>NZ_JAXHCD010000001.1:0-4682146 GCF_042466345.1 Jannaschia sp. R86511
GAGGATCGTCTGTGGGACGGTCGGCGCCGTGGCGGGCCTTGAGGCTACGGGCCGCTCACGGCCTCAGCAGGGGTTTCCTGCGCGACCCGTGCCTCTCACGTGCTCGGGGATCAGGTCGTGCCAGTCTTGCCGATCGTGGCGTCCTGGGCCCGGGTAGCAGCTGGCGAGGAGTGGGGTGGGGTGGCGTCGTCACTGAGGGCCTGCTGGTAGCCCTTCTCGTAGCCGGCGCGGTGTCGTTGGTCACCGTCCAGCCTGGCCGCGGTCTCGTAGCCGGTCTTGTATCCGTCGTCGTGACGCTGCTGCATCGCATCGGCGTAGCCCTCCGTGTAGCCGTCGTCCCATCGACTGCGCCCGCGCGGCGCGTTGACGCCGTTGTCGGGGGTGGCGCCGGCGACGTGTTTGCCGGGGGCCTCGATCTCTGCTGTTGGTGCGGGCGCGGTGGCGTCGGCCTCGGCCTCAGGTTGGTGAGTGCCTTCGATGGACAGTTGGGGCAGGATCCGGTCGAGCCAGCGGGGCAGCCACCAGTTGCTGCGTCCGAGCAGGTGCATGAGGGCCGGGACGACCGTGAGGCGGATGACGAGCGCGTCAAGCAGGACCGCGGCGGCGAGCCCGAGTCCGATGAGCTTGATGGTCCGTGAGTCACCGAAGATGAATGCGCCGAAGACGAACACCATGATCGAGGCGGCGGCGAGGATGACCTTGCTCACCTCGCCGTGGCCGATGCGGACTGCCTGTCGGTTGTCTCTCCGGGCTTGCCACTCCTCGGCGATCCGGCTGACGAGGAAGACCTGGTAGTCCATGGACAGCCCGAACAGCAGCGCGAACAGCACGATGGGGATGAACGGCTCGATCGGTCCGCCTTCTCCGACGCCGACGATGTCGGCGAGGTAGCCCCACTGGAAGACCGCGACGATCACCCCGAACGCTGCTGCGGCCGAGACCAGGTTCATCACCGCGCCCAGGAGCGGGATCATGAGGCTTCGGAAGGCGATGACGAGCAGCAGGACGGAGGCTCCGATGACGAGGCCGAAGAAGAGCGGCAGGTCGTCGGTGATCTCCTGGGCGAAGTCGTCGAAGGTCGCGGTGGCGCCGCCGACGTGGACCTCGACGCCTTGCGTCGACGCCTCCTCCGCGTAGGGGCCCCGGATCCGGTCGATGAGCTCGGACGTCGCCTCGTCCTGGGGGCTGGACTCGGGCACGACCTGCAGCAGGACCACGGGGGAGTCTGGGGCGGGCAAGGGCCCGATGACCTGCTGCACGGACTCGTCGGCCTGGAGGTCGCTGATCAGCCCGGCCACCGAAGGCGGCATCGGCGCGCTGCCAGGACCGCCTTCTGGAGGCTGGGTCGAGGCGTCACCGTCTCCGTCGGCCGTCGTGGTGGCCCCGGAGTAGTCGGCGGTGACGATGAGGGGGCCGTTGAAACCGGGTCCGAAGCCATCGGCGAGCAGGTCGTAAGCAACCTTCGTCGTCGTCCCGTCGGGATCGTTGCCCTGGTCGGCCACACCCAGACGAAGGTCCGCGACCGGGACGGCGAGGACTCCGAGGAACAGCACGCCCGCCGCGGCGGCCAGGACCGGCCGCCGGGCGACCCCTCTGGCCCAAGCCGCGAACCCCGCAGATGCGTGCTGGTCGATGCGATGTCCCTCGGCGAGCTTCCGACGCGCCCCGCGAGACAGCGTCCTCGCCCCCAGCAGACCAAGCAGCGCAGGCAGGAGGGTCACCGCGGCGAGCATGGTCGCCAGGACCGCGATACCTGCGCCGATCGCCAGTCCGTTGAGGAAGGTGATACCCGGCACGAGCACGCCGGCCAGGGCGATGACCACGGTCACGCCCGCGAAGACGACCGCCCGTCCCGAGGTCGTCATGGCGCGCATCACCGCATCCTGGACCGTGCTGCCGCTCAGCAGCTGTCCACGGAACCGGTTGACGATGAACAGTGCGTAGTCGATCCCGACCCCGAGCCCGAGCAGGACCCCCAGCACGGGCGCGACATCCGACACGGTCCACACGTTGCTCACCAGCGCGATGACGCCGAGCGCGAGGCCCAGGGCGGCGATCGCGGACGCGATGGGCAGCGACACCGCCACGAGGGACCCGAACGCGACGAACAGGACGACCGCGGCGAAGGCGATCCCCACGATCTCCGTGGCGCCGATCTCCGGGGCGCTCAGGCGTGCCACGCCTTGGCCGCCTATGGCCACGCTGACGTCCTCACCGACCGCCTCGTCGGCCTCGGCGACGAGGTCGGCGACCTCTTGGAGGTCTTCGCGCGGCAGCTCGGCGGCGATCCCGTCGTACTGAACGGTCGCGTAGGCGATGGTGCCGTCCTCGCTGATCTGCGTCTGAAGCTGAGCCGGCGGCAGCTGGTCGCTGCCGGGGGCCAGCGGGCCCCTCACGCCGCCGACTGTCTCGACCTCGCTGACCGCCGACAGCAGGGTCCGGATCTGCGCCGCAGTAGCGTCGTCAGCGAGGGCACCGTCCGGGACCTGCCACACGATGCGGTCGCTGTCTCCCGCGGCGTCGGGGAACTGCGACTCCAGTACGTCCAGCGCCGCCTGGGAGTCCGTGCCCTCCAGGGTGAACTCGTTGCGGTAGTCGCTGCCGACCTGCAGCGCCGCAACCTGTGCCCCCAAGATGCCCAGCACCCACACGACGATCACGAACCATGGTCGAGCGACGGCGAAGCGAGCCAGTACGGACATGCGAGACCATCCCAAGGAGAGAACCAGCGGTAGAGTCACCATGACTCACTTACTTGTCGGTCGTCAAGGAGGTAGATGATGGCCAGTCCGTCCCAGGACCACGATCAGGGCGGGACCCGCGGTCGGATCCTCGAGATCGCTCTGCGCAGGTTCACCGACCATGGCTACTCGGCCACCTCGATCCGGGACATCGCGGTGGAGCTCGGCGTGAGCAAGGCGGCCGTGTACTACCACTTCAAGGAGAAGGGGGAAATCCTCGAGAGCCTCGTCCAACCGGTGCTCAGCGGGGCCGACAGCCTGCTTTCCGCTGAACCGGAGCTGAGCACCCCCGCGGGCCGGCGCGACTTCGTGACCCAGCTGGTCGCACTCCTGTCGACGGTCGCTCCTCGAGTGGGAGTGATCAACGATCCCAGCGTGCTGGAGCATCTGTCCGAGCACGTTCAAGGATCCGGACTACCCGCCACCCTGGCTCACCGTTTCGCCGAGGGCCTGATCGCCGGTGGACAGTACAGCGATCCTTCCCATGCCCTGGTCCGGGCCGCCTGCGCCGTTGGGTGCCTGCCCACGGGAATGCGGACCTGGGTAGTGGCCCACGCACCCGTTGACACCATCGATGCCGACGGCCAACGCCTGCTCGTCGCCTGCGTGCTCGGTGCCCTGGGCGACCCCATCAGCAACTGAGCAGCCCCTACCAACCACGGGTCTGAGCAGTCGACCCCTCACTGACACCGCTGCCCTCCCGGCGGTCCGCCGACGCAAACACCCGGCTATGGAAGCCCCGAGCGCGCCGCCCGGTGGGGGATCGCTGACCGGCGACGCACGACCGTGGAGCTCGCGACGGAACGCCGGGACCGGATGCTGCGTCTCACGTGCACGCGTGTGCCGACGGCTACAAGCGGTTGTTGACCCCCAACTGAAGGGCGAGAGACCCACGCCAAGCGCTGGCACTGGGTGCCGACGGGGGCGCAGCTGGTCGGTCGATCAGCGGTGGCTGACTTGATCAGCTGGGAGAGCCCGATGCTGTTGTTGATAGCAGGGGTGTTGTGGCCATGGTGAGCCGGTCTCGTCCGGAGCGTTTGGACACGTACAGCGCGTCGTCGGAGCGGGCGAGGAGGGTATCCGAGCTGTCGATGCTGGTGTCGGTGGTCGACGCGCCGCCGAGGCTGGCCGTGACGGTGATGCAGGTGTCGGCGTGGGGGATGCGGATTGCTGCAACGGACTGTCTCATCCGCTCGCCGATGCGGTGGACGTCGTCGGTGCCGGCGCCGGGCATGAGGACGAGGAACTCCTCGCCGCCGGTCCTGATCAGGACGTCCCCTTCGCGCAGGACGGCTCGGACGGCTGTCGCGGTCTCGTGCAGCACGCGGTCGCCGGCAAGGTGGCCGTAGTCGTCGTTGATCGCCTTGAAGTGGTCGAGGTCGAGGGACAGCACTCCGACGTGGCTGTCGCCCCGTGCGGCGCGCGCCCATTCCTCGGCGAGGCGTTCGGAGCCGAAGCGCCGGTTGTATGCACCAGTGAGAGGGTCGACAACGGCGAGACGCTGGAACCGTTCGTGCGTCAGCACGTTGTTCAGGGCGACTGCGACGGGCGTGGCGAACGATCGCAGCAGTCGCGTCGCTTCAGCGGACGGCGGGACCTGGAAGGCCAGGACGATCACCCCGACCGGGTTGTTGTGGAAACGCAACGGCTGGACGACGACTCGAGCGGGTCGGAAGTCCACCAGCGTGGCCGTGATCTGGACGTCGGCAGCGATGTCCAGGAATACCAACTCCTCGGTCGCCATCGCCGCCATGACGGCCATGTCCTGGTTGAGCGCGAGCCCCGCAAGACAGTGGGTGGCGGCGAGGTCGAGCTGGCCGTCGCGGACGACGCCGAAGACGCCGGCCGCAGCCTTCACGTGAGTGAGCACGGCCTTTAGGGTCGAGGGAGCGAACTCCTCGAGCTCCAAGTGCCGGGACAAGGTCTGGCCCATGTCGGTGCTCGCCTGCTGGATCTGGCGAGATGCGGCCAGCGAGGACACCAGCTCGTTGAACGACCTGGCTGCGGTCCCCAGCTCGTCGTCGGAGTCCACGGGAAGGTTGCACTCCTCGGGGGTGCAACGGCCCCAGTCCCCGCTCCACGCGGCGTCGCGGATCACGGCGCTGACGTACTGCATCTGTTGGGAGAGGCCCGTCAGGCGACGGCCAACCACACGTCGGGCGAGAACATGATTCAACAAGGCCAGCAGCACCCCGGCGATCACGCAGGCCAGCACGAACGCTGGGCGAAGCGTCAACGGGGCAGGGACCCCGATCAGGATCAGGACCAGCGGGAATGCCGAACCGACCACGAGGCCCAGTCCGAGCATCCACAAGTGTCTCGCCCCGGGATTGATGGAGGCTCTCAATCCACGGAGGATGAGAGCCATGGCAGCACCACGGAAGTACCCCGACGAGCTGCGGGAGCGGGCCATCAGGCTGACCGTCGACGCCCGGAAGGACCCGGCGAGCAGGCCGGGTGCGTGCAGGCGGATCGGCGAGCAGCTGGGCATCAACCCGGAGACGCTGCGGGGCTGGGTCACCCAGGTCGAGGTCGACGAGGGCGCCCGCGCGGGCACGACGACGACCGACGCGCAACGGCTGAGCGAGCTGGAGCGTGAGGTCAAGGAGCTGCGCCGGACGAACGCGATCCTGCGCAGCGCGTCGGCTTTCTTCGCGGCGGAGCTCGACCGCCCACAGCGGTGATCGTCGACTACATCGACGCCCACAAGACCGAGCACGGGGTCGAGCCGATCTGCACCGCCCTGACCGAGGCCGGCGTCACGATCGCCCCGAGCACCTACTACGCCGCCAAGGTCCGGCCACCCTCGCAGCGCAGCCGTCAGGACGCGGTCACGACCGAGGCCATCCGCACGCTGCACGCGCTCAACTACGGCGTCTACGGAGCGAAGAAGGTGCATGCGGAGCTGCGTCGGGAAGGTCACGTCGTCGACCGCGGCGACGGGCCCCGACCGGTCGCCCGCTGCACCGTCGAACGGCTCATGCGCGCCGCTGGGCTGCGCGGGATCACGCGCGCCAAGGGTCCGCGCACGACCGTCCCCGGCGACGGCCCGGACACCCGACCAGACCTCGTGCAGCGGGCGTTCACCGCGACGGCCCCGAACCAGCTCTGGGTCGCCGACATCACGTACTGCCGCACCTTCACCGGCTGGGTCTACGCAGCGTTCGTCATCGATGTCTTCAGTCGCCGGGTCGTGGGCTGGCAGCTGTCGAAGAACCTTCGCACCGACCTCGCCCTGGACGCCTTGGAGATGGGGATCTGGACACGCCAGCACGCCGGCCAGGACGTCACCGGCCTGACCCACCACAGCGACAAGGGCGTCCAGTACGTCGCTGTTCGCTACACCCAGCGCCTCGCCGAGGCCGGCGCCGTCGCCTCGGTCGGGTCCACTGGGGACTCGTATGACAATGCCCTGGCCGAGGCGTTCAACTCCCTCTTCAAGGCCGAGCTGGTCCGGAACAAGGGCCCCTGGAAGTCCATCGACGACCTCGAGATCGCCGTCGCGGAGTACATCGACTGGTTCAACCACCGGCGCCTGCACGGCGAGATCGGCCTCGTCCCACCCGCCGAGCTCGAGGCACAGCACGAGGCCGCCCATGGGTCTCAGATCGACACGCAGGACCGTCCCAACCTCGCCCCGACTACCGTCGAGGCGTCAGTTCCGAGCCTCCACTGAACCCGGGGCGAGACAGTAGACCGTTCAAGCTCCAAGTGACCTCGGCGTCCCGCTACACCATGTTCGACCGGCTTGGTCTGATTCACTGACGCCGTGTCGAACCGGGGGGTGCTGGCCTATCCGTCGTTCGTACGCTTGTGGCTCGCTGGCACCGTGTCCTGGCTGGGCACCTTCAGTTTCGGCCTGACCCTGCAGCTGCTTCTGATCCAGACCCTGTCTGCCAACCAGGCGGAGATCGGGTTCGTACGCTCGGCGCAGTGGGCGCCGGCCCTGGCGATGGGTCTACTGGCGGGGGTGCTGACAGACCGGATGCGCCGTCGACCGGTGCTGATCGCGTCCGACACCGTCACGGCACTGGCGACCGGGGCGATCGGGGCCTTGGCAGTGACCGGGTTGCTGACGGTTCCCGTGCTGGGCGTTCTGGTGGCCCTCGTCGGGGCCGCATCGATGTTCTTCCATGCCGCCCACCAGTCCTACTTGCCGCGACTCGTGCCTATGGAGTCGCTCCCGTTAGCCAACTCGCGCATCGAGCAGAGCATGACGGCGGCCGAGGCGGTCGGCCCTCTGTTGGGTGGTGCCCTCGTCAGGTTCTTCTCCGCCCCCGTGGCCATCCTGTTCAACGCGGGCAGCAAGGCCGTCTCGGCTGTCCTCATGGCCACGATCCGGGTGGAGGAGCCTGTTCCGCGGCGGCAGCCCGACCGTCACCTCTGGCGTGAGATGAGAGAGGGCGGGTCGTGGGTGTACCGCCATCGGGTGCTCGCCCCGTACGCGGTGTCGCTGCACCTGTGGTTCTTCTTCAACTCAGCGATCATGACGATCTTCGTCTTCCACGCGACGGAGGAGCTCGGCCTGGACGCGCTCACGGTCGGCCTCGTCCTCTCCTGCGCCGGGGTGAGCGGCGTGGTCGGTGCTGGGCTCGCGCCACGAGCGGCCGAGCGCTTCGGCCTCGGCCGCGTGTGCGTGCTCGCGGACTGGCTGCATCCTCTGGCGTTCCTGTTCCTGCTGACTGCCCCGCCGGGCCCCATCGGCGCCGTCCTGCTGGTGATCGGACAGCTGATCTATGGGCTGGGGGCCGGGCTCGAGGGTCCTCTCGACATGAGCTACCGCAACGCAGTCACCCCCGACCGGCTGCGGGCCCGGATGAACGGCACCATCCGTTCCCTCAACTGGGGCTCCATCGCCGTGGCCGCGCCTCTGGCCGGCCTGTTGGCGACCGCGTACGGCAACCGCCCCGTCATCGCCGTCGGCATCCTCGGGCTCGTGGCCGCGGCCCTGATCCTCACCTTCTCGCCCTTCCGGACCGCCGCCATGCCGAGCGCCTACGCATAGCTCCTGCGACCTGCCCAGGCGGGTCGAACGACACAGCCATCACGCCGCTGACGAACCCGACCAGGCTCATCGAACGAGTCGTGCCGATAGACGACCCTCTACCGGACGCCCCCGGGCTGGCCTCCGAGGTGCCGTCGCCTCGTCAAAGGCCGTCCCGATAGGCCCGTCCGGTCTGCAGTTCCGCTCAACCGCGTCATCCGGAGCCCGGCCAGCAGCACAGCCGGAGAACGCGCATCGCTCTGGACCTAGCGGCCGAGCTCCACCTGCTGCTCACGGACGGCTGGCGCGGCGGCGGTGGTGGTGGACGCTCTCGTGGACGGGACTGTGACGGCGCCCCTAGCCGGCCGCGCCTGTGACACGTCGGCGGACATGACGGCGGCGACCGACTCGGGGTCCTGTCCCTGCTCGGTCAAGCGAGCGGCCCGCTCCTGGCGCCGGGCGGGGCTGTCGTACTCGAGCCCGTCGCCTTGCGCGCCGTCCGCGAGGATGCGCCCGGCCTCGGTCCTCTCCGCAGCACCTTCCGACCCTGCTGCGTCTCGACCTGCCTCGCTGCGTAGCTCACCGGAACGATCGGGCCGGCTGTTCAGCTGGTCGACGTTGACGCCGTACCGCTGCTGAACCTGGCGCTGGATGACGGCGGCCGCGGCGGCGGCCTGGGGGTCAACCCCCTGCCACGTCACGGCGACCTGGAGCGCGTCGCTGATCTGCTTCGTGGTGGCCGTCTCCCACCAGGCGTCGCGCTCGACCAGCGCGAGCTGCGCCCGCGCGGCGGCACGCTCCGCCGCCAGGCGAGCCTGCACCTCCCGCGCCTCGTCGTCGGCCAGAGCGCGTGCCTCGCCGGCGGCCTGCTCCCTTGCACGGGCCAGCCTCTCCCCCACCTGACCGGCAAGCGTCAGCGCCACCCGCGCACCGCCGTCCATGACGTCGTTCACCCCATCGCTGTCCTGAGACATCGTCCGTTCCCCTCCCTGAGTCCGTCGCCGGCGCGGTCGCGCCGACTCCCCTGCTGGCCCGTCCGGCGGGCCCTTACCGCTCGACCTCGCTCGTCGACGCCGCCGGCGACACGACCGGCCGCCGCGGCCGCGTGCTGTCCGGTGCGGTCGGTGCCTTGGTCGGTACGGGCGAACCCGGCGCGCGTGCCGGCGCGGTCTCCACCGGAGCCATCCCGGCCCGGGCCAACCGCACCAGCTCGGCGTCCGCCGCCACCGCTTCCGGGACATCCCTGACCCGAGAGACCTCGGTGCCGGGGCGTGGTGCGGGCAGGCCGGCCTGGACCAGGCGCAGCTGTTCCCGGGCCACCGCGGCGATCTGCGCCGCGCGCTGCGCCTCGCCCGTCGCCCGGTGCGCGTCGTGGATCGCCTTGGCCAGGTTCATCAGATGCCGCAGCAGGATTGCTTGGGCGACGGTCCCCTGTCCCCCGCGCGCGAGAGACGCCAGCAGGAGGGTCGTGCCCTTCACCGCGGACACCGACGTCGCGCGTCGTGCGTGCACCTCACCGGCTCGCAGGTGCGCCGACCGGGCAATCGTCTGCGCGGCCTCGGCCAACGGACCGGGGGTGTCCTCGACCCGCACAGACCACGCCGCGAACGCGCCGGCGGTCTCGTGCGCGACGTGCGCCCACGTCGCCCGGTCCGACACCGGCACCTGCCGCAGCTGCTCCCGCAGCGCGGCGATGCCCTGCCCGTACTCCTGCCACAGCTCCGGCGCCGGCTCCTGCGTCTCCCGACCCGGCATGACCGGCCGCGCGCCACGGCGGCCGGCGTTCCACTCCGCCACCGCCTCGCTCGCACCGCTCGGGGTGTCCGGCCACTCCCGCCGCAACCGCGGCAGGCTCAAGTCCTTGTCCAGGTGCCCGCCGCCGTACCAAACCGGCCGCTCCCCCACCGCGCCCCGCGCACCACTGGCGCTCACCCGCAGCGCGACCGAGTAGCCCGCCACGACGTCGTCGCGGCCAGCCGCGAACCGAGGCCGCACCAGCAGCCCAGCGCGCCGCAGCCGACGCACGAACTCCGCCTCGTCCGCCGCAGCCCCCGCGTGCGCACGGACCGCCCGCGCCAACGCCACCCGCGCCGGCTCCACGTCACCGCGGCGCTGGGCCGTGGCGACCTCCGCCGGCTTCACCCCCCGCGCGCCTCGCGCCGCCGTGCGGGACTCCAGCACCTCCAGGCCGTGCTTGCGCTCGAGCTCCCCGGCGACGCGCTGCGCGGTGCGTCGGTCGTTCCACACCGACGCCTTGGTGCCGTCCTCCCGAACCAGGGACACGGCGATGTGCACGTGGTCGTTGCCGTTGGTCGACACCCCGTGCCGCACCGCCACCCACCGGCACCCCGCCCGACCGACCATCTCGCCGTGCTCGTCCTGACGGGTGTCGTCGGAGAACCCCATCCCGTCGACGAACTCGTGGGCGATGGCCGCCCACTTCTCATCGCTCAGCAGCCCCTCCTCCGCCCGCAAGCTCAGCGAGCAGTGCCACACCGACCCACCCGCCACCTCCACCCCGAACAGCCGCCGCGGATGGTCCAGCTCCGCCGCGATCGCCAACGCCGTCGACCGGTCCAGGACCGCGTCGTCGTGCCACGCCATCACCGCCGGATCACCGGCGACCAGGTGCGGCTCCGTGTGCTCGTTCGCACGGCCCGGGCCCTGCAGGTAGGCCATCAGGCCACCCATCCGCTCCCCCCGGGTGATGTTCGGCATCACGGGCGGGCCAACGCATCCGCGGCCGCGTCAATGCGAGGCACCAGCCGCCGCACCGCCCGCAACGTCGCCGCCGCTTCCTCCGGGAACTCCTCACCGGAGTTGGCGTGCTTCGCCAGCTGGTTGACGTTGTTCGACACCGCCGCCAGCAACCGACGTACAGCCAGCAGCTCCGCGATGACCGCCCGCCGCTCCGTGGACGACTCCCCCGACCTGCTCGTGGCGGCCTCGACGAGCAGACGCGGCACCGTGACGCCCTGGGCCAGGGCGAGCTGCACCAAGACCGCCTCTTCTTCCGGCGTCACCTTCACCCGGTGGGAGTGCTGCCGGCCCCCGGGCTCGTTGGCCCGTCGACGTCGGAACCTCGACGTCGACGCGCTCCTCGGCGTCTCGCTCATCGTCGTCCTCCCGGCCCAGCGCAGCGCCCCCCGTTCGCGGGGGTGCACACCAGTGTGCTCACTCAGTCGCGTGGCGTCCACCGCCAACGCCCGTTTAGGGCACCTAAACTTATAGCTTGCTCCGCTCAAAAGCGTTCGGGGGTTCTGTCCCCACCCGCTCGTGCTCCCGGGTATCCACAACACGGCCCTTCGGCGTCTGGCGCGGGGCGGCCATCACTTCGTACGGTGACACCCATGACCACATCCCTCGACACCGACCGCATCGCAGCTGCCGCCCGCGCCCTGCTCGACGACAAGGTCACTGCCGTGCGCACCCTCGCTGAGGCCCGCCAGAAGCGCGAGGACGCCCGCTCTGCCCTGTCAGACGCCGAGCGTGGCGACACCACCGCCTACACGGCCGCCCTCAAGGCCGGCTGGACCACAGACGAGCTCAAGCGGGTCGGCCTCGACGCACCGAGCAAGCGAGCCCCCGGCCGCCCTCGAAGCAACCGCCGCGGCGCCGCGGCATCCACCTCTACTGCGCCGACATCGACGTCGGACGACACCGCTGCCGGCTGAACCTTCCGCGGTCCCGACCACGGCTGGGCACGTGTGGTGGTGTCTCACCGTCGCCCGGTCGACCGGAGGTCACCACGGCCGGCGGCGGCACCGCTGCGCTCTACGGAGGCACCCCAAGATCCTTCGAAACCGTACTCCGCTTCGCTCCGCTCGAAGCATCTTGAGGCCCCACCTCCTCCGGCCACCACCACCCGTGGTCAGGCTGCGCCTCGCCCGAACGACGGTGAGACCAGCACCCCCCTCAAGATCGCCACCCTGCCGGGCCCCCTCAGCACGTGAACCCGACGCCTGACGGCGTCGGAACAGCCGGGGCTCCGCCCCCCACCCCCGGCCCTCACTCCGGTGAGGCAGAAGGACCGCACGAACGACAGGCGCCGACACGACAGGTACCGACGACGAGGAGACGCCATGAGCACCGCCGAGCCGACACCGATCCCGACCCAGACACCGCCGCCCGCACTGTCGCGCGCGCTGAATCTGCTCGACGGGCTGATCCTGCGCACCGACGTGCCGACAGCTGTCCGTATCCGGCTGGGTGAGGTGTTCGAGGACCTGGTCGACGTCCGCCCGCTTTACCCCCCGACGACAGCCACCGACTCCGAGGGACGGCCGTGGCCTGCCGTGGCCCACGAGGTCGTGGAGGCGCTGCGCGAGCTCGTCACCCAGCCCGGCCCCGACACACCCCCCGCGGTCGTCCTCCGCCATGCCCTGGCAGTGCGCGCTCTGCGCGACGCGGTCCGTGCCGACGGCTCCCCGGACTCCCCGAGCGCGACCCCGTGAGTAGTCCGACGGCCGCGAACCGGCCCGACGTCTGGACCCAGGCCTGGCACGCCGTCGGGCATCGCGTCGCCGGCCTGCTCGACCACCACGAACCCGTCACCCCGGACGCCCTTCCGCTGGTCGTGGCCAGTCACGCCGCGACCGTGCGGCTGCTCGTCGCTGTGCACCGCGACCTCACCCACCGCCAGGGGAAGGTCAAGGAGGAATGGCTGACGCTGCGCCAGCTCGAGGCCAACCCCGTCCAAGCTCTCGGCGCCGCCCTGGAACGACACCCCTCCACCCCCGGCGTCGCGCTTTCCGACGTCCTCACCACCAACCCGGCACCCGGGCCCACCCGGCTCTGGCACGACCTCGCCCGCGCCGCAATGGTCGCTCACCAGCAGTGGGCCAACGCCGCACCCGAGTCGCGACCTCGTCACCACCAGGCGTGGTCCGTCATGGCCGACGTCGCGGCCATCGGCCAGGGCCTCGCCGTGCTCGACGCCGACATCTCCGCCGCAGCCACCCGCATGCCCGCCGCGGTCCAGGCCCAGCTCAACGTCGCCCCCGGTGTGCTGTCCGACCGTTACGCCGGCGCCGCCACCCAGGGACTGCGCGCGGCCGGTGAACGGACCCGCCACCTCGCCGAACAAGGACCCCTGCCCGATGTCGCTCCCCTGCGTCATCCCCGGACCCGGCCCGAGGCCGTCCGTGCTCCGGTGCACGTCCCCCTCGCCCAGGAGGCGGTCGTCGAGCTGCTCGGCCGGGCCGGCGTCATTGCCCCCCGCGACGTTGTCCTGCTCGCTCAGGCCCAAGCCACCCTCAGCGAGCACGCCGCCCGCCTCACCACCAACCCCGACGTCGCGGCCGCCGCCCGGCGGCACGCCGCGGTGCTGGCCGGCGCCGCCAGCCGCCAGCTGGCCACCATCGAACCCACCAGCGACTCCCGCGCCATCGAACAGACCCGCGCCTTGCTGCACTACGTCGCGAAGATCCCACCCACACACCCCGACGCCGGACGGATCGCCGCGGCCATCGCCCGCAGCCAACCCCACGTCGTCGACGCGCTCCACCGCACCGGCCGCCAGCAGCTCGGCACCGGCGCGTGGCTGGTCCCCAACCCCAACGAGCGCGCCACCACCGCCATCTGGGTCCGGCAGACCTCCGGCCCCAGCACGCAACCAGGTACGCCGCCCGCGGTGCAGCCCGAACTCATGAACCGCCTCGTCGACGCCCGCCCCCACGCCCACACCCTCGCCCAGACCGCCGGCGTCAACCCGTTCCCTGACACCGCGGCCGCCGTCGCGCTGGCCACCGCCCGCCAGGGACTGCCACCGCGCTACGCCGTCCACCCACCGGCGTTTCCCCGGGCCACCGAACGCCCGGCCGCTCCCTCACGAACTCCCCGCTCCACCGACCTGGAACGGTGACCCTCGACCTCTCCTCCGCGAAGCACTCAGGTGCGAGGATTGGGATCGCGGTGCGGGCACGAAGCGTCCGCCCGGGCCCCCTACCCCCCAGGTGTGGCTAGGCGGGCAGGCACGGCCCGCACCGCCACCATGAGCGTCAGGGTTCCCCTTCGAGCTCCGCCGACGACCTCACCACCGGCGGCATCATCGCCGCCCTCGCCGTGGCGGCGGTCACCCTTGGCGGCGCCATCCTCGGCGGGCTCGCCGGGACCCAGCCGGGCGTTCAGTGTCAACTGACTCGGCCTCGGGCCGACTGGTCTGATCCGGGCCCACCCGATGGGGCGACACGCGTTCGTGGCGGCCTGAGTTGGTCCCACCGCCGTGGCTTTGTCGATCCGGACCGTACGGCCCGTAACGGGAACACGGTGCGCAGCGAGGCGGGCGTTGGACCGCCCGACCGTGCCGGCGTGAGGAGCCACAGCCAGCGTCAAAGCGGAGCGGGTGACACCGGTCATCCGCCGACTCTCGGATCAGGTCCGTCCACACTGGATCGGACACGCTCTGGCGCCCGGGCGCGCAGCACGACGGCGTGCGGTCGGACGCCAGGGCGTAACGACTCGTGGGCCACGACTCGACAGCGGTCCGCGACGCGGCTAGACATATCGGGCGGGTCCTTTCTGGGCCTGGGCCATTACCGCGCTTCAGCATTGAGGCGCTCCCGCCCGCGACGAGGGCTGCCCATGACCGTGCCGATCACTGCGTGCTCACCTACCCGCACCCCACCCGACGAGCAGGGTGCGGTGCGCGTGCACCGGGGTGACCCGGACGCCGGTGACTTGTTCCTACGTCTGTCGCTGGCGCGTGATCCGCGTGCCCGTGAAGAACTGGTGGAGGAGCTCGTGCGGCTCCATCTGCCCGCCGCGCGGTCGATGGCGGCCCGCTACCGGGACCGCGGCGTTCCTACCGAAGACCTGATGCAGATCGCTGCCCTGGGGCTGGTGAAGGCGGTGCGGGGCTACGACTGCGGCCATGGGACCTCGTTCATGGGCTACGCCATCCCCACCATCACCGGGGAGATCAAGCGCTACTTCCGTGACAGCGGGTGGGTTGTGCGACCGACCCGCCGCCTGCAGGAGCTACGCCCTCGCATCGCGCGGGCCACCGACGAGCTCTCCCAGGACCTTTACCGGGCCCCGACGATCAACGAGCTGGCGGGGCACCTGGGCGCCGCGGTGGACGACGTGATCGAGGCGGTGACATCGGGCAGCGGGTACAGCGCGGTCTCCCTGGACGCTCCGCCCAACGGGGAGCACAGCACGTGGGCCAATCTGGTTCCCGACACCGACACCGACCTCAGTAGCGCTCCGGACCGCCTGACACTGCAGGCGCTGCTCGTGGAACTGCCGCCCAGGGAGCGCCGGATCCTGGCGCTGCGGTTCTTCGCGAACAAGACACAGACCGAGATTGGCGTCGAGATCGGCCTCTCGCAGATGCAGGTCTCGCGGCTGCTGAGCGGGGCGTTGAAGCGGCTGAGGGAGGGCATGACGGCCGACGTGTGAGCTGCCCTAGCTGTAGCCCGTCGCGAGCCGCAGCACGGTGGAGTCGCTGGACACCGGGGTCCTTGTGTGCGAGAAGCAGACCGGACACGTGTCCCACGTGCGAGCAGTAGGTTGCGCAGCCGTTTCGTGACAACGTGCAATCGTAATCTCTGACCGGGTCCGGCCAAGAACCGGTTCAGATCGTCGTCATCTTTGCCGTGGTCATTGCTGTAGTGATCGCTGTCGTGATTGCTGCGATCATGGCTGTGGTCACCGCCAGGGCGCCGTTGTCGTCGCAGGAGGGGCTGCGTGGTCGTGAACCGGGACCTCACCGAGGTGCTGACAGGCTTCTCCGAGGCTGTGGCGGGTGACTTCTCCCTCGAGGACGTGCTGCAGCGGCTCGCCCGCGACGCCGTACGTGTCCTGGGGATCGACGGGGCCGGGGTGATGGTGCCCGCCCAGGGGGACCTGCTGGGGTTCTCCTTCGTGACGGGCCCGTCGGAACAGGCCGTGACGGTCTTGGAGCGGATGCAGGAGGAGCTGCAGGACGGCCCCTGCCACCTCAGTCATGTCACGCGGGAGCTGGTCAACATCGCTGACCTGACCGTCGAAGGTGACTGGCCGCTGTTCCAGGCCCAGGCGGTCCGCTCAGGACTGCGCGCGGTCACGGCCATCCCGCTGCTGGCTCGCGGCCAGCGGTGGGGGGTGCTGGATCTGTACCGGGCCGAACCGCGCCGCCTCGATGCCGACGAGCTGGCCCTGGCGCGGACGTTGGCCCAGGTCGCCACGTCGTTCATGATCGTGACCGCCGACCGGGACCTCGCGCGGCAGGCTCAGAAGGACCTGGCGTTCCGGGCGATGCACGACCCGCTGACCGGGCTGCCGGTGCGGTGGGTGTTCCTGGAGCAGCTGAGCCACGCCATCGCCGCTCTGGCCCGGCACCCGGGGCAGGTCGGCGTGCTGTTCGCCGACATCGACGGGCTGAAGTACGTCAACGACACCTACGGTCACGACGCCGGGGACCGGCTGCTGCTGACCTGCGTGGAACGGATCCGGTCGGCGGTGCGACCCACCGACGTCGTGGCCCGCCTTGGCGGCGATGAGTTTGTCGTCCTCCTCGAAGGCCTCAGCGGGGCGGAGGACGCCGAGACCATCATCCGGCGGATACTCACCGAGCTCGCCCCCCTGCACCAGGTCAACGGTGCCGTCGTGCACCCCTCCGCGAGCTTAGGACTGGCCCTGACCAATGACCCCACCATGGCTCCGGCCGCGCTCATCGCCCACGCCGACAGCGCGATGTACCGCGCCAAACGAGCCGGGCCCGGCGGGTACGCGCTCTTCGAGGCCGACAGCTACAACGCCGACCGGACCGAAGCCATCACCCAACGCCAGACCGCGACCGACCTGCGCATCGCGCTTCGCGAGGGACAGCTCCACCTGCACTACCAGCCCATCCTCCACCTCACCGACCCCACTGACCCCACCGACCCCACCGACCCCACTGACCCCACTGACCCCACTGGCCCCACTGACCCCGCTGGAAAGGTCGAGCCTGGGCCTTGGGTCCCGGTGATCCCAGGTCCGGGTGTCGATGGAGCAGGCGCCGGGGCGGTTCTCGGGCGGGTGCATGCGGTGGAGGCACTGATCCGGTGGCAGCACCCCGAGCGTGGTCTGCTGGCCGCGCAGGACTTCGTCCCGCAGGCCGAGCGGGCCGGGTTGATGCCCGACATCGGGGCGTGGGTGCTGGAGGCGGCGTGCGAGCAGCTGGCGAGCTGGGACCGGTCCCTGGGCGAGCGGGCACCGCCCCGGCTGTTCGTGAACGTCTCGGCCGAGGAGCTCACCGGGGCCAAGTTCCTCGGCCACCTCAGCGCCGTGCTCCGCCGCAGCGGGGTCGCTCCCGCCCGCCTGACGCTGGAGCTGACGGAGACCGGCCTGATCTGTGAAACCTCCGCGGCGCGTGCGGTCACCGGTCTGCGGGGGCTGGGCTGCGAGCTGGCCATCGACGACTTCGGCACCGGGTACTCCTCACTGCGCCGACTCGTCGACCTGCCCGCCAGCACTTGGAAGATCGACCGTTCCTTCACCGCCGACCTCATCCAGCGACCGGCCGCCACGGCGGTCGTGTCAGCAGTCCTGCAGCTCGGGAGCCAGCTCGACCGCACGGTCATCGTCGAAGGCATCGAGGACGCCGCGACCCTTCACCAGCTACGCCAGCTGCACTGCACGCATGCCCAGGGCTACCACCTAGGCCGGCCCCAGCCCGCCGACCACATCACCAGACTCCTTACCACCTCGCCCCCCTGAACCGATCTGGATCGGAGCCGCGAGGAGCTGGCACAGCACCCCCCAAGCGACCACCCGCACCGTCGCCGCCCGCACCGTCACCACCCGCACCGTCGCCGCCCTGGCCGCTGACGTCCACGCGCTGGCCGCGATCAGGGCGGCCCGAGACGCGGCCCGCGGGGTGGACGGGGGCTGATTGTTCTCCACGCCGGAGGCGGACCACGTGCTGCAGGATCAGGCGACGGGTGACGGCAGCACGTCAGTCCTGCGGGTGGGCGGCATCAGTACTGTCTTGGCGAACTCGAGGTTCGAGGGCGAGGGTGAGCTCGAAGATGTCGAGCAGCGTCCGCAGCGACCAGCACGGGTCGTGCACGAGGACCCTGCCACCGCGTCGAGCGAACTCACGTTGACCCTTGAGCAAGGCCGTCAGACCGGTCCCGTCGCAGAAAGTCACATCGCGCAGGTAGAGGTCGACGTGGCAGTACCCGGCCCTCGCCAACCCGGTGAGCTCAGACAGCAGAGACGGTGCCGTCAGCAGGTCCAGCTCACCCTCGATATGCACCGTGAGGTTGTCGATTCCCCTGCCAGGAACACCAACGACGCTCAGTCGTCTAGCAGGTCCAGAGCGCATCGCTGGGACACCCGATGGGTTGGCGGTCACAAGAGGCCTCCGTGGCCGAACAGGCACAACCCGGGATGGACGCAACATAAGCCCCGGTCGTGCACGATGCCCGGTGGGCTGTGACCTCAACCCGGTCGTACGTTAGTCATCTTCACCGGCGATCATCAAGGGTTCTCGAACTATTACCGAGGTCATCAGCCGGCGGTCGACCCGCGGTCGAGCTATGCGGGGGGGAGCTCAGCTCGGTGGGGCGCGCGCGCACAGCCCGGGCATCCACGCCAGACTCGGGGCAGGTCGCCCAGTCGGTGCGGTTCCCGAGCACCCGGCTGCACCGGAGAATTCGTTGAACGCACAAGAGCTGAGGCCATAGTGACCAGCGACGGACAGGACCATCAGCAGGGCCTCGGTGGGCGGGGTGACCGGGGCGAGGCCTCGGCGCAGGACACAGGCGGGTACCGCGGCGAGGACGTGCTGGCTACGAAGCTCACCCGGGTGGCGCGACAGCTGCAGGAGTCGGGGAGCCCTGCAGAGACGCTGGAGGGCATCGTCCGCGGCGCCGTCGACCTGATCCCCGGGGCCGACGAAGGGTCGATCAGCCTGGTGATGGGTCGGCGAAGGGTGACGTCCGAGGCGGCCACGGGTCGGCTGACGCAGGTCATCGACGACCTGCAGCAGCAGACCGGTCAAGGCCCGTGCGTCGACGCCGCGTACCACCAGGAGACGGTCCGCGTCCCCGACATGGCCGTGGAACAGCGGTGGCCGCTGTTCGCCCCCCGGGCCGCCGCCGCCGGGGCCCGCGGGATGTTGTCGCTCCAGCTCTTCGTCACCGGTGACGACCTCGGGGCGCTCAACCTCTACTCGTACAAGGCGAACGCCTTCGACGACGAGTCCGAGCACGTCGGCCTCATGTTCGCCTCGCACGCCGCGATCGCCTACGCGTCTATCCGACGGCAGACCCAGCTGGCAGAGGCCGTGTCGTCCCGGCTCCTGATCGGGCAGGCCCAGGGCATGCTCATGCTGCGCTACGACCTGGACGAAGGGCAGTCCTTCGCCCTCCTGGTCCGTGCCAGCCAGACGACGAACGTCAAGCTCCGCGAGATCGCCCGCCAGGTCGTGGACACCCGTCAGCTCCCGACCGCAGTGGCACCGCCCGAGCCCGGGTAGAAGCCGTTGCCCCTAGGCCGAGCGGCGGCCCCGCCACCGCTGGGCTTGAGTGACGGGACCTGACCCGTTTCCCGCGACCGGCCGCATCGACAGGGTGTTACGTGTCTACCCAGACCACTGCGCCGTACGCGCCGCCGGCAGAACCCGTCGCGGACGTCCGGGCTAGATGTCCTGCTAGAGGTCGGGGATGCGCAACCCGAGCAGGCAGGCGTCATTGCCGGAGCGGGCGGCGAGCTGGGAGATCAGGCTGTCGCAAAGCTGCTCCAACGGTTTCGCGGCCAGGGTGGCGCCGATCTGACGGAGGCGGTCTAGCCCGTCGCTGACGCTGCGGCCGCGGTGCTCGACGAGGCCGTCGGTGTACAGCAGCAGCGTGGAGCCGGCGGGCAGGTGCACCGTTGTGCTGGAACGGTGCTGGTCTCCTCTTATCCCGAGCAGCAGGTGCTTCTGGGGTCTCCAGGTAGCGGGCTGCGCCGTCGGCGGTGATCAGCAGCGGCGGGGTGCCCGGCGCTGGCGAAGGTCATCCGCGCCGGGCCCTGGCCGGGCGGCTCGAGAAGCGCGAACGCGCACGTCGCGATGTCGGTGACCTGTAGGTGGAAGTGACGCCGGCGCCGCGGCAGGTCTCCGGCCGGTTCACCCCGGTCCACGCCCAACCGCAGCAGGTTGCGCAACTGGCTCATGCGCAGGGTCGCCGGCAGCGGGAGTCTCCACGCATGGCCCCCTCACCATCGAGACTCCGGGGTGGTCGCACCCTTCGATCAGCGGTGGAGCGAGGTCGAAGATCTTCTGCAACGTCAGCTGCGCGGTCTGCTCCGACTGCAGCGTCCGGGCGACCTGGGCGAAGGCCTGCCCAAGATCGCGCTGCGCACGAGGCTCCGTCACCACGACCCCACGGTGCCTACTTATTGACCCACCTGAACGTGAGCGGGGAACACGGTGCGTGACGTGGCCGGATGGGAGACCATGACTGGCATGACGGGCCGGGAGGTAAGCGCCCGACCCGCGGCGGTGCTGAGGTTGGCACCGGACCCCGCCTCGGTCCGCCTCGCCCGGGACTTCGTGGCCACCACCTGCACCACCGCAGGCACCGACATCGACGTGCGCGACGCAGCCGTCCTACTCACGAGCGAGATCGTCACCAACGCCTTCACCCACGGTCTCAGCGAGGCCAGACTCAGTGTGCACGCCCAACCGCAGCAAGTCCGCGTCGAGGTCGCCGACGACAACTCCCAGCACCCGCGAACCCCAGAGCCGGACACCGCCGCCCTGGACGGGCGCGGCATCGCCATCGTCGAGTTCGTCGCCGCCCGCTGGGGCGTCCGCGACGATCCCTACGGCAAGACCGTCTGGTTCGAAGTCGACGCGAACAGCTACTGACCTGAGAGCGCCTCGGCACAAGCGTGAGTTCCGCAGCTGATCAGGGTCCTGGGGCATGGTGGGGAATGAACGTGCTGGTCGGCGGCCTGTGGGGTGGTGACACGTACGGGGATCCCTAGTGACACGACTGGGTGTGTTTTGCGTGTCTGAGGGTGGACGGGGCGAGCGGCGGGTGTGCGCTGGGCTCGGTTCGCGTGCCGCACGCGGTCCAAGACCGGCTGCGGTTGTTGACGGCTAGGGTCGCGCGCTTCGTGGCGAGGGGACGCGGATGACCAAGATCGCCGTGTCGTCGGACTGATGGCCCTGGCTGTAGTCCATGACCTCGGCCTCGATCCGCGCCGCGACGCTGGCAGCGGAGCCGTCCAGGCCGGCCACGAGGCTCCGCAGGCGGTCCTCGCCGTACAGCTCACCGCCCCGCCGGGCCTCGGTCACCCCGTCGGTGTAGAGGATGAGCGCGTCCCCGGCCGACATGACCACGTCGACGTCGGTCAGCGTGACCTCGTCCAAGACCCCGAGCACGGTGCCGACCTCGCCCACGAGCTCGACGGTCCCGTCCCCGCGTCGCAGCAGGGCGGGGGGATGACCGGCCAGGCCAAGCCGCAGGTGGACCTCGCTCTGCCGTTGGACGACGGTCACGTAGGTCGCGGTGACGAACCGCTCCGAGTCGGGGTGCTGTCGGCGCATGGCTTCGTTCAGCAGGAGCAGGACGTCGGCGGGCGAGGACCTCGTCACGGCCGCCGCGCGGATGGTGTAGCGGGCCAGGGCCGTCACGGTCGCTGCCTCGACGCCCTTGCCGCAGACGTCGCCAATCGTCAGTGCCCACCCCCCGTCGGTGGTCTGGAAGACGTCGTAGAAGTCGCCCACGACCTCCACGACGCTGGAGCCGGGGAGGTACCGGGCCGCGAGCTCCAGTCCGGGCACCTCGGGCAGGTGGGGTGGCAGGAGGCTCTCCTGCAGCGTGCGCGCCAGCTTGCGGAAACGTTCACCCGCCTGGAGGGCCTGGTCTGCGGCGACACGCTCCGCGGTGACGTCACGGAAGTACCAGGCCCACCCCAGGTAGGTCCCCGTCGGCGAGCGGAGCGGGGTGCCGTATCGATCGAAGACCCGGCCGTCACGCAGGTGCAGCTCGTCGCGGACCGGACCCGACGGGTCCTCGTACACCTCGTGGACCCTGGTCAGGAAGGCCTCCGGGTCGACCAGCTGCTGCATCGCGACCGCCAGGGCGGCCTCGTCGTCGCCGGAGGCCACGACGTAGGCCGGGATCGGCCACATCTCGACGAACTGGTGGTTCATCGACAGCATCCGACCCTGCGAGGAGACCACCACCAGACCGTCTAGACCTGCCTCCACCGCTGCACGCAGCAGGTCACGGTCGTCGGTCGGCTCGATCATCGCCACACCCTCACGGCGCATGCCCACGATCCAGGGCGCCCTCGCACCTCCGGACGCTATCGCCTTGTCAGCCCTGCAACCAACCCCGTCGTGCTCCGGTAGATCCACCCCTCTGCCGCAGTCGCCGCAGGTGAGAAGCGCGTCCGAGGAGCGACGAACGGCCCAGCAACGCAGGCGTCGACGTCGCGAGTAGAAAGTGTCCTGGTCTGAGCCGTCCGTCTTGCCGGGAAGGATGTGTCTGGCTGGCAGACCTTTATTCCTGGTCTGCAAACTGCCGCCGTCGTCTCACTACCAAGGATATGAGACGCCTTGGGGGTTAGGAGTGCCCCGGTCCGAGGCAGTCGAGCCCAGGCCCTTACGCGTCGCACCTTCCCCCTAGTCAGGGTGTTACCGGCTCCAGGGGTGGGGCGGCCTCGACGAGGGCGGCCAGACGAGCGAGTGACCTCTGGAGGTTGTCAGCTGTCGTGGCGCGGGCGCGTGGGAAGCGCTTGACGTCGGTCAGCCCGCTCCAGTCGTAGGTGTGCGTGACGCGGGTGCGCGATTCGCTGAGTGGCTCGAGCTCCCACCGCCAGCAGTGCCCTGGGGGCTGTTGGTCGCGCTCCGAGGGCCTCCATGCGATTCGGCGACCTTCCTCGAAGTCGCAGACATGGTTTTCGCGGCCACTTCCCGTGGTGAGCCTCATGGTGAACACGTCGCCGACACCTCGGACGCGTTGGTCCGGCGGTGCCTCGGCGAGGTTGTCGTTGCCGTCCCAACGTGGCTGCTCGGCAGGGTCGGCTATGAGTTGGAAGATGCGCTCAGCTGGTGCGGCGAGTTCACGGGTGGCGCTGATGACGCGTCGGGCGTCTCCGGGAGCGCTCACCTGGACTTGTCCGGGCGGGTGCCGCCGACCGCGGCGTGCAGTAGTCGTCTGGCCGTGGCGGGTGTCAATGGTGTCGGGTCCCCGGCGGTTGCCGCGAGGACCCGCGGCACCGCGATGTCGATGTCTGCGTCCTGCATCCCGATCGCGGCCAGCGCGGTGGGCAGGCCGAGTCGAGCGGTGAGGTCGAACAGCCGCGCGGGGACGTCGGCCCCGAGCACCCGCTCGAGGGCTCGCAACGCCTCAGGGTCTGCGGCGGCCACGGCCCAGGTGGCGTGCGGGAGAACGATCGCGTGCATCTGCGCGTGGGGCAGGTCGAACAGGCCACCCAGGACGTGGCAGACGTGGTGGTGGACAGAAATGCCGGCGGTGGCGAGAACCGAACCGGCGAGGAAGGCGCCGTACAGCGCGTCGCTACGCGCATCGAGGTCGTCGGGGTGATCGACTGCCCGGGGTAGCGCATCAGTGAGTACTTCGACGGCCGTCATTGCCTGTGCTGTGGTCACCGGGGACGCACCGGGTGCGTAGGCGGCCTCGACGCAGTGGGCGAGTGCGTTCATGCCGCTGGCTGCGGTGACCGCGGTTGGTAGGCCGGTGGTCAGCTCGGGGTCGTACACCACCACCCGCGGAAGCACGGCGGTGTCGCGGCCGGTGGTCTTCGTGCCCTTGTCGGTCTGTCCCCAGATGGGGGTCATCTCTGACCCGGCGTAGGTGGTGGGCACGGCCAGGACCGGCAGCCCGGTGCGCAGCGCGACGGCCTTGGCCAGCCCCGTCGTGGACCCGCCCCCGACGCTGAGCAGCAAGTTGGCCGCGGCAGCCGCGGCCGCCGCGGCGGCGTCGTCCGCCAGGTCGGTGGGCACGTGCTGGCGCACCGTGCGCCACACCGCGACGACCCGATCACCCAGCAGCGTCTCGACGCGTGCGGCCAGGTGCCGTTCGGCCTCGGCGGCGATGAGGAGCACCCGCGGCTGCGTGAACCGGTCGACCTCTGCGGGCAAGCTGTTCACGGCACCGGCAGCGAACACGACGCGGCCGGGCAGGGACTCGTGGACGAAGGGGTGCATGGTCGCCTCGGCCTCAGCGGTCGGGAGTGTCGTCGGGAGTGTCGTCGGGTGTGTCGTCGAGGGTGCCGGTGCTGAAGCCGACGCGGGTGGCCTCGCCCGCCGCGAGGACGAAGTCGTGACGCAGCGACCAGAACGGGCCGGTCCGACTCGAGTCGGCGGTGGGGTCCGGGGTGACGCGGTCGTAGTGGACGACGAGCGACGGCTTGACCCCGAAGACGGCGTCGCTGTCGAGGTAGGGGTCGTCGTCGGTGAACAGCTCGGACACGACCGTGCGGTGGCCGTCGGCGGACACGATGACGTGCAGGTGCCCGGGACGCATGTTGTGCCGGTGGAGCCCGTGCAGCAGAGCGCCGGCGGGTCCGTCGTCGGGGATCGGGTAGCTGACGGGCTTGACGGTCCAGAAGTCGACGCGGCCGTCGTCGTCGGCGCGGAAGCGGCCGCGCAGGTTCATGTCGGGCTGGGTGGGGTCGAGGTTCTCGTACAGCCCGGCCGCGTTGGTGCCCCAGACGTCGAGCACCGCACCTGGCAGCGCCCGGCCGTTCGCGTCGGTGACCAACGCCGCGACGTGCAGCGGCTCCCCGTCGATCTCGCCCCGGGACAGGTCGGCGCCGTGCTCGTGGAACGGCGCCTCGGCCCGGTAGAACGGCCCCAGCACGCTGGACTCGAAGGTCCCCGCCGGCGCGGTCGCGGCGAGGGTGTCGACGACCATCGTGAGCCCGAGGGTGTCGGACAGCAGCAGGAACTCGTGTCGCGACGCCGAGGAGATCTGCCCGCAGGCGGTGAGGAACTCGGCGGCCGCGAACAGCTCACCGGGGCTCAGCTGGACCTCCCGCGCGAGGTCGTGCAGATGACGGACCAGAGCCCGGGTCACGAAGGCGAGCCTGGTGTCTCCTGCCGCGGCGAGGGTGTCGAGCACCTGCGCGGTGACGTCCTGGCTGGTTGTCGGTGACTGCGTGCTGTCGCTCACCAAGGGGGGTTCCATCCTTCGACCAGGAGCACGCGTCCTGTCGCTGACACCTGCCGCAGCGCGGCTGCGTGGCGGTACTCGGGTGAGGCGTACCAGGCGTGGGCGACGGTGAGGCTCGGGAACTCGACGATGACCAGGCGTCGGGTGGGCCAGTCCCCCTCCAGCACCTCGACGACGCTGTGAGGTGCGGGCTCACCTGAGAGGACACGACCGCCCCACCGGCGCACGGTCGCCTGGCCGTGCACCCGGTAGGTCTCGTAGGCGTCGGGATCGGTGACGGTCAGGTCGAAGACGACATATGCGCGGGGCACCAGGGCCGCGGCCCGGTCGCGCAGCGTCGGAGACGTCACGTCGGTAGATGCGGGAGCGGTCATAGACAGGCGTGTCCTCCAAGGCGGCCCCAGGGCCAACGACGGCAGCGTCGCCGGTTTCGGAGCGGTCGTTCCACTTCTCGAACGTACTTCCTTAGCGCTCGTTCCACAACTGAACGCCTGCCGCCTCCGTGCGCCTCATCGGGTGTCTCTGCTCGTTGGGGCCGACTCGACGTGGATGCCGGTGTTTCGTAGCGACCGTTCCAGATCGGTGCTAGCGTCCTGGTTTCCGGAGCGTATGCTCCAAAACGAGGAGGAACTCTGTGGCCGTCATCCGTACAAGCGACGAGGACGAGGACGACTACGACGGGACTCCGGCATGCTCCGTGCTGCCGCCGTCGTCAAGTCTGGTTGCGGCGTGATGCGGATCCTCGGCCTGAGCGGGAGCCTGCGCCGGGACTCTTACAACACTCGCCTCCTCCACTACGCGGCCGCCCTCCTCGGGCCTGACGAGCTCGTCGTGTTCGACGGCCTGCGCGACCTGCCTCCTTACGACCAGGACGACGATGTCGCAGCGGCGCCGGCATCGGTCGCGCGGCTGCGCGCCGCGGTCGGTGAGGCGGACGCGTTGCTCGTCGCGACCCCCGAGTACAACGGCTCGCTGCCCGGGGTGCTGAAGAACGCGCTGGACTGGGCGTCCCGACCCCGCGGCTCGGCCGCGCTGCTCGGCAAGCCGGCCGGCGTCATCGGCGCCAGCCCCGGCAGCTTCGGCGCCGTCTGGGCCCAGGCCGACGCCCGCAAGGTCCTCGCTACGGCCGGGGCCCGGGTCAGCGACATCGAGGTCGCCGTGCCGCAGGCCGCCCAACGGCTGCCGCAGGACGGTGTGCTCCTGGACCGCGACAACCGCGGATCCTTAGCCCGGCTGCTCGATGACCTACGAACTGCACACGCTCACAGCCAACTAACCAGGAGGATCTCATGACAGAACAGCTTGTCGCCGTGGTCAGCGGCGGCACGAAGGGCATCGGAGAGGCCGTCGTGGCGCGGCTGCTGAAGGACGGCTACGCCGTCGTCACCGGCTCGCGCAGCGCGTCGGCGAGCGATTCCGACGGGCTGACCGTCGTGCCCGTCGACCTCGCCACGGCCGAGGGGGCCCAAGCCCTGGCAGACGCCGCGCTGCGGCGGCACGGTCACGTCGACGCACTGGTCAACAACGTCGGTGCGTTCACGCCGCGGAGTTCGTTCCTCGACGTCACCGACGTGCAGTGGCAGGAGGGGTTCGACGTCAACGTGCTCTCCGCCGTCCGCCTGACCCGTGCCCTGCTGCCCTCGATGCTCCAGCAGGGTGCCGGCGCGATCGTCACCGTGTCCTCGGTCAACGCGCGCCTGCCGTTGCCTTTCGTCGTGGACTACTCCGCGATGAAGGCGGCGGTGGGCAACCTGACGAAGGCGCTGTCGGAGGAGTTCGCACCCCGCGGGATCCGGGTCAACGCCGTGTCGCCGGGCCCCGTCAAGACGCCGAGCTGGACCGCCGACGACGGGATCGCTGCCG
The DNA here is from genome assembly GCF_042466345.1 of Jannaschia sp. R86511. Classification (NCBI taxonomy): domain Bacteria; kingdom Pseudomonadati; phylum Pseudomonadota; class Alphaproteobacteria; order Rhodobacterales; family Roseobacteraceae; genus Jannaschia; species Jannaschia sp. R86511. The sequence goes on from NZ_JAXHCD010000001.1 coordinate 26,694, forward strand.
GGATGGCCGCGCAGTCCGAGGCCACGCGTCAGCAGGTGCTCGACGAGCACGTCCCGGCGAACATGGCCATCAGCCTGGGGCGGATGGGCGAGCCGGAAGAAGTTGCGTCCCTGGTCGCGTTCCTGCTCGGCGGGGAGGCGTCCTGGATCACCGGAGCCGACCTGGTCATCGACGGCGGCATGATCAAGACGCTATGAGCGTGTCGCCCTCACAGGTGTTACGGCGGTTCTACGAGGCGGAGCTGGCCTACCTCACCGCCGGTGGGCCCGGCCGGGCGAGTTTCGCCGGCATCGCCTCGCTGCTGGACCCGCAGGTGGTGATGCACCAGGCCGCTGGTCTTCCCTACGGCGGGGACTGGGTGGGCCCGGACGGCGTGGAGCGGTTCTTCGCCGCGATGAACGACACCTGGGAGTACCTGGAGGTCCGCGAGCCGCGGTTTCTCGAGGACGGCGACACGCTCGTGGTGCTGTGCGACCTGGTGACCCGCTCACGTGCCCGCGGCGTCGACATGCACGCACCGATGGTGCAGGTCATCCAGGTGCGCGACGGGTTGATCGTCGACTTCCGGCCCTTCTACTGGGACACCGCCGCTGTGGCCGCCGCCTGCGCCCACCACGACGAGACCTGAGCGCCGTTACCTGGTCCGCCGCCCTGCCCGCGCACCGGTGCTTGTCCTGGCCGACGCGAGCTCGGGCGCGACGTGGTGGACGGTCCCGCACCCCGCGCTCCCCGACTCGGACATGAGGAGGCACGACGGCGATGAATGGTCGCGAGGTGTTCCTGGTGGGAGGGGTGCGGACCCCGGTGGGCAAGCACCGCGGCGCGCTCTCGTCGGTTCGCGCCGACGAGCTGGCTGCCCTCGTGGTGCGCGAGGTCATCGACCGAGCCGGGCTGACACGGGCGAGCCAGGACGGTGTGGTCGAGGAGGTGATACTCGGTGCGGCCAACCAGGCCGGGGAGGACAACCGCAACCTCGCCCGGATGGCGGTGTTGCTCGCGGGGCTGCCCGTGTCGACGCCCGGATATACCGTCAACCGGTTGTGCGCCTCCGGACTGACGGCCGTCGCGGCGGCGGCGCAAGCGGTGGCCGCGGGCGAGAACGACCTGGTGGTCGCCGGCGGCGCCGAGAGCATGACGCGCGCCCCGTGGGCGCTGGCGAAACCCGGCACGCCCTGGGCCGAGCCGGGCGAGATCGTCGACACGGCGCTCGGCTGGCGCTTCGTCAACCCACGGATGCCGGCCCTCGACGAGGGCCGGGCCACCCTCAGCCTCGGCGAGACCGCCGAGGAGGTCGCAGCCCTGGACGGGATCACCCGCGAAGAGTCGGACTCCTTCGCCGAGCGGAGCCACCGCCTCGCTACGGCGGCCAGGGACGCAGGTCGCTTCGACGCCGAGATCACGGCGGTCCACACGTCCGACGGACGGGTCGCGCAGGACGAGACGGTTCGTCCAGGCACCACCCTGGACAGGCTGGGGCAGCTGCGTCCGGTGTTCCGAGCCGACGGTGTGGTCACCGCCGGGAGCTCCAGCCCGCTGGCCGACGGCGCCTCCGCCGTCATCGTCGCGTCTCAGGAGGCGATCGAACGGCACGGGCTGACCCCGCGCGCCCGGATCCTCGGCTGCGCGTCGGCAGGTGTGCGCCCGTCCCTGATGGGGCTCGGGCCGGTCCCAGCGACCCAGAAGCTGCTGGCCCGGCTAGGGCTGGTCGTCGGCGACCTCGACGCGGTCGAGATCAACGAGGCATTCGCCCCGCAGGTGCTGGCCTGTATCCGCCGCCTGGATCTGGACCCCGAGCCAGTGAACGCCGACGGCGGCGCGATCGCCCTGGGGCACCCGCTCGGCTCCTCCGGGTGCCGGCTGCTGGTCACCCTGCTCGGTCGCCTGGAGCGGGAGGGCGCACGGCGCGGGCTGGCCACCCTCTGCGTGGGGGTCGGGCAGGGCGTCGCGCTCGCGGTCGAGCGGGTCTGACGTGACCGAGATCCTCTCCATGTCACGAGCCGTCGCGGCACTGGTGCACGACGGCGACACCGTCGCCCTCGAGGGCTTCACGCACCTGATCCCGTTCGCCGCCGGGCACGAGATCATCCGACAGGGTCGCCGCGACCTCACCCTCGTCCGGATGACCCCCGACCTGGTCTATGACCAGCTCGTCGGCGCCGGATGCGCCCGCAAGCTCGTCTTCTCTTGGGGAGGCAACCCCGGCGTCGGCTCGCTGCACCGTGTGCGCGACGCACTGGCCACCGGCTGGCCCGTGACCCTGGACATCGAGGAGCACAGCCACGCGGGCATGGCCAACCGGTACGTCGCCGGCGCCTCGGGGCTGCCGTTCGCGGTGCTGCGTGGCTACGCCGGCACCGACCTGCCGGCGCACACCGACACGATCTCCAAGGTCACCTGCCCCTTCACCGGCGAGGAGCTCGCGGCCGTGCGGGCGGTCAACCCGGACGTGGCGGTCGTGCACGCCCAACGCGCGGACCGTGCCGGGAACGTGCAGCTGTGGGGCATCCTCGGCGTGCAGAAGGAGGCGGTGCTCGCGTCGTCCCGCGCACTGGTGACGGTCGAGGAAGTCGTCGAGGAACTGACGCCCGTGCCTGGCTCGGTGGTGCTGCCGAGCTGGGTCGTCGACGCGGTGGTGGTCGCGCCGGGTGGGGCCGCCCCGTCCTACGCCCACGGCTACTACGACCGCGACAACGCCGCCTACCGGGCCTGGGACGCCGTCAGCCGCGACCGGGACGCCTTCACGGCGTGGCTGACGCAGCTGCGGGAGGACGGATGACGACCGAGGCCACCTGGACCGCGGACGAGATGATGACGGTCGCCGCGGCACGCGCGCTGCGCGACGGGCAGACCTGCTTCGTCGGGATCGGGCTTCCCTCCACCGCCGCGAACCTCGCCCGCCGGCTGCACGCACCAGGCCTGGTGCTGATCTACGAGTCGGGCACCATCGACACCAAGCCGACCGAGCTGCCGCTATCCATCGGCGACGAGGTCCTCGTCGACGCCGCGCTGTCGGTGGTCCCCGTGCCCGAGCTGTTCAACTACTGGCTTCAGCCAGGCCGGATCGACGTCGGCTTCCTCTCCGGCGCGCAGCTCGACCGATTCGGCAACCTCAACACCACGGTCATCGGCCCCTACGACCACCCCACGGTCCGCCTGCCCGGATCGGGCGGCGCCCCGGAGATCGCAGCGCACTGCCGCGAGGTGATGATCGTGACGCGGCACCGCCTGCGCACGTTCGTCCCGCAGGTCGACTTCGTGACGACTGTCGGTCACGGACGCGGCCCGAGCGACCGGCGGCGTCTGGGTCTGCGTGGTGCCGGCCCCACCCGCGTGATCACCGACCTGGGCGTGCTGGAACCCGACGCGGCCAGCGCCGAACTCGTGCTCACCGCGCTGCACACCGGGGTGAGCGTCGAGCAGGTGCACGCCGAGACCGGCTGGGAGCTCAAGGTGTCACCAGACCTGACCACCACCGCAGCGCCGGACGACGTGGAGCTGACGACGCTACGGGCAATGCGAACGGTCGGCCTCTGATCCGGAGCACCCGCTCCACAAGGGCGTACAGTGGGAACTGTGGGACGACGGCGCGAGTTCGACGAGCAGGTCGTCCTCGACCGAGCCATGCATCTCTTCTGGCGGCAGGGCTACGCGGCCACCTCCGTCCGTGACCTCGGGGAGGCGCTCGACCTTCGCCCCAGCAGCCTGTACGCGGCCTTCGGCGACAAGCACCGGCTGTTCCTGCGGGCCCTAGACGAGTATGCCCGCACCGAGTCGGTGACCGCCCTGCGGCACCTCAGCACGGACGGCCCCGTCCGGTCCGTGATTCGGGCCTGGCTGATGGACAGCGTCGAGTGCCTCCAGACCGATCCCGAGGCCCGCGGCTGTTTCATGGTCAACACCGCGACCGAGCTCGGCGCGAGCGACCCAGAGGCCGCTGCCCGGGTGCGCACCGCCTTCGACGGCATCCGCGCCGCCGTACACGATCTCCTCCTCCGGGGCCGCCGGGACGGCGAACTGGCTCCAGACCTCGACGTGCCAGGCGTGAGCTCGCTGCTCACCACCACCATGATCGGACTTCGAGCCCAAGGCCGTGGCGGAGCCACTCACGACGACCTCACCGGCGCAGTCGAGGCGGCCCTCACCGCCGTGCGATGACCGCTCCGTGCCATCGAAGGTGCTCCTACCTGCGGTCACAGTTCTCGACCCGCGCGTAGGGCTGCAATCCCCTCCACGGCCTCTGACCTGCAGCTGCGCACACGAGAGTTCACCCAGCAGCTTCAAGCGCCCCGTGATAATTCCGACGGCGGGCTTCATGGGGCTCCGCCTGGCTCCGCTCCTCTGACGGGCAGCGCGGCGGGGGCGACGCGCGGGCGCCGGCTCATGCCTTGGGCGGCGACGCGACGGCGCTGGGTCTGGTGCGAGAACAGCAAGCGCCGCGACCACGAATCCGCCGCCGCCGGACGTCGTCCGCAGCGACGCTCACAGCAGGGGTGGAGCGCCCGTGGTCACAGGCGGTCCACCCCTGGTGGTGCCAGTCAGTCGAGGAAAGCCAGCAGGATCTGGGTGGTGCGCTGGGGCTGCTCCTCGAACACCCAGTGCCCGGAGTCGGCGACGACGACGGCGGTGACGTCGCTGGCGTACCGGCTGACCTGGTCCGGTACCGACTGGCCGAGGCTGCCTTCGGCGCCCAGGGCGAGCACGGGCATGGTGAGCGCTGTCCGCCCGAATTCCTCGTTGTCGCTGACGTCCTGGGGAAGGGCGCGGAAGTACTCGAAGCTGGCCCGGAGGTGGGCGTCGTCTCGCAGCCAGCGGGCGTACTCCCGCGCGTCGCGGCTGTCCACGCCGTCCTGGACCTCGAGCCAGTCGGTGAACTGCTCCACCCAGACGTGCTCGCGACCGTCGATGATGTCTTCCGGCAGACCGTTCTGCAGGCTGAAGAACCCGAAGTTCCAGAAGCCCGGGCCCTGCGGGGTGAGGGACGGGAAGGCGTAGAGGCTCTCGTCGGGGATGGGAGCCTCGGTGAGGGCGAGCCGGCGCACCTGGTCGGGGTGGGCGGCGGCGTAGGCGTAGGCGACCATGGTGCCGATGTCGTGCCCGACGAGGCTGACGTCCGTTTCCAGCCGGAGTCGCACGAGCAGCTGGTGGACGTCGGCGGCCATGGTCGCCTTGTCGTAGCCGGTGGGCGGGGCGGAAGACTGGCCCGCTCCGCGCAGGTCGGGGGCGATGACGGTGTAGTGCCGGGCCAGCTCGGGCAGGAGGTCACGCCACATGTACCAGGTCTGCGGGTAGCCGTGGAGCAGGACCAGCGTGGGCCCGGACCCGCCGCGGACGTAGTTCAGGCGCACGCCCTCCAGCTGGATCGACTGCTCGGTGAAGCCGGACGGGACGCGCGCTCCGCGGTCCCTCGAGGCCTTCTGGCTCTCGACAGCGCCCGCACCGCGACCCGTCGTGGCGACAAGGGCCGCACCGCCGGGGGGCGGTACTGCGGCCGTACCCGAGGTCCTGGCGACCGCAGGGCTGGACGCACCGGCGGACGCGAGGGCTGCGGTGGTAGACGGAGCAGCTATCGAGCCGACCGCCAGGGCGGCCGGGACGACGAGGGCGAGCAGGGCGAGCAGGGTGGATCGCGTCATTCTGGTGTCCTCTCAGGACGGGGTGGGGACGTGAGGCAGTCGCTGCGCCGGCGCGCCGCCAGAGATCCGGCGGGCCGGGCGGGGTGGTCAGGTGGTCACGACCTGGCCGCCCTTGATGACGGCGTCGGTGCCGGCGCGTTCCAGGTCCACATACATCTCCTTGTTATGTAACGATAAGTACAGAATCGAGGGACGAAAAAATCAGTCGAGTGCGCGCAGGGCCACCTCCACGGCGTCAGCGACGAACGCGGCGCCGACCCGCGCGCCGCCCATGACCCGCAGGCCCTGGACGAAGGTGGTGAGGAAGCGGGCCATCTCGACCGGGTTCTTGTCCGCAGCGAGCTCCCCACGGGCCTGCGCCCGCTCCAGGGCGCCGGCGAGGACGGACTCGATCAGGGTCATCGTCGCCCGCACCCGGTTCGCCGTGGCGACGTCTCCCGGTCGCTCGGTCGCAGCGTTGACCAGCATGCAGCCTCGCTCCGGATCGTCGAGGTCGGTTGTCGCCATCGAACCCAGCACCCCTCGCACTGCGGATCGGACGTCGGTATCCGCGCTCAGCAGCTCGATCAGTCCGCCGGCATGGCGAGAGCAGTACAGCTCGAGCGCGCGGGCGTAGAGCTCCTCCTTGGAGGTGAACGCCGCGTACAGACTGCCTTTTCCAATCCCGAGCTCTCGGGTCAGGTCGTGGATCGACGTCGCCTCGAAACCCTGACGCCAGAACAGGTCCATCGCCGCCCCGACGGCGACGTCGGTCTCGAACTCCCTCGGCCGGGCCATAGCAACCTCCTCCGGTTCTGGACTGAACGGTACACCATAGGGAGGCCCGGCCGTCATAGCCCTCAGAGTCCAACGCGGACCCACCCCTGACCCATGAGCGCTCGACGGTGAAGGCGCGGCCCCCGAAGCCTGACGGAGTCGATGTCGGCTACGCCAGCGGGCCCGCCGTCGGCCTCGGTGTACTGCACGTCCCCGCGAATCCGAAGCCCAACGACTACCTCTGCGCACGATCCACGCAGACCTCTTCGATCGCACCGATCACAACTTCGCCGCGACGTGCGCTTGGCGCCAAGCCGTCGACCGGCCCGGCCGTCGTCACAACACGACCCACCTGCGGGGGCGCGTCGACGCACTGAACCCAGTCCCTTAACCAAGGTTCTGAGACGCCTACCTTGAGACACACCCAGACCTCGTTGCTGCCTGACCACCCGATGTTGCCGGCGCTCGACAGCTTGGGGCTCGTCGCGTCCGTCCCCAACCGGTTCTCCTCTTCAGATCCCGCGGGGGGACTCACGGGGCCTTGCCCTCTCGACCATCCGCCAGCCTGGACATGACAACCCCTACCGTGCCGGGGATGCTGTCTGCTCCGGACGGCCGCGAGCAGGAGGAACCATGAACCGCAAGGAACTCATCAGCGCCATCGCCGCCCAGGCCGGCGTTACACAGACCGACGCCGACGCCGTGCTCAACGCGTTCCAGGACGTCGTCTTCGACGTCGTCGCCAAGGGCGACGAGAAGCTGACCCTTCCGGGCTTCCTGTCCTTCGAGCAGGGCTCCCGCTCGGCTCGCGAGGGCCGCAACCCGGCCACAGGCGAGACCATCCAGATCGCCGCGGCGAAGACCGCCAAGATCACCGCGGGCAGCAAGCTCAAGGCCGCCGCCGCCGGCTGAGCTGAGCCGACCCGTTTGGCGGATCAGGGCTGACAGGACAGGCACTGCCAGATGAGGCGGGTCCGGGGCTGGGAGAGTCGACGTCGTGAACCTGCTTCGGAGTCTGGGTCAGCGTTTCTGGTTCCTGCCGGCCGTGTTGTCGGTCCTCGCCTCGGCGGCCGCTGTCGCTCTGGTAGCGCTGGACCGGCTCTCGCAGGAGCGGGTGACGCCCGGTTGGACCGACTTCCTGCTGTACCGGGTCGGGGCGGCCGGCAGCCGCGACCTGCTCGGGGCGATCGCGACGTCCAGCCTCGCAGTCGCCGGCACGACCTTCTCCATCACCATGGCCGTCCTGGCGCTCACCTCCTCCAGCTACGGCCCTCGCCTCGTCCGCAACTTCATGGCCGACAAGGGCAACCAGACGGTCCTCGGGGTCTACGTCGCCACGTTCTTGTACTGCCTGCTCGTCCTACGCTCAGTGCGGGTGGTGGGCGACCCTGCCGTCCAGGACGCCGACGTCTTCGTGCCGCACCTCGCGGTCAACGGTGCCGTCGTCCTGGCGGTGGCCAACGTCGGGGTCCTCATCTACTTCATCCACCACATCAGCGACTCGGTACAGGTGAGCACCCTGGCCAGCGGCGTACGCGCGCAGCTGCTCAGCACCGTGGACCGGCTCTACCCCGACGACGTCGGAACCGCACAACCGCCGGCACAACCGCCTTCACAACCACCGGCGCAACCGCCGGGGCAGCTTCTGCCGGATCTGTCCCAGGACGGTCACCCGGTCGTGACGGAACGGGTGGGCTACGTGGAGTCGGTGTCCGCGGACGGCCTGCTGAAGCTGGCCCAGCGCCATGACGTCGTGGTCGACCTCAGGGTCGCCCCGGGCGACTACGTCCTCCATGACGACGTCATCCTCCTCGTGTCCCCCCGGGATGGCGTCGACGAGCGGCTCGCTGCGAGGCTGCGCCGAACCGTCGTGATCTCCAACGCGCGCACCCCTCACCAGGATGTGGCGTTCGCGTTGCAGCAGCTGACCGAGATGGCCGTCCGAGCCCTGTCGCCGGGGACCAACGACCCCTACACGGCGCAGAACGCCATCGACGACCTGTCCGCGGGCCTCACGATGCTGGTCTCACGTCCCGCGCCGTCACCCTGGCGGCGAGACCCCCACGGTGTCGTGCGGGTGCACGCACCCGCACCGGACATGACGCGGCTCGTGGCCACGGTCCTGGACCAGCTGCGCTGGTACGCCGCTGACGCCCCCGCCGTCATGCACGCCTGCGTGACACTGGTGGGCCGCGTCGGATCCCACGCAGCGGTCGAACACGCCACCCGGCTACGCCTGGAACTGCTCCATCAGCTCCGACTGCTCACCGACGCCTTCGAAGCAGCAGGGCACCACCCCGACGACCAGGCCCACTTCGCCGAGAAGATCCACGCCACCCGCCACGCACTGGTGCACGGCACCACGGACCGCCCCGCCGCCGGGACGGCCGCGAGCCCGGGCTGACGCGTAGGGCTGACGCGTAGGGCTGACGCGTAGGGCTGACGCACAGGGCTGAGCGCGGCCCGCCGCAGCGGCCCCGGTCAGCTGGCGCCGTCCGCCGGGTCCGGCTTCGCGATCTGCAACCGGGTGCCGCCGGGGCCGAACCAGAGCGTGCGCTGCGGGAACGGGATGGTCATGCCCTGATCGTCCAGCTCACGCTTGACGGCGATGGCCACCGCGTTGCGCACCCTCCAACGGCTGGCGATGTCCGCCGCGTGCCAGTACCTCACGACCACGTCAACGCTGGACTCGCCGAACGTCGTCACCCAGGCCTGCGGCCCGGGGTCTCGCACCACCCCATCCGCCACCCGACAGGCAGCGAGCATGGCCTCCCGCGCCCGCTCCAGGTCGGTGTCGTACGCCACACCCACGGTGATCTCGGTCCGGTTCAGCGGGGTGCGGGTGTAGTTCACGATCGGCTCGGACAGCACGTCCGCGTTCGGCAGATACACCGTCAGCCCGTCGTAGGTGACGAGGACCACGGTCCGCAGGTTGATGTCCTGCACCACACCCTCGTAGTCGCCGCTGCCGATCTCCTCGCCGAGGCGGAACGGGCGCCGGACCTGCAGGAGGATGCCCGCCACGAAGTTCCGCAGGATGTCCTGAGCGGCGAACGCCAAGGCGATCCCGCCGATCCCGAGCGCCCCCAGCAGCGGGCCCACCCGGACCCCGGCCAGGTCCAGCGCGTAGATGGCACCAACCACCACCACCACGACACTGAGGAACCGTCCCACCAGCAGGCCGGTGTGACGGTCCGCGTCCCCACGGTCGATCACACGAACCAGCACGACGCGAACCACCACGGCCAGCACCACCGACACCACGACAACACCCGCACCGCGTCCCACATCAAGAACGCTGACATCCTCCGGCAGCACGTCCTCCGACGGCCCCGGAACCGTGGCACCCAACCAACGCCTCGCCCCGAATACCGTCATGGGCACAACACTCACGTACCTTCGCGAACTTCACCCATCGACCTGCCGCGAGTGGGCCCCAACGCCCCCGCTAGACCTGACCACCCCGCGTCTCACATGTCGGTCCGAAACGCGGCCCGGCTGGCCTGTCACGGGTCCGACTTCTGCAACGGAATGGGGCCTCACCCGCAGCGGCACGGCCCGAGCGGTCAGAGGGCACACGACACGCTCCTGGCCCACGGTCCCTGCTCGGCTGACTGTGCGCCGCTCCGGGTGGGTGCGATGGTGTGCTGTGCCGTCGTGGTGGGACTCGACCTGGCCCCTGCTGACAGCCGTATCGAGCGCCGCGCTGGGGGGCCTGCTGCTGCTGTGGCTGGTGCTGCTCGTCGTGCTGTGGAAGGCGACACCGGATCAGTCCCGGCTCCGTGATGCCCTGCGGCTGCTGCCGGACGTCATCCGCCTCATCAGACGCCTGGCCGGGGACCGCTCGCTTCCTCGCGGCGTGCGCGTGAGGCTGCTGCTCCTGCTGGCCTACCTTGCGTCCCCCATCGATCTGGTCCCGGATTTCGTCCCGGTCCTGGGGTACGCCGACGACGCGATCGCCGTCGTTCTCGTCCTGCGTTCCGTGGTGCGCTCAGCGGGGCCTGAGGCGCTGGAACGCCACTGGCCGGGGACCCCGGACGGCTTGGCCGCGGTGCGACATCTGGTGGGGATCTGAGGGGACCCGAACGACCGAATGCTGCCCGCCGGAGCGCAGGACGGACAGTCACGGCACGACAGCCTCGATGGCGGAGGCCCCCAACTCGCGCGCCTCAGGGCTCGAGCTGGCCGTCCCGAGCGGTGGGTCCAGAGGCAGGGTCTGGTGCGTCGGCCAGGGCGTCGGCCAGCTCGTCGGTGCTGGGCACGACGTCGCGGACCGCGGGGGGAAGGGCGTCGTAGCCGGCCACGGCCATCGGGGCGGTGGCCCCGGCCAGGGAGTAGCGCACGACCCGGTCGTTGCGGTCCCCACACAGCAGGATGCCGACCGTCTCCGCGTGCTGGTCGGCCCGCCGCAGGTTGTCCTCGACCCAGGCGACGTAGAAGCCGAGCTGTCCGGCGTACTCGGGGGCGAACTTCCCGGTCTTGAGTTCGACGACGACGAAGCGGGACTGGACCCAGTTGAAGAACAGCAGGTCGATGTAGAAGTCGTCGCCGTCGACCTCGAAGTGCCACTGCCGGCCCACGAACGCGAACCCGTGGCCGAGCTCGAGCAGGAACGCCTGCAACCGGTCCATCAGGGCGGCCTCGAGCTCACGCTCCCCCACCCGCTCGCTCAGGTCCAGGAAGTCGAACACGTAGGGGTCGCGCAGCATCTGCTGCGCCAGGTCGCTGTCCACCGCGGGCAACCGGCCAGTGAAGTTCGACGGTGCCGCGCCGCTGCGCTGCTGCAACCCCGAGGCGATCTGGTGGGCCAAGACAGCACGGGACCACCCGTGCTCGACCGCCGCCGCGGCGTACCAGTCCCGTTCAGCGTCGTCGTCGAGCTTGTCCAGCAGCACCGTCACGTGACCCCACGGCAATCGTCCAACAGCCTGTTGGACGATTGCCTCCTGCGCCCAGGCGCCGGCGAAGGAGCGCATGTAGAACAGGTTGCTGCGCGACAGGCCCCGCATGCCGGGGAACTCCGCCCGCAGGTCCGACGCCAGGCGCTCGATGACCTTGCTGCCCCAGCCGTCGACCTGCTGCCGGTCCAGGATCAGCCGACCCAGACGCCAGTACAGGCCCACCAGCTCGGTGTTCGCGGCCCTGACCGCCCGCACCCGTGAGGTGCGGACCTCCGCCTTGACCTGCTCCAGCAGATCGCCGTACCCGGCCGGCAGCAAATCTCTCCCACTCACGCCCGCTCCCCCGCTCACGCCGTAGCCCCCCGCCGGCGAGACGCCGGCACGGCCGTTTCCTTCGTGGTCGGCGCCGCTACCTTCTTGGGCGTCTTCTTGGGCGTCTTCCTGGTCGAGCTGTTCGGGCTGGTCGAAGTGGCGGGTGCCACATCGTCTCGCTGCAGCGCCCGATAGATCGACGTCCGGCTGACCCCGAGGACCCCACCGATCTGCTCCACCGTCAGCTCCCGCGCGTCATACATCCGCCGCGCCTGCCGGCGCTGCTCCTCCGACAGCTTGCTCGGCCGGCCCCCCACCCAACCACGAGCCCGCGACGCTGCCAGCCCCGCGACGGTGCGATCGCGGATGATCTCCCGCTCGAACTGGGCCAGGCTGCCGAACAGGTGGAACACCAGGCGCCCGCCCGCGGTGGTGGTGTCGATGTTCTCCCGCAGGGACCGGAACCCGACCTGCCGCTCGTCCAGGCCGTTCACCGTGTCGATCAGGTGCCGCAAGGAGCGGCCAAGGCGGTCCAGGCGCCACACCACCAGAGTGTCGCCCGGCCGCAGCCGATCCAGGACCTCGTCCAGCTGCGGGCGCCGCTCGAGCGTCCCCGAGGCATGATCGGTCCACACGCGGTAGCAGCCCGCCGCGGTCAGCTCATCGACCTACAGGTCGGCGTTCTGCTCGGTCGTCGATACCCTCGCGTACCCCAGCAGCTCACCCACCACCGCAACGTAACGAAACCGTCCCGGCGCCTCCCCTGCGACACGTTGATTTCGGACGGCAGTTCTGGGAACGGCCGACCTGGCCGTTTACCGCCGCTGGCCGCTAGCGGGGGCGTGTGCCGGAAACGAACGGTGGCGGGACACGAGACGCCGTTGTCGACAACCTCCAAGATCCCCAGCCGGCGTTCCCGCTTGACGCCCACGTCCCGGTGAGTAGCTCCGGGCGGGTCTGCCGGGACGGCTCTCCGAGGGCCGGCCTCGGTCGCACCGCCGACCAGCACGTTCCCGATGGCGGGTGGGCTATCGGGACAAGGTCGACACGGGACCACAGGTCAGGCGTATCCATGAGGGCACCAGTCCAAGTGAGGTCGCGCATCACCCCGGGCCGCGAGCCGCCGGGCTGCCGCCGTGCTCCATCAGACGCCAGATCGAAGTCCAACTGCAGGCCGACCCTGCCACTAGCACCACCAGCAGGTAGATGAACTCGTCGGTCGCCTTCACCACGACCGCGGCGCCCACGATGGTCGCTGCCCAGATCAGCGCATTGACGATCTGGAACCGCGCGGGGGACGCGGCCGTCAGGAAGGACGGGGTCGTTCGGGTGGTCGGCATACCTGCACACTGCCCCCTCCACAGGCCTTGTCGTGTGACAAAGGTCCTGGTCTGGGCCCCCGACCGGTCCAGACCAGGAGGCAGCGTCGGACGTACTACTAACGAGTTCGATGACCTGGTCGCCCGGCTGGCGCGCGAGCGGGGCGCGGCGGGGGGAGGCCGAGCCGCCGGCGACAGGGGAACCTCCCGGAGGGAGTGACAGCATGCACTCGAGGCGAGCTGCGCGTGTACCGGTCAGCCCCGTTCCACCGCCTCATGTTCGAGATCCTCCGACAGACCTGAGCTGGAAGGCACGTGATCCCCGTTCGGCCGCGCGCCGCCAGCTCTGCAGGGTCGCCGTCCACCCCGAGATGTCGGCGACCGGCGCCGCTCGCCCCAGGCACCTCCACCAACCCGAACTGGTTGTGCGTCGGTGCGGGGGGCCGAACGGCTGAGCCCGTTGCCGGCTCGTGGACAGTGCCATCAACGGGTCCGTCGCTTGCGCGTGGCGAGCCGGGCGGCGGGACGTGGCATCGATGGCTCGTGAGCGGTCAGGAAGTCGTCCAGGGCGGTCGGATCTCGTTCGCCGGCGTGCGCGAGGTAGATGCCGACGGCGTTGGTCACGACTGGTGCGGGGTCGGCGGCGAGGCGGGCCGCGACCGTGAACCCCCCTGCAAGGTCAGAGTCAGTGCCTCGGCGCACGAACCACAACGGGGCGGTGATCGCCGTGCGACGCCGGAGAGGGTCGGACGAGTCGGCGAGGTTGTGTAGAACGTCGTAGGGCCCTGTCGAGATGGCCGCGCCGACGACCCACGGAGCGGCGCGATCGACCATGTCCCAGGTGATGATGCGGTCGTGGTGGCGCAGGTAGGCCGCGAGCAGATCAGGGTTCCCCGGCGTACGTCGAGCCTGGAAGTCCAGGACGCAGTAGGCCGCCAGTCGGGCCTCGTAGCAGTCTTGTGCGACGAGTGCTTCGATCTCGGTGGGCGGGAGGTCGCGCGCCTGCTTGGCAATGGCGAACAGCGTGCCCATGCGCACCCCCAGCACTGGTACCTCGCCAGGGACCCGCGTGCGCGTCGACGCCGCGCCTTCAGGTGAGGCGTGCTCGCCCAATCGGGCCAGGACCGTGGCCGCGGTGAGGTCGGTCGTGGACCCATTCACTGGACTCCTCCTCGATGGCGCTTGTCGCGGATGGGCCGTCAGGTGTCCCCGGTCCGACCCGGCAGCTCCTGCAGGGTCCAGGTGTTGCCGTCGGGGTCGCTGAAGGAGGCGTACTTCACGCCTCCTCCGACGTCGACGACCGCGTCGACGTCCGCACCCCGGTCGATGAGCTCGGTGCGGATCTCCTCGATGTCGTCAACCACCAGGTGGAGGCCTTTGACGGTTCCGGGCGCCATGCCCTCGTAGGCAGGTAGGCCGGTCCCAATGCCGATCGAACAGCCCGAGCCCGGCGGCGTCAGTTGCACCACCCGCACCCCCGGCGCTGGTCGGACGTCATGGTCGGTGACGAAGCCGAGCACCCCCTCGTAAAAGCCCAGGGCCCGATCCACGTCGACCACGGGTACCGGCACGAGCTCAAGCCTCATGTCCATCTCGGTTCCTCTTCGTCTTCATACGTTTGAAGACGTGGCAGAGGACTCAAACTCATCGGTAGACCGCCCCTTCAGGAGTGGAGTCCAGCAGGGTGGTGTACGAGGCCAGCACGGTGACCGCGTCGTCGTAGACGAGGGCGCGGCCACCGCGTGATCCTTCGAGTGATCTCTCACAACCGACTCGAAGAGGAACCCCGCGATGACCGCTCCGTCGATTATTGACCCTGCCCGCTTCCTGCACGAGCACCTCCAGCAAGCCTCCCCGGACCTGCTCCGCGACATGCTCACCACCTTCGTCAACACCCTCCTCAGCGCCGACGCGGACGCGGTCTGCGGCGCCGAGTACGGCCAGCTCAGCGACGACCGGACCAACCGGCGCAACGGCTACCGGCACCGGGACTTCGACACCCGCGCCGGCACGATCGACGTCGCCATCCCCAAGCTGCGCGAGGGCTCCTACTTCCCGGACTGGCTGCTCGAGCGCCGACGGCGCGCGGAGCGGGCCCTGACCTCGGTGGTCGCGACCTGCTACCTCCTCGGCGTCTCGACGAGGCGGATGGAGAAGCTCGTGGAGACCCTCGGCATCACCCGGCTGTCCAAGTCGCAGGTCTCGGTGATGGCGGCTGAGCTGGACGAGCAGGTCGCCTCGTTCCGGAGCCGCCCGTTGGACGCCGGCCCTTACACGTTCGTCGCCGCCGACGCCCTGGTGATGAAGGTCCGCGAGGGCGGCCGGGTCGTCAACGTCCACGCCCTGCTCGCCACCGGCGTCAACGCCGACGGGCACCGGGAGATCCTCGGCCTGCAGGTCACCTCCGCCGAAGACGGCGCCGGCTGGCTGGCGTTCTTCCGGGACCTCGTCGCCCGCGGCCTCGCCGGCGTCCGCCTCGTCACCAGCGACGCCCACGCCGGCCTCGTCGCCGCGATCGGCGCGACCCTGCCCGGCGCGACCTGGCAACGCTGCCGCACCCACTACGCCGCGAACCTCATGGCCGCCACACCCAAGAGCTCGTGGGGCTGGGTCAAGGCCCTGCTGCACTCCGTCTACGACCAGCCCGACGCAGAGTCCGTCCACGCCCAGTTCGACCGGGTCCTGGACACCCTGCACGAGAAGCTGCCGCACGTCGCGGAGCACCTCGAGGGAGCCCGCGCCGACGTCCTCGCCTTCACCAGCTTCCCGAAGGAGATCTGGCGGCAGATCTGGTCGAACAACCCCGCCGAACGCCTCAACCGCGAGATCCGCCGCCGCACCGACGTCGTCGGCATCTTCCCCGACCGCAACAGCCTGATCCGTCTCGTCGGGGCCGTCCTGGCCGAGCAGCACGACGAGTGGACCGAGGGCCGCCGTTACCTCGGCCTGGACGTCCTGGCCCGCTCCCGCGTCACCCTCGTCGACGGCGCCGCTGACGCGTCCCCGCCGACCCCGGCCAAGGAGGTGGGCACCGAACTGACCGCACTCACCGCCTGACTCGAAGAAGGATCACGCAGCCCTGCTACACCACTCCCCGAGACTTGACCCCTTCAGGGCGGAGCCCGGGCGGGTGACGCGGCAGACCGGGACCACCAGCTGGCCATCGGTCACTGGCACGCTCAGCATGCCGATCGGTCACTGGCACGCTCCGCATGCCGATGGTCCACCGGAGACGGTCAGGTCTCAGACGTCGGACCCGAGCTTGCAGCGTGAGGTGACCACCGTTCTGCGTGCCATCCATAGCTGGGCAGCAGGTCCCTCAAAGGCACCACGTGGTCCGGTCCGAGGACGACGGCCGTGTCGAGGTTGCGCTGAGACATCGTGTGAAGGAACTCTCGGCACCGACCGCACGGCGGCAGGACGAACAGGTCGCCATGCTCGTCGCGCCATACCGCCACGATGGTGCGCACGATTGGCGGCCCGGCGCTGACCATCGCGCTGACGGCACTCTGCTCGGCACACAGCCCCAGGTGCCCACCGACGCAGGCACCTGTCCAGATCTTGCCTTCCTCATCCTGCAAGGCGCACGCGACGTCACCGACGAAGAAGCTGCCAAGGTCCTGTGAGTTGAGCGCTTCCGCCGCTATCGCGGACAGCCGTTCCGGCGACGCCGTTTCCATCCCCCTCACGGTAGCCGTGACCGCGCGGAGCCCACTCCGACCGACGTACGGCGGTCGCCCGGTCCGTCCCTAGCCCACCGACCGCAGCCCGCGACAACGATCGTGAAGGTGGCCGAAGGACGCTGCCGGCCGTCCCGCGAAGAATCGGCCCTCCGATTCACGAGGTGGCGATGAGCCGTCGCAGGGTGCGTCGAGCCATCCGGAAGAAAATCGGGTTGGTGTGCTCGTAGTAGTGCAGGCCACCGATCGCCATCTCGAAGGCCCAGCCCCGGCCACGCTGCCAAGCGGCCTCGTCCGGTCCCATCGCGTCCCTGAACTCGGTCCGCTGCGGCTCCTCGAAGATTACCCAGGCTGGCTGTAGGTCCGCGGCCGGGTCGCCGACCACCGGCTCGGCGACGTCGATCATGCCGCTGAGCCGGCCGTCGGTGACGAGGAAGTTTCCCGGTACCGCGTCCCCATTGATGCTCACCGGAGGCCCCTGGTGCGCTCGTGCTGCGAGGGCGTTCTCCCACACCCGCGTCGCCTCGACCCGGTCGATCAGGTGCGCGCTGCGTTGGATCGAGGTGCGGACCCACTCGGTGTCCGCCAACGGACGACCGCCCCTCCCAGTGCCGCTCCACGACGCGCCATCGGTCGGCAGCGACTGCTGCGCCCGAAGCACCCGGGCCAGGTCGACCGCCAGGGCGTCGACGTCGAACGCGGCGACCTCCTCGTCCAGGACGCGGTCGAGGGATCGACCGTCCAGCCAGGTCCACAGCGACCAGACCCCGTCGTAGCCGTCGAAGGGTCCTCCGACGCCGACGAGGCGCGGCACCTGGATCGGGAGCAGCCCGCTGAGGACTCGGGCGTAGCGGCCCTCCGCTTTCACGCCGGCGGCTGCTTCCGGGCCTGCGACGGGCACGAGCGGAACCCGGGCCAGCAGGGTGGGGCCGACGCGGAAGGGGGCGATGACGGTGCCCGCGGACGGGACCGCGACGACGTCAGCCACCGCCACATGAGGGAACTGCACGGCGACCGCCTCGGCCAGACCGGCGGCGGTGACCGTCACCTGCCCGTCATGCATCACACCCTCCGTTCCTCCAACCCCGCGAACGGGCCAGGTCTGAGTCCAGCGCTCTACCCTGCCTCCCGTGGGGGCGTCTGCACGACTGCATTCCGGTCGAATCGAGCTGGTGCTGCTGGGTGGACGCGCAGGGGTCGGAAAGACCTCCATCGCCTACGTAATGTCAGCGCTGCTGCGCGCGGCCGGGGTCGCCCACTGCCACATCGAGGGAGACGTCCTCGACGCCGTCTACCCCAAGCCGACGGACGACCCGTACGGGTCAGGCCTGACCGAGCGCAACCTGGGCCATCTGGCCGGGGAGTACCGCCGACTCGGCCACACGCGGTTCATCTACGTCAACACCGTGAGCGTGATCGAACCCGACCTCGTCTGCCGCGCCATCGGTGACGTCGGCCACCTCATTCCGGTCCTGCTCGAGGCGGACGACACCGCCGTCACAGACCGTCTCGCATCGCGTGAACGCGGCACCGAGCTCGCCCGGCACCTCACCCGCGGCCCACAGATGGCGACACTCCTGGCCGAGAAGGCGTCCCCGGACGTGCACCGCCTCGACGTCACGGACACCACCGTCGCGGATGCCGCCGCGCGCGTGCTCCACCTGACTGGCTGGCTGCAGCCGAGTCCCGCCCAGGCCTGACGGCATGCTGGCAACCGGTCGTGAATCGGCGATTGGCTATCGGGCGGTAGGCGGGCCTCAGGTCGGCGTGGACCGGTCAGTGCGAAGGCGGTGCGTCGCGGGCACTGAGCCACGCGGACAGCTCGCGCTTCGGCGTGACGGCGGGGTCGGGGCGCTCGGGCGGGAAGTAGCCGAGTCGCAGGGCCACCACAGAGGTCGACGAGCTCGCGGCCACCCAGGAGCCGATCGCCTCCGCCCATGCTTTCGTCGCGCCGTAGAGGTTCGCGGGCCTCGCCTGATCTGTGCTGCGTCGCTGCGTCCCCTCCGGCGCTGCGGCGACGGCCTGCAGGCTGCTGGCCAGCACCAGGCGTCGCACCCCGGTATCGACCGCGGCCTGCGCCACGGTGTAGGCGCCGATCACGTTGGCAGGCAGCAGTTCGTCCCAGGAGGACTCCGGGTCCGCCACGGCCGCCAGGTGCACGACCGCGTCAGCACCGGCGAATGCTTCTCGGCATGCCTCGAGGTCGGTGACGTCGAGGTGCTCCACGCCGTCGGCGGCTACCTTGTCCGTCTCTCGCAGCTGCCAGCGAGTGCGCAGCGGTGCGCTCACGTTGCGTCCGATGGAGCCCGCAGCGCCGGTGATGACGACCCGCCGTCGACTGTCAGACACGAGACCAGGCTAAGCGGACAGCGGTGATTACCCCGCTGACCATCGATGGAGTCGATCGTCCGCTGGGGCTGGCCCTCAGCGCTGCGAGCAGGATGGGCGAGTGGACGATGACCCGGGCGCCTTGCCACCGCCGTCGGTTCTGCTGGCGTGGGACGTGTCTGACCCGGTGCGGCTAAGCGGGGGTCAGGGGCTGACCTTCGCAGCCGGAGGACTCGTGCTCAAGCGGGCGGGCGACATGGCCCAGGCCGTCTGGATCGCTGAGGTGCTCGACACGGTGCGCGCGGACGACGGCCGGGTCATCCGACCGGTGAGGTCACGGTTGGGCACTTGGGTCGTCGACGGCTGGTCGGCGTGGCACTGGCTGGACGGTGAGCACTGGTCGGACGCTTGGGACGACGTCCTCGAGGTGTCCGCCCGCTTCCACCGGGCCGTTGCCGACGTCTCCTGGTCTCCAGCTCTCGCGGCCTCCCACCGGTGGGCGGTCGCCGATCGGGTCGCCTGGGGTGAAGCCGGTGGTGACCTCCCACAATCCGTCACGCCGTTACTTGCCCTCCGGCGCCCAGTCGACCTGCCCTGCCAGCTGGTCCACGGCGACCTCGGCGGCAACGTCCTCTTCTCCGACGGCCAACCGCCTGCCGTCATTGACGTCAGCCCGTACTGGCGCCCGGCCGGCTACGCCGACGCGATCGTCGTCGCCGACGCTGTCGCCTGGTTCGGCGCTGGCCACGACCTCGTCGAGCGCCTGCTGCGCGCGCAAGGGATACAGCTCCTGCTCAGGGCCGTCCTCTTCCGAGTGGCCACCGACCCCGAGTTCGCGCCTGCCTACGCAAGCCTCGGACCCCTCATCACTGCTTGAGCGATAGCGGTACAGACGCAGTCCCGGCAGCCGATCGCCGGCTGACGATCGGTATGCGAAGTCGCGGTGGCGAGCAAGACTGTTGCCATGAGCAGTAGGCGGCGGGGCGCCGGGGACGACGAAGTCTTGCGTGTCGACCTGGAGGGCTTTCCAACCACGTGGCCGGTACGGCAAGGCCGCTTCGCGCGGTGCCTCTGGATCGGGCTCGTGGTGCTCGGTCTTGTGCAGCTCGTCCGACAGGTCACCGGGGACATGGATGTCTTCTTGCTGGTGCTGACATCTGCTCAGGTGCTCCTAGGAACACTGATGCTGGTCGTGCTTCGGACCACGGGTGTGCGGCTGGAGGCGGCGGGCTACCGGGTCGGTGACGTTCTCTACAAAGGTCGCCTCTGGTCGTGGGCCCAGGTGCGTGAGATCCGTCCGGGCTCCACCCGCTGGGGTACCCAGGTCGAGATCCGAGGACGAACGGCCTCATCGAGGCCGGTTGCGTTGCACGGCATGAGTGACGAGCAGGCGACGGACCTGTGGCAGCGCCTGGCGGCCGCCAGAGCCGGGGCCGACAGCGCTCTGGCCCAGGAGCAAGAGCAGTGAGGGACGACATGCCGGCTGTTCGCTAGCCGATCGGCTGCCGGACAGCGCGCCGACCGGCGCTCGGCGCCGCATCTCGCCTCGATCTCCCACCGCGAGGGCCAGCGGTGTCATGGAGGGCGCGGCTGCCGGACGCCCACCTCAGGTGTCGCCTGTTCGTACGGCAGACCCTAGGGAGTATCTCAGTCGTGAATCATCGGTGGTCAAGGACGCTCCGTGGCCGCCGATACACAGGATGTCCGCATCGTGTCGTGGAAGGACTGCGTAGTGCCCCGGATGACCGGCAAGGTCTTCACCGACCTTGCCCTGTGGATGTTCGGGCTGGGCCTCATGGTCGGTCTGGCGTTCCCGCTGGTCCTGATCCTGTTCGGGGTCCCGGCCGCGTTGACGCTTCGACCACCGTTCGTGCTGGCCTGCGTGGTCGCGGGAGTGCTGCTGGCCCTGTTGAACCACGTCCTCGCCCGGCGTGTGGTCGGCCGTCGCCTGACCGGCCTGTCTCAGCAGATGCAGTACGTCAGCGGAGTCATCCAGGACGCTGCATGGACCGGTGAGTGGGGCCGTTGCACCCCGGAGGAGTGCAGCCTTCCCGTGGACTCCGATGACGAGCTCGGGACCGCCGCGGGCTCCTTCAACGAGCTGGTGTCCTCTCTGGCCATGTCTCGCCAGATCCAGCAGGCGAGCACCGACATGGCCCAGACCTTGTCCCGGCACCTGGAGCTGGAGGAGTTCGCACCCACGACCTTGAAGGCCGTGCTCGCCCACGTGGGGGCGGCGGCCGGGGTTCTCGCCGTGGTCCGCGACGGTCAGCTCGACGTCGTCGCCGCTCACCGCCTGACGGGGCTCTCGCTGGTGGCGGACGACGCCGTCCTGACCGCGATGGCCTCTGAGGACACCGTGGTTCTGGACATCGGAGCCGACGTCCAGATCTCGGCCACCGTGGTGGACTTCCGGCCTTCACGAGTTGTCCTCCAGCCTCTGCGGTTCCACCACTCCCCGGTCGGCGTGATCGTCCTGGCCTTCGACCTCACCCCGACCTCGGAGGCGACGCGGTTGCTGCGCTCGTTCGCCACGCCCGTCGCAGTCGCCCTCAACAACGTGCTCACGCACGAACGCTTCCAGCGTCTGGCTGCTGTTGACCCTCTGACTGGTGCCTACAACCGGCGCTTCGGCACCGAACGCCTCGCCGAGGAGTGGGCGCGCGCCGCACGAGGTGACAGTCACGTCGGGGTGCTCTCCCTCGACCTGGACCACTTCAAAGCGATCAACGACAGCTACGGACACCTCGCCGGTGACCGGGTGCTGCGCGAGACCGCTATCGCCGCCCGCGCCGTCCTGCGCGAGGGCGACGTCCTGATCAGGACCGGCGGCGAGGAGTTCCTGACTCTGCTGCCCGGTGCGAGCACCGACGACGTCCGCCGCATCGGGGAACGCATGCGGCAGTCCGTGGCCGACATCCGCATCCCGCACGCGGACACCTACCTCACCGTCACCGCCAGTCTCGGCGGCGCCTCCACCACCGACACCACCATCGACAGCTGCGACACGCTGATCGCCCGCTCCGACGACGCCCTCTACGTCTCCAAACGCTCAGGACGCGACCGACTCACCATCTCCACCACGGCCCTGGCAACGACACCCGGACCGCTCAAGTGACCACACGGGGGGCTGTTTCGCTAACGGTGTTTCCGGCGACGCTCGGGAAGACGCCCAGGAAGCCTGACGGCGGCGCTGGCGACAACGGAGAGAGGGCTCGCGCGCTGGCGGGCGGGGTCCGGGAGACCGACAGCGTCGCGCGTCTGGGTGGGGACGAGTTCGCTGTCCTCATCGCTCCTGCCTCACCGGCGTGCGCGGCGGCTATCGGCGAGCGGGTCCGGTTGGCGGTGGCGGTCGCGGGACGTGCGCATCAGGTCACGGGCAGCGTCGGCGTCAGCGTCGTCCGGGCCGGGGAAGACGTGCAGGCGCTGTTGGGGCGTACCGATTCCGCGATGTACCGGGCCAAGCAGGCCGGCGGCGACCGGTCCGAGATCGCCCACGGCGACCGCGTCGAGGAGCAGGCGGCAGGGCAGTGCGGTGGCATCGACGCCGGGTGGGCGGTCCGTTCCTGAACGATCGGGCGGCGCCAGCGACGACGACGGGCCAGGCGGCGGTGACGCGATCCGGGGCCGCCCGCTCGGCCCTATCTCCTGTAGAGGTTAGGCGGCGCCGTCGGTCAGCTCGGGCAGCTGCTGCCCGGTGGCGGGCGCGAGGGGAAGGCGGAACCAGACCACTTTGCCGGCCCCCGCCCGGTGCCAGCCCCACTCCTGGGACAACGCCGCCACCAGGTGCAGGCCCCGCCCGGCGGTGGTGGACCACACGTCGCCCGCGCGCGGCTGGCGCGTGGCGGGAAGGGCCCGAGCCGGCGTCGGGTGAGGAGTGGGGGCCGAGCGGGACCAGTCCTTCACGACCACCCACACCGAACCGTCTGCGACATCCACCGTCAGGATCATCTCCGTGCCCGCATGCAGCACAGCGTTGGTCACGACCTCGGTCACCAACAGCTCGGCGACGTCCGTGAGCTCTGCCACGTCCGTCACGTCCGTCGCGTCCGTCGCGTCCGTCGCGTCCGTCACATCTGTCAGGTCCGTCGGCTCCGGCAGCGGCGCTACTCCTGGCAGCCGCGCGGGGGCGGGGGGCCGTGCCCCGCCGTCAGGGGTGTCTGACCACGGCGGCGGTTCAGCTCGTCCTCGCGTGAACCGACCATCGACACGGGCATGGTCGTCGAGGGCGCGCACAGGCGCGCTGCGGGCGAGCAGCTGCTGACGCAACCAGGTGCGGGCCGTCCGGGGCGCCTGGGCCGTGCAGGTCAGGAACAGCCGGCGGTCACCGAGCAGCACGGTCCGCGGTGACGGAGGAGCCATCAGACGATGCTGCCACGACGTGACTGACCGTGTCGGGGAACTGACGGAATGCAGGCGGTTCAGGTGCGGGTGGTGAGGGTGGTGTCGAGGTGGCAGATCCGCAGTAGCACGCGTAATGCCGGGCAGGGGTCGTGCACGACGACAGTGCCCCTGTGGGGGGCGAGGCGGTCGCGGGCCTCGACCATGACACGCAGCCCGGTGCTGTCGCAGAACGTCAGATCGGCGAGGTCCAGGTCCAGGTGGAGGTACCCCTGCGCCAGCAGCTCCGTCAGCGTCTGCTCAAGGACGGGCGAGGACGCCATGTCGAGCTCACCGTCGACCTGAACCACCGCGCACGGGAACGCCACCGTCGGGCTGTGCCGAATTCTCAGCCCGGTCACCGACCCGGCGGTACGCAACGGACACGGTGACCCATCGGTGCTCATACAACCCTCCCCACTCTTGTGAGCAGAATGGACAGCCTGAGCAGTCTGGACAGCCTGTGCAGACTATGCAGACTGGTCGGACCATGAAGACTAGGCGGACTGTCCTGGTGGCCGACACTGTCCTCGAACGTCACCGGGGCCGCCACCTGGCTCGACCCGTAGCCCGTCACCTGGCTCACCCCGGGGCCCGTCGTGAATGGTTGGATCGAGGTCGACACGTGCTGCTGGTCATCTACGGGGACACCGGCACCGGAAAGACGACGCTGGCCATGGACGTGGCCAGCACGGTCGGGGCGTGCTGCGTCGAGCTGAACGCGCTCACCGACGCCATGACCCGTGCCGCCACACTCGACCCTTCGCTCGACCCGTCGCTCGACCCGTCGCTCGACCCGTCGCTCGACCCGTCGCTCGACCCGTCGCCCGACGAGTCGCCGACCATCCCGACGACTCCAAGGTCGGCGCGGGCCCCGCGACCGGCGGCCGTGCCGGTCGCCGTGCCGGTGGCGGCGGCACTGTGGATGGTCGAGGCGCAGCTCGTGATCGGGCACCGTGTCATCTTCACCTGTCCCTCGGCTGACATCGACGCCCAGCGACTGGTGCGCAGGTTCGGCCAGGAGCACGACATCCCGGTTCGTTGGGTCCAGACGGTGTGCTCGGACCCAGTGGAGCTTCGCCGCCGCCGGCTCACCGGCTACGCCTCGCCGGCCACGGCCGACCTACCCGAACCGGATGGCCCATGGGACCGGCCGCTGGAGTCCGTCGATGGCGGGGCGGCCCCCGCGCCGCGGGGGCGGCCCCGCCGCCACGCGCCCTTACGGGTGGACACGCTCCTACCGCGAGAGACGAACGCGGCCACGGTCGTGCAGTACCTCGATCCGCCCCCGGTAGTGGACCTCACCCGCCCGCTGTAGGTGTCCCAGCCGGACGGGTCTGCAGCTGTGGGGCGCCTGGCGCGGTGCGGGCCGTCCCTACCCGCCTGGCCACACCCTGGGGGGAGGGGGCCCGGGCGAGCGCTTCGTGCCCGCACCGCAGGTCCAATCCTCTCACCCTGGACGCTGGTGAGGGAGAGGTCGAGGTCACTGAGCGGCCAGGGGCCCTTGACGCCGGATCTCGTGTCGATCTCCCGCCGCGGGGGCTCGCGGTGTCGGTGAGGGGTCGATGGCTACCGGGACCCGCGGCGCCTGGCGAAGAACGGGGGCGTCGACACTGCCCACCGCTGCTGCAAGCACCACGAAGGGATGACTGACCGGGGCCATCTCGTCTTACCTCGAGCGGTAAGGCTGGGACCCGCTTTCTTCGGGCGGGGAGGGCCCTGTGCTGAGTGTGGCGACCGGGCGTCCGATAACCCTCAGCCGGCCGCACGAGGAGCCGCGACCTCCTCCACGAGGCCCTGCACCACCCTCAGGTAGGGCTCCGGGACGGCGAGCCGGCGGGGTGGGAGCGGCGAGAGGCTGGAAGACGACCGTCGTCGCCCACCGACCCCCGGTGCGTCGGGCGATCGGACATGTCTCAGCACCCGGCCGACCTCGGCAGCCAGCGCCGTCGAGAGCGACCGCAGGACCGAAACGGGCCAGGAGCGCTCGGACCACGGCCGGAACCTCCCGGGCCAGCTCCGTCTCGAGCATCAGGCCGGGGTCGACGGCGAAGACGTCTACGTGGGCTCCGCCGCCGTGCAGCCGCTGCTGCAGCGCGCGAGCCAGCAAGACGCTTCCTAGCTTCAACGTCGAGTAGCGCTGCGGACCTGACCGAAGGTGGTCGACTGAGTCGTCACGCTTCGCCTTGGCCCGGAGCCAGGGGTCGCTGTGCCAGTCGACGATGCGGGACGACTACCAGGGCAACGGCTCCCCGTCGCGGAAGAACCCGCCGGTGGGCCCGTCAGCCGGCAGGGTGGCGGCCCAGACGACACCGGGAGCGCTCTCCTGCACGGGCCGGGCGCCCATGTTCTCTGCTCCCGGGTAGGTGGCGGTCAGTCCGGGGCAGACGGCGTTGACCAGCACGGGCGTCTGGGCCAGCTCGGTGGCGAGGGTGCTGGTGAGCGCGTTGAGCGCGGCCTTGCTGATGCCGTACGTGGCTGCGGCCCCTCCTCTCGATCGCAGCCCGAACGCCGGGTCCTCGTGCGAACCGGCGCCGCTGCTGATGTTCACGACGCGGCCGGCGGCACTCTGCTGCAGTAGCGGCAGGAAAGCCTGGGTGACGCGCCAGGCGCCGTACAGGTTGGTTTCCATCACGTGATGGGCGGCGGCCAGGTCCGCGGTGCTGGCCATCTCGGTCCAGTCGACGTAGCCGGCGGCGTTGTTGATCAGGACGTCGAGGCGGCCGGTTTGCTCGTGCAGAGCCTTCACGGCGGAGGTGACGCTCGCGTCGTCGGTGATGTCGAGGTCCACGGGTAGGGCGGCCACCGGCTCACCCAGCTGGTCGGCGGTGGCCTTTGCCGCGGTTTGATCGCGCGCGCTGATAACGACCTGGTGTCCGGCGTCGCCGAGCTGGCGGGCGACCTCGGCGCCGAGGCCGTGGGCGGCGCCGGTGATCAGGATGGTGAGGGGCTGCGTGCTGGTCTGCTCGGTCATCGTGAGTCCTCTCGGGTTGGGCTGGTGGGTCAGCGGCAGTCAGCGGTGGCCGCGGAAGAAGGTGCGGATGTCGTCGACGACGAGGTCGGGGACCTCCCACTCCAGGAAGTGGCCGCCGCGGGGCAGGTCGGTCCAGGAGGTGACGTTGTAGGAGCGTTCGACCCACTCCCGGGGCGTCGGGAACATGTCGGCGCCGGACATGGCCATGCCGGTGGGGACCTCGACGCGGCCGTAGGCAGCGCGGCTGCTGTGGGCGGTCTCGTAGTACAGGCGCATGGAGGAGCCGATGGTCTGGGTCGCCCAATAGATCGTGAGGTTGGTTAGCAGGTCGTCTCGGGAGTAGACCGAGTCCAGATCCCCGCCGCAGTCGCTCCAGGTGCGGAACTTCTCCAGGATCCAGGAGGCGAGCCCCGCCGGCGAGTCGTTGAGGGCGTGAGCGAGGGTCTGCGGCTTGCTGGAGTGCTCCATCGCGTACGCCATCTCGGTCGCGTTCCACGCCTGAGCGCGCTGCACGAACTCCTCCTCAGCGGGCGCGAGGTCCTGCGGTACGTAGCCGAGGTACGGGTTCGTGCCAGACAGGTGCAGCCCGATCAGCCGGTCGGGGTGCTGCAGGCCGAGCTGCTGCAGCACCCCGGCGCCGAGGTCGCTGCCCCGGGCCGCGAACCTCGGGTAGCCGAGCTGCTCCATCACCTGCACGCAGACGTCTGCGATGCGGGCGACGTCCGTCCCGGGCTGGGTGGGGCGGTCGCTGAACCCGTAGCCGGGCAGGGACAGGGCGACCACGTCGAAGGCGTCGTGAGCCTGCCCGCCGTGCTCACCGGGACGGGCCAGCGGGCCCAGGACCGGGAGCATCTGCACCACTGAGCTGGGCCAGCCGTGCAGCAGCAGCAGCGGCAGCGGTTCCGCCGCTCCCTCCGCTCGAGGTGCCCGCTCGTGGACGGCGTGGACCCCGTGACCGTCCACGTCGACGCGGACGTGGGAGAAGCCGGCGAGGCGTTCCTCCTGCTCGGCCCAGCTGAAGTCCTCCAGCCAGGACCGGACGAAGGACCGCAGCACCGCGCTGCTCGTCCCCTGGTCCCAGCCCACGCCGTGGAGCTCGTCGGGCCAGCGGGTCCCGCGCAGTCGGTCGCGCAGGTCCTCCAGGACGTCAGGGGCGATGGTGGGGGTGAAGGGGGTGACGGACATCGGGGGCTCCGATCAGGAAGGGGTCGAGGACAGCGGACGTACGACTTCTGAAGGGGGTCATGGGCTCGCGCTCGTCGGGGCACGGGACGACGCGGCCTCCGCGCAGCCGGGGAGGCCGCCCGCCGCGTGCGCCGGGACGATGAGCGGAGCCGCCACGGCGGGCGTGCTGGGGTGGCGGTGGGGGAGGGCGCTGGCTGCGGCCAGCGCCAGTGCGGCCGCTCCCGCCATGCCCAGGAACGCGAGTCGCGTCCCTCCCGCCTCGTCGCCGCCGGCGGCTGCCAGCGCTGCCAGCGCGGCCAGGCCCACCGCCGCTCCGGCCTGCGTGGACGTGGACAGCAGGGCCGCGGCTGCACCCTGCTGACGGCCGGGGACCCCGGCGGTGGCTGCGATCGCGCCGACGGCGAACGCCGGCCCCATCCCGGCGGCGACCAGCACCATCCCGGGCAGGACGTCCAGCAGGTAGCCGCCGTCCCCGGGGAGGCGGGCCAGCCACAGGCACCCCAGGACCATGACGGCCATCCCGCCCTGCAGCAGCCGCCGAGTGCCCAGGCGGCCTGTGAGACGTGCCGCGGTGACCGCCGTGACGGCGCTGACGGCGGTGATGGGCAGGAACGCCAGGCCGGTCATGAGCGGCCCGAGCCCCAACCGGCTCTGGAGGTGCACGGCGAGGAAGAAGTTGGTCCCCAGCACGACGGCGCTCATCGCCGCGGTCGCGACGTTGGCAGCAGCGACGGACCTGCGGCGCACCAAGGAGGCGGGCACCAGGGGGTGCGCCGCGCGCCGGTCCAGCAGCACGAAGGCCAGTGCGGCGGCGATCGTGGCGGCGACCAGCGCCACGACGGGGCCCACGCGGGCGCCCGCCTCCGCGGCGCCGAGGGCCACGACGAGGAGGACGACAGCCCCGGCGGCGGCCAGCCCGGCCGCGGCCGGCAGCTCCGGGCGGTCCCGCTCGGCCGGGCCCGTGGGCAGCAGGCGTCGAGCGGCGACGACGACCACCGCGATGATCGGGACGTTCACGAGGAAGACGCTCCGCCAGCCAACGGTGGCCGCCAGCGCCCCACCCACCACGAGGCCGGCGGCTCCACCCGCCGCCGCCACGGACGCCCACGTCCCCAGCGCCCGGTCCCGGGAAGGCCCCTCGGGGAACGTCGTCGTCAGCAGGGACAGCGCCGCCGGGGACGCCAAGGCCGCGCCGAGCCCCTGGACGGCGCGCCCCAGGACCACGGCGGGCACCGACCACGCCACCCCGCACAGCACCGACGCCAAGAGGAACAGGACCAGTCCCACCAGGAAGACGCGACGTCGGTGGCCGCGGTCCGCCAGCCGGCCGCCGATCAGCAGCGCCCCGCCGAACGTGGCCGCGTACACCGACGCCACCAGCTGCAGGTCCTCGGGCGCTGCCCGCAGGTCCCGCGCCAACGGCACCAGCGCCACGTTCACCACCGCCACGTCCAAGATCAGCACGAACTGCGCCGCGCAGAGCACGGCGAGCACGGCCCCGCCGGCCGGGGCCCGCCCTGTCGGCACCTCACGTTCCCCTCGTCGTCCTGCGCGTAGTCGTGCCAACCTGACGTCGCCCGCGACGCCCCCGCGGTCAGCGGGCAGCCGGGTGGGTGCCTCAGCCACCGAGGGCCTCGATCATGAGGGTGGCGGCGGCCCGGCCGGCGTACTGCTGCTGGCCGGTGATGAGGTTCCCGTCGCGCACCGCGTGCGGCTTGAACATGGAGTCCACGATGAAATTGGTGTTCGGCAGCGCCTTCGCCCGGTCCTCGATGCGGAACGGCTGGATCGCCTGGCCCACGAACCCGTCGGCGTAGTCCTCCTCGGAGTTCGCAAACCCCGTCCAGGTCAGCCCGTCGACGAGGAGGCTGCCGTCGCTTTTCGTCGCCGTCAGCAGCAGGCACGTGGCGTGGCAGATGACCGCGGTGACCTTGCCGGCCTCGTAGAAGCTGCGGAGCAGGTCGTGCACGGCCTGGTGGTCCATGAAGGTGTACATGGGTCCCTGACCGCCGACGAACAGCACCGCGTCGAAGTCCGCCACCGCGAGGTCTGCGACGGCGGTGGTCTTCTCCAGCAGCTCAGCGGTCGCCGGGCTTTTCTTGAACCCCAGGCTGATGAGGTCGTCGGCGGAGTAGCCGGACTCGTCCTCGGGGTCGCTGAACCCGTCCCCGACGACCCGGCCGCCCTCCGGGCTCGCGATCGTCACCTCGTAGCCATGCTCGGTGAGCTCCCAGTACGGGTGGGTCAGCTCCCCCCACCAGAACCCGATGGGCCAGCCGGTCTGCTCCGACACCCCCGCGTTCGACGCGACGATGACGACCTTCTTCGACGCGCCCAGGACGTCGTGCGCCATGGCCATGACAGCTGCTCCTCACGGTGGGACGCCGCCCGCGCCCGGTGCGCCCGGCGGCTCGTCCAACGATGCAAGCACCGGGACGCGAGAAGATCCAGGACCGGCTCCCTCATGATCGTGAGGCAGGGCCTACCGTCACCCCATGGAACTCCGCCAGCTCCGGTACTTCGTCGCCGTCGCGGAGGAGCTGCACTTCGGGCGGGCCGCCGCGCGGCTCCTCGTCGCCCGCCCGTCGCTGTCCCAGCAGATCCAGGTCCTCGAACGCGACCTGAAGGTCCGCCTCTTCGACCGGAGCTCCAGGCACGTCGCCCTCACCCCCGCCGGCGAGGTCCTGCTCGAGCACGCCCGGCGCAGCCTCGCCGCCGAGACCACCCTGCTCGCCGCCATGGCCGACGCCCGCGACGGCGACGGCGGGGTCCTGCGGCTGGGCATCCTCGCCGGCGGCGCCGACCACCGCATACCCGCGATCATGAGCGCGTTCTGGGCCCGCTGCCCCGGCGTCCGGGTCATCGTCCGCAATCTAGACACCACTGAGCTGGTCGAGCCGCTCGTGCAGGGCGAGGTAGACGCAGCGATCGTCTGGGGACCGCTCACCGACGAACGGCTCATCCTGACGCCGTTGTTCGATGAGCCACGGATGATCCTCGTGTCGGAGCGCAACGAGCTGGCGGCCGCCGCCTCGCTCGCAGTGAGCGACCTCCTGGACCTGGCGCACGGCCCGGTCGTGCCCGGCGAGCCGCCGGACTGGGAGGGCTACTGGAACCTGCTGGAGGAACGCAACGGCGAGCAACCCCGCCGTGGGGGGATGGACCACTTGAGCGGCAACTTGGCAGACCAGCTCTACTACTTGGCTCACAACGACTGCGCACTCACCACGCCGGCCAACTGGACGACCACTCTCCCAGCCGCGACGTACGGACTCGTCTACGTGCCGGTCCCCGACCTGTCACCCGCCGTCTGCTCCGTCGCGCTGCGCCGCCACTACCCAGGCCGAATGGCCGTTGCCTTCCGGGACACCGCTGTCACCGCTGTCACCGCTGTCACCGCTGTCACCGCTGTCACCGCCGAGCCAGCGAGACAGCCCGACGCGCCAACCGGGGCGACCCCGACAGCCCAGCAGCGCGCCTGAAGCACCCCCGGTATGGACCGGTGGTGGCATCCACTGCCTCCAGGTGCCGGTGAACGATCTCCTTGCGAGACGGAGGGGTGACCTCCTCGGTGCCGCCGACGGCGCCTGGGCGACGACGGCGTCGCAGCCGGGCGGGTTCGCCTTCGCGGTTGTCCAGCGCTTGGAGGCTGGGCGTCGGCAGCGGGTGTGCGGTGCTGCCTGTCTTCGGGGCCCCTCAGGTCGTCCCTTGGAGGTGTCAGACCTTTGCCACGACGCGGAAGCAGTCGCCCTCCCGGACGAAGCAGAAGTGGTCGACGAAGACCTCGGAGAAGATTCGGATGCGGACGGCGACGGTGGCGCACGCGTCAGACAGCCACTGCACCCTGCCCGCCGACGGCCCGACCGCCGGCTTCTTCCGCGACCGTCGACCCATCTGTTGGTAGCCACCGGGCGGTCTCCTGGCCAAGCAGTGGTGGCACCCCCAGGAGGACTCAGCCTTCAGGCGCCTCGTCCCGTCCTGGCCGTCCCGTAGGAGGATCGCCAGCCGACGCATGGGTCACGGGCGCGCTTCCGCAATCAGGTCGCGGCATGACACAACGCGCCGTGCGGGTTGAGCCCTCTTCAGGGTGAGGGGGTGCACGGTGCAGCCTCACGATCGAACCGGGGGCTGTGGATGTCAGACGAGGACGAGTTCCGGGTGCTGGTGCGCCAGGAGTCCTCTCGTTTGCTGAGGTTGGCCTACGGCGTCTGCGGGCGGTTGCCGTCCGCTGAGGACGCGCTCCAGACCGCGCTGGAGCGGGCTTACGCCTCCTGGCACCTGGTCCGGGCCGCGGACGACCGACCCGCCTACTTGCGTCGCATGGTCATCAGGGAGGCCGTCAAGGAGGCCCGGCGCGGCGCCCGGTACAGCACGCTGGAGGACGCGACGCCCCCGGAGGGCGCGACCCCGATAGTGCCGTCGGAGGAGCGACTCGACCTCGCCGACGCGTTAAAGGCCCTGACGCCGAAGCAGCGGGCGGTCGTGGTGCTGCGCTACCTGGACGACCAGTCCGTCGCGGAGGTGGCCCGGATCTTGCGGGTGAGCGAGGGCACCGTGAAACGCCAGTGCTACGACGCGGTCCGCACGCTCCGACCGCTGCTCCGCCCCACGTCACCCGCGGATGCCCCTGAGGGTGTCGCCGATGGTTTCGCCGAGAGCATCACCAGGAGACGAGATGCGTGACACCGACCAGGCCGCTCACTCCGAGCACGCGGTCGTCCAGCTGCTACAGCGGGCCGACGCCGGGAACACCTACACCTGGGCCCCGGACGTCGAACGAGCCGTGTCCCGGGGCACCGCACGCCGGCGTCGGGTCCGCGCCATCGTCGGCACTACCGGGGCAGCGATGGCCGTGGCGAGCCTCGTTGCGGTTACCGCGGTGGTCAGCGACGGGCTGGGCAACGACGCGGCTGTGATCGCCGCTGACATCGAGGACGTGCCCCTGACGATCTCAGCGCTGGACGCGAGCGTCCCCGTCGAGGAGTTCGACGCGAGCATCCTCGAGGTCCTGCCTGACGATGACCTGCGGGGGGTGGTGGTCTACGACGACCCGGACTACCCCTCCTACCGGGTCTGGCTCCTCAGCACCCCAGACGGCGACGTGTGCGTGGCCGGGGAGTCCTCTGACACCGGCGCCGGTGGTGGCGGGGAGTGCCTACCTCGGGAGCAGATGCTGACCGACGGCGTGGTGTCCGTCAGCGTCTGGCCCGACCGGACGTTCAACATGACCGCCGTCCTGCCGGACGGCTACACCACCGCACGGGTCGACGGCCGGACCTTCGACGTCGTGGACAACGTCGCGGTGGTCCTCACCGACAAGCCCCCAGCCGGCGAGCTGGAGGTCACCGGGCCCGGTGTGCCAACCGTGCGGTGGCCCGTTACCGACTTCTGGGGACCCACTCCCGGCTGGGGCCTCTGACCGATAGCCGTCCCTCCATCGGCGCGACCTCGCCCCGCGCCGTGTTCAAGGCCTCGAAGGCGGCCGCGGCGCGCCGCCAGCTTCCATCCCGGCCGCCATCGACTGTCGGAACGACCTCACGGCTTGCGGAACAGGTACTCCGCGAAGATGCCGTCGGAGCTGTACTCGGCGGTCTCGACGTGGAAGCCGGCCCGCTGCGCCAGGGCTTCGAAGACCCACGTGAAGGTCGAGTGCTCGTCCCGGACGTGCTCCTCGTAGTCGGCGCGGCTCCAGCCGTCCCCACCGTCGGGGCCGCCCGTGGCGCACCAGGCCTCGAGGCGGTCCTCGGCCTCGTGCGGCTCGAAGGAGTAGACGACGTCCCAGACCCGCAGGAGTCCCCCCGGTCGCAGCGTCCGGTGGATGCGGGCCAGGGCCACGCCCTTCCAGAAGTCGGGCAGGTGGTGCAGGGCGTACCGGCTGTAGACGATGTCGGCGGGTGCGCCTTCGTGCTCGTAGTCCAGGAAGCCCGCCTGCACGACGTCGACGTTGTCGACCCGCTCGCGGGCGAGCTTGGCCCGCAGCTCGGCAATCATGACCGGGGACACGTCGGCGGCGATCACCCGGTCGAAGACGTGCGCCGCCGCGACCGCGAACTGCCCCGTGCCCGTCCCCAGCTCGACGACGACGGACTCCCGGCTCAGGCCCCACTGCTGCAGCAGGGCCACCTCACGGTCCGGGGAGGCGTCCTCGATGGCGTCGTACCGGGCGACGTGCTGGGCGTCGAGGTTCTCGCGACCGGCGCTGGCGACCTGGTCCAGACGCCAGCCAGGCGGGCGGAAGGTGTCGGTCCCGCTCATGCCGAGACGCTAGCGCGCACGTCGTTGCCCGGACGATGGCTGACCGGTCAGGCCCGAGCCCGGTAGGGGAGCCGCCAGGCCGGGGGTTCGTCACCGCCGAGGGAAGTCCAGTACTCGCGAGCCCGGAGCACGCGGCCGGAGCGGACGGTCCAGAAGGACGCGACCCGGAAGATACCGACACCCTCCAGAGGGACCTCGACCTCACTGACAGCCGTATCACCGTCCGCGATCACCCGCAGCAGATGGATGGACCAGCCATCGCTGTACTCGGCGTTGATCGCCACTACGTTCGCCCTGCCGTGGAAGACCTCACCGGTGACCGGGTACTCGAGCACGACGTCGTCGTGCAGCAGCTCGCCGAACGCCGTCCAGTCGCGACGAGCGACGCGCTCCCACAACTGCGTGGCGACCTCACCGGGCTCCATGACCGGCCAGTGAACCAGCCCCCGGGCGTCGCCGGATGCCGATGGGCCGCCGGCGCAGATCGCCTCGGTAGAGGCGGCGATATGTCACACCGCCCGGGCGGCGATGGCGGCGTGGGGACCCCGCTCGCCCTCCCGCCCCCGTTGCAAGCGTTCGACCTCCGCGAAACCGGTGGCGGTCAGCCATGCCGCCACCGCGTCGACGGGCCAGCGGTACGCCGTCGTGACCTTGTGCTCGAACGACTCGATGGCTGGGCCCTCGAAGAAGCCCACGACCAATGTTCCCCCAGGCGCCAGGAGCCGTCGGATTTCAGTGAAGACGCCGTGCGCCTGTTCTGGGTCGAGGTGGATGATCGAGTACCAAGTCAGGACTCCGGCCACCGAGCCGTCCGGGCGCCCTATGTCCGTCATGGACCCCACCTCGAAGCGGGCGGCAGGGTGAGCTTTGCGCGCGTGCGCGACGAACTCGGGCACCAGGTCGATGCCTGTGACATCGGCGCCCGCCGAGCTCAGGAAGCCCGTCAAGTGCCCGGGCCCACATCCGAGGTCCAGTACTGGGCCGCTCGCCCGCCCAAGGTGGACCCGTCCTCGATTAGGCGCTGGTCATCGGGATGCACAACGTTCATGGAGCCCAGCTGGTCGATGTAGGGCTGCGCCAGTGAGGAGTACGCATGCTGGACCGCGCCCTGGGAGCTCATGAGGCGCGACCCTACGCAAGCGGCGGGCACTACTGACCCGGCGTCGCTGGCGGTGCAGCGTCGTGTCCCATAGCCCTTGAGCCGTGCGGTTGGACGACCCACCAGTCAGTCCGTGGTGGGGACCGTGTCACCCGCCTGGCCTCGACGCGTCCCGGGAGCCAGTGGAGAGCCCACTGTCCCGGCGGGCGCCTAGGTTCGCGGGCGTGGGGGGCAGCTTCGGTGACGGCGAGGGGGTCGACCCGTCCCGTATCCCAGCCCGGTACTAGGCGTGGTTGAGCGGCTTGGCGGTCTCCTTGACCGGTGTGCAGGTCTTGAACTTCGCCATGGCATGGGTGGCAGCGGGAACCAGCGGACTGCTTGCGGGACTCGTCCTGACCGCCGGCAACCTGCCCCAGGCGCTGTTGCTGCTGACCGGTGGCGCAGTTGCCGACCGGGTGGGGCTGTGGCGCGTCGTCCTGCTCGGCTACGGCGGGATGGTCGCCCTGCTGTGCGCCTTCGCGATCACCGCCGCCGTCCTGGGAAGCCCGGCCTGGCTACTCCTGGGCGCGGCGGCCGTCATCGGGGCAGTGGAGGCGCTCTGGGGACCGGCTTCGGCCGCCGTCCCTCTGGCGCTGGTCCCCCGTGCCGCGCTGCCCCGGGCCCTGTCGGCCCGGCAGGTGGTACAGCAGTCCAGCGGGTTCGTGGGCCCGGCGCTCGGAGGCGTCGTCGTCGCCCTGGGTGGGCTGGTCCTGGCCGCGTCGCTCAATGCGGTGACCTTCGCCCTGGTCTTCGTTCTGGTCCTGCTGCTCCGACCGGCCGGGGCCATGCCCAACACGCCGGGCACAGCCAGTCTGTGGCAGCAGTCACTCGACGGTGTCCGGGTCGTCGCCCGTGACCCGCTCCTGCGCGCCGCGCTCCTACTGCTCTTCTTCGCCGCCGGCATCCTGCTTCCGGTCGTCGGCCTGCTCATCCCCGTGCTCGCGCGGCAACAGGGCTGGCCCGCGTCCACCACGGGCTGGGCCCTGGGCGGCTTCGGGCTCGGTTATGCCGCCGTCGCCCTGACGGTGTCCCTGCGAGGTCTTCCACGGCGGCCGGGGGTGGTGGCCGTGCTCGGGATCGGGCTGGCCGGAGCCGCCGTCAGCGCGCTCAGCGTGGCCCCCGTCCTGGCCGCGCCCGCCGCCACGGTCGTGATCGGCGTAGGAGCCGGCGGCTTCGCCAGCAGCGTCGGCCCTCTAGTGCTCGGCTCGGCGCCACCCGAGTACGCCGCGCGAGTGCAGGCGCTGGCCGCCCTGACCCAAGTGCTACCGGTCCTGGTGACCAATGGCGCGCTCGGCTACACCGCTGACGTGGTGGGAGCAAGGTGGGTCATCGGCTTTTGCGGTCTCGCAACGGCTGCCGTGGCGCTCGTTGCGCTGAAGTCGACCGCGCTTAGGACGGCCGGCGACGGGGGCCCGTAACCCCGTCCCGGACTCACGACCCAAGTCTCAAAAACGAACGGTGGCGGGACACGAGACGGCGTTGTCGACAACCTCCAAGATCCCAGCCGGCGTTCCCACATGACGCCCGCCGAGTTCTACTGATCGACGCAACAGCCCGATCGACGGGTGTCACGGATGCATCTGCACAGAGATTCTCCTGCTGGACGGCGGTTCTTCGCCGCGTTGCGAGCCGGTACCAGTCTCAAGAAGTCCGCCCGGGCGGCTGGGGTTGGGAAGGAAACAGCTCGCCGGTGGACTCGAGAAGCGTTCAACGAGTTGCGCGATGACGGGCTCGACATGGCGCAAGCACAGCGCAGTCTCGGCTTTGTCTCCTCTCTCATGCCGGCCTGGGACGAGGCGCGCCTCGAAGCCGGTGACTACCGCCACCACTGTCGACGACCCGCCGGGACGGAGGCGCTGTTCTGGGCCGCGTTCGATGCCGGCATGACCCCGAGCGTCGCCGCACGCACCCTGGGAGTGGGCCGCTCCACGGCCTACAGGTGGCTGCACCGCCGGTTCCTCGAGCAGCGCGAGGACCAGGTGGGGGTGCGAGCAGCGGCACGAGCCCTGCGCCTGGACGACGGACGGGCCGAGCGGTGGGAGCAGGAGCGACGCCACGGCCTCGCCCGGGCCGAGAGGGCCGCCCGAGCCACCCTCCACGAGGCCGTGACGACCTCGGCACGGCACGCCCAGGCGCTGCTGCAGCCGCGAGCATCCACCGCCACGCAGGCCCGACACGCGCGCTACTGGGACCTCATCGGCCAAGGCCACAGCAACAGCGAGGCTTGCAAGATCATGCGCCTGCACCCGAAGACCGGCCGGAACATCCGAGCCCGCGGCAACCCGTCCGCCCGCCCCCAGGACAGCGTCGGGGCCGGGCGCTACCTGAGCCTGCACGAGAGGTTGCAGATCGCGGACCTGCTCGGCCACGGCGTCACCCTCCGGGCTATCGCCGCCGAGCTCGGCCGGTCCACCTCGACCATCAGCCGCGAGCTGCAAAGGCACCGTGACCAGCACGGTCGCTACAACCCGCACCAGGCCGAGCAGGCCGCCGGACAGCAGCGCCTGCGCCCGCGGCAGTCCAAGCTGGTCCTGGACAGCCGGCTGCGCCAGCTCGTGCAGCGCAAGCTCAACCGGTACTGGTCACCGGAGCAGATCGCCGGCTGGCTACGCACCACACGCCTGCACGACACCGGTTGCACCGTCTGCACCGAGACCATCTACCGGGCGCTCGTCGTCCCCGGCGCCCGCTGCCTGCACGAGCGCTACACAGCGAGGCTGCGCACCGGTCGACGACTCCGACGCGCCCACCACATCACCCGCTCCTTCAAGGACGGCGCGGTCCGGAACATGACCTCCATCCGAGACCGGCCCGAGACGGTCGCAGCCCGCATCGAACCCGGCAACTGGGAGGGCGACCTCATCATCGGGCTCGGCTCGGCCTCGGCGATGATCACGCTGCGAGAGCGCGTGACGCACTACGGAATCATCGTCAACCTGCCCGGCGACCACACCGCACTGACCGTCAACGCCGCACTGCGACAGGTCTTCGACGAGCTCCCGCCGCACCTGACCCGGACCTTGACCTGGGACCAGGGCGTCGAGATGGCACGCCACCAGGAACCCGCCGCAGCGACCGGGCTAAAAATCTACTTCGCCGACCCAAGCAGCCCATGGCAGCGCGGCGCGAACGAGAACTACAACGGCCTGGTCCGGCAGTTCTTCCCCAAGAACACGGACCTGTCCTCACACAGCCACGAGCACGTGACGAACATTACGCGCCTGCTCAACGACCGGCCACGAAAGACCCTCGACTTCCAGACGCCCACGGCCCGGTTCCGCGCCGCTCTCCGAACAGGCTGACCTGCCCAAATAGCCCACCAGCAGCCATCACCAGTACGGTTCACACGGAATAGTTCACTCATTGTTGTTGCGTCGATCATTAAAATTCGCCGCCCGTGTCCCGGTGAGTAGCTCCGGGCGGGTCTGCTGGGACGGCTCTCCGATGGCCAGGCCTTCGTCACACCGCCGACCAGCACGTTCCCGATGGCGGGCCGTCGGTTGCTGGGACGCTTCCTTGGACTCTGCAGGCAACGTGGGAAACCTAGGTGTCTTCGAGGACGAGCGACACGGACAGGCCCGTCGCCAGCCGGGACGCCTGGCGTCGTCGAGCGCTTGCGAACAGGTCGAGCGGAGGAGCGCTGAGTCCCGGGACAGAGATGCGTTTTTGGTGTGACAATTCCAAATAGACTGCATCCGGGGCCTGCACCACGCGCTTCACTTCTCCTGCAAGGAGACGCCGTCGACGGAAGACGCCGACCAGGATGATGGTCCGCCGCGACAGCTTGGCGCCCACCATCCACGCTTGATAGGCACCGACGAGACTCAGCGCTGCCGCAGGCAAGATGGTGGCTGCGGTGCCGAAGATCTGCGGCACCACCACAAGTGGAAGCGCTGCGTAAACGATCGCGCCAGCGACCCGGTAGGG
Organism: Jannaschia sp. R86511; assembly: GCF_042466345.1. Taxonomy (NCBI): domain Bacteria; kingdom Pseudomonadati; phylum Pseudomonadota; class Alphaproteobacteria; order Rhodobacterales; family Roseobacteraceae; genus Jannaschia; species Jannaschia sp. R86511. The sequence continues at coordinate 65,482 of NZ_JAXHCD010000001.1, forward strand.
GTAAGGCGCAGTTATGTGCACCGTGCGACTGCTCATCGCAGCGGCGGGGTCCCCTCCTCGCCGGGCGCGACTGGTGAGGCCGTCCACGAGCACACCTCGTCCTCTGCCAGGCGAGCGGAGACGAACTCGTCGAGTGTCACGTGCTGAGGATGCCCGACGTCCGTACGGGACGGACGCCTGATCAGAGGGCTCAGCCTCTTTCTGCCCGTCGTGCCAGGTCACCATCCGCTGCTGAGGGATGACGCGCCTGCCAGGGCTTGGGCTCGTCGGGTGCGCGAGTGCGAAGGCGGACACCCGACGGATCCGATTCCAGGCCGTGGCGGCCCTGCCCCTTGTAGCCTCGCCGGATGCGCAGGAGACCAGTCATCGCGGCTGTGAGCTACTTCCTGGTCGCGTCCGTCTTCTTCGCCGCCGCGTGGGTCCTCGGCCGCGATAACGCGGGACCCCTCGTGGTCGCCATGGCTATCGGCGCCATCGCGTTCCTCACCATGGCGATCGTCAGCGCTCTGGCTGCTTCGCGTTCTCCACGGCAGCCACCGGAAGGCGCCACCTCCGGTTGAGGATCCCTTGCCGGCGTCACCCCGTGGCGGGGCACGCGTCCGCCTCGGCTCCTACAGTGCAGGGATGGACACAGCGGTGGAGGTCTTCCTGCTTCTGACCAGTGACGAAGGCGGCCCGGCGAGTTGGGGCACCCAGACCGGGTGGGCGCTCAGCGCCGCATCGATCGCCGATCTGCTCATCGAGGGACGACTGGTCCTCGAGGACGGAAAGGACCCCCGCGTGCGCGTCGTGGACACGACACCGACCGGCAGCGCGGTGCTCGACCGGGTCATGGTTCGTGCAGCCGAGAAGAACGGTGCTCGACTCTCTACACTCGTGCAGGACCGGAAGCTCAATCCTGAGGACGAGGTCGTGCAAGCACTCAAGGCCGGCGGCGTAGTCGACGTCGTCCCGAGGCGGATGCTCGGCCTCGTTCCAGAGAAGCGCCCCACCCTGGACCCACAACCCGAGCGTGAGATCCGCGATCGGCTCCGCGTCGTCCTGGCCGGCGGGCGCCCCGCGCCGACCGACGCGACGATACTTGCGATCCTCCAGGGCCTGGGGGTGGCGAAGAAGGTGCTCGCCGCGGAATCCATGGGCATGTCGTCGCGTGAGGTGCAGCGCCGGGTGCAGGAGGCCGCCAGCGAGGTCGCCGTCGGGTCGGCGATCAAACGGGCCATCGACAGCATGAACGCGGCCATCCTCACCGCGGTCATCGTGCCGATAGTCGTCTCAGGTGGCAGTTCCTGAGTCCTCACGCACGCCAAGGCATGCTTACAGCACCTCGGCGGAACACGCCTGAACCCCTGAGCACCATTCCCTGTTGGACGGGGAGGGCGCGTACAGCGCCGGCCGTGCCGTCGCCCGGCTCGCGGCCGGTAGCCGATCCCCTGTGGGACGTCCAGACAATTGGCTCTGAGGGCCGCCGCGGCGGCCTCGAGCGCGCCAGTAGCCGGTCGGTTATCGGTCATGGTCCACGTGCTGCTCCACCTCGAACCCTGGCGCAGCGCTCACGTGCACCAGAGAGCCTCACCGCCGTCAGGCCCAAGCGGTCAGGCGTGAGGCAACTCCTTACTGGCAACGCGTTCCCGCCGTCGATAGCTGGAGCGAAACAGCAGCGCCATCACTAGCGTCCACGCTGCAAACACCACGGGGACCGATAGCCACCATGGGACGCCGTAACGCTCGTCGACCGCCGCACCAGCGAAGCAGAGCGCCACGATGACGAGGACGTACGTGTTGATCCACAGCCGCCCCTCGAGGAACCCTTTGTAGGTCCTCGGCCGGTCCCGGAACTCCAGCTCGTAGGCGTTAGGACCGAGGGCCTCCCACACGTCCTGCGCCGCCTCAATCACGTCGTCGTCCTCGTCGCCTCCCAGCCGTCGCACCGTCGTCTGCCACGGTGGCCACGAGCCCCCGGTTTCCGACTCCTCCAGTTGCTGCAGGCGAGACAGCGATGCATCGTCGCGCTCAGCCAAAGCCCAGACCTGAGCTCGCAGCGCTTGGTACTTCTCCGCCACGACGGCGTCGGGTGCTCCACCGAGACGATCTACCCCTGACGAGAGCGAAGGCGGCCGTGCATGCGCCAGCCCCGCCGCGACGAGCGCGTCGGACCGGACCGGAACCTGCCAAGGTCGTCGAGGCGGCACTTCCCGCATGGCACCCAGCCTACGGATCAGCACCTCAGGCCGTAGGCAGAAGGGCGGCCCCGTTGCCGGGGGGCTGTCGCCTCGTCTCGCCGGGGGCGGCCTCGCGGCGTCGTGCCGCTAGGCGATCCCCGGCCGGACACCGCATCCAAGCGGCAACAGCGCCGGATTGCGGGTCGTCGGCCCGCTCTGAGGGCCAGCCGTGTCACTCGGGGGTCGGCTACCGGCGCAGATCGCCCGGGCGGAGGAGTGAATTGCCCGACTGTCGTGCTTGGAGCAAGTTGCCTGAGTCACAATGACCCATGCGCACTGCAGTAGGCGACCCACAGCCGAGGCGGCGCTGGTTGCCTCGGACACTCCTGGCCATCCTGGCTGCAACCGCCCTGGGAACAGTGATCTTCATGACCACCCAAGGGGTTATCGCCTCGGTCCCCTTCATTGCGTGGAACCTCGCGCCGATCGTCGCCATGGCCCTCGCGGTGCCGCTTACCGAGAGGTTCTTCTTTCGGGCGATGTGGGTGATCGCAGCCGGGGTGTTCGTGCTCGTCACCCTCACCACGTGGGCGTTCTTAGACCACATGACCAACGAGTCCTCGACGGACGCGCTGTTGTTCCTCTTCTTTCCGGTCTATGAGTTCCTCATGCTGGGCGTCCTAATAGGCGCGGCCGCGGCGGTACATGCGCTACGTGGCCGCCACCCGAGGGCACAGGCTCCCAGCGCCGCTTGAGGTCTCGGCCGACCATCGACTGCCGGTCAAACCGACCCTACGAGTCGTACAGCGTCTCCTGCAGAGCCGCGCAGCCTGCATTGGCGAACTCATCCTCGTCGACCTGCCGGAGCTCGAGACCCCAGTCCGGGTTCCCGTAGGTGATGGAACCGCGCTGCAGCCCGTCCAGGATGTCCTGCGTCAGGGGCACGGTGATGCTGTTCCACCGGTGGCTGGTGTCGTAGCCGACCACCTCGGCGGTGAAGCCTCCCGTGCCGAGGAGCTCGTTTTCCTGCAGACCCTCCCGGGTAAGGGGAAGGCGCAAGGTGCCCCGAGTGCGTTCGGTCTCCCAGACGTGGTCCGTCCGCGCGTCCGGGTCCCCGTCGGTCTCCACCCCGACCATGTCTGCCGTGCCCCGGCACGTGAGGACTACGGCCTCCAGGTCGCCGGCCTCGTTCCGCGTGATGCCCGTGACACTGCCTGTCTCGGGACTGCAGCCCGACAGCAGCACCATGCCGAGGCACACCAGAAGCATCGGCGCCCGCTTCAGCTCGACCACCCTGGGGTCCCCGCCGGGCTCGATGAGCCGAGCAGTCGCTGCTGCCTCGTCGGTGCTCCCATACCGTCATCGTGCCCTGACGGACGAGCGACGCATCGCCGTTCCGGCAAACATCCCCTCTTGGCGACGACCGTCGTCCAGCGGGGGCCGTCAACCCCGATCCGCTACCGCCGCATGACTGGCTGGTGGGGCACTATCGGCCCATGGTGTCGTTCTTAGCCAACCCCTCGCGTGACGCGGTCACGCCTGAGGGGGCGCTGTGGCACGTCCGGCTCGTGCGCGGCAATGCTTGGCGGGGCTGGCCGGGACAGCGCGAGCTGTTGCAGAAGCGGATCCCGCTGGATCCTGGCGGCATCAACCTCAGGATGGTTCTAGTTGCTTACAGCTTGCCCATCCGGGGCGCGCTGTGGGCCGCGTACCGCCTCCGGCAGCGAACCGACTGGCGCGTCGTCGTGCGCCGGGGCGAAGCAGAGTCGGACAGGGAAGCCGCCCATGAGGAGCGCTTGCCGACGAAGGATGCAGCGGCCGCCCGGGCGATGGAGCTAGTGGTCGCGCTCAGAGAAGGACACTGGAAGCCCCCTTCGCTCGAGTCATGAGGCCGTCCCTGCGCTGCAGCCCCACAGCTTCGCGAACCCCAGCTGCCGATCCCCCGCGGGACGCCGACGTCGGCCGCGTGCTCCCGAGCCGCGCCGCGTCGCCGGTGGACGGCCGAGGACTCGGACTACTCGTTAGGCGTCGACGCCCTTGCAGGGTCCGCTACGCCCAGGCGGTCACGTTCCAGGGCCTCCGCTCGGTAGTGGTTCAGCAGCGCGACCACGCGCCAAGGCGACATGCCGGCAACCCATGCCGGGACATCAACCTCTTCCGGCGCCAGAGAACCCACCTCCTGCAACCGTTCTTGCTCCGGTGAGGTGGGCAGTAGGTAAGTCGACGCCTGCACGAAGTCTCCAGCCCGATTGAGGCGGAAGGGTGCGACCCTCACCCAGGCCGCGTTTCGGCGACCCCAACGGACCCCGTCGCCGTCGAGGCGGACCCGACCGGGGAACAGCACCAGCCAGCCGACCAACAAGGAGAAGAGGCCGGCCGTTCCAAGGCCAACAAGGCCCCAGACCTCCTGCCCTATGCCCTGAAGCCAGAGTCCAGCGAGGACGAAGTACGCGACGTACTTGAAGCCCTGTGCTCTGCGCCACCGGGACAGCTGCCACGTCACGGGTAAGGGCTCGGGAGCTGGAGACATGGGTGTAATCCAACCCGAGGGCTGCTCGCCGACCGGCTCGGATGTCATGACCCTCATGATGTGGCACGGCACCGTCGCTGACAGGGTTTCGGCCAGCGAGGACTGGCCGCGGACCCCCGGCGGGTGCACCGTCGGGCACATGCCTGGAACGGACAGGCGTGCCTTCTGATGGTCAGGTTCGTTGCGCCACGGCCGCAGCGGGATCCTCTGGTGGCCCTGTGCCAACCTGTCGTTGTCGCCCCCGGCGACGAGACCGGGAGCGAGTGCCCGGGAGGGCCGCAACGGGCAAGTGATCAGCGTGCGCGGGGTTGCCGTTCACGCGATAGAGGCTCGGCTCGCACCTATTGGAAGCGTCGGGGGTGACCCCTGGCCCCCACGCACCTGCGTGCCGAAGGGGATTGGCTACCGGTTGATGGCCTGCCCGCGCCGGGCCTGGCGCTCGGGCTCAACCTGCCAGCGGCCGGAGACGTGCGGGTTCGCTGTAGTCGGTCATGGCCCGGCCCAGGAGGGGGACCACCGACGCCGCCAGCAGGCCGCATCCGATCAGGGCGACCACGGGGAACGCGGTCGCGGCGAAGGCACCGATCACGGCGCTGCCTGCGGAGGTGCCCCCGCTGCGGCTCAGCGCGGCGACGCTCAGCACACCGGTCCGCTGCGCCCGGACGACGAGGCTGTGCAGCCCCCCCCGTTACCTTCCCCCCCCTCCCCCAGGGACCGGTTCCCCTTGTCACGTGGCCTGAACACATCCCGAGCCATCGGCCATGACTCGCCCCAATGGCTCAAGTCGCCGCGGTTAGCAGGGATCAGCAGCCGAAGTGACAGCACAAACTGACAGCAACCAAGAGCACTCAGCTCAACTCACCTGGGACCCGATCAGGGTATCTGTGCAGGTCAGAGACTCGGAGACACCTGCTCACACGCGCCAGGGCCGTCTGAAAATCGGAAGGTCGGCGGTTCGACCCCGCCTCTGGCCACACCCCTGACCAGCACGGACACCGCGACGGAGCGGCAGACGTCCGGGCCCGGCATCTAGGCCCGGCCGCAGCGCCAGGCACTGTGCACCCTCGTCAGGACCGCGACCGGTCCGTCTCCCAATCGCCGCCGTCCCGTCGACCCCGTCGGAAGTGCCCGGGTCCCACTTTCGGTGATGTGCGGTCACCTTATGCCTTGACTCGGCAGAAGTCCCCTCCATATGGTCGACGGGCAGGGGGGTCCACGCCGGATGTCGCACGTCGGGGGTTCTCCGATGCTCAACGTCGAGCCATCCGAGAGGTTTGTCCATGCCCATCAGGCACCCACGTCGCGTCGGCCCGGCCGCCGCGCTGATCGCCGCTCCCGCTCTGGTCGCCGCTCTCCTCGTACCCGCGGCAGCCAGTGCGAGCGAGCCCGCACCATCTCCCACCCAGCCCCCGGCCGCGTCGGAGGCGGCGTCGGGACCGACTCCGTCCGACACCGCCACCCCCCGGCCGGGCTCCGCCGAGCCGGCCGAGCCGACCCCGACCGAGTCGCCCGACGCCGGCGACCCGCAGACCGAGCCCGAGGACGTCACCGACCCGCCGAGCCGCGTCAGCGGGCTCGCCGACGACCCGCCCGACCTCGACACGTTCCAGAAGGTCGTCCTCGCGCAGGGCACCGAGATGGGCGAGGTCATGGAGCTCACCGTCGCCCCGGACGGGCGCGTGTTCGTCATCACCCGCGCCGGTGACATCTCGGTCTACGACCCGGAGTCCGGCAACCTCGACATCGTCATGAACAACCCCGAGCTCGGGGTCTGGAGCGGCCTGGAGGACGGCGGGCTCGGCATCACGCTGGACCCCGACTTCGCAACCAACGGCTACGCGTACGTGTACTACGCGCCGCTGCCGGCCGACTACACCAACAACCGGCTCTCGCGGCTGACCGTCACCACCTCCGAGGACGGCGAGACCGACATCGACCCCGCGACCGAGAAGGTCATCCTCGAGGTCGGCACCCAGCGCAACGTCTGCTGCCACTCGGCGGGCTCCCTGCAGTTCGGCGCGGACCGCGTCCTGCACCTGGCCACGGGTGACAACACCAGCTCCTCGGACAACGACGGGTACTCCCCGCACGACGAGCGCCCGGGCCGGTCGGACTACGACGCCCAGAAGTCGTCGGCCAACACCAACGACCTGCGCGGCAAGATCCTGCGGGTCGTCCCGCGCGGCGACGACGACGGCGACGTCGACCCGACGCCCGGCGACGGCATCTCCTACGACATCCCCGACGGCAACCTGTTCGGCGAGGGCGGGCAGTACCCGGAGGCGCTGTACCCCGACGCCGACCCGGACCGCACCCGGCCCGAGATCTACGTGATGGGCCTGCGCAACCCGTACCGCCTGGGCGTGGACGCCGACACCGACACCCTGTACTGGGGCAAGGTCGGTCCCGACTCGCGCGTCAACAACCCCAACCGCGGCCCGCGCCACTTCGAGGAGTTCAACCGCACCGACGTCGCCATGAACGGCGGCTGGCCCTACTGCGGCGGCGAGGTCGGCGACGACCTGACGAACATGGACTTCGGCGGCGCCTATGTGGACTGGGACTTCGTGGCCAACCGGTTCAAGACCAACCCCGACGGCAGCCCCAAGCGCTTCCCGTGCAACGACCCCGACGAGATGGCGGACGTCAACGACTCCCCCAACAGCTCCGGGCTCGAGACCCTGCCCCCGATGACCGACGCCTGGATCCCCTACTCCGACGTCGGCCCGTTCAAGTACCCCGAGGTCGAGGGCTCGACCCCGACCGGCGGCATGGTCTACCGGCAGTCGCAGAACACCGACCCGCACGAGGAGGCGTTCCCCGAGTACTACGAGGGCGTCTACTTCATGTCGGAGATGAGCCGCGGCTGGATCAAGACGGTCCGCATGGCCGAGGACGGCACCATCGAGTCGATCGACGACTTCATGGGCGGCTTCACCGCACCCGGCGACATGGAGTTCGGCCCCGACGGGTCGCTCTACGTGCTGGAGTACGGCAACGGCTTCTTCTCGGGCTCGCCCGCGACCAAGCTGGTCCGCGTCGACTACGCCATCAACGGCCAGGCCCCCGTGGTGCAGGCCTCCGCCGACGTGGACGAGGGCGACGTGCCGCTGCAGGTCGCGTTCTCCAGCGAGGGCACGTCCGACCCCGACGGCGACGCGCTGACCTACGCGTGGGACCTGGACGGGGACGGCGAGACCGACTCCACCGAGCAGAACCCGACCTACACCTACGCCGAGGCCGGTGACTACCAGGCCCGCCTGACCGTCACCGACGCCACGGGCAAGTCCGCGAGCGCGACCGTCCTGGTGACGGCCGGCAACACCCGCCCGCAGGTGACCATGGTCGCCCCGCTGGACGGCGGCTTCTACCGTCCCGGCGACGACATCGACTTCCGGGTCGAGGCCGTCGACGGCGAGGAGGAGGTCGACTGCGACCGCGTGACGGTCCAGGCCGGCCTCGGCCACGACTCGCACGTGCACCCCAACCTGTCGGAGACCGGCTGCGAGGGCACGCTGCGCATGTCCACGGCCGGCAACCACGGTCCCGACGCCAACACCTTCGGCGTCCTGATCGCCAGCTACACCGACGGCGGCGCCAACGACGGGGCGAACGCCCCGCTCACCGGCACCGACTCGATCACCCTGCAGCCCAAGCTGCGCCAGGCCGAGCACTACACGTCCAGCCAGGGCGTGGGCATCACGGGCTACGACGACAAGTCCGGCACCCGTCCCGGCGGCGGCAGCATCGTCACCGGCGTGGGCCAGGGCGACTGGATCATGTGGGACCCGATGAGCCTGTCGGGCATGACGGCCGTCAACGTCACCTACTCCGGTGGCGCCGGCTCCGACGCCGCGGTGCAGGTGCGTGCGGGCGCCCCCGACGGGCCGGTCGTCGCGACCGTCCCGCTGCCGGGCGGCACGCAGGGCCAGTACTTCTACGGCACCGGTCGCGGCGAGATCACCTCGCGTGACGCCGACGCCGGGGGCGAGCCGTTGTACTTCGTGTACACCGGCGGCGGTCAGGTCAACCTCGACCAGATCCGCTTCGAGGGCCGCGGTGTCGCGGCCAACACCGCGCCCGACATCACGTCGGCGACCGCCACGCCCGACGACGGCGCCGCGCCGCTCGAGGTCGACTTCGCAGCCGAGGCGGTCGACCTGGACGACGACGCCATCACCTACGCCTGGGACTTCGGCGTCGCAGGCACCGACGAGGACACGGCCACCGGCGCCACGGCGTCGTGGACCTACACCGAGGCCGGTCGCTACACGGCCACGGTGACCGTCACCGACGCCACGGGCAAGACTGCGTCCCAGGCGGTCGAGGTCCAGGCCCGCGAGGCCTGCGACACCGCTCCCGTGCCCGACGAGGGCTTCGAGCTGCTCTTCGACGGCACCGACACCTCGCAGTGGGAGCAGTCCGGCCCCGGCCGGTTCATCGTCGAGGGCTGCGAGCTCACCTCCGAGGGCGGCCTCGGCCTGTTCTGGTTCACCGGGCAGACCTACGCCGACTTCGAGATGAGGCTGCAGTTCAAGCTGTCCGACGACGGTGACAACTCCGGTGTCTTCGCCCGCTTCCCCGACCCCGGTGACGACCCGTTCGTCGCGGTCGACAACGGGCACGAGATCCAGATCAAGGAGGGCGAGCCCAACGACGAGCCCCAGAAGACCGGGTCGGTCTACAACTTCGACCGCGAGGACGCGCGCAACGCGAACCCCGTGGGCGAGTGGAACGACTACACGGTCCGGGTCGTGGGCCAGACGTACACGATGACGCTCAACGGCGAGGTCGTGAACACCTACACCTCCGACGGGTCCCGCCCGATCGAGGGCTACGTGGGCCTGCAGAACCACGGCGCCAACGACACCGTGTCGTTCCGCGACGTGCAGATCCGCGAGCTCGACGTCGCCGAGCCGTTCGTCAACACCCTCGACGTGACGCCCACCAGCGGCGCCGCGCCGCTGGAGGTCACGCTGAGCGCCGAGGGCGTCGACCGGCAGGGTGACGACATCAGCTACGAGTGGGACTTCGGTGACGGCTCCGACGTCGTCACCGGCGGCGCCGAGGTGACGCACACCTACACCGAGGGCGGCACGTTCACGCCCGAGGTCACCCCCGTCGACGACGAGGGCAACCGGGGCGCCACCCGTTCCGGCGACGCCGTGACCGTGCTCGTCGAACCGACCCCGCGCGCCACGGCGGACCCCCGCTGCGGCGTGCTGCCGCTGGAGGTCACCTTCACCGGCCTGGCCGACGACCCGCAGGGCCAGGACGTCACCTACGCCTGGGACTTCGGCGTCGACGGCACCGACGACGACACCTCGACCGAGCAGGACCCGGTGTTCACCTACACCGCGGCCGGCGAGTACACGGTCACCCTCGTCGTCACCGACCCGGACGGGAACACCGGCGAGCAGACCCTGCGCGTCGAGGTCCTGGCCGACGGCGAGTGCCCGGCCACGGCGGACCTGTCGGAGCTGTTCAACAACGACGGCATCTCCACCGACGCCAACCCCGCCGACGGCAACTTCGACGGCGGCGGCTGGAGCCTGGCCGCGGAGCTGCTGCCCGAGCCCGTGCGCGAGCAGGGCGGCCCGGTCACCATCGACGGCGTCGAGTACGTGTTCGGCAGCCCGGCCGAGGGCGAGCTCAACAACGTCGAGGCCGACGGTCAGACCATCGACCTGCCGGTCGGGTCCTACGACCAGCTGATGGTCCTGGCCACGGCCCACAACGGCGACGTGCAGGCCGACGGCACCCTGACCTACGCCGACGGCACCACGGCGCAGGTGCCGATGCGGTTCACCGACTGGGCGGTCAACCCCAAGTTCGGTGAGCAGATCGCGGTCGACATGCCCTACCGGCACAACTCGGGGGGCAACACCTCGCCGCGGGTCATGCTGTTCACGCAGCCGCTGGCCCTGCGACCGGACTCCGACGTCGCGTCGCTCACGCTGCCCGACGACCCCCGGCTGCACGTGTTCGCCGTGTCCGCGGTGAGCCTGGCGGAGCCGGAGCCGTGCGAGCAGCCCGTCCGCTCCGACACGTTCGACGACGACGAGCTGCTGGACAACTGCCACTGGCAGGTCCGGCGGGCCGACGAGTCGCTGTACGAGGTGTCGGACGGGGCGCTGCGCCTCACGCCCGACTCGGGCGAGTACGCCGACGCGGCGAACATCATCACCCAGGCCGCTCCGGCGGGTCCCTGGACCGTGACGTCGCAGGTGTCGTTCGACCCCGACCAGGAGGGCCAGCAGGCCGGACTGGTCGTGGCCGGGGCCGGTGGCTCCGGGTTCGCCAAGCTGGCGTTCGTCAACAAGGGCAACGGCAACGAGTGGATCGAGTTCCTGAAGTCGACCAGCCCGAGCAACGACAACTTCGACTTCTCGGGCAACTGGCACACCGGGGGCGGCGGCTTCGGCGGCCCGTTCCTGCCCAGGGACTTCCCGACGGAGTTCACGCTCCGGCTGGTGTCCGACGGGACGCTGCTGCGGGGGTACTACTCCCTGGACGGCGAGGAGTTCGTGCAGGTCGGCGACCCGCGCACGCTCGAGGGGATCAGCGCACCGCGGGTCGGCGTCATGGCCGTGCGCGGCGGTGCGAGCGGCACCCCCGAGGCGGCGTTCGACGACTTCCTGTGGGCCGACGAGCAGACCGAGGAGCCCGGCACGCTGACCGTGACCGCCTCGGCCGCCACCAGCTGCGTCGACGACGTGGCCCACGTGACCATGACGGTGGTCAACTCCGGCACGGTCACCGCCGACGTCGTCGTCACCCCGCCGTGGCGCGGGGCCGAGGCGCAGACGGTGCAGGTCGAGGCCGGCGCCGAGGTGGACGTGGTGTTCGACAGCGGGACGAACCGGATGCGTCCGGGCGTGTTCACCGTCGCCGCCACGTCGGAGCAGCCGGTGCTCGAGCCTCAGGATGACCTGGAGGTGAGGTACGTCCGCCTCTACTGCTGAGGCCACCTGAGCACCTGGGTCCCTGAGCACCTGAGCCCGTGGGGTCCCGCCGTCCGGCGGGGCCCCACGGGCGTCTCTATCCTCGACGGCGATGGTCCACAACCCCCGTCGCTTCCCGCCGCCCGCCGACCTGGCCGCGGCCGCGAACGTGACCGCCGAGACCCTGGCCGCGCTGCCGGGGCACCCGCAGGCCTTCTGGGAGCAGCAGGCGCACCGGATCCCCTGGCGCGAGCCGTGGGACACCGTGCACACCTGGGTCCCGCCGGACCCGGACGACCCCACCACGCCGCGGGCGACCTGGTTCGCCGGCGGGCGGCTCAACGCGGCCGAGGTCTGCGTCGACCAGCACGTCACGGCGGGCCGGGGCGAGCACCCGGCACTGCTCTTCGAGGGCGAGAGGGGCGACCGCGAGACCGTCACGTACGCCGAGCTGCAGCGCCGGGTCGCGCAGGCGGCGAACGCGCTGCTGGGGCTGGGCGTCGGCCCCGGCGACCGGGTCGTGGTCTACCTGCCCGTCCTGGTCGAGACCGTCGTGGTCGCGCTGGCCTGCGCCCGGATCGGGGCGGTGCACTCCCTGGTCTTCGGCGGCTTCTCGGCCGAGGCGCTGCGGTTCCGGGTCGAGGACACCGGCGCCGTCGTCGTGGTCACCAGCGACGGGCAGTACCGGCGCGGCGCGGCCGTGGCCGTCAAGCACACCGTCGACGAGGCCGTCGCCGGGCTCGACCACGTGCGCCACGTCCTGGTTGTGCGCCGCACCGGCGAGGAGACCCCGGACGTGCCGTGGACCGACGGGCGCGACGTGTGGTGGCACGACGCGGTCGGCACCGCCGCGACCGAGCACGACGCCCCCGCGCTGGACGCGGAGCACCCGCTGTTCATCACCTACACCTCGGGCACCACCGGGCGACCCAAGGGCGTCGTGCACACCACGGGCGGCTACCTGGTGCAGGCGAGCTGGACGCACTGGGCGGTCTTCGACGCCAAGCCCGACGACGTCTGGTGGTGCACGGCCGACCTGGCCTGGGTCACCGCCCACACCTACGTGCTCTACGGCCCGCTGAGCAACGGGGTCACCGTGGTGCTGGCCGAGGGGTCCCCGGACCACCCGAGCCCGACGCGGCACCCGGAGACCGTCGCCCGGCTCGGCGTCACGGTCTACTACACCGCCCCCACCCTGGTCCGGTCGTTCATGTCGCGCTTCCCCGAGGGGTTCGGCGCCGAGCACGACCTGAGCAGCGTGCGGCTGCTGGGCAGCGTGGGAGAGGCCATCAACCCCGAGGCGTACGTCTGGCTGCACCGCCACGTCGGCGGCGGGCGCGCGCCCCTGGTGGACACCTGGTGGCAGTCGGAGTCCGGTGCCGCGGTCGTCTCGACCCTGCCGGGCGTGCACACCGGCGTGCCCGGGGCGGCCGGGGTCGCCCTGCCCGGCCAGAGCGTCCGCGTGGTCGACGACGAGGGCCGCGACGTGCCGGCCGGCACCAGCGGGCTGCTCACCGTCGGGGGCCGGTGGCCGGCCATGGCCCGCACGGTGTGGGGCGACCACGCCCGCTACCGCGACGCCTACTGGACGCGCTTCGCCGCACGGGGCCTGTTCCTGGCCGGGGACGGGGCCGTGATGGACGACGCCGGCTACGTCCGGGTCCAGGGGCGGGTCGACGACGTCGTCAACGTGTCGGGGCACCGGCTGTCGACGATCGAGATCGAGTCGGCGCTGGTGGCGCACCCGCTGGTCGCCGAGGCCGGCGCCGTCGGGGTGGCGGACCCCCTGACCGGGCAGTGCGTGGCGGTGTTCGTCGTGCCCACCACGCGGCCGGAGGTCGACGACCCCGCCGCCTGGCGCGACGCCGCCGAGGCGGTGCGGGCCGAGCTCGTGGCGCACGTGGCCCGGACCATCGGGGCGGTGGCCAAGCCGGCGCACGTGGTCCTCGTGCCCGACCTGCCCAAGACCCGGTCGGGCAAGATCATGCGCAGGCTGCTCGGCGACGTGCTGACCGGCCGGCCGCTGGGGGACACCACGTCGCTGCAGGACGAGACCGTCGTCCCCGCCATCGAGGCGGTCGTCCGGGGCTGATCCGGCCCGTGCGACCCTGCTCGGCATGGCCCTCCCCCTGGCCGGACGCGCCGAGAACGCGATCCAGGCGACCACCCTGCGGCTGCTGCGCGACGAGGGGACGATGTCGCGGGTCGACCTGACCCACCGGCTGCAGGTGTCCCGGACGACCGTGGCCGCCGAGGTCAACCGGCTCCTGGAGCTCGAGCTGGCGGTCGACGCCGGCCCGGCGGCGTCCCGCGGCGGGCGACGCTCGACCCTGGTCGGGCTGCACCCGGACCTGCGCTTCGTCGGGGTGGACGTGCGGGCCACCGCGCTCGACGTCGCCGTGACCGACGGCCGGCTGGCCGTGCTCGCCCGGCGCTCGGAGGCCGTCGACGTGCGTCGGGGCCCGGAGGAGGTGCTGGCCCGCGCGCTGGAGCTGACCCGGGACCTGCTGGCCGAGCAGCGGGTGCGGCGGCCCAGCGGCGTGGGCATCGGGGTGCCCGGTCCCGTGGACTTCCACGCCGGCGTCCCCGTGGCGCCGCCGATCATGCCGGGCTGGGACGGCTACCCGGTCCGCGACGCCCTGGCCCGCGAGCTGGGCTGCCCGGTGGCGCTGGACAACGACGTCAACCTGATGGCCCTCGGCGAGCAGCAGGGCGGGGTGGCCCGCGGCGCCCGGGACTTCCTGTTCGTCAAGGTGGGGACCGGGATCGGCTGCGGCATCGTCGTGGACGGCCGGCTGTACCGCGGGGCCGACGGCTGCGCCGGCGACATCGGGCACATCCGGGTCCGCGACGACGGCGGCCCCGCGTGCGCCTGCGGCGGGCACGGCTGCCTGGAGGCGGTCTTCGGCGGCACGGCGCTGGCGCGCGAGGCGGTGGCCACGGCCCGCTCCGGCCGCTCGCCCGCCCTGGCCGAGGTGCTCGCGAGCACCGGGGCGCTGACCGCGGCCGACGTCGGGCGCGCGGCCGTGCACGGGGACCCGGCCGCCGTGGCGATGGTCAAGCAGGGCGGTCACGACCTGGGCGTGGTGCTCGCCCACCTGGTCTCGTTCTTCAACCCGCGCCTGCTGGTCATCGGCGGCGGGGTCTCCCAGCTGGGCCACGCCCTGCTGGCCGAGGTCCGCAGCGTCGTCTACCGCCGGCCGCCGCCGCTGGCCACCGGCAACCTGCCGGTCGTGCTGACCGAGCTCGGCGACCTGGCCGGCCTCACCGGGGCGGTCCAGCTCGTCAGCGACCAGGTGTTCAGCCCCGGCCACGAGGCGGTCTGAGCACTTCCGTCATGAATTTGACCACTTTCGCAACTATTGCGTAGTTTCAGCAGTCCCCCCTGACAGTCGACGTTGACTAGAGGAGAGACACCTATGACAGCACCTCGAACCCTGGTGGGCGGTGCAGTGCTCGCGACAGCGGCCCTGGCGCTCACGGGGATGTCGGCTCCTACCGGCACCCCAGCGACGGCGGCCGTCCCGGCCGCCACGGTCGACGCCCCGGTCCCGCCGGACGAGGCCTTCGACAAGGTCACGATCGACCGCACGCCCGGCGAGCCCATCGACCTGGCCGTGCTGCCGGACAACCGGGTCCTGCACACCACCCGCAGCGGCGAGGTCCGGCTGCACGACCCCGAGACCAACCTGACCACCCTCGCGGCCCAGGTCCCGGTCTACCTCCACGACGAGGAGGGCCTGCAGAGCGTCGCCATCGACCCGGACTTCGAGGAGAACAGCTGGGTCTACCTCTACTACTCCCCCGAGCTGGACACCCCGGCCGACGACCCGGCCACGCCCGGCATCAACGAGGGCGACGCCCCGCTGACCGGCACGCCGGAGGAGTTCGCGGCCTTCGACGGCTACATCCAGCTGTCCCGCTTCAAGATGGTGGGCGACGAGATCGACCTCGACACCGAGGAGCAGATCATGCGGGTGCCCGGCAGCCGCGGCATCTGCTGCCACGTCGGCGGCGACATCGTCTTCGACGACGAGGGCAACCTGTACCTGTCCACCGGTGACGACACCAACCCGTTCGAGTCCGACGGGTTCATCCCGATCGACGAGCGGCCCGAGCGCAACCCCGCCTTCGACGCCCAGCGCACGTCGCTGAACACCAACGACCTGCGCGGCAAGGTGCTCCGCATCACGCCCACCGACGGCGGCGGCTACACCATCCCCGAGGGCAACATGTTCGCCCCGGGCACCGACCTGACGCGGCCCGAGATCTACGTCATGGGCCTGCGCAACCCGTTCCGCATCGAGCTCGACCGCGCGACGGGCCAGCTCTTCATCGGCGACTACTCCCCCGACTCCCGCACCGCGGACCCCGAGCGCGGGCCCGCCGGTACCGGTCGCTGGATGGCCGTCGAGGAGCCCGCCAACTACGGCTGGCCGATCTGCATCAGCTCCACGCAGGGCTACGTCGACTACGACTTCGAGACCGAGACCTCGGGCGAGCCGTTCGACTGCGCCGACCCCACCAACACCTCGGTCCACAACACCGGTCTGACCGAGCTCCCGCCCATCACCGACGCCGAGATCGAGTACCAGTTCGGCAACAGCGCGGCATTCCCGGAGCTGGGCCGCGGCGGCATCGGCCCCATGGCCGGCCCCGTGTACGACGGCGAGGCCATCCTCAAGCGCGACCGCACCCAGGGTCGTCCCCCGGTGGCCTGGCCGGCGGCCTTCGCCGGCAAGCCGCTGCTCGGTGAGTGGACCCGTGACTGGATCAAGATGATCACGCTGTCCGACGACGGTGACGAGGTCACCGCCATCGACGACGTGCTCGACGGCCTGGTGTTCGACAACCCGATGGACATGGAGTTCGGCCCCGACGGCGCGCTCTACGTCCTGGAGTACGGCGACGGGTACTTCGCCCAGAACCCCGACGCCCAGCTGTCGCGGTTCGACTACATCGGCACCGGCCCCTCGGCCAACCACAGCCCCGAGCCCGTCATCGAGACCGACGTCTCGACCGGCGACTCGCCCCTGACCGTGCAGTTCGACGGCAGCGGGACCACGGACGCCGACGGCGACCGGCTGCGCTACGCCTGGGACTTCGACTCCGACGGCCGGATCGACAGCCGCGAGATGTCGCCGACCCACACCTACGAGGCCGACGGCCGCTACCGGGCCACCCTCGTGGTGACCGACTCCGGCGGCCGCAACCGCGGCAAGCGCGCGTCGACCTACGTCGACATCGCCGTGGGCGGCCAGGCCCCCGAGGTCACCTTCGTGGCCCCGGTCGAGGGCGACACCTTCGAGTTCGGCGACACCGTCGAGTTCCAGGTGGAGGTGACCGACGACGCGGAGGTCGACTGCAACCGCGTCCAGGTGACCTACATCGTCGGCCACAACCAGCACGGCCACCCCATCACCACCGCCTCGGGCTGCTCCGGCAGCATCACCACCTCGGTCCCCGAGGGTCACGACCCCGAGACGGACGACATGACCGGCGTCTTCGTCGCCAGCTACACCGACGAGGGCTCCGAGGGCGTGCCGCCGCAGACCGGCACCGCCCAGGTCGTCCTGACCCCGGTCGGCTGACCAGCAGCACCCCGCACCACCGGCGCCCGTCCGCCGACCGTCACCACGGTCGGGGGGCGGGCGCCCTGCTGCGTCCGGCTCAGTCGGTGCGGGCGTGGACCAGGCCCAGCGGGCCCGCGAGCAGGACCAGCGCCGCGCAGGCGGCAAGCGCGACCGGGATCCCGACCGGTGCGGCACCCCCGGTGGCGGACCAGCCGGCCAGCGCGCCCACGGCCACCGCCCCCACCGCCGTGCCCCCGTCGAACGAGAGGTTCCACACCGCGCTCGCGGTCGGGGTGTCGACCGGGTCCACCCGGGCGAAGGCGGCGACCAGGGTCAGGTTCTGGACCGCGCCGTACCCGACCCCGGCCACGGCCGCGGCCGGCAGCACGAGTCCGGCCAGGCCCAGGTGCAGCCCGCCCGCCACACCGGCCACGCCGGCCGCCGTGACGACCGCCGAGGCCGGCAGCAGCCGACGGGTGCCGACCCGGTCGGCCAGCAGCCCGACCTGCCAGCGGGACACGGCGCTGGTCGCCCCGAACAGCAGCAGACCGGCGGGGGCGAGCAGACCCAGGGGACGCTCGATGGGCAGGAAGGTCACCAGCCCGCTGCCCGCCAGCGTCACCACGAGCAGCAGCAGGCACGGCAGCGCGACCGCGAGCACCGCCCGGACGTGGCGGGGCGCCGGCCCGGTGGGGTCGACTTGGTCGGCGTCCCCCCGGGCCATCCGCAACGCGGCCGGCACGGCCAGCACCGGCAGCGTCGCGACCAGGGCCACCGGCCAGAACCCGGCCTGCTGGGCCAGGGCCACCGCCCCGGGCACGACGACCACGCTGGTGAGCCCGACCGCCAGGCCGTAGATGCCCGCCGCCTCGCCGTGCCGACCGCGTGGCGCGAGGGTGAACGTCAGGGTCGAACCGACCACCGTGAGCACCGCGAAGCCCGTGCCGCGCACCGCGCTCACGACCAGCAACGGCCCCAGGTCCGTGGTGAGCGCGAGCAGGGGCGAGGGCAGGCCCAGCGCGAGCAGGCCCGCGGCGAGGCTGCGCCCGCTGCCGAACCGGCGCACCATCGCCGGCACCACGGTCTGCGTCGCCACGGTGGCGACCAGCATGGCCGTGGTCACCGAACCCGCCTGCGTCAGCGTCGCCCCGCCCTGCGCGGCCCACCACGGCAGCGCCGACAGCGTGGCGGCGAAGCCCACGAAGCCGAGCAGCGTGACGGCCACGAGCTGACGTATCCCGGGCAGCTGCCACAGCGACGTCCCGGTCGCGGTCCGCACCACGCCCACCTCCTCCGTCTCATCGCGACCGACGCGTCCGCCGATGGGGACGAGCGGCGTGCTGGCGCCTGGTCGCGCCGTCCGGGTGATGCCCAGTCTCCGTTCGCACCGTTCCCGCCCCACCTTCTCGAGCGGGCTGGTAGGAACTCCGCGGGCCCACCCTCCGGTGGGCTCGGGGGGCCGACGAACGGTACCTCCCGTCGCGCCGCCCTAAGGACGGACCATGCCCGCTCACCGCTCCCTCAGCACCTCCCTCCTCGCCGTGACCGGGGTGATGGCCCTGGCCGTCGGAGGGCTGCTCGTCGGCGCGCCGCCGGTCAGCGCCGCCCCCCGGTCCGAGGTGTGCCTCGATCTGCTCGAGCAGCTCGACACCCGCTACGGCGTGACCTACGACCCGGCCCTCGAGGCCGAGGTCAGGGGCCTCGTGACCGACCACTACGACACGTCCGGGGCCCTCTCGGAGCAGAGGACGCTGCTGCTGCCGGCCCTCGACGAGGCGGAGTTCGTGCTGGGGCGCACCGCGGAGGACCTGCAGTGGTCGACCGACCGCCTCGCCACCAGGCAGGCCGACGTCGACAGCGCCGCCGCCGACGTCGCCGTGGCCGAGGCCGAGCTCCAGGTGGCGGTCGACGGCGGGGACCCGACGGCCGTCGAGTCGGCCACGCTGGCCCGCGACCAGGCGGTCGCGCGGGAGGTCGATGCCGTCGGACGTCGGGACGAGGCCGCCGCGGGCACGGCCCGCGCGCAGGACGCCGCCGCGGCTGCGGCCGCGGAGCTCGCTGACGTCCACAGCGAGGTCGACGCCATCGACGCCGAGGTGGCCGAGCTGTACGACGGGATCTACGCACTGTTCCTCGAGCGCTTCGGCGACTCGGACTACGAGCACCTGTCGAGCGTCCTGACCGCCGTTTCGCGCGAGTGCCCCGCCGACGTGGGGAACCCCGACGGGACCGACGGGGCGACAGATGAACCCGTGGTCGACAGGGTCGGCGGCCCCGCCGAGGCGGACCCGGTCGACGACGTGGACCGGGCCCCAGTCGCCACCCCGGTGACGACCCGCGCGCCGTTCACCGGCTGAACCAGGCGACGCCGGGACGCTGGTCAGGTCACGATCCGGCGCACTTCGGCGGTTGCCCTACCGGTGCGTCCCGGCCGCCTGGTATCAATCGCTCATGGCCCACCTCCGGTGGGCTCGGGGGCACCGACGACGGTGGCTCCCTGGTGTCTCGCCCCGAGGACGGACCATGGCTGCTCGCCGCTCGCTGACCCCCTTCGTCGCCACCGTGGCCGCGGCCGCGCTCAGCGTGGGCGGTGTGCTCGTCGGCGCCGCCCCCGTGAGCGCCGCGCCCGCGGCCACGGCCGCCTGCACCACCGCGCTGGAGGCCCTGGAGGAGGAGTTCGGCGACGTCGACCTCGACCCCGACCTCGACGAGGCCGTCATCGACGAGCTGTTCGCCGAGTTCGAGGAGGCCTTCGACGCGATCCTCGCCGAGAACGAGGAGCTGCTCATCGCCTACGAGGAGGCCGTCTTCGACGTCGAGGACGCGTTCTTCGAGGTCGAGGAAGCCTTCGAGGCCGTCGAGGACGCCGAGGACGACCTGGCCGACGCCCAGCAGGAGCTGGACGAGGCGGAGGAGGCGCTGCTCGTGGCCGTCGAGGGCGGGGACGACGCCGAGATCGAGGCCGCGACCACGGCCCGCGACGAGGCCCTCGCCGCCCGCGACGACGCGGAGCTCGTGCGCATCGACGCCGAGGAGGCCCTGGCCGACGCCGAGGCCGACCTGGCCGAGGCGGAGGCGGTGCTGGAGCCGCTCATCGCCCCGGTCGAGGCCGTGGAGGAGGAGCTGGCCGAGCTGGAGGCCGAGCTCGAGGACGCCCTGACCGACCTGTTCGGCGAGGTCGACTACGACCGGCTGCTGGAGCTGCTGCGCGACGTGGCCCTGGAGTGCAACCCCACGGACGCCGGCTCGGACGGCGGTCAGGACGGCGGCGCGTCCCCCGTCGGTGACGCCCCGGTCGCCAAGCCGGTGACCGCCCGCGCCTCGTTCACGGGCTGAGCAGCATCGACGCACGCCCGGTCCGCAGGTGGGGGAGCCCGTCGCTCCCCCGCCTGCGCCGTCGCGCCCGGCCGCTGGTCCTGGGGCTGGGCCTGGCGCTGTCCCTGGCGCTGACGGGGTGCGGCCAGGGCGAGGCCGAGCCCGCCGCGTCGGTGGCCGCGGCGCCGCCCTCGACGTCGGCGCCGACCACCGCGCCCGAGGCCTCGCCGGAGCCGTCCGAGCAACCCTCCCCGGCCGCCTCGTCGACCGCCTCGGACGAGCCGACCGAGGCGTCGGACGACAGCTTCGTGCTGACGGCCGTCGTCGACCGGGTCGAGGTCCACGAGTCGCCCGGCGGACCGGTCCAGCACGAGCTGGACAACCCGCGCGACACCGGCGCCCCCCTGACGTTCCTGCTCGCGGACGACCCGGGCCGCGGCTGGTACGAGGTCATGGTGCCGGTGCGCCCCAACGGAACCACCGGGTTCGTCCGGGCCCAGGACGTCGACATCGCCCGGGTCCCCTACCGGTTGGTGATGTCCACGGCCGACAACGAGCTGACGGTCTACGAGGGCGACGAGGTGCTGCGCACCATGCCCGCGGCCAGCGGCACCGGGGACACCCCCACCCCGCTGGGCCTGTTCTACCTGACGGAGCTGCTCGAGCCGACCAACGCGGGGTACGGCCCCTACGCCTACGGCCTGTCCGGCTTCTCCGAGGTGCTGGACAGCTTCGGCGGCGGACCGGGCCAGATCGGCCTGCACGGCACCGACGACGCCGACAGCGTGGGACAGGCGGTCAGCCACGGCTGCATCCGGCTGTCGGACGAGGACATCACGTACCTGGCCGAGCTGCTGCCGCTGGGCACGCCCGTGCAGATCCTCTGACCGTCCGCCGATCCCGGCGCGCTCAGCCGACCTCGGCGGCCTGCAGGCTGACCACCACCCGGGTGCCCGGCCACGTCGGGTCGACGGCGACCGTCCCGCCCTGCGCCCGGGTGAGCGACCGCACGACCGCCAGCCCCAGCCCGGACGTGCGCTGCGCTCCGCCGGGGCGGGTGGTGACGAACGGTTCGAAGACCCGCGGCAGGACCTCGGGGTCGATGCCCGGCCCGTCGTCCTCGACCACGAAGCGCACCTGGGACCGGGCCGCGTCGACCCGCACCCGGACCGGGGTGCCGGGCGGGGTGTGCGTGCGGGCGTTGAGCACCAGGTTGAGCAGGGTCTGCGCCAGCCGGTCCTCGTCGCCCAGCAGCACGACCGGCGGCGCCTGGCCCAGGTCGACGTCGTCCAGGCCGAGACCGGCCAGCCGCTGCGCGAGCTGCTCCAGCACGTCCGGGGCGAAGACGGGCTCCCGCTGCACCTCGCCGACGTCGTCGCCCCGGGTCACCGCGGTCAGGTCGTCGACGATGCGGCCGATGCGCAGCAGCTCGCGCTGCAGCACCACGGCCGTGTCCCGGGCCGCCACCGCGTCGCCGGGGCCGAACGCCTGGAACATCTCCAGGTGGCCGCGGGCCACGGCCAGCGGGGTGCGCAGCTCGTGCGACACCGCCGAGAGCAGCTCGCCGCGCTCCATCTCGGCCTGCTCCAGCCGGTCGACCATGTCGTTGAACTCCCGGGCCAGCGTGCCGACCTCGTCCACCCGCTCCGGCACCGGGACGCGGGTGTGGGTGCCGCGGCCCAGGCCCCGGGAGGCCTCGGCGAGGTCGGCCACGGGCCGCAGGGCACGACCGACGGCCAGGAAGAGCAGCACCCCGCCGACGAGCAGGCCCACCCCGCCGGCCAGCGCGATCCGCAGCAGGGCGTCGGCGGCGGTGGCCCGCCCCTCGGCCAGCGAGCCGTAGACCACCACCCCGCCGCGCTCGGTGCCGTCGGCGGCGCGCAGCGGCGAAGCCAGCACCCGCACGGGACCCTCACCGGTGCCGATGCTGGTGACCGAGCCGCTCGTGTCCGCGGGCAGCGCGTCGGCGTCGCGCAGCGAGCGCAGCGGGGCCGGGCCCGCCTGGGTGACGAACCGCTCGCCCCCGGCCTGCACCGCCGTCATGTGCCGGTCGCTGCCCGGGTTGCGACGCAGGAACGCCTGCGCCGCCCGCTGCAGCTCCAGCGGGGACGAGACGCCGTCGAGGCCGGCCTGGTCGGCGATCTCCGTGGGCAGGGCCTCGCGGGCGGCGTCCAGCTCGAGCAGCAGCACCTCGTCCACGTCGGCCCGCTCGCCCACCTGGATGAGCCGCCACGTGACCAGCGACACCACCGCGAGCGTCAGCGCCATCACGACCACGGCGATGAGCGCGACCCGGACCTGCAGCCGGTCCGTCACCGCGGCGCCACCGGCCGGGAGCCCGTCATGACCGCGACACCAGGCGGTAGCCCGCCCCGCGGACCGTCTCGATGTGCGCGGCCCCGATCTTGCGCCGCAGGTGCCCCACGTAGACCTCGACGACGTTGGACGCGCCGTCGAAGTCGTAGCCCCACACCTGGTCGAGCAGCTGCGCCTGGGACAGCACCTGGTCGGGGTGGCGCAGCAGCACCTCCAGCAGCGAGAACTCCCGCGTGGACAGGCTCACCTGCGCCTCGCCCACCCGCACCTGCCGGGTCCTGACGTCCAGGGTCAGACCGCCGACGCTCAGCAGCGTGGCCGAGGGCTGGTCGGGCTGGCGCAGCCGGGCCCGCACCCGCGCCAGCAGCTCGCTGAAGCTGAACGGCTTGACGACGTAGTCGTCCGCGCCGGCCTCCAGGTTGGCCACCCGGTCGCTCACGGCGTCCTTGGCGGTGAGGACGATGACCGGCAGGGCGGGCCGCAGCTGGCGCAGCCGGACCAGCAGCTGCTCGCCGCTGAGCCCGGGCAGCCCCAGGTCCAGCACGACGAGCTGGACGTCCGGCTCCTGCGCCTGCTCCAGGCCGTCCCAGCCGTCGGCGGCGGTCATGACCGTGAAGCCGGCGGCCTCGAGTCCCTGCTTGACGAACGTCGTGATCCCCGGCTCGTCCTCGACGACCAGTACCGCCACGCGGACCCTCCCGGCTGCTCCTTGGCAGGTGGCACGGGCGGGCGCCCGTGCGGAAGCCATGATCGCGCACCGCGCCTGAACCCCGGATGAGGGCAGGATGGCGGTGGGCTCAGCAACCTGACGAACCTGTCAGGCGGGCCTCAGGACCGGTTCATCGGGGCGCAGCAGGCTTCTGGGCAGCAGGAGGGACCGCCCGGTCCCCCGGAGCGAAGGAGAGTCCGATGCGTACAGCACCCCTGGTCGTCGCCGCAGCCGTGGCCGGTGTCGTGGCGGTCGGCGTGGCCGCCGCCGTCGCCTCCGACGGTGACGAGGTCCGTCAGATCGAGGCCGTCAGCGTGGGCGACGTGACGGTCGACGACACCGCCGCCACCGGCACCCCCACCGCCGAAGCGACCGGCGGCCCCACCGCCACCGACGGCCCCACCGACGACGCGACCACCGGGTCCCGGCAGGTCGAGGGCCTGGACGAGGTGCGGGGCGTGCTGACCCGGGACGACGACAGCGACGACGACAGCGACTCCGACGACCGGGACGAGCTCGAGGTCGCCGGGGTCGACCTGGAGCTGGGTCCGGAGGGCTGGCTCCTGGGCGCGGGCCCGGTCGCGGACTTCGACGGCGACGGCACGCTGGACCCGGCCCTGCAGGAGCTCGAGGGCCTGCTGGGGCAGGAGGTCGTGGTGCTCGGCCGGCTGGACTCCGACGACGACGACCTGGAGGTGTACGAGCTCCAGGGCCTGACCTTCCGCGACAGCGCCGGCGCCCCGGCCCCCTGGCAGAGCGGTGACGACGCCCCCGCGCTGACCCGCGACGGCATCGCGGAGGCCGCCCTGGACGCCGTGGGCGAGGGCAGCCGGCTGGACTCCGTCGACCGCGAGGACGACGGCGGCGCGGCCTGGGAGGTCGAGGTCCACGACGCCCAGGGCCGTGAGCAGCGGGTCCTGCTCGACGAGGCCGGCACCGTGCTGGACATCCGCCAGGACGACTGAGCCCCGCGGCCGTCACACTGGGCCGGTGGGCGAGGTCTGGGACCTGGTGGTGGTGGGGGCCGGACCCGCCGGCTCGGCGGCGGCCCTGGCGGCGCTGCGGGTCCGGCCCGGGGCCCGGGTGCTCCTGCTGGACCGGGCGGCGTTCCCCCGCGACAAGCCCTGCGGCGACGGCATCGCCCCCCACGCGCTCGACGTGCTGGCCGACCTGGGCCTGCCCGGCCTGGTCGACGACCACCGCCCGGTCCACCGCCTGCACCTGGCGGTGGACCGCGGTCGCGCCGGGCCTGCCGTCGTGGGGGACATGCGGCGTCCGGCCCGGGTGGTGCCCCGGACCGTGCTGGACGACCGCATCCGCGCCGGCGCGCTCGCGGCGGGTGCCGTGCCGGGGCGGGGGACCGTCCGCGCGGTGCAGGCCGGACCGGACGGGGTCACCCTCACGGTCACGGGCCGCGAGCTACGTGCCCGGGTCGTGGTGGCCGCCGACGGCGCGGGGTCGGCGGTGCGCCGGTCCCTCGGCCTGGCCGGGCCGCCCCGGGGCCACCTCGCCCTGGCGCTGCGCGGCTACGCCCCGGTGCGGGCGGACCTGGCCGACGAGCAGCGCATCGTGTTCGCCGACGACGACCGCCCCGCCTACGCCTGGTCGTTCCCCGTGGGCGACGGCCGGGCCAACGTCGGCTACGGCGAGCTGCTGCGCGACGACCGGCCCCTGACGCGGGAGCGGCTGCTGCGCCGCCTGGAGGACCTGCTGCCCGGCACCACCGCCGGGGGCACGGCCTGGCGGGGCCACCACCTGCCGCTGTCCTCGGCCGGGGCGCGGCAGCCGGACGGTCGGGTACTGCTGGCCGGTGACGCGCTGTCCCTGGTGAACCCGATGACGGGCGAGGGCCTCTACTACGCGGTCCTGTCGGGGGCGTGCGCCGGGGCCGCCGCGGTGGCCGCCCCGGGCGC
The DNA here is from genome assembly GCF_042466345.1 of Jannaschia sp. R86511. Lineage (NCBI taxonomy): Bacteria > Pseudomonadati > Pseudomonadota > Alphaproteobacteria > Rhodobacterales > Roseobacteraceae > Jannaschia > Jannaschia sp. R86511. Next base: position 90,941 of record NZ_JAXHCD010000001.1, read on the forward strand.
GGGGGCGGGTGCCGCCCACCGCCGGATGCTGCGGCGGCGACTCGGGGCCCACCTGCGGCTCACCGGGGCGGTCGCGGGGCTCACGGCCCGGCTGCCGGGCGTGGTCCCGGCCGGGGTGCTGGCCGCGGCCCGCCACCGCTCCGTGTTCGACGACCTGGTCGAGCTCGGCCTCGGCCGGGGCCTGCTGAGCGTCCCGACCGTCCTGCGGGTCGGCGGCGGGCTGGTGCGGGGCGGTCTGGTGCGGGGCGGGCTGGTGCGGGGCGGGCTCGCTCAGCCGTCGTAGTCGAACAGCTCCTCCAGGGGCAGCCCGAGCAGCCGCGACAGCCGGAAGGCCACCGGCAGGCTGGGGTCGAACCGGCCGGTCTCGATGGCGTTGACGGTCTGCCGGGACACCCCGGCCCGGCGGGCCAGCTCCGCCTGGGTCCAGCCCCGCTCGCCGCGCAGCTCGCCGATCCGGTTCCTCACCGGTAGCGCAGGTGACCGAGGCCGACGGCGGCGACGAACACGACCGCCATGGCCACCGGCAGCACCGCCACGTCGACACCGTTGCCGAGCAGGTCGGCCTGGTCCACCACCAGCAGCGCGAACCCGAGCACCCACCCCGCCCCGAGCGTGACCGCCAGCGCGGCGAGCTGCAGCGCCCGCTGGAGCTCGTCGAGGCTGCTCAGGTACCGGGTGAAGGCCACGACCCAGCCCAGGCCGACGAGCACGTTGAGGCCCACGGCGCCCCAGGTGAGCGCGTCGGCCTGCCACAACCCGCCCGGACCGAACCTGGCCAGGGCCAGCGACGCGGTCCACAGCGTGGTCCACAACGCCAGCCAGGCCGTGCGGGTCACCGCGCGGCGCTCGAAGCCGTCCGGCGTCGTCCCTGCCATCCGACCCACCTCCCATGTCAAGTGTGTTTGACACGGTACGGCCACCATCCCGTCGACGTCAAGCACGCTTGACATGTCGGGGACCAACCCCTGCGTCCGGGCAGCCGCCGTCAGCGGGCCATCAGGTCCCCGTCGCGCCCGACCCGCTCCAGCACCTCGGCCGGGGACAGCTGCACCAGGTCGTCCCCCACCTCGTCCCAGGCGCGCGGCGCGGCCACCCGGGGCTGGTCACGACCCCGCAGGGAGTACGGCGTCACCGTGGTCTTGGCCAGGTGGTTCTGCGACCAGTCGACCAGCACCTTGCCCCGGCGCAGCGCCTTGCGCATGTCCGAGACGACCAGCCGGCGATGGTCCCGGGCCAGCCCTTCTGCCAGCGCCTTCGCGTACGCCCGGGTGCTGCCGTGCGCGGTCCCCGCGGCCGCGGACCAGGGCGCGTACAGCTGCATGCCCTTGCTGCCCGAGGTGACCGGGACGGTGTCCAGGCCGTCGTCACCCAGCCGCTCGGCCACGAGGTGCGCGACGGCGGCGCACTCAGCCAGGCCGGCGCCCTCCCCCGGGTCCAGGTCGACGACCAGCCGGTCGACGCCGCGGAAGCCGCCGCGGGGACCGACGCTCCACTGCGGCGTGTGCAGCTCGATCGCGGACAGGTTGGCCGACCACACCAGACCGGCGACGTCGTCGAGGAACGGGAACTCCACCTGGGTCGAGGACTCGTCCTCGGGCTCGGCGTGCAGCTGCTGCCGCCGCACCCACGACGGCGCCCCGCCGGGCACGTTCTTCTCCACGAACGACGGCGCCCCCACGCCGCGGGGGAACCGCACGCGGCTGACCGGGCGGTCGCGCAGCTGCGGCAGCAGGACGGGGGCGATGCGGGCGTAGTAGTCGACCACCTCGGCCTTGGTGGTCCCGGTGGCGGGGAACAGCACCCGGTCCAGGTGGGTCAGCCGGACCCGGCGGCCGTCGACGTCGACCGTCTGCTCGTCGCTCACGCGTCCTCCCAGGGGTCCGGGGCCGCGTCCTCACGGACGCCCAGCACGACCGGGTGACGGAGCCTGCCCGATCCGGTGCGCTCGCGGTAGGCCACCTCGACCGCGACGACCGGGTGGCACCACCGCACCCCGCGCCGGTCCGGCGCCGGCACCGGGTCGGCGAACGGCGGCGCCGGGGCGGGCACGTCCCCCAGCCGCTGCGCCAGGACCGCCCCCGACCGGGCCGTGATGCCGCTGCCCGCCCGACCCAGGAAGCGCACGTCCCCGGCCGCGTCGGGCGCCCCGAGCAGCAGGGACGCCGCCTGGCCGGGGTGGCCGTCGGCCGGGCGCCAGCCGCCGACCAGCACGGTCCGGCGGCGCCGGTGGGCGTGCTTGCGCCAGTCCGGCGAGCGCACGCCCGGCCGGTAGGGCGAGTCCAGGCGCTTGGCCACCACGCCCTCCAGGCCCTGCTGCTGCGTGGCGCCCAGCAGCGCGGCCCCGTCGTCGAACACCTCCGAGACCAGCGCGCAGCCGGGCAGGTCGAGGCCGGCCAGCAGCTGCCGGCGCACGTGCAGCGGCTCCCGGCAGACGTCGGTGCCGCCCAGCACGGGGACGTCGAACACCACCAGGCGGACGGCACCGGCCGGGTCGCCCGAGGCGAGCGCGGCGAAGTCCGGCCGGCCCGCCACCAGGCTGACCACCTCGGCGTCCAGCACGGTGCCGTCGGCGACCACGTCGACCATCCCGGCCAGCGACGGGAAGCGGGCGGTCAGGTCCAGCCCGGTGCGGGAGTCCAGCCGCAGCGCCCGGGCCGGGCCGCCGGAACCCGACCGCGCCCCACGGGCCGCCGCGCGGACGAGCACCCGGTAGCCGTCCCACTTGACCTCGTGGCCCCACGCCGGGCCGCTGGGCAGCTCGGCGGCGCTCACCGCCACGGGCAGCATCGGGGTCACCTCGACCGTCACCCCGTCAGGTTCCCACCCCGACACGCCCGGCCGGCACCGGCGGGAGGCTGGCGCGACGGCCCGCGGCGCGCCACCCTGGACCATGCGCGCGATGTGGAAGGGCGCCGTCGCCTTCGGCCTGGTCAACGTCCCGGTCAAGCTGTACACGGCCACCAGCCAGCACGACGTCTCCCTGCACATGGTCCACCGGGAGGACGGCGGCCGGATCCGGTACCGCAAGACCTGCACCGTGGACGGCGAGGAGGTGCCCACCGACGAGATCGCCCGGGCGCACACCACCGACGACGGCCAGGTGGTCATGATCGACGAGGGCGACCTGGACTCGCTGCCCGTGAGCAGCAGCCAGGAGATCGAGGTCCAGGAGTTCGTGCCGGCCGACCAGGTCGACCCGATCATGTTCGACAAGACCTACTACCTGGAGCCCGAGGCCCGCGCGGCCAAGCCGTACGCGCTGCTGCGCGAGGCGCTGCGGGAGACCGACCGGATGGCCGTCGTGACGGTGACCATGCGGCGCCGCGAGTCCATGGCCGTGCTGCGGGTCCGCGACGACGTCATCGTCCTGCAGACCCTGCTGTGGCCCGACGAGGTGAGGGCCGCCGACTTCGAGGTGCTTCAGGGCGAGGTCGACGTCCGACCGCAGGAGCTGGCCATGGCGTCGTCCCTGGTCGAGTCCATGGCCTCGGACTTCGACCCCGAGCAGTACAGCGACTCCTACACCGAGGCGCTGCGCGAGCTGATCGCGGCCAAGGCCGACGACGGCGAGGCCCGCCCGGCCCCGGTGGACCGCGGCGACGACGACGGCGACGCGCAGATCGTCGACCTGATGGCCGCGCTGCGGGCGTCGGTCGAGCGCACGGGCTCCACGCGGACCACGGCCCGGACCACGGGGTCCGACCAGGAGCCCGCCGACGGTGACGACGGCCGTGCGGACGGCGAGGCCACGGCAGGGTCCGGCACTCGGAAGCCGGCCGCGGGGTCGACGAGGTCCACCGCGAAGAAGACCACCGTGAAGAAGGCCACCGCGGCGAAGAAGACCACGGCCACGAAGACCGCGGCCAAGAAGACCACCGCGAAGAAGACGGCCGCCGCGAGCACCGCGAAGAAGACCAGCGCGGCGACGAAGACCACGGCCACGAAGACCGCAGCCAAGAAGACCGCGACCAAGCGCGCCGCGAGCAAGGCGTCCTGACCGCGGGCGGGAGCTGCGCCCGCCCCGTTGGAGGGGTGGCGAGGAGCCCGGGCGGTGGGCGCCACCGGCCCCGACGGGGTGCGACCGCCGCAGCGGTCGCACCCGACTGGGTGGGCCGGTGGGCTCAGGCGCCGGCGACCTCGCTCCGCTGGCCGGGGATGCCGGCGCGCAGCCGGGCCACCTCGGAGGCGCGGTAGCGGCGGTGGCCGCCCAGCGTCCGGATCGAGGAGAGCTTGCCCGCCTTGGCCCAGCGGGTCACGGTCTTGGGGTCGACGCGGAACATCGCGGCGACCTCGGCGGGGGTCAGGAGCTCCTCGTCCTCGGGAGCTGCAGTGCGCGGGTTCGTGCTCATGGCTGTTCCTCTCGGGGTCCAGCGCGGTCCGGCAAGGGGGGGAGATGTCGGACACCGCTCATCTTGTGGACAGAATTCTCATCCCGTACGCCCCGTGGCGGAACCGTCATTCGGTTCGTAGGTCCCCGACGAACCGGTGAGCGACGCATCGTCCGATCGGAGGATGGACGCCGTTGCGAGGCCCGCGCGTGCACCCGTCCGACGGGCCGTGTCGGCTCCGGGTGTGGGAACACCCGGGGAGCGGGTACCGTTGAGCCCACGAGGACCGGATGAGTACTCCGGGGGCCCCGCCACGTGCGCCAGCCCCCCGGACCGAGGTGAGGGGGTCGACGCCATGGGGCGCGGCCGTCAGAAGGCAAAGCAGAACGAAGGTCGCTCGGCAGCTGAAGTACTTCAGCCCCGAGACCGACTACGCAGCGCTTGCCAACGAGCTCCACTCCGAGGGCAAGGAAGGTCCGGCGCGTCCGCCGGAGCCTCCCGCACCCGAGGAGGAAGCAGGCGACGACGACTACGCGGACTGGGAGAGCTCCTACCGCTGAGCGTCGTAGGGGCCCGCACGCCAGGCCCTGCACGCCGGACACGCACCGGCCCGGTCCCAGGTCGTCTTCCAGCGCACCTCTGCCCCACGTGCCCATCGGGGCCGTGGGCTCAGCGGTGCGAGCGGACCAGCCGGGCCGATCCGCCGTCGACGCCCTTGGTTCCCCGTGACGTCTCGTCGTCCACGGGGGCCGAGGGGTCGGCGTCGGTGACCTCGCCGCAGACCCACGCCCGCGTGCCGTCGGCCGCCAGCCGGTCGAGCACGCCGCCGGCCTGGTCGCGGTCGACGACGACGACCATGCCGACGCCCTGGTTCCAGGTGCGCTCCCGGTCGGCCTGAGGCACGCCGCCGGCCTCGCCCAGCACGGTCGTGACCGCGGGCGGCGCCCAGGTCGACCGATCCACGTCGGCGTGATGGCCCACGGGCAGCACCCGCGCCAGGTTGGCGGCGATCCCGCCCCCGGTGACGTGGCTGATGGCGTGCACGGCCCCCGGGACCGCCGCCAGCAGGTCCACCAGCAGGCCCGCGTACACCGTGGTCGGCTCCAGCAGCTCCTCGCCGATGGTCCGGCCCAGGTCCGGCACGTGGTGGTCCCAGGCCCAGCCCTGCCGGGCCACGACCGCCCGCGCCAGGCTGTAGCCGTTGGAGTGCAGGCCCGAGCTGGCCAGGGCGACGAGGACGTCGCCGCGACGGACCCGCTCCGGGCCGAGCAGCTCGTCGGCCTCGACCACGCCCGTGGCGGCCCCGGCGATGTCGTACTCGTCCGGGCCCAGCAGGCCCGGGTGCTCGGCCGTCTCGCCGGCGACCAGGGCGCAGCGGGCCATGACGCAGCCCTCGGCGATGCCGGCCACCACGGCCGCCACGCGCTCGGGCACGACGGACCCGCAGGCCACGTAGTCGCTCATGAACAGCGGCCGGGCCCCGCAGGCCACCAGGTCGTCGACGACCATGGCCACCAGGTCGATGCCGACCGTGCCGTGCACGTCCATGGCCTGGGCCACCGCGACCTTGGTGCCGACCCCGTCGGTGGAGGTGGCCAGCAGCGGTCGGCGCATGCCGACCAGGGCCGAGGCGTCCACCAGCCCGGCGAAGCCACCGGCGCCGTCGACCACGGGCCACGACCCGGCGGTGGTGGCGTGCGTGCGGCGGACGGCGGCCTTCATCAGGTCCACGGCGCGGTCACCGGCCTCGGTGTCGACCCCCGCCGCGGCGTAGGTGAGCCCCGGCCGGTCGCCCGTGCCGCCGCCGCTGCCGGTGCCCGTCACGGGGCGACCGTGCCCCGGGCGCCGTCCTGCGACCCCGTGCGGGCCGCGTCGACGCGGGCCGCCTCCACGTCGAAGGCGAACTCCCCCTGGGTGGCCGGCGCCCCGATGCTGGTGCGCGGCGGCGCGATGGGGTACTGCCCGGTGAAGCAGGCCGAGCACAGCTGGTCGGCCGGGCGCTGCGTCGCGGCCAGCATGGCCTCGTGGCTCAGGTAGCCGAGGGAGTCGGCGCCGACGCTGGAGCGGATCTCGTCGACGGCCAGCCCGGTGGCGATCAGCTCGGCCCGGCTGGCGAAGTCGATGCCGTAGAAGCACGGCCACGTGACCGGGGCGGACGAGATCCGGACGTGCACCTCGGCCGCACCGGCCTCGCGCAGCATCCGCACCAGCGCCCGCTGGGTGTTGCCGCGCACGATGGAGTCGTCGACCACCACCAGGCGCTTGCCCTCGATGACCTCGCGCAGCGGGTTGAGCTTGAGCCGGATGCCGAGCTGGCGCAGCGTCTGCGACGGCGAGATGAACGTCCGGCCGACGTAGGAGTTCTTGACCAGCCCCTGGGCGTACGGGATGCCGGACTCGTCGGCGTAGCCGATGGCCGCCGGGGTGCCGGACTCCGGGACCGGGATGACCAGGTCCGCCTCGACCGGGTGCTCGCGGGCCAGGCTGCGTCCCATCCGCACCCGGGCGCCGTGCACGACCGTGCCCGCGATCTTGGAGTCGGGCCGGGCCAGGTAGACGTACTCGAACACGCAGCCCTTGGGCTCGGCCGGCGCGAAGCGGGACGTGCGCAGCCCGTCGGCGTCGATGGCGACCAGCTCGCCGGGCTCGATGTCGCGGATCACGCTGGCGCCCAGGATGTCCAGGGCCGCGGTCTCCGACGCGACCACCCAGCCGCGGTCCAGCCGGCCCAGCACCAGAGGGCGGACGCCGTGGCGGTCGCGGGCCGCGTACAACGTGTGCTCGTCCATGAACACCAGCGAGAACGCGCCCTCGAGGTCGGCCAGCACGGTGCGGGCGGTCTCCTCCAGCCGGTTGCTGGGGTCACCGCCGAGCAGCGACGTGATGAGCACCGTGTCGGTGGTGTTGCCGCGCTCGAACTCGCTGACGCCCAGCCGGGTGCCGTCCGCGCGGGCGGAGGCCTCGTGGGCCACGACGCGCTCGCGCAGGGCGTCGGAGTTGGTCAGGTTGCCGTTGTGGCCCAGGGCCACGGTGCCCCACGCGGTCGGGCCGAGCGTGGGCTGGGCGTTCTCCCACGTGCTGCCGCCGGTGGTGGAGTACCGGGCGTGACCGACGGCGATGTGGCCGGTCAGCGTGCCCAGGCTCGACTCGTCGAACACCTGCGAGACCAGGCCCATGTCCTTGTAGACCGTGATCTGGCGGCCGTTGCTGACCGCGATGCCGGCGGCTTCCTGGCCGCGGTGCTGCAGCGCGTACAGCCCGAAGTAGGCGAGCTTGGCCACCTCCTCGCCGGGGGCCCACACCCCGATGACCCCGCAGGCGTCCTGCGGGCCCTTCTCCCCTGGGAGCAGGTCATGGCTGAGTCGGCCGTCTCCGCGTGGCACGTACCCCAGTGTGGCAGCCGGGCGGCCACCCGTGCGCCACGGCCGTACGCTGCGCGGCATGTCCCCTGGCACCTGGTGGCTCGACGCCCTCGGCTGGGCGGGCTCGGCCGTGCTCATCCTGTCGCTGTCGTTGTCCAACGTCCTGCGCTTCCGGCTGCTCAACCTCATCGCTTCGCTGGTGCTCACGCTGTTCAACGCGCTGCTGGGCATCTGGCCGATGGTGGCCATGAACGCCGTCATCGCCGTGCTGAACGTGTGGCACCTGTCCCGTCTGCTGGGCAGCCGGGACGACGGCCGCACCTACGAGGTGGTGGAGGTGGACCCCCGCTCGGAGTACCTGGCCCACCTGCTGCGCGTCCACGCGGCGGACGTCGAGCGGCACAACCCCGGCTTCGACCTGCCCGACCTGCTGCGTCGGGAGGAGCCGCCGGGCACCTGCCGGGTCTGCGCGTTCCTGGTGCTGCGCGGGGACGAGACCGTGGGCGTGGTCGTGCTCTGCGACGGCGGTGACGGCGTGGCCCGGGTCGAGCTGGACTACGTGACGGCCCGGTTCCGCGACTTCTCGGTCGGCACGTTCGTCTACCGCGGCGACGGCCGGCTCGCGGCGCACGGGCTGCACCGGCTGCTGGCCGGCCACCGCATGGCCGACCGCTCGGACTACTTCACCGCGGTGGGGTTCCGCCCGGAGACGGTCGACGGCCGCGCCGAGCTCGTCCACGACGTCCGCGGTTGAGCAGCGACTCCACCACGACGGCCAGGCCGCCGGCCAGCAGGGCGCCGACCAGCGCCCCGAACGCGGCGAAGTAGCCGAGCACGCCCGCGTCGGTGGCGCTGCCCGCGGGCTCGTCCCCGCCCCCGAGGACGGCGATCGCGATCCCGACGGCCAGGCCCAGCAGGGCGCCGGTGACGAGGAACACCGGGTACCGCGGGGTGCGGTACGCCCGGACCTGGCGGACGGCGGGGGTGCCTGCCTGTGCGGGGGTGCCTGCCTCTGCGGGGGTGCCTGCCTCTGCGGGAGGGCTGATGGGCGGACCGGAGGTGACGCCGTCCGGGTGCTGCTCGTCGTCCGTGCCCACGCCCCGAGGCTAGTGGGCGGCACCCCCACCGGCCTGACCGGCCCCGTCCCGCCCCGTCCCGTCCCGCCCCGTCCCGCCCCGCCCCGTCCCGCCCCGTCCCGTCCCGCCCGCCCCGTCCCGGCCCGCCCCGTCCCGGCCCGCCCCGTCCCGGCCCGGCCCGCCCCGTCCCGGCCCGGCCCGATCGACAACGCCTTGATCCATGTCGATGTCGACCCTCACGAGGCCCTACCCGATCGACAACGCCTTGATCCACGTCGTTATCGACCCCCACAGGCCCCACCCGATCGACAACGCCTTGATCCACGCCGCCATCGACCCACCTCGCCTCGGCCCGACCCACCTCGCCTCGGCCCAACCCACCTCGCCTCGGCCCAACCCACCTCGCCTCGGCCCAACCCACCTCGCCTCGGCCCGCCCCACCTCGCCTCGGCCCGCCCCACCTCGCCTCGGCCCGCCCCACCTGGCCCCGGCCCGCCCCGGCCCACCCCGGCCCACCCCGGCCCGATCGACAACGCCTTGATCCACGTCGCTGTCGCCCCCCGCAGCCCCCACGCGATCGACAACGCCTTGATCCACGTCGTCGTCGACCCCCACGAGGCTGACCCGGTCGCGTCGGGGAGGATGTCGCGGTGGCCCGACGCATCGACGACGCGACCGGGCGGGCGGCCGTGCTGTCCTGGCGGGCCGGTGACCGCACCCGGCCGGTGACGGCCACGGCCGTCCGCTGGACCCTGCAGCGGCTGGCGCTGCTGTCACCCGGGGGCAGCGTGGAGGTCCGGGTGCCGCCGTTCGGGGTGGCGCAGTGCATCGCGGGACCGCGGCACACCCGGGGCACGCCGCCCAACGTCGTCGAGACCGACGCGGCCACCTGGCTGGCGCTGGTCGACGGCACCCTGGACTGGGCCGACGCCCTGGCCGGGGGCACGGTCAGCGCGTCGGGCAACCGGGCGGACCTGGCCGCGGTGCTGCCGTTGCGCGGGCTCTGACGGCGGGGCCGCTCAGTCGCCGCCCGGCGCGAGGAAGACCAGGTCCGGCGTGTCGAGCACGGCCCAGCCGAGCAGCACACCGGCCAGCACCGTGGCGGTCCACAGCGCGACGTTGAGCGCGGTGAGCCACCGGCTCGAGCGGCCCAGCTGCGTGGTGGCCCGGCCGCGCACGGTCCACGTGCTGCGCAGCTCCCGGTAGGCGGCGGTCATGTACAGCCGGTCGACCCAGCGCCGGACGGGTCCCCGGCGGTGCCCGGCCTCGTCGACCCGGGCCTCCTCCTCCGACACCCACCGGGTCCGGGGGAACGCGACGGCGAGGGCGACGAGGTCCACCAGCACCCGCACCGCGATGGCCAGGGCGATCCCGGCCAGCGGCGTGAACAGCGCCGCCACGAGCTGGAACGGGTTCTCCAGCCGCACCAGCGCGACGGGGGTCACCTCCCCCGCGATCCAGGCGAAGGCCAGACCGGCCAGCAGCAGCGGGTAGAAGCTGCGGCGCAGCACCCACAGCAGCAGCACCAGCACGGCGTCGGTGCGGGTCGCGGCCATGACGTCCTCGGGCACGGCCCCGCCCTCGGGGACGGAGGCGGCCCCGTGCGCCGGCCGGGGGCGGACCGCCCCGCGCTCGTCGGCCCCGCGCGTCGGCTCACCGCGCGGCACGGTCACCTCAGCCGAACAGGCGGGGCAGCGTGCCCTCGTGGGCCGTGCCCAGCTCGGCCAGGTCGAAGGTGCCGACCCCGGTGATCTCCAGCTCCGGCCGCCCGGCCGGGCCGCCGGCGTCGTCGGTGACCCCGATCCGCACGTGCGGCAGGCCGCGGGCGGTGGCCACGTCGGTGAAGCGGATCTCCTCGCTGCGGAGCACCGCCACGACCGCCCGGGCCACGGACTCGCCGAACAGCGCCGCGGTCAGGTCGACGCCGTCGCGCTGGAGCAGGCCGTCCAACCAGATCCGGGCCCCCACGCCGTGGCGCAGGCAGCCCTCGACCAGGGCCTGGACCAGCCCGCCGTCGGACACGTCGTGCGCCGCGTCGACCAGGCCGTCCCGGCTGGCGGCCAGCATGACGGCGGCGAGCAGCCGCTCGGCGGCCAGGTCCACCTGCGGCGGCAGCCCGCCCAGGTGACCGTGGACCACCTCGGCCCAGGCCGACCCGGACAGCTCGTCCCGGGTCGTGCCGAGCAGGTACAGCGCCTGGCCGGCCGCGGACCAGCCGGACGGGATGCGCCGGTCGACGTCGTCGAGCACGCCCAGCACGCCCACGACGGGCGTCGGGTGGATGGCGGTGTCCCCGGTGGAGTTGTAGAAGCTGACGTTGCCCCCGGTGACGGGGGTGCCCAGCTCGACCGTGGCCTCGGCCAGCCCTCGGACGACCTCGGCGAACTGCCACATCGCCCCGGGCTCCTCGGGTGAGCCGGCGTTGAGGCAGTCGGTCACCGCGATGGGCACCGCGCCGGTGACGCCGACGTTGCGGTAAGCCTCCGACAGGGCCAGCTGGGCGCCCGCGAACGGGTCCAGCGCGGCGAAGCGGCCGTTGCCGTCCAGCGCCAGCGCCACGCCGCGGCCCGTGGTCTCGTCGACCCGGACGATGCCGGCGTCGTCGGGGGTGGCCATGGCCGTGTTGCCCAGCACGTAGCGGTCGTACTGGTCGGTCACCCAGGCCCGGCTGCACAGGTTGGGCGAGGCGACCATGGCAAGCACCTGCTCGCGCAGGGCGGACCCGTCCTGCGCCCGGGGCAGGTCCTCGGCCCGGTCGGCCTGGCGCGCGTCCAGCCAGTCCGGACGGGCGTAGGGGCGCTCGTAGACCGGGCCCTCGTGGGCGACGGTGCGCGGCGGTACGTCGACGACGGTCTCGCCGTGCCAGGTGATCTCGAGCCGGCCGGTGTCGGTGACCTCGCCCAGGACGGCGGACTCGACCTCCCACCGGTCGGTGATGGCCAGGAACTCCTCGAGCCGGTCGGGACGGACGACGGCCATCATCCGTTCCTGCGACTCGCTCATGAGGATCTCCTCGGGGCGCAGCGAGGGGTCGCGCAGCGGCACCTGCTCCAGCGCGACGCGCATCCCGCCGTCGCCGGCCGAGGCCAGCTCGCTGGTGGCGCAGGACAGGCCCGCCCCGCCCAGGTCCTGGATGCCCTCGACCACGCCGGCGTGGAACAGCTCCAGGCAGCACTCGATGAGCAGCTTCTCGCGGAACGGGTCGCCGACCTGCACGGCCGGGCGCTTGGAGGGCCCGGTGTCCTCGAACGTCTCGCTGGCCAGCACGCTCACGCCGCCGATGCCGTCGCCCCCGGTGCGGGCCCCGAACAGCACGATGACGTTGCCCAGGCCGGTGGCGTTGGCCAGGTGCAGGTCCTCGTGGCGCAGGGCACCCACGCACAGCGCGTTGACCAGCGGGTTGCCCTGGTAGCTCGGGTCGAAGTAGACCTCGCCGCCGATGTTGGGCAGGCCGATGCAGTTGCCGTAGCCGCCGACGCCGGCCACGACGCCGTGCACGACGCGCGCGGTGTCCGGGTGGTCGACCGCACCGAAGCGCAGCGAGTCCATCACCGCGACCGGGCGGGCGCCCATGGCGATGATGTCGCGGATGATGCCGCCGACCCCGGTGGCCGCCCCCTGGTAGGGCTCGACGAAGCTGGGGTGGTTGTGCGACTCGGCCTTGAACGTCACGGCCCAGCCGTCGCCGATGTCGACCACGCCGGCGTTCTCGCCGATCCCGGCCAGCATCGTGGTCGAGCCGTTGGCCAGCGCCGCGGGGGTCGCGTCGCCGAAGCGGCGCAGGTGCACCTTGGACGACTTGTACGAGCAGTGCTCGGACCACATGACCGAGTACATGGCCAGCTCGGCCGAGGTGGGGCGACGGCGCAGGATGTCGCGGATCCGGGCGTACTCCTCGGCCCGCAGGCCGAGGTCCGCCCACGGCTGCTCGACGTCCGGGGTGGCCGCGGCCGTGCTCACGCTGTCGACGTTCACGCCAGCACCCCCGCGACGGCACCGGCCAGCACCGAGGTGAAGACCGTCAGCCCGTCGGTGCCGGGGCCGTAGCCCCGCTCGACGGCGTGCTCCGGGTGCGGCATGAGACCCACGACCCGGCCGCCGGCGTCGCTGATGCCCGCGATGTCGCGACGGGAGCCGTTGGGGTTGCCGCCCAGGTACCGGAACACCACCCGGCCCTCGCCCTCGAGCCGGTCCAGGGTCGCCTCGTCGGCCACGTAGCCGCCCTCGCCGTTCTTGAGCGGCACGACGACCTCGGCGCCGGTCTCGAAGCCCGACGTCCACGCGGTCGCCGTCGTCTCGACCCGCAGCCGCTGGTCCCGGCAGACGAAGCGCTGGGCCTCGTTGCGGACCAGGGCGCCGGGCAGCAGGTGCGCCTCGCACAGCACCTGGAAGCCGTTGCAGATGCCCAGCACGGGCGTGCCGCGCCCCGCCGCCTCGATGACGGCGGTCATCACGGGGGCGAACCGGGCGATCGCGCCGCAGCGCAGGTAGTCGCCGTAGGAGAACCCTCCGGGCAGCACCACCGCGTCCACGCCGTGCAGGTCGGCGTCGGCGTGCCAGAGCCTCACGGGCTCGGCGCCGGCCAGCCTGACGGCACGCGCGGCGTCGCCGTCGTCGAGGGAACCGGGAAAGGTGACGACTCCGACTCGCACCCGGCGAGCCTAGTGGCCGGTGGGACCGCTCTGCTCCGAGGTCGTCCCGTCGGCCCCCGGCGCGGGGGCGGACCCGGGCTCGCCGCGGCGCGCCGCCAGCGACAGCAGCTGCTCGACCTGGGGGGCCGAGGGCTCGGACCCGGCCCGGCTGGCCTCGGCGTTGGCCGCCTTGACGGCCGCGTACACCTCGGCGCGGTGCACCCGGGTGGTGCGGGGGGCGTCGATCCCCAGCCTCACCCCGCCGTCGCCCTTGACCTCCAGCACGGTGACGACGACGTCGTCCCCGATGACGAGGGACTCCCCGGTGCGGCGGCTCAGGACCAGCATCCCCGAAGACTAGGGGGAAGGCCGGGGGACCTGTCAGCGCGGGCCGTCCTCCCGCCGCCGGCGCGGCTCGCCGTCCAGCGGGACCACGGGCAGGTGCTGCACCGGCGAGGGCCGGGTCGCGGCGGACCACAGCCACCAGCCGGCCATGGCCAGCAGCATGGCGACCAGCCACACCCCCAGCGCCTCGTGCAGCGGGCGTGTGCCCTCGGCCACCTGCAGCAGCACGGGCGAGGACATCACCAGCCCGGCGAACGGGACGAACCTCATCAGCGGTCCTCCATGGAACGGGCCTCGAGCTGGCGCTGCATGACCGCGCGGCGGACCTGCTCGGCCTCCTTCTCGGGCAGGTCGAACTGCAGCCGGACCTGGTGCCGGCCGGCGGCGAGCACGTCGACCCCGATCAGCGAGGCCTCGGTCCGCACGGGGCGGGAGGGCAGGCCCACCTCCGCGACGACGGTGTCGCCGACCTCGGCGGGCAGCTTGGCCCCGGCGTCCAGCAGGACGCGGGCCCCGCCCTCGCTCAGGTCCGCCAGCAGCCCGGGCACGGTCCACTCCTCGCCGGAGACCACCACGCGGGCCGCGACGTCGGCGCGGGCGTAGCGGCGGCGCTGCAGCTTCTGGAACGGGCCGAAGGGGCGCAGCACCCACAGCGGCGGGTTGCTGCGCTCGTGCTCGACGAGCTCGCAGGCCACGCTCAGCAGACCCCGGGGCGGGATCGCCCAGGCGAGCGTGACGACCTGGCCCTGACGGTGCCGCTCGGGCCGGCCGGGGACGGTGACGGCCGCGATGACGATGTGCTCGCCGCGCAGGTCCTCCACCCGGCTGGGCAGGTCGTGGTCGACCTCGGGCACGGCGACGAGGACCGGGGTGTTGATGCCGGGCAGGGCGCCGGCACGCGCGTCGACGCTCATCCGGACTCCGCCCAGCGCAGCGCGTCGAGCAGCACGCCGGTCCAGGTGCCGACGGTGGCCGGACGGCCGTCCAGCAGCACGACGGGCCAACCGGTGTGGACCAGCGGCGCCGAGGCGCGGGCGCAGCCGACCAGCGACAGCAGCAGGGGACGGGAGCCGCAGGCGTCGGCGACCCGGCTGGTCACCGCGGCCTGCCGGCGCACCGAGGAGTCGGCGTCGACGGCGAGGACGACCAGGTCCGGCGCCACGGCGCGGACCAGGTCGGTGCGGCCGGTGCCGGCACGGCGGGGCGTGACGGTGTCGCCCAGCGTGTCGTCGGCGACCTCGACCACCAGCGGCATGCCCTCGCGGCGGGCGCGGGCCCGCATGAGCGGCAGCCGCCGGCCCTCGCCGACCGTGGGGGTGCCCCCACGGGGGCGGGTACCGGTCTCGTCGCTCCAGCGGGCCACGAAGGTCGTGCCGAGCTCGTCGGCCACGTCCTGGGCGGCCCGCCGGACGCGACCCGGTGAGCCGACGACGAGGACGAGGTCCCCGGCGCCCGCGCTCAGCACGGGACCGTCGCCGACGTCGGCCCGCAGGTCCGTGCCGTCCGGCTCGGCGACCTCCTCGGCCAGGGCGGTGGCCAGCATGGGCAGGGCCAGGCGCAGCGACGTGCAGCCCGAGGTGGCGACCTCGGCGGCGGCGACCGCGGCCACGCGGGGGTCGGCGCCGACCAGCCGGCCGAGGGCGACCAGCTCGGGGGCGGACAGCACGGCCGGGGCGCGGTCGGCGTCGGTGGCCACGGCGGACCCGGCGGCCGTGGTGGCCGTGGTGGCCTCGACCGGGTCGACGGCGCTGCCCGGGAGGACGGTGCCGACCGGGTCCACGGTGCCCATGGGGTCGGCGGTGGTCGTGAGGCTTCCGGTCACCTCGGTGGTGTCGGTGCGGGTGCGCCGGGCGTCGACCGTCTCGGTCGTCGCGCCGGTCACGTCGACCGTGCGCTCCGCGCTGACGGTCTCGGACCCGGTGACGGTGCGCCGGGTGCTGACGGACCCGGTCTCGACCGGCCGGCCCCGGCGGGGGCCGATCAGCACGGTCCCGGCGACGGGTACGGGGCTGACCGGGGTGACCGGCGGGGACGGGACGACCTTGATGGGGGCCAGCGCGGGCAGCGGGGCGGTCCCCACGGGGGACGCCTCGCCGTCGTCGTGCAGGACGACGGGCTGCCAGGGCGCGAGCCCGGCCCCCGGTGCGGCCGTGGGCTGAGGGTCCGGCACGGTGACCTCGAGGCCGCCGTCGATGCCGTCGACGCCGAGCAGCTGCGCCTGCAGCGCCGCCAGCATGTCGTCGAAGTCGTTGCTCTCCGTCGACAGCGGCCGGCCCGGGCGACGGGCGCCGAGGCCGGCCTCGTCACCCGAGGACGCCCCCGCCGCGGCGAGCGCCGCGCCCGGCCCGGGGGCCGCGCCGTCGGCGCGGTCCGCCCCGTCGGCGGCGGCCAGCAGGTCGGCCAGCACGTCACCGCCCGAGCTGCTGGTGCTGGTGCTGGAGGTCGTGCTGCTGCTCGTGGTGGTCGCGGTGCTGCTGGTGCGCCCGGCCGACTCCGTCACCGACCCCGTGGACACGTCGATGGTCAGCTCGAAGTGCTCGCGGGAGAAGAACCCCGCGAACCCGCCGCTGCGCACCCGCTGGGCGCTGACGACCTTGACCTGCTCACCGTGCTCGGCCCGGGCCTGCTGCAGCAGCGGCTCCAGGGCCGGTCCCTCAAGGTGCAACTGCCGTGGCATGGCTCACCGTCCCGATCGCTTCGACCCGAGGCGCCTGGCCCGCCTCGGTGTACGACAGCACCGCGAGGGCCGGCGTGGCGACCCCCACCAGGCGGTGCAGCGCCGAGCGGAGGCCCGGTGCGCAGACGAGCACGTAGTCGACGCCGAGCGCGTCGACCCGGTTGATGCAGGCGGCCAGGGCGTCGAGGAACCGCTCCGTGGACCCCGGGTCGAGCTGGACCACGGGCCCGTCGTCCCCGGGCCGGACGTGCTCGGCCATCTCGTGCTCCATGAGCGGGTCCAGGGTGATGACCCGCAGCACGCCGTCACGGGTGAACGCGTCGGCCACGGCGGGACCGAGCCCGGCACGGGCGGCCTCGACGAGGCCGTCGACGTCGGTCGAGGTCCGGGCGCGGACGCTGAGCGCCTCGAAGACGCGGACCAGGTCGCGGATCGGGACCCGCTCCTCCAGCAGCCCGCGCAGCACCCGCTGCACCTCGCCCAGCGTGAGCTGCGAGGGCACGAGCTCCTCCACCACGACCGGGTGGGAGCGGCGGACCGACTCCACGAGCGCCTTGACGTCCTCGCGGGACAGCAGCCGCGGCGCGTGGCTGCGGGCCACCTCGCCCAGGTGGGTGATCAGGACCGAGGCGCGGTCGACGACCGTGGCCCCGGCCAGCTCGGCCTGGTGCCGCATCTCCACGGGCAGCCACTTGCCGTGCAGCCCGAAGACCGGCTCGACCGTGGTGGCCCCCGGCAGCCCGCCGAGTTCGTCGCCCAGGGCCAGGACCTTGCCGGCGGGGGCCTGGCCGCGGCCGACCTCCACGCCGGAGACGAGGATCGTGTACTGGCCCGGCGCCAGGTCGAGGGAGTCGCGGGTGCGCACCGGCGGCAGGACGAGGCCGATCTCCAGGGCCACCTTGCGGCGCAGGGCGCGCACCCGGTCCAGCAGGTCGCCACCGGCGCCGACGTCGACCAGGTCGATCAGGTCGGTGGCCAGGACGACCTCCAGCGGGTCGACGGCCATCTCCTGCTCCAGCTGCTCGGCGGGGTCCGCGGCGGGCAGCGCCGGCAGCTCCTCGTCGGCCTCGGCGTCGGAGCGCTCGACCCGCATGGACCGGACGGCCAGACCGAGCAGGACCGCACCGATGACCAGGAACGGCAGCACGGGCAGGCCGGGCACCAGGGCGAGCAGCACGAGTGCACCGCCGGAGATGAACAGCGCCCGGCTGCTGCGGAACAGCTGGGCCGCCGCGTCGGTACCCATGTCGCCCTTGGTGGTGGCACGGGTGACGATCAGGCCGGTCGCGACCGACAGCAGCAGCGCCGGCATCTGCGACACCAGGCCGTCGCCGATGGTCAGCAGCGAGTAGGTCTGCAGCGCCTCGCCCCAGGCCATGCCCCGCTGGGCCACACCGACGCCGAAGCCGCCGAGCAGGTTGATGACGGTGATGATGATCGAGGCGATGGCGTCGCCCTTGACGAACTTGGAGGCGCCGTCCATCGCGCCGTAGAAGTCGGCCTCGGCCGTGACCTCCTCGCGGCGGGTGCGGGCGGTGTCCTCGTCGATCAGGCCGGAGTTGAGGTCTGCGTCGATGGCCATCTGCTTGCCCGGCAGGGCGTCCAGGGTGAACCGGGCCCCGACCTCCGCGACGCGGGTGGCGCCGTTGGTGATGACGGCGAACTGGATGACCACCAGGATCAGGAAGATGACCAGGCCGACGACGAGCGAGCCGCCGATGACGAACGCGCCGAACGCGTTCACCACCTCGCCCGCGTAGCCGTCCAGCAGCACCAGCCGGGTCGAGGCCACGTTGAGGCCGAGCCGGAACAGGGTCATCACCAGCAGCAGCGCCGGGAAGATCGAGAACTCCAGCGGGCGCGTGACGTACATCGCGACCATCAGCGTCAGGATGCTCAGGCCGATGTTCAGGACGATCAGGCCGTCCAGCAGCATGGCCGGCAGGGGCACGACCAGCAGCAGGATGATGCCGACGACGCCGACGGGCACGGCGTAACGACCGATCTCAGACGCCTTCACAGAACCTCTTCGGGTGTGGTGGATCCACCGGTGGCCGCTCCGTGGCCGTCCTGTCGCCGTCCTGGCACATGCTGTCTCGGCACGACGGGGCCCGGACCTGAGCCCGGGACCGAGCCCGTTCCCGAGCCCGTCCCGGCGGCGGCCGGGGCCCGGCGCCGTCGGGTCCGGCGCGCCCGGCGCAGGGTGTCGCCGTCCGGCACGTCACCGGTGCGGCGGCTGTCGCGGTGCAGCCCGGTGGCGCTGCCGCGCACCCGCAGCGACATGACGAAGGCCAGCACGTGCGCGACGGCCTCGAACAGCTCGCCGGGGATCTCGTCGCCGACCTCGCAGCCGGCGTGCAGCGCCCGGGCCAGCGGGACGTCCTCGACCATGGGGATCCGGTGCTCGGCGGCGCGCTCCCGGATGCGGCGGGCCACGCCGTCCACGCCCTTGGCCAGCACCTGGGGCGGACCCGCGCCGGCCTCGTAGCGCAGCGCGACCGCGTAGTGGGTCGGGTTGACGACGACGACGTCGGCCTGGGCGACCGCGGACATCATCCGGTTGCGGCTCATCTGCAGGTGCTTGGACCGGCGGGCCTGCTTCATCAGCGGGTTGCCCTCGGTCGACTTGTTCTCGTCGAGGACCTCCTGCCGGGTCATCTTCAGGTCCTTCATCGACTTGCGCTTCTGCACCGCGAAGTCGGCGGCGGCCATCACGACGCCGACGACCACCGACACCTGGATGAGCAGGGCCAGCGAGGTCATCAGGGTGTCGACCGTGCCGCCGAGGGTCAGGGCCCCGGAGCCCATCAGGGCGGGCATCATCCGCGACACCGCCCACCAGGCGACCAGCACGAGGGCCGTCGCCTTGATCAGGGTCTTGGCGCCCTCCCACCAGGTCATCGGCCCGAGGATGCGCTTGAGGCCCTTGAACGGGTCCAGCCGCTTGAGGTCGGGCTTGAGCTTGGGCCAGGCGAAGTGGATCCCGCCCTGCAGCGCGAACGCCGCGATCGAGGCGACCACCGCGGCACCGACCAGGGGCACCAGCAGCAGCATCGCCGCACCGGTCGCGTCGACGAGGATGTCCATCGCGACGGCCGGGTCGGGGTCCTCGATCATGGCCGCGGCCCGCGCCAGCACGCCGGCGAGCTCGCGGTGGGCCGCGGCCAGCACGGCCGGGGCGGTGACGGCCATGGCCGCGATGGACGCCCAGGACGACAGGTCCTGGGTGCGGGGGCTGTTGCCCTGGTCCTTGGCCTCCTTGAGCTTGCGCGGGCTCGGGGCCTCGGTCTTCTCCTGCCCGCTGTCCTTGCCGCCGGACATCAGCGCCCACCCCCGACCATCAGCCGGCCACCTGCACGAGCGTGCCGCCGATGCGCTCGGCGGTGGCGGCCACGACCCCGGGCATGGCCACGAAGGTGTAGCCGATCAGGGTGATCGTCAGCAGGATCTTGACGGGGAACGCGGTGGCGAAGGCGTTCAGCTGCGGCGCGATGCGGGTGGCCAGGCCCAGGCCGACGTCGGCCAGGAACAGCACCGCGAGCATGGGTGCGGCGATCTGGATGGCGGACAGCATCATGGTGCCGATGCCCTCGGTGACGGCGGTGGCGAAGGTGGCCGGGTCGTAACGGGCCCCCAGCGGCATGACCTCGAAGCTGCGGAAGAAGCCCGTCCACACGATCAGCCAGCCGTCGGTGACCACCAGCAGCGTGCTGGCCAGCAGCCCCTGGAACCGGCCGATGATCGACGTCTGGGTCTGGCTGAGCGGGTCGAAGGCCTGCGCGAGCGCGAAGCCGGCCAGGTTGTCGACGATGTCGCCCGCGACCCGGAAGGCCTGGAACAGCAGGAAGCAGACGAAGCCCAGCCCCAGGCCGACGAGCAGCTGGACGATCGCGGCCCCGAGGTAGGGACCCAGCTCCAGCGGCGGCAGGTCCTCGCGCAGGCTCGGCAGCAGCGGCAGCGCCAGGGCCACCGACAGCAGCGCCTTGACCGGGCCGGGCACCGACCGGCCCGCGAACGGCGGGGCCACGATCAGCCAGCCGACGACCCGGAGCGAGCCGAGCAGCAGCGCCGCCAGCCACTCGGTGGGGACGTCGACGACCACGCTCAGCCGCCTCGGACGAGGTCCGGGATGCGCTCGTAGAGCTGCGTGGTGAACACGGTGATCTCGGTGATCATCCAGCTGCCGAACAGCAGCAGGCAGACGCCGACCGCGATGAGCTTGGGCACGAACGCCAGGGCCGGGTCCTGCATCTGGGTCACCGACTGCAGCAGGGACACCACGAAGCCCACGACCAGGGCGGACAGCAGCACGGGGGCGGCCAGCTTGGCGCCGACCAGCAGCGCGGCCAGCGCGATCTCGATGACGACGGTGTCGGTCACGGCGGTCTACCCGTAGCTTCCGACGAGCGCGCGCACGATCATGCCCCAGCCGTCGACGAGCACGAACAGCAGGATCTTGAAGGGCAGCGAGATGATGACGGGCGGCAGCATCATCATGCCGACGCTCATCAGCGCGCTGGACACGACCAGGTCGATGACCAGGAACGGCACGAAGATGACGAAGCCGATGATGAACGCCGAGCGCAGCTCGGACAGCACGAACGCGGGCACGAGGGTGGTGATCGGCACCGCGGCGGCGTTGGCCGGCAGGTCGAGCTCGGCGGCGCGCGTGATGAGGGCGAGCTCCTCGGGCCGGGTGTTGGCCAGCATGAACTCCCGCACGGGCTGCAGGCCCGTCGTGAAGGCGTCCGTCACCGTCGCGTCGCCGGCCAGGTAGGGCTGCACGGCGATGTCGTTGACCTCGGTGAACGTCGGGGTCATGACGAACAGGGTGAGGAACAGCGACAGCCCGATGAGCACCTGGTTGGGCGGGGTCATCTGCAGGCCGATGGCGTTGCGGGTCAGCGCGAGGACGACCGCGATCTTGGTGAACGCGGTGGTCATCAGCAGCATCCCCGGCGCCACGGACAGGCCCGTGATGGCCAGGATCAGCACGATGGCCGAGGCGGGCGTGCCGTTGGGGCCGTTGACGTCCAGCGACACCGAGCCGCCGGGCGCGGTCTCCGCCGGGTCGACGGGCTGGGTGGGCGCGCTGGGCGGCGTCGGGGCGTCGGGGCCGGTGGCGGCCTGCGCGCCGGCCGCGGTGCCCACCAGCAGGGCGACGAGCAGCGCGAGGACGCCCGAGGCGACCAGGACGCGGTGCAGCAGCGGCGCCGGCGACGGCGACGGCTTCGGGGCCCGCAGGCTGCCGGGGCCGGCGCTCACCGGCGGACCGTCCACTCCCGGACCGTGCCGACCACCTGGCGCCAGACGGCCGGGTCGACCAGCGAGCCGTCGGTGCCGGTGCGCGGGGCGGGCACCGGCCCGACGGGGACCACCGCCACCGGGGCGCCGGTGGCCAGGGTCGGGTCGGCGGGGTCCAGCTCGACGCGCTCGACGACGGGTTTGGGAGCCGGCAGGGCGGGCTGCTCGGCCAGCAGCCGCACCCCCTCGTCGGTGACGCCGACGAGCAGGACGCGGTCGCCCGCGTCCACGCTCACGACGCTGGCCCGGCGCCCGACCGAGGCGCGTGCGAGCACTCGCAGCCGGACGACCGGGGCGGCGCCGGCGGCTCCCTGGCGGGCCTTGACCACCTTGACCAGGACCCAGACGGTGCCGAGGACCGCGACCAGGCCGCCGATGCTGCGCAGCAGCAGCTCAGCGGTGTCCATCAGTGGACGTCTCGGTCCGGCTCGACGATCTCGGTGATGCGCAGCGCGAAGTCCTCGTCCACGACCACGACCTCGCCGCGGGCGAAGAGCTGGCCGTTGACCAGCAGGTCCGCCGGGCTGCCGATGGGCCGGTCCAGCTCCACGACCGACCCGGCGGCCAGCTCGAGCAGCTCCTGCACGGTCAGCCGGGTGCGACCGATCTCGGCCGTGACCTCCATGTGGACCCCGCGGAGCAGCCCCATGCTGCGGCTCACGCCGTCGACGGGCAGGGCGGGCGCCCGGTCGGCGCCGGCGGGGGCAGAGGCCCCGGGGGCGCGCCGCGGGGCGGGCAGGTCGGCGACGGGCTCCGGGGCGGCGGCGACGGGGTCGGCGACCACGGCCACGTGGACCGCGTCGGCCGGGTCGTCGCCGAGCCGGGCCAGGTGGGCCCGCTCGCCGGCGGCCTTGAGCTGCTCGGCCAGGGTGGGCCCGGACACCGTCTGAAGGTCACCCAGCGTGCAGGGGCCGATCGACGCGGCGGCGGCCTCGAGGGCCGGTCGGCAGGACTCGGCCTCCACCTGCACCCCGCCGGACAGCGCCAGCAGGTCCGCCCCGGACAGCAGCACCGCGACCGTGCCGTCGCCGGCGCCCGACCAGCGGGCGGTGACCGCCATGTGCGAGTCGAGGTCGTCCAGCTCGGACAGCGGTGCGGTCACGGGCTCGACGGGACCGCCGAGCGGCAGGACGCCCGCCGCGGCGCGCGCGGCGTCCAGCGCCACGTCCGCCCCGATGGTGGTGGTGGTTCGTGCGGTCGAGGAGCTGGTCACGAGCGGTCCTTCCGAGGGTCGACGATCAGGCAGGCGAGCCGGTTGCGGCGGTTGGCGGGGACGGCGCGGGCGAAGGCCCGGTCGCCGGCGACCAGGAGCAGGGGCGAGTCGGCCGGGTGGCCCAGGCGCACGACGTCGCCCACGGCCAGGGCCAGCACGTCGTCGGAGGTCATCCGGATGCCCCGCATGCGGGCCCCGACCTCCATGGGCACGTCGGACAGGCCCTGCTCCGCCGCGGGGTTGGTGCGCGAGACGGTCTGCTGCTCGCTGCCCTCGGGGTTGAGCAGGGGCTGCATCGAGGCGTAGGGCACGGCGAGGGTCGCGGTGCCGGTGACGTCGCCCACGGTGACGGCGAAGTCCATGACGACCAGCGCCTCGGCCGGGCCGACCACCTGCGCGAACTGCGGGTTGGTCTCCAGCGCCTCCAGCTTGGGGGTGACGGCACCCAGCGGGGCGAAGGCGTACGGCAGCTCGGCCACGACGCGCTCGAGCAGGCCGCGCAGCAGCGCGGTCTCCAGCTGCGTCGCGGGACGCGTGGGCTGCTCGACGTCGCCGCGCCCGCCCAGCAGGCGGTCCACGGCGGCCATGGCCAGGTCGTGCTCGACGTGCAGCACGAAGTCGTGCAGCTCGGGCGAGGAGATGACCGCCAGCAGGGACGGCGCGGGCAGGGCGGCGACGTACTTGCCGTACGTCGTCTGCGTCACCGCGCCGGGCTCGACCTGCCCGTCGCGCAGCATGGTCGAGAACTGGGTCGCCCACTGCCGGGCGAACGTCTCGGCGACCACCTGCAGCCCGCGGGCGTGCTCGCGGGACAGCTTGGTGGGTCGTCGGAAGTCGTAGGGCTCGGGCGTCGTCGAGGCCCGCTGGCCCCGGCGACGAGCCGAGGTGGAGGAGCCGGTGTCTGTCCGCACCCCACACCTATCGGCCGATCGGGTGGACACTTGAGCGGCCGGCGCGCCGCGGGGGTCAGGCGGCTGTCACTGCATCACCCAGGACGTGATGTAGATGTCGTAGACGTGGTGGTGGTACGCCTCGTCGATCTCCGCCACCAGCTCGGCCTTGATCGCGGCGCGCTGCTCGGCGGTGGCCAGGTCCGTCATGGGCTTGCCGGACAGGTTGTCGATCAGGATGTCGAGGGCCTGGCTGCCGTCGACCTCCTCCTCGGCGTGGCCGGCGTCCTCGGGCACGGGCTGCTGCAGGGCGATGCCCACCTGCAGGTACCGGCCGTCGGCCAGGTTGATCGTGATCGGCTCCAGCGGGACGACGATGCCGGGCTCGGGGCCCTCCGCCTCGGCGGCGGCGGCCTCGGCCTCCGCGGCGGCGGCCTCCTCCGGGGTGGGCTCCCCGCCCATCAGCATGAAGTACGCCCCGCCGCCGGCGGCGAGCAGCGCGACCAGCAGCACGATGCCGCCCAGCAGCAGCTTCTTCTTCTTGCTCTTCACGGGGGCGCCGTCGGGGTCCCCCCCGACGGAGCCGCCGGCCCGCTGACCGGGGACCTTGGTCCCCTCGTTCAGGCTGCGGTCGGTGGTGGCGGTGGCCATGTCAGTCCTCCTTCGTCTCGGACGGGTCGTGGGTCTCGGTCTGGGTCTCGGTCTGGGTCTGGGTCTGGGTCGGGATCTGGGTCCGGTTCACGAGCGGGTCGCCTCCAGGGTCGGCAGCAGGGCCCGGACGTCGGCGGACTCGGTGGAGCGGACCAGCAGGTCCACCCGCCGGTTGGTCTCGATCGCGTCGGGGTCGGTCTTGGGCACCAGCGGCCGGGTGTCGCTGTAGCCGGTGGCGTCCAGCCGGCCGGGCGCCAGCCCGTCGACCTCGACCAGGCGCCGGACGACGGCCGCGGCCCGCGCGGCCGACAGCTCCCAGTTGGACGGGTAGATGGAGCCGCGGCCGACCGGCAGGTGGTTGGCGTGGCCCTCGGCGCTGATGGCGTTGTCGGAGCGGGCGAGCACCGGCGCGATGGCGTCGACGACCTCGGCGCCCACCGGCTGCATCTCGGCGCTGCCGCTGGCGAAGAAGACGTCGTCGGCGACCAGCACCACGACCAGGCCGTCGGTGGTGATCCGGTACGACGCCCGGTCCTCCAGGCCGTCGGCGGCCAGGGCGGCCTCGGCCGCCTCGGCGATGGCCTCGAGGCGGGCCAGCTCGGCCTCGGCCCGCTCCAGGTCGGTCTCGGTGCGCTCCACGGGCAGGCTGTCGGCGATGGACTGCGCCTCGCCGGCCTGGCCCGACTCGACCGGCCCCATCCGGGGCACGCCGATGTCGACCGGGGCGACCTGCTGCCCGGACCCGGGGAACGGGCTGTCGCTGCCGGACATCGCGATGTACCGCGGGGCGCCGAAGCCCGCCGACAGGCCCTTGCTCAGCTCGGCGAACTTCTGGTTGTCGACGTTGCTGATGGAGAACATGACGACGAACAGCACCATGAGCAGCGTGATCATGTCGGCGTAGGAGATGAGCCAGCGCTCGTGGTTCTCGTGCTCCTCCTCGTGGCCGCCGCGCTTCTTGTGCCCGGCCACGTCAGGCCGCCTTGGCCTTGTCGCCCTTGTCGGCCTTGGCGCTGCCCGGAGGCAGCAGGCTGCTGAGCTTGCGGGCCACGACGCGCGGGCTGGAGCCGGCCTGGATGGCGAGGACGCCCTCCAGCACCAACTCCATGCTGGCGATCTCCAGCTCGGACAGCCGCTTGAGGCGGGCGCCGACGGGCAGGAAGATCACGTTGGCGCTCATGACGCCCCACAGGGTCGCGAGGAACGCCGCGGCGATGAGGTGGCCCAGCTTGTCCGGCTCGGACAGGTTCTCCAGCACGTGGACCAGACCGAGCACGGTGCCGACGATGCCGAGCGTCGGGGCGTAGGCCCCCATGTCGGCGTAGAACTTGGCGCCGACCTTGTCGTAGGTGCGCTTGGCCTCGATCCGGCCGTACAGGATCTCCTGCAGGTCCTCCGGGTCGGTGCCGTCGATGGCCAGCTCGATGGCCTCCTTGAGGAACGGGTCCTCGAGCTTGGACGCGGCGTCCTCCAGGCCCAGCAGGCCCTCACGGCGGGCCTGCTCGGCCAGCGCCACGACGGTGTCCAGCGACGCGTCGGCCTTGGCGGCCTTGGCCGTCATCGCCTTGATCAGGTCCTTGGGGAAGCGGCCGGCGTCGGACATCGTGTTGCCGGCCAGGCCGACGGCGATGCTGCCGCCGAGCACGAGCAGCATGGGGGGCAGCAGGAACATCGCCATCGGGTTGCCACCCTCGAGGGTGGTCGAGACGAAGATCGCGGCGAAGCCGAGGACGACGCCGATCAGGGTCATCGGGTCCATCAGGCCCTCCTGGCCCTGAGCGGGACCACCCCGGCGACGGCGAGGCCGTCGTGGGTCGCGTCGTCGTCACGGCGGTCCTGGCGCTCCTGGCGCTCCTGGCGCTCCTGGCGCGCCCGGTCGGCGCGGTCGACGGCCTGGTCGAGGTCGTCGTCCGCGTCGTCGACCGGCGTGGTCGAGGTGACCTCCGCGGTGGCCAGCGAGCCCGCCGCGGCGACCACGCGGGCCCTGTAGCCGACGATGCGGTCGATCAGCTCGTCGAGGCTCTGCACCACGACGTAGCGGCTACCGTCGATGAGGGTCAGCACGGTGTCGGGGGTCTCTTCGGCCCGGTGGATCAGGTCCGGGTTCAGCGAGAACTCGCTGCCGTTGATCCTGGTGAGTCTGATCACGATGTCCGTCCGTGGCTGGTGGTGGGCGCGCCTTCCGTGGCGCGTCGTTCCTGGTGACGATCGGCAGCGGGGCCGACCGGATGAGGCGGTCCGGGTGGCGTAACCCGGACAGCCGAACGGGCCGCGGTGACCGCGGCCCGTCCGGGGTCCCGCCCCGTCAGCGGGTCGGGGCGGTGGCTGGTGGCGGCGTCAGCGCTTCATGTTGACGAGGTCCTGGAGGATCTCGTCGGAGGCGGTGATGACGCGGCTGTTCGCCTGGAAGCCGCGCTGGGCGATGATCAGGTTGGTGAACTCCTGCGCCAGGTCGACGTTGCTCATCTCGAGCATGCCGCCGGCCAGGGTGCCGCGGCCGTCGCCGGGCACGCCCACCTGGACGTTGCCGGAGTTGACGCTGGCGCGGTAGGCGGACCCGCCGGCCTTCTCCAGCCCGCCGGGGTTGGCGAACGTGGCCAGGGCCAGCTGGCCCAGGACCTCGCGGCGGCCGTTGGAGAACACGCCGACCAGCGCCCCGTCGGGACCGACGCCGAAGGACGACAGCGTGCCGACGGCGGCCCCGTCCTGGTCGAGGGCGGCCGCGGTGCTGGTGCCCGCGTAGCCGGTCATGGCGGTCATGTCGATGGTCAGGCCACCCACGGCCAGGGTGGCCGGCGTCGGGGTGGTGCCGCCGGCGGTGAAGTCCAAGGTGCTGTTGACGACCGTGGCGCCGTCGGTGACCTGGACGTCCCACTGGGTGGCGCTGACCCGGGTGTAGGCGATGGTCACGGTCCGGGCGTTGCCCTGGGCGTCGTAGACCTCGATGGCCGTGGTGACCGGGTTGGTGCTGGTGGAGTCGGCGGGCAGGTTGCCGCCCATGGTGACCGTGGTGCTGGCCTGCGGCTGCATCAGCACGCCGATCGGCAGCGTCAGGGCCCCGAGCGGGCCGTTGACGTCGGCCACGCCGTTGACGGCGCCCCAGCCCTGCACCAGGGACCCGTCGGTGGTGACCAGCCGGCCCTGCGCGTCGAAGCTGAACGACCCGGCCCGCGTGTACAGCTGCTCGTTGCCGTTGTCGACGACGAAGAACCCGTCGCCGGAGATCATCAGGTCGGTGGCGCGGCCGGTGGTCTGCGCGGCGCCCTGGCCGAAGTTGGTGTTGATGCCCGCCACGCGGGTGCCGAGCCCGACCTGCGCCGGGTTGGTGCCGCCCTGCTGGCCGTTGGGCGCCGCAGCCCCCTGCAGCAGCTGGCTCAGCGTGTCCTGGAACAGCGTCTGGCTGGACTTGAAGCCGGCGGTGTTGACGTTGGCGATGTTGTTGCCGGTGGTGTCCATCATGGTCTGGTGCGAGCGGAGCCCGCTGATCGAGCTGAACATGGAGCGGAGCACGGTGACCTCCTGAGGTCGTGGCTGGTGCAGGTCTGGGAGTGGTGCGGGTGCGGTCGGTCGGCCGCTCGTCGGGTGGTCGGGTCAGGCGGTGGCCGGGACGGACGGGGTCGCCGGGTCGCGGATCTCCTGCACGAGGCCGAAGGGCACCTCGACGGGGCCGGCGGGGGTGCTGACGCGCAGCACCGGCTCGTCGGCCGTGAACAGGGCGGACGTGACGGTGCCGGTGACGGCGGCGTTGTCCTCGCCGAGGAACACCACCTCGCGCCCGACGGTCGACCCGGCGCCCCAGCGCTGCTGGATGCCGAGCGAGGCCGCGGTGGAGTCGGCGACCTCCTGCAGCTTCTCGACCTGGGTGAACTGGGCGGTCTGCGCGATGAACTCCGCGCCCTCGGCCGGGTTCAGCGGGTCCTGGTAGCGCAGCTGGGCGACCAGCAGCTTGAGGAACGCGTCCTTGCCGAGGCCGTCGGAGGCCGCGGGGGCGGCGGGGGTCGACTGGGCGGTCGCGTCGGCCACCGACCAGGTCGGGACGGTGCTGCCGGTGGTGGGGACGGTCATCGTGGTCCGCCTGTCTGCTCGGGTTGGGGCTGCTCGGGTGAGGGCTGCCGGCGAGGGGGCTGCCGGGGTCGGCGTCGCGGGGGCGGTGGTTCGGTGCCCGGGTAGGTCCTCGTCAGGCGAGGGCCCCGGGTTGAGGGCTCAGGCACGGACGTCCACGCTCCGTCGCCCGGTGCCCGGGTCACGCAGCAGACCGGGCCCGTCGAGGACGGCGGGCCGGCGCGGGACGTCGACCGGCAGGTCCGGGGAGCCCGCCGGCAGCCGGTCGTGGTGGCCGGCGGGACGGCGGCCGTCGCCGGAGCCCGGGTCGAACCGACCGCCCTCGCGGGAGCCGTGGTCACCCACGTGCTGGCGCAGGTCCGACAGGGCCTCCCGCAGCACGTCCCGGGTGCGCTCGTCGCCGCCGGCCAGCCCGATGTCGATGCCCGCGGCGGTGTGCTCGGCGGTGATGCGGACCGGTCCCAGCTCGGCCGGGCTCAGGTGCAGCACCAGGCGGGTCACCTCGCCCAGCGCGGCGCCGGCCAGGCGGGCCCGCGTGGCGGCCGCGACCTGCTCGAGCTGCTGCAGGGTGAACGGTCCGACGGCCGCCCCGGCCGGTGCGGCGGCGGCGGGACCGGCGGCGGTCGCGGCCTGGGCCGGCGCGGTGAGCGAGAACGCCCCGGACGTCCCCGCCGCGGCCGGCGCCCCGGTCCCGGGTGCGACGGGCTCGGCGCCTCGCGCCGGACCGGAGGGGGCACCGGAGCGGGCGGCCGACGACAGCCCGGTCGCGGTGGCCGCGCCGACCGCTCGGCCGTCCTGACCGACGGCGCCCGGCTGCGTCGGGGTGACGCCCCCCTGGGGGGCGCCGCCGGCGGTCGGGCCGGTGGCGCCCGGGCCGGTCGTGCCCGCACCGGCCGAGCCCGCACCGGCGGTGCCCGTCCCGGCCGTGCCCGTCCCGGCGATGCCCGCCCCGATGGCGCTCTCGCCGGCGGTGCCCGTGCCGGTGGCGCTGGTGCCGCCGGCGCCCTCGCCGGCCGTGCCCGTGCCGGTGGTGCCCGTGCCGGTGGTGCCCGTGCCGGTGGTGCCCGTGCCGGTGGTGCCCGTGCCGGTGGTGCCCGTGCTGCCCGTGCCGGCGGCGCCGGTGGTCGTGCCCGTCGTGGCCGCACCCGAGGTCGCGGCGGTGGTGCCCCCCGCACCCGTCCCGGCCCGGCCCGTCCGGTCGACGCCCGCGGCCCGGCCCGGGCTCGCGTCGGCCGTGGTGGTGTCCCCGGCACCGGCGGTCCCGGTAGCACCCGGGGCACCGTCGGCGCTGCCGGTCGGGGCGGCACCGGCCGCGCCCGGTCCGTTGCTCTCGACGGCGTCACCCGTGCCCACCTTCGCGGTGCCCGCGGTCGCACCGCCCGGCCCGTCGGCGTGGCCGTGCTCGTGCCCGGCCGGGCGGTCCGCCGCGTCGACGACCGGTCGGTGGACCTGCGCCCCGACCCGGTCGCGCACGGCTGCGTCAGCCGGCGAGGCGGGTGCGCGGGAGTCGTCGGCCGGCCGGTCGGCGTCGCGGACGACGGCCCGCCGGGCCCCGGCCCGCTCGGCGGCGCGCTCGGCCGCCCGGTCCGCGGCACGGTCGACCGCGCGGTCGGCGGCGCGCTCGGCCCGGTCCGCCGGCCGGTCGGCCCGCCGGTCCACGGGTCGGTCGGCGGCGTGCAGGTCCCGCATCACGCGGTCGAAGGCCGTCGGGTCGGACCGGCGGGCGGGTGCGGCACCGGCCAGGTCGGTCCCGGTGGGCGTGGCCGCGCGGGCCGACGGGGTCAGGAGGTTCGCCATGGTCATCCTCGTCCCATGGCCGCGGTGATCGCGGCCACGTAGTTGCGGGTCTCCGCGAAGGGCGGGACACCGTCGTGGCGCCGGACGTTGCCCGGGCCGGCGTTGTAGGCGGCCAGCGCCAGGTCCAGCGACCCGAAGGCGTCCAGCTGCTGGCGCAGGTAGCGGGCGGCGCCGTCGATGGCCTGGGCCGGGTCCATCGGGTCGACCCCGAGCTCGCGGGCCGTGGCCGGCATGATCTGCATCAGGCCGCGGGCACCGGCGGGGCTGACCGCGTCGGTGCGCATGCCGGACTCCTGGTGCGCCACGGCCTGGAGCAGGCCCACGGGCAGGTCGTAGCGGGTCGTCGCGGCCTGGAACGCCGCGCCCAGGTCCTGCCCGGACGCCCACGCCGGCCGGGCGGCCGCCACCGCGGACGCCGCGGACCCGCCCGAGGCGGGGACCACCCGGCGGATGGTCGTGGTGTCCGGCCAGACGTCGCTGATCATGACGTCGGTGCCCTTGCGGCGCGCGTGCAGCATCTGCCCGTCGCCGACGTAGATGCCGATGTGACGACCGCTGGGCGAGCCCTTGCTGTCGTAGACCAGCAGGTCGCCCGGCCGCGCGTCGGCCATGGACGCGACCTCGGTGCCCACCGAGCGCTGCTCGGCCACGGTGCGCGGCACGGACACGCCCAGGTCCTTGAAGACCCGCTGCACCAGCCCGGAGCAGTCCAGGCCCTTGGCCGGGTCGGTGCCGCCCCACAGGTAGGGCACCCCGAGGTACGTGCGGGCCGCGGCCACGACGTCGGAGCCGGTGGGCCCGCCGCCGCCCGACGGGGTCGGGGACGTCGCCGGCGCGGCGGCCGGGCCACCGGTGGCCGGGGCCGGGGCGCCGGTCCGACCGGAGTCCGTCGTGGCCCCGGGACCCGCCGTCCCCGTCAGCCCGGTCAGCCCCGTGGCCCCGAGGGCCTGGCTGAGCGGCGTCGTGGTCGCCCCGGCCTGCGTGCTGCTCACGGCCGCGCTCAGCGAGCTGGCGAACGAGTCGGCCAGCAGCGGGTCGACCTGGGCCCGTCCGGTCCGGGCGCTCAGCATGTCGATGCGGGAGCTGATGGCCGCGATGCGCGACTGGACCTCGGCCAGGCCGCTCACGGTCGGGTCTCCCGGTGCCGGCGCAGGCTGGTGACGACGTCGTCGAGCTCGGCGGCCTCGGCCTGCTCGCGACGTCGTCGCACCTCTGCGGTGCGCCGCTCCTCCAGCCGCTCGACGGCCTTGAGCCGCATCCGTGCGACGGCGACCAGCTGCTGCTGCTGCTGCGCCACGGCCGTGGCGCTGGCCACAGCGTCGTCGGCGCGCGACAGGTCGCCGAGCAGCCCGGCCCGCCGGGCCAGCGCCAGCCGGGGGTCGCCGTTGGAGTCGAGCAGGTTGGGGTCCCCCTGCAGCCGGCCCACCACCTGGGCGCGGGCGGCCTGGCTGCGGGCCCGGGCGGCCACGGCCGTGGCGACCTCGCGCTCGGCCTCGCGGCGGGCGGCGCGGCGCAGCCCCAGCAGCGAGGTCAGGCTCATGCCGGGCCCGCCGCGTCGGCGATGGCGCGCAGCGCCCGCACGGTGTCGGGCAGCGGGGCCGGCTCCGCCAGCCCCTGGCTGCAGAACACCTCGACGGGCTCCTGCAGGCGCAGGGCCGCGTCGACGTCGGCGTTGCTGCCGGCGACGTACGCCCCGACCTCGACCAGGTCCCGGGCGTCACGGTGCGCGGCCAGCAGCCGGCGCACGCGGGTGGCCGCGGCGAGCTCGTCGGGCGTGCTGATGTGGGGAGCCAGCCGCGAGATCGACCCCAGCACGTCGACGCTGGGGAACCGGCCGGCGGTGGCGATGGCCCGGCTCAGCACGACGTGGCCGTCGAGCACGCCGCGCACGGCGTCGGCGATCGGCTCGTTGTGGTCGTCACCGTCGACCAGGACGGTGTAGACGCCCGTGATGGAGCCACGGGCCAGCGGCCCGGCGCGCTCGAGCAGCCGCGGCAGCATGGCGAACACCGACGGCGGGAAGCCCCGGGTCGCCGGCGGCTCGCCGGCGCTCAGGGCGACCTCGCGCTGGGCGGTGGCGACGCGG
Source organism: Jannaschia sp. R86511 (assembly GCF_042466345.1). Classification (NCBI taxonomy): domain Bacteria; kingdom Pseudomonadati; phylum Pseudomonadota; class Alphaproteobacteria; order Rhodobacterales; family Roseobacteraceae; genus Jannaschia; species Jannaschia sp. R86511. Next base: position 123,363 of record NZ_JAXHCD010000001.1, read on the forward strand.
GTCAGGCTGTCCATGAGCAGGACGACGTCGGCGCCCTCGGCCGCGAACCCCTCGGCGATGCGGGTGGCGGCGAACGCGGCGCGCAGCCGCAGCAGGGGCGGGTCGTCGGAGGTCGACACGACCACGACGGAGCGGGCCAGGCCCTCGGGGCCCAGGTCGTCCTCGACGAACTGGCGGACCTCGCGGCCGCGCTCGCCCACCAGGGCGATGACGGTGACGGCGGCCTCGTTGTTGCGCGTGATCATCGACAGCAGGCTCGACTTGCCGACGCCGGAGCCGGCGAAGACCCCGATCCGCTGGCCGCGCCCGACCGGGGTGAAGGCGTCCAGGACCCGTACGCCCAGCGGCAGCCGGGCGGTGATGCGGCCGCGCTGCAGCGGGGACGGGGCCGTGGCCTCGACGTCGCCCCAGGCCGTGGTGGCGGGGGCGGGCCGGCCGTCCAGCGGCGCGCCGGTGGGGTCGATGACCCGGCCCAGCAGCTCGCGACCGAGCGGCACCCGGGCGCGGGCGCCGGTGGCGCGGGCGGTCACCCCGACGGCCAGGCCGGCCGTGCCGTGCAGCGGGGTGCAGGACAACCGGGTGCCGTGGGCGGCGACGACCTCGGCCTCCACCGCGTCGTCGCCCTCACCGACCAGGACGATCTCGCCGAGGGCGGCGCGGACGCCGTCGACCTCGACCCCGAGGCCCACCACGGCGCTGACCCGGCCGTCACGGCTGGGGGCGGCCGCCTCGGCGGCGCGGGCCAGGCGCGGGGCCAGCAGCACCCGCAGGGTGTCGGGGCGCGTCGCGCGAGTCACGCCGGGTCCTCCGTCACGGCCTCGACCGCGGCCCGGACGGCGGTCCGCAGCACGTCGGTCACGGTGGTCGCGCCGCTGCGGACGACGACGTCGCCCGCCGCGAGCCGGGAGTCACCCAGGACGACCACGCCCGCGGGCAGGCCGTCGGGCAGCACCCCGGCGCGCTCCAGCAGCCGGACGCCGTCGGGCGCGACGTGCACGGTGGTCGGGGCGCCGGGCTCGGCGGCCTCCAGCGCGCGGCCCAGCCGCGCGACCAGCGTCTCGGCCGTGGGTGCGGCCTCCAGGACGACCTGCTGGGCCAGGGCGGCGGCGGCGCCTGCCACCACGTCCACGAGCTCGGCGGTGTCGATGCGGGCGTCCTCCTCCAGCTGCAGCGCGCCGGCACGCAGCTGCAGCATCAGGTCGTCGACCCGGGCCCGCACGCGCCGCTGCTCGGCCGCGAGGGCGTCGAGCCGCAGCTGCTCCCGGGCCTGGGCCGCGACCGTGGCGCGGCGCAGGCCCTCGCTGTAGCCGGTGGCGTACCCGGCGGCGAAGCCGTCCGCGCGACCGGACCCGCCCGTGCGCTCGGGTCCCGGCACCACGCCGGGGACGAACGCGCGGACCTGGGCGGGCACGGCCGGGCGGTGCGCGAGCAGGCCGGGCGTGAGCAGGTCAGGAGACGAACTCATCGTCACCACCCCGCCGCACGACGATCTGGCCGGACTCCTCGAGCGAGCGGATGATCTGCACGATGGTGGCCTGGGCCTCCTCGACCGCGGACACCCGGACGGAGCCGAGCACCTCGATCTCGTCGACCAGGTCCTGCCGGGCGCGCTCGGAGACGTTGGACAGGACCTTGTCCCGGACGACCTCGGGCACGGACTTGAGCGCCGTGGCCAGGACGACCGAGTCGACCTGCCGCAGCACCATCTGCACGGCGCGGTCCTCGAGGCTGACGATGTCGGCGAAGACGAACAGCCGGGCGCGGACCTCCTCGGCCAGGGCCGGGTCGGTCGCCTCGAGCCCGTCGAGGATGGCGCGCTCGGTGGCGGCGTCGGCGCGGTTGATGACGTCGACCAGGCTCTGCACGCCACCGGTCATCACGTCGCCGGTGCTCTGCGGCAGGACCGAGGAGGTCCGGGCCTTGAGCACGTCCTGCAGCACGTTGAGCGCGTGGGGCTGGAACCGGCCGGTCTTGGCCAGCCGGCGGGCGACGGCCGTCTGGTCCGTGGCCGACAGGCCCGCCATGACGACCGAGGCCTGGTCGGGACGCAGGTGCACCAGCACGGCCGCCAGGGTCTGCGGGTGCTCGCCGCGCAGGATCGACATCAGCTGCTGGGGGTCGACGTCCTGCAGGAACTTCAGCGGGCGCTCGGCCACGGAGCTGGCTATCCGCTTCATGACGTCGCCCGCGTTCTCCTTGCCCAGCGAGCGCTCCAGCACGTCGCGGGCGTAGCCCTCGCCGCCGGCCCCCACGACGCCCTGGCGGACCGCCAGGGAGTGGAACTGGGTGAGGACCTGCCCGGCGATGGTGGGCGACACGTCGCGCAGCCGCACGACCTGGGCCACGAGCTCGTCGAGGTCGGTGCCCTCCATGTGGCGGATGACGTTGGCGGCGCGCTCCTTGCCCAGCATCACCAGCAGGACGGCGGCCTTCTGCAGACCGGACAGGTCCACCGCGGGGGCGGTGGCGCCGGGCGCGACGGTCACGGGCGGGGTCTCGGTGACGGTCATGCGGACCTCCGGTCGGCGAGCCAGGAGCGGAGCAGCTCGGCCACCTCGGCCGGCTCGCGGTCGACGAGGTCGATGACCTCCTCGCGCTGCTGCTGCAGCGCGGCCATCTGCTCGGCCTCGGGGTCGGGCACGGCGGGCAGGGCCTCACGGGGGGCGGGGACCGGCGGCAGCGGGGCCGGCGGGGCGGCCTCCTCGACCGGCTCGTACAGCCCCAGGTCGACGGGCTCGCGCTTCTTGCGGCGCCGCGTGCCCATGATGATCGTGGCGATGACCACCAGCAGGACCAGGCCGGCCAGGACCGCGTTCCAGATCAGCTGCTGCTGCCCGGCCGCGGCCTCGGCCTCGGCCGCGGCGTCGAGCTCGGCCTGCACGGCCTCCGCGTCACCGACGTCGAAGGGCATCTGGGTCACCGACACCACGTCGCCGCGGGCGGCGTCCAGGCCGACGGCGGCCGACACGGTGTCCTGCAGGGCCAGCATGTCGGCGCGGGCCACGGCGTCGCGGTCGACGACCACGGACACGCTCAGCCGCTCGACGGCGCCCGGGGCGGACACGACCCGCTCGGTCACCTTGCCCACCGCGTTGTTGACCGTGGTCGACTCCGACGCGTACGCGGAGTCCGCGCCGCCGGTGCCGTTGGGCACGGCGATGTTGTCCGGGCCGAGCACCCCGGCCTCGCCGTTGCCGGCGCCGGTGTAGTCCTCGGTCTCGATGGTCTGGCTCAGCGGCAGCACGCCGGCCTCGGGGGCCAGGAACCGCTCGGTGGTCGCCTCGGCCTCGTCGAAGTTGAGCCCGGCGGTGACGGTGGCGACCGCGTTGCCGGGGCCGACGACCGTGTCCAGCAGGGCCTGCAGGTCACCGGCCACGCGGGACTCGAACTCCGCGGTCAGCTCGCCGGCCTCGCCGCCGGCGCCGCCGACCGCACCGGCCGCGCCGGAGGCCGACAGCATCGTGCCCTCGTCGTCGACGACGGTGACCGACTCCGGCGTCATGCCCTCGATGGAGCTCGACACCAGGTTGACCACGGCCTGCACCTGGCCCTTGTCCAGGGTGGTGCCGGTCGCGGTGTCGACCAGGACGCTGGCCGTCGGGGTGTCGCTCTCCTCGAGGAACACGTCCTTCTCGGGGATGGCCAGGTGGACCACGGCGGTCTCGACGCCGTCGATCGAGGCGACGGTGCGGGCCAGCTCGCCCTCCATCGCGCGCTGGTAGGCGACCTCCTGCTGGAACTGCGAGGCGGTGACGCCCTGCTCGTCCAGCAGCGAGTAGCCCCCGGTGTCGTCACCGGGCAGGCCGGCGGCCGACATCTGCAGCCGCAGGTCGTAGACCTGCTCGCTGGGCACCAGCACCGTGGCGCCGCCGTCGGCCAGCTCGTAGGGCACCCCGGCGGCCTGCAGCTGCTCGACGACGGCGCCGCCGTCGGCCGAGGACAGCCCGGTGTACAGGGGGCCGAGCTGCGGCGTGCGCTGCAGCTGCACGAACATGACGGCGCCGACCAGCAGCGCGACCGCGACGACGACGCCGATGGTCTTCTGCGCGGCGGGCAGCTCGTTCCACGCGGACTGCGCGCGGCGGGCCTGCTGGGTGGCCTTGACCCGGGGGTCGTTGCTGACCACGGTCTGGCGAGGGCTCACAGCTGCATCCTCATGATCTCGGAGTAGGCGTCGACGGCCTTGTTGCGCAGGGCCACCATCATCTGGGTGGCGAGGGTGGCCTCGGTCGCGGCGATCGTGTACTGGCTCGGGTCGGCGAGCTGGCCGGTGACGGCCTTGACGGCGAGGTCGTCGGCGTTCGCCTGCAGCTGCTGCACCTGGTCCAGCCGGCCGATGGTGGCCTGGCCGGCGCCGGACCCGGCCCCGGCGAGAGCGCCGGCGAACTCGGCCCCCGCGGCGGCGGTGGCGGTCGGGTCGAGCGGGGGCAGCGGGGCGGACAGGGCGCTGACGCCCTCGACCCCGGTGGTGCCGCTGACGCCGGCCACGGCGGCGATCGGCTGGACGCTCACGAGCTGCGCCCGACGTTGATCGCGGCGGAGTAGGCGTCACGGGCGCGGTCGACCACGGCGAGGTTCGCCTGGTACCCGCGCTGGGCCATCATCAGCTGCGCCATCTGGCTGGCCATGTCGATGTCGGGGGTGCGGATGTAGCCCTCCGCGTCGGCGTAGGGGTGGTCGGGGGCGTAGACCATGCGGCCGTTCGGGTCGCCGAGCTCGATGCCCGCGACCTGGGCGCCGCCCACGCCGTCGCCGTACTGCACGGCGCGGGCCACGACGTAGCGGGCCTGGAAGGCGTCCTCGCCGGCGGGGTTGACGGTGTTGATGTTCGACAGGTTGTCGCTGACCGCGTCCAACCACTTGCGGTAGACGCTCACGCCGGAGCCGGCGACGCCGAAGACGGGGAAGGAGGTCACCGGCTCAGCCCATCGTCCGGATCGCGGCCCGGACGACGCCGAACCGGTCGTCGATGGCGCGCAGCGCGAGCTGGTACCGCATGCCCGTGTCGATCGACTGCAGGGTCTCGGTGTCCAGGTTGACGTTGTTGCCGTCCATCCGGGTCGGCTCCAGCGACAGCGCCTGGGTGTGCGCCGTGAGCTCGCGCCGGCCCGATCCGGCGGCCTTGGCGACCGCGTCCTCGAAGGCCACCCGACGGGACTGGAAGCCCGGGGTCTGGATGTTGGCGATGTTGTCGGCGATGGCGCGGCTGCGCGCGCTCAGGCCGGTGACGGCGCTGAACAGGGCGGCACCGGTCACGGACGCGGTCGTGGTCACTTCGGCGGTCTCCTCATGCCTACCCCGGGGATGCGGGGCGGTCAGGGGGGCGGCCGGTCCGTCGGCCTGCGGAGTGAGCGATCCGTGCTCGTACTGGGTGTCGTCCCCGGGGGCCCTGGAGTGGATCGGCCGTTCGGGTGACCGTGGGCCCGGCCGGGCGCGCCTGCCGGCGGCCCCGCTGAGAGAACGCTCAGAGGGCCTGGTCGACGTACATCGGGCGCGAGTGCGGGTCGGAGGGCACGATCCGCTCGACGACGTCCAGGTGGCGTCGTGAGCTGGTCATGGCCGTCGCCAGCCGGCCGGCCAGGGCCAGCTGCCGTTCGAGGATGCGCTCGGCGCGCTCGCGCATGCTGTCGGGCAGCGGGTGCGTCAGGCGGGGTGGGGTCCAGGTCACCGTCGGGGCGGTCTCACCGGGCTCGAGGTGGCTGTCGCGCAGCACGGCCTCGGCCCGCTCGACGTCGAGCTCCAGGTCGTCCAGGGCCCGCTGCCACGCCCGGTCGAAGTCGTCACCGCTGCTGCGGGGGGCGGGCACGCGCCGGGTCTGCTCGCTGGGGTACCCCGGGTGTCCGGTCGGGGCGGCCGCGCCGGGTCCGCGGATCACGAGCGGGTCAGCCGACCACGGAGGTGCGCTGCGGCGGCACCGCGGCGTCGCTGAACGGGTCCCGCCGGGTGGCGACGGCCGGGACCTGGGTGCTGCTCGCGGCCTGGCGCCAGGCGTCCGCCAGCGGCTCGGCGACGCGCCGGCAGGCGGCGGTCCGCTCGGGGTCGTGACCCACGTTGGCGCTGACCAGCTCGCTGAGCAGGAACGAGTACACCGACAGCAGGCCGGGTCCGCCGGACCAGGCGTCGACGTCGAGGCTGCTCATCAGCTCCGACACGATGGCCTGGGCGTGCACGAGCTGCTCCGACGCCGCGGCGTGGCGGCCCGCGCGCTGCTCGGCCTCGCCCCGCTCCATGTCCAGCAGCAGGCGGTCGAACAGCTTGACCAGCAGCTGCGACGGGCTGGCGGTGCTCAGCGAGTCGTCGGTGAAGCGGCCGAGCCGGGCGGCGGTGGTCCGCGCGCCGGCGAACCCGAAGGCGGCGGCGCTCACGAGCCGTTGCCCAGGTTGGCCTGCAGGCCGGCCAGCTGGCCGGACAGCCAGCTGGACTGCGACTGCAGCTTGCCCAGCGCGACCTCCAGACCGGTGAACTGGCGCTGCAGGATGGTCCGGCGGACCTCGAGGCGGCGGTCCCAGGAGTCGATGGCCGTCTGCAGGTCCTTGCTGCGCTGCTCGCGACCCTGCACGGCGCTGGTGATGGTGCCGCTCTCGGCGTTCGTGGCCCGCTCGAGGACGGCCGTGAGCCGGGTGGCCAGCCCGTCCCGGGGGGTGCTCACCCCGTCGACGGTCGTGGCGGCGGGCGCGATGAACGCCCGGGTGGCCTGCGGGTCCCGGGCGTAGGCGTCGGCGAACGCGGCCTCGTCGAAGACGAGCCGCCCGGTGCGGGTGGTCTGGATGCCGACCTCGGCCGCGGAGCGCCCGCCGAGGGCGTCGGAGGCGGCGCGCAGCAGGTCGTTGCCGATCGAGCGCACCATGGTGTCGGCGGACAGCGGCGCGCGCGTGGTGGCGGCGGGGTCGTTCTTGGTCTGGGTGGCGATCTCGTCCAGGGCCGCGTTGACGGCGTCGACGACGGCCTTGACCGCGGCCGTGGTCTTGGCCTGGTCCGAGGCGACGGTCACCGTGCTGGGGCCGGTCCCGGTCAGGTTCACGGTGACCCCGGGCAGGATGTCGGCCACGGTGTTGCTGGCCGAGGTGCCGCGGATGCCGTCGACCTCGTAGACCGCGTCGACGCCGGCGACCGTGGGGTCCATGGCGATCGTCAGGCCGGAGGTGACGGCCGCGGGGGTGCCCGCGCCGGTCTCCTTGGCCTGCAGCTGCAGGGTGTAGGTGTCCGCGCCGGTCCGCACCGCGACGGCGGTCAGACCGGTGTCGGGGGTGTCGTTGATGGCGGCGATGACGTCGGCGAGCGAGCCCGACCGGGGCGTGACGGTGACCTCGACGCCCTTGGCGTTGAGGATCGTCAGCGGGCCGCCGTCGGTGACGGTGGCGTCCAGGCGGTGGCTCTCGGTCGACCGGGTCCGCGCGGCGGTGGCCAGCGAGAGGACGTCGATCGTCGCCTTGCCGGCCAGGGCCGACGTGCCGGACGTCGCGGTGAGCGAGGTCCCGGTCACGGTGGACGTCTTGGCGTCCCAGGTGGCGTCCTTGGTCAGGGCCGCGATGGCGGTCTCGGCCGACTTGAGCCGGCTGGCGACGACCTGGAACGCGGTGACGCTGCTGGTCTGGTTGCGCAGGGTGGTCTTGAGCTGCTGCTGCGGGATCGCCTCGACCTGCATCAGCTGGTTGATCAGGGTGGTCGTGTCGAGGCCGCTGGCGAGGCCGTCGATGCCGAAGGTGCCCATCGCTGGCGGTCCTCTCTGCTGGTTCGGGTGGGGCGGGCGGGGTTGGAGCCCGACCGCCGGGGACCTGGGTGCGGTCCCCGGCGGTCGGTGGTTCAGGTGCTCGTGCTGCTACCGGGGGTTACCGGGATCAGCGCAGCAGGGACAGGACGCCCTGGGGGGCCTGGTTGGCCTGCGCGAGCATGGCGGTACCGGCCTGCGACAGGATCTGGGACTTGGTGAAGTTGACCATCTCCAGCGCCATGTCGGTGTCGCGGATGCGGCTCTCGGACGCCGACAGGTTCTCGACGGCGACGTTGAGGTTCTTGATGGTGTGGTCGAAGCGGTTCTGGACCGCACCGAGCTCCGCACGGGTGGTGGAGACCGTCTTGATGGCCTCGTCGATCGCCGTGATGGCGCCCTCGGCACCCGTGGCCTGCTTGACCGTCATGACCTCGGTCGAGTCGGTCGGGGCGGCGGCCTGGGTGACCGTCAGACCGGTGGCGGTGCCGGCCAGGGTGACCGCACCGGTGCCGAACTTGGCGTCCACAGCGGACTGCAGGTTGGCCAGCTTGGCGGTCTCGTCGTCCCCGGAGGCGTGCTTGACCGAGGACAGGTCGACCGTCTTGCCACCGATGGAGATGCTGCCGCTGAGGCCGTCGAAGCCCTCGGAGGCGGTCAGGTCGTTGGTGCTGCCGACGGTGTAGACACCGGCGGTGGCGGCCGTCACGTCGGACGCGGTGGTCTCGGTGACGTCCGAGCCCACGCCCGCGGCGGTCACGTCGACGCCGGCCACGCCGAGCCCGGTGGCGCCCATGGAGGTGCCGACCTTGACGCTGATGCTCTCGCCGACGTTGGCGCCGACCTGGAACTTGCCGTCGTAGTTGCCGTCGAGCAGCTTGGCGCCGTTGAACTGGGTGGTGTCGGCGATGCGGGACAGCTCGTCCTTCAGCTGCGAGAGCTCGGACTGGATGTTGCCCTTGGCGTCGGAGGACAGGCCGCCGGAGTTGGCACCCTGGACCGACAGGTCGCGCATGCGCTGCAGGATGGCGTGCGTCTCGGTGAGCGCACCCTCAGCGGTCTGGACGACGGAGATGCCGTCCTGGGCGTTGCGGACGGCGACCTTCAGGCCACCGACCTGCGAGCGCAGGCCCTCGGAGATGGCCAGGCCGGCCGCGTCGTCCGCCGCGCGGTTGATGCGGAAGCCGCTGGACAGCTTCTCCAGCGACTTCTCCATGTTGCCCTGGGTGACGGACAGGTTGCGGTAGGAGTTGAACGCCGCGATGTTGTTGTTGATCTGAAGACCCATGATCTGTGTTCCTCCGTGATGTTGGTGTGGACTCGGCCTTCCGTGGCCAGGATGTGGATCGGCGGTGCGGGTCAGGACCTGAGCGTCAGGTCCTCCTCAGGAGCGGTCTCACCCGGTCGCAGCAGCACGGGGCGCGACGAGGCCCGTGAGCACGGCGGAGCCGGCGGCGATGCTGGCCCGGGAGTCGGAGGCGGCGGCGACGGCCGCGGCATAGGCGGCCTCGCGGCGGTTGACCACGCGACCCCCCTGGACGGGCATGGTGACGGCCGACGCACCGGCCGGGGCGGGTGCCCCCGCGTCCTGCGCCTCGACGGCCTCCAGCGCGGCGCGCAGCAGGGCGACGCCCTCGGCGCGCAGCTGCGAGACCCGGGACTCGGTGACGCCCAGGCGCACGGCGATGGCGGCCATCGGCTCCTCGTCCAGGTAGTGCCCGCGGACGGCCTCCCGGACGCGGTCCGGCAGCAGGTCGACCGCCCGGCGCAGGCGGCCCAGGTGCTCGGCCAGCACGACGTGGTCCTCCGGGGACAGGCCCGGGTCGCGCAGCGAGTCCTGCACGCTGCGGGCGGAGTCCGGGGCGGCGGCCACCTCCTCCAGGCTGGTCAGGTACGAGCGGTGGGTCTCGGCCCGCACCCGGTGCACCTGGCCGGGGTCGACGCCCAGGGCGTCGGCGAGCTCGTCGACGCTGGGGGTGCGGCCCAGGGCGGCCGTCAGCGTCTCGGTGGTCTCGGCCGTCTGGCGGGCCCGGGACCGGGCCCCGCGGCTGGCCCAGTCGACGGCACGCAGCTCGTCGACGATGGCCCCCCGCACGCGGGTGCGGGCGTGGGCGGTGAACGGGACACCGGTCTCGGGCCGCCACGAGCGCGCGGCCTGCAGCAGACCCTCCACGCCGGCCCCGGCCAGGTCGTCACGGTCCACGTGCGAGGGGACGCGCGACATCACCTCGCCGACGCAGTGACCGACCAGGGGCAGGTTGGCGACGACGAGGGCGTCGACGTCGACGTCCGTCGGGCTGTGGCTCGGCGTGGTGTCGCGGGCGCCCGGCGGGACCAGGGCGGCGAAGGGATGGCTCGGCACCCGCAGTTCGTCGTCGGGGCCCGGGTGGGCCTTGAGGGGCCGAACGGGGGTACCTGGTGCGCCGAACGGGTGAGCAGGCCCGCGCGCCTCCTTCGATCGACGGAGTCCCCTCAGGTCGCGGGGCCCACCGCCGAACAGCACCGGGAACGACGGTGAGGCCGTCGTCGGTCGAGGTGCGCTCGTCGGAGGCACCGGAGGAGGTGTACAGGTGGCACTCGCGGACTTCTGCCGCATCCTGTGGCGCGAACGAGAGCTCCTCGAGCTCCTGCTGTTCAAGCTGGAGGAGGAACAGCTCGTGCTGGCCTCCGGCCGGGCGCGCTGGCTGGCCCACGCCACCCGTGAGGTCGAGGCGGTCCTGGACCAGATCCGGGACTCCGAGCGCGTGCGCACCCTGGAGACCGACGTCGTCGCGATGGAGCTGGGGCTGGCCCCCGGACCGTCGCTCATCGCGATCGCCCGCACCGCCCCGGAGCCGTACGCGGCCATGCTCCTGTCGCACCGCGACGCGTTCCTCACCCTGACCGCGGAGATCACCGAGCTGGCCCAGGCCAACCGCCGGCTGCTGCACGAGGGCATGGTCGGGCTCAGCGAGGCCCTGGCCGCCGTCGAGGAGCCGGCCCAGACGTACGGCCCGGCCGCATCCCGCACCCTCCCCCGCCAGAGCGCGGGCCGACTCGTGGACGAGGCACTCTGATGTCGAGCTTCGCAGGACTGCACACCGCCCTGTCCGGGCTGGTGGCCCAGCGCTACGGCCTGGACACCACCGGCGCGAACGTGGCCAACGCCAACACGCCGGGCTACTCCCGCCAGCGGGTGGCCATGGACCCGACCAACCCCTCCTCGACCGGTACGGCGCTGTTCTCGCGCTGGGACGGCCCCGGCACCGGGGTCCGGGTCACCGACCTGCAGCGCGTGACCGACGAGCTGGTCGCCGCGCGGGTCCGCACGGAGCGCTCCACCGCCCAGTTCATGGACGTGGACCGCACCGCGTGGGCCCGGCTCGAGGTGTCGCTGGGCGAGCCCGGCGACACGGGGCTCACGTCGCGGCTGTCGACCATGTGGGCGTCGTTCCAGGACCTGGGCAACAACCCCGGCAGCGAGGCCGCCCGCACCCAGGTGCTGCAGGCCGCCCGCGGGGTCACCGACTCCCTCGGCGCCAGCGCCGCCGGCGTCGAGCGGGCGTGGAACGACCAGCACAGCGCGCTGAAGCTCGCCCTGGACGAGGTCAACACCACGTCCGCGGCCGTCGCCGACCTGAACACCGCCATCCGGGAGGCCACCGCCGGCGGCCAGGCCCCCAACGAGCTGCTCGACCAGCGCGACGCCCTCGTCATCCGGCTCAGCGAGCTGACCGGGGGCCAGGTCCGCGCCGGCGAGCTCAACACCGTCGACGTCTTCGTGGGCGGCACGGCCGTCGTCCGGGGCGGCCGGGCCACCGAGCTGTCCGTCGGGGCCGGCGGAGCCGGCGATCTGGCGGCCGTGCGGGCCGGCGGGGCCGTGGGCGTGACCGGCATCGGCGGCAGCGGGGTCGACGTGCCCGGCGGTCGGATCGGTGCCGTCCTGGTCGGGCTCAACTCGACCTGGCCCGGGGTGATGGACTCCCTGGACGCGGCCGCCGTCGACGTCGCCACGCAGGTCAACGCCGTCCACGTGACGGGCGCCGGCCTCGACGGGGTGACCGGTCGCGACTTCTTCACCGGCACCACCGCAGCGGGCCTGACGGTCGCCCTGACCGACACCGACCACGTCGCGGCGGCCGTGCCCGGTGGCGGTGTCCTGGACGCCACCATCGCCGACCGCCTCGGGGCGATCGGCCAGCAGGCGGGCTCCCCCGACGCCGGCTGGCGGCGGTTCGTGGCCGACGTCGGCGCCCAGGCGCAGGCGGCGACGCGCCGCTCGACCGCGCAGTCGGTGGTGGTGGGCGACGTCATGGCCGCCCGCGAGGCCGTCTCCGGCGTCGACATCGACGAGGAGCTCACGAACATGGTCATGTTCCAGCGCGCCTACGAGGGGTCGGCGCGCATGCTGACCGCCGTGGACCAGGCGCTCGACACCCTGATCAACCGCACAGGACTGGTGGGTCGCTGATGTTCCGGATCACGCAACGCTCGATGGCCGACACGACGTACGCGAACCTGCAGGCGTCGCTGGGCCGCTCGTCCACGCTGCAGGAGCAGCTGTCCAGCGGCAAGCAGATCAGCCGCCCGTCGGACAACCCCATCGGGGCCAACGACATCATGCAGCTGAAGGCCGAACGGGTCGCGACGGCGCAGTACATCCGCAACGCGGAGAACGGCGTCTCGTGGCTGGACACCGCCGACAACGCGATCCAGCTGTCCTCGGCCGCGCTGCGCCAGGCCCGCGACCTGACGGTGCGGGGGGGCAACGCCGCCCTGGGCCAGCCGGGCCGGGACGCCATCGCCGCCGAGCTGCGGGGGGTCCGCGAGAGCATGGTCGAGCTGGCCAACACCCAGTACCTGGGTCGGCCCGTGTTCGGTGGCACCACCGACGGCCCGGTCGCCTTCGACGCCACCGGCGCCTACGTCGGCAGCCCGACCGGCACGGTGGAGCGTCGCATCGGGGCCGAGTCGGTCGTCCGGGTGGACGTCGACGGTCGCGCGGCCTTCGGTGACGGCCCCGACAGCGTCATCGCCCGCATCGACGCCGTCATCGCGGACCTGGCCACCGGTCAGCCCGTCGACGGCCGCCTGGCCGAGCTCGACGACTCGCTCGACCGGCTGCTGGGCGCCGCCTCGGACGTCGGCGCCCGCACCAACCGGATCGAGAACCTCAAGCTCAAGGCGGAGGACGCGGCCATCACGCTGCGCTCCTCGCAGTCGCAGATCGAGGACGTCGACCTGCCCAAGACCATCCTGGAGCTGCAGCTGCAGTCCACCGCCTACCAGGCGGCGCTCGGGGCCACCGCCCGGGTGCTCCAGCCCACGCTGCTGGACTTCCTGCGATGACGTGCTTGGCTGGGACGATGAGCGACAGCGTCCCCACCGACACCCCGGCCGAGGACGCGCGCCTGGTCCACCTGGTGCACCCGCTGCCGGGCCTGCCCGGGCGCAGCGAGTACCGGCTGCGTGGCCTGGAGGCCTCCGGCGTGCTGTTCTCGCTGGAGTCCCTGGACGGCGAGGTGTCGCTGCTGCTGGCCGCCCCGTGGGCGTTCTTCCCGGACTACGCGCCGGTGCTGAGCGACGAGGACGTGGACCTGCTGGGCCTGACCGGTGCCGCCGACGCGCTGCTGTTCGTCGTGCTGACCCCCGGCGAGACCGCGGCCGGCTCCACGGCCAACCTGCTGGCCCCGCTGGTCCTCAACCAGGTCGACGACCGGGCGGTGCAGGTGCTGCTGACCGGCAGCGAGCTGCCCGTGCGGGCCCCGCTCGCCGCCTGAGGGCCACGCCCGACCGTCGCCGGACGCGCGCCGCCGGGCTCAGGTGTCGGTGCGGGTGACCTTGCGCAGGCCGCGCGGCGCGTCGGGGTCCAGGCCCAGCACGAGCGCGGCCCGCTCGATGGCCAGCTGCAGCGGCACCACGGTGCCCAGCGGCGTGAGCACCTCGGGCAGGTCCGGGCCGGCCACGGCCACGTCGACCGCCGCCGCGAACCCGGCGTCCCCGCCGACGCCCACGGTGCGGGCGCCGCGGTCGCGCAGCTCGCGCGCGAGCTCGGTCATGGCGCCGGTGAGCGGTCCGTCGGCCGCCGACACCAGGACGGCCAGCACGTCGTCGTCGACCACGGCGATGGGGCCGTGGCGCAGGTCGGCGTAGGACAGGCCGCGGACCGGACGCAGGCAGGTCTCCTCCAGCTTGAGCGCGACCTCCAGGGCCGTGCCCATGAGCAGGCCGCGGCCGCTGACCAGCGGGTGGCGCGACGCGCTGAGCGCGGCGGCCGCCTCGTCGACGCCCTGCTGCTGCTCCACCAGCCGGGCCACGACGTCCGGCACCCGGGCGATGTCCGCGTCGAGCGAGGTGACCTCGGGCGCCAGGGCCGTGCCGAGGACGACCATGGCCGCCAGCTGCGTCAGGTAGGACTTGGTCGCGGGCACGGCGAGCTCGGGCCCGGCCTGGGTCTGCAGCGCCAGGTCGGCCGTGCGCAGCAGCGGCGAGCCGGGCACGTTGGCCACGGCGACCGTCGCGGCCCCGCGCCGGGCCGCCCACTGCTGGGTGGCGACGATCTCCTCGGTGGCGCCGGACTGCGACACGCTGACCACCAGGGTGTCGTCCAGGTCCAGCTCGACCCCGTTGCCGTCCGGGCCGTAGTGGGTGGCCAGGCTCGGCGCCGCCATGGACCCGCGCACGCCGGCGTGCGCACCCAGCAGGTAACGGCCGTAGACGGCGGCGTTGTCGCTGGAGCCGCGGGCCACGAGCATCACGTGGCGGCGACCCTCGAACAGCCGGCGCAGGTCCTCGCGCAGCGGCAGCAAGGCCTCGAACGTGGCCGCCAGCGCCTGCGGCTGCTCGGCGATCTCGCGCGCCATGTGGGTCGGGGCGGTCGCCTCGGCCGTCGTCCCCCCGCCCCGGCTCACGGCCGGGCGCCTTCCTCCGCGTCCTCGACCACGCGGATCGAGACCACGTCCTCGATCACGGGGTTGCTGAGCATCGACTCCGCGGCCTCCCGGACCCGGGCCACGGTCGCCTCGTCGGCGACCTCGACCGTCACCTCGAACCGCTTGCCCTGCCGCACCTCGGTCAGACCGGTGTAGCCCAGCCGGCCCAGCGCGTGGGTGATGGCGGCGCCCTGCGGGTCCAGGATCTCCGGCTTGGGCATGACATCGACGACGAGGCGCGGCATGGGCCGAGCCTAGTGGTGGCCGGCGGACGCCGGGCCGGGGCCGCCGGGGGCGGGCGGGTAGGCGACGAACTCGTGGCCGAACAGCACGACGGGCGTGTCCGGCAGCACGTCGTCCCCGCCGCGGGCGCTCCAGACGTCGACCAGGGCCGGGGGCGGGCCGGTCCGGCGGGCCCGGACCACCTGACGGTGGGTGAGCAGCGCCGCGACGGACACCCCCCACACCACCAGCAACGGGACCAGGGCCGCCCAGCTGGTGTCGCCCCCCCAGGTACCCGGGGGTCCCCAGCCGGTCAGGGCGGCGAACGCCTGACCCAGGGGCAGCGCGGCCGCCAGCAGCGGCAGCACCGCCGCCGCGACCGCGACCGGCACCACCAGCAGCAGCGGCACGGGGACCAGGCGGCGCCAGGGCTGCGCGGGCCGGTCGGCCAGGCGCCGCCCCACCCGGGCCGGCATGGCCACCAGGGGGACGACGGTGCTCGTCAGGAGCAGGACCAGGGGGACGAGCCCGGTCGAACCGAAGGGGGCGAGGTCGAGGTCGGGGGTTCCGGGCGCGCCTGCCCACCACCACCAGGCCGTCACGGCGAGCAGGGGCGGGGCCGTCACCAGCGGGGCCAGCGCCGCCCACAGCAGCCGGTCGGTCCACGCCCAGCGGACCCGGGGCTGCCAGGGCACCGACCCGTCGAAGCTGGTGGCGACCTGCTGCTGCCGGTCGACGTCGGCCAGCTGGCGCAGCACCGTCCGCCGCCGCCAGCGCATGGGCCAGGCGAGGCTCATGTAGGCCACCACGACCACGGGCAGCAGCAACCACCAGGACAACCACCGCCCCCCGGTCCAGGTCGCCGTCAGCAGGAAGGCGAGGGCGACGAGCCCGGGGAAGCCGAGCACCGCCTGCCGGAAGCCCCAGAACCGGCCGTTCAGGTCGTCCAGCAGCCACTCGCGGTGCGCCCGGCCGGGCAGAGTGTCGTTCCAGCGCCACAGCAGCCAGGCGACGAACCGCGGCCGGGTGCGCCAGCGGTAGGCCAGCGCGCCGCGCGCCAGGTCCAGCCCGGTCCTCGCCCGCACCCGCCGCGCCCCGGCGGGCCGGGTGTCCAGCAGCAGCCCCAGCACCTCGTCCTCGCGGGCGCGCCGCCAGCGCGGCGGGTAGGCGCGCAGCCACCGCCGCGCGTCGGCCGCGTAGGCCTGCTCGTCCGGGCCGGCGGCCCCGTCCGTCGTCGGTCCGCTCATGCGCTCCCCCACGCCTCCTCCTGCTGCCCCGTCGCGCGCAGCCGGCCGCGCACGGCCAGCACCACCTGCTCCCGGCGGGCGGTCTCCTCGTCGAGGACCGTCGTCCCGGCGTCGGTCAGCCGGTAGTAGCGCCGCAGCCGGCCGGCCACGCGCTCCTCGCCGTCGGGCGCCACCAGGCCGGCCTGGCCCAGGCGGTCCAGCGCGCCGTAGAGCGTCCCCGCCCCCAGCGTCACCGCCCCGTCGGTGAGCGCACCGACGACCCGCACGACGTCGTAGCCGTGCCGCCGACCGCCCGACAGGGCGGCCAGCACCAGGTACGGGACGTCGCCCAGCGGGGTCGGCACCTAGGCAATGTATCGCGGCGCGATGCATCCGTCGACGACCTGTCCGTCGAGCGGGCAGCCGGGCTCAGCCTGCGGCGGCGCGCACCCGGTCGCGACCCTCGGCGAAGAACTCGGCGATCCCGCCCGCGTCGGGCACCTGGTCCCAGGTGCGGACCGCCCCGAACGGGGCGTCGAAGAACGGGTCGGCGACCGGCCGGAACGGGCCCACGTAGGCGTAGGGCTGGGTCGAGAACCCGTCCCCGGGCGAGACGCCGTAGTTGACCTCGTCCACGGTCACGGCCAGGTCGAAGTGCTCGGGCCACAGCACGGCCCGCTCCTCCGGCGCGAAGGTCAGCAGGCCCGCGGCCCCGACGGCGAAGAAGTCCATCAGCGCGGTGGCCGTGTCGGCGTCGATGGACAGCGGCTGGTCCAGCTCCACCCCGGAGGTGTCCGTGTAGAGCCCGACGGGTGGTCCGGCCTGCACCCCCACGGCGGCACCCAGCGCCATCACGCTGGTCGCGCCGAGCAGCGACGCCTCCCCGGCCGGTCCGGAGACGGAGGTCGCCCCCAGCCGCAGCCGGGGCTCGGCCACGGTCTGCACCGACCCCGGCTCCACGGACAGCCGGATGGTGCCGGCGGCCCGGTGCTGGGGGCCGGCCAGCACCCCCTCGGCCACGGCGTGGAGCCCCAGGCGGGTACTGAGCAGCAGGTCGGCGCTGGGTCGGCTGTCGGGCACGGCGGCTCCTCGGGTCGCGGCAGGGCAGGGTGCAGCGGGACGTCACCGCCCCGTCCGTCGACGGTAGGGGCGAGGCCGGGGCGGGCACCAGCGCACCGCGGTCTGGATCGACGAGCGGCGCTGCGGTAGGACGGGGCATGGACATCGAGCACCTCGGCCACGCCTGCCTGCGGGTCCACCACGACGGGGACACGATCCTGCTGGACCCGGGTGTCTTCTCCCCCGGCCTGGTCGAGCAGCTGGGCACCTCGACCGGCCCGGGCGCCGTGCTCGTCACGCACGCCCACCCGGACCACCTCGACCCGGACCTGGTGCCGCTGCTGGAGCGGGTGGTCGGCCCCGGCGGGGTGCTGGCCGAGGCCGGGGCCGCGCAGGTGGTGCGCGAGGCCGGCGGGTCGGTCACGGAGCTGGTCGTGGGCGCCGAGCACCGGCTGGGCGGGGTGACGGTGCAGGTGGTGGGCGGCCGGCACGCCGTGATCCACCCCGACGTGCCTCGGATCGGCAACGTCGGCCTGCTGCTGCGCGCCGGCGGGGTCACGCTGTTCCACCCCGGCGACTCCTACGAGACCACCCCGGACGGCGTCGACGTCCTGGCCCTGCCCCTCAACGCCCCGTGGGCCAAGGTGGCCGAGACGGTGGAGTTCGTCCGGGCGGTGGGCCCGCGGGTCGTCCTGCCGGTGCACGACGCGCTGCTGCAGCCCGAGCGGCGCGAGGTGTACCTGGCCCACGTGCGCAACCTGGGCGGCGCCGCGGTCCACGACCCCGCCCGCGACGGCGTGCTGCACGCCTGAGCGGGCGGACGCCGTCGGGTCACCGCCGCCGCGTCGGTCCTGGCGCCGCGTCGGCCCGCGCGCCTACAGGTCGGCGCCGGTGAGCCGCCGGTAGACCTCGCGGTAGCCGGCCGCGGTGCGCTCGACGACGTCGGCGGGCAGGGGCGGCGGCGGGGCGTCGGAGGCCCGGTCCCATCCGGACGCGGGCGAGGTCAGCCAGTCCCGCACCACCTGCTTGTCCAGGCTGGGCTGGGCCTGGCCCGGCCGCCAGCCGTCGGCCGGCCAGAACCGGGAGGAGTCGGGGGTCAGCACCTCGTCGCCCAGCACGAGCGAGCCGTCGCCGTCGGGGACCCGCCCCAGCTCGAGCTTGGTGTCGGCCAGCAGGATCCCGGCCCGCTCGGTCACCGCGGCCGCCCGTTCGTAGACCGCGAGCGTGACCCGCCGCAGCTCCTCCGCGGTCTCGCGGCCGACCTCGGCCACGACGGCCTCGAACGTGACGTTCTCGTCGTGGTCGCCGACGGCGGCCTTGGTCGCGGGCGTGAACACGGGGGCGGGCAGCCGCGAGCCCTCCACCAGGCCCGGCGGCAGCGCGACGCCGCACACCGTGCCGTCGTGGTCGTACTCCACCGTGCCCGACCCGGACAGGTAGCCGCGGGCCACGCACTCGACCCCGACCATGTCCAGGGCCCGCACCACCACGGCCCGGTCGGCCACCTCGGCCGGCGCCGCGGCGTCGACGAGGTGGTTGGGCACCAGGTCGCCGAGCTGGTCGAACCACCAGCGGCTCAGCGCCGTCAGCACCGCCCCCTTGCCGGGCACCGGGGTGGGCAGCACGTGGTCGTAGGCGCTGACCCGGTCGCTGGCCACCAGCAGGAGCACGTCCCCGTCGGGGTGCGGTGTGGTGGGCGCGTAGACGTCGCGCACCTTGCCGGAGAACCGGTGGGTCCAGCCGGGCAGGTCGGGCGGCCGGGGCGCGGTCGAGGGGGGCACCCGCGAGATCGTAGGGCCCCCGCTCCTAGGGTTGGCGCGTGAGCGACGAGGACGAGACCACCGAGACGACCCGACCGGGCGGGACCACCGCGGAGCGCCCCGGGCGCGACGACGCGGCCGACGCCGAGGCCACGAAGGACGAGCCGACGGACGACCTGGTGACCACCGAGCACACGCTGACGGTGGTGGACCCCACCGACCCGGCCACGGCCGCGCGCGAGCTGCGCTACCGGGCCCGGACCGGTCGGCTGGTCGTGCGCCGCGAGGTCACCGGCAAGGACGGCTTCGAGGGCCACACCGCCGTCGCCGAGATGGCCGTCACCAGCTACGAGGTGCTCGGCACCGACGGCGACCCGGACACGTCCCGGCCCGTGACGTTCGTGTTCAACGGCGGGCCCGGGGCCTCCAGCGTCTGGCTGCACCTGGGCGTGCTCGGCCCGCGCCGCGTCGTCATGGGCGACGCCGGGTCGCTCGCCCCGCCGCCGGGCGGGCTGGCCGACAACCAGCAGACGCTGCTGGCCGAGACCGACCTGGTGTTCATCGACCCGGTGTCGACCGGCTGGTCCCGGGTGCGGTCCGGTCGCAAGGCCGACGAGTTCCACGGCTTCACCGGCGACGTGGAGTCGGTGGCGGAGCTGATCCGGCTGTGGACCACCCGCAACGACCGGTGGCTGTCGCCCAAGCTGCTGGCCGGGGAGTCCTACGGCACGCTGCGGGCGGTCGCGGTCGCGTCGCACCTGCAGCAGCGCCACCACATGCCCGTCAACGGGATCGCGCTGATCTCGATGGTGCTGGACATGGGCACCATCCGGTTCCACCCCGGCGACGACCGCCCCTACGTCGGGTTCCTGCCCACCTACGCCGCGCTGGCCCACTTCCACGGCGTCGCGGGCGAGGGCGTGACCGTCGAGGACCACGTCGCGGCGGCGCAGGAGTTCGCCCGCGGCGACTACGCCTCCGCCCTGGCCGCCGGCGCCCGGCTGGACGCCGACCAGCGCGCCCGGGTGGTGGCCCGGGCCGCCGAGCTGACCGGGCTGAGCGAGGACTACCTGGACCGGGTCGACCTGCGGGTGGAGCACATGCGCTTCTACTCCGAGCTGCTGCGGCACCGCCGTCAGGTGATCGGCCGCCTCGACGGCCGCTTCGTCGGATACGAGGACGACTACGGCCGGGAGCGGATGGCCGTCGACCCGTTCATCACCGCGACCGGCGGGCCGTACACGGCGGCGTTCCTGCACTACGTCAGCACCGAGCTCGGCTACCGCAACGACCTGCCGTACAAGGTGCTCAGCGAGCTGGTGCACCCGTGGAGCTACAAGGAGTTCGAGGGCCGCTCGGTCAGCGTGGCCGAGGACCTGGGCGCCCTGCTGCGGCGCAACGAGTTCCTGCGGGTGCACGTGGCGTGCGGGCTGTACGACGGGGCCACCCCGTTCGCCGCCGCCGAGGACACCATCGCCCAGCTGCGCGTGCCCGCCGCGGCGCGGGAGCGGGTGGAGACCGTCTACTACCCCAGCGGGCACATGATGTACCTGCACGAGGAGTCCCGGCTGGCCCAGTCCGCCGACCTGGCGCGGTTCGTCCGGGCCTGCCGCCCCTGACGCCGTCGTGCCGCCGAGGGCCTCAGCCCTCGGCGGCGATGTCCAGGCGGAGCTGACCGCCCGGGACGTGCACGTGCTCCACGGCCTCGTAGGCCGTGGAGCGCGCGGCGGCCACGTCGGGGCCCGTGCCCACGACGGTCAGGACCCGGCCGCCCGCGGTGACCAGGTGCCCGTCCCGCTCCGCGGTGCCGGCGTGCAGCACGTGCGCCCCGGCCACGGCGTCCGCCTCGGTCAGGCCCAGCACCGCGTCGCCGGTGCGGGGCGAGGCCGGGTAGCCGGGCGCGGCCACGACCACGGCCACGGCGGCGCCGCCGGTCTCCTGCAGCCCGCCCGTGGCCTGGACGTGCTCGGCCAGGCGCCCCTGCGCGGCGGCCAGGAGCAGGGCCCCCAGCGGCGTGCCGAGCCGGGCCAGGACCACCTGCGCCTCGGGGTCGCCGAGGCGGACGTTGAACTCGACGACGCGCAGGCCCTCGCCGGTCAGCGCCAGACCGACGTACAGCACACCGGTGAACGGCGTGCCCCGCCCGGCCATCTCGCGCAGGACCGGTCGGGCGACCTGGTCCAGCACGTCGTCCACGAAGCCCTCGGGCAGCCAGGTGAGCGGGGCGTAGGCGCCCATGCCGCCGGTGTTGGGGCCCTGCCCGCCGTCGCGCAGCCGCTTGAAGTCCTGCGCCGGGGCCAGGGCGACGACGTCGTCGCCGTCGCACAGGCAGAAGACCGAGACCTCGGGCCCGTCCAGGTACTCCTCCACGACCACCCGGCCCAACGGCACGTCCAGGCAGGACGCGGCGTGGGCCAGGGCCGCCTCGCGGTCGTCGGTCACCACGACGCCCTTGCCCGCGGCCAGGCCGTCGTCCTTGACCACGTACGGCGCGCCCAGCTCGTCGACGGCCGCGACGACGGCGTCCAGGTCGTCGCACACGAACGGGCGGGCGGTGGGTACCCCGGCGGCGGCCATGACCTCCTTGGCGAAGGCCTTGCTGCCCTCCAGCCGGGCCGCGGCGGCGGACGGCCCGAAGCAGGGGATGCCCGCCGCGCGCACCGCGTCCGCCGCCCCGGCGACCAGCGGGACCTCGGGGCCCACCACGACCAGGTCGGCGAGCGCCGCGACGGCGAGCTCGGCGATGCCGGCCGGGTCCTGCATGCCGACGTAGCGGCAGTCGGCCCCCGCGGCGGCCATGCCCGGGTTGCCCGGGGCGGCCACCACCGCGCTCACCCCGTCCTCGGCCAGCAGCGACCGGACGATGGCGTGCTCCCTGGCACCGGACCCCACGACGACTACGCGCACGGGCAGGGAGGCTATCGCTGTCCGGCGCGCCCCGCGGCGGTGGACTGCCGTACGGTCCGCGGGTGCGCGCAACCGTGATCCACGCCCTCGGTGACATCCGCTCCGAGACCCGGCCCGACCCCGTCGTCCAGGAGCCGACCGACGCGGTCGTGCGGGTCCTGGCGACCTGCGTTTGCGGCTCCGACCTGTGGCCCTACCGGGGCGAGAACCCGGTGGACGAGCCGCACGGGATCGGCCACGAGCACGTCGGGGTGGTCGAGGCCGTCGGCGCGGCCGTGACCGACGTGCGCGTCGGGGACGTGGTCGTCGCCCCGTTCACCTTCTCGTGCGGGCGCTGCGTGCACTGCCTCGCCGGCGTCCACACGTCGTGCCTGGTCGGCGGGGTGTTCGGCGGCGAGACCGGCTGCCAGGCCGAGCTGGTCCGGGTGCCGCAGGCCGGCGGCACGCTGGTGCGCGTCGACGGCTTCTCCGCCGCCGCCCCGCCGCCGGACGACCTGCTGCGGGACCTGCTGGCCTGCAGCGACGTGATGGGCACCGGCTGGCACGCGGCCCGGGCGGCCGGGGTGCGCGAGGGTTCGACGGTGGTCGTGGTCGGTGACGGCGCGGTGGGCCTGTGCGGTGTGCTCGCGGCCGTGCAGCAGGGCGCCGCCCGGGTGGTCGCCATGAGCCGGCACGCCGACCGGCAGGCCCTGGCCCGCCGGTTCGGGGCCACGGACGTGGTCGCCGAGCGGGGCGAGGCCGGTGAGCAGGCCGTGCTCGAGCTCACCGACGGGGTGGGCGCGGACGCGGTGCTGGAGTGCGTCGGCACCGAGCAGTCGATGCGGACGGCCTTCGCCGTCGCCCGGCCCGGCTCGACCGTGGGCTTCGTCGGCGTGCCGCACGGCGGCCGTCCGCCGCTGAGCCGGATGTTCCGGCAGAACATCGGCCTGGCCGGCGGCATCGCACCGGTGCGCGCGTACCTGCCCACCCTGCTGCCGCTGGTGCTGGCCGGGTCGATCCACCCCGGCGCCGTGCTCGACGCGGAGCTGCCGCTGGCCGAGGCCGCCGAGGCCTACCGCCGGATGGACGCCCGCGAGTCGGTCAAGGTGCTCCTGCGGCCGTAGCCGGCCCGCCTGGGTTCCCGACGCAACGGCACACGGCGTCGAGATCGTTCCGACGCAACGGCACACACCGTCGCCCTATCCGACGCAAGGTGCCGTTGCGTCGGTCAGGGGCGGGCGGGGGCGCGTCAGGCGCGCAGGACGTCGGCGGCGTGACGGTGCTCGGGGACGACCAGCAGCGCCACGGCGGCCGAGGCGGCGAAGGCGACGGTCATCAGGGCGGTCATGCTCGTCGCGCTCGTGCTGCCCAGCACGCTGGCCAGCGGGCTCACCGCGCCGCCGACCGCGAACTGCAGCACCCCGACCAGGCCCGAGGCCAGCCCGGCCCGGGCGGGCGGCTGGCCGTTGAGGACGTGGGCCGAGGCCGCGGGCATGGCCATGCCCACCACGCCCATCGCCACCACCAGACCGGCGATCAG
Source organism: Jannaschia sp. R86511 (assembly GCF_042466345.1). Taxonomy (NCBI): domain Bacteria; kingdom Pseudomonadati; phylum Pseudomonadota; class Alphaproteobacteria; order Rhodobacterales; family Roseobacteraceae; genus Jannaschia; species Jannaschia sp. R86511. The sequence goes on from NZ_JAXHCD010000001.1 coordinate 146,675, forward strand.
CACCGCCAGCGGCAGGTCGCCCAGCAGCGACAGCGCGAACACGGTCCCGATCGACACGGCCCCGACCACCGGGGCGCCGCGCAGCACGCGCAGCAGGCCGAAGCGGGCCACCAGCCGGCTCGACAGCTGGCTGCCGGTGATCAGCGACACGGTGACCGCGGCGAAGACGATGCCGTACCCCAGCTGCGAGACGCCGTACTGCTCCTGCAGCACGAACGAGCTGCCGTTGATGTAGACGAACAACCCCGCGAAGGCGAGGCTCGCGACCATGGCCGGGGCGATGAACGTGCGGTCGACCAGCAGCCGGCCGTAGGAGCCCGCCAGCCGGCTGACCGGGATCGGGCGCCGCTCCTCGCGCGGCAGGGTCTCGGGCAGCAGCACGGCCGTCAGCAGCGCCAGCAGCACGCCGATCCCGGCCAGGATGACGAACACCCCGCGCCAGCTGGTGACCTCGAGCACCAGCGAGCCGACGAACGGCGCCACCATCGGCACCGCCCCGACGACCAGGAACAGCTTGGCGAACGCGCGGGCCAGGTCCGGCCCGTCGGACAGGTCGCGCAGGATGGCCCGGGCGGTCACCATGCCCGCCGCCACGACGAACCCCTGCACGAACCGCCCGGCCGTCAGCAGGCCCAGGGTGGGCGCGGCCGCGACCAGCAGCGACGACGCGGCCCAGGCGAGCAGCCCGACCACGACCGGCAGCCGCCGACCGACCCGGTCCGCCACCGGCCCGATCACGAGCTGGCCCAGGGCCAGACCGAACACGCACGCGGTCAGGGTCAGCTGGATCTGCGTCTCCGCGACCCCGAACTCCGCCGCCAGCGTGGGGTACGCGGGCAGGTAGAGGTCGATGGTCAGCGGCCCGGCGGCGGTGATGGCCGCCAGGAGGAACAGCTCACGCGGACCGAGCCGCGAGAAGAAGCCGGCCCGGGGTCGGCCGGGACCCGGGACGTCGGCGGACGGACGGGTGGCGTGGGAGGTGGGTTCAGTACGCATCTGGTTAGCGAGGGTAACAGTTACCTCTGCTAACCACCCACCGGAGCGAGCCCGGCGGGCACCACCGGTACGAGGTCGGCCTCAGCCCAGCAGGTCGTGCCGGACCACGGTCTGCTCGCGTCCCGGGCCGACCCCGACCGCGCTGATCCGGGACCCGCTCATCTGCTCCAGCGCCTCGACGTAGCGGCGGGCGTTGGGCGGCAGGTCCTCGAAGGCGCGCGCGGCCGAGATGTCCTCGGTCCAGCCGTCGAAGAACTCGTACACCGGCGTCGCGTGGTGGAAGTCGGTCTGGCTGACGGGCATCTCGTCGAAGCGCACGCCGTCGACGTCGTAGGCCACGCAGACCGGGATCCGCTCGAACCCGGTCAGGGTGTCCAGCTTGGTGACCACGAAGTCCGTCACCCCGTTGACGCGCTGGGCGTAGCGGGTGATGACGGCGTCGTACCAGCCGCAGCGGCGCGGCCGGCCGGTGGTCGTGCCGAACTCGTGACCGACCTCGCGCAGCCGCTCGCCGTCGGCGTCGAACAGCTCGGTGGGGAACGGCCCCTCCCCCACGCGGGTCGTGTAGGCCTTGACCACGGCGATCACGCGGTCGACCCGGTTGGGGGCCACGCCGCTGCCGGTGCAGGCCCCGCCGGAGGTCGCGTTGGAGCTGGTGACGAACGGGTAGGTGCCGTGGTCGACGTCCAGCAGCGTGGCCTGGCCGCCCTCGAACAGCACCGTCTCGTCGCGGTCGAGCGCCTGGTTGAGCACCAGACCGGTGTCGGCGACGTACGGCTGCAGGCGCTCGGCCTGCGCCAGCAGGGAGTCGGCGACCTCGTCGACCGTGATCGCGCGCCGGTTGTAGACCTTCACCAGCAGGTGGTTCTTCTGGTCGAGCGCGCCCTCGATCTTCTGGCGCAGGATCTTCTCGTCGAACAGGTCCTGGACCCGGATCCCGACGCGGTTGATCTTGTCGGCGTAGGCCGGGCCGATGCCGCGCCCGGTCGTGCCGATCCGTTGCTTGCCCAGGAACCGCTCGGTGACCTTGTCCAGGGTGCGGTGGTAGGTGGCGATGACGTGCGCGTTGGCCGAGACCAGCAGCCGCGAGCAGTCCACGCCGCGCGCGGTCAGGCCGTCGATCTCGGTGAACAGCACCTCGGGGTCCACGACCACGCCGTTGGCGATGACCGGGACGACGCCGGGGCTGAGGATGCCCGAGGGCAGCAGGTGCAGGGCGTACTTCTCGTCCCCCACCACCACGGTGTGCCCGGCGTTGTTGCCGCCGTTGAACTTGACGACGTAGTCGACGCGCGAGCCGAGGGCGTCGGTGGCCTTGCCCTTGCCCTCGTCACCCCACTGCGCACCGATCAGCACGACTCCGGGCATGCGACGACTCCTCCGCTGGCTCGGGCCCGTCGGACCCCTGTGACGTGCGAACGGCCCCGTGGCGCACCGGCCCCGGGACCCGTTCCTGCCCCGCCAGGCTAGTGCAGGCCGCCCGGGGACCGGCCCGGGACGAGCCGTTCGGCCAGCTCCCCGCCCAGCCGGTGCCCCGACAGCCACGCGGCCTCGATCCGGGACCGCTCGCCCCAGGCGTCGCCGCACACCCCCACCGTGCCGTCGCCGGTCAGGGCGAACTCGGGGGCGGGCCGGGTGCGGGTCGGGCTGGCCAGCGACCACCGGTGCGCCCGGGCCCACTCGGGCTCCTCCAGGTCCACCCCCAGCACCCGCGACAGGTCCGCCAGCACGTGCGGCACGGCCGAGGCCGGGTCGTCGAGCCGGCTGGCCGCGAACACCGGCGTGGTGTGGACCACCAGCACCGGGGCGTCGTCCCCCCGGCGCCGGCCGTCGTCGGCCACCCAGTCCACGACGGGCGAGCCGTCGACGAACACGCCGTCCAGCTCCGGCCAGCCGCGTCGGGTCCACGCCGCGTACACCGACAGCACGGGCCGCCAGTCCCAGGGCGGGCCGTCGACGATGCTGCGGGCCACGTCCTCGGGCAGCAGGTCCACCGCCTGCGGGTCCGGCATGGCCAGCACCACCGCGTCGTAGCGCTCGCCGTCGACCAGCACACCGGGCCCACCCGGCCCGGTCACCGGCTGGACCTCGGTGACCTCGCGGGGGTGCTCGACGTCCAGCCCGGCGGCCAGGTCCTCGACCAGCGACCGCAGCCCCGCGGTGCCGGCCCAGCGGACCGGGCCGACCTTGGTCCCGACCAGGCGCTCGCCGTCGGACAGGTGGAACGTGTCGGTCCAGTGCCGGACCAGGCCCCGCTCCTGCCAGTCCCGGACCACGGCGGCGAAGCCGTCGTCGCGCACGGTGAAGTACGAGGCCCCGGTGTCGACGACGTGCCGACCCACGACCGTGTCGACCGTGCGGGCGGCCATCCGCCCGCCGAGGCGACGGCCGCGGTCCACGACGCGCACGCCCACCCCGGCCTCGTGCAGCCGTCGGGCGCAGGCGACGCCGGAGATCCCCCCGCCGACGACGAGGACGCTGCGGGGGCGGTCTGCTCGGTTCACGGGGCCCAGTGTGGGGGGCCGCCGCCGGGGACGCGCGGGCGGGTCGGACCCGCCACGCCCGAACCGGTGACCGGGTAGTGCGACAGGCCGTGACAGGCCACACTGTGAGCCGCGTCGGCCGCCGCGAGGTGGGCCGGCGGGTGGTCCCGAAGGGGTCCGGGACCACCGGGGGCCGCGGTCGTCACCGGCCGCGGCCCCTCGACCCGGGGGCCGGGTCGAGGTGGCCGCCGGCTGAGGGTCAGGCCGGGCTCAGGCCAGGGTCGGGTCGCAGTCGGCCAGCAGGGCGCCCAGCCGGGTGACCTCGTCGGCCTCGCCCACGTGCTCCGCCGCGCCGGCCAGGGCCCGCACGCTGCGCAGGAAGCCCTGGTTGGGCCCGTGCGCCCACGGCACGGGGCCGTGGCCCTTCCAGCCCGAACGGCGCAGGGCGTCCAGGCCCCGGTGGTAGCCGGTGCGCGCGTAGGCGTAGGCCGCGATGGCGTGCGACAGCCGCTGCTCGTCGTCGCCCTCGCCCCGGGCGGTGTCGGCGCGGGCCAGGGCCTCCTCGGCGAGCACGGCCCAGGCCAGGCTGGAGGCGGGCGCCGAGGCGGCCACCGTCGCGGCGGGCGTGCCGGCGGCGAGCGCCTGCTCGGCGGGCTCGTGCAGGCCGGCGGGCAGGTGCGTGGCCGCGGGGCCGGCCAGCAGGCCGGGGCCGCGGGGCGGGTCGGTGGGGGTGCTCACGGGGTCTCCTCGGTGGGGCTGTCGGGGGTGCGGTCGTCGTGGATCGGGTCGTGGCCGGCCCGCAGCTGCGCCCAGACGAGCTTGCCGGAGCGGGTCGGCGACCAGCCCCACCGTGCCACCTCGTTGACCACGTGCAGACCGTGCCCGCCCTCGCCCAGCGGCCGGTGCGGCACGAGCCGGGGCGGCTCGGGGTTGGCGTCCTCGACCTCGATCCGCAGCCCGGAGGCGGTGTCGAACAGCCGCAGCTGCACCATGCCCCAGCCGTGCAGCACGGCGTTGGCCACCAGCTCGGAGACCACGACCTCGGCCAGGTCCGCCTGGGGCACGGCCCACACCGCGCAGGCCCGCATGGTGGCGTGCCGGGCCTTGCCGACGCTGGAGGGGTCCGAGGGCAGCTGCCAGCGCCGCTGCCGCGGCGCCGCCGCGCGGGGGGCGGGCAGGTCGGCCACGTCCATCGGCACCCGCATGACCACCACGGCCGTGTCGTCCTCGGGGGAGTCCCCCAGCTCGGCCAGCAGCAGCTCGCCCACGCTGTCGGCCCGGACCGCCGTCGCCCCGGCCAGCAGCCGCTTGAGCGTCTCGATGCCCTGCGCCATCGGCCGGGAGCGGCGCTCGATGAGCCCGTCGGTGTAGGCGACGACCACGTCACCGGGGCGCAGCCGGACGGTGTCGGACAGCCGGGCGCCCTCGCGCAGGCCGATCATCGTGCCCTGCGCCGAGTCCAGCGAGCGCACCGTGTAGCCCTCGACGGGGCCGTCGGGGCCCGACCCGGCCGCGCGCACCGGGCTGCACACGAGCGTGGGCAGGTGCCCGGCCGAGGACCACGACAGGTCCCACTGCCCGTCGTCGCGCCGCCGCAGGGTCATCAGCACCAGGCTCGCCATCCGGGAGATGCCCATGCCCGAGGCCAGGTGGTCGACCCGCATGAGCACGCTGCCCGGGTCCTCGAGCTCGTAGGCGTAGGAGCGCACGACGGAGCGGAGCTGGCCCATGGTCGCGGCCGCCTCGACGTCGTGGCCCACGACGTCACCCACGACCACCCCGGCGACCTCGTCCCCGATCGGCAGCACGTCGTACCAGTCGCCGCCGACCTGGGCGTGGTCGACGTTGGGCGTGTAGTGCGCCCACACGTCCAGACCGGGGATGCCGGACTGCTGCGGCAGCATGGAGCGCTGCAGCGTCTCCGCCAGGGAGTGCTCGCGGGCGTACAGCCGCGCGATCTCCAGGCTGAGCCCGACCCGACGGGCCACGACGCGGACCAGCTTGCGCAGGTCGTCACCGACCGGGGCGGGGCTGTACGAGGCGGCGTCGGTGCCCTCCAGGCCCACCAGCAGGACGGCGATGACCTCGTCGCGCCCCGACAGCGGCACGGCGACGTAGCTGCCGCCGACCCGACCCGCGACGGTCTCGGCGAACCAGCCGGTCAGCGTGCCCGTCCGGCTCACGGTCGCCAGGTCCAGGACGGTCTCGCCGGCCGCGCCCTCGCACACGGCGCGCAGCGGGTCCTCGGTCACCAGGTCGGCCACGGCGGGGCCGAAGCGTCGGCCCGCGCCGATCAGGTCCTCCACGCCGTCGCCGGAGGCCGCCACCACCTCCACGGAGCGGTCCAGCTGCACCACGGCGGCCCACGGCACGACCGTGTCGGTGAGCACGCTGGTCAGCCGGGCCAGGGACGCCTCCGCGTCCAGCTCGATGACGGCGTCGCTGACCCGGTCCAGCAGCACCAGGCCGGCCCGGGCGCGCTGCTCGGCCAGCAGGGCCCGCTCGCGCTGCTCCTGCACCAGCACCCGCTCGGTGACGTCGACCTGGACGCCGACGAAGTTGACCAGCTCGCCGTCGGCGTCGAGCACCGGCGTGATGGCGACCTGGTTCCAGAACGCCGTGCCGTCCTTGCGGTAGTTGAGCAGGGTCTCGGTGACGGCGCGCTTCTCGCGCAGCGCGGTCGAGATCCGGGCGACGGTCTCCGGGTCGGTGTCCGGGCCCTGCAGGAACTTGCAGTTCAGCCCCGCGGCCTCCTCCGAGGAGTAGCCGGTCGTCCGCTCGAAGGCGGGGTTGGCCCACACCATCGGGTTGTCCGGCTGGTGCGGGTCGGAGATGGTGAACGACAGGTCGGTGGCGATGACGGCGCGGTTGCGCAGCGCGCTGGCCTGGGCCAGCGCGGCCTCCTGGGCGGACTGGACGGCCCCGACCGGCTGCCCGGCCACCGGCTGCCCCAGGGCCTGCCCGGCGGCGTCGACCACGCCCTGCATCTCGGCCGCGCTGGTGCCGGTCCCCGTCAGCTGCATGAACACCACGAGGCCGCGACCGTCCATGCCGCTGCCCAGCGGGAAGCCCGTCACCCACAGCGGGCCGACGACGTCGGCGACCGTGTCCCCGCCGGCGCGCTGCCGGTCCCGCTCGCTGCCCGCCGCGTCCGAGGCCCGCTCGGACTCCCGTCGGATCAGCTCGCCGGCGACCGGCTCGCCGCGCGCCACCCGCGACAGCGGGCTCGCGGTGTCGGCCAGGTCGGCCCCGCCCGGGTCGACGAGCCCGGCCAGGCGCCCCCACTCGTCGACCCCGATCGGCAGGGTCTGGCTGCCGGCCATCGCCATCGCCATCAGGTTGGCGTACTCCACGCGGCTGCTGGCCAGGTCCACCACGAGCACGGCGGCGTCCGCCTCGTGCATCACCCGTGGCAGGTGGCTGAGCGGCACGCGTTCCTCCTCGTCGTGACGTGACCCGACGCCGTGGTCGTCATGCTCCACAGCGGGATTATCCGCCACGGGGGTGCCCGGGGGGTGCCCGGCCCAAACCGCACCAGGCTGCGAAGTCCGGACGGCTTGCTAGCGTTCGTCCGAAGCACCACACCGCGGGGGAGCAGCAGGAGAGCCGTTGATGACATCCGAGAACGAGTCGGAGCAGGCCGCCGAGGCGACCGACGACACCCAGGCGTCACCGGTGCACGCCGTGCGCCCGGTCGACCCGGGCTCCGTGCACGTGCTGTTCGAGCCGGAGACCACCAAGGTGGTGCTGACGGGCGAGATCGACGCCGAGCTCGGGCCCGACCTGCTGGAGGCCGCCGACGACGCGCTGTCCACGGCCCGGCCGATCGAGGTGGACAGCCACCTGGTCACGTTCATGGACTCCACCGGGGTGGCGTTCCTGGCCCGGCTGGCCTCCCGTGCGTCGCGCCGCGTGGTGCTGCTCGACCCGCCGGACGTCGTCCGGTTCCTCATCGAGACCACGCGGATCTCGTCGCTGCTGGACGTCGTGACCCGCCAGGACGCCCCGGAGGCCGACGCCGGGTCCTGATCCCGGCGGGACCGGCGGCCTCGGGCGAGGCGCCGGTCCCCACCGGGGTGCGGTGGCTCAGCGCAGCCGGTGACCGGCGCTGCGCAGGTTCTGGCAGGCCTCGACGACGCGGGCGGCCAGACCGGCCTCGGCCGACTTGCCCCAGGCGCGCGGGTCGTAGGCCTTCTTGTTGCCGACCTCGCCGTCGATCTTCAGCACGCCGTCGTAGTTGGCGAACATGTGGGACACGACGGGACGCGTGAACGCGTACTGGGTGTCGGTGTCGATGTTCATCTTCACCACGCCGTAGTCCACGGCGTCGCTGATCTCCTGGGCGGTGGAGCCCGACCCTCCGTGGAACACCAGCAGCGCGGGCTTGCTGCCGGCCGGGGCGCCGATCTTGGCCGCGATGGCGTCCTGGCACTCGCGCAGGATCTCCGGGCGCAGCTTGACGTTGCCGGGCTTGTAGACGCCGTGGACGTTGCCGAAGGTCAGGGCCGCCATGTAGACGCCCTTCTCACCCGGTCCGCCGGTGCCGAGCGCGTCGACCATCGCGATGGCGTCCTCGGTCGTCGTGTACAGCTTGTCGTTGATCTCGTTGTCGACGCCGTCCTCCTCGCCGCCGACCACGCCGACCTCGATCTCGAGGACGACCTTGGCCTCGGCCGACAGGGCCAGCAGCTCCTCGGCGATCTGCAGGTTCTCCTCCAGCGGCACCGCGGAGCCGTCCCACATGTGCGACTGGAACAGCGGGTTGCCGCCGGCCTTGACGCGCTCGGCGCTGGCCGCGAGCAGCGGCCGGACGAAGCCGTCGAGCTTGTCCTTGGGGCAGTGGTCGGTGTGCAGGGCGATCTGCACGTCGTAGCTGTCGGCGATCTCGTGGGCGTAGGCGGCGAGCGCCTTGGCCCCGACGACCATGTCCTTGACGGTCGAGCCGGACAGGTAGTCCGCACCGCCGGTGGAGACCTGGACGATGCCGTCGCTCTCGGCCTCGGCGAAGCCGCGGATGGCGCCGATCAGGGTCTGGGACGACGTGACGTTGATGGCCGGGAAGGCGTAGGAGCCGTCCTTGGCCTTCGTCAGCATCTCGGCGTAGCTCTCGGGGGTTGCGATGGGCATCGCGGGCTCCTCGGTGTGTGGCAGGTCACGTGGCGGGGCCGATCCTTCCACGTCGGGGTGCGGCCGGGCCGCGCGCGTCCAGCCGGGGCCGGGCCCACCGGCCGGGGTGCCACGGCACGGGCCCGAGGCGCCCCGCGGCAGGTGGTTGGATGACCGGATGCGGATCGCGGACTCCCTGGACGGCAAGCGGATCCTGCTGACCGGCGTCACCGGCTTCGTCGGGGAGGCGCTGCTGCACAAGCTGCTGCGCGACGTCCCCGGCTGCACGGTGGTGGCGATGGTGCGGCCCAAGTCGGGCCAGCCGGCGGCGGACCGGGTCACGAAGCTGCTGGCCAAGCCCATCTTCGCCGACGTCCCCGAGGGTGCGGCGGCGCGCGTGGTCACGCTGTCCGGCGACCTGAACGACGTGCCGGAGCTGCCGAAGGACCTGGACGTCGTCGTGCACTGCGCGGGCGACGTGTCGTTCGACCCGCCGATCCAGTCGGCCTTCGACACCAACGTCATCGGGGTCAAGGCCCTGGTCGACCGGGTGGTCGAGGCCGCGCACCGCGAGGACGGCTCCTACTCCCCGCTGCACTACGTGCACGTGTCGACCGCCTACGTCGGGGGTCGCCGGCGCGGCCCGGTGATGGAGGCCGCCGTCGAGCACACGGTCGACTGGCAGGCCGAGTACGACGCCGCCCAGCGCGTCGCGGCCCGGATCGAGGACACCTCCCGCACCCCGGCCGTGCTGCAGAAGCTCCTGACCAAGGCCGAGAAGCACCACGACCGCGCCGGGCCGCTGGCGGTGGCCGCCGACGCCGAGGAACGACGCCGCACCTGGGTGACCGACCAGCAGAAGGCCGCCGGCGGGGACCGGGCCCGGACGCTGGGCTGGACCGACGTCTACACGTTCACCAAGGCGCTGGGCGAGCGGGTCGTCGAGCAGGTCGCCGCCCCCGTGCTGCCGACCACGGTCTACCGGCCCAGCATCATCGAGTCCGCCCTGACCACGCCCCACCCGGGCTGGATCGAGGGCTTCAAGATGGCCGACCCGATCATCCTCGCCTACGGCCGCGGCGAGCTGCCCGAGCTGCCGGCGGCGCCGGACTCCGTCATCGACATCGTGCCGATCGACCTGGTGGTCAACTCGATCATCGCCGTGGCCGCCACACCGCCGCCCGTCGGCGAGCCCGCGTACTTCCACCTGAGCTCGGGCTCGCGCAACCCGTGCACGTTCCGCCAGCTGTACGACTACGTGCGGGAGTACTTCGCCCGGTACCCGTTCGACATGGACTCCCGCGGCGCGGTGCGGCTGGCCACGTGGCGGTTCCCGGGTGCCCGGATCGTCGAGCGGGCCCTGACCACGGGCGAACGGGCCTACGACCTGGCCGAGGGCGCCCTGTCGCTGGCCCCGCGCAGCGACAAGGTCCGCTCGATCGCCCGCAACCTGGACACCCAGAAGCGGCGGCTGGACTTCCTGCGCCGCTACATGGACCTCTACCGGGCCTACACGCAGGTCGAGCTGTACTTCGTCGACGACAACATGCTGGCCCTGCACCAGGCCATGGATCCGGCGGACCAGGAGACGTTCGGCTTCGACACCGCGGTCATCGACTGGGAGCACTACCTGATCGAGGTGCACTGCCCGGCCATCACCAAGGGCGTGCGCGACTACGACGTCATCCGGCGCAAGCGCAACCGCTCCGGCGGTCCGGCGCCGCGCGTCATCGCCCCCCGCGACCCGGCCGAGCCGGTGGACCCCGACGCCGCGCCGGTGCTCGCGGTGTTCGACATGGACGGCACCCTGCTGACGTCCAACATCATCGAGACCTACCTGTGGGTGCGCCTGCCCGAGCTGTCGGCCGCCGGCAAGGTCAAGGAGCTCGCGGCCACCGCGGCCCGGCTGCCGCTGTACCTGCGGGCCGAGCGCCGTGACCGCGGGGCCCTGATCCGCAGCGCCTACCGCCGCTACGAGGGGGCCGACCTGCGGGCGCTGGAGGAGATGGTCGACGAGACCCTGACCCCCCACGTGCTGGAGCGGGTGAGCGGGGCGGCGATCCGGCGGGTGCGGGAGCACCGCGCCGCGGGGCACCGGACGGTGCTGATCACCGGCGCGGTGACGCCCATCACGCGGCCGCTGGCGCCGCTGTTCGACGAGATCGTGGCCGCGGAGCTGCACGTGGACGCCCGCGGGCGCTGCACGGGCTTCCTCAAGCGGCCGCCGCTGGTGGGTGAGGGGCGGGCGGCGTGGCTGCGGCGCTACGCCCAGGTCGAGGGGGCCGACCTGTCCAAGGCGTACGGCTACGCGGACAGCCACTCCGACCTGCCGATGCTGCAGGCGGTGGGCCGGCCCACCGCCGTCAGCCCCGACGTCACCCTGTTCCGCGAGGCCCGCAAGCTGCGCTGGCCGATCGAGGACTGGCGGACCGCCGGCCGCACCGCGCGGCTGCAGCTGCCGAGCATCGACACGTCCCAGGCGCACCTGCCGGGCTGAGGGTCCGCCCGGTCACCCGCTCACCGCGGCGGCCTCGGGGGCGGGCGCCACGGGCCGGACCACGAGCAGGACGCCCAGCGCCAGCAGCCACAGGTACCAGGCGGTGTAGACGTTCAGGGCCCAGAGCTCGAGCGTGGGCAGGTCGAACGCGGTGGCCACCGGCACCAGCACGGCCCAGACCCCGGCCAGCAGCACGCCGAGCCGGGCGAACCACCGGGGCAGCCCCTGCGCCCGCAGCACGAACAGCGCCACCCCGACGGCCCACACGCCCTGCAGCAGCCAGCCCAGGTGCTCCCCCAGCGCGCCGCCGGCGTAGCCGTTGAGCACGTCGTAGGCCGCGGCCGTCGCCGCCCGCTCGGCCTCGCTCGCCGCGGGATCGCTCCAGCGCTCGGCCAGACCGGGCACGGCGAGCGGCCAGCGGACCCAGCCGAGCATCTGCGCGAACGCCCCCAGCACCCCGAACGCCGTGAGCGCGCGGGCCGCGGTCTGGCCCCGGGTCAGGCCGTCCTGCAGGGCCACCGCCCCGGGCACCAGCAGCAGGCTGGACAGCAGGAACACGTAGAACCCGGCCCGGACCCACTGCTCGGCGGCCGCGAACCGGTCGAGGGCCACCGTGCCGGGCTCGTCCAGCACGGCGGGCCAGCCGAACCGGGTGCCCAGCACGGCGTAGCCGACCAGGCTCAGGACGGCCGAGCCCACGAGCAGGCCGCCGGTGACGGGCAGCCGGCGCATCAGGCGGCCAGACCGGGAGCGGTCCCGGCCGCCGGGGCCTGGGCCAGCACCTGCGCCAGGGTCGTGGCCCACGGCTGCGGCCGGAGCCCGAAGTGCTCCCGCGCGGCGGAGTCGTCGACGACGAACGGGTCGGTGAACTGGTAGACGGTCCCGGCGACCTCGCGGACGTACGGGGCCACGGTGCCGACGGCGCGCAGCAGCGCGGCCGGGGTGCCGGCCACCCGGGGCGCCGGCGCCCCGGCCAGCTCCGCCAGGTCGGTGAGCGCCTGCCGCTGGGTCCGGGGCGGGGCGGTGGGCACGTGCCAGGCCCGGCCGTGCGACGTGGGGTCCGCGGCGGCCGCCACCAGCAGGGCGACCACGTCGGCCGTCGCGGTCCACGAATGCGGCTGGTCGGGGCTGCCCATCACCCGGCAGCGGCGTCCCGCCCGTACGGCCGGCACGTGGCGCGACAGGTGCGAGGTGGCCGCCGGGGCGTCCGGGTAGTCGCTGCCCCGGACCTCGACGTAGCGGACCCGGCCCTGCTCGTGCGCGGCGAGGGCCTGCTGCCACATGGCCACCCGGACCCGGCCCTTGCTGTCGTGCGGACGCAGCGGCGTGCGCTCGGTCATCGGGGCGTCCACCCGGCCGTAGACGTACAGGTTGCTGACCGTGGCCAGCACCGCACCGGTGGCGCCGGCCACCTGCAGCAGCGAGGCGGCCAGCGGCGGCCAGTCGACGGGCCAGCGCGTGTAGGGCGGGTTGGCCGCGTTGTACAGCGCGGTGGCGCCGGCCCCGACCCGGCCGAGGACGGCGGGGTCGGCGGCGTCGGCGGCCACCCGCTCGACCGCGGGGTGGTCCGGCCCGGACCCCGAGCGGGTGACGACCCGGACCCGGTGGCCCGCCTCGGCGAGGGTGCGCGCGACCCCGGACCCGACCGGGCCGGCGCCGACGACGACGTGGAGTTCAGACATCAGTGGTCTCCCTAGTGAGCGGTGCTCTCTGTTCGGGTCTCCAGTGAACCCCTTCACCCGACGTCCGGTCAAGAGCAGTGCTCTTCGTTGTGTGCGCCGCTCTCGGCCGTGGCAGGATCGGCGCATGACGACGAAGGCGGAGGGGGTGCGGGCGCAGGCGCGCACCCGGATGCGGGGCGTCATCCTCGACACCGCGCGGGCGCACCTGGCGGAGCACGGCGCCGGCGGGCTGTCGCTGCGGGCGGTCGCCCGCGACGTCGGGATGGTCTCCTCGGCGCTGTACCGGTACTTCGACAGCCGGGACGCGCTGCTGACCGCGCTGATCATCGACGCCTACGACGGCCTGGGCGACGCGGTCGAGGCGGCCGAGGGCACCGTCACGCGCGAGGACCTGACGGGTCGCTGGGCCGCCATCTGCCGCACCACCCGCGACTGGGCACTGGCGGACCCGCAGCAGTACGCCCTGGTCTACGGCTCGCCCGTGCCCGGCTACGCCGCCCCGCAGGACACGGTCGGACCCGCCACCCGCGTCACGAGGCTGCTGGCCGACCTGCTGGGCGACGTGGCCGCGGCCGGGCGCGACGACGGGGTCGAGGTCACGCCGGCCGTGGCGGCCGCCGTGGCCCCGGCCCGCGCGTTCGCCGGCGACCGGGTCTCCGCGGACCTGATGGTGCGGGGCCTGATGGCCTGGACCTACCTGTTCGGCGCCGTGTCGTTCGAGCTGTTCGGGCAGCGCCACCGGGCCGTCGCCGACGACGGGCTGGACGTGTTCTTCGCCGAGGAGACCGCCCGCATCGGCCGCCTCATCGGCCTGTCCTGACGCCGACGCGACCCGGGCCCCGTCGCCCCGGGTCGCCGCGGTGCGGTTGGATGACGCCCGTGATGCTGGCTCTGGAGCTGTTCCGCTCGGTCCCCCGCTACGCCGCGGCACGTGCCATCACGGCCGCCGGGTCGGTGCCCGGGCTGCTGGTCGGGCCGCTGGCTCCCGTGCGCCTGCTCACCCGCCCCGAGCCCCAGGTCCGCCACGACGGCTGGGGCGAGGTCAAGGTCCACCTGGGCGGCATCTGCGGCTCCGACCTGGGGGCGGTCACCGGCTCGACGTCGCTGTACTTCGCCGGGGTCTCGTCGATGCCGTGCGTGCCCGGCCACGAGGTCGTGGGCACCCTCACCCGCGACGTGGAGGACCTGACGGCCGGTACCCGGGTGGTCGTCGACCCGGTCCTGGCCTGCGCCGCGCGCGGGCTCGAGCCGTGCGAGCAGTGCGCTCAGGGCCTGACCAACCGGTGCGACCGGGTCAGCGTCGGGCACCTGCGTCCCGGCCTGCAGACCGGTTACTGCTCCTCCACCGGGGGCGGCTGGGGCGAGCGGCTCATCGCGCACCGCTCCCAGCTGCACGTGGTCCCCGACGACCTGAGCGATGCCCGCGCGGTGCTGGTGGAGCCCCTGGCCTGCGCGGTCCGGCTGGCCGAGCGGGCCCAGGTGCAGGACGGGCAGACGGTGCTGGTGTCCGGGGCCGGGGCCGTGGGGCTGTTCGCCACCCTGGCCATCCGACGGCTGACCCCGGCCGGGCGCATCGTCGTGGTGGCCAAGCACGGCGCCCAGGCCTCGCTGGCCCGGGCGTTCGGCGCCACCGAGGTCGTGCAGCCGGCCGAGGCGCTGCGCGGCGTCCGCCGCAGCACCCAGGCGCTGACGGTCGAGACCCGGCTGCCCGGCGCGGCGCGACGCTACGACCAGCAGTACCTGCTCGGCGGGGTCGACGTGGCGGTAGACGCCGTCGGCTCGTCGTCCTCGCTCGACCTGGCGATGCGCGCCACCCGCGCCGGTGGCCGGGTCGTGCTGTCCGGGATGCCGCAGAAGGGCGCCGACCTGAGCCCGGCCTGGTTCCGCGAGCTGGACGTCGTGGGCACCTACGCCAGCAGCGGCGAGGCCTTCCCCCGCGCGCTCACCCTGGCCGCCGAGGCGCCGCTGGGCGACGGCATCGGCGGTGAGGGCGACGTGCTGAGCGCGGTGTACCCGCTGCACCGCTGGCGCGAGGCGCTGGACCACGCCAGCAGCGCGGGTCGGCTGGGCGCCGTCAAGATCGCGTTCGACCCCCGCCAGCGCTGACCGAGGCCGCACCGTGGCCGCGGCGGCGCGGCGGTCCGGGCGCGACCCCGCGCCGCGTCGGCGGGGCGGTCCGGCGGGCCGACCGGCGACGCCCGTCCTAGGGCAGCGGCAGCCAGCGACCTCGGCCGTCCGGGCCCACGGCGAGGAACCCGTCGGCCTCGGCCAGGCCGCGCAGCATCCCGGCGCCGTCGTGCCCCAGCAGCACGGGCTCCCGGGCCCCGGGCACCAGCCGGGCGGGCAGCAGGCGCGTGCCGCCGCCCGCCGGCACGGGCCCGGCGCCGGCCGGGACGGCCAGGTCGACCAGGGGCTCGTCGGGCCGACCGAGCCAGCCGTCCAGCAACGGCGCCAGCAGCGTGACCACCGCGGCCACCGCGGCCAGCGGGTTGCCGGGCAGCGCCAGCACCACCGGACCGTCGGGCACGACCGCGAGCACGGCGGGCCCGCCCGGCCGCACCGCCGTGGCGTCCACCACCGTCCGTGCCCCGACGTCGCGCAGCGCCTCGCGCACGTGGTCCGCCGGGCCGCGGGCCGTGCCGCCCGTGGTCACCACCAGGTCGACCGTGGACCGGTAGGGGCCGGCGAAGACGTCCCGCAGCGTCGCCGCGTCGTCGCCGGTCCGGGCGCTGCGGGCCACGTCGGCGCCCAGGTCGTGCAGCACCGGCGGCAGCAGGTGGCTAAGGCTGTCCCGCACCCGGCCCGGACGCGCGGCGCCGGAGTCGACGAGCTCGTCCCCGGTGACGAGCAGGACGGCGCGTGGCTCGACGACCACGTGCACCGTGTCGGCGCCCGCCGCGGCGGCCAGGCCGAGCCGGGCGGGGCCCAGGGTCGAGCCGCGGGCCAGGACCACCTCGCCCGCCGTCAGCTCCTCGCCGCGCGGGCGGACGTCGCGGCCGGGCGGCGGCGCGGGGGCGTGCAGCATCCCCTGGTCGACCAGGCCGGCCTCCAGGCGGACCACGGCCTCGGCCCCCCGGGGCAGGCCCTCCCCGGTGGCCACGGCGCAGGCCTGGTCGGGACCCACCCCCGCGGGGGCCGACCCGACGAGCCGCCAGGGCCCCGGCCCGGACACCGCCCAACCGTCCATGGCGGCGCTGTCGACGACGGGCAGGTGCGACGCGGCTCGCACGTCCACGGCCAGCACCCGTCCCAGCGCCCGCTCCAGCGACACCGGCACGTGACGGGGCACCCGGGCGCCGCCCAGGTCGCGGGCGGCGCGGCGTGCATCGTCGAGGTCGGGTCGGTTCACCCGTCGCCGTCGGCGGGCAGCATGGCGAGCACCCGGTCGCGCAGCGCGGGGAGGTCGGCGCGGCCCTGCGGCCCCGCGGCGGCCAGGCCGGCCGCGACGCCCACCGCGAACGTGGTCAGCGGGGCGGCCGGGCGGGCGACGGTGTGGGCGGCGTCACGGGCCAGGTCGAGCACCAGGTCGACCAGGTCGCCGACCTCGACGCCGTCGGTCGCGGCGTGCAGCTGCAGCTCCTCCACCAGGCGCGCCGCCCACTCGTCCAGACGGGCACGGCTCAGGTCCTCGGGGGTGTCCACGTCCACCAGCCTGCCCCACCCGGAGCCCGCCGGGGTGCCCGACCACCGCAGCCCGGTGACGACGTGCCGCAGCCCGGGCGCCCGGGCGCCGTCGCCCCGGGCCGCGGCCCCGGCCACGGCGGCCCGCGCCGCCTGCCGCAGCGGGGCGACGCGGTAGGCCGCGGTCAGCCACTGCGCCCGGCCGTCGCCGTCCTCGGCCACGACGGCGTCCAGCCCCGGGTCGTCCTGCAGCCGGGCCACGAGCGTGCGCAGCGCCTCGACCGGCAGACGCGGCAGGTCGGCGGCCAGCAGCACGACGACGTCCTCGCGGACGTGCTCCAGCCCCGCCAGCAGCCCCGCCACGGGGCCCGAGCCCGGCGGGTCCTCCCGGGTGAGCACGAGCTCGCAGCCGGGCTGGACGTCATCAGGCAGCCGGGGCCCGACCACCACCACGCGGGACACCCCGGCCGCCGCGGCCGCCTCGACGGCCCGGCCCAGCAGCGACACCCCACCGACCGTGGCCGCCGTCTTGTCCCCGCCGAACCGGCTCCCCGCCCCGCCGGCCAGGACCACGGCCTCGACCCCCGTCGTCGCGGTCACCGGCTGCATGCGCGCAGTGTGCCGGACCCGGGTGAGATCGGCCGGACGGCGGCGACACGCCGGCACGCACCGTCAGGAGCCGGACCTCACGCCCCGCCAGACGCGTGACCTCACGCCCCGGCGTCGGGGGCGGGCAGGCGGCCGCCGGGCGGGACCGAGGTGCCGGGCTCGACGTGGGCGCCGCGTCCGACCAGGGCGACCTCGTCGTCGTCGGCGCCCGGTCCCCCGATGACGGCGTCCCGCCCGACGACGACCTCGCTGTCCAGGACGGCCCGCTCGACCCGCGCCCCGGCACGGACCACCGCCCCCGGCAGCAGCACGCTGTCCACGACGTGCGCCCCGGCCTCGACCACCACCCCGGTGGACAGCACCGAGCGGCGCACGGTGCCGCGCACCGACGACCCGGGCCCCAGCAGGCTGTCGGCCACCTCGGCCCGGGCCGACACCTTGGCCGGGGCGTGCCGGCCGGGCTGGGTCAGCAGCGGCCAGGCGGGGTCGTCCAGGTCGAACGGCGGCCGGGGGCCCAGCAGCTCCATGTGGGTCCGCCAGTACGCCTCGACCGTGCCGACGTCCTGCCAGTAGCCGGTGAACCGGTGCTCCCGCAGCGACCCGTCGGCCACCAGGCGCGGCAGCAGGTGGTCGCCGAGGTCACCCAGGTCGTCCACCTCCTGCGCGAGCTCGTCGAGCAGGTCGAGTACGGGCCCCGGGCTCAGCGCGAACACCTCGGTCGCGATCAGGTCGGTGGCGGGCTGCTCCGGCTTGTAGGCGTACCCGGTGACCGTCCCGTCCGCGACCTCGACGACCCCGTAGCGCGTGTTGTCACCGTCGTGGGCGACCGTGACGGCCGTCATCGCGGCGCCGGAGTCCCGGTGGGCCAGCGCGACGTCCAGGTAGTCCAGCCGGTACACCGCGTCGGCGCTGACCAGGACCACCACCTCGGGGTCGGCCTCCCGCAGCGACGTGGCCGTCTTCCACAGCGCGTCGGCGGTCCCGGTGTGGAAGCCCTCCCGGTGGTCGCCCTCGTGCGGGTGCACCACCATCAGACCGCCGCGGGTGCGGTCCAGGTCCCACGGCCGGCCGTTGGCCAGGTGCTCCGACAGCGGCCCGGGCGTGTGCTGCTGCAGCACCCAGACGTCGCTCACCCCGCTGTGGGCGCAGCTGCTGAGCGCGAAGTCGACGAGGCGGAACGACGCGCCGAACGGCACCGCCGGCTTGGGGCGGTCCTGCGTCAGCAGCTCCAGCCGGCTGCCCGCGCCGCCGGCGAGCACGAGGACCAGGACCCGGGGCAGCGACATGCCCCGGATCATGGCGTGCCCCCGCGACGCGAGCACGCCGTGACGGCCGGGACGGGGTCGCGACCAGGACCGGGCCGGGGCCGGGCGGTTCTCAGGTCGTGGCCGCGACGACCTCGTGCCTACCGTGACCCCGGTACGCCGCGCCGTGGCGACCGGGAGGGCGAACGACGTGACCAGCGACAGGAGCCACCACCCGGGAGCCACCGCGGCGCCCGCCGAGGACCACCCCGACGACCCGACCGCCACCCGGACGACCGCGCCCGGCCGCTGGGCCACGGGCGTTCCGGCCATCGTGTCCTCGGCCGCGCAGGGGGTGCTGCAGGACGGTGCCGACGTCACCGCCCGCACCTGGGCCCGGCTCAACCAGACGTCCGGCTTCGACTGCCCCAGCTGCGCCTGGCCCGACCCCGCGCCCGGCCACCGCAGCCCGTTCGAGTTCTGCGAGTCCGGGGCCAAGGCCGTCGCGCACGAGGCGACCGCACGGACGGTGACACCGGGGTTCCTGGCCCGGCACCCGCTGCGCCTGCTGGCCACCCGGTCGGACTGGTGGCTGGAGAAGCAGGGCCGGCTCACCGAGCCCCTGGTCCGGCGGCCCGGCTCGGACCGTTACGAACCGATCGGCTGGGACGAGGCCCTGGACCTGGTGGCCGACGCGCTGCGCGAGGTCGACCCGGCCGAGGCGGTGTTCTACACGTCCGGGCGCGCCAGCAACGAGGCCGCGTTCGTGCACCAGCTGCTGGCCCGCGGCCTCGGCAGCAACAACCTGCCGGACTGCTCCAACATGTGCCACGAGGCCTCGGGCGTCGCCCTGAACGAGGTGCTCGGCAGCGGCAAGGGCTCGGTCACGCTGGACTCGCTCGAGCACGCCGACCTGGTGCTGCTCGTCGGGCACAACGTGGCCACCAACGCCCCGCGCATGCTGAGCGCGCTGGAGCTGGCCAAGGAGCGCGGCGCGTCCGTGGTGGCGGTCAACCCGCTGCGCGAAGCCGGGCTGCTGCGGTTCAAGAACCCGCAGCGCCCGCTCAAGGCGTTGGGCCACGGCACCGACGTCGCCGACGAGTTCCTGCAGGTCCGCCTGGGCGGGGACCTGGCCCTGTTCCAGCTGCTGGGCAAGCGGATGCTGCAGCGCGAGGCCGCCGCCCCCGGCACGGTCCTGGACACGGAGTTCCTCGACCGGTTCACCAGCGGCCTGGACGCCCACCGCACCCACCTGCTCGGCCTGGACGAGGCCGAGCTGGCCCGGGCGACGGGGCTGGCCGACGACGAGGTCGAGCGGGTGGTCGACCTGCTCTGCGCCTCGCAGCGCACCGTCGTGGTGTGGGCGATGGGCGTCACCCAGCACGTGCACGCCGTGGACACTGTGCAGGAGTTCGTCAACCTGCTGATGCTGCGCGGCATGCTCGGCCGCCACGGCGCGGGGGTGCTGCCGGTGCGCGGGCACAGCAACGTGCAGGGCAACCGCACCGTCGGCATCTCCGAGGCCATGCCCGAGGAGTTCCTGGCCGCCCTGGGCGAGGAGTTCGGCTTCGACCCGCCGCGCGAACCCGGGGTGGACGTCGCCGGCACCCTCGAGGCGCTGCAGGCCGGTCGGGTGCGGGTGTTCGTCGGCCTGGGCGGAAACTTCGTGCGCGCGGTCCCCGACTCCGCCGCGGTCGAGCGGGCCTTCGAGCAGGTGGACCTGACCGTCCAGCTGTCGACCACCCTCAACCGCACCCACGCCCACGGCGGGCGGACCGCCCTGGTCCTGCCGGTCATCGGGCGCACCGAGCGGGACACCCAGGCGGGCCCCGACGGTCGCGGCGCCGACCAGGTCGTCACGGTCGAGGACTCCGAGGGCCGGGTCCACGCCAGCCGCGGCCGGCTCGACCCGCCGTCGCCGCAGGTCCGCAGCGAGACCGCCGTGCTGGCCGGCCTGGCCCGGCGGCTGTTCGTCGGCCCGGACGGCGCCACGCGGCCCGGTCGCCCGCACGCGGACTGGGACTCGCTCGTCGCCGACTACTCCCGTATCCGGTCCCACGTGTCGCGGGTGCTGCCGTCGCTGTTCACCGACTACGAGACGCGGGCGACCGCACCCGGCGGGTTCCTGCTGCCCCACGCGGTCCGCGACGAGCGGCGCTTCGACACCGACGACGGCCGGGCGCACTTCACCGTCCACGAGCTGCAGTACCCGCAGGTGCCCGAGGGCCGGCTGCTGCTGCAGACCATGCGCAGCCACGACCAGTTCAACACCACGGTGTACGGGTACAACGACCGCTACCGGGGCATCAAGGGTGGGCGCAAGGTCGTCCTGGTCCACGCCGACGACCTGGCCGCGCGCGGCCTGGCCGACGGCGACCTGGTCGACCTGGTGAGCGAGTTCCACGACGGCGAGCGCCGCCTGGACGGCCTGCGCGCGGTGGCCTACCCGACCGCCCGCGGCTGCGTCGCGGCCTACTTCCCCGAAGCCAACGTGCTCGTCCCCGCCGGCCACCTGGGCCGCCGCTCCCGCACCCCCGCCAGCAAGTCCGTCGTCGTCCGCCTCGACCGGGCCTGACCCGCCGGCCGGGGCCGCCCGCCTCGCTGGCCCGCCGGCCGGGGTTGGTGAGATCGGCCAAACGACGGCGACTCGCCGCGCCCGCCCGTCAGACGGCGGACCTCACGGGCAGCCACGCCCGGATGCGCGACGGCCGCCGTCACGCGGCGGACCCCGCACCCAGCCGCGCCCGGATGCGCGACACGAGGACCTCGACCGGCCCCCGGAGGTGCTCGGCCAGCACGACGACGACCACCCAGCCCGCCCGTTCGAGGTCCTCACGCCGGCGGTGGTCCGCGGCCCACTGGGACGGCGTGCGGTGGTGGTCGCCGTCGTACTCCACGGCGACACGCGATTCCGGCCACGCCAGGTCGACCCTGGCCACGAACCGCCCCGTCGCGGTCCGGACCACGTGCTGCACCGCCGGCGGCGGCAGGCCCGCGGCGGTGAGGACGACCCGCAGCCTGCTCTCCTGCGGTGACTCGGCGCGCCCGTCCAGCAGGTCCAGCGCGGAGCGGACCAGCGCCGACCCACGACCACCCGGTCGCCCGGCCAGGACCGCGACCAGGTCGTCGCGGTCACCGTGGCCCGCGTGCAGCAGGGCGTCCCCGGTCGCCACCAGATCCGCGGTCGAGGGCCCCAGCGCCGCGAGGTCGCACCAGGCCCGCGGCAACGACGTCACGGGTAGTCCCTCCAGGCGGTACGGCGCCATGGCCTGCGTCGACCGGTGACCCACGAGCCCCCGGTCCACCGGGGTGCTGAGGCCGAACGGCACCGTGACGTGCAGCTGACCGGACACGCCGCGCGGGACCGGTAGCCCGGCCAGCTCGAGGGCGGTCGAGTGACTGAGGCGGCTGCGGGGCGGCACCGCCGAGATCACGGCGGCCCCTCGAGCGCGCAGGTCGTCGGCCCACACGAGCTCCAGGTACCGGTCCCGTACGACCCGGACGAACTCCCCGCTGCGCGTCAGCCGTTCGCGCGAGACCCCCTCCCGCCGCGCCCGTTCCCGGGTCCACACCAGCTGCTCCCACCCCACAGCACCCGAGCCTGCGGCTCGACCGCCCGCCAGGGAGGTCGCTCGGGACCCTGTGGACGACCGACGGCCCCTGTGGACACGTTCCTCACAAAGAGCCCCGTCCCCGACGAGGTCGGCCGGACGACGGCCCCTGACGGCGTGTCCCCGTCAGATGACGGATCTCACCCGCGCCGGAGGGCGGGCAAGGACGACCGAACCGTCGATGCTCGACGACCCCCGCTGGGGCGCCCGCTCGGACGAGATCCGCCGGACGACGGCCTCTGCCGGCGTGTCGCCGTCGGGCGGCCGATCTCGCCCCTCCCCCGCCGCAGTGCTGGGCGCGGTTCCGGGGCAGGGGGCTGGCGGTGGTTGGATGACACGCATGACGCGTCCCGGTTTCGTGCTCGAGGTGGACGACCGCACCCCGCCGCTCGTGGTGCACGAGGGCGAGGGGTTCCGGCTGGAGTCGTTCCCCCGCGGGACCCGCGTGGTCTACCCGCCGGAGAGCCTGCCCGCCGTCCCCGACGTCGACGCCGCGATCGACGAGGCGCTGCGCAACCCGGTCGACTCCGAGCCGCTGCCGAGCCTGCTGTTCGCCGGCATGCGGCTGACGATCGCCTTCGACGACATCAGCATCCCGCTGCCCCCGATGAAGAGCCCGGACATCCGCCAGCGCATCATCGAGGCCGTCCTGGAGATGGCCGCGGCGGCCGGGGTGGACGACGTCGAGCTGGTCAGCGCCAACGCTCTGCACCGCCGCCTCAACCCCGACGAGCTCAAGCACATCGTCGGCGAGCGGGTGTTCCGCAGCTTCTTCCCCCAGGGCGCGCTGTACAACTTCGACGCCGAGGACAAGGAGAACATCGCCACCCTCGGCAAGACGCGCCACGACGAGGACGTCCAGATCCACAAGCGGTCGGCGGAGTCCGACCTGCTGGTCTACGTCAACGTGAACCTGGTGGCGATGGACGGCGGCCACAAGTCCGTCGCGATCGGCCTCGCGCCGTACTCGAGCCTCAAGCACCACCACAACCCGCAGACCATGGTCAACAGCCGGTCGTTCATGGACCACAAGAAGTCGGCGCTGCACTCCAGCGCCTGGCGCATGGGCAAGGTCGTCGCGGAGCACGTCAAGGTGTTCCAGATCGAGACCACGCTCAACAACACGATCTTCCCCGACGCGTACTCGTTCCTGCAGAAGCGCGAGTGGGAGTGGAACATCGCCGACCAGGCCCGCTTCGTCGGCATCCGCCGCGGCATGGCGCTGGCGCCCAAGCGGGTCAAGCACAACGCGTTCCACTCGATGCGCGGCGCCTACGGGCTGACCGGCGTCGTCGCCGGCGAGGTCGAGGCCGTGCACGAGAAGACCATCGCCGCGGTCCACCGTCAGCAGCTCGTCCCGGTGCAGGGCCAGAGCGACGTCATGGTGCTGGGCGTGCCGTTCGTCGGCCCCTACAACGTCGACTCGGTCATGAACCCGATCCTGGCCGCCTGCATGGGGCTGGGCTACTACTTCAACAGCTACCGGGGCCAGCCGGTCGTGCGCCAAGGCGGCGCGGTGATCCTGTACCACCCGGTCGCGCAGGAGTTCAACCAGCTGCACCACCCCTCGTACGTGGACTTCTTCGAGGAGGTCCTGTCCACCTCGACCGACCCGCAGGTCATCGAGAAGCAGTTCGAGGAGCGGTACGCCACCGACCCCTGGTACGTCCACCTGTACCGGACCAGCTACGCCTACCACGGCGTCCACCCGTTCTACATGTGGTACTGGATCGCGCACGCCCTGGACCACCTGGGCAGCGGGCGCAACGTGGTGTGGGTCGGCGGCAACCGCAAGGCCTGCGCCCGGATGGGCTTCCGCGCGGCCTCCACGCTGCAGGACGCGCTGGAGATGGTGTCCGACACCGTCGGCCCGGACCCGTCCATCACCTACCTGCACAACCCGCCGCACCTGGTGGCGGACGTCACGTGAGCCGGACCACGCCCACCTCGTGGGTGCGGGACGGCGTGCGCGACGTCCGCACCGTCGCGCGCGGCTGGCGCTGGGGCGTCGGCCGCAAGGCGCTCGTGCCGCGCTCGGCCGAGCCGTACGTGCCCGCCCGGTCCACCCGGGTCTTCCCGACCCGGTGGGCCCGGACGCCGTTCATGCGCGGCGTGCGCGAGATCGTCCTGGGCGTCGGCATGAACGGGCTGCTGCGCTCGCAGGTGTCGGTGCAGGCGCACGGCCTGGACGTGCTCGACCGCGTCGAGGGACCCGTGGTGTTCGTCGCCAACCACACCTCGCACGTCGACACCCCGCTGATCATGAACACTCTGCCGGCCCGCTGGCGCCGCAAGACGGCCGTGGCGGCGGCGGCGGACTACTTCTTCGACACCTGGTGGCGCGCGGCCGGCTCGGCGGTGCTGTTCAACACGTTCCCGATCGAGCGCCGGGGCGGGTCGCTGTCGAGCACGCCCGGGTACCTGCTCAAGGACGGCTGGTCGATCGTCGTCTACCCCGAGGGCACCCGCTCGCGCGACGGCTGGACCGGGCCCTTCAAGCTGGGCGCGGCGTTCATGGCCACCACCTACGGCGTGCCCGTCGTGCCGATCGCCATCCGCGGCTCGTTCAACGCGATGCCGCACGAGCAGGCCTGGCCCAGCCGCGGCCGCCCGCCGGTCAGCATCCGCTACGGCGAGCCCGTCGTGCCGGTGCCCGACGAGGGCCCACGCGACTTCGGCAAGCGGGTCGAGCGCGCCATGGCCGAGCTGCTCGACGAGGACGGCAGCGACTGGTTCTCGGCGCGGCTGCGCGCCTCGGGCGAGGGCAACGCCCCGACCAGCGGTCCCGACGTGGCTCGCTGGCGGCGGGTCTGGCAGACCAGCCGGGCCCCCCAGCAGCGTGGTCGTCGCACCGTCTGGCACTGAGCGCCGGACGCACGCCCGGCCGGGTGGGACCCTGGGTCCGTGACCCTGGGCCCGCTCGTCCTGACCCCCCGACTGGTCCCGAAGCCCTGGGGCGGCCACCGGCTCGCAGGTCTGGGCCGGGACCTGCCCGAGGGCGTGGCGGTCGGCGAGTCCTGGGACGTCGCCGACCTCGACGCCACGGTCACCGAGGTCCACGACCCGGTGACGCGGGTGGCCCACGGGCCGCACGCCGGTCGCAGCCTGGCCGACCTGGTCGCGTCCGACCGGGACGCGCTGCTGGGCCGGACCGAGCCGACGGCGGCGGGTCGGTTCCCGCTGCTGCTCAAGCACCTGGACGCCCGGGAGCACCTGTCGGTCCAGGTCCACCCGTCGGCGGCGGTGCTCGACCGGCTGCCCGGGGCGCACCTGAAGACCGAGTCCTGGGTGGTCGTGCAGGCCGAGCCGGGGGCGGAGCTGCTGCTGGGGGTCGTCCCCGGCACGACGGCCGACGACGTCGAGGCCGCCATGGGCACCCCGGCGCTGGTGCCGCTGCTGCGCCGGGTGCCGGCCCGGGTCGGGGACGTGCACCACGTGCCCGCGGGGATGCTGCACGCGCTGGGGGCGGGGGTCGTGGTCGCCGAGCCGCAGACCCCCTCGGACACCACCTACCGGGTCTACGACTGGGCCGTCGAGCACGGCCGGGCGCCCCGGGAGCTGCACCGCGAGCAGGCCATGCTCTGCCTGCGGGCCGAGTGGGCCGTCAACCTCGACCCGCCCGCACCCACCACCGGTGACGGGCTGGTGGTCGACACCCCGCACTACCGGATCAGCCGGTCGACGGCGCCGCTGGCGGGTCTGCACCACGTGCCGCAGCGTGACCACCCCCGCGTGGTCGTCGTCGTCACCGGCCGCATGAGCCACGACGCGCTGCCGGCGCCGCTGGGAGCAGGCGGGGTGGTCCTGCTGCCGGCGCACTGGGGAGGCACGTTCCAGGTGGTCGAGGGCACGCGCTGGGTCGACGTCGACCTGGGGTGACGCCGCGGTCCCGGGTCGCGGGTCCCGGGTCGCGGGCCGGGCCGGACGGGCGCACGCTGGGCCCATGCCGCTGGTGGCCGAGGACCGCATCACGCGCACGGGCACCGTGGCCGTCGTCGCCGGGATTGCGGTGTCGGTGCTGCTGGCCCCGCTCGGCGAGCCCTGGCGCACCGGGGTGGCCGGGGCGCTGGCGGTCGGGCTTGTCGCGCTCGGCAGCCCCCACGGGGCGCTGGACCACCTGGTGCTGCTGGCGGGACGACCCCGCCCCGCGGGTCGAACCCCGGTCGGCGCCCACGACGGCACCCACGACGGCACCCACGACGGCTCCGGCGCGGGACGGCTCGCCCGGCTGCTGGCGCGCGTGCGGGACGACCCGTCCGTCGCGGCGCTGCAGGGCATGGGGGCGCGGTTCGTCGTCGGCTACGTCGCCCTGGCGCTGGCGAGCCTGGCCGCGTACCTCGTGGCCCCGCGGCTGGGTTTCGCGCTGTTCCTCGGGCTGAGCGTCGCGCACTTCGCGGCGGGCGAGGCCGGGGTGGCCGTCGAGCGGGGCCTGGCCCGCGGCTGGCGCGACCCGCTGGCGTGGGTGGCCGCGCTCGGCGGCGCCGTGGTGGTGCTGCTGCCGCTGGCGTCCCGGGAGGCCGGGACCGCGCTGGCCGCGGTGGACCCCCGGCTGGCCCCGGTCCTGGCGCCGCTGCCGCTGCTGGCGGACCTGCTGACCGCGGTCGGCGTGGCCGCCGTCCTGGGCTGCGTGGTGGCCGCCGTCCGCGGCGACCACCGGGCCGCGACGGTGGCCACCGAGCTAGCCGCCCTGACCGCGCTGGCCGCGCTGGCCCACCCGCTGCTCGCCTTCGCCGTGTACTTCGCGTTCTGGCACGCGCTGCGCCACCAGGCCCGGCTGGCGCAGGTGCTGCGGCCGGACGGGCGGCCGCGCCCCCGCCACGTGGGGCGACCGCTGACCGAGGTGCTGGACTCCGCCCGGGCCGGGGTGCCCGCCACGGTCGGGGTGCTCGTCGCCGCGCTGGCGGTGGGCCTGACCGGGGCCACGGTCCTGGGAGGTCTGCTCGCCGTGATCTGGGCCCTCACCGTGCCGCACAGCCTGGCCGTGGCGGTGCTCGAGGTGCGCGCCACCCGCTCGCGGCGTGCGTCGGCCGGGGCCGGAACCGCCGTGCCCCCGGTCGCGTCCAACCCGCATGACGAGGAACCTGCTGACGACGACCGCGGCCGTGGCGCTGCTGCTGCTGACCGGGTGCGGGGCTGAGGGCTCGGCCCAGGACGGGGTGAACGGCGCCGCGGGCGCGACCGGCACCTCGACCGGGGGAGGCGCCGCCGGGGCCTGCCTGGCCGGGGCGGCCGACTGCGAGGACTTCCCCACGGGGACCGGCGGGGTCACCTCACAACCCGACGGCTCGGTGCTCGTCGAAGACGCGGTCCGCAACGGCATCGACGGTCCGTTCCTGGTCCGGGGGTGGGCCGTCACCGAGGGGGGCACGACCCGCTTGTGCTCGACCCTGCTGGAGTCCTCGCCCCCGCAGTGCGGGCTGCCCTCGCTCGACGTCGAGCTGGGCGGGGCCGACCTGGCCGGTGACTGGAGCACCGTGGGTGACGTCACATGGTCCGAGGAGGAGGTGACGGTCGAGGGCGAGATCGTCGAGGGCGTGTTCGTGGTGGGAGCCCCCTGACGCAGCCACCGGACCACGCGGACACGTCAGACGGGCTGGTCGAACACCCAGCGCCGCACCCAGGCGTGCATGACGACCGCGGCGGCGGCCCCGACGTTGACCGAGCGGGTCGACCCGAACTGCGTGATGCCGACCAGGTGGCTGCACCCGGCCGCGGCCTGCGGCGACAGGCCCGGGCCCTCGGCGCCGAACAGCAGCACGCACTCCCGGGGCAGCTCCAGGGTCTCCAGCGGCTCGGCCCCGGGCACGTTGTCCACGCCGACCACGGGCAGGCCCTGCCCGGCGGCCCAGTGGTGCAGCGTCGCGGCGTCGGCCTGGTGCCGGACGTCCAGGTAGCGGTCGGTGACCATCGCGCCCCGACGGTTCCAGCGCCGCCGCCCGACCACGTGCACCGAGCGGGCGTTGAAGGCGTTGGCCGTGCGCACGATCGAGCCGATGTTGAAGTCGTGCGCCAGGTTCTCGATCGCCACGTGGAACGGGTGCGAGCGGGCGGCCAGGTCGGCGCGCACGGCGTCGACGCTCCAGCCGCGGTAGCGGTCCTCGACGTTGCGCCGGTCGAGGGCGGGGTCGAGGGCCTCGTGGTCGGGTACGGCCGTCCCGCCGCTGGGCTCCGGCGCGCCGGCGCCGTTCAGAACGACACGTCGGGCCGCGCCCGCACGACCGGGTCGACCGCCTCGAAGTACTCGGCCCGCCCGATCCCGGCCGCGCCCGCGACCAGGTTGCTCGGCACCACCTCGACCTTGGTGTTGAGCGCCCGCACGTTGGCGTTGTAGAGCCGCCGCCCCGCCGCGATCCGGTCCTCGGTGTCCGCCAGCTCGGTCTGCAGCGCGAGGAAGTTCTCGTTGGCGCGCAGCTCGGGGTACGCCTCCGACAGCGCGAAGAGCCTCCCCAGCGCCCCGCTCAGCGCGTTCTCCTCCGCCGCCTGCTCCGCGACCCCCGACCCGGCCCGGGCCGCCACGCTGCGCGCCTGCACGACCTGCTGCAGCACCTCGCGCTCGTGGGCGGCGTAGCCCTTGACGGTCTCGACCAGCGTGGGGATCAGGTCGTGGCGCCGGTGCAGCTCCACGTCGACCTGGCGCCAGGACTCCTGCACCAGGTTCCGGGTGCGGACCAGGCCGTTGTACTGCGCCACGACGTAGACCACGAGCAGCAGCAGGACGACACCGACGACGACGAGGGCGATCTCCATGCCTGGTCCTTCCCGGCCGGGGCCATCGGGCGGTCCCGGGGCCTGGTCCCGAGCCTAGGGGGCGGCCGCGGACCGGGTCAGGAGCGCTGACCGGCGTCACCCGGTTCCCAGCCCGCGTCACGCCAGACGTAGTCCGGCACCGAGTCGACGACCGCGTCGAGCAGGATCAGCCGCTGCTGCAGCTCGACGGCCTCCAGCGAGCCCCGCCACCAGCTGACGAGGACCGGGCCGAGCACCGAGGTGTCGGTCCGCCACTCCACCGGCTCGACGCGGCTGAGGGTCTCCACCAGGCGCGGGTGCAGGATCGAGAACGCGGCCCGGCGGTCGTCGGCCTCGACGGTGTACCGGCGGTTGAACTCGTGGCTCTCGACCTCGATGTCGTCGACGCCGAACGCCTGCGCCACCCGGTGGAACGCGTTCTCGGGCCCGACGTGGACCCGGGGCAGGGCGACCGGCAGGTGGACCGCCGCGACGGCGTAGCGGTACGTCCGGGTGCGGCGGTTCTTGCCGGAGCCCGTCGTCACCTTGTACCGGTAGTCGAAACCCAGCGCGGGCCGGCCGTCCCAGGTCCCGCTGACGACGTTGCCGACCCGACGGCTGCGCCCACGACCGAACGGCTCGCCGGGCAGGAAGCCCACCAGACGCTCGTCGGTGGCCCGCCAGTCCCAGCGGCGCTCGGCCGACCAGACGAGCAGCCGCTCGCGGCGGCGCCGGTCCGCGACGACCGACAGGGCGACCCCGACCAGCACCGCGGCGAGCAGCAGCAGGGCGAGCGCCGGGGCGAACCACTGCCCGTCCACCGTCCCGGTCCCCGGTCAGCCCAGGCCGAGGTCGGCCAGCCCCAGCGCGTAGCGGTACCCCAGGCCGGCCTCGGCGACCTTCGCGGCGGCCACCGTGCCCCGGTCGACGATGACGGCCACCGCGACGACGTCGGCCCCGGCCTCACGCAGCGCCTCGACCGCCGTCAGCACCGAGCCCCCGGTCGTCGAGGTGTCCTCGACGGCCAGCACGCGACGACCCGCGACGTCCGGGCCCTCGATGCGGCGCTGCAGGCCGTGCGCCTTGCCCGCCTTGCGGACCACGAACGCGTCGAGCCGGCGCCCCCGGGCGGCGGCGGTGTGGAGCATGGCCGTGGCCACGGGGTCCGCCCCCAGGGTCAGGCCCCCGACGGCGTCGATCTCGAGGTCGGCCACCAGGTCGAGCATGACCTCGCCGATCAGCGGGGCCACCTCACCGTCCAGGGTCACCCGACGCAGGTCCACGTAGTAGTCGGCGGTCGCCCCGGAGGACAGCGTCACCTCGCCGTGGACCACGGCGCGCTCGGCCACCAGCGCGGCCAGCCGGTTGCGGGCGTCACCGGCCCCCGGGTCGTCGGTGCGGCCGGCGCCGGCGGGCTGCTCGGGGGTGCGGGTGGGCTCGCTCATGCGTCGTCTCCTCGGTGGGTCCCGGTCCGGCGGCGGCCGGCGTTCAGCAGTCTGGCGCGGTAGGTGCCGGCGGGCAGCAGCCCGAGCAGCACCACCAGGGCGCGGTAGCGGCGGCTGGGCACGCTGAGGGCGCGGCCTCGGCGGACGTCGCGCAGGCAGTCCTCGACCAGGTCGTCCGGGTCGAGCCACCAGCCGGAGGACCGGCTGCCGACGTCCATGCCGGCCCGGTCGTGGAACTCGGTGCGGACGAACCCCGGGCACAGCGCGGTCGCGGTCACCCCGGTCCCCACCAGCGTCGCGGCCAGGTGCTCGGTGAACGACGTGCACCAGGCCTTGGCGGCGGAGTAGCTGCCCATCGGCCCGAACCCGGCCACCGAGCTGACGTTGACGATCGCCCCCCGGCCGCGGTCCACCATCCCGGGGGCGGCGGCGTGGGACAGCACGAGCACGGCGGTGGCCAGCACGTCGAGCTGGCGCAGCTCCGCGTCGAGGTCACCCCCGACGAAGCGGCCCTTGACGCCGAAGCCCGCGTTGTTGACCAGCAGGTCGACCGGGCGACCCGCGTCCCGCAGCCGCTCGGCCACCCGCGCCACCTGCTCCCGGTCGGACAGGTCGGCCGGCAGCACCTCGACGGTGACGGCGTAGCGCCCGCGCAGCTCGGCCGCGGTCACCTCCAGCCGGGCCTCGTCGCGGGAGACCAGGACCAGGTCGTGGCCCGACGCGGCCAGGGCGCGGGCGAAGGAGTGGCCGATGCCGGACGTGGGTCCGGTGACCAGCGCCGTCGGGCGGGCCGGCGCGGTGGGGGCGGTGGGTCCTGGGGTCGTGCCGGGTGGGCTGCTCACGGGCGACCACGGTATCGGCGTGGCCTACGGTGGCCGGGTGCGACTGGCCACCTGGAACGTCAACTCCCTCCGCTCCCGGCTCGAGCGGGTGGTCGAGTGGCTCGGCACCGCCGACGTCGACGTCGTCGCCCTGCAGGAGACCAAGGTCGCCGACGACAAGTTCCCGGTGATGGCCTTCGAGGCCGCCGGCTACGAGGTCGCCTACCACGGGCTCAACCAGTGGAACGGGGTCGCCGTCGTGTCCCGCGTCGGGCTGGCCGACGTCGAGGTCGGCTTCCCCGGCGCCCCCGGCTTCGGCGACCCGCTGGTCACCGAGGCCCGGGCGATGGGCGCGACCTGCGGCGGGGTGCGGCTCTGGAGCCTGTACGTGCCCAACGGCCGCACGGTCGCCGACCCCCACTACGCCTACAAGCTGGAGTGGCTGAAGGCGCTGCGGGCGGCCGCGGCGGGCTGGACCGCCGCCGCGCCGGAGCAGCCGTTGGCCCTGGTCGGCGACTGGAACATCGCCCCGACCGACGACGACGTCTGGGACCCGGCGGTGTTCACCGACACCCACGTCACCCCCGCCGAGCGGGCCGCGCTGCAGGGCTTCGTCGACGACGGGTTCCGCGACGTCGTCCTGCCCGTCACGGGCCCGGGCGTCTTCAGCTACTGGGACTACCAGCAGCTGGCCTTCCCCAAGAAGCGCGGCATGCGGATCGACCTGGTGCTGGGCAACGCGGCGTTCGCGGACCGGGTCAGCCACGCGTTCGTCGACCGGGACCAGCGCAAGCCCAAGGGCTCGACCACGGGGCAGGGTCCCAGCGACCACGCCCCGGTCGTCGTCGAGCTGGACGGCGGCGAGGCGTGAGCGAGCCGGCGGCCCGTCCCACCCCGGCCGAGCGTGGTGGCCGCACCGACCTGTCCTACCCCGCGCGCCTGCCGGGCTACCTGGCCAGCGGCGCCCTGGTCGGCTCGGCCGAGGTCGTCCCCGGCGTCTCCGGCGGCACGCTCGCGCTGGTGCTCGGCCTGTACGACCGCATCATCACCGGCGCGGACCACTTCGTGCGCGGTGCGGTCGCGCTGGTGCGTCCCGGCCAGGGCTGGGCCGTGACCCGGGCGGAGATGCGGCAGGTCCACTGGTCGGTCCTGCTGCCCGTGCTGGTCGGCATGGTCGCGGCGGTCGTGCTGGGGGCGGCGGCCATCGAGCCGCTGCTGGAGGACTACCCCGTCGGCATGCGCGGGCTGTTCTTCGGGTTCATCGCCGCCTCGGTCGCCGTGCCGCTGCGGATGGCGGACCGGATGCGCGGCCTGCGGGACTGGGCCGTGCTGGTCGGGGCCGCCGCGTTCGCGTTCCTGCTCACCGGCCTGCCGCCGGCGCAGCAGGCCGAGCCGAACCTGCTGCTGGTCGCCCTGGCTGCGGCCGTCGCGGTCTGCGCGCTCGTCCTGCCCGGCGTGAGCGGGTCGTTCTTCCTGCTGAGCATCGGCCTGTACGACACGACGATCGGCGCGGTGAACGACCGCGACCTCACCTACCTGGGGGTGTTCGCGGTCGGCGCCGTGCTCGGCCTGGGCAGCTTCGTCCGGGTGGTCCGCTGGCTGCTGGAGCACCACCGCCACGTCACCCTGCTGGCGATGGCCGGGCTGATGGTCGGCTCGCTGCGGGCGCTGTGGCCGTGGCAGACCGAGGACCGCGGCCTGCTGGCACCCTCCGGCGGCCTGGAGGGCATCGGCGGCGTGGTCGTCATCGCCGTGCTCGGGGCCATCGTCGTCGGCACGCTGAGCGCACTGGACGCCCGGCTGAGCCGCAAGGCCGAGCTGCAGGACCCCACGCCCTGACGCCGGGCGCCGACGGCCCTGGCCCCGCGGCGGCCGCCCAGCCGGGCGTACCAAGGAGCGACACGACCGCGACCCACGCGGGTCTTGACCCGGCGAGCCCGCGTGTCGTGTCGCTGGTCGGTACGCACATCGGCCCGTGCGCACATCGGCCCGTGCGCACATCGGCCCGTGCGCACATCGGCCCGTGCGCACATCGGCCGCCCAGCACGCGCGGGAGCCCGCGAGCGCAGCTGCGCTCGCGGGCTCCGTGGTGCCGGGGTGCCCGAGGTGCCGAGGGTCAGTCCTCGTCACCCTCGTGGTCGTGGTCGTGCCCGTGGTCGTCCCCGCCGAGGGGACCGGCGAAGCTGAACTCGGGACCGGCGGGGGCCGGGACGAGGAACCGGCCCGGGACCCGGCGACCCTCGACCCCGTTGACGTCCTCCGTGGAGGCCGCGTACCGGAAGACCGCGAATGCGACGGCGTCGGAGTTGACCTCCAGCGCGTGGGCGTCGTAGTTGTCGATGGTGTCGCACACCAGGTGGTAGCAGGGGTCGAACTGGGCGCCCGCGGTCCCGCCCCAGATGTCCTGCTGCTCCTCGGTCTTGACGACCTCGGCCCCGGTGAACAGCCCGCCGGAGGCGATGCCGTTGTTGATGAAGGCCTGGTAGTCGCTGCGACCGCTGAACGCGGAGTCGTCGTAAGGCTCGTCCCGCAGGGTGTAGAAGGACTCGAACGTCGCCTCGATGTCCTCCGAGCCGTCCGGCACGACGACCGGCGCCTCGAAGCTGGACTCGTCGGCGTCGTACACGCCGAAGTAGTAGTTGGGCGAGCCGATCATGTCGAAGTTCAGGTACAGCGCGATCTCGTCGAGCTCGGCCTGCGTGCGCTGGCCGACCCACTCGGTCGAGCCGATCAGACCGAGCTCCTCGGCCCCCCACCACGCGAAGCGCACGGTGTTCTGCGGCTTGGACTTCGCCATCATCTGGGCGACCTCGAGCAGCGCGGCGGAGCCGGAGCCGTTGTCGTTGATGCCGGGCCCGGCCGGCACGGAGTCCAGGTGCGACCCGGCCATGACGACGTTGCCGTCGGTGCGGCCGGCCAGCTCGCCGATGACGTTGTAGGACGTCGCGTCGAAGAAGTCGATGGCCACCCGCGCGGTGGAGCCGGCCTGCGCGAGCGCCTGGCCCGCGGCGAACGTGGTCCCGACCACGGGGATGTCGACCACGTCCTCACCGCCCAGCGTGGGGTTGAGGGCGTTGTTGCGGTCGGCGGCCTCGGTGTCGCCCTGGTTGAAGATCACGACGGCCTCGGCCCCGGCGGCCTCGGCGGCCAGCGCCTTGATGGCGAACGAGCAGCTGCCGCGCTGGACCAGGGCGATGTCGGCCGGGCCCGAGAAGTCCAGGGCCTCGAAGTCCGCCGCCTCGCAGCCGCTGCTGTTGGCCCGCGGCGGGGTCAGGTTGATGTCGACGGGGATCACGGTCCCGGTCACGTCGCCCTCGCCCGTGCCGGTCGCGGCGTTCTGCTGGTAGGTGGCCGCCACGGGGGTCAGCTGCTCCAGCGCCGTCTCGGCCGCGGCGTAGGTGAAGGGCACGACCTCGGCGTCCCAGCCGTAGGACTCGAGCTCGTCGACCACGTAGTCGACGCTGGCCTGGTAGCCCGGCGTCTGCGAGGCACGGTTGCCACCGTTGGCGTCCGCGATGGCCTGGAGCGCCTCCAGGTGCTCGACGACCCCCTCCACCGTGACGCAGTCCAGCAGGTTGCCGTAGGTCAGGTTCGCCCGGTTCTCGCAGGCCCGACCGACCGGTGCGGCGGAGGCGGGCAGCGCGACGACCGAGGCCGCCACCAGCGACCCCGCGGTGACGGCGACGGCGCCGAGCCGCCAGGTGCGTGTGTTCCGATCCATGGACATGGGTTCCTCTCCCTGTGGGTCCCGAGGTCGGAAACGTAGCCCGGAACGCATGAAAGCGTAAGGATCCGCGACCAACCGGGACGAGGGCGGAGGAACTTCAAGTATCAACCGACTGCGGCCGCATCCCTTCGCGGCGTGCGCCCGGTCGCGCCGGTCATGTCCTCCAGCTCCTGACCCTTGGTCTCGCGCACCTGCGTGGCGACGAACAGCCCCGACAGGATGGCGAAGAGCGCGTACCCGCCGTAGGTGAACGACAGGCCCGCGTTCTCCGACAGCCACGGGAACGACGTGCTGACGGCGAAGTTGGCCAGCCACTGCGCGGCGGCGGCGACGGCCAGGGCGGGGGCCCGCAGCCTGTTGGGGAACATCTCGCCCAGCAGGACCCAGACGACGGGACCCCACGAGACACCGAAGCCGACGACGAACACGTTGGCCGCGACCAGGGCCACGGTCGACCACGGCTCGGCCAGGCTGACCTCGTCCCCCGTGCCGGTCGCCTGCGAGAAGCAGACGGCCATGGTCGCCAGCGCGACCGCCATCGACGTGGACCCGATCAGCAGCAGCGGACGGCGGCCGATCCGGTCCACGAGCAGGATCGCGACGATGGTGACGACCACGTTGGTGACCGAGGTGATGACGGTGATGGTCAGCGCGTCGGACTCCTCGAAGCCGACGGAGCGCCACAGCGTCGTGGAGTAGTAGAAGATCACGTTGATCCCGACGAGCTGCTGGAACAGCGACAGGAAGATGCCGACCCAGACGATGGGCTTGAGCCCCAGCCGGTCGCCGGTCAGGTTGCGCAGCCCGACCAGCTTCTCGCCCTTGAGCGAGTTCTTGATGGCGGTGATCCGCTCGCGAGCGTTCTCGCGGCTCATCAGCTTCTGCAGCACGTCCCGGGCCCGGCTCTCCTCGCCGCGGGCCACCAGGAACCGCGGCGACTCCGGGATGGTGAGCGCGAGCAGGCCGTAGGCGACCGCGGGGATGGTCTCGGCGAGGAACATCCAGCGCCAGGCCGTCAGACCGCCCCACAGCTCCTCGGCCGCGCCGCCGGCGGCCCCGGCCAGGAACGCGTCGGACAGCAGCGCGACGAAGATGCCGGTGACGATGGCGAGCTGCTGCAGCGACGCGAGCCGGCCCCGGATCTCGGCCGGCGCGATCTCGGCGATGTAGGCGGGCGCGATGACCGACGCCACCCCGACGCCCAGGCCACCGACGACCCGCCACAGGATCAGGTCCCACACGCCGAAGGCGAGGCCCGAGCCGACCGCGCTGGCCAGGAACAGCACCGCCGCCGCGATCATGACGGGCTGGCGGCCGAACCTGTCCGCGGCGCTGCCGGCGAACCACGCACCCGCGGCGCAGCCCAGCAGCGCGCTGGAGACCGCGAACCCGCTGAGGCCGGCGGACAGCTCGAAGTCCGCGGACATGGCGTCCACGGCGCCGTTGATGACGGCCGTGTCGAACCCGAACAGGAACCCGCCGATCGCGGCGACGACCGAGATCAGGATCGCGTGGGCGGTGTGGTTGCCACCCCCGCCGTGCGCGTCGGACCTCGTACCGCTGCCTGCGCCGTCTGCCGTCGCCATGCTGGGCCTCCACACCCGCGGGCGCCCGTCCCGCACCGCCGCAGGACCCGGCCACGCCGCCTGGGCTGCGGGTACCCCGGGTGGTCGTCGGCCAAACCGGGTCCGTCGTCATCGGTCCGCCCGTAGCGTCCCGACCATGTCCGTCGCGCCACCCCACCCCCAGACGCCCGACCCCTACCTGCCCGGCGGGTGGGGGGCCCCGCCGGCCGCGCGGCCCCCGGTGGACGGCTGGGCCGTGACGGCACTGGTCACGGCCCTGCTCGGACTGGTCCCGGTCGGCCTCGTCACCGCCGTCGCCGGCCTGGTCCGGACCTCGGGCGGCCGTCGCCGCGGGCGCGGGCTGGCGGTCGCGGGGCTGCTGGTCTCGCTGCTGGCCGGGGGGCTGCAGGCCGCGGCCGTCGCCCTGCTCCTGCCCGTGTGGCCCGACGTCCGCGACGGGTTCGCCGACGGGTTCCGCGACGGGTTCGCCGACGCGCCGGACACCGACGGCGCGTCGACCGGGACTTCCGGGGCGGCCGACCCCACGCCGTCCGCGGGGACGACGGAGGAGGAGGTGCCGGCCGAGGAGCTGACGGTCGGCACCTGCTTCGTTGATCCGGAGACCGACGTCTTCTACGACGTCGGCACCGTCCCGTGCGACGTCCCCCACGACGGCGAGGTGATCGCCCTGGTCGAGCTGGAGGACCGGACCTGGCCCGGGGACGACCCCGTCCTCGACGAGGGCTACGACGCGTGCCTGGTCGAGATCACCGACCGGCTGCTGGCGGCCGGCGTGGACCGGGACGACCTGGACCCGTGGGTCTTCACCCCCACCCGCGAGTCGTGGGTGCTGTTCGGCGACCGGCAGGGCACGTGCGTGGTCTACGACCTGGACGGGGACGCCCTGACCGCCCCCGTCCTGCCCTGACCGGGCTCAGACCCCGACCGCGGCCACCGGCAGCACGCTCAGCCCGTCGCGGGTCCCGTCCGGGCCCACCGTGACGTCGACGACGACGGTGTCCCCGTCCGCGACCTGCCCGGCCAGCAGCTCCCGCGCCAGCCGGTCGCCGATCTCGCGCTGCACCAGCCGCCGCAGCGGCCGGGCGCCGTAGGCCGGGTCGTAACCGGTCAGCGCCAGCCACTCCCGCGCGGCGTCGCTGACCTGCAGCGTCAGCCGGCGCTCGGCCAGCCTGCGGGCCAGGGCGTCGACGTGCAGGTCGACGATGCCGCCGAGCTGCTCGATGCTCAGCGGCTCGAAGACGACGATCTCGTCCAGCCGGTTGACGAACTCCGGCTTGAAGGCCCGCCGCACCGCGTCCATCACGGCCGCCCGCCGGTCCTCCGACGACGCCGTGGTGTCCATCAGCGCGACGGAGCCCAGGTTGGAGGTCAGCACCAGGATGACGTTGCGGAAGTCGACCGTGCGCCCCTGGCCGTCGGTCAGGCGCCCGTCGTCCAGCACCTGCAGCAGCACGTCGAACACCTCGGGGTGGGCCTTCTCGACCTCGTCGAGCAGGACCACCGAGTACGGCCGGCGCCGGACGGCCTCGGTCAGCTGGCCGCCGGACTCGTAGCCGACGTACCCGGGGGGCGCCCCGACCAGGCGCGACACCGTGTGCCGCTCGCCGTACTCGCTCATGTCGATGCGGACCATGGCGCGCTCGTCGTCGAACAGGAAGTCCGCCAGCGACTTGGCCAGCTCGGTCTTGCCGACGCCGGTCGGACCCAGGAACAGGAACGACCCGGTCGGCCGGTCGGGGTCGCTGATGCCCGCGCGCGAGCGCCGGACGGCGTCGGACACCGCCCGCACCGCCTCCTCCTGCCCGACCAGGCGCCGGCCGAGGAACTGCTCCATGTGCAGCAGCTTCTCGGTCTCGCCCTCCAGCAGGCGTCCGGTGGGGATACCGGTCCAGGCGGCCACCACCTCGGCGATGTCGTCGGGGCCGACGTTGGCGTTGACCATCCGGTCGGGGTCGCCCGCGGACTGGGCCCCACCGGCCTCGGCGGTCGCCAGCGCCTTCTCGGCCTCGGGGATCTCGCCGTACAGCAGCCGGCTGGCGGTCTCCAGGTCGTTCTCGCGCTGGGCGATCTCGGCCTGCACGGTCAGCTCCTCGATGCGCTGCTTGAGGTCGCCGACCGCGTTGAGGCTGCCCTTCTCCGCGTCCCAGCGCATCTGCAGGGCCGTGAGCCGCTCCTCGGCGTCGGCCAGCTCGGCCTCCAGCCGGCCCAGCCGCTCGACCGAGGCGGCGTCCTGCTCCTTCTGCAGGGCCAGCCGCTCCATCTTCATCCGGTCCACGGCCCGGCGGAGCTCGTCGATCTCCACCGGCGAGGACTGGATCTCCATGTTGAGCCGGGACGCGGCCTCGTCCATCAGGTCGATGGCCTTGTCCGGCAGCTGCCGGCCCGGGATGTAGCGGTCGGACAGCACGGCCGCCGCCACCAGCGCCGCGTCGGAGATGTCGACCTTGTGGTGCGCCTCGTAGCGGCCCTTGAGCCCGCGCAGGATGGCGATGGTGTCCTCGGGGCTGGGCTCGCCCACCAGCACCTGCTGGAACCGCCGCTCGAGCGCGGCGTCCTTCTCGATGTGCTGGCGGTACTCGTCCAGCGTCGTGGCCCCGACCAGGCGCAGGGCGCCCCGGGCCAGCAGCGGCTTGAGCATGTTGGACGCGTCCATCGATCCCTCGGCCGCCCCCGCCCCGACCACGGTGTGCAGCTCGTCGATGAACGTGACGACCTGGCCCTCGGCGGCCTGGATCTCGGCCAGGACGGCCTTGAGCCGCTCCTCGAACTCCCCGCGGTACTTGGCCCCGGCCACCATCGCCCCCAGGTCCAGGGCGACCAGGCGCTTGTCGCGCAAGGAGTCCGGCACGTCGCCGGACACGATGCGCTGGGCCAGGCCCTCGACCACCGCGGTCTTGCCGACCCCGGGCTCGCCGATCAGGACCGGGTTGTTCTTGGTGCGCCGGCTGAGCACCTGCACCACCCGGCGGATCTCGGCGTCGCGGCCGATGACCGGGTCGAGACGGCCCTCGCGGGCGTCGGCGGTCAGGTCGCGGCCGTACTTCTGCAGCGCGTCGAACGTGGCCTCCGGGTCCTCGCTGGTCACCTTGCCGCCGCCGCGCACCCCCGGCAGGGCGGCAAGCAGGCCGTCCCGGGTCACACCCACGTCGTGCAGGGCCTTGCCGGCCGGGCCGGTGTCGGCGGCCAGCGCCAGCAGCAGGTGCTCGGTGGACACGAACGCGTCCTCCAGCGTCCGGGCCTCCTCGCCCGCGGTCGACAGGACCGTGTGGGTGCTGCGGGCGACCCGGGGTTCGGTCACCGACTCCCCCGACGCGCTCGGCAGGGTCTGGACCAGGGCGTCGACCGCGGCCCGCAGCCGGGTCGCGTCGACCCCCAGGGCCTCCAGCAGACCGGCCGGCACCCCGCCGCGGTCGACCAGCAACGCCTGGAGCAGGTGGGCGGGCTCGACGAACGGGTTGCCGCCGGTGGTGGCCCGGTGCACGGCGGTGGACAGCGCCTCCTGGCTCCGGGTGGTCAGCTTCAGGTCCACGGACGGCCTCCTCGGCAGTTGAGTCGAACTGGCTCAATGATGAGAGTTGAGCCGAGTCCAGTCAAGTTCACGGCGGTCTAGTCTCGCGCCATGGCGACCAGCAAGGACCGGACGATCGAGAAGCGGGCCGACGAGGCCGACGAGGTGCGCGACGCGGGCCGCGACGAGGGGGACGAGTTCGAGTCGCGGGCCTGGCTCACCGACATGGACGGCGTCCTGGTCAGCGAGGGCAAGGCGATCGCCGGGGCCGACGACTTCGTGGCCGCGCTGCGCGAGCGGGACTGCCCGTTCCTGGTGCTGACCAACAACTCGATCTGGACCGCCCGGGACCTGTCGGCCCGGCTGCACGGCATGGGCCTGGCGATCCGTGAGGAGGAGATCTGGACCTCGGCGCTGGCCACGGCGACGTTCCTGTCCGACCAGCGGCCGGGGGCCAGCGCCTACGTGGTGGGCGAGGCCGGCCTGACCTCGGCCATGCACGACGCGGGCTTCGTGCTGACCGACACCGCTCCCGACTACGTCGTGCTGGGCGAGACCCGCACGTACTCCTTCGAGGCGATCACCAAGGCCATCCGGCTGATCGAGGGCGGGGCCCGGTTCATCGCCACCAACCCCGACACCACCGGCCCCTCCCCCGAGGGCCCGCTGCCGGCGTGCGGCGCGGTCGCCGAGCTGATCGCCGCGGCCACCGGGCAGCGGCCCTACGTGGTGGGCAAGCCCAACCCGATGATGTTCCGCTACGCCATGAACCTGATCGGCGCCCACTCCGAGTCCACGACCATGGTGGGCGACCGGATGGACACCGACGTGGTGTCCGGCATGGAGGCCGGGCTGCGCACGGTGCTGGTGCTGAGCGGGGTGACCAAGGCCTCCGAGGTCGAGCGGTTCCCGTACCGACCGAGCCTGGTCCGGGGGTCGGTGGCGGAGCTGGTCGAGCTCGTCTGAGCCGTCGGACCGGCCTTGCCCGGCCGTTCCGCTGTGGCGCACGGCACAGACCGGACACTACGGTTCCCCAACCTGCCCAACGCCCACCGAGGAGCCCGTATGAGCACGGTCCTGCCGAGCGGAGTCATCTCCGACGTCGAGGGGGCGATCGACGGGGCCTTCACGCCGCTGTCCGATGCCGTCGGCGGCGCCATCTTCTACCCCGTCAGGATCGGGTCCGCGGAGGTCCCGTGGATCGTCGCCTGGCTGATCATCGGCGCGGTGGTGTTCACCATCGGCTACCGGTTCATCCAGATCCGGGGCTTCGGGCACGCCGTGGCGCTGGCCCGCGGCGGCTACGACGACCCGGACGACCCGGGTGAGGTCACCCACTTCCAGGCCCTGACCGCCGCGGTGTCCGGCACGGTCGGCCTGGGCAACATCGCCGGCGTCGCCGTCGCCGTGTCCATCGGCGGGCCCGGCGCGACCTTCTGGATGATCGTCGCCGGCCTGCTGGGCATGGCCACCAAGTTCGTCGAGTGCACGCTCGGCGTCGCGTTCCGCGAGGAGCACGCCGACGGCACCGTGACCGGCGGGCCGTTCCGCTACCTCAAGGTCGCCTTCGCCAAGCTGCGGGTGCCGATCCTGCCGACCGTGCTCGTCGGCGTCTACGCCGTCGCGATCCTCGCCTTCGGCCTGGCCGGCGGCAACATGTTCCAGGCCAACCAGATGTTCGCGCAGGTCGAGAACGTGACCGGCGGCGAGGACGGCCCGCTGGGCAGCGGCGGCGCGTCGCTGGTGTTCGGCCTCGTCGTCGCGGTCATCGTCGGCCTGGTCATCATCGGCGGCATCCAGTCCATCGCCAAGGTCACCAGCCGGCTCGTACCGGCCATGGCCATCCTGTACGTGCTGGGCTGCCTGACCGTCATCGGGTTCAACGCCGCCGACATCCCCGGCGCCTTCGGCGAGATCGTCTCGGGCGCGTTCAACCCCGAGGGCGTGACCGGCGGCATCCTCGGCGTGATGATCGTCGGCTTCCAGCGGGCGGCGTTCTCCAACGAGGCCGGCGTCGGCTCGGCCGCGATCGCCCACAGCGCGGTCAAGACCAAGCGCCCGGTCACCGAGGGCTTCGTCGCCCTCCTCGAGCCGTTCATCGACACCGTGATCATCTGCACCATGACGGCGCTGACCATCGTCATCGCGCGGCCCGACTCGTGGCTGGCCGCCCGGGACTCCTACGCCGCCGGCGAGGACCCCAGCCCCGACGGCGTGGTGCTGACCAGCGACGCGTTCGCCACCGTGATCCCGTGGTTCCCGATCGTGCTGGCCTTCGCCGTGGTGCTGTTCGCGTTCTCGACCCTGATCACGTGGTCGTACTACACGCTCAAGGCCTGGACCACCCTGTTCGGCCGCAGCACCGTCAGCGAGCTCGTGTTCAAGGTCGTCTACTGCGTGTTCATCGTCATCGGCACGGTGCTCACCTTCAGCGCGGTGCTCAACTTCGCCGACGCCATGCTGTTCGTCTGCGCCCTGGTCAACATCTTCGGCCTGTACCTGCTGATGCCCGAGGTGTCGCGGATGCTGCGGGAGTACCAGGCGGACCGCCGCAGCGGCGTCGTCCGCCCGGTCAAGGACCGCGACCCGGTCGGCTGAGCCACCCCGTCCGTGCGCAGCAGGCCCGGTCCCCCCGTGGGGGACCGGGCCTGCTGCGTGGGCCCTGCTGGCGCGGGCGGCTCAGTCGCGGCGCGGGCTCCACACCACGAGAGCCGTGGACAGCTGCCGGCGCTGCGGCCGGCGCCCCGGCGCCAGGGCCACGATGTCGCCCCCGGCGCCGGCGGCGAACACGCGGTCGGCGGCCTCCCGGGTGCGACGCAGCTCGTCGCGGGTCTCGGCCAGCTCGCCCCGCAGCTGCCGGGTCTCCTCCTCCAGCTCGAGGATGCGCCGGATCCCGGCCAGGTTGACGCCCTCCTCCTGGGACAGCCGCTGCACCTCGCGCAGCCGGTCGATGTCCTCGTCGGTGTAGCGACGGCCGCCGCCCGGGGTGCGGGTGGGGATGACCAGACCCTCACGGTCGTACTGGCGCAGCGTCTGGGGGTGCATCCCGGCCAGCTCGGCCGCGACCGAGATGACGTAGGCCCGCCGCAGCACCCGCTCGCTCACGTCGGGGCACCCGCCCGGCTGCGGGACCGCTCGGCGGCGGCCAGCAGACCCTCCCGCGGGTCGGCGTCGCCCTCGGCCTCGCGCAGCGCCTCGACCGCCGCCCGGGCCGCGGCCGACAGCTTCTGCGGCACGGCGACGACGACGGTGGCGAGCACGTCGGTGGTGGTGCCCTTGACGGCGGGACCGCGCCCCTTGAGCCGGAACGTGCGTCCCGAGGGCGTCCCGGCCGGCACCTTGAGCCGGGCCACGCCCTCCAGCGTCGGCACCGCGACCGTGGCCCCGAGCGCCGCCTCGGCGAACGTCACGGGGACGCTGACCTTGAGGGAGGTGCCGTCCCAGGAGAACACCTCGTCGGGCTCGACCCGCACGGTCACGAGCACGTCACCGGGACCGCCGGAGCCCCGGGCGCCCTTGCCGCGCACGCGGACCTTCTGCCCGTCCCGGACCCCGCCGGGCAGGCGGGCGTGCACGGAGCGGGCGCCAGCGACGGGGTCCAGGACCTGGACGGTGACCTCGGTGCCCTGCAGCGCCTGCGCCAGCCCGACCCGGGCCGTCGCGGCCAGGTCGCGACCCTTCTCGGGCCCGCGGGTGGCCCCGCCGGCGAACCCGCCGCCCCCCTGCTGACCGAGCAGGTCGGCCAGCAGGTCGTCGAACTCGGCCGAGCCCTCGCGGCTGCGCCGGTACCCGGGCCGAGCCCGACCGGCCGAGGGCGCGCCGCCGAACATGCCGCCGAACAGGTCCTCGAAGCCGGCCCCGCCCGCGCCGGGGGCACCGGAGCCGGCGGTGAACCGGGCCCCGGAGCGCATGGCCCTCACGGCGTCGTACTGCTGCCGCTTCTCGGCGTCGGACAGCACGGAGTAGGCCTCGCCGACCTCCTTGAACCGCTTCTCCGCGGCGGGGTCACCCCCGTTGGCGTCGGGGTGGTGCTTGCGGGCCAGCGCGCGGTAGGCCTTCTTGACCGCGGCCTCGTCGGCGTTCTTGGGCACGCCGAGGACGGCGTAGAAGTCCTTCTCGAGCCAGTCCTGTCCAGTCATGATGGGGCTCAGGGTGCAAGGTTGCGTCTAGGCGTGTCAAGTTTGCCGCGTCACGTTCAGCGGCACGTCCAGCGGCACGCTCAGGCGTGCAGGGAGCGCGAGGTGTCCAGCGCCTCGCGCAGCGCCTCCAGGTAGGCGCGCGACACCACGTAGGGCGTGAACCCGTTGGCCACGACGACCTCGGGGTTGGCGCGCTCGTGGCCCACCACGGCCCGCAGCGTGGCCCCGACCGGACCCTCGCCGTGCAGCACGGCCTCGGCGATGGACGGGTCGACGCCGCTGGAGCGCACCGTGGCGGCGGGGTCGGCGCCCAGCACCTCGGCCACGGCCGACAGCAGGCCCGCGGTGTAGGCGACGTCCGGGCGGGTCGGCGACAGCCGCGCGCACGCCCCGGCCCGGGCCAGCATGGTCACGACGTGCTCGGCCGGGATCCGGGACGAGCCACCGAGGACCATGAGCACGACCCAGGCGCTCAGCTTGCGCGGGCCCAGCAGCACCACGGCCTGCTGGACCGAGCGCACGGGCTTGCCGACGCCGGCCGGGCTGCCGGCCATGCGCAGCACGCGCAGCGCCAGCCCCGGGTCGGAGGCCACGAGCCGCTCCTGCTCCGCGACGTCGGCGTCGTTGGCCAGCGCCCCGAGCAGCCGCAGGCACACCACGTCCG
Source organism: Jannaschia sp. R86511 (assembly GCF_042466345.1). Taxonomy (NCBI): domain Bacteria; kingdom Pseudomonadati; phylum Pseudomonadota; class Alphaproteobacteria; order Rhodobacterales; family Roseobacteraceae; genus Jannaschia; species Jannaschia sp. R86511. Next base: position 191,140 of record NZ_JAXHCD010000001.1, read on the forward strand.
AGGGGGTCATCACGGCGGCGCTCACGGTCTGCGGCCGGTCGAGCAGGAAGCCCTGCAGCAGGTCGGCGCCGGCCGCGCGGGCCAGGTCGGCGTCGGCCTGGGTCTCCACCCGCTCGACGACGACCTCGATGCCCGGACGCAGCGCGCGGGCCCGGGCGACCATGTCGGCCAGGCCGTCGCGGTCCACGGCGGACAGGTCGATCTTGACGATGTCGGAGCGCTCCACCAGCGGGTCGCGCTCGGGGGTGCCGTCCCAGTCGTCCGCCGCGATCCGGTAGCCGAGCGAGCGCAGCTGCTCGATGCCGGCCAGGACCTGCTCGTCGAGCACGACGTGCTCCAGCACCTCGACCACGATCTGGTCGGGGGCGTCGGGCAGCGCGATCTCGCCGACCAGGAACGCGCGGGTGACGTTGAGGAACAGCGGGTGCGGCCCCGCGATGTCGCTGACGCCGAAGTCGCCGAACACGGCGCTGATCACCTGGGCGGTGGCGCTCTCGTGGTCGGCCTCGGTCTGCAGCGAGGCGATCGGCAGCTGGCGGAACAGGAGCTCGTAGGCCGCCAGCCCGCCGGACGCACGGTGGATGCCCTGCCTGCCGACGAGCACCGTGCTGAGGTCGGCAGTCGTCTCAACGGTCACACGGTGATCGTCGGCAGGCAGGCGCCCGGGCTTTACGTCACTGCGGGCTGGCCACCGCTACGCGAGCCGGACGGAGCACGCGATCACCGATGCGGTAGCCGCGCTGCAGCACCTGGGTGCAGGTCGGCTGGTCCACCTGGGTGTCGCCGTCGTGCAGCAGCGCCTCGTGCAGGGCGGGGTCGAAGGGGTCCCCGACCTCGCCGAACGGCTCCAGGCCCGTGCGGCGCAGCACCGCGTCGAGCTTGTCGGCCACCGCGGCGAACGGGCCCACGAGGTCGCCGTGGGTACGCGCGCCGTCGATGTCGTCGAGCACGGGCAGCAGGGCCGTCAGCACGCTGGTGCGGCCCTCCAGACCGGCGACCTCGCGGTCGCGCTCGACCCGCCGGCGGTAGTTGACGAACTCGGCGCGCTCGCGCTGCAGGTCACCGAGGCGCTGCTCGGCCAGCCCGAGGGCCGCCGCGAGCGGGTCGGCCCCCTCGGCGCCCGAGGCGGTCCGCGCCTCCTGCTCGGCCCCGGCCATGGCCGCGTCGACCTCGGCCGCCACCTGGGCGAGGTCGTCCGGCACGGCGCCGGGCAGGTCGCTGCCCGGCTCCGTGCGCGGCGCGTCCACGCCGTCGGGGCCGGCCGGCGTCATGTCGGCCTCGACCCCGTCCGGTCGCTGCTCTGCTCCGTCGTGGGCGGGGTCCGTCACTTGCGCTCGTCCTCGTCCACGACCTCGGCGTCCACCACGTCGTCGTCGGAGGCGGCGGGCTGCTCGCCCGCGTCACCGGCGTCGCCGGCCGGGGCCTGCTGCTCCGAGGCGGCGTACATCGCGGCGCCCAGCTTCTGGCTGGAGCTGCTGACGGCCTCGACCTTGGCCTTGACGTCCTCGACCGGGGTGGCCGGGTCCTCCAGGGCCTTCTTGAGGTCGGCCAGGGCGGTGTCGACCTCCTCGCGCTCGCCGGCCGGGACCTTGTCGCCGTTCTCGGCCAGGAACTTCTCGGTCTGGAAGACCAGCGCCTCGGCCTGGTTGCGGGTCTCGGCCTCCTCGCGGCGGGTGCGGTCCTCCTCCGCGTGCTCCTCGGCCTCGCGCACCATGCGGTCGATCTCGTCCTTGGGCAGCGCCGAGCCGCCCGAGATCGTCATGGACTGCTCCTTGCCGGTGCCGCGGTCCTTGGCGTTGACGTGCACGATGCCGTTGGCGTCGATGTCGAAGGTGACCTCGACCTGCGGCACGCCGCGCGGTGCCGGCGCGATGCCGGTCAGCTCGAAGGTGCCCAGCGGCTTGTTGTGCTGGGCCAGCTCGCGCTCGCCCTGGAACACCTGGATGAGCACGGACGGCTGGTTGTCGTCGGCGGTGGTGAAGACCTCGGAGCGCTTGGTCGGGATGGCCGTGTTCCGCTCGATGAGCTTGGTCATCAGCCCGCCCTTGGTCTCGATGCCCAGGCTCAGCGGCGTGACGTCGATGAGCAGGACGTCCTTGCGGTCGCCCTTGAGGACGCCGGCCTGCAGGGCCGCACCGAGCGCGACGACCTCGTCCGGGTTGACGCCCTTGTTGGGCTCCTTGCCGCCGGTGAGCTCCTTGACCAGGGCCGTCACGGCGGGCATGCGGGTGGAGCCGCCGACCAGCACCACGTGGGCGATGTCGGACAGCGACACCCCGGCGTCCTTGATGACCTGGTGGAACGGGGCCTTGGTGCGCTCGAGCAGGCTCGCGGTCATCTGCTCGAACTGCGCCCGGGTCAGCTGCTCGTCCAGGTGGACGGGGCCGTTCTCGGTCATCGACAGGTACTGCAGCGAGATGCTCGTGCTGGTGGAGCTGGACAGCTCCTTCTTGGCCTGCTCGGCCGCCTCGGACAGCCGCTGCATGGCGATCTTGTCCTTGGACAGGTCGACGCCGGTCGACATCTTGACCTTGGCCAGCAGGTGGTCGACGACGGCGGAGTCCCAGTCGTCGCCGCCCAGGCGGTTGTCGCCGGAGGTCGAGCGGACCTGGATGGTCGAGAAGCCGTCCTCGTCCTTGCCCACCTCGAGCAGGGAGACGTCGAACGTGCCGCCGCCGAGGTCGAAGACGAGGATGTTCTCGTCCTCCTTGCCCTTCTCCAGCCCGTAGGCGAGGGCCGCCGCGGTGGGCTCGTTGATGATGCGCAGCACGGTCAGGCCCGCGACCTCGCCGGCCTCCTTCGTGGCCTGGCGCTCGGCGTCGTTGAAGTACGCCGGCACCGTGATGACGGCGTCGGTCACGGGCTCGCCCAGGTACGCCTCGGCGTCACGCTTGAGCTTCTGCAGGACGCGGGCGCTGATCTCCTGCGGGGTGTACTTCTTGTCGTCGATCGCCGTCGACCAGTCGGTGCCCATGTGCCGCTTGACGGAGCGGATGGTGCGCTCGACGTTGGTCACGGCCTGGCGCTTGGCGATCTCGCCGACCAGCACGTCGCCGTTCTTGGCGAAGGCCACGACGGACGGCGTGGTGCGCCCGCCCTCGGCGTTCGCGATGACGCTCGGCTCGCCGCCGTCCAGGACGGCGACCACCGAGTTGGTGGTGCCCAGGTCGATACCGACTGCACGGCCCATGGGGGTTGTTCTCCTTCGTCTGCGGGTACGACCCGCGCGGTCACGCGGGTGTGTCCTGCCGACAAGAGTCCGCCTTGAGCCCCGGGGTGTCAAGTTGACTGCCGCCGTTCTTGAGCCTGTCGCACTCAAGTCCGCCTCGGTCCGGGCTGGCCTTGCCGCCGGGGCGACCACCGGGCAGGGTCGACGCCATGCCCACTCCCGTGTGGAAGCTCGCGTCCATCCTCTTCCGGTTCGTCGCCCTGGCGGTGGTCAACAAGGCCCTGCTGGTGACCTGGAAGGCCGTGACCGGCCACGAGGCCCCCGAGGAGCCGGAGAGCCCCGAGGTGCGCGCCGTCGAGGCGATCCTCTTCGCCGCGATCAGCGGGGCCCTGGTGACGGCGGTGCGCACCATGGCCACGCGGCAGCTGGCGGCCAAGGTGCAGCAGAAGGGCAACCGGCTGCCGGAGGCCATGGAGACGCCGTACACCGGCGACGCCAGCACGCCGCGGCGCCGGCGGTGAGCACGACGTGCTGAGGTTCCTGCGCGGCCGCACCCCCGACGGCCAGGTCTCGCCCGGGGCCAAGCTGGTCGCGGTGCTGATCATCGTGGGGATGCTCGCCGTGGCCGCACCCTTCCTGTTCATCGCCCTGGGCTGGCTGCTCTCGGTGCTGTGAGCCGATGACCCGGTAGCCGCACCGTCGCGGTTACCGGCGGGTAACATCGCCGGCAGCAACCGGCAGAGGGAGAGCTCGACGTGGAGTCGTCACAGGTGGTGCAGACGGTCGCGCTGGTGGTGGTCGTCGCCGTCAGCGTCACCGGGGTGGCGCTGTTCGCGGCCACGATCGGGCGGATGGTCGCGGTGCTGGGCACCGGCCAGGCCGACCGCTCCCGCACCGACCACCTGGGCACGCGCCTGGTCACGACCGTCCGCGAGGTGCTCGGCCACACCCGCATGCTGCGCCGCCCCGTCGTGGGGGCCGCCCACTGGTTCGTCATGGTCGGCTTCGTCGCGCTGATCGGCACGCTGGTCACCGCCTACGGGCAGGTCGGCGACCCCGGGTTCGTGCTGCCCGTGATCGGCCACTTCCCGCCGTACGAGTGGGCGGTCGAGGCCATCGCCTGGCTCACCCTGCTCGGCATCCTGACCCTGGTCGTCGTCCGGCAGGTGCAGGGGCCGCGCACGTCGGGCCGGTGGAGCCGGTTCTACCGCTCGACCACCTGGCAGGCGTACTACGTCGAGGCGACCATCGTCGCGATCGCGGTCTGCGTGCTGGCCCTGCGGGCGCTGGAGTACGCCTACGAGGCCGTGGCCGGCGCGGACACCGCGACGGCGCTGCACTACCCGCTGACGGCGTGGCTCGGCCAGGCGCTCACCGGGCTGGGCGAGGGCCCGCTGGGCGTGGCGATCGTCGTGGTCGCGACCACCAAGATCGTCGTGTCGATGGCCTGGTTCGTCGTCATCGGCCTCACCCCGACCATGGGGGTGGCCTGGCACCGGTTCACGGCGCCGTTCAACATCCTGCTCAAGCGGCACGCGGACGGCCGGACCAGCCTGGGCGCGCTGCAGCCGATCACGATCGACGGCACCCCGGTCGACCTGGAGAACGCCGACGAGCTGGACGAGGACGCCGCCCTGGGGGTCGGCAAGGCCCAGGACCTGACCTGGAAGAACCTGCTCGACCTGACCACCTGCACCGAGTGCGGCCGCTGCCAGGACCAGTGCCCGGCCTGGCAGACCGAGAAGCCGCTGAGCCCCAAGCTGCTCATCACGGCCCTGCGCACCCGGGCCTACGACGACGCGCCCTACCTGCTGGCGGGCGAGGCCACCCCGGACCGGCCCCTGGTGGGCGAGGTCGCCGGGGGCGGTGACTACGTCGGCCCGGGCGGCGCCCAGGGTCGCAGCCTGCCGACGGCGGCCGAGGTCCACGACGACGTGCTGTCCAACGCGTTCCTGAGCAGCGCCGCCCTCACCGAGGACGTGCTGTGGTCGTGCACCACCTGCGGCGCCTGCGTGGAGCAGTGCCCGGTCGACATCGAGCACGTCGACACCATCGTCGACATGCGCCGGCACCAGGTGCTGCTGGAGTCCGCGTTCCCCAACGAGCTCAACGGCCTGTTCGGCAACCTGGAGAAGCGGCAGAACCCGTGGGGGGTGGCGGCCAAGGCCCGGCTGGACTGGGCCAAGGACCTGCCGTTCCCGGTGCCCGTCGTCGGCGGTGGCGGCGCCGACGACCCCGAGGACCTGTCCGGCGTGGACTACCTGTTCTGGGTCGGCTGCGCCGGGGCGTTCGAGGACCGCGCCAAGAAGACGACCCGGGCGGTGGCCGAGCTGCTGCACACCGCCGGCGTGACCTTCACGGTGCTCGGCCCCGGTGAGGCGTGCACGGGCGACCCCGCCCGCCGGGCCGGCAACGAGTTCCTGTTCCAGATGCTCGCCGCGCAGAACGTCGAGACGTTCTCCGAGATCGGCACCACCAAGGGCGACGGCCGGACCAAGGTGGTCGTCACCTGCCCGCACTGCTTCAACACCCTCGGCAACGAGTACCCGCAGCTGGGCACCGACCTCGACGTGGTCCACCACACGCAGCTGCTCAACCGGCTGGTGCGCGACAAGCGGCTCGTCCCCGTCTCGGCCCCGGCGACCGAGCGGCGCGACGTCACCTACCACGACCCCTGCTACCTGGGCCGGCACAACGGCGTCTACGCCCCGCCGCGCGAGCTCATCGAGGCCAGCGGGACCACGCTGACCGAGATGCCGCGCAACAGCGAGACCAGCTTCTGCTGCGGGGCCGGCGGGGCCCGGATGTGGATGGAGGAGAAGCTCGGCACCCGGATCAACGTCAACCGCACCGAGGAGGCCGTCGCCACCGGGGCGGGGGCGATCGCCGTCGGCTGCCCGTTCTGCCGGGTCATGATGTCCGACGGGCTGACGAGCCTGCAGGGCGAGCAGAAGGCCCCCGAGACCACCGAGGTGCTGGACGTCGCCCAGCTGCTGCTGGAGGCCGTCAGCCGCGGTCGCGACCGGACGCCCGAGCAGGCCGGCCAGGCCTGAGGGCGGCCACGCCTGGGCGCGGTCGGACCTGAGCCCGGTCGGGCCGGGGCTCAGACCAGGTCGGGCGTGGCCAGCAGGAAGCCCTGGAACAGGTCGGCCCCGGCCGCGACCGCCACCCGCAGGTCGTCGGCGGTCTCGATCCGCTCGACCACCACGGTGATGCCCGGGCGCAGCGCCCGGGCCTGGTCGACGACGGCCGGCAGCCGGGCTGCGGTGAGGGCCTCGAGGTCGACCTTGACGAAGTCGGCGTGGGCCATCAGGGCCGCCCGGTCCTCGCCGCCCTCCCAGTCGTCGACGGCGATCTTGTAGCCGCGCCGCAGCAGGTCCTGCACGCCCGCGACCACCTCCGGGTCGGCCGCCACGCCCTCCAGCACCTCCACCACGATGCGACCGTCGGCCTCGGGCAGCGGCTGCTCCCCGACCAGGAACGCCCGGGGGGCGTTGACGAACAGCCAGCCGGTCGTGCCGTCCATCTCGTGCAGCAGGTCGACCACCGTCGTGGTGGCGAACTCGTGGTCGGCCTCCGAGCTCATCTCGGGCGCGGACGTCGCCGGCGGGTGGCGGAACAGCAGCTCGACCCCGACCTCCTGACCGGTGGCGTCGAGGATCGCCTGCACGGCCATCGTCGGTGCCTGGTCGGGGTCGGTCAGCATGGCGACAGTATGGGGTCAGCGGGGGCCCTGCGGGGATGGCGGGACGGCCGACCTCGACGACCCGACCGGAGCCCTACGGCGTGGCATCACCGCAGGTCAGAGGCCGGTCACACCTGGTAGCGGTCCACCAGGAAGCCGTCGGCGTCGACGACCGCGCCGCCGCCCAGCTCGGCCAGCGCGCGGGTGATCGAGGCCATGGGCGCGCGCGCCCGCTCCCGGCAGGCCATGGCCATCCCCTCGAGGTGCTCGACCAGGCGCCACTCCTCGTCCGGGGCGAGCCAGCGCACGTCGTAGACGGCCATCGGGCCGGCTGCGAAGGCCTCGCCCGCCACGGACGGCTCGGGCCGTTCCGCGACCATGCCCTCCACGACGACGTCACCGGCCGGGCCCAGCGGCAGCCGCACGACGAACGGCGTCCCGTCCGGGCGGGACAGCGCCTCGGGCGAGGTGTCCCCCTCGACCGCCGTCTCGACCCCGTCGCCCTCCTGGGCGCAGACGGCCGCCACGTCCGCGGCCCGGATCCAGGTCGGCGACACGACCCGGGTCTCCAGCGCGCTGGCGCACTCCGGCACCAGGACCTCGCCCGCACCGACCGGACGGACCCCGCCACCCAGGCGGCGCGCGAGGGCGAGCAGCAGCTCCAGGCCCGCCAGCTCCGCCCCGGTGGGCAGGCCGTCGGGAAAGCTGCGGTGCAGGCCGTCGGGCCGCCGGACGGGTCGGCCGTCGTCCCGCGGCGCCGGGTCGACCTCGAGGTCGTAGGCCACGGACCACGGCGTGGGCACGTCGGCGGTGACGGCGGACTCCATGTCCAGCTCGTGCGGGCCGTTCAGCCCGGCCTGCCCGCCCAGGTCGGCCGTCCCCGTGCCGGCCAGGTCGCTGCGGGGGTACCAGCAGCGCACCAGGGAGTCGACCTGGTCCACCGGCACGACCGTGGGCACCAGCAGCAGGTGCCGGTCGCGCAGGACCGCGTGCGGGTCGACGGCGGCACGGCGGCGGAGCCCGGGCACGGGGCTCAGACCTCGGTCCGGTGGAACCGCTGCCAGGACCGGCTGGCGGTCGGGCCGCGCTGGCCCTGGTAGCGGTTGTGCCGGCCGTCGCCCGAGCCGTAGGGGTGCCGGGCCGGGCTGGACAGCTGGAAGAAGCACAGCTGGCCGATCTTCATGCCCGGCCACAGCGCGATCGGCAGGGTGGCCATGTTGGACAGCTCCAGCGTGACGTGCCCCGAGAAGCCCGGGTCGATGAACCCCGCCGTGGAGTGGGTGAGCAGCCCGAGCCGGCCCAGGCTGGACTTGCCCTCCAGCCGGGCCGCCAGGGACGCCCCGAGGGTCACCTGCTCGTAGGTGCTGCCCAGCACGAACTCGCCCGGGTGCAGGATGAACGGCTCGCCCGTCGCCACCTCGACCAGCCGCGTCAGGTCGGGCTGCTCGACCGCCGGGTCGATGAGGCCGTAGCGGTGGTTGTCGAACAGCCGGAACCACTTGTCGATGCGCACGTCGACGCTGCTCGGCTGGATCATGTCCGGGTCGAACGGGTCGAGGGCGATCTCACCGGCGTCGACGGCGGCGGACACGTCGTGGTCGGACAGCAGCACGGGCCGACCGTATCGCGCGGCCTGGCCCGGCGCTGGCCTCAGGTCCGGGGGCGAGCGGTCGATCACTCAGACCACAGGTCGCCCGACCTGCGGATGAGGAGGAGCCGACGTGTCGACCGGACGTTCGCCGAGCTGGCTGCGCAGCGCGGTCTTCGTGCTGCTCTTCGCCGCCGCGGTCGTCCTGGGCCGCGAGAGCCGCCCCGACGGCTCCGAGGTCGCCCTGGTCTGGCCCGCGGCCGGGGTGGGCGCCTGGTGGCTGATCGGCCTGCGCGGCCGCCGGCTCGTCGTGGACGCGTCGCTGCTGGTGCTCGTGGCCGTCCTCGCCCAGCCCCTGACCGGGCTCGACCCGCTGGTGGCGGCCGGCTTCGGCGCCGCCAACCTGGCGCACGGGCTCACCGCCCGCTGGCGCGCCGGCCGGCTGTGGCCGGACGGGCCCCACCTGACGACCCCGGGCGACGTGCTGCGGCTGCTGCGCGTGGCCGGGGCCGCGGGCGTGGTCAGCGGCAGCATCTCCACGGTCCTGGCCTGGACCATGCTGGACGGCGGCCTCACCGACTCGGCGCTGCTGTTCGTGGCCCGCAACGCGGGCACGACGTTCGTGGTGCTGGCCCTGGTGCTGTCCATCCGCCCGCCCCACCGGCTGCGCAACCTGGTGGCGCCGCACCGGGCCGGCGAGTTCGCGCTGGTGCTCGGGCTGTCCGCGGCGTTCTCGGTGGGGGTGCTGGTCTGGCAGGGGGCCGTCCCCGTCGGCTTCCTGGTGATCAGCCTGCCCGTGTGGGCCGGGGCCCGGCTGGGCGTCCCCCGGGCCGCCGCCATCAGCGGCCTGGTCAGCACCGTGGCGGTCGGGTCGACCACCGTCGGGTCCAACGCGCTGGCCGACGTCTCGTCGGTCACCGAGCTGACCGCCCTGGTGCAGGTGTTCACCGTGCTGGCCGTCCTGATCGCCCTGATGCTGGCCACGCTGCAGCGCGAGCGCGACGAGGTGGCCGACCGGCTGCGCGAGAGCGAGACCCGGATGCGGCGGACCAGCGAGTCGGCCCTGGTGGGGACCGCGCTGCTCGACCTGGCGGACCCCGACCGGGTGCTGCAGGACGCCAACCCGGCCCTGCACGAGGTGTTCCCCGGCGTCGGCGACCCGCTGGCCTGGACCGCCCTGCTGTGCCCGGAGTCGCGCGGGGTGGTCGAGGCCGTGCTCGGCGACCTGTCCGAGGGCCGGCGCCGCAGCTGGAACGGCGAGGTCCGCCACCGCAGCACCACCGGCGCGCCCCAGTGGGCCCAGGTCCACGTGTCCGCCATCGCCGGCACCGACGGCCACGCCGCCACGGCCGTGGTGCAGATGCTCGACGTCACCGCCCGCAAGGACGCCGAGGCCCAGCTGTCGCACCTGGCGCTGCACGACCCGCTGACCGGACTGCCCAACCGGCTGCTGCTGCGCGACCGGCTCGACCACGACCTGTCCGGCGCGCTGCGCGGCACCGGCCGGGTGGCGGTCGTGTTCCTGGACCTGGACGGCTTCAAGGCCACCAACGACACGCTCGGCCACGAGGTCGGCGACCTGGTGCTGGTCACGGCGGCCGAGCGGCTGCAGGCGGCGCTGCGTTCCGGCGACACGGTCGCCCGGATCGGCGGGGACGAGTTCGTGGCCTGCTGCCGCGACGTCCGCGACGCCGACGAGGCCCACGACCTGGCCGCGCGACTGGTGCGGGCCCTGGCCCCCCCGATGCGGGTGCGCGAGCACCTGATCGCGGTGGGGGTCAGCGCCGGGGTGGCGATGTCGCTGCCGGGGGACACCGGCGCGGACCTGCTGCGCGACGCCGACGCCGCGATGTACGCCGCCAAGCGGGCGGGCCGTGGCCGTCTGGTCACGGCCTGGGACCGCGCACCGCGTCCCGTGGGCGTCCCGGTCCCCCGCTGACGCTCAGCGCGGTCGGCGCTGCTCCCGGAACAGGTCCCGCAGCAGCAGCACCTCCGCCCCGTGGTGGATCACCTCGCGGTTGATGTGCAGCACCAGCTCGGCCATCGGCGACGCCGCGAACGGCCCCTCGGCCGGGCCGCAGCGTCGGGCCAGGCCGGCCGCACCCAGCGACCGCACCCCGGCGTCCCAGCGCGCGTAGGCCTCGTCCAGCTGTTCCAGCGCCCGGGCGGCGTCGCCGGCGTAGTGGTGGCTCTCGTACCCGGTCGCCGGTCCGCCGAAGTGCGACGCCACCCGCTCCCCCAGCACCCCGACCACGACGTGGGCGAGCCGCCAGGCGATCGTCGTCACGGGCGGCGGGTCGGGCTCCGGGAACGCGAAGTCGATCGTGAGGTCCCCCGCCCCGGCCTGGACCGGCGCCGTCGAGGTGCCCCGGGGCCGCACGCTCCAGGCGCCCGGCGCCGGCTCCCACAGGTACTCCTCGTCGCCCAGCCCGGCCAGGCGCGGTCGCAGGTGGTGCTCCCAGTGCCACGACAGCTGGTCCGGCAGGAGCTCGTGCCACGGCAGCGGTGCCGGCGTCCCGTCCACGTCCATGCCCGCACGCTAGGCACGGCCACCGACAGCGGCGGGGCGTGCGAGGCTTCCCGCGCCAGGAGACCGTCAGGGGAGTCCGTCCAGTGAGCACACCGCCGTCGCTGCGGCAGCGCGCCGTCCGCAACGTCGGCTGGGCCGCCGTGCAGAAGTGGTTCGTCCGGCTGTCCGGCGTCGTGACGTTCGTCGTCCTGGGGCGGCTGCTGGACCCGGCCGAGATCGGGCTGGCCGCCCTGGCCCTGGCCGCCGTGGGCTTCTTGGCCGTCGTCGCCGACTTCGGCATGTCGACCTACCTGGTCCGCTCCGAGGACGCCGACCGGCGGCGCACCAGCACGGTGTTCTGGTCGACCCTGGTCCTGGGCGTGCTGGGCGCGCTCCTGCTGGTGCTGCTGTCGGCCCCGCTCGCGGGTGCCCTGGGCGAGCCGCGGGCGGCCCCCGTGCTCCAGGCGCTGGCCGGCGGTCTGGTGGTGACCACCCTGACCTGCGTGCCGGCGGCGCTGCTCGTGCGCCGGATGCAGTTCCGCGCCCTGGCCGCCCGGGGGGTGGCGGCTGCCGTGGTCGGCTCCGTGGTGGGTATCTCGCTCGCGCTCGCGGGGGCCGGGGTGTGGGCCCTGGTGGTGCAGAGCCTGGCCCAGAACGGGTTCAGCCTGGTGTGGTTCTGGGCCGCCGCCCGCTGGCGGCCCGCCCCCGTGGTGTCCGTCGAGGTGCTGCGCGACGTGTGGCGTGTCGGCTCGCCGGTGCTGGGCATCGACGTCGTGCAGGCGGTGCGGGACCGGGCCGACCAGCTCGTCGTCGGCGGGGTCGCCGGCGTCGAGGTCCTCGGCTACTGGACGGTCGCGACCCGGCTGGTGGGCCTCGTGCACGAGGTGGCGATGTCGGTGATGGACCTGGTCGCGCTGCCGCTGTTCGCCCGGCTGCGGGGCGACCTGCCGCGGTTCACCCGGGCCTACGAGACCGCCGGCGCCATGAGCACGGCCCTGCTCGCGCCGGCCGTCGCCGTGCTGGCGGCCGTCTCGCCCGTGGTGGTCCCCGGGCTGTTCGGCCCGCAGTGGGAACCGGCCGTGCTGCCCGCGCAGGTGCTCTGCGTCGCCTACGGCGTGGGCGCGGTGGGGTACTTCAACCGCTCGGCGCTGCTGGCCTTCGACCGGGCGGGGACCGCGTGGGCGGTGGCCACGGCGAGCCTCGTGGTGCACGTCGGCGTGCTGCTCGTGGCGGCCGGCTGGGGCCTGGTCGCGCTGGCCTGGGGCCACGGCCTGGCCTCCGTGCTGATCGTCGTGGGCAGCGCCCTGGTGCTGCGCCGCACCGTCGGCGTGGGGGCGAGTGCCTACGCCCGATCGGTGCGGGCGCTGCTCGCGGCCGTGGTCGCCCTCGGGCCGATGCTGCTGCTGACCGGGGCCGTGCCGGGCTGGGCCGGGGCCGTGCTGGCCGCCGCGGTGGGGGCCGTCGTCTACGGCGGGCTCATGCTGCTCGTCAACCGGCGCCTGGTCGCCGAGGCGCTGGACGACCTGCGGGGCCTGCTGCGTCGCTGACCGCCCGGCGACCGGGCCGGGGCCCGTCGGCCACCTGGCGGCGCAGCTCGGTCAGCGCCGGGTTGGGCACCGGCGGGGGCGGGTCCCGGTCGGACAGGTACTCCGCCGCGTGCTCGACCAGGCGCCACGGGCTGCAGCGGCGCACCGCGAGCGGCCGGTGCTCGGGGAAGGTCGGCGGGTTCCACCAGGCGTGGACCGACCCGGCCAGCGAGCGGGGCTCGACGGCGCCCAGGGCGAGCATGGCGCTGCGCTCCTTGCGCACCCGCCGGAACAGCGCCCGCAGCCCCGCCTGGCGCCGGTGCGTGCTGGACACCCCCAGGTCCGGGGCGTAGGCGATGGTCCACCCCCGGGCCAGCACCCGCCAGCTCCACTCCTTGTCCTCCGAGGCGGGCAGGTCCTCGCGGAACGGCTCGTCCTGCCAGACGCTCGCCCGCCACGACCCGCCGTGGTTGCTGAACCCCCACCAGCCGTGCTCGACGGCGTCCCGCGCGCTCTGGTGGTGCACGCCGACGATGTCCCGGCCGTCCGGGGTGCGGCGGCCCGAGTTCGTGCCCGCGACGTCGGCGCGCGCGTAGCGGGCCAGCGAGCGCTCGACCCAGCACCCGGAGTAGGGCACCGAGTGGGCCGACAGGGCGAAGTGCACGTCGCCGGACGCCGCCCGCGCCCCGACGTTGAGCGCGCCACCGTAGGTGAAGTCCTCGGGCGCGATCAGCTCGACCCGGTCGGCCAGCCGGTGGGCCACCTCCAGCGTGCCGTCGGTGGACCCGGAGTCGACGACGACCAGCTCGGCGCGGACTGTCTGCTCGCGGACGCTGCGCAGGGTCGCCTCGATCGTCGACACCTTGTCCTTGCTGCGGACGATCACGCTGGCGGACAACCCCATCTACCGAGCGTAATGGGCCACCACTCCCCGGGTTCGCGGTCCACCCGCCCGGGGCCGCGGTTACGGTGTCCCGTCGGCGGACAGCGGAGGCGCGATGAAGGTCTCGTGGTGGGTGGCGGCGGCCGCCACGGCCGTCCTGCTGCTGGCCGTCGTCCTGGTGCGCCCGGGCAGCCAGGCCACGCCCGCCCAGGTCGCCGCCCCCGGGCCCGCCGCGGACACCCGCGGCCCGGCGGGGCTGGCCGGTCTCGGTCTTTCGGACCTGCCGGTGACCGCAACCGGTGTCGGGCCGTTGAGCCTCGGGGACGACCTGGCCGAGCTGGTCGCCGCCGGCTGGTCGACCTACGACGCCGGCGACGGCTGCGTCCGGCTGCTGCCGCAGGACCTGGCCGACGTCTCGCTGGGCGGCTGGGCGGTGGCGGGCCGGGTGGCCTCGCTGCAGCTGGAGGCTGGCGTGGCCACCGTCGACCCGGTCGCCAGCGAGCTGGGGTTCTCCTTCGGCGCCCCGGTGTCCGAGGCGCCCGCGCAGCAGCTGCAGGTGCTGCCGGTGGGTGATCGCAGCCGCTCGGTGACCACGGCGCGGTTCGACACCGACGCCGGCCGGGTGCTGGTCTCGGACGTGGGAGGGACCACGGTCCGGTTCGCGGAGGTGGCGACGCCGGCCGGTGAGGCGTGCACCCTGGACGCGGACCTGCTGGAGTCCTCGACCTTCCCGAGCACGTCGGTGGCGCTGTCGACCGCTGCGGCCGCCGTCACCCCGGCCGACCTCGGGCACCGGTACCTGAGCAGCTCCGGCAGCACCCTGGACCAGCTCGGCTCCCTCGGCACCTGGGACGACCAGCTGGCCGGCCTGGACGGTCAGGGCTGCGAGACCCTGGTCCACGCGGCCGACGGCGACCGCGTCACGCTTTTCGTGCTGGACGGCGTCGTGGTGGCTGAGGACTACGTGCTGGACACCGGACCGCTGCGCACCCCGCCCTACTACTTCCCGGGCGAGGCGTTCCAGGAGACCACCGACGGCCGCCTGGTGCGCATCGAGCGCCTGGAGGCCGAGCAGGGCGGGCCGGCGGACTGGGGCTCGACGCTGCGCACCCGGTGGCTGGTCGAGCTGCAGGCCGTGCCCGAGATCGACTCCGTCGTGGTGTCCGCCGGGCCCGTGGTGGAGCTGCAGCAGGTGGGGCGGCCCTGCCGGGCCGCCGCCCGCTAGTCCCCCGCCGGGATCAGCCCGCCAGCAGCGCCAGGGCGCGGTTGTGCTCGGCCGGCACCGTCTCCGCCTCGGACACCGGCCCGGGCGGGGTGCCGTCGCCGAACGGCCGCCCACCGAGCTGCTCCCGGTGGTGCGGGGTGGCCCAGACCGTCTCGTCCGGGCCGAGGGGGACGACACCGGTCGGGTTGATGTCCAGGTGAGTGGCGTAGTAGTGCTGCTTGATCTGCACGAAGTCCTGGGTGTCGCCGAAGCCGGGGGTCTGGAACAGGTCGCGGGCGTAGGCCCACAGCACCGGCATCTCGGTCAGCTTGGACCGGTTGGTCTTGAAGTGGCCGTGGTAGACCGCGTCGAAGCGGGCCAGCGTGGTCCACAGCCGCACGTCGGCCTCGGTGATGGTGTCGCCCACCAGGTAGCGCTGGTTCTCCAGCCGCTCCGACAGCTGGTCGAGGCGCTCGAAGAGGCGCGTGTACGCCCGGTCGTACGACTTCTGCGAGCCCGCGAAGCCGCACTTGTACACGCCGTTGTTGACGTCCTCGTAGAACGAGTCGGCCACCTCGAGGATCTCGTCCCGGTGCGCCTCGGGGAACAGGTCGGGGGCGCCGTCGCGGTGGTGCGCGGTCCACTCCGTCGACAGGTCGAGCGTCATCTGCGGGAAGTCGTTGGTGACGACGCCGCCGCTGGGCACGTCGACGATGGCGGGGACGGTGATGCCCTTGGGGTAGCCCGGGAACCGCTTCTCGTAGGCGTCCTTGAGCCGCGGGACGCCCAGGACGGGGTCGACCTCGCCCGGGTCCAGGTCGAAGGTCCACGAGCTCGCGTCGTGCACGGGGCCGGCCATGCCCAGCGAGATCGCGTCCTCCAGGCCCAGCAGGCGCCGGACGATCAGCGCCCGGTTCGCCCACGGGCAGGCGCGCGCGACCACCAGCCGGTACCGGCCGGCCTCGACCGGCCACTGCCCGTCCCCGCTGGGGTCACGGACGATCCGGTCCTCGATGTACTTGGTGTCGCGCTCGAAGGACTCTTCGACGTAGCTGGTGTGCTCGGCCATGCCTCGACGGTAAGGGCCACGGTGGGGATAGGCCAATCTTCAACTAACCGGACGGAGCAACGGCCCGCCCCGGGTGCCTGACCGGCGAGGTCCCCCTGGTGGGCCGCTGACCCACCAGGGGCCGGCCGGTCAGACCCGCGGGCAGGGCCTGTAGTTCGGCTTGGTGTACTTCGGCGCGAGCTTGCCCTTCTTCTTCACGCAGGGGCCGTGGTCCACCTTGGTGACGGCCTTGCCGGTCCAGAACGAGGTGCGCTTCATGGCCCCGTTCCAGGACAACGAGATGTGGACGTGGTCGGTGTGGGGGTTCGCACCCTCGTACTTCTTCCAGCGGCCGTCCCAGGAGCTCCACATCCGCTTGTTCCAGATCACGTACTGCACGCCGAGGCGGCGGGCGTTGCCGGCCTTGACGCCCTTGGAGTCCTTGCCCGTCAGCCAGACGATGAACTTGTCGGCCTTGGACCGGTCGGCGGACCGGTTGGCGTTGAGCATCCAGTCGTAGGCGCGGCCCTCCTTGTGCTCGCTGCGACCGCCGGAGGAGCAGGAGCGGACGATGCCGCCCTTGTTGGCGCCGTAGGTGCGGGCCAGCAGGCTGCGCAGGGCGACCGTGCCGGGGCGCTCCTTGGGGTCGCAGGTGACCTGGCCCTGGTAGCCGGAGGCGCGCTCGGGGCCGGTCACGAGCTTGACCGACGCCTTGGGCACGGCGAGCGCGGCGTGGGCGGCGCCCGCGCCACCGAGCACCAGGCCGGTGCACAGCAGGCCCATCAGCAGGGCGCGGAACGTCGCGGTGAGGCCCCGCCAGGCGGGTCGTCTCGTCGGAGCGGTGGTGGGGGTCGTCATGGCTGGTCTCCCGTCGGTGGTGTCGTCCTTCGGACAGGTGCATCGACAGGCCCCGGGGGGTCACTTGACCGGGGGCACCGGCATCGGGCATCGATCCGGCGCGTCCCACCCCAGGCAGGACGACGGCGCGAACGGCGAAGTCGCTGTTCACGCCTTGATCACGACCGGATAACGATGATCATCCGGACGAGTGTGATCTGCCTCACATCTGGGGTTCGACGGGGTCCCCCAGCGTCAGCAGGCCCGGCTGCACGACCCGGGCGTAGACGGCCACGCACAGGTCACGCTCGGCCCCGAGGGGCGCGAGCCAGCGGTCCCGGACGACCACGCCGTCCTGGTCGACGTCGACCGTCCGGCAGCGCTCCACCCGGTCCTGCACCAGCAGTCCCACAGGACCGATCCCGACCCGGCGCCCCAGCCACGACTCCTCGACGAACGGCTCGTCGGTGTCCAGCACCAGGTTGACCCTCAGTCGTCGGGGGTCGGCGTCGACGCCCCACCGCTCGGCGCACCAGCGCAGCGTCGCCGAGCCGACCAGCGACACGGCGCCGTCGTCCTGGTGGGAGCCTCCCTGCTCCACCCGGACGGTCACCGGGGCGCCCATCGCCTCGCTCAGCTGCGCGGCCAGCGCAGGGTCGTCGACCGGCCTACTGCCGCCGCGCTCGTCGCCGACCTGGACGACGCCGTCGTCGCCGGTCAGGGCGTGGAACCGGGCGACCGCGTCGCGACGGCGCATCCGGGTCGTGCTCTTGTGCGAGGCCAGCCGACCGTCGTCGTCGACCACGGCGAACCAGCGGTCGCCGAGCAGGCCGCGGGCGTCCACGTCGACCTGCGCCAGGTCCTCGCCGCCCATCGCCTTGACGGGGTAGCGGCGGATGGCGGCGAGGGTGACGGTCATCGTCGAACGGTACGGCCGGGGCCGCGCACCGCGACGACGACCAGCACCACGCCGCAGACAGCGATCGCGCCGGCGAGGAGCCAGACCGGGGTCCCTCGTCTCGTGGTGTCCGTCAGGTCGTCGGAGGCGAACATCGCCGCTGACACCCCGAAGAAGACGAGCGAGAAGACACCGGTCGCGACCCGCTGCCCCGGCGTCTGCCGGCCTGGTTCGGGCGGATCCTGGCCGGACGGGGCGCGGCGCCGCGCGAGCACCAGGAGCCCGAGCATCAGCAAGGCCACCACGACCCCGGCCCCGACGTACGCCCAGCCGCCGCTGTCGCCGTTCACGACGTCGTGAACGCCGAAGCCGATGACGACCGGGCTCAAGGCCAACGCGATGTCCGGGGCCCGCCTGACCCGGAACGACTGCTCAGCCACGCACCGATCCCCCCGTCCTGGCGTGCGCCACGACTACGCCTTGGTGAGCGAGGACTCCTTGTGGGCGGCCTTCGACCCGCTCTTCTCCGACTCGACGATCCAGAACGGCTCGTCGTCGCTCGCCTTGAAGGTCTGCTTGTCGTGCTGGAACTCCTTGGTCCGCTTCTCCACGGCCTTGCCGTGCGTCTGGCCCTGCGGGGTGTTCCACGACACCCGGTCACCTGTGCTGATCGCCATGGCCCGACGGTAGGCAGGGTCCGCCCGGGCCGCACGGTGACGTGACCCGGTCCCGCACCGACGGGCGGTCGGCCGCGCGGACCCATAGCGTGACGGGGCATGGGGGACGCGGGGACCGGCCGGGCCGACGACGGCGCCGGGTGCCCGGCGCGCAAGCTGTCCCGACCGGGTGAGCGGCTCGCCCCACCGGTGGAGCAGTCGGGGTCGCGCTGGGTGGTCCGCAGCCACGAGGTCGCTCGGCAGGTGGTCCGGTCGGGGGCGTCGGTGGCCCAGGCGGGGTTCGGGGCCACGGAGTTCGCCGCCGCGACCGAACGGCCCCGCCAGCGCGGGGCCGCCGGCATGCGCTCGCCCGTGCTGTACCTGGAGGGCGAGGAGCACCGGGAGCAGCGCAAGGCGTCGGCCCGGTTCTTCACCTCCCGGGCGACCGAGGCCTACCGCGACATGATGGACGCCCTGGCCGAGGAGCTGGTCCGGCCGCTGGCCGACGGCCGCCCGCGGGACGTGGCCGCCCTGTCGCTGCCGATGGCGGTGCAGGTGGCCGCCCGTGTCGTCGGGCTCACCGACTCGCTGCTGCCCGGCATGGCCGGGCGGCTCGAGGAGTTCTTCGCCGGCGACCTGCTCGGCCGCTCCCGCACCCCCCGGGCGCTGCTGCGCCGGGTCCGCAGCAGCACGGCGCTGCTGCGCTTCCACCACCTGGACGTGAAGCCCGCAATCCGGGCCCGCCGCAGGGCCCCGCGCGACGACGTCATCAGCCACCTGCTGGAGCAGGGCGCCTCGCCGATGGAGGTCCTGACGGAGTGCGTCACCTACGCCGCGGCGGGGATGGTCACCACGCGCGAGTTCATCACCGTCGCCGCGTGGCACCTGCTGGACGACCCAGACCTGCTGGCCCGGTACCGCGCCGCCGACCGCGAGGGCCGACTGGCGCTGCTGGAGGAGGTGCCGCGGCTGGAGCCGGTGGTGGGCCACCTGTACCGCCGGACCACGGCCCCGCTGACCCTGACGGCCGACGGCGTCGACCACGAGCTGCCGGTGGGGACGTTGCTGGACCTGGACCTGCGCGCCGTCAACGCCGACCCCGCAGCCGTCGGCGCCGAGCCGTTGTGCCTGCGACCGGGGCGCAGCATGACCGGTCGCGGGGTGGCCCCGTCGGTCATGGCCTTCGGCGACGGCCACCACCGCTGCCCCGGCGCACCGATCGCGATGATGGAGTCCGAGGTGTTCCTGAGCCGGCTGTTCCGTGACGACCTGGTGGCCGACGGCCCGCCCCGGGTGGGCTGGAACGACCTGACCGAGGGTTACGACCTGCGCGGCCTGGTGGTGCGTCGGGCGTGAGCGGCAACGGGTTGGGTGACTGGTGGGACCCGGACACGGACGCACCGGCGGAGGGGGCCGGGCGGCGCGAGGTCCGACCCGTACCGAGGACGGGAGCGCGACCGCCGGGTTCGGCCGCGGCCACCGGTGCGAGCCGGGGGGACAGCGCCCGACTGCGGGCCGCGGTCGAGGCCATGTCGTACGAGACGCGTCCGTCGCGGTGGTGGACGGTGGGCGTGGTCACGTGCGGGGTCCTGGTGCTGGTCGCGGCTCTGATCGCCGCGGCGCAGCTCGATCTCGCCTGGGCGGTTCTCGCTGCGTCCGCGACCCTGCCGGGCTTCCTGGTGATGCGCGCCGAGACCCGCCAGCCGCGTCGTGTCGTCGCGTCGCTCGACGGCCTCGACATCACCGGACACCGCCGCACGCAGCGGTTCTCGTGGAACGAGGTCCGCGGCGCCCGCCGTCGTGACGTGATCGGCTTCTCGGACGTCGACACGTTCCTCGAGCTGGGCTCCGGAGAGCTGGTCACGCTGCCGAAGGGCACTCCCGGCGGTGCGGTCGAGGCCTGGCGGGGACGCGTCGACGGCGGTCTGCCGGAGCTGCGGTTGCCACAGGTCTGGTGCGTCCCGCCGCAGGAGGACGCGATGGGTCCCGTGCAGGTGATGAGCCTCGTAAACCTGATTGCCCTCGTGGCCCTCAACGCCGGGCTGCACCTGCTGGACTTCGACCCCCTCTACGTCCTGGCGGGCTACCTGGTCGTGGGCAGCGTGGTCTTCCTGGCCCTGCCCCACCTGTCCCGCCCGCTGCTCACCGCCGACCGCGACGGCCTGACGATCCGGGCCTGGCGCAGGAAGTTCATCCCCTGGTCCCAGGTCACCGACGTCCGCCGCAAGGACCGGTACGGCCCCGAGGTCGTCGTCGAGCTGGCCTCCGGCGAGCAGCACGAGCTGCTCGGCCCGGACGAGGACGTCGTGCGCGGCTGGTGGCGCCTCGCGGTGCCGGAGCCCCGGACGACCGAGGACCGACCCGGCTGATCATCCCCGACGCGCGCCGCTCACCAGCTCCTCGCTGACGTCCCACAGCCGCTGCGCCGCGACGGGGTCGACCGCGTGCGGCACGACCCCACTCAGCCCCCGCAGCTGCGGGACCACCTCGGCCTCCTGGCAGTCCTCGAAGTACCGGCCGCCGAGGCCGGCGACCAGGGGCGAGGTGGCCAGGAACACCGACGTCGCCGCGCCCTGCTCGGTCGACTTCATGTGGAACAGCCCGGCACCCTCGGCCTGGCGGGCCTGCTGCTCGGCGGCAGCGCGCTGCTCCGCGCTCCAGTGCCGCTGCAGCGGCGTCCAGATCCCGCCCGGCATCAGGGCGTTGGCGGTGATGCCGTCGCCCGACCAGCGTCGAGTGGCCTCGACGGCGAACAGCACGTTGGCCGTCTTGGACTGCCCGTAGGCCAGGCCCGGGTCGTACGCGCGGCGCTCGAAGAACAGGTCGTCGAACACCACCGGCGAGGCGGCGTGACCACTGGACGACACCACGACCACGCGGGCGTCGCCGGCGGCGGCCAGGGCGTCGTGCAGCCCGGTGGCCAGGGCGAAGTGACCCAGGTGGTTGGTGCCCAGCTGCAGCTCGAAGCCCTGCGCCGTCCTCAGGTGCGGCGTGTCCATGACGCCGGCGTTGTTGATGAGCACGTGCAGCGGGCCCGACCACGCGGCGACGAAGGCGTCGACGGAGCCCAGGTCGGCGAGGTCGAGGTGGGCCACGGCCACGTCGTCCCGGCCGCTGCTGCGGGCGATGTCGGCGGCGACCGGCGCCCCGGCGTCGACGTCGCGGACGGCCAGGGTCACCTGCGCCCCGGCGTGGGCCAGGGCGCGGGCGGTCTCGACCCCGATGCCGGAGGCCCCGCCCGTCACCACGGCTCGGCGGCCGGTCAGGTCGATCCCCTCGACGACCTCGAGGGCGGTGCTCCGGCTGCTGAAGCTGCTGCTGATGCGTGTCATGCCACTGACGCTAACAAACTATCTAGTTTGTTGCTACCGTCGACCGGGTGGTGAGAGACGGCGAACGCAGCAGACGACGACTCCTCGACGCCGCGGCGGCCGAGTTCGCCGAGCACGGCATCGCGGGGGCCCGGGTCGACCGCATCGCCGAGTCGTCGGGGGTGAACAAGGCCCAGATGTACGGCTGGTTCGGGTCCAAGGACGGCCTGTTCGACGCCGTCTTCGACGACCAGCTGCACCGCATCGTCGACACGGTCCCCTTCGACGCGTACGACCTGCCCGGCTACGCCGTCCGGCTCTACGACTCGTACCTGGCCTCGCCGGAGCTGATCCGCCTGACCAGCTGGAACCGGCTGGAGCGGGTGCCGACCGGCGACATCCTGCAGGACCACCGGGCGCTGGCCCAGGACAAGTACGACGCGATCGAGCGGGCGCAGGCCGACGGCACCGTGCTGGCCGGCGTCCGCCCGGACGAGCTGTACCACCTGGTCATCGCGCTGGCCGGCACCTGGTCTCCGGTCAGCGGCACGTACACCGCGTCGAGGCAGGAGTCCGAGGCCGACCACGCGCGCCGGCGTGCGACGCTACGCGTGGTCGTCCGACGGGGGCTGTCGGGAGCCACGACCGACTGAGCGGGGGGGGGGGGCACGTGGACGAGGCGGTCAGACGCCCGACCGGACCGGCGGAGGGGTTCGCCCCGCTGGGGCCCACCGACACCGACCCGACGGCGGTAGCCCCGAAGCCGCCGTCACGCGTGGCATGGGCCCTGGGTCGGTGCCTGCGCGAGGGCGCGCTGCTCGGGGCGCTCGTCGGCGGGCTCGCCTACGGGCTGCCGCTCCTGCTGGCGGCGGTGTCCGGCCCCCGGGCCCCCGACCCGTTCGACCCCCAGCCCGTCGGACCGCTCGACCGGCTGTGGGACGCCCTGGGCTCGTTCGTCCTGTGGTCCGGCTTCGGCCTCGTGCCGGGCGCCGCCGCGGGGCTCGTGGTCGGCCTGCTGTGCCTGGCTGCCGCGACCGTCCTCACCGTTCGCGGCCGCACGCGGGCGACGTGGGTGCTCGTGGCCGTCGTGCTGGCGGTGGCGGCCCCGGCGCTGACGGTGACGCTGGGGTCGACCGTCGGCGGGTCGTCCCGGTGGTGGCTGGGCTCCGGGCTCGCCGCGGCGGCCCTCGGGCTCTGGCGCACCCGGGCCGCACTGCGCGTCCGGGACCGGCAACGGGAAGCCGCCGACTCGGCCGATCAGCCCGAGGTGGCCGCCGCTGCGATGGGCCCGGTCGGTCCGCACCGGTGGTGGCTGGTCCGCCGGACGGTCGCCGAGGGAGCCGTCTGGGGCGCCGTGCTGGGCGTCACCCTGATGTCGGTGCTCTTCTACGCCCGCCAGCACGAGGAGGCCGGTCGGGGCGTCGCTGACCCCGTCGGACCGGCGGACCTGCTCGGGATCGTGTTCTTCTCGGGCGCGGCGGCCTGGCCCGGCGCCCTGATCGGGGTCGTCCTGGCCCTGCTGGCCCTGGCCGCCGCCGCGGTCGCCCGCGCCCTCTCGCCCGCGGAGGGCGGGCTGGCCCGGCTGGCGCCCACGCTGGTGCTGGGCGGCGTGATCGTGCTCCCTGGGCTGATCCTCTCGCGCGATGCGGTCCTGGTGTGGCTGGCGATCGCGGCGGTGCCCGTGCTGCTCAACGCCTGGCGGGCCCGGAGCGTGGTCCGCGCACTGGACCGCCGCCGCGCGCTGGACGCCGGCTGAGCCGCAGCGGGCGCCCACCACCGCCGGCCCGTCGTCACCGTTCGCAGCCCAGCCGTCCCCGTCGCGGTCGAGCTCGCGGCTGCAGCCCGGCTCACCTCTCTCGTGACCCCTAGTCCCGCAGGTATCCCGTCTCCGGGTCGACCTGCTCGAGGAAGCTCTCGATGCTGGCGCGCAGCTCGTCCACCGTCGCCCGCCCGGGCCCGTGGCGGGTGGAGCTGAACCCGTAGCCGGCGGGGCCGTCAAGCCAGTCGAAGTCGTAGACCTCGTCGGCACCGGGTCGACGACGGACGACGAAACGCTGGTCCCCGACGGTCAGCTCCAGGCCCTCCACCACGTCGATGCTGCCAGCCCCGCCGGTACGAAGGCCGTCAGAGCGTCATGCGTCCGGGCCGGTGCTGCCGCTACCCGCGCCTTCCGAGACCAGCGGGGCACGGCGCCGCTGCACCCGGGCGACGGCCCACCAGGCGAGCCCGGCCCCCGCCGCAGCCGGCAGCGTCCCGACGGCGGCACCCGGCAGCGGGATGCCGGTGATGGACGTGGCTCCGTACCGGCACGTCTGGCCCGACAGGTCGAGGTCGTCGCACTGGCTCCATGGAGACACGGGGTACAGGAGCACCACCGCCGCCAGGGCCGCCAGCAGCGGCAGCAGGGCCCGACGCGCCGCGACGACCAGGGGGAGCCGGCGGCCCGGGTGCACCAGGGCGCCGACCAGCGGGGCCAGAAGCCCGGCCGC
Source organism: Jannaschia sp. R86511 (assembly GCF_042466345.1). Taxonomy (NCBI): domain Bacteria; kingdom Pseudomonadati; phylum Pseudomonadota; class Alphaproteobacteria; order Rhodobacterales; family Roseobacteraceae; genus Jannaschia; species Jannaschia sp. R86511. Next base: position 214,943 of record NZ_JAXHCD010000001.1, read on the forward strand.
GGCGACGGCGGGAACGGCCGAGAGCGCACCGGTCGGGAGCGGAACCCCGACGGCCGAGGTGACACCGGTGACGTGGCAGTCGTCGCCACCGCACATCAGGAACCACGACATCGGCCACAGCACCACGAGCGCCACCGCGGCGGCCAGCAGCGGCGGGAGCACCGAACGGCTCGTCACCTGGTCAGCATGACCGACCGCCGAGGCTCGCGGGCAGCGTCCACGTCGATCGGCGTCTGGCAGGCTGCACGGGAGGAGGTCGCAGATGCTGGCGTGGATCGGTCACGGCGCGCTGACGCTCGGCCTGGGGCTGCTGCTCGTCACGCTCCTCCGCCGCCCGGCGGAGGCGTCGCAGTACCGACGCCCCCTGCAGGCCTGGGCGGCGGGTGGCGCGCTCCTCGGTCTGGTCGTGCTCCTGGCTGCGGCCGTGGCCGCGCAGGACCTGGTGTCCGCCCTCCGGGTGGCCGTCCCGGTCCTGCTGCTGGTCGCGCTCGTGTTCGTCGTCCGGCGGGCGCCCGGCACGGACTCCGAGGGACCCTCCGCGTAGGTGCCACCATCTCGGCGAGAAGGTTCGTCGCGTCCTGCCGCCGCTCTCACCTGGGAGCGGATGACGGGAATCGAACCCGCACTATCAGCTTGGGAAGGTCCTCGCCCCGACAGAACGTGATCGTCCACCACACTGCGTGGAGTGCTCGGGTCGCCCACCTGGCCGGTCGTCTTCATGGGTCATCGGGCGGATCGGTTGGTGCCGCGGCGATCGGGCACGTGGCGGGCACGGGTGTCGTCGGTCCCCTGCGACGTGGGTCGTCACCAGCGCGCTTGCCGCGGACCCCTCCCGCGAGGACCTCGACTGTCGTTCACCTGACGCTCATCCACAGATGTCATGTCGCTCCGTTACGACGGGCAATTCATCCTCTACCGTCCGAAACGGCGCACCCGCGTCGAAACACCTCATAGCGCGTCCTGCTCTGACCGTCCTCCGCCCGGGGGATCCAGAGTCGCTATGGCTCGGGACCCGCGGGCTCCTCACCCGAAGGAGAACCCGCCCATGAACACGTCCCTCACCGCACTGCTCGCCGTCCCGACCGGCACGCCCGTCAACGTCGGCGGCATCCAGGACCTCCTCCTGCAGCTGCTCGGCGTCGGCCTGGTCGTCGTCGCGATCATCGTCCTGTTCGGCGTCAAGCGCTCCAGCATCGGCGACGCCCTCGGCACCTTCGCCATCGTCGTCATCGCGCTGCTCATCGCCGGCATTAGCGTCCCGCTCATCACCGGGACCAGTGACGACATCCTCAACTTCCTCCTCAACTGAGCGTCGTCATGCTGATCGGCAACGACGACGCCATCTGGCGCTACCAGCCCCGCCTCATCGACCTGCGTGGGTGGACCGTGCTCGGGCAGCCCCGCTACACGGTCCTGGCCATCGGCTCGGCCGTCACCGCTCTCGTCGCCCTGCCGCTGGTCCTGGTGTTCGGGCTCTGGCCGGGGGGGCTCTACACGCTGGCCGTCGGGTTCGTTGCCGGCTACCTGCTGGCGCCCTACTTCACCAGCGAGCAGCCCCTCATGGCCTGGCTCGCCTACGCCCGGGGCGAGCTGCGCGCCACCCGCCACTGGGTCCGTTGCCGCCGCGCGACCGGCCGGGCCCGTCCGCTGCGTCACACGTTCTCGAGGGAGTCGACATGAGCACACGCGTCCGTCTGCGCCGACGCGCCGACCAGCATCCCGACACCACCGCCACCACCGACGCTGCGGACCTGACGCATGTCGCCGACGGCCAGCACCGCGCCCGGACCAGCCGCTGGACCGCCTGGCGCTCGACTACGTCCAGCCCGGCCGACTTCCCCCCGTTGCCGCTGGCGCTGCGCGGCATCCAGGGCAACGTCACCATCACCCGCAAGGGCCTGCGCGCCTGGTACCGGTTGGGCCCGCAGCAGTGGTCCTGGCAGGGCGACGAACGCCGCGAGAACCTGATCCGGCAAATCGGCGACACGTACTCCGCCCTGGCAGGCCGAACGATCCACCTCCGCAGCGTCCAGCGGCCCTACCCGATCCACACCTGGGCAAAGGCCCTCGCCGACGACACCCCCGACCCGGTCAGCCGGCAGGCCTGGGGCGAGCACCTGGTCGCCGTCCAGCGTCACCTGCGCGGGTCCACGTTCTCCGACACCGAGACCTACCTCGGCGTCAGCCTGCAGGTCACCCACCACGGCGACCGGATCAGCAAGCGCACCACGGCGAAGCTCACGACCGACCTCACCCGCCTCGACGCGCTGCTCGGAACACCCGGCCTCGACGGAGTCCGCGCCACCCAGGGCGAGGTCGAGTGGCTGGTCCACCGCAGCCTCGGCCTCGGCCTGCCCCAGCCCCACACCACCGTCGACGGCATGACGGTCCCGCTGGAGGCGTCGGACCTGACGATGTTCACCGGCACCCTCGACATCGACCCCAGCCCCGGCCGGCCCCACGTGCGCCTGGTCGCCCGCCCGCAGCGCACCGGCGACGCCACCACGCTGGAGCGGTACCTGGCCGTGCTCAGCGTCGGTCGGATGGAGGGGCTGACCATCCCGCAGTCCCACCTTCCGTGGATGGCGTACGCGAACTCCCTGCCGTTCCCGGTCGAGTGGTCCGGCAGCATCCGAGTCCTGTCCGGGCGGGAGGCGGCAGCCTCGATGCAGACCCGTATCGACCAGGTCGTCGACCAGGAGCAGCAGTACACCGCCAGCGCCTCCGTCGAGGTCCCACCGTCGCTGCGTCGCACCGGGGAGCAGGCCCGCGCCACCGCCGACGAGATCGCCGACGGAGGAGTGCACGCCGTCGCCCGCATCGACGGCCGGTTCCAGCTCGCCGTCACCGCCGCGTCGCCGGCGGAGCTCGAGGACCGCGTCAACGCCGCGCTGAACCACTACCGCGACTACCGCGTCGAGCTGCACCGCGACCCCGACCAGTACGGCCTGCACCGCGAGTTCATCCCCGGCGAACCCGCCGCCTCGAGTGCACACCGCCGCCGCGGGAAGACCGAGTTCCTTGCCGCTGGTTTGCCGCACCTGTCCAGCGCTGTCGGCACCCGTGACGGCTCATACGTCGGCTACACGGTCGGGACCTCACGTCGGGCGGTGGCGTGGAACCTGCACCACGCCATGGAGGTCCGCGAACGGTCCGGCTTCACCCCCGTCATCGGCGGCCTCGGCTCCGGCAAGTCCGTCGTCGTCGGCTCTCTGGCCTACGACGCGACCCTGCGCGGGATCTGCACCACGGTGTTCGACCCGTCCGGCCCGCTGGCTCGCCTGACGCTCATCCCCCAGATCGCCGCGGTGTCGCAGTACGTCGACCTCCTGCGGTCCGAGGCCGGGACCTTGTCGCCGTACGCCGCTGTGCCGGAGCCGGAGCGGCACAACCTCGTAGACGACGAACGTCTCATGGGTCTGCACGGCCCGGCTCACGAGGAGAAGCTCGACGAGGTGTTCGCCGACGCCCTCTACCTCGCCGGGCGCCGTCGGATGCAGCTGGCCACCGACACCCTGCGCCTGCTGCTGCCGCCGGAGATCCGCCGGGCCCGGGAGTCCAGCCACGTCATCCGCAACGCCGTGCGCCACGTCGGGGGCGGCCACGACGCGTCCCTCGGCCAGGTCCTCGACGCCATCCGCGCCGATGCTCGTGACGCCGACCACGAGATCTACGACGTCCTGCGGGACATGGCCGAGTTCCCGTCCGCCCGCCTGTTCTTCACCGCCGGCGACACCAGTCAGCCACCGGTCCGATCCGCGGAGCCGACGCTGCTGGTGTTCACCCTCGGCGGGCTGACGCTGCCGGAACCGGACGCGGAGGAGACGAACTGGACCGAGGACGAGCGGATCAGCGTGCCGCTACTCAGCCTGGCCGCGAACTACGCCTCCCGCCGCGTCTACGGCCGCCGGATGGGCGAACGGAAGGTCGTCGTCATCGACGAGGCCCACGCGCTGCGCCGCACCCCCGCCGGGCGGGCGCTGGTCGAGCGGTTCGCGCGGGACTCCCGCAAGTGGAACACCCGCGTCCTCGCCGCGTCGCAGAAGCCCGGTGACCTGCTGTCCCTCGAGGCGGGCGGGCTCATCGATGAGTGCATCATCGGGGGGATCGAGGACCCCGACGAGGCCGCCGCCGCGCTGCGTTTGGCTCGCATCCCTACCGGCCTCGGTTACGAACGGGCCGTCGCCACCCTCGCCCTCGGAGGCCTCCGACCCCACGTCGGACAAGGACGCACGGGCGCCCGCGACGTCATCCTCCGCGACGCCGACGGCTACACCGAACGCGTCCGCTGGGACCTCGGCCACCTCCCCCACGTCCTGCAGGCCCTGGACACCACCGCCGTCGGCAACCCCACCCGCCCCGATCAATCGCATCCCATCGACCTGCGCAGCACCAAGCACGCCGCGACCCACCGGGGACACCGAACCCCGGACGTCACACGACTGAACGGGTCTGAAACCGGCACCGACGCGCACGCCGAGGACTGGAGCGTCGCATGAGCACCGCCCGTCGCGGCCTGCTCTGCCTCCTGCTCCTGACTGCGGTCCTGCTCGGGACGGCGGCGCCGGCCACAGCCGCCGCGACGCCTGGAGTCTCCTCAGGCGTGACAGTGGCGACACCGCAGCTGCCGGTGCCCGGCCTGCCCGACTGCCAGACCCCACCGACCGCCGAGTCTCCCGACCGGGGCCTCGGAGGCTTCATCACCCCCCGCCCGGCCGACCCGCCACCACGGGACGCGAACCCGTTCACTGACGGCTCCGGCGTCAGCCTCTACGAGACGACCGGCCTCGCGGGCTACCGCTGGCACATGTACGTCGACTCCTGCGTGCCCGGCCCCGGACAGGCCACCAACGGCGCGCTCACCTCCACCGCGAACTCGCTCATGTCGCTGCCGGTCCTCGCGGTCGGCGTGGTCGCCACCCTCGCCGACACCGTCTACAACCAGACCTGGCTCGAGGTCTTGGACAAGCCCGTCGCCTACGTCTCCGACGCTCTCTATGAGGGTTTCACCCGACCGTTCTTCCCCGCCATCGCGGTCGCCGTCGGCGTCCTCATGATCATCAGCATCCGGCGGGCCCGTCTGTCCGCGGCCATCGGCACCGGCTGCCTCGTCCTGGTCGCCGCGACCCTGGCCGCGTTCGCCGCGAGCTACCCCAGCAGCGTCGCCAACGTCACCGACCAGGTCACCGTCACCGCCATCGTATCCGTCAACGGTGCCATCGCCGGCAGCGACGACGCCGATCCCGCGGCCGCGACCGTCGCCCCGCTGGTCGACGCGATCCTCTTCGACCGGTGGGTCGCGGGGACCCTCGGTGACTCCTCCTCCCCGACCGCCCGGCAGTACGGCCCCGAGCTCTACCAGGCCTCCACCCTCTCCTGGGCGGAGACCGAGCTCGTCCGCAACGACCCCGACGGCGCCGGCGCGGACCTCATCGACGCCAAGCGACAGCAGTGGAGGGAAGCCGCAGACGCCGTCCGGGCGAGCGACCCCGACGCCTACGAGTACCTCACCGGGGCCCGCAGCCTCGACCGGGTCGGCCACGCGCTGGTGGCGCTGGCGCTGGTCGGGATCCTGCCGTTCCTGCTCATGAGCCTGCTGCTCGTGGCCATGAGCTATCTGATCATCCGGCTCGTCGTGATGTTCCTGCCCCTGGTGGCGCTCGTCGCGCTCTTGCTCAAGGGAACCCTGCGCAGTCTCGCCAGCCTGGTCGCCGCGGCCCTCATCAACAGCGTCGTGTTCGCCGTGGGTGCCGCCGTCACGGCCTTCCTCTACGGGGTGTTCCTGTCCGCCGACTCCGGCATTCCCGCGCTTCTCGGGATCCTGCTCGCGTTCGTCGTCGGCATCGCGATGTGGATCGTCCTCAGCCCCTACGGGCGCCTCACCACGATGGTCCGCGGCAACGACGCTGTAAAGACCAGCACCGCCGAGTACCGGAAGTACAAGAAGGGCGCCACCGAACTGGCCGGCAGCGCAGCCCGCTTCGCTGGAGGAACCGCGAAGGTCGCCGCCGGCGCCCTCCTCGCCAAGAAGCTCAGCCAGAAGGACGACGACGACACGAAGACTCAGACCGCGTCGGAGCCCTACCGGATCGGCCCAGACACCATCCGACCCGAGCACTTCGCTACCGCCGCACCCCCCACACCGGAGTACCGACCGCGAACCGGACCCCCCTCGGAGCTCGAAGGTGCTCCCGCACCTGCTGCGATCGCCGGGCCCCACATGCCAGCGCTGCCCGCCCCCCGAGGCCCCGCCGGCTCGCCCGACACCAGCCCGCCGGATCTGGCCCCCCAGGTCACCACGTCGACTGGCGCCCATGTCGCCGCGACCATGGCCGCCCAGTCACCCGGCCACAGCACCAGCACCGCTCCGACAGTCACGGTCGACGAAGCTCAGACCGAGACGCTGGGCCGTCCCGAGACCATGCCCATGCGGGACTTCGACGCCGTCGTCGTGGACGGAGAGACCGTCACCGTCATCCACACCCTCGACGGCCCCGTCGTCGATCACTACGACCCCACCCACGCCGAACCTGGCACCCGCCCCGCCCAGGTCGTGCCCGGCGACGTCGTCACCTCCCGCAAGGAGGGCCTGCCATGAGCCGCCGCAGCCGCCTCTTGGTCGCAGCACTGCTCCTCGCGGGCGTTGGGACCGTGCTCGTCGTCACGAGGATCACAGGCACCGACGCAACAGAGCAGGGCGCGCTCCCTGAACCGACCGTGTTTCTCTCAGCGACGGCTCGCGTCGTACGGCCCGAGGCGGAGATCCCCAGTGACTCACCAGCGGGCGGCGACACGTCGCAGCTGCTGCCACCTGAAGCGGTCGTGGTTCCAACGTCGGGCCCGACCGGTGAACCGGGTGCCGCGGACCTCATCACCGTGACCGAACGCGCCGTGCTGGCCTGGCAGTCACCCGACGACCAGACACGGACGAAAGCACTCCGCACCCTCGCCACCACCGAGTACCAAGAGATCGCCGCCACCATCGACGCCACCCGCGTCCCCTCCGCCCACCCCGAACGGGTGCTCCTTCGCAACGAAGCCGACGGCCAGGCCCTCGTCGACGTCCAGCTCGAGGACGGCACCCGGCTCGCCGCCATCCTCATGCTCGAGCAGGACCAGTGGCTGCTCGCTGATCTGCAGCCCGTGCCCGACTCCGACGCCCTGGATGTGTCCTGATGTGGCACACGCTGGCGATCCACGCCGCGGCGTCTCTGCCCTGGGGCAAGATCATCGCCGCCGTCATCGGCGTCCAACTCACGATCGCCGGGCTGGTCACGCTGCTCGTGCTTAGCGTCACCGTCGAGACCGAGCAGACCGACACCCGCGGCGACTGCACCGTCACCGTCAACTCCACCGGCCTCGACGTCGAGGGCCTGAACGACGCCCAGCTCGCCCACGCCGCCACCATCGTCCAGGTCGGACGACAGCGCGCCCTGCCCGACCAGGCGATCCGGGTCGCTCTCGCCGTCGCCGCCCAGGAGTCGAAGTTCCGCAACTACGCCAACGACGGCACCGGTGACCTCCGCCCCGACCAGCGCGGCGTCTCCCGGTCCCTGGCCTACCCGCACGACGCCGTCGGCCGCGACCACGGCTCGGTCAACGTGTTTCAGCAGCAGTACCCCTGGTGGGGCACCCTCGACGAGCTCATGGACCCCGTCTACGCCGCCGGCAAGTTCTACGACACCCTCCTCGACGTCCCCGGCTGGGAGCAGTTGCCGCTCACCGTCGCCGCGCAGCGTGTCCAGCGCTCGGCGTTCCCCAACGCCTACGCCCAGTGGGAGTCACTCGCCGATGAGGTCCTCACCGCCCTCTCCGCCACGTCCGCCAGGCCCGCCGGTGCCGTCGCTTCACCAGGCGCGGTCGCCCTCGAGCAGACCTACGCCAGCGCCACCGAGCGTTGCCAGGACCGAGCCGTCCCCGCCGACTTCACCGCCCTGCCCGGTGCCTACAGCGGGGAGGTCGCGGTCAACGTCGCGGCGTCCTGGATCGGCACCCCTTACTCCTGGGGCGGCGGCACCACCAGCGGACCCAGCGAGGGCTTCGCCCAGGGCGCCGGCATCGTCGGGTTCGACTGCTCCGGGCTGATCTTGCATGCCTGGTACCAGGCAGCGGGCATCACGCTCCCGCACTCCTCCGTCGCCATCGAAGCCATGTCGACCCCTGTCCCGCCCTCGCAGGCCCAAGCCGGAGACATCTTGTCGTTTGCCACGGCCGGCGGGTCCCGAGTGAGCCACGACGGTCTCTTCGACGGCCGTGGCGGCATGATCCACGCGCCCCGGACCGGGAAGACCGTCGAGTACGTGCCCGACGTCCTCAACGACCCCTACTGGTCCGACGTCCTCGTCAGCATCACCCGACCACCACTGCCCGCCGGCCCGAGCTCGACGAACAACGCCCCGCAAGCCGCCGGACTCGCTTCCTGGTCTCTGTCCGAGCCTCGTCGTACGGTCACAGCATGGTGACCGAGCCGGTGTATCCGAAGGTGGCCTCCGACGGCTCCCTCGTCGTCCCCATCCGGCCACCAGAGCCCCGTGAGGCCGTCGCCGTAGCCGACTATCCGGGCCCGGTCCGCGGTGAGCGGGTGGTCGTCCTACAGGCCAGCGCATGGGTGTTCGATGTGCGGGCGGTCAGCGAGAAGCACCGCGACAACCGCGGGCGCCTGGTCGTCGACGTCGTCCACGAGGAGGCGTACTACGCAGGCCGCACCGCCGAGCCGACGACCCTCAACGCCGAGATCGTATTCGTCGAGCGTCCACGAACGGTTTGATGCCACGCCTTGAGAAGAGACGCCGGGGCACTAGACAGGTGTCTGGATGTCCCGCGATTGCACTCACGGTCGCCTGGCGCAGAACCGCAAGATGTCGCTGAGGACAGCTTGTGATGCCTCACCCTACTCAGGAAATGGTCGGGTTACGTGACTGTCCCTTCCCTGCGCATCACTAGGTTGTCGGAGTTCGCTACAGTTTCGTGGATACGGAGCGCGAAGTCCGCCGCTGTCGTCCCGGTCTCCTCATGTCGCCGGTTTGCCAACACCCGATTGACATACGATCGACCCGAGCCGCGGTCAAGTTCGGGATAGAAGCGCTCAAGCTTCCCCTCACGAACCAGCAAGATTCCACGAGGCGCCAGAACTTGAAGCAAAAATGTCACGTCGTCGAAAAGAGGGCCTTGTAATGAATTCACTCCGCCCCGCTTAACCCCTTGCCACCCTCCTTGAGCGCGTGACAGCCTGCTCAACTCCGCTTTGGTCGCGTCATCAATGGGCGCTTCTGCGCGCTCTTCCGCCAACGACGCCAAGAGAGCCCGCAACTGCCTGACCGTCGGGGCCGATCTTTGGTCATCTATTTTCTGATTCAATCGATCCAGACACGATCTCTCGGCATCGGTCAACCCAACCCCGGCCGCCAGACAAAGCTTGTCGACAAGTTCTGGATTATCGAGCACATCTATGTCGCCGACGGCAACCGCCTTAATTCTCAAGTCCCGCAGAATCTCCACTGCGCGCGGTAGAGCACCCTTGCCACCCACCCCAATGAACAAGAAGTCATGCGGGGCCAAGTGGCGTGTGGCAGCATCGACGTGCGCTTCGTAGAATCGAGCGTCCGAGTCGTCTTCTGTCACGACCACTCCGCGGTGAAAGAGTCCGTCCACGATGCGGGAGTAATTCATCAAAGGATCGGACCAAAGCTCCTTGACACGGGCGGGGGAGAGCAAGTGCATGGTCCTAGCGCCTTGGGCCGTGTGATCAAGCCTGAGTATTGCGACGTCTCTCGCGCCTCGCCCCACGCCCTCAAGGACACCCTGGACGAGGTCTCGGCTATGTGTCGCGAGGAAGATCTGACCCCTCGAGGGTCCATCTTGCGCGAGGACTGTGCCCAACTGTCGCGCCTGAGGCGGGTGCAGGAATGCTTCCGGCTCGTCGATGAACGTTAAGAATCGATCACCCGTCATGACGTCAAGTAATAAACTAGCGAAACTCCTTACCCCGTCCCCCTCGTCATTAACGTTGGGCAAATCGTCGAACGCCTCCAGTAGGTCGCGACTGGCCGGTAGAGACGCTGCGCCGAACTCAATATTTCCAATGCGCAGTGACGTCCCGGCTGGGTCGAGCCGGTTAATGCAGACACGAAAACCAAATGCCCGAAACATTCGGTCCGAGACTCTCTTCTCCAGGTCTGCATCATCAACCAGGAAGTGAAGAGCATGGGAAGGACTCTGCCGCGTGTCGCGTATTGGCGCTTCATTGCTTAAATTGAGTCGCTCGGCTGCGCCGATATACCGAGCCACAAATCGCCGGAGCGGGCCAAGGTGACTCAGCGTCGGCTCTCGCCTGGTCAATTCGAACGCGCGCTGGACTGCCTCAAGGTTCCAATTGGGTGTGTTCATGGCATCCTCTGGGCGAAGGGATAGCATCCCAGCGTAGTGCGGCTCAGAGGTTACCCTTCCTGCACGATCGTTGAACCACGCTTCAATCGCGGCCTGGCTTCCGGACACCTCGACCGACGCGTCGGCCAGCCATCGACGTTGTGAGGATCCTCGGCTGTCGTAAACGCCTTCACCCGTAATCCCACCGTAGATCTCGCGCAGAAATGTCGACTTTCCCGAGTTGTTGGGTCCGACAACAACGATGATCCCCGTGGCAGGGAGCTCCGTCTTGAGGCCAGCAATATCCGTAATGGACTGCAGACCAAAGCCAAGCTGCTCTCCCGACCCTGGGTCTTGCTCCAGTTCGCCCTCGTAATTCGATGTCACCGCGCACTGCCCTCCCTCGTTGCTAGCATCATCTCGCAAGCGGCCGGGGTCTGACCCCAACTCTGGTGGTAAGGGTGGTGATCCCGTCGCGTCGGCCAGCTGGGCTGTAAGCCGGCCCGGTGGTGGTCTGTCCAGGATGACGTAGTCACCGCGTAGCGGCCGTAGGTCCTGGACGGGCCGGCGCCGGGGTGGCTGGCCTGTGGCTGGTCGTCGCGGCGGGGTCACCGCCCTGGTGCCTCCCGCGCATCCCGGAACCGAGGCCCGGGGTTCGGGGCGGAGCCCCGTTGCCGTCTGCTTATCGAGCGACCGGGCCTTCGCTTGGGTCCGAGTCGCGAGGCAGGGAGTCGCTTTACACCCCGACCGGGCCCTCCTGTCGCCATTTCAACATCCGCGGTCGACGGTCGACAGCGCCTTCACCGCTCGCTTGGATCCTCCCACTTAGTGGTTGCGACCCTCCGAAATGGGGGCCTAGTAACCCCAGCCTGTCAAGAATGAGGGCAGGCGACGCCTGAAACGCCCGCTCAGGCGGCTGGCCCTAGGCACTAGGAAGCGTACCTTGGCAGAGTTCAGCTTTTTCCATTCGGTGCTGCCGTCCCATTTGGCGGGACGGCAGTCTTTGGCGGCCCGCAGCTCATAAGCAAGTAGCCAGTCCTCTGACGACAGGGCACCTGGTCGTTCGGCACGCTTGACAGCTTGACCCAGATCCACGCTGGACAGAGTGATGGGTCGTCTCTTGGTTTCATCCACCAGAAGGACTAGAGATGCGTTGTCATCCATGTCGGCTATTGATTGTCCAACGGTGGCATCTAGAGGAAGGTCGAGGTCGCGCAAAATGGTCAGTATCCACGATACCTCAAAACCGTGATCTAGACGGGCGTGCTCTTGACAAGTTTCGTTGAGGACGGATACCAAACGATCAGCGTCGACCTTCAGACCGTGAGCCTTAGCGAAGGTAAGGACCTGGTGCGCATTTCGTAGGACACTTGGTTCCTGGGATATCGATGCGACCACCAGGTCTCGATAGGTGGGCCAGCTCGTTGCACCACCCGGGAACGGGTCGCTACGCTTAATGGCATAGCTCAACACGCCATCCGTGGGAAACTTCTGTGCTTGATCAAAGGCGAGAGTGAAGAGATCGATCAAGTCTTGGGTTTGGTGTACGTCAGTATCGTCGCGGAACCGTGCTTGTCTCAGTACAGGAACCCAAGCCGAGTCGATGGGACGGATGCCGTCTTCCACCGCGACTTTATTCGGGTTCAGGGACAAGCCGAAATCTCGCAAGATCTGCTCGTATCTCCCGAGCACTTCATAAGCCTCGGCGGTGGACGATGCATAGAAGACCATGTCGTCGACGAAACGAAATGCACGACTACTGAGTCTTGGAAATTCTCGACAGAGTGCCTCGTCGACACGCGCCAAAACCAGCTCCGACACGAGCAGTGAGGTGTCGGGCCCCACCGAGACGCCGATTGTTTGACCGTTGCGTGATTCGCGAACGTAAGCGTCCAGCAACTGACCCGTGGTGCGCGACGAAGAACGCATTGCACGCTTAGCGGCTGCCTTCCCGTGTACAGCCCAATCAATCGCATGCGTGTAAATCGACGAATAGAACGAGGAGATGTCTGTTCTTAGTGTCACCGAGCCGCCGGGCATGCGTGAGACCGCAATGCCGGATCGGCGGTCAACACCGTGAATGTAGCGCACGGATCGACCGCCTCGTGAGCTTCGGACTGGTCGAGTGAGGGAGATGGGGCTCTTGGCGGTCACGCGCTGTATGACGCTCCAGTGAGCTTCACACATACGGGTCAGGTTCAGTTGGCTCATTGGGTTTGGTATCTCCATGGATCGCCTTAAGCCGCCAGCTCGCGACAAACTGAACGAGACCGGTGCTGTCCAGGGACGTCGCCCAGACGGGGAGGGTAGACCGCCTGCTGCACCAGCGAAGCCCACTGAAGAGAATGAGCTAGGCATCTCCACCGGGAATAGACCGTGACTCAGAGCTTTGTCTGCTCGCATCAGGCCGAGCGTAGTCGGCCCGCGGTCGACACGGGTAGGAGTCGGGGAACTGTGCGAATCGGTAGCGTGCCGCCGCGGCTGCCACCAGATCCTAGGCGCGGCGCAACCCACCGGGATGCTCCCGCGCAGTCCGCCCGCGCCCGGAACGGCGCCCTCGCCGCATGCCCGGCGCGGGCGGGCCGGCGAAGCCGGCCCGCCTTGATCCCATAGAGGTCAACGGAGCAACCCGCTTGTGGCCTGGTGGTGCCTGCTCGTGCACTGCTCGCTGCTCGTCGGGCCAGGCACGATCAACTAGCTTCCGCCCGTGAATCCTTTCGCGCTGGCGGTCCTCGATCCGTTGCGCTTGTCGGTGCAAGTGCACTGATGGCTAGCGACCACGCAGCGACCTGGCCTTTGCGTGTGGGTCGGGTTGCTACTGCCCGAACCCCTTCATATGGGTCCATGAGCCAGCAGCGTCGGCAACGTCGTCTTCCGAGAGCAGCAGGTAGCGCCAGCGACCATTCGCCTGTCCAGAGTTGTTCACCGTGTTCGCCCAGGTCAACGCAGCTCGACGCTTCGCGATCACTTCTGCTGAGGTCATCTCGCGGTTCATCTTCGTCTCGACCAACCAGCAGGTTCGAGCCCCGTCCATCTCTTCGATGACGACTAGGTCGGGGTTGTACTCACGTCCCTCAATTGTCCACATGATCGGAATGTCGCCTCGGTGCAGGCGCGCCCAGACAACCACCGAAGGGTCGTTGTCGACTGCCTGCGCGGCACGGAACTCTGGCGAGCTGTCGAACCAAGCGAACTCGTACAGGTTCTTCTTCCAGTCGTTGTAAGCCACGGCACGACGGAAGGTCCCCTCGTGACTGTCTTCGTGAAGGCGCTGCGCTCTGCGAAGCTTGTCGAGGTTGTTGGTGCGCACTTCCTCGCTGAAGGTGACGTCGCTGCCAGCGAACTGCCGTAGCTGCCCCGCAACCAGGTCCTGCAGCCGCCGTGATGCGCGATCCAGATACGCAGACAGACTCGCCTCGGCGCTCTCACCCATGGCGTCAACGACTGCTTGAACGATCGCCTTTGCGGCTACGACCTCGCCAGCGCGGCGCTCCACGCCCCGTACTTGCATGACACTCTCCACGAGACTTCGCTGCAGTTCATCGAACGGCAGGTCAAACGCGGTGGCCTGAACGACATCCTCCGCTCGGCGAGCCTGGATGCGACCACCCTCGGCGGCGAGCACTGTGCGACGAAGGGCAGTGTCCGACTCGCTCGTCAACGTCCGGCCCAGGCGGGAGAAGGGCGTCATGTTGTGCACCTGGTTGAGGGAGACTGCTCGAGCCTGGGCCACACGTTGCACCCAGGGGACCTGGATCGGGGACCTTCCGAGGATTGGGAAATGTTCCCTCAATTCGCCTGAGGCCTCGTTGGCGCGTTCTTCGGCCTCTCGGACGCGCTCCTGAAAAGACTGAACCCTCGCCGCGGGCGTGGCCTCCTCCGTGCCCTGCTCCGACGTTTCGGCAACCTGGCGGGGCAGCTCTGTGGTCGGCTCGAAGGTGACAGGCGCCTCTTGGGTTTGCCGGCGTGCCACGGTCCTCCCGTCTCGCGTCTGACGGGCGGCGAAATAGACTCGGTGGTCGACAAACGACTTGTTGAGTGACTCTCGGCGCCGCAACAGATCTTCGTAGCGCTCATGAGCCAAGACCTCGACTGTGTTGAGCATCTCGTCATCCGTGTAGCCACCGAACGGCAGGCGCATACCGCGCCCAAGGGTCTGCTCCGTAAGCACGTCTGAGATGGATGGTCGCATCGAGGCGATTACGTAGACGTTCTTAACGTCCCATCCTTCCTTGAGCATCCCTACTGCGATGATGATCCGTACAGGAGAATCGGGATCCTCCACGGCGTCCAGAGCGGCAAGCCCGTCCTCCTTATCTTCGCCGGTCAACTCGGAGTGGATGAGCAAGGTCGATCCTTGCCATCGGCCACCATCGAAGGAGGAGGACTCGAACATGTCGCGGAACTCATCCGCACGTCCAATGTTCTCGGCGATGACGAGCATCACCGGATTGACTAGCGGCAGGTCATTCTCCCTGCAGAAACTATGTGCGACCCGCTCCTTGGCCCGCAGCAGGGTGACTCCGTCCAGCAATTTGGTGCGGTCGTCGTGACGGTCGTCCTGCCGCGCCACCAGCACCGGTGTTTTGACGAACTTGTCTTCGATAGCCGCGGCCAGGGGATACCGGAAGATAATGAGGTTTTCGTCGCGCCTATCAGGGGTGGCAGTAACTCCGATGACCACCTCCGGGTTGAGGTTTGCAATTGTACGGGCGAAGGCTTGGCCGCGGTAGCAGTGATGCTCGTCGGCCAAGATGACTAAGTCATCGAGGCCAGCAAGGAATTGGTAGAAAGAGCCCGCCAGCGTCTCCTGATACTCGTGCGTCTCCCGGCCGTCCCCTGTCGCCGAGGTTAGTGCTTGCACGGTGAAGACGTAGAGTTTGGTGCGGGACGCATCCTTCATGACGGCCAGCGTCGCTGGACTCTTGAAATTGTTCTTATCGATCACATATGGGTCTGAACGCAGGAGGTGTGTGATTGATTTGGGGTGTCCGGGCGTGAAGTTGTTGACCGACTTGTCCCGGATGGTGCGTCCGGGGGCCAGCAGCAAGAAATTGCGTGAAGCATCCTCAGCCCCCGCAAGGTATTCCATGATTCCCGCCATGATGTAGGTCTTCCCGACACCCGTGGCTGAGTCGACGATCATCTCCAGCGGTCTCTCTTTGCCTTCGACATCGAAGTACTGAGAGATCACGTTGGCGACGGATTCGACTGCAAGCGCGTTCGGGTCTCGCAATGTCAGACGATGACGGACCTCCTCAAGCAGGTTGCTGTCAACGTTTAGGTCAGACATTGGGTGTCCTCGGCTCCGTCGGGCTGCTGGCGTCCTGTTCGCTGCGCTTGCGGGTAAACGGAGACCCCTTGGCGGCTTTCCTCCGATACGAATTTAAGACTGAATCCGGAATGGCTTCCAGCCGTGACCCCGGCCGTTCCACGCGTAGCTTGGTGGACGCGCTGTCGTCGTATTGTGTCGCCCAGACTTGCACAATCTGACCAGTTGGCACCTGTTCGAGTATCGAGGCGATCGTGCCTTCTCCAACCAGCCCGTCCACGACGACGTAGCGCACAGTGCCCTTACTTGCCGCAAAAATGCCGTCTGGCTTGTAACGAACCTCCAATTGGGCGCACATGGCTTTTGCCAGCGCGCCGTGGGTCGCCCAGTCGGCCAACACAACAAAGCCATCAACGTCCTCGAACATTGATGGTCCGACCTCCAGATGAACGAATCCACCGCCGCCGTGCCAGAGTTGCGTCCTCACGTCGACGGTGTCTGTTCGCTTGACAAGGGCAGATTTCACGGACTTGGTGATGTCCAACTCCGACAAGTCGGAGTTGCTGACCTTGCGAAGTAGACGAGTAAGGTACGTGACTTCTTCCGGATTTAGGGGCGACACACCGGCTCGAGCGGCCTCTCGAATTGCCTTCAGCAGCTCGGCTCCGGCGTCCAGCGTCAGCGGGGCCGTGGCCACATCCTCGCTATCTCCTTCGGTCTCGGGTGTCTCCTCAGAGGCCAGGAGCCGTTTGAGATTCGTCTGCCACTGCTGAGCTGTTCTCGGGGCGACCTTCGACGGGAGCGTCACCCCTGGAGCGGCTTGACGCTCCACTCGGCTGGTGATCCCACCAGGATCTTCGCCCGCAACGACCTTCGTCAAGCGGGGCTTGGTGAAGGTGTTCATGGTTGCGGCACGCAATTCACTTGCTACCCACCGTCGACCCAATTTGTGGGCCACGGCGGCGGTCGTTCCGGAGCCGGCGAAGCAGTCAAGGACGATGTCACCGGGGTTGCTGCCGACACGAATGATTCGCTCCAACAGGCGCTCCGGCTTTGGAGTCGCGAACGGCGTGATGTCGGGGAACATGGCTTGGATCTCTGCCTTGCCCTCGATGTTGGCGCCGACTTCGGCGGCAGGCCACAGGGTTCCTGGGATGCGGTCTATGTCGGTCTGGTGTGCTTTCAACTGAATGCCACGACGGGCCTTGTTCGTTAGATACACGGACGGCCAGTTGCCTGCGTCATAGCGCGCCTTCGCCATCCTGGCCCCCACTTCAAGTGGTACCGCCAGCATGATTGCTTTAACGCCCTTGCGCACCTCGCCGGGCTTGACCCCACAGATGAATGCACGCTTAGGGGCATCGTCGATTTCGCGTAGCTCGTACGGGGCGTATTCAGACATTTGCTCCAAGAACCAGGACTGCTCCCGACCCCAGCAGCGCCCAACCTTGGTGTACATCAAGGCGCCAGTTATCGGGTGCTGAATGGCGTACACCATGCCCTGGTGAGATTTCGCGCCCGGTGCGTCGGTAGGATTATCGCGCCACGGAATCGGGTCCCCGTCCTGAGACTTGTGCCGCGAGTCCGACAATGCCAACCGCGGAAGACGATTGATTCGCCAAGCCCTCGATTTCTGATAGACCAGAATGGCGTCCTGCGAGACGGTCATCTTGTTTGTGTTGTTGCGGGGCGTGACAGCCTTCTGCCATGCAATCTCAGCAACGAAGTTCTCCGGCCCAAACTGTTCGTCCAGCACCACCCTGCAGCGGTGAGACTCGACATGGTCGAGGTGCACCCAGACTGATCCATCGTCGGATAGCAATGGCTTGATCTGCTTGAGGCGGTCCCGAAGCAGCGTGAGCCAGATTGAGTGATCAATGCTGTCCTCGTAGTGGTCGAACGTCTCGCCGGTGTTGAAGGGTGGGTCGATGTACACCAGTTTTACATTTCCGACGTAGCGCTCTGAATACTCGGGGGTTTTGCTGAGTGCGTCGAGGACGTGCATGGAATCACCAGTGACCAATAGGTTGTCGTCAGTCGGTTCGGGTAGCCCATCCGGGTAGCTGGCCGCGCGGATGCCCTCTACTTGCTCAACGAACTGAAGCAGACGCACCTCGGAGACGCGGTAGTCGCTCGGTTCAACGAACGTGTAGTCGTACTGGCCATCGCCCACCGACAAGATTGCCTTGTCCTTGTCCGTCCACGTCAGCTCCAGGCCACCGCTGTGCTTCCCCACTCGTCGTCTCCCCGTTCCTTGCGCTGGCTGCTGGTCGGGGGTCAGTCTGCCCCAGCGGAGCTGGGCGTCATGTCCGCCTCGGGCGAGTCCCCGACGCAGCCTGAGTAGGGTCCGGCTCGCTCAGGGCCAGGTGTACCGAGGCCTCGCGTGCTAGGTCACGGCCGACCCCGACCAGCTGCAGTCGAGTGGCGATCCCCTCGCGTCGGCGGTCTCCGTGTCGGGCGGGAGGTACGGATCCAGGGCTGGCACACCGACCGTGCAGCGGCATTAGCGTTGCTGCCGAACCTTCCGCCCGACATCTCCCTGCGGTCGCTGACGTGAGGGGATCACCACGTGGTTGGCTAACCGCCGCATCCTCGAGCGGAGGGCAGCGTGTGGGGCGGAGCCCCGCGGTCGTCACCGTTTGGCGCGTTATCCACCGATCGAGTGCAAACGGTCGGCGAAAATCTTCGTCAGGCTGGCTAGGGCGGCAGCGCCCTTCGCCGCGGTGGCTGCTGACGGCTTGCCGACCACGCCGGCGGTTGTCAGAGCCCGCATGCCTTGGGTTAGTAGGAGGCGGCGGTCCGGGGCGAAGTGGTCCGCGCGCTGCCACCCCTCGCGGACGAGAGTGTGGTTGAGGTGCAGCAGTAGGGAAGTTTCGAGCTCCCCGGCGTGCATGTCGGTGCTGTGGTCCGTGTCGCAGCCGGCGGCCGTCCGTGCCTCAGCCCATTCGGCCTTCTCCGGGTAAAGGGCGACATGTCGGGGTCCGCGGTTGACCTGTTGGACAACGTTGCTGAGGACGTAGTTGCCTCCGTGCCCGTTAACGATGACGGTACGGGTGATGCCCTGTCGTGCGAGGCTGTCGAGCACGTCATCCACTACGGCGGCAAGGGTGGTCGCACGAATGCTGACGGTGCCGGGGAAGTCCTCGTGCTCGTGGGAGCAGCCAATGGTGACGGGCGGCAGCAGGAAGAGTCCGTAGGCGTCGGCGATCGCGGTAGCGACGGCGGCAGCGACGAGGGTGTCCGTGGCTAGGGGAAGGTGACCACCGTGCTGCTCGAAGCTACCGACGGGCAACACCGCGATGTTGGGGCTGGCGTCGCGGACCTCGTGCGAGGTCGCTGTGGTGATCACTTGTGCCTCCTGTCGACAGCCGACGTGCAGGTATCAGCCTACGGCGGCGAGGCGAAGCAGGAGCGGCTGGACGGAGGGGTCCCGGCGGTGGGTGCTGAGACGGTTTCGGACACGGCGCAGCGTGCGTGCTGTCCGAGCCGACGGCGCCGCGGCGTGGATGGCCATGCTTGCGGTCGCCGCGTTGCACGCCTCGTCGACGGCGTCGAGGCAGGCGTGGGTATCCGCCAACCTCGCAAGGCACAGCGCCTGGTCTCGTTCCTGGTGGTACGGCCAGGCGTCGAGCGCGGCCACAAGGTGCTCGATGGCGTCCGGTGAACGGCCGAGGACTCGCAGCGCCTGGGCCGCCTCCATGTGAACGTAGGACGGAGAGCAGTAGTGGCCGGGGTGGTCGGCAGGGGTCGGCTCCCGGACGGCGGCCAGGGCTTGGTCGATGGCCCTCGCCGTCGCTGCGGTGTCTTCCACCTGCGCGGCGGCGAGAGCCACCTGGCGACCGGCCAGTGCCCTTGTCGCACCGGGAAGGCCCACCGCACGCCGTTGCGCGAGCTGGGCCAGGTCGAGGGCATCCTGTGCTCGGCCTGCATCACTAACGATGGCAGCGCGTCGAACGGTGACATAGGTTGCGAAGTCGTCGTCGCCCAGCACGTTCGCTTGGTCACCAGACCGGGCCGTCAACCGCTCTGCGAGCTTAAGGTCGCCGCTGTCCTGAGCCAGCCAGCCGGCCAGTTCGAGATAGCGGGCGCTGGCTCTCAGGAGTCGCTGCGCCGTCGCGCCGGACGCGCTTCGGCGCGCCTCCTCTAGCGCCTTCACCTGCGCCATGACGACGGGGCGGACGTCCGCAGGACCGACGACCTGGTCTGCAGTGACGTGAAGCCGAAACGCCGACTCGTAGTAGGCGACCAGGTCGGGACCGACCAGGCGCTTCGGCGCGAAGGGTTGCGGAGCAGGGTCATCGAACCCTAGATCTGCGACCGGCACGCCCAGGGCGTCCGCTAGTAGGCGCCGGTTAGTTCCGTCGGGGATCTGATGGCCGTTCTCCCAGCGAGACAACGCCACCTTCAGCGACGCGTCCGAAGCCAGCGTCATACCCCGACTCTCCGCTCCCGCGCGTACGGCATGCAGTAGACGCGACTGGGACCAACCGCGTTCACGACGTAGTGCGGAGAGCTGCGGTCGACTCCCTCGCAGGACAAGCCCGGCATCACCGTCCATAACGAACAGCATGACCCTCTTCGCCTGCCCCAGTGGGGACCGTTAGCGCGCCTGTGGACGAGTCGCGCTAACTGGCGCCATCTTCTGCGCCGCCACCAACTCCGCTGCCCTTGGAGCACGGCCCGGAACGGGCCCGAGACGAGAGGAGCGGGCAATGCCTGCATACGTGGTGGACAGCAGCAAGCAGCCGATGGTGGCCACAGGGGTTGTCGACGCGAAGTTCGACTGGGTCGAGACCGCCGGCGGTGGTCGCGCGCAGTCCGACGTCCAGACGCGAGACGACGACACCGGGATGCCGGTATGGGGCGTGGAGGTGATGTACCAGCAGGTGCAGTACGGCCGGACCAGCAGCGTCATCGCCTCCATCACGGTCCCGGCGTACGACCGCCCCGACGTCACCGCACTGGGCCCGATCACCTTCGAGGGCCTGAAGGTCGAAGTCCGGATCAACAAGAACACGGGCGGGCTGGTCGAGTACTGGTCCGCCGAGACCATCGCCGCTCCCGTGCCGGGATCCGGCCGCCGCCCGTCCGCCACGTCGAGCAGCACCAGCTCGTCCGAGGCGGCCTGACATGACCGCCGGCATGACTTCCACCAACGGCGCAGCTATGCCCTCTGGCCGGGTGGACGTCGTGGTGTGGGCCCGTGCTCTCGGCGTCGGCAACGGCGACGAGGTGTGGGACCACGTCATCAAGACCTCCGCGGACATCGCGCGGGTGCTGGACGAGCTCGCTGCCCTCATCGCCCGGGCCCGGGACTACCCCGACGACGAACTCCGGGGGGATCTCCTGCGGGCGTTCGGGCTGGTCGAGAACGTCGGCCACGAGGTGCTGCGGGTCGCACGCTCGACCCACGCCGACTGATGACGACAGCGCCCACGCCCCGTGAGACCACGGACGGTGTGAAGGCCCGCGACGGTCAGGGCCACTCACGCCGCTCTTGGGGGTCTTCCGGCCTTCTGGTCGTGATGTGCCGGCGCGGCTGGTGGGTTCTACGGCTCGTTCTGGCCGACGCGACGAGGCGCCCGGTCCGGACTCTCGTCGGCGTGGTCCTGCTGGGTCTTGGGGTGTACGTATGGGGCCTGTCCGCGCCCTGGCAGGTGCAGGCCAGGGTGGCTGCCGTGGCCGTTCTGTGCGGCCTGTTTCTGGCGCTGTGGCGGTGGCGGGCGCGCCGGTCGTACGAGTGGGCCATCGGCCGCTGGTGGGGCTCTTGGTGGCGCCGGCGGTACGTCTACGGCCCCTCGTGGAGGACGCTGGCGTTGCGGCACCGCTTGTACGTCACCGACCGTCGGGACGACCCGGGCGCTGGCCACGCCCTGACCCTCACCTGGGCCGACACCCCTCGGGCGCTGCGGCAGGAAGGTCAGTCAGTCGAGGTCGTTCGACTCAAGCGGGTTCGCTTCACCGGCTCCACCGATCACCTCATGATCGCGCTGCCCGCGGGCGTCTCGCCGGACACCGTGGCCGCGGCGTGCGACTCCCTCGCCCACGCGTGGCGGGCCCTGGCGGTCAGGGTGCGGCCGGCGGGTCCGGGGTGGGTGTGGCTGGACATCACCCGCGCCGACACCCTCGCCCGCCCCCTCGTCCTCGGCCGCGTCCCCCAGCTGACCGACCCGGTGGCGGTGCTCGCGGGGCTGGGTGGACTGTCGGTGGGGGTTCTTGAGGACGGCGCTTCGTGGCGGCTGCGGCTGCGTGGGGCGCACGTCCTCATCGCCGGCACGACGGGGTCGGGGAAGTCGTCGCTGCTGTGGGCGATCGTCGCCGGCCTCTCGACGGCGATTCATGCGGGCCTGGTGAGGGTGACGTGGTTGGACCCCAAGGGCGGCATGGAAGCCACCCCCGCCCGACCCCTCGCCCACGTCGTCGACCGCATCGACGACATGGCCGACGCCCTGGAGTCCCTGGTCGTCGAGCTCGACCAGCGCGCCGCCTCTTTGGCGGGCACCACTCGTCAGCACGTCCCGTCGTTGTCGTCGCCGCATCGGTTGGTGGTGGTTGATGAGCTCGCGACCCTGACCGCTCTGGCCGACAGCAAGACGACGCGGCGGGTCGAGGCCGCCCTCGGTGCCCTGCTGTCCCGGGGCCGGGCAGTGGGGTTCACGGTGATCACGACGACGGTGGATCCGTCCAAGGAGGTCGTGCGCTGGCGGGGTCTGCATGCGGTGCGGGTGGCGTTCCGGCTGGACGAGCCGATCCAGGTCGACATGGTCCTGGGCGACGGGGCCCTGCACCGCGGCGCCGTCTGCGACCGCATTCCCCTCGCCACCCCCGGCGTGTGCTTCGTCCGCCTCGACGGCATCCCCGACCCCCAGCGGGCCCGGGCGGTGTACGTCCCCGACGACACCATCGAGGAGCTCGGCCGCGCCTACCCCGCCCTTGCTGACGCAGGGCTGCCCGTCTTCGCGGGCCCTTCGACCGATGGGGGGATCGGTGGGGGTGAAGGGCTCTCCGGCAAGCCAGGCGAGGACGGGCAGCAGGGCCGAGTGGGGGAACTCGACCCGGAGCCCGACGCTACGCCTGGCTGGGCCAGCACCACCAGCCGTCCGGGCGTGGACGCCGGTTCGGCGGCGCACTCGTGAACAGCCACGCGCGGACCGTCACCCCGGAGACGCTGGCCGGGCTGGACCACCAGTGGATGACGCGCGCTTCGTGTGCCCGGCGACCGGATCTGCCCTGGACGGAGGACGCGCACCGGGTCCCGGACGGAGTTCGAGAGGCGATGGCGCAGCTCTGCCGGGCATGCCCGGTGTGGGATTGCTGCCGGCACTACGCCAAGGCGTCCTACGCGTCGGCCGGGTTCTGGGCCGGCAGCTTCCGCGACGGCGTCGACACCCCCGACCTCCTGAAACTGCTCACGGAGCTGGGCGACGAACCGCTCGGGGCGGACTGCGGCCAGGACGCCGACCGAGCCCGGCCGCCGCAGCGCAAGGCGGTGGCGACGTGACTGCCGTCCTCGACCGCGGCCTGGTCGACAAGGCCGGCACCCGGTGGACCACCGGAGAACAGCGCGTCGTCGACGACCCGACCCTGCGCGTGGACGGGCAGATGGTCCGCACCTGGGCCGAGCACGCGGGCGTCTGCGTCCGGCCCCTCCTTCGTCTGGTCGTGGACCATGAGACCGGGGACACGACCAGGGTCCCGATCCCCTGCAAGTCCACCCGGGAACGGGTCTGCCCACCGTGCGCGGCCAAGGCGCGGAAGGTACGGCAGCAGCAGTGCCGCGAGGGCTGGCACCGCGAGGACGAACCGGAACCTGATCTCGAGGACTCACCGGTGGATCAGGCGCCGGTCGACGAGGAAGGGGTTGACGCCGAGCTCGGCGACTCTGACGGTGATCGTCGGGTGCGATCGACCCGCCGCCGTGACGATGTGTCGGCTCTGCCGCGGGTGCCTCAGGAGAACCGCACGGTGGGCCGCACCTTCACCGGCAACCGCGGCCAGGTCTACCGACCGAGCATGTTCGTCACCCTGACCCTGCCGTCGTACGGGCGGATCACGCCCGGCACCGGCACCCCCGTCAACCCGGCCACCTACGACTACCGACGGGCCGCGCTCGACGCGATCCACCTGCCCCGGTTGTTCGCGCGGTGGGTGCAGAACCTCCGCCGCTGCGCCGGCTACAGGGCCCAGTACTTCGCCGCGATCGAGCCTCAGAAGCGCTTGGCGCCGCATGTGCACGTCGCCATCCGCGGTGCCGTCCCTCGGCAGGTGCTCCGTGAGGTGACGAAGGCGACCTACGTGCAGGTGTGGTGGCCCGCCTTCGACCACGTCGTCTACGACGAACACACCACCGGCGTCCCGGCTTGGTGTGACGGTGCCTACCGCGACCCCCAGACCGGCATGCCGCTGCCGGCGTGGGAGGAGGCGATGGACGACCTCGACGCCCAGCTCGACGCCGACCCGGGACAGCCGGCGGCGCACACGATGCGGTTCGGGCAGCAGACCGACGTCAAGGGCATCCTCGGCACCAGCGAGGACGCCGACCGGACGATCCGGTACCTGACGAAGTACCTGACCAAGAGCCTCGCGGACACGTTCACGCCCGAGGAGCCGGACGACCCGACCGCCGACCATGTCGGCCACCCCGACGAGTGGGACGCCCGCTCCGCCCGCCAGCAGGCCCGCGCCGCCGCCCGCCGCGCGGCGTACGAGACGCACGTGGACCGGTTGCACGAAGAGGTCCGCTGGCTGCCCTGCTCCCCGGAGTGCGCGAACTGGCTCCGCTACGGGATTCAGCCGAAGGACTGCCTGCCCGGCCTCGAACCCGGAAGGTGTGAGAAGCGGGCCCACGAACGGGACAACCTCGGCTACGGCGGCCGCCGCGTCCAGGTCTCCAAGCAGTGGTCCGGCAAGACCCTCGCCGAGCACCGCGCCGACCGCGCCACCGTCGTCAGGGAGACGTTGCTGGCGGCGGGCATCGAGGCCCCCGAGGTGGATCGGATGGGCGTCGATCATGTCCTCGACGACGGGTCCCCCCGGTTCACGTGGGAGGACGTCCCCATGCCTGAGGCGGACTACGCCGGCGCCATCTTGGCCGCGGTCCAGGAGCGCAACCGGTGGCGGGCGCAGTACGAGGCCGCGAAGCAACTGACGGCTACCACCGGACCCGGAGCGACCGGGCCACCCGGCGGGGCTGTGGATAACCCGCGAGGCAACCCGTCGAGCGGTCACGCTGCATAGGAGAGGAGAGGGCCATGGGGGCAGTGAGCACCACCAAGGAGCGGTCCCGACCACCCGGGGACGTCATGTTGACGGTCACGGAGGTCGCCGAGTGGCTCGGTGTGGCGCGTGGGTTCGTGTACCGGTTGGTGCACGAGCGCCGTATCCGGTTCGTTCGGGTCGGCAAGCACGTGCGGATTCCCGAGTCGGTCGTCCGGGACTACATCGCGGCCGGGACGGTCGAGCCCACCCCGCGACGCCGTGGGCAGGTGGCCTGATGCCTCGGCCCCGTCGACGGTTCGGTCGCGTCCGGCAACTGCCGTCCGGCCGTTGGCAGGCGAGGTATCACGGGCCAGACGGCATCGACCGGGCGGCGCCGCACACCTTCGAGCGGCGCGCTGACGCGGACCGTTGGCTGGCGCGTATCGAGGACGACCTTCGGGCGGGTGACTGGCTCGACCCGGACGCCGGCCGCGAGCCGCTCGGCGAGTACGGCACGCGGTGGGTGAGCGAGCGAGCTGGGCTGCGACCTCGAACGCGTCGCCTGTACGAGGGACTGTTCCGGTTGCACATCTCCCCCGGGCTCGGTGGACTGCTGCTGACGGACATCAGCCCGGCGCGGGTGCGGACGTGGCGCGCGGACCTGCTGCAGAAGGGCCTGGGTGAGGTGACGGTGGCGAAGGCCTACCGGCTCCTGAAGACCATGCTGGGGACGGCGGTAGAGGATCGGGTCCTGCGGTCGAACCCCTGTCAGATCCGGGGCGCGTCGACGGAGCGGATCGCTGAACGTCCGCTGCTCACGCTGTCGCAGGTGTCAGCGCTCACCGATGCCCTGCCTGAGCGGTTCCGGTTGCTGGTCGTGCTGGGCACGTTCTGCTCGATGAGGTGGGGCGAGCTGGCGGCCCTGACCCGCGACGCCATCGACCTGGACCGCGGCGTCGTGCAGGTGCGGGTGACTCTCGTCGAGCTAGCGGACGGTCGATTGGTGACCGGCCCACCGAAGTCGGCCGCCGGCCGTCGTGTCGTGTCCATCCCGCCGAGCCTCGTGCCGGTGGTGGCTTCGCACCTCGAGGAGTTCACCGGCCGGAAGTCCTCGGCGTTGGTGTTCACGGGGGCGAAGGGAGCGCCGCTACGGCGGAGCAATTTCCAGAAGCACTGGGTGGCAGCCATCGAAACGGCCGGTGTCCCTCCGGTGCACTTCCACGACCTGCGCCACACGGGCAATACGTTGACGGCCCACTCGGGCGCGACGTTGTCGGACCTCATGGCTCGGATGGGGCACAGCTCGACGCGTGCAGCGCGGATCTACCTGCACACCTCGTCGGACCGGGACCGCGATGTCGCGGCCGCGCTGGACACGCTGATCCTGGGGCAGCGATGAGACCGCCGGCTAGTGCCGGGTCACGGTTCCGGCACGAGGAGGTCCGGGGACATACCCAGGTCCCGGAGGCGGCCGTCAACTTCGGTTCTCTGGGCTGCGGTGAGCAAGAAGTAGCAGCTGGTGCCTGCGTCGTCGACGCCGTAGGCGATACCTCCGAGGTCGACGCTGAAGCCATGCGACGCCTGCGTGCGGGTGGCCAGGGCCAGGACGGCCTCAAGCACTGTTGCGTCGGCATCGCCGTGCTTGCCCAGCTCGATGTCCGCTTCCTGGGTGGGTCGGCGCCGGAACAGGGTTCGTCCTCGGTAGGGAGCGAGTGCGGCTACGGCTGCCGCAGTGTCCGGCGTATCGCCCAGGTCGGTGAGATCGATTATAAAGCCGTCGAGGTCCGACCAGATGGTGGTCAAGACGGCGCGGCAGATCGCATCCGTCTCGGCAGGGGACGCACGGTCGGAGACGGTGAGGTCTTCAGCATCCATCACGCGGCCCAGTCTGGCGGGAGGCGGGGCGACCACAAGTCCGACCCCCGCCGGCCTCGCCTCGAGGGCCACAACGGGCACGTAGCGGGCACGCGGGTCGATCTCGGGCTCTCGCGGCGGGCGGAACCCCGCTCTGACCTGGGAGCGGATGACGGGAATCGAACCCGCACTATCAGCTTGGGAAGCTGAAGTTCTACCATTGAACTACATCCGCGAACGCCCACCGTGGCGGGCGCGACTCGAGAGCATACCCGGCCTGGCGTCGCGGTCGACTCTCCCCTCCTAGGACGGTGCCTCGAACGACGGGTCGCGGGCCGTCGTCCAGCCGGGCACCGCCTCGACGCAGGCCCGGACCTCCGCGGCGTTGTCGCGTCCGGTCACACGGACCGACCACTGCATGGGTGAGGAGAAGAAACCCAGCGCGGCAGCGACGCCGGGCAGGTCGAAGCAGCGCGCGACGGCCTCGTGGCTCGTGTCCTCGCGGGCGTCCGCGTGGCCATCGCTCTGGACCCGGAAGCCGAAGGTCTGCGCGTCGTCCGCGGTCTCCGCTGCGACAGACTCCTGCCGCACCGCCGGCACCGTTGTCGTAGCCGAGTCACGTCCGCCCAGCAGCGCGCCCGGGACGAGGGCGGCGGCTGCGACGGCGAGGGCCGACACGGTGGCCCCTGCTGCTGCCGCCCGCCGGCGGTCGCGCCGACGCCGGCGTTCCGCGAGCAGGCCGAAGGGCGGTGGCTCCGCCGGCGTGTGGGCGGCGATCTCGGCCTGGACGGCCTCACGGAGCTCAGACACGGTCGTCCACGTCCTCTCGGAGCATCGGGGCCAGGGCGGCGCGGGCACGCGACAGACGCGACTTCACCGTGCCCTGCGGAACGTCGAGCTGCTGGGCGATCGCCGCGATGCCGAGGCCCGCGCCCTGCAGCACGACCACCTCGCGCTGGGCCCGGGGCAGCGAGGCCAGGGCCCGCCGCAGGTCCACGGCGTCGCCCGTCGGCGACGGAGCCTCGGGCGGAGGGCCGTGCCGCAGGACCGCCCGGACACCGTTGAGCACCTTGCGACGACGGTTGCTCGCGAACCCCAGCGCCACCTTGCGCACCCACGCCTCCGGGTCGTCGTACGTCGACACCTTCGGCCACTGGTCCAGCAGTCGGACGAACGCGTCCTGGACGGCCTCCTCGGCGTCCTGCCGGCTGCCGCACACGGCGCCGACGACGCCGACGAGCCGCGGGTACGTCGCGGCGTACAGCTCGCGCAGCGCCTGCTCGTCGCCCACCCCACCCGTCCTCACACCTCTGACCCCCGCGAACCCGGCGTCAGGTTCCATCGTGGGACGACACCACCCCCTCGCACGCCGACCGCCCGCCCCGCGGACGGGACGGGCGGTCGGGGACGTGCAGACGGACGGGTCGCTCAGGCGGCGGGCTTGAGCAGGACCTTGGTCCAGCCGTCGACGCGCTTGTCGAACTGGTCGTAGCCCTTGGGGGCCTCCTCCAGCGACAGCTCGTGCGACACGATGGCGCCCGGGTTGGCGCGGCCGGCGACGATCAGGTCGCGCAGCTCGCGGTTGTAGGCCTTGACGTTGGCCTGGCCGGTGCCCATGGTCTGGCCCTTGCTGAAGAACGTGCCGTAGTCCAGCGTGATCCGACCCTGCTTGAGGTCGTCGGTCGGGGCGCCCGGATCCTCGGGCAGGAACACCCCGACGACGCCGATGCCACCGGTGGCCTTGACCGCACCGAACAGCTGGTTGAGCGTCATGGCCGGGTCCTCGTCGCCGGAGGCGTCGTGGGCCTGGTAGCCGACGGCCTCGACGCCGCGGTCGACGCCCTTGCCGCCGGTCAGCTCGGTGAGCTGCTCGACGACGTCGCCCTTGCTGTAGTCGACCGGGGTGCAGCCGTACTGCTCGGCGAGCTTGAGCCGGTCGGCCTGCTTGTCGACGACGAACACCTGGGTGGCGCCGCGGATCATGGCGCTGTGGGCGGCCATCAGGCCGACCGGGCCGGCGCCGATCACGGCGACCGTCTCGCCGGGCTGCTGGCCGGACAGCTCCACGCCGTGCCAGCCGGTCGGGAAGATGTCGCTCAGCATCGTGAAGTCGTTCTCGTGCTCGGTGCCCTGCGGCAGCACGAGCGCGTTGAAGTCCGCGAACGGCACGCGCAGCAGCTCGGCCTGCCCGCCGCGGTACGGCCCCATCGACGCGTAGCCGTAGGCGCCGCCGGCCATGGCGGGGTTGACCGTGAGGCAGAACGCGGTCAGGCCCTTGTTGCAGTTGTTGCAGAAGCCGCAGCCGATGTTGAACGGCAGCGACACCCGGTCGCCGACCGTGAGGCCGCTGACGCCGGCGCCGACCTCCTCGACCACGCCCATGTTCTCGTGGCCGAACACGGTCCCGGGCTCCACACCCGTACGCCCCTCGTACATGTGCAGGTCCGACCCGCAGATGTTGGTCGTGGTGATCCGGACCACCGCGTCGGTGGGGGCCTCGATGGTGGCGTCGGGGACGTCGGTGACGGTGACGTCGAACGGGCCGTTGTAGACGAGCGCGCGCATGGTTCTCCTCTGATCGGGTGCGTCGTGGTGCATGGGTGGGGTACCCGCCTGACCGGTTCGTACACTTCTCAACCACATCCGGATCCGGTCGAGGTTGGGACCCCGGGCCCACCCGGGGTCGTCGGCGTGGGAGCACGCTCGGGCCGTGGGGAGACTCGGGGCACGACGCGGCGACGCCGGTGCAGGGGCGCTGGAGTACATCGGCGTCACGCTCGTGGTCGGGCTGCTCGTCGCCGCCGTCTTCACCGTGTTCGGCGGGGCCCCGATCGCGAGCCAGGCGGCCTCGGCCGTGCAGTGCTACCTGGGCCAGGGCTGCGCCGACGGCGACGGCGGCACGACCCCGGTCGCCGCTGGCCCCGACGGCGGGTCGGCCGACGCCGGCGACTCCGCGGACGAGGACGAGGACGAGACCGACCGCGGCGACACGGCCCGTGACGCACGGGGCGACCGCCGGGACGACGCCCGCCGCGACGACGACGACACCGAGCAGGACCCCGGCGCACCGGGTGACCCCGGCAGCGAGTCCCCGTCCGTCGGGGACGGCGTCCCCGGCACCACGCCCGTCTTCCCGGACCCGCCGCCGTGGGAGCCGGTCGACGCGGGAGCCGGCGACTACGACTCCGAGGACGCGGACCTGCGGCTGCGGGCCACCGAGGTCGCCGCGGAGGTGGCCGCGAACGCCATGTCGGGCCGCTGGCCCGAGGCGGCCCGCAACCTGCTGCACTTCCTCGGGGGCAGCGGTGACGCGCTCGAGCAGGACGTCGACGCCATGCTCGGCGACCTGCCCGAGTTCCAGCAGGCCACCGACGAGACCCGGCAGCTGCTGATCAACCAGGCCATCGCCCAGGCCCAGGCCGACGGGGCCACCGGGCCCGTGACGTTCCCGATCAGCTCCGGCTGGACCGGCTTCGGCTACGACGCCAACGGCCAGCTGGTCTACGACAGCCAGAACTACTTCTACGCCCTGGGCGGCTGGCAGTACTCCGAGACCGGCTACGTGACGGTCACGCCCCCCAGCACGCCGGGCGGGGAGTGGACGTACACCTCGGAGACCACCACGCACCTGCGGGACCAGTACAACTGGGACGGCAGCAAGTCCACGAACATCCTGGGGGTGGACATCACCGACGAGCAGCTGGCCGAGCTGCACCGGGCCGGCCTCGCCCAGGAGTTCACCGCGTACGGTCAGTCCTCGACCAGGCGGACCGAGGGGAGCACGCCATGACACGGCACGCACACGCCCGCACGGCGGCGCTGGGCGCCGCGGTCCTGCTCGGGCTGGCCGGCTGCGGCTACGACATCACGGGCAAGCCGACCGGGGAGACCACCGTGCGCGACAGCACCGACCGGGCCGCACCGGCGACGGGCGGCGCCTCGACCGCCCCGACCGTCGCCCCCAGCACCGCCACCGACGCCCCCGCCGAGCAGGCCTGGGCGCTGGCCGACCTGACACCGCCCGCGGACGCCGAGGTGGTGTCGTCGGTGCAGCGGCCCAACGAGCAGGACGTGGCGTCCTACCTCGTGGTGTCGACCACCACCCCCGAGGCGGCAGCCGCGCTGTGCGACCAGCTGGGCGGGCTGCTGCCGACGCTCGGGGCGCCCCTGAGCGACCGGCAGCGGGCGCCCTTCGAGCTGACGGAGGACCCCGAGGGCGAGCTGGGGCTGTGCTTCGGGGCCGTCGACGGCGCCGAGCGCGCGGTGCAGCGCGACGTGCTGGTGGCCGAGTCCGGCGGCACGGCGACCGTGTGGCTGTCGGTCTACGAGATGCCTCGCTGAGCCACCCCGACCCGGCCGCGCCGCACCGACCGCAGCAGCCACCGCGCCGCCCAGCCGGCCAGCAGCAGCGACACCAGCAGCCCTGCCAGGGGCCACGGCCACACCACCGCGGCCGTGCCGGTCCCGGCGTCGACCTCGGCGTCGGCCGGAGCCAGGTCGTCGGCCGGAGCCAGGTCGTGGGGCTGCGCCCGGGCCCAGACCAGGAACGCGTCCGCGACCGGCAGCACACCGCCGGCGTACCGGCGGGCCGGGCCCAGCTGGACCGGGACGCCCGCCCACTCCGCCTCCCGCTGCAGCGAGTCGGCGAGCACGGCGTCGCCGTGACGGCGCGCCCCGGCCAGCGCCACGGCCGACGCGCTCAGGCTGACCCCGGCCACCAGCGGGCCGGAGTCAACGTCGCCGAGCACGGGCGACGGCACACCGGCCGGGTGCTCCCGCACCCCCACCAGCCCGGCCCGGCGCACCACGAACACCTCGGTGACCACGGCCCAGCGCCGCGCCGACAGCGCCGGGTCGACGTCGGGCCAGAACGCCGACTCCAGCAGGCTGGACGTCCCCCGCGGGCCCTCGACCGGTCGCATCGCGGCGTCCACCTCGTGCGGCAGCAGACCGGTGGCCGGGTCGGCTACCGGCCCGGCGGCGTCGACCCAGCGCTGCACCAGGTCGTCGTCGGCGCCCGTGCGCGCCAGCGCCGACACCGCGACGACGGTGTCGACCGGCCACCGCCGGCCGGGGTAGGACTCCAGGAACGGCTCGCCGCGGTCCAGGCCCGCCCGCAGCGACGCGGCGAGGCGGGCGGCCCGCTCGGCCACGTCGGCGGCGTCGTCGGGGCGTCCGGTCAGGGCGGCGCGGCGCTCCTCGACCTGCAGGGCCCAGCCCTGCAGGAACACCCCGCCGCCCTGGACCCCGAACCGGGCCGCCGTCGCGGGGTCGCGCAGCACGCCGGTGGCCTCGTCGGCCGCGGCCAGCGCCTGATCCGTCCCTGACCCGTCGGCCAGGGCCAGGTCGAGCGCGGCCATCGCGACCAGCGCCTGCGTCAGCTCGCGGCCCTCCGGGAACAACCGGGCCATGTCGTCGTCGGCGCCGGCCGCGACGGCGGGCACGAGGTGGCGCAGCTGGGCCGCGGCGAGCTCCTGGTTGCGCGCCTCGTCGACCCCGACGACCGAGCGCACCAGCCCGACCCCGGCCAGCAGGCTGCCCAGCACAGCGAGCACCAGCAGCAGCGCGACGGCGACCGTGCGGCCGCGGCTCACAGGACTGGGTTCACAGGGCGCTGGAGTGGCCGGGGAAGACGTGCGCCGACGGGTCCAGGTCGACGGCCAGGTTGTTGACCGCCGTTGCCGCCTCGCCGAAGCCGGTCGCGATGAGCTTGACCTTGCCGGGGTAGGTGCAGACGTCACCGGCGGCGTAGACCCGCGGCCTGGACGTCGCCATCCGGGAGTCGACGACCACCGCCCGGTGGTCCAGGTCGAGGCCCCACGACCCGAGGGGCCCGAGGTCGGCGTGGAACCCCAGCGCGGCCACGACGGTGTCGGCGGGCAGCTCGTGCTCCTCGCCCAGCGTCGCGGGCATCCGGCCGGACACGACGACCGAGGCCAGCACGCCCTCGACGTCGGCCCGCAGCTCGCTGACCTCGTAGCCGCCCAGCACCGGCACGCCGAGCGCCCGGACGGCCTCCACCGTGCCGGCGTGGGCCCGGAACGCGTCGCGCCGGTGGACCAGGGTCACGCTGCCGGCCACGGGCGCCAGCATCAGGGCCCAGTCGAAGGCGGAGTCCCCGCCACCGACCACCACGACGTGATGCCCGGCCAGGTCGGTCGGCCGGGGCACGAAGTGGACCAGGCCGCGGCCCAGCCAGTCGTCGCCGGCCGCCGGCAGGGGCTTGGGCGTGAACTCCCCCATCCCGGCCGTGACCAGCAGGGCCCGCGCCCGCACGCTGCGCCCGTCGGCGAGCGCGACCAGCAGGCCGTCGCCGTCGGGCTCGTCGACGAGCTCGCGGGCCTGGCAGCCCAGCAGGTACGTCGGCGCGTAGCGCGACGCCTGCTCGACCAGCCCGGCGACCAGGTCGCGGCCCTTGACGGCGGGGAACCCGGCCACGTCGAAGATCAGCTTCTCGGGGTACATCGCGGTGACCTGACCGCCGGGCTCGGGCAGCGAGTCGACCAGCGCCACCCGCAGCCCCCGGAAGCCGGCGTAGTAGGCGGCGTACAGGCCGACCGGTCCGGCCCCCACCACGAGCAGGTCCACCGGCTCGGGGTCGGTGGCCACGGCCAGCGGCGACACCCCCGGCAGCGGGTCCACCGCAGCCTCGAGCACCGCGACCTCGGCCACCCCGGCCACCCCCGGTGCCCCCGCGCCGTCCCCGCTCGTCGTCTGCACCCGCCCAGGGTGCCCCGGGGGCACCGCCGCAGGGAAGGCTCACCGGGCCGTAGGCGGCGCTGCGGATCCGTGGGATGGTGCCGGGAGCGCCCATCAGCTGCCGGGGACCCCGGGCACGTGCTGGCGACGCCTCCAGGTACGAGGAGATCCTCATGGCAGGCAAGAACAAGGGCGGTCGCGAGACCAAGAAGCCCAAGGCCGACAAGAACAAGAAGGCCAAGGGCCAGACGCCCAGCGCCGTCAGCCCCGCGATCGCGGCCATCAGCAGCAGCGGTGGTGCGGGCCGGCGCTGACGCCGCCCGTGGCTCCGGGTCGTCCTCCGACCCGCCGCAGGGGTTCCCCGACCGTCGCACGAGGGTCGGGGACCCCCTGTCGGGTGACCGCCCTTGCCAAAGTTACCGGCGAGTAGCATCCTGGTGGTTGCCAGCGGGTAACCCACGCTGACCAGGTACGGGACGAGGTCGTCCCGCGAGCACGGAGGACAGGACCATGGGCCACTACAAGGCGAACCTGCGGGACATCGAGTTCAACCTGTTCGAGGTGTTCGGCCGTGACGCGGTGCTCGGCGCGGGCCCGTACGGCGACGTGGACCGCGAGGTGGCCCACGAGATCCTGACCGAGGTCGGCCGGCTGGCCGAGAACGAGCTGGCGGCCTCGCTGCAGGACTCCGACGCCCACCCGCCGGTCTTCGACCCCGCGACCCACTCCGTGACGCTGCCGGAGTCGATCAAGAAGTCGTACCAGGCCTACCTGGACGCCGAGTGGTGGCGGATGGACGTGCCCGCCGAGCTGGGCGGCACGGTGGTCCCGCCCTCGCTGCGCTGGGCCGTGGCCGAGCTCGTGCTGGGCAGCAACCCGGCCGTGCACATGTACTCCTCCGGCTTCGCGTTCGCCAACACGATGTACCGCCTCGGCAACGAGGACCAGAAGACCCTGGCCCGGCACATGGTCGAGCAGCAGTGGGGCGCCACCATGGTGCTGACCGAGCCGGACGCCGGCTCCGACGTCGGGGCCGGTCGCGCCAAGGCGGTCCAGCAGCCCGACGGCACCTGGCACATCACCGGGGTCAAGCGGTTCATCACCTCCGCCGAGCACGACATGACCGACAACGTCGTCCACCTGGTGCTGGCCCGCCCCGAGGGCGCCGGCGCGGGGACCAAGGGCCTGTCGCTGTTCGTCGTGCCCAAGCTGCACGTCGACCTCGAGACCGGGGCGACCGGCGAGCGCAACGGCGCCTTCGTCACCAACGTCGAGCACAAGATGGGTCTCAAGGTGTCGACGACCTGCGAGGTCCGCTTCGGCGAGGTCGACGGCCTCCCCGCGGTCGGCACCCTGCTGGGCGACGTCCACGACGGCATCGCCCAGATGTTCAAGATCATCGAGTACGCCCGGATGATGGTCGGCACGAAGGCCATCGCCACGCTGTCCACGGGCTACCTGAACGCCCTGGAGTACGCCCGGACCCGGGTGCAGGGCGCGGACCTGGTGCAGATGGCCGACAAGACGGCCCCGCGGGTGACCATCACCCACCACCCCGACGTCCGCCGGTCCCTGATGACGCAGAAGGCCTACGCCGAGGGCATGCGGGCGCTGATCACGTACACGGCGACGTTCCAGGACACGGTCGACGCGGCCGAGCGGGCCGGCGAGCACGACGAGCAGGCCGAGCGGGTCAACGACCTGCTGCTGCCGCTGGTCAAGGGCTGCGGGTCGGAGCGCTCCTGGGTGCTGCTGGGCACCGAGAGCCTGCAGACCTTCGGCGGGTCGGGCTTCCTGAGCGACTACCCCGTCGAGCAGTACGTCCGCGACGCCAAGATCGACACCCTGTACGAGGGCACGACCGCCATCCAGGGTCTCGACTTCTTCTTCCGCAAGATCGTCCGGGACAAGGGCCGGGCCCTGGGCTACGTGTCGGGGCAGATCATGGAGTTCGTCAAGGCCGACGACGGCTCCGGCGAGCTCGCGGCGGAGCGGGACCTGCTGGCGCACGCGGTGGACGACGTGCAGGGCATCGTCGGCACCATGGTCGCCGCGCTGACCTCGGCCGACCCCCGCAGCGGGCCGGAGGCCGACCCGCGCAACGTGTACCTGGTGGGGCAGAACTCCTCGCGGCTGCTGCTGGCCGCGGGCGACCTGGTCGTCGGCTGGCTGCTGCTGCGTCAGGCCGAGGTGGCCCTGGCTGCGCTGGGCGGCGAGGGCGTCAGCGCCCGGGACCGCGACTTCTACACCGGCAAGGTGGCGGCGGCCCGGTTCTTCGCCCGCACCGTGCTGCCGCGTCTGACCGCGGAGCGCCGCATCGCCGAGACGGTGGACAACGGCCTGATGGACCTGCCCGAGAGCGCGTTCTGAGCCTGCGGCACCGCACGACGGGCACCGCGCACGACGGAGGGGCCGAGCATGTGCTCGGCCCCTCCGTCGTGCTGCGTGGTGCTGGCTGTCAGCTGGCGACCTTGAGGCCGCGGACCTCGTCGCGCGCGGCGACGACCTCGGCGTGCTGGCGCTGCACGACGGTGCGGAAGCCGTCGCTGAGGTCCTCCTTGAGGGCCTCCTCGTAGGCCTGGACGCTGTGGTCCTCGCCCTGGACCGCGGCGTCGAGGACGCCGTCGGGGTCGTCGCCGGACACGGCGTCCTTGAGGGCGAGCCAGCCGCGGTGTGCCGCGGCGGCGACGGAGCCGCTCTCGTCGACGTCGTCGCCGTAGGCGTGGCCCATGTCCACGATCTCCTGCGCGAACTGGCCGCGCTGCGTCGCGAAGCGGCTCATGGTGGCGGCCCACTCGGGCCGGTTGCTGCTGGTCAGCTTGTCGGCGGCCTCGCCGAAGCCCTTCTGGCCGTCCTTCAGGGTCGTGACGAGGTTCTTGGCTGCGTTCTTGTCATCGGACATGCGGGGTGTGTACCCACGCAGACCGGACGTGAACCTCGCTCAGCGGTCGGGTTGGAGCGGGACACCGAACCGCCCGTCGTGGACCACGTCCGCCAGCGGGCGCCGCCCCCGTCGCAGGCTGGGCGAGCGCCGGTCGGGTGCGGGGTGGCCCAGGCTGACCACGCCCACCAGGCGCCGCCCGGCGGGCACGTCGAAGGCCGCGCGGACCGCGTCGTGCCGGTGGTCCGGCACCCCGAAGAAGCAGGCCCCGAGGCCGGCGTCGACCGCCCCCAGGAGCAGCAGCAGGGCCGACATGCCGGTGTCGACGTCCCAGTAGGGCACGGGCCAGGCCTCTGTCCCGGCGCCGCGCGCCGCGGCGCCGGGTGCCGCCCGGCTGCCGGCCTTGTCGGCTTCGGCGTAGCGCGCGACGTACCGGTCGGGGTCGGACAGGCACAGCACGAGGACGGGGGCGCTCCGCATGCCCCGCAGCCAGCGGTCCGGTTCCGAGAGCGGCCCGTCGTGGGACCCGTCGCCCGGGACCCCCGCGGCCACGTCCCAGAACCGGTCGCGGTCGGCGCCGCGCAGGACCAGCAGGTCACGACCCTGGGTGTGACCCGCTGACGGTGCGCGGCCGGCCTGCTCCAGCAGGTCGGTCAGGACGTCGTCGTCCACCGGTCGGTCCGGGTCGTAGCTGCGCACCATGCGTCGGGCGCGGACGACGTCTCGGTGCTCCACGACCTCAGCCTGCCCGCCGGGCACGCAGCAGGCACGCCGACCGGCGGTGGCCGGTCAGGCGTGCCTAGGGTGCTGCGGTGCGGTCGTCGACCTGTCGGTCGGTGACGTGTCAGTCGATGACGTTGTCGCTGCGGCGCACGGTCTCGGTGCCGTTGGCCGTCTGGTTCTGCTCGACGACCTCGGTCCGGCTGGTCCGGCGCGGCCCCGCCCGACGGGACATCAGGCCGATGCCGATGATGAGCCCCACGGCGCCACCCAGCATCAGGATGTAGCCGATGAACTGAAGGTTGAAGCCGCCGATCGCGTCGGACTCGACGCCGAAGGCGAGGATGGCGCCCAGGATGATGAGGCCGATACCGCTGCCGATAGTCATGCGGCCCGGGTACCCCGGCCCCGTCACGACGAAACCTCAGCCGGCCCGCTCGACCCCGCGAAGGTCCAGGTCGCACCGGTTCGTCCCGGTCTCGGACAGCCGCACCGGAATCCCCCAGTCCTGCTGGAACAGGTGGCACGCGGCGTGCTCGGGGACGTCGCCGGTCACGGGGTCGCCGTCGCAGGAGGCCGCCTGCACGCTGACGTGCAGCACCCCCTCGGCCCCCGGCTGCCCGCTGAGCCGGATCGTGCGGGTCAGGCCGGTGGCGGCGCCCCCGCCCCCGGCGAGCAGCTCGGGCGGGCTGGCCGAGACCGTCAGGCGCGTGGGGTCGCCCCAGCGGTCGTCCAGCTTCTGCCCCGACGGGGGGACGAAGGCGACGGCCAGCTCGACCGGGCCCGGGCGCAGCAGCGTCGTCGGGCGTCGGGTGCGCCGCTCGCCGGTGTCGAAGTGCGCCGCGCTGCGGGGCAGCCGCACGCGGACCACCTCGTGGGCGGCGGAGGCCACCACCAGCAGCAGGCTGCTGTCGTCCGGGTCGAGCCGGACGTCCGACGGCTCGGCCAGGTCGGTGGCCAGCGTCGTGACCTCGTCGCTGGCCGGGTCGTAGCGACGGACCGCGCCGTTGTAGGTGTCGGCCACCGCCACCGAGCCGTCGCCCAGCACGCCGACGCCGAGCGGGTGCTGCAGCCGGGCGGCCGCGGCCGGGCCGTCGACGTGGCCGAAGTCGAACAGGCCGCTGCCGACCGACGTCCCCACCACGTAGCCGGGCAGCGCGGCCGCGGCCTCGTTGGCCAGCCGGGTGTCGGCGACGTGCGGCGTGCCGCGGTCCGGCGCGGGCGCGGCGCCGTCGCCCTGCTCGCCGTCGGCGCGCTCCAGCCAGCGCAGGGCGCTGGTCTCGGAGTCGGCCAGCCACAGCCGCCGGCCGTCGGCGGAGACCGCCAGCCCGGAGGTCTGCGCGAACCAGGCCTGCTCGGCCGCGCCGTCGCGGATGCCCTCGGCCGACGTGCCGGCCAGCAGCCGGACCACGCCCGCGGCGGGGTCCGGTGCCGGGTCGAACGCCCACAGCTGGTGCAGCCCGGCCATGGCCACCACGACCTGCCCGTCGAACCAGGCCACGTCCCACGGGGTGCTCAGCGGCTCGCCGAGCGCCGGGCCGCCACCGGCCCGCTCGCGCAGCTGCTCCCCCGTGCCGGCCACCGTCCGCAG
This sequence comes from Jannaschia sp. R86511, assembly GCF_042466345.1. NCBI lineage: Bacteria > Pseudomonadati > Pseudomonadota > Alphaproteobacteria > Rhodobacterales > Roseobacteraceae > Jannaschia > Jannaschia sp. R86511. The sequence goes on from NZ_JAXHCD010000001.1 coordinate 253,523, forward strand.
CGAGCCGTCGGCCAGCCGCAGCCCGCGCAGCACGTGGTTGGCCGTGTCGGCCACCACGACGTCGTAGCCCACCCGGGCCGCAACGTCGGGCGGCAGCAGCGCGAGGCCCTGCGGCTCGGCCAGCCGGGCGACGTCGGGGGCGCCGTCGCGCAGGCCCCGCTCGCCGTCGCCGATGCTGCGCAGCACCGTCTCGCCGTCGGCGTCGAGCTCGACCAGGCGGTGCCGGGCGGAGTCGCTGACCAGCAGCGTCGTCCGGCCGGCGGTGCTCAGCGGCAGCACCTTGCCCGGGAAGCGCAGCGTCGTGCCCTGCGGCGTGGGCGGCACGTACGGCCCGTCGCCCCGGCGCAGCGTGCCCTTGGCCTCGTGCTCGGCGACCAGCTCGTCGACGAGGCTCCGCAGCCCCGGACCGTGGCCCTCGCCCGACATCTGGGCGACGACGTAGCCCTCGGGGTCGACGACGGCCAGCGTCGGCCAGGCGCGGGCGGCGTAGGCCTGCCAGGTCAGCAGCCGCGGGTCGTCGAGGACCGGGTGGTGCACCTCGTAGCGCTCGACCGCGGCGGCCAGCGCGTCCGGGTCGGCCTCGTGCTCGAACTTGGGCGAGTGGACGCCGACGACGACCACGGTGTCGGCGTACTCCTGCTCCAGCGGGCGCAGCTCGTCCAGCACGTGCAGGCAGTTGACGCAGCAGAACGTCCAGAAGTCGAGCACCACGACCCGGCCGCGCAGCGCGGCCAGCGACAGGGGCTCGCCGCCGGTGTTGAGCCAGCCCCGCCCGGCGAGCTCGGGGGCCCGGACCCGGGCGCGGCTGCGGGCGGAGGCGGAGGTGGGGGCGCTCACGGCTGCATTCAACCGTCCCGGGCCGGTGCCTATGCCCGGGGTGCCGGCACCGGTGCCTCTCGGCCGGGCCGGGCGACGGCGACCTGGTCCCGTCCGCCCCGCTTGGCCTCGTACAGCGCCGTGTCGGCCGCGCGGTACAGCCCGGCCAGGTCGACGGCGTGGTCCGGGGCGTGGGCGACGCCCACGCTGACCGTGACGGCGACCCGGCGGCCGTCGTCGAGGCGGACGGGCTCCTGCCGCAGCCGCTGCCCGACGAGCTCGGCGCAGTGGCGCGCGGCCTGGACGGAGGTGCCGGGCAGCAGCACGGCCAGCTCGTCGCCACCGATCCGGCTGACCACCGCGTCGGTCCCGGCCACCTCCGTGAGCACCCGGGCGACGTGCACCAGGACGGTGTCGCCGACGGGGTGACCGAAGTGGTCGTTGACCCCCTTGAACCGGTCCACGTCGAACAGCACGAACGACGTGCCCGCCTCGGCGTCGGCCGCGGTCAGGGCGCACGAGGCCGCGTCGTCCAGGACCCGCCGCGTGACCAGCCCGGTCAGCGGGTCGACCGCCGCCAGGTGGCGCAGCTCGGCCAGCAGGTCGTCGGTGCGGCGGTTGGCCCGGACCAGCAGCGACGTGGTGATGACGGCGACCGCGCTCAGGTAGGCGGTGTCGGTGAGGGCCTCGGCGACGGGAAGCAGCACCAGGGTGGTGACCGCCTCGCCGGCCATGGCGACGGCCGTGATGGTCCAGGCCGCGGCCCGGCGCAGGTGGGCGGCGGCGAACACGACGGGCAGCAGGAAGAACACCTGGGCGGCGGCGGACGCGTCGTCGGTCGCGATGTCCAGCCCGGCCAGCACGACGACCCCGAGCACCAGGGCGATCGCGACCGTGGGACGGGGCAGGCCGGTGCGGTCCAGGACCAGGGCGGCGGCGCCCAGCAGCAGGGCGGCCACCACGACCCACGCCAGCAGCAGCGACACCCCGGGCGGCGGGGTGATCAGCGTGTAGGCGGCCAGCACGGCGGCGACCACCAGCATCATCGCCTGCAGGGACCGCCGGGCGCTCCTCGGGTCCCGGGGGGCGAAGACGTCCACGCCACCGGCCATCGGCAGCGGAGCGCGGCGCCTTGACCGGTTCGCACGTGCGTCCCTCGCCCGGGCGTGCCGCGCGTGCCAGGCTCGCCCGATGGCCGAGCTGCTGCACCTGACCGAGCCCGCCGACTGGGCCGAGGCCCAGCGGGCCGGGTCCTACGACCGCTCCTCGCGCGGGCTGTCCCTGGGCGAGGTGGGGTTCGTGCACTGCGCCTGGGCGCACCAGGTCGAGGCCGTGGCGGCCCGGGTGTACGGCGACCACGAGGGTGAGCTGGTCGTGCTGCGCATCGACCCCGACCGGCTGGGCGTCGAGGTGGTGCAGGAGGCCGCGGAGCCCGGTGGCGAGACGTTCCCCCACGTCTACGCCCCGATCCCGGTCGAGGCGGTCGTCGGGGTGGAGCCGGTGACGCGCGTGGCCGGGGCCTGGCGCCTGGGCTGAGGTCCCGCCCACCGCATCAGCGGGGCCGTGCGGTGCTCCTGGGGTCATGCGGGTCGTCACCTGGAACGTCGAGAACCTGTTCACGCCGTCGACCACGGGTGAGCCCGACCGGCCGTCGCAGGAGGTGTACGCGGCCAAGCTGCGGACGCTGACCGACGTGGTGGCCCGGCTGGACCCGCAGGTGCTGGCCCTGCAGGAGGTCGGCGACGAGCGCGCCCTGGACGACCTGCGGGAGACGCTGGAGTCGGCCACCGCGGGCGGCTGGGTCTCCCGCTGCTCGCGCGAGCCGGACGGGCGCGGCATCCGGGTCGCGTTCCTGACCACGCTGGACGTGCTGGAGACCGACGACGTGACGGCGCTGCCGCCGGGGCTCGCGCCGGTGCAGGTCGACGACGCCGGCCGGACGACCGACCGGATGGGGCGGGGCGCGCTGCGCATCCGGGTGCAGGGCGGGCTCGGCCCGGTGGACGTGGTCACCGCCCACCTCAAGTCCAAGCTGCTCAGCTACCCCGGGGGCCGGTTCGCCCCGCGCGACGAGGTCGAGCGGGCCCGCGCCGGGGCGTTCGCCCTGTTCCGTCGGGCCGCAGAGGCCGCGGCGCTGCGGGTGGCGGTCGACGACGTGCTGCGCGGCCGCGGGCGCGAGCAGGCGGTCGTGGTGTGCGGCGACCTGAACGACACCGTCGAGGCCGCGACCACCCAGCTGCTGCAGGGACCGGGCGGCTCGGAGCTGGGCACGGCCGGGGCCCTGGTCCCCGACCAGGGCGACGCGCACCGGCTGTGGAACGTGGCGCCGCTCATCGACGACCACCGCCGGTTCTCGCGCGTCTACCGCGGTCGGGGCGAGCTGATCGACCACGTGCTGGTGTCGCGGGCGTTGCTGGAGCGGGTCCAGCTGGCCGACAGCGCCGTCGACGCCACCGGCGCCCCGCTGGACAGCGTCACCGAGGACCCGCGACCCCGGGTGCGTACGCCGGGCTCGGACCACGCACCGGTCCTGGTGGACCTGGACTGGTGAGCCCCGGCTCGGGTCCCCGGGTCCGGTCAGGGGATCCGGGGCACGTACCGGCCGCGGGCCTCGGCGCTGCTGACGACCTCCTTGCCCAGCGGGTTGAACGACAGGATCGCCAGCTTGAGCACGGCGATCCCGAACGGGATGCCGATGACGGTCAGCATCAGGCTGACCGCGTACAGCACCTGCGACAGCGCGAGCCACCAGCCGACGAGCAGGAACCACAGCACGTTGCCGAGCGTGCTCATCACCCCGGCGCCGCGCCGGTCCACCACGGTGCGCCCGAACGGCCACAGCGCGTAGCCCGCGAGCCGGAAGCAGGCGATGCCGAACGGGATGGTCACGACCAGGACGCAGGCGACGACGCCGGCCAGGACGTAGCTGAGTGCCGTCGCCAGCCCGGCGAACACGAACCAGAGGACGTTGAGGACCAGGGCGATCACCCGTCGATGGTCCCAGGCCGGACCGACGGCCCGGTCATGGTGAGAGGTCTCTCATTGTTCGTCCGGTGTTCATCGGCCGGCCGTCACCCGGATGCACGGATGTCGACGTGTGCATGTTGCGTCGCCTCGTCCCCTCCCGCGCAGCCACCGGAAGGTCCCGCATGAGCCACGACCACGGCCACCCGCACGAGCACCCGCACGGCCACAGCCACGCGCACAGCCACACGCACGAGGCGGCGCCGGTCGACGACACCACCGCCGTCGCCATCGACACCGCCGTCCCGGACGCCGAGCTGAGCCCCACCCAGCTGTCGCGGCGCAACCTGCTGCGCGCCGCCGGGGTGGTCGGCTCGGTCGCCGCCGTCGGCCTGGGCCACACGGCCCCCGCCGCGGCCGCCGCCACCGGTCCGAGCCAGCCGCGCGGTCGCAACGTGGTCAACCAGTGGGTCGCCGGGGACCACCACATCCACACCCAGCACAGCTCCGACGCGATCTACACCGTCGCCGACCAGGCCCAGTACGCGAAGTCGTACGGCCTGGACTGGCTGGTCATCACCGACCACGGCGGCGCCACGCACGCCCGGATCGGCGTCGACATCGTCAACCCCGACATCCGCGCCGCCCGCGAGGCGCTGCCCGGCACCCTGATCTTCCAGGGGCTGGAGTGGAACATCCCGTCCGCCGAGCACGGCACGGTGTTCGTCGCCCCCGGCGACAACGAGGTCGCGGTCCTCAAGCAGTTCGAGACCGACTACGACGGCTCGGTCAACGGCACCAGCTCCTCCAGCCCCGCCAACGAGGCGCAGGCGATCGCCGGCGTGCAGTGGCTCGGCAAGCAGGTCGACGACAAGCGGATCGAGTCGGCGCTGTTCCTGGCCAACCACCCCGCCCGGCAGGGCATCGACAGCCCGCACGAGATCCGGGCCTGGCGTGACGCCGACCCGCGCGTCGCCGTGGGCTTCGAGGGCGCGCCCGGCCACCAGGCGGCGGGCCTGCCGAACGGGGCGGCGTCGGGCCGTGGTTTCTACACCAACGCCGGGACCAACCCGAACCGGTTCGTGCCCTACCCGCCGGAGTCGTTCCGCACCTGGGGCGGCTTCGACTGGATGACCGCGACCGTCGGCGGGCTGTGGGACTCGCTGCTGGCCGAGGGCAAGCCGTGGTGGATCAGCGCCAACTCCGACAGCCACTTCAACTACCTGGCCACGGCCGCGCGCGGGCCGGGCAGCAACTTCAACGCCGAGGGCCGCTACCGCGACCCGGTGTACTCCGGCGCCCCGGACGAGACCGCCGGCGACTTCTGGCCCGGCCAGTACAGCCGCACCGTGGTCGGGGTGAACCGTCCCGGCTACCTCGAGGTCATGCAGGGCCTGCGCGACGGCCGGGTGTGGGTCGACCACGGCCGCCTGGTCAAGGGCGTCAACATGGTCGTGCGTCGCCCGCGCAACCCGCGCAGCGACTCCCCCCTGGGCTCGACGGTCGCGGTGCCCCGCGGCACGGCGCTCGAGCTGTCGATCACGATCACGCTGCAGGACCTGCCCAACTGGGCCTCGTTCCTGCCCGTCCTCAACCGGGTCGACCTGATCCAGGGCTCGATCGACGTGGCCGGTCCGGCCGACCGCGACACGTTCCTGGCCCCGGACACCCGGGTGGTCCGGTCCTGGGACACCTCGGGCACGAGCGGCACCATCGAGCTGGTCCAGCCGCTCGGCAACGTCACCGAGCCGTTCTACGTCCGCGCCCGCGGCACCGACGGCAACTACTCCCAGCCCGGTTACCTGGGGGCGGCGATCGACCCGCAGGGGCCGAAGCTCGACGTCGTCGGCGACGCGGACCCGTGGGAGGACCTGTGGTTCTACACGAACCCGATCTTCGTCACGCCGCTCTGAGCGACGCCTCGTGATCCTCGGGGTCGACGGCTGGTCCCACGACGGCGAGGACGCCGACCACCTCGCGCACCGGGTGCGCGAGGTGGTCGGGGCGCTGCTCGGCGACGACGTCGGGCAACGCCTGGAGCTGGCCACGCACGAGGTGCGCTCGGGCCACCCCCACACGGCGGTGTCGTGCCGGGTACCGCTGGGGGTGGCGGCGCTGTCGACCCCCGGCCGGGTCGACGGCCTGCTCGACGTGCTGCACGACCTGGTCGCCCCGGCCGCGCGGGTCGGTGCGGTCGGGTCGGCCGGTCCCGACGGCGCGGTCGTCGCCACTGGCCCCGGCCTGGCCGACGGCGCCTGCCGGGGCGACGGGACGGCCGCGCTGGCCGGGGCGTGGGCCGCGGTGGCGGCCGCCGCGACCCGGGTGTCCGGGCGGCTGGTCCGCTACCCCGGCGTCGACGAGCTGCGCGGGGTGCTGAGCGTCAGCGAGCTCCTGGGCCGCTCGGTGGTCGACGAGGTCGTGGTGGTCGGCGGCAGCGGGCACGACGGCACCACGCTGGTCGACACCCGCGACTTCGTCCGGCCGGTGGTGACCGAGGGGCGGGTCCGGCTGCTGGTGCAGCCGGCCGTCGGTGGCGTCATGGTGCCGTTCGAGAAGCAGAACCCGGAGCGCTGCTGCGAGGACCACTGACGGGCGCGTCGGCGTCTGCGCACCGGCCGCGGTGGCCACAGCGGCACACGCAACGCCGTCACATCGCGTCGAGCCGTTGCAGACGACGTCCGATGTGTGGCCCTGCTCTACCGACGACCCGCTGGGAGGCCGCGACGAGGGCCTGCTCGCCCACCCAGCGTCGACGACGGAGCACTTGCTCGTAGGCGAAGCGGCGAGTTACCCACCCCTCGCCCTGGAGGTCGTCGTGGCGGGCGAGGTCGGCGGCGAAGGCGCGCCGGGTGCCGTGCACCCCGTACCCGTCCGCCTCGAAGGCCACGCGCCGGTCGGGGTCACCCAGGTCGACGCAGGCGAACAGCCCACGACCGGTCACGACGAGCTGGGGGACGAAGCCGCGCAGCCCCACCTGCAGGACCACGGCCCGCAGCGCGGACTCGAACGGGTTCGCGGCCCGCTCGTCGGCCTCGCGCACGACCCGCCGGGCCCGGAGGATGCCGGGCGCCCGGGTGCTCGCGGCCACGTGGGCGAGCTCGTCGTGGGTCACGAGCCCGGACCGCAGCGCCGAGTCGGCCACGGCGAGACCGGCGGCGAACGGCAGGGTCCGGGCGCAGTGGAGCACCGTCCGCACCGGTGAGGTCACACCCAGGTGCTGCTCGTCGGCGTCCAGGGCTGTCGCCGCCCACCGCGTGCCCGCCCGGTCCGGGTGCCGCCGGCCGCGCGGCACCGCCAGGTGCAGCCCGACGGGCAGGTGCAGCACACCCCAGCCGAGGTGGATCGCGGCCGACAGGTGGGACAGGCACGCCCCGTGCCCGAGCGCGGTCGCCAGGTCCGTCGGCAGCCCCGGCAGCGCGTAGCGGTTGCGACCCAGCCGGACCACCTGGCCGTGGGCGAGGGCACGGCGCAGGGCCGGCCGCCCGCAGGCCGCGGTGATGCGCCGGTAGGGCGCGACACCGCCGGACGTGGCCAGCAGCTCCGTGGGCAAGAGCACCGCGACAGCCTGGTCCGGGTGGGGCCCTCCCCGCTCCGGTCGTCCACAGGCCCTGGTCCCACGGCCCCTCGCGAGCCACGGCGACACACCGGACGACCCGATGACATGGTCACCGTCCGATCGACCCGTTCCGTGTGTCGCCGTGGCCTACCAGGTCAGTGAGGCCTCGCCGGTGGCGGTGACGGACAGGGCGACGTCGCGGCCGGCGGCGCGCAGGCCGGTGACCTCGGTGGCGCCGAAGGACCAGGGCCGCACCGGGGACGCGGTGACCTGCCCCGCCGGCAGGTCGGCGCGCAGGCCGGTGACCGAGGTCAGCAGCGACACCGCGGCGGCGGCGGACCAGGCCTGGGGGCGGCAGGCCGCCGGGTAGGGCACCGGGCTCGGGTGGGTGCTGCGGGCGTCGCCGGCGAACAGCTCCGGCGGGCGGCCGTCGAAGGCGTGCAGGGTGGCGAGCAGGGCCTCGGCCACCGGTCCCACCTCGGCCCGGCCCTCCGCCGCGAGGCCGGCCAGGCAGATAGCGGTGTCGTGGGGCCATACCGAGCCCACGTGGTAGCCGGTGGGCGAGTAGCCGGCCGCGTCGCGGGACATGGTCCGGACGCCGAAGCCGGACAGCATGTCCGGGGCCGCGATCCGCCGCGCCACGTGGTCGACCTCGTCGGCGTCCAGCAGCCCGGTGCCCAGCAGGTGGCCGACGTTGCTGGTCAGCGACACCACGGGCCGCTTGTCGCCGTCCAGGGCGATGGCCGGGAACGGGCCCTTGGCGTCCTCCACCCAGAACCGGCGGTGGAACTCCGCGCGCAGCCGCCCGGCCCACTCCCGCCACCGGTCGGTGCCGATGCGCCCGTGCGCCTCGAGCAGGTCCGCCCCGGCCAGCGCGGCCGCGTAGGCGTAGCCCTGCACCTCGCACAGCGCCACCGGGGCGCTGGCCAGCGAGCCGTCCACGCGGCGCACGGCGTCGCCGGAGTCCTTCCAGCCCTGGTTGGACAGGCCGTGCCCCGACGTGTCGACGTACTCCAGCAGGTGGTCGCCGTCGGCGTCGCCGTGCTCGACCAGCCAGGTCAGCGCCCTCTCCAGCGTCGGCAGCAGCGGCTCGACCGCGTCGGCGGCCAGGCCCCAGCGCCAGGCGTCGGACAGCGTGAGCACCCACAGCGGGGTGGCGTCGATGGTGCCGTAGTAGACCGGCGGCAGGGACCGGTCGACCCCGTCGTCGGCGTGCGCCTCGCCGAGGGAGAACGACGAGCCGCGGACCTCGTGGAGGATCTTGCCGGGCTCCTGGGCGGTGTCCGGGTCGACTCGGGTGCCCTGCCGGGACGCCAGGACGCGCAGGGTGGAGGCGGCCAGGTCGGTGGTGACGGGCAGCATCATCCGCGCCGCCCACAGGCTGTCGCGTCCGAACAGGGTCAGGAACCAGGGCGCCCCGGCCCCCACGAACTCCTCGTCGGGCGCGTCGGTCGTGGCCAGCCGCAGCAGGCGCAGGTCGTCCAGGGCCCGGGTCACGACCGGGGCCAGCCGCCGGTCGGCGCTGACGACGTCCACCGAGCGCCAGGAGGCGGGCCGGCTCGGGCTGGTGACCACGGCCCCGCTGTCGGCCAGCCCGAGCAGCAGCTCCCGGGAGACGGTCTGCCCCGGGTCGATGTCGACCTGCCACGAGACGACGACGGTGTCGCCGTCGCGGGCCCAGTCGGCGCCGTGGGCCCGCAGCGTGCCCCGGAAGCCGTCCAGGGACCACACCGCCTCGGGGCCGCCGACGTCGGTCGGGGCGACGAGCGGGTGCCGGTGGCCGCCCTTGACCGAGTCCAGCGGGGCCAGGTCCGCGGCCACCCGCACCTGCACGACGCAGCTGACGGGCGCGCTCGCGGTCGAGACCACGGCCACCTGCTCGCGCACCAGGCCCGGCTCCACCTCGCGGCGGCGCTCGACCCGGACGGTGGGGTCGGCCCCGGTGTCACCGAGGGAGCGGGCGACGGCCAGGAACACGTGCGCGTCCCCGCCGTCGGCGTGGGCGGTCAGCGGGGACGGCTCCTCGCCGTCGACCGTGAGCACGCACTCGCTGACGAACCGCCGGTCGGCGTGCAGCACGCCCTGGACCCCGCTGCGGCGTACCTGACCGTCGGCGCCGGACCAGACCTGGGTGGGTGCGGCGAGCACGAGGGCGAGGTCGTGCACCCAGGGCTGACGGGCCGGGGACATGTCTGCGGTCACGTGCTCCACCTTCTCCCACCGGCCGACCCCGTGACATCCGGGCGTCGGCAGGTTATGTTTTGAGCGCTCAAAGTTGAGCGCTCAAACCGTAGTCGGTCCACGCGACCGGCCGCCAGACCCGAGCGAGGAGGCCCGGATGTCGACCACACCCCCGGCCGCACGGACCGGTTCGGCCCTGCCGACGCTGGAGACGGTCGCCGCCCGGGCCGGCGTGTCGCGGCAGACGGTGTCCAACGCGCTGCACCGACCGGACCGGCTCGCCGCGGCGACCCGGGACAAGGTCATGCAGGCCGTCCGCGACACCGGGTACCGCCCGTCGCTGCCGGCGCGACAGCTGGCCACGCGGCGGGCCCAGGCCGTCGCCGTCCGGGCCGACCGCCCGCAGGACGGCATCTCCGGGATGGTGCTCGACATCTTCTTCCACGGCCTGGCCGAGGCCGGCCAGCGCAGCGGCAACCGGGTCGTGCTGTACCCCGAGCAGGCCGACGAGGCCGGCGAGCTCGCCCTGGTGGCGGACCTGGTGGGCAGCGGGGCCGCCGACGCCGTCGTGCTGACCGCCACCAGCGTCGACGACGGCCGGCCCGCCCACCTGATCGACGCGGGCCTGACCTTCTGCGCCTTCGGCCGCCCCTGGGGCACCGAGGAGCCGCCGCACGACTGGGTCGACGTCGACGGCGCCCACGGCACCGGGCTGGCCGTGGCCCACCTGCTGGCCACCGGCCGACGCCGGGTCGGGTTCCTGGGCTGGCCGGACGACGCCGCCACGGGCCGCGACCGCCGCCGCGGCTGGGCCGAGGCCCTGGCCGGCGCCGACCTGGCCGGCTCGCCCGCCGAGACGACCACCGTCAACACCTCCGAGGCCGCGCAGGTGGCCGCCGCCGACCTGCTGGACCGGGAGCCCGACCTGGACGGCCTGGTCTGCGCCAGCGACTCCCTGGCCCTGGGGGCGCACCGGGCCGCCACCGCCGCCGGACGCGACGTGGCGGTGGTCGGCTTCGACGCCACGCCCGTCGCCGCCGCCCTCGGCCTGGCCAGCGTGGCCCAGCCCATCCGGGACGTCGCCCACACCTGCCTGGAGCTGCTGCTGCCGCGCCTGACCGGCGGCTCCCCCGCCGCCCGGGGCGTGCTGCTGGAGCCCAGCCTCGCCCTGCCCGACTGAGCCCCCCGACCGAGCCGTTCGACCGACCGAGCCCGACCGATCCGTGACCCCGCACCTGCACGACCACCACGAAGGAGTGACACGACCATGACGAACCCCCTCACCCGCGCGGCCCGCTCGCGCCGGGCGACCCTGCCGGTCCTGACCCTGGCGTCCCTGGGCCTGCTCGCGGCCTGCGGCGGCGGCAGCTTCGACGACGGCGCCGCAGGCGGCGGCGGCGAGAGCGGCGCCCCCGCCTCGCAGGAGGGCCCCGCGTCGCTGCGGGTGCTGATCGCCTCCAGCGGCGACGCCGAGACGGACACCGTCACCACGGCCGCGGACGCCTGGGCGGAGGAGACCGGTAACGAGGTCGAGGTCGTCGTGGCCACCGACATCACCCAGGAGCTCACGCAGGGCTTCGCCGGCGGCAACCCGCCCGACCTGTTCTACGTCGACGCGAGCGCGTTCCCCGACTACGCCGTCAACGGCAACCTGTACCCGTACGAGCTGGAGGACGACGACGACTTCTACGAGTCGTTGCGGGAGACGTTCACCCTGGACGGCACCCAGTACTGCGCCCCCAAGGACTTCTCCACCCTGGCGCTGCAGATCAACACCGCCTCGTGGGAGGCCGCCGGCCTCACCGACGACGACATCCCCACCACGTGGGAGGAGCTGCAGACCGTCGCGGACACCCTGACCACGCCGGAGCAGGCCGGTCTCGTGATCGGTGGCGGCCGCGACCGGGCCGGGGCGTTCCTGGTGCAGAACGGCGGCTTCTGGGTCGATGGCGCCGAGGGCACGGTCACCGCGACGCAGGAGGGCAACGTCGAGGCCCTGACCTACGTCCAGGAGCTGCTGGCCAGCGGGTCCGCGGTCCTGCCCCCGACCGTCGACTCCGGCTGGGGCGGCGAGGCGTTCGGCACCGAGCGCGCCGCCATGACCATGGAGGGCAACTGGATCCGGGGCGCGATGAGCAACGACTACCCCGACGTCGAGTACACCGTGGCCGAGCTGCCCGCCGGCCCCGCCGGGCCCGGCACGCTGCTGTTCACCCAGTGCTGGGGCATCGCCGCGGACTCGCCGAACCAGGCCGCCGCGGTCGACCTCGTCGGCGCCCTGACCAGCGTCGACAACCAGCTCGCCAGCGCCGAGGCGTTCGGCGTCATGCCGAGCCGCCAGTCGGCCGAGGCGGACTACGTCGCCGCGTTCCCCGACGACGCGCCGTTCATCGCCGGCGGCGAGTACGGCCAGGGGCCGGTGACCCTGCCGGGCCTGCAGCCGGCGCTGGCCGACCTGGACTCCCAGCTGGAGCAGCTGGCCACGGCCGACCCGGCCGGGATCCTCGAGTCGTTCCAGACGAACGCCGAGGCCGCACTCCAGCAGTGAGCCCAGGTCCGGCCGGGCGGGGGTCCACCCGCCCGGCCGGGCCGCCACATCGGTCGAAGGAGACACGATGAGCACCGTCCGGACCTCCGCCGGGACGCCGGCGACGACCACCGACCCCCCGACTCCCCCTGCGGGCCGCACGGGGACCGGGCGCTTCGGCGAGCGCAACGCCGTCGGCTGGCTGTTCGTCAGCCCCACCCTGCTGGTGCTCGGGCTGTTCCTGTTCGTGCCCATCGTGATGGCGCTGTGGGTCAGCTTCAGCGACTGGAACGGGCGGGGGTCGCCGTTCGCGGGGACGGTCGGGTTCGTCGGGCTGGAGAACTACGCCCGGCTGCTCACCGACGAGGGCCTGACCCGCTCGGACTTCATGACGTCGCTGCGCAACAACTTCTACTACGTGCTGCTCGTCGTGCCGTTCCAGACCGTGTTCGCACTGTTCCTGGCCGTGGTGCTCAACAACCAGCTGCTCAAGGCCAAGGGCTTCTTCCGGACGGCGTTCTACTTCCCGTCGGTGACCAGCTCGGTGGCGATCAGCCTGGTGTTCCTGTTCCTGTTCAGCGGCACGGGCGTGGTCAACACCGCCCTGGGCCTGATCGGCATCGACGGCCCCGTCTGGTTCAACGACAGCCGCGGCCTGCTGCACCTGCTCGGCGACGGCGTGGGGCTGTGGGACGCCGGGTCGCCCCCGGCCGGGCTGGCCGACACCTCGATCCTGGGGCTGTCGGCCTGGCAGTGGCTGGCCGGGCCGAGCGTCGCCCTGTCGGTGATCATCATCCTGGTCGTCTGGACCACCACCGGGACGTTCATGCTGCTGTTCCTGGCCGCGCTGCAGGACGTCCCGGTCGAGGTCGAGGAGGCCGCCCGCGTCGACGGCGCCAACCGCTGGCAGACCTTCCGGGCGGTGACCGTGCCCCACCTGCGACCCACCCTGCTGCTGGTCATCACGCTGGGGATCATCGGCACCTGGCAGGTGTTCGACCAGGTCTACGTGATGACGCAGGGCGGGCCGGGCAAGACGACGCTGACCCCGGCCTACCTGTCGTACTCCTACGCCTTCGAGTCCCAGCAGTGGGGCGTGGCCGCGGCCATGGCGTTCATCCTCTTCCTGATCATCTTCGTCCTGACGTCGCTGCAGCGGTACGTGCTGCGCGACAAGGACGCCGCCAAGGACCGCCGGGCGCAGCGACGGGCCCGGCGACGCCGGCCGGACCTCGAGGCCCGCCGCGCCCACGCGACGGCCGTCCTCGGCAACCAGCAGTCCGGAACCGGAGGGTCCCAGTGAGCACCTCGACCACCACCCGCAGCCCCCGCCCGGCCGGCCCCGACACCGGCGACCGGCCCCGCCGCCGGGGCCCGAGCAACCGCGCGCTGCTCGTCGCGTTCCTGGCCTACGTGGTGCTCGTGGTCGGCGCGTTCGTCTACCTGTACCCGTTCGTCATCCAGGTCGCGACGTCGTTCAAGACCGCCCCGGACGCCACCGGCAACCCGCTGTCGCTCGTCGCCGACCCGTTCACGGTCGCGGCGTTCGAGCGGCTGCTCGACACCCGGTTCCCGCTGTGGTTCGCCAACTCGGTCGTGGTGACCCTGTTCGTGACCGCGGGGCGGGTGTTCTTCAACTCCCTCGCCGGCTACGCCCTGGCCCGCATCAAGTTCCGCGGCCGCGAGGCCGTCTTCAGCGCCGTGCTCGCGGTGCTCGCCGTCCCCGGGATCATCCTGCTGATCCCCAAGTTCCTGGTGCTGAACACCATCGGGATCTACGACACCTACCCGGCGCTGGTCCTGCCGCTGCTGGTGGACGCGGCGGGGGTGTTCATCATGAAGCAGTTCTTCGAGTCGATCCCGGTGTCGGTCGAGGAGGCCGCCCGCATCGACGGCGCGGGCACGTTCCGGATCTTCTGGTCCGTGGTGCTGCCCATGGCCCGCCCGGCCCTGATCACCCTGACGATCCTGTCGTTCCAGGGCTCGTGGAACGAGCTGCCGCACTTCATCGTGGCCAGCCAGGACCCCGACCTGGCCACCTTGACCAAGGGCGTGGCCTCGCTGACCAGCGGCCAGCTGGGCTCCGGCAACCAGTACCCCATCACCATGGCCGCGGCCCTGCTCATGACCATCCCGGTCGCGCTGGTGTTCTTCTGGCTGCAGCGGTACTTCATGCAGGGCGCGACCGCCGGGGCGGAGAAGGGCTGAGCCGGCGCTCAGCCGAGCAGCGCCCCCAGGAGCAGGGCGAGGCCCGCGGCGCCGGACAGCAGCAGGACGGCGCCGCGGAGCACGCCGGGCTCGACGCGGCGGCGCAGCGGGCCGGCCAGCAGGTAGCCCAGGACCACCGGCGGGACCAGGACCAGGCCGACCAGCATCTTCCGCACCGTCAGCTCGTCCACCACCGCGAGCGAGGCCAGGCTGAGCAGCGCGCCCACGGCGAAGAACACGGCCAGGGTCGACCGGATGGCCGGGCCGCCGCTGTTGCGGAACGTGATGGCCATCGGGGGCCCGCCGATCCCCGACGTGGTGCCCCCGAGCCCGCTGAGGGCGCCGGCGACGACGAGCGAGGTCCGCCGAGGGCGGCTGTCCTGCCGGCGGGGGCGACGGTCGGCGACCACGGCGGCGGCGACCGCCAAGCAGACCGTGGCCGCCACCAGCAGCTGCAGGCCGCGAACCGGCAGCAGGGCGACCGCCACCGCCCCGCCGGCCCCGCCGGGCACGCGGCCCACCAGCGCCCATCCGATGCCGCGCAGGTCCACGTGGGAGCGCTCGCGGACGGCGCTGACGAGCACCAGGGGCAGCACCGCCACCAGGATCCCCGCCGGGACGAGCTCCGGGGCCAGCCAGGCCAGGACGGGCACCGACAGCAGGGCCAGGCCGAAGCCGAGCACGCCCTGGACCAGCGCTCCGAGGCCGACCGCCAGGGCGCAGGCGACGACCACGAGCGGGTCGCCACCGAACACCCCCCACACGTCCACGGGCGACGACGGTAGGCCCTGCCGGGTGAGGGGCTGGCGCCCCGTCCGGGAATACGCCAAGGTAGTTGAGAGTTGAAGCGCCCGATCAGATCGACCACCCGCTGACCCGTCCAGGAGGACACATGAGCGACACCGGTTTCGACAAGGCCCCCTCCGAGGCCATCACCGACCTGTCCGGCACCTACGCCGTCGACGCCTCGCACACCCGGCTCGGCTTCCAGGCCCGCCACGCCATGGTGACCAACGTCCGCGGCAGCTTCGGCGAGTTCGAGGGCACGGTCGTCATCGACGCCGCCGAGCCCACCAACTCCAAGGTCGACCTGACCATCCAGGTCGCGTCCGTGTCGACCGGCTCCGCCGACCGGGACGGCCACCTGCGCTCCGGCGACTTCTTCGACGTCGAGAACTACCCGACGTGGACCTTCACGTCCACCTCCGTCGAGGACGTCGACCAGGCCGCGGGCACCTTCGTGCTCGTCGGCGACCTGACCATCCGCACCATCACCAAGCCGGTGCGCATCGACGTGACCTTCGACGGCTCCGCCAAGGACCCGTTCGGCAACCTCCGCGCCGGCTTCGAGGGCAAGGCCGTCGTCAACCGCAAGGACTGGGACCTGACCTGGAACGCGGCGCTGGAGACCGGCGGCGTCCTGGTCAGCGAGAAGATCAAGCTCGACTTCGACGTGTCCCTCGTCAAGAGCTGACCTCGCACCACCGCCTCGCAGGGCGGGGTCCCGCCGAACCCCGGTCGGGACCCCGCCCTCGGTCGTCCGGGCGGACGTCGGCCCGATCGCATGACACGGGGGCACCGCATGGCCTTGGATGTGACCCGCGCGACCGCCGTCCGGCGCCGCGCCCGTCGGCCCGGGACGACCCGGGCGAACCAGGGGGCCCACTCGTGTCGTTCGGTGAAGCAGTCACATCCGTCTTCCGGCAGTACGTCGGGTTCAGCGGGCGCGCCCGTCGCGCCGAGTACTGGTTCTTCTACCTGTTCTGCGTCCTGGCGTTCGGGGCGCTCTACGCGATCGCCCTGGCCCTGCTGGCCAGCGGCGCCGCCGGCGACCCCGACGCCCCCAACGCGCTCGGCACGCTCATCGGCGCGGTCATCGCCATCGCCGCGTTCGCGGTGTTCCTGCCCTCGCTCGCGGTGGCGGTCCGCCGCCTGCACGACACCGGCCGCAGCGGCTGGTGGTACCTGATCAACCTCGTGC
The DNA here is from genome assembly GCF_042466345.1 of Jannaschia sp. R86511. Classification (NCBI taxonomy): domain Bacteria; kingdom Pseudomonadati; phylum Pseudomonadota; class Alphaproteobacteria; order Rhodobacterales; family Roseobacteraceae; genus Jannaschia; species Jannaschia sp. R86511. Next base: position 269,756 of record NZ_JAXHCD010000001.1, read on the forward strand.
CCTTCGTGGGACCGATCGTCCTGCTGGTCTTCCTGCTGCTGGACTCCGAGCCCGGCGCCAACCGCTTCGGGCCCAACCCCAAGGGCGCACCGGGCCTCGTCGGCGCCTACGGGAACCAGGGCTACGGGAACCAGGGCTACGGGAACCAGGGCTACGGCGGCCAGGGCTACGGCGGCCAGGGTTACGGGCCGGGCCCGTCGGCGCCCGACCAGCGCTTCGGCAACCCGCCGCAGGGCTGAGCGGGCGGCGGCGCGGGGACAGGGCCTCGTGGGTCCCGTCGAGGCGGTCCGCAGCGTCCTGGCCCGCTACGCCGACTTCGAGGGACGTGCCCGGCGCTCGGAGCTGTGGTGGTTCGCGCTGCTCCACGGGCTCGTGGTCTCCCTGCCACTGACTCTCGGTGGCGTGGCGGCGTACTCGGGCCTGGTGCTGCTGGCGGTGGGGAGCGGCGCCGCACCGGTCTGGCTGGGCGCGGCCGCCTACCTGCTGGTCGTCGGGGGTGCGGCCGCGGCGGCCCTGGTCGTGCCGTGGTACGCCGTGGCCGCGCGACGGCTGCACGACACGGACCGCGACGCCGTGTGGCTGCTGGTCGTGCTCGTGCCGTACGCCTCGCTGGTCCTCTACTGGTTCTGGGCCGAGGACGGCCGACCGGGGCCGAACCGGTTCGGGCCGGACCCGAAGGGCCGGGCCCCGGCGTGGCCCGCCGCGCCCTGGCCCGGGGCGCCGTGGCCCGGGGCGCCGTGGCCCGGGGCACCGTGGCCCGGCGCACCGTGGCAGGTTGCACCTCGGGCCGCCGCACCGTGGCCTGGCCCGCCGGGGGACCGCGGACGGCCCGTGACAGGTGGCCCCGGCCGCGGTTTGATGGGTCCCCCCAGCTCCGGGAGGCGGGTGCCATGACGTTCCAGGAGGCCATCGGCCGCTGCCTGCGCCGCTACGCCGAGCTGCACGGTCGCGCCCGCCGATCCGAGTACTGGTGGTTCACGCTCTTCTTCGTCCTCGTCGTCACCGCCGGCGGCCTGCTGGACCAGGCCTTCGGGTTCACCGAGGCCCCGGAGGGCGGTGGACCGGTGGCGGGCCTGCTGACCCTGGCCCTGCTGCTGCCGCTGCTGGGCGTGGGCGCCCGGCGGCTGCACGACACCGGCCGCAGCGCCTGGTGGCTCACGCTGGGACTGGTCCCGGTCGGCGGCGTCGTCGTCCTGCTGCTGTGGGCCGCGCAGCCGTCCCAGCCGGACGCGAACGAGCACGGCCCCGCACCTGTCGACGGTGCGCCGGTCGGTCGCGCGCCCGACCTCACCCGCCCCTGACGGCCCGGCGCTCGGTCGCACCTGACGGCCCGGCGCACGGCGGGGTTGGCGCACGGCCGTGACCGGCGGGTCCGTCCGGTCGGGCGCAGCGTCGCGGCACGGGACAATGGGTCGATGACCTTCACCCAGGCCGTCAGCTCCGTCCTCGGCCAGTACGCCGGCTTCCGGGGCCGGGCCCGGCGGGCGGAGTTTCTGGTGGTGGAACCTGTTCACGCTCCTGGTGGGGGTCGCGGTCGCGGCCACCGAGGTCTCGCTGGGGCTCGGGAGCGAGTCCGGCGGCGGCCCGGTCTCGACCCTGCTCGCGGTGGTCCTGCTGCTGCCCAACGTGAGCGTGAGCGTCCGCCGGCTGCACGACGTGTCCCGCTCGGGCTGGTGGCTGCTGATCGCCCTGGTGCCGCTGGCGGGTCTCGTGGTGCTGCTGGTGTTCTTCCTCAGCCGCTCCACGCCGGGGTGGAACGCCCACGGCCCGGACCCGCGCGTCCCGCTCGACGAGCAGGGACCGCCCCCGACCCACGACCCCGGGCACGAGCGGCTGCCCGACCCGGGCGCGTTCCCCGGAGCGGCCACGACCGGAGCGCCCCCGGCCGGACCGACCCCGACCGAGCCGGTGACCGGGCCCGCGGGGACCACCCCGACCGGTGGGACCGCGGACGTTGCCGAGGGCGCAGCCTGGGTCCCGCCCGGCTGGGACCTGCCCAGCGCGGCCGAGCCCGGGGCGGGACGGCCGCGGCAGGACCCGTCTTCGGCCGACGACGAGACCGGTCGGGAGCGTCCCGGCGGCTGAACATCCCGGCGGCGGCCCGTACGGCGAGCGGTCCGGCCGTCGTCCTCAGATCGCGGCGGGGTCCTCGTCGTGCCGCACGCCCAGGGCGTGCAGGGCCTGCTCCAGGACCGACATGACGGCCAGGGTGTCGTCCAGCGGCATGGTCGCGCTCTCGGTCAGCCCGGCCCGCAGGCAGCGGTGCACCTCGTCGAGCTCGTGGCTGTACCCGGTCCCCGTGGCGGGCAGGACCAGCTCCTCGCTGTGCTCCACCGAGCGCCCGCCGGCGGTCCGGTGCAGCACGATGCGGCCCGGGTGGTGGAAGCGCGGCGGCACCTCCAGCCAGCCCTCGGTGCCGAACACGGCCGCCTGGCCGGGCAGCGGCGACAGCAGCGAGCAGGTGCCGACCCCGTGCCGACCGTCGGCGGTGCGCCACAGCAGCGTCGACTCGGCGTCCACGCCGTTGGGCCCGAGCACGCCGGCGACGTCCAGCCGGTCGGGCACCCCGCCCAGCACCAACTGCAGCCACGAGGTCGGGTAGACGCCCAGGTCCAGCAGCGCACCGCCGCCCTGGGCGGGGTCCCACAGCCGGTCGGCCGGGTCGAAGGGCACCCGCAGGCCCAGGTCGGCCCGCACCGAGCGGACCTCGCCCACCGCACCCTCGCGCAGCAGCTCCTGCAGCCGCACCACGGCCGGCTGGAACCGCGTCCACATCGCCTCCATGACGAACACCCCGCGGGCGCGGGCCGCGTCCACCACCTGCCGGGCCCCGGCGTGGGTGACGGTGAAGGCCTTCTCGACCAGCAGGTGCTTGCCCGCCTCGACGGCCGCCAGCGCGATGCCGTGGTGCTGCCGGTGCGGGGTCGAGACGTAGACGACGTCCACGTCGGGGTCGGCCAGCAGCTCGGCGTAGCTGCCGTAGGCGACGGCGGCGCCGTGCTCGTCGGCGAACGCGCGGGCCCGGTCCAGGCTGCGCGAGGCCACGGCGTGCAGCACGCCGTCGGCGGCGCACTGCTCCCGCAGGTCACGGACCACCCCGGCGGCGATGCGACCGGGGCCCACCACCCCCCACCGCACGGGACGGTCGGTGACGGGGGCGTAGCCGGGGGTCGTCGTCGGTTCGCTCACCGGTCCAGACTTCCACGCCGACGGCTCACCGCAGCAGCTCCGGGGTCACCCACTCCTCGCCCAGCACGTGGTGGGCCAGGAACGCGAAGACGGTGGCGTACCAGACCGTCGAGTGGTTGGGGGTGAGGATCCAGTGGTTCTCGTCCGGGAAGTACAGGAACTTGTGGGGCAGGTTGCCGTCGGCGTCGGTGTCCTTGCTGGTCAGGTCCCACCACAGCCGCAGCGCCTCGCCGATCGGCACCCGGTAGTCCTTGTCGCCGTGGATGACCAGCGTGGGCGTCACCCACCGGGCCAGGGAGCGGTGCGGCGAGTGCTCCTCGGTCATGGTCTGGCTCATCTCGCGGCTCCAGTAGTGCGCGACGTCGGTTGTGGCCGCGAACTGGTCGAGCGCGTACAGCGAGGCGTGGGTGACGATGGCGCGGAACCGGTCGGTGTGACCGCCGACCCAGTTGGCCATGTAGCCGCCGAACGACCCGCCCAGGGCCGCCGTCCGGGTGCCGTCGACGTCGTCGCGGGCCGTGGTGACGTCGGTGACGGCGAGCAGGTCGGTGTAGGGCGCGTCGCCCCAGCGGCCCCAGCCCCGACGGACGAAGTCGGTGCCGTAGCCGGTCGACAGGGCCGGGTCCGGCAGCAGGACCGCGTAGCCGCGGGACACGGCCAGCCACGGGTTCCAGCGCCAGCTCCACGCGTTCCAGGACCCGAGCGGGCCGCCGTGGATCCACAGCAGCAGCGGCGCGGGCGAGCCCGGACCGGCTCCGTCCGGCAGGCACAGCCAGGCCCGCAGCGCGGTGCCGTCCTCGGCGGTGGCGGTGACCTCCTCCACGCGGCCGGGCACGACGGGCTCGGGCACGGGGCCCCGCAGCGTGGTCGGGTGCTGGTGCGGCGTCACCGGGTCCAGCCGCACGGGCGTGGGGGGCGAGGCCACGGCGGAGCGCATGGCGTACAGGTGCCGACCGTCCGGGCTGACGCACGGGTCGGAGTAGGCGGCGTCGTCACCGGTCAGCTGGGTGACCTCGCCCGAGGCGACCTCGACGCGGAACAGCGGCGCCCGGCCGTCGGAGTCCGCGTGCACGACCAGGGCCTGCCCGTCCGGGGTCCAGGTCGGGCGCCCGGACCAGCGGTCCCAGCCGGGTGCGACCAGGCGAGCCTCGACCTCGCCGTCCCCCTCGTCCGGCCGGGGCAGCGGCGCCACGGCCAGGGCGTACCCGCCCGGGTCGTCGGGGGTCGAGCGGGTGTAGACCTGCAGCGCGACCTGGCGGCCGTCGGGCGAGATGCGCGGGTCCTCGTACTCGTGGTCGACGTCGGCCAGCAGCGTGCGACGCGCCCCGGTGGCCAGGTCCACCGACACGAGGGTCATCCGGGCGCTGGCCCGGCCCTCGACGACCTCCCACGTCGCCACCGCGGTCCGGCCGTCGGCGGTCACGTCGAGGCTGGTGTGGTGCAGCGCGTGGCCGGTGTGACCCGTCACCTGCCGCAGCTCGAGGTCGGGGTCGGTCGCGACGTCACCGTCCAGCCTGCCCGTCAGCAGGCGCGGGCCGCCCGGGCCCAGGTCGTGGTCCCAGTAGCGCACCGGGTACTGCTCGTGCAGGACGGCGGTCACCTTGGCGTCGGTGCGGGCCTTGCGGCGCTCGGCGTCGGAGTCGGCGTCGTCACCGGACCCCGGCAGCGCGTCGGTCAGCAGCACGACGTCGCCGGAGCCCGGGGCCACCACCAGGCCGGTGAGCCCGCCGGGCCGGCTGGCCACGACCCGCGCCTCGCCCCCGCCGGGCGGCAGCGCCCACAGCGCCCCGCGGGTCGAGTCGTCGCCCTCGGGCACGTCCGGGTCCGGGCGCGTTGAGGTGAACAGGAGGGTGCCGTCGGGCGTGAACGCGCCCAGCTGCTCGCCCTTGGCCGAGCGGGTGAGCCGGCGCGCGGGCCGCTGCCCGGTGGGGTCGACCTCCCACAGCGCGGTGACGAACCGGTTGGCGTCCGGGTTGAGGGTCTGCAGACCGGTCACCAGCCGGGTGCCGTCCGGGGACAGCGCCAGACCGCCCGCACGGGGCAGCGCCTGGAACGCGTCCAGGTCGGCGAAGGGGCTGGTGGGGGCCTCGGTGGGGTCGGCGTCGCTCACGCCCGGCATGGTGCCACGGTCCCCGGACAGCGCCCGGCGACCCCGGCCCGAGGCCGCCGCGGACGCCGCCGCGGACCCGTCAGGGCGCGGGCTCGACCGTCGCCGGCCCGGTCGGCTCGTCGACCGGCTCGGGGGCGATCGCGGAGGCGGTCCGGCGTTGGAAGGTGACCTGCTCGCTGCCGATGCCGGCCACGGTGATCTCGTCGACCGCGACCAGGGTCCCGTCGGCGGGGTCGAAGCGCAGGATGGACATGTCCAGCGGGGTCGCCGCGTCGTCGGCGCCGTCGAACGTGCGCAGCCCGGCGCCGCCCGAGGACCCCTGCGTCAGCTCCAGCGTGCCGTCGACCCGCTGCTCGCCACGACGGTGCACGTGCCCGTCGAGGACCAGCGGCACCACCCCGTGCAGCGGTCCGGCCATGGGCGGCTCGTGGACCAGGGCCACGTCCACGTCGCGACCCCGGACGGCGTCGGCCAGGTCCTGCCCCGTCTGCACCAGCAGCTCCTCCTGCGCGGCCGACGCCTCCGCCACCTGGCGGACCGGGGTGAAGCGGGGGTCGCCGACGCCGGCCAGCCGCAGCCCGGCCACCTCGACCACCTCGGGCCCGTCGAGCACGACCACGTTGGGCAGGGACTGCATGAACAGCTGCGTCCGGGACGAGTCGTGGTTGCCCCGCACCCACACGTAGGGCACGCCCAGCCGGCTGACGGGGGTGATCAACGGGCTCTCGACGGTGCTGCCGAGGTCGGTGGAGTCGCCGGTGTCCAGGACCGCCGCGACGTCGAACTGGTCGACCATGGCCGCCATCACCCGATAGGCGGCGGGGTTGTTGTGCACGTCGGACACCCAGAGCACGGCCGTCGTGTCGGGGCCGGGGACCTCCGGCAGGTCGCCGAGCGCGCCGTACAGCTGGGCGACGTTGCCGGTCAGCTCCGTCAGCCGCGCGCCATAGCTGTCCACGGCGGTGCGGGCCTGCGACACGCCGCCCACCAGCTCCGGCGCCTGGGCTAGCAGCCCCTCGAACTGCGGCTCGTCCAGCGCGCGGGAGGAGAACGTGGCCGCCGCCACGCCGCTGCAGACCAGCATCGCCGCGGCCGCCGCCGCGGTGCCGGCCACGACCTCCCGGAGCCGGCGGAACACCAGCGCCGTGGCCAGCGCCGCCCCGAGCAGGGCCACGACGACCGACCGGACGGCGAGCCGCACGACCCCGTCCTGGATGTCGGCGGCGAACGTCGCCGACGTCGGGACCACACCGCCGCGCACGATGTCCGACACCGCGGCCACGTCGACGTTGCGGACGTCGGCCCGCAGCCGCAGCGGACCGGCGTGGGTGGCCATCGACAGCCGGCCCACCGGGGGGACCGCGACCTCGGTGCCGCCGGAGGGGCTGAGCACCACCGACAGCTCGGTCTCCACCGGCCCGACCGAGGCCTGCACGTCGCCCAGGGTCACCAGCGCGGCCGCGGCCGCGGCGAGGGCCACGAGCAGCACCGCCGCCGCGTGCGACAACCGGCGCGGCCGCCCGCGACGGCGGGGCGCCCCGTCCACCTCGGGCGCCCCGTCGGCCCCGTCGGCCCCCTGGGCCCCGTCGGCCCCGTCGGCCCCGTCGGCCCCGTCGGCCCCGTCGGCGTGGCGGGTGTCGTCCGGACCGGGCTGCTCGCTCACCGGTCCCGCTCGCCCAGCCGGCCGAGCATGGCGTTGTACGCGGCCAGGTCGGCCTCGCCGTCACGGTCGGCCTTGCGGTCGCTCCGACGGGCCTCGCGGGCGTCGTCGGTCACCCAGCGGACCGCGACCAGGACGGCGAGCGCGATGGTCGGCACCTCACCGATGCCCCAGGCGATGGCCGCGCCGTACTGCTGGTCGGTCAGCGGGTCCGCGCCCCAGCCCCGGTCGGCGAACACGGTGTCGAACCAGCCCGGCTGCAGCACCGTGGTGCTGCCCATCAGCGTGACGCCGAAGAACGCGTGGAACGCCATGGTCGCGAACAGGATGAGCAGGCGCAGCGGGTACGGCGTCGGCCGGACCCCCGGGTCGGTGCCGATCAGCGACCAGACGAACAGGTACCCGGTGAGCAGGAAGTGCACGTGCATGGCCTCGTGGCCGTAGTGCGTGCGCAGCGCCAGGCCGAACAGCGGCGAGTAGTAGAAGACCATCAGGCTGCCCGTGAACAGCGCCGCCGCGGTCACCGGGTGGGTGAGCACGCGCGAGACCCGGGAGTGCAGGCCGCGCAGCAGCCACTCGCGCGGGCCCAGCGAGCCGTCCCGGCGCGGGGCGAGGGCGCGCAGCGCCAGGGTGATCGGCGCGGCCGGGACCAGCAGCAGCGGCGCCACCATGCTCATGGTCATGTGCTGCACCATGTGGGTGCTGAACAGCACCCGGCCGTAGGCGGCGAGCCCGGAGCTGGTCACCAGCAGCACGACCACCAGGCCGGACAGCCACAGCAGGGTCCGCCACAGCGGCCAGCGGTCCCCGCGCGCGTGCAGCCGGCGCACGCCGAGCAGGTAGGCCGCCGCCAGACCGGCCACGACCACGACCCACAGCAGGTCGGGCCGCCACTCGGTGAGCAGGCGGGTCAGGGTCTGCTCCGGCGGCATCTCGAAGCCGATCAGCACCTCGCCCGGGGTCCAGTCCGGCGGGGAGTCGGTGTCCGAGACCGGGGGCGCCGTGCCCGACACCGCGACGGCGACGCCGACGGTGGCGGCCATCACGGCCAGCTCGACGGCGACCAGGCGCCAGAACGGCCCGGCAGCTCCCGAGGCCAGCCGGGGCACGGTCCGGCGCCGGTGCCACCAGCCCATGACCACCAGCACGGCGACCAACGCGGTCTTGGCCACCAGCAGCAGGCCGTAGCGCGATCCCAGGTCGGCCGGGGTGGCCAGCCGGGTGGCGGCGTTGAGCACCCCCGAGACCGACACGACCACCACGGCGGCGAGGGCCAGGCCGGAGAAGCGGTGCACCACCCGCTGGAGCTGCTCGCCGTGCAGCACGGGCCGCAGCAGCACCAGGGTCAGCAGGCCCCCGGCCCACACCCCCAGGCCCAGCAGGTGCAGCCCCATCGCGGTGACGGCCGTCTCGTGGTCCTCCGCGCCGCCGGAGTGCCCGGACAGCGCCAGCGGCAGCAGGCCCGCCAGGGCCAGCACGGCGGCCGTCGCCGTGCCGCGCGGCCCGGTGGAGGCCGCGGCGACGGTGGCCACCAGGCCGGCCAGCACCACGGTGGCCAGCAACGACTGGCCGACCTCGAACCCGGTGACGAAGCTGCCGAGCTCGGCCCCGAAGGCGGGGTCGGTGGGCGTCGTGCCGGAGACGCTGGCGTAGGTCAGGACCAGCACCGCGATCGCGGCCAGCGTCCACACGACGGCCGCACCGGTGGCCACGCGGAGCGTACGGGCGGCGGCCGGGGTGCCGAACGGGACGGCGACGGCGGCGAGCACCAGCGAGCCCACCGTCAGCAGGACGGCCAGGTCGTGCACCGCCTCCGCGGCCGGCAGCCCCCAGCGCACGGCCGCGCCGGGGTCGGCGAGCAGCGTGCTCGCCCGCGGGGCCAGCACGACGGCCGCGACGACCGCGACGATCACCGCGGCGCCCGTGGTCAGCACCGGCCAGACCGGCCGCCCGGACGGGGCGCCGCCGGCCGCCGCGGACGGGCGGGCCGACACCGGGCTGGTCACCACCGGCGCAGCCCTCGGGGCGCCGGCACGACCACGCGGATGGACCTCACGCGACAACGGTACGGGCTGGCCCGTGGCCGGGACGTCTCGGGCGGGCGTATAGTTGCATGGTGCACACACGTGAGACGGCGGACCCTTCGCCCCCCGCCCGCACCGCTCCCGCCGCCGGGCCGTGCGGCCCAGGTGCGGGCGGTCCGGCTGGGGCGGGCGGTCCCGACGACGTCGGCATGCAGCTCGTGCGGCTGCGCAAGTCGATGGAGGCGTTCCGGGCGCGGGTGCTGGAGGTCGGGGGGCACGGCCTGGAGGGCTCCGGCCTGGCCGTGCTCTACCACCTGACCTCGGCCGGCCCGCTGCGGACCTCCGCCCTGGCCGAGCGGCTCGGCCTGGACCCGTCCACGACCTCCCGCCACGTCGCCGGGCTCGAGCGCAGCGGCCACCTGGAGCGGGTGCCGGACCCCGACGACGGCCGCGCGTTCCTGCTGCGGGCCACGAGCCGCGGGACGCTCGCCTTCGAGGAGACCCGCCGGCTGCGCAACGAGCTGGTCGCGCTCGTGCTGCGCGACTGGTCGCCCGACGAGGTCGCCGGGTTCGCCGACGTCCTCCGCCGCTTCAACGACGCGGTCGCCGACCTCGACGTCGCCCAGCACGTCCCCTCGAGGAAGGACCGCGCATGAGCGCGACGCCGCACGAGCCCCCCGCCGACACCGCCGCGGCCGCCCCGGAGGCCCCCGCCGTGCCCCGGCTCAGCCAGCGCCAGATCTACGCCATCTTCGGCGGGCTGATCGCGGGCATGTTCCTGGCCGCGCTGGACCAGACCATCGTGGCCACGTCCATCCGCACCATCGCCGACGACCTGCAGGGCCTGTCGCTGCAGGCCTGGGCCACCACGGCGTACCTGATCACGGCGACCATCTCGACGCCGCTGTACGGCAAGCTCAGCGACCTGTACGGCCGCAAGCCGTTGTTCTCGACCGCCATCACGGTCTTCGTCGTCGGCTCGGTGCTGTGCGCGTTCGCGACCTCGATGGTCGAGCTGGCCGCGTTCCGCGCCGTGCAGGGCCTGGGCGCGGGCGGGCTGTTCTCGCTGGCGCTGGCCATCGTCGGCGACATCGTGCCGCCGCGGGAGCGTGCCCGGTACCAGGGCTTCTTCCTCGCCGTGTTCGGCACCGCGAGCGTGCTGGGCCCGGTGGTCGGCGGGTTCTTCGCCGGCGCCGACGAGCTGGCCGGGATCACCGGCTGGCGCTGGGTGTTCCTGGTCAACGTCCCGATCGGGATCATCGCGTTCGTCGTGGTGCAGCGCGTCCTCAACATCCCGCACACCCGCCGGCCGCACCGCATCGACTGGCCTGGCGCCCTGCTGCTCGCCGGGGGCCTGGTGCCGCTGCTGGTGCTGGCCGAGCAGGGCCGCGAGTGGGGCTGGACGTCCCCGGCGGCCCTGGCCACGGGGATCGGCGGCGTGGTCGTCCTGGTCCTGTTCGTCCTGGCCGAGAGGCGCTTCGGTGACGACGCGCTGCTGCCGCTGCGGCTGTTCCGCATCCGCACGTTCGCCGTGGCGACGCTGTCCAGCCTGGTCATCGGCATCGCGATGTTCGGCGGGCTGGCGTCGCTGCCGCTGTACCTGCAGATCGTCAAGGGGCAGAGCCCGACGGTCGCGGGGCTCTCGCTGCTCCCGCTGACCCTCGGCATCATGATCAGCTCGATCACGTCGGGGCAGCTGATCAGCCGGACCGGGCGCTACAAGCTGTTCCCGCTGGTGGGCACGGCGCTGCTGGTCGTCGCGTTCGTGCTGTTCGCCCAGGTGACCGCCACGACGCCGCTGTGGCAGACGTCGGTGGTGATGCTGCTGTTCGGCCTCGGCCTGGGCGGCAACCTGCAGCCCATCGTGCTGGCGGTGCAGAACGCGGTCCCGCCGACCGACATCGGGGTCGCGACCAGCTCGGCCACGTTCTTCCGCCAGATGGGCGGCACGCTGGGCACCGCGGTGTTCCTGTCGATCCTGTTCGGCGGGGTCGGGGCCCGGATCGCCGACCGGTTCGCGACGGCGTTCGGCGACCCCCGGTTCCAGGCCACGGTCACCGATCCGCAGGTGCTCGCCGACCCGGCCAACGCGGCCGTCGTCGACCAGCTCGCGCAGGCCCAGGCCGCGATCGAGGCCGGCGGCACGCCCGTCATCGACGGCACCGGCGTGCTGGACGACTCGTCGTTCCTGTCGACGCTCGACCCGGTCCTCGCCGCACCGTTCCAGGCCGGGTTCGCCGACGCCATGCAGGTCGTGTTCTGGATCGCCGCGGGCATCACCCTGCTCGGCCTGATGGTCATCAGCCTGCTGCCGGAGGTGCCGCTGCGGACCCGTTCGGCCATGGAGGAACGGGAGGACGCCGTCGCGGCGGCCGCCGAACAGGGACAGACCGGGCAGCGGTAGCAGCCGCAACACGATCGACACGTCGGAGCTCTTCCCGAACGGTCGTTCGCCCCATAGGGTCCGACGATCAGGTTGCGGAACGTGACCGCTTGGCCCGATCGGGCGAGTGGGTGCGGCTCCGCGTTCGACTTCCCGGGTCGCTGCCGCACCCCCTCCCGAAGGGCTCCCGAATGCTCCGTCCCACCCATCCCTCCGCCAGCAGACGGCGAGGTGTCCGGGCCCTCGGCCTGCTCGCCGCTGCCGCCCTGATCGGCACCATCAGCCCGATGGCCGCCAACGCCTCCTCGGTCGACGACGACCCGCGGGCGGGCCTGGCCCCCGGCCTGTTCGACGCCGCCACCGCCTCGGACAGCCTCGAGCTGCTCTCGACCCAGCCCAAGCCCGCGGGCGTGGACAACACCAACTCCGACCTGGCGTTCTCCGGCGACTACGTCTACAGCGGCAACTACAACGGCGTGAACATCTACGACGTGTCCGACCCGGCCAACCCGGTGCTGGACACGTCCGTGCTGTGCCCGGGCAACCAGAACGACATCTCGGTCTACGGCGACCTGCTGATCCTGTCGGTCGAGGCCACGTCCGGCCGGATCGACTGCAAGACGACCGCCGAGCTGCCCGGCGGCTCCGCGAACCCGCAGAACGTGTTCCGCGGCATCCGCATCTTCGACATCTCCGACCGGACCAACCCGGTCAACATCGCCGAGGTGCAGACCTGCAAGGGCTCGCACACCCACACCATCGTGGGCGAGAAGGACGGCGACCTGTACGTCTACGGCTCCGGCACCGCCGGCGTCCGCAGCGCCGCCGAGCTGGCCCGCTGCTCGGCCGCGAGCTCGCTGCTCGACCCCGACACGGCCAACTTCGCCATCGACATCATCAAGATCCCGCTGGACGACCCGGCCTCGGCGGAGTGGGTCGACAACGCCCGGATCTTCTCCACCTGCGGCTCCAGCGCCTGCGAGGACCAGCACGCCTCGGGCGCGCTCAACGGCTTCCCGCTGTCCAACCCCCAGCCCCGAGTCGACGAGGGCATCCAGGCCCCCGGCGGCCAGTCCGCGTCGCAGGTCGTCACCTGCCACGACCTGACCTCCTACGCGGCCAAGGGCGTCACCGCCGGCGCCTGCCAGGGTGCGGGCCTCCTGCTCGACACCAGCGACCCGGCCAACCCGGTCCGCATGGACGCCGTCGTCGACCCGAACTTCGCCTACTGGCACTCGGCCACGTTCAACAACGACGGCACCAAGGTCATCTTCACCGACGAGTGGGGCGGCGGCGGCGCCGCTCGCTGCACCCCGACCTCGAACATCCTCGGCGGGACCCGCGACACCCCCACCAACTGGGGCGCCAACGCGCTGTTCGACATCGAGGGCACCGACGAGGCCCCCACGATGGAGCTCGCCAGCTACTTCAAGATCCCGAACATCCAGAGCGGCCAGGAGAACTGCGTCGCGCACAACGGCTCGCTGATCCCCGTCCCGGGCCGCGACATCATGGTCCAGGCCTGGTACCAGGGCGGCACCACGGTGTTCGACTTCACCGACTCGGCCAACCCGGTCGAGATCGCCTACTTCGACCGCGGCCCCATCGCCGGTGACCGGCTGGTCTCCGGGGGCTACTGGTCCTCCTACTGGTACAACGGCACGATCTTCGGCAACGAGATCGCCCGTGGCTTCGACTCGCTCGACATCACCGAGAGCGACCACCTGAACGCGGTCGAGATCGCGGCGGCCAAGCAGGTCGTCACGGACGAGTCCAACGTCCAGGCCCAGGCCGAGATCGTCTGGCCCGCCACCTTCACCACGGTGCGCGCCTGGCAGTCCGCCGCCAACCGTCAGGACGAGCTGGCGCCGAACGTCGACGCCAACCTGACCAAGTTCATCGACCGCGCCGAGCGCTTCAGCACGGGCCCGCAGTCCCGCGCGGCAGCGAACAACCTGCGCGCCACCGCGCGCCAGCTCGGTGACAGCGACGTGGAGGACGGCCTCGAGGCCGCCCTGCTCGAGCTGGCCGACGAGCTCGGCTGACCCACCCCGCACCCGCACCACGAGGAAGGCCCCCACCACCCGGTGGGGGCCTTCCCGCGTTCCCGGGTCGGCGTCCGCGCCGCTCCAGCGCGCCCCCACGCGCCCCCGCGCACCAGCGGCACCAGCGCCCCTGTGGCCCCAGCGCGCCTGTGAAGCGCGTGAGATCGACCTGACGACGGCGACACGCCGGGCGGGCACCGTCGTTGGACCGATCTCACCGCTCACCGCCGGGCGCCGAGGGCCGGACGCCCGGCCGCGGCCGGAACCGACGCAACGGCACACGGCGTCGGATAGACCGACGCAGAGTGCCGTTGCGTCGAAACGGAACGGGGGGTCAGGTCCAGGCGAGGGCGTACCCCGGGTCCTCCAGGACGCGGGCTACGTCGGCGAGGTAGCGGCTGCCGAGCTCGCCGTCGATCATGCGGTGGTCGAAGGACACGGCCAAGGTCATGACGTCGCGCGGCACGACCTGCTCGTCGGCGCCCGTGCCGACCACCCACGGCATCCGGCGCACCTGGCCGCAGGCCAGGATCAGGCCGGTGCCCGGCGGCAGGATCGGGGTGCCGCCGTCGACACCGAACACCCCGACGTTGGTGACGGTCAGGGTGCCGCCCGCCTGCTGGGCCGGCTGCAGCCGACCCGCGCGCGCCGTGTCGACCAGCTCGCCGATCGCGCCGGCCAGGCCGGCCAGGTCGTGGGCGTCGGCGCGCTCGACCACGGGCACGACGAGGCCCCGCTCGGTCGCGGCGGCGAAGCCCAGGTTGACCTGGCCGTGGACGACGATCTCCTGCGCGACCTCGTCCCAGGACACGTTGACGGTGGGGTGCCGCCGGGCGGCCAGGCACATGGCCCGGGCGACCAGCGTGAACGGGCTGAGCCGGACGTCACGCATGGCTCGGTCGGCCTTGAGCCGCTCGAGCAGGCGGACGGAGGCGGTGACGTCGACCTGCACCCACTCGGTGACGTGCGGCGCGGTGAACGCCGAGGCCACCATCGCCGCGGCGGTGTGCTTGCGGACGCCCTTGACGGGGATGCGGGTGGTGACGCGCTCGGCTCCCACGCCTCCGGCGGCGCCGGTGCCGGGCGTGCCGGTCGGGCTGCCGGTCGTGCCGTCCGGTGCGTCGGGCCCGTCGTCAGGGCCCCCTGCGCCCGCCGCGGCGGCCTCGACGTCGGCGCGGCTGACGACCCCGCCGGGTCCGGTCGGGGTGACGGTGCCGAGGTCGACGCCAAGGTCCTTGGCGAGCTTGCGCACCGGAGGCTTGGCCAGCACCTTGACGGGCCGACCCGCGTCGTCCGTGGCCGACGAGACCACCGGCGCGGCGGTGACCGGCGCGTCCTCCGCCGACGCGGCGGAGCCGGGCGGCGCGGACCCGGCGACGGCGCGGCGGGCCCGGCGGCGGGTGGCTCCCGCCGCCGGGCCGTAGCCGACCAGCACCGCGGTGCGCCCCGCGCCGGCCGCGGCCTGGGTGCTGGGGTGGGCGGCCGTGACCGCGCTGGGCCCGACCGGGGCACCGGTGTCGTCGGCGGGGGCCGCGTCACCGACCGCGGGCTCGCCCTCCCCCTCGTCCTGCCCGGCGGCCGGGTGCGCGTCCGCCGCCGGACCGGCCCCTGCAGCGGCGCCGGCTCCGGGACCGCTCGGAGCGGCGTCGCCCTCAGAGGTCCGCACGGCCAGGATCGGCGTGCCGACGGCCACGGTCTCGCCCTCGGCCGCCATCAGCTCCACGACCGTGCCGGCGAACGGGCAGGGCAGCTCGACCAGCGACTTGGCCGTCTCGACCTCGACGACGACGTCGTTGACGTCGACGACGTCACCGACCGCCACCCGCCAGGTGACGACCTCGGCCTCGGTCAGACCCTCGCCCGCGTCGGGCATGCGGTAGTGCTCGACGGTGCCGGTGGCACCGGTGCTCTGGACGCTCACGGCGTCGCTCCTCTCCTCGACCCGCGCGTCAGTGCGCGAGCACCCGGTCGACCGCGTCCAGGACGCGGTCGAGGTCGGGCAGGTACTCGTCCTCGATCTTGGCGGCCGGGTAGGGGGCGGAGAAACCGCCGACCCTGAGCACCGGCGCCTCGAGGTGGTAGAAGCAGCCCTCCTGGATCCGGGCGGCGAGCTCGGCACCGAGGCCGAGGGTCAGCGGGGCCTCGTGCACCACGACGGCGCGACCGGTGCGACGCACCGAGTCCATCACCGTGGGCAGGTCAAGGGGCGACAGGCTGCGCAGGTCCACGACCTCGACGTCCGCCGTCCCGTCCGCCGCGGCCGCCTCGGCCGCCGCGAGGCAGGTCCGGACCATCGGCCCGTAGCAGAGCATCGTGACGTCGGCGCCGGAACGGACCACGCGAGCGGTGTTGAAGGGCCGCGGCGCGTCGTCGTCCGCGCGCAGCACCGCCCCCTCGGGCACGTCTCCCTTGTCCCAGTAGCGCCGCTTCGGCTCGAGGAACACGACCGGGTCCGGGCAGGCGATGGCCTGCTGGATCATCCAGAAGGCGTCCTCCGGCGTCGACGGGCTGACCACGCGCAGGCCGCCGGTGTGGACGAAGTACGTCTCCGGGGACTCCGAGTGGTGCTCGACCGCGCCGATGCCGCCGCCGTAGGGGATCCGCACCACGACGGGCAGGCGGACGTGCCCGGCGGAGCGGTTCCCCATCTTGGCCAGCTGCGTGACGATCTGGTCGAAGGCGGGGAACACGAAGCCGTCGAACTGCATCTCGACCACGGGGCGGTAGCCGCGCATGGCCAGGCCGACCGCGGTGCCGACGATGCCCGACTCCGCCAGCGGCGTGTCGATGACGCGGTCCTCGCCGAAGTCCTTCTGCAGCCCGTCGGTGACCCGGAACACCCCGCCCAGGGCGCCGATGTCCTCGCCCATGAGGACGACCTTGGGGTCGTGGTCCATGGCCGCCCGCAGACCGCGGTTGATGGCCTTGCCCAGGCTGGTGCTGCTCATGCGTGCGCCCCCTCGGCGTCGTCGACGAACCCGGCGCGGTAGGCGAGGTACTCCTCGCGCTCGGCGTCCAGCACGGCGTGCGGGCCGGCGTAGACGTCGTCGAACATCGACTCCGGCGCGGGGTCGGGCAGGGCCCGGCAGGCGGTGCGCAGCTCCTTGGCGATCTCGCCCGCCTCGGCCTCGACCTCGGCGAAGAACGCCTCGTCCGCCGCGCCCTTGCGGGCCAGGTAGGCCTTGACGCGGGCGATCGGGTCCTTGAGCTTCCACTCCTCCAGCTCGGCCGCGATGCGGTAGCGGCTCGGGTCGTCGGAGGTGGTGTGGGCGCCCATCCGGTAGGTGTACGCCTCGACGAAGGTCGGCCCGCCCCCGGAGCGGGCCCGCTCCAGCGCGGCGCGGGTCACGGCCAGGGTGGCCAGCACGTCGTTGCCGTCCACCCGCACGCCCGGGATGCCGAAGCCGGAGGACCGCTTGTACAGCGGCACCCGGGTCTGGCGGGTGTTGGGCTCGGAGATGGCCCACTGGTTGTTCTGGCAGAAGAACACGACCGGGGCGTTGTAGACGGCCGAGAACACCAGCGCCTCGCTGACGTCGCCCTGGCTGGTGGCGCCGTCGCCCAGGTAGGCGATGACCGCGGCGTCGCGGTCGGGCTCACCGGTGCCGACGGCGTGGTCGCGCTGGATGCCCATCGCGTACCCGGTCGCGTGCAGGGTCTGGGAGCCGATGACGATCGTGTACAGCGCGAAGTTGTGCTCGGCCGGGTCCCAGCCGCCCAGGCTGGCCCCGCGGTACAGGCCCAGCAGGGTCCTGGGCGGCACGCCACGGCACCAGGCCACGCCGTGCTCGCGGTAGGTCGGGTAGGCGAAGTCCTGCCGGCGCAGGGCGCGCCCGCTGCCGACCTGTGCGGCCTCCTGACCCAGCAGGCTGGCCCACAGGCCCAGCTCGCCCTGCCGCTGCAGGGCCGTGGCCTCGGCGTCGAAGCGCCGCACCACGACCATGTCGCGGTACATGCCGCGCAGGTCGTCGTCGGTGACGTCCTCGACGTGGCGGGCGTACTCGGCGGTGGCGCCGGTGGGGTCGGGCCGCTCCCCCTCGGGGGTGAGCATCTGGATCATGGTGTCGGCCGGGCTGTCGATCTGGGGGTCGGGGTCGACGTGGTGCGCCCGATCGGGGCTGCCAGCCGGTCCGACGACGGTGTCGGGCACGTGTACCTCCTCGCCTCGGCGGGGGATCACCCCGCCTCGCCGACCCGGGACGACACGTGCCGTGAAGCCGCCGGAGCCCGAGGGATCGGCCCCGGGCAGTGCAGACCTTACCCATCGACGACGGCGGGTCGAGCCCTGCCGCCCCGACCGGGTCAGCCCCTGCCGCCGCCCTTGCCCTTGTCGTTCCCCTTGCCCTTGTCGCTGCCCTTGCCGTCGCCCTTGCCGTCGCCCTTGCCCTTGCCGTCGCCCTTGCCGTCGCCCTTGCGCTGGTCCTTGCGGTCGTCCTCGCGCTGCTCCCCGTCGCGGCCCCGGTCGGCGCGCCCCTCACGAGGGGCGGAGGTGGGGGCCTCGGCCTTGGGCTCGGGCTTGGGCTTGGGCTTGCGGTTCTCCGTGCCGCGGCCGCGGTCGTCCTTCTTACCGCGGTCGGCGGAACGGTCCGGGCCGGCCGTGGGCCGGACGGTGGGCTTGGGGTCGGGCGAGGTGGTGGGCCGCGGCGCGGTGGTCGGACCCGGGTCGGGGGCCACGGTGGGCCGCGGCGGGGCCGGCGGCTCGGGGGCGGCGGTCGGACCGGGCTCGGCCGGCGGCGCACCGGTCCCGGGCGCCGGGGTCTCGGCGGGCGGCGTCGGCTCGACCGGCGGCGTGGTCTCCGTGGGCGGCGCCGGCTCGGGGGAACCGGCCTCGATCGGCTCGGTCGGGCTGCTGGTCGGGGTGTCCGTCGGGGTGTCCGTCGGGGTGCTGGTCGGGGTCTCGGTCGGCGTCGCGGTGGGCGTCGCGTCGGTCGGCGCGGCCGGGTCCGTGGGGGCGTCGGTGCTGCTGGGCTCGGCGGCCGTGGGCTCGGTGCCGGTGGAGCCGTCCACGACCAGGACCAGGTCGGGCAGCGCGGCCACGACGACGTCGATGACCTCGACGTCCTGGGGCAGCGGCGAGGGCAGCGTCGAGGGCAGGGCGGAGGGACCGGCCGACGGCTCGACCGAGGGTGCGGCGGCGAGCGCGGCCTGCTCGGCCTCGACGCGCTCCTGCTCGGCCGCGGCGGCGACGGCAGCCACGCGCTCGGGGGTGAAGCCCACGTCCTCCAGGGCCGGCGCACGCACCGTGGCGGCCGCGGTGGGGATCTGCCCGCCGCTGGCCACGACCGAGGGCGTGTAGGCGGACCACCCGACGATGGCGACGGAGGCGACCGAGGCGGTGGACACGGCGCCGAGGGCGATGGTGGCGACGACGAACGACGCTCCCTGGCTGATGCTCATGGTCCCCTCCTCCGTGGTCTGGTCCTGCTGCGGTGCGGCCGGCTGATCGTGCCCCACCGGGGGCGGTACTGCTGCACCGAAGACGGTATCGGCCAGAAGGTCCGGTTTCTTTAGCCCGAACCGGTAGGGAACTGTGGGTGATCGGACGGGACCGGCCTCGTCACGGGGCGAAGGGTCCTACCGTGCCGATGAGCAGGTCGTTCGCCTCCCGCTCGCCGATCGAGCAGCGCACGCCCTCGCCCGCGAACCCACGCACGGTGACGCCGGCGGCCTCGCACGCCGCGACGACGTCACCCGTCCGGTCCCCCGCCGCGAGCCAGACGAAGTTGCCCTGCGGCTCGGGGACGTCCCAGCCGACCTCGGCCAGTCCCGCCCGGACCCGCTCGCGCTCGACCACGAGCTCCGCCACCCGGTCGAGCAGCTCCGCCTCGGCGTCCAGCGACGCCACGGCCGCCGCCTGGGCGGGGCCCGAGACCCCGAAGGGCACGGCGGTGGTGCGCAGCGCGTCGGCCACGACGGGGTGGGCCAGGGCGTAGCCGACCCGCAGCGACGCCAGACCGTAGGCCTTGGAGAAGGTGCGCAGCACGACGAGGTTGGGGTGCTCGGCCAGCAGGGCCGGGCCGTGGACCGCGTCGGGGTCCCGGACGAACTCGGTGTAGGCCTCGTCCAGGACGACCACCACGTCCTCGGGGACCCGGGCGAGCAGCTCCCGCAGCTCCTGCTCGTGCACGGCGGGACCGGTCGGGTTGTTGGGGCTGCACACCAGCAGCAGGCGGGTCCGCTCGGTGACGGCGGCCGCCATGGCCGGCAGGTCGTGGCGGGCCCGGTCGTCCAGCGGGACCCGGACCGCGGTGGCGCCGCTGACGCCGACGACGATGGGGTAGGCCTCGAACGAGCGCCAGGCGAAGACCACCTCGTCGCCGACCTCGCAGGTGGCCTGCACGACCTGACCGAGCACCCCGACGCTGCCCGTCCCGCAGACCACCTGCTCCGGCGCGAGGCCGTGCCGCTCGGCGAGCCGGTGGACCAGACCCGTGGCGAACATGTCGGGGTAGCGGTTGATGTCGCGGTCGGCGTCGGCGAGCACGGCCAGCACCGACGGCAGCGGCGGGTACGGGTTCTCGTTGGACGACAGCTTGAACGACGGGCCGTCCCCGGCCGCGGGCGCCCGGCCGGGCCGGTACGCGGGCAGGGCGGACAGGGCGGCGCGCAGTCGCGGTGTGGTGGGCACGGCCCGACTCTAGGCGGGAGCGCAGGGCCAGTCACCGGGACGGCACCGGGTCCCGGGACAGGACGACGTGCCGGCTGCTGCAGGCGGCGCCCGTCCGGTCCAGGAACGGGGCCAGGCCCGCGCGGTAGGCCACCAGCGAGGGGTGCCGGGAGGCGTCGACCCGCTCGGCGGTGACGACGTAGGCGCTGGAGGAGTGGGCCGGCACCGCGTCCCGGTGCCACGGGCCCCCCGGCGCGGGGGCGGTCACGGTCACCTGGTCCGTCCGGTCGGGGTGGCGGCGCCCGTCCAGGCGGGGCACCAGGTCGTCGCGGTGCTCCAGCGCGAGCACCTGCACCCCCGGCGGCAGGGTGCGACCCGGCAGCGGCGACCCGGCCGTGACCACGTGGGTGATGCGGGCGACCCGGCGCAGGCCGGGGTCCGCGGCCAGCGCGACCGCCGTCATGCCGCCCTGGCTGTGGCCGACGACCGCGACCGGCTCGTCCGGCCGGGCCCCCGCCTCGACGAGGGCCCGGGCGACCCCGTCGGCCACCCCCGTCGGCGCCCCGCCGACCAGGGCCACGTTGGCGGCCAGGTCCATCGGCGAGCCATGGCCGTCGCCGTCCCACTCCTGCGTGCCCGGCACGTGGACCACCCATGCGACCGCACCGTCCGCGCCCTGCACCCGGTCGATGCGGACCTGGCCCCGGACCGGGCGCGGGGCACCGGGCGGCAGCGTGTCGTGCCCGCCCGGTCCCGGCTCGCGCCAGGCGGCCACCGACTGGCCGCGGCGCAGCAGGTCCGCCACCCCGCCGGCCGGGGCGGTGCAGCCGGCGGCGGGCAGGTCGGTGACGCGGACCGGCGTCTCGGCCAGCAGGCCGGTGGCCGTGCCCGCCCGGGACACGACCAGTGCGAGCCCGGCCACGTCGGGGACGCCCAGCCCCGCGGGCAGGCCACGCACCAGCAGGTCCAGCGGGCCGGGGGCGCCGCCCGCCGCACCGGCCCCCACGAGCACCAGACCGCCCACGGCGGCCAGCCCCGTCGCGGCCAGCGGCAGCGGTCCCTGCGCGGCTGCCACCGCGACCGTGGCCCGAGCCCGGGCGGCGAGCACCGCGGGCACGCCCCGCGCAAGGGCCCCGACCGCGGCCTCCCCCGCCCGGTAGGCCGCCGCGCTCGCGGCCACCCCCGCCGCGACCGTCGCCAGCCGCCCCCCGGCCAGGCACAGCGCCGACGTCGCCGCCGCCACCCCCTCGGCCACCCGGGCCAGCGCCCACGGGTCGCCCGAGGCGTCGGCCAGCAGCGACGGGTCCGCCGCCCAGCGCACCACCTGGGCCACCAGCCGGGCGCAGTCGCCCGAGGCGTCGGTCAGCGCGACCGCGAGCGCGTCCAGCTCGTCCAGCTGCACCGAGACCCCACCGGCCCCGCCGCGAACCGTGGCCGTCACGCGGCACCACCCCTCCCAGCACCGCCCCTCCCAGCACCACCCCGCACTCCGAACCGCCCCTCACGAGGCGCCGAGCCGGCGGGCGGCCTCCCGCGCCCGCAGCAGCGCGTCGGCGGCCCCGTCCAGCAGCCGGACCGTGCGGGCCAGGCCGTCCTCGAACGCCTCCGACGCCGGTCCCGTCCACGAGGGCGGCGGCAGCCGACGCACCCGGCCCGCCAGGTCATCCACCTCGGCCACGGCGTCCCGCACCCCGGCGTCCCGCACCCCGGCGTCCCGCACCCCGTCCCGCACCCCGTCGTCCCCGTCCTGCGCCACCACGGCAGCACCCGCCCCACGTCCCCTCGACCACGCCGACCGCCCCCGGTGGCCGGCCCACCCCGAAGGCTGCCGCGGCCCGGGCCTACCGGTCCCGGCCGCCGGCCCACGCTGGGGACGCAGCGCCCGCGACCCCGGCTGTGGACACCGGACGGCCGGATCTCCTCGCGCTCAGGGGTGCCGCGGCGGGCGTCGCTGGGGAAGGATGCCCCCATGTCCCCGGGTCCGGTGCGCGTGTGCTTCGTGTGCTCGGGCAACATCTGCCGCTCCCCCATGGGCGAGGTCGTGCTGACCCGGATGGCGGAGACGGCGGGCCTCGCGGGACTGGTGCTGGCCACGTCGGCCGGCACGGGCGACTGGCACATCGGGGAGCGGGCCGACCACCGCACGCTCACCGCGCTGGCCGCGCGCGGCTACGACGGCCTGCCGCACCGCGCCCAGCTGTTCGAGCCGCAGTGGCTGCCCGAGCTGGACCTGGTGCTCGCGCTCGACCGGGGTCACCAGCGGACGCTGCGCGGCTGGACGACCAGCCAGGACGACCGGGCCAAGGTGCGGCTGCTGCGCACGTTCGACCCCCGGAACGCCGAGGTCTCCGACCGGGCCGGTCGCGGGGAGGACGTGGGCCGCGCGCTCGACGTGCCCGACCCCTACTACTCCGACCTGGACGCGTTCGACCTGGTGCTGGACCAGGTCGAGCAGTCCTGCGTCGGCCTGCTGACGCACCTGCAGCAGGTCCTGGTGCAGCCCGGTGACGGTCTGCACCCGGGCCTGGCCCCGGACGGTCAGCGGGGTGCGTGGTGAGCGGTCACGGCCCCGCCACCCGGGAGCACGCCGACGCCGACCCGACCGGGCCGGGCCGGACGGGCCCTCGGAGCACGACCGACCGGACCGCCGCCGACGACTGCGGCAGCACCGCGGCCGCGCTGCAGGACGACCAGCTGTTCGTCAAGCGCCGCCGGGACGCCCCGCCGGGGTACTTCGCCGTGGAGGCGGCCGGGCTGCGGTGGCTCGCTGCGGCCGACGGGGTCGACGTGGTGCAGCCCCTGCGGGTCGCCGAGGACGCACTGGTGCTGCCGCGCCTGCCCGAGGTGACCCCCACGGCGCAGGCGGCGGAGCAGCTGGGGCGGGGGCTCGCGCGCACCCACGCCGCCGGCGCGGCGCAGCACGGCACCGGCCCCGACGGCTGGCAGGGCGACGGCTACATCGGCCCGCTCGTGCTGCCGCTGCGCACCGGCACCGCCTGGGGGCCCTGGTTCGCCGAGTTCCGGCTGCTGCCGTACCTGCGTTCGGCCCACGACGCCGGGGTGGTCACCGAGGCCGAGTCCGCGACGGTGTCCCGGCTGCTCGACCGCCTGGTCGCCGACCCGGGGCTGGCGGGCGACCCGGAGCCGCCCGCCCGGCTGCACGGCGACCTGTGGAACGGCAACGTGATGTGGACCGCCGACGGGGTCGTGCTGGTGGACCCGGCCGCCCACGGCGGGCACCGCGAGACCGACCTGGCCATGCTGGCGCTGTTCGACCTGCCCCACCTGCCGCGGGTGCTGTCCGCCTACGACGAGGCGGCCCCGCTGGCCGCCGGCTGGGCGGAGCGGGTGGCCCTGCACCAGGTGCACCCGCTGCTGGTGCACGCGGTGCTGTTCGGCGGCGGCTACGGCAGCCAGGCGGCCGGGCTCGCCGCCCGCTACGTCTGAGGCCGCGGGGTTCGCCGGCGGCGTTCGCTGGTGGGGTCCGGAGTCTGTGAGGATCACCCCGTGAGCGAGAAGTCACCCGCCGTGTCCCGCACCGCCGCCCGTGTCGCCGCCGACCTCGGCGAGGCCACCCTCAGCCCGCTGGACGGCCGGTACCGGCCCGCGGTCGAGGGGCTCCTGGAGCACCTGTCCGAGCCGGCGCTCAACCGGGAGCGGCTGCGCATCGAGGTCGCCTGGCTGCTGCACCTGACCAAGCAGCAGGTGCTGCCGGGCGTGCGGCGACTGGACGACGTCGAGGTGCAGCGCCTGCACGGCATCGCCGCGGACTTCGACGCCGACACCGTCACCCGGCTGCGCGAGATCGAGCGGGTCACCGTGCACGACGTCAAGGCCGTGGAGTACCTGCTCAAGGAGCGGATGGCCGGCACGTCGCTGGCCGACGTCAGCGAGGTCGTCCACTTCGCCTGCACCAGCGAGGACATCAACAACCTGGCCTACGCCCGGCTGGTCCAGCGCGCCGTCCGCGAGGTGTGGCTGCCCGCGGCGACGGCCCTGACCGAGCAGGTCGCCGCCCTTGCGCGGCAGTACCGGTCGGTGCCGATGCTGGCCCGCACCCACGGCCAGCCCGCGACGCCCACCACGATGGGCAAGGAGCTCGCGGTCCTCGCGTTCCGGCTGCGCCGCCAGCTGGACCGGATCGCGGCCGCGGAGTACCTGGGCAAGATGAACGGGGCGACCGGCACCTACGCCGCGCACCACGCCGCCGCGCCCGACGTGGACTGGCAGGCGGTCTCGCGCGGGTTCGTCGAGGGCCTCGGCCTGACCTGGAACCCGCTCACCACGCAGATCGAGTCGCACGACTGGCAGGCCGAGCTCTACGCCGACGTGCAGCGCTACAACCGGGTGCTGCACAACCTGTGCACCGACGCCTGGACCTACATCTCGCAGGGGTACTTCACCCAGGTCGCGCCGGCCGGCTCGATCGGGTCCTCGACCATGCCCCACAAGGTCAACCCGATCCGGTTCGAGAACGCCGAGGCGAACCTCGAGCTGTCCGACGGTCTGCTGGAGGTGCTGCAGCGCACCCTGACCACGTCGCGGCTGCAGCGCGACCTGACCGACTCCACCACCCAGCGCAACATCGGGGTCGCGCTCGGGCACTCCGTGCTGGCGATCGACAACGCCGCGCGCGGGCTGCGCTCGGTCGACGTCGACACCGCGGTGCTGGACGCGGACCTGGAGTCGTCCTGGGAGGTGCTGGGCGAGGCGGTGCAGACGGTGATGCGGCTGCACGGCCTGGACAACCCGTACGAGCGGCTCAAGGAGCTGACCCGCGGCAAGCGCGTCGACGGCCCCGCCATGGCCGAGTTCGTCCGGGGTCTCGGCCTGCCCGACGACGTCACCCAGCGCCTGCTGGAGCTGACGCCGCAGTCCTACACCGGCATCGCCGACGACCTGGTCGACCACCTGGCGCCGGCCTGGTCGCCGGACGACGGCGCCGACGAGCTGCTGGTCTGAGGACCGGCGGTCCTCACTGCAGCGCCGACGTCAGCCGGGCCAGGTTGTCGGTCACCTTCTGCCAACGGGGCCGGGCCAGCCAGCCGGCCAGGGTGAGCTCCCGGCTGACGGCGCGGTAGCCGTCCTCGACCTCGCGCAGCTGGTCGCGGAACGAGCGGCCGTGCACGAGCAGCGTGCACTCCAGGTCCAGGGTGAACGAGCGGATGTCCAGGTTGCTGGAGCCGACGACGCTGATGTCGGAGTCGACGCCCATGTGCTTGGCGTGCAGCACGTACGGCGCCGGGTACAGGTAGATCCGGATGCCCGCCCGCAGCAGCTGCTCGTAGTAGGACCGCTGCGCGTGGTGGACGAAGAACTGGTCCGCCTGCTCGGGCACGAACAGCTCGACGTCGACCCCACGCAGGCCGGCGGCGGTGACGGCGTACAGCAACGACTCGTCCGGCACGAAGTACGGGCTGGTGATGCTGATCCGCTCCTGCGCGCCGTACATCAGCGAGTTGAACAGGTTGAGGTTGTTCTCGTTCTCGAACCCGGGCCCGCTGGGCACCACCTGGATGTGCAGGTCGCCGTGCGGGGTCTCGCTGGGCTCGGGGGTGCCGACCTCCAGCAGCTCGTCGGTCTCGCTGAACCAGTCGGTGACGAACAGCGCCTCGAGCGCCTGCACCACGGGCCCTCGCAGGCGCACCATCAGGTCCTGCCAGCGCAGCCCGCGACGGCGGTTGGCGCGCTTGTTGTAGCTGGCGTCGACCAGGTTCTGGGAGCCGGCCCAGCCCACCGCCCCGTCGACCACGACCAGCTTGCGGTGGTTGCGCAGGTCGGGTCGCTGGTAGCGGCCCCGCAGCGGCTGCACCGGCAGCATCAGGTGCCACTGCGCGCCGATCTCGTCCAGGCGACGAAGCGTGCGGCGGTAGCCCGGTGAGCCCCACGAGCCGATGTGGTCCAGCAGCACCCGGACGGTGACGCCGCGGGCGACGGCCCGCTCCAGGGCGTCGAAGACGGGGGCGGTCGTCGCGTCGAGGGCCAGGATGTAGAACTCGACGTGCACGAATTCCCGCGCCGAGTCGACGTCCGCGGTGATGGCCTGCAGGGACGACTCGTAGCCGGTCTCGACGAACGCGCTGTTGCCCTGCAGCATCGGCAGCGCGCCCGTGCGGTGGTTGAGCCGGACCACCTGCTCCAGCCAGCGCGGGCCGGGGGTCGGCTGGTCGCCGAGGCCGTACTCGCGGGTGCGCTCGTTGATCAGCCGGTCGATGCTGCGTTGCTTGACCCGCCGGGCCAGGGGCAGCTGCGGGCTGCCGATGAAGAAGAACGCGATGACGCCGACCACCGGGACGAAGATGATCAGCACGATCCAGGCCGTGGCCGAGGACGGCCGCCGGTCCCGGGGGACCACCACGAACGCGGTGAACAGCACGACGACGGCGAAGACGGCCGCCACGACGCCCGAGGCCACGAGGTACAGCTGTTCGAGGGTCACGGGGGTGCCAGACGTCCTTCCGGGGCCCGGCCGTCCCGGGTGACGCGGAGCCTAGCGGGGGGCGGGCTGACCGGTCGTGGGCACCGGGACGGCGGGGACCCGGTCCTGACCGCCTCGCCGTCGGGGCCACGGTCCGCCCAGCCCGGCCCGCACGGCGGTCCAGGTCATCGGCCAGGTGGGCGAGGCCGCCATGATGCCGAGGTCCTCCACCAGGTCGGTGGTGCCGTCGAGGAACGACAGCACCTGCGCGGCCGGGCGGCGGGCGAACAGGTCGGTGAAGAACCGCGGGCCGTCGATCCGCCCGGCGTCCAGCGCCTGCAGCTGCACCCCGTCCATCCAGCGGTGCCGGGCCGGGTAGGCCGGCGGCAGCCGGACGGCACCGGGGCCGGCCAGGGCGCCGTCGGCCACCGCGGCGGCCACCGCGGCGCCGTCGCGCAGCATGGCGGCGAACGTGTAGCCGGTGGAGCCGCGGGTGGCGCCACCGGCCGTGCCGATGCGCACCACGCGGGAGGCCACGTGGCGGTCGAAGCGGCCGTCGGTCATGGGGATGGCCCCGGTCTCCACGTGGTCGGGCACGACGTCACGACCGACGCCCAGCAGGTCGAGGTAGCCGCGCAGGGCCCGGTCGTAGCCCGCGTCGTCGAGGCGGTCGGGCGAGAACTCGGTGTACTCCGCCAGCGCGCGGCCGTCGGGCAGCGGCAGCAGGTAGCCGAACGACAGGCCCGCCGCGGGCTGCGCGGTGCGGAAGTCCATCAGGCTGGCCACCGGCCCTGCGCCGCGGCGCTCGGGCAGCGAGCCCGGGGGCAGCGTCCAGCCCCGGAAGTGCTGCCACCAGAACACCCGGCCGGCGACGGCGGGCCGGGCCGGACGCGAGTCGAGCACCAGTGAGGCGCGCAGGCTGCGCCCGGCGACCTCGACGTGGGCGTGGTCCCGGCAGGACACGACCTGCTCGGCCGGGGCCACGACGCGCTCGACGTGCAGCCGGGGTGCGCGGGCCACCTCGTCGGCCACCAGCGCCGCCAGGTCCGGCGAGCGCACCAGGTGGTACCGGTAGGGCGCGAGGTCCAGCACCAGGTCGCGGGTCGCGTCGCTGACCCGGACCTGCTGCCAGGTGGCGTGCACGGCCGGGGCGACGCTGACGTCGCCCTGCGCCCAGAAGCACCAGGTGCGGTGCCGGGCCTCGGTGTCGTGGTCGGGCACGGGGTCGACGACGACGACCCGGACCGGGCCGGGCAGGCCGTCGGTCAGGTCGCGGTGGGCCAGGGCGTGCAGCACGGCCAGGCCCGCACCGCCGGCTCCCACCAGGACCAGGTCGGCCTGATCGGCCGCCGCCTCGCCCCCTCGTGGGGACCCGCTGTCGTTCACGGTCGGAGTATCGCCGGGGCGGGTGCTCCCGGTCACCTCGGGGGCCCGGGAGGCCTCCGGGGTCTCGGGGTGCCAGCAGACCTCAGGGCGCCAGCAGGCCACGGGGCGCGAGCAGGCCTCAGGGCGCGAGCAGGTCCGTGGTGACGTCGGCGACCGTCGGGGCGCCAGCCAGGGCCATGGTGTGGGCCAGGTCGTCGGCCAGCCCCGACAGCACCGCGTGCACGCCGTCGGCGCCGTCGACGGCCAGCGCCCACAGCACCGGCCGGCCGAGCAGCACGGCGCGGGCCCCCATCGCCAGGGCGCGCAGCACGTCGGTCCCGGTCCGCACCCCGCCGTCGACGTAGACCTCGGCCCGCCCGTCGACGGCGGCGACGACCTCACGCAGGCAGTCGGCCGTGGCGACGGCGCCGTCCAGCTGCCGGCCGCCGTGGTTGGACACCAGGACCGCCGCCGCCCCCGCCTCGACCGCCGCGCGGGCGTCGTCGGCCCGCAGGACGCCCTTGACGACGACCGGCAGGCCCCAGTCCCGTCGCAGCCGCGCCACCTCGTCGAACGTGATGTCCGCGGCCTGCTCGGCCGAGGCCGCGTCGGCGCCCGGCCCCAGCGCCGCCAGGAAGTGCTCCTCCGACACCGCACCCGCCCGGTCGTTGCGGTGCTTGCGGGCCACCACCGGGGTGTCGGCGGTCAGCACCAGCGCCCGCGCGCCGGCGGCGGCGGCGCGGGCGGCCAGCCGGGCCGTCAGGTCGCGGTCCCGCATGACGTAGACCTGGAACCACCACGGGTCGGCGCCGATGTCCTCGACCGGCAGCGACGACCGCGTCGACACCGTCAGCAGGGTCCCCGCCCGGGCCGCGCCCAGGGCCGTGGCCCGATCGGCGTCGGCGTGGACCAGTCCCTGGAACGCCATGGGCGCGACGAGGACGGGCGCGGCGACCGGCGTGCCGAGCACAGTCGTGGCCGTGTCGACCCGTGACACGTCCCGCAGCGCCCGCGGCCGCAGCCGGACCCGGGACCAGGCGGCGGGGTTGTCCCGCAGGGTCTGCTCCCGGCCGGACCCGCCCGCGTAGTAGTCGACGACCTCCGGCGGCAGCAGGTCGAGGGCACGGGCCTCGTAGTCCGGCACACCCACCACGGTCCGCAGGCTAGCGAGCGGCCGTGCCCGCGGGGGTGCGTTCGGCGCCACCCGGTCCACCCGGCCCACCCGGACCACCCGA
The DNA here is from genome assembly GCF_042466345.1 of Jannaschia sp. R86511. Lineage (NCBI taxonomy): Bacteria > Pseudomonadati > Pseudomonadota > Alphaproteobacteria > Rhodobacterales > Roseobacteraceae > Jannaschia > Jannaschia sp. R86511. The sequence continues at coordinate 298,792 of NZ_JAXHCD010000001.1, forward strand.
CCCGGTCGGCCCCGGGCGGGCGCGGCGCGGTCGGCTCGCCGCCAGCAGGACCGCCGCGAAGATGACGACCGCCGCGGTCAGCTCGACGACGCCCGGCCGGCCGGCCGCGGTGGGCAGCAGCTCGTCCAGCGCGATGGACCCGACCAGCTGGCCGGCCGTGTTGCCCAGGCCGAGCAGCAGCACGCCGAGGGTGCGCACCAGCAGGGCGGCCAGCACGATGAACGACAGCCCGATCGGCCCGGACAGGTACGCCCACCACTGCGTGGGCAGGGCCGCGGGCGCGGCCGTGCCGACCAGGACCAGGCGCAGCACCAGCAGGGACGCGACCCCGGCGGTGAAGTTGACCACCCCGGCGGTCCAGGGCGACCCGGACCGGACCGCGACGTGGCCGTTGACCGCCTGCTGCGCCGAGGTGCCCACCCCGACCACGAGCGCCAGCACCAGGACCAGCACGAAGGCGACGACGCCGGCGTCGGTGGTGAGGCCGCCGGCCAGGCTGCCGGACACGCTCAGCCCGACCCCGGCCACCGCGAGCGCGCAGCCGACCACCCGGCGTACGGTGAACGGCCGCGCCCCGTTGGGCGACAGGCCGAACCGGTCGACCAGCAGCCCGCCCACCGTCAGGCCGGCCACCACGGTGACGGTGAACACCGCGACGCCGAGCACGGGCACCGCGATGCCCTGGGCCGCGACGAACGCCGCCCCGCCGACCCCGCCGAGCAGCTGCCACCAGCGCAGCCCGCCGGAGCGGGCCGAGGCCCGCAGCGCCCGCAGGCCCCGGCGACCGCGCGGGGTCGCCAGGGCCCCGGCCACGACGAGCACCCAGCCGATGCCGAACGACAGCAGCGCGGCGTCGAGCCCGGCCGCGACCAGGTCCGGCGCGGGGCCGCGCCAGCCGAACCCGGCCTCGGCCGCCGGGACCAGCACGGGCGCGAGCTCGCCGTTGATGCGGGACTGGGCCGCGACCAGGACACCGACGGCCAGGGTGCCCAGCAGGCTGAGGACGACGACGAGGCCGTGCCGGTGGCGGTCGTGCGCGCCGGGTCCGGCCGTGGCGTCACGGCCGGGGGTGCCACCCCGGGACGTCGTGGACGTACCGGGTCGGTGCACCGGACCAGGGTAGGTCGGCCGGGACGGGTGCTCGACCGGGGACGGGGTGACGCCGGACACGTGCGGGCGACGACGGGCGGCGGTCCGCGAGCCGTCCTGGTCAGGGGGCCAGGCGGAGCCCGGCGCGGGCCAGGGCCTCCCGCAGCCGGTCCAGCGCCAGCGGGCCGACGCCGTGCAGCGCGGCCAGGGCTCGTTCGCCGGCGCCGTCGAGGTCCTCCAGGGTCGCGTACCCGGCGGCGCGCAGGGCGCGGGTGGCGGGGGCGCCGATGCGGGGCCACGGCGAGCCCGCCAGAGCCGGTCCCCGCTCGCACCGCACCCCGTCGGCGTCGAGGACGGCCTGACCGCGCGGGGACAGCCGGTAGCCGATGTCGAAGGACTCGGTGAGCCCCAGCTCCTTGAGCTTGCGGACGTCGCGCTTGAAGTCGGCCGTCGGTCGACCCACCACGGCCGCCAGGTCCGGGGCGCGCACGGTCGGGTGCCGGTCGATCAGCTCGAGGGTCTGCTGGGTCCACGGCCCGGTCGACGAGGCCCGGTCGAGCCGGTCCAGCCGGGCCCGGACCGCGCGGGCCTCCTCGGCCGTCGGCACCGTCACGCGCAGGGCGTCCCGCGGGTCGGGCCCGGCGTGGCGCAGGCCGACCCGGTAGACGTCGCCGGTGCGACCGGTGAGCAGGGCCCGCAGCTCCGCCGCCGTCGCGGCGCCGGCCCGGTGGGCCTCGGCGGCCGTGATGCGGGACGCGGCGACCCGGTCCACGGCGGTGACCTCGACCAGCCCGACCCCGGTCTGCATCCGGGTGCCCACGACCACCCGGGGGCGGTCCCAGCGACGGAACGCGAGGTCGACCTCGCCGCGCTCGATCGCGGCGAGCACGGCGGGGCGCAGCAGCACGGACCCAGGGTAGGAGCGCGACCGGCGCCGCGACAGGGCCGCGGCGGTCGGGGTCGTGACCCACCGTCCGGCCGGCCCGGCGGCTTCGGCATAGGCTCGTCGGGCCATGTCCTCCCCCTCCGGTCGTCCGCGCGGGCGCCGCCCCGCCCGCGGCCGCTCCGGCGACCGCCGGTCAGGCGCGCCGCAGCAGGCGCAGCGTCAGGCGCAGCGCCAGGTCGCCCGCCTCGCCGCGGCTCACGAGACCCTGCCTCCGCTGCGCTACCCCGAGGAGCTGCCGGTCACCGGCCGGCGCGAGGAGCTCGTCCGGCTGATCCGGGACCACCAGGTCGTCGTCGTGGCCGGCGCCACCGGCTCCGGCAAGACGACCCAGCTGCCCAAGCTGGCGCTGGAGGCCGGCCGCGGCACGACGGGGCTGATCGGGCACACCCAGCCCCGTCGGATCGCGGCCCGCAGCGTGGCCGAGCGGATCGCGGAAGAGGTCGGCACCCCGCTGGGCCAGCACGTGGGCTTCGCGGTCCGGTTCACCGACTCGACCGGGCCGTCGACGCTGCTCAAGGTGATGACCGACGGCATCCTGCTGGCGGAGATCCAGCGCGACCCGATGCTGCGCCGCTACGACACGATCATCGTCGACGAGGCCCACGAGCGGTCGCTGAACGTCGACGTGCTGCTGGGCTACCTGCACCGGCTGCTGCCGCAGCGGCCCGACCTGCACCTCATCATCACCAGCGCCACCATCGACCCGCAGCGCTTCGCCGAGCACTTCGGCGGCGCGCCGATCGTCGAGGTGTCCGGGCGGACGTACCCGGTGGACATCCGCTATCGGCCCTACTCCGGGGACGAGGCCGAGGCGGGTGACGACCGCGACGAACCGCAGGCGGTCGTCGACGCCGTCACCGAGCTGCTGACCGAGGGCGACGGCGACGTGCTGGTGTTCTGCTCCGGCGAGCGCGAGATCCGCGAGGCCGTCGACGCGCTGACCCGCCAGCTGTCCGGCTCGGTGCTGGGCCTGGAGGTGCTGCCGCTGTACGCCCGGCTGTCGGCCGCGGACCAGCACCGGATCTTCGCCCCGCACGCCGGCACCCGGGTCGTGGTCAGCACCAACGTGGCCGAGACGTCGCTGACGGTGCCGGGCATCCGCTACGTCGTCGACACCGGTCTGGCCCGGATCAGCCGCTACTCGCTGCGGACCAAGGTGCAGCGGCTGCCGATCGAGCCGATCAGCCAGGCGTCGGCGACCCAGCGGGCGGGCCGCTCCGGGCGGTTGGCGCCCGGCGTCGCGATCCGGCTCTACGGCGAGGCCGACCACGACGCGCGGCCCGAGTTCACCGAGCCGGAGGTCCGCCGCACCAACCTGGCCAGCGTCCTGCTGCAGCTGACCAGCCTGGGCATCGACGACATCGAGGAGCTGGACTGGCTCGACCCGCCCGACCCGCGGCAGGTCAAGGACGGCCTGGCCCTGCTGGAGGAGCTCGGCGCGGTCGCGGAGGAGATCGAGCAGGACGAGCGCGGCCGGGCCAGCCGGCACCGCCGCCTGACCCCGGTGGGGCGCACCCTGGCCCGGCTACCGGTGGACCCCCGGCTGGGCCGGATGCTGCTGGAGGCCGACCGCAACGGCTGCCTGGACGAGGTGCGCGCGCTGGTGGCGGGGCTGTCGATCATCGACGTCCGGCAGCGACCGGCCGACGACGAGGCCCGCGCCGAGCTCGCCCACCGGCGCTTCCGGGTCGAGGGCTCCGACCTGCTGACCCGGTTGGCGCTGTGGCGCTACCTGCGGGCGCGGCGCGAGGAGCTGTCCAGCTCGGCGTTCCGGCGGATGTGCCTGGCCGAGCACCTGCACCACGCGCGGGTGCGGGAGTGGTTCGACCTGGACGGGCAGCTGCGGCAGGTCTGCAAGGAGGCGAAGCTCGGCCCGAACGGCCTGCTGCGTCCCGAGGACGAGCCGCGCCGCGGGTCCGACGCGGGCGCCTACGCCCAGTTCGAGGCGTCGGTCGCCGACACCGTGCACCGCAGCCTGCTGCCCGGCCTGCTGTCGCACATCGGCTTCCGGGAGGGCGACGCGACCGACTACCTGGGGGCCCGCGGCGCGCGGTTCTCGATCGGGTCGGGCTCGGTGCTGCCCCGGCCGCGGCCGGCCGGCAGCGCCGGGGCCAAGCGGGCCAAGAACGCGGGTCCCCGCTGGGTGATGGCCACCGAGCTCGTCGAGACGGCCCGGCTGTTCGCGCGCGACTGCGCCGTCATCGAGCCGGACTGGGTCGAGCCCGTCGCCGGGCACCTGGTCCGGCGCACCTACTCGGAGCCGCGCTGGAACGCCGGCCGCGGGCAGGTCGAGGCGACGGAGAAGGTGACGCTGTACGGCATCCCGCTCGTGGCCGCGCGCACGGTCGGCTACGCGCGGGTGGACCCGGTCCTGTCGCGGGAGCTGTTCATCCGCCACGCCCTGGTCGAGCGCGACTGGGAGTCCCGGCACGCGTTCCTGGCCGCCAACGCCGCGCTGATGGCCGAGGTGCGCGAGATCGAGGAGCGCACGCGGCGTCGTGACGTCGTGGTCGACGACACCGCGGTGCACGCGTTCTACGACGCCCGCGTGCCCGCCGACGTGGTCTCCGCCCGGCACTTCGACGCCTGGTGGAAGCGGGCCCGGCCCGACACCCCGGACCTGCTGACCATGACGCGCACGGACGTGCTGGCCGGCGACGGGCACGCCGGGGCGGTCGTCGAGCAGTTCCCCGACCACCTGGACGTGCCGCACCTGGACGGCACCGTCGCGCTCCCGCTGGCCTACCGGTTCTCGCCCGGCGCCGGCGACGACGGCGTGACGGTCACCGTGCCGGAGCAGGTGCTGCCGGGCCTGGACGCCGACGCCCTCGGCTGGCTGGTGCCGGGGCTGCGCGAGGAGCTGGTGACGGCGCTCGTCCGGTCGCTGCCCAAGGCGCTGCGGCGCTCGTTCGCACCGGCACCGGACCATGCGGCCGGCGTGCTGGCGCGGGTCGCCCCCGGCGGGGTGGCCCCGCGTGGTGAGGTGCGCGCCGTGGTGGCGCACGCCCTGACCGACCTGGGCGGGCCTGTCGTGCAGGCCGACGACCTCGACGCCTCGAGCCTGCCGCCGCACCTGCGGGCCCGGGTGCGGGTGGTCGACACCAAGGGCGGGGTGCTGGCCGAGGGCGGTGACGTGGCCGAGCTGCGTCGCCGCCTGGCCGGCCGGGCGCAGGACTCGCTGCAGCGGGCGACGGCGTCGATGGAGCGCCGGGGCCTGGACGCGGCCCCGGAGCAGGTGCTGCCGGAGGTGGTGGAGCGGCAGGTCGCCGGGCACGAGGTGCGCGGCTGGCCGACCTGGGTCGACGAGGGCGCTGCGCTCGGGGTACGGGTGCTGCCGTCGCGCCCGGCGGCCGTGGTCGCCCACGACCGCGGCGTGCGACGGGCCGTGCTGCTGGGGCTGCGCTCGCCGCTGGGGGCCATCACGTCCGCGCTGGACGTGCCCACCCGGCTGGCGCTGTCGTGGACGCCGTACCCGTCGGTGCTGGACATGCTCGAGGACTGCCTGGCCGCGGCCGTGACCCGGCTGGTCCGGCAGCACCGACCCGACGGCACGTGGGCCGTGCGCGACCGGGCCGCGGTCGACGCGCTGCGCGAGCAGGTGCGCGCCGACGTGCACCCCGTGACCGAGGAAGTGGTGCGGACGGTGTCGCGCGTCCTGTCGGCCGCCCACGGTGTCCGCGACCGGGTGTCCCGGCTCACCTCGCCCGCGCTGCGCGACACCGTGGCCGACGTCCGCGCGCAGGTCGACTGGCTGGTGGCGCCGGGGTTCGTGCTGGCCACCGGGGCCGAGCGGATGCCGCACGTGCTGCGCTACCTGGCCGCCGTGGAGCGCCGCCTGGACGCGGCCGAGGTCGACCCCGGCCGCGACGCGACGCTGCTGGACCGGGTGCTGCCCGCCTACGACGCCTACCTCGACGTGGTCGACACGCTGCCCGAGGGCGCCGCCGTCCCCGCGTCGCTGCTCGAGGTCCGCTGGATGGTCGAGGAGCTGCGGGTCAGCGTCTTCGCCCAGCAGCTCGGCACGGCGCACCCGGTCAGCGAGAAGCGGATCCGCAACGCGCTGAACGCCTGGGTGGCGGCGCGCGGCTGACGGGTCCGTTCGGACGGGGGTCAGTGCGGCGTGGGGCGCGCCGCGTGCCTACGGCCGCAGTCGGCCCGGGCGGCCGGCTCGGGTGCCCCAGAAAAGGTGCGCCGAGTTCTACTGATCGACGCAACAGCCCGATCGACGGGTGTCACGGATGCATCTGCACAGAGATTCTCCTGCTGGACGGCGGTTCTTCGCCGCGTTGCGAGCCGGTACCAGTCTCAAGAAGTCCGCCCGGGCGGCCGGCGTTGGGAAAGAAACAGCTCGCCGGTGGACTCGAGAAGCGTTCAACGAGTTGCGCGATGACGGGCTCGACATGGCGCAAGCACAGCGCAGTCTCGGCTTTGTCTCCTCTCTCATGCCGGCCTGGGACGAGGCGCGCCTCGAAGCCGGTGACTACCGCCACCACTGTCGACGACCCGCCGGGACGGAGGCGCTGTTCTGGGCCGCGTTCGATGCCGGCATGACCCCGAGCGTCGCCGCACGCACCCTGGGAGTGGGCCGCTCCACGGCCTACAGGTGGCTGCACCGCCGGTTCCTCGAGCAGCGCGAGGACCAGGTGGGGGTGCGAGCAGCGGCACGAGCCCTGCGCCTGGACGACGGACGGGCCGAGCGGTGGGAGCAGGAGCGACGCCACGGCCTCGCCCGGGCCGAGAGGGCCGCCCGAGCCACCCTCCACGAGGCCGTGACGACCTCGGCACGGCACGCCCAGGCGCTGCTGCAGCCGCGAGCATCCACCGCCACGCAGGCCCGACACGCGCGCTACTGGGACCTCATCGGCCAAGGCCACAGCAACAGCGAGGCTTGCAAGATCATGCGCCTGCACCCGAAGACCGGCCGGAACATCCGAGCCCGCGGCAACCCGTCCGCCCGCCCCCAGGACAGCGTCGGGGCCGGGCGCTACCTGAGCCTGCACGAGAGGTTGCAGATCGCGGACCTGCTCGGCCACGGCGTCACCCTCCGGGCTATCGCCGCCGAGCTCGGCCGGTCCACCTCGACCATCAGCCGCGAGCTGCAAAGGCACCGTGACCAGCACGGTCGCTACAACCCGCACCAGGCCGAGCAGGCCGCCGGACAGCAGCGCCTGCGCCCGCGGCAGTCCAAGCTGGTCCTGGACAGCCGGCTGCGCCAGCTCGTGCAGCGCAAGCTCAACCGGTACTGGTCACCGGAGCAGATCGCCGGCTGGCTACGCACCACACGCCTGCACGACACCGGTCGCACCGTCTGCACCGAGACCATCTACCGGGCGCTCGTCGTCCCCGGCGCCCGCTGCCTGCACGAGCGCTACACAGCGAGGCTGCGCACCGGTCGACGACTCCGACGCGCCCACCACATCACCCGCTCCTTCAAGGACGGCGCGGTCCGGAACATGACCTCCATCCGAGACCGGCCCGAGACGGTCGCAGCCCGCATCGAACCCGGCAACTGGGAGGGCGACCTCATCATCGGGCTCGGCTCGGCCTCGGCGATGATCACGCTGCGAGAGCGCGTGACGCACTACGGAATCATCGTCAACCTGCCCGGCGACCACACCGCACTGACCGTGAACGCCGCACTGCGACAGGTCTTCGACGAGCTCCCGCCGCACCTGACCCGGACCTTGACCTGGGACCAGGGCGTCGAGATGGCACGCCACCAGGAACTCGCCGCGGCGACCGGGCTAGAAATCTACTTCGCCGACCGAAGCAGCCCATGGCAGCGCGGCGCGAACGAGAACTACAACGGCCTGGTCCGGCAGTTCTTCCCAAAGAACACGGACCTGTCCTCGCACAGCCACGAGCACGTGACGACCATTACGCGCCTGCTCAACGACCGGCCACGAAAGACCCTCGACTTCCAGACGCCCACGGCCCGGTTCCGCGCCGCTCTCCGAACAGGCTGACCTGCCCAAGTAGCCCACCAGCAGCCATCACCAGTACGGTTCACACGGAATAGTTCACTCATTGTTGTTGCGTCGATCGTTAAAATTCGCCGTGCCCACGCGGGAACGGGCACCGGACGGGTCTGTCGGGACGGGCCGGCGGAAGGGGCGAGGCGCAGGGCCGTGATGAGCGGGTTTGTCGGATGGGGGTCGGGTCGCGGGACGGGTCGCCCCCTCCCGGGGGCCGCTGGACTGGGCACGCCGGCGACGGCAGCCTCGCGTGGCGACGTCTGGCGGGTTGAGGGGATTTCACGTTGCCCTCGGGTACCGAAGGAAGCCCCAGAAACCGGAGGGCTGGGGCTTCCTTCTTGATAGGCCGTGAGGCGTCTTCGTGCTGGTTTGTGGCCGCCAGTCCTAGTCGCGGCGGTAGGCCCGGAGGGCGAGTGGGATGGCGACTGCGGTGAGTGCCAGGGACCACAGCAGAGAGCCGACGATGTAGTACCCGAGGCCGTGGTCGAGGGTGCCGACGAAGGGGTCACCGAGCAGCAGGCCGCGGCATGCGTTGACCATCATGGTCAGCGGTTGGATGTCGGCGACGAGGCGTAGGACGGCTGGGAGGGTGTCGACGGGCACGAAGGCGCTGGAGAGGAACGAGAACGGAATGGAGAGGATGCCCAGACCTTGGGCCGCTTGGGGGCTGCTGGCGACGAGCCCGATCCACACGTAGACCCACGCGAACGCCAAGCTGTAGACCGCGAGCAGGGCCAGTGCACCGACCGACCCCGCGGCCCCCCCGTGGACCCGGAAGCCGACGGTGATGCCAGCGAGCAGGGTGATGGTGCCGATGGCCACCATGAGGGCGGCGTCGGCCACCGCTCTGCCGCCCAGGACCGCCGATCCGGCCACGGGTAGCGACCGCAGGCGGTCGTACAGGCCTCCTGCGGCCTCCTCGGCCACGGCGACGGCGCTGCCGCCTCCGGTGAACAGCAGTCCGGCGACCACCAGTCCGGGGACCACGTAGTCCACGTACGTGGCACCGGGTAGCTCGATCGCGCCGCCGATGACATAGCGGAACATCAGCAAGAACATCAGCGCCTGCAGCACCGCGATGCCGATGACCTGCGGACGGCGCAGCATCGTGAGGGCGGTGCGCCCAGCCATCACCTCGGTGGTGGCCGCGGGTCCTGCGGTGGAGGAGGGAGTCAGCGAGCTCATGTGAGGGTCTCCTGGGTGGATGCAGTGGTTGCGTGGCCGGTCAGGGTGAGGAAGACGTCGTCCAGGGTCGGGCGTCGCAGGGCGATGTCGTCCAGTGCGATCCCGGCCCGGCACAGCGCTTGTACGGCGGTGACGAGCTGCTCGGGACCGCCATCGGCGGGCCGTGCGACCCTGGATTCACCGGCGTCGATGCTGGCTTCGGGACCGAGAGCTTCGGCTGCCTTGCGGAGGTCGTTCGCGTCGCGGATCTTGGCGTCGATGACGTCCTGTCCGACCCGGGACTTCAGCTCATGGGCGGTTCCTGAGGCGACCAGCCGTCCGCGGTCGATGATGGCGATGCGGTCGGCGAGCCGGTCGGCCTCTTCGAGGTACTGGGTGGTCAGGATCATGTCGGTGCCCTGAGCAACGAGCGCTTCGATGGCGCGCCACAGCTCGATGCGGCTGCGCGGGTCCAGCCCTGTGGTGGGTTCGTCCAGGAGCAGGAGCCGAGGCGCGCCGACCAAGCTGGCGCCCAGGTCGAGGCGTCGGCGCATGCCCCCGGAGTAGGTCTGCACCGGGCGGTCGCCAGCCTGGCTCAGGCCTAGCTGGTCGAGCACCGCGTCGGCGGCGGAGCCGGCCTGGCGCCGCCCGTGACCGAACAGGCGGGCCACCATCCGCAGGTTCTCCCGACCGGTGAGCACCGGCTCGACCGCGGCGTACTGGCCGGCCAGGCCGATCGCCCTTCGCACGCGCTGCGGTTGGCGCACCGCGTCGATCCCCGCCACGCGAAGGGTGCCCGCATCCGGGCGGGTCAAGGTGGCAATGGTGCGGATGAAGGTGGTCTTCCCTGCGCCGTTGGGGCCGAGGATCGCCAGTACCTGACCGGAGGGTGCGACCAGGTCGAGGCCGTTGAGCGCCGCGAGGCTGCCGAAGTGCTTGGTGAGGCCGTGAGCCTCGATGAGTGGGTCCATGGCACAAATAGTCATCCGCATGTCCAGTCGTGTCAACCATACAGATGGATGACCGTGTTGACCGTGCTTTAGTCTTGGTTCGATGACGAGCAGCCCGCGCCGGTCACCCGGCCCTCAGGAACGCCAGCGTGATGCCGAGCGGACGAGACAGGCACTCATCGAGGCCGGCCGGGCCGAGTTCGCGGCCAAGGGGCTGGCCGGTGCCCGGGTCAGCGAGATCGCGGATCGAGCGGGCGTCAACAAGCAGTTGATCTCCTACTACTTCGGTGGCAAGGAAGGGCTCTACCACGCAATCCTCGACAGGTGGCGGACCGAGTCCGAGCAACTAGCCGATCCCGAGATCAGCCTCGCCGAGATGGCGTTCCGCTACCTCGAGGCCGCGCACAGCGGACCGGACATGCGCATCGCCATCCGCGAGAAGTTGGCCGAGGACGTGAGGGGGATCGACTTCGACCCCGATGCCCCTGAACTGGTGCACCTGCGCCGACGGCAGGCTGACGGTGAGATCGACGAGACTCTCGACCCCGCCTTCGTGCTGCTGCTGATGCAGGTCGTCGTCGCGGCGGGCTTCGTGTTTCCTGCCGACGTCAAGCGCTACATGGGCCTGGACCCCGACTCATCTGAGTACCTTGAGCACGTCGGTGGTCAGCTGCAGTTGCTGCTCGCCCGACTGGCCCCGCCAGCCCAGGCGCCAGCCACCTGACCCGCCGGCGCTTCCGGCGTAGGTGCCGAACGCGCTCGCTGGAAGTGCTGACTGGAGTGGCTCTACCCGCTGGCTGGCGCGATCGAGCCCCAGTACACGATCCCCTGCGGACAGGTTTGTAGGGTCGTCCGGTGGACGTGCGGATCAGGCTGGTCGCCGAGGACGACGCCGCCGCGCTGACCGGTCTGCTCCGGCGCAACCGCGAGTTCCTGGCCCCGTGGGAGCCCCACCGCGAGGACGCCTTCTTCACCGAGGACGTCCAGCGCGACCAGCTGCGAACGGTCTTGGCCCGCCACCGGGCCGGCACGGCCGTGCCGCTCCTGATCGTCGCCGACCGACGGATCGCCGGGCGCATCACCGTCAACGACATCGTCCGAGGCGCCTTCCAGTCCGCGCACCTCGGCTACTGGGTCGACCAGGCCCACGGCGGTCGCGGTGTGGCCACCGCGGCCGTGGCCGCCGCGGTTCGCCTGGCCTTCGATGACCTCGGCCTGCACCGGCTGCAGGCCGACACCCTCGAGCACAACGCTGCCTCACGGGCGGTGTTGGTCCGCAACGGCTTCACCGAGATCGGTCGCGCTCCGCACTACCTGCGCATCGCCGGCCGATGGCAGGACCACGTCTTGCACCAGCTCCTCAACGAGCCCTCGCCAGCTTCCGCGTCTGAGCATTGAGGCACGTGCCCCTTCGTCGGCTGGGGATCGGCTGTCGGGACGAGCACCATGAGTGATTCGGAGTGGTTCGAAGTGGCTCGCGTCGCCGGACCTCTCCGAGATTAGTTGGCCCGGCGCGGGGATCGCTGACTCACAGGGGGGCGAGTGAGGCGCTCGTCTCTTCAACGAAGCGACGGACATCGGCGGTGCGTGGTGGCTCGTCATCGCTCCCGCCCCCGTACCACCAGTCCCGAGCCCACAGCACGACGTCCGTCCAGGCAGGCACCTCCCGGGCGACGTGCGTGGCCGCGGCCTTCTTGGACACCTGGTCGCCGGTCGTCAGCAGCACCGCGGCCCGGCACAGGCTGAGGACCGCGTATGCCTGCCCACCTGCCGTGGCCATCTCGCGCACCCACACGGGCCAGTCCCGGACGTGATGCAGCAGCGCCTCCTTGACCGTCTCCTCGCTGAACGAGGGAAAGACCTCCTGCGCCGGACGCCCGACCAGGGTGCGGCTGTGGCGGCGCACCAGTGACCAGCCCAGGATCCGGTGCGGGGTGGCGGGGAGCAGGTGCAGAAGCTCACCCGGGCTGATGCGCGCGATCACGCCCGGCGTCTCGACGGGTCCGCCCGCCGCGTGCTCGAGCAACGTCTCCAGGGCCACGTACTCCACTTCCACGTGCCCACGCCATGTCGGGAGGAGCCGGCTGACCTCGTCGTGGACTCGGCCCAGGTGGTCGAGCAGGTCATCGTCGGGCTCAACCGTCAGCACCGCGACGACGTCCACGTCGCTCCGCCCTGGTGCGAAGTCGCCGACAACGAGCGAGCCGTGCAGGTACAGGCCTGCCAGCACAGGACCGAGGCTGTCGGCCAGCAGGTCGACGAGCTTCGCGAGGAGCTGGTCGACGTCTTCGGGCAACGGTGGAGGCCGGTCGCCTCTGGCCTGGACCACCCTTGAAGCGTCCCGGACGATGACAAGCCGGTGCCACCGGTTTACGGCGAGCGTCGCCACTTGTGGTGGCAGGGGAATCGCCCGCGGGGGCGCGTCGAGGCGCTGATCGTCGCCGCTAGCCGATCCCCTGTGGGACGGACTCGTCACGCTTGCCGGCGTCCGTCCTGCGGTCGGCTTCGTCGCCGGTAGCCGGTCGGCAACCGGGACCGCACGGGATGGCTGGGCGAGAAGTGGGTTACGCGGTCCGTTGCCACGGCCGGGAGCCGTGGCAAGACAGGGATCGGGGCCGGCGCCCCGTCCGACGCGTAGGTTGCCACCGTGGCCAGGCGCAGCACCGACGGGACTCCAGAGGCATCCAGTGCGGTGCACCGCGGTCCGCTCTGGTCGGTGGCAGCGTTGATGCTGTTCTCCTTCATGTCCTTGCAGTTGGTGATGGCGCTGGTTCTCCCGGACCAGGAGCGAGACCTCCGCTGGATCCTCGCCGCGGCGGTGCTGCTGGCCGTGATCTGGGCCTTGATGGCGCGGTCCTGGCTTCGCATCTCGGCCACGGAGCTGCGGGCCGGACGTGGTCCGTTCACCCACAAGAGGCTGGCCCGCGCAGAGGTGGTCGTCGTGCGGGAAGACGACAGGTCGCTCAACCGCCGTGCCCGCTCTGTGAAGGACCTGGCCTGGCTGCTAACCGGTCGACGCCTCATCATCGAACGTGACACCGGCTACGTCTTGGTCGTCGCTGTCTCGGACGTCGTAGAAGCGCTAGACGACCTACGTGCGGCTGGTTTCCCGGCGTCGTCGACCAGCCAACTCGATTGAACGAAGACGGATCCTCTGTGGGACGGACGCCGGCGTCCCGACGGCCACTCGTCAGCTCGCTGGCCGTCGCCGGTAGCCGGTCGTCTGTCGGAACGTTGACGAACGCACTGTCGTACGGGCTGCCTGGCAGACTCCGCCCATGGTGGGCGACTGGGCTGCCGACGAAGGCCAGCTCCGGGACGAGTTGCCACATGAGCCGTTGCCGCCGGAGCTATTGCCCGCCGTCATGGCCGCCAGTGAGCGAGGGTGGTTCCTCGCGCCTGAAGCACCGATGTGGTGCTTCCTGCCGGCCGTCTGGCCGAGTGCCCAGCGGGCATGGGTGCCCGACCGGTCACTGCGCGTCGTTCGGGTGCGGCGGGAGGGTGCGGCCGAGACGGTCATTCCCTTCTCGGCGTGGGACTTCGAGGAGCAGGAGGAGTTCATCAACCAGGTCCTCGTGTCTGCCGGTGTGCCACCTCGGCCGTTCGGGAGGTTGTGGCTGCTGCGACCGCCCCAGCGTTTTCGCGACCTGAGCGCAGTGGTCGACGCCCTCGATGCCGGTGTCGATGCCGAGGGTGTCCCCGCATGGTGCTGCCCGGAGCTCGTGGCGTGGACGCGAACAAGAATCAGGACGTGGTTCGTCACCACCTCGTGAGCTCTCGCATGTGTCTGCAGGGCGCAGCTGCACATCGCGTCACTCACCGATCCCCTGTGGGACGGCGCGACCCGGTCGCCGGCGGCGTGGCTCTGGCTGCTGATCGTCGCCGGCAGAGGGTCCCCTATCGGACAATTCTGGGTGCCCGTCGGGCAGGTTCGGCGACTATGCAGACAAACGCGACCTCTCGATATGGCGGGCGGTCGTCATTACCCTGATCTTCGGCCTCGTGCTGGGCTTCGCCGTGACACCGACCGTCGGAGTGATCGTCGGGCTTGTTGCCCGCGTTGTCTGGCTGGCGATCGAACTCATCACTAGGCGAGGCATGGCACAGCCCCTACGTCAGTAGCCCGGCCAGGGGTGGGTGACAGGGCCCGGTGGACGTCGGGCAGGGCCCGGCTCATCGATCCGTCAATTCGTGAACGGCGCCACCGGCAGGTCGGGGAGGTCGACGCCGCCCGGCGCCGTCAGGCTCACGGTGGTCACCCCGTCGGGCAGCGGGCCGTAGAGGGCCTCGAACACCAGCGGCTCGGGGCTGAGGGTGAAGTCGTTGCCGCGGTAGGGGCAGATGCACGAGTTGGGTGGGCCGTCCGCCGGCTCGAGGTCGTCGGTGTTGGGTCGCAGCCAGGACAGCGGCCGGTAGCGGATGCCGTTGCTGCCGTCCTCCAGGGCGAAGAGGCTGAAGAACTCGACGTCGACCTCGCGGTTGCGGAACGCCTGCGGACCGAGCTGGACGCCGGGCTCGGCGCTGGACATCTGCATGGTCAGCAGGGTGGCGTTCTCGGTGCGCTGCACGGACAGGACGTCGATCGTCACCTCGGTGCCCGGGGTAGGGGTCGTGTCCTCCACGGCGAGGGTCTGGCTGGCGATCGGCTCCCCGACGGGCGCAGCGGCGGCGTCGATGACCTGGGCGGACAGCTCCTCGGGACTGGGTCCCTCCGCCGACGGCTCAGGTGTCGGCTCGGACGTCGTGGCGTCGGTGGCCGGGGCGGAGCCGGCCGGTCGGTCGGTCGGTGCGGCCTGCTCGCCGCCGGACAGGGTGCACCCGCCCAGGGCGAGCACGGCGGCCACGACGGTGGCGACGACGGTGGTGCGGCGCACGTCAGTCCTCCTCGATCTCGGTGAAGGACACGGTGACGCGGCGGTTGAGCTGCTGCCCCTCCTCGGTGCTGTTGTCGGCGACGGGTTCGGCCTCTCCGCGGCCCTCGACCACCAGGTCGAGCTCTGCGTCGGCCAGGGCGGGCTGCAGGACGTCGGCCACCGACTGCGCGCGCCGTTGCGACAGCTCCTGGTTGTAGTCGTCCGGGCCGTTGTCGTCGGTGTGGCCCACGATGGCCAGCTCACCGGGCGCGGCCCGTTCCAGAAGCTCCTGGGCCAGCTCGTCCAGGCGCGCGACGGCCTCCTGCGACAGGTCGGCGGAGTCGAAGGCGAACAGCACGTCGGCGGCGATGTCGATCGTCACCTGCTCACCGGCCTCGGCCTCGCGGCTGAAGCCGTCGATGTCCTCCGACGGGGAGAACAGGGGCCGGGTCGAGAAACCCGGCGCCTCGACCGGGGCCAGGAGCGCCTCGGGGATCTCGGGCCAGCCTGTGCCCAGCGGCACGACGGGGCCCTCGACGGTGGGTTCGAGCAGGCCGTCCTCCACCGGCACGCCGGTCACCACGTCGGCGAAGCCGAGCGTCACGTCGACCGTGTCGACGTCCTCGGGAAGCGGCGGCAGCACGGTGTACATGACCCCCATCACCCCCGGCTCGGTGGGCAGGGCCTCCCGGTCGGAGGTGGCCGCCCGCACCAGGTTGAACGTCGGGTCGGGCACGCCGTACAGGAACTGGCCCTGCTGCGGCAGCGCGATGTTGACGAACGGCGCAGAGCTGTACGTGTCGAAGACGGCGAGCGCGAACGGTCGGCGCCCGAAGGCGGCGAAGGAGCGGAACTCCGGCTCCTCGGCCCAGCCCACGGACCAGTACACGACGGTGCGGTCAGGGGTCCGCCGGACCGCGTGGACTGCCTGGTAGACAGGGCTGAGCTCGCTGTTCATGTCGACGGCGACCTCGGCCGTTCCGTAGGTGACGACCTCGACGCCCTCCGAGGAGGTCTGCGGCGCCGCCAGGTCCTTGGTCGAACCCGGGGCGGCGGAGGAGCCCGTCGTGGTCGCCCCGTCGCTCGGTTCCGCGCTGCCGCCCCCGCTGTCGACGGTGCCGGCCGTGGCCGTCGTCGTCCCCAGCAGGCCCACGCACACTGCGGCGACACCCAAGTCGCGCAACTTCGGACGCATTCGTGCCCCCCCCGGCTCGATGGTCACAACCGCGGCGAACCGTACAGGGGTCCCCGGGTCCTTGCGGCGCGAGCAACCTCCAGACCGCACCGCTGACCCCTAGATCGCCGTCGGGGCGCCGCCGACGGGTTGTCCGGCTGGGGATCGGCATGCGGAGCGTGCCAGTGACCGATCCCTTGCCGGCGTCACCCCGTGGCGGGGCACGCGTCCGCCTCGGCTCCTACAGTGCAGGGATGGACACAGCGGTGGAGGTCTTCCTGCTTCTGACCAGTGACGAAGGCGGCCCGGCGAGTTGGGGCACCCAGACCGGGTGGGCGCTCAGCGCCGCATCGATCGCCGATCTGCTCATCGAGGGACGACTGGTCCTCGAGGACGGAAAGGACCCCCGCGTGCGCGTCGTGGACACGACACCGACCGGCAGCGCGGTGCTCGACCGGGTCATGGTTCGTGCAGCCGAGAAGAACGGTGCTCGACTCTCTACACTCGTGCAGGACCGGAAGCTCAATCCTGAGGACGAGGTCGTGCAAGCACTCAAGGCCGGCGGCGTAGTCGACGTCGTCCCGAGGCGGATGCTCGGCCTCGTTCCAGAGAAGCGCCCCACCCTGGACCCACAACCCGAGCGTGAGATCCGCGATCGGCTCCGCGTCGTCCTGGCCGGCGGGCGCCCCGCGCCGACCGACGCGACGATACTTGCGATCCTCCAGGGCCTGGGGGTGGCGAAGAAGGTGCTCGCCGCGGAATCCATGGGCATGTCGTCGCGTGGGGTGCAGGAGGCCGCCAGCGAGATCGCCGTCGGGTCGGCGATCAAACGGGCCATCGACAGCATGAACGCGGCCATCCTCACCGCGGTCATCGTGCCGATAGTCGTCTCAGGTGGCAGTTCCTGAGTCCTCACGCACGCCAAGGCATGCTTACAGCACCTCGGCGGAACACGCCTGAACCCCTGAGCACCATTCCCTGTTGGACGGGGAGGGCGCGTACAGCGCCGGCCGTGCCGTCGCCCGGCTCGCGGCCGGTAGCCGATGCGCAGCCGGTGACCGTCGGTTGAGGCTAGGAGCGTCGCTGCACCATGACGCCGACCACCAGCAACATCGGGCCGCTGACCAGGAAAGCCCAGTGCGCTGGAGTCGATTCGCCGTTGATGAGGGCGAGGATGGCCATCGTCAGCGTAAGGATCCCGACCAGGACGATGGCGGTTCCGACGCGACGGTTCTTCACGCTCGAACCTTAGGGGCGGTTGGGTTCACGAGCTGCGCGGGCCCCGCCACCCGCCGCTAGCGGTGTTCGATCGGCGTTCGCCAGCTGGGGATCGCTGATCGGGACGCCCGGAAGGAGCAGCAGTCGCCGTGAATCCCAAGGGCTAGACAGACGCGCTAAGTAGGTGCACTGTCTAGCCATGCCCACGAGCGACACACCCAGCGAGTGGCTCAGAGGTGTCCTCGAGCTGTGCGTCCTGCGGGTGATGGCCGCAGGCCCGACCTACGGCTACGCCATCGCCGCCGACCTCGCCGCCGCAGGCTTCGGAGACATCAAGGGCGGCACCCTCTACCCACTGCTGGCCCGCCTGGAGAAGAACGCCCTCGTGAGCGTCGAGTGGCGCACCGGCGAGGGCGGGCCCGGGCGCAAGTACTTCACCCTCACTGCCGCGGGCCGCGACCAGCTCCACGCCGGCCTCGCTCAGTGGCACGTCTTCTCCACCAGGGTCACCGACCACCTCTCCCCCACCAGCGCCACCCCAGCCCCCGCACCGACCGGGCCACAGACCTCCTCGAGGAGCACCGCATGAGCAGAGCAAACCCTCCCCGGCCCACCTCCACCCAGGAGGTCTGGGAGCGGCCCTTCGTGAAGACCCACGACGCGTGGTGCGGCGGCTTCGTCCTCGAGCTGCGACACCGAGACGTCCCCGGCCCGGTGATCGGCGACCGCCTGGCCGAGGTCGAGGCGCACTGCACCGAGACCGGCGAGGCGCCCTCGGAAGCTTTCGGCGACCCGACCGACTACGCGGCGCACCTCGATCATGACAGCGCCCCTGAACACGTGCAGGGGGTCTGGACGGTCACCGCCGTGGCTGCAGCCCAGGTCCTGGCCATGCTCGTCGGCACCTCAGCGGTCCCGGCCTGGGTCCGCGGAGAACACCTCACCTACAACCTCGCCCAGGTCGCCTGCCTCGGACTGGTCCTGTTCATCCTGCTGAGCCTCCCGCTGCTGCTGCGACCGATGCTGCGTCGCCCCTGGACCGTCGGCGTCCCCTCGGCCGCGGTACTTCTCCTCGGGGCCGGCGGCGCGGCCCTGTCCGGCCGAGCCGACCTGCCGACCGTCGCTCAGCTCCCGGCCCCCGCAGTCGCGGTCGGGCTGTTCGTGACGGTGCTGGTCCTGGCGTGGATCGAGTACCGGGCACTGGCCCGTGACGCCGAGGGTGACCTCGTGATCTCCCCCCTGGCCACGCCCACCGGGCAGCCGGCGGCCGCAGACGGTCGCGGGCGACGGGCCGCGATGACGGCGGCAGGCGTGATCCCCGCCGTCTACCTCGCTTTCGCAGCCCTCGGCTGGTTCACCGCCTGACCCACCCCCGTCCCACCAGGCGATGGCGGCCTCAGTCGGTCGGGACAGCGGCCCGTGGCGTCACGCGGCCACCTTCAGGAACTCGCAGCACAGCCCGGTGCGGGGTCGCACCGATGGAGGGTCGTCCATCGGGCACCGCCCGGTGCCACGGATGAGGTGTGACCTGATGTTCAGCGGACCTCCGATGACCTACGGACGTTCTCGGTGCTGGCGCCGTTGGCGGTGCGCGGTGATGATCACGCCGATGGCGGTGGCGACGATGGCTGCGGCGAGGGCGGGGTGCATGTCCTTGGACAGGCTCTGGGCGCGGTCGGGGCGGACGGCCCAGATGGTGAGGGGCACGGTTGATGCTGCCCCGAGGGCGAGGGACCAGTAGCGCAGGGCACCGGTCCGGAACCGCCGCACGACGGTGATGACGACGATGGCGACCGGGATGATGGCGAGGAACGCGAACTGGCCTATGACCATGATAGGAACGGCGTAGGCGGAGATCAGGACCTTGCGGGGCACATCGGCGTCGGTGCTCATGGCAGCAGGACGACCTTGCCGTTCAGGGTGCGGGACTCGGCCAGGGAGAACGCGGCCGCGGCGTCGGTGAGGGGGAAGCGGGCGGCGATGTTGGCGGTGATGGTGCCGTCGGCGAGCAGGGCGAACACGCGCCCGAGGTCCTCCTCCAGGTGTCGGCGGAAGCGGGCGGGGCGCAGGGTGTGCCCGGACCAGAGGTCGTAGAACGTGGCGCGCCTGCCGTTGGGCAGGGCGTTCCACAGCATGGTCTGGCCGATGGCTTTGGCGAAGGGGAGGGTGAGGCTGCCGGTACCGCTGGCGGCCTCGATGATGGCGTAACCCACGAGCGTGCCGCCCGGCGCGAGCAGGGACCACGCGGTCCGGGTGGTCGCGCCGCCGACGTTGTCGAACACCGCGTCGACCCCGTGGGGCGCGAGCTCGCGGACGCGGTCGGCGAGGTGAGGGTCGGCGTAGTCGACGGGCTCGACGCCGGCGGAACGCAGCGCGTCATGGTGCCGCGGTGAGGCGGCGCCGATGACCCGGGCACCGTGGTGCTGGGCGAGCTGGATGAGGATGCCCCCGACCCCGCCGTTGGCCCCGAACACCAGGATGGTCGCGCCGGGCTTCACACGGGCGGCGCGGTGGAGCATCTGCCAGGCGGTGACGCCGTTGACGACGACGGTCTCCGCGTCGGCGGGGGTGATGCCGTCGGGGACCACGACGCTGTCGAGGGTCTGGACGAGCGCGTGGCCGGTCCAGGCGCCGGTCTTGGTCATCGTCGCGACCCGGCGACCCACGAGGGCCGCGTCGGCGGGCGATCCGGCGGCGAGGACGGTGCCGACCAGGTCGTAACCCGGGACGAACGGGAAGGCGGGCTGGCCGTAGTAGCGGCCCCGCCGCATGGCCTGCTCGGCGTAGGAGATGCCGGTGGCCTCGACCGCGACGAGAAACTGCCCGGCCGCCGGTGGAGTCACGGGCACGGTCCTGACCTCCAGGCCGTCCGGCTCGACCAGTCCGGGCAGGAAAACCGCGGTCGTGGTGGTGGGGATCGACGAGGGAGGCATGAGTTCTCCGGTGGGGATCGAGGGGACCATCGGGCGTCTGGCCAACTTGAGGTGGGTGCTCACAGAGTGAGTGGGCTTCACATTAAGACACTTACTCTAATGTGTAAACAGTTCACACAAGGAGGCGACCATGACCACGGCTACCCCTCGGCCGACCCGCCGTGCGCAGAGACGGATCCAGACGGTGGCGGAGATCAAGGCTCTTGCCATGGCGCAGGTCCGTGCGGGCGGCCCCGAGGCGCTGTCCCTCGCCCAGGTCGTCCGCGACATGTCCATGTCTCCGGCGGCCCTCTACCGGTACTTCGAGAGCAAGGACGCCCTCCTGAGCGAGCTCGTCGTCGACGCCTACGGCGAGCTCGCCGACTTCGTCGTCGGATCGGCACCGCAAGCCGCCTCTTCGCTGGACCGGCTGGCTGCGGTGCTGGGCTCCATCCGCGCCTGGGCGCTGGCCCACCCCAACGCCTATCGGCTGGTCTTCCAGACGGAGGCCGGCTCCGGTCGCACGCTGGAGCCGGAACGGACCAAGGCCGCAGCGTCACGCAGCATGGCGGCGATGATCACCGCCCTCGACGCTGCGAGGGCGGAGGCGGGGCGCGGACCGGACGACACCCGTGCCGTGCTCCCGCCGACGCTCGACGCCGCGGTCAGCGAGTGGTCCCGCCGCTCGGGCCTGGAGGCCTTTGCCCCGGACGTGCTGGCGCTGGGGCTCCTGTCCTGGACGAGGCTGCACGGGGTGATCAGCCTCGAGCTCGCCGGTCACCTACCGGCCACCGGCCTGGACCCGGCGGCGCTCTACGACGCGGAGGTCGCAGCGATCGCTCGCGCGGCAACGGATGCGGCTCTCGACCGCAGGGGGCGTGAGGCCAGGTAGCGCGCCCCGGGCGCGAAACCGGCGGGACGGACGGTGCTGGCGTGTGGTGTGCCGACGAATGAGTCAACTCGCTGGGTGCCCCACAGGTCGCCGACCACGACAGCCCCACCGTCGTGGCTGACATCACGACGCCTCTGCAAGGGCGGAGCACGTGGCCCCCGCGGGTACGAGATGTCAACCCTCGGTGGGGCGGCCTTCGACGACATAGGGGGCGGCGCCGGCGCAGCATCGGCGCGGGCAGGCTCGAGGGCCTCGAGGTCGCTCTGGCGCAGCTCAACCGCGGGCATCTGCGTTCTGGCGGTGCAGCCAGCCCACGAGAGACCAGTTTCCCGCGATAGCGGCGGGCGACGGCCCTCCGGACCCCGAGTTCGCTCACTGACCGAACCGTGAGGTCCAGGCGGCGTCACCCTGGAGGAGCAGCTGCCCGAGGCGGTCGCCGCGGCCGCCTTCGAGTTTCATCACAGGCCCGCTCCGCGCCGACCCTCACCCTGTCGGCAAGCCCTTGCGCGAGCCGCTGGCGCCCTTGTGGTCGGCCCGCCGCGGCGAGTTACCGGGTGCTCAACCGAATTATCGAACGACGCCTCGTCCTCGAGGTCGCGTCTGTGGCCCACCGCCGCGACGCGTATTGCCGGCAACCGATCCGCTCGGGACGACCGAGCGCGGTGCCGGCCAGCGGCGACTCGACGTGCCAACGGGCGATCGCTGGCCGGCTCTGCCTGAGTGACTGACCACGCTGCCGCGCCTGGGTTAGCCTCCGCCGAAGGCGCCGCAAGGGCGGAGCAGAACCAGGGGACGGTCATGGGCAATCTCGCGAGTTCCGGGGTCTACGCCAATGCCGCTCGCGAGCCGGTGCCGCCGGCACCGCCGCTCGCCCCCTCTCCGCGTGGGCTCGTCGCCTGGGGCACCAGCGCCGTCGTGATGGGTGTGTTCCTGTGTGTCGGGGGCCCCTGGGTGGCTCTGGCCCTCCTCCCCGAGCTGAGCTACTACCTGCCTAGTGTCGGTGGATGGGTGGCCGGTCTGCTGACGACGGTCGCCGTCGTGCTGAGCATCGTCGCGGGGGTCGCGATGATCACCTTGGGACGCGGAGTGCGGGCACTCGCATGGCTCGCCCACCGCGCGCTTGAGCAGGACGCCTCCAAGCCCGTCAGCAACCCCTCAGCGTTCGAAGGAAGGGCGCGACGAAGTTGAGGCAAGCGCTGACCCATTCACCGGCCGTCCAGACGACGTCGCCGTCCGGGCGAGGCACCGCAGCCCTGAGCCGCGGTCGCGCCGCCTCCCATGCCGTTACCGCATCCGCGCCGTCGAACCAGTCCAACTGCTGGCCGCCGTACCAGTGCAGAACGAGTGGAACGCCGGCGGCGATCAAGTCATCGACCTGACGGCGGCGCATGCGTGTGGAGCGTCGCTTGTAGCGCCTGCCGTCCGGCCCTTGCAGCGCCCCGGAGGACACGGCCTCCCACTGCTCGACGGCGAGCCCAACCTGCATGCACGAGGTCTGACAGCGGCTGCGGGACCCCGCGAGGCTTCCTTCCCAGTCGACGACCGGTGTGAGCCCTGGTTCGAGGGGCGGTTGCAGACCCGTCGCTACGGGATGAAGAGGTCGAAGGCGTCGCCGATCGCGCGGGCCAGCTCGGGCTCCTGGTCGTCGAAGAGCAGCCCGATAGCCTTCCCGACTGCTTCGGCGGGGACCGTGGTGATGTTGTCGCAGCTGACCACGCTGTCGTGATCGAGGCCGTTGCGTGGCCCGACGATGACCTCGCTGGTGATACCGCGGAGGGTGCCCGTGATCGGCGCGACGGTGACCCAGCGCAGCAGGTGCAGCTTCGACTGCCGGGTCAGCACGAGAGCGGGTCTGTTCTTGTCCAGCTGCACGACGGCGATGCTTCGCATGCTGGCGGCCTCGCCCCGTGTCAGTCCAGGACCGGGTGGGAGGCGCGATCGCGGCCTTGGGGGTGGATGTCGGGGTAGAGCTCCTCGCCGCGTCGCGCGAGCTCGAGGAGCGTGGTCTCTTCAGCCTGGTAACGCTGCTCGCGCTGCAGGCGGGCGATGCTCCTGCGGACGGCCTCGGAGCGGTTGGCGGCGCGGCCGGCCATCACTTCGGCGTCCAGCGCGGCGAGCTCGGCGTCGTCCAAGCGGATGGCGATCTGCGTAGACATGGGTTCATGCTACTCCGGTCGTCAACCATTTGGTATGCACGGGCAGGTAGTGGTCAGAGGGTTACTCGCCCCGGTCCAAAAGCCGATCGGCGCATCCTTCACCGGCACCTGCCAGAGCTGGCTATGCGAGCCCCAGATCGGTCCGGCGGTCCGCCCCTGCCCGACGACCGCCTCAGTACGACCTGGCCCCAGTCCGGTCAGCGTCCGCGGGAGACACCCGCGGGCGCCTCGTCCCGCCGAACACACGGGTGCTGAGCGGACCGAGTTCGAGTTCGAGCGGCACCTCGGGCCAGGTGCCGGCCCACCCCGGCTCCTCCTCGATCGGGCGGATTCCGCTGTGGTCCCAGAACCAGAGCCACACGTCGAGCTGGTGCGCCAGGGACCGCACGTGCGGGCCCGGTTGATCCTCCGGGTTCCAGACGGAGACCTCGGTGCGGTCGGTGCCCGTGGCGCCGGACACCAGGGGAATCGACCGTTGGTGAGCGGCAGCCAGTGCCTCGGCCACAGCTGCGGGTCTTGGGTGTTGCAGGCGGACCAGCGTCCGTAGTCCCTCACCGCTGCCGCCAGCGGCATCAGGCAGGTCCCCGGGAAGACCTGCCCGGCGTCGAGGGCGTCGGTCGCGGTGCCCTCCGTCCCGTCCGCCCACCGCCACCAGGCCCGCTGCTCCTCGTCCAGCCGGTAGCCGATAGGGGCGACGACGGCATCCATCTGCTCATCGGTCAGGCCGGGACGCAGACGCATCGCCTCTCGGCCGCCGTGCGCCCGCCATCGCCCCTCGAGAGCCTGCAGCCGTTCCGTCACATCGATGCCAGCCACGCTCGACTCCCCCCAGGTGAGACCCGCCTCCGACCCGGAGCCTCTCACCACCCAGTGGCCGTGGGGCTGGCTTGCCGGGGCGCGTCAGGACGCTGGTGGCCGTCCCAACCGCGAGGCGCTTGCACCCGTGTTGCACAGGCTCGGTAGGTCAAGGTGCATGGCCGCGTTGGCCAGCACCTCCCCTCGGGTGCGGTTGCCGGGGCGGTCGACGTCGACGACGAAGCCCAGTCGTTCCAGGAGCGGCTGCAGGACCCGGCTGGCGCGCACGTCGACCCGACGCAGGCCCCGGCGGCTGGCTTCTGCGGTGACGGTGGCGACGAGGGCGTGAGCCACCCCGCGGCGCGCGGCGTCGGGGTGCACGAAGAGCATGTCGAGCTCGCCGCCGTCGGTGAGGTCGGCGAAGCCCACGACGCGGTCGTCGTCGACGGCTACGACGGTCCACGCCTCGGCGCGGCGCCGAGCCCAGCGATCGAGGTTGACGTCGTCGGGAGCCCAGGCCTCCACCTGCGCCTCGGTGTAGTGGCTGAGGGCGGTTCGACGGACGGCGGCACGGAAGACCCCGTACGTCGCGGCGGCATCCGCGGGTGCGTAGGCACGGAGAACGACGTCGGCATTCACGCGGACAGCGTGGCAGCCCCCCCTCCAATTCACCCTGACCGTCGAGCCGACGCCCGTCTGTCTCGCCGAGGATCACCGGCTGCCGATCCTCCGCCGGACGGAGCACCTTGCGCCCTGCCGGGGTCATGTGTGTCGGGTGCGGGGCGGCAAGGCGGGGTCTGGGAACCTCCCTGTAGCGATTCATGGGGATGCCACTTACGGGGGGAAGGATGAGCAGGCTGCCGGAACAGGTCCTGGGTGTGGTCGGGTTCGCGCTGATGACGATCGGTTGGACGGGGTTCCTCACGACGGTCCCGCTGTCGGAGCTGGTGAGCATCGACAACGCCGCGGACGGGTGGGCGATCATCTTCGTGTGGCTGCAGGGCGCGGTCCTGCTGGTGCTGGCCGTCGTGCTCGCTGTCGTCCGGCGACACTCGCGCTCGGGCGACGTCGACGCGGTGAGGTGGCCGTGGCCACCTGCGCGGACCGCCGTCGGTGTCGGGATCATCGTCGCGACTGCTGCGACGGTGGGGCCGTTGTTTGCTCTGCCGCTCCTACTTGTCGCCGCGGTCGTGACGGTTCGTCGAGGCAGCGGCGGTGATGGTCGCGGGACGGGGTGGGCGTCGTGGCTGGACCTCTCGGTCCTGCTGGTCATGATCTCGGCCGGCGTCTACGGCGTGGTGTTCGGTGCCCCGGGGGTCGTGGCCTACTCCGTGGAGGTGCTGGTGGCCAGTGCCGGGCTGGCCCAGCCGGCCGGTGTGACCGCTCCGCCGTTGCCCGCGCTGAGTCTCTGGGGTCCGTTCATCGTGTTGACCGTGTCCTGGGTCGTGCTGCTGACGTCCGACGTGATGGCCCGGCGAACTCGGCGCGCAGACGTCATCGGGGGCGTCTCGTGAGCCGAGTCGTGCGAGACGTCGAGCCGATCGACCAGCCGACCTGGCAGCGGCTGTTCGGCGCCTACGCCGCCAGCGGCGGGCGGTCGTTGGCGCCGCTCTGCAGGCCGTCTGCACCGCGCGTGGGTGGGACGTGATCCGATGGACCACAGCCGAGGACAACTACCGGGCCCGAACCGCGTACGACCGGCTCGCGGTGCCGACCCGTCGCGCCACCTACGACCTGCCTGTAGACGGCCACGCCGACACCGGACCCCCTCAGCCCCGGGCCTGACCCCTGTTCGCAACGGATCCTTACGGAGTCCGGTGGGCTTCGTGGCTTGCCGGCCGACGCGGGGTCAGGAGATGCCGCGGAGGAAGGTGCGGATGTCGTCCGCGAGCAGCTTCGGTTCCTCCATCGCGGGGAAGTGGCCACCCGTGGTGAACTCGCTCCAGTGGCCGATCGCCTCCCACGGGTCCATCGCGCGGCGCATCAGCGGGTGGGTGTCGAACACGGCCCATCCGGACGGCACGTCGGGGGCCATGGCGATGCCGGCGCCGGCGTGCTCGGACTCGTAGTAGAACTGCGCGATCGACGCACCGCTGCGGGTGAACCAGTACAGGCTGATGTTCGTGAGCAGCTGGTCACGGTCGACGTCCGGCGTCCGGTAGCCGCCATCGGTCGTCCGGACCTTGAACTTCTCGGCGATCCACGCGAGCTGACCGACCGGCGAGTCGGTGCGCGCCGCGCCGATGGTGCCTGGTCGGTGGTTGTGCATCCCGATGTATCCGCGCTCTGCCGCACTCTCGGTGCGCACTGCCTCGATCTGGGCGATCTCGTCGTCGGACAGGCCGTCGGGGCAGGGGAGCTTGTCGCCGACCAACCCGAGCCACCCGCGGTCAGCGCCGAGGTGGGTGCCGATGACGCGTTCCGGGTAGACCGCCGCAAGGCGCCCGGTGGTGCCCGCACCGACGTCCGTGCCGTGGGCCGCGAATCGCTCGTAGCCCAGACGCGTCATGATCTCGGCGTAGGCGTCCGTCGTGCGCGCCAGGTCCCAGCCGGCGCCCGACAGCGGGGTCGAGAATCCGAGGCCGGGCAGCGAAGGGATGACCACATGGAAGTCGTCGGTCAGCAGCGGCACGAGTCGCTGGTACTCGACGAACGACCCCGGCCAGCCGTTGTTCAGGAGCAGCGGGGTGGCCTGCGCGTCGGCTGAACGCGCGTGCACGACGTGGAACGTCTGGCCGTCGACGACCGTCGTGACCTGCTCGTACTCGTTGAGCCTCGCTTCCTGCACACGCCAGTCGAACCCGTCGCGCCAGTACTGGGCGACGTCCTGCAGGTACCCGAGCGGGGTGCCACGGCTGAAGTCGGTGTCATCGCCCCGGCCCGGAACGGGGTGCGGCCACCGCGTGCGGGCCAACCGTCGGTGCAGGTCGTCGACGTCGGCCTGCGGGATGTCGATGCGGAAGGGCTCGAGCCCGTTGTTCTTGGTCATGACGTCGACGTTTCCAGGCATTCCGGCAGACCGGCTTCCGCGATTGCTTGGGACGATCGACACCGTGCTGCAGACCTCGGCCCGCCTGCTCGAGCTGCTGTCGTTGCTCCAGCTCCGGCGCGACTGGACCAGCGCCCAGCTCGCCGGCCGGCTCGACGTCAGCACGAGAACCGTGCGCGCCGACGTCAGCAGGCTTCGGACCCTCGGCTATCCGGTGGATGCGCGCCCCGGGGTCGCCGGCGGGTACCGACTGGCCGCCGGGACGGCGATGCCCCCGCTCCTGCTCGACGACGACGAGGCCGTCGCCGTCGCCGTCGGACTGGGTGCGGTCGCCACCCAGCGGCTCGGCGTCGAGGAGACGTCGCTCACCGCGCTCGCGAAGCTGGAGCAGGTTCTGCCTGCGCGGCTGCGCCGGCGCGTTGAGGCGGTTCGTGCGGCGACGAGCGTCGTCGCACGAACTGAGCCCCCGCTCGACCTGTCGGTTCTCGGTGCCGTCGCCGCCGCGATCCGCGGCCACGAACGACTCCGGTTCGGGTACACCAAGCCTGGGGGCTCGGAAGAGGCCCGCCACACCGAACCGCAGCGGCTGGTGAGCTGGGGGCCGCTCTGGTACCTGCTCGCGTGGGATCTCGACCGCGACGACTGGCGCGTCTTCCGCGTCGACCGCATGGTCCCGCACGCACCGACGGGTGCGCGGTTCCGGCCGCGCCCGACCCCGCAGGACGATGTCGTCGACTACGTCGTCAGACGCGTCAGCAAGGCGGCCTGGAAGTACCGGGCCCTGGTGCTCGTGCACGCTTCCGCCGCTGCGGTGGCCGCGAAGATCCCCGTACCGGTCGACATCGAGGAGGTCGACGAGTCCAGCTGCCGCGTCGAGCTGGGTTCCGACGACCCAGATCAGCTCGCCCTCTGGATGACACAGCTCGACGTCGACATCGAGGTGATCGACGGCGACGAGCTCGCGGTGGCGTTCGAACGCCTCGCGGCAAGGTGTCGTCGGACGGCGGGTGGCGCAGCCCCGACGTCGAGCTCGGCCTGACCGCTGTGACCGCCGAGCCGTAGGCCGATCGGCTACCGGAGGCAATCGTCATCCGGCGTGCTGCCCGACCTCGTCGCTCCGACCTCCCCGGCTCCGGCAGCGCCAGCCGGCGACGGCGCACTGACCGTCGGAGTCGTCACCGGCGGCCAGGACGGTGCCGTCGGCGCGCAGGCCCAGCGTGTGCACGGCGCCCGCCGCCACCTGCACGACGTCGCGCCAGCCGTCGACGTCGCACTGGCCGTGGTCGTCGGCACCCGTCGCGCACACCCGGCCGTCGCCGGTCAGCGCGACGCTGTGGTGGCTGCCCGCCGCGACCGCCACGACGTCCCGCCAACCGCTCGTGTCGCACGCCCCGGTGCCGCTGCGACCGGTGGCCAGGACCGAGCCGTCACCGCGCAGCCCGATCGTGTGCAGGTACCCGGCCGCCACGTCGACCAGGCCGCGCCAGTCCTGGACCGCGCACTGCCCGAACCGGTCGCTGCCGGCGGACACGGCCGTGCCGTCGACGCGGACACCGACGGTGTGCCAATCACCGGCCGCGACGGCGACGACCTCGCGCCACGACGCCACGTCGCACGCCGACTCCGCCGTACGCCCGGTGGCGAGGACCCGCCCGTCGCCCAGCAGGCCGACCGAGCGTCGCCAGCCCGCCGCGACCGCCACGACACCCCGCCACCCTGCGACCCGGCACTGGCCGTCGGCCTCCCACCCGCACGCCAGCACCGTCCCGTCCGCGCGCAGGCCCACCGAGTGCGACCTCCCCGTGTTGCGCGCCGGGTGCACGTTGCCGGCGGCCACCGAGACGACATCACCCCAGCCCTGCACGGCGCACTCCTGCCCTGCGCGGCTCCCCGCCGCGACCACCATCCCCCCGGGCAGGACCCCCAGGGAGTGGCGCCTGCCGCACGCCACCAGACTCGGCGCATCTCTCGCGACCACGCTCACCTCCAAGCCCCGGCGGCCGATCCTGCCCGAGAACGAAACCGGTCGCGGCAGCACGCGCGGTACCCGACCGAGGGTCGTCACCTCATTGCGGTCGGCCGGGATGGTGAGCCCGAGGGCCGACGACGCCCCCGGGTCGGGCGTCCTCGGTCGTCGGTGTCGGGCCGGCGCCCCCCGCCCTACGCGAGGGACCCGGGCGGCGCGGGCGTCTCAACCCGACTTGGCCCCGGCGTTGCGCCCCGGCGGCGCCCGCCGGCGGGGCGCCCTAGTCGCGGAGTGGCCGCATCATGGTGCGGTCCCAGCGGATGACGCAGCCCGTGTCCGTCCGCAGTCGGTCCGCGGCCATGAAGTCTGGATCCACACCGAAGTGCGCGCGGTACGCCTCGTAGGCGCTGAAGCTCTCGAAGGTGAACAGCGCCAGGGCCTTGTCGCTCGCTCCTTCTGAGGGGAGAAAGTACCCGTGGTGCACACCCCCTTCACGCCGGACCAGTTCCACCCAGCGACGGGAGTAGAGCTCGAACTCGGCGAGCTTGCTCGCGTCGATCGTGTACTCGATGACGACGGTGACGGGTGTGCCCGACATGGAGGGGACCCTTCTGTGAAGCGGACACCGAGCGGCCCGGTTCTGCTGCCGGTGCGGGAGGTCTGCCGTCGGCCCAGCGCGTTCGTGACAGCGATGGGGTCGAGGTCCCCCCAGTGGACGCCCCCGGAGTGACGGCGGAGGCGCAGCGGTCGATCGAGAGCTACCCGGTGCTCATGGTGTGACCTTGGAAGGCGCACCCACCGCGAACCACACGTCTTCGGCCTCGCCTACGTGCACGGCGAGGTTACGGGGCGACGGCACCATCATCCAGTGCGCTCGAGGATCGGATCTGGGGGTGGCCTCAGGGTCGGCGTGGGTGGAGGCGACGTCGGCTCGCCGGTAGCGCCTCGGTCGTGGCGTTGCGGGTGACTGGACGCTGGGTCACGGTGGAGGGATGAGCAGGGCACCTCTGAAGCGGCGCACCCTCAGGCGCGGGTGCGCGATCGCGGGTGGTCTCCTGTTGTCCGCGGCCACCGTCAGCGCCTGCAGCGGGGCCCAGGACGCGGGGACGACCAGCGGGAGCGCGGCTCCGGTCGTGCCGTCGACGCAGGCCCCGGGCTCAGCTCCGGCGGCGACCACCGGGGTGGGTGAGCCCTCCGCGACCACCAGCGACAGCGGGACCATCAAGTCCTCCGACGACGCGGGCGACGCGACCTCCTCCGGCGGAGACCCGCTGCTACCCCAGGGCCAGGTGCTCGTGGCCAACGAGGACGGGGTCACTCTGCTGGCCACCCGAGGCACCGGTGGGGTGGTGGTCGAGGACAGCGCCGTGCGGGCCTTCGACGACGGACGCGGCGGTCTCGTCTACCAGTCCGCCGCGCCCGAGGGGGCAGGCGGGATCCTCTGGCAGCAGTCGGTCGACTCCGAACCGGTCGAGGTCGTGGAGCCAGGGCTCGCGGACCAGGTCGAGCTCGAGGGTGCGGCCGTCGTCGAGGGACAGCCGACCGTCGTGTTCAGCGTCGCCGTCGTCGGTGAGCGGCCGGACGACTACGAGGAGTCGATACAGAGCGTGCGACTGCCCTCGGGTGACCGTCGGCGGGTCGACTTCACCGGCGGTTTCGAGTCCGGACTGTCCGGTGCCACGCTTGCCGCGACCGGTGTGATGTCGCTGCAGACCTTCGACACGGCCGCGACGGTCTTCCGCTTCGTCGACCTGACCGGTCGTGACGTCGCGGTCCCGGCGAACCCTCTGGCCGACGGCGCGTGCGGGGACGAGCCCGACTGCCCCACCGGGCTGACGCTCGGCCTCTCAGGGGATCGAGCCGCCTGGCTGCAGGCCGAACCCGTCGAGGGTGGCGCGCGCTACGACCTGGTCGTCCAAGGCGTCGAGGCCGACGAGCCTTCGACGGTCGTGCCGATCGACGCCGCCCTGCTGCCGGACGGGGTGCTGCCCTCGACAGTCGAGCTGGCCGGTGACCTCGCCCTCGTCAACCGGGGCAGCACCGACGGCCCGAACCCTCCGGTGGCCTCGGCCCTGATCGTCGACCTCACCTCAGACGAGGTCACCGAGCTGCCTGAGGCCGGCTACGCGTCCCTGACCCGACCGGGCAGCCCGAACCGTTAGCACGTGCCGCCCGACCGTGTCCCGAGGGCAACTCGGTCGGCAGGCCCACGGACCGTACGGGAACGCCGGCCCGGTGCTCGTCGGCGCCGATCACGGGTCGTGCCGGTCGGTCCGGCGGTGGGTGACCGCCGGCTCCGGTCAGCGGCTCAGGGAGAGCCGTCTGGAGAGTTGGTGGCTCGTGTCGAGGCCGACGGACCTAGCGGTCGGACCAGTTCCACGCCGAGTCGTCGCTGAGCCTTCCGCGGCTGGCGCCGACCACCTTCAGCAGGAGACGGTTGAGGTGGGCTCCCTCCTCGGCGGTCAGGCCCGCGTCGCGCATGTCGTTGCTCGCGGCCGCGACGTCCCAGGCCGACTTCAGCGCGCCACGGCCGGCGTCGGTGATCTGCACCGGGTTGCGGCGCCCGCGAGCACGGCTGCCGGTGCGTTCCAGCAGCCCGCGCCGCTCCAGACCGTCCAGCACCGGGGCGATGCTCTGCGGCCGCAGCAGCACCGCCCGGGCCAGGTCGGCCTGGGACAAGGGCCCGGTGATGTCCAGCTGCGCGAGCACCCCGAAGTGCACCGGGTGCAGCTCCTGGGTCGCCAACCGCTCGGCCAGCCGCTGCCCGAGGAAGCGCGCCACCCGCACCACGTTCCACGTCACCACCTGGTCCAGCTCGACCTCGGTCAGCGCACGGTCCGTGTCCACCTACCCATCGTGCAGCACGACCGGCACACGCCCGGACTTGCAGAAACCTGTTAGTTGCGTACGTTGCAGGTATGGCCACTCCTCACCAGGACGACCGCACCCGCCTGCTGGTGCTCGGGGCGAACGGGCCGACGGGGCGCCAGACCGTCCACCAGGCCCTGACCCGCGGCCACCAGGTCTCCGCCTTGACCCGGCACCCCGAGACGTTCCCGCTGCACCACGACCGGCTGCAGGTCATCGCGGGTGACGCCACCGACGAAGGCGTCATCGACGCCGCCGTCGCCGCGACCGACGCGGTGATCTGCACCATCGGTGCCGCGTTCACCCGCCGACCGGTCGTCGTCTACTCCACGAGCGCCCGCCTGCTCGTCGAGGCGATGGACCAACACCACAGACGACGGCTGATCGTGGTCACCTCCGGCGGGGTGGACGCCGACCACAGGCCGGCCGGGTTCGCGGCGCGGCTGTCCCGGTCGGTGGTGCGCGACCACGTCGGCAAGACCGTCTACGACGACATGGCGAAGATGGAGCGGGTGGTCTCGGCCAGCGACCTGGACTGGACGGTCGTGCGCCCACCCGGGCTGACCGACGAGCCCGGCACCGGGTACGCCGTCGCGGAGGACAGCATCGACGGCCCGGTCATGTCTCGGGAGGACCTCGCCGGGATGCTGCTGGACCAGCTCGAGGACGACCGGTTCCTCCGCAAGGTCGCCGCGGTCACCACCCCCGGCTTGACGGTCAGCGCCTGGCGCATGCTGCGCCGCGAGGTCCTCAAACGCTGACCGGCACCCGGACAGCTCGACCCACCACCCCGAAGGACGCCTCCACCAGCGCACCGCCCCAGGCTCGGTCACCCGTCGCCCGAGGACGCGGCGCCACGGCAGGGCAGGGCCGTCCAGCGGTCGGCCGAGCCGGCGCCACGCAGCGTCTGCCGGCCCGGATCGGTGTGGTCGTGGTAATCACGGGGCGGTCCGCCGGCGGGCTCGTGCTAACCCTCAGGCCCCGGTCGGACACGTGTCCCCGGCATCGCCGCGACGGAACAGCGCCGACGGAGGCAACGACACGGCGAGGTCCAGACCTTCCTCACCTACCGCAACAGCCTCGATCTTCACCCCCGACGGGACGCCGGGGCCGTCGAGCGCCAGGACCCGCGGGTCCAGCAGGTCCGTGTCGCGCCCGGCGGCGGCGCGGGCGAGTTCGACCGGCATCTCACGACCGCCGACCGAGAGGGTGACGGGGGTCAGGAGGAGCTCGCCCGAGCCGGCGAGCTCCGGGCGCATGGTCACGCCGACGGGCAGGCCACGGACCTCGGTGCGGGCCAGGACGGCTTCCCCGTCGGCCTCCAGCGTGACCGCGGACGCCCTCGGGCCGTCCCCGAGCCGCTCGGCGGCCACGACCCACGGGACATGCACCTCCGCCGCGCCGCTCGAGCCGGATACCGCGCCCGACGTCAGCGGGAAGACGGCTACGTCGGTTCGCACGATGACGCCCTCGACGACGCGGCACCGCGCCCGTTCCTGGGCCACCGCGCCCACGGCCGCATCACCCGCCCAGGCCGTGACAGCGGTCGCCGCGACCGCCACGCCGAGCGTGCGGAGACGACGTCGCCGGGCTACGGGCGGGCCGGACGAAGGCGGCGGCGCAGGAGTGGGCGGGGGAGTCACGGCGGGCACAGGTCACGACTGTTCGCGACGGGCCGGAACGCGCGCGCCGCGGCGGCTGAGGGTTGCCCGGCCGTCTTCCTGAGGGGCCGCTGAAGGCCGCACCTGGTGCGCCACACTGGGGCTCGTGGCCGCCACAGACCGGTCCCGGCGTCTGCGTGCCCGGGCGCCCGCGCACGTGCTCGTCGTCGAGGACGAGCCCGCCCTGCTGCAGCTGATCGGGCGGACGTTGGAGGTGTCGGGCTTCACCGTCCGGCGAGCGGCCACGGCCACGGCCGCTGTCGTCGCGGTGGCGGACCAGCCGCCGGACCTGGCCGTCGTCGACGTCATGCTCCCCGACGGATCGGGCTTCGACCTCATCCACCGCCTGCGTGACGTCCGCCCGGACCTGGCTGTGGTCCTGCTGACCGCCCGCGACGGGGTCGAGGACCGGCTGACCGGCTTCGCGGTCGGCGCCGACGACTACGTGACGAAGCCGTTCGCCGTGGCCGAGCTCGTCGCCCGGGTCAACGCGGTCCTCCGGCGCAGCCGCCCTGCCGAGGACGTGCCTGAGGTCCTCGAGGTCGCTGATCTCCGCCTGGACGACGCCGCCCATGTCGTCACCCGCGGTGAGCAGCTGATCGACCTCTCTCCCACGGAGTACCGGCTGCTGCGCCACCTGATGACCCACGCGGGCAGGGTGCTGTCCCGTGCGGAGCTCCTCGAGCACGTGTGGGAGTACCCGGACACGGCAGGGGCGGCGGTCGTGGAGAAGTTCGTCAGCCAGCTGCGCCGCAAGGTCGACGTCGAGGACCGTCCCCCCCTGCTGCACACCGTCCGGGGGTTCGGCTACGTGCTGCGGGCGCCGTGAGCCTGCGGAGCCGGCTCGCCCTGGCGACGACCGCGCTGCTGTCCCTGGTGCTGCTCGCCTCGTCGGTGGCTTCGTACCTCGCCCTACGGTCCTCCCTCGACGACCAGACCGAGAGGCTGCTCCAGCAGGCGGTCCAGCGCATCGAGGCGGTGCCCGACGACGGCTACGTCACCACGACCGCCAGAGAGCTGTGGCAGGACGCCGCGCCGGCGGGGGCCTACGTCGCCGCCCATGACACCACGGGGGCCGTCGTCTCGGAACGGGTCCCGGTCGGGGCCCGCTCGGCGCCCGCGGCGACATCGGTCGACATGCTGGCCCTCACCCGCCCCACCGTCGTGCTCGCACCTGGGGGCGGCACCGACTACGTGCTGCACACGGCCCACTGGGTCGACCCGGTGACGGTGCAGACGGCCGACGGTGCCGTGGACAGGGACGTCGCCGCCGTGACGGTCGGCGTCCCGCGCGATGCCCGCGACCAGACGCTCGCCGACCAGCGGGAGGAGCTCGCGACCATCTGGTTCCTCGCTGTTGCCGCATGCCTAGTCGCCGCCGAGGCCGTGGCCGGGGCGGCTCTTCGACCGTTGCGGCAGATCGCCGCTGCCGCGCGCCGCTTCGCGAACGGCGAGAGGGGCCGGCTGCGTCCGGAGTCGGCGCCGCGCGCGCGCACCGAGGTCGACGAGGTCGCCGCGGCCCTGGACGAGGCGTTCGGCTCGCGGTGGCGGGCGGAGGACCGGATGCGGGACTTCGTGGCCGACGCCTCCCACGAGCTGCGGACGCCACTGGCCGCTGTGCACGGGTGGGCCGACCTGTACGCCGAGCAGGCGGCGGCCGGGCGGGCGACCCCCGATCTGGCCGAGGAGGTCGTCGGTCACGTCCGCGCGGAGAGCACGCGGATGCAGGGCCTCGTCGAGGACCTGCTGCGGCTGGCCCGGCTGGAGTCCCTGGGTCCCGAGTCGTCGGAGGAGGTCGACGTCGCCGGCCTGGTCGCCGACCTGACGGCCGAGACCGCAGCGCTCCACCCGGGTCACGAGCTGGAGCCCGTCCCGCGGGAAGGAGCGGCACACGCCGTGACCGATGCGGCGGCCCTTGGTCGGGCCGTACGCAACCTGCTGGTCAACGCCGTCCGACACACCCCGCCCGGAACGGTCGTCGCCACCCGTGTGGCCCCGGTCGTGGTCGACGGCGTCGCGTGGATCCGCATCGAGGTCGCCGACGACGGACCGGGCATCGCCCAGGAGCACCTCGCCGCCGCCCACGAGCGGTTCTGGCGGGCCGCCGCGGGCCGGGACCGCGGGGACGGCGGTGGCGGCGGGCTCGGTCTGGCGATCGTCCACGGGACCGCCCAGGCCCTGGGCGGCTCGCTGACCCTTCGCGCGACCGGGACGCGCGGCCTGACCGCCGTCCTCGACATCCCTCAGCGAAGCGTCAGCAACGCCGCCGCTGGGACTCAGGACATCGTCGGCCTGGGCGGAGCCTCGCCGGATGTACTTCCTGGTGTGCATGACACGACGCCAGCCCTCGCCTCTGCCGTCACCCGTCACCCCCGGCCTGGTGGGCTGAGCGCCCTCGGCCGGGTCTGCGCCTGCCACCCGCTGGCCGTCATCGGCCTCTGGGTCGCCGTCCTGGTCGCCGTCCAGATCGGCGCCCAGCTGGCCGGCGGGACCTACGACGACGAGGTGGACGTGCCTGACGGCGGCGCCAGCATCGGCGCCAAGCTCCTCGAGGACGCCGGCGCGGGCGGGGACTACTCGAGCTCGGTCGTGTTCCACACCGACGACGGCGGCGTCGCCGAGCGCGAGGGCGAGATCCGCGACGCGCTGGTCGAGGTGTCCACCGTGCCCGGGATCACCGGCGTCGGCGACCCGTTCGACCCCACCTCCGGGACCGGCGCCGTGAGCGAGGACGGCACGATCGCCTACGCGAGCCTGTCCTACGCCGAGCAGGCCAGGACCCTGTCCGACGAGACGCTGGCCGGCGTCGAGGACGCGTTCGCCGGGCTCGGCGAGGTCGGTGTCGAGGTCGACTTCGGGCCACAGCTCGGCACGTTCGTGGAGGCGGACGGTCACAACCGGTGGGCGGAGCTCGTCGGGCTCGTCGTCGCGCTCGTCGTGCTGCTGGTGTCGTTCGGCAGCATCGTCGGCGCCCTGCTGCCGTTGGGCACCGCGATCCTGGCCGCTGCCGTCGGCCTGGGGGTGCTCGGCCTGCTTACCGCGGTCCTGGCCTTCGCGTCCCAGTCACCGGTTCTCGCCACGATGATCGGCCTCGGGGTCGGCATCGACTACGCGCTGTTCCTCGTCACCCGCTACCGCCAGGACCTCATGGACGGGGTCGCGCCGGTGGACGCCGCCGCGAGGGCGGTGGGGGCCAGCGGGCACTCGGTCCTCGTCGCGGCCGGGACGGTGGCCGTGGCCCTGCTCGGGCTGTACGCGTCGGGGCTCACGTTCATCGGCCAGCTCGGGCTGGCCGCCGTCATCACCGTCGTCACCGCGGCGCTCGGGGCCATCACCCTGGTGCCTGCCACCCTCGGCCTCGTGGGGCGGGGCATCGACCGGTGGAGCCTGGGAGCACCCAAGGCCGAGCCTCGAGGCTCCTCGACGACGTGGTACCGCTACTCCCGGTGGGTCTCGCGCAACCCGTGGAAGGTCGCCTCCGCGGCCACGGCCTTCCTGCTGCTGCTGGCCGCCCCCCTGCTGGACATCCGCCTCGGGCACATCTACCCGAACGCGGATCCGGCGGGGTCGACGACCCGGCAGGCGTACGACCTCCTCGCGGAGGGGTTCGGGCCCGGCGTCAACGGACCGCTCACCGTGGTCGTCGACGTGGCCACCGTCCCCGCCGAGGACGTGCCGGGGGTGGTCTCGACGATCGACGAGGCGCTGGCCGGGGTCGACGGCACCGCCTCCGTCACACCGGTGCAGCCCGTCTCCGACACCACCCTGGTCGCCACGGTCGTGCCCGGCACCGGGCCCGAGGACGAGTCCACCACCGCCCTCTTCCGGCTGCTCAGCGCCGAGGTCCTCCCGGACGCCGTCGGAGGCACGGGCGCGCAGACCTACGTCTCCGGAGAGGTCGCCGGGTTCACCGAGTTCACCGACCTCACGACCGACCGGCTCGCCGTGGTCATCCTGATCGTGGTCCTGGCCGCCTTCCTCCTGCTCACCGCGACGTTCCGCAGCGTCGTCGTCGCGGCCAAGGCAGCGGCGCTCAACCTCATCTCGATCGGTGCGGCGTACGGGGTCCTCGTCGCCGTCTTCCAGTGGGGCTGGGGCGCCTCGCTGATCGGCGTCGACCAGCCGGTACCCATCGAGTCCTACGTGCCCCTGCTCATGTTCGCCGTCGTGTTCGGGTTGTCGATGGACTACGAGGTCTTCCTCCTGTCTCGCATCAAGGAGGCGTGGCTACGCACGGGGGACAACACGACGTCGGTCGCCGAGGGCCTCGCGGCCACGGGCCGGGTCATCACCGCCGCAGCCCTGATCATGATCAGCGTGTTCTCGGCGTTCGTGTTCGAGGACGACGTCGTCATCAAGATGCTGGCCGTCGGCCTCGCCGTCAGCGTCCTCATCGACGCGACCATCGTCCGCATCCTGCTGGTTCCGGCGACCATGACGCTGCTCGGCAGCCGGAACTGGTGGATCCCCCGGTGGCTGGACCGCCTCCTGCCCCACGTCGAGCCCGAACCGCTGCCGCAGGTCCACCCGCGAACCGCCGGATCGTCGTCCGACCAGGCCTGAGGTCAGCGGGCTGACAGGATCGCCGGGCCCCAGGAGCCGCCTGCCGGATCGTCGTCAGGCGGGGTCCGGCTCGTCCTCACGCTGTTCGGTGTCGTCGGCCATCAGCCCGTTCACGACCTCGTTCTCGGCCAGCAACGGGGTGAAGGTCTGCACCGGCTTGTCGGACAGATCGTCCACCGACGCCTCCGCCAGCGTCCGGATCTCCTCCCGCGAGGCGTCCACCGAGGGGCGCCGCTCGACCTTGTCGGAGACCTCCTCCACGATCCGGTCCCTGCTGCTCTGCTCTTCGGGTGCTGCGTGCTCGGTCACGAGGGTGTCCTCTCCGTGGGCTGAGGACACCACAGTGACAAGGACAGGCCCAGCACCCCCAGCCGAGACCCGCCCCGTCCGGCACAGTTCAGGCAGTGTTCATCCCCGCGCGTGCCGCGTGGGAGCTACCCGCTGACCCACCTGACGTCCCGACCCCACCGCGGGCGGTGACCAGGAACGCCGGGGAGGACCAGTAGTCGTGCAGGGGCCGGGTGGTCACGTCGGTCCAGCCCGCGCGCTGCAGCTGCCGGGCCCAGGCCGTGGCGGGCTGTTCGAAGGTGGCGCGCACCGCACCCGGGCGCAGCTGGCCGGTGAGCACGGGCATCAGGAAGCCCTGGGCCACCAGGTCCCGGTCGTCGGAGTACTCGGCGAGGCCCTGCTCGTAGGTCCGGTGCAGGAACCGCAGGTGGTCCGGGCTGCCGACCGCGACGTCGGGGACGTCGAACTCCACGACGGCCAGCCGGGCCACGTGGGGACGCAGGTCACGAAGCACCGCGGCGCGCTGGTCGTGGTCGATGGCGTGCAGGGCGAAGGTGGACTGCACCAGGTCCCAGGTCCGCGCCGGGTCGGGCTGCGCGGCGAGGCCGGTGGTGAAGGCCTGGGCGGTGACCGGATGGGCGTGCACCTGGGTCCGCGGGTCGGAGCCGGCCCGCTGCCGGAGCCGCTCGAGGGCGGCGCCGAGCAGCGGGGCCGAGGGCTCCAGCAGGTCGAGGTGGGCGGGGTGGTGCCGGGCGGCCTGCAGCGCGGGCAGCAGGGCCGTGCCGTCACCGCAGCCGACGTCCAGCAGGGCGGCGGGCCGGAACCGGTCGTAGAGGTCGGCCAGCGCGGTGCCGACCGCCGCGTACAGCGCGACGTTGCCGCCGCCGCGGATGAACGCCTCGAAGGCGGCGGGCCGGTCGTAGACCGACCCGTGGCCGTCAGCCCTCAGGTGCTCGGCCAGGGCCCTCTCGAGCCGCGAGCCCCCGCCGGCCACCTCGCGACGGGCGAGGTCGACGTCACCGTCCACCAGCGCAGCCGGAGCACGGACCACCGCCTGCTCACCCATGCCGGCAGTGTGCCGCCCCGCCACGCTCACCCGGCGGCGAGCAGGTCGTCGATCTGGTTGATGGCCGTCGAGGCGCCCTCGACGACGCCCATGTCCAGGACCTGCTGGAGCGCCTCGGCGGAGGCGTACGTGCTCACGTAGGTCGCCCGCGTGCCGCCGTCGTGCGGGGCGAAGGAGTACGAGCCGTGACTCACGGGCATGTCGGGGTTGACGGTGAAGTGCTCGTCGGCGAAGGCGTCCTCGAACGTGAACCGGGTGGGCTCCTCGACGGTCCGGATGTCCCAGACGCCGGCGAACTTCTCCCCCTCCGGGGAGGTCATGTAGTAGGTGGACCGAGACCCCGGCGTCAGGGTGTGGTCCACGAACGTGGCGGGGTAGGTCGGCGGGCCGAAGACCTTCTCCAGCTGGCGGGCGTCGGCGTACACCTGCCAGATCCGCTCCACGGGCGCCGCGAAGTCGGCCACGATGGTCAGGGTCAGGGCGTCGATGTCGTGCTTCACGTCGGTGACGGGCATGTCAGTCGTTCCTCTCGATGGACGGGTCGGTGGCGATCAGTTCGTCGATCCGGGCGATGCGACCGCGCCAGACGGCTTCGAGCTCGGTGAGCATGGCGGCCACCGAGCGCACGGCCTGCACGTCACCGCTGGTCAGGGACTCACGGCCGCTGCGTCGCTTGGTGACCAGGCCAGCCCCCTGCAGGACCGCGACGTGCTTCTGGACCGCGGCGAAGCTCATGTCGTAGGACGCCGCGAGAGCGGAGACCGAGTGCTCCCCCGCCAGCACCCGACGCAGGATGTCGCGTCGGGTCCGGTCGGCCAGCGCGTGGAACAGGGCGTCGGCCCGGTCCTCGTCCTGGTCGTCGGTCACAGGAGAAACTTACAACCGACCGGTTGTAGGTTGTCAAGCCCCGGTCGGTCGATCCCTGCGTTCAGTCCAACCACCAGCTGGTGAGCGGTCCGAGCGCGACGTACGCCGCCAGGACCGCGAGGCACAGGACCAGCACGAGCAGGGACGGGAGCGTGTCCCGCCACGGTCGGCCCGGGCCGAGCGCGACCACGACGTCGGCACCGACGAGCAGCGCTCCCACGACGCAGGCGAACGGCGTCAGCAGGATCGCCAGGTAACCCAGCAGCACCGAGCCCTCCGACGGCAGGACCGGGGGCCCGGGCCGGCCGGAGGCACCGACACCAGGCTGCGACAGCGGGAGGACGTCGAACCCGTTGGCCGACCAGCTGGCCAGGACGGTGGAGCCGTAGACGACGGCGCACGACCCCACGACCAGGGCGACCAGCAGCAGGTGCCGCAGCCGGAGCGGTGCGACGGGACCGGTGCCGGAGGCGTCCTGGACGACGTGGGCCTGCCCGTGGCTCATGGCTGAGCCTCCCGCTGCCTGGCGCGGACCACAAGGACCGTCCTGGGTCGGGCGGCCACCGGCGGATCGACGACGAAGGGCCGTCCAGCCCTCCGGGGTCCACCCAAGGCCGCCTGACCCGTTCGGACGACCTTCCGGAGGATTCGGGCAGACTCCTTGACCGGCAGCGACCGTGACCAGATGCTCCTCTCGTGACACCGACCGCGCGGCGGCGGCGGATCGCGGTGGGGGTGGCGCTGTCGCTGCTCGGTTCGTTCGTGGTCGCGCTGCCCGCAGACGCCTCCGCCCTCCCGTCGACGTCGACCCCGTCGGCTCTCACCCGCGCCGACGACCACCGGCCGTGGACCGACGTCCAGGTGCCAGACCGCTTCATGGGCCGGCAGGCCCTGTTGCGGGGGGTGTCACCGGAGGGCGTCCTCGCGCTGGTCGAGACGGAGCCCCCCTACCGCGAGATGACCTGGTTCCCCCACGACGGCGCGCCCGCCCCGGTCGGGGTACGGGACGACGCCGCCCTCGCCGGGTCCACCGCGGTGGAGGCGCCGATGACGGCGTGGGACGGCACGTGGCGGCTCGTCGATCTCGCGAGCGGCGCCGTCGAGCTCGTCCCCGAGCCGCTACCGGGGGAGCGTGACCGTCTCGTGTCCGTGGGCGAGGACAGCCGCCTCGTCGAGGAGGCGACCGAGGAGGCGGGCATCCGGCGGCTGGTCGTGGAACGCGACGGGGTACGCACACCCATCGACGGGCTGCCCCTCAGCTCTCGGCCGTGGGGGTCTTTCCAGCTTCCGTCGCACGTCCACGGACCCGTCGCTGCGGTCGTCGTGCCGGGAGGGGGGGTGTGGCTGGTCGACACGGTGTCGGCGGCCGCGTCGCCGCTGAGTCCCGGTGAGGCGTCCATCGGGTTCGACACCCTCATCGTCGGGACCGGCGCCGTCGCCTGGCTGACCGAGGTCGACGGCCACGTCGGCGCCGCGGTCGTACCGGTGGAGGGAGCCCGGAGCACCGGGCCGATCGTCGTGCACCGGTTGGACGAGCCGGCGCCGACGCAGGGTCGCGCGTTCCCGCTCTCGCTCGCGGTGGTCGGTGACGCCGTGCACATCGGCGTCGACCGTCGCGCCGGGACCTTCGACGGCCGCACCCGCCTCCGGACGGTGACGGCGGGCAGCACCGCTGCGCCGGACGTGGGCGACCTCGTGGGCAACGTCGCCGCTGACGGTGGTCAGGGGCTGGTCGTCGTCCGGCCGGGGCGGGGTCGCGCCACCACCCTCGAACACCGCGGT
Source organism: Jannaschia sp. R86511 (assembly GCF_042466345.1). Classification (NCBI taxonomy): domain Bacteria; kingdom Pseudomonadati; phylum Pseudomonadota; class Alphaproteobacteria; order Rhodobacterales; family Roseobacteraceae; genus Jannaschia; species Jannaschia sp. R86511. The sequence continues at coordinate 340,966 of NZ_JAXHCD010000001.1, forward strand.
CCCGACGGAGGCGTCGACGTCCTCGCGAGGCTCGACGCCGTGCCGGACGGCGGCCAGCCCTCGGTCGGTGGAGAACGGCTCGTGGTCTCGGGGGCAGGGTCCCTGTGGTCGTGGCAGCTGGACGGGGCCGGGCCCCTGGCGGAGCCCACGAGGTCCCCGGTGTCCACCCAGGACGTCGCCACCGACGGGGTCACGACCGCGGCGATGGGACCGGACGGCGTCGCGGCGCTCCTGGGTGACGGCACGCTGGGCCCGGTCGCGGCCGGGACCGCCTCGCTACGGGACCTGCGCAGGGCAGGGGACGGTTACGCCCTCGCGCGGCAGGCGGAGCGGGAGGTGACGGCGGTCGTCGATCTGGGCGGCGCCGCACCTGACGCCCGCTACTTCTCCGACGCCACCGACCTGCAGGGCGGCAGCACGTGGCGCAGCGGGTCGGAGGTCCTGCGGCAGAGCCCGTACGGCATGGGACGCGAGTGGCCGTGGGCGGTCGTGCAGCAGGACCTCCGCACCGGCGCCGCGACGGTCCACGACGTCGGCGACGGCTGCTACGCGACCCATCCGCAGGTGGCCGGCCGCTGGCTGGTGGTGCGCTGCAACGCGGTCGACGAGGGCGAGCCCGAAGGGCTCGTGGTCGACCTCGACGGGGAGCACCCGCGTCGGCACGTCACCGACATGCAGGGGGACGTCGTGGTGGGGGACGGTGTCGCGATCCGGGCGGTGGAGGTGCCGTCCCGATACCTGGAGGCCCCGAAGCACGAGGTGGTCGTCCAGTGGCTCGACCTGCGAGACGTGACGGCGGGCTGGCAGGAGGCGGACCGCTTCCCCCTGCAGGGACGCCCGGTGCGCCCCGCCGTGAACCAGTCCGGCGGGACGTTCTCCGCCGCCTGGTACCGCGGTGACAGCCAGGTGCGACTCCTGCACGCCCCCGGTCCGGCGAGCACGCCCCGGCCCGGGCCGACGAGGCGGCTCACGGCACCGCCTCCTGTCACCGGGGTGACGACCAGCCCCGCCTCCGGCGGCGCGGTGGTGCGGTGGGCGCACGATGCGCCCGCAGGTGCCGCCGCCGAGGGGTTCGCCGTCGTGGCCACTCGGACCAGCTCTCCCGGGACCGAGCACCGGGCGACGGCCCGGGCCGACCAGCGCGAGCTGCAGCTGCCCGGCCTGACGAACGGCGCCGCGTACACGGTGCAGGTACGCGCGCTCAACCGCACCGGCCTCGCCGCGCCGGTGGTCGGCCCCCGGGTCGTGCCGCACGGCACGTTGCCCGCCGCTCCTCACGCGACCGAGCTCGTCGTCGACCCGTCCACGGACCGGGCGACGATCCGCTGGGTGCCCGGCCAGGACCCGGCGGCCGCCCCCGCGACCGGCTTCTCGGTGCGGCTCGGCGACAGGGTCCTCGCCTCGAACCTTCCCGCGGGGGCCCGGTCCGCCACGGTCCAGGTGCCCAAGGGCCGGCACATCCTGTCGGTCTTCGCCCACAACGGCGGCGACCGCAGCGCGCCCGACCGGTGGGGCGCCGACTTCCCCGGTCCGGACAGCGTGGTGCCGAAGGTCCTCTCCACCTCGCTCGCCACGACGTCGCTCGGCACGTCCACCACCTACGCGTGGACGGGGTCCGACGACCGCAAGGTCGCGACCTACGACGTGCGCTGGCGCGGCGCGGCGCGGCCACAGGCAAGGCCCTCGGCGCGTGGCAGTACCCGAGCGGGTGGCAGAGGCGTACCAAGGCGTCGGTCCCGCTGCAGGAGCTGCGGGCGGGCGAGACCCGCTGCCTGTCGGTACGCGCCCGCGACGCGCAGGGCAACGTGTCCGGGTGGACGACCGCACGGTGCACCGTGGTCCCGCTGGACCAGACGAACCTGAGGACGAACGGCACCTGGACCAGTCCCAGGAGCAGCAGCTACTACATGGGCAGCGCGGCCCGCACCACGGCCAGGGGCGCGTCGATCCACCGCACCGGCACCCGGACCGACGCGGTGTGGCTGCTCGCCACCACCTGTCCGACGTGCGGCAAGGTCGAGGTCCTCGACGACGGCGTCCGCGTCGCGACCATCGACCTCCGCACCAGCACGACGAGGCACCGTCAGCTGCGGTCGGTGCCGCTGGGCGGCGCACGGCGAAGCGGGACCATCACGATCAGCCTGGGCAGCGCACCGGTGACTGTCGACGGGCTGGCCCTGCGTTCGTACTGACGTCCTCTGCGTCGTCCGCCGCACGGGTCCTGGGAGGGTGCGCCGTCGACGTCGACCGACGCGCAGACGACCTCAGGGCTCGGTGTACTCGGGGCAGCCTTCCCCCAGCAGAGCGGTGTAGCGCCCCGTCACCGTGGTCTCCGGGTCGGGCTCCTCGGCGCCCGAGGAGCCCGCGAGTCGGCCGTCGACGAAGATCCTGGTGAGCTCGCCCGCCGGCACCTCGGCCCGGTAGGTCGTACCGACCTCGAGCTGGGTGCTGGCGACCACCTCTTCGCCCTGCCGGTACTCGACCCGTTCGACCGTGCCCTCGCCGAGCGACGGGGACGTGCAGTACACGACCCCCACGGTGCGGTCGACGATCTGGTCGCCGCAGCCCGGGAGCGCCACGGCGCACACCACGACCCCTGCAACGACCGCCCAGCGGTGCCGACGAGGCATCTGCCCTCCTCCGACGGGGCCATCGGACGACGGGACCCGTGTCCGCTCTCGACGTTACCCGCCGCGGTGGCCGAGCATCCGTCGACCCCAGCACCGGGATGCACCATGGCGAGGACACGCCCGGTCGGGTGGACCTCGACCGGTCCCACGACGGGACCGTCGCCCGACCCGCACACTCTCGTCCGGGCCGGCAGCAGCCGGTGGCCGACGACCACGGGGGCGAGCATGGGACTGTTCAGCAGGAAGCCGAAGGAGACCGCGCGGCCCGACGGGGCCCTGACCTTCTTGACCGAGGCCGAGGCGCAGCAGCTCCGCGGCCTGATGCGGGAGGCCTTCGCCGAGCGCGGTCTGGAGGTCGTCGTCCACCCCGACCACGCCGTCGACGCAGCGGGTCGCCGCTTCGGGTTCTGGAACGCGGGGGCGGCCTGCCACGGGCAGCCGCGGTCGACGTGGCCCGGCCTGGTCCGCGAGCACGTGCGGCGGGTGCTCGACGACCTCGACGCACCTGACCCCTTCCAGGGCCTGTCCCCCGACGACGCCCGACGCTCGACGTACGCGCGGCTGTACGACCTGGCCTCCCTGCCCACGGCGGAGCACCACCCGTACCGCGAGTTCGCCCCCGGCCTCGTGGAGATGCTCGCGCTCGACCTGCCCGAGACGGTGACGGTCTTCCCCCACGAGGCGGTCTCGGCCGCGGGCGGTTGGGAGCCGCTGCACGCCGCGGGTGTCGAGAACCTGCGCCGGCTCCCGACCGAGGAGCTCGTCCCGGTGCCGGTGGACGGCGGCGGCACGTTCACGATCCTGCTCGGGGACTCGGTGCACACCGGCAGCCGGGCCCTGCTCATGCCCGGGCTGGCCGCGGACGTCGCGGGCGAGACGGCCGGGGCGCACGGCTGGCTGCTCAGCGTGCCGAACCGTCACCAGGTCGTGTGGCACATGGTGCGCGACATGTCCGTCGTCGGTGCGCTCAACGGCATGGCCGGCTTCGCCGTCAGGGGCTACGAGGACGCGGTGGGGCCGCTCAGCCCGCACGTGTACTGGTGGGACGGCCAGCACTACGAGCAGCTGACCCAGGTGCACGACGGCCGCATCGTCATACAGCCGACGGAGCGCTTCCTCGCGGTGCTGGAGCAGCTGGCCGCAGGCTGAGCGACCGTCACGCGGACCCGCGCGAGGAAGCCCTCTGGAACAGCGCGTCCGCGAGGACGAGGATGACGCCATGACGGTCTACTCCCGCACGAAGCAGTTCGAGGGCGCGACCTTCGTCCGGGCGAGCCTCAGGGGCGCCACCGTGAGGTCCTCCGACGTCAGCGGCGTCACGATGCGCGGTGTCGACGTCGACGGGCTCGACATCGACAGCCACGACCTGTTCATGGGCCGCCTCGTGGTCAACGGGGTCGACGTGGTGCCACTGGTGGACGCCGAGCTCAACCGGCAGTTCCCGGGCCGCGAGCTGCAGAGGGCGCAGACACCCGAGGGGCTGCGCGACGGCTGGGCCGCGGTGCAGGCCGCGTGGCGGACGACGGTTACGAGCACGCCGCCGGAGCTGGTGGACGCCCACGTCGAGGACGAGTGGTCGCTGGCCGAGACGCTGCGCCACCTGGTCCTGGCCACGGACGCCTGGCTCCGCGGCGGCGTCCTGCAGATCCCGCAGCCGCTGCACGAGATCGGTCTGATCTTCACCGGTGCGGGCGAGATGGGCTTCGACATGTCGATCTTCCGCCCGGACCCGCCGACCTACGAGGAGGTCCTCACCGTGCGGGCCGAGCGGCAGCAGCTGGTCACCGACCTCCTCGCCACGGCGTCGGCGGAGCTGCTCGCGGAGGAGCGCGCCGACCCGTGGGGCGACCCCGATTGGCGACCCACCGTCGGGGACTGCATCCGCGTCATCCTCGAGGAGGAGTGGGCGCACCTGCGCTACACCCGGCGCGACCTCGCCCTGCTCGGCTGACCTGCGCCCGAGCCCGCGCCTGGACGACCAGCGCACGAGCCTCTTCGGGTGCCCTCGCTGCAACCTGCCGGGTGGAGCAACGCGGACTGGCAGGCACGGGAGCAGGAGCAGCCGGGATCGGTTGCTATCACAGGCACTATCATTGTCGCATGCCCGACGTGCTGATTCGCGACGTCCCCGGCGACGACCTCGACCTCATCCGCTCCACCGCGGCTGGGTTGGGGGTGTCGCTGCAGAGCTACCTGCGAAGCGCCGTCCAGGCCCAGGCCACCTACCTACGGCGCCAGCAGGCCCTGGCCGACCTGAATCAGAGGCTGTCGGGCAAGCCGTCGGTGACCGAGGACGACAGGACGGCGGTGCTGGAAGGGCTCACCGACGACCAGGTGGAACGTGCCGAGGACCTGCTGGACCGCCGAAGCGGCGACCAGGCGCCGTGATCGTCGACGCCTCGGTCGTCATCGACGCCGTCGCTGACCCCGGCCCCCGTGGGCTCGCAGCCCGCACAGCATTCGCCGACCAACCAGCAGCCGAGCGGATGAGCTCTCCTGGGCACCTCGCCTTCGAGGTGCTCTCCGGCCTGCGTGCAGCAGCCAACCGCCCGAGCCACCCCCTCCAGGCTGAGGACGTCGAGCGCGCACTTCGTGACGCTGAGGCGCTGGGCATCGCCATCGACGCCACACCGTGGGCGGACGTCTCCCGCGCACGGCAGCTGGCGCAGGGCTCGATCCGCTACGCCGACGCCGTCTATGTCGCCGCGGCCGAACGCCTCCAGACCACGCTGCTGACCGCTGACGCGAGGATCCAGGGCTCGGGCGCCCAGGTCGGATGCACCATCGTCACGGTGACGCCAGACCCAAGTCCTGCTTAGCCGCGGACGTCAGGTGCGTCTCCGTTGGCGATCGGCTACCGGAGCAGCCGTACGTCGACCGGGACGTCGAGGTCCGCCCAGACGCGGTCGGCTGTGAGGACCTGCGGCGGATCGCTGCGTACCGCCAGGGCGAGGCAGCAGCGGTCCCCGAGGGACAGAGCGCGACCGCCGGGGAGGCCACGCATGGCTCCGGCGAGCTCGGCGTCGGCTTCGGTCACTGGTTCCACCCGCACCCCTGCGGCGCCCAGCAGTTCCCGTAGCCGTGCGGAGTCGACGTCCTCATCGACCAGCTTGCCGACGACCTCGGCCAGGTTGGCTGCCCCCAGCACAGAACCAGGCAGGGCGGCCATGACCATGTCGGCGCCGGGTTCGTCGTGCAGGAGGGCGAGGACGGCTGACGCGTCGAGCACGGTCATTCTCGAGCTGCCGCCTCACGCCGCTCGGCGAGAAGCTCCTCGACCAGCGAGCGGGAGGCCGACACCGAGGCGGCCAACCCCCGCAGATCTGCGGCGGCGTCCTGCTGACGCTGCAGGACGAGCCGGCGTCCCGCCAGGTGCAGGTGGAGGCGGTCGCCAGGAGCCAGACCCAGCGCGGCTCGGACGTCGGCGGGGATGACGAGACGACCTTGTTGCCCGAGCACCAGCGTGGCATCCATCTCTGTACTGTGGCACGACCCCTCACGACATGCCACACGCCTCTAGCGTGTTGTCGATGACCGATCGTCAACCGGAGGCACGGCTGGTGATGCGCCAGTAGTAGCCGGCCGGGTCCAGGACCCGGAAGTCAACCAGCCCCCACGATCGTTCGGTGAGGTCCTCGTCGACCGACCACCCTGCGGTGGTGACGCGGTCACGTGCAGCGGTCAGGTCGTCGACCTCGAGCACCAGCTCGACCCCTGCCGGTGGACGCCGCGACTCGGCGCCGCCGACGTCGTCACGCTGAGCCAGTCCCAGGCGGACCGTGCCGTGGGTCAACGCAACGTAGGGGGAGCAGGACGCCCGCTCGTCCCGGTCGAGGGTGAAGCCGAGGACGTCGACGTAGAAGCCGATCGCCGCGTCGAGATCAGCGGGGAAGAGCTCGCAGCGGAGGGATGCAGTCACTACCTCAGACTTCCAGCCGGAGCCCTGCCAGTCCGAGCTCGTCGGTCCGTCACGTCGGCCTGGGGATGGCGACGTCGATTGTGCCGGCGCGGGTGTCGAAGTCCCGGGGCCGGTAGCCGTTGGTCACGACCCTGCGGCGGCCCTGAGGTGCTGCAGTCCATTCAGGCGGTCCGTGACCAGTCCGGGTTGTACGCCTCAGCGAGCACCTCGAGCACGACCTGACGGACGTCCTCGGGATGCAACGTGGGTGCTGCGACGGAGAGGACCTCGCGATCCTCATGGTTTGCATCCTCGACCAGAGGGTGGGCGGCGACCGCTGCCTCCAGAGCGTGGAGCGCCTCGGCCCCTACAGCGAGCTCCAACCACTCCTCCAACCACAGAACGTGCTCGTAGTCGTCACTGTCCTCCGAGCTGCCTTCGTCCAGAGACGCGACGTGGACGGCCTCGGCCAGGCCGGCGTCAACCTGCACGTCGGCAAGTCGACGAGCGCGACCGTCCAGGGCCTCCGGGGGCTCAGTGGTTCCTGCCGGCGACCGGTCGAAGATGCGCCCCCTCGTCGCCAGCTCGACCCAGCGCGCTTCGGCGGCATGCGCCCCGACGGCGACGACCACGACCTCCCAGGTGACGACCGCGTCGACGTCGGACCTCGTGTCGGCGTCGCGGAGCGAGGGGCGTAGCTCGCGGCCGCGACTCCCCCGAGGGGTTCTGGCTCGACAGACCCAGGGGCCGTTCGGACACGGGTCTCAGCAGGCGTTCTGCTCGTAGGGGCACAGCTGTCCGAACATCGACGTGGCGGCGGCGCGTACGTCCTCGGCTGCGCTGCGCCCACCGGGGTACGGCGGAAGCGCGGACGCGCTGACCAGGGCGACGGCCGAGCCGCGTCGCAGGATCGCGGTCGCGGAGACGCTGTCCTCGGCGACCGTGTCGACCAGCAGTCCCTGCTCGCCGGTGTCCAGCGGCTGCACCGTGCTGCTGCTGGCCACGAAGCCCGGCTGTGGCTCGTACTCCCCGGCGCACGTACGGGCGTAGCGACCGAGCTCGTCGGCGGCCAGGGCGGCCTGCTCCGCGGAGGCGAACACCGCGACTTGCCGGATGGTGAGGCCCTGGTCCGTGAGGTCGTTCTGGGCTGTGCCCATCGTCGTGGCCCCGGGCGGGACGACGCCGTCGAAGTCGGGTGGGCACAGCAGCTCCCAGGTCACCACGTCTTCCTGGACGTCGGGGTAGCCGGAGAACGGCGCCTCGAGCAGCGTCGTGGGCGGCGCGTCCGTGGAAGGCGCGTCCGTGGAAGGGGTATCCGTGCCTGCTGCAGAGGGCTGAGGCAACGGCGTGCCGGGAGCCGTCGGCGCTGCCGCGTCTGTCGGGTCGGTGCTGGCTGTCGGGTCACCGGTCGGGGCCGTGGGCGCGACCGAGGGGTCGGCGTCCGGAGTGGGCAGCACCGGTGCTGCTGTTGGGGCCGGGATGGGGGTGGCCGGTGGCGGCGGGGGGTCCTGCACGAAGGCGGCGGTGAAGGGGACAGCGACGACGACGAGCACGGCCGCGGCCGTGACGGCGGCGGTGGTCGCGAACTGCCGGTGACGCGCCGTGCGGCGCGCGGCCTCGGGCCCGGGGCCCGGGGCCGAGGCGCCCGCGCCGGCGGCTCGCAGCCGCGACAGTCGCGCGGCCAGCGGATCAGCGTCCGGGTCCCGCGGGTCGAATCCGCCGGGAGGAGGCGTCTGGTTCATGCTCGGCCCCCTTCGGGCGCGGGGCTCATGCCGTCGGCGCGGCTGAGGGCGTCGGCGCAGGCTCGACGTCCACGGGCGAGCCTGGCCTTGATGGTGCCGGTCGGTGTGCCGGTGAGCCGGGCGACCTCGACCACGGACAGGTCGAGGACATGGTGCAGCACGAGAGCCTCTCGCTGCCGCTGCGGCAGCCGGTCCAGCGCGGTCCACAGCTCGACGTCCAGCACCCCTGATGCCTCGGCCACGTCGTGCGGGCGCTGAGGTCGGGCCGCGTCGCGCACCCAGGCCGTGGAGGCGTTTCGGGCCCGGCGCCACCGGCTGACCGACACCCGCAGCGCCGTGGTGCGCAGCCACCCGCCCGCGTCGGCGTCGAGCTGCTTGCGACGCTGCCACGCTCGCACGAAAGCCTCCTGGACGCAGTCGGCGGCCTCCTGCGGGTCTCCGCACACGAGCGTGACGGCCGCGACGAGACCGGACCACTCACGCTCGTACAGCGCGTCGAAGTCAGACCTGTCCACCGCCACCCCTCACATCCTGCGTACGGGCTTCTACGCCTGAGCCGGCGACCCGGTTGCATGCAGCCCCCCAGGGGGGCCCACGCTGCCAGGTCGCAGACGCGTCCCAGGCCGCCGAGGTAACGGATCAGGTCCTCGTCGGCATCCAGCAGCCCGAGCCTCCACCACACCCACAGCGTTCCGGTTCAGACGCCGGCTACCCCGTCGATGACGATCCGCCAGGAGACCGCGGCCACGAAGAACAAGCCGAACGCGGCTGCGGCCACAGCGACGCCGCGCTGCGCCAGCTGTCGCACCCGTCTGCGCGACCGCGACTCCGCAGAAGTCACCTGTCGACCTCGTGGCGCGGACTCGGGGCGCGGCAGCAGACGCTGGGCGACGACACCCCCAGCGAGCCGATGCCGCCCCAGCAAGGCCGCAGGCCCTCGGACCTGAGTGGGTGCCGCATCAGACGTCGTCCCGGACGTCCTGCATCGTGGCCCGGGTCCGCGGCCCGACGATGCCGTCGACGACCAGCCCGTACCGCTGCTGGAACGCCCGGGTCGCGGCAAGGGTCTTCGGCCCGAAGACCCCGTCCGCCACCGTCGCCGACGTGCTGCGCGGGTCACCGTCGAGCATGTGCTGCCACAACCTGACCCGCTCACCGCGGTCACCGACCTCCAGGTGACCAACCGCCGACACCGCGGTCGCGGGACCGACGCCGCTCACCGCACCCGGGTCCACCGGGGCGTGGCCACCGGTCACGTCCCCGGGGTTGACGGGGGCGTGGACGACGCGGGTGGCGCTCCAGGTCAGGGGCCCGACCACGCCGTCGGTGTCCAGGTCGAACATCTGCTGCACCTGTCGGGTGGCCGCCGCGGTCGCGGGCCCGAACCTGCCGTCCACGACGATGCTGTCCTCGCCGAGCACGTAGGTCACGATCGTCTGCCACTCACGCACGGCGGTTCCGGTGCTGCCACGGGACAGCACCGGCTCCTGCTCCGCGCGGACAGCCTTGGTCGCCATCGGCGCGACAGAGGAGGAGGTCACGGGGCGGGCGGCCCCGGCAGACACCGGAGGCGCCGCAGATGCTGCGGGGGCCGCAGCGAGCATCGAACCACCCACAGCGAAGACAGCGGTTGCGGCGACGGCCAGACGGCGACGGTTCACGGAACGGGCGGCGTTCATGTGGTGCTCCTCTGCGGTCGTTGTGCCCCCGTCCCGAGCGGGCCGGGGTGCGTACCTGACACCTCCCCTACGCCCGGCATCCACGCGCGGTTGCATCCCTCGGACGACCACACGAGGGAGCCACCGCCACCGAGCCGTCACACCGAAGTCCCGATCCACGACCGTCTGCCGGCGACGGACGGCGACGTGGGAGCAGGTCGCGCGACACCGGGCTCGCCGTCAGACACGGGATCGCCTGCGGGACGGACGCAGGCGTCCTGCGGCCGCTCCGCTAAGCAACGACGGTCGCCTCTGGCAATCGGCCCGTGGGCGAACGCTGCCTCGGTGAGACGGGTGCTGTGCCACCCGGCGTGCACCCTGAGGACGTCGTGGCGCTGGTGCAGCAGCAGGTCGTACCGGAGTACCAGCGTCTGTCGGACGACGTCACGCTCGGTCTGGAGCTGAGCCTCGACGGCACGCCAGTCGTCGCGATCCAGCGCTGGGCGAGCCGCGAGTCCCAGGAAGCAGTCATGTCGTCCGACGGCTTCGCGAGCTGGTGGGCCGACCATCAGCCGGCTCTGGTCGAGTGGGACCGGTTGCTCGAGTTCGTCAGCGAGTGGAGCACACTCGACGTCGACCTCCGCGGCCGAGACCTCGTCTGACCATTCCCGCTGGTCGATCGGCTCCGGGACGACGATGGCGTCACGGCGGCAGGTCGGGCAGCCTCGGGGGATGACGGCCCTGGCGGAACTCCCAGCTGCCGGGGGAAGCGTGGTGCTTCGGCGAGCCGTCGCCGAGGACGTCCCGACCATCGTCGACCTGCTGGCCGCCGACGAGCTCGGCGCGAACCGGGACCGCATCGTGACCGAGGACGACCACCGCACCTACCTTGCGGCCTTTCATCAGATCGACGCAGACCAGGCGCACTTGCTGCTCGTCGCGACCGAGGACTCTCACGTCGTCGCCACGATGCAGCTGACCTTCCTGCCTGGCCTCGCTCGGCGCGCAGCACTGCGAGCCCAGATCGAAGCGGTCCGAGTCCGGTCGGACTTTCGCAGCCGCGGCCTGGGATCCGCGCTGCTTGAGTGGGCGATCGCCGAGGCCGGGCGCCGTGGGTGTGCCCTCGTACAGCTCAGCAGCGACAAGTCACGAGCCCAGGCCCACCGCTTCTACGAACGCTTCGGCTTCGTCGCCTCCCATGAGGGCTTCAAGCTCATGCTGCCCCGGTAGACGATCGTTGACCGGCCCCCGTCGGCCCGAGGCGTACACGGCGAAGATCTCCGCACGACCGAACAATGCCGGTATGGCTGGTGGCGCGTGGATGATCGAAGACGCCCTCGACCTGCCGGGTGACTGGTGTCAGCTGACCGTGTTCGCGCCCGACCGTGCCGACTTCTTCCGGCAGGTCGATGCCCTCGGGCTCTCGCTTCCCAGGGGCTGGAAGAAGACGCGGCCCCGGCCCACGACGACCCACTCCTGCGGTTGGGACGAGGTCCCCCACGTCGCCCCCCTCATGGCCACCCCGACCGTCGTCGCCGGGACCATTGAGGGGCTGCTGGAGGTGCTGGAGTCAGCGGCAGCCAACCCGAAGCGCGGGACCTACTTCTGGCGTCTGAACCACGCGTTAATCAACAGGTCCGACGTTCGAATCTGCGAGCTCATCCGGTAGGCCAGCACCGAGCGTCCCAACAGCCGACGGCGGGCTCAGTCGGTCGTTGCAACACCCCTTCTGATTCGAGGTGTTGTTGGTGTTGTCCAGGAAAGAGTCGATCGAGAAGCAGGCCGCGTTCTGGGTGCTGATCGCGAAGGGTTCGACGCTGCAGGCGGCCTGTGACGCTGTCGGCGTGGACAGGCGAAGCGGCCGGTACTGGCGCCGGGCGACCGGCGGGATGGTGCCCCGAAAGAAGCCCACGCCTTCGGGCCGCTACCTGTCGCTGGAGGAGCGGTTGCGGATCGCGGACCTGCACCTGGCCGGGTCCGGGGTCCGGTCGATCGCGGTGCTGCTGGGCCGGTCGGCGTCTACGGTGAGCCGGGAGCTGCAACGCAACGGCAGCCCCGCGCGGCGAGCAGCGCGAGGGGTCTCCTATGCGCCGCACGCGGCTCAGAAGCGGGCCGAGCTGCGGGCCCGCCGACCCAAGGCCAGCAAGTTCGACACCCTCGAGCTGGCCGAGAAGGTGCAGGCCAAGCTGTGCCTGAAGTGGAGCCCCGAGCAGATCAGCGACCACCTCGCCGTGGTGGTTCCCGAGCGACTGGAGCTGCAGGTGAGTCCGGAGACCATCTACCAGGCCCTCTACGTCCAGGGCCGCGGGCACCTGCGCGCTGACCTGCACCAGCACCTGCGGACCGGGCGCGCGATCCGGCGCCCGCGACGACCCAAGACCACCGGCGGTTCCGGGAAGATCCCCGACATGTCCATGCACAGTCCCCAACGGCTGCTCGAGGTCGCCACCGAGCTCAACCAGCGACCCGCAAGACCCTCGGCGGGATCACGCCCGAGGACGCCCTACAGCGCCTACTGTCAGACCCCTCCAAGCCCGTCGTTGCGACGACCGCTTGAATTCGCCATCGGCTACTGACGCAATCTGGCGGCCATGTGCAGGGACCCATGGTGCGCGGCGGCCTAACCCCAGCAGCTAGCGTGAGTTCGTGACTGATCACCCGCCGCGCCCCAGCTGGCGCTGGCGAATCGCTGCTCTCTACGCGCTTGCGTTCGTCACCTCGGTGCTCGTTGCTACGGCTATTGGCGTCCTCACTGATGCGCCGGAGTGGGCACCGATCGCGGCGGGGGGGGTGTCTTCCTCGGTGCTCCGACAGGTCTCCTGGTCGTGCGGTGGATGTCCTTGACTGCGCGTGAGCGGGAGACCCGTCGCGCCGGAACCCGGGAAGAGGCCTAGACCGAACTCGGGAAAGGATCGTCTGCCGGACGCCTCTGGAGCACTGACGTCACGGCGCTTAGTTGCTTACGACGGACTGCGGTCAAGCCGCCGCCGGGTGGATCGCCGGCGGGCGACCTCGAGCAGAGTGGTCAGGAGAATCACGACAGCAAGAGCGACACCCCAGCGGGCGAGCACGGGCAGATCGAACGACACGTCGAGAACGATGTTGACCGCGAGGGCCACGAGCACGACTGCGGCTGTGCGGGCGATGCTGGCTCGGTCCATCATTCGACCGTATCCGACGACTCCCACCGCCCCACGACGTGGCGGCCGATGGCCCATTCCGTTAGGAGGACGTCGCCCGCCCGGGTGGGGGCTGTGATCGTTCAGCCCTTTGACGCCCCCTTGCCCCGCTTGCGTCGAAGCAGAACGTGGCCGAACCTCGCCTCGCTGAGGGCCGCTTCTCGCGGTCGCCGCCGAAGTCGGGAGATCACGTGAAGCCGCAGCCCACCTACTCCCCGGTCGGGATGCTCGTGGTTGCTGCCTTGTGCCTTCCTGCCGGGATCGGGGTTGTGCTGACGTACGACATGTCCGATGTCGGCAGGCGGGGACTGCCGATGCCCGTCGTGGGATGGGGGCTGGTCGCGGTTGCAGTGTTCTTCGCGGCTTATGCGGTCGTAGTGCACCGCAGGAAGGCCTAGCACCTTCGGTCCCGATGCCGTCCCGCCGGGGATGGTTCACCGGTACCTCGTCCGTTCGTAGGACGCCTCCGAGTGGTGACCGGCGTTCGAGTGGTCTGAGAACTGGCCCTGCCCGGGGCGTGGTCGGCCCGGGCAGCGGCGCGACAAGATGTGGGCATGGCGGCGGCGGTGCGAATCGGGGTGCAGGGGGAGTCAGGTTGGCTCGGTTTCGACCTCGCGCAGGTGATGGCGGTCGTAGGCCCTCAGCCACACCTCAATTGGGTCCTGCGAGAAGCGGAGTTCAACGGAGACGTGCGGACCGTGTGGCCAGCTGATTGGGAAGTCGTTCAGAGGCAGTCTGACCAGCCGCGAGGGGTGCCGCTGGACTGGGTGCAGATGACGACGCTTGCTCAGCAGTGCCAGCAGATTATCGACGGCCGGTTCACGGCTTATGACGAGTCCGGCCAAGTGCAGTTGCAGATGCAAGCCGTGGATTCGTCGTTCTGGGTGGTCTGGGCGCGGGACGAGGCTGTCCTCGAAAGGGTGCGAGGCGCCTTCGCGGGCGTAGAGGACTACGAAGAGCGCACGCCAGCACCACGGGGCACAACTATCGATTAGGCGCCGTCCAGGCGGGCTGACGCTCCTCCTCCGGTACACGAGCTGCGTAGGACGCGAGGGAGCTTTCAGCACGCGCGGCCCCGTGGCGCGAGGTCGCGCAATCAGGCCTGCCTGTCCCGACATGGTCCGATAGCCGACCGTTTGCTGGCGATGGATGGCGGTCCAGCGCAGGTCGCGCGGGACCGGCCTCGCCGTCCCAACGAGGATCGGCATGCGGAGCGTGCCAGTGACCGATTCCAAGCTAGCGATCGCTACCCGGTCTTTGGCGCCGTCTCGCGTAAATTCCGGCCGCTAGGCCTATCGAAATGCAGCAGAGCAAGGAGGCGACGTTGAAACGAAATAGCGTCCGAACGGCCTCTAGGTCATCCGCCAAGATGGCATGCCTTACGAAACCGTCGGCGTTAACTTGGGCGGGAATTGAGCCCTCGGTGGAACGAGAGTCCAATGGGATGCCGACGTACTCGAACCTGAACGGTTCTTTGTGGCCGCAGTCAGATCCGTCCACAAGTACAGCCAGAGGGTCATTGGTTCTACTTCGATCTTCAAGTTGAATGATCTGAAGATCGCAGGCTCGGGCGCCTTCAAATGACTTCTCTGTGCGGAGGTCCCACGATGAGGTGGCCGTTACTATCAGAACGAAGGGGAGGAAAGCGAGGCTTATGGCTACCACAAGGAGCGACAGAACGGTGCGCGCCAAGTCAGTTTTCCCTCCTTGATCCCTGCAGCCTAAGACGGCCACGTAACACGTCCGATTGGCTGGTTACGTACGTCCCTACTCCGCCACCGAAACCGAAGGCGGATCCTCCTTCAAGGTCCGGCAGCCATTGTTGCCACGGCTCCAGCGGCGACGACGGCGGGGAGTTGGGCGTCCTGGTCCTCGGCAGCCCGTTCGCGTCGCCCGCCGATCCGCGAGCTGGCCTCGAGCCTGCCGAAATCTGAGGACAGCGGCCGCTCTGCATCCAGAGACGCGCCCTGCTTAGCGCGGTTTCCTTGAGCCGGCCCCAGCTGGAGATCGTTACCTGACCAGACGCTTGTAGTAGTCGCGAACCGAGGGCAGTAGGAAGATCGCCCAGGCGACCGCTGGGAGGAGGAGCGAGAGCGCGACGAAGGGGTTTAGCCGCAGGCCCCAGCTGTCGTTCACGACGAGGCCGTCGGCAGCCCCTGCCGCGATGAACAGGGGCAGGACGCCGAGGGCAACCACTCGAGCTCGCCTGCGCTGGCGCCACAGGGCTGCCACACCCATCAAGGCTCCGATGCCCATGACGAGCATGCCGATGCCGAACGGGAACGCCTGCCACTGCAGTGAGGCGTCGCCCGCAACGAGGTCCATCGTGACGATCGCCAGGTAGACGATCGCGGCCAAGGTCGTCCCGAGGCCCAGCAGGCCAAGCACCGCGAAGGGAACCCACAGGACGTCGGGGGGACGAACGCGCGGAATCAGGACGGCTTCGCGCGTGTCGGTCACGACCATGATGATCCGCCCTCGACCGGCGACCGGCCCACCGATTGAGGCAAGACGTCCCCGACAGCCCACCCCCTACCGACAACGCGCTGGTCACCGGTAGGACCGACTCTCAGGTGGGCGATGCTGTTCCGGATACCCCGTCCGGCGCAACGTCCCGGGAAGGGTGCGTCAACCGCAGGTCCTCCTGACGCACCCTCTCAGCCGGGACTTGTTGTACCTGCCGAAACTCCCGCTGGTTGCACCTCGGTACAGGCGGTTTCGTCGAGCCGCTGTGACGGCCCCGCCGTGGCCTGACGTGTCGACCGCGACGGGCACCGTCGATGATGACGGGATGGAGCCCACGTTGACGGTCGCCGCCGCGCAACCACCGGTCGTCGGCGCGGACCTGCCGCAGACGGTGCGTGCCCACGCCGAGGTCGTCCGCGCCGCCCGCAGCCGGCTGGTCGTGTTCCCCGAGCTGTCCCTGACCGGGTACGAGCTCGACGCCCCCGCCGTGGCGGTCGAGGACCCGGTGCTGCAGCCGCTCCTGGACGCCTGCCGCGAGACGCGGACCGTCGCACTCGTCGGAGCGCCCGTCGGTCCGCCCGGGGCCACGTCGATCGCGGTGGTGCGGGTGGACCAGGCTGGCGCCCGCGTCGCCTACCGCAAGACCTGGCTGGACGGGCGCGAGGCCGCGCGCTTCGTGCCCGGCGACGGACCGGCGGTCACCGAGGTCGACGGCTGGCGCGTGGGGCTGGGGGTCTGCAAGGACACCGGCGCCGCCCAGCACACGGTCGGCACCGCCGCCCTCGGCGTCGACGTCTACGCCGCCGGCGTCGTGCACCACCCCGAGGAGCTGGCCGAGCAGGAGGCTCGGGCCGTGGTGATCGCACGCACCTGCGACGCCTACGTCGTCCTCGCCGGCTTCGCCGGGGCCACCGGCGGCGGTTACGCCCGCACGGCCGGCAGCTCGGGCGTCTGGTCCCCGACTGGCGCGGCGCTCGCCCGGGCGGGGACGGAACCCGGCGGCGTCGCGACCTGCACCCTGACCCGCATCCCCCCGGCCTGACGAACGGCGATCGCACGTCGCGAGGGACGGAGCCGCGCCGAGCGACCGGAGCCGGCCGAGGGACGCTTGCTACGACTCCGCGCAGGTGGCGCGCTCCAGGCCGACGAGCTCCTCGTGGAACAGCTCCTGCAACGCCAGTCCCGCGTGGGCGCCGACGCGGTACCCGAGCGCCAGGAGCACCGACATGGCCAGCGGTGCGGCGGCCGACGCGAGCAGTCCTGCAGCCTCGGCGGGGTCCCCGACGACGAGCTGGGCCGCACCCGCGACGAGCGTGCCGACCAAGGCCACGGCCAGGCAGGACCACGCGGTCAGCAGGAGAGCCACCGCCGTCTCGTCCGTCGCGAACTCCCCGCACAGCTCGACCGCGTCATCACGGTCGACGACCTCACCGGTGAAGTGGCGCCGGAACGCGCCCCCCGACCCGCCGGGCGCCGTCAGGCTCACCCGGCCCTCCACGGACAGGTGCAACCGGACGCCGCTGCAGGCGCTCGCGAGCGCAGCCGTCAACCCGGTCGGGCCCGCCACGCACAACCGGTACGACGCCGGCCTCCGGCCGGCGCGCGGCGCGACCGTGACGTGGACCGACCGGGCCAGACGCAGCATCTCGACGAACCCCATCTCCCGCAGAGCGGACGAGCCCCTCAGCCTGTCGCCGTCCCCCTGGTGACGGACACGGATCGCCGCTCCGTCAGCGTGGCACCGGACCGGAGCCCACGAGTGCAGTCCGGTGGTCCCTCACCCCTCCGGCCCCGGACGAAGCGGCTCCAGCGCCAACCTGCCGGCTCCTACCATCACGGCCATGACGAGCCCCGACCCGACGAGCCCCGACCCGACGAGCCCCGACCCGACGACTCCCGACAGCGGCGCCCACCGGACCGGCGGGGTGCGCCAGCTGCGCCTGGTCGTCGAGGCGGCGGACTACGACGAGGCCGTCGCGTTCTACCGTGACGTCCTCGGCCTGCCCGAGCAGGCGGCGTTCAGCGGTGAGGGTGACGCGCAGGTCGTGATCCTCGACGCCGGCCGCGCCACGCTGGAGATCGCCAACCCGGCCCAGAAGCGGATGATCGACGACGTCGAGGTCGGACGTCAGGTCGCCCCGGCGCTGCGGGTCGCGTTCGAGGTGGACGACGCCGTCGCGACCACCCGCGCCCTGGTCGACGGCGGCGCCGAGCAGGTCGCCCCGCCGACGCGCACCCCGTGGCGCTCGCTGAACGCCCGCCTGCAGGCGCCGGCGGGGCTCCAGATCACGGTGTTCCAGGAGCTCGAGCCGACCGAGGACCGAACCGCGCGGCCCGGTTCCGGCAGCGGGGCACCGACGACCGGCTGAGCCCCGTCAGACCACGGGCAGGGATCGGCCGTCGGGGAGCCGGCGACCGCTGAGCAGCGCCACCAGCGAGCGGCTGCCCGCCCGCAGCGTCGTGCCCGTCCCCCACCCCCGGTCGCCGTCGTCGGCCTCGATCCGGACGCCGGTGAGGTCCACCCCGAACGTCGTCCCCCCGGCGGCGGCGAGCTGGTCCAGGACCGTGACGACGGCCTCGTCCGGCACCACCTCCGCCCGGTCCAGCGGGATCGCGACGTCGAGGGAGTGGATCACGGCGTGGCTCAGCGCCCCGGCCGCGCCGCCGCCCGGTGGTTGCCAGGCGTGCAGCGCCGGCGAGCGCAGCTGGGCGAGCAGGTCGGCGACCGGCAGCGACGCGTCCCGGGCGGCCACCGCGTCCGACATCACCGTGAAGTCGCCGTGGGCCGCCGCCATCTCCGCGCCGAACCGCTCGGGCGTCAGCCGCACGGGCATGGTCACGTGGGCCACCACGTGCCGCACCGCCCACCGGTCGCACAGCGACGGCCGGTCCCAGGTCGGGGCCGGGGCGGCGGCCAGCAGGTCGGCGAGCGCCGTGCAGGTCGGCCCGACCCAGGCCCGGGGGTCGGTCACGGGCCGACGTGAGGCAGCGAGAGCGGGTGCTGGGGCATGGGACGTCGTCCTCCGTGTCGTGGTCCGCCTCCGGACGGGCCGTTGCGTCCTGGTGGACGCGCACGGGGCCCCGGACTCATCGGTCCGGGTGGGGGCCGCCGCCCGGGACAGGCGCTGACCCCTCCGGCGCCCCGCCGCCTCAGGTGCCGGCGCCGTCGAGCCAGCCGCGGTAGCGCAGCCGTAGCGCCCGCTCGGCGCTGCCCAGGCCGGCGGCCAGCCCGAGGTTGACGTTGAGCCACAGCGGCAGGTCCACCGGGGAGTCGAACGTCCCGAACCGCTCGGCCAGCGGCGGCACCTGCGACAGCGGCTCGAGCAGCTGCAGCAGGTTGAGCCCGACCCCGACGACCAGCAGGAGCACGGAGACCCAACCGATCCAGCGGCTCAGGCCGGGGTGACGCCGGTCCAGCCACGCCCGGCGACCGGCGGCCGAGCGGGGGTCCGGCACGAGCGCCTGCTCCGTCCCGTCGTCGGCCACCAGGTGGCAGCGCCGCAGACCCGCCCCGCTGACCGCCACCTCGACGACGCCGCCGCCGACGGCGAACGCCGCCGGCATCCGGGCGACGGCCTCCTGCCGGCCGTCGCGGTACAGCCGCGCGCGCACCTCCCCGTCGTGACCGTCGCCACCGTGCCGCACGTCGACCGCGTAGTGCGGCCGCGGGTGCCCCGGTGTCGACAGGTCCAGGTGCATCAGCGAGCGCCCGAACACCTGCCACCAGCGGAACGGCGGGAGCGGTCGACCGTCCCCCGGCCGCACCCGTCGCCGCGCGAGCCCCTGCCGCCACCCGCCTGCTGCCACGTCTCCCCCTCGGTGTCACACTGTGATAGCAAAGGACGCTAGCACAGCGAACTAGTACAGCGTGACAGTCGAGCAGCAGGAGGAGTCGTGGCCACACCACCCGAGCCGGCCGGCTCGCGGACGAAGGTGCTCGAGGCCGCGGCCGCCATGTTCGCCGAGGACCCCACCACGCGGCTCAGCGTGCGGGCCGTCGCGGCGCGGGCGGGGGTGAGCACCGGTTCGCTGCGCTTCCACTTCCCGACGCAGGCCGCGCTGCGCGAGGCGCTGCTGGCCGGCATCTACGACCACGTGTTCCCCGACGACGGCATCACCGACGCGGCAGTCCCCGCGCGCGAGCGCCTGCTGGCCGGCCTGCGAGGGCTGCTGGCCCCCCTCGGGACGGGGGCGCAGGCGCGTCAGGCGTGGCGTCTGGTCCACGACCGGTTCATCGACCCCGAGCCCACCGCCCAGGCACGCGCGGCCTACCGCGAGCTGGACGCCCAGGCGACGTACCGGGTGAGGCGGTGGCTGCAGGTCCTCACCGACGAGGGGGTGCTCGCCCCCGGTGACGACGAGGCCCGCGTCCGGTTGCTGCTGAGCGTCGTCAGCGGGCTGTCTGTCGAGCGGGCGATGCCCGGCGCCGAGGCGGACCTGCTGCCCCGCGAGGCCGCCACGCTGGGCCTCGCCGTCGACGCGGTGCTCGGCCCGGCCGCGCCGTGACGGTGGTCGAGGTCGTGACCCGGGCGCGGTGCGCGCCCGAGGTGCTGTTCGACCTGTCCCTGGACGTCGACGTGCACGCAGCTTCCCTGTCGGGCAGCGGGGAGACGGCCACGACCAGCAGCGGGTCGTCACGGCTGGGTCCCGGTGACGAGGTGACGTTCCGGGCCCGCCACCTCGGGCTGGTGTGGCGGTTGACCAGCCGGGTCAGCGAGTACGAGCGGCCGCACCGGTTCGTCGACGAGCAGGTGCGCGGGCCCTTCGCCGCCATGCGCCACGAGCACGTGTTCGCCCCCGACGGCGTCGGTGGCACCGTGATGACCGACCGGATGCAGGTCGTCGCGCCGCTGGGCCCGCTGGGCGCCGTGGTGGCCCAGCTGGTCCTGCGGCCGTACCTGCGTCGGCTGCTGCGGGGCCGCGCGGCGCACCTGGCCGCGGCGGGCGAGACGGCTGGCTAGGGTCGCTCGGGTGGAGCAGCCCGCCGACCTCGACCAGGTGCGGGACTCCTACGACCGCGTCGCGGACGCCTACGTCGACCTCGCGGTCGGCCGGCTCGAGGGCGAGCCCTGGCTGCGGGCCGCGCTGGACGCGTTCGCCGAAGGCGTCGCCGGCCTGGGACCGGTGCTGGACGTCGGCTGCGGACCGGGGCACGTCAGCGCCCACCTGGCCTCCCGCGGGCTGGACGTGCGGGGGGTCGACCTGTCCCCGCGCATGGTCGAGCACGCCCGGCGGCTGCACCCCGGGCTGCGCTTCGACGTGGCCGGCGCCACCCACCTGGACCTGGCCCCCGGGTCCCTGGCCGGCGTGCTGGGCTGGTGGTCGCTGTTCAACCTGCCCCGCCACGTGCTGCCCCAGGTGCTGGCCGAGTTCGCCCGGGCGCTGGTGCCCGGCGGCCAGGTGCTCGTCGGCACCCACGTCGGCGACGAGGACGTGCCGCGCCGCGAGGCCTACGGCGGGGTGCCCGTCACCTGGACGACCCACCGCTGGCGACCGGAGCAGCTGGTCGACATGCTCGTCGCCGCCGGGCTGGAGGTGGTCGCCGAGCTGCGTTTCCCGCCCTCCGGCCCGCAGCCGCCGCAGGTGCTCGTCGCGGCCCGGCGCGGCGCCGTCGCACCGTCCCTGCGGGGCTGACCACCGACTGACGCGCCGGCGGCTGCCCGGGACGCGGGGGTCAGGCCCGCGCCACCCCCGCCTCGTCGGCGCGGGTCGACAGGACGCAGAACTCGTTGCCCTCGGGGTCGGCCAGCACCGCCCAGCCGGTGTCGCCGTCGCGCAGGTCGCCGACCAGCGTCGCCCCCAGGCCCAGGAGGCGGTCCACCTCCTCGTCCCGGCTGCGGTCGACCGGGCGCAGGCAGACGTGCATCCGGTTCTTGACGGTCTTGGGCTCCGGCACCCGCAGGAAGATCAGGCAGCGCCCCGCCGGACCCCGGAGCTCCGCCTCGTCCTCGTCGTCCTGCTCGACGGGTACGAAGTCGTCGAGCACCTGGGCCCACCAGGCCACCTGGGCCCGTGGGTCGTGGGCGTCGATGCAGAAGTTCGCGGTGCGGGAGGCCATGACCAGACCCTGCCCGCGCGACCCGGGAGGGCGCGAGTCCTCGCAGCGGGCGCGAGCGTTGTCGGAGGGCGGTCCTAGCGTCCGGCCATGGAGACCGACGAGCTCTTCCTCGCCTCGGACGCCGCCCTGCGCAGCGTCGTGGACCGCATCGACCCCGCCGACCTCGACCGGCCCGCGCCGCAGGCGTGGAGCCACACCCCGGACCCCACCGTCCGCGACATCCTCGCCGCCCACGCCTACGACGAGGCCTGGGTGCCCGGCGTGCTCGAGGGCCGGTCCGTCGCCGACGGGGACGACCTGCGCGGCACCGACCTGCTGGGCGACGACCCCGTCGCCGCCTACGACGCCCTCAACGACACCGCCACGGCCGCCGTGCGTCGGGGCGTGGACCCGGGCACGGTGTTCCGGTTCCAGTACGGCGACTACCCCGCGGCGGAGGGCTTCGCCCACCTGGCGACCTACCGGGCGTTCCAGGCGTGGTTGATCGCCCACCACCTGGGCATCCCCTTCCACCTGTCGCCCGAGCTCGTCGCCGGCCTGACCGAGCACGTCCTCCCGCAGGCCGACCAGTGGCGGGAGTGGGGCGTCTTCCCGCCGGCGATCGAGCCGCCGGCGGACGCGGACGACGAGACCCGGCTGCTGTGCGCGGTCGGGTACTGGCCCGGACCTCCCCAGCCCGTCGGCAGCGCCTAGTCCCTCGACCCCGTCCGGTCCGACCGGCCCGAGCCGTCCATCGGGTCCGGGAGGTCCTCGATGAGTGGCTCGATGATGGCGGCGACGGCGGCGGCGGCCGCTGCGGGCTGCTGCTCGACGACGGCTCGGACCAGCTGCTCGTGCTCGGCCTCGTGCGGGTCGTGGTCCCGGTCGACGTCGTCCGCGAGCACCTCCTGGTACAACGGCACCAGCCCGTCGTAGAGCTCGACGAACAGCTCGTTGTGCGTCGCCGCGACCACGGCTCGGTGCAGGGCCAGGTCGGCGACGATCCGCGCCCCGCGGTCCGGCGCCTGCCAGGCGCGGCGCCGGGCCGCCAGCGCGTCACGCAGGGCCGCCACGTCGGCGTCGTCCCGACGACGGGCGGCGATCGCCGACGCGGCCCCGTCGATGGCGGCGCGCAGCTCCAGGCCGTCGCGGCGGCCGACGCGGGTCGCGCGGTGGGCCAGGGAGCTCACCAGGGCCGAGCGCGCGATGACGAACGTGCCACGACCCTGCTCGCGCCGGACCAGACCCGCCTGCACCAGGGACTGGATCGCCTCCCGCACCGTGTTGCGACCCGCCCCCACCCACACCATCAGCTCGGCCTCGACCGGGATCCGCTCCCCGACCGGCCAGGCGCCCGAGGCGATCGCGTCGTGGAAGCGCGAGGTCACGGCGTCGGTCAGGTTGGGCGCCCGGGGCACCGTCGTGCCCGACGGGCTAGCATCGAGCGAATTCATCCCACCATCCGATCTATGTGGAGCAGCCGTGACCGAGAACGCCCGCGCGAGCGCGCTGCCCCTGCTGGCCGTGGTCCTGACCGCGCTCAACCTACGCACCGCGGTGACGGGCTTCACGCCGCTGCTGGACCTGATCGGCGCCGACCTGGGCTTCGGGCCGTCGCTGTACGGCGTGCTCGGCACCATCGTCACCGCCAGCTTCGCCGTGTTCGGCCTGCTGGCGGCCGCCGTGGCCCGCCGCCTCGGCCTCGAGCGCACCATCGCGATCGCGGTGGGCCTGACCACGGCCGGCATCCTGCTGCGCGCGCTGTCCCCCACGACGGCGTCGCTGGTGGCCGCCACGGTCGTGGCCTTCGTGGGGGTCGGCGCGTCCAACGTGCTCGTCATCCCGCTGGTCAAGAAGTACTTCTCGGCCCACCTCAAGGCCGTGAGCTCGCTGTACATCGCGCTGCTCCAGGTCGGCCAGTTCGTCGCCCCGCTCGTCGCCCTGCCCGTCGCGCTGTCCGTGGGCTGGCGCTGGGCCGTCGGCATGTGGGCGGTCATGACCGCCGTCGCCGTCCTGCTGTGGGTCGTCCTGGCCGCCCGCGCCGGCGCCGGCGCCACCCCCGCCGCCGCGCCGCCACGGCTGACCGGCGCCTGGCGCACCCCGCTGCTGTGGTCCCTGGTGCTGATGATGGGCATGACCGGGGTCAACGTCTACGCGATCATCACGTGGCTGCCGGCGATCCTCGTCGACGCCGGCGCCGACCCCGCGTCCGGCGGCGCGCTGCTGGCGCTGTTCTCGGTGTTCGGGCTGCCGGCCGCGTTCGTGGTGCCGCCGCTGGCCATCCGGCTGCGCAACCCGTTCGTCGTCGTGGCCGTGTGCACGGCCCTGATGGCCGCCGGCTACACCGGGCTGCTGCTGTCCCCGGACGTCGGCGCGGTCGCGTGGGTGGTGATGCTCGGCATCGGCGTCAGCACGTTCCCGCTGTGCCTGACCCTGGTCAACGCGCGCACCCGGACCACCGCGGGCTCGACCGTGCTGTCGGGGGCGATGCAGGGCGTGGGCTACGGCATCGCGTGCATCGGCCCGCTCGGCATCGGGGTGCTCTACGCGTCCTCCGGGTCGTGGGCGAGCTCGTTCGTCGTCCTGTTCGCCAGCCTGGTGGTGCTGCTGGTCAGCGGCTGGGTCGCCTGCCGCCCCGGCGCCCTGGAGGACCAGGTGCCGGCTGGCATCCCGGTGGCCGCCTCGGGTACACGGGGAGCATGACCGACACCACCGACCCGACCACCCTGACCGCACCCCGACCCCTGGCCCTGGTCACCGGCGCCTCCAGCGGCATCGGCCTGGAGCTGGCCCGCGAGCTGGCCGAGGCCGGCCACGACCTGGTGGTCGCGGCCGAGGACGCCGGGCTCGAGATCGCCGCCGAGGGCCTGCGCGAGGCCGGTGGGGCGGTGCAGCCGGTGCGGGTCGACCTGCGCTCGGCGGCGGGGGTGGACGAGCTGTGGGCCGCGGTCCGGGGCACCGGACGGGACCTGGACGTGGCCGCGGTCAACGCCGGCGTCGGCGTGGGCGGGCCGTTCCTGGAGACCGACGTCGAGGCCGAGGTCGCCCTGGTCGACCTGAACGTGACCTCCACGGTGCGCCTGACCAAGCTGGTCCTGCGCACCATGGCCGCCCGCGGCACCGGCCGCGTGCTGCTGACCTCGTCGGTCGTCGCCGACGTGCCCGGCACGTACCAGGCGGTGTACGGCGCGTCGAAGGCGTTCGTGCTGTCGTTCGCCGAAGCGCTGCAGGAGGAGCTGCGCGGCAGCGACGTCACCATCACCGCGCTGCTGCCCGGACCCACGGACACGGCGTTCTTCGAGCGGGCCGGCATGCTGGACACCCCGGTCGGGCGCGCCGCCAAGGACGACCCGGCCGACGTCGCGGCCCAGGGCGTGGCGGCGCTGCTGGCCGGCCGCTCCAAGGTGGTCGCCGGGTCCGTGGCCAGCAAGGCCCAGGGGCTCGCGGGCCGGGTGCTGCCGGACGCGCTGCTGGCCAAGGTGCACCGCGCGGTCGCCCAGCCGGACGACCGCCGCGAGGCCTGACGCCCCCGGCTGACACCCCCGACTGACACCCCCGACTGGGCGCCTCAGCCCGGCGGCGGGTCGCCGACCGGCCACACCTGGCGCGCCTCCGAGTCCCAGCGGCGCAGCCCGGTCGCCTCGCCGTCGACGTCGCGGCCGGCCGAGGGCATCCGGCGCAGCGCGGTCAGCGCCTGGCCGACCTGGGTGTCGTTCAGGTGCAGGGCCAGGGTCACGTGCGGGGTCCACACCCCCGGGGCCATGTGGTCGGGGGTGTCCAGGGTGCCCTGCCAGGCCCGCTGCACCGCGGCGTGCAGGTCGAGCAGCGCCGCCGAGGGCACCACCAGCCGGGCCAGCACGTGCTTGTGCCCGCCCAGCAGCACCAGCCCGCCCAGGCGCACCGGCAGCGGCAGCGGGACCGCCGCCGCGGCGGCGACCAGCCGCTCCTCGTCCCGCGGCCCGACCCCCTGCGCCACCCCGAGCGTCACGTGGGGGCGGTTGCTGGCCCCGGTGTGCCGGCCGAGGCTCGGCAGGTCGGCCTCGACCAGCGCCCGCCACTGCGCGCGGACCTGCTCCTCCAGGTCGGCACCCAGCACCAGCTCGACGGACTGCACCATCCGGGCATCATGGGTCCGGTGAGCAGATCCCACGACCCGTCGCCGACCGCGTGAACGTCGCGGACAAGGGCTTCCAGGCCGCGTTCGACCACGAGACGCAGTCGCTCGGCACGTTCACCCTGGTGGTGCTCGGCCGCACCGGGGTGGGCAAGTCGACCCTGGTCAACGCCGTGTTCGGCGAGACCCTGGCCGAGACCGGCATCGGCCGGCCCGTGACCCGGACCAGCCACCTGTACCGCCGCGAGGGCGTCGGGCTGCAGGTGGTCGACACCAAGGGCCTGGAGATCGGCGACGACACCGAGACCGTGGTCGCCGAGCTGAAGGCCCTGGTGGCCCACTCCCGGACCCGGCCCGAGGCCGAGCGGATCCACGTCGCCTGGTTCTGCGTGCAGGCCGGTGACCTGCGCATCCAGGACGGCGAGCGCACCGTCATGCAGACCCTGCGCGACCTGGGGGTCCCGGTCCTGCTGGTGATGACCAAGGTGCCGCAGCGGGACGGGCGCAACAGCCCCGACAGCGTCGCGTTCCACCAGGCCATCCTCGAGATGGACCTGCCCGTGGTGGGCGGGCGCGCGTGGCCGGTGATGGCGCAGGGCGACGACTTCGCCGGCTGGCCGGCGCACGGGCTGGCCGAGCTGGTCGAGCAGAGCCGGCGGGTGGCCCCGGAGGGCGTGCAGGCCGCGCTCGTGGCCGCCCAGCGCGTCGACGGGGCGGCGAAGGCGAGGGAGGCAAAAAAAGTCGTGGCCTCCGCGGCGGCCGCGGCCGGCGCCGCGGCGGCGACCCCGATCCCGTTCGCTGACGCCGCGCTGCTCGTCCCGATCCAGCTGCGGATGATGTCCCGCATCGCGCTGCTGCACAACGTGCCCATGGACCGGGCCACCCTGCTGGCCCTGGGCTCCGTCGCCGCGACCACGGGCGCCGGCCGGTCGTTGGCCTCCGGCCTGGTCAAGCTGATCCCCGGGGCCGGGTCGATCACCGGTGGCGTGATCGGGGCGGGGGTGGCGTCGTCGGTGACCGCGGCCATGGGCGCGGCGTGGATCACCGTGTGCAGCCGCTACGGCAGCGACACCGTGGTCGGCACGGTGGCCTTCGACCCGTCGGTGCTCAAGGACGCGTTCACCACCGAGCTGGGCCGTCGCCTGCCCGGGGTCGGCAAGGGTGCCGGTGACACGGCGAAGGGGTCGAAGGGGACGAAGGAGCAGCGGGCCCCGTAGGGCTAGGGACGGCTCAGTCCTCGTGCAGCTCGCGGAACTCCAGCGGCACGGACTCCGGGTTGCCGTCCGGGGCCAGGAACAGGTGCACGTGCTCGCCGCCGGTCTCGACCACCAGCGTGTCCAGCCGCGCTGCGCCGGCCTGCCACAGCTCGACCGCCGCGTCCCGGTCCCGCCCCACCCGGGCGAGCGCCTCGGCCGCGGCCGCGTCGTCGGCGTCGTCCGGCACCGCGGCCGCCGTCTCGACCGCCACGCCCAGCAGGTCCAGCGAGCCGATCAGCGCGGCGCGGGTCACGCCGTGGTCGTCCGTGCCCTGCCCCGTGGCCGCGAGCAGGTCCCGCGCCTGCGCGACCTGCTCGGCCATGGCCTGCGGGTCGGTCTCCACCGGCTCGTCGGCGGGCAGGGCGTCCTCGGGCGGGGCGATGGTGGCCAGCCCGGCCAGCACGTCCTCGGCGGCGGCGTGGGCGTCGACCGCCGCCTCGACCAGCTCGGCGGCCAGCGCGGCCGACTCCTCCTCCTGGCCCCGGGCCAGCTCGGCCGCGATGGCCTCCACCGACCCCGGCTCGGGGGCGTCGGCCCCGTCGCCGGGGGCCAGGGCGGCCGCCACGCCGCCGGCCACCGCCGCCGCCAGCACCACGGCCAGACCCACCCCGGCCACCGCCCGGACCGTCGGACGGCGGCGGACTTCTGCTGGCGGCTGGCGGACCATGAGGTCTCCCGGGGGTCGTCGGCGTCGACTTCGATCGGTGACGGAACATAAGTTGCGGGCCCAAAGGTATTGACCGCGCTCCAGCCGGATCATACGTTCGGTCGCATAAGGGGCAGTTCACCGACGAACTCCCCCCGCGCAGGCCAGGAGGCCCCATGACTCACCGCCGCACCCTGCTCGCCGCTGCCGTCGGAGCCGCGCTCGTGCTCCCGCTCGCCGCCGTCGCCACCCCCGCGGTGGCCGCCGACGAGGACTACGAGGTCCTGGTCGTCGGCAAGACGCTGGGCTTCCGCCACAGCAGCATCGACGAGGCGACCACCGCCATCATCGCCCTGGGCGAGGCCAACGGCTTCACCGTCGACGTGTGGGACCCGCCGGTCGGGAACTCCCCCGGTCAGCCCACCCGGACCCTGCCCAGCACGCCGTTCACCACGGCCGAGGACCTGTCGCAGTACGCGACGGTCGTCTTCGTGTCCACGGTCGACGGCACCAACAACCTGGACCCCGCCCGCCCGACGCTGCTGGACCAGTCCGAGCTGGCCGCGTTCCAGGGCTACATCCGCGACGGCGGCGGGTACGCCGGCGTCCACGCAGCCACCGACACCATGCACACCATCCCCTGGTACAGCCAGCTCAGCGGCGGCGGCGCGCGCTTCGTCAGCCACCCGCAGCAGCAGACCGCGGTGCAGCAGGTCGAGGACCGCACGCACCCCTCGACCGAGCATCTCGGTGACACCTGGACCCGGTTCGACGAGTGGTACAACTTCAACGTCTCGCCCCGGGAGGACGTCCGCGTCCTGACCAACCTGGACGAGACCAGCTACAACCCCGGCCGCAACGCCATGGGCGCGGACCACCCGTTGTCCTGGTGCCACAACTTCGAGGGCGCCCGCTCCTGGTACACGGGTGGCGGCCACACCGAGGCGTCCTACGTCGACCCGGTGTTCCTCGAGCACCTGCTCGGAGGCATCGCCTGGTCCGCGGGCGCCGTCGACGGCGGCGGCGACTGCGTGACGTGGAACGAGCTGGACGGCCTGCTGGCCGACCTGGTCGCCGACGGCACGATCAGCGCCGACGCCGCGGAGCGCATCACGAACCAGGTCGTCCGCTCGGAGGACCTGGCCGAGGCCGGGCAGAACGCCCGCGCCGCGACCCGGCTGGCCGCCGCGATCGCCCAGGTCCGGGCACACGTCGACGACGCCGACGCCGAGGCGATGCTGATCAGCAAGGTGGAGGACCTGCGCACCTGGCAGCGCGAGACCAGCTGACCGCAGCTGCACCCGCACCACCAGAACCACCCGGAACCAGCTCGCAGGAACGGTCCGGTCGGCGCCCTCGGGGGAACCGACCGGACCGTTCGCGCGTGCGTCAGCGCCCGAAGTGGCTCTTCTGGATCACGCCGTGCACGCCGACCGTCCGGTCGACGACCTGCGAGACCCGGAAGTCCGCCGCCGCGGACAGGTAGGCGTAGGCCACGGCCCGCGTCATCCCCAGCTCGGCCTCGAGGAAGTCCAGCGCGTTGACCACGGCCCGGCGCATCGCGACGTCCAGGTCGGACTGCTGCCCGCCGATCGACCCGTCCGGGTCGCTCAGCCCGATCGGCACCCAGACGTCGTCGGTCTCGGCGAACGGGTACCCGAACGCGACCTCGGGGGCGTCGCCGGCACCCGGCTTGCAGACCGTCAGGCGGAACGTCGACCGCAGCGAGCCCTCCATCGCGGTCAGCGCGACCTCGCCGTCGCCCATGGCCATGTGCGGGTCGCCGACGTGGAACAGCGCCCCGTCGCTGAACACCGGCAGGTAGAACGCCGAGCCCGCGCCCAGCAGGTTGATGTCGATGTTGCCGCCACCCAGGGTCGGCGGGATCGAGTTGAGCGCCGGGGCCGTCGGGGCGCCCTCGGCCGACGCCACGCCCATCAGGCCCATGAACGGGTCGATGGGGAACGTGACCTCGCCCGACGCGCCCACCGGCATCACGCCGGACCAGACGCCGCGACGGCGGTCCACGGGCGTGAACACCGAGACGTTGCCGTAGTCCTCGGGGTCGACGCCCGGGCCGCGGCCGTCGGTGCCGACCGGGGGCATGACCTCGTCGATCGTGATGCCGTCGGGCGCCCCGCCGGCCGCGGTGCGGGGCAGCGCGCCCTTGCCGTGCCGGCTGGACACCACGCCGTACGGCACGCGGGGGACCGCCGACAGGGTCTCGACCTTGAGCACGTCGCCGGGCCGGGCGCCGGTGACGAACACCGGCCCGGTCACCACGTGCGGGCCGTCGACGTCGAACGACCGCGGCGTGCGGTCGTAGTCGCGGGCGATCTCGACCGCGTCGTCCAGCACCTGCCTACGGGGCACGCCGCGCTCGGCGAACCAGGCCACCGGGTCGCGGCCCTGGTCCTCGAGGATGCCCTCGTGCGAGACCGTGTCGATCGTGACCGTCGCCCCCGAACGCACGGTGAGCACGGGGTCGTCACCGATCGCCGGCACGTAGCCCCACCGGACCCGGTCGACGTCGGAGGGCAGGTAGTGCTCGCCGTCGATCCGGCCCCGACCGGGCTGCAGGATGCCGCGCGGACCCTCCACGCGCGGCGGCCGCGTCGCCGCACCGGCCGGGGACGCCGACAGGCCCGTGCCGGCTGCGGCCCCGGCCCCGGCGGCCGCCAGCAGGAAGCCGCGCCGCCCCAGCCCAGCGACCAGGGCGCGTCGGGCCTGCCCCGTGGTGACGTCCTCCCCCGTGCTGCCCGCTCCCCTGCTGTGCCCGGTCGTGACGTGCTCGGCCATCGTCGGTCCTTCCGTCGCCCGCACCGGGGGTCCCCGGCCACCCGTGTCTACGGGGACGGGGTTTCCGCGGTGTTGCCGGCGCGTCACCGGGACGAGTCGGACGTACCGGACGCCTCGGATCAGGTCGGAAGCGGTCGGAACGGGCTCGGGCGGCCCGCGGTCCGGCTTGCCGTCAGCGGCCCGGCGCCGCCGCCAGCACGTCCGCCAGCATCTGCTGCAGCCGGTGCCCGTCGGACGCGTGCACGAACGGGACGCCCTCGACCAGCTCCGTGCGGGGGCCCTCGTCCTCGACGATGCGGACCTGGCGCATGGCGACCGCCACGACCCGGCCGGGGTGGCTGCGGATGAAGTCGGCGTAGATGGCCGGGTCGTGCTCGCCGTCGTCACCGACCAGGACCCAGCGGACCCAGGGCAGGTCACGGGCCAGCCGCTCCAGCGAGCCCCGCTTGTGGGCCTGCCCGTCCCGGAAGAACCGGTCCGGACGCGGCCCCCAGTCCGTCATCAGCAACGACCCCCGGGGGAAACCGTTGCGCGCCAGGAACCGGGCCACCGGGCCGGCCAGGTTCCAGGGGCCGTTGCTCAGGTAGACCACGGCCGGGTCACGCTGGGAGCCGAGCACCGACCGCAGCAGCGCCGCGGTGCCGGGCACGGCCTGCCGTCCCTCGCTGCCCCGCGCCAGCGTCCGCCACGCCGCCCGCAGCGGGTGCCGCAGACCCGTCACCCAGGCCGTGTCGTCGATGTCGCAGACCACGCCCACGGCGGCCTCGGACGAGGCGACCTGGACCAGCGCGGGCACCTGCTTGCGCCCGGTCACGTGGAACAGCACGTCCGACCAGCCCGCCGGCAGCCGCTGCTCGAGGTCGACGTCGACGAACCCGCCCGGACCGCTGACCAGCTCGTGACGACGACCGGCGACCTCGACGTCCAGCCGGGCCCCGGGCCGCTCCAGCGTCAGCAGGCGACGCCAGCCGGCGACGCCGACGACCTCCGACGGCTCCGCCCCGGGGGCGGCCAGCACGACGCGCGCCAGCACCCGGACGTGGTCCGGGGCCCCGATGCCGGTGTAGGGCAGGACGGCCTCGCTCCAGCCCCGCCGCGCGGCCAGGCGCGACAGCAGCGCCGTCGCACCGACCTCGGCGCGGTACGCCACCCGGACCGCGGCGGTCCGCACCCGGGTCAGCGCCCGCCGCGCTGGTGCCCCCGGTCCGCTCACCGGGGGGCGGGCGGGGGTGGCTGGCGGGGTCGGACGGCTCGTCATGGGCGGCGACGGTGCCAGACGACGACGCCCCACGCATCGCGGTGCGGTCCACGACCTGGGACCGACCGGGTGACGGACGGGGCTGCACGCGGGATCCTGGGCCGACGCTCCAGCGCTGCCGGCACCCGACCGACAGACTGCAGGAGCCGCAGACGGCGACCCGCGACCAGGCCGGTGCGGACGGAGGGGGTGCGACGGTGACGACGGTGCTGGCGCTGCCCGTCGTGTGGTCCCTGCCGCTGCTCGCCGTGGCCGGGGTCGCGGTGGCGCTCACGGCCCTGCTGAGCCGGCTGCCGCTGCGCCTGGTCGGCTTCGGCGGGGCGATGGTCTACTCCCTGGACTCCGCGGTCCTGGCGTTCCTGCTGTGGGTCACCGTCACCACGACGGCGCGGGAGGGCCAGCTCGCCGACCCCGGGGGCGGGGCGCTGGTGCCCGTCGCGGCGGTCGCGTGGCTGCCCTGGCTGCTGGGCTACGCGCTGGCCGAGGCGACGGCGAGCCAGCGCCGGCCGGCGGTGCGGGCCTACAACGTCCTGCTGTCCGCGGTGGCCGGGCTGGTGTTCGTCATGGTCGCGCTGGTGGTGCGGGCCGCCACGGCCCAGCTGGTCGAGGGCGACCACGCCCCCGTCACGACCGGCGTCTGGGACGTGGCCGCGGTGGTCGTGGCCAGCGCCGCCTACGTCCTGGTCGACCTGCTGCTCAGCGCGGTGTACGTCGCCCGCGTGGAGGGCAGCGCGTTCACCGAGGTGCTGGCCGACCCGGCCGGCCTGGTGGGGGCGGGCACGGTCCTGGCCGTGAACGCGACGGCCGCGCTGGCCGCCGTCCTGCTGGCCCTGGCCCCCTGGGGCCTGCTGCTGCTGGTGCCCGTGGCCCTGGCCCTGGTCCACGCGACCCGCACCTCGACCGCCGCGATGGCCCAGCACGCACGGGCCCAGGCGCTGTACCGCGGGGCCGTGGGCTGCCAGGCCGCGACCACCCGCGCCGACGTGGTCGAGGCCGTCCGCCTCGCCGCCGAGGACGCCTCGGCGGCACCGACCACGGTCGGGTCCGAGCCCCCGGACGACGACCAGGTCGGCGCCGGCATCGACGACGACGGCGAGCTGCGCTGGCTGGTGGTCGGGCCCCGCCGCAACCGCCACGTGTTCGACGACGACGACCGGGCGGCCGTCGCGACGCTGGCCGCGCTGGCCGAGCAGGCCCTGGCGCGGGTGGGGGCGATGGAGCGGGTGCGCCACGTCGCCGAGCGCGACGCGCTGACCGGGGTGCTCAACCGCGGCGCCGTGCTGCGGCTGCTGACGCAGACCCTGACCCCGGCCTCGGCCGTCCTGTTCTGCGACGTCGACCGGTTCAAGACCGTCAACGACACCTTCGGCCACCGGGTCGGCGACGAGGTCCTGGTCCAGGTCGCGGCCGCGCTGCAGCAGGTCGTGGGCGAGCACGGCACCGTGGGCCGGGTCGGTGGCGACGAGTTCGTGGTCGTGCTGCCCGACGGCGACCACGAGCGCACGACGCAGCTGCGTGCGTCGCTGCGGCGCGCCCTCGAGCCCCCGGTCGTCGCCGGCGGGGAGGACCTGCGGGTCGGGCTGAGCGTGGGCGTGGCCCGGCTGGCGGAGCTGCAGGCGGCGACCGCCACGGACGCCGAGGACCTGGCCGAGGCGCTGCTCGAGCGGGCGGACCAGCGCATGTACGACGACAAGCGCGCCGAGCAGCGCCAGCCGTCGCCGCCCGGCTGAGGCTCCGGTCCGGGTCGCTGGGCCGATGGGGTGGCCCGCGACCGGTGGCGTCACCCCGGCGGTGCCGGGTCCGCGCAAACGCCGGACGCCGGGGGGCCCCGACCTGGACACTCACCGACGTCAACGCACGCCGCGGGGCCCGGGGGACCGACGTCACGCACTCCCACCTGGAGACCGTCATGTCGAGCCACGACCCCTACGCCGCCACGCCCGGGCCCGTCCCGGGCGGCACCCAGCTGCTGCCCCCGCCGCCCCGTCGCCGCCGGGGTCTGGTCGTCGCCCTGGTCGCCGGCGCCACCGTCGCCGTGCTCGGGGTGGGCACCGCGGGGGCCCTGGTCGCCCAGCGGCTGATGGCCGGCAGCCCCGACCGGCTGGTGGCCCTCGTGCCCGGCGACGCCGTGCTCTACAGCCACGTCAACCTGCAGCCCTCGGCGTCCAACCTGGTCGGCCTGGTGTCGCTGGCCGACCGGCTGGAGGAGGCCACGGGCGAGCCCTTGCTGGACGCCGACCGCCTGGTCGACGAGGTGGGCGAGGACGAGCCGGTCTGGGCCGATGACGTCGAGCCGTGGCTGGGCCGGCAGGCGGCCGGCTTCACCACGGCGCCGGCGGGCGAGGGCGCCGTGCCGGACGCCGCCGCCCTGGTGCTGGTCTCCGACCGCGAGGCCGCCGCCGCGTTCGTCACCGAGCACGTGACCACGGTGGGCGCCTGGGACGCCGGCGACGGCACCGAGGGGTGGCGGCTGGAGACCCCGGACCTCGGCACCGGCCTGGGTGCGGACCTGGGTGCCGACCTGGGCGCTGACCTCGGTTCGGACCTGGACACAGACGCGCCCGCCGTCGAGGTCGTGCTCGCGCTGACCGACGACCTGCTGGTGGTCGGCACCGAGGCCGCCGTCAGCGGGGTGCTGGCCGGCCCCGACGCACCGCTGGCCGACGTGCCCGCCTACAGCGCGCTGGTCGACGAGCTGCCGTCCTCCGTGCTCACCACCTGGGTCGACCTGGAGGCCGCGTCGGAGTCGCAGGTCGCCGAGCTGGGCGCGGGCACCGCCGGCCAGCTGCAGCAGCAGCTGCCCGCCCGCCAGATGGCGTTCGGGCTCGGTCTGCGCTCCGGTGCGGCCGACCTGACGGTCGTGTCCAGGCCCACCGAGGACCTGGCGGAGCTGCCCGTCACCGCGGCCGAGGCCGAGATGACCGACCTGCCCGCCGGTGGCCTGGTGTACCTGCACGCCCCGGCCGCCGGCGCCACGCTGAGCCGCAGCCTGGCCGCGC
Source organism: Jannaschia sp. R86511 (assembly GCF_042466345.1). NCBI lineage: Bacteria > Pseudomonadati > Pseudomonadota > Alphaproteobacteria > Rhodobacterales > Roseobacteraceae > Jannaschia > Jannaschia sp. R86511. The sequence goes on from NZ_JAXHCD010000001.1 coordinate 375,648, forward strand.
TCGACGAGACCATGGCGAGCGAGGGACTGGCGAGCGAGGGACTGGACGGCGGCGACGGCGCGGCGGTCCCGTCCGCCACGGCGGCGGTCGACGAGGCGCTCGCGGGCTACGGCACGGACCTGGACACGGTCGCGGGCTGGCTGGGCGACCTGTCCGGCATGGTGGCCTACGACCCGACGACGGCCGAGGACAACGCGGCGCTGCTGCTGCGGGCCGCCGTGTCGGACGAGGCCGCGGCCGGCGACCTGCTGGACGCGGCCACGGCGGACCTGCCCCCCGACAGCGGGCTGCAGGTGGAGCCCGGCTCCGTCGGCGCGGGCGACGCCCGCCTGGCCGTCGGCGACGGCGCGCTGACCCTGGCCGTGGGCCGGACCGGTGACGGGACGCTCGGCGACGACCCGGACTTCCGGGACGCGGTCGACGGGCTCGACGGCGACCCGGTGATGTACCTCGACGTGCGGGGCGCGGTCGGCGCGCTGGCGCCGTTCCTGCTGGAGGGGGCCGAGCCGGACGAGGCGGGGCGGCAGGCCCTGGACGCCTTCGCCGCGTTCGACGCCCTGGTGGTGACCCAGGAGCGCACGGACGCCGGCCTGGACCGCGGCAGCGTGCGGCTCAGCTGGGGCCGCCCGCTCGCGCCGGTCGACCTGGAGGCCCTGAACCCGCCGGACGTCGACCTCGGCGAGCTGGGCGAGCTGTCCGACCTGGCCGGGGCCGGCGCGCCGGAGCCCACCGACCCGGCCGGGCTGGACCTCGGCCCGGACCTCGGCACCGACCTCGGCACGGAGGACGGCTTCGGCGGCGGCCCCGCGGCCGGCGCGGACGCCTACGGCGACGACCCCGCCCTGGACGCCCTGTGGGACGCCTGCGCCGAGGGCGACGGGGCCGCGTGCGACGAGCTGTACTACACGTCGCCGCTCGGCAGCGGCTACGAGGAGTTCGCCCTGACCTGCGGCGGCCGGGCCGAGGAGGAGACCTTCGGCTGCACCGACGCCGGCTGAGCCCGCGGCCGCCCGGCCCATCCGGGTCGGGCGGCCGGGCGGCTCAGCGGCGGCGCATCCGGGTCGGGCGGCCGGCCGATCAGCGGCCGAGCCCGGCGGCCTCGGCGCCGATCGACGTGGCCCCGCCGTGGCCCGTGCGCACGACGGTGTCGTCCGGCAGCGGGAACAGGCGCGAGCGGATCGACGCCTCGATGACGTCGCGGTCGCTGAACGACCGCCCCGTCGCCCCCGGCCCGCCCTGGAACAGGGTGTCGCCGGTCAGCACCGTGTGCAGGTCGGGCACGTGCAGGCACACCGCACCCGGGCTGTGGCCCGGGGTGTGCAGGACGTGGACCTCGGTCCCGGCCACGCGCAGCACCTGGCCGTCGGACAGGTCGGCGTCCCAGCGCGCGTCGCCGTGGGTCAGCTGCCACACCGGGGCGTCGTCGGGGTGCAGCATGACCGGAGCGTCGAACCGGCGCCCCGCCTCCGGCGCCTCGCGGCAGTGGTCGTCGTGGGCGTGGGTCAGCACCACCGCGACGACGCGGCGGCCGGCCACGAGCGCGGCCACCGCGTCCAGGTCGTGGGCCGGGTCGACGACCAGGCACTCGTCCTCGTCGCCCAGGACCCACACGTTGTTGTCGACCTGGTGCGTCTCGCCGTCCAGGCTGAAGGTGCCGGAGGTCTCGACGTGGTCGACACGCACGACCCCGCCGGTCGTGCCCTCGGCCGTGCTGCCGTGCGCGTCCGTCGCGTCGCCCGTCACGTCGCCCATCAGAGCACCACCACCGAGCGCAGGACCTCGCCGCGGTGCATCTTGTCGAACGCGGCCTCGACGTCGCCGATGCCGATGGTCTCGGTGACGAACGCGTCCAGGTCGAACCGGCCCTGCCGGTACAGGTCGACGAGCATCGGGAAGTCACGGTCGGGCAGGCAGTCGCCGTACCAGGAGGACTTGAGCGAACCACCGCGGCCGAAGACGTCGAGCAGCGGCAGCTCCAGCGTCATCTCCGGGGTGGGTACGCCGACCAGCACGACGGTGCCGGCCAGGTCACGGGCGTAGAACGCCTGCCGGTACGTCTCGGGCCGGCCGACGGCGTCGATGACGACGTCGGCGCCGAAGCCGCCGGTCAGGGCCTGGATCGCCTCGACGACGTCGCCGTCGGCGGGGTCCACGGTGTGGGTGGCGCCGAAGCCCCGGGCCCACTCCAGCTTGCGCGGGTCGAGGTCGACGGCGATGACCGTGGTCGCGCCCGCGATCGCCGCACCGGCCACCGCGGCCGCGCCCACGCCGCCGCAGCCGATGACCGCCACGGAGTCGCCGCGCTGCACGGCGCCGGTGTTGACGGCGGCGCCGAAACCCGCCATCACGCCGCAGCCGAGCAGGCCGGCGGCGGTGGCCGGGGCCTGCGGGTCGACCTTGGTGCACTGCCCGGAGTGGACCAGCGTCTTGGCCTGGAAGGCGCCGATGCCCAGCGCGTTCGACAGCACCGTGCCGTCGGTCAGGGTCATGGGCTGGGCGGCGTTGTGGGTGTCGAAGCAGTACCAGGGCCGGCCGCGGCGGCAGGCGCGGCACTGACCGCAGACCGCGCGCCAGTTGAGGACCACGAAGTCGCCCTCGGCCACGTTGGTCACGCCCTCGCCGAGCGCGGAGACCACGCCGGCGGCCTCGTGGCCGAGCAGGTACGGGAAGTCGTCGCCGATACCGCCCTCGCGGTAGTGCAGGTCGGTGTGGCAGACCCCGCAAGCCTGCACGTCGACCACGACCTCACCCGGACCGGGGTCGGGGACGACGATGGTCTCCAGCGTCACCGGCTCGCCCTTGGCGCGGGTGACGACTCCCTGGACCTCGTACGGCATGCGTGTCTCCTTCGACGGTGCGGGGGCGGCGGCCCGAGGGGCCCGCGCGCCACGTGCGGTCGTGCGCATCCTGCTACAGGTGGCCGGGGCCTGCGCCCCGTGAGCAGGTGGGGACCCGGGTGGGGCGCCGGCCCGGTGACGGCCCGCCTCACTCCCCGGTGGTGCCGTCCAGGGCCTCGCGCAGCAGGTCGAGGTGGCCGCAGTGACGGGCGGTCTCCTCGATCAGGTGCGTGACGGCGTAGCGCAGAGAGAACTCCATCCCCGGGCCCCGGGCGGGCTCGTCGAGGCCGTGGGCCCGCACCACCGCCCGGGAGCGCTCGCACTCCTGCCGGTACCCGTCCAGGACCTCGGCGAGCGTCGCACCGTCGGCGACGAGGAACCCGCCGTCGCCCGGGTCGTCCTCGGTCCAGGGGTGGGGCAGGTCCTGGCCGTCGAAGTCGATGGCGAGCCAGAACCGCTCGACCAGCATCAGGTGCCGGACCACACCGGCGACCGTCAGGGTCGACGGCGGGACGGCGGCCGTCCGGGCCTGGGTCTCGGTCAGACCGGCCGCCTTGAGCTCGACCGTCGCCCGCAGGAAGTCCAGGACGTCGCCGAGGACGTCCCGCTCCGGGGCAGCCTGCCGCGGGTCGGGACGACCGTCGGGGCGGACGGGGCGGCCGAGCGGGTCGAGCACCAGGTCGGTCATGACGCGACGGTAGGCCGCGGCACCGACGACGGGCACCGACGACGGGTCAGCCGTCGGTCGCCCGGGCGGTCAGCAGCAGGTACTCCCAGCGCATCACCGGGGTCCCGGTCGCGGTGGCCGTCAGGTGCCGGGCGCCCAGCTCGACCAGCGCCCGGTCCAGCGCGGCGGTGCGCACCGGGTCGTCGGCCAGCCCGCGGTAGACCGCGACGGTCGGGCCGTACGCCGCGCGGAACAGGTCCCGGAAGTCCTCCGCCGTGGCGAAGCAGTCGACGACGAGCTCCCGGCGCTCGGCCACCACGTCGGTCACCCGGTCGCGCAGCAGGTCCGCCACGTGGGCGGCGTCACCCCACAGCGGCGGCGGCTGGGTCCCGGGCGGCGGGGCCGGCGCGAACGGCCGCATGGTGGCGAACAGCTGCCCGACGAACCCCTCCGGGGTCCAGCTGAGCAGCCCCAGCCGGCCGCCGGGCCGGCAGACCCGGACCAGCTCGGTCGCGGCCTCGCGGTGGTGCGGGGCGAACATGACGCCCACGCACGACATCACCGTGTCGAACTCCCCGTCGTCGAACGGCAGCGCCTCCGCGTCGGCCGTCCGCCAGTCCAGCTCCAGGCCCTCGGCGCGGGCCAGCTCCCGACCGGTGTCCAGCAGCTCCGGGGTCAGGTCGGTCGCGACGACGTGCGCCCCGGCCCGGGCGGCCGGCAGGGCGGCGTTGCCCGTGCCCGCGGCCACGTCCAGGACCCGCTGCCCCGGGGCCACGTCGCAGGCGGCGACCAGCACCGGCCCCAGCGACGGGATGACCCGGGCCGCGACCACCGGGTAGTCGCCCAGCGCCCAACACGGCCCGGTGCCGCGCCTTGAGCGCCTGGTCCTGCGGGGTGCCCGGCCCGTACCCCTCATCCCTGCTTCTGCTCGTGCTCGTGGTGCTCGCGTTCGTGGTGGTCATCGTCGGCTCCTCCGGCTGCGACCGGACGCTCCGGCCGGGTCCTCGCGGACCACGTCGAGCCTCACGTGGTCCGCGGCCGCGGTCATCCGTGCTGCGCACGGAGATCCCGGTGCGCGCGGGTCTAGGCTCGCCGAGGTGCGTTCGCCCGGTCGGCACCGGATCACGGCACGTGAGGCCGTCGTCCTCGCGGCGGTCGGGCGACGTCTGAGCAACGCCGAGATCGCCGCCGAGCTCGTGGTCTCCGTCCGCACGGTCGAGAGCCACATCGCCTCGCTGCGGCGAACGTTCGCCGTCACGTCGCGGGCCGAGCTGGTCCGACCCGCCCACGACCGGCGCGCGGCCTCGGTCCCGCTGCCCCGCGACTCCTTCGTCGGCCGCGACGGCGACCGGCAGCTCGTGACCGCGCTGCTGGGACGCTCCCGCGTGGTGACGGTGACCGGACCGCCCGGCTGCGGCAAGACGCGGCTGGCCCTGGAGCTGGCCGCGGCCGGGGCGAGGACCCCGGTGGTGGTCGACCTGGGCCCGGCCGCCCCGCGGGACGTGCCGACCCTGCAGGGCGCCGACCCTCAGCGCAGACCGCGGAAGAACTCCGACACGTCGGCCACGAGCAGCCCGGGCTCCTCCATCGCAGCGAAGTGGCCGCCCCGGCCCTCGACGTCGGTCCAGCGCGTGATCCGGTGCTCCGCCTCCGCGTAGCGCCGGATGCCGACGTCGTGGGCCAGGACGAGCACCGCGGTCGGCACCCCCGAGACGGCGGCCTGCTCGCCCCAGCCGTGCTCCTGGGCGTAGCCGACGTAGGCGCTGGTCCCTCCGGTCCCGGTCAGCCAGTAGAGCATCACGTCGGTGAGCAGCCGGTCGCGGTCGACGACGGTGTCGGGCAGGGCGTGCCGCGGGAACGTCCACTCCCGGAACTTGTCGACGATCCAGGCCACCTGCCCGACGGGTGAGTCCGTCAGGCCCGCCGCCAGGGTCTGCGGGCGGGTGCCCTGGATCGCGATGTAGCCGAACTCCTCGGTCATGAACGCCTCGGTCCGGGCGACCCGGTCCCGCTCGAGGTCCGTGAGCGTGGCCTTCTCGTCCTCGTCCGGACCGTGCAGCGCCACCCCCACGTTGCCGTTGAGGTGGACGCCCACGACCCGGTCGGGGTGCTGCCGGGCGACCTCGGGCGACACCGCGGCCCCGATGTCACCGCCCTGCACGCCGTAGCGGTCGTAGCCCAGGCGCGCCATCAGCTCCGCCCAGGCCCGGGCGATGCGGGCCGTGTCCCAGCCGGCCTCCGCGACCGGGCCCGAGAACCCGAAGCCGGGCAGGGTGGGGATGACCAGGTGGAACGCGTCGGCCGCGTCCCCGCCGTGGGCGACGGGGTCGGTGAGCGGGCCGACGACGTCGAGGAACTCCACGAACGACCCCGGCCAGCCGTGGGTCAGCAGCAGGGGCAACGCGTCCGGCACCGCGCTGCGGACGTGGAGGAAGTGGATGCGCTGCCCGTCGACCGTGGTCGTGAACTGGGGCAGGGCGTTGAGCCGCGCCTCCTGCGCGCGCCAGTCGTAGTCGTCCCGCCAGTGCGCGACGAGCTCGCGCAGGTAGGCCACGGGCACCCCGGTGTCCCAGTCGTCGCCGGGCAGCGGGGCGGGGAACCGGGTGCGCGCGAGCCGGTCACGCAGGTCGTCGAGGTCGGCCTGGGGGACGTCGATGCGGAAGGGGCGGATGGTCGTGTCGGTCGTCATGGGACGAGCCTGACCCCCCTTGCGGACAGCTTCTGTCCTGAAGTCCTGCCAGGCTGATCAGGTGATGGAGACCTCGGCCCGCCTGCTGCGCCTGCTGTCCCTGCTGCAGACCCACCGCGACTGGTCGGGCGCGGTGCTGGCCGAGCGGCTCGAGGTCACCGGTCGCACGCTGCGGCGCGACGTGGACCGGCTGCGGTCGCTGGGCTACCCGGTGGAGGCGCGCCCCGGCACCGGCGGCGGCTACCGGCTGGGGGTCGGGGCCGCCCTGCCCCCGCTGCTGCTCGACGACGACGAGGCGGTCGCGGTCGCCGTCGGGCTGCGCGGGGCCGCCATGTCGGGCCTGGGCGGGGTGGACGAGACCGCCGTCCGCGCCCTGGCCAAGCTCGAGCAGGTGCTGCCGTCCCGGCTGCGGCACCGGGTGGCCGACGTGCACGCCGCGGTGGTGCCGATGCCCGGCCGGGGCCCGACCGCGGACGTGGAGGTGCTGCTCGCGGTCACCTCCGCCGTGCGCGACCGGACCAGCCTGCGGGCGGACTACCGCGGCCACGACGGCCGCGAGTCGCGCCGGTTGCTCGAACCGCACCGGGTCGTGATGTCCGGGCGCCGCTGGTACCTGGTGGCCTGGGACGTCGACCGGGCCGGCTGGCGCACCTTCCGCCTCGACCGGCTCAGCCCCCGCGTCCCCGCGGGTCCCCGCTTCGAGCCCCGGCCGGCGCCGGCGGACGACCTGGCCGCCTACGTGTCCGACGGGATCAGCACCCGCGCCTACCGCCACCGGTGCCGCGTGACGGTGGCCGCGTCGGCCACGGTGGTGGCCGGGCACTTCGACCCCACCATCGCGACCGTGACCCCCCTGGACGCCGGCTCGTGCGAGGTCGTCACCGGCTCGGACGACCTGACCGAGGTGGCCTGCTGGCTGGGGATGCTCCGGGCCGAGATCACCGTGCACGAGCCGGACGCGCTGCGGGCCGCGATGGTGGAGGTGTCGGGTCGACTCGCCCGCGCCGGCCGGTGACGTCCGCCACCAGGCGCACGACCGCACCGGCCACCGCCACCGGGTCCTCCAGCATCGGCAGGTGCCCGGTCGGGAGCGTCTCGACCCACGCGGCAGCCATCGCCCGCGCCGACCGGGCCTGCTGCCGGGCGGTGACCTCCCGGTCCCGACCGGTGGCGAGGTAGGCGCTCGCAGCGGGGGCCGGGTAGGACGGGACCGGGTCCAGGAACAGCCGGACGGGCTCGGGCTGCGCGTCGGCCACGAGCCGGTCGGCCAGCGCGACCTGGACCCCGCGCGTCGCGGCCCGCCGGGCACGCTCGGGGGGCAGCGTGCCGGCGCGGCGCAGCACGGGCCCCAGCACGGCCCGGGCCGGCCACGGCTGGGCCGCGACGAAGGACCGACCGGGCCGGGGGACCACCGCCGCGACCCCCAGCACCGCCGCCACCCGGCCCGGGTGCCGGGCCAGGACCTGCGCGGCGACCACGCCGCCGACCGAGTGCGCCACCAGGACCACGTCCCGGGCCGGTGGGAGCTGCGCCACGAGGTCGTCGGCGACGTCCGCCGCCGAGGCGTCCGGTCGCCGGAGCGGGACGACGACCCCGCACTTCACGCCGGCCAGGTGGTCGCGCACCCCGTCCCAGACCCAGGGGGGCAGCCCGGCCCCGCCGAGGAGGGCGACGTGCACGTCGTTGTGGGTGGCTGGCATGGCTCCTCCTCCTGTATTGGACATCGTCCAATTTAACTGGACGGCGTACAGTTGTCGAGTGACCTCCGCCAGACGTCCCGGCAACCGCGCCGGACTCGACCGCGAGACCGTGCTCGCCGCCGCGCGCCGGCTGCTGGACCAGGGCGGGGCCGACGCCCTGACCATGCGTGCCCTGGCGCGGGACCTGGCCGTGGCGCCGAACGCGCTCTACAGCCACGTCGCCGACAAGGACGCCCTGCTGGACGCGCTGCTGGACGACGTCCTGGCCGGCGTCACCGCCGCCCGGCCCGGTGCGGCCCGCCCGGTCAGCGAGCTGCGCCGCCTCATGCTGTCGACGTACGAGGTCCTGCTCGCCCACCCCCACCTGGTGCCGCTGCTGGTGACGAGGCGGGGGGCGCGGGGCCCTCACGCCGCCCGGCTGGGGCGGGAGACCGACGACCTGCTGCGCCGGGCCGGGGTGGCCGAGCCCGACGTGGTCCCGGCCCGGACCGTGCTCGTGGTGCACACCATCGGCATGGCCGCGTTCAGCGCCGGCCCCACGGACGCGGTGGCGCTCACCACGGGGCAGGCCTCCGCCCGGACCTTCGCCGACAGCCTGCGGTGGCTGCTGGTGGGCACGACCGGGGTGGAGCCGTAGGTGAGGGACGATGACAGACCCGACCCGACCCGACCCGACCCGACCCGAGGAGCCTCCGATGCCCGACCCCGACACCGCCGCCGGACGGGTCGACGGCCCCGACTGGGTCCGCCACGCCGTCGTGTGGCACGTGTACCCGCTGGGGTTCACCGGGGCCGAGGCCGCCCTCGCCGACCTCACCGACGGCCCCCGGCACCGGTTGCCCCACCTGCAGGCCTGGCTGGACCACGTGGTCGCGCTGGGGGCGTCCGTCGTCCAGCTGGGCCCGGTGTTCGAGTCCGAGACGCACGGCTACGACACCACCGACCACCTGCGGGTGGACCCCCGGCTCGGGGACGACGCCGACCTCGACGCGTTCCTGGCCGCCGCCCGTGAGCGCGGCGTCCGGGTACTGCTGGACGGGGTCTTCAACCACGTCGGCCGCGGCCACCCGGCGTTCCGGGCGGTGCTGGAGCAGGGCCCGACGGCCCCGACCGCGTCGTGGTTCCGGCTGCGCTGGCCGGGCGGCGCCGAGGCGTGGCGGCCCGGCGTCGAGCCCGAGCACGACGACTTCGAGGGCCACTCGCACCTGGTCGCGCTGAACCACGCCGAGCCGGACGTGGTCGACCTGGTCGTCGACGTGATGACCCACTGGCTCGACCGGGGGGCCTCGGGCTGGCGGCTGGACGCGGCCTACGCGGTGCCGACGTCGTTCTGGGCGCAGGTGGGCGCCCGGGTGCGGGAGCGGCACCCCGACGCCTACCTGGTGGGCGAGGTCATCCACGGCGAGTACGCGGCGGTGGTGCGTGAGGGCGGCCTGGACGCCGTCACCCAGTACGAGCTGTGGAAGGCGGTCTGGAGCAGCCTCAACGACCACAACTTCCACGAGCTGGCCCACGCCCTCGGTCGCCACGACGAGTTCGTGGGCTCGTTCACGCCGTTCACGTTCGTCGGCAACCACGACGTCACCCGGATCGCCAGCCGGCTGTCCGACCCCGCGCACCTGCAGCACGCCGTGGTCGTGCTGGCCACGGTGGGCGGGACGCCCGCGGTCTACGCCGGGGACGAGCACGGGTTCACCGGCGTCAAGGAGGACCGGGCCGGGGGTGACGACGCAGTGCGGCCCCGCTTCCCCGACACCCCGGAGGAGCTGTCCCCGCTGGGCCTGCCGACGTTCCACCACCACCAGGAGCTGATCGGGCTGCGCCGCCGGCACCCGTGGCTCCACGCCGCCCGGACCGAGGCGGTCGACGTCGCGGACGAGCGCCTGGGCTACGTCAGCACCGACGGCGAGCACCGTCTGCTGGTGGCGCTGTCGACGGCGGCGGGACCGGAGCCGGTCAAGGTGCCCGGCGCGACCGAGGTGCTGGCCGGTCAGGGCGAGCTGCACGAGGCCGGCACCGACGGCGCCCGCATCGACCTGCCCCCGGGCGGCTGGGCCGTGCTGGCCGGCTAACGCGGGCCGCTCAGATCAGGAGCCGGAGCCGGTCCAGCGCCGGCACCAGGGCCTCCTCCTCCACCCGCAGGTGCTCGACGAGGGCCTCGGCCAGCGCCTCGAGCGCGACCGCGACCCGCTGCGCCGCCGCCACCGTGTCGTCGGCGCCGTGGGTCCGGGCCAGCTCGTCGTCCAGGGTGCGCAGCAGCCCGCCGATGCGGACGTGGTCGGCGGTCAGCTCGTCGACCACCGGCTGCAGCGACGGGTCCGCGGCCAGCAGGTCCGGGTACATCCGGGCGTCCTCGATGCCGTGGTGGCCGTGGACGAACCGGCAGTACATCTGGCAGAACGCCCCCAGCTGCGCGAACGTCCGCCGCAGCTGCGAGTCGCGGACCTGCTCGCGCACCTCCCCCAGCGGCAGCCGCCCCTGGGCCAGCGCGGCGGCGGCGGAGCGCAGCTCGACCAGCTCGTGGCGCAGGTGGTCGTGGATGGCGACCAGCAGCTCGCCGGAGCCGCCCGGCTCGGGGGTCACGGTGCTCACGCAGGACATGGTGCCCCGCCGCCGGTGGTCCGGGCCCGCGAACCCGGTCTCGCGGCCGGTTTGCCGACCGTTCAGCCGTCCTGCCCCGCCTGGCCACCAGGCGTCCTCACTTTCGTCATCCGCGGGCGAAAGGGTCCGGACGCTCCCCCCTGCCCCCTGACGAACGGTTGGACCATGTCCTCACGCACCTCCCGGCCCGGCCTGCTGCGCCGGGCCACCGCCTCGGCGTCGCTGCTCGCCGTGCTGCTGGCCGGCCTCACCCTCGCCCCGGCCAGCACCGCCACGACGGTCGAGCCCCCGGCCGACCTCGGCTCCCGGTTCACGCTCGCGGTCATGCCCGACACGCAGTTCTACTCCCGCTACGCCCTGTCGCAGTTCGAGCGCCCGGACCGCTACGGCCCGGGCAACAACCCCTACGCCGCGCAGACCGAGTGGCTCGTCGAGCACGCCGACGAGCTCCGCATCCCGTTCGTGGCGCACCTGGGGGACGTCGTGGACCAGGTCAACACCCAGAGCGAGTGGGAGGTGGCCGACCGCGCCATGACCACGCTGGAGGACGGTGGCCTGCCCTACTCGGTGCTGGCCGGCAACCACGACGTGCGCAACTCCGACGACAACCTGTTCGACGAGGAGTACGACCTGGCCGCCGAGCCGTACCTGCGCTGGTTCGGCCCCGAGCGTGCGGCCGAGCAGTCCACCTACGGCGGCAGCGACCCGACCGGCATGAACCAGTTCCATGTGTTCGAGGCCGAGGGGAACGAGCTCATGGTGCTCGCCCTGTCCTGGCGGGCCTCCGACGCGACCCTCGCCTGGGCCGACGCCGTCATGGCCGAGCACCCGGACGTGCCGGTCATCCTGACCACGCACGACCTGCTCAACATCGACGCCGACGGCGTCACCCCGCGCGAGACCACCAACGGGCTGCGGCTGTGGGAGGGGCTGATCCGGTCCAACGACCAGATCTTCATGACCTTGAACGGGCACTACCACGGGGCCACGCGGCTGGTGAAGCAGAACGACTTCGGCCACGACGTCACGCAGATCGTCATGGACTACCAGATGGCCTACGAGGGCGGGAACGGCTACCTCGGCCTGTTCGAGTTCGACCTGAGCGCAGACCAGATCCGGGTGCAGAGCCCGTCGCCGTGGGTCGTGTCCAAGCCCGCCGAGAAGCTGACGTCCTTCGACTCGGCGTTCCTGCCCGGCAACGGCTCGGAGTTCACGCTGGACATCGACTTCGCCGAGCGGTTCTCCGGCTTCACCACCGACTTCGGCCCCGGGTCCGCCGACGAGCCGAACCTGACCGCCCTGGCCCGCGAGATCGTCCTGGACGGGTTCACCGAGCCCGACACCTCGACCAACGAGCAGCCCGGCGCCACCGACGACTACCCCGTGGTCGACGGCACGCTGGCGCACTGGCGCTTCGAGGACCTGCCCCAGGGTGTCCTGCCCCCCGGTGGCACCGTGCCGGACGTCGCCGCGGGCAACGACCTGACCCGCGTCGGGCTCGCCGCGTCCGGCTCGGCCCACGGCCGAGGCCGGCGACGTCGTCATCACCGACGACGCCAACCCGTTCTCGGCGTCCGGGCAGGCCATGTGCTTCCGGAACTCGAGCCAGGCCGCGAACCGCCTCAGCTACCTGACCACCGCGCCGGACGCCTCCGTGAACGACGCGCACCTGGAGGACGGCTACACGATCGAGACGCTCCTGCGCATCGACGAGAGCTGGGCCGCGAGCGACAACGCCTGGATGAAGGCCCTCGTCCGCTCGGGCAACCGGTCGAAGATCGGCGTGCCGCAGAGCCGCTGGGACTGGACCGCCTCGCCGACCGCCCTCGGCCTGTCCAACCTGCGCGAGTTCCAGTGGACCGAGATCCCGGTCGAGACCAGCAAGGGCGACCGCACCAGCTGGTCCGGCGAGATCATCCTCGACCGCTGGGTCCACGTCGCGCTGGTCAACGACCCGGCCAACCGCAGCACCACCATGTACGTCGACGGCGCCCCGGTGCTGCGCAACGCCACCGACACCCTGGGCCACGGCCTGCAGGACGGCATGCCCTGGCTGTTCGGCAGCGACTGGGTGGACGACCGCGCCACCAACGGGTGGCTCGGCTGCATCGGCGAGACCCGGGTCGTGGACCGTCCGCTGCCCGCCTCGCAGTGGCTGACCGCCCGCGTCGACCTGACCGGGCTCACCGTCGAGGGCCCGGCGCCGGTCGTCTCCCGACCCGTGGCCACGCTGGAGGGCACCGGTCGTCCGGGCTCCGTGGTGACGGTCGAGGGTGACCTGACCGTGACCACCACGGTGGCCACCGACGGCACCTGGTCCGTGCCGGCGCCGCGTCGTCAGCGCCCCGGCACGTACGCCGTCGACGTCCGGCAGTGGCTGGGCACCCGCGCCTCGGAGCCCGTCGAGGTGACCTGGCGCTACGGCACCAGAGGCTGAACCCGCCCGCGGTGGGGTCGGGCGACCGGCCCCACCGCGAACGGCTCAGCAGCGCTCGGCGCGGTACCCGGGGCTGCCGGGCACGCTCAGCCCCGCGTCCCGCAGCACGACGGCCACCCGGTCACCCAGGGCCTCGCAGGCGCGGGCCAGCCCCTCGTCGGTGTACTCCACGACCAGCAGCCGGTCACCGTGCACCGCGGCGTAGGCGTCGCACTCGTCGTAGCGCCCGCACTCCTCGACCACGGCCAGGTCGAAGCCCACGTCGGCCACCTGCTGCGCGCTCAGGCCGGGGGTGTTCTTCTGCGCCACGGCCAGACCGCGGTCGTGGGCGAGGTCCGCGAGCAACCCCGCGTAGGCGAGCGCGTCCTGCTCGCCGAACGGCACCACCTCCGGCCGGTCGTCGAACCGGGTCCAGGAGTCGAGGTTGTCCAGCTCGACCGCGTCGAAGCCCTTGTCCGCGCAGGTGTCGACCATCTGCGCCAAGTGCTCCGCGGCGGCCTCGCGCGAGTCCTCGGTGCCGAGGTCGATCAGGTGCTCCCCGGGCCAGCCCGGGTCCTCCAGCCCCGCCAGGACCAGACCCGCCGGCCAGGCGCGGTCCTCGTCCGGGCGGTCGGCGCCCGGGTCGTCGGCCTGGGTCTGGAACGCGTTGACGTAGCAGAGCGAGTACGCGTCGTCCCGCTCCAGCGGCACCCCGGCGTACCAGTCCCGCACCACCACCCGGACGTCGTCCGCCGGCTCGTAGTCACCGCCCAGCTGGTAGTCGACCGCCACCCCCGCCGGGAGGTCCGGCACGGCGGGTGCGCCGGCGCAGCCGGCCAGCAGGACGACGGCGGCGCCGCAGGCGGCGGCGGACCACGGCAGGGCCTTCACGCCTCCTATCGTCCTCCCCGTCCCGGCGCCGGCCGGAACAGCCCGCCCCCGGATCCGGTTGGCACCCCCGTGAGCCTGCCTACCTCCCCCGCCCCGCTGACCGTCGAGGTCTGGTCCGACGTCGTGTGCCCGTGGTGCTACATCGGCAAGCGCCGGCTGGAGGCCGCGGTCGAGCAGACCGGGGCCGACGTCCGCGTGGTCTGGCGGTCGTTCCAGCTGGACCCCACGTCGCCGCGACCCGGGGAGCCCGGGCACGGCACGGACGTGGCCACCTACCTCGGCGAGAAGTACGGCGGCGGCCGCGAGGCCGGGCTGCAGATGAACGCCCGGGTCAGCGAGGTCGCCGCGGGCGACGGGCTGGACTTCCACCTGGAGCACGCGGTGCGTGGCAGCACGGCCGACGCCCACCGGCTGATCCACCTGGCCGCCTCGCTCGACGCCGACGGCTCGGCCGACCTGCAGGACCACCTCAAGGAGCGGTTCCTGCGGGCCTACTTCACCGACGGGCTGGACGTGTCCCGCCCGGAGGTCCTGCGCGACCTGGCCGTCGAGACCGGTCTGCCCGCCCAGCAGGTCGACGACGTCCTGGGCAGCGCCGCCTTCGCCCGCGACGTCGCCGCCGACCAGGCCCAGGCGCAGGCCTACGGCGCCACCGGCGTGCCGTTCACGGTGGTCGACGGCCGGTACGGGGTGTCCGGGGCGCAGCCGGTCGAGGTGTTCGTCGAGGCCCTGAGCCGGGCGCTGGCCGACCGGGCCCCCACCCTCGTGCCGGTGGGCGCGGGCTCGACCACCGACGGTTCGACCCCCGGCGCGGCGGGTACCCAGGCTGCGGACGACGCGGCCTGCGGGCCCGACGGCTGCGCGGTCCCCGACCACGCCGCCGACCCGGCCGCCGGTACGCAGCAGGCAGTTCCCCAGCAGTGAGGAGCACCACCGCATGACGAGCCCCACCTCGAACGGAACGCTGACGACCCGCACGATCGGCGAGCGCGCGGTGTCCGCGATCGGCCTCGGCGGCATGCCGATGTCCATCGAGGGCCGGCCGGACCGTGACCGGGCGGTCGCGACCATCCACGCCTCGCTCGACGCGGGGGTGACGTTCATCGACACCGCGGACGCCTACCACCTGCACGCCGACGACATCGGCCACAACGAGACCCTGATCGCCCAGGCGCTGCAGTCCTGGGGCGGCGACGCCGACACGGTGCTCGTGGCCACCAAGTCCGGGCACAAGCGGCCCGGTGACGGCTCCTGGACCCAGGACGGCCGGCCCGAGTACCTCAAGGCCGCGGCCAAGGCGTCGGCGACCCGTCTCGGCGTCGAGGCCATCGGGCTGCACCAGTTCCACCGCCCCGACCCGGACGTGCCCTACGCGGAGTCCGTCGGCGCGCTCGTGGAGCTGCTCGACGAGGGCGTGATCCAGATGGCCGGGATCAGCAACGCCGACCCCGACCAGATCCGCGAGGCGCAGCAGGTGCTGGGCGGCCGTCTGGTCAGCGTGCAGAACCAGTTCTCGCCGTCGTTCCGCAGCAGCGAGCCCGAGCTGCGGCTGTGCGACGAGCTGGGTCTGGCGTTCCTGCCCTGGAGCCCGCTGGGCGGCATCAAGAGCGCCGCCGAGCTGACCCCCGGTCTGGCCGACTTCGCCGAGGTCGCCGAGGCGCACGGCGTCACCCCGCAGCAGGTCACCATCGCGTGGCTGCTCGCCAAGTCGCCGCACGTCATCCCGATCCCGGGCTCGTCGCGGCCCGAGACGGCGCGTGCATCGGCCGAGGCCGTCGGGCTCGAGCTGAGCGCGGACGAGGTGGCCCGCCTGGACGCCACCCAGCCCCCCACCGACGACTGACCTGACGCATCCGACGAGACCCCCGGCCCGGTGGCCGGGGGTCTCGCGCGTCGCCGGTGGGGTCAGTGCCGGGCGTGGTGGTGCAGGGCCGCGTCGAGCCAGGCCGCGAGGTCCTCGTCGGACGCCAGGGCCTGCCGGTCCACGCTGATCCAGCCCTCGCCCATCGACCGGTCCCGGCCCATCGTGGCGCGCCGCGCGCCCGGCCGGGTGAGCAGCTCGGCGTCCCGGGCGGGGTCGACGCGGACGAGCAGGTCGTCGGCGCCGACGCTGACGAGCATGCGGTCCTCCAGCATCAGGGCCAGGCCCCCGAACATGCGGACCCCGCGCAGCTCCCGCCCCGGCAGGGCCGCCTCGACCCGCTCGACCAGCTCCGCGTCGTAGGCCACGGCGGTCCCTCCCTGAGTCGCCCGAGCACGTCACGGGCGGGGTGTGAACGCTAGCCGGTCCGCGTTGCCGCCGTCTGCGCCTCACCCGCCTCGCAACCCGGGTGAGATCCGTCCCCTGACGGCTGGGGACCGGCGTGTCGCCGTCGTCCCACGGATCTCGTCGACCAGGCCGTCGACGTTGGCGCTCAGGTGCGGGTGAAGGTGGAGACGGTGACGGCGACGGTGTCGTCGAGGTGGTCGGGCAGGGCGGCGAGGGCGGCGCGGCGGGTGTCGTCGGCGTGCCAGGCGTTGGGGCCCATCGCGACCACGTCGGCGGCCTGGGCGGGGGTGAACGCGACCGCCGACGCGATCTCCGTCCGGCCGGCGGGGGTCCACGCGTCGCCGAGACGGGCCGAGAGCCGGTCGGGCTTGCCGGCGGGGACGTCGAGCAGGTCCAGCCGGGACCGCAGGGCCGCCAGGTGGTCCGGTGTCGGCGTGACGACGACGAGCCGTGCGCCCGGCCTGGTGACGCGGCGCAGCTCGTCGGCCGTCGGCAGGGGCGCGAACACAGCCACCAGCGCCCCGTCGCGATCGACCGCTGCGTCCATCAGCGGGAGCGAGCGGCTCAGGTCGGTCCCGACCGCGGCCAGGCGCGGGTGGGTCCGGGCCGCCACGCGCAGCGCGGGCGTCGACAGCTCCAGCGCGAGGCCGAGGTGGTGGGGCAGGGCGTCGAGCAGGGCCGCGGCGTAGGTGCCGGGCCCCGCCCCCAGGTCGACGATGAGACCCGCCCCGGCACCGTCCCGACCCGATCCGTCGTCGGCACCCTCTCGCGACCCCTCGGGCACCGGCACCAGGGCCGTCACCAAGGCGTCGGTCACGGCGTCGAACGCGCCCGAACCGAGGACGCGACCGCGCGCGGCCACCATGTCCGCGGTGTCGGCACGCAGCTTCGTCCCCCCGCTGAGCAGCACCACGTGCCCCTGCCGGGCGACGTCGAAGCGGTGCCCGGCGCCGCAGGCCAGCACCCGGGGCCCGACCCCCGGCGCGAGCAGGTCCACCGTCCCCGCGCAGACCGGGCAGCGCAGCACCGGGGCGACGTCGGCGAGCGCGCTCAGATCAGCCTCCGGTCCGCGGCCCAGCGGGTCAGCTCGTGGCGGCTGGACAGCTGGAGCTTGCGCAGCACGGACGACACGTGGGTCTCGACGGTCTTGACGCTGATGAACAGCTCCTTGCCGACCTCGCGGTAGGCGTAGCCGCGGGCGATGAGGCGCATCACCTCGCGCTCGCGGGCCGTCAACCGGTCCAGCTCGTCGTCGACGGCGGCCAGGTCCGCGGCGCCGGTCCCGAACGCGTCCAGCACGAAGCCGGCCAGCCGGGGCGAGAACACCGCGTCGCCGCCGGCCACCGTGCGGACCGCGCGCGACAGCTCGGGCCCGTCGACGGTCTTGGTGACGTAGCCCCGGGCGCCCGCGCGGATGACGGAGATGACGTCCTGCGCGGCGTCGGACACGCTCAGGGCCAGGAACCGGACGGGCTGCCCGGTGGCGGTCTCCAGCCCGGCGCAGCGGGTGAGGACCTCGGCCCCGCCGCCGCCGGCACCCCCGGGCAGGTGGACGTCGAGCAGGACGACGTCGGGACGGTGCCGGGTGACCTGGGCGACGGCCTCGTCGACGTCGGCGGCCTCGGCCAGCACCTGCAGGTCGACCTCGAGCTCGGCGCGGACGCCGCTGCGGACCATGCGGTGGTCGTCCACCAGGACGAGGGTCACGGCGCGGCCCGTCGACAGGTCCGTCGTCCCGCTCGTCGAGCCGTCGGGGACGGGCGTCGGGTCGTTCATCGGGCCTCCTCGTGACCGGCGGGCTGCCGCACCGGCAGCTCCAGCACCACCTCGGTGCCCCCGGCGGGGGCCGGACGGACCCGGGCGGACCCGCCGGCGCGCACCATCCTGCCCACCACGGACTCGCGCACGCCCAGCCGGTCCGGCGGCACGTCGTCGGGGTCGAAACCGTCGCCCCGGTCGGACACGAACGCCTGCACGGCGTCGTCGGCGACCTCGACGTAGACCCGCACCGGAGGCCGACCGTGGCGGACCGCGTTCAGGGTGGCCTCGCGGACGGCCTGGACCAGCGCCTCCACGGCCGGGTCCAGGGGGCGGTCGCCCACGACGACGACCTCCACCGGCACCGCGTGGTCGTCCTCGACCTGGGCCACGACCTGCTCGACCGCGGCCCCCAGGGACGCGGCGCCCGACGTCGACCGGCTGCCGTACAGCCAGCCCCGCAGCTCGCGCTCCTGCGCCCGGGCGAGCCGGGCCACCTCGACCGGGTCGTCGCTGCGGCGCTGGATCAGGGCCAGGGTCTGCAGCACCGAGTCGTGCAGGTGGGCGGCGATGTCGGCCCGTTCGGTCTCGCGCACCCGGGCCGCGCGCTCCGACTCCAGGTTGCGCCACAGCCGCAGCGCCCACGGGGCCAGCAGCAGCGCGAGACCCGTGACCACGGCGAGGGTGGCCAGGGTCGCCGGCCCGAGCGCCGCCGCGTCGGTTCCGGTCAGCGCCAGCAGCAGCAGGCCCGTCACGGCCAGCAGCAGCCCGACGGCCAGCCGGAGCCCGCCGCCGGGGGTGCCGCCGGTGGCGCCGGCCACCCAGCGGGTCCGGACGGTGCCGTCCAGGTGCGTCCAGACCAGCACGGCACCGGCGATCGCCAGGGCGGCGGGCACGGCCGTGGCCAGGCCCAGCCCCCAACCAGCGCGGTCGGCCAGCGCCACCAGCCCGACGACGAGCAGGACGACCCCCCACAGCAGCCAGGCGCCGGTCTCGGTGTCCGGCACGAACCGGCCCCACCGCCCGGCCGCCGTCGGCGTGCCGTCGGTCGCCGCACCGTCCGCGGCCTCCGTGACCTCGCCGTCCGCCGCCCTGCCGTCCGTGACGGTGACGCCCGCACCCCGAGGCGCCCGGGACCCGGGCGGGGCGGGCGCCGGCGGGACCACCAGCCACAGCAGCAGGTAGGCCAGCACCCCGGCGCCCATCACCAGGGCCAGGCCGACGAAGCCCAGGCGGGCCGCGGGCACCGGCATGCCCAGGTGGTCCGCGACCCCGGCCGCGACCCCGCCGACCAGGCGGCCCTGCGTGCGGCGGCGCAGCGGGGGTCGCGGCGCGGGGTCCATCACCCCATCCTGCCCCCGCGGACGGCGACGGGGACCAGGGAGCGACCCGGGTACCGACCCCGAGGTACCGACCCGAGGACCAGGG
The DNA here is from genome assembly GCF_042466345.1 of Jannaschia sp. R86511. NCBI lineage: Bacteria > Pseudomonadati > Pseudomonadota > Alphaproteobacteria > Rhodobacterales > Roseobacteraceae > Jannaschia > Jannaschia sp. R86511. Next base: position 394,904 of record NZ_JAXHCD010000001.1, read on the forward strand.
TGGTCCCAGGGTCGTCCCCGATGCCCCGGGGTGGCGCCGGCGGCCAGGCTCGAGCCATGGAACCGACAGGTAGTCCGGACCCCGTGACCGACACCGACCCCTCGACCCGCCCCGCCGGCGGCATCCAGCCGTTCTGGGACGCCCTGCGCCGCTCCGGCATCCGTCGTCCCGCCGACGACCGGTGGGTGGGCGGGGTCTGCGCCGGGGTCGCGCGCCGGCTGGGCGTCGACCCGGTCCTGGTCCGCGTCGGCGTGCTCGCCCTGACCCTGCTGGGCGGCGCCGGGATCGCCGTGTACGCGGTGGCGCTCGTGCTGCTGCCGGACCACGACGGCCGCATCGAGCTGGAGCGGGCGAGCTACGGCGACCTGACCGGCACCACGGTCGGGGCGGTCGCCCTGCTGCTGCTGGCCATGGTCGTGCCCGTGCCGTGGGAGGTGTGGCGCGGGGACGCCCTGGTCGACGGGGGCGAGCTGGTCGGCGCCCTGCTGGTCGGCACCCTGCTGGTCATCGGCCTGGCCTACCTGCCCCGGCTGCGCGAGGTCATCGAGCGGAGCAGCCGCACGTCGAGCTCGGCCCCGGCGCCCGACGGCACCACCACCGCGGGTCCGTCTCCCACCGGTCCGACCGCCGACCGCTGGGCCTCGAGCGCACCGCCAGCGCCGCCGGGACCGACGTACCCGACGGGCGCCGGCCGTTCGACGGGCCCGGACCGGCCGACCGGCCCGCCGCCGGCGCCTCGCACGCCCCTGGTCCCGCAGCGGAAGGGTCCCGGCCCGGCGGTGGCGTCGGCCGTCACCGGGACGGCGCTCCTGGTCGGCGGCGGGGTGTGGCTGGCCGCGGAGGCGGACCTGCTGCTCGGGCGGCCGTGGCTGCTGGCCGCGTGCGCCGCGCTGACCGTGCTCGGCCTGGCGCTGGTGGGGCTCGGCCTGGCCGGGCGCCGGGACGGCTCGGTGGGCGGGGCCGCCTTCCTGGTGCTGGTGATCGTGGCCACCGTGCTGCTGGTGCCGAGCTGGCGCACCGCCCAGGCCGCCGGCGACGTCACCTGGCGGCCTGTGAGCCAGACCGCGGCCGAGCGCGGCGGGGCGCTCGGCGTGGGTGAGGCCGTGCTCGACCTGACCCGGCTCGCGGACCTGCCCGAGGGCGCCGCCGTGCAGGTGCCCGTGCGCGTGGGGGTGGGCTCCCTGCAGGTGCGCGTCCCGGAGGACCTCGACGTCGTGGTCGAGGCCGCGACCGCGGTCCGGACCGCCCGGATGAGGCCGGACGACAGCACCGCCACCGGCGGCCGCGACGGCCTGCTGACGGCGTGGACCCTGGACGACCAGCCGGACCCGCAGGTCGTCGTCGACGCCCGCGTCCTGGTCGGCGACGTCGAGGTCGTCACGGTGGCCCGGCCGTGAGCGCCGCCGACGAGCCCGCGGCCTCCTCCGGCGCGGCGTCCCCGACCCGCCCGTCAGACCCCACCGCCAGCAGCACGCACCCACCTCTGGAGGACCCCGTGAGCTCAGACCCCACGTCCCCGACGTCCTCGACGTCCCCGACGTCCCCGACGTCCCCGACGTCCCCCGCGACGGGCGACCCGGCCCGTCCTCTCGAGCCGGTCGGCCCCGCCGTCGGCACCCTCGCCTGGGGCCTGGTCGTGCTGGCCGTCGCCGGCCTGCTGCTGGTCCGCGAGGTGACCGAGCTGACCGTGGACCTGTCGTACGGCCTGCCCGTCGGGATGGTCGCCCTGGGCCTCCTGCTGGTCCTCGGCGCGGTCCTCACGGGGTTGCGTCGACGCTGAGGAGCCAGGCCCGCCCGCCTGCCGGACGCGACTCTCTCCGGACCCGAGCCCCCACGGCCCTGCGGCGGTCGCACCGGGCTCGGGGGTCTCGCTCGCCACCCCGGTGCGACCAGAGGGGGGCCAGCGTCTCCGTACGGCGTCCGAGGTGGGTAGGCGGTGCGCCCCGGGCGCACTAGCGTTCGACGGGTGGGGGAACTCTCAGGTCTCGTGCTCCTCGTCGTGCTTCTGGCCGTCTTCTTCTACGTCCTGCACTTCGTCGTCAGGTCAGCAGTTCGGCAAGGCGTGACGCAGGCGCTTCGCGCTGACCGGCTGCGAGAGTCCCGGTCACAGAGGCCTACCGACGTCTAGACGAAGGTGGGCCCGGGAAGTCACGACACGGTTGACCCAAGGGCACCACGTGCTCGCCGGAGCTGCTCATCCCGGCAGGTTCTTGCCTGCTGACGACACGAAGTGCTCCACCCGGGGCTCGGCGGCCAGCAGGGCACCGAAGGCGTCGAGCATGGAGCGGACGTGGGGTGCCGCCTCGTGGTCCGCGAACGCCCCGGCATCGGCGTACAGCTCGTAGAAGACCCGCGCCAGGGGCTCGGACCCGACGCGGTGGACGGCGTACTGCAACGTGCCCGGCTCCCGCTCCTGGATCAGCGGGAGCGTCCGTGCGACCAGCGAGTCGAACTCCTCGGCCGCCCCTTCGTCTCGGAGGTCGAACCTGACGACGAGTCCCTGCACGTGCTCCTCCTCGGTTGCGGCGTCTGCCGCGACGGTGTCGGGCTTCCCGGTGCGGGTCGGCAGCTCCAGGGCGGCCCGGACGAGCTGCGGCAGCCGCGGGTCGGCCAGGCGGAGCCCGGCCATCTCCCGCGCATCCAGCCAGGCCAGCGCGTCGTGCTCGAGCGGGTCCTGATTGGTCGGCTCCCCGCTCCAGCGGTCCAGCGGTCCAGCGGTCCAGCACCCAGACGTCCATCCGGAAGTCGTCGCCCCGCACGTGGGCGAACCGCTCACCGGCCACGGTCGCCCGGATGCCGAGCTCCTCGGCCAGCTCGCGCTCCAGCGCACGCTCCGGGGCCTCACCGGGCTCGACGTGACCGCCGGGCAGGTCCCAGGCATCGGGGTACCAGCGCCGCGACGGCGAGCGGTGCACCAGCAGCGCGCGGCCGTCGCGACGCAGCAGACCGGTGACCACGACGTGCTCGGCGCTGCCTGGCTGGGACACGTACCCACCCTGCCAGGCCACGGGGCGCGTGCCGGTCCAGCGGAGACGCTGGCATGCTGGGCGGGGCGGGACACGGGACCGGACGGGACGGGGTGGGCGGCGTGGCCGAGGTCGACGGGACGACGGTGAGGGACGCGACCGGAGCGGACGTCGACGACGTCCTCCGGTTCGGCGAGCGGGTGGTGCAGCCCCACTACGTGCCCCTGATCGGGGCGGCGGCCGCCGCGTCGCAGCACGACACCTGGTGGAGCGCCGAGCACATCGGCTCGGCCGTCGACGACGGGACCCTCGTCGTGGCGGAGGCGGACCGGACGGTCGTCGGGGTGGCGCAACGCGGCCGGTACGAGGGCGAGCACGTCATCTACAAGCTCTACGTCGACCCGGCCCTACGAGGGCGCGGTCTGGGCCCACGCCTGGTCGACGCCCTGGAGCAGCAGCTGCCCGCGGGGGTCGAGCGGGTCTGGATCGAGCACTTCGCCGCCAACGAGCGGGCGGCCGCCTTCTACGACCGCGAGGGCTTCCTCGTGCAGCGGGTGGACGCGGGCCCCACCGGTGACCCGGCGCTGGCCGTCGTCTGGCGGGCCCGCGACCGCCGCCGGGAGGAGACGGCATGAGGGTCGGGCTCGTCGGGACGGGTCACTGGGCGGCCGAGGTGCACGCCGCCGCCGTGGTCGACACGGCGGAGGTCGAGCTGGTGGGCGTCTGGGGCCGCGACCCGGCCCGGACCAGCACGCTGGCGCAGCGGTACGGGCTGAGGGCCCACGCGGACCCGGCGTCGCTGTTCGCCGACGTCGACGCCGTCATGTTCGCCGTCCCGCCGTCGGTCCAGGCCCCGCTCGCGGTGCAGGCCGCCCGGGCCGGCTGCCACCTGCTGCTGGAGAAGCCGACCGCACTGACCGTCGAGCAGGCCGACGCGGTCACCGCGGCCGCGGCCGACGCCGGCGTCGCGACCACTGTCTTCGTCACCATGCGGCACAAGGCCCCGGTCGTGGCCTGGCTGGACGACGTGGTGGCGCAGGGCGGCTGGAGCGGGGCGGCGACCCACTTCGTCGGCCACCTGGCCGGCAGCCCGTTCGGTGACTCGCCCTGGCGCCAGGAGCACGGCGCGCTGTGGGACGTCGGCCCGCACGCGCTGTCCCTGCTGCTGCCCGTGCTGGGTCCGGTCACCGCGGTGACGGCCGCCCGCGGTCCGGCGGACACCGTGCACCTGTCGCTGCGGCACGGGGAGGACGCCTCGAGCGTGGCCACCCTGAGCCACACCGTCCCCGAGGCCGCGGCCACGCTGCGCTTCGACGTGTACGGCGAGAACGGCTGGGCCGCGGTGCCGGCCGAGCACGACCAGGTCGGACCGGTCGCCGCGCTGTCGTCGGCGCTGCGGTCGCTCGTCACGGCTGCGGGCGGCGGTCCGGCGCACCCCTGCGACGCCCGCTTCGGGGCCGAGGTGGTGCGGGTGCTGGCCGCGGCGCAGGAGCAGCTGGACGGCTGAGGCTTCGGCCGACGGAGCCGACTCAGCCGTAGGACGCGACGGCCGCCACCAGCAGGTCGAAGAACCCGTCCCGGTCCAGCCCGAGCGCGACGTCGGCGTTGGCCGCCCGCCCGGAGTAGCCGTGCAGGTCGGCCACGGTGGCCCCGGACGTCCACCGGCCCTCGGTCTCCACGACCAGGTGGGTCCGCACGACCCGGACCAGGGCCGGGTCGAGGACGCGCGCGACGGCGACCGGGTCGTGCAGCGGCGGGTCGGGCATGCCGAACTGCTCGTCGTAGGTGCCGGCGAAGAACGTCAGCCAGCCGACGCAGGTCCGCGCCAGCGGGGTGCCGAGCGCGCGCAGCCGGCCCAGCACGTCGGCGGTCACCAGGGCCTGGTGGGTGACGTCGAGACCGACCATGGTGAACGGCACGCCGGAGTCCAGGACGTGCTGCGCCGCCTCCGGGTCGTTGGCCGCGTTCGCCTCCGCGAACGGGGTGATGTTGCCCCGCCCGGTCGACCCGCCCATCCACACCACCCCGCGCACCGACCGCACCACCTCGGGGTGGGCACGCAGCAGCATCGCCACGTTGGTCAGCGCCCCGGTGGCGACCACGGTGACCGGCTGCTCCGCCGCGGTGAGCACGTCGTGCAGCAGGGTGACCGCGTCGCGGGGGTCGGCGACCACGGTCGGCACGGGCAGGTCGGGGCCGTCCAGCCCGGACTCGCCGTGGATGTCCGGCGCGACCCGCAGCGGTCGGACCAGCGGGCGGTCCGCCCCGCGCGCCACGGGCACGTCGGTGATGCCGGCCAACGTGCACACGGCGAGCGCGTTGCGCAGGCACTTGTCGACGGTCTGGTTGCCGTGCACCACCGTCACCGCGCGCAGGTCGACGCGGGGGTCGGCGTGGGCCAGCAGCAGGGCGAGCGCGTCGTCGTGGCCGGGGTCGCAGTCCAGCACCACGGGCACCGGGGCGGGTGGCGGGGGGTCGGTCTGGTGGTCGTCCGGATCGGGCATGCGTCGATGATCGGGGACGGGTCCAGGTGTCGGCCCCAGGGGGCACCATGACCGGATGCCCCGGGCCCCCGCCTCGACCACCACCACCGCCACCGCGAACCCGGCCGTGACCGCGCGCGAGGTCGGCCTGTTGCGCCTGGTCGCGCAGGGCCTGGTCGGGGTGCCGGCGGGGACGGGCCCGCTGGACGTCGTCCGGAACCTGACGGCGCTGCAGGCGCAGGACCTGCCCGGCGCGCTGACCTCGGTGGCGCTGCGGACGTCGTCCCGGTCCCTCGACGAGGTGGTCGCCGCGCTCGACGCCGGCACCGTGGTCCGGACCTGGCCGATGCGGGGCACGCTGCACCTGGTCGCGGCGGACGACGTCCGCTGGCTGCTGCGGACCACTGCGGCGCGGATGGTGGCGCGGTTCGCCACCCGGCAGCGTGAGCTCGCCATCGACGGCGCCACCCTGGATCGGGCCGTCCGGGTGGCCGACGAGGCGCTCGCGGCCGTGGCCGGTCGCCCCGACGCGCCCGGCCTGCGGCGGGCCGAGCTGATGACGGTCTGGGAGGACGCGGGCATCACCACCACCGGGCAGCGGGGCTATCACCTCCTCGTGCACCTGGCCCAGACCGGGCTGCTGTGCCTGGGCCCGATGGCGGGCACGGAGCAGCTGTTCGTGCGGGTGGTCGACCGGGTCGGGCCCGGTCTGCCGGTCGAGGGCGACGACGCGCTGGCCGAGCTGGCCGGGCGCTTCTTCCGCTCGCACGGACCGGCCACGGTGGCCGACCTGGTCCGCTGGGCCGCGGTGACGGTCCGCCAGGCGCGCACGGGGCTCGCCCTGGCCCGCGACGGGCTGACCGCGGTGGACCTGGACGGCGTCGAGCACTGGCTCGACCCCGCCGTGCCCGACCGGCTGGCGCAGCACCGCGACGAGGCGGAGCAGGTGCTGCTGCTGCCCGGGTTCGACGAGTACGTCCTGGGCTACGCCGACCGCAGCCTCGTGGTGCCCGCGCCGCACACCGCCCGGGTCGTGCCCGGCGGCAACGGGGTGTTCCGCGCCACCGTCGTCGACGCCGGCCAGGCGGTCGGCACCTGGCGCCACGTCCCCGCCCGCGCCGGGGCGGCCCGACAGGTGACGCTGGAGCCGTTCGACGGGCTGAGCCCGGCCGTGGAGGCCGCGGCCCGGCGGGCGCACGCACGGCTGCCCTGACCGGGGGACGAGCCGGGACGTAGGGTCGTCGGCAACCGACCGTCCGGGTCGCCGGGCGACGACGGGGTGGACGAACGACGGGTCGACGACGGGGACAAGGGGTCGCATGGCGCGGGGCGAGGGGTCGGCGGGGGGTCGCGGTCGGGCGACCGCGGTCGTGCTCGGTCTGGCCGCCGCGGTCGTGGTCGGCCTCACCCTGGCCTCCGGGGCGGGGTCGGTCTCCCCGCTCGACGCCGCTCCGTCCGCCGGGCCGAGCGACGGCGGGTCGGCGGCCCCGACCGGCGACGGGTCGGCCGACCCGGCCGGCGCGGTGGCCGCGGCGCCGCGGCTCGGGCCCGAGGGTCTCGCCGGGCTGGTGCTGGGTGAGCCGGTCGACCCCGCCGTCTGGCGGACGGACCTGGAGACGGGCTGCGTGCGGAGCCTGACCGGGCTCACCGAGGAGCTGGTGACCCTGGGGATCGGCACCCGCGTCCGGGTCGAGACCGACGGCGACGACGTCGTCGGCGTCACGCTGTTCGAGCTGTCGGGCCGCGTCGACGCGCCCGGCACCCTGCCCGACGTGTGGCTCGGACCGACGCTCGGGGACCCGGTCGCCGACGCCGTCGCGCTGCCCGGTGCCCGGGTGGTCACCGAGGACCCGCTGGGCGACGACGGCCCCGGCGTCACCAGCGTCGTCGTCGACACCGACGCCGGCGAGGTCGTCTTCGCCGACCCGCCGTACGACCCGGGCACGCCGTCGGGCGGCCGCATCAGCCAGATCTCGGTGCGTCTGGGCGACCGGCCCGTGTGCCGGCTGTTCGACCCCGCCCAGCAGCTGCAGCCGGGGCAGGTCGCGGACCCCGACGCGCCGGTCGTCGCGTTCGAGGTCGACGGTCTGCCCCGGCTGCGCCTGGGCCAGGTGGTCGAGCCGGACGAGCGGGCCGACCTGCTCGAGCCGCAGCCGGACGCCTTCGCGTTCGGTCCGCTGCGGGACCAGGTCCGCGGCTGCGATGCCTGGGCGACGACCGACGGGACGGGGGCCTCGGTGGCCACCGACGGCGACGGCGCCGTGGTGGCCGTGGGCTCGGGGCTGGGCGCGGCGTTCACGACGACGTTCGGCGTCGAGCCCGGGCAGCCGGCCGACGTCGCCGCCCGGCTGCTCGGCGCCGAGCCGCCCGCGCCCGGGGCCGGCCGTCAGCCGAGCGCCGACGGGGTCGCCGTGGACGGCCGGCTGCGCGCCGGCACCCGGGCCGTCGTGGTCACGTTCCCCGAGGTACTGACCCTGCGGACGGTCGACGCGCAGCTGGTCGGGCCGCTGCAGGTCGCGGGGCTGACGCTCTACCGGGGCGAGGCCGGCGACTCACCGCTCTGCTGACGCTCAGTCCGAGGCGCCGGCGGGGCGACCCACCCCGGCGAGGCCGGGGCCCGGCGCACCGCGACGACGGTGAGCAGGACCAGCAGCAGGGCAAGCCCCAGGCTGCCCAGGGACAGGGCCCGGGTCCGGTCGACCAGGGCCTGCGCGGCGGCCCGCGACGCCTGGGGGTCCGGCTCGATCCCCTCGTCCACCGTCGCGCCGGTCAGCATCGGGTCGTCGGCCCGGAGCACCCAGCTCGGGTCGGAGCGCTCGTGCACGACCTCGATGGTGTCGCCCACCTGCGGCCGGGCCGCGTCGGCCTCCTGCTCACCCAGGTCGACGGTGGCGACCTCACGCCCGCCGTCCTCGGTCTCGAACGCGACGTCCACCGACAGCCAGCCGTCCGCGGGGACGCCGTCGACGTCCAGCACCTCCGCCCGGACCGTCACGGGGTCGGGGAACAGGTCCGTGCCGGGGTCCTCGAACCCCGTCGAGGCGGTGTCGTCACGCAGCTGCGCGGAGCCGACCAGGGCGACCAGCCCGGACACGGCGGCGACGAGCACCAGGACGAGCACGGCCACCGCTCCCACGGCGGCGCGGCTGGATCGGGTCACGTCGCCCTCCGTCCCGCAGCCCGGCGGCAGGCACCGCACGGGACGAGTCGAGCCTAGGCCTCACCTACGCTCCGCGGGTGAGAGTCGGCGTCGTCATCCTCCCGCAGCAACCCTGGGCCGAGCAGGTGCACCGGTGGCGCCGCCTGGAGGAGTGGGGCTTCGACCACGCCTGGACCTACGACCACCTGTCCTGGCGGACGCTGCGCGACGAGCCGTGGTTCGCGACCGTGCCCACCCTGGTCGCCGCGGCCACCGCCACGTCGCGGATCCGGCTCGGGACCTGGGTGGCCAGCCCCAACTTCCGCCACCCGGTGCCGTTCGCCAAGGAGCTGATGACCCTGGACGACATCAGCGGCGGCCGGTTCGTGCTCGGGGTGGGCTCCGGCGGCTCGGGGGCGGACGCGACCGTGCTGGGCTCGCCGCCGCTGCCGCTGCCCGAGCGGACGGCCCGGTTCGCCGAGTTCGTCGAGCTGCTCGACCGGCTGCTGCGCGAGACGTCCACGACCTGGCGCGGCGAGCACTACGCGGCCGAGGACGCCCGGATGCTGCCGGGCGGGCCGAGCGAGCCCCGGCTGCCGTTCGTCGTGGCCGCCAACGGACCCCGCGGGATGGCCCTGGCGGCCCGGTTCGGCCAGGGCTGGGCCACCACCGGACCGGCCACCGGCACCCCGGTGGAGCGGTGGTGGGACGGCGTCGCCGAGGCCTCGGTCCGCTTCGGCGAGACCCTGGAGGCCGCGGGCCGGGCGCCCGGCAGCGTCGACCGCTACCTGAGCGTCGACGCCGGCGCCTACGCCCTGGCCTCGGTCGACGAGTTCCTGCGCACCGTGGACCGGGCGGCCGGGCTGGGGTTCACCGACGTCGTCACCCACTGGCCGCGGGCCCGCGGCGTCTACGCGGGCGAGGAGTCGGTCCTCGAGGCCGTCGCCGCCCGGCTGCCCTCGCTGCGGGACCCGGCGGCGTCGTAGGTTCACCGCATGCCCGCCGCCCCCGCCGTGGTCAACGGCCGCCCCGTCGGCGTCCTGCCGGAGGTCCTCGACGAGGTCCGACGCGGCACCCCGATGCGCGTCACCGAGGTCGGCGAGGCGATCCTGGCCCGGCCCTGCCGAGCGGTGGGCCGCCCGGACCGTGCGCGCTGGGCTCCCGTGGTGGACGACATGTTCGCCACGATGTGGGTGGCCGAGGGCGTCGGGCTGGCCGCCAACCAGGTCGACCTCGACGTCCAGCTGTTCGTCTACGACCTCCTCGGGGCCGACGGCACCCGCCACGTCGGCCACGTCTTCGACCCCGTGGTGGAGGTGATGGGCGCGTTCGGCGGCCTCGACGAGGACCTCGAGGGCTGCCTGTCCGTGCCCGGCCCCCATGTGCCGCTGGCCCGGCCCGCCTGGGTGCGGTTGCGCGGGCTGGACCTGGACGCGCGGCCGGTGGCCGTGGAGGCCCGCGACTACCTGGCCCGCTGCCTGCAGCACGAGGTGCAGCACCTGCAGGGGACGCTGTACGTCGACCTGCTCGACCCGGCCACCCGGCACCGGACGATCGAACGCTCCCGCCGGCAGCGCGAGTCGGTGCTGGCCGCCCGCGAGGCCCGCGCGGCCCGGCGGCCCCGACCGGCCGGCTGAGGCCGGACCTGCGCCAGGCCCCGAGCTGTCAGTCGAACGCGGTGAGGACCCGGGGGCCGTCCTCGGTGACCGCGATGGTGTGCTCCGAGTGCGCCCCGGGCGAGCCGTCGGCCAGCCGCAGGGTCCAGCCGTCCGGGTCGACCACGAGCTCGTCGCAGGTCGCGGACCACCACGGCTCGATCGCCAGGGTCAGGCCCGGCCGCAGCGGGAAGCCCCGGCCCGGGCGACCGTAGTTGGCCACGTGCGGGTCCTCGTGCATGGTGCGCCCCAGGCCGTGCCCGCCGAGCTCGAGGCTCACGGGGTAGCCGTGCTCGTCGGCCACCGCCCCCACGGCGGCGGACACGTCGCCCATCCGGGCTCCCGGCACGGCGGCCGCGATCCCGGCGGCCAGCGCCGTGCGGGTCGACTCGACCAGCCGCGCGTCACCGGGCCGCGGCTCGCCCACCGGGACCGTCGTGGCCGCGTCGGCCACCCAGCCGTCGATCGACACCGCGAAGTCCAGGGTGAGCAGCTCGCCGTCGGCCAGGACGTGGTCGTGCGGCATCCCGTGCAGCACCGCGTCGTCGACCGACAGGCAGATGACGTTGCGGAACGGGCCGCGCCCGAACGACGGCGAGTAGTCCCAGTAGCAGCTGACCGCGCCGCGGTCGCTGACCATGCGCCGCGCCTGCCGCTCCAGGTCCATCAGGTTGACGCCCGGCTCGGCCGCGGCCGACAGGTCGGCCAGGACCTGGGCGACGAACCGGCCGGTGACGGCCATCCGCTCGATCTCCGCCGGTGTCTTCAGCTCGACCACGTCGACCCCCCGCTCACGTCGTCCCGCACGTACGTCTGCACCGGACCAGCCTAGGACGGCCGCCCCAGGCCCCGGACGCGCACCCGGGCGGACGTCCGGTCCGTGGATCCGGGAAGGCGGACCCGGGCCTCGTCGTTGTAGATTGTGCACCGCTTCACAAGCACCCCCGAGCAGCGTCGCTCCGACCGCCACCACTGCGGCCGGGACCCACCCGGCTCGGAAGGAGACCCGCATGGGCACCAGCACCGGAACCCCGACCCGCCACCGCGTCGTCATCATCGGCTCCGGCTTCGGCGGATTGTTCGCCGCCAAGAAGCTCAAGCGGGCCGACGTCGACGTGACCCTGGTCTCGCGCACCGTGCACCACCTGTTCCAGCCGCTGCTCTACCAGGTGGCCACCGGCATCCTGTCCGAGGGCGAGATCGCCCCGGCCACCCGCGAGATCCTGCGCGACCAGGGCAACGTGCGGGTGCTGCTGGGCGACGTCCTGGACGTGGACGCCGAGGCCCGGACCCTGACCTTCGCGGGCGAGGGCACCACGACGACGCTGCCCTACGACAGCCTGGTCGTGGCCGCAGGTGCGGGGCAGTCCTACTTCGGCAACGGCCACTTCGCCGAGTTCGCCCCCGGCATGAAGACCGTCGACGACGCGCTCGAGCTGCGCGGCCGCATCTTCACCGCCTTCGAGCGGGCCGAGCTGGCCTCCACGCCCGAGGAGGTCGCCCGGGCCCTCACCTTCGTCGTGGTCGGCGCCGGCCCGACCGGGGTCGAGATGGCGGGTCAGATCGCCGAGCTCGCCAACCGCACGCTGCGCGGGGAGTTCCGCTCCATCGCCCCGTCGACCAGCCGGATCATCCTGCTCGACGCCGCCGACCGGGTGCTGCCGTCGTTCCACGAGAAGCTGTCCGAGGACACCCGCGACCGGCTGCGCGGCATGGGGGTCGACGTCCGGCTGCGGACCCGGGTCACCGACCTGGACGGCTCCGGCCTGACCGTCGTCACGCCCGACGGGTCCGAGCGGCGCATCGACGCCGAGACGATCATGTGGGCCGCCGGGGTGGAGGCCAACCCGCTCGGCCGCCTGGTCGCCGAGCGCACCGGCGCCGAGACCGACCGCGCGGGCCGCGTCGTCGTCGCGCCGGACACCAGCGTCCCCGGCCACCCCGAGATCTTCGTCGTGGGTGACCTGATGAGCCTGGACCGCCTGCCCGGTGTCGCCCAGGTCGCCATCCAGTCCGGCCAGCACGCGGCCCGCACCATCGCCGCCCGCGTCCAGGGCCGGCCCGAGCCCGGGCCGTTCCGCTACAAGGACAAGGGCTCGATGGCCACCATCAGCCGGTTCGCCGCCGTCACCGAGATCGGCCGGATCCACCTGACCGGGTTCGTGGCCTGGGTCGCCTGGCTGTTCGTGCACCTGCTGTACCTGATCGGGTTCAAGAACCGGGTGACCACGCTGCTGCACTGGGCGATCAGCTTCGTCGGCCGCGGCCGCACCCAGCGGGCCGTGACCCGGCAGCAGATCGTCGCCCGCACGGTCATCGACCGCGAGGAGAAGCGCGCCGGCCAGGACCGCGAGGGGGCCCCGGCGGGCACCACGACCCCCTGACCCCTGCCCGTCTGCGCACCCCCCTGCGCACCCGGCTGCCGGCGCACCCCGGGCACCCCGGGCACCCCGGGCACCCCGGGCACCCCGGGCACCCCGGGCACCGTCGGCACCCCTGGCACCTTCGCCGAGAGGGCCGGATCGTCTCGTCACCGCGGTGAGAGCGGGCTGATCCGGCCCTCTCGCCGAGGGGAGTGGGCGTGTGGGGGGAGTGGGCGTGTGGGGGGATTGCTGATGTCGCAAGGGGGTTTGCTGTCTGCTCGGGTGTCGGCCCATGGTGGTCCTGACGCCCCCGGCCTGGGGGCCCGGCACACGGAGGCCAGCCATGCGCACGAACACGTCAGCAGACCCGCTCGTCGACCTCACGCACGACGTGGTCGTGGTGGGGGGAGGCGCGGCCGGTCTGAGCGGGGCGCTCACGGTGTCCCGTGCGGGCCGATCGGTGGTGGTCGTCGACTCCGGTGAGCCGCGCAACGCCCCGGCCGACGCGGTCCACAACTACCTGGGCAGCGAGGGCGTGGCCCCGGCGGAGCTGCTGGCCCGCGGTCGTGCGGAGGTCTCCGGCTACGGCGGCCGTGCCGTCGAGGGCCTGGTCAGCACGGTCCGTCGGCTCGACGCCGGCGCGGACGGCGTGAGCGGCGCCGGCGACCCGGATGACGACGGCGACACGGCCCGTTTCGAGGTGCACCTGGCCGACGGCCGCACCCTGCGGGCCCGCCGCCTGCTGGTCACCACGGGTCTGCTCGACGAGCTGCCCGACGTGCCGGGCCTGGCGGAGCGGTGGGGGCACGACGTGCTGCACTGCCCGTTCTGCCACGGCCACGAGGTCCGCGGCCAGGCCGTCGGCGTCCTGGCCACCGGACCGCTGTCGGTACACCAGGCGCTGATGTGGCGGGGCTGGACCGACGACGTGACGCTGTTCCTGAACGGCGCCGTCGAGCCGGACGAGCAGCAGTGGGAGCAGCTGGCCGCCCGCGACGTGGCCGTGGTCGACGAGCGCGTCACCGAGCTCGTGCTGACCGACGACCGGGTGTCCGGCGTGCGCCTGGGCGACGGCCGCGTCGTGCCGCGGCAGGTGCTGGTGACCGGCACCGGGCTGACCGCCCGGGCGCCGTTCCTCGAGGCGCTGGGGCTGCCGCTGGAGGACATGGAGATGGCCGGTGCGGTCGTCGCCCGTCGGGTCCCCTCGGGCATGACGGGGTCCACGACGGTGCCCGGGGTGTGGGTGGCAGGCAACGTCACCGACCCCATGGCGCAGGTGATCGTGGCGGCCGCGGCGGGCCTGATGTCCGGGGCCGCGATCGTCGGCGACCTGCTGGCCGAGGAGACCGCGCTGGCTGTCAGCCGTCGGCGGGGCTGACCGCCGTCACGGCCGGGCGCACCGGCAGCCGGACCTGGAACCGGGTGTCGCCGGGCTCGCTGACCAGCCGCAGGTCGCCGCCGTGGCGGTTGACGACGATCCGGAACGAGATGTCCAGGCCCAGGCCGGTGCCCTCGCCGATCGGCTTGGTGGTGAAGAACGGCTCGAAGACCCGGCGGCGCAGCTCCTCCGGCACCCCCGGCCCGGTGTCGCCGACCTCGACCAGGACGCTGTCGCCGTCCAGGGCCGTGCGCAGGGTCAGGGTGCCGGACCCGGCCATGGCGCCGGCCGCGTTGTCGATGAGGTTGGTCCAGACCTGGTTGAGCTCGCCCGGGAAGCCCGGCACCGGGGGCAGCGTCCGGTCGAAGTCCGTCACCACCTGCAGGCCCTGCAGCTTGCGCCCGAGCATGACCAGGGTCGCGTCCAGCCCGTCGTGCACGTCGAACGTCTGCTGCGCGGAGCGGTCCATCTGCGAGTACTGCTTGGCCGCGCCGACCAGGGCCGACACCCGGCCGGTGGCGTCCTCGATCTCGGCCATCAGCTGCTCGGTCTCCAGCGAGTACACGATCCAGCGCAGCGCCGACTCCAGCAGGTGCGCCGGGACCCGGTCGGCCAGGCCGTCCAGCCAGTCCGGGCCGATCCCGGCCGCCACCAGGGGCGGGGCCACGTCGAAGGCCCGCTGGACGTCGCGCTCCTCCAGCCAGTCGACGAGCTCGTCCTCGGCGTCGCTGGCCGCGAGCGCCCCCAGCTTGGGCCCGGTGCCGCTGTGGGCCAGGGCGTCGTCCTGCAGGCCGGCCAGCGCGGTCAGCACCTTGGGCTCGATGGTGGCGTCGGCCAGCATGGCCAGCTTGTGGTGCATGGCCCGCACCCGCTCGCGCAGCGCCGACGTCGCCCGCACCGCGGCCGCCGCCGGGTTGTTCAGCTCGTGGGTCAGCCCCGCCGTCAGCGACCCCAGGGCCAGCAGCCGCTCCCGCTGCCCGATGACCTCGTTGCTGGCCCGCATCCCCAGGAACAGGCCCTCCAGCAGGTGCACCGCCATCGGGAACCACTCGCGCACGACCGCCGCGAAGGCCTCGCCCGGCAGGGAGAAGAACCGGCAGTCGGTGACGGCGGTGAACGTCGCGGCGTAGTGCTTGGCCTCGCCGGGCTGCACGTACGCCTGGACCGCGCCGCCGTAGGAGCCCACGTGGTCGGTACGGGTCACCTCGACCTCGTCGCCGCGCACCAGGCGGGTCATGGCCACCGTGCCGGACAGCAGCACGTAGAAGCACTCGGCGGGCTCGCCCTCGCGGAACACCGTCTGCCCGGCGGGGACCTGGGTGACCGATCCCATCTTGCGCAGGAAGGTCAGCTGGTCGTCGTCCAGCGCCTCGAACAGGAACAGCTCGCGCAGCTGGTCCAGGGTCAGGTCCGCGGTCATGACTGCTCCAGGTAGCGGTGGGCGAGCGTGACGGCCATGGCGCCCTCGCCGACGGCGGAGGCGACCCGCTTGACCGACGCGGCCCGGACGTCGCCCGCGACGAACACGCCCGGCACCGACGACTCCAGGTAGTACGGGTCGCGCGGCTCGTGCCAGCCCGGCGGTCGGCCGCCGTCGACGAGCAGGTCCGGCCCGGTCAGCACGAAGCCCTTGTCGTCGCGGACGACCACGCCGTCCAGCCAGTCGGTGCGCGGGGCCGCCCCGATGAACACGAAGAGGTGCCCGGCCTCGACGCGCTCGGTGGCCCCGCTCAGCCGGTGGCGCAGGGTGAGCGCCTCCAGGTGGTCCTCGCCGTGGGCCTCGACGACCTCGGTGCAGGTGCGCACGTCGAGGTTGTCGATCGACGACACCTGCTCGATCAGGTAGCTGGACATGGAGGTCTGCAGCGAGTCGCCCCGCACCAGGATGGTGACCTGCCGCGCGAACCGGGTGAAGAACACCGCGGCCTGCCCGGCGCTGTTGGCCCCGCCCACGACGAACACGTGCTGGTCCAGGCAGGCGTCGGCCTCGGTCGACGCGCTGCCGTAGTACACGCCGCGCCCGATCAGGCCCTCGACGCCCGGCGCGGGCAGGCGCCGGTACTGCACCCCGGTGGACAGCAGCACCGAGCGCGCCGACACCGCCGTGCCGTCGGCGAAGTGCACCCGCCGCGTCGGTCCGTCCACGGCCAGGCCGGCCACCTCGCGCGCGGTCAGCACCTCGGCGCCGAACCGCACCGCCTGCCGGCGGGCCCGGTCGGCCAGCTGCCCGCCGGACACCCCGTCGGGGAAGCCGAGGTAGTTCTCGATCCGGGACGACTGACCGGCCTGCCCGCCCGTCGCGCTGGCGTCGACGAGCACCGTCCGCAGGCCCTCCGAGGCGCCGTAGACCGCGGCTCCCAGCCCGGCCGGCCCGCCCCCGACGACGACCAGGTCGTAGAACTCCTCGGCGGGCGTCGTGGACAGCCCGGCCACGGCCGCCACGGTGGCCAGGTCCGGCGTGACGTGGACCTCGCCGTCGAGGCCGACCAGCATCGGCACCGCGGTGAAGTCCTGCCCGGCCGCCTCCAGCAGCCGACGGCCCTCGGGCTCGTCGGCCGGCACCCAGCGGTAGGGCGCGGAGTTGCGGGCCAGGAAGTCGCGCACCACGTGGCTGGCCTGCGACCAGCGGTGCCCGACCAGGCGCAGGCCGTCGGCGGCCGGGTCCGGCGAGGACGCCCAGGTCTCCAGCAGCTGGTCGACGACGGGGTAGAGCTTCTCCTCCGGCGGGTCCCAGGGCTTGAGCAGGTAGTGGTCGACGTCGACGACGTTGATGGCCTGGATCGCGGCGTCGGTGTCGGCGTAGGCGGTCAGCAGGGCGCGGCGGGCGCGGGGGAACAGGTCCATCGCCTGCTCGAGGAACTGGATGCCGTCCATGTCGGGCATCCGGTAGTCGGCCAGCAGCGCCGCGACGGGCGTGCCGCGCAGCTGCAGCTCCCGCAGCGCCTCCAGCGCGGCCTCGCCGCTCTCGGCCCGGACCACCCGGTAGCGCTCGGCGTAGCGACGGCGCAGGTCGCGGGCGACGGCGCGGGACACCGACGGGTCGTCGTCGACGGTCAGCAGCACCGGCAGGGCCGAGCCGGCAGCGCTCACCGGCCCACCAGGGCCTCGTGGACGTAGCACCAGCGCCAGGTCTCACCCGGCTCGAACGAGCGCACCACGGGGTGCCCGCTGCCGTGGTGGTGCGCCGTGGCGTGCCGGCGGGGCGAGGAGTCGCAGCAGCCGACGTGGCCGCACGCGGTGCACAGCCGCAGGTGGACCCAGCGGCCGCCCACGGCCAGGCACTCCTGGCAGCCGTCCGGCGTCACCGGTTCCGGCTCCGGCCGGGCGGTGTCGTCGAGGTGCGGGCACGAGCTCATGGGGGCCTCCCCGGGCCGACGTCGCGGGCCGTCCCGACCCGGTCGGCCCGCGACGATCCTCATCCCGGTGGCCCCCCGGGCGCCAGAGGTGCACGCGCCGGGTTCACCCAGGGCGGACACCCGCGGCTCACCCCCGGGCCCGCGCGGGACCGCCGGCGTGGTCACGCCGCAGGCCGGGCACCGAGAACTGCCGGCGGACGAAGGCGTCCCAGCCCCGGTCACCGCCCCAGCGCCGGATGGCCACCAGCAGCCGCGCGGTAGGGGTGACGAGGTAGCGCGACCTCGGCCGCTGCGACGTCAGCGCGTGCACGACGGCCCGGACGACCGGGTCGGTGCCCCGGGCCAGCAGCGGGTTGTCGTAGTAGCCCCGCACGGTGGTCTCCACGGATCGGGTGAGGTCGCCGTACGGGGACCCGTCGACCGACTGCGGCGCCGTCAGCGTGCCGACGGCCGTGTCACCGAACGCCGTGCGGATCGGGCCCGGCTCGACCAGGCTGACCCGCACCCCGAACGGGGCCACCTCGACCCGCAGCGCGTCGCTCAGCGACTCCAGCGCGTACTTGGACGCGTGGTACCAGCCGCCCGCGGGGAACGTGACGCGGCCGCCCACCGAGCCGATGTTCACCACGCGCCCGGCCCCCGCCGCGCGCATGTGGGGCAGGACGAGCTGGGTGAGCCCGACCAGGCCGATGACGTTGGTCTCCAGCTGGCGCCGGGCCGCGGCCAGCGGGACCTCCTCCAGCGGGCCGTACTCGGCGTAGCCCGCGTTGTTGACGAGCCCGCCGATCCGGCCGTGCCGGCCCAGCACGTGCTCGACCGCCGCCGCGGCGGAGTCGGGGTCGACGACGTCGAGGGGGCCGACGCTGCAGCCTGCGGCCTCCAGGTCGGCGATGGTGTCGGGGCGCCGGGCGGTGGCGTGGACGACGTGGCCGTCCCGGGCCAGCCGGAGCGCGACGGCGCGGCCGATCCCGGTCGAGCAGCCGGTGACGAGGACAGGACCGGGGCGCAAGCTCATGCCACATAGCCTTACACATGTTAGGTGATGGGTCCACCGTATACGGTGCGGGGCAGTCGACGACCGACGGGAGGCAGCGTGGCGGTACGGGTCCGCAACCCGCGCGGCGAGGGCCTGCGGCTGCGCGAGGAGCTCGTCCTGGCCGCCGGCCGGCTGCTGGAGTCCGACGACCCGACCGCGGTGACGCTGCGCGGGGTCGCCCGCGAGGCGGGGGTCGCCGCCCCGAGCGTGTACGGCCACTTCGCCGACCTGGACGCCCTGCTGCTGGCCGTGGTCGAGCACCACCTGGCCCGGCTGCGGCGCGAGGTCGAGGCCGTGACCGGCGCCGACCCCGAGGCCCGGCTGCGCGCGGCGTCGCTCGCCTACTGCCGCTGGGGTGTCGAGCACGCCGGGGCGTACGAGGTGGTGTTCGGCGGCCGGGCGCTGCGGCTGCTGTCGGAGCAGGAGTCGGCCGCGTTCGCCGACGGCGAGGCCATGCTCACCCACCTGGGCGACCTGCTGGCCGCGCTGCCCGGCGTGACCGCGCCGCAGGTGCCCGACCTGGTGCTCGCCGGCTGGACCGGGCTGCACGGCTGCGTGTCGCTGCGCACCGGCAAGCCGGGCTACCCCTGGCCGCCCCTGCCGGCCCACGTCGACCTGGTCGTCGACGGCCTGCTGGGGGTGCGCGGATGAGCGGCGCCGCCCCGTCGCGACGGCGCCGCAGCCGCGCCTCGGTCCGGCCCTACCGACGCTCCGACGACGCCGGCCTGGCCGAGGTGTGCCTGCGCACCGCGGCGGACGGCGAGGACGCGACCGACCGCTACACCCACGCCGGGCTGCCGGGCGCGGTCTACGCGGTGCCGTACGTGCGCTTCGAGCCGGACCTGTGCCTGGTGGTGGACGACGGCACGAGGGCCGGACGGGTCAGCGGGTACGTGCTGGGGACCAGCGACACGGTGGCCTTCGAGCAGTGGTGCGAGCGGGCCTGGTGGCCGGACGTCCGGCGCCGGTTCCCGCTGGCCGAGCAGGCGCCCGCGTCGCCCGACGAGGCGCTGGCCCGCCTGGCCGACCGGCCGCGGTCGACCCCGCGGCACGTCACCGACCGCTACCCGGCGCACCTGCACGTCGACCTGCTGCCCGCCGTGCAGGGCGAGGGCTGGGGCCGGCGCCTGCTCGAGCGGTTCTTCGTCGCCGCGGCGGCCGCCGGGGCCGGTGGCGTGCACCTGGGGGTCAGCACGGCCAACCACCAGGCCGTGGCCTTCTACGCGCGGCTGGGGTTCCACCTGGTGGAGCGGACGGACGAGGCGCTCGTCCTGGGTCGCCCGCTGCCCTGAGGGCCCGGGACGGCCGTACCGACCAGCGACGGCCGAACCCCCGACGGGCCGTGGTGGCCCGCCGGGGGTGGCTGTCGTGTCGCTGGCTGGTACGGGGTGGTGCGGGTGCCCAGGTGGGGCGGGGAGGTGCGTGGGGCTCAGGCGTCCAGGGCGTCGGCGATGCGGTCCTGGGCCGCGGCCTCGTCCCGACGGGACTGCCGGCGCAGGGTGCGCGCCAGACCCCGCCGGGCCCAGACGTCGGTCGGGTCGAGCTCGACCAGGGTGGTGAACGCGGCCTCCGCCCGGCCCAGCTGGGCGGAGTCGAAGCAGGCCCGGGCCAGGTCGGTGTGGACGGCCCGGTCCGTGGGCGCGAGGGCGGCGGCCTGCGCGAGCATGCCGGCCGCCGTCGTCGGGTCGCCGGCGGCCAGGAACATGCGGCCACGGGCGACGACGTCGTACAGGTCGGTCTGGATGGTCATGCCGCTCTCAACACGCAGGTCAGCCCCGGTGTTCCCGCCCGGTTGAGCGGCCTGGGCTCAACCGGGCTCAGGTCCGCAGCACACCCCGGCTCAGCACGATGGCGCTCTTGGTCCGCACCACCGCCGGGTCCGCGCCGATGCGCTCCAGCACCCGCTCGAAGTCGTGCACGCTCGTGGCCCGCACGTGCACCAGCGCGTCCGCCTCGCCCGAGATCGTGGCCGCGGAGACCACCTGCGGGTGCCGGGCCGCGACGGCCATGACGGCGGCCGGGGTCGTGCTCGGCGCGCACCACAGCTCGACGTAGGCCTCGGTGGTCCAGCCCAGCGCCTCGGGGTCCACCACGGCGGAGAAGCCCGTGATCACCCCGGCGTCGAGCATCCGGTCCACCCGCCGCTTCACGGCCGACGCGGACAGCCCCACGCCGGCCCCCACGGCGGCGAACGACGCCCGGCCGTCGTCGCGCAGCAGGGCCAGGATCCGCTCGTCGATGTCGTCCAGCCGCATCACGCAATGATGCACCCGTCATGTCCGATCAGACGCAACGTTCGTGCGCCACAACGCATGATCACCCCCTGACTCGCGCGGCTGCACGCCCGTACCGTCATGACGTGACCGCTGTTCTCCCCGGGGAGCGCCTCTCCCCCGAGCCGATGCCCGGTGACCGCGTGGCGGTCCGCCGCACCTTCCTGATGTGCCGACCGGTGCACTTCGCGGTCGAGTACGCCATCAACGCGTGGATGACCCCCGGCACCCAGGTCGACACCGACCTCGCCGTGCGGCAGTGGGAGGCCCTGCGCGACACCTACGTCGGGCTCGGTCACACCGTGCACGAGCTCGACCCCGTGCCGGGCCTGCCCGACATGGTCTTCGCGGCCAACGGCGCGTTCGTCGTCGACGGCGTCGCGGTCGGCGCACGGTTCGCCCACCCCGAGCGGGCCGGCGAGGCCCCGGCCCACGCGGCCTGGCTGCAGGCCAACGGCTTCGGCGAGGTGCGACCCACCCAGGACGTGCACGAGGGCGAGGGCGACCTCACCGTGGTCGGCGACCTGGTGCTGGCCGGTACCGGGTTCCGCACCCAGCGCGGCGCCCACGCCGAGATCCAGGAGCGGACGGGGCGTCCCGTCGTCGGCCTGGACCTGGTGGACCCGCGGTTCTACCACCTCGACACGGCGCTGTTCCCGCTCGACGACACCACGGTGGCCTGGTACCCCGGCGCGTTCTCGCCGGGCTCGCGCGCGGTCCTGCGGCGGCTCTTCCCCGACGCGGTCGAGGCGAGCGAGGAGGACGCCCTGGTGCTGGGCCTGAACTCCGTCAGCGACGGCCGGCACGTGGTGATGCCGGCCGCCGCGACGGGTCTGGCCGAGCAGCTCGCCCAGCGGGGCTTCGTCCCCGTGCCCGTCGAGCTGGGTGAGCTGCTCAAGGGCGGCGGCGGCCCCAAGTGCTGCACCTCGGAGCTGCGCCGCTAGGTCCACCGTCCTGCGTCCGGCGGAGACCAGCCGTCGGGTCGTCGGGCCCCAGCTCCCGACGACCCGACAGCGGGTGCCTCAGGCGATCTCGCGGCGCAGCAGCCGCAGCCAGCCCAGGGCGAACGGCAGACCGGCCCAGAGCGCCGTGGTCGTCCCCACGCGGGCCCACTCGCCGGCGGTCGCCTCGGTCGGGGACGTGATCGGGGCCGTCGCGGTGCTCAGGTCGATCCAGCCGCCCACGTCCTGCAGCGACGGCACGAGGAGCAGCACCGGCGCCAGGAGGCTGGGCAGCAGCAGGTAGGCCACGACCCCCAGCGGCGTGTTCTGGGCGAGCAGGCCGAAGCCGACCCCGACCAGGACGAAGATCAGCTGAGCCACGAGCAGCTGGCCGAGCACCGCCCACTCGACGGTCCAGGACGTGTCGGGCTCGAGCGCCGTGCCGATCCCGGTGGCCACGACCGCCAGCAGCAGCGCGACCAGCGAGCCGATCAGGGCCAGCAGGAGCCCGGCCGCGGTCTTGCTCAGCACGAACCGGGCCCGGGAGGGGACCAGGGCGAACGTGGTCAGGATGGTGCGCTGGGAGAACTCGCCGCTCACCAGGAGCACGCCGAGCACCGGCAGCAGGATGGACAGCGGGAGCGAGGAGTACACGGCGAAGGTGGTCAGCGACCACTCCTCCTCCGGGAAGAACCCGAGGGCCAGGGCCAGGGCGCCGAGGACGAGGACGCCGATGATGCTCAGCAGGACGCGCCCGGTGAGGGTGTCGACGGACTTGCGCAGCTCAACGGCGACCAGGGTCCCGAAGCCCGGGCCCTTGATCTGCAGCGGGGCGAGGTCGATCGCGGGGTCGGGGTTGAGGGCGGTGCTCATCGGTTCGCTCCTTCGGGGCGGGTGGTGCCGGTCGGGTCAGGGCTGCTGGGGTCAGGGCTGCTGGGGTCGGTGAGCCGGAAGAAGTACTCCTCCAGGTCGTCCTGGCCCTCGAGCAGCTCGGCGGTCGGGCCGGCGGCGACCACGCGGCCGCCGCCGATGACGACGAGCCGGTCGGCGACGGCGGCGATCTCGCCCAGCAGGTGCGAGGACAGCAGCACGGTGCCGCCCGCGTCGGCGAACTGCCGGACCAGGCCGCGCATCCAGCGGATGCCCTGCGGGTCCAGGCCGTTGGCGGGCTCGTCGAGGATCAGCACGTCGGGGTCGCCCAGCAGGGCGAAGGCCAGACCGAGCCGCTGCCGCATGCCCAGCGAGTACTTGCCCACCCGCCTGGTGGCGGCGGGGCCGGCCAGGCCCACCAGCTCCAGCAGCTCCTCGGCGCGGTCGGTCGGCACGCCCAGCACCTGCGCCCCCAGGCGCAGCGTCTCGCGGCCGGTGCGGCCGGCGTGCTGGGCCGAGGCGTCGAGCATGACGCCCACGACCCGACCGGGGTTGGGCAGGCGGCGGAACGGGACGCCCGCCACCGTCGCCGTGCCCGAGTCGATCGGGCTCAGCCCGGTGAGCATCCGCAGCGTCGTGGTCTTGCCGGCGCCGTTGGGCCCGAGGAACCCGGTCACCGTGCCGGGCGGGCAGGAGAAGGACACGTCGTGCACGACGGGCGTGGACCCGAAGTGCTTGGTCAGGTTGCTCGCTTCGATCATGTGAAGACCCTCGCCTCCCGCGACCCCCGCCGGCAGCGGCCGTCGGTCGGCGTCGACGGTCCGAAGGTCTACGCCCGGACGGCCGGTCGTCGACCTTCGGCGGTGCCGCCCGGCGTGGGCCCGGACCTAGCCTGGCCTGGTGAGCGCGACGAGACGGTGGACGGCCCTGGAGGTGTGGACCGACCCCGCCGGTCGCGTGCGCACCCGCCGCAGCCGACGCGACTGGGTCGTCGACTCCGTGGCCTTCGTCCTGGCGGTGCTGTTCGGCTTCGTCACCCTCGTCGTGGCCGCCACCCCGGTCGAAGGAGCGGGTGTCGTCCCGTACACGCCGCTCACCGTGGGCCTGGACGTCGCCCTGGGCCTGCTGGCCTGCGTGTCGTTGTGGTGGCGCCGCCGCTACCCGGTCGCGCTGGCCCTGGTCATGACCGTGCTCTCGGTGGTCGCCACGTCCGCCATCGGCGCCGTGCTGATCCTGATCTTCACCGTGGCCCTGCACCGACGGTGGGTGTGGAGCGTCCCGGTCGCAGGCTTCAACCTGGTGGCCTCGATCGTCTACTGGCTGGCCTGGACCGACGGCAGCCAGGGCTGGGTCCTGTTCCTGGTGTCCATGGTGGCCGGGACGGCGATGCTGGCGGCGGTGGTCGCCCTGGGCATGTTCGTCCGCGCCCGCCGCCTGCTGGTGGCCTCGCTGCGGGAGCGGGCCGAACGGGCCGAGACCGAGCAGGCGCGTTCCGCCCAGGCCGCCCGGCTGGGCGAGCGCACCCGGATCGCCCGCGAGATGCACGACGTGCTGGCCCACCGGATCTCGCTGGTGAGCATGCACGCCGGGGCGCTGGAGTACCGGCCCGACGCCGAGCCCGACGAGGTCGCCACGGCCGCCGGGGTGATCCGGCACAACGCCCACCTGGCGCTGGAGGACCTGCGCCAGGTGATCGGCGTGCTCCGCTCCGACCCCGACCTGCCCGACGCGACCGACTCCGACGACCCGGCCCGGCCGCAGCCGTCGCTGGCCTCGTTGGACACCCTGCTGGCCGAGGCGCGGGAGACCGGTGCGACGGTGCTCGCCGACGTCGACCTGCCCGACGGCACGGACGAGCTGCCCCTGACCACCAGCCGAACCGCGTACCGCGTGCTGCAGGAGGGCCTGACCAACGCGCGCAAGCACGGCCGGGGCGGCCGGGTGCGGGTCCAGGTGTCGGGCCGCCCCCAGGACGGTGTGACGGTCGAGGTCAGCAACGCCCTGCGTCCGGCCCACGGCACGCCGGGCGACGCGAACGATCCCGGCGGGTTCCCCGGTCAGGTGCCCGGCACCGGTCGTGGCCTGGTCGGCCTGGCCGAGCGGACCATGCTCGCCGGGGGCCGGATGGAGCACGGCGTGGAGGGCGACCGGTTCCGGCTGCGGGTGTGGCTGCCGTGGTCGTGAGCGAGGCGGACCCGAGCGACGACCCGGCCGGCGGCCCCGCCGGGGACGTGGTCCGGGTGCTGGTGGTGGACGACGACCCGCTGGTCCGCAGCGCCCTGTCGTTCGTGCTGCGCGGCGCGCCCGGGGTCGAGCTGGTGGGCGAGGCGACGGACGGCGACGAGGTGCCGGACGCCGTGGCCCGGCTGCGGCCGCACGTCGTGCTGATGGACATCCGGATGCCCCGCGTGGACGGCCTGGCCGCCACCGCCGCGCTGCGCGCCCGGCCGGGTGCCCCCGAGGTCGTGGTGCTGACGACCTTCGACGCCGACGAGCAGGTGGTCCGGGCCGTCCGGGCCGGCGCGGGCGGGTTCCTGCTCAAGGACACTCCCCCGGCCGACATCGTCGACGCCGTCCGCCGGGTGGCCGCGGGCGAGGCGGTCCTGTCGCCCACCGTCACCCGCGGCCTGCTGCGCCACGTCTCGGCCCTGGACACCGACGGACCGGCCGACGACCGGCAGCGCACGGCCCGGCAGGCGCTGGCAGGCCTGACCGAGCGCGAGCGCGACGTGGCCCTGGCCGTCGCGCAGGGCCTGGCGAACGCGCAGATCGCCGAGACGTTGTACATGAGCCCGGCCACCGTCAAGGCGTACGTGTCGCGGCTGCTGGCCCGCCTCGACCTGGACAACCGGGTCCAGGTGGCGCTGCTGGTGCACGACGCAGGCTGGTCGCGCTGAGCGACCGGGGGTGCGACGCGGGCATGACGCGGGCCCGGTGACCGCACTCACCGGGCCCGCGCCGTCCCCTCCAGAGGTGGGACGGGGCTCCGCCCCCCGGCCCACCTGGTCGGTGCGTCAGCTGATGTAGCCGGTGAACAGCAGCCGGTTGGGCGAGCCGTTGGCGCCGCTGACGACGTTGGTGGTGCTGTTCGCGACCAGCGAGCCGGCCACGGTCGCGGGCGAGGCCGACGGGTTGCGCTGCAGGTACAGCGCCGCCGCCCCCGCCACGTGCGGCGAGGCCATCGAGGTGCCGCTGATGGTCCGGGTCTGCGTCGTCGACTGGTACCAGGCCGAGGTGATGCTCGAGCCGGGGGCGAAGATGTCGACGCAGCTGCCGTAGTTGGAGAAGCTCGACCGGGCGTCGGTGCTCGTCGTGCTGGCCACCGTGATCGCGTTGGCCGCCCGCGCCGGGGACACGTTGCAGGCGTTCTGGTTCTCGTTGCCGGCCGCGACCACCATGGTCACGCCCGCGCTGACCGCCCGCTGCACCGCGGCGTCGGTGGCCGTCGAGGCCCCGCCGCCCAGGCTCATGTTGGCCACCGAGGGCCCGCTGGCGTTGGCCGCGACCCAGTCGATGCCGGCGATGACGCCGGAGTTGCTGCCGGAGCCGTTGCAGCCCAGCACGCGGACGGGGATGACCGTCGCGCCCTTGGCCACGCCGTACGTGGTGCCGGCGACGGTGCCCGCCACGTGCGTGCCGTGGCCGTTGCAGTCGCTGGTGCCGCGGCCGTCGTTGATGGCGGTCGCGCCGGCGCCCATCCGGCCGGTGAACTCGCGGTGGGTGGCCAGCACGCCCGTGTCGATGATGTAGGTGTCCACGCCGGCCCCGGTCGGGCCGTAGGTGTAGGTGCCGCTGAGCGGCCGGTTGCGCTGGTCGATCCGGTCCAGGCCCCAGGTGGCGTTGTTCTGCGTCGCCGACACCGACACGGTCTGGTCGGCCTCGACGTAGGCCACCGCCGGGTCCTTGCGCACCTGGGCCAGCTCGGAGTCGCTCAGCTCGGCCGCGTAGCCGGCGATCGACGCGCCGTAGGTGTGGGTGACCTCGGCCCCGGCCGCCTCGGCGCGCGACACGGCCTTGGCCAGGCTGCTGCCGGCCCGGGTGTGGGCCGGGGCCCGCAGGTCCGAGCCACTGCGGGCCACGGACGCCTTGGTGGCGGCGGTCGGGGCCTGGTCGAGCACGACCACGTAGCGGCCGTCGATCGCCTCGGCGGTGTCGGTCAGGCGGAGCGGGGCGAGGTCGTCGCCGTCGGCGGCCTGGGCGACGCTGCCCAGGGACGTGATGACGAGGCTCGCCATCCCGAGCACTGCTGCCGCACGCAGCGGGGTGCGGCCGTGGGCAGGGCGGGGGGTGTGGTCCATGAAGACTCCTCGGTGTGGTCCGGCCGTCGGGCGGTACCCGACGAACCGGACGCTACAACGGAGTCACAGCTGAATGTAAGTCCCAGACGGATGAAATGTCAGAGGTCCTGTCAGAGGGCCGCAGGCCCGGCCGCTACTGTCGCGGCACCGCCGACCGGACCGGACGGCCTCGCCAGGGGGGCAGCATGACCAGGAACCTCTTCGACCAGCCGTTCGCGCTCCTGCTGCTCCTGCTCGTGGTGATCCCGTTCATCCTGTTCGTGTCCGCGCTCGTGGACATCCTGCGTCGGGAGGGTGTCGACGGCGTGACGCGGCTCACGTGGGTGGTCGTCGTGCTGGTCCTGCCGCTGGTGGGAGCGGTCCTGTGGTTCGCGCTGCGCTCCCGCTACGGGACACCCCCCGCCGCCGCGGGATGAGCCGCCTCCCGGCGCGCGTTGTCGGACGCGGCACCCACCGGTGCCACGACCACACCGCGAGGAGATCCACCGCATGTCGACGTCCCTGCTCA
This sequence comes from Jannaschia sp. R86511, assembly GCF_042466345.1. Lineage (NCBI taxonomy): Bacteria > Pseudomonadati > Pseudomonadota > Alphaproteobacteria > Rhodobacterales > Roseobacteraceae > Jannaschia > Jannaschia sp. R86511. The sequence continues at coordinate 422,170 of NZ_JAXHCD010000001.1, forward strand.
GCCCGGTCAGCCTCGGCGCGCTCGACCTGCCGAACCGCTTCGTCATGGCACCGCTCACCCGGACCCGCACCGGCGACGAGCGCGTGCCGGGCGAGCTCAACGCGGAGTACTACCGGCAGCGTGCCGGCGCCGGGCTGATCGTCTCCGAGGCCACCGCCATCACCCCGGAGGCCGTCGGCTACAAGTGGACGCCGGGGCTGTGGAGCGACGAGCAGGTCGCCGGCTGGCGCACCGTCACCGCCGCCGTCCACGAGGCGGGCGGCCGCATCGTCGCCCAGCTCTGGCACGTCGGCCGGATCAGCCACACGTCCTTCCACGACGGTGAGCCGCCCGTGTCCGCCACCGACCGGGCCGCCGAGGGCGCGAAGTCGTTCACCGCCGCCGGCTACGAGGCCACGTCCACCCCGCGGCGCCTGGGCACCGACGAGCTGCCCCGGGTCGTCGAGGACTACCGCCGCGCCGCGACCAACGCCATGACCGCGGGCTTCGACGGGGTCGAGGTGCACGCGGCCAACGGCTACCTGCTCGAGCAGTTCCTCGCCGACGGGGTCAACGACCGCGACGACGAGCACGGCGGCAGCACCGAGAACCGCGCCCGGCTGACGCTGGCGGTCGTGGACGCCGTGGTCGAGGCCGTCGGTGACGCCGCCCGGGTCGGCATCCGGCTCTCGCTGGGCAACGGCACGGCCGGCGCCCACGACTCCGACGCCGGGGGCTCCCTGGCCCGCCTGGGCGGCGAGCTGGACCGTCGCGGCCTGGCCTACGTGCACTACGTCGAGCCCGTCGTCGACGGCGAGCGCCAGGTCGGCCTGACCGCCGCCCTGCGCAGCACCTGGCACGGCCCGCTGGTGCTGGCCCAGGGTTTCACCCCCGAGTCGGCCGAGGCCACGGTGAGCGAGGGCCGGGCGGACGCCGTGGCCTTCGGCCGGGCGTTCATCAGCAACCCCGACCTGCCCGAGCGGCACCGGGTGGGGGCCACGCTGGCCGACGCCGACGCCTCGACGTTCTACGGCGAGGGCCCCACGGGCTACACCGACTACCCGGCGCTCACCGAGGCCGCCTGACCCTCTCGTTTGCGTCTCCAGGTTTGTACCGATACGTTGCTACGACGTTCGGTACAAACCTGAGACGACGGAGGACGACGTGGGACCCGTGACCTACCCGGTGGTGCTGGCCATCGCGCTCACCGTGGCCGCGGCCGCGGTGCTGGCCTGGAGCTGGCTGCCGGTCGGCGGCCGCGCCCTGCTGCAGGGCGCGGCGCGCCGGGCCGACCTGGCCCCGCCGGCCGACGACCGGGCGACGGTGGTGCGCCGGCTGCAGGAGCGCCGAAGCGCCGCAGCCGGCGGCCTGGTCGCGGGGGCGTGGCTCGCCGCCCTCCTCGTACCGGCGGACCCCGACCCCGTCGACCGGTTCGTGACCCCGGCGGCCGTGCCGCTGGTCATCGGCGGGGCGTTCGTGGGCCTCGCGGTGGCCGCCGGCCTGCACGCGGTGCTGAGCGCCCGACGCACCCCCGCGCAGGACGCCCCCCGGCTGGCCCGCAGCCGCGAGGTCGGCGTAGGCGACTACGTCGACGGCATCGAGCGCTGGGGCACCGTCGTGGTGTGCCTGGCGCCGCCGGCGGTGGCGCTCGCGCTGGCCGTGCTGCCCACCGGCCTCCTCGACGCGGGGGTGGACCCGCTGCGCCTGGGGCTGCTGGCGCTGGTGCCGCCGGCCCTGCTGGTGCTGTCGACCGCGGCGAGCACCGCCGTGCTCGCCGCGCCGCAGACCGTGACGAGCCCGGTCGAGCTGGCCTGGGACGACGCGCTGCGCAGCCAGGCCCTGCGCGACATCGTCAGCACGCCGATGTACGCCGGGCTGCTGGCGCTGCTCTGGCTCGGCCTGGACGTGGCCTCGGCCATCCCCGACGAGCGCCTGGCCACCGGGGCCACGGGGCTGTGGGTGATGCTGGCGCTGGGGGCGATGGTCGTGCTGCTCGTCGTCGTGCTCGCCACCCGCCCGGCCAGCCACTTCCGACGCCGGCTGTGGCCGGTCGAGCAGGTCCCCGCGGCGAGCGGGGCGCGGCCGTGATGCTGCAGGTCGACCCGCGCTCGCCGGTCCCGCCGTACGAGCAGGTGCGCAGCCAGGTCGTGGCCCAGGTGGACGCCGGGCAGCTCCGTCCGGGCGACCGGCTGCCCCCGGTGCGCCGGTTGGCCGGCGACCTGGGCCTGGCCTCCGGCACCGTCGCCCGCGCCTACCGCGAGCTCGAGGCCGCGGGCGTGGTGGTGACGCGCGGGCGCAACGGCACGGTCGTGGCGGCCACCGGCGACGCCACCGAGCAGCGGGCGCAGGAGGCGGCCCTGGTCTACCTGGCCTCGCTCCGACGGCTGGGCCTGGGCGCCGACGACGCCGTCCGGCTGGTGCGGGCCGTCGGTGACGAGCAGCCCCGACCGGCCTGACCCCCGGCTCCGTCCGACCGGGCGCCCCGGCTCACTGCGAGGGCACGGCCTGGGCGCCGCCGCGGGTGCGCAGCAGCAGCCGGTCCACCCCGTGCGCCAGCGCGGCCAGGCCCAGGAACAGCACCGCCACCCCGGCGCAGTTGATCAGCACCTGCCCCCAGCCGAGCTCGTCCACGTCGACGAACGGGTACGGCCAGAACCCGCCGACCAGCGGGCCGCGCACCAGCGTGAGCACCAGCCACAGGACGGGGAACACCGCGCTGGCCAGCACGACCCACCAGCCGGTGCGCCCGCGCGGGCCGAACAGCAGCCAGCCCAGCACGGCCAGCAGCGGCACCACGGTGTGGACCAGCAGGTCGGCGAGCAGGCCCCAGCCGCTCAGCTCGACCAGGCCGGCGAGCACCGAGTGGTAGACCACGCCGGTCACGGTGATCGCGACCAGCGACGTCAGCCGCAGCACCCGCCGCAGCGGGCCGTCGCGCTCGGGCTGCCAGGCGGTCAGCAGGGCCGACAGCGCCACCAGCAGGTTGGACTGGATGGTGAAGAACGCGAACACGTTGAGCCCGCGGTACAGCGGGCGGGCGAAGAAGCCGGTCTCCACCGCCGCCGACACCGGCACCTGGACGGCGACGGCGACCAGCACGACGACGGCGGTCAGCAGGAACCACGCGCGGGCGAGCCCGGGGGTGCGCAGGGGGGCGATCACGGGCTGACGCTCGCACACGGGGCCCGGCCGGACAACGGCGCACCGGCCCGCGGCTCAGTGGTCGTGGGCGACGGCCCCGGGGAACAGCGGGGCGGCCTCGTCACGGCCGGCCTCGTCGAGCCCGGGTGCCGGCCGCTGGCCCGGGGCCACGACCACCAGCTGGCCCATCATCCCCTGGTCGTGGTGGGCCAGCAGGTGGCAGTGGTACAGGTAGGCCGCGTCCGGGTCCGCCGGTCCGTCGTGGCGCACGAGCAGCCGGGCGCTGCTGCCCGGCGGCAGCAGGACGGTGTCCTTCCAGCCCGCCAGGTGGGCGGGCGGGGGCGCCCCGTCGAGCTCGGCGACCACGTACGAGGTGCCGTGCAGGTGGAAGTTGTGCGGCATGCCGTCGAGGTTGCGCACCAGCCACTGCTCGGTGGTGCCGGTGGTGGCCACCTCGTCCACCCGCGTCATGTCCATCCGCAGCCCGTTGACCTGGTTGCCGTCGGCCAGGTCGAAGGTGCGGGTCACCGTGGCCGCGGCCGGGTCCAGGTCGGGGGCCGCGGCCAGCACGGCGGGCAGCGGCGGGCTGGGCGCGAGCCGGTCGGCGGCCCGCAGCTCGAGCACGTCGAAGCGGTCCCGGGCGCCGGTCATGCGCACCATCACCCCGGCCACCCCGAGGTCGGGCGGCCCGCTGCGCAGCACCACCCGCTCGCCGGGCCGGACCCGGACGACCACCTCCGCCCGCTCGCCCGGTGACAGCAGCACCGACGTCATCGGCACCGGCGCCGGCAGCAGGCCGCCGTCGGTGGCGACGAGGTCCATGCGGCGCCCGTCGTCCAGCGCGAAGTCGTAGACCCGCGCCGCCGAGGCGTTGAGCAGCCGCAGCCGGACGGCCTCCGTCGTGACGTCCAGGTGTGGCCCGGGGGTGCCGTTGACCAGCAGGGTGTCGCCCAGCGGGCCCGTCACCTCGAGGAACCCGCTACCAGCGGGCAGCGAGCCGTCCCGGGCCAGGGTGACGTCCTGGACCATGACCGGCACGTCGTCCACGCCGTAGTCGCTCGGCAGCCCGGCCGGGGCGCGCGCGGGGTCGTCCACCAGGAACATCCCGTACACGCCGCGACGGACGTGCGCGGCGGTCGTGCCGTGGGCGTGCGGGTGGTACCAGGCGGTGGTGGCCGGCTGGTCGACCCGCCACGACGCCGACCAGGACGAGCCGGGCGCGACGACCCGGTGCGGACCGCCGTCCTGCGCCGCCGGGGCGTGCAGGCCGTGCCAGTGCAGCGTGCTGGTCTCGGGCAGGTCGTTGCGGACGTCGATGCGGACCCGCTCGCCGCGGGCCACCCGCAGCGTCGGGGCCAGGTGCGCCCCGTCGACGCCCCAGGTGTCCGTGGGCCGGGTGCCGCCCAGGTCGGTGCGGCCCGTACGCATGGTCAGGTCGAACACCCGGGTGCCGTCGGCGTCGACGGTGGACCCGGCCAGCGGCGGCACCCGCAGCGGCCGGTCGAACGCCACCGCCCCGACGGTGTCGACCCGGCCGGTCCACCACAGCGCGACCGCCCCCACGACGGCGATGAGCACCGGCACGGCCACCGACGCGACGACCGCCAGCACCACCGCACCGCGGCCACGGCGCCCCCGCGCAGGGGACGGCGGGGGCGGCAGGGTCATCCGCGCCTGCGACGGGGGGACCGGGCCGGTCGTGGACGACATGACGACCAGCCTGCGCGGCACGGGGGCGGTCGGTAATGGGGTCCGCGACCGGTCGGGGCGGGGGCCTGCCCCCGGTGCGCGGGCACGGCAGACCCGACACCTGCCACGATGCACCCGTGGCACTGGGCAACCAACGCGGTGAGTGGGACGACTACGAGTGGTTCCGCCTCGCCGACCTGCCCGCGCCGCGACCGCGCCGGACGGCGGCCCCCGCCCCGACCGAGGAGGACGACGCCACCGCGGGCGCGCTCGGCGAGGCGCTCTCCGGCTGGGTGCGGTCCAACCCGGTCTGGCACGACGGGGCCGGCGACCGGGTGCTCCTGGTGGACCTGGACAACCTGCGCGCGGGCGCGGTGCGCTGGAGGGCCCGGATGGAGCTCGTGGTCGCGCTGGCCCGTTCCGCCGACCACGTGGTGATCTCCGGCCAGCACGCCGCCGTCGACCGGGGCCTGCCGCACCTGGCGGAGTTCGGCCCGGTCGCCCAGCCCGTGCCGGACGGCGCGGACCTCGCCGACTTCGTGCTGCTGGAGGGGGCCCAGGCCGTGCCCGCCCGCAGCCGCCAGGTGGTCGTGCTCAGCAACGACGGCATCTTCGCCGAGCTGGCCGACCGCGGCCCCGTCACCGTGCTGAGCCCCGGCGCCAGCGCGCTGAGCGACCGGCTGTTCGACGCCGCCCGGGTGGTCATCGACCTGATGACCCTGGAGCGGCGGCTCGCCCCGGCGTAGCCTCGCTCCATGACGGCCACCGCCGGAGCCACCCGTCCGACCCCGCCCCTGCGCGTGCTGCTCGGCCACGTCCTGCGCCGGCACCGCACGGGCCAGCGCCGCACCCTGGCGGACGTCGCCCGCGACGCGCAGGTGTCGACGCAGTACCTGTCGGAGCTGGAGCGCGGCCGCAAGGAGGCCAGCTCGGAGGTCCTGGCCGCCCTGTGCCGGTCGCTGCACCTGGACCTGGCCGACCTGCTGGGCGAGGTCCGCGACGACGTGCTGGTGCTGCGCAGCCGCACGACGGTCGACGGCGCCCGGGTGCTGTCGATCAGCTCGCACCCGCGGGCCGCAGGGCCGACCGGGGCGCACGACGCGCAGGTCGGGCTGCGCGCCGCCTGAGCAAGCGGTCCGTCCGAGCCGGTCGTCCGTCCGGGCCGGCGGTGCGGACGTTCGCAGCGCCCCTGTAACGCCTCGCCGCCTGCCGGACATGGGCAGGTCGTCAGGGGCAGGGCGACAGGGGAGACGGTGTGACGACGGACCGCGAGCGCTTCGAGGAGCTGTTCGAGCGCTGCTACGACGCCCTGATGGCGTACGCGGTCCGTCGCACGCCGTCGGCGGAGGACGCCGCCGACGTCGTCTCCGACACGTTCACCACGGCCTGGCGACGCATCCACGACCTGCCACCCGGTGACGAGGCCCGGCTGTGGCTGTACGGCACCGCCCGCCGGGTCGTCCGCAACCAGCGCCGCGGCACACGGCGACGGCTGGCCCTGGACGAGCGCCTGCTCGACCACGCCCGCGTGGTCCACCAGGGTTCCCGACCGGTGGTGCCGGACGGCCGGGACGACACCCTGGTGGTGGCGATGCGGGCCCTGTCGGAGGACGACCGCGAGCTGCTGCGGCTGGTGGCCTGGGAAGGGCTCGACGGGCCGCAGGTGGCCGCGGTGCTGGGGGTGTCGGCGAACGCCGCGCGGGTCCGGCTGCACCGGGCCCGGGTGCGGCTGCGGGCGCACCTGGACCGGGCGGAGGCGACGCAGGCGCCCCCGGCCGGGGGCGTGGCCGCCTGGGCCGGGGCGCCCCCCGATGGCAGCACGAGCGACGTGGCCCCGGTCCTGCGCCGTGACCGACACCAGGAGGAGAGATGAACGAGCCGGGGGCACCACAGGACCACGACGACGAGCTGGTCCGGCGGCTCCGGCTGCTGGACCCCGTCGACACCGACCACGTGAGCGGCGTGACGCGTCAGGGGCGCGAGGGGATCGCCGACCGCCTGGGACCGGCCTCGGTGCGACCGGTCACCGGGGGCAGGCACGGCGCCCCGGTGCTGCTCCTCGCGGCCGCGCTGGCCGGCCTGCTCACCCTGTCCACGGTGGCCCTCGGCGCCGGGGGCCAGCGCCTGTCGTCGGTGGCAGCGCAGGTCACGGGGCTGCTCGTGCCGGACCGCGTCGACCGGTGGGTCGAGGCGACCCGCCACGAGGCCTGGGTCGACGAGGTCGTGACCTGCCTGCAGGACGAGTACGGCGATGCCGTGGTCCCCGCCGAGGGCGGGTACACCGTGTCCTGGTCGCAGCTGCCGACGGCCACCGACGGGACCAGGTCCTTCGGAGACCTCCTCTGCCGGTGGGAGGCGGGTGACCCGCCGCGTCCGTCCCCGCTGAGCGACGCCGAGCTGGAGCGGCACCACGGCGCCCAGGTCGAGCTGGCGGCCTGCCTGCGGGACCTCGGCCACGACGTGGGCGAGGCACCGTCGCCGGCGGAGTTCGCGACCTCGTGGCGCGACCCGGCGCCGGAGGCCCCGCCGTGGACGCCCTACCGCGACTTGGACGTGGTCGACGGCATGGCGGCTCAGCAGGCGTGCGGCGTCCCGTCGGCCCCGGCCCCGCCGGCCTATGGGGTCGGCAGCGAGCCGGTGCTCGACCAGGGGTTCAGCGACCCCTTCGGCGCCGGGGGCGCCGTAGCGGTCGGGTTCGCGGGGTCGCCGACCGAGCAGCTGCGGCTGACGGAGGAGTGCGTCCTGGACCTGCTGGCGAGCGACGAGGGGGGCCTGGACGCCGCGCCGGCCGACGGGGACCTGGCGTACCGGGGCTACTGCCAGGGCCGCCACCCGTTGTCACCGGACGTGCCGCAGCCCAGCGCCCAGGAGCACTACGAGCGGGTGCACGCCTGGACGGTGGAGCAGTCGGTGCCCTGCCTGCGCTCGCACGGGGTGCAGGTGCCGACCCCCCCGACGTTCGGGGAGTTCCTGCGCTCGGCGGACGACGGAGGGCTGTGGTCGCCGTGGCAGTTCGTCACCGCCGAGCAGCTCGGCGACCGCGCCGAGGCCGACGCCCTGCAGCGCGTCTGCCCCCGGGACCCGCCCGACACCGAGCTGACGGATTGACGAGCTGACGGATTGACGAGCTGACGGATTGACGAGCTGACGGATTGACGACCGCACGGGCTGACGGACTGACGGGCCGGTCGCGTGACCCCGCCCGGCGCCCGGTCCGACGTCAGCGGGGCGGGGCGGGGGCGAAGCCCGGCTGCACCCGCTCGGAGGGGCCGACGCCCGCCCCGGGCATGCCGTCGGCCCCGTCGACCACGTGGTCGACGAAGCCGTAGTCCTTGGCCTGCTGGGCGGTGAACCAGCGGTCCCGGTCGGAGTCGCGCAGGATCTCCGCCACGCTGCGTCCGGTGTGGAAGGCGATCCGCTCGGCCGTGACCGCCCGGGTGTGGCGCAGGTTCTCGGCCTGGATGGCGATGTCGCTGGCGGTACCCCCGATCCCGCCCGAGGGCTGGTGCATGAGGACGCGGGCGTGCGGCAGGGCGTACCGCTTGCCCGGTGCCCCGGCGCACAGCAGCAGCTGTCCCATCGACGCGGCCAGCCCCAGGACGACGGTCGCGACGTCGTTGGGGACGAACTGCATGGTGTCGTAGACCGCCATCCCCGCGGTGATCGAGCCGCCGGGGGAGTTGACGTACAGGTGGATGTCGCGGTCGGGGTCGTCCGCGGACAGCAGCAGCAGCTGGGCGCAGACGGCGTTGGCGGTGGCGTCGTCGACCTGCGTGCCGAGCACGACGATGCGCTCGCGCAGCAGCCGCTCGACGACCGGGTCGTGGGCAGTGGTCGCGGTCATGCCCCGAGGGTGCGCCCGACGGACCGGGACCGGGCGGCGGCTCTGCTGGCAGCGGTTCTGCCCAGGGCAGCCGCCCGACTCGGTGGACCCGGGCGGCTCTCGAGGGAGTGACCACCGTCGAGCAGACGGACGTCGGCGTGGGGGGCTCGGCGGAACGCCTCAGCGCCTGTCGACGTCAGTCCTCGTCCTCGTCGTCGTCCTCGTCGTCGTCGTCGTCGTCCTCGTCGTCGTCCTCGTCGTCGTCGTCGTCCTCGTCGTCCTCGTCGTCCTCGTCGTCCTCGTCGTCCTCGTCGTCCTCGTCGTCCTCGTCGTCGTCCTCCTCGTCGTCGTCGTCGTCGGACGGGGTCGGGGTAGCAACCGGAGCGGGGGCCGGGGTCGGGGCAGCAGGCGGCGCGGGGGCCGGGGTCGCGGTCGGGACGTCCGTGGGGGCCGGCTGGACCGTCGGGGACGGGACCGGCGGTGTCGGCGTGGACGGGTTCGGCTCCGGGTCGCTGGAGGTCGTGGGGACGGCCTCCGGCGTGCGCGACGACCTGGGCTCCGCTGGAGCTCCCGGTGCGGCCGTCGGGATCGGGGCCGCGAGGGCGACCGCGGCCTCGACGCGTGGCGCTGCGACGGTTCCGGGTGCCACCGACGTGGCGGAGCCCGGCCCGGCCGTGACGACGTCCTCGGCGGAGGGCTCGGGCGACGGGCCGGACGTCGCCGTGGCGGACGCGACGGGGTCCGGTGGGCCCTCGGCCGCCACGCGTCCGACCTCTACGACCGACGCGGCCGACCCCGCCACGACGGGGTCCGTGAAAGCCGCGGGTGCGGTGAGGCCGATGCTGACCCCCAGCCCGGCGGACACGACGGCCGAGAGCACCTGCCCTCCCACGGTCTGGGCGGCGGCGGCGCCCGTCGAGAAGGCCTGGGCGGGAGCGACACCCACACCGGGCAGGGCGGCGAACAGCGCCGCCGGACCGGCGACCAGCCGCAGCCGGCCGATCCCCACCCCGAGGAACGCCCGGACGACCTGCGGGTCGAACTGGGTGTCCGCGCAGCGGGCGATCTCGACCCGGGCCTGCTCGGCCGACAGCGGCTTCTTGTAGGCCCGGGCGGACGTGATCACGTCGTAGGTGTCGGCCACCGCGATGATGCGGGCCGACAGCGAGATCTCCTCACCGGACAGGGCGTGCGGGTACCCCTCGCCGTCCCACCGCTCGTGGTGCTGCTCGACCCCGTCCAGCCACGGTCCCAACCACCCCCGGAGCGGCTCGACGAGCTCACCACCGGCGTGGGGGTGCTGCTGCAGCAGCGCCCACTCCTCCGCGGTGGGCCGACCGTCCTTGTTGATGACCTCGGCCGGCACGTGGACCTTGCCCACGTCGTGCAGCAGGGCCGCCCAGCTGAGACGCTCCACGTCCTCCTCCGACAGCCCCAGCTCGCGACCGATGAGGGCGGCGTAGGCCTGGACCCGCTCGCCGTGGGCCCGGGTACGCGCATCATGGTCGGCGAGGGTGCCCACCAGGGTCAGCAGCCAGTCGGCGGAGCCCCTCTCGGCTATTGCGGTCCCGGTCCCGGCGCGGGGCCCGACGCCGGGACCGCCCACGGACCGGGCCACCACGGCGCCGGCCGGCACGGGGGACGAGCGCTGCCCCGGCACGGGCAGGGACCCGGACCGGCGGGCGACCTCGAAGCGGCTGGGCACCTGGTCGGGCAGCACGAGGCTCAGCCGCAGCAGGGCCGACAGAGGCAGCAGCCGCCGCAACCACCGTGAGCAGACGACCACGACGCCGGACGTGAGCACCACCACCAGGAGCAGCCACACCAGCGGAGGCAGTCCCACCCGCGTGGCGGGCAGCCAGTACGACGCACCCCCACCGACGCCGACGGCCAGCACCACCGGCCCCAGCGCGACGGTGGTCCTCACCAGGAGGGCCAGGAGCGGGCGGGGTCGCCAGGAGAGCTGGCTCAGCTGGTCGTAGTTCTGCGTGGGGCCGTCGGGCATCCGCCAACCGTCCAGCACCCACGACGGGCGAAGTGGCACGAACGAGGCGGTTCACCCGGCCGGTGGAGACGCCACCACGACGGTTGCGCGGCCCGCGGTTCAGCGGGCCGGCAGCTCGTCGGCGGCCACGGCGTCGCGCGAGCCCATCGGCTGCTCGGGGCCCCGGGTGGTGTCGCGTGCGGTCTGCTTCTCGGTCTCGGCGTTGACCTCGGCGCCCAGCAGGATGATGTACGCGGTCAGGTACAGCCACAGCATGAGCACCGCGACCCCGGCGATGGCGCCGTAGGTCTCGCCGTAGCTGCCGAAGTTGGAGACGTACAGGCTGAACGCGATGCTGCCGACGATCCACAGCACCGTGGCGACGACCGCGCCGAGGCTGGCCCAGCGCAGCTTGGGGTCGTCGCGGTCGGGGGCGAACCGGTAGACCACGGCGAGCGCGGCCGCGACCAGGACCACCAGGAGCACCCAGCGGGCGACCTGGGCCAGCACGGTCCCGACCACGCCCAGGCCCAGGCCGTCCAGGACGGGCGGCACGACCGCCACGAGGCCGACGGACAGGATCAGGAACACGATGGCGCCCAGCGTCAGCGCGAGGGCCAGGGCCCGGACCTTGACGAAGCCGCGCGACTCGTCCTCGTCGTAGGCCACGTTGACCGCCTTGACCAGGTTGGCCGTGCCGCCGGAGGCCGACCACAGGGCCAGCAGGACGGAGACGACCAGGGCGAGGCCCAGGCCGGAGTCCTGGCTGGCGACGTTCTCCATCTGGACCGTGATGATCTCGGCGGCCTCGGACGGCAGGCCCTCGGTCAGGCTCTCGGCCTGAGCCGTCGCGTCCTGCGACCCGACGACGAGCCCCCAGACGCTGATCAGGGCGATCATGGCCGGGAACAGGGCCAGGAACGCGAAGAACGCCACACCGCCGGCGAGCATGGGCACGTTGTCGGCCTTGGCCTCGGCCCAGGCCCGGCGGACGACCTGCTTCCAGCCCGCCGCGGGGATCTCGGACGGCCGGTCGGCGTCACCGCCCGGCAGGCCGGCCGCGCGTCGGTCGTCGGTCGTCGTGCGGGTCGCGTCGCGGCTCATGACCGGTCGGTACCCGCGGCGCCCACCGTCATGCGGCGCGTGGGCACCGGCCCTGCCGGCGCCGCCGCGGCCCGGGTGGGCCGTTGTGTGCCGGCCGGCACAGAACGACCCGCCCGGGCGCAGCAGGCTCCCCGTGAGGGGAGGTGGGGCGGATGTTCTTCTGACTCAGTGCGAGTGCTCGAACGGCCAGCCCGAGCCGTTGCGGAGGACCCGGTCGGCGCGGCTGCGGCCGGGCCCGGGCCGCACGTCCGGTCCCGCGCCGAAGCGCCACGGCGAGGTGTAGGCGAGCGCCAGGTTGTTGCAGGGGTGCCCGGCCGGCCCCGGCTGCGCGTTGGGCCGCGCCGGGTCGGCCACGCGCAGCACGACCCAGTCGCCGTCGGCCGCGTCCAGGCGCACGGCGAAGCGGACCAGACGCGAGTCCCGGCCGCCCGGCATCACGACGTCCTCGACGTGGACGACCTCGGGCACGTCGGTGCCCGGGCGCAGCACCTGGATCTGCACGGGGGTGCCGGCGAAGGCCTCGCCGCGGTCCAGGTCGACCACGAAGCGGACCGGGGCCCCCGGGCGGGTCCGCTCCAGCCGCCCGCCCATCTGCACGCCGTTGGCGGTGGCGTCCAGGCGCAGCCCGCGCAGGTTGGTGGCGAAGAACCGCCGCGCCAGCATGGCCTCGCGCACCCCGGCCCGGGTCAGCTCGCACGTACAGGCCCGCTCGGCCCTTGCCGTCGGGCTCGCCCCAGCTCGTGCCGTGCTCGTCGGTCACGCCGAGCAGGCCGACGTCCCAACCCGCGTTGAGGCAGGCGGTCAGCGGGGACGGGAAGCCGGCCGAGTACTCCTTGAACAGGTAGTCCTCCTCGCGGTTCATGATCTCCATGCTGACGATCCGCTCGCGGACCCGGTCGTCGTAGGCGAAGTCGTCGAACACCAGCGGCTCGCGGTTGGGGTGGTTGAACCCTGCGATCCCGTCCGAGCCGCCGCCGACGCCCTGCGCCGCGGGGTCGGCGAGCAGCCAGTCGTACAGGCTCTCCATCCCCCGGTCCCGGCTGGCCCGGACCCCGGCGACGACGGCCGCGACCTGCACGGGGCTGAGGCCGAGCTGGGCCAGGGCGCCGGCCAGCAGCGGGACCGACAGCCCGATGCCGACCAGCTGGGCCTCGGTGATGCCGTCGGTGAGCAGGGCGTCGATCCAGCGGCTGGTGAACCACACGTTCATGTGGCCCAGCGCCGGGCTCGACCACTCGAACCCGGACACCGCCGTGAACGACCCGTCGACGTCGTGGGCGTCGGCCAGCGCGCGGGTGTTGGCGAAGCCGGCCTCGTCCAGCCCCAGCAGGGACCGGCACTCGTTGCGCCCGCCCGGCGCGGGCGGCGGGAACAGCGCGCAGGCGTCCCCGGGCACCGAGTAGGCGGCCACGCTGTGGTCGGTCAGCGCGGCCACGTCGAGGCCGGCGTCGCGCATCGACCCGTAGGCCTCCTCCGGCAGGCCGGCGGCGTCGGACTGCAGGGAGTGGTTGTGCAGGTCGGCGTGGACCAGCCGGGTGCCGCGGGTGACCCGCGACTGCCGTGACGTCGCGAACTCCGCCCGCGGCCCGAGCGGGGCGGCGAGCGCGTGCGCCGGGGCGGCGGCCACCAGGGCGGAGGCGGCAACCCCGCCGTGCAGGACGGCACGGCGGGACGGGTGGTGGTCGTGGGTCATGGGGTCCTCCGGGGTCGGGCCGGACGCGACGACGCGTGCGGTCCCCGGCATGCTCGTGGGCCCAGGTGTACGCCGGGCGAGCGTCGGGTGACCGCCAGGTGTCGGCCGTTGCGTGCCGCCCGGCACAGACGGCCCGGGTCCGCGCGCTCAGGCTGGTCCGGCAAACGTGGAACCGGCCGGGACGTCCCCGGCCCGGACCGAGGAGGTCACCATGGACCCGCTCGCGCACGTCCCGGGCGCCGGTGCGCCCCCGCTGGTCGGGCACTCGCTGCAGTTCCTGCGCGACTGCCACCGGCTGATGGACACCCGGCGGGCCCGCTACGGCGACGTCTTCCGGACCGAGCTGCTCGGCCGCACGGTCGTGGTGTTCCTGACCCCGCAGGCCACGCGCGAGATCTACCTCGACCCCGACCAGGTGCTGTCCAGCGAGGGCGGCTGGTCGACCAGCATCGGCCCGCTGTTCCGGCGCGGGCTGATGCTGCGCGACTTCGAGGACCACCACGTGCACCGCCAGGTGATGCGGCAGGCGTTCGGCCGCGCGGCCATCGCCGGGTACGTCGAGGCGATCCACACCGTGACCGACCGGCACCTGGACGCGCTGCCGGCCGGCCCGTTCGACGTGTACCGGCTGATGAAGCGGCTCACCCTGGACGTGGCGGCCGAGGTGTTCGCCGGCGCCTCGCTGGGCGGGCAGGCCGAGACCGTGAGCCGGGCCTTCGGCGACGCCATGGCGGCCGCGCTCACGCCGTTCCGGCTGCGGCTGCCCGGCACGGCGTTCCACCGGGGGATGCAGGGCCGCCGCACGCTGGAGCGGGTGTTCGGCGACCTCGTGGTGCAGCGGCGGCAGCAGGCGCCCCGGGCCGACCTCCTGTCCCGGCTGGCCCACGCCACCACCGAGACCGGTGACGTGCTGGCCGTCGACGAGGTCGTCGACCACATGGTGTTCCTGATGCTGGCCGCCCACGACACGACCACCTCGACGCTGGCGGTGCTGCTGTGGCAGCTGGCCCTGCACCCGGACTGGCAGGAGCGCGTCGTGACGGAGGTGCGGGCGCTGGACGGGGAGCCGGTGACCCTGGCGAACCACACGCGCCTGGTCGACACCACGCTGGCCATGCAGGAGGCGCTGCGGCTGAGCCCGCCGGTGCCGTTCTCGCCGCGGGTCGCCACCCGGGACGTCGTGCTGGACGGGGTGCCGGTGCCGGCGGGGGTGGCCGTCACCCCGGCGAGCATGACCCTGCACCGGCACCCGGACTGGTGGAGCGACCCGACCCGCTTCGACCCCGCACGGTTCGCCCCCGGCCGGGCGGAGCACACCCAGCACTCCCACCTGTTCGTGCCCTTCGGCGGCGGGGCGCACCTGTGCATCGGCCACCACGTCGCCGAGCTCGTCGTGAAGACCGTGGTCGCGCGGCTGCTGGCCCGGCGCCGGCTGGTCGCGGACCCGGACGCCGGGGTCGTCCTGCAGCCCGTGCCCATCCCCCGGCCCCGCGGCCCCATGCTGCTGACCGTCACCTGACCGGGCGCCGGCTCGTCAGGGCGCGTCGGCCGCCGCCACCGCCGCGCGGACCAGACCGGCCGCGTAGCGGCGTTGCAGCAAAGGCACCGCGGGCCCGGCCAGCCCCGCCCACCACCGGGCGGGCCGGCTGAAGGCCACCACGACGAACCGGACGGCGCCGTCGGCGCCGCGCCGGACGGCGAACGCCTCCTCGCCCCGGAACGGGTGCCCGGGCAGGGTGCCGTAGCCGAACCCGACCAGGTCGGGCCGTCGGGCCAGCCACACCACCCGGCACGGCGCGCTAAGCGCGAGCGGCCCGGGCGGCCCCAGCCGGCTGGTGACCTCGGCCCCGGCCGCCACCGGCCCGTCCACCCGCAGCCGGGTTCCGGCGTCGCGGTGCAGCTGCCACCGCAGCAGCCGATCGCCCAGCCGGGCCAGGTCGGTGCCCTCGGGCAGCCGGCCGGTGACGAGCAGGTGCCGGTAGCCGGGCGGCAGCACCCCGCGCGGGTCAGGATCCCGGTCGGCGCCGGCGTCCACGGTGGGCCGGGTCGCGCCGACCTCGGGGTAGGTCAGCCCCCCGTCCCCGACACCCCGGACCCCGCTCACAGCCGGGCCTCGCCCCGCCGGACGGCCGTCCACGCCAGCACCCCGCACAGCCCGAACCCGACCGCGTTGCCGACGCCGTGGGTCAGCACCATCCAGTCGATCGGCAGGTGCGGCAGGCCCGTGGCCCGGCCGACGGCCCAGCTGAGGGCCAGCAGCATGGTCACCGGCAGCAGCACGACCGACCCCACCAGACCGCGTCGCGGCCAGAGGCCGTTGACCTGCGGGCCGACCCGGGTGAGCACCAGCGCGGCCACGGCCCACATCCCGGCGCTCAGCACCACGGTGCCCAGCAGCTCGACCCACGCCCCGAGGAAGTGGCCGACCGCCACCAGGGCCGTACCGGCCGGGACCGTCCACGCCCCCAGCCGGGCCCAGCCGGAACCGGCCACGTGCCGGTGGACCAGGGCCGCGACCAGCGCGGCGACGAAACCGGCGTAGTGCAGGTGGGGGCTGGTCAGGGCCAGGATCTCCAGGTCGAAACCGAACAGCTCCACCCCGGCTCGCTCGGCGACCAGCGCCACCGCCGCCACGGCCGGTGACACCAGGGCCGCACCGACCGCGACCTCGCCGGCCAGGCGGTCCGCACCCAGCCCGCCTCCGGCCCGGACCCGGCTCACCACCGCGAGCACCCGGGCCACCGCGCAGCCCACCAGCACCAGCGTGGCCAGCAGGTAGACCGTGGCCAGCCCGGCGGCGAGCGGTCCCCGGGGCAGCCACAACGGGACCGCGCAGGCCAGGCCCAGCACCGGCCAGGCCCGGGCCAGCGGTCGCAGCCCGGGCGCGTCGACCAGGCGCAGGCCCAGCGGCAGCAGCAGCACCGCCCCGACGCCCACCACCAGGGCGACGACCGCCTCGGCCGCGGTCACGGACGGGACCCGCGGCCGGACCGCTCGGCGGTGGCCTCGTCGGTCTCCCGGGTGGCCGGTCGGGACGGGCTCGTCGTGCGGGACGGTCTCGGTGTGCGCCCCGGGCGGTGGGTGTCGTCGGGTCTGGTCATGCGTCCTCCTTGTTGAACACGTTCAGATTCGAACGTGTTCAACTTACCCCCTGGGCCGCTGGGGCGCTGTGACAGGGTTGTCGGGTGCCCGATCAGACGTCCTCCGGACCGGTCCGCACCCGCGAGCGCGTTCTCGCCCCCGACCTGGCCCGCGGCCTCGCCCTGCTGGGGATCGCCCTAGCCAACTGCGTCGTCTACGTCTCCGGGCGCGAGGTCGGCCCGCTCCTGCGGCCGGTCGACGGGACCACCGCCGACCGCGCCGTCGACACCGTGGTCGGGCTGTTCGTCGACAACCGGGCGTTCCCGATGTTCACCATGCTGTTCGCCTACGGCTTCGTCATGATCCTGCGCCGGCAGGCGGCCGCCGGGGTGCCCTGGCCGCAGGCGCGCAGCGTGCTGCTGCGCCGCTCGGCCTGGCTGGCGGCGTTCGGAGCCGCGCACATGCTGCTGCTGTTCTTCGGCGACATCCTGCTGACCTACGGGCTGCTGGGGGCGGCCCTGGTCTTCGCCCTGCGCTGGAGCGACCGCGTACTGGTCCTGGTCGGGGCGGCGTCGTTGGTGGTGTTCGTCGGCCTCGGCGCGCTCGACGGCCTGGGTGGGGAGCTCGCCTCGCTCGGTGGCCAGCCCACGTCGCAGACCTTCCTGGGTGACCTGGGGCTGCGGCTGCTGACTTTCGTGGGCACGGTGCTGGGCGCCCCGATGTACGTCATCGGCTTCGCCCCGGCGGCGGTCGTCGGCGTCCTGCTCGCCCGCCGGGGCGTGCTGGAGGACCCGACGCAGCACCTGCCGCTGCTGCGGCGGCTGTCGGCCGGTCTCGTCGTCAGCGTGCTCGGCGCCCTGCCGCTCGTGCTCATGGCGACGCAGGTCATCGACTACGGCCCGGTCACCTCCGCCCTGGCCGGGATGCTGCACGGCGGTACCGGGCTGGTGGGGGCGGCCGCGTTCATCGGCCTCGTCGGCTGGTTCGTCGGGGCCCGGCAGCAGCGCGCGGCCCGGGCCGGCCGTGACCTGCCCGCCCGCCCTCGCGGTCCGGTCGGGGCGCTGGCGGCGGTGGGTGAGCGGTCGCTGACCTGCTACCTGCTGCAGTCGGTGATGTTCGTGCCGCTGCTGTCGCCGTGGGCCCTGGGCCTGGCGGACGGGGCGGGCACCGCGCCGGTCTCCGCCGTGGCGGTAGGGGTCTACCTGGTGACGCTGGTGGTCGCGGTGGCGCTGGACCGGGCCGGCCGACCGGGTCCGGCGGAGCAGCTGCTGCGCCGCCTGGTCTACGGCTCGCGGACGTCCGCCGCGCCGGCCGCGGGGGTGCCGGCGCCCTGACCTCGGGGCATGCGGCGCGGGTGCCTCAACGCAGCAGCAACCGGAAAGGTTTCACTTCCGGGGGCTCGGGTACTCCGAGTGCGGCCTACGGGCCACCCCGCCGTCCCGCTGCGGCTGGGGACATCTCAGCAAGGAGCAGCACATGGGAATCATCGGTTGGATCATCCTCGGCCTCATCGCCGGCCTCATCGCCAAGGCGATCATGCCCGGCAAGGACCCGGGCGGCATCATCGTCACGATCATCATCGGCATCGTCGGCGCGCTGCTCGGCGGCTTCCTGGCCTCCGCCATCTTCAGCGTCTCCGTCAACGACGGGTTCTTCCAGCTCAGCACCTGGATCTCCGCCATCGTCGGCGCCCTGATCCTGCTGTTCATCTACCGTCTGGTCACCGGCCGCAAGGCCCGCGCCTGACCGACGCACCTCGAAGCCCCGGCGACCTCACGGTCGCCGGGGCTTCTTCGTACCCGGGAGTCCTCCGGCCGGCTCAGCCGTGGGCCATGTCCCCGAACCGCGAGTAGTGGCCCTGGAAGACCACCGTGATGGTGTCGGTGGGGCCGTTGCGGTGCTTGGCCACGATGAAGTCGGCCTCACCGGGGCGGTTGTCCTTGTCGTAGGCGTCCTCGCGGTGCAGCAGCATGATCATGTCGGCGTCCTGCTCGATGGCGCCGGACTCACGCAGGTCCGCCATCTGGGGCTTCTTGTCGGTGCGCTGCTCCGGACCACGGTTGAGCTGCGAGATCGCGATGACCGGGACCTCGAGCTCCTTGGCCAGCAGCTTGAGCGCCCGCGAGAACTCGCTGACCTCCTGCTGGCGGGACTCCACGCGCTTGCCCGAGCTCATCAGCTGCAGGTAGTCCAGCACGACCAGCTTGAGGTCGTTCTGCTGCTTGAGCCGCCGGCACTTGGCCCGGATCTCCGGCATGGTCATGTTGGGCGAGTCGTCGATGAACAGCGGGGCGTCGTTGGTCTGGCCCAGGACGCGCGCGATCTTCTGCCAGTCGTTGTCCTGCAGCTTGCCCGTGCGCAGCGCCTGGAGCTTGATGCCCGCCTCGGCGGAGATGAGCCGGGTCGAGATCTCCGAGCGGCTCATCTCCAGCGAGAAGATGACCGTGGCCATGTTGTTGTGGATCGCCGCGGAACGTGCGATGTCCAGCCCGACCGTCGAGTTGTGCGTCGGGACCATCGAGCGGGTGGCCAGGTACAGGTGCTCGTCGTTGTCGACCTGGACGCAGCGGACGGGCACCGCAGGGACCGGTCGCACGTCGACCACGTATCGGCGCCGCAGGCGCGGCGAGCCGGGGCCGCGGCGCTGCTTGTGGACGAGCTGCTTGCGGCTCAGCCGGAACACCTCGTCGGGAGTGGTGAAGTTGACGATCCAGCAGGTCGACGTCGCCTCCGAGCGGCCGTTCACCCGCCGTGACGTGACGCCGCAGCGGTAGCCCAGGCTGACCACGAGCTCGCGGAACGACTCCGCCAGCCGCGCGTCCGCGACGGCGAACTGGACGCTGCCGGTGTTGGTGACCGTCCCGTCGGAGTCGAGCAGGCCGGCGAGCAACGCCCGGCGCTGGCGTTCGCTGGCCCGCAGGTACGCGTCCGGCACGTGCTTGTCACCCAGCACGCCGATGCGGCGCAGCAGGGCGGTGAAGGTGCCGTGGTCGGCATGGCACGCGGCGCACCGACGCAGGCCGCTCGACGGCTCACCGCAGTCGGGGCAACGGGGGGTCGACAGCGACGGGTCGGCGGGCACGCGCCCGCCGCAGGACCGCCCGCACGTGCGCACCTGCGACGTCCCCGGCACGAATGCGCGCCCGCACACCGCGCACGAACGCTGGGCGACCGCAGGCTCCGCCGCCAAGCGCACGGTGTAGCCCATGTGGCCCGAGGGTCGGAGCCGGAGGCCGGTCCCTTCCAGGTGCATGACGATCTCGGGGTCCGCGGTCGTGACCCGGGCTCCGGCGGTGTGCCCGTCACCGAGCCACACCCCGAGGACGTACGGGTCGACGGCCAGGTCCGCGTCGGGCAGCTCGAGCGGACGGGCAGTGTCGACCGAGTGGTTCGCCCGACGCGCCACCCCTGGGTGGAGCAGGGTCCGGGCCATCTCCTCCGTGGTGCGGACGGCCGCGGTCGCCGTGCCGCGACGCGACGCCCGGGTGTCGGTGCGCCACTGGTGCAGGGCGTCCGCCACGACGCTGGTGCCGTCGTCGAAGAGGACCTGGAAGCACGGGCGATCTGTCATCACGTCGGTGGCGGCGACGACACGGGTCGGTCGCCCGGCCGCATCGAGCAGGTGGTCGCCGACCTGCACCCGCCCCATGGTGGTCCAGCCGCCGGGCGTGGGCAGGGGCGTGTCGAGGGCCAGCGCCTTGCCCATGGCCGGCCTGGCGGCGATGACGATCATCTGGCCGGGATGCAGCCCGTTCGTCAGCTGGTCGAGCTCGCGGAAGCCGGTGGGCACCCCGTTCATGCCCTCGGGGCGGGCCTCCATCTCCTCCAGCTCGGTGACGGTGTCCTGCATGACCTCCGACAGCGGCCGGTAGTCGTCGCGGGCCTGGCGGTCGGTGACGGCGTAGACCTCGGACTGGGCGAGGTTGACGATCTCGTCGACGTCGCCGCCCTCGCCGGCGTAACCGAGCGTGGCGATCTTGGTGCCGGCCTCGACCAGCCGCCGCAGGATGGCCTTGTCGCGCACGATGCGCGCGTAGTACGCGGCGCTGGCCGCGGTCGGCACCGTGGCGACCAGGGTGTGCAGGTACGGCGCGCCGCCGACCCGGTTGAGCTCGCCCCGGCGACCCAGCACGTCGGCCACGGTCACCGGGTCCGCAGGCTCGCCGCGGCCGAACAGGTCGAGCACGGCCTCGTAGATCATCTCGTGCGCGGGACGGTAGAAGTCCGCGCCCTTGAGGTTCTCGCTGACGTCGGCCACGGCGTCCTTGGACAGCAGCATGGCGCCCAGGGCGCACTGCTCGGCCAGCACGTCCTGCGGCGGCATCCGCTCGAACCCGCTGGGACCGCCCTGCTGGGCCAGACCCCGGCCCGACAGCTCGAGGTCGGTCGACGACTCCGCGATGCTCAACGCTCCACCCCACTCCCTGGACTGCACCCGGAGCGGTTCCCGGGTGAGTACCGAGGTGTAGCGCGGACCCCGGACAGAGCCGGACGCTAGGCCCCCCGGGGCCGACACGCCAAGCCCGCCGCGGTGAGTTGTCCACAGGTCCTGTGGACGGGGTGGGGACAGTCGGCCGACGATCATGAGCAACCGCAGGACACGCTGTCCACGCCTGTGGACGCAACTGTGGACGACGCGCCCGGGATGCACGGCCTTCCAGCTGGTGAACCGCCTCTGACCTGCATGGACGGCGTCTGACAGGGTGTGGAGGAAAAGTTGTGGAGGGTGACGGGTGGATGAACGCACCGGATCGGCCGCATGTCGGGCGACCACCGGCCCTCAGGGGCTCGCAGGTGGTAAGGGCGGCCCGGCCCGCCCGCTGGCTCGGTTGTCCACAGCCTTGTCCACATTGTTGACGATGAAAGTTGATGGCGGCCCCGCGGACCGCCGGAGGGCCAGGTGAGGCGCCCGGACGCGCAGGCGCGGGAGATCCTGGCGCTGGCCGTCCCCGCGCTCGGCGCGCTGGTGGTCGAGCCGCTGTTCCTGCTCACCGACACCGCGATCGTCGGCGCGCTGGGCACCGACAGCCTGGCCGGCCTGGGGCTCGCCTCGGCCGTCCTGTCGACGCTGGTCGGTCTGTTCGTCGTGCTCGCCTACGGGACGACGGCGTCGGTGGCGCGCCGCCTGGGCGCGGGCGACCGCGCCGGGGCGATCGGGGTCGGGCTGGACGGCACCTGGCTCGCCCTGGTGGCGGGCCTCGTGGTGGCCGCGGTGGGGGCGGCGTCGGCGCCGACGGTGGCCACGGTGTTCGGGGCGGCGCCGGGGGCCACGGACGAGGCCGCCGTGTACCTGGGGATCTCGTTCCTGGGCATCCCGGCCATGCTCGTCGTCCTGGCCGCCACCGGCGTGCTGCGGGGGCTGCAGGACACCCGGACCCCGCTCGTGGTGGCGACGGTCGGTTTCACGTGCAACGCGCTGCTGTCGTACCTGCTCACCCACGGACCGGGGCCGCTGCCGGGGCTGGGGATCGCGGGGTCGGCGTGGGGGACGGTCGTCGCCCAGCTGCTGATGGCCACCTGGCTGGTCGCCCTGGTCGTGCGGGGGGCGCAGCGGTACGCCGTGCCGCTGCGCCCCCACGCGCGCGGCATCAGGCTGGCCGCCGTCGCCGGGGTGCCGCTGCTGCTGCGGACCGTCACCCTCCGGGTCGCGCTCCTGGTGACAACCTGGGTCGCGGCCGGCACCGGTGGCGAGTCCCTGGCCGCCCACCAGGTGGTGTTCACGGTCTGGACCTTCGGCGCCTTCGCCCTCGACGCGCTGGCCATCGCCGCGCAGGCGCTGACGGGGCGCAACCTGGGCGCCGGGGACGCCGCGGGCGCCCGCCGCACCACCCGCCGGATGGTGCGCTGGGGGATCGGCGGCGGGGTGGTGTTCGGGGTGCTGCTCGCCGCGGGGTCGCCCTGGCTGCCGGCGCTGTTCTCCGACGACGGCACCGTCCGGGCCGCGGTCACCGCCGGGCTGCTCGTGGTCGGCCTGACCGCCCCGCTGGCCGGTTACGTGTTCGTCCTGGACGGGGTGCTGATCGGGGCCGGGGACGGCCGGTACCTGGCCGTCGCGGGGCTGTGGGCCCTGCTCGGCTACCTGCCGCTGGTGGCCGTCGTCCCGCTGGCCGGGCTGACGGGCACCACCGGCCTGGTGGCCCTCTGGGTCGCCTTCGCCGGCGGCTTCATGGCCGCACGCGCCCTGACCCTGGGGCTGCGGGAGCGGTCGGGGCGCTGGCTCGTCCTCGGCTCGGACTGAGCGGGACGACGGAGCGGGACGACGGAGCGACGAGACGACGGAACGGGCGGCCCCGGTGGTCCGGGACCGCCCGTCCGGGCGTTCAGGTGGTTCGGGTCGTGCCGGGGCCGGGTCAGGCCGCGACGACGTCCACGTCGATCGACGCGGTCACGTCGGCGTGGAGCTTGACCGTGACCGTGTAGGTCCCCAGCGACTTGATGGGCTGGGGAATGATCACCTTGCGGCGGTCGATGGACGGACCGCCGGAGGCGAC
This sequence comes from Jannaschia sp. R86511, assembly GCF_042466345.1. Lineage (NCBI taxonomy): Bacteria > Pseudomonadati > Pseudomonadota > Alphaproteobacteria > Rhodobacterales > Roseobacteraceae > Jannaschia > Jannaschia sp. R86511. Next base: position 445,155 of record NZ_JAXHCD010000001.1, read on the forward strand.
GAGCGCCTCGGCGATGTCGCCCGGGGTGATGGCGCCGAACAGACGACCCGAGTCACCGGCGCGGGCCGTGAGCGTGACGGGGTGCTGCTGCAGGGTGGCGCGGACCTGCTGCGCCTCCTCGATCGTCGCGATCTCACGGGCCTTGCGGGCCGTGCGGATCGACGTGACCTGCGCCTCGACGCCCTTGGTCCACGGCGTGGCCAGGCGGCGGGGGAGCAGGAAGTTGCGGCCGTAGCCGTCCTTGACGTCGACCACGTCGCCGGGCTCGCCGAGCCCGGTGACCTCCTGGGTGAGGATCAGCTTCATGTGAGTTCCTCTCCTCAGCGGCCGGCGCTGGAGTAGGGCAGCAGGGCCATCTCGCGGGCGTTCTTGATCGCCTGGGCGATCTGGCGCTGCTGCTGGACGGTCACCCCGGTGACCCGGCGGGCGCGGATCTTGCCCCGATCGGAGATGAACTTCCGCAGCAGGGCGGTGTCCTTGTAGTCGATGTACTCGACCCCGGCGGTCTTGAGGGGGTTGAGCTTCTTCTTGGGCTTGCGCAGCACCGGCTTCTTGGCGGCAGCCACGGTGTCTCCTCTACGTCAGGTGCCGTTCGGCCAGCTGGCCGGACGGACGGGTGTCACGAACATGAAGGACGAGGTGCTCGACCTCAGAAGGGCGGCTCGTCGTCGCCGCCGGAGTAGCCACCAGCGGCAGGACCGGTCGCCCACGGGTCGGCGTAGCCGCCGCCCTGGTTGCCACCGGCAGGGGCGGCCGCGGGGGCGTTGGACCAGCCACCGCCACCACCCTGACCACCCTGCTGCTGGGCCGGCTGACCGCCGCCGAAGCCACCGCCGCCACCGCCGGAGCGCTGGGTGCGGTTGACCTTGGCGGTCGCGTACCGCAGCGACGGGCCGATCTCGTCGGCCTCCAGCTCGATGACGGTGCGGTTCTCGCCCTCCTTGGTCTGGAACGAGCGCGACTTCATGCGCCCGGTCACGACGACCCTGGTGCCCTTGGTGAGGGACTCCGCCACGTTCTCGGCCGCCTCGCGCCAGATCGAGCAGCGCATGAACAGCGTCTCGCCGTCCTTCCACTCGTTGGACTGGCGGTCGAACGTGCGGGGCGTGCTGGCGACGGTGAAGTTGGCGACCGCCGAGCCGGACGGCGTGAACCGCAGCTCCGGGTCACCGGTCAGGTTGCCTACCAGCGTGATGATGGTCTCTCCGGCCATGACGGCCTCCTCAGCGGGAGTCGGGGCGGATGAGCTTGGTCCGCACGACCGACTCGTTGAGGTTGAGCTGGCGGTCCAGCTCCAGAGCCGGCGCGGGCTCGGTGGACATGGTGACCACCGCGTAGATGCCCTCGTTCTTCTTGTTGATCGGGTACGCCATGCGGCGGCGGCCCCAGATGTCGATGTTGTCCACCGTGCCGCCGTTGTCCTTGATGACGGTCAGGTAGCGCTCGAGGCTCGGGGCGACGGTGCGCTCCTCGAGGTCCGAGTCCAGGATGATCATGAGTTCGTACTGACGCATCGTGCTTACCCACCTCCTGTGGTCTGTCGGCCACGGTCGGTCCGTGGCAGGAGGGTGTTGCGTCGGTGCCGGCTGGCGACCCATCGGGGGCCGGGCAGGCACAAACGCCGATGGTACCGCCAGCCGCGAGGTCAGGTGAACCGCACGACGACCCGGTCCTCCAGGCCCCACAGGGCACCCGCCGCCGGGTCGTGGCCGTCGGCGTCGCGACGGACCTCGTCCGTGCCCGGCTGCCGGCCCAGCTGCCACGCCTGCCAGCCCAGCCAGGCCACGGCCAGCAGCCGCAGCACCATGAACGCGGCGTAGAACCCGGCGGGCAGGGCCCGGTCGGCCTCGCTCAGCCCCACCAGGTACTGCCAGACCGCCACCACGTACAGCGCCTCGGCCGCCCACCACCACAGGTGGTCGCGCCAGCGGGGGACGGCCAGCGCGGCCCACGGCAGCAGCCACAGCGTCGCCTGCACCGGGACGGTCTTGGCCACCAGCAGGGTGCCGACCAGGAGCACGAGGACCACGACCGGCAGCCGGGGGGCCAGGGGGGTGGCCAGCACCCACACCGCCACCGCGACCACGACGGCGACCGTCAGCACGGCGGTGATGACCGACGACTGCGGCCCGGTCAGCCCGCTGATGCCGGGGACCTGCTCGTCGGCGAGCAGCCGGGGCACCAGCAGCAGCGACCCGTAGCCCGGCTCGGCCGCCCACCAGGTCCGGGCCGGGGCGGTCCAGGCCTGCGGCGACAGCAGGGCCATCGGCAGGTTGAGCGCCGCCCAGGTGAACGCCGCCGCCGAGCAGGTCACCGCGACCTCGCGGACCCGGCCGGCGCGCACGGCCAGCAGCAGCAGCGCCAGCGCCACCAGCACGACGTGGAACCGGGCCGCCACGGCCAGGCCCAGGACCACCCCGGCCAGCAGCGGCCGCCCCCGGGCCCACACGGCCACGGCCACGACGCCCAGCGCGACGCCGAGGAGGTCGAAGGAGACCAGGCCGGACAGCACCACGACCGGGCTCACCGCCAGCAGGGTCGCGTCCCACGGCCGCCGGCCCGACAGCGACACCACGGCCAGCACGGCCAGCACCAGCGCGCCCGCGGTCACGACGGCGTACAGGTCGAGGAACACCCGGGGCCCGACGTCGGCCACCGTGGCGGTCGGACCGGCCCCCAGCAGCTCCGACAGGCCCTGCAGCGGGGCGACCAGCAGGGCGAGCAGGGCGGCCAGGTAGACCGTCAGCGCCGGCTGCGCGAGCCCGTCCGAGCCCGCCGGCTCCAGCCCCAGCAGGCCGGCCGGGGTGCCGCCGAGCGTGCCGTACAGCACGGCCACGTCGGAGTAGCAGGTGTGCACGAACTGACCGGGCGTGGTCCAGCCCTGCGAGCGGCAGTGCTGGGTGCGCAGCACCGCGAGCAGCACCGTCAGCAGCGAGACGAGCGTCAGGACGCGGCCGGCCCCCCACCAGGGGTGGCCGGGCTCGGCCACCCGGCGCCCGGCCGGCCCGCCGAGCACCGGGCTGGCCCACCGCGCGAAGCGGTCCTCGCGGGTGGGCGCGGCCACGCCCGGTCGGCTCACGGCACCGGGAGGCTGGGTCGGGGCGTGACCCGGCCACCCTGCACCGGCGCGTCCGCCGCGTCGCTGGGCTCGGGCTCGGGCGCGACCGTCGGCGGCTCCGGCTCGGGCTCCGGCTCCTCGGACGGCGGCTCGGGCTCCGGCTCCGGCTCCGGCTCGGGCGCCTCGGTCGTGGGCTCCGGCTCGGGCTCCTCGGTGGTCTCGGTCGGGGTCGGCGTCGGCTCGGGGGTCGGCTCGGGCTCCGCGGTCACGGTGACCACGGGCGGCTCGGGCTCCGGCTCCGGCTCCTCGGGTGCGGGGGCCACGGGCGCGCTGGTGCGCGGCGCCACGTCGACGGGCTCGGGGAACTCGAGCACGTCCTCGCCCTCGAGCGCCCCGGCCATGATCGCGGTCCAGATCCGGGCCGGGTACGACCCGCCCGTGACCGTCCGCGTGCCCGGGATGTCGATGGTCTCGGCCTCGCCGTCCTCACCGGTCTGGTAGAGCGCGACGGCCGACACCAGCTGCGGGGTGTAGCCGATGAACCAGGCCGAGCGGGCGTCGCTGCTCGTGCCGGTCTTGCCGGCCACCGGCCGGTCCAGCGCCTGCGCCTCGCGACCGGAGCCGCGCTCGACCACCTGGGTCATCGCGTAGGTCGCGTTGGCCATCACGTCGGGGTCGAACACCTCCGAGCCCGTGGTGTCCGGCTCGAAGAGCACCTCGTCGTTGGGGGCGGTGACCGAGGCGACGACGTGCCACTCCCGGCGCACGCCCTGGGCGGCGAACGTGGTGAACGCCTGCGCCTGGTCGATCACCCGCGGGGACGACGCACCGAGCACGTTGGACACGAAGTCCTCCAGCCCGACGGTGTTGTCGGGCAGGCCGGCCCGGACGGCCACGTCGCGCGTGGCCTCGGGACCGACCTCCTCGTTGAGCTCGACGTAGGCGGTGTTGACCGAGTTCGCCGTCGCGTCGACCAGGTCGACCGTGCCGTAGTTCGTGCCGCCGAAGTTGCGGACCGGGGTGTCGCCGTAGCTGTCGAAGTACCGGCCGCTGTTGCCGTCGAAGCGCTCGGTGAGCGGGATGCCCGCCTCCAGGGCGGCGACCAGCGTGAACGGCTTGAAGGTCGAGCCCGCCTCGGCGATCCCGGCGGTCACCGAGTTCTGCTGCTCGGTCAGGTCCTCGCCGCCGTACATCCCCCGGACGGCGCCCGTCTCCGGGTCCAGGGTCACCGCACCGACGCGCAGGCCCGGGGACAGCGGCTCCCCGCCGGTGTCCTCGTCGTCCGGCATCTCCTCGGCGACCCCCGCCTCGACCGCGTCCTGGACCTCGGGGTCGAAGGTGGTGACGACCTGCAGGCCGCCGGTGTCGATGGCGGTCTCGTCGTAGCCGAGCTCGACCAGCTCCTCGCGGGCGGCCTGCAGCAGGTAGCCGCGCGGCCCGTCGTACAGGCCCTCGCTGCTGCTCTCGACCGTCTCGGGCAGCTCGAGCGCGTCGGCCTCCGCCTGGGTCAGCGCCTCGGTGACGACCAGCCCGTCGACCACGTAGTCGAAGCGCTCCTGGGCGGCCTCGGCGTCGACCCGCGGGTCGTAGCGGTTGGGCGCCGGCAGCACCCCCGCCAGCAGGGCCGACTGCTCGACCGTCAGGTCCGCGGCGTCCACCCCGAAGTAGGCCTGCGCGGCGGCCTGCACCCCGTAGGAGCCGCGACCGAAGTACACGGTGTTGAGGTAGTCGGTGAGGATCTGGTCCTTGTCCAGCCGGCGCTCGACCTTGAGCGAGATCAGGATCTCGGTCACCTTGCGCTCGACGGTCTGGTCCGAGGTCAGGAAGTAGTTCTTGACGTACTGCTGCGTGATGGTCGAACCACCGCCCGCAGGCTGGTTGATGACGATGCCCCAGGCCGCCCGGGCGATGCCCGTCGGGCTGATGCCCGGGTTCTCGTAGAAGGTCCGGTCCTCGGCGGCCACGACGGCCTCTCGGATGGTGTCGGAGACGGCGTCGGCCTCGACGATGGTCCGGTCCTGCGCGGCGAAGCGGCCGAGCTCGGTCTCGCCGTCGGCGTAGTAGATGGTCGTGGTCTGCGCGAACACGGCGTCGTTGGGGTCGGGGATGGACGTCCGGACGTAGGCCAGGGCCACGGCGGCGATGCCACCCAGCACGACGACCAGGGCGGTGACGCCCAGCACCTGGAACGTGCGCCGCAGCCAGCGGCGCCGTTGCTTCGGGGCCGGCGACGACGGACCGCCGGACCCGCCCGTCGGGCGCGCGCCGGAGCGCGCCGGGCGTCCCCGACCAGGGGTCGAGGGCTCGGGGAAGAGAGGGCGATCGGGTCCAGACATCGCCGACCAGTATGACCGGGCGGAGTTGGCGGTCGTGACGGCGAGCGCCTACTGTGCAGCGCGACGACGTATCGAGCCGATACATCGCGCCGACACCAGGGACGGAGCAGGGTGCCCCGCCGGACCGACGTGATCGAGCTCGCCGTACTCGGCGTCCTCGAGGACGCGCCCATGCACGGCTACCACCTGCGCAAGCACGTGACCGCCCTGCTCGGCCCGTGGCGGGCCGCGCTCAGCTTCGGCACGCTCTACCCGACGCTGCGCCGGCTGCAGGCGGGCGGGTACGTCCGGGCCCAGGGCTCCCCGGTGGCCGCGGCCGGCGGCGTCACCCCGACCAAGGTCGTCTACCAGGTCACCGAACCCGGCCGGGCCCGCTTCCGGGAGCTGCTGGCCCACCCCGGGGCGGCGCTGGGCGACGACGACGCGTTCGGCGTCAGGTTCGCGTTCTTCGCCCGGCTGGCCCCGGCGGACCGGGTGCGCGTGCTCGAGCAGCGCCGCGCCCGGCTGCTGGACCGCCTCGAGCACGCCCGCGGCCGGGGCTGCGCGGAGCCCGCGGATTCCCGCGACCCGTACCGGAGGGCCTGGGCGCAGCGCGGTGTCGCCTCGGTCGAGGCCGAGCTGCACTGGACCGACGCGCGCCTGGCCGCCGAGCGCGCAGGCGTGGACAGCCCCTCCACCGGGTAGCAGCCCCCGACGCACCCGCAGACCACCTGAAGACCACCCGAACCGCACCAGCACCCCGCACCATCCCCACGACCGGGTCACCGGTCACGAACAGGAGACAACGCATGGGTTCCATCCGTCTCGCCGTCGTCGGCGTCGGCAACTGCGCCGCCTCGCTCGTCCAGGGCGTCCACTACTACGCGGACGCCGCGCCGGACACCGAGGTCCCCGGCCTGATGCACGTCGAGTTCGGGAAGTACCACGTGCGCGACATCGAGTTCGTCGCCGCGTTCGACGTCGACGCCAAGAAGGTCGGCTTCGACCTGTCCGAGGCCATCGGCGCCAGCGAGAACAACACGATCACCATCTGCGACGTGCCGCCGCTGGGCGTCACGGTCCAGCGCGGCCCGACCCTGGACGGGCTGGGCAAGTACTACCGGGAGACCATCGAGGAGTCCGACGCCGAGGCCGTCGACGTGGTCGCCGCCCTGCGCGCCGCGAAGGCCGACGTCCTGGTCTGCTACCTGCCCGTCGGCTCCGAGGACGCGGCCAAGTTCTACGCCCAGTGCGCCATCGACGCGGGCGTCGCGTTCGTCAACGCGCTGCCCGTGTTCATCGCCTCCGACCCGGAGTGGGCCGCGAAGTTCACCGCGGCCGGCGTCCCGATCGTCGGTGACGACATCAAGAGCCAGGTCGGCGCCACCATCACCCACCGGGTGCTGGCGCGGCTGTTCCAGGAGCGCGGCGTGGTGCTGGACCGGACCTACCAGCTCAACGTCGGCGGCAACATGGACTTCAAGAACATGCTCGAGCGGGACCGCCTGTACTCCAAGAAGGTCTCCAAGACGCAGGCCGTCACCAGCAACGTCGACCACGACCTGGGTGCGCGCAACGTGCACATCGGGCCGAGCGACTACGTGCAGTGGCTCGACGACCGCAAGTGGGCCTACGTCCGGCTCGAGGGCCGTGCGTTCGGCGACGTCCCGCTGAACCTGGAGTACAAGCTCGAGGTCTGGGACTCGCCCAACTCCGCCGGCGTCATCATCGACGCGGTCCGCGCGGCCAAGATCGCCGCCGACCGCGGCCAGGGCGGGCCCGTCATCGCCGCCAGCACGTACTTCATGAAGTCCCCGCCCGAGCAGAACCCCGACGACGTCGGGCGCACCATGCTCGAGGCGTTCATCCGCGGCGAGTGACACCGCCGGCCGGCCGGGAGCCCCGCGAGGGCTCCCGGCTGTCCCGGGTCTACCGGCACTCCCTGACCCGGTTCCTGGTCTTCAGCGGGATCGGGCTGTCGTTCGACCTGACGGTGCTGGCGCTGCTGGACACGTTCACGCCGCTGCCGTACCAGGCCAGCGTGACCATCGCGTTCGTCCTGACCTACTCGCTGAACTTCATGCTCAACCGCTGGTTCGCCTTCGACGCCGCCCACGGCCGGGTCGCGGGCCAGCTGGGCCGGTTCCTGCCGCAGGTCACCGCCGACTACCTGCTCGTCGTGTTCGGGGTCACGCTGCTGGTCGAGCTGGGCCTGCCGCTGCTGCCCGCCCGCGTGCTGTCGGCGTTCACCAACGCCGTGCTCGACTACTGCGCCTACCGCTGGTGGACGTTCCGCGACGGCGCCGGCGGGGGCGGGGTGCCCGGTCGGGGCCACGAGGTCGACGGGCCGCACGACCCGGACCCCCGGCGGACGACGCCCGCGTGAGCCGGACCAGCCGCACCGGGGGCTTCGCCGAGGTCCTGCGCTCGAGCCCCTACCGGCGCCTGCTGTCGGTCCGGCTGGCGAGCCAGCTGGGCGACGGCGCGTTCCAGGCCGGGCTGGCCAGCTTCGTGCTCTTCAACCCCACCGAGGCCCCCACGGCCCCGCTGGTCGCCGGGGCCCTGTCGGTGGCGGTGCTGCCCTTCACCGTGGTGGGCCCGTTCGCCGGCGTGCTGCTGGACCGCTGGTCGCGCCAGCGGGTGCTGCTGGTGAGCAACCTGGTCCGGGTGGTCCTGGTCACGCTGGTGGCCGGGGTCGTGCTCGCCGGCGGGGGCGCGTTCACCGGGGGCGTCCTGGTCGCGCTGTACGTGCTGGTCCTGGCCACCCTGACCGTCAACCGGTTCCTGCTGGCGGGGCTGGGCGCGGCCCTGCCCAAGACCGTCCCGGCGCGGCTGCTGGTGCCGGCGAACTCGATCACGCCCACGCTGGGCACCGGGGCGTTCGGCACCGGGTTCGGCCTCGGTCTGCTGGTCCGGCTGCTGGTGGGCGCGGCGCCCAGCACCGACGCGGCGGTCCTGCTGCTGGCGGGCGGGCTGTTCCTGACTGCGGCGCTGCTGGCCCTGCGCATCGACCGCCGGGCCCTCGGCCCGGACGAGCGGACCGCGGCCAGCTCGACCGAGGCCGTCGCCGCGGTCCTGCGGGGCCTGCGGGAGGGAGCGGTGCACGTCTGGCACCGACCCGCCGCCCGCAACGCCATCGCCGTGGTGGGGGCGCACCGCTTCGCGTTCGGGCTGTCGACGATCGCCACGTTCCTGCTCGCCCGCGGCTACCTGTCCGACGACGTGGACGTGGGCCTCGGGATCCTGGGCCTGGCCGGGGGCGCCGCGGCGGCGGGGGCGCTGCTGGCGGCCGCGGCGACCCCGACCGCGACCCGGTGGCTGGGCGCCCTGCCGGGGCGGCGGCGGTTCGGGCTGGGCGGCCTGGACGCCTGGGTGGCCGCCGCGCTGCTCGTAGCGGCCGGAGTCGAGGCCCTGTACACGCTGGGGGTGGCGGTCTGGTCCCTGACCGCGGGCGCCCTGGTGCTGGGGCTGTGCGGCCAGGTGGTCAAGATCGCCGCCGACACGCACGTGCAGACCGGCGTGCTGGAGTCGGTGCGCGGCCGGGCGTTCGCCTTCTACGACGTCGTGTTCAACGCCGCGTTCATCCTCGCCGCGGCCCTGGGGGCGCTGGTCATCCCCGACGACGGCTACTCACGCCTGCTGTACGGCGCCATCGCGGCGCTGTACCTGGTGACGGGGCTCAGCTACGTCCGCGTGACGCGCCGGGCCGGACCGGTGGCCCGCGAGGGCCGCCCCGGCCGGGTGGCTCAGGAGTAGCGGCCGAACACCTGCACGCCCCACAGGCGTCCGCGCGAGTCGACGACCCGGCCGATGCCGACGCTGGAGAAGTTGCCCAGCATGTTGGCGCGGTGCCCGGAGCTGTTCATCCACATCGAGTGCAGGACGTCCTCGGGACGGGAGTGCCCGGCGCCCACGTAGCCGACGTTCTCCGCGGCGCTCATCCAGCCCGAGGGGATCTGCGAGCTGTAGCGGGGGTTGTGGCGCAGGCTGCCGGAGCGGGCGAGCTCGGCGGCCCAGGCCTGGGCCACCCTCGCCAGCGACGTGGCCCGGTACAGCTTGCGCCGCCCCGCGCGGACCCGCGAGACGTCCAGGCTGTTGTACATCCGGGTGACCCCGGCGGCGGCCGGGGCCGCCGTCAGCAGGGACCCGGCGCCCAGCGCACCCAGCGTGAGCCCGCCGGTCAGCAGGGAGCGGCGGTCGAAGGCGGACGTGGTCGGCTCGGCGGTCTCCATGCCCCGACCCATCGGCACGGGCGCCGGGAGCCTTGAGGAGACGACGAGTCCTGCATCGCTACGTGTTTGTCTTAGCACGGAGCGTCACGATACAGCCTGTCAGCGGTTGGCTGACTCCGGCTGCTCGGCCCACCAGCGCCGCAGCTCCGCCTCGGCGGCCCCCGCGTCCAGCGGCCCCGTGTCCAGCCGCACCGCGAGCATGTGCTTGTAGGCGCGCCCGACCACCGGGCCGGGGGCGAGGTCGAGCAGCGCCATGATCGCCGTCCCGTCCAGGTCCGGGCGCACCGCCTGCAGCTGCTCCTGCTGCTGGATCACGTCGATGCGGCGCTCCAGGTCGTCGTAGGCCAGGCGCAGCCGCTGGGCCTTGCGGGCGTTGCGCGTGGTGGAGTCCGAGCGCGTCAACCGGTGCAGCCGCGGCAGCAGCGGCCCGGCGTCGGTCACGTAGCGGCGCACGGCCGAGTCGGTCCACGACCCCTCGCCGTAGCCGTGGAAGCGCAGGTGCAGCTCGACGAGGCGGGCGACGTCCTTGGTGGTCTGCTTGTCGAAGCGCAGCGCCTTCATCCGCTTGGCCGTCATCTTGGCCCCCACCACCTCGTGGTGGTGGAAGCTGACCCCGCCGCCGGGCTCGAACCGACGGGTCGCCGGCTTGCCGACGTCGTGCATGAGGGCGGCCAGCCGCAGCACGAGGTCCGGGCCGGGCACGACGGCGTCGGGGTCGCGGTGGTCGTCCTCCAGCGCGATGGCCTGCTCGAGCACGGTCAGGGTGTGCTCGTAGACGTCCTTGTGCCGGTGGTGCTCGTCCACCTCCAGGCGCAGCGCGGGCAGCTCCGGCAGCACGAGGTCGGCCAGGCCGGAGCCGACCAGCAGCTCCAGGCCCGCGCGGGGGTCGCGGCCCAGCAGGAGCTTGACGAGCTCGTCGCGCACCCGCTCGGCGGAGACGATGGCGATGCTGCCGGCCATGTCGCGCATGGCCGCGAGCGCCGCCTCGTCCGGCGCCATGCCCAGCTGCGAGGCGAACCGCGCGGCCCGCATCATGCGCAGCGGGTCGTCGCCGAAGCTCCGGTCGGGCGCCCCCGGGGTGCGCAGCCGGCGCGCCACGAGGTCGTCGGTGCCGCCGAACGGGTCGACGAACTCCAGGTCCGGCAGCCGCACGGCCATGGCGTTGACCGTGAAGTCCCGCCGCTCGAGGTCGTCGGTCAGCGACGACCCGAACACCACCACGGGCTTGCGGGTCTCGCCGTCGTAGGCGTCGGTGCGGTACGTCGTGATCTCGACGACCTGCTCGCCCTTGCGGGCCCCGATGGTGCCGAAGTCCCGGCCCATGTCCCAGGTGGCGTCGGCCCAGCCGGCGACCACGCGCTCGATCTGCTCCGGCCGCGCGTCGGTGGTGAAGTCCAGGTCGGGCGAGACCCGGCCCAGGAAGGCGTCCCGCACGGGCCCGCCCACCAGCGCCAGCTCGTGGCCGGCGTCGACGAAGCGGCGACCGAGCTCGTCGGTCAGCGGGGACAGCCCGGCGAGCGCCTTGGTGGCGCGGCGCAGGGCGGCGGAACGGTCTTCGGGCACGGCGGTCAAGCGTGCCACGGCCACGCAGGTGCTCGCCGTACCCTGGTGCGATGACGCCGCCCCCGACCAGGACCGAGGTGTCCTCGGGCGGTCTGGTGGTCGACATGGCGGCCGACCCGATGCGCGTGGCGGTCATCTGCCGCCGGAACCGGTCCGGTCGCCTCGAGTGGTGCCTGCCCAAGGGCCACCTCGAGGGCGAGGAGACGCCCGAGCAGGCCGCCGTCCGCGAGATCGCCGAGGAGACGGGCATCGACGGCCGCGTCCTGGACTCCCTCGGCGCCATCGACTACTGGTTCTTCGCCGACGGGCACCGGATCCACAAGACCGTGCACCTGTTCCTGCTGCAGGCCACCGGCGGCCGGATCACCGTCGAGAACGACCCCGACGCCGAGGCCGTCGACGCGGCCTGGATCGGTCTGGACGTGCTGGAGGACCGGCTGGCGTTCCCCAACGAGCGCAAGGCGGTCCGGGCGGCGGTGGCGCTGCTGGACGGACCCGTCGCGCGTCGCGCCGGCGGCCACGGGTGACCACGACCGGACAGGGCGCACCCCCCGGTCCCCGCCAGGGGCTCGCCCGCGCCACGGCGGTCATGGCGGCCGGCACGCTGGTGTCCCGCCTGCTCGGGCTCGTCAGCAAGGCCGTGCTGGCCGTGCTGCTCGGCACCACGGCGGCCAACCTGGCCTCGAACGCCTTCGACGTCGCCAACAAGCTGCCCAACCTGATCTACGCCCTGGTCGCCGGGGGCGCCCTGAACGCCGTGCTGGTGCCGCAGATCGTGCGCGCGGACCGCGGCGGGCCCCGCGGCCGCGAGTTCCTGGACCGGCTGTTCACCATGGCCGTGGTCGGGCTGCTGCTGCTGACCGTGGTCCTCACGCTGCTGGCGCGGCCGCTGGTCGGGCTGTACACCGGCGGGGAGTGGGCCGCGCCGCAGTTCGACCTGGCGGTCGCCTTCGCCCTGTGGTGCCTGCCCCAGCTGTTCTTCTACGGCGTCTACACGCTGTTCGGGCAGCTGCTCAACGCCCGCGGCTCGTTCGGGCCGTATATGTGGGCCCCCGTGGTCAACAACGTCGTGGCCATCGCCGGGCTGCTCGTGTTCTGGGGCCTGTTCGGGGTGCAGCAGCTGTCGGACCCGCTGACCTGGACCCCGGCCATGGTCGCGCTGCTGGCCGGGTCGGCGACGCTGGGCGTCGTGGCCCAGGCCGCGGTCCTGCTGTGGCCGCTGCGGCGCATCGGGTTCTCCTACCGGCCCCGCTGGGGCCTGCGCGGCGTCGGCTTCCGCAGCGCCGGGGTGGTCGCCGCGTGGACGTTCGCCGGCATCGTGGTCAGCCAGCTGGTCTTCGTCCTGGTCTCGCGGGTGGGTGCCGCGGCGAGCGCGGCGACCGAGGGCACGGCGCAGGCCGCCGTCACCGCCTCGAACTCCGCCTGGACCTACGCGTTCCTGCTCTACATGCTGCCTCACGGCCTGCTGGCGGTCAGCCTGGTCACGGCCGTGTTCACCCGGGTCAGCGGGGCCGCCCAGGCCGGGGACACCGCCGGGGTCGCGGACAGCACCCGCCGGATGATGCGCGTGCTGCTGGTGGGCATCACGCTGCCCGCGGCCGGGCTGGTGCTGTTCTCCGCCGAGATCACGGCGCTGCTGTTCCGCCAGTTCGGCGAGCAGGCGGACGTCGTCGGGCACGTGACGGTGGCCATGGCCCTGGGCCTGCCGTTCTTCAGCGTGCTGTACCTGGTGCGGCGGGTGTTCTACGCCTACGAGGACGGCCGCACGCCGTTCCTGGTCACCCTGGCCACCGCGGGCGTCTGGGCCGCCGGGACGCTCCTGGTGCCCTACCTGCTGCCGCCGACCCAGTGGGTCGCGGGCGTCGCGGTGTCCATGACGCTCGGCGAGGTCGCCGGGCTCGTGGCCGCCGTGTGGTTCCTGCACCGGCGCACCGGCGGGCTGGGCGTGCGCGGCTTCCTGTGGGTGCTGCTGCGGCTGGTCCTCGTGCTGGCCGTCGTCGGACCGCTCGCCGTCCTGGCCGCCGGCGCGGCCGGGGGGACCGGTTCGCAGCCCGAGGCCCTGCTGGCCCTGCTCGCCGGCGGCACGGTCCTGGTGCTCGGCTACCTCGTCGGCACCCGGGTGCTGCGGGTCGGCGAGACCACTGAGCTGCTGCGGACGTTGCGCGGCCGGTTCGCCCGAGCGGGTGGCGGGTCCTCAAGCCGGACCTGACCGCGGTCGACGTCCCGGACATGCAGAAGGTCCGGACGGTGCGTGCCCCCGACGCCGGTGACGTCGTCGTCGGCTGGCTGGTCCGGCTGGTGGCGGTCTTCGCCGTCGTCGGCGTCCTGCTGTTCGACGGCGTGTCGCTGGGCATCGCCGAGCTGGCCGTCACCGACACCGCGGCCGCCGCGGCCCGGGCCGCCGGCCAGGAGCTCGACACGGGCGCCACCGCCCAGGAGGCCTACCTCGCCGCCCGCGAGGCCGCCGACACCGACCACGACCTCAACGACGTCCCGGCCGACCGGTTCCAGGTCACCGCGGACGGGGCCGTCACGCTCACGGTCCGCCGGACCGTCCCCACCCTCGTGCTGCACCACGTCCCCGGCAGCGACGCCTGGCTGGTGGCCGAGGCCACCGCCGGCCACGACGCGGGCTGACGCACCCGTGAGGACCACCACCGCTCGGGTCCCGCGCGCCCGCGCGTCGGCCCTGCTCGCCGGCCTGACCACCGTGCTCGTGCTGCTGACGGGGCTGCCGGCGCAGGCCGTGGGCCCAAGCGGCGCGACCCGGGTCCCCGCCGCACCCGCCGTCCCCGCCGCGCCCGCCGTCCCCGCCCAGCCCGCCGTCCCCGCCCCGCCCGGCAGCGCCGAGCTGCGCGAGCAGGTGCGCGAGCTCACCGCCCAGGTGGAGGAGCTCGAGGTGGCCGCCGAGGTCGCCGCCGAGTCGTGGAACGAGGTGCGCTCCGAGCTGGACGTGCTGTCCGTGGAGGAGGTCCGCGCCCAGGTCGAGCTCGACGAGGCGGGCCGCACGCTGGAGGCCGACCGCGGCGCGGCGACCCGCCGGGTCCGGGCCCTGTACCGCAGCGGCGGCACGGTGGGGCTGGCCTGGACGGCCCTGCAGGGCTCGGGATTCGCGCAGGCGGCGACGACGTACCGCACGGCCCGGGTGGTGCTGGCCGCCGACGCGGCCACCGTCGAGGAGTCCGGCCGCAGCGTCGAGGTGGCCGTCGAGAGCTCGACGCAGGTGCAGCAGCTGCGCCGCGAGCGCCGCGCCCTGGAGGCCGAGGCCGAGCAGCGCCGGCTGGAGACCGAGACGACGCTGCAGGCCCGCGAGGCCCTGCTGGCCGGCACGGACCGCGACCTGGTCCAGGCGCTGGAGCGCGAGCGGGTGGAGGCCGAGCTGGCCGCGGTCGCCTACGCCCAGGCCCAGGCCGCCGAACGGGCCGAGGCCCGCGCCCGGGCCGCCGCGCGACCCGCGGCCGGCGGGACGGACGACGAGACGTCCACCACGTCCGCCGGGGCCGTCGCCGGCCCCGCGGGGGGCACGGTGCCGCCGGGCTACGTCGGCGGCGACGTCGACGAGCAGGCGATCATCCAGGCCGCCGTGGCCGCCGCGCCCAGCGCCGCCGCCGCCGAGGCCATCCGCGTCGGGTCGACCCGGCTGGGGATGCCGTACGTCTGGGGCGCGACCGGGCCGTCGACGTTCGACTGCTCCGGGCTGACTATGTGGTCCTACCGCCAGGCCGGGGTCAGCATCCCCCGCACGTCGCGCCAGCAGTACGCCGGCCTGCCCAAGGTGGGTCTGGACGAGCTGCTCCCCGGCGACCTGATCTTCTACGCCAACGGCTCGGCGCCCTCGTCCATCCACCACGTCTCGATCTACCTGGGCGACGGGCTGATGCTCACGGCCCCCCGCACGGGGGACGTGGTCAAGATCAGCGCGGTCTGGCGCAAACCGGTCTACGGCGCGGTGCGCCCCGCCGACTGACGCGGCCTCGACCGCGGCGGCTTCGCCCTACAGTGGTCCGACGGCAGCGCCGGCGTCCTGACGAGCGCCGGTGCGGAGACGACTCGGACTGGAGGCGCTGGTGGACCGGATCGGACCGGGCACTCTCCTCGCTGGCCGCTACCGCCTGCAGGAGCGCGTGCGAGCCGACGAGACCACCTCGTCCTGGCGGGCCGAGGACGCCACCCTCGAACGCCCGGTGGGCGTCACGGTGCTCTCGGCCGACCACGCCCGGGTGCAGAGCACCCTCGACGCGGCCCGGCGGGCGGCCCTGGTCGACGACGCGCGCCTGCAGCGCGTGCTGGGCGTCGGCATCGAGGCCGGCTCCGGCTACGTGGTGCTCGAGTGGGTCACCGGCCAGGACGCGGCCGCCCTCGCCGGACGGGTGTCGGAGCAGGAGGCCGTCCGCATCGTCACCGAGGCCGCCGAGGCGCTGCGCACGGCCGCGACCCGGTCGCTGCACCACGGCCGGCTGGGGCCGCACCAGGTGGTGCGCGCCTCCGACGGCTCGGTCCGGGTGCTCGGCACCGCCGTCGACGTGGCCGCGACCGGGCAGCCCACCCCGGCCGCCGCGGCCCGGCCCGAGGCCCGCGACGTCCGCGACCTGACGGCCGTGCTGTACGCGCTCGCCACCGGCAGCTGGCCCTTCGGTGCGCTGGGTGGCCTGGCCGCCGCCCCGACCGAGCGCGGTCGCCCGGTGCCGGCGCAGCAGCTGCGCGGCGACCTCAGCACCCCGCTGGACCGGCTGCTCGACGAGACGCTGGCCGGCTCCGGGATCGACTCGCTCGACCGGCTGGTGCGGGCGCTGCACGAGACCCGGGCCGCGTCGAGCGCCGCCACCACCCAGGGGGGCCCGGCCCCCGTGGCGACCAGCCCGGCCGCGGCCTCGTCGGCCCCCGGCGCCGGCGCGCCCGACGACACCGACGTGATCACCCCCGTGGCGGCCCGCCCCGGGCCCGGGACCGCCGCAGCGGCGGCCGGCGGTGCGGCTGGGGCGGGAGGCGGGGCCGGGCTCGTCGCCGGAGCCGGGGCGAGCGCTGGGGCCGCGGCTGCGGGTGCCGGGGCTACGGGTGCCGGGGCTGCCGGTGCCGGGGCTGCCGGTGCCGGGGCTGCTGGAGCGACCGGAGCCGCCGCCGGAGCGACCGGAGCCGCCGGAGCCGCGGCCGGCGGTGCGGCCGGGGTGGCCGCGGCCGGGATGGCGGCGGCCGGTGCCTCGGGCCCGACCGTGCCTCCCGTCGCGAGCGCAGCACCGCCCCCCGCGTCGAGCCCCGCCGGACCGCCGACCTCCCCTGGGCCGACGCCTACCGGATCGACGAGCGGGTCCGCCGCGGCTCCCGTCCCCACCTCACCCCCCGCACCCACCGGTCGGGTCCGCAGCGCCGGCCCGGCGCCCGGCCCCGCCCCACGACCTGTGCCGCCGACCCCGGAGGACGACGGCTGGGACCTGCTGCCGGTCGCCGACGACGACTGGGACGGCCAGGACGCCGAGGCCGTCGGCGGCTGGGACCCGGCGGCGTACGGCCCCGACGGGGTCTGGGACGAGCCGCAGCCCTGGGACGACGACCGGTGGCCCGGGCCCGGTGACGACCGCACGGTCGAGCAGCCCGGCGCCGCGCCCGTGCTGCCCGGCGGCCGGTCCGCGCCGCCCCGCCGCCGTCCGGCCGGGGCGGGCACCGGGGTCATCGTGGTGCTGGTCATGGGCGCGTTCGTGGTCGGCGGCCTGGTCTGGGCCCTGGACCGCGTCGGCGACGCCGAGCAGGTCGCCGCCCCCCAGCCCACCGTCACCGAGACCGTGGCCCCGCCCTCGCCCGAGCCCTCCGCCCCACCGGCCCCCGACCCGTCGGTCGAGCCCAGCGAGGCCGTGGTCGAGGTCATCAGCCCCGCCGGCGTGCAGCCCCTGGACCCCCAGGGCGACGGCGAGGAGAACGACCAGGACGCGCCCCGCGCCATCGACGGCGACCCGGAGAGCGGGTGGAACTCGCAGCGCTACAACAGCCAGCCGTTCGGCGGCCTGAAGGACGGCCTCGGCCTGTCGTTCGACCTCGGCGAGGCCCGCGAGGTCAGCTCGGTGATCATCGACGCGCCCGGCTCGGACGGCACGTTCGAGGTCCGGGTCGCCGACGGCCCCGGCTTCGAGGGCTCCACCGTGGTGGCCGAGGGCCAGACCGGGGACGGGGCCGAGGAGATCGAGCTCGACGAGCCGGTGGACAGCCAGTTCGTCCTGGTCTGGTTCACGTCGCTGCCCGACAACGACGGGGACTGGCGCGCGGTCGTCAACGAGGTCGAGGTGCAGGTCCGGTGACCACCGGCGCCAGCGACGCCGGCCTGCTGGACGCGCACCTGGCCGGCGACCCGGACGCCTTCGGGGAGCTGGTCCGCCGGCACCGGGACGTCCTGTGGGCGGTGGCGCTGCGCACCACCGGCAACCCGTCCGACGCCGAGGACGCGCTCCAGGAGGCCATGGTCTCGGCGCTGCGCTCCGTCGAGCGGTTCGAACGTCGCTCGGCCGTCCGGACCTGGCTCTACCGGATCGTGGTCAACGCCTCCCTGGACCGGCTCCGGCGCAACGCCGCCCGACCCAGCACGAGCCTCGAGGGCCACGACCCGGCCCACCCGGTGGACGACGCCGGCCGGGTCGTCGACCGGTTGGACGTGATGACCGCGCTGCAGCAGCTCAGCCCGGGCCAGCGGGCGGCCGTCGTCCTGGTCCACGTCGAGGGCATGTCCGTGGCCGAGGCCGCCGAGGTCCTCGACCTGCCGGAGGGCACCGTGAAGTCGCGCTGCTCACGCGGGCGGGCGCAGCTCGCCGGCCTGCTGGGGCCAGGGAACCACGAGCCTGCGCCGCACGTCGAAGACACGGGCGGACGACGACCAGGGGCCACGACGAGCGGGACGGCAGGTGATCCGACGTGAACGACGACTGGGTGGCACGCCTGCTCGCCGGGTCCGAGCGACCCGTCATGCCGGCCGACGTGGCCGACCGGCTCGAGCGGACGGTCCGCGACCAGATCGCGGGCGGCGCCGCAGCGGTAGACCCCGTCGAGGACGGGGACGTGGCCCAAGACCCGGTCGCCGGGGGCCCTGTGCTGCCCGCGCCCGCCGCCGAGGCGCCGGCCGGGCGCGCACCCGTCGGTGCGTCGGACGGCAGCGGTCACGAGCCGTCGGAGCCTGCTCCCGTCCCCTCGGACAACCGGCCGGTCGAGCGACCGGTGACGGGGTCCCGGCCGGGTGGTGCCACCGACGCCGTCCCCGCACCCGCCGCGCCCGCACCCGCCGTGCCCTCGCCCGCCGTGCCCTCGCCCGCCGTGCCCTCGCCCGCCGTGCCCTCGCCCGCCGTGCCCTCGCCCGCCGTGGTGCCGCCGACCGCAGGCGCGGGCGCCTCGGCGCCGCTGCGCGCCGGCGGGTCCGCGACGGAGGGCGGCTCCGGGACCGGCCAGGCCGACGACGAGCTCGCCCGCGCCCGGGCCGCCCGACCGGCGGGCACGTCACGCCGCGAGCAGCGGGCCGACGACCAGGGTGAGCGACGTCGCCGGCTGCTGACCCGCTGGGTGCCGGTCGCGGCCGGGGTGCTCGTGCTGGGGGCGGCCGGGATCGCCGCCGTCAACGTCCTCGACGGCTCCGGGGCGGACACCACGGCGGCGGACGAGCTGCAGGAGGCCTCGGCGGGCGCCGCGGCCGAGAGCGTCGCCCCCCGCTCGCTGGTCGCCACCGGGACGGAGTACACGACCGCCGACCCCGACGCGTTCGCCCAGCAGGTCCGTGAGCTGGTGGCCCTCGCCTCGACCGGGGACGGCACGGCCGCCGCGACGCCGCAGGAGGACGCCCCGCAGGACGACGCCGACGCCGGGACCCTCTCCGAGGGGGCGGACGACTCCGCGGCGGCCGGCGGGGACGTCACCTCGGCCCGCGCCGAGGCCGCCGGGAGCCCGCTGGCCGACCCCGCCGCACTGACGGAGTGCATCGAGGCGGTCACCGAGGGTGCGGACGACTCCGCCGCCGCGGTGGACCTCGCGGTCGTCGACGGGGTCGAGTCCACGGTCGTCGTCGTCCCCGACCCGGCCGGCGAGCGGCTGTTCGTCTACGTGGTCGGACCCGACTGCAGCGCCGTCGACACCCAGTTCGACTTCTTCAACGTGGTGCCGTGAGGCCCGCCGCCCCCACCGGAACAACCCCGCCTGCTGCCCGGTTGACGACAGCGGACCCCACGAGGAGGACACGGACATGAGCACCACCACGACGCCCGAAGGCGTCCGGCAGGTAGTCGTCGTCGGCTCCGGACCCGCCGGCTACACCGCCGCCATCTACGCCGCCCGGGCCGAGCTGGCCCCGCTGGTCTTCGAGTCGTCGGTCGAGGCCGGCGGCGCGCTGATGAACACCACCGACGTCGAGAACTACCCCGGCTTCCCCACCGGCGTCATGGGCCCGGACCTGATGGAGCAGCTGCGGGCCCACGCCGAGCGCTTCGGGGCCGAGCTCGTGGCCGACGACATCGTCGAGATGCGGCTGGACCGCGACGTCAAGGAGCTCGTCACGGGCTCGGGCGAGACCGTGCGCGCCCTCAGCGTCATCCTCGCCACCGGCAGCGCCTACCGCAAGATCGGCGTGCCCAACGAGGACCGGCTGTCCGGCCGCGGGGTCAGCTGGTGCGCCACCTGCGACGGCTTCTTCTTCAAGGAGAAGGCCATCGTCGTGGTCGGCGGGGGCGACTCCGCCGTGGAGGAGGCGACCTTCCTGACCCGGTTCGCCCGAAGCGTCACCCTGGTCCACCGCCGGGACGAGCTGCGCGCCAGCAAGATCATGCAGCGTCGCGCCTTCGACGACCCCAAGATGCGGTTCCGCTGGAACAGCGAGGTCGTCGACGTGCTCGGCGAGAACGCCGTGACCGGGGTCCGGCTGCGCGACACCGTGACCGGCGAGGAGTCCGAGCTCGAGGTCAGCGGCCTGTTCGTGGCCATCGGCCACGACCCGCGCACCGACCTGGTCAAGGACCAGGTCGCGCTGGACGAGAACGGCTTCATCAAGGTGGACGGCCGCTCCGGGCGCACCTCGCTGCCCGGGGTGTTCGCCGCCGGCGACGTGCTTGACCACGAGTACATGCAGGCCATCACCGCGGCCGGCTCCGGCTGCGCGGCCGCCCTGGACGCCGAGCGCTACCTGGCGGCGCTGTCGGACACCGAGGACACCCTGGAGGCCGCCGCCGAGGCGTTCCCCGAGGCGACCGAGGAGCACCCGACGCCCAGCCTCGCCACCGTCGACTGACCGACCCGGTCCCGACCGCCACGCACCCACCACAGACCACAGAACGGGAGACCGCCACATGGCCACCACCGCCACGACCGACGCCGACTTCGACAAGGACGTCCTGCAGTCCGACAAGCCCGTGCTCGTCGACTTCTGGGCGCCCTGGTGCGGCCCGTGCCGCCAGGTCGGCCCGATCCTCGAGGAGCTCTCCGAGGAGTACGCCGACAAGATCACGGTCGTCAAGGTCAACACCGACGAGAACCCCCGCACCGCGGCCGCGTACGGCGTCGTCAGCATCCCCACGCTGAACGTCTACAAGAACGGCGAGCTGGTCAAGAGCCTGGTCGGCGCGCACCCCAAGCCGCGCCTGGTCAAGGAGCTCGAGGACTTCGTCGGCTGAGCCACGCCCCGTCCCACGGAGCCGTCCCGCCCCCCGGGTGGGACGGCTCCGTCACGTCCGGGCCGTGACACACTCGGCGTGACCGACGGCCGAACGGGAGGACGCTGCGTGACCGGGAACAGGCTCGACCGCTGGCACTCCTCCTACAGCCGTCGTGCCGCCGGCATGACCGCCTCGGAGATCCGCGCCCTGTTCGCCGTGGCCAGCCGGCCCGAGGTGGTGAGCCTCGCGGGCGGCATGCCCAACTTCGACGCCCTGCCGCTGCCGGAGATCGCCGAGATCGTGCGCCGCTGCGCCGCGGAGCAGTCCGCCGTGGCCCTGCAGTACGGCTCCGGCCAGGGGGACGTCGCGGCGCGGGAGCAGATCGTCGACGTCATGACCACGGTGGGCACCGTCTGCGACCCCGACGACGTGGTCGTCACCACCGGCTCGCAGCACGCCCTGGACCTGCTGGTCCGCATCCTCGTCGACCCCGGCGACGTCGTGCTGGTCGAGTCGCCCAGCTACGTGGGGGCGCTGGGCGTGCTGCGCAGCTACGAGGCCGACATCCGCCACGTGGAGACCGACGAGCAGGGAGCGGTGCCCGCCTCGGTGGCCGCCCACGTCGCCGCCGCGCGCGCCGAGGGCAAGCCGGTCAAGGCCGTGTACCTGGTGCCCCACCACCACAACCCGAGCGGGGCCACCACGAGCCTGGCCCGGCGCCAGGAGCTGGTCGAGCAGTGCCGCCGGGACGGCGTGCTGGTCGTCGAGGACGACCCCTACGCCCTTCTCGGCTTCGACACCGACCCGCTGCCCTCGATGCGGTCCCTGGACCCCGAGGGCGTGGTGTACCTCGGCTCCTTCTCCAAGACGTTCGCGCCGGGTCTGCGGGTGGGCTGGGCCGTGGCCCCGCCGGCCATCCGGGCCAAGCTGGTCCTCGCGGCCGAGGCGTCGGTGCTGTGCCCGTCGATGTTCTCCCAGCGGGTCGTGGCGACCTACCTGGCCGACAGCGACTGGCGGGCCCACGTCAAGGTCCTGCGGGGCGTGTACCGGGAGCGTCGTGACGCGCTGCTCGGCGCGCTGGAGCAGCAGGTGCCCGACGCGTCGTTCACCCGGCCCGACGGCGGGTTCTTCACCTGGGTCCGGCTGCCGGGGGACCTGGACGCCACGGCCATGCTGCCCCGGGCCGTCGCCGCCCGCGTGGCCTACGTGCCGGGGACCGCGTTCCACGCCGACGGCCGGGGCCGGCAGCACGTGCGGCTGTCCTTCTGCTTCCCGACCCCGGAACGGATCGTCGAGGGGGTCCGCCGGCTCGCCGGGGTGGTGCGGGCCGAGCAGGAGCTGCACCGGACGTTCGGACCGTCCCTGCAGGACCGGCCAGCGCCCCCGCCCGACGGGGAGTTCGCCCGGCCGGCCTCGGACACGGCATGACCGGCGGGGACCTGGACGTGCTCGTCCTGGCCGGCGGGCTGTCCGCCGAGCGCGAGGTGTCGTTGGCCTCGGGCCGTCGGGTCGTGGCCGCGCTGCACGAGGCCGGGGTGCACGCCGAGGCCGTCGACGTCGGGGCCGACCTGCTCGACGTGCTCCGCCGCCGCGCCCCGGACGTCGTGTGGCCGGTGCTGCACGGCGCGGGTGGGGAGGACGGCTCGCTGGTCCAGGTGCTCGAACTCGTCGGGCTGCCCGTCGTCGGCTCGGCGGCCGGCCCCGCGCGCACGGCCTGGGACAAGACGGCGGCGGCCACCGTGGTCGCACACGCCGGCATCGCCGTGCCGCGCGCCGTCACCCTCAGCCACACCGTGCTGCGGGACCTGGGGGCGGCCGGGATCCTGCCGCACGTCAGCCGCTCCCTGCCCCCGCCCGTGGTCGTCAAGCCGGTGCACGGCGGCTCCAGCCTGGGGGTCGGGGTCGTCCGGCACGAGTCCGAGCTGGCCCGAGCCATGATGGCGGCCCTGGGCCACGACTCCTCCTGCCGGGTGGAACAGCTGGTCAGCGGGGTCGAGGTGGCGGTCGCCGTGGTCGACGACGGCCAGGGACCTCGCGCCCTGCCCCCGGTCGAGATCGCCCCCGACTCCGGCGCCTACGACTACGAGGCCCGGTACACCGCAGGGGCCACGGAGTTCCACTGCCCGGCCCGGCTGCCCGACGACGTCCTGGCCCGGGTGCAGGAGCGCTCGGTGGTGGTCCACCGCGAGCTCGGCCTGGCGCGGCTCAGCCGCAGCGACTGGATCGTCGACGCGGCCGGCGAGCCGTGGTTCCTCGAGGTCAACACGTCACCCGGGATGACGGGGACCAGCCTGCTGCCCCAGGCCGTCGTCGCCGCCGGGGAGTCGTTGCCGCACCTGTACCGCGCGCTGGCCGAGGCCGCGGCCGACGCCGGGGCGGCCGCGCCCGGGCCTGACCCGGCCGGATCGCACACCCCGGCCGGCCAGGTGACGGACGTGCTCAGCGGTAGCTGACGTCCTGCGCGTCGACACCCTGCGCGTCGACGTCCTGCGCGTCGACGCCTTCCGGGTCGCCGACGGTCACGATGTCGTCGGTCCGCCGCCCCGCGGCGTCCGCGGCCGCGGGGACGGCGCCGTCGACGGCAGCCGTGTCGTCGGCGTCGTCTCCGGGGGGCCGCACAACACCGGGGCCGCCGGGGTCGAGCACGGCCAGGATCCGGTCGAGGTCGTCCACCGAGGCGAACTCCACGGTCAGTCGACCGCGGTTCTTGCCGAGGGCCACCTTGACCCGGGTGTCGAGACGGTCCGACAGCCGTGAGGCCACCACGTCCAGCAGCGGCAGGTGGCGCCCGGCCCGGGGCGGACGAGCACGCTGCACCCGGGGGCCCTGGGACGCGACGATCTCCTCCACGGCTCGCACCGACAGGCCCTCGGTGACGACACGGTGGGCGAGCTTCTCGGCCGCCATCGGGTCCTCGAGGGCGAGCAGCGCACGCGCGTGACCTGCGGCGATGACCCCGGCAGCCACCCGGCGCTGCACCGCGGGCGGGAGCCGCAGGAGCCGGATCGTGTTCGAGATCTGGGGTCGGGAGCGGCCGATCCGGCGTGAGAGCTCGTCCTGGGTGCAGCCGAAGTCCTCGAGCAGCTGCTGGTAGGCGGCGGCCTCCTCCAACGGGTTCAGCTCGGCCCGGTGCAGGTTCTCCAGCAGTGCGTCCCGCAGCATGACGTCGTCGTCGGTGGCGCGGATGATCGCGGGCACGGTCGCCAGGCCGGCCTCGGTGCTGGCCCGCCACCGCCGCTCACCCATGATGAGCTCGAACCGGGCCCCGTCGGCGTCGGGCTCAGCCAGCGGCCGCACGACGACGGGCTGCAGCACGCCGATCTCACGGACGCTGTGCACCAGCTCGCCCATGGCGTCCTGCTCGAACACCTGACGCGGCTGCCGGGAGTTGGGGCGCACCCACTCGATCGGGAGCTCGGCGAACGTCGCGCCCGGCACGGGCAGCAGGTCCTGCTCGCCGTCGTCCCGGTCCTCAGGGACGGCCACGGCCGGACCGGTTTCACGTGAAACGCCCGTTGCCTCGGGCACGAGGTCCGTCGACTCATCGGCATCAACGGCTGTTTCACGTGAAACGGCGGCGGCGACCGCGGTCTCGACGTCGCCAGGGGAAGGCACCCCTGCATCCGTCGACTCTGACACCGGCTGTTTGCTGGGTACCGGTTCTGTCGCTTCCTCGTCCGCCACCGCGGGCACCGGCGTCTCCGTCGGCGTTTCACGTGAAACGGGGGCTCGCTCCTCGGGCCGGCCTCCGGGACCCGCCGGGAAGAACACATCGACCGGCCGACTCCGTCCCGTGGTGGGAACGCCCGACGAGTCGGGGGCGGGCGGGATGAGGGCGCCGATGCCGCGACCGAGGCCGCGTCGCTTCTCACTCATGATGTGCTCCTCGGTTCGAGATCTCCTGCGCCGCTTCCAGGTACGACAGCGCGCCGGTGGAGGTCGGGTCGTACGTCATCACCGTCTGCAGGTGACTGGGGGCCTCGCTGACCCGCACCGAGCGAGGGATGCTCGTGCGTAGGACGCGATCGGTGAAGTACTCCCGCACCTGCGCCGCCACGTCGGCCGCGAGCCGGGTCCGGCCGTCGAACATGGTCAGCAGGACCGTGGTCACCTCGAGCTCGGGGTTCAGGTTCTGTCGGACCAGCTCGATGGTCCGCATCAGCTGGGTCACCCCCTCCAGTGCGTAGTACTCGCACTGGATCGGGATGAACACCTCGCGGGCTGCGACCAGCGTGTTCAGGGTCAGCAGGCCGAGGCTGGGCGGGCTGTCGATGATGACGTAGTGCGGTGGCTCGTCGGCCTCCTTGACGTACCGGTCGATCGCGCGTCGGAGCCGGTACTCCCGCGCGACCACGGGCACCAGCTCGATCTCTGCACCGGACAGGTCGAGCGTGGCGGGGGCGCAGGTGACACCGGACAAGGCCGGACTCGGTTGGACGACCTCAGCGAGGTCCATCTCACCCATCAGCACGTCGTAGATGCCGGCGACGTCACCGTGGTGCTCCACCCCCAACGCGGTGCTCGCGTTGCCCTGAGGGTCTGCGTCCACCACAAGGACTCGCAGGCCCCCTTGGGCCAGGGCGGCGGCCACGTTCACCGCGGTCGTCGTCTTGCCGACGCCGCCCTTCTGGTTCGCCACCGTCATGATGCGCGTGTGCGAAGGCGTGGGGAAGGTGCGACCGTGCAGCCGAAGTCGGCGGCGAGCGTCGGACGCCAGCTCTTGGGCGAGGGGCGTCTCGTCGTCCGTGCTCGGCAGCGCCGCCGCCACCTCGTCGCGCCAGTCGTCCGGCCCGGGCGTCGCCGCGGCATCCGTTCCACGTGAAACATCGACCGCGCCGGCCGCGCCCTGACCGTCGGAATCCGCGTCGTCGATCGCGGCACTCACAGCGTCAGTGACACCGCCTACGGCGACCGCATCCTCTGTTTCACGTGAAACACGCTGCGGCGCGGGGGCGTCCGTCTCCGACCCGTTCCGCTCGGCCGATGTCGTAGCAGCCGGACGCACGTGATCCACCGCTTCGCTGCTCTGGGCTACGGTCACCGCGTCCGGGGATGCGGGCTCCGGGCCAGCCGTCCCGTGCTGGGCCGAGGCAGTCGGCACACGGTCACCGTCCCCAGCGGCCGCGGTTTCACGTGAAACGGGAGGCTGATCACCGACCTCAGGGTGCGCGCCCGACTCCAGCTGCTCCGCCACCGCCGTCCTCGCCGCGTCCCGCGCCTCGGACACTCCGACCTCCATCCTGAGCCGGGCGGCGGCCTCGGAGCTGACGTCTTCCCGGTCCGCCTCGTGCATCGCCCCAGGTTCCGATTCCTTGGCCATCCCCGTTTCACGTGAAACACGGTCCGCGGGGCCACCCGGAAGGGCGTCAGCCAACGCGCCGCGCAACGACGACCGTCGTCTCCTCTGCAGAAACCCCACGCCCGCATCGTGCCACGTCGAGACTGGCCACCCGCCACGACGAGCACCGACTGCGGACAGCCTCCGCCTCGTCCACAGCCTGGTCCCCCTTGAGGGCCAGTACCAGCCCGCCGGGACGCACGAGGGGGACGCACATGGGCAGCAAGCGCTCCAGCGGGGCCACCGCCCGGGCGGTCACCACGTCCACCTGGCGGGGACCGATCACCGCCACCTTCCCCCGCGTCACCACGACCTGTGGTGACAGCCCCAGGTCCGCGACGACCTCGTCCAGCCAGGTGGTGCGCCGCAGCAGCGGTTCCACCAGCTCGACCCGAAGGTCCGGTCGCGCGAGGGCCAGCGGGATGCCGGGCAGGCCGGCCCCGCTACCCACGTCGACGACGGACGCCCCAGCCGGCACCAGCTCCTGCACCACGGCGGAGTTGAGCAGGTGCCGCTCCCACAACCGGTCACCCTCACGGGGACCGATCAGACCGCGCTCGGTGCCCGACCCCGCGAGCAGCGCGACGTACCGCTCTGCCTCCGCCAGCCGGTCACCGAACAGCCCGGCGGCCGCCGCCGGCGCCGCAGCCACGCCTCAGGCCGGGTGGATGACGACGAAGCGGTGGGGCTCCACCCCGTCGGAGTCGCTGCGCAGGCCGGCGTCGGCCACGGCGTCGTGCACCGCCTTGCGCTGGTAGGCCGGCATCGGGTCCATCTCGACGCTCTCGCCCTCGGCCTTGACGCGCTCGATGGCCTCCTTGGCCAGGGTGGCGGCCGTCGTGCGGCGACCCTCGCGCCACCCCGCGATGTCCAGCAGCAGCCGGCTGCGCTCACCGGTCCGGGCCTGGGCCGCGAGCCGGGTCAGCTCCTGCAGCGCGTCCAGCACCTCACCGTCCGGGCCCACCAGCACGGCCAGGCCGTCCGCGTCGTCCTTGTCCGCGAGGACGGCGACGCTGGCGCGGCCGTTCTCGACGAAGATGTCGATGTCACCGTCGAGGTCGGCGATGTCGAGGAGCTCCTCGAGGTAGTCCGCCGCCGCGTCCCCCTCCTGGTCGAGCAGCCTCTGCTTGTTCGACGGCTCGGCGCCGTCGGCGCGGTCCCGCGTCGTCGCGGGGGCGTCGGTGCTGCCGTCCTCGTGGACGACCGCCTCGGGAGCAGCGGCGCCTGCGGTGCTGTCGGCCGTGGTGTCCACGGTGCCTCCTAGGAACGCCCCTACGGGGCGGTGCCGGGCCGTCGGGTTCGATCGGCGTTGGTCGGTGCCCGTCTCGACGAGGTGCAACGGCCGGCCGGGGGACGGGTGCCCCGGTCGGCCGTGGTCTCAGGCGGGTCCGGAGGTGGTCTTGCGCTTGCTCTTGGGCTTGCGCTTGGGCTGCTGTCGGACCACCGGGGCGACGGGCTCCACGGCCTTGGGCTCGGGCCGGCCGAGGATCTCGTGCACCGGCTTGCCGGTGCGGGCGGACTTGCGCTCGGCCTTCTTGAGCCGTCGCGCCTCCAGCTCCTTCTCCGCGGGGGAGCCGGGCGCCGGCAGGGACCGGATGACGATCGACTGCTGCACGGCGGAGTAGAGGTTGGTCACGCACCAGTAGATGAGCACGCCGATGGGGAAGGCCACGCCGGACACCGCGAACACCACGGGGAGGATGTACAGCAGCATCTTCTGCTGCTTGAAGAACGGGCTGTCCAAGGCGGCCTGGCTCATGTTCTTGGTCATCAGCATGCGCTGCACGTAGAACTGCGAGGCGGACATGATGATCACGAGCAGGGCGGCCAGCACGTAGGTGCCGGCCCCGGTCGGATCGAGGAACGTGGCCGACAGCTGCGAGCCGAAGATGCGCGCGGCCTGCGCCTCCTCGACCTTGGCCTGGTCGAACACGCCCACCGGGTTGCCGGTGCGGATGCCGTTGAGCACCCGGAACAGCGCGAAGAAGATCGGCATCTGCAGCAGGATCGGCAGGCAGGAGGCGAACGGGTTGGTCTTGGAGCTCTTGTAGAGCTCCATCGTCTCCTTGGTCATCGCCTCGCGCGACGCCGGGTCCGTCTTGCCCTTGTACTTGTCCTGGACCTTCTTCAGCTCGGGCTGGATGATCTGCATCTGCCGGGACGCCTTGATCTGCCGCACGAACAGCGGGATCAGGGCGGTGCGGATCACCAGCACCAGCGCGACGATCGACAGCACCCAGGTGAGGCCGCCGTCCGAGGGCAGCCCGAGCGTGGTCAGCAGGTCGTGCGCCGTCACCATGATCCAGGCGACGGCCCATTCCAGCGGGTAGAGGATGGTGCCGAAGAAGTCGGACATGCGGTCCAGGTCCTCCTCAGGACGTCGTGGTGCTGTCGTGCGTGAGTGCCTCGTCGTTGCCGTGCGTGCGGCCGTGCCGGCCACCACGTTCGGGTACCGGATCCCAGCCCCCGTCGTTCCAGGGGTGGCACCGCAGCAGCCGACGCGTCGTGAGCCAGCTGCCGTGCAGCACCCCGTACCGGCGGACCGCCGTCACAGCGTACGACGAGCAGGACGGCGCGAACCGACACACGGGACCCAGCAGCGGGGACAGGGTCAGCTGGTAGACCCGCAGCAGCAGCACCACGAGCTCGCGTGGCAGGTGCCACAGCAGGCGGCCGACCCGGGCCGCGGACCAGCCGGGGCTGCCGGACCGACCGGGCCCGTGGGCACCGCCCGGCTCAGGCACGCTCATCGGTGAGCACCCCCAGCCGGCGAAGTGCCTGGTCGAGCTGGTGACCCAGGGCCGCGGAGTCCGCGTCGGTGCTGGCCGGCAGCAGCCGCAGGACCAGGTCGACGTCGGCGCTCAGCGCACCGCCGGCGACGAGCCCAGTCAGGTGCGCCTGCAGCCGGCGGCGGGTGCGGTTGCGGCGCACGGCCGACCCCACGGCCCGCGGGGCGACGAACGCGATCCGCGGTCCTCGCACTTGCGTCGACCCGGTCCCGCCGGGCTCGCGCCGCGTCACCGAGGTGACCGCGGAGGCCGTGCTACCCGAGGAGAGCGTGGTGCCCGTGGTGCCCGCCGCCGCTGGGGCGTCCCGGGTCGGACCGGGGGCGACGGGGGCACGGCGCAGGCCGTGCACGACCAGCCCGCCGCTACGGGCCCGGGAACCACGGCGGACGGCGGCGGTGATGTCGGCGCCCCGGCGCAGCCGCCGGTCAGCCGGCAGGGCCACGGCGCACGCGACACACACGACAGCACCCCTGCCACGGTGCCGCCGGGGGGCGCATCCGTGCAGGGGTGCCGGGGTCGGGATCAGGTCGACGGTGTCGTCGTCCTGTCAGGCCGAGAGCTCGCTGCGGCCCTTGGCGCGGCGGGCGGCGAGAATCGCGCGGCCGGCGCGGGTCGACATGCGGGCCCGGAAGCCGTGGGTGCGGGCACGCCGCCGGTTGCTGGGCTGGAACGTACGCTTGCTCACTGGAACCTCTCACCGATCCTCGGGGACTGTGCTCCACCCACGGGGGACCGGGGGCAGACAACCGCACAAAGGTACGTGGCCTGCGTCTACGGGGTCAAACCCCGACCGCGGACGGGACGTAGCGTAGCGGCTCGGGCACCGCGCGGGAGCGACGCCGGAACCGGTCGAGATCGGGTCCGGAGGATGGCTGCGTGACCACGATCAACCGTCTACAGTCGCAGAGCGCCGACGACGAAGACGTGAGGCGCGCGGGACGGCCGGCACGATCAACGGCCTGGGGCGACCGGGCGACTTGCACAGCGGACGCTGCGGCCGTTAGGTTCCGTGCGCTTCCCGGACGCCGTGATCCACACCTGTGGACAGAGGTGTGGACAGACCCATCAGTCGGAGGAAGCCAGTGACAGACGCAGGACCGGCTTCGCCGTCGGAGACGCTCGCCGCCACGTGGGCCGCCAGCATCCAGGCGATGCCGTCCGACCTGTCACCGCTGCACCGGGGCCAGCTCCGCTCGGCCCGGCTGATCGCCCTCGACGGCGACACGGCCCAGGTGGCCGTGGCCTCGTCGTTCGACCGCCAGCTGATCGAGACCAAGCTGCTCGACACCGTCGTGGACGCGTTGAGCGCCACCACCGGCGCCTCCTGGCGGCTGGCGGTCGTGGTGGACCCGCGGCTGGGGGCGCTGGACGGCGAGCACGTGCTGCACGTGGACCAGCACGTCGTCGACCTGACCGGTCGCGACGACGACATGGACCACGACGACCCGGACCTCGACCAGCTCCGCGGCCGCCACGCCGACCGGCGCAACGGCCACTTCGGCGCGCCGACCCGCCGTCGGACGCTGGCCGAGGAGGCCGAGGCACGGCTCAACCCCCGCTACGTCTTCGAGACCTTCGTCATCGGCGCGTCCAACCGGTTCGCCCACGCCGCTGCGGTCGCCGTCGCCGAGGCGCCGGCCAAGGCGTACAACCCGCTGTTCGTCTACGGCGACTCCGGGCTGGGCAAGACGCACCTGCTGCACGCCATCGGGCACTACGTGCAGAGCCTGTACGGCGGGATGCGGGTGCGGTACGTGAACTCCGAGGAGTTCACCAACGACTTCATCAACTCGATCCGCGACGACCGGGCCGCGGCGTTCCACAGCCGCTACCGCGAGGTCGACGTGCTCCTGATCGACGACATCCAGTTCCTGCAGAACAAGGTGCAGACGCAGGAGGAGTTCTTCCACACCTTCAACGCGCTGCACAACGCCAACAAGCAGGTCGTCATCACCAGCGACGTCCCGCCGAAGCAGCTGCAGGGCTTCGAGGACCGGATGCGCAGCCGCTTCGAGTGGGGCCTGCTGACCGACGTGCAGCCGCCCGACCTCGAGACCCGCATCGCCATCCTGCGCAAGAAGGCGATCGTCGACTCGCTCAACGTGCCCGACGAGATCATGGAGTACATCGCGTCGCGGATCTCGACCAACATCCGCGAGCTCGAGGGCGCCCTGATCCGGGTCACAGCCTTCGCCAGCCTGCACCGCCAGCCGCTGACCACCCAGCTGGCCGACGTGGTCCTCAAGGACCTGATCCCGGCCGCGGACCAGCCCGCCATCACGGCGCCGCAGATCATGGCGGAGACGGCCACGTTCTTCGGGGTGACGGTCGAGGACCTGCACGGCAGCTCCCGCTCCCGGGTGCTGGTCAACGCCCGCCAGATCGCCATGTACCTGTGCCGGGAGCTGACCGAGCTGTCCCTGCCCAAGATCGGCCAGGCCTTCGGGGGCCGTGACCACACCACCGTCATGCACGCCGAGCGGAAGATCCGCGGCCTGATGAGCGAGCGGATGGCCGTCTACAACCAGGTCACCGAGCTCACCAGCCGGCTCAAGCGCCAGTCCGGCAACCGCTGACCGCACCCGCCCTGATCCGGGGCATAGCCCTGTCCACATCGTTGTCCACAGGCTGTGTGCACATCAGGTGACCCCGTTCGCACCGTCGGTGGCCACGTCCGGCGACGTTCGGCACCGCCCACGACGCTGTCGCACGGTTGTCCACAGAACCTGTGGACAAGGTGTGCACGACGGGCTCCTGCTGTGGGCGGGGACGCCCGACGCGGGGTCGTCCTTGTGGGCCGAGCCCGCTCGACCGACGCCCTCCACAGCCCGGCCCGTCCAGGTCCCCGCCCGGTCCACAGGTCCTCCACCGGGTCGACGACGGCCGCGGCGGGGACGGCGACGCAGGTGGGCCCGGCGTGGCGCGACGCCCGCCGGCTCGTCGTCCACAGGATCCACACGCCCTATGACTACGACAAGTCCCTACCTGATGTGTTGGCCGACCCGACGCACACCACTGTGGACGGACGAGGACCGGTGAACCGCCGGTGAACACCACCGACGTGCCCAGGACAGGTGCGGCACGGACGGGGCTTCCGACTAGTCTCGGCACTCCGACCCACACCTGTAGGCCGAACCACACCTCGTCCCAGCCCGGGGACGACCAGCTCTGACTCGTGCAGCGCTGCACCACCGATGCGCCACTGGAGGCTCCGTGCGACTGCAGATCGACCGTGACGTGCTCGCGGAGGCCGTCGCCTGGACCACGCGCGTCCTGCCGGCCCGCCCGCCGGTGCCCGTGCTGACCGGGGTCCTGCTGGTGGCGGTGCCGGACGGCCTGCAGCTGTCGGCCTTCGACTACGAGGTCTCGGCGCGGATGACGGCCACCGCCCAGGTGCAGGAGGAGGGCCGCGTGCTGGTGCAGGGTCGGCTGCTGGCCGACATCGCCCGCACGCTGCCCAGCAAGCCGGTGACGCTGTTCCTGGACGGGGCCAAGCTGCGCGTCGAGGCCGGCAGCAGCCGCTTCGCCCTGCCGTTGATGCCGGTCGAGGAGTACCCGCAGCTGCCGCCGCCGCCGGAGCGGGTCGGCACGGTCGCGGGCGAGGTCTTCGCCGCCGCCGTCAACCAGGTGGCCATCGCCGCCGCCCGCGACGAGACCCCGCCGGTGCTCACGGCGGTCCGCGTCGAGATCGACGGCAGCTCGCTCAGCCTGGTCGCGACGGACCGCTACCGGCTGGCGCTGCGCGAGGTGGACTGGCACACCGACGACACCGGCCAGGAGCGGGCGTTCCTGGTCCGGGCCCGCACCCTGAACGAGATCGCCAAGAGCCTGGGCGGCGGCAGCGACGTCGAGATCGGGCTGTCCAGCGGCCCGGGCGAGCTGCTCGGCGTGTCCGCGGGTGGGCGCCGCACCACCGTGCCGCTGATGGACGGGGCCTACCCGCCGGTGCGCCGGCTGTTCCCGGAGTCCTCCGACACCACCGTCGTCGTCGAGACGGCCCTGCTGGTCGACGGCGTGCGACGGATGGCCCTGATCGGCGACCGGGCCCCGGTCCGGCTGACCGTCACCGAGAACGAGATCGTGCTGGACGCCGGCACGGGCGAGGACGCCCAGGCCAGCGACGCCCTCGCGGTGGAGGTCGTCGACGGACCCGGGCTGTCGATCGGCTTCAACACGGGCTACCTGATCGACGGTCTGGGGGCCACGGGCGCCAAGTACGTCCGGCTCGCCTTCACCCAGCCGTCGAAGCCGGTCCTGCTGTCCGGTCATGACACCCCGGACGCGTCGGACTCGCGCGGCTACACGTACCTGCTGATGCCGACCCGGGTGGCAGGTCGCGCCGACGGCTGACGCGCGTCAGCCTGGACGGACGGTCCCGGGCACCCCGACCCGGACCGACCCCGACGAACAGGAGCGACATCGTGCACATCGGCCTGGTGGGTCTCGGCAAGATGGGCGGCAACATGCGCACCCGGCTGCGTGCCGCCGGGATCGAGGTCACGGGCTACGCGCCCGACCCGTCGACCACGGACGTCGACAGCCTCGCCGCCATGGTCGCGGCCCTGCCCGCCCCGCGGGTCGTGTGGGTGATGGTGCCCAGCGGCGACATCACCCGCGGCACCGTGCGCGAGCTGGGTGAGCTGCTCGAGGAGGGCGACCTGGTCATCGAGGGCGGCAACTCGCGCTTCGTCGACGACCGGGTGCACGCGCACGAGCTGGCCGGCAAGGGCGTCCGCTACCTCGACTGCGGCGTGTCCGGCGGCGTGTGGGGGGTGACCGAGGGCTACGGGCTGATGGTCGGCGGCGACGCGGCGGACGTGGAGCGGGCCATGCCCGTGTTCGACGCGCTGCGCCCGGAGGGTCCCCGGCAGGAGGGCTTCTCCCACGCGGGCCCGGTGGGCGCCGGCCACTACGCCAAGATGGTCCACAACGGCGTGGAGTACGCGATCATGCAGGCCCTCGCCGAGGGGTACGAGCTGCTCGAGGCCAGCGACGCCGTCGACGACGTCCCCGCCATCTTCGAGGGCTGGCGTCGCGGCACCGTCGTGCGCTCCTGGCTGCTGGACCTGATGGTCGCGGCCCTGGAGGACGACCCCAAGCTGGCCAAGGTCAGCGGGTACGCCGAGGACTCGGGCGAGGGTCGCTGGACCGTGATGGAGGGCATCGAGAACGCCGTCCCCACCCCCACCATCGCGGCCGCGCTGTACGCGCGCTTCGTGTCGCGGCAGGAGGACAGCCCGGCGATGAAGGCGATCGCGGCGCTGCGCAACCAGTTCGGCGGTCACGCGGTCCGCACGGCGACGGCCGACGAGCCCACGGGCCCGGCGTGAGCCCGTGCACGTCGAGCACCTGTCGCTGACCGACTTCCGGTCCTACCCGGTCGCCGAGGTCCCGCTCGGACCCGGCGTCACCACGCTGGTCGGCGACAACGGGCAGGGCAAGACCAACGTCGTCGAGGCGCTCGCCTACCTGGCCACCCTCGGCAGCCACCGGGTGGCCACCGACGCGGCCCTGGTGCGCGCGGGGGCCGAGCGGGCCGTGGTCCGCGGTCGGCTGCGCCGAGGCGGTCGGGCGGCGCTGCTGGAGCTGGAGATCACGCCCGGCAAGGCCAACCGGGCCCGGGTCAACAAGTCCCCGACCCGCCCGCGCGAGGTGCTCGGCCTGCTGCGGACCGTGGTCTTCGCCCCCGAGGACCTGGCGGTGGTCAAGGGCGAGCCGGACCAGCGCCGCCGCTTCGTCGACGACCTGCTCGTCGCGCTCAGCCCGCGCTTCGCCGGCGTCCGGTCGGACTACGAGCGCATCGTCCGCCAGCGCAGCACCCTGCTCAAGAACGGCCGGGGCCT
This sequence comes from Jannaschia sp. R86511, assembly GCF_042466345.1. NCBI lineage: Bacteria > Pseudomonadati > Pseudomonadota > Alphaproteobacteria > Rhodobacterales > Roseobacteraceae > Jannaschia > Jannaschia sp. R86511. Next base: position 479,901 of record NZ_JAXHCD010000001.1, read on the forward strand.
GCGGGGCGAGGCACGGGACGGCCTGCTCGCCACCCTGGAGGTGTGGGACTCCCACCTGGCCCAGACCGGGGCGGACCTGCTGCACGCCCGGCTGCAGACCCTCGAGCAGCTGAGCCCGTACGCCGAGCAGGCCTACGCCGACGTGTCGGGCGTGCCCGGGGCGCTGACCACGGCCTACCGGGCCCGCGGCCTGCACCCGGGGGTGCGCTCGGCCGACACCTCGGCCCTGCCCGTCCCGCCCACCGACCGCGAGCAGCTGCGCGACATGCTGCTGGCGGCCGTGCAGCAGGCCCGCGGCGCCGAGCTCGACCGCGGCACGACGCTGGTGGGACCGCACCGCGACGACGTCGACCTGGTCGTCAACGGGCTGCCGGCCCGGGGCTACGCCAGCCACGGCGAGTCCTGGTCGACGGCCCTGGCCCTGCGGGTGGGGTCGTTCGACCTGCTGCGCGACACGGGCGGCGAGGACGGCGAGCCCGTGCTGGTGCTCGACGACGTGTTCGCCGAGCTGGACGTCCGGCGTCGGCGTCACCTCGCGTCCCGGGCCGTGCAGGCCGAGCAGGTGGTGGTCACCGCGGCCGTGGCCGAGGACGTCCCCGCCGAGCTGGTCGGCCGGGTGCTGCGGGTCCGGCGGGACCCGGCCAGCGGCATCAGCACCGTGGAGGGCGCGGTCGAGGGCCCGGCGGAGCAGCCCGTGGACCCGCCGGCGGCACCGGTGGAGCCCGTCGAGACGGCGGACGAGGTCGTCGAGACGGCGGACGAGCTCGTCGAGACGCCGGACGAGCTCGCCGAGACGCCGGTCGAGCCGACGGAGCTGCCCGCCGAGGCGTCGGTCGGGACGCGGTCCCAGCCCGCGGATCCGCCGGTGCAGCCGTGAGCGAGCCGCCGGCCGAGGCCGAGCCGGACGCCGTCGGGCTGGCCTGGCAGCGCGCGCTGGCCGCGGCCCGGGCCCGGGGCCTGCGGCCGGGGATGCCCGGCGGGGCGCTGGCCGGACGGGCTCGGACGACCGGACGGTGGCGGGCCGGTCGGGAGGTCACGATGTCCGGGCCGGGCCGTGACGGCCGTGACCCGGCGGGCATCGGCGCCGTCGCCGAGGGCCTGGTCGCGGCGGCGGGCTGGACCGACGCGGTCGCGGTGGGCGGGGTGATGGGCCGCTGGACCGAGGTCGTGGGTCCCGAGGTGTCCGAGCACTGCGTGCCGACGGGCTTCCGGGACGGCACGCTGACCGTGCGGGCGGCCACCACGGCCTGGGCGACCCAGCTGCGCCTGCTCGTCCCCGACGTGCGCCGCCGTCTGGACCAGGTGGTGGGTGAGGGGGTGGTCGGCCACATCGAGGTCCTGGCCCCCGACGCCCCGTCGTGGAAGCGCGGCCGGCTCAGCGTGCGCGGCCGCGGCGCCCGCGACACCTACGGCTGACCAGCGTGGTGGGCGGTGCGGTCGGCGGGGTGGTCGGCGGCGGTCCGGTCGGCGGCGGTCCGGTCGGCGGGCGGGGTGGCCTTTGGGCCGCGGCCGCGTACCGACCAGCGACACGAGACGGGGTCCCGGCGGGCGAGACCGCCCGTGGGCCCCTCCTGTGTCGTCGGTCGGTACGCCCGACCCGCCGCCCGCCGCCCGCCGCCCGACCCGCCGCCCGACCCGCCGCCCGCCGCCCGCCCGCCGCGCCGCCCGCCGCGCCGCTGCAGAGCCGCTTGCCGTGCCGCCCGCCGCCCGCCCCTGACGGCCACGGCGTCTTCGCCGCCGGCGGGGCCGTCGTGGGGGTCCCCACGCGAACGGGGGTCTCGCGGGCGAGAGAGCCCGTGCAGGGCCGCAGAACGACGACCACCGGTGTGGACGGTCGGGTCCGTCGACGCCGCCGGGGTAGACTAGGAGGGTTGTCCGCCATCTGAGGAGCCTTGCCGCGTGACCGACGGGAACCCGACTTCCGAGTCCTCCCCCAGCACCGCACCCGACCAGGCGGCACCGGACTCCGCGTCCGGCTACGACGCCAGCAACATCTCGGTCCTCGAGGGTCTCGAGGCCGTCCGCAAGCGCCCCGGCATGTACATCGGCTCGACCGGTCCCCGGGGTCTGCACCACCTGGTCTACGAGGTGGTCGACAACTCCGTGGACGAGGCGCTGGCGGGGCACTGCGACTCGATCGAGATCACGCTGCTGGACAACGGCGGCGTGCGCGTCGTCGACGACGGCCGCGGCATCCCGGTCGACATGCACCCGGTCGAGAAGAAGCCGGCCGTCGAGGTCGTCCTCACCGTCCTGCACGCCGGCGGCAAGTTCGGCGGCGGCGGCTACGCGGTCTCCGGCGGCCTGCACGGCGTCGGCGTCAGCGTGGTCAACGCGCTGTCCAAGCGGCTCGAGGTCGAGGTCCGCCGGCAGGGCTACCACTGGCGGATGTCCTTCGTCGACGGCGTGCCCACCGGCCCGCTCGAGCGGGGCGAGCCCACCGAAGGCACCGGCACCTCGGTGACCTTCTGGGCCAACGAGGACATCTTCGAGACCGTCGAGTACGACGCGGAGACCCTGCGCAGCCGGTTCCAGCAGATGGCGTTCCTCAACAAGGGCCTCGAGCTGACCATCGTCGACGAGCGCACCGCCCACGTCACCGACGGCGAGGACGTCGTCGACGGCGGCGACCGCAGCGACGCCTCCCGCGAGATGCGGACCACGTACCGCTACGAGGGCGGCCTGGTCGACTACGTCAAGCACCTCAACTCCTCCAAGAAGAGCGACCCCGTCCACGACGAGGTGCTCAGCTTCGAGGCCGAGGCCGACGACAAGCACATCAGCGTCGAGATCGCGATGCAGTGGACGCTGGCCTACAGCGAGTCCGTGCACACCTACGCCAACACCATCAACACGCACGAGGGCGGGGCGCACGAGGAGGGCTTCCGGGCCGCGCTGACCGGGCTGGTCGGGCGCTACGCGCGCGACAACAACATGCTCAAGAAGGACGAGACCATCACGGGTGACGACATCCGCGAGGGCCTGACCGCCGTCATCAGCGTCAAACTGGCCGAGCCGCAGTTCGAGGGCCAGACCAAGACCAAGCTGGGCAACACCGAGGCGCGCAGCTACGTGCAGAAGGTGCTGGGCGACTCCCTCGGCGACTGGTTCGCCGCGCACCCGCGCGAGGCCCGCGACATCATCCGCAAGGCCCAGCAGGCGGCCGCCGCCCGGGTCGCGGCCCGGCGCGCCCGCGAGGCCACCCGCCGCAAGGGCCTGCTGGAGTCCAACTCCATGCCGGGCAAGCTGAAGGACTGCCAGTCCAACGACCCGGCCCGCTGCGAGATCTACATCGTCGAGGGCGACTCGGCCGGCGGCTCGGCCATCGACGGCCGCGACCCCGAGACCCAGGCGATCCTGCCCCTGCGCGGCAAGATCCTGAACGTCGAGAAGGCCCGCCTGGACCGCGCGCTGGGCAGCGAGGCCATCCAGGCGCTCATCACGGCCCTGGGCGCGGGCGTGGGCGAGGACTTCGACGTCTCCAAGGTCCGCTATCACAAGATCGTCCTGATGGCCGACGCCGACGTCGACGGCCAGCACATCCGGACGCTGCTGCTCACGCTGCTGTTCCGGTACATGCGGGGCCTGATCGAGGCCGGCTTCGTGTTCCTCGCGCAGCCGCCGCTGTACCGGATCAAGTGGACCAACGCCGAGCACGAGTACGTGTTCAGCGACCGCGAGCGCGAGGCGCTGGTCCAGGCGGGCACGTCGTCCGGCAAGCGGCTGCCCAAGGACCAGGCGATCCAGCGCTACAAGGGTCTCGGCGAGATGAACTACGAGGAGCTGTGGGACACGACGATGAACCCGGCCACCCGCACCCTGCTGCGCGTCACGCTCGACGACGCCGCGGCGGCCGACGCCATGTTCGGCGTGCTCATGGGTGACGACGTCGAGTCCCGCCGCTCGTTCATCCAGCGCAACGCCAAGGACGTCCGCTTCCTCGACATCTGACGCCTGACCGGCCTGACCGAGCGCAGGCACCCCGGGCCCACCGCACCACGGCCGACAGCCACACCCCCGACGGAGGCACCGCAGCGTGACCGACACCACCGAGATCCCGCCCGGCGACCGGATCGAGCCGGTCGACATCCAGGCGGAGATGCAGAGCTCCTACCTGGCCTACGCCATGAGCGTGATCGTCAGCCGGGCGCTGCCGGACGTCCGCGACGGGCTCAAGCCCGTCCACCGCCGGGTGCTGTACGCGATGTACGACGGCGGGTACCGCCCGGACCGGCAGCACTCCAAGTGCACCCGCGTGGTCGGCGACGTCATGGGCCAGTACCACCCGCACTCCGACACGGCGATCTACGACACCATGGTCCGCCTGGTCCAGCACTGGGTGATGCGGTACCCGCTGATCGACGGGCAGGGCAACTTCGGCTCCCGCGGCAACCAGGGCGCGGCCGCCCCCCGGTACACCGAGTGCCGGCTGCAGACCATCGCGATGGAGATGGTCCGCGACATCGGCGAGGAGACCGTCGACTTCGGCGAGAACTACGACGGCCGCACCCAGGAGCCGCTGGTCCTGCCGTCCCGGTTCCCGAACCTGCTGGTCAACGGCTCGGCCGGCATCGCCGTCGGGATGGCCACCAACATCCCGCCGCACAACCTGCGCGAGGTCTCGGCCGCGGTGCAGTACGCGCTGGACCACCCGGACACGTCCGGCCCGGAGCTGCTGGACGCGCTGATGGAGCGCGTCCAGGGCCCGGACTTCCCCACCCACGGCGTGATCATGGGCAAGCAGGGGATCGAGGACACCTACCGGACCGGTCGCGGCTCGATCACGATGCGCGCGGTCGTCGAGGTCGAGGAGATCCAGGGCCGCACCTGCCTGGTGGTGTCCGAGCTGCCGTACCAGGTCAACCCCGACAACCTCGCCGAGAAGATCGCCGAGATGGTCAAGGACGGCAAGCTGTCCGGCATCGCCGACATCCGCGACGAGACGTCCGGGCGCACCGGGCAGCGGCTGGTCATCGTGCTGCGCCGCGACGCCGTGGCCAAGGTCGTGCTCAACAACCTCTACAAGCACACCCAGCTGCAGTACAACTTCAGCGCCAACATGCTCGCCCTGGTCGACGGCGTGCCCCGCACGCTCAGCCTGGACGGGTTCATCACCCACTGGATCACCCACCAGCTCGAGGTCATCCAGCGCCGCACCGCCTACCGGCTGCGGCAGGCCAAGGAGCGCCAGCACCTGCTCATCGGCTACCTCAAGGCGCTGGAGAACCTCGACGACGTCATCGCGCTGATCCGGCGCTCGGCCACGGTCGAGGACGCCCGCAACGGCCTGATGGAGCTGCTGGAGATCGACGAGGTCCAGGCGCGCGCCATCCTCGCCATGCAGCTGCGCCAGCTGGCCTCGCTGGAGCGGCAGAAGATCGCCGACGAGTACGCCGAGCTCACGGCCCAGATCACCGACTACGAGGACATCCTCGCCACCCCGACGCGGCAGCGGAAGATCGTCTCCACCGAGCTGCAGACCATCGTCGACAAGTACGGCGACGACCGCCGCTCCACGATCGTCCCCTCCGCCGGCGAGGTGTCGATGGAGGACCTCATCCCCGAGGAGGAGGTGGTCGTCACCATCACCCGCGGCGGCTACGCCAAGCGGACCCGGGCCGACTCCTACCGCGCCCAGCGGCGCGGCGGTCGCGGCATCCGGGGGGCGGCGCTGCGCGGGGACGACGTGGTCGAGCACTTCTTCACCACGAGCACCCACCACTGGCTGCTGTTCTTCACCAACCTGGGCCGGGTCTACCGGGCCAAGGCGTACGAGCTGCCCGAGGGGGCGCGCGACGCCAAGGGCCAGCACGTGGCCAACCTGCTGGCGTTCCAGCCCGACGAGCGGATCGCCCAGGTCGTCGACCTGTCCGACTACGAGGAGATGCCGTACCTGGTCCTGGCCACCCGGCAGGGCCTGGTCAAGAAGTCGCGGCTGACCGACTACGACTCGCCCCGCTCCGGCGGGCTGATCGCGGTCAAGCTCCGCGACGGCGACGAGCTGGTCGCGGCGCGGCTGGTCGACTCCGGCGACGACCTGCTGCTGGTGTCCCGCAAGGGCATGAGCATCCGCTTCACCGCCGACGACGAGCAGCTGCGCCCGATGGGTCGTGACACCTCCGGGGTGACCGGGATGCGGTTCCGCTCCGACGACGACCTGCTCAACGCCTCCGTCGTGCCGGCCGGGTCCACCGGTGACGTCATCGTCGTGACCGAGAACGGGTACACCAAGCGGACGCCGGTCAGCGACTACCGGGTGCAGGGCCGCAACGGCTACGGCATCAAGGTGGCCAAGGCCAGCGACGAGCGCGGTGACCTGGTCGCGTCGCTGATCGCCGGCGACGGGGACGAGATGATGGTGATCATGGCCTCGGGCCGGGTGATGCGCTCCCGCGTGGCGGACATCCGCTCCAGCGGCCGCGACACCTACGGGGTCATCCTGACCAAGCCGGGCAAGGACGACGCCGTGATCGGCGCCGCGCTGAACAGCGAGGTCCGCATCGACGACGACAGCGCGGGCGACGGCGAGGCCGACAGCGCGGCCGACGGTGCGGCCGAAAGTGCTGCCGACGGCGCAGCCGAGGTGGCGAACCCGGGCGAAGTGCCCGCAGCGACGGATGACGGGGTACCGTCGTCCGACGAGGAGCCTGACGGCTCGACCCGCGAGGTAACGGGAGGTGACGGGTGAGCACGACCGAGTCTGGTCCCAACTCGCCCACCGCGGTGGGGTCCCGTCCGAGCGGTGCCGAGGCACCGTCGGGCACACGTGCGCAGGGGGAGCGCCCGCAGGGGGAGCGGCCGCACCGGGCCGACGCCCCACGGGGCACGGCTCCCGTCCGCACGACGACGGCGCCGCCGCAGCCGGGCCAGCCCCGTCCGACGGGCCAGCCCCGTCCGACCGGTGGCCAGCCGCCGCTGCGTCCCGGTCAGCCGGGTCAGCCGGGTCAGCCGGTCCGGGGTGGCCAGCCCCGCCCGGGCGCCCCGGTGCCGGCCGGTCAGCCGGGTCAGGCGCGTGCCGGCCAGCCGCGACCGGGTCAGCCCCGACCGGGTCAGGCCCGTCCGGGTGCCCGTCCCGGACCGGCGGCCGCCCGCCCGGTCCGTCGCGGGCCCCGCAAGGCCCGCCTGTCGCTGGCGCGCCTCGACCCCTGGTCGGTGCTCAAGCTGTCGTTCCTGCTGTCGGTCGCCCTCGGCATCGTCGGTGTCGTCGTCACCGCGGTGGTCTGGAACGTCGTGGACGGCATGGGCGTCTTCGCCGACGTCAACGACATCGTCGGTCAGGTCACCGGGGACAGCGACGAGTTCGACATCTACTCCTACGTCGGCTTCGAGCGGATGCTGTCGCTGTCGGTGGTCATCTCGGTGGCCAACGTGCTGATCCTGACCGCCCTGGCCACCCTGTTCGCGTTCGTCTACAACATCAGCTCGGGTCTGGTCGGAGGGCTGCACGTCACCCTCACCGACGAGTGAGCCGCTGATTTCGGTCGGGGTGCCCACCTCGGGTACCCTCAGCAGGCGCGCGAGCGCACGGGCCTATAGCTCAGTCGGTCAGAGCGCTTCCCTGATAAGGAAGAGGTCGGTGGTTCAAGTCCACCTAGGCCCACCCCCCCGTCCACGGTCGGTCCGGCAGCGTCGCCGGCCGGTCGGGACGGTCCTCTCACCGGCCGCGGCCCCCGCCGTCGTGCTGGCCGTCGCGCTGGTCCTGACCGGTTGCGGCCCGGCGGTCGACCAGGCCACCGGTCCGGGTTCGGCACCCCCGTCGCCCACCGTGTCGACCGGCCCGACCCTGGGCCCGGGGGTCCCGTCGGTCGCTCCCTCCCCCGCCGCGCCGCCGACCTCGGCGCCCGCGTCAGCCGGGCCCGCGACCCCGGGGCCGACCGACCCGCCGGCCTCGACCGGCGGGGCAGCTCCGAGCGGTGCGCCCGGACCGACGCCGTCGCGGCCCGTGCTCGGGCAGCCCGGTACCGGGGCGGCCACCCCGGCGCCGTCGTGGCTGGGGACCCGCGCCCTGGCCAGGGCCGGCACCGGGCCGGTCGACCCGCAGGACACCCCGCCGGAGCTGCTCGACCGTCGCATCGTCACCGAGGACGTCCTGCCGCCGCCGCCGGACGAGGAGTTCCGGCACTCGGTCGGCCCGGTGCCCGACGACCTGCTGGCCCGGTCCACCTGGGTCCCGGGCTGCCCGGTCGCGGCCGAGGACCTGCGCCGGGTGCTGGTGGCCTTCTGGGGCTTCGACGGCCGGCACCACACCGGCGAGCTGCTGGTCAACGTCGACGCGGTCGACGCCGTCGTCGCGGCGTTCGAGGCCATGCACGCCGAGCGTTTCCCACTGGAGCAGGTCCGTGTGATCGGGGCCGCGGAGCTCGACGCCGCCCCCACGGGCGACGGCAACGTCACGTCGGCGTTCGTCTGCCGACCCTCGGTGGGCGGCGGGGGCTGGTCGGAGCACGCCTACGGCCGGGCGCTGGACGTGAACCCGTTCCACAACCCGTACGTCAGGAGCCGGGGCCGGGTGGTGATCCCCGAGCTCGCCACCGCCTACACCGACCGGGAGCGGGTCCTGCCCGGCATGCTGGCCGACGACTCGGCCGCCGTGCGCGCGTTCCGCGAGGCCGGCTGGACCTGGGGCGGGGACTACCGCACGCTCAAGGACTGGCAGCACTTCTCGGCCACCGGCGGCTGAACGGCCGTCGTCGCCGCCTCCCGGGCTGCTCTACAGTTGGCACGCACCACCCGTCCGTCAGACCCGAGGAGCAGCATGAAGCGAGTCCTCGTCCTCGCCTTCGCCGGCATCGCGGCCCTCGCCGCGTGGCGGAAGTGGACGGATCGTCGCCACGAGGCCCAGCTGTGGGCCGAGGCGACCGACCCGGTCTGACCCGACGCAGCACCTGTTCGACCCGGACGGCTCCGGGGGCGTGGCGCAATTGGTAGCGCACCTGCTTTGCAAGCAGGGGGTTAGGGGTTCGAGTCCCCTCGCCTCCACTCAGGCCGGGGTCCCTCTCGTCTCGCCACGAAGGGGTCCCGGCCTGTTCCCGTCCGACCGGAGCGCCGCCCACAGCGCCATGTCGACGCGCCGCCCGCCGATCTCCTGGTGCCCGCGCAGCAGGCCCTCCCGTCGGTAGCCGGCGGCCTCGGCCGTGCGCAGCGAGGCCACGTTCCACGGCTCGACGTAGAGCTCGACCCGGTGCAGGTCCGGCCGGGTCCACGCGAAGCCGGTCAGCGCGACGAGCGCGTCGGCGGCGAGTCCTCGACCGCGCGAGCGGGGGGCGATGCTGTAGCCGGCGGAGGCGCGGCCCTGCTCCCGGGCGGTCAGGGTCAGACCGGCGGCGCCGACCGCCTCGTCGGTCTCACGGTCCGTCACGCAGAAGGAGAACCCCTTGCCGGTCCGGGCCCGCTCGTGCTGGCGCGCGATCCAGGCGAGGCCGCCGGCCTCGTCGGTGTCGCGGGGCAGCGACCCGATGGTGGGGACGTAGGGGTCGGTCGCCAGGTCCAGGACCATGGCCAGGTCCCCGGTCCCGAAGGCGCGCAGCCGGACCCGCCCGTGCTCCGGCCCGGGGACCGGCAGCACCAGGACCTCGGGGGACGACACGGCTGCAGGCTGGCAGTCCGTCGCGGCCGGCTCAAGCCACCGCGGGTGCGGACCCGCACGGGCCGGCCTGCTGCGGCAGCATGGAGCCATGACCACCGCGGCCACGTCCGTCCTGTTCGTCTGCGTCAAGAACGGCGGCAAGTCGCAGATGGCGGCCGGCCTGATGCGCCAGCAGGCGGGGGTCGGCCTCGACGTCTCCTCGGCCGGGACCCGGGCGGGCGGTGCGCTCAACCCGCTGTCGGTGCAGGTGCTGCAGGAGGTCGGCGTGGACATCTCGCAGGAGTCCCCGCGCCAGCTCACGGCCGAGCTCGTGGCGGCGGCGGACCTGGTGGTCGTGGTCGGCACCGAGGCCCACGTCGACGGCGTCGATAGCACGCGGGTCGTGGTGTGGGACGTGGACGAGCCGTCCACGCGCGGGATCGAGGGCGAGGAGCGGATGCGGCTGGTCCGCGACGACATCGCCCGCCGGGTCGACGCCCTGGCCGCGGAGCTGCGCGCCCCCTGATCCGCCGGTCCTGATCCGCTCCCACGCAGACCGCGGCGGCGCCGACCCCGCCGCCTACCATCGGGCCATGCCCTCACGAACCGGCGGCCCGCCCCCGACGTCCACCAGCGACCGGGAGCGCGGCCTCCGCGCCGCCGGCCCGACCGGGCGGCGGTGACCGGGATGGGTCTGGACGCGGCGCTGGTCCTGGTGTTCATCCTCGTCGGCGGGCTCTTCGCGGGCAGCGAGATCGCGCTGGTCTCGCTGCGCGACAGCCAGATCGAGGGGCTGCGACGCCGCGGCGGACGCGGTGAGCGGGTGGCCCGGCTGGCCGCGGACCCCAACCGGTTCCTGTCCGCGGTGCAGGTGGGGGTCACCGTCACGGGGTTCTTCTCCGCGTCGTTCGGGGCGGCCACCCTGGCGCCGGCCCTGGCCCCCGGCCTGGTCCGGCTCGGTCTGAGCGAGGGCGCGGCGCAGACCACGGCGTTCATCGGGGTCACCCTGCTGATCGCCTGCTTGTCGCTGGTGCTGGGCGAGCTGGCCCCCAAGCGGCTCGCGCTGCAGCGGGCGGAGGGGCTGTCGCTGCTGGCGGCCGGCCCGCTGGACGTGATCGCCCGGATCCTGCGCCCCGTCATCTGGCTGCTGTCCAAGGCCACCGACGTCGTGGTGCGGCTGCTGGGCGGCGACCCGAACGCCAGCCGCGAGGAGATCGGCGAGGAGGAGCTGCGCTCGCTGGTCCGGGAGCACGAGTCGCTCGACCCGGACGAGCGACGCATCGTCAGCGAGGCCCTCGACCTGGCCGCCAAGTCCGTCCGCGACGTGCTGGTGCCACGCACCGAGGTCATGTTCCTCGACGGCTCCCTGTCCGTGGACGAGGCGCTCGACGTCGCGGTCGACCGGCCGCACTCCCGCTACCCCGTCGCCGGCGAGACCGTCGACGACGTCGTCGGGTTCATCCACGTCCGGGACCTGTACGGCGCGGTCCGGCAGGGCCGCGGCTCGGAGCTGCTGGCCGACAACGTGCGCGAGGTCCCGCTCATGCCGGAGTCCCTGCCGGTGCTGACCGCCATGAGCACCATGCGAAAGGCCGCGGTGCACCTGTCGGTCGTCATCGACGAGTACGGCGGCACCGCCGGCATCGTCACGCTGGAGGACCTGGTCGAGGAGGTGCTGGGTGACATCCGCGACGAGTACGACACCCAGCTGCTGCCCGGCGCGACGCTGCCCGACGGCAGCATCGAGGTCGACGGGCTCACCCACGTCGACGACGTGCGCGACGTCGTGCCGGGCCTCGACCTCGCCCTGACCGCGGCCGGCGAGGGCTACGAGACCATCGCCGGCTTCGTGCTGGCCACCGTCAACCGCATCCCCGAGGTCGGCGACACCGTCGAGACCGGGGGCCACGAGATCGTCGTGGTCGAGATGGACGGCCGCCGGGTGGCCAAGGTCCGGGTCCGACCGGTCGCGGACCGGGTCGACTGACCGCTCGCGGGTCAGGTGGCGCGGACCTGCCCGGGCGAGGCCAGCACCGTCCCCCGGCACAGCGACAGCGCGCCCTGCAGGGCGGAGTCGGCGCCGTGCCGGGCGGCGATGACCTGCGGTGCCCCGGGCAGCCCGGCCGGCCCCAGGCCGTCGTCGCCCTCGTCCAGCAGCAGGTCGCGGACACGGGCCAGGTAGCCCCCGAGCACGACCACCCGCGGCTGCAGCAGGACGCACACGTTGACCAGGGCCAGCCGCAGCCACGCCGCGTTCTCGCGGACCGCGCCCACCGTGGTCGCGTCGCCGGCGTCGTGGCGGGCGAACAGCTCGTCCAGGGCGGCGGGGAAGCCCGCGTCGGCCGCCAGCCCGTCGAGCCCGGCCGCCCGCAGCAGCACGTCCGGCCCGGCCACGGTGACCAGGCAGCCGCGCTTGCCGCACGTGCAGGCCGGTCCACCGGGCACGGTCACCACGTGACCGGGCTGGAACACGAACGCGGTCGTGCCGCGCAGCAACCGCCCGGCCACGACCACCCCGCCCCCGATGCCGGTGTCGGCCTTGAGGTACACCAGGTCGTCGGCCGGTCCGCCGGCGCGCCGCTGGGCCACGGTCTCGGCGTGCGTCGCGGTCTGGGCGTCGTTGAGCACCATGACCCGGCCCGGCGGGTCGGGCAGCCGGTCGCGCAGCAGCGCGGCGAGGTCGACGTCGCGCCAGCCGAAGTCCACCGAGAACGCCACGTGGCCGCTGGTGGGGTCGACGGGCGCCGGCGCGACCACGGCCAGCGCGACCGGCCGTGCGCCGGCCGCCCGCAGGCCGGCCAGGCCCGCCACGGTGGGCGCCACCAGCACGTCGGCCAGGGCCGCAGGGTCACCCACGGGCGTCGACAGCGCCAGGGTGCGGTCGTGCAGCGACCGGCCCGCCAGGTCGGTGCCGACCACCCGCACCTGCCCCATCAGGAACTGCACCACCAGGAACCCCAGGTCGCTGCCGTCGATCTCGACGATCTCGGTCGGCCGACCCCGACGCGGCGGGCGGGGGCCGGCGCCGGGCTCCGACGCCCCGGCTGGTCGGACGAGTCGGGCGTCCCGCAGCTCCTGCACCAGCGACGACACCGCACCCGAGACCAGCCCCGTGGTGGCCGACAGCTCGGCGCGGCTGGCCCGGCCCACCAGGTCCAGGTGCGCCATGACGGCGGCCAGGTTGTGCGCACGCACGTCCTCGCTGCGTGCCGCCCCCGTCACGTGGTCCACGCCCGATCCTGACACGTCGGGGCCGGCGTCCGGGCGGGTCTGGCCGCGGCCCGCACCGCCGGGGTTGTGTCCGGGGTCGTCCGTAACGTCCCGTCATGGCCCGCACGCAGACCCAGCCCCCGGTGACGGACGTCGTCGCCTCGGCGGCGGCGACGGTCGGGACGCTGCAGGACAGGCTGGCGGCGGAGCGGGCGTGGCGGCTCGGCGAGGCCGAGCTGCTCCAGGCGTGCGGCTCGCTGGCCCGGCTGCGGTCGGCGGTGGAGGCTGCCTACCTGTCCGCGGTGGCGGAGGTCGACCGCCGGCGTGGGGGACAGGTCCCCGACGGCCCGCGGGGGGCGGGGACGGGCATCGGCTCCTCCACGGAGTCCTTCCTGCGCACCAGCGCACCGCTGACCCCGGGCCAGGCCCGGTCCGACGTGGCCGCAGCCCGGGCGCTGGCCCCGGACGGCGACCTGGCCGGGCTCGCGCCGCAGCTGGCGCAGGGCGACATCACCCGGGCCCACGTCGACGTCGGCACCCGCTGCCTGGCCCGGATCCCCGCCCACCTGCGCGCGCGTGACGAGCAGCGCGCGGCCATCACCCGGTACTTCGCCGAGCTGGCCCCCACCCGGCACGCGGCCGAGCTGAGGCGGGCCGCGGCCGCGCTGCTGGAACGGCTCGCCCCCGAGGTCGCGGACCGGTTCGACCCGCAGGCCCACGACCGGCGGTTCCTCGACACCACCACGGACCTGACGGGCATGGTCGTGGGGCACTTCGCCCTCGACGCCGTGGCCGGGGCCGCCCTGCTGACCGCGATCGACCTCTGCTCCGCCCCGCTGGCCACCGACGGGGACGGCCGAGACCGGCGCACCGCGCCGCAGCGTCGGGCCGACGCCCTGACCGCGATCGCGGAACGGGCCATGGCCGTCAACGGTCCCGTCCGCGGGGAGCGGCCCCGGATCGCCGTGCACACCACGGCCGAGCAGCTGGTGGGGATCCTGGCGGCCGGCCCGTCGGTGGTCGGGCCGCACGCCGGACGGACGGAGGGCGGTCAGGACCTGGGCGTCACCGCCCTGCACCGCCTGGCCTGCGACGCGGTGCTCCAGCGTGTGGTGTGGGACCAGGACGGCACGGTGCTGGCCTCGGTCCCGCTCGACCTGGGGCGCGAGGCCCGGCTGGCGGACGTCCACCTGCGCCGCGCCCTGGCGGCGCGTGACCGTGGCTGCATCATCCCCGGCTGCCAGGCCAAGCCGGTGCACTGCGACGCCCACCACGTGGTCGGCTGGGCGGAGGGCGGCCCGACCTGCCTGAGCAACCTGTGCCTGCTGTGCGGGTCGCACCACACCGCCGTGCACGCCGGGGTGTGGGTGATCCGCCTCGACGACGACGGCATCCCGTTCGTGATCCCGCCCGAACGCGTCGATCCGCTACGACGCCCCCGCCGCGCCCCGCACCACGACGTGGGTGACCTGCTGGAGGCCTTCCGGCGCGGCCGGGACGACCGGGACGACCGGGACGGCCGGGACGACCGGGACGGCCGGGACGACCGGGACGACCGGGACACGCGTGACGGGCCGGACGCCGACCCACCCTTCTGAGGCACGCGCTGCTGAGGCACGGGCTTCCGACGTACGCCCTCCTGACGCCCGACCCCGCGGACGACGAAGGGCGCCCCCGCCGAAGCGGGGACGCCCTTGATCAGGTGCGGGTGCGGGAACTCAGGACTTCGCGTCGTCCTTGTTGTCGCCCTCGTTCTCGTCCGTGGCCCCGTCGGTCACGCTGTGCTCGCCGGGCGCGATGTCGGCGATGTCCGTCTCGGGCCGCTGCTCCTCGTCCTCGTCCTCCTCCGACGCGGTGTCGTCGTCCGACCCCGTCGTCGGGGCGGCGGGCGTGGAGGTCGGCTGCACGGGCGCCGGCGGGTAGGTCGGGTACGGCTGCGCCCACGGGTCGGTGGCGTCGTCCTGCTTGCGCAGCAGGAACGCGATCACCCCGCCGATGGCCGCGGTGATGCCGAGGAACACCAGCAGCTTGCGGCCCTTGCGGCCCTTCGACTTCTTGGTGGTGGCGACCGCGTCGCCCTTGAGCACGTGCACGGCCCCGGAGCCGCGCTCGCCCGCCGTGGCGCTCGCGGCGGCGGCCGCGGCGGCGGCGGTGCCCACCGTGTCGACGACCTTGGGCAGCCAGCCGTCCACGATGGTGTCGCGGGCGCTGTCCACGGCCGGGGCGATCTTGCCGGCGGCGGCCTCGACCTTGGGCGCGGCGTACTGCACGGTGGCGTCCTTGGCCTGGCGCAGCCGGGGCTCGGCCCACTCCTGCGCGTGCTTGACGCGGGGCTCGGCCCACTCCTGCGCGTGCTTGACCTTGGGCTCGGCCCAGTCGCCGGCCGTCTTGACCTTGGGCTCCGCCCAGCCCTTGGCCGTCTTCACCTTGGGCTCGGCCCACTGCCGCGCGGAGTCGATCCGCAGCTTGGCGGCGGCCTTCTCCGCCGCGACCGCCTCACCGGCGCTGGCGACAGCACGTTCGGCCGCTCGGTTCGCCTTCTTCTCGGCCTTGCGCGCCTTCGTCGTCGTCCTCGACATGGATCCTCCCGAGGTCGTGGTCGTTCCCAGGACACCGTGCCCCGGGCCCATCCTGCCGTGATCAGGCCTCGGACGCACGGGCGCGCCACGCCTGAGACAATGACCGCATGCTTGCGACCCAGACCGCGACCATCACCACCACCAAGGGCGACATCCGCGTCGAGCTCTACGGCAACCACGCGCCCAAGACGGTGGCCAACTTCACCGGCCTCGCCACCGGTGACAAGGAGTGGACGGACCCGACCACGGGCGCCTCCCGCACCGACCCGTTCTTCGACGGCCTCGCGTTCCACCGGGTCATCGCCGGCTTCATGGTCCAGGGCGGCTGCCCGCTGGGCACCGGCACCGGCGGCCCCGGCTACACCTTCGACGACGAGATCCACCCCGAGCTCACCTTCGGCGAGCCCTACCTGCTGGCCATGGCCAACGCCGGCAAGCGCGGCGGCAAGGGCACCAACGGCTCGCAGTTCTTCGTCACGGTCGTGCCGACGCCGCACCTGCAGGGCAAGCACACGATCTTCGGCAAGGTCGCCGACGCCGAGTCGCGTGCGGTCGTCGACGCCATCGCCGCCGCCTCGACCGACAACCGGGACCGTCCCCGCGAGGACATCTCCATCACCGGTGTCCAGCTCTCCTGACCCATCGGGACCGGCCGGGACCGATGGTCCCGGCCGGTCCGACGGGCCGCCGGCGCCGCAGCCGGTGTGCCCGCGCCACCGCGACCGGGTCGCCTACGTGCGGTGCCAGCGCTGCGAGCGGCCGGCCTGCCCGGACTGCCAGCGCCCGGCCGCCGTGGGCATCCACTGCGCGGACTGCGTCCGCGCCCAGCCGGCCGCCGTGGCCCGGACCGTGGCCGGGGCGCCGCTGACGCAGGCCCGCCCCCTGCTCACCCAGACCCTGCTCGGCGTGCTCGTCGTGGTCTGGCTCGCCCAGACCCTGCTCCCGCCCCTCACCGAGGCCCTGTCGTTCCGCCCGGTCCTGTCGGCCGCCGAGCCGTGGCGGTTCCTGACCCTGGGGCTGGTGCACTCCCCCGGCCTGCCGCTGCACCTGCTGCTCAACGGCTTCGCCCTGTGGGTGGTCGGCCGTGAGCTCGAGGCCCAGCTGGGCCGGTGGCGCTACGGCGTGCTGCTGGTCGTGTCGACCTTCGCCTCCGCCGTCGGCGTCCTGTGGCTGACGCCGACCACCTCCGACTCCTGGTTCGGGCTGACCGTCGGTGCGTCGGGGGCCGTGTTCGGGCTGCTGGGCGCCGCGGTGGCCCTCAACGGCCGCCGTGGGGAGCCCGTGCTGCGCCAGGTCGGCGTCCTGGTCGTCCTGGCCGTGGCGGGGCTGCTGCTGCCGAACATCTCGTGGCAGGGCCACCTCGGTGGCCTGGTGGGCGGGCTGCTGGTGGGAGGCGTGCTCGTCCTCGCTCCCCGCGCCCGCCGCACCAGGTGGCAGGTCGTCGGCCTCGTCGCCGTCGTCGTGGGCCTGCTGGTGCTGACCGTGGTGCGCTGGCTGGTCGTCGGTCCCGACGTCCTGGCCTGAGGTCCCGGTCAGGTTGTACACACTGTGGACAACCGCTGGGGACAACTCACACGCGTGTAGTTCCGCAGGTCAGCGCCACCGGGTGGTCATCAGGAAGCCCACCATGGCCAGCGCGAAGCCGATCCCCAGGTTCCACAGGCCCACGCCCGGCACCGGGTAGGCCTGCTGCGTGATGTAGAAGACGACGATCCACACCAGGCCCAGGACCATCAGGCCCACCATCACGGGCACCCACCAGCGCGGGTTGGGCTTGGGGGCGGCGGGACCCGTCGTGACGGGTGCCGTGGCGGCCGGCTTCTTGCGTCGGCTGGACTCGGGCACGTCTGCTCCTCGGTTCGGTGTGACCGGGGACGCGACGCGCCCCGGCTGCTCCGCACAGGGTACGGCGACGGGCACGCACCCCGGCAGGTCACAATGGGGACGATGGACACCGGTGAGGAGCCCACGAGCCCCGTGACCCCCGACGAGGACCGCCGCGGCGGTCGCGCGGGGCTGCTGCGCGCCCTGCGGCAGGGCCCGGGCGCCGGCGTCGCGGTCGTGCTGGGGGCCGCCGGTCTGCTGTTCGCCGCCTCCGGCAGCACGGCGCAGGGCACCGACCTGCGCGACGACTCCGTCGACCTGGCCTCGCTGGTCGGGCAGGAGCGGGCGCTCGCCGAAGGCTCGACCACCCTGGTGGAGTCGCTGCGCGCCGAGGTCGCCGAGCTCGAGGCCGGCACGGCGGGGGCCGACCCGGAGCTGGAGCAGGCCGTGGCCGCGATGAGCGAGGTGGCCGGGATCCAGCCCGTCACCGGTCCCGCCGTCCGCGTGGTGCTCGACGACGCCGACTTCACCAGCCGCCGCGCCGCCCAGGCCGGCTCGCCCGACGACCTCGTCGTGCACCAGCAGGACGTGCAGGCCGTCGTGAACGCGCTGTGGCTCGGCGGGGCCGAGGCCATGATGCTGATGGACCAGCGCGTGATCTCGACCAGCGCCGTCCGCTGCGTGGGCAACACCCTGAGCCTGCAGGGCCAGCCCTACTCCCCGCCCTACGTCATCACCGCCGTCGGCGACCCCGAGGCGCTGCTCGCGGCCCTGGAGGCCTCCCCGACGGTGGACGAGTACCGCCGCTACGTCGACGCGTTCGGCCTGGGCTACGACGTCGACGACATCGGCGAGACCGAGCTGCCCGCCTACAGCGGCCCGCTGGAGATGCGCTTCGCCCGGGTCCGCGACGCATGACGCGGGGCCGGCGGTGATCCGCGCCCTGGTCCGCGGGCTCGGCGAGCTGCTCGTCACCAGCGGGGTGCTCGTCCTGCTCTTCCTGGCCTACCAGCTGTGGTGGACCGACGTCGTCGGGGACCGGGCGCAGCAGCGCACCACCGACGCCCTGGCCCAGCAGTGGGGCGACGCGGCCGCGCCGGAGACCGAGGACGCGGCCTCGGCCGAGGGGACGACCACGGCCGAGGCCGAGCAGGTGCTGGCCGACCTGCCCGCCGACGTCGTCGCCCTGCTGCGGGTGCCGCGCTTCGGCGAGGACTACGTCCGGCCCGTGCTCGAGGGCACGACCGACGCCGTGCTCGAGGACGGCGTCGGGCACTACGACGGGGCGGCGCTGCCGGGTGAGGTCGGCAACTTCGCCATCGCCGGGCACCGCACCACGTGGGGTGCGCCCTTCAACCCCATCGCCGAGCTCGTCGAGGGCGACGCGGTGGTCGTGGAGACCGAGACCGAGTTCCACGTGTACCGGGTGCAGGTCACCGAGATCGTCCTGCCCACCGACGTCCGCGTGATTGCCCCGGTCCCGTCGCAGCCGGGCGAGACCCCCACCGAGGAGTGGCTGACGATGACCTCCTGCCACCCGATGTTCAGCGCCCGGGAGCGCTACGTGGTCCACGCGCTGCTGGAGGCCACCACCCCGCGCGCGGACGGCCCGCCCGACGCGCTGCAGGAGCTCACCTGATGTACGCGGCGCTGTGGCGGCTGCTGCCCGGGCCGCTGGCCGTGCGGGTGGTCCTCGCGCTGCTGCTGCTGGTGGCCGCGGTCACGGCCTGCTTCCTGTGGCTGTTCCCCGCCGTCGCGCCCTACGTGCCGTTCAACCAGCAGACCGTCGAGGAGACCCGCCCGTGACCCAGCCGCCCCCGGTGCACGACCCGTCCGGCACCGTCCCGCCCGCCGGGCCGGGCGTGCGCGTCCTGGTCGTCGACAACTACGACTCCTTCGTCTTCACCCTGGTCGGCTACCTGCGCCAGCTGGGCGCGACGGTCGACGTGGTCCGCAACGACGAGGTGGGCCCCGAGCACGCCGACGGCTACGACGGCGTGCTGCTGTCGCCCGGACCCGGCACACCGGGCGAGGCGGGCATCTGCGTGGCCACCGTGCGCCGCGCGGCCGAGCGGGGCCTGCCGCTGCTGGGGGTCTGCCTGGGCCACCAGGCGCTGGCGGAGGCGTTCGGCGCGACGGTCACGCACGCCCCGGAGCTGCTGCACGGCAAGACCAGCCCCGTGCTGCACGACGGGGCAGGCGTCCTGGCCGGCCTGGCCTCGCCGTTCACCGCCACCCGGTACCACTCGCTGGCCGTGGTCGACGACACCGTGCCGGGCGAGCTGCAGGTGACCGGGCGCACCCACGGCGGGGTCGTCATGGCCCTGCAGCACGAGTCGCTGCCGCTGTTCGGGGTGCAGTTCCACCCCGAGTCCGTCCTGACCGAGGGCGGGCACCGGCTGCTGGCCAACTGGCTCGCCGTCCTGGGCGACACCGACGCGCCGGCCCGCGCGGAGGGCCTCAGCCCCCTCGTTCGCCGCTGACCCACCCCCGGGGCCGCCGCTGACCCACCCCCGGGGCCGCCGCTGACCCGCCGCCGGGGCCGCCACCGAAGCAGGCGGCCCCGGGTCGGACCCGGGACGGACCTGCCTCAGCCGCCCTCGGAGGGCTCGCCGGACGGCTGGCCGGTGGGCTCACCGCTGGGCTCCGGTTCCGGCTCGGGGTCGGGCTCGGGCTCGGGGCTGGGCTCGGGGGTGACCGTGACCACCGACGGCTCGGGCGGCGGGGCGACGGCGATGGTCAGGGCGACCTGCTCGCCGATGTCCAGGCGACGGTCCTCGGTCCCGTCCTGGGCCAGCACGGTGCCGGGCTCCTCCTCGTCGGTCTCCTGGTTCTCGGTGGTCACGCCGAAGCCGGCGTCCTGCAGCAGCTGGATCGCCTCGGTCTGCTGCCGGCCGATCACCGACGGCACGGTGTTCTGGCCGCTGGCCAGCACCAGGGTGACGGCGGTGCCCTCCTCGACGGTCTCGCCCGAGGCCGGCTCGCTGCTCAGCACCCGGCCACGTTCCACGTCCGGGTCGTCGGCCTCGTCGGTGCCGGCGAACTCCAGCCCCGCCGACAGCAGGGCGTCGCGGGCCTCGGCCTGGGTCAGCCCGCTCAGCTGGGGCACGGCCACCTCGCCCGGGCCCGCCGCGACGGTGAGCGTGATCGGGGTCTCCAGCGGGTAGAGCGTCAGGGTGTCCGACGGCGGCGGGTCCTGCTCGGTCACCACGCCCGCCTCGGCGTCGGCGTCCTCGTCGGTGGTGACGGTCACGTCGGTGAAGCCGAGCTCGGCCAGCTGCTCCTCGGCGTCGGCCTGCTGCACCCCGACCACGTCGGGCATGCGGACCTCGTCGACGGGCTCGTCCCCGCCGCTGGACAGGAACCAGAACACCCCGCCGATCATGGCCAGGGCCAGCAGGACGAGGAGCACGTACAGCCAGGTCCGGCGCTTGGGCTGCTCCTCCTCCTCGTCGGCGGCCTCGTCCAGCTCGTCGCCGGGCCAGGTCGGCTCGGGCTCCGGGGCCGGGGTACGCGGAATCCGCGAGGTCATCGCGGCCGTGTCGCCCAGGCCCGCACCGGCCAGGGCCGCGGCCCCGCCCGCCGCGGCCGCGGGGGCCAGCACCGGCACCCCGGTCGCCACCCGGTCGAGGTCGGCGATGAACGCCTCGGCGTCCTGGTAGCGGTCCTCGCGGGCCTTGGCGAGCGAGTGCAGCACCACGGAGTCCAGGTCCGCGGGCACGTCCGGGTTGAGCGAGCTCGGCGCGGCGGGCGTCTCGCCCACGTGCTGGTAGGCCAGCGCCAGGGCGTTCTCACCCACGAACGGCGGGCGGCCGGTCAGCAGCTCGTACAGCAGGCAGCCGGCGGAGTACAGGTCGGAGCGGGCGTCGACGGTCTCGCCGCGGGCCTGCTCGGGCGACAGGTACTGCGCCGTGCCCAGGACGGCGTTCGTGCCGGTCATGGTGGCCGAGGTGTCCGCCATCGCCCGGGCGATGCCGAAGTCCATGACCTTGACCTCGCCGGCGTCGGTGACCATGACGTTGCCGGGCTTGATGTCGCGGTGGATGATCCCGCCGCGGTGGCTGTACTGCAGGGCGTCGAGGATGCCGGCGGTGATCCGCATGGCGTCGTCGATGTCCAGCGGCGACGACTCCTGCAGGATCTGCTTGACGGTCCGGCCGTGCACCTGCTCCATGACGATGTACGGCTGCGGGGCCGGCGCGCCGTAGGGGTCGAGCGCGCTGTCCTCGCCGGTGTCGTAGACCGACACGATGGCCGGGTGGTTGAGCGAGGCCGAGGACTGGGCCTCCCGCTTGAACCGCGCCTGGAACGACGGGTCGCGGGCCAGGTCGGTGCGCAGCAGCTTGACCGCGACCGACCGGCCGAGCCGCTGGTCGTGGGCCGACCAGACCTCGGCCATGCCACCCCGGCCGATCGGCTCGGTCAGCTGGTAGCGGCCGCCCACGAGCCGCGGCTCGCCTGTCGTCTGATCCGTCATCGTCCGTCCTTGTCGATCGTGGCCCACGGGGAGCCTGTCACATGCGTGAGGGCAGCCGTGGACGATCCGTCCCCGCTGCCGAGCAGGCCGAGGGCCTGGAGCAGGGTTGCGAGCAGCAGCAGGGCCACCAGCGCGAGCAGGGCCACGAGCGGGGCCCGCAGCGGTCGGCGGCGGCGGGAGGGGGTGCTGCGGGCCGGCGTGACCCGGGCGGCCCCGGGCCGCACGGCGGCACCGGTCGTGCCCCCGGTCGCGGGAGCGGTCCCGGTCCCGGACGCCCCGGAGGTCGCGGAGGTCGCGGCCGCGGGGTCGGTCCCGGAGGTCCCGGCCCGGACCGGGATCACGGGGATCTCCCGGGTGCGGGGCACGGCCGGCCCGGCGGGTCGGGGCGCGCTCGCCGGTGCGGCTGGGGCCGCGGCCACGAGGTCCGCGGGCTCGGGCCCCCAGGCCGACGCCTCTCCGCCACCCGACCGGCCGGCCGTGCTGCCCGTGCCGTCGTCGGCCGTGCCGTCGGCCACGGCCCGCAGCCGGGTCGCCAGCGCGACGACGTCGGGGCGGGCGGCGGGGTTCTTGGCCAGGCAGCGCACGACGGTGGCCCGCATGGCCGCCGGGACCGAGTCCGGCAGCGGGGGCACCGGGTCGTGCACGTGGGCCCGGGCCACGTCGGCCGGGGCGTCGGCGGTGAAAGGCGGCTCCCCGGTGAGCAGCTCGTAGGCGACGACGCCGAGGGAGTAGACGTCGGAGGCGGTGGTGGCCCGCTCACCGCGCGCCTGCTCCGGCGACAGGTACTCCGCGGTGCCCATCACCAGCCCGGTCCGGGTCACGGGGACGGCGTCCGCGGCCCGCGCGATGCCGAAGTCGGTCACGGTGACGTCGTCACCGCCCCGCTCGTCCTGCGGGCCGGAGACCACGAGGTTGGCGGGCTTGACGTCGCGGTGCACCAGGCCGATCCGGTGCGCCGCGGCCAGGGCGTCGGCCACCTGGGCCAGCAGGGCTGCGACCCGCGCCGCGGGCAGCGGGCCCGAGCCGGCCAGGAGGGCGTTGAGCGGGGTCCCCTGCAGCAGGTCCATCACCAGGTACGCCGTGGCGCTGCCGCCCGTGCGCACCGCGGGGTCCTCGCCGTAGTCGTGGACCGCGGCGACGTGGGGGTGGCGCACCGACGCGGCGTGGCGCGCCTCGGTGCGGAACCGGTCGAGGAACCCGTCGTCGTCGGCCAGCTCCGGCCGCAGCACCTTGACCGCGACGTCGCGGTCGAGGCGGTCGTCGTGGGCCCGCCACACCTCGCCCATGGCGCCGACGGCCACCTGGTCGAGCAGCCGGTAGCGCCCGGCCAGCACCTGGCCGGTCCCCGTCCCGCTCACGGCTCCAGCACCGCTTCCATCACGGCGCGGGCCACAGGGGCCGCGACCCGGCCGCCGCTGGTCTCGCTGCCGGCGCTGCCGCCGTTCTCGACCACCACGGCCACCGCGACCTGGGGGTCGTCGGCGGGGGCGAAGGACGTGAACCAGGCGTGCGGGGCCTCGTCGTTGCCGGTCTGGGCGGTGCCGGTCTTGCCCGCGACCTGCACCCCGGAGATCTGGGCCGACGAGCCGGTGCCGTCGTCGACGACGGCGACCATCATCGCCGTGAGCGCCTCGGCCGTGGCGGGCTCGACCGGGTCGCCCAGCACCTCGGGCTCGACCTGGTCGACCACCTGCAGGTCGGGCCCGCGGACGGTGCGGACCAGCTGCGGGCGCATCATGACGCCGTCGTTGGCGATCGCGGCGCTGGTCATGGCGACCTGCATCGGTGTCACCCGGACGTCGAACTGGCCCACGGCCGCCTGGGCGCTCTGCGGGGCGTTCAGGCCCTCGGGCACCCGCGACGGGGTGACGGTCAGCGGCACCGACAGGTCGTCCTCGTAGCCGAAGCGCTCCGCCTGGGCCCGCAGCGCGTCGCCGCCCAGGTCGATGCCCAGCTGGCCGAAGGCGCTGTTGCACGAGATCCGCAGCGCGTCGGCCAGCGTGGTCAGGTCGTCGGGCCCGCACGGGCGGTCGTCGTAGTTGGGCAGCACCGCCGTGGTCTGCGGCAGGTCCAGCGCGGCGGGGCCGGGCAGCTCGGACTCGGCGGTGTAGTCCCCGCTCTCCAGCGCCGCGGCCGCGGTGACCAGCTTGAACACCGAACCGGGCGGGTAGGTGCGCCCGGCGATCGCCCGGTTCTCCAGCGGCCGGCCCTCGTCGGCGTTGAGGCTGTCCCAGGCCTCGCGGACGGCGCCCAGGTCGTGCGAGGCCAGCGTCGCGGGGTCGTAGGACGGCTTGCTGACCATGGCCAGGATCCGGCCGGTGGAGGGCTCGATGGCGACCACGGCGCCACGCTGGTCGCCCAGGGCGTCCCAGGCGGCCTGCTGCGCCGCCGGGTCCAGGGTCAGCTCGACCGACCCGCCCGTGGGGTCCTGGCCGGTGAGGACCTGGCCGATGCGGCTGTAGAACAGCGAGTCCGCGGTGCCGGCGAGCACGTCGTTCTCGGCGTCCTCGGTGGCGGTGGTGCCGTAGACGATCGAGTAGAAGCCCGTGGCGTGCGCGTACAGCTCGCCCCCGGGGTACTCGCGCAGGTACTGGTAGTCCCCGCCGACCTCGGTGCTCGTGGCGACCGGGTCACCGGCCACCACGATCGGGCCGCGCTCGCGGCCGAACTCGCGGTAGACCTCGCGGACGTTGCCCTGCCCGGCCGCGATCGACGTGGCCCCGACGTACTGGATCCAGGAGGTCGACAGCAGCAGGCTCGCGAAGAGCAGCCCCACCACGACGGCCAGGCGGCGCAGGGGGGAGTTCACGGCAGCCTCACCACCTGGGTGCTGGCGTCGTCGGCGGGGCTGACGGGCGGCTGGCCCCGGGGCGGCTCGGGCAGGTCCGGGCGCCGGGCCAGGTCGGACACCCGCAGCAGCAGCGCGACGATGATCCAGCTGCCCAGCAGCGAGGACCCGCCGTAGGCCAGGAACGGCATCGTCAGACCCGTCAGCGGGATCACCCGGGTGACGCCGCCGGCCACGACGAACACCTGCAGCGCGATCGAGAACGCCAGGCCGCAGGCCAGCAGCTTGCCGAAGCCGTCGCGGACGCCGATGGCGGTCCGGATGCCGCGCTGGACGAGGATCCCGTACAGCGCCAGCAGGGCGAACAGCCCGGCCAGGCCCAGCTCCTCACCCAGCGCGGCCACGATGAAGTCGCTCTCGGCGAACGGGACGATCTCGGGGCTGCCCCGGCCGAGCCCCGTGCCCAGCAGGCCGCCGTCGGCCATGCCGTACAGCCCCTGCACCACCTGGTACGACCCGCCGGTGGCCTCGATCAGGCGGGGGTCGAAGGGGTCCAGCCAGACCGCGACCCGGTTCTGCACGTGCCCGAACAGCCGCCAGGCCAGGACGCAGCCGCCGGCGAACAGGGCCATGCCGATGACGATCCAGCTGACCCGCTCGGTGGCGACGTAGAGCATCGCCACGAAGATCCCGAAGAACAGCAGCGACGTGCCCAGGTCGCGCTCGAAGACGAGGACGCCGACCGACGCCAGCCAGGCCACGAGGATCGGGCCCAGGTCGCGGGCGCGGGGCAGCCGAAGCCACAGCACCTTGGGCCCGACCAGGGACAGCGTGTCGCGGGCCACCACCAGGTAGCCGGCGAAGAACACGATGATCGCGATCTTGCCCAGCTCGGCCGGCTGGAACGTGGTGACGCCCAGGTCGATCCAGATCGTCGCGCCGTTGACCGTGCTGCCGATGCCCGGCACCAGGGGGAGCAGGAGCAGGCCCAGCCCGACCACCATCGCGGTGTAGGTCCGCGCCCGCAGCCGGCGGTGGTCGCGCAGCACGACGAGCACGATGGCCGCGGCCACCACGGACACGGCGGTGGCGCCCAGCTGGCGCACCGCCAGGGACGTGTCCTCGGCCAGGTCGAGGCGGTGGATCATCACCAGGCCGATGCCGTTGATCAGCAGCGCGATCGGGATCAGGACCGGGTCGGCGTAGGGCGCGACGACCCGCACGACCACGTGCAGCAGCAGGCCCAGCCCGAGCAGGCCCGCACCGACGGCCAGCAGCCGCACGGGCAGCGTGCCCTCCACGGCCAGGCCCACCAGGGCGTAGGCCGTGGTCGAGATGGCCACCGACACCAGGGTCAGCAGCAGCTCGAACCCTCGCCGGGTCCCGGGGGCCAGGGCCGTGACGACGGTGGTCACCGGCTCACCCGGTGCCCAGCTGGTCGCGCAGGTCCGCCACGATCCGCCGGGCCTCCTCGAGGTCGTCGGCCTGGATGCCCTCGGCGACGATGGCCTGCTGGAAGAACGGCAGGTCCTCGACGGCCACGTCGCTCAGCTCGTCGACCGCGGACAGCCGCACCGGGCCGACGTCCTGGGTGAGACCGCGGTACACCGCGACGACCTCCGTGCCGCTCGGGTCCTCGGCCGCGCCGACGAAGTACTGGTCCTGCGACCAGGTCCAGGCCAGCCAGACCGAGCCGGCCAGGCCGGCGGTGACGGCCAGCACGACCAGCCAGAACACCCAGCGGCGGCCCCCGTGGCGGTCGTCGTCGTCGTGGTCGTCGTCCGGCCGGGCCTCGCGGCCGAGCGAGGCCGCGCGGGCGGCGGGGCTGTCGTCGGTGGGCGGGGCCGGCGTGGTGCCCTTGCGGGTCCGGGCGGCCGCGGCGCCGACGACCTGGGGCGCCGTCGAGGGCGGGGAGTCGAGGTCGACGACGTCGGCGACGATGACGGTCACGTTGTCGGGCGCGCCGGAGCGCAGCGAGAGCCGGACCAGGTTCTCGGCCGTGGTCCCGGGGTCGTCACCGGCGGCGAGGGTGTCGTGCAGGGTGTCGTGGCTGACGAAGCCCGACAGCCCGTCGGAACAGAGCAGCCACCGGTCGCCGGGTCGGCCCTCGCGCACCGACAGGTCGGGCTCGTCGCCGTGCTCGCCGGTCAGCACCCGCATGACGACGTTGCGCTGCGGGTGGTTCTCGGCCTCCTCCTCCGTGATCCGGCCGGCCTCGACCAGGCTCTGCACGTAGGTGTGGTCGGTGGTGACCTTGACCAGCTCGCCACCGCGCAGCAGGTAGGCCCGGGAGTCGCCGATGTGGGCGAGGATCAGCCGCGAGCCGGCCCGCATCAGGGCCGTGACCGTCGTGCCCATGCCGGACAGCTCGGGCTGGTCCTTGACCCGGTCCTGCAGGGCGGTGTTGGTGCGCCGCAGCCGCTCGGCCAACCGGGTCTGCGCCTCGGTGCTGCCCAGCGCCTCGCCGTCCAGGTCGGCCAGCTCCCCCACGGCCAGCGAGCTGGCGACGTCACCGCCGGCGTGACCGCCCATGCCGTCGGCCACCACGAGCAGGTGGGGCCCGGCGTAGCCGGAGTCCTCGTTCTTGGTGCGGACGAGGCCCACGTCGCTGCGGGCCGCGTAGCGCAGCGCGATCGACACTAGGCCCTCAGCTCCAGCACGGTGCGGCCGATCCGGATCGGCACCCGGACCTGCAGCGCGACCGGGCCCTGGACCTGCTCCTTGCGCAGGTAGGTGCCGTTGGTCGAGCCGAGGTCCTCCAGCACCCACTGCCCCTCGTGGCGCGAGATGCGGGCGTGCCGGCCCGACGCGAACTCGTCGTCGATGACCAGCGTGCAGTCCGCGGCCCGCCCGATGGTGATGGCCGACGTGCTCAGGGTGATGGTGGTGCCCTGCAGCGAGCCCTCGGTGACGACGAGCTGGCGGGGAAGGGCCGGCGGGCGGGGCTCGGGGGGCTGCCGGGCGCCGGGGGCCTGCCGCGGCCCCGCCTTGGGCGCCCGCGGCTCGGCCGGTGCCTTGGCCGGGCGCGGCGGCTGCCGGACGGCGACGCGGGTGCCGTAGAGGTCACCGCGCAGCACGCCGACGACCCCCAGCACGAACAGCCACAGCAGCACGAGCAGACCGAGCTGCAGGACCGTCAGGGTGAGCTCGCTCATGCGCCGGCCCTCATCCCGCGTCCCGCACGACGATGCGGGTGTGGCCCAGCGACACCACGTCACCGGCCTGCAGCGCCTGGTGGCTGATCTGGTGCTCGCCGACGAACGTGCCGTTGGTGGAGCCCAGGTCGAGCACCGACAGCACGGTACGGCCGGAGGAGGAGTCCACGCGCAGCTCGGCGTGGCGGCGCGAGACGCCGTTGTCGTCCAGCACGATGTCGGCGTCCGAGCCCCGGCCGAGGGCGGTCACCGGCCCGGTCAGGACGTAGGCGCGGCCGTCGACCTCGATCACGGGACGCCCGGCGGTGGCGGTGCGGGTGGTCGCCGGCGCGACGGCGCCCTTGACGGTCTGGCTGGCCACGTCGAACAGGCCGACCTCCAGCTGCTCGTCGCGGTCCAGGGTCACGGTGACGGGCCCGACGAACGCGTACCGCTGCTTGTCGGCGTGCTCCATGGTGGCCGCGGCCAGCTCGTCGGCCAGCGCGTCCTCCCACTCGGCCAGGCGGTCGTGGTCGTCCGGGCTCAGCGTCACCGTGAAGTGGTTGGGCACCAGGGTGCGGTTGCGCCCCAGCACCGCGGCGCGGTCGTCGAGCTCGCGACGCAGCGCGGAGGCGATCTCGACCGGCTGGACGCGGGACTTGAACGTGCGGGCGAAGACGCCGTTGACGGCGCGCTCGACCCCCTTCTCGAACTTGTCGAACAGACCCATGGCGGACCACCTCCTCTCCGGCTGCGACCGGTCACGTGAGGGCGCGACAGCACCCCGAGACGTGCCCGGCCGCCTCGCAATGTACCGGCGGGGGGACGGGATCGTGGAACGCGAGGTTCGGGCGGGCTCCGGAGTCGGTGTACGCTCTCGGCTGCGCGCGAGTGGCGGAATAGGCAGACGCGCACGGTTCAGGTCCGTGTGTCCGAAAGGACGTGGGGGTTCAACTCCCCCCTCGCGCACGCAGTCCCGGAGACGCTCCGGGAGACGTAGGCCGGGTCACCCGAAGTGGTGGCCCGGCCTTCGTCGTCCGCGACGTGCACCCGGCGCCCGGTGGCCCGCCGCCTCCGGGGGCAGCCCCACGGCAGGCCCCCCCTGCCAGCCCCCCGGGCGGGACGGCGGCGCCCCGGATGGGTCCGTGCGGGGCCGAGCAGTTGGCTGGACGGCATGCTCCCCCTCCTGCCGACGACGGCCCCCGAAGCCGTCGGCCTGCTCCCCGCCGGCCCCGTCCCCGTCGCCACCGGCATCGTCCTCGCTGTCGTCGCGGCGGTCCTGGTGACCGTCGGCACCGGGGTCCAGGCGCGCACGGCCGGGCGTGGCGCGTGGTGGGCCGGTACGGCCGTCCTCGGCGCCGGGAGCGTCGTGGGTGCTGCCGCCCTCGTCCTCGCGCCGGTGTCCGTCGTGCAGCCGCTCGGCGTCCTGGCCCTGCCGTTGGCCATCGGGTGGGCGGCCAGGCGTGCGCGCACCCCGGTCGGCGCCTCCCGGGTGCTGGCCGCGGCCTGCTGCGTCCTCGGTGTCGCGGGCCTGGTCGTGCTCCTGCTGCCCGGGGCGGCACCCGCCGCCGCCGGGCCGGGGCCCACCGGGGAGCAGGTGGCGACCTGGGGCGCGGTGGCCCTCGTCGCGGCCGCGACCGTCGGCGCCCTGGGCTCCGTGCTGGCCTCGGTGGGGGCGCGGGTGGTGCTGCTGAGCGCCGCGACCGGCGTGGCCTTCGGCGCTGTGGCGGTGATGACCCGCCTCACCCTCCTGCCCCTGCTGGACGGACGACCGCCGCCCGCGACCGGCGCGGTGCTGCTGGCGCTGCTGCTCGGACTGGGGCTGTGGGCGCTGCACCGGGCGCGGGACGCCGGCCGGCACGCCCTGCTCGTGGCGACCCTCACCCTGGTCGACCCGCTGGTGGCGGTCCTGCTCGGCACCACCCTGCTG
This sequence comes from Jannaschia sp. R86511, assembly GCF_042466345.1. NCBI lineage: Bacteria > Pseudomonadati > Pseudomonadota > Alphaproteobacteria > Rhodobacterales > Roseobacteraceae > Jannaschia > Jannaschia sp. R86511. The sequence continues at coordinate 509,408 of NZ_JAXHCD010000001.1, forward strand.
GACGAGCAGCTGCCCGACGGCGCCGCCGGTTCGGCCGCCGCCGCTGCCGCGGCGCTCGCCGCGCTCGGGGTGGTGCTCCTGGCCCGCTCGGGCGCAGACCCGGGGGTGGCGACGCCGCCCCCGGCCAGGACGGTCCCCCCGGGCGCACCGCCCCACCGGGCTGCCGACCGGGGGCGCGGCGTCCGCCGTGCCCCCCACGTCTCGACGGAAGGTGCCCTCGCATGAGCCTGCTCGACACCCGCGGACCGGTCCGGGAGGTGGCCCTCCCGGGACCTCGTCGGGTCCTCCTCGGCGCCGACACCTTCGCCCCCGACGTCAACGGGGCGGCGCGCTTCGCCGAGCGGCTCGCGCTGGGCCTGGCCGGTCGCGGGCACGACGTGCACGTCGTGAGCCCCTCGACGGACGGCCGGTCGGGTCGGGAGACGATGGGAGCGGTCACCGTGCACCGGGTGGCCTCCGTCCGCACACCCGTCCACCCCACCTTCCGCGTCGCGCGCCCCTGGCGGGTCGCCGGCGACGCCCGGCGCCTGCTGGCGGACGTCGCGCCCGACGTCGTGCACCCGCAGTCGCACTTCCCGGTCTCGCGGTCGCTCGCGGCCGCCGCGGGCGAGGCCGGGGTGCCGTTGGTCATGACCAACCACTTCATGCCCGAGAACCTGTTCGGCCACGCCCGCGTGCCGGCCGCCCTGAGGCGTGCGGCGGCCCGCTGGGCGTGGCGGGACCTGGCGCGGGTCTTCGCGCAGGCCCAGGTCGTGACCGCTCCGACCCCGCGAGCCGTCGAGCTGCTGGCGGCCTCCGGCGGTGTGCTCGGGGCCCGGGCCGTGTCGTGCGGGATCGACCTGGCCGGCTACGGCCGCGACCTGCCCGCCACCGGGGCTCGCGACGGCGCGGACGCGACACCCGTGGTGCTGTTCGTCGGCCGGCTGGACGAGGAGAAGCGGGTCGGCCAGCTGCTCCGGGCCGTCGCCGCCCTGCCACCGGAGCTGCCCGTGCGCCTCGACGTGGTCGGTGACGGCACCTGCCGGCGGGAGTGGGAGCAGCTGGCGGTGGACCTGCGCCTGGGTTCCCGGGCCCGGTTCCTCGGCCGGGTCGACGAGGACGTGCTGCGGCACGCCTACGCGAGCGCGACCGTCTTCTGCATGCCCGGCGTCGCCGAGCTGCAGAGCCTGGCCACGCTGGAGGCGATGGCCTCCGGGGCCGCGGTCGTGGCCGCCGACGCGATGGCGCTGCCGCACCTGGTGGAGGAGGGCGCCAACGGCTGGCTGTTCCCGCCCGGCGACGTCGCCGCCCTGGCCGACCGGCTCCTGCGCGTGCTGGCCGACCGGGAGGGGGCACGCCGCATGGGTGAGCACAGCCGCCGTCTGGCCGCCGGGCACGACATCGAGACGACGCTCGACGCGTTCGAGGCCGTCTACGCCGAGGCCGAGGGGCTCCGGGCGCTCCACGGCGGCCGCCGTCGGCTCCACTGACCGACGGGCCGGCCACCGCCACGCCGCAGGGCTGCGACGTCCACCCGGGGACCGGCCGGACCGCCGAGCCACCGGCCCAGCCAGCCCGGCCCGGTCGCCACGGCCCAGCGTGCCCGGCGCAGCGCGCCCGGCCGGTCGTCACGGTCCGGTCGTCACGGTCCGTCGTCTCCGGGGTCCCCGGGCCAGACCCGCGTAGAACCGCACGTGGGCCCGGGCCGCCCGTTCCCACGTGTACGTCGCGGCCAGCGCCCGCCCGGGCGCCGGGTCGGGCCGCTGCCCGAGCACGGCGAGCAGGGCGCGGGCCGTGGCCGGCGGGTCCGTGGCGTAGCGGACGGTGCCCCGGAGCACCTCGCGCAGCACCTGCAGGTCGCGCGCCACGACCGGTACCCCTGCGGCCAGCGCCTCCATGGCCGCCAGGCCGAAGCCCTCCTTGGTCGACACCATGGCCAGAGCGCCGGCCTGGGCGACCAGGGCCGGCAGGGCGTCCTCCGCCACCGTCCCCAGCACCTCCGGCACCACCCCCAGCGCCACGGCCCGGGCGTCGAAGGCCGCGCGGTAGTCGCGGTAGTCGAAGAGGGTCTCGCCGCCGCCGAGGACCAGGCGGACGTCCGGCTGCTCCCGGCGCACGAGGGCGACGGCCTCGAGGAGGTCGATGCTGCCCTTGCGGGGCTCCACGCCGCCCAGGGCCAGCACGTAGCGACCGAGCCGCTGCGCCCACGCCGCCCGTCCGGGCCCGTCGAGGGCCCCCGCGGCGAAGCGGGCCGCGTCGACCCCGTTGGGGATGACGACGGGCTCCAGGCCCCAGCCCGCCCGGACCTCGGCCGCGACCGCGGCCGACACGCACACCCGGGCCGAGGGGGCGACGAGGGCGCGCTCGTGGCAGGCGGCGAGCTCCGGGGTGGTGAACCGGTCGAGGTGGTGGACGGTGCGCACGCAGGGCAGCGCGGCGTTGGCCGAGATGCAGTCCTGGGCGTGCACGACGTCGTAGCCGTGGCGCCGGTCGGCGAACGCGTCGCGCAGCACGGTGATGCTGCGAACCACCCGCTGCCCGACGGACTCGTCGTCGCGGGCCTCGAAGGGGACGGCGTGCACGCCCACGGTCGGGTCGAGCGGACGGAAGAACGTCGTGTCGCCGCCGCGGGCGAGGGTCCACACGTCCACCGCGACCCCCTGCGCGGCCAGGGCCTCGGCCAGGGCGAGGGTGTGGACCACGCCACCGCGGGGGCGGGTGGAGTACGTGAGCAGGGCGACGCGCACGTCAGGTCCCGGCCGGGGCCGCGACCCGGGGGGCGTACGCACCCGGCACCCGCTCGAGCAGGTGGTGCAGCACCCGCCGCGACCGTGCGACCTCGGCGGCCACGTCGAGGGCGGCCACGGCGAGCCCTCCCTTGGACGTGGTGCGGGCGAGGACGTCACCGCCGGGGCCCACGACCTTGGCCTGGCCGAGGAACCGCAGCCCGCCCGTCACCCCGGTCTGGTTGGACGACACCCACACCACCTGGTTCTCCGCCGCCCGCGCCTGGTCGTACAGGTCGAACAGCCGTGACTGGCGGTCCGCGGGCAGGCGCGAGGCCCGGTCGGTGACCGACGCGGGCCACGCCGACAGGCAGGCGAGCACCTGCGCACCGTCGGCGGCCAGGGCCCGGGGGGCCTCGGGGAACGTCTTGTCGTAGTCGATGAGCAGCCCCAGCCGGCCGACGGGGGTGTCGAAGGCGTCGAACCGGTCGCCCGCGGCGTAAACGAGCGACTCCCCGGCGGGCTGGTGGACCTTGCGGTGCAGCCCGAGGACACCGTCGCCGCTGACGCAGAGGGCGGAGTTGAAGAGCCGGGGTCCGTCGGGGCCGTCGTCGCCGCGCTCGGAGAAGCCCAGGCACACGACGACCGGCCCGGCCATGGCCACCACCTGCCGCACCTCGGGGGAGTCGAGCGCCAGGGCGGGCGGGACGGCGGCGGGGTCGGGGTGGCGCAGGTCCGACAGGTACCCGCCGAGCGTCGCGTCCGGCAGGACCAGCAGACCCACCCCCGCGGCCCGCGCGTCGGCGAGGATGCCCTCGAGCTTGACCAGTGCCCGGGGCAGGTCGCGGCCGAAGTGCGCGGCCACGGCCCCGATGCGCAGCAGGCCCACCGGTCAGCGACCCGCCGTCGCGGTGCGCCCCCCCGGGACCGGGCGGCGGTCGGTCCCGGTGATGCAGGCGGTGACGTGCTCGGCGTCCACGGCCACCCCGAGGAAGCGGCCCGAGCCCCAGGTGTGCAGCCACGGCAGCCCCAGCAGGTACAGGCCCGGCACCCCGGTCACGCCCCGGGTGTGGCTGGGCCGGCCGCCGCCGGTGAACACGCCCACGTCAACCCACGACCAGTCGGCCCGGTACCCGACGGCCCACACGACGCTCGTCACGCCCGCCTCGTGCAGGTCGAGCTCGGTGTGCTCCGCCGCGGGCCGCCACACCGGCTCGTAGGGCGCAGCGGACGGCGCGTCGATCCCCTGCGCCTCGATCCAGGCGTCGACGTCGCGGTTGATGGACGCGTAGACGGCGTCGGCCGCGTCCAGGGCGGCCCCCACGGTGGGCGTGACCTGCACGGTCCGTCCCGCCCCGCCGGTCACCCGGCCGTGCAGGACCATGCCGTCGCGGGCGAAGGCCCGCAGGTCCACGTCGCGCCCGCCGCCCCGGCCGGTCACGTAGTGGTTGGTCTTCTCCCGCGCGGGCACACCGCCGGGGGTGGTGCCGACCGGCCGTTCGTACACGCCCATCTGCGCCAGCCAGGTCATGACGTCGCGGCCGCGGTGGCGTCGGGCCACGCGCGGGGCGCTCCCCACGGCCAGGTGCACCGACCGCCCGGCGAGGTGCAGGTCCTCGGCGATCTGCGCCCCCGACTGCCCCGTCCCCACCACGAGCACCGCGCCGGGGGGCAGGGCGTCCGGGCGGCGGTACTGCGCCGAGTGCAGCTGCACGAGGCCGTCGGGGAGGCCCGGGTCCAGCGACGGGGCCCACGACGGCACGACGGGGCGGTGGTAACCGCCCGTGGCCAGCACGACGTGCTCCGCCTGCCACAGCTCCGGCCCGTCCGGCCCCTCGGCGGCGACCAGGAACCCGCCGGCGCCGTCCTGCGACAGCCGCGTGACCCGGGTGCGCTCGCGCAGCGGCGGGCCGAAGGTCCGCGGGTAGCCCGCGAGCCAGGCCACGACCTCGTCGCGGGTCATGAAGCCGTCGGGGTCGGGCCCGTCGTAGGCGTAGCCGGGCAGCCGGCACTGCCAGTTGGGCGTGACCAGCGTGAAGCTGTCCCAGCGCGTGGACGCCCACTCGTGCCCGGCCGTCACCGCTTCCAGGACCACGTGGTCGACCCCGTCCCGGCACAGGAACCAGCTCGCGGACAGCCCCGCCTGGCCCCCGCCGACGACGACGACCTGGGTGCGTCGCGGCGCGGGGGCGCCGGTCACCCCGGTCACCCCGGTCACGACCGGGCCGCCGGCGGGAGGGGCGGGTGCAGCCGCACGACGGTGGCGGGCGCGTCGGGCGCGTACGCCGCCGCCCGGTCCCGCAGCGCCCCGGCGGAGGCGACTGCGGCCGTGCAGGCCATCCCGTAGCGGGCGCGCACCCGCTCGCCGGCCAGGTCGAGGGCGTGCTCGAGGCGCCGGACCAGCTCGGCGACGGGGTACGCGGCGCCCTGGGTCACGTGGTCGTGCAGGACGAGCGACGGCGACCAGCACTCGTGCTGGGTCCCGTCGGGCCAGCGCACGGTGGCGGTCATCTCAGGCACGGGCGGGCTCCCTCGGCAGGTCGACCGGGGCCGTGGTCCCGTAGGACTCCGGGCGCCGGTCCCGCAGGTGGAACATCGACCGGCGGGCGGTCTCCAGGGACCCGGCGACGTCGACCGTCGCGACGGCCGTTCCCGGGGCCGTGCCGGTGGTGGCGAGCACCTCGCCGCCGGGACCGACGACCTTGGCGCTGGCCACGAAGCGCAGCGAGCCGAACGACCCGGACTGGTTCGCGGACAGCCAGACGACCTGGTTCTCCAGCGCTCGCGCCCGGTCGAACAGGTCGAAGCGGTGGGTCCACCGGTCCTCGGCCAGCGAGCCCGCCGAGGCCGTGCGCGAGGCCGGCCAGGCCGACACGCACGCGACGACCGACGCACCGTCCAGCGCCAGGGCCCGGGCGGCCTCGGGGAATGCCTTGTCGTAGCAGATCAGGGCCCCCAGCCGGCCGATGGCCGTGTCGACGGCCCGGAAGCCCTCACCGGCCGCGTAGTGCAGGCCCTCGCCGAGGGGTTGGTGCACCTTGCGGTGGACCCCCAGCACGCCGTCGCCGCACACCACGGCGGCGCTGTTGTAGCGCCGGCTGCCGTCGGACTCGCAGAAGCCGACTACGACGGTCATCTCGCGGGCGACTGCGGCCACCCGGGCCAGCTCGGGCCCGGTGACGTCCATGGCCGGGGGCAGGGAGTCCGGCTCCTCGTCGTGGCTGCCGTCCCGGCCGCGGCCCAGCACGGACAGGTAGCCGCCCAGGCACGCCTCCGGCAGGGCCAGCAGCGCGACCCCCCGTTCCCGGGCCGCCTCGACGAGGGCGGCGACCCGGGCCAGGTTGGCCTCGACGTCGCGGCCGAAGGCGCCGGCCACCGCCGCGACCGTCGTCGGGCTCACGCCGGCCCCATGCCGGTGACCGGGCCGACGGCCTCGGTGACGGTCCCGTCCGGCCAGCGCAGCCCCACCCCGGACCCGGCCGTCAGCCGGCCGCACACGCCGGTGGTGACTGTGCCCGGCAGGGCGGCCACGCCGGGGGACGGCGCGGCCTCCGCCGTGAGGACCGCGAAGCCGGGGAAGCACGTGAGCCAGTCGCCGGCGGTGGCGGCCGCGGGCCGAGGCACGGCGGCGACGTCGACCTCGGCGCGGCAGCCGCTGGCCTCGGCGAGCATGCCCGCGGTGCCGAGGACGCCGGCCATCGACACGTCCTTCGCCGCCGCGGGGGCCAGCGCCGGCACGACGTCCTGCTGGTGGCGCAGCTGCTCGCCGGTGCGGTGCGAGGTGGAGTCCCACTGGGCCCCGGTGTAGCCGGGTCGCCAGCCCCCGCCCAGGTCGGCGCTGAGGCGCAGGGCGTGGCCCGGCCGACCCCCGCCACCGGGCACCGGGGTGGCCGTACGCCCCAGCGCGGTCACCGACAGCGCAGCGGGCACGCCGAGCTGGGTGTGACCGCCGAGGACCGGGACGCCCCAGGCCTGCGCGGCCTCGCCGAGACCACGAAGCACGCGGCGCGCGAACGACGCGTCCCGGGCGCCAACGGCGTCGAGCAGGCCGACGGGCCGAGCACCCATCGCGGCCAGGTCGTTGACGTTGACCAGGACCGCGCACCAGCCGGCCCACACCGGGTCGCGCTCGACCATCGACGGCAGGATCGCGTCCGAGGCGGCCACCAGGTCGGAGCCGGGCACGGGCGCCGCGTCGTCGCCGAGGAAGCCGACGGGCGTGCCGAGCGGGCCACCCAGCAGGCCCGCGAGCAGTCCGCCGAGCGGCGCCTTGGTCGCCGCGGCCAGGCGACGGGCCCGCTGCACCGGCCAGTCGACGTGCACGTGCGCCCGGCCGCGGTGCTCGACCGGACCGACCACCCGCCAGCCGAGCCTCGAGAACAGCACGGCGCTGCGGGCCTGGACCAGGGCGTCGAAGCGGAGCGCCCCCTCGGCCTCCGCGGCCGCGCACGCCGCCCGGACCAGCGCGGCCCCCACGCCGCCGCCACGCCGGGCCGCGTCGGTGACGACGAGCCTCGAGCCGCGCCACCAGCCGATGTCACGACCGGCTGCGGCCGCCGGGCCGCCCGGGTGGTCCACGGCCCGGTCGGCGGGGTGGAGCCGCACCCCGCCGAGCACCTCCCCGCCCGGTCCGCGGGCGACGAGCACGCGGGTGCGCGGGTCGTCGTCGACGTCGTCGTGGTCCGAGCCCGCGAACAGGCCCTGCTCGTCGACGAAGGCCCGGTGGCGCAGCCTGCGGTGGGCACGCAACCCGGCGGGGTCGTCCGCCGGCACGACCACGAACGGCGCCGCGGCACCCCCCGGCAGGCCGCCGGTGAGGACCACGTGGTCGAGCGTCGCCGTCACGACTCCTCCCCGCACGCCTGCAGGGCGGAGCACGCTCCGCAGGCGGCGCACCCGGCGGACTGCCCGGCGCTGGTCATGCCCGCCTCGCGCAGCAGCGCCGCGACCCGTCGGGTCACGTCGTAGACGAGCTCACGCGGCGGCGCCGTGACGCCGTCGACGTCGGTGGCCAGGGTGCCGGCGATGGGCCGGAAGGGGACCACGAAGGGGTACACGCCCAGGGCGACGAGCTCACGTGCCCCGGCCACGAGCTCGTCGGGGTCCTCCCCGAGGCCGACGATCAGGTACGTCGACACCTCGTTCCAGCCGAAGACGCGCACGGCCTCGACCCAGGCGGCCCGGTACTCGGTGAGGGGGACGGTGCCCTTGCCCGGCATCCACCGCCGCCGCACGTCGTCGTCGAGCGACTCCACGTGGATGCCGATGGAGCTGGCCCCGGCGTCCTTCAGCGCCGAGATGGAGGCGAGGTCGGCGGGGGGTTCGCACTGCACCTGCACGGGCAGGTCGGGCAGCACCTCGTGCACGGCCCGGACGCAGCGGGCCAGGTGCGTGGCACCGCGGTCGGCCCCCCGCGAGGTCCCCGTCGTCATGACCATCTGCTGCACGCCGTCCAGCGCGTGGGCGGCGACCGCGACCTCGGCGAGCTGGGCCGGGGTCTTGACCGCAGTGGTGGAGCCCTGCCGCAGCGACTCCTCGATGGCGCAGAACCGGCAGCGCTCCGCCTCGTCGTACCGCGCGCAGGTCTGCACCACGGTGGTGGCGAGCACCGAGGCGGAGTGCAGGCGCGCGATCTGCTCGTAGGGCACGCCGTCGGCCGTCCGCAGGTCGTAGAACCGCGGCCGGGCCACCGCCTCGACCCCCATGCCGGTGTCGGCACCGTCGAGCAGCAGGCGCCCGCCGCTCACGGTGTAGGGGCTGCGGGGGTTGAGCGGGACCGCCGCGCCGGCCCCGTCGAGCAGGACGTGGCCGTCGTCGCTGGGCCCGGCGCCCGCGCGGCGGGCGACCGGCGCGTCGAGGTGCCGGATGCCCTGCAGGGCGACGTCGACCCGGGTTCGCCCGGTCGTAGGAGCCGTCACGGTCGGGACCTCAGAGGTTGTAGGTCGAGTTGATGATGGCGCCCTTGCGGGCGTAGTGGATGATCGCGTCCTGCACGTCCAGCGGGTGGGCCGGCACCACGCCGGCGATCAGGTCCTCCTCGCGGCAGCCGTGCAGCGCGAGCCCGAAGCGGCAGCAGTACACCGTGCCCCCCTCGCCGATGAACGTCGTCAGCGCGTCGTTCAGGTTCTGGTTGCCGGGGAACGCGGTGTCGCCCGTGGTGGGGAACCCGCGGGTCGCCATGCACGCCAGGGTCCCGGGCCCGTAGAAGTAGATCGCCGACTCGAAGCCCTTGCGCAGCGCCCGGGTGGCCTGCAGCACGGCGACGAAGCTGACCGAAGACTCGTGCGGGATGCCGTGGACGAGGGTGAAGTACGTCTCGCCCGCCTCCGCCTGGTAGTCGGGGAACAGCTTGGTGGAGCCGTACAGGTTGGTGCCCTTGTCCTGGGAGGGGTGGGGCACCTCGTTCAGGGCCTTGTCCATGTTGGCCCTGAGCTCGGCGTCCAGGTCGGTGGTGCTCGTACCCGAGGTGGTGGTCGTGGTCATGAGGGGCTCCTGTCGCGGGGGTGGGTGGGACGGGTCAGCCGTACAGCGCGGTGAAGTTGTCGCGGAAGAAGGCGCGCGCGAGCTCGCCGTCGCCCGCGGCGGCGGCGAGGCGGTGCAGCTCGCCCGCGTGGTCGCCCCACGGGGTGTCGGTGGCGAAGAGCACGCGGTCGTGGCCGATCCCGCGCGCCTCGATCTGCTGCACCAGCCAGGTCGGGGCGAAGCCGATGGCCCACGAGGTGTCGGTCCACACCAGCTTTCCGGCCTCGATCCAGTCGAACAGCCGGCCGCCGACCAGCTTGAGGTGCCCGCTCATGCCACCGCCGAGGTGGACGAGGTGGATGCGCACGGTGTCGCCGTAGCGGTCGACGAGCCGGCCCACCTGGTCGACGTCCGACGTCGACCCCGGTGAGGTGTGCACGTGCACGACGAGGGCGTGGGCGGCCGCGGCGGCGAAGATCCGGTCGAGCTGCTCCCTGCACCCCGGGTCGTCGACCGCCCCGCCGAGCAGGAAGCTCGTCTTGAGGGCGGCCACGCCGCGCTCGCCCGCCAGGGCCAGGGCGCCGGTGTTCCGCTCGGCGTCGGAAGCCTTGGGCGACACCCAGAAGCCCGGCCAGCACCCGGTCGTCGCGCTGGGCGGCCTCGACCGCCAGGTCGTTCAGGTCGAAGGCGACCCGGGCGTCGGGCACGCCGTAGTTGGGCAGGACGAGGGCCCGTTCCACCTGCTCGGCGTCGAGCTGGGCGAACAGCTCGTCGACGGTGGCCGCGGCGCGGACGTCGGGCTGCACCGGTGGACCGCCGTAGAAGCCGTGCGCGGGCAGCACCCCGATGTGGCGGTGCGCGTCGTGCGTGCTCCCGGTGAGCGGCATGGGGGAAGCCTCTGACCGGCAGGTTTCGGTCTGGTTTCAACTGGAAACCGGCTCGGAGGCGATCTCGTGCCCGGGGTGTTTCGACCCGGCCCGTCGGGCTCCAGCGGGTGAGGTGGCCCGGCCGCGCGGCTAACGTCCGGACCGTGGCGGTGGTGTCGATCGGCCGAGCGTTCGCCGTGCTGGCGGCCCGGGACCCCGACCGGGTGGCCGTGCGCGACGGCGAGCAGGTGCTGACCCGGCGCGAGCTGCACGAGCGCACCGACCGGCTGGCCCGTGCCTGGCGGCGCCGCGGGCTGCGCCCTGACGACCTGGTGACCGTGACGCTGGGGACCGGGGTGGCGGCGGTCCTGGCCAACGTGGCCGTGTGGAAGGCCGGGGCCACGCCGCAGCCGCTGTCGCCCCACCTGGCCCCGGCCGAGCGTGAGGCCGTGCTTGCTCTGGCCCGGCCCGCCCTGGTCGTCAACGACGACGCGCAGGTGCTCGACGCGCTGGCGGCGGAGGCCGTGGACGGTACCGGCACCGACCCCCTGCCGGACCTCGCCGCCTCGTCCTGGAAGGCGCCGACGTCCAGCGGCAGCACGGGGCGCCCTCGCCTGGTCCGGGCCGCCGCCTCGGCGCACGTCGACCCCGACGCGGCCGTCGCCGCCTTCGTGCCGCGAGATGCCGTCCAGCTCGTGGCCGCGCCGCTGTGGCACGCGGCGTCCTACGTCTACGCCTTCCGGGGCCTGATGACCGGCCACGAGCTCGTGCTGCTGCCCCGTCCCGACCCGCAGGAGTGGCTGCGGGCGGTGGCCGCGCACCGCGTGACCTGGGCCGTGCTCGCCCCCGACCTGATGCAGCAGGTGTGGCGCAGCCCCGACCGGGCCGGTGCCGACGTGGGCAGCCTCGAGGCCGTGCTGCACCTGGGGTCGCGGTGCCCGCCGTGGCTCAAGCGCGCGTGGCTGGGCTGGCTGGGTCCGGAGCGGGTGTGGGAGCTGTACGCCGGCACCGAGTCGCAGGGCCTCGCGCTGGTCGGCGGCCGGGAGTGGTTGCAGCGTCCGGGCACGGTCGGCCGCGGCGTCGGGGGGTCTCGCTTCCGGGTGGTCCGACCCGACGGCACCGAGTGCGACCCCGGCGAGACGGGTGAGGTGCTCATGCGGCGAGGGCACGACACCTACCACTACGTGGGCTCTCCGGCGCGGGTGCGCGACGGCTGGCACACCCTCGGTGACGCGGGCCGGCTCGACGCCGACGGGTACCTCTACCTCGCGGACCGGCTCGCCGACGGGATCGAGACGCCGGGCGGCACCGTCCACCCCGCCGACGTCGAGCAGGTCCTCCAGGAGCATCCCGGGGTGCGCTGCGCCGTCGTGGTCGGCCGGACCGGAGACGGTGGGACGCAGCACGTGCACGCCGTGGTCGAGCCCGAGCCGTGGGCCGGGCCGGGGAGCGCGGAGCTCGTCGCGTGGGCGGCCGCACGGTTGCACCCGCACCAGCAACCTCGGTCGGTGGAGCTCGTGGACCGGCCGTTGCGCGACGACACGGGCAAGGTGCGACGCGCCCGGTGGCGGTGAGGCCCTGAGCGGTCCTCAGCCCCGCTCGGCGGCGGCCGCGATGTCGTCCAGGTCGGCGCGCAGCGTCTTCTCCACCGCGCGGCGGGTCAGCGGCGCCGTCAGCCGGGTCAGCGCCTTGGCCAGGCCCCCGGACGGCTCGCCGCCGAAGCTCATCGCCATCCTCGTGCCGCCGTCGGGCGCGGGCGCGAAGGTGAACGTCGAGGAGTAGTGGGTGCGGCGGCTGTCCGCCTCGGCCGTGTAGGAGCGCTCGGGCGCCACGGCCGTGACGACCATCTCCTCGCTGGCGGTCCGGCCGAGCATGGTGCGGGTCTCCCGCCACCGCGTGCCGACCCCGAACGGCCCGGGGGTGAGCACCGTGACGGCGTCGATGTCGGCGATGACCGAGGGGGCACCCGCCAGGTCGGTGGCGACGGCCCACACGCGGGCGACGGGCGCGGCGACGTGCCGGGTGACGGTGAAGGTCTGCACGGGGGCCTCCGGGGGCTCGGGGGCGCCCAGGGTGGCAGAGCCGGCCGTCAGTCCCGGAGCGCGACCGGATCGCCCTGGCCGTCCGCGGCGGGTGCGCCCCCCAGCGCGGCCACGGCCGCGGGGACCGACGGTGCGACGTCCGGCTCCTCCTGCGGGTCCTGGCCGCCGGCCGTCGGCGGGACCGCGTCCCGGTAGGCCGCGCTCAGCCGTCGGTAGGGCCGGCTGGCCATGGCCGCCAGGGTGAACAGCAGCCCGAGCACCCCGGTCACCACGAACACCAGGGCGATCCCCCGGTCCGGACCGGTGCCGAACCAGCCTCCGACGAGCCGGGCCGCCGCCCCGTCGGTCATGGCGGGGATCACGACGAGCTCGGTGAACGGCGCGACGAGGAAGGCGGTGAGCGGGGAGGCCGCCTGCTCGATGCTCTGCGCGAAACCGAACACCCGGCCCTGCCGCTCGAACGGGACCACCCGCTGGAGCACGGTCTGCTCGGCCGCCTCCGCGAAGGGCGACAGGAGCATGAACACCATCATCCCGGCGGCCAGCAGCCAGATGTTCGAGCGCAGCGGGAACAGGATCATGACGGTCCACAGCACGAGGTTGACCAGCAGCAGCGTGCGGACCGGGCTGCGGCCGAGGCCGACCTTGGCCACCACGAGCCCACCGACGATCACCCCGGTGCTCAGCACGCCCCACAGCAGTCCCCAGGCCTGGACCGACACCATCGACAGCCCGTAGGCGTCCATCAGGGCCATGAACGACCCGCCCAGCACGTTGTTGATGCAGGAGAAGACGATGAGCGCGGGCAGCCCGGGCACCCCGCCGACGATCCGCAGCGTGCCGCGCAGGTCGACGCCGTGACCCTCGTCGCCGGCGACGGTCCGCGTGGGCGGCGGCTCGGGGACGTCGAGCGAGGCCAGGTGGACCACGGAGGCGGCGAGCACCACCAGGGCGAGGACCAGGACCGAGCGCATCCCGTCCCAGCCGACCAGGAGCCCGCTGATCACCGACGTGACGAGGAACGAGACCCCCGTGGCCGTGCCGACCAGGCCGTTGGCCCGGTCCCGGGACGGCGCGGGGACGAGCAGCGTGACCAGCGTGGGCACGGCGATGCCGCGCAGGTTGCCGGTGATGATCCCGGCCATCAGCAGCACCACGAGCACCCACAGCAGCGGCTGGCCGGGGTCGGTGAACGAGCCGTCGGGGGCGAGCAGGTACAGGGCCAGGCAGCCGGCGTAGAGGACGAACGACGCGGCCGCCGAGGCCTGCATCACCGCGACCTTGCGGTGGTGGTCGACCAGGCTGCCGAACCAGATCCCGGTCAGCGCGGTGGCACCAAGGAACAACCCGGCGATGAGCCCCGTGGCCAGCACCGACAGCGTCTGCAGGTACACCCAAAACGTCACGGCGAAGAAGACGGTGAAGTTGACCACCGACACCACGAGGCTGCTGACGAGCACGTGGGCGAAGACCCGCTGGCGCGGCTCGCGCAGGTCGAGCGGCCGGCCCTGCGGCTCGGACGTCCCGGACTCCCCGGACGGGGTGCTGGTCATGGCTGCTCCTCCCGGCCCCGCGGGGGCTCCGCGGGTCACGAGGGGTGGGACCGGTGCACCGCCCCGGAATCATCGCCGGGACATCGCCCGGATCCATCGCGGCCGGGCGTCGCGTCCGGCCGGGGGCGCGCCTACGGTGTCGGCATGGCCACGCCCAAGGCACCGGCGGTGGAGATCGACGTCGACGGTCTGACGGTGCGCCTGTCCAGCCCGGACCGGGTCTACTTCCCGGCCCGCGGCGAGACCAAGCTCGACCTGCTGCGGTACTACCTCGCCGTCGGCGACGGCATCGTCAACGCCCTGCGCGAGCGGCCGTGCATGCTGCACCGCTTCCCCAAGGGCGTCGCGGGCGACAAGGTCCACCAGAAGCGGGTCCCGGCCGGGGCGCCGCCGTGGGTCGAGACCGTGCGGCTGCACTTCCCGCGCTGGAACCGCACCGCGGACGAGCTGTGCGTCACGCACCTGGCCCAGGTCGCGTGGGCCGTGCAGATGTCGACGGTGGAGTTCCACCCCTGGAACAGCCGCCGGGCGGACACCGAATCCCCCGACGAGTGGCGCATCGACCTGGACCCCGGACCGCTGTCGGACTACGCCCAGGTGCGCCGCGTCGCCCACGTGGTCCACGGGGTCCTCGACGAGCTGGGCGCGGTCGGCTATCCCAAGACCTCCGGCGGCAGCGGCATGCACGTCTATGTCCGGGTCCCGCCGACGCACTCGTTCACCGACGTCCGACGGGCCGCGCTCGCGTTCGCCCGCGAGGTCGAGCGGCGCGCCCCGGACGACGTGACGACCACCTGGTGGCGCAAGGACCGCGACCCGCACGCCCTGTTCGTCGACTACAACCAGAACGCCCGGGACCACACCATCGCGGCGGCCTACTCGGTGCGGGGCAACCCCGAGGGCACGGTGTCCACGCCGCTGCGCTGGGACGAGGTCGACGACGCCGAGCCCGGCGACTTCACCATCGCCACCGTGCCGGAGCGCTTCGCCCGCCTCGGCGACCTGCACGCCGACATCGACGGGCACGTCTTCGACCTCGCCCCGCTGCTGGAGTGGGCCGCGCGCGACGAGGCCGCCGGGGCCGAGCCGCCGGCCGAGCCGGAGCCCGAGCCGCCGGCGTAGGGGCCGGCGGGTCGCTCGTATCAGTGGGCCCCGGCGCGTCTCCTCCGCCTGTGACGACCGAGGTCCGTCCCGACCGCCAGCGCGCGCGACCGGTCGTGCACGGCCGTCTCGCGGAGCGGCGGGCCCTGGACGAGCACGCCGACCGGCTGCGGACCGGCGTGCCCTCGCTGGTCCTGGAGGGTGAAGCCGGCATCGGCAAGACGACGCTGTGGCGCTACGGGTTGGACGCCTGCCGTGACCGCGGCGCCCTCGTGCTGGACACCCGGCCGGGGGAGGAGGACCGGCACTGCCCCGGGCAGGGGCTGCTCGACCTGTTCGGCCCGGGGCGGCCCGGGGCGGGACCGGGCGTCGGTGCCGCGCTGCGCGACCACCTGCCGGTCACCGACCTGTCGCGGCTCGTGCTGGACCACCTGCGTGGTCTCTCCGCCGGAGGGCCGGTGCTGCTGGGCGTGGACGACCTGCCGTGGCTCGACGAGCTGACGCTGCGCACGCTGCGCTTCAGCCTGCGCCGGTTGTCCGACCGCGCCGTGTCCCTGCTGGCCACGGCGCGCACGTGGAGCCCGTCGGACCGGGGTGCCCCCGTCCCCGTGCCGCAGCTGGACTGCGACGTCCGATCGGTGCCCGTGCCCCCGATGGACGCCACCGAGCTGCGGTGGCTGGTCCGCGCGGCGCACCCGGCGACCACGGGGCCGGCTTCCCACCGGATCGGTCTGACGGCGCACGGCAACCCGCTGTTCGCGCTCGAGCTCGCGCGCTCCGCGGTCGGCGGCGCGGCGACGGAGCCCGCCTCCAGGTCCCTGTCGGCGGCGCTGGCCGCGCGCGTGTCCGGGCTGCCGCGCCCGACGGTGCACCTCGCCCGTCTGCTGGCGGTGGCGGGCCCGACGCAGCTGTCCGTCCTGGGCGACGCCTACGGGGACGGCAACGGCGTCGACCTGGCCGACGCCGTGCACGCCGGTCTGGACTCCGAGACCTTCGTGCTGGAGGCCGACTTCGTGCTGCGCTTCGCCCACCCGCTGATGGCCACCGCCGTGCTCGACGCGACCAACCCGCTCGACCGGTGCGGGCTGCACGGGCTGCTGGCCCGGACCGTCGAGGACCCGGATGCGCAGGCCGTGCACCTGGCCCGGGCCACCGTGGTCCCCGACGCCGCCGTCGCGGACCGGGTCGAGGAGGCAGCCGCCCGGCTCGCCCGCCGCGGCGCGCCCAGCCCGGCGGCCGAGCTGCTGGGCCACAGCGCACGGCTGACCCCGGCCGACGACGTGGGGGCCCGCACCCGACGGCTCCTCGGCCGGGTCAGGCACTGCGCAGCCGCCGGGGACCTGGGCACGGCCCTGGCGCTGGTCGAGTCGCTGCTGGCGGACGTCGGTCCCGGCCCGCTGCGGGCCGAGGTGGTGTCCACCCGCGTGGAGCTCGACTTCACCGATGCCGAGCAGTTCCTCCGGGCGTCGCTGGCCGACCTGCCCGCCGCCGGGTCCCGGGCCGTCGAGTGCGTGCGCGGACGGCTGCACGGGTTGCTCGGCTGGCTCCTCTCGCTGCAGCTGGGTCGGGTCGACGAGGGCCTGCGGCACGCCGGGGCCGGACTCGCCGTGGGCCGGCTGCACGGCGACGCCGTCCTGACCGCGCAGACCGCGGCGACGGTCGCGACGGCCTCGTTGCTGCTCGGCCGGCGGCAGGACGGGCTGATGGTCGAGGCGGTGGAGGCCGCCGACGAGGTCGAGGACCGTCACCTGGTGATGTGGCCGCGGGTGCTGCTCGGGCGCCAGCAGCTCTGGGACGGTCACCTGGCCGAGGCGAGGGCCAACCACGAGACGAGCTACCAGCGCACGCTGCGCCAGGGTGGCGGGTTCCAGGTGGGCTACCGCCTGTCCGACCTGGCTCGGCTCGAGCTCGCGGCCGGGGACCTCGACCACGCCGAACGCCTCGTCGACGACGGGCTGGAGAGCACCCTCGTCTCCGGCGACCAGGAGGCGGCGGCGTGGCTGTCCTACCCCGGCGGGCTCCTCGCCGCGCTGCGGGGGGACGCCGAGGCCGCCGGCGCCGCCGCCGAGCGGCTCGACCGCTGGGCGGCGAGGGTCGGCGAGCGACCCAGGTCGGCGATGGCCGCGCACGTGCGAGGCGCCCTGGCCGCGGCGGCACGCGACTGGGACGGTGCCCTCGAGCACCACCTGGTGGCGCTGGCGGTCCTGGACGACCTCGGCATCTGCCACCCGGGGGTGGTCCCGGTGCTGCCGGGCGCCGTCCAGCTGGCCGCGCTCGCCGACCGTCCTGACGTGGTCGACCGGCTGGCCGACCGCCTGCAGGGCCAGGCCGCGTCGCTGGCCGCTCCGTGGGTCGACGCACACGTCACCGCCGCGCGCGGCCAGCAGCAGCTGCTCGTCGGGGACCCGGCGAGCCTCGGCTGCCTGCTCGAGGCCCGGCAGCGTCTGGTCGGCCTGGGCCACCACCTCGACGCCGCCCGGCTCGGGTGCACCGTGGCCGCGGCCGGGTTGCGCTGGGGTCACCGTCGTCGCGTGCGGGCCGCGGTCGAGGAGTCGGCGGACCTGCTGGCCGGGCGCGGCGTCCGGGGGTGGTGCGACCTGGCCGACGAGCTGCGGCAGCGGGTGCGGGGCGGCGGTGAGGTGGAGGAGCTCACCACCACGGAACGGCAGGTCGCAGGGCTCGTCGCGGACGGGCGGCGCAACAAGGAGATCGCCAGGGCCCTGTTCGTCAGCGAGTCGACCGTCGAGGCCCACCTGACCCGGATCTACCGCAGGCTGGGCCTGCGCAACCGCGCCGACCTCACCCGCCACCTGCGGCAGGCCGACGGCCGGGCGGGCGCGGGCGTGCTCGGGTCCTAGGGCTCCGCGGGGGTTCTCCCGCTCGTCGGGGCCGGCCCCACGTTCGTAGCGTCGGCAGGGCCGGCCAGCCCGGTCGGCCCGGGTCAGCGGACCCACGACACGAGAGGACCACCGACATGTCGATCCTGAGCGACCTCAAGGACGAGGTCGAGAGCTACCCGCACGAGTTCCTGGACATCGAGATCGTCGAGGTGGCGCCGGCTACGGGCAGCGCCATCAACAAGGACGAGCCGGTCACCTTCAAGTTCCAGGTGACCAACCGCGGCGCGCTCGACGTCGAGAACGTCAGCTTCCTGATCGAGGGGCTGAACGGCACCCAGGTGAAGGAGGGCAACGGGGCCGGCGCAGCCTGGGGGACGGAGTACACCACGACGCCGGGCTACTTCCCCCGGCTGCCGGCGCACCAGCCGAACGACCCCGTCCTGTCCAACGGCAGCCCGTACACCTTCCGGCCCAGGAGCACCTCCACCGCCGCGCAGGACCTGGTGCGGGTCTCGGTGGCGGGCTGGGACACCGACCTGGACCACATCCTGATGAGCCACAGCCGGGCCGACGACCAGGCCGGTGCCACCCACCAGGCGGTCGTGCACCCCAAGTGATGGGTGCGTCCGCCCCGGTCAGGTGCCGCGCGCCCCCAGCACCACCACGTCGTCCACGTGGCGTGCCTGCTCGGCGGACCCGTGGTCGGTCAGGTCGTGCACGACCGCGTCCACCATGTCCCGCAGCGGGCGACCGGCGTGGGCGGTGGCGGCCGCGCGCAGCAGCGCGAGCCCGGTGTCGATGGGCCGGTGCCGTCGCTCCACCAGGCCGTCGGTCACCAACAGCAGCGTCGAGCCGGGCGGCACGGTGGCCTCGTTGTCGCGCCGGGTGGCGCCGGCCTGCACGCCGAGCATCAGGTCGGTGGTCCCCTCCAGCAGCCGGGCCCCGCCGTCCGGCACCGCCAGCAGGGGCGGCAGGTGACCGGCGCTGCTCCAGCGCAGCCGGCGGGCGCCGTCGGCCGCGGGGGCGTCCAGCCGGGCCACCAGGGACGTGGCCAGCGACTGCACGCCCAGGCCGGCGGCGGCCTCGTCGACCCGGCCCAGCAGCCCGGCCGGGGTGTCCCGCAGCGCCCACGCCAGGGCCCGGGTGGTCGCGCGCAGCTGCCCCATGGCGCCCGCGGCCGCGGAGTCGTGGCCGGCCACGTCGCCCACGACCAGCACGGTGGAGGAGTCGGGCAGCACGATCGCGTCGTACCAGTCGCCGCCGATCTGCTCGGTGTGCACGGCGGGCTCGTAGCGGGCGTGCACGGTCAGCCGCTCGGCCACGGGCAGGTCCGTGAGCATGGCCCGCTGCAGCTGCTCCGACATCCGCCGGGTGACGGCCACGGCCTCGCGCTCGGCGACCCGGACCCGCGCGCGGGACTCCGCCGCCCCGACGGCGTCGGCCATCAGGCGCAGGAACTGCCGGTAGGCGCCGTCCAGCGGCTGGTGCTCGCTGAGCAGCACCAGCAGGGCGTTGCCCAGGTCCCCGTCGCCCCGCACCGGCAGCCAGGCCACCGTCCCGTCGGCGGTGGCCGTGGTCGTCAGCCCCGAGCCGGTGTCCTGCGAGCCGGCCGGCGGGGACAGCGCCAGGCGGTGGTCGCGGTCGGGCTCCGTGCCCCGGCCGGGCCCGACGAGCTCGACGGCCGGCAGGTCGAGGGGGAAGCGGCGCAGCAGCGGCAGCACCAGCGCCCCCAGGTCCGCCGGGTCGTCCAGGCCGACCAGGGCGTGGCCCAGCCGCGCGAGCAGCTCCAGCCGACGGCGGTCGACCACCTGCGCGGTGGTCTCCGCCGCGATGTCGACGACCCCGAGCACCCGGCCGTGGTCGTCCCTGACCGCGGAGTAGGAGAACGTGAAGAAGCACTCCTCGGCGAAGCCGTGGCGGTGCAGGAACATCCGCTCGTCCTGCGACCAGGTGGGCTCCCCGGTGTCCGCGACCCGCTGGAACATGGGGCCCACCAGGTCCCAGATCTCGGGGAAGACGTCCTGGGCGGGCCGGCCCAGCGCGGCCGGGTGCTTGTCGCCGATCAGGTCGGTGTAGGCCCGGTTGTAGACCATCACCAGGTCGGGGCCCCAGAACAGCGCCACGGGGTACCGGGTGGCCGAGGCCAGCGCCACGGTCCAGCGCAGCTCCGGTCCCCAGCCGGCGGCCGGACCCAGCGGGGTGGCGGCCCAGTCGACCCCGGTCAGGAAGTCGTCGAGCGGCGGTCCGGGGGTCTGCTGCTCCTGCACCGGCCGACGGTAGACGAGGTGGGTCCGACGGCGCAGGCGGCTGCCCCGGTCGGGGGCCCGTTTCACCCGGGCGGGCCGGGGTACCCAGCGGGTGCGCCGACCGGCGTCAGGACCGACCGCACGCCGAGCCGAGGAGCGCGCAGCATGGCTGGACCGCACGACGACACGACCGGCCCGGACCGGACCACGCGGTCGGACGACATGACGGGGCAGGACCCGGTGTCCAGCACCGCCGAGGGCGACAGCGACCCGGGGTCGGCGGCGCTGGCCGAGGCGGGGGAGCCGGTGGACGGCCCGGCGCACGGGGCGACGCCCACCCCGCCGGCCGAGGCGTACGACGACACCCCGGTGACGGACGCCGTGCCGGAGGAGAACCTGGGGTTCCCGGAGTCGTAGGCGTGCGGCCTTGAGGTGGACTTGACGTCCGCCGCAGGTGCGCTTTGCGTGGCGGGGGCGAGCCTTCGGTCGGTCGGACACACCGGCCCACGACCCTAGGAGCCCACCATGAACCTCCCCCGCCCCCTCGTCGTCCTCGGCGCCGCCGCCTCGGTCGCGCTGGCCGTGACCGGCACCGCCTACGCCGCCTCCGTCGCCACCGCCCCGGTGCAGTGGCCCGCAGCCGTCTCCGACGACGACGGCACGGCCGACCAGGGCCACGGCGACGTCGCCGTCCCCGCTCCCGCCGCCACCCGCACCCCGTCCAGCAGCCCCACCCGGACCCCGTCGGCCACCCCGTCGGCCACTGCGTCGGCTTCGGCCACCCGCAGCACGGACGACTCCGGCCGGGACGGCGGCGGGGACGACGGCACCGCCGACCAGGGTCGCGGCGACCGACCCACCGCGACGACGGCGCCCCGCACGCCGACGGCCTCGCCCACCCGCAGCACCGGCTCGGACGACTCGGGCCGCGACGGTGGCGGGGACGACGGGACCGCGGACCAGGGCCGGGGTGACCGGGGCGGCTCGGACGACTCGGGCTCGGACGACTCGGGCCGCGACGGTGGCGGGGACGACGGGACCGCGGACCAGGGTCGCGGTGACCGGGGCGGCTCGGACGACTCGGGCTCGGACGACTCGGGCCGCGACGGTGGCGGGGACGACGGGACCGCGGACCAGGGTCGCGGTGACCGGGGCGGCTCCGACGACTCGGGGCACCACGGCGGCGACGACTCCGGCCACGACGACTCCGACGACGACGACTCCGACGACTCCGACGACTCGGGTCACCACGGGGACGACGACGACTCCGGCCACCACGGTGGCGACGACGACCGCCACTCCGACGACGACTGAGGCGTCGGACGTGCTGCTACGCCCGCGGCGGGCCGAGGACCAGGACCGCCCTCGTCCCGCCGAGGGCGTCGGCGGTCAGGTCCAGCCGCCCGCCGGACCCCTCGCTCACGCGCCGCGCGATGTCCAGGCCCAGCCCGCTGGAGCCCGCACCGCTGCGGCCGCGCTCGACCGCCTCCGGGCCCCCGGGCCCCGGCCCGCGGTCCGTCACCACGACGCGGTACCCCCGCCCGTCCGCCTCGACGGCCACCGCGAACGGCGAGCCGTCCGGGGTGTGCGCGAAGACGTTGTCCAGCAGCGCGTCGACGGCGTCGGCCAGGTCGGCGGCGTCCGCCGCGACCCAGGCCGGACCGTCGGGCAGCGACACCTGCAGGTCACGCTCCTGGTCCTCGGCCAGGGCGGACCAGAAACCGCACCCGCTCGGCCACGACCGCGGTGGCGTCGCAGCGCCGCACCAGCTCGTCCTGCACCCCGCGCCGGGCCTGGGCGATCAGCTGGTCGACGGTCCGCACCAGGTGGTCGACGTGACCGCGGAGCTTGTCGGCCACCTCGGCGTCGCGCACCAGGTCCACGTCCAGGCGCAGGGCGGTGACCGGGGTGCGCAGCCGGTGCGACAGGTCGGCCACCTGCTCGCGCTCCAGCCGGAGCAGGTCCACCACGCGGTCGGCCAGCCGGTTCATCGCCCGGCCCAGGGCGTCGACCTCCGCCGGGCCGCCGCGGGCGGCCCGGGCGCTCAGGTCGCCGTCCCGCAGCCGGCCGGCCACCTCGGCCAGGTCGGTCACCGGGCGTCCGGCCCAGCGGCCGACCCGGTCGGCGGCCAGCACGGCCAGACCGAGCAGGCCCAGCCCGAGCGCCCCCAGGGTCAACCAGGCCGGGACGACGCCGGCCCGCAGGTCCGCGTACGGGACCGACGCGGCCACCACGGCCGTGCCGTCCCCCGTCACGACGGGGCTGAGCAGCAACCGGCCCAGGTCGTCCGTGGTGTCGACGGCGCGCCCGGCCGACGCCGCGACCAGGTCCGGGTCCCCGGGGTCCGGCAGCCCCGACCCGATGCGGCTGCCGTCCGGCATGAGCGCCCCCACCCGGCGGGGCGACCGTTCGTCGACCAGCTGGACGAACGCGGCCACGGTGGCCGGGTCGGGCTCGGCGACCAGGAACGTGGACACCTGCTGGACGTCCTGGACCGCGGCGCTGACCGCCCGGTCCTCCGCGACCGTACGCACGAGCAGAGCGAGAGGGACGACGAATGCGAGCACGACCGCTGAGGTGCTGGCCGCGACCAGCAACGAGATCCGCCGCCGCATCAGCCGCCCGCCCCGGGGTCCACCAGGCGGATGCCCACCCCCCGCACGCTGTGCAGGTACCGCGGTGCCGCCGCCGACTCCCCGAGCTTGCGCCGCAGCCACGACAGGTGGACGTCCACCGTGCGCTCGCCGCCGCCGTAGGGCAGCCGCCACACCTCGGCGAGCAGCTCCCGCTTGGTGACGACCTGACCGACGCGGCTCGCCAGCGCGTGCAGCAGGTCGAACTCCTTGCGGCTCAGGTCGACGCCGTGCCCCGCCAGCGTCACCGTGCGGGCCCCCGCGTCGATCGACAGCTCGCCGACCGTCAGCGAGGCGACCGGGCCGTCGCTGCTCGCGCGACGCAGCACCGCCCGGACCCGGGCCTCGACCTGGGCCAGGTCGAAGGGCTTGATGACGTAGTCGTCGGCCCCGGTGTCCAGGGCCCGGACCACGTCGGTCCCGTCGCGGGCCGTCACCACGATGACCGGCACCTGGCTGACCGCGCGCAGCATGCGCAGCACGTCGAGCCCGTCCACGTCGGGCAGGCCCAGGTCCAGCAGCACGACGTCGGGGTCGCCGTCCACGACGGCCTGCACCCCGCCCAGCCCGGTCGGCGCGGACTGCACCACGTGGCCGTGCTCGCCGAGGCCCCGCAGCAGCGCGGTACGGATCGCCGGGTCGTCCTCGACGACCAGGATGGAGGCCACCAGCCGACGTTAGCCCTCCGGGCCCTCGTCGTGGTGCCGCTCCGGCTGGGAGGCTGGACCCGTGGTCGCTGACACGGACGCCGGGCCCCGCTGGGGTGTCACGGTCCTCGCCGCGCTCGCCTGGCTGCTGGTCGTCATCGCGGCGGTCACCATCGCCTCGGTCGCCATCGGGCGGGCCGGGCAGCACGTGCTCGACCCGCTGGCCGCGGTCGCGGTGGCGACGCCGTCGACCCCCGCCAGCGGGGTGAGCACGCCGGCGGGGGCCGGGCCGTCGCCCGGCTCGTCGGCGTCGGTCCCCGTGGTCGTCGGCAGCGCCTCGGCCGCACCCGCCCCCGGCACGACGTCGACCCCGACCCCGACGTCGACCCCGACCCCGACGCCGACCCCCACCCCGACGCCCGACCGGACCCCGGTGGCCGACGGCGGCTCCGACGACGGTCCCGGGAACGGCGACGACGACGAGGGTTCCGGGGGAGAGGACGAGGGCGAGGCGCAGGCCGACGCCGCGGCGGTCGCCCGGGACGAGGTCGTCACGGTCGCGGGCGGGCAGCTGGGGGTGCGCTGCCTCGGTGGTACCCCGACGGTCCGGTTCGCCCAGCCGCAGCCGGGCTGGACGGTCAGCACCGGGTCGAGCGACGGCGGGACCCGGGCCCGCGTGGAGTTCGAGCCCGACGAGGGCGAGCGGATCCGCGTGGAGGCGACCTGCGGGGCCGACGGTGCCCCGCGGGTGACGGTCGAGGGCTGAGTCGACCGTCACCCGCCGGGGTCAGCCGCGGAGCCCGCCCAGCAGGTCGGTGAACGACGGCGCCGTGTCGAAGGCGTCGGTGACCTGCTTCGGCTCGCGCGCGGCGATCAGACCGGCCAGCTCGCCGGCGGCGCGCTGCACCCGTCCGGCCAGGGCACCTGCCGCGTCCCCGTCGCCGCCCCAGTCCTCGCTGGCGGCGAAGACCCCGGTCGGCACGGTCAGCGCCCGCAGGTAGCTGAACAGCGGCCGCAGGGCGTGGTCCAGCGCGAGGGAGTGCCGGGACGTGCCGGCCGTGGCGGCCAGCAGCACCGGGGTGCCGTCGAACGCGGCCTGCCCGAGCAGGTCGACGAACGACTTGAACAGCCCGGTGTACGAGCCGCTGTAGACCGGGGTCACCGCGATCACGCCGTCCGCGGCCAGCACCGCGTCGAGGTCGGTCTGCAGGTCCGGGCTCGCGAAGCCGGTCAGGGTGGCGTTGGTGATGTCGTGGGCCCGCTCCCGCAGGTCCACCACCGTCACCTCGACGGACAGGCCGAGGCCGCTCAGGGCCTCCGTGGTGGCGGCGGCCAGCCGGTCGGCGAGCCGGCGCGTGGCCGAGGTCTCGCTCAGGCCACCGCTGATGACGACGACGCGTCGGGTCACGACGACACCTCCTGGGTCTGCTGGTCGTTCTGCCGGGCCGCCACCAGCGTGGCGTGGGTCGGGGCGTCCGGCACGTGGGCGGGGCGTCCCTCGGCGAACTCCGCCCGCAGCACGGGCAGGACGTGCTCGCCCAGGTAGTCCATCTGCTCCAGCACCGTCTTCAGGGGCAGGCCGGCGTGGTCGAGCAGGAACATCTGGCGCTGGTAGTCGCCGACCACCTCGCGGTAGGCCAGCGTCCGCTCGATCACCTGCTGCGGCGAGCCCACGGTCAGCGGGGTCTGGTCCATGTACTCCTCCAGCGTCGGGCCGTGGCCGTAGACCGGGGCGACGTCGAAGAACGGCCGGAACTCCCGGACCGCGTCCTGGCTGTTGGGCCGGACGTAGACCTGCCCGCCGAGGCCGACGTACGCCTGGTCGGCCGGGCCGTGGCCGTAGTGCTCGAACCGCTGCCGGTAGAAGCCGACCATCCGCTCCACGTGCTGCTTGGGCCAGAAGATGTTGTTGTGGAAGTAGCCGTTGCCGTAGTACGCGGCCTGCTCGGCGATCTCCGGGCTGCGGATCGAGCCGTGCCAGACGAACGGCGGCACGCCGTCCAGCGGGCGCGGGGTCGAGGTGAAGCCCTGGAGCGGGGTGCGGAACTGGCCCTGCCAGTCCAGCACGTCGGTGCGCCACAGCTGGTGCAGCAGGTCGTAGTTCTCGACCGCGAGCTTGAGCCCGTCGCGGATGTCCTTGCCGAACCAGGGGTAGACCGGGCCGGTGTTGCCGCGGCCGAGCATCAGGTCGACCCGGCCGTCGGACAGGTGCTGCAGCATCGCGTACTGCTCGGCCATCAGCACGGGGTCGTTGGTGGTGATGTGGGCGATCGACGTGGAGAAGACCAGCCGCTCGGTCTGCGCGGCCAGGAACGCACCCATGGTGGTCAGCGCCGACGGCACGAAGGGGTGGTCGTGGTGCTCACCGAGCGCGAAGACGTCGAAGCCCACCTCCTCGGCCTTGAGGCCGATCTGCATGAGCGCCTTGATCCGCTCGTGCTGGGTCGGGGTCCGACCGGTAGTCGGGTCCGGGGTGATGTCGCCGACGCTGAACACGCCGAGCTGGATGCCGCTCACCGGGGTGCCTCCTAGATAGTTGACGCTTCTACGACCCCGAACGTCCGGCGGGCGCCGGTTATGCCGGACGAGGATGCCCCGCCGGTGTGTCGGGCCCCCCGTGACCGCGACCACCGCGCCTCGCCCCACGTCGTCCCTCCCCGCTCGCCGTGCCCCACGCGGGGACCCGTCCGGTTCAGCCCATCACATCTGCTTGCGCCACTTCATCCCCGGGGGTCGCCCGTCCGGGTCGATGACGACCCGGTAGAAGCCCGCCGACAACCGGCGCTGCCAGGCCGGGGGCACCTTCAGGCGGTGCGGGCGGAGCCGGCCGGGCGGCCGCTCGCCCACCCGGCCGTCGGCGTGCCAGCGGTCCAGCGTCGCGGCGCCGTCGCGCAGCGCGGCGACCGCCGAGGCGGGGTCCACCAGGTCCTCGTCGTCGTCCTCGGCCCGGTCCAGGTGCTCGCGCATCAGCTCCAGGCGCAGCTCGCGGGCGAACCGGCGGGCCCCGTCACCCAGGCCGGCGGGGTCGCGGGGCTCGCGCGGGTCGCGGGTGGTGTCCAGCACGGCGGCGGTCAGCTCGGAGTCGTGGGTCCAGCTGCGGCGGTTGAAGTTGTCGCTGCCCACGGTGGCCCAGACGTCGTCGACGACGCAGACCTTGGCGTGCACGTAGACGGCCTCGCCGCGGCGGTTCTCGACGTCGACGACGTGGACCCGCTCGCCGCCGGCCTCCTCGACCATGGCCAGCGCCTGGGCGTGGCCGTGGTGGACCGCCGGCAGCCGCAGCCGGCCCTCCTGGTCGGGGTACCGGGGCACCACGGCGACCAGGTGCAGCTCCGGCTCGCGGCGCAGGGCGTCGGCGAACACCTCGGCCACCTGCGTCGACCACAGGTACTGGTCCTCGATGTAGACCAGCCGCCGGGCGCGGCGCAGCGCCTTGGCGTACCCGCGCGCGGCGCTGCGCTCGCCGTCGGGGGCGAACGGGTACCCCGGGTGCCGGTTGGGATAGGTCCGCAGCAGCTGCACGGCGCAGCTGCCGGCCGCGGGCGGGTCGGGGCGCGGCTCGGGCAGCGTGGAGGCGTCGCGGTCCAGGCGGCGCAGCACGTCCGGCAGGACGTGCCACGGCATCCGGGTCAGCTGGGCCGGGTCCTCCCAGCGCTCGCGGAACACGTCCTCGACGTCCCGGACCGCGGGCCCGCGCAGCCGGACCTGCACGTCGTGCCAGGCCGGGCTGTCGCCGTAGCGGGACGAGAACGGCTGGGTCTGCGGGTCGCCGCCGTGCTCGGCGTCGTCGCGGCGGCTGTGGCCGAGGTCGATGCCGCCCACGAAGGCCACGTCGGTCTCCGGGCGCTCGGCGTGCCGGACCGCGACGAACTTCTGGTGGTGGCTGCCCATCGGCCGCACGCGCTGGTCGAGCAGCACCTCGCCCTCGTCGTCGTTGACGTCCCCGGACAGGTCACGGTTCTGCTCGGACGAGAACTGGAACCGGTCCCAGTGCGAGCGCCACAGCAGGCCCTTGACCATCGCGCCGCGCCGCGCCACCTCGCTGAACGCCTTGCCGACCGTGGGGCCGTCGTCGGTGAGCAGCTCGTCCGGGTCGCCGCGCCAGTCCGCGAACACGACCAGGTCGCCGGCACCGGCTCCCTCCAGGGCCCGCAGCAGCTCGGGGAAGTAGGTGCGCCCGTGCACCAGCGGGACGACCTCGTTGCCCTCGGTCCACGGCCGCAGCCGGGTGGCGTCGTTGCCGCGCTCGGCCGCGCTGAGGAACCAGTGGCGCACGTCGCCGGCGGGCGGCGGCTCGGGGGACGGCATCGCTGCAGGATCGCAGCCCGGCCCGGTGCTGTCGTGCGGAGCGGGGCCGACGCGACCTGACCGTTCGCGTCCGCCCGCCGGGTGCGGTTGCCTGTACGCATGAGCGGTCAGCGCGTGTTCCTCGTCCGGCACGGCGAGACGGAGTGGAGCCGGGCGCACCGGCACACCGGGCGCACCGACGTCCCGCTGACCGACGCCGGGCGCGACCAGGCGGAGCGGGCCGGGCGCGCGCTCGCCGGCCTGGACCTCGGGCTGGTCCTGTGCAGCCCGCTGGGCCGGGCCGTCGACACGGCCGGCCTGGCCGGTCTGGGCGGTACCGCCGAGCTGGTCGACGACCTCATGGAGTGGGACTACGGCGTGGCCGAGGGGCGCAGCACCGCCGACATGCAGACCGAGGTGGCGGACTGGACGGTCTGGACCCACGGCGAGGGCCTGGGCGAGCAGGTCGAGGCCGTGGGCGAGCGGGCCGACCGGGTCATCGAGCGCCTCGAGGCGGCGGACGGCGACGCCGCGGTGGTCGCGCACGGCCACATGCTCCGCATCCTCACCGCCCGCTGGCTCAGGCTGCCCGCGCTGCACGGACGCAGCTTCGTGCTGGGCACCGCGACGCTGAGCCGGCTCGGGTACGAGCACGGCAACCGGGTGGTCCAGGTCTGGAACGACGACAGCCACCTGCGCGACTGACGAGGAGAGTCCCCGCCCTACCGACCGTCGGCGTCGAGCCGCTCCGGCATCCCGAACCGGGCGAACAGCCGGGTGTCCAGGAACGACGTGATCGCCGCGATCCGACCGTCGACGACCTCGAGCACGTGGATGCCCCACGGCTCGAACCCGCCGCCGGCGGCGGGCTTGTACTGCGCGAAGGCCGGGCAGCCGTTGGCGTCCGGCGCCCGCAGCACGGTGGAGCCCTTGCAGCCGATGCCGGGCCCGAGCATCCAGTCGCCCAGGTCGCGCGCGCCCTGCAGCCAGAGCGCGAACGGCGGCATGTTCTGGGTGGCGTCCTCGTGCAGCAGGGCGACGAACGCGTCGATGTCGTAGCTCTCGAACGCCTCGACGTAGCGCCGCAGCAGCTCCTGCTGCGCCTCGTCCAGCGGGTCGAGCGGGCGGGGGTCGCCGTGGTGGGTGGCCAGGGTCGCCCGGGCCCGCTGCAGCGCGCTGTTGGCCGAGGCCACCGTGCTGCCGAGCAGCCCGGCGACCTCCTGGGCGCTGAAGCGCAGCACGTCGCGCAGGATCAGGACCGCCCGCTGCCGCGGCGGCAGGTGCTGCAGCGCGGCGACGAAGGCCAGCCGGACGCTGTCGCGCTCCTCGGCCTGGTCGGCGGGGTCGGTGGAGGCCGGGGCGACGCCGCGCCAGGGCAGCGGCTCCAGCCACTCCTCGTGCGGGCGCGGGTCCCCGAGCGAGGACTGCACGGGTGCGGAGGGGCCACCGATCTCCAGCGGCGAGGCCCGGCGCTTGCGCCCCGCGATGGCGTCCAGGCACACGTTGGTGGCGATCCGGTACAGCCACGACCGGACGCTGGAGCGGCCCTCGAAGGAGCCCATCGACCGCCAGGCCCGGACCATGGTCTCCTGCACCGCGTCCTCGGCGTCGTGCACCGAGCCGAGCATCCGGTAGCAGTAGCCGGTCAGCTCGCCCCGGTGCAGGGCGAGGTCGGCCTCACCCACCAGACCCGTGCCGGGCTGCTGCGCCACCTGCGTCATGTCGGTCCCCTCTCGGTCGCTGCGCCGACGCTAGACCCGGCCACCGACGACGCGGAAGGGCCGGACGCGCAGGCGTCCGGCCCTCCCGTCGGTCGACCCGTCGCTCAGTCGACCAGCCGGACGTCGTCCAGGTGGAACGGGGTGCGGCCCGGCGTCCGCAGCGACCAGCCGTCGACCTCGGTGAGCGTCAGCCCGTCGTCGGGCGCGCCGGCCGGCTGCTGCCGGTCACGACGGAACGACGACCACGGGACCGTGACCTGCTGCCAGCCGCTGGTGTCCTGGAACGACGCGGTGAATCGCTCGGCGGTGTCGGGCGCGCCGAAGACCTCGACGTAGTCGACCAGGTACTCACCCGGCAGCTCGAGGTCGGCCCCGAGCGCACCGCCGAAGTTGCCGCCCAGGGCGGTGTTGAGCAGCAGCGTGTAGGGCTTGTCGAACGGCCAGCCGTTCGGCGCGACGTCCTCGGGCGTGGCCTCGTGGAACTTGACGCCGTCCAGGTACCACTCGATCAGGCCGGGCTGCCACTCGGTGGTGATGGTGTGGAACTCCTCCGGCACCGGCCGGTCCAGGGTGATGGTGTCGCCGAAGGACTCCCCGCCGGAGTAGCCCGGGCCGTGGATGGTGCCGAACACGTCGAACGGCTCGCGGCCGACGAACTCGTAGAAGTCGATCTCGCCCGTGGTGGGCCAGCCGACGTCGCGGAAGTCGTTGCCCAGGCTCCAGAACGCGGGCCAGATGCCCGTGCCCGCCGGGGCCTTGACCCGGGCCTCTATGCGGCCGTAGCGGAACTCGGCGTTGCCCTCGGTGACGAGCCGGGCCGAGGTGTACTCGCAGGGGCCGTACCAGCAGGGCAGGTCCGCGGCCTCGGGGTCCTCGACCTCGGCGGTCCGGATGACCAGGTTGCCCTGCCCGTCCAGCGAGGCGTGCTCGGGTCCCTCGGCGTAGTACTGCAGCTCCTGGTTGCCCCAGCCCCAGCCACCGGTCTCGAAGGACCACTTGTCGGGATCGGGCAGGCTGCCGGCGGGGCCGTCGAAGTCGTCGGACCACTTGAGCTCCCAGCCGTCGGGGCCGGGGTCGGGCGCGCTGTTGTCGGCCAGCTCCAGCTGGACCCGGCCGCGCGAGCCGGTGCCGCGGTACCAGAACGACAGGCCCTCGGAGCCGGAGAAGTCCTGCGGCTCGGCGAACGTGCGTCCGATGGTGCCGGGCCCACGACCGGTGACGACGTCCTCGGTGTACTGCTGGCCGGGGCGCGCGAGCGCGTCACCGACCTCGACCTCGGTCACGCCGACGGTGGCGCGCGGACCGGCCTCGAGCAGGCCGGGCTGCTGGCCGTCCTCGACCAGCGCGGGGTCGCGGGGGTCGTCGTCGGCCAGGCTGACGACCCCGCGCGTCGCGGGCCCGCCGGGCAGGCCGTCGGTGTCGGTGAGGACGACCTGGTAGGACTCGTCGACCTCCCAGGTGTCGTCCTGCACGCCGGGGATGCTGAGGAACGCGTCGCGCTCGCCGGCCGGGATGGTCACCGTGCCGGAGCTGGGGACGTAGTCCCGGTCGGGCGTGGCCACGACGTCCTCGGTGGCGGTGCGGTCGGTGGAGTCGCTGGTGGCCCAGTCGACGGTGACGTCGCGGTCGGTGGCCCGGCTGAGCCGGATCCGCGGCTCGGCCGTCTCGCCCTCGCCGACCCGGGTCACAGGCGGGTCGAAGGCGACGGTCAGGGGCCGCTCGCCGAACAGGGCGACGTCGTCGAAGGCGAACTGCCGCTCGCCGCCGCCGGTGCCCAGGGTGCCGAAGCCGTAGCCGTTGATCTCCTCCAGCGTGAGGCCGTCGTCCGGGGCGCCGTTGCCGATGTTCTTGAACGCGAACTCGTCCCACTCCCACGACAGCGTCCGCCAGCCGGGGGTGTCGTCGATCCAGGACACCGTCCAGCGGCCGGCGTCGTCGCGGGTCGAGCCCGCCGAGCGGTTGTCGAGCAGGTCGAGGAACATGCCGGTGCCGGACCCGGTGCCGAAGAACCGGACCGAGAACCCGGCCGAGGCCGAGGCGTCGACGGGCGCCCAGTCGACCGGGTCGCCGCCGGTGAAGATGCGGATCAGACCGGCGAAGCTGCCGGTGTTGGACCCGAGCACGAGGCTCTCGCCGCCGCCCGGGCTCGGGGTCCACGGCGGGGTGGTGCCGGCGCCGACGTAGCTGTAGGCGTAGCCGTCGCCGGAGAACTCGAAGACGCCGATGGCGTTGCCGTCGGGGTCGCTGACGCGGGGCAGCTGGCCGTCCTCGAAGTCGTCGAGGACCACCACCGGCTCCGGTAGCGGGTCGTCCACCGCGGCACCGGCCGGGCCGGACGCGAGCAGGGACACGGGGACGACGAGCGCGGTGCTGAGCAGGGCGACGACGGTGGTGCGCAGGGGGGATGGGCGGGTCCGCATAGGTCCTCCTCGACCAGGTGCGACGGGTCGCCGCACCGGCCGGGGGCCGCGGGAGACCGCTGGTTGTGGGGCAACGATCACAAATCCCGGCTGAATCCGCAAGCGCTTGCAGATTGTCAGATCACGTGTCAGGCTCAGTTTGAGCGCGGGTACGACGTCGGCCGACGAGGGCCGGGTGCGGACGGGCGCGAGTCAGCCGGGACCGATGACGGTCCGGCCGGCGCAGCAGGGCCCCCGTGCGCGGGACGGCCCGTGAGGAGCACACCCATGTCCGTCCGTCTCCGGGGCGCCGTCGCGACGTCCCCCCCGACCCCGCGGCGCTCCCGCCGACCGGCGCGGACCGCCGCCGCCGCGGTGGCCGCCGTCCTCGCCCTGTCAGGACTCGGCGTGGGCAGCGCCCGGGCCGACACCCGGGCCAGCGACGCCGACCCGGTGCCGGTCGGGGCCGGCAGCTTCACCACCGACCAGGTCGGGCCCGCGCCGGAGGGCTGCGCACCGCTGGCCACCGACGCCCGGGCCTTCGTCACCGACGACGCCCCGGCCGGGGCGGTGCCCACCAACGACTGGTGGTCCTCGCTGCTGTTCAAGAAGTTCGACTGCGCGATGAGCGAGCCGCTGCACGCGCACCCCGCCTCGTTCAAGCCGACGCCCGCAGGGCTCGGGGTCTCGCACACGCAGACCCCGACGCTGTACGGCACGCCCGGCGGCATCGGGGAGTTCCACTTCCCCTACGCCCAGGACCTGCTGGTCGGGGTCGAGGGCCTGGCCGCGCCGACCGTCGAGGTGGCCGACTGGAGCGACTGGACCGTCACCCCGTCCTGGAGCGACGGCACCCGCTCGATGACCGCCACGATCGGCCACGGCCTGCCCTTCACCTGGTTCGAGCTGACCGGCGGCGACGCAATGCTGCAGGGTGCCGGCGACCTGCGGGTCTGGCTGCGTGACGACGAGCGCGTCGGGTTCAGCTCCGGCGGTGCGGACTACGTCGCCTTCGCCCCGACCGGGGCGACCTGGGCCACGTCGGGCACCACGCTGAGCAGCGACCTGGCCGGCGAGGGCTACCTGTCCCTGGCCGTGCTGGCGACCGGGCCGGGCGACACGGACACCGACCGCGTGGCCGAGGCCGACGCGTTCGCGCCGTACGCCTACGCCGAGGTCACCGGCACCCGGGCCGACTACGTGTACGACGAGTCGACCAGCCTGGTCGAGACCGTCTACTCGGTGCAGACGGAGGCGCACGAGGGCACGGCCGAGGGCACCGTCCTGGCGCTGTACCCGCACCAGAGCGCCTACCTGGACGGCACGACCGGCGACGGCCCGTCGGCCGGGGCGGAGTCCGAGCGCACGTACGTGTCCGCCCGCGGCCCGATGACGACCCTGGTGGGCGCGACGTCCTTCACCACCGCGACCCCGTTCACCGGGGTGCTGCCGGAGCTGCCGTCCGTGGCCACTGCCGAGGGCGACGCCAACGCCCGCCTCGACGTGCTGCTGGACGCGGAGGCGGCCGACCCGATGAGCATCGACGCCGACGACACCTACTGGACCGGCAAGGCCCTGGGCCGGGCCGTGCGCATCGCCGAGATCGCCGACCAGCTCGACCGCACCGCGGTGCGCGACCGGGCGCTGGAGCAGATCGAGGAGACCCTGACCGACTGGTTCACCGCGGACCCCGGTGAGACCGAGCAGGTCTTCGCCTACAACGAGAGCTGGGGCACGCTCGTCGGCTTCCCGGCCTCGTACGGCTCCGACAAGGAGCTCAACGACCACCACTTCCACTACGGCTACTTCATCCTGGCCGCGGCCACGCTCGCCCGGTTCGAACCGGACTGGGCCGCGCAGGCCGGCTACGGCGGCATGGTCGACGAGCTGATCGCCGACGCGAACGGCTTCGACCGCGACGACCCGCGCTACCCGTACCTGCGCGACTTCGACATCTACGCCGGCCACGACTGGGCCTCCGGTCACGGCGCGTTCGTCAACGGCAACAACCAGGAGTCCAGCTCCGAGGGGCAGAACTTCGCCAACGGGCTGATCCAGTGGGGCACCGCCACGGGCGACCTCGAGACCCGCGACGCCGGCGTGTACCTCTACGCCACCCAGACCGCCGCCATCCAGCAGTACTGGTTCGACGGCTCGGGCGCCATGCCCGAGGGGTTCGGCCACTCCACCGTCGGCATGATCTGGGGCAGCGGTGGCGCCTACGCCACCTGGTTCAGCGGCGAGGCCGAGATGATCCAGGGCATCAACACCCTGCCCATCACGGGCGGGCACCTGTACCTGGGGCTGCGACCCGACGACGTCGTGAGCAACTTCGACGAGATGGTCGCCGTCAACCGGGGCGAGCCGACCGTGTGGCAGGACATCCTCTGGTCCTACCTGGCCCTCGGCGACGGGGACCGGGCGCTGCAGGCGCTGGACGGCGACCGGGAGTACCCGGTCGAGGAGGGCGAGAGCCGGGCGCACACGTTCCACTGGATCGCCAACCTGGCCGAGCTGGGCACCGTGGACGCCGAGGTCACCGCCGACCACCCGGTGGCGGCCGTGTTCAGCGACGACGGGGCGCGCACGTACGTCGCGGCCAACGTCACCCAGGAGCCGCTGACCGTGCGGTTCTCCGACGGCACCTCCCTGGACGTGCCGGCCGGGCGGACCGTCGCCACCGGGGCGCACACGTGGAGCGGGGGCGGGGCGCCCAGCGGCACCGAGGAGCCCGGTGAGCCGACCGAGCCCCCGGCGCCCGCCGCCACCGAGCTCTACCTGACCGCCGCCGGCGGCCTGTCCACCGAGCCCGGCACCACGGCCACGGCGACGCTCGGGGCCCGGGTGGGCCCGGACGCCGTCGGTGACCCCAGCACCGGTCTGGTGGCCACCGCGCACGGCCTGGACGGCACCTTCGGCGGGCTGCGCACCTCCTTCGACCTCGGGATCGACGCCGAGGGCAACGTGGGCAACGGCACCCGGGCCCGGGTGTCGTACGACCTTGACGGCGACGGGACCTGGGACCGGGTGGAGAGCTACGGCTACTTCGCCACCGACCCGACACCGGGCTTCGAGCGGTACACCTCGGCCGCACGGCCGGTGGAGAGCGTCGAGGGCACCCTGACCGACATGGTCGACGGCTCGATCCGGGTCGAGGTCTGGAACGTCCTCGGCAACGGCCCGTCGCTGCTCGACCTCACCGGGTCCACCGTCCGGGTGCCGTTCGGCCCCCTCACCCCCGCCGGCGACGGCGACCCGGACCCGGACCCCAACCCGGAGCCCGACCCGGACCCGGAGCCGCAGCCGGTCGTCCGGCCCGGGGCGCCCGGTGAGGTGTTCGCCACCGCCGTGGGCGGTTCGCGGGTCACGGTGACGTGGGATGCGCCGCACCTGCCGGGCACGTCCGAAGTCACCGACTACCGGGTGCAGTACCGGGTCGCCGGCACGCAGCAGTGGCAGCCGTACTTCGACGCGGTGACGGCCACGACCGGGGCGACCCTGTCCGGGCTGGAGCCCGGCACGGCCTACCAGGTGCGGGTACGGGCCGTCTCCGACGCCGGGGCCGGCACCTTCGCCCGGCCGGTCCAGGCCACGACGTGGTCGCCGCCCGCCGCCCCGCGCGGGCTCACCGGCGAGCTGCGCGGCCGGTCGGTCCTGCTGGCCTGGACCGCCCCGGTCACCGACGGCGGGTCGCCCGTGACCGACTACGTCGTCCAGGTGCGCCCGGCCGGGGCCGAGCGCTGGGCCACGGTCGGGGAGGGGGTCGGCACCGGGACCACCGCCACCCTGACCGGGCTGGAGCGCCGGTCGACGCACGAGGTCCGCGTCGCGGCGGTCAACGACGTCGGTCGGGGCGGCTGGCACAGGTCCGCCGTCACGACGCGGTGACCTGAGCCGCCGGGTCGACGACCCGGGCACCGGTGGCCCCGTCCTGGGCAGGACGGGGCCACCGGCGTGGGCGGTGCCGGTTGGCGGGTCGTGCGCGGACCACGGATGATCACGCCAGCCCCGACGAGACGAGCGTGACGCCGTGACGGACCCCACCCTGCCCAGGCTGCACCGCCACGGGTCCGGGCGACCCCTGGTGCTGGTGCACGGGCTGGGGGCCACGCACGACTGCTGGCGCCACGTCGTCCCGCTGCTGCACCGCCACCGCGAGGTGGTGACGTTCGACCTGCCCGGCTTCGGTCACGCCCCGCCGCTGCCGGGACCCGTCACGGTGACCACGCTCACCGACCACGTCGAGCGGCTGCTGGCGCGGGCCGACCTGCTGGGCGCCGACCTGGTGGGCAGCTCGATGGGTGCGGAGATCGTGCTGGAGCTGCTGCGCCGGGGGCACGGCGGCGATGTGGTGGCGCTCGCGCCCAGCGGGTACTGGGGGGCCGGCGGGCGGCGCTGGTTCCTGCTGGTGGCCTGGGCCGCGCTCGTGCTGGTGACCGTCCTGCGGCCCGTGGCCCCCGCCATCCTCGCCACGCGGCTGGGCCGCGAGGTCCTGCTGCGACCGCTGTCGCCGCGGCCCCGCCACCTGAGCGACGTCGTGCCGGACTCGTCCCGGCTGTTCGGCTCGACCCCCTCCTTCGTGCCGGGCCTGCGGCACCTGGGGCGCCGTCGCGAGCCCGTGACCGTCCCCGCCGAGCGGCTGCACGGACGCACCGTGACCGTGGCGTGGGGGCGCCACGACGGGCTGTGCCTGCCGGGTCAGGCGCAGCGGGCCCACCGGGCGGTCCCGGGGGCGCAGCTGCACTGGTTCGAGCGGTCCGGCCACCTGCCGCCCTGGGACGAGCCGCTGGCCACGGCCGAGCTGCTGCTGCGGGCCACCGGCGGGAGCCGGACCGCCCATGTGTCCGGCCCCGGTGGCACTCTCGGCTGATGGAGCTGGGGTCGGTACGGGAGCTGAAGCAGTCGTGGTCGGCGCGGGTCACCACGCGGGAGGTCGCCGCCGGTCAGGTGCCCGCGGCGGGGCCGGTCGCCCTGGGGGCGGCGCCGCGCGGGTCGGGCTACGCCCTGGCCGTGCGGTACCGGCACGAGGGCCCGCTGGTGGCGCGCCTGGTCGAGCAGCTGCGGGCCGAGGTCGGGGACGGCGAGGTCGACGTCCGCCGGATCGGTCCGGTCCGGGCGCTGACCTCGCCCGCCCCGGAGCAGCTGCAGGGCCGGCTGCGTCCCCTGGTGCCGGGCTGCTCGGTCTGCCACGAGGCCGACACGGCCGGCACCCTGGGGGCGCTGGTCGAGCGGGACGGTGAGCCGTTCCTGCTGTCCAACAGCCACGTGCTGGCGCGGGCGGGTCTGGCCTCCCCGGGTGACGTGGTGCGGCAGCCCGGCCCGGCCGACGGCGGCACGGCCGAGGACCGGGTGGGGGTGCTGGAGACCGCCGCCGCGCTGGACCCGGCGGCGGGCAACCGGGTCGACGCCGCGCTGGCCCGCCCCGACGCGGGGATCGAGGTGGACGTGACCGGCGCCCCCACGGCCACGGCCCGGCTGGACGGCGACGAGCTGGTCGAGAAGCTGGGCCGCACCACCGGTCTGACCCGGGGCCGGGTGACGGCCATCGAGGTCGACGACGTGGTGGTGGACTACGGGGCCGGGGTCGGGCTGCTCCGCTTCGACGGCCAGATCGAGGTCGGCGGCGCGGCCGGCGGGCCCGACGGGACGGCCGGACCGTTCTCGCGCGGCGGTGACAGCGGCTCCCTGGTGCGTCTGGCCGACGGCGGCAGCGCGGTCGGGCTGCTGTTCGCGGGCAGCGAGGCCGGCGGGGACGACGGGCTGGGTCTGACCTACTGCAACGTGATCGACGACGTGCTCACCGAGCTGGGTGCCATCCTGGCGGGGTGACCGACCGGGACACCGCGCGCGCCGCCAAGGAGCAGCTGCGTACCGAGCTGCGCCGGCTGCCCGGCGTGGCCGCCGTCGGCCTGGGCCGGCGGCCGGACGGCTACGTCATCACCGTGACCGTCACCGAGCGGTCGACCTGCGCCCACGTGCCGCCGCACTTCCACGGGGTGACGGTCGAGGTGCGCGTGTCCGGCCCGGTCCGGGCGCTGCCCGCCGAGGGGGCCGCGGGGAGCGGTCGCACCGACGCCCCGGCCGAGAGCCCGTCCCCCGGCGTCAGCAGCGAACCCGGTGTCACCAGCGACCCCGGCGCGGGGCCGGCGGCCGCTCCCGGGGCCGCAGCACGGCCCTGACCTGGTCTCCCTCGTCGACGGCCTCGGCGCGACGGACGTGCGCGGGCAGCGCCAGGAACAGCGTGCCGTCCCCCATGGGCATCAGCGACGTGTCCCAGGCGGACCCGCCGACCCTCGCCGCCACCGGGACGAACCCCCGGCGGGCCCCGGCACGCAGCTGCTGCGACCGCGCCGGACCGAGCCGGAGCACGTACCAGCCGCCCACCCCGGGCAGCCGTTCCAGCTCGCCCGTCAGGTGGTCGACGGCCTCGTGGGACCCCTGCTCCGGCACGGGCCGACGGTAGGCGGCGGGACCGACAGCGCCCGGGTGCGAGCCGCCCCCGCGGGGCCGAGGATGGCGGGGTGGAAGTCGACGACGCGGTGTCCTTCGCCACCGAGCACCGGCGCAGCGTGCTCATCACGCTCAAGCGGGACGGGCGACCGCAGTCGTCCAACGTCATGCACGTGGTGCAGGACGGCCGGTTCGTGGTCTCGGTCACCGACGACCGGGCCAAGACCCGCAACGCCCGCCGTGACCCGCGGGTGTCCCTGCACGTGAGCGCCCCGGACTTCTGGAGCTACGTCGTCATCGAGGGCGAGGCCACGACGACGCCGGTCGCCCGCGCGACCGACGACGCCACGGTCGAGGCGCTCGTGGACTACTACCGGCACGCGGCCGGCGAGCACCCCGACTGGGACGAGTACCGCCGGGTCATGGTGCGCGAGCGGCGGCTGCTGCTGAGCCTCACCCCGAGCCACGCCTACGGCATGCTGCCCGGCCGTGGCTGAGCGGGACGGCGACGACGCCCCGGCCCCCGAGCACGTCCGCCCGGCCGGGGTCGACGACGCCACGGTCTCGGCGCTGGGCAAGCTGAGCGAGGCGCTGGAGACCGTCGAGCACGCCCGTGGCCTGCTGTACGGCTTCCACCGGCTGTCCGGCCGGGCCGACATCCTGCTGGGCGAGGCGGTCGACGAGCTCGCCGGGGCGGGGCACGAGGACCTGGCCGCCCGGCTGCGCCACGACCTGCTCGGGCGCAACGTGCTCGCCGGCCGGTGGACCTTCCAGGTCGTCGAGGAGTACGACGACGGCTACTGGAGCCGGTTCCGGGACCACGAGCGGGACGCCCGGGAGCAGCTGGTGCAGGGGCGGCGGCACCTGCTGGAGGCCGAGATGAAGGAGTCCGAGCGGACCCCCGGCCGCCCGGGGCACGAGGCCACCCCGGCCTGACCGGCCGGGTCGGCCCAGGGC
Source organism: Jannaschia sp. R86511 (assembly GCF_042466345.1). NCBI lineage: Bacteria > Pseudomonadati > Pseudomonadota > Alphaproteobacteria > Rhodobacterales > Roseobacteraceae > Jannaschia > Jannaschia sp. R86511. The sequence continues at coordinate 548,317 of NZ_JAXHCD010000001.1, forward strand.
AGGGCTGGGCTGGTCGAGGCGGTCCGGGGGCAGGTCAGGCCTTCGGGCTGCCGGTCGGCGGACCGCCCACCTCGGCCGGGGGCGGCTCCGGCTCGTGGGCCCGGGCCTCGCCGTCGAGCCAGGCCATCACCGGCGTCGCGGTCACCCCGTGGAGCACCACCGACAGCAGCACCGTGAACCCGACGGTGGCCCACAGCTCGCTCTCCTGGCTGAACGACCCCTCGGTCGTGGCGTAGGCCAGGTAGTAGAACGACCCGATCCCGCGCACGCCGAAGAACGCCAGCGCCGACCGCTCCCGACGCCGCGTCCCGCTCCCGATCAGGGACAGCCACCCCGCCACCGGGCGCACCACGACCACCAGCAGCACCCCGGTGGCCACGCCCACCCAGGTCAGGTCGTCGAACAGGCCCCGCGCGATGGCCACGCCGAACATGAGCAGCAGCGTCATGGTCAGCAGCAGCTCGATCTGCTCGATGAACGAGTGCAGCACGTGGTGGTAGTCGTGCCGGCTCTCGTGCGAGCGGATCACCATGGCGGCGGCGAACACGGCCAGGAACCCGTACCCCTGCAGCGTCTCGGCGACCCCGTAGGCCAGCAGCACCGCGCCGAGCGCCACCACGGCCTCCCCGGCCTCGGCGAACCGGAACGTCGCGCTGGGTGCGCGGAAGGCCACCCGGGCCAGCAGCCAGCCGACCGCGCCGCCCACCAGCAGGCCCACGACCACCTTGCCGAGCAGCTCCCACAGCACCCACCGCGGCCCCCACGCCCCGATGACCCCGGAGGAACCGACGAACAGGGCGAGGTAGACGAACGGGAACGCCAGGCCGTCGTTGAGGCCGGCCTCGCTCGTCAGCCCGAAGCGGACCTCGTCCTCCTCACCGCTGTTCGGCCCGCCGACCTGCACGTCCCCGGCCAGGACGGGGTCGGTGGGGGCCAGCACCGCCGCCAGCAGCAGCGCGCTGGCCGGCAGCAGCCCCATGAGCCCCCAGCCCAGCAGGGCGACGGCGGCGATGCACAGCGGCATGGCGATGCCCAGCAGCCGCCAGGTCGTCCCCCAGGCCCGCCACGACAGGGGCCGGTCCAGCGCCAGGCCCACACCCATGATCGCGACGATCACGGCGAGCTCGGTGAGGCGTTCGGTCGACTCGCCCTGCTCCAGCGGGTTGAGCTCCGGCAGGGGCAGCGGGAGCAGACCGACCACCACGCCGACCCCGGTGAACGCCATGGCGGCGGAGACGGCGCGGCCGCGGATCAGCCGGGGCAGCACGGCCGCGGTGAGCAGACCGACCCCGCCGACCACGTACACGACGTCGGCGCTGGTGATCTCGGGCACGGGCAGGCCCGTGATGGTGGTGAGGGGGAGCACGAGCGGAGCGTGGCACGGGACCGCGGGTCCGGCCACGTGCCGGTCCCGACGGGCGGTCCGGGGCCCCGTGCGTACGGTGGTCCGATGGTGCAGCAGGGTCCCCGCGAGCTCGACGTCGTCGTCCACGGTGCCACGGGTTTCGCGGGCAGGCTGGTGGCCGAGCACCTGGCCCGCCACGCACCGCCCGGGGTCTCGGTCGGGCTGTCCGGGCGCTCGGCCGACCGGCTCGCGCAGGTGCGTGACGGATTGGGCGCGCGGGCGCAGCAGTGGCCGCTGCTGGTGGCCGACGCCCACGACGACGACGCGCTGCGCGACGTGGCCCGGCGCGCCCGGGTGGTGGCCAGCACCGTGGGTCCGTACGAGCGCTTCGGTCTGCCGCTGACCCGGGCCTGCGCCGCCGAGGGCACCGACTACGTGGACCTGACCGGCGAGGTGCTGTTCATGCGGACCAGCATCGACGCCAACGACGAGACCGCCCGGGCGACCGGCGCGCGGCTGGTGCACGCCTGCGGGTTCGACTCGGTGCCCTCCGACCTGGGGGTGCTGCTGCTGGCGCGGGCCGCCGCGACGCACGGGCTGGGCGAGCTGGGCCGCACCCGGTTCGTGCTGACGGGCGCCTCGGGCGGGTTCAGCGGCGGGACGGTGGACTCGATGCGGGCCCAGGTCGACCGGATGCGCGACGACCGCGAGGCCCGCCGCCTGGTCGCCGACCCGTACGCCCTGAGCCCCGACCGGGCCGTCGAGCCCGACCGCACGGTCGACGGCCCCGGGGACGGGCCGGACTCCTGGGGCGTGTCCTGGGACGCCGACGCCGGCCGCTGGCTGGCGCCGTTCGTCATGGGCCCGGTCAACAGCCGCGTGGTCCGCCGCAGCAACGCCCTCAGCGGCTACGCCTACGGCCGGGGGTTCACGTACCGGGAGGCCGTGGGGATGCCGGGCCGCGTGCTGGGCGCCCCGCTGGCCGCGGGCCTGGCCGCGGGCACCGGTGGGCTCGGGCTGGCCATGGCCGTGCCCGTCACCCGTCGGCTGCTGGACCGCGTCCTGCCGGCCGTCGGCACCGGCCCGGACGAGGCCGCCCGCGAGGCGGGCTGGTTCGCGGTGCGGCTGCACTCGCGGACCAGCACCGGCCGGTTGGTGCAGGCCCGGGTCACCTCACCGGGCGACCCGGGCTACGCCGCGACGGCGCGGATGCTGGGCGAGAGCGCCCTGGCGCTGGTGCTGGACCGTGACCGGCTGCCCGACCGGGCCGGCGTGCTGACCCCGGCCACGGCCCTGGGCGAGGTGCTGGTGGACCGGTTGCGGGAGGCGGGGATGACGCTGCGGGTGTTGTGAGCCCGGCCGCCGGGCGTCGGGTGAGGTGGTGCCGGTCGGGGGAATCGGGGCCCCGCCCACGGGGTTGACCCGGCATGAAGGCTGAGTGGAACGGCACCGTCATCGCACGCTCCGACGACACGGTGGTCGTCGAGGGCAACCACTACTTCCCGCTGGACTCGGTCGGGGCGGAGCACCTGGTCCCCGACGACGCCACGTCCGTCTGCCCGTGGAAGGGCACCGCGTCCTACTACGACGTGGTCGTGGCCGGGCAGGTGAACGCGGGCGCCGCCTGGTACTACCCGCAGCCCAAGGACGCTGCGGCCGAGATCAAGGACCGGGTCGCGTTCTGGAAGGGCGTCACCGTCAGCGACTGACCGGTCCGCGACCGCGGCCGTCCGCGACCGCCCCGTCGGTCGACGCGACCGGGCGGTCTGCGCGGCTCACGCCGGGCGGAACCGGACGTGCTGGCCGGGTCGGGCCTGGGCCAGCCGGTCCACGTCGGAGCGCCGGTCGTCGTCCAGCAGGTAGGCCAGCACCGGGTAGCCGCCCGTGACCGGGTGGTCGGCCAGGAACACCACGGGTGTGCCGGACGGCGGCACCTGCACCGCGCCGCGCAGCACCCCCTCGCTGGGCAGCTCGTCCTGGCCCGCCCGGTGGTCCAGGGCCGGGCCGGTCAGCCGCACCCCGACCCGGTCGCTGTCGGTGCCGACGACCCGCTCCGTCGCCAGCAGGGTGGCCCAGGCCCGGTCCCCGAAACGGTCCAGCCGCGGGCCGGGCGTCACCCGGACCGTCACCGGACCACCGGGCGGCGGGTGCACCGGGGCGACGTCCACCCCCGGCATGGCCGTCACGGCCCCGCCGACCGGCAGCCGGTCGCCGGGGCGCAGCGGCGGCGGCCCCAGGCCCGACAGCGTGTCGGTGGCGCGGGACCCGAGCACGGGGGTGACGTCGATGCCGCCCCGCACGGCGACGTAGCTGCGCAGGCCCACCGGCGGGGCGCCCAGACGCAGGACCCGGCCCGGGAGGAGCTCGAAGGGTGCGTCCAGCGGGGTGCCGCCGCACGGCGCACCGGTGACGGCCAGGGTGACGGGCCGGTCGCAGGCCAGCTCGAGCCCGCCCAGCAGCACCTCCAGCCCCGCGGCCCCCGCCCGGTTCCCGACCAGCCGGTTGGCCAGCCGGTACGCCGCCCGGTCGCAGGCGCCCGAGCGCGTCACGCCCCACGAGGCGTACCCGGACCGGCCCTCGTCCTGCACCGTGGTGGACATCCCGGTGGCCCGCACGTGCAGCACGGCCTGCGGCGCCGACCTCATCGCGGCTCGGCCACGAAGCGCACCCGCACCGCCGGGCGCAGCAGGGCCGGGGGGTCGCGGTCCAGGTCCCAGACGGCGGTGGCGGTGCGGCCCAGCAGCTGCCAGCCGCCCGGCGAGGCCGCGGGGTACACGCCGGTCCAGCCGTCGGCCACCGCCACGGACCCGGCGGGCACCCGGGTCCGCGGCTCGTGCCGCCGGGGCACCTGCCACCTCGGACCGGTGTCGGCCACGGCGTAGGCGAAGCCGGGGGCGAAGCCGCCGAACGCGACGGTCCAGGTCGTACCCGTGTGCCGGGCGACCACGCCGTCGGCGCCCCAGCCCGTCAGCCGGCCCACCTCGGCCAGGTCGTGGCCGTCGTAGACCACGGGGACCTCGACGAGGTCCGGTCCCGCCGCACCGCGCCGGTCCGCGGCGGACGCGGTCGGGACCGTCGCCCCGGGCAGGGCCCGCAGCCGCTCGGCCACCGTGGCCGGCGACGTGGCGCCCGGGTCCAGCACCAGCAGCACCGTGCGGGCGGCGGGCACCAGGTCGACCACCCCGGGCAGGTCCGCGTCCCGCAGCCGGGCGTGCAGGGCCATCACCTGGTCCAGGTCGTCGAGCTCGACCAGCACGCCGCGCGAGCCGGACGGCAGCAGCCTCATCGGGCGAACGCCGCCACCCGCACCCCGGCCCGCTCCAGCCCGGCGCGGACGGCCCGGGCCGTCGTCACGGCCCCGGGGGTGTCGCCGTGCAGGCACAGCGAGCGCGCGTCGACCCGCAGCGGCGACCCGTCGACGTCGGTCACGGGCCGACCGGTCGCCATGGCCACGCCGCGGGCCACCACGGTGGCCTCGTCGGCCACGACGGCGCCCTCGACCGTGCGGGGCACCAGGGTGGCCTGCGCGGTGTACGCGCGGTCGGTGAACGCCTCGGTCACGGTCGTCAGGCCGGCGGCGGCGGCCAGTTCCAGCACCACCGAGCCCGGCAGGCCCAGCAGCGGCAGGGCGGGGTCGAGCGCGGCCACGGCCTCGACCACCGCCCGGGCCTGGCCCTCGTGGTGCACGACGGCGTTGTAGAGCGCCCCGTGCGGCTTGACGTAGCGCACCCGGGCCCCGACCGACGCGGCCGTCCCGACCAGGGCCGCGACCTGGTAGACGACGTCGTCGCGCAGCTCGTCGGGCGCCACGTCCAGGAACCGCCGCCCGAAGCCCGCCAGGTCCCGGTAGCCGACGTGCGCGCCGATGCTGACCCCCCGCTCGCGGGCCGCGACGCACAGCCGTCGCATCGTGCCCGGGTCCCCGGCGTGGAAGCCGCAGGCCACGTTGGCGCTGGTCACCACCTCGAGCAGCGCCTCGTCGTCGGTCAGCCGCCACCGGCCGAACCCCTCGCCGACGTCGGCGTTGAGGTCGACGGTCGGGGGCTCGGCGGCGGTCATGCCCCCGATCCTCCCGCGCCCGGTCCGGGTTGTCCCGTCCCGTCAGCGCCCGAGCGTGCGGGCCAGGGCCGCCACCTGGTCGGGGCCGACCCGGCAGCAGCCGCCCACCAGCCGCGCCCCGGTGTCGACCCAGCCGCGCACCGCGGCCAGGTCGACTTCGGGCCGACCGGTCCAGGCCCGGGCGGTTCCGTCCCACACCTCCCCGCTGTTGGGGTAGGCCACCACCGGCAGACCGGACGCGGCGGCCGCGACCGTGACCGCGGCCCCCACCCCCGCCGGGTCGCAGCAGTTGACGCCGACGGCCACCACCTGCGGCACGTCGCGGGCCAGGGCGAAGACGTCCGCAGCGGGCTCGCCGCGCCGGGTGCGCACCACGCCGGCGGCGTCCACGACCGTGGTCAGCGACAGCCACACCGGGGCACCGACGTCCGCGGCGGCCAGCAGCAGCGCCTCGGCCTCCGCCCGGGCGGGCACGGTCTCCAGGGCCAGCACGTCGGCGCCGGCCTGGGCGAGCGCGGCCATGCGCTCGCGGTGGAAGGTGCGCAGCGTGGCCACCGTCTGCGGCGGGGTGCCGTCGGGGCCGGGGTCCAGGTAGTCACCGGTGTACTCCTGCCCGCCGGCCAGCACGGCCCCGTACGGGCCGACGGACCCGGCCACCCAGGCCGGCCGGCCCGTGCGGGCCACCGCGTCCCGCGCGACCTCGACCGAGCGCGCGACCAGGGCCAGCGCGTGGGCCGGGTCCAGGCCGAGCCGGGCGAAGCCCTCGACCGAGGCCTGGTAGGACGCCGTCACGACCACCTCGGCCCCGGCGCGCAGGTGGTCCTCGTGCGCGGCCCGGACGGCGGCGGGGTCGTCGCGCAGCAGCCGGGCGGACCACAGGTCGCCGGACAGGTCGTGCCCGCGGGTCTCCAGGTGCGTGGCCAGGCCGCCGTCCAGCACGACCGGCCGCTCGGCGAGCGCCTGCCGCAGCCCGGCGCCGGCCGGGGTCACCGCACCCGGTCCAGTCCCGCGGCCAGCGCGGCCAGGTCCGGGGCGGGGCGGCCGTCCGGCACGGCCAGGAACGGCAGCGCCGCGTGGTGGCCCGCGGCCTCGACCGGCCCGACCTCGCGACCGAGCTCGTGCAGCCGCGCCAGCATGGCGATGCGCTCGCCGTCGTCGGCCACCCGTCGCTGCACCACGGGCGCGTCCTCGGCCACCTGCACCCGGTAGCCCCGCTCCCGCAGCAGCTCGGCCAGCGGGTCGAGGTCCACCCACCGCAGCACCATGCCCGCGACCCAGGGTCGGCCCTCGGCGACGTCGAGCAGCCGCGCGAAGGTCCGGGGCCCGACGTAGCCGATGCCCCCGGTGACCACCAGGCCGCCGGCATGTGCCAGCGGCGCCAGGTCCACCTCGTCGTCACCCTCGACGTCGGCGGCGACGCCCTCGGCCAGCAGTCCGGCGTCGACCCCGTAGGCCACGGCCGCGGCCGAGGCGTCCAGGCCGAGCACCGGCACGGCCGTGTCGCGACGCAGGCCGGCGTAGAAGCCGCGGTCCCGGGCGACGAGCTCCTCGCGCGACAGGTCGGCCACGTCGTCGGCCGTGTAGTGGGCGAACAGCTCGGGCCCGCTCAGGTGGTGGTTCAGCAGGGCGGCGTCCTGGCCGTAGGACGAGCAGACGTCCACCACGGCACCGGGGTCGCCGACCTCGGCGAGCACGCGTCGGTACAGCTCCGCCCCCGCGGCCAGGACGCGGTAGTCCTGGGTGGCGAAGTAGCGCATGTACGGCCGGGGGTCCGGGCTCGTGTACAGCCGGCTGAAGTCCTTCTTGCCCGGGGTGGTGGTCGAGGCGGGGGTGACGGCAGGGGTGGTCATACCTGCTCCAGCACCGCCATGGCCGCGGATCTTCCGGGGATGCCGCTGACACCGCCGCCCCGTCGGGCCCCCGCCCCGCCGAGCAGCACCTTCGCGTGCGCCGTGCCCACCCCCCAGGTGCCGACGTCCTCCGGCCGCTCGGCCCAGGGCCAGGACAGGTCGCGGTGGAAGATGTGGCCGCCGGGCAGGCCGACGTCGCCCTCCAGGTCGACCGGGGTGCGCACCTCCAGGCAGGGCCGGCCGTCGGCGTCGGTGAGCAGGACGTCCTCCACCGGCTCCGCCAGCACCGAGCCGATCGAGGCCAGCGTGGCCCGCAGCGCCTGCTCGCGGGCGCCGTCGGGGTCGGCCGTGAACAGCCGTGCGGGCATGTGCAGCCCGAACAGCGTCATGGTCTGCACCCCCTGGGCCCGCAGGTCGGGCCCGAGGATCGAGCGGTCGGACAGGGTGTGGCAGTAGACCTCGCACGGCGGCAGGTCGGGGATGCGGCCGGCGGAGGCCTGGGCGAACGCCGTGGCCAGCTGCTCGGCGTTCTCGTTGACGTGGAAGGTGCCGGCGAAGGCGTCCTCCGGGCTGACGTGCGCGTCGCGGAGCCGGGGCAGCCGGCGCAGCAGCATGTTGACCTTCAGCTGCGAGCCCTCGGGCGTGGCGTCGCTGAGCGGGTCGCCGGACCCGCCGTGGTGCGCCGCCCCGGCGGCCGCCAGGGCGCGGTCCAGGGCCGCCGGGGCACCGGCCCACACCACGTGCTCCGCGGTGACGACGAGCTCCTCGCCGGCGGCGTCGACGACCAGCCGGCCGTCCGGGTCCAGCGAGACCACGCGCGACGACGGGCGCAGGTCGGCGCCCGCGGCGCGGGCGGCGTCGGCCAGGGCGCCCGACACCGCTCCCATGCCGCCCACCGGGACGTCCCAGTCCCCGGTGCCGCCGCCGATCACGTGGTAGAGGAAGCAGCGGTTGGCCAGCAGGTCCGTGCCCGGGTCGGCGAACGTGCCGATCAGCGCGTCGGTCAGCGCGACCCCGCGGACCAGGTCGTCCTGCACCGCCTCGGCCACCCCGACCCCGACCGGCCGCTCGACGAGCAGGTCCCAGACGGCGGCGTCGCCGATCCGGGCCCGGGCCTGCTCCCGCGACAGCAGCGGGTCGGTGACGGTCGGCCACAGCGCCTGCGCGGCCCGGGCGGTGCGGGCGTACAGCCCGTCCCAGCCGGCGCGGTCGGCCCCGGCCCCGATCCGGTCGAACGACGCGGTCGTGGCCGCCTCGTCGTCGGTGACCAGCAGCCCGGCGGCGCCACCGCGGCGCGGGTCGGGCGTGTACGACGACACCCGGCGCCGCACCAGGCGCAGGTCGAGGCCCAGCTCGTCGCGCACCTGCCGGGGCAGCAGGCTCACCAGGTAGGAGTAGCGGGACAGCCGGGCGTCGACGCCGGCGAAGACCTGCTCGCTGACCGACGCACCGCCCAGGTGGTCGGCCTGCTCCAGCAGCAGGACCCGGCGGCCCGCCCGGGCCAGGTACGCCGCGGCGGTCAGCCCGTTGTGGCCGCCCCCGACGACGACGACGTCGTGGTGGGTGTCATGCATGGCTGCATCCTGCCGTGCCGGTCCGCGGCGCGGTCGTGCCCTGGGTTCATCGCGGGCCCGCTGGGTACGTTCAGCGGGTGAGCGACACCACTGCGCGGCGAGACCGCTGGAACGACGGCCTGGGCGGCGCGGCGACCCGCAGCCTGCAGATCCTGCTGGTGCTGGCGGCGGTGACCGTCGTGGCCTTCGTCGGGGTCCAGCTGCGGCTGGTGGTGGTCCCGGTCCTGATCGCCGTGCTGCTGGCCGCGGCGGCCGGTCCGCTGGTGGACCTGCTCGACCGCCGGCTGCCCCGGGTGGTGGCGGTCTGGATCACGCTGCTGCTGGGCTTCGCCCTTCTCGGCGGGGTCGGCTGGCTGGTCGGTGACGCCGTGGCCTCGCAGTGGGGTGAGCTCCGCGACGGGGCCCTGCAGGGCTTCGACCAGCTCCAGGACTTCGTGGAGTCCGGGCCGTTCGGGCTGCCGTCGGTCGACGTGGAGGAGATCACCGGGCAGCTGGAGTCCGTGCTGCAGGGCTCGGCCGTGCAGTCCGGTGCGATCACGGGCGCCACCGCCGTCGCCCAGGTCGCGACCGGTGTGCTGCTGGCCCTGGTCGTGCTGTTCTTCCTGCTCAAGGACGGCCGCCAGATCTGGGCCTTCTTCCGGGCGCAGCTGCCGCCCCGCGAGCACCGGCGCTTCGACCTGGTCGGGATCCGCGCGGTCCAGGTGCTGGGCGGCTACGTGCGCGGCACAGCGACCGTCGCCCTGGTCGACGCGGTGTTCATCGGGATCGGCCTGACCCTGCTGGGCGTCCCGCTGGCCCTGCCGCTGGCCCTGCTCGTGTTCGTCGCCGCCTTCGTGCCCATCGTCGGAGCGGTCGCCGCGGGCGCCGTGGCGGTCCTGATCGCCCTGGTCTCGAACTCGCCCGGCACGGCCCTGGCGGTGCTGGCGTTGGTCGTGGCGGTCAACCAGATCGAGGGCAACTTCCTGCAGCCGGTGCTGATGGGCCGCTACCTGTCCCTGCACCCGTTGGTCATCCTGCTCGCCCTGACCGCCGGGTCGATCGTGGCCGGCATCATCGGCGCGATCCTGGCCGTGCCGTTCGCGGCCGTCGCCTGGTCCGCGGTGCAGGCCTCCCGCGAGGCCAGGGCCGACCAGCGGGCGGTGGACGAGGAGGTCAGACGCTCGGGGGTCCCGGACGACCCCGACCTGGGCGACACCGGCGACGTCGAGGGCGACGGGGTGGCCACGGCTGACGCGCGGCCGCGGCGCCGCTCGCTGGCCGGGCGGGTGCTCGCCCGCCTCGGCCGCGGCTGAGCCGCACCCCCCGGCCCGCACGTCGGCCCGGGGCCGGCCCGCACGTCGGCCCGGGGCCGGCCCCGCTGCCCGGTGCCGGCGACCGTGCGCGTACCGACCAGCGACACGACAGGCGGGCTCGGCGGGTCACCGTGCCGTATCGGGCCGTCCGGTGTCGCTGGTCGGTACAGGCGGCGCGGTACAGGCGGCGCGCGGTACAGGCGGCGCGGTACACCCCGGTACACCCCCGCTCGGTCGACGACTGGCTGCGGCGGTCGGTGACGCGTCTCAGAGCGTGCGGAGGGCCTCCGCCAGGTGGCCGACGGCCGCGTCGAGCTGGTCGTCACGCAGGTATGGCGCCGGCCCGAGGCGCAGCACCTCGCCGCGGTGGTCGGTGAGGACGCCGCGCTCACGCAGGGCGGTCTGCAGGGCCGCGGCGTGCGGCGTCCGCAGCGCGAGGAACCCGGCCCGGGCGTCGGGGTCCGGCACTTCGAGCACGAGCCGCTCCTCCTCGACGTCCAGCGCCGCCACCCCGTTCGCGAGCCGGCCGACCTGGTGCCGGCTGACCGCACGCAGCCAGGCCGGCGTGAACCCCTGGACGTCGAAGAAGTCGAGCACCCGCGCCGCCCGGTAGTGGCTGGTCGGGTCGTAGGTCGACCCCGCGAAGCGCTCCGGCCCGTCGCCGTAGCCGACCTGCCCGGCCGGGGTGGCGGCCAGGTCGGCGAACTCCGCGAACCAACCCGTCACCACCGGCCGCAGCCGGGACCCCGCGGGCCGGCGCAGGAAGCACGAGCCCTCCCCGTGCTGCAGGTACTTGTAACCGCCGCCGACCGCCCACGCGTCCAGCAGGTCGTCCTCGGCCAGCGACCAGTCCAGCGCCCCGAGCGCGTGGTACGTGTCCACGACCAGGACCGCGCCGTGGTGCCGCGCCGCCGCGGCGGTGGCGGCCAGGTGCGGGACCACGGCGCCCGTGCCGAACAGCACCTTGGACACCAGGACCAGCGCGGTCCGCCCGTCCACCTGCGCCGCCACCCGCTCGGCCAGCGTGGCCACCGGCCCGGCGGGCACCCGGACCACCTCGACGCCGGTCTCGGCCAGGCGGTCCAGCTGGCGGCGGGCCGAGTGGAACTCGCCGTCGGTGGTGACCACCCGCGGCCGGCCGGCCAGGTCGAGCGCCGACAGCAGCCGGACCAGCAGGGTGTGCGTGCTGTCGGCCAGGGTGACGACGCCCGACCCGTCGTCGCCGAGCCAGCGGGCCCAGCCCTGCTGCACCCGGGCCGCCTGCGCCAGCGCCCGGTCCCACTTCTCGTCGACCAGCTCCACCGCGTCGTCGAACGCCGCCAGCTGCCCCTCGCGGGCGACGTCCGGCCAGGCCTGGTGGCTGTGCCCGGTCAGCAGCAGCCGCTCGTGCACCCGGGCCGCGGTGTAGTGCGCGGCCACGGCCCGGGCGTCGTGCGGGACGTCGGGGGAGGGGGCGTCAGGGGTCGGGGCCGGACCCGAACCGGGAGCCGGCATCAGAACCGGCTCCGGATGGACCACAGCAGGGGGAACGCCGGGCGCAGCGTGGAGCGCAGGTACTCCGCCCCCGCCGAGCCGCCGGTGCCCATCTTCGCGCCGATGGTCCGCTCGACCATCTTGACGTGGCGGTAGCGCCACTCCTGCAGCCCTTCGTCCAGGTCGACCAGGCTCTCGCACAGCCCGGCCGCGTCGGGGTCGTGCCGGTACAGCTCGACCAGGGCGTCCTCGACGGCCGCGTCGTCAGCCGGGTCCGCGGGGTGGCCGGTGCGCGACAGGTGGGCCAGCAGCGCGTCCCACAGCGACGGCGCCGCGAGACGCGCCTGCAGCCGGCCGCGCGCCGCGTCGTGCTCGGCCCGGCGGACGGCGGCGGCGTCCTTGAGCCCGAGCACGAACTCGACCTCGCGGAACTGCGCGGACTGGAACCCGGAGCCGGACTCCAGGTGGGCCCGGAACGACGCGAACTCCAGCGGGGTCATGGTCTCCAGCACGTCGAGCTGGCTGACGAGCACCTTGACGATGCTGCGGACCCGGCCCAGCGAGTGCCGCGCCCGGGCCCGGTCGTCGGTGGCGAGCAGGCGGACGACCCGGTCCAGCTCCCACAGGATCTGCTTGAACCACAGCTCGTAGACCTGGTGGATGGTGATGAACAGCAGCTCGTCGTGCTCCGGGGGGTCGGAGCTGAGCCGCTGCAGCCCCAGCAGGTCGTCCACGCGCAGGTAGGTGCCGTAGGTCAGCGGTGCCGCCGGGGGCGGGGGGTTCTCGGCCACCGGCCCATCATGGCCTGGGGCAGACTGGGCCGGCGTGAGCGCACCCGAGCTGACCCGCGACCTCGTCCGTCGCACGGCCCCCTACGTCGACTCCTGGTGGGCGTTCCGGCGCCGGCACCACCGGGTGCCCGGGGTGCAGGGTGCGCTGGGGCTGGCCGGCGAGCTGCTGCTCAGCACCGCCCACGGCCACGCCGACCTCGAGCAGGGGACGGCCCTGGGCACCGACCACGTGTTCCGGGTGGCGTCGCACTCCAAGACGTTCACCGCCACCGTCGTGCACCAGCTCGCGGCCGAGGGGACGCTGCGCCTGGACGACCGGCTCGCCACCTGGCTGCCGTGGACGGGTGAGGTGTCCGCGGCGGTGGGGGCGGTGACGCTGCGGCAGCTGCTCAACCACAGCGCCGGCCTGGTCCGGGACGGGGCCGACGGCGACCAGTGGCAGCTGCGGCGGCCGTTCCACGACGAGGCCGACCTGCGCGCGGTCGTCCGGGACGCCGTGGTCACCGAGCCCGACGTGGCGTTCAAGTACTCCAACATCGGCTACGCCCTGCTGGGCCTGGTCGTCGCGGCGGCGACGGGGGCGACCTGGGCGGAGGCGGTGACGCAGCGGGTGCTGCAGCCGCTGGGGCTGACGGCCACCGCGCCGGACCTGGCGCCGGGCGACCCGCTCGCCGCGCGGGCGGCGACGGGCTACACCTCGCTGGCCTACGCGGACGCGAGGGTGCCGGTGGACCAGGTCGGCACGGGCGCGATGGCGGCCGCGACCGGGTTCTGCTCCACGGCCGAGGACCTGTTCCGGTACGTCTCGGCGCACCGCGACGGCGACGGCGACGAGGCCGACCCGCGGCTGCTCGACCCGACCGCCCGGCGGCAGCTGCAGCACCCGTGGTGGGACGTGCCGGGGACCGCGGGCGACGGCTACGGGCTGGGGATGGCGGTGAGCACGGTCGGCGAGCGCCGGCTGGTCGGGCACGGCGGCGGCTGGCCGGGGCACATCACCCGCACCCTGCTGGACCCGGGCAGCGGGCTGGCGGTGTCGGTGCTGACCAACGCCATCGACGGTCCCGCCCTGGAGCTGGCGGTCGGCGCGGTCCGGCTCGTGGACCTGGCCGCCTCACCCACCCCGCACCGGCAGGACGCGGAGCAGCAGGCCCTGGCCGGTGACCTGGTGGGCCGGTGGGCCACGCTGTGGGGGGTGCAGGACGTCGTGCTGCTGGGCGACCGGCTGCTGCTCCTGAACCCGTCGCTGGCCGACCCGGGCGCCGCGGTGGTGGAGCTCGACGTCCTCGACGCGAACACCCTCGCCATGGTCAGCGGGCCCGGCTACGGCGCGGTGGGCGAACGCGTCCGGGCCACCCGCGACGACACCGGCCGCGTCGCGACGCTGCGGACCGCGAGCGGCATGACCACCTGGCGGGCGGCGGAGCTGCCCCTGCCGGCGCGGGTGTCGGTCGGGTCGCTCTGAGCCGGCGCGTCGACCGGGCCCGGTCCGGCACCGCGGGGGAGACGGCCGGCGGGGGTCCGCGCCGCCTCCCCCGCGGACGTCACGGGGTGCGGACGCGCACGCGCGAGATCTCGCTCCAGGACGACAGCGTCGCGTAGCTGTACTCACCCTCGGCGTTGTCGAAGACCATCGGCCCGATCCGACCGACGATGGTGGCCTCGCGGCCGACCTGGCTGTACGAGGAGCGGTAGACGACCGTCCCGTCGCTCCAGCGCGAGCTGTACCGGTCGGCGAACGTCGTCGCCGTGCCGGTGAGCCGGATGTCGACGACGGGGTTGCCCAGCGGCGTGCCGTGGTCGCTGACGGCCAGGGTGCCGGTCAGGCGCGCGCTGCGGTTGCGCTTGTCGTGCACCACCGTGAGGTCGCCGCCGTCGATGGTGCGGAACGCCACGGCCTCGCAGAAGGGCCCCTCGGGCTCCTCCTCGCCGTGCCCGCCGCCGTCGTCGGGGGTGACGCCGGGCGGGCACTCGAGGTCGACCACGTCGCCGAACACGTACGACCCGCTGCCGTCACCGGGCGTCTCCACCGTCATGTACCCCTGGTGGTAGTTGCCCAGGACGCCACCGGGCAGCCGGCCGACCTCGAGCCAGCTCATGCTGATCGAGCGGCCGGTGGCGGAGTTGCTCCCGTTCTGGGGCGGCTCCACGTCGGCGGCCAGGGCCGCGGGGGCCGAGGCCAGGGACAGGGCGAGGGCGGCGCCCGCGGCGGTGAGCGCGGTCGCGAGGCGACGGACGGTGCTGGGCATGAGGTCTCCTGGGTCGGTGGGTGGTGACCTGACCGGGTGGTCGGGGCGGTGGTGCCGGGGTCGGTGGGGGCCGGGCGGGCTCAGCGCCGGGTGCGGAGGCGCGCGACGACGAGCTCCCCGATCTGCCGGCCCTGCAGCAGGCCGGCCTCGATGCCCCACGGGTAGTGGATCCCGCCGAACAGGCGGGAGCCGGCGGCCTCCAGGGCGGCGTCGTCGTAGGAGGAGAACCGGCGAGCCGGGTAGCCGCGCTCGTCGTGGGAGTCGTCGGTGAACGGGAACGACCCGAGCAGGTCGGTCAGCACGACGGCGGCCGCCGCGGAGGACACGGAGTGCCCCGAGGTGTGCTCGGGGAACTGGGGCGTGTTCACGAACGGCAGCCAGGTGGGGTCCACGTACCGCTGCACGTAGGTGACCGGCCGGAGCAGGTTGCTGCGGTACTTCTCGGTCCAGCAGGCCAGGAACGCGTCGTTCATCACCACGCCCAGCCGGACCAGTGCCTCCAGGGTCCGGTCCAGCCGCAGGCCCAGCTGCCGCGTGGTCTGCGAGGCGATCAGCATCCAGTGCCCGGTGGGCAGGCCCGTGGGCGTGCCGGCCGGTGGCGTGAACGAGCCCGGGTTGTCGGTCCAGAACCGCGCGATCTCGCGCTCCTCCGCGCCGTTGGCCCGGCTCTGGGCGACCACGGCCATCGCCTGCGCGTGGAAGTCCGAGCCCTCGACGTCGGAGAACGGCACGTGCGGGGCGGCCGCCACCTCGTCGGTGGTGCGCAGCAGCATGGGGCGCACGTCGGCGCAGTACGGCTCGATCGCGGGCCGGTAGTTGGGCGGGGTCGACTGCCATGCCCAGGGTGGTCCGGACAGCGGGGTGTAGGCGCGGGCGCTCGCCTCGGCGTGGCCGTCGCCGCGCAGCCAGGCGACCAGCCAGGCCGCCACGGCCCGGCCGTGGCCCAGCGAGGCCTGCAGCCGCGCGGTCGGTACCCCGGCGGCCCGGCGGTCCTGCAGCACCTGGGCGTGGGTCCGGGCCAGCACGCCCGCCGTCGCGGCCGAGCGGTGCGGCAGGACGGAGGTCAGGACGTCGAGCGCGGCCACGGACGCCGCCGCGGCCCAGTCGACGTCACCCCGGTGCCGGAGGGTGCGCGCGGCGACGGGCAGGCCGTTGAGCCGGCCGCCCAGCGAGACGTGGTGGGGCATGCCCGGCGCCGCCGCCTCGTACATAGCCACCGTCAGGTGGGCGTAGGCCCGGGCCGCGGTCGGCGGGGTCAGGTTCTCCAGCAGGACCGCCTGGTAGGCCGCCCGGACCCACTGGTGGGCCACGTCGGCGGGGGCCGTGGCGGCCGTGCCGGGGCCGGCCGCGGCCGGGGCGGCACCCACCCCGACGGCTGCAGCGATACCGACACCTGTTATCAACAAATGACGTCGACCGATCCGCTCGGTGCCGCGCATCCACTCCCCCTGGGCCGTGGTCCCCGGTGCGCACCCCACGTGCGCTGGCATATCTGACTGCCCCGTGGGGGGTCTGCGATAGGCCGGGACCCCATCGTTACCCGATCGTTACCGGGCGACCGGATGATGCCCGGTGGGCGTCGTCCCGTAGGTGGCCGCGACCTGCGAGGGGACCCTGTCCACAGGCGTCGCGGACCGTCCGCGCCGCGACCCCGACCTGTGCTTGACTTCGGCGCGGACGCCCGGGGGACGAGCCCCGGCGGGACAAGGGGGGCTGCAGTGACGACGTTCCTCGTCATCGGCGGGGTCGGTCTGCTGCTGCTCGTCGTCGCGCTCCTGCTCGGCGACCTGGTGGACGGCCTGGTCGACGGCTTCGGGCCCGACTGGCTGTCCGGCACCGCCGTGGCGGCCTTCCTGGCCGCGGTGGGCTTCGCGGGGGCCCTGGCCCTGCAGGCCGGGGCCGGCACGGGCGTGGCCTCGGCGGTCGGCGTCGGGGCCGGTGTCGGCGCCGGCGTGCTCGCCGGCCTGCTGACCCGGTCCCTGACCCGCGAGGACGACGGCTCCACGCCCCGCAGCAGCAGCCTGGTCGGTGCCACCGCGACGGTGGTGTCCGACGTCCCGGCGGACGGCTACGGCACCGTCGCCCTGGTCGTCGCCGGCCACCCCACCCGCCTGAACGCCCGCACCGCGGGCGAGGTCGCGCTGCGCAGCGGGGCCGTCGTCCGCGTCAGCGCGGTCATCTCCGCCTCGGCCGTCCAGGTCGAGCCCCTAGCGGCGTCCGCTGACGCCGAGAACGGTGAGAACCCCTGATGTTCGGTCTCGACACGACCCTGGTGCCCGTCATCGGGCTGGTCGTCCTCGTCCTGCTCGTGGTCGTCGTCGTGGTCCGCCGCTACAAGGTGGCCGGCCCCGACCAGGCGTTCATCGTCACCGGCCGCCGCGGCAGCGGGGCGACCGTGCCCGGGCAGGCCGACGTGTCGGGGCAGAAGGTCGTGCTGGGCGGCGGGGTGTTCGTCGTCCCGCTCGTGCAGCGGCTGCACATCATGGACATGTCCAGCCGTCGCATCCCGGTGCAGATCAAGAGCGCCGTGTCGGGCCAGGGCATCAAGCTCAACGTCGAGGGCGTCGCCATCGTCAAGGTCGGCGGCAACGAGGACTCGATCCGAGCCGCGGCCCAGCGGTTCCTGTCCCAGCAGGACGACATCACGCCGTACACCCAGGAGGTGCTCGCCGGTGCGCTGCGCTCGATCGTCGGTGCGCTGAGCGTCGAGCAGATCATCCGCGACCGGGCCGCCTTCGCCCAGCGGGTGGCCGACGAGTCCGAGAACTCCCTGACCGGTCAGGGCCTGGTGATGGACACCTTCCAGATCCAGGACATCAGCGACGACGGCACGTACCTGGCCGACCTGGGCCGGCCCGAGGCGGCCCGGCTGCTGCAGACGGCGTCGGTCGCCGAGGCCAACGCCCGGCAGGAGGCCGAGCAGGCCCGGATCCGCGCCGAGGAGCAGATCGCGATCTCCAACCGCGCCCTCAACCTCAAGCAGGCCGAGATCAAGGCCGAGACCGACGCCGCCTCCGCGCAGGCCGCCGCCGCCGGTCCGCTGGCCCAGGCCGACCGCGACCAGGCCATCCTCGCCGAGCAGGAGAAGGTCGCCATCCGGCAGGCGTCGCTGACCGAGCGCCAGCTCGACACCCAGGTCCGCAAGCCCGCCGACGCCGAGCGCTACCGGGTGGAGCAGGAGGCCGAGGGCCGCCGCAACGCCGACATCTTCACCGCCGAGGCCCGCAAGGCCGCCTCGATCGCCGCGGCCGAGGCCAAGGCCGAGGAGACCAAGCTGTCCGGTGTCGCCGAGAAGGGCCGGCGTACCGCGCTCGCCGAGGCCGAGGCCATCGAGGGCGCCCGCACCGGTGAGGCCGAGAAGGCCCGCCGCTCCGCCATCGCCGAGGCCGTCCGCCTGGAGGGCGAGGCCGAGGCCGCCGCGACCCTGGCCCGCGGCAACGCCGAGGCCGAGGCCATGCAGCAGCGCGCCGAGGCGTTCAGCCACTACAACGAGGCCGCCGTCCTCGACCTGTTCGTCAAGATCCTGCCCGAGGTGGCCCGCGAGCTGGCCTCGCCCATGTCGTCCATCGACAAGCTCACCGTCATCTCCACCGACGGCGCCGGGGCGCTGCCGCGCCAGGTCACCGACAACCTGGTGCAGACCCTGGAGCTGCTCAAGGGCGCGACCGGTGTCGACCTGCAGCAGATGATGGCCCGCGTCACCGAGAGCACGGGCAGCACCTTCGCGCCGTCCTCCCGCCCCGGTGGCACGGCCCCGGCGGGCGCGGCCGCGACGCCCGCCGCCGGCACCTCGGTGGAGCCCGCGACCACCGAGGGCTGAGGGTGACGGGCGGGCCCACGACCGCCGGCCGGGACCCCGCGGCGGCGGACCCGCCGCTGGTCGCGCACCTGCGCGAGCAGGCGGACGCGTGCGCCGGCATGGGCTCGCCCCTGTACGCCGACCTGCTGCGCCGCTGCGTGGCCGACCTGGTCGACCCAGGGGCCCCGGACACCGTCCGGGCCGTGCTGGCCGGGCGGCACGACGCGCCGGGCCCCGCGGCCACCGGGCTGCGGCTGCTCGGGGCGGTGCACCACCTGGTGCTGACCGGGCGGGCGCCGGCCCTGGCCGCCCACTACCCGAGCGTGGGCGGCACCCCTGGCCCCGGCACCTGGCCGGTGGTGCGGGACGTCCTGGCCGCGCACGCCGACGAGGTCGTCGCGTTCCTGAACGGACCGCCGCAGACCAACGAGGTCGGCCGGTCGGCCGCCCTGGTCGGCGGGCTGCTCCGGGTGCTGGCGGGGCGGGACCTGCCGGTCCGGCTGCACGAGATCGGCAGCAGCGCCGGGCTCAACCTCAACGCCGACCGCTACCGCGTCCAGGCCGGCCCGGACGGCGGCTGGTGGGGCCCGCCGGGCTCACCGGTGCAGCTGGCCGACGCCTGGCACGGCACGGTCCCCGACGTCACCGCCCCGCTGCGGGTGGTCGAACGCCTCGGCACTGACGTCGCCCCCGTCGACCTGCGCCGGCCCGGGGCGGCGGAGCGGCTGCTCGCCTACGTCTGGGCCGACCAGGTCGACCGGGTCCGGCGCACCCGCGCCGCGCTCGCCCTGGCCGCCGTCCACCCCGTCACCGTGGAGCCGGTGGACGCCGTGACCGCCGTGGGTCGACTCGAGCTGCGGCCCGGTCACCTGACCGTGCTGTGGCACTCGGTCATGTGGCAGTACCTGTCGCGGCCGGACCAGGCGCGGGTCGGTGAGCTGCTGGCCCGGTTCGGGGCCACCGCCACGGCCGACGCGCCGCTGGTCGAGCTGTCCCTGGAGCCGGAGCGCCCGGCCCCCGGCGCCCGGCACGAGTTCCTCGTCGCGGCCCGCACCTGGCCCGGCGGCGAGCGGGTCGTGCTGGGGACCAGCGTCGGCCACGGGGTGCCGACCCGCTGGCACTGACGGTCCCTACCCTGGGGGGATGAGCCCGACCGCACCCAGCCCCGAGTCCCGCCGCCGCGGCGGCAGCGACCGCAGCGGCAGTGACCCGGGCGGCCGGACCGCGCCCGTCGTGCCGACCGGCCTGGTGGCCGCCGGCTCGCTCGTGACCGGGTTCGCCGTCGCCCAGGCCACCGACGTCCGGGCCCTGGGCGGGCTGGTCCTGCTGGCCGGCGCGGCCTGGTGCGGGCGGCAGTGGTGGCGGCAGGGGCCGCCCACGGCGGTCGGGCTGCTGGCCGGCTACGCGGGGGCGTTCGTCGGCAGCCACGCCCTGGCCCGGGAGGTCGGCGCCTGGCCGGCCGTGCTGAGCGTCTCGGCCGCCGTCGCCGCCGCTAGCTGGGTCGCCGCGGACCGCCACCGGCGATGACGCACGTCCTGGTCGTCGGCGGTGGCCTCGCCGGCCTGCTCACGGTGCAGGCCCTGCTCGACCGGGCCGACGACCGGGCCGCCGGGCCGACGGCCGGGCCGACTGACGGGCCGACGGCCGGGCCGACCGACGGCCTGACGGTGACGTGGCTCGTCCACCGGCCCGGGGACGGCACCGCCTCGAGAAGCGGGGGCCTGGCCCTGCGCTACGCCTCGACCGACCCGCGCGGTGACGCCTGGACCGCCCGGTCGGCCGTGCTGGCCGCGGCCCTGGCCGACCGGCACCGCCACGTGCGCCCGTTCGTCGGCACCACCGAGGCCCTCCTTGTCTCGCACCGCGGCCCGGTGACCGGGTACCCGGGCCGGATCGTGGACCCGGCCGACGCCGGGCTGCCGCACCCGCACGGGCTGCGGCACGAGGCCGGCCCGCAGTGGGACCCGTGCGGTCTGCTGCCGCGCTGGCCGGCGGTGCTGGTCGCCGACCCCCGGGTCCGGCTGCACCCGCTGCCGGCGCCCCTGACCGGTCTGGCGGACCTCGTCGACCTGCACGACCGGCACGACGCCACCACCACGGTCGCCTGCCTGGGGCTCGGCGCGCACGTGCTGGGCGACGACCGGTTGCGGGGCCGGCTCGGGGTGCTGCTGCGCGGCCCGCTGCCCGCGGGATCGGTGCACGCCGAACGGGCGGTCATCGACGACGACGACGAGCTGCGGCCGCGCTACACCGTGCCCCACGGCTCGTCCGGCCAGGACGGTTCCGGTCGTGACGGCCACCTGCACGTCGGGGGGACCTACCTGCCGGTGGACAACCCGGCCGACTGGGACGACCCGTCACGACTGGCGGACAGGGCTCACGCCGAGGTCCCCGCCCTGCTGGCCGACGTCGCCCGGCGGTTCCCGGACCTGGCCGGCTGGCAGCCGGACCGCCCGCCCTGGTGGGGCATCCGCCCGGTACGCGACGAGGTGGCGCTGGGGCGCGTGGCGCCGGAGCTCGTCGGCGGTCGTGAGGTGGTCGTCAGCCACGGCTACGGCGGGTCGGGCTGGACCATCGGCCCCGCCGTCGCCGAGGAGGTCGCGATGTCCCTGCTGCCCGACCCCGCACCCGCTTCCGCGTGGGGCCCGGGCAGCACCGACCCGCTGGCCCGGCACGGCCACTGGCGCCCGTGAGCCGGTCCGGGCGCTCCCGCCGTGGCCTCGACGAACCCGCGGGCGACACCGGTCCCTGGCCGGTCGCCGGGGGGACGGCCACGCTGGTCAACGAGCCGGCCGGGTCCGACGGCTGGCTGCTGGCCGTGGACGACGTCCCGCAGTCCCACGTCGACCTGGCCGATGCGACGGTGCTGGTGTTCGAGTACGTCCGCTGGATCGGCGGGCTCGTGGACTGCCTGGCCCCCGAGGGTGACGACCTGCACACCGTCCACGTCGGGGTGGGGGCCGGCACGTTGGCCCGCTACGTGGCCGCCACCCGGCCCGGGTCCCGGCAGGTGCTGCTGGACCCCGACGCCGCGCTGCTGGACCTGGTGCGGGAGCGGCTGCGGCTGCGCAGCGGGCGCTATCTCAAGGTGCGCGCCCAGGACGGCCGCGACGGGCTGGCCGGGTGCCGTCCCGGTGGCTTCGACCTGGTGGTCCGCGACGCGTTCGCCGACGCCGGCGTGCCCCCGTCGCTGACGACGCGGCAGTGGTGCGAGGCGGTGGCCGGGGTGCTGCGCCCCGGTGGGGTCCTGGTCTGCAACCTGCCCGACTCCGCCCCGTTCCCGCACACCCGGGCCGAGGTGGCGACTCTGCGCACCCGGTTCCGGCACGTCCTCGCCGTGGCCGAGCCCGGCACGCTGCGCGGCCGCCGCACGGGCAACGTGGTCCTGGTCGCCTCCGACGCCGACCTGCCCATCGCGACCTGGGGTCGCCGGCTGGCCGGGGACGCGGTCACCCCGGTCCGGCTGCTCGACCTGGCCCAGGTCCGGGACCGGTTCGGCGGCGGGGAGCCCATCGACGACGCCGGGCCGTTCCTGCCGCCGCCGCCCCGGCCCCAGTTCCGCTGAGGAGCAGCCGGGCGGGTCGTCCTGCCGGGTCGCGCGGAGGCAGGGTCCGTCCCCGGAGGCGCGCCTACCCTCGGACGGTGGAGACGAGGTCCGTCACGACCGGGCTGCTCACGGCCGGGCTGCTCGCCGCGCTGCTGCTCGCGACCGGGTGCGCGCCCTCGACGCCCGAGGACGCGGGTCCGGCGGGCACCACGGGACCAGGGTCCCCGTCCGACCCCGCCGGGCCCGGGCCGGGCGCCGACGCGAGTGCCGGGCCGGGCGCCGACGCGGGTGCCGACCTGGCTGCTGACCTGGCTGCCGACCTGAGCGCCGAGGTCGTGCAGTACCGCCGCGACGCCCAGCGCGGCGTCGTGCAGGTCAAGGTCACCAACGGCGGGGACCGGACCCTGCAGGTGAGCAGGGTGACCGTCGACAGCCCGACCTTCGTCACGCCCGCCGCCGCCGACAAGGACTCGGCGCTCGGGGCGGGGTTGTCGGTGGACCTGACGGTGCCGCTGGGCGAGCCCGCCTGCGGGGGACAGGTCGGCGCGGCCGGGGAGCACACCGCCCTGGTCGAGGTGGACGGGACCACGGTCACGCTGCCCGTGGCCGGGCGGGTGCTGGAGCAGGTCCGCGACCAGCGGTGCGCCGAGGCTGACGTGGCGGGCGTCGTCGACCTGGCCTGGCAGCCGACCTGGCAGGACGCCGATGAGGTCGACGGCGAACCGGGGCTGCGGGGTCGTCTGGTGGCGACCCCCACCGCCGGTGACGTCCCGGTGGACCTGGCCGTCGGCGACGCGACGACCCTGTTCACCGTGGACGAGCCGGTCGCGGCCACGGTGACCGGGGACGCGGTCGTCCTGGAGGTGACCGTCACCGTCACGCGCTGCGACGCCCACGCGGTCGCGGAGGACAAGAAGGGCTACCTGTTCCCGGTCCGGGTGCGCGTCGACGGGGCCGAGGAGGTGCTGCTCGAGGTGGCCGTCCCCGTGCCCGAGCGGGCGGCCCTGCAGGACCTGATCGACCGCACCTGCGCCTGACACGACGAGGGCGGGGCCCCGGGCCCGGCACGTCGTGCGTGCCGGCCCGGGACCCCGCCCTGCGGTGGTCAGGTGGTGCGGGTGGTGCGGGTGCGTGCGCCGGGGTCAGCCGCGCGGGCTGCGGACCGGGCTGCGGGGCGAGCAGGCGTTGCCGACATCCACGGACTCACCGCGCTCGACGAACACCTCCTTGACCGACTTCACGGTGCCGCGACGGTCGGTGCACGTGAGGATCCACGGCTCCGGCTCGTTGACCACGCGCGGCGTGGGGCCCCGGAAGTCCAGCGTGCCGGTCCAGTCACCTGCACCCTCGGCGCCGCGGGCGTAGTTGAAGGCGACGAGCTCGTACGTGCCCGGCTGGGGGTCCCGGATGGTGATGACCTCCGGGGTGTCACCGGTCGCCGCGCTGGCCACGACCTCGCCGTCGGCGTTGCGGACGTAGAAGTCCCAGTCGGCGTTGGTGTCCCAGTCGAACCGCAGGTCGGCGTAGGCGTTGTCGAAGCCCTCCTCGATGACGAAGGTCGTCGACTCCAACGGCCCGTTGAAGGACAGCTGCGGGTTGGGCGCCGGGATGCCGGGCGGGTTGGTGACGGCGCTGCCCGGCTGGGCCGGCCCGGTGGGGTCGCGACCGTCACGGCCGGCCACGACGGGCCGGGTGGACGGGTTCACCGCGAAGGAGAACCGGCCGCCGTCGGAGTCGTAGGTGCTGGACACCGAGTCCTCGAAGTACTGGACCTCGTTGCCCTGACCGATCACGGGGCTCGTCGCGGTCATGAACTCCTTGCTGACCTCGAGCTCCCAGCCGGACGGCGCGGTCCCGGTGATGACCGAGTGGTACGTCGGGTCGGCGGTGGCGCGCTGCACCTCGAGGTAGGCCTCGCGGTTGCCGCCGAGGCCGGCGCCCGCGGCGGGCTCCAGACCGGCGTACTCCGCGACGACGGCCCGCTCGAAGGCCGGGTGGAAGTTCTCGTCGCCGATCTCGGGGGTGAACCCGAGGCCGCCGGCGGTCCAGAACGTCCAGTCCTCCGTGCCGCCCGTGGTGTCGTACAGCTCGTAGGACGGGATGGACGCGTAGTTGTTGTGCGAGGCCGCGGCGTCACCGAGGGCCTTGTACAGCGGCTCGTCCAGCGGCTCGCCCGTGGCCTGCACGCCCGGAGGACGCAGCCACAGGTTGGAGAAGGTGTGGTTGGTGACCAGCGTGGTCACCGAGCGGGAGCCCACCAGGTTCTTGACGTTGCGGGTCTCGGGCTCGGAGAACGGGCCGTCGCCGCGGTAGGTGTCGCTGGACCAGCTGGCGCTGGCGCCGGGGCCGCCCCAGAAGCCGCCGTAGTTGCGGTTGAGGTCGGTGCCGCGCAGCCGGCCGGCGTTGTTGGCCGAGCAGGTGCCGGTCGTGAAGTTGGCGGGCGTGTTGGCGGAGATGGCGCAGTTCTTGCGCTTGTTGTCGTAGCTGAACGTCCCGAACGTGTCGGTCGTCGCCGCCTCGCGCGAGATGGTGAACCCGTCGGGGTTGACGACCGGCACGATGATCGTGCGGGTGGTCTCGACCAGCTCGGTGATCTCGTCGTCGGAGCCGTAGCCCTGCAGCAGCTCGTAGGCCCACTCCATGGTGTGCTCGCCGGCCGGCCACTCCCGGGCGTGGTGCAGGCCCATGTGCAGGAAGATCGGCTTGCCGTCGTTGACGTCGTCGGCGTCGGTCGTGATCTCGATGCCGTGGACCATCCGGCCCTCGATGGTGGGCTCGTCCAGCGTGATGGGCTCCACCAGGTCCGGGTAGGTCTCGGCCAGGGCCTTCATCTCGGCCTCGTAGTCGGCCAGGCGGCGGTACTCGGTCCGCCCGCTGGGCAGGACGGAGGAGTCGACGGCGGCGGCGAAGCGGGCGTCGGCGCTCCGGTCGGCAGCGGAACGGGCGGCCATGTCGGCGATCTCGACGTCCCACGTGAAGCCGGCGTCCTCCAGGACCTCGGCATCGGCCTCGCCGTACAGGACGACGTCGATGCTGGTCGTGTCGGCGTGCTCGGTCAGGTCCAGCTCCAGGGCCTGCAGCCGCTCCTTGTCCGCGCGCTCGGGGGTGTCGACGGACACCAGCTGCGTGACCTCGGGCTCGCCCTCGATCTCGAGGAACGTGAGGTCGACGTCGACCGACCCGGCACGGCCGGACAGCAGGCAGCCCTGCACGGTGAGCTCGGTGCCGGCGTCCACGAAGCCGGTCGCCTTCTCGGTGCCGGTGAACCCGGCGCTCGCGGCCACGACGTCACCGTCGTCGTCGAAGACGGCCAGGTCCCAGTCGCCGGTGCCGGCGATGCCGGCCTCGACGATGCCGGAGGACGGCGCGGTCAGCGTGTAGGAGTCGACGCCACGGCCCCGGGCGGGGCCGTCGGCGCAGGTGCGGGCCTGCGCGCCGCGCACCTCCAGGACGTTGGTCGGCCCGGCCTGGGCCGAGGGGAGCGTCACGAGCGCCCCGGTCGCCACGAGCAGGCCGGTGAGGCCGATCGCGGTGCGGGCGCGGGTGCGGGAGCGGCGGTCGGCCGTGCCCTGGGAACCCTGGTCGGGCTGCCCGGGCGGGTCGAACGTGGCGGGAGCTGGCATGTGGTGTCGCCTCTCGTTCGGATGAGTTACCGGAACCTAGGCGCGACCCGGGACACAAGGGAAGACTCTGCGTGACATCAATGGGTCCGCATGGGTGATTTACCGTTCATCCGTTCGGTAGATCACTGCGCAGGTCACGGTCCTGCGTCGGTCGGCGGCAGCCCTTGACACCGGCGCCCCTAGATGCGACGCGGCCTCACGCCCGGTGACGTCGGACGCGGGGCCGGTTCCGTCCGGCCCAGGTGGCAGGCTTGTCGCCATGACCGACCGTCAGTTCGGCTTCCGGACCAGGGCCCTGCACGCCGGGGCCACGCCCGACCCCACGACCGGGGCCAGGGCCGTGCCGATCTACCAGTCGACGAGCTTCGTCTTCGAGGACACGACGGACGCGGCCAACCTGTTCGCGCTGCAGAAGTACGGCGTCATCTACTCCCGGATCGGCAACCCGACGGTCGCGGCGCTGGAGGAGCGGCTGGCCAGCCTGGAGGGTGGTCTGGGTGCGGTGGCCACCAGCAGCGGGCAGGCGGCGGAGTTCATCACGTTCGCCGCGCTCGCCGGGGCCGGTGACCACGTCGTCGCCGGGGCCAGCCTGTACGGCGGCACGATCACGCAGCTCGACGTGACGCTTCGCCGGTTCGGCGTCGACACCACCTTCGTGCGGGGCTCGGACCCGGCGGACTTCGCGGCGGCCATCACGGACCGCACCCGCTTCGTGTTCGCCGAGGTGGTCAGCAACCCCGGCGGCGAGGTCGCCGACATCGCGGGCCTGGCCGAGGTGGCCCACGCGGCGGGTGTGCCGCTGGTGGTCGACGCCACCACCGCCACGCCGTACCTGTGCCGTCCCATCGAGCACGGCGCCGACATCGTCATCCACTCCACGACCAAGTTCATCGGCGGGCACGGCACGACCATCGGCGGCGTGGTCATCGACGCGGGCACGTTCCCCTGGGACAACGGCCGCTTCCCGTCGATGACCGAGCCGGTCGCCAGCTACGGCGACCTGACCTGGTGGGGCAACTTCGCCGAGTACGGCTTCCTGACCAAGCTGCGCAGCGAGCAGCTCCGCGACATCGGCGCGACCCTGAGCGCCCACTCGGCGTTCCTGCTGCTGCAGGGCGTCGAGACGCTGCCCCAGCGCATGCGCGAGCACGCGGCCAACGCCCGCCGGGTCGCGCAGTGGCTCGACGGCGACCCCCGGGTGGCCTGGGTCCGCTACGCCGGTCTGCCCGGCCACCCCGACCACGACCGGGCCGCCCGGTACCTGCCCGAGGGCCCCGGCGCCGTCTTCGCGTTCGGGGTCGCCGGCGGCCGCGAGGCGGGCGAGCGGTTCATCAACTCGGTCGAGCTGTGCAGCCACCTGGCCAACATCGGCGACGCCCGCACGCTGGTGCTGCACCCGGCGTCCACCACGCACCAGCAGCTCAGCGAGGACCAGCTCCGCTCCGGCGGGGTCGACCCCGACCTGGTGCGCATCAGCGTGGGCCTGGAGGACGTCGACGACGTGCTGTGGGACCTGGACCAGGCCCTGGCGCGGGCCACCGGCACGACCACGACGGGGGAGCAGGCGTGAGCGAGACCGAGGTCGGCGAGTACGCGGGCGGCGCGGCCGAGGTGCCGGCCGCCACCACCGGGCGGGGCACGCGCACCTGGGAGGGCCCGAGCGCCCAGCAGCGCCTGGGCGTCCTGCGGCGCACCCGCACCGTCGCGGTGGTCGGGGCGTCCGACAACCCGGCCCGGGCCAGCTACTTCGTCTCGACGTACCTGCTGTCGACGTCGCCCTACGAGGTGTACTTCGTCAACCCGCGGGTCACCGAGATCCTCGGCCGGCCCGTCTACGACAGCCTGGCCGCCCTGCCCGTCGTGCCGGACCTGGTCGACGTGTTCCGCGCCCACGACGCCCTGCCCGGGGTGCTGGCGGAGACGGTGGCGGTCGGGGCACGCACGCTGTGGCTGCAGCTGGGTCTCTGGCACGAGCAGGTGGCCCGCGACGGCGAGGCCGCCGGGCTCGAGGTCGTCATGGACCGCTGCCTCAAGATCGAGCACGCGCGGTTCCACGGCGGGCTGCACCTGGCCGGTTTCGACACCGGCGTGATCAGCTCCCGGCGCCGGAAGGGCTGAGCGCCGCGACCTCGACGGCGACCTGGGCCAGCTGCTCCAGCGCGACCCCACCGCCGTCGGTGTCCCCGGGGCCGGACGGGTCCGGGGTCAGCCGGGCCGACACCGAGACCACGACCCGGCTGGGGGTGCGCAGCAGGACCTGCGTGACACCGTCCTCGCGGCTGACGACGGCCAGCTCGTGGCCCGGCGCGACGGGCGGCAGCGCGGCCGCCTGGTCGGGGTCGGCGCTGCGGAGCAGGTCGGCGCCCGGTGCGGCGTAGGCGTGCGGCCAGGCCAGGACGGCGACCGACTCCACGTGCACCAGCACCTCGCCGGCCGCGACGGTCTGCAGCGCCACCCGTGAGGTGGTCGCCCCGAACGCGTCGGTGACGACACCGCCGGACCCGGCCGTGGGCCGCAGGCCGGCCCGGCGCGCCGCGTCGGCCGTGAGGCCCACGGGCGTCACCCCGGCCCGGGCGTCGGGCCGGGCAGCGGGGGTGGTCCGCTCGGCCACGACGAACCGGGGTGCGGCGGGGTCGCACGCCGCGGGCACGCCCGACGGGTCGACGAGCGCGGCGGTGACGTCCGCCCGCGCGGTCCCGTCGGCGCCGCGGGGGACCGGACCGCCGGCGGGCACCCCCGCGAACCGGACCAGGTGCCCGACGTCGGTCCGCACCCCGGCCACGGCCAGCGAGGGGGGCGCGTCGAGCCAGGCGGTGGTCCGGTTCGGCAGGACCGGCACCCAGCGGGTCCGCCCGTCCTGCACGTAGAGGCAGTCCCCGTCCAGCACGGCGACCCCCCGCAGGTCCGGTTCCCTCACGTCCCGGACGAACCCCGCCGACGGGTAGGTGGCGAGCGGACCGGTGGGGGCGACGCGCTCGTCGAGGCCCGGCGCGGCGAGCGTCCGTCGCCACTGGTCGGCCGTGCCGGCGTCCCAGGCCCGGGTGCGGCCGCACCCGGACGCCACCAGGGCGCCGTCCCGGTCCTGCCAGTCCCGTCCGGACACCAGCAGCCGTGTCCCCGGGCCCGGCTCCCCGCCGTCGCCGCTGGGCTGCGGCACGGTGCCCGGCTCCAGCCACACCGTCACCGCGCCCAGCGGTGGGCCCAGGAACCACTCCCGCACCCGCAGGGTGACCCGCGACGCACCCCGACCGGCAGGGACGTCGAGGTCGACGACGGTCCCGTCCAGGGCGAACCCCGTGCCCCGGCCGAGCGGGTCGCCGGAACCGGGGCAGCCCTGGTCGACGGCGGCCTCGATCCGGGCCACGTCGGTGGCGGACAGGCTGCTCGGCGGGTCCCGCGCCACCAGCGTCAGGCCCAGCACCACGGCCGTCGTGAGGCCGAGCAGCAGCGCCACCCGGACGGTTCCGCGTCCCGGGCGGGTCGCCGTTCCTGGCCTGGTCGCCATCGACGCTCCTCGTCGAACAGGTATAGCACCGGCCCGGCCGCGGTGACAGGGCCGCGGGCGCCCGCGGTCGCGTGGCCGTCCGCGCGGTGCGGCACCATGGCGAGGTGACGACAGACACCACCGCCCACCCGTCCGGCAACGCCTCGCCCCTGGAGCACGTCGACGCTGCGGTCCGCCCGCAGGACGACCTGTACCGCCACGTCAACGGCAGGTGGCTCGCCACGGCGACCATCCCCGACGACAAGTCCAGCTACGGCAGCTTCTACGTGCTGCGCGAGCAGGCCGAGGCCCAGGTGCGCGCCATCATCGAGGAGGCCGCCGCGGCCGAGCCCGCACCGGGCACGGTCGAGCGCAAGGTCGGCGACCTGTACGCCAGCTTCCTGGACACCGAGCGGGTCGAGGCGCTGGGCGCGGCACCGCTGGGGCCGGTGGTGGCCCGGATCGACGCCGTGACCGACCTCGATGGCCTCTGGCGGCTGCTGGGCGAGCTCGAGCGCGCGGGCATCGGCGGCGTGTTCGGCTCCTACGTCTGGGTCGACAAGGGCGACCCCACCCGCTACCTGCTCCACCTGTCGCAGGGCGGGCTGAGCCTGCCCGACGAGTCCTACTACCGCGAGGAGCAGCACGCCTCGCTGCGCGACGAGCTGCCCGGCCACGTGGCCCGCATGCTCACCCTGGCCGGTGTCGCCACGGGGGCTGACGCCGAGGCGGCCGCGGCCACGGTGCTGCGCCTGGAGACCCGGCTGGCGGCCTCGCACTGGGACACCGTGCAGGCCCGCGACGCGGTCAAGACCTACAACCTGATGACCGGGGCGCAGGTCGACGAGCTGCTGCCGGGCTGGCGCGGTTGGGCCGAGGGCCTCGGCGTGCCCGAGGCGGGCCGCGCCGAGCTGGTCGTGGGCGAGCCGGACGCGCTGCGGGGCCTGGCCGAGGCGCTGCGCGACGAGCCGCTGGCCGACTGGCTGACGCTGCTGCGCTGGCGCGTGGTGTCCGGCACGGCGGCCTACCTGTCGCAGCCGCTGGTGGCCGAGAACTTCGCGTTCTACGGCACCACGCTGAGCGGCGTCCCCCAGATCCGGGAGCGGTGGAAGCGCGGTGTCTCGCTGGTCGAGGGCGTGCTGGGTGAGGCCGTCGGCGAGCTGTACGTCGCCCGGCACTACCCGCCGGCCGCGCACGAGCGCATGGTGCAGCTGGTCGACAACCTGATCGCCGCCTACCGCGAGCGCATCGAGGCGTTGGACTGGATGAGCCCGCAGACCAAGGAGCGGGCGCAGGCCAAGCTGTCCTCGTTCACGCCCAAGATCGGCTTCCCTGTCCGCTGGCGGGACTACTCGGCCGTCGACATCGACGCCACCGACCTGCTGGGCAACGTGCGACGCGCCACCGCGGCCGAGACCGACCGCGAGCTGGCCAAGCTGGGCGGGCCGATCGACCGCGACGAGTGGCTCATGACGCCGCAGACGGTCAACGCGTACTACAACCCCGCGATGAACGAGATCGTGTTCCCGGCCGCCATCCTGCAGCCGCCGTTCTTCGACCCCGACGTCGACGACGCCTACAACTACGGCGGGATCGGCGCGGTCATCGGCCACGAGATCGGCCACGGCTTCGACGACCAGGGCAGCCGCTACGCCGGTGACGGCTCGCTCGAGGACTGGTGGACCGCCGACGACCGCGCCCGCTTCGAGGAGCGCACCAAGGCCCTCATCGCGCAGTACGACGGCTTCGCGCCGGCCGAGGCGCCGGACCGGCACGTCAACGGGGCCTTCACCTTGGGCGAGAACATCGGCGACCTCGGCGGGGCCGAGGTGGCCCTGCACGCCTACCGGCTGTCGCTGGGCGGTCAGGAGGCGCCGGTCGTGGACGGCCTGACCGGCGTGCAGCGTTTCTTCATGGGCTTCGGCCGGATCTGGCAGCAGGTCATCCGGTCCGAGGAGGCGGCCCGACGCCTGGCCACGGACCCGCACTCCCCGGCCGAGTTCCGGGCCAACGTGGTCCGCAACGTCGACGCGTTCCACGACGCGTTCGCCACCGCCGCCGGCGACGGGCTCTGGCTGGACGAGGCGGAGCGGGTCCGCATCTGGTGAGCCGCGCCCGGTGCCCGGTCGGGGTGCTCAGGCCAGCGGCCCGAGCACGTCGACCGGCGCCAGGTCCAGGTCGTCCAGGTCGTCCAGCAGGTGCAGGATCTCGCGCTCCTCGTACCGGAAGTGGTTCTCCATGATCGCCCCGACCCCCTCGAGATGACGGAGGGCCTCCTCCCGACCCACCCCGGAGGACATCGCCGCCTCGAGACCGCCCAGCAGGTGGGCGATCATCGAGTGGTCCTGCTCGAGCCGGGCGACGACGGGGCGCAGCTCCAGCGCCTCCCGCAGCCGGTGGTGGACCTGCTGCATCTCGTGCGACCACGCCCGAGCCCTGGATAGGTCGTCGTCCATCGGTGGTCGACGCTAGACCCGCTGCCGTCGGGACGTCCTGCCGACGGGCCGGACACCCACGCGCGCGTGACCTTCGGCCGCCGGGCTCAGATCCAGCCCAGCCGGCGGGCCTTCGCGCAGGCCTCGTGCCGGTTGCCCGCGTCCAGCTTGCCCACCGCGCTGCTCAGGTAGTTGCGCACCGTGCCGGGTGACAGCGACGCCCGGCGCGCGATCTCGTCCACCGGGAGGCCGTCGGCCGCCAGCTCCAGGACGTCGGCCTCCCGGGGGGTGAGCGGGCTGTCACCGGCGCTGATGGCCTCGGCCGCCAGCTGCGGGTCGACGTAGCGCCCGCCCCGGTGGACCGTGCGCACCACCTCGGCCAGCGTGGCCGCCGACGTCGTCTTGGGCAGGAAACCCCGCACCCCCGAGGCCAGGGCGCGCTTGAGGTGACCGGGCCGACCGTGGCTGGTCACGATGACGCAGCGGCAGCCGGGCAGCGCCGCGGCCAGGCGCTCGGCCACGGTGATCCCGTCGGGCCCGGGCATCTGCAGGTCGAGCACCGCGACGTCGACGCCGTGGTGCACGGCCGCGGCCAGCGCCTCGTCACCCGTGGCGGCCTCGGCCACCACGGCCAGGTCGTCCTCCAGGTTGAGCATCTGCGCCAGCGCGGTGCGGATCAGGTTCTCGTCGTCGGCCAGCAGCACCCGAACGGGGCCGTCGGTGCCGGTCACCGTGCCACCCGCCGGCCGACGTCGACGTGGCCGTCCCCGTCGGCCGGCCCGCCCCGCGCCGGGTCGGCCACGGTCGGTTCGGCCCGCGCCACGGCGGCCGCTCCGGGGTCGGTCGCGCCCGGGTCGGCCACGCCCAGGTCGGCCCGCAGCACGAACCGGTCCGGCTCCCGGTGGGCCGAGACGTCCCCGCCGAGCGGCCGCAGCCGCTCCCGCAGCCCCAGCAGCCCGGACCCGCCGGTCATCGGGTCGAGCGTGACCGGGGCGGCCGGGGGGCCGTCCCGGGTCGGCCCGTCTGCTCCCGGTCCGTCGAGCCCGTCGTTGCCCACGACGAGGGCGACGCCGTCCCAGGACAGGTCGACCGTCCTGGCGCGGGAGTGCCGCAGCACGTTGGTCACGGCCTCGCGGACCACCCAGGCGGCGGCCTCCTGCCGCTCGGGCGGCACCTCGTCCACGGCCACCCGTAGGTCGATCCCCGCCGAGCGCAGCAGCGACGTGGCGCCGTCCAGCTCGGTGGCCAGGTCGGTGGCGCGGTAGCCCCGGGCGAGGTCGCGGGCCTCCCGCAGCGCCTCGTGCGCCCCGGCCCGCACCTGCAGCATCTGCTCCGCGGCGCGCGGGTCCCCGCGGCCGGCCAGCGCCGCGGCCAGCTCGGACTGCACGGCGATGGCGGCCAGCCGGCGCCCCAGCACGTCGTGGACGTCGCGGGAGAACCGCAGCCGCTCCTCGGCCACCGCCAGCTCGGCCCTGGTGCTGCGTGCCCGGTCCAGCTGACGGACCACGTCCTCCAGCCACAGCGACACCCGGACGGTGAAGAGCACGAACAGACCGATGAGGAACCCCAGAACCGTCGGCCAGACGCTCCCCCCGAGGGCGGGGACGGCGACCGAGGCGATCACGGTGGCCACCGTCCAGGCCCGCGACCGCAGGCCCGACAGGGTCCACACCAGCGGCAGCCACACCAGCAGCGGGGCTGTCGGACGGAGCTCGGTCGGCAGCAGGGGGACCAGCGCCAGCGCGAGGACCGAGCCCATCAGCAGCGGGACCAGGTGCCGCCAGGGGGTCGGGCCGGGGGCCGGGTACAGCCGGATGGCGGCCCGCATGGCCGGCACCGAGGCGACGGTCAGCAGCAGGGTGGCCAGCCCGACCGGGACCAGGACCTCGGGCTCGTCGGATCCTTGCCCCACCACCTGGACGAGCAGGACCGCCTGGACCGGCCAGAGCACGAGGTACAGAGACTGGCGGGTGTACAGCTCCACCAGCTGCACCTGCGTCCGCCGGGGGCGTCGGACGCTCGGCTCGGCGGTGGTCATCCGACGACTGTAGGAGCCTGCGCACCCGGTCGGCGCGGGACGCCTGCCGTGCTGCTCACGTGCGCGGCTCCCACCGCATCGACCGCCGGGCCAGCGCCAGCGCCAGCACGGTCCAGGCCAGCAGCACCAGCAGCGGCTGCGCGGCCTCGCCCCACGTGCTGCCGGTCCCGGCGCCCAGCCAGGACAGCCGGACCAGGCTGTCGAGCGCCCCGCCCGGCGTCCGGGACAGGACCTCGGCCAGGGGGCCCGGCAGCATCATGACGAAGGCCCCGGCGGTGGCCAGCAGCAGCACGGGCGCGCTGGTGAGCTGCGCGGCCTCCGCCGACGCGGTCCACGCCGCCGTCCACAGCGCGAACGCGACGAACATGACGCAGGCCAGCAGCACCATCACGGCGTACAGCAGCGGGTCCTGCGGCAGCGGCATGCCCAGCGCGACCGCGACGGGCACGACCAGCACGGCCAGCACCACGGCCACGACCACGCCCGGCAACGACATGGCCAGCACCAGCTCCACGTCGCGGGCCTCACCGGTGCGCAGCCGTTTGAGCACGAGCTCGTCCCGCCGGGTCACCACGACCGACAGCAGGTTGTAGAAGACCGGGAACAGGTAGGCCAGCAGCAGGGCCGTGCCGATGGTGGAGGTGCCCGCGGTGGGGTCCTCGGCCGTGATCAGCAGCAGCCCGAGCGGCAGCAGCGGCAGCAGCAGGGCGTAGGTGAGGGTCAGCCGGTTGCGCACCAGCAGCCGGGTGTTGGCGGCGGCCAGGCCACCGACCCGTCGGGTGTCGGGCAGCAGGTCACGGGTGGTGCTCATGCGTCGGTGCCTCCGGCGGCGATGGACAGGAAGACCTGCTCGAGGTCGGCGGTGCGGGCGTCGAGGCCGTCGAGGCGGACCTCACGGGCGCGCGCCCAGGTGAGCAGGTCGGTCAGGGTGGGCTGCAGGTCGGTGGTGCCCAGCGAGGTGCGACCACCCTGCTGCTCGACGGTGACGTCGCGCTGCTGGAGGCCGAGCTCGGCGACCATGGTTTGCAGCAGGGCCGGGTCCAGCCGGGCGAACGTGATGCTCGACCGGTGGCCGGCGGTGATCTCGGCCGGGGCGCCCGCACGCACCAGCCGGCCCTCGTGCATGATCGCGAGCCGGTCGGACAGCGCCTCGGCCTCGTCCAGGTAGTGCGTGGTGAGCAGCACCGTGCGGCCCTCGTCGCGGATGGTGCGCAGCAGCTGCCAGACCTCGCGCCGGCTCTCGGGGTCCAGGCCGGTGGTCGGCTCGTCGAGCATGACCAGGTCGGGGTCGCCCATCAGGGTGCAGGCCAGGTCCAGCCGCCGGACCTCGCCGCCGGACAGCGAGCGCACCCGGGTGCCGGCCCGGTGGGCCAGGTCGAGGCGCTCCAGGGACTAGGCCACCGGACGCGCGCCGGTCACGGTGCTCGCCCACATCCGCAGCGTCTCGGTCACCGTCAGGTCGCCGGAGAACCCGCTGCTCTGCAGCAGGACCCCGGTGCGCCGACGGACCTGGGCCCGGTCCCGGACGGGGTCCAGGCCGAGCACCTCCACGGTGCCGGCGCTCGCGGGCCCGAGGCCCTCGATGACCTCCAGCGTGGAGGTCTTGCCGGCGCCGTTGGTGCCCAGCAGCGACGTGATGCTGCCGCGAGCCACGTTGAGGTCGATGCCGCGGACCGCCTCGTACGCCGAGGCGCCGTGGCCGTAGGTGCGGCGCAGGCCCCGCACGCGCACGGCGAGCCCGCCGTCGGGGGAGGCGGGGTACGGGTGGTCGACGGCCGGCTGGGAGCCGGGGGGCGGTGAGGTGGTCTCGGGCACGGCTCCAGCCTGCCGCCGGGCGGACCCCGCAGCCGGTGCGCGGCGTCACCGGTCCCGCTCAGCCGTTCACCCCTCGGCCATGACATCTGTCATGCGCTCTGCCCGGCCGAGCGCGACCGCTCAGCCGCCCAGGGCCCCGGCCACCACCTCGCGCGCCGCGTCCTGCACCTGGGCCAGGTGCTCGGGACCCCGGAAGGACTCCGCGTAGATCTTGTAGACGTCCTCCGTGCCGGACGGCCGGGCCGCGAACCAGGCGTTCTCGGTGGTCACCTTGAGCCCGCCCAGCGCCGCGCCGTTGCCGGGCGCCTCGGTGAGCACCGCGGTCACCGGGTCCCCGGCCAGCTCGGTGGCGGTGACGTCGGACGCGCTGAGCGCGGCCAGCTTGGCCTTCTCCTCCCGCGAGGCGGGGGCGTCGACCCGGGCGTAGACGGGGGCGCCGTAGCGGGACTCGATGTCGGCGTAGGCGGCGCTGGGCGACGCCCCGCTGACGGCGGTGACCTCCGAGGCGAGCAGGGCCAGGATGATCCCGTCCTTGTCGGTGGTCCAGACCGTGCCGTCGGTACGCAGGAACGACGCCCCGGCCGACTCCTCGCCGCCGAAGCCGACGCTGCCGTCGACCAGGCCGGGCACGAACCACTTGAACCCGACCGGCACCTCCAGCAGCCGCCGGTCCAGGCCGGCCACGACGCGGTCGATGATCGAGCTGGACACCAGCGTCTTGCCGACGGCGACGTCCGGGCCCCACGACCGGTTCGCGAACAGGTGCTCGATGGCCACGGCCAGGAAGTGGTTGGGGTTCATCAGCCCGCCGTCGGGCGTGACGATGCCGTGGCGGTCGGAGTCCGCGTCGTTGCCGGTGGCCACGTCGAACGGGGCGCGGCCGTCGGGACCCAGGTCGCTCATCCGCTCCCGCAGCGAGGCCATCGCCCACGGGCTCGAGCAGTCCATCCGGATCTTTCCGTCGCGGTCCAGCGTCATGAACCGCCAGGTCGCGTCCACCTCCGGGTTGACCACCGTCAGGTCGAGGCGGTGCGTCTCGGCGATGGCGCCCCAGTAGTCGACGGCCGCGCCGCCCAGGGGGTCCGCGCCGATGCGCACCCCGGCCGAGCGGATCGCGTCGAGGTCCACCACCGAGGGCAGGTCGGCCACGTACGTGCCCATGAAGTCGTAGGACCGGGCGTGCGGTCGCGCCCGGGTGAACGGCACCCGGGCGACCGAGTCGGCCCGGCCGCTGCCGGCGCGCAGGATCTCGTTGGCCCGCCGCGCGATCCACGACGTGGCCCCGGAGTCGGCCGGGCCGCCGTGGCTCGCGTTGTACTTGAAGCCGCCGTCGCGGGGCGGGTTGTGCGACGGGGTGACGACGATGCCGTCGGCGCGGGTGGGGTCGTCGGCCGCCTTGCCGCGGTTGTGCCGGAGGATCGCGTGCGACACCGCCGGCGTCGGCGTGTACCGGTCGGCGTCGTCGACCAGCACGGTGACGTCGGCGGCGGCCAGCACCTCCAGCGCGGTGGCCCAGGCCGGCTCGGACAGCCCGTGCGTGTCGCGGCCCAGGAACAACGGTCCGGTGATGCCCTGCTCGCGGCGGTACTCGACGATCGCCTGCGTCGTGGCCACGATGTGCTGCTCGTTGAACGCGGTGTCCAGGCTGG
This sequence comes from Jannaschia sp. R86511, assembly GCF_042466345.1. Classification (NCBI taxonomy): domain Bacteria; kingdom Pseudomonadati; phylum Pseudomonadota; class Alphaproteobacteria; order Rhodobacterales; family Roseobacteraceae; genus Jannaschia; species Jannaschia sp. R86511. The sequence continues at coordinate 585,340 of NZ_JAXHCD010000001.1, forward strand.
AGCCGCGGTGCCCGGACGTGCCGAAGGCGACCTGCTGCGACACCTCGTCGGGGTCCGGGACGAGCGTGTAGTAGGCGGTCACGAGGTGGGCGACGTCGACCAGGTCCTCGGGCAGCGCCACCTGTCCGGCGCGCGGGTGATCACTCATGGCCCCGATCCTGGCCCGAGCGGGCGCCCGCCACCAGGCGTGGCTACCGTCGGAGCATGACCGAGACGCCGGGAACCGCCCGCACCACCGCCGACAAGGCCGCCGAGCTGCAGCGCCTGCACGCCGACCCCGAGCTGCTCGTGCTCGTCAACGTCTGGGACGTCATCACCGCGACGACCGTGGCCGACGTCCCCGGCACCCGGGCCCTGGCCACGGCCAGCCACTCCATCGCGGCCTCGGCGGGCTACCCCGACGGTGAGGTCATCCCCGTCGCGGAGATGATCGCCGCCGTCGGTCGGATCGCCGCCGCGGTCGACCTGCCCGTCAGCGCCGACCTCGAGGCCGGGTACGGCGACGCCGGGGCCACCGTGTCCCGCGCCATCGACGTCGGGATCGTCGGGGCCAACCTCGAGGACCAGATGAAGCCGCTGGCCGAGTCCGTGGCCGCCGTGCGCGCCGCGGTGGCCGCGGGCGAGGCGGCCGGCGTGCCGTTCGTCCTCAACGCGCGCACCGACGCGTTCCTCAAGGCCGGTGACCGCGACCCGGCCGAGGTCCTGGCCGAGGCGGTCGAGCGCGGCAAGGCCTACCTGGACGCCGGTGCGTCCACCTTCTTCGCCCCCGGCAAGCTGGACGAGGCGCAGGTCGGCACCCTGGTCGAGGCGCTCGGCCCGCAGAAGCTCAACCTGATCGCGATCTCCGGCGCGCTGCCGCTGCGCCGGATGCAGGAGCTGGGCGTGGCGCGGGTGTCCTTCGGGCCGTGGAGCCAGAACGTCGCCCTCACGGCGCTCGCGGACCTGGCCGCCGGCGCCCACGGCGGCGACGGGCTGCCCGAGGGGACCCGCAAGCTCAACTGACGCGCGCACCCGCCGAGCCGTACCGACCGGCCACACCCGTGGCTCCTCACGGGCCCACAGATGACCTCGACCCACGGAGGAACCGCATGGCCAGCATCACCGTCAGCACCGAGAACGGCCACGACGTCGACCTGCACGTCACCGACCAGGGCAGCGGGCGTCCCGTCGTCCTCGTCCACGGCTGGCCGCTGAGCGGCGAGTCCTGGAGCAACCAGGTCCCCGCCCTGCTGGAGGCCGGCTACCGCGTCGTCACCTACGACCGCCGCGGCTTCGGCCAGTCCTCGCAGCCCGAGGGCGGCTACGACTACGACACGTTCGCCGCCGACCTGCGGTCGCTGGTCGAGCAGCTGGACCTGCGGGACGCCACGCTGGTCGGCTTCTCGATGGGCGGCGGGGAGGTGGTCCGCTACCTGGGCCGCTACGGCAGCGACCGGGTCTCGCAGGCCGTGCTCGCCGCGGCCGTCCCGCCGTACCTGTACCAGTCGGACGACAACCCCGACGGCGGTCTCGACGACGCGACCATCGAGCAGTTCGAGTCCGGCGTGAAGACGGACCGCGCGGCGTTCCTCGACGGGTTCACCACCGAGTTCTTCTCCGCCGACGGCACGCTGACGGTGAGCGAGGACGTGCGGCAGGACGCGATCCGGATGGCGCTGCCCGCCTCACCGGTCGCCACGCTGGCGTGCATCCGCGCGTTCGGTCAGACGGACTTCCGCGCTGACGTCGCCTCGATCGACGTGCCGACGCTCGTCGTGCACGGCGACTCCGACGCGGTCGTGCCGTTCGAGGTCAGCGGCAAGCGCTCCGCGGCGTCGATCACGGGCGCCCGGCTGCACGTCGTCGCCGGCGGGCCCCACGCGATCAACGCCAGCCACGTCGAGGAGTTCAACCGCGAGCTGCTCGCGTTCCTGGCCGGCTGAGCCACGGTGGCGCGCGGCTGGGCCCTGCGGCCCAGCCGTGCGTCGGCGGCCGCGCCATGATGGGCGGCGTGACGCACGACCACGGCCCCGCCCCCTCCGGCGCCTACACCGCCCCGGCGGTCGTCCCCACCCCCGTCCGGGTGGCCCGGGTGCTGCTCGTCGTGACCGCGGCCGTCAGCGTGGTGACGGTGGTGGCGTTCCTGTCCGTCGCGGGCCTGGACCCCGCCACGGTCGGCCTGGCCGTGTGGACCCTGGTGCCCGCCGGCCTCGCCCTGCTCCTGGCCGGCCGGCTCGGTTACGACCGGCCGCGGGTGCTGTGGGCCGTGGTCGCGCTGGAGGTCTTCTTCGTGCTCCAGGCCCTGGTCCGGGTGGCCGACGGCGACCCGCAGGGCCTGACCAACCTGCTGCTGCCGGTGGCCGTGATCGTCTGCGTCACCCGCCCGTCGGCTCGGGCGTACCTGCGCGGGCGCTGACGGCCGCTGCCACCAAGGGCCCCAGGGCCCATCCCGGACCGGCGGCCCGCGCCTAGCGTGCCGAGCATGGTGCAGGTCGACGACCCGGTGGCGCGTCCGGCCGTGTCCCCCCGGGGCCCCCGGGACCGGGGAGCGGGGGCGCTGGAGTACATCGGCATCCTCGTCATCCTGTCGAGCCTGGTCGCCCTGCTCGTCGTGGCGTTCGCGCCCGGCCCGGCCACCGAGGCCACCCGTGGGGCGGTCTGCACGTTCCTGGACGGCCCGGGCTGCGGCTCCGGTGGCCAGGCGGCCGGCCAGACCGGCGACCAGACCTCCGGTGAGGACGGGTCCGACGGGTCCGACGGGTCCGACGGGTCGGACGGGGACAGCCCGTTCGCCGGGGCCGAGGCGTCCGGCAGCGCGACGGTCGAGGACGAGGGCTGCCAGGGGTTCTGGGGCTGCACCGGGGCGGTCGTGGGCCAGGTCGGCAGCGGCCTGTACAACGTGGGCAAGGGCGCGGTCGACGAGGTCGTCGGCATCGGCGAGATGGTCATGAACCCGGGCTCGATCGTCGACGGCGTCGCCGCCATCATCGACGACCCCGGTGCGGCCGCCCAGCAGATCGTGTGGGACGACGAGTCCAGCGGGATGTGGGACGACGGCGACTACGGCGGCGCCATCGGTCGCACCGTGTGGAACGTCGGGTCCTTCTTCATCCCCGGGGTCGGCGTGGTCAAGGCCGGCGGCAAGGCTGGTGACCTGGCCCGGGTCGGGGGCCTGGCCGACGACGTGGTCGCGATCGGCAGCCGCGTCGACGACGCCATCGCCCGCGGCGACCTGGGCGAGGCGGCCGACCTCGCCGCCGACGCGCGCCGCCAGGCGGACGAGATCGAGGCCGAGGCCCGTCGTGAGGGCTGCCTGAGCGCCGGCCCGGGCGGTTCCGTGCTCGTGCTGGCCGCCGGCGGGCGGGGGTCCGTCGGGGTCGTCGTGCTGGCCTCCGGGTCCTGCGACGCCGCCGCCGACGCGGCCCAGCAGGCCGACGAGGCCGCCGACGCCGCCGAGGAGGCCGTCGAGGAGGCGCTGCAGGAGGCCGACCTGCCTTCCCCGGACGGCATCCCGCCGGGCCTGGACCGGGGTGAGCTGGGCTTCGACCCGGCGGTCGGTCGGTTCCGGCAGGCCGAGTACGACACCGCCGTGCGCATCCAGGACGAGCTCGGGGTGCGCCTGGAGCGGGCCGAGGGTGGTCGGGCGGACTGGGTCGACTCGCAGGGGCGGACCTACGACGCGGTCGGCAACTTCCCCAGCGAGTACTTCGACCGGCAGTGGCCCACGTTGCAGGTTCGCATCGTCGACCACCTGGACAAGGCCGACGTGGTGCCGGTGGACGTCTCGCAGTTCACGGCCGCGCAGCGGGCGCAGGTGCGCGACTACGTCGACTCGCTGCCGCAGGCGCAGCGAGACCGGATCCGTGTCGTCGGGGGTGGCTGAGTGGCGGGCATGCTGCGGGCGGGAGGCGGCACCTGGACGGCGTCGTTCGGGCTGTTCGACTGGGTCGTGGACGCCGTGGCCGACCGGGTGACGGACCCGGCCGTTGCCGCCACCCTGCGGGAGATCACCGAGCACGGCCTCGGCTACCTGGACCCCGCCGAGCTCGGCGCGGCCGGCGAGGCCGAGGTGCTGGCGATCATCCCCGGCCTGCCGGAGGTGGCCGAGCGAGAGCTGCCGGCCTCGTCGGGGCGGGCCGACGTCCTGGCGCACGTCCGTGAGCTCGCGGACCTCGTCCGGGCCGCCCCGGGCTGACCCCAACGGCCCGACACCGCTGGACGGGTCCCAGCGGGCCGGCCCGGCCTGACCCCAGCGGTCCGACACCGCTGGACCGGTCCCAGCGGGCCGACCCGGGCTGACCCCAGCGGCCCGACGCCCGCCGGGTGCGTACCGGCCAGCGACGCAGCAGGCGCATCAGGCGGCGTCGTCCCGTCGAGACCCCTTCTTGCGTCGCTCGTCGGTACGCCCCCCGACGGCGCGTCGCCGGTCCAGCACCGACGTCACCTGCTCGACCACCCACCGGGGCCGGTACATCACGTGCTCCCAGGCGAAGCGCAGCGTCACCCAGCCCAGCACGAGGAGCTCGTCGTGCCGCTGCAGGTCCGCGGCCAGCTGTGCGCGCCGTCCGTGCACCTCGAACCCGTCCGCCTCGATGGCCACCCGGCGGGCCGGGTCGGCCAGGTCGACCTGCGCGAAGAACCCCGGCCCGGTGACGACGTGCTGCGGGACCAGGCCGCGGACCCCGGCGAGCAGCAGGTGCCCCCGCAGTCCGGACTCGAACGCGTTCGCGGCGCGGGCGTCCGCGTGCCGGGCGACCCGACGGACGTCCGCCGCGCCGTGGCCGTGGAACACCGACGCGGCGTCCTCGAGCTCCTCGCGCAGCACCGAGCCGTCGCGCAGCGCCGCGTCGGCCACGGCCAGCGCGTCCACGAAGGGCAGCGACGCCGCGCACTCCAGCACCGTGGCGAGCGGTCCGGTGCGACCGGCCCGTCGCTCGTCGGCGCTCAGGCCGCGCCGCCGGTAGGTCACCCCCTGCACGGGGGTGACCCGCTGACCGGGCAGAACGGCGACCACGGCGTCGTCACGGCGGTGCAGGGTGCGCCAGCCGTGCGCGTGGGCCGCCGACACCCCCGCCAGCACACCGGGGGCCGCGACCGCCGCCGTGACCGCCCGCCCGCTGCCGGGCAGCACGAACCGACCGCGCGCGACCCGCACGACGAGCCCGGCGTCCAGGGCGTGCTGCAGCGCGCGGCGGCCGCACAGCGGGACCAGGTCGCAGGTCCGGGCCGTGCCCCCCAGCAGCTCCAACGCCGTGACCGCGTCCACGGGCCCGATGCTGCCGTGGACCGACGACGTCCCGCGGGCGTGGTCCACAGGCCCCGCTCCGTCCGGTCCGAACCGACCGGCGACGCACGACGGCCCCTCGCCGGCCGGCTGGCCCCGTCCGGTCCGTACCGACCAGCGACGGACGACGGCCCTGCACTTGCCGGCTCGCCCGTCGGGTCCGTACCGACCAGCGACGGAAGACGGCCCCTCGCCGGGTCAAGCCGCTGCATCGGCCGCGCGGTGTCGCTAATCGGTACGCCGAAGGCCGCCGCCGTCACCGCCGTCACGGCCGCCGCCGTCACCGCCGTCACGGCCGCCGCCGTCACCGCGGCCGTCACCGTCGCCGTCGGCGGCGCGCCCCCGCGGCCCCGGCCTCAGCCGCTGACGGCGGCGCCCAGGGCGGCGACGTCGGCCAGCAGCGTCTCGACGCCCGCGGTCGGCCGGGCGGAGGCGAGCACTACGCAGTCGGCCCCGGCGGCGTGCCGGGCCGCGACCCCCGCCCGCACGTGGTCGGCGTCGCCGCGCAGCACGAGCAGGTCGAGCACGTCGTCGCGCAGCGGCTCCGTCCCGTCGCGGACGGCGGCGACGTGCTCGGCGGACGGCCCGTCGAGGTCGACCAGGTGCGCCTCGACCCCGCCGTGGCGCAGGGCGTCGACGCAGCGTGCCCGCAACAGCTCGTCGGCCTCGTCCGGGTCCAGGTGGTCGCCGGTGAGGGCCCAGGTGTAGACGCTCAGCCGGCGCGGCCCGGGACGTCCGGACGCGTCGGCCGCCTCCCGCAAGCGGGTCCGGGACGCCGTGATGTAGGCCGGCGGCGAGGGCTCGGCCAGCACGAGCCCGTCGGCTCTGCGGCCGGCCAGGTCGACCGAGCGCTGCCCACGCACACCCAGGCTGACCGGGGGGACGACCTCGGGCGGGAACGACAGGGTGACGGCGTCGAGGTGGACGTGGTCCCCGTCGGTGGTGACGGTCCGCCCGTGCAGCAGGTCGCGCACGGCCTCGGTGGTCTCGCGCAGCGAGGTCAGCCAGGAGTCCGGGGTGGCACCGACCTGCGCCATCCACGGCAGCACGCCGTGGCCGAGCCCGGCGTGGAGCCGGCCGGGGAACGCACCGGCCAGGGTGGCGAGCTCCATCGCGGTGAACGCCGGGTTGCGCACGACGGCCGGCAGGATGCCGATGCCGACCCTGATGCGCTCGGTCGCCGCCAGGGTGAGCGCGGCCGTCGTCAGGCCCCCGGTGAAGAAGCAGTCGTCGACCACCCACACCTCGTCGAAGCCCGCGTCCTCGCACGCCCGGGCGACCCGCGCGACGTCGGCCGGCGGCACCTCCCGCGGCAGCATCACGCCCACGTCACCGGTCCGGCTCATGCGGTCGGTCTACCAGGCCCCGCCCCACGGCGCGAGGTCCGGCCGGGACGGCGCGGGCCCGCGGCCGGCGTACCGACCAGCGACAGCACCGGCGCCCAGCACGGACTTGCCCCACCGGGACCCCGAGTCGTGTCGCTCGTCGGTTCGGCCGGGTCTGCGTCAGGTACGGCCGGGCCTGCGTAAGGCGCCAGGCGGGCCCGCGGTCGCCGTACCGACCGGCGACATCGCAGGCGCCCATGAGGGACTTACCCCGCCCGGGCCCCGAGTTGGGTCGCTGGTCGGTACGCCGCCGGACCCTCGTCAGGCGCCGGCGGGCTCGGCGGACGTCCGCTCCGCCGGCGGCGCGCAGTCGGCGAGCCGGCGCGGCAGGGCCAGCGCGCTCAGGCCACCCGCCACCAGCAGCCCCGCGCAGACCAGCATCGACAGCCGGTACCCCTCGGTCAGGGCCACCGGGTCCGCGTAGTCCTGCGCGCCCAGCCCGGCCAGCGTCGGCAGGGCGGCCACGGCCAGCAGCCCCCCGGCGCGGCTGACGGCGTTGTTGACCCCGCTCGCGGTCCCGGTCAGCCGGTCCGGGGCGGCGGCCAGCACGGTGGTGGTCAGCGGGGCCACGAGCAGCGACAGGCCGGCGCCGAACAGCAGCACCCCGGGCAGCACGTGCAGCAGGTAGGAGTCACCCGGCGACACGAACGCCAGCAGCGCCACCCCCGCGGCGGCCACCAGCGGGCCGGTCAGCAGCAGGAACCGCGGCCCGGTGCGGGTCGCCAGGTCGCCCGCCCGGGACGAGAACAGCAGCAGCAGGACGCTGGCGGGCAGGGCCGCCAGCCCGGCCACGACCGGCCGGTAGCCCAGCGACGTCTGCAACTGCAGCACCAGGAAGAAGAACAGGCCGCTGAGCGCCGCGTACACCGCCAGGGTGAGCAGGTTGGCGATGGTGAACGTGCGGTTGGCCCACAGCGACGGCGGCACCATCGGGTCGGAGGCCCGCCGCTGCCACCACACGAACCCGGCCCCCGTCACGACAGCGAGGACGGCCGCCGCGGGGACGAGCCCGGCCAGCACGTCACCCCCCTCGCCGCCGCCCCCGCCGACCAGCGCCACGGTGAGCGCGCCCAGCGCCAGGACACCCAGGACCGCGCCCGGCCAGTCCAGCCCCCGGGCGGCGTCCGGGTCCTTGCTCTCGGGGACGTAGCGGGCGGTCAGCACGAGTGCGAGCGCCGCGACCGGCAGGTTGATGAGGAACACCAGCCGCCAGTCGATCTCGGCCAGGAACCCGCCCAGCGGCGGGCCCAGCGCCGGGGCGATGGCCCCGATGCCGGCCCAGGTGCCGATCGCGCGGCCGCGGTCGGCTGGGCGGAAGCTGGCCTGGATCACCGCGAGCGACCCCGGGGTCAGCAGGGCCCCGGCGACGCCCTGCAGCAGCCGGGCCGCGACCAGCACGTCGGCGGTCGGGGCCAGCGCGCACAGCAGCGAGGTCACCGCGAAGCCGGCGATCCCCCAGACGTAGACGCGGCGCCGGCCGACCCGGTCGCCGAGCGAGCCGCCGATCAGGATGAACGCGGCCAGCGTCAGGGTGTACCCGGTCACCACCCACTGCAGCTGGGCGAAGCTCGCGTCGAGGTCGGCGCCGATGCTGGGCAGCGCCACGTTGACGACCGTGGAGTCGAGGAACGCGATGGCCCCGCCGAGGACCACCGCGGCCAGCAGGCCACGTCCCCGGGCCGTGCCGTAGGCGACCGTCCCCGCTTCGCTCACGGGTCCAGCATGCGCCTGGATCGCCGAGGCGGGAAGGCCGACGTACGGTGACGGCGTGACCGATACCCCGCAGAACCCCCACCAGAACGTCAGCTTCGCCTCCAACGGCGGCACCGCGCACGGCTACCTCGCGACGCCGGAGTCCGGCACCGGGCCCGGCCTGGTCGTCATCCAGGAGTGGTGGGGCCTGACGGAGCACATCAAGGACGTCACCGACCGGTTCGCGGCCGAGGGCTTCGTGGCCCTGGCGCCGGACCTGTACGGCGGGCGGACCACGCACGACTCCGACGAGGCGGGCCAGCTGATGCAGGACCTGCCCGTGACCAAGGCCGCGACCGACCTGGCCGGGGCCGTCGACTTCCTGCTGTCCCACGACGCCGTCACCTCGAGCACGGTCGGCGCGGCCGGCTTCTGCATGGGCGGCGGCTTCGTCCTCGTCCTGGCCGCGCAGCAGGGCGACCGGATCGGCGCGGCCGTGCCGTTCTACGGCGTGGGCGGCTACGACCAGGTCGACCTGGCCGGCATCACCGCGCCCGTGCTGGGCCACTTCGGCACCGAGGACGGCTTCGCGCCGCCGGAGCAGGTCGACGCCCTCGAGGCCGAGCTGCAGGCCAAGGCGAAGGGGTCGGTCGAGATCGTGCGCTACCCGGGCGCCGGGCACGCGTTCTTCAACGACGAGGACCACATGGGCACCTACGACGCGGACCTGGCGAAGCAGGCCTGGGCCCGCACCCTGGAGTTCCTGCGGGCCAACCTGGCCTGAGCCGCGACCGCCCCGGGCTACGGCCGCGCCCGGGGCGGGGCCAGCGGTCGCGGTGGGGGAAGTGGTCGCGGTGGGGGAAGTGGTCGCGGTGGGGGAAGTGGTCGCGGTGCGGGAAGTGGTCGGCACACCAGCCCGTACAGGGTCCAGGCGACGACGACCGCCCGGTTGGAGGTGTCGAACGGCGCCAGGACGTACGGGAGCAGGAACACCACCGCACCCAGCAGCGGGCTCGCCAGCAGCACCCACAGCCGGACCCGGCGCAGCCGCGACACCGCAGCCACGACGCCCAGGTGGCACACCCAGCCCACGCTGCCGAACGTCATGGCCAACAGGACGACGTCGGGCAGGAACAGCGGGCCCCCTTCCGAGGGCAGCAGCGACAACGGTGGCAGCGCGAACGCCGCGGCGGGGGCGGCCGTGCAGAGCAGCAGCAGCAGGTAGTTCGCCATGGCCCACGCCAGCACCCGCAGCGCCGCCTGGCGGGGCGCGGCCAGGTGGCGGTCGAGGGCTGACAGCCCGCCCCCGCCCGACCGCCCGCTGCTCCCCCGCACGGGTGCACCGTGCCAGCAGGACGGCGACCGCGCTGGGCCCCAGGACCCGGTCCCGCCGTCGCCGGGACGGGGTGGCGGACCGGGCCGGGCTCGTCGGGCCGTCGACGTCGAGGCTCGGTAGGGTCGAACCGTGCCCGAGCTCCCCGAGGTCGAGCTGGCCCGGTCCACCATCGAGCGGGCCGCGCTGGAGCGGACCATCAGCGACGTCGACGACACCGACGACTGGGTCTGCCGGCCGCACGCGCCCGGGCAGATCCGGGACGCGCTCGTCGGTCGGCGGCTGACCGCCGCGCACCGGCGCGGCAAGACCATGTGGTGCGATACCGACGGCGACGGCCCGCAGCTGGGGCTGCACCTGGGGATGAGCGGGCGCGTCATCGTGCGGACCGCCGACGGCGGCGTCGAGCACGGCGGCGACCCGGTGCGCGGGGCGGACGGCACGGACGCCTCCGTCGCGTCGCCGCAGTGGTACCGGTTCACGCTGACCTTCGACGACGGCGGGTCGATGCGGCTGTTCGACAAGCGCCGGCTGGGGCGGGTGCGCCTCGACCCCGACCTGACCGACCTGGGCCCGGACGCCGCCGAGATCGGGGTCGCCGAGTTCCGGACGCGGGTCGGTCGGGGCAGCGCCCCGCTCAAGGCACGGCTGCTGGACCAGTCGGTGCTCGCCGGGGTGGGCAACCTGCTGGTCGACCAGACCCTGTGGCAGGCCCGCCAGGACCCGCACCGCCCCGCGGGCGACCTGAGCGCCGACGAGCTGACCGCGCTGCACCGCACGCTGCGCGCGGCCACCCGGTCCGCGATCAAGCACGGCGGCGTCCACACCGGTGAGGTCGTCCGGCACCGGGTCCGGGGCGGGCGGTGCCCGCGCTGCGGCGCGGACATGGCCACCGGGCAGGTCGGTGGCCGAACGACGTGGTGGTGCACCCGGGAGCAGGTAGCGTCGCCGGCATGACCGTCCCCGGCCCGTCCCCCGCCGAACGGGCCCGGCTGCGCTGGCAGCTGGTGTTCGCGCCCCTGGTCGGCGGGACGGTCGGCATCGCCGTCGGCGTGCTGCTGCTCGTGGTCGGCGCGCAGGCGCCCGTGCCGTGGTGGCCGTTCCTGCTGGGCGGGCTGGGCCTGGTCGGCTACGCCCTGCTGGTCGGTCGTCGGCTGGTGGCCCCGCCCGACCGGTGACCGGCCCGCCCGACCGATGACCGGCCGGGTCGGCCGGGACGGTCCGGCTCAGCCCACCCGTTCGTAGGCCGAGCGGTACCCCGGGGCCTCCTGGACGAAGTCGGTCTCGTCGCAGGCGTAGGACACGTCACCCGTGCCGGGCTCGATCGGGCGCTCCTCGGCCACCTCGCCGTCCGGGCCGATGATGGTCACCGTCCCGTCGGCGGACACGAGCTCGAACGACATCGTCGACCCGCTGGTGCTGGCCACGTAGACGACCGACCCGTCGAAGACCGCCGGCAGCGCCCCGACCTGGGTGGTGATGGTGGCCCGCGAGGAGTCGTAGGTGATGGTCTGCCGCCCGTCGGGACCGAACTCGATGGTCCGCTCCAGCTCGGCGATCGACGCCGGCCCCTGCTCGGTCTCGTAGCTCTCGGAGTGCTCGGTGCTCTGCCAGGTCCCGACCAGGCACTCGTCGAACCCACCGCCCGCACCGGCCCCGCCGGACGGGGCCGGGGCGGGGGCGCCCGGCGTGACGTCGTCCGGCGCCGGGGCGCCCGGCGTGACGTCCGCCGGGGCCGGGGCCTCGTCCCCCGGCAGCACCGGGGCCGGTGGCAGCGGCTGGGCCAGCTGCGAGGCGGTGCCGCCACCGACCCGCCCGGCCACGAACCCCACGGCGACCCCCGTGACGAACACGACGCCGACCAGGGCCACCGCGCCCAGCGTGATCAGGACGACGACCCAGGCGGCCGGGCCGCGACGCGGCGGGCGGGCGGGGTCGGGGAAGGGCGGCGACATCATGCGCGCCGGGACCGGTGGCCGCTCACCCGTCGACCGGCGCGACCTGGAGGCCGCCGATCGAGAGCTGGTCGGGCGCTTCCAGGGCCACGGTCGTCAGGTCCGCCGGGAGCGGCCCGTACATGACGTCCATGACCATCGGCGTCGAGGACAGGGTGAAGGACTGACCGAGGTTCGGGCACACGCACGAGTTGGGGGGCCGTCCGCGGGCGCCGGGTCGTCGGTCGCCACCCGCAGCCAGGACAGGGGGTAGTGACGCACCCCGTCCTGGGCGTCGAACAGGTTGAGGCGGTCGAGGAACTCCCGGTTGGGCGAGCCCCGGTCGGAGAACGTGCCGTACTCCGGCAGCCCGACGGGCTCGGCCGTGGACATCTGCAACCGGAGCAGGGTGGCGTCCCGGGTCCGTCGCAGCTCGAGCACGTCGACCGTCACGTCCGCCGCCGGCCCGCCGCTGACCTCGATCCGGACGGTCTGGCTACCCAGGGGAGCGGGCAGGTCGGCGGCCGCGAGGGCGATCAGGTCCGCCGACATCTGCTCGGGCGTGGGGCCGTCGGGGGTCTGCGACGGGCTGGGCGGCGCCGTCGACCCGGTCGACGGGGCGGCGGCCGCGTTCGTGGCCGGCGTCGGCTCGGAGCCGGACAGGGTGCAGCCACCCACCACCAGCGTCCCGGTCAGGGTCAGCGCCAGGGCCGCGAACCGTCGCGTGGCCACCCGTCGCATCAGTCCTGTCCTGCCGTCTCGGTGAAGCCCAGGCTGACCCGACGGTTCAGCTGGCGGCCCTGCTCGCTGCCGTTGTCGGCCACGGGCTCGGTCTCACCCCGCCCCTGCACCACCAGCTCCAGGTCCGCGTCGGCGAGGGCGGGGCGCAGGACCTCGGCCACGGCTGCGGCCCGCCGCTCCGACAGGTCCTGGTTGTAGTCGTCCGGACCGTTGTCGTCGGTGTGCCCGACCACCTGCAGCTCCCCGGACGCGGCCCGCGTGGCCACCTCGGCGGCGACCTCCTCCACCCGCGCCACCGCGGCTGCCGACAGATCGTCGGAGTCGAAGGCGAAGAGCACGTCCGCGGCGATGTCGAGCACCACCTGCTCGCCGACCTCGGCCTCCCGGGCGAACCCGTCGTCGTCCTCGGTCACCGCCGACAGGGGCCGCACGGAGAACGCCGGTCGGGCGGGGGTCGTGAGCCACTCCTGCGGGACCTCGGGCCAGCCGGTGCCGACGGGGACCTGGTCCTCGGCCACCGTGGGCTCGAGCAGGCCGTCACCCACGGGGACCCCGGTGACGACCCCGGAGTGGCCCAGGGTGACGTCCACCGTGTCGACGCCCTCGGGCAGGGCCGGGAGCACGGCGAACAGCACGTTCATCTGACCGGGCGCCTCGGGCAGGGCGGAGGTGGCCGACGACAGCCCCACGGGCGTGCCGTTGGCGTCCTCCGGGTCCGGGACCGCGTAGAGCAGCAGGCCCTGCTCCGGCATCACGACGTTGACGAAGGTCGCCGAGCCGTAGTCGTTGAGGATGCGGCTGTCGGACGGAGCGCGCCCGACGAAGCTGAAGCCGTCGGCGCCGTCGCCCTCGGACCACCCGATCGAGAAGTAGACCACCGTGGCGTCCTCGACCCGTTGCACGGCGTGCACCGCCTGGTAGACGGGGGGAACCGTGGTGTCCAGCGACGGGGCCACCCGAACGGTGCCGTAGGTGGTGACCTCGACGCCCTCGCTGGAGGTGACCGGCTCGCCCGGGACGACGGAGCCGGACCCCGACGCCTCGACCGACGGGGTGCCGGACGGTTCGGCCGTGCCCGCGTGCGCGCCCACAGGTACGGCGAGACCCGCGCAGAGCGTGACGGCGCACAGGCCTCGTGACATCGAACGCACTCGTTCCCCCCGGTGTGACTCGACTTGCGACGAACGCTACCCGAGGCACGGTCGGAGCCGTCGAGGACCGGCGCACCACGCACCCCGGAGGAGGTGCCCGGGTGTCCGCCGTCCGGGTGGCCCACGACTAACCGGGCCCGTGGGCCCATCCTCCGGGACGCCGGTCGTGGTTGGGTCTGCCCGTGCCGTCGCCCATCACCGCCCGGACCGGCTCGCGGTGAGCCGTGCCACCCGCCGCTACGTCTCCGGCCGCCGACGGGTGCTGGGCGCCCTGTCGTGCCTGGCGCTCGCCGGCGGCGCGGGCGCAGCCGCCCTCGGCTGGCACGTGCAGACCACGCCGGAGGACCGCACCCCAGTCCCCTTCGCCGCCGGCGAGGTGGTCACGGTGGGCGAGCGGGTGGCGTTCGTCGGGGACCTGGTCGTGTACGGCGCGGCTGACGGCGGGCGCCCCGAGCTGGAGGCGCTGGGCTGCGAGGTGACCGACGGCGGCGGCCCGCTGTCGACCGAGGAGGCCGCCGGGCAGGACCGCATCGTGGTCGACGGCGTGGGCCTGGTGCCCCTGGTGTCGTTCCCCGGGCGCGAGGGCTACGGCCTGGTGTGCACCGGGCCGGCCGCCGTCGCGGCCGCGCCGCTGTACCTGGTCCCGGGGGCCACCAGTCGGTCGCTGGTGCCGCTCGGGGCCTACTCGGTGGCCGCGCTCGGCCTGCCGCTGGGCACGGTCGGGCTGCTCATGCTCCGCGCCTCGCGCGACTGAGCCGACGGGTCGCCGGCCCGTCAGCCCGCGGCGGGCTCGATCGTGAGGCCGGGGATGGACAGGTCGCCAGGCGCGACCAGGTCCACGGTGGTGACGTCCTCGGGCAGCGGGCCGTACAGCACGTCCATGAGCAGCGGGGTCTGCGACAAGGTGAACGACTGCCCGCGGTAGGGGCACAGGCAGGAGTTCGGCGGTCCGTCCGGCGGGGCGCTCTCGCTCGCCGACGGCCGCAGCCACGACAACGGGTAGTGCCGGACCCCGTTCTCGGTGTCCTCCAGGCCGAAGCGGTCGAAGAACTCGCGGTTGGGGGTGCCCCGGTCGCTGAACGCCGACTGGTCCAGCGACCCGACGGACTCCGTGCTGGACAGCCGCAGCAGCAGGTGGGTCGCGTCGCGGGTCCGCTCCAGCGAGACGACCTCGACCGTGACCGGCACCGGGTTGTTGGCGTTGTCGAGCACCTCGACGGTCTGGCTGCCGACGGCCTGCCCCGGCTCGGCCGCCGCCTGCTCGAGCAGGTCCGCGGAGATCTGCTCCGGCGTCGGTCCCTGCGGCGTCGGGTCCGCGCTGGGCGCGGTCGACGGCTGCTCGCTGCCGACGGCCTCGCCCTCGGTCGGCGGGGTCGGGTCCGGGTCCGAGCCGGACAGCGTGCAGCCGCCCAGGGTGAGCGTGGCCGCGACGGCCAGCGCGAGGACGGTGGTCCGCGAGGTACGCATCAGTCCTGACCCGTCGTCTCGGTGAAGCTCACGCTGACCCTCCGGTTGAGCTGGCGACCGTCCTCGGTGGCGTTGTCCGCGACGGGCTCGCGCTCGCCGCGCCCCTCGACGACCAGCTCCAGGTCCGCGGAGGCCAGCGCCGGGCGGAGCACGTCGGCCACGGACTCGGCGCGGCGCAGCGACAGGTCGTCGTTGTACGCGTCGGAGCCGTTGCTGTCGGTGTGTCCGACCACCTGCAGCTCGCCCGGCGCGGCCCGGTCCGCCACCTCGGCGGCGACCTCCTCCAGGCGGGCGACGGCGGCGTCGGACAGGTCGGCGGAGTCGAAGGCGAAGAGCACGTCGGCGGCGATGTCCAGCGTCACCTGCTCACCGGCCTCGGCCTCGCGGCTGAAGCCGTCGATGTCCTCGGTGACCGCGGCCAACGGGCGCACGGAGGCGGCCGGTGCGGCCGGCGGCACCAGCGAGGAGGCCGGGACCTCGGGCCAGCCCGTGCCCAGCGGGACCTGCGCCTCGGTGACCGTGGGTTCGAGCAGGCCGTCACCGACGGGCACCCCGGTGACGATGCCGGCGTGGCCGAGGGTCACGTCCACGGTGTCCACCCCGTCCGGCAGCCCAGGCAGCACGGCGTACATCGCGTTCATGACGCCGGGGCCGTCCGGCAGCGCCTCGGTGCCGGACGACAGGGCGCGCGGCGAGCCACCGGCGTCCTCCGGGTCCGGCACGGCGTAGAGCAGCTGGCCCTGCTCGGGCAGGGCGACGTTGACGAACGTCACCGACCCGTAGGTGTTGAGGATGTCGGAGTCGAACGGGCTGCGGCCCAGGCTGCTGAAGCCGTCCGCGCTGGTGTCGTCGGCCCAGCCCACGGAGAAGTAGACGACGGTGACGTCCTGCACCCGCTGGACGGCGTGCACGGCCTGGTAGACCGGCGGGGCGTCGCTGTCCAGCGACGGCGCGACCCGGGTGGTGCCGTAGGTGGTGACCTCCACGCCCTCGCTGGACGTCACGGTCTGCGCCTCGGCGGGCGTCGACGCAGCGCCGGAAGGGGCGGCCGGGGAGGGGGCGGGAGCGGTACCCGATGCCGTGGCGGGCGCCGCGGCCAGCCCGGTCAGCGCCAGGGCGGCGAGCGCGGCGGCAGCCGGGCGTGTGGTCGAGCGCATCCGTCCCCCAGGGGTAGGCACGAGCCGGTCGGGCACTTCTCGGGCATTCCGCCCGGTCGCCGGGACCATACCGGAGGTGGCTGGGCGGGCCGGTGGTCCGCTCAGCGGACGAGCCGGGGCTCGAGGTCGTTGTAGAGCTCGTTCGGGTTGGTCGGGTCGAGCAGCGTGATGGTCGGCCAGATCCCCGTGACGTTGCCCAGGGTGTACTCGGCGCTCCAGGCCCCGCAGGTCAGCGTCGCGTCGAAGGTCAGCGGCCCGGTGCCGGCCGGCGGCGGGGGCGACACGGGTGGCAGCCGGTTCCAGCGGCAGGCCGTCAGGTCGACGTCCATGTCCGCCGTGGCCGTGGCCTCGGCGTACCCGGTGTCGGCGTCGGAGGTGCGCTGGGCCCGCACGTCGAACCGGATCCGGCTGCGGCCGTCCTGCACGCTCGGGACGCAGCCTGTCATCATCGCCTCGTTGCGGGCCGCGTAGGTGGACCCGGAGCCGCACCCGGCCACGGTGGCTGCGGCGGCGGTGGGCAGCGCGGTCACGTAGGTGAGGACGCCGGCCCGGGTCCCGGTGTCCCAGGCCTCCCGGTTGCCCTGCACCGCGGCCAGGGCGGCGGCGTCGGCGGCGGTCTGCGCCTGGGACTTCTCGGTGGTCGCGTTGCCCCACGGCACGAGCAGCGACATCAGGATCACCAGGACCGAGAAGGCCACGAGCACCATCAGCGGCAGCATCCCCTGGCCGGAGTCGTCGAGACGGACCCTGGACCTCATGAGAACCCTCCCGGCTGCTGGTGGTGGGGTGACACCGGTCCGGGGCCAGTCGTGGACTGGCCCCGGACCGGGTGGTGCTGCCGTGCTGCGGATCAGGTGTTGAGGAAGTCCGAGATCGCCGTGGTGATGGCGGTGTTGATGTTGCCCTGCTGCTCGCCGAAGACGACGAGGACGGCGGCGACGACGATGCCGATGATGATCAGGATGCCGATGTACTCCAGGGCGCCCTGGCCGGCGTCGCCACGGAGCCGGCTGTTCATCGCGGACTGGAAGCGGACGAGGTGCTTGGTCATGGTGTGCTCCTCCGGCGGTCAACCGCCTGGCTGGTGGTGCGGGCCCTGCCGGCCCCCTGCTGGTGAGGAAGACGTTACGGACGTGCCGGGGGCCTGGGCAGGGCCCGAGGGCCCAACCCCGGGCCCAACCTGACGGGTCCGGACCGGGTCACAGCGGGCGCAGGTCGTCGGCGCGGGCCCCGCCCAGCCACACGGCGACCGCCTCGGCCCGGGTCCGCACCCCGAGGCCGGCGAAGATGTGGTTGATGTGGTTCTTGACCGTCTTCTCGGCCAGGAACAGCGCGCCGGAGATCTCGGCGTTGCCGCGCCCGGCGGCCACCAGGTCCATGATCTCGGCCTGACGCTGGCTCAGCCCGAACTGCGAGCGGTCGGGGGCGGGCGTGGGCCGGCCCAGCCGCAGCGCGGCCAGCGCGGGCCGGCCGAACACCCCGCTGCCGCCGGCGGCGGCCAGCACGGCGGCCACCAGGTCGTCCGCCTCGAACGTGCCGTGGACCAGGTAGCCGACCGCCCCGGCCTCGACGGCGGCGTGGACCACCTCGGGGGTCTCGGTGAAAGTGGTCATGATGATCGCGGTCAGGTCCGACAGCTCCCGCGCGGCGCTGACGCCGTCCCGGCGCGGCATCTGCACGTCCAGCAGCACGACGTCGGGGCGCAGCCGGCGGACCACCTGCACCGCCTCCTCGCCGTTGGCGGCCTCGCCCACGACCGCCACGCTGTCGGTCAGGCCCAGGATCGACACCAGCCCGCTGCGGACCACGGCGCTGTCGTCGACCACCACGACGCGGACCGGGGTCCCGTCGACGTCGTCGGGGGCGGAACCGTCGGGGGGGTTCACGAGACGATCCTCAGCACGGGTGCCTCCCGGTCGTGGTCGGCGGCGACCGCCGCGGGCGCGGACAGCGTCACGGTGGTCCCGGTCCCCGGCGCCGACACCAGGTCGACGCGCCCGCCGACCGACTCCAGCCGCTCCCGCAGGCCCAGCAGGCCGTAGCGGCCCTGCCGCACGGCCTCCCGCTCGCGGTCGGCGTGGAACCCCGGGCCGTGGTCGCGGACCACGAGCACGACCAGGTCGCCGACCTGCCGCAGGCTCACGTCCACGGCGGCGTCGGCGGCGTGCCGGTCGACGTTCTCCAGCACCTCGCAGGTGGCGGCGCGCAACTCGCGGCAGGCCCGGGCGGACAACGGGGCGACCGCGGCGATCTCGGCCGTCACGGCCGGCCCGCGACCCGCCCCCCACTCCGCCAGGCGCTCGCTCAGCCACCCCTCGAAGCGCGTGTCGTCGCCGGCGGCGCGCAGGCCCGTCAGCAGGGCGCGGGCCTCGGTGACCGCCTCGCGGGCGCTGGTGGCGACCAGGCCGGCGTGGGTGACCGCGCGCCGCTGGTCGCGCTCCACCCACTGCGGCAGGCTGGCCGCGAGCAGGGCCACGCCCTGGACCGACTTGGCCACGGTGTCGTGCACGTCGCGCGCCAGCCGCAGCCGCTCCTCGGCCGTCGCGGCAGCCTGCCGGTCGGCGGCGGCCTGCTCGTCCTTGCGCCGGGCCTGCTGCGCGACGTGGCGGAAGCCCGCCCCGATGGCGGCCATCGACATGATGACCACCGGGGTGCCGACCATGTCGTTGAGGGTCAGGTCGGCCACCCCCGGCAACGACAGGGCGTGACCGGCGAGCAGGGCGACCACCAGCAGGGGCGACACCCACCAGCGGAACAGCACGCCGATGATGAGCGCCGACGTCAGCGCGGCGAGCACGGCGGGATGCCGCGGCCCGAGCAGCACCATCGCGGTGCTCACCAGCAGCACGTCCACCAGGGCGAGGGCCGGGTGCCGCTCGACCAGGCGCAGCACGCGGGTGCTGTGCAGCCCGAGCTGGCTGGTCAGCAGCAGGGCGATCACCACCGCGAGACCCGTCCACGAGGTACCCGTGACCAGCGTGACCAGCGCGGCTGCGGCCAGGGCGATCTGGCGGACCAGCAGCGCGACGCGGACGGTCGGGGTGGCCAGGTCGTCGACGGCCGCCGGGGAGCCGGACCGCTGCGCGGCACGCCTCACGTGAGCCCCCCGAGCAGCCCGCCCAGGTCGAGGTCGGCGCCGAGGATGAACCCCGTGAACAGCAGGGCCAGGGCGCCGGGAACGAGCACCATGGACGTGACCAGGGTGACCCGGGGTGCGACGCGGGCCGCGCGCTGCCGCTGCGCCTGGGCGCTGGCCCGGCGGGTGTCCTCCGAGATGCGGGTCAGCGTGCGGGCCAGGGGCGCGCCCAGGTCCTCCGACTGCAGGAACGCGCTGACGAACTGCGACAGCGCCTCGGAGTCGTTGCGGCGGCGGAGCTTCTCGAACGCGTCCCGCACCGAGCTGCCGTTGCGGATCTGCTCCAGGGCCAGGCTGACCTCCTCGCCGAGCGGTCCGCCGAAGCGCCGGCTCACGGTGTCCAGGGCCGCGCGGAACCCGACCCCGGCCGCGACGGTCACGGCGAGCACGTCCAGGAAGTCCGGCAGGTTGGTGCTGATCGACTCCTGGCGCAGCCGGCGGGCCCGGGTGATGCCGGCCAGCGGGAACACCACGACGGCCAGCGGCACCACCAGCAGCACCCACGGCTGGCCGTAGGCGGCGAAGAACACCCCGACCGGCACCGACAGCACGACCATGCTGGCCATGCGCGACAGCACCGAGTCCACCGTGGCGCCGTCGGGGCGGCCGGCCAGCTCGATCATGCGCTTGAGCCGGGCCTCCAGCGTGGGTCCGATCGCCCGGCGCAGCAGGGGCACCAGGGGCGCCGCGAGCCGTTCCACGGGGCCGCGGCCCTCGGCCCGGCGCCGCTCCTGCGGCTTGAGCAGCGCCAGGTCCTCGACCTCGAGGCCCTCGACGGCGTCGGAGCGCAGCAGCCGGACCCCGAGCGCGAACAGCGCCACGCAGGCCACGACGACCAGGCCCGGGACCGCGGGCAGCAGCGGCGTCACGCGTCGATCCGGGTCATCCGGCGGATGACGAGGAACCCGCTCGTGAACACCACGGTGGCGAACACCAGCGCCGCCTGCCCGAACGGGTTACGGGTCATCGTCTCGACCGTGCCGGGGTTGACCAGGTTGAGCAGCACCAGGATCAGGAACCCGAGCACGATGACCGTGTAGCCGGTGGTGACGCTCTGGGCCAGGGTCGTCCGGATCTCGCGCCGGGTCTCCTTCCGCTGCTCCAGGGTGTCGGCGATGCTGCGCAGCGACGTGACGAGCGAGCCGCCGCTGCGGGCGCTGACCAGCAGCGTCGACATGAGCACGGCGACCTCGCGCGAGGGCACCCGCTGCTCCAGCTCGGCCAGCGCGTGCTCCAGGCTGCTGCCGAACGCCTGGCTGGACGCCACGCGGCGCAGCTCGGTGCGGGCCGGCTCGTCCATCTCGTCACCCGCCACGGCGACGGCGGTGCTGATCGACAGACCCGCGTTGGTGGCGTTGGCCAGCACCCGGGCCAGCTCCGGCATCTGCGAGATGAACGCCTCGCGCCGGCGCTCCTGCCCGCGCTTGAGGTACGCGCGGATGAGCAGCACCGAGGTGAGCACCCCGATGACGCCGATGACGGGGGCGAGCAGGTTCCACAGCAGCGCCCCGATGGCGATGCCGGCCGCCAGACCGACCAGCAGCACGACGAGCGGGCTGCGGGTGCTGCCGGCCAGCATGAGCTCGCGCTCCAGCAGCTGGCCGAGGCGGGTGCGGTTGAACGACTGCTGTAGCCGGGCGGCGCGGGTGGGCCCGGCGTCGTCGGCCTGGCCGCCCACCACGGAGGCCACGGCGCGTCGCTGGGCCAGCGGCGCGGAGGCGAAGTCCAGCAGCGCCGCGACCAGCAGCATCATCGCCGCGCTCAGCAGCAGGACCGTCAGGAGGACCACGAGACGCCGCCACCCTCCTCGCCGTCGTCGGTGGCCACGGTGAACCCGTCGGGCACCGGTTCGTCCTTGGCCCGGAGCTTGGCCACGAAGCCGGCCGGCAGCGGGTGCCGCTCGAAGCCGCCCCGCCCGTCGGTGCCGCCGTGGGGGTCGAAGTGCATGACGCGGGCCAGCCGGTAGTCCTCGCGCCGTCGTGAGGTGAGGAAGTCCACCGCGACGGTGCGCCGGGTGCCGTCCGCGGTGCGCAGCAGCTGCACGACCACGTCGACCGCGCCGTTCACCTGGTCGTGGATCGCGGCGAAGGGCAGCTCGACCTCCGACATCGACGCCAGCGTCTCCAGCCGGCTCAGCGCGTCGTCCGTGCTGTTGGCGTGCACGGTGGCCAGCGACCCCTCGTGGCCGGTGTTCATGGCCTGGAGCATGTCCAGCGCCTCACCACCACGGACCTCGCCGACGATAATCCGGTCGGGGCGCATGCGCAGCGAGTTGCGCACCAGGTCGCGGATCGTCACCTGGCCCGAGCCCTCGACGTTGGCCGGCCGGGTCTCCAGCCGGATGGTGTGCTCCTGGAGCAGCACCAGCTCGGCGGCGTCCTCGACGGTGACGATGCGCTCCTCGTTGGGCACGAACGCCGACAGCGCGTTCAGCATCGTCGTCTTCCCCGAGGCCGTACCGCCGGAGACGATGATGTTGAGCCGGGCCCGCACGCACGCCGCGAGCAGCTCGGCGGTCGGCTCGTCGATGCTCTTGTACTGCAGGAGGTCGGCCATGCCCAGCGCCTTGGGGAACAGCCGGATGGTGACGGTGGGCCCGTTCAGGGCCAGCGGCGGCAGCACCACGTTGACGCGGGCGCCGCGCGGCAGCCGGTTGTCGGCCGGCAGCCGGGCGTCCACCATCGGGCTGGACTCGTCGACCCGGCGGTTGACCGTGGACACGATGCGGTCGATGGTCTGCAGCAGCTGCGCGTTGCTGGAGAACGTCGTCGTCAGCCGCTCGAGCCGGCCGAAGCGCTCGACGAAGATCGTGTCGTGGCCGTTGATCATGATCTCGCTGACGGCCGGGTCGGCCAGCAGCGGCTCCAGGATGCCGAGGCCGATGGACTCGTCGACGACGCGCCGCACCAGCCGGTTGCGCTCCCGCGTGGTGAGGATGATCCCCTCGCGCGAGACCAGGTGGGCGATGACGCGCTCCAGCCGGAGCCGGCGCTGCGCCACCTCCAGGCGGCCGAGCTCGTGGAGGTCGACCTCCTCGAGCAGCAGCTGCTTGAACCGCTCGACCAGCGGCTTGTCGACGTCGGCGGCCAGCGCCGAGCGGGTCGGGGCGGCGACCTGCTCGACGCCGAAACCCTCGTAGGAGCGCATCAGCGTTCCGTCACGTCGGGCATCTCGGCGCTGCGGGAGATCCGGACGTCGTCGAAACCGGGCACCAGGATCGGGGCCCTGACCTGCAGGGCGACCGTGCCGCCCCCGGCCGAGCAGGACGACGGCACGATGGTGAGCGAGCCCGACAGCGCGGCCTCGGCGGCGGAGCAGCCGTCCTGGCCCATCGAGCTGGCCCGCGCCCCCTGCCGGGCGGCCTCGGTGGTGTCGGTGATGGCCCACGCGATGGCCCCGACCTGCAGCAGCAGCCCGGTGAGCAGCAGCACCACGGGCAGCATGGCGATCAGCTCGAGGGTGGCCTGGCCCCGGTCGTCACCGCGTCGCCGGCTCACAGCTCCGGCTCCATCACCACGGAGCGGGAGCTGGCGATGGTGGTCGGCAGGCCGGGTAGGAACACCCCGGCCACGTTCGGCACGCCCACGCTGACCCGGATCTGACCCACCCCGTCGTTCCGCACCTGGATCTGCGACGGGTCCCAGTAGTCGTCGAGCCGCCGCTGCGCCGCGGTCTCGGCCGCTCCCACGTCGCCGTTGATCGAGTACTCGCGCACCGCGACCGACGACGCCGCCGACTGCAGCACCGACGCGTACCCGAGCACGGCCACGTGCCAGGCCACGAGCGCCACCAGGGCGAACACCGGCAGCAGCGCCACCATCTCCAGCGACGCGGAGCCGGCCTCGGCCGCCCGGCGGGCCTTGCGGCCGCGCCCGGAACGGCCGGAACGACCGGGCCGGTCGACGGGCGCGGGGGCGGGCTGCTTCTCGGGCTCCACGGCCCGCGCGGTGTCGCGCCGGCGGGGCGACGGGTTCTGGGTCACGAGGTTGATCTCCCTCCCGACCCTGCGCAGGTCGGTCCACCACTGCGGTTGGCGCACCTCGAGCGGGTTCCGGCTGTTGATGGCCGGCTCCAGCCGCCGGAACGAGGCCGGCACGGTGGTCTCCAGCACCGAGGCGCGGGTGAGCTGGCGGACCGTGTCGAGCGAGACCGTGACCTGCTTGCTCTGGCGGTTGAGCAGTACCCGGACGTCCGTCTCCTTGAACACGCCCAGGGACTCCCAGGCGTTGAACGTGCGACGCATCCCCCGCATGGAGGCCACGTCGGGGTTGGTCACGACGACCACCTCGTCGCACAGCTCGAGCGCGGTGGCCTGCACCGGGGTCACGTGCGAGCCGAGGTCGAGCAGGATCAGGTCGTACTCCTGGCGGACCGCCGCCACCACCTGCCGGAAGGCGCGGGGGGTGACGGCCTCGACGTCGCGGATGTCGGTCGGGGCCAGCAGCATGTCGACGCCGGACTCGTGCCGGCTCATGGCGTCGGCCACGGTGCCCGACGACAGGTCGTCGGAGACCTTGGCCAGGTCGGCGATGCTGATCCGGTGCCGCACCTCGACCAGGGCCGGCACGTCGCCCTTCTCCAGGTCCAGGTCGACCAGGCAGACGCTCAGGCCCGGGACGGTGCGCGCGATGTCGAGGGCCACGTGGGTGACCATCGTCGTCACCCCGACCCCGCCCTTGGACCCGGCGAAGCCGACGATGCGGGCCCGGCCGGTCAGGTCGTCCTGCCCGCCGGACGTCGGGCCCGCGGAGATCATGCGGCGGATCTGGGCCGACCACTCCGCGGCCGCCTTGAGCCGGCCCTGCATCTGGGCGAAGGACAGCGGCAGCGTGACGATGCCGCGCGCCCCGACCTCCATCGCGCCGGTGACCGTCTCGGCGTCGGAGGAGCCGGTGACGAGCAGCGACGCGGTGGCCGGTCGCCGGACGCCCAGGTCGCGGACCAGAGGCAGCACCGGGTCCGGACCCAGCAGGTCGTGCACGAGCAGGATGTCGGCGTCCTCGCGCAGCACCGCCTGGGTCAGCTCGGTGGTGGTGGCGGCCACGAAGGCGAGCTCGGTGTCCTCCATCTCGAGCAGCGTCGACTGGATCTCGCGGGCGAGCGCCTGGTCGGCCGCTCCGATGATGACGCGGGTCACGGGATCAGCCCTTCCAGGTCGGGGAGGCCCTCGAGGCCCTCGGGGATGGCCGTGCCGCCCAGGTTGCCGGCGTCGAACTGCTCGATGTCCTCGGAGCGGTCCAGGTCCGTGTCGGTGGGCAGGGCCACCAGACGAACCTCCTCGGCGAAGGCGTTGGCGTAGGTGACCGCCAGCGACTCGTCCGGCTCCAGCGCCAGCGTGACCGGGATGACGTCGGCCTCGCTGACCCCCTCCTCGCTGCTCTCGACCACGGTCTGCACGCCGCCGATCGACACGATCCGCACGTCGCGCACCAGCACCCGCACCTGGGCCGGCAGCCCCGGCACGTCGGCGAAGACGCTGTAGAGGTCGACCCGGTCACCGGTCCGCACCCGCCCGGCGACGCCGGTGACGGCGTCGACGTTGATGGCGATCTCGCGCTCGGTGGGGCTCAGGTCCGACGGGGGCACCAGCATGTCGCGGGTCACCACCGTGCCGGCCTCCACCGGGAAGCCCACCCGACGGCCCTCCAGCTCCGACAGCTGCAGCTGGGCCGACTCGCTGGTCCAGCGCTGCGGCACCTCGTACGGCTCCAGGTTGCCGGTGCCGAGCGGGTCGTAGGCCTCGATCGGCGCGACGGCCCGGTAGACGGTGGTGCTGGGACCGACCTGGCTGCTGACCGCCTGGACGTAGTTGGTGAGGATGACGAACACGGCGATCGCGACGATGACGCTCAGCACCATGAAGACGATGCCGCGACGCTGACGGGGGTTCACGAGGGGTCTCCCACGGGTTGGGGGGGCGAGGTCGGCGAGGTCGGCCCGGTGCCCGAGGGCCGGGTCCGGGTGCGGCAGAAGGGGCACACCGGGTCGGCGGCGTGCAGGCCGCACGTGTCGCAGGGTGCCGCCGGGGCCCTGACGTGCAGCGCGACGTCGGCGGGCAGCAGCGCCAGCTGCAGCTGCTCGGACAGGCCGTAGACCCCCGGCCAGCCCGCCAGCCCCTCGACGGTGCGCAGGCCGGTGGGCGCCACCGCGGAGACGACGTGCCGGACGACCTCGTCGTCGCTGCCGGCGGTGACGAAGGCCTCCAGACCGCGCCGGGGCAGGTCGGCGATCAGCTCGTCCACGCGGGCGGCCGGGACGCTGCGCGGGTCGTCGCCCTGCCGGACGACGAACCGGCTGCTCGGCCACCAGGAGCGCAGGTGCTGCGACATCGTGGGGTTGGGGCGGCTGAGCCGGGTGACCGACGACAGCACCGCGGCGGACCAGGTGTGCTCCAGCACGTCGCGCCAGGCGCTCACGGCGTGCCCGGCGTCGCGGGCCAGCGAGGCCGCCTGGTCCAGCGCGGCGGCCGCGGCCAGCGGGGCGTGGTGGGTGACGCCGTGGGCGACCAGGCGCCCGGGCTGGTTGGCGGCCACGTACGTCGCCAGCACCGTCAGCCTCGACGCGGTGCTCGCGTGACCGATGAGCACCAGCGGGTCCTCGGAGTCGGCCAGCTGGACGGCGGCGGCGGCCGGTCGCCGCACGTCGACGAGGCGGATACGGCCGAGCTCGGCGTCACGCTCGTCGGTGGTGACGAAGACCGGCTGCCACACGTGAGGAACCCCCCCGGTCTGCGCGCTGATCAGAATGGAACAGACCAGGCGGAACGCCTGCTGCCCGGGCGACCATAGCCAGGCCCGGGCCCGCCTGGTGGGCCGCTGGACCCAAAATGAGACCGGACGACGTCAGCCCGTCACGGTGGGTGACACGACCTACGCTGAACGGAGTCGGGCGCGGCCGGGCGGCGAGGCGGGCGGTGGTCCGACGGGGCCCGCCGACCGCACTCGGAGGGGGCTGCCGCCTCAGGGCGCCGCGGTCGGGCAGGCTGCGCGGTGACGGCGCACCGGCGCCGAGGAGCGGGGGACGGCGTGACCGGTCAGGCCGGACGAGATGCGCGGGCGCGGCTGCTCGTCGGCGGGCGGGACGTGTCCGACGTCCTGCTGGCCGACACCTACTGGCGACGGCTGCGGGGCATGCTCGGGCGCCGGACGCTGCCCCCGGCGCTGCTGCTGCACCCGGGCGGCAGCGTCCACGGCATGGGGATGACCCGGTCCCTGGACGTGGCCGTGCTCGTCCCCCGGGACCGGCCCGACCGCGGCCGGGTCCCGGTGGACGCCCCCATGCGCGTGGCCAAGCTGGCCGTGCTGCGGCCGTTCGCCCTGGTCACCGGGGTGCGAGGGGCCTGCGCGACGCTCGAGGCCCCGGTGGGCGGCTTCGCCGGGTGGGGGCTGTCGGTGGGCGACGAGGTGCAGGTGGTCCGCGCCGCGGCGGGCGGGACGGCTCAGCTGTAGCTGGGCTCGTCCGGGTCCTCCCGTGCGCCCGTGCGCCGGCGCCACAGCAGGTAGCCGACGCCTCCGCCGACCGCCAGCAGGATGACGAGCAGCAGGGGGACCGGGGACGTGCTGGGCGGCGGCGGCAGCTCGGCGTCGCCGGCGACGGGGGACGCGGCCGGCGACGGCAGGGCGGGCGCCTGGGACGGGGCCGCCGCGGACGGCTCGGTGCCCGCCCCCGTCGACGGCGCGGCCGAGGCCGACGGGTCGACCGCGGCCTGCCCGTCCGGCAGCAGCTCGAGCACGAAGTCGTGCGCCGCGTCCGTCGGGAAGCCGCCGGTGCGCACGGCCAGGTAGTACAGACCCGGCTCGCGGGCCGCACCGAAGGGCGACCGCGACCCGTTGGCCTCGCCCGTGCTGGTCGCCAGCGTGCTCGCCTGGCCGCGGCTGATGCCGTTGAGCAGGCCCACGTCCACCCGGCGGGCCTGCGGGTCCTGCCACTCCAGGGCCACGAGCGCCTCGGCGGGCACCTCGGCGGTGCGGATGGTGAGGCGCGCCGTCATCGACCCGCCCTGCGGGACGTCCACGGCGTACCAGAGGGTCTCGCCGTCGAGGATGCTGTCGGAGTAGGTGCCCGGCTCCAGCACGGTCGCGTCGATCAGCGACGGCCCTCCGGCCACCGCCTCGCCCCGCGGCTCGAACACGCGCAGCGCCCGGTTCTGCGCCGCCGCCAGCGCCTCGGCCAGCAGGCCGGCGTCCTCCACCGAGGTGAACTGGCCGCCGCCGGCCTCGGCCATGCACTGCAGCTGCTCGGCCCCGGACTCCTCGACCTGCAGCCCGATGGTCTCCAGGCGCAGGTCGACGCCCTGGGCGATCAGCTGCTTGGTCACCTCGCACGGCTCGGGGCCGAGGTCGTCGGTGAAGCACTCGTCGGCCCCGTCGGAGACGAGGATGACCGTGCTCGGGACGCCTTCGGGCAGGTCCTGCGCGGCCTGCTGCAGCGACAGCCCGATGGGGGTCTCGCCCAGCGCCTCCAGGCCGTCGACCGTGGCCCGCAGCCCGTCCCGGTCCAGCGGCCCGACCGGTACCGCGAGCTCGGTGTCCTCGCAGGCCGCCGCCTTGTCGGCGCTGGGCACCCGGTGCCCGTACACGCGCAGGCCGACGTCCAGGTCCTCGGGCAGGGCAGTGATGATCTGCCCCAGCGCGTCCTTGGCGGCCTGGATGCGCGTCGACCCGCGCCCGTCCGGCTCCTTCATCGACCCGGAGTAGTCGACGATCAGCAGCAGGGCCTCCGACGCCGGGCGGTTCGGTGGACCGGTGGGCTCCGTGGCCTGGGCGGGGGTCGGGGCGAGGGCGGTCGATGCCAGCAGCACCGCCGCGGTGAACCTGCTGAGCGCGCCCCCGACCGACACGGCCGTCAGCATACGCACGGGGGCCCGCCGCGAGGGGTCGGTCTCGCGGAGCGCGGGGGCGCCGGCCGTCGGACCCGTTTTGGGCCCTCGGGCCCGGCGGGCCGGCCCCGGTCTCGGCCACCCTGGAGCGGTGCCTGCCGTTGCTGACGCCGTGACCGACGCCGAGCCGACCGCGGGCGTCCGGTGGCGACGTCGGCTGCCGCGGGGCAGCGCCGGGGCCGGTGCGCTGGAGTACCTGGGGGTGCTGGGCGGCATCGCGGCCCTGGTGGCGGCGGTGGCGGTCGTCCCCGTCGCGGAACCCGCCCGGGTCGGCGTCACCACGGCGATCTGCAACCTGCTCGGCGGGCAGGACTGCGGCGGATCCGAGCAGGCCGCCGAGCGGCCGCTGCCCAGCTGCGTCACCAGCAGCCGCGACCGCACGATCGGTGCGTCGGGGACGGTGGCCAGCGTGCGGCTGGGCCGGTCCGACACCGTGTCCGAGATCGAGCTCGGTGACGGCGGCGGTCGGCTGATCCTCAAGGACACCGGGGAGCTGGGGCTAGAGGCGTCGTTCGGGGCCAAGCTGGACATCGGCGACATCGCCAAGCAGCTGGAGGCCAAGGGCTACGGCGAGCTCGGGATCACCGGGTCCGGGTCCTACGCCCTGGTCTACGAGTTCGACGACGTCCAGGACATGAGGGACTTCGCCGACGACCGGCGGGGCGTCCTGCAGCAGGCGGCCAACTACCTGGGTGGTCCGGTGGCGGACGGCATCGAGCAGGGCGTGGACTGGTTCGGCCGGTGGACCGGCTGGTACGGCGAGGACACCCCGGCGCCGTCGGCCATCGCCTTCGACGTCGGCGCGCAGGGCTCGGGCGGTGGCGGGTTCGGCGCCTCCACCCTGGCCGGAGCGGGCGGTGAGCTGCAGGCGGGGGTCAAGGGCACGGTGGAGATGAAGCTGGACGGCAGCGGGTCGTCGTTCAGCGGCGAGATCTCGGCCGCCGGCGAGGCCGACGGTGCCCTGGCCCTGCTGACCGCCGAGGCCGGCATCACGGGCAAGGCCGGGTACACGGTCGAGATGGACGGCGAGGGCCGGCCGGTCTCCCTCGTGCTGGAGGGCGAGGCCGCACCCTCGTGGTCGTTCGGCAAGAACAACGACGGCCTGCCCATCCCGAGCCCCGACAGCAGGGTCAGCGCGGACGGCAGCGGGGGGGCAGGCACCGCGTACACCCGCAGCTTCACGCTCGACCTGACCAACCCGGACAACCGGGCGGCGTTCGACCAGGCCTTCGTCACCGCGGGTCCGGTCGCCGCCCCCCGCATCCCGCGGTCCCTCGCGCCGGGTACCTACCTGCCCGACCCGGCCGACTCCGTCCGGTTGTACGGTCCCCTGGTGGATCGGTTGGCACAGGACGCGGTGTACGTGCAGGCGGAGTACGCCGGCACCCAGTTCGGCGGCAGCATCGGCGCCGAGGGTGGTGGTGGCCTCAAGTTCGGCCTCACCCTGACCGGCGGGGGCCAGGAGCGCGAGCTCGTGGAGGCCCTGAGCCGGGACTTCTCGGTGCCGGGCTCCCAGCTGGCCCCGCTGTCCTCGTGCGGAGGGTGACGGTGCGTGGTGCACGCCTGGCCCGCCCCGCCGGTCTGGCGGCCGTCGTGCTGGTCGCGCTCGTGACGGCGTCCTGCACGGTCTCCGGCGGCACGAGCGGGGAGGCCGCCCCGTCGCCGGAGGACGCCGTGACCCAGGACACCCCCCAGGACGACGCCGGGGCCCAGGGGAGCGGCGAGGTGCCCGACTCCTGGACCGCCCACGAGGTCGAGGGCCTGGCCTTCGCCCTGCCCGACTACATGCAGTCCACGGCGGACCTGATCCCGGGCACGGTGGAGACCCTGCGGGCCTCGGCGGCCGAGGGCGAGGTCCCGGCCGCCGCCGGTGTGTTCGTGGAGACGGGGGACGTCGGGCCGCTCGAGCTGCGCGCCGACCTGATCCGCCAGGTCCGCGTGGACCAGCTGGGGGCTGAGCCGGTCGGTGAGCCCCGGGTGGTGGACGTCGCCGGCGCCGCCGGGGCGGTGGTGCTGACCTGGGAGTGGGACTACGACTACCCGGGCGGTCCCACGGTGGCCAGCCGCCAGGTCGAGGTCGTGATCGCGGTCGAGGGCGAGCAGCAGTACGGCATGCTCGTCGGCGGCCCCGAGGACGTGCTCACCGAGGAGGTCGTCGACGACTTCCTGGCCAGCCTGCAGGTCACGGCGGCCGGCGGGCAGGCGTGAGCGCGTCCCGACCGACCCACCGCTGAGGCGGACGCGGGTCGGGGATGGACGTCCGGACGGTTCTCGTGGTGCTCGTCGTCATCGGCGTGGTCGCCCTCGTGGTCGGGGTGGTGGCGATCCGGGCCGGCTCGGGCCGACGTCGGCGGGAGCGGGCGGCGGTCCCGGCGACGGGGGTGGTCCGCTCGGTGCTGTGGACCGACAACGGCTCGTCGGTGCGGCTCGGCCTCGCGTGGCGCGCCCCCGACGGCAGCGGGGAGCGGGAGGGCGTGTGGCACGGCGGCGGGGGCCTCGGCGTCGACTACGGCATCGGTCAGCAGGTGCCGCTGCGCGTGGGGCGGGACGACGACTGGGTGCAGCTGGCGTCCGCGCCGCGGCAGTCGGTCGTCGACGGCTGCGTGGGTGCGGGCTTCCTCGTCGTCGGGGTGGTCGTGCTGCTCGTCGCGGCCGCCACGGCGGTGCTCACGGGCTGAGCGGCCCGTCGTCCGGCCCGCCGGCATCGACGACGGTCAGCCGCCGGAGTACGGCGCGGGTGCGGGTGCGTGGGGCGCGACCGCCGCGGCCAGCCCGCCCACCGCTCCGGCCAGCACCGTGCTCAGCACGGGCCCGGTGAGGAACGTCAGCACTCCCGCCCCGGTGGCGAGCAGACCGACCACGGCCAGCAGCCCCGGCACGAGCAGGTAGCCCGCGGCCGCGCCGGTGGCGGCGCTCAGCCCCGAGACGGCCCGGCCCTCGCCCGCCCGCCGGGCCGTCTCGCTGCCGAACCAGCCGGCGAGGAACCACGTCAGCACGGCCCCCACCGACGTGATGACGAACACGGGGCCGGCCCCGACCCGGCTCGCCAGACCGTCGGCGAGCAGGGCGACCAGCCCGCCGAGCAGCAGCAGCAGCACGACGAGCAGGACGGCCACCAGCACGACCGTGCGGGTGTGCAGCGCGACGCGTCCCCCGGGTCCCATGTCGCCTGAGGCTAGTGCGCGCGGGCCCTGACCGTGGCCGTACGAATGACGCCGCGACCGGCCCGCGGCGGTCGCTACGGTGGCCCACGGGGGACGAGCCCCTCGACGCCGGGGGGCGCGTCGCCAGGTGTCCGCCCCCTGGCCACCTGCACACGTTCGACCGGAGGACCCTCGGTGCCCCACGTCCCGCACGACCCTCGTCGCCCCGGTCCGGGTCGCCGGGCGGCGACCGGATGAGGACCGTGACGCCGCCACCACCGCCACCGGAGGTGCTGGCGGCCCAGCCGCCGGACTGGTTCCCGTGGGCCGGGGCCGCCGTCGGCGTGCTCCTGGGGCTGGTGGGCCTCGTCTGGCTGGTGCGCGTGGTGCCCCGGCTCGCCCGCGCGCGGACGACACCGGGCGTCGTGGTGGCGGTCGGCCGGGAGACGGGGCTCGAGGGCCCTCCGATGTGGCGCCTGGACGTCGAGTTCACCGACGGCGCCGGCGCCCTCCGACGAGGGCTGTGGATCGGCCAGTCGTCGTTCGACCTCACCACGTACCGGCCGGGGACGCCGGTCCCGGTCCGCTACGACCCACGCGACGGCGGGGTGGTCGACCTGCCCGGTGGGGGCCGGCCCCACGCCGTGCTCGTCCCGTCCCTGCTGCTCGCGTTCGGGCCCCTGTTCGCCGTCGGGTTCTGGTTCCTCACCTCCTGACGGTGGCGGGCGTCGGGCCCGCGGGCTGTGCCGGGCGGCCCCGGTACGGCACGATCGGTCCGTGCCCGAGCTGCCGGAGGTGGAGGCGCTCGCCCGGTTCCTCGCCGAGCGGGCCGTCGGACGCGTCGTCGCGAGGGTCGACGTCGTCGCCCTCAACGTGCTCAAGACGTTCGACCCGCCGCCCACGGCGCTGCACGGGCTGCAGGTCACCGGGGTGTCCCGGCACGGCAAGGTCGTCGACCTGGACGTCGACGGGCTGCACCTGCTGGTCCACTTCTCGCGTGCCGGCTGGGCGCAGTGGCGCGACCCCGCGCCCACCACGCCGGCCCGGCCGGGCAAGGGGCCGCTGGCGCTGCGGCTGCTGCTGGACGACGGCGACTCGCTCGCCGCGCTGGACCTGACCGAGGCCGGCACGCAGAAGCGCCTCGCGGTCCACGTCGTGCACGACCCGGCGGACGTGCCCTACGTCGCCCGGCTGGGGCCGGACCCGCTGGGCCTGGACGCCGCCGGGTGGGGCGAGGTGCTGGGCTCGACCCGGCAGCGGCTCAAGACCGTGCTGACCGACCAGCAGGTCGTGGCCGGCATCGGGAACGCCTACTCCGACGACATCATGCACGCGGCCCGGCTGTCGCCGTTCGCGCCCGCCGGTGGTCTGGACGAGGCCCGCCTCGAGCGCCTCACCGAGGCCGTGCAGCAGGTGCTCGGGGTGGCCGTGCAGCAGGCCGTCGGCCACGAGCCGGGAAAGCTCAAGGACGCCAAGCGCGGCCGGATGCGGGTGCACGGCCGGACCGGTCAGACCTGCGACGTGTGCGGGGACACCGTGGCCGAGGTGTCCTACACCGACTCCTCGTTCCAGTACTGCCCGACCTGCCAGACCGGCGGGCAGAAGCTCGCCGACCGGCGGCTGTCGCGGCTGCTCAAGTAGGGGCGCGGCCCGGGCCGTCGGGCCTCAGGTCGTCCCGCCGTACGGGCTGAGCACCGCGCCCAGGCGCTGCCAGCGGTCGATCTCGCAGCCGTCGGTCAGCGCGAACGTGCCGGCCACGTCGACGGGACCGCCCTCGGCGTCGAGCACCGCCCCGGTGACCTCCGCGGTCGCGTCGCCGCCGTAGACCTGCGTGCACATGGCGTCCGGCGCCACCGGCGTGAACGGGTTGCCCGCGCCCAGGGCGACGAGCAGGTCGGCGCAGGCCCGCTCCGGGTCCGGGTGCGAGCCGGTGGCCGTTCCCGCGGACCAGTCGCACGACAGCGTCACCGGACCGCCCGCGTCGGGCCCGCCGACCACGATGGTCAGCTCGGCCCCGGCGGGGTCCGCGGGCAGGTCGGCGGCCCCGAGGGGCGGCGAGGACGGCAGCAGCACGTCGGGCTCGGTGCCCCCGGTCGTCGGTCCGGTCGTGCCCTGGTCCTGGTCCACGTCGTCCTCCGTCGTCGTCGCGTCCGTCGGTGCCCCGGTCCCGGTCGGCCCGGGGTCGTCCCCGCCGCCGGCGGCGTCACCGCCTGTGCCGGCCCCGCAGCCGGCCAGCAGCACCGCGGCCAGCAGCAGACCGCCCGAGGTCGCCGGCGTCGCGTGGTGCACCCGTCCGGTCGTCGTCCGTCGCCGCGTCATGACCATCGGACGAGCCAACCACGTCCCGGGTTCCACCGGAGGACGGGATGGGAGAGGATCGGCCCGTGAGCGAGGTACCCACGGTCCGAGTCGCCGACCTGCCTGACGACGCCACCCTGCTCGACGTCCGCGAGGACGACGAGTGGCAGGCGGGGCACGCGCCCGGTGCGCTGCACATCCCCCTGGGCCAGGTGCCGTCGCGGCTGGCCGAGGTCCCCGACGGCGAGGTGCACGTCATCTGCCGCTCCGGCGGTCGTTCGGGCCAGGCCGTCGCGTGGCTGACCCGCAACGGCTACGACGTGGTCAACGTCGCCGGCGGGATGCAGGCCTGGCTGGAGGCCGGTCGGCCGATGGTCGCCGAGTCCGGTGCCGAGCCGACCGTCCGCTGACGCGCCGCCGTCCCGGCGTGCGCGCCCGGCGGGACCGTCGCGGTGAGGCGTCCGCCCCTGCCGCCGGCGGCCCGCCCGCTGGTGATCGCCCACCGCGGCGCGAGCCTGGCCGAGCCCGAGCACACCATGGCCGCCATGCGCCGGGCGGTGCAGGACGGGGCCGACGCCGTCGAGTGCGACGTCCGGCTGACCCGGGACCGGCAGCCCGTCTGCCACCACGACGCCGACCTGGACCGCACCTCTGACGCCACGGGCAAGCTGTACAAGCGGAGCCTGGCCGAGCTGCAGGACGTCGACTTCGGTGACGGGCCCGGCGTGCTCACGCTGCGGCGGCTGGTGGAGTTCTGCCGCGACCAGCCCCGCCCCGTCGGGCTGTCGATCGAGACCAAGCACCCCAGCCGCTGGTCCTGGCAGGTCGAGCGGATGGTG
The DNA here is from genome assembly GCF_042466345.1 of Jannaschia sp. R86511. Taxonomy (NCBI): domain Bacteria; kingdom Pseudomonadati; phylum Pseudomonadota; class Alphaproteobacteria; order Rhodobacterales; family Roseobacteraceae; genus Jannaschia; species Jannaschia sp. R86511. Next base: position 619,757 of record NZ_JAXHCD010000001.1, read on the forward strand.
GTCGCCGAGCTGGTCCAGGCCCTGGGTCGCGACCTGACGCAGGCGCTGCCGCTGCTCAACGTCATGTCGTTCTCGCCCGTGGCGGTGCGGCGGCTGGTCGCGCTGGCCCCGGCGGTGGAACGGGTCCGGCTGCGCTCGCACCGGGCGCCCATCCCGGTGTTCACGACCTCGCAGGCGACCGGCCTGGACGTCCGGCTGGTCCGGGCCGACCCCAGCGTGGTCCGCGACTGCCACGAGTACGGCCAACGGACCTACGTGTGGACGGTCAACCGGCCCGAGGACATGGACCTGTGCGTCCGGCTCGGCGTGGACGGCATCATCACCGACGACCCGGCCACCGCCCGGGCGCTGGTGGACGAGGCCTACGGGCGCCGCGACGGCTGAGGCGCGGGTTTGGTGCCCCTGCGGTCCGGGTATCCACAGTCCGACCTAGGAGCAGTTGATGGTGGAAGGTGAGGACATGGTCTCGGGGACCGCGGTACGGACCGAGCGTCGCTGGGACCTCCCGCACGCCGCCTCAGCGGTGCCGGGTGCCCGCGAGGAGCTCACCGAGCTGCTCTGCGAGCTCGGTGTCCCCGAGGAGACCGTGTTCGAGGCCGAGCTCACCGCCAGCGAGCTGCTGGGCAACGCCGTGATGCATGGCCGACCCGACTCCCGGGGCGTCGTGTCGCTGCGGGTCCGGGTGCGCGACCACGTCGTCGAGGTCGCCGTCACCGACGGGGGCCCCGCGGACGGGCAGGTCGTGGACATCCGGCCCCGGCGCACCTCGGTCGTCGCCACCCGCGGGCGCGGCCTGCGCATCGTCCGCAGCATCGCCCACGAGTGGGGCGTCATCGTCGACGACAGCGGCGGCGACACCACGGTCTGGGCCGCCATCGGCGGCCCGTCCCGGCGCCGCGCGGTCTGAGCCTGCTGGACCTGGGCCGGGCGTCCCGCCCGGTGCTCGGGCGCCGCGGTCCGAGGAGGTCGCGACGGCCTGGCATCCTCGTCCCGTGAGCAGCAGACGACGCAGCAGCACCGCGACCATCGACCCCGCCACCCCCGTCGAGCCGCCCAAGGGTGGGCTCCGGGCGCCGTGCCCCTGCGGCTCGGGCAAGCGCTACAAGCAGTGCCACGGCCGGCTCCGGACCGGGACCGAGTTCGTCTCCCGGCCGTTCGAGGGCCTGCCGCGCGAGACCGACTGGGTCGCGTTCCGCGAGATCGTCCCGGCCGCCACCATGCGCACCCGCACCACGGACGGCACCGAGGTCACCTTCGCCACCGTCCTGCCCGTGGCCTGGCCGGCGCTGCGCCGGGTGGACGGCAGCGTGTTCGTCGGCGTGCAGGCGGCCGACGCCAGCTCCGACGCCAGCCGCGACCTGGCCGCCGCGCTCGACGCGGCCCTCGCCGCCGAGGGCCCCGGGCCCGTCACTCACCTGGACGCCCGGACCTCCACGGCCCGGCTGCAGGACCGGCTCGACCTGTCCGTCGACCCCGTGGTCGAGGTGCACGAGGGCTTCGACTTCTGGCTCGACGGCGTGCTGGACACCGACGAGGGGTCCGACGACCCCGCCGCCGCCCTGGCGCCGCAGGTCCGGGCGTCGCTCGAGCGGGCCAACGAGGCCGTCGTGCCCACCGAGAAGCTGACCAGCGCCGACAGCGCGTACTGGGCCCGGATCGGCGAGAGCACGCACCTGCGGTGGATCATCTCGACGCCCGAGGACGCGTTCCTCGACGCGCTGGCCCGGCTGCACGCCCAGCGCGACGAGGCCGGCGCACCGCTGTCGACCCTCGGCGAGGGCACCCGGTTCGCGGGCTTCTTCCGCGCCTACGGCCTGGTCGTGCCGGTGTGGGACCTCGCCGCCGACGCCACGGCCGAGGCCACCGAGGAGCCGCTGGCGGCCTTCGTCGAGCGCTTCGAGGCCGCGCTGGCCCAGACCGGACCGCTCGACGGCGAGGCCCGCCGCGCCCGGGCCGGCCTGCTCTCCCGCCAGGTCACCCTGCGCTGAGCCCGTTCGTCGGCGCGGTTCGGGCCAGGGGGTCGCGGACCACGGGGCAGCTCATGCACCGCGGGCCACCGCGGCCCGAACCCAGCTGGTCGCCCGGGATCTCCAGCACCTCGATGCCGGCGTCGCGCAGGGCCGCGTTGGTGCCGGTGTTGCGCTCGTAGGCGACCACCACACCGGGCGCCACGGCCAGGGTGTTGTTGCCGTCGTCCCACTGCTCGCGCTCGGCCGAGACCGGGTCCAGGCCGGTGTCGACGTGCCGGATCCGGGACAGGCCCAGCGCCTCGGCGACCGCCGGCAGGAACGGGCGCGCCGCGCCGACCGTCAGCTCCACCTCACCGGGCGGCACCTGCGAGCCCCGGGTCCCGGCCGTGCCGTTGGCCGCCGTCAGCGGCAGGGCGAGCAGGCTGGTGGCGACGTTGGGGTAGATGACCACGGCGTCGCGGTCGACCATGGTGCAGACCGTGTCCAGGTGCATCGTGGCGCGCTCCTGCGCGATCGGGACCGCGAGCACCGTGTGGGCCAGGCCGCGGCCGATCGCGGTCCGGGCCAGCCGCTCGACCCCGGCCGGGGTGGTGCGCTCGCCGGTGCCGACGGCCAGCACGCCGGGCCCGACGACCAGCACGTCGCCGCCCTCGACGTGCTCCCAGGACGGCTCGTAGGCCGTGACCACCCCCGTGAAGCGCGGGTGGTGGGCGTAGACCAGGCCCAGCAGGTGCGTCTCGCGCTCCCGGGCGGGCATGGCCAGGCTGGCCACGGCCACCTCGTCGCCCAGCCAGACGCTGGAGTCGCGGGTGAACAGCAGGTTGGGCAGCGGGTCGACCACGAAGTCGTCGTCACCCAGCAGGGCCGCGACCAGCCCGGACCGGCCGGGCACCTCGTCGTTGCGGACCCCGGCCACCAGGGCGTCGGTCAGGCCGTCGGCGTCCAGGGACTCCAGGTGGTCGCGCACCCGTGACTTGAGCGTGTCGCCCATCCGCAGGTGGGTGGCGAAGTGGTCGGTCAGCACGTCGGAGATCGCCTGCGCCCGCACGTCGGCGTCGCCCAGCACGTCGCGCAGCAGGTCGGTGACCAGGTGCACGACGACCCCGCGGGCGCGCAGGGTGTCGGCGAAGGCGTCGTGCTCCACCTGGGCCCGGTCCACCCACGGCAGGCCGTCGAAGAGCAGCCGGTCGTTGTTGCGCGGCGTGAGCCGGCGCAGCTCGTTGCCGGGCCGGTGCAGGATCACCTCCCGCAGCGTCCCGACCTCGCTGTCGACGAACCCTCCGCTGACCGTGCCGCTGCTGTCCACGGGCGACATCGAACCACCAGCGGGGGCCTCGTCGACCACCTGATCTGGTGAACGACACGCGTCAGCCCTGGTCACATTGGTTGGTCACGATCTATCTTCACCGCATCCGACATCCCCGGGGGAAGGTCATCCGTGAAGAAGCTGCTCACCGTGGGGACGATCACCGCACTCGCTGCGCTGCCCATCGTCGCCCTGCCCGTCTCGTCCGCATCGGCCGAGGAGGACCCGACGCTCGCCGACGCCCTCCGCACCCAGCTCGCGCTCGGCCTGCAGACCGCGCCGAAGTCGGCCGCCGGCCCGGCCGCCCGGTCGGCGTCCACGAAGCCGCCGGGCGCCAACCCGTTCCTCGGGCACGTACTCGACGCCAACGAGGCCGACTACTACAGCTGGTCCCGCTACCTGGCTGCCGGGGCGGAGAAGGCCGAGGCCGCCCGTGACGCGGCCGCGAGGAAGTCGGCCGACCCGGCGGTCGTGCAGAACATGCTGCTCGCCGCCACGACGCCGCTGCCCGTGGGGGAGCAGGAGCCGCCCGACGTGATCGGGGACAACGACTCGGTCGAGGACGCCGAGCTGGTCGAGGGGCTGGGCAGCGGGCGACGCGACAACGCGCGCTCCGTCGTGGCCGGGACGCTGGCCCAGGCACCGGTGGGCGAGACGAACGAGGCGGACTTCGACGAGGACGACGGGGCCATCCCGCTGTCCAACGACACGGGGGTGTCCGAGGAGTTCGACGTCATGACCACCTCGGCCGAGGTCGGGGACGGCCCGCACGGCAGCGAGGGGTCCGGCACGGGTGACTTCGACTTCTACGAGGTGACCGCCGCGGCCGGCGAGACCGTCGTCGCGGAGACGACCGTGTCGGGAGGCACCGACACCGTCGCGTTCCTCTACGACGACGAGGGCACCGTGCTGGCCACGAACGACGACGGCGGGGTGGGGCTGGCCAGCCTGCTGCAGTACCAGGTGCCCACCGACGGGACCTACCACGTGATGGTCTCCGGCTTCGGGTTCGGCACGACGGTGCCCGTGGACCCGTTCGACCCCGCCAGCGGGCTGGGGGCCGGCAGCGAGGGGCCCTACGACATCGAGGTCGCGGTGACCGAGACCGACGTCGACTACTACGCGGTCGACCTGCGGCCCGGCGACGTGCTGGGAACCTCGTTCGGCGGTGGGGCCGGCACCGTCCAGGTTGTCCGCCCCGACGGCACCGAGGGGGTCGGATCCAGCCAGGACCTCAGCTCGCTCTACCCGCCCGCCTCGCCGCTGCCCGGCGGGGGCAACGGGGTCGCCGCGTACGTGGTCGCCCAGGCCGGCCGGCACCACGTCGCGATCTCCAACGGCACGGGCGCCTACACCGGCGAGCTGGAGGTGTACCGCGCCGGGCTCGAGGTCGACGGGGCCCGTGCGGTCCAGACCGTCTTCCTGGACTTCGACGGCGAGCGGCTCAACACCGCGGTGTTCGGCGGTCCGGGTGTGCGCACCCTCAGCCCGCTCAGCAGCTACCTGGCCGGCTGGGGGCTCACCCCGGACGACGAGCCCGCGCTCATCGACGCCATCACCGCCGAGGTGCAGGAGGACCTGGAGGCGGACCTGGCCCGCTCGGGGCTCAACCGGTTCTTCGACGTCGAGGTGCTCAACAGCAAGGACGACGAGGACCGGTTCCTCGTCGACCGGAACGTCAGCCGGGTGGTGGTGGGCGGCTCGATCGCCGAGTCGGGCATCTCGACCATCGGCATCGCCCAGTACATCGACCCGGGCAACTTCGGTCACGAGGCCGACTCGATCGTGCTGCTGGACCTGCTGAGCACGACGGCCGGCAACCCCAACTCCATCAACACGTTCATCACCGACGAGACCGACGACGTCATCGAGGCGGTGGCGCAGGGCGTGGGGAACATCACGGCGCACGAGGCCGGGCACTACCTGGGGAGCTACCACACGTTCCAGTTCAACGAGGTGGCGAACATCATGGACCAGGGCGGTGCGCTCGGGAACATCATCGGGGTCGGCCCGGACGGCGTCATCGGTACGGCCGACGACGTCGACGTCGACTTCGGGCGCGACGTGTTCGTGCCGAGCGAGGGGCTGACCGGCGTGGAGGACACGCTGACCAACACCGAGTTCGGCCTGACCCGGGGCCGAGGCGCCCCGCAGTGAGCCGACGCGTGGCCGCCGGGCACGGGGTCGCCCGGCGGCCACGCGTCATCGCACGACGCACCGCAGGACCTATCGCCACGACCCACCGAGAGGACCATCGATGAGCAGGTGCCTCCCGACCGCAGGACCACCTCACGCGAGCACGCGACCGCGCAGCCGCTGGGGCCGGGCCGCTGCCTCGGGGCCGACGTCGACGCCGATGTACGGCTGCGCCTCCTCACCCCGCGTCCCCGTCCGCGCGGCAGGTCGGTCGCGTCGCACCGCCTGCCCGGGCCGCTAGCCGTGCTCGGCGGCAGCCCCGCGTCAGCCCCGCGTCGGCACCGACGGGAGGCTGGCGCGGGTGCGGTCAGCCGCGGTGGTCCTGGGCCAGCGCCGAGGCCCGGGCCAGCACCTGCTTGGCCGGCACCCCTGTCCGGGCGGCGGCCACGGCGACGTCCTCCCACTCCGGCTGGACGTTGACCACGCGGCCCTCCAGCCAGGCCCGCTTGACCCGGACCCGGTCGCCGTCGACGTCGACGGCCACCTCGTCGCGGGGCAGCGCGTGCTTGGCCACGGCCTGCACCCGCATGCCGATGGCGCTGGTCTCGGTGACGACCACGTCGCGTACGGCCTGGGCCAGGGACGGGTCGCTGAGCACGTGCAGGGTGTGGGCCGGGCGGCCCTTCTTCATCAGGATGGGCGCGAGCCAGGCGTCGGACGCACCGACCTCGAGCAGCCGGGCCAGCACGCGCGGCCACAGCCGGGGGTCCAGGTCGTCGACGTTGGTGCTGGTCACCAGGGCGACGTCGACGCCGGTGTCGCCCAGCGGCCCGACCGGCGCGCCCAGCACGACCCGCAGGGCGCCGAACCGGCCCGGGGTCGGCCGGGTCCCCGCCCCGGCGCCCAGCGCCGAGGGCCGCAGCGGCGGAAGCGGCCCCCAGGCGTCGGCCAGGGTGGCCAGCAGCGCCATGCCGGTCGGGGTGCAGGACTCGCCGGCGCCCTCGCCGGCCAGCACGGGGGCGCCGGCCGCGGTGGCCAGGTGCAGCACCGCGGGGACCGGGGCCGGGACGCGACCGTGGCCGTGGCTGCCGGCGGCGTCCTCGCCCCGGCCCAGGGCGACGGGCGTGACCACGACGCGGGTGACACCCAGGCTCTCGATCGCGGCGACGACGCCGACGACGTCCCCGATGGAGTCGTGACCACCGACCTCGTGGAAGTGGACCCGGTCGACGTCGGTGCCGTGGATCTCGGCCTCGACCCGGGCCAGCGCCGCGAACACCGCCGTGCTGCGCTCGCGGACCCGTTCGGGCAGCGGTGCGGTGGCCAGCGCCCGGCGGATGTCGGCCCAGCGCCGGTCCGGGCCGGTGGCCAGGTCGTCGGCGTCGGGCACCACGTCGGCCCGGGCCACGCGGAAGCCGTCGCGGACCTCGTGGTGGAAGGTGATGTCCGCCGGGACCACCGCGCGCACGGCGGCCCGGACCGCGGTGGCGTCGGCGCCGGCGTCCCACAGCGCGCCGAGCAGCATGTCCCCGGCGGCCCCGCGGCCGGCGTCGATCCACAGCGTCGTCACGGTCGGTCAGTCTGCCGTGGGTCGGTCGCGGCCGCCGTGCGCGAGCCGGCCGGGCCCGCGGCCGCCCGGGCGACCCGGGCGGCGTGCACGCCCGCGCCGTAGCCGTTGTCGATGTTCACCACGACGACACCGGGGGCGCAGGAGTTGAGCATCGACAGCACGGCCGCGATCCCGCCGGCCCCGGTGCCGTAGCCGACGCTGGTCGGCACCCCCACCAGCGGCACCCCGACCAGCCCGGCCACCACGCTGGGCAGGGCGCCCTCCATGCCGGCCACGACCACGAGGCAGTCCGCCTCGGCCAGGGTGTCCCGCACGGCCAGCAGCCGGTGGATGCCGGCCACGCCGACGTCGTCGACGCGGCGCACGCCGGCGCCGTGGACCCGGGCGCTGACCGCGGCCTCCGCGGCGACCGGCCCGTCCGACGTGCCGGCCGCGACCACCTGCACCAGCCCCCGGGGCGGCGGCAGCGGGCCCAGCACGGCGGTCCGGGCGGCGGCGTCGACGTCGGCGTCGGGCAGCTGCGCGGCGACGGCGGCCAGCGCGCGCTCGTCCAGCCGGGTGGCCAGCACGGCGGTGTCCGGGTGGGCGGCGTTCAGGGTGGCCAGGATCTCGACCACCTGGTCCGGGCTCTTGCCCGCGCCGAAGACCACCTCCGGGTCGCCGGTCCGGGCGCGGCGGTCCACGTCGATGCGGCTGTGACCGAGGTGGACGGTGCCGGGAGCGGGGTCGGTGGCGTCGGGGCGGTGCACGTCCTGGGTCACGCAGGGAGCGTAGGTGACGGGGGAGCCGGGGTCCGCCCGGGCCGGAGCCCGGGTCACGGTCGCGAACGCCGGTGTCTCTCTGCCGGAGCACCACTTGCGGCCGCCAACCACTTTGCACTACAAACTAACCATGGTTTGCATCGCAAAGTGGCCGGTCCAGTGAGCACCGCCGGGTCCGGCGCGCCCGAGGACGTGCGTGGACTCCTCGCCGACGTGGCGCGCCAGGACCGACTGGTCCGGGCCCGGACCGACGCCGACCCCCGGCTGGTGCTGGGGGTGTGGGGGGCGGCCCAGCTGCTCGGCTTCGGCGCCGTGGCGGCGGCCTGGCCCGTGCCGGGCGGCCCGCTGCTCCCGGTGCCGGTGCTGGCCGCGGTCGGGCTGTACGCGGTGCTTGTCGCCGTCGCGGTCGTGGTCACCGTGCGCCACACGGGGGTGGTCGCGCGTGGCCTCGACGGGCCGTCGCAGCGGGTCCGCCGGCTGCACGGCCTGAGCTGGCCCGTGGCGTTCAACGCGGTGGCCGCCCTGGTGCTGGCCATGGGGCTGGCCGGGGCCGGGGTCGAGCTGCTGATGCTGCTGTGGCCCGCTCTGACCGGGCTGGTCGTGGGGCAGCTGTACCTGGCGGCCGCCGCCATCTGGCAGGACCCGCTTCGCCTCGGGCTGGGCCTGTGGATGGTCCTCGTGGCGGTCGTCGCCCCCTTCGCAGGTACCCCCGGCAACTACGTCGTGATGGCCCTGGCCGGGGGCGGCGGGTTCCTCGTCGCCGCGGTTGCCGTCGCGTTCCACGCCCGACGCGGGGTCATGGCGGTGGCCCGGTGAGCGCCGACCGACCCGGCGGGACCACCGACCCCGCGGCCCAGCTGCGTCTCGCGGCCGAGCAGCAGGCCCGCACCCGCCGGGCCCTGGCCCCCGACGAGCGGCTGCTGTTCGGCGCGTGGGGGATCGCCTGGTTCGTCGGCTTCGGCGTGATGTGGCTGGCCACGCCCCTGCGGGACGGCGGGCCGATCGTCGCGGTCCCCGGCCTGGCCGTCGGCCTGCTGTTCTTCGTGCTCCTCGTGACGGCGGGCGTCGTCACCGCCGTGCACTCGGTCCGCGCCGGCCGCGGCGTCACCGGCGCCTCCGCCCGGACCGGGGCCATGTACGGCTGGGGCTGGTTCCTCGGCTTCGCCATGCTGCCCTGCATCGTGCTGTCGGCGCAGCGGCTGGGTGCCTCGCCCGAGACCCTCGCGCTGCTGTGGCCGGCGGTCTCCGGGTTGATCGTCGGCCTGCTGTACGTCGGGGGCGCGGCCGCCTTCGACGAGCCGCTTCAGTTCGGCATCGGCGCGTGGATCATCGTGACCACCGGGGCCGGGTGCCTGCTCGGCCTGCCTGGGCTGTACCTGGTGATGGGCCTGGCCGGCGGGGGCGGCTTCCTGGCGACGGCCGCCTGGTTCGCCCTGCGCGGCCGTGGCCGGGCCCCGTCGGACGGTCGGACGTGAGCGCCGACGCCGACGCCCGCCCGGTCGAGCTCGACCCCGTCATCCACGCCCAGGCCCGGCTGCGGCTGACCACGACCCTGGCCGCGCTGCCGCCCGGGGACCGGATCGCGTTCCCGCGGGTGCAGCAGCTGCTGGACATGACCGCGGGCAACCTGGCCACCCACCTGCGCAAGCTGGAGGACGCCGGCTACGTCGAGGTGACCAAGGCCCACCGGGGTCGCTCGCCGGTCACCTACCTGGCCCTGACCCGCACGGGTCGCCACGCCTACGAGGACTACCTGGCGGCGCTTCGCGCCCTGCTGGAGGCCGCCGCACCCGGTGGCGCCGAGACCACCGACCGACCCGAGGGGGATGCACCATGACCGAGACGCTGGCCCGCTGGCAGGGGGTGACCCGCCGCTACGGCGACGTCCTGGCCCTGGACGACGTGAGCCTCGACGTGGGAGCCGGGCAGGTCGTCGGCCTGCTCGGACCCAACGGCGCGGGCAAGTCGACGCTCATCAACCTGCTGCTGGGGCTGCGCCGCCCGGATGCGGGCCGCGTCGAGCTGTTCGGCGGCGACCCGCGGGTGCCGGCCAACCGCCGGCTGCTGGGCTGCACGCCGCAGGAGACCGCACTGCCGGCGACGCTCAAGGTGCGCGAGGTCCTCGACTTCGTCGCCGGGCACCACCCCGACCCGGTGCCGACGGACCAGCTGCTCGACGAGCTCGGCCTGACCGAGCAGGCCGGGCGGCAGACCGGCGGGCTGTCCGGCGGCCAGCGGCGCCGGCTGTCGGTGGCGCTGGCCCTGGTGGGCCGCCCCCGGCTGCTCGTGCTGGACGAACCGACGACCGGGCTGGACGTCGACGCCCGGCACCTGCTGTGGCAGAAGGTCCGCGACTTCCACGCCGGCGGCGGCACCGTGGTCGTCACCAGCCACTACCTGGAGGAGATCGAGGCCCTCGCCGAGCGCGTGGTCGTCGTGGCGTCGGGCCGGGTGCTGGTCGACGACAGCCTGGACGCCGTCAGGTCCCGGGTGCAGCAGCGCCGGGTCAGCGTCCGGGCCGGCGCCCTGCCGGACCTGGCACACGTGGCCCGGTCCGAGGCCCACGCCGACGGTCGCTGGTCGCTGTTCACCGCCGACTCCGACGCGCTGGTCCGCGAGCTCGTGCGGGCCGACGTCGACTTCCGCGACCTCGAGGTCGCCCCCGCCTCGCTGGAGGAGGCGTTCCTCGCCCTCACCGCCACCACCCGGACGGAGGCCCCCGCATGAGCCTGGTCGCGCTGCACACCCGCTACATCGCGCTGGAGACCCTGCGCGTGCCGATCGCCATCGTCGGCACGGTCATGTTCCCCGTGCTGTCGTTCCTGTTCTTCGTCGTGCCGTTCGACGCCGTCTCCGGCGACCCGGTGGCCGCGACGGGCGCCGTGTCGCAGCTGAGCCTGTTCGCGGTGTTCTCGGTCTGCCTGTTCCAGTTCGGGGTGGGCGTGTCCGACGACCGCAGCACGCCGTGGGACCCCTACGTCCGCACCCTGCCGGTGGGGGCGGGACCGCGCATCGTGGCCCGGCTGCTCAACGGCGTGCTGTTCGCGCTGCTGGGGCTGCTCCCGCTGCTGCTCACCGCGGCCCTGCTGACCGAGGCGACCGTCACCCCGGCCCAGGCACTGCTCGGCCTCGCCGCCCTGGGGGTGGCCGGCGTGCCGCTGCTGTTCCTGGGGGTCGCCGTCGGGTACTCGCTGCCGGTCAAGGCGGCCATCCCGGTCGCGCAGGTGCTGCTGTTCCCGCTGGCGTTCGGTGGCGGGCTGTTCATCCCGCCGGACGGGTTCCCGGCCTGGCTGGACGCGGTGTCGCAGGGCCTGCCCACCCGGGCCGGGCGCGACCTGGTCATCGCCGCGACCACGGGTGCGGACCTGCCCGGGTCGGCCCTGCCGGTGCTCGCGGTCTGGGCCCTGGTCGCCGGCGCGGCGGCGGTGTGGGCCTACCGCCGGGACGAGGGCCGCCGGTTCCGCTGACAGCGGGGCCGGGCGCCGCGGCTTGCCCCGGCGCCGGGGCCGTGAGGACAGTGGCGGATGTGGTTCGACAGCTGGTCCGACCTGCTCCGCGTCGCCCTCGTCGGGAGGGCGGCCTACGCCTGGCTGGTGCTCGTGCTCCGGGCCACCGGCAAACGGACCCTGGCCAAGCTCAACGCGTTCGACCTGGTGGTCACCGTGGCGCTGGGCTCCACGCTGGCGACCATCCTGCTGAGCACCGACGTCTCGTGGTCGGAGGGGGCCCTGGCGCTGGTGCTGCTGGCCGGGCTGCAGCTGGCGGTGGCCGCCACCACGTCCAGGCTGCCGGGTGGGCGGTCGTTCGTCACGGCCCGGCCCACCCTGGTGCTGCGTGACGGCGTGCTCGACCGTGACGCACTGCGGGGTCAGCGGCTGACCGCGGGCGAGGTCCGGCAGGCCGTCCGTGCCTCGGGCACCGGTGACCTGGCCCGGGTCGCCGCGGTCGTGCTGGAGTCCGACGGCAGCCTGAGCGTCATCGGTCGGGAGGCCGCCGGCGACCTGTCGGCCGCCGTCGACGTCAGCGGGCTGCCGCCCGGGCGTACGCCGCCACGCCGGGAGCAGCCGTGACGCCGTGGGCCACCGTGCTCCCGACGACGACCAGGGTGCCCGCGGCCAGGACGACCGGGTCCAGGGCCAGCCGCTCGGCCTCCAGGCTCAGGTAGAAGACCGCGGACACGCCCACGGGTCCGAACCAGCCCAGGTAGGTGGCGTCCAGCCACGACAGCCGCAACGGCCGCCGGGCGAGCAGCACGGCCGGCAACCGACGCAGCAGCAGCATCCCGACCACCAGCACAGGCCCCCGCCACGACAGCTCCGCCCACTCCTGCCACGGCAGCGCGGCCCCCAGCAGCAGGAACAGCGGCAGCACCAGGAACCGGTTGACCGCCTCGTCCACCTGCACCTCCGTGCTCCGGTCCCCGCGGGTGACCACCGCGTTGAACGCCAGCCCGGCCACGAACACCGCCAGCACGCCGTCGGTGCGCAGCAGCCCGGCGGCGCCCAGGGTGCCCAGCGCCAGCGCCAGGGTCAGCAGCAGCACGGGACCCGGCTCGGTGGAGCCGTGCGCCTCACCCGCCCGGACGGCGCGACCGCACAACGCCCCGAGCAGCACCCCCAGCAGCACGGCGCCGAGCACCTGCCACAGCGACTCCCGGAGCACGTCCGCGGCCGACCCGCCGCCGGCCACGGCGACCGCCACCAGCACCAGAGGCAGGGCCAGCCCGTCGTTCGCGCCCGACTCCGTGGACAGCATCCGGCGCAGTCGCGAGGGCAGCGCCGCCTCGGCCGGGGCGCCCGTGACGGTGCTCGAGGCCAGGACCGGGTCGGTCGGTGACAGCGCGGCGCCCAGCAGCAGGGCCACCGGCAGGGACACCCCCAGGGCCACGGCGGTGACCCCCGCACCCAGCAGCGCCGTCGCGGGCATGACCACCCCGAGGAGGACGAGGGCCGGTCCGGCGACCTCACGGACCCGGGGCAGGGGGTATCGCAGGGCGACGGCCATCACCGACACCGCGAGCAGCAGGCGGCTGCCCTCGTGGAAGGCGGCGGGGGCCTGGGTGACCGTGCCCGTCCGCAGCACGTCCAGCACCGCGGGTCCCAGCAGGACCCCGGTGAGCAGGGCCAGCAGCGGCTCGGACACCGGCAGGCGACGCAGCCGCCCGGACAGCGCCGCGACGGCGACCGCCAGCCCGCCGGAGCCGAGCAGGACGAGGTCGAGGTGGGTCACGGGACCACCCTGGCCCAGCCGGCCGGCGCGGTCCCGTCCGTGCGCGCGCCGGGCGGTGCGACCGTCGTCGGGCCGCGAGAGGGTGGTGCACCATGGGATGGCTCGTGACGGCAGCAGGGTTCGGGCTGGTCCTGGTGGCCCTGACCGACATCTTCAGCACCCTGTGGGTGCCGACCGGGCGCGGGCGTCTGACCCGGTGGGTGATGTCGTCGACGTGGCGGGTCCTGCGGCGGGCGTCGGCGCCCGCCCGCACGCGGGGGCTGCTGGACCGGGCCGGCCCGGCCGCGATGATCGCCGTCATCGTGGTGTGGGCGGCGCTGCTGGTGCTGGGCTGCGCCCTGGTCTACGGCCCGCACCTGCCGGGCTCCTTCTCCTACCCGCCGGGGTCCGACCCAGGAACCCGGTCGGTGGTGGTCGACGCGCTCTACGTGTCGGCCGTCGGGCTGGCCACCCTGGGTCTGGGCGACATCGTCCCGACGGCCGCGTGGCTGCGGCTCGTGGTCCCTCTGCAGGCCCTGCTCGGCTTCGTCCTGCTCACGGCGGTGGTGTCCTGGGTGCTGCAGGTGTACCCCGCGCTGTCGCGGCGGCGGACGCTGTCGCTGCGGCTGTCCCAGCTGGAGCGCGCGGCGGACGGCGACCCCGGGCGGGCCGCCGACACCTCGACCCGCGCCCAGCTGCTGCACGACCTGGCGGCGGACGTGGCCCAGGTCCGGGTGGACCTGTCCCAGTACGCCGAGACCTACTACTACCGGGACGGTGACCGGGAGGTCGCGTTGCCGGTGTCGCTGGGCTGGGCGCACGCCCTGGCGGTCCGCGCCTCGGGGTCGAGCCAGGAGGACGTCCGCCTGGCCGGTGACGAGCTGGGCCAGGCCCTGGAGCACCTCGTCGCTCTGCTGCGCGGGTACTTCGGGCTCACGGGGGACGACGTCGGTGCCGTGCTGCGCGGCTACGCCGTCGACCAGCGCCACCACCCCGCCGCCGCGCTGCTCTGAGCGCGGTCGGCGGGGCGAGGTGTCCTCGGCTCAGCGCCAGCCGAGCTCCGGGGCCACGTGGGTCAGCAGGGACTCCAGCAGGTGGGCGTTGTAGTCCACGCCCAGCTGGTTGGGGACCGTCAGCAGCAGGGTGTCCGCCGCCGCGACCGCCTCGTCCTGCGCCAGCTGCCGCACCAGGGCGTCGGGCTCGCCGGCGTAAGTCTTGCCGAAGCGCGCCCTGCCGCCGTCGATGTAGCCGACCTGGTCACCCGTCCCGCCGTCGTTGCCGAAGTACATCCGGTCCGCCGCGGTGGTGATCGGGAAGATGCTGCGGCTGACCGAGACCCGCGGCTCGCGCGGGTGACCGGCGTCGGCCCAGGCCTTGCGGAAGCGCAGGATCTGCTCGGCCTGCAGCTCGTGGAACGGCACGCCGGTGTCCTCGCCCAGCAGGGTCGAGCTCATCAGGTTCATGCCCTGCTGCGCGGCCCACTCGGCCGTCGCCCGGGTGCCGGCGCCCCACCAGATCCGCTCGCGCAGGCCCGCCGAGTGCGGCTCGACGCGCAGCAGCCCCGGCGGGTTCGGGAACATCGGGCGCGGGTTCGGCTGCGCGAAGCCCTCGCCGCGGAGCACGTCCAGGAACCGGGCCGTGTGCTCGCGCGCCATGTCGGCGTGGTCGGAGCCCTCGGCCGGCGTGTGGCCGAAGTACCGGTACCCCTCGACGACCTGCTCGGGCGAGCCCCGGCTGATGCCGAGCTGCAGCCGGCCGTCGGACAGCAGGTCCGCGGCGCCCGCGTCCTCCGCCATGTACAGCGGGTTCTCGTAGCGCATGTCGATGACGCCGGTGCCGATCTCGATCCGGCTGGTGCGCGCCCCGACCGCCGCCAGCAGCGGGAACGGCGAGGCGAGCTGCTGGGCGAAGTGGTGCACCCGGAAGTACGCGCCGTCCGCCCCCAGCTCCTCGGCCGCCACGGCCAGGTCGACGGACTGCAGCAGCACGTCGGAGGCCGACCGGGTCTGCGAGTGGGGCGAGGTCGACCAGTGTCCGAACGACAGGAACCCGATCCGCTTCATGCCGGCTTCAACAACGTGTCCGCCCGGTTGTTCCGCACCGCGTCGCGCCCGCCATGGCCTAGCGTGGCCGGGCGTGAGCAGCCCCGGCCCGTCGGCCCCCGCCACCCGCGTCGCGTTCCTCGGCCCGGCCGGGACGTTCACCGAGGCGGCCCTGGACGGCGTGCTGGCCGAGCACGGCACCCCGGCGGTCGAGCGGGTGCCGATGGCCACGGTCGGACGCTGCTTCGAGGCGGTCCGCGACGGTGAGGTCGCCGCGGCCGTCGTGCCGATCGAGAACTCGCTCGAGGGCGGCGTCAACGCGACCCTGGACGCGCTCAGCGCGAGCACGCCGCCGCTGGTCATCGTGGCCGAGCAGCTGGTCCCGGTGACGTTCGTGCTGGCGGCCCGGCCCGGCACGGGCCTGGCCGACGTGCGCCGCGTCGCCAGCCACCCCCACGCCGAGGCGCAGTGCCGCGCGTGGCTGTCCGACACCCTGCCCGACGTCGCCGTGGAGCCGGCCATGTCCACCGCGGCCGCCGCGGCCGGCCTGGCGCAGGCCGGCGAGCACGCCTACGACGCCGCCATCTGCGCGCCGTCGGCGGTCGAGCGGTACGGCCTGCAGGTGCTCGCGGCCGACATCGGCGACCGGCCGGCCACCACGCGCTTCGTGGTGGTGTCGCTGCCGGGGGCCGTGCCGCAGGCCACGGGCTCGGACCGGACCAGCCTGGTGGCCTACCTCCGGGAGAACCACTCCGGGGCGCTGCTGGAGCTGCTCGAGCAGTTCGCCGCGCGCGGGGTCGACCTGACCCGGATCGAGTCGCGCCCCACGGGGTCCGGCTTCGGCGAGTACTGCTTCTCGATCGACCTGGACGGCCACGTCCGCGAGCCCCGGGTGGCCGAGGCGCTCAAGGGCCTGCGCCGGCTCAGCCCGCACACCCGGTTCCTGGGCTCCTACCCCCGGGCGGACAAGGCGCCGTCGCGCGTGCCGACCTGGACCGGGGCCGAGGGGTTCGCCGAGGCCGACACCTGGCTCGCGGGGCTGCTGGGCGACGACCCGGCGGCGGAGCAGGCTTGACCCTCCCCTCGGTGGAGGCGGCAGCCTTGCCGTCATGATGAGCATCGGCGAGTTCGCCCAGCTGACCGGTCTCGGGGTCAAGGCGCTCCGCCACTACGACGAGCGCGGGGTGCTGCAGCCGGCGCACGTGGACGCGGGTTCGCGCTACCGGCGCTACGGGTTCTCGCAGCTGACACCTGCGCTCCGGCTGCGCGCCCTGCGTCTGGCGGGGATGCCGCTGACCGAGGCCGGAGTGGTGATGGCGGGTGGGGCGCCCGCTGCTGCGGTGGTGACCACGTTCCGCGAGCGGGTCGCCGCCGAGCGCGAGGCGCAGGACGAGGCGCTCGACGGGCTCGAGCGGCACCTGGGCGAAGTCGGGGCCGAGGACAGGTGGCCGGTCGTCGAGCGGGACCGGCCGGCGCAGCGCTGGGTCGGGGCGCTGCTCCCCGTGAGTGCCGACGAGGCCGCGGGAGACTCCGACGACGAGGCCACCGAGCGTGCCAACCGGGCGTTCGCCGCGCTGTGGCGCGGGCTCGACGAGGTCGGACGGCGTCCCACCGGCCAGCCGTGGTCGGCGTTCCGGGTGGCGCCCGGTTCCGAGGACTCGCTGCAGCTGCTCTGCTGCTGGCCGGTGGACGGTGACGTGCCGGACGGCTGGGACCCTCCGGGTGTCGACACGGTGTCCGGGTGCGTCCCGGCGGGTCCGCATCTGGTCAGTCGGTGGTCGCACGCCGATGAGCCCGTGCTGACGTCGGACCAGCTGCACCCGGCCGTGCTGGCCCTCCTGGTGGAGGCCGACCGACGGGGGGCCGACCTCCGGCTGCAGGACCTCCGTCAGGTCGTGCTGCTCGCCCCGGACGGCGCGGTCGGAGGTGTCGAGGTCACGGTGCCGTTGGTGCGATGACGGGGGCGGTCCTCGGTGCGCGCACCGTGAACCAGCCGAGCGCCAGCTGCACGACCGGGCCGATGGCGAGGGCGTAGAGCACCGTGCCGACGCCGACCGTGCCGCCGATCAGCCAGCCGACGGCGAGCACCGTCAGCTCGATGGTGGTGCGGACCAGCCTGGTCGAGCGTCCGGTCACGCGCACCAGGCCGGTCATCAGCCCGTCCCGGGGTCCGGGGCCGAGGCCCGCCCCGATGTAGAGCCCGCCGGCGATCCCGTTGCCGACGACACCGGTCAGCAGGAACGCGATGCGGACGGCCAGGTGCTCCGGCTCGGGCAGCAGCCAAAGAGCCGCGTCCACGGCGACGCCGATGACCACGACGTTGGCCACCGTGCCGATCCCCGGACGCTGGCGCAGCGCGACCCACGCGAGCAGGACCACGACGCCCACCAGCACGGTCACGGTGCCGAAGGTCAGGCCCGTCAGCCCGGACAGCCCCTCGTGCAGCACGTCCCACGGGTTGAGCCCCAGGCCCGAGCGGACCATCAGCGCCATCGTCACGCCGTACAGGACGAGCCCGAGGAACAGCTGGACGAGGCGACGGGGGACGGGGCGGGGGAGCATGTCGTCCACTGTGGACCTCGATTGGCCTTCCATCCCAGAGCCAATCCAGCCACACTGGCCCGATGAGGACGCGGATGGGGGCCTTGACGCTGGGCCGCCTGCTGGGTGAGCAGTGGCGGAGCGCGGGCCCGACGTACCTGGGTCTGGCGGGGCGGCTGCGCGCGCTCGTGCTGGACGGCCGGCTGCCGCTGGACGTCCGCGTGCCCAGCGAGCGCCAGCTCGCCGAGCAGCTGCACCTGAGCCGGA
Source organism: Jannaschia sp. R86511 (assembly GCF_042466345.1). Taxonomy (NCBI): domain Bacteria; kingdom Pseudomonadati; phylum Pseudomonadota; class Alphaproteobacteria; order Rhodobacterales; family Roseobacteraceae; genus Jannaschia; species Jannaschia sp. R86511. Next base: position 637,558 of record NZ_JAXHCD010000001.1, read on the forward strand.
CCACGGTCACGGCCGCCTACGACCACCTGCGTGAGGACGGTTTCCTGCGCTCGCGGCAGGGCTCGGGCTCGTGGACGGCCGTGCCGGGCGGCGTCCGTCCGACCGGCGGGGCCATCGCGCCGGCCACCTCCTCGGAGCTGGCCGGTGACGTCATCGACCTGGCCGCGGCCACCCTGCCCGCCGACGGGGTCGCCGTGCGGGCCGCCTACGAGGCCGCCCTGCTCGAGCTGCCCCGGCACCTGCCCGGCGTCGGCTACGACGCGGCGGGCGTGCCCGAGGCGCGCCGGGCGGTGGCCGAGGCGTTCGAGGCCCGGGGCCTGCGAACCGACCCGTCGCAGGTGGTCGTCACCTCCGGCGCGGTGTCGGCCTGGGCCCTCCTGCTGCGGGTGCTCGTGCAGCCGGGCGACCGCGTCGTGGTCGAGCAGCCCACCTACCCCAACGCCCTGGAGGCGGCCCGCCGGGCGGGCGCCCGCCTGGTCCCGGCCCCGCTGGGCGACCTCGACGAGCCGTCGTGGGACCTGGACGCGTGGCGGGCCGTGCTGCGGCAGAGCGCCCCGACCCTCGGCTACGTGCTGCCCGACTGCCACAACCCCACCGGCGCGGTGATGGGGGCGGCCCAGCGGGCGGAGCTGGTGGCCGCCGCCGACGCCGTCGGGACCACGCTGGTGGTGGACGAGACCCTGGTCGACCTGCGGCTGGACGGCCGGGCGCCCGAGCCGCCGCTGGCGTCGTTCTCGGACTCGGTCGTGACGGTCGGCGGGGTGAGCAAGTCCGCCTGGGCCGGTCTGCGGCTGGGCTGGGTCCGCGCCCCGCGGGACCTGGCCGACCGGCTCGTGGAGGCCCGCCTGTCCTGGGACCTGGGCACGGCGGTCCTGGGTCAGCTCGCGCTGGCGCACCTGCTGCGCGACCCGGACCGCGAGGCCCACGCCCAGGCACGTCGTGACGAGGTCCGCGTCCGCCGTGACGTGCTGGAGGTCGCGCTGCGCCGTGAGCTGCCGGCCTGGCGCTGGCGGACGCCGCAGGGCGGGCTGTCGCTGTGGGCCGAGCTGGACCACCGCTCGAGCAGCTCGATGGCCGAGATGGCCGGGGCGCACGGCCTGCGGCTGGCGGCGGGACCGCGCTTCGGCGTCGACGGCGCGCTCGAGCGCTACCTGCGGCTGCCGTTCGTGGTCCCGGCCGACCGGGTCGACGAGGCCGTCCGGCGCCTGGCCGGCCTGGCCGCCGCGGCCGCTGACCAGCGCCCCACCCGCCTGGTCGTCTGAGGCGGGCGCCCATGCGGCCGCGTGGCGCCCGGGGGCGTCAGGTGGGGTCGGGGGCGATGACCTGGAGGGCGCCGGGGCGCAGGGTGACCTCGATGCGGGTGACCTCGCCGACCGGGTCGCCGTCGACCTGGGCCTCGGTCTCGCGCGGGCACTCCACGACGACGTTGCGGGTGGAGCGCAGCACGTCGACGTTGGCGCCACGGGCGTCGCGGCGGCTGACGAGCCGGCCCAGCTGCCAGACCAGCTCGAAGTGGCTGCGCGGCGAGGCGATGACGGTCTCGATGGTGCCGTCGTCCGGGGTGGACTCCTCGAGCAGGCGCAGGCCGCCGACCAGCTCGCCGCACGTCATCACGAGGATCGAGCGGATGGTGCGCTGCTCGACGCCGCTGCGCAGCAGCGGGGCGGACACGTCGGACACGTCGTCGGCGATGCGGACCTTGAGGGCGTGACGGCGGATGGCGCGCGCGCCCGAGAACACGTAGGCCAGCCAGCCGGCTCGCTTCTTCAGGTTCTCGTCGACGCCGGCCATGATGTCGGCGTTGTAGCCGATGCCGAGCCCCACCAGCGACAGCTCGGTGGTGCGGGTGCCGTCGGCGTGGACCAGCACCGCCTCCATGACGTCGACGTGGCGGCGGTGGACCGTCTCCAGCAGGGCGACCGCCTCGGAGCGGTTGGTGTGGCTGATGCCGAGGCCCCGGGCCAGCAGGTTGCCCGTGCCGGCGGGCAGGATCGCCATGGGCGTCGACCCGCCGACCAGGGCGGAGGCCACCGAGCGGACCGTGCCGTCACCACCGGACACCGCCACGACCGTGGCCCCGGCCTCGACGGCCTCCTTCGCCTGCGCGGCCCCGGTCTCGTCGACCGTGGTCTCCCAGAAGCGCGGCTCGCCCCAGCCCGCGCGGGTGGCCAGCTCGGACACCTCGCGACGGACCTCGGTCATGTCCGTCTTGCCGGGGTGCGCGACGACAGCGACCCACTTCTGCGCGGGCGACTGCTCGCCGCCCCCCGAGGGCTCGTTGTCCACGCCTGGAGCGTAGTGCCGCACGGCCCGCCCGCCCGCGCCCGACCCCCGTAGTCTCGGGGCGTGATCGACATCAAGGCGCTCCGGGACGACCCGCAGACCGTCAGGGACAGCCAGACCCGGCGCGGGGCCGACCCGGCCGCGGTCGACGCGGCCCTGGCGGCCGACGTCTCACGGCGTGAGCAGGTGGCCCGCTACGAGCAGCTGCGCTCGGAGCAGAAGGCGTTCGGCAAGACCGTGGCCGCGGCCGCCAAGGACGACAAGGCCGCGCTGGTCGCCCAGGCCAAGCAGCTGTCCGACGCGGTCAAGGCGGCCCAGGTCGAGGTCGACGCGGTCCAGGCCGAGCTCGACCGGTCGCTGCGCGCCATCGACAACGTGGTGCTGGCCGGGGTGCCCGCCGGCGGCGAGGACGACTACGTCGTGCTGCGCGAGGTGGGTCAGGTGCGCGACTTCGAGGCCGAGGGCGTGGTCGACGCCGCGGGCGCCGTGCCCGACCACCTCGCGGTGGCCGAGGGGCTGCGCGCGATCGACGTCAAGCGCGGCGCCAAGGTCTCCGGCAGCCGGTTCTACTTCCTGACCGGGGTGGGCGCGCGGCTGGAGCTGGCGCTGCTGCAGCTGGCCATGGACACCGCCTACGAGGCCGGCTTCACGCCCATGATCACCCCGACCCTGGTCCGGCCCGAGATCATGGCCGGCACCGGGTTCCTGGGCGCGCACGCCGACGAGGTCTACCGCCTGGCCGCCGACGACCTGTACCTGGTCGGCACCAGCGAGGTCGCGCTCGCCGGCTACCACTCCGACGAGATCCTCGACCTGACCGACGGGCCGCTGCGCTACGCCGGTTGGTCCGCCTGCTACCGCCGCGAGGCCGGCAGCCACGGCAAGGACACCCGCGGCATCATCCGCGTCCACCAGTTCCACAAGGTCGAGATGTTCGCCTTCGCCGACCCGGCCGACGCCGAGCACGAGCACGAGCGGATGCTGGCCCTGGAGGAGGGCATGCTGCAGGCCCTCGGGCTGCCCTACCGCGTCATCGACGTGGCCGCCGGCGACCTGGGCTCCAGCGCCGCGCGCAAGTACGACTGCGAGGCGTGGCTGCCGTCGCAGCAGCGCTGGCTGGAGCTGAGCAGCACGAGCAACTGCACGACGTTCCAGGCCCGTCGCCTGGACATCCGCTCCCGCGGCGAGAACGGCACCAGCCCCGTGGCCACCCTGAACGGGACCCTGGCCACGACGCGCTGGCTCGTGGCGCTGCTGGAGAACAACCAGCAGGCGGACGGCTCCGTCGTGCTCCCGCCGCCGCTCGCCGCCCGGCTCGGCACCGACGTGCTGGCGCCCGTGTGAGCGGCGCTGCGGGCAGCGGCACCGGCCGGGGCGGGCCGCGTCGGGCGCTGGTCGGCATCGACATCGACGGCACGATCGTCGACCACGACGACCGGCTGAGCGAGCGGGTCCGGCGCACCGTCCGCGCCGCCAGCGAGGTCGCCCACGTCGTCATCGCCACCGGCCGCAGCACCGACGGCACGCTGGAGGTGCTCGACCGGCTCGACCTGCTGAGGGGTACGGCCGTGGTCAGCAACGGGGCCGTGACGCTGGGCCTGGACCCCGACCTGCCCCGGGGCTACGAGGTGACCGAGTCGATCTCGTTCGACCCCGCGCCGGCGCTCGCCCTGATCCGCGAGCACCTGCCCAGCGCGCTGTACGGGGTCGAGACGGAGTCGCTGGACAAGCTGCTCACCCAGGCCTTCCCCGAGGGCGAGCTGAGCGGTCCCTACCGGGTCGGCTCGTTCGAGGAGCTGTCGGCCACGCGGGCGCTGCGGGTCATCGTGCGCAGCCTGGACCACACGCCGGAGGAGTTCGAGCAGATCGTCCAGCGGATCGGGCTGAACTCGGTGGCCTACGCCGTGGGCTGGTCGGCCTGGCTGGACCTCGCCCCCGAGGGGGTGTCCAAGGCCAGCGCGCTGGAGTCGGTGCGGCGCCGGCTGGGCGTGGAGCCCGGGGACACCTACGCCATCGGGGACGGCCGCAACGACATCGAGATGCTGCAGTGGGCGGCGCGCTCCGCCGCGATGGGCAACGCGCTGGACGACGACGTGCGCGCCGCTGCGGACGAGCAGGTGCCGCCCGTCACCGAGGACGGCCTGGCCGTGTTCCTGGAACGGGTCCTGGACCTCGACGTCGCGGCCTGAGGACGGCCTCGCCGACCGGGGCGCCGACCCGCGCCGGCCGGGCCCGCGCCGGAGGGTCGTCCGGCCCGGCGGGTCCGGCCTGGGCGGCCCGCTCGGCCCGGCGCATCGCGACGTCCACGGTCAGGTCGGTCCCGGACCGGGCGGTGGGCAGCCGGCTCACCCGAGCCTCGCCGACAGCCGGGCCGCCTCGTGCTCCCCGCGGCCGCGGGCGACCGCGGCCACCACGAGCCCGGCCAGGACGGGCAGCAGCACGACGATGAGCCCTATCCACCCCCAGGGGACGACGACCAGGCCGGCGTCCAGACCCACGTCGACGAACGTCCACGAGTCGAAGCCAGGCGGGGAGCTGCTGCCCGCCGTCCTCGTCGCCTGCCAGGCCACCACGGCGCCCGGGGCCAGCCCGACCAGGGTCCCGACGACGGCGCCGCTGCCGGCCACGAGCGCGGCGGTCCACCCGGCCTGGGCCCGGCGGGACCGCGGCGAGGCGCCCACCGCGGTCATGACGGTGCGGTCCCGCCTGCCGTCGGCGAGGGCCAGGGCCGTGGTCGTGAACGTCGCGAGGAGCAGGACCAGCGTTGCGGCCGTGACGGCCAGGTACTCCAGCCACCGCAGCTGGCCGGGGCTGTACCCGCGCTCGACCTCGACCGTCGGCACGACGCCGAGCGCGCCCTCCAGCCCCTCGCGCAGCGCCTGCACCGACGCCTCGTCACCGGGGCGCGTGCCCACCAGCACCTCGCTGGGTCGCCAGGCACCCACCTGCCGGGCCGCGGCCTCGCCGACCACCAGGGAGGCGCGCTGCGGCAGGCCGCGGTCGTAGCGCATGACCGTGACGGTTGCCGTCGTGGCCGTGCCGTCGCTCACCACGGCCCCGTGAGGCAGGACGAACGCGGTGAGCTCGACCGTGCCGTCCTCGTCGCCCACGACGTCGGCCGTGTCGTCGAGCAGGATGCCGCCGGCGGCCAGGTGCCCGCGCTGCTCGGCGGTCAGGTCGTAGCCGAGCAGGTCCAGGGCGTCGGGTCCGGCCACCTCCACCGGGACGCCCGGGAGCACGGCGCCGTCCGACCACGAGCCGGTGCACCGGTCGGGGTCGGTGGGCTGCACGACGGGGCAGCCCGGGGTCGGCAGGAAGAGCTCGACGGTCGCGTCGGGGGCGAACAGGCGGCCCCGTGGGGCGACCGCGGCCCCGGGTACGGCGACCGTGGCCGCCGCGACGACGGGGGCCGGGTCGTCCGACGCGCTGACCGAGCCGGTGGCGTCCACCGTGGTCACCCCCAGCGAGACCCGGCTGACCCCCGGTGCGGCGGTCGGGACGTACTCGCGGCGCTCGACCGTCGCGCTGCTGGCCGTGTAGGTCATCACCCCGACCAGCGAGGCGGCCGCCACGGCGACGGCGGCGACCGCCGCGGTGCTGCGAGCCGCGGCCCGGGCCTGCTCGCGCCCGGCCAGGCGCAGCGCCAGGGGCAGCCGGGACGTCGCGCGCCCGCCGGCGGCCACCACCACGGGCACCACCAGCACCATGCCCACCGCGACGAGCAGGATCCCGGACGACAGCGGCGCCGCGTTGTCGAAGGGCTCACGCTGCGACGACACGAGCATCGTCGCGGGGCCCAGGACGAGCAGCGCGGCTCCGGCGACGGCCCGGCGCCACGGCCAGCCCGTCGTGCCGGGGTCCCGCGTCGTCGTCACCCCGCCCGCCAGTCTCCGCGCGACCGTGGTGGCGGGGACGAGGCACGCCGCGACCGCCGCCGCCGTGCCCGCGACGACGAACGCGAGCAGGTAGAGCCAGGGCAGCTCGACCGGGCCGAACGACACCGCGAGGCGGTAGCGCCCGAGCTCCTGGACGGCGACGCCGGCGAGCGTGCCGACCCCGACCCCGACCAGCGAGGCGCCGCCGCCGACCAGAACCCCCTGCGCCAGCACCACCCGTCGCAGCGCACGCTCGTCGCCGCCGACCGACGCGACCAGGGCCAGGGTCCGCTGCTGGGACCGCACGCCGACCGCGAACGCAGGACCGGCCAGCAGGGTGATCTCGAGCAGCACGAGAACCACGCCGACGGCCAGGACGACCGCGCTGCCGGTGGTCGTACCGGGGGAGGACTCACCGCTGCGCCAGGAGGGGTCGGCCAGGGCCGTCCGCGACACCGCGGCCACGCCGGCCCGACCGAGCTCCGCCACCTCCTCCGAGGGCATCGGGTCGCGTCGGTCGACCAGCCAGTAGGAGGCCGGGCCGTCGGGCAGCGCCACGGTCCCCGGCAGCGCGACGACACGGTCGAGCCTGGCGTCGCCGTAGCGACCGACGGCCAGCCCGGTGACCTCGACCTCGCGGCCGCCGACGACCACCTCGTCCCCGGGGCGGGCGCCGAGCCGGTCGGCGAGGCCCGGGGTGACGGCGACCTCGCCGGTGTCCTGCGGCAGCTCGCCGGCCAGCAGCACGACCAGGCCGTCGGTCACCGGTTCGGACAGGTCCGTCACCAGGACGTCGGAGACCAGCGAGCCGCCGTCCGGCCGGGCCACACCCACGGCCCCGGTCACCATGGCGACCACCTTCTCGCCCACCCGGGCCGCCACCGCCTCGGCGTCGAGGTCGACCTGCTCGACCCCGGTGCCCGTGTCGACGGGGCGGCCGAAGCCGTCGGTGTCCACCGGGCCGGACCACACGGAGTCGACCAGCGCCTCGGCCGAGGCGAGCCGGAGCCCGGCCTCCTGGGCGGGGTCGTAGGCGTTGGACTGCACGAGCACCGCGACCAGCGCGGCCAGCGCGGTCGGCACGAGGATCATCACCGCCGCCGCAGCGGTCCGGCCCCGGTGCCGCGACGCGTCGCGGCGGGCCAGGCGCAGCGCCGGCCCCCAGCCCCGGGTCCCGCCCAGCGGCCGGTGGTCGTCCCCCGTCGCGGTCACGGCTCGGCGTCCACGGCAGGCGCCAGGCCGAGGAACGCCGCGGCGTCCGTCGTGGGCGCCGTGCTGTCGACCAGCCGACCGTCCCGCAGGAACACCACCCGGTCCGCCCAGGCCGCGGTGCGGGGGTCGTGCGTGACCAGCAGGCCGCCCGCGCCGGCGTCAACCCGGCCGCGCAGCACGGCCATCACGTCCTCGCCGGTCACCGAGTCCAGCGCACCGGTCGGCTCGTCGGCCAGCAGCAGCCGTCGTGGTCCGACCAGGGCCCGGGCGATGGCCGCCCGCTGCCGCTGCCCGCCGGACACCTCGTCGGGGAACCGGTCCGCGCCGGCCTGCACCCCCACCTCGGTCAGGGCGGCCACCGCCTGCTCGCGGGCGGGGCCCCGGCGCAGGCCGTCCAGCTCCAGCGGCAGGGCGACGTTCTCGGCCAGGGTCAGCGTGCTCACCAGGTTGAGGTCCTGGAACACGTAGCCCACGGCCCGGCGCCGCACTGCGGCCAGCCGGGTCCGGTCCAGGCCGCCGAGGTCCAGGCCGTCCACGGTCACGGCGCCGCGGTCGGGGACGTCCAGCCCGCCCGACACGTGCAGCAGGGTCGACTTGCCCGCACCGGACGCGCCCATCACCGCCACCAGCTCGCCGGGGGCCACCGCGAGGCTGACCCCGTCCAGGGCGACCACCCGGGCCTCGCCCTCGCCGTAGCCGCGGTGGACGTCGTCCAGCCTCAGCAGGTCGTGTCGTGCGGTCATGGGGTCCCCCCGGTGGTGCCAGCGGTCGGTGCAGGGCGGGTGCGGTAGGTCTCGCTGTCGGTCTCGCGGTCGGTCCCGTCGTCGGTCCCGGCGCGGCCGGCCGGCCGGGTGACGGGTCCGCCGCGGCGGCGCAGCGACGCCTCGACGTGGTCCAGCCACTGCGCCTCGGCCTGGGCGTCGAAGCTGAGCCGGTCCAGCACGAGCGACCAGGCCAGGTCGCCCTCGGCCGCGGACCGGGCGCGGTTGAGCGCCTGCAGCAGCTGCAGGCTGGCCGTGCGCTGCCGGCGCAGGATGTCGCCGACGTCGACGCCGGGGGTCGTCACCGCGAGCGCCACCTTGATGGTCAGCTCGTCGCGGGTGGGAGCCGCCCGGTCGACCGTGCCGGACCACCACTCGCCGACGGCGGAGCGGCCGTGCGGCGTGATCTCGTACGTGACGCTCCCGTCCGGCCCGGGCTCCTGGGCCGACACCAGGCCGTCACGCTCCAGGCGCTGCAGCGTCGTGTAGACCTGGCCGACGTTGAGCGGCCAGGTGCCCCCGGTGCGGCGCTCGAACTCGGCCTTGAGGTGGAAGCCGTGCTGCGGCTGCTCGTCCAGCAGCGTCAGCACGGCGTGCCTGATGCTCACGACGTCCCCCGTCCCCAGCCCTGCGCGGCCCGAAAGGACTGCATACCGGGTATGTATACGCGGTATGCGGTCCGGAGCGCAAGGGCCTCGGCACGTCCGGGCGTGGCCGGTCGCCGGTCCGCCCTGCCCCGCTGCGGGTCCTCCCCCACAATGGGCGCATGCGTCTCCTGGCCAGCGACATCGACGGGACGCTGCTGCCGCGGCTGGGTCCGATCAGCGACCGCACGGTCGCCGCGCTGCGGTCCGCCGTGGCCGCCGGGGTGCACGTCGTCCTGGCCACGGGGCGCCCGCCGCGGTGGATGACCGAGATCGCGAGCCGGACCGGCATCACCGGTCACGCCGTGCTGGCCAACGGAGCGGTCGTGGTCGACCTGCAGCGGGTGGGGGAGGCGGACCAGGGCGTGGTCCGCACCCGGACGATCCCGGTCGACGACGTGCTCGGCCTGGCCCACGACCTGCGGGCGGAGCTGCCGGGGGTCCACTTCGCCGTGGAGTCGGTCGACTGGTTCGGGGTCGAGCCGGGCTGGCCGCAGGCCATCGAGGCCGACCTGCCCCGCGCCGACCTGGCCGAGCTGCTGCGCCGTAGCGGACCGGTGGTCAAGCTGCTGGCCAAGGCGGCCGAGGGTGACGACCCGTTCGCGCCCGCCGACCCCGACGGCCCGGCGACCCACGCCTCGAGCTCGACGGCCGGCGACGACATGCTCGCCGTGGCCCGGCGGGTCACGGCCGGTCGCGGTGAGCCGACCCACTCGGGCTCGCAGTTCCCCCTGGTCGAGATCGGTCCCCCCGGCGTCGACAAGGCCGCCACCCTGGCCGAGGTCGCGGCCGACCTGGGCGTGGACCGGGCCGACGTCGTCGCCTTCGGTGACATGCCCAACGACGTGGCCATGCTCCGCTGGGCCGGCACGGGCTACGCCATGACCGACGGCCACCCGGCCGCCGTGGCGGCCGCGGACCACCTGGCCCCGCCGTGCGCCGAGGACGGGGTCGCGCAGGTCGTCGAGCGGCTGCTCGCCGAGCGCGGGTCCCGACCCGTCGCCGCCGGAGGTCGCGCCGACGCATGACCTCCACGCGCGACGACAGGGCCGAGGGGGACAGGGCCGAGGGGGACAGGGCCGAGGGGACGACCGAGGCCGGGGGAGGACCGGCTGCGGCTGCGACCCCTGCGGCCGCCGGACCCGCCGCCGGACCCGCCGCCGGACCTGCCGCCGGACCTGCCGCCGGCCGGCCGCGCGGTCGGCGTCGTTGGCTGCGCGTCACGGCGTTCGTGGTCGCGTCGCTGCTGCTGCTGGCCGCCGGGCTCGTCGCCGGGGTCGCCTGGTACTTCTCCGGTATCGCGCTCGCGGTCGACCGGGGCGGGGCCCCGCCCGTCGGGCTCAGCGCCGGGGTCGACGACGCCGGTCGCCCCGACGGCACCGTCGTGCTGCCGGACACGCCGGGGATGGCCGTCGAGGGCCTGCACGGGATCCGCTGGCAGGACGAGGACGGGTCCGGCTGGGGGATCACCGGCGACGTGCTGAGCCGCGCCGACGGCCGGGTGGTCCGGGAGTGGGAGGACCGCTCGGGCACGCTGCCGCGGGCCGGGGCGAACGGTCAGGTCGACCAGGACGTGTTCCTCGGCGACCCCGGGGTGGTCGGCATGGAGTTCGCCGAGGTCACCCTGGAGGGCGAGCTCGGCGAGCTGGCCGCCTACCGGGTGCCCGCCCCGCTGCGTCCCGACGAGCAGCAGCGGGCGGCGCAGGGGACGTGGATCGTGTTCGCGCACGGCCGGGGCGGGCAGCGGGAGGAGGCCAACCGCTACCTGCCGCTGTGGCACGAGCTGGGGTTCGAGGTGCTCGTCCCGCAGTACCGCAACGACGCCGGCGCGCCGCAGGACCCGTCGGGCCGCTACGGCCTGGGCGCCACCGAGTGGCGCGACCTGGACACCGCGGTCGGCTACGCCCTGGACAACGGGGCCGAGCAGGTGGTCCTGGCCGGCTGGTCGATGGGTGGCGCCATCCAGCTGCAGGTCCTGGACCGCTCCGAGCACGCCGACGCGGTGGTCGGGCTCGTGCTGGACGCGCCGGTCGTCGACTGGCGGGACACGTTGGAGCACCAGGGCGACCTGGCCGGGCTGCCGCGGTGGGTCACGTCGCTGGCCATGCGGTTCGTCGAGCTGCGCGGCGACCTCGACCTGGACGAGCTCGACTTCGCGTCGCGGGAGGACGCGGCCGTGGTCGTCGACGTGCCGGTCTACCTGGTGCACTCCGACGACGACGCGTTCGTCCCGAACGGGCCCAGCCGGACGCTGGCGGACTACCTCGGCCCCGAGCGGGCGACGACCCGCTTCGAGGGGCCGGGCGACCACACCCGGGAGTGGAACGTGGACCCCGAGGGCTACGACGAGGACATGCGGGCGTGGTTGTCCGAGGAGCTGCTCGACGCCTCCTGACCCGTCAGCCCGTCAGCCCGAGCGCGGTCTCGGCCTCGACCGAGCGGGCGGTGGCCTGGGCCATGGCCCGCTGCGCGGCGGCGGGGTCGGACTCGGCGATGACGAGCGCCTGGGCCGCCTGCGACACGGAGGTGGCGGCCCGCGACACGGCGTGGTGGACGGCGGCGAGGTCGTCGTCACCGGGGACGTCGGTGTCGGTGCCGGGGGCGCGGGCCACGGCGGCCAGGCAGCAGCGCCAGACCCGGTCGCGGCAGGCCGTGAGCTCCTCGACGAGCTGCGGGGCCTCGCGACCCTGGTGGGCGAGCACCTGCAGGACGCGCCCGCTGGCCCGGTCCACCCGGTCGAAGTCCCGTCGCCACAGACCCTCGCCCAGCGGGTGCGGGGGCGGGCCGACCCGGCGGACCAGCCGGTCGATCAGCCCCATGCGCGCACCACGACCGGCAGGGGAACCGGCGGCACGGGACCCGGCGGCACGGGCCGGCTCAGAGGTACTGCCCGGTGGCGGTCGGGCCGTCCGGGCCACCCGGGCCGGTGGCGGGTCCGGGCAGGGCCTGCCGGCGCATCTGCTCCAGCTGCGCCCGGGCGGCCACCTGCTGGGCGAACAGCGTGGTCTGGATGCCGTGGAAGAGACCCTCGAGCCAGCCGACCAGCTGGGCCTGCGCGATCCGCAGCTCGGCCTCCGTCGGGGTGGAGTCGGGGTCGAACGGCAGGGCCAGACGGCGCAGCTCGGCGGTCAGGTCGTCGGACAGGCCGGTCTCCAGCTCGGCCACCGAGCGGGCGTGGACGTCGGCGAGGCGGGCGCGGCCGGCCTCGTCCAGCGGGGCGCTGCGCACCTCCTCGAGCAGCTGCTTAATCATGCTCCCGATCCGCATGACCTTGGCGGGCTGCTCGACCATCCCGGCCAGGTTCTCCTCGCTGGTGTCGGTGGTCACGCTCATGCCCTGCGGCGTGACCACCACGACGCGGTCCTCGCCCCTGGGCCCGGGCTCGACGCCCGGACCGGTGCTGGCGTCGGTGGTGGGGTCGGTGCGGTCGTCCGGCTGCTCGTCCACCGGACCATCGTCGGACATCACGGCACCAGGAGCACCTTGCCGACGTGCTCGCCGGCCTCCAGGACCCGGTGCGCCTCGGCGGCGTCGGCCAGCGGCAGCACCCGGTCGACGACAGGACGCACGGCCCCGCGGGCCACCAGCGGCCACACCTCGGCCACCACCCGGGCGCACACGTCGGCCTTCTCGGCCCAGGGCCGGGCCCGCAGCGTGCTCCCGTGCACGGCGGCCCGCTTGGCCATGAGCGCGGCCAGGTCCAGCTCGGCGGTGCGTCCCCCCATCAGCCCGATCACGACGAGCCGGCCGCCCGTCGCGAGCACCTGCAGGTGGGTCCCGAGGTAGCGCGCGCCGACCGGGTCGAGCACGACGTCGACCCCGGCGCCGCCGGTCAGCTCGTGCAGCCGGGCCACCAGGTCGTCGGCGCGGTAGTCGAGCACGACGTCGGCACCGAACCCGGCGGCCGCGGCCACCTTCTCCGGCGATCCCGCCGTGGCGTAGGGCGTGGCGCCGAGGGCCCGGACCAGCTGCGTGGCGAAGGTGCCGATGCCGCTGGTCGCGCCGTGGACCAGGAACGTCTCGCCGGCCCGCAGCCGGGCCGTGGTCACGACGTTGCTGTGCACCGTGGCGGCGGCCTCCGGCAGGGCCGCGGCGGAGACCAGGTCCACCCCGGCCGGCACCGGCATCACCTGCGTGGCGCGCACCGCCACCTGCTCGGCGTAGCCCCCGCCGTCCAGCAGCGCGCAGACCTCGTCACCGGTACGCAGGTGCCGGACCTCCTCGCCCACCGCGACGACCACGCCGGAGCACTCCAGCCCCGGCCAGGCGGGCGTGCCGGCGGGCGGGTCGTACCGGCCCTGCCGCTGCAGCAGGTCGGCCCGGTTGACGCCGGCCGCGGCCACGGCCACGACGACCTGGTCCGGGGCGGGGACCGGGTCGTCGACCTCGCGCAGCTCGAGCGACTCGGGCGGACCGGGCGTGGTGACGACTGCAGCTCTCACCCGGTCGACCGTACGACAACCAGCGACACACCCGCGTCGGTGCGCCGATCGGGTGAGCGATGACGGGGTGGAGGTTCACCCGGGAGCACAACGTGCCGAACGACCTACCGACCGGCTGTGAAGGCGGTCGGTCATCGTCGTCTCCTGGAAGGCTCGCCATGCTGCGCTCTGCCGGTATCCGGTCGAAGATCCTCGCGGTCCTGGTCCTGCCCCTCGTGCTGCTCGGCATCACGGCGGGGCTGCTGGCCGCGGCCCAGGTCGACCGAGCCCGCCAGGCGTTCGAGGTCGAGAAGATCGCCGCGATCGGTGCGGACTTCGGCACGCTGGTGCGCGGGATCGAGACGGAGCGGGCGGTCACCGCCGCCGCGATCCAGGACGACCCGGCCGCCCTGGAGGCCCTGCCCCAGGTCCGGGCCCAGGTCGACGAGGGGCTGGCCGCCTCGCGCGAGGCGGTCGCCGAGATCCGCTTCGAGCGGCTGTCGCCGCAGGCCGAGAGCGCCCTGGACCGGGTGCAGAGCGCCCACGTCGAGCTCGGCATCATCCGCCAGCGCGTCGACGGCGGCGGCGCCTCCCTCGACGACGTCATGGCCGACTTCGACGACGTGCTCCGCGAGGACCTGGCGATGCCCGGTCGCGTGGGGGCCGGGGTCGCCGACCAGGAGACCGCCGAGCTGCTCGCAGGCTTCGGCCACCTGCTGACCACGCGCGACCTGGCCCTGCGCGAGCAGGAGATCGGCCTGCGGATCCTGGCGCGCGCCGCGACCGCCGGTGACAGCCGGGCGTTCCCCGCCCTGGCCGAGGCCCAGACCGAGGAGATCGCCGCCTGGGAGTTCGCCGTGGGCTCCGAGGCCGCCGGCGACGCCGCCGAGCTCATGGGCATGCAGCGCCAGGAGGTCTGGTCGATCGGCCGGGCCCGCGTGGCGCTCAGCTCGCCGGCCACGGTCGGCCAGACCGGCCTGACCCCCGAGATCTGGCTGGAGACCACCGAGGGTCGCGTCGCCGGGCTGGACACCGCCCTGACGCAGATCACCGGCGACGTCGAGGCCAGGGCCGCCGCGGTGTCCCAGCGCGCCTCGCTGCTGGCGACGCTCGCCGTCGCGGCCGCCGTGCTCGGCGTCGGCGTCACGGTCCTGCTGTCGCTCGTCCTGGCCCGGCGCATCGCCCGGCCGCTGCGTGAGCTGACGGCCGCCGCCACGTCGGTGCGCGAGCAGCTGCCCCAGATGGTCGAGCAGATGCGCAGCCCCGGCCAGATGCCCGACGTGGAGCTGCCGCACATCGCCGTGGACGGCGACGACGAGGTGGCCCGCCTGGCCGCCGCGTTCAACGCCGTCAACTCCACCGTGGTCGAGGTCGCCGAGGAGCAGGCCGCGCTCCGTGGCTCGATCGCCGAGACCTTCGTCAACGTGGCCCGCCGCAACCAGGTCCTGCTGTCGCGCCAGCTGTCGTTCATCGACCAGCTCGAGCAGCAGGAGGAGAACCCGGACACCCTGGAGAACCTGTTCCGCCTGGACCACCTGGCCACGCGGATGCGCCGCAACGCGGAGTCGCTGCTGGTCCTGGCCAACATCGACGCCGGCCGCCGGCTGCGCCAGCCGCTGGCCCTGTCCGACGTGATCCGCACCGCCGCCAGCGAGATCGAGCAGTACGAGCGCGTCAACCTGGCCCTGCAGGTGGACCCGCCCACCATGGGCCACCTGTCGCTGCAGCTGGCGCACCTGCTGGCCGAGATCCTCGAGAACGGCACCAACTTCTCCGAGCCGCACACCCCGGTGCTGGTGGCCACGAGTCGGACGTCGGCGGGCATCCGCATCACCGTCACCGACGAGGGTCTGGGCCTGAACGACGAGGAGATCGCGGCGGCCAACGCCAAGATCTCGGACTTCGGCGCCGACGACGTCGTGACCTCGCAGCGCCTCGGGTTCTTCGTGGTGGGCCGCCTGGCCCGTCGCCTCGGCGTCACCGTGGGCATCCGTCGCGGGGCGTCCAAGGGCCTGGTCGTCACCGTCGAGCTGCCGCCGTCGCTGTTCGTGCCCGGCACGGTCAAGGCGGTCACGCCGCAGCCGGGGGCCGAGGCCCCGGGCTCCGCCCCCGCCCCCGTGCTGCCGCCGTCGCGGCAGCAGGACGGCCCGCCGGCCCCCGGCGCCCGCCCCACGCCGGCGACGGCTCCGGGCGCCGCCGCTCCCGCCGGTCCCGCTGCTCCCGTCGGTCCTGCCGCTCCCGCCCGGCCGGCGACCCCGGCCCCGGTCCCCGCCGCTCGTCGCGCCCCCGGCACCCCGATCGCCATGCCGTCGTCCGCCCCCGAGGCGGACGTCGCGCCGGCCGTCACGGTCACCCCCGGTGGCCCCACCCTGCCCCGTCGCGGCCAGCCGGCCGCAGCCGCACCGGCTCCCGCCGCACCGGCCCCCGGACCGGCCCCCGCACCGGTTGCCGCACCGGCTCCCGTCGCGTCGGCTCCCGTCGCGCCGGCCCCGCCCGTCGCCCCCGCCCGGGCGCAGGCCGACCCCACGGGCGACCTCACCGGGGACGCCCCCGCGCTGAGCCCGGTGGTCAGCGGCGACGGCCCCGCGCTGCCCACCCGGGCCCGCCGCGAACCGGCCGCCCCCGCGGCACCCGACCAGGCCGCTGACGCCACCCGGGGCGGTCACCTGGCCGTCGCGACCCAGTCCGCGCCTTCCGCCTCCCCGACCGCTCCCGTCGCCCACACCGGGCCCCGCCAGGTCCCGGCCCAGGGCGGGCCCCGCACGGCCGTCCCCGACGGCGGTGCCGCGGCCGGCCAGGGCAGCGACGTGACGTCCGGTGCTGGCTCCGGCCGCGGCGGCACCCCGCCCCGGCGGGCCGGTCTCTTCGGCGCCTTCCGGGCGCGTCGCGACGGGCTGGACGCCCCGGCGGGCAGCACCGCGCCGGCCGTCCCCTCGTCCCCGTCCGTCCCCGACCGCCCGGTGCCCGCACCCGACGCCACCGCGGTCGCCCCGGCGCCCGCACCGGTGGCTCCCGCCGCCGGTCCGAGCACGCCCCCGCTCGCGTCGCGGGTCACGGCCCCTGTCCCGGCGTCGGCTCCGACCGCGGCTCCGACCCCGCGTCCGGCCGCTCCGGCCGCGCCGGACGTCGCGGCCCCCCTCGCCTCGCGACCGGCACCGGCTCCCGCAGCCACCCCGGCCCCGACCCCGGCGCCCGTGGTCTCCCGACCGGCACCGGCTCCCGCAGCTGCGGCACCGGCTCCCGCAGCTGCGACGCCGTCGCCCGTACCCCGGCCCGCGACCCCGGCCGCACCGACGGCGCCTCCTGCCCCGGCTGCGGCCGCCCGTCCCACCCCGGTCGCCCCGGCGCCCGTCGAGCCGCCCCGGCCCGCGCTGGCGCAGCCCGTCGACATCCTGCCCGGCGGCGCCCGCCGCCGCGGCCGTCGCAGCCTGTTCGGCGGGGGCGCCAAGCCCGCGCCGACCGTCGCGCCGACGCCCACCCCGGTGCCGGCCACCCCGGTCGTCCCGACCGGCCCCGTGGCCGGTCCGCGGCCGGGACCCGTCGGCGCGCCGGCCCCCGTCGCCGGTGCCGGGCCGGCGCCCCAGACCCTGCCCGAGGCCGCGGCCTTCGTGACCCCCGCGCAGTCCTCGGTCCCCACCGCCGGCCTGTTCGGCTCACCGGCCCCCGCGGCCGCACCCGCCCCGGCGGCCCCCACGGCCCTGCCCGACGGCGACTCCGTGCGCCAGCGCTCCATGCTGGCCTCGGAGGCGCTGAGCGAGCTGAGCCGGCTGTCGGCCTACAGCCCGAGCGCGGTCGAGGGCCGCAGCGGCCCCGCGCCGCTGGTCCGCCGCCAGCCGGCGGCCAGCGAGGCCGCCAAGGTCCACACGCCCACGGGGCCCGCTCCCGAACGCCGTCAGCGCAGCGCCGCCGACGTCCGCAGCATGCTGTCCGGCTTCCAGTCGGGCGTCACCCGTGGCCGGGGCGAGGACGCCGACGCGTCCCTGCCCCCGACCAGCAGCACCCATCCCAGCACCACCGACACCCGCACCACCGACTGACGGAGGACCCGGACCGTGACCACGATGAGCACCGAAGCGACCAACTTCAGCTGGCTGCTCGACAACTTCGTCCGCAGCGTCCCCGGCGTCACGCACACCCTCGTGGTGTCGGCCGACGGCCTGCTGATGGCGATGTCGGACCAGCTCGACCGCACCCAGGGCGACCAGCTGTCCGCGATCGTGTCGGGCATCTCGTCCCTCACCCGCGGCGCCGCACGCCAGCTGAACGCGGGGGAGGTGCGCCAGGCCATCGTCGAGATGGACTCCATGTTCCTGTTCTCGATGGTCGTCTCCGACGGCTCCGTCATCGCGGTGATGGCCGACGCCGGCTGCGACGTGGGCCTGATCGGCTACGAGATGGCCCTGCTGGTCAGCCGGACCGAGCAGACCCTGACGCCCCAGCTGGTCGGCGAGATGCGTTCCCGCCTGCCCGTCTCGGGCGCCACCCGGACCACGGTCGGCTGAGGCTCGTGGACGAGCGACGCAGGCCCGGTGTACCGGGCCCACGCCACGCCGACGGCGACGACTTCCACGTCCGTCCCTACGCCCTGACGCGCGGCCGCACCCGGCACGCCAACGGGGCCTCCCTGCCGCTGGAGGCGCTGGTCCAGGCCGTGGCCCGGCCCAGCGTGTCCGACACCCCCGAGCAGCGCCGGATCCTCGAGCTGTGCGCCGACAAGTTCGAGTCGGTCGCCGAGATCGGCGCCCACCTCAAGCTGCCCGTCGGGGTGGTCCGCATCGTCGTGGGAGACCTGCTGGAGTCCGGCCAGGTCCGCGTCCACGGGCTCACCTCGTCCACGTCCAACTCGTCGTCCACGATCTCGCTGAGCGTTCTGGAGAGTGTTCTCGATGGCATCTCATCCCTCTGACCTGGCCGCCCCGGTGGGGGCGGTACCCGATCAGGTCGTCGCCCCGACGGTCGTCAAGATCGTGGTCGCCGGCGGCTTCGCGGTCGGCAAGACCACGTTCATCGGGTCGATCTCCGACATCGAGCCGCTGTCCACCGAGGCCGCGATGACCGAGCACAGCCTGGGCGTCGACGACGCCGGCGGGGTCAGCGACCGCAAGACGACCACGACGGTCGCCATGGACTTCGGCCGCATCGGCCTGCCCGGCAACCTGTGGCTGTACCTGTTCGGCACCCCCGGGCAGGACCGGTTCCTGTTCATGTGGGACGACCTGGTGCTCGGGGCGATCGGCGCCGTCGTGCTGGTCGACACCGACCGGCTCGAGCAGTGCTTCCCGGCCGTGGACTACTTCGAGTCCCGCGGCATCCCGTTCGTCGTGGCGGTCAACTGCTTCGACGGCGTGGCCAAGCACCACCTGGAGGACGTCCGCGAGGCGCTGCAGGTGCCGGCCCACGTCCCGCTGCTCTACACCGACGCCCGTTCGCGCGCGGCCACCAAGCAGGCCCTCGTCAACGTCGTGCGCCTGGCCATGGAGCGGGCGAAGGCCGACGTCCAGCCCGTCGGCTGAGCCCTCGCGCCCCCGCCCGAGCGGTGCGGGAGGGGACCGGCGACCGGCCGGGCCCCTCCCGCGTTCACTTCTCGCCCGACACGGTGCACAATCCGTGATCACAGGCGAGGAGGCTGACGGTGGCGTCGATCGAGGACGTGGCCCGCGCCACGGGTGTCTCGACCGCGACGGTGTCGCGGGCGCTCCGTGGGCTGGCCTCGGTGGCGGAGCCGACCCGTGCCCGGGTCCAGCTCGCCGCGCAGGCGCTGGGCTACGTGCCCTCGGCCGCGGCCGCCAGCCTGGCCAGCGGGCGCACCAAGGCCATCGGCGTGCTCACCCCGCACGTGTCGCGGTGGTTCTTCGCGGTCTGCATCGAGACGGTCGAGGCCGTGCTGCGCACCCACGGCTACGACGTCCTGCTGGTCATCCTGCCGCCCGGCGGCCGCACCACCCCGGGCCCGGCCCGGACCCTGCCGCCGTCGCGGCCGATGCTCGAGGCCGACCTGCTGCGCAAGCGGGTCGACGCGACCATCGTGCTCACGCTGCCCCTGGTGCCGGCGGAGCTGACCACCCTCCAGGGCCTCGGCCACGACCTGGTCTACGTCGGCGGCGTGGTGCCCGGCCTGCGGTCCGTGGGTATCGACGACGTCGCGGTCGGTCGGGCGGCCACCCAGCACCTGGTCGACCTCGGTCACCGCGAGGTCACGTTCGTCGGCGGGTCGCTGTCGCCGGCCGACTGGGCCCCGCCGCAGGAGCGCTACCGCGGCTACCAGGCGGCGGTCGCGGCCAACGGCCTGGTGGAGCAGGAGGTGGTGAGCGCGGACCTGACGGTGGCCGACGGCCGCCGGGTCGGTCGCGACCTGCTGCGCCGGCGCCAGCTGCCCCCCGCGCTGGTGTGCGCCTCCGACGAGGTCGCGATCGGGGTGCTGCACGAGCTGCGGGTGGCGGGCGTCGACGTGCCGGGACAGGTGTCGGTGATCGGCGTCGACGACCACCCGCACGCCGTGCTGCACGACCTGACCACCATCGCCCAGCCCGTCGCCGAGCAGGCCGAGCTGGCCACCCGCTGGCTGCTGGCCGCGCTCGAGGGCGGCGACGGCGCCGCGACGGTCGCCGGCGAGGGGGTCGAGCTGCTCCAGACGAGGCTCGTGGTGCGGGGGACGACCGCTCCGCCGACCTGACGGACCCCTTGGTGGGAACGTGCCCACCAGTAGCAGACCGGGACGAAACGGACGCATCCGGACCCTTCTGGCCTGCAGTTCCGTCATGTTGCCGGATCGTTACGGCGGCGTGACACGAAGCCCTTGTATCTCGCGAGGTGCAAGCGTTTACATGACCCGTACGTCGAACCAGGTCCGCACAGGTGCGGCCGGACGAGAGCCATCAACGAGGAGGCACACCCATGCGCAACCGCCTGAACAGGCGTGTCGCTGCTGCAGCGAGCGCCGGCATCGGCATGACGCTGCTGCTGGCCGCGTGCGGCGCGGACGCGATCGAGAGCGGGGGTGACGCCAGCGGTGGAAGCGACGGCGGCGTCGACACCTCGGCCGGCATCGACTGCGCCCCCTACGAGGAGTTCGGTGAGATCGACGGCACCACGGTGTCGCTCTACACCTCCATCCTCGCCCCCGAGGACCAGCCCTACATCGACGCGTTCGCCCCCTTCACGGAGTGCACGGGCGTCACGGTGAACTACGAGGGCTCGGCCGAGTTCGAGGCCCAGCTGCTCGTCCGCGTCCAGGGCGGCAACCCGCCGGACATCGCGCTGTTCCCGCAGCCCGGACTGCTGCAGACCATCGTCCGCGACACCGGCAGCGTCGTGCCGGCCCCCGACGCGGTCGAGGCCGCGGTCGACGAGTTCTACGGCCCGGACTGGAAGCAGTACGGCACCGTCGACGACGAGTTCTACGCCGCGCCCAACAGCGCCAACGTGAAGTCGTTCGTCTGGTACTCGCCGAGCGCCTTCGAAGAGGCCGGCTACGAGGTCCCCGAGACCTGGGACGACATGCTCGCCCTGTCCGACCAGATCGTGGCGGACAACCCCGGCGGCGAGGTCAAGCCCTGGTGCGCGGGCATCGGCTCCGGCGACGCCACCGGCTGGACGGCCACGGACTGGATGGAGGACGTCATGCTCCGCACCGCGGGCGCCGACGTCTACGACCAGTGGGTCAACCACGAGATCCCCTTCAACGACCCGGCCGTGGCCACGGCGCTGGAGACCGTCGGCGGCATCCTCAAGAACGAGGACTACGTCAACGGCGGCATCGGCGGCGTGCAGTCCATCGCCTCCACCACGTTCCAGGACGGCGGCCTGCCGGTCCTCGACGGCTCCTGCTTCATGCACCGTCAGGCCTCGTTCTACGCGGCCAACTGGCCCGAGGGCACCGAGGTGGCCGAGGACGGCGACGTCTTCGCGTTCTACTTGCCCCCGATCGAGGAGTCGGCCGGCGAGCCGATCCTCGGTGCCGGTGAGTTCGTCGGCGCCTTCGCCGACCGCCCCGAGGTCCAGGCGTTCCAGCTGTACATGACGTCCTCGGACTTCATCAACCTGCGGGCGCAGGGCGGCCAGTTCATCCCGCCGCACAGCGAGCTGGACACGGCCAACCTGACCAACCCGATCGACACCCTGTCGGCCGAGCTGCTCACCAGCGAGGACACGACGTTCCGCTTCGACGCCTCCGACCTGATGCCCGGTGCCGTCGGCGCCGGCTCGTTCTGGACGGAGATGACGGCGTGGATCGCCGAGGACAAGGCCGACGCCGAGGTCCTCGACGCCATCGAGGCCTCCTGGCCGCAGTGACCCGCTGAAGGTCCGCGGCACCCCGCCTCGTGAGGGGGGTGCCGCGGACCTTCCCGGTCGGGGGGTGCGCGAGTAGCGTCACGCGAGCCCCCCTGCACCCGCCCGCCCCCTGCGCCACCCGCCGAGGCGCTCGACGCCCGGCACCCCCGCCCCGCCCGATCGCCCTTCCGACATCACGACGAGGAGATGCGCGGACATGGACTTCCTGACCGACGCCGGCACGGCCCCGGAGAAGCTGCTCGTGATGGTGGTGGCGATCGCTCTGTTCGTCGCCGTCATGGGCATCCTTCTCTTCGCCGTGGACCGGCCCAAGAACATGCCGAACTGGTTGGCCTTCGTGGCCTTCGTCGGCCCCTCAGCAGCGTTGCTGATCTTCGGCCTGATCCGCCCGGCCGTCATCACCATCTACCAGTCGTTCTTCGACCGGACCGGGGCCAACTTCGTCGGCTTCGGCAACTTCGTCGACCTGTTCACCTCCAACGACCTGCGGACCGTCCTGCTGAACACCGTGATCTGGGTGCTCATCGTCCCCGTCGCGGCCACGTTCCTGGGCCTGCTGTACGCCGTCGTCGTCGACAAGTCCCCGGTCGAGGCGCTCGCCAAGGCCCTGATCTTCCTGCCGATGGCCATCTCGCTCGTCGGCGCCAGCATCATCTGGCGGTTCATCTACGAGTTCCGAGCCGACATCGGCGACAACCAGCAGATCGGCCTGGCCAACCAGGTGCTGGTCTGGCTGGGCTTCGAGCCCTACCAGTTCCTGCTCAACGGCCCGTGGAACACGTTCTTCCTCATCGTCGTGTTCATCTGGGTGCAGACCGGCTTCGCGATGACGATCCTGTCGGCGGCCATCAAGGCCATTCCCGACGAGATCACCGAGGCCGCCCGGCTCGACGGCGTCAGCGGCGGGCAGATGTTCCGCTACGTCACCGTCCCCGGCATCCGCCCGGCCCTGGTCGTCGTGCTCACCACGATCGCCATCGGCACGCTCAAGGTGTTCGACATCGTCCGCACCATGACCGGCGGCCAGTTCGGCACCTCGGTCGTCGCGAACGAGTTCTACACGCAGGCCTTCCGGCAGTCGAACATCGGCCTGGGCGCCGCGCTCGCGGTGATCCTGTTCGTGCTGGTCATCCCGATCGTCGTCTACAACGTCAGGCAGATGCGGCTTTCGGAGGAGGTCCGATGAGCACCACCGACCGCGACCAGGGGTCCCAGCCGAGCGCGTCCACCGCGCCGGGTGACAAGCAGAGCGACTTCGTCGCGGGGCGCACGGCCGAGAAGGGCCAGCTCCAGGGCCGGGCCCGCAAGGTCCGCAAGGGCCTGACCAGCCCCTGGGCCTCGTTGATCGCGGTGGTCCTGGCGGTGCTGTGGACCATCCCCACCTTCGGGCTGGTGCTGAGCTCGATCCGCTCCGAGACCAACATCAAGACCACGGGCTGGTGGACCTGGTTCAGCAACCCCGAGTTCACCGCCAACAACTACAACCTGGTGCTCTACGGCGGGCAGAACAACTTCGCGTCGTTCTTCATCAACTCCCTGGTGATCACCCTGCCGGCGGTGGTCATCCCCATCACGCTGGCCCTGCTGGCCGCCTACGCGTTCGCCTGGATCGAGTTCCCCGGCCGGGACTGGCTGTTCGTCGCCGTGTTCGCGCTGCAGATCGTGCCCATCCAGGTCACGCTCATCCCGCTGCTGCGCGACTACGTCGACTGGGGCCTGAACGGCTCGTTCTGGCCCATCTGGCTGTCGCACTCGATCTTCGCCCTGCCGCTCGCGGTGTTCCTGCTGCACAACTTCATGCGGGACATCCCCAAGTCGCTGATCGAGGCGGCCCGCGTCGACGGCGCCGGGCACGTCAAGATCTTCTTCCAGGTCCTGCTGCCGCTGCTCACCCCCGCCATCGCGGCGTTCGGCGTGTTCCAGTTCCTGTGGGTCTGGAACGACCTGCTGGTCGCCCTCACCTTCGGCAGCTCGCAGACCACGGCCCCGCTCACGGTCCGCCTGGCCGAGATGGTCGGCTCCCGCGGCACGGAGTGGCACCTGCTCACCGCGGGCGCGTTCATCACGATCATCGTCCCGCTCGTGGTGTTCCTGTCCCTGCAGCGCTACTTCGTCCGCGGCCTGCTCGCGGGCAGCGTCAAGGGCTGAGGACGAACCCCACCCAACCGGCACCGACCGAACGGCCCCGAGCACCCGCTCGGGGCCGTTCGGATGTCTGCCCCCTGACGACGCCCCTGCTGCACTAAGGTCCGGCCCCGCCGGAGCCGATCATCGGATCGACGTGTTCACCGTGACCGCGTCGTGTACCCGATGGAGGCCTCGTGAGCGGCGTGACGGACAGTGCCGACGGGATGGACGAGATCGTCCAGGAGTTCCTGGTGGAGAGCCACGAGAACCTGGACCAGCTCGACCGTGACTTCGTCGAGCTCGAGCAGGACCCGCACTCGCGGGACCTGCTGGCGAGCGTGTTCCGGACGATCCACACCATCAAGGGCACGAGCGGGTTCCTCGGCTTCGGCAACCTCGAGCGGGTCACCCACGTCGGCGAGAACCTGCTGGCCAAGCTGCGCGACGGCGACCGGACGCTCGACGCCCGCACCACCGACGTCCTGCTGCTGATGGTGGACGCGGTCCGGGCCGTGCTGGCCGAGATCGAGTCCGTCGGCGTCGACGAGGCCTGCGACGTCAGCGCGACCGTCGAGGCCGTCCGGGCCATCCTCGAGCAGCCCGCGGGACCCGAGGCCGTCGTCGATCCCGAGCCCGTGGCCGAGCCCGTGGCCGAGTCGGTCGCCGAGCCGGTCGCCGCCGCCGAGCCCGAGCCCACCGACGAGCCCGCGCCCGAGCCGGCCGACGAGCCCGCGCCCGTCGAGCCCGCGACCGCCGCGCTCGTCGACGCGGAGCCCGTGGCCGACCTCGAGCCCGAGGTGACGGCCGAGGCCGCGGCCCCGGTGCCCCCGGTCGTTCCCGCCCCCGCCGTGCCGGCCTCCGCCGCGCCGGCACCCGCGCCCGCCAAGGCGGTCGAGGTCGAGCCCGAGACCGCCGCTCCGGCCGGCAAGGCCCCCGCCGACGCCAAGAAGCGCTCGGCCGTCGATTCCTCGATCCGGGTCGACGTCGACGTGCTCGAGAACCTCATGCAGCTGGTGGGCGAGCTCGTGCTGTCCCGCAACCGGGTGCTGCAGCTGGCCGCGGACTCCTCCGACACCGACCTCGTGCGCTCCGCCCACCACCTGGACCTGATCTCCTCCTCGCTGCAGGAGGCCGTCATGAAGACGCGCATGCAGCCGATGGACTACCTGTGGGCCAAGCTGCCCCGCGTCGTCCGTGACCTGTCCGCGCAGTGCGGCAAGGAGATCGACCTGGTGATGCACGGTCGCGAGACCGAGCTCGACCGCACGCTGCTCGACGCGGTCAAGGACCCGCTGACCCACCTGGTGCGCAACTCGATCGACCACGGCGTCGAGACCCCCGACGTGCGGCAGGCGGCCGGCAAGGCGCGCCGCGGCACCCTGACCCTGCGGGCCTACCACGAGTCCGGCCAGGTCGTCATGGAGATCGGCGACGACGGCAAGGGCATCGACCCCGACATGATCGGCCGCAAGGCGGTCGAGAAGGGCCTGGTCACCGCCGACGAGCTCGCGGCCATGAGCCGTCGGGCCGTGCTGGACCTGATCTTCCGGCCCGGCTTCTCCACCGCCGACGCGGTCACCAACGTGTCCGGCCGCGGCGTGGGCATGGACGTCGTCCGCACCAACATCGAGAAGATCGGCGGCAGCGTCGACCTGACCAGCACCCCGGGCCACGGCACGGTCATGCGGGTCACCATCCCGCTGACGCTGGCCATCATCCCGGCCCTCATCGTCCGGCAGGGCGAGGAGCGCTACGCCATCCCGCAGGCCAACCTGCTCGAGCTCGTCCGGATGAACCCCGACGACCCGACCAAGGGCGTGGAGTACGTCGCCGGCGTGCCGGTGCACCGCCTGCGCGGCCGGCTGCTGCCCCTGCTCGACCTGGGTGAGCAGCTGGGGGCGGACTCCGAGCGCCGCGCCGAGGCCACCATCGCGGTCCTGCGCAGCGACAACAACGAGTTCGGCCTGGTCGTCGACGAGGTCCTGGAGACCCAGGAGATCGTCGTCAAGCCGCTCGGGGCCGCGCTGACCTCGCTGCAGCTGTTCGCCGGGGCCGCCGTCATGGGGGACGGGCGCATCGCGCTCATCCTCGACGTGCTGGGCCTGGCCGGGGCCGGTCGGGTGTCGCACTCCGCGGCCAGCATCACCTCGACCATGCAGCAGGAGGCCGGCCTGACCGGCGAGGAGTCGGACCTGACCAGCCTGCTGGTCGTCCGCACCGACGGGGCCCGCAACGTGGCCGTGCCGCTGGACAAGGTCGCCCGCCTGGAGGAGGTCCCGGTGACCGCCCTGGAGCACGTCGGCTCGTCCACGGTCGTGCAGTACCGCGGCGACCTGCTGCCGGTCGTCGAGGTCGACGGCGGCGGCTGGGGCGGCGGCTTCGTGCCCAGCCAGGGCGGGCCGCCGGACTCCGAGTCCTACGGCGAGGCGGTGGTGGGCCACGTGCCCACGGTCACCCTGGTCGTCTACCAGCACGGGGAGCGCCTGGTCGGTCTCCGGGTCAAGGAGATCGTCGACATCGTCGAGGTCCCGCTGGTGCTGTCACCGATCGGCGCCCGCAGCGGCAGCCTCGGTTCGCTCGTCGTCAACGGCCACATCACCGACGTCCTCGACGTCTCCGCGCTGGCCGCCCCGTTCGCCACCGAGGAGCTGTCCTATGTCCACTGACCTGCTGACCGCCCCGCGCGCCGGGGGCGAGGTCGCCGGCGACCTGATCCAGTACTGCACCTTCTGGGTGGACGAGCTGTACCTCGGCATCGACGCCCTCGCGGTGCAGGAGGTGCTGCGCAACCCGGGCCTGACCCCGATCCCGCTGGCGCCCCCCGCCATCCGTGGCCTGATCAACCTGCGCGGCCAGATCGTCACCGCCATCGACCTGGGCGCCCGCCTGGGGCGCACCCCCACCGAGCGCCGGATGAACGTGGTCGTCCGCTCGGGCGAGGGCTCCGCGAGCCTGCTCGTGGACAAGATCGCCGACGTCGTCCAGGTGCCGCGCGCCGGGCACGAGGCGGTCCCCACCACCCTGACCGGCGTCGCCCGGGAGCAGCTGCGGGCCACCTGCCAGCTGGAGGACTCCCTGCTGCTCATCCTCGACGTCGCCCGGGTCACCGCCATCCGCAAGGACGGCGACACCCCCGCCCGCTGACCTGCCGGCGCACCCGCGCCACCCCCGCTCCACCCCACCCCAACCACCCCGCGCCGCCTGACCCCCTAGGAGCACCCCGTGAGCACCACCGCCGCCCCAGCCCGGAAGGCCGGTCGACCCTCGATCGCCAACTGGTCGCTGGCCGTCAAGATCGTCGCGCTGTCCGCCGTCACCCTGCTCGTGCTGGTGGGCATCGCGGCCAGCAACCAGTACATGAGCAACGTCCGCTCCGACGCCAACGGCGACTTCCGCAAGATCGCGTTCGCCGAGACCGAGCTGCTCCTGCTCGGCAACCGCGCGTCGGAGATCAAGGCCGGCTCCTACCTCGTCGGCCTGAGCGGCGACGTGGACAAGGCGCAGGCCGACCTGATCGACGACACCGCCACCGTCGAGGAGCTGTTCGCCAACTTCGACGCTCTCGGCCTCCCGGCCGAGGAGCAGGCCCTGGTGGACAGCCTCAAGCCGCAGTTCGACACCTTCGTCGCGGCCAACGCCACCTACCTGGCCGCGGTCGAGGCCGACCCGGCCCGCACGTCGGAGCTCTGGCCCGACGTGCTGGAGGCGGAGGGCGTCGTAGGTGACGCCGTCGGCGCGGTCGAGGACTCGCTCGAGCAGTCGCTGGAGACCACCAACACCCGCGCGACCGGTATGGCCGACACCAGCAGCCTGACCCTCTGGGTCAGCGTCGCCCTTGGTTCGCTCCTGGTCGCGCTCGCCTCGTTCTACCTCTACCGCCTGACCGCCCCGCCCCTGCTGTCCACCGTCAAGGCGCTGGAGACGCTCGCCGCCGGCGACCTGCGGGTCAAGGCCGAGATGGGCCGCACCGACGAGGTCGGCCGGATCGGCACCGCCGTCGACGGCCTCGCCGCCACGCTGCGGGAGTCGATGGGCCAGGTGCAGGCCGGTGCCGGCGAGCTGCTCAGCTCCGCCGAGCAGATGAGCGGCTCCTCCACCGAGGTGGCCGCGGCCGCCGAGGAGTCCAGCCAGCAGGCCAACGTCGTGGCCGCCGCCGCCGAGCAGGTCACCCGCAACGTGCAGACCGTGGCCGCCGGCGTCGAGGAGATGGGCCAGTCCATCCGCGAGATCGCCCAGAACGCCCAGGAGGCCGCCTCGGTCGCCGGGGACGCCGTCACGGTGGCCGGCGAGGCCAACGAGATCGTCGTCCGGCTCGGCGAGTCCAGCCAGCTGATCGGCGAGGTCGTCCGGGTCATCACCTCCATCGCCGAGCAGACCAACCTGCTGGCGCTCAACGCGACCATCGAGGCCGCCCGCGCCGGTGAGGCCGGCAAGGGCTTCGCCGTGGTCGCCACCGAGGTCAAGGAGCTCGCCACCCAGACCGGCAAGGCCACCGAGGACATCGGCCGCCGGGTCACCGCCATCCAGGCGGACTCCTCCGACGTCGCCGTCGCGATCGAGAAGATCGAGTCGACGATCGCCCGGATCCACGACATCCAGACCACCATCGCCTCGGCGGTGGAGGAGCAGACCGCGACCACGTCGGAGATGGGCCGGTCCCTGTCCGAGGCGGCCGCCGGTTCCGGCGAGATCGGCGCCGGCATCACCGCGGTCGCGGCCGCGGCCGAGCAGTCCTCGGCCCAGGCCCAGACCAGCGCGGACCACACCCGTGGCCTGAGCGCGCTGAGCGAGCAGCTGGAGGCCACGGTCCGCCGCTTCACGCTATGAGCGGTCACCGACCCGGCCGGGCCGTGAGCCCGGCCGGGTCACCGTCCGTCGTCGGTCCGTCCCCGTCCGTCCGAGCCGCTCACCCGGTGGCGTGAAGCGCGCCTCCGGGGGGTGCCCACGGGCCGGGCAGGGGTCACGATGACGACATGGTCTACAGCCTGACCAACGCCAGCGCCCTCGGCCTCGACCTCGCCCGCACCCCGGGCGGGGCCGAGGCCGCCGGCGTCCTGCTGCGGGGCCTGCTGGCGCCGCCCCCGGCCGCCGCCGGCCCCGCCCCCGTGCGGGCCCCGGTGGACCTGCCCCCCGCCCGTACCCGGGCCTGGGCCCTGGTGGGTCCCGGTGGCCCGACCGTGGTCGACGTCACCGACCGCGCCGCGGAGGCGGCCGACGCGGACGGCGACGAGCTGGCCCGCACCCTGCGGCGAATGCTGCGCCGGTTGGGGGCCGTGTCGTTCGGCACCGTGGCCGACCTGACCGCGCTGGCCGCCGACCTGGCCACCGAGCTGCCCGCCGGGGCCGCCGCACGGCGGCCGACCGGTGCCGGCGACGCCGCACCGCAGGTGCTCGACGCGGACGTCGTCCGCCGCGGCGAGCTGCTCGCCGACGCGCTGCTGGCCGCCGTGGTCGTCGCCGGCCCCGACCCGGCGGGCCCCGTGCTGGCCCGGGCCCTGCGCCACCGGCTCGACCCGCCCGCCCCGCAGCCGCCGGCCCTGCCCCCGGCGCCGGCCCCCGGGGACGCCGTGCGCGGTCGTGACCCGGTGTCGGTCACCGGCCCCACCGCCGACCTGCTGGGCGCCCTGGCCGCCGTCGACGACCCGACGCGGCTGCTGCTGACGCACGGGCCCGCGCCGCACGTGTGGGCCGAGCACATGCACTCCGCCGCCTGGGCGGTGGAGACCACCGGGCGGACCCGCGTGGCCGCCGCGGCCCAGCTGGACCTCGTCCGGTGCCTGGCCGCCGCCGGGGTGACCCCCGCCCACTGCCTGGCCGGGGTGTGGAACACCTGCAGCGCCGCCGTGCAGGCCCACGTGGTGGCCGACGTGCTGGGCGCCGACAGCTGGACCGTGCTCACCGCCGACCTGCTGGAGGCGCTCGAGCACGGCTGAGCGTCGTCCGTCACCCTCCTGGATCCTCAACTCCGGCCCGCCGGTGCCGATCTCATGACCTAGCGGCCCCAGTGGCCGGTCGTGCATGGAGGACCGCGGTGGCACAGGGCCAACCCAAGATCCGGGTCGTCTCGGTCGACGACTCGGTCGTGGTCCGACGGCTCGTGTCCGACGTGCTGCAGACCGACCCCGACATCGAGGTGGTCGCGACGAGCAGCAACGGCCGGCTCGGCGTCGAGGCGGTCCGCCGCCTCAGGCCGGACGTCGTGATCATGGACATCGAGATGCCGGTCATGACCGGCATCGAGGCGGTGCGCGAGATCCGCACCACCGACCGGCGCACCCCCATCATCATGTTCAGCACGCTGACCGAGCGCGGCGCCCGCGCCACGTTCGAGGCGCTGGACGCCGGCGCCACGGACTACGTGACCAAGCCCGGTCAGGCCTCGGCCGTGGGCAACGGGCTGGAGTCCGTCCGCCGCGAGCTCATCCCGAAGGTGCGCGCGCTGGCCGGACGGCCGGCCCGTCCTGGTGCCCCCGCCCCGCGCAGCGCGCTGGCCGCGGCCCGCGCCGCCGCGGCCCGCACGGCCGTCCCCGCCCAGGCCGCCGCCGGTGCGGGCCGCGGACCCGTGCTGCTGCGTCGACCCTCGCTGCTGGCCATCGGCTCCTCCACCGGTGGGCCGGAGGCGCTGGCCAACGTGCTCGGCGCCCTGCCGGCGTCGCTGCCCGTCCCGGTCGTGGTGGTCCAGCACATGCCCGCGGAGTTCACGCAGCTGCTCTCGGAGCGGCTGGACCGCACCTGCGCCATCCGGGTGCAGCACGCCGTCGACGGTGAGCCGCTCGTGCCCGGCACCGTGGTCATCGCCCGCGGCGGCCGGCACCTGGAGGTGGCCCGCGAGCAGGGTCGCCTGGTCAGCCGGCTCAGCGACGCCCCGCCCGAGAACTTCTGCAAGCCGGCCGTCGACGTCCTGTTCCGCTCGGTCGCCCACGCGGTCGGGGGCGGCGTGCTGGCCGTCGTGCTGACCGGCATGGGCTCCGACGGGACCGCGGGTGCCGTCGACCTGGCCACCGCCGGCGCCACCCTGTGGGCCCAGGACGAGGCGACCTCGGTCGTCTGGGGCATGCCCGGCAGCCTCGTCGGCGCCGGCCTGGCCGGCTCCGTCATGCCGCTGCCCGCCATCGGGCCCGCGATCGTCCACGCCGTCGGCGGCCCCCTCAGGCCCGCCGCGTTCGCCACCACCGCACCCTCGAGAGGAGAGGCCCGTGCCTGAGCACCGCACCGCCGCCGGGACAGCTCCCGGCCGGCCGGTCCCCATGACCCCGGCGGACGCCGTCTGGCTCCGTGACCTCGTCCGTCGCCGCTCGGCCATCGTCCTGGACGAGTCCAAGCAGTACCTGCTGGACACCCGGCTCGCACCGCTGGTGCGCAGCGGCGGCTTCGCCTCCGTCGGTGACCTGGTCGCCCGCGCCCGCGCCGGCGACCGCCACGTCACCGGGCTGATCGTCGACGCCATGACCACCAACGAGACGTCGTGGTTCCGGGACAACGGGCCGTTCGAGGCGCTGCGCACCGTGGTCCTGCCGGCCCTGGTGCGTGAGCGCGCCGCGGAGCGCCGGCTGCGGGTCTGGTCGGCCGCCTGCTCGTCGGGCCAGGAGGCCTACTCCATCGCCATGATCTGCACCGAGGTCCTGCCACCGGGCTGGAGCGTCGAGATCGTCGGCACCGACCTGTCGCCCGCGATGGTCGAGCGGGCCCGGGCCGGTCGCTACTCCCAGCTCGAGGTCAACCGCGGCATGCCCGCGCCCCACCTGGTCCGCTGGTTCGTCCGGGACGGGTCGCACTGGCAGGTCTCGCCGCAGCTCAAGGCCATGACCAGCTTCCGCGAGGGCAACCTCGCGATGCCGTTCACCGACCTGGGCCGCTTCGACGTCGTGATGCTCCGCAACGTGCTGATCTACTTCGACGGCGCGACCAAGTCCGACATCCTGCGCCGCACCCGCGGCGTCACCCGCCCCGACGGCTTCCTGTTCCTCGGGGCGGCCGAGACCGCCCTGGGGATGGACGTCGGCTGGTACCGCGAGCAGGCCTCCAGCACGTCGGTCCTGCGGCCGGAGGGCGCGACGCCCCTGGCCCCGCCCCGGCCCCGGGCGGGCGTCCCCGCCCAGGCCGCACCGCCGCGCGCACCGCTCGCGGCCCCGCCGGCGCCCCGGACCCACCCCCGGGTCACCCTGCCCCCCCTGCCCACCCCCGCCCGGACGAGCCCCACCTCGTTCGAGCCCCGCCACCCGACCACCCCCAGCTACGGAGGCCGCTGATGCACGCCCTTGTCGTGGACGACTCCCGGGCGATGCGCCGCATCGTCGCCGGGATCCTCACCAACCTGCACTTCGAGACCGCGGAGGCCGACAACGGCGCCACGGCTCTCGCCGAGCTCGAGCAGCTGACCGCGGCCGACACGGTCCCTCAGCTGGCTTGCATCGACTGGAACATGCCCGTCATGGACGGCCTGCAGCTGGTCTCGGCCATCCGGGCCGACCGCCGCTGGCGCGACATCACCCTGATGATGGTGACGACCGAGAGCGAGCACGGGCAGATCGTCCGGGCGCTGGCCGCCGGGGCGCACGAGTACCTGATCAAGCCGTTCACGGCCGACGCCATGGCGGACAAGCTCCGCTACCTGGGCCTGGTCCCGGCGGGGGTCGGCGCGTGAGCGTCGACGGCGAGGTCCTCGCCGAGCTGACGCAGGCGGTCTGGGAGTCCTTCGTGGACGCCGAGCTGCCGCTGGTCGACCTGTACGGCGCCCCGCTGGACCCCGGTCCGGACGGCGTCGTGGTCGGCACCATCCTCATCCACGGCCCGCACGCGGGCCGCATCAACGTGTCGCTGCCGGCGCAGGCCGCCTCGGCGGCCGCGGCGCGCATGCTCGACATGGCGCCCGGCGACGTGGTCGAGGCCGACGTGCACGACGCGACGGGCGAGCTGGCCAACATGATCGGCGGCAACGTCAAGGCCATGCTGGAGGGCGAGCACCACCTCGGTCTGCCCTCGGTCACCGTCGCCCCCACCGACCCGTACGACGCGGTCGCCTCGGCGACCCTGCTGTGGGGCGAGCACACCCTGCTCGTCACGCTCGAGACCGCTCCCGGAGGCACGTCATGAAGGTCCTCGTCGTCGACGACTCGCGCGTCATGCGCCAGATCGTCGTCCGCACCCTGCGCCAGGCGGGCTTCGACGGCGTCGACGTCGTCGAGGCCACCAACGGCGCCGAAGGGCTCGACGCCGTGTCGAACGAGCGCCCGGACATCGTCCTGTCGGACTGGAACATGCCCGAGATGACCGGCATCGACTTCCTCACCAGCCTGCGGGCCCGCGGCGACGACACCCCGTTCGGGTTCGTCACCTCCGAGGGCTCGCCCGAGATGCGCGAGCGGGCCTCCGGCGCCGGCGCGCTGTTCCTCATCGCCAAGCCCTTCAACGCCGACACCTTCGCCGACACGCTCAGCCCCATCCTGGGCTGAGCCAGACCCCGAGGAGCCCACGCCGTGGCCTTCACCATCACCCCGCTCGTCGTCCCCGTCCCCACGCTCAAGTCCGTCCGAGACCTGCTCGGCGACCTGACCGGCAAGGAGATCGAGGTCGCCTCCGGCGCGGAGCCCGTCGCCGTCGGCGGCGACTCCGGGTCCGTGGTCGGGCTCTACGTCGACGCCGAGCTCAAGAGCCGGGCCGTCATCGCCTTCGACCTGCGCCTGGCCGCGTACAGCGGTGCGGCGCTCGGCCTCGTGCCGCCCGGCGGCGCGCAGGACGCGATCGACGAGGGCACGCTGCCGGCGACCCTGCTGGAGAACTGCACCGAGGTGCTCAACATCATGGCCTCGCTGTTCAACCAGGTCCGGGCGCCGCACCTCAAGCTGTACGCCACGTTCCCTCCCGGCGAGCAGCTGCGCCCCGACGTCCGCGAGCTCGCCGTCCGCACCGCCCCCCGCGACGACATCAGCGTCGACATCGCCCGCTACGGCACCGGCCGGATGTCCGTCGTCGTCGTCCCCTGACGCGGCCCCCCGTTTCCGACGCAACGGCACTCGGCGTCGGTCTATCCGACGCAAGGTGCCGTTGCGTCGTCTCGTTCCCGACGCGACGGCACTCTGCGTCAGGGGCGGGGGAGGAGCTCGACCGGGGTCGAGGGGTCCCAGCCGGGCGGCACGAGCGCGACGGCGTCGGCGGCGGCCAGGCCGCGCAGCTGGGCCGGGCCGGCGGGCCCGGACGGCTCGACCCGGCCCGGGCCGGCGTGGCGAACGGGCACGAGCGAGGTGACCGGCCGACCGCGCGGCTGCCAGCCCGTGAGCAGCGCGTGCGGCGGCGGTCCCGGCTCGGCCCCCGTCATGCCCGCGAGCAGGGGCCGGAGCAGCACCAGCAGGGCGGCCACGGCGGCCAGCGGGTTGCCGGGCAGACCGACCAGCGGGCGCCCGTCGGGCAGCTGGGCCAGCACCTGCGGGTGACCGGGCCGGACGGCCACGCCGTCGACCACGAGCCGCGCCCCGACCTGGGCCAGCCAGGGCCGCAGCCGGTCGGCGGGCCCGGCGCCGGCCATGCCGCAGGTCAGGAGCACGTCGGCGTCGCTGGCCAGCATGGTCTCCAGCGCGGCGTCCAGCTCGCCGACCGCGTCGCCGCAGCGCTCCGACGCGCTGAGCGTGCCCCCCAGGGTCCGCACCGCGTCGGGCAGCAGCGGGCCGACCGCGTCACGCACCTGGCCGGGCACCGGTAGCCCGGAGGTGACGATCTCGTCCCCCGTCACCAGGGCGTGCACCCGCGGCGGGCGGCGGACCTGCAGCACGTCGGTGCCGGTCCCGGCGGCCAGCCCCGCTACGGAGGCGGTCACCCGCCTACCGGCCGGCAGCAGCTCCTCCCCCTGCACGCACTCCTCGCCCCGGGGCCGGACGTGCCGCCGCCCCGGCTCGTCGCCGACCAGGCGCAGCACGCCCGCGGCCACGTCGACCACCTCGACGGGCAGCACGCGCTCGCAGCCGGCCGGGACCAGGGCGCCGGTCGCCACCTCGACGGCGTCCCCCGGCTGCAGCGCCGCGGCGGGCGCACCGCCGGCCAGGACGCGCCCGCGCACCTGCCACGGCCCGGGCCCCGACACCGCGAAGCCGTCCATGGCCGAGGCGTCCGCCGCGGGCACGTCGGAGCGGGCCCGCAACGCCTCGGCCAGGACGGCCCCGAGCGCGTCCGCCGGCGCGAGCCCCACCGGCGGCGGCAGCCGGTGCGTGCCGAGCCGGTGGGCCCGGTCGCGCGCCTCGGTCACGTCGGCCCCGGGCCCGTGGTCCCGACCGCCGGGGGACCGGGACGCCCCGGTCGGCCCGTGCGGGTCGACCGGGGCAGCGGGTGCGTCCTGCGGGCTCAGCGGGCCACCGGCACGGGAGCGTCGGTGCGGGCGACAAGCCGGACCACCAGCGACTTGCTGGCCGGGGTCCCGCTGATGTCGGCCTTGTGCCCGAGCGGGACCAGCACGTTGGTCTCGGGGTAGTACGCCGCCGCGCAGCCCTTGGCCGTCGAGTACGTCACGACCCGGAAGTTCTCGGCCACCCGCTCGTGGTCGGTGAACTCGCTGACGATGTCGACGTGCTGGCCGTCGACCAGGCCCAGCTCGACCAGGTCCTCGGGGTTGACGAACACCACCCGGCGGCCGTCGCTGATGCCGCGGTAGCGGTCGTCCAGGCCGTAGATCGTGGTGTTGAACTGGTCGTGGCTGCGCAGCGTCTGCAGCAGCAGCCGCCCCGCCGGCACGTGCGGGTACTCCAGGTCGTTGGCGGTGAACAGCGCCTTGCCGGACTCGGTGTTCCAGCGCCGCTCGCGCGCGGCATGGGGCAGGACGAACCCGCCCGGGCGGGCGATCTTGGCCTCGAAGTCGTCGAAGCCCGACACCACGCGCTCGATCCGGGCGCGGATGGTGCGGTAGTCGTCCTCGAAGGCCTGCCAGTCCGCGTCGACCCGGTCGCCCACGACCCGGCGGGCGAGCCGGCAGACGATGGCGACCTCGGACAGCAGGTGGTCCGAAGCCGGTGCGAGCCGACCGCGGGTGGCGTGCACCGCGCTCATCGAGTCCTCGACGGTGACGACCTGCTCGCCCGAGCGCTGCACGTCGACCTCGGTGCGGCCCTTGGTCGGGAAGATCAGGGCCGTGCCGCCGGTGACGACGTGCGAGCGGTTGAGCTTGGTGGACACCTGCACCGTCAGCGCGCAGCCGCGCAGCGCGGCCTCGGTGACGTCGGTGTCGGGGGTGGCGCGGACGAAGTTGCCGCCCATCCCCATGAACACCTTCGCCTTGCCGTCGCGCATGGCCTCGATGGCCGCGACGGTGTCCATGCCGTGCTCGCGGGGCGAGGCGAAGGCGAACTCCTTGTCGAGGGCGTCGTGGAACGACGACGGCATCCGCTCGAAGATGCCCATGGTGCGGTCGCCCTGGACGTTGCTGTGGCCGCGGACCGGGCAGACGCCCGAGCCCGGTCGGCCGATGTTGCCCTGCAGCAGCAGCAGGTTGACGACCTCGCGCAGGGTCTTGACCGAGTGCTTGTGCTGGGTCAGGCCCATGGCCCAGCAGACGACGGTGCGCCTGGAGGCGGCGAACCGGTCGGCCAGGCCCTGGATGGCCTCGCGGCTGAGCCCGGTCGCGGTGGTGACCTCGTCCCAGTCCAGCTCGGCCAGGTTCGCGGCGTACTCCTCGTAGCCCGTGGTGTGGCCCTCGACGAACGCGCGGTCGACGACGCTGCCGGGGCTGTCGCGCTCCTTGTCCAGCAGCAGCCGGGCGACGGCCTGGAACAGGGCCATGTCGCCGCCGACCCGCACCTGGACGAAGTCGTCGGCCAGCTCGGTGCCCGCGACCAGGCTGAGCGGCTTCTGCGGGTTCTTGAACTTGATCATGCCGGCCTCGGGCAGCGGGTTGACCGCGACCACCACGGCGCCGTTCTTCTTGGCCTTCTCCAGCGCGCTCAGCATGCGCGGGTGGTTGGTGCCCGGGTTCTGGCCCGCCACGACGATCAGCTCGGACTCGTACAGGTCCTCGAGCATGACCGAGCCCTTGCCCACGCCGATGGTCTCGCCCAGGGCGGAGCCGGAGGACTCGTGGCACATGTTGGAGCAGTCGGGCAGGTTGTTGGTGCCGTAGCCGCGCACCATCAGCTGGTACAGGAACGCGGCCTCGTTGGAGGTCCGGCCCGAGGTGTAGAACACGGCCTCGTCGGGGCTGTCGAGGCCGTTCAGGTGCTCGGCCACCAGGTCGAATGCCGCGTCCCACTCGATGGGCTCGTAGTGGCTGGCGCCCTCGCGCCGGATGACCGGGTGGGTGATGCGGCCCTGCTGGCCCAGCCACCAGTCGGTCCTGGTCTCCAGGTCCGCGAGGGAGTGCTCGGCGAAGAACTCCGGCGTGACGCGGCGCAGCGTCGCCTCCTCGGCGACGGCCTTGGCGCCGTTCTCGCAGAACTCCGCCGGCGACCGGTCGGCCGGGTCCGGCCAGGCGCAGCCGGGGCAGTCGAAGCCGTGCTTCTGGTTCAGCCGCAGCAGGGTGCGGCCCGTGCGGACCGTGCCCATCTGCTGCCACGACATCTGCAGCGACTTGGCCACCGCAGGGACCCCCGCGGCGTACTCCTTGCGCTCCTCGACGGTCAGGTCGCTGTCGTCGAAGTCCTCGCGGGGGGCCTTGGTGGCCACGGTGGTTCTCCTCTGGGTCGGTGCCGTTCGGGCCGTACGGGTCTACCTCGAGTGTGCGGTCATCCGAACAGGGCCGCGACGCGGACCGCGGTCTCGCCGACGCCGTAGACCAGGGCCACGCCGACGAGCACCCACAGGGCGATCGCGGCGGTGCGCTCGGCGGCCTCGGAGGCGCTGGAGTGCTGACGGGGGGTGCCGGTCTCGTCGTTCATGGCGGGCTCCTGTCTCAGCGCTCGCCGGCGAGGGCGGGCTCGGCGGCGGTGGACGGCTCGTGGAAGCGGCTGCTGACGGGGCGGACGAGCAGGTTGGCGACGAAGCCGACGACCAGCACGCCGACCATGATCGACAGCGACAGCGTGTAGAGGTCGGCACCCTCGGCGCCCCGACGGGTCTGCAGGTCGATGATCGAGCTGACGATGATCGGCCCGGCGATACCGGCGGCGGACCAGGCGGTCAGCAGCCGGCCGTGGATGGCGCCCACCTGGTACCCGCCGAACATGTCCTTGAGGTAGGCGGGGATGGTCGCGAACCCGCCGCCGTAGAAGCTGAGGATGACCACGGTGAGCAGCACGAACACCGGCAGCGACAGCGTGCCGAACAGGGTCACGAGCAGGTACAGGACCGCCCCGACGCCCAGGTACATGATGTAGGTGTTCTTGCGGCCGATGACGTCCGACGTCGAGGACCAGACGATGCGCCCGGCCATGTTGGCCAGGCTGAGCAGGCCGACGAACCCGGCCGCCTCGGCCGCGCCGACCGAGTCGCCGAAGAACGACTGGATCATGGGCGAGGCCTGGGCGAGGATGCCGATGCCGGCGGTGACGTTGCAGAACAGCACGACCCACAGCAGGTAGAACTGCGGGGTCCGGATGGCGTTCGTCGCGCTCACGTTGGCCGTGGTCCGCATGGCGGAGGTCTCGGAGGCGGCGGGCGGGGTCCAGCCCTCGGGCCGCCAGTCCGGTGCCGGGACGCGCACGAAGTAGGCGCCCAGGCTCATCAGCACGGCGTAGGTGACACCCAGGACGAGGAACACCGGGACCAGGGCGTCCTCCGGGTTCTCGGCGAACACGCCGAGCAGGCGGTTGCTCAGCGGGGACGCCACGAGCGCGCCGCCGCCGAAGCCCATGATGGCCAGGCCGGTGGCCAGGCCGGGACGGTCCGGGAACCACTTGATCAGCGTCGACACCGGCGAGATGTAGCCGATGCCCAGCCCGATGCCGCCCAGGAACCCGTAGCCCAGGTAGACCAGCCAGAGCTGGCCGGAGGAGATACCGACCGCGGCGACCAGGAAGCCCAGGCTCCAGCAGGTGGCCGACAGGGCCATCGCCTTGCGGGGGCCGTTGCGCTCGACCCAGGTCCCGCCGAAGGCGGCCGACAGGCCGAGCATGACGATGGCGATCGAGAAGATCACGGCGACGGGCGTGGCCTCGACGCCGAACCGGGTCTCCAGGGGGGAGTTGAAGACGCTGAACGCGTACACCTGGCCGATCGACAGGTGCACGGCCAGGGCGGCCGGGGGTACCAGCCACCGGTTGAATCCGGGACCGGCGACGGTCCTCTCACGGTCGAGAACTGCGAGCATCCTTGCTCCTCCGGTGCTGGCCGTGGACGGAGGTCCACGCGGTCGGGCTGACGGGTCTGTGTACGTGTGGTTCAAACTGCAAGCAATTCGGGGACGCGTTCCGGCGCCTCCCGTGCGACGAGCGGTACCTCTGGCACGACGAACGGTCGTCGCCGTCGTCGGGTGGGTACCCCGCGGACGCCGGCCGCATACTCGCCAGGTGCCGATGACGACCCGCCGCCGCGTCCTGCGCCACGACACGACGACCGGGGCCACCACGCAGCGCCCCGACTCCCTCGCGGTCGAGGAGCCGTTGGAGGTGCGGCTGTCGGGCAAGGCGTTCACCGTCACCATGCGCACGCCGGGCCACGACATCGACCTGGCCCTGGGGTTCCTGGTGGGCGAGGGGGTGATCGGCGCCGCCGAGGACGTGGTGACCGTCCGCTCGCTCGACGCCGCCGTGGACGTGGTCCTGGCCCCGCACGTGCCACCGCCCGACCCGTCGCTGGAGCGGCACGTCTACACCTCGTCGGCCTGCGGCGTCTGCGGCAGCGCGTCGCTGGAGGCCGTCGACAAGGTGGCCCGGTTCGACGTCTCGACCGACCCGCTGCGCCTGGACCCGGCGCTCGTCGCCGGGCTGCCGGACCGGTTGCGCGAGCGGCAGGCGGCGTTCGACTCCACCGGCGGGTTGCACGCGGCCGGCCTGGTCGACCCCGACGGCGAGCTCGTCGTCGTCCGCGAGGACGTGGGTCGGCACAACGCCGTCGACAAGGTCGTCGGCTGGGCGCTGCGCGAGGGGCTGGTGCCGCTGGTCGGTCACGTCCTGCAGGTCAGCGGCCGGGCGTCGTTCGAGCTGGTGCAGAAGGCCAGGCTGGCGGGCATCCCGGCGCTCCTCGCGGTGTCCGCACCGTCGTCTCTGGCCGTCGAGCTGGCCGACGACGCCGGGATGACCCTGGTCGGGTTCAGCCGCGGCGGCCGGTTCACCGCCTACACGCGCTCCGACCGGCTGGACCTGCCGGCCTCCTGACGAGCACGGCCTGCCCCGGCGGTGGAGGCGTTCCACCGGGGCAGGCCGTGGGCTGGTGACCGGCCGGGCCCGTGCGGGCCCGGCCGGCGGCAGGGGTGGCGCCGCCGGGGAAGCGGCGCTCGCGGGGGGAGGTGCTAGCGCAGGCCGGCGGCGCGGGCGGCAGCCCGGCCCCCGACGACGGGCAGGGTGATGCTGCTGCGGGGCGCGCCGATGGAGATCTCGGCCCGGTTCTGATCGGCCACGCTGGGGTAGCCGCTGTAGGAGCCGAGGATCACGACACCGATCCGGTGACCTGCCTCGAAGACGTAGTCCTCGGGCAGCAGCTCGAAGTCCACGTCGTTCACCGCCCCCGGCACCAGCGGGGTGGCCGCGGTGATGCTGTCGAGGTTGAGGGCGTCCTGGATGCCCTGGGTGACCATCTCCTGCGGGTTGCTGGCGACGGTCTTCTCGGTCTCGCGGTAGCAGGGGTCGTCGGCCGCGCTCGACAGGCCCCAGCAGGTCTCGCTGTCGGCGCCCAGGGTGCGGATGCCGTCGCCGGAGGTGCTGAACCGCTCCCGGGTGCCGTAGTCCACCAGCACCGCGGCGAAGTTCGTGTCTACGTCGTCGACCTTGGCCTTCAGCGTCACGTACGGGCTGCCGGAGATGTGCAGCGGGGCCGTGAGCGGCGCCGAGCGGTAGACGAGCCGGTTGGGCTCGGCCGCCGCGGGCGGGGCGATCGCCTGGTTGCGGGACGTGCTCGTGCGGTCGGTGAACGTGGTCCACGCGGCGCCGCGGCCCGGGCTGGTGCCCAGCCCGCCCGAGCCGTTGTCGGCCCCCGGCTGCAGGAAGACGTCGACCGGGGCCGCGTTGGGCAGCGGCCAGGTCGGGTGGGTCTCCCACTCGTCGGGGTTGCGCTCGATATCGACCATCGGCTCGTCCATGATCCCGTTGTCGATGTCGAACAGCTCGTGGTCGAACCAGCGGTGGATGGTGTCGACCCACTCCTCGCGGCGGAAGTCGAACGGGTCGATGTGGCCGGTGCCGGTCAGCCACAGCTTGCGCTCGACGTCGTTCTCGGCGAGCAGGTCCCACCACTGGACGAGGTGGTCGGTCTTGACGTTCCAGTCGTTGATGCCGTGGACCACGAAGACGCTCGCGGTGACCTTGTCGGCGTCGGGCAGGTAGTTCCGCTCGTACCAGTAGGGCGTGTAGTCCCCGGACTCGTCGCCGTCGTTCGCGCTCAGCTCCGTCCGGACCGGGGCGCAGTACGCGCGGCGCGAGGGCGTGGTCACCGTGTTGGACAGGCTGGCCGGGTAGTTCGTGTTGAACCGGATGCCGTTGCTGCGCGAGTACAGGTACCAGTTGCTGATGGCCGAGATCGGGACGCTCGTCTCCAGTCCCTCGACGCCCGTCGCGGCGGCCGCGTTGGCCAGGGTGCCGTCGTAGGACTTGCCGATCATGCCGGTGCTGCCGTTGTGCCAGTCGGCCACGACCGCGTTGCCGTCGGCGTCGCGCCCGGGGCGGCGTCCGTTCAGCCAGTCGATGGCGGCCACGGCCGACAGGTTGTCGCCGACGCCGCCCGTGGTCGGGCAGCCCGTGCTGCCGGAGGTGCCGATCATGTCCAGCAGCATCACGGCGTAACCGCGGGGGACGAAGTAGTTGTCGTAGTACAGCGGCCACTTGTCCAGCAGGCCGTCGCCGTCGGTGTCCTGCTTGCACTCGGCCTCGTTGCCGCGGCACGAGGTCACGTAGTACGGGCTCGCGTCCATGATGACCGGCGCCTCGTGGCCGTCCTCGGTGGCGGCCGGGCGCATGATGTCGAAGGCCACCACGTCGAGCTCGCCGTCGGAGTCGCTGTCGACGTCGGAGGTGACGAAGACCTTCTC
Source organism: Jannaschia sp. R86511 (assembly GCF_042466345.1). Classification (NCBI taxonomy): domain Bacteria; kingdom Pseudomonadati; phylum Pseudomonadota; class Alphaproteobacteria; order Rhodobacterales; family Roseobacteraceae; genus Jannaschia; species Jannaschia sp. R86511. The sequence continues at coordinate 679,264 of NZ_JAXHCD010000001.1, forward strand.
GCGGATGGCGTCCTCGTAGCCGAACACCGGCTGCGTCACCCCGTCGGTGACGGTCAGGACCGGGGTCTCCGCCTCGCTGCCGGACGCGTTGGCCGGGGCGGCGAGGGTGGCGAGCAGGACGGTGGACAGGGCGGCGGCGAGCGCGGCCGCCCCCCGTCGGGCGTGACGGCTGCGGGACGGGCTGAGTGGCATGGTTCCTCCGCCTGGGAGCGGCCCCCGAGCGGGCCCGCGTCGTGACGGATGTCTAGCGGCGATTCCCGGACGTTCGGTCAGTCGATACCGGATCGTTACACAACTGACTCATCCGGCGGTTGCCCGCGGCCCGTTCACCCGGTTCGCCCGGTCCGGCATAAGTCTCGGCGGGGCTCAGCCGCGCAGCGCCGGGATGACCTCCCGCTCGAACAGCTCGATGCCGCTGTTGTCGTAGGCCGCCTCGGGGAAGTAGAGGATCGGGTACGTCATGCCGGCCGCGACCAGCGGCCGCAGCTTCTCGACGACCTGCTCCGGGGTGCCGACGGCGGGCAGGTCCGGGGCGTTGGAGGCGACCTCCCGCTCGAGCGCCTCGGGCGAGACCAGGCCCTCCAACCGCGAGCGGCGCTGGGCGAGCCGGTCGGCGACCTCGGCCTCGTCGCGGCCGATCACCACGTTGTAGTTGGCGCTGCGCGTGATGCTGCCGAAGTCGCGGCCCAGGTCGCGGCAGTGCCCGGCCAGGACCTCCGACTTGTGCGTGAAGCCATCGAGCGTGCCGTCGAAGTTGGTGTAGCGCGCGTGCTCCGCGGCGATGCGCAGGGTCTTGCGCTCGCCGCCGCCGGCGATCCACAGCGGGATCCCGCCGTCCTGCAGCGGCAGCGGCCGGCAGAGCGCGCCGTCGGTGCGGTACTGCTCGCCCACGTAGGTCGAGGTCCCCTCGCTCCACAGCTGGCGCATGATCTCGACGCCCTCGCGCAGCATGGCCAGGCGCTCGCCCGCGCCGGGGAAGCCGTAGCCGTAGGCGCGCCACTCGTGGGAGTACCAGCCGGCCCCGATGCCCATCTCGACCCGACCGCCCGAGACCACGTCGATCGTCGCGGCGACCTTGGCCAGGTACGCGGGGTTGCGGTAGCCCATGCACGAGCACATCTGCCCCAGCCGGACCCGGTCGGTGACGGCGGCGAAGGCCGCCATCAGCGCCCAGGCCTCGTGGGTGGCCTCCGCCGTCGGCTCGGGGACGGTGTGGAAGTGGTCGTAGACCCACAGCGACTCCCACGGGCCGGCGTCGGCGCGCAGGGCCAGCGACCGCATGGCGGCCCACTGCTGCGCCGGGTCGATGCCGACCAGGTCCAGTCGCCAGCCCTGGGGGACGAAGAGGCCGAACCGCAGCGTCGCGTCAGTCATGACCGGGACGGTAGCCGTCGCCCGCGACGGCGGCGCGGCGACCGTGACTGGGGCACCCGGGGCGTGTGACCCGGCTTGGACGAGGGGTTGTGACCTTGATTTGTTAGCGATAACATCGCCGCGGTCGACGACGACCCCCGACCCACCCGACACCGACGTCGTGCCTGCTCAGCGTGGGTCACGGCCCCGGACGACCCCCACCCCCGGACCCGGCACCGGCCTGCCCGCCGCTGCGACGACGGGTCCCTCGAGCGCGCCCCGGTGCGCTCCCTCCCCGTCACCGACGACAGAGGACCACCCACCGAAGGAGCTGCTCGTGCAACGACGAACGAGAAGACACGCACCACGACGCATGGCGCTGGTCGCGGTCACCGCCGCGGCGTCGCTCGCGTCGGGAGGCCTCGTGGCCGCCCCGGCCACCGCCGCCGCCGACCTGATCACCAACGGCGGGTTCGAGGACGGCCTGACCGGTTGGTTCGCGAACAACGGCAACGCGGCCGACCGGGCGCAGCTCACCATCACCGACGACGCGTACTCCGGCGAGGCCGCCGTGCGGGTCAGCCAGCGCGGCAGCACGGGCTCGGGCCCGATGCAGGACCTGTCCGGCGACCTGGTGGCCGGCGAGACCTACGACCTGAGCGCGCGGATCAAGTACGACGACCCGGCGAGCCCGGCCACCAAGCAGTTCTTCATGACGATCCACTACGGGGGCGGGTCGTACACCAACATGGGCAGCGTCACCGTGCCGCGCGGGCAGTGGGGCCTGATCGACTCCACGTTCACCATCCCGGCCGGGCAGAGAGTCAGCACGGCGCGCGTGTTCCTGGAGACGCCGTGGGTCGCCGACCCGACCACCGACCCGGCCACCCACCTGATGGACTTCACCGTCGACGACGTGACGCTCGAGGGCGTCGAGCCGCCGCCGCCGGCCCCGCCGGCCTGGCGCACCATCGAGGTCGTCGGCAAGGAGCCGGGGGACAGCAACCCGCTGATCTCGCACAAGTTCGGGGCCGACGGCTTCGGCCTGGTCGAGGACGACCGCGTGTACATGTACATGACCAACGACACGCAGGGCTACGAGCCGGACCCCGAGACGGGCGTCTCGCCGCAGATCAACTACGGCGACATCAACCAGCTGACGCTCATCAGCTCCGAGGACCTGGTCAACTGGACCGACCACGGCGAGATCCAGGTCGCCGGGCCCAACGGCGTCGCGCCCTACACGAACAACTCGTGGGCGCCCGGCGCGGTGCAGAAGGTCGTCGACGGCCAGACCAAGACGTTCCTCTACTACGCCAACGGCGGCGGCTCCAGCAACGTCATCGTGGGGGACTCCCCGCTCGGGCCCTGGAGCAACGAGCGCGACAGCACCCTGATCGACGGCCGCACGCCCGGTGCCGAGGCGGTCGCGTGGAAGTTCGACCCCGCACCGTTCGTCGACCCGGCCGACGGCCAGCCGTACCTGTACTTCGGCGGCGGGCCCGCCTCGACCGCGTTCCCGGCGGCCGAGCGGTACAACAACCCCAAGAACATGCGGGGCATCGAGCTCACCGACGACATGGTCAACACCCAGGGCACCGCCTTCGTCCTGGACACCCCCGTGTCGTTCGAGGCGCCGCACGTGTTCGAGCGCGAGGGGCTGTACTACATGACGTACTCCTCGCACTTCGGTGGCCCCGACTTCGGCGGCAACCAGACGCCCCTGCCGGGCTACCCCGGCGGCGGCCAGATCCCCTACATGATCTCCGACGACCCGGCCAGCTGGCCCAAGGAGACCTACGAGGGCGTGCTGTTCCCCAACCAGTCGCAGTTCTTCGGCGCCGGCACCGGCGGCAACAACCACCAGTCGGTGTTCGAGCTGGGCGGCGCGTACTACTTCACCCACCACGCGCCGACGCTCAACAAGCGCATCAACGGCGACCAGACGCAGGGCTACCGCAGCCCCCACATCGAGAAGCTGGAGTTCGACGCCGACGGCACGATCCAGCAGGTCGTGGGTACCTACCGCGGCGTGGACCAGGTCAAGGACCTCGACCCCTACCGGGTCATGGAGGCCGAGACCATCGCCTGGCGCCAGGGCCTGACCACCGTCGACGTCGACCGGCCGTCGGCCGAGTTCGGCGAGGACGCCCCCAACCTGGCGCTGACCGACATCCAGGACGGTGACTGGACGTCGCTGTCGTCGGTCGACTTCGGCGACGCCGGAGCGGCGAGCGTGGGCGCCACGGTGCGCCCGCTGACCGAGGGCGCGGCCGTCGAGGTCCGCCTCGGCGACCGCGAGGCCGACGTCGTCGCCACGGTCCCGGTCACCGGCGCGGCCGGGGAGTGGACCGACGTGTCCGCCGACCTGTCCGGCGTCACCGGTGTCCACGACGTCTACTTCACCTTCACCGGTGCGGCGGACACCGACCTCGTCGAGGTCGACACCTGGTCGTTCGTCGAGGCCGAGGACGACGCCCCGGCCACCGACGTGTCGCTGGCCGACGTGCTCGGCGCGGACACCAGCGGGCCGGAGAGCCCGCGGGCCGCGAACGGTGACGACTTCGACCTGCTCGCGGTCGCGGTCGCCCGGGTGCTCGCGGCCCGGCCCGACAGCCCGGTCGGGATCCTCGCGGACCCGACGCAGGCCCTCACGGCGTTCCTGCCCGACGACGACGCGTTCGTCGCCTCGCTCGACGCCGCCACGGGCCGGGTCACCAACGAGAAGGTCGCCGCCGGCCGGCTGCGGACGGCCTTCACGGCGGCCGAGCTGGAGCAGGTGCTGCTGGACCACGTGGTCCTCGGCGCGACCCTGACCAGCACCGAGGTGCTCGCCGCGGACGGTGCCGAGCTCACCACCGCGGGCGGGTCGACGCTGACCGTCGAGGTCGACGGCGGGCAGGTCAGCCTGCTCGACGCCGACGGCGAGGTGGCGGCCACCGTCACCGCGGTCGACGTCAACCTGGGCCAGGCGCAGGTAGGCCACGTGATCGACCGGGTGCTCCTGCTGGGCTGACCGGCCGCACGGGGCAGAGGGGTCGGCGGGATCGTTCCGCCGGCCCCTCTGCCAGTAGCCTCGACCGGTGAACCCGAGCCGTCGTCCGCCGTCGATGGCCGACGTCGCCGCGGTGGCCGACGTGTCGCACCAGACGGTGTCCCGGGTGCTCAACTCCCACCCCAGCGTCCGGCCCGAGACCCGGCAGCGGGTGCTCGACGCCGTGCGCGAGCTGGGCTACCGCCGCAACAGCGCGGCCCGGGCCCTGGTCACCCGGCGGACCGGCACCATCGGTGTGCTGACCACCGGGTCGGCGCTGTACGGGCCGATCAGCACGCTGGTGGCGCTGGAGGAGGCCGCCCGGCAGGCGGGGTTCTTCGTCAGCGTGGCCACGCTGCGCCAGTTCGACCCCGACACCATGGCCGGCGTCCTCGAGCACTTCATGAGCCAGGGGGTCGAGGGCATCGTCGTCATCGCCCCGCAGGACGCCGTGGCCGAGGCCGTCGACGCGTTCCGGGCCCCGCTGCCGGTGGTCATGATCTCCGCCCGCCCGGACGGCCACCCGCACGAGACGACGGACACCCACCCGCCCGGCGCCGCCACCGTCAGCGTGTCGGTCGACCAGCGCCTGGCCGCCCGGCTGGCCACCGAGCACCTGCTCGGCCTCGGGCACCGCACCGTCACCCACCTGGCCGGGCCCGCGGACTGGTTCGACGCACGCGAGCGCGAGGTCGGCTGGGCCGAGGCCCTGCGCGACGCCGGCGCCCCGGCGCCCGCCGTCGTGCGCTGCGACTGGGGCGCCGACACGGGTTACGAGGAGGGCCGGGCGATCGCCGCGGCCGTCCGGCGCGGTGAGGGCCCGACCGCGGTCTTCGCCGGCAACGACCAGCTGGCGCTGGGCCTGCTGCACGCCTGCGCCGAGGCCGGGGTCCGGGTGCCCGAGCAGCTGTCCGTCGTGGGGGTGGACGACGTGCAGGGCGCGGCGCACTTCATGCCGCCGCTCACCACCGTGCGCCAGCCCTTCGACGAGCTGGGCCGGCGCTCCCTGGCCTCGATGCTGCTGGCCCTGGGGGCCGAGCACGAGGCGCACGCCCGGGAGCTGATCCGCCCCGAGCTCGTCGTGCGCTCCAGCACGGCCCCGCCGCCCGCCGACGCCTGACCCGGCACCCCGGACGAACCCCGCGCCGGTTGCGTCGACCGACACCCGTTTCGTTACCGCGCGGGGGTTGACGCGGCTGGAAGTGTTAACGCTAACATCGGACTCGTACCGCGGACCGGCTCCCCTTCCCCGAGTCGCTCCGTCACCCGGCACCGACGCCGGGACGCATCTCGAGGAGGAGTGCATGACACGCATCACTGGTCCGCGGACCATCCGGACTTCCGCCCTGGTCGGCGCCGTGCTGCTGGCCCTGTCGGCCTGCGGCGGCGGCGGCGAGGCCACTGACGACGGCTCGGCCGCGGCCGGTGGCGGCGCCCCCGCCGACGGCGAGCTGATCTCCGTCGGCTTCAGCCAGGTCGGTGCGGAGAGCGGCTGGCGCGCCGCCAACACCCAGTCCATCCAGGACACGCTGACGGAGGAGAACGGCTTCGAGCTCAGCTTCTCCGACGCCCAGCAGCGTCAGGAGAACCAGATCCAGGCCATCCGCAGCTACATCGCCCAGGACGTGGACGTCATCGCGTTCTCGCCCGTGGTCGAGACCGGCTGGGACGCCGTGCTGGAGGAGGCTGCGGCCGCCGAGATCCCGGTCGTGCTCACCGACCGCGCCGTCGACACCCCGAACGAGGACCTGTACGTGTCGTTCATCGGCTCGGACTTCGTCGAGGAGGGCGAGCGCGCCGGGGCGTGGGTGTCGGAGAACCTCGGCACCGAGCCCATCAACGTCGTCGAGCTGCAGGGCACCACCGGCTCGGCCCCGGCCAACGACCGCAAGGAAGGCTTCGAGTCGGCCATCGCCGACAACCCCAACGTGACCATCACGGCCTCGCAGACGGGCAACTTCACCCGCGCCGAGGGCCGCACGGTCATGGAGGGCTTCCTGCAGTCCGAGGGCGCGGAGAACATCGACGTCCTGTTCGCGCACAACGACGACATGGGCCTGGGCGCCATCGAGGCCATCGAGGCCGCGGGCCTGGTCCCGGGCGAGGACATCCAGATCGTCACCATCGACGCGGTGCGCGACGGTATGCAGGCGCTGGCCGACGGCAAGATCAACTTCATCGTCGAGTGCAACCCGCTGCTCGGGCCCGACCTGGCCGACATCATCACCTCGGTCGTGGCCGGCGAGGAGGTCGAGAAGCGCATCGTGGTCGAGGACCAGGAGTTCGACCAGGAGGCCGCCGTCGAGGCCCTCCCGGACCGGCAGTACTGACCGGCCGTACCGACCGGCCACACAGGTCGCCCCGGGGTGCGTCGACGCGCCGACGCACCCCGGGGTGCACCCCCTGCCCGCCGTCCGGGGGCAGGGGCGCGACACGGTGAGAGAAGGCTGGCGATGACGACGACGTCGGACCGGGTACCGGTGGTCCGCATGAGCGGGATCTCGGTCGAGTTCCCCGGGGTGAAGGCCCTGCAGGAGGTCGACCTGACCCTGCACGCCGGTGAGGTGCACGCCCTGATGGGCGAGAACGGCGCCGGGAAGTCGACGCTGATCAAGGCCCTGACCGGGGTCAACCGGCTGAGCGCGGGGACGATCCACGTCGGCGGGCAGGAGCAGGTCTTCGCCACGCCCGCGCAGGCCCAGGCGGCCGGGATCAGCACCGTGTACCAGGAGGTCAACCTATGCGAGAACCTGTCGGTGGCCGAGAACATCATGCTGGGCCACGAGGCCCGCCGCGGCCCCTTCGTCGACTGGCGCACCACCCGGGCCCGCAGCCGGGAGCACCTGCGCGCGCTCAACCTCGACATCGACCCCGCCTCGTCGTTGTCCTCGCACTCGCTGGCCGTGCAGCAGCTGGTCGCCATCGCCCGCGCCATGGTCGTCGACGCCCGGCTGCTGATCCTCGACGAGCCGACGTCGAGCCTGGACGCCGACGAGGTGCAGCAGCTGTTCACCGTCATGCGGACCCTGCGCGACCGCGGTGTCGCCATCCTGTTCGTCTCGCACTTCCTCGAGCAGGTCTACGAGGTCAGCGACCGGATGACCGTGCTGCGCAACGGTCGCCTGGTGGGGGAGTACCGCACGGCCGAGCTGCCCCGCCTGGAGCTGGTGTCCAGGATGATCGGCACCTCGCTGGAGGTGCTCGAGCAGCTGCAGGAGACCCCCAAGCGCGCCGAGGCGCTCGAGCACGGGGAGCCGTACCTGCGGGCGACGAGTCTGGGCCGCAAGGGCTCGGTGCAGCCGTTCGACCTGGACGTGCACCCCGGCGAGATCGTCGGCCTCGCCGGGCTGCTCGGCTCCGGGCGCACCGAGCTCGCCCGCCTGCTGACCGGCGCCGACCGGCCCGACTCCGGCACCGTCGAGGTGCAGGGTCGGCCCGTCCGGCTGCGCAACCCGCGCGCGGCGCTGGGCCAGGACATCGCCTTCAGCTCCGAGAGCCGCAAGACCGAGGGCATCGTCGGGGACCTGACCGTGCGCGAGAACATCGTCCTGGCCATGCAGGCGGAGCGGGGCTGGGCCCGGCGCATCCCCCGCAAGGTGGCCGACGAGGTCGTCGCCCGCTACGTCGAGGCCCTCGGCATCCGGCCGGCCGACCCCGAGGCCCTGGTCAGGAACCTGTCCGGCGGCAACCAGCAGAAGGTCCTGCTCGCCCGGTGGCTGGCCACCGAGCCCCGCCTGCTCGTCCTCGACGAGCCCACCCGCGGCATCGACGTCGGGGCCAAGGCCGAGATCCAGCGCCTGGTCGCGAACCTGGCCACCGAAGGGATGTCCGTGGTGTTCATCTCCGCCGAGCTGGAGGAGGTCGTCCGGCTCAGCCACCGGATCGCCGTCATCCGCGACCGGCGCAAGGTGGCCGAGGTCGTCAACGACGACGTGAGCGCCGACGACGTGGTCCAGCTGATCGCCGGTTCGGAGGTCCCGGCGTGAGCGCCGTGGCCGGCCTGACCCGGCACCGCCTGTTCTGGCCGCTGGCCGCCCTGGTCGGGCTGCTGCTGGCCAACACCCTGCGCGCGCCCGGCTTCCTGGCCGTCACCGTCCGGGACGGGCAGCTGTACGGCGCCGGGATCGACATCCTGCGCAACGGCGCCCCGCTGCTGCTGGTGGCCCTCGGCATGACGCTGGTCATCGCCACCCGCGGCATCGACCTGTCGGTCGGGGCGGTCGTGGCGATCTCGGGGGCGGTGGCCACGTCGTTCATCGCGTCCTCGCCGGACCCGTCCTCCCCGGTCACCGTCCTCGTCGGGGCGAGCATCGCGGTCGCGCTGTCGTTCGTGCTCGGCACCTGGAACGGGTTCCTCGTCTACGTCGTGGGCATCCAGCCCATCATCGCCACGCTCGTGCTCATGACGGCCGGGCGCGGCGTGGCCATGCTCATCACCGGGGGGCAGATCACCACGCTGAACAGCGAGCCCTACCGGTACATCGGGTCGGGCTACCTGCTGGGCCTGCCGGTGTCCGTCGTGTTCGCGGTGCTGCTGTTCGCGGTGGTCGCGTTCCTCACCCGGCGCACCGCGCTGGGCATGCTCATCGAGGCCGTCGGCATCAACCCGACCGCCAGCCGGCTGGCCGGGCTGCGCTCGCGCGGCATCATCTGGCTGGTCTACGCCCTGGCCGCGACCTTCGCCGGCCTCGCCGGGCTGATGATCAGCGCCAACACCATGGCCGCGGACGCCAACAACGCCGGCCTGTTCATCGAGCTGGACGCCATCCTCGCCGTCGTCATCGGCGGCACCTCGCTGGCCGGGGGCAAGTTCTCGCTGTCCGGCACGCTGGTGGGTGTGCTGGTCATCCAGACCCTGACCATCACCGTCACCGTCCTGGGCGTCCCGCCGTCGGTGACGCCGCTGTTCAAGGCCGTCGTCGTCATCGCCGTCGTGCTCATGCAGGCGCCGCTCGTGCAGAGCCGGCTCCGGGCCCGACGACGGACCACCCCCACGACCCCTGCTCCCGCCGAGGTGAACGCCTGATGGTCACCCAGCACGACACCCCCCGCGCCGGCACCCCCGCCGACCAGCCGGTCCCGCTCGCGTCGGACCGTGGCCGCCGCCGGCTGCCGGCCCTGCTGCAGGCGCGCCCGCAGCGGCTCGACCGCCGCTACGTCCCGCTGGCCGGGGCCCTGCTCGTGTTCGGCGCAATGCTGCTGATCGGCGGGCTGCGCTACGACAACTTCCTGTCCGGCGCGGTCATGTCGAACCTGTTCATCAACTACGCCTTCCTGATCGTCATCGCCGTCGGCATGACCTTCGTCATCCTCACCGGCGGGATCGACCTGTCGGTCGGGGCGGTCGCGGCGCTGTCGGGGATCCTCGCGGCCTACCTGTTCCAGTCCGGCTGGCCCGCGCCGGTGGTCATCCCGCTCGTCGTCCTGGTCGGCTCGCTCATCGGCCTGGTGGTCGGCGTGATGATCCACTACTTCGAGGTGCAGCCGTTCATCGCGACGCTGGCCGCGATGTTCCTGGCCCGCGGGCTCTGCTACGTCATCAGCCTGTCCGCCATCCCGATCACCAACGAGACCATCGTCGCGATCTCCGGCACCCGGTGGACGTTCGGCGACGGCTGGGCCATCACCCCCAGCGTCGTCATCGCGCTGGCCGTCGTGGCGGTCGCCGTGGTCGTGCTGCACCTGACCCGGTTCGGGCGCACGGTCTACGCCATCGGTGGCGGCGAGGGCTCGGCCCTGCTCATGGGCCTGGCCGTGGCCCGCACCAAGGTCGCGGTCTACGTCATCAGCGGCACGTGCTCCGGCATCGGCGGGTTCCTGTTCGCGGCGTCGTCCCGGTCCGGCTACTCGCTCATGGGCGTCGGCCTCGAGCTGGACGCCATCGCCGCCGTCGTCATCGGCGGGACCCTGCTGGTCGGGGGCAGCGGGTACGTCCTGGGCTCCGTCCTGGGCGTCCTGGAGCTCGGCCTGATCCAGACCATCATCACCTTCGAGGGCACCCTCAGCTCCTGGTGGACCCGCATCGTCATCGGTGCGCTCCTGCTGGCCTTCGTCGTCCTGCAGCGCGCGCTGAGCCTCGGGCGCCGGTAGCGACACACCGGTGAGCGCCGTCACGCCCCCCACCCGTACGGAAGGAACCGCCCCACCATGACCGACCAGCCCACGACCCCCGACGACCGGCCGAGCGCCGACGAGACGTACGTCGTCGGCGTCGACTACGGCACCCTCAGCGGGCGGGCCGTCGTCGTCCGGGTGTCCGACGGGGCCCAGCTCGGCACCGCGGTCACGCCCTACGCGCACGCCGTCATGGAGACCGAGCTGGCCGCGACCGGGGCGCCGTTGCCCCCGGACTGGGCGCTGCAGGTCCCCTCGGACTACGTCGACGTGCTGCGCCAGGCCGTGCCCAAGGCCGTCGCCGACAGCGGGGTCGACCCCGCGAGGGTGGTCGGCATCGCGACGGACTTCACCGCCTGCACCGTGCTGCCGACCCTGGCCGACGGCACCCCGCTGTGCGAGGTCCCGGAGCTGGCCGACCGGCCCCACGCCTACGTCAAGCTGTGGAAGCACCACGCGGCCCAGCCCCACGCCGACCGGATCAACGCGCTGGCCCACGAGCGCGGCGAGCCGTGGGTCGACCGCTACGGCGGCAAGATCTCCAGCGAGTGGGAGTTCGCCAAGGGGCTGCAGCTGCTGGAGGAAGACCGTGAGGTCTACGACCGCACCGAGCACTGGGTCGAGGCCGCCGACTGGATCGTCTGGCAGCTGTCCGGCACGTACCTGCGCAACGCCTGCACCACGGGCTACAAGGCCATCCACCAGGACGGGCAGTACCCCTCGCGGGAGTACCTGGCCGCGCTGAACCCCGACTTCGTCGACTTCGTCGCCGACAAGGTCGAGGCCCCGATCGGGCAGCTGGGCGAGCGGGCCGGTGGGCTGACGGCGCAGGCCGCCGCCTGGACGGGGCTGCCCGAGGGCATCGCGGTGGCCGTCGGCAACGTCGACGCGCACGTCACCCCGCCCGCGGCGGCGTCGGTCGGCAACGGCCAGATGACCCTGATCATGGGCACGTCGACCTGCCACGTCATGAACTCCGACGTGCTGGCCGAGGTCCCGGGCATGTGCGGCGTCGTCGACGGCGGCATCACCGCGGGCGCCTACGGCTACGAGGCCGGGCAGAGCGGCGTCGGCGACATCTTCGGCTGGTTCGTCCGCACCTCGGTGCCCGAGGACTACGCCGCGGCCGCGCGCCAGGCCGGCCGCGACCTGCACGAGCATCTGACGGCGCTGGCTTCGCAGCAGCAGGTCGGCCAGCACGGGCTGGTCGCCCTCGACTGGCACAACGGCAACCGCTCGACCCTGGTCGACCACTCGCTGTCCGGGCTGGTGCTCGGGCAGACCCTGCAGACCCGGCCGGAGGACACTTACCGGGCCCTGCTCGAGGCCACGGCCTTCGGCACCCGGACCATCGTCGAGGCGTTCGAGTCCTCCGGCGTCCCCGTCACCGAGCTCGTCGTCGCGGGCGGGCTCATCAAGAACCGGCTCCTGATGCAGATCTACGCCGACGTCACCCGGCGCCCGCTCAGCCTGCTCGACGCCGAGCAGGGCCCGGCCCTCGGCTCGGCCATCCACGCCGCCGTCGCCGCCGGCGCCTACGCCGACGTGCACGCCGCCTCGGCGGCCATGGGCAAGGTGGTCCGCAACGCCTACGAGCCGGACCCGGCCCGGGCCGACGCCTACGACGAGCTGTACGAGCAGTACCGCGGCCTGCACGACCACTTCGGCCGCGGCGGCGACGACGTGATGAAGCGGCTGCGCGCTATCCGGGCCGCGGCGGTGGCCCGGTGAGCGCCGACGTGTCGGCCCCGGCGGCCGTGCCCGCGCGCGCGGCCGGGACCGTGGCCACGCTGCGTCGGCAGGTCTCCGACCTGCACGCCGAGCTGGTCCGCTACCAGCTGGTCGCCTGGACCGCCGGCAACGTGTCGGCCCGGGTCCCCGGCGAGGACCTGATGGTCATCAAGCCGTCGGGGGTGTCCTACGACGACCTGACCCCGGAGTCGATGATCGTCACCGACCTGCACGGCCGGGTCGTCGAGGGCGACCTCAGCCCGTCCAGCGACACCGCCGCGCACGCCTACGTCTACCGCCACATGCCCGAGGTCGGCGGGGTCGTGCACACGCACTCGACCTACGCGGCGGCCTGGGCCGCCCGGGCCGAGCCCGTGCCCTGCGTGCTGACGGCCATGGCCGACGAGTTCGGGGGCGACATCCCCGTCGGGCCGTTCGCGCTCATCGGCGACGACCCCATCGGTCGCGGCATCGTCGACACCCTGACCGGGCACCGCTCGCCGGCGGTCCTCATGCAGAACCACGGCGTGTTCAGCATCGGCGCCGACGCCCGCGCCGCGGTCAAGGCGGCCGTGATGTGCGAGGACGTCGCCCGCACGGTGCACCTGGCCCGCGTGCTCGGACCGACCGTCCCCATCGACCCGGCCGACATCGACCGGTTGTACGCGCGCTACCAGAACGTCTACGGGCAGCCGGCCGGCTCCCACGAGGAGGACCACGCATGAGCACGCCGCTGCAGACCCCGGACCGCGAGGTCTGGTTCCTGACCGGGAGCCAGGGCCTGTACGGCCCGGAGACGCTGGACCAGGTCGCCGAGCAGTCCCGCACCATCGCCGAGGCGCTGCACGCCACCGGGGCGGTCGGCGTGCGGGTGGTCTGGAAGCCCGTCCTGACCGACGCCGACGCCATCGAGCGGATGGCGCTGGCGGCCAACGCCGACCGCGCCTGCGTCGGGGTGATCGCCTGGATGCACACGTTCTCACCGGCCCGGATGTGGATCGCCGGGCTGGACGCGCTGCGCACCCCGCTGCTGCACCTGCACACCCAGGCCAACGTCGAGCTGCCCTGGCAGACCATCGACATGGACTTCATGAACCTCAACCAGGCCGCCCACGGCGACCGGGAGTTCGGCTACATCCAGACCCGGATGGGCGTGGTCCGCAAGACCGTGGCCGGCCACGTCAGCGACCCCCGGGTGCAGGCCCGGGTCGGGGCGTGGGCGCGCGCGGCGTGCGGCTGGGCCGAGGCGCGCTCGCTGCGCCTGGCGCGCTTCGGCGACACCATGCGCGACGTCGCCGTGACCGAGGGGGACCGGACCGAGGCGCAGTGGCGCTGGGGCGTCACCGTCAACGGCTACGCCGTCACCGACCTGGCCGCGGCGGTGCACGACAGCGCCGGCTCCGACGTCGACCTGCTGGTCAAGGAGTACGAGGAGACCTACGACGTCGTCCCGGAGCTGCGCCGCGGCGGCGACCGGCACGACTCGCTGCGCTACTCCGCGCAGATCGAGCTGGGCCTGCGGCGCATGCTCGAGCAGTCGGGCGCGAACGCGTTCACGTCCAACTTCGAGGACCTGGCCTCGCTGCGGCAGCTGCCCGGCATGGCCGTGCAGCGGCTCATGGCCGACGGCTACGGCTTCGCCGGCGAGGGCGACTGGAAGACCGCGGCCCTGCTGCGCATCCTCAAGGTCGCGGGCGAGCGACTGCCGGGCGGCACGTCGTTCATGGAGGACTACACGTACCACCTGGGCCCGGGCCGACCGCGGATCCTCGGCGCGCACATGCTCGAGGTGTGCCCGTCCATCGCGGCCGGCACGCCCCGGGTCGAGATCCACCCGCTGGGCATCGGCGGCCGCGAGGACCCGGTCCGGATGGTGTTCTCCGCCGTCACCGGCCCCGGCGTGGTCGTCGGCATGTCCGACATGGGGGACCGGTTCCGGCTGGTCGCCAACCAGGTGGAGCTCGTAGAGCCGGACGAGCCGCTGCGCTCGCTGCCGGTGGCGTGCGCGGTCTGGGAGCCGGCGCCGGACCTGGGCACCTCCGCCGAGGCGTGGATCATGGCCGGGGCGCCGCACCACACGGTGCTGTCCACGGCGGTGACGGTCGAGGAGCTGCACGACCTGTCCGAGATCGCCCGCACCGAGCTGCTGGTCATCGACGACTCGACGACGCCGCGCGGCTTCGCCCAGGAGCTGCGCTGGAACGCGGCCGCGTACGCCGCCGGGGTGCGGTGACCGCCGGGGCGACGGTTCCGGCCGGCGTCACCGAGCACGTGGTGGGCCGCGGTCCGGTGCGGCTGCACGTCAGCACCTACGGCGCCGCGGTCCACCGGCTGCGCCTGCTGGACGGCCGGGGACCCGAGGACGTCGCGCTCGGCCACGCTGGCCTGCCGGAGTACGTGGCCGAGCGCGACTTCTGCGGGGCGACGGTGGGGCGGTTCGCCAACCGGCTGCGGGCCGGCCGCTTCGAGCTGGACGGCCGTAGGTTCCAGGTCCCGACCGACGGCGCGGCGGCCGCGCTGCACGGCGGACCGGACGGCTTCGACCGGCGGGTGTGGCGCACGGAGCGGGCCGACGACGACGAGGTGGTGCTGTCGCTGCACAGCCCGGACGGGGACCAGGGGTTCCCCGGGGCGCTGGACGTGCGGGTGGCCTTCCGGGTCGAGGGCTCGGTGGTGCGGATCGGCTACGAGTACCGCAGCGACGCCGCGACGGTGGTCAACCTGACCAACCACACCCACGTCGACCTGTCCGGCGAGGGCGGCGACGGCGTCGACGGCCACCTGCTGCAGGTGCCGGCCACGCACGTCACCGAGGTCGACACCGACCTGCTGCCCACCGGCCGGCTGCTGGCGGTGGCGGGGACCCCGCTCGACCTGCGCGCGGCCCGGCCGCTGCGCGACGTGGTCCGGGCGGTGCACCCGCTGCTCGTCGCGGCCCGAGGGTTGGACCTGGACTACCGGGTCGACGGCTGGGACCCGGCCTCGACCGACCTGCGCCCGGTGGCCCGCCTCGAGCACCCCGGCACGGGCCGGGTCCTGGAGGTCGCCAGCGACCGGCCCGGCGTGCAGGTCTACACCGGCAACTTCTTCGACGGCAGCACGGTCGGGCGCTCCGGTCGGCTGCTGCGCCAGGGGGCCGGGGTGGCGCTGGAGACCCAGCTGCCGCCCGACGCCCCCAACCAGCCCGGGTTCCCCTCGGCCGTGCTGCGCCCCGGCCAGGTGGGCCGTACCGCGACGACGTGGACCTTCTCGGCCTGACCGGCCCCAGCCGCGCCGGACCCGACCCCCCGCGCCGGACCCGGACGTGCCAGCCGACCCGCCCGCCGCGCGCCCCATCCGCCCGACCCGCCGCGCCGGACCGCCGAAACCAAGAGGCAGGTCGATGGGGGTACACCGGGCATACCCCCATCGACCTGGTTCGTCCTCAGGCGGACCAGGCGGTCCCCGTCGTCGTCCCGTCGGTGGCGGTCGGCTCGTCCGTCGAGCCGCTCGGGCTCCCCGGCCGGCCGGCCGGCCCGCCGGGGCTGGCCAGACCTTCCCGCTCGACGGCCTCGGCCATGCGCTCCGGCAGGTCGGCCGACCGTTCGGCGGCCTGCTCCTGGGTCAGGTCACCGGCCTCGACGTGCTCGGCGAGGTGCGCCTCGGCCGCAGCCACGAGCGCCTCCACCAGGGTGTCGACCTCGACACCCTCCGCCTCGGCGAGGTCGGCCAGGCTCTGGCCGGACTGCAGGGCGTCCCGCAGCGTCGACTCCTCCAGCCCGAGCGTCGTCGCCGCCGTACCCAGCAGCTCGCCCGGACCGCCCAGACCGAAGGGTCCGCCACCGGGACCGCCGCCCGGACCGCCCAGTCCGAAGGGTCCGCCACCGGGACCGCCGCCCGGACCGCCCATCCCGCCGTGGCCGCCGGGCCCGCCACCGCCGGGCCCGCCGCGGCCGGGCAGGGCCTCCGCGAGGGAGTCGGCCACGGCGTCGGCCTGCGCGTCGTCGATGGTGCCGTCGGCGACCAGGTCGTCCAGCGCGTCGCGGATGCCCTGGACCCGGTCCGCCAGCCGCTCGGCCATGGTCGCGTCGTCCGCTGCCTCGGCCGTCGCGTCGTCCTCGGCGTCGTCCTCGGTGCCGGGCGTGGTCTCGGACGCGGTGGCCTCGTCCGTGGCGCTGGCCAGAGCGGGGGCCACGGCGGCCCCGGCGGTCACGGTGCCCACGGCCAGCGCAGCCGCCAGCGCGGCCCCGGCGAGTCGTCGGTTCATGTCGGTCCTCCTGTCCGGGAGGGCCGGCTGCCCTCCGCTGCCCACCACGGTCGGAGACGCGGTTGTGAGGACGCTGTGAGCGGGGACGGCACCACCTGTGGACCGGGACGCGACGGGACCGGCGGCGCCCAGGGTCCGCACAGCGCACGCACAGGTGGGGCCTTCCCCCTTCACAGCCGACGCGCGCATGCTGGACCCATGACGACCCCGCCGGCCGTGCCGGCCGCCGCGCCCCTGGTGCGACCCGACGGCTCACCCGTGCGGGTGCTGGTGGTCGACGACGAGGTGTCGCTCACCGAGCTGCTGTCCATGGCCCTGCGCTACGAGGGCTGGGAGGTCCGGACCGCCACGGCCGGGCTGCCCGCGGTCCGGGCGGCCAAGGAGTTCGCCCCCGACGCCGTCGTGCTGGACGTCATGCTGCCGGACATCGACGGCCTGGAGGTGCTGCGGCGGCTGCGGGGCGCCGGGGACGATGTGCCGGTGCTCTTCCTGACCGCTCGTGACGCCGTGGAGGACCGCGTGGTCGGGCTGACCGCGGGCGGCGACGACTACGTCACCAAGCCGTTCAGCCTGGAGGAGGTGGTGGCCCGGCTGCGGGCCCTGATGCGGCGCAGCAGCGTGGTCGCCGCCCGGGCCGACGCCCGGCTCGTCGTCGGGGACCTGGTGCTGGACGAGGACTCCCACGAGGTGACCCGCGCCGGTCAAGAGGTCGTGCTCACGGCGACCGAGTTCGAGCTGCTGCGGTTCTTCATGCGCAACCCGCGCCGGGTGCTCAGCAAGGCCCAGATCCTCGACCGGGTGTGGAACTACGACTTCGGCGGGCAGGCCAACATCGTCGA
This sequence comes from Jannaschia sp. R86511, assembly GCF_042466345.1. Lineage (NCBI taxonomy): Bacteria > Pseudomonadati > Pseudomonadota > Alphaproteobacteria > Rhodobacterales > Roseobacteraceae > Jannaschia > Jannaschia sp. R86511. The sequence continues at coordinate 696,581 of NZ_JAXHCD010000001.1, forward strand.
GCTGTACGTGTCCTACCTGCGCAAGAAGGTCGACGCTGGCCGGCCCAGCATGATCCACACCCTGCGGGGGGCCGGCTACGTGCTCAAGCCCGCCCCGGCCGTCGACCCGGAGCCGTGAGCGCGACGGGGACCCTCCCTCCGGCGGAGACCCCGCCGAGACGGTCGTGGACGCTGCGCGCCCGGCTCGTGCTGGCGCTCGTGGCGGTGACGGCCGTGGTGTCGCTGACCGTCGGGGGCATCAGCGTGCTGGTGCTGGACCGGTTCCTGGTCGGGCGGCTGGACGACCAGCTCACCGCTGCGGTGGAGCGGTCCACCGTCGGTCGCGACGGCCCGCCCGGCCGTCCCGGCGGGCGGGGCCCGCAGGGCGAGGGGTTCGGGTTCCTGCTGCAGCCCGGCCAGGCCGAGGGGACCCTGGGGGCCGAGGTGCAGGGCGGGGTGGTCACGCTGGCCGCCGTCCTGGACGAGACCGGGACGCCGCGTCCGCTGGACCCCGGCACCACGGCCGGGCTGGTGCAGGTGGCGCCCGAGGAGCCACCGACGACGGTGGACCTGCCCGTCGGTCGGTACCGGGTGCTGGCGGTGACCACCGCCGACGGGTCGACCCTGGTGACCGGCCTGCCGCTGGACGAGGTGCGAGACACGTCGTGGAGCCTGCTGCTGATCACCGTCACCACCACCGCGGTCGGCTGCCTGGTCGTCGTCCTGGCGGGGGGTGCCGTGGTCCGGCGGGCGCTGCGTCCGCTGCGCGAGCTGACGGGGACGGCCACCCGGGTGCGCGGCCTCGACCTGGCCACCGGCGCAGGGGCGCTGGCCGAGCGCGTGCCCGACCGGATCGCGAGCACGCCCGACGAGGTCGGCGAGGTGGCGTCGGCGCTCAACCTGATGCTGGACCACGTCGAGCAGGCCCTGTCCGAGCGGCACCGCAGCGAGACGCAGGTCAGGCGCTTCGTGGCCGACGCCAGCCACGAGCTGCGCACCCCGCTGGCGTCCATCCGCGGCTACGCCGAGCTGGTGCGCCGCCGGCCCGACCCGCTGCCCGCCGACGTCGCCATGGCGCTGGGCCGGGTGGAGTCCGAGGCCGGCCGGATGGGCGGGCTGGTCGACGACCTGCTGCTGCTGGCCCGGCTCGACGCCGGTCGGCCGCTGGAGGCCGTTCCCGTCGACCTCGTGCCGGTGCTGGTCGCCGCCCTCGCCGACGCCCACGCGGCGGGGCCCGAGCACCACTGGGTGCTCGAGCTGGCCGGCGACGACCCGGTGGTCGTGACCGGGGAGGAGGCGCGGCTGCACCAGGTCGTGGTCAACCTGCTGGCCAACGCCCGCGTGCACACCCCGCCGGGCTCGCAGGTCGGCCTGCGCCTGGCCGTCGAGGGCGCCGAGGCCGTCGTCACGGTGGCCGACGACGGGCCGGGCGTGCCCGAGGACGTCCGCGAGCGCGTCTTCGAGCGGTTCAGCCGGGCCGACGGCTCGCGCTCGCGGGCCGGCGGCAGCACCGGGCTGGGCCTGTCGATCGTCGCCGCAGTTGTCGAGGCGCACGGTGGGACCGTCGCCTGCCCGCCCGTGGCGTTCGGGGCGACGTTCGTCGTGCGTCTGTCGCTGGCCCCCGAGGCCGACTCGGAGCCCAGGTCCGAGCCCGGGTCCGGGCAGGCGGCGGGTGGCTGAGGAGTCCGGCACACTTGGGCCCTGGAGGGCTGTCCGAGCGGCCGATGGAGACGGTCTTGAAAACCGTTGGGCGGGTCACCCCCGTCTCGTGGGTTCGAATCCCACGCCCTCCGCTGACCAGCGGTAATGCGCCTCTGACCTGCGGCAACGCACGCCGGCTAGGTGGCCTGCTGGCCCGGACTGTGTCCGGCTGGGTGCGGCCGTCAACGGCCGAATACGGCTGCCAGTGCCTGAGCAGTGCCTGAGGATCCCCGGCATTCTCAGGCACTGAGGCTGGCGTCGGGGGTCTGCGTTACGGCCGGGCTGCTCCCCAGACTCTCCGGCGCGCGACCGGACCGGCCATGATGGGGCGGTGCCTGAGCCGGACCCTGACGCGGAGTGGTGGACCACATCCGACGTGGCCGCCTACCTGGGCGTCCAGATCGGCACGGTCAGTGCCTATCGATCCCGCGGGCAGATGCCAGCCCCGACACGGACGTTGGGCCGGACGCACCTGTGGCGCCCACTCGAGATCAAGGCCTGGCGCGCTCCGGAGACGAACCCTGCCGAGCCTGCCGACGAGCTGCCCCCGCTGCAGCCGGGTGAGCCTTGGCGTCGCCACGGTGAGCGGACGATCTACGACAGTGAGTGGATGCGCCTGGACCTGGTCGACATAGAGCAACCCGGTGGGTCCAGGTTCGAGCACCACGTCATCATCATGAAGCCGGCCGCGGTCGTCGCGTTGCTAAGCGAAGACGAGAAGCGGGTGCTCCTGTTGTGGCGCCACCGATTCGTGCCGGACATCTGGAACTGGGAGCTACCCGGTGGGCTGGTCGACGACGGTGAGTCCCCCAAGGTCGCCGCTGCACGGGAGCTTGAGGAGGAGACTGGGTACCGAGCCGGTTCGTTGGAGTGCGTTGTGAGCTACGAGCCCCTCATCGGCATGGTTTCGGCGCGGCACCACGTCTTCGTCGGACGTGACCCGGAGCGCGTAAGTGAACCCGTCGAGACCGACGAGGCCGCCCGCGCTGAGTGGGTCGACCTCGACCGAATCCCGGTCCTGATTCGCGACGGCGACGTCGCCAATTCGGGAACGTTGGTGGCTGTGCTCGAGCTGTTGCAGAGTCGACGGGCAAGCGGCTGACCGCCGACTCTTGCTGGGCGAGCGTCTCCTAGGGGAATACCTGCGCCTCCTAGCGGCGGCGATTACCGATTGCTGCCGCCGCCTGCCGAACACGTCGCTGTTGGCGTGTCGAGGTGGTCCGCTTAGCCAGCGCATCTGCGCGTCTCACTGCGGCGTCTGCCGCATCAAGCTCACCCGCTGCAGCTAGCGCCGCGGCGAGGTCACAGTGCAGCCCTGCGCCTGCCCGCACGAATGACGGGTCCAGAGCCTCAGCAGCCCGGGTCAGGTGAGCGATCGCTCCCTGCTCCCCGAGTCGGGCTAGGCAATGGCCGCGCCAGCGCGAAAAGTGGGTTGCGTCTAGGAACAAGAACGGCAGGTCGTCGCCGTCGCCGAGCATGAGCAGGTCTTCCGCCCGTTCCAGCGCCCGACAGGTCCGCAACTGGTCACCGGCCGCCGCTCGGGTCTCGCGTTGCTGGGTCGTCGCATTCGTGTGCCGCGGCGCGTGCCTGCTCATGTAGCAGCCACGCCTCCCGCTCGAGACCCATGTCTAGGGCCTGCCACCCGGCCAGGCTGGCCGCCTGCGCGACGGCCGCCGCGAGCTGGGCGCGGGGCCCGCTGCCCGTGGCGTACGGAAGGAGGCCGGCCATCTGTTCGAGGTGTGCGCGTGTCTCGGCGTGTAGCTGTGCGGCTCCGAGTCGCCGGTCCAGGCCTCGGAGGATCTGGGTCTGATGCTGCAGCAGGACGACGACGTCTCGGTCCACCGCGGCCGCGCGGGACAGTCGCTCATCGAGCTCGTCCATCGTGGATCTCGCCGTCTCCGGGACCGGCGGGCTGGGTGGTCCGAAGGGCACCCCGAAGACGGCGGCCAGTAGCGAGGCGTAAAGCGGCGACGGCTGGCGCGTCCCGGAGACCCACTGGCGAACCATGCGACGCAGGCTCTCGTCGGCGGGGAGGGCCTCACCCCTCAGATGGGCGGCGGACCGCAGGGCGTGGATGAGGCGCGTGCGTGTCCAGCCGCGGTCGCGGCATAGCTGGTCGATGTCCCCGGCCTCCATCATCAGCGCCCCCTCGGTCGCCTGTCCGGCCGTCACCGGCCGACTACGGCAAGTGTGCATTCCGGGCAGGTCATGGCGAAGGCGACATCACGAGCCTGTGGATAAGGGTCCTCCCCCGTCCCCCAGGCGTCCTCTTCTGCCCTTGTAGGGAGAGGGCGGAGCGTCTGTCTGGCCATCACCGGCCCGCGGCAGTGGACACCGGCCGATGCCGAGTACACACTGAGTCAGTACAGCGTGAGTCAGCAAAGGGAGAGGCCATGTCCACGATGACATCGAGACGACCCGCGGGTGGGAGGCACCGGCAAGCGTGCTTCTTCCTCCTCGACGGGGGACCGCGGGCCGGGACGTGCCCCGGGTGTGGGCGCCGCACAGCCGGGGGGTTGCCATGAGCGACCGGATGATCGCTCCCCAAGGGCTATCCGGCGCGGCTGACGCACCGGTGCCGGCGTTCGTCCTCGGTTTGAGGAGTGACCCGCCGCCCATCTCTGGGGGAGAGCTGGACACGGCGGAGCACCTCAGGTTCGAGGTCGCTGACGCCATCGCCGTTGCACAAGCAGCCGCCGGCCACCTCCGCGCGCTGGAGGAATGGCTGGTGCAACTGCCCGGCCGGTGCAGGAAGGACACCGAAGCCCTCCCCGGGCTCGCCGGGGCTGTCGGTTCCCTACGTGACATCGACCTGCAGCTGGACCGGGTTTCGGCACTCCTCCAGGTGTTGAGCCGCCTCGCTGAGATTGCCCACGCCTCTGGTCCACCGATGGCCGACGGGACGCAGGGCGTCTGGGGTGACCTCGGATACGGCGCGACCCACGATGTCGAGGACTGCTTGGATCCGACGTCACTCCCCGCCGGCGCACTCGTCCCGGCCCTCTCACGCTGGGCGCGCGGGGACTACGCCCACGAGGCAGCCGTCGACCTGCTCGCTCGATTCGGTTGTCCAAGTGGCTTCTGGCTGCGCCGGCCAGACTTCCTGGACAACTGCGTCGAGGCATGGGGCGCCGTCGCCCCGGACGAGACGATCAGGGCACTCGGGCGCACGGTCGACGCGCGTATCGACGGAGCGGTCCTGGCCGCGCTTCTCGACGGTCAGCACATCGACGGCGCAGCAGGCGAGCTTCGGGTCCTGCACCTCGTGGCGGGGCTCCTCGGCTACCCGACCTCCCGGCCGCTGAGCGATCAGCTGATCGGGTTGGACGAGGACACCACCCGCCTCGTGCTGCGCGCGGTCGCTCACGTCGGAGGCTGGCATGAGCGCGGTCGGACCTTCGATGTCGCCGTACAGGATGTAGCGACCACCGACTCCGTCGACGTGGACGCGGGTGCGAGCCATGAGTGACGCCGCGGTCCTTCACCGCCGACCGGACGATGCGTCCGCGATCGTCAGATGGGCGTACCGGTGCGGGACTTGCGGTGAACGAGTCCCCGTCGGCCTCCGGTGCCCGAGCTGCACGTCGCACCCCGGAGTGGCCGTCGTTGGGTGCTGCGACTGCGACCGGACCCGGACCTTCGCATCGGAGGCGGCTGACGTGGTCGCGCAGAAGCACGAGGCCGCCCGCGGGCACGTGACATGGGTCGTCCTCGACCAGTTGATGCTCTGGCCCGGCGAAGCCCCTCGGCGCGCGCAGGGGACCTGATGGCTATCCGCCTGATGACCGCCGTCTGGGACGACGGGTCGTTGCCCCGCGGCGACGTCCTGCTGATGCTCGCGTTGGCGGACCACGCCAACGATGACGGTCTGAGCTTCCCTTCCATCGCCCGGCTGGCCCGGCGGACGCGTTCCTCACCGAGCACGGTGCGGCGGCACTTGCGGTCCCTGCAGGCGGAAGGTCGCCTCGTCGTCGAGGCCCGCGAGGGCACGTCCAACCTCTACCGCATCGTGCTTCGCGGGGAGCGGTGGCAGTACGGCCACCCCGGTCACTCTGACACCCCCACCAAGCTGACACCCCTGCCTGCAGGTGGAAGGGGTACCCCCTCCACGGCTGCGGCAGGAGGGGCTGTCGCAGCCGTGGCACCCGAACCGTCACCAAGCACCAAGAGACCCGACCGGTCCGGTGACGCATCGCCGTCGGCACGGGCCTGGAGCGAGCTCCGAGCGGATCTGGCTCGCCAGCATCCGGAGGTCGCCTGGCGCGGTTGGACCGACGGGCACGACGAAGCCGCCGTGAAGCAGCTCCAGCTGCACGGTGCACAGCGCCTGCTGTCGATCGCCGCGCGACCGACTCGTCCCGACCTGGCCATCGCCTGGCTCCGCCGTTGGGAGAGGGAGCCGATCCCCGCGCCCCCGCGCCCGGTCCACCGCTGCCCTGACCACGGCCTGACGCACCACGGCGTCTGTCCCAGCTGCCGCGCCGACCAGCTCGTTGCCGGTTGACCCACCCCGTTCGCCACTCACTCACGAAGGAGAACAACGCCATGAGCCGAACCCCTCATCTGTCCATTGCGGACGTCTGCGCCGAGCTCGGCGTCTCGCGGTCCACCTACTACGACTGGCGGGCCAAGGGCCGTGGGCCCCGGTCCCTCAAGCTGCCCAACGGCGAGGTGCGGGTTCGACGCCATGACCTGGAGCAGTGGCTCGCGAGCTGCGAGGAGCTCTGATGGTCGGGGCGCCCGGCGGCGAGGCGCCACAGACCTTCGAGGTCCGCGTCTGGGCCGTCACCCGGGTGGAGGGGGTCACCGGCCACGCCTACCGGCTGCGGTGGGAGGTCGCCCGTCGCCGGCGCTCCAAGACCTTCCCCACCCGTGCGCTGGCCGACAGCACCCGAGCCGAGCTCATGGCCGCCAGCCGCCGTGGCGAAGCCTTCGACATCGTCAGCGGGCTGCCCCTGGCGCGCGTGCGCCGGACTCAGGGCATGACGTGGTGGGCGTGGTCGCTCGCGTACGTCGACCTCAAGTGGCCCACCCTCGCGCCGATTTCGCGCCGCTCGATGGCAGAGGCGCTGATCGACGCGACCCTCCACCTGAGCGCATCGGCCCCTAGCCGGCCGCCAACGGCGGGTCTTCGACAGGCCATGTTCGCGTGGGCCTACAACGCGGCCCACCGGGCGACCGTCCTTCCCTCGGCGGAGGTGGCCGAGGCGCTGCGCTGGCTTGAACGGTCCTCCCTTCCCCTGGTGCAGCTCGAGGATCCGTCAGCCGCGCGTGCCCTGCTGAACGCGCTGGCCCGGCGACAGGACGGCACCCCGGCCGCCCCGACCACCGTGGCCCGCAAGCGCGCCGTCATCCACAACGCGCTGGAGCTCGCCGTCGAGCACCGGCACCTCGACAGCAACCCGATCGCGAGGCTGCGGTGGAAAGCGCCCCGGGTCGCAGACACGTTCGACTCCCGATCCGTTGTCAACCCGCAGCAGGCGCGTGCACTCCTGTCGGCGGTCGCGGAGCAGGGGGACAGGGGCCGACGCCTCACGGCGTTCTTCGCCCTCATGTACTACGCGGCGCTGCGGCCGAGCGAGGCCACGGCCGTGGTCCTCGAGGACCTGGTGCTGCCGAAGGAGCCGGGATGGGGTGAACTGCATCTGGCACGCAGCAACGCGGAGATCTCGGGCAGGTGGGCCGACAGCGGCCGGCGTGGCAGCCGCCAGCTCAAGCACCGAGCCCAGGGGCACGTACGGGTCGTACCGCTGCCCCCACCGCTCGTCGAGCACCTACGGCGTCACATCGCCGAGTACAACGTGGGCGCCGGTGGCCGTCTGTTCCGGGGGCCCCAAGGCGGCACGGTCGCAGCCAGGATCTACTCCGAGGTGTGGCAGGAGGCCAGGTCGTCGGCGTTCACACCGGCTGAGCAGGCGTCGCGCATGGCTCGTCGCCCCTACGACCTTCGACACACCGCCGTGTCCACGTGGCTGGCTGCCGGCGTCGACTCCGCTCAGGTGGCCGCCTGGGCCGGCCACAGCGTCGCCGTCCTTCACCGGGTGTACGCCCATGTGGTGTTCGGGCGGGCCGACGTTGCGCGGGGGCGGATCGAGGACATTCTCGGCGAGTGAGTGCAGTCGGATTGCTCGGACCACCGGCGGCAGCACGAATCTAGGCCCAGTGGCGCCGGGAGTCTGGGTGCGTGGCCGTTCACCCTCACGGATCACCTGCGCCGTTCGCCTGTCGCGAGCGGGTCCGGACCCTAGGGTCCCGGTTGTGCATAACTCCTCTCGCGCGCGTTCGGTCGCGGCCGCCGTGCTGCTGCTTGTGCTGGTGCTGGCCGGCTGCGGTGCGGAGGATGGCGAGTTATCCGCGAATGGCGCGTCCCCGTCGGTGGCGGCCCCAGACCTGAGCACTAACGCCGCGGTTTGCGGCTTCGTTTCCGAGGCGCCTCGGCACCAGCCCGACACCGAGTTGCTCTGGGCGCAGGTCAACGTCGGGACGGCCCTGGAGGAGGTGCTGGCCATTGGTTGGCAGCCGGGCAGCTTCGACTCTGAGGCCGACGGGGACCTGCTGCGGGCTGAGCAGTTCTACAAGACCCTGCCGGTCGCACGCCAGGTCGTGCTTCTACGGCCTGGCCTCGACGAGGTGAGCGTGACCTTCACCGGGACAAATTTGGAGGCAGCCCGCAAGACGGTCTTTGTGCTGCCGGCGTCTGTCGTGGCCGACTACGAGGACACTCCCGAGGGGCGGAACGCCGTGCAGCAGAACCTTGTACAGCAGCGCCTCGAGCTCGGTGGAGAGCTGCCGCAGCCCCTCGGTCCCAACGGCCTGGAGGTAACCGACGAGAACGGTTCCTTGCTGCCGCAGTGCTGAGCCGCAGGCAGGACGTGGCCACCAGCCTGTCCGGCCGCACGTCGGACCCCATCTGTCCGGCGGGCTACGTCGCGGTCGGTCGTCTGCTCCGACCAGCGGCTAGGCCTCATGCCAACTGCACATGGCCGGTCCGGGGCTTCCCTGTGGGGGCGGTGTCGGACTCGACCTGGCGCCACGCGAGCGTCCACCGCGCCTCGGTGTGCCTGCCTCTCCCGCGCAGGTCACCTATCAGCCGGGCGAGCAGCACCTCGGCGTCGGCCTCGTTGGCGTGCAGCGACACATGCTGCAGCTCATCGTCAGCGAGGAGGACGAGGACCAGGACCCGGGTCTGTCGATCTTTCAGCGCCATTCGACGTCGTACCCCGGCGACGCTGTCCGGGTGGCACTGACAGCGGTCGGTGGCCTCAACAACGTCGTCGGCCAGACCCAGTTGGACGAGGCGCCGGACAACCACGTGCCCTTCGACGTCGAGGGCTATCGACACGTCCTCGAGTCGTTCCGCTGTCTCCCAGGCGAGGGTGACCCGCGCGTCCTCTGCCGCCGTCCATTGCCGTTGAGAGGCGCCCAGGGCCTGCGTCAGCCGGGCTCGCCAGTCGTAGGCCGGGTCCGCGAGCAGCTCCTCACGTAGCCACTCCACCCGCTTGGCGCGCCCTCGCGGCACGGGCGACCCTCCTGCCGGGTCGCCGGCCTCGTCGGGGTCAGAAGGCTCGGGCGCCATGCTGGATAACCGAGCGGAGACAGCGCCCACGGTTCGTCCGTGGGCCTCTGCCAACTCGTCCATGGTCAGCCCGTCGAGCAGGCCGCGGACCAGCCGATCGTCCTCGTCCCTCCTCCACGGGCCACCGGCCTGGTAGCGCGGGGCTCGGCCCGCTGTTTCCGAACCGGTGCTTGGTGGTCCGCCCTCCGTCATGCGAGGGACGTTAGCTTCGAGAGGGGACAGCGAAGTTGTCTGCCGCACTCCTGCAGAAGTCTGCTGAATCACCGTCAGGGCTACGCGCGCCAGCATCTGCACCCGTCTCACCATCGTTGAGAGTGAGACGCCGAACGGGCCCGATCGCTGGCGGGAGTGATGTGGTGGCAGGTCAGGGCGCCGGGGTCGTGGTGGGGACCATGTTGTCTTGGAGGTTCTGCCCGATGTCTTCAGCGACAGGGGCGACGACGGCGTTGACCAGCGACATGTAGGCGTCCATCAGCTGCTCGGGGAACAGCACGGCGGCGCCGACGAAGACGCCGATGGCTGCGAGCTGGATGATGTCGGAGCGGGGGCTGCGGGTCGGACGCTTGCGCGAACGGGTCGAGCCCGCTCGGGGCTTTGCGACGCTGCGAGGTGCCCGCCCGGGGCCCGCCTGAGCGGGGACGTGGGCCGATGGCTGCCGTGTCAGGGCGGCGCGGAGGGTCATGGCTGTTTCCATGATGGCCTGAGCACCCAGGACGGTGGGTCGGTCGAGGACGTGTTGCAGTAGCTGTGCGCGTCCGACCACCAGGACGTCGCCGTCAAGGCGGACGGGCTCCTGGTCCTGGGCGGCGAGGCAGATCAAGCCGGCGACGATGTCCGGGGAGACGGCGGGAATCAGGTGGAGGAGCGCCTGGCGGGCGGTCTGGACGGCCTGGACCTCTTTGGTCTTGCGGTAGCCGTTGCTGCGCAGGCCTCGGTCGGGGTGGGCGGTGACGGTGCCTGACCAGTTCTTGGTGTCGACGACGAGGACACCGCCGGGGCCGATGAGGACGTGGTCCAGGTTGGCGCGGGGCCGTCCGGGCCAGGCGACGTCGTGCAGGACCACCCACCCCTGCTGCTCGAGACCGGCGAGGGCGTTGGCGACTTGTTCTTCGCCGGCGGCGCCGGCGGACCAGGCGTGCTCCCTGGCTCGGGCGGCAGCGAGCTGACGCTCTGCCTCCTCGACGCTACGTCGAGCGGCTTCCTGCTGCTGACGTGCGCCGTGCCCTGCTGTGCTCATGCGTCCCCCAGGAACTACTACACCGGAACCGATACCTCCGCTGGTTGTCGGCCCGATCGGCCAGGGACCTGAGCCGGCCGCTTCCTTTTCCAGGTACGGGTCACACGGATGTGCGCGGGGTCGGGGGCTCGGTGCTCATCAGCGTGGGCCGGTCCAGGATCGCTGGGGTACCTGGCGCGGGGCTGGCTTCAACCACGTGTCTGCTGGAGTGGCGGTGCGGGCCGTGCCTGCCCGGCCGGCCGCACCCTAGGGGGGGGTTGGAGGGCCTGGTCGGGTGCTTCGTGCCCGCACCGCACCCTGAGATCGTCGCACCGACTGTGGCTACTCAGAAGGGCTACGGGGGGTCAGCGTCCGACACCGCTCTCGGACCCGGACCCGCGCGAGGGGTGAGTCGTGGCGCGGCGGGCGAGGGTGTGTCCTGGTGCGGCGGGGCGGGTGGTCGCGGCGGGGAACGTGGGGGTGGTGATGGCGGTCCGTGGGGGGAGGCCCTGTCGGGCGGTGGCGACGGCGAGGGCGGCATCGGTGTCCGGGAAGGGGTTGGGGCCAGCGGCCTGGGCGAGGTGGTGGGCGCTGGTCCGTGCGCCCACGAGACGGTCGACCACGTGCGGTTGGGTGGTCGGGCCGGCGCCCGGGATGGCGGGCTGCTTCATCCACTGGGTGCGGGATCGCGGTCGGTCGTCGGGGACGAGCCACGCGCCGGTGCTGAGCTGGTCTCGGGCCGTGCGGTGCATGGCGTCGATGACGTCGGGTTGGCTGCGGGCCAGGGCCGCGGCGATGCGGGGGGCGTCGGGGGAGCCGGGGCGGACGTCGCGGAGGTAGGTGAGGAGCGCTTGGGTTTGCTGCAGCGGGCGGGGGTCGCTGCCGGGTTCGAGGGTGACGACGTCGCGGGGTTTCACAGTGGCCAGCACCGCCGCGTGCTCGCGGGCGGTTGTGGCGAGGGCGGGGTCGGTGGTGAGGCGGGCCGCGTGCTCGCTGATCTTGGCCTGGGCGACGGCGAGGACGGTGAGGTCGCGGGGGCTGATGGTCCGGGCCTGGTCGAGGAGCTCGACGAGGGAGGTCTGCGCGGCGGGGACGTGCGCGGGTTGGCGGACGGCGCGGGCGGTGGTGGTGGGCTGGCGCAGGGGGCCGACGTCGGGCAGGGCGCCGCGGGCGGCGAGGAGGCGGGTGCGTTCCCCGGCGGCTCGGAGGCCGGCGGTGGCGGCGTAGCCGTAGCGGTCGGACAGGACTCCGGGGGCCACGTTGAGCAGCTCGGCGCCGGCGGGTGTGAGGCGGGTCGCGGTGCGGGCGAGGTCGTGGTCGAGGATCGCGAGGCTCTCACCGATGGCGGCGACGTCGGCCATGACCGACCAGGCTTGGTCGCGGTGGGGTCGGGAGGTGGGTTCGGCGGTGCGCCAGGTGTGCTCGGCGACGGTGGCGGCGCGGGCGAGGTCGTGCCACAGCCGGGCCGGGCCGGGTGGGGGGTTGGTGGTGAGGACGTCGGACAGCGCGGCGCCGGGGGTGGCGGGGTGCCGGTCCAGGGCGTGGCCGAGGGCCTTGACGGGGTCGGTGTCCAGCAGCTCCAGCGGGGCGGGGGCGGCGTGCGCGCCGAGTTCCTTGCCCGTGGTGCGAGGGGCGCGGTGAGTGAGGTCGCGGTGCACGGTGACGAGCAGCCGCACGGTCGCGGCGTGACTCACGACGGCCAGGGGCAGCGTGTCGGGGGTGACCGGTTCCGGGTGCTGCAGCAGGCCGGCCACGCGGTGGCCGACGGCGTGCCAGGCCGGCGTCCAGCCGTCCCCTCGAGCACCCGCGCCCTGACCGCTTGCCCGGGAGGGGCCCGGTGCCACACCTGTCGAGCGTGTTCCGCCCGGGGTGCTCATGAGGCGGCCGGGTCGTGCCGGGCGACGGTGTCACGCACGCGGCGGGCCGTCAGGGCGTAGCCGAGCACGACCGCAGGTGGGACGTCGCCGCGGGTGTCGGTGCTCAGCGTCCGCAGCGCGGCCTCGACCTGGGTCGCGACGGTGGCCCAGGGCCCGGTGGCAGCGGTGGGCTCGGGCACGGTCGGTGGGAACGGTGGGCGGACGTCGAGCAGGTCGGCGAACACCTCGGTCAGGTCGAGACGCGCGCCGAGGGGGAGGTCGTCGCGCAGCAGCAGCCCGTCGAGGAGGTTCACGGTGAGGGCCAGCGGTGGAGGCGGGGTCTGGGTCGGGACGGGAGTGGTGCTGGGGGTGCTCATGGCGTCGGTCTCCTCGGTGGTGTTGGCGTCGGCGGTTGTGCGTTGTGGGATCAGCGTTCGGGGGTCTGCTCGCGGTCCTGCGGCTGCGGCCCCGTCGCCTTTCCGTTGGTCGGTGGGTCTGGGGAGGGGGCGGGTCGGCCGGCGGCGACCCGCTTGTCAGGAGCCGCCCGCCGCGCCGCGGATGGACGACCTGGCGGTCGACGGGAGGGGGCGGACAACCCCACCCTGCGCAGCTCTTCCGCGGTCCAGCCCGCACGAGTCGCGGCGGCGTAGCAGGTCGCGTCCTCACGCTCCGCTTCCTCAAGGGCGGCCTGCCGGTTCGCGAGTTTCTGCCGAGCTGTAGCCAACAGGCGGACGGCGGCGACCTTCGCGTCGAGCAGTTGACGCGCTTCGGTCTCGACCCGGTCGGGGTCTACGAATTGTGGACTCATGCGAACACGGTAGGGCGAACCAGGGCCGCGCTCGCAAGGGCAATCTCTTCCTTCCTGTGGACAACTCAGCCGTCTGTGCCTGTGGATGGGCCCTCGGGCCAGCGAAACGCAGCAAGCTATGTACTTACGTGCCGCAAGTGTGGGCCCGGGCCTAGACGGCGGCCGGGGCCCGGGCCACACTCGTGGTGTGTACTCCGGTGAACCGGAGTCGCTGCGCTGGGCTGAAGTGAGGTGAACCTTGGGGAGTCAGGGCTGGATTGCAGGGCACCTGCGACGTCGGCGACGCGCCAACGTCGTCGGCGGTCGCCAGCACTCGCACCGCGTGCTCGTGAGTCCGGAGGAAGAGGCCGTCCTCACGCGGCTGGCCTTCGCCCAGGGCGTCACGGTGCCGCGCCTGCTGGTCGAGGCCGCGACGAGCAGGTCGGGGGAGTCGTCCACGGAGCGGCGGGCGGTCATTGCGGAGCTGCTGGCAGTACGGCGGTTGCTGGCGGCGGTGTCGAACAACGTCAACCAGCTGGCGAAGCACGCCAACTCCGGTGAGGAGTTCCCGGAGGAAGCGGCGGCGACGTTGCGGGCGGTGCGGCGGCTGGTGCCTCGCATCGACGCGGCCGCGGATGCGTTGGCCCGCCCGTGATGCCGAACATCACCCGGGGGGAGCGGATGGGTGGCCTGATGGCCTACCTGCAGGGCCCGGGCCGTGCGAACGAGCACACGGAGCCGCACCTGGTCGCCGGTGATCCGGCGGTGATGGCGTGGCACGACGACGCGGTCCTGGACCGGTCGACGGCGTTGGCGATCGCGGCGGAGCTGGACCATCCGCGGCGGCTGTTCGGGGTGGAGGTGGCGGGTGGGTCGGTGTGGCACTGCTCGCTGAGCTTGCGGGCGGAGGAGGGGCTGCTGAGCGATGAGAAGTGGGCGGCCATCGCCCACGACTTCGTCGACGGGATGGGGTTCTCCGACGACACCCGCCAGGACGAGACCGGCGAGATGGTCGGTCGGGCGGGGTGCCGGTGGGTGGCGGTGCGGCACGGGGTGTCGACGAACGGCAACGACCACGTGCACATCGCCGTGTCCCTGGTCCGGGAGGACGGCACGAAGGCGTCGGTGTGGAACGACCGGCGCACCGCGCAGCGGGTCGCCGGGGAGCTGGAGCGCAAGCACGGCCTGGAGGTGCTGGAGTCCCGCACGGTGGCGCGAGGCGCACGGGGGGTGAAGCCGGCGGAGGTCGCGACGGCGGAGCGTCGGGGGCAGGTCGAGCCGGCGCGGGTGGCGCTGGCGCGGGCGGTTCGGGCGCACGCGGGGGCGGCGGCGGATGAGGCGGAGTTCGTGCGCCGGCTGCGGCGCGCGGGGCTGCTGGTGCGTCCTCGGTTCGCGGCTGGCCGTGACGACGTCGTGGCGGGCTACTCGGTCGCGCTGCGCGTACCTAGTGGAGCGAAGGGTGCGGCGGGGGAGCGGCCGGTTTGGTACGGCGGTGGCCATCTGGACAAGGACTTGAGCCTGCCGCGGTTGCGGCGGGAGTGGCCGGACACCCCGAGCGGTGCGAGCGAGGCGGTGGCGGAGTGGAACGCCGGCCGCCGTGGCGCGCGGCCGGTCATGCCGGGTCGGGAGACGCAGGAACCGGCGCCGGAGCTGTGGCAGGAGTACGGGCAGGGCGTTGCTGCGCTGCGGGAGCGGCTGCGTCAGGTCCCGGTGTCGGACCGGGCGACGTGGGCCCACGTCGCGCACGAGACCGCGGGCGCGTTCGCGGCGTGGTCGGTACGGGTCGAGGACACCCCCGGTCCGCTGGCGGAGGCCGCGCAGACGATTGCCCGGTCGGCGCACCTGCGAGCCGGTGAGGTGCCCGCACGACGCGCGACGTCGGTGTCCGCGGTGAAGGGCACGACGTTGTTGCTGGCGTCTCTCGCGCGCGGGGGACAGGGGACCGTCGCCCAAGCAATCCTGCTGCGGCAGCTGATGAACCTGGCCAAGGCAATCCACGACGCGCACCGGGCCGCGGGTGAGGCGCAGCGCGCGGCGCAGATCGCCGCGGTGGCCCGGGAACAGTTGCGGCAGGTCCAGGCCGGTCTGCCCGCACCACGCTCCACCGCCGAGGTCTCTGGAGTCAGGGACGTCCCGGAAGCGGTGGCGGCGGACGCCGAGCTCGTGCGGTTGGCCCGCGCGGGTCTGGCTCCGGTGGAGACCGCACCGGCACGCGCGCCGGGCTCGCCCGTACCGACCACGGCGCCGTCACGGAGACCGGTCGTGGCGCCGGCGACGTCGACGAGCGAGGTCGAGCGGTAGCGGCCCGCCGGACGGGCCAGCAGGGGAGTCGGCGCGACCGTGCCGGCGACGAACTCAGGGAGGGGAACGGACGATGTCTCAGGACAGCGATGGGGTGAACGACGTGATGGACGGCGGTGCGCGGGTGGCGCTGACGCTGGCCGGTCAGGTGGGGGAGCGGCTGGCCCGGGAACGGGAGCGGGCCGCCCGTGAGGCACGCGCTCTGGCCGACGCCGAGGCGCGCGAGGTGCAGGCTCGGCTGGTCGCGGAGCGTGCCGCCGCGCGGGCGCAGCTCGCGCCGGTCGAGCGCGACGCCTGGTGGGAGACGGCCACCACCAAGCAGATCAGCGACGCGCTCCAGGTCGCCGTGACGTGGCAGGCCGTCGACCCGCAGGCCGCCGCCGCGGCCGCAGTCATCCAGCGCCAGGTTCAGCAGCGGTACGGCGTCAGCGTCGACCAGTTGAACAGCCGTCCCGATCGTTCCGGTGAGCTACGCAGCGGAGCAGGTCGAGACGCGGCAGGGCCAGAGGGTGCAGCGGAGAGGACCGAGGCGGGGCGCATCCTCGCCGACGGCGCGCAAGGCGACGGGCTCGAGTACGACAGTCCCGCCCGGCGCCAGGAGCGGGCCGCTCGCTTGACCGAGCAGGGTCAGGACCCCGAGTCGGTCGCCGCGGTCATGTCCGCCGACGTGTCACAGGCGCGGCCGGCCAGGGACGCCGTCACAACCCCGTCCACGAGAGCGTCCACCACCGTCGCCGCGCCAGCCGTCCGTGAGCAGCAGGTGGAGCTCGGCCGCTAGGTCCCAGAGCGATGCGCGTTCTCCGGCTGTGATTGATGCTGGCCGGGCGCCGGATGACGCGGTTATGCGGAACTGCAGACCGGACGGGCCTATCGGGACGGCCTTTGACGAGGCCACGGCACCTCGGAGGCCAGCCCGGGGGCGTCCGGTAGTCGGTCGTCAACCGGTACCTGGGCTTCGACGCTGCCGGCCGTGAGCGAGTCGCGATCCTGCGTCGACACGGTCTCGACCGGTACTGAACATAGATGTACAGTTCTGGTCATGGGCGTATCGAATAGAACACTGCTGGACGTCGCCACTGTGGTGCTGGTGGCCTCCCCCTCAGCGAGCATGGGCGACGTCGCTGCGGCGGCGGGGATCAGTCGCACCACGCTGCACAGTCGATTCCCGTCCCGCGAGGCCTTGCTCGCGGCCCTGGCGGCGGATGCGATGGACCTGGTGGAGCAGGCGTACGGCGAAGCGCGGCTCGAGGTCGGCGCGGTGATGGACGCGCTGCGGCGACTGGTGGCGCTGCTGGTGCCGCTGGGTCCTCGTCTGGACTTTCTGCTTCGGGAGCGGTCCCTCGACGACGACGCGGCCGTCACGGTCCGGTACTCGCATCTTGAGCGCCCGATCGTCGCCCTCTTCGAGCGCGGCCAGCTTGAGGGCGTGATCCGGGCTGACCTCCCGCCGTGGTGGTTGGCCTCCGGCGCGACCGGACTGGTCTCGGCAGCGTGGGAAGCGATCGCCGACGGCCGGCTGGCGCCACGTGACGCTGCTGGTTTCGTCGTCACCACCTTGCTCGACGGGGTCGGGCCGTGACCCGGCGGCGGGGTGCAGGGGCGGGGCTGCTCACCGCGACCGGGTTGTCTGTCACGGCGAACGCGATGGTGGCTGTGCTGGTGCCCTGGCTGGTGCTCAGCCGCACCGGTAGCGCTGCCCAGGCCGGCCTGGTGGGCGCGGTGGCACTGGCTGCGGCGGTCCCGGCACTCCTGCTCGGGGGCCCGCTCATCGACAGGTGGGGGCGGCGACGGGTGGCCACGGTCGCCGACCTGCTGAGCGCCGCCTCGGTCGCGGCGCTGCCGCTCATCGACACCATCGTGGGGCTGAGCTT
Organism: Jannaschia sp. R86511; assembly: GCF_042466345.1. NCBI lineage: Bacteria > Pseudomonadati > Pseudomonadota > Alphaproteobacteria > Rhodobacterales > Roseobacteraceae > Jannaschia > Jannaschia sp. R86511. Next base: position 713,868 of record NZ_JAXHCD010000001.1, read on the forward strand.
GGTGGCGACCCTGGCCCTGGTCGGGCTGGGCGCGGCCTTCGACGGGCCGGGCGGAGCGGCCCGGGAGGCCTCGCGCCCGGGTGTCGCTACCGCCGCAGGCCTACCGCTGCACGTCCTGAACTCCCGGGGAGAGGCGCTGGAGGGCGCGGGCGGAATCGCAGGACCGGCGCTGGCCGGGGCCGGGATCGCTGCGGTGGGCGCCACCGGGTCCCTCTGGGTCGCCACGGTCCTGTTCCTGGTCGCAGCCGCTGTCACCTGGTGGCTGCTCCCGCCCGACCCTGCCCCCGCCCGTGGCCGCGAGGGATTCGGCGGAACCGCGCTCAGCGGTCTGCGTACCGTCTGGCGTGACCGGACCCTGCGCGCGGTCGCCCTGCTCGGCGCCGCCGCCATGGCCTTCTACGCGCCGTTCACCCTGGTCCTGATCGCGCACCTGGCACCCCAGGGGCGCGGAGCCGCCCTCGGGCTCGTCAGCGCCTGCGTGGCGGGGGGCGCGGTCGTGGGCGCGCTGGCATACGGGGCGGTCGCCGACCGGCTCAGCTCACGGACGGTCCTTGTCTGGTCCCTCGCTCTTGCCGCCGCCGGGTTCGCGGCCATGGCGACGTTTCCCCCGGTTCCGGTCCTCGCCGGGATCGCCGGGGTCACCGGGTTGGCGGTCGGGCCCGTCAACCCGGTCTTGGCCGGGCTGATGCAGTCACGCTGCGACGAGGGCATGCGCGGCCGCGTCGTGAGCACGACCTGGTCCCTCAGCCTGGTGGCGGCACCCCTTGGGATGCTGGGAGCCGGTCTGCTCCTCGACGCCAGCGGGCCTTCCGGCGCGATGGTCGTGGTAGCGGTCGGCGTGCTGGCGGCCGCGACGTACGCCGCCCTCGCGCCCGGGCTACGACCTGGCACCAGTACGGGAAAGGCGCGTCCGTCCCGCTGCGAGAAGGCCCTGGCGTGAGCGTGACGTGGAGGACGTGGATGCGGGCGGCGGCCCAGCGGGCCGCAGTGCGAGGTTTGGCAGCCTCAGGGGACCCGGTCGCCCGCTGGCTCGTGGGCTCGCCCGGCGACGACGTGTACGCGACCTACGAACGGATCCGGGCACGGGGACCGGTCGTCGACAGCAAAGCCGGAGTGCTGGCGGTCACCTCTCACGAGCTGTGCCAGACGGTGCTGCGCGACAGCAGGTTCGGTGTCCGCCCTGCTGACGGCAGCCCGGTGCGCAACGACCCCGCCCTGCCGGACGTGCCCGGTTCGCTGACCGGGTCCTTCCTCGAGCTCGACCCGCCGGACCACACCCGGTTGCGCCGCGTGGCCGCCCCCGCGTTCCGCCCCGCGGTCGTGCGCACCTGGACCCCCCGGATCGAGGCCGTGCTGCATCACCTGATGGACGAGGCGGAGCACAGGGCCAGGCACGGCGCGGACGTGGACCTCATGGTCGAGGTCGCGGCCCCGTTCCCCATCGCCGTGGTCAGCGAGATGCTCGGCATCCCGGACGTCGACGCGGCCCGCTTCGCCAGGATCGGCGCCCTCGCCGGGCAGTCACTGGACGGCGTCCGCTCGCCGCGCCAGGCCCGGGCCCTGCGAGCCGTCGGTGACGAGCTCGACACCCTGTTCACCCGCCTCCTGGACGAGAGGTCCCGGGAACCGCGCGACGACGTCATCAGCGCCCTGGCGTCCGCCAGGGACCGGGACGAGGCCACCGCCGCCGACGTCGTCGGCATCGCAGGCCTGCTGCTCATCGCCGGGTTCGAGACGACCGTGAACCTCATCGGCAACGGCATCGCGGCTCTGCATGCCAGTCCACAGACCTGGTATGACCTCGTGCACGCCCCGGCCACCGCTCAGGCCGTCGTGGAGGAGACCTTGCGGTGGGACCCCTCGGTCCAGGGCACCGCACGGGTCGCCCACGAGCAGCTCGAGCTGGCTGGGCGCTCCGTGCCTGCGGGTAGCACCGTCCTGGTCTTGACCGCGGCCGCGAACCGCGACCCGCTCGTCTACCGCGACCCTTTCATATTCGACCCGGGACGGACCGGAGAAGTCGAGCACCTCACGTTCTCCACCGGCATCCACTACTGCCTCGGCGCACCGCTGGCCCGCCTCGAAGGCGAGGTCGCGTTCCGTCTCCTTGCCGAACGCTGGTCGCAGCTGCGCCTGGTGCCGACCACACGCCGCCGCCCTGGCGCCACCATCCGCGGCTACTCCCACCTGCCGGCCAGGCTGTAGTCCGGCCGTGTATCCAGCACGACGAACAGCATCGGGTCCGCCTACTTAGGACGTCATCCAATCTCCTGAATCGCTCTGCCACCGACCGTGGGGCCATCCCCAGCGGAACAGATGGGCCCCGTCGCAGGTGTCGGTCCGAACGGGGCCTGCTTCAGTCCTCTGAATCTGGTTGCTTCAGGCGGATGCGTTGGGGGCTGCTGCCGGGGATGCGTTCGACGAGGCCTCGGGCCTCGAGGTCGACCTTGGTGTAGGTGCAGTAGTTGCGAAGCCGTCCGTTCGGGAAGGCGGGGTGCGCGCCGAGCTGGTCCTGGGTGGAGGCGACGAGGTCCTTGAGCAGGACGGTGCCGTCCGCTCGGGTCGGTGCGCCGAGGACGTGGAGGATGTGCGCGCGGACGAGGTCGTACTGGTGCCGGTCCATGGTCCACCCGTCGAGGCCTCCGGGTCGGGTGGCGTTGAAGATCTCGACCCGCCCTCGCGCGCGGGCCAGCTCATCGGCGTGCCAGGCGCTGTCCGGGACGGGCCCGGAGTGGGGGTCGCTGCTCACGACCCCGTTCCTGACGGTGCCGCCGGGTGGTTCTGCTCGACGTGGTCCTTCAGCAGTCGCAGGTCCTCGACGTGGAGGGCGCGGACCTTGCGGCCGATGAGTCGGCCGGCGATCTGCCGCAGCGGGGGCGGCAGCGGGACCTGGTTGCGGAAGTCCAAGTGGACGCGGGTCGTCGTGGCGTCGAGCGGCTCGATGCGGAAGTCGACCTCGGGGGTCATGTCACGACCGGCGGGGCCGCGGTTACGCAGCCGGTACTCCACCTTGGTCGGTGAGACGGAAGCCAGGTGCTGCCGGCCCTGCTCGGTACCGGAGTCGTCACGGAAGACGATGGCCGAGCCGATGCTCGTGCCGTCGCCGTCGACCGCGCAGGTGTAGCCCGTGGCTGCGGGCCAGGCGGACCACTGCATCAGCTCGTGCTCATCGGCGATGGCGGCCTGCACCTCGGCGGCCGGACGGTAGATCACGGTGCTCTCGGTCCACTTCATCTTCGGTCTCCTTCTGCTCGCCTGTTGTGCGTGCTGGATGCGGCGTGGCCCGCGGCTAGGATCAAGTCTGCTTGATTGAGGAGAATCTTGACTGTCGAGAGAAGCGGTGGCAAGCCGGACGAACCAGAGGGGCTCATGGCCTCTGTGCGGGCCATGGCCGACGCCCTGGCCCGGTTCGACGACGCAGCCTGCGAGGCTTTCGGCATCGGGCGGACCGACCTGCGTGCCCTGAACCTCATGGAGCACGGGCCGGTCACCGCCGGGCACATCGCCAGCGAGCTCAGGCTCACGTCCGGGACGGTGACCGTCCTCATCGACCGTCTCGTCAAGCACGGGTACGCGTCCCGGCATGCCGACCCCGACGACCGTCGGAAGGTCATGGTCGGGCTCGAGCCCGCGACGTACGCGGCCTTTGCCCGGGTCTACGCCCCGTGCGGGCAGGCCGTGATGGCCGCCACCGCCCAGCTGTCCGACCGGCAGCGCTCTGCCGCCCAGCGAGCCCTGAGTCTTATCACGACCGCCGTCGTGGAGCAGGAGAACAACCTGCGAGGCGCAGATTCCCGGCTAAGGACCCCTCACTGACACCGCTCGCCCTCGCTGCGGGCGATCGAGGCGGAATCCGGCGTCGAGCGCCCTCGGGCGCCCCGTCCGGCTGAGGATCCACGTCCGGGGTCCTTCGACCGGATGTGACTGCCTCGGCCGGCGATGAGTTCCGGAGGCTCTCCCGGTCATCATGGTCATGAGTTCTTGCCAACCGCGGGCCGAGGTCATCTCCCGCACCCACGACCGCACCCGACCGCCTGGAGACCCGCACCTGCCCGCCGCCGCGTGGTCGCAGCTCGAGGACCTCCTGCGCAACGGGTCCGGCACGACCTGGCTGTCGGTACCTACGCCGCACGGGGTACACGTCCGCCCGTTGTTCGCCGCGTGGACCGGCTCGACGTTCGTACTGGCGTCGAAGGCGAGTGCCGCGAAGACGCACCACCTCGATAAGGACGGGCGTTGCTCACTGGCCATCGACCTGAGCAGCGCACACCTGGTGGTCGAGGGCACCGCCGCGCGGCTGACCGCAACGCCTGACCTTTCCCGGGCCTCTCGGGCGATGCTTGAGGTCTACGACTGGCCGACCACCGTCGTCGGGGACGAGCTCGATGCGCCGTACGCCGCCCCCACGTCCGGGGGCCCGCCGTTCCGCGTCTACGAGGTCACGCCCGCGAAGACCTTCGCGTTCCCCACCAACGACCAGTTCGAGCCAACCCGGTTCACCTTCAGTTGACGATTACCTGCGGGACGCCGATGCGCGGCCTGGGAGAGCTGGACCGGGCCGCTGTCCGTCACCGGCAGGCGGTCGTGGTCCGGTCACGACTGCGCCCGAACGCTCCTGCAGGCGAGGGCAAGGTCAACCCGCGCCAGGCTTCCAACGTTCTGCTGGTCCGTATGACCCGTCGCTGAGCAGAGGCGGGGAACCGTCTCCCCGCAACGGGCGTCCAAGGGCTGTGGGACGGTCATGGGGACTTGTGCTCGTCACTGTGATCGCGCTTGCTGGGTGCGGTGCCGACACTGATGACCCCACTGACGAGGCAGTGCTCGGGGGCAAGTCCGAACCTGAGCCTGCGCCATCCTGGTTCACCGATCGCGAGAAGCTGCCCGCGTGCGAGACCGTGGACCGCCAGCCAGGCGGAGAGGTGCCGGCCGAGGCCGAACGCTGCCTGCTCGAGGGTCTGCGCGGTGCAGGTGCCGAGCTCATCCTCCGTGACTCGACCGTCGAGGGCGATCCGATCGACACCTACTGGCGCGCGGTGCCCGGCGCGCGCGGTCTTGAGAAGATGGTCGACTCGAGCCGCGACTCCTTCGCCGGCCAACAGTGGACGTGGTCTACGTGTCCGGACGCGACTGGGCTGAGCGAGATCGGCCAATGCCGGGCCCGGCAGGGTTAGGGCCGACAGCGCCCACCAGCGAGGCGCACTGGCCAGGCAGTGTCATGCCTCAGCTCAGGTGGCCTACTCGCCGATCGCCGCGCCCTCGGAGGTCATAGAGCCCGGCATTTCGCCTGTGCCGCCACCGGTCGTTTCGGATCACGATCCTCTCCGCACAACTTTGTAGGGTCGCCTGGTGGACGTGCAGATCCGGCTCGTTACCGAGGACGATGCCGGCGCGCTGACTGACCTGCTCCGGCGCAACCGCGAGTTCTTGGCCCCGTGGGAGCCCCACCGCGAGGACGGCTTCTTCACCGAGGACGCCCAGCGCAAGCAGCTACGAACGGTCTTGGACCGCCACCAGGTCGGCACTGCCATACCCCTCGTGATCACCGCTGATCAACGACTTGCCGGGCGCATCACCGTCAACGACATTGTCCGCGGTGCCTTCCAGTCGGCCCACCTCGGCTACTGGGTCGACCAGGCCCACGGCGGCCGCGGTGTGGCAACCTCGGCCGTGGCTGCCGCGGTTCGCCTGGCCTTCGACGACCTCGGCCTGCACCGGTTGCAGGCCGACACACTCGAGCACAACGCTGCCTCACGGGTGGTGCTGGTCCGCAACGGCTTCACCGAGATCGGTCGCGCCCCGCGCTACCTGCGCATCGCCGGCCGCTGGCAGGACCACGTCCTGCACCAGCTGCTCAACGAGCCTTCGCCGGCACCCGCGTCTGAGCGGTGACTCGCCCGCCCATCGGCTACAAGTCGGCGGTTTCACGGTCGCAGCGGGACGACGCGGGCGGCGCCGTCGATGTTCCACCGGAAGAGCACCAGGTGCCACAGTCCCGGTCGGGTGCGTGAGGGGTCGATGAGCCCCTGTACGCCGAGGTGCTCCAGCCGCTGCCGGACGCCCCAGGAGCGAGGAACGCCGCCCGCAACGACCAGGTCCTGCCAAGGAGCGACAGCGTCCTCGAGATCGACACCACCAGAGGCCAAAGCGGCCGGGTCCCGCAGAGCGACGATGTCTTCGGCGTGGACCTCGAACGCCAGGACCGTCAGGTGACCTCGCGCGCCGCCGTGGGCGAGCATCGCGGCCGCGACGCCCTCGGGCGAGGAGCTGAGGTAGAGCGTTGGCTGCCCGGCCGCGGAGTACCGCCCAGGCAACCGGGAACCCCCGAGGGCCCGGCTCCTGTTTGCGCTGTCGACGGCGCGGTGAAAGTGCCCCGAGACGCGGCACCACGGGCCGCTGCCCTGCGTGACGACCGGGACGTGTCGCTCCGCCTCACCAAGTCCTGTCTGGGGAGGGTCCGCGGTCTCACCAGGGGGCATGCGGCAGACGTTAGAACGGATCGAAGCGCAGGCGCGGGACGGACGGCACCCGTCACCGGATGCCGATCCGGGCCGGGTGCTCGGGCTCAACCTGCCGGAGGCCCGAGACCTGCAGGTTCGCTGAGGTCGGCGATGGCACGGCACAGGAGCGGGACGACCGAGGCCGCCACCAAGCCGCACCCGAGCAGGGCCACGACGGGGAACGCGGTCGCGGCGAAGACACCGATCAGAGCACTGCCGGCCGAGGTACCCCCGCTGCGCGTCAGCGCGGCCACGCTCAGCACACCGGTCCGCTGCGCCCGGACCACCCGGCTGTGCAGCAGTGGGGCCAGCAGCGGCGCGACCGGTCCGATGGCCGCGAAGCACAGCAGCGCCGCCACCAGGAGTCCCGTGACACCCCACCACGGCAGAGTGGCCAGGCACGCGGCCGCGAACAGGCTGAGACCGACAACCGACGTGCGCGCCCCGACGCGGTGCCGCAGCCACGGGGCGCACCGGGCGGCCAGCCCCTGCAGCGCGAAGAGCCCGGCGTACAGGAAACCCAGCACCACCGCCGCGGTGCCGGCCTCTCCAAGCAGCAGCTCCAACCGGATCGGCACGGCCAGGTGGATGACCGTCAGGCCGGCCGCCGCGAGGAACCCCCGCAGCAGCAGACGCCTCAGCACCGGGTCGACCGCCACCCCAGCCACGCTCCGCCGGATGGTCCACGCCCCCTGACGCAACGACGCCAGCAGAGCCACCTTGGGTCGCGGCGCACCACCGCCGAGCCTAAGCGCGGCCAGGACCGCGCTCCCAAGCAGCAGAGCACTGCCCAGCAGCAACGGCACGGACGCGCCAACCAGCCCCCCGGCGCCCGCCACGGGCGCGACGAGCAGAGCCAGCCCACCACCGGTCACCGCGCCGGCCGCCACGGCCAGACCGTTGACCAGTGACCCGTTGGACAGGCCCAAAGTCAGGCGCCCCGCCTCACCGGCGTCCACCTGGCTAGTCAGGACCTCCTCCACGAACCACGCCTCCAAGGCGCCGCTGTCCAGCGCCCGGCCCACCCCCAGTGCTACCGCCGCCACCACGAACCCCACCTGGTCCTGGGCCAGGGCGAACCCGACCAGCGCCATCCCCATCAGCAGGTGGCCGACGCAGAAAGCGACGCGTTGCCCGTGAACGTCGGCCACCGCACCTCCCGGCAGCTCCGCCAGGACCGCTGCAAGCGCCAGCACGGCGAAGAACAGCCCGATCTCAGCGGGGGCGACGCCCCGCTCCACCAGGACCAGCACCTGCACCGGGGTGTGTCTCGCCCCGGGTTCAGTGGAGGCTCGGAACTGACGCCTCGACGGTAGTCGGGGCGAGGTTGGGACGGTCCTGCGTGTCGATCTGAGACCCATGGGCGGCCTCGTGCTGTGCCTCGAGCTCGGCGGGTGGGACGAGGCCGATCTCGCCGTGCAGGCGCCGGTGGTTGAACCAGTCGATGTACTCCGCGACGGCGATCTCGAGGTCGTCGATGGACTTCCAGGGGCCCTTGTTCCGGACCAGCTCGGCCTTGAAGAGGGAGTTGAACGCCTCGGCCAGGGCATTGTCATACGAGTCCCCAGTGGACCCGACCGAGGCGACGGCGCCGGCCTCGGCGAGGCGCTGGGTGTAGCGAACAGCGACGTACTGGACGCCCTTGTCGCTGTGGTGGGTCAGGCCGGTGACGTCCTGGCCGGCGTGCTGGCGTGTCCAGATCCCCATCTCCAAGGCGTCCAGGGCGAGGTCGGTGCGAAGGTTCTTCGACAGCTGCCAGCCCACGACCCGGCGACTGAAGACATCGATGACGAACGCTGCGTAGACCCAGCCGGTGAAGGTGCGGCAGTACGTGATGTCGGCGACCCAGAGCTGGTTCGGGGCCGTCGCGGTGAACGCCCGCTGCACGAGGTCTGGTCGGGTGTCCGGGCCGTCGCCGGGGACGGTCGTGCGCGGACCCTTGGCGCGCGTGATCCCGCGCAGCCCAGCGGCGCGCATGAGCCGTTCGACGGTGCAGCGGGCGACCGGTCGGGGCCCGTCGCCGCGGTCGACGACGTGACCTTCCCGACGCAGCTCCGCATGCACCTTCTTCGCTCCGTAGACGCCGTAGTTGAGCGCGTGCAGCGTGCGGATGGCCTCGGTCGTGACCGCGTCCTGACGGCTGCGCTGCGAGGGTGGCCGGACCTTGGCGGCGTAGTAGGTGCTCGGGGCGATCGTGACGCCGGCCTCGGTCAGGGCGGTGCAGATCGGCTCGACCCCGTGCTCGGTCTTGTGGGCGTCGATGTAGTCGACGATCACCGCTGTGGGCGGTCGAGCTCCGCCGCGAAGAAAGCCGACGCGCTGCGCAGGATCGCGTTCGTCCGGCGCAGCTCCTTGACCTCACGCTCCAGCTCGCTCAGCCGTTGCGCGTCGGTCGTCGTCGTGCCCGCGCGGGCGCCCTCGTCGACCTCGACCTGGGTGACCCAGCCCCGCAGCGTCTCCGGGTTGATGCCCAGCTGCTCGCCGATCCGCCTGCACGCACCCGGCCTGCTCGCCGGGTCCTTCCGGGCGTCGACGGTCAGCCTGATGGCCCGCTCCCGCAGCTCGTCGGGGTACTTCCGTGGTGCTGCCATGGCTCTCATCCTCCGTGGATTGAGAGCCTCCATCAATCCCGGGGCGAGACAGTGACCAGGCCCAGACCGAAGCCGGTCAACCCCCGCAGGGCCACAAGAACACGAACCGGCGACATGACCCCCCAACCGTCTGCACCCGACCCTGGTCTACCCCATCGAGCCGCCAGAACCGGGACCACGACCGCGGACCTGCAGGACAGATGTCCTCGTCCCAGTCGCCGAACGACTACCGGGGCAAGCCGGCGTCGGCCGCCGTTGTCGAGGTCGAACCCGGCCGCAGGGCGCAATCTGAGGTCGGTCCGGCAAAGGATCCCCTGTGGAAGGGGGAGGACAGGCTCCTTGCGTGCCGCTGCGGCGCTCGTGTCGTCGTCGGCAGCCGGTCGCCTGACGGAACGGGTCTTCGATCAGCTGGGCGGGTCGGCGTCCCGCATGTGCTCGAAGGCCTCCTCGCCGGGGCGCCAGCACATCCACCTCTCGTCCTGGAAGCCTTGAAGCAGCGCGATCTCTGGCCCCTCGAGGTCGTGCACGCTCGGCAGGACGACGAGCGTCCCTCGGGTGAGCTGCAGTCGTAACCCTTGCCCCCAGGCTTCGGCAGTCTCCACCACGCTGTCCTCGATGAGGGCGACCAGAGCGTCGGCGTAGCCGGTCGCACCGGGGGCCACCCGCCCGTGCTCTGTCTCCACGACGGGCATGACGTCGCAGTTGAGGACTGGCTCGTCGTGGGTCGGGCCGTCGAAGCGCAGCTGCACGTAGTCCATGACGAACTGGACCGAGTAGAGCCGGAAGCCGACCAGGCGCCCCAGCAGCTCGTTGTACACGTAGCTCTGACCGTCCGAAGGCATGACGTGCATCCTTCATCAGCCACCTGTCCCGAGAACGCCACGGGGGTGCCAGCGCCTGCCCCCGCCCGGGAGTCCGGTCGACCATCGTGCACCGGGGCGCGGGTGGCGTCGCCATGGAGGGACCTGCCGGGGTGCCGGCGGCTGCACAGCCGTGGGACCCACGCACCGCCTGGCGGCCGGATTCGGAGCTCAGCCAGGGGTGGTGGTGAGCAGGACGCGCTGGACCGCGGCGGCGACGAGGTCGGGTCGGTCCACCGGCACGAAGGTCCGGGCTCTGGCAGCCCAGACGACGTGGGTGTCGAGCAGGGCGGCGGCGGCGCGGCGGCCGTCGCGTGCGGGGAAGAAGATGTCGTGCCGGGGCCAGACGACCGCAGCGTGACCGTGCAGGTATCCCAGGCGGCTGCTCGCGCCCAGCAAGGTCTCAGGGCGTAGTGACCTGATCAGAGCCGCGAGGTCGTCGCGGACACCTGGATCGTGAAGAACCCGGGCGGTGATGTCCCGGACGTAGGAGCGGCCGAAGCCGCGCACCGACAGGATGTTGGTTGCTCCCGGCTCGGCGAGCAGCGCCGGCACGCGGAGCAGGCGCGCGAAGCCGGCCAGTGTCACCGGCCAGCGTGCCCCGACCACGAAGGGCGCGAAGGCTCGGGGCGGGAAGTGCTCGAGGATCTCGCATCCTGCGAGGACCAAGCCGGCGACTCGATCCGGATGCCGGGCCGCAAGGACCTGGCTCATCGCTCCGCCGTTGTCGTTGCCGACGACCACCGCCGGCCCCAGTCCGACGTCGGCCAGCACGTCGGCGATCGCGTCGGCGATCCCGTCGGGGTTCAGGAGCTGACGGTCGGGGACGGCTCGCCGGTGGGCACCCTGCGGCAGGTCCGGCAGGACGACGGTGGCGCCCTGGGACAACAGCGTCGCCGTCGCGTCGTAGATGCGGCTGTCCACGAAGGCTCCGTGCACGCACACCACCGGTGGTCCCTGACCCACCAGACGGACCGGGACGGGGCCGAGTCGAGTCGTCACTTCCAGCCGCCGGACGCTCGCCTCTGGGATGGTCTCCATGTCTCGCTCCCTCGTCGTGTAGCACCTGCTACGCGACGCTAATGTAGCGACCGCTACAACTTGGGTGCAAGCAGGAGGGAGGGCAGCGCGTTGACCGGACGAGGAAAGCCCGAACAGCGCGAGGCCTTCCTGTCCGGAGCGGTTGAGCACGTACTGCGACATGGGGTGAGCCGGCTGTCGCTGCGCCCATTGGCCGCAGCGCTCGGCACCAGCGACCGGATGCTGCTCTACTACTTCGGCAGCCGTGAGCACCTGCTCGAAACCGTTCTCGACCTCGTCGGGGACGGGCTCGTGGCAGCGCTGTCCGAAGCGGTCCCGCCCGGGAGGTCCCATCCCGAAGTGCTGCTGCGCGAGCTGTGGTCAGTCGCTCGAGACCCCGGCGTCGAGCCTGCCCTCCGGCTGTACGTAGAGATTCTCGGTCAGGCTGCCGCGCAGGTCCCCCCGTTTCCGTCCGCCGCAAGAAGGGTGGCGCACCGCTGGCTGGACTGGGCGCAGGACCGGGTGGACGTGCCTGACCAGGAGCGTCAGGACGCGGCCGCTGCTCTGCTGGCTACCGTCGACGGCCTCTTGATCTTGGATCTCGCCATCGGGAGCGAGGTCGCCGATCGGGCTGCCCGACGACTGATGCCCCGCAGCTGAGGATCCTCTGCCGGACGGTGCGCTCAGGCCCCGCAAAGATGCTTGCTTGCTGATCGGCCGGGATCCCAACTGACAGTGAGGCCGCCCGCCGGCGTCCGGGTCTCGAGGACGGAGACACGCACGGCGCGGCTAGGTCCCGCCGGCTCTTCCGCCGGGCACGGCCTCTCTCAGGCCTAGTCAGGCCTGGTGTCGAGCCTGCAACTCATCGCTGGAGTCGCGAGGCCAGAACCAGGCTCCAACACCCGTTGCCAGGGCCGTCGCGATCTTCCAGGCCTCGCCATCGACCCATACGCCGACAATCGCTGTCCAGGCGCAGTAGAGGATGATTAGCAGAGGCAGCCCTGTAGGCGCGCGGCGGTAGTTCCGAAGCCACGCCCACCGATGCGACGACATTGGACCCCCTTGCTAGAGGCCCAGGCTATGGCCAGGAGTCAAGACTGCGGGTGGTGCGCAGACGGCTTGCATTTCTGTTGGGCCTCCAGAAACGCCGTCCTCAGCGGCCAACCCCAGGTGACGATCGGCTACCCAGAAACCCTGATCCCCAGGGGTGCGACGGAGCGGCATGCACCTCCCGCTGCGCCTTGCCTGGCCCATGACCCTTACGACGCCGCCGGTGCGCCTCGTCGTCGGAGCGCCATCCTGCCGGTGACCACGTCACGCAGCCCCAGACCGGCTGACACCACCAGTAGCAGCGTGACCGCGTAGGAGAACCGAGCGTCGACACCATCGACCGACCTGGCGAGCAGCACCTGCGACACCCCCAAGCTCAACAGCATCACCACGCTCCAGTACGAGGCAGCCCGCGACTCCGCCAGCCTGACTGCAGCAGACCGATCAGGCTCCTCTACCGGGAGCCGTCCCCGGTTCAGCTGACGGGAAACACGTCGTCGAGTTCCTCGGTCCAACTGCGGCGGAGGATGCCTGAAAAGCGACACGACGCCCGCCAGGATGGCGACGCCTCCGAGCACCGACATCAACGTCACCCAGCCGACGACCCCCACCGATGGAGCATGTCACCGTTGATCGCCTGGGGCGACGCTCAACCCCCGGCGCGTACACGGTCACAAGCCGGCCCTCGACCTCGAGGACCCCGTAGGCCTGCGGTTCTGGCGCCCGTCATACCGAGCGCTCGGAACCCAACCCCGGCTACCGATCCGCTGCCGGACAGACCCCGGGGTGCGCCCCGCGGCCCAACTCAGCCTCGAAAGCAGCGTCCGACGGCGGCTTGCTTTGGTAGCCGGTCGTCTACCGAAGGGACCCACTGCCACAGGCTCGGCGTTCACCTGTTCCTGCGGCAGTCCGACCAGCGGCGAGTCGTAGACCGGTGCCGGTCATGCCAGGACGAAGCCCAGGTGACGAACGATGAACGGCACCATGAGGATGACCCACACCCCGACGACACCCCAGAAGCATCTGCACCTGAAACCGGGGCCCGTGCCGCCAGAAGTCCACGAGGATGACGCGGATCCCGTTCAGGGCATGGAACAGGAAGACGCCGACGAGGCCGATCTCCATCACGCCCACGAGAGGGTTCTTGTAGGTGGACATCACGGTGTCGTAGGCCTCGGGCGAGACCCGCACCAGGGCCGTGTCGAGGACGTGGATGAGGAGGAAGAAGAACAGGACGACACCGGTGATGCGGTGCAGCACCCAGGACCACATGCCGGCACCACCCCGGTACAGCGTGCCGGGCGCTTGGCTCGTCACGGCACCCGAAAGACCGCGTGGCCGGCCCCGGGCTGCGGCAGGCTGCGGCGCCGTGGTCACCCGTCACCGCCTGACACGGCCAACGCGCGCGGCGGTGGTGACATCACGACCCGGCTCACCACGGGGACCACGACGTAGGCCGTCGGCGTGGAGACGAGGACGCCGAGCGCGAAGGACGTGACGAACGCCGGGGGGAAGGCCGACACGGGGACGTTGATCGCCGTCATCATCAGGCCCATGACGAACGACAGGATCGTCGAGATGCCCAGGCTCAGGACCCACCCTGCGACCGGACCGTCGGCGGGCCGCTCCCGAGCGCGCCAACACCGGGCCGCGACCCACCCGGCGCTGAGGAGCACCAGACCCAGGGCCGCGACCGTCGCCACCGCCGTCATCATGGGTGCCATGGGCAAAACCTCCGCCGAGCGAACCGGTATCTCTACAGATGGAGAGATTAGCAGTACGGATGGAGAAGGCCGCCGGGACCTTTTGCTCCGTTCCGCGCTCCAGGTACTCGGGACCTCGGGCTGGCACGGGCTGACGCATCGAGCCGTCGAGCAGCACGCTGGTGTCCCGCACGGGTCGACCGTGTACTACTTCGGCTCCCGGGACCGGCTCGTGGACGCCCTGGTCGACCACATCTGCACCGCGGACGTCGAGGACTGGACCGCGGCCAGGGCGGACCTCGCCGCCACGTTGGCACGGCAGGAGGACCCCACCGAAGATCTCGTCGATCTGCTCACCCGGCAGCTGGTCTCAGACCGGGCGCGCCTGCTGGCTCGGTACGAGCTGTTCCTCGAGGGCGCGCGTCGCCCTGACCTGGCACGCCATCTGACGGAGCGGGGTCTCGCCATCCGGCAGTTCCTCGTGCCGGTCGTCACCGCCCTCGGCTCCACCAACAGCACGGCCGACTCCGACCTCTTGGCGGCCCTGCTCGACGGGCTCCTGCTACACGAGCTGGTCGAGCCACCGGCCACCGCCATCGAGGAGCGACGTGACCTGGCCTCGGCCATCGCTCGCACGCTCCGGGCCGTGATCCCGTCCCAATCATCCGAGATCAGGCCCTCGTCGCCCCACTGACCCGCGAACAGCGCGCCTACCCGCCACCATCGGCGCCCCATCTCTCACGCGCGTTCCCGCGTGGCCCATACCCCTCCTCGACCCGATGTCTGGGGGTATCGCCGCGCCACTGAGCAGCGCCCCGGCTGGGGATCCACATGCGGGCGCCCGCTTCCTAGACTGCGGTGTGACTTCCCGAGCTGCTGACCGCGGGCTGCTTGGGGTACCTGGCCCGACGGTGCACCACCCCTGAGGACGCTGCGGACTTGTTCAGCGACGTCGTCACCCTGGCGTGGAAGCACCGCCGCGACCTGCCCGCGCCACCGGATGACGTCCTCTGGCTGTTCGGGGTTGCGCACAACGTCCTCGCCCACGTCATCGCTTTCCCTGCCCGACGTGGACCGCGAGGTCCTGACCCTCTCGCTCTGGGAGGGCCTCACCGCCGTAGAGATCGGGCAGGTTCTGGCGATGCCCGCGGTGTCGGTCCGCTCGCGGCTTCATCGGGCGAAGGCGCGACGCCGCGCGCAACTGGCGGTCGACGAAGGTTTGGCCAACGAGAGAAGTCAAGACTCACCAGCCAGGCGCTGACAGCACGCCCCGTTGTCCGTGGGCCGACCCCTGCTGGCGACCGCCCTCGCTTCAGCAGAAGGCATCGCGTGTGTGACTAGTTCCTGCTGAGCAAGTCGCCAGTGCAGCAGACCTCGCTGTCGCGGAACAGACCCCACTCAGCCTCGGGCGGGCATGGCGCCGCTTCGTCGAGGCGACGCCGTGCGAAGAGGTAGCGCCAGCGCGACGACGGTCGCGACCTGGAACGCCATGGCGGCGAGATAGGACAGCTTGTCCGGACCGAGTGCGTCGAGCAGCTCGCTCAACGGCACGCCGAGGGCGAACGGGGTCGAGAGGAGCCAAACACCGGCGAGAGCGGTGAACGCCCCAAGGAGCCGAGAGGCACGAGAGCCGGTGCAGACGAACACGGCCACAGCCACGGTGAGGGTGAAGTCGACCAGCAGCGGTGCCAGCTGGGTCGCGGCCATCAGGGCTTCCATCCGCCCGGCACCGTGCAGCCTTGCGAGCATCATGCCGTCCGAAACTGCGGTGGTCGCTACGCCGGCAACCAGCAGTAAAAGAGCCGCAGCCCACCGCCGGCGCCCTGCCCGAAGCCAGTCATCGACCCACCCGCCGCGGTCGTCGTCGACAAGGTCGTCCTCAGGGGAGGTAATCGACCCCGTCGGCCCGTCATGCGACACATCTGCCCCCTCGAATCGGCACCGTCATGTTGTCAGACCGAGTTGGCCCGGCAGTCACCTGCTGGCCCCACATCTGGACCCCCTGCGGGGCACCAAGGCAGCTGGCGTTGGGGCCGGCCCCGAAGACGCCGGCAGAGGGTCCCATGTCGGACAAGATCCGCCATAGGCCGCTCGGCTACATCGCGCTGGGTCTCGGGTTGCAGGGGCGCGGTCCTCCGTACGCCAACGCGGCGATGAGGGCGGGGTGCGCTGCCGTCGCCGTGCTCGCGCAGGCGAGGAAGGCGCGTACGTGCGCGCGGTCGTCGTGCAACCGTCGGGCGACGCAGATCTGCGACGGCGGGCAGTCCTGCAGCCCCCGGAAGACGACGCCGGGCCATGGCAGGAAGCGTGCAGCTGACGCTGCGGTGATCGAGACGGCGCGGCCGCGCGCCACAACGGTGAGCTCTTCGGGAACCGATGGCGACCGTCCGGCCGAAGTGATGGCTGGCGGCGGTTGCAGGTCTTGGAGGCTCCAGAAGGCCGTGAACACGGGGTCGTCGCCGGGGCCACCGAGCACTGGCCAGGCTTCGAGGTCTTTCGCGCGAAGAACGGCTCGTCCGGCCAAGGGGTGCTCCCGGGCCATGGCGACGACACGTGGCTCGGCCGCGAGGACAATTACGTCGAGCCCTTCGATCGTGAGCGGCGCGCGGACGAAGGCCACGTCGCTGATGCCGTCGCGAAGGCCGGCAGAGGTGTCCGTGAGCGGATGTTCGCGTAGGTCCAGGTCAAGGTCGGGGTGCGTGGCTGTGAACGCGTCCAAGATCGGGTCCGTGAGGTCGGCGGCAGCGCCGGTGAGAAAGCCCAGTCGCAGGCGGGGGCGTTCGTCTGCGACGGATCGGGCCTCGTCTACGGCTGTGCCGAGCAGGAGCAGTGCTGCGCGGGCGTCGCTCAGGAACCGCTCGCCCGCCGGGGTGAGTCGGACGGAACGGGTCGTGCGTTCGAAGAGCCGGAACCCGAGCTGACTCTCGAGGCGGCCGATCTGGTCGCTCAGGCCCTGCTGGCTGGTGTGCAGATGTGCGGCCGCCGCGGTGAAGCTAAGCCGGTCGGCGACGGCCAAGGCGTACCGAAGGCGACGGGTCTGCAGATCGACCGGGAACGTTGAGCCCACCAGCATCCCTCCTCACCGCACCGCCTGCGCCCACGGTACGGCGGCCGCCTTGCTTCAAGGCAGGCTCACCGATCGCGGTTCGCGGCGAGCCAGCCGAGCTCGGGCATTAGTGCCGCGACAGCTGCGAGCGTGGCGGCACGACCGCCCGCCTCGCTGAGGTGCCCGGCGCGTCGGCTGATGAGCGCGGATACGACGTCGCAGACGTCGATGACGACCAGGCCCTGGACCAGTCGTCGGCGGTCCTGCTCGTCGGCGCTGGCGGTGAGGACGGTCAGGACGACGTCGCGGATGCCGAAGACCCGTGCGAGATACGGCGCTGCCGGGTTAGCGACGGTACGGATGTCCATGCTCGTGCCTGTGCGGGTCGGGCTTAGGTACGCCGCCGCGCCGAGGCCCCCTCGGACGAGAAGAGCGGCCGCGAGCAAGGCTGAGCGTGTGGTCACGCGGCCATCTCCTGGACGGTGCTCTCCCCCAGCAGTCGGTGGAGCGGGTAGAGCGCTGGGCAGGTCGTCCGCTGGGAGGTCACACGCTGACCCTGACGGCGTGAGCACGGCCTGTGAAACAGGAGTCCACCGCCGACTCACACGCTGAGCCTTGTGAGTGGGCCATCGCCCGCCGCCGCTCGAGCCCGCGTAATCGCGGCACTCTCGACGGACTGCTCCTTTGTCACGCTTTCGCGCTGTCACCGGAGACGACTCCCACGATGCAGCCGCCCGAGGTCTCGGCCTCAGCGCGGCACCGACTCTGGCGCGAATGCCGTGCACACCGTGCCCCACCACCGCAGAACCCGCACCTGCTGCTCGTCGTCTGGCTTATCCCAGGGGGGCCGGCTGGGGTGACGTCGACTCGGTGCCATCGACGTAGGGAACCGCCTCCGCCGACCGGATCTCTGTGGCTTCGGCCCACTCCGTCACCCAGCGGGGCATCGTGAGCGGCGCAGGGTCGTGGCCCGCGGGGTCGTGGCCTGCGAGGTCGAGAACCTGCCGAGACGTGACCTTGGATCCGTCCCGCCCGAGAAACCTGGCCCGGACGACGGCGGAGGCGACGAGGCCGTCGCCGCGCAGGAAGTCCTGCTGCAGGAACAGGGCCCGCTCGTCCCAGCCGATCACCTGGGTGCGGACGTCGAAGCGCTCAAAGAGCTTGAGCGACCGCTTGAAGGTGATGGTTTCTGCGACCACCACCGGGTACCACCCCTCGGCCTTGAGCAGCGGGGCGACGCCGGCCCTGGCGAGGAGGTCGAGACGGGCCACGTCCATGATCGTCAGGTAGACGCCGTTGTTGACATGCCGGAGCAGGTCGAGGTCCGACGGCCACACCCGGAACGGGGTGC
The DNA here is from genome assembly GCF_042466345.1 of Jannaschia sp. R86511. Classification (NCBI taxonomy): domain Bacteria; kingdom Pseudomonadati; phylum Pseudomonadota; class Alphaproteobacteria; order Rhodobacterales; family Roseobacteraceae; genus Jannaschia; species Jannaschia sp. R86511. Next base: position 731,986 of record NZ_JAXHCD010000001.1, read on the forward strand.
GCACTGGGCCTAGCGCCGTGACCCGGGTGCGCCGACCTCCGACGAACAGCAGGTGCAGCAAACGCAGGTAGAGGTTCATGACGGCCTCCGGAGCACGGTCAGGAGGCTCGGCCACCTGAGTATGAATGAGGTATGCAGGCTGACATCACCAACCTGAGTATGTCAATCGGACGTAGGATGTTCTGATGACAACCGCAACGACCGAGACCAAGGCCAAGGTGGCCAGGTCGATGGCATGGAGCACGGCGAACTGTTCCGTGGCGCGCACCCTCGCCGTCGTCGGCGAGAAGTGGACCTTCCAGGTGCTGCGGGAGGTGTTCCTTGGGGTACGCCGTTTCGAGGACATGCACCTGCACGGTGGCATCCCGCGCCAGGTGCTGAGCAAGCAACTCGGCTCGCTGGTGGACGCCGACCTACTGGTCCGGGTGCCCTACCGCGAGGACGGTGCGAGGGAGCGTCACGAGTACCGACTGACCGACGCCGGCGCCGCGCTACGCATCCCCCTGATGGCCCTGATGGCCTGGGGCGATGAACACCTGGCCGACACCTCGGGTCCGGCCGTGCACGTCGTCCACCGCGGCTGCGGCGAGCTGGTCCAGCTCGTCGCCGGCTGCGCCGCGGACCACCCGACCCCGGAGCTCATCGACCTTCGCTTCGTCCCTGGCCCGGGGGCACAGCCCTCCGGGCTCGCCTGAGCCTTTGCAGCGGACCCGGCGCCGCACGGGGGGCATGGCAGATCCAACGTTAGACCGGCCTGACAAGGGTGCTGGAGCGGGCGGCGTGCCAGCACGGGACAAGCAACGGGTGGCGAGCGAGTTGCGAGTAGGGGGCGGCAAGCCTGTGGCTCGCACCGCCTCGCGAACATGCCGGTAGCCGGTCGACTAACGACACGCCTGGCAGCACGTGCCCGGTCTCACCTGCCCGTGCAGCAGTCCCGCCGTCGCCTGTTCCTGTACGGCGCGGTCTTGGTCAGGTTGGGGTGGTGCTGCGAGCAACGATCTCCCAGTGTGGCGCTTCCTCCAGGTCAGGCTGTCCCATGGCGATCCGGGCGCAGCGGACTCCCTGGTCGCGTAGGTCCTGACGCACGGTGCTGAGACCGGCAGGGGCAGCGGCGTCGGCGTCGTCCCAGCCGGACACGGCCAGAGTCGCGGGGACGGGGACGCCCAGCTGACGAGCAGCGCCCAGCGCACCGAGGGCGAGCTCGTCGCTCATCGCTGCGACGGCATCTGCGCCGTCGCCGAGCATGCGGGGAACAGCCTCGGCGCCAAGGCGGGCCTTGTTGCGGGAGCAGACGATGACCCGCACGTCCGACCAGGATCCCCCTCTCGCCTCCCACGCGTCCCTGAAGCCTGCCAGCCGGTTTCGGGTGACGGGGAACGCGGCGACGTCAGGGTCCGGGCCGTGGATTACCTGGCTGCGCCTGGCTCGGTCCAGGGGGAAGCTCAGGACGGCAGGGCGACGTGCCCCGGCAAACACCACTCGGCCGATCGCGCGGGCGGCCTCGCGATCGTCGATCCCGATACTGGGCAGTCGACCGCCGGCCGGACCACCGTGGACGACAGCGGGCCGGCCGGTGGCCGCTACGGCTGCGAGGACGGGGTCGTCGTCGCTCGTGGTCCACACCACGAACCCGTCCACGGCTGCCTGCGCCACCCGCGAGGTGTCGTCGCGTGCACCGCTGACGGGCACCAGCGTCAGACCGACTGCCTCATCGGCGCACACCTGGGCCACCCCGGCGAGGAACCGTGCCGCCTGGGGGTCGTCGAAGGCGTAGGTGAGGTGTTCTCCGAGGACGACGCCGATCGTGGCGGTCCGGCCTCGGCGCAAGGAACGCGCCACCGGCTGGGGCCCGGTGTATCCCAGCTCTGCCGCGGCCCGTCGCACCTTCTCCGTTGACTCCGCCGAGACGCGCTCGGGCTGACCGAAAGCGTAGGAGACGGTCATCGCAGAGACACCGGCCGCCCGGGCGACATCGGCCATGGTCGGCCGTCGGACCGGACCGATCGATGGCATACCTCCACCTTATCCGACTGTGTTACGTTACACAGCATGGTATTCAGCACCCCTACCCCCAGGACTTCTCCCCGCACTGTCCCCCGGGTGACCGCGGAGGCCCCCTTGTCCGCGTCCGGGCAGGAGGGCAGGTCCTGGGCGAGCGGCGCGGTCGTCTACCAGGTGTACCCGCGCTCGTTCGCGGACTCCGACGGCGACGGGGTAGGGGACCTCGACGGAGCCACGTCACGCTTGCCGTACCTGGCTGACGTCCTGTCCGTCGACGCGATCTGGCTGTCCCCGGTCTACCGGTCTCCGATGCGGGACTTCGGGTACGACATCACGAGCTTCACCGAGGTCGACCCGCTGTTCGGCGACCTTGCGGCGTTCGACCGCTTCGTGGGCCGCGCCCACGACCTCGGCCTCCGGGTGATCATGGACTTCGTCCCCAACCACACCTCGGACGCGCATCCCTGGTTCGTCGACTCGGCCACCTCGCGCGTCGCCGAGCACGCCGACTGGTACGTCTGGGCTGATCCGGCACCCGGCCGCGCCGACCCCCCGCAACCCCCGAACAACTGGCGTGCGGTGACCGGCGGTTCCGCATGGCGCTGGGTAAGCCAGCGCGAGCAGTTCGTCCTGCACTCCTTCCTGCCGTTCCAGCCCGACCTCGACCTGTCCCACCCGCCGGCTCGGGAAGCCATCCACGACGCCATGCGGTTCTGGCTGGACCGGGGCGTCGACGGGCTCCGGGTCGACATGGTCGACTTCCTCGCCAAGGACCCGCTCCTGCGCGATGAACCCGACGAGCACTACCGCTTCGCCGACGCCGAGCACCACCTGGACCGCCAGCGGCTGCCGGAAGTACTCCGTGGCTTCCGGGACGTCGTCACGGAGTACCCGGACCGCGTACTGGTCGGGGAGGTGAACCCCGACCTGTCGATCGAGGAGACGGTCGCGCTGCACGGCACGGCGGAGGATCCGCTGCTCGACATGCCGTTCAACTTCGGGCTGCTGCGCACGCCCTTCACCGCAGACGCCCTCGCCGCGCACCTCGACGCCTACGACCGGGCCGTTCCTGCCTGGGCGTGGCCCAACCTGACCCTCGGCAACCACGACGTCTCGCGACTGGCCAGCCGCCTGGGCCAGGCGGGCGCTCGCAGCGCCGCCGTACTGCTGCTCACCGCCAGGGCCACCACGTTCCTGTACAACGGCGACGAGCTCGGCCTCACCGACGTCGACATCCCACCCGAGCTGGTACAGGACCCCTGGGAGGCACGCACCCCCGGCCGTGGACGCGACCGCAACCGCTCCCCGCTGCCGTGGGACGACAGCCCCCCCGCCGCCGGCTTCTCCGCCACGGCCCCCTGGCTCCCCGTAGGCGCAGCCAACAGCACGCGCACCGTCACCCGGCAACGACAAGACCCGGACAGCATGCTGTCGCTGTACAGCGAGCTGCTCCGCTTGCGGCGCAGCCACCCGGTCCTCCTCGATGGCGCTCAACGAGCTGACAACCCACAGCCGGACCTACTGCGCTTGCACCGTCAGCAGGACCACCCCAAGCCCGCCAGCCTCGTCATCCTCGTCAACACCGCCGACGCCGACACGGTCGTGGAACCGTCACACCTGCTCGGGCACCGACGCCCGCTGCTCTGCTCCGGCCCAGCCGCCTGGCAGAACGAGACACGGACGCTGAGAGCCCGCAGTGCGGTCGTGCTGCGATGACCCACCCCACCGACCACCCCAGCAGCCCCGATCGCCCCGACGGCCCTCCAGGCCCCGACATCGGATCCCTACAGGCGCAAGGGCAGCGTCCCGCCGCCGTCCTGCTGTCCTTGTCGGCTTCCTTCGCCCTCATCGGCGCCTCGGTGGCCATGTACGGGCCCCTGACACCCGACCTCATCAGTTCAGGAGTGCTGCCGGCCGCCTGGGGCGGGGCCGTCGTGGGGGCGCACTCGTCGGGGGCGCTGGTGGCCGTCGCGGCCTGCGCGGCAGCGACCGGACCCGCGTCCCTGCGGTGGCGGCCCCCGTTCGCCGCCCTCGTCCTGGCCAGCGGCGGCGTCGTTATCGCCACGGCGACCGGTGCCGCCGAGGTCCTCGCCGGAGCCGTACTCGTCGGCGCTGGCTTCGGGACCCTGGCGAGCGACCTCAACGCCGCCGCCGTGCGACGGTTCACCAACGGGCCAGTCGTCGTCAATGGTCTCAACGCCGCCTTCGGCTGCGGGGCGGTCGGTGCCCCGCTCCTGCTCGCGACCACCGGAGCCCGACCCGCGTCGGCGTTCGCTGCGCTCGCCGTGCTCGCGTTGGCGTGTGCACCTCTGCTCGCGCTTACTGCGGAGCGCGAGTCCCGCACTCAGCCGACTCCGGTCGCCGTCAGAGGGGTCCGCCCGGTCCGTCCGGCATACCCGCCGTGGCGCCGCCTGGTCCTGGTGGGGGCGGCGGCCGCGGTCGAGGCGTCCCTCGTCGCCTGGGGAGCCAACGCCGTCATCGCAGCCGGTGGGAGCGTCGCGGCGGCAAGCGCTGCCATGTCTGGACACTTCGCCGTCTTCGTCCTCGCGCGCCTGGCATGCGTGCCGCTGTCGGGCCGGCAATCACCCCAGCGACTCCTAGCCGGGTCCCTGACCCTGACCGCCGGCTCCCTGGGCCTGATGACACTGGGCCCGAGCGCAGCCGTCGGCCTGGTGGCCGCCGGAGTCATCGGGGCCGCCTTCCCCAACGCCCTCCTCTGGTCACTCGCACCAGCGGACCGACGGATCTCACCCGCCCTCGGAACACCGATGATCGTGATGGCGGCCATGGTCGGCGGTCTCCTGGGGCCGCTGGGCAGCGGCCTGGCCGCAGCAGCCCTTACGACGGGGCCGCTCACCGTGACAGCGGTCCTCGCGGCAGTGGTGGCGGCAGCACTGCTGCAGGCCTCGAGATCGAATGCGGCCCCTCTGATCGCGGGGTGCTAACAACTGCCGAGGGCACCGTGTAGGCCTGGGGAGGGTGGTGTCCTTCCTGGCGAACCCCGATCGCGAGGCAGTGGCTCCCGACGGCACGAGCCGGCACATCCGCCTCGTGCGCGGCAACGCCTGGCTCGGGAGGCGCTGGAGCGACCGTGTGCTCAACGCGCCCGGCGGTGGCGACGACGGGGACGTGATCGTGGTTGCCCCGGGCCCGGATGGCTCGGCTAGGACGGCGGAGATCGATGAGCGGCTGCCCACGAAGCCCGAGGCTGCCGATCAAGCGATGCGACACCTCGCCGAAATCAGGTCGGGGTCCTGGGCGCCCCGACTGTAGTCACCCCGGAATCAGAAGGGGGCCTGGCGAGCAGACGTCGCCAAGAACCGGTCGTCTACCGGACGCGAGCAGCGCTGCCGCCCCCCCGGCTGCCACCTACACCGGGTAGAGGCGGCAGACCACGCCAGCTTCCGCTCGAGGATGCAGGTCGGTGCGGCCGGGGGCTGGAACTCATCGAGGTAGACGTCCAACTGGCGATGCTCACGGGTGTCGAGGTGGGTTAGGAGCCACACTCCGAGGAGGACGGTGGCGGCCAGGTCCTGCCACGCCCAGCCCGGGAGCAGTAGTCGCTCGACGGGCGGGGCGGCATCGCGGCCGAGAGCGACGAGGAACACGGTGAGGATCAGTAGGAACAGCAGTGTCGCCATGGTGGTCACCTCTGCTGGGGCGGTCGGTGGAGACGCGGATTGTGGTGGTCGCGGCGCATTGGGCGGCGCGGTGGTCAGGTTCAGTAAGACGCTTCAGCATCCCGGCGACCCCGAACGATGCGCTGAACGTGTTGCGCTTGAGATCCTCTGGTGCGGGGTGAGGTGCCGCGTAGTGCGCCGATGGTGGCGCCTGCCACCAGGACCATGCCGATCAGTTGGGGGGTGGTGAGCGACTGGGTCAGCACGAGGTACCCCGCGATCGCCGCGAGCACCGGGTTTAGGCTGAGCAGTACGGCGAAGGTAGAAGGCTTGAGGGTGCGCAACGACAGCAGCTCGAGCCCGTAGGGCAGGACAGAGGACATCAGGGCCACGGCCAGACCTACGAGTAGTACCGGCGGTTCGACCAGGGTGGTCCCGGCGCTGGCGACTCCCCGAGGTAGCGTCAACAGCGCGCCGAACGCCATGGCCAGCGCGAGCCCGTCCATCCCAGGAAAGCGACCACCGGCCCGTTTGGACAGCAACGTGTAGGCCGCCCACATGGCGCCGGCTCCGAGGGCGTAGGCGATCCCGGTCGGGTCCATGGCAACACCGCCGGGTCCGCCGCCGAGCATGGCAACGCCACCAAAGGCCAGGACCGCCCAGGCCAAACTGCCCCAACGCCTGCTGATCAGGACCGAGAGCAAGAGGGGCCCAAGAATCTCGAAGGTGACCGCCGGGCCCAGCGGGATCCGCGCGATGGCTTCGTAGAACAAGGTGTTCAGCCCGGCCAAGGCGACACCGAACGCCACGACGGTCAGCCAGTCACCGCTGCCGTAGCCGCGGACCTTGGGACGCACCAGCACCAGCAGGACAGCAGCGGCAAGGACCAAGCGGAGCGTCACGACACCCGCGGCGCCGACGTCGGAGAAGAGCTGGGCGGCAAAGGCCGACCCGAACTGCTGACTTACAGCCGCGAGGACCACCAACGCGCCTGCCGCGTACGTCAGCCTGCGCAGACCACGAGTGTGCCGGGAGCGGGCCGCCGTGGTGTCGGAGAAGGCGGCCGTGGCGGCAATATCGGTCATGGGATCGGAGGCTATGTCGGCGTCCGACTCCGGAAAAATGCAAACCGATCCACGGCTATGCTTTTTCGTCATGACCGTTGACGCGCGTCACTTGCGCGCCTTCCTGGCCATCGCGGCCGAGGAGAGCATCACCGGCGCCGCGGCCGTCCTCCGTGTCGGGCAACCGGCGATGTCACGCATGCTGCGCCAGCTCGAAGAGCACCTGGGCGTGCTCCTGGTGCACCGCACGACGCACGAGCTGTGGCTCACCCCGGCGGGGGAACAGCTACGCCTGCGTGCGGCTACCGCGGTGGCTGCGGTCGACGCCGCGCTGGACGCCGCCGCCATCCGGATGTGGCCGGTTCGGCTGGGCCACGCATGGTCGGCTCTCGGCAGCCAGAAGCTCGACGCTGCTGCGTCGCTGGGCCGAGACACACCCCGACGTGCCCCTACAGCTCAAGCGTGTCGACGATCGGCTTGCCGGGCTGGGCGAGGGCCTGGTCGACGTCGCACTGCTGCGACATCAACCCGACCTGACGGGACTGGACTCGGTCTGGGTGCGGGCGGAGGCGCGCGTCGCCGCGCTGCCCGCGACGCACCCGCTCGTCCAACAAGCCACGCTGACGCTGTCCGACCTCTCGAGCGAGACCCTCGCGCTCAACGTCGTCTCCGGTACCACCAGCCTGGATCTCTGGGCGTTACAGGACCGCCCTACCCGGACAGTGCGCACCTCCAACACCGACGACTGGCTGGCAGTCATCGCCGCCGAAGAAGCCGTCGGCATCACCACCACCGCCACCGCTGAACTGCAGCCGTTCCCCGGCGTGACCTACCGGCCCATCAGCGACGCACCACCACTGCACGTCTGGCTCGCCTGGCCGACCACGCTGGCACACCCCTTCGCGGCCGCCCTCGTGGACCTCGTCCAACAGCTCACCAACAATCACCAGTCGACGACGAACGCGTGATCAGAGCGAACTCGCTCCCTCGACACGTTCGCGCTCTCCGGTAGGCGATCGTCAGTCGGCGACTCGGTGGCCCTCAGAGGCTGACCGATAAGTTCTCCTGCCGTTGCTCGTCTGAGAGGACGAGACCGACAACCGGTGCACCCGCACACGACGACAAGGACGAGCTCTGATGCCGCAGTACCTGCTCTCGCTTCCCCACGACACCGACGAGTCGCCGACCCTGGAGACGATGGACCCGGCCGAGGCGGAGGCCGCCATGGCCGCCGCGGGGGCGTTCATCGAGGAGCTCATGGGATCGGGCGTGTTCCGCTTCGCCGGTGGTCTGCACCCGCCGGCCACGGCGGTGACCGTCGACAACACCGGGGCGCAGCTGCAGCGGACCGAGGGCCCCTTCGTCGAGGCGCCGGAGTACCTGGGCGGCTTCTGGGTGATCGAGGTCGACGACCAGGACACGGCGGTCGACTGGGCCGCCAAGGCGTCCAAGGCGCTGGAGTCCCGGGTCGAGGTCCGAGCCCTGCAGGAGGCCCCTACGGACGACACCGACGCCTGAGCACTACGCCGAGGTCCGCTGGGACGCCCGATCGGTCGCCAGCGCCACCAACGCGGTTGGCGCTGGCGGCCCGCAGTCCGGCTCACCCGCTTGACGGTCGTCTGCCGGGACGGATCGGGCGTCAGCGGGCGAAGTATTGTCCCGTGCGACCTCACCATTGCCTTCGCCGGGAGTCGGTGGTGCATCGCTCCTCGTGAACCGCCCGCGTTCGGGTGGGCTCCCGACAGCTGAGAGAGCCGGTGCGGGCCGCTGGCTGGTTGGGGTCACGACGCTCAGTCGTCGAACTCGTACCCCTGGGTCTCAGCCGTTCGCATCAGGGCGTCCATCGCCTCGGGATCGGTAAGCATGGGCTGCATGACGCCCCGCAGCTGCTCCAGGTCGGTGACCGCATCGACCGCGCAGAACATGCTGCCCTCTGAGTCCAGCTCGAGACGTGGCATCAGGCTGGGAGCAAGCAGCTGAGCCACTCCCTCCCAGAAGTAGCCATTGGGTTCGTGGCCGGCGGCTTGGATCACGCTGTCCACCTCCAGTTCACCGACGTAGAACGTCATGGAGTGGGTCGCCCCGTGGTCGTGGATGCGGATGGGTTCCGTCACTTGCCGCAGTCTTCATGTCGAGCCCAGGCCGCGGTGCCCGTCTACGGGAACTGGTCCTTCCACGGTCTCGGCGAACTTCCGCCTGCCTTGGTCACCCGAACACCAGTGCAGAACGTCGGCGCCACAGACCCGGGGCGATGTCGTCCCGCGGCGCGCCCGTACCTATTGGGGAGGTACGAAGCCGGAGGGGTCCGACCAGGGTGCTGCCGGAGGGGGTTGTTGCGGTGGGTCGGTGTCGTTGTCCGCCGTTGTATCCGGGAGCAGGGGTTCGTAGTCTCCGGCCGGTACCGGGTCGCCGATCAGGCGAGGACGCTTGCCCCGGATCGTGCGGGCCAGGCGGTAACGCTGAGCCGTCAGGGTGCTCGCCCTGGCACCGCGCTCGTGGGCGGCAACGAACACCGCGTCGGTTCGTTCTCCGTCCATCGTGATGTAGCCGTCCCACACCTGCGCAGCACGGAAGCTGGTCGTGTCCTGGCTGAGCAGCCATCGACCGAACGCCACCTGCTGCTCTAGAGGGCCATCCGCCGGCCGCTTGCCACCCCGCCCCTCGGGTCCCTCCGTTATGACGAAGGACTGGACCGGAGCGAAGACCTCGAGCAAGCTCTTGATCCCCAGCTGCATCGCGATCTGACTTAGCGAAAGCAGTTGCTCACCAGTCCCGGGTGTTGAGTCGTCGCTGCTGCCTCGGCCCATCTCCGCCACTAGGACATTGTGGCAAGAGGCAGCCGCCGCCGTCGGCGAAACGGCTCAGCGCCCGGAGCGCCATGCCCAACCAACCCGGCGCCACAATCACGGTGTAGCTGACCGAACCGCTCGAGAACCGCGAGACGGAACATGCCTCGGTCGTGCTCGATCGGCCGTGGCCGTGGCCGTGTCGACCAACGATGGACTCGTGGCCGCCCACTCGGTGGGTGAAGCCGCTGTTCCGGCACGATAACTGCCATGGCCACCTGGCAGATCGCCCAGTGTGCTTCCGGCTCGTCCGCGAGACTCGCCACGTGAAGAACGACGAACTGCTGGGGTCGCCGCCGTGGGGCTACGCCGCCGGGCGCTCGGCGGACGGCGAGCCCTACCCGTACAGCCCGCCGACACCGCTGCTGGTGAACGTCACGCCGCTGCAGTACGCCGCCCTCGAGCAGCCGACGCAGTACTGGCTGGAGCGCGGGCTCCTGACGCAGGTCCCGCTGCGCGTCGCCGAGACGATCGCCGACCCCGCCCTGGTGCCGCACCTGGTGGACCGGGCCCGCAGCGACGAGCATGAGGTGCGACGCCTGGCCCTGTTCACGATCGGCTGGACCGCACGCCACTTCGGGCACGTCTGCTCCGGCGCCCCCACGCCCTCGGGCGCCGAGAACGGCTGGCCGGAGGGTCGCCCGGACGTCGCGACCTCCGTGCGCGTGGCGCAGGGCGCTGCCCGGTCCCTCGTCGAGCTCGCCGTCGCCGAGCGCGACCCCATCTTGGGCATGACCGCTCTCGACGCGTTGCCGTACCTACCCGAGGTCGTGCGACTGGTCGGGTCGCCGTTGCCCGGACTGATGCGGAGCAAGCATGGGCTGGTTCGGCACCCGGCGTTGCGAGCCGCCCACCTCTGCCCGGTCGAGGAGGTCGAGCACGTCCTGCTCGAGTCGGCGACGCACCCGGGGCCGCACACACGGGCGGTCGCCGTCAGGCAGCTGCGGCGCTGCGTCTCACCGCAGGTGGACGACGCGCTGGTCGCTCTGCTTCTCGACTCCGACACCGAGGTGCGTGGCACGGCCCTGGCCAGCCTGGTGGACCACGACCCGGGACGGGCCATGCCGCACGTCCGTGAGGCCGCGGCCAGCTGGCCGTCGGTCGCCCGCTACTCCGCCACGTGGCTGCTCACCGAACACGGCGACGAGCAGGACGTCGCGCTGGTCGCCGAGCGTGTCAAGCGCCTGCTCGGTCGTGCTCGCGCCGTCGAGACGATCCCGAGCGAGCTCACCCACCTGCTGCCGTTCCTCGCCCGGTACCGCGAGCAGCCAGCCGCCGGCAAGGCGCTTGCCTACGTCAGCCGGCGCTGGACAACGCTCTTCGACAACGAGCAGCGGTGGGTGGCGCACACCCTGCCCGACCTGGTCCCCGAGGGTATGCCGACCCCACCGCCTCCCCGACCGCCGACCGTCCGAGCACCGCGCTGCCCCACCGATCTCGACGCAATCATGCTCACGCGGCCGACAACGTGACTTGTCGTGGCGGCAGCGCCCGGTCACGACATCGTTGCGTCAAGGCAACGCAACGGGGGGCGACTGAGCCGCTCCGGGCAGACAGATGGGGGCAACTCTGCCGTTGAGGTTCGCCACCGGCGGCGTCATCCCCAGGTAAGGATCGTCTGTGGGACGGTCGGCGCCGTGGCGGGCCTTGAGGCTACGGGCCGCTCACGGCCTCAGCAGGGGTTTCCTGCGCGACCCGTGCCTCTCACGTGCTCGGGGATCAGGTCGTGCCAGTCTTGCCGATCGTGGCGTCCTGGGCCCGGGTAGCAGCTGGCGAGGAGTGGGGTGGGGTGGCGTCGTCACTGAGGGCCTGCTGGTAGCCCTTCTCGTAGCCGGCGCGGTGTCGTTGGTCACCGTCCAGCCTGGCCGCGGTCTCGTAGCCGGTCTTGTATCCGTCGTCGTGACGCTGCTGCATCGCATCGGCGTAGCCCTCCGTGTAGCCGTCGTCCCATCGACTGCGCCCGCGCGGCGCGTTGACGCCGTTGTCGGGGGTGGCGCCGGCGACGTGTTTGCCGGGGGCCTCGATCTCTGCTGTTGGTGCGGGCGCGGTGGCGTCGGCCTCGGCCTCAGGTTGGTGAGTGCCTTCGATGGACAGTTGGGGCAGGATCCGGTCGAGCCAGCGGGGCAGCCACCAGTTGCTGCGTCCGAGCAGGTGCATGAGGGCCGGGACGACCGTGAGGCGGATGACGAGCGCGTCAAGCAGGACCGCGGCGGCGAGCCCGAGTCCGATGAGCTTGATGGTCCGTGAGTCACCGAAGATGAATGCGCCGAAGACGAACACCATGATCGAGGCGGCGGCGAGGATGACCTTGCTCACCTCGCCGTGGCCGATGCGGACTGCCTGTCGGTTGTCTCTCCGGGCTTGCCACTCCTCGACGATCCGGCTGACGAGGAAGACCTGGTAGTCCATGGACAGCCCGAACAGCAGCGCGAACAGCACGATGGGGATGAACGGCTCGATCGGTCCGCCTTCTCCGACGCCGACGATGTCGGCGAGGTAGCCCCACTGGAAGACCGCGACGATCACCCCGAACGCTGCTGCGGCCGAGACCAGGTTCATCACCGCGCCCAGGAGCGGGATCATGAGGCTTCGGAAGGCGATGACGAGCAGCAGGACGGAGGCTCCGATGACGAGGCCGAAGAAGAGCGGCAGGTCGTCGGTGATCTCCTGGGCGAAGTCGTCGAAGGTCGCGGTGGCGCCGCCGACGTGGACCTCGACGCCTTGCGTCGACGCCTCCTCCGCGTAGGGGCCCCGGATCCGGTCGATGAGCTCGGACGTCGCCTCGTCCTGGGGGCTGGACTCGGGCACGACCTGCAGCAGGACCACGGGGGAGTCTGGGGCGGGCAAGGGCCCGATGACCTGCTGCACGGACTCGTCGGCCTGGAGGTCGCTGATCAGCCCGGCCACCGAAGGCGGCATCGGCGCGCTGCCAGGACCGCCTTCTGGAGGCTGGGTCGAGGCGTCACCGTCTCCGTCGGCCGTCGTGGTGGCCCCGGAGTAGTCGGCGGTGACGATGAGGGGGCCGTTGAAACCGGGTCCGAAGCCATCGGCGAGCAGGTCGTAAGCAACCTTCGTCGTCGTCCCGTCGGGATCGTTGCCCTGGTCGGCCACACCCAGACGAAGGTCCGCGACCGGGACGGCGAGGACTCCGAGGAACAGCACGCCCGCCGCGGCGGCCAGGACCGGCCGCCGGGCGACCCCTCTGGCCCAAGCCGCGAACCCCGCAGATGCGTGCTGGTCGATGCGATGTCCCTCGGCGAGCTTCCGACGCGCCCCGCGAGACAGCGTCCTCGCCCCCAGCAGACCAAGCAGCGCAGGCAGGAGGGTCACCGCGGCGAGCATGGTCGCCAGGACCGCGATACCTGCGCCGATCGCCAGTCCGTTGAGGAAGGTGATACCCGGCACGAGCACGCCGGCCAGGGCGATGACCACGGTCACGCCCGCGAAGACGACCGCCCGTCCCGAGGTCGTCATGGCGCGCATCACCGCATCCTGGACCGTGCTGCCGCTCAGCAGCTGTCCACGGAACCGGTTGACGATGAAAAGTGCGTAGTCGATCCCGACCCCGAGCCCGAGCAGGACCCCCAGCACGGGCGCGACATCCGACACGGTCCACACGTTGCTCACCAGCGCGATGACGCCGAGCGCGAGGCCCAGGGCGGCGATCGCGGACGCGATGGGCAGCGACACCGCCACGAGGGACCCGAACGCGACGAACAGGACGACCGCGGCGAAGGCGATCCCCACGATCTCCGTGGCGCCGATCTCCGGGGCGCTCAGGCGTGCCACGCCTTGGCCGCCTATGGCCACGCTGACGTCCTCACCGACCGCCTCGTCGGCCTCGGCGACGAGGTCGGCGACCTCTTGGAGGTCTTCGCGCGGCAGCTCGGCGGCGATCCCGTCGTACTGAACGGTCGCGTAGGCGATGGTGCCGTCCTCGCTGATCTGCGTCTGAAGCTGAGCCGGCGGCAGCTGGTCGCTGCCGGGGGCCAGCGGGCCCCTCACGCCGCCGACTGTCTCGACCTCGCTGACCGCCGACAGCAGGGTCCGGATCTGCGCCGCAGTAGCGTCGTCAGCGAGGGCACCGTCCGGGACCTGCCACACGATGCGGTCGCTGTCTCCCGCGGCGTCGGGGAACTGCGACTCCAGTACGTCCAGCGCCGCCTGGGAGTCCGTGCCCTCCAGGGTGAACTCGTTGCGGTAGTCGCTGCCGACCTGCAGCGCCGCAACCTGTGCCCCCAAGATGCCCAGCACCCACACGACGATCACGAACCATGGTCGAGCGACGGCGAAGCGAGCCAGTACGGACATGCGAGACCATCCCAAGGAGAGAACCAGCGGTAGAGTCACCATGACTCACTTACTTGTCGGTCGTCAAGGAGGTAGATGATGGCCAGTCCGTCCCAGGACCACGATCAGGGCGGGACCCGCGGTCGGATCCTCGAGATCGCTCTGCGCAGGTTCACCGACCATGGCTACTCGGCCACCTCGATCCGGGACATCGCGGTGGAGCTCGGCGTGAGCAAGGCGGCCGTGTACTACCACTTCAAGGAGAAGGGGGAAATCCTCGAGAGCCTCGTCCAACCGGTGCTCAGCGGGGCCGACAGCCTGCTTTCCGCTGAACCGGAGCTGAGCACCCCCGCGGGCCGGCGCGACTTCGTGACCCAGCTGGTCGCACTCCTGTCGACGGTCGCTCCTCGAGTGGGAGTGATCAACGATCCCAGCGTGCTGGAGCATCTGTCCGAGCACGTTCAAGGATCCGGACTACCCGCCACCCTGGCTCACCGTTTCGCCGAGGGCCTGATCGCCGGTGGACAGTACAGCGATCCTTCCCATGCCCTGGTCCGGGCCGCCTGCGCCGTTGGGTGCCTGCCCACGGGAATGCGGACCTGGGTAGTGGCCCACGCACCCGTTGACACCATCGATGCCGACGGCCAACGCCTGCTCGTCGCCTGCGTGCTCGGTGCCCTGGGCGACCCCATCAGCAACTGAGCAGCCCCTACCAACCACGGGTCTATGCAGTCGACCCCTCACTGACACCGCTGCCCTCCCGGCGGTCCGCCGACGCAAACACCCGGCTATAGAAGCCCCGAGCGCGCCGCCCGGTGGGGGATCCTCAGCCGGACGGGGTGCCCGATGGCCCTCGGAGCCGAATATCGCCTCGATCGGCTGTCGCCAGGGCCAGCTGCGTCGCTGAGGGGTCGACTGTCTATCGGGGCAGAACGCCATGGCGGGGCTACTGGTAAGGGTCGGCACTGACGTGGGAAGCGTGGGGCTGAGGGCGAGTCGGCAGTTCTGTGGCTGTTGTACGAATCGTTCATTAGGGTAGGGATATGGCGGACGTCGACGGCACGCAAGGCTTCACCTCGGACACCGTGGCGTTCTTCACGGAGCTGGAGCAGCACAACGATGCGGCGTGGTTCGACGCGCACCGCGGCACCTACAAGTCGTGTGTGCAGGCGCCGCTGGCCGCGTTGCTGGAGGAGCTCACCGCACGGCTGTCCGATGCGCCGGTTCCGTTGCGCGGGTCCCGGGCGACGATGTTCCGCATCAACCGCGACGTCCGCTTCAGCAAGGACAAGCGGCCGTACAACACGACGGCGTCGGCCTTGCTGACTCCCTCGGGCACCAAGGCCGAGGACGCTGGACTGCTCTACCTGCAGATCGGTTCCGAGGGCGGGTTCATGGCGGCGGGTCTGCACTCGCCCGCCCCGGCCCGGCTCGCGCCGCTGCGCGACCGGATCGTCGAGGCGCCCGAGGACTTCGAGCAGGTGGTGGAGGACCTGGGCGCCGCCGACCTTGCCTTGGGCACCGACGCCCAACTCAAGACGATGCCGCGGGGGTACGCCGAGCACGCCGAGCACCCGCAGGCGTGGGCGCTGCGCCTGAAGACGTTCATCGTGCAGCGCCCGATCACGGCGGAGCTGCTCCTCTCGGACGACCTGGCCGAGCGGGTCGAAGAGTTCGCGCGCGATGCCGCCCCGCTCCTGATGTTCGTCGCAGGACGCGGGGACGCGTGAGGCCAGGGACGCGACAGCCCTTGGCGTCTGATGCCCGGCTCCGGGCGCTGCTGGTGGTCATGTGCACCGCACTTGGGCTGATCATCGGGTCCGGGGCCTCCCTGTCGGTGGCCCTGCCGAGCATCGCTGCGGCCCTGGGCGCCAGCCAGCTGGAGCTGTCCTACGTCGTCAACGGCTACGCCCTGGTCTTCGCGGGCCTGCTGCTGCCGATCGGGCTGGCCGCGGACCGCTACAGCCGACGGGGCTTCCTCGTCGCAGGTCTGATCGTGTTCGGGACGGCCACCCTGGCGAGCGGGTTCGCGAACGACGTGGCCGTGCTGATCGGGCTGCGGGGGCTGGCCGGGCTCGGGGCGGCTGCGGTGATGCCCGCGACCCTGTCGGTGCTGGTCGACGCCTACCCGCCCGAGCGCCGCACGTTCGCGGTGTCGGTCTGGGCGGGGGTGTCCGGGGCCGCGTCGATCCTCGGCATCGTGCTGTGCGGGGTGCTGTTGGAGCTGTTCTGGTGGGGCAGCATCCAGGTGGTCCTCGGCGGCGCCGCGCTCGTCGTGGCCGTCCCGGCACTGGTCCTCACGCCTTCCAGCCGCAACCCCGACCTGCCCTTGGACCCGTCCGGTGGCGTCCTGGCGTTTCTGGGGCTGTCCGGTGTGGTCCTCGGGGTCATCGAGGGACCGGAGCGCGGGTGGACGACACCGACGACCCTGTTCGCGCTCGGGGTGGGCCTGCTGGGCCTGGTGGCCTTCGTCGTGGTCGAGGCCCGCTCGGCGCACCCGCTGCTGGATGTGAGGCTGTTCCGTCGACCTGGGCTCGCGCTGGGGTCGTCGCTGGTGCTGCTGCAGTTCGTCGCGGCGATGGCGGTGTTCTTCCTCGTCCCGCAGTTCCTGCAGTTCGTCACCGCGCTGTCGGCGCTCGGGGCGGCCCTGAGCCTGCTGCCGCTGGCGGTGGGGATCGTCGTGGCGAGCGGACGGTCCCCGGCGGTGATGGCGCGCTTCGGTGCCGCGCGAATCGCGTCCGCCGGGATGGCGATGATGGCGGTGTCCCTGCTGGGCCTCGGTGCCGTGGGTGACGGTGCGCTGTACTGGTTGCTCCTGCTGCTGCTGCTCTTCGGTGCCGGGTTCGGCACTGCCGTCACCCCGGGCACCCAGCTCATCATCGACGGCCTGCCTGAGGACCGCCGGACCCTGTCCGCGGCGGTCAACGACGTGACCCGCGAGGTGGGCGGCGCACTCGGTGGTGCGTTGGCAGCCAGCGTTCTGCTCGCCGTCTACGGACTGTCGCTCTCGGCGCGCGAGCTGGGCGATGACGCGGCCGCTGCGGCGGGCGAGGGCGTCGCGGGCGCCCTGGCTGCCGCCGATCGGCTCGGCTCCGAAGGGGCGCAGGCGGTCCTCGCGGCGCAAGCGTCGTTCAGCGCCGGCTACAGCGCGGCTCTGTACGTCGCGGCCGGAGTCCTGGCGGTCGGAGCCGTGCTGCCCTTGATCCTGAAGCCGGAGCGGGCCGACACCCCCGACGTCCAGGCGGATCCTCAGCCCCTCCCCGGATGAAAGGGTGAGCCGGCCGTCGCGCTCTTGTCCGACCCGCCCTCGCCGGTCGTCGTCGTCTCGGGAGTCAGGTTGGGCACGACGAGGTCGACCAGCACGTCGATCGTCTCGTCGTCGGGCGCCCGTCCGTGCAGCAGGACGGCGTGAAGCATCCCCCCGAACAACAGCAGCACAGCGGCCTCGAGCCGCAGACCGCTGACCCGCGAGGAAAGGATCTCGCGCAAGGTCCGCTCACCCTCGGCCACGAACCTCTCCCTGACGGCGCGGAACTCCGCCAGTGGCTGGCTCCGCTCGGCCAGCACCGCCAGGACACGGTCCAGGCGATGCTCGACGAGCTCCGTCCTGAACGCCGTCAGCTCCGCGATCAGGTCGGCGCGCAGGTCACCGGTCGGGACGTGGTGCGTCGCGTCGTCCAGGTTGGCGAAGACCCCGCCGAGCAGGTCCACCTTGGTGGGCCAGTGGGCGTAGACGGTCACCTTCGAGCACCCGGCGACCTCGGCGACACGGGCGTGGGTCAGCTTGTCCCAGCCCTCGTCCAGCAGCACCGTCACCGCCGCACCCATCACCCGGCGCACCGTCCTGCGAACGCGCACATCGACCTCGAGGTCGACCTCGGCGTCGTCCTGGCTGGCGGCCGCATCCACGTCCGGCAACGTAGCGCGGCACGAGGCTGCTGTCGGCGACGCCCAGAGCGGCCCCAGGTGCCGCCCGATGTCAGAGGTCGATGACCACCTCGGAGGCGGCCGCGCGTGAGCAGCACGCCGTCAGACCCGTCGTCCGCTGCTCGTCGGTCAGCACGTCGTCACGGTGATCGACGTCACCATCCAGCACCCCGAGGGTGCACGTCCCACAGATGCCGTACCCGCAGGACACCGGGATGTACACGCCTCGCTCGGCCAGGACGCCGGCGATGGTCTGTCCGGGGTCGACCCGCAACCGCTCACCGGAGGAGCCGAGCACCACGTCGAACGCGCTGTCCTGCCGGTCGGAGCCGAAGTCCTCGGTGTAGACGTTCGCCTCGGGTAGTCCACGTGCTTCGGCGGCGCTGCGCACCGCGGTCATGTAGCCGAGCGGGCCGCAGGTGTAGACCGCGGACCGCTCGCTCACGGTGTCGAAAACTCCTGCGAGCCAGTCCCGGTCGGAGTGGATGAAGAGGTTGGCGCCGGCGAACTTGTGGAGCTTGTCGGCGAAGACCGGGTGGTTGCCGGCCTTGACGCTGTAGTGCACCTCGAAGGGCGCACCGAGCTGGTGCAGCCGCTGCGCGATGGCGACCATCGGCGTCACCCCGATGCCTCCGGCGCACAGGATGTACCGGTCGTGGTCCTCTCGCAGGAGATAGTTGTTACCGGGGCGAGACACCGCCACCTCATCACCGACCCGAAGCGTGGCGACCTCGAGCGACCCGCCGGTCCCGGACGGGTCGATCTTCACCCCCAGCAGCCACTTGTCCGGCTCGTCCGGTACCCCGGCCAAGGAGTAGGCGCGCACCCGCCCAGAGGGCAGCTGCACTTCCACGTGCGCGCCCGGCGCCCACGCGGGCAGGGCGCCTCCGGTCCCGGTCCGCAGCTCGATCTCCAAGACGCCGCCCGGGTGCAGCGTCCGCCGGGTCATCCCCAGTTGAAGCCACCGGTTCTCCACGTCCGGCAGCGGCGCATCCAGCAGCGACACCGACTGGCCTGTGCGGTCGAGCGGTTCGACCTGACCAAGCGGTTCGACCTGGCCGAGCGGTTCCAGATGCTCCAGCGATTGGGGCGGGGTGAGCGGGAGCTGGTGCTCCTGGGGTGCGAGGAGGTTCGGGTAGCGCGAGGCGACGGTCCTGCGCTGCTGCTGCAGTTGGGTGAGCAGTGGCGCCTTGTCGGACTCGCTCCACGGGCAGACGCTGATGCAGATTCCGCAGGTGTCGTTCTCGGCGAAGTAGGGGGTGCAGCGGTCGAAGTCGAGGTGCCACTTCTCCACGCCCCGCACCATCAGTTTGGTGTCGAAGATGGCGTTGGGTGGGCAGTTGGAGGTGCACACCTGGCACGTTGCGCAGAAGTCGTCGATGCCGATGTCGACCGGGTCGTCGAAGGCGACCGGGACGTCGGTCAGGACCACGGCGAGGCGGACGTTTGCGCCGTGCTCCGGGGTGATGAGCGAGGTGTGCTTACCCATCTGCCCCAGTCCGGCGGCCACCGCTAGGGGCACGTGCATCACCTTCGACGGCGCCCCGACGAGGTTGGTGTCCGCCTCGGCTCGCCAGCCCAGCGAGCGGATGTACTCAGCGACCTCGATGGCGGCGCGCCCCACGTCGAAGTAGCCCTCGACGATCGCGACCCCGCTGGCCTGCGAGGGGGTTGACAGCATGGGCTCGCGGGCCATGGGCGCCGCCACCACGACCGCGTGCGGGAGGTAGTCCTCGATCCCCGCGTAGACCGATTCAGCCGTGACGGCCGTGCACCCGACGGCGGTGGCACCGTGCTCCCGGGCCAGTGACTTCAGTTGCCCGGCCAACGCCCCGGGGTCGGGTACTGGGCGCTGATGGATGGCGACGGGGCCCACCGCGCGCCGGTTGTCCCGCCTCACCCGCTCCACGACCTTGATCGCCTGTTCGTCGGCGATCAGGTGGAAGGCCCGATTGAGCGCACCGTAGATGTGGCCGTGCCCGGCGTGGAAGAACTTCGCTACCCGTCGCGGCTCGGTCTCTCCGACCCCCGCCAGCGTCAGACCGGACAGCGGCGCCTCGTCGTATTGCAGGTGGATGTCGGGTGCCGGGTACCGGGCCGCGCGCATCGTGCGCAGCTTGAAGGGGTGCCGAGGCGGTCGAGGTGGCGGTGGGACGGGCCGGCCATGGCGGCGCATCTCTGCCCGGTCCAGCCGACGTGCCCCAGGGAGTCGGTCCACCGCGATCGAGCCGCCCCGACTCCGGACCCACGTGTACCGGGCGACGAGCAGCCGACGGGGGCCGAAGACCACCGCAAGAATGGCCGCGCTGGTGGCGTAGGACGTGACGGTGCGTCCGACGCGACGGGCGAGGGCCCGCCCGTACGCCGCTGCTCGCAGGCTCGTGGTCACGGGATGCCCTTCGTCCGATCGAGCCCAGGCAATCTGAGCGCTCGCTCAGTTTAGGCACGCAGATCCAGCATGTGCCAATGTTCTAGGTCACTCGTTTGAGTGAGCGTCCACTCAGAGGGAGACGTCGTGGAGCGACAAGCCAGGCGCGAGCGGATCCTCGACGTGGCTCTGCAGTCCTTCGCGCAGCACGGCATCGCCGCAACCAGCACCCGGCAGATCGCGGAGGCGGCGAGCGTCTCCGTGGGGGCAGTCTTCTACCACTTCGAGACCAAGGAGGACCTGCTCGAGGCGGTGATCGCACGGGCCTCCGTCGCCGCTGACCTACGCAGGATCGTCGGGCAGGAGGACCGTCCCGTGCGTGACCGGCTCCTGAGCGCTGCGACGGAGTTCCTCGCCACGCTCCGGACGCGACGGGACCTGCTGTCCGTGGTCGTTCAGGCGGCTCTTGTCGACGTCCGTCACCGGGACCAGCTGGCCACGACCCTGCGATCCGAGACAGATATCCTCGCCGGGATGCTCGACCGGAGCCCCGGTGCGACAGCCTCCACCAGGGCCTCCCGTGCGCTGGTCACCTCGCTGCTGAGCGGCCTGGTCACCACCGCCCTGCTCCACCCTGCCCCCGACGCAGACGATGACGAGGTCCTGAGCCTGTCGATCGACACGTTGCTGGCAGGTGCCGCCCAACTGGCCAAGGGACGGGCGGATTGCTCCCAGACTGAGCGCTGACCGTGCCCACATGGTTGCTCCGCAACGGCAGCCCAGGGGACCCGTCCCGCGCTCTACGGCCCCCTTCTGCCGCGGTGTCCAGCCGGCAGACGATCACCAGGTAGGGATCCTCCATCGGCGCGACCTCGCCTAAGGCCGTGCCGAGAGCCCCGAAAGCACCCGCGGGACGCAGCAAGCCCCTGTCCCGGCTGCCGATCGTCATCCGGTTTCACCCGCGAGCGAATCTCAACGGAGCAGTGTCCCAGCGTCTGCTGCCAAGTGGCTCAGGAACTGCCGCTCGCTTCGCCTCGAGGCACGGACCTGGTCCACATCGCGGCGTTGCGGGACATGACGTCGGGATAGCCGTAGTCGGCTGGGGAGAGCTCGCGACCGCTACCGCCCGGATCACTGACCCGAACGAGCCGATGGGGCCACTCCAGGGTGGCTTCGAGAACGAGGCACGCCTCGGCCGCAACCTGCAGGGCGGCGGTGGCTTCGTCTGGTTCCAGGCGCACCTCCGGCGCCTTGGTCCTCATCCGCGCTTCCAAGCTGGTGCCCAGCTGCTCGAGCGTGAAGACCACAAGGCCGTCGCCCTTGAGACGGGGGACGTTCCACCGGTCGGCCGCCGGGTTGCCGATGTGGGCCGGCTTCTTCGCAGGCCACCATTCGAAGCCGTCCAGCAGGTCGGTCTCTCGGCGCACGCGACGGGCGTGAAGCGGCAGTGTTCTTCCGTCCCACCTCAACAAGTATTTCCGCCCATCTCCGCCTCGCCCGAGCCCGCCCGCGGACGCCAGGAGGTCACCCGTTTCGGTGTTCTCGACGTAGGCCCTCGATCAGATAGATGTCCTCGCCGAACAGTGCGGATACCGCTTCGGCGGAGGTGTCGTCGTGAAACTCGAACACGCTGTGCTCCCTGGTTACATGCCGCGGCTCCGCGCGGTAGACCCCAACCTTGGTCCGTCTTCAGGGGGTCCAACGGAGGCGAAGACTGACGCTGCGACAGTAGACGCTGTGACGTTGGGAGACCTTGAGAGGGGTATCCGGCCTCAAACCGACCCGGGTACAACTCCGCCGGTGAGGATCGAGCCGGCACCGGTGTGCAGGCGTCCGAACAGTCTGCCCCGCGAACAGGCCAGACGACCCGTCTCTTGCAGTTGGGAGTCCAACGGGACGACACGGCTGCCGGTGACGGGGCCGGGCCGCGAGACCACTGCGGTAGCGCATGGCTACCCCGTCCCGCAGGGGATCGACCAACGGGAATGGTCAGACGAGGTCTCGGCCGCGGAGGTCGACGTCGACGGTGCTCCACTCGCCGACGAACTCGAGCAACCGGTCCCACTCGGCTAGAGCCGGCTGGTAGTCGGCCCACCAGCTGGCGAAGCCGTCGGACGACATGACTGCTTCCTGGGACTCGCGGCTCGCCCAGCGCTGGATCGCGACGACTGAGGTGCCGTCGAGGCTCAGCTCCAGACCGAGCGTGACGTCGTCCGACAAACGCTGGTACGCGGGTACGACCGTCTGCTGCACCAGCGCCACGACGTCCTCAGGGTGCACGCCGGGACGCAGCTGCCATCGCTTGTGGAGCACCAGCGGTCGAGGTTCGACGTCACCCATGCCGCTGATCGTCTCCCACCGCGTGAGACGGGACCACGTCACCGACCTCGGCGTCCTCCGTCCCGCGGCGCATCACCGCGTGACGATCGTCGACCGAGGGCGTCACCAAGGTGGTGAGCGTCATCTCCGCCGCCACCGATAGGTTCGAAGACCCCGGCCGGCGGGGTCAGTGGCGCGATGCCTTCCGGTGCTGCTGAGACCCAACACGAAGGAGGACGTCGATGCGCTGGTACGAGAACGTCCTCTGGATCGCCGGCCTCGTCCTGGTTGTCAACGGGCTGCTGCAGTGGTTCGGGTGGCTGCGGGCCGAGCGTGACCCAGACCTCATCAAGCGCACCCGGCGGATCGCGGCGACACTGGTCGGCCTGGGCTTCGTGGTGCTCGTGGTGCACGCAGTCCTGGTGTGGGGCTGACCCGCCGCACCTATAGGCCGGGTCCGCAACGGCTCGCCCGGGGAAGGTGATTGCCGGGTTCTTAGGCCGCGCGCGTGTCAGGGCGTGCGTGTCGTCCGACCGAGGGCGGCCCAGCCCAGCAGGGTGACGCCGGCGAGCAGGCAGGCTCCGCTGAACAGCCACCGAGGCAGCCCGAGGACGGCGCCCTCGGACGCGTCGCCGGTGATCTGCACGGCCACCCCGACGCCGATCACGAGCAGCCCCAGGAGAACGCGGGCGGTGCGCTGGACCTTAGGCGGCGGTCGGTCGAGGACGCCGCCGCGCTCGACGCGCTGGCCGAGGTGTCGGATGGCCAGCACCACGACCAGGCAGAGAGCGCCGACGCCGGTCAGCGACCACCCGGCCGGGTCGCCGGTCAGCAGTAGGTACGTGCCGATGCACAGGGCGGCGGCGCCGAGAAACAGCCCCGTGACGAAGCGGTGCGTAGAGAGCACGCTCACCCCTTGAGTTGTGGCCGTCAGCTGATGGTGATGGGGGTGCCGAGCGGGAGGAGCTCGGCGAGGTAGGTGATGTCGTCGTCGGAGAGTCGGATGCAGCCGGCGCTGACGGCGCGGCCGACGCTGGTGGCGTCGTCGGTGCCGTGCAGGCCGATCTGGCCGGGCCCACCGCCGAAGCTGTCGAGGACCTCGGAGAACCCCGACAGCCCGTAGGCGTAGGGGCCGTACCCGGCGTTGGTGGGTTCGAGGAGCTCGGTCAGGTAGAACAGCCCGAGCGGGGTGGGGGTGTCCCCAGTCCCGCTGGCGGCGGGCATCGTCCGGAGGACCTCGTCGTCCTGGTAGAGGGTGAGCTCGTTGTCGGCGACGGACATCGGCAGCCGGTAGGGCACGCGGGCGATGCTGACGTCCTGGGCGCGGACGAAGCCGGTGCTGCCGTTGGGTCGCACCGGCACCATGACCTCGTACCAACCCCGGCCGGGATCGTCAGCGAGGAGGAACGTCAGCGGCGCCCCGGTGTCGCGGGGATTGTCGAGCTCATGCGCCACGTCCCCGCCGGGGGCGTCGTGGACCTGGACGGTGTCGGTGGTCGCGGTGAGGACATACCCGTCGTCGGGATCAAGCACCTCTCGCCCGGCAGGCTCAGGCACGACCGTGGACTCGCCCGCTGCGTTGCTGCTCACCGCGGGTGCCGAGTCGGTCGAGGTGGCTGGGCCGGCGCTGGTGGCTGCGTCGGAGCCGCAACCCGCCACGGCCAGCCCGATGACAGCTGCCATCGCCACTCCAGCGACCCGCAACCACACCCGAGGGCGGGGCAGCCTGTGACTGCCCCGCCCTCGAGTTGTCGATCCACCGTTGCTGCTCAAGGCGCGGGTGTCAGTGCTCGTGCGGGGGTGGTGGATGGTGCTCAGCCTGTGAAGGACGCGCGGCCCGAGACCGGCGTGGCGACCGGCGCGCTACCAGCCCCGCTGCCCGACCCAGAAACCCGAACCCGAACCGGTGCCGCCGTTGCCGGTCCCGCCGCCGGTGCTGCTGTCGTCGTCGTTGCACTCCAGGGCGATCTGGGCCAACAGGTCGAGCAGACGGTTGATGTCGATCTCCTCGAGGTCACCGATGATCGCGTCGACGTCGGCCTCGAACGCCACGTCGAGGGCCTCGAGCTCGGCCTCCACCGCAGCGATCTGCTCCTGCACGGCCACGACGGCGGCGTCGGCCTCCTCGACCGCGGCCTCCGCCACGGGGATGGCGTCCTCGGCGATGACCAGGGCGGCCTCCACGTCGGCCAGGGCCGTCTCGGCCTCCTCCAGCGCGGCCTGCGCCGCGGCGATCTCGTCAGAATCGCCGCCGTCCTCCGCGGCGGCCAGCGCGGCCTCGGCGTCGGTGACGGCCGTCGTGGCCTCCTCGACGGCGACCTCGGCCAGGTCACGGACGCCCTGGATCAGGAGCAGGGCCTCGGCGGCGTCCTCGGCGTCGCTGACGGCGTCCTGCTCCTGCGCGTCCAGGGTGTCGAGCTCATCCAGCAGGGCCTCCGACGCTTCCTCGTAGGCCGCGAACAGCGCGTCGAGGGCGTCCTCGTCGAAGTCCGGGTCGATGTCGACGTCCCCGAACTCCTCCTCCAGGGTGTCGACCAGCGACACGCACTCCGCGGACAGGGCCGGGGCGGCGCTGACCGGCGCGGCGCCGAGCAGGAACACCCCGGTCACGCTGAGAGTCGTGGCCGCGACGGCGGCGACGAAAGGGGTGAGCGAGCGGCGAGAAGCCATGATCCGTCCTTGGGTTGAGACACCACGAAGGAACCGATCCCCGGTGCCCCCCGAGCCCACCGAAGGCGGGCCACAGAGCGATGTCTATCAGGCGATACGCCCGCAAGGCGAGGAAACGGCCCGGTCCAGACAGACCGCCGGAACAAGCCCCCGCCAGTCGAACTGGGGTCTGTCGTCCTAGTCGAGGGCGCGGCCAGCTCGGGCGCGGCGACCCAGCCGTTCGGCGCCGCGGCGCCCCCAGCTCCGCAGCTGCGACAAGACCACGGTCCCCACGCCCACACCGACAACCAAGAGCCACGAAACCTCGTCGTGAGACCGCGGAGCCGCGTCGGTACCCCGCTGCCACCCCGTCCGCTGCCAGACGTAAGCCACGACGACAGCCACCACGAACACGAGCAGAACACCCCACCACTTCCGCATGCGGCCGACGCTACGGGGCCACCGTGGTCATCGTCAGCGCCACGACCTGTCGGCGAGTCCCGTTCAACGGACCCCCACCGACACAGCTGGCCCTCGGGGCGGGTCGCCGACGTCGGAACGGGGCGTTGGGGGCCTCTGGAGCGTTGCTCCGGCTGGGGATCGCCATGCGAGACGGGCCCGGGCGTCGCCAGTGCTGGTGGCCTCGGTCAGGATTCCGTAGGTTGCGATCGTGCTCGCTCATCCTTACCGCAGCGCGCTGATCCTCTTCGTGCTCGGTGTGGCGATGGCGGTCGCGTTCTCCCGGACGCCGTTGTCGCCCATCACCGACTGGGTGTGGCTTGCTGGCGTCGTGGCGGCTGGCGCCGTTCTGCGGCACGCGACGAAGCCGTCCGGGAGGAGTTCTCGGACGCCCACTTGGAGTGATGCGGAGGATCCCTACACGAGGGACTGAACCATCCCTAGCGCGGGTGACTACGGGCGGCCGGACCGGGAACTCGACGACTGATGGCCAGCCGGGACAGCGTGCCAATCGAGGAGGTTCGGCTTGCCGAGGGCCTTCCTCAGCCAGCACGTCACCGGGGTGGCGGCTGGGCGAACCTGCTGTGGACCGTCGGTCTCACGGCTGAGTTACTACGGTGGAGCCGGTTAACTGCCGTGCTCCACCTCAACAGCATCGGAGATTGAATGCCTCGTCGACAAGTACTGGGTTGTATCGGGTTCGGTGCCGTTCTCGTAGCAATGGGGGTCTGGACTCTGATATTCCGCGATTTAGACGAGTCGGGTTGGCGGGGTATACCATTTAGAATCGCCGCACCGTTCAGTATTGCTATGGGACTGTTCTTCTGGAGTTTGCCGCTGTTCCGCAAGAAGCCGCTGTAGCTCTGAGGTCGGATGGGTGATCTGACTGTTGCTGCACCGTCGCGCATCGGTCGAGCGCCAGGCTACGTGCGGACGACCTCGTCACCCAATGGCTCCGCCCCTGGAGAGCCAGCCGTGGCGCACGGCGGGCACCTTCGCCCACCTGCTTCATGCCGCTGATTTCCTGACGAGTCAGCTCAACCTGCCTCTGAGGCCCGCGATCGTCCCAGTAGCCGACCCCTCACCGACGCAGCCGGCCTTCGCGGACGGTGATCGAGGCCAAATCCGGCGCCGAGGGCCGCTCGGCGCCTTGTCCGGTTGTCGATCCGCTACCGACCACAGGTAGTCGTCTACCCCATCAGCGGGGCCTGCGCACGATCGCCGTGACCGCTGACGCCAGCCCCACCACGATGCTGATCGGACCCAGGATGTCGATGGGGATACCCCGTCGGGATACATCTCCCGGCTCAGCGGTGAGGAGCATTGCTGCTCCTAGCGCAATCGCTACCAAGCCGAGTCCGAGCCAGAACGCGAATTGGCCCGTTGCAAAGGGCTTAACTGTCACAGCAAGACCCTACGTGAGCAGCACCCGAGCCGGCAGAGACGACGCGACGACTGAGCGATGTCCTCACTCTCCGGCCAGGGGCGCTTGGCGTCCCAGCAGCCGACCCCTCATCGATACAGCCGGGCCTCGCGGCGGTCGATCGAGGCCACATCCGGGCGCCCAGGGCCATCGAGCGCCCCGGCCCCGGCTGACGATCGGCAGCTGGTCCGCCCAGCCACGCATCTGCGACGCTGTGGCTCCCTTACCGGCTCTGTTCGTTCGCGTGACGTAGCGTGCGCCGACGGCGTGAGGGGGTTGGTCCGTGAGTCGGTGGTGGTGGGGGCTGATAGCCCTTGGGATGATGTTGCTCGCCGTCGTGATCGTGCGGCCTGGGACCCAGGCGTCTGAGGAGGCCTTCCGTCCCGTCCCTTCGCCTGCGACGGATGAGACAACGGCCACGCCCGATAACGTGCGCGGTCCGGGCGACCTCGACTCGCAGCTGACCATTTCTGACGTGGCCATGAGCCCGCTCGGTGTTGGTCCCTTGGTCCTGGGCCAGCAACAGAACGATCTAGCCGCGGCCGGGTGGTCTTTCCGATACGGCTCCGGCGCTTGTCTGCGCGTGGCGCCGGCGACCGTGGGCGAGGTCGCGCTTAGCGGGTGGGTCGTCGATGGTCGGCTGGTGTCGGCGCAGGTGGAGATGACGACCCTGCTGGGGCGGACATCACCGACCGCGACGGGCTTTACCTTCGGTCGGCCGATCGAGGAGGCCGAGGGCTTCGCTCGCGAGACATTGTCGGTCGGCGCACCCGCCGACGTCGGTGCGGGTGCTGAGGCGCTGAACGTCGGCATCGGCACGCGAGTCGAGGACGGCGCCGACATTGTCATCTCGGACCTGGGGACGTACGGCGTCCGCTTCGCCGAGGTCCGACGGTCCGACGCCCCCGACTGCGAGGCGGACGCGGCCGCGCTCGGGCAGGCCGAAACGCCAACGGCTCAGGCGGTCTCCTTTGACTTCGTGGGCGGACTGGAGCGGGATCAGGTAGGACCATCCCTGCAGCTAGTGGGAACTGAGAGCGACGTGCTGCAGGCGCCGGCGTCGCCCTGGGCCCCGGCCGCGGCAGCGCTGTCCTCGACGGGCTGCGAACGGTTGGAGAACACAACACCGACCGGGACAACAGAGCTGTTCCTGCAGGACGGGGTAGTCGTGGCCCAGCGCTACTCCGCATCCCGCGACGTGTGGCCGACTGGGCCGGCGATCTGGGCGCCCGAGGCCGGGACCTTGGTCTACCGGTCCCGGCAGGAGTTCGGGCGAGGTGGCGGTCCCCAGCCGGGGAGCACCGAACCACTGAGCGTCACGGGGGTCTACACCTACACCGCGTACCTCGTGCTGCCGCTGGACACTGCCGCAGTCTCCACGCAGCCGTTCCTACTCGAGGAAACGAGCGGTGAGGTGTGCAGCGGGCCCTAACCCAACGGTGACGCCAGCTTCACGCTGCCCGGTCCTCGACCTGGCCGTCCGACTAGGGGCCCCTCACTGACACAGCTGACCTGCAGCGCGGGCTTCCGACGCGGAAATGGGCGCCGAGGGCTCCTGGTCGCTCTGTCCGGCTGAGGATCCCCTGTGGGTCGAGGCCGGTCCCGCGCGACCTGCTCCTCAGCCGCCATCCGTCGCCGGCAGTCGGTCGGCTGCTGGGACGGTCGCGAGCCCGCCCTGTGGCTGTCGGTTGCTGCGATGTTCAGCTTTGCTTGACGGATGCTGAGCAGGGGTGACGGACGCGTGCTCATCGGCGCCTATGGCCTGGACGACGCCGCATCGCTGACGGGAACGGTTGCGATCAGGTCTGCCTCCACCTGTGCCGCCAGGGCGTGCCAGTCCTCTGCGAGGGCGACCTCCAGCATCTGCGCCACCTCGACGTCGCCGATGGCAACTAGCTCCACGACGGGCACGTCCGCCGCGCCAGGACGGGTCGGATCGGCCAACAGGGCGGGGTCGTCGCCGACCAGCTCGACGACGAGATCGACGCCGGCAACGTCGACGATCTCTCCGTCGCCCGTCACCTCAGTCGCCACCGGGGCCGAGCGCCACCGTGCGACGCCGTCCACGACACCTGCTGCGCACAGGTCGCTCCGATCGCCGTCGCAGATGCCGCGCGCCGGACTGGTCCCCAGCCAGGTGACTCGTAGCGAGACGCTACCCGCTTCCTCGGCCGGAACGACGTCGTACAACGGCCCGCACGGCGCCTGAGTGAGGAACGTCGTCGAGCGCTGCACCGACCAGTCGTTGGGCTGCAGGCCGACGTCAGCGACTGCGGCGCCGAGCCGGCCCACGAGGGGCGCCACGACGTCGGTCGGCACCACCGCGGGACGACCGTCGGGCAGGTCGACGCGCTCCTCCCCGGCCTCGTCGAAGGGACGGGGGCACAGGCCGGGTCGTTCACCTAACGCGTCGAAGGTCGCTGGCCCCCGGTATCCCTCGGTCTTGAGGAGCGGCCCGGGGTTCGCGACCTGCGGCGACGGTGCAGCGTCCAGACCCGTCCCGCCGAGCTGGACGGTCACCGCTACGACCGCCGCCGCGGCCACAGCCGCCGCACCAGCCAAGCCGGCACGCACCGTCCTACGACGGCGGATTCCCGCGTCGACGACGGCATCGAGGTCTGGGTCCCACGACGGCAAGGTGGTGCGGTCAGCGGCACGGTGCAGCAGCGAGACGACGGCGGCCTCCTCGGGCGCGCCGATCGAGGCGGTGGTGTCCTCGTGGTGACGGTCAGCGGGCATCGGAGGCCTCCTCGACGTGGCGGGGGCCGAGCAGCCCCCGAAGGGTGTGGAGCGCGTCGTGGCACTGGCGTTTAACCGTGCCCTCGCCGACGCTGAGGGTGCGGGCGACCTCGGCGACCGGCAGGTCGTCGACGTACCGAAGGACAACCACAGCGCGCTGCTTGGGCGAGAGGCCGGCCAGCGCGGCGGCGAGGTCCAACCGGTCCTCGGGCGAGCCAACGGCACGGGCTGCGCTGTCTGCCGCGGCCGGCTCCAGCGTGCCCCAGCGAGCTTGCCGCTTCGCCTCCCGTACCGCCTCGCGCACGACGATCCGCCGCACGTAGGCCGTCCGGTCCTCGGCGCGCCGGACGAGGTGCCACGCCGAGTACGCTTTCTCCAGTCCTGCCTGCACGGCGTCCTCCGCCGACGCCCAGCGTCCGGTCACCCCGTAGGCGAGCCGCAGCAACCGCGGCTGCTCTGCGCGCACAAGTTCACGGAAGCCGTCGTCGACGACGGGTCGTCGGTTCTCGGTCACGGGACTCCCCTCGCTGGTGCGCCGCTCGCGCCCCTCTGCCTGCAAGAGGCGAGGAGGTGCGGCTTCGGTTGTGTCGACGGTGAGATTGGCACCGTTGGGCGGAGGTCCGCGCCACCGAGGATTAGGGGCAACCGCCGTGCGGGCGCCCACCCGTCGCCATTGGAGGATCGCTCGGCGGGACGGCTCAGATGCCTGTTCTATGTTGCATGGGTGGTTCCATCGACGTGGCACCTGCCGGCGCCGACCCAGGGGACGTCGACCTGGCAGCAGCTCGCCGATCTGACCGCCACGGGGCGGTACCTGCTCCACGGATCGCGGCACACAGGACTGGTAAACCTCGAGCCCCGCGCCCCCGTCGACTTCGGCCCAGATGCGTTCTCCAAGGAGACCGCCGTCTTCGCCACCGAAGACCCCACCTGGGCCATCGCCTACGGCATCCGCTCAGCCGCCTGCCGCCGACTCCTGAGCGCCTGCTTCTACCCCGGCCTGCAGCCCGGACCGGCCTCGCAGCGGCGCATCTTCCTGTCCTACTCGGCCACCGACGACGGCCACCCGCCGACCCAGCCGGGCGTCTTGTACGTCCTGCCCCGGGAGCACTTCGCGCGGATGCCAAGCCACACGGACCCCGTCCTCGGACCCATCACCGAGTGCCAGTGGATCAGGCGCACCGCAATCCCCGTTCTCCGGGAGGTCCGGGTGGAGCCGCACGACCTATCGATGGACCCGCACCTGCACGACTTCGACACCGTGACCGCCCGTTCGGCCCAGGCGCCCGGCGGGTACCCGTGGCTCGCGTGAGACCACTCACGCCCTTCGTGCCGTAACGGGATCGTCTGCTGGGCACGCTGGCGAAGGGTCGGAGTCACCTACTCTGCGGAACGTGGTGGGTGTGGACGTTGTCGACCACGACGAGCGCTGGTCAGGGCTGGCCGAGACCTTGGCGGCGGAGCTGATCACCGCGGTTGGGTCGCTTCTCGCGGAGGTGGAGCACCTGGGCAGCACGGCGGTCCCGCGGCTGCCGGCGAAGCCGGTCATCGACCTCATGGCGCCGGTGCCCGACCTGGCGTTCGGTCCGTCGGCAGCGCTGGCGCTGGAGGACCTGGGCTACACGCTGACCCCGGTCGCCATGCCCGATCGCTCCTTCTACGTCCGCCACTTGCCCCCCGGGAGCAGCGCGCGGAGCGTGCACCTTCACCTGGTCCTCAGGAGTGACTGGGACACCAAGAACGAGCGGCTGTTCCGTGATCACCTGCTGCAGCACCCGGACGTCGCTGCCACCTACGGTCGACTCAAGTGTCGCCTCGCCCGCGAGGCCGTTGACGTCGACGACTACACCCGCGCGAAGACAGGGCTGATCCAGCAGGCGGTCGACGCCGAGCGAGCAGCGCGGGGACTGCCGCTGGTGCCCGTCTGGGAGGAGTGAGCACCGGGTGGCGTGGTCCGTTGTCCGTCGGGCAGCCTGACGACGTGACGGTCCTGGACGGGCTCCTGCTGCCCGGGGAGGGCGTGGGGCTGCGGCGGGCTGTCGCGGACGACGTCCCTGCGATCGTGGGCCTGCTGGCCGACGACGAGCTCGGCGCCGACCGGGACGGGATCAGCGGCGACAAAGACTTAGCCGTCTACGTGGCGGCGTTCCAGCAGATCGACGCTGATCCAGCTCACCTGCTGCTCGTCGCGACCGAAGGTCCGCAGGTAGTGGCCACGATGCAGCTGACCTTCCTGCCCGGACTGGCACGACGTGCGGCGCTGCGGGCGCAGGTCGAGGCGGTACGGGTCCGCGGTGACTTCCGGGGCCGCGGGTTGGGAGCCGCGCTGCTGCAGTGGGCGATCGACGAGGCGGGACGCCGGGGTTGCAGGCTCGTCCAATTGAGCAGCGACAAGTCGCGCGACGACGCTCATCGCTTCTACGCGCGCTTCGGGTTCGTCGCGACCCACGAGGGCTACAAGCTCACGCTCCCCAGCTAAGGACCCCTCACTGACGCAGCCGGCCCTCGCGGCGGGCGATCGAAGCAGATGCCAGCGTCGAGCGCCCTCGGCGCCCCGTCCGGCTGGGGATGGTCTCCCGGCGAAGGACGGACGCATCGTTCTGGACTACGGACCACTACCTACGGCGGCGGAGACTGTCTTGCGACCTGCAGGGTCGTAGTCGTACTTGCCGTTGCTGGCCAGCATGGCGGCCGCGCGAGAGCCGGAGCTGCTGCGGACCAGTTCGGCCGGAGGTGGTGTGCCCTCGCGGCCGATCAGCCGGGCGCGACTCTGCACGAAGATGAGCTGGCGGTCGTCCTGGTCGACGACAGCGGCCAGCGGTACCTCGTACCGCGCCAAGTGGCCACCCTCGCCCTGCAGGAGCGGCAGGTAGTCACCGAACCACGCTTGCAGGCCGTCCCCTCCCAGGGATCCGCACAGCAGCGGGTCGCCTATCTCGCGATGGTGAGTGAAGACCTGGCGGTCGCGAGGCTCAGGGTGGGTGACCGTGTGCTCGGCCTCCATGTAACGCACGACCTCCTCGGCTCGGGTGGTGAGCCAGTGCGAGGTGTAGGGACCGAGCCAGTCGAAGCGGTACCGAGGCGCCTGCGGCATCTCGAGGCGCCACACCGTCAGGGTCTGCGCGTCCGTCACCCCGCGACCGTAGACGTCAGGTCCGTTCTCGCATTGCAACTGTTCCGACGGGTTATCGAAGCCGACGCCTAGGGCGGCGAGCCTTTGGTCCCAAGTGCCAATCCGGCCGTGGGGTCACGTGTCCGCTGACGGTCAGAGGTCGTCGCGGCCGTCCCGCGGGGCAAAGGCGCTCAGTGCTTTGGCGTCGCTGGCGGTGGCGTTCAGGTAGTCCTGGGCCCAGGCGCGGACGTCGGGGTAGGTGGACGCGGCGACGACGGCCTCGATGGCCGCGGGGACGTCGATGGTGGTGTGGCGGAGGCTGACCTGCCCGTCGCGCAGCAGCGCCCAGGCGCCGCCGGGTCGCCCGTAGGGCATGCCGATGCTGCCGGGGTTGAGGACGAGCCGGCGGTTGACGAGCCGGACGAACGGCATGTGGGTGTGTCCGCAGACCACGGTCCGGACGTCGTGCGCCACGTCGGCGAAGATTTCGGCCCATCGCTGCAGCCGGGTGTCGACCAGGACCACCTCCTCGTCGTCGCGCGGGGTGCCGTGGCAGAACATGACCGGCCCGAAACCGTCGATGTCGATTGTCACGGGGTGGGGCAGCCCGGCGAGCAGCTGTAGGTGCGTCTCGGTGAGTTGCTCTGCCGCCCAGGGGGCGATCGGGTCCGGGATGGCCGTCCCCTCGCCGCGGCGGCAGGCGACGAGTTCGCGGTCGGCGTTCCCACGCACGAGCAGCACGCGGTCCTGCAGCTCGAGCAACCGGTCCAGCACCGCGTTCGGTTGCGGCCCGGCGGCATGGTCGCCCGTGACGACGACCAGGTCGGCGCCACGCACGTCCGGCTCGGCGAGGACCGCGTCCAGGACCGGCAGGACGCCGTGCACGTCGGACAGGACCGCCACCGTCGTCACCATGCCCGCAGTCTGCCCAGGAGAGGAGCCGGGGACCTCGCTATCCGGCGGGTCCTGCGGTGGTGCGCGTGGCCAGGTTCCGGATGCGCCAGACGGCGTAGCTGCTGACGAGCAGGGTCAGGACTCCGGACAGCACGATGAGGGCCTGGGCGGACATGACGCCCCAGGGGGTTCCGACGAGGTAGCCGAGGACGACGCAGGCGTTGACCATGACGCTGTAGTAGGACCAGGCGCGCCCGTGGGCCTGTTCGGGGATGTGGCGGTGGATGGTGGTGCGGATGCCGACGTTGTGCAGACCGTTGCCCACTCCTCCCAGGACGAAGACCGCGGCGATGACCCACGTGTTGGGGACCAGACCTTCGACGAGCAGCGCTGTCCCGATCAGCGCGCCGCCCCACACCACGAGATCGATCTCGCGGCCCTCGAGCCACCGGTGCCCCGAGACGAGGGAACCTGCCAGCGCGCCAGCGGCCCAGATCGACACCAGCAGGCCGAAGCGGAAGTTGCTGCCGGTCACCTCGGGCAGATACAGCACGCCGGCGACGCCCTCGATGAAGGTGGTGAACACGATGCCGGCGGCCAGCCCCAGCACCACCCAAACCAGAGGACTGCTCCGCAGTACGCGCAGGCCGTCACCGGCCTGCTCCCAGAAACCGGCTGCCGACCTCCAGGTCGCCGCGAGGGACGACCTGGACGACCGCACGCACCAGCACCGCCACGACGAGGAACGAGGCGGCGTTGGCGCCCAGCAGGAGCGTGCTGCCCGCGGCGTCGTACACGCCGGCGGCCAGACCGGGGCCGAGGATGAACGCGAAGGACACCGCGCCCGCGACGAGGCTGTTCGCGCGTTGGGTCGGGACCGGTCCCGCGAGCTCCGGGGTGAGCCGGAACGCCGCCGCGGAGGAGGCCACGGCGAACACGTTGGCCACCGCGATCAGCGCGACGCGGGTGGAGAAGTCGGGCACGGCGGCCGCGGCGGCGAAGCAGACGGCCTGGATGAGGGCCGCGCTGATCCAAACCGTCCGTACGTTGAACCGGTCGACCAGCACCCCCAGAGCAGGGGCCAGCAGCAGTGGCGGGACCAGCTCGGCGAAGAAGACGATCGTCACCCACCACGGCGGGCCGAGCTCGCTCGCGTCCAGGATCAGCGCGAACGAGGCAACGCTGTCGCCCAGGACCGAGACCAGCGTGCCGGCCACCAGAACGACCAGGGGCAGCGGCAGACGCACGCGCGTCCCCCCGACCGGCATGCGCTCA
The DNA here is from genome assembly GCF_042466345.1 of Jannaschia sp. R86511. Lineage (NCBI taxonomy): Bacteria > Pseudomonadati > Pseudomonadota > Alphaproteobacteria > Rhodobacterales > Roseobacteraceae > Jannaschia > Jannaschia sp. R86511. Next base: position 766,972 of record NZ_JAXHCD010000001.1, read on the forward strand.
CCGTCACATACCCCCGCCGACCCAGCCAACAAGATTCCCGCCGCGGCCCTGGCGACCGCCAGCCCCACGAAGGCCGAACGAGAGCACGCATTGACGGGCTTCCCAGTCAGCGCCCCCTCATCGATACCGTCGGCCCTCCGAGGCGAGAGATCGCCACGTAATGCTGCAGCGATCGGCCCTGGGCGCGCCGTCCGGCAGAGGATCGGCTTGCGGCAAGAGGCAATCCCTCAGCGCCAGCGGTATGCGGGAGGCGGCACGTACCTGAAGAGGCGCCGCAGTCGCATGCCGGGGACGACGGTCAGCTCGAGGGCCTCTCGATCCGGATCGAGCTCGCCGTCGACGTTCATGTCGTGTACGACGTCGAACGTCACCACGCCGGGAGTGAGCTCGAGGATGTTCGGTTCGGGGTCGTAGTGCAGGTGCGCTGCGATCGTCATCGGAGCCCTGAGCGTCGGGTGCTCGATGACGTCTCCGTCGTACACCTGCAGCGCGTCCACCACCTCGTCGCACTCGATCAGCGGCATGCGATCCATCTTGCGGGGTCGGCTGCTAGAAGGCGCGGCCGAAGGGATGCGGTCGGCAGGCGGTGGTTGCGTGGGGTGGGTGTCACAAGGTCGTTCTGGGGGCTTGGCTCGGGACTGCTGTGGCGTTGGCGTAGCGGGTGACGGCTCGCTGTCCGCGCCATGCTGTGATTGCTGCGGCTGGTGCCGCGGCCAGGTAGAACCACCACAGGCCGCTGAGGACGCCAGAGATGACTGTCGCGACGCCGACGGTGACGGCCGGCGCGAGCCACGCTGTGCGTGAGGTGGCCCAGTCGGAGGCGCGGTAGCGGGTGACGACGCCCAGCACCACAAGGGCTAGGACCCCGCCCGCCAGCCCCACGGGGGTGGCGATGACGAGGGCGAAGAAGCCGTACGCCGCGGCCTGGCCAAGGTTGCCGTTACGGAAGATGTCGGCAAGATCGGCCGCGTAGAAGATCAGCAGCATCAACAGCACCACGATCGGCCCGATCGCCATCCCGGCGACCAGGCTTTCGAGCAGGCCGCGTCCGACCAGTCGCAGACCGGCCTCGTCTCGGCGCTGCTGCGCCGTGGAGGTCACGGCCTGACCTCGTCGACGAGGTCGAGCACGTCTTGCACCGTGCCCCGGAGCACCGGTAGTCGACTCAACCGGACCAGACGTGCCAGCAGCGGCGCACTGCGCTCGACGAGGTGCCGGGTACGAGCCGCGTCGGGTGAGGTGTCGTAGACCCAGAAGAGGGTGACGCCCAGCCAGGCGAGCCAGAGCAGCTCGGGCAGCTTCGCCGCGACCGGTCCTTGGACCGGGGGGCGGGCGCCCTGCACCACGTCCTCCAGCAGGCCCACGGCCAGGCGCCGGGCCTCTGCACTGGCCTCGCTGAACGGGCTCGCCGCGTCGCCGGGGCGGATGGCGACCTGCACGAAGCCGGACCCGAACGACCGGTACGGCGCGAACACCTCGATGCCGGCCAGCCACGTGCCCCGCAACCGCTGCTCGAGGGTCCCCCCCAACAGCAGACGCGCCGCGACGGCGTCGCGGTGCTCGACCTGCAGTCGCTGGTAGAGCTCCTGCACCAGGTGGTCCTTGCCGGGGAACCAGTAGTAGGCGTTTCCGACCGATACCCCGGCCTCGGTGGCTATCAGGCGCATGGTCGTCGCCTCGTAGCCCCGCTCACGGAACAGCCGCAGCGAGGTGTCCAGGAGGAGAACGCGGGTGTCGCTCCGGTCGCGGGTGGCGGGCATGACCCAGTTGAACACGTTCGACTGAACATGTTCAAGAGTGATGCCCGGATAGGGATCCGCTCACGGCAGAGAACACTGGCCACGATAGGAACTAGGCAGCAGGCAGTGGACCAGCGCGTAGAGCCAGCCCGGTCGGCCCCGTCCCAATCGTGGAGCGGCCTACTAGCTGCCTGGCACCCGGCGGCCCTGCTGTGCGAGGTCGGCGGTGGTGGTGAGTCGCCGACCGCGGGTGGCCTCGGTCTTCGCGAGCTTGATCCACCGCAGGGAGAAGCGCTTGCTGGCCGGCGGGACCGCGTCGAAGAACGCCCGGGCGCCGGGGCGAATGGCAAGGGCCTCGGCCAGGTCTTCGGGGACCACGAGGTCGTCGACGTCGTCCATGAACGTCCAGAGCCCTGAGTCCTTGGCCGCCTCGACCGCGCGAAGTCCGGAAGGGTGCATGCGCTCCTCGGCGGTGAGGACGTCGACCCGTCGCTTGTAGCTGCGGGCCCAGTGCTCTACCCGCCGTGGGGTGACGAGCTGCAGGGTGCGCTCGTCGTCGAGCTTCTGCATGACGCCGTCGGTCCAGCCGAAGCAGAGCAGCTCGTCGACCACGTCCTGGTGGGGGAACCAGCGGCTGCCGGTGGCCTTCTTCCACGTGACGAGCCAGACGCCGTCGGGCTGCTCGTGGTGCGCGAGCAGCCAGGACCGGAGCTCGGACCGGGACGTCACCTCGACGTGGGGGAAGCGGTCGGCGGGGATCACGTCAGCGGCCCCTGATCTCGTGCACGGGTGCCCGTGGCGCCCGGCGCGGGGGTCGGGTGCCGGAGGCGAGCCGGACCACCCGGTACCGGTGCGGCCGGTAGGGCTCGAGCAGCTCGGTCATCCGGGCGTCGTCGGCCCGCCGCTCTCCGGCGAGCAGCCACGAGACCATGGACGGGATCCCCGAGTCCCCGGTAATGACGGTGTCGGCGCGGCCGTAGGTAACGGTGGCGAGGCAAGCCAGCGTCCACGGCCCGACCCCGCGCACCTGCGCGAGGGCGGCCAGGGCCGTGTCCGCCTCCAGGTCCGGGTCGCGGTGCAGCCGGTAGGCGCAGCGGGCCGCCGCGATGAGGTTGTCCGCGCGCTGCCGCTCGATGCCGAGGGGGTGCAGCCGGTCGTAGGTAAGGCGGCCGATGGCCTCCGGCGCGGGCGGGAGCATCAGCCCGTCGGTGCCGGGCGCCGGCATGCCGAACGCGCGCACCAACCGGTCCCACTGCTCGGCGGCCTCGCCGCGGGTGACGCGTTGCTGGAGCACGAACCAGGCCAGGTCGTGCCACAGCGTCCCGGTCGCGCCGACCCGGTCCCCCCGGTGGCGCCGCCACACCTCACGCAGCGGTCCGGCGGCGGGGGCGAAGCCGGTCGGGTCGTCGAGCAGGCCGAGCAGCGCCGGGGCCTGGTCGGCCAGCCACCCGGCCCCCGGCCCGGAGGTGGTGACGGTGGCCTCGGCTGCCGGGCGGTCCCAGGCGACGCTGATCGCGCCCGGTCCTGACGGGGTGAGGGTCGCCCGGTCCAGCCGGCCTGGGCGCAGCCGCAGCGTGGGGTCGCCCGGGAGCATGGCCAGCGGCGCGAGCGTGAGGTCCAGGTCGACCTCGCCGGTGGCCAGCACCAGCGACGTCATGACCGGGCTGCGGGCAGCCCCGCGATGGCGACGTCGACGACGACGGCGAGCTCCTCGTCGGTGGGGACGTGGCCGCGCAGGAGGACCGGGTGGACGACCGCGCCGCACAGCATCGCCGTGAGCGCCCCGAGCGCCGGCTCGACCACGACCCCGCCGAGCAGCCGGCGCATCGGTCGCTCGCCGTCCTCGACAAACGCGTCACGAACGAAGGCCAGCTCCGGGACGGGGCCGGACCGCTCGGCGAGGACGACCAGCGCGCGGTCGAGACGGTGCTCGACCATCGCTGTGCGGAAACTGACGAGCTCCCCCAGCAGGTCGGTGCGCAGGTCGCCGGTCGGCTCGTGGTGCGGCATCTGGCCGAAGGCCGCGAACGAGTCCCGCACCAGTGCGAGGCGGTCGGGCCAGTGCGTGTAGAGGGTCGCTTTGGCGTACCCCGCCCGTGTGGCGACCCGGGCGTGGGTGACCGAGTCCCAGCCGCCCTCGAGCAGCTCCTCGATGGTCGCGTCCAGGACGTCTCGCCGCGTCCGGACCACACGTGGGTCCAGTGCATCGGGCGGGGTCGTGGCACCGGTCGTCACCAGGGCAGGGTACCGCTGTTCGTGGACTCGATGGTTGCTTCTGAACACATCGTTCAGTTACTGTCCGGCCACCCCCGACCCCAGGAGCGACGATGAGTGCTCACGGCAACGGCTTCACCGAGGCCACCTTCACCTTCCTGTCGGAGCTGGCCGAGAAGAACGACAGCGCCTGGTTCGCCGAGAACCGGGACACCTACGACCGCTCCGTCGACGAACCGTTCGTCCACCTGCTCGAGGAGGTCACGGGCCGCCTGGCCGGGACCGCCGCCCCGCTTCGAGGCGGCGCGGCGACGACGTTCCGCATGAACCGCGACGTGCGCTTCAGCAAGGACAAGTCGCCCTACTCGACCTCCCGGTCCGGCCTGCTCACCCCGGGCGGCACCAAGGCCGAGAGCGCCGGGCTGGTCTACGTCCAGCTGTCCGCGGACGGTGGGCTCCTCGCCGGCGGCCTCTACAAGCCGCCGACCCCGGCGCTCGACCCGATCCGTCAGCACATGCTCGAGGAGCCAGAACAGTTCGCGCAGGTCGTCGAGGAGCTGCGCGCCGCCGGCCACGAGCTCGACACGTCCGACGCGGTCAAGACCATGCCACGCGGCTACGCCGAGCACGCGGAGCACCCGATGGCGCCGTACCTGCGCCTCAAGCAGCTCGTCGTCATGCAATCCCTGCCGAAGGCGGCCTGGCTCGACGACACCGTGGCCGACCGGGTCACCACGTTCGCGACCGACGTAGCACCTCTCCTGGCCTACGTGCGCACCACCGTCCGATGACCGCCGTGCCCGCCCGAGGTCAGGAACCGCACCCGTCCGGTCCCGTCCATACCTTCGACCCCGCCTCGCCGACCATGGCCGCCGACCGGTTCGACCAGCTCGCCGGCCTCCGGTCGACGTCGCCCGTGGTCTTCGTCCCGGCCCTGCAGATGTGGGCCGTCACGGGCTACGACGCGGTGCGCGAGGTGCTGGCCGACCCGGCGCGCTTCCCGTCCGGCGGGACCTACATACCGACGGCCCACCTCCCGCCCGCGGCGTTGGACGTCTACCCACCGACGGGTCCGCTGTGGCAGCACTCGATGGTCAGCGCCGACGGCGCCCAGCACCGCCGGCTCCGCACGGCCATGACCCGGGCGTTCACAGCCAGCCGGGTCCGCGTGCTGGAACCGGACGTCCGCGACGACGCCGAAGCGCTCGTCCACCGCATGCTCGCCGAGGGTGGCACCGACCTGGTCGACGGCTTCACCCGGCCCCTGCCCTCCCGAACCGTCGCCCGCTTCTTCGGCCTCCCCGTCGAGGACGCCCCGAAGTTCTCCGGCTGGTCGGACGCGTTCGTCGTCCCCCAGGTGCCCGGGCTGCCCGTAGCGGCGTACGTCGCCGCGGCTCACGGCTTCAAGGAGTTCGACGCCTACGTCCGTGCCGCCCTCGCCCTGAACGAGCAGGAGCTCCAGCCCGGGATCGTCCGCGACCTCGTCATCGGGGCCCGCGAGGGTACGCACGACCTCACCGAGGACGAGCTGGTCGGCGACATCGCCAACGTCCTCTTCGCCGGGCACGAGACCACGGTCAGCACGCTCACCAACATGTTCGTTCGCCTGCTCGCCGACCGGCCGCTGTGGGCCCGGCTCGCGACCGGCGACGTCGACCTCCCTCCCCTCGTCGAGGAACTGCTCCGACTCGACACCGCCGGGGTAGGCCTGTTCCGGGCATGCCCGTCGCTGACCACCCTGGCCGGGGTCGAGGTCCCTTCGGGGGCGCGGCTCTGGGTGGCCTTCGGCGCCGCGAACCGCGACCCGGACGCCTTCCCCGAGCCCGACGACCTGCGACCGGGACGCCCGCACACCGCCGACCCCCTCACGTTCGGGCGGGGCACCCACGGCTGCATCGGCACCGCGCTGGCCCGGACCCAGGTCCACGTCGCCCTGCAGGTGCTGCCGAGACTGGCCCCGACGATGCACCTCACCGCCCCGGCAACCGAGGTCCCGAACTTCATCATCCGCAGTTCGCCGCACCTGGGCGTGGCCGTGTAGCGCCCTCGCCCTCGACTCCCCGCCTCGGTGCCAGCCCTGTCCGCGGTTTCGGCGGGCCGCGTGAAGGCAGCTCACTCCGCATCCACCGCCAATTGGGGAGCCCCAACTGACACAGCCGTCCCTTACGGCGGGCCGCCAGAGCAAGAACAGGGCGTTCAGCCGGCTCGGCGCGCCGTCCGGCTGAGGATCGGTCAACGGAACGGGTCAGGTGGCGTCCCGGCCGCGGAGGTCGACATCGACGGTGTTCCATTCGCTGACGAAAGCCAGCAACCGGTCCCACTCGGCCAGAGCAGGCTGGTAGTCGGCCCACCAGGCCGAGTAGCTGTCTGACGACACGACCGCTTCCTGCGCCTCGGGGCTCAGCCAGCGTTGTACCGCGACGACTGAGGTGCCGTCGAGGCTCAGCTCCAGGCCCAGCGTGACGTCGTCCGAGAGACGCTGGTAGGCGGGTAAGACCTGCTGCTGCACCAGCGCCACGACGTCGTCGGGGCTGACACCAGGACGTAGCTGCCACTGCTTGTGGAGCACCAACGATCGAGACTCGTCACGCATGCCGTTGATCGTCCCCTGCCAGGTTCCAGGTCCCCGGGTCGCGCCCTGGTGCGACGGCGCCAGCGACCGGGCTTTTCTGCGTCACGGCTGCAGGCACGAGCGGTGTGCGTCGTCCACGTCTGCGGCGGATGCATCCGGGGGGGTGATCTCGTCGAGGTCCGGCGCCTCGGCCTGGTAGTCCTCGTCGAGCGAGGCGACCACCAACCCTTGCTCGGCCATGCATTGCAGGTACTCGCTCTGCTGCTGCATCGCGTCGGCCTCGGCGATCAGCTCGCCCTCCGCTCGCTCTACTGCCTCGCGCTGCTCAGGGGTCAGGCGTGAGTCACGGTCCTCTTGCAGGACGTCCGCGGCGCGGGACAGACCCCGTTCGATCAGGGCACCGTAGGCAGCCAGGTCCGGGTCGTCCTGGACATGTTCTACGACCGCGGCCTCGGCGTCGGCGTAGACGTCGTCGTAGCCGGTCTGCTGAACGCAATGCGCGTCATCGACCGCGATTCTGCGCTCCGTGTCGGCGGCGTCGGGCTCCGCTGCGCCCCAGGCCTCGAACGCAAGGGAGTAGGCGTCGAGCTGTTCGGACAGGTTCCGCCAGCCGCGCTGGGCCATGCAGCTCGACCAGGCAACGTCGGCGGCCTGAAGCTGGACCAAGTGCTGCGTGGCGAAGGCCCGCAGCTGGAACACGTCGCCGACGTCGCCCGCCCGGCTGGTGCTGCGTTCCCACTGCCTCGCGTCGCCGTACAGCTCGGTCCGCGCCCGCTCGGCGCAGCCCTGTCCCGTGCCGTCGCCCTCGACGAGGCGCCGGGAGCGCTCAGGGTCCTCGCTCCCTTGGACCCCGTACTTCGCCGGCTCGTCCAGCCGCGGGGGGTAGGCGTCCAGCACACCCGCCTGCCAGGCCGGCCAGTCGATGCCATAGCCCTGCTCCGCCGCGACGTCGGGGTCCCCGAACGACGCCATCCGCTCGCTCTGCGCTCGGACCCGGACCAGCTTCTCGTCCGGGCCGGTCTCGGCGTTCTCGACATTGATGCGCTGCGGGTCCCACGTCCAGTCAGCCCCGCGATCCTGCATGCAGTCCTGGATGAGGAGATTCTCGGCCAGGTAGAGGTCATCCAGCACTTGCGCGCTTGGACCGGCCACCGCCACCCCCACCATCGACGCCGCGCCGTCCCAGAACCGGTACTCCGGGTAGTCCGGCTCCAGCGTGGTCGAGGCGACGTGCGGGGGAAGGCCCGCAGGGCGCACATCAGGCAGCTCCAGGCCGACAAGCCCCCCGCCGGCCCACGCCGTCGCGGCCAGAACCATCACCCCACCCACGCTTGTCACGCCCGCCGCGACTGCACGACGCCGCCGACGGCGGGAACGGACCCGGGCCGTGACCCGCTGCCAGCTGTCCCCTGGCGTGTCGAAAGAGTCTGTCAGTCCGTCGAAACGCCGCTGCAGATCTTCGACGCCATCCAGATCGCCAGATGTGCGGTTGCGGTCACCAGTGGTCATGTCCTCGCCCCTTCTGCCATCAAGTCACGCAACCGGGCCAGCCCCTTGCTGGTCTGGCTCTTCACCGTCCCGACCGAGCAGCCCAACGCCGACGCGGTGTCGGCCTCGCTCATGTCGCCGTAGAACCGCAGGACCACCGCCGCCCGCCGCCGCGGCGCAAGACGCTGCAACGCCCGGAACAGCTCGTCGCGCTGCACCAGCTCACCCACCGGATCCGAAGCGGAGATGCCGCGGTCAGCCCGTCGGAGCAGGACCAGCCGGTCCAGCTCCAGCCGCCGCCGCCGTGAGCGCCGGTACGCCTCGTGCGCCAGGACCCGCCGCGCGTACACGATCGGCTCGTCACGGCGCCGAATCCGACCCCACCGCTCGACCACGGTCGCCATCACCGTCTGCACCACGTCCTCCGCGTCCGCCGCGTCCCCACACATCAGGTACGCCGCCCCGTACAGCCGCCCCCAGCTGGCCGCCACGAAGGCCGCGACCTCGTCCTGACCTGCCTCCGTCGACCCGGCCGGCCGGCCGGTCCTCGCCACGACCGCGTCGACCGTCGGGGACACCCCTTGCTCCATGGCGGCCCCAGCCCCGGCGATCGCCCCGTCCACGACGACAGGCTCGACCCCAACCAACCCGACCCCCTGGCCCCCCGCGGTGTCATCCACAGCCCTGCCCTGCCCTGTCACGTGTCCCCCAGTCCGTCCTGACCGTCCTAGCCGCCCTAGCCGTGCGGCGGGACAACCATCAACTAGGAGACCTGAGCCGACCCAAAGGTTGCCGCTCGGACGGAACTCGTCATCAGAGCTTCAGGCATGAGCAGGGCCACTATTGACGTTCGTCCGTGCGCCGATCGCCTGGCCAGCTCCCGGCGCCACCTGCCCGTGGCGGTCATCGTGGGGTCGGTAGTGCAGTGGCCCAAGGTGATCGGGTGACTCACTGCCGTGCGCGGTCGCCACTGTGTGGGACTGGATTCAGGACCCCCAGCATGAAGTGCACGCCCTGCTCATCGTGGACGACGAGACGGGGGCCGTCGGCCTGGTGCACTACCGGCCCCTCGCCCACGGCGCCCGGACGACGATGGGTTGCCGGTCATGAAGCCGCGGGCTGAGAGCCGGGCCTCGGCTGGGGGCCGCTCGGGTCGGGTGCCAGGATGGCAAGCCGCTCAACACTTCACCGCCAGGGGGACAGTCCGGTGCCGAGACGACAGCTGATCGGATGCTTGGTGTTCGGCGCGGTACTCCTGGCCATGGGTGGCTGGACGCTTCTCTTGGGAGACCTCGACCGCGAGTCGTGGCGAGGAGTCCCGATGCGGTACGTCGCACCCGCCTCCATCGTGATGGGGCTGGTGTTCCTTGGATTTGCGGCGTTCAGACGCAAGCCGCTCTAGGAACCGCCGACCGTTGGCCCACCCATGCTCGTCGAGCACGCGAGGCGCGGCTATCCGTCACGGGTCAGGTCAAGATCAGCCGCTACGACGAGGGGCCGACCTTGGCAAGGCGGACCCCGGCACTCGGCGCCGGTTGGCTCGCCGTCCTCCGCACCGAGCGGATCGGCGCCCGCATCGAAGCGCCCAGGGAGTGGCGCGCGAGCAACCGCGGCTGCCCCGAGGGGTGCCCTACGTGCGTCCGGTTCGAAAACGACGGCGGATGACCGCCCACACATCCATCAGCGAGAAGGCCACAACGAAGGGGTAGATCAGGGCCATGCGCGGCAGAAATCGACTATCGGTATCCGTGTTGTAGGCATAGACGAACACCAGAACTGCGCCAATGTGCGCAATGATGAGAACGATACGAACCGCCCAGGGAAGTATCACCTAGTCACCGTACTTTCTCTTTGTATCGCCTACGGGGCAGCGACTCCCACCCCGCCGTCCCGTCAACAGGGCGCGGAGTCGACGGCTCCCTGCGCGTCCATCGCAGCTACTCGTCATCGACCGGGGTCGGACGGAACGAGTGCGGCTTCGGTGTCTCGCCGCGCCGACGCGCCCGGACGAACCGTCGCAGCTCGAACAGCCACGCGACGAGGAACAGCGGGTAGATGAGGAACATCCCGTAGGAGCGGGCGCGGACGTCCTCGCCGGCGGCGATGTCCTGGTAGATCGCCCACAGCAAGAACGGGGTCCCGAGGGCGACGAGGGGGAAGAACCACAGGACGATGAGCCGGTAGCCGAAGTGGAACGGCGTCTTGTCGGGGTCGTCCGGCGGACGCATCCGACCTCCGGTGCGGTTCCGACCGCCACCAACGCGCTCTTCGTCCACCACGTGGTCTTCGTCCCCCATGTGGCGATCCTTACCGCGGCGGCCTGCTCACGCGACCGGACGCTCAGCCGGAGTCACGGGCGTCCCTGGCGCGGCGGCCCAACCGTTCCGCACCGTGGCGTCCCCAGCTGCGTACCTGAGACAGCACGACGCCTCCCACGCCCACCCCGACAACCACGAGCCACGACACCTCGTCGTGAGACCGCGGAGCCGCGTCGGTACCCCGCTACCAACCCGTCCGCTGCAGGACGTAAGCCACGACGAGACCCAGCACAAACACGAGCAGAACGCCCCACCACTTCCCCATGTCGATCACGCTACGGGGCCGCAACCCTCGCCCCGATCAGCGGGCCGCCATCGCCCGCCATGGGCAGCGCCGGCAGCGAGTCCCACTCGGCGCCCCCTCACCGGTGCTGTTGGCCCTCGAAGCCCCCCGCAGCGCCAAGACCTGCGGCAGAAGCACCGCCGCCCCGTCGCCCCGGCAGACGATCTCTCTGCGAGACGGTCGGTCCTGTGCGCCCCGATCGCTTGCTCGACGACTCGACACCCCTGCCTTGAAGCGGCGATCCGTGACTTGACCCCGTTTGCCTGAGTATCGGTCGCCGTGCAGTCTGGGTGAGCATCACCCCCAAGAGACGCCGTGAGACGAGGAGACCTGGTGAAGGCTCAGGGAGAGCGGTCGATCGCGGTGATCCAACAGTCCGGCGGCGGCTTCCTGCCAGGGCCGGACGCCACGACGCCCACTTGCGAGGTCGTCTGAGATGGCGGAACCGGAAAAGAATCCTACGGTCGCAGTGGTCATCTTTGGGCTGATAGGTGTTGCGGCGATGATTTATGGTTTTCCCAGCTGGAATGAAGACATGGGTAGTGCGCTGCGATACCGCCCGGGGTGGATTCTTGCTCTCGCGGGAATGGTGACGACCGTCTCCGCTGTAGTCGTCCTAATCAACAAGACGAAAAGCAAGAGTCGTGGTGGCTAGCCGAACTCCTGCGGTCGGGGTACGCGCGTCGTGATCGAGCCTGGGGCACTTGCCTGAACGCGCTTCCTCGAGTGGTGAGCAAACCGGTCTCGACGGCTATGGCGTCTCTTGCTGGGGGGGCGTAAGCAGACAGTGAGTGAGGCCGGATTTTCGGTCATGAGCCACAGAGCCTGCGTCGTGACCGATAGCCGACCCTCCACCGGTGCCACCCCGGCTGGAGCGCCGCTGCTGACCCCGAAGTTGACGACGGGACGCCGCCCGCGGCTCGTCCGGTCGGGGATCCTCAACTGGGCCCACGTCTGGGTCGCGCACCTCGTTCTCCCACGCCTTGCCCGCAGCCGCTGTCAGACTCCGTACATGCAGGTCGGGCTCGCCATTGAGCAGTGGGAAGCCGTGTCCTCCGGGGCGCTAGAGGGGCCGGACGGCAGGCGTTACCAGCGACGCTCCACACGCATGCGCCGCCGGCAGGTCGATGACTTGGTGGCCGCCGGCGTTCCGCTCGTCTTGTACTGGTACGGCGGCCAGCAGTTGGACTGGTGCGACGGCGCGGACGCGGTAGCGGCCTGGGAGACGGCGCGACCGCGGCTGACCGCTACGGCGCCTCGCCCGGACGGCGACGTCGTCTGGACAGCCGGTGAATGGGTCAGCGAGGACGAGAGTGTCATCCTGCTGACGGGTCAGTGCTGACCCAGCAGACGATCGACATACTTCAATGGTGGGCATGAATGACGGCGGTGCCTCGATCCGCTCGCCGCAGGCTCGAGCTCGTGACAGGCGGCTCATTCGGGAGCTCTCCGTCGTCCTGCTGAAGGAGTGGGACCCGATCAGCGTCGGGGATGCACCGGAAGCGTCTGACGAGTACGCCGGGTATGCCGCTCCGCTACTCGGTCGGCTCTTGGCCGGCGCCTCCGAGGCGGAGGTCTTCTCCTGGCTAGGCAGCGTTGCCCGCGATCGCATGGGTCTCGACCCGGACAGCCGTTCCGATCGAGCCGCGGCAGCGAGCGTGCTCGCGTGGTGGGACGGGCGCGACAGGTAGCAGAAGCGTCTCGCCGCGTCGACCGTTGCGGCCAGACCGCCGGGCCCGTTCCGACAACCGACCCCTCACCGACACAGCCGGCCCTTGGGGCGGGCGATCGAGGCCAAATCCGGCGCCGAGGGCCGCTCGGCGCGCTGTCCGGTAGTCGATCGGTTCCGGGACGACGCTGCGCGTGACCGCTCTGGTTGTGATGGGCTCTGCACATGGGGGATTTGGAGTCGTGGGGCCTTCGCGCCGGGCGCCGGCGCGGCATGAGCCGGGGAGGACCGCGATGACCACGTCGCCGCAGGGTCCGAAGGTCGTCGCCACCGCGATGCCGCTCAGCAGGTCTGCTCGGGCGCACCTGAGTGAGCTACTGGGGCCGGACTTCATCGTCCTGGACATCCGCTCCGCGCCACCGTCCGCCGACATCGTGCTGGTGCCGGCCGTGAGCGCCAACGCGGTCTCGATGCTGCGCACGTCCTTCCCTACGGCTCGGATCCTGGCCTCCGAGATCGACGACCCTCACTGGAAGGTCGACTACCCGGGACCCATCCGACGCCTCCTCGACACAGGCGTCGACGGCTACTTCGTGGCGCACGACCTCCACGGAGTCGGCGAGGCCGTCACCGGCCGAGGCGGCCTCATGATCACAGCCTCCACTGGGGCACCGGGCGGTCAGACCGCGAGCATCGGACAACGCGCACCGGGTGTCGCAATGGGTAGCCCGGACCCGCTCGGTCGACGTCCCAGAGTCGTCTGGATCAACGGCGCCTTCGGGGCAGGGAAGACCACCATCGCAGAGCTCCTGGCCAGCAAGTGGCCTGACCATCGGGTCTTCGACCCCGAGATGGTCGGGTTCATGCTCCGGCACGTCATCGACGAGGACGTGACCGACTTCCAGGACTGGGCCGCCTGGCGACAACTCGTCGCAGGTACCGCCGTCGCGCTGGTGGCCCAGCGTGGCCTGAGCCTGATCTGTCCCATGACCCTCCTGGTCGAGCAGTACGCCGTGGAGATCTGGGAAGCCGTCGCCGCGGCCGGCCTGCACCAGGAACGAGTCGTCCTCGACGTCTCCCCGGCGACCCTGGAGACGCGAATCCGCAGCGACCGGGTGGAGGCAGGGGCCGCGCAATGGCGCCTTGAGCACGCGCCTCGCTACGCGGCGGCCCGTGACTGGCTCCTGGAGACGTCCACCTTGACCATCGACACGGATCACCTGACCCGCCAGGCCGTTGCAGAGACGATCGACGCCACGCTCACCCCCACTAGCTAGTGGTCCGCTCGCCAATCCACTACCGGCGGACCGGACGGCAGGATGCTGTGCGTGAGCGCTCACCGGTACCCAGCGATCGAGCCCTACGAGACCGGCTTCCTCGAGGTCGGCGACGGCCACCGGCTGTACTGGGAGCAGTGCGGCAATCCTGATGGCAAGCCGGCCGTGGTGCTGCACGGCGGGCCGGGCTCGGGTTGCTCCCCGAACATGCGTCGCCAGTTCGACCCAGCACGCTACCGGGTGGTGCTCTTCGACCAGCGCAACGCCGGCCGCAGCACGCCGTGGGCCGGGGAGCCGGAAGTCGACCTGGCGACGAACACCACATCGCACCTTCTCACCGACATTGAGCGGCTGCGGGTGCACCTGGGCATCGATAGATGGCTGGTGTGGGGCGGGTCGTGGGGGGTGACGCTCGGGCTGGCCTACGCCCAGGCCCACCCCGAGCGGGTGAGCGAGCTCGCTTTGGCCGCGGTCACCAGCCCCGACCGCTGGCTCGTCAACTGGATCACCCGGGACATGGGCCGCGTCTTCCCCCGCGAATGGGAACGCTTCAGGGACCACGTCCCGGCGCCTCACCGCGACGGTGATCTCGCCACCGCCTACACCCAGCTGCTGCACTCCGACGACCCCCAGGTCCGAGCCGACGCCGCCCAGGCGTGGTGCGACTGGGAAGACACCCACGTGTCATTGGCCCCGGGCGCCGAGCCGCGGTTGTCCGTCGCCGCTCCGGCGTTCCAGCTGGCCTTCGCGCGGCTGGTGACCCACTACTGGTCGCAGGGGTGCTTCCTCGAGGAAGGGCAGCTGCTGCGAGACGCGCACCGTCTGACCGGCATCCCCGGTCTCATGGTGCACGGGCGCTACGACGTCAGCGGCCCGCTGGACGTCGCCTGGCAGTTGTCGAAGGTCTGGCCCGACGGGGAGCTCGTGGTCGTCGGGGACGCGGGGCACTCCGGTGGGGGCCTGACGCCGGCGATGATCGAGTACCTCGACCGGGTCGCCGACGCTCGCTAGCGGAGCGAGTGGCTAGCCACGTCGCCGGATGTGGACCCACTACCGGTACGTGCCCGTCCTGGGGGCCGATCACGACTGGTCCGGCATCCGGACGGTTCAGTCGGTTGGGTTGGTTGGGGTTTCGACGATCTCACGCAGGGTGGCGAGGTGGTCGTTGAAGGCGTCGCGGCCGGCGGGGGTGAGCATGAGCCAGGTGCGGGGCCATTTGCCCACGTGGCCCTTGCGGATGGTGATGTAACCGGCCTGTTCGAGAGTCGAGGCCTGGCGGGACAGGACTGAGTCGCTGATCTGGAGGGTGTCGCGGAGGAACCGGAACTCCAGCTCGTCAGCCTGGGCCAGGCCCGCAAGGAGGGAGAAGCGCACGGGCTGGTGGACCAGCTCGTCCAGACGTGCTCGTGGGTGGCTGGTCACCGGTTGCGCCGCAGCCGCTCGGCCCACAGCAGGCTCGGCACGGCGCCCACCAGGCCCCCGAAGGTGAAGGCGAGGTCGATGGTGTCGGTGAGGAGGATGCCGAGGACGAACAACGCGGCCGCCCCCCAGCCGGCGAGGAACCACTCCAGCCAGGTCGGGGTGCTCCGCGTGCGCACCTGCCGGTGCCGGACCCAATAGGGGACATGAGTGATGACCATGACGGCGATGAGAGCCACCCCAGCCGTCGTCACCGCGACCGCCGGACCGGCGCCGTCGCTGTTGCCGAGGTCGAGCACCACCCCGGCCAGCGCGTAGACGGCACCTGTGGCGAAGTAGAGCGGGTCCTCGCGCGGGGCCCGGGCCCGTACTGCGGACTCGACCCCGCTCGCGCCCTGCAGCATGGCCGCAGCGTCCTGCTTCGCTGGCTCCATCATCATCCCTCTCGAAGAAGTACTTTACGTAGAGGAAACTAGTTGTCCCGAGACATGTCAAGAGCTCAGCCCGGCGGCTTGGCGGCGCCGCCCGTCCTGGTCCTCCTGAGGGCGACACGTCAGCGTCTGGCCATGACCGCCCAGCGCGACGACTTCACCGACAGCCGATGGTCTAGCGGTGGTCGTCCGGTGACATGAACGTGGAGATGTCCGAGCTGGGCACGCACGGCTCCTCCAGCCGCACGGCAAGATCCTCGTCCGCCAACTGCCGGGAAGCCGGTGATACGTAGTCCGGATCTGCCCAGCCGCAGCGCGTGCAGGCACCGCTCTCCACTCGGTATGAGCCGCAGGTCTCGCACCGACGCCGAGCGTCAGATGTAGCCCGCAGGGTGACTGCGGTGACCATCGACAGGAAGTGGCTGACGGCCGCGACGCCGATGTGCGCGTCGTGGGCAATCGCGTTCTTGGCGTGCGTCAACCAGTTGACGTAGTCCCACGTCTCACGCGCCAGCTTGGTGGCATAGGAACGCACTTGCTTGCTCGAGGGTCCCTCGGCCACATGTGCGATCAGCAGGTTGGTCCAGCCCACAACGTCAGCCGCCTTCGGGCCGACGTCGCCCTCCGGCACCAGCGCGTCATCGGCCACCTCGCCGGCGTAGGTGACCATGGCCTCGCGCAGTCGAACCCCGACGGCCTGGAAGTCCTCGGCTTCGCGGCCACTGTCGAGGGACTCGACTGCCTGCTCCCACAGGCGCCAGGCTCGCGGAAGCAACCCGGCAGCCTCGTCGGTGATGGGAATTTCCTCCCGGCTGGCGATGCGCACCATCAGCCCGATGTGGAAGGTCAGGGCGACGTCTCGGCTCTTGAAGTCGTCCTGCGAGTAGTAGTTCAGTGAGTTGCTGATCGCCCACCAGCGGCTGCCCTTGCAGTGCACGTCCCAGATGTCGTGCAGTACCGAGCCCACCCGCTCGACTGCCGCCTTCTCCAGGTGCACTACGGGGTCTTCGGCCAGCTGAGCCGCGAAGTAGTCGAGGACCTGCTCCCGCTCCAGGTTCGACGCCCTCACCTCCGGCCGTCCTGGACTCCTTCGTTCATTCTCCTAGTCTGACTCGACCTGGAGTCATCTAGGTAGGCAAGCCGTTGCGCGACGCGCCGGCAGCCGAGCCTCCAATGTTGCGACCTGCTCCCGGACCTTGCCGCTGGTGAGAATGGGAGCCTGATCTGGCCCCACCGTGGCGGGGCGAATTCCAGTCATCGTTGCAGCACGACCGTGTGAGTCATCAACGGTAGCGGCGGCGGCGAGGACGTCAGGTGCGGGGCGATCAGCTGGGCAGGGCTGGCCCAGTCGAGGGTCTTGCGGGGGCGGTTGTTGAGCTCGGCCGCGACCTCGGCGAGGTGGGCTGCGGAGTGCCCCGCGAGGTCGGTGCCCTTGGGGAAGTAATCGCGGAGCAGGCCGTTCATGTTCTCGTTGCTGCCGCGCTGCCAGGGGCTGTGGGGGTCGCAGAAGAAGACCGGCAGCCCGATCGTGCGCGTGAGGTCGGCGTGGGCGCTGAGCTCCTTGCCCTGGTCCCAGGTCAGTGACCGGCGCAGCCCGAGCGGCAGGGCGCTGAACACGGCGATCAGCGCGTCTCGGACCGCGATGGCGGTCCTCCCGGCCGGAAGGTGGACGAGCATCACGGCCCGGGTGGAGCGTTCGACCAAGGTCCCGATCGCGGACCGGTTGCCCGGGCCCATGATGAGATCGCCTTCCCAGTTCCCGACCTGCACCCGGTCAGCGACCTGCGCGGGTCGCTGCTCGATCATGACCATCGGGGTCGGGAACCGGTCGGCGCGGCGCGCGTCGGGTCGCCGATGTGGGCGCCGCCGGCGTCGCCAGCGCCGGGTCCGCAACGTCCGCTGCAGCACCGGGTTCGTGGCGTAGAGGGCCTGGTAGACGCTTTCCGGGACCAGCTGGCGGGCCGGTTCCCCGGGGAACTGCACCCGCAGAGCGTGGCTGATCTGCTCGGGGCTGAAGCGCCGGTCCATGCACGACTGCACGAAGGCCCGCAGAACCTCATCGGCATCCACGCGCCGGGCCCGGGGCCGGCGTCGCCGTGCGTGGGCGAGGCGCTGGGCGTGGCCCGCGCCGTAGCGGCCGTCGGGCCCGCTGTTGCGGGCCAGCTCCCGACTGACTGTGGATGGGCTGCGCCGAACCTGCACCGCGATGGCCCGGCTGCTCCATCCGGCCCGGTGCAGGTCGCCGATCACGATCCGGTCGGCCTCGGACAGGTAGCGGGCGCTGATGACCGCGCTGGCCGCGGCGCCGCGGGAACTGAGCACCGGCGGATAGTGCAGCAGCCCGCCTGCGGCGTCGGGGACGCTGCGCCCGTACCGCCACCGCGTCCCGGTCCTGCGGTTCACCCCGACCGCTCGGCACGCCGCGCTGTTGCTCGCCCCGGCCGTGATCAACCGGATGAACAACTCCCGCTTCTCGACCAGCGGCTCGACACCCGGACGTCCTTTTCCTGCCATGACGCACCACCAGAATCCTACTCAGGTGCTGCGACGACCGCTGGAATTCACCCGGTCTGAATTGGCTCCACCTGGTGGGGTGACACCCCATCGTCATCGCCATGAGCCCAGTCGGGTGGTTCGCCGCGAACTGCCAGTCGTTGGCGCGATGCCTGAGGACCGTGTACGGATGCAGGTGACGGTCGGCACGTCGGAGCGTTGGGGTCGAAACGGGGATGCTCCGATGCATATCGTGGTGGATATCGCCAACCGGCAGGTCTTGGCCTGCACGGGAGGTGCGGGGGCTCGTGCGACCGGGGTGCCCTTCGACGCGGTGAACGAGGAGCTGACCTGCGGGCCCTGCCGGGCGTTCTGGAAACGCACCATGAGGGTGCCGAACGCCTGACCCCGCGACCAGCGACACGTACGTCACCGCATCAAGGTCGTGGAGCGGGTCTTAGCCGGCTCAGGTGGGCTCGGCGTTGTACATCCGCCACACGGTCACGGCGACGTGGATGAACACGCCGAGTCCGGCCAGGCCCAACCCGGTGGCCACCAGCGCTCGGGTTGTCGAACTGTCCGGAAGGCCACCCGCGAGCACGATCAAGGAGAGGAAGAACGAGAGCGCGGCAAGACCCACGGCCGCGAGGTCGAGGGCCAAGTCTCGGCGGTCGCGCCGTTGACGAGTCGGGGTGCGGCGGATCGACGGCAGGGGACCAAAGACCCGCGTCTGGGCCAGCGCCGTCAGCACTTCGCGGTCTGCGCGGCGCTCCGGCGGGTGAGGGCCTGGATGTCGGTGCCGCGGCCCATGAACGCTGCGGCCCGGTCCACCCGGGTGCGGCCCCGGCCGCTGCGGAACAGGGCGGCACCGACGAGCAGGACGAGCAGGAGCAGCACGAGACCCGCCACGGCGAGGATGAGCGTGCCGCTGGCCGGCCACGGCAGGTCTCCCACCGCGACCTGCAGCACGACCGCGAACGGGTCCGCCGGGACTGTGACGCCGGTGGCGTCGAGACGGTGTCCGAGCCGCATCGCGACGTTCACCGCGACCACGCCGGCGACGACACCGCCGATTGCGATGGCCAGGGCGGTGGTGCCGGCCGAGGCGCCGCCCGGCTGCGGCCGCCGGTTGTTCGGCCGCCTCATGACGGGGCCACCGGAGCCGCTGACCCCGGGCCCGAGGACGCCGTCGCCGACGCCGTCGTGGCGGTGGGGATGGTGGGGTGCCAGAGGCGGTTGCTGTCGCGCAGGGACTGCTCGGCGGTGGTGAGCTGGACGTCGATGGGGATGCCGGGGCGGCCGCCGACCTTGACGAGGAACTTCCCCCGCCCCGGGGGTGGGGTCTCGTCGCCGGTGTCGGGGTCCCAGGACGGCGGGTCTTGCCAGCCCATGAGGAGGTCCTGCTCGGCGCGGGACAGTCGGACCGCGGAGGTCAGCAGCTGCATCTCCGCGCTGGGAAGGCCGGCGCAGATGACCAGGCCGGAGCGTTCTACGAATCCGCGGGCCTTCATCCGGTCCTCCTCGGTTGGCAGGGCGAGGAGGTCGCTCATGGTGTGGGAGATCATCACCTGGCCGACGCCGCGGTTGCGGTTGAGGCGGGTGAGGGCGTCGACCCGGTCGACCATGCCCCGCCCGGCGCGCAGCGCCCGCCACAGCTCGTCCAGCACCACGAGGTAGTGCCGGCGGGGTTCCAGGCCGGCATCGGCGAGGACGTTGGCGACGTTGACGGTGCCGAACCCGGCGGACCAACACGCCAGCAGGGTCGCGGCCTGCAGGTCCATCTGCGAGTCGTCGATGGAGCTGACGTCGTAGACCACGGGCGCGTCGCGGCGCATCGGGTTCGTGGTCGGGCGGGAGAACGTCTCCCCCAGCCGGCCGCCCCCGACGAGCCCGATCAGGGACGCCTCGAGGTTCTCCGTGATGGCCCGGTACCGCTCGTCGCTGCCCCGGTCCAACGCCACCGCGCGGACCTCCGACGGGCCGTCCTGGATGACCCGGAGCAGGTCACCGAGGACGGGGACGGCGCCGTGCTGGTGGTCGGTGCGGGTGTCGAGGACCTTCAGGGCCCGGTCGAGGATGGTCTCTTCCCGGTCGGTGGGTGGGGCGCCGCGCATGATGGTGAGCAGGGCCGCGACGATGGTGTGACGGCGGCCGTGGGCGTCGGCAAGGACCTCCGCGGCGAGGTCGTGGTGCCCGGCCGCGCGGAGCCGTTGCGCGGCGGCGGTGGCCTCGCCGGGGTCGAGGACGTTGAGGTAGCCGCGCCCGGGGCCGAGGGTGATGACCTGCCCGCCGAGGGCTTCGGTGCTGGCCACGTAGTCCGGCTTGAGGTCGCCGAGGACCAGGGGCATGACGCCGTACCCGGCCAGCCCGATCGCCATCCGCCGCACCAGGGTCGACTTGCCGAGGGCGGGCAGACCGAGGACGAACGCGGAGGGGTTGCTGATGAGGCGGGCGCGGGTGAACCACGACACCGGGTCGCAGCACAGCGTGGCGCCGCTGTAGATGTGGCGGCCCAACGGGATGACGACCATCGGGTGGTGCGGGCCGCGGCGAGTCGGGTGATGAGGCCGGGCGGCGTCGCGGGCAACGAGTGAGGCAAGGAGGAGTGCCTCGTTCATTACGTGTGGTGCGCGGGCGGTTTTTGGGGACCAGTCACGCACCGGTGGCCAGGTGGTCCCGCGTTTCCGAGTGTGAGGGGCCCATTAGTCGCGGAGCTAGGTGAGCGAGGCCTGGGGCTGCTGCAGGGGCCAAGGATCACTGCCTGGGGTGAGGGTGGCCAGGGCGCGCGCTTGACCGCGACGAGGCGAGTGGCGTGAGCGCGGGCGGCTGCGGCGACGGGGGTCGGTGCCGAGACGGGCCGCGTCTTTACTGACCGTGAGGTAGGTGAGGGTCAGGCGGGTGGGGTAGCGGGGCGGGCGGGTCGGGTAACGGGGGACGGTGCGGGCCCGGTCGACGGCCCTTTGCTGGCTTCCGACGGCTGGGCTTGGGGAGTTCGAGCCTAGGGTGGCGTAGGCGGGGAGGCGCTTGCGGTGCATGCGTTCAAGTACGGGGATGCGGTGATCGACGTAGTCGTGGAGCACGACGTGGTGCTTGCCCTCGTGGCTGCGTAGTAGTCGGCCGACGTACTGCACGACGCGGCCCTTGAACGCCAGGGGGAACGCGAGGAAGAGAGTGTCGAGTTCAGGCCAGTCGAAGCCCTCTCCGAGGTAGGAGCCGGTGGCGATGAGCACGATGCCGTTGTCGGGCTCACGGGCGGCGAGGGCGGCGGTGACGGCTTCGCGGGCGCGTCTGCCGAGTCCGCCTCGCAGCACGAGCGCATCCTGGCCGAGGGTCGCGAGGCCGGTTCGGATGGCTTCGATGTGGTCGGTTCGTTGGGTGAGCACGAGGCAGGTCCTCCCCGACGAGCATGCGTCGTGTACGTCGGCGCAGATCTGGGCGGTTCGCGTCGCGTCGTCGCTGATGACGCGGAAGACGTCCTGGATGTGACTGGTGTCCTCGCCGGTCATGTCAGAGCTGGTGTGGTGGGCCACGAGCTCACGTCGCATGAGCTCGGTCCCTTCGACCGTCGCCGGCTTGATCTCGTGGCGGGTGGGCCCGCACTGGAACGCGATGAGTGCTTCCAGTTTGTCGCGCCGGTAGGGGGTGGCGGTGAGGCCGAGCCAGCGGCGGGTCCGTGCGGCCCGCATGCAGGTCGTGAAGGAGGCGGCGGGAAGGTGATGGCACTCATCGACCACGACGAGCCCGTAGCGGTCGAAGAAGGACGGGTTATCGCGGCGAGCGAGGCTCTGGATCATCGCGACGTCGATCACTCCGGTCGCCTGGTCCCGGCCGCCTCCGATCTGACCGACGTCTGAGGCATCGAGGCCGAGGTGGTCGTGCAGGCGGGACCGCCACTGTTCGAGCAGCTCTTTGCGGTCCACGACCACGAGCGTCGGGGTACGGCGGTGGGCGATCACGGCGCAGGCCATGACGGTCTTGCCGGCCCCAGGGGGCGCGACGAGGACCCCGAGCTCGTGCTCGATGACGTCTGCGACCGCGACCGCCTGCTGGGCCCGCAGCTCACCCCGGAAGGCGAAGGCCGCGATGGGAGGTTCCGGGCGGTCGTCGATGACGGCGAGGCTGCTGCCGATGCTGGCGAACAGGTCGCGGACACTGTCGATCAGCCCTCGGGGCAGGTGGAGCCATTGCAGGTCCTCGCGGTAGGCGCTGATGAACCGCGGGGTGTCCCAGGTGGAGAACCGCAGGCGCTGCTTCTCGAAGTACTCAGGGTTGGGGATCGACCCCGCGTGCTTCAGGGCCGCCACCACCGCGGGCGGAAGGCCCGCTCTTTCGATGGACAGCTCTGCACCGAGTCGGGCTCGGACCACCGGCGGAGCAGGTGGTCCGCCTGCCCGGCCCAGGTCCGTTAGAGGCAGCGTGGGCCCGGTGTCGACGGGACGCAGCGTCTCGGCCACGGACTCCACGGCCTGCGGGCTCATGCGCGTGACCGAGGAGAGGAACGCCCACTGGTCGGGCCACGGCTGCATCGTCGTGGGGTCGACGAAGAGCGTGGTGCCCTTGCGGATGGAACCTCCCTGCAGCGGCAGTGCGATCAGGTTCCCGAACCCGGCCTTGGGCATGAAGTCCTGGGACGGGAAGAAGCGGTCGTAGCTGGAGAGATCCAGTTCGGCCCGGGCCGTCATGGCTTCTCGCAGCAGTGCGGCACCCATCGCCCGCGCGGAGGACGCGGGCACCGGTTGTGCGAAGAAGACCCACACGTGCGCTCCGTCACCGGAGCGGGATCGCTCGAGTGCGGCGGGCACTGCGTTGCGGTGGCACGCATCCAGGTACGCCAGCGCGTCCAACGCCCAGGTGCCCTTGTCGAAGTCGCACACCAGCAGCGCGCAGGCGTCCTCGTGCAGCAGCGGGTAGATCCCGACCGTCTCCACCCCGCGGAGATGGGCCACGAACACCTCATCGGTCAAGGGCAGGTAGTTCCGGGGCGGGCGACCGTTCGCCCAACGGTCCTTCGACGCCGGCGACCACCCGCTCTTGCCGCTGGACGCGCTCTGCCACCGTGTGGCGTACACGTCCGAGCGGGCGCCGAACAGCGACCGCCACAGCGCGAGCTTGTCCGCCGGTGTCGATGACGAGTCCACACGTCGCGGCTCGTCTGGCGCGGTACGCAGTATCGGCGCGCCGGCCTGGGAGTGGCCGTTCTCGGCCCGGTTCTGCAGCCCGAGCAGCCCGCGAAGCCGGTCGTTCTCCGCGCGTAGCGCCTTCACCTCTGCGAGCAGCCCCTCGTGCCCACCGCCTTCGTACGGAACGTTGTTCATCGGTGGGCGTCCGTCACAGCCGATCGGCCCAGCTGGGCCAGTGCTCACCAGGCGCATCGTCCGGGATGACCACCCTGAGCGTGGCGCTCAGGTGCAGGACGCTCGCAGCCAGCTCAGGAGCAGCGTCCTCACCGGCGTAGCCCGGCACCGTGCCCACCTCCGGATCGCGGACGCGGTGAAGCCCAGCAACGATCCCGACCGTGATGTGTGACGCGGCCCCTTTGACGTTCAGGCAAGCAAGTCGCTCGAGGTCCGCTCGGAACTGCTCGCGGGTTTCCTCGAGCAGTTCCCCCGCCGCTTCCGTCTCGTGGACGTAGCCGCGACCGTGGACTCGACCCGCCCTTACGGCGAGAGCCTCCACGGGGATCCTGGCCAGAGCCGCCTCCACCTCGGCTGCGACCTGCTCGACCGACGTCGTTGACAGCAGAGCCTGTGCCATCCGCTCGGCCTCGTCCTGCAGTTCGGGGTGCGCTTCCAGCAGAACGCCCAGGACCTCATTACGCTCCATCACGGTCAACGACGCAAGGACGGGGGAGTCGTCCGCCTGGGTTCCGGTCTCTGGATTCATCGGAAGAATCTTAAGTGAACGAGGCCTCTACTGACTGTGATAGAGCGCGGTGGTTCCGCCGCCCGCCGGAGCGCGGCGGCACTGTCTATCGGGGCCCAGTGGCGCCGCGGTCTTCCCGGGAGACGACGACCGTGTCGCGGCGCGCAGGCACGGTGGCGGGTGCCCCGGTGCGGGGGACTACCTGGGGCGGATTGTCGGCGCCGTTCCACCGCCCGGGGGCGAGCGACCGCGCGGTGTCGAGCAACTGGGCGGTGTTGAGGAGTCGGTATCGGAGGTCTCGGGCGGCGTCGTCGCTGAGGGGGGTGGTGCGGACCAGGGCGCGTGCGGTGGCCGCGACATCGAGGTGGGGGCCGTCGAGCTGGTCCATCACCTCGGCCAGGGCGGGCCAGTCGTCCTGATGGACGAGGCGCGGATCGATCGCTCGGGCAACCGGCTGCCAGCGTCGAGCGCTCGTTCCCGGCCCGGGCCGAGTTGCGGACTGCTCGCGTTGTGCGGCGTGCTGCAGACGTTCGCGCACCGTCCGGAGGTCCCCCACCGCGGTCTCGGTGGCTCGGCGGGGGTCGGTGGTCCAGGCCCGCACTGCGGACAGCAGCCGTCGGTCGATGGCGGGCCGGGGCTGAGCGGTCCGCCGGGTCAGCACGTTGGCGGCTGCGGCCCAATGCTGGGATGGCCGGGCGGCGACAACGGCGACGGCGGCGTCGACGGCCTGCCGCGGGGGGAGATGGGCGAGGCGCTCCTCGACGAGGGTGTCGGCAAGGGGACGTGCACCCTGCAGTGCGTGCTGCAACCGGCGGCCGCCGTCGGCGGCGTAGAGGTCGGCGGGGTCGGCGCCCGGGGGGAGGGCGGCCAGGGCAGGGTCCATGCCGTGCAGGGAGAGGGTCCAGTAGGCGCGTTGCGCGGCGAGGCGGCCGGCGAGGTCCGCGTCGGTCGCCACGGCCGGGTCCACGCCGGTGCGGTGATGGTGCTGGGCGAGCTGGGTGGCCTGCTGGTCGGACAGCGCGGTACCGAGGGGGGCCACACCGACGTGACGGCCACTGCTGGCGAGGCTGACGGCGATGGCGTCCATCGGTCCCTCGACGAGCACCGGGATCGCTCCCCGGTCAAGCAGGGTCGGGTCCGGGACGTACAGCTGGGCGCTCTTGCTGTAGGCGACGGTGGTCGCGGTGTTCAGGTACTTCGGGCCGTGCTGACGATCGTGCTGTCCGCGCTTGGGAGCGTGCTGCCGTTCGGGCTGATCGTCTGATTCGGGGTGGTCGGTGAGGTCGGGGTGTCGGCGTCCGACGAACGCGAGGACGCGTCCGTCGTGGGTCAGGGGGAGGATGGCGCGGTCGCGGAAACGGTCGATGAGGCGTCCGGTGCTGGCGGTGGTCGCGACGCCGGCGGCGAGCATCTCCTCCTCGCCGACACCGGCGTGGCGCAGGTGCCGGACGAGGCCGGTCCACCCGGCAGGCGCGTAGCCCGGGCGGATGGTCGGGTGTCCGGTCAGGTCCTGGTCGAAGCGGCGCTGCAGGTAGGTCTGGGCCCAGGAGCCGGGGAACGCCCGTTGGAAGTAGGCGAGGGCCAGCTGGTTGATGTCGGTCACTCGTTCGGGGGTGACGGGGGAGGTCTCGATGTCGTAGGCGCGCTGCAGCGCGCGTTCGGTGTCCATCGCGCTGGGTTCTGGGGCCCCGATCACTCGTCGCAGCTGGGCCTGGACGGCGAGGTCGGCCGTGACCGTGTCGGGCGCGTCGTCGGCCAGATTGCGGGACGGGTATGGCTGCGCGGCGGCTGCGTCGTCGGTCGCACCGTGGGTCGCAGTGTTAAAAGTCGGAGTGGTGGGGGCGGGGGCCGCGATGATGAGGTGGCGGGTGTCCGGTTCGGCGCCGTCCCACAGGTCGGCTGGTGCGGGGTCTTCCAGGGCGTCGTGGTCGACGTCGGCGGGGGTGGGGTCGGTGAGCACCGACGCCCGCCACACCATGGCCAGGCACTCATCCTCGTCGGGCCCGGCGTCACCGTCATCGCTGCCACCACCAGTTGGCGCCGCTGGGGCGGTGTCGGCGGCGGTCTGAGTCCGGAGGGGAGGGGGTGCCGCGGCGGACAGGAGGGCGTGCGGGTGCCAGCCGCGGCCCACGCCGTGGTCGATGACGGTCACCAGGGCGGGCCACCAGCGGCTGGCCATGACGGTCTGAGCACGGTCGTCGCCGAGAACCTCCTGAAGGTGGGCGGTCCAGGCGGCGGGGAGCGGGTTGCCGTGGCCGTTCCGGGTGCTGTGGCCGGTGAGGGTGGTGGCGACGGCGGGGGAGACGTGGCGGCTGATGCGCCACCACAGGGCGGCCGCGCCGTGATCGTCCGGGAGTGGTCCTGTAGTGGCGGCCTGGGTGAGGTGGGTGCGGGCGTCGACGCCGGCCCGGGACAGCGCTGCCAGGCGGTCGGCGAGGACGGGAGCGAACGGGTCGTGCCGGAGGGCGGGGGACAGGTGGTGCAGCAGAGGCCCCCACTCCGCCACGGCGGGCGTCCGGTCCCCTGCGACGTGCTGGTCGAGGGTGCGTTGCCACGTGTGGGCGGCCTTCTGCAGCTGGGGGGCGCCGGTGGGGCGTCGGTCGGTCGGGGCCACGTTCATGGCGGCCCGCCACACCTGCACCTCGGCCACCACCCGCGTGGGGGGACGTCGTTCCCCCGTGTTCAGCCAGGCCGGGAGGGGGGAACCTTCCCCCGGAACCGGGGGAACGTTCGCGGCCGCCCCGTCGACCGACCCAGCCGCCCCTTCGACGGCCCGGTCGTCTGGGTTTTCGTCGATGGTCTGGTGGCGGACGCGATCGGCGAGGTGGTGGACGAGGTCGGCGCGACCGGTGAGGTACTCACCCCAGGTGGGGTCCTCGGCCAGGGCGGCGGGGACCGCTGGCAGCCACGGCAGGGGCCCGCGTCCGGCCCGGCGGAGGGCCGTGTCGTCCAGGCGCCAGTCCAGGACCGCCGCGACGTCCCGTGCGTCGGTCAACTCACTGGCCGCGGCGGCCTTCTCGAGTTCGTCGATGGGATTGGTGCTGGCGGCGGCGAGCAGCAGCAGGTGCGCCCGCAGCGTGGGCCACGCGGGCGACTGCGACAGCAAAGCGGCGTCCGGCCCGGCCAGCCCGGCGACCACCTGGTCCGCCGCGCTCTCGAGGAGAGCGACGGTGTCGGGTCCGAGGTGGTCTTCGGCGGCGACGTGCAGGGCGTCGACGTACCGCGCGGCGGCGTCACCAAGTCGCAGGGCGGGGTCGTTCTGTTCGCGGGCTGCCGTGGTGGCGGAGGTGGGGGTGTCGTCGCGGGCGAGGATCGCCTCGAGGTGGTCGGTGGCGGTGAGGGGATGGATCAGGTCGGGGCGGATCACCGAGTGGGGGTCCCCGTCGCCGACCACCTCGATGTAGACGTGGTTCGCGAGGCGGCCGCGGGTGAGCATCGTGTACAGCTGCTGCCGCGACAGACCCCCCGCCCCCTGACCCTGCAGTCCGCCGGCGAGGCCGTGCATGGTGTCGACGGAGACGCCCTGGGCGCTGTGGACGGTGGTGGCGTACCCGAGCTCGGTCGAGGCCTGCACGTACGCCGCGGGGAGGACGACGGTGCGTCCGGTGCGGGTGTGGCGGGCGCTCACCGACCCGCCGTCATGGACCCGGGTGAGGATCCAGCGGTCGCCGTTCTTCACCCAGTCCGTCGACGTTGTCCGGAGCGTCCGGTCGTTGGTCCGGGTGATGAGCAGGTCCCCGGCGCTGGCCTCGTTCCCGTCGGCCAACCGCACCACCTCACTGCTCGCGGTCGAGGGGGACTGGCCCCGTGACGCCGGCGCAGTGGGGGTGGTGGCGAGGCGGTGGGCGCGGGCGCGTTGGTTGAGGTCGCTGACGAGGTCGTGGGTGGGAGCCAGCATGATCGAGTCCAGACCGTTGCTGCGGTCGGTGAGCCAGGCGTCGAACACCTCGTCGGTCAGGGTGGTGAGGTCGCCGACGTGGACGCGGTCGTGGTCGAGGTAGAACCCGAGCGCCTCGGGTCGCCCCTCCCGCAACGCCAGCGTCACGGCCCCCTCGGCGGGATCGCGGAAGCGGAGGAGCTCGCTCAGATGGACCGCGCCGTGCGTCGCCTGGATGTCACGCAGGACCCCGCCGGCGCCGATGGCCGCGAGCTGCTGGTCGTCCCCGACCAGCCGGACACTTCCCCCACGGCCGACGACGAAGTTCACGGCCGCGTCCAGGGAGAGGGTGTCGGCCATCCCGGCCTCGTCGATCACCACCAGCGTGGTGGCGTCGATCTGCGCCGCCCACGACGGCAGCTCCCCGTGCGTGAGCGACCACGTCAGCTTCGCCAACGTCTCCGTCTGCACGCCCCCAGCACCACCGGGCTCGTCCCAGCTCCTGTCTGCGATCCCGCTCGCACTGTGGCTGGGGGTGCCGATGTGGTCCCGGAGGGCGGCTGCGGCGGCTGCGGAGGGGGCGAGACCGACGACGGTGCCCCCGCCGTTGGTCCAGGCCGCGGCGAGGGCGGACATGGCGGTGGTTTTCCCGGCTCCGGCCGGCGCGATCGCCAGCTGCAGGCGGGCTCCGGAGGTCGCCATCCGGCGCACCAGCGCGACCTGACCCGCGTTCAGGTCGGTGCCGTTCGCGGTCGCCTCCAGCAACGCCATCTCGACCGCCTGCCCATCGACCACCCGCCCGCCTCGCCGTCCCGCCACGTCCACGAGCCGCTGCTCGGCCGCGAGGACGGAGGCGGAGGTGAACAGGTCAGCCCCGGCGACCTGGTAGACGCTGCTGCCGTCGCGCCGCCGCAGCTGAGCGGGCTCCCGCACCTCGCGCCCGCGGGCATCCCGCTCGCCCGGGGTGAGGGCGACCGAGTGCCGCTGCAGGACCTTGTCGACGAGCGCGTCCACGGCCTGCTGGGTGTCGAGGCGACCGCCTGCGGTGCCGCGGACCTGACGTTGCGCTTCGGCTCGGACGTGCCAGACCTGCCACGTCGAGCGCCGCGCCTGCAACGCTGCCACGGCCCGGGCCGCTGCGACGTCCAGCCAGGCGCCATCGACACCCGGCGCGTGCTCCTGCTGCCGGGGGCGACGGCCGGTAAGCAGGACGCCGCGCAGCATCTGCTGGACCGGTTGCGGGCCACCGAGGACGTGCTCGGCCTGGGCCCGCCAGGTCGCGCGTTGCTCGGCCAGGGTGCGGGGCTCGTGCTTCGCGGCCCGTGTCTCCAAGTTGGCCTGCTGCGCCAGGTGCAGCGTCTCCACCGGCGTCGGCGGCCGGCCGTGGTCACGCTGGAACGTGGCGGCGAGCTCACCGCGGCGGACCTCGATGTCCGCCCGCCGCACCGACCACGCCCGCAGCAGTGCCACTGGCAGGCCCACGATCTCCCGGACGGGCCGCTTCCGGTCCTCAGCTCGCGTCTCACCCTCACGGGCCGCGAACTCCAGTCCCAGGTCGTCCCGGAGTCGGGTCTCCAGGGCCGTGTTGTACGTCTCCGACGCGGCGACGACGGCCTTGAACAGGACCCGCCCGTCGATCGACAACCACCGCCCGGCCCCGCCCACAGGGCTGCCGAGGCTGTCGGACGGGCTGTGGGTCGCGCTGTGGGTCGTGCTGTCGGTGGGGGTGGTGGGGAGGGTCTGGACCTTGTTGGCGATGGCGACGTGGGTGTGCAGGTCCGGGTCCCCAGCCCGGCTGTCCCGGTGCGTGAACGCGGTCCCCACCAGGCCGGTGACGTCGACCTGCCGCACCCCACCCCTACCCGTGCGCGTGTACAGGGCGTGGGTCTCGATGAACCGCAACGCGTCGCCCACCGCGTCCTGGTGAGCCCTCTCGATGCGGGCCGCGATGTCGGGTGGGGCGATCGCCCAGAGGGCGCTGACGGACTTCACGGGGGAGAACGTCAGGTCGTACCCGGCCACCGCCGTCGTCTTCGGCCGGGACTGCCGCGCAATCGCTGCGGCCAGCTCACGGGCGTCACGCGGGACGCGGCCGTGCTCGGCGAAGAAGACCTCCCGCGCCACCTCCGTCCGGACCCGCGCCCGGTCCTCTGCCGGGACGGGCCAGTCCGACGGGAGGCAGGCGTCGGAGTTGACGGCAGCAATACGTCGGGCGACCTCCATGCGGAACGGGCTGACGTCTCCGTCGTAGACGTAGAACGGCGCCCCCAGGCGCGTGACGGCGTGCCGGTCTCTGGCGGTGAGTACGCGAGGGCTGTCGCGGTGCTCGTCCTCGAGGACGGCGATGCGCTCCGCGGCCAAGGGGTGGTGCCCGGACCCGAACAGGGCGTGCATCTGCTGCGAAGTGACCGGGTCCCCGGCGGCGAGGCCCTCGATCCCAGCCAGGCCGGACCCGACCCACTGCCCAGGTGCCTCGCCGCGTTCGGTGTAGTAGCTCGCCAGGCCGGTGTGGCCCTTCTCCGTGGCGTCCAGCGCAGCGACCTGCCGGGTCAGGTAGTCATACCCCGACCCCGCCGTCAGCTTGTGGACGCTCATCACACCCCAACAAGGGCGACCCCGACCACCCTCAGGGTCACCGTCGGGCTACGTACCCCCCCGATGGTGCAAGAGGTGTGTGGCAGATGATCTTGAACGGCCTGGAGGGGGGACGTTGTTCTCCACGTGCCGCTGCAGTTGAGAGCCGGATGGGCCGTGAGTCCGATCACGGCTATCCCCCACCAGGTAGCGCGTGGCCTGACTGTGCCCCTTAGCCACGTCGACCTGACGACTTAGCCCTGAGCAATCGGGTCAAGGGTCGGCCGCCCGCCAGCGTTGAGTCCGCTAGCTGCCAGAAGATCCTTCCGGGGTGGTCGGCGGGACGTCCGGCTGGCGACGACAGGCCTGGCTGACGGCGGCCGAGGCTCGGCGCGGTGGCGTTCTGGTCGCCGGTGTCTCACCGGTTCTGCGGCTGATGGTGGACTTTCCTGCCCAGGGGTGACCACCGGGAGGTTCTCTTCGCCCTTGTAGAAGTGTGAGGCCGTCTGAGGCGAGATGCGCGGTCCCCGGAGGAGGCAGCCATGCGCACCGTCGGCTGGCGTGCAGAGGACCTCGTGGCCGCGGATCGGTGTTCACAGGGCCTGTGTCACAGATGCCACCTGTGGACGACCCGCGCAAGCAGCTGGCCCAGCGGTCAGGCTCGACGGGAGGTGAAAGGACATGGGGACACGTGAGGAGCTGAGCCCGCTGCTGCTGACGCCGGAGGAAGTCGCGGACGTTCTAAGGGTGGGCCGGTCGCGCGTTTACGACCTTATGCGGTCGCACCGGTTGGTGTCGGTGAAGATCGGCGGGTCGCGCAGGGTGCCGATCGCCGCGGTGCGGAAGTTCGTTGACGAGCTCGTCGAGCACGAGGTGGCCTGAATGGGGCGCCGCGGCAACGCCGAGGGGAGCGTCTGGCGCCGGGCCGATGGTCGGTGGTCGGGCTCCTACTTCGTGCCGCAGCCCGGTGGTGGGCGGGTACGACGCTACGTGTACGGAGCGACGCGAGACGAAGTCCACAACAAGCTTGTCGCGCTGATGGCTCACGTTGCGCGGGGCCTGCCCGTGGCCGGCACGCAGGACACAGTGGCGTCGTACCTGCGCGTCTGGCTCGATGACGTCGCGGCGAAGCGGGTGAGGCCGAACACGCTGACGGGGTACCGGACGAACGTCGAGCGGCACATCGTTCCGGTGATCGGCTCGAAGAAGCTCGGCAAACTGTCGGCCCGCGATGTCCGTGCACTTCTGGACGCGTGCGAGGCGTCGGGCTTGAGCGCTCGGTCGTCTCGGTACGTGCACGCCACCCTACGTGCCGCATTGGAGGACGCCATTCGGGAGGACCTGGTGGCTCGCAACGTCGCGAAGCTCGTGAGGCTGTCAACGCCACCCCGCGCGGAGACTCGGATCTTGACTGTGGACGAGGGCAAGATCCTGCTGTCGTCGACGCGGGACGACCGGTTGCACGCGGCCCTGGTGCTGCTGCTCGTGTTGGGGCTACGTCGCTCCGAGGCGCTAGGGCTGCGCTGGTCGGACGTCGACTTCGACACAGGCGTGCTCCACGTGCGGCAGGGGTTGCACTGGTCGGAGGGGCGGCTGCAGTTCCTACCCCCCCAAGACGCGACGGTCGCGGCGGACGGTCCCGCTTCCGCGGCTGTGCGTCGAGGCGCTGGAGCGTCACCGGGACCCGCAAGCGCGGGAGGCTGAGTCGTCGCTGCATCCGTGGCCGCCGGTAGAGCTGGTCTTCACCACGGTGGTGGGGACGCCCGTCGACCCGAACAACTTCTCGCGCACGTTCGCCCGCTGGTGCCGCGCTGCCGAGGTGCCGACGGTCCGGCTGCACGACCTGCGGCACACCTGTGTCTCGATGCTGCTGACGCTAGGGGTCAACCCGCGGGTGGTAATGGAGATCGTCGGCCACGCGGCCTTGGAGATGACCATGAACGTCTACGCGCACGTAGCGGTGGAGGAGCAGCGTTCCGCTCTGGACAAGCTTGACGGGCTGTACCTCTGATGGTTGCGGACCCGCGCCGCGTGGCCGCCCTGGTGTGCTGGGATCCTGCTCGTCGCTCACGCAGCTGGATACGTCCGGGTCACTTCGATGAGACCGACGATGTTGTCGTTCAGCTCGTCCAGGTCCTCCGCAGGGATCCAGTACTCGAGGATGGTCCGTCCACCTGCCTGCTGGACCGGGTACCGGTCGAGGAAGTCGGCTCTGACGTCAAAGCGCGTGACGTAGCCGGCGCCCGAGGCGGGGACGTTCCAGTCTCGAGCGATCTTGATCGCGTACTCCTCGTTGAGCACCGGATAGAAGATGGGCTGCTCGGGGAGGCGGGGCGGCCAGCATCGCCACCCCGATGCCTCTACGAGCCCAAGCTCCTCAGGGCCGGTGGGCCGCCAGAGGGTGACGACGTCAGGCATCGGCTCAGGATGCCTCAACGGGTCCCCGCGCCACGGCTGTTCTCACTCGAACGCCTGGGCAGGAGGCGTTGCTGTCAGATTGTGCTGTCACCTAGTGCACCCTCACCGCCACTCGCGGTGTCCGTGCTGGTCAGGGGTGTGGCCAGAGGCGGGGTCGAACCGCCGACCTTCCGATTTTCAGTCGGACGCTCTACCAACTGAGCTATCTGGCCGTGGGCGGTGTTCGTACCCACCCGAGCGACCCCGACCGGGCTCGAACCGGCGACCTCCGCCGTGACAGGGCGGCGCGCTAACCAACTGCGCTACGGGGCCTTGCTGTGGTGCTGGTCGTACTCGTACCCCCAACGGGATTCGAACCCGTGCTACCGCCTTGAAAGGGCGGCGTCCTAGGCCGCTAGACGATAGGGGCGCGGGACGTTTCCGTCGTGAGCAGTTGGAGCATAGGCGCTGCGGGCCCCGTGCTCCAAACCGGTGCCCCCGCCCGGGTGAGGCGGGGCCCGGGGCGCCGGGGCCGCTCAGGTGCGCAGCCAGGCCAGCACGGCCAGCACCCGACGGGAGTCGGAGCCCGAGGGCGGCAGGTCGAGCTTGGTGAAGATCGAGCCCACGTGCTTCTCCACGGCGCCCTCGCCGACCACCAGGCGGGTCGCGATGGCGGGGTTGGAGCGGCCCTCCGCCATGAGTGCCAGCACCTCGCGCTCGCGGGGGGTGAGGCGCTCCAGCGGGTCCCGGCGGCGGCGGGCGAGCAGCTGGGCCACCACCTCCGGGTCCAGGACCGTGCCGCCCGAGGCGACCCGCTGCAGCGCGTCGGACAGCTGGTCCAGCCGCGCGACCCGGTCCTTGAGCAGGTAGCCGACGCCGCCCTCGCCCGAGGCGACGAGCTCCTCGGCGTAGGCCTGCTCGACGTACTGCGACAGCACGAGCACCGCGGTGCCGGGCACCTCGCGCCGCGCCTGCACGGCCGCCCGCAGACCGTCGTCGGTGAACGTCGGCGGCATCCGGACGTCGACCACGGCCACGTCGGGACGGTGCTGCACCACGGCCGTGACCAGCGACGGCGCGTCACCGACCGCGGCCACCACCTCGCAGCCGGCCTCCTGGAGCAGCCGCACCAGCCCCTCGCGCAGCAGCATGGAGTCCTCGGCCAGCACTACCCGCACGGCAGCACCGCCGTGACGCGGGTGGGGCCGCCGTCGGGGCTGTCGACCACCAGCCGGCCGTCGAGCCCGGCGACCCGGTCGGCCAGCCCGGCCAGGCCGTGGCCCTTGGCCGGGTGCGCGCCGCCGCGCCCGTCGTCGGACACCTCGACCACGACGCTCGCCGGTCCACCGGCGTCGGCCTCCCGGTGCACGGAGACCCGGCACGACCGGGCGGCGCTGTGCTTGGCCACGTTGGTCAACGCCTCGGCGACCACGAAGTAGGCGGCCTCCTCCACGGGCTCGGCCAATCGCTCGCCGTCCGGCAGGGCGACGTCCAGGACGACCTCGACCGTGCAGCGTCCCGCCAGCGAGGCCAGCGCCGCCGGCAGGCCGCGGTCGCTGAGGACGGGCGGCGCGATGCCCCGCGACAGCGCCCGCAGCTCCTGCAGCGCCTCGGTCACCTGCTGCTCGGCGTCCTCGACCAGGTCGTCGGCCTGCGCCGGGTCGTCGGCCAGGCGCCGGCGGACGGTGGCCAGGTCCATCTGCAGCCGCACCAGGCGCTGCTGCGGCCCGTCGTGCAGGTCCCGCTCGAGCCGGCGCAGCGTGCTGGTGCCGGCTTCGACGACGGCGGCCCGGCTCACCGTCAGAGCGTCGACCTCCTGGCGCAGCGACGCCAGCTGGGGGTTGGCCACGAGCAGCCGGGCCAGGCCCGCCTGCAGGGCGGCGCACCCCCGCAGCACGGGCACGAGCGTCACCGCGAACAGCAGGCCCGCGGCCAGGTTGAGGGCGGAGTCGGCCCAGGGCTGAGTCCAGCCGAGCAGGCGGGCCAGGCCCCCGTCGTCCCCGTCCTGCGGCAGGAACCCCTGCCACACCCAGTAGGTCAGCCCGCCCAGCGCGACGGCCCACCAGGTGGTGGCGACGACGAACGTGACGACGGCCACCGGCAGGACCACCAGGGCGTGCAGCACGTCGAGCCAGGACTGGGGATCGCGCAGCCGGGCCAGCAGGCCGCGCCAGCCGCCTGTGCCGGGGCGCCGGTGACCGGGCGGGGGCAGCGGCCGGTCGTCGAGCAGTCGCAGCCGGCCCCGCTCGACGACGGCCAGGCCCCGGGCCAGCAGCAGGGTGCCCACGGCCAGCGGGATGCCGAGCAGGGTCACCAGCAGCCCCAGCGAGGCGGCGAGGCCCGTGACGACGAGGGAGAAGGACAGCACCGCCAGGGGCAGGCCGAGCAGGACGTACAGGGTGTCGCGGCCGAGCCGGCGCAGCGGGGAAGTGGTCATGTCGACGAGCCTGTCCGCAGGAGGGGGGTGCCGTCGGGCCTGTGCACCCACGTCCGGAGGATAGGGCGTACCCCCGGACGCACGCCGTGGTCGCGGTCGTCCCTGGGGGCGGCTCAGCCCCAGCCGAGCTCGTGCAGCCGGTCGTCCTCGATGCCGAAGTGGTGGGCGATCTCGTGCACGACGGTGACGAGCACCTCCTCGACGACCTCGTCCCGGGACGTGCACATGTCGAGCAGGGGGCCCCGGAAGATGGAGATCCGGTCGGGCAGGACGCCGGCGTACCAGCCGTCCCGCTCGGTCAGCGGGGTGCCCTCGTACAGCCCGAGCAGGTCCTGCGGCTCGTGCTCGGGCGGGCGCTCCTCGACCAGCACGACGACGTTGTCCATCAGGTCGGCCAGCTCGGGCGGCACCTGGTCGAGGGCGTCGGAGACCGCGGCCTCGAACTCCTCCAGGCTCAGGTCGACGCTCACCGGCGCCCCCCGGGGGCCCGGCGGCCGGACGACGGCCGGCGGCGCCACGGCGCCCGACGGCCCTCCAGCCACCACTGCAGCCGCCGGGTGACGAAGGGCAGCACCAGGTAGGTCATCACCGGGATCAGGACCGCGGTCAGCGCCAGGACCCGCAGCACCAGCGGCCAGCCCCCGACCAGGGGCAGCAGCAGGGCCTGGGCCAGCAGGTTGGTGGGCAGGAACGCGACGAAGATGACGACGGCCTGCTTCCAGCGGGGCGGGCCGTTCGCCACGCCGTGGCTGACCACCCGGCCGCGGGGCTCGTCGAACCAGCCCTCGATGCCGGTGCGCTTCTCGACCCGGGTCTCCGAGACGATGCCGAGCGCCGAGGCGATCCACCACTCGCGCTCTCCCGAGGACTGCCACGCCGCCAGGGCCGCCTCGTCGGAGAATCGGTACAACATGTGCCAGTCGGTGCTGTCCGCGCCCGGTCGCACGTGCCCGGCGCCCAGGAAGCCGGGGAAGCCGGAGGCGAGGCGCTGGCCGGCCTGGACCCAGGCGGCCATCTCCGACTCGCGGCCGGGCAGCGCCCGGCGGGTGACGGTGACGGTGACCGACTCCGGCGCCGCGGTCGCGGGTTGCGTGCTCACGGGCTCAAGCGTGGCAGGCCCGGCGCGGGTCGACCGACCGGGCCCGGGCTACCGGCCTCAGTACTCGACCCGCCCGGCGGTCCGGGCCCATGCGTCGAACGGCGCGGTGCGCCCGGGCAGGCCGACGGCCCGCACCGGCACCGACCACCGCTCGCGCGGCTGGGCCAGGGCCTCGTAGAAGGCGAGGTCGTCGAAGCCGGCCGCGGCGGCGTCCTCGCGGGAGGCGGCGAACCACATCGAGTCCACCCGGGCCCACAGCCCGGCGGTCAGGCACATCGGGCACGGCTCGCAGCTGGCCAGCAGCACGCAGCCGGACAGGTCGAAGGTCCCCAGCGCCGTGCCGGCCGCCCGCAGCGCGACCACCTCGGCGTGCGCGGTGGGGTCGTTGCTGGACGTCACCTGGTTCGCGCCCTCCGCCACCGGGGTCAGCACGCCGTCGACCGGCCGGGCCACGACCGCGCCGAACGGCCCGCCGCCGCGAGCCACCGAGTCGACCCCGAGCTCGACGGCGCGGGCCAGCAGGGCGTGCGCGCCCGCCGGCGGGTCGACCGGCCCGGTCGCCGGCGTCGTCGTCAGGTACGGCTCGCTCGTCATGCCCTGACCGTAAACCCGGTCCGGGCGGCGCGTCGGCATGATCATCCGGCCGGGCCGGTCGACGTGAGGAGGCCCCCGGCCGCCGCCTGCTGAGGGCTGCGGCCGGGGGCCTCTGGTGCCGGGGCGGGCGGGGCCGCCTCGGCGTGGTGCGTGGTGCGTGGTGCGTGGTGCGTGGGTGTCAGCGGCAGGCCACCGGGGTCGCGTCGACGACGCTGTGGTTGGCCCGCGCGTCCAGCAGGAGCGGGATCACGGTCTTGGCGGGCTGGGCCATGGACACGACCCAGCCGTCGGCGGACTCCCGCACGGCGATGTCGTGCAGGGCCAGGGTCTGCTCCAGCTCGGCGTACTGGTCACCGGTCAGCAGGTAGGAGCAGGGCGGGTCGACCACGCGGGCGGGGTCCGGCTCGTCGTTGTCGGCCCCGTCGAAGTAGATGACGCCGGTACCGGAGCGGCCCTCGGCGGTGGCCCGGGCCTCGGCGGCGCGGGTCTGGGCGACGAGGCGCGCGCGCTGCTCCTGAAGCATGTCGAGCGTGCCCTCGATCCCCGCGACCTGGGAGTCGACGCGCCGGTTGTTGTTGGCGACCGCGCCGACGCCGTCGTAGTCGTTGACGAGCGACTCCACCAGCAGGCCGGCGGTGTGGCGCAGCCCGGTCTGGTTGCGCAGGATGCGCTCGTCCTGGTCGCCGGCGACCTGGCGGACGGGCTCACCGGTCTCGGGGTCGTTGTAGATGCCGTACTCGCCGGTCGTGAACCCCGCCTCGACGACGGCCGTGTCGACGTAGTCCAGGGTCAGGGAGCGGGCCAGGCCGTAGACGTTGTCGTCGACGTTGAGGTTGCGCGGCCACAGGTGGATGAAGTCACGGTTATAGAACGTCCGGTTGCCGCCGTACTCGTGGGCGTCGTGGATGATCTCCGGGTCGTAGTCCCGCGTCAGCTCGGCGATCAGGCGCCCCTCGACCGTCTCCAGGGCGATGTGGTCGCGGTTGATGTCGATGCCGTCGGAGTTGCCCCGCGTGTTGGCCGCCCGACCGTCGGGGTTGGCCGTCGGGACGAACATGACGGTCGACCGGCCGAGCATGCGGAGGTCCGTCGGGTCGGTGGAGAAGGCCAGGTCGCGGATGGACCTCAGGCAGCCCTCGCGTCCGGCGGGCTCGTTGCCGTGCTGCGAGCAGAGGAAGAGGGCGCTGGCCCCCTTCTCGACCTGCACCACGGAGCGCTCGGTCCCGTCGGTGATCGTGACGAGGTGCAGCGGCCGGCCCTCGGCGGTGGTGGCGACCTGCTCGAGCTCGACGCGGTCGCTGAGCGCGGCCACCTCCTCGAGGAACTCGTACTCCTGCTCCAGCGTGGTCCACTCCGCGCCGCCGCTGTCCTCGAACGCG
The DNA here is from genome assembly GCF_042466345.1 of Jannaschia sp. R86511. NCBI lineage: Bacteria > Pseudomonadati > Pseudomonadota > Alphaproteobacteria > Rhodobacterales > Roseobacteraceae > Jannaschia > Jannaschia sp. R86511. The sequence continues at coordinate 805,094 of NZ_JAXHCD010000001.1, forward strand.
GTGGTCGGGGGGACGACGTCCTGGGCGGCGGCGGGGGCGCTCGTGGCGGCCAGCGAGAGCGGGAGGGCGACGGCGAGCGCGAGACCGGCCGTCAAGGCGGTGGGGCGTCTCATGGGGCTCCTTCGATGGGTGGGGAAGGGGACGAGTACGACCCAACCGGGCGTTCCGGTGGGAGTCAAGGGTGGGGTGACATCCGAGGACACGGCTGGTCTCGGGATGGTCACGACCCGCTCGATGGATACCCCCTGGGGGTAGGGGTATGGTGTAGTGTGACGAACCAGCAGCCCGCCGACCTGACGCCGGACCTGACGACGGACCACGACCCGGACCAGGTGGCTCCGCCCGCCGGCCCGCCGGCCTACGTGGTCAGCGGCGACAAGGCCAAGGTGCTGCAGCGGCTGCGCCGCATCGAGGGCCAGGTCAGGGGCCTGCAGCGGATGGTCGACGAGGACACCTACTGCATCGACGTGCTGACCCAGGTGTCGGCGACCACGGCCGCGCTGCGCTCGGTCGCGCTGCAGCTGCTGGACGAGCACCTGCAGCACTGCGTCAAGCACGCGGTCGAGGACCACGACCAGGCCGACGCCCGGATCGCCGAGGCGTCTGCGGCCGTGGCCCGCCTCGTCCGCTCCTGACCACCAGCACCCACCGCCAGCACCCACCAGCAGGAGGACCACCCGCATGAGCGCCACCACCACCATCGACGTCGTCGGCATGACCTGCGGGCACTGCGTGTCCGCCGTGACCGAGGAGCTGAGCGCCCTGCCGGGGGTCACCGACGTCAGCGTGGACCTCGTCGCCGGGGGCACGTCGCCCGTCACCGTCCGCAGCGAGCAGCCCCTGGACGACGCCGCGGTGGCGGCGGCCGTCGACGAGGCGGGCTACGAGCTGGTGCGCTGATGGCGGCCCCGCCCGAGGTCGGCGCCCCGCCGGTCGTGCTGGAGATCAGCGGCATGACCTGTGCGTCCTGCGCCATGCGGATCGAGAAGAAGCTCAACCGCATGCCGGGCGTGGAGGCGAGCGTCAACTACGCCACCGAGAAGGCCACCGTCCGCCTGCCCGACGGCACCGAGGTGGCCGAGGCGATCGCCACCGTCGAGCGCACCGGGTACGGCGCCGTGCTGCCCGCGCCGCCGCGGCCACCGGCCGACGGGGACGACGCGGCCGCACCGCCCGCGGCGGACGCGGAGACGACCTCGCTGCGCCAACGCGCGCTCGTCAGCTCGGCGCTGGCGCTGCCGACGCTGCTGCTGTCGATGGTCACGCCGCTGCAGTTCGACAACTGGCAGTGGCTCGTCCTGACCCTGGCCTCCCCGGTCGTGGTGTGGGGGGCCTGGCCGTTCCACCGCGCCGCGCTGGTCAACGCTCGCCACGGCGCCGCGACCATGGACACCCTGGTCAGCATCGGCGTCGTCGCGGCGTTCGCGCAGTCCGTCTACGCGCTGTTCTTCGGCATGGCGGGCATGCCCGGCATGACGATGGAGCTGCGCCTGGTGACCGAGCCCGGCGCCGGCGGCAACGAGATCTACCTCGAGGTGGCCGCGGTGGTCACCGCGGCCGTGCTGGTCGGGCGCTGGCTGGAGGCCCGGGCCAAGAACCGGTCCGGGGCGGCGCTGCGCGCCCTGCTCGACCTGGGCGCCAAGGACGTCGCCGTGCTGCCGGACGGGGCCGGCACGACGCGCGAGGAGCGGGTCGCCGTGGACCGGCTGCAGGTCGGGGACCTGTTCGTGGTCCGCCCGGGAGAGACCGTCGCCACCGACGGCGTCGTCGTGGACGGCCGCAGCGCCGTGGACGAGTCCGTGCTGACCGGGGAACCCGTGCCGGTCGAGGTCGGACCCGGTGACCCGGTGACCGGGGCCACGACGAGCACCGACGGCCGCCTGGTCGTGCGGGCTGTGCGGGTCGGGGCCGACACCCGGCTGGCGCAGATGGCCCGCCTGGTCGAGTCGGCCCAGTCCGGCAAGGCCGAGGTGCAGCGGCTGGCCGACCGGGTGTCGGCGGTGTTCGTGCCCGTCGTGCTGGTCGTGGCGCTGCTGACGCTGGTCGGCTGGCTGGTCTGGGGCGACGACCCGACCGCGGCGTTCACGGCCGCGGTCGCCGTGCTGGTCATCGCCTGCCCGTGCGCCCTCGGCCTGGCCACCCCCACGGCGCTGCTGGTGGGTACCGGCCGCGGCGCGCAGCTGGGTGTGCTCATCAAGGGCCCCGAGGTGCTGGAGTCCACCCGCCGCGTCGACACGGTGGTGCTCGACAAGACCGGCACCCTGACCACCGGGCGGATGCGGCTGCACGACGTCGTCCCCGGCCCCGGCGAGGACCGCGACGACGTGCTGCACCTGGCGGCCGCCCTCGAGCTGGGCAGCGAGCACCCCGTGGCCCGGGCCGTGGTGGCCGCGGCGCCGCGGCCGCTGCCCACCGTGAGCGGCTTCGCCTCGCGCCAGGGCCTCGGCGTGGCCGGGACCGTGGACGAGCGTGCCGTCGTCGTCGGCCGTCCCGGGTGGCTGGCGCAGGAGTGGTCGCAGCCCCTGGGGGCGGAGCTGGCGCAGGCGGCCGACACCGCCCAGGCCGAGGGCCGCACGGTCGTGGCGGTCGGCTGGGACGGCCGCGCCCGCGGTCTGCTGGTGCTCGGCGACACCGTCAAGGACACCGCCGCGCAGGCGGTCGCCGAGCTGCGCGGGCTGGGCCTGCGCCCCTACCTGCTGACCGGGGACAACCGGGCCGCGGCCCGGTCCGTGGCCGCCCAGGTGGGCATCGACCCCGACGACGTGCTGGCCGAGGTCATGCCCGAGGACAAGCTCGCCGAGGTCCGCCGGCTGCAGGCGCAGGGCCGGGTCGTGGCCATGGTCGGCGACGGCGTCAACGACGCGGCGGCGCTCGCCGCCGCCGACCTGGGCGTCGCGATGGGCACCGGCACGGACGTGGCGATCCAGGCCAGCGACATCACCCTGGTGCGCGACGACCTGCGCGCCGCCGTCGACGCCGTCCGGCTGTCGCGGGCCACGCTGCGCACCATCAAGGGCAACCTGTTCTGGGCCTTCGCCTACAACACCGCGGGGATCCCGCTCGCGGTGGCCGGCCTGCTCAACCCGCTGCTCGCGGGCGTCGCGATGGCGGCCAGCAGCGTGTTCGTGGTCAGCAACAGCCTGCGGCTGCGGCGGTTCTCCTCCGTCGCCGGGGCAGGCGTACAGTCCTCCCCACGACAGGGGAGCGCCGCCAGGCGCTGAGAGTGCGGGCGACCGCAGACCCTCGAACCTGATCCGGTTAGCACCGGCGGAGGTAGTCGAGTCTCGACCCGTCGACGGCACGGTGCGTCGACGGGTCCCCCTCCTGAGCGATTGGGAGGAGCACGGATGAGCAGCACGAAGGACGACAGGACGACGACCGGCCCGACGAGGACCGACCCGCCCGGCCCGACCACGGGCCGGGTGCCGCTGACCGCCCGGCAGCGCACGCTGCTCGTGGTCGGGGTGCTGGCCAGCCTGCTGGCGGGGGCCGCGGTGCTCGCGGTGGGACTGCCCGCCGACGTCATGGTGGGCGAGGACCCGCTGTCCACCCTGACCCTGCCCGCCGCGCTGGCGGTGACCCTGACCGGCGTCTGCGTGCTCGGCGCCGCCGTGGCCCGGTCGGCCTGGCGCGTGGTCGACATCGTGGTCGCGGCCGTGCTCGGCGTCGCCGGCGGCCTGGCGTTCGTGCTGTGGAACGTCGCGGTGTGGCCCGGCCTGAGCGGGGTCCTGCCGCCGCCGGTGAGCGCCCTGTTCGTCGGGGTGTGGCTGCTGCCCGGCGTTCTGGGCGGGCTGGTGGTGCGCCGGCCCGGGGCAGCCGTGTTCACCGAGCTGGTCGCGGCGTCGCTCAGCGCGATGATCGGCAACGAGTGGGGCTTCGCGACGGTCTGGTACGGCCTGCTGCAGGGCCTGGGCGCCGAGGTCGTGCTGGCGCTGTTCCTGTACCGCTGGTGGCGGCTGCCGGTCGCGCTGCTGGCCGGGGCGGGGACGGGTCTGGTCGGCGGCCTGCTCGACACCACCGTCTACTACCCGGAGCTGGTGCCGGGTGTGCAGCTGACCTACATCGCGTTCGCCGTGCTGTCCGGGGTGGTGATCGCCGGTCTCGGGTCGTGGGCGCTGACGCGCGCGCTGGCCCGGACGGGGGTGCTGGCGCCGTTGGCCTCGGGCCGGGACGGGCGACGGGTCTGAGCGGCGCCGACGGGTTCAGCGCCCGCGGCTGGGGCTGGCGGCACGGCACCCGCCACGCCTGGGCCGTCCGCGGTCTCGACCTGGACGTCGCCGCGGGCGAGCGGGTGCTGCTGCTGGGGCCCAGCGGGGCCGGCAAGTCGACCCTGCTGCAGGGCCTGGCTGGTCTGCTCGACCCCGGCAACGGCGACGAGGAGGGGCGGCTGGCCCTGGCCTGCGTCGAGGTGCGCGAGGCCCGGGCGACCGGGGTCCGGGCCGGCCGGGCCCGCACCGGCCTGCTGCTGCAGGACCCCCTGTCGCAGACGGTGCTCGCCCGCTGCGGCGACGACGTCGCCTTCGGGCTGGAGAACCACGGCGTGCCCCGCGAGCAGATCTGGGACCGGGTCGACTCGGCCCTGGCGGCCGTGGGCTTCCCCTACGGCCGGGACCACCCCACGTCCCGGCTGTCCGGCGGCGAGCGGCAGCGGCTGGCCCTGGCCGGCGTGCTCGCGCTGCGGCCCGGCCTGCTGCTGCTCGACGAGCCGACGGCCATGCTCGACCCGGCCGGTGCGGCCGGGCTGCGGGGCACCGTCGCGGACCTGCTGCAGGACACCGGCGCGGGCTGCGTGCTCGTCGAGCACCGGGTCGCCCCCTGGCTGGACGTCGTCGACCGCGTCGTCGTCCTGTCGCCCGGGGGCGGGGTGCGCGCCGACGGCGCGCCGGCGCAGGTGCTCGGTCGGCACGGGGCCGAGCTCGCCGCCGCCGGGGTGTGGGTCCCGAGCCACCCCCCGGCCGTGCCGCCGCGGCCGAGCGGGGCCGGTGGCGCGCCGCTGCTGCAGGCCGACGACCTGGCCGTCAGCCGTCCGGGGGCCGCCGGGCCGGCCGCCGAGCACGTCGACCTGGTGCTGCGGGCGGGCACCGGCACGGCGGTGCTCGGTCCCAACGGCTCGGGCAAGTCGACCCTGGCCCTGGCGCTGTCCGGCCTGGCCGCGCCCACCACCGGTCGCCTGCGCGCCCACGACGCGCTGGCTCGGGGGGCGGGCGCGTCACCGCACCGGTGGCGGCCGCGGGCCCTGGCCGCGCGCATCGGCACGGTGTTCCAGGAGCCGTCCCACCAGTTCGTCACCTCGACCGTGGCCGACGAGCTCGCGCTCGGCCCGCGGCTGCAGGGGGAGGACCCGGCGGTCACCGCGGCGCGCGTGAGCGGGCTGCTGGAGCGGCTCCGGCTGGCCCACCTGGCGCCCGCCAACCCGTTCACGCTGTCCGGCGGGGAGCAGCGGCGGCTGTCCGTGGCCACCGTCCTCGCCACGCGCCCCGGCCTGCTGGTCCTGGACGAGCCCACGTTCGGGCAGGACTCCCGCACCTGGTCCGAGCTGGTCGGCCTGCTCGCCGAGCTGCGTGACGAGGGCGTGGCCGTGTGCACGGTCACCCACGACGCCGACCTGGTCGCGGCGCTCGCCGACGACGTCGTCCGGCTGCCCGCCCGCACGCCCGTCGCCGGGGCCGGTGACCGGTGAACCTGCCCACGGACGTGCTGTCCGGTCCGACGGGGGTCGACACGTCCGCGCCGCTGGCCCGGGCCAACCCGACGGCCAAGCTGGCCGTGGCCGCCGTCGTGTCCGTCGCGCTGGTGCTCACCACCGACGTCGTGACCGCCGGCGTCGCACTGCTGCTGGTGCTGGCCTGCCTGCCGTGGTGCGGGCTCGGCCCACGCGAGCTGTGGCGGCGCGGCTGGGTGCTCCTCGTGGCGGCGGCTCCCACCGGGGTGTTCACGGCGCTGCTCGGGGTGGACTCCGGGGCGGTGCTGGTCCCGCTGGGCCCGCTGGACGTCACCGAGGGGTCCGCGCTCGCGGCGGTGGCCGTCGTGATGCGGATCCTCGCCATCGGCCTGCCGGGCGTGGTGCTGCTGGCCACGACCGACCCGACCGACCTGGCGGACTCCCTGGCCCAGGACCTGCGGCTGCCGCACCGGTTCGTGCTGTCGGCGCTGGCCGCGATGCGGCTGCTCGGGGTCCTGGCCGAGGAGTGGACGGCGCTCGGCCAGGCCCGACGCGCGCGCGGGCTCGGTGACGAGGGGCTCGTCGGGCGGCTGCGCGGGTTCGCCGGGCAGCTGTTCGCGCTGCTCGTGCTGGCCGTCCGCCGGGCCACGGTGCTGGCCACGGCGATGGAGGCGCGCGGCTTCGGCCTGGTGCGTGAGCGGACCTGGGCCCGGCCCAGCCGGTTCGGGCCCTGGGACGTGGCGGTCGTGCTGGGCGGGCTGCTGCTGGCCGGCACCGCGACCGCCGCGGGGGTCGCGGCCGGGACCTGGCAGCTGGTGCTGGCGGGCTGAGCAGCGGTCGGTCGGACGGTGACGGTGACGGTGACGGTGACGGTCGGTGACGGTGGCGGTCGGTCGGTGGCGGTCAGTCGGTGACGGCGCGGACCAGGTCGGCCGCCATGGCCGGCACCCTGCGGACCAGCGAGGCCACCTCGTCCGGGCCGATCCGGCCGCCGCTGATGTGCAGCACGTCCTGCGCCCGGCCGCCGGGGTCGGCGATCCGCTCGGCGACCTCGCAGGCCAGCAGCAGGCAGACCGCGGCCGTCTCGCCGTTCTCGGTCGGCCGGCTGGCGGGCCAGCGCTCGACCACCCGCAGCGTGGCGGCCATGTCCACCGGGAAGTGCCAGGCCTGCAGGGCGGCGGCGGAGACCGCCACGTGCGACGCGCCGTACCGGCGTCGCTCGGCCGCCAGCAGCGCCTCGCGGTCGACCGCCGTGGCGACCAGCTCGGCGTACTCCTCCTGGTCGGCGTGGTGCAGCAGCGCCTGGCCGATCCCGACCAGCAGGCCCAGGCAGAAGGCGTCGGGGGCGTTGAGGCGAAGCGGCCGCGCCAGCTCGGCCGCGGCCACGGCCGTGCACGCGCTGCGGTGCCAGAAACCCGGGCGGCACGGAGTCGTGGCCGCCCAGCCCCGCCGCGGCGGCGAGGGCCAGGCTGCGGACCGTGGTGAAGCCCAGGACCGTGACGGCGAACGGCACCGTGCGGACCCGGCCGGACAGGCCGTAGTAGGCCGAGTTGGCCAGCCGCATCAGCCGCGCGGTCAGCGCCGCGTCCGCGCTGACCACCCCGGCCAGCCGGCGGGCGGACATGTCGTCGTCCCGGGTCATCCGGACGATCTGGGTGGCCACCGGCCGTTGTGCGGGGACCTGGTCCAGGCGGGCCAGCAGCTCCTCCAGCAGCACCACGCCCCGCCCGGTGTCCCACGAGTCGTCGGCAGCGTGAGCCTGCGCGCCCGGCAGCGTCGTGGCGTCGCGCCAGACGATCACGGCGCGGCCCGCCTGCCGTCGGTGCCGTCGGTGCCGTCGGTGCCGTCGGTCGGGTCGCCCGCGCCGGCCCGGGCGAGCACCCACGCCTGCAGCTCCTCGCCCGTCAGCCCCTTGGACCACAGCCAGCCCTGGGCCAGCTCGCAGCCGAGCTGCTGCAGCCGGGCCGCCTGCACGGGCTCCTCGACGCCCTCGGCGATGGCGGACAGGCCCAGGGCGCGGGCGAGCGAGATGACGGCCGCGGCCACCACGCCGTCTCCGCCCGTGGCCAGCTCCGCGACGAAGGAACGGTCGATCTTGAGGTGGTCGACGGGCAGGTGCTGCAGGTACGCCAGCGAGGAGTAGCCGACCCCGAAGTCGTCGATGGCCACCGAGACGCCGGCCGCGCGCAGCTGCAGCAGCGTCTCCCGGCTGGCCACCGGGTCGGCCATGATCGCCGACTCCGTGATCTCCAGGCACAGCGACGACGCCGGCACGTCGTGACGCTGCAGGGTCCGGGTGACGGTGTCCAGCAGCCGGGGGTCGCCCAGCTGCAGCGGGGACAGGTTGACGTTGAGGCGGCGCGGCGACAGCGGGCCGAGGTCCCGCCGCCAGCGGGCGAGCTGGCCGCAGGCCACGTCGAGCACGTGCGCCGTCAGCGACGTGATGAGCTGGTGGCCCTCGGCCAGCGCGACGAACTCGGCCGGAGGGACCGGGCCCCGCGTCGGGTGGTCCCAGCGGGCCAGCGCCTCCACGCCCGGCAGCGGTCGGGAGTCGGTGGCGGGCCGCGGCTCGCCGTCCGCGTCCTGCGGCGTGATGTGCACGACGGGCTGGTAGACCACCGTCAGCTGGCCGGTGTCGATCGCGACCCGGAGGTCGGCCAGCAGCTGCAGGGTGTCCCGGGCCGTCACGCGCGAGCGCTCGTCGCAGACCGCGAACCGGTTCTTGCCGCGGGCCTTGGCGTCGTACATGGCGATGTCGGCGTCGCGCAGCAGGTCCTGCGCGTCGCCGTGGCCGACGCCGGCGCGGGCCACACCCATGCTGGCCGACGGGTGCACGAGCACCCCGTTGACGGTCAGGGGTCGGGTGCACACCTCCAGCACCCGCTGGGCCAGGACCTCGGCCTCGGCGTCGTCGGCGACGCCGTGGCAGACGACGACGAACTCGTCCCCGCCCATACGGGTGACGACGTCGCCGTCGCGGACGGCCCCGCGCAGGCGGCGGGCCACCTCCACCAGCATCGAGTCCCCGGCGTCGTGGCCCAGCGAGTCGTTGATCGTCTTGAAGTTGTCCAGGTCGAGGAACAGCACCGCCACGGCGGGGTCGAGCTCACCCGGGGCCGGCACGCCGCCCGGAGCGGCCGCCCCCAGCGGCACGGGCCGACCCAGCGACTCCTGCAGCCGCTCGAACAGCGCGGCCCGGTTGGGCAGCCCGGTGAGCGCGTCGTGCCGGGCCTGGTAGGCGAGCTGCTGCTCGAAGGCCAGCCGCTCGGTGACGTCCTCGGCCGTGCCGACGAAGCTGGGGCCGTGGCCCGGGGTGTGGGCCGGGGCCAGGCGCAGGTGGACCAGCCGACGACCGCCGTCGACGGTGGCCACACCGACGACGACGTCGGAGTGCGACCCCTCCAGGGCCTGCTGCGCGCAGTCGGTCACCGCGCCGACGTCCTCCTCGTCGACCAGCCGCAGCCAGCCCGTGCCCAGCAAGGACGCCACCGGCAGCCCGACCAGGCGGGCGAACGCGTCGTTGACGTGGGCCAGCCGCATGCCGACGTCGGACAGCACCGTGGGCACGGGGTTCTGCTCGGTCAGGGCCAGGAAGCGGGCCTCGTAGGCCAGGGCCGCCTCGGCGTGCTGCCGGCCCCGGCCGGCCACGTCGAGCTCCGGCACGGCGGTCACGGCCCACATGGCGTGCCCGGGGACGGGCTGGGCCGTGAGCTCGACGGGGTGGGCGCCGCCGTCGGCGCCGGTCAGCACCCCCGGTCGGCGCTGGACCCGGACCTGGTGCAGCAGCGGGGCCTCCGCGGACCAGGTCAGGACCGAGGACAGGGGTCGGCCGAGGAGGGAGCTGACGTCCCGGGCGAGCAGGTCGGCCGCGGCCGCGTTGGCCCAGGCGATGACCGGCGGCTCGCCGTCACGCACCAGCAGCAGAGCGCTGTCGGACGTCGCGGCCGCGTGCTGCAGCGCGTCCCGGCAGTCCTCCGGTGGGGCGTCGGTCCCGCTCACTGTCAGGCCTCCTGCCTGTCGTCGCCCGTCCGTGGGCAGGTCCCCGAGCGTCGGGGGACCACCCAGATGATCGGCCGGTGCGGGGCGGCGCCGTAGGCCCGTCAGCCGTCCGGCCTACGCGCGGCTGCCAGGATGGGGCGGTGACCACGCCGACCGTCCCCGCCCTCCGTCGCCTCGGTGACCGCCAGGTCCACCCGGTCGGTCTGGGGGCCATGCCGCTGTCGTTCGCGGCGATGCTCCCCGAGCGCGACCGTGCCCTGCAGGCCGTCCACGCCGCCCTCGACGCCGGCGTCACGCACGTCGACACGGCCAACATCTACGCGCCGTCCTGGGACGCGATGGGTCACAACGAGGCCCTGGTCGCCGAGGCGCTGCGCACCTGGTCCGGGGACGCGTCGCAGGTCGTGGTGGCCAGCAAGGCCGGCATCGTGCTGACCGAGGACGGCGGCGTCCGCGACGCCAGCGCCGACGGGCTCCGCCGCGCCTGCGAGGCCAGCCTCACCGCGCTCGGGCGCGACGTCGTGGACGTCTACTACCTGCACCGCGCGGAGCCCGGCCGGCCCTACGCCGAGCAGGTGGCGAACCTGCTGGCGCTGCGCGACGCCGGGCTGGTGCGGCAGGTGGCCGTGTCCAACGTGACGCCCGCCATGCTCGACGTGGCCCTCGACGTCGCCGGCGGGCCCGACGACGGCGGGCTGGTCGCGGTGCAGAACGAGTTCTCGCCCCGCTTCCGTGAGCACGCCGAGGTCGTCGGCACCTGCGCGCGGCTGGGGATCGCGTTCGTCCCGTGGTCGCCGTTCGGCGGGGCGGACCGGGCCTCGCAGGTCGGCTCGCGCTACGCCGACTTCGCCGCGGTGGCCGCGGCCCACGACGCCAGCGCCCACCAGGTCGCCCTGGCGTGGCTGCTGTCGCTGTCGCCCACGGTCGTGCCCATCCCCGGCAGCTCGCGCCCGGCCACCATCCGGGACTCGGTGGCGGCGGCGGCCCTGTCGCTCAGCGACGAGGAGCTGGCCCGGCTGCAGGCCACGGCGCCCGAGGGGTCGTCGCAGTACCCGGACGACGAGCCGGCGCCCCCGCTGCGCTGAGGTCGCGCACCACCTGGGTGCCGGCGGCCAGGTCGCCCAGACGGCGCCGGTCCGGGCGCAGCAGCACCAGCGCCGGACCGAGGAGCAGGTCCAGCGGCAGCAGCAGCGCCCGCACGGCCAGCGCCCGGTGCGAGGGCGGTGCGCCCCGCTCGTCCACCACCCGCAGCCCGGCCCAGCGCATGCCCGCGGTACGGCCGCCGTCGTGGTGCGGCCAGGTGACCAGCGCCCCGCCGAGCGCGACCAGGACGGCGGCGGTCCCGGCCAGCAACGGCACCGCGGGCGGTACCCGGACCAGCAGGTCGGCGAGCATGGCCACCAGCGCGGGCAGCGCCAGGACCAGGGTCAGCACGACAGCGTCCACCGCCACGTGCAGGGCTCGCTCCGGCAGCACGTCGGCGTCGAGCCGGGCCAGGCGCAGCCGGGCGGCCCCACCCAGCGGGTCGCTGCCCGCGGGGGCACCCGTCATCACGTCACCTGCCGTCCTCACCCCTCGACGGTAGGCAGCGGCGGGTGCGGGGGAGGGGGCTTCGGGGCAGGCGGCGCCAGGTCGGTCCGAACGGTGGAGCCCGGGTCGGCCCCATCTGGGCCGAAGGTCTCGACTGGTACCCCCCGGGGGGCCCCGGTAGTTTCGGGGCCAACGGTTCAGACAGCAGCCGGGCGGCCTTCGGGTCGGTCCCGGTGGTCCCGGTCGGTCGCCCTCGTCCCGAGGGAGACCCGGTGCACCCCACAGGCACCCGCACCACCACCGGTCGCGCGACCGCCCGCGCGCCGGGTGACGCCTCGCCGGTGGCGCCCGGGCGGTCCCGGCCCGACGACGCGGTCGGCGAGGGCCTGGCCCAGGCCGTCGCCGCGCTCGCCCCGGAGCACCCGGCACGCGCCGCGGCCGTGGCCGCCGCGGTGGCGCACTGGGCCCCCATGGCCGGGCGCATCGCCGGGTCGTTCCGGCGGCGCACCCGCGAGCCGGAGGACCTGCGTCAGGTCGCGATGCCGGCGCTGGTTCAGGCGCTGCTGCGCTACGAGCCGGGCGTGGGGGCCTTCCCGGCCTACGCCGTGCCCTGCATCACCGGCGAGATCCGGCGCTGGCTGCGCGACTTCCGTGGCCTGGTGCACGTGCCGCGGCGGGTGGTCGAGCTGGACGTGCGGGCCGTCGCGGTGGAGGAGCACCTGCTGCAGCAGCTGGGTCGCAGCCCGAGCAGCAGCGAGGTGGGGCTGGCCCTCGGGGTGGACCGGGAGGCGGTCCGGCGGGCCCGGGCCGGGCGGGCGGCCCGCCACACCGACCCGGTGGACGCCGTGGCGTGGCACCCGGCCACCGGCTTCCACGACCCCGGGCTCGAGCTGGTGGACGACCGCGCCGCGGTCGAGCCGCTGCTGGAGCGGCTCGACGAGCGCAGCCGCACCGTGCTGGTGATGCGCTACTTCGGCGAGCGCACCCAGTCGGAGATCGCCACCGAGGTCGGCCTGTCGCAGGTACAGGTCTCGCGCATCATCCGGCGCTCCCTGGACCGGCTGCGGCAGCTCGCCGGCTGACGCGCCGAGCCGGCCCGGCCGGGCCGGGCCAGGATGTGGGTCGTGGCCGAGCTCGACGACATCGTCTCCTCCCTGCTGAGCGCCGTGATGGCCGCGTTCCGGCGCGACGCCGCCGACGCGGTCGGGGTCGGCGTGCTGGTCTGGCACGAGGACGGGACGCTCGACGAGGTGCTGTCGGTGCTGACCGACGAGGGCCCCGACGTGGTCCGCGCCCTGGCCGGGGTGGCGCAGGCGCCCCACCTGGTGGCCCGCCGGCAGCGGCGGGTGGTGCGGGGCCCGCTGGCGGCCGAGGCCCGCGCGGCCCTCGACGACGCGGGCCTGGACCGGGTGCGCGGCGCGGTCGCGCTGCCCACGGAGTGGGGCCGGGACGGGGACTGCGTCCTGGTGGTGTGGCTCGACCGCGAACCGGCCGAGGGCGACGTCGACCTGCTGGCCCGTTGGGAGCCCATGGTCGTCTCCAGCGCCGTGACCGCCGTGACCTGCCGCAGCGCGGCCGAGCAGGTGGACGAGCTGGTGGACGTGCTGCGGGCGCGGGTGGTCATCGAGCAGGCCAAGGGCATGGTGATGGCCCGGCACCGGCTCCCCGCGGAGGACGCCTTCGAGCTGCTGCGGGAGGTCAGCCAGCGCAGCAACACCCCGGTCCGGCGCCTGGCCCGGGCGGTCGTGGCCACGGCGACGGACGCGCGGTCGGACGGGGACGTGGCCGGGGACCCGGCCGGTCGGCTGGCGCAGCGGCTGCTGGGCTGACCGCCGCGGTCGGTCAGGCCGGTCAGGCGGTCAGGGCAGGGTGACGGCCGGTGGGTCGGTGGCGGTCGCCGCCCGGTCGGAGGCGTCCGCGGCGGCCTCGGGGTCGCGCACGCACCGGTCGAGCCCGGCGGCCAGCCCGACCCGGGGCGAGAACCGGGACGGCCGGAGCGGGGCGTCGGGCCCGTCACCGCCGCGACGCGCGGGACCGTCGTCGGCCGTGGTGAGCCGCAGACCCTCCGGCAGCCCCGGGCCTTGGGCGGCCACCCCCGACACCGCGGGGCCACCGGCCACGGCGGCGAGCGGGGCGAGCCCCACCACGCGCAGGTCGGCCCCCGTGGCCCGGCACACCTGCTCGGCCAGCTCGGCGGTGCTGAACCCGTCGGCGCCCACCAGCTCGACCGGGGCGCCGCCCGGGGGAGCGGTGCGGTCCAGGGCGACCCGGAGCAGCCCGTCCACGACGTCGTCGACGAAGCACGGGTGGTGGCGGCGCTCGTCGCGGCCGTCGACCACGACCCGCCCGGTCGTCCGCGCCTGCGTCAGCATCCGGGCCACCACGCCGCTGCCGCCCGGAGTGCCCGGGCCGTAGCACTCACCCACCCGCACCAGCACGGTGTCGACGTCGTGCGCGGAGCGGTAGCCGGCGAGCAGCCCCTCCAGGGTCGCCGCGACCAGGTCGTCGTCGGTGGGGCAGGTCATGACCAGCCGGGCCCCGTTGGTCTCGGCCACGCGCAGCGCGAACAGCGCGTCCAGGGTGGTGGTGCCGCGCCGGGCCCGTCCGTCCACGGGGGCGACGGGGGTCGCGCCCTCGGCCACGTGCAGGACCAGGTCGACGCCCGCGGCCAGGGCCGCCGGCACGTCCGGGTCCTCGGGGTCGTGCTCCACCACCTCCGGCCCGCCGGGCTGCGACCAGCCCCGGGCCCGCAGGGCGCTCAGCCCGGGCAGCAGGGGCGGGGCGGGCACGACCACGCGGTGCCCGGACCGCAGCAGCCGCCGCACCAGGGCGGGCGCGACCGGGTCGTGCGTGCCCGTGACCACGACGGTCGTCCCCGACGTCTCGTGCTGCGCCTCGACGGCCACCTCGCCACCCCCTCGTCCACCCGCCCGGCCCGCCCGTCGCGACGGTGCGCCGGGTTCGTCGTGGGCGCGGCGTTAACGCGCCCCGTTGCTGGGTACCCCTGTCGTGTCCCCCGTAGACGCCGATCCATGCGTCGACGGACCCACGACTCCCCTGGAGGCACCATGTCGGACGCCGACAAGACCGAGAACACCGTCGACAAGCTGGCCGGCAAGGCCAAGGAGTCCGTCGGCGGCGCCACCGGCGACGAGTCGCTGGAGCGCCAGGGCAAGAACGACCAGTCCAAGGCCGACGTCAAGCAGGCCGGCGAGAAGGTCAAGGACGCCTTCAAGCGCTGAGCAGGCCTCTCACGCGTTCCGACGCAACGGCACACCGCGTCGGTCTCGTTACGACGCAACGGCACACTCCGTCGATCTAGCCGACGGTGTGTGCCGTTGTGTCGTGTCGGCGGGGGCGGTCAGAAGTTGCCGCGCAGAGCCTGCTCGCGCTCGATGGCCTCGAACAGGGCGCGGAAGTTGCCCTTGCCGAAGCCCAGGGACCCGTGGCGCTCGATGATCTCGAAGAACACGGTCGGCCGGTCGCCCAGCGGCTTGGTGAAGATCTGCAGCAGGTACCCGTCCTCGTCGCGGTCGACGAGGATGCCGCGGCTCTGCAGCTCCTTGATCGGGACGCGGACCTCGCCGATGCGGGCCCGCAGCTCCGGGTCGGTGTAGTAGCTGTCGGGCGTGGCGAGGAACTGCACGCCCGCGCCGCGCAGCCGGTCGACGGCGGCGAGGATGTCGTCGGTGGCCAGGGCGAGGTGCTGCGCGCCGGGGCCGCGGTAGAAGTCCAGGTACTCGTCGATCTGGCTGCGCTTCTTGCCCACGGCCGGCTCGTTGAGCGGGAACTTGACGCGGTGGTCTCCGCTGGCCACGACCTTGCTCATCAGCGCGGAGTACTCGGTGGCGATGTCGTCGCCGATGAACTCGGCCATGTTGGTGAAGCCCAGGATCCGGTTGTAGAAGTCGACCCAGGTGTCCATCCTGCCGATCTCGACGTTGCCGACCACGTGGTCGAGGGCCTGGAACACCTCCGGCGCCGGGTCGGCGAGGCCGCCGGCGCGCGCGACGTAGCCCGGCAGGTACGGCCCGGCGTAGCGGGACCGGTCCACCAGGGTGTGCACGGTGTCGCCGTAGGTGGCGATGGTCGCCGTGCGGACCGTGCCGTCGGCGTCGGACACGTCGTGCGGCTCCACGACGACACGGGCGCCCTGGGCCCGGGCGTGGGTGATGCAGCGGTCGACGTCGGGCACCTCGAGGGCGATGTCGACGACGCCGTCGCCGTGGACGCGGTGGTGGTCGGCCACGGGGCTGTCGGGGTCGACGGCGCCCTTGAGCACGAACCGGACCGCGCCGGTGGTCAGCACGTAGGCGTGGTGGTCGCGGTTGCCGGTCTCCGGGCCCGAGTAGGCCACCAGCCGCATCCCGAACACGTGCTGGTAGTACGCCGCGGCCTGGGTGGCGTTGCCGCAGGCCCAGACCACGGCGTCCCAGCCGGTCAGCGGGAACGGGTCGCCGGCCGCGTCGTACTCCACCAGGCCGACCAGCTGCTTGAGGCTGTCGGCGTCCAGGTGGGCCAGGCGCTCGGCGTCGGTGAGGGTCTGCTCGATGGTCATTGGGGGCTCCTTCGCTCCGGGGACGACGTGCCGGTCGTGCTGCCGGCCCTCAGGACAGCGTCTGCCCGTGGTGGTGCACAAGCAGGACCGTGGTGGGTGGTCCGGGCGTACAGTCCGAGCAGCAGAAAGCCATATCCGGTGGTCGATCTGCCTAGGTGGAGCGGGAGGTCCCATGCAGCTGGACGGGTTGGACGTGGCGCTGCTGGCCGGGCTGCGCGAGAACCCCCGGGCGGGGGTGCTGGAGCTGTCGCGGACGTCGGGGGTGGCCCGGGCCACCGTGCAGGCCCGGGTGCAGCGGATGGAGGCCGAGGGCGTGGTCACCGGCTACGGCCCGGACGTCGACGTCGCGGCGGCCGGGTTCGGTGTGCGGGCGTTCATCACCCTCGAGATCGCCCAGGGCGGCCTGGCCCGGGCGACCGAGGACCTGACCGCGGTCCCGGGGATCCTCGAGGCCTACGCGGTGACGGGGTCCGGGGACGTCATGTGCACCGTGGCGGCCGAGTCGCACGAGGGGCTGCAGGAGACGCTGCTGGCGATCAGCCGGTCCGCGGTCGTGGCCCGGACCACCAGCGTCGTCGTGCTGTCGACGGTGGTCGCGCCCCGCGTGCTGCCGCTGCTGCGCTCGGTGCCGCGGGAGTGGCCTACCCGGGCCAACCCGCCCCGCTGAGCCCAGCCGCCTGGATCGCTCGCCGGGACCGCCCACCAGGACCGTCTGCCGGTGAACGGTCGGTGCCGCCCCGACGTATCCCCCGGTATGGACCGACGCGACACGCCCGTGACGCCCCGTGAGCGTCCGGTGTCTCGTAGTGTCCGCGGGAGGTGGGTCGTCCGAGCGGGAGGCGGAGAGACGTGTCGGTCGTGCCGGAGGGGTCAGGCCCGGTCGCTGCGGCCGGGGACGCGGGGTTCGACGTCGAGGCCGCGTACCGCGCGCACGCCGGGGAGCTGTTCGGCTTCGCGCTCAACGCCGTCGGGGACCGGGGCTCCGCCGAGGACCTGGTGCAGGACGTCTTCGCCCGGGCGTGGCGGGCGGGCGGGCGCTACTCCGAGGGGCGGGGCTCGGTCCGGACGTGGCTGTTCGGCATCGCCCGCAACCTGGTGGTGGACGTGCACCGCGCCCGCAGCCGCCGGGTCCGCCTGGTGCCGGTCGGCGAGGACGGGCCCGAGCCGGTCTGCGACCCCCCTGACGAGGAGGTGCACGCCCGGGTGCAGGTGGTGGCGGCGCTGGCCCGGCTGACGCCGGAGCACCGCGAGGTGGTGGTGGCGGTCCACCTCGCCGGACGCACGTACCAGGACCTGTCCGCCGAGACCGGGTGCAGCGTGGCCACGCTGCGGACCCGGATGCACTACGGCCTCAAGGCCATGCGGACGGTCATGAACGACGACGAGAGGAGCCCCGGTGGACGAGCGTGAGGCCAGGCTGAGCGAGCTCATGGGAGCGGCGCTCGGGGACGACCTGACGTCGACCGAGCGGGCCGAGCTGGACGAGCTGCTCCGTTCGGACCCGGTGGCCCCGGCGGAGCTGGAGGAGCTGAGCGGCCTCGGGGCGGCGCTGCGTCGGCACGGGCCGGCCGGGTGGGACGAGTCCCCGCCCTCCGAGGACCTCCGGCGGCGGGTCCTCGCCGGGCCGGAGCTCGCCGGGCCGGAGTTCGCCGGGCCGGAGCTCGCCGGGCCCGTGCGGCCAGGGCGGTCGGCGGCGCGGCAGTCCGGGCACGGGCGGTCCGCGGCGGCGGTGTGGTCGACCCGGCTGCTGGTCGCGGCCGCCCTGCTCGCCGTGGGCGCCGCGGGGGGTGCCGCCCTGGCCGGCGAGCCGGCTCCGCCGACGGGTCCGCCCGGCACGCTCGGGGCCGTGGAGGACCTGGCGTTGCGGCCCCCGACCGGGGGTGAGGGCGGGACCGGCCTCGAGGTGGACGCGGCGCTCGTCGCCCACACCTGGGGGACGGAGGCCGTGCTGGAGGTGGCGGGCCTGCCCGCCGGGCAGACGTACACCGTGCTGTTCGTGGACGAGGCGGGCGACGAGGTGGAGGCGGGCTCGTTCGTCGGCGTGACGGGCGCCGTGTCCTGCCGCATGACCGCGGGCACGGTGCGCGAGGACGTGACCCAGGTGCGCGTCGTGGACGCCTCGGGCGCGGCGGTGCTCAGCGGGGAGGTCCCCGACGTCGGGCCCGCCGTGGCCGGCGGGCCGACGGGGGAGGCGCCCCTGTCGTGAGCCGGGCGGGCCGTCCGGGTGACGCCGCGGGGCCCACCAGCACGGGACGGCTGCTGCGGTTGCACGCCGGGCCCACAATTGCCACGCTTTGCGACGAGTCCGACACCCAGCGTGCGTCATCCCCGCAGGCGGGGCCCGGGCCTGAGCCAGAGGTGAGCGGTGGGCTGTGGACCTCGAAGTTCGGCATGCGCGTCTGGTCGTGGCGGTCGCGCAGGCGGGCAGCATCTCCGCCGGCGCCGTGGTGCTCGGGCTGCCCCAGCCCGGGGTCACCGCCCAGCTGCGCCGCATCGAGCGCGCCTGCGGCGGGCCGCTGTTCGTCCGCAGCCGACGTAGGGTGAGCCCGACCCCGCTCGGTGAGCGCGTCCTGCCGCTCATGGTGCGGCTCTGCCGGGTGGTGGAGGCCGTCGCGTCGGAGGCCTCGGGCGCGGCCTCGACCAGCCTGGTCCTGGGCATCGCCGACCGCGCGTCCCCGGGACTGGTCCGGGCGCTGCGCACGGCGCTGCCCGACCTCGACCTCGCCACGGTCACCGTGGCGGGCGACGGTCGTGCCCTGCTCCGCGACGGCGGGGTGGACGCCCTGGTGGAGGAGGCGGTCGCGGGTGCCGCGGTGGTGCTGTCCGCCGACCACGACCGGGTGGTCCTGCGTCAGCACCGGGTCCGTCTCCTGCTGCCGCCCGCCCACCGGCTGCTGGGCGACGAGGTCGACCCGTCGGCCCTGGAGCGGGAGCACTGGGTGCTCCGCAGCCCGGAGGCCGCCTGGGCGCCCGTCGAGCGGGCCGTGCTGCGCAGCCTGCAGGTGCCAGCCCCCCGGTGCGTCCACCGGGCGCTGACCCACGGCGAGGTGGCGGAGTGGGTGGTCGCCACCCGGGCGGTGGCCGTCGTCCCCGAGTGGTTCCGGCCCGCGGGCTGCCACCGCGCGTCCATGCGGCGTGACGTCACCGTCGAGCTGGCGCTGGTGCACCGCTGCGACAGCCTGACCGTGCTGACCCGGCGACGGCTCGTCGAGGTCCTGTCCCTGCACCTGGCCGGGGGCTGGGACCACCCCGCGGGCCCGTCCTCAGCCGAGCAGGGGCAGGTCGGCGACCTGGCGCCCCACCTCCGCGCCGACGAGCAGGCCCGCCTCGTTGGAGTCCCGGAAGTGGATGCCGCCGAACAGGCGTGAGGCGGCCGCCTCCTCGGCCGCCGCCCGGTAGGAGGGGAACCGGCGCGCCGGCAGGTGCGCCACGGTCCGGTCGGTGAACGCGCGGTCCCCGAGCTCCACGGTGAGCACCGTGGCGGCGGCCGCCGACTGCGTGGCGTGCCCGGAGGTGTACTCGGGGAAGCAGGGCGTCACCACCGGCGGCAGCCAGTCCCGCTCGCCCATCACCTCCTGCACGTACGTGACCGGGCGCATCACGTCGTGGTGGTACTTGCTCCACCAGCACGAGACGAACGAGTCGTGCTGCGACAGCCCGAGCCGCAGCAGGGTGCGGGCCGCGGTACGCAGGTCGGCGTCGTCGTCGGCGAGGTGGGTCCCGGCCAGCCGGGCCCAGTGCCCCGGCGGGGTGACGCTCCACTTGCCGTCCGCCCAGTGCCGGGCGGCGGCCTCCTGGTCGCCGTCCAGGTCCGCGACCGTCCGCACGACCTCCTCCGCCTGCTGCCGGAACCGGCTGCCGGGGGCCGCCGAGAACGGTGGTGGTGGCGGTGGTTGGACCTGCTGCGGGTCGGCGAGCACCAGGGTCCGGCTGCTGCCCCAGTACGGCAGCACCGCCTGCTCGTGGTCCGGCGGGGTGCTGCGCCACGTGCCCGGCCCCGCGGGCACGGCCCGCGGCACGGGGGTCAGCTGGCCGGGGAGCAGAACCTGCAGGTACCAGGCGTGGACCGCGTCGGCCAGCCGCTGCCCGACCTGCTCCGCGCGGCCCCTCGTGCGGGGTGGCAGGGCGTCCAGGCGGGTGCGGGCCGCCCGGACGGCGGACACCAGCGCGGGACCGGTGGCGTCGACGTAGCGGCGCGGCACGAGCCGCTCGAACGCGGCGTCGACCACGGCGGCCGGGTCGGCGCCCGCATCGGGTCGCGGCAGGTCCAGCTCGCGCAGCGCCCCCTCGCCGAGCTCGCGCAGGGGCGGGTCGTCGCGACCGGAGCAGGCCGCGTGCAGCACCACCCCCAGCTCGGCGAGCATCTCGGCCACCACGGGGGGCGGCGTCCCCGCGGCCTCGACGACGCCCAGGTAGGAGTCGAGCCACCGCAGCGCGGCCCCGGCGGGGAGCTCGTCGGCCGGTGCGGCCCCGCCCCCGCCGGTCCGCCCCCGGCCGACGGCCTCGGCCACCACGTCGACGGGGTCGCGGCCGACGGCCACCGCACCGACGGCTCCCGCCGCCCCCACCGCGCCGACGGCCGCCGCGGCCCGCAGCACCTGGCGGCGGCTCGGGGCCGTCACGGCTGCACCCGGCCCGTGGCCGCGTCCCACCGGCCCAGGGCGGGGTCGAGCTCGACGTCGTGACTGTCCCGCAGGTCGGTGACCCAGGCGTCGAACGCCTCGTCCTGCGCCCGCTCCGCCAGGGAGGCCTCGATGCCGGGCCCGGCGGCCTCGGCGGAGGCGGGGGCCGACACCTCGATGACGTGCCAGCCGAAGGGTGACGCGACCGGGTCCAACAGACCGGGCTCGGGATGCCGCTCCACCGCCTCGTCGAAGGACGCGACGTACTGGCCCTTGGTCCACGGACCCAGCTCGCCGCCCTGGGCGGCCGACGCCGTGTCCAGGCTCAGGGCCGGCGCGATCTCCGCCATCGGCTCCCCGCCCGCCAGCCGCGCGTGCACCTCCTCGGCCTGCTCCTGCTCGGCGAGGAGCACGTGGGCGACCAGCGGCCGGTCCCGCCAGCCCTCGTCGTAGGCCCTCGCCACGTCCGCGGGGTCGGGGCGGGGGGCGGGCAGGAGCGCGTCCTCGACCCGCTCCCTCAGGTGGTCCTCGGCCAGCTGCTGGCGCACCTCCTCCTCTTTGTAGCCGCTGCTGGCCAGGAACGTCTGCCAGGCGTCCGGGTCGTCGCCCAGGGCGTCGGCGGCCACCTGGTCCAGGTGACGGTCCACGTCGGCCTCGCTGACCCGCACGTCCAGGTCCGCTGCGGCCAGGTCCACCAGGCGCGCCTGGACCAGCTGGGCGAGCGTGTCGGCGGCGAGCCGCTCGGCGACCCCGTCGTCCTGCGCCATCGCGGCCGCGACGTCGGGGTCCGCCTCCAGCGTGGCCAGCCGGCGCTGCAGGTCCTCGTGGGTGACGACCAGGTGCACCCCGGCGGGGTCACCGACCCGTGCGGCGGCACCGGCGGCGGGGTCGACGGCGGTTCCGACGGCTGGGCCGACGGCGCTGCAACCGGCCAGGACGGGTACCAGCAGAGCGCCCGCACCGAGCAGGAGCGGACGGAGGTGGGGCCGCCGTGGTGCGGCGGTGGGGAGCACCGGCCCCGGTACGGGGGCACGGTGCCGGGGGCGCGTGGGGGACATGCCGGTCGCTCCTGTCTGCTCGGACGGGGTGGGTGCCTTCGCGGGGTGGCCGACCGGGCCGGGACGTCGAGGACGTCCCGGCCCGGCCGCCGGGGCCAGGGGGCGCCGGGGGTCAGGAGACCCGGTCGACGACCTGCCCGCAGGAACGGATCTGGAACACCTGCGGGCGGATGTCGCCCGGCTGCGGCAGCACCGGGACGTTGGCCCGCCGGATGGACACCGTGTTGATCTGGTCGAGCGTCGTGGTCGGCTGCACCCCGGCCAGGACGCGGTTGCTGCCCAGCACCGGCAGCCACGCCCCGATGAACATGCGCAGCGTGGAGGTGTTGGGGTCGCCCAGCGTCCCGTCGTCGGCGCAGGGCGGGATGTTGCCGGTCTGCACCGGCACGGAGTTGACGCCGTAGCCGAGCGAGACGTACTGGCTCAGCGGGTTGAAGCCGGACCCCGTGCCGCTCGCGGTGTAGCCGAGCCCGCCGGGGTTGGCGCTGAGGTCGACGTCGGCGACCTCGGTGGCACCCGGCGCGACCGGGACGATGTCGACCCGGGCGTCGGTCGTCGGTCCGGGGGTGGAGCCCGCAGCCGCCGGTCCGGCGGTGAGGGCGAGCGGCAGGGCGAGGGCGGCGACGGCGGCCAGGGCGAGGCGCCGGGTCCGGTTGGCGTTGCGCATGGTTCGTTCCTCTCGGTTGACGGTGGGTGGTTCACGCACCCCGCCGGTGGTCACCGGTGGGGCGTTTCCGGTGCCGGGCGCGGGTGCGGCGCCGAGAGGCGGTGTCGACCGTCCGCGATAGGGCGGAGGAGCCGGTCGGGGCGGGCGGGCGACGTGCGCCCGCCCGGGTCCTGTCAGGCGCTGACGCGCGCCGGGGGCAGCAGCGGGCAGGCGCCGTCGAGCACGGCGGCCGCGGCGGCGGCCACGGTGATGCGGTGCCGTCGGGCGTAGCCGCGCAGCAGGGCGAAGGCCTCGCCCGCGGGCAGGCCGAGGCCGGCCATGAGGGCGCCCTTGGCCTGCTCGACCTGGGAACGGCTCTCCATGGCGACGCTCAACCGGACGACCAGCGCCGCGGAGCGGCTGTACAGCCGCGCGCCGGCCAGTCCCGTGGCCAGCACGCTGACGACGGGCGCCGCCACGGCCAGCAGCGCGTCGACGTCACCGTCCGCGGGCGGGCCCAGCTCGACGTGGCCCAGCCGGAGACCGTCGTGGGTCAGCGCCAGCACGGCGACCGGCTCGGACGGGGCGGTGGCCGCGGTCGCCGGGGTCGAGGCGGCCGCGCCGCAGACGGTGAGGCCCTCCTGGTGCTCGGCGGGGTCCAGCACCACGCGGACGTGGGAGCAGTGCAGCGCCGTCCCGGCCTCGATGCAGACGGCCGTCAGCGTGTCGGGGTGGTCCAGCACGGTCAGGGGCGTGGTTCCGATGGTCGTCAGCAGCTCCGCGAGCGCCGACGGCCCGGACGTGGGTTCCGCGGCACCGAGGGTGCGCGCGGTCGGAGCGGGTCGCGAGGACGAGGTGTCGGTGGCGTTGCTCGGGACGGGATGCACGGCTCGGTCTCCGGGGGCTCGACGCGGCTGCTGACGGGAGCAAGCATGCTCGTCATCGGCCGAAACGTGACATATCACCCGTGAGCGGGAGGCCGGCCGTCGAGTTATGGCACACGGCTGCCCCCGGCCGGTCCAAGACCGGTCGGGGGCAGTGCGGGTCGCTCGGTCGCCGTCGTCGGGGTCAGCCCCCGAGCAGGCCCCGCAGGCCGCCGCGCAGCAGGCCGTCGAGCAGGTCGGCGGTGCCGGGCGCGTAACCGGGCTGGAAGGGCGTCTGGTCGGGCTGCGGGTCGAAGTTGCCGTAGTCCGGGCCGGGCTGGAAGTTGGTGTAGTCCGGGCCCGGCTGCCACTCGGGGCCGTAGTCGACCTCCGAGGCGGACGAGGGGGAGGCCAGGGTCATCGCGGCGACGGCCGTGAGGGCGGCGGCGGCCAGGGCGGCGGGTCGTGTCGTGGCGCGCATGTCATGTCTCCTGTCATGAGTGGTTTCGGACACCGGGGGATACGTCGGAGCCCCCCGGTGCGTTCATCGGTCCCCCGGTCGGGTTGCCGGCGGGGCCCGTGACGTAGGTCCCGGCCGCGGTCCGGCCCCGGTGGCCAGGATGGGACGACGGTCCGGACGAGCCCGAGGGAGTGGACGTGGTGGTCAGCAGGGACAGGACGAAGGGCCCGGTCGTGGTCGGGGTGGACGGCTCGCCGGAGGCGGCCCGGGCCGTGGGATGGGCCCTGTCCTACGCCCGGGACGCGGGGCTGGGCCTGCACCTGGTGCACGCCTACGGCGGGGGTGGTGCGGCCGCGCTGCGGCAGGAGCTGGCGGCCCAGGGGGCGGCGGCCGGTCACGCGGCGGTGGCGCGCCGCACCTTGGACGAGGCGCTGGCCGACGCCCGCGCCCAGGCCGGACCCGCTGGGTCGACCGGGCCGGCGGCGGACGGCGAGGCCGGCACGGCGGAGGGCTCCGGTCACGAGGTCCCGGTGGACGGGGCGTTGCACCTGGGCTCCGCGGCCGGGGCGCTGCGCGAGGCCTCGCGCACGGCCGCGCTGGTGGTGGTGGGCTCGCGCGGCCACGGCGGGCTGACCGGGCTGCTGCTCGGTTCGGTGGCCGTACCGGTCAGCGCGCACGCCGCCTGCCCGGTCGTGGTCGTGCGCGGCACCGAACCGCTCACCGCGGCGGCCGCCGCCCCCGTCGTGGTCGGGGTCGACGGCTCGGGCGAGTCCACGCAGGCCGTGGGCTTCGCCCTGGCCGAGGCCCAGCGGCACGGCTGCCCGCTGCACGTCGTCATGGCCTGGGACGAGCTGTGGATCGGCGCCCCCGAGCTGCAGGCGCCGATCCCGACCGCCGCCGAGCTGCAGGAGGACGCGGTGCGGATGGTCTCGGAGACCCTGGCCGGCTGGTCCGACGTCTACCCGGACGTGCGGGTCACCCGGGTCGTCGAGCGCGGCCGCGCCGCCCCGGTGCTGCTGCGCGAGGCCGTGGGGGCCCGGCTGGTGGTCGTGGGCTCGCGCGGGCGGGGCGGCTTCGGCGGGCTGCTGCTCGGCTCGACCAGCCAGACCCTGCTGCACCGCAGCCCGGTCGACGTCGCCGTGGTGCGCCGTTCCTGAACGGCCCGCCCTGTTGGCGACCGTCCTGTCAGCCCCCCGTCAGCGCCCGGCGAAGCCCGTGAAGTCGCCGGCGCTGCGGGCGCGAGCCAGGCAGTAGACCCCGAACAGGGCGAAGCCGAGCCCGACGGCGACGATGACGACGGTCCCGAACGGGCCCTCGCGCAGCGTGGCCAGGCCCTCGTCCATGCCGCCGGCCTCCTCGCTGCTGCCGCGCAGCGCGGCCAGGGCGAACAGCACCCCGATGGCGCCGAACGCGACGCCCTTGGCCGGGTACCCCACCAGGCCGGACCACTCGACGATGCGGCGGCCCCGGGCGGACAGGTCGGCGGTCTCCACGTCCTCGAAGAACTTGCGGGACAGCCCCTTGTGCACGTGGTAGCCGGCGACGACCAGGATGCCGACGGCGACCGCGCCCACCAGGACCTGGCCGAGCGGCAGGGCGAGCAGCCGCTGGGTCAGGGACTCCTCGGCGCTGCCACCGCCCCCGCCGCCGCCGCCGCCGGACATCGCGACGCCGAACGCACCCGCGGCGACGACCCCGTAGGCGACGGCCTTGCCGGCGCCCTTGACGCGGCCCTTGGCGCCCTCGTCGTCAGGGTCGAGGACGGCCTCCAGCAGCTGCCACAGCACCAGCGCGGCCATGCCCACCGCGATGGCCCAGATCAGCACGATGCCGAACGGCTGCTGGGCCAGTGTCTCCATGGCCCCGGTGGTGGAGGCGTTCTCGCTGCTCCCGCCGAAGGCGAGGCTGACCGCGAGCGCGCCCAGCACGAGGTGGACCACGCCGTAGACCACGTAGCCGTAGCGGCCGACCCGCTGGAGGGTGTCGACCTCCTCGCTGTCCTTGACGTCGTCGTGGACGTCCTTGGCCTGGTCCTGCAGGTCCTTGCCGTCCGCTGCCATGGCGGTGACCCTAGGCCCGCCGGGCCTCGGGCGCACCGCGCCGCTCAGGCGAGCAGGCGCACCAGGACGTGGCGGGTCGTCGGCTCCTCCAGCCGGACCGGGTTGCGGCCGGGGCGGCCGACGAGCCGGGCACCGTCGTCGGTCACGGAGACCTCCACCTCGGCGCCGGCGACCACGCCGGCGCCGACCAGCGCCACCAGCAGGGCGTGCGGGCTCTGCGCCGGCTCGCCGAGGCGGACCACGGTGGCCCGCACCGTGGTCGTCACCTCGCTGATGGCCACCTGGTCGAGCATGAGCCCGCCGGGGTGGCTGCCGTCGGCCCGCTCGGGGATCCGGTTGCCGAACGGGGACGTCGTGGGGGCGCCCAGCAGCTCCACCAGGCGGTCCTCCACCCGGTCGGAGACCACGTGCTCCCAGCGGCAAGCCTCCTCGTGGGCGTGGTCCAGCTCGAGGCCGATGACGTCGACGAGGAGCCGCTCGACCAGGCGGTGCTTGCGCAGCACGGCGGTCGCGATCCGGCGGCCCTCCTCGGTGAGCTGCAGCCGCCGGTCGTCGGTCACGTCGACCAGGCCGTCGCGGTGCATCCGGGCCACGGTCTGCGAGACCGTGGGCCCCGAGTGCCCGAGCGCCTCGACGATGCGGGCCCGCATCGGGACGACCCCGTCCTCCTCCATCTCGAGCACGGTCCGCAGGTACATCTCCGTCGTGTCGATCAGGTCATGGCTCACGGGCCTCATTGTGCCGGTTGCCTGCACGTTCGCCACCCTCCCAGGGTTAGGTTAGCCTCACCAAGTAAGGCCGTCAGGGCCAGGGGTATTCCGACCGGAGGAGCTGTGGTGAGCGGTACGGCGACGGCTGCGGGCCCGCTCGTCGTGGCCCCCACGCGCCGGGCGGGCCTGCTGCCGTCGGTCCGGGGACGACTCCTGGGCCTGGTCGGCGCCGTGATGCTGCTGGCCCTGCTGCTGGCCGCCAGCCTGGCCGTGGGGTCCAAGCCCATCGCGCTCGGCGACGTGCTCGCGTCGTTCACGGCCTTCGACGACACCCTCGAGGACCACCTCATCGTGCAGTCGCTGCGGCTGCCCCGCACCGTGGTCGCCGTCCTGGTCGGGGCGGCGCTGGGGCTGGCCGGGGCCCTGGTGCAGGGCCTGACCCGCAACCCGCTGGCCGACCCGGGGATCCTGGGGGTGAGCGCCGGGGCCGCCCTGGCGGTCGTCGTGGGCATCTTCTTCTTCGGGGTGGGCTCGCTCACCGGCTACGTCTGGTTCGCGTTCCTGGGGGCGGCGGTGACCTCGGTCGGGGTGTACGCGCTGGGGGCCGTCGGGCGGGACGGGCTGACCCCGGTCAAGCTCGCGCTGGCGGGGGCGGCCGTCACCGCGTTCCTCACCTCGCTGACCACGACGGTCCTGCTGGTGGACGTGGCCACCCTGGACCAGTACCGGTTCTGGGCCGTGGGCTCCGTCGCCGGGCGCGACATGACGGTGGTGGCGCAGGTCGCCCCGTTCCTGGCCGTGGGCATCGTCATGGCGCTGCTGGCCGGGCGCTCGTTGAACGCGCTGGCCCTCGGTGACGACGTCGCCCGCTCGCTCGGGGCCCGCGTCGGCGCCTCGCGCGTGTTCTCCGCCGTGGCGATCGTCCTGCTCGTGGGCGGGGCCACCGCGGCCGCCGGGCCGATCGGGTTCGTCGGGCTGACCGTGCCGCACGTCGCCCGGGCCCTCACCGGCCCCGACTACCGCTGGGTGCTCGCGTACTCCGCCGTGCTGGCCCCGGTGCTGCTGCTGGCCGCCGACGTGCTCGGCCGGGTCGTGGCCCGTCCCGGAGAGGTGCAGGTCGGCATCGTCACCGCCGTCATCGGCGCCCCGGTGTTCATCGCCCTCGTCCGCCGTCGCACGCTGGCGCAGGTGTGAGCGCCGTGGGTGTGCTCAGCCCCGACCGCCCGGCCCCCGGCGGGCGTGCGGTCGCGTCCGGCGGCCCCGTCGTCGACCGGGCCGTGCGGGACCGGGTCGCGCGAGGCCGGACCACCGGTCGCCGCCGCGCCGCCGTCGTGTCGCTGCTGCTGGGTCTGGGCTGCGTCGTCACGTTCGCCCTCTCGCTCACGGTCGGCGAGTTCGCCCTGCCGCTGCGCGACGTGCTGCCCGCCCTGGTCGGGCAGGGCAGCCCGGACGCGGACTTCATCGTGTCCACCCTGCGCCTGCCCCGCGCCCTGACCGCGGTCGCCGTCGGGGTGGCCTTCGCCCTGTCCGGCGTCATCTTCCAGAGCCTGGCCCGCAACCCCCTGGCCAGCCCGGACATCATCGGCATCACCGCCGGGGCCAGCACGGCCGCCGTCCTGGTCGTCGTGGCCGGCAGCGCGCTGGGCGTCGCCACCACCGGGGTCTCGCTGCCGCTGGCGGCCCTGCTCGGCGGGCTGGCCACGACCACCGCGGTGTACCTGCTGGCCTACCGCAACGGCCTGTCCGCCTACCGGCTGGTCCTGGTCGGCATCGGCCTGGCTGCCGTGCTCACCTCTGTCACGCAGTACCTCCTCACCCGGGCCGACATCAACGACGTCCAGCGGGCCATGGTGTGGCTGACCGGGTCGCTCAACGGCCGGGGCTGGGACGACCTGCTCCCGCTGGCCCTGGCGCTGACCGTGCTCGTCCCGGCCGTGCTCCTGCTGGCGCGCCCGCTGCGGGCCCTGCAGCTGGGCGACGACACCGCGCGCGGTGTCGGGGTCCCCGTCGAGCGCTCCCGCGCGGTCCTGGTCGTGCTGGCCGTGGCCTGCGCGTCGGTCGCCACCGCCACGGCCGGCCCGGTGGCCTTCGTCGCATTCGTGGCCGGCCCCGTCGCCCGCCGCCTGGTCGGCGCCCCGCTGACCCTGGTCCCGGCCGCGCTGGTCGGGGCCCTGCTCGTGCTGCTGGCCGACCTGGTCGCCCGCACCGTCCTGTCGCCGACCGAGCTCCCCGTCGGCATCGTCACCGGCCTGGTCGGTGCCCCCTACCTGCTGTGGTTGCTGGCTCGGGCCAACCGCGTCGGAAGGACCGGCTGATGACCCTCGTGGAACGCGCACGCACCACCACGTCCCCGGGCGGGGCCGACACCCCCGGCCCCCGGCTGCTCGCCGAGGACCTGCGCCTGGGCTACGACGGCCACGAGGTGGTCCGCGGGCTGACCGTGGCCGTGCCCACGGGCCGGGTCACCTGCGTGGTCGGGGCCAACGCCTGCGGCAAGTCCACGCTGCTGCGGGGCCTGGCCCGGCTGCTGCAGCCCACGGCGGGACGGGTCGTGCTCGACGGCGCCGACATCCGCCGGCTGCGCACCCGCGAGGTGGCCACCCGGCTCGGCATCCTGCCGCAGTCCCCGTCGGCCCCCGACGGCATCACGGTCGCCGACCTCGTGGCCCGCGGCCGCTACCCGCACCAGACCTGGCTGCGGCAGTGGGGCTCCGACGACGAGGCCGCGGTCGCCGCGGCCATGGTGGCCACCGACACCGTCGACCTGGCCGAGCGCTGCGTCGACGAGCTGTCCGGCGGGCAGCGGCAGCGGGTCTGGATCGCCATGACCCTGGCCCAGGACACGGACCTGATGCTGCTGGACGAGCCGACCACGTTCCTCGACCTGGCCCACCAGGTCGAGGTGCTCGACCTTCTCGCCGACCTCAACGAGCAGCAGGGCCGCACGGTGGTGCTGGTGCTGCACGACCTCAACCAGGCCGCGCGCTACTCCGACCACCTCGTCGCCATGAAGGACGGCGCGGTGGTGGCCGAGGGCCCGCCGGCCGAGGTGGTGACCGAGGACCTGGTCCGCGAGGTCTTCGGCCTCGACTGCCGGGTCGTGCCCGACCCCGTCACCGGCACGCCGATGGTGGTCCCCGTCGGGCGCCGGGGCCGCCGCGCCGTCGCCGGGGGTGCCGCATGACCGTCACCGCCGCGCGCCGCGCCGTCAGCCCCGCCGCGCGCCCCGCCGTCGGCCCCGCCGTCAGCCTGCCCCCGTTGCTGGCCGGGACCCCGGCCGCCTGGTTGGCCACGCACCTGGAGGGGCATCTCGCCCGGCACGAGACCGAGCCGGTCGACGCGGCCGAGCGCACCTGGGTGCAGGCCCCGGCCGTCCTTGCCGACGACGCGGCCTTCCTGCGGGCCGCGCACCGGCGCATCCTCGCCGACGACGGCGGCACGGCCCAGATGGCGGCCAAGTGGCTGGTCGGCTGGACCGCCG
Source organism: Jannaschia sp. R86511 (assembly GCF_042466345.1). NCBI lineage: Bacteria > Pseudomonadati > Pseudomonadota > Alphaproteobacteria > Rhodobacterales > Roseobacteraceae > Jannaschia > Jannaschia sp. R86511. The sequence goes on from NZ_JAXHCD010000001.1 coordinate 834,743, forward strand.
GGACCGTGGCCGACGCGGTCGGCTTCGTGCTGGCCACCGGGGGCGCCGGCGTGCTGGCCGACACGGCGCCGCTGCGCTGGCGGCTGCACCCCGACGGCTGGGTCGACCGGGTGTCGCTCGACGGCTGCCGGGTGCTGGTCGCGCCCGGGCACCCGTGGGCCGGGCGGGACGACGTAGAGGTGGTGGCCGACGAGGCCGAGCTGGTCGCCCGAACCGTGGACTCGCTCGTGCGGGCGGTCCGCCCGGTGGTGGACGCCCTGCGGGGCGTCGCCCGGGTGGGGGCCCGCAGCCTGTGGGCCGAGGTGGCCGACGGCATCGGGATGAGCCCGACGTACCAGCCGGACCTGCCGGTGCGCGACGACGTGGTGGCGCGGCTGCGGGCGGCGCTGACCGCGCCGGGGGCGCCGTGGCGGGTCAGCCCGACCGTCCGCACCGCGTCGGCTCCCTGGGGCCCGGTCTACCTGGGCCAGAAGGGTGGCTGCTGCCTGGCCTACCAGCGGCCGCAGCCCGACGTCGTCCTGCCGGACGAGGCCGAGCTCAGCGACGAGCTGCGCGAGTACTACGCCCGGTTCCCGCCCGAGACCGGCGCGAAGCGGGTTTGCACGACCTGCTCGCTGCGCGACCCGCAGGGCTGCGCGGACCGGCAGCTGTGGTGGCTCGGTCAGAACCGGTGAGGCGAGCCCTCGGCTACCGGGTTAGGTGACCCTTACCGCAATAGGCTAGGTTATGCTTCTTGAAGTCGAACCTGATCGTGCCCAGTCGTCGTGCCCTGCTCGCCGGGCTGGCCGGCCTGGGTGGCGCGGGCCTCCTGTCGGCCTGCGGCAGCAGCGCCTCCGTGGCCGGCTCCGTCCCATCCCCGTCGGCCGGGGGCTCCGGCGCCGCGCAACCCGGGGCCTCGGCCCGGCCCGCCGACCTGCCCACCGACCCGGAGCGCGTGGTGGCGATGTACGCCACGGACGCCGACTACTGCCTGGTCCTGGGCCTGCCGCTCGTCGGCTCCTACAGCACCTCGGCCACCGACTTCCCGCCCTACCAGGCGGACCGGCTCTCCGGGGTGCAGCCGCTCGTCACGTTCCCCGAGCCCAGCTACGAGCAGATCGCCGCGCTGCGCCCGGACCTCGTCTTCCACGGCGCGGCGTCGTACTCGCCGGACCAGGTCGAGCCGCTGCAGGCGATCGCCCCCCTGTTCGCCTTCGACGACCGCTACGTCGACAGCCCCGACTGGCGGGCCACGCTGCGCGAGGCCGCCGCGGTCTTCGACCGGGTGGGGGAGGCGGAGGAGTTCGTCGCCGCTCACGACGCCCGGGCCGAGGAGCTGCGGGCCCGCACGGCCGAGCGGTGGGACGGGGCCAGCTTCGCCTACATGGGGCCGATCGAGCCCGGCGTCTTCTACGTGGCCCAGGCGAACATGCAGACCAACCTGACCCTGGTCGAGGACCTGGGGCTGACCCTGGCCGACGCGGTGCCGGCCACGGTCGAGGAGCGCCGCACGGACATCTCCTACGAAGAGATGTCGATGCTGGCCGACGCCGACATCATCATCGTGCGCACCAACCCGCGCGAGGGCACGGTCGACGTCGACACCGAGGCCACGGAGCAGATCACGGGCTCGCCGCTGTGGCCCGGGCTGCCGGCCGTGCAGGCCGGCAACGTGCGCACCATCAGCGGTGACCTCTTCTACACGTCACCCTTGACGGCGCAGGCCAACCTCGACTGGGCCGAGCAGCAGCTGCTGGCCTGAGCCCTCCCCCGATCCTCGTCCCGACCCCCTTCAGGAGCCCACGTGCACGGCATCGTCCGGACCGTCGACCGACTGACCCCCCACTTGACCCGGGTCGTGCTGGGCGGTGAGGGCCTGGCCGACTTCGAGCCCAGCCCGTTCAGCGACTCCTACGTCAACCTCGCCCTCGCCCCGCCCGGGGCGCCGTACGACATGCCCTGCGACCTGGACGAGGTCCGGCTCGCCGTGGCGCCCGAGCACCGGCCCGTCCGACGGCGCTACACCGTGCGGGCCTGGGACCCCGTGGCCCGCACCCTGACCATCGACTTCGTGCTGCACGGGCACGGCGGGCCGGGGGAGGGCGACCCCGGCGTCGCCGCGGCGTGGGCGGCCGCGGCCGCCCCGGGCGACGTGCTCCAGCTGACCGGACCCGGAGGTTCCTACGCCCCGGACCCGGAGGCCGACTGCCACCTGATGGTCGGCGACGAGTCCGCGCTGCCGGCCGTCGCCGCCTCGCTGGAGCGGGTGCCGGCCGGTGCGCCGGTGCACGTCGTCGTCGAGGTGGACGGGCCCGACGACGAGCTGGAGCTGACGAGCCCCGGCCGCCTGGCCGTCACCTGGCTGCACCGCAACGACCACCCGGGTGCGGTCGACCTGCTGGTCGCGGCCGTGCGCGCCCTCGAGCTCCCGCCCGGCCGGGTGCACGCGTTCGTCCACGGCGAGGCCGGTGACGTCCGCGCCGTCCGCCGGCACCTGCTGCTCGAGCGCGGCGTGGACCGGTCGACGTTGTCGGCCTCCGGGTACTGGCGCCGTTCCATGACCGACGAGGCCTGGCGCGCGGTCAAGCGCGAGTGGCAGGCCGCGGTCGCGGCCGAGGCGTGACCCGGGCGCACGACCGGCGCTCCCTGGGCTGAGCGCGGCCCGCGCCCCGACCGGGACCTTGGGCCCTGGTGGGCCACGGTGTCGCCCGGCACCGTGGCGGCATGGCCGAGGACCGGAGCGTCGAGGATCTGCCCCCCGCCACGTGCTGGGCCCTGCTGGCCGGGGCGGAGGTGGCGAGGCTGGCCGTGGTCGTCGACTCCGCGCCCGAGGTGTTCCCCGTCAACCACGCCGTGCTGGGCAGCCGGGTGCTGATCCGGACCGCGGCGGGCACCAAGCTGTTCGCGGCCGTCGACCGTGACGTCGCCGTCGAGGTGGACGGCGTGGCCGAGGGCCGGGCCTGGTCCGTGGTGGCCAAGGGGACCGCGGTCGAGGTGGAGGACCAGGCGGGCCTGGACGCCGCCGACGAGCGGCTCGACGTCTGGCTGACCAGCCGCACGCAGCACGTACTCGCGGTCGACGTGACGTCGCTGACGGGTCGGCGGTTCGCGCTTCGGCCCCGCTGAGGCCGCCCGCGTCACCCGGTCGCCGCACGGACTGGTCCTGGCCGCGGGCAGGTGCGACCATCGACGACCGGCCCGGTCGAGCGACCGGTGTGTGCGGTCTTTGGTGTGGGGAGCGGTGTGCGAGCAGGTCGGTGGACCCGGGTCGAGCGGCCGTGGACCGCCGTCGCCCTGCCGCTGGCCCTGGTCGTCGCCATCCTGGCCGCCGACGTGGCCGAGGGCCCGAAGACCGCGTTCGTCGGGGTCCTGGTCGTCGCCCCGATGCTGTCGGCCGTCTTCGGCACCCCCGTGACCGTCGCCCTGGTAGGTGTGCTCACGCTGACCGCGGCGGGCCTGTTCGGCCTGCAGGCGGACGACGGCCAGGTCGGGGCCCAGCTGACCCGGCTGGCCATCATCGCGGTGTTCACCGTGGTCGCGGTCCTGGTCGCCGCGGCCCGGGTGCGGGGCGAGGTGGCCCTGGCCCGGGCCGACCGGATCGTCAACGCCGTCACCGAGGCCATCATCCGGCCGCTGCCGGCCCGGGTGGGCGGGGTCCCGGTGGCCTCGCGCTACCTGGGGGCCGACGCCGAGGCGCACGTGGGCGGCGACTTCTACGAGGTGCTCGACACCCCGCACGGGGTGCGCGTGGTGGTCGGGGACGTCCGGGGCAAGGGTCTGTCGGCCGTCCGCATGGCCAACTACGTGCTGGGGGCGTTCCGTGACGCCGCCCGCCGCGAGCACAGGCTGGAAGACGTGGCCGCCGCCCTCGACGGGATGGTGGCGACCGAGGGCGAGGACGAGGACTTCGTCACGGCACTGCTCCTGGAGGTCCGCGACGGCCGGGTCCGCGGGGTCAGCTGCGGCCACCCCCAGCCGCAGTGCGTGCAGGACGGCGTGTTCGTGGAGGCCGACGTCCCGGTCGACCTGCCGCTGGGCCTCGGTGCCGGCGGGGTCGCCCCGGGGGCGCTGCCGCCCGGTACGGGCGCGATGCTGCTGCACAGCGACGGCCTCACCGAGGCGCGTTCGCCGTCGGGGGTGTTCCTGGACGTGCCCGGCGCGCTCGCGCCGCTGGCCGGCACCCACGGCGAGCAGCTGCTGGCCGGGGTCGTCGCCGCGGTCCGCACCCACGTCGGCGGTCGGCTGCGCGACGACGTGGCCCTGCTGTGGCTCGACGTCGCGGCGCTCCCCGAGGCCCCCGGTCTCGCGGTCCGCCCGGCCGTGCGGGACCTGCTGGTCCGGCAGGCGGGTGGTCCGGCGACGCTCCGGGCCTCGACCACCGAGGACGCCTGAGTCGGACAAGCTTCTACCCCTTGGGTAATTGCATCTGTGTAACTACCAGATGTAGTGTCTGAGGCGCAGCAGGTTCATCGGCCCACGCCAGGGTCGGTGTCGCAAGAGGGAACCCGGTGAGACTCCGGGACTGCCCCGCAGCGGTGAACGGGAACGACAGCCGTCAACAAGCACTGGGTCGACACGACCTGGGAAGCGACGGCCGGTAGGTGGGCGCTCCGGCGCCCGTGCCCGTGAGTCCGAAGACCTGCCCGCTGCGCCGCGCGCACCGTGCGCGCGGCTCGTCCGGCGCCCCGTGGGAGGGCCAAGGCGGTCAGGTGCCCTCGCGACCCCTCGGGGTCCGTGCCGCGTCCCCGTCCTGCTCTCCCCGCGCCGGAGCCAGGCATCGCGGGAGGACTGCAGGCATGAGCACGGACACACCCATCACCGTCGTCAAGCGCGACGGGTCGGTCGAGCCGTACGACGGCTACAAGATCGCACGCGCCATCGAGGACGCCAGCCGGGGCCTGGACCCCGAGGTCGTCCGCACCACCCAGCTGCTGTCGGAGCTGGAGATCACGCTCTTCGACGGCATCACCAGCCAGCAGCTCGACGAGTCGGTGATCCAGGTGGCGGTGCAGAACGTCAAGGACGACCCCGGCTACGACACCGTCGCGGCGCGGCTGCTGCTCAAGACCATCTACAAGCGCGTGCTGGGCGACTACGACGGCGAGGCCGACCTGCTCGCGCTGCACCGGGCCCGCTTCGCCGACCACGTGCGTGGCCTCGTGGCCGACGGGTCCCTGGACCCGCGCATGGCCGAGCTGTTCGACCTTGACGCGCTGGCCGCGGTCGTGGCCCCGGAGCGCGACGACCTGCTGCGCTACATCGGCGTGGTCACCCTGACCAACCGGTACGCGATCCACGGTCCCGACCGGCGCCCGGTCGAGGTGCCGCAGTACGTCTGGCTGCGGGCCGCGATGGGGTTGAGCCTGACCGAGGCCGACCCGACGGCGAGGGCGCTGGAGTACTACGACTCGATCTCGCGCCTGGCCTACCTGCCGGCCGGCTCGACGCTGGTCAACGTCGGCACCCGCTACGCGCAGCTGTCCAACTGCTTCGTCATGCAGATGGACGACGACATCGAGCACATCGCCAAGTCCGTCCGGGACGTGATGTGGCTGACCAAGGGCACCGGCGGGATCGGCCTGTCGGTCACCAAGCTCCGGGCCGAGGGCTCGCCGATCCGCAGCAACAACACCGCCTCGACCGGGCCGATCCCGTTCATGCACACCATCGACTCCACGCTGCGGGCGGTGTCGCGCGGCGGCAAGAAGTTCGGCGCGCTGTGCTTCTACCTGGAGAACTGGCACCTGGACGTCGACGAGTTCCTCGACCTGCGCCAGAACTCCGGCGACCCCTACCGGCGGACCCGCACCGCCAACACCGCGGTCTGGATCAGCGACGAGTTCATGAAGCGGGTCGAGGCCGACGCCGACTGGTACCTGTTCGACCCCGCGGAGACCCCCGACCTGGTCGAGCTCACCGGGTCGGCCTTCTCGGCCCGGTACGCCGAGTACGTGGCGTTGGCCGAGGCGGGCCGGCTGCGCGTGCACCGCAAAGTCCGCGCCCGCGAGCAGATGCGGGCGATCCTGGTCAGCCTGCAGACCACCTCGCACCCGTGGCTGACCTGGAAGGACACCATCAACACCCGGGCGCTGAACGACAACACCGGGACGATCCACCTGTCCAACCTGTGCACCGAGATCACGTTGCCGCAGGACCGCGAGGAGACCGCGGTGTGCAACCTGGCCTCGGTCAACCTGGCCCGGCACCTGCTGGCGGACCAGTCGGGTCTGCGCGGCGCCGGCCCCGCGGCCCGCGTCGACTGGGACGCGCTCGCGGTCACGGTCCGCCGGGCGGTGCGGCACCTGGACAACCTGATCGACGTCACCCGGTCCTCGGTGCCGGAGGCGGACCGTTCCAACGAGCGCAACCGCGCCGTGGGGCTCGGGCTGATGGGGTTCACCGACCTGGTCGAGCGGCTGGGCCTGGGCTACGAGAGCGAGGAGTCCTACGACCTCGTCGACCGGGTCACGGAGTTCATCAGCTTCCACGCCATCTCGGCCAGCGCCGACCTGGCCGAGGAGCGTGGCGCCTACCCGGCCTTCGAGGGCTCGGGCTGGAGCCGGGGCCTGCTGCCGATCGACACCGTCGACGTGCTGCAGGCCGACCGCGGCGTCTCCGTCGAGGTCGACAGCACCCGGCGCCTGGACTGGGAGTCGCTGCGCGCCCGCACCCGCCGGGGCGTGCGCAACGCCACCGTGATGGCCATCGCCCCGACGGCGTCCATCGGCCTGGTCGCCGGCGTCACGCCGGGCCTGGACCCGCAGTTCACGCAGCTGTTCGCCCGCTCGACCAGCTCGGGCAAGTTCCTCGAGGTCAACCGCAACCTGGTCGCCGACCTCAAGGCGCGCGGGCTGTGGCAGTCCGTCCGTGGCCCCCTGCTGGCCGCGCGCGGCGACCTGTCCGCGGTCGCCCAGGTGCCGGCGGACCTGCAACGCGTCTACCGCACGTCGTTCCAGCTGTCGCCGTACGCGTTCCTCGAGGTCGCGGCCCGGGCGCAGAAGTGGGTCGACCAGGCCATCAGCCGCAACATGTACCTGAGCAGCCGCGACGTCGGCGACATGGTCGACGTCTACACCGCGGCGTGGCGGCGGGGCGTCAAGACGACCTACTACCTGCACATGCTGCCGCGGCACAACGCCGAGCAGAGCACCGTGCGGGTCAACAAGGCCGAGACGCCGCCGGGGACCACCCCGACGGCTGGGGACGGTGCGGCCGGCGGCCCCGCTCCCCGTCGGCGCGGCTTCGGTGCGGCGCAGGCGGCCCCTGCGCCCGTGGTCGCCCCGGCCCCGGCCCCGGCCCCGGCCCCGGCCCCGGTGGAGGTGGTCGCCGACACCTGCCCGGTCGACCCGCAGGAGCGGCTGGACTGCGAGGCCTGCCAGTGAGCATCCTCGGGACCGGCATCACGGAGGGCCTGCTCCTCAAGCCCGTGCGCTACCAGTGGGCGGCCGACCTGTACGACCAGGCCGTCGCCAACACCTGGTTCCCCCACGAGGTCCAGCTGGGCGAGGACCTGGCGGACTTCAAGCGGATGAGTGACGAGGAACGGCACGCGCTCACGTTCCTCATGAGCTACTTCAACCCCAACGAGCTGCTGGTCAACAAGGCGCTCGCCTTCGGGGTCTACCCCTACGTCAACGCGGCCGAGGCGCACCTGTACCTGGCCAAGCAGATGTGGGAGGAGGCCAACCACGTCATGGCCTTCGAGTACGTCCTGGAGACGTTCCCGATCGACCGCGAGCAGGCCTACGCGGCCCACGTCGAGATCCCGTCGATGGCGGCCAAGGAGGAGTTCGAGGTCCGCTACATCCGGCGGATGGCCACCCAGACCCTTGACATCACGACGCTGGCCGGCAAGCAGGACTTCGTCCGCAACCTGGTCGCCTACAACGTGGTGCTGGAGGGGATCTGGTTCTACTCCGGGTTCATGGTCGCGCTGTCGTTCCGGCAGCGGAACCTGCTGCGCAACTTCGGGGCGCTCATCGACTGGGTGGTGCGCGACGAGTCCCTGCACCTGAAGTTCGGCATCAACCTGGTGCTGACGGTGCTGGAGGAGAACCCCGAGCTGCAGACGCCGGAGTTCGCCGACGAGATCCGCCGGATGGTGATCGACGGCGTCGCGATGGAGGAGGCCTACAACCGGGACCTGCTGCCCACCGGCATCCTGGGGATGAACGCCGACTACATCAACGCCTACGTCCGCTACCTGGCCGACCGGCGGCTGGAGGAGCTCGGGTTCGAGCCGCACTTCGGCGACGCCAACCCGGCCAAGTGGATGGCCACGGCCAACGACACCCTGCAGCTGGTCAACTTCTTCGAGTCGATCAACACCAGCTACGAGGTCGACGCGCGGGCCGGCTCGTGAGCGGCGGTCCGGGTGCGTAGCGTCCTGGTCGGCGTCGGGCTCAGCCACCTCGTGCTCGTCGTCGTCGTGGCTGCAACCGTGCTGCAGGCGGTCGGGGCAGCGGGGTCGCCGTCCGGCCTCGGGGCGGGCGCGTGGCCGCTGCTGGCCGGGTGCGCGCTGGCCTGGCTCTGGGGGCTGCAGCACGGCCTGGCCGCCGACCACGTGGCGGCCATCGACGACGTGACCCGGATGCGCGTCGGGGCCGGCGCCGCCTCGACCGGCACCCACTTCGCCGTGGGCCACGGGCTGGCCGTGTGCGCCGGGGTGCTCGCCGTGTCGGGCGCCTGGTCGGCGGTCGTGGCCGTCGAGCTGCCCGCCCGCGTGCTGGTGGCCGTCGTGCTGGCCGGGCTGTGCGTGTGGAACGTGCGGCTGCTGCGCGCGGGCCGGGAGTCGTCCACGGCGGGTCCGGCAGGCGGTCCGGCCGGGGCACCCCGCAGCCTGCTGCTCGGGTTGCTGCTGCGGGTGGGGCGTCGGCGGGGTGGCGACGTGCCCGCCGGGGCCGTCACCGTCTGGTGTCAGGTGGTCGGGCTCGGGGTGCTGTTCGGTCTGGTGTCCGTCGGCGAGGTGCTCGTCATGGCGCTCGCGGTCGGCCCGAGCGAGGGCGGCGCGCTGGCGCTGCTCGCCGTGGCGGTCTGCTTCTCGGCCGGGATGGTGCTCACGGACTCCGCGGACTCGGTGCTGCTGGGCCGGATGTACGCCTGGTCCCGCGCGGACCCCGGCCGGGGTGGGGTCCTGGCCCGCCGTGCGACCTTGCTCACCGCGGTGGTGTCCGGGGTGGTCGCGACGACGATCGTCGTCGGCGTGCTGGCCCAGGTCGGGGCCCTCCGTTCCGGCCCGCTGCTGGTGCTGGCGCGCCTGGGCGACAGGTACGTGCTGGTGGGCGTGGTCGTGGTGGCCGGGTTCGGGCTGCTGTGGACGGCGTCGTGGCTGCGGTCGCGGCGCCGGGCGGCGACCGTCCGGGTGGCCTCACGCGTCCCGGCCCCGGCAGGGGGGTGACGGGACCGGGGCGCTCTCAAGGCCCCGGTCCCGCCGCCGATGGCACCTCGTGCCGACCCTGCCGCGTGTCGACTCCCGCAACGCCTGGCTCGTCGCCCTGGCCGGGACCCTCGCCCTCACCGTCGCCGCCGCGCTGGTTCCCGGGTGGCGCGCACCGTTGGTGGTCGTCGCCGAGCTGGGCGCCGTCGTCCTCGTGCTCGTCGGGGTGCGCCTGCACCGGCCCCGGGCTCGGGGACTGTGGCTGGCCGCCTCGCTCATGCTGGTCTGCTGGAGCGCGGGGGCTCTGCTGGTCCACGTGCGAGGGGACAACTCGACCGCGTCGGACGTGGCCGTGTGGGCCGGGCAGGCGGTCGCGGTGGTCATCGTCGTCCGGATGGCGGTGTCCCGCCGGCGCCGCGGACGGGGTCTGGCGGCGCAGGCCCGCAGCTCCCTGGACCTGGTGGTCGTCACCACCGTGCTGGCCCTCGTCGGGGCGCAGCTGGTGGCGGCCAGCGCCACCAGCGGACGGGCGTTCTCCGCCCTCGTGGTGCCCACGGTGGACGTGGCCATCATCGGGGCGATCCTCGTGGTGGCGGTGTCCCAGCGGCTGTCCGTGGCGGCCCACCTGATGGTCGCCGCGGCCTCGCTGTCCACCCTGTACGACCTGCTCGGTGCGGTGCAGGGGCAGCGGCTGGCCCTGTCGGGTGAGCCCGAGCAGGTCCTCGGCTGCCTGTGCGTCCTGCTGTTCGGGGTGGCGGCGCTGCACCCGGGCATGGACGAGGCCACCGACCCCACCCGGTTGCCGCCCCGACGTCCGGAGTCCGCGGCCCTGCTGAGGCTGCTGCCCCTGGTGGCCGTCCCGCTGGCCCTGTGGTGGGTGGCCCGGGCCACCGGGCAACCCGCCCTGAGCAGCTGGGTGCTGCTGCTGGCGGGCATGGTCGTCGCCGGGCTGTCGCTGCTGCGTGCGGTGGGCGCGCTGCGGGCCAGCGAGCACCTGGCCGGGCACGACCCGCTCACCGACCTGGCCAACCGGCGGGGCCTGGCCGAGGGCTTCGAGCGCACCGCGGCCGACGGGGCCTGGCTGCTGCTGGTCGACGTCGACCAGTTCAAGCAGGTGAACGACACCTACGGCCACGACACGGGGGACGCGCTGCTGCTGCAGGTGCGCGACCGGCTGCTGCCCGCGGTCGACGAGCACGACCTGGTGGCGCGGCTCGGTGGCGACGAGTTCGTGGTGCTGGCCCCCGCCCTGGCCCGGGTCGAGGACGCCGAGGCGCTGGCCCAGGCCGTCCTGCACGCGCTGCGGGAGCCGGTCGTCGTCGGCGCCGTCACCCTCCAGACCAGCGTCAGCATCGGCATCGCCCACGCCGGTCCGGGTGAGCCCCTGGGTGAGCTGCTGACCCGCGCCGACGTCGCCATGTACGCGGCCAAGGCCGACGGGCGGGACACCACCGCCGTATACGACCCCCGGATGCGGGTCGAGGCCGCCCGGCGGTTCGCCCTGACGGCGCAGGTCCGCCGCCTGCTCGGCGGCCAGGAGACGACCGACGGTCGGCTCGAGGTCCTGTACCAACCGCTGGTGCGGCTGGACACGGGCGACGTGGTGGGCGCCGAGGCCCTGGTCCGCTGGCGCCACCCGGAGCACGGGCTGATGGCGCCCGACGCGTTCCTCGGCATCGTCACCAGCACCGGGCTGGACCTGCAGCTGGACCGGGCCGTCCTGGCAGAGGTGCTCGGCCAGCAGGCCCGCTGGCGCTCGCAGGGTCACCAGGTGCTCCCGGTCAGCGTCAACCTGACGCGCGACAGCCTCACCGACCCCGGCCTCGCCGCGCACGTGCTCTCCGCCCTGGAACGGACCGGGGTCCCGTCGCAGCTGCTGACCCTGGAGATCACGGAGCACGAGGAGCTGCCCGAGATGGGGGCCGCGGCGCAGACGCTGCAGGAGCTGAGGGATGCGGGCGTGGACACCCACCTCGACGACTACGGCACCGGGTTCACGTCGCTGGACTACCTTCGCCGGTTCCCGATCAGCGTGCTCAAGGTCGACGGGTCGATCGTCGGGGCGATGGCCGAGGGCTCGCAGCTGGTCGCGGGCATCGCCGCGATGGCCGCCGCCCTGGACCTCGACCTGCTCGCGGAGGGCGTCGAGACGGAGCAGCAGCACCGGCAGCTCGTCGACCTCGGGGTGCGGTTCGGCCAGGGCTACCTGTTCTCGCGTCCGCTGAGCGCGGAGCAGTTCCGCCAGGACGTGCTCGTCCCGACGGACGGGGACGAGCGCGTCGGCGTCCCGCGGCCGCGCGAGGAGGCGCCGCTCGGGCTCGGGACCACCTGAGGCCTCCCGCCCTCGTCAGGCCAGCAACGGCAGGGCGTCCACCAGGGCGCCCAGCTCGTCGCGGTCGGCGGGCTCGAGGGCCTCGCGCCCCGTGCCGCGGCGCACGGCGGTGGTGTCGTCCCACCGTGACGGCAGCGGTCGGCCCAGCAGGGCGGTGAGGACCTCGCGGACGCGGCGCAGGGCGGCGGCGTCCGGGGCGGGACGGTCGAGGTGCGCCACCAGGTCGAGGTGGTGGACCGTCGCCTCCACGGCGAGGGTGTCCAGCAGGTCGGCCACCCGCAGCACGTGGCCCTGCGTGGCCACCCGCGACCCGGGGTCCACCCGTGAGGCCGACTCCAGCACCGCCGCCGCGAGCTCGACGTGCACCGCGACCAGCGCCCCCGGGCCGCCCGCGACCGAGGCCACCACCCGGGTCCGCCAGCGGTCCGCGTCGGCCTCGGTCGGACTCTGGTCCCACTGCCGCCAGTAGTCGACGGCGTCGGTGGTGGTCGGACCGGCCGCCGGGGTGGCCAGCGCCACCAGACCGCGACGCAGGTCGAACACCTGGTGCTGGACCAGGTCGAGGACGCTCCAGCCGGCGCAGCCGGTCGGCTGGTCCCACTCCGGCTCGTCCAGCCCCCTCAGCAGCCCGGTCGCGCCGGTGAGGACGGTGCCGAGCAGTCCGGCGGCGTCGGTCGGGTCGGTCGGGTCGGTCGGGTCGGTCGGGCTCGTCGTCGGGGAGTCGGTCACCCTCGACACCCTGCTCCGTCGGGGTGACAGCGGCACGTCCTCGGCGGGCGCACGGAAAGGGACGTAGACAGACATGCGCATATCCGCATACCTTGACGGGGTGCACACCCACGACCACGGCACCGCGACCGGCCGCAACCGCGGCCGGCTGCTGGTCGCGCTGGCGGTCACCGCGTCCGTGGCCCTGGTGCAGGTGGTGGGCGGGGTGCTGTCCGGCTCGCTGGCCCTGCTGGCCGACGCGGGGCACATGGCCGTGGACTCGCTCGGCCTCACCGTGGCCCTGGGTGCGGCCGTGCTGGCGGCCCGCCCGGCCACCGCGCTGCGGTCCTACGGCTGGCAGCGGGCCGAGGTGCTGGCCGCCCTGGTCAACGGCCTGCTGCTGCTGGGCGTCGCGGTCTGGGTGGTCGTCGAGGCGGTCCGGCGCTGGGACGCCCCGCCCGAGGTCGCCACCGGGCTGATGCTCGGTACGGCGGTGCTCGGCGGCCTGGCCAACCTCCTCGCGCTGCTCGTGCTCCGCCCGGCCCACCAGCAGAGCCTCAACCTGCGCGGGGCCTACCTCGAGGTCCTGGCGGACCTGGTGGGGTCGGTCCTGGTGGTGGTCGCGGCGCTGGTCATCTGGGCCACGGGCTGGACCCGGGCCGACGTCGTCGCGTCGCTGCTGGTGGCGGCCCTCGTGCTGCCGCGCGCGTGGTCGCTGCTGGGCGAGGTGGTCCACGTGCTGCTGGAGGCCACCCCGCGCGGCCTCGACCTCGACGTGGTCCGTGAGCACCTGCGCGAGGTGCCCGCCGTCGTGGACGTGCACGACCTGCACGCCTGGACCATCACCAGCGGGTCGCCGGCGCTGTCCGCGCACGTGGTGGTGGACCCGACCTGCGTGGCTCGTGGCGACGTCGGGCAGGTGCTGGACGCGCTGGCCCGCTGCGTGGCCGAGCACTTCGACGTCGAGCACTCGACGTTCCAGCTGGAGCCGGTCGGGCACCGCGAGCACGAGGCGGTCGGGCACGCCTGAGGGGAGGCGCTCAGGCCAGCAGCGCCTGGCCCAGGTGCTCGCCCTCGGCCAGGCCGGGGGGCACGGCCCACAGCCCGGACCCGGTGTGCTGCAGGTACTCCATCAGGCCGTCCTGCTGCGACAGCCGGGTCTGCATCGGCACGTAGTGCGTGCGGGGGTCGCGGACGTAGGCCAGGAAGAACAGCCCCGCGTGCAGGCGGCCGAGCGAGGTGGTCCCGTCGGTGTAGTTGTAGCCGCGCCGCAGCATCCTGACCCCGCCGTTGCTGCTGGGGTGGGCCAGCCGGACGTGGGCGTCCAGGCCCACCAGGGGCTCCTCGCCCCGGCCGGTGGCGGCCAGGTCGACGTCGTCGTGCTCCTGCCCGCCCGACAGCGGCGCCCCGGTGCCCTTGGTCCGCCCGACCAGCGCCTCCTGCTCGCGCAGCGACGTCCGGTCCCAGGTCTCGATGCCCATGGCGATGCGGCGCGCCACCAGGTACGAGCCGCCGTCCAGCCACGCCTCGGGCGAGCCGGCCGGGGCCGGCGGCACCCAGACGTGCTCGCTCAGGTCGTCCGCGTGCTCCGCGGTGACGTTGGCGGTGCCGTCCTTGAACCCGAACAGGTTGCGCGGCGTGACCTGGGCGTCCGAGGTCGAGGACGTCCGCCCGAACCCCAGCTGCGACCACCGCACCGCGGCCGTGCCGAAGGCGATGCGTGCCAGGTTGCGCACCGCGTGCACGGCCACCTGCGGGTCGTCGGCGCAGGCCTGGACGCACAGGTCGCCGTCGCTGCGGGCCGGGTCGAGGGCGTCGGCGGGGAAGTGGGGCAGTCGCTCCAGCGCCTCGGGTCGACGGTCGGCCAGTCCGAACCGGTCCCGGCCCTGCTCGTCGACGAACAGCGTGGGGCCGAACCCGAACGTGATGGTCAGCCCGGCGGGCGGCAGGTCCATGGCCTCGCCGGTGTCGTCGGGTGGGGCGTCGTAGGCGCCGGACACCGGTCCGTCGGGGCCGGCGCCCTGCCCCTGCGTCATCCGCTCCGCCGCCGCGGTCCAGGCCACCAGCAGGTCGAGCAGGTCCTCGCGGCGGTCGGAGGTCAGGTCGAAGGCCGCGAAGTGCAGGTGGTCCTGGGCCGGGGTCACGATGCCCGCCTGGTGGGCGCCGCGGAACGGGTGCACCGCCGGCCGCCGGTCCGCCGCACCGGTACCCGGTCTCGTGAGATCCGGTCCGAGGGCGGCCACGGCGGCCGCACCGGCGACCCCGCCGGCGCCCAGCGCGACCCCGGCCCCGGCGAGACCGAGCAGCCCCCGGCGGCTGATGCCGCTCACGCCCGCACCGCCGTCACGCCGGTACCTCGACCACGCCGGACGTCACGCCAGCACGGCTGCGGTCAGCCGGGACAGCGGCTCGGCCAGGGCGTTGACGGCGTCGGACAGCTCCCGCACCTCCGCCTGCTCCAGGTCGGAGTACAGCACGAACCCGTCGCCGGAGCGCTGCGCGTCCAGCAGCACCTGCAGCTCGGCGAACCGGTCGTCCAGCTCGTCGGCCAACGCCACGTCCTTCGTCCGCAGCAGCGGCTCGACCCCGTCGAAGGCGACCTTCGCCCCGTCGACGTTGGCCTGGAAGTCCCACAGGTCCGTGTGCGACCAGAAACTCCTCCTCCCCGGTGACCTTGCCCGTCGCGACCTCGTCGAGCAGGCCCTTGGACCCGTTGCTGATCTGGTCGACCGTGAACGTCATGTCCCTGGTCCGGTCGTACAGCTCGGTGGTGTCGGCCACCAGCAGGTCGGCGACCTCGGTCCGGCCGGCGACGTCGAGGGCCGTGTAGGCCTCGGCCTGCTCGGGCCACAGGTCCTTCTCGATCCGGTGCCACCCCGTGAACGCCTCGCCCTCGACCAGGTCGGCCTCGCGGGCGTCCATCCGCGGGTCCAGGTCGCCGAAGGACTCCGCGACGGTCTCGATCCGCTCCCAGTGGGTGCGGGCCTGCGGGTACAGGGCCCGCGCGGCGTCGTCGTCGCCGGCGACGTACAGGTCGCGGAACTCGGTCGTGGCCGTGAGCAGCTGCTCGGTCTGGTCCTTGACGTAGGCGGCGTACAGCGTGGCGGCCGCCTCGACCAGCTCCTCGTCGTCGCCCGACGGCGACAGGTCCGCCCCGGAGTCGGTGACGGTGAAGTCGGCCCGCAGCCCGTCGCCGACCATGCCGGGCTTGCAGGCCGTGACGTACTCACCGGGGGGTGCGGCCAGGACGAGGTCGCGGGACAGGCCGGGGGCGATGTTCTCGACCTCGCCGACGATGCGCAGGCCGTCCTCGGCCAGCAGGTAGAACTCGGTCACCTGGTCCCCGGAGTTCGTCACGGTGAACCGGAGCGTCCCCGACGGCGCCTCGCCGGCCGACACCTCGCAGGCGGAGTCGGACGCGGCCACGGTCAGGGCGCCCGCGGCCCCGGTCGCGGTGTCGGAGGGGGAGTTGTCGGTGCAAGCGCTCAGGGGCAGCAGGGCCAGGGCGGTACCGCCCAGCACGAGCAGGTGGCGTGGGGTCGTGGTCATCGATCGTCCTTCAGGCGGAGGTGGCGGCCGGCGTCACCGGGGCCGTGGGGCGGGGTGCGCGGCGGCGCGAGCGCAGCAGGAACAGCGTCATCACCGGCACGAGGTAGGCCACCCAGACGACTGCCTCCAGGACGGTCGTGGCGGGGGAGAAGTTGAGGACGCCCTTGAGCAGCGTCCCGTACCAGGAGGTCGGCGGCACGTAAGCGGAGACGTCGAACGCGAGGGTGTCGAGACCGGGCAGGACGCCGGCCTCCTGCAGGTCGTGCACGCCGTAGGCGAGGACTCCCGCGGCGATGACGACCAGGAACGCGCCGGTCCAGGTGAAGAAGCGGGACAGGTCGATTGTGAGCGTGCCGCGGTAGAACAACCAGCCGAGGACGACGGCGGTGAGGATGCCGAGCAGGGCGGCCAGCAGCGGCGCGGCCGACGGGTCGGCGTCGCGCGCGGTGGCCCGGGTGGCAGCCCACAGGAACAGGGCCGTCTCCAGCCCTTCGCGGCCGACGGCGAGCGCGGCCACGCCGGCCAGGCTGCCCCGGCCCAGCTCGGCCGCGCGGTCGACCTGCTCGCGCAGCCCGCCGGACAGGGAGCGGGCGGCCGAGGCCATCCAGAAGATCATCCAGGTCACGAGCGCGACGGCGACGATAGAGAGGGTCCCGCCGATGACCTCCTGCGCCTCGAAGGTGAGCCCACGCGGGCCGAACGTCAGCGCGAAGCCGAAACCGAGCGAGACCACGGCGGCGAACCCGACCCCGGCCCAGACGGACCCCAGCAGGTGCCGGCGGCCCGAACGGACCAGGTAGGCCACGAGGATGCTGACGACGAGCGCCGCCTCGAGTCCCTCGCGCAGGCCGATCAGGTATGTGGCGAACATCCATCCCTCTATTCGGTGAGCCTCACCTAAGTAGGGACGGTACACCCGCTCACAGCGGGACCGGGACCCCCGCGGCCTGCAGGCCGGCGAGGACCGCGAGCACGACGCAGACCCCGGCGCCGGTCAGCCGCACCGCGCGCAGCGGCAGCCGCTTCGCCAGCGTCGCGCCGAGCGTCGCGGCGAGCCCGGCCACCAGCAGCAGCGCGGCCCACGCCCCGACGAAGATCGACACCGGGTCGGCGCTGCGGGCGGCCAGGCCCGCGGTGAACAGCTGCGACAGGTCGCCCCACTCGGCGATGAACAGCACGGCGAAGCTCGTCGCGGCCGCCCGCAGGAACGGGGTCCGGCGCTCGTCCGCGGCGGCGTCGCCGTCGGTGTCCATGGCCTCGCTCGAGCGGCTGTCGCGGTAGAGGATCACCGCGCCGACGGCGAAGAGGACGGCTGCCGCCCCGGCCACGAGCGCCTCGGGCAGCCGGGACAGCAGGCCGCCGGCGGCGACCGCGATCGCGGTCTGGACGCCGAAGGCCAGGCCGACCCCTACCCAGGCGGCCAGCGGACGGAACCGGCTCGACAGCACCAGGGTGGCGATGAAGGTCTTGTCGGGCAGCTCGAGCAGCAGCAGCGGGACGAAGGCGCTGACGGCGACGGCGAGGTCGAACGGGGGCAGACCGAACACGGGGGCTTCTCTCACGGCTCGGGACCGGGGCGCGTCGACCTCGGCACCGAGTCAGGTCGTGCCGGGCGGACCGGCGTGGCTGACGGTGCCGAAGGTCTCGCCCACCTCGTTGCCGAGGCCCACCGACCGGGCACCGGAACGGTTCCCGGGGCCAGCATGTCGACCGGTGACGTGAGGGCTACTCCCCTTCGCTGGTGGCAACGGTAGCCGACGTCGGGCTCCGGCCGAGGCCGCGGCGTGCCCGCACCCGGTGGCCACCCGACGTTCGCCCGATGTCAGTCGATCTGTCATGTCGTGTTCGATCGCTGGTCGACGCCGGTGGTTACGGTCCGGGCATGCGCGACCGTCTGCTCCTGGTGACCTGCGTCCTGCTGACCCTGCTCGGTCTGGGGGTGCCCGCGGCGTCGGCGTCGGTCCCGGTCCCGCCGACCCGGCCGGTGGAGTACTCGCTGCTGCAGCTCAACCTGTGCCTGTCCGGTCTGGCGGGCTGCTTCGAGGGCACCCGGTACCCCTCCGGCGTGGAGGAGGCCATCGAGGTCATCCGCGCCGAGCGGCCGGACGCCGTCACGATCAACGAGGCCTGCAGCGCCGACGTGGAGCAGATCGCCGAGCAGGTGGGGATGGAGCACCGGTTCTCCACGGTGATCTACGGGGGTGCGCCGTTGCCCTGCCGCAACCCGGGGGAACGGGGGGTGTTCGGCAACGCGGTCCTCACCTCGGCCGGGATCACCTCGGCCACGGACCAGGCCTACGAGGCGCAGCTGGGCGCGGAGGAGCGTCGCGTCCTGTGCGTCGTGACCACCGACGGCGTCCGCACCTGCACCACCCACCTGAGCGTGGCCGGCACCGCGGCCCAGGCCGCGACGAACCAGGCGCAGTGCCGGGAGCTGGCCGCCGTGCTGACCGACGGACCGGGGCGCGGGGCGACCATCGCGGGCGGTGACGTCAACCGGCTGACCAGCTGCGCGCCCCAGGGGTTCTGGACCCTTCGTGACGACCAGGCGACGCAGGCCGTGGGCATCCAGCACGTCTACGGCTCCCGCGGGGTGTGGCTGCGGCCGCAGGCCGAGATCGTCCCGCTGTCGTACACCGACCACGACGGCCTGCTCGTGCACGCCCTGCTGCGGCCGGGCGCCGGTCGCTGACCCCGGCGGGCGTCGCGGTCATCCCGGGCCCACCCGGGTCACGGGCGACGATCCAGTACCTCACGACGTCGCCCCTGCCCCGGTCCCGCCGGTGCCGGCGGTGACCCGCGCGTGCCCGGCGCCCGTCTGCACCGACCACATCGCGGCGTACGAGCCCCCCGCGGCCACCAGCTCGTCGTGCGTGCCGGACTCCGCGACCTCCCCGGCGTCCAGGACCCAGATCCGGTCGGCGTCCCGGACGGTGGACAGCCGGTGGGCGACCATCAGCGCGCTGCGCCCGGCCGTGACCCGCGCGAGCGACCGCTGGATGGCGGCCTCGGTCTCGTTGTCGACGGCCGAGGTGGCCTCGTCCAGGACCAGCAGCGCCGGGTCGCGCAGGATCGCCCGGGCCAGCGCGAGCCGCTGCCGCTGGCCGCCCGACAGGGTGACGCCGCGCTCGCCGACCAGCGTCTGGTACCCGTCGGGCAGCCCGACCACGAACTCGTGCGCCTCGGCCGCCCGGGCCGCGTCGTGCACCTGCGCGTCGGTGGCGTCGGGGCGGCCGTAGGCGATGTTGTCGCGCACGCTGCCGCGGAACAGGAACACGTCCTGGCTGACGTAGCCGATCGCTCCGCGCAGGGCCTGCCAGTCCAGCTCCCGCACGTCGACGCCGTCCAGCAGCACCTGCCCGCCGCGGGGGTCCTGGAACCGCAGCACCAGGCGCAGCAGGGTGGACTTGCCCGCCCCGGTGGCCCCGACCACGGCGTGCACCTCGCCGGGCGGCAGCACCAGGTCCACGCCGCGCAGCACGTCCGGGCCGTCGTCGTAGCCGGCGGTCACGGCCCGCAGCTCGACCCCGCCCGCGGCCGGGCCGGGCAGCACCCCGGTCCCGGGCACGACGTGGGCGCGCTCGTGCAGCAGCGCCAGCACGCGGCGGGCCGAGGCCATGCCCCGCTGGTACAGGTCGAGCGTCTCGCCGACGTCGGTCAGCGGCCACAGCAGCCGCTGCGTCATGAACACCAGCACCGAGTACAGGCCGATCTCGATCTCGCCGTTGAGGGCCGCCCAGCCGCCCAGCAGCAGCGTCGTGGTGAAGCCGGCCAGGATGGCCATCCGGATCAGCGGGACGAACGCGGCCGAGGAGCGGATCGCGCGGGTGTTGGCGGCCCGGTAGTCCAGCGACGCGGTCGTCACCCGGTCCAGCTCGCGCTGCTCGGCGGTGAACGCCTTGATGGTGGGCAGCCCGCCCAGGTTGGCGGCCAGGGTCCCGTTGAGCACCGACACGGACTCCCGGACCCGGGCGTACAGCGGCTCGAGGCGGCGCTGGAACCACAGCGAGCCGATGACGATGACGGGGATCGGGGCGAAGGCCAGCAGGGTCAGCTGCAGCGAGCTCACGGCGAACACCGCGCCGACCAGCACGATGTTGACGGTCGTGGCGATGATCGTGGGGGCCCCGACGTCCAGGAACCGCTCCAGCTGGTTGACGTCGTCGTTGAGCACCGCCAGCGTGCCGCCGGTGGTGCGCGCCTCGTGCCAGCCGACGTCCAGGGTCTGCACGTGCCCGTACGCCTCGACGCGCAGGTCGTGCTCCACGGCCTGGGCCAGGCCCCGCCACAGCACCGAGGCCGCGTAGTCGCTGGCGGACTCCCCGACCCACACCACCACGTTCAGGACGGCCAGCCAGCCCAGCTGAGCGAACCGGTCCTCGACGCCCAGCACGGAGGCGACGAACGACCCGTCGCCGCGCACCACGACGTCGATCGCGGCGCCGATGATCAGCTCGGGCATGACGTCGAGCACCTTGTTGACCACCGACATCGTCACGGCCAGCACCAGCCGGGGCCGGTAGGCGCGGTAGCGCGACCACAGCGCCCGCAGCGGGTGGGGGACGAGGGCGGTGGGGGTGTCGCTCACCCGGCCAGGGTCCCAGCCGGGGCGCCGGACGGGCACCGGCGGTCCACCCCGCGCGCCGCGGGACGGCCGGAGCGAGGTCCCGGCCGGCCGGGACTCAGCCGGCCAGGACGGCGTAGACGACGACGTTGTCCACGTAGCTGGACTCCGCGCGGTCGAAGTCCCCGCCGCAGGTGATCAGGCGCAGCACCGGGGCGGGCGCGGGGCCGTACACCCGCTCGGTCGGGAACTCGTCCTTGGGGTAGGTCTCCGACCCCGTGACGACGTAGGTGACCGTGCTGCCGTCCGCCAGGCCCACGGTGACCTGGTCGCCCTCGGCCAGCTCCGACAACCGTGAGAAGACCGCCGGACCGTCGCGGCTGTCGACGTGCCCGGCGATGACGGCAGGACCGGTGGTGCCGGGCGGCGGGCCGGCAGTGAGCCACCCCGCGTCGTCGGGGTCCTCGGGCACCTCGATGGTGCCGTCGTCGGCCAGCCCCAGCGGGACCAGCGAGGTCAGGTCGACGTCGATGGCGGGCACCTGCAGGGACACGGGGGCCGGGGCGTCGGTCGAGGCGGTGGCCGCCGTCGCGGGGCCCGGGACGGCGCCGGCGGCCGTGGTCCCGGCGTCACCCGGCTCCTCGGAGCCCGTCGCGCCCGGCGTCGCGGCGGTCGGTGCCGGGGCGGTGGAGGTGCCCGCGGCCCTGCCCGCCTCCGACGGGGGCGCGACCGGTGCCCGGGAGGAGGCCGGTCCGGACCCGACGGGCGCCGGTGTCCGCGAGTCGACCGCGGTACCGGCAGGGGCGTCTTCACCGACGAGGGAGGCGATCCCGCCCGCGCCGAGGACCACGGCCAGCACGGCCAGCACCACGAGGACCCCGCGGCCGGTGGCCCGCCGGGGGCGTGCCCGGTGCCGGGCCCGACCCGGCTCGGGCCGCGCCTCGTCGGCCCCCGGCATGCTCACCCCGCGACGTGGCGGGCGGTGGAACGGGCCCACGGCCGGGAGCGGACGACCGCCCCGGCGCCGAGCGCGCCCGCCCCGAGCAGCAGCAGGGCACCGGCCCACAGCCAGGGCGCCGTGCCGGAGCCCTCGACCGCCTGGCCGCCGAACCCGGTGGCCGCGCCGCCCTGCGGCATCGTGCCGGCCCCGACCGCGTCCACGACCGGCCGGACGACCAGCTCGTCGTCGTCACCGTCCAGGACCAGCAGGGTGTAGACGCTGCCGCGCTCCAGGACGAGGTCCGTCCCGCCGCTCACGCCGCCGCCGCTGGCCACGACCCGCCACGGCCCGGCCGGGGCGTCCTCGTAGCGGGTGGGCTCGCCGAGCCGCACGTCGGTGCCCAGGACGGGACCGTCGAGAGCCTCGACCAGCACCGTCGGCGCCGTGGCGGAGGCACCGAGCAGGCGGACCCGGCTCTGCCCGTCGGCGGGCGGGGTCAGGTCGTCCTCGAGCAGCTCGAGGCTGGGCTCGTCCTTGCTGCCCAGACCGGCCGCGGTGTAGGCGGCGCCCGCCTCCAGGTCCACCGTGAGGCTCAGCAGCGGCGGCTCGGAGACCGGCGCCCCCTCGGGACGCAGCGTCACGGCGTAGCGGCCGGGCGGCATCGCGCCGTACTCACCGACGTCGCCGTACCCGGCGGTGGTCTCCAGCAGCGGACGGTCCTCGGCGGCGGTGTCCCCGCCCTCGTCGCTGAACGGCGCCAGCCGGACGTCCATCAAGCCGAGCCCCGGCACCAGGTGCGCGGGGCGCAGGTAGGCCGGCTCGGCCCCGGACGAGGCCGTGGCCGGCACGCCGACGAGCCCCAGCAGGCCGACGGCGAGGGCGGCCACGCCAGCGAGCAGGGCCGCCCGGGGGCGGGGGGAGGTGGTCGTGGCAGTCATCGGGGCTCCGTCGCGTCCGCAGGGTCGGTGTCACCGAACGTGGGCGAGCGGTCCGGCGGCACGGTCGGTCGTGACCGTACGTGGTGCACGGCCGACCCGCACGGGGTACCCAGGAACCCGTCGCGTCAACCTCCCGGACCGGTCGTCACGCCCTGTGCGCGGGCCGTGACCTGCGGTCGAGGATGCGTGGCGGGTCCAGGCCGTATCGTCCGCACCTGGTGGCGCTGCGGCGCTGAGCGCGTCATCATCACCGTGAGTCACCCGACGAAGGAGATGCTGTGGGAGTCGACGTGCTGCCGGTGGTGCTGACCCTGGCCGCGTTCGCCGCCGGGGTCCTCGTCGGCTGGATGTGGTGGGGGCGCCGGTTCTTCACCGCGCGGCTGACGCGGGACGAGGCGCTGTCCCTGGTGCAGGGCCGGATCGAGCTGGACCTCCTCGCCAAGGACGCCGAGATCGCCCGGCTGCGGGACCAGCTGTCGCAGCGGTCGTCGTGATGGCGCTGCTCGGGACCGCGCCCCGTGGCCACGCCGACGAGGACGGCCAGGACCTGGGGGTGCGCTACCACGCGCCCCGCCGTCGCGAACCCGGTCCCGTGGTGGGCGTGGCGGCCAGCCTGCTCATCGTGCTGGTCGGGGCCCAGCTCGCCCTGACCTGGGACGGCGACGAGGGCGGTGACGCCGAGGACGTGGGGGCGCTCGGTGCGGTCAGCACCGCTGGCACCGCCGGCAGCGGCGGCGCCGGCGCGGCCGACCCTCCCGGCACCGCGTCGTCGGGGCCGCCGCGCGCCGCCGTGCCCTCGCGGGTGGAGGTGCCGTTCGGGGCCGGTCAGGACGCGCCGGAGCCCGGTACGGCGGACCTGCTCGACGACGTCGCCGTGCTCGTCCTGGCGGACCCGGCGGCCACGGTCACCGTGGTCGGCCACGCCGAGGCCAGCAACGACCCCGACCTGGAGAAGCAGCTGTCGCTGCAGCGGGCACTGCGCGTGGTCGACCTGCTGGGCCGTCGCGGGGTACCGGCCGAACGGGTGCAGGTGGTCGCGGCGGGGGCCACGCGGGCCGGGGAGGCGGCGGCGGGCAACCGCCGCGTCACGGTGGAGGTCGCCCCGGGCTGATCCGGGTCGGTGGTCTCAGCGGGAGTAGTACTCCACGACCAGCTGCTCGTCGCACTGCACCGGCAGCTCCGCCCGGCGGGGGTCGGCCTGCATGCCGACCGTCAGCGCGGGCAGCACCACGTCCAGGTGCGACGGCACCCGGTCGGGGGCGTTGGCGCCGGCCGCGGCCACGACGAACGGCGTCAGGTGGCGCCGCCGCGGGTCCACGCGGACGACGTCGTGCACCGTGACCCGGAACGAGGGCCGGTCCACCCGGCGCCCGTTGACCTGGATGTGGCCGTGGCCCACGAACTGGCGCGCCTGGTGGATCGTGCGCGCGATCCCCGAACGCATGACGACCGCGTCCAGCCGGCGCTC
Organism: Jannaschia sp. R86511; assembly: GCF_042466345.1. NCBI lineage: Bacteria > Pseudomonadati > Pseudomonadota > Alphaproteobacteria > Rhodobacterales > Roseobacteraceae > Jannaschia > Jannaschia sp. R86511. The sequence goes on from NZ_JAXHCD010000001.1 coordinate 858,597, forward strand.
GAGCTCCTCCACCAGCACCTCGCCGGTCTTGGCGCCGGACCGGGACGCCCGGGCCAGGACCCGGCGCAGCTGCGCCTCGCTCACGGCGTACTGCGCCCGCAGCCGCTGCTTCTCGATCAGGCGCAGCCGGTAGTCGCTCTCCTTGCGCCGACCCCGGCCGTGCTCACCGGGCGGGTAGGGCCGGCGCTCCAGGTACGGCAGCGCCTTGGCGGACAGGGCGATGCCCAGGGCTCGCGAGAGCCGGATCTTGGGGCCGTTCGTGCGCACGTTCCTCCTCGGGACGGTCCGACGCGGGTCGTCGGGGCGTTGGGCGGATTGATTACCAGCCATATGCATTGTGCTTATGGGTGAGGCTAGCCTAACCTCAATTCATGACCAGCCCCAGCTACCGACCGGCCCCGTCCGTCACGCAGGTCCCGGACGCCGTGCGCGCCCGGTCCGCGGTCGAGTCCGCCCAGTCGGTGGACGTCGTGTGGGACGGCGGCTCGTGCGCGGTCGTCGAGGGTCTGGCCGCGCTGGCCGACGGGGGGCTGGCGTGGGACGTGCCCGACGGCACGGCGCTGCACCGCCGCCTGGCGAGCTCGCTGCGGGCCGACGACGACCTCGGGGTCTGCGTCGGGGTCACCGACCTGGCCCCCCTGGCCGTCCCCGGGCGGGTGCGCGGACGGCTGGCGCTCGCCGGCTGGCTCGCGGTGGCACCCGGCGGCGGGGCCAGCGCCGGGCTGCGCGTCCGGCTGGACCCGGTGGAGGTCGTCTGGCACGGCGGCGCCGGCCCGGCCGTGACGCTCGACGAGGAGGAGTACCGGGGCTCGGCGCCGGACCCGTTGGCCGCCTGGGAGGCGGACCTGCTGCTGGCCGTGGACCACGACCGCCCGCTGGCGGACCGGCTCGAGCGCCTGGCGCTCGCCGGGCCGGGCGGGGGAGGCGGGGGCACGGCACGGCTGCTGTGGCTGGACCGGGCCGGCCTGGTGGTCCGGGTGCTCGACGGCGGCAGGGACGGTCGCGCCGCCTCGCCGGTGCGGGACGTCCGGCTGCGCCTCGGCCACGACGCCACCACGGTCGAGCTGGCGTGGGAGGGCCTGGAGGGCCTGGCCCAGCACGTGCGGCGGGGGCCCGGTTTGCCCCCGACCTGACCGGGTACCCCGCCCTCGTCCGCGCCGCAGACGAGAGGAAGCTGATCATGGACACCATCACCAGCGTCATCGAGGTCGACGTCCCGCTCCGGACCGCCTACGACCAGTGGACCCAGTTCGAGGACTTCCCCCGGTTCATGGGCGGGGTCGAGAAGATCGAGCAGCTGGACGACACGCGCACCCGCTGGGTGACGTCCATCGGCGGCGTCACCCGCGAGTTCGACGCGGAGGTCCTGGTCCAGCGGCCCGACCAGGGCGTCTCGTGGCGCAGCCTCGACGGCCCCACGCACGCGGGGCGGGTGACGTTCACCCCGCTCGACGACGACCGCACCGAGGTGATCCTGGCCATGGACTGGGAGCCGGAGGGGCTGCTGGAGAAGGCGGGAGACGCCATCGGCCTGGTCGAGGCCCGGGCGAAGAAGGACCTGGCGAGCTTCAAGCAGTTCATCGAGGAGCGCGGCAGCGCCACGGGCTCCTGGCGCGGCTCTGTCGACACGGGCAGCACCACCCCGCTCTGAGACCTCGCGCCCGGCGCCCCGGACCAGCGTCGTCCGGGGCGCCGTCGGTGCGTCACGTCGGCCCGTCGTCCTCGGGGAACACGTCCTGGCGGTGGGCGGGGGACACCTGCTCGCCGGGGACCACGACCGGCGCGGTGTCGTCGTCGGGCTCGGGCGCGGCCTCCCGGGGGTAGCCGGCCAAGGCCGGGTGGGGCGCCTCGGGCGGTACGTCCGCGCTGCCCTCCGCGCCTCGGTCCTGCGGCTCGGCGTCGTGCTGCGGGTGCTCAGTCATCCCCTGGGTGTTCCCCCTCGTCCGGGTCTCAACCACCGACGGCGTGTCGCGCCTGGTACCCGCCTCCGGGTTAGACATGCGTGCCCGATGGGGATAGACAGGTCAGGTGTGACGCCCCCCGGGGCCCGTCACCCGGCGCTCAAGAAGACGGCGCCTTCGTCCAGCCACCCTTGGAGCTGGATCACATGACCACCACCATCCTGATCGGCCCGGCCGACCGCCGGGCCCGTGCCGTGGCGTCCTACCTGCTCGCCGACGCCGCCGCCCTGCGCCGCCGCCTGCGTGACCGGGGCGTCGACGTCCAGCTCGTGTCCGCGTTCGACCCCGGTGTCGTCGGCTCCGACACCGACGCAGACCTGCGCCCGGACGTCGTCCTCGACGTGCCCGTGCGCAGCCGGGACCAGCGGGCCGACGGCATCGCCTCCGCCGGGCTGCTCGCCCGGGAGCTCGCCGCCGTCGCCGCCGACGGCGTCGTGCACGCCGTCGGCTGGCGCGCCACGGCCGTCGCCGTCACCGCCCGGGCCGAGACCGGCGTCCCCGTGGTCGCCCACGCCGACCAGCTGCCGTCGTGGCCGGGCGACGACCGCGCCGACGGCACCGTGATGGCCCGGCTGGGCTGGGCGGCGCTCGGTGCGGCCGACAAGGTCGTCGTGGAGTCCACCTGGGCCCGTGACGTCGCCGTCCGTCGCGGCGTCGTCCCCGACCGGCTGCACGTGGTCGGTCCCGCCCTGACCCGGCTGCCCGCCGAGGCCGCGACCGCCCCGGCGGCGGACGAGCCGCTGGTGCTGTCGGTGGGCGACCCCGGTGACGTCGGCAGCCTCCGGCCGGTGGCCGAGGCCGTGCTGCACCACCCCGGAGCGCGTCTGGTCGTGGCGGGGGGTGCGGGCCTCGACCCCGCTGCTGTGGCGGCCGTCAAGGAGCGGCTGCGCGAGCTGCCCGTCGTGCGTCGGCTCGGTACGCGCTGCCGGGTGGCCCCGGAGCCGGCGGCCTCGCTGTGCCGGCGTGCGGACCTGGTGGTCGACGTGTCGAGCACGCCGGGTCGGGGCCTGGGGGTCCTCGCGGCGATGTTCGAGGCCAGGCCGCTCGTGGCCGCCGCCGTCGGCGGCGCCGACGAGCTCGTCGTCGACCGCGTGACCGGTCTGCTGGTGGAGCCGCGTGACCGGGTGCACACCCGGGACGCCGTGGCGGACCTGCTGGCCGACCCGTTCCGGCTGGAGGCCTACGGCCTGGCCGGTCGGGACCGGGCCCAGGCCGTCTTCGACCCCGAGCAGCTGACCGACGCCCTGGTCGCCGTCCACGAACGCGCCGCCGGTCGCTCCGAGCGGGACGCCGACGAGGTCGAGACCGTCGACGTCCGTGACGTCGACGGCGCCTCCTCCTCGGTCGTGCCCGCGTGACCCGGGTGGCGGAGACGACGTCGACGACCAGTGAACCCGCCCACGAGGCCCCCGGCCCGCAGGCGGCCCGCTCGGGTGAGCGGCAGGCGGTCGCCGACACCACGGCCGCCCTGCTCACCCGGCTGTCGCAGCAGACGGACCCCACCGAGCGGCAGCGGCTGGTCGACGAGGTCGTGCTGCTCAACCTGCCCGTGGCGCGTTCGCTGGCCATGCGGTACCGCGAACGGGGGGTGCCGGCCGAGGACCTGGTCCAGGTCGCGTCCCTCGGTCTGGTCAAGGCCGTCCACGGCTTCGACGCCGAGCGCGGCCGCGACTTCCTGGCCTACGCGGCGCCCACCATGACCGGCGAGATCAAGCGGTACTTCCGGGACACGGGCTGGGCGGTCCGGCCGCCGCGCCGGCTGCAGGAGCTGCGGGCCCGGATGGCCCAGGTCACCCAGACCCTGTCGCAGGACACCGGTCGGGCCCCGACCGTCAACGAGCTGGCGAGCGCGCTGCAGGTCGACGCCGACGACGTCATCGAGGCGATGGTCTCCGGCAACGGCTACGCGACCTCGTCGCTGGACGCCCCGCCGGACGGCGAGAGCGGCTCGTGGGCGGACACGGTCGCGGACGAGGACACGTCGCTGGCCTCGACCCCCGACCGGCTGGCCCTGGAGGGCATGCTCGCGCGGCTGCCGGAGCGGGAGCGACGCATCCTGGCCATGCGCTTCTTCGCCGACAAGACGCAGTCGGAGATCGGCGCCGAGATCGGGGTCACCCAGATGCAGGTGTCCCGCCTGCTCAGCCGGGCCCTGCGGCGGCTGCGGGACGAGCTCGAGGCCGACAGCGGCGCGGCGTGAGCACGGCCGTGACCAGCGCGCCGTCCGCAGCGGTGCCGCAGCCCGAGGTCACGCGCCTGACCGCGGCGCGGGGGCCGGAGGGGGTCCCGGCCGTCGTCCTGGTGGGGGCGTCGGCGGGTGGGCTGACGGTGCTGCGGGGTCTGCTGGCCGGGCTGCCCTCCGACCTGCAGGCCGCGGTCGTCGCGGTCGTGCACCAGCCGAGCCGACCCCAGCAGGCGCTGGCCGCCCTGCTCGCCCCCGTCTGCCCGCTGCCGGTGCGGGAGGCCGGCCCCGTCGAGCGGCTGGTGGCCGGCCAGGTGCTGCTCGCCCCGCCGGACCACCACCTCGAGGTGGTCGACGGCGAGCTCCGGCGCAGCGACGGGCCCCGGTGCAACGGGGTCCGGCCGTCCGTCGACGTGCTCTTCGCGTCCGCCGCGGCCGTCTTCCGACGTAGGGTCGTGGCCGTGGTCCTCTCCGGAGCGATGCGGGACGGCGCCCACGGGGCGGCCGTGGTCGAGCGCGCGGGCGGCCAGGTGCTGGTGCAGGACCCCGACGACGCCTGCGTCAGCGGCATGCCCCGCAGCGCGCTCGCGGCCACCACCCACCACGAGGTGGCGCCGGCGGCGCGCCTGCCCGACGTGCTGGCCCGGCTGGTGGCGCACGTCGTGCGGCAGGACGCGTGACGGGACCCGACCCCCGACCGGTGGACCCGGCGGTGCTGGAGCGGCTGCTGCGGCTGCTGCAGGAGCGGACCGGGTTCGACCTGACCGGCTACCGGTTGGCCGGGCTCACGCGTCGGGCCTGCCAGCGGGCGGCGGTCCGGGGCCACACCGACCTCGACGCCTACCTGGCCCTGGTCGCCGCGGACCGCGACGAGGCCGAGGCGCTGCTCTACCACCTGCTCGTCCAGGTCTCCGGCTGGTTCCGCGACGAGCACGTCTGGCGGACGCTGCGGCACGGCGTCCTGCCCGCCCTCACCGGCCACGGCCCGGACGGGCGGGTGCGCGCCTGGGTGGCGGGCTGCGGCGAGGGGCAGGAGGTCTGGTCCCTGGCGGCGTGCCTGGCCGAGGCCGAGCAGGCCGGGCACCTGCCGTCGTGGTCGGTGCTGGCCACCGACGTCGACGCCCAGGCGCTGCGGCAGCTGCACGCCGGGCGGTACCCGGTGAGCCCGCTCGCCGACGAGGCCGCCGCGGTGCTGTCGCCCCACCTGCTCGAGCGGGCCGGCGGCTGGCAGGTCTCGGCCGGGCTGGCCGACCACGTGTCGATGGGGCGGCACGACGTGCGCGACGCCCCGCCCGAAGACGCGGCCCGACCGTTCGACCTGGTGCTGTGCCGCAACGTGCTGATGTACCTCGACGACGGGGTGCAGTCGCACGTGCTCGACGGGCTGCTGGCCTCGCTGCGCCCGGGCGGGGTGCTGGTGCTGGGCCAGGCCGAGCTGCCCATCGACCACCGCTCGGCGCTGGTGCCGGTCGACCTGGCGGCCCGGGTCTACCGGTCGATCGCCGCGCCGCTGCCGTCCGCCACGGGGGCCTGAGGGTCCTGCCGGCGGCTGGCGTCGTCCACCACCAGCTGGGCGATGTCGCGCACCTTGACGTTGCTGCGGCGGCTGGCCGCGACCAGCTGGGCGAAGGCGGCGTCCGGGCCGTGGCGACCCCGGCTCATGAGGATCCCCTTGGCCTGGTCGATGACGGCCCGGGACTCCAGCGCGGAGCGCAGCTGCCGGCTGAGGTCGGTCAGCTCCTGCCGGTCGCGGGTCTCCTGCACCACGGCCAGCACCGCCTGCACCAGCAGGTCGGCCACGTAGCGGTCGCGGTCGTCGAAGACGTCGGGCTCGCGGGAGTAGATGTTGAGCACGCCCAGGGAGTGCTTGTCGGTCCGGATCGGGCAGCCCAGCACGGCGGCCACCCCGACCGGCACGGCCAGCGGGGCCAGCCGCTGCCACCGGGGGTCCTCGCGCAGGTCCTGGCAGACCATCAGCTGACCGGTGGTGTACGCGGACAGGCACGGCCCCTCACCGGCCTGCAGCTGGGCCCCGTCGACGGCCTGGGCCAGCGCGTTGTCGGTGGCCTGCGCCTCGGGCTCGGCGGGCGGGCCGAGGGTGATGCTGACCCCGTCGCTGTGGGGCAGGGCCTTCTCCACGAGCAGGGCGGCCCGGGCCAGCACCTCACGGGTGTCCGCGCCCGCCTGCAGGGGCAGACGGCACATCTCGGCGAACGCCTCCGCGGCGCGCAGCCCGGCCGCCGGGTGGTCGGTGTCGGCCGGGTCCCCGCCCACGCCGTCCGTGGCCACCCAGGTGATCAGGGCGCCGGGGGCGTCGGGGGTGTCGGAGCCGGCCACCAGCTCCACCGGGCGCTCGCCCTGGCCCCGGGTGCGCAGCACCAGGCGGACGGCGGACATCGCGGAGTCGGAGGTGACCGAGTCCAGCGCGCGCTCCAGCTGCGCGTGGTGGCTGTCGGCGACCAGGTCCCGCAGCGGTCGGCCGAGGATCTCGTCCCGGCGGCAGCCGAACAGCGCCCACGCGGCGGCATTGACCTCGAGCACCTGCCCCGACAGGTCGGTGACCAGCGCCGCGACCGGCAGCGTGCCGATCAGGCCGCGGCGCCAGGCGCGGGGGTCCGAGCGCTCGGCGAGCAGGTCGTCCAGCCGGCGCTGCTGGGCCCGCAGCGCCTCCTCGGCGACGCGCAGCTCCTCGTGGGCGATGTCGATCTCGCCGAGGATGGTGCCGACCCCGGCGTCGTCGATCAGGTCCGAGCCGGACAGGGCCTCGACGCGCAGCCGCTGCTCGGCCAGCGCGCTGGCGAGCTCCTCGGCGGTCTGCTCGGCGGACGGGCCGTGGGTGGCCCGCATCTCCTCGGTGGACACGCCCGAATGGTCGCACCGCCCCCTCGGGCTGTCGAGGCGAGAAGAGGCGAGGCGGGGGCGCACCGTTTCGGCCCCGCACGCCCGGGTAGCAGCATGCGCATGAAGGCACTCACCTGGCACGGCACCCGCGACGTCCGCGTGGAGGAGGTCCCCGACCCCGTCCTGCAGGACCCCACCGACGCGGTCGTCCGCATCACCAGCACCGGTCTGTGCGGCTCCGACCTGCACCTGTACGAGCCGCTCGGCGCGTTCCTGACCCCGGGCGACGTGCTGGGCCACGAGCCGATGGGCGTCGTGGAGGAGGTGGGGGCCGGCGTGCACGACCTGAAGGTCGGCCAGCGCGTGGTGGTCCCCTTCAACGTGTCCTGCGGGACCTGCTTCACCTGCTCGGCCGGTCTGCACTCGCAGTGCGAGACGACGCAGAACCGCGAGCACGGCACCGGGGCCTCGCTGTTCGGCTACACCAAGCTCTACGGCCAGGTGCCGGGTGGTCAGGCCGAGTACCTGCGGGTGCCGTTCGCCGACACCCTGCCCGTGCCCGTCCCGGACGGGCCCGCCGACGACCGCTTCGTCTACCTGTCCGACGTGCTGCCCACCGCCTGGCAGGCCGTGGAGTACGCGGGGGTGCAGCCCGGGGACACGCTCGTCGTGGTCGGGCTGGGTCCCATCGGGGACATGGCGGCCCGGATCGCCCTGCACCGCGGCGTCGAGGTCATCGGCATCGACCTCGAGCCGGCCCGGCTCGCCCGGGCCCGCGGTCGGGGGGTCACCGCGCTGATGCTGGACGACGACGTCGTCGAGACGGTGCAGGGCCTCACGGACGGGCGCGGGCCGCACGCCGTGGTCGACGCCGTGGGCCTGGAGGCGCACGGCTCGCCTGCCGCGGGGGTGGCGCAGAAGGCGTCACGCCTGCTGCCCGACGCCCTCGCCGAGAAGATGATGCGCAAGGCGGGCGTCGACAAGCTGCACGCCCTGCAGCTGGCCATCGACCTGGTCCGCCGCGGCGGCACGCTGTCGCTGTCCGGCGTGTACGCAGGTGCCGCCGACCCGCTGCCGCTGTTCACCATGTTCGACAAGCAGCTGACCGTGCGGATGGGCCAGGCCAACGTCCACCGCTGGGTCGACGACATCCTCCCGCTGCTGACCGACGAGGACCCGCTGGGCGTCGACGACTTCGCCACCCACCACCTGCCGCTGGCCGACGCCCCCCAGGCCTACGCCGACTTCCAGGCCAAGGACGACGGCATGGTCAAGGTCCTCTTCCGCCCCTGACCCACCCCGCCGTTTCGACGCAACGGCACTCAGCGTCGGTCTAACCGACGCCGTGTGCCGTTGCGTCGTCCGGGTTCCGACGCCGTGTGCCGTTGCGTCGTCCGGGTTCCGACGGCGTGTGCCGTTGCGTCGGTTCCGGGCACCGGTCTCGGCGCGCGCCCCGGCCCGGCGTACCCCACGGGCGGTCTCGCGTCGGCGTCGCCCGGACTAAGGCGTGAGATCGGTCAGCTGACGGAGCGGGTCGGCGTGTCGCCGTCGCCAGGCCGATCTCACTGGGTCACACGGGCGGCGCGGACGAGGGCGGCGCGGGCCGCAGGCCTCGGCGGCCGGCCCTCCGGGGTCGTCCGCGGCCAGAGGTCAGGTCGGTCTGATGACGGTTCCCGGCCGGCGTGTCGACGTCGTCGGGCCGATCTCGCGCGGTCGCGCGGGCGCGTCGCGGCGGCCCGGGACGCCCGGCAGGCCCGGGACGCCCCCACGCAACGAGGGAAGGCCCCCACCGGGTGGTGGGGGCCTTCCTCGTGGTGCGGGTGCGGGGTGGGTCAGCCGAGCTCGTCGGCCAGCTCGAGCAGGGCGGCCTCGAGGCCGTCCTCCACGTCGCTGTCACCGAGCTGGCGCGCGGTGGCGCGCAGGTTGTTCGCCGCGGCACGGGACTGCGGGCCCGTGCTGAAGCGCTCGGCGCGGTCGATGAACTTGGTCAGGTTGGCGTCGACGTTCGGTGCCAGCTCGTCCTGACGGTTGGCGGCGGACTGCCAGGCGCGCACCGTGGTGAAGGTGGCGGGCCAGGTCAGCTCCTCCTGGGCCTGGGCGTTGCTCTCGCCCGTGAGGACCTGCTTGGCCGCGGCGATCTCGACCTCGTTCAGGTGCTCGCTCTCGACGACGTCGAAGGAGTCGAAGCCCCGGCCGATCTCGTTGCCGTAGATGAAGCCGTCGTACCAGTAGATCGACCAGAAGCCGGCCAGCTGCAGGTTGGTGGCGCTCAGCGGGCCGCGGTCGAAGAAGGCGATCTCGGTCGGGTTGGCCGAGTCGGTGAAGTCGAACACGGACGCGCCGCCCTGGTACCAGGCCTGGACCATGATGTCGCGGCCCGGGACGGGGATCAGGTTGCCGTTGTGCGCGACGCAGTTCTCCAGCGTCGACTGCGGGGCCGGCAGCTTGTAGTAGCTGGCGAGCTCCATCGACGGACCGTCGTCGGTCTGCACGATGTCGAAGATGGCGTTGGCGCCCCACTCCGGCCGGTCGGTGGACAGGCAGCGGGCCGCGCCGCCGCCGCCCCACTCGTCGGTGAAGACGACCTTGGTGCCGTCGTTGTTGAACGTGGCCGAGTGCCAGTAGGCGAAGTTCGGGTCGGCGACCTCGTCCACGCGCTCCGGGTTCGCCGGGTCGGTGATGTCGATGAGGATGCCGTTGCCCTCGCAGGCGCCGGCCGCCAGGCCGATGGCCGGGTAGGCGGTGATGTCGTGGCAGGCGTCGGTGACCGGCGCCGGCGACCAGCTGCCGCCCGAGGGGTGGGTCGGCGCCGGCGGCGTGTTCTGCAGGCCGTCGACACGGCCGGTGGTCTCGTCGGCGAAGATCCGCGGGCCCCCGACGACCGCGCTGGTCTCCGGTGCGGCGATGGGCACCTTGATGACGTCGATGCGCCAGCGCGAGGGGTTCGCGCCGTCGGCGAGGCTGTTCTCGCAGCCGGCGAGCTCGGCGGCCGAGCGGACGCCGGCCGTGCCGGACACGTAGACGTACAGGTTCTCGGCGTCGTCCGGGTCCTCGACCAGGGTGTGGGTGTGCGAGCCGCGGCAGGTCTGCACGTTGGCGACCAGCTCGGGGGCGTCCAGGTCGCTGATGTCGAAGATGCGCACGCCGCGGAAGCGGTTCTCCGAGGTCACGCCGCCCGTGGTGCAGTCCAGCTTGGCGGCGGTGGTCTCGACCGACAGGAACAGCAGGTCGCCGAAGACGGACACGTCGTTCTGGCTGCCGGGGCAGAGCACGGACGTGGTCAGCGCGGGGGCGGCCGGGTCCGACACGTCGTAGACGTTGAAGCCGTTGTAGTTGCCGGACACGGCGTAGTCGTCGAAGAACGCGAGGTCGCTGTTGAAGTTCTCGAAGCCGGCCGGGCGGGGCTGGCTCGAGAGCTTCTCCAGGTTGGAGATCGCCTGGCCGGCGGTCTCGCCGGCCCCGGGGGCGAGGCCGACGCGCGGGTCGTCGTCGACCGAGGCGTTGGCGGCGGCGGGGAGCATGGCGGCGGCGATGACGCCGGCCCCCAGCATCGCGAGCGGACGGAGGCGGGGGAGTCGGGGACGGGAGACGGGGGATCGGGGTGGCCGGGCGGTGCCGTGGGCCATGAGGGTGCCCTCCTTCGGCGGTGCGGGGTCTGCACCGCTGTCGTCGAGGCGGTGCCGACCGGGGCACGGCGCGCGCCTGTGCACGCCGTCGGGCGGACCGCTGGTGGTGGGCCAAACGTATGTCGCGCGCCCCGCCAGCACCAGACCTTCCGTTCGGCCGGTTTCTGTGTGCACGATGGTCGCTCCTGAGCCCTCTCGACCGACAGATCGCCCATCTCCCCACGAATGGACCCTGACCCCGATGTCGCCCCGCCTCCTCCGCCCCGTGGTCGCTGCGGCCCTGGCCGTGTCCGTGCTCGCGCTGTCCGCCTGCTCCGACGGTGACGACGCCGCGGCCGCCCCGTCCCCGGAGCGCGCGCCCAACGTCGTGCAGCCCGGAGCACCCGGGGAGGACAGCGTGCGCCTGGACGCGACCGTCATGCCGAGCATCGCCCCCGTCGAGGCCACCGAGGCGGACGTGGCGTTCATGCAGGAGATGATCGGCCACCACGCGCAGGCCATCGTGATGACGGCGATGGTCGCCGACCGCTCCGACAACGAGCAGCTCGAGCTGTTCGTCGAGCGGATGGACATCACCCAGGTGTCGGAGATCGAGCAGATGCAGCAGTGGCTGGAGGACCAGGGGGCCGATGTCCCGGCCTGGGACCCGGTCTTCGGTGCCCAGGGCGGCCACTCCGACGGCATGATGATGATGGACGGCGACCTGATGCCGGGCATGGCCAGCGAGGCCGACATGGCCGAGCTCGAGGCCGCGTCGGGCGAGGAGTTCGACCGCCTGTTCATCGAGCTGATGACCCGCCACCACCAGGGGGCGATCACGATGGTGCAGGACCTGTTCGCCCAAGGGGGCGGCGAGGAGACCAAGGTCTTCCAGCTCGCCGGGCACATCGAGTCCGACCAGAACATCGAGATCGACCGGATGCAGGGGATGCTCGCCGAGCTGGACGCCTGAGCGGCCCCGGACGGAGCGCCTGACGCTCAGGCGAGGAGCAGCAGCACCGCCACCGCGGCCACCAGCCAGGTGGCCGCGCCCGCCCGCTCCAGGCGCGGGCGGCGGGCCACGGGCCGCAGCCGGCGCCAGCGCGCCGCCAGCACGACCGTGCCGAGGCACAGCAGCCACGCGGCCAGCCACCACAGCAGCACCGGCACCGTCCCCCACGGCGTGGTGAACGTGCCCAGCGTCAGCCCCAGGACGGCCTGGGCCAGCGCCGAGACCCCCGCCGTGCGGGTGGGGGCGGGACGGTCGTGGCCCGGACGCAGGTCGGCCACCACCAGCCACAGCAGCGCCAGGGGGAACGCGAGCGCCACCAGCAGCGGGCCCGCGACCCCCAGCAGCTCCAGGGCGCCGCTCACCGGTCGCCCTGCTCCCGGGCCAGCTCGGCGAGCAGGTCCAGGGCGCCCTCCGTCGTCGGGGTGTCGGTGTCGCTGAGCACGACCAGCCCCACGCCGGCCTCGCGGTCGACCCCGACGAACGCCGTCGAACCGCCCGTGGCGCCGTTGTGCCAGGTCAGGGTGCGTCCGTCGTGCTCGCTGGTGATCCAGAAACAGGCCGATCCGGTCGCCGTCCAGGTCGGCCCGGGGCTCCGTCGCCGCCACCCCGGGGGCGGTGCCGTCGAGCACGCCGCTCGCCAGCCGGGCCAGGTCGGGAGCCGTGGACCACGTGCCCACGCCGGCGGGCTGCCAGGCCTCGGCCAGCCACGGGGCCCGCGGCAGGCCCGAAGCCGCCCCGGGGTCGGCGCGGGGCGTGGGCAGGTCCTCGGCCCGGTCGACGACCACGGTGTCCGTCATGCCCAGCGGGGTCAGCACCCTGTCCTGGACCAGATCGGCGTAGCTGCGGCCCTGCGACGCGGCCAATGCGTGGCCCAGCAGCGCGGCCCCGTAGTTGGAGTAGGTGGGCTCGGCCCCGCCGGGCACGCCGTCCTCGCCCGCGCGCTCCAGCAGCCAGGGGGCCGAGCCGGTGTACGGGTCGCCGCCGAAGGGCACGACGAACGACCGGGCCAGCTGCCCGGGTGAGGTCACGAGCCGGGGCAGCCCGGAGCGGTGCGTCGCCAGCTCCTCCAGCGTGGCCGCACCCGTGCGGGCGAGCGGTCCGTCGGGGACCAGGTCGCCGACGGCGGAGTCGAGGTCCACCCGGCCGTCGGCGGCCAGGTCGGCGAGCAGGTGGCCGGTCAGCGGCTTCATCACCGAGCCGGTCTCGAACGAGGTGCCGGCCTCGACCGGGCGGCCGGAGCCCCGCGCCGTCCCCGCGGCGCCGGTCGTCACGGTGCTGCCGCCCGCCCCGTCCGGGGTGACGACGGCCACCGAGACGCCGTTCAGCCGGTCGCTGCCGACGGCGTCCACCAGCCGGTCCACCAGGGCGGCGTCGCCGCTGCGGGCCTCGCCCAGCCGGGCCGGTCGCGGGCCCAGGGTGACGGCGAGCACGACGGTCAGCGCGGTGGCGGCGGCCAGGGCCGCGACGACGAGCAGGAGGGGGCGGTTCACCGGGTGCACGCTCCGATCACGACGAGGAGGGGGACGACGCGTTCGGCCGGGACCTCGTGCCGGCCCCGGCCGCCCTGCCGGACCCAGCCGGTCGCGACCAGCTGGCGCAGGTGGTGGTAGGTCTGGCCGCTGCTGCCGGTGCCGGCGGCCTCGGTCAGCTCGGCGGCGCTGGAGCGGCCCCGGAGCAGCTCCTGCAGCAGCCGCAGCCGGACCGGGTGGCCCAGGGCCGCGACGACGGCCGCGGGGCCGTCCCAGTCCTGGGCGAGCAGGGCGTCGGCGTCCGCGGTCTGCTGCCACTGGGCGGCGGCGCCGTCCGGCAGGGTGACGTCACCGGTCCACAGCACGTGCGAGGCGCCGTCGCTGCGGGCCCGGGTGCCCTCCAGGGCCCAGAACGTCTCGGCCCAGCGGTCCTGGCCCGGCGCGTCGTCACCGGAGGCCACGTCGGGCGGCCCGGTGCGGGCGACCAGCCCCGCCACCTGCTCCTCGAGCACGGCGACCCGGCGTTCCAGCGCGGTGGGGGACGGCTCGGGCACGATGGCCTCCTGTTGGGAGATTACGTAGTTGCGGAATTACGCAGCAACCGTAGCAGGGGCGCGAGGGCAGGTGCCCGGCATGCGCATGGTGTCCGGTTCGTCGGGTACTGCGCCCTCGACCGCACGTGACGCACCATCCAGCAGGAGGTAGCCCCGTGAACCAGACGGTGCACGACACCACAGAGACTGCGAAGGACAAGGCCCGCGACGTCGGGTCGCAGGTGCAGGACCAGGCCCGCAGCCAGGTCGACGACCGCAGCACCCAGGCGGGCGAGCAGCTGCAGGGCAAGGCCGACGACCTGCACGCCGTGGGCGACCAGATGCGTGAGCGGGGCGACGACACGTTCGCCCAGGTCGCCGACCGGGTCGCGGGCTGGACCGAGGACGCCGCCCGCTACCTGCGCGAGGCCGACGCCGACCGGATGCTCGGCGACGTCGAGTCGTTCGCCCGGCGCCAGCCCTGGGCCGTCGCGGCGGGTGGGGCCCTGATCGGTTTCGCCGCGTCCCGGATCGTGCGGGCGGGCAGCGACCGGCGGCAGCAGTCGTCCTCGCTCGGCTACGGCTCCAGCTACGAGCCGCTGGAGCGCGACGTGGACCTGCGGGGCACGGACAGCGTGTCCGACGGCCGCTCCGCCGGGTTCGCCACGACGGGCGCCGCCACCGGGGCCGGCTACCTCACCGCCGACCCGCTGGGCTCCGACGTGCCGGCCACGGACCCGCTGACCGACGACCTGTCGGCCGGCGACAACGGCTTCGGCACCCCCGGCTACGGCACGCGTGCGTCGATCGCGCCGGAGCCGGGCCACGACACGCCGCCGGTGCCCGACGTCTCCCCGGTCCCGGACGTGGACCCGGTGCCCTCCAGTGACCCGTCGCCGCTGGGCGACCCGGTCCCCGACAGCCGGCCGGAGCCGTCCACCGGCTTCTACCGGCCCGCCGATGTCGACCGCTGACCCCTACGGCGGCCCGGTCGGGGCGACCGGCAACACCCGGGAGGAGCTGCACCAGGAGTCGTTCGGTGATCTGCTGAGCGGCCTGGCCACCGACATGTCGACCCTGGTCAAGCAGGAGATCGAGCTGGCCAAGGTCGAGACCACCGCCAAGGCCAAGGGCCTGGGCAAGGGTGTCGGCATGCTCGTCGGTGCCGGTGTCGTCGGCCTGCTGGCCCTGATGACCCTGACCACCCTGCTCGTCGTCGTCCTGGACGCGTTCCTCGAGCTGTGGCTCGCGGTGCTGATCGTCCTGGTGCTGTGGTCCGTCGTGGCCGCGGTGCTGGGTCTGCAGGGCAGGAAGAAGCTCCAGGACGCGGCCCCGCCCGTCCCCACCGAGACCGTCGAGACCGTGAAGGAGGACGTCGCATGGGCGAAGCACCCGACCAGCTCCGCGAGGACATAGAGGAGACCCGCGCCCGGATGGGCGAACGGGCCGAGGCGCTGGCCTACAAGGCCGACGTCCCCGCGCGCAGCAAGGACAAGGTCCACGACATGACCGACCGCATCAAGGAGAAGGTGACAGGCATGGGGCACAGCGTCTCCGGCACGAGCCACGACGCCGCCGGGTCCGTCAAGGACCGGGCGCACGTCGCCGGCGACAAGGTGGGCGACACCGCCCACCGGGCCAGGGGGCTCGCCGAGTCCAACCCGCTCGGCCTGGCCATCGGGGCCATCGCCGCCGGGTTCCTGGCCGGGCTGGCCGTACCGACCACCCGCGTCGAGCAGGAGAAGCTGGGCCCGATGGCCGAGCAGGCCCGGTCCATGGCCCAGCAGGTCGGCGAGGAGGTGGCCGACCGCGCGAAGAGCGCGGCCCACGCCGCCGAGGACGCCGTCAAGGAGGACGTCAGCGCCACCAGCTGACCTGTCCCGCACCACTTCAGGACCGCCCGTGACCCGACCAGGGTCACGGGCGGTCCTGCGTGGTCCTGGCAGGCACGGCGGGCCCCGGCGGCGGCCAGGGGCGTCGTCAGGTGCTGGTGCCGTCGCGGCCGGGTCGTGGGGACCGGTCGGCGGGACGGGTCAGCAGCTTGTGCGAGCCGTCGCACCAGGGCGCCCGCGCGGAGCGGCCGCAGCGGCACACCGCCACCGTCCGCCGTTCGGCCGTCACCTCACGACCGTCCTCGGTCACGACGACGACGTCGCCGCTCAGCAGCATCGGGCCGTCGGCGCACAGGCGGACACGGGTCGGGGGAGGTGTGCTCACCCCTGCCGGGTACCCGGTCCCGGCCGGAGCACGCCCACCCAGGTTTGCGACGGTCTCGGGCGGGCAGAGGCAGACCATGGACGTCACCCCCCGCGGGCCGCTGTCGGCCGCCCTGATCGACGCGCTGCACGGGCCGCTGGAGCCTCTCCCCGACCTGGTCCCGGCGGCCCACGACGCCGTCGCGGCCGTCGAGCCCGTCGGCGACGACCCGGCCGGGACCGGTTCGGCCCCGGGCGGTGACGTCGTCGGGTCCGAGGACGTCCAGCTGGCGCTGTACCTGATGTACGAGCTGCACTACGGCCTGGCCGGTGCCGACCCGCGCTGGGAGTGGGCGCCGGAGCTGCTGGCGGCCAGGGCGGTGCTGGAGGCCGCGTTCGAGGCGGACCTCCGCCGCCGCTTCGCCGGTCCCGTCCCCGACCGGCCCGTGGCGGAGGTGCTCTTCGAGCTGACCGCCGACGCCGCCCGGCCGGGGCCGGACAGCCTGGCCGTCCACGTCGCCCGCCGGGCCACGCGGGAGCAGGTCGCCGAGCTGCTGGTGCAGCGGTCGGTCTACCAGCTCAAGGAGGCCGACCCGCACACCTGGGGCATCCCGCGGCTGCGCGGCCGGCCCAAGGCGGCCCTGGTGGACATCCAGACCGACGAGTACGGCCAGGGCCGGGTCGAGCGGATGCACGCCACGCTGTTCGCCACCACGATGCGGGCCCTGGGGCTCGACGACCGTCCCAACGCCTACCTCGACGTGGTCGCGGCGCCGTCGCTGGCGTCGGTCAACGCCATCTCGATGTTCGGGCTGCACCGCCGCCTGGTCGGGGCGCTGTGCGGGCACCTGGCCGCGTTCGAGATGACGTCGTCGCTGCCCGCCGCGCGGTGGGCGCAGGGGCTGCGCCGGCTCGGGGTGGACGAGTCGGCCGTGGTGTTCTTCGACGAGCACGTCGAGGCCGACGCCGTCCACGAGCAGGTCGCCGCCCACGACCTGTGCGGCGGTCTGGTCGAGCAGGACCCGCTGACCCACGCCGACGTGCTGTGGGGGGCGGCGGCGTGCCTCGGGCTGGACGAGCTGGTCGGGGCCCGGGCCAGGGCGGCCTGGGCGGCGGACCGGAGCGCCCTGCGGACGGGCACCCCGGTCCCGGCGGGTCAGGCCTGAGCGCCGACCGGGGTCGGGTGCTCGTCCGGCCGTGACCGCCGTCGCGGCAGCAGGGCCACCACGACCGTGACGACCCCGACGGCGGCGGCGATGACGAGCGAGCCGACCGTTCCGGTCCCGAGCACCTGACCGGACTGCTGGGCCAGCACGAACACGCCCATGACGACGACGAACCAGCCGAAGCCGCGGCGCAGGGTGTCCGCCGGGATCCGCCCGGTCAGCGTGCCGCCGACCACGGAGCCCAGCACCGCGGCCGCGGTGACGGCGGCGGCCAGGGCCCAGTCGATCTGCACGCTGGCCAGGTACCCGCCCAGGCCCGCGAACGACTTGAGCCCGATGACCAGCAGCGAGGTGCCGACCGCGGCGCTCATCGGCAGCCCGCCCAGCAGCACCAGGGCCGGGACGACGAGGAACCCGCCGCCGGCGCCGACCATGCCGGTGACCAGGCCGACGACCCCGCCCTCGGCCAGGACGAGGCCGACACGCATGCCGCCCTCGCGCTCGGCCACGGCGCGGCGGCCGCGGATCATGGCGACGGCGGTGGCGAGCATCATGAGCGAGAACGCGATCAGCAGGACGGTGCCGGGGACGAACTCGGCCAGCCGGCCGCCGAGGTAGGCGCCGACCATGGCGGCGGCGCCGAACACCAGCCCGGTGCGCCAGCGGACCCGGTGGGCCAGGGCGTGCGGGACGAGCGCGGCGAGGCTGGTGACGCCGACGACCAGCAGCGAGGTGGCGATGGCTTCCTTGCTGTCCAGGCCGGCCACGTAGACCAGCAGGGGGACGGCCAGGATCGAGCCGCCGCCGCCGAGCAGGCCCAGCGACACCCCGACCGCCACGGCCAGCAGCAGCACCAGCCACAGGTTGCCGCCGAGCAGCTCCGCCACGGGGATCAGCCCCCGGTCGGGGCGGCGACCTGCCCCATGACGTCGCGGACGTCGTAGGTCCGCGACCGGTTGTAGGGCAGCTTCATGAGGACCGAGCCCATGAGGCAGCTGTTGGACAGCGCCGCGAACGTGAGCCCGGCGCCGACCGCACCGGCCAGCAGCTGGGCCCGCCGGACGAACAGGGACGTCACGACCGACGACAGGACCAGCGAGCCCGCGACGAGGCGGACCTGCCGCTCGAGCTCCCAGCGCTGGGCGCCGCGGCGGACCTCGCCGCCGGCCTGCTCCCAGGCCAGGACCCCACCGGACAGGACGCGGAGGTTGGGCAGGCCGACGCCGGCCAGGGCCTGCTCGGCCTGGGTGGCGCGGACCCCGGAGCGGCAGACCAGGACGACGTCCTCGTCCAGGTGCGCGCTCAGCTCCTCGCGGTGCTCCTTGAGGGTGTCCAGCGGCACGTTGTAGGCGCCGGGGATGTGCACGGTCTCGAACTCCGCGGGGGTGCGGACGTCCAGGACCCGGACCCGGCCGGCGGCGACGGCCTCCTTGAGTGCGACGGCGTCGGTGGTCCGGGTGGCGGTGGGGGTGCTCATGCGGTGGTCGTGCCCTTCGTGATCTGCAGGCCGGCGGCCTGCGCGTCGTCGTAGCTGTCGTCGATCAGCACCACGTCCCGGCCGGCGCGGTCGAGGACGCCCGCGGCGATCGAGGCGCGGTAGCCCGCGGCGCAGTGCACCCAGACCGGCTGGTCGGCGGGCACCTCGTCGAGGCGCCCCAGCAGGGCGTGCAGCGGGACGTGCTGCGACCCGGCCACCCAGCCGCCGGCCCGCTCGTCGTCGCGCCTGACGTCCAGGACCAGCGGGCCCCCGCCGTCGGCCGCGTCCCGGCGCCGGGCGGCGAGGTCGTCGAAGGTGACCCGCTCGAACGAGGCGAGGTCGTCGCCGCCGGCCCAGTCCTGCACCGTGCCGGTGGCGGCGGCGGCGGGTCGATCGATGCCGATCCGGACCAGGTCGCGCTGCGCCTCCTGGACGTCCTCGACAGTGGCCGCGAGCAGGGTCACCGGGGTGCCCCAGGGGATCAGCCAGCCCAGGTAGGTGATGAACGACCCGTCGGTGCCGAAGCTGAACGTGCCGCGGACGTGGCCGGCGGCGTAGGCGGTCCGGTCGCGCAGGTCGACGACCCACTCCCCGGCCTCGACCCGGCAACGCAGGTCGGCGGCGTCGGCGGGCACCGGGTGCGACAGGTCGACCGGGCCGGGAACGGCGGCGTTCGCCGGGCCCATGTGGGCGTAGTACGCCGGGTGCGCCGTCAGGGCGGCCAGCGTGGCCTCCACCCACTCGTCGACACCCTGCAGCAGGGCCGGGTTGTCGGTGCGCTGGCTGCCGATGGTCGCGGAGTCGCCCGACGTGGGCGTGGCCGCGCAGAAGCTGCCGAACCCGTGCGTGGGGTAGATGGCCGTGGCGTCGGGCAGCTCGTCCACCAGCCGGTGGGCCGAGGCGTGCTGGTGCCGGGCCAGGGTCTCCGCGTGCTCCTGACCGAGCAGGTCCGGGCGGCCGGTCGAGCCGTACAGCAGGGACCCGCCCGTGAACACCACCGACTGCTCATCCGGGGCGTCCGCGGCGGACACCGCGAACGACAGGTGGGTGAAGGTGTGCCCCGGGGTGGCCAGGACGCGGACGAGGAGGCCACCGGTACGGATCTCGTCACCGTCGCGCACCGGCGTGCGCTCGTAGGCGACCTCGTCCTCGGCGTTGACGCAGTACGCCGCGCCGGTCTGCTGCGCCAGGGCGTACCCGCCGGTGACGTAGTCGTTGTGGATGTGGGTCTCCAGGACGTGCGTCAGCCGCAGCCCCCGCTCGTCGAGCAGGGCGGTGACGCGGTCGGTGTCGCGCTGGGGGTCGACCACCACCGCGACCGAGCCGTCGGTCACGAGGTAGCTGCGGTCCCCGAGCGAGGGGGTGTCGATGGTGACGACGTCGAGCACGGGCGCTCCTGGGCTGGTGGGGGCGGACCCGCGGCTGCCGGCGCCGCGGCTGGTGGTGGGCGCGCTCACGGCCGGGCCCCGGTGGTCACGGGGTGGCCGGCCTCGCGCCACGCCCGGGTGCCGCCGCGCACCGACACGGCGTCCAGGCCGGCGGCGCGCAGGGTGTCGGTGGCGCCCTTGCTGCGGTTGCCGCTGGCGCAGACCACGTACACACGGGCGTCGGACGGGACCTCGGCGCTCCGTCCCCGCACCTGGGCCAGGGGGATGTTGACGGCGCCGGGCACGTGGCCGCCGACGTACTCGTCGGGCTCTCGGACGTCCACGACCACGGCGCCGGCGGTGTGCGCGGCGGCCAGGTCGGCCAGGTCGGTCTCGATGGTCATCGCTCGCTCCTCGGGGGCGGGGTGGGTTGCTGTCGACCAGGGTAACCTAGGTGTCCGTACATTTCATTCCCCGTCCTCGTCCGTACCGTGGGCCGGACGGGAGGACGCGTCGAGCAGAGCTGGAGGAGACCGGTGGCGGGATCAGAGCGAGGCGTCGAGCGACACGCGGACCGTCGGTCGCGGCGGGGGCCGGCGGCAAGGTCATGGCCGGGTGCGGTGCTGCTCGCCGGGCTGCTGCTCGGCGCCTGCGGCACGACCGGCCCGGACGCCGCCGACGGCGCCGGGGCGGAGGTCGCGCCCCCGACGGCCGAGGCCGGTGCGGCGGTGGGGGGCGCCGTCGGGCCGGAGCAGGCGATCGACCTGGCGTCGGACGGTGCCACCCTCGTGGACGTCCGCACGCCGGAGGAGTTCGCGGCCGGCCACGTCGACGGGGCGCTCAACGTCGACCTGCAGGCGCCCGACTTCCTCGAGCAGGTCCGGGCGCTGGACCCCGACGAGCCGTACGTCGTCTACTGCGCCACCGGCAACCGCTCGGCGCAGGCCGTGACCGCCATGACCGGGGAGGGCCTCGGCGAGCTGTACGACGCGGGCGGTTTCCAGGCGCTGGCCGACCCCGGGGCGCCGGTCGCGACCGGCTGAGTCGCGACCACGCTCGGGCCGCGGCGGGCCCCTACCGTTCCGGCACCGTCGCGGTCGGGTCGGCGGCCACCACCCGGCCCGACGCTGGTGACGTCATCAGGAAGGAGACCCCCGTGCTGGACCGGTTCAACGCCGCGCTCGACCTGCTCGAGCAGGCCGTCGCCACCGGTGGGCCCGTGGACGTCGCGGTGCTCGCCGGCCGTGCGGGGACCAGCGAGCACCACTTCCGGCGCACGTTCTCGGCGCTGGCGGGCATGCCGGTGGGGCACTACGCCCGACGCCGGCGCATGACCGTCGCGGCGGCCGACGTCCTGGCCGGCGAGGCGAGCCTGCTCGACGTGGCGGTCAGGCACGGCTACTCCTCCACCGAGGCGTTCAGCCGGGCCTTCCAGGCCGTGCACGGCGTCGGCGCCGGCGAGGCCCGCCGCACCAGGCCCCGCCTGGTGTCGCAGCCGCGGGTCTCCTTCCACCTCACCGTCGAAGGGAGCAGCAGCATCCACTACCGAATCGTCGACAGGCCGGCGTTCCGGGTCGTGGGCCTCAGGGCGCGCGTCCCCCTGGTCCACCTGGGCCGCAACCAGGTCATGGAGGACTTCGTCCGGGGTATCGCCCCCGCCGTCAGCGAGCAGGTCGGTGCCCTGTCCGACCAGGAGCCCCGGGGCGTCGTGTCCGTGACGGACGCCCTGGACGGCTCGCGCGCCGAGGGCACCGAGCTGGACTACTGGCACGCGGCGGTCACGTCGCAGCCGGCGCCGGACGGCCTCGACGAGCTCCACGTCCCGGCCGGGGAGTGGCTGGTGCTGACCAGCACCGGCGTCCCCTACCCCGAGGGCCTGCAGCTGATGTGGCGCGACGCCTACGCCGAGTGGTTCCCGGCCAACCCCTGGCGCACCCGGCCGGGGCCCGAGCTGCTGCGCACGCAGTGGCACGACGACGGCACGGCGGACGGGGAGCTGTGGCTCCCGGTCGAGCCCGAGGTCGACTGAGCAGCAGCGACCAGGCCCGCCTGGGTGCGGTGCACCGGGCGGGCCGCCGCTCAGTCCGCGACGTCGGGCAGGTGGGGCTGGTCGGTGGGGTAGATGCCGACCGCGAAGCCGTACACGGTGTCCCCGGAGCGGGGCAGGGCGTCGAACTCGCCCACCAGGGCCGCCATGCGCTCCCAGAACTCCCCGGCCTGCTCCTCGGACAACCGGGCGTGCCGGATGAAGCCCCACAGCCTGCGCTCGCGGAAGGCGGTGGCCGACTCCTGGGCGGCCACGTCGAAGTCGTTGAAGTCGGGCGGCAGGCCGTCCTGGCCGCCGTCCGCCCCGGCGGGCAGGTAGAACAGGCGGGCGGTCCGGCCGTAGAACCGCTCCTCGATCGCGCGGACGCGCCGGGTGCGCACGACCCGCAGCAGCCCGGCCCGGGTCAGCACCGTGACGTGGTGGGCGACGGTGCTCTTGGGGCGCCCGAGCGTGGCGGCCAGCTCGGTCACCGTGGCCGCGCGCTCGTGCAGCAGGCCGAGGAGCGTGGTGCGCAACGGGTTGCTGATGGCCCGGACCTGGTCCGCCGTGGTGAGCGCGAGCCGGTCCGCCAGCTCGTAGTCGGGGGGCGGGGGGTTGCTCGGCATGGCGCCGTCATACTACTGTCCCGGAACGTTCCATTTTGTTGGATCAATCCGAGGGGGTCTCGACCATGACCGACGTCGTGCTGTTCCACCACGTGCAGGGCCTCACCGAGGGCGTGGCGTCCTTCGCCGAGCGGCTGCGGGGGGCCGGGCACACCGTGACCACGCCGGACCTGTTCGACGGCCGCACCTTCGCCACCATCGAGGACGGCATGGCCCACGCCCGCGAGGTGGGCTTCGGGGTGCTGCTCGACCGCGGGGTGGCCGCGGCGCAGGACGTGACGTCCCCGGGCGTGGTCTACGCCGGCTTCTCGATGGGGGCGATGCCGGCCCAGCAGCTGGCCCAGACCCGGCCGGAGGCCGGCGGCGCCCTGCTGCTGCACGCCTGCCTGCCGGTGTCCGAGTTCGGTGCGTCGTGGCCCGCCGGGGTCCCGGTCCAGGTGCACGGCATGGCCGACGACCCGTTCTTCGCCGAGGAGGACGGCGACCTGGGGGCCGCCCGCGCCCTGGTCGCGTCGACCGCGGACGCGGAGCTGTTCCTGTACCCGGGGGAGCAGCACCTGTTCGCGGACTCGTCCCTGCCGTCCTACGTGCCGGAGGCGGCCGACCTCCTGCTGGAGCGGGTGCTCCGGTTCCTCGGCCAGGTGGCGGGGCCCGCTACCGGTCGGTGAGCACCAGCAGCACGCCGTCCCACAGCGACACCACGCGCGCGCAGCCCTCCGGCCCGCCGAACGGCGACGCCGCCACCGGGACCGTCACGGGAGGGACGACGGCGTGCAGGTGGCGCTCCACCTCGTGCCACAGCGCGGTGCCCACCAGGTCGGGGGCCACCTCGCTCAGCCGGCGGCCGACCTGCCGATAGGCGTCGGCGTGGGCGGCCGCCGCGTCGTTCAGGTGGGCCAGCACCGGCTCCACCGCGACGGACCCGTCGGGCCCCGGCCCCGCGAGGTCGACGAGCCACGCCGCGGGCTGGTCGAAGGCGTCCAGCACCGTCTGCACCGTCCCCGGCCCGGGGCCGGCGGCCGGCTGCCCGTCCGGCAGGGCGGCGTGGGCCAGCTCGCGCAGCCGGGGCCGGACCAGGTCGGCCCACTCGCGCAGGTGGCGGCGCTCGTCGTTGGTCAGCACCCCGCCCAGCGGCCAGGCCGCCGCGACCAGCAGCTGCGGGTCGTCGCCCGGCAGCGGCAGCACCACGAACGTGTCGTCGTAGCCGGCGGCGGCCAGGTCGGGCCACCGGTCGACCACGTCCTCGGCCTCGCCCGAGAACACCGGACGGGCCTGCTCCAGCGACTCCACCACCGGCAGCCGGCTGCCGCCGCGCAGCCGTCGCCACCGGGCCACCGTGGCGCCGTCGAGCCCCGCGTGGGACACCAGGTGCACATCGCCGCCGCGGTCGGCCACGTAGACGGCCACCCGTTCCGGCGGGGCCGTCGTCGGGCAGTACGCGGCGAGCACCGAGGCGGCGTCGCGGAGTGCGTGGGTGTGGGCCAGCGCCGGCCCGACCAGCAGCAGCTGCCGGCGCCGGTCCGGGCCCGCCCCGGGCTCCCGCGGCAGCTCCGCCCGGCCGGGCAGCGAGCCCGTCGGGGCCGTCGCAGACGTGCCCGGGGTCACCCGCTGGACCCGGTGGACCTCGTCGGCCGCGACCTCGACCAGGCGTCGGTTGCTCTCGCGGCTGGCGCTGCGCATCTGCTCGAAGGCCCGCTCGGCGGCGATGCCGTGCCGTTGCATCAGGATGCCCTTGGCCTGCTCGATGACCGCACGGTGCCGCATACCGGCCCGCAGCTGGTCGAGCTCCTGCCGGAGCGAGGTGACCGTGCGGCCGAGCACGGCGACCGCGCGCTGCGCGTCGGCCGGGCCGTCTGGAACAGGCGCCAACTGTGCGTCCCCACCAAGAGCCGCCGCCCCGGCGGCGGGCGTCGTGCGGTCCCGGTTGCTTGAGGACGTCGACGCGGCGGGCAGGACTGTACTGGACCCCGCGGCCCGGGCCCGCGTCCGGGTCCGCCGGCGGCGGGGTGACCGCGCGCGGATCACGTACCGTTGTGCGGGCCGGTCGCGGGAGCGGTCCACGCGCGCGACCGGTCCCGGTCGCACGGGCACGGGCGGGAGGTGGTGCGCATGAGCGGTTCGTCGGTACCCCGCACGCGGACGCCGCCCGGTGACGGCCCGCTGTGGTCGCGGGTCGAGGCCGACCTGCGCGCCCGGATCGAGGCGCGCGAGTTCCCGGACGTGTTCCCCGGGGAGCACGCGTTGGCCGCCGAGTACGGCATCAGCCGCCACACCGTGCGGGAGGCGCTGCGACGGCTCCGGCAGGAGGGCCTGGTGCTCGCCGAGCGGGGCCGACCGCCGCGGGTGGCCTCCGACGGCGTGATCCACCAGCCGCTGGGCGCGCTGTACAGCCTGTTCCGCTCGGTCGAGAACAGCGGCCGCACCCAGCGCAGCGTGGTGCGCGCCCTGGAGGTGCGGCGCGACCCCGAGGTGGCCGGGCTGCTGGGGCTGCCGGCGGACACCCTGCTGACCTACCTGGACCGGGTGCGGCTGGCCGACGACGAGCCCCTGGCCCTGGACCAGGTGTGGCTGCCGGCCGCCCGGACCCGGGGCCTGCTGGCGGCCGACCTCACCCACACCGCCCTGTACGACGAGCTGTGGACCCGGTGCGGGGTCGTGGTCGCGGGCAGCACCGAGGACATCCGCGCCGTCCTGGTCGACGACGACCGGGCCCACCTGCTGGGTGTCGACCTGCCGGCCGCGGCGCTGCTGGTCACCCGGACCGGGCTGGTGGCCGACGAGCCCTTCGAGCACCGCCGCACCCTGGTGCGCAGCGACGCGTTCGCGCTGACCGCGGAGTTCTCGGCCCGGGACGGCTACCAGCTGCTGCGCTCTGACCGGCGAGGCCGTCCGGCGGGCCCGCCCGGCTGAGGCCGCCTCAGGCGCGCCCGGTCAGCATCAGGTTCCAGTACATGGCCGGCAGGCCGCGGCGCTTGAACAGGCCCAGGTCGCGGACCACCCGGGTGGTGTCGGGGAAGCGGAAGGTCGGGGTCGGCGTCATCGTGTAGTCGAACTCCGCCAGCAGCAGCTTGTCGCGGGCCACCGTCAGCGGGCACGAGGCGTAGCCGTCGTAGCGGGCGCCCGGGGGTCGTCCGGCCCGGTGGTCGAGCACGTTGGCGGCCGTCACGGGCGCCTGCTTGCGGATCGCGGCGCCCGTCTTGGAGTTGGGCGTGCTGCCCGCGTCCCCCAGGGCGAAGACGTCGGGGAAGCGGGTGTGCTGCATGGTGTGCTTGTCGACCTGGACGTACCCGCCGGGGTTGTCCGGGTCGGCCAGCGGGGACGCCTTGACCCAGTCCGGTGCGCTCTGCGGCGGCACCACGTGGAGCATGTCGTAGGCCACCGTCTCGCGGGTGCCCGCGGCGTTGTCGGCGACGACCACCCGGCGTCCGTCGGGGTCGACCTCCACCACCTCGCTGCTGGTGCGTACCTCGATGCCGTAGTCGTCGGCCACCTGCTGCAGCTGGTCGGAGAACACCTTGATGCCGAACATCGCCGGGGTGGGCAGGACGAGCACGACCCGGATCCGGTCGAGGACCCCCTGACGACGCCAGTGGTCCGCAGCCAGGTAGGCGATCTTCTGCGGGGCTCCCGCGCACTTGATGGGCCCGGCGGGCATGGTGAACACCGCCGTCCCCGAGCGCATGCCGCGGATCAGCTCCCATGTCCGTGGAGCCAGCTCGTAGGCGAAGTTGCTCGAGGCCCAGGGCGAGGCCAGCGCCTCGCTCGTGCCCGGCACCCGGTCCCAGTCGAGCTGGATGCCGGGGGCCACGACCAGGGTGTCGTACGTCAGGGTGGTGCCCGTGGACAGGGTGACCTGCTTGGCGTCCGGGTCGACGGTCTCGACGGCCGAGTCGACCCACGTGGCGCCCTTCGGGACCACGGTGGCCATGGGACGCGCGCTGGCGGCCGGCGGGGCCAGGCCGCCGCCGACCAGCGTCCACAGCGGCTGGTAGTAGTGCGTGCGGGCCGGGTCGATGACGGCGACGCTGCGCACGCCCGCGCGGCGCAGCCGTGCCGCGACCGAGATGCCGGCCGTCCCGCCGCCGACCACGGCGACCTCGAAGTGGGTGGATGCGACCATGACGGCTCCCTCGACGTGTCCGGACATTGATGTCCGTACATTACACCGCGACCTGACTTCTGACGATGCGCCGGCAGAACCCCTGTCCACGGCGGCACATCCGCCCTACGCTGCGGGCCATGGCCCCCCCGACGACCGGAGCGTGGCGCGCCCTGCGCGCCGGTCTCGTCGTCGCGGTCGTCACCGGCCTGTCGACGGCGGGCCACCTGGCCGGCGGGGGTCACGTGGCCTCCGCGCGGGCGGCCGTGCTGGCCCTGCTGCTGGTGTCGGTCGCCGCGGCGGCCCTGACGGCCGTCCGGCTGACCCCGGTCCGGCTGCTCGCGGCTCTGGCCGCCGGGCAGGTCGTCGTCCACCACGCGCTGGCCTGGACCCCGGGCGGGCACTGCGCCGCCCCCGCGTCGTCCCCGCTGTTCGAGTCGACCGTCGTGGCCGGCTGCGGACCGGCCGGGCCCCACGAGGCGATGTGGTCCGACCCCGCCATGCTGCTGGGTCACCTGGTGGCGACCGTGCTGGCCGCGGCCGTGCTGGGCCACGGCGAGCAGCTGCTGTGGACCGCGCGCGACCTGCTGGCCCTGCGTCTCCTGGTCCTGCCCGACGCCGTGCCCGCCCAGGCGGCCCCGGCGCTGGCGTTCCCGCCGGTGCCGGCCCCGGTGCCGTCGACCCCGGTCGAACGGTGCGACCCCGTGCGCGGCCCACCGGCGACGCCCTCCGCGTCGCCGGTCCCCGTCTGAGACGTCCACCCCCCGCCCCCTGGCGGTCGAGGTGCCTCGGGCGACGGGTCCGGTGCGACGCACGCGCGTCCACCCACCCATGAGCACCACCTCCAGACGAGGAACCCAGTCATGTCCCGAACCACCACGTCCCGGACCACCGTCTCCCGCCCGTCCCGCCCCGGCCTGGCCCGCGCCTCGCGCGCCGGCCTGGCCACCCTGCTCGTCGGGGCGGTGGCGCTGGCCACCGCGCCCAGTGCGTCGGCCCACGTCGGCGTCTCCGCCACCACCACCGAGGCCGGCGCCTACACCGTGGTCACCGTCTCCGTGCCGCACGGCTGCGAGGACTCCGCCACGCACACCGTCACCATCCAGGTGCCCGAGCAGATCCTGTCCGTCACGCCGACCGTCAACCCGTCCTGGGACGTCGAGAAGGTCATGGTGACCCTGGACGAGCCGGTCGACGACGGCCACGGCGGTGAGTACACCGAGCGCGTCGGCGAGGTGGTCTACACGACCGACACCCCGCTGCCCTCGGACCTGCGCGACTCCTTCGAGCTGTCGCTCAAGCTGCCGGACCTGCCGGGCGAGACCCTGGCCTTCCCCACGGTCCAGACCTGCGAGGAGGGTGAGGCCGCCTGGGTGCAGCTGTCCGACGACCCCGAGGCCGAGCTCGACTTCCCGGCGCCGTCGCTCACCCTGACGGGTGCCGAGGAGGCCGAGGAGGCCGCCACGGACACCGAGGCCGAGGTCGAGCTGGCCTCGACGTCGGAGGAGGCCGCGGACGCCGGCACCGCCTCGGGCCCCGCGACCGGTCTGCTGGTCGCGGCGCTGGTGCTCGGCGGGGCCGGGGCCGTCATGGGTGGGGTCGCGCTCACGCGCAGCCGCACCCGGGCGTGACCGGCGCCCCGCGAGGGGCCTGCCCGTCGGCACCCGCCGGCCGGCCCGGGGCACGTCCCCGGGCCGGACGGCGCCGTCCGGCCCGCCGGCCCGGCCGGGCGACGCTCGGCCTGCTGCTGGCCGGGCTGCTCACCCTCCTCCTGGCCCCCTCGGCGTCGGCGCACGCCCAGCTGCTCAGCACCGACCCCGCCGACGGCACCGTCCTGGCCGAGGCGCCCGAGCAGCTCACCCTCACCTTCGACGAGCCCGTCGGCCTGCGCGAGGACGCCGTCCAGCTGCTCGACAGCACCGGGGAACCCGTCGCCGTGCAGGCCCGCGCCGTCGACGCGACCGTCGTCGTCGACGTCGAGGGCGACCTGGCCGACGGCACCTACGTGCTGACCTACCGGGTGGTCTCGGCCGACTCCCACCCGGTGGCGGGCGGGTCGACGTTCTCCGTCGGCGCGCCCAGCGCCGGGTTCGTGGCCGACACCGCGCTCGGCAGCGACCCCGGTGCGGTGGCCGTGCTGGTCGCCGTGCAGGCGCTGGCCTACGGCGGCCTGCTGGTCGGGGCCGGGCTCGCGCTGTTCGTCGTGGTGGTGCTGCGCGACGCCCTGCCGGGGGAGGGGCCGCGGCGGGTGCTGCGGACCGCGCGGTGGGCCGGGGTCGGCGCCGTGGTCGGCCACGTCCTGCTGCTGCCGGCCACCGCGGTGCGCCAGGCCGGGGCCACGGCCGCGGACCTGCTCGTGCCGGTGAGCTGGACCCAGGCCGACCCCGCCGGGTGGTGGAGTGCCGCAGCCGTGCTGGTCGGGGCGGTCCTGGTCGCTGCGGTCCTGCCGCGGCTGCTCCCGGGGGCTACGTCCGGGGCCGTGCCCGGGGCGGCGCCGGCGGCGCTCGCGCTGGCGGGGGCCGGGGTCGCGCTGGGCTCGCTGGTCGCCGTGGGCCACACCCGCAGCGCCGGACCGGCGTGGCTGGTGCTGGGCGCCGACCTCGCCCACGTGGTCACCGCCGCGGCCTGGGTCGGCGGCTTGGTAGGCCTGGTGCTGGTGGCCGGGCCGACGGGTGCGGCCGGGTTCGCCGCCGTGCTGTCCCGGTTCTCGGCCCTGGCCGCCTGGACCGTCGCCGTCCTGACCGTCTCCGGCGTGGTGCTGGCCTGGCGGGTCAACGGCGCCCCGGCGGGCCTGCTGAGCACGGACCACGGCCGGGTGCTGCTGGTCAAGGTGGCCGTGGTCGCCCTCGTGCTGGCCGTGGCCGGCTGGAACCGGTGGCGGCTGCTGCCCGCGGTGCGCCGCGACCCCGACCGCGCCGCGCCCCGGGTCCGGCGCACCGTGGCCGCCGAGACCACCGGCGTCGGGCTGGCCGTCGCGGTCACCGGGCTGCTGGTCATCAGCTCCCCGGCCGGGGCGGAGACCGCGCCGGCGCCGCCCGGCCCGACCGAGGCGGTCGTGCTCACCGAGCCCCTGCCCGACGGCCTGCTCACCATCACCCTCACCCCGGGCTCGGTCGGGGTGAACGCGCTGGAGCTGGAGCTGACCGACGACGAGGGTCGCCCGTTCGAGCCCGTCGACGCGCCCACGGTGTCACTGACGCTGCCCGAGGTGGGGGTCGGACCCTTGGAGCGCCCCGTCTCCCGCACCGGCTCCGGGGCGTACCTGGCCACGGTCGACGCCCCGCTGCCCGGCACCTGGCAGATCGAGGTCTCGGTCCGGACCTCCACCTTCGACAACCCCGTCCTGATTGTCCCCGTGGAGATCTCGTGAGCCCGACCGACCCGCCCGCCCCCTGGCCCCGTCGGACGCGCAGGCGTCGGGCGGCCGTCGCGGCCACGTCGGCGCTGCTCGGCGCGCTGGCCTGGTTCGGTGCCGTCCCGCCGGCCTCGGCCCACGTCAGCCTGGTGCAGGCGGTGCCGCTCGGGGACGGCAGCACCGGGCTGACGTTCGAGCTCGACCACGGCTGCGAGCAGGGCGAGGGGACGACCGGGCTCGACCTGACCGCGGCGGCCGGCGTCACCTACCTGAGCGCCGACGGCCCCGACGGCTGGGCCGCGGTGGTGTCGCCGACGTCGGTCCGCTGGGACGGGCCCGCGGTGCCGGACGGGGAGCGGGTCCGCTTCGACCTGCGGGCCGAGGTGGTCGGCGTGCCCGGTGACACCGTGCACCTGCCCGTGGTCCAGCGCTGCGAGCAGGACGCGGCCTACGCGTGGGTCGACACCGACCCCGCGTCGTCGACCCCCGCGCCCAGCCTGGTCCTGACCGGGGCCGTCATCAGCGGGGCGACGCAGCCCGAGCCGACGGGCGCCGGCCCGCTGGGGGTCGCGCTGACGGTCGCGGTCGCCGGTCTCGGCCTGGGCGCGGTGGGGGCCGTCGCGGCCTCCGGGCGCCGGTCGGGCTAGGTGGGCGCGCCGCCCGCCCGGCCGCTCCGGTTACCGTGGGTGGGTGCAGCAGACGCGGCAGCGGACGACGGGCACCGGAGCGGGTGCCTGCCGTGCCGTGCTGCTCGCCGCCACCGTGGTCGGTCTGGCCGCCGGCGGCCACCTGCTGGCGGGCGGGGCCGCGCCGTCCTGGCAGGCGGTCGTGCTGTCGCTGCTGGTGGTGGCCGTGCTGTCCACCGCCGCCGCCTCGCGCCGGGTGCCGGTGTGGCGCCTGGTGGCCGTGGTCGGCGGGGGCCAGGCGGTCCTGCACCACGCCCTGACGTCGGGGACGGCCGAGCACCACGCCGTCGCCCCGGACCCGGGCATGGTCGCGGCCCACGCCGTGGCCACGCTGGTCACGGTGCTCGCCGTCCGCTGGGGCGAGGCCGTCCTGCGCACCCTGCTCGCCTGGGCCCTGCGCACCCCGCTGCGGGTGCCGGGTCCCGTGCTTCGACCCGCGGGACCGACGCTGTCGCGGGTGCCGGGCCCGGTCCCGTCCTGCTCGCCGCCGGGCACCGACCCGGCCCGTGGTCCGCCACGGGGGTTCGCGCTCGCCGCCTGAGTCCCACCCGGGCGGACGGAGCGCGCCCGGTCCCGCGTCGACTCCTCGGCGTCGGACCCCCGCCCCCGTCGAGACCCCCAGAGCAGGACCGGTGACCATGAGCAGCAAGAAGCCCGACCCCACGAACCCGCGTACCCCCGGGCCCAGACCTGGCAGCGCGCGCGAGCAGCTGCGCAACGCCCGTCCCGTCGGCGACGCCCGGCGTGGCAGCCGCGTGGTGCTGGCCGTGACCGCCGCCGTCGTCGCGGTCCTGGTGGGCGTCACCGTCACCGCCGTCGTGCTGGCCTCCCGGCAGCAGGCCGAGCTGGCCAGCAACGACCCCGAGGTCGTGCAGCTGCAGGAGTTCGCCGGTACCCCGGCCGAGGGCCAGGACGAGACCGGTGGCGTCGTCGTGGGCGAGGAGGGCCCCGTGCTGCTCACGCTGTACGAGGACTTCCTGTGCCCCGCCTGCCGGCAGCTGGAGGAGACCAGCGGGGCCTACCTGGCCGAGCTCGAGGCCGGTGGTGACGTCACGGTCGAGTACCGGCCCATCGCCATCCTCGACCGGCTGAGCGCGGGCACCGAGTACTCGACGCGCTCGGCGGCCGCGGCCATGTGCGTGGCCGAGAACGACGGCGACGACACGTTCCGGGACTACGTCGCGGCCCTGTTCGCCGCGCAGCCCGGCGAGGGCGGCCCCGGCCCGGACGACGCGGCGCTGGCCGAGCTGGCCGGCTCGGTCGGTGCCGGCGAGCAGACCGCGGACTGCATCACCGCCGGCACCTTCGCCGGCTGGGTCGCCCGCAGCACGCAGCAGGCCCAGGAGCTCGGCGTCGGCGGCACGCCGACGGTGTGGCTGGACGGGGAGCCCACCGAGGCCCGGACGCCCGAGCAGCTGGCCGCCGCCGTGGCGGAGGCGGCCGGGTCGTGACCGCACCTCCGTGACCGCACCTCCAAGACCGCACACCCCGGACCGCAGCCCGGAGGGCCTCGGGCCCGCAGGACCGACCACCGCACCGCACGAGGCAGGGAGAGCCGCATGACCGCACCACGGACCGAGACCACCGCAGGGACCCGACCGGCCGGCCGCTGGCCGGGGGCGGTGGCGGCCACGCTGCTGCTGGCCCTCGTGGCGGTGGTCGCCGGCGCGGCCCCGGCGTCGGCGCACGCCCGGTTCCTGGGCTCCGACCCGGAGGAGGACACGACCGTGACGGCGCTGCCCGACGTCGTCACGATGTCCTACAACGAGGAGATCGCCCCGCAGTTCGTCGACACCGCGGTGGTCCCGCCCGGGGGCGAGCCGATCGTCACCGGGTCCGCCGCCGAGGGCACCGACGTGCTCATCGACCTGGCCGCCTCGGCCGACCTGGCCGACCTGGCGACCACGTCCGGGGAGTGGCAGGTCGTGGCCCGCGTGGTGAGCGTCGACGGGCACCCGGTCGAGCACACCACGTCGTTCGTGCTCGACGCCCCCGAGCCCTCGGTCGCCCCCGAGCCGTCCCCGGCCGCGGAGCCGACCCCGGAGCCCAGCCCGGCCGCCGAGAGCGCGCCGGTCGCCGAGGCCACCCCCGAGGCCGCCGCGACGAGCGCGGCGCCCAGCCCCCCGTCGCCGGAGGCCACGACCATCGCGGCGGACACCACCGCCGGCACCTCCGACGGCCTGCCCACCTGGGTGACCGTGGCGGGCGTGGTCGTGCTCGCCCTGCTGGCCGCCGTCGGCGTCGTCGTCTACCGGCGTCGTCAGGGCGCCTCGGACTGACGGACGCGGCCGGCGTCCAGCACCACCAGCCGGTCCGCCCAGCGTCGCAGCAGCGCCGCGTCGTGGGACACCGCCACGACCGCGGCGCCGCTGCGCGCCTGCCAGGACCGCACCTCGCCCACCAGCCGGGCCGTGCTGGAGGCGTCGAGCATGGCCGTCATCTCGTCGCACACCAGCACCGCCGGGTCGGTCGAGACGGCCCGGGCCAGGCAGGCCCGCTGCAGCTGGCCGTCGCTGACCTGGTGCGGCCGCCGGTCCAGCAGCGCCTCGGCCAGCCCCACCGAGGCGGCCAGCTCCGAGACGCGCGCGGCCACGTCGGGCACCCGCTCCCCTCGCGGGGCCAGCAGCAGCGGCTCGGCGACCACCGCCCGCAGGTCCTGGCGCGGGTCGACCGAAGCCCGTGGTGACTGGAACACCACCCCGGTGCGACGCCGCAGCCGGGCCGGGGCCCGCAGCCCCCACCGCACGGCGTCCGTCCCGTCGACCGCCACGGTGCCGGCCGCGGGTTCGTGCAGCAGCGCCAGCACCCGGGCCAGGGTGCTCTTGCCCGAGCCGCTCGGCCCGCACACGCCGACCGTCTCGCCGCCGGCCGCGTCCAGGTCCACGCCCTGCAGCACCAGCGGGCCCCGGCCGTAGCGGGCGTCGACCCCCCGCACCCGCAGGCTCACGAGCCCGTCCCCGTCGGCGTCCCCGCCGGGGCGGCGGCGAAGGGCCGGTGGCAGGCCACGAGCCTGGCCGGGTCCGTCCGGTCGGGTGCGAGCGGCGCGACCTCGGCGGTCGGCGCGACCTCGGCCAACGCCGGGACCGTCAGGCAGCGCTGCACCGCGTGGGCGCAGCGGGGACGGAACGCGCACCCGCCCACCTGCTCCCCGGGGGCCGGCGGGTCGCCCGGCACCGACCGGAACGCGCGGTCGGGCAGCGCGTCGAGCAGCCCCGCGGAGTACGGGTGCGCCGGTCTGCCGACGAACGCGGCCGTGGTGGCCCGCTCCACCACGCGGCCGGCGTACAGCACGACCACCTCGTCGGCGACCCGCTCGGCCGCCGCCAGGTCGTGGCTGACCACCAGCACGGCCGCCCCGTCGTCGGCCTCGGCGCGCAGCTGCCCCATCGCCAGGCCGGCCAGCCCCGGGTCCAGACCGGTGGTCGGCTCGTCGGCCAGCAGCACCCGGGCCCCGCCGACCAGCGCCAGGGCCAGGGCGGCCCGCTGCAGCTGCCCGCCCGACACCTCGTGCGGGTACCGGTCGAGCAGGTCCTCCGGCAGCTGGGCCCTTCCGACGGCGGTCCGGACGGCGTCGGCGACGGCCGGGCGCGTGACGCTGCGGTCGCGCACCGCCCGCGCCGCCTCGTGCAGCTGCGAGCCCAGGGTCCGGACGGGCGTGATCCACGTCGCGGGGCTCTGCGGCACCAGCGACACCCGCCGACCGCGGACCTGCCGGGCCAGGATGGTGCGGTCGCCGAGGTCGACGTCGAGCGCCCCGGCCCCGTCGTCGGGCAGGCGCATCCTGCCGCTGACCTGCGCCGAACGGGGGAGCAGACCCAGCAGCGCCGCGACGACCACGGACTTGCCGGCGCCGCTCTCGCCGACCACGGCCGTCAGCCGGCCCGGGGCCAGGTCGAGGTCGACGCCGTGCACGGTGGGCAGCCCCGGGAAGGTCACGGTCAGGCCCCGGACGGTCACGACCGCCCGGCCGGTCGGGTCCGTCGGTCGCGTCGGTCGCGTCGGTCGCGTGAGTCCCCTCACCATCGCTCCTCGCTCGCCGGCCGGACGGACCAGCGCCGGCGCAGCCGCCCCGTGGCCGCGATCGTGCTCAGCCCCAGGGCGACGACGAAGGCGCCGGGGACGACGGCGGGCCACCACTGGCCGGCCAGCAGGGCGCCCTGCCCGCTGGCGATCATCGTGCCCAGGCTGGGCAGGTGCGGGGGCAGCCCCAGCCCCAGGAAGCTCAGCGCCGACTCGTGCATGATCGCGTGCGGCACCATCAGCGACCACGCCAGCAGGGCGTGCGGGGCCACGGCCGGCACGTGGTGGCGCCGGGCCAGCGACCAGCGGCTCGCCCCGGCCAGCACGGCGGCGTCGACGTAGTCGCGCTCGCGCACCGACAGCACGACCGCGCGCACCACGCGGGCGGTGGACACCCAGTGCGTGAGGGCGACGCTCGCGACGACCGCCCCGAGCGACGGCCGGAACAAGGCTACGACGAAGACGCCGAGCAGCAGGTGGGGGACGGCGGCGATCGC
The DNA here is from genome assembly GCF_042466345.1 of Jannaschia sp. R86511. Taxonomy (NCBI): domain Bacteria; kingdom Pseudomonadati; phylum Pseudomonadota; class Alphaproteobacteria; order Rhodobacterales; family Roseobacteraceae; genus Jannaschia; species Jannaschia sp. R86511. The sequence goes on from NZ_JAXHCD010000001.1 coordinate 893,714, forward strand.
GTCGACGACCCGCATGGTCACGCGGTCGACCCAGCCGCCCAGCGTCCCGGCGAGCACCCCGACCACGGTCCCGACCAGGCCCGCGGCCAGGGCGGCGACCAGGCCGACGACCAGCGACACGCGCAGACCGGACAGCGACCGCTGCAGCACGTCGCGACCGGACGCGTCGGTGCCTAGCGGGTGCTCCCGTGACGGCGGCTCGAGGACGGCGGACAGGTCGACGTCGCGGGGGTCGGCACCGGCCAGGGCCGGACCGAGGACCGCCGCGGCCACCAGCAGCCCCAGGCCGGCCACGGGCACCCAGCCCAGCGCGGTCTCGTCGCGGGTCGTCGTCGTCAGCTCAGCCATCGGTGGCCACCCGGGGGTCCAGGAGCGCCGCGAGCGCGTCCGCGAGCAGGGTCCCGAGCAGGACCGCCGCGGTGCCGAGCACCGTGAGCGCCGCCAGCAGCGACACGTCCACCGCCAGCGCCGCCCGCACCGACGCGGCGCCCACCCCGGGCCACGAGAAGACCGTCTCGATGAGCACGGCCCCGGTCACCAGCTCGGGCAGCCGCGCCCCGAGCAGGGCCAGGAACCCCGGCGCGGCCGCCGGGGCGGCGTGGGTGAGCACGACCCGGCGGGGGCTCACGCCGCGGGCCAGCGCCCCGGCCACGTAGTCCTCGGCGAGGGCCTGTCGCAGGGACTGGCGGGCGAACAGCACGAGCCACGGCGTCGACAGCACCGCGAGGACCCCGGCGGGCAGCCACAGGTGGCGCAGGACCTGCTCCGCGGTCGCGAGCCGGCCGGGATCGGTCAGGCCGCCGGCCGGGGCGAGGCCGAGCACGACCGCGAACAGCCACAGGGCGAGCAGGCCGAGGAAGAACGCGGGCACCGACTCCACCGTGGCGGCCGTGGTCGAGACGACACGGTCGAGGAGGCCGTCGGGCCGGACCGCGGCCAGGGTCCCCAGCACCAGGGCGAGCACCAGGGCGAGCACCAGGCCGACCCCCAGGCCGGTGCCGGACAGCAGGAGCGACCAGCCGAGCCGGTCGGACACCACGTCCGCGACGGGCTGGCGGAACACCAGCGACGTGCCGAGGTCGCCGGACGCCGTGGCCTGGACCCAGGTGACCCAGCGCTCGCCGAAGCCCGCGTCGGTGCCCAGCCGCTCGGCCAGGGCGCTGCGGGTCTCCTGCGACGTGACCACCGCCCGGTCGCCGAGGTAGGCCCGCACGGGGTCGAAGGGCGACACCGCGACCAGCCCGAACAACCCGACCGACACCACGAGCAGCACGGGGACGGCCAGGGCCAGGCGGCGGGCGACGAGCGCGCCGACCGCCCGCCAGCGGGGCCTCATGCCCGCCGCGACCAGTCCTCGATGTTCCACCAGGGACCCGCGTTGAAGCCGTGGTCGTGCGGCTCGACCTGCTCCACGTCGCTGCCCTGCCAGCCGTCGGACACGACGTAGACGTGCTCCAGGTAGGTGAGGAACAGCCACGGCGGGTCGGCGGCCAGCTCGGTCTGCAGCCGCGTGTAGGCCTCCTGCCGCTCGGCGTCCTCGACGGCGGTGCGGCCGTCGTCCAGGGCTTCGTCGACGGCGGGGTTGTCGTAGGAGCCGGGGTTGAAGAACCCCTGCCCCGCGTAGGAGGAGTGGAACAGCTGGTAGCTGATGAAGTCCGGGTCGTACGGGCTGCCGTAGCCCATGACGAGCGCGTCGGTGCCCAGCCGCGGCTCGATGGCCTCCCATGACAGACCGTCCACCGTCACGTCGACGCCGACCGCGCGGGCGTCGGTGGCCACGGCCAGGGCCAGCTGCTCGCGCACGGTGTCGCCGGCCGGGTACATCACGGTCAGCTCCGCCCGCACCCCGTCCCGGCTGCGGACGCCGTCGTCGCCGAGCACCCAGCCCGTGTCGTCGAGCAGCTGCTCGGCCGCGGCCGGGTCGTGGCTGCGCTCGGCGGCGGGGGAGTAGTAGTCGTCCAGCGACGGGGCCACCGGGCCGTACGCGGGTTCGCCGGCGCCGGCCAGCACGCCGTCCACCATGGCCTCGCGGTCCACGGCCAGGTCCAGCGCGCGGCGGATCGCCAGGTCGCCGGTGACCGGGTGCTCCTGCGGCAGCATGACGCCGCGGTAGTCGGCCGTGGCGCGGCGCTGCACCTGCAGCCCGTCGGTGTCCTCGAACTGCTCGGCCAGTCGGGCCGGCAGCACGGCGGCGTCCAACTCGCCCGCGGACATGCGGGCCGCGCGGGCCTGGTCGTCGGTCGTGGTCGCGAACGTCACCGGGGACACCTCCGGCACCCCGTCCCAGTACTGCTCGTTCGCCTCGAGCACCATGGCGTCGCCGGCGCTCCAGGACGTCAGCCGGTATGGCCCGGACCCGACGGGCTCGCGGTTGAACGCGACGCCCTCCCAGTCGGTCGTGCCGGTGAGGACGTGCTCGGGCACGATGCCGAGGGTCAGCCGTCCGGGGAACGGCGCGTAGGGCTGCTCGAGCCGGAACTCCACCGTGCCCTCGTCGAGGGCGACGACCTCGGCCAGCGCCGCCAGGTCGCCGGCCAGCGGGCTCGCCACGGCCGGGTCCAGGACGGTCTCGTACGTGAACACCACGTCCTCGGCGGTCAGCGGCTCGCCGTCGTGGAACACCACGTCGTCGCGCAGCTCGACGGTCCAGGTGAGCCCGTCCGGCGACGGCTCGGGCAGCGAGGTGGCCAGGGACGGTGCCAACGACAGGTCGGCCTCGCGCACCAGCAGGGAGTCGAACAGCCTGGACGCGCCGTCGGGGGCGTAGCCCAGGACCGGGTTCAGGTGGTCGGGCTCGCTGCCCACCCCGATGACGATCCCGCCGTCCGCGGCGGGAGCACTGCCGGCGACCGCCGTCGCGTCGGGGTCGGTGGCGCTGCACCCCGCCAGCAGCAGGCCGGCCAGCGGCAGGACCAGCGGTCGGACCACGGCGCGCGGGCCCTCGGGGCGCCGGGCGGTCGACGCCGGGCCGGGCGCGGCGGGGAGGTGGAGGCTGTGTTGCGACATGGTCGCATTAGTAGCAGAACCAGCCGACGGGAGTCCACGTGGCCCTGCCCGGGTCCGGACCGGCGGCGTCGCGGTGCCGTCGGGTGGTCGGGGCCCGGCACACTGGGGCGGTGGTCGAGCCGTCGGACGTCGAGGTCGAGGTGGCCCGCCTGCTCCACGCCCGCGGGGAGCGGATGACGGCGCCGCGGCGCGCGGTGATCCGGGTGCTGGCCGCCGAGTCGGGCCACGCCGGGGCCGAGGACGTGGTGCGTGCCGTGGCCGGGCTCGACGCCGCCGTGCACCGGGCCAGCGTCTACCGGACCCTCGAGGCGCTGAGCGACCTCGGGGTGGTGCAGCACGTCCACGTCGGGCACGGCGCGACGGCCTACCACCTGCTGCGCTCGGGCCCGCCCCACCTGCACGCGTCGTGCCGTCGCTGCGGCGCGGTGCGCGACCTGCCGGCCGCCCTGCTCGACGGCGTGGCGGCCCGGGTCCACGACGAGGCGGACTTCGACCTGGACGCGACCCACGTGGCGCTGTCGGGGACGTGCGGCGACTGCCGCCGGGCCGCTCAGGCGCGCGAGGACGGCTCGGCGGGCTGAGCCGGGGCCACAGCGCGGGCGGCGGCGTGCGCGTCCTCGTGGGTGCCGGTGGGCACCCGGGGGGCCAGGTCCGTCAGCCGTCGCCACAGCTCGCGGCCGGCCTCGTCGGCGGTGCCCGCGGCGGCCCGGACCGCGGGGTCGCGCCGGGCGAGCTCGGCCAGGTGGCGCACGGCGTGGGCGACCACGTGGTGGCCGTGGAGCAGGTCCGGCGCGGGTCGGAGCGGGTCGCCGGAGCTCACCACCGCCGGGTCGACGAGCGTGGTGCCGGGCGCGGTGGGGTCGGGGTCGGGCAGGGCGGCGTAGGTCAGCACGACGCCGCGGCCCGGCTCGTACCGCCACGACGTCGAGTGCAGCACCTGCACGTCGGCCCCGTCGGCCCCGTCGGCCCCGTCGGCCCGCTCGGCCCCGGAAGCCCGGGCGGCCCGGTACGACGCCGTCGCGACCTCGTCGGGCGAGGACCGGCCGGTCAGCGCGGCCCGGAGCACCCGGTACCCCAGGCCGTCGACCCCGGCCGGTCGCAGCAGCAGCACCTCGACCTCGACGGCCGGCGGCCCGGCGAGGTCACCGGCCGGTCCGACCCGGCCCTGCTGCTGCGACGTCATCGCAGCAACGGTAGCGCTGGGGCGAGGGCCCGGGCGCCCCGGCCGTCACCGGGTGACCGGCCGCGGCGTCACCCGGTGCCCGACTGCGCCGGCACCAGGTCGTCCGCCCCCAGGTCCAGCGCGGCCACCGGCACCGGTCGGACGACGAGAACCGGGCAGGGCGCGTGGTGCAGCACCGCCCGGCTCACCGAGCCCAGCAGCAGGCGTCGCAGCGCCCCGTGACCCCGGGTGCCCACCACCAGCAACCGCGCCCCCCGCGCGTGGCGGACCAGGACGTCGGCGGCGGTGTCGGCCTCCACCCGCAGGTCCACCGACGGCAGCCGGTCGACGTCGGCGGCCTCGATCATGGTGGCCAGCCGGAGCCGGGCGCGGTCCGCCCGAGCCCGTTCGGCCTCGTGCACCCGCACGGTGTCGGCCACGGTGCTGGGCAGGGGCGGGACCGCCGCGACGACCGTCAGCGTGGCCCCCAGCGCCGCGGCCTCGTCGCGGGCGGTGCCCAGCACGCGTGCGGCGGCCGGTGAGCCGTCGAGGCCGACCACGACCGGTCCGTCGGGGGTCCCGGGTCCTGGCACCACCAGCACCGGGCAGGGGGCGTTCGCCGCCACCGCCGTGCTGGTGGACCCGAGCAGCAGCCGTCCGCCCGGGCCGTGACCGCGGCTGCCCACCACCAGCAGGTCGTCGGGCCGGGCCACGTGCAGCAGCACGTCGGCCGCCGAGCCGGAGGCCACGTGGCGCAGCACGTGCTCCGCGGGCAGGGTGGTGCGGGCCACGCGCTCGGCCTCCTCGGCGTGCAGCTGCGCGGTCTCGCCGAGCTCGTCGACCAGCTCGGGGGCGAAGGCCATCGCCTCCGCCGCCGTGACGACGACCAGCGGCAGCCCCCGGAGGCCCGCCCGGCGGACCGCCTCGTCCAGGGCGTGACGGGCAGGCTCGGAGCCGTCGTAGGCGACGACGACACGGCGGGTGCGGATCGCGGCGGTGCTCATGATGGCGTCCTCTCGTGGGTGCGGGTCAGGTCGATGACGGTCGGGGCGGCCGGACGGTCCGGTGGGTCCAGCACGTCGTGCAGCGGGCGCCGGGGCGGCACGCGCACGTCGACCAGCGCCCGTCCCAGCTGCAGCACGAGCTGGGCCTGGCCGGGGCGGGCGAGCAGGGCCGAGACCTGGTCCCGGGTGCCCGGCACCTCGGTGGCCTGGTCCGCGTACGTGGCCACCAGGTCGAGGGCGCTCAGGTGCAGCAGCAGGCGCTGCAGCGCGATCCCCGCCACCACGTGGTCGCGCCGGGTGTCGCCCAGCGTGGACAGGGCCACGACCGTCCGCCCCAGGGGCAGGGGGTCCAGGGGCCCGCGAGCGCGGTCGAGGACCGGTGCCCCCACTCCCCGGGGGACGGTCAGGACCGAGGACCTCAGCATGCCGTCGACGGCCTCGTGACGGTGCGGCCGCTGCGGTCCGCGAAGCCAGGCCCGGGTCTCCAGCACCAGCTCGGGGCGCTGCTGCTGCTGCCGGACCGCCCGCGCGAGCAGCTTCGACAGCACCCCCCGGGCGGCCGGGTCGAGCACGGTCAGCGCGGCGCCCTCGTCGGCCACGGTCTCGCCGACCTCGACCAGCACGGCGGTCGGCACCGGGTCGTCCGGACGCAGGGCGCGGTGGGTGCGGCGTCGGGACATCTGTGCCGCGAGGCGCTGCTCGGCCGCGCTCGCGGCCCGCGGGCCGACCACCACCAGCCGGGCCACCGCGGTGCCGCGCGGGCCGTCCGGCAGCAGCCGGACCCGGGTGCCCAGCCCCCGGGCCCGCGCGGCCAGCGCGGCGTTGGCGACCGCGGCGCCGCAGCTGATGGTCCGCAGCCGCCCCGTGGGGTCGAGGGCCGGCAGGGCCCGCGTCTCGTCGACGGCGACGACCAGGCCGTCCGGCCGGCCCAGCAGCAGCCACGGCTGGGTGTTGTGCACCGACGGTGCCTGCCTCGCCGCCTCCGCCATGGCGACCACGTCCGCACGGTCCACGTCCACCAGGCACCTCCCTCGGGATCCGTCACGTCCCCCTCGGACCGAGCCTGCTCCCACCCGTCGACCCGGGCCAGGGACGTAGGTCCCGGCGGCGCGCTACCGCGGGCGGCGCAGCGGCAGGGCGTGCAGGGTGACGTCGGCCAGGCCGCCGGCCCCGACGGTGGCCGTCAGGTAGGTGCAGCGGGGCTGGCGGCGTCGGTCGGTCGGTGAGCCCGGGTTGAGCAGCCGCACCCCGCCGGGCGTCGTGCTGTCCCACGGGATGTGGCTGTGGCCGAACACCAGCACGTCGACCGGGTCCGGCGATCCGGGGCCGAACCGCTCGTCGCAGCGTCGTTCGCGCCCCGTCGCGGCCCCGGTCTCGTGCACCACGGCCAGCCGCAGCCCGGCGAGGTCGACCCGGGCCACCTCGGGCAGGCGCCGGCGCAGCTCGTCCCCGTCGTTGTTGCCGTGCACCCCGACCAGCCTGGCTGCGCGCTCCTCGAGCCGGTCGAGCAGCCCGGGTTCCACCCAGTCGCCGGCGTGCACGACGACGTCGACCGCGTCGACCTGGTCCCACACCGGTCCCGGCAGGTCGCGGGCGCGGGCGGGCAGGTGGGTGTCGGCGAGGACGAGCAGGCGCACGCCACCACTGTGGCGTCCGTGCGCCGGGGCCGCGATACCGCGAGGATCAGGCGCATGACCCACCCCGCCGCCACCCCCGCCCGGACCAGCTGGCTCGACGACGCCGTCGTGTACGAGATCTACCCGCAGTCCTTCGCCGACTCCGACGGCGACGGCGTCGGCGACCTGCGGGGCGTCATCGCCCACCTGGACCACCTGCAGTGGCTCGGGGTCGACGCGATCTGGTTCAACCCGTGCTTCGCCTCGCCGTTCCGGGACGCGGGCTACGACGTGGCGGACTACCTGCGCATCGCCCCCCGCTACGGCAGCAACGACGACATGGTCGAGCTGGTGGAGCAGGCCCGGGCGCGCGGCATCCGCGTGCTGCTCGACCTGGTCGTCGGCCACACCTCCGACGAGCACCCGTGGTTCCAGGCCGAGCTGGCCGCCGACGGGCCCGCGCCCGAGGGCGACCGGTACGTCTGGCGCACCGAGGAGCCCGCCCGCGGCTGGCAGGAGGAGACCCCCGGCATCCCGGCCTGGGTGCCCTCGCCCGGCCCTCGGCCCGGCTGGTACCTGAAGAACTTCTACGACTCCCAGCCCGCGCTGAACTTCGGCTGGCTGGCGGCCGACGACGAGCCGTGGCGGGACCCCGTCGACGCCCCGGGGCCGCGGCGCAACCGGGACGCCCTGGTCGAGATCATGGACTTCTGGCTATCGCGCGGTGTGGCCGGGTTCCGGGTCGACATGGCGTTCTCGCTGGTCAAGGACTACGACACCGAGCGGGCCCGGGCCGCCTCGACGCAGGTGTGGCGCGAGGTCCGGGACTGGCTCGACCGCACCCACCCCGACGCGGTGCTGATCCCCGAGGGCGACGAGCCCCGCACGGGCGAGCCGCTGGCCTACGACGCGGACTTCGCGCTCGTCATCCACCCGATGCACGCGTCGCTGCTGAACAACGGCGGTGCGGGCACGCTGCCCTGGTACCCGGCCACGGACTGCTGGTTCGACGCCGACGGCGGTGGGTCGCTCGAGCTGTTCCTGGCCGGCTGGGACGAGCACCAGCGGCAGACCCCCGGCCGTCCGATGCTGCTCGCGTCCTCCGACCACGACTTCTCGCGGCTGGTCAGCGGCCCCCGCACCGCGGCCGAGCTCGGCGCGGTGTTCACGTTCCTGCTGACCTGGGGCACGGTGCCGTCGATCTACTACGGCGACGAGATCGGCATGCGGTACCTGCCGGGCCTGCCCGACGTCGAGGGCAGCATCTGCCACCCCACCTACAACCGGGCCGGGGCCCGCACCCCGATGCAGTGGGACCGCTCGGCCGGCGCCGGGTTCTCCACCGCCGCGCCCGACCGGCTCTACCTGCCCGTGGACCCGGACCCGGACCGGCCCGACGTGGCCACCCAGCGCGGCGACGAGGGCTCGCTGCTGCACCTGGTCCGCCGGCTGCTGGCGCTGCGGCGCGAGGTGCCGGCGTTGCGGGTCGGCCCGACCACCGAGGTGCTGCACACCGGTCACCCGCTGGTCTACCGCCGCGGCGGCAGCCATCTGGTGGCGCTCAACCCCACCCGCGAGCCGGTCGAGGTCGACCTGGCGTCGGTGGCGGGCGCGCGGCTGCTGCTGGGCCAGGGGGCCGAGGTCGACGGCACGACGGTGCGGGTCGACGGCTTCGGCCACGGCGTCTGGGAGCTGGGCTCGTGACCGCGCCGGGCCGCGGCGCGCCCGCGACGAGCCGGGGTGACGCCGCCGGCCGGGACGGCGCGACCCTCGGCCGGGCGCTGCGGGGGACGCTGCGTCGCTCCGAGCACGGCGACCTGCGGCTGCCCGAGCGGGACCCGGTGGCCGTGCTGGAGCAGCAGAACGCCGACCGGCTGCCCGACCTGGTGGGCGTGCGGATCGGGCGGATGCTGGAGTCGCCGTTCGCGCTGTACCGGGGCAGCGCCGCGGTCATGGCCCACGACCTCGCCGCCGGTCCGGACACGGGCCGCCGGGTGGTGGCCTGCGGTGACGCCCACGTGGCCAACTTCGGCCTGTTCGCCTCGCCGGAGCGGCGGCTGCTGTTCGACCTCAACGACTTCGACGAGGCCTGGACGGCGCCGTGGGAGTGGGACGTCAAGCGGCTGGCCGCGAGCGTCGTCGTCGGCGCCCGCGACGCCGGCCTGCCCGAGGCCGTGGCCCGGGAGTCGGCCCGCACGGCCGTGCGCACGTACCGCGAGATCCTGCGGACCCTGGCCCGGCGCAGCGTCGTCGAGCGGTTCTGGTTCCGGGTCGAGGCGGACTGGCTGGTCGAGCGGGCCCGCGGCGACGGCCGTCGGCTGCTGCGCGCGCAGGCCGCCCGGGCCCGGCGCCGCACGTCGGAGCAGGTGCTCGGCCGGCTCGGCACCGTCGACGACCACGGCCGCACCCGGATCCGGGAGGACCCGCCGCTGACCCGCCGGCTGCCCGCCGTCAGCGACGAGGACGTGGCCGAGAGCTTCCTGCGCTACCGGCGCACCACCCGCGAGGACGTGCAGCTGCTGCTGACCCAGCTGCACCCGGTCGACCACGTGCTGCGGGTGGTGGGCGTCGGCTCGGTCGGCACCCGCTGCCTGCTGGTCCTGTGCCAGGGCCCGGCCGACGAGCCGCTGTTCCTGCAGGTCAAGCAGGCCCAGCCGTCGGTGCTGGCCACCTACGGCGGCCAGCCCTACGACCTGCCGATCGGGCGCAGCGCCCCCGGCGTCGGCCGCGACGGGCGCCGGGTGGTCGCCGCCCAGCGCGTCCTGCAGGCCCAGTCCGACCCGTTCCTGGGCTGGTCCGGGCTGAGCGCCGACGAGGCGCCGGGCGGTCGGGCGCTGGACTTCTACTGGCGGCAGCTGCGCGACATGAAGGGCTCGATCGACACCCGGCACCTGCCCGCGTCGCTGTTCGAGGCCTACGCCGGGCTGTGCGGCACCCTGCTGGCCCGGGCCCACGCCCAGAGCCCCGCCTGCCCGGTGGTCGCGGCCTACCTGGGCCGCTCCGAGGCCTTCGACGACGCGGTCACCCGGTGGTCCGTGGCCTACGCCGACCAGGTCGAGGCCGACCATGCCGCCGTCACCGAGGCCGTCCGCACCGGCCGCCTCCCCTGCGACCCCGGCGTCTGACCCACCCGCCCGCCTTCGGGCCCGGCCGCCCGCGCCGCCTGGCCGCCTTGCGCACCGGCCTGAGGGCGGGCGTCGATCGACAACGTCTTGATCCTTGCCGTCGTCGACCGCCTGCAGGCCAGGTCCGGTCGACAACGTCTTGATCCTCGTCGTGGTCGATCGCATGCGGGCCAGGTCCGGTCGACAACGTCTTGATCCTCGTCGTGGTCGATCGCATGCGGGCCAGGTCCGGTCGACAACGTCTTGATCCTCGTCGTGGTCGATCGCATGCGGGCCGGGGGCGATCGACGACGTCTTGATCCTTGTCGTCGTCGACCTGCCCCGGAGGCGGGTCATCGTGGCCGCCCCGGCGTCGAGGCGGGGCGTAACCGAGGCATCACCGTCTGTTGTTCTGCCGGTCGACGGCTGGCCACCTCCCGCCCCTAGCGTCCGATACGTCCGTTTGACGCCGTCGGGAGGAACCCCCGTGAGAACTCAGCCGCCCCGCCCCGCCCTCTGGGGTCCGTTCGCCGCCGCGGTCGCCGCCCTGGCGCTGGCCCTCACCGCGATCGTCGCCGCCCCGGCCGCCGCCGCCCCGCCCGAGGACGACGAGCTGCGCGTCATGGCGTTCAACCTGCGCTTCGCCAGCGACACCGGGGCCAACTCGTGGCCCGAGCGCCGCCCCGTGGTCCGCAGCCTGCTGCTGCACCAGCGCCCCCACGTCATCGGCACGCAGGAGGGGCTGTTCGAGCAGCTCAAGGACATCCAGCAGGACCTGCCGGGCCGCTACGACAGCATCGGCCTGGGGCGGGAGGGTGGCTCCCGGGGTGAGGCCATGCAGGTGTTCTACGACACCCAGCGCCTGGAACCCCTGGAGTACGACCACTACTGGCTGTCCGACACCCCGGACGTGATCGGGTCCAAGACCTGGGGCGGCTGCTGCCCGCGGATGGTGACCTGGGTCCGGTTCCGGGACCTGGTCGACGGCGGCGAGCTGTACCTGCTCAACACCCACCTGGAGGCGTTCGACGCCACGACGCGGGCCCTGTCGGCGGACCTGATCCTGCAGCGCGCGGTCGAGGACTTCGACCCGGACCTGCCGGTGGTGCTCACGGGCGACTTCAACGAGCCGGCCGCCGAGGGCCGCACGGTCTACGACACGCTCGTCACCGACGGCCCGTTCGTCGACACCTGGCAGACCGCCGAGACCCGCAGCGAGCTGTTCGGGACGTTCCACGGCTACGGCCCGCTGACGCCCGGCGGCGACCGGATCGACTGGGTGCTGACCACCCCCGACGTCGTCACCCGGCACGCCGAGATCGACACGTACTCCCGTCGCGGTCAGCTGCCCAGCGACCACCTGCCCGTGGTGGCCGACCTCGTCCTGCCCGCTCCGCCGGTCGGCTGACCCGACGCCGGCCGTTCCGACGCAACGGCACTTTGCGTCGGGATCGTTCCGACGCAACGGCACCCTGCGTCGCATAGACCGACGCAGGGTGCCGTTGTGTCGAGCCCCGGGCGGTCAGGAGCCGAGCGCGCGGACCCGGTCGAGCAGGCCGTCGGAGGCGGCGTCGAGGAACGCGTGCGGGTCGGGGCCGACGTCCATCAGCACCAGCCGGTCGAAGCCGGCCTCGGCGAACGGGCGGGCCTTGTCCAGGTGCTGGTCCATGTCCGGCCCGCACGAGAACTGGCCCGTGATGTCGTCGGGGCGGACCGTCGAGCTGGCCGCGTCGAAGTTGACCGGGTTGGGCAGCTCGGCCATGACCTTCCAGCCGCCGAGGGTCCAGCGGCTGGTGCGCATGGCCTCCTCGGCGGCGGCCTCGACGGTGGGGGCGAAGGCGATCGGCACCTCGGCGTAGCGGGGCCCGGACCCGCCGGCCTCGCGGAAGGCCTCGACCAGGCCCGGGTCGGGCTCGGTGGCGAACAGGCCGTCACCGAGCTCGGCGGCGACCCGCGCGGCCGCGGGGCCGCCGGCGGCCACGGCGATCAGCGGCGGGGTCTCGGGCAGGTCGAACAGCCGGGCGTCCTCCAGCTGCAGGTACTGCCCGTCGTAGGACCGGTAGCCGCCCTGGAACAGCAGCCGGATGATCTCCAGCGCCTCCCTCATCATGCGCTGCCGGTGGTGCACCGCGGGGTAGCCCTGCCCGACCACGTGCTCGTTGAGGCGCTCGCCGGACCCGATGCCCAGCACGAACCGGCCCTCGGACAGCAGCGCCGTGGTCGCCGCGGCCTGCGCGACGACGGCCGGGTGGTAGCGCATGGTCGGGCAGGTGACGCCGGTCGCCAGCCCGATCCGGTCGGTGGCCTGGGCGAGAGCGCCGAGCACGGTCCAGGTGAACGGGCTGTGGCCCTGCTCCTCCAGCCAGGGGTGGAAGTGGTCGCTGAGCTCGACGAAGTCGAACCCGGCCCGCTCGGCGTGCTTCCCGAGCTCGACGAGCTCCGCGGGACCGTGACCTTCGGTGGCGAGCTTGAACCCGACCTGCATGTGACGTGACCTTCCGTCGTTCCTGATGGCGTACGGAGGTCGGGTACCCAGGATCGACCGGGCCAGCCCTCGCCGGGCCCGGTCAGGACGCGGCGGCGGTCCTCGTGGCCCCGCGGCGTGTGCTGGTCGTGGTGGTGGCGTCGTCCCGGACCGGGCGCAGCCGACCCAGCGCGATCAGCGTGATGCCCTCCACCAGGGCCTGCACCCCGAGCAGCACCCCGAGCAGCGTGAACGTCGCCGCCACGATGTTGAACAGGACCATGAGGCCCAGCGCGGCGGAGATCAGCCCGCTGACGAGCAGGACGAGCCGGCTCTGCGGGTGCTGGAACGACACCACGACGCGGGTCAGCCCCGTGGCCAGGAACATCGACCCCGCGACCAGCGTGATGGTCAGCGCGGTGACCGCCGGGTTGCGGAGCATGACGATCCCCAGCACGACCAGCAGGCCACCGCCGAGGGCCGCGGACCAGAACCCGTCCTTGCCGATCCGCAGCAGCCCCGACACCAGGAGCACGAGACCGGAGAACAGGGTGAACCAGCCGAGGACGCCGACCGAGAACGCCGTAGCGACGACGGTGTTCCCCAGCACGACGAAGCCGGCGACGACGAGCACCAGCCCCAGGATGACGTCCCAGGCGGTGCGGCGCTGCTCGAGGACGAGGCTGCTCATGATGACCTCCGAGGTGCGACGACGGGTCGGTGACCCGGACGGGGTACGGACCGGACGACCGTCGCAGCGTCGGGGGGCCGCAGCGTCACCCCGGCGGGGTGAAAGCAACCCGTGCGCATGAGCGGACTCTCATGCGCACGGGCTGGTCCCGACCCCCTGCCGAGGGCCCGGGTGATGCATGCTGACGCGCGTGCCGACCCCCCTGACGCGCCTGGCCCACCCGGGCGTGCGTGCCCGCGTCCTGGTCGCGGTCGTGGCCACCGTCGCGCTGGCGCTGGTCGGCTCGGTGGTCGTGCTGGAGCGGGTGCTGGTGGCCAACGTGGACCGTCGGGTCGACGAGGGCCTGCAGCAGGAGGTCGCCGAGCTGCAGCAGCTGGCCGACGGCGTCGACCCCGCCACCAGCCGGCCCTTCGACGGCAACACCCGTCGGGTGCTGGACGTGTTCCTGTCCCGCAACGTCCCCAGCGGGCGCGAGACGTTCGTGACCATCGTCGACGGTCGGCTGTACGACATCTCGCGCCGGTCCCTGCCGGCCCTGGAGCAGGACCCCGCACTCGCCCGGTGGGGGACGCTGACCGCACCCGAGCGCGACAGCCTGGACCTGGGCGACACCCGCTTCGAGTACCTCGCGGTGCCGCTGGTGGGGGCGGCCGACTCGCCCACGGCCACCTTCGTCGTGCTGTACGACTACACCGCGGAGCGGCGCGAGGTGGCGGCCGCAATCCGGCGGGCCGAGCTGGTGGCGGCCGGGTTCCTGCTGCTGGCCTGCGTGTTCGGGTGGCTGGCCGCCGGGCGGGCGTTGCACCCCCTGCGCGCGCTGACCACGGCCGCGCAGGAGGTGAGCGGCGACCGTGACCTCGACCGGCGGCTGCCGGACCCGCCGGGCTCGGACGAGGTCGCCACGCTCACCCGCACGTTCAACGGCATGCTCGACCGGCTGGAGGCCGCGTTCGAGGTGCAGCGGGACTTCGTCGCCGACGCCGGTCACGAGCTGCGCACCCCGATCACGATCGTGCGCGGGCACCTGGAGCTGATGGGCGACGACCCGGCGGAGCGGACGGCGACGGTCGCGCTGGTCACCGAGGAGCTCGAGCGGATGTCGCGGATGGTCGACGACCTGCTGGTGCTGGCCCGCTCGGACCGCCCCGACTTCCTGCTGCCGGGCCCGGTGGACCTGGAGGCGCTGCTGCGCCAGGTGGGCAGCAAGGCCGCGGTGCTGGGGGAACGGACCTGGCGCGTGCAGGGCCCGACCGGGCTGCTGGTGCAGGCGGACGAGCAGCGGCTGACCCAGGCGCTCATGCAGCTGGCGGCCAACGCGGTGGCCCACACCCGCGACGGCGGCGTCGTCGACCTGGGGGCCGCCGCGGCCGGCGACCGGCTGCAGCTGTGGGTGCTGGACGACGGCCCGGGGGTGCCGGTGGCCGACCGCGACCGGATCTTCGAGCGGTTCGCCCGGGCGGGCACCGGAGCGGCCCGCGCCGGCGGCTCGGGGCTGGGGCTGTCGATAGTGGCGGCGATCGCGCGGGCCCACGGCGGCCGGGTGGAGCTGCTGAGCACCGACGGCGCGGGCGCGGCCTTCGTGCTCGACCTGCCGTACCGGCCCGTCCCGGCCTGACGACCGCGAGGCCGACCGGTCCGGCGCGCAGGAGGTCGCGCCAGACGGTCAGTCGAAGCGGACCACCAGCAGCGCGGTGTCGTCGCGGCGACCGTCGGGCCGCTGCTCGCCCAGCAGGGCGTCGCAGACCTGCTCGGGGTGCTGCCCGCCGACGTCGGCCAGCTGGTCGCGCAGCCGGTCGATGCCCACCTGCAGCGACACGCCGCGGCTCTCGACCAGGCCGTCGGTGTACAGCAGCAGGGTCGAGCCGGTGGGCAGGTCCACCGTCAGGTCGCGGCGGTCGGTGGCGGGGTCGACGCCCAGCATCAGGTCGGCCGTCCCGTCGAGCACGCGCACGGTGCCGTCGGCCTCGCGCAGCAGCGGCGGCAGGTGCCCGGCGCTGGACCAGCGCAGCCGCCGGCCGCCCGGACCGGCCTCCACGTGGGCCAGGGCCGCGGTGGCCAGGGTGTCCAGGGCGAGCGCCCGCAGCGTCACGTCGAGGCTGGTGAGCAGCCGGGCCGGACCGTGGTCGGTGCTGAACGACAGCCCGCGGACCAGGCTGCGGACCTGGCCCATGGCCGCGGCGGCCATGGAGTCGTGCCCGCTGATGTCGCCGATGGCCAGGGTGGTGCGCCCGTCCGCGGTGACGAACGCGTCGTACCAGTCCCCGCCGACCTGCGCGGCGTGCGAGGCCGGCTCGTAGCGCACGGCGATGGTCAGGCCCGGCGGGTCCGCGGGCTGCGTCAGCAGGCTGCGCTGCAGCGTCTCCGACATGTGGGCCAGCGCCCGGTTGGTGCTGCGCTGCTCCTCCTGCCGCTGCAGCCGGTCCAGGGTCTGGGCGCACAGGGCCGAGAAGCCGTCCAGCACCGTCAGGCCCGAGGCCGGGAAGTGGTCGACGCCGGTCACGGCCGCCCCGACGGCCCCGACCACCCGCTGGCCGACGCGCATGGGCGTGAACGCCCACGCGCCCTCACCGGTGCGCCGGTACAGCTCGGCCATGGCGGGGGCGAACGCGTCGTGCGCCTGCCCGCGGGACAGCAGCACCGCCTCCCCGGTCCGGGCGGTGTGCAGGCCCGGCAGCCGGTCCTCGTCCGACAGGCTCCCGGTGCCGACCACGGTGCCGGTCTCGTCGACCACGCGGACCTGGCCGTCGGTGTCCGCGCGCACCAGCATCAGCCCGCCGGAGGCCCCGAGCGCCGGCAGCCCCTGGTGCAGCACGATGCGGGCCAGCGCCCCGGCGGAGTCGACCGAGCCCAGCAGCAGGGCGACCCCGGCCATCCGGGCCAGGCCGTGCTCCGCGGCGGCCACGACGTCCCGGCGGGTCTGCTCCCGCTCGGCCGCGAGGGTGTGGGTCATGACCGTGACGTGGGCCGACGCGGCCTCGGCCAGCACCCGCAGGGTGTCCAGCTGCGCCTGCTCCCACTCCCGGGGCACGGTGTCGACCACGCAGAAGCTGCCCAGCGCGTGCCCGTCGGCGGACATCACCGGGTAGCCCGCCCACGCCCGCACGCCCATGCTCCGCACCGACGGGTTGTCCCGGGTGCGGGGGTGGGTGCTGGCGTCGGCGACCACGAAGGGGGCGGAGTCGGCGATGACGTACTGGCAGAACGACTCCTCCACCGTGTTCTGGCGGGTGCCGTCGGTGACGCCGGCGCACGACGCCCAGTAGGACCGCTCGTCGTCGACCACGGTGAGGAACGCCAGCGGCGCCCCCAGCAGGGTGGCGGCCAGGTCGGTCAGGTGGTCCAGCGACCCGACGTCCAGGGCGTCCAGCAGGCCGGTCGCGCGGACGGCGTCGAGCCGGGCGGGATCGTGGACGGCCGCGGGTGACCGGCCGGGTGGCTCGGCACGGTTCTCGGTCCCGACGGCTGCACCTCGCTCCACCCCCTGATGATGCCAGCGCCCGCGGCCGCGCGTGGACAGCTCAGTCGTCGTCGGCGCAGACCTGCACCTCGACCCGGCCGTCGTCGATCTCGACCTCCAGGTCGAGCACGGTCCGGTCGTCGCGGCGGAAGTCGACCTCGACCTCGTCGGCGTCCTCGGTGTCCACGCGCGGGGTCCAGCCGTCGGCGGCCACGACGTCGCCCAGCACCAGGCGGTCGCCCTCGCGGGTGACGGTCGCGGTGCCGGCCTCGTAGACGGTGTAGACGCCGTCGGCGGCCTCCGGCAGGTCGACGCACTCATCGGCTGCCGGGCGGGCGGGCGCACCCGGGGCGGCCGTCGCGTCGCCGGTG
This sequence comes from Jannaschia sp. R86511, assembly GCF_042466345.1. Taxonomy (NCBI): domain Bacteria; kingdom Pseudomonadati; phylum Pseudomonadota; class Alphaproteobacteria; order Rhodobacterales; family Roseobacteraceae; genus Jannaschia; species Jannaschia sp. R86511. The sequence goes on from NZ_JAXHCD010000001.1 coordinate 910,589, forward strand.
GCCCCGGCGCCGGCGCTCGGGGCCGGGGCCGCGGTGTCGTCGGTGCCGGTGCCGGTGCCGGTGCCGGTGCCGGTGGCGCTGGTGTCGCTGGTGGTGGGCGAACCGGTGTCCTCGACCGCGTCGGGGGCGGGCTCGGTGGCCTCGGTGCCGACCTCGACGGCCTCGACACCCTCGGTCGTGGGGTCGCCACCGCAGGCCGACAGGGCGAGGGCGGCGACACCGAGCACGGTGGCGGGCAGGACGGCGCGGGTGTTCCAGGTCATGGGAGGTCCTTCCGGGACGGGATGCGGATCAGGTCGGTGCCGCCGTGGGGCGGCTCCGGGCTGCCTCAACCATGGGTCCCCCCGCTGACCCGGGTCTGAACCCAGGATGAGAGGACTGTCATCGTCCCCGGGCGGGGGCCTCAGCAGTCGAGGGTGAGGGCCAGCGTCACGGTGTCGCCGACCTCGACGTCCTCCGCGCGGCGGACCGCGTCCTTGAGCGGCACGACGTAGCCGCCGTCCTTGGGCCACAGCGACGTGGTCCAGGTGGTCGCGCCCAGGCGGACCTGCGCCGGCACCATGCCCCAGCCGTAGGTCACCAGGGCCGAGGCCTCCTTGAGCCGGTCCCGGACGTCGTCCGGGACGCTGACGAAGTGGAACGGCGCCGGGCCGCGCCAGTACCAGACCTCGCCGCTCAGCCCCAGCTCCATCCGGCCACGCTAGGGCGTGAGGTGGTCCTGCGGGAGGTCCGCGTCGCGCCGGCGGGGCGGCACCCAGCGCGCCAGGGCGCCCGCGGCGAGCAGGGCCACCACGGCCACCGACAGCGACGCCGGGCCCAGCGCGGTGGCGGCGGCCACGCCCCCCACCACAAGCGGGCCACCGGCCATCCCGACGTCGGACACCAGCCGCCACGCGCCCAGGTACGCCTGGCGCCCCACGTCGGGCGAGGTGTCGGCGCCCAGCGTCATCACCAGGCCCGCCCCCATGCCGTTGCCGACCCCCATGAGCACCGCGACGCCCAGCAGCCCCGGCAGCGACCCGGCCAGCGGCAGGACGGCGTGCGCCAGGCCGAGCACCAGCATCGACGGCACCCCGACCCAGGCCCGGCCGTGCCGGTCCATCACCGACCCCGCCGGGTAGAACAGCAGCATGTCCACCGCGCCGGACACCCCCATCACCAGGCTGATGGTCGCGACGTCCAGGCCCAGCTGCTCGCCCCACAGCGGCAGCACGATCTGCCGCGACTGCCGCACCGCCATCACGATCTGCCGCGACTGCCGCACCGCCATCACGAGCAGCGCCGCCACCCCCAGGGTGCGCAGCACGCCGAGGTGGGCGCGGGTGACCGACAGCACCGACGGGGTGGCGGTCCCGGGGGCGGGCCGGGCCGCGCCCAGGCGGGGGACGTCGGGCACGACCAGCACGAGCACGGCCGCCCCGACCGCGGTGAGGAGGAACAGCAGGTACGCCCCGTCCACCCCGTAGCGGCTGGTCACCAGCGCGCCCAGGAACGGCCCGACGAAGGTGCCGATGCGGTGGGTGCCACCCAGGGTCGACATGGCCCGCGCCCGCATCCGGACCGGGACCGCCTCGGTCAGGTAGGACTGCCGCGCCAGGCCGAACACCGCACCGGCCAGGCCCGTGAGCAGGACCGCCAGGCCCAGCACCGGCACCGACGGGGCCAGCACGCAGCCGGCCAGGGCGACGGCGGTGACCACGGACGCGCCGACCATGGCCCGGCGGTCGCCGACCCGGGCGGCCAGCGCCCCCGCGGGCAGGTCGCCCAGCACCTGGCCGATGCCCACCAGTGCGACGACGAACGCCGCCACCCCGACCGAGGCGCCCAGCTCCCGCGCGGACAGGGCGATGACGGGGTACACCGCCCCTTGCCCGATGCCGAACAGCAGGGCCGGGCCGAACGCCGACAGGGCGATCGGCCGCAGCGAGAAGTCGGCGCTCATCGTCGGTCATCCTGCGGCCTGCCCCGCCGGGCGGCGCGGTGGTCTCGTCCCGCGACCGCCGCGGCGGTCGGTTCACGTCGGGCGGCCGACCAGCTCCGGTTCCTCCGCCACCGGTGCCTGGCGCGCGGCCCGTAGCCGCGCGCGGACGGCGAGGCCGGCGAACGCGACCACGACGAGCCCGCCGACCAGCGTCGCCCAGGTGACCTGCTCGCCCAGCAGCAGCGCGGCCCAGCCGATGGACAGCACCGGCTGCACCAGCTGCACCTGGCTGACCCGGGTCATCGGCCCGATGGCCAGACCGCGGTACCAGGCGACGAAGCCCAGGAACATGCTCACCAGGGCCAGGTAGGCGAACGCCGCCCACTGCAGCGGGGTCCCGTCGGGCGGCTGCTGCAGCGCCGAGGCCGTGGCCAGCACCAGCATCACCGGGGCGCACAGCAGCAGCGCCCACGACGCGGTCTGCCAGGCGCCCAGCTCGCGCGACAGCAGCCCGCCCTCGGCGTAGCCCACCGCGGCGGCCACCACCGCCCCGAACAGCATCAGGTCCGCCGGTCCCAGCCGGCCGAACCCGCCCCCCTGGACCGACGCGAACCCCACCGCCGCCACCGCGCCCAGCGCCGAGGCGACCCAGAACGCGCGCGGCGGCCGCTCGTGGCCGCGGACCACGGCCATGACGGCGGTCGCGGCCGGCAGCAGGCCGATCACCATCGCGCCGTGCCCGGCCGATGCGGAGGCCAGGGCGTAGGAGGTCAGCAGCGGGAAGCCGATGACCACCCCGCCGGCCACCACCGCCAGGCGCAGCCACTGCCGCCCGCGCGGCAGACGCTGCCGGGTGAGCGCCAGCGCGGCCCCGGCGACCAGCGCGGCGACGACGGCCCGGCCCGAGCCGATGAACAGCGGCGACAGGCCGTCGACGGCGAACCGGGTGAAGGGCACCGTGAACGAGAAGGCCACGACCCCCACCAGGCCCCAGGCGAGACCGTGCCACGGTAGCGGCGAGCGGGTCGGGACAGTAGCGCTACTGTTGTCCGTCATGGATGACGATAGCAGCGTGCGGATCAGCGACGAGCTGCGCACCTGGGTGCGGGCCGCCGGCCCGGGCGCCCGGCTGCCGTCGACCCGCAGCCTGGTGCAGCGGCACCGCGCCGGTCCCGGCACGGTGCAGCGGGCGCTCGGCCGGCTGGTCGCGGAGGGTCTGGTGGAGAGCCGACCCGGCGTGGGCGCGTTCGTGCGCACCCCCCGCACGCTGCGCCCGCCCGACTACGGCTGGCAGACGGCTGCCCTGGGCTCGCCGCGGGCCCGGCTCCAGCGCGGCAGCACCATGCGCAGCGCGCCCGAGGGCGTGATCGGCCTGCACGGCGGCTACCCCGACCGCGAGCTGCTCCCGGAGCGGCTGGTGCGGGCCGCCCTGGGCCGCGCCGCCCGTGGCCCGGGGGCCCTGGCCCGGCCGCCGGTCGCCGGGCTGCCGGAGCTGCAGGCCTGGTTCGCCCAGGAGCTGGCCGAGGCGGTGCCGGCCGGGGTGGGCGCGCCGACCGCGAGCGACCCGATCATCCTGCCCGGCAGCCAGAGCGGGCTGAGCTCGGTGTTCCGCGCCCTGGTCGGGGTCGACCAGCCGCTGCTGCTGGAGTCGCCCACGTACTGGGGGGCGATCTCGGCGGCCCGGCAGGCGGGTGTCCGCCTGGTGCCGGTCCCGGCCGGGGCGGACGGCCCCGACCCGGTCGAGCTCGAGCGGGCCTTCGAGGAGACGGGCGCGCGGGCCTTCTACGCGCAGCCCGCCTTCGCCAACCCCACCGGCGTCCAGTGGTCGACCGAACGCGCCGAGCAGGTGCTGGCCGTGGTGCGCCGGCACGGGGCGTTCCTGGTGGAGGACGACTGGGCGCACGACTTCGCCATCACGGGGTCGGTGCGCCCGGTGGCCGCGCTCGACGACTCCGGCCACGTGGTCCACCTGCGCTCGCTGACCAAGAGCGTGTCGCCCGCCCTGCGGGTCGGGGCCGTGACGGCCCGTGGTCCCGCGCGGGAGCGGATCCTGGCCGACCGGGGCGCGGAGGGGCTCTACGTCAGCGGCCTGCTGCAGGCCGCCGCCGTCGACGTCCTCACCCAGCCCGGCTGGCGGACCCACCTGCGCGGCCTGCGCGAGCAGCTGCGGGCCCGCCGTGACCTGCTGGTCGCGAGCCTGGCCCGCTCGGCCCCGCAGGCGACGCTGGAGCGGGTGCCGGCCGGCGGGCTCAACCTGTGGGTCCGGCTGCCGGACGGCACCGACGTCGACCAGGTGGCCCGCCGCTGCGAGCGGGACGGCCTGCTCGTGGCCCCGGGGGACGAGTGGTTCCCCGCCGAGCCCGCCGGGCCGTTCGTCCGGCTCAACTACGCCGGACCCGACCCCGGGTCGTTCGAGGCCGGGGCCCGCGTGCTCGGCGAGGTGCTCACGGGGTCGGGGCGCTGACCACCCGGTCGGGCAGCAGCTCGGCCAGCAGGGCCTCGACCCGGCCGCGGATCTCGTCGCGGATGGGTCGGACGGCCTCGATGCCCTGCCCGGCCGGGTCGGCCAGGGCCCAGTCCTCGTAGCGGGTCCCGGGGAAGATCGGGCACGCGTCGCCGCAGCCCATCGTGACGACGACGTCGGACATCCGGACCGCCTCGTCGGTCAGGACCTTGGGCTGCGCCGCGGTGATGTCGATGCCGACCTCGGCCATCGCCGCCACCGCGACGGGGTTGATCCGGTCCGCCGGCATCGACCCGGCGGAACGGACCTCGACGGCCCCGCGGGACAGCGCCGTCGTGAAGCCCGCGGCCATCTGGGACCGGCCGGCGTTGTGCACGCAGACGAACAGGACGCTGGGGGAGTGGGTCATCGGGGGCCTCCGGCGGCGGGGACGGCGGGACTGGTGGGGACGGCGGGCACGGTGGGGTCACCGGGGAAGAACCGGCGCCCGGCCCACAGCGACACGTAGACCAGGCCCACCAGGACGGGGACCTCGATGAGCGGGCCGACGACCCCGGCCAGGGCCTGGCCGGAGGTGACGCCGAACGTGCCGATGGCCACGGCGATCGCCAGCTCGAAGTTGTTGCCCGCCGCCGTGAAGCTCAGCGTCGCGGTCCGGGCGTAACCGAGCCCGACCGCGCGGCCCAGCAGGAACGCACCGCCGAACATGAGCACGAAGTAGGCCAGCAGCGGCAGGGCGATCCGGGCCACGTCCCACGGCTGGGACAGGATCGCGTCGCCCTGCAGCGCGAAGAGCATGACGATGGTGAACAGCAGCCCGTAGAGCGCGACCGGGCCGATCTTGGGCAGGAACCGCTCCTCGTACCACTCGCGCCCGCGGGCGCGCTCGCCCAGCGTCCGGGTCAGGAACCCGGCGAGCAGCGGGATGCCGAGGAACACCAGCACGCTGCCGGCGATGGCCCAGACCGAGAAGTCGGCGCTGGTGGTCGACAGCCCCAGCCAGCCGGGCAGCACCTGCAGGTAGAACCAGCCCAGCCCGGCGAAGGCCAGGATCTGGAACACGCTGTTGATCGCGACCAGCACCGCGCCGGCCTCGCGGTCGCCGCAGGCCAGGTCGTTCCAGATCAGGACCATGGCGATGCAGCGGGCCAGGCCGACGATGATCAGGCCGGTGCGGTACTCCGGGTGGTCGGGCAGCAGCAGCCAGGCCAGCGCGAACATCAGCGCGGGGCCGACGACCCAGTTGAGCACCAGCGAGGCCACCAGCAGGGTCCGGTCCCCGGTGACGCTGCCGGTCTCGGTGTAGCGGACCTTGGCCAGCACCGGGTACATCATCAGCAGCAGGCCGATGGCGATGGGCAGGCTGACCGAGCCGACCTGGACGGCCTCCAGCAGCTCGCCGAAGCCGGGGGCCAGGCGGCCCAGCAGCAGGCCGACGGCCATGGCGGCGACGATCCAGACGGGCAGGAACCGGTCGAGGGTCGACAGCCGCGCCAGGACGGGCCCGTCGGGGCGCACGGGGTGCTCGTGGACCAGGTCGCTCACGCGGGCACCGCCGGTCGGGTGGCCCGGACGATCGCCCCGTGCAGGCCCGGGGCGACCTCGTGGGTGAACGTGACCGACGCGTCGGTGAACCCCGGGGCGGCCAGGCCGGCCAGGTACTCCGCCCGCGACAGCGCGCCGGCGACGCAGCCGACGTAGGTGCCGCGCTCGGCGCGCTCGGCCGGGGTGACGTGGTCCTCGGCCACCACGTCGGAGATGCCGATCCGGCCGCCCGGCACGAGCACGCGGAAGGTCTCGGCCAGCACGGCGGGCTTGTCGGTCGACAGGTTGACCACGCAGTTGGAGATGACCACGTCGACGCTGCCGTCCGGCAGCGGCAGGTCCTCGATGGTGCCCTGGCGGAACTCGACGTTGGTGGCCCTGGCCTCGGCGGCGTTGCGGCGGGCCAGGTCGAGCATCTCGGTGGTCATGTCCACGCCGTAGGCGAAGCCCGTGGGACCGACCCGGCGGGCCGACAGCAGCACGTCGATGCCCCCGCCGGAGCCCAGGTCGAGCACGCGCTCGCCCGCCCGCAGGTCAGCCACCGCGGTGGGGTTGCCGCAGCCCAGCGAGGCCAGCACCGCCTCGGTGGGCAGGCCCTCGGTGGACCCGTCGTCGTACAGGTCGGCCCCGAAGCGCTCGTCCACCTCGAGCGCGGCGGCGGGACCGCAGCAGCCCTCGTTCCCGGTGCCGACGGCCAGGGCCGCCTCGGCGTAGCGGGCGCGGACGTGCTCGCGGAGCCCGTCGCTGGTGTCGGTGTCGGTCATGACGTCTCCTCGGGCCGGCGGTCAGGGGGCATCGACCTGCGTCGATGCGCCGAGCCTGGCCCGGGACATCGACGGTTGTCAACATAGACGTAGGTGAATGTCTGGTGGCATGCTGTCCCGGTGCCGACCCCCACGCCCCCCGCCCCGGCCTGCTGCGCCCCGCTGGTCCGGGCGCCGCTGGGGGCCGAGGACGCGGCGGCGCTGGCCCGCACGCTCAAGGCCGTCGCCGACCCCGCCCGGCTGCGGCTGCTGTCGCTGGTCGCGGCCCACGACGGCGGCGAGGCCTGCGTCTGCGACCTGACCGAGCCGCTCGGCCTCAGCCAGCCCACGGTGTCGCACCACCTCAAGGTGCTGGTCGACGCCGGTCTGCTGACCCGCGAGAAGCGCGGCGTCTGGGCCTACTTCACCCTGGTCCCGGACGCGCTGGACGCGGTCGCCGACGTGCTGCGGACCGGCGCCGCGGTCTGAGGCCGGTCCGCCCGTCCGGCGGCGGGAGCGTGTCCGACCTGGTGGGATGGCCCCGTGGCGGGGGCGACGGTGCAGGTGCAGGGGCGGCGCTCGCCGTGGTGGACGGTCGGCTACGTGACCACGCTCGGCGGTACGGTCGTCACGGTGGGCGTCGGGCTGCTGGGTCCCTCGGACCCCGAGCTCACGCTGCTGACCGTGGCGCTCGGCCTCGCCGCCGGCTGCGTGTGGTGGCTGGACCGGCTGGGTCCTCGACGGATCACCGCCGACGTCGCCGCGCTGACGGTCTCCTCGCCCCGCCGTCGACGAACCGTCCGCTGGGACGAGCTGCGCCGGGTCCGCACCCAGGAGGGTCGGGGAACGCCCCACGTGGACGCGGCCCTGGAGCTTCGCGACGGCCGGCTGGTGTCGCTGCCGCCCGGCACGCCTGCGGGAACGGTCGAGGCCTGGCGCGACGGTCTGGGCGGGGGTGCGGCGCCGCCCGCCGAGCTGCCGCAGCGCTGGGTGGTGATCGAGGCGTCGAGCTGGTCCGTGGTGCTGTGGGGCGTCGCGGCGAACGTCGTGATCCAGCTCCTGTCCCGCCTGCTCGACCTGAGCCTGGTCGGCGTCCTCGGCCTCGGCGTGCTAGTGCTGGTGGCCGTGGTTCCGCTGACGGCCTGGGTCGTCCACCGACGCCCCCCGCGCCCGCACGTGGTCGCGGACGAGGACGGGCTGCGACTGGGCCGCGGTGGTCGCCGGCACGTGCCGTGGTCGGACGTGGTCGAGGTCCGGCCCCGCAGCCGGTTCGAGCCCGTCACCGTCCTGGAGCGTGGTGACGGTTCCGTGGTGACCGTCTCGGGCCCGCCGCCGCCGGTGGTGCAGGAGTGGCACCGGCTGGCGGGACGGGCATGAGCGACCAGCGCCGGCCGCCCGACGAGCCGCAGCCCCAGGTCGGCGACCTGGGGCACGACCACGCACCGGGGCGGGGCTGGCTGCTGACGGCGCTCGTGCTGACGGTGCTCGCCGTAGTCGCCGGCCTGGGGGCGTCGCTGGCACGGGTGCCGGCGCTGTGGGTGCTCGTGGGGCTGCTGCTGCTCGTCGCCGGGGTCCTGGTCGTCCACGAGGCCCTGGCCCCACGGGCGGTGCGGGGGACGGTCGACGGGGTGGCGGTCCGGGCGCGGTGGTGGAGGACGCACGTGCCCTGGGAGCGGTTGCGGCGGGTACGACTGGCCGACGAGACGTCCTGGTCGCGAGGTCGTGACGCCTGTCTGGACCGCGACGGCGGCCGGCTGGTCCGGCTGCCGGCCGGGCTGCCCAGCGGGACGGTGGAACGCTGGCGCGAGCAGGTCGGCGGGGCGCGTCCGGCCGAGACCCTGCCGCAGACGTGGCGACAGCCGCAGCCCGACCAGTGGGCGCTCGTGCTGACCGGGATCGCCATGGTGTTCAACCTGGCCTCGGCGGTCTCGCGCTCGGACCTCGTCTTCGGTCTGCTCTCCGGCGGGATCCTGCTCCTGACGGCGGTGGCCGGGGTCGCGCTGTGGCGGCGCGGTCCGCAGGTGCGGGCCGACCTTCGCGGGCTCACCGTCCGGGCGGTGCGCCGCCGTCACGTGCCCTGGTCGGAGGTCACCGAGGTCCGCCCGGCCGACCGCTACTACCGATCGGCGGTCGTGGTCAGGCCCGACGGCTCGACCCGCCGGCTGCTGTCCGTGCCGGTGGACGTGGTCCGGCACTGGCAGGCGCTGGCCGAGGGGCCGCGCTGACCGGCGTTCAGGCGGCGGCGCGCTCCTGCGCCAGGCGCAGCGCCGCCACCGCAGCCGCCCGCCCGGTGCGGGTGGCGCCCAGCGTGGACGCGCCCGGGCCGTAGCCGGCCAGCTGCACCCGCGGGTCCCGGACCACCGTGGTGCCGTCGAGCGTGATCCCGCCGCCGGGCTCACGCAGCCGCAGCGGGCCCAGGTGGTCCAGGGCGGGCCGGAACCCGGTGGCCCACAGCACCGCGTCGGCGTGCTGCTCGCTGCCGTCGGCGAAGCGGACCCCGTCCTCGGTCAGTCCGGTGAACATGGGCCGGGCGACCAGGACGCCGGCCTCGACCCCGCGCCGGTACTCCTCGGTGGCCGGCAGGCCCGTGGCCCCGACCACGCTCAGCGGCGGCAGACCCGCCTCGACGCGCTCGCGGACCCGGCGCTCGACGTCCCGGCCCCACTCGGTGTCGAACGGCCGGTCGACGAAGCGCGGCGGCCGGCGGGTCACCCAGGTCGTGCGCGCGCCGGTGTCGGCCAGCTGCCGCAGGAACTGCACCGCCGAGGTCCCGCCGCCCACCACCACCACGTCCAGGCCGGCGAGCTCCTCGGCCGAGCGGTAGTCGTGGGTGTGCAGCTGCCGGCCGCGGAAGCGCTCCCGGCCCGGGTAGTACGGCCAGTACGGCCGGTCCCAGGTCCCGGTCGCGCTGACGAGCGCGCGGGTGCGCCAGGTGCCCGCGTCGGTGGCCACCAGCAGCGGTCCGTCCGGCCCGTCGGGCGAGGTCACCGAGCGCACCCGCACCGGGCGGCGGACCGGCAGGTCGAAGGCGGCCTCGTAGCGGCCGTAGTAGTCGGCCACCACCTGCGAGGCCGGCACCGTCGGGTCGGGGGTGCCCAGCCGCAGGCCCGGCAGGTCGTGGATGCCGTGCACGGCGCCGAGCGTCAGCGACGGCCACCGGTGCCGCCAGGCGCCGCCCGGGCCGGGGTTGGCGTCCAGCACGACGAAGCCGGAGTCGGGGTCCAGGCCACGACGGCGCAGGTGGTGGGCCGCGGCCAGCCCGGCCTGCCCGGCGCCGACCACCACGACCGCGACGTCGTCGTCGGTCTGCGGGTTCGGCGGGGCGGTCTGCTGCGGCACGTCCGCGTCAACGGCGCCGCGACCGGTCGTCATCCCGGGCCGGCACCTCGGCCGGCGGCGCGTCCGCCCCACCGTCCGCCCCGCCGTCGCCGCTCAGCTCGTTGCGGACCACCACGAACGTCGCGACGCCCAGCACCAGGCCCGCCAGCACCACCACCACGGTGGAGGTCGCGGACTCGCCGAGCAGGTCCTGCAGCAGCAGCCGGGAGCGGCTCGTCGGGTCGCTGAGGACGATGACGACGAACACCGCCACGACCAGGCCGGGCACGACCGTCACCAGTCGCCGCAGTCGCGACGAGCCGCCGTGCCGACGCCCCAGGGCGCGCGCGGCGGACACGATCCGGCTGGCCCGCAGCAGCCGCAGCGCGCCGAGGGCCCGGACCAGGCGCAGCAGCTGCAGCGGACCGACCGCGAGCACGACGGCCAGCAGCACGAGCAGGCTGAGCAGGACCAGGAGCCAGTTGTCCCGCAACCACCGGTGCTTGTCGCGGCTCACCACGAACAGCACGGCGGTCTCGCCCAGCAGGACCGCCCCGCTCAGCGCGTTGGCCACCGTCCCGGCCGTCGCGTACGGCTCGTCCAGCAGGGTCAGGAACACGGCCGGCACGCTGACCAGCGCCGCCACGACGACCGGGAGGGCGAGGCGCTCCTGCCAGTGCTGCTCGCGCTGGTCCGCGGGCACGGCCGGTCCACTCATCCCGGCCCAGGCTAGCGACGCCGGTGTCAGCCGGTGGCCGTCGTCAGCGCCGCGCGGATCCCGGCCGCCACCGTCGCCGCCTCGGCGTCGTCGCGGTAGCGCTGCCGCGGTCCCAGCCACAGCCGCAGCCCGTCGCCGCGGTGGCGGGGGATGACGTGCTGGTGCACGTGCGGCACCGACTGACTGACCACGTTGTTGACGATCAGCAGCGCTCCCTCGGCGGCCGTGGCCCGCTCCACCGCGCGCTGCAGCTGCTGGCTGGCGCGCAGCCACGGCTCGGCCAGCCCCGACGGCAGCTCGTCGTGGGTCTGCACGTGCACCGTGGGCACCAGCAGGACGTGGCCGGGGAACAGCGGGTGCCGGTCCAGGAAGGCCACGACGTCGTCGGTGCGCAGCACCTCGTGCGCGGGCGACCTGCCCGCCACGATGTCGCAGAACACGCACGGCCCGGTCAGCCCGCGCGGGGTGTAGTCCTGCCGTCCTCGTCCAGCGGTGTCAGCCACCCGGGCACTGTGCCGGTGCCGCGGGCCGCGCGCGATCCGGGGCGGCGGACCGGTTCACCCCTCGGCCGGGGCCCCACCGATGTTGACCATCCACTGGATGCCGAAGCGGTCGGTCAAGGTGCCGAACTCGTCGCCCCAGGGCGCCACGGCCAGCGGCTCCTGGACCTGGCCGCCGTCGACCAGCGCGGCCCAGCAGCGGCGCAGCTCCTCGGCGTCCTCGGGGCCGCCGGACAGCGACAGGGCGTGCCCGCTCGGCCGGTGGTCCATCGGGGTCGGCGTGTCCGAGGCCATGAGCACCCAGCCGTGGTCGGTGACCAGCTGGGAGTGCATGGTCTTGTCGGCGTCGGCCGGGTCCTGCGCCATACCGAACTCGGCGTACGTGCTGCGGGTGAGCGTCCCGCCGAAGATGCGCTGGTAGGCCCGAATGGCGTCGTGGGCGTCGTCGCGGAACATCAGGTACGTGTTGAGGGAGGCGGTCATGCCGGGTGGGACCGCCGCCGCCGACCGAACTCATCGCCGGTGGGAGCATGGTCGGGGCGGGTGCGGGGCCCGTCGCCGACGACGAGAGGGGTTCGGGGATGTCGATCCGTCGACGCGTGCTCATCGGAGGGGCCGCGACGCTCGCGGTGGGGGGCGCGAGCCTGGGCTGGTTCCTGGCCGCCGCCCCGCAGCACGAGGCGCTCGAGGTCCAGGTCGAGGACACCGCGGAGGTGCTGTACCCGCCCGACCTGCTGGCCGGGCTGGACGGCACCCGCTTCCACGAGCCGACCACGGTGGCCGTGTTCACCCACCGCGGCGGCCAGGCCGCGCTCACGGACGACCGCGCCCTCAACGACGCCGTCCTCGAGCACGCCCGGCAGGAGCGGACCGACTGGCTCAGCGCCGACGAGCAGCGCTGGGCCGACGGGCTGTTCGTGCTCGCCGTGGACCCCGAGGGCCGGCTGGTCGGAACCTACTTCGGCGACGACCGCGAGGTCGGCGAGGGGGCCCAGCTGGCCATCCAGGACGCGGCCAAGCCCGACTTCCAGGCCGGTCGCTGGACCGAGGGGTCGGTGGCGGGGGTGCAGGCCGCCGCGGACCGGATCGGCGCACCGGTCATCCGGCAGACCGGGGGCGCGGTCGTCGCGGCCCTCGCGTCGCTGCTGACCCTGGCCGGGGCGGGCACCTGGGTCGGCGTGGGCCTGCACCGGGTCAACCGCTGCCGCCGCCACCGCGAGGTGGGCGACGCCGCGATGGCGGCCGTGGTGCGCGACCACGACCTCACCCGGCTGCACGCGACGGTCCTGCCCGAGTCCTCGCGCTACGGCGGGCTGATGCTGCAGCGCCACGACGACTACACGCGCGGCTTCCGCGAGATGGTGGAGCTCGGGGACGAGGTGCGGGCCTTCGCCGAGCGCGACCTCGACTCCCGTCGGGCCGTGCAGCGACACGCCGCGTACGAGCAGCGGGCCACGTCGCTGGACCACCTGGACGACGTCATCGCCGACACCGCGGCCTTCCTCAACCGCGACAGCGGCTGGGCGGCGGCCTGGGACCGCCAGGTGGCCCCGGTGCGGGCCGACCTCGAGGGCGTCGACGGCCTCGTCGAGCGGGACCTCCGGGCGAAGCTGCGGGGCCTGCCCGAGGTCCAGCAGCTGCGGGCGCTGGCCTCGGCCGGGCTGGTCGACCTGGACCGGCTGCGCGGTGACCTGGACCGGCAGGCCATCAGCCCGGACGACGCCCTGGACCGGCTCCGGGCCACCCGCGACTCCCTCAGCGCCCAGCTGGACGCGCTGGCCGCCGCCACCGCCCGTGAGTTCGGCACGAGCGAGTCGGAGCGGACCACGATGCGCGACGCGATGCACGAGCAGCGTCGCGCCCGTCCGCACGAGCCGACCATCCTGGCCACCGCCGACCCGACGTGGTTGTGGTTCGGCACCGGCATGTTCCGCTCGGGTCTGTCCACCGGCACCAGCCAGGTCGAGCAGTCGCGCTCGTCGTCCTCGACGGGGGCCACGTCGGGCTACAGCGGCGGGGGCAGCTTCAGCGGGGCGGGCAGCTCGTCGCGCTTCTGAGACCGGCGTCGGGAGGTCGGCTTGACCCTGCCCCAGCGGCACGGTCTGGAGTACGGCCGTCGGTGAGCGGGTGACGGGGAGGACGGCAGCGGTGGGACGGACGACGACGGCGGGCGGCAGGTCCTCGGGCGCCAGGTCCTCGGGCGCCAGGTGGTCGGTCGGCCGGTGGTCGGGCGCCAGGTGGTCGGTCGGCCGGCGGGCGGGTGCGGCGGCGCTGGGGGCGGCGGCCCTGGTCGTGACGGCGTGCGGCGGCACCGACCCCGCACCCGCCGCGTCGGGGTCCGCGGCGTCCACCGCGGCGTCCACCGCGGGGTCCACCGTGGACCCCGAGGTCGTCGCGGAGCCCGGCGCCGTGCCGCCGGAGGCCACCGCCGACGGGACCGGACCGTCCGGGGCCGCGAGCCCGGCCGCGGCTCCCCTGGACCTGGCCGACGTCGAGGCCGAGGCGGCCGTGCGGGTGGGGGTCCATGCCGTCGACACGGGCACCGGGCGGGCCGTGGCGTGGCGGCAGGACGAGCGGTTCGCCTACGCGTCGACCATCAAGGCGCTGGCCGCGGCCGTGGTGCTGCAGCGCACCGACGAGGCCGGGCTCGACGAGGTCGTCACGTACTCCGCCGACGACCTGGTGCCGTACTCCCCGGTGACGGAGGACCGCATCGAGCAGGGCCTGCCGCTGCGGGACGCGGCGGCCGCCGCGGTCGAGGTCAGCGACAACACGGCGGGCAACCTGCTGTTCGAGCAGGTGGGCGGCCCGGCCGGGCTGGACGCCGCCCTGCAGCAGGTGGGTGACGACGTCACCGAGGTGGTCCGGGACGAGCCGGAGCTCAACGAGGCGGCCCGCGGCGACACCCGCGACACCTCGACCCCGCAGGCCCTGGCCCGCACGCTGCGGGCCTACGCCGTCGACGACGCCCTCGACGCCACGGACCGGGAGCAGCTGCTGGCCTGGCTGCGCGGCAGCACCACCGGGGACGCGCTCGCCCGCTCCGTCGTGGCCGACGGCTGGACCGTGGGCAGCAAGACCGGCACGGGCGGGTACGGCACGCGCAACGAGGTCACCGTCCTCACCCCGCCCGAGGCACCGCGCCGGTGGTCCTGGCCGTGATGTCCGACCACGACGAGGCCGACGCCGAGCCCGACGACGCCGTGGTCGCGCGCAGCACCTGCCTGGCCCTGGTGGCCCTCGACGTGCCGGTCCGCGACCCCGCCTGCGGCGGCTGAGGGACCCTGCCCTTGACCCTGCCCCTGGGACATGGTCTGGACTGGTCCCGTCGGCGGTCCCGCCGGCGCGCGAGGAGAGGAGCAGCACGTGGCGTGGAGCACCCGTGAGGTCGCGGAGCTCGCCGGCACCACCGTCAAGGCCGTCCGGCACTACCACGAGGTCGGCCTGCTGGAGCAGCCCGAGCGCGCGTCCAACGGCTACAAGCAGTACGGCGTGCCGCACCTGCTGCGGGTGCTGCAGATCAAGCGGCTGGTCGAGCTCGGGGTGCCGCTGGCGCAGGTCGCGACCATGGGACGTGCCGACGAGGACCCGGACGAGGCGCTGCGGCTGCTCGACGCGGACCTGGCGGCCAGCATCGAGCGGCTGCAGCGGGTGCGCGCCGAGCTCGCCGTCATCCTGCGGCACCGCGCCCCGGTCGACCTGCCGCCCGTGTTCAGCGACGTCGGGGTCGGCCTGACCGAGACCGACCGCAGCATGCTGACGATCTACGCCCGCGTGCTCGACGACACCTGGCAGGAGCAGATGCGCCAGGTGCTGGCCGACCAGCCCCGCACCCCCGTGGACGCCGAGTTCGACGAGCTGCCGGCCGACGCCGACGAGGCCACCCGGCAGCGCATCGCCGAGGGCCTGGCCCCGGCCGTGCGGCGCCAGGTCGAGGAGCACGCCAACCTGTCCGACTTCGCCGCCCACGCCGCGCGCAGCCCGGCCGAGGCGGAGAGCACGGTGCTGGCCGCGCTGCGGGAGCTGTACAACCCGGCCCAGCTGGACGTCATGCACCGCACCAACCTGATCCTGCAGCAGCAGGACGAGCAGCGGACGACCGACGAGGGGACCCGACCATGACCACGACCGACGAGGCGCCGCTGCTGGTCGAGGACCTCATGCTGCTGCTGTTCGACCCCCGGTCGGGCACCATCGCGGGCGAGGGGACGCTGTTCTACACCCTCGCCGGGGCCTTGCTGACGGACCTCGCCCTGCAGGACCGGGTCGCGGTCGACGAGGGGCGCCCGATCGTCGGGCCGAAGGTGCGGGCGGTCGGGGACGAGCCCCCGGCCGACGACCTGCTGCGCGAGGTCTGGCAGCAGATCAAGGACAAGCCGCGCGGCGTGCAGACCGTGCTGGCCGCCGCCGGCCCGACGCTGCGCGAGCCGGTGCTGGAGCGCCTGGTGCAGGCCGGTCACGTCGACCGCACCCGCGGCAAGGCGCTGGGGTTCATCCCCACGACCCGGCTGTCCGACGGCGGGTCGGGCCGCCGGGACGAGCTGCTGGCCCAGGTCCGTCCGGTCCTGGTCGACGGCGCCGAGCCCGCGCCGCGCGTGGCCGTCCTGGCGGCGCTGCTGTCCGCGAGCGACAGCCTGCCGGCCCTGCACCACGACATCCCGTGGTCCGGGGACGTGTACACCAACGGCAAGCGGCTCGAGCGCGGCGACTGGGGGGCCGCCACGGTCGGCGAGGCCGTGACCAGGACGGCCGTCGCGGTGGCGATGTCGAGCGTGAGCGTGGCCATCGCCGTCAACCCCGGGCACTGACCCGGCCGCTCCGGGGTACTGGTCGTCAGCGGCTGCGGCGGCGCTTGGCGGTGTACATGGTGCTGTCGGCCCGGTCCCACGTGTCGCTCAGGCCCTCGTCGGCGCGTCGGACGGCCACGCCGACGGACGCCGCGACGCCGCTGCGCGACAGCTCGTCCTCCAGCCGTACGGCCAGCGCCTCGATGTCGGGCGGGGCGAGGTCGACGGCCAGGACGGTGAACTCGTCACCGCCCGCGCGGGCGATGACGTCGGTGCGCCGGCAGGTCCGTGTCAGCACGCGGGCCGTGACCCGCAGCAGCTCGTCGCCGCCGGCGTGGCCGAGGCGGTCGTTGACCTGCTTCAGCTCGTCCAGGTCGAGGGCGATGACCCCGGACGGGGTGTGGGAGCGCGAGGCCCGGGCGTCCTCCCGGGCCAGTGCCGTCAGCCAGCCCCGCCGGTTGCTCAGGCCCGTGAGCGCGTCCACGTCCGCCTGGCCGCGTGCCGTCAGCAGGTCCCGCCGCAGCCCCCGAGCGCGGGCGTCGGCGCTGCGGCGGGCGGTCTCGGCCGCCAGCAGGGCGGACAGCAGCGCCCCGAGCAGGTGGACGAGGGCCGACGCCTGGCCTACCCGGGGGTCGTGGGCCCGGTCGGAGTACCCGCTGATGCTCCCCCAGAGCTCGTCGTCACCGCAGAGCAGCGGCACCCCGGTGTAGCCCTGCACGGCCGACCAGTGCCCGGACGCCACCGCGGCGTACCGCGGGTCGGTGCTCACGTCGTCGCAGGTGCCTGGCGAGGTGCCGGCGGCCATGTGCAGGCCGAACGAGTCGACCCACGGCATCACCGCACCCACCGGGGTCCGCGCGGACCACGGCCCGTCGGCGGCCAGGACGACCTGGTCGGCCTGCTTCACCTGCGTCACCAGCCACAGGTCGAGCGGGGCGTGCCGCCCGAGGTAGGCCACGGCGGACTCCGCAGCCTGGGCAAAGGGGGACGAGGTCGTCCGCGTGCGGGGCGAAGGACCGGCCACGCGACCTCCTGGGCACGACGACGGTGGGGGCGCCGGGTCCGGGGCGGGTTCGTGCGTGCTCCAGGCGGAGCACGCTTGCACGGTACCGGCCCACGCGCCGCTATGGTCGGTCTGCGGTGACTACCCGGCCGCGCTGGAGCCTGCTGCCCATGACGTCGCTGCGCGTGGCCAGGATCCTGTCGGGGCTGGTCGAGCCCCGGAGCGGGTCGCCGTCGGACCTCCCGCAGCGGCTCGTCGACCGGTGCGCCGCCGCGGTGGAGGTCAGCGGCGTCGGCATGGTGCTGATGACCGAGACCGGTCCGGCCGGTGTCGTGGCCGCCTCCGACGGGCCCGCCACCGTGATGGAGGAGCTGCAGTTCACGCTCGGGGTCGGCCCGTGCGTCGACGCCTCGCGGACCGGGCGGCCGGTCCTCGTCGCGGACCTCGAGCGCGCCGGGACGGAGCGGTGGCCCGCCTTCACCGCCGGCGCCCTCGACATGGGCATCCGCGCGATATTCGCCTACCCCCTGCGGGTCGGCGCCATCCGGCTCGGGGTGCTCGACCTGTACCGCGACACCCGCGGGGCGCTCGACGCCGACGAGCAGCAGGTGGCGCTGGACCACGCCGACGCGGCCACGTCGGTGCTGCTGCACCTGCAGTCCCGCACCCCGGGTCCCGACGGCGGTGCGGGTGAACCGGGCGGGGCGCCCCTGCTCGACGTGATCGACCAGCGGGCCGAGGTGCACCAGGCCTCGGGGATGGTGGCCGTCCAGGCGGAGGTCGGGCTGTCCGCGGCCCTGGTCCTGCTCAGGGCGCGCGCCTACGCGACCGCTCGCCCGGTCCTGGACCTGTCCCGCGACGTGCTGGCCGGACGGGTGAGCTTCGCTGACACCGGGGCCGACCCCCCGGACGAGGCCCGCCCGGGGGGCCGGCCGTGACACGACGACCGGACCCACCACGGCCGCAGCCCCCGGCGGCAGGACACGGACGACTCGGACCGCACGGACGAGACAGGAGTGAACGTTCATGAACGAACCCACCCGACTGGCCGAGGTGTTCGTCGAGCTCGCCGACACGCTCGTCGCCGACTTCGACACCGTCGACTTCCTGCAGATGCTGACCGAGCGCAGCGTCGAGCTGCTGGGCGCGGACGCGGCCGGGCTCATGCTCGCCGACGAGCGTGGCGGCCTGGTGCTGATGGCGTCCACGCTGGAGCGGATGCGCCTGCTGGAGCTGTTCGAGCTGCAGGTGGAGGAGGGCCCCTGCCAGGACTGCTTCCGCTCGGGCGAGCCGGTCGTCAACGTCGTCATCGCCGAGGCGGAGGGACGCTGGCCCAGGTTCACCGTCGCTGCGGCCGAGGCCGGGTTCGGGGCCACGCACGCCCTGCCGCTGCGGCTGCGTGGGCGCGTGATCGGCGCCCTCAACCTGTTCAGCGACGAGCCGCGGCCGCTCACGGAGGAGGACGTGACCATCGGTCAGGCGATGGCCGACGTCGCCACCATCGGCCTGCTGCACGAGCGCAACCTGCACGAGAAGACGGCCCTGTCCGAGCAGCTGCAGACCGCGCTGCACAGCCGGGTGCTGATCGAGCAGGCCAAGGGCATGCTCGCGGCCCGTCTGGACGTCGGCGTGGACGAGGCCTTCGTCCTGATGCGGCGCCTCGCGCGGGGGCGGGGCCTGCCGCTGGGCGACGTGGCCCGGCAGGTCCTGGAGGGCAGGGCCGAGGTCGACCTGCTGCGGCCGCCCGACCGGTCCTGACCGGGGCCCTCAGCCCTGCGGCAGCTCCGCGTACATCCGGGCCATCCGGTCGATCTCGATCCGCTGGTCGGAGTCGACGTGCTCGGCGAACTGGAACAGCCGGGGGTCGGCCGCGGCGGCCTCGTCGGTGAACAGCTCGCCGACCATGGCCAGGGCGCCCTCGTGGTGCCGGCTCATCCCGACCAGGAACAGCCGGTCGAACTCGTCGCCCTCGGCGGCCTCGAGCTCGGCCAGCTGGTCGTCGCTGAGCATGCCCGGCATGTCGCTGTGGTCGCCGTCGCCGCTGTGCCCGTCGTGCTCCGACTCGTGGTCCGCCCCGTGGTCCTCGCCGCCGCCGCGCCGCACGGCCTCCTCGTGCTCGGCCAGCATCCGCTCGAGCTGCTCGAGCTCGCCCTCCTGCGAGGCCTCCATGCGCTGCACGAACAGGCGCAGGTCCTCGTGCTCGGAGCGCTCGTCGACCATGGCGGTCATGGTGAGCGCCTGCTCGTGGTGCACCTCCATGTCGCGCATGAACGCCACGTCGGCGGCGGTGAACACCGAGCCGGGGAAGACCTCCTCCGGCGGCGCCTCGGTCAGGACCTGGTTGGGCTCACCCGGGTCACCGGGCTGCAGGTGGACCACCTCGGGGTCGAGCGCCTGCGTGCTCCCGGACGCCGAGCAGCCCGCCAGCAGCAGGGCTGCGGCGGCGACAGCGAGGACAGAACGGGCAGGTCCGGGCACTTCTTCCCTCTCGACCGGTCGTCCGGTTCCAAAGCCTTGCCACTCCGGACGGTGGACGCGATATTAACCCGATCAGGCTACGAGGACGTCGGGTCCCGGACTCTCCGCACCGCAGCGCCGGACGCGTCGTCCGCAACCCAGGACAGAGGAAGCAGATGCCCCCACGTTCCTCCCATCTCCCGTTCCCCAGACTCCGGGCGGCCACGCTCGCCGCCGTGCTCGCCGTCACCCTCCTGCCCGCGGCCGCCGCATCGGCCCAGGCGGAGCCCGACCCCCGCGAGGGCCTGACGCCGGGGACCCAGACCAACTCCGACGGCGCGGCGTTCACCGACCCGCTGCGTGACGCCGAGACCGCGTCGCAGGGCATGGAGCTGCTGGCCGAGCGGTCCAAGCCCGCCTACACGGGCGTGGCCGGGGCCTTCAACTACAGCAACATCAACTCCGACCTGGCCTTCCAGGGCGACTACGCGTTCAGCGGCAACTACCGCGGCTTCGGCGTCTACGACGTGTCCGACCCGGGCGAGCCCGTGCTGCGGACCACCGTCAACTGCCCCGGCGGCCAGGGTGACGTGTCCGTGCACGGCGACCTGCTGTTCATGTCGGTGGAGTCCGGCTCGGCGCGCGTGGACTGCACGACCAATCCGGCGTCCACGGTGTTCCGCGGCGTGCGCATCTTCGACATCAGCGACCCGCTGGCGCCGGTGTACGTGACCGGCGTGCAGACCTGCCGCGGCTCGCACACCCACACCCTGGTCACCCAGCCCGACGTGACCGACAAGGTCTGGGTCTACAACTCGGGCACGTCGTCCATCCGGGCGGCCACGCAGCTGGCCGGCTGCACCCCCAGCTCGACCACGAACCCGCTGACCTCGGCCTACAGCATCGACGTCATCGAGGTGCCGCTGGCCGACCCCGCCGCCGCGCGGGTCACCAGCAGCCCGCGGCTGATGGCGAGCGAGACCAGCATCGCCGGGCTCAACCCCGGTGGGACGCAGGCCACCCTGCCGGCCGACGACCCCCGTGCCTCCGAGCCCGGCAGCAACGCCGGTGGCCAGCGGGTGTCGTCGACGTCCGCCTGCCACGACATCACCGCCTACCCGGCCGTCGGTCTCGCGGCCGGCGCCTGCCAGGGCGACGGCATGCTGCTGGACATCTCCGACGCCGCCAACCCGGTGCGCGTCGCGAACGTCACGGACCCCAACTTCGCGTACTGGCACTCGGCGACGTTCAACGACGCCGGCACCAAGGTCGTCTTCACCGACGAGTGGGGCGGCGGCGTGGGGGCTCGCTGCCGACCGACCGACCCGACCAACTGGGGCGCCAACGCCATCTTCGACGTCGTCCGCGACGCCGACGGCACCCCCTCGCTGGACTGGAAGAGCTACTACAAGATCCCCAACGTCCAGGCCAGCAACGAGACCTGCGTCGCGCACAACGGCAACCTGATCCCGGTGCCGGGCCGCGACGTCATGGTGCAGGCCTGGTACGAGGGCGGCACGTCGGTGTTCGACTTCACCGACTCGGCCGACCCGCAGGAGATCGCGTTCTTCGACCGCGGCCCCTACGACGCCACCACGTTCCACCAGGGCGGCTACTGGTCGACCTACTGGTACGACGGCAACGTCTACGGCAACGAGATCTTCCTGGGCTTCGACAGCTGGGGCCTGACGGCCACCGACGAGCTGTCCGCGAACGAGATCCAGGCGGCGAAGGACGCGAAGGTCGGCGAGCTCAACGCGCAGCTGCAGGAGCCGATCGTCCACGACCCGAGCTTCACGCTGGTGCGGGCGACGTTCGACCAGGCGGTGCGGGCCGACGCCCTGACCGCCCGGGAGGCGGCGAACGTCACCAAGTTCGTCGACCGCGCCGAGGAGCAGGCCGTGCGTCGCGGCGAGACCGCCTCGGCCACGCTGCGGGCCCAGGCCCGTCAGCTGCGCGACGCCGACCAGCAGCCGCTGGCCGACGAGCTGCTGCGCCTGGCCGAGGACCTCTGAGCCGCGGCTGAACCGCCACCGACCAACCGACGGCGGCCGTCGCACCTGCGGGTGCGGCGGCCGCCGTCGTGCTGCGGTGCGCATGGCGCGAGCGGATCGTCGCCACGGGGGGAGCACCCCAGTGCGTACGACACCCGGCCGGCCGGCCGGCCGTACGCGGTCAACCAGGGCGACCTGCCCATCGCCCGGGTCGAGGCGTCGTCACCGTTGTGGGCGGTGGGCCTACGAAGGATGCGGAGGACCCTCCCGCTACCTGACGACCAGCGTGGACACGACCGCGCCCACCAGGCCGGCCGCGAGCAGAGGGCTGGTGGGCATGTCGGTCCACCGGCGCTCCGCCAGCTTGATGAGGGCGACGTAGCCCGCACACATCAGGCCCAGCGCGCTGACCCACGGGTGCAGCCCGAGACCGCCGGCGGCCGCACCGACCAGAGCCGCCGCCTTGACGGTGCCGAAGCCCAGCATCCCGGGCCGGGTGAACTCGTGCGCGAGACCGAAGGCGAACATGGCCGCGGCGCCGACGAGCGCCCCGATGAGGGGCTGACCGCTCGCGGTGAGGACGGACACGGCCGCCGTGACGGTCAGCGTGGCCATCAGGCCGCCCAGGGTGAGGACGTCACGAAGGCGGTGCGTCCGGAGGTTGTCGACCAGGAGGACCGCGACGGCGATCGCCGCCACGACGAAGCCTGGCCACCCCCCGGTCACGGTGACGAGGCTAGCCGTGGAGGTCCGGTCGACGGCGGTGCTGCGGTGAACCTGTGGACAGCCTCGGGAGGACGCACTGCAGGAGCCGCCCGTGCCGAACAGGGGGGCCCGGCCGCGGCCCGGACCACGAGGGCCCCGACCCCGGCCGCACTACTCACGTCGGGAGCAGGGCCACGACCAGCGCCGCCACCAGGCCCACCGCGATCGCGGGGCCGCTGGGCACTCCCGACCGGGTAGGCAGGCGTGGGCCCAGCAGCCCGATGGCGACGATCCCGACGACGAAGCCGCCCAGCCCCGCGACCCAGGCGTCCAGACCCAGCCCGCCGGCCGCGGCCCCGAGCAGCGCCGACGCCTTGACGGTGCCGAAGCCCAGCATCCCGGGGCGGGCGAACTCCGCCAGGAAGCAGAGCGCGAACAGGGCGGCGGCGCCCGCCAGGGTGCCGACCAGCGGCTGCCGATCGTCACCGGCCAGCGACACCGCGGCGGTCACCGCGACCGTGACGGCCAGGCCGCCGATGGTGAGGACGTCGCGCAGGCGGAGGGTCCGGACGTTGTCGGCGACGAGCAGGGCGACGACGACCGCGGCCACCACCGCCCCTGGCCACCCCCCGGTCACCCGGCGAGCGTAGCGCCGCCGGTGTCGGGGGAGACCCCGCGCGGCCTACTGGTAGACGAGCCCCCGGTCACCGACGCTCAGCAACGTCAGGCGGTCGGCGTCGACGCTCACCCGGAACCCGTCGCCCAGCACCTCCACGACGTGGCCGTCCTGGAGGGCGAGCTCCTCGGGGCACTCGCCGTCGGCCGCGAGGTCCGTGAACAGGACCTCGTCCCCGTTGACCACGTACGCACCGGTCAGCCTCCGGCACCCGGTCGACCCGGCCAGGGTCCCGTCCTCGTCCAGCCGCAGGGTCGCGGGCTCACCGGCGGCGCGGGCCGCGGTCCCACCGTCCAGCAGGCTGTCCAGCGTCCACGTGGTGCCGACCAGTGCCTCGGTCGGGACCGGTGGCTCGAGCGTGAACCGCAGCTCGACGCCGTCGCCGCCCAGCGTCAGGTCGGCGTCGTCGCGGGCGCCGCGGTCCACCCGCGGCAGCGCCGTCAGGTAGGCGGACTCCGCGGCCATGACGTCGGGCTCGCAGCCCATGCTCGTGCCCGCGATGTCGCCTCCCACCTCGACCCGGTCGCCGTCGGTCCGCCACGAGGTGCCGTGGGAGTTGCAGGCCGACGTGCCGCCGACCTGGTCGCCGTCGACCAGCTGGGGTGATGCGGTGCCCGGCCGGCACGGCGAGGGGTTCGCCGTCCACGGTGCCCTCGACGAGGGTCCAGGTGTCGCCGCCCACGTCGAGCCGGGCGCCCGGAGCCGCCGGGTCGCCGCAGCCGGCCAGCAGCATCACGGCCGCGGCGACGAGGGCCAGGTCTCGGGCGGGGCGGCGGGCGGCCATGCCGGTTGGACGCGGGGGAGCGGGGGGGTGGTTCCGGGTTGCCACGACCACGACAAGGGCGTATACCCCTAGGGGGTATCAACGGAGGAGGTCGGGATGAGCGGTGCGGACGTCACGCAGTCTGAGCGCACGAGCCACGAGGGCCACGAGGGTCACGGGGGTCACGGGGGTCACGGGGGTCACGGCGACCACGCGGCCCAGTTCCGGGACCGGTTCTGGCTGACGCTGGTCCTGGCGGTGCCGGTGGTGGTCTGGTCCCACCACGTGCAGATGCTGCTCGGCTACTCGGCCCCCGCCGTGCCGGGGCAGGACCTGATCGGGCCGGTGCTGGGGTCGGTGATCTTCTTCTACGGCGGCTGGCCGTTCCTCACCGGAGGCCTGGGCGAGCTGCGGTCACGGGCCCCCGGGATGATGCTGCTGATCAGCCTGGCGATCACCGTCGCCTACGTCGCGTCGACGGCCACGGCCCTGGGGGTGTTCGACCAGGAGGTGTGGTGGGAGCTGGCCCTGCTCATCGCGATCATGCTGCTGGGGCACTGGATCGAGATGCGGGCGATCGGCCAGGCCCAGGGCGCGCTGGCGGCGCTGGAGGACCTGCTGCCGGACGAGGCGGACCGGGTGCTCGACGACGGCCGCACCGAGACGGTGCGCAGCAGCGAGCTGGAGGCCGACGACGTCGTCCTGGTGCGCCCCGGGGCCCGGGTGCCCGCGGACGGTGCCGTCGTGGACGGCAGCGCGGACGTGGACGAGTCGATGATCACGGGGGAGTCGACCCCCGTCAGCCGGTCCACGGGCGACACCGTGGTCGCGGGCACGGTCGTGGCGGGCTCGAGCCTGCGGGTGCGGGTCACCGCCACCGGCGACGACACGTCCCTGGCCGGTATCCGCCGCCTGGTCGAGCAGGCCCAGTCGTCCCGGTCCCGGGCGCAGGCCCTGGCCGACCGCGCGGCGGCGCTTCTGTTCTACGTGGCGTTGGGGTCGGGGTTGCTGACGGCTCTGGTGTGGACGCTGCTCGGCGAGCCCACGCTCGCCGTCGACCGCACCGTCACGGTGCTGGTGATCGCCTGCCCCCACGCGCTCGGGCTGGCGATCCCGCTGGTCACCGCGATCTCGACCGCGAAGTCGTCGCGGTCGGGGATCCTCGTCACCGACCGGGTGGCGCTGGAGCAGATGCGGACGGTCGACGCCGTGCTGTTCGACAAGACCGGCACGCTGACGCACGGCCGGCACCTGGTCGCGGCCGTCGGCGCGGCGCCCGGCCACGACGAGGCCGAGGTGCTCCGGCTGGCCGGGGCGGTCGAGGCCGACTCCGAGCACCCGCTGGCCCGGGCGGTCCACGCCGCCGCGGTCGAGCGGGTCGGTGCCCTGCCGGCGGCCACCGGGTTCCGGTCCCTGACCGGTCGCGGCGCGCAGGCCGACGTCGACGGCGCCACCGTGGCCGTCGGTGGACCGGCCCTGCTGCGCGAGCAGGGTGTGGCCGTGCCCGACGAGCTGGCCGCCTGGTCCCGGCCGTGGACCGAGCGCGGGGCGGCGGTGCTGCACGTGGTCCGGGACGGCCGCGCGGTCGGGGCGATCGCCCTGGAGGACCAGGTGCGTGAGGAGTCCCGCGAGGCCGTGCGGGCGCTGCAGCAGCAGGGCGTCACCGTGGCGATGGTCACCGGTGACGCCCGTACGGTCGCCGACGCCGTCGGCCGCGAGCTCGGAATCGACGAGGTCTTCGCCGAGGTCCTGCCCCAGGACAAGGACGCCAAGGTCGCCGAGCTGCAGGCACGCGGCCTGCGGGTCGCCATGGTCGGTGACGGCGTCAACGACGCCCCCGCGCTGTCGCGCGCCGACGTGGGGATCGCGATCGGCGCCGGCACCGCGGTCGCCGTGCAGTCCGCCGGCATCGTCCTGGCCTCCGACGACCCGCGGGCCGTGCTGGCCATCCGCACCCTGTCGGCGGCCACCTACCGGAAGATGGTGCAGAACCTCTGGTGGGCCGCGGGCTACAACCTCCTCGCCATCCCGCTGGCCGCCGGTGTGCTCGCCCCCGTCGGGTTCGTCCTGCCCATGGCGGTCGGGGCGGTGCTGATGAGCGCCTCGACGGTCGTGGTGGCGCTCAACGCCCAGCTGCTGCGCCGGGTCCGGCTCGAAGGCCTCGGCGACGCCTAACGGTGCTCGGCGCGGTACCGGTCCAGCAGCCGGTCCAGCAGGGCGCCGAGCTCCTCGGCCAGCTCGTCGTCCAGCGACGAGAACGAGAACGTCGCCCGGCCGGTGCGGCGGGCCTGCAGCGCGGGCGAGGCCACGGCGAGGTCCTCGGGGTAGCGGTCGGCGAGGATCAGGTACAGCCCGACCTTGGTGCGGCTGCGCTTGAGCGCGGCGAAGTAGTCGTGCCCGGTGGCGCCGGGCCACACCAGCGACGGGACGCCGTAGATGGTCCCGTCCACCAGCTCCGGGCGGTAGCGGTCCAGCAGCGCGCGGATCCGCTGCTCGACGCTCGCCAGGTCCGTCGCGGCCACGGGTCCAGCGTAGGACGCCGGCCGGGGCGGGCTCAGGCGCCGTCGACGGCGGGCACGACCTCAGGGCCGTACGGCTCCATCGCCGCGGTTCCGGGAACGCCGTGGTACCGGACGGGGTTAAGGTCTGCCGTGCACAAGGGGTCAGACACCCCGCGTCCGCGGCCAGGAAACCAGGCGGGCCCAGATGAGGGGAACGAGACCATGCTGCTCGAGATCGTCGACCTGCACCAGTACCGGGGCCAGCGCCACGTGCTCAAGGGCATCGACCTGACCATCGACCGGGGCGAGATCATCGGGCTGATCGGCCAGAACGGCTCGGGCAAGTCCACGCTGATCAACGCCATCACCGGTGCGGTCCGACCCCGGTCCGGCATGATGACCCTGGACGGTGAGCCGTACCGGCCCGCTTCGGTCGACGAGGCCCGTGCGGCGGGCGTCAGCGTCATCGAGCAGGACTTCCGGGCGCCGGAGGACCTGACCGTGCTGCGGAACATGTTCCGCAACACGTTCATGGCCGACATGGACGAGCAGGTGGTCCTGGAGCGGGCGCAGGAGATCCTGGCCCGTACGCAGTTCACCCTCGACCTGTACCTGACGATCGGCGGGCTCGACCCGGCCTAGAAGTCGCTGGCGGAGGTGCTCCGGGTGCTGGCCGAGGAGGCCCAGCTGGTCATCTTCGACGAGGTCTCGTCGCTGCTCAACGACCTGGAGATCGCCCAGTTCCACGAGGCGGTCCGGCACCTGCTGTCGCAGGGCTGCTCGGTGGTGCACATCGCCCACCGGCTGGAGGAGATCACCGCCCTGTCCGACCGCGTGGTCGTCCTGCGCGACGGCCAGGTGGTGCACGACGTCCCCGCCCGCACCGTGTCGACCGACGACCTGGCCCGGGCGATGCTCGCCCGCGAGCTGCGGGTCGCCTCCCGCGAGCGTCGCCAGCACGGTGAGCAGGTGTACGCCGTGCGTGGCCTGACCGTCCCCGACCAGGTCGCCGGCATCGACCTGACCCTGCACGCCGGCGAGGTGCTCGGTCTGATCGGCATGCGCAGCTCCGGCGTGCTCGCGCTGGTGGAGGCGGTCGCGGGGCTCGTCGAGTCCAACGCCTCCTCCGTCGAGGTGGGCGGGGTCGTGATCGACTCACCCGGCCGGCACGAGGGTCGCGTGGCGTACGTGTCCGGCCCGGACGAGCAGATGCTGCAGGGCAACATGGCCGAGCTGCTCACCCCGGGGCAGGAGGACAGCCCCGAGATCCAGCGTCTGCGCAACGCCGCGGCGGCCGTCACGCACCTGGGCGTCAGCACGTCCTACATCCAGGGGACGGTGTCGACGCTGTCCGGCGGCGACCGGCAGAAGGTCGTCCTCGCCTCGGTGGCCGAGACGACGGCCGACGTCGTGGTGTTCGCCTACCCGACCCGGGGCATCGACATCGGGGCCAAGGAGCAGGCGTACGAGATCATCGACGGCCTCGCCGAGCGGGGCAAGGGCGTCGTGCTGCTGGGCACCGACGTCACCGAGCTGCTGCGCCACTGCGACCGGGTCGCCGTGGTGCACGAGGGGGTCCTCGCGGCGGTCGTCGACGCCGACGGGGCCGACGAGGACGTGGTGATGGGCTACGCGTTGACCGGGACGCGGCGCAGCCGGGAGATCCCGCCGGAGCCGGTCGAGGACGCCCAGGGCCCGGGCGACGTGCCGGCGCACGACGACGCCCCTGTGTTCGAGACCCGCAAGGCCCGGCGGTTCGCCTGGTTCTGAGGCCTAGACGGAGACGTCCGCCGTCAGGGCGTTGAGCCGGAACCGGGCCAGCGCGAGGTTCGCCCGGGTCCGGTCGAGCACCAGGTAGAGGAACAGCCCGCTGGTCGCGGCCGACGCCAGCACCTTGATCAGGTGGTACTGCCCGTCGAGGGTGATGAGGATGTCGTCGATCCGCCCCTCCAGGCCGATGTCGCGCATCGTGTTCATCTTCGCGCGCACCACCATGGAGTTGCCGGCTGCCGCGAGGCCCAGGTCGAAGCCGGGGTCACCGCCCTGGCCCAGCGCCATGCCGGACTCCAGGTCGATCACCGCGGCGCCCTTGGCGCCGTCGATGGCGAGCATCTGCTGGATGGTGGCGTCGATGGCCATGACGATGTCCCTTGCTGGTCGGTGGGTGTCCGGGGGCCGCGTGGCACGGTCGACCGGCGTCCCGCGCGGGACTGGAGACGGTCGGTGCGTGGCGCGGGCGCGTTCGCACACCCCCTGCCTCGCACCCCTGGCGCGCCGTCATCCTGGCTGACGGGAAGGGGTGGAACAACCCCTCGCCGGATGAATGACTGTGCGTGCAGGCGGGATCGACGCAGGGGCAGCGTGCCGACGCAGTCGCTCATGGTCAGCGGGCGATGACGGTGGGCCCCGTGGGGCTCGAACCCACAACCCGCGGATTAAAAGTCCGCTGCTCTGCCAGTTGAGCTAGAGGCCCGGTCGCTGCGAACCGACTGTACTGGCGCCGATGGCGCCGCCGTCCCGGCCGCAGACGTAAGACGGGCGTAATGGTTTTCGCGGTCGCCTCGGGCGAGGGTTCAGGGAGCACCCCCGCGCCCCCCTGACCCCAAGGAGCCCACATGTCCCGTCGAACCCTCCGGCCGACCCCTCGCCTCACCAGCGCCCTGGTCGCGGGCGCCGTGCTGGTCGCCTCGGCGGTCACCGGCGCGGCCGGTGCCCAGGCCGCCACCCCGGCCACCGCGCCCGTCGCCACCCCCGTCGCCGACAACGAGACCACCGCGCTGCGCATCGGCGGGGCCGCCATCGGGGGCGCGACCAGGATCCCGGCGGGCCGGACCCTGACCCCGGTCCACCTGACCACCTCGGACCCCGCCACGTCCGTCACCGACGGGACGGGGCTCGGCGGGCCGGTCCCGGGCGTCCGCACCAAGCGGTTCACCGTGCCGGCCGTCCCGGCGGAGCAGGTCACGTTCCGCGTCGACGGCGCGGTCGTGGCGACGAGCGTCCCCGAGCTGCGGATCACCGGGCTGCAGACCGACGCCGGTCTGGTCTCCGGGGCGCTGCTCACCACCGGCGGCACGTCCTACGTGATCCCCCGGGGGCCCGTCGACGACGTGACCCGGACGGTGGCCCGGTCCAACGTCAACACGGTCCCGCTCAGCCAGCTGCTCACCTACCAGTACGGGCTGCTGCCCGTGGGGGCGGAGCCCCGCGTCGGCCGCGCCTTCCAGCAGGCCACGTCCGGCTCGACCGTCATGAACACGGGCGTCGGCACGCACACGGTGTACGACGCCGACGCCGTGCGCGACAACGCCGACGCCCTGGCCGAGGAGCTGGTGCTGATCGGCCGGCCCCCGACGACCATCGACACCTCGCGCCTGGTCACCCCGGGCACCGAGGTGCTGGCCACGGTCACGCTGCGGTCGGGCGCGTTCCTGACCGTCCGCGGGATCCGTTACCGCACCGACCAGCCCTACGGGTTCGGCGTCACGACCTGGGCCTTCGACCGGGCCGCACTGGCCGCCGCCGGTGCGACGGTCGACGACGTCACCGACGTCATCTCCTTCGCCACGACCGACCATGACCTGACCTGGCCGGACCTGGGGTTCGACCTGGTCTGAGTGAGGACCGACGGGGCGGCGCCCGGACCGGGCCGGGCGCCGCCGCCGTCAGTCCTTGTCCAGCCCCCGCTCCATCGCGAAGCGCATCAGCTCGTAGCGCGACGACAGCCGCAGCTTGCGCAGGATGCTCTGCACGTGGTTCTGCACCGTCCGCACGCTGATGACCAGCCGCTCGGCGACCTCGCGGTAGGCGTAGCCCTTCGCCACGTGGCGAAGGATCTCGGTCTCGCGCTCGGTCAGTCCGGTGCCCTCGGGCACGGTGGCACCACCGGCGGCCACCCGGCGGAACTCGCCCAGCACGAGCGCGGCGAGCGACGGCGAGAACACCGGCTCGCCCGCCACCACCTGACGGACCGCGTCCAGCAGGGCCGCCGACGTCGCGCTCTTGAGCAGGTAGCCCGCAGCACCCGCGGTGACGGCGGCCAGGACGTCGGCCTGCTCGCCCGAGGCGGACAGCACCAGCACGCGGGTCTCGGGCAGGCGCGCCAGGACCTGCGCGGTCGCCTCGCTGCCCGACCCGTCCGGCAGCGACAGGTCCATCAGCACCAGCTCCGGGCGGTGCCGGCTGACGACCTCGACCGCCTCGGCCACGCTGCCGGCCTGCCCGACCACCAGGAACCCGCCGTCGCGCTCCAGGTCCGCGCGCACGCCGTCGCGCCACATCGGGTGGTCGTCGACGACCACCACCCGGACGGGACGGGGTCCGCTCGCCTGCTCAGCCATGCCCGCCATGCTCGCGCCCCTCGCCGTCGCCCGTCAGCGGGACACGCAGCTCCAGCTCGGTGCCGCGGCCGGGGGCGCTGTCGACGACGACCTGACCGCCCAGCTGCTCGACGCGGCCGCGGATGCTGCGAAGCAGCCCCATCCGGCCCGCCGCGCGCAGGGCGTCCTCGTCCAGGACGAAGCCCCGGCCGTCGTCCCGGACGGTCAGCACGAGCAGGCCGTCGTCCACCTCGGCGAACAGCCACGCCCGCGGCGTGCCGGCGTGACGGGCGACGTTGCCCAGCGCCTGGCCGACGGCGGCCACCAGCGGGCGCACCAGGGGCCCCGGCAGCACGAGCTCGCCGACGGTGCTCACCTGCACGTCCAGCTCGGGCTGGTGCCGGGCCGCCTCCTGCAGCGCGGCCGTGAGCGACACCTGGTCGTCCTCGTCTGGAGGTGCGGAGCCGGTGCCCAGGCCGTCGGGGCGCAGGACGAGGTCGCGCAGCTCGCGCTCCTGCGCCGCGGCCAGGTCGGCCAGCGCCGCCACGGCCCGCGGGTCGACGACGGGGGAGTCGGCGAGCTCGCGGCCGCGCTTGTGCACCAGCGACAGCACCTGCAGCACCGAGTCGTGCACCTGCCGGCCCAGCTCCTCGCGCTCGGCGAGCCGGGCGGCCTCCTCCCGCGCCCGCAGCCGGTCGGCCTGCGCCGCCTGCAGCGCCGCCGCCGAGCGCTGCAGCAGCGTCGACACCAGGCCCACCCCGGCCCCGGCCAGCACCAGCGAGAACGCGGTCCCGAGCACGTCGAGCAACCGGTCGTCGAGCCGGTCCAGCACCAGCCCTTGCACCACGTGCGCGCCGACGTACACCGCCCCCAGCAGCGCCCCGGCGACCGCGCCGCCGCGCAGCCCGCGCCGCGCCCCCCACGACAGCGCGGCCGCGACCGGGTAGACCGTGGCCAGCGCGGGGGCGAGCGTCGCGACGACCAGCAGCGCCCCGCAGACCAGCAGGTCCACCAGCAGCACCCGGGTGCCATAGGTCGGCCGGGCCAGGGCCAGCCAGGCCGTCCAGCCGCCGGTCAGGACCACCGCGACGGCCGCAGCCGCGGGCTGGGCGGCCCCCGGCCCGCTGATGACGACCACCACCAGCCAGACCAGGACGCACCAGCGCACCACCAGCACGCCCCGCAGCAGCGCGTCCGGCCGCTCGGCCGAGGCGAGCAGGCTGCGCCCGAGGTAGGTAGTCGTACTCATGCCGACCGGGTACCCGTGCGCGCGAGGTCGGGTACGACGACGCTGCCGCCGACCCCGGGCCGGCGGCGACGGTGGTGGCACACCCCACCGGAGGAGACCGCCATGCCGACCACGACCGCACGCAGCCGCACCTCGGCCACGACCCGCCCCGCCGAGCCCGCGACGGAGCAGCCGTCGCCCTGGCCGTCCATCGCCCGCACCGTGCGCCGCACCCCGACCCCCCACAACACCCAGCCGCTGCACCTGCACGTCACCGGCCCGCTGGAGGCCACGGTCCTCTTCGACCGCACCCGCGCGCTACCCGCCCACCCGCTCGGCCTGCTCTTCGGACACGTCACGGTGGGCATCCTGCTGGAGTCGGTGAGCATCGCCGCGCACGCCCTCGGCCACGACGTCGAGGTCGACCTGGTCCCCGGTGACGTGCGCCCGCTGCCGCCGGCGCCCGCCGGGCCCGGCGCCGTCGACCCGGCCGACGCCCGGTTCCAGCCCGTGGCCCACGTGCGCCTCACGCCGGCCGGTCCCTTCGTGCCCGACCTGGACGCCGGCCTGCTCGCCGTCCGCCGCACCAACCGGCTGCCCTACGACGGTCGTGACCTGCCGGTGGCCGTGCTCGCCGAGCTGGCCCAGGAGTGCGCGGTCGCCGGACACGGCTTCGGCAGCACCGACAGCCGGCACCTGGTGGCGCAGGTCGTCGACCTCAACCAGCGCACCCTGTTCGACGACCTGGCCACCCCGCCGGTGCGCGAGGAGCTGCGGGCGTGGATGCGCTACACCCGCCGCAGCGCCGACACCCGCGCCGATGGCTTCTCGGCCCGGTGCCTGCACACCCCGGGCCCGCTGCTGCGCTCGGTGTTCGAGCACCCCCGGCTGTGGGCGACCCGACCGATGCAGACCCTGTCGCGTCTGGTCTACCTGCGCTCGATGCACGGCACGCCGCGCGTCGCGTGGGTCCGGGGCCCGATGGGGTCCACCGCCGACGCGGTGGCCGCCGGGCGCCTGCTCATCCGGCTGTGGCTGCGCCTGGCGGCCCACGGCGTCGCCGTGCACCCGCTCGGGTCCCTGGTCACCAACGCCACCTCGCTCGCGGAGGTCGACGACGTCGTCGCCCGCGCCACCGGCGAGACGACGCCCGCGGCCGGGCTGACCTGGATGGTGCTGCGGCTGGGCTACGGCCCCGTCCCGCCGCAGAGCCGACGCGTCCCGCTGCACGACCGGCTGCACCTCGCCGACGCGGTGGCCGGCGCCGACGAGGGGGTGCGTTGATGTTCTTCTCCGCCGTCCCCCGCCGCGTCCTCCGCACGCTCGTCGGTGCGCTCGCCGGGCTGCTCGCCCGCACCGCCGCCGACGTGCTCGAGCTGCTGCTGCACATGCTCGGCCGTTCCGAGCGCCTCGTCGTCCTGCCGCTCGCCCCGGGGCTGGAGGCCGTCCGCTGGCACGCGGGCCGGCTGCGCGCGCGCCGGACCGCCGAGACCGCCGCCCGCGAGGTCCCCGCCTACCGGGACCTCTTGGCCGCCGGCCAGACCGCACTGCACCGCACCGACCCGACCGGTCTGACGGGGCTGCCGGTGCTCGACCGGCTGCCCGTGACCGACAAGACGAGCTACGTCACCGGCTTCCGCCTGGAGCGGCTGTGCCGCGGCGGCCGGCTGCCCGCCCGCGGCCTGGTCCTGGACGAGTCGTCCGGCAGCAGCGGAACCCCCACCAGCTGGGCCCGGGGCCGCGCCGAGCGCCGCGCCACCTCGGTCCTGCTGCGGGCCACGTTCCGGCGCAGCACCCGGGTGCCCGCCGTGGCCGGGGTGGCCGTCGTCGACGACGTCCCCGTCGTGCTCAACGCGTTCTCGCTCGGCGCGTGGGCCACCGGGATGAGCGTGACGTCGGCGCTGGCGGGCACCTGCCGGCTCAAGTCCGTCGGCCCCGACCGCGACAAGGTCGTCTCGACCATGCTCGAGCTCGGCCCGGGCTACCGCTACGTCGTGCTCGGCTACCCGCCGTTCCTCAAGGACGTCGCCGACGACCCCCGCATCGACCTGACCCGCTACGACGTGACCGCCGGGTTCGGCGGCGAGGGCATCAGCGAGAACATGCGCACCTACCTGCTGCGGCGCTACCGCCGCGTCGTCGGGTCCTACGGGGCCTCCGACCTGGAGAGCAACCTGGCCGC
Organism: Jannaschia sp. R86511; assembly: GCF_042466345.1. NCBI lineage: Bacteria > Pseudomonadati > Pseudomonadota > Alphaproteobacteria > Rhodobacterales > Roseobacteraceae > Jannaschia > Jannaschia sp. R86511. Next base: position 944,413 of record NZ_JAXHCD010000001.1, read on the forward strand.
CGAGACGGACATGACGATCGCCCTGCGCCGTCGGATGGCGGCCGACCCCGCGCTGCACGCCGCCGTCACCGGCCGCTGCGACGGCCCGCTGCCCATGGTGTTCCAGTACAACCCGCTGGACTACGTGCTCGAGACGACGGCCGAGGGCGAGCTGCTCGTCACCGTCGCCCGTCGGGCCAGCCTGTCGCCCCGGCTGCGCTACAACATCCACGACCTGGGCCGCGTGATCCGCACGCCCGAGCTGCGCCGGCTGCTGGCCGCGCACGGCGCCGAGGACGTGCTCGACGGCGCCCTGGACCTGCCGGTGCTGCTGCACGGCGGGCGCTCCGACGCCTCGGTCGACTTCTACGGCGCGGTCGTCACCGTGGACGAGGTGCGTGAGGCCCTGTACGCGCAGGAGCCGCTCGCCTCGGCCATGCGGTCCTTCCGGCTGGTCCGGGCCGAGGACCCCGAGGCCGCCGCGCCGCTCGTCGTCGCGGTCGAGCTGCAGCCCGGGGAGGTGAGCAGCGACCACGACGCCCGCGCCCTCGGCTCGGCCGTCCTGGCCCGGCTGCGCCGCCGCAACGGCGACCTCGACAACGCCTGCAAGGGCGGGGGCGCGGCCCTGCCGACCCTCGAGCTGCACGCTGCGGGCACCGGCCCGTTCGCCGACGGCGAGGCTCTGCTCAAGCACCGCTACGTGGCCGCGGCATGAGCGCGACGACGGTCCTGCCGGCCCGCCCCGCCCGCGAGTCCGTCCCGACCCGGCCCGGGTTCCGGGCCCGGGCGGCGGCCCTCGACGCGGCCACGCCCGCCGGCCGCGACCGGTTCGTCGACCTGGTCCGGCTGGTGTCGCTCGTGGTGGTCGTGGCCGCGCACTGGGTCCTGGTGCCGCTGGTGGCCGACGGCACCGACGTGGTCGGCCGCTCCCCGTGGGCCCGGGCGGCGACCTGGCTGCTGATGGTCATGCCGCTGTTCTTCGCGGTCGGCGGCTACGTCCACCTGCGGACCCTGGGTCCCGCCCACGGCCCGGCCGCCACGACCTTCGTCGTCGCGCGGGCCGAGCGGCTGCTCGGTCCGGTCGTCGTCCTGCTCGCGGTGTGGCTGGGGCTGGCGGCGGCCGTCGACACGGTGCCGCTGGGCGGGCTCACCGACCCGGTGGCCGTGGCGGTCGACCGGGCCACGACGCCGTTGTGGTTCGTCGCGGTGTACCTGGTCGTCGTCCTGCTGGCCCCGCTGACCGTCCGGCTGCACCGCCGCCACGGCCTGCGTGCCGTGGCCGGCGGCGTGGTCCTGGTGGCGGCGCTGGACGCGGCCCGCGCGCACGGTCCCGCCTGGTCGCAGCCGGTGGCCGTGGTCGCCAGCCTGCTCGGGGTGTGGCTCGTCGTGCACCAGCTGGGGCACCTGTGGGGCGACGGCGTGCTGGACCGCCGCCGGGCCCGGGCCCTGCTGGCCCTGACCGGGTGGGGGAGCGCCCTGCTGCTCACCGTCGGCACCGGCTGGTACCCGGTCGACATGCAGGGCCTGCCGGGCAGCGAGGCGTCCAGCTTCACACCGCCCACGCTCGCGTTGCTGGCCCAGGGCGCGGGCCTGCTCGGCACCGTGCTGCTGCTGCGCGAGCCCGCCACGCGGCTGCTGCACCGACCGGCCGTCTGGGCGGTCGTCGCCACCGGCGGGGCCGTGATGATGACGGTGTTCTGCTGGCACCTGAGCGCGGCGTTCGCCGTGTGGGGCGTGCTGCTGCTCGCCGGTCCGGTGCTGCCCGCCGTGCCCGCGGCCGCGACGCCGCTGTGGTGGGCGCTCGTGCCCGTCTGGCTGCTGGTCTGCCTGCCGGTGCTCGTGGTGCTGGTGCGGGTGGCCCGGCCCGCCGAGCGCTGGCGCGTGCTGCGCGGCGACGGTCGGGGGGCCGAGCGCCGGGTGGCGCCCGTCGCGGTGGTGGCGGGCACCGGGCTGGTCGCGGTGGCGACGTACGCGGTGTCGCAGCTGGGGGTGGACGGCTGGACGGACGGTGCGACCGAGCCGCTGCTCGGGGCGGCGTTGCCGGTCTGGCCCGCCCTGCTCGCCTTGATGGTCGGCGTGCTCCTGCTGCGTGGTCGCGGAAGGCAGTAGAAGGTCGCCTCCCGGTCACGGCGTCGGTCGTGGCTCCCCGCCCGCCCGCCGCTCGTCGGACCGCCGCAGGGCGTCGACCGCGTCCCGCGCCTGCGCGTCGGAGCGGCGGTGACCGGTCACCACGGCGACGAAGGTGTCGGCGTCCAACGCCAGCAGCCGACCGGGCCAGGTGGCCACGACCGAGGCGGTGCGGGGGACCGCCTCGAGCAGGGCGATCTCGCCGAAGGAGGCACCCTCGCCCAGCGTGGCGATGGTGCGACCGTCCTGGCGGACCTCGAAGCGCCCCTCGATCACGACGAAGAACGTGTCCCCCGGATCCCCCTGCCGGACGACGACGTCGCACGGCGCGACCGTCAGCTCCGTCGCCCCCCGCGCGAGACGGTCGACGGTGATGGCCGACAGCGGGGCGAGCACGGTGACCTCCTGCAGCACCGGGACGAACGGGTGGATGGCGTCGAGCGTCTCCTGCAGCCGGCGCAGCCGCGACCACGCCACCAGCGGCAGGAGCGCGCCCAGCGCCCCGGCCATGCCCATGGCCCAGCCGAACCCGACCCACGCGACCAGCGGGGCGACCAGGAGCGATCCGCAGGCGGCGGCCACCGCCCCGGCGCTCTGCAGGGCACCCCAGCCGCGCCCGGCGAGGTGGTCCGGCAGCAGCCGGCCGACGACGCTGTAGCCGTGCACCTCGTTCGCGGCGGCGCCGAGGCCGAACACCGCGAGCGCCCCCGCGGCGACCAAGGGCTGCGGGAACACGCCGATCAGCACCGACGAGGCACCGCACGCGACGACCCCGCCCACCAGCCAGGCCGTGGCGCGGGCGGGTGACCGGCTCCCCACGACGGACAGGGCCGCCAGGAGGCCACCTGCGCCCAGGGCGGCGTACAGGCCGCCGAGCAGCCCTTCGCCGGCACCCATCACCTCCAGCGCCAGCACGACCACGGCGGTCCCGACGAACCCCGTCAGCAGCGTGCGCAGGAGCAGCACGCCGACCACGGCCCGGGCCCCCGGCCGGGCCAGCACGGCGGCCCCGGCCAGGGTCTGCGACCCCCGGCGGGTCCGGACGCTCCGGCGGACCGGACGGGCCTCGGTCCGGACGAGCAGCGCCACCACCGCCCCGACGGCGAACACCGCCGCGACGAGGAGCAGCACGGTGCCCCGGCCGGTGGTGGCCAGCAGCAGCCCGGTCGCGGCCGGTCCCGCCACCGTGGCCGCTCCGGACACCGTCGTGTACGCCGACGTGGCGCGGATCAGCTGCGCCGGGCTGCTCGCCAGCTGCGGCAGCAGGCCCTGCAGGCAGGGCCTGATCAGGGACCCGGCCACCGAGCCCAGCGCCAGGACCGCGTACCAGAGGGCGAGCGGCCCGCTCACGGCCGTCAGCTCGGCCAGCAGCAGCGTCAGGACCGACCAGGCGAGCAGCGCCGCGGACAGCACGCGCGGTCGGGGCCACCGGTCCGCCAGCCCCGACACCACCCCGGACAGCAGCGCGCCCGGGACCACCCGCAGCGCACCCACCACGCCCACCGCGGCCGGCCCGCCCAGGTCGAGAGCCACCACCGACAGCGTCACGACGAGGGCCCAGTCGGCGACCTTGTACAGCCCCCAGGCCAGCAGGAGCAGCAGCAGGCCGGGACCGCCCCCGCGTGGTCGGTCGCGCCCGGGGGCGACCACCTGCGGGCGCCGGCGTCCCCCCAGCCTCATCGGGGGAGCATGGCACCGCAGCCGACGGCGCCGAGAAGAAGTCGCCCCAGACCGACACCGGCGCGAAACGCCCCGGAAAACAACCGCGGAAACACTGCGGCTTCCACGACCCTGCCCTGGAGGCCCACGTGCCGAACGCACGCCCCCGCCACTTCCTCGTCCTACCCACCCTGTGCGCCCTCGTCGCCGCGACGCTGGCCGCCCCGGCGCAGGCGGCTCCCCCCGACGCCGGCAGCGCCTCCGGCCCCAACTGGACCGTCGACACGGTGCCCGGTGGCTACGAGGTCACCGTCGAGCTCGACGCGCCCCTGCCCGTCCGTGGCGACGCACCGACGATCGTCGTCGACGGCGAGCCGCTTGGTCTGGCGAGGGAGGCGGAGGACGCCCGGTCCCTCACCGTCGTCACCACCGACCCCACCGTGCTCGACGCCGACGCGGTGCGCGCCGGCTGGGCCAGCGAGTCCGCCCCGGGCGCGGCCCGCAGCCGCCCGGTGGACGTGCCGGAGGCCACGCTCGAGGCGCTGTCGGACGACCCGACCGCCCTCGGCGGGTACGAGTGGACCGAGTCCATCTACAAGTTCGGCGAGCAGGCGATCGACCTGGCCGCCATCGGCGGCGTGCGGGGCGAGCTCGAGGGCAAGATCTACCTGCCCGACGCCGGCGGCCCGCGACCGACGGTGCTGATCATGCACGGCCGGCACTCCTCCTGCTACGGCGCCGGTGCGGCCAACCCGGCCCGCTGGCCCTGCGCCGCGACCCCCGACGCCGTCCCCGCCCGGTTGTCCATCCCCAGCTACCTGGGTTACGACGGCACCGCCCGGGCCCTGGCCAGCCACGGCTACGCGGTCGTCTCGGTGTCCGCCAACGCGATCAACGCCAACGACAACCAGCTCGCCTCCGACCAGGGCGCGCAGGCGCGCGGCCAGCTGCTGCTGGACACCCTGAGCATGCTCGAGGACGCGAACAGGGGTCGTCAGGTCTCCTACTACGACGCCTGGAAGGGCCAGGACGTCAGCCTCGACCAGGCCCTGCGGGACGGCACCACGGCCCTGGCCGAGCGCGCGGACGGCTTCGTCGACGGGGTAGACCCGCTGGACACCGTGACCGCGGCGGACCTGCGCCGACGCTTCGACCTGAGCAGCATCGGGATGATGGGCCACTCGCGCGGTGGCGAGGGCGTGACGTCGGCGGCCGTGCTCAACCAGGCTCTGGCCGACCCGTGGCCCATCGACTCCATCCTGCCGCTCGCGCCGGTGGACTTCGGCCGGATGAGCGTGCCGGACGTGCCGATGAACGTCATCCTCCCGTACTGCGACGGCGACGTGTCCAACCAGCAGGGCCAGCACATGCTGGACGACTCGCGGTACGCGTTCGACGACGACGTGCTGCGCAGCGGCGTCTGGATGATGGGCGCGAACCACAACTTCTACAACACGGTCTGGACGCCCGGGAAGTACCTGTTCAGCGTCAGCGACGACTGGGGCAGTGCGGCTCGCCGGGTGGAGCCGACGTGCGGCACCGACCCGTCCGTCGCCGCCACGTCGATCCGCCTCAGCCCGCAGGAGCAGTACGACGCCGGCACCGCCTACATGGCGGCCTGGTTCCGGCTGACGATGGGCGGTGAGGAGCAGTTCCTGCCCATGTTCGACGGCTCGCCCAGCGTGCCCGCGGTCCTCGGCGACGCCGACGTCCGCAGCGTGTCCACCGCCCCGGCCAGCGCCCGCCGGACGGTGACCTCGTTCGAGTCCGCGTCCCCGTCGGTGAGCACCTCCGGGGCCGCGACGGCCGAGGTGTGCGCCAGCCTGGCCGGTCGCACCGTCGCCCAGGAGCTGCCGGCCTGCGCCGTCAGCACACCGAGCTCCGCGGCCCCGCACTGGACGCCCGCGTCCAACGGCGGCAACGTGCCCGCCACGCCGATGACCCGGATGACCTGGACGGGTCCGGAGGACGGCCTGGCCGTCGCCGTCCCGCCGCGGACCACCGCCGGACGCTACGACCGGTTGTCGCTCAAGGTCGCGGCCGACGAGTCGGTGACGACCGGGACCGACCTGCTCGTCACCGTCACCGACGCGCGCAACAGGTCCTGGAGCGCCCCGGTGTCCGAGCTCAACCCCTTCGCCCTCGTGCGCATGCCGACGTCCGACACCGCGTCGGCCGCCAGCACCCTGAAGAAGATCGTCCTGCAGCAGGTCGACGTCCCCGCGGCGGACCTCGCGGCCGCCGGCCTGGACACCAGCCGGCTCGCCCAGGTGCGGTTGAGCGGGGCGACCGGCCTCGACGGGTCGACGGCCGGCGCCGCGTACGTCTCCGACCTGGCGCTGGAGACCTCCGCCGTCGGTCGGGCCCGTGACCGGCGGTGGAACACCGTCGACGTGTTCGCGCCGAACGTCGCCGAGGGTGACACCACCGCCCCCGTCGAGGTCGCCGCCTACCTGTCGCGCCCGTCCTCGGTCCCCGTCGTCGGGTACGTGTCGGTCCTCGGCTCCACCACCAGCCGCGCCGGCGCCACCATGCAGAAGGTGACGTTCGGTCCGGGCGAGACCTGCAAGGTCGTCACCGCGACCGTGCAGGGCGACACCCTGCCGAGCAGCTCGGCCACGACGTCGGTCAAGGCGAGCGTCATCAACACCTCCGGTGCGGTGATGGGCGCGAAGGCCATCGTGTTCACGCAGATCAGCGAGGACGACGGGGTGACCGGCAGCGCCCAGCCGGCCCCTGCGTACGGCACGCCCGGCCCGGTCTGCAGCGAGCTGGCGCGCAACCAGGCCGGCACCCGGTTCTCGATCGCCGGGACCGCCAGGCCCGGCGCGGTGGTCCAGGCGACGGCGTCCGGCTTCCGCGCCGGGGAGTCGGTCGCCGTGAGCGTCGGCGACCTCACCCCCGTCGAGGCGATCGCCGACGCCTCGGGGGTCGTCACCCTGCCGATCGAGGTCCCGGCGGGAGCACGAGGCCGGGTGCCTGTCCGTGGGGTCGCCGCGGGCACCGGGCTGGTCGCCACCGGCCAGCTGGTGGTCGGCGTCCGGTAGTCGGTACCAGGAGCGCCGGACGGGTCCCGTGGCAACCGCCACGGGACCCGTCTCGGTTCTGACGGGGGCGCGTGGTCGTGGCTGCGGCCCCGCCACGCCCGCCCGCCTGCCGAAGCAGGTCATCGAAGCCAGGGACAGGAATCACCCGGATGGCCTAGCGTTCCGGCAACCGACGTCCCCCGGGGGGCAACCGTGTCGCACACCTCGACCCTCGCCCGAGCCGCAGTCCGGGCGTCAGGGGCTGCCACCACCCTCTCGTTGGCCGTATGCCTGTCGGGATGCTCGCTGCTCGGTGCCGGTGACGACCTGCCGACGGAAGGGGCCGTGACCGCCGTGCCCGAGTCCTCGTCCAGCACCTCGGCAGGACCGGCGCCAACGGCCGGACCCCAGCCGACCGGGTGGCCGGTCCTGTTCGACGACGTGTCAGGCGGCGTGGGCAGGATCGCCGTCGTCACCTGCGAGGGGGGTGGGTCGGGCTCCGGTTTCCTGGTGGGCGCGGGCACTGTGGCCACGGCCGCCCACGTGGTGGAGGACGCGACGTCCATCTCGCTGCGCTTCGGACCCGACGTGTTCCGCGGGAACGTCGTCGAGCTGGACGAGGAGAACGACCTGGCGCTGCTCAGCGTCGACGGGACCCCCGGGTCGCACCAGTTCGATGTTGCCGACGGCCCGGCCCGGGTGGGGACGGACGTCGCCGTCCTCGGGTATCCCGGAGGACGACCGCTCGCGATGACGCAGGGCGCCGTCACCTCGGTCGACCTGCGCGTGGACGTCGAGGGCAAGGACCGGCGAGGGCTCTTCCGCACCGACAGCGCCATCAACCCCGGCAACAGCGGCGGCCCCGTGGTCGACAGCCAGGGAGTCGTGGTGGGGGTGGTGACCGCCGGTTCGTTCGCGCCGGGTGAGGGGTTCGCCGTGTCCCAGCCTGCGCTGCAGGCCCTTCTGGACGGGTGGGACGGCGACATCGAGTTCACGGACACGCCGGAGTGCGAGGACACGGGCGCAGACCCGTACTCGATCCCCGTCGAGGTGAGCATCAGCAGCACCTCGCCGGAGGCCCCCTCGATCGCGCAGACCATGCAGCTGTACGCGCAGGGCATCAACGACCGCTACCACGACCAGACCTGGAACCTGCTGACCGCGGCCATGCGCGAGCGGATCGGGAGCTACGACGCCTACGCCGAGGGGCTGCTCTCGAGCTCCTGGCTCACCATCGACGTCGTCGAGGTGCAGGCCGTCGACGAGGTCTCCAGTGAGGCCGTCGTCGCCTTCCGTACGACTCAGGACGCCGAGTTCGGACGTGATGGCGCCACCTGCTCCGACTGGCTGGTCCGGTACACCTTCGCCCTCGACGAGGGTTTCTGGCAGATCGACGGGGCCGCCCTGGAGGACGGGCCCCAGCGACCCTGCTCGGACTAGAGCACGACCCAGCTCACGGTCGGCCCACTGCTCGCCCTCCGGGTGGTTCTGCCGATGTGCTTTCGTGGCCCGATGGCGACGGCGGGCGGCCCGCAGACAGGGCGGCGCCGCACCGGGCGGGTCCTGCTCGCCGTCGGCGTCCTGCCGGCGGTGGGCGCGCTTCCGGTCACTCTGGTCCGGCTGCTGGGGCGTGACGGGGTCACGCCGGTCGCGCAGGTGGTGGGGCTGACCCCGTTCGCCGGCCTCGTGCTGCTGGTGGCGGTCCTGCCGCTGCTCGTCGTCGCGTTCCCCCTGCGCGGGCCGCGCTGGCCGGCGGCCGTGGTCGTGTGCGCGTTGCTGCTGCACGGCTGGTGGCTGGTGCCGCGCGACGTCCCTGCGGCCCCCGCCGACGGCACCTCCGTCACCGTCATGTCGGTCAACGCGCGCTTCGGCAACGCTGACCCTGGGCGGGTGGTGGAGCTCGTGCGGGACAACGGCGTCGACGTCCTGCTGGTGCAGGAGCTCACGCCAGGCCTGGCCGCGGGGCTCGAGGCGTCCGGGCTGACCGGTCTGCTGCCGGAGGCCGTCACCACCGTGCGGCCTGGACCTGACGGGACGGGCACCTTCACCCGGTGGTCCCAGGACCGGCTGCCGGCTCCCGCCACGACGTTCGCCACCGTCCGCAGCGTCGTGACCGTGCCCGGCGCCCGACCGCTGACGCTCACCAACGCGCACACCTGGCCGCCCCTGCCGGGGACGGTGGACCGGTGGCGCGACGACCACCGGCTGCTCCTGGAGGCCGTCTCGGAGGGTCCCGACCCGCAGGTCCTCGCCGGTGACCTCAACGCCACCCGTGACCACGCCCGGTTCCGCGCCCTGACCGCGACAGGTCTGCGTGACGCCGCGGCCCGTCAGGTGTGGGCGCGCACCTGGCCCGCGAACCAGCTCTGGCCGCCCCTGCTCGCGCTGGACCACGTGCTGGTCGACCCCGCCACCGGGGTCGATCAGGTCCAGCGGTTCCCGGTGGACGGGACCGACCACCTCGCGGTGGTGGCCGAGCTCACCGTCGCTCGACCGCCGGGCGCGTGAACGCCCCCCGCCCGTGCGGAACCGCTCGACCGGCACGCGACGCTCCTCCAGGCAGACCGACGGTGGCGGGAGCAGGCTGCGCCGCCAGGGGGTCAGCCCCCGGCGCGGACTCGGGTCGGCCGGGGCGCCAGAGGTGTCGGGTGCTCCCTACCGTCGTGACATGACCGAGGCCACGACCGCCCCGCGCACCCCACCACCGTGGTTCGTCCACACCGCCTGGCGGGTCCACCGGGTCCTGCACCGGCTCAGCGGCGGCCGCTTCCTGTGGACGCCGTCCAACCGGCGCGGCTGGGGCGCGCTCCGCCTGACGACCACCGGGCGGCGGACGGGCCGGCCCCGCGACGTCATCCTCGGCTACCTCGAGGACGGCGATGACCTGGTGCTGCTGGCCATGAACGGCTGGGACGAGGGTCACCCGGCCTGGTGGCTCAACCTCCAGCAGCACCCGGACGCCTCGGCCACGACGGCCCGCGGCGGAGCCCGCCCGGTCCGGGCCCGGGTCGCCACCGGCGACGAGCGGGAGCGGCTGTGGCTGCGCTGGGTCGCCGTCGACACGAACCTGCCCGCCCTCGCCGACCACCGCGCGACCGACACCCCCGTGGTCGTCCTGGAGGCCGCACCGGCGCCGGACCCGCGAGCGGTGGCCTAGCCTCGGGGCCCCAGCAGTCCGACGAGCGAGGACCCCATGGAACGACTCACCATCGGCGTGGTCGGCACCACCCGCAAGCAGGACGAGCACCGCCGCCCCATCCACCCCGCCCACCTCGAGCGGATCGACCCGGACGTGCGGGCCCACCTGCTCGTCGAGCAGGGCTACGGCGCGCACTTCGGGGTGGACGACGACGAGATCGGCCGCTGGGTCGCCGGGGTCGTCGACCGCGACGAGCTGCTGCGCCGCTCCGACGTGGTGCTGCTGCCCAAGCCCGTGGCCGCGGACCTGGCCGAGATGCGCGACGGGCAGACGCTGTGGGGCTGGCCGCACCTGGTGCAGGACCGGCAGCTCACCCAGCTCGCCGTCGACAAGCGGCTGTCGGTGATCGCGTGGGAGGCCATGAACCACTGGCACTCCGACGGCTCGTTCTCGCTGCACGTGTTCCACCTGAACAACGAGATCGCCGGCTACGCCTCGGTCGTGCACGCGATGCAGCTGCGCGGCACGACCGGCCACTACGGCCGGCCCCTGCGCGCGGCGGTCATCTCGTTCGGGGCCACCGCCCGTGGCGCGGTCCGGGCGCTGAACGCCATGGGCGTGCACGACGTCACCGTGCTGACCCAGCGCGACCGCTCGGCCGTGGCCGCGCCGTTCTCGGGCGTCGTCATCGAGCAGTTCGAGCGCCTGGAGGACGACCCCAGCCGCACCCACGTGCTGCGCGAGGAGGGACCCAAGGACACCGCGGAGCTGCTGGCCGAGCACGACGTGGTCGTCAACTGCATGCTGCAGGACACCGACGCCCCGCTGGTGTTCGTGCAGGACCCGGCCACGTTCGCGCCGGGCACGGTCGTGGTCGACGTGTCCGTCGACGAGGGGATGGGCTTCGGCTGGGCGCGGCCGACGTCGTTCGCCGAGCCGATGTTCGAGGTGGGGGACCGGGTCCACTACTACGCCGTCGACCACACGCCGTCGCTGTACTGGGAGTCGGCGACCTGGACCATCAGCGAGGCGCTGCTGCCGTACCTCGACCTGGTGCAGCAGGGCCCGGACGCCTGGGCCGAGCACGTCACGATCGACCGCGCGGTCGAGATCGAGGCCGGCCAGGTGCGCAACGACCGCATCCTCGCCTTCCAGGACCGCGAGGCCACCTACCCGCACGCCGTCCGGGAGGGCTGAGCACCAGGCGGCCCCCTCGGGGGCTCGGGCTGCCCGTCCCGGCCTGGGCCTGCCCTCGGGGCGTCAGGCCGGGGCGCGGGCCGGGTCCCGCCGGGGCAGCACCCCGGCCGCACCCAGCAGCACCACCGCGCAGACCACGAACGCCGCCGGCGCCCCCAGGGCCTCGGCCAGCAGGCCGGTCGCCACCGCGCCGACCGCCTGACCGCCGGTCAGGGCCACGAACAGGGTCGCCGTCGCCTGACCGGCCGCCGCCGGGTGCAGCGCGCCGGCCCAGGCGATCAGCACCCCGCTGAGCGCGGTGTACGCGCCCCCGAACAGGGCCCCCGCCGCCCCCGCCACCAGCAGGTGGCCCGGGGCCAGCCCGAGCGCGAGCGTGCCGAGCGCCGAGGCCGCAGCGGTCAGCGCCCACGCCCCGCGCAGGCCCAGCACGCGCACCGCGTCGCCGCTGAGCGCGCCCAGCACGGCCGCCACCCCCAGCAGGCACCACAGCGCCGCCGTGGTCCGCTCGGACAGGCCCCCGGCGGTGATGAGGTCCCGGCCGAACGTCCACACGGCCGCGCTGCCCGTACCGGCGACGGCCGCGGCCAGGACCGGGCGCCGCATCGAGCGGTCGGGTCCGGTCCGGCCGGGGCCCCCTTCGCCGCCCGACGTCGCGCCGGTCGGGGTCGGCCACGGCGTCCGGCGGTCGACCACCACGGCCGTGAGCAGGGCCAGCGCCGCGGCCCCGACCCAGACCGGGCGCCAGGCCTGCGGCGCGCTCAGCACCGCCGCCCCCGCCAGCGCGACGCCCAGGCCCGTGCCCGCGTTCACCACGGCCTGCGACCGCGCCACCAGGCCCGGCCGGACCGTCGTACCGACCGCCACCACCAGGGCGGGGGACGCCGCCCCGGCCGCCCCGCCGGCCACCAGCACACCGAGTGCCAGCACCTCGGCCGACCAGGCCACCGCCACCAGCAGCGCACCACCGGCGGCCAGCGCGGCGGCCAGCCACAGCACCGCGCGGGCCCCGCGCCGGTCGATCACCCGCCTGGCCACCAGGGCGGCCAGGCAGTACGCCACGAAGCTGCCCGACGCGATCAGGCCCGACGTGCGCGGGGACAGGTCGAACTCCGCGGCCAGGGTCGGCAGCTGCAGCCCGAAGCCGTACCGGACGGCCCCGTAGGTGACCGCGATCAGGCCCGTGGCCGCGGCGAGCAGGCCCACCGGGGTCGCCTGCGGTGCGGCGGAACGTAACGATCGTTTCAGCATAGTGGTCGTTACAGTACGACCATGACGGCAACGAGCGCCAGGTCACCGGCACGGGAGCGGCTGCTGCAGGCGGCTGAGCAGCTGTTCTACGAACGCGGAATCGCGGCTACCGGCGTCGACGCGGTGCTGCGCCGGGCCCAGGTCGCGCCCGCGACGCTGTACGCGCACTTCGGCGGCAAGGACCACCTGGTCGCGGCCTACCTGGAGCGCCGCCACGAGCGGTGGCGCCACGCCTGGGACGAGGCGCTGGAGCGGGCCGGTGACGACCCGGTCGCCCGGGTGCTGTCGGTGTTCGACGCGCTGGCGGACTTCCACGGCGACGAGGCCACGCGCCGTGGGTGCGCGTTCCTGGCCGCCGCCGTCGAGGTCACCGCCGCCGAGCACCCCGCCGCCCGGTGGCTGGCCGCGGACACCGCCCTGCTGCGCGAGCGGCTGCACGACCTGGCCGTCGGGGCCGGCGCCCGGGACCCGCACGCCCTGGCCGCCGAGCTGCTGCTGCTGTACGACGGGGCACTGGCTGCTCGCACCCGGACCCTGCTCGTCCCGGTGCCGGCCGACGAGTCCCGGTCCGGCGGGTCCCCGACCGACGAGTCCCGGTCCGCCGGGTCCCCGACCGAGGGGTCCACGTCCGGCGGGTCCTCGACCGCGACGCCGCCGGTCGTCCGTGCGCTGGCGGCCGACGCCGTGGCCCGGCACCGCGCCGGTTAGGTCGACCCGTCGGGCCGGGCGTGGCGCTCTCGCCGCCCGGACCCCGGCGCGTGCGGTCGCGCGGCCGGTGCGTCACGATCAGCGACGTGGTCGAGCGCTGGACGGACGAACGCACCCGGATCGTCGCCGCCCACGCGGCCGCGGCCGAGCGGGGCCTGGGCAGGAGGCGGCCGTGAGCAGCGACGAGGGACCCGCGCCGCCCGTTCCCGGTCTGCGGCTCGCCCGGTTCGCCGAGCCGGACGCCGGGGAGCTGCTGGTCCTGCAGCGGTGCTGCTGGGTCCAGGAGGCGATCGCCAACGACACCCTCGACATCGCCGCGCTGCACGAGGACCTCGACGAGGTCCGGTGCTGGGCCCGGTCGTGGCTGACGCTCGTCGTGCGGCTCGACCACCGGCTGGTCGCGGCCGTCCGGGCCCGGGCCGTCGGTCCCGTCTGGGAGGTGGGCCGGCTCATGGTGGCGCCCGACCTGGCGGGGCGCGGCACGGGTCGGTGGCTGCTGGCGACCGTCGAGGCCCTGGCGCCGACGGGCACCACCCGGGTCGCGCTGTTCACGGGTGCCCGCAGCCGGCGCAACCTGCGGATGTACGCCACTGCTGGGTATGTCGTCGACGAGCAGGCGCAGCAGTCGACCGCGCACGTTCCTGGGACGGTCGCGCTCGTCAAGACGGTCGACGCGTGACAGCCACGACCGCTGGGCGCGGGTCGGGCCGGTAGCTGCGCGCCCTCCCGTGCACCTCGGGCGCAGGTGCGCCACCATCGGCGTCGTGGAGGACTGGACCGAGGAGCGCTCGCGGATCATCGCGGCCCAGGCGGCGGCCGCCGAGCGCGCGGCCGCCAAGGAGACCGCCCAGGCGCAGGCGCTCGTCGACGAGTTCGTGGTCGAGGCGCGCCGCCGCGGGGTCGAGCCCGAGCCGCTGCTCGCGCCGGGACGGCGCCCGGGCGCGCGCCGCTACCGGACCGGCCTGACCGGCTGGTACCTGTCGAGGGACGACCGGGTCGCGGTGGACACCGACGGCCGCTACTACGTGCTGCGGGCCCAGGGCGGTCTGCGTGAGCGGCTGCTCGGGGCGGCGGTGGAGCCCACCGACCCGCCGCTCGTGGTGGGCCGCGGTGCCCGGGACGGGGAGTCGATCGACCTGACCCGGCTCCTGCGGCGCCGGCTCGACGGCACGGACTGACCGGCGCACCCGAGGCGCTGACCGTCCCGTCGGTCCGTCCCGCCCGTGGCCCCGCCGACGACGCCCGTCGGGTGACACCTCTCGTTCCGCCCCCGCGTCCGGCGGTGCGCCTCTAGCGTCGTCCCTCGTGACAGCAGTGGACGCGGCCGCCACGCCCGGCCCGGGCGGGACGCGGCCGGTGCACCGGGGCGAGGTCGACGGGGTGCCGCTGCTCTGGTGCGACGCGCCGGGACCGTTGCGGGCCCACCTGATGCTCCGGGCCGGCTGGGCGGACGAGACCCTGCCCACCCGGGGCTGGACCCACCTGGTGGAGCACCTCGCCCTGGCCGGGGTGGGTCGCCCGGGGGAGCACTCCAACGGCCGCACCGGCACCACCGTCACCGACTTCCACGTCGAGGGCGGGCCGGACGACGTCGTGGCCTTCCTGGGCGCGGTGACGCGCAACCTGTCGGACCTGCCGGTCGCCCGGCTGCGGGACGAGGTGGGTGTCCTGCACGCGGAGCAGGCCCGCCGCGGCGGGTCCACGATGGACCGGCTCCTGTCGTGGCGCTACGGGGCGACGGACTACGGCCTGGGCGGGATGGACGAGGTCGGGCTGTCGACCCCGCCGCCCGCGGACGCGCTGCGGCACTGGGCCGCCCGACGGGCCGCGCGCGGCAACGCCGTGGTCTGGCTGTCGGGGCCACCACCGGCCGGTCTGCGGCTGCACCTGGCGGACGGCGAGCACGTCGCCCCACCCGACCCGAACCGCTGCGTCGCCGGCGCGTTGCCGGCCTGGTTCACCGACCACGACGACCTGGCCGCGGCCCTCGCGGTGGTGCCGCGCGGCTGGGCCTCGCCCGCGCTGCGCCACGTCGCGCAGGCCCGGCTGGTCGACCGGCTGCGGGTGGACCTGGCTGTGGCGTACTCGCCCGTCGCTGACTACTCACCGGTCAGCGGCGGCGAGGGCTGGCTGCTGCTGCACACCGACCTGGTCGGTGGTCGCCAGTCGGAGGGGGTCGGCCCGCTGCTGCGCCTGCTGGACGAGCTCGGCGGCGACGAGGGCGCCCCCGGCGCGGTCACCGACGCCGACGTCGCGGGCTTCCACGACGCGGCGCGACGCCAGGCCGCGGAGCCGTACGCGTGGGCGTCCGACCTGGCGAGGGCGAGCTGGGACACGCTGCTCCGGCACGTCGGCGACACCGCCGCCCCGACCGACGTCACCGCGGCCGAGGTCCGGGCCCGGGCCCGCGAGGCCGCCGCGTCGCTGCTGGCCGCCGTCCCCCGGGGCCTGGGCACCTACCGCGGTCGCTGGGTGCCGGCCCTGGCCACGACGGCCGACCCCGTGCAGGGGACCGTCCGTCGCGCCCTGGGGACCACCGAGACCGTGGTCACGTCTCCGGACGGGGTGTCACGCACCACGGAGGGCACCACGTGGACCGTCCGGCGGGACGCGGTGGCCGGGGTGCTGCACCGCCCGGACGGCCAGCGGGTGCTGGTGGGCGCGGACGGGGTCCAGCTGCTCGTCGAGCCCACCGTCTGGGAGGACGGCGCGGGCCTGGTCCGTGACGTCGACCGGACCTTCCCCGCCGACCGGTTCGTGGCCATGGCCCCCCGGGCGCCGGGCCAGGTGCCCGTGCCGCTGTCGACCGCCCCGGGGCCGCCCCGTCCCACCCGGACCGAGGTCCTCGACCGGTGGGTGCTGCGGCACCGACGCCTAGCGCTCGTGCTGTGGCTGCTGCTCGTCATGCTGGTCCTGGGTGGACCGGCCGCGTTCCTCGTGGTCGGTGGCGGGGGGCCGCCGCCCACGGTGGCGGTCCCGCTGTTCTGGGGGGCCGTCTACGGCGCCATCTGGTCGTTCCGGCGGCGCTACTGACCCGGCTCGTCGGCTCGTGCGCAGGTCGCGTCGTCGCTCAGCGGGCCGCGCCGATCTGCTGCAGCACCTCCACGTAGACGGTCCGCGGGTCGTCGGCCAGGTACGCCCAGAGCCACGACGGCCGTTGCCCGGTGCGGGCCAGGTGCAGCCGGGCCCGCCGCTTGTCGTCCACCGCGGCGAAGAACCAGCCGAACGCGTTGTGGGCCTCCACGGCCCGCGGGTGCTCGTCCCCCGCGGCGAGCAGGGGCTCCGACAGCGCGGCCATGAAGACCGCGTCCTTCTCGCGGCGGGCCGTCGCGTCCCGCTCTCCGGCGGCCAGGTACTCCAGGTGGGCCACCGGCAGCACCGCGGTGGTCGGGTGGCCGGGGGGGACGACCGCCGACGTCTGACGCACCAGGTCGAACATGGCATCGTGGCTGCCGCGCCACTTGGCGCTGACGGCCTGCAGCATCTGCAGGTGCGCCGGGAAGCACAGGGGTTCCTCACGGCGGGCCACGTCGAACCGGTGGACCACCTCGTCGCCGGGCACCCCGCGGACCCGCGCGGTCACCAGCCGGGCCAGCGCGCAGCCGGGGTGGTCCGGCACGGCTCGCAACCCGTCCAGGGCGAGGTCGTCGGCCTCCTCGACCAGGGCGTGGAACGCGCGGGCGGGGTCCGGTGCCGTCTCCGGCCCGGCTTCGCGGAGGCCCCAGGCCGCGTGCACGGTGGCGCCGGCGGCCAGACCGGCCGCGTCCGCGACGTCGGCCGGGGTGGCACCCGCCCGGGCCGCCGTCACCAGCTCGGCGTGCAGGTCGCGGGTCGCCGGGGCCAGCGCCTCCTGGGCCAGCAGCTGCCGCTCGACGTCGCCCCGCCGCGCGGTCACCGTCGACAGCGCCCGGCCCGCACGTTCCGCCGGGTCCCGGCCGGTGTCGGTGACCACGAGCAGGGCGGCGTCCAGCTCCTCGTCGACGTGGCAGCGGTCGAGCAGGACGTCGTCGACGCGGACACGGGGCTTGCGGCTCGGCACGCGGTGACCGTATCCGCGGGCCGGGTCGGTCGGGGCCGGTTCGCGGTCGGGCGACGCGGCCGGCCCAGCGTCGGCCCGGGTCCTGGCGACGGAGGCGCGCGTGCGGTCGGCCCCGGGCGTGCGCCACCATCGGGGTCGTGCCAGAGACCGCCGAGGAGGCGCTGCGACGTCGTCTCGACCCGGTCGTCGACGAGCTGTACTCGGCGGCCCCGTCGGGCTTCACCGCCCGCCGGGACGAGATCGCCGCCGCCGCGCGCTCCGAGGGTGACAAGGCCCTGTCGGCAGCGGTCCGCAGGCTCCGGCGGCCCACGACCGCCGCCTGGGCGCTCAACCTGCTCTGCCGTCAGGAACCCGACCTGGTGGGACAGCTGCTGGAGCTCGGCGGACTTCTGCGGCAGGCCCAGTCCGGTCTGGACGGCGCCGCCCTGAAGGACCTGGACCGGCAACGCCGCGGGGTGGTCGGGGCGTTGGCCCGGCGGGCGGCGGCGCTGGTCCAGGAGCACGGGCACACGGTGGACGCCGAGCTGACCCGGCAGGTGGAGCAGAGCCTGGCGGCCGCGCTCGCCGACCCGGAGGCCGGGGCGGCGGTCACGAGCGGGCAGCTGACCCGGGCGGTCAGCGCGGTCGGGTTCGGCGTCGCCCTGGACCCGGACGCCGTCGCCGTCCCCGAGCTGGTGCTGGTCGGGGCCCGCCGTCGACGCGACGGGTCCACCGGGTCCTCCCGGCGCCGGTCGACCACGCCGTCCGAGGGGGACCGGGGCGGCGGGCCTTCGTCGGGCGGCAGCCGCACCCGCTCGCTGGACGAGGCGCGGACACGCCGCGAGCAGGGGAGCGAGGAGCGAGCGCGGCAGGAGCGGGCACGGGAGGAGCGGGCGCGGGAGGCGCGTGAGCGCCGCGCCCGGGAGGAGCGGGAACGCCAGGAGCGGCAGCGGCTCCGCGCCCGGGCCCAGGCCGAGCTGCGTGCCGCCCGCGCCGCGCAGGTCGACGCCGAGCGGGTGGCGGAGCAGTCGGCCTCGCAGGTGGCCGCACTGCGGACCCGCGTGGACGGGCTGGAGGTCGAGCGCGACCGGTTGCGGGCCCGGCTCGCCGCCGTCGGGTCCGAGGCCGCCGACGTGGCCGACCAGCTCGGCCAGCAGCAGGGGCAGCAGGCGGCGGCGGACCGGGCGCTGCTCGCGGCCCGACGCGCCACCGCGAGGGCCGAGCGGCGGGCGGAGGAGGCCGACCGGCCCTCCGCACCCTGACGCGTGGGCCCGTCCCGTCGTCGGACCCGGCCCCTACCGTCGGGCCCACCACCCGGCGACGAGAGGACCGACCATGGCCGGCACGGACAGCGAGCGCGCGGACATCCTCCAGGCCCTGCGGACCCACCGTGCGTTCCTGCGCACCACGGTCCAGGGCCTGACAGACGAGCAGGCCACCCGCCGCACCACCGCGAGCGAGCTGTGCCTGGCCGGGCTGGTCAAGCACGTGGCCGTCACCGAGTCGCAGTGGGTGGACTTCGTCGAGCAGGGCACGAGCGCCATGGAGGTCGGCCCCGACGAGTGGGTCGAGCACGAGAACAGCTTCCGCCTGCTGCCCGGCGAGACCCTCGAGGGTGTCCTGGCCCGCTACGAGCAGGTGGCCGCCCGCACCGACGAGCTGGTGCTGACCGTGGACCTGGACCTGTCCCACGCGCTGCCCGAGGCGCCCTGGTTCACCCCGGGCGCGCGGCGCAGCGCCCGTCGGGTGCTGCTGCACGTGGTGGGCGAGACCGCCCAGCACGCCGGGCACGCCGACATCATCCGCGAGTCGCTGGACGGTCAGAAGACGATGGGCTGAGGCGGCCCGACGGTGCTGCCGGTCCGGTGGTGGGCTCAGCCGTGCGGCGGCGACGTGACCAGGCACTCGGCCGGCAGCTCGAACCAGCGCAGCCGCTCGAACTCGGCCGAGACCCGGCCCGTGCCGGAGCCCGGCTGAGCGGGCACCGACGCGGCCGCCCGGCGGCGGGCCACCAGCCGCTCGGCCTCGACCAGGTACCCGGCCAGGGCGCTCTCGGGGACCGGCTCGTCGTGGTGCGGGTAGCGCATCTGCCCGGTCACCGGGTCGTAGCTGACCTGGTCCAGGCGCAGCGGCGGCTCGACCGGCCCGTCCCGGTGCCGCCACAGGCCCGTCATGGGGTCGAAGGTGTAGTCGGCCAGCAGGTGCCAGCCGTGGCGGGCGACGAACGCGACCGCCGCCAGCACGTGGTCCACGACCGCGTCGGACACGAAGTAGTTGAGGTTGACCCGGACCCAGCCGGGGCGGATGCCGTCGCAGCCGAGCGCCGTCTCGCGTTCCAGGGCGTGCGAGCGCTCGGCGTCGATGCCCAGCAGCCGGTGCCCGTACGGCCCGGCGCACGAGCAGCCGCCGCGGGACTGGATGCCGAACAGGTCGTTGAGCAGGGCGACGACGAAGTTGTGGTGCAGGTGCCGACCCGGGTTGCCGGCGGCGTCCGGGCGGCGGACGACGAACGACACGATGGACAGCCTCTCGGTGTCGAGGTTGCCGAGGATCTCGATCTCGGGCACGGCCTGCCAGTGCGCCACGGCGCGACGCAGCAGCACCTGCTCGCGGGCGCGGATGACGTCGACGCCGACGGCCTGCTTGAGCTGGAACACCAGGCCGGCGCGGATGGACCCGACGATGGCCGGCGTGCCGCCCTCCTCGCGGTGCTCGGGGTCGCGCAGGTAGTGGTGCTCGGTCGAGCTGACGAAGCGGACGGTGCCGCCGCCCGGCACCACGGGCACCCGGTTGCGCAGCAGGTCGCGGCGCACCGCGAGCACACCCGGCGTGCCGGGCCCGCCGACGAACTTGTGCGGCGAGCAGAACACCGCGTCCATCCCCACCTCGGACATCCGCACGTCGACGTAGGGCGCCGCGGCCGCGAAGTCCCAGAACGACAGCGCCCCGTGCGCGTGCAGCAGGTCGGTGACGGCGCGGGTGCCGGTGACGATGCCGGTGACGTTGGACGCGGCCGAGAACGAGCCGATCAGCAGCGGCCGGTCGGCGTGAGCGAGCAGGGCCCGCTCCAGCGCGGCCAGGTCGACGTGGCCGTCGGCGTCCTCGGGGATGGTGACGACGTCGGCGATGCTCTCGCGCCAGGCCAGCTCGTTGCTGTGGTGCTCGAACGGCCCGATCAGCACCACGGGCCGCTCGGCCGCGGGGACGTGCTGCGACAGCCGGTACCGGTCCTCCAGGCCCGACGGCACCCGCAGCGACAGCAGCCCGACCATCTTGTCGATCGCGGCCGTGGCGCCGGAGCCGCAGAAGATGACCGCGACGTCGTCGTCACCGCCCAGGCCCTCGCGGACCAGGCGCCGGGCGTCCTCGCGCAGCCGGGTGGTCTGCAGCCCCGTGCCGCTGGACTCGGTGTGGGTGTTGGCGTAGCGCGGCAGCACCTCGTCGCGGACGAAGTCCTCGAGGAACGACAGGGCCCGGCCGCTGGCGGTGTAGTCGGCGTAGGTCACCCGCCGCGGTCCGTAGGGCCCGTGCATCACCTGGTCGTCGCCGATCACCGACTCCCGGATGCGCCTCAGCAGGGCCGGCTCGTCCGCCGGTGCCGTGGCCACGTCAGGTCTCCTGGCCGGACCGGGTACGCAGGACCAGCGCCTCGCGGACGCCGAACACCCGCCCGACCCGACGCTGCGCGGGCGTGAACGCGTCGGCGACGTCGGCCACGTCGACCACCTCGGCGGCGGTCACCACGTGCTCGGTGCCGTCGTGCCGCACCCCGGCCGGGCCCCCGGCCAGGACGTTGCGCACCCAGTCGGTGCCCCGGCCGTAGACCATCGCCACCACGAACCCGTCGGGTGTGCGGAGGGCGTCGACCGGGGTCTCGTAGGTCCGCCCGGACCGCCGACCGGTGTGACGCACCAGCGACGTCGTCGACCCGGCGACGCCGGCCGAGCCGCGCTGCCGCGGGTTCAGGTGGTCCCGGTTGAGCCGGCGCTGCGCACGGACCACGGCGGAGCCCTTGTCGCGCATCCCGACCAGCCACAGCAGCACCAGCGCGAGCAGACCGCCCGCCGCCAGCGCGAGGGTCCTGGTCACGCTCATGGCCGACCTCCCCGGTGCGACGCGCGACGTCCGTCGGACCTGATCGTCCCGCAGACCCGGGCGGGCGTCGAGACCCGGACGGGGCTGTCGGTGCGCAGGTCTACCGTCGCCGCCATGGCCGACGACGACGCGCCCCCGCCGTGGGAGCCGCCCCTGGCCGGTGACGAGGCCGCCCACCTGCTGGGGGCCCTGGACCGGCAGCGTGCGACGTTCCGCTGGAAGGCCGACGGCCTGGACGCCGCGGCGCTCGCCGCCCGGCTCGGCCCGTCCGCGCTGACCCTCGGCGGGCTGCTCAAGCACCTGGCCGCCGTGGAGGAGGAGATCTCCACCTGGCGCCTGGCCGGCGAGCGGCCGGGGGAGCCGTTCGACGTCGAGGCCGGCCACGACACCTCCTTCGCCACGGCGGCCGCCGACCCGCCGGAGCGGTTGTACGCCTGGTACGACGAGGCGGTGTCGCGCTCGCGGTCCCGCTTCGCCGCCGCCGTGGCGACCGACGGCCTCGGCGGCCGCGTCCACCTGGGCGCGCCCGACCTGGTGGTCAGCCTGCGGCGGCTGCTGTTCGACCTGCTGGAGGAGTACGCCCGCCACACCGGGCACGCCGACCTGCTGCGCGAGTCGGTCGACGGCCGGGTGGGCGAGGACCCGCCGGAGGACTGGCGCCCGCCGTGGGGGGACGCGCTCACCGTTCCGTGACCCGCTGCACCAGGGCGTCGAGCTCCTCCAGCGACTCCCGGGCGCTGTCGCGGGCGCGCTCCAGACCCAGTGCGACACCGCGGGCCAGGACCTCGTCCAGCCGCTTGTCCAGGGAGTCCTCGTCGAGCCGCTCCTCGTCGGCGAACGCCTCGTGGACCGCGGTGAGGGCCGCCCCCAGGGCCAGGTCCAGGACGGGCGACGGGTCGAACCAGGGCACCCGCTCCGGCTCGGGCCGCCGCACCGGCTCCCGGACCAGCCACGGGTCGATCTCGGGGAACAGCTTGGGCAGCGCCTCGGCCCAGACCAGGTCCAGGACCAGCCGGACGGACTGGCACGTGCTCGTGCGTCGGCCCAGCACGTCGCGGGCCTGCTTGCCGATGTGGCGCAGCAGCACGGGGTGGGCCTTGGCCAGCTCGACCCGGTCGGCGGTGGCCACGGCCTCCAGCACGCGGTCCTGCCACACCAGGTCCCACAGCAGCCGGCGGTTCATGCAGCGGATCGAGTCCGGCGGGCTGATCCAGGTGGCGATGTTGCGGTAGTAGGTCCGGATCCGGGCCAGGTGCGCCTGACCGGCCGCCGTGGCCAGGAAGCCCTGGTTCTTCGGCGGGACGGCGCCGGCCTCGCCCACCAGGTTGATGTTGACGAAGTGGTGCCAGGTGGCGTCGGTGAC
This sequence comes from Jannaschia sp. R86511, assembly GCF_042466345.1. NCBI lineage: Bacteria > Pseudomonadati > Pseudomonadota > Alphaproteobacteria > Rhodobacterales > Roseobacteraceae > Jannaschia > Jannaschia sp. R86511. The sequence goes on from NZ_JAXHCD010000001.1 coordinate 966,972, forward strand.
CACCCGGCCGACGCCGGCCAGGTGCCCGTCGTAGGCGGCGATCCCGCCGAAGGTGTGCCCCTGCGTGGCGTCCTTGCCGCCGGAGGTGGTGCCGGCCAGCACCGTGGAGGTGGCGACGACCTGCGGCAGCGGCTGCGGCCCGCCGGTGCCGGGCGGGTACTCGACGAACGACGCGCCGGCCACGGTGACGGTCTGCGTCGTGTCGGCCGGCTCGCGGCACTCGCCCTCGTGCGGGTGGTCCGGCATGACGGTGATCGCCCCGTCCGGCCCGCACAGCAGCGGGTGGGGGTAGACGGCCTCGAGCAGCCCGACCCGGGTCCGGTACCAGCGGGGCTGGATGGTCTGCGGCACGTCGTCGGACTGGTCGTCGAAGGTCGACGCGGCGTCGTGGCCGCGCCGGTTGGTGTCCTTGCGCCGGTGCCCGGCCATCGACACCTCGTCCACGCCGGGCGTGGAGGCCCACAGCCGCATCGACCGCACCCGGGGGATCCGCCCGCCCATCGCCTGGCCGAGGGCGGCGTGGTCGCCGGTGGCGAACACGCCCTTGCCGGCGGCCATGAACTCCGCGACCGCGCGGACCTCGGCGTCGTCGATGCCGGGTGAGGTCTCGATGCCGAACAGCCACAGCTGGTCGTAGTCGTCGACGCCGAAGTGGCCGCCGTCGTCGAACCGGAAGCCCGTGATGCGGCGGTCGATCCGGTTGTCGCCGTCCATCATCGCGTCGCCGCTGCGGGAGCGACGGTGCGCGAGCGTGATGACGAACCGTGCGGGGTAGGTGCCGCTCAGCAGGGTCGTGACGAACGTGCGCAGCCCGAAGGCGCCCGAGCCGAAGTCGAGCCCGCCGTCGGTGACCAGCAGCACCCGCACCGGGCACGGTCGCCACCAGAGCCGGTGCAGCAGCTCGGGCTGCAGCACGTGCAGGGTGTCGCGGCGCTCGACGAACTCGCGCAGCTCGCGCTCGGCGAACGGGGTCAGGCGTGGCTCGTCCATGACGTTCTCCTCCTGAGGCGCCGCGTCGGGGTACGCGGTCGGTTGCAGGAGGCCCGCCCGGACCGAGCGATACGGCCGCCCGGGCGTCGGACGGGCGCAGTCCGACCCTGGTCTGCGTCCGATCTGCGCGGTACGTACGGGTTCGTCGTCCGACCCCGGCGACCCTGGCGTCGCGACACTCCGTGACTCGTGACGGAACAGAGTCACCGTGTCACCATTCGTGCAGGTCAGTGGGCCAGGGCGGGGAGGGCGACGACAGCATGGAGGTGCTGGACGTGGTGCGTCGCGAGGCGGTCCTGGTGAGCGCCGACGTGGCGGGCTGGTCGCGGCTGCTGGCCGACGACGACATGTCCACCATCCAGGCCATCACGGGCTTCCGGGCGGTCGGCGAGGCCGTGGCCCGCGCGCACGGCGGCCGCCTGGTGGACTCGCCCGGGGACAACCTGCTGTTCGCGTTCCCCACCTCGCAGGCGGCGCTGGACGCGGCGCTCGACTTCCAGGCCGACGTCCGTCTGGCCAACGCCTCGCGACCACCGCAGCAGCAGATGCACTTCCGGATCGGGGTGGACCGTGGGTCGGTCGTCGAGCAGGACGAGCGCGTGTACGGCCACGGCGTCAACGTCGCCGCCCGGTTGGAGCGGCTGGCCCGGCCCGGCGGCATCTGCCTGTCCCAGGCCGTGCTCGACGCGCTGCAGCACCACCCGCCGCTGGAGGACATCGGCGAGCAGCGGGTCAAGAACATCGAGACCCCGGTCCGGGCCTGGTTCGTCGACGTGCCCGGGCAGGTGCGCACCGAGGTCGCCGTCGACCAGGCGCGGCCGACGCTGGCCGTGCTGCCCTTCGACGACCTGGGCGAGGAGCCCGACCGGGCCTGGTTCGCCGACGGCCTGGTCGAGGAGCTGCTGACCTCGCTCGCGGTCGGGCGCCACTTCCCGGTGATCTCGCGCAGCTCGTCGTTCGCGCTGCGCGGCAGCGGCTACGACACCCAGCAAACCGGCACCGCCCTGGGGGCCCGCTATGTCGTGGTGGGCAGCGTCCGGCGCGCGGCGGGCCGGGTGCGCATCGCCGCGCGCCTGGTCGACGTCGAGGACGGCGTCCAGGTGTGGGCCGACCGCTGGGACACCACCGTCGACGACGCGTTCGACACGCAGACCGAGGTGGCGCAGGCCATTGCGGTGGCGCTGCGCCCCGAGCTGCTGCGCGCGGAGTCCGTGCGGTCGCTGCGCCGCCCGCCCGCGGACCTGGACGCCTGGGACTACGCCCTGCAGGGGCTGTGGCACCTGCACCGCCCCGACGCCGTCGACAACGCCCGGGCTCGCGAGCTGCTGCAGCGCGCCGTCGACCGGGACCCCACGTCGGCGTTCGCGCACGGGCTGCTGGCCCACGCCCACTACCTCGCGCTGACCCACCACTGGACCGACGACGTCATGGTCACGGTGGCCTCGCTCGCCCGGCACGCCGACCTGGCCGTGGCGTGCGACCCGCAGGAGGCGGGCGGGCACCTGTACCGCGGCCTGGTGGCCTCGGTCCAGGGGCGACGCGACGACGCCGTGGCCTCGTTCCGCCGGGCCGTGGAGCTCAACCCCAGCCTGCCGGTCGCGCGCTCCCTGCTGGGGCAGTTCCTGGCCATGGGCGGGGACCACGAGGCCGGCGCCGCCGAGGTCGAGCACGCCATCCGGATCAGCCCCAAGGACCCGCAGCTGGCCTCGCTGCTGGCCGCACTCGGCCTGGTGCACTTCCAGGCCGGGGACTGGGCCGCGGCGCGGGAGGTCTGCGAGCGGGCGCTGGTGGTCAGCCCCGACTCGGCGCCGGCGCTGACCACGGTTGCCGCCACGGCGGCGCTGCTGGGCGACCTCGACCGGGCCCGGGCCGCCGCGGACGCGCTGGGCCGGCTGGCGCCGCGACTGAGCGCGGACACCCTGCGCCTGGTGTCGGCCAGCGGCCGGCCCGAGGTGGTCGAGCAGCTGCTGCGCGGGCTCGCGCTCGCCGGCTTCACGGGGGCGGCGGGCCTCGCCGTACCCCCGTCCCCGCCCGCCACGAAGGAGCCCGTGTGAGCAGCCTGCTAGACCCCGTGATCCCGCCCGTGCCGTACGCCGACGTCCGCGACACCCTGCAGACCGGTGACGTCCTGATGTTCGCCGGCGACAGCACGCTGGACTTCATGATCCAGACCCTCGACGAGGTGCAGGGCCTCGGCCCGTACTCCCACGTCGGCATGGTGGTCCGCGACGGGCAGGACCTGTACCTGTGGGACGCGCCGGGTCCGCCCGGCCCCGGCAACCCCACCTTCCCCGACCCGTGGGCCGCCGACCCGACCAACCGCGCCTACCCGCAGTCCGCGGGCCACGACGGCTGCCGGATCGCGCCGCTGGACCAGGTGCTCGCGTTCTACTCCGCCCCCGAGCTGGGCACGGCGTGGCTGCGACGGCTCAGCCCCGGGGTGAGCGAGGCCCAGGCGACCGCGCTGCGCATCTACGTCGACCGGGTGGACGGCCTGCCGTTCCCCACCCCGCTGACCACGGCGTTCCCGGCCAACTACGCCGCCGGCCTGGCCGGCGGGACGCTGTACACCGGCACGTACTTCTGCTCCCAGCTCGTCGCCGCCAGCTACCAGCACATGGGGCTGCTGGACATGGACCGGTGGCCGGCCAACAGCTACGTGCCGGGGTCGTTCGCCACCGACGACCCGACCAAGCTTCCGCTGGTCGCGCCCGCGTCGCTGGGGCCGGTGGTCCACTTCACGCTGCCCACGGGGTCCTGACCCGGAATCCCTACGCTCCTGCGTCGTTGAGGACGGTATGACGACATGGGGCTTCATCGGCAGCGGCAACATCGGCAGCACGGTCGCGCGGCTGGCCGTAGCGGCGGGGCACGACGTGGTGATGAGCAACAGCCGCGGTCCGGAGACGCTCACCGGACTGGTGGCCGAGCTCGGCGACGCGGCGCGGGCGGGCACGGCGGAGGAGGCGGCGCAGGCCGGCGACGTCGTGGTCGTGACCATCCCGCTCGGGGCCCGCGACCAGGTCCCGGTCGAGCCGCTGGCCGGCAAGGTCGTGCTCGACACCATGAACTACTACCCGGAGCGCGACGGGCAGGTCGCGGCGCTGGACGACGAGTCGACGACCACGTCGGAGCTGCTGCAGGCGCACCTGCCCACCTCTCACGTGGTCAAGGTGTTCAACAACATCTACTTCGAGCACCTGGCGGCCCTGGCCCGCCCGTCCGGCGCCCCGGACCGCAGCGCCCTGGCGGTCGCCGGGGACGACGCCGACGCCAAGGCGACCGTGGCCCGGCTGCTGGACGAGATCGGCTACGACACGCTCGACCTCGGGCCGCTGGCGGAGGGCTGGCGCACCCAGCGCGACACCGCCGGCTACGCCGCGGTCTACGTGGTCGACCCGCAGGACTGGTCCACGGGCTCGCGTCCGGTGACGGCGCCCGAGCTGGCCGAGACGGTCGCCAGGTCGCGCCGGTACCGCGACATGTGACCGAGCCGTGGCGTCCTGGCGAGACTCGGCTGACGGTGCCAGCATGACGGGGGAGGACGGGGAGGTCCGATGGAGTCTTTGCTGCCGATGACCGACGGGTTCCGCGCCGCGGCCGGCGCGTCGGGGGCGGCGCTGCCGTCGTGGGCCGGGCTGGTGGTGCTGGTCGTGCTGCTGTCGGCGGCGGTGTTCGTCCTGGTGCACCGCCGGGGCGGCCACCGGCGGGGGCACCGGCACGAGCACCGCGCCGGTGCTCAGGCCCGCAGCTGGCCCAGCGCGTAGGCCGCCTGCCCCAGGTGCTGCAGGTCGTCCTCCAGCACGCTCACGAGCCGGACCCCGACGGTGACCGGTGGGTCGTAGGAGTCGTCCACCACCCGGTCCAGGTCGGCGTCCGACAGCTCCTCCAGCGCGCGGACGGTGCGGGCGTGGACGGCCTCGGCGTACCCGCGGAGCAGGTCGGCGTCCACCCGCACGGCGTCCACCTGCGCCCGGTCGTGGCCGTAGCCGGTGTCGGCCTCGTCCAGCGGCAGGCCCGCGCGCCGGGACCAGCCCTCCGGCCAGACCTGCTGCTGGCCGGCGACCTCGGAGACGTGGTCGTCCTGCACCCGCAGCAGGTGCCACAGCAGCCAGCCGACCGGGTTGGCGTCACCGCCCGGTCGTCGGTCGAGGTCGCCGGGCTCGGTGCCGTCCAGCAGCGCGGTCACGCCGTCGTGCACCCGGTGGAAGCCGTCGGTGAGCAGGTCGGTGCTGTGCATGGGGGCAGGGGTACCCGGATCCACGCGCTCCCATGCCGCCCCGCCGAGGTCGGCGTGGGAGCGGGCCCGGGGCTCAGAGGGCGATGCCGAGCACCCAGGGGCCGAGCAGGTACACCGCCGCGGTGATCAGCAGCACGCCCAGCACGTTGAGCACGACCCCCGCACGCAGCATCTCGCCGATGGTCACGCGCCCGGTGCCGAAGACGATGGCGTTGGGCGGGGTGCCGACGGGCAGCATGAACGCGCAGGTGGCGGCCATCGCGGCCGGCAGCAGCAGGAGCAGCGGGTCGACGCCGATGCCGGTGGCCACCCCGGCCAGCACGGGCAGGAACGTGGCGGCGGTGGCGGTGTTGGAGGTGATCTCGGTCAGCAGCAGGACGCCGAGCGTCACGGCGGCGACCAGCAGGACGGTGGGCAGCACAGCCAGGCCCTCGAACTGCGTGCCGATCCACTCGTCCAGGCCGCTGGCCTGGATGGCGGCGGCGATGGCCAGGCCGCCGCCGAACAGCAGCAGCACGCCCCACGGCACGCCGCGCTGCACCGTCGGCCAGTCCAGCGCGGCGACCCCGCGACGGCGGCTGACCGGGACCAGGAACAGCGCCACCACGGCGGCCATGGCGATGCCGGCGTCGGACAGCTGGGCCACGAACGGGAACGCGGCGACCAGCCACGCGGCATCGGCCATGGGCTGGCGGAACACCCACAGCAGCGCGGTGACGACGAAGATGACGGCGACGGTGACCTCGCCGCGCGACATCCGGCCGAGCTTGGACAGCTCGTCCTTGATGACGCCGCGGCCGCCCGCGATCTCGGTCATGCCGGTGCGGAACATCACCCGGGTCAGCACCAGCCAGGCGACGACGACGAAGACGGCCGCGAGCGGGACGCCGACCGACATCCACCCCGCGAAGCTGACCTCGACGTCGTAGCTCTGCTCCATGACGCCGGCCATGATCACGTTGGGCGGGCTGCCGATCAGGGTGCCCAGGCCACCGATGGAGGCGGAGTACGCCACGGCGAGCATCAGGCAGGTGCCGAACCGGCGGACGTCGCGGTCGTCGTCGCCGGAGCCGGTCACCAGGCCCAGGACGCTGATCGCGATGGGCAGCATCATGAGCGCCGTCGCGGTGTTGGACACCCACATCGACAGGAACGCGGTGGCGACCATGATGCCGAGCACCAGCCGGGTCGGCCGGGTGCCGAACGCGCGCATCGTGACCAGCGCGATCCGGCGGTGCAGGTTCCAGCGCTGCATGGCCAGGGCGATGGCGAACCCGCCCAGGAACAGGAAGATGTTGGCGTCGCCGTAGGCCGCCGTCGCCTCGCCGATCTCGAGCACCCCGGCCAGCGGGAACGCGACGATCGGCACCAGCGCGGTGGCGGGAAGCGGCAGCGCCTCGGTCATCCACCAGACCGCGACCAGGGTGACGATGGCGGCGGTGACCCGGCCGGCCTCGGGCAGCGAGCCGTCGCCGGGCAGCAGCAGGTAGACCAGCACCGCCAGCACGGGGCCGAGCGGGATGCCGACCCACTGCCGGGTGGTGCGCACCTTCTCGGTCCCCGTGGGGGACTCGACCGGCAGCGCCCCGACCGCGGCGGCCTCGGGCGGCGGGGCGCCCTCGACCGTGGGTCCGGGCTCGCTGTCACCGGTCGGTCGTTCGACGGTGGCCGCCATGGCTGCTCCTCCTCGAGCGTGGTCGCCCCGGTCACCGGTCCCGGCGGGGGCGCTGCCGGGGACGATAGTGACGAAACGGGCGGGGGGCGACCACGCCGGGAGGGATCAGCGACGCGTCGGGCGCGCCTGCTCGGTGCTCACCTCGTACACGCGCAGCGTGTTGCTGACCTCGTGGGTGACCAGGACGAGCGGCCGGCCGGTGGGGCTGTCCGTCGCGCTGACCGACTCGAAGCCCTCCGGCGCCCGGTCGCCCTCGGCGTTGTTGGCGTCGAACGTGGAGTACTCGTACTCCACGAACGTCGGCGCGCTGGGCTGCGTCACGTCGAACACCATGATCCCGCCCTGCCGCTCCAGGCCGACCAGCGCGAGGGTCCGGCCGTCGGCCGTGACCGTGGTCAGGCCCTCGGGCTCGGGGCCCTTGTTGTCGCTGCGGTTGTCGGCGACCGGGGTGTCCTCGTTGTCGATGTTGAAGAAGCTCGGCACCAGCCGGGCGGACAGCTGCTCGATGGTGTCGCCGGAGTCCCAGACCAGCGCGCCGGCGGCGTCGCGCACGCTGAACGAGCGCGACCCGAAGGAGTAGACGCCCTCGGCCGGGTCACCGGTGTACGGGAACTCGGTGGTCAGGGTGAGCCGCTCCAGCGGGCCGTCGCCCACCAGGTCGTCGCCGCGGGACTCCTCGGCCAGGCAGTCGCCCCAGTCGCGGGCGTCGCCCTCGTTGGCCATCACCGTGAAGTCGCGGCCGCGCGAGGTGAACGACGCGATGCTGTCGGGCATGTACATGCCCCGCAGGCCCGGGTGGGTCCGGATGTCGATCGCCCCGTCCCGGTCGTTGGCGTCCAGGCCGTGGCCCTCCTGCGAGTGGTCGGCGTAGCCCAGCGGCACGACGTCGGTGACCTCGCCGCGACGCAGGTCGACCAGGGCCATGGCGTTGTTCTCCTGCAGGGTGACCCACGCGGTCCGACCGGTGCGGCCGACCGCGATGTACTCCGGCTCCAGGTCCTGCGCGACCGTGGCGCCGGGGCCGAAGACGCGCACGCCGTCGGCGCGCAGCGCGTCGGCGTCGAAGGCGTCGAAGCCCGCGGTGGTGACGTCGGCCTGGCTCAGCCGGCGCACCGGGCCGGTCATGTCGACCAGGCTGATGGACCCCTCCGGGTCCACGTAGGTCGGCTCAGGAGTGCTGGGGTCCTCGACGCAGTCCGGCTCGCCCTCGTTGGCGACCAGCAGCTGCCGGCCGGTCGGGGTGAACGTCACCATGTCGGGGTTGGCGCCCAGGGTCAGGGTGCGCTGCACGCGGCCGTCCAGGTCGGCCAGCACCAGGGTGCCGGGCTCGGTCTTGGGCTCGGCGATGACGCTGATCGCCGCGACGCCGCCGTGGATGTCGACGCTGCTGAGCGACCCGCCGTAGGCCGACAGGTCGAGCGTGCCGACGACGGTCGGGGCCAGCGGGTCGGCCAGGTCGACGAACGTCGCGCTCGCCGACGTGCCCGCGACGACGACCGCGCGGCGGGAGTCGGCGTCGAAGGCCGAGATCTCGGCGCCGTCGGGGATCGCGACGCCGCCGAGCGGGTCGAGCTGCAGCGACGGCAGGCCGCCGTCGCGGACGTCGACGGAGTACGACGCCCGTCGCTCGAGGATGCCGTCGGTCGCGACCAGGTCGACGACGACCGTGCCCTCGACCCCGGGGGTGGGGACCATCGAGGCGGTGCCCAGGGCGGCGCTGACCGCGTCCAGCGGGCCGCTGAGCGTCAGGGCCGCGGTGCCGTCACCGGTCACGGTCAGGTCGGCGGCCGCGGCCACGTCGAGGGTCCCGCCGGACACCGCGACGGTGACCGTCGGGTCAAGGAGCACGCCGTCGTCGCTCAGCGAGACCTCGAGGGCGACCGGGGTGTCGACGTCGGTGGTGCGCAGCACCGTGCCGTCGAAGCGGGGCGGCAGGTTGGTGGCGCCGTTGGGTGCGCCGGGGGTGATCAGGGCGCCGGGCGGGGTGTTCTCGGACGCCGAGGCGGAGAACACGATGCTCGACTGCTCGGGCGTGAACCCGATGCCGTCCAGGTCGCCGTTGTACCAGGAGCCCTGGTTGCCGAACGGGGTCGTGTCCCCCTCGATGCGCACGGCCACGTCGGGGGAGCCGGCGCTCTGCGTGAGCGTCTGCACGCCGGGCCCGTACAGCCGGTCGCCGGCGTCGCCGTCGATCCAGCCGAACGCGTCGACCAGGTCGGACTCGGCCAGGCCGTTGTCGAGCGCGCCGTCGTCGTCCAGGTCGTGGTCGGTGCCGACCACCGGGAGCACGCCGCGGACCAGGGCGAACGTGCCCTTGTTGGGGTCGACGACGTCGAGCGGGTCGGCGCCGGTGAGGTCCAGCACGTCGGCGCCGGCGGGCAGCGTGGGGCGGATGGCGGGGCCGGCCGCGACGACGATGCCGGTCGGGCCGACCGAGGTGACCGGCGACAGGTCCACCGCGGCGACGACCGTGCCGGGCTCGTCGTTCTGGTCACCCGACAGGAACACGACCGAGTACCCGGCCAGCGACGAGCCGGGCTCGGCCAGCACCTCGAGGAACTCCCAGCCGGAGTCCGGCCCGGGCGGGTTGACGCTGACCTCGTTAAGCAGCGGGGTGGTGGTGGCCGCGGCGCCCGCGGGCGGCTGGACGGCGACGATCGCGAGCGAGGCCAGGCACATGGTGGTCAGGGCGACGACGCCCTGGACCGGGAAGTCGGAGCCGAGGCGGCTCCGGGAGGGGGGGGTCGGGGGCACAGCAGGGCTCCTCGGATAGGCAGGGGATGGCCCGGAACCTAGGCAGCGCGGGTGGCCGGACGGCCTACGCGCGGTGAACGCCGGGGGAACGGTGGGGGGACCGGTGCTCAGTGCGCCTCGACGACCTCGCGCTCGCCGGGCACCCCCCGGTCGACGACGACCGCGGCGCCGCGCCGGGGACGCGTGAGGTAGGCCCCGAACACCACGGGCAGACCCTCGGCCCTCGTGCCGTCGGGACCGGTCATGGCCTGCAGGTGCACGTGCGGCTGTGTCGAGTTGCCGGAGTTGCCGCACGCGCCCAGCGGCTGACCGACCTCGACCTGGTCGCCCCGGTGCACCCGCAGCGAGCCGCGGCGCAGGTGGGCGAGCAGCACGTAGGCGTCTCGGTCCGCCAGCCGCAGGACGACGTGGTTGCCCGCCAGCCCGGCCGCACCGCCCCGGGCCGGCGACCGCTGCGTCACGGCGTAGGGGAGCAGGGTGAGCGGCGAGCGCCGGGCCTCGTGGTCCGGCTCGCCGTCGTGGACCCCGACCACCGTGCCCGCGACGGGGGCGAGGACGGGGACGCCGAAGCCGACGAAGCGGCCGGGCGGCTCCGTGCCCAGCCAGGTGCGACCGTCGCGGGTGGTGCCGCTGCGGCCCCGTGCGTCCACGGCGACGAAGTCGATGGCGTACGTGGTGGCGAACAGGTGCGTGCCGTGGCTCGGGACCCGCCGGGCGGGGCTGTTCTCCACGCGCCACGTGCCGGTGAACGGCAGCCGCAGCGCGACAGGCTCCGCTGCGGTCATCGACGCACCCCCTTGCCGGCTCCGACGGCCGAGGCTACGCCGGTGGGGCCGGGGGCAGGCGGTCCAGCAGGTGGCCCGGGCCGACGACCGTGACCCCGTCCGGCAGGCGGGCGCGCAGGCCCCGGTCGGCGGTGACCACGGTGCAGCCGGGCCCGTCACCGCTGCGTCCGGCCACCAGCCGCACGGCCTGCTCGACGACCTCGTCGTCCCCGGAACCCGGGGCGCGGACCAGGTGCAGGCCCGGTACGTCGCTCACCGCCCGGGCCCGGCCCTCCACGACGGCGACCACGGGCCCCAGGTCGGCCGCCGCGAGCCGGCCGAGCAGCCGCTGCGTCGCCCCCACCCGGTCGCGCCACCAGCCGTCCGGCCGGGACCCGACGACGTTGGCGACGTCGACGACCAGGACGTCCGGGGGCGTCGCGCCGGTCACCGGGTCGCCCCGTCCGCCTCGGCCTCGACCACCGCGCGGAGCTCGCCGAACAGCTGCGCCAGCGACGCAGGCGTGTGGTGCGCGTTGAGCCCGCTGGGGTTGGGCAGCACCCACACCCGCGACCCGCCCACCCGATCGTCCTGCCGGCCGAGGGCGGCGCGGGGCCGGCCGAAGGCCTGCCGGAAGGCCGTGACGCCCAGCACCGCCAGCCTGGCCGGCCGGTACGTCTCGACCTCGCCCGTCAGTCGGGCCGCGCCCTCGTGCAGCTCGGCGGTGGACAGCTCGGCCGCGCGGGCCGAGGCCCGGGTGGCGACGTTGGTGATGCCCAGGCCCAGGTCGAGCAGCTGCGCCTGCTCGGCGGGGGCCAGCTGCCGGTCGGTGAACCCGGACCGGTGCAGCGCGGGCCAGAACCGGTTGCCCGGCCGGGCGAAGTGGTGCCCGGTCCACGCCGTGTACAGCCCCGGGTTGATGCCGCAGAACAGCACCCGCAGCCCGGGGGCGAGCAGGGCGGGGACGGTCCGGTCCGCCGCGCCCAGCAGCTGCGCGCGGTCCGGCCCGCGCGGACGTCCACGGTCGGCCACGGCCCCAGCATGCCTGCTGCAGGGGGCCGTGAGCCTCAGCCGGTGACGACGGCCGCCGCCACCAGGACGCCCCACGTCGCCACGCAGCCCAGGCCCAGCAGCAGCCGCTGCCGGCGCGAGGGGGAGGCGGGCACGGTGGTCACGGTGAGCAGCACCAGGGCCAGCACGGCCACCAGCACGGGCACCGGTGCGCCGCCCCGGCCCGCGGCGTCGCCGATGGTCGACCAGGCCGCCACCAGCGCCGGGAACGGGGCCGGGTCGACGCCGAACCGCCAGTCCAGGTAGGTCCAGCCCAGCACCGCCGCCGCCGTGGGGAACAGCAGCACCAGCGACGTGGCCGTCGCGGCCCGGGACCGGTCGCGCAGCCGCCCCGGGGTCAGCAGCGGTGCCGCCAGCCCCAGCAGCAGCACGAGCGGCAGGACGGCGGGGTCGACGACCAGGGCGGCGGCGAGCAGCAGGCCGGCCACGAAGCCGCCGTGGGTGTCACCGCTGCCGGCGAAGCGCAGCACGCCGTCCAGGGCCACGACCAGCAGGCAGGCGGCCACGACGGTCGCGGGGGAGGCCAGCAGGTCGAGCACGGCCCCCGCGGCGGCCGAGACCGTCAGCACCAGGGCCACGACCAGCCACGCCGGCAGCGACCGGCGGACCAGCCGCTCGGCCACCGCGTGGACCGCGGCCCCGCCGGCCAGGGCGGCGCCGAGGTGCAGCGCCAGCACCCACGGGTCCGCAGGCGGACCGGCCGCGTCGGGGCGCGGCAGGTGCAGGTGCAGCACGGCCAGCAGCGCGGGGACCGACAGCAGCAGGCGCGTCCGGCGGCGCCCCGCAGGGGTCGCGGGCCAGCGCGGGGCGGGGGCCGTCCCGTCGAACCGGTCGAGGTCTCGGTCGAGGTCTCGGTCGCGGTCGAGGTCGCGGTCGCGGCCCTGGTCCGGCGAAGGCGGGCCGACCAGCGGCGCGGCCGTGCGGGGGGCGGGGACGTGACCGCCGGTCGCCCGGAGGGCGCTCACGGCTGCACCGGCACGTCGGACAGGCCGTGGTCGGTCTTCTCCCAGTAGTGCGGCCGGGTGATGAGCTGCCACAGCCCCTTGTAGGCCGCCACCGAGTGCAGCAACCAGTAGACCGGGTTGAGGATGGCCCACGGCACCAGGCCGTACCGCCGCCGCCGGAACGCGCCCATCATCGACACGTAGATCATCAGCGAGTTGCCCAGCAGCAGGTTGACCACGGCCGCCCACAGCACCCACCCGGGGAACAGCTCGCCGAGCCACGACGACGGCACCAGGAGCGAGAACAGGAAGGCCGCGTACAGCGGCGGTGCGAACAGGAAGCTGAGCGGCGTGCCGCCGACCAGGACGGCGAAGCCCAGGGTGGGCACGAGGCCGGCCTCGGCCACCAGGGTCCGGGGTCGTCGCAGGTGCACCAGCGTGGTCTGCATGTAGCCCTTGATCCAGCGGGACCGCTGCCGCACCCAGTTGCCGTACGCGCGGTTGGCCTCCTCGAACGTCGTCGAGTTGACCACCCCGACCGACAGGCCCGCGGCGGAGGCGCGGATGCCGAGGTCCGCGTCCTCGGTCACGTTGTAGGGGTCCCAGCCGCCCAGGCGGCGCAGCACGTCGGTGCGGAAGTGGTTGCTCGTGCCCCCCAGCGGGATGGGCAGCCGCAGCGCGTCCAGGCCCGGCAGCATGTAGTCGAACCAGAACGAGTACTCCAGCGTGAACATGCGGGTCAGGAAGTTCTCGTCCGCGTTCCAGTAGTTGAGCGCGGCCTGGACGCAGACCAGCGTGTCGTCGCCGGCCTCGCGCGCCCGGCGGAACGCCACCACGGACTTCTTGAGCTGGTCCCGGTCCGGGACGTCCTCCGCGTCGTAGATCACCAGCAGGTCGCCGCGGGCGAAGAACAGGCCCACGTTGCAGGCGCGCGGCTTGGTCTGCGGGCCCCCGGGCGGCACCGTGACGAAGGTGACCGTCTCCGGGGCCCCGGCCGCCATCGCCGCGTCGCGGGTCTCGTCGTCGCCCTCCTCCAGCAGCAGCAGGATCTCCAGCTTGTCCTTCGGGTAGTCGAGGTCGCCCAGGTTGCGCACCAGGTTGCCGACGATGTTGGCCTCCCGGAACACCGGGACCAGCACCGTGTAGACGGGCAGCTCGTCGTCGGCCAGGGCAGCGACCTCGTCGTCGGTGACGACCTGCTCCTGCTCGCGGCGCGCCCCCTGCAGCGACACGACGAACTTGAACGCCACCGCCAGCAGGTAGCCCGCGCCGACCACGGTGGAGGCGGCGACGAGCACCTCGAACGGCCGCAGTACGACCGCGACGAGCAGCAGCACCGCGACCACGACCCCGACCACCTGCTGCGGGCGGGACAGCACCGACCGGGCGGACTGCACGGGGGAGCGACGCCACAGCCCGTTGGCGGCGTCGTCGACGATGCCGTCGCGGAACACGGTGGTCAGGCCCTTGGCGATGTCCCAGGACGTCGTCACCGCGAAGTCGACCGGTGCGCCCAGCGCCGTCTCGACGCGCTCGCGCAGGGCGTCGTCGGGCAGGTCGGTGACCGCCACCCGGACCCTGCCGTCGGCCGCCCGGTCCACCGGCAGCCAGCCCTGCGACCGCAGCTGCTCGTGGTGCAGGCCGGTGACCAGGGCGGGGTCCAAGGTCGTGCCGGGCACGTCGACGAACGGCAGGTCCCAGGCCTCGGCCAGGGCGGTGTACAGGTCGATCCGCCGCACCAGGCCCGAGGACACGAGCACGTCGCCGAGCCGGGAGCCCGTGCGCGCGTGGGCCTCCAGGGCCCAGGCGAGCTCGGCGTCGGTGAGCAGGCCGCGCTCGCGCAGCACGGCGCCCAGAGGGCGGACGGCCGCGGCGCCCGGCGGGCTCCCCGCCCCCTCGCGCGGGCGCACGAGGGCGGGCACGACCGAGGTCGTCGGGTCTGCCGGCACGTGTGGCTCCTCCGTGGGTCGTCCAGGACGTCCCTGAGGTGTCGGCGCGTCCGGCCGGGCAGCACATGGGCCGAACGGACGGTGTCCGGACCGATTGACCTACGGTGTCGTAACTTACGCGACCGTAGGTTATGGTCGTCCGGTGCCGCTGCTCCCCACCCTCCTCCGTGCCGACGCCACGGGACCCGCACCCGTCCGCCGCCACCCCGGGGTGCTCACGGGTCTGGGCCGGCTGGCCGCCGCGGCCGTCACGCCGCTCGTGCCCGGTGACTACCTCGACCTGTTCGCGCCGCTGCGCGCCGGGGCCCCGCTGCGGGCCAAGGTCGTCGCCGTCCGCTCGGAGACGTCGGAGGCGACGACCCTGCTGCTGCGACCCGGGCGGGACTGGGCCGGCCACGTGCCCGGCCAGTACGTCCGGCTCGGTGTCGACGTCGACGGCGTCCGCCGCTGGCGCGCCTACTCGCTGACCTCGCTGGTCGACGCGCCCGACGGTCTGGTCGCGGTCACGGTCAAGGCCATCCCCGACGGGGTCGTCAGCGGCCACGTCGCCCGCCGGCTGCGGCCCGGGGCGCTGCTGCACCTGGACCAGGCCACCGGTGACTTCACCCTGGGGGTGCACCGCGGGCCGACGCTGTTCGTCACGGCGGGCTCCGGCATCACCCCCGTCATGGGCATGCTGCGCAACCACCTGCACGAGCTCGACGACGTCGTCCTGGTGCACTCCGCGCCGCGTCGCGAGGACGTCGTCTTCGGGGCCGAGCTGCGCGGCTGGGCGGCCGAGGGTCGGCTGCGCCTGGTGGAGCGGCACACCTCCGTCGACGGCCTGCTCGGGGTCGAGGCCCTGACCACGCTGGTGCCCGACTGGCGCGAGCGGCACACCTGGGCCTGCGGGCCGACCGCCATGCTCGACGACGTCGAGGCCCACTGGGCCGCCGCCGGGGTGGCCGAGCGCATGCACACCGAGCGGTTCCGCCCCACGGTCGTCGCCACCGGCGAGGGCGGCACCGTCACCTTCGCGGCCAGCGGCACTGTCGTGCAGGCCGACGGCGCCACGACGCTGCTGGACGCGGGCGAGGACGCCGGCGTGCTCATGCCGTCGGGCTGCCGGATGGGCATCTGCTTCGGCTGCGTCGTCGGTCTGCGCTCCGGCACGGTCCGCGACCTGCGCTCCGGCGAGCCGACCACCGCCGTCCCCGAGGACGGCATCCGCATCCAGACCTGCGTCTCGGCCGCGGCCGGTCCCTGCGAGATCGACCTGTAGGCCCGCCCCGATCCGAGCTCGCCCCCGCACGCCCCCAGACCTCTAGCTCCAGGAGTCCCCATGGCCACCAGCACCCGGCTGTCCACCGTGACCACCGAGCGCACGCTCACGCCCAAGCGCTCCGGCAAGCCCGACCCCACCGCGCACCTGGACGCCCAGCAGGTCGAGGCGCTGGGCCGCGAGCTCGACGCGCTCCGCAAGGAGGTCTTCGACTCGCGCGACGAGCACGACGCCGCCTACATCCGACGCGTCATCACAGTCCAGCGCAGCCTCGAGCTGGGCAGCCGGGCCGTGCTGCTGTTCTCCCTGTTCCCGCCCGCCTGGTTCGTCGGCACGGCCGGGCTGAGCGTGGCCAAGATCCTCGAGAACATGGAGATCGGCCACAACGTCATGCACGGGCAGTGGGACTGGATGCGCGACCCGAAGATCCACTCCACCGCCTACGAGTGGGACCACGCGTCGCCGTCGGAGCTGTGGAAGCACAGCCACAACGAGCTGCACCACACCTTCACCAACGTGCTGGGCCGCGACAACGACCTGGGCTACGGGATCATGCGGGTCGACGAGGACCAGCGCTGGTACCCCGCCTACGTCATGCAGCCGGTGTGGAACTTCTTCAACGCCTGCTTCTTCGAGTACGGCATCGCCGCCTACGACCTCGAGCTGGGCAAGCGGATCAACCAGGGCACCCTCGACGACCCGGAGTTCCGCGCGGACGTCCGCAAGGTGCTGGCCAAGATCCGCCGCCAGATGACCAAGGACTACCTGGTCCACCCCGCCCTGTCCGGCCCGTCGTTCCTGCACACCCTGGCCGCCAACGCCGTGGCCAACCTGGTCCGCAACGTGTGGACCCACTCGGTGATCATGTGCGGGCACTTCCCCGAGGGCGTCGAGACCTTCGCCAAGGACTCCATCGACGGCGAGACCCGCGGCGAGTGGTACCTGCGCCAGATGATGGGCTCGGCCAACATCCGCGGCTCCAAGGCCATGCACGTCATGACCGGCAACCTGAGCCACCAGATCGAGCACCACCTGTTCCCGGACATGCCCAGCAACCGCTACGCCCAGATCGCCCCCCGGATCCAGGACATCTGCGCGCGCTACGGCATCAGCTACACGACCGGCACGCTGCCGCAGCAGGTCGCGTCCGCCTGGCGCCAGGTCGTCAAGCTGTCGCTGCCGGACGACCACACCGCGGCGCAGACCGCGGCGCTGCTCGCGCGCGGCGCGGCCACGGGCGTCCGGCGCCGGGTCGGTGCGCTGCTGCGGTCCCGCCGGGCCGCGGCCGGGACCCCGGTTGCCGGCCCCACCGTCCGCCCGCTGCCGGTGGCGGCCTGACCGTCGTCCACCGCCCGCGCGGGCTCCCGGCCCGGTCGGCGCCGCTGCTGCTGGGTGCGGTCGTGCTGGGCGCGGTCGTGCTGGCGGGGTGCGGTGGTCCCGGGGTGCCCGCGGGGTGGACCGAGCAGGAGGTCGGCGGGGTCACCGTCGCCCACCCCGAGGACTGGGTCCCACTCCCCGAGGCGGCCCTCGGTTCCGGCGAGCTCTGGCGGGTCGGCCTGCAGGACGCGCCCACCGACGCCGAGGCCACGGTGCAGCTGCTGGTCGGCCCGGACCTGGGCGAGCACCGGTACGCGGCGGAGGCCATGGGGGTGCTGTCCGCCGGTGCCGTGATCGGCCTGCCGTTCGAGGACTGGCGCAGCGAGGGCCGCTCCGAGCTGGACGTGCCGGGCGCGACGAGCGCGGAGCGGTGGGACTTCTCCTACGAGGGCGACCCCGGAGGTGGGCGGGTCGAGGGGGTCTGGGTCGTCGTGGCCGACGTCGAGGACCGGCGCACCGGCGGCATCCAGCTGACCGGGGACCCGCTGGACCCCGAGGTGGTCGCCGACGTGGTCGACAGCCTGCGCTTCCGGGGAACGTCGTAGCCTCCTGCTCGTGACGGTGCACTGGACGGAGGCGATCGACGACGACGCCATCCGTGCCGTCGTCGGGGAGGCCACCTTCGACCGGGGGGAGGCCTACGCCCGCGAGGGCCGGGTCCAGCGGGTCAGCGGGACGGGGGGCGGGGCCCTGCTCGGCGAGGTCCGCGGCAGCGGGCGGGGCACGTACTCCACGCTGGTCACCCCCACCAAGGCGGCCTCGGCGCGGCGGCCGTGGACGGGGCGCTGCTCCTGCCCGGTGGGCGCGGACTGCAAGCACGCGGTCGCGGTCCTGATCGCGGCCCGGGCCGTGTCGCCGGGCACCCCGCCCGGGCAGCCGCCCGCGGGGCCGGGCTGGGAGGACCGGATCGGACGGCTGGTCCGCTCCGTCGCCGAGCCCGAGGACGAGCCCCAGGGGGCGCCGCTGGCCCTGCAGCTCGAGGTGGTGGACCCGGCCCCGGGGCTGCGGGTGCTGGGTCGCTCGCCCGACGCCCCCGCCCCGCCGCGGCGCCGGGTGCTGCTGCGCCCGGTCGTGCAGGGCGTGCGCGGGGCGTGGGTGCGCGGCGGCGCGTCCTGGCGCGAGCTCGAGCACGGCTTCTCCGCCTACGGCCGTCCGGTGCCGGACCCACGGCACCGCGAGGCGCTGCTGGAGCTGTTCGGCCTGCACCAGGCGCGGGCCCGCAGCCGCTACGGCGTCAGCGGGGAGCCGGCCGTGCACCTGGACGAGGTCGGGCCGTCGGCGTGGCAGGTGCTGCTGCGCCTGCTGGACGCCGGTGTGCAGCTGCTCACCACCGACGGCGAGGGCGACGTCGTGGTCGCCGACGCGCCCGGGGCGGCGGCGGTGGACCTGCGCCGCGACGACCCCGACGGTGACGCGACGCTCGAGGCCGTGCTGACCCTGGCCGGCGACCGGTTCACCGCCGACTCCGTCTGCGTGGTGGGCTCGCCGGCGCACGGCTACGTCGTCGAGGTCCCGTCGGGGTCGTCGGGGGCCCGTGGTGCGGCCCGACGCGTCGGCCCCGGGGCGGAGTCGCTGCTGGTCGACAGCCTGCTGCCGGCCGGCGGCCTGCTCCTGGTCGGCCTGGACGCCCCGGCCACCCCCCAGCTGTCGCAGATGCTGCACGAGGGGCACCGCCTCGACATCCCCGCCGCCGACCTGCCCCGGTTCCTGCGGGAGTACTACCCGGGCCTGCGCCAGGTCCTGCCGGTCACGTCCTCGGACGACTCGGTGCCGCTGCCGCAGGTGCAGCCGCCCACGCTGGTCCTCGCCCTGACCTACCTGGACGGGCACCGGCTCGCCCTGTCGTGGCAGTTCGACTACCGGGTGGGCGAGGAGTCCGTGCGCGTCCCGCTGGGGGCGGACGCCGGTACCGGTCCGGTCCGCGACCGGGTCGGCGAGAACGAGGTCCTGGCGGCCCTGACCTTCCCCGACCGCCTCGACGAGCCGGACCGGGCGCAGCTGCCCCAGCTGTGGACCGAGGTCGGCGGCGACCGGCTGCTGGTGCCGCGGCTGACCCTGGCCGGCCTGGACACCGTGGCGTTCACCAACGAGGTGCTGCCAGTGCTGCGCGACGGCGAGGCCGCCGGCGAGCTGGCGCTGGAGGTGTCCGGGACACCGACGGACTACCGCTACACCGAGGTCACGCCCGTCATCGAGCTGCGCACCACCGAGTCCGGCGAGCGCGACTGGTTCGACCTGGGGGTGACGGTGTCCGTCGACGGCGAGGACATCCCGTTCGAGCCGCTGTTCGTCGCGCTGGCCAACGGCGAGACCCACCTGGTGCTGGACAGCGGGACCTGGTTCAGCATCGACCGGCCGGAGCTGGAGCAGCTGCGCGTGCTCATCGACGAGGCCCGCGGCCTGCAGGACAAGGACTCCGGAGGCCTGCGGATCAGCGCCTACCAGGCCGACCTGTGGGACGAGCTCACCCAGCTGGGCGTCGTGCAGGAGCAGAGCGCCCGCTGGACCCGGGCCGTGCAGGGGCTGCTGGACGTCAGCGCGGTGCCCGAGGTCGAGGTGCCGCAGGGCCTGGACGCGAACCTGCGCCCGTACCAGCTGGACGGGTACCAGTGGCTGGCGTTCCTGCAGGAGCACGAGCTGGGCGGCGTGCTGGCCGACGACATGGGCCTGGGCAAGACCGTGCAGGCCCTGGCCATGGTGCTGCGCGCCGTCGAGCGGGGGGAGCGCTCGCCGTTCCTCGTCGTCGCGCCCACGTCGGTGGTGCCCAACTGGGTCCACGAGGCCGCCCGGTTCGCGCCCGGGCTGGTGGTGCGCGAGGTCAGCCGAACGACGGCCAAGTCGGGGGTGCCGCTCACCGAGCTCGCCGACGGCGCGCACGTCGTGGTCACCTCCTACGCGCTGTTCCGCCTCGACAACGACTCCTACGAGGCGCTGGAGTGGGCCGGCCTGCTGCTGGACGAGGCCCAGTTCGTCAAGAACCACCAGGGCCGCACCCACGTCTGCGCCCGGCGGCTGCGGGCGCCGTTCAAGCTCGCCATCACCGGCACGCCGCTGGAGAACAACCTGATGGAGCTGTGGTCGCTGCTGTCGATCGTGGCGCCTGGGCTCTACCCCAACCCCAAGCGCTTCGCCCAGCAGTACGCCACCCCGATCGGCAAGGGCGACACCGAGGCGCTGGCCCGGCTGCGCCGGCGGGTCCGCCCGCTGATGCGACGGCGGACCAAGGAGCAGGTCGCCACCGAGCTGCCGCCCAAGGTCGAGCAGGTGCTCGAGGTCACCCTCAACGCCAAGCACCGCCGGATCTACCAGACCCACCTGCAGCGAGAGAGGCAGAAGGTGCTGCGCCTGATCGACGAACCCGACCGCAACCGGTTCGCCATCCTGCGCTCCATCACCCTGCTGCGCCGGCTCTGCCTGGACCCGGCGCTGGTGGACGAGACCTACGCCGGGGTGGCGGCCAGCAAGGTCGACGTGCTGGCCGAACGGCTGCACGAGGTGATCGAGGAGGGGCACCGGGCGCTGGTGTTCAGCCAGTTCACCGGGTTCCTCGCCTCGGTGCGCGCCCGGCTGGAGGCCGACGGCATCGCCTACTCCTACCTGGACGGCAGCACCCGGGACCGGTCCCGGCGGCTGGAGGCGTTCCGGGCCGGCGACGACCCGGTGTTCCTGATCAGCCTCAAGGCCGGCGGCGTCGGGCTGAACCTGACCGAGGCCGACTACTGCTTCATCCTCGACCCCTGGTGGAACCCGGCCGTGGAGGCCCAGGCCGTCGACCGCACCCACCGGATCGGCCAGGGCAAGACCGTGATGGTCTACCGGCTCGTGGCCACCGACACCATCGAGGACAAGGTGATGCAGCTCAAGGAGCGCAAGCTCGAGCTGTTCAGCTCGGTGATGGACGACGGCGGCGCGCTCGGCGGCGCCCTGACCGGCGAGGACATCGCCGGCCTGCTCGAGCCCTAGCCGGTGTGCGGTGCACCGACCAGCGACACAGGAGGCGGCGTCGGTGGGGTTGTGCCGACGAGGCCGCGTGTCGTGTCGCTGGTCGGTACGGCGCCTTCCACGCGGTGCCGCCGGTGCTGTCTTCGGCTGCCGTCGCTGCTAGACAGGCGGGGACCGGAGACCGGCGCGCCGAGACCGAGGAGCCCAGATGACCACACGCCCCGAGCCGGACCCCGTGGCGACCTCCGACGGCAGCGGCGGCCCCGCGAGCAGCGGCGGCGAGGGGGTCGTCGCCCGCAGCAGCGGGCGGCTGCGGCGGAGGTGGGCCGCGGGGCAGCCGGCGGTGGGGGTGTGGAGCATGCTCGCCGACCCGTTCGTCGCGGAGCTGCTCGGCGCGTGCGACGCGGACTACGTGGTGCTGGACCTGCAGCACGGGGCCGCGACCTGGGCCGACCTGCCGATGCTGTGCCAGGCCATGCGGGCCGCGGGCCGGGCCCCGCTGGTGCGGGTCCCCTGGAACGAGCCGGTGCACGTCATGCGGGCCCTGGACTGCGGCGCGGCGGGGGTGGTGGTGCCGCTGGTCGACAGCGCCGAGGACGCCCGCAGCGCGGTGCGGGCGTGCGCCTTCCCGCCGGCGGGGGAGCGCAGCTGGGGGCCGATGTGGGGCGACGTGCGCGCCGACGGTGCGCTGCCGCCGGCCCAGCAGGACGCCGACGTGCTGTGCGTCGTCATGGTCGAGACCCGGGCCGGGGTGGACGCCGTGGCCGAGATCGCCGCGGTACCCGGGGTGGACGCCGTGTACGTCGGCCCCAACGACCTCGCGCTGGGCTGCGGCCACGGCCGGGCGACCTACCGGGACTCCGCCGCGGTGGACGCGCTGCTGCAGCAGGTCCTCGACGCCTGCCGCTCCGCCGGGACGGTCGCGGGGCTGCACTGCTCCGACACCGAGATGGCCGCCCACTGGGCCGGCCGGGGCTACGGCATGGTGACGACGGCCACCGACACCACGGTGCTGCGCCACGGGCTGGACGCGGCCTTCGCGGAGGTGGCCGGGCGGTTCGACCGCTGACCGGGTGGCCGGGCCGCCGACGACGGTCCACGGGGACGTCGTGCCCGGACGGTCGCGAACGGGGGTTCCCCCGACGCGCCGGGCCGGGTTGACTGGTCCGCGGGCCCGGTCCGGGGGGCCCTGACCGTCAGGGAGGTGGCCGTGACGCAGCAGCCGGAGCCGGCCCGAGCGACCGCGCCGACCGCGCTGGCGGAGCGGGCCGTGGCCCCCGACCTGGCCCGGGGGGCGATGCTCCTGCTCATCGCGCTGGCCAACGCGCACCTGTTCCTGCACGGGCACCCGGTGGGGGTGCGTGGCTACCCCGCCGACGGTTCGACCGCCGACCGCGTCGTCGCGTGGGTGCTCCTGACGTTCGTCGACGGTCGGGCCTACCCGCTGTTCGGGCTCCTGTTCGGCTACGGCATGGTGCAGCTGGCCCGGCGGCTCGAGCGCACGGGGACCACGGTCACGGCGACGAAGGCCCTGCTGCGTCGGCGGGGCCGCTGGCTCCTGCTCCTCGGGCTGCTGCACGCGACGCTGCTGTTCAACGGTGACGTCGTGGGCGCGTACGGCCTGCTGGGCATCCTGTTCGCAGGGGCCGTGCTGTCCGACGACCGGCGCCTGCTCGTGTCCGCCGGGGTCTGGCTGGTCCCGGTCGCCCTGCTCGGCCTGGCCATGGGCGCCCCGACGGGGCCCGACGTCACGGCGTTCTTCCCGTCCATGGGCACGACCGACCCGCTGGCGGCCGCCGGGTGGCGGGTCGTGGAGTGGGTCGGTCTGACGCTGTTCTACGTCCTGACCCTGGCGGCGGCGGTGCTCGGCGGGGCCTGGGCGGCCCGCCGGGGGCTGCTCACCCGGCCCGAGCAGCACGTCCGGTCGTTGCGGACCGGTGCGGTGCTGGGCCTGGGCGTGGCCGCCGCGGGCGCCCAGCCGCTGGCGCTGATGGCCACGCAGGTCTGGAGCGAGCCGACGGTCCTGGGCCTGCTGCTCGCGGCGTCCCTGCACCTGGTCAGCGGGTACGCCGGGGGCGTGGGCTACGCCTGCGTGGCGGGCCTCGTCGTGGTCGTCCTCCGTGGACGGCGGGGTGTGGTGGTGGAGGCGCTGGTCGCCACCGGCCAGCGGTCCCTGACCTGCTACCTGGCGCAGTCGGTCGTCTTCGTCTCGCTGCTGGCGTCCTACGGCGGCGGCCTGGGCGACGAGCTCGGCGTCGCCACGGTGTCGGTGGTCGCGGTGCTGACGTGGCTGGCCACCGTGGTGATGGCCGTCCTGCTGGCCAGGGCCGGCGCCCGGGGCCCGTTCGAACGGCTGCTGCGACGGCTGACCTACGGGCCGCGACCGGCCGTCCGGGCCACCCCGTACCCGGAATAGACGCGGGGTCGCGACGGCTGGAACGTGCAGCGCGGTCGCACCGGCCGCGTCCACCAGAAGGGCCCCGATGCGACTCCCCATCTCCGTTCTCGACCTCGCCCCCATCGGTCGCGACCAGACCCCGACCGACAGCATCGCCGCGAGCGTCGCCCTGGCCCAGGCGGCCGAGGAGCACGGCTACCGCCGCGTCTGGTACGCCGAGCACCACAACATGCCCAGCATCGCGAGCTCGGCCACGAGCGTGCTGATCGCCCACGTCGGCGCGCACACCCGCGAGATCCGCCTCGGGGCCGGCGGCGTCATGCTGCCCAACCACGCGCCGCTGACCATCGCCGAGCAGTTCGGCACGCTGGAGGCGATGTACCCCGGTCGGATCGACCTGGGGCTCGGGCGGGCACCGGGATCGGACCAGAACACGATGTACGCGCTGCGCCGCGACCCGGCCAGCTCGAACGCGTTCCCGCAGGACGTGCTGGAGCTGCAGGGGTACCTGAACGGGCAGACCCGCGTCCCCGGGGTCGACGCGGTCCCGGGCAAGGGTTCGGGCGTGCCGCTGTACGTGCTGGGCTCGTCGATGTTCGGTGCCCAGCTGGCCGCCGCGCTCGGCCTGCCCTACGCCTTCGCCTCGCACTTCGCGCCGACCATGCTGACCGAGGCCGTCGCCGCCTACCGCCGCGAGTTCCGGCCCTCGGCCCAGCTCGACTCGCCCTACGTGATCGCGGCGGTCAACGTGATCGCCGCCGACACCGCCGAGGCCGCCGGCGAGCACCGCCAGGCCGCCCGCCGCGCCCGGGTGCAGGCCCTGCTGGGCCGCGGTCGCACGTTCACCGACGCCGAGGCCGACGCCCTGCTCGACACCCCCGGCGGGCGGCAGGTCGACCAGATGTTCAGCTACGCCGCGGTCGGCACCCCGCGTGACGTGCGTGACTACCTGGACCGCTTCGTCGAGCACGCCGACGCCGACGAGCTCATCGTCGCCCACCAGCCCACGACGACCGAGGCGCGGCTGCGCTCGGTCGCGCTCCTGGCCGAGGCGATGACCGCGGTCGCCGTGTGAGCGAGTCCCCGGCGGGTGTACCGCTGCTCGTCGCGGGGTACACCGACCAGGTGCAGCAGGACGGTCCGGGGGGTGGTGGCTCCGACGTGGAGCGGTCGCTGATGGCCGAGGCGGACGCGGGGCCCAGGCTGCTGGCGTCGGAGGCGCTGCGGCTGCGGCAGGTGGTGCGCCGGCTGTCCGCCGGGCACGCCCTGGTGCTGCTGCGGCTGGACCAGGTCGTGGCCTTCGACGCGGCCGGCCTGGGCCTGCTGCTGGGCCTGCACCGGCTGGCCCGGCTCAACGGCGCCGGCCTGGTCCTGGTCCGCCCGACCCCGCGGCTGATGGCGGCGCTGCGACGCCGGGGGCTGCACCGGGTCCTCGTGGTCGACGGCTCGGCCCCCGACGTGCGCTGACGGGCAAGGGGCGCGGGGAACGGGCACCGGGCGCCGGGCACGTCGGGCAGCCCGCTGCGAGGATGGCCCGACGGCACCGTCCGACCCGGGGCGGGCCGCGAGGAGGCGGCACGATGGTCCACGCACTGCGGTTCGGGTACAAGGCGTCGGCGGAGCAGTTCGCGCCGCTGGAGCTGATCGACTACTCGGTGATGGCCGAGCGCGCCGGGTTCGACTCGGTGTTCGTCAGCGACCACCTGCAACCCTGGCGCCACACCGGTGGTCACGCCCCGGCCGCGCTGCCGTGGCTGGGCAACCTGCTGGCCCGCACGGAGCGCGTGGCCGTCGGGACCAGCGTCCTGACCCCGACGTTCCGCTACCACCCGGGCGTCGTCGCCCACGCGTTCGCCACCCTGGGCTGCCTCGCGCCGGGCCGCGTGATCCTGGGCATCGGGTCCGGGGAGGCCCTGAACGAGGCCCCGCTGGGGATCGGCTGGCCCGACGGCAAGGAGCGCTTCGCCCGGTTCAAGGAGGCCATCCAGCTGATCCAGGCGCTGTGGGCCGGCGAGCGGGTCACCTTCGAGGGGACCCACTACCGGACCGACGCCGCGACCATCTACGACCGGCCGGACGAACCGGTCCCGCTGTACGTCGCCGCCTCCGGCCCGGCCGCGACCAGGCTGGCCGGGCGGCTGGGCGACGGCTTCATCACGACGTCGGGCAAGGGCCGGGAGCTGTACACCGACACGCTGCTGCCGGCGCTGGCGGAGGGGGCGGGCAAGGCGGGCCGCACCGTGACGGACATGGACCTGATGATCGAGGTCAAGGTGTCCTTCGACACCGACCGCGAGGCCGCCCTGCAGGCGACCACCCACTGGGGCGCGCTGGCGCTGTCCAGCGAGGAGAAGACCAGCGTCGAGGACCCGATGGAGATGGAGCGCCTGGCCGACGCGCTGCCCGTCGAGCGGACGGCGAGGCGCTGGATCGTCTCCGACGACCCGGAGGAGCACGTGGAGCGGATCTGGGAGTACGTGGGCATGGGCTTCACGCACCTGGTGTTCCACGCCCCCGGCCCGGACCAGGCCCGGTTCATCCGCCAGTACGAGGAGCTCGTCCTGCCCCGGCTGCGCGAGCGCGCCGTCCGGCACGGCTGACCGGCCGGGGACGACCCGGGGTCACAGCGGGGCGGGTCGGCCCAGCAGGAAGCCCTGCGCGTACCGGGCCCCGGTGGCCCGTACCAGCTCCAGCTGGTGCTCGGTCTCGACGCCCTCGACCAGGCACTCGGCGCCCACGGCCTGGGTGAGCTCCACCGCGGAGCGGAGCACCGCCACCCGCCGGGCGTCCTCCACCCCGACCAGGAAGCTGCCGTCGACCTTGACGATGTCCACGGGCAGGTCGGCCAGGTGGCTCAGGCTGGAGTAGCCCGTCCCGAAGTCGTCCACCGCCACGCGGACCCCGAGCGCGCGCAGCTCCTCCAGCTGGACCAGGACGCTGGTCCGCGAGGGCAGCATCTGCGACTCGGTGAGCTCCACGACCAGCGACCCCGGCGGCGTCGAGGTGGCCGCGAGCGCCTCGCGCACCGTGGCCACGAAGTCGCTGCGGACCAGCTGCTGCACGGCCACGTTGATCGTCACCAGGCCACCGCGACCGGCGTCGACCTCCCGGGACCGGGCCAGGGCCTCGTGCACCAGCCAGGCCCCCACCTGCACCATGCTGCCGGCGGTCTCCAGACCGGGCAGGAACGCCGTGGGGGCCAGCAGGCCGCGGCGGGGGTGCTGCCAGCGCAGCAGCACCTCGTGGCCGACGACGGCGTCGGTCAGGACGTCGACGATCGGTTGCCGGTGCAGGACGAACTGCTGCTCGGCGACGGCCGCGCGCAGGTCGTCCTCCAGCACGGCCTGGTCGAGCACGGCGCGGTGGTGCTCCTCGGTGAGCACGGTGTAGCGGGCCTTGCCGCCGCTCTTGGAGGCGTACATGGCGATGTCGGCGTTGCGCATGACCGCGTCGGCGTCGACCTCGCCGGCCGGGGCCAGGACCACGCCCGTGCTGGCCCGCAGCGACACCTGCTGGCCCTCGACGTCCATGGGCTCGGCCAGCGCCCGGGACACCCGGTCGTAGGCGCGCCGCCAGCCCTCCTCGTCCGCGCAGCCCTCGAGCACGAGGACGAACTCGTCACCACCGAGGCGGGCGACCGTGTCCTGCTCGCGCACGCTGCCGCTCAACCGGTCCGCGACCACGCGCAGCACCTCGTCGCCGAACCGGTGCCCACGCGTGTCGTTCAGCGTCTTGAACCCGTCCAGGTCGAGGAACGCGATGGTGACGGCCCCGCCGTCGCGCTGGGTGCGCTGCAGCGCGTGCTCGATCCGGTCGCGCAGCAGCACCCGGTTGGGCAGGCCGGTCAGGGCGTCGTGGGTGGCCGCGTGCAGCAGCCGCTGCTCGTCGCGCCGCTCCCGCGTGACGTCGCGGAACGTGCACAGCACGCGGTCGTGGTCGATGGCGACCAGCACGTTCTCGAACAGCCCGGGCCAGCTGCCGTCGGCCCCCACCTCGACGAGCAGGCGCTGGGTCTGCTGGGTCTCGAACGCGGTCATGGTGTCCCGGTACAGGCCGGTCTGCTCGGCCTCGGGGAAGTAGTCGCGCATGGTGCGGCCGGTGAGCTCCTCCAGCGGCCGGCCCCGGGCGCCGGCCCGGCTCATCCGGACCAGCCGGGCGTCGACGACCGCACCGTGCTCGTCGCGCTCGGCGTGCAGCAGCGCGAGGCCGTCGGGGCTTACCTCCAGCGCGGCGTCCAGCACCGACCGCTCGGCCTCGACGGCCGCCAGCAGCTCGTCGGACACCAGGGCGGCGCGGGCCTCGGCCTCGACGTCCGAGACGTGCACGACGACATGCCGCACCGGGCCGGGGGCACCGTCCTCGGCATCGTCGACGGCGCCGTTCACCGGGGGCACGAGCGTCCAGGAGAACCGGGTCCAGCGGTGCCGGCCGTCGGCGGTCAGCAGCCGGCAGGTCAGCACCCCGCGGTCGCGGCCGGACTCGCGTGCCGAGGTCTCCACCGCGATCAGCGGCCGGTCCTGCGGCACCACGAGCTCGACGACGTCCGAGCCCGGCAGGGCGTGGTCCTGCGAGCCGAGCAGGGTCCGGAAGGCGGGGTTGGCGTCGACGACCCGGCCGTCGGTGCCGACCACCAGCGTCGCGACCGGGGACAGGTCCAGGACGTGCTCCAGCAACCGCCGCCGCACGTCGGCCGACGGCCCGCCGCCCACCGCCTCGTCGGGCCGTGCCTGGTCCACGTGCACCTCAGCTCCCGCGTCGTCCCGCCGAAGGGGGTCCACCCGGCGGGGACCCAGGGTGGCCTGTCCGCGACGCCAGGGCCAGCGCGCGCACCGCGTCAGCGGACAACCGTCCGAGATGTCCGTTTGCGGCCCGCCTCCCTTGACACCCTCGCGTCGCGGTCGCATGGTTGGTCCAACATTCAAGCGACCACCAGGCGGACGTTCGTCCGGTGATCGCCCATCCCGCACGACGCGGTCGGCGATGGAGGTCCCATGAGCACGTCCCCCTCACCCACGTCCCCCTCGGACGCCCCGGCGGTCGACGTCCTCGTGGTGGGCTCCGGCCCCGCAGGCGCTTCTGCCGCGCTGTTCCTGGCGACGTACGGCGTGCCGGTCATGATGGTCACGAAGTACGGCCGGCTGTCCGACACGCCCCGGGCCCACATCACCAACCAGCGGACCATGGAGACCATGCGCGACATGGGCCTGGAGCAGACCCTGCTGCGCGAGGCCACGCCGTGGGAGTACATGGGCAACACCACGTTCTGCACCAGCCTGGCCGGCGAGGAGCTGGGCCGGGTGCTGTCCTGGGGCACCGACGTCCGCCGTCACGCCGACTACGAGCTGGCCAGCCCCACCTCGATGCTGGACGCCCCGCAGACCGTCACCGAGCCCATCCTCGTGCAGGCGGCGCAGGCCCGCGGGGCCCGGGTCCGGTTCGACACCGAGTACGTGGGTCACGTCCAGGACGACGAGGGCGTCACCACCACCGTCCGCGACCGGCTGACCGGGGTCGAGCACCAGATCCGCTCGCGGTACCTCGTCGGGGCGGACGGGGCCCGCAGCCGCGTCGCGGCCGACCTCGACCTGCCCTACGAGGGGCCCGGTGCGGTCGGTGGCGCCCTGGGCATCATCTTCGAGGCCGACCTGTCACGGTTCGTCGCCCACCGGCCGTCGGTCCTGTACTGGATGCTGCAGCCGGGCGCCGAGCGCGAGGGTGTCGGCCTGGGTGTGCTCCGCATGATCAAGCCCTGGACCGAGTGGATGCTGATGTGGGGCTACGCCGTCGCCGACGGCCCGCCCGACCTGACCGACGACTACATCCGCGAGCTGGCCGTCAACCTGGTCGGCAGCGACGACTTCGAGATGACCATCAGGTCGCGGTCGCCGTGGACCATCAACCACCAGTTCGCCACCACCATCGCCCGCGGGCGCGTGTTCTGCGCCGGCGACGCGGTGCACCGGCACCCGCCGACCAACGGGCTCGGCTCGAACACGTCGATCCAGGACTCCTACAACCTGGCCTGGAAGCTGGCCCACGTGCTGCGGGGCACGGCGTCGGAGTCCCTGCTGGACTCCTACGACGCCGAGCGGGCACCCATCGCCCGGCAGGTGGTGGAGCGGGCCAACCAGTCCATCGCCGACACCGGCCGGATCATGGCTGCGCTGGAGCTGGACGACACCTCCGACCCCGACCGGCTCACCGCGGCGCTGGAGGCGCGCAAGCAGCCGGGCCCGGCGGGGGAGAAGGTCCGCACCGCCCTGCGCGAGGCCATCGCCTACAAGTCCTACGAGTTCAACGCCCACGGCGTCGAGCACAACCAGCGCTACGCCTCCACGGCCGTGGTGCCCGACGGCACCCCCATGCCGCCCTACCGCCGCGACCCCGAGCTCTACGCCCAGGCCACCACCTGGCCCGGCGCCAAGCTGCCGCACACCTGGGTGACGCGCGACGGGCACCGCACCTCCACCCTCGACCTGGCCGGCCGCGGCGAGTTCAGCCTGTGGACCGGCATCGGGGGCGAGGCCTGGGTCGAGGCGGCCGCGCGGCTCGGCGCCGAGCGGTCGCTGCCGCTGCCCGCCGTCGTCGTCGGCCCGGGGCAGGCCTACGAGGACCCCTACGGGCTGTGGGCCGACCTGCGGGAGACCGACGACGGCGGTGTCCTGCTGGTGCGCCCCGACCTGTACGTGGCCGCCCGGCACCGCAGCGCCCCGGCCTCGCCCGAGCAGGCCGAGCAGTGGCTGCGCGACGTCCTGACCCGCGTGCTCGGCCCGGTCTGAGCTGATACCCCGCCAAACCCTCGCGCCGTACGCCGCGGTCGGGGAGGATCAGGGGATGGACTGGTACCTGCACTCCCGCGACGCGGCGTCGTCGTGGGCGCTGCGGCAGGAGATCCGCTCCTACCTGCGCCGGCACGCGGAGCCGGGCTCGGACGTGGGCGACGCCGACCTGGTCGTCGAGGAGCTGGTCGGCAACGCGGTCCGCCACGCCGGCGGTCCCGTCTGGGTGTCGCTGTCCTGGCGGGAGCTGAGCCCCACGGTGCGGGTGCTGGACCTGGGTCCGGGCTTCGACCCGGCCCTGCTGGGCGACGTCGAGGTGAGTCCCGTCCAGCGCCCGCCGGAGGAGCCCGTGCCCGGGCTGGAGGACGTCGACCCGCTCCTGCTGGCCGAGAGCGGCCGCGGGCTGTTCCTGGTCTCGCACCTGGCGCAGTCGCTGGAGGCGCACGCCCGCACGGTGGGTGGCATGTCGGTCTCCGTGGTGCTGCCGGTCAAGAAGCGGCTGGCGCTCAGCCACGACCCGCCCCGGCAGACGGCCGGGGCGCTGCCGCTGGTCGACGAGGCGAACGAGGACGGCACGTTCGGCAAGGAGTCGTTCCTGCGGGCCCTGGTGGTGCAGCTGGCCCGGACGGTCGAGTTCCAGCACGGCCCCGACGCGGCCGAGGCGGCGGTGGCGCAGGTCGGCGCCGACGTGGGCGGGCGCATGGAGGAGGGGTACCGGCAGGCCGAGGCCGTGGTCGGCCGGCTGACGCCCGAGCAGGTGGGCGACTGCTACGTACGGCTCAAGCACGCCATCGACGGCGGGTTCCGGCTCGAGCACGCCGACGCGGACCGGATCGTGCTGACCAACGACCGGTGCCCCTTCGGCGACGTGGTCAAGGCGGCGCCGTCGTTGTGCCGGATGACGTCCAGCGTCTTCGGCGG
This sequence comes from Jannaschia sp. R86511, assembly GCF_042466345.1. Classification (NCBI taxonomy): domain Bacteria; kingdom Pseudomonadati; phylum Pseudomonadota; class Alphaproteobacteria; order Rhodobacterales; family Roseobacteraceae; genus Jannaschia; species Jannaschia sp. R86511. The sequence goes on from NZ_JAXHCD010000001.1 coordinate 998,037, forward strand.
CATCGCGGCCCGCAGCTCCGACGACGGGTCCGCCGCCGTGCTCCTCGAGGAGCGCATCGCGGTCGGGGACCCCGGCTGCCGCGTGACGGTCTACCTGGGGGAGCCGCCGAGCGCCGTGCTGCCGCTGGTGCACACCTACGGCGTGTCGGACCGCTCCGGAGGGCCCGCCGACCCGTCCTGAGCCGACGCCTCGTGCGGGGTCCCGGAGCCGCGTAGCCGGTCCAGCACCACCTCCAGGCGGGCCGGGCGCGCGTACCGGAAGCCCTGCACCCGCTCCACCCCGACGGCCAGCAGGGCCTCCGCCTGGGCCTGGGTCTCCACGCCCTCCACCACGAGCGGTACCCCGAGCGCGCGGGCCAGCGCGAGCGAGGAGTGCACGGCGGCGGACCCGGCCAGCGAGGCGATCCGGGTGACGAACCCCCGGTCCAGCTTTATGCCGTCCAGCGGCAGGTCGCTCATCCGCTCCAGCGTCGACCAGCCGGTGCCGAAGTCGTCGAGGTACACCCGGACGCCGCCGGAGCGCACCTGCTGCAGCACGGTCGCCGCCATGGGCGCGTCCTGCAGCACCGCGGTCTCGGTGACCTCGACCACCAGCGCCCGGCCCGGCAGCCCGTTGCGGGCCAGCAGCCCGGCCACGCTGCCCACCAGCGACGGCTCGCAGACCTGCAGGGCGGACAGGTTGACCATGACGGGCACCTCGCGGCCGCGGCCCCACCACGTGGCCGCGTCGTGCAGCGCCCGGGCCATGACGTGCTCGCCGAGGGCGACGGCGAGCCCGGCGCCCTCGGCCACGTCGACGACCTCGACCGGGGACAGCGCCCCCAGGTCGTCGTCGGTCCAGCGCAGCAGCGCCTCGACGGAGACCACGCGGCCGTCGTCGAGGGCGTGGACGCTCTGGTACTCCAGGCGCAGCCGGCCGTCCAGGTCGAGCGGGCTGCGTCCGTCCACGGGCGTGGACAGCGCCTCCCGCAGGTTGGAGGCCAGCACGAGCCGGCGCGCCACCACGTCGTCGGCCGCGGCGTACTCGCGCACCGGTTGACCGGCCCGTCGGGCGGCGTGCACGGCCACCTCGGCCCGGCGCAGCAGCTCGGCGACGGCCGTCACGGCGCGCTCGGGGACCGGGCCCTCGCCAGGACGCGGGTCGTAGGCGGCGGTGCCGACGCTGAGGCGGGGCACCAGGGTGACCGCCCGCACGCGCACGGGGCGGGTCAGCAGCCGTTCGGCCGCGTGGGCCCAGCCCCGGGTCACGCTCTGGTCGGCGTAGCCCACCACCGAGAACTGGCCGGCGTCGACGCGGGCCAGCACCTCGCCGTCGTTGCCCGGCAGCAGGCTGCGGACCCGGCCGGCGCTGACCCGCAGCAGCTCGTCGCCGACCTCGTGGCCGAACGACTCGTTGGTCTCGCCCAGGCCGTGCAGCCGCAGCGTCGTCACCCGCAGCGCCCGGCCGGGCGCGGCGGCGACCAGGGCCTCCACCTCGTGCTCCAGGCCCGAACGGCTCAGCAGGCCCGTCAGCGGGTCGGTGCGGTGGGCCTGCTCGAGCTGGGCCTGCGCCGTCCGGACGTCGGTGATGTCGATGAGCGACACCACCCAGCCGGTCACCTCGCCACCGGCGGGGCTCACCGGCACGGCGCTGGCCCGCCACGCCTGGCCGAGCAGGTCCAGGTCGAAGCGCACCGGGTCCGTCGGGGGGCCCGACCCGGCGTGCAGCAGCCGCTCGGTCACCGCGGGGCCCAGCACGGTGTCCAGCCCGGTGCCGACCAGGTCCGCCCCGCCGAGCAGGCCGCGGCCCTCGGTGCGGCGGACGACCCCGGCCCGGTCCACCTCGAGCACCGCGACCGTCGCGTGGCTCAGCACCGAGTCCAGCCCGGCCTGCACCCGGGCCTGCGGCCGCAGGTCGCGGATGCTGCCGCTGTACCGGGTCCGGCGACCGGAGTCGCTGCGGGTCACCGACAGCTCGACGGGGACCCGTTCCCCGTCCTTGGCCAGCGCGACCACCTCCAGCCGACGGCCCACCACGACGTGCTCCCCGCCCCGGCGCACCCGGGCCAGGCCGGACTCGTGGGCGGCGCGCAGGGCCGGGGCACCAGCAGGTCACCCACGGGCCGACCGATCATGTCCGCGGTCTCCCAGCCCAGCAGCGCGGTAAGGGCCGGGTTGACCTCCAGGACCACGCCGCGGTCGTCGATGACCACCACGCCGGACAGGCTGCCGCTGACGACGTCGGCGTGCAGCCGCAGCAGGTCGTCCGCGCGCTGCCGCTCCTCCACCAGTCCGACCCGCGCCCCCAGCAGCTGGGCCAGGTCCTCCAGCGCCGCCGTCTCGGCGTGGGTCCAGCCCCGGGGGTGGCGGTCGAGCACGGAGACCGTGCCGACGACCACGTCGTCGACCCGCAGCGGCACGCCGAGGAACGACACCAGGCCGAGCTCCCGGGCGGCCCCGGACCCCAGGGTCCGCGGGTCGAGCCGCAGGTCGCGCACCGACAAGGACCGGCCGGAGGCCACCACCCAGCCGCAGGTGCCCGAGGTGGCGGGCTCCCGCCCGCCGGGCTCCAGCCCCGCGGCGCGCCCGGCGGCCGCGACCACCAGCACCTGGGTGTCGTTGACCAGGGTGACCAGGGCGACGCTCGCCCCGGTGACGGCGCGGGCCAGCCGGGCCACCCGGGCCCACTCGGGGTCCCCGACGGCGGCCGTGGCCAGGGGCGTCCTCCACCCGGCGCAGCCGGGCCGGGTCGGCCAGCGGCTGCGTCAGCGGGTGCACGCCGAGGCCCGGCCCGGGCGGCCCGGGACCTGCGTCCGCGCTGGTCGGGGGCAGGTGCGGGGGCGTGGACGGCTCGTCGTGGGCCATGTGGCTGACGTCCTCCCCCGGGCCCTGCGGGCCGACGGACGGCCCGCAGGCGGCACCCGCGGTCGCGGTTCCCCTGCCCCCGAGGCTTCAGCCTGCCCCAGGAGCGGCCGATGTGCAGCCGTACGTCCCGATTGCGGCCGCACGAGCAGCGCACGAGCAGCACACGAGCAGCACACGAGCAGAGCGGCAGCGTGACGGGCCGCCCGATTCCGGAGGTGGACGGTGGTTCCGTCAGCAGCGGTGGAGGCCGGTACCGGCCCCGACCGGTCACGGTTCGCCGACGGGGTGGCCTCGGTGCTCGGGCACCTCCGCACCCACCACCCGATGACGCTGTGGGGGGTGACCCGGGTGGAGGACGGGGCGCAGACCCACCTGCACCTGCCGGAGAACGGCTACGGCCTCCTGGTGGGCGACCGGATGCCCTGGTCGGACACGCTGTGCCGGCACATGGTGGACGGGCAGGCCCCCCGGGTGGCCCCGGACACCGCCCTGGTCCCGGCCTACCGGGACGCCCCGGCGGCCCGGGAGCTGTCGATCCAGGCCTACGCGGGGGTCCCGATCCGGGAGCCCGACGGCACGCTGTTCGGCGTGCTGTGCGGGCTGGACCGCCGGCCGCAGCCCGACCTCGACGACCTGGCCCCGCTGCTCGAGCTCCTGCGCGGGCTGCTGGGGCACCTGCTGGCCACGGAGCGGGAGCTGGAGGAGGCCGGGCGGCTGGCGGTCTCGGCCGTCGCCGGGGCCGAGACCGACGCCCTGACCGGGCTGCTCAACCGGCGGGGCTGGGACCGGGCCGTCGCCCGGGCGCAGCGCCGGCTGACCGGCCTCGGCGACCCCTCGGTCGTGGTGGTGGCCGACCTGGACGGGTTCAAGCGCGTCAACGACGAGCTGGGCCACGGCGGCGGCGACCGGCACCTCGTCCGCGCCGCGGCCGCGCTGCGGGCCGCCGCCCGACCGCAGGACGCGGTCGCCCGCCTGGGCGGTGACGAGTTCGGCGTGCTGCTCACCGGCTTCCCCGGCACCGGTGCCGCGGCCCAGGTGGCGGTGCTGTCCGAGGCGCTGGCCGCGGTCGGGGTGCCGGCGTCCTTCGGCTGCTCGGCGGTGCGGGTCGGTGGCGACCTGGTGACGGCGCTCGCCCTGGCGGACTCCGCGATGTACGCCCACAAGCGCGGCCGCCGGGCCGCCCCCGCCGGTGCGTCCTGAGGCGCATGGGGAGGGGACGGGGCGTGACCGGCCGGCCGGCCGGTCGGCGACCGGGTGCGCCACCTCCCCGGCTGGCACCATGTCCGTCATGCCGCGTCAGGCGCCCGGCCCCCCCACCCCGTCCACCGGGCTCCGGGACGCCGTGCTCGACGCCCTGACCGGCCTGCCGGGTCGCGCGGGGCTCGACGGGCTCGACGGCGACGCCGAAGCCGTCGTCCACGTCGACCTCGACCGCTTCGCCGACGTCAACGCCCAGCACGGCTACCCCGTGGGCGACGCCGTGCTCGTGCAGTTCGCCGACCGGCTGCGCGCGCTCAGCGGACCGGACGACACGGTGCTGCGCCTGGGCGCGGACGAGTTCGCCCTGCTGCTGCACCGCTGCCCGTCGGTGGAGTCCGCCCGGAGCCTGGCCGAGCGGGTGGTCGACCGGGCCGCCGCGCCGTTCGTCGTGCGCCTGCCCGGTCGCCCCGAGGTCGAGGTCCGTCTCGGGGCCTCGGTCGGGCTCGCCCGACGCGCCGACGACGGCCCCTCGACCGGGGGGATGCAGGACGCGCGGGCGCAGGAGGCCCCGTCCGACGAGGTCGTCGAGCTGCTGCGCGAGGCCGACCGGGCCATGCGCCGCGCCAAGTCCGGCGGTCGGGGGACGGTGCGCGGACCCGAGCCGCGCCCGGCCGCCGGTCGGCCGGGCCGGCGCTCGCCGCACGTCGTGGAACGGCGGCTGCGGGTCGCCCTGGACCGGGGTGACCTGCAGGTGCACTTCCAGCCCGTCGTGTCGCTGCCCGACGGTCGCGTGGTCTCGCACGAGGCGCTGGCCCGCTGGACCGACGCCGAGCTCGGCCCGGTGCCCCCGGACGAGTTCATCCCCGTGGCCGAGCGCGGCGGCATGATCACCGACCTGGGGCTGTGGGTGCTGCGGCACGCCTGCGAGGCGGCCCAGGGCTGGCCGGCGGGGCCGCAGGGCGAGGAGGCGCCCGCCGTCGCGGTTAACGTCTCCGCCGTCCAGCTCACCGAGCGCCGGTTCGCCGACGACGTCCTGGAGGTGCTGCGCCGGACCGGTCTGCCCGCCCGGCGGCTCTGCCTGGAGATCACCGAGACGGCCGACCTGGCCGACCTCGACCTGGCCGTGGAGGTGCTGGCCCGGGTGCGCGCGGCGGGCGTCCGCACGGCCCTCGACGACTTCGGCACGGGCCGGTCCGCGTTGTCGGCCATGCGGCTGCTGCCGCTGGACGTGGTCAAGATCGACCGGGGGTTCGTCACCGGGCTGGCCCGGGACGCCACCGACGCCGTGCTGGTGCGCGGGCTCGTCGACGCCGCCCACCACCTGGGCCTGGAGGTGTGCGCCGAGGGGGTGGAGGAGCTCGACCAGGCGCTGGCCCTGGTCGGCCTCGGGGTGGACCGAGCCCAGGGCTGGCTGTTCGGCCGGCCGACGCCGCAGGCCTGCTCGGCCACGGCCCGGGCCGTCGAGGGCGTGGTGGGGGTCGTCGACTCCGTGGACGAGTTCACCGTCGTGGTCGACGCGGACCGCCGGGTGCGCTTCGCGTCCTCGGGGGCGCGGTCGGTGCTCGGGGAGGCCGTCCCCATGGGGCCGTCGGCGATCCGGCTCGTGCACCCCGACCACCGGGCGGAGTTCACGGCCCTGGTGGCCGACGCGCTCCCGGGCCGCAGCACGGAGGCCACGCTGCGCACCGCCGACGACGCGGTCAGGGGCGCCCGCTGGATCCGGGTCAGGGCGCAGGCCTTCCGGCGGCCCGGCGCGGTCGGGCAGGAGGTCGTCCTGACGGTGCGGGACGTGCACGACCGGGTCTCGGCCGAGACCGACGCGGCCGTGCTGGACCACGTGCTGCGCGCGGCCATCGACGTCGCCCCGGTGGCCATCGCGGTGTCCGACCTCGACGGGCGGCTGCTCCGGTCCAACGCCGCGTTCGCGTCGATGCTGGGCCGGCCCATCGACGGTCCCGACGGGGTCGTCGGCCGGTTCGTCGCCGACCTCACGCACCCCGACGACCGCGGCCAGGACGACGACAACCTGGGGCAGGTGCGCACGGGCGAGCGGCACCAGGTGGTGCACAAGCGGTACCTGCACGCCGACGGCACGGCGGTGCCGGCGGTCTGCGAGGTGCTGGTGGTGACCGCACCGTCCGGGCTGCCGGTGGCCCTGGTGGCGCACGCCCGGCCGCGCGGCTGAGCCCGGCGCGCGGCTGCGACGGCCCTCAGCCCAGTGGCGGTGACGTGCGCGCGAGGACCACGGCCGCGGCCACGGTCAGCACCATGACGGCCAGCTCCGCGACCACCAGCCGGGCGAACGCGCTCCGCCCCGCCCCCGTCGTCATGGCCTCGATGCTGCGGCGTCGGTGCCACCAGCCGAAGCCGACCAGGACCGCCAGCAGGAGCGCCTTGGCCAGCAGCAGCAGTCCGTAGGCGGACCCGAGCAGGTCGGCCACCGAGGACACCCGCAGCGACCCGTTGAGCAGCCCGGACACCCCGATGACGACCACGCACCACAGCGCCAGCGTGCTGAACGACGTCACGGTAGGCACCGCCGTTCCCGCCCGGACCCGCGGGTCGGCGAGCACGAGCACCGCCAGCACCGCCAGGCCGCCGATCCACAGCGCCCCGGCCACCAGGTGGACCGAGACGCTGGCCACGGCCAGCTCGTGGTCCTCGGCCGAGGCCGAGTGCCCGACGAACGCCGGCGGCACGAGGGCGCCGGCGGCCAGGACCAGCAGGCTGCGCTGGACCAGGGGGCCGGCGGCCACCTCCAGCCGGGAGGCGACCGCGAGCACGACCCCGGCCAGCACCACCAGCAGCAGCGCCCGCGCCTGCGGCAGGGACACGAACGCGCCCTGCACCTGCGCCGTCAGGACCGACGGCAGGGGTCGGCCCGACAGGTCGGAGGCCGTCAGCAGGTACACCGCGAGCGTGACGAGCGCCCAGCCGGAGGCGACCGGACCGAGCAGGCGGCGGGCGCGGGCCCGCAGGTCGGTCTCACCGGCGCCGGAGGCGATGGCGGCCACCAGCGTGCAGCCGACCGTCAGCACGCCCAGCACGTCCTGCAGGTAGCGCGCCAGCGGCAGCCCGGCGGTCGTGGCCGGACCGGGGTCGGCCAGCGTGGTCGGGGCGGCCCCGCCCGTGAGCGCCAGCAGCCCGAGGGTGACGACCGCCCCGGCCACCACCAGCAGCAGACCGGTCGTGAGCAGCGCCGCAGGCTCGGGGCCGGTGCCGCGCGCCCCGGCGGGGGCCGGGCCGGCGCTGCGGTCGGGTCTGCTCATGGTGGGTCCGAGTATGACCGATGGGGCGGCCGGGCAACCGCCGTCAGCTGAGGACGTCCTTGGTCGTGAACCGGGCCCAGGCCAGGGCGGAGAAGACGACGACGTAGCCCGCCTGCAGGACGGCGTTCAGGCGGAACGACTGCCACGCCACCGGGTCGCGGAGCACGTCGGCCACGTCGAACCAGCGGTAGGTCAGCAGCCACGGGTGCAGCCAGTCGATCTGGGGGATCTGGCCGAGCACCTGGGCGACGACGGCCAGGGTGACGGTCGCGGCCATCGCGCCGACCGGCACGTCGGTCAGCGTGGAGATGAACAGCCCCACCGAGGCCAGGCCGACCAACGACACCGTGACGTAGCCGGCGGCCAGCAGGGCCCGGCCGAACGACTCCCACGGCGTGATCACCCCGCCGGACAGCACGGCGACGTCCTGCGCGCCGAACAGCGCCAGGCCCACCAGCGCGCCGACGCCGACGACGGTCAGGGTGGCCGCGGCGCAGAACACCACCACCCCGGCGAGCTTGACCACCAGCAGGCGGCTGCGACCGGCCGGGCTCAGCAGCAGGTAGCGCAGCGTGCCCTGGCCGGCCTCGCCGGCCACGGTGTCGCCGGCCACCACGCCCACGGCCAGCGGCAGGAACAGCGGGACGCAGATGACCAGGGCGGTGATGCCGACGAACAGGCCGTTCTGCGTCACCCGGTCCAGGAACGGTGGCCCCTCGCCGGCGCCCGGTGCCTCGAAGAACCGGACCGCCAGCGCGATCAGCAGCGGAACGGCGGCCAGCACCCCCAGGATCGCGAGGTGGCGCCAGCGGCGGAACATGATCTGCAGCTCGCTGGCCAGCAGCGACGAGAACGGGGCCGGCCGGCCCCGTGCGGCGGTGTCAGGCAACGACCTCGAACCCCTCCCCGGTCAGCGCGACGAAGCGGTCCTCCAGGCTGTCGCGCCGGACCTCGACCCCCTGCACCCGCACCCCGGCCGCAACCAGCGCGGTCACCAGGTCCTCCACCGGCGGCGGCGGGTCCGGCAGCACGGCCCGCAGCGTGGCGCTGCCGTCGGGCCGGGCGTCGAGCCCGGCCCCGGCCAGCGTCCGCCGCGCGTCCTCGTGGTCGGGCGTGCGCAGCAGGAGCACCTGCTCGCCGCCGGCGCCCAGCTCGGCCAGCGTGCCCTGCGCCACCAGTCGGCCGCCGCTCATCACGCCGACGTGCGAGCAGACCTGCTCGATCTCGGCCAGCAGGTGGCTGGAGACCACCAGGGTGGTGCCGTCGGCGGCCAGCGAGCGGACCAACCCGCGCACCTCGCGCGTGCCCTGCGGGTCCAGGCCGTTGGTGGGCTCGTCGAGGACGAGCAGGTCGCGGGGGCGCAGCAGCGCCGCGGCGATGCCCAGGCGCTGCTTCATGCCCAGCGAGTACGCCTTGACGCGCTTGCCACCGGCGTTGGTCAGCCCGACCCGCTCGACCGCCTCGCCGATCCGGGTCCGCCGGGTGCGCGCATCGGCGTCGCGGTCGGCGGCGTCGAGGCGGGCCAGGTTGGCCGGCCCCGACAGCCACGGGTAGAACGCGGGCCCCTCGACCAGGGCGCCCACCCGGGGCAGCACGGTCCGCCAGCCCGACGGCATCGGGTGGCCCAGCAGCTCGACCTCACCGGACGTCGGGGCGGCCAGGCCCAGCAGCACGCGGATGGTGGACGTCTTGCCCGAGCCGTTGGGACCGAGGAAGCCGTACACCGCGCCCACCGGTACCGCCAGGTCGACGTCGGCGACGGCGACCTGGCGGCCGTAGGTCTTGCGGAGGCCTCGCGTGCGGACCGCGAGGTCGACCACCCGATCAGCCCGCGTAGGACTGCAGCGTGGCGGCGTCGACCGGGCCGACGAGCAGCCGGCCGTCGTCGGTCAGCAGGACGGTCAGCAGGGCGGTGCTGAACACCCGACCGCCGTCGACCTCGGTGGTGAGCTGCTCGAGCATCGCGGTGGGGTTCAGGTCCTGCGCGTCGCCCTCGGCGAACGGGTTGCCCTCGTCCCCGGTCGGCGCGGCGGACTCCTCGGTGGTGGCCGTCTCGGCGGCCTCGGTGCGGGCCTGGTCGGCGGCGGCGGTCAGCTCCTCCACGGGCAGCTCGAGCTCGACCGCGGTGGACCAGCCCTCGCCGTGGACGACGGGCTCGGCCACGTCGGGCCGATCGCCTTCGGTGGCCCCGGGGGCCGTGCCCGGCTCGTCGGCGTCCTGCTCCGCCTGCGCGGCCGCGTCCTCGGCGGCCTCCAGCGCGTCGACGACCGTGGTGCCGGGGGGCGGGGAGAACGCGAAGACGTCGGCGTCGGGGGCGGTCAGGTCCAGGTCGGTGAACCCGGTGACGAACGCCGGGTCGGCCTGGTCGCGGGCGCCGACCTCGACCTGCAGGACCAGGCCGGTCTCGGCGTCGACCGCCACCTCGACCGTGCCGACCAGGGTGGCGTCGTCGCGCGGCGTGGCGGTCAGCGTGTAGGCGTCCCGGCCGGCCACGACCTGCGCGTCGCCCACGGCGACCTCGGTGGTCTGGTCCGCGTCGGCCAGCAGGGTGCGGGCCAGCTCGGTCGGGGTCAGGTCGGCGTAGGGCGAGTCCTGCGCCTCGGCCCGGGCGGCCTCCGCCTCGGCCTTCGCGGCCTCGAGCTCACGGGCCAGCTCGGCGGCCTTCTCGGGGTCGGCCTGCTCGAGGTCGGCCTGCGCCTGGGCCAGGGCGGTCTCGGCGCGCTCGGCGATGGCGGTCAGGTCGTAGCGCGTGGCGGTGTCGTCGGCGGAGGAGTAGGTCCACACCTCGTCGCCGTCGCGGACCACGTCCAGCTCGGCGAAGTCGTCCAGCAGCGAGACCCGCTGCTGCTCGGGTCCGCCGACCCACACCCGTAGCTGGTTCTCGCCGCTGGCCAGGCGCATGAGCACCGACGCGGGGTCGGTGCCCTGGGCCTCGGCCTCGGGACCGCCGGCGCCCCCGGCCAGCGCCCCCAGGTCCGGCAGGCCCAGGTCCGCCACGGTCCGGACGGTGCCGGAGAACGGCGTGGGCTCGGCGTCGTGGACGCGCACGAGCAGCTCCTCGGCCGAGACCTCGGGCAGGTCGGGCGTGGCGTCGGAGGCGGCGGACGCGGCGACCCCGCCTCCCACCACGACGGCGGTGACGGCGACGGGGACGATCCAGCGGGCGTTGACAGCGGCCATGGACCTACGGTACGTCGCCGGTGCCGGCGCCACGCGGGGGGTACCCCCCGGACCTGGCGTCGGGCCCGCACCCCGGCCCGAAGGTCGGGCCGGGCGGCGCCGTCAGACCCGGCGGTCGGGCGGCAGCGGGAACCCCAGGTGGACGTGGTCCTGGTGGACCCGGTCGGTGAAGTAGCGAGCGGTCGGCTGCAGCTCCTCCGGCCCGCCGATGTCGGTGGCCCCGGCCTCCAGGGCCGCCTCCATGAACGCCCGCCAGGGCGAGGAGTCCTGGTCGATGACGGGGACCCCGTCCAGCGACCACACGTCCACGGCCCGGCCCACGGTGTGCGCCGACGGGCGCGTGGTGGCGAACACGTTGACCGGGTGGGCGGAGTAGAAGACGTGGACGCCGATCTGCCAGGTGCCGGCCAGCTCGATGAGCGCCTCGGCCACCGACGCGTGCACCACGCCCGAGCGCAGGTCGGCCCGGGCGATGCCGGGGATGGTGACCCGCTCGTCGTCGAGCAGGGCCTCGATCGCCGGGTCCAGGGGCGGCAGCGGCGGGTCGGGGAAGGCCGGCTGGACCGACGTGACGACCCAGCGGCCCTCACGCTCGGTGAGCCGGACGTCGGCTGCGAACGAGCGCCGCACCAGCTCGCCGTCGGCGTCCAGCAGCAGCTGGGTCCCGACCACCATCTGGCTGGCGCGGGTCTCGGCCGGGTTGAGGCCGCCGTACTGGGAGTAGGAGATGGCCAGGGCGGCGGGTCCGCTCCCCGGGAGCAGGCCCAGCAGGGGGCGGGCCACCTCGGGGTCCTGGCCGGTCGGCTCCAGGCGCCGGGCGAGCGCGTCGTCGTCACGGCCGTCGTCGTCGAACGACATGGCGGCGACCAGCAGGTCGACGGCCGCCTGCTTGCACTCCGGCAGCACCTCGCCGGCGGGCGGGCGCCACGGCTCGGGCCGCTCGGGCAGCGTGGGGACCGGGGCCGCCGAGGGCGGCGGCGGGGTGACGGTGACCGTGGTGGTCGGCCCGGGCGAGGCGGGGGTCGTCACGGTCGCCGGGGCGGCACCGGTCACCGAGGACGGTGCGACGGAGCACGCGGCCAGGCCACCGCCCCCGGCGGCGGCCGCGGCCAGCAGCAGCCCGCGCCGGGTCCAGCGCCCCGCCGCGTCGTCACGCTCGGGGCGGTCGGTCCCCGCCACTACGAACCCGCGGCCGGTGCGTCGAGGTCGAGCCGGTACTCGGCGACCCAGCGGCCGTCCCGGTGCCGCCGGACGCCCTCGCGGCGCCAGCCGAGCCGCTCGTACATCGCGGCGGCCCCGCTGACGGGGGCCCCCGAGGCGGGGTCGGCCACGTCCGTCACCAGCGCGACGTGGTCGGCGCGGGCCCGGCGGGCGGCGTCGGCGACGGTGTCGAGCAGGGCCCGGGCGCAGCCCTGGCCGCGCGCCGCCTCGCTGGTCACCACGGCATGCACCACGGCCACCCGCACCCGCCGCTCCGGTCGGTCGCGGGGCGGCTGACCCGGCTGGGCGCCCGTGCGGCCCGCGCCGCGGCCGGGCAGCAGGTGGCGGGCGTAGGCCCGGACCCGGGTGCGCAGGAACCGGACCAGCACCACCGGTCGGGTCAGCAGGCCCAGCGCCCCCCGCCACATCAGCGACCAGCGGTGACGGCGGAGCGTGTGGTGCAGGTACAGCCGCTGGTCCAGCGTGGCCAGCACGAACGCCACCACCTCGCCGTGGTGCACGACGGCCAGCCCGGTCGCGGCGGGCGTGTCCAGGAAGGTGGCGTGCCAGTAGCGCAGGAACCGGGGCCCGAGGCGGGGGAACAGCCCGTTGGGCAGCAGGCCCCGGTGCAGCCGGGCGGTCGTCACCGTGTCCACCGGGCGGAGCCGCCGCAGCAGGTACCCCGGCGGCAGCGTGGCGGTGGGCAGGTGCGTGGTCATCACGCGTCACGGTACGCCAGGACCCTGAGGATCCGGTCACAGCACGCATCGAATGTTGGACGTTGCGTGCCCACACGGGCCGACCGAGCGGTGAGCCGCCGCCGGCGGGTCGGTGCTCGCGGGTCGGTGCTCGCGGGTCGGTGCTCGCGGGTCGGTGCTCGCGGGTCAGTGCGCGCGGGTCCTCGCCAGCAGCCGGTCCACGTCCCAGGTGTTGACGACCCGCTCCGCGCTGACGCCCGCCCGCTCCACGCGCTCGCAGCCGAGCACCTGCCAGTCCAGCTGGCCGGGGGCGTGGGCGTCGGAGTCCACCGAGAACTCGCAGCCGGCGGCGTCGGCCACCGCGAGCAGGGCCATGGGCGGGTCGAGCCGCTCCGGCCGGGCGTTGACCTCCACGACCGTGCCGTGCTCGGCGCAGGCGGCGAGCACGGCGGCCGCGTCGAACGTCGAGGGCGGTCGCTCCTTGCTGCCCCGGCTGGCCCCGGGAGAGTCGGGGTTCCGCCCGCCCAGCAGCCGGCCCGTGCAGTGGCCGAGCACGTCGACCAGCGGGTCGGACACCGCCGCCAGCAGCCGGCGCGTCATGGCGGGGGAGTCCATCCGCAGCTTCGAGTGCACCGAGGCGACCACCACGTCGAGGCGCGCCAGCAGGTCGCGGTCCTGGTCCAGGCTGCCGTCGTCCAGGACGTCCACCTCGATGCCGCTCAGCACGCGCAGGTCCACGCCGTCGGCGTCCAGCTCTTCCTGCACGGTCGCGACCAGGTCCAGCTGGGCCAGCAGCCGCTGCACCGACAGGCCGTTGGCCACCCGCAGCCGGGGGGAGTGGTCGGTGACGGCCAGGTAGCGGTGGCCGAGCGAGGCCGCGGTGCGAGCCATCGTGGCCAGGTCGCTACCGCCGTCGCTGGCGTCGGTGTGGCTGTGCAGGTCACCCTGCAGCGCCGCGCGCAGGTCGGCGCCGCCGGCGACCAGCGGGCCGGCCAGGTCCTCGAGGTTGTCGCGGTAGGCCGAGCGGCCGTGCTCGACGACCTCGCCGACGACCTGGGCCGTGCGCTCGCCGATGCCGGGCAGCTCCCGCAGCGTGCCCTCGCCCGCCCGTCGGGCCACCTCACCGGGCGGCAGGCCCGCGACGACGGCCAGCGCGCGGCGGAAGGCCTGCACGCGCGGGGTGGCCGCGGCCGCCCGCTCGAGCAGGAACGCGATCCGGCCCAGCTCGCCGACCACGGCCGCCTCGGTCGGGGGGCGGGCGGCCTCGCGCGCCGGCACGGCCGCTCAGCCCCGCCGGACCAGGGCGGTCGCCACGGCCGCGGCGCCCTCGCCGCGCCCGGTCAGGCCCAGGCCGTCGGTCGTGGTGCCCGAGACGGTGACCGGCGCCCCGACGGCGGCCGACAGCACCTGCTCGGCCTCGGCGCGGCGGGCCCCGATGCGGGGGCGGACGGCGACGACCTGCACGGACACGTTGACGACCTGCCAGCCGGCGTCGCGCAGCAGCCGCGCCGTCTCGGTGAGCAGGGTGGCGCCGGAGGCCCCGGACCAGCGCGGGTCCGAGGTGCCGAACACCGCGCCGAGGTCGCCGAGCCCGGCCGCGGACAGCAGCGCGTCGCAGGCCGCGTGCGCCGCCACGTCGCCGTCGGAGTGCCCGGCCAGGCCCACGGCCTCGTCCGGGAAGTGCAGCCCCGCCACGTGGCAGGGCACGCCCTCGGCGAAGGCGTGCACGTCCACCCCGGTGCCCACGCGCAGGTCCATGCCGGACATCACAGCAGGTCGTCCCCGGCGGCGGCGAGCGCTGCGGCCACCAGCAGGTCGTGCGGCACCGTCACCTTGAGCGCCCGCGGGTCACCGGGGACCACGTGGACCGGGTGCCCGGCGGCCTCGACCATGCCGGCGTCGTCCCCGGCACCGGGGCCCGACGGGTCCGGGCCGGCGGCGGCCGCGTGGACCGCGCGCAGCAGGTCGGCGTCGAAGCCCTGCGGGGTCTGCACCTGGACCAGCTCGGCGCGGGGCAGGGTCTCGCGCACCACGAGCGTCCCGGCGACCTCGGGCCCGCCGGGCGCCTCGGGGCCGACCCGCTTGACGGTGTCCACCACCGCCAGACCCGGTACGACGGCGACCACGCCCCCGCGCACGGCGGCGGCGACCCGCTCCACCAGGCGGACCGGGGCCAGGGCCCGGGCGGCGTCGTGCACCAGCACCACCCCGGGCCCGGGGCCCAGGCCGTGCAGCCCGCGCGCGACGGACTCCTGCCGGGTGGCACCACCGACCACGACCGTCACCTCGACCGGGTGCCCGTCGGGGCGCAGCCCGGCCAGCAGGGCCAGCACCTCGTCGCGGTGGCCGTCGGGCACCACGACCGCGAGGCAGGACAGCAGGGGTCCGCCGTCCCCGGCCCGCGCGGCCAGCAGCCGGTCGCAGGCGTGGGCGAGCAGGGACCGGCCGGCCACCTCGACGAACGCCTTGGGCCGGGCCGAGCCCAGCCGGGTCCCCGAGCCCGCGGCCACCAGCACGCAGCCGACCACCGGGCGACCGTCGGCCCCTGCTGCGGTCGCCTCCGCTGCGGTCGTTCCGGCGGCGGTCACGTCGACGTCCCCGGGGCGGGGCGGGCGAACACCATGCGCCCGTTGGCCGTCGTGAGCACGCTGCTGACCACGACCGCGACGTCACGGCCCACGTGCCGCCGGCCGTCCTCCACGACGACCATGGTGCCGTCGTCCAGGTAGCCGACCCCCTGACCGGGCTCCTTGCCCGGGCGCAGCACCGTCACGGTGACACCGTCCCCGGCGCCGACCGGGGGGCGCAGCGCCACCGCGAGGGCATGCAGGTTCATCACCCGGGCCCCGGCCAGAGACGCGACCTTGGCCAGGTTGGTGTCCAGGGTCAGCAGCGCGGCGTCCCGGTCCAGGGCCATCCGCACCAGCTTGGCGTCGACCTCGGGCACCGACGGCGCCTCGTCGCCGACCACCTCCACGTCGACGCCGCCCTCGCTGCGCAGCGCGGCCAGCGTGGCCAGGCCGCGGCGGCCGCGCGCACGCCGGACGTCGTCCCCGGAGTCCGCCAGGCCCTGCAGCTCACCGAGCACGGGCGCCGGCACGACCAGGCGACCGTGCAGGAACCCCGCGCGGACCACGTCCACGACCCGGCCGTCCACGGCCACGGAGGTGTCCAGCAGCCGGGAGACCACGACGGTCGGGCCCGCCGAGGGCACGTCGGTGCCGGAGCCGATCAGCCGCAGCACCGCCTCGCGCCGCGCCAGGCCCAGCCGGTAGCCGACGGTGCCGGCGGCCAGCAGGACGAACACGAACACGGGCAGCAGGACCAGCGGGGCGCCGAGCACCAGCAGCGGCCAGCTGACGAACGCCGCGGCCAGCACCCCGACCCCGGCCCCGACCAGGCCGGACAGGATCTGCTCGGCCGAGCGTCCCGCCAGGACGCGTTCGGCCCGACCCACCCCGCGGGCCACCCCCCGGGCGATGCCGCCGCCGAGCACGTAGCCCAGGCAGGCACCCAGGAGCACCCCGAGGGTGGTGGGGGCGACGGGGACGCCGCCGACCTCGTCCCCGGGCACCAGGTCGCCGACCTGGGCACCCACCCCCGCCAGGAAGACCACCACGCACAGGCGCAGTGCCTCGATGACGGGGACGGGCACCGGACGCCCGGTGGACAGGGCGTTCAGGACGGACCGCTCAGGAGGAGAGGACCTCGTCGAGCATGGTCTCGGCGGCGACCTCGTCGGTCTTCTCGCAGAGTGCGAGCTCCGAGACGAGGATCTGACGGGCCTTGGCCAGCATGCGCTTCTCGCCGGCGGACAGGCCCTTGTCGCCGTCGCGGCGGTGCAGGTCACGGATGACCTCCGCCACGCGGATCACGTCGCCCGACGCGATCTTCTCCTGGTTCGCCTTGAACCGGCGCGACCAGTTGGTCGGCTCCTCGGCCTGGGGCGAGCGGAGGACCGAGAAGACCTTGTCCAGGCCTTCCTTGCCGACGGCGTCGCGTACGCCGACCAGGTCGACGTTCTCGGCGGGGACCCTCACCGTCAGGTCACCCTGTGCGACCTTGAGGACCAGGTACGCCTTCTCCACCCCCTTGATGGTCCGGGTCTCGACGGCCTCGATGAGAGCCGCTCCGTGGTGCGGATAGACGACTGTCTCGCCCACTGCAAACGCCATAGTTTTGTGCCCCTTTCCGAGGACCAGAGTACCACCGTCCGGTCGGTCGGTGAAGATCGTCCTACGGCATCGGTGCTGGTCAGCGCCCCAGATGCGCCACGGGGAGGTCTTGACATCGAGGGACCACGCCGCTACGCGCGCCTGGTTGACAGCCCCTGACCGACCGTTCGGCACCGGTTCGCCCGTGCCCGCTCCTGCCCCGCGCCCGCCGATCGCTAGCATCACGGGGTGACCAGCCTGACCCGCGCCACCGCCTCCCGCCCCGGCCGCCGTGCCGTCGCCCCCGTCGCCACCGCGGTCGCCGCGGGACTGCTGCTGGGTGGCTGCTCGTTCACCTCGCGCGACCTGACCCTGGAGCCGTACGCGCCCTCCGACGGGCTGCAGACGGACCTGGGTGACGTGCTGGTGCGCAACGTGCTGGTGGTCTCCGAGGGTGACGGCGCCCCCGGGGTCGTCAGCGGCGCGCTGGTCAACCGCGGCGAGGAGGACGCCACGGTCCAGGTCGAGGTGGGCGGGACGCTGGCCGAGGTCGACGTCGCCGCGGGGGAGACGGTGTTCCTGGGCGCCTTCGCCGAGCCGGACGGCGTGCTCGTGGTCGTCGACGCCGTCGACCCCATCGCCGGTGACGTCATCGACGTGGTCTTCACCGACCCCGCGCAGGACTCGGCCACGCTGGCGGTGGTGGTCGCCCTGCCCGAGGGGCCCTACGCCGAGATCACGCCGCCCGCGACCGCCGTCCCGCCGGTCGGGGCGAGCGCCGAGCCCTCGCTCGGGACGGACGTCGAGCCGTCGGCGGGGGCGAGCGTCGCCCCTGCTCCCGGGGCCTCGGTGGAGCCGACGGCGGTCCCGACGACCGACTCCTGAGCGCGGTCGGCCGGGCTCAGGTCTCGAACTTGTAGCCCAGCCCGCGCACGGTGACGATATGACGCGGTCGTGACGGGTGCGGCTCCACCTTGGAGCGAAGCCGCTTGACGTGCACGTCCAGGGTCTTGGTGTCGCCGACGTAGTCCGCGCCCCACACCCGGTCGATGATCTGGCCCCGGGTCAGCACCCGGTCGGCGTTGCGGACCAGCAGCTCCAGCAGCTCGAACTCCTTCAGCGGCAGCGCGACGGCCTCGCCCTTCACGGTGACGACGTGGCGGTCCACGTCCATCCGCACCGGGCCTGCCTCGACCAGCGCCTCGCCGCCGTCCTCGGCGTCCTCGCGGCGGCGCAGCACGGCCCGGATGCGGGCGATCAGCTCACGCACCGAGTACGGCTTGGTGACGTAGTCGTCGGCGCCGAGCTCGAGGCCGACGACCTTGTCGACCTCGCCGTCCTTGGCCGTGAGCATGATGATCGGGACCTTGCTGCGCCGGCGCAGCTCCCGGCAGACCTCGGTGCCGGGCGTCCCGGGCAGCATCAGGTCCAGCAGCACCAGGTCGGCCCCGTCGCGGTCGAAGGCGCTCAGGCCGTCGTCGCCCGTCTCGGCCACCGTCACCTCGTACCCCTCCCGCGTCAGCTGGTAGCTGAGCGCCTCGTGGAACGACGGCTCGTCCTCGACGACCAGGATGCGGGTCACGCGGGTCCTCCATGGGGGGCTGGGGCGGTCGGGCCGTCGTGGCCCGTCGGGGTGGTCGGGGTGGGCTCCTCCGGCGGGGCCGGGTCGGCGTCGGGCAGGCGCAGGGTGAAGGTCGAGCCCTGGCCGGGCCGGCTCCACACCTGCACGTCCCCGCCGTGGGCGTCCATGACGTGCTTGACGATGGCCAGGCCGAGC
Source organism: Jannaschia sp. R86511 (assembly GCF_042466345.1). Lineage (NCBI taxonomy): Bacteria > Pseudomonadati > Pseudomonadota > Alphaproteobacteria > Rhodobacterales > Roseobacteraceae > Jannaschia > Jannaschia sp. R86511. Next base: position 1,016,359 of record NZ_JAXHCD010000001.1, read on the forward strand.
CCGGTGCCACCGGTCTGCCGGGAGCGGGCCGGGTCCACGCGGTAGAAGCGCTCGAACACCCGCTCCTGCTCCTCGACCGGGATGCCGATGCCGCGGTCGGTGACCTGCACCACCACCAGGCCGTCCTTGCGGCCGACCGACACCGACACGGTGGTCTGCGGCGGGCTGTACGACACGGCGTTGCCGACGAGGTTGCGCACCGCCGTGGTCAGCAGCTCCTCGTCGCCCAGGACCACCGCGCCGCGGATGCCGCCGCGGCGCAGCGTGATGCCGTGCTCGTCCGCGCGGGGGCCGACCTCGTCCAGGGCGTGCGCGACGACGTGGTCCAGCCCGACCTCCGCCCGACGGGGGGTGCCGTCCACCACCTGGACGCGGGACAGCTCGAGGACGTCGGCGACGAGCACGCCGAGCCGCCGGACCTCCTGCCGGATCCGCGCCGTGAACCGGCGCACCGCCTCCGGGTCGTCCACGGCCTGCTCGAGCGTCTCGGCCAGGACGCTGATCGCGCCGACCGGGGTCTTGAGCTCGTGGCTGACGTTGACCACGAAGTCCCGTCGCACGTCCTCCACGCGCATGGCCTCGCTCCGGTTCTCCAGGTCCAGCAGCAGGTACCGCTCGCCCAGGTCGGTCACGGTGGCCCGGACCTCCAGGTGCCCGTCGCCGACCGGGCCGCGGGGCAGGCTCAGGGTGCGTGGTCCGGCGCCGTCGCTGCGGCCCGGGCGCAGCAGGTCCCGCAGCTCCTCGTGGGCCAGGTAGCCGGCGCGCACCAGGCCCAGCCGCAGCGCCTCGTCGGAGGCGTGGACGACCCGGGCGTCGCCGGTGACCACGAGCGCGGGGGTGTGCAGCGCCGACACCGCACGGCGCAGCGGCTCCAGCTCGCGGGCGCGGCCGGCGCGGGCACGACCGGACGCGCCGCCGGTGCGTACACCGACGCCGAAGGCGGCGACGAGGGCCAGCACCGCCGTCACGGCCACGACGACCACCAGGGTCGCGGGGGAGCTCACGGACGAGCAGCCTACGGCGCCGGAGGCCCCGTCCGGTGTGCCCCGGGTCGGGGTCCGTGGCGACGGGTTCTGCCCGCCGCGGGACATCGGGGCCGACATGCACCAGGATGGTGGCCCGTGAGCCGATTCGACGAGGACCTGGCCTCGCTGACCTCCGGCATGGTCGAGATGACCGGCCTGGCGGCGCGGGCCATCTCGCGCGCGTCGGCGGCCCTGCTCGAGGGTGACCTGGAGCTGGCGGAGAGCGTCATCGCCGACGACGAGCGGCTCGACGCGTGGCAGTGGAGCCTCGACGACGACATCGTGTCGATGATGACCCGGCACGGAGCCCTGGTCGGCGACCTGCGTCGGCTGGTGTCGGGGCTGCGGGTGACGGCGGACCTGGAGCGGATGGGCGACCTCGCCCGCCACCTGGCCCAGGTGACCCGGCTGAAGTACCCCGAGCCGGTGGTGCCGGACACGGTCAAGCGGCACATCGCCCACATGGGCGAGGTGGCCGAGCGGATCGCGTTCAAGACCGGGGACGTGCTGGCCCGCCACGACGCCCAGCTGGCCCGCGAGGTCGACCGGATCGACGACGAGATGGACCGGCTGCACCGTGAGCTGTTCACCGTCATGCTCTCGCCCCGTTGGGACGAGCCGGTGTCGGTGGCCATCGACGTGACGCTGATCGGGCGGTTCTACGAGCGCTTCGCCGACCACGCGGTCAACGTGGCCAACCAGGTCGTCTACCAGGTCACCGGGCAGGACCCGGACCGCATCAGCGGCCCGGGCCTGCCTCCGGTCTGACGTCGGGCGGGCCTGCGGCTCAGCGCCCCTGGTTGGCGACGGCGGCGATGGCGTCGGCCGCCGCAGCCGGGTCGAGGTAGGTGCCGCCGGGCTGCGTCGGGACCAGCTCGCCGTCGACCTCGGTGAGCGTGTAGACGAGCGGGATGCCGGTCGGGATGTTGAGCCCGGCGATCGTGGCGTCGTCGATGCCGTCCAGGTGCTTGACCAGGGCCCGCAGCGAGTTGCCGTGCGCGGCCAGCAGGACGGTCTTGCCGCCCTTCAGGTCCGGCACGACGGCGGAGGACCAGTAGGGCAGCATCCGCGCCACGACGTCCTTCAGGCACTCGGTGCGGGGCATGTCGTCACCGAGGTCGGCGTAGCGGGGGTCACCGGCCTGCGAGTACTCGTCGCCGGGCTCGATGGCCGGCGGCGGGGTGTCGTAGGAGCGGCGCCAGAGCATGAACTGCTCCTCGCCGAACTCGGCCAGGGTCTGCTTCTTGTCCTTGCCCTGCAGGGCGCCGTAGTGGCGCTCGTTGAGCCGCCACGACCGCCGGACGGGGATCCAGTGCCGGTCGGCGGCGTCGAGGGCCAGGTGGGCGGTGGTGATGGCCCGGCGCAGCACGGACGTGTGGACGACGTCGGGCAGGATGCCGGCCTCGGTGAGCAGGGTGCCGCCGCGGGAGGCCTCGGTGCGGCCCTTCTCGGACAGGGGCACGTCGACCCAGCCGGTGAACAGGTTCTTGGCGTTCCACTCGCTCTCGCCGTGGCGGAGCAGGACGAGGGTGTACGTGTCGGTCATGACCCGGAGTCTGTCAGCCGGGGCCGGCGGCGTCAGTTCCGGTCTCGTCGTCGGTCCCGGTCTCGTCGTCGGTCCCGTTCTCGTCGTCGACCAGGCGCTGGAACGCGGCGAGGTTGGCGGCGTCCATGCCGCGCTCGGCGCGCCAGCGGGCCTCGCGCCGGATCGAGGAGGCGAACCCGAGCCGCAGCAGCGTGTCGAAGGCGCCGTCGGCCGTGTCCAGGACCGTGCCCATCAGGTCGTCCAGCACCGTGGGCGTCATGGCCGTGGTGGGCAGCCGGCCCACCAGGTAGACGTCGTCGTCAGGGTCCAGCGCGAACGCGACGCCGCGCAGCCGGGTGTTGCGGCGCAGCAGCCACCGCATCACCTCGGTGACGTTCTCCTCGGCGTGGCGCACGACGAACGCCGAGACGCTGACCGTGTGCTCACCGACGAGGACGGACACGGTGGTCACCAGCCGGTGCTCCCCGGGCAGGCGGACCACGAGCTCGCCGGGGCGCAGGCCCCGGTCGTGGTCCACGCCGGTGTCCTCCAGCCAGGTCCGTGCCACGGTGAGCGCACGCTGCGCCTGCGGGCCGAGGCTCACCCGGAGGCCTCGAGCAGACCCAGGGCGGCGGCGTCGGGACCGGGCCCGACGCGCCCGGCGGCCGGCCCGCCCGCGCGTCGCACGCCGGGTCGCCCGGCGAAGGCCGCGGCCGCGGCGTCGTACTGGCCCAGCATCTGCTCGGCCGTGCGCTGCCAGCCGAAGCCGGACGCGTGCTTCACGGCGGCCCGGCCCAGACCTTCGCGGCGCGCGGGGTCGGCGAGCAGCGGGCCGAGGACGTCGGACCAGTCCTGCGGGTCGTGGCCGGGCACCAGCACCCCCGTGACCCCGTCGCGCACGGCCTCCCGCAGCCCGCCCACGGCCGCCGCCACGACCGGGGTGCCGCAGGCCTGGGCCTCCAGCGCCACCAGCCCGAACGACTCGTTGTACGACGGCACCGTCACCAGGTCGGCCGCCCGGTACCAATCGGCGAGCTCGGCCCGGGGCACGGGCGGGCGGGTGAGCAGGATGTCGTCCACCCCCAGGGCCGCGGCCTGCTCCAGCAGCGCCGTCGGCCGGGCCAGGCCCGAGCCCGACGGCCCGCCCAGCACCGCGACGACCAGCGGCCGTGCCCCCGGTCCCCGGCTCGCCCGCAGCCGGGCCGCGGCGGCCACCAGCACGTCGGGCGCCTTGAGCGGCTGCAGCCGGCCGACGAACAGCAGCACGTCCGCGTCCGGCGGCAGACCGAGCCGGGCCCGCGCGGCCTCGGTGGACCCGGGCCGGAACAGCTCCAGGTCCACGCCCGGCGGGACGGCGGCGACGCGACCCGGGTCGGCCCCGTAGTGGCGGACCAGGTCGGCGGCCTCCTCGGCCGTGTTGGCCACCAGCCGGTCGGCGGCCTCGACGACCTGCTGCTCGCCGATCTCCCGACCCCGCGGCTCGGGTACGTCGCCGGCGGCCAGGGCGGCGTTCTTGACCTTTGCCATGGTGTGCATCGTGTGCACGAGGGGTACGCCCCAGCGCTCGGCGAACAGCCACCCCACCTGGCCGGACAGCCAGTAGTGGCTGTGCACCAGGTCGTAGTACCCGTCGGGGGCCTGCGCCGCGGCCCGCATCAGCCCGGCGGTGAACGCGCACAGCTGGCCGGGCAGGTCCTCCTTGGCGAGGCCCTCGTAGGGCCCGGCGTCCACGTGCCGCACCGACACGCCGGGGGCGAGCTCGACGACGTCGTCCTGGTCGCCGGCGGTCCGGCGGGTGAAGACCTCGACGGCCACGCCCTGGGCCGCCAGCCGCCGGGACAGCTCGACGACGTACACGTTCATGCCGCCGGCGTCACCGGTGCCCGGCTGCTCCAGCGGCGAGGTGTGCACCGACAGCATGAGCACCCGGCGCCCGGCCCAGCGCCTGCCTGTCGTGCTGCCGCGTGCGCCTGCCACGCGTCGACCGTACGCCCGCCCGGGCGCTGCGCGCGCCCCGGGACCGTCCTTGCGGTCCGGCCACCGGTCCCTAGGCTGCCGACGTGCCCGACCGCGCCCGCGCCGCCGCCCGGACCGTCCGACCGGCGGCCCGCCGCCCGGCGGGGCGCATCACCCGGGGCACCACCAACCCCAACCGGCTGCGGCGCTTCGACTCGTGGTTCGCCCGGCGGCACGCCGCCCTGCTGGCCGGGGCGCCCGACCCGCTGGTGGTGGACCTGGGCTACGGCCGCGCGCCGGTGACGGTCGTGGAGCTGGCGGGCCGGCTGCGGGCGGTCCGGCCCGACGTCGAGGTGCTGGGCGTCGAGATCGACCCGGAGCGGGTGCTCGCGGCGCGGCCGCTGACCGGTCCGGGGCTGTGGTTCGCCCACGGCGGGTTCGACCTGGCGCCGCTGCAGGGGCGCCGGGCGGTGCTCGTCCGGGCGTTCAACGTGCTGCGCCAGTACGACGAGCACGAGGTGGCGCCGGTCTGGGCGCAGCTGACCGGGTCCCTGGCGCCGGGCGGGCTGCTGGTCGACGGCACCTGCGACGAGCTGGGGCGGCTGGCGTCGTGGGTCGTGCTCGACGCCGAGGGCCCCCGCTCGCTGGTGCTGGGCTGGCGGCTGGCCGGGCTGGCGCGGCCCGGGGTGGTGGCGGCGCGGCTGCCCAAGGCGCTGATCCACCGCAACGTCCCCGGCGAGCCGGTGCACGCGTTCCTGGCCGCGCTGGACGCCGCCTGGGACACGGCGGCCCCGTGGCGGGACCTGGGGGCGCGGCAGCGGCTGGCGAGCACGGCGCGGGCGCTGTCGGCCGACGGCTGGCCGGTCAGCCGCGACCCGTGGCACTGGCGGCGGGGGTGCCTGGAGGTGGCGTGGTCGGCCGTGGCGCCGGCCGGACCGTGACCAGCAGCTCGTCGGCGGCCTCGTCGTGGTGCTCGACCTCGACGCGGACGTCGAGCTCGCGGTGGGCGGCCAGCCCGGCCCGGCAGGCCGCGGCCACCTCGGCCGCCTGCGGGGTGATGGCGACCAGGGTCGCCTCGGTCGGCCCGGCGAGGCGGATCGTGACCACACCCCGCTCGAGCCGCTCCACCAGCTCGACCGTGCAGCGCCGGACCGCGTCGGCGACGGCGGGCGGGCTCCCGCCGGGCTCGACGCCGGAGTCGTCGAGCAGCGTCACCTGCACGCCGCGGGTCCGGGCCGACCAGAGGGTCTCGCGCACCGCGGGGTCCACCAGGTGCCGGCCGCGGATCCCGTCGCGCAGCGCGGCCTCCAGCAGCCGGCACTCCGTGGCCAGCCGGTCGTCCACGGGTCCCCCGTCGCGCAGCCGGCGAAGCACCGGGGCCGCCTCCAGCTCGATCCGGGCCAGGCGGGAGCGCCGCTCCTCCTCCGCCGCGCGCGCCCCGGCCGACAGCCGGGCCGCCTCGAGCTGCTCGGCGTGGGCGCGGTCGACCTCCTCGCCGTACTGGCGGACCAGGCGCTGGATGCCGACCGCCACGACGACGGCCGCGGTGGGGGACACCACCCGGTACAGGCCGTCGTCCAGCCCGACCCCGGGTTCGAGGTAGGCCCAGCCGATCGTCGTGGCCGCGCTCAGGACGGTGCCGACGAGAGCGGCCACGGGCCGCCCGCGCAGCGCCAGCCCGCTGAGCGGGATCCAGACGAACGCCGGGAACCACAGCGCGTACCCCGGCCGCCCGTCCGGCAGCACGGACACCACGAGCAGGCCCAGGACCACCACGGCGGCCACCACGCCGGCGGCGGCCCAGGCCTCGCGCCCCGGCGGCCACGGCAGCAGGACCGCGACCACGGACGTGAGCCCCAGGGCGAGGGCCAGCAGGTACGGCCCCGGCTGCACGACGTCGTCGAGGCTCATCGCCCCCAACGCGACCAGCACGACGACGAAGCCGATGATGCCCGCCACGACGACACGGCCGGGCAGCTGGCCGATCACGACGCGTCCTCGGGCCAGCGGAGCCGGACGGTGGTGCCCGACCCCGTGGCGGTCACCACCTCGGCCCGGCCACCGACCCGGACCATCCGGTCCCGCACCGACACGGCGAGGCCCATCCGCTGCGGCGGTACCAGCGACGGGTCGAAGCCGACCCCGTCGTCGGCCACGACGACGTCCAGCCCGCGCCCGTCGGCGGTCCCGGCCAGGACCACGCCGATGTCGGGCACCGAGCCGGCGCCACCGCCGTGGCGGCGGGCGTTGCGGGCGGCCTCCAGCGCCGCGTCGACCAGCGCGGTGGCGACCTCGGGCGGGACGTCGGGACCGGGCCGGACGTCGAGGTCGGCGTCGGGGGCGACCACCGACAGCGAGGCCTGCAGCCGGCGGCCGACCTCGTCGCTGCTGACCCGGCGGCCGTCGACCAGGCCGTGCCGCTCGGAGCCGAAGGTCTCCAGCGCGCGGGCGGCCAGCTGCGGCAGCTCGGGGGCCCGGGGGGCGCGGACCGCGGTGTGCAGCGCCGCCAGGACCGTGTCGTGCACGACGGCGTCCAGCTCCCGCTGGGTGGCCAGGGCCGCCGCGGCCCGGGAGGCCAGGGCGCTGGCCCGGGCCGCGTCGTCGGCGATGGCGTCCAGCCGGGCCGCGGCCCGGGCCGAGCCGACGACCAGCACGGCGGGGCCGACGGCCAGCGTCAGCAGCAGGAAGGCCTCCAGGACCGCGACCGGCGTCGAGGTCGACCCGCCGACCGCCTGCAGCCGCAGCACGGCGTACACCACGCCGACCAGCACCCCGTAGGCCGCGCTGAGCGGGACCGAGCCCACGGTGGCCAGCACCCCCAGGGTGGGCGGCAGGACGAGCCACAGCCACGGCAGCTCCTCCTCGGCGCCGCCGACGTCGACGACCCCGGGCGACCAGAGCAGCAGGCACAGCGCGACCCCGGCGGCCAGGGCGACCGACGGCGGACGCACGTCCGCGATGCGCCAGGAGGCCACCACCAGCCACAGCGCCGGCCCGCCGACGACCACCAGGGCGAGCAGGTTCCACCAGGGCGCGAGCAGCGGCTGCTGGACCACGGCCGAGCCCACCCAGGCCGGCGCCGTCAGCACCACGAGGACCCCGGCGAGCCGCGCGGTCATCCGTCGCACCGCCGAGGTGCCGGGGCGGACGACCGGGATCACGTCTGCCGTTCCCTGGGGGACAGGCCCGGGGTGCTGACGTACCCGTCCTCGACCGCCCGGTGGTACAGGTCGAGCTTGGTCGTCGCCGGCCGGTCGACGTCGGCGTACTTGCGGCGCACCCGCAGCAGGTACTCCCGGAAGGACCCGAGCGAGATGTCCATCCGCCGGGCGGCGGACTTCATCGGCAGGCCGCTGGCGTACAGCGACAGCGCCTCGGCCTCCCGCTCCGACAGGGCCGGGCGGCTGTCGCCGCGCGCGGCGTCCAGCGTGGCCGCCCACTCGGTGGTCAGCAGCGGCAGGCCGGCGGCGACGTCACGCACGGCCGAGACCAGCGCGGGCGTGTCCTGGCCCTTGTGCACCACGCCCAGGGCCCCGGCCACCAGCGCCTCGCGCAGCAGGCCGGCGTCGGTGAGGCTGGAGTAGACCAGGACGTCGACCCCGGCCTCGACCAGCCGCTGGACGTTGTCGGCCGGGCGGGAGCCGTCGGCCAGGTGCAGGTCGAGCAGGACCACGTCGACGCCCGGCCCGGCCAGCAGCTCGGTCACCGTGCCCACCGCCGCGACGACCGTCACCTCGGGGTCGTCGGCCAGCATCGCGGCCACCCCGCGGCGCACGGGGACGTGGTCGTCCACCGCACCCACCCGGATCGGACCGTCGGTGTCGCGCCCACGCGCCATCGCTGGGTCCTCCTGTGCTCGGGTCGGGCCAAGCCTGCCAGTCGTCGTCGGGGCAGGCGGTGCGACGGGCCGGGCCCGGGGACGTACAAGTAAGGGCGGCACCCGGGACTCTCGTCCGCGGGTACCGCCCTTGCTTCCCCTTGCCCCTGCCTGCCGGCTGGTGAGTCAAGAGTACGACGAGGTCGCAGTGATCGACACGTTTACGCGGCTCGGATCGTGTCCTCTCTTTTGCGGACGCGCAGTCCAGAGCCTTGTCGGGCGATTTGTCAGGGTGTGTCGACGACTATCGTCACGGGGCCGTCGTTCACCAGGTGCACCCGCATGTCCGCGCCGAAGCGACCGGTCGCCACCGTGACGCCGCGGGCGCGCAGGGCGGCCGCCAGGTCGTCGACGAGGGGCTCGGCGACGGGCCCGGGGGCGGCGGCGGCCCAGGTGGGGCGGCGGCCCCGGCGCACGTCGCCCAGCAGGGTGAACTGGCTCACCAGCAGCACGCCGGCGCCGGCGTCGACCACGGAGCGCTCGCCGCGCATCACGCGCAGGCCCGCGACCTTGTCCGCGAGCCAGGCCACCTGGGCGGGGCCGTCGTCGTGGCCCACCCCCACGAGCACCACCAGGCCCGGGCCCGGCAGCTCCCCGACGAGGCGGGGCTGCGGGCGGTCGGGCTCGACGACGTCGACGTGCGCGCGCTCGACCCGCTGCAGGACGGCCCGCACTCAGTAGCCCCCGTACGGTCCCCTGCTCGGGCCGCCGCCGTAGGTCTTGACCGCGGGCCGGACGTCGGCGAGGTACACCCCGGAGGCCACCACGGACAGGATGACGAGCAGGCTGACGCTGCCGCCGACGGACACGAAGGCCAGCGCCAGGGCGACACCGAGCAGCACCGACCAGAAGGTCTTGGTGCGCTTGGAGGCGTACTCGAACGCCGCCGCGGGGCGGCGCAGGGCGTCGACGAACGCGAACACGGTCATCCCGAACGCGGCGACGGTGAGGACGAGCAGCACGATGCTCTGGGCGGAGCTGATGATCGGCACCCGCCCAGGGTAGGTCAGCCGCACGACGACGGGCCCCGGCGCCCGGCCGTTCCCCCGGGTGCCGGGGGACCGTCCGGGTGGAGCCGGGGCCCGTCGTGGGTGGGGCGGGGGGTCAGCTGCCGAGCTTGTCCGCGCCGTCGGAGACGGCGTCGCCCGCGGCGTCGGCGGCCTTGGTGGTGGCCGTGGCCGCCGCCTTCAGCGTGGACTGGGCGGTCGCGGTCCGCTCGGCCGCGGCCTTGCGGGCGTTGGTGGCGGCGGCCTTGGCCGGGGCGGCGGCGGCGCGACCGGCCGTGGCCTTGCGCGTGGTGGCCGTGCGGGTGCCGGTGGTGGCCTTGCGCGTCGTGGCCTTGCGCGTCCCGGCGGCCTTGCCCGTGGTGGTCGTGCCCGCGGTGGTCTTGCGCGTGGTCGTGGCCTTGCGCGTGGTGCCCGTGCGGGTCGTCGTGGCCGAGGTGCCCCGACGGGCCGCGGTGGACCCGCGCGAGGCGGTGTCCTGCGCGGTGTCGGCCGCCTCGGCGGCCGCGTCGGCCACGGTGGCCGCGACGGTGGCGGCACCCGCGGCGGCGTTGCTGGCCGCGGCGCCCCGGACGGTGGTCACGGCGGCCTTGGTGCGGCTGACGGCCACCTGGCCGCGGCGCACCAGCTCCTCGGACGCCTTCTGCCCGCGGATGCGCCGGGCGACGTCCTTGCCCCGGCTGGCGAGCTCGTCGTAGGACTTCTCGGCGCGACCGGCGAGGTCGATGGCGGTGCTGACGGCAGCGGTGGGCAGGGCCTGCAGCTGCTCGACGGCCTTGGTCGGCAGGGTGCGGACGTCGATCTCGCGGGCCTGCGCGCCGGCCTCGTGCGCGGCGCTGCGGGCGCCCCGGATGCGGGCCACGACCAGGTCGGTGGCGCCGAGGGCGGCGTACGCGCCGGAGGTGGCGGCGTCGACGACGGGGCGGCGGGGCGTGCTGGCCGGCGTGGTCCGGGTGGCGCCGGTGGTGGTCCGGGTGGTGGTCGGCTTGGTGCCGGTGGCCTTCGTGGTGGTGGTCGTGCGGCCGGCCGTGGTCGTGCGGGCCTTGGTGCCGCCGGCCTTGGTGGTGCGGGCCGTGGCCTTGCGCGTGCCGGGGTTGCGGGTGGTGGTGCTCATGGTGTCCTCCTGGTGCGTTCGTGGACCGGGCCGGATCAGGGGGCCCGGGGGTGCTGGGTTCAGGCGTCGCTGGCGGGTCGCGGTGTCCCGCGGCCGGCGGCGACGAAGCTGGCGTAGACGTCGAGCAGGGCGCGCTTCTGGTGCTCGTCGAGCAGGGGGTCCGCCGCCACCGCGGCGGGGACGTCGCTGCCGCCGACCTCGTCGAGCAGGCCGGCGCGGACGTAGAGGGCCTCCGCGGAGATCCGCAGCCCCTTGGCGATCTGCTGCAGCACCTCCGCCGACGGTCGGCGCAGGCCACGCTCGACCTGGCTCAGGTACGGGTTGCTGACGCCGGCCGCCTCGGCGAGCTGGCGCAACGACATCCGGGCCTGCTGGCGCTGCTCGCGCAGGTGGTCGCCGAGGTCGTTGACCTTGCTGCGAGCCCCGTTGACGGCGCCGCCGACCGAGCCGACCACGGTGCCGGCGACGGTCCCGGCCGCCGCACCCGCCCGCTCGGCCTTGCCGGGGCGACCCGGCTCGGCGGTGCTCTCGTCGCTCACGGATGACAGTCTGCAAGCAAACTGCTAACTATTGCAAGCGGAGCCCGGGTGACCTCGGTCACCCGGCGGCGCCGGGCTCAGCCGGGGGTCGTGCCCGGGCTCTCGCGGTCCAGCACGTCGGCCACGTCGAGCACGCCCTCGCGGTACCGGCGGCCGAGCTCGTCGCTCAGCGCGTCCGAGGCGCGTTGCACCGCGGCCCGCATCTCGCCGACCTCGCGCTGCAGGGCGTCCAGGTGGGCGACGGCCGCGGCCAGCGCCTCGTCGTCCAGGCCGCCGGGGTCGCTGATGGCGGGGTCGGCCACGGCCGCCTCGGCGGCCCGGCGGTGCTCACCCACCCGGCTCGGCTCCGCGACGACGTGCCGGCCCAGGCCGTGGCTGGCCGCGGGCGCGTCGCTCAGCGCGCGCGACAGGCTGGCGACCAGGGCGTCCGTGTCGCCGGGCAGGCCCGACCCGGCCCCACCGCCGGCGGCGCGAGCGGCCTGCTCGGCGCGCAGCAGGTCGAGCCGGCCGTGCAGCAGCCGGCGTGCGTAGCTGAGGTCGGTCTCCTCCTGCTCCGCCTCGCCCCGCCGGGACCGCAGCTCGTCCACGTCGATGTCGCGCAGGCCGGACAGGAAGTCGTCGGCCAGCACGTGGTCGATCCGTCGACGGCCCCCGGGCTGCTGCATGACGGCGATGGTAGGCCCTGACCCCTCAGGCCCGCTGCAGGCTCGTGAGGCCGAGCAGGTCCCGGGCCGCGGCGACGGCCATCGGCGGCCGCTGCAGCTCGGTGGCGACCCGGGCCGCCCGGGCGACCAGGTCGGCGTTGGAGGCGACGGGGACCGGGCCCTCAGGGCCCCGCCCCCACACCACCGTGTCCTCCATGCCGACGCGCAGGTGACCGCCGGCGGACAGCGCCGCCGACAGCACGGGCAGGTGGCTGCGCCCGATGCCCGTGGCCGACCAGGACGTCACCTGCTCCGGCAGGGCCGCCACGCAGGCCACCAGCGCGTCGGCGGTGCCGGGCATGCCGCCCGGCACCCCCATCACCAGGTCGACGTGCACCTGATCGCCCGCGGGCAGGCCCTCCCGGTCCAGCAGCCGCCGCAGCGTGCTCAGCTGCCCCAGGTCGAAGACCTCGAACTCGGGCACGATCCGGCGGTCGCGGCTGGCCCGGAACAGCTCGACGACGAACCCCCACGGGTTCATGAACACGTCGTCGCCGAAGTTGACCGTGCCCAGCGTCAGGCTGCACGAGTCGGGCTCGGCGTCCAGGACGGCCAGGCGGGCGTCCATCGGGTCGTGGACGCTGCCGCCGGTGGACAGCTGCACCACCAGCGAGCACGCCTCGCGGACGGCGGCGACCGTCTCTCGCACCCGGGGCAGGTCGAGCGTGGGTGCGTGGTCGGCGTCCCGGACGTGGATGTGGACCATGGCCGCGCCGGCCGCCTCGCAGACCGCGGCCTCGGCCGCGATCTCCTCCGGGGTGGTGGGCAGCTGCGGGACGTCGGCCCTGCGGTTCTCCGCGCCCGTGGGGGCGACCGTGATCATCGTGGTCGCCGGGCGGGCCAGGAACCGGCTCACGGGGTGACCAGCACGTCCTGGGAGGCGGCGACACCACCGGCGTCGAGCACGGCGTCCGCGGGGGTGTTGCGCTTGACGACGGCCAGGGCGACGGGACCGAGCTCGTGGTGGCGGGCGACCGTCGTCAGCCGGCCCACGACCTTGTCGCCGTTTCGGAGCTCGTCCCCGGGGGCGGGCAGGGTGTGCCCGGAGCCGTCCAGGTGCAGCAGCACGATGCGCCGGGGCGGCCGGCCCAGGTTGTGCACCCGGGCCACGGTCTCCTGGCCGCGGTAGCAGCCCTTCTGCAGGTGCACGGCGGTCCGCAGCAGGTCCAGCTCGTGGGGGATGGTCCTGTGGTCGGTCTCGCGCAGGTGCCGGGGGCGGCCCGCGGCCACCCGCAGCGCCTCCAGGGCCCAGGTGCCGGCCCGCGGCCGGTCGGCCAGGGCGGTGGCGACGTCGGCCCGGGGGACCAGCACCTCGCGCCAGGCCCAGCCGAGTCCGGGGTGGACGTCGTCGGCGCTGCCGTAGGCGACGGACAGCGGGCTGGTGCGCGGCCAGGGGTCCACCCAGGCCAGCGGCTCCCCGTCGACGGACTCCCGGCCCACCGGCTCGCCGAGCACGGCCCAGTCGGCGGTGACGTCGGCGACCTCGACCCGCAGCATGAACCGCATCCGGTCCAGGTAGGTGACCAGGTCGGCGGTGGTGCTCGCCTCCACCACGAGCCAGGTCGTGGTGCCGTCGTCGACCACGTGCAGGTCGTGCTCGACGTGGCCGTGCGGGCTCAGCAGCAGCGCCTCGACGGAGCGACGGGGCGGCAGGTCGTCGAGCTTCTGGGTCGACAGGCTGTTGAGCCAGGTGAGCCGGTCCGGGCCCGTCACGGTGACGACGCCGCGGTTGCTCAGGTCGACGACGGCCAGGCCCTCCTCGAGCAGGCGCTGCTCCTTGAGGGGGTCGCCGTAGTGCGCCGCCACCCCCGCGTCGAGGCCCTCGGCGCTCATCACGGCGTCTGCTGCGGTACCACTCATGCGACCTTCTTCAGCCGGGCGGAGGCGTGCGAGCTCATGCCGTGCCCGACGGCGACCATGTCCATCGCCCACAGCAGGTCCCCGGCGACGTAGCCGTAGAGCCGTGTGGCGGCGGAGTACTCCTTGGCGTCGCGGGACCGCGCCACCAGCTCGGTGCTCAGCTCGATCTTGCCGGCGTGGGCTTCGCCCAGGTACTGCTCGACGTAGCCCATCGGGTGGGCCAGGAGGAGCTCGACCTCGGTGCCGTCCAGGCCGGCCTCGCCGGAGGGGACGCGCCAGAAACCGGTCTCGGTGGCCAGGGGGGCGCCCAGGTTGCCGTCGGCGTCCAGGGCCCAGGTGCGGGAGTCCCAGCGCAGGAACGCGCGGCCGTCGTGGCTGACCACGACCTCCTGCCCGAACGGGACGGCCTCGTCCATCGTCGGGTAGACCACCTCGCCCGCACCCTGCCAGGTGCCGACGAGCCAGCCGATGGCCACCAGCGGACGGGCGAGGTCCTCGGGGATCTCGATCGGTCGGGGGCCGGAGGGGGAGGCCACGCTCAGCGCTGGCCGGCGAACAGCTTGTAGAGCACGACCAGGCTCACCCACCCGATCGCCAACGACGACAGGACGAGCAGTCCGGTGAACACGACCTCGAGCCACAGCACCCTCGCATCGTAGCCTCGCCACCATGACGACGACTGCGGCCGGGCCCGCCTCCGCACGTCTGGTGGTCAAGGTCACGTGCGGGGCCGAGGCGCCGGAGCGCTGCAACCAGGCCCTGACCGTGGCCGCGACGGCGCTGGCCGCGGGGGCGCAGGTGTCGCTGTGGCTGACCGGCGGGGCGGTGGACCTGGCCCGCACCGGGGCGGCGGGCTTCACCCTGGAGCACGCGGCCGACCCGCTGGAGCTGCTGGCCGCGGTCCTCGCCGACGGGCAGGTCACGGTGTGCACGCAGTGCGCGGCCCGGCGCGGCCTGACCGCGACCGACCTGCCGGACGGCGTGCGCATCGCCGGGGCGGCCGTGTTCGTCGCCGAGGCGCTCGACCCGACGACCACGGCGCTCGTGTACTGACCGCGGGGTGTCGTCGACCGGGCTGAGGCGCTCGCCCGCTGGACGACGTCGTGGTCGCAGCCCGCATCGACCGCGGTGGGGCCGCCGCGATCGATGACGCCTTGATCGCGGCGGTTGTCGATCGGATCAGGCCGCTCGTGGTCGATGACGTCTTGATCGCGGCGGTTGTCGATCGGATCGGGTCCCGCGTGGTCGATGACGTCTCGATCCCGGCCCCCGTCGGCTCAGGCGGTCGCGGTGGAGCGGGTCCGCAGCCGCAGCAGGACGCGGTAGCCGGCGCAGCCCAGGCAGATCCCGAATGCGGCGTTCAGCCCGGCCGCGAACAGGGCCACGGCGGCCGAGCCGACGACCGCGCCGGGCACGCCGAGACCGGCCAGGAGCAGGCCCACGCCGACCACCACGAGCCCGACGAGCTGCGCGAAGCGCGGGGCGGCACCGTCCTCCCACCAGGTCGGCGGCGCCAGCCGGGGCCGGACCGCGGTCCGGAACAGCAGGCCCCACGGGCCGCGGCCGGGGCCCAGGACGACGGTCGTGGCGAACAGCACGGCCTGCACGGCCAGCAGCCACCACGCGCCGGTCACCACCACGGCGGCCAGCACCAGCGACGTCATCGCCGCGCCGAAGCGCGGCCCTCGCGGGTCGACGGCGCGCGGCGGACGCGGCCCCGCGGGGCCGGGACCAGCCGGGGCCGGGCCCTCCGGGGTCGGGCCGTCCGGTGCCGTCACCGGTCCACCCCGGTCAGGTCGTCGGCGCGGTCCGCCGTGAAGGGGGCGCGGCCGGTGGCCAGCGCGGCCAGCGCCTGCCGGGCGACGTCGGCGTCGACGGGCCCGGGGTGCGCGCCGACCACCTGGCCGTCGGCGTCGGCGAGCAGCACCGTCGGGGCCGTCCGCACGTCGAACCGGGCCACGAGCGCCGGAGCCTGCTCGGCCAGGACGTGGTGCACGGCGACCGTGGGGTCGTCCGCCACCTCCCGGCGCAGCAGCGCCAGGGTCCGGGCGCAGTCGCTGCAGCTGCGGGTGCCGACGACGACCAGCGTCGCGGTACGGCCCGGCTCACCGAGCCCGGCCGGGGCGGCCTCGCCCGGCGGCACCAGCGGCCGGGTGCGGTGCTCAGCGGGTGGTGCGAAGGCCCGCCGGCCCCGACGGTGCTCGCGCAGCCGCCACAGCCCACCGACCACGAGCACGACGGCGACCACGCCGACGAGCAGGACGAGACGTTGCCAGACCGGGTCCACGGCGGCAGCAACGCCGGCCTCCGGCCCGGTCTTCCCCGTGTCCGGTGGGTGGGACGGCGTCCCGGCCGGCGCGCGGCGGCTCAGCCGACGGTGAGGCGCGCGCCGACGTGGACGGCGAGGCCGGCGGCGAGCACGCAGGCCGCGCCGGCGGACACCGCGGCCCGCCGGTGCGAGGTGGTGGGCTGGCGGTACAGCAGCACGTGCAGGCCCGCGGTGCTGGCCCCGGCGACCCCCCCGATCACCAGGGCCTCCGGCACGCCCACGGGCAGCGACGCGACGGCCGAGGCGACGGCGCCGGCCAGCAGCGTCCCGCTCAGCACGGACAGCGGCAGGGTGAGGGCCCGGGGCCAGGGCAGGGTCATGGTCAGCGCGGCCGCGACGCAGCCCAGCCCGCCGGCCACGGCGGGCCCCACGTTGCCCGTGCCGGCGTCGGCCACCAGCCAGCCGGTGCCGAGCAGGACCAGGGCCTGGCCCGTCACGGTGGCCGAGACCGACTCCACGAGCCGGGGCCGGCCGTCACGGCGTCCCATCTGGTGGACGAAGGCGGCGATGATGCCCAGGGCGAAGGTGGTGGGGATCCACACCAGGGCCTCGGGTCCGCCCACCGCCACGACCAGGGCGCCCACGGCACCCGTCGCGGTCACCACCCAGCCGACGCCCCAGCCGACCGGCACCTGGAGCAGCCGGGTCCAGCCGTAGCCGACCGCGGCGACCACGAGCACGAAGGCCACCGGGGCCCACCAGTGGCCGTAGGGGCCGCGCGACACCAGGGGCACCACGGCCACCGCCGTCGCCGCCACCAGCGCGCCGAGCAGGACGAGCAGGCGGGCGAGCACCGAGGCATCGTGCCACGACCGCTCGGGCACGCCCTATCCTTCGAGCGCAGCGGGGGGACCGGCGACGAGGAGGATCGTGTGGCGCGACTTGTGCTGCTCGGCGACGCCCTGAGCCCGTCGGCCCGCGCGCTGCCCGCCCTGGCGCTGCTGCCGCACCGGGTGGACGTGCTGCCGGGCGTGCCCGGGGCGCTGGTCGACCTGGGGGACGCCGACGTCGTGCTGGTGGACTGCCTGCGCGACCTGGCGGCGGCCCGCTCGCTGTGCCGGCTGCTGCGCACCACCTCCCCCGACCTGCCCGTCCTGGCGGTCATGACCGAGGGCGGCCTGGCGGCGGTCTCCGGCGACTGGGGCGTGACCGACGTCGTGCTCAACGACGCAGGCCCGGCCGAGGTCGACGCCCGGCTGCGGCTGGCCGTCACGCTGCGCGTGGCCCAGTCCACGGTCGACGAGACCCCGGGCGAGATCGTGGCCGGCGACGTCGTCATCGACGAGAGCACCTACACGGCCCGGGTGCGGCGGCAGGTGCTGGACCTGACCTACAAGGAATTCGAGCTCCTCAAGTTCCTGGCCACGCACCCGGGCCGCGTGTTCACCCGGGCGCAGCTGCTGCAGGAGGTGTGGGGCTACGACTACTTCGGCGGCACCCGGACGGTCGACGTCCACGTCCGTCGGCTGCGGGCCAAGCTCGGCCCGGAGCACGAGCACCTGATCGGCACGGTGCGCAACGTCGGCTACCGCCTGGTCGTCGGTCGCGCGGCCGTGGAGGAGGAGACGGGCTGAGCCCCTCCCCGGACGCACGGAGGGCCCCCGACCTGCTGGTCGGGGGCCCTCCGTATTCAGCCGCGGGTCACGGCAGGATCGTGATCCTGCCCTCGCCCGCCACCGGGTAGTCCGCCGCGGTGACCACGCCACCGAGGTCGTCGGTCAGGTACTGCGACAGCGCCTGCTGGTACTGCACGCCCAGGCGCGTGAACTCCTGGACGGGGTAGCCGTCGCCGCCGTTGAGCGAGAAGTCGTTCGAGGCCACCGGCAGCGTGCCGGTGAAGACGACCTGGCCGTCGGCGACCAGCACGGTGCCGTCGTCCAGGACGATGCTGCGGATCCGCTCGCCCGGGGTGACCTCGACGGTGGCGCCGTCGACGATCTGGGTGACGCGGGCCTGGCGCGAGGGGTCGATGACGATGCTGGCGCCCGAGATCTGGGCGAACGCGCCGTCACCGGTGCCGGGCAGGGACTTGGCGCCCTGCTCCAGGACGGCCTTGATGTCGGCCACGGTCATCTCCGGGGCGATGGACACGAAGTTGGCGAACGCCGCGATCCGGAACGTGTCCGCCTCGGTGAAGGGACCGACGGGCTGGTCGACGTTGCCGCGGATGCCGCCGCCGTTGTGGAAGGCGAGGCGAGGGGCGGGGACGCCGAACTCGGCGGCCCGCTTCTCGGCCGCCGCGAACATCATGTCCGCCATCAGGTTGCCGCCGTTGGACTCACGGCCGCGCACGTCCGGGGTCTGGAAGTCGAGGTTGACCTCGCTGGTGGCCAGCACGTTGGCGTCCAGCTCGTCGAGGTAGGCCTGGACGGGCTCCTCGACGTTCTCGACCAGGAACTCGTCGGGCTCGACCGCGTCGGGGCCGGTCGAGCTGACCCGGTAGACGCCCGAGGTGTCCTCGTCCCAGCTGAGGACCTCGCCGGAGGAGTCGAAGTTGAGCGTCAGCGCGCCCACGTAGCGCCAGCTGCCCAGCGTGGTGACGACCGGGACCTCGCTGCCGTCGGCGTCGGTGGACACCAGGGGGTAGTCGCCGGCCCGGACGTCACCGGGGACCAGCAGGTCGTCCGGCGTGGCCAGCAGCTCGGCGCCGCCGCCGCCGATGACGGCGTCGACCCCGGTCAGCTCGGTGACGAGGTCGATCTCCTCCTGGATGTTCTGCAGGTGGGACTGCAGCACGATGATGTCGACGCCGTTGTCGGTCAGCAGGTCGACCTGGGCCTGCGTGATGTCGACGAGCTCCTGCTCGGCCACGACCCCGCCGGGGGAGCTGATCGAGGGCAGCAGCGGGGTGGTCAGGCCGATGACGCCGATGCGCCGGCCCTTCTCGCGCACGACGGTGCTGGCCGCGATCGAGCCGTCCTCGGCCAGCGCGGTGAGCGTCGGCTCGCCCGACACGTCCAGGTTGGCCGAGACGAACGTCGTGTCCGGGACGGCCTCGATGAACCGGGCCAGGGTGGCCGGGCCGAAGTCGAACTCGTGGTTGCCGATCGCGAGCACGTCGTAGTCCAGGTAGTCCACGGCGAGGGCGTCGTAGAACGGCGCGCCGGGCTGGTTGCTGGCGTTGAACTCGGCCCCGGCCAGGTAGTTGTCACCGGAGTTCAGCAGCAGGAACCCGCGCTTGGACGACTGCCCGGCCGGCGCGCGGCCCGTCACCGAGCTGCGCTCGAGCCGGTCCACGACCGAGGCGAAGCGCGCCACGCCGCCGTACTCGGCCCCGTCGACGACGCTGGGGGTCAGGGCGGACTCGCCGTCGTTGTTGTGCGCGATCGTCAGCGTGAAGGCGGGCCGGGGGCCGGCCGCCTGCGCGGCGGCGGCCTTGCCTCGTTCCTTGGGGGCGGCGGACGCGGTGCCGGCGCTGGCCGCGCCGGTGACCGCGAGGGCCACGGCGGCGACGACGGCGACGGCGCCGCGGCGGGTTGCCTGGGACATATCACTCCTGGAAGTCGGTTCTACGGGGTCTCGCCCGCCCACCCCCGACGGGGACGGGACGGGCGCATGCTCACCCGGCCGTGGTGCATCCAGGTGAGCACCGGGTGAACGGTCCGCGAACTACCGTCCGATTACCAGCACCTGCGGTGTGTCATGACCCTGCGTGGTCGGGCCCTCGCTGGGCGTGCGGTGCCCGTGGCTGGGCTGGCTACAGTCGGCGCATGCTGCCGACGGACACCGACCACCCCGGCCCGGTCGCGGTCGAGCAGGCCGGGCGGCTCGGCCCGGCCGACGTCGCCGCCGTGCTCGCCCTGGTGCGCCGGGCCACCGACACCGACGGCGTGGCCCCGCTGTCCGAGCACGTCCTGCTGCACCTGCGCCAGGGCGGCCAGGAGCCGGGCCGGCACCTGATCGTCCGGGACCCGACGGCCGGGGCCGGGCTCGTCGCCTACGCGCACCTGGACCCCACCGACGCCGTCGAGGGGGCCTCGGCGGAGCTGGTCGTCGACCCGGGGCACCGGCGCCGCGGTCACGCCCGCCGTCTGGTCGAGGCCCTGCTGGGGCTGGCCGCGGAGCTGGCCGACGGCCGGCTGCGGCTGTGGTCGCACGGCGAGGCCGCCGACGCCACCGCCCTGGCCACCGCGATGGGGTTCGTCCGGGTGCGCGAGCTGTGGCAGATGCGGCGCAGCCTGTACGCGGCCCTGCCCCGGGTCGAGGTGCCGGCCGGGGTCCGGCTGCGCGGCTTCGAGCCGGCCGACGCCGACGCGGTCCTGGCCGTGAACGCCGCCGCGTTCGCCGAGCACCCGGAGCAGGGGCGGTGGACCCGGGCCGACCTCGACGCGCGGCTGCGCGAGGACTGGTTCGACCCGGCCGGGCTGATCCTGGCCGTGCGGGACTACGGTGGTACGGACGACGGCGAGCTGCTGGCCTTCCACTGGACCAAGGTCCACGGCGCCACCCGGCACAGCCACGACGAGACCGGCGACGGCCCGGACACGGCCGGCAGCCACGCCCACGAGGCCATCGGCGAGGTCTACGTGGTCGGGGTCTCGCCGGGCGCGCAGGGTCGCGGCCTGGGGCGGCTGGTCACCCTGGTCGGGCTGCGGTACCTGCGGGAGCGGGGGCTCACCCAGGCCATGCTCTACGTCGACGCGGACAACACCGCGGCCGTGCGGACCTACACGGCGCTCGGCTTCGCCCGGTGGGACGTCGACGTCCAGTTCCAGCGCCAGGTCTGACAGCATCTGCCCATGGCAACCGCCCGTCAGGCCGACCAGACCTCCGAGGACGCAGGCACGACCGCTGCCGCCGACCAGCCCGCCGCCGAGCGGGCGACGTCCGGGCGGAGCGCCGGCAAGCGGACCGCCGGCACGCGGGCCCCGGCCAAGCGGACGCCGGCCAAGCGGACGCCGGCGAAGCGGACGCCGGCGAAGCGGACGCCCGCCAATCGGACGCCCGCCCAGCAGTCCCCTGATCAGGCCCCGGCGGTGACGCCGGACCCGCCCCACCACGGCGCGCCCCGGCCCCACGACAGCGACGACATCGTCGAGCACCTCGGCGCCCCGGTCCCGCCCCCGGTGGACGAGCCCGACGACCTGCCCGAGGACCGGTTCGCCGACCGCGAGGTGTCCTGGCTGGCGTTCAACGAGCGGGTCCTGGAGCTGGCCGAGGACCCGGAGGTGCCGCTGCTGGAGCGGGCCCGGTTCCTGGCGATCTTCGCCTCCAACCTCGACGAGTTCCACATGGTGCGGGTGGCCGGGCTCAAGCGGCGCATCGCCACCGGCATCGCCGTCCGGGCCGCGTCCGGGCTGGAGCCGCGCGAGATCCTCCACGAGATCGCCCAGCGCACCGAGCAGCTGATGGGCCGGCACGCCCGGGTCTACCGCGACGACGTCGCGCCCGCCATGGCCGAGCAGGGCATCACGGTGCTGCGCTGGGACCAGCTCGACGACCACGCCTGCTCCCGGTTGACCGAGCTGTTCCGCGCCCAGGTGTTCCCGGTGCTGACGCCGCTGGCGGTGGACCCCGCCCACCCGTTCCCGTACATCTCCGGGCTGTCGCTCAACCTGGCCGTGGTGGTGTCCAACCCCGCCACGGGCAAGCAGCACTTCGCCCGGGTCAAGGTGCCGCCGGTGCTGCCGCGGTTCCTGCGGGTGCCCCACGAGCAGGGCGAGGACGACGACCGGGCCGACTTCGTGCCGTTGGAGGACGTCATCGCCGCGCACCTGGGGATGCTGTTCCCGGGCATGGACGTGGTGCGGCACTCGACGTTCCGGGTCACCCGCAACGAGGACCTCGAGGTCGAGGAGGACGACGCGGAGAACCTGCTCCAGGCCCTGGAGAAGGAGCTGCTGCGCCGCCGCTTCGGCCCGCCGGTCCGCCTCGAGCTGGCCGACGACATCGCGGAGGAGGACGCCGAGCTGCTGCTGCGCGAGCTGGACGTCACCCCCGACGAGGTCTACCGGCTGCCCGAACCGCTCGACCTGCGGGGTCTGTTCATCATGGCCGACGTCGACCGGCCCGAGCTGCAGTTCCCGAACTTCCTGCCCCGCACCCACCGCGACCTGGCCGAGGTCGAGACGGCCAAGGCCAGCGACGTGTTCGCCGCCGTCAGCCGGCGCGACGTGCTGCTGCACCACCCCTACGACTCGTTCTCGACCTCGGTGCAGGCGTTCCTCGAGCAGGCGGCCAACGACCCGCACGTGCTGGCCATCAAGCAGACGCTGTACCGGACCAGCGGCGACAGCCCCATCGTCGACGCGCTGATCGACGCGGCCGAGGCGGGCAAGCAGGTGCTGGCCCTGGTGGAGATCAAGGCCCGCTTCGACGAGCAGGCCAACATCAGCTGGGCCCGCAAGCTCGAGCAGGCCGGGGTGCACGTCGTCTACGGCATCGTCGGGCTCAAGACGCACTGCAAGCTGAGCCTGGTCGTCCGCCGCGAGCCGGGCGGGCTGGCCCGGTACTGCCACGTCGGGACGGGCAACTACAACCCCAAGACCGCGCGGATGTACGAGGACCTGGGGCTGCTGACCAAGGACCCGCAGGTCGCCGACGACCTGGCGGTGCTGTTCAACCAGCTGTCCGGCTTCGCGCCCAGCTCGTCCTACCGGCGTCTGCTGGTCGCGCCGCGGACGGTGCGTCAGGGGCTGGTGGACCTGGTCGAGCGCGAGATCAGCAACCACGAGCGCGGCCTGCCCGCGGGCATCCGCATCAAGGTCAACTCGATCGTCGACGAGGCGTTCATCGACTCCCTGTACCGGGCGTCGCAGGCCGGCGTGCCGGTCGACGTGGTCGTTCGGGGCATCTGCGCGCTGCGTCCGGGCGTGCCCGGCCTGAGCGACAACATCCGGGTCCGCAGCATCCTCGGCCGGTTCCTCGAGCACTCGCGGATCTTCGCCTTCGTCGGCGCGGGCGAGCCCGTGGTCTACATCGGCAGCGCCGACATGATGCACCGCAACCTCGACCGGCGCGTGGAGGCCCTGGTGCGCCTCGGCGACCGCCGCCACGTCGAGCAGCTGATGAGCCTGCTGGACACCTCCATGGACCCCGGCACCGCCTCGTGGCACCTGCAGGCCGACGGTCGCTGGGAGCGGCACCACGTCGACGCCGAGGGCCGTCCGCTGGCGGACCTGCAGACCATGATGATCGCCGCCCACGGGGGGCGTTCGTCGTCGCGCCGGGGGGGCGACGCTCGTCACCCAGCGTCCGGAGCCGGTGACGGCCTGACGTCGCCGTTATCGCGCCGTTACTGCGGTGCGGCGGGGTCGACCAAGGTTCGGCATCCGTTCACCTCCTGGTCATCTGGGGGGCTCTGAGGGGTCCCGCGGCCCGGTTAGTTTCGGGATGCAACGAGCCGAGCCCGCACCCCACGGGCCCCTCCAGGAGGTAACTGTGAAGCGCTCCACCCTGACCCGCGGCCTCATCCCGACCGCAGTCGTGCTCTCGCTCGCCCTTGCCGCCTGCGGCGGCGACGAGGCCGGCACCGACGACGCCAGCACCGACACCGGCGCGGCCGGCACGGATGAGTCCATGGACGACACCGACGCCGCGGCCGGCGGCGAGGAGCTCGCCGGCACGCTGGTCGGCGCCGGCGCCAGCTCGCAGCAGGCCGCCGTGCAGGCCTGGGTCGCCGGCTACAACGGCGTGCAGCCCGGAGTGACCGTCAACTACGACCCCATCGGCTCGGGCGGCGGCCGTGAGCTGTTCCTGGGCGGCGGCTCGGACTTCGCCGGGTCCGACGCCTACCTCGACGATGACGAGCTGGCCACGGTCGGCGACGTCTGCGCCTCGGGCGACATCGTCGAGCTGCCGCTGTACATCTCGCCCGTCGCCGTGATCTTCAACCTCGAGGGCTTCGAGACTGTCAACATGCCCCCGGAGGTCATCGCCGGCGTCTTCGCCGAGACCATCACCAGCTGGGACGACCCGGCCATCGCCGAGGCCAACCCCGACGCGGAGCTGCCCGCCACCCCGATCGTGCCGGTCCACCGCTCCGACGACTCCGGCACGACCGAGAACTTCACGTCCTACCTCGACACCGTGGCCGGCGACGTCTGGACCTACGGCGAGGTCGAGACCTGGCCGGGTGACCTCGGCGGCGAGGCCGGCGCCCAGACCGCCGGCGTCGTCCAGGCCGTCCAGGCCGGCGACGGCTACGTCGGCTACGCCGACGCCTCCCAGGCCGGCGAGCTGGGCACCGTGGCGGTGGGCGTCGGCGAGGAGTTCGTCGAGTTCTCCCCCGAGGCCGCGGCGACCGTGCTGGACGTCTCCGAGCGGGTCGAGGGTCGGAGCGACACCGACCTGGCCATCGACCTGGCCCGCGACACGCAGGAGTCCGGCGCTTACCCGATCGTCCTGGTCAGCTACCACATCGCCTGCGCTGACTACGAGGACGACGAGAAGGCCGGTCTGGTCAAGGACTACCTGACCTACGTGGCCAGCACCGAGGGCCAGCAGATCGCGGCCGACAACGCAGGTTCCGCCCCCATCTCGGACACCCTGCGCACCGACGTCCAGGCGGCGATCGACGCCATCCAGTGAGCGGCGGTCGGGGCTGAGGTCCTGACCAACCGCTGACACGCAACTGGACCAGAGACGGGTCGGGCGGTCACCATCTCGGTGGTCGCCCGACCCCGTCCCCCACTCAGCTCCGATTGGACGCCCATGACGACGGAAACGCGCAGCGCGCCGGAGTCCGCCGCACCACCGCCGCCGCCCGGTCAGAAGGCGCCGGTCCGCCCGGGAGACCGGATCTTCTCCGGAGCGGCCCTCGCCGCCGCCCTGACGATCCTGGTCACCCTGGCCGGGGTGGCGCTGTTCCTGTTCGTCCGCGGTTACCCGGGGTTCACGGCCGACGAGGAGGAGGTCGGCGCCGCCGGCTTCGTCGGGCTCGTCGTGCCGCTGCTCTTCGGGACCATCTGGGTGTCCGCCCTGGCCCTGCTCATCGCGGCGCCCGTGGCCATCGGCATCGCCCTCTACATCTCGCACTACGCCCCGCGCCGGGTGGCACGCACGTTCGGCTACGTCGTCGACCTGCTCGCCGCCGTGCCCAGCGTCATCTTCGGCTTCTGGGGCATCACGGTGCTCGCGCCGTACCTGGTGCCCGGCTACCAGTGGCTGGAGGCGAACCTCGGGTTCATCCCGTTGTTCACCGGGCCCACCGCCAACAGCGGTCGGGTCATGCTCACCGCCGCGCTGGTGCTCGCCGTGATGATCCTGCCGATCATGACGTCCGTCTGCCGCGAGGTGTTCCTGCAGACGCCGCGGCTGCACGAGGAGGCCGCCCTGGCGCTCGGGGCCACCCGCTGGGAGATGATCCGGATGGCGGTGCTGCCCTACGGCCGCTCCGGGATCATCTCCGGCGCCATGCTGGGCCTTGGGCGCGCGCTGGGCGAGACCCTGGCCGTGACGATCATCCTGTCGGTCGTGCCCGGGACGATCACGTTCAACCTGCTCAGCTCGCAGAACCCGTCGACCATCCCGGCCAACATCGCCCTCAACTTCCCCGAGGCGACCGGGGTCGGCGTCGCCGTGCTGGTCGCCACCGGCCTGGTGCTGTTCGTGCTGACCTTCCTCGTCAACTACCTCGCGCGGCTGGTCGCGGCCCGTGGCTTCTCAGGAGCAGCCGGATGAGCCCCCAGGACGAGCCCACCACCGTCGGCACCCGCCCCGACGCCCGCCCCGAGTCCGTGGCGGCGGCGGACGCGTCCGGGCTGACTCCGGAGCGCTTCGGCACGCCCGGCCCGCGCGAGCCCGTCGCGGCGCCCGAGCCGCCCCCCGGCAGCGGCATCGGGGGCAGGTTGCCGGCGGCTCTGTCGCCCGTCCTGCTGCTGGTCTGCGCGGCGGCCTCGGTCGGCATCCTGCTGGCGTTCTCGGCCTTCTCGTTCACCGGCGCGGCCTGCCTGACGGCGCTGACCTACACCGTGGCGATCTTCGTCGTGGGGGTCGTCGTCGAGGGCCGCCGCCGGGCCGTGGACCGGGTCGTCACCTCGCTGGTCACCATCGCGTTCGTGCTGGCCATGGCGCCGCTGCTGTCGCTGGTGTGGACCGCGGTGTCGCAGGGCCTGGTCCGTCTGGACCCGGCGTTCTTCACCGAGACCATGGCCGGGGTGGTGGGTGAGGGCGGCGGCGCCGCGCACGCCATCGTCGGCACCTTGCAGGTCACCGGCCTCGCGGCCCTGGTGTCCATCCCGGTCGGCATCATGGCGGCCATCTGGCTGGTCGAGTACGGCCGGGGGCCGCTCAAGGCGGCCATCACGTTCCTCGTGGACGTCATGACCGGCATCCCGTCGATCGTGGCGGGCCTGTTCGCCTTCGCGCTGTTCGCCACGGTCCTGGGCGACCCGGGCCACCGGTCCGGCTGGGCCGGCGCCATCGCCCTGAGCGTGCTCATGACGCCCGTCGTCATCCGCTCCTGCGAGGAGATGCTCAAGCTCGTGCCCGACGAGCTGCGCGAGGCGTCCTTCGCCCTCGGTGTCCCCCGCTGGCGCACCATCGCCAAGGTCGTGCTGCCCACGTCGATCGGCGGCATCGTCGCCGGCATCACCATCGCCATCGCCCGCGTCATCGGCGAGACCGCCCCGCTGCTCATCACCCTGGGCTTCACGGTCGGCTTCAACTTCTCGATGACCGAGGGCCGGGTCTCCACCCTGCCGGTGTACGCCTACGACCAGTTCATCCGCCGGGGCCTGCCGCCCGAGGCGTTCGTGGAGCGGGCCTGGACGGCCGCCCTCGTGCTCATCCTCATCGTCATGCTGCTCAACGGCATCGGCCGGCTCATCGCGTTCATTTTCGCCCCCAAGACCAACCGCTGACCCGGTCCGACCGGTACGAGAGGTAGCCCCAGTGTCCAAGCGCATCGAGGTCAACGACCTCAACATCTTCTACGGCAAGTTCAAGGCCGTCGAGGACGTCAGCATGGTCATCGAACCCCGTTCGGTCACGGCCTTCATCGGTCCGTCC
The DNA here is from genome assembly GCF_042466345.1 of Jannaschia sp. R86511. Taxonomy (NCBI): domain Bacteria; kingdom Pseudomonadati; phylum Pseudomonadota; class Alphaproteobacteria; order Rhodobacterales; family Roseobacteraceae; genus Jannaschia; species Jannaschia sp. R86511. The sequence goes on from NZ_JAXHCD010000001.1 coordinate 1,043,242, forward strand.
GGCTGCGGCAAGTCGACCTTCATCCGGTCCCTCAACCGGATGCACGAGGCCATCCGCGGCGCCTACGTGACCGGCGAGGTGCTGGTCGACGGGCAGAACCTGTACGCGGCCTCGACGGACCCGGTCAACGTCCGCCGCCAGATCGGCATGGTGTTCCAGCGCCCCAACCCGTTCCCGACCATGTCGATCTACGACAACGTCATCGCCGGGTACAAGCTGAACGCCAAGCGGATGAACAAGAAGACCGCGGACGAGAAGGTCGAGAAGGCCCTGCAGGGCGCCAACCTGTGGAACGAGGTCAAGGACCGGCTCGGGGAGTCCGGCTCCAGCCTGTCCGGCGGTCAGCAGCAGCGGCTGTGCATCGCCCGCGCCATCGCGGTCGAGCCCGAGGTGCTGCTGATGGACGAGCCCTGCTCGGCGCTGGACCCGATCTCGACGCTCGCCATCGAGGACCTCATACAGGAGCTCAAGGCGCAGTACACGATCGTGATCGTCACCCACAACATGCAGCAGGCCGCGCGGGTCAGCGACCGCACCGCGTTCTTCAACATCGCGGGCACCGGCAAGCCGGGCAAGCTCATCGAGATGGACGCGACGACGACCATGTTCTCCAACCCCAAGGTCGACGCCACCAACGACTACATCTCCGGCCGCTTCGGCTGAGCGGGTCCGGCCTGGCCCGTCGGCTGGGCACGACCGACGCCGTCGTCATCGGTGTCGGATCGATGCTGGGCGCGGGCGTGTTCGCTGCGTTCGCGCCCGCGGCGCAAGCGGCGGGCGGGGCCCTGCTCGTGGGCCTGGCGCTGGCGGCTGTCGTGGCCTACGCCAACGCCACGGCCTCGGCCCAGCTGGCGGCGCAGTACCCGACCTCGGGCGGGACGTACGTGTACGGCCGGGAGCGGCTCGGGCCCTGGTGGGGCTTCCTGGCCGGCTGGGGCTTCGTCATCGGCAAGACCGCCAGCTGTGCGGCCATGGCCCTGACCGTCGCGGCCTACGTAGCCCCCGCGGGGTGGGAGAAGCCGGTGGCGGTCGCGGCCGTCGTCGCCCTGGCCGCGGTCGGCTACCGCGGCATCACCCGCACGGCCCGGCTCACGCGGGTCATCGTGACGGTGGTGCTGGTGGCCCTGGCGGTCGTCGTCCTGGCCGGGCTGGTGGGCGGTGATCCGCAGTGGTCGCGGGTGGTCTCCTCCGACGACGCCGCCGGTGGTCCGAGTGGCTGGTACGGCGTGCTGCAGTCGGCCGGGCTGCTGTTCTTCGCCTTCGCCGGGTACGCCCGGATCGCCACCCTGGGCGAGGAGGTCCGGGACCCCGCGCGCACCATCCCGCGCGCGGTCCTGCTCGCCCTGGGCGTGACGGTGGCGGTGTACGCCGTCGTCGGCCTCACCCTGCTGGCGGTGCTCGGGCCGGCGGGGACCGCCGCCACGGCCACGCCCCTGGCCGCCGTCGTCGATGCCAGCGGCTGGGCCTGGGCGTCGCCGGTCGTGCGGGTCGGCGCCGCCGCCGCGGCGCTGGGGGCGCTGCTGGCCCTGCTCGCCGGGGTCGGCCGGACCAGCCTGGCCATGGCCCGGCACGGTGACCTGCCGCGAGGGCTGGGCGCGGTGCACCCGCGGTACCAGGTGCCGCACCGGGCCGAGGTCGCCCTCGCGCTCGTCGTCTGCGTCCTCGTGCTGACGGTGGACCTGCGGGACGCGATCGGGTTCTCGTCGTTCGGGGTGCTGCTGTACTACGTCGTCGCGAACGCGGCCGCGTTCACCCAGGACGCGTCGCACCGGCGGTTCCCCCGGGCGCTGCAGGTCCTGGGTGCGGTCGGCTGCGTGGTGCTCGTCGTCACCCTGCCCGTGACGTCGGTGCTGGTTGGGGTGGGCGTCCTGCTGGTCGGGGTCGCCTACCGGTCCTGGGTCGGTCGGCGCGCGCCCCGGGACCGGCCCACGTCGATGGCGTCTTGATCCATGTGGGTGTCGACCGTGCGGAGGGCGGATCCGGTCGATGACGTCTTGATCCACGTGGGTGTCGACCGTCCGGGCGGTCCGGGCCCTGGCCGGCCCCCGCCGCCTGACCGGCGCGGCCGGCGGCCGGGCGCCCGTACCCTGGGCCGGTGCCCGAACCAGCCCCCTCGCCCGGCCTGCGCCTGCACGACAGCCTGAGCCGCACCACCGCCCCGCTGGACCCCGTGGTCCCCGGCCACGTCGGCATCTACGTCTGCGGGGCCACGCCGCAGACCAGCCCGCACATCGGCCACCTGCGGGCCCAGGTGGTCTACGACGTGCTGCGCCGCTGGCTGCTGCACGAGGGGTACCAGGTGACGCTGGTCCGCAACGTCACCGACGTCGACGACAAGATCCTGACCAAGGCCGCCGAGGCCGGGCGGCCGTGGTGGGCGCACGCCTACCGCTACGAGCGCGAGTTCACCGCGGCCTACGACGCGCTGCGGGTGCTGCCGCCGACCTACGAGCCGCGCGCCACCGGCCACGTGACCGAGATGGTCGAGCTGATGCAGCGGCTGATCGGCGCCGGCCACGCCTACCACGTGCCCGGCACGGCCGACGTGTACTTCGACGTGCGCAGCTTCGCCGACTACGGCCGGCTCACCCGGCAGGGCCTGGACGAGCTCGAGCCCGCCGACGACACCGACCCGGAGCTGGCCGGGCGCAAGCGCGACCCCCGCGACTTCGCGCTGTGGAAGTCGGCCAAGGACAGCGAGCCGGCCACCGCGTCGTGGCCGACCCCGTGGGGGCGCGGCCGGCCGGGCTGGCACCTGGAGTGCTCGGCCATGGCCACCCGGTACCTGGGCGCGGAGTTCGACGTCCACGGCGGCGGCCTGGACCTGCGCTTCCCGCACCACGAGAACGAGATCGCCCAGTCCAACGCCGCCGGTGACCCGTTCGCGCGGGTGTGGCTGCACTCCGCCCTGCTGACCACGGCGGGGGAGAAGATGAGCAAGAGCCTGGGCAACTCCCTCGGCGTGGCCCACCTGCTGGGCCAGGTGCGTCCCGAGGTGCTGCGCTACTACCTGGTCTCGGCCCACTACCGCAGCAACCTCGAGTTCTCGCCGACGTCGCTGACCGAGGCCGCGGCCGCGTGGGAGCGCATCGAGGGCTTCCTGCGCCGGGCGGTCGAGCTGGTCGGCGACGAGCAGGTCGACGGGCCCGACGCCCCCGCGGGCGAGGTGGCGGCCGGCTTCCGGGCGGCGATGGACGACGACCTGGCCGTGCCCTCGGCCCTGGCCGCGCTGCACGGCGTGGTCCGCGACGGCAACGCCGCCCTGGCCGCCGGGGAGCGCGACGCCGTCGGGTCGGCCGCGCGCAGCGTGCTGAGCATGGCCCGGGTGCTGGGGGTCGAGCCCGCAGGCGGCCCCGCCGGGGCGGACCGCAGCGCGCAGGCCCTCGAGCAGCTGGTCCGGGCCGAGCTCGGCGCCCGCGCCGCCGCCCGCGCCGCGCGCGACTGGGCCAGCGCCGACGCCGTGCGCGACCGGCTGGCCACCGCCGGCGTGGTCATCGAGGACACCGCCGACGGCGCCCGCTGGTCGCTGGCCGAGCCGAGCACCACCCGTGGATCCACGACGCAGGGAGACAGCTGATGCCGGGCAACGCCGGTCGACGAGGTGCGGTCCGCCGCGGCAAGAAGGGACCCTCCGTCGGCAGCGGCGGGCAGCGGCGCAAGGGCCTGGAGGGGCGGGGTCCGACGCCCAAGGCCGCCGACCGGCCGTCGCACCCGGCCAACGACCGCAAGCTGGCCAAGGAGTCGGCCGAGAAGAAGGCCGAGCGCGACGCCAAGGCCCTGGCCGGAATGCGCAAGGGCCGTCCCGGCGGCCCCGGCGGCCCCGGCGGCCCGGGCGGGGCCCGTCCGGGCAGCCGGCCCACCCGGCCGAGCCAGGGCCGTCGCTCGGGCACCGGCTCGGAGTACGTGGCCGGGCGCAACTCGGTGCTCGAGGCGCTGCAGGCGGGCATCCGCGCCACCGGGCTGTACCTGCAGGACGGCCTGGACTCCGACACCCGGGTGCGCGAGGCCGTCCGGCTGGCCTCCGACGCCCGCATGTCGGTGCTGAGCGTCGGCAAGGGCGACCTCGACCGGCTGACCGACGGCGCGGTCCACCAGGGCGTCGCCCTGCAGATCCCGCCCTACGACTACGCCCACCCCGACGACCTGCTCCAGGGCCGCAGGCGCAGCGACGTGGTCGTCATCGCCCTGGACGGGGTCACCGACACCCGCAACCTGGGCGCCGTGGTCCGCTCCGCGGGCGCGTTCGGCGCCGCCGGCGTCGTGGTGCCGTCCCGCCGCAGCGCCGGCATGACCGCCGGTGCCTGGAAGTCCAGCGCCGGGGCCGCCGTGCGCGTGCCGGTGGCCCGCGCCGCCAACCTGGCCCGCGCGCTGCAGGCCTACAAGGACGCCGGCCTGATGGTCGTCGGCCTGGACGCCCAGGGCGACGTCGAGCTGCCCCAGCTGGACGTCGAGGGCACCGGGGTCTGCCTGGTCGTCGGCTCCGAGGGCGAGGGGCTCAGCCGGCTCGTCCGCGACCTGTGCGACACGGTCGTGTCCATCCCGATGGCTGCGGAGACCGAGTCGCTGAACGCCGGCGTCGCGGCCGGCATCGTGCTGTACGCGGTGGCCCAGCAGCGCTGATCCCGACGCCCCGGTGAGCCCGGGTCGGCCTCGGCCGGCCCGGGCTCGCTGCTGCCCGGCCCGGGGTCCTGGTGGGCCGGCCGCGGTCGTCGACGACCGGTCGGGCAACCGTTGCCCTGCGGGCCTTGTGCCTGGAAACTTTTTACCCAAACATGGGTCGAAAGCCTTCCGGTGCTCGCTCGAGCGGTGCTAGCGTCCGATTCAGACCGATTGTCACAACAATCGATCAGAGTCAGTCATCGAGGTGATGACGCCTGCCCGCCGACCTCCAGGAGCCCACCGTGCCGTCCACGGCCCCCCCGAGCCACGTCCTCGCCTTCGAGCACGAGGTGACCAGCCGGCTCCAGCAGGTGTCGACCCTGGCCCGGGCCGGCGGCCTGGACGCCGCGGTCGAGCTGCTGGCCACGGCCATCGCCCGGGGCGGGGTCGTCCACGCGTTCGGCACCGGTCACTCGGAGGCCTTCGCCATGGAGGTGGCCGGCCGGGCCGGCGGGCTCATCCCCACCAACCGCGTGGCCCTGCGGGACGCGGTGCTGTTCGGTGACCACCAGCTGGCCGAGCTCGGGGGCAAGCCGCCGCTGGAGCGGGACCCGAACATCGCCCGGGACCTGTTCGCCACCGTGCGGCGCGAGCCCGACGACGTGTTCGTCATCGCCTCCAACTCCGGCGTCAACGGCTCCGTGGTCGGCATGGCGGTGCTGGCCCGGGAGCACGGCCACCGGGTCATCGCCGTGACCAGCCTGCAGCACACCGCGGCCGTGGCCCCCAAGCACCCCAGCGGCAAGCGGCTGGCCGACGTGGCCGACGTCGTGCTGGACAACCTCGCGCCCTACGGCGACGCCACCCTCGACCCGGTGGGCGGGGTCCCGGTGGGGGCGGTGTCGTCGCTGACCTCGGCCTACCTGGCCCAGCTGCTCACCATCGGCACGGCCGCCCGGCTGGCCGAGCAGGGCCTCGAGGTCCCGCTGTACGTGTCGGCCAACGTGCCCGGCGGGGACGAGCACAACCACGCTCTCGAGGCCCGGTACGGCGACCGCATCCGCCGCGGGGCCTGAGCCCCGACGAGCACCAGCACCAGCACCAGCACGGACGAGCACCAGCACCCGACGAGCATCCCGACGACCACGGAGCTGACCATGACCGACCCGACCAGCCGCACCCCGTTCCACCGGCGCCAGTTCCTGCGGGCCTCCGCCGTCGCCGGGGTCGCCGCCCCGCTGAGCATCACGCTCGCCTCCTGCGCGGCCTCGGGCAGCGGCCCCGACACCCCGGCCTCGGGCGAGGCCGCCGGCTCCGCGGGGCCCGTCGACGCCGACAACCCGTTCGGCATCGCCGCGGGCCCGGTCGACGCCGTCATCTTCGACGGCGGCTACGGCACCGACTACGCGTCGTTCGCCGGTGACGTGCTCGCCGAGCTGCACGACGGCGCCACGGTCGAGGTGACCGCCTCCACCACCATCGCCCAGCAGATGCAGCCGCGCTTCGTCTCCGGCAACCCGCCGGACCTGCTCGACAACTCCGGCGCCGGCGCGATCGGGCTGTCCGCCATCGTCGACGACCTCGAGGACCTGCAGCAGGTCATCGACTCGCCCAACGTCGACGGCACCGTCATCGCCGACACGCTGTACCCGGGCGTGCTGGACGTCGGCATGTACAACGGCAAGCTCGCGGCCATCAACTACGTGCTCACCGTGTACGCGCTCTGGTACTCCGAGAGCCTGTTCGAGGCCAACGGCTGGCAGCCGCCGCGCACCTGGGACGAGGCACTCGAGCTGGGGGCCGCGGCCCAGGAGCAGGGCAAGTACCTGTTCACCTGGGGCACCGAGGCGGCGTCGTACTACCTGACGCTCGCGGTGGACTCGGCCATCAAGCAGGGCGGTGACGACGTCCGCCTGGCCATGGACAACCTGCGCGAGGACGCCTGGAGCCTGCCGGCGGTCACCGACGTGCTGGCCGCCATGGAGCAGGTCGTCGCCCGGGGCTACATGCGTCCCGGTGGCGCGGGCACCCAGTTCACCGCCGCCCAGGCGCAGTGGAGCCAGGCGCAGGAGGCCCTGCTTTACCCGTCGGGCTCGTGGATCGAGAACGAGATGAAGGAGCAGACGGCCGAGGACTTCGTCATGACCGGGGCGCCCGCGCCCACGGTCGACGCCGACTCGGCGCTGCCGTACGAGTCGATCCGCAACACGCCCAACGAGCCGTACGTCGTGCCCACGCAGGCCGCCAACGCCGCGGGCGGCAAGGAGATGCTGCGCGTCATGCTGTCGCCGGAGACCGCGACCGAGTTCGCCCGGACCAAGCTGGCCTCGACCATCGTGCGCGACACCGTGCCCGAGGACGCGTTCGGCTCCACGGCGCTGGCGGCCCAGATCGACATGCTCGAGGCGGCCGGGGACCAGACGTTCTCCTGGAACATGGTCTCGACCTACGGCATGACGGCCGAGGTCAACGTGCTGTTCAACAGCTTCCTGTCCGGGGAGTCCGACGCGGCCGCGCTCGCCACCGGCATGCAGGAGCTGTTCGACCGGATCCGCGAGGACGACGCGATCGTGAAGATCGAGATCGCCTGATGGTCGGGCGGGCCGGGTTCGACCGGGTGAGCATGATCGTGGTGTTCCTGGGTCTGCCCTTCGCCCTGTACCTGCTGCTGGTGCTGTACCCGTTCACGCAGGCGGCGTACTACTCGCTGACCGCGTGGACGGGGTTCAGCGCCGAGCAGCCGTTCGTCGGGCTGGCCAACTACGCGCGGCTGGCGGGTGACGACCGGTTCCTCACCGCGCTCGGCAACAGCGCCACCCTGCTGCTGGTGGTGCCCGTGGTGACCCTGGTGCTCAGCTTCGCCCTGGCCGTCCTGGTGACCTTCGGCGGCTCCAGCCACGGCGGCGTCCGCGGGCTCGGCAGCGCCGGCTTCTACCGGGTCGTGTCGTTCTTCCCGTACGTGGTGCCGGCCATCGTCATCGGCATCATCTGGAGCCAGGTCTACAACCCGGCCAACGGCCTGCTCAACGGGGCGCTGACCGCGGTGGGCCTGGACCGGTTCGCCGACTTCGCCTGGCTGGGCAGCTCCGACACCGCCATGACCGCCTCGATCGTGGTCATCGTGTGGTCGTTCATCGGCTTCTACATGGTGCTGTTCGTCGCGGCCATCAAGGGCATCCCGGCCGAGCTGTTCGAGGCGGCCCGTCTCGACGGCGCCGGCCGGTTCCGCTCGGCGGTGCACGTGGCGCTGCCGGGGGTGCTCGGCAGCGTCCGCACCGCCTACGTCTACATGGGCATCCTCGCCCTGGACGCCTTCGTCTACATGCAGGCGCTCAACCCCAGCGGCGGGCCAGACAGCTCGACGCTGGTCATCACGCAGCAGATCTACACCACGGCGTTCTCGCAGGGGCAGTTCGGCCTGGCCTGCGCCATGGGGGTCGTGCTGGCAGTGGTGACGTTCGGCTTCGTCACCGCGGTGCTGTCGGTGTCGCGGCTCGTCGAGCGGCGGCTCGGCGCATGAGCGCGCCCGCGCTGCCGCGCCCACGTCCGCGCCCGCGCACCGAGACCGTGCGCCGACGCGGACCGGCTCCCCGCGGGGAGCGTGCGGTCGGCGTCACCTCGCACACCATCCTGGTGGTGTGGACCGTCCTCGTGCTCGCGCCGCTGCTGTGGACGGTCATGTCGTCCCTGAAGACCTCGCAGGAGATCTTCGCCTCGCCGTTCTCGCTGCCGGCCTCGCCCCAGTTCGGCAACTACGTCAGCGCCTGGACCACGGCCGGGATCGGGCGGTACTTCCTGAACTCGGTGCTCGTGGTGGGCAGCGCGCTGGTCATCACCATGCTGCTGGGGGCCATGTCGGCCTACGTGCTGGCGCGCTTCACGTTCCCCGGCCGGACGGTGGTGCGGACCCTCGTGGTCGCGGGGCTCACGTTCCCGGTGTTCCTGGCCGTGGTGCCGCTGTTCTTCATCCTGCAGCAGCTCGGCGTGCTCAACACCCTGCCCGGCCTGGTCGCGGCCTACGCCGCCTATGCGTACCCGTTCACGGTGTTCTTCCTGATGAGCTTCTTCGCCGACCTGCCGGGCGAGATCGGCGAGGCCGCGGCCCTGGACGGCGCGGGGGAGTGGCGCACGTTCTTCCAGGTGATGCTGCCCATGGCGCGGCCGGGGATGGCCTCGGTGGCGATCCTCAACTTCGTCGGCCTGTGGAACCAGTTCCTGCTGCCGGTGGTGCTCAACTCCGACCCCGACTCCTACGTGCTGACCCAGGGCATGGCGTCCTTCGCCTCGCAGGCGGGCTACTCGGTGGACTTCGGCGCGCTGTTCGCCGGGGCCGTGCTGACCATCGTGCCCGTGCTCGTCGTCTACCTCGTGTTCCAGCGCCGCCTGCAGGGCTCGGTGGCGCAGGGAACGTTCAAGTAGGCCGCGAGGTGACCCCGTGACCCCGGACCGGCCCGGTCCGCCGCCCGCCGCCGGGCCGGGGCCGGCTCTGGTGGTCCGCTCGGTGACGGCCGTCGACGCGGCCGGGACGGTGCCCGACGCCTGGCTGAGCAGCCGCGACGGCCGGATCACAGCCACGGGCACGGGCGACGGCTGGCGCGCCCACGCGGCCGGGGCCGAGGTCGTCGACGGCACGGGCCGCCTGCTGGTGCCCGGCTTCGTCGACCTGCACGTGCACGGCGGCGGTGGGCACTCCCACGAGGACGGCCCCGAGGCCGTGCTGGCCGCGACGGCCGCCCACGCCCGTCACGGCACCACCCGGACGGTGGTCAGCCTGGTCTCCGACACCGTGGTCGCGCTCTGCCGGCGCCTGGGTGAGGTCGCCGACCTGGCCCGCGAGCACCCCCACGTGCTCGGCAGCCACCTGGAGGGCCCGTTCCTGGCGCCGGCGCGCAAGGGCGCCCACGACCCGCAGCGGCTGGTCGACCCGACCCCCGAGGCGGTCGAGCGGCTGCTGGCGGCGGCGCGCGGGACGCTGCGGCAGGTGACGCTGGCCCCCGAGCGACCCGGGGCGACCGCGGCGGCCGAGGCGTTCCGGGCCGCGGGCGTCGTGGTCGCCGTGGGCCACACCGAGGCCGACCACGCCCTGGCCGCGGCGACCTTCGCCCGCGGGGCCCGCCTGCTGACGCACGCGTTCAACGCCATGCCCGGCGTGCACCACCGCGCCCCCGGCCCGGTCGTCGCCGCGGTGGACGACGGGTCCGTGGTGCTGGAGGTGATCCTCGACGGCGAGCACGTGCACCCGCGGGTGGTGGCGATGCTGCTGGCCGCCGCCCCCGACCGGGTGGCCCTGGTCACCGACGCCATGGCCGCCGCCGCGGCCACCGACGGCGACTACGTGCTGGGCGGGCTGGGGGTCACGGTGAGCGGCGGGCGCGCCGTGGTCACGGGCACGGACACCCTGGCCGGGTCGACGCTGACCATGGACCGGGCGCTGCGCACCGGCGTGGCGGCCGGGCTGCCCCTGCCGGCGCTCGTGGCGGCCGCCACGGCCACGCCGGCGCGCGTCCTGGGCCTGGGCGGCGTGGTCGGTCGGCTGGCCCCCGGGCAGCTGGCCGACCTCGTGCTGCTCGACGAGACGCTGCACGTGGTCTCCGTCCACCACTCCGGGCTGCCGGTGCGGGGGTGAGCGAGGACCTGCTGCTGGCCGTCGACGCCGGCGGCTCGGGGACCCGTGCCGTGGTCCTGCGCCCCGACGGCACCTGCCTGGGCCTGGGCGCGGGACCGGCCGGCAACCCCACCTCGGCCGGGCCGGAGCCGGCCCTGGCCGCCGTCGCGGGGGCGGCGAGCGGGGCGCTGGTGCGTGCCGGTCGCCCGGCGGCCGACGTGACCGACGTGCTGGTCGCGCTGGCCGGCGCCCGCGGTCTGCTGCCGGCGGGGCGGCTGGCGGCGGCGCTCGGGTTCACCGGCGCGCCCGAGCGGCTGCGGACCGTCCCGGACATCCTCGCGATGTACCACTCCGGCGCCTGGGAGCCCACCGGCGGCGCCGTCGTCGCCGGCACCGGGTCGGTCGCGGCCCGGGTGCAGGACGGCGCGGTGGTGCGGGTGCACGGCGGGTCCGGCTGGCTGCTGGGTGACGCCGGGTCGGGCCACGACATCGGGCGGGGGGTGGTCCGGGCCGTCGTCGGGGACCTGGACGGCATCGCCCCTGCGACGGCGCTGACCGGGCTGCTGCTGCAGGAGCTGGGCCTGGTGCGGGGCCCGGAGCTGGTGCGGGGCCGGCTCGTGACGCTGGACCGGCTGACGGCGCTGCTGTACGCCGAGCGCCCGGTCGCGCTGGCCCGCTTCTGCCCGCTGGCGTTCGCGGCGGGGGACGACCCGGTGGCGACGGGGATCGTCCGCCGGGCCGCCGACGACCTGGCCGTCCTGGTGCGCGCGGCCCGAAGCCACGGGGACGACGGGCCGCTGGTGCTGGGCGGCAGCGTGGTGCGCCACGGCCTGCTCGCCCCCGGGGCCGAGCCCGCCCCGTCGCTCGCGCAGGCGCTCGCCGGGGCCGACGTGCGCCTGGCCGCCGACGGCACGGTGGGGGCCGCGGTCGCCGCTCTGGCGGGCCCGGCCGGTCCCGACGGGCCTGCCGGTCCGGACGAGCGGGTCTTCGCGCGCGTGCGCGACGGGGTGGCTGCGCTGCGGGCCCGGCCCGGGCCGTGAGGCACGAGCGGCTGGTCGCCGTGCTGGACCTGGTGCAGCAGACGGGTCACGTCACGGTGGCGGAGGTGACCGCCCGGCTGCGGGTGTCCCCGGCCACGGCGCGCCGGGACCTCAACACGCTGGCCGAGCAGCGGCTGGTGCTGCGCACCCACGGCGGCGCCTCGACCGCCACGGCCGGGCGCGGCGTCCTGCCCGGTCCGGCGTCGCCCCGCCGCCCGGCCCCGGCGACGGCCGCGGCCCGCGCGGTGGTCCGGCTCGTCCGGCCGGGGGACGTGGTGGGCCTGGACGGCGGGCCCGGCACGACCGAGGTGGCCCGCCGGCTGGCCCGCGCCGACCACCTGTACCTGCCGGGGGCGGGCCGGGCGCTCACGGTGGTGACCAGCGCCGTCGACATCGCCTACGAGCTGGCCGTCCGGCCGCACGTGCGCGTGGTGCTCACCGGGGGCGAGGTGGCGGCGGACGGCTACGGGCTGGTGGGACCCGTCGCGGCCCGGTCGCTGGCCGACCTGGTGCTCGACCTGACCGTCCTCGGGGCCGACGGCGTGAGCCCCAGGTTCGGGGTCACGGCCGCCAACCCCGGTCGCGCCGAGGTCGGCCGGGTCCTGGCCGGCGCGGCCAAGCGGGTCCTGGCCGTGGCCGACGCCCGGGCCCTGGCCGCGGCGGCGGGCAGCCGGCTGCTCGACCTGGCCGAGCTGGACGTCCTGGTCACCGACGGCGAGCCGGACGACGAGCTGCTGCACGCCCTCTCCTCGGCCGGGGCAGACCTGGTCCGGACCGGGGACCTGCGGTCGGCGGATGCGGTCCGGACCGTTGACCGAGGTGGTCGCGGAAGGTAATTTCCCATGTCATGTCCAATATGGGAACAAAGTGACAGCGCCGTCCGGTCCCCTCCGCCCGAGCCGCCGCGGGGTCCTCGGCGGGCTGGCCGTGCTCGCCGGCACCGTGGCCGTCGGGGGACCCGCCGCCGCCTCGAGCCCGGGGCCGGGGCGCTCCCCGGGGCGGGAGCGGGCCTACGCCCGCACCACCCTGCGGCGGATGACGCTGGAGCAGAAGGTGGGTCAGCTGATGACCTGCTACGCCTACGGCGCCACGGCCGACACCCCCGACGAGCGCAACGTCGCGCTGTACGGGGTGTCCACCCCGGCCGAGGTCGTCCGCGAGATGCACCTGGGCGGGGTCATCTACTTCGCCTGGACCGACAGCGTCCGCGACCCGCAGCAGATCACCGCCCTGTCCAACGCGCTGCAGGACGCCGCCCTGGGCAGCGGGGCCGGCGTCCCCCTGCTGGTGTCCACCGACCAGGAGCAGGGCGTGGTGACGCGGTTCGGTCCGCCCGCGACCCCGTTCCCCGGCTCGATGGCGCTGGGAGCCGGGCGCAGCGCCGAGGACGCGCGGCTGGCCGCCGCCGTCACCGGACGCGAGCTGGCCGCCGTCGGCATCAACCAGGACTTCGCTCCGGTCGCCGACGTCAACGTCAACCCGCTCAACCCGGTCATCGGGGTGCGGTCGTTCTCCTCCGACCCCGACCTGGTGGCCGAGATGGTGGCGGCGCAGGTCGACGGCTACCAGCGCGACGGCGGGGTGTCGGCCTGCGCCAAGCACTTCCCCGGCCACGGTGACACCGCCACCGACAGCCACACGGCGCTGCCGACCATCGACCACACCCGGGCCGAGTGGGAGCAGGTGGACGCGCCCCCGTTCCGGGCGGCCGTGGCGGCCGGGGCCGACTCGATCATGACCGCGCACATCCTGGTGCCGTCGCTGGACCCGTCGGGGGACCCCGCGACGCTGTCGGCGCCGATCATGACCGGCGTGCTGCGCGGCGAGCTCGGCTACCGGGGCGTCGTGGTCACCGACAGCCTGGAGATGGCCGGCGTCCGGCAGCAGTACGGCGACGCCGAGGTCGCGGTCCGGGCCATCGAGGCCGGGGCCGACGTGCTGCTGATGCCGGCCGCGCCGCTGACCGCCCGGCAGGCCCTGCTCGACGCGGTCGCCTCCGGGCGGCTCAGCGAGGCCCGCCTCGACGAGAGCCTGGAGCGGGTCCTGGCGCTGAAGTACCGCCGCGGCGTGGTCGCCGCCCCGCACGTCGACCCGGACGCGGTCGCCGGGGTCGTGGGCACGGCCGAGCACATGGCCACGGCCCAGCAGGTCAGCGACCGGACCGTGACGCTGCTGCGCAACGACGACGACGTCCTGCCGCTGACGCCCGGCGCGCGGTCGGTCCTGGTCACCGGCTGGGGCGTGGCGACCACGGCCGCGCTGTCGCAGGCGCTGCAGCGGCGCGGGCACACCAGCACCGTGCTGGAGACCGGCGCCCAGCCCGGCGACGCCCGCACGGCCGAGGCCGTCGCGGCGGCCGCCGGGCGCGACCTGGTCGTGGTGCTGACCCAGAAGGCCTGGGACGCCGGGGTCACCGACCCCGGCCGACGGCAGCAGCGGCTGGTGGCCGAGCTCGTCGGCACCGGCACGCCGGTGGTGCACGTGGCGGTCCGCGACCCCTACGACGTGGCCTACCTGCCGGACGTCACCACCTCGCTGGCGACGTACTCCTACACCGCGGTGTCGATAGAGTCCGCGGCCCGGGTGCTGCACGGCGAGACGGCGCCGACGGCCACGTTGCCGGTCGACGTCCCCGTCGCCGGTGACCCCGACGACGTCCTGTACCCCTTCGGTTTCGGGGAGACCTGGTGAGCGCCGGCAGGGACGGTTCGACCGGCGGTGCGGCCGACGCCGCGGCCGGCGGTGCGGGCATCGGCCGGCGCGGCCTGCTGGGGGCCCTGGGGGCCGCGGGGGCGCTCGCGGCGCTGCCCGGCCTGGCCGCCCCCGCCGCCGCGGGGACCGCTGCGGCCGCGGCTCCCGGACGGCCCGGCGGGGTGCGCCCCGGCCGGGTCGTGCCCGGGGTCGACGTGCTTGCCGCGCGCGGCTGGTCGGACCTGGCCGGGCAGCGGGTGGGGGTCGTCACCAACCCCACGGGCGTGCTGATGGACCTGCGCCACGAGGTGGACGTCATGGCCGCCTCCGGCACGGTCGACCTGGTGGCCGTCTTCGGCCCCGAGCACGGCTTCCGGGGCACGGCCCAGGCCGGCGACTCCGAGGGCACCTACGTCGACGAGCGCACCGGGGTGACGGTCTACGACGCCTACGGCGCGGACGCCGACGCCCTGGCCGCGCTGTACCGCCAGGCCGACGTGGAGACGGTCGTCTTCGACATCCAGGACGTCGGCTCCCGCTTCTACACCTACATCTGGACCATGTACGACGCCATGGTGGCGGCCGCGCGCACGGGGGTGCGCTTCGTGGTCCTCGACCGGCCGAACCCGGTGGGCGGGTACGCCCGCGGTCCCATGATGACGACGCCGTACACGACGTTCGTCGGCAAGAAGGAGATCGTCCAGCAGCACGGCATGACGGTGGGGGAGCTGGCGCGCTACTTCGACGCGGAGTTCCTGGCCGAGGAGGCGGGCCGCCGGCTGACCGACCTGCACGTGGTGGAGGTCGACGGCTGGCGGCGCGAGCTGGTCTTCGCCGACACCGGCCTGCCCTGGGTCGCCCCCAGCCCCAACATGCCCACGCCCGACACCGCCCTGCTGTACCCGGGCACCTGCCTCTTCGAGGGGACGCTCAGCTCGGAGGGGCGCGGCACCACCCGGCCCTTCGAGTGGGTCGGCGACCCGGCCTACGACTGGCGCTGGGCCGAGGCGGTCGCCGGCTACGACATCAGCGGGGTGGCGGTGCGCGAGGCGTACTTCACGCCCACGTTCAGCAAGCACGCCGGGCAGGTGTGCGCCGGGCTGCAGGTGCACGTCACCGACCGCACCCGCGTCGAGGCCATCACGGTGGCCGTGGCCATGCTGGTCGAGGCCCGGCGCACCTACCCGGACTTCGCCTGGCGGCAGGACGCGTGGGACACCGCCCGGCCCTACTGGGTGGACAAGCTGAGCGGGTCCCCGCGGCTGCGCGAGATGGTCGACGCGGGGGCGTCGGTGGCCGAGGTGGAGGGCGCCTGGGCCGAAGAGCTCGCCGCGTTCGAGCGACGGCGCGGTCCGCACCTGCTGTACCGCGGGCGACGCCGGTGACGCCCGGCGCGCGCCCCGGCCGGGTCCTGCTCGCCCTGGTGCTCAGCGGGCTGCTGGTGGCCACGCTCGGCCCGGCCGGTGCCGCGACGGCAGACCCGGCCGAGGCCGGGCCGGCCCGCTTCGACGCCCCGCACCCGGGCTTCGCCCCGGCCGCGACCCGGCTGCACGACGCCACCCCGGTGCAGGCGGGTCTGGACCCGGCCCCGGTGCGGGCGGCGCTGGCCACCGTCGCCGCGGCCACCGAGCCGACGACCGGGCCCGACGGCGTCGTCCGGCCCCTGACGGCCGGCGCGGTCACGGTCATGGCGCACGACGGCGCGGTCGTGGCCCGGGAGGCCACCGGCTGGGCCGTGCGCTACGCCGACGGCCAGGGCACGGAGCTGCCGCGCGAGCAGTGGGTGCCGGCGGCCGAGGACACCGTGTGGGACATGGCGTCGGTGTCCAAGCTGTTCACCTCGGTCGTGCTCATGCAGCAGGTCGAGGCCGGCCGCGTCGACCTCGACGCCCCCGTCGCGACCTACCTGCCGGCCTTCGCGGCCAACGGCAAGGCCGACGTCACCGTGCGGCAGCTGCTCACCCACACCGGTGGCCTGCCGGCGTGGCTGCCGCTGCACAGCGCCTACCCCGACCGGGCGTCCCGGCTGGCCGCGGTGCTGGCCGCCGCGCCGGTGTCGGGGCCGGGGGAGCAGTACCTGTACAGCGACATCGGGATGATCACGGTGGGCCTGGTGGCCGAGCAGGTCAGCGGCCGGGACCTGGACGAGCTGGTCGCCGACGGCATCACCGGGCCGCTGGGCATGACCGACACCGGGTACGCCCCGACCGGCGACGTGCGCGACCGGGCGGCGGCGACCGAGTTCCAGACGGTGCCGGCGCGCGGCATGGTCCGGGGCGAGGTCCACGACGAGAACGCCTGGTCCCTGGGCGGGGTGGCCGGCCACGCGGGGGTCTTCTCGACCGCGGCCGACATGTCGGTGCTGGCCCAGGCCGTCCTGAACGGGGGCGTCTACGACGGCCGGCGGATCCTGTCGCGGGCCTCGGTCGAGGCCATGGTCACCGACGAGAACGCCGCGTTGCCCGGGCAGGACCACGGGCTCGGCTTCGAGCTGGACCAGCGCTGGTACATGGCGGGGCTGTCGGGGCCGCGCACGGCCGGGCACACCGGCTACACCGGGACCTCGCTGGTGCTCGACCTGTCGTCGCGGTCGTTCGTGCTGCTGCTGGGCAACCGGGTGCACCCGTCCCGGGAGTGGGGCTCGGTCAACCCGCTCCGGCGGGCCGTGGCCCAGGGCCTCGCGCTGGCGCTGGCCGTGCCGCCCCGGCGCGGTCCCACCGCCTGGTGGGCCGGCGCGCAGGACGCGGCCACCGCCACCCTGGAGGTCCCGGTCGAGCTGCCGGCCACGGGCGGCCGGCTCGGCTTCGACCTGTTCGTCGACACGGACGACTCCGACGTGCTGGCCCTGGAGGCCTCCTCCGACGCCGGCGCCACCTGGCGACCCGTGCCGTTCACCACCCGCGGGACCGGGACGAGGGTTCGGCACGAGGACGGGACGGTGTCGGCCTCCGGGCACCGCACCTGGTGGCGGGCGGAGGCGGAGCTGGCCCGTGACGACGGCGCGGCGGGCACGCTGCGGCTACGGTGGCGCTACACCACGGACGCGACCGAGCTGGGCCGCGGCGTACTCGTCGACGGGGTGCGGGTCACCACCCGTGGCGGTCAGGTCCTCGACGGCGAACGGCGCCCCGAGGTGTTCACGACGACGGGATGGACGGCGGTTGAGCGCTGACACCGGCCTGGACGTGCCGGCCGCACGGTCCGGCCCGGAGCCGCCGGCCCCCACGTCCCCCCTGCTCGTCCGGCTGCGGACGCTGCTGCCGTCGCTGCCCCCGGCGGCGCAGCGGGTGGCCCACCGGGTGCTGGACGACCCGATGGGCGCCTCGTCGCTGACCATCTCGCGGCTGGCCGAGGAGGCGGACACCTCCGTCACCACGGTCAACCGGTTCTGCAAGGCGCTGGGCCTGCCCGGCTACCCCGAGCTGCGGCTGTCGCTGGCCGCGGAGAACGGCGGCCCGGTCCCGCGCGAGCAGGTCGGGGCCGACATCGGGCCCACCGACACCCTGGCCGACGTCGTGGCCAAGGTCGCCTGGTCCGACGCCCGCGCGGTCGAGGAGACCGCGCAGCAGCTGGACACCGAGGTGCTGGCCGCCGTCGTTCGGGCCGTGGCCGCGGCGGGCCGGGTCGACCTGTACGGCATGGGGGCCTCGGCGTTCGTGGCCATGGACCTGCAGCAGAAGCTGCACCGGATCCGGCGGGTCTGCTTCGCGTGGTCCGACCCGCACGTGGCCCTGACCAGCGCCGCCCTGCTCGGCCCCGGTGACGTCGCCCTCGCCGTGTCGCACACCGGCACCACCTCCGAGCCGGCCGAGGCCCTGCGGGTGGCCGCCCGGGCCGGGGCCACGACCGTCGCCGTCACGAGCAACCCGGGCTCGCCGCTGGCCCGCACCGCCGACCTGGTGCTGACCACCGCGGTGCGCGAGACGACCTACCGCTCGGGGGCGACCGCGAGCCGGATCGCCCAGCTGACCTTGGTGGACTGCCTGTTCATCGGCGTGGCCCAGCAGGACCTCGCGGCCACCCGGTCGGCGCTGGCGGTCACGCGGGCGGCGGTCCAGGACCACCACGTCGGGCCGCGCTGAGGCCGCGTCCGCCCGCGTCGTCTCGGCTCAGTCGAGCAGGTTCGCGATCGGGATGGGCTCGGTGTCGTCGCCGCCGAGCACGGCCTTCTCGTCGCGGCGGTGCACCAGCTCGTCGGCCAGGTAGCTGCGCATCGCCTCGTCCAGGCCGACGTCGTGCCCGGCCGCCTCGGACATGAACCAGCGGTGCTGCAGCACCTCGTGGAACACCTCGGCCGGCTCGAGCTTGCCCCGCAGCTGCGGCGGCACCGAGCGGACCACCGGCTCGAACACCGTGCTCAGCCAGGTGTGGGCGACGATCTCCTCGTCCTCACCCTGCAGGTCGTTGGCGGCCGAGAACGAGTCCATGTCGTTGAGCAGGCGGCGGGCCTGGTTCTCCTCCACGTCCAGCCCGGTCAGTCGCAGCAGCCGGCGGGTGTGGTGGCCCGCGTCGACGACCTTGGGCTGGATCTGCACCGACGTGCCGTTGAAGTCGGTCGTGATGGCCAGCTCGCCCACGTCGAAGCCGAGCTCGTTGAGCCGTCGGATCCGCGCGTCGACCCGCCAGCGCTCGCCGAAGTCGAACGACTCCTCGTCGGTCAGCTCCCGCCACAGGCTCTCGTAGCGCTCGACGATGCGGTCGCTGGCCGCGAGCGGGTCGAAGTCGGCGTCCAGCAGCTCCCCGGCCTGCAGGTCGAACATCTCGCCGGCGATGTTGACCCGGGCCAGGTCGACGTCGTAGGCGCGCTGGCCGGGCGACAGGGCGTCGTGCAGCTCCCCGGTCTCGGCGTCGACCAGGTAGGCGGCGAACTCACCGGCGTCGCGGCGGAACAGCGTGTTGCTCAGCGACACGTCGCCCCAGTAGAAGCCGGTCAGGTGCAGCCGGACCAGCAGCACCGCCAGCGCGTCGATCAGGCGCGTCGCGGTGTCCGGGCGCAGGGTCTGGCTGAACAGCGCGCGGTAGGGCAGCGAGAACTGCAGGTGCCGGGTGATGAGCGCGGACTCCAGCGGCTCCCCGTCGGCGTCGTGGCGACCGGACACCACCGCGGTGGGCTCGACCGAGGGCACCGCGAGGCGGCGCAGGTTGCGCAGCATCTGGTACTCGCGCCGGGCGATGGCCTCGGTGATCTCCTTGACCGCGTAGACCTTGCCGCTGATCCGGACGAACCGGACGACGTGACGGCTGATGCCCCGGGGCAGGGCCGCGATCCGCTCCTCGGGCCAGGTCTCCAGCGGCAGCTCCCAGGGCAGGTCCAGAAGTCCGCTCTCGGCGGTGGTCGACGTGATCTGCAGCGAGCTGGACACGGGGGTCATGGTTCCTCATCCCGGGGCGGGTCGGGGGCGACGGACGGCGACGGGCGCCCTGCGTGACCGCAGGGCGCCCGTCGTCGGTGAGGGCCGTGTCAGGCGGTCAGCCGGGCCCCGCTGCTGATGTCGAAGAAGTGCACGTGCCCGGCGTCACCCGGGACCAGGTGCACCGTCTCGCCGCGGGTCGGGGGACGGCGACCGTCGGTGCGGGCGATGATGTTCTCGCCGCTGGTCCTGTCCTCGCCGCGCATGTCCGGGTCGTCGATGTCGACCTTCTCGGCCGCGTCGGTCGTCCCGTAGATGTAGGCGTCCGCGCCCAGCTCCTCGACGACGTCGACCTGCACGGGCAGGCCCTCGCCGGTGGTGGAGATGGTCAGGTCCTCGGGGCGGACCCCGACGGTGACCTTGTTGCCGGACGTCTTGGCCAGCGCCTCGCGCGAGATCGGCAGCAGCATCGTGCCGAACTGCGCGCCCTGGTCGTTGAGCGGCAGCGTCATCAGGTTCATGGCCGGCGAGCCGATGAAGCCGGCGACGAAGACGTTGTTGGGCTTGTCGTACATGTTCCGGGGGCTGTCGACCTGCTGCAGGATGCCGTCCTTGAGCACCGCGACGCGGTCGCCCATCGTCATGGCCTCGACCTGGTCGTGGGTGACGTAGACGGTGGTGACGCCCAGGCGCCGCTGGAGCGAGGCGATCTGGGTGCGGGTCTGCACGCGCAGCTTGGCGTCCAGGTTGGACAGCGGCTCGTCCATCAGGAACACCTGCGGGCTGCGGACGATGGCGCGACCCATGGCCACGCGCTGACGCTGACCGCCGGACAGCGCCTTGGGCTTGCGGTCCAGGTAGGGCGCCAGGTCGAGGATCTTGGCGGCCTCCTCGACGCGCTTGCGGATCTCGTCCTTGGCGACGCCGGCGATCTTGAGCGCGAAGCCCATGTTGTCGGCGACCGACATGTGCGGGTACAGCGCGTAGTTCTGGAACACCATCGCGATGTCGCGGTCCTTGGGGGGCATGTCGGTGACGTCGCGGTCGCCGATGTAGATGCTGCCGCTGGTCACCTCCTCCAGGCCCGCGAGCATGCGCAGCGAGGTGGACTTGCCGCAGCCGGAGGGGCCGACCAGGACGAGGAACTCCCCGTCGCCGACCGAGAGCTCGAGCTGGTCCACCGCCGGGGTCTCCGCCCCGGGGTAGAGCCGGGAGGCCTTGTCGAACGTCACTGTTGCCATGACCGTTGTGTTCCCTTCACCGGCAGGTACGTGCCGGACGATCCGTCGTGAAGGCGGCCCGGACGTCCCGGGCCTCCCGCCAGGTGCTGCCGTCGTCGTCGACGTGCGGTCGGTGCTCCGATGCACGAGGTGCCGGACGGCGGTGCCCGACCCGCTGATCCTGCCGCATGGTGGCGCCGGGGTCCACCGTGGGGTGCTGTCCACCCCGTCCCGAGGGGCGGGACGGCGGTTGCGAAGCCGTAACGAAGCCGCAGATCGGGCGTCCGCGGGTTGGTACCCGTCCGCAGGCCCCGGTAGGGAGGAGGTCAGCCCGAAGCCCTGCCCCCGAACGGAAAGGCCCCGCCGTGCGCCCCTGGACCCGTTCCGCCCGTCCTGAGACCACCCCCCGCCGGGTGGGTCCTGCCGTCGCCGGAGCGGCCGCCCTGGCCCTGGTGCTCGCGTCCTGCGGCACCGGCGAGGGCGTCGACGCCGAGGGCCTGGAGGAGGCGCCGGACCCCACCGCGTCGGCCGACGCAGGCGCCGACGGCGGGGCGCCCGCGGGCACGCTGGTCGCGGCCCTCGCCAACACCCCCGACCAGTTCGACCCGCACCAGACCACCAGCCAGGCGAGCTTCCAGGTGCTGGAGAACGTCTACGACACGCTCGTCGTGCCGAGCGCGGAGGACCTGAGCTTCGAGCCGTCCCTGGCCACGGAGTGGACCACGAGCGAGGACGGCCTGGAGTGGGTGTTCACGCTGCGCGAGGGCGTGACGTTCCACGACGGCAGCGAGTTCGACGCCGAGGACGTGGCCTACTCGCTCAACCGGATCATCGACGAGGAGCTGGCCAACGCGTTCCGGTTCGCGACCGTGGAGTCGGTCGAGGCCACGGGTGACCTCGAGGTGACCATCACCGTCAGCACCCCGAGCCCCAACCTGCTGGCCAACGTGGGCGGGTTCAAGGGCATGGCCATCGTCCCCAGCGAGTCCGCCGACCTGGACCTGGCCACGCAGGCCGTGGGCACCGGGCCGTTCGAGCTGGTGTCCACCTCCGCCGGCGGGGCCGAGCTGGCCGCGTTCGACGGCTACTGGGGCGAGGGCCCGAGCATCGAAGGGGTCGAGTACCGCTACGTCGGGGAGTCCGCCGCCGCGCTGACCGGCCTGGAGAACGGCGACATCGACTGGACGGACAACGTGCCGGCGCAGTCGATCGAGCAGCTGTCCGCCACCGAGGGCGTCGAGCTGGGCCAGACCGGCGGCAGCGACTACTACTACATGGCGTTCAACCAGACCCAGCCGCCGTTCGACGACGTCGACGTCCGCCGGGCGCTCGCGATGGCCATCGACCGCGAGGCCGTGACCGAGGCCGCCACGTTCGGCGCGGGCACCGTCAACCAGACCGCCATCCCGTCGGAGTCGTTCTGGGCCAGCGACTACGCCCCCTTCGAGCAGGACCCCGACCAGGCCGAGCAGCTGCTCGCCGACGCCGGCGCCGAGGGCCTGGAGTTCTCGGTCATGGTGCCGGACTCCGACGAGCCCGCCGTGGCCTCGGCCCAGGTCGTCGCCTCCCAGCTGGCCGAGGTGGGCGTCACCATGAACGTCGACACGGTCGAGACCGGCGTCTTCCTGGACCGGCAGGGCCAGGGCGACTTCGACGCGTTCAGCTGGGCCTGGGTGGGCAACATCGACCCGTTCGACTTCTACCACGCGCAGCACCTGAGCGACGCGAGCTCCAACTTCCAGGGCTACAGCAACCCGGACGTCGACGAGCTGCTGACCCAGGCCGCGACCGAGACCGACCAGGACGCGCGCAAGGACCTGTACGCCCAGGCCGAGCAGGGCATCGTCGACGACGTGTCGTACCTGTTCTACTTCAACCCCGACGTGGTCGAGGCCTGGAGCTCGTCGGTCAGCGGGTACACCGCACGACCGGACTCCGCCGTCAACTTCGAGACCGTCACGCTGACCGACTGACGCCGGACGGTCCGTCGACGTGAAGACCTACATCGCCTCCCGGCTGGCGCAGGCCGGTGTGGTGCTGGCCGGGGTGGCGGTGCTGGTCTTCTCGCTGATGCAGCTCGTGCCGGGCGACCCGGTGCGGATCGCGCTGGGCACCCGCTACACCGACGAGGCCGGGGCGGCGCTGCGCGAGCGGGCCGGCCTGGACCAGCCGGTGCTGGTGCAGTTCTTCACGTGGGCGGGCTCGGCACTCACCGGCGACCTGGGGGTCAGCTTCCGTTCCGGCGAGCCGGTGACGGCCCTGATCGTCGAGCGGCTGCCCGCCACCCTGAGCCTGGCGGTCGTGTCGATCCTGGTCGCGCTGCTCATCGCCGTCCCGCTGGGCACGATCTCGGCGCTGCGCCCCCGCAGCGCCGTCGACGGGGTGGCGACGGTGTTCAGCCAGGCCGGCATCAGCATCCCCGACTTCTGGATGGGCATCATGCTCATCGTCTTCGTCGCCCCGCTGCTGGCCCTGCCCACCGGCGGCTACACGCCGCTGACCGAGGACCCCGGGGCCTGGGCCCGGTCGGTGGTGCTGCCGGCCGTCACGGTCGGGGTGACCAGCGGCAGCATCCTCACCCGGTTCGTCCGCTCCGCCCTGCTGGAGGCGGCCGACGCCGAGCACGTGCGCACGGCCCGGTCCAAGGGCCTGGCCCGACCGGCCGTGCTGGGCTGGCACGTCATGCGCAACGCCCTGCTGCCGTTCGTCACCGTGGTCGGCGTCCAGCTGGCCTACCTGCTGTCCGGGGTGGTCGTCGTGGAGATCGTGTTTAGCTACCCGGGGCTCGGCGAGCTCGCCCTGCAGGCGGTGCAGGCCCGCGACTTCCCGCTGCTGCAGGGCGCGGTGCTGCTGTTCGCGCTGGTGTTCCTGCTCATCAACCTGCTGGTGGACCTGTCCTACGCCGCGCTCGACCCCCGGGTGGGTACCCGGTGAGCGGCCTGGCGCGGGCCCGGCGCACCCTGGGCCTGGTGGCCCGCCGGCCCGGCGGGGCGTTCGGGCTGCTGGTCATCGGGCTGGTGGTGCTGCTGGCGCTGGTGGACGACTGGCTGGTGCCGGGCGGGCCCAACCAGGTGTCGGTGCCCGACCGGCTGCTGGCCCCGTCGGCGCAGCACCCGATGGGCACCGACCAGCTGGGCCGCGACGTGCTCGAGCGCGTCGTCCTGGGGGCCTCGACCAGCCTGCAGGTCGGTTTCGTCGCCGTCGGGATCGCGCTGGTGGCGGGCGTGCTCGTCGGGCTGCTGGCCGGCTACTACCGCGGGCCGCTGGACGCGGTGCTGATGCGGTCGATGGACGTGCTGTTCGCGTTCCCCGCGATCCTCATGGCCATCGCCGTGCTGGCCCTGCTGGGCCCGGGCACCCGCAACGCCATGATCGCCATCGGCATCGTCTACATCCCCATCTTCGCCCGGGTCACCCGGGCCGCGGTGCTGTCGGTGAGCGAGGAGGTCTACGTCCGGGCCTCGCGCTCGGTAGGGGCGCCGGACGCGCGGATCCTGTTCAGCCACGTGCTGCCCAACGCGGCGCCGTCGATCATCGTGCAGACCTCGGTCAGCCTGGCCTTCGCGATCCTGTCCGAGGCGGCGCTGAGCTTCCTGGGCCTGGGTACGCAGCCGCCCAACTCCTCGTGGGGGTACATGCTGTCCGACGGGCGCGGGTTCCTGGAGCAGGCCTGGTGGATGGCGTTCTTCCCGGGCTTCGCGATCTTCCTGACCGTGCTGGCGTTCAACCTGCTCGGTGACGCGCTGCGCGACGTGCTCAACCCGCGTCGCCGCTCGCTGATGACGGCGGGGGGTGCGTGATGGCCCCGGCGGCCGGCCCGGCCCTGCAGGTGCGCGACCTGCACGTGTCGTTCCCCACCTCGCGCGGCCCGGCGCGGGTGGTCCGGGGCCTGGACCTGGCCGTGGACCCGGGCGAGACGCTCGCCGTGGTCGGCGAGTCCGGCTCCGGCAAGAGCGTGAGCATGCTGGCCGTGCTGGGCCTGCTGCCCGCCTCGGCCACCGTGACGGGCTCGGCCACGCTGGCCGGGCGCGAGGTGCTGGGCGCGAGCGAGCAGGACCTGCGGTCGCTGCGCGGACCCGGCGTGGGCATGGTGTTCCAGGACCCGATGGTCTCGCTCAACCCCGTCCTCACCGTCCGGCGCCAGCTGCTGGAGGGCCTGCGCGCCCACGCCGGGCGCGACGGCGCCCGCCGCGGCAAGGACGCGCTGCTGGCCCGGGCCCGGCAGCTGCTGGACGAGGTCGGCCTGCCCGACCCCGACCGGGCGCTGCGCGCCTACCCCCACCAGCTGTCGGGCGGTCAGCGCCAGCGCGTCATGATCGCCATCGCGCTGGCGCACGACCCGGCGGTCCTGGTGGCCGACGAGGCCACCACCGCCCTCGACGTCACGGTGCAGGCGCAGATCCTCGGGCTGGTCCGCCGGCTGCAGGACGAGCACGGCACGGCCGTGGTCTGGATCACCCACGACCTGGGCGTGGTCGCCGGCATCGCCGACCGGGTGGCCGTCATGTACAGCGGGCGCGTGGTCGAGACCGGCACCACCGACGCGTTGTTCGCGGCGCCGACGCACCCGTACACCCGGGGCCTGCTGGCCTCGCTGCCCGACATCGACGACCCGGCCACCGGCGCCGCCCGGGACGACCTGACGGCCATGCCGGGGCTGCCGCCCGACCCGGTGGACCCGCCCGCGGGGTGCGCGTTCGCGCCGCGCTGCCCCGTGGCCCACCCGGACTGCGTCGGGCAGCCGCAGCAGCTGCGCGAGGTCGCCCCCGGCCACGAGGCCGCGACCCGCTGCCCGGTCCCCGCCAAGACCCCCGAGCCGCAGGAGGTGGCCCGTGGCTGAGCCCGCGAGCACCGCAGGACCGGGTGGCACAGCAGGACCCGGTGGCCCCGCAGCGCCGGGTGGCACCGCAGGACCCGCCGGCGCGGGCCAGGACGACGCTGTCCTGGTCCGCGTCCGCGACCTGCAGGTCCACTTCGGCTCGGCCAAGCGGCCGGTGCGCGCCGTCGACGGCGTCGACCTCGACGTGCGCCGCGGCGAGACGCTGGGCCTGGTGGGGGAGTCGGGGTGCGGCAAGTCCACGCTCGGCAACGCCGTCCTGCGCCTGGTCGAGCCGACCGGGGGGACGGTCGAGCTGGACGGTACCGAGCTGACCGGCCTGGGTCGACGCCGGCTGCGGGCGGTGCGCCGCCGGGCCGTCATGGTGTTCCAGGACCCGTACGCCAGCCTCGACCCCCGCCGCAGCATCGGCGACGCGGTGGCCGAGCCCCTCGTGGTGCACCGGCTGCACGGCGACGCGGCGTCCCGGCGCCGGCGTGTGGGTGAGCTGCTGGAGCTGGTGGGCCTGCCGGC
Source organism: Jannaschia sp. R86511 (assembly GCF_042466345.1). Lineage (NCBI taxonomy): Bacteria > Pseudomonadati > Pseudomonadota > Alphaproteobacteria > Rhodobacterales > Roseobacteraceae > Jannaschia > Jannaschia sp. R86511. Next base: position 1,069,098 of record NZ_JAXHCD010000001.1, read on the forward strand.
CGACGCGGCCGGCCGCTACCCGCACGAGTTCTCGGGCGGGCAGCGCCAGCGGGTGGGCATCGCCCGGGCCCTGGCCGGGGAGCCCGACCTGATCGTGGCCGACGAGGCGGTCGCCAGCCTGGACGTGTCGATCCAGGCGCAGGTGCTGAACCTGCTGCGCGGGCTGCAGCGCGACCTGGGCCTGACCCTGCTGTTCGTCAGCCACGACCTGGCCGCGGTGCGTCACGTCAGCGACCGGATCGCCGTCATGTACCTGGGCCGCGTGGTGGAGGTCGGCCCCGCCCAGCAGGTCACCAGCGACCCGCAGCACCCCTACACCAGGGCGCTGCTGTCGGCCGTGCCGCGGCCGGACCCGGCCGCCGAACGACGCCGGGAGCCCGTCCTGCTCAGCGGCGACGTCCCCAGCCCGACCGACGTCCCGTCCGGCTGCCGGTTCCGGACCCGCTGCCCGAGCGCGTTCGACGCGTGCTCGCAGGTGGACCCGTCCCTGCTGGACGTCGGGCCTGGGCACCAGGCGGCCTGCCTGCTGCACGTGCACGAGCCCGGCGGCGACGGCCGAGCCGCTGACGTCAGCGGCTGAGCCGCGCCAGCAGCTCGGGTCCGCGCCGGTCCATCAGGTCGCCGCCCACCCGCACCCCGACGGCCAACACGGCCGTGCCGTACCCGGCCCCGACGACGACCAGCGCCCAGCCCACGGCGGGGACGAACCACGCCCACACGGCCAGGCCGAGCAGGGGCGCGAGCAGCGGCACCAGCGCCAGCACGGCCAGGCCCTGCTGGACCAGGGCGGCGGTGCTGGAGCCGGGGTTGCCGGCGAACGGGTTGGCCCCCGGCGGGGGCACCGGGAACGGCAGCGCCACCGACGACACGGCCGCGACCCCGTTGCCCACCAGCAGGATCCCCACCGACAGCCCCACGGTGGCCGGCGCGAGCTCCGGCCGCCCCGCGACCACGGGACCGAGGACCGCGACCACCAGGGTGGCCGGCAGGCCCCAGGCCAGCAGGGCCAGCACCCGGGCGCTGCGGTCGTCCCGGCCGCGCGCGGCCGAGGCCAGCGTGGTCCACAGCGCGCTGCCGTCGTAGGCGAGCTCGTTGAGCATCGTGAAGGACAGCAGCAGCGCCAGCGCGGGCCCGGCGGCCAGGGAGACCCCGGTGGAGGCGTCGGTCAGCACGGGCAGCAGCACGAGCAGCCCGACCACCACGGGCAGGGCGATGACGGAGACGACGTACCGGGAGTCGCGGACCCAGTAGCGCAGGCAGCGCTGCAGCAGGGCCCCCCGAGGGGTGTCGGGCAGCAGGGAGCGCGACGGCGGGGCGGCCGCCGTGCGTCGGGACGTGGCGCGGGCCCGGCCCCGGCCGCCGGTGGGCCGCAGCCGCGACCGCAGGGCCCGGACGTACAGCCACCACAGGCCGGCCAGGGTGGCCACGGCGACGAGCGTGCGACCGCCCAGCACCGCCCAGCGGCCCTCGGCCGCGGCCCACGGCATGGCCCACACCGCCCCCAGCGGGGTCCAGGCCAGCACCTGCACCGCGGCGTCGACGGCCCCGGTCTGCAGCCGCTCGCCCAGCCCGGCCAGGGCGGGACCGCTCAGCCCCAGCAGCGACATGACGAGCACCCCGACGCCCACGCTGACCTCGCGGCCGCGCCGACCGGCCAGCACCGACGCCACGGACGTCAGCGCCGCCCGCGAGCCCAGCAGGCAGGTGGCCGTCGCCAGCACCGCGGCCACGAGCCCGACGAGCACCGACACCACCGGCAGCGGGCCACGGGCGAACGTGACCGCCAGGGCGGTCGTGGCCAGCAGCGTTCCCACGGCGAACGGCCCGACGGACGACGCGACGAGCAGGCCCGCGGCCAGGGTGCGCGGGGCCAGCGGCAGCAGCGCGAACCGGACGGGGTCGTTCATGACGTCGTCCGCGCTGGTCAGGACGGGCAGGGCGGCCCAGGCGACGACCGCCAGCGACCCGAACACCGTGACCACGGCCCCGGCCAGGTCGAGCCCGGTGAACCGGAGCCCGACCAGCGCGACGGCCGCGCCGGCGGCCACGAGGGCCGCGAACAGCACCCCCAGGACGAGCAGGACGACTTTCTCGGTCCCGCCCTCGGCCTGGTTGCGCAGCAGCGTCAGCCTCAGTCGGACGAGGACGCCAACCACGTCAGACCACCCCCCAGCTCACGCGAGCCGCCCGACAGGGCGACGAAGCGCTCCTCCAGGGTGCCGTCGCCGCGCACCTCGTCCACGGTGCCGGCCGCCACGACCCGACCGGCCACGATGACGGCCACGTGGTCGCAGAGCTGCTCGACCAGGGCCATGACGTGGCTGGACACCACCACGGTCCCGCCCCCGGCGGTGAACCGGGCGAGCAGGGCCCGGATGGTCGTGCCGGAGACCGGGTCGACGGCCTCGAACGGCTCGTCGAGCACCAGCACCCGCGGTCCGTGGACCAGGGCGCAGGCCAGGCCGACCTTCTTCTTCATGCCGGCGGAGTAGTCGACGACCAGCGTCCGGTCGACATCGGGCAGGTCGAGCACGTCCAGCAGCTCGGCCGCCCGCTCCGCGGCCTGGGCCCGGGGCAGCCCGTGCAGGCGGCCGGTGTACTCGACGAGCTCGGGGCCGCTGAGCCGGTCCATGGTGGCCAGCCCGTCGGGCAGCACCCCCAGCACGCGGTGCGCGCGACGCACGTCGGCCCAGACGTCCTGCCCGTCCACGGTCACCACGCCGGAGTCGGGACGCAGCAGGCCCGTGGCCATCGACAGCGTCGTCGTCTTTCCCGCGCCGTTGGGCCCCACCAGCCCGAACAGCGAGCCCGTGGGCACGGTCAGGTCCAGGTGGTCGACGGCCAGCGTGGCCCCGTAACGCTTGGTCAGCCCTTGGCAGGACAGCGCCCCCGACATCATGGTCCCGACGGTAACGGCACCGTCGGCGGGTGGTCGTGCGGCGTCCTCCGGACGGCCCACGCCGTACCGTTGCGGGGTGGACGGGCGGAGGTGGCGATGAACGGGACGCAACGCGTCGGCCCGTACCGCCTGCTGCGCGTCATCGGCGAGGGCGGCATGGGGGTCGTCCACCTCGGCCTGGCCCCGGACGACCGGGCGGTCGCGGTCAAGGTGGTCCGCCCGCACGTGGCCGCCGACCCGCAGACCCGCGACCGGCTGGCCCGGGAGGTGCGGTCGCTGACCAAGGTCCGCCACCACCGGGTCGCGGAGGTGCTGGACGCCGACTTCGACGCCGAGCTGCCCTATGTCGTCATGCGGTACGTGCCGGGCGAGGCGCTGGACGCCGTGGTGCGCCGCGACGGCCCGCTCACCGGGGCGGACCTGCACGAGATGTGCGTCGGGCTGTTCGAGGCGGTCTCGGCCATCCACTCCGTCGGGGTGGTCCACCGTGACCTCAAGCCCGGCAACGTGCTGGTGCTGGACGGCTCCCCGGTGGTCATCGACTTCGGCATCGCCCGGGCGCTGGACGACGTGTCGCTGACCTCGACGGGTCTGATGGTCGGCACCCCCGGCTACCTGTCGCCGGAGGTCCTGGACGGCACCGACGTGGGCAACGCGGCCGACTGGTGGGGCTGGGGTGCGGTCGTCGCGTTCGCCGCCACGGGCCGGCCGCCGTTCCGCAACGGCCCGATGGAGGCGGTGTGGGACCGGGTGCGGCGCGGGGCGGCCGACCTCGACGGGCTGCAGCCCGACCTGGCCCGGGTGCTGGCCGCGACGCTGCGTCCGGACCCCGCCGCCCGGCCCTCGCCCGCGGACCTGGCCGACGCCGTCGCGGGCCTGACCGGTCGCCGCCCGCAGCTGGCGGCCGCGCCCGGTGGCGTCGGCGCGGTCGCGGGCTCGGGCACCGGCATCGCCGAGGGGGTCGTCGCCGGGGCGGCCGCCGGGGTGCCCGCGCTCCGACCGGACCCGGCCCGGTCGGACCCGACGAGGCAGTCCGCGCGTCCGGACCCGACGACCCAGGCGCCGCGTCCGGACCCGACGACCCAGGCCCCGCGGCCCGACCCGACGACGCAGGCCCCGCGCCCGGACGCGGCGCCGGCCCCCGACCCGACGACGCAGCAGCCGCGACCCGACCCGACCCGGCCGGAGCGGCGCCCCGCGGCCGGGCCGCAGCCGGGGCGGCCGGCGCAGGCGCCCGCCACCCGCGTCATCGAGCGTCCGCCGCCGCCCGCGCCCGTGCGTCGGGCAGACCCCGGCCCGGTGGCCGCGCCGGCCGCGGACGTGGCCCGCACCGCCGTGCAGCCCGCCGTGCAGCCCGCAGTGCAGCCGTCCGTCGGTTCCGCGCCGCAGCCGTACCGGGACGCCCCCGCGGCGGTGCTCCCGGGGTCCTCGGCCGTCGCCGTGCCAGGCTCCGGCCCGGCCGACGGTCGTCCGCCCGCGCAGCCGAGCCGGGGTTACGGCGACGCGCCCGTCCCGCGGCTGCCGCGACGCCACGGCATGACCCTGCTCGGGCTGCTGGTGGTGGTGGCCGTCGCGGCTGTGACCCCGCTGGGGGCCGCGGTGCTCGGCCTGCTCTGGGTGACGCTGGCCCGGGCCGTGCAGTGGTCGCGGGTGGCGGCGGCGCGGACCCGGTGGCGCGAGGGCCGGCTCGGCGCGGGGGCCCGCACCGGGCTGACCCTGATGTACCCCGTCCGCCTCGTCGGGTCGCTGCTGGCCAGCAGCGGGTACCTGGCGGTCGGGGCGCTGGTGGTCTCGCCGCTGCTGCTCCTGGCGGCGGCCGTCCTGCTGCGCGACGGGCCCTGGGACAACTGGGCCGTGGTCCGGGCGACGCTGACCGACCCGCCCGTGCTGACCGCGGCCGTCGCGGTGGGGGCGGTCGTGGCGTGGTACGGCCCCGGCGGCGCCGCCGTGCGCGAGGGCTCCCGGGCCCTGACCGAGCCGGTCGCCCGCAGCCGCAACGGCCGGCTGGTGCTCGCCGGGCTGGCGGGCCTGGTGGTGGTCGCGGCCGTGCTCGTGGTGACGGCCGGCCTCTGAGGTGCGGCCGGGCGTTCTGAGGTGCGGTCGGCCCGGTGTTCTGAGGCGCCCGGCCGTCGTCCGGGGCGCCCGGTCGGCCCGGTGCGCACGCCGGGGGCTGCGGCGAGAGGCGGCACCGGCCCGCCGGTGACAGCGTGGGGTCATGACGACCGACACCGAGCGCACCCTCTCCGACGTCCTCGACGGCCTCAACATCGCCATGGTGGCCACCGCCGACAGCAGCGGCACCTGGCGGGCCCGGCCGTTGTCGCTGGCCGACCAGACCCGCGACGTGCTGTCGTTCCTGGTCAGCGAGCACGCGGACTGGGTCGCCGCGCTCGACCTGTCCGGCTCGCCCACCACGGTGACGTTCGCCGACCCGGCCAAGAACACCTACGTCGCCGTGCAGGGCACCGCCCGGGTGATGGACGACCGGCACCGCATCGCCGAGCTGTGGAACCCCGGCGCCGCCGCCTACTTCGACGGGGCGGACGACCCGCAGGTGCGCCTGCTCGAGGTGTCGGTGGCCCACGGCGAGTACTGGGACGGCCCGCACGGCCGGGTCGGCGCGCTGCTCCAGCTGGCCGCCAAGGCGCTGGGCAAGGAGACGGGCGACCAGGGCGACGTCGTCGTCTGACAGGCCTCCACCCGCGCCGGGCCCTGGTCCGGTGCGGGAGGCTCAGCGCGGGTTGTACAGCAGCGCGAGGGTGGTGCCTGCGGCGAGCACCAGCAGCAGCACCCCGAGCCGGCCCGGCCGGGCCGGGCGGTGGCGCAGCGCGGCCGGGACCACCGACAGCCACAGCCCCAGCGGCACCAGCCACCAGCCCCAGAACCCGTGCTCCTCCCAGGGCCAGTGCGAGACCTCGCCGGTCTCGACCACCTGCGGCAGCAGCGCGAGGACGGACCCGACGGGCACGACCACGGCGAGCAGGACGACCCACGCGACCAGCAGGCGTCGTCGACCCGCCCCGACGGGGCCGGGGGACGGCTGTGCCGTCGTGCCTCGACGCTGGGTCACGCGGGCATCATCCCCCAGGTCGGGGGCTGGCACACTGTTCCGGCCGGGCTCCCCGGTACGGCTGGCGTGGCGCAATTGGTAGCGCACCCGACTTGTAATCGGGCGGTTGCGGGTTCGAGTCCCGCCGCCAGCTCCCCTCTGACCTGCAGGTTTGTCCCCGGCGGCCGCCGGCCCGCTCCGGGTGAGAGCACAAATTGACGGCAACGGTCCCTCGTCCGGGGCATGATCCCGCTCGTGTCCAGCAGCAGTGGGGCCTCGAGCTGGCGGCAGGACTTCGCCTTCGAACCCACGCAGGAGCCGCTGCACCCGCATGACGGCACCGTGGTCTGCCAGGCCATCCTGAACCGCCTGCGACCGCACCTGGTTCGAGCCGAGGTGGACGCGTACAGCGACTACACGCGAGACGCTCCGCCCGAGGTCCTCGACGTCGAGACGTGGCTCACCGACCTCGGCCGCACACAGACTCGGGGACGTCAGGACCCGGGGATGGCTGTGGTGCTCGACCTCCTGGACGTCGAGCACTGGCAGGCGCTCCTCGTCTACGGTGCCTGGTCGATCAACGCCGAGCTCTGGGGCCCCGACTCCCGCGACTTCGGCACGTTCCACGACGGCTCGGACTCGATCGTCGTGGCCCTCACCGACGCAGACGTCCGTGCCCTCGCCGAACCGCTGCAGACCCACGGCAGCTTCATCAGCATGAAGGAGCTCGACGCCAAGAGGCTCGTCGACAAGCAGGCACGACGCGCCAGCCGTAGAGCCCGAAGGGCGGCCATCGTGCGCGCCATGTTCCGCCGCCCCCGGGCCTAGCGGGCCCAGCGCCGTCCCGCACGTCGTCCAGGGAATCGTCCAGATGCCGGTGCGGCGTAGGCCTCTTCGAGCACCATGGCTTCCATGCGGTCGAGGCCACCTGTGGACGACACGGCGGGACACACCCGCGGGCCAGAGGCGGCGGCGCTCAGCGCAGCCTCACGGTCTACGGGTCCCCGCCCCTGCCTGGCTGCCCGGGATGGTGACGGTGCACCCTGACGACCCGGGAGCCGACCTCCGTCCTCAGCGGACGAGTCGGTACGTCCGTCCGTCACCGTCCCCGGCGCAGGTCCGGCGGCGCGATGCCTTCGCCACGGTCGTCATGGTCGGTGGTCTGCTGACGGGCCTGTTGGGCCTGGCATCCATCCCTCTGTTCTTCATGATGGCCAACTCGATGAGCAGCCCGGAGACAGGTTCTGTCATCGGGCTGACCGTCGATGAGGAGGGCCGGGTGACCGCTGCGGTGGCGGTGTGCGAAGGCGAAGCCGACATGCTCGATCTGGCGGAATGGTCGGAGAGCCAGAAGGTCGGCGACCGGACGGGCGAGTGGCCCATCAGTGCCGACGGAGGCCTGCGGCTGGTCCAGCTGTCGGAGGACGGGTCCGTCGGCCGAGCAGAGCAGCTCGGCATCGGCCTGGACCAGGGGGCCATCTTGAGCTCCTACTCGTCGACCCGGTGGGGGAGTGACGCCCTGGTCTTCTTCGGGGCCGACCTGCAGGCTCTCCGCGAGGGCCAGGTGTGGTTGAGGGGGACGCCTGGAAGTGAGCAGCAGAGGGAGGAGGAGCTGATCCCGGTCGACAGCTTCCGCATGGTCGCCTGCGAGCTGGGCGCGCCCTGACCGGAGACCCCGGCCGGGGGCGACAGAGAAGCTCCGCGGCCCAGGCTGCGTCGGTCGAGCTGGGGTGATGTCGAACCGCCCGGCTGAATGTGATGATCACGGGGCCACGGCTGCTGCTTCGCTGCCACGCTGGCTGGATGTCCTCAACCGGTGTCGACAGACGTCGTCGCCTCGCCGTGGGGACCGTGGCGGGCCCGCTCGATGGTCGTAGGACGGGGGCTGTTCATGCTGCGCCTGATCGCGGACTGACGAGGCTCCGGCCCCGGATGGCGTAGGAGGTCTCACGACGGCTCCTGGTCCTTGTCCCGGTAGTGGCACGGCCTGCTACCAACCCGTCCTGGTCCTAGTACGACCGGAGCACGAGTCCGTCGATGTGCGCGGGACGGTCCGACGCAGAGCGCACCGCGAACGTGCCGCTGCGGTGCGCGCGGCCAAGCGGGACGCGCACGACCTGCTGCGCCCGGGTCGAGGGTGAGCGCAGGTCGACGCGGGCCAGCACCACGCCGTCGTTCATGACCTCCACGACACCGCACGTGGGGCACCGCGTCGCCACGAGCCACACCGCGTCCGTACGGTTCGCCGACAGGCGGACATGACTGCCACGGCGGTCCAGGCGGGTCACCGTGCGCATCATGGCCGTCGAGGGCGTCTGACGAGCGTGGGTGCCGGCGGCGACGAGGTGCCGGTCGTCGACGGCTCGGGTCGTACAGCGCTCGACCGACCACGCCGAGCGGTTGCCGTCGAGGTCCTTCACCCGGACCTGGACGCACCGGGTCTCACCCTCGGCCAGCGCCACCGTGACGCCGGTGGCGGTGTGCGGCAGAGCGGCCCAGGGCGTCGGGTAGGTCCAGGCCCCCAGCGGCTGGCGTGCCCGCGCGCTGCGGACGCGCACCTGGAACCCCTCGAACCTCCAGCGGTCGTCGGCCCCGGTGAACGCGTAGCGCACCGACGTGCCGGTTGCTGCCGCCGGTAGGGACGTGCCGGTGACGCGGGGCGGGACCAGGTCCGGTCCCGGCAGCCGGGTCGTGGACGTGGGGGTGGATTCGGCCCAGTCGCCGAGCCGGGCGACGACCCGGACCCTGTACTGCCCCGCCGTGGGTGTGCTGATGGTGGTGATGTGCGAGGTGCGGTCGCTCCGGGTGTCGTAGACGGTGCTGGAGTAGGGGTACGTGGCTACGAGCTCGTCGTCGACCCACACCTCGTGGGCGGTCGGGGTCGGGCGCTCACCGGTCGCCTGGGTCCACAGGACCTGCGTGGTCCGGCCCGCCAGGCCCGGCCAGTCGACGTGGAAGTCGCTCGGTGGAGCCGGTCGGACGAGACGCGGCCGGACGGACGCGGTGGCCGCAGGTGCGCGTCCCGCAGGGCCCGCCGGCTCGACCTCGACCGTGTACTCGTCGAGGTGCACCCGGTCGACCCGCAGTGACCGAGCGTCCGGCGGCAGGAGCCTCAGGGGGCCGTACGTGGTCCCGTTCCGCGATCGCAGCCTGACGAAGTGGCCGAGGAGTCCCGTCGCGCCGGGGTGCTCCCACGTGACGGTCACCGCGCCGTCGTCGGGGTAGGACACTGCGACGTCGGTCGCGGGCGGGGGTGCCGTCGACGGCCCGGTCGGTGGAGTGGGATCGACGGCGGTGGCGGGCAGTGCCGCGTGGTGGACACGCCCCTCCGGGGTGATCCAGGCCGCGGCGACGTCCGGACCCCAGGAGGACACGGCCACCGTCTGCCACGCGACCTCACCCTCTCGCGTGGTGCGTACCGGGCCGAGGTCCTGCCACGACTCGGCGCCGGCGCCCAGCGCTCGCCACTGCAGCACCCGGCCCTCCTGGGACTCCACGGTCCGCAGCAACGCGCCGTTGCCCAGGCGGAAGTCGTCGTTCCACTCCACCGGCTGCGGTGGCACCTCGCCCATCACGTCGAGCACCTCGGCTCCCTGGCGGCAGGGCACGAGCAACCAGCGACCGGCCGCTTGCATGGCTCGTTGCCTCTCCACCTGACACCCCGCCGACGGCCTGAGCGTGCGTGTCGCGCCGTCGTCGAGGCTCCTGCCGACGAGCAGCCCGGGCAGCAGCTCCGGGTAGACGAAACGGCCCGCCAGCAGCTCGTCGGCGCGCCGCCAGAGGACTCCGTCGTGCAAGGCGGCCTCCGGGGCGGTCCGCAGGCCCGTTCCCGTGGCGAGGTCGTCCAGGTACCCGCCCGGGATGAGGATCCGGTCACCCGACAGGGTGCCGGTCGGTACGGGCACCCCCGCGATGCCTCCGGGGGCGGCGTGACCCGGCAGCGCCGCCGTCAACGACGACCCGAACCTGTCGCCGGAGACCAGCGCGCCGCCCCGGTGCACCCGTAGGTCGGTGCCGGCGGTGTCCGCGAGCACCCCGGACGGGGTCGGAGCCGGGGCCTCGAGGGCGTCGGGGTCCCACCACCGCACGTCGGCCGCCGCGACGAGGAGCCGTGCGCCGTCGAGGGCGACCGCCTGCGGCGCCAGCTGGTCGTGCGGTGCGGACCACACCGGCACCGAGTCGGCGCCCGGGTCCTGCGTCGTCGCCGGCAGGGCGACGACGTGGGCGCCGTCAGAGGTCAGCAAGCCCCCGGTCGGGCCCGCGAGGACGGGCTGCGTCTCGGCGACCGGCTCCACCGCCCCGTCGTCCGTCACCCTCTGGAGGGTGACGGGTGGCCGCAGCTGTAGCGTCCCCTTGGATCGCTCGGGCACGTAGGCCGACCCGCTGAGCAGGACCTCCCCGTCCGCCAGGACGATGGCCGGAAGGGCGTAGCCGTCGCGCGGGAACGCTTCGGAGTAGCGGATCTCACCCGGCACGCCGTCGGTGAGCGTGGTCACGCTGACGTGGAAGGTGTCGTCATCAGGTGCCTGCCAGCGGCCGTCGTCGTGCGACCACCACGCGAGCTGGTCCCCGTCCTGCACGACGCTGGTGGTGAGAACGCGCAGGTCGGTGTCGATCGTCACGGCGTGCGCCGTTCTCGTGTCGAGCAGGTGATATCGCCGGACACCTGCCGCGCGGTCCCACGACGAGGCGACGACCACGTCGTCGTGCGTCGGTCTTCCGCCCAGGTAGTCCACCCCGTACGAGAGGCCGGTGGCGGGCACGACACTGCCATCCGGACGCACGACCGACACCTCGACGCCGTCCGTGTGCTCGGAGCGTGAGCTGACGACGACGCCTGCCGTGCCGACGCTCACCCACTGCGTCCCCTCGGGCATGGTCCTGACCTCGGTCTCGCCCGTGAGGAGGTCGTGGGTCCGCAGGGTGTCTCCCTCGGACCCCATGACGAGCTTCGTCCCCAGCAGGTCGGTGCCGCCCACATGCGTCCATACAGGTTCACCGTCGGTCGGCAGCCACGCGAAGGGGCGCGCGGCAGGGTCGCGCGACTCGCGGACGACGAGCACCCCGGCCTCGCTGCTGGCCACGACTGCCACCCCCGACGGGGCGGCACGCGGCGGCACGGGGACGTCTGTCACGACCACCGACGCCGTACCTGCCGACGCGTGCACCGGCGTGAGGACAGCCAGCAGAAGGGCGGCGACGAGACCGAACGCCCCCGCGGAGAACCCTCCGACCGGTCGCCGTCCCTGTGGAGGGGGCTGCACGTCCGTCATCCTCGACGCCGGGCCCGACGGCGTCCACCGGTTCGGCGGAACTCAGCCCGAGTGGTGCAGGCCGACGCAGACCACCGCGCCCGCCCCTCACGCCCCCGGTCGACGGGGCCCGTCGTGCACCGCGGCGGTCGACCCGGCGGGCACCAGCACGTGCAGAGCGTTGCGGTCCACCTCGAAGGAGGTCGGGGTCAGGCCGACCACCTCGCCGTCCAGGTTGAGCGGGGTGGGTGGGGAGGTCACCAGGTGCAGCCGGCGCGTGGTGACGTGCTCCACGGCCGGGTGGGCCACGAACGAGCCGTCCTTCAGGGCCCGGGCGATCGCCAGGTGCTCGCGGACCCCGGCCACCCGGATCGCGTAGACGTCGAGCAGGTCGTCGTCGATGCTCGCGGTGGGCGAGACGGCGTTGCCGCCCCCGTGGTGCCGGCCGTTGCCGACGGCCACCTGCAGCAGGCCCTCCCAGCGCAGCGGGGCCCGGTCGCCGTCCGGGAACGCCAGGGTCGCCGCGAAGGGCTGGTGCCGTCGGTAGGCGCGCAGCAGCGCCACGGGGTAGGCGCCGCTGCCGAGCCGGCGCTTGAGGGCCGGGTCCAGGTGCTCGGTCACCCCGACCGAGAGCCCGGCGGAGGCCACGTTGACGAACGCCCGGCCGTCGGCCCGGCCCAGGTCCACGTCGACCACGTCGCCGTGGGCGACCACCTCGCAGGCCGCGTCCAGGCGACGGGGCAGGCCGAGGGTGCGGCTCAGGTCGTTGGCCGTGCCCAGCGGCAGCAGCCCCATGACGACGTCGGAGTGCGCGAGCAGGCCCGCGGCGTGAGCGGCCCGCACCGGGACCCCGCGCACCTCCAGCTCCCGCACCGCCCGCTCCAGCGCCCGGGCCCCCCGTCGTGCCCCCTCGTTGACGACGACCGCGACCGAGGACGCCCTGCTCGCCGACTGCACGCCGGGAGCATGCGGCACCAGGCTGGGCGTCCGCTGGGAGACCCCCGGGCCGGGCCCGTCCGTGCGACACCCGGTCGGCGTCCTGGCGCCGGGGCCCCTGACCGGTCAGACTCCCCGGGACGGAGGAGGTACCGGGTGGCGACGACGCAGCCGGTGAGCACGGACGGCGGGCCGCCGACCGGGACGCCGAGGGCACCGCGCACGCAGCGGGCGCTGCGGCGGCCGGCGGTGGCGGTCGTGGCCGTGCTCGGGCTGCTGGCGGGGGCGGGCTGGTGGCTGTCGCCCGACGCGTTCGAGCCCTGGCGTGGCGGGGAGTCGATGTCCCTGACCGCGCCCCTGACCTACGAGGACAGCGTGCTGCTGCCGCTGCCGCAGGTGCGGCGCCCGATCCACGTGCTGCAGGCCGAGGCGCGCGTCGTGGCCGACGGCGGCACCCGGGTCGAGGTCGTGGTCTGCGACGGGGGCAGCCCGTTCGCCGGCGTCACCAGGACCCGGGCTGGCCGCGTCGTCGAGGGGTGCGTGCGCGCCCGGCCCGCCGCGGGCGAGCTGGTCGAACCGCCGGACCAGCTGGCCGTGCTCGTCAACCACGGGGGCGCCGACGAGGTCCGGGTCGACGGTCTCGACGTGCTCTACCGGGACGGCGTCCGGCTGGGCTACCAGCACACCGGCGACGTGTTCCGTGCCTACTGGACCGGGACCGGCTGACCCGCTGACCGGCTGACCCGGGCTCCCTCAGCCGCCGCGGGACGCCGCCCCCGGGGCGGGGACGTCGGCGGCGGGCGGGCGGGTCCTCGTCGCGGTCCGCAGCTCCCAGTGCCACCGCCGCCACGGCCGCACACCACGGTGCCGGCGCCAGGCGGTGAACGAGCGCTGCAGCTCGGCGTCCGTCGCACGCCCGGCGTGGACCGGGCGCAGCGCACCCAGCAGGGTGGCGACGCCGTCGGTGCGCTCCCGCCCCTGCCCGTCGGGGTCGGGCCCCGCCCCGACGTGGGCGGCCACCCACGCGGCGAGCTCCTCCCGCCCCCGGACCAGCAGCTGCTCGCCCTGGGCCGCGGTCAGGCCCAGCGCGTCGAGCACCTCACGCCACGACCAGCCCTCGACGTCGCGCAGCCACAGCACCTCGCGGACCGCCAGCGGCTGGCTCGACATCACGCCCTCGAGCAGCCGCCAGTCGTCGTCGGCCCACAGCCCGGACCAGCCGAGGCTGCCCCAGGGCACCTCGACGTCCGTGCCGGGGTCGTCGCCCCGCGGCGCCGGCGGCGGAGCGGGCGCGACTGCCGGGACGGCGTCGGGCGCCGCCGTGCGCCAGGCCCGGCCGTAGGTGACGAAGATGCCGCTCACCCAGGCGCGCAGCGTCGTGTGCCAGGTGAACATGTCCAGCCCGGGCAGCGCCGTCGACCAGGTCTGGCGCACCAGCGGGCCGACCTGCTCCTCGGGCACGTAGAGCCGAGCGAGGCGCCGCATGGGCGGGTCGTACTCGTCGAGCAGCAGCGCGAAGGCCTGGGCGCTGCCGAGCCGCAGCCCCTCGAACAGGACCCCCTCGTCGGCCATCCGACCACGCTAGCCCCGGGCGGGCCCGTCGGTGGGGTCCTCCGCGGCGGAACCCGGGCGGGCGCCCTGCGGCTCGGACGGCACCGCCCCGGCCCGGTAGGTGTAGGCCGCCTCGCGGACGGCCTCGTCGCTCTCGAGCCCGGCCCCCAGCGCCCCCGCGACGGTGGACAGGATGGTGGTGAACCACGCGAGCCGGACCAGGTCGAGCGGTCCGACGTCGTGGCCGACGGCGTCGGCGAGCACGTCGGGGACCACCAGGGCGAACGCCCCCACCAGCGAGACCACGAGCAGGGCCAGGTGCAGGGCCGTGACCCCGATCAGCACCGTCAGGCTGGTGGCCAGGTTGAACAGCGCGACCTGGCGGCGCGAGCCGCGCCCGCCGTGCCGCTCCCACAGCCCGGCCCCCGCCACCAGCGCCACGGCGGTCACCACGACGGAGGCGACGGCCAGCAGCGCCAGCCGCACCGGGCCGTAGGCGTCGGCCAGCAGCCAGACGTCGGGGGTGATCAGCGCGAGCACCCCGGCCGCGGCCGCGGCCGACAGCGTCCGCGACAGCCGCAGCGCCAGCCGCCACGGCCGGTTGGCCCGCACCATGCCCAGCAGCAGGCGCAGGTTGCCGACGAGCACGCGGGCGGCCAGCGCCACCGTCCCGCCGGAGCGGGCCACGTCGTCGTCGCCCTGCAGCTCCCGTACCCGCTCGGCCAGGTCCTCGCGGTCGTCGTCCCCGCCCAGCAGGGCCTCGACCAGCCCCACCACGGCGTCCTGCGTCCGCCGGGCGACCTGGACGGCCCCCAGGGCGGGCACGCTCAGCAGCCCGACGCCGTGCAGCGGGCTCGCGTGGGCGGTGACCGGGCGACGGTCCAGGCGCAGCGGCAGGTCCGTGAGCACGACGGCCAGGTCCCAGTCGTGCTCCAGCAGCCGGGTCCGGCCCAGGTCGACCAGCGCCCGGGCGTCCGGGGCGGGGGAGACGGGCGGCTCGCGGACGACCGACACGTCCCAGCCGGTCACCCCGAAGCGGGCGGCGAGCACGTCCGGCAGCCGGTCGGCGAGCCGGGCCGCCCGCTCGGGGGCCAGGTCGTGGGCCAGCAGCAGCCCCAGCCGCAGCCGCCCCCCGTCCGTCACGGTCGGGCAGCCTAACCGCGTCGGCGTTTCGTCGCGGTCGGGCCCGGGTACCGCCGGGGCGATGACAGTCATCGGCCTCCACGCCTCCCACGAGCAGGTCCACCCCTCCGACCTGCTGCGCGCCGTGCAGCTCGCCGAGGAGGTGGGCTTCACCGGCGGCATGTCCAGCGACCACTTCTCGCCCTGGAGCGTGCGGCAGGGCCACTCCGGCTTCGCCTGGTCCTGGCTGGGCGCCGCGATGGCCAGCACGAGCCTGCCGTTCGGCGTCGTCAACGCCCCCGGGCAGCGCTACCACCCGGCGATCGTCGCCCAGGCGATGGCCACCCTGTCGGCCATGTTCCCGCAGCGGCTGTGGGTGGCGCTCGGCTCGGGGGAGAACTCCAACGAGCACATCACCGGCGACCGCTGGCCGGCCAAGAGCGTCCGCAACCAGCGGCTGCTGGAGTGCGTGCAGGTCATCCGCGCGCTGCTGGCCGGTGAGGAGGTCAGCCACGACGGGCTCGTCACCGTCGACCGGGCCCGGCTGTGGACCCGGCCCGAGGTGCCGCCCGCGCTCATCGGCCCCGCCGTGACGCCGGAGACCGCCGCCTGGGTCGCGTCGTGGGCCGACGGGCTGGTCACCACCAACGCCCCGCACGAGAAGCTCCGGACGATGGTCGACGCGTACCGCTCCCACGACGGCCCGGGCCCGCTGCGGCTGCAGGTCCACGTGTCGTGGGCGCCCACCGACGACGAGGCCATGGCGCTGGCGCACGACCAGTGGCGCGGCAACGTGTTCGCCCCGCCCGTGTGCTGGGACCTGGAGACCGTCGAGCACTTCGACGAGGTCGGCGACCAGGTCACGCCCGAGCAGGTGCGCGAGGTCGTCCTGGTCTCCAGCGACCTGGCCCAGCACGCGGCCTGGCTGGCCGGCTTCGCCGAGCTCGGCTTCGACGAGATCGCGGTGCACCACGTCGGCCGCGAGCAGGAGGCGTTCGTCCACGCCTACGGCGAGCACGTCCTGCCCCAGCTGGACGTGACCCGGGCCGAGCCGGTCACCCCCGCGCGCACCTCGGCCGGGACGGCCACCACCGACTCCCGGGAGCTGCTGACGTGAGCACCGCCGCCCGCGCCGACATGTGGTGGAAGAGCGCCGTCGTCTACTGCCTGGACGTCGAGACCTTCGCCGACTCCGACGGCGACGGCACGGGGGACTTCCACGGCCTCACCCGACGGCTGGACCACCTGGCCGACCTGGGCGTCACCTGCCTGTGGCTGATGCCGTTCTACCCGACGGCCGAGCGCGACGACGGCTACGACATCACCGACTTCTACGGCGTCGACCCGCGGCTGGGCAGCCTCGGCGACGTCGTGCCGCTGGTGCGCCTGGCCCGCGACCGGGGGATGCGCGTCATCGTCGACCTGGTCGTCAACCACACCTCGGCCGACCACCCGTGGTTCCGGTCGGCGCTGGCGGGCAAGGACTCGCCGTTCCGCGACTACTACGTCTGGCGCGACACCGAGCCGGAGGACACCTCGGCCGAGGTGGTGTTCCCGGACGAGGAGGGCGGCATCTGGACCCTCGACGAGCCCAGCGGCGAGTGGTACCTGCACCGGTTCTACGCCCACCAGCCCGACCTCAACGTGGCCAACCCCGCCGTCCGCGACGAGATCACCAAGATCATGGGGTTTCTGGCTCGAGCTCGGGATCAGCGGCTTCCGGGTCGACGCGGTGCCGTACCTGATCGAGACGGAGGGGATGGGCCCGGACGACGCCGAGGACTTCCCGGAGCCGCACGACTTCCTGCGCGACCTGCGGGAGTTCCTGGCCCTGCGCGACAGCGAGGCGATCATGCTGGGCGAGGTCAACCTGCCACGCTCGCAGCAGCTGGAGTTCTTCGGCGGCGCCGACGGCGACGAGCTCGACATGCAGTTCGACTTCGTCACGATGCAGCAGATGTACCTGTCCCTGGCCCGCTCCGACGCGCGGCCCCTGGCCCGCTCGCTGGCCGAGCGGCCGGCCACGGCGGTGCGCTCGCAGTGGGCGACGTTCGTCCGCAACCACGACGAGCTGACCCTCGACAAGCTGGACACCAACGAGCGGCAGGAGGTCTTCGACGCCTTCGGCCCGGAGCCCGAGCACCAGCTGTTCGGCCGCGGCCTGCGCCGCCGGCTGCCGCCGATGCTGGGCGAGGAGCCGGACGGCGACCAGCGCCGGACCCGCATGGTCTACAGCCTGCTGTTCAGCCTGCCCGGGACGCCGGTGCTGTTCTACGGCGAGGAGATCGGCATGGGCGAGAACCTCGCCGCCGACGACCGCCAGGCCGTGCGCACCCCCATGCAGTGGACCAGCGGTGGCAACGGCGGCTTCTCCACCGCGGACGCCGACGCCCTGCCCAACCCCGTGGTGACCGGGCCCTGGTCCCCGGAGCACGTCAACGTGGCCGACCAGGTCGACGACCCCGGGTCCCTGCTGACGTTCGTGTCCCACCTGGCCCGGCGCTACCGGCAGAGCCCGGAGCTCGGCTGGGGCGAGCTGGAGGTTCTCGACCAGCCCCACGCGCACGTGCTGGCCCACGTGGTCCGGTACCGCGGCGCGGTGCTGCTGGCGCTGCACTCCTTCGACGACGTCGAGGTCCAGGTCGAGGTGTCCTTCGCCGCCGACCGTCACGACGGCTCGATGGTGGACCTGCTGGGTGGTGGCGAGGTGGCGGTCGCCGACGACGGTTCGGCGACGGTGCCGCTGGCCGGGTACGGCTACCGCTGGCTGCGGCTGCGGACCCTCGAGGACGACCGGCTGCGCTGACCGGGGTCCACGCAGGGACGTGACCAGGCGCCCGACGCCGCTTATGGTCCGTCGGGGTCCTGCCGATGAGGGCGGAGACCTGAACTCCCTCATCACAGAGAGACCCTTCATGCTGACACCACAGCGACCGGCCGTCCCGCAGGCACGCGGGACCGGCTCCCGGGGGGATCGCGCCCGCCGTCCCGCGGTCATGGACGCGACGATCGGCTCGCTGCTGACCGTCGTGCTGGCGGCCTCGTTCCTGCTGCTGACCGGCTCCCCGGCCAGCGCCGCCCAGCCCGTGCCGCGACCGCCCAAGACGTTCACCACCGCCCCCGAGTCGCCCTCGCCGTACCTGGGCCAGGTCTCCTGCGACCCGGTCGAGAAGCCGGGCGCCACGGCGATGCGCAGCCTGCTCAAGGCGACCTACGGAAAGGCGAACTCCGGCGGCACCGCGCGCTCCTGCTCGGTCGGCGGCCGGAGCGAGCACAAGGAGGGACGCGCGTACGACTGGGCGCTGAACGCCTACAACTCCGCCGACAAGGCCAAGGGCGACGCGTTCGTCAACTGGGCGTCGGGCAAGGACGCCAAGGGCGTCGCGGGCGGCAACGCGCACCGGCTCGGCATCCAGTACCTGATCTGGAACAAGCGGATCTGGAACGCGGGCAGCGGCTGGAAGGCCTACACCGGTGCGAGCCCGCACACCGACCACGTGCACATCTCGCTGTCCTGGGACGGGGCGTTCAAGCGCACGTCCTGGTGGACCGGCAAGGCCGTCACCAAGCGCGACTACGGCCCGTGCCCGATGTTCGTCGGTGACCCGGCGCCCAAGTACACGTCACCGACCTACACCCCCTGCCGGCCGGTGGAGCGCCCCGACGGGGTCGTGACCGGGGACTTCGACGGCGACGGCAAGAGCGACCTGGGCATCTACTCCGACGGCCGGTTCACCATCCGGGTCAACGGCCGGGTCTCGTCGTTCGCGTTCGGCCAGGCGGGCGACCGCCCCGTCGCGGGCGACTGGGACGGCGACGGGGTCGACGGCATCGGCGTGTTCCGCGCCGGGCGCTTCTACCTGCGCCAGACGGCCACGGCCGGCGGGACCCAGCGCGCCGTGGGCTGGGGGGCCAGCGGGGACCGTCCCGTGGCCGGTGACTGGGACGGCGACGGGGTCGACGGCGTCGGCGTCTACCGGCGCGGCACCTGGTACCTGCGCGCCCACACCACCGCGGGATCGAGCAACCAGAAGATCGTCTGGGGCCGCTCGACCGACCTGCCCACCTCCGGCGACTGGGACGGCGACGGGCGGGACAGCGTCGGGCTGCTGCGCGGCCGGACCTGGTACCTCAAGTCGATGACCAAGCCGGGCTCCTCCGGCACCCTCACCTTCGGCCACCCGTCGGGCACGCCCGCGGTGGGTGACTGGTACGCCGACGGCCGCACGACGCTCGGCACTGTGTGGGGCCGCGAGTTCTGGTGGACCAACGACCCGCAGGCCCGCGACACCAAGAAGTCGCTGGCCCCTCCCTACTGACCGGGCGCGCCGCCCGGGTCACCCGGGGGCGCCTCGGCGCCGGCCAGCAGGTCGGCGACCGCACGGACCGACGCCGGGCTCGCCCCGCGGGTGCGCACGAGCGCACCCCGGGGCGGGACCGGCGTCGTCAGTGACGGCCACCCCAGGTCCACCAGCACGGTGTCGGGCCGCTCGGCGACGACCCGCTGCAGCCACGCCCGGACCGCGGGTGAGCGGTGGGTGTCGCGAGCGAGCACCACGAGGGCGCGGCCACCGGCTCGGGCCAGCACCGCCCCCGGGTCGGTCCCGGGGTCCGCGTCCACCCCCGTGGCCCCGGGCAGCGCGTCCGGGACGAGCTCCAGCAGGCCCCACGGGACCTCGCCCACCGCGGCGTTGGCCCGGTCGAGCAGGCGGACCACGACGGCCCCGGACACCGCGGGCACCCGGCCGCTCACCGACGTGGCCTCCCAGGCGGCCCGGGTCACCCGGGCCGCCGCGGCCGCTTGGGCCTGCGGGGTCACGGTGACCACGTGGGCCCGGCGCCGCCGCGCCGCGTCCCCGAGCCGGGCCACCCGGCTCGCGGCCTCGGCCAGGCGGGCCTGCGGCAGCGTCCCGTCACCGACCGCGGCCAGCACCGCCGCGAGCACGGCGTGGACCCGGTCCCGCGACCAGTCCGCGCCCAGGCAGAGCAGGTCGGCGCCCGCGACCAGGGCCGCCACGGCCGCGGCCTCGACCGAGCCGTGGGCCGCGGGACCGCTCACCCCCGCCATGTCGAGCGCGTCGGTGACGACGACCCCCTGGAAGCCGAGCTCCTCACGCAGCAGCCGGGTGAGCACCGCGCTGGTCGAGGCCGGCCGGTCGGGGTCCAGCGCCGGGACGCGGACGTGGGCCGTCATCACCGCCTCCGCCCCGGCCTCGACCGCGGCCCGGAACGGCAGCAGCTCCCGCTCGTGCAGCAGCCCGGCCGACGCGGTGACCACCGGGGCCGCCACGTGGGAGTCCGCGCTGGTGTCCCCGTGGCCGGGGAAGTGCTTGACGCAGGCGGCGAGGCCCGCGTCGGCGAGCCCGCGGACGGCGGCGGTGCCGTGCCGGGCCACGTGACGGGCGTCGGCCCCGAAGCTGCGGCTGCCGATGACGGGGTTGTCGGGGCTGCTGCTGACGTCCAGGACGGGGGCCAGGTCCAGGTCCACCCCCACGGCGGCCAGCCGCGCCCCCAGGTCGGCGTGGACCTGCCGGGTCAGGCTGACGTCGTCGGCCTCGCCCAGCACGGCCGCCCCCACGGTCCGGCTGCCGCGGTGCTGGTCCAGTCGCGTGACGTCGCCGCCCTCCTCGTCCAGGGCGACCAGGCAGCCCGGGGCCAGCTCGTGCACCCGCCGGACCAGACGGGTCGCCTGCGCGTCGTCACCGGTGAGGTTCGAGCCGAACAGGCACAGCGACCCCAGCCCGTCACGCAGGTCCTGCTCGACCCAGCCCGGCAGCGAGGGGCCCTCGAAGCAGCCCATCAGCACACCGAGCGCGAGACGTCGCACGGCCGCCCCGGCCTCGGGTCCACCGGGCACCTGGGCGTGAGCGTCGTCGTCCACGGGACCAGGATGCTACGTCCGAGGACTGTCGGGGGTCGGTGCCACCCTGCCGGTCGTGGCGCACCCGCGGATGTACGACGAGGACGACCCGTTGCTGGCCCGGGCCAGGCAGGTGTGCCTGGCGCTGCCCGAGGCGCAGGAGCGCGAGTCGCACGGGCGCCCCACCTTCTTCGCGGGCAGCCGCGTGTTCGCCCAGTTCGGCGTCGCGGGACCCGACGACACGCGGTTGCTGGTGCGTCCCGACGACAACGACCGCGAGGCGCTGCTGCACCACCCGCGGGCCACGGTGCCGCCCTACTACGGACCGAGCGGCTGGCTCGCCTTCGAGTGCCGGGACCTGCCGGGCGAGCCCGAGGTGGACTGGACCGAGCTGGCCGAGCTCGTCGAGGACTCCTACCGTCGGGTGGCCCTGGTGCGGATGCGGCGCGCCCTGGACGCCCGCGGCTGACGCCGGTCGCCCGCGGCTGACCCGGTACCCGTCGGGACAGCCGGACAACGCGGACCACCCGGACCACCCGGACCACCCGGACAACCGGACGCCGCGGCCGTCCGGCGGGCACGATGGGGCCGTGTCCGCCCTGCGCTCGCTCGCCGCCCTGCTCGCCGTCGTCGCCGTGCTGGTCGGGCTGGTCGCCGCGGCCGAGTGGTTCGCCCGCGGCCAGGTCGAGGCCGTGGTGGGCGACGTCGTCAGCCGTGAGCTGGGCCAGGTGGCCGACCCGGGCGAGGAGCTGCAGGACGTGACCGCCTCGGTGCGGGGCTCGGTCCTGCTGGGGCTGGCGCGGGGACGCTTCGAGGGCCTGGACGTGACGACGGGCGCCGGTCAGGTGCAGGGCGTGCCGGTGCGGGCGCTCGAGGTGAGGGCCGACGGGGTGGCCACCGACGGCTCGACCGCCGGCTCGCTGACGGCGACCGTGCGGGCGGAGGCGGGCGCGGCGCTGAGCACACAGCTGCAGGGCGAGGACCAGGCCGAGCTGGCGCAGGCCGTGCTGACGGGCACCACGGCCCTGCCGCCGGACCGGCTGCAGGTGCAGGCGCCGTTCGAGGTGCCCGTGCTGGGCTCGGTCCCGGTCGAGGTCGTGCTCCAGCTGCGGGTCGAGGAGGGGCGGCTGCTGGTGGAGCCGGTGGAGGCCCGGGCCGCGGGGCTCGACCTGGACCTGGACCGCACCGACACGCTGCGCGCGTTCGGGGTCGACGACGAGCTGCCGGACGGGGTGGACGTCTCGGCCGTGTCGGTCGTCGACGAGGGCGGCACGGCCGTGGTGGTCGCAGAGCTGGTCTGCGACGACGGCTGCCCGTTCGGGCGCTGAGCCCGGTCGGCGGCGAGGGTCCGGGGCCTCAGGTGCGGGCCGTCACCGAGGTCGACGGGGGGACCGGCGGCGGGCTGGTGTGCTCGGCGGCCTCGCTCAGGGTCGCGACCACGCGGCGGACCAGCCGCTCGCTGAAGCCGGAGATCACGGCCAGCACGGGCAGCCAGTCGGTCATACCCGGCAGCAGCTCGACCTCGGCCGCCATCACCGTGACCACGGCGGCGGCCGACCCGACCAGCACCCGGGCCACGGCCGTGGCCAGGAGCGGGGTGGACAGCTCGTAGACGCGCGGGGCCGACCCGTGGTCCATCGCCGTGATGGCGGCGCTGAGCATGGCCCCCAGCGCCCCCAGCAGGCAGACCTGGGCGTACCAGCCGGGCTCGCCCAGCACCCCGCGGTCGAGGAACACCGGCCGGTCCGGGCCCGGGCCGCCCCAGCCCGTGAGCACCAGCGCGGTCAGCACCGCCAGCACCAGCGCCAGCAGCGTCGTCGCCGTGGCCACCCGGCGGCCCAGCAGGCGCAGCCGCAGGTAGGTGTTCTGCGCGTCGTCGTCGAGCAGCTCACGCGCCGCGGCGACGCGGGGCAGCAGCGCCGCCCGGGTGTCGTCGGCCCCGTCCAGGCTGGTCACCGCGGCCGCCGCGCGCCAGCCGGTCAGCTTGGCCGCGCACTCCAGCCGCAGGCTCCCGGCCAGCACCCGCAGGTCGTCGTCGTCGAGGCGGGCCAGGCTGACCCGGTCGGCCGCGTTCAGGTACGCCCAGCCGTCGTCGACCCGGCCGTCGTCCGCGCACTCCTGGGCCAGGCCGATCAGCAGCCCCGCCCGGGCCCGGCGGCAGCGCAGGTCGTCGGTCGCCGGGGCCCAGTCCTGCACCTCGGGGCGCAGCCGGCCGATCGCGGTGACGAGCCGACCGAGCCGGGGCACCTCGCGCGCCCGGGCGCCGGGGCGCCCCGGGTCCGGGCGCCGGTCCGCGGCCGCCGTCGGGACCGGCGTGGGGGTGCCCGTCCCGGGGGCCGTCGTCGTGGTCACGGCAGCAGGAGGCGCGGGCCCGGGTCCTGATGCACCCGGGCCCGCGCCGGTTCGGGCCCGCCGGCCGGCTCAGGCTCCGACCCGCCGGGGCGGGCTCAGGCCAGGGCGGCCCGGACGGCCTGCTCCAGCGTCGCCGGCGTACGGCCCAGCAGCCGCGCCAGGTCGCCGGTGCGCGCGAGCAGGGCGTCGTCGCGGATGGCCAGGTCCATCCCGGCCAGCATTGTGGCCACGGGCTCGGGCAGACCGGCCTGCTGCAGCACCCCGGCCAGCTCGTCCACCGGCAGGTCCCGGTAGCCGACGGGGGTGCCGGACACCCGGGTCACGGTCTCGGCCAGCTCCGTCATCGTGAACGGCGTGTCCGCGCCCAGCTCGTACGTGGCGCCCTCGTGCCCGTCTTCGAGCAGGACGACCGCGGCGGCCTCGGCCAGCTCCGCCCGCAGCGCGCCGCTGACCCGGCCGTCGCCGGCTGCGCCCAGGACCGCGCCGGTCTGCAGGTACACCGGCAGCTGGGCGGTGTAGTTCTCGTAGTACCAGCCGTTGCGCAGGAACGTCGGGGCCACGTCCAGGTCGACGACGAACCGCTCGGTGGCCAGGTGCTCCGGGGCCAGGGACAGCGGGGAGACGTCCGCGTGCAGGACGCTGGTGTAGACCAGCCGGGACGCACCGGCCGTCGCGGCCGCTCGCGCCAGCGCCTCGTGCTGCGGCACCCGCCGGCCGACCTCCGGGCCCGACACGAGCAGGACGGTCCGGGCGCCCTCGAGCGGCCCGGGCATCGACTCCGGGTCGTCGAAGTCCAGCCGGGCGGTGCGGACGCCCCGCTCGGCCAGGTCGGCCAGGGTCTCGACGCGGCGCCCGGTGGCGAGCAGGTCGCCCGGCTCGGCGCCCCGGTCGAGCAGGCTGGTGACGACGTGCCGGCCGAACGGCCCGGTGGCGCCGGTGACGACGATGCTCATGCGGTCTCCTGTGGGTCGGGGCGCCCGCCGTGGGCGTCCGTCGACCGTGGGCAACCACGCCGGGCCCGGGCTGCTTCCTGCGCCTGCTCCGGGCCCGGCCGGTGCTCACATGGCCGGCACCGTGGCCAGCGCGTCGCGGAACCGCTCCGGGCTGACCTCCTCGTCGGTCATCCGCCCCGACAGGTAGCTGTCGTAGGCGGCCAGGTCGAAGTGCCCGTGCCCGCACAGCGCGGTGAGGATCACCTTCTCCTGCCCGGACTCCTTGCACTCCAGCGCCTCGCGGATGCACGCGGCCAGCGCGTGGGTCGGCTCGGGCGCGGGCAGGATGCCCTCGCTGCGGGCGAACTGCAGGCCCGCGGCGAACGCCTCGGTCTGCTGGACGCTGATCGCCTCCATCAGCCCGAGCTCGTACACGTGGCTGATCAGCGGGGCCATGCCGTGGTAGCGGAGCCCGCCGGAGTGGATCGGGTCCGGCACGAAGTCGTGGCCCAGGGTGTGCATCTTCATCAGCGGGGTCAGCCCGGCCGTGTCGCCGAAGTCGTAGGCGTACACGCCGCGGGTGAGCGACGGGCACGACGACGGCTCGACGGCCCGGATGACGGCGTCGTTGCGCCCGGCCAGCTTCTCGCGCAGGAACGGGAACGCCAGCCCGGCGAAGTTCGACCCGCCGCCGGTGCAGCCGACGATGACGTCCGGGGTGTCCCCGACCTTCGCGAGCTGCAGCAGCGCCTCCTCGCCGATGATCGTCTGGTGCAGCAGCACGTGGTTGAGCACGCTGCCCAGGGCGTAGCGGACCTCGGGGTCCGGGGCGGCGACCTCGACGGCCTCGCTGATCGCGATGCCGAGCGAGCCCGGGTGGTCGGGCCGGTCCGCGAGGATCGCGCGGCCGGCCTCGGTGAGCGCGCTGGGGGAGCGGTGCACGACGGCGCCGAACGCCTCGATCATCATCCGCCGGTACGGCTTCTGGTCGTAGCTCGCGCCGACCTGCCACACCTCGCACGTCAGGTCGAACAGCGCGCACGCGAACGCCAGCGCTGTGCCCCACTGCCCGGCGCCGGTCTCGGTGGTCAGCTTCTTCACGCCGGCCTGGGCGTTGTAGTACGCCTGCGGCACGGCCGTGTTGGGCTTGTGCGAGCCGGCCGGGCTGACGCCCTCGTACTTGTAGTAGATCTTCGCCGGGGTGCCGAGCGCCTTCTCCAGGTTGTGCGCCCGGTACAGCGGGCTCGGCCGCCAGAGCCTGTAGACGTCCAGGACGGCCTCGGGGATGTCGACCCAGCGCTCGGTCGTCACCTCCTGCTCGATGAGGGCCATCGGGAACAGCGCCTCGAACGCCTCCGGGCCGACCGGCTCGTGCGTGCCGGGGTGCAGCGGGGGCGGCGGGGGCGACGGGAGGTCGGCGACGAGGTTGTACCAGCGCGTCGGCATCTCGGACTCGTCGAGAAGGATCTTGTGCTGAGGCATGGCGGACGTTAACCCGGCGGCGCCGTGGCGGGAAGAGCGGGTGCGGGTCGTCACGACCTCGGGTCTCCACGGGATCTCCACGTCGCACCCGGGCGGTCCCCGCACGCCCGCCGATAGCGTCGTGGCCATGCAGAGCGGTGGGGCGACGGCACGTCGCGTGCTGGTGGTCGAGGACGACCCGGCGATCGCGGACGCCGTGCGACGGCGGCTGGTCAGCGAGGGGTACCAGGTCGAGGTCGTGCACGACGGGCGGGCCGCCGTGGCGGCGGCCGAGGCCGGCCCGCCCGACGTGGTGGTGCTCGACGTCATGCTGCCCGGCCTGGACGGGATCGAGGTGTGCGGGCGCATCCAGGCCCGACGCCCGGTGCCGGTGCTCATGCTCACCGCCCGCGCCGAGGAGACGGACCGCCTGATCGGCCTGGCGGTCGGCGCCGACGACTACCTGACCAAGCCGTTCAGCCCGCGGGAGCTGGTCGCCCGCGTGGCCGCCCTGCTGCGCCGGGTCGAGCGGGCGGCCGTCCTGGCCGCCGAGCAGCGGGCGCCGGCGGCGGCCCTGGAGGTCGGCGGGCTGCGGCTGGACCCCGCCAGCCGCCGCGTCACCGTCGACGGGGCCGCGGTGCACCTGACCCGCACGGAGTTCGACCTGGTGCTGGCCCTGGCCCGCCGGCCCGGCACCGTGGTCGAGCGGGAGCGGCTGCTGGTGGAGGTGTGGGACTGGCCGGACGACCGGTCCGGGGCCCGGGCCGGGGCGGCCCGCGCGGTCGACAGCCACGTCAAGGCGCTGCGTCGCAAGCTGGGCACCGACCGGTTCCGCACCGTCACCGGGGTCGGCTACGCGCTGGAGGTCGTCGCGTGAGGGGCGAGCTGGCCCACGCGGTCGACCTGCGCCCGCTCGACCCGGTCCGCTCCATCAAGGTCAAGCTCGGCCTGGTGGTGGCGGCCAGCCTGGCCGTGGGCCTGCTGGTGGCGCAGCTGGGGCAGCGGTCGCTGGGGGTGCCGGTGCTGTGGACGCTGGCCCTGGCCATGGCCGTCGCGCTGCTGCTGACCCACGTGCTGGCCCACGGGATGACGTCGCCGCTGCGGCAGATGACGGCCGCCGCTCGCGAGATGGCCGCCGGTCGGCCGGCGACGGAGGTGGCCACCAGCAGCCGGGACGAGGTGGGCGAGCTGGCCCGGGCGTTCACGGCGATGGCCCGCCAGATCGCGGAGGCCGACGCCCAGCGGCAGGCGCTGCTGGCCAACGTCGCCCACGAGCTGCGCACCCCGGTCGCGGCGCTGCGCGCGGAGCTGGAGAACCTGGTCGACGGGGTGCGCCCGGCCGACGACGAGGCCCTGCGGGACACCCTCGCCCAGGTCGAGCGGATGGGTCTGCTGCTGGACGACCTGCTCGACCTGGCCCGCACCGAGGGCGGGACGGGGCAGCTGGTCGCCGCCGACGTGGACCTGGCGGTGCTGGTCGGCGACGTGGCCGGCCAGGTGAGCAGCGCCCACCGAGGCCGCCCGGTCGACCTCGACGTGCCCCCGGGCACCCGGGCCTGGGCGGACGAGCAACGGCTGCGGCAGGTGCTCACCAACCTGCTCGACAACGCCTGCCGGCACGGTGGGACCGACGGTGCCGTGCGCGTGCTGGCCCGACCCGGGCCCGCGTCCGGAGCGGTCGTGATCGAGGTGCAGGACGACGGGCCGGGGGTGCCGGAGGCGATGCGCGCGGAGGTCTTCGAGCGGTTCCGCCGCGGCGGGGCCGGCCTGCCCGGGGACGGCGGGACGGGTCTGGGCCTGGCCATCGCCCGGTGGGCGGTGGCGCTGCACGGCGGCCGGATCGCCGTGGTGCCCAGCGAGGTCGGCTGCCGGGTGCGGGTCGAGCTGCCGGGGCAGGTGCAGCCGTGAGCGGGACGGTCGGGGCTGCGGCGGGCGGTGCGCCGGGTGCTGTGCCGGGTGCTGTGCCGGGCGGCCTGTCTGGCGCCGGGCCGGGCGGTTCGCCGACGACGTGGTGGCCGGCGCCGCAGCGCGCTGCCCCCCGGTCGCTGCTGCTGGCCTGCGCCGCCGGCGCGGCGGTCGCGGCCACCGCGCTGCTCGACCAGCGGGCCGGGCTGCCGCTGACGCTCCTGCTGCTGCTGGCGGTGGCCGTCGTCGTCGGGCTGCGGCGCGGTCGGACCCGGCTGCCGGGGGACACCGCGGCCCTGCTGCTGGCCGGGCTGCTGGCCCTGGTCCCGACCCTGCGGGCGGAGGGCCTGCTGGTCGCGCTGTGCACGCTGGCGAGCCTGGGCCTGCTCGTCGTGGTGTCGCTGGAACGCCGGCGCTGGCTCGGCCTGGCCCTGGCCCCCGTGCTGGCGGCCGCCGCGGCCCTGCGGGCGCCGGCGTGGCTGGCCCGACGGCCCCCGGTGCGCCTGGCCTCACCCGCCGACCCTGGGCGTGGGCCCGGGGCGTGGGGGCCGGTGCGGTGCTCGTCGTGGTCCTCGTGCAGCTGCTCGCCGCCGCCGACCCCGCCTTCGCCCGGCTGGTGGTCTGGCAGGTCCCCGACGGCCTCGCGCCGCGCCTGGTCCTCGCCGTGCTGGCCGCCCTCGTGCTCCTGGGCCTGGGCGTGGCGTCGCTCGCGCCGCCCCCGCCCGAGCAGGGCGTCGCGCGTCCCAGCCCCTCGCCCGCGGAGTGGGCCGTGCCCCTGCTGCTGGCCGACGCCGTGCTGCTGGTGTTCCTGCTGGTGCAGGGGGCCGTGCTGTTCGACCCGGCCACCGCGCTCGCCGGTACCGGTGTCACCCCGTCGCAGTGGGCCCGTGAGGGATTCGGCCAGCTGGTCGCGGTCACGGTCCTGCTGCTGCTCACGCTGGGCTGGGCCGTGCGCCGCGTCGACCGCGCCGAGGCCCGGCAGGCGCGGCTGCTGCTGGGCGGCGGCGGGGTGATGTCGCTGCTGGCCCTGGCCGTCGTGGCGAGCGCGCTGTCCCGGATGGCGTTCTACACCGACCAGTTCGGGGCCACGTCGCTGCGGCTGTACGTGGTGGTGTTCGAGGTCTGGCTGGCGGTCGTGGTGCTGCTGGTCGCCCTGACCTGGCTGCGCCGACGGGTGGCGCTGCTGCCGCGGGCCGTGGTGGTGACGGCCGGGGCGGCCGTCCTGCTGCTGGCCGCCGTCGGCCCCGACGGCGGCCGCGGCGTCCTGGAACGTCCAGCACCCCGCGCGCGGGCAGCTCGACCTGGCCTACCTGCAGACGCTGTCGGCCGACGCGGTGCCCGCCGTGTCCCGGCTGACGGAGCCCGACCGGTCGTGCGTGCTGGCAGGCATGGCCGCCGGTCAGGAGCCGGACGCCTGGTACGCGGTCAACCTGTCGCGGCTGCGGGCCGGGCCGGTGCTGGCCGACGCGGGGCCCGCCCCGGGGGCCGGCTGCGGCACGCGCTGAGCCGCGTGGGGTGGTCGGCCCGCCCGCCGGGGACCAGGCTGGGGCGCCGTCGAACGAGAGGCCCGCCGATGCCCGTCACCACCCGGCCCCTGCACGACGGCTGGACCCTGCGCCCGGCTGCCGGCCCCGTCCCCGACCACGTCCGGGCGGCAGGTGCGGTCCCGGCGGTCGTGCCGGGCACCGTCCACACGGACCTGCTCGCGGCCGGGCTGGTCCCGGACCCGTACCTGGACGACAACGAGGCGCTGCTGGCCTGGGTCGGGCTGACCGACTGGGTCTACTCCTGCGCGTTCGAGTGGCGGCCGGGTGCCGGGGACCGGCGCTCGCTGGTCTGGCACGGCCTCGACACCGTCGCGACGGTCGAGCTGAACGGCGTGCGGCTGCTCGAGGCCGCGAACCAGCACCGCACCCACGTGGCCGACGTCACCGACCGGCTCGTGGTGGGGGCCAACACCCTGACCGTGCGCTTCGCGAGCGCGGTCCGGTACGTCGACGCGCAGTCCCTGGCCATCGGCAGTCGCCCGCACGTCAACCACCACCCGTACAACGCCGTCCGCAAGACGGCCTGCAACTTCGGCTGGGACTGGGGCCCGGACCTGGTGACGGCCGGCATCTGGCGACCGGTCGAGCTGGTGGAGTGGTCGACGGTCCGGCTGGTCGGGGTGCGGCCGACGACGTCGCTCACGGCCGACGGCGGCCGGGTGGCCGTGGCGGTGGACCTGGAACGCGCGCCCGGCGACGAGGCGGAGCTGTCGGTCCGGGTGTCGGTGACCGGAGAAGGTGCGACCGCGACCGACCAGGTACCCGTCCCCGCCGGGGCCGGCACCGTGCACCTCGACCTCGACGTGCCCGGCGCGCAGCCCTGGTGGCCGCGCAGCCACGGCGCCCAGCCGTTGTCGGACCTCGTGGTCGAGGTCGTCGACGGCCGGGACGAGGTGCTCGCCGACCGGCACGTCCGGGTCGGGTTCCGCGACGTGGAGTGGCGCAGCACCCCCGACGAGGCCGGCACGGCGTTCACCCTGCTGGTCAACGGCGAGGCCGTCTTCGTGCGCGGCGTCAACTGGATCCCCGACGACGCGTTCCCGCACCGGGTCGACCGGGCCCGCTACGCGCGCCGCCTCGCCCAGGCCGTGGACGCGGGGGTCAACCTGGTCCGGGTGTGGGGCGGCGGCACCTACGAGGCCGACGCGTTCTACGACGAGTGCGACGAGCGCGGTCTGCTGGTGTGGCAGGACTTCCTGTTCGCCTGCGCCTGCTACGCCGAGGAGGAGCCGCTGCGCGGCGAGGTCGTGGCCGAGGTCCGCGACAACGTCACCCGGCTGGCACCGCACCCGAGCTTGGTGCTGCTCAACGGCGGCAACGAGAACCTGTGGGGGTTCGTGGACTGGGAGTGGGAGGTCCGCCTCGACGGCAGGACCTGGGGCGAGGGCTACTACCACCGGCTCCTGCCGGAGCTGCTGGCGGAGCTGGACCCGGGCCGGCCGTACGTGCCGGGAAGCCCGTTCTCGCCGGACGGCCCGGACGGCGAGGTGCGCCACCCCAACGACGACGCCCACGGCCTCACGCACGTCTGGGACGTGTGGAACCAGCGCGACCACGTGGACTACCGGGCGCACCGGCCGCGGTTCGCGAGCGAGTTCGGCTGGCAGGGCCCACCCACCTGGTCGACGCTGCGCCGCTCGGTGTCCGACGAGCCGCTGACGCCGGAGTCGCCCGGCATGCTCGTGCACCAGAAGGCCGTGGAGGGCCAGCGCAAGCTCGAGCGGGGCCTGGTCCGCCACCTGCCCGTCCCGGACGACATGCGCGACTGGCACTGGGCCATGTCGCTCAACCAGGCCTGGGCGGTGCGGACCGCGGTGGAGCACCTGCGGTCCCTGTCGCCCCACTGCTCGGGCAGCATCGTCTGGCAGCTCAACGACTGCTGGCCGGTGACGTCATGGTCGTGCGTCGACGGCGACGGCCGGGCCAAGCCGACCCTGTTCGCGCTGCGCCACGCCCACGCCGACCGGCTGCTCACCGTGCAGCCCCGCGGCGGCGGTCTGGCCGTGGTCGTGGTCAACGACCACCCCGAGGCGCTGGCGGCGGACCTGGTCGTGCGCCGTCTCGCGCTCGACGGCCGGCCGCTCGCCACGGTCACCGTCCCCGCGGGCACGCCGGCCCGTTCCACCCGCGAGGTGCCGCTCCCGGCCGAGGTGTCGACCCCCGCCGACCCGCACGGCGAGGTGCTGGTGGCCACGCTCCAGGACGCGGGGACGGACGACGCGACCGCCGTGCGCGGGCTGTGGTTCTTCGTCGAGGACCGCGACCTCGACCTGGTCGGCGACGCCGTGCGGGCCACGGTCGAGCGCACCGACGACGGCCACCGCGTCCACGTCGAGGCGACGGCGCTGGTCAAGGACCTCGCCCTGCTCGTCGACGGCCTCGACCCGGACGCCACCGTCGACGACATGCTGCTGACCCTGCTGCCGGGGGAGCGGGCGACGTTCACGGTCAGGGGAGCCGCGCGCACCGAGCCCCGGGCCCTGCTCGGTGCGCACGTGCTGCGGTCGGCCAACCAGCTCGTCAGCGGCGCGCCCCGAAGACGTCCTTCGGGATGTAGCCGGTGACGACCTGCGTCCGGTCCACCACCTCGGCGTTGTGGTAGTTCACCGCGATCGAGGCGAAGGAGTAGGCCTTGGGGACGGTCAGCCCCTGGGTGGTGACGAGGAAGTCGACGGTCTTCTCCACGGCCATCCGCATCGCCCGGTCCAGGTCCCAGTGGATCCCCATCATGATCCAGTGGGTGTCGTTCTCGGCCCACGGCAGCTCGGTCTCGGCGTCCTTGATCAGGGTGATGCGGAAGTTGCCGACCAGGGAGTGCTCCACGGCGGTGCCGCTGACCTCGCCGTCGCCCTGGCAGCTGTGGGGGTCGCCGATGAACACCTGGCCGCCGGGCTGGAAGACCGGCAGGTACAGCGTCGACCCGGAGCACAGGTCCCGGACGTCCATGTTCCCGCCGAACGTCCACGGCGGGGTCGAGCTCTGCACCCCGGTGGGCGGGGGCGGGGCGTCCTCGGTGTTGCCGATGAACACGCCGCTCTCCGGGGCCACCGCGACGATGCCCGGGAAGGGCTGGGCCGGGATCGTGAGGCCGTCGGCGAAGAAGACGACGTCCTGGCCGCGGCTCTTGCCGACCCGGTACATGTGGGTGCGCACGTCGGGCCACACCCCGGCCGGCTTGTCCGGCGGGATGTCGGCCGGGATGTCGAGGCCCTCGTCGCCGTCGCGCCACCCCGGGTAGAACGTCGCCATCACCCCGCTGGTCGGCGAGGTGTTGTTGAAGCCGAAGGGGGCCCGGGTCTGCACGTCCATGATGTCGATCGCGAGGGTGTCGCCCGGCTCGGCCCCCTCGACGTAGATCGGGCCCGTGAGCACGTGGCCGCCGTAGCGCCGACCCGTGGCCTCGCGCTCGGCCCGGGTCTCCCAGAAACCCGACCGCGTCGGGCAGCACCGCCTCGGGACCGGCGCCGAAGGCCGCGAAGTAGTCCACGGGATGGGTCGCCTGCGTGGCGCCCTGGTGGGAGAGCATGTCGACGCGGACGGTGCGGCCGGAGGCCATGACCAGGGCCGGGTCCATGTCGATCGGGAAGCCGCCCCAGTGCAGGTTCTCCGGCGTCGCCCGGACCTGGTGGTGCCACCGCCCCCGGGCCCGGCGGTCGACGTCCCGGCCACGGCCTCCCGGGGCCTGGGCCTGCGCCGGGGCGGCGAGACCCGCCGCGAGCGGTGCGGCCAGGGCCGCGGTCAGCACGCTGCGACGGCTGGCCGAGCTCCAGTGGTTGCTCGTCATGTCGACTCCTCGGTCTGGGGGCGGGGGTGTCCCGGGGCGGGAGGTCGCCGGTGGTGCGCCGCGACCGGTGACGGTCCTGACCCTTGCGGCGGGGTGTTTCGCCGGTGTCACAGCGGTGGAACCAGTCGGTCAACGCTCGTCATGGCGCGGGTGGACGCGCCCGGTCGCCCGGCGCCGCCGAGCGCCGGGCCCCGTCGGACGGCCCGGTCTGCGCGGGCGTCCCCGCTGGTGGACCCGCCGGGTCGGTCCTGACGCCTCGGGCGATACTGGGCCGTCCCGGACCGCCCGGCCCGGGGGAGCGCTGGAGGCCTGCCGTGACCGTTGTGGAGCCGAGCACGGCTGCGCGCACCCGTGACGCCGCCGGGGTCGTCGCCGAGCTGCGTCGCCGGCTCGGGGGCGTCGGTCCCGAGGTCGTCGACGACGGCGTCCGGGTCCGCGCCGAGTACTCCACCGACGCGTCCAACTACCGGGTCGTGCCCGCGGCCGTCGTCGTCGCCCGCGACGTCGACGACGTCCTGGCCGTCGCTGAGGTCTGCCGCGAGACCGGCACCCCGCTGACCATGCGCGGCGGCGGCACCTCGGTGGCCGGCAACGCCGTCGGCCCCGGCGTCGTGCTCGACGTGAGCCGCCACCTCACCCGGATCCACGAGATCGACCCCGAGGCCCGCACCGCCACGGTCGACCCCGGCGTCGTCCTCACCTCGCTGCAGGCGGCGGCCCGTCCGCACGGCCTGCGCTTCGGGCCCGACCCGTCGACCCAGGCCCGCTGCACCCTCGGCGGCATGATCGGCAACAACGCCTGCGGCCCGCACGCGGTGGCCTACGGCCGCACCGCCGACAACGTCGTGGCCCTGGACGTGCTGGACGGCACCGGTCGCCGGTTCACCGCCGGGCGCGGCGACGAGCCGGTGCCGGGCGTCCATGACCTGGTCGACGCCCACCTCGGCCTGGTCCGCACCGAGCTCGGCCGCTTCGGCCGGCAGGTGTCCGGCTACTCCCTGGAGCACCTGCTGCCCGAGAACGGCCGCGACCTGGCCAAGGCCCTGGTCGGCACCGAGGGCACCTGCGGCGTCGTGCTCGGCGCGACCGTCCGCCTGGTCGACCTGGCCCCGGCCACCGCGCTCGCCGTGCTCGGCTACCCCGACATGGCCGCGGCCGCCGACGCCGTCCCGGCCCTGCTGCCCCACGCCCCGCTGGCCGTCGAGGGCATCGACGCACGCCTGGTCGACGTCGTCCGCCGGCACAAGGGCGACGCCGCCGTGCCCGCGCTGCCCGACGGCGGCGGCTGGCTGTTCGTCGAGGTCGGCGGGGCCGACGAGGCCGAGGCGTTCGCCGCCGCCCGCCGGCTGTCCGCCGACGCCGGCACCAGCGCGGTCCGCGTCGTCCCGCCGGGGCCCGAGGCCCTGGCGCTGTGGCGGATCCGCGAGGACGGCGCCGGCCTGGCCGGTCGCACCGCCACCGGGGCGCAGGCCTGGCCCGGGTGGGAAGACGCCGCGGTCCCGCCCGAGCGCCTCGGCGACTACCTGCGCGGCTTCGAGCAGCTGATGAAGGCCCACGACGTCGACGGCCTGGCCTACGGGCACTTCGGCGACGGCTGCGTCCACGTCCGCATCGACCTGCCCCTGGCCGAGGCGCCGCAGCGGCTGCGGCCGTTCCTCGAGCAGGCCACCGACCTGGTCGTGTCCCACGGCGGCTCGCTGTCCGGGGAGCACGGCGACGGCCGGGCGCGCAGCGAGCTGCTCTCGCGGATGTACTCCGCCGAGGCGCTGCAGCTGTTCGCCGGGTTCAAGCACCTGTTCGACCCGGAGGACGTGCTCAACCCCGGGGTCCTGGTCCGTCCCGACGCCGTCGACGCCCACCTGCGCCGGCCGCAGGCGCACCCGACGATGCCGGCCGGCGGGTTCTCGCTGCTGCACGACTCCGGCGACCTGACCCGGGCCGTGCACCGCTGCGTCGGGGTGGGCAAGTGCCGCGCGGACACCGGCGCCGCGGGCGGGTTCATGTGCCCGTCGTTCCTGGCCACCGGGCAGGAGAAGGACTCCACCCGCGCCCGCGCCCGGGTCCTGCAGGAGGTCACCAACGGCACCCTGGTCGGCGGGGTCGAGCACCCGGCCGTGGCGGAGTCCCTGGACCTGTGCCTGTCGTGCAAGGCGTGCGCCAGCGACTGCCCGGCCGGGGTCGACATGGCGACCTACAAGTCCGAGGTGCTGCACCGGACCTGGAAGGGCCGGCTGCGCCCGGTCGCGCACTACTCCCTCGGCTGGCTGCCGCGGTGGTCGTCCCTGGTCGCCTCGGTGCCTGGGCTCGCGGCCGTGCTCAACGTCGTGCTGTCGGTGGGGCCGCTGCGCCGGCTGGTGCTGCGCCTCGGCGGGATGGACCCCCGGCGGTCGGTGCCGCGGTTCGCGACCCGGACGCTGCGGCAGCGGTGGGCGGCGGACCGGGAGGGCGGCCGGGGCCGTGGCACGGGCGCCGCGTCACCGCGCGAGGACGCCCCGGACGAGACCGCCGTGCGCGACCGCGTCGTGCTGTGGGCGGACTCGTTCACCGACGGGTTCAGCCCCGACGTCGGCGGCGCGGCCCGCCGGGTGCTGACCGACGCCGGCTACGACGTCGTGCTCGCCGGGCCGGGCGCCTGCTGCGGCCTGACCTGGATCTCGACCGGTCAGCTGGACGGCGCCCGGACCCGGCTGCGCGGCACCCTGGACGTGCTCAGCCCCTTCGTCGACGCCGGGCTGCCGGTCGTCGGGCTCGAGCCGTCCTGCACCGCCGCGCTGCGGGGCGACCTGCCCGAGCTGCTGCCCGACGACCCCCGCGCCGCCCGCGTCTCCGCCGCGGTCCGCACCCTGGCCGAGCTGCTCACCGACCGCGTCGCCGACGGCTGGAGCCCGCCCGACCTGACCGGCCTCGACGTCCTGGCCCAGCCGCACTGCCACCAGCACGCCGAGATGGGCTACCGCGCCGACCTGGCCCTGCTGCGCGGCGCCGGGGCCCAGGTCCGTGCGCTCGCCGGCTGCTGCGGCCTGGCCGGCAACTTCGGCATGGAGGCCGGGCACTACGACGTGTCGGCCGCGGTGGCCGAGCACGCCCTGCTGCCCGCCCTGCGCGAGGCCGCCCCCGGCACCGTGCTGCTGGCCGACGGCTTCAGCTGCCGCACCCAGGCCGACGACCTCGCCGGGGTCCGGGGCCGCCACCTGGCCCAGGTCCTGGCCGACCGCCTTCCCCGCTGAGCCACGCCGCCGCCGGGCGCCGGCCCGGCGCCCGCGCTGGATCCGGCGCCAGCGCTGCAGCCGCCGCCAGCTTGGCGTGGCACACGGTGTGGTCGTGATCGGGGCCGTCGGGGGCCGTCTGCACGACCACTGCGCGTGCCACCCGGCTCGGTCTGCTGCGGTCCCGCCCGGTCCAGGCCCGGCGCCCACCCGGAGCCCACCCGGAGCCCACCCGGCGCCGACCCGGCGCCGACCCGGCGCCCACCCGGCGCCCACCCGGCGCCGACCCGGCGCCGACCCGGCGCCGACCTGGCACCCGCCCTGTGACCGGGCCCGGCCTGGCCCCAGCCCGGGCGTCCGACCCTGGGGTGGCACACGGTGTGGTCGTGATCGGGGCTGTCTGGGGCCGTCTGCACGACCACTGCGCGTGCCACCCGGCTCGGTCTGCTGCGGTCCCCACCCGGTACCGGCCGGCTCCCGCCCTGTGACCAGGCCCGGCCCCCGCGTCCGACCCTGGGGTGGCACACGGTGTGTTGTGATCGGGGTCGTCGAGGGCCGTCCGCACGACCAATGCGCGTGCCACCCGGCTCGGGCTGCGGCGGCGCCCGCTCGGCGCCCGCTCGGCGCCCGCTCGGCGCCCGCTCGGCGCCCGCTCGGCGCCCGCTCGGCACCCGCCCGGGCGCGGCCGGCCCGGGCCCGTCCGGGCCCTCCGGGTCAGCGGTCGCGGAGCGCCTCGACCAGCTCGGCCTTGGTCATGGTGGAGCGACCCTCGACGTCCAGCTCGGCGGCGCGGTGACGGAGGTCGTCGACGGTCCACTCCTCGTACGGCGGCGCGTGACCACCCTTCGCGCCGACCTCGTCGCGGCCGCGGGCCGCGGCGGCGTTGGCGATGCGGGCGGCCTTCGGCTTGGACGCGCCGTCCTCGCGCAGGGCCTCGTAGGTCTCCCGGTCCTTGATGGGGTCAGCCACGTGCTCCTCCTCCTGGCCCCGGGCGGGGCCTCATGGGTGTCGTTCCTCGGTCAGCGCGCCGTCGTCGTCGACCGGCAGGTCGGCGCGGCCCTCGCCGCCCCGACCGCCGTGGACGCCCTGGTCCACGTCGTCGCCCTCGGCGGGGGTGGTGGACGAGGCGTGGTCGGCGTCCGTGCCCTGGGCCGCGGACGGCTGCTCGGGGGAGGGCGCCGGCCCGCCACCCGCGGGCGACGCCGCCGGCCCGCGCGGACCGGTCCGCTTGATCACCGTCCGCGCGATGATCTGCTGCTGGGTGACCGCGCGCTCCGAGCGGCCCCGGCCCAGGAACGTGATGGTCCACTTGAGCAGCGTGGTGACCCGGTTCTTGAAGCCGACCAGGTACAGCAGGTGCACCGCCAGCCACAGCACCCACGCGACGAACCCGGACAGGTTGACCCGGCCCACGCTGGCCACGGCGTGGAAGCGCGAGATGGTGGCCATCGAGCCCTTGTCCTTGTAGCGGAACGGCTCGCCGGTCGGCTCGCCCGCCACGGACCGGCGGATCTCGCGGGCGGTGTGCTGCCCGCCCTGGATGGCGACCTGCGCCACCCCGGGCAGCCGGTCCAGCGACGCCATGTCGCCCAGCACGTGCACCTCGGGGTGCCCGGGCAGGGTCAGGTCGGGCTCGACGCAGACCCGCCCGGCCCGGTCGAGCTCGGCGCCCGACTGCTCGGCCAGGGTGCGCCCCAGCTCGCTGCCCTGGACGCCCGCGGCCCACACCTTGCAGCGGGAGTCGATCCGCCGACGCGTGCCGTCACCGTCCTCGACGTCGATGCCGAACCGGTCGACCCCGACCACCTTGGAGCCGAGCTGGACCTCGACGCCCATCTTCTCCAGCCGGGCCCGGGCGCGTTCACCGAGGGTCTCGCCGAACCCGCCGGGCAGCACCCGCGGGGCGGCGTCCAGCAGGACCACGCGGGCCGACGTCGGGTCGATCCGGCGGAAGTCGCGGCGCAGGGTCTGGCTCGACAGCTCGGCGATCTGACCGGCCATCTCGACCCCGGTCGGTCCGGCCCCGACGACCACGAAGGTCAGGAGCTTCTCGACCTCGGCCTCGTCCCAGGCCAGCTCGGCCAGCTCGAAGGCGCCGAAGATGCGGCCACGCAGCTCGAGCGCGTCGTCGATGGACTTCATGCCCGGGGCGAACTCGGCGAACTCGTCGTTGCCGAAGTACGACTGCCCCGCCCCCGCGGCCACGACCAGGTGGTCGTAGCTGGTGACCGTGACCCCGTCGAGCACCTGCGAGGTCACGGTCCGGGCCGTCAGGTCGATGCCGGTCACGTCGCCCAGCAGGACCGTGGCGTTGGGCTGGCCGTTGAGCACCTCGCGGGTGGACGGGGCGATGTCGCCCTCGGACAGGATCCCGGTCGCCACCTGGTAGAGCAGCGGCTGGAACAGGTGGTGCGACGTCCGCGACACCAGCGTGATGTCGACGTCGGCCCGGCGCAGGCCCTGCGCGGCGAACAGCCCGCCGAAGCCTGAGCCGACCACCACCACGTGCGGTCGGCCGGTGCTGCGGACGGGGGCGACCCGGGTGGGCCTGGTCTGGCTCATGCTGTGTCCTCCGGACAGGTGGCTCGCTGGCGCGCGGACGCCCCCCAGCCTCGCAGCCGCCCGCGTCTCCGGCACCTGGGTGCCCCCGGCCGGCGACGAGCCGGTGAGCGACCCGGTCCGCACCACCTGCTGAGCCGGTGCCGCCCGGTGCGGCCCCGTGCCCCACCCTGTCCCGGTGACCCGCACCCCGCACCCGCCCGCCGTCACCGACCGCGACCTGCCGCTGCTGCTGGCCGTGTACGGGACGCTGCGACGCGGCTGCCGCAACCACCACGTCCTGGCCGGCAGCGAGCACGTCACGGACGGCGCGGTGTCCGGGGTGCTGCACGAGATGGTCGCCTCCCAGCGCCTGGACTACACCTACCCGCTGCTGGTCGTCCCGCCGCAGCCGTCCGTCGTGGGGCCACGGGTGGTGGTCGAGGTGTACCGGGTGAGCGACCCCCGGGTGCTGGCGCGGCTGGACGCGCTGGAGGACTTTGACCCGACGGACCCGGGCGGCTCGGAGTACGTGAGGACGAAGGTGCCCCTGCTGGGCTCCGGACCGGCCGCGGGGCCCGCGCCGACCGGGCCGGGGCGGCCCACGCCGAGCGAGGTGCAGGTCTACGCCTACGCCGGTTCGGTGGCCGTGGCCGAGCAGGGCCCCGTCCTGCCTGGTGGCGACTGGTGCACGCACAAGGGTGCCCTCGGGTAGACAATGCCAGCATGAGCGCAACTGCTGACGTCGGAGTTGTCGGGCTGGCCGTGATGGGCAGCAACCTCGCGAGGAACCTGGCTCGCAACGGCCACACGGTGGCGGTCTACAACCGCACCACGGCGCGGACCGACGAGCTCGTCGCGCAGCACGCGGCGGACGGGAACTTCGTCCCCAGCGCCGAGCTCGCCGACTTCGTCGCGTCGCTGACGACGCCGCGCTGCGTCATCGTCATGGTGCAGGCCGGTCGCGGCACCGACGCCGTGGTCGACGCCGTGGCGGAGCTGATGGAGCCGGGCGACATGGTCGTCGACGGTGGCAACGCCCTGTTCGGCGACACCATCCGCCGCACCGAGGCCCTGGCCGCCCGCGGTCTGCACTTCGTCGGCGCCGGCATCTCCGGTGGCGAGGAGGGCGCTCTCAACGGCCCGTCGATCATGGTCGGCGGCTCCGACGAGGCCTACGAGACCCTCGGCCCGATCGTCGAGAGCATCGCCGCGGTCGTGGACGGCACGCCCTGCGCGGCCCACCTCGGCACCGACGGCGCCGGGCACTTCGTCAAGATGGTCCACAACGGCATCGAGTACGCCGACATGCAGCTGATCGGCGAGGCCTACGACCTGCTGCGCAACGTGGCCGGCCTGGAGCCCGCCGCCATCGCCGACGTGTTCCGCGACTGGAACACCGGCGAGCTCGACAGCTTCCTCATCGAGATCACCGCCGAGGTCCTCGGTCACGTCGACGGCGCCACCGGCGCACCGTTCGTCGACGTCGTCCTCGACCAGGCCGGCATGAAGGGCACGGGCACCTGGACGGTGCAGAACGCGCTCAGCCTGGGCACCCCGGTCAGCGGCATCGCCGAGGCCGTGTTCGCCCGCGCGCTGTCCAGCCACCGCGAGACCCGCGACGCCGTCCAGGCCGCCTACGGCACCTCGTCCGGCTCGACCGTGCCGACCCCGGACGACGTTCCGGCGTTCGTCGAGGCGGTCCGCCGGGCGCTGTACGCGTCCAAGATCGTCAGCTACGCGCAGGGCTTCGACATGCTCGCGGCCGGCGCGGAGGAGCACGGCTGGGACCTGGACATGGGGACCATCGCGACCATCTGGCGCGGCGGCTGCATCATCCGCGCGCGCTTCCTGGACCGGATCACCGAGGCCTACGCCGAGACCCCCGGCCTGGTGAGCCTGCTGGCGGCGCCGGTGTTCGTCGAGGCGCTGACCGGCGCCGGCGAGGCGTGGCGCGAGGTCGTCGCCACCGCCGCACGCTCCGGCGTGCCCGCCCCCGGGTTCTCCGCCGCGCTGGCCGCCTTCGACGGCGCCCGCCGCGACCGGCTGCCCGCCGCGGTGATCCAGGGCCAGCGCGACCTGTTCGGCGCGCACACCTACCGCCGGGTGGACCGTGACGGCTCGTTCCACGTCATGTGGGGAGAGGACCGCCGCGAGGTGCCCGCCTGATGGCCCGCAACCTCGACCCCAAGTCCCGCGAGGCCAAGCTCGAGGCGATCCGGCGCCAGAACGCGGCCGACGCCAAGCGCGCCCGCACCCTGTCGATCGTGGCGGCGTTGGTCGTCGCCGTCCTGGTCCTCGTCGTCGTGGTGGTCATCGTGCTGACCTCGCGGGACGGGGGCGAGGACGAGGCGCTCGAGGTCGTCCCGCCCGAGGGGACGCGGCTGACGGTCGCCGAGGACGAGAACAGCGGCGGCTTCGTCATCGGCGAGGAGGGTCCCGTCGAGCTCGTCGTGTTCGAGGACTTCCAGTGCCCGGCCTGCAAGGTCTTCGAGGAGACCTCGGGGGAGCACCTCGCCGAGCTCGCCGCCGGCGGTGACGTGACGGTCGTCAAGCGCCCGATCAGCATCCTCGACCGGGTGAGCGACACGCAGTACTCCACCCGGGCCGCGGCCGCCGCGGCCTGCGTGGGCAGCACCGGGGACGACGAGGCGTACGAGGCCTTCGCGGCCACGCTGTTCGCCGAGCAGCCGGCCGAGGCCGACGCGGGCGCCGGGCTCAGCGACGAGCGGCTGACCGAGATCGCGGCCGACGCGGGCGCCGACGTCGGCGACTGCATCACCGCGGGCACCCACCTGGGCTGGGTGGGCGCCACGACGGAGTCCGCGAACGAGCAGCTCGAGCGGCTCAGCACGCCCACGGTCCTGGTCGACGGCGAGGTCGTCACCGGCGCCGACGGCCCGCCCGGGCCGGACGACCTGCAGGCCGCGGTCGACGCGGCCGGGCGCTGACGTGGCCACCGCGGGGTTCAGCGGGCCGCCGGTCGGCCAGGGCCGGGACGTGGCCCTGGTCGGGGGCCGGGTCGTGCCGGTCGAGGGAGCGGTGCTCGAGCGCGGCACCGTGCTGGTGCGCGACGGCCGCCTCGCCGCGGTGGGCCGGGTGGACGACGTGCCGGTGCCCGACGACGTGCCCGTGCACGACGTCACGGGCCGCTGGGTGCTGCCGGGCTTCGTCGAGGCCCACGGCCACCTGGGCATCTTCGAGGACGGCGAGGACTGGCCCGGCCGGGACCACAACGAGATGACCGACCCCGTCACGGCGCGGCTGCGGGCCATGGACGCGGTCAACCCCGCCGACATCGCGTTCGTCGACGCGCTGGGCGGTGGCGTGACGTCGGTCGTCGTCAAGCCGGGCTCGGGCAACGTCGTCGGCGGGCGGACGGTGGCGCTCAAGGCCTGGGGCCGGACCGTGGACGACATGTGCTTCCGGGAGCCCGCCAGCCTCAAGAGCGCGCTGGGCGAGAACCCCAAGCGGGTCCACGGCGACAAGGGGCGTCTGCCCAGCACCCGGATGGGTGTGGCCGCGGTCGTGCGGGACGCCCTGGACCGGGCGCTGTACCACCGCACGCAGAAGCTGCAGGCCGCCGAGCGCGGCGAGATCGGCCCGCCGCCGGACCCGACCAGCGACACCCTGCTGCTGGCCCTGGACGGCGAGGTGCCCTGGTGCCAGCACGCGCACCGGGCCGACGACATCGCCACGGCCCTGCGGCTGGCCCGGGAGTACGGCTACCGCCTGGTGCTCAACCACGCCACCGAGGGCCAGCTGCTGGCCGCCGAGCTCGCCGCCGCCGACATCCCCTGCCTGGTCGGGCCCACCCTGGGCTCACGGTCCAAGGTCGAGCTGCGCCACCGCACCCTGCGGACGCCGGCCCTGCTGCACGCCGCGGGCGTCCGGGTCGGCCTGAGCACCGACCACCCGGTGGTGCCCATCGCGTTCCTCGTCCACCAGGC
Organism: Jannaschia sp. R86511; assembly: GCF_042466345.1. NCBI lineage: Bacteria > Pseudomonadati > Pseudomonadota > Alphaproteobacteria > Rhodobacterales > Roseobacteraceae > Jannaschia > Jannaschia sp. R86511. Next base: position 1,111,442 of record NZ_JAXHCD010000001.1, read on the forward strand.
GACGTTCGCCGTCAAGGAGGGGCTTCCGGCCGAGGAGGCGCTGCGGGCCATCACGGTCAACCCCGCCCGCTTCCTGGGCCTGGACGACCGTGTCGGCTCGCTGACCCCCGGCCTGGACGGTGACGTCGTGGTCTGGGACGGCGACCCGCTCGACGTCATGAGCCGGGCGCTGACCACCTACGTCGAGGGCCGCCGCGTCTACGACTTCGACGTGGCCGAGATGGTGGGCCGCGCCGCCGACCCGTGGGCCTGACGCCCGAGCCGCCCGTGCCGTCCGCGCCGCCCCAGGCGCGCGGGGCACGCGCGTGAGCGGGGCCGCGCCGGTGGCGGACGGCCCGCGACCGGGCCGGACCCTGCTGGCCGTCGCGGCGGGCGGCGCGCTCGGCGGCGCGGCCCGGGTGGCGGCGGGCGCGTCGTCCGCGGCGCTGGCCCCGGCGCTGCCGGCCTGGGCCGTGCTGGTCGCGGTCAACGTGCTGGGGTGCTTCGTCATGGGGCTGGTGGTGGCGCGCGGGCGCGGCCGGGTGGACCCGCTGGTCACGACCGGGGTGCTGGGCGGGTTCACGTCGTTCTCGGGCTGGGTGCTGGACGTCGTCCGGCTGGCCGAGCCCGCACCTGCACTCGCCCTGCTGCTCCTGCTGGCCGTGCCGCTCGCGTCGGTCGCGGCCTGCCTGGTCGGTCTCCTCGCCGGGGGTGAGCGGCCGTGAGCGACGCCGACCCGACCACCGGCCTGCTCCTGGCCGCAGCGCTGCTGGTCGTGCTGGTCCTGGGCGCCGGGGCCGGCACCGGGCTGCGGGCGGCCGCGCTGGCCCGGGTCGCGGCCTCGCGGTCGCCCCGGGTGCGGGCGCTGGGCTCGGCCTGGGTCAACCTGCCCGCCTCGGCGGTGGCCGGGCTGGCGCTGGTGCTCCAGCTGCGCCTGGACCTGGGGCCGGGACCCGGGACCCCGGGCAGCGACCTGGCCGGCACCGTGGCGGCCGTGGCCGTGCTCGCCGTGCTCGGGGTCTGCGGCGGCCTGTCGACGTGGTCGACGCTGGCCCTGGAGCTGTCCCGGTCGCTGCTGGCCGGTCGCCGCCGAGACCTGGCGCTGCAGCTGGGCGGGGTCGGCGCGGGGGTCGTGGCCGGGCTGTTCGGTGCCGGTCTCGGCACGGTCGTGCTCGCGCTGACCGGCTGAGCTCAGGCCTCCCCGGCCAGCCGCCAGTCCAGCGGGGCGCCGCCGAGCTCGACCAGGGCCGCGTCCACCCGGCTGAACGGCCGCGAGCCGAAGAAGCCGCGGTCGGCCGACATCGGGCTCGGGTGCGCGCTCTCGATCCGCGGGACGTCACCCAGCAACGGGGCGAGCGAGCGCGCGTCCCGGCCCCACAGCACGGCCACCAGGGGGCCGCCGCGCTCGACCAGGGCGCGGATGGCCGCCTCGGTGACCTGCTCCCAGCCCTTGCCGCGGTGGGAGCCGGGGTCGCCCGCCCGCACCGTCAGCACGCGGTTGAGCAGCATCACCCCCTGCTCGGCCCAGGGCGTCAGGTCGCCCGAGCGCGGAACGGGCAGGCCGAGGTCCGCCTCGCGCTCGACGAAGATGTTGCGCAGGCTGCGGGGCAGCGGTCTGACGTCGGGCGCCACCGAGAACGACAGGCCCACGGCGTGACCAGGGGTGGGGTACGGGTCCTGGCCCACCACCAGCACCCGGACCTGCTCCAGCGGGCGCTCGAAGACGCGCAGGACCGCCGGGCCCGGGGGCAGGTACCGGTGGCCCGCGGCGGCCTCCTCGCGCAGCAGCTCGCCCAGGGCGGCGACCGTCGCCTCGAGGGGTTGCAGGGCGGGCAGCCAGGACGGGTGGACGAGCTCGGACAGCGGACGGGCGCTCACGGACCCGATCCTGCACGATCACCCCATGGCGACGCTCGAGCAGGTCCGCTCCGACCTCACCCGGACCCTGGTGGGGTGGTCGCTCGCATCCGTGGCCGGCGGGGCGGCCCTGGGCGCCCGACAGCTCGGCCCGCGCGCGTCCGGGTTCGCGCGGCAGGCCGTGGCCTGGGGGGCGGTCGACCTGGCCATCGCCGCGGCCGGTGCGGTCGGGGGCCGCAAGCCGGTGCGCGACCGGTCGGGCGAGACCGCCTCGCTGCGGCGCCTGCTGCTGCTGAACGCCGCTCTGGACGTGGGCTACGTGGCTGCGGGGGCCGCCCTGGTGCGGGCCGGCACGGTGCGGGGCCGGGACAGCGTCGGTGACGGGGCCGGGGTCGTCGTGCAGGGGCTGTTCCTGCTGGTCCTGGACCTGGGCACGGCCGCCCGGCTGCGAACCACACGCGTGTAGTTCGTTGCTAGTCTGGCGGGCGCAGCGGTCCGCGCGCGTCGGGCCGGAGCGGGTGAGGTGGCAGGTGAGCCAGGACGTCGACACCCCGCGACCGCCCGAGGGGCTGAGCGAGCGGGACCTGGAGCTGCTCGACTTCGAGCGGCAGTGGTGGAAGCAGCCCGGGGCCAAGGAGCAGGCGGTCCGGGAGCGCTTCGGGGTCAGCTCGACCCGGTACTACCAGCTCGTCAACGCCCTCCTCGAGCGGGAGCCCGCGCTGCGCCACGACCCCGTGCTGGTCAAGCGGCTGCGGCGGGCTCGGGCCGCCCGGCTGCGCCCCCGGGGTGCGCGTCGCCTGGACGCAGGGTCCTGAGGTCACCGGACGGGGCGGTAGCCTCCGACCCGATGGACGACCTCGCCGCGCCGCAGCACCACCGTTCCGGCGCCCACCGTGCCCGTCGGCACCCGCTGCTCGTCGCCCTGCTGACCCTGGGGGCGGTCGCGATCGCCTCCGCCGTGCTGCTCTGGGGTCTGCTGACCTTCGACGTGCTGGGCGTCGGGGACGACCTGCGCCAGGCGGGCGGGGCGTCGTCCGTGGCACCGCCGGCGGCCACGACTCAGCCCTCGGACGAGGCGTCGGCCCCGGCGTCCGCCGTCGACCCGACCGGTGAGCCGACGGGCGACCCGACCGGTGAGCCGACCCAGGACCCGAGCGAGGAGCCGAGCGAGGACGCCGAGCCCGTCGTCGACCGCTCGCTGCCGGTGGACGTGCTCAACAGCACCTCCACCCCCGGGCTGGCGGCCGGCGCCGGGGAGTCGCTGGAGGACCTGGGCTGGACCGTCGGCGAGGTCGGCAACTTCGACGGCGACGAGATCCCCACGACGGTCCTGTACCCCGAGGAGGACCAGCAGGCCACGGCCGAGGCCGTCGCCGAGGACCTCGGGGTCGGTGCCACCGAGCTGTCGCAAGACGTCGACGTCATCACCCTCGTGCTCGGCCCCGACTACAGCGGCTGAGCGCCCCGGCCGCCGCGTCGCCGGACGCGTCGGCCGAGCCGTCGTGCGAGGCCCCGCCCCGGGAGCCCGCGCAGGGGACGGACCCGGTAGCCGCCGTCGGCCAGGCCCGCGGCCTGCTCGAACGCGTTGGCCGAGTGCGGGTCGCCGGTGCGCAGCCAGGACCACGCCGAGGCCAGCAGGTAGGCGGGCAGGAACCCGACGGGTCCGCCCCAGCGGGCCCACTGGTCCGCATGGCGGGACTCGTGGTCCAGCAGCAGCGGCTGCCGGTCCATCACGTCCACCCCGCCGCCGGTCGGGGCGCCGCGGCGCAGCAGGACGACGTCGCCCACGCAGACGGCGCCCGCGTGGGGGGCCGGGAAGCGGCGCGGGTACCCCGGTGCCAGCCACAGGCCGTGGGGTCCCGGGCGCAGCCGGACGCCGTGCCGGCGGGCCAGCCAGAGGCCGGCGGCCGTCGACCCGTTGAGCAGGTTGGCGCGGCGACGGCGGGCCCGTCGCCGCGCGAGCCGGTCGTCCGGGACACCCACCACGAGGACATGGTGCTCCAGCGGGCCCCGAGGCACTACGCTGGTACCTGGTTGAGCACGACGGCCCCTCCGGGGGCTCGAGGAATGAAGCACCGCTCCGGTAGCTGAAGACCGTTCGCGTGAGACCCGGTGTCCCGATCCCGGGACGCCGACGACCCGGGATCTCCGGGGCCGCGCAGCGGCACCATCAGCAACAGGAGCAACATGGCTCAGGGCACTGTCAAGTGGTTCAACGCCGAGAAGGGCTTCGGCTTCATCACGGTTGACGGCGGCGGCGCCGACGTCTTCGTCCACTGGTCCGCGATCCAGGCGCAGGGCTACAAGTCCCTCGACGAGGGTCAGCGCGTGGAGTTCGAGATCGGTCAGGGCCAGAAGGGCCCGCAGGCCGAGGCTGTCAACCCGATCTGATCCCGCCTCCGGCCCTGCGGGCCGGTCGCTCAGACAGGTACAGCACGCCGAAGGGCGGCACCCGCGAGGGTGCCGCCCTTTGTGCTGTGCGGCCGGTGCTGGTGGCGCCGACGGTGGGTCGTGCTGCCGGCTGTGCCCCCGGGCGGCCCGCGTCGTCCGGTACGCGGGCCGCGCCGGGTGGTCTCAGTCGGAGGTGGCGCTCGGCAGCGCCGCGACGAGCTCGCGGCAGAAGGCCGGCAGGTCGTCGGGGTTGCGGCTGGTGACCAGCGTCCCGGCCCCGAGCCGGTCGACGACGACCTCCTCGTCCACCCACTCCGCCCCGGCGTTGGCCAGGTCGGTCCGCAGGCTCGGCCACGACGTCAGGCGCCGGCCGGGCAGCAGACCCGTCTCGACCAGCGTCCACGGGGCGTGGCAGATCGCGGCCACGGGCCGCGAGGAGCGAAGGAACGCGGCGACGAACGCGACGGCGTCGGCGTCGGTCCGCAGCGCGTCGGGGTTGGCGACCCCGCCCGGCAGCACCAGACCGACGTAGTCGTCGGCGTCCGCCTCGCCCACCACGACGTCGACGGCGAAGGTGTCGCCCTTGTCCAGGTGCTCGAACGCCTGCACCTCGCCGGCCTCCGGGCTGAGCAGCACCGGCTGCAGGCCTGCGGCCGCCACGGCCTGCCACGGCTCCGTCAGCTCGACCTGCTCGATGCCCTCCCCGGCGACCAGGAAGGCGACCTTCGCTCCGGCGGCGCTCACAGCGCGGCCGTCCGGGCCGTCGCGGCGGCGCTGTCGCCACGGTGCCGGGCCGGGGCCCGCAGCAGGCTCTCCTCCAGCCGGGCCATGCCGAGCACGAGGCCGAGGGCGGTGGTCGGGACGACGATCAGGAGCAGGGTCGTGAGCATGCGGTGGGTCTCCGTGGGTCGGGCGAACGAGTGCGACGGCCACGCGGTACCCGCCCGGCCGCGCCGTGAAACCCCCCCGGGTCGTCCCGGGGCGGTCGGCGACCGGCGGGACCGGGCCCCGTGGTTTGCACTCTCGGTACCCGAGTGCCAATAATGGCGCTGGCACTCTCATGCCGGGAGTGACAACAGACCTAGGGTCCTGCACGGGCCCCGGGACCGGCCGTCGAGGCCAGCGGCAAGGCGGGACGTGACCGTCGGCCGCTGTCCGTCCGTCGCGGGCGACACCGGTCCATGCCACCCACCGTGTGCGGAGGGATCACCACCAGATGGCCAAGATCATCGCTTTCGACGAGGAAGCCCGGCGCGGCCTCGAGCGGGGAATGAACCAGCTCGCGGACGCCGTCAAGGTCACGCTCGGCCCCAAGGGCCGCAACGTCGTCCTGGAGAAGAAGTGGGGCGCCCCCACGATCACGAACGACGGCGTCTCCATCGCCAAGGAGATCGAGCTCGAGGACCCGTACGAGAAGATCGGGGCCGAGCTCGTCAAGGAGGTCGCCAAGAAGACGGACGACGTCGCCGGTGACGGCACCACCACCGCGACCGTCCTCGCCCAGGCGCTCGTCCGCGAGGGCCTGCGCAACGTGGCGGCCGGCGCCAACCCGATGGCCCTCAAGCGCGGCATCGAGAAGGCCGTCCAGGCCGTCTCCGCCCGCCTGCTCGAGACCGCCAAGGACGTCGAGACCAAGGAGCAGATCGCTTCGACCGCCTCGATCTCCGCCGCTGACACCCAGATCGGCGAGATGATCGCCGAGGCCATGGACAAGGTCGGCAAGGAAGGCGTCATCACCGTCGAGGAGTCGCAGACCTTCGGCCTGGAGCTCGAGCTCACCGAGGGCATGCGCTTCGACAAGGGCTACATCAGCCCCTACTTCGCCACCGACACCGAGCGCATGGAGGCCGTCCTGGAGGACGCCTACGTGCTCGTGGTCAACTCCAAGATCTCGACCGTCAAGGACCTGCTCCCGCTGCTGGAGAAGGTCATGCAGTCGGGCAAGCCGCTGTTCGTGATCTCCGAGGACGTCGAGGGCGAGGCCCTGGCCACGCTCGTCGTCAACAAGATCCGCGGCACCTTCAAGTCCGCGGCCGTCAAGGCCCCGGGCTTCGGCGACCGTCGCAAGGCCATGCTGCAGGACATCGCGATCCTGACCGGTGGCCAGGTCATCTCCGAGGAGGTCGGCCTCAAGCTCGAGTCCGCCTCCCTCGACCTGCTCGGCCACGCGCGCAAGGTCGTCATCACCAAGGACGAGACCACGATCGTCGAGGGCGGCGGCGACGCCGACGCCATCGCCGGCCGGGTCAACCAGATCCGCGCGGAGATCGAGAACAGCGACTCCGACTACGACCGCGAGAAGCTCCAGGAGCGCCTCGCCAAGCTCGCCGGCGGCGTGGCCGTCATCAAGGCGGGCGCGGCCACCGAGGTCGAGCTCAAGGAGCGCAAGCACCGCATCGAGGACGCCGTCCGCAACGCCAAGGCGGCCGTCGAGGAGGGCATCGTCCCCGGCGGCGGTGTCGCCCTGGTCAACGCGCTCCCCGCGCTGGACGACCTCGGCCTCACCGGTGACGAGGCGACCGGGGCAAACATCGTCCGCGTCGCGCTCGAGGCCCCCCTCAAGCAGATCGCCGTCAACGCCGGCCTCGAGGGTGGCGTCGTCGCGGAGAAGGTCAAGAACCTGCCCCTGGGCGAGGGCCTGAACGCCGCGACCGGCGAGTACGTCGACATGATGGCCACGGGCATCGTCGAGCCGGCCAAGGTGACGCGCTCCGCGCTGGAGAACGCCGCCAGCATCGCGGCGCTGTTCCTCACCACCGAGGCCGTCGTGGCCGACAAGCCGGAGAAGGCCCCGGCCGGCGGCGGGGGCGACCCCACGGGCGGCATGGGCGGCATGGACTTCTGAGTCCAGGCCCCACCAGCTCCACCTGAACCGCACGGCGAAGACCCCCGGGACCTCCCGGGGGTCTTCGTCGTAGGGGGGCGTCCGGCGCCTGCGTGTGGTCGGATGGTCACCATGAGCACCGACCCGCTGGCAGGACCCATCGAGCCGTTCCCCGAGGACTCCCTCGCGGCGACCCGCGACGACCACCACGACCACGTGGCGCACGCCGACCCGATCCACGAGGAGGTCGAGACCCACGTGGACCCGGCCGTGGCCGAGGCCGTCCACCAGGTGCGCGACCGGTTCGGCGCGCGCGGTCTGCGGGACCTGATCACCCTGGCCAGCTACGAGCTCGACGTGGCCGAGCAGGCCTTCGCCTCGCTCAACGCCCCGGCCTCGCCGGACGAGGCCCGGCTGGACGAGGCCTTCGCGGGTTACGTCCAGGCCGGTGGCGACGACGCGGGGCCGGTCGACGACGGGGAGCCCGGCCCGCGCCCCTGAGCCCCGGGCGGGCTGGGGGCCACGTGGTGGATGCCGCCCTGCGCGGTGCCCGCCCCGGCCGCGCGGGTGCGATGCTTCAGCCGTGAACGACACCGACGTCGCCCCGCATGCCCCGGGCCGAGGGCCCGGAGGCGGCCGTGCGTGAGGTCCTGACCGACCTGCTGCGCTGGTGGCGCGCGGGGGAGCCGGTCGGGGTCGCGACCGTGGTGGGCACCTGGCGCTCGGCCCCCCGGCAGCCCGGCGCCCTGATGCTCGTCGGGCCGGGCGGGCAGGTGGTGGGCAGCGTGTCCGGCGGCTGCGTCGAGGGGGCGGTGTACGAGCTGGCCGCCGAGGTGCTCGTCACCGGGGAGCCGGTGCTGCAGCGCTACGGCGTGAGCGACGACGACGCCTTCGCGGTGGGGCTGTCCTGCGGCGGCATCCTCGACGTCTTCGTCGAGCGGGTCGACCCGGCGGGCTTCCCGGAGCTGGACGACGTGGCGGCCGACGTGGCCGCGGGGCGACCGGTGGCCGTCTGCACCGTGGTCGCGCACCCGGACCGGTCCCGGGTGGGACGTCGGCTCGTGGTACGGCCCACCTCGACGGAGGGCTCCCTCGGCTCGACCCGGGCCGACGACGCCGTCGCCGCGGACGTGCGCGGCCTGCTGGCCGGGGGGCGCTCCGACGGGCTCACCTACGGTCCCGACGGCGAGCGGCGGGGCGAGGGCATGCGGGTGTTCGTCGCCGCGCACGCCCCCCGCCCCCGCATGGTCGTGTTCGGTGCCATCGACTTCGCGTCGGCGCTGGCCCGGATGGGGGCTTTCCTCGGCTTCCGGGTCACGGTGTGCGACGCGCGCGCCGTGTTCGCCACGGCCACCCGCTTCCCCGACGCGGACGAGGTGGTCGTCGAGTGGCCCCACCGCTACCTGGCGGCCGAGCGCGACGCCGGCCGCCTCGACGAGCGGACCGTGCTGGCGGTCCTGACCCACGACCCCAAGTTCGACGTGCCGGTCCTCGAGGTCGCCCTGCGCCTGCCCCAGGTGGGCTACGTGGGCGCGATGGGCAGCCGGCGCACCCACTCCGACCGGCTGCGGCGGCTGCGCGAGGCGGGTCTGGGCGAGGTGGAGCTGGCCCGGTTGTCCTCGCCCATCGGGCTGGACCTGGGCGCGCGCACGCCCGAGGAGACCGCGGTGTCGATCGCGGCCGAGGTGCTGCAGCTGCAGTGGGGCGGCACGGGGGCCCGGTTGGGTGACGTCGACGGACCCGTGCACCGCGGTCTGGTCCGGGAGGAGCCCGCGTCGCGCGCGACGAGTCCTTGACGCCTCGGCGTCGCGTGGTGACACACTCCGCCATGCGACCGACCTCGACGACGACGTCCAGGCACCCCCGACCCTCCGTGGCGCCCCTGCGCTCCGGCCACCCCGTCCGGAAGGGCTGACCCCATGGAGCTCCAGCACCGTTTCCACGTGCCGATCGGCATCGAGGAGGCGTGGACCACGTTCAACGACCTCGAGCGGATCGCCCCCTGCCTGCCCGGCGCCCAGCTGACCAGCCTCGACGGGGACGACTTCACCGGCAAGGCCAAGGTCAAGGTGGGCCCGGTCTCGATGCAGTTCGCCGGGTCGGGGCGGTTCCTCGAGCGCGACCGGGACGGCTACCGGGCGGTGCTGGAGGCCACGGGCAAGGACAGCCGGGGCAACGGCACCGCCGCCGCGACGGTGACGGCGCGGCTGGAGGCCGCCGGCGAGGGCACCGACGTCGTCGTGGACACCGACCTGAAGGTGTCGGGCAAGGTCGCGCAGTTCGGCAAGAGCATGATCAGCGAGATCGGCGGCAAGCTGCTCGACCAGTTCGCCTCCTGCCTGGCCGAGACCCTGGCCGCCGGTGACGCCGGCGCGGGCGAGGCCGCCCCGACGACCACCCCGGCCGACGTCGCCGCCTCGGCCGGCACCACCGCCTCGCAGGCCGGGGCCGGGGCGGGGGCCAGCGTGCAGGACGTCGCCCCGGCCGACCTGCGTCCGGCCGGGTCCGGACCGGTCGGTGCGCCCGACGCGGCCGTGCCGTCCGCCACGCCGCAGACCGGGCCGAGCGCCAGCACGACCGGCACGACCACGCCGATCCGGCCCCGGGGGGAGTTCACCCCCCAGCCGGAGCCCGAGGCGCTAGACCTCGGCTCGGTGCTCCTGCCCACGCTGCTGCGCCGCTTCGGCCCGCTCGTCGCGGCTGGTCTGACCGCCGGCCTGGTCGGCTGGTGGCTGGGGCGGCGCTCCGCCCGGGACTGACACCCGGCCCGGCCGTAGGCTCGCGGCCATGAGCACCCCGGGCTGCGCCGTCCTCCTCGCCGGCATCAGCGACGCGCCCATCGGCGTCGCGCACCTGCACGAGCTGGTCGCCGGGCCCGCGCACGGCGCCGTCGTCACCTTCGACGGGGTCGTGCGCGACCACGACACCCCGGGCCGGGGGGCCGTCACGCTGCTGGACTACGAGGCCCACCCCGACGCGGCCGCGGTCGTGCAGCGGGTCGCCGAGGAGGTCGCGGCGACCTCGGCGGCGGCGGCGCTGGCCGTGCTGCACCGGGTCGGCCCGCTCCGGGTGGGCGACTGCGCGCTGGCGGTGGCGGTGGCCGCGGCGCACCGCGGTGACGCGTTCGCCACGGCGGCCGCGCTGGTGGACGCGGTCAAGGAGCGGCTGCCGGTCTGGAAGCACCAGCACTTCGCCGACGGCAGCGACGAGTGGGTCGGGCTGGGGGAGCTCAGCCCCCGCTGAACGGCGGCAGCACGTCGAGCTCGGCCGCACCGGCCAGCGGCGCGTCGGAGCGGGCCGAGACCCCGTCCAGCAGGAACGAGCAGGCCGCCACGACCCGGACCAGCTCGGGACGGGCCTCGCCCAGCCGGCCCAGCACGTCAGCCACCCGGTCGCCGGCCAGCACCTCGACCGTGGTCTCGCGCTCGCCCGCCGCGGCCCGGGCCCCGGCGAAGAAGCGGACCCGCACCCGCCCTTCAGCCACCGATCGCGCTCATCGGCCGGTCCGGGCGGACGAAGCCCTCGTCGTCGGTGCCGTGGCCGGCCTTCTTGGCCCAGGCGTTGCCGCGCCACGCCACGGCCAGGGTCTCGTCGTCGGCCCCGGAGCGCATCAGACCCCGCAGGTCGGTCCCGCTGGTCGAGAACAGGCAGCTGCGGACCTGGCCGTCGGCGGTGAGCCGCATCCGGTCGCAGTCGCCGCAGAACGGCCGGGTGACCGAGGCGATGACGCCGACCGTGCCGAGGCGGACGCCGCCCTCGAGCACCTCCCAGCGCTCGGCGGGGGCGCTGCCCCGCTGCGCCATCGGCACCAGCTCGAACGCCGTCGACAGGGTGGCGAGCACCTCGGCCGCGGTGACCATGCTCGAGCGCTCCCAGCTCTCGTGGGCGTCCAGCGGCATGTGCTCGATGATCCGGAGCTCGACCCCGGTCGCGCAGGCCCAGCGGACCAGGTCGACCGGCTCGTCCTCGTTGACGCCCCGCACGACCAGTGTGTTGATCTTGAGCGGGGTGAGCCCCGCAGCCAACGCCGCGTCCACCCCGAGCAGCACGTCGTGGAGCCGGTCGCGCTGGGTGATGGCCTGGTAGCGGTCACGCTGCAGGGTGTCCAGGCTGATCGTCACCCGGTCCAGGCCCGCCGCGGCCAGGTCGCCCGCGCGGCGGTCCAGGCCGATGCCGTTCGTGGTGAGGGCGGTCTTCACGCGCCGCCCGTCCGGGGTGGTCAGCGACGCCGCGGCCTCGACCAGCGCGGGCAGGTCCTTGCGCAGCAGCGGCTCGCCGCCGGTGAAGCGGACCTCGTCGATGCCGAGGTCGCGCACCGCCAGCTCGACCAGACGGGTGATCTCGGCCGAGCTCAGCAGCTCCGGGCCGGGCAGCCACGGCAGCCCCTCGGGCGGCATGCAGTACGAGCAGCGCAGGTTGCAGCGGTCGGTCAACGACACCCGCAGGTCCCGGGCCCGGCGGCCGTAGGTGTCCAGCAGCCCCGTCTCGCCCGCCGGGCGGGGCGTGGTGGCCGTCACGGGGAGGGAGGGCATCCCCAGGCCGACGCTCGTCATCACACGAGGGTAAGCGCGACGGCGGACGGCCTGTTCCGACCGGGGGTACGAACCGGCTAAGGATTCACTTAGGTGGCTGTTGACAGACCAGGTGCCCGGGCGGGGATAGTCAGGCACCCGTCACCGACACCGACGTCTGGGGTCCACATGCAGGTTCCCGCACCGTTCGAGTACGAGAGAGCCACGAGCGTCGACCACGCCATCGGGCTGCTGGAGCGCTACGGCGACACGGCCCGGCTCATCGCGGGCGGGCACAGCCTGCTGCCGATGATGAAGCTGCGCCTGGCCAACCTCGAGTACGTCATCGACATCAACGGCCTGCACGAGGAGCTCGGCTACGTGCACGTCGGGGACGACGAGGTCCGGATCGGGGCGATGACCCGGCACCGCGAGCTGCTGGAGCACGACGGGCTGGCCGGGCTGTTCCCGATCATCCGCGACGCCGAGAAGGTCATCGCCGACCCCGTCGTCCGCAACCGCGGCACGCTCGGCGGCTCGCTGTGCCAGGCCGACCCGTCGGAGGACCTGTCGGCGGTCTGCACCACGCTGGACGCCAGCTGCGTCATCCGCAACGGCTCGGGCGAGCGGGTCGTCAGCATGGAGGACTTCCACCGCGGGCCCTACGAGACCGCCGTCGGCGACGCCGAGATGCTGGTCGAGGTCCGCATCCCGATCCGCCCCGGGGGCTCCAGCGCCTACGAGAAGGTCGAGCGCCGCGCCGGCGACTGGGCCGTGACGTCGGTCGGGGCCGCGGTCTGGCTGGCCGACGGGGCCATCACCGACGCCCGGGTGGGCATGGCCGCGGTCGGCCCGAACACCACCGGCATCCCCGCGGTCTCCGCGGCGCTGCGGGGCAAGGTCCCCAGCGAGGAGCTGTTCGCCGAGGCCGGCGCCATCGCGTCGGCCGCCTGCGAGCCCAGCACCGACAGCCGCGGCACCGAGGCGTACAAGCGCCACCTCGCCGACGAGCTCACCCGGCGCGCCCTGCGCCGGTCCGTCGCCCGCCTGATGAGCACCACGGGAGCCTCCGAATGATCGTCACCATGACCGTCAACGGCACCGAGGTCAGCGAGGAGATCGAGGCGCGCATGCTCCTCGTGCACTTCCTGCGCGACACCCTCGGGCTCACCGGCACCCACTGGGGCTGCGACACCAGCAACTGCGGTACCTGCGTGGTGTGGCTGGACGACGAGCCGGTCAAGGCGTGCTCGGTGCTGGCCGCGATGGCCGACGGGCACACCGTCCGCACGGTCGAGGGGCTGGAGACCGAGGCGGGCCTCGACCCGGTGCAGCAGGGCTTCATGCAGTGCCACGGCCTGCAGTGCGGCTTCTGCACGCCCGGCATGATGATGACCGCCCGCGCCCTGCTCGACCGGCAGCCCGACCCGGACGAGCACACCATCCGCGAGGCCATCTCCGGCCAGATCTGCCGGTGCACCGGCTACGCGACGATCGTCCGCTCCATCCAGTGGGCCGCGAAGCACGAGGCCGACGCGCGCGAGGCCGAGGCCACCCCGGTCGCCGCCACCGCGACCGAGGGGAGCAACGCATGACCACCGTCGAGGACCGTCCCGGCACCGCCGGCAGCACCACCACCGACCGCGCCGACGCCGGGGCCACCGACCCGCACGCCAGCAACGACCACAAGCCGGTCGGCTACGGCCGGATGCTGCGCAAGGAGGACCCGCGCTTCGTGCGCGGCATGGGCCGCTACGTCGACGACGTCGTGCTGCCCGGCATGCTGCACATGGCCATCCTGCGCTCACCCGTCGCCCACGCCCGGATCGTGTCGATCGACACCTCCGCCGCCAAGGCCCACCCGAAGGTCAAGGCCGTGCTCACGGGCGAGGACTTCGCCGGGCTCAAGCTGGCCTGGATGCCGACGCTGTCCAACGACGTGCAGGCGGTGCTCGCCACCGACAAGGTGCGGTTCCAGGGCCAGGAGGTCGCCGTCGTCGTCGCCGAGGACCGGTACGCGGCCCGCGACGCGCTCGAGCTCATCGACGTCGAGTACGACATCCTCGACCCGGTCGTCGACGTCCGGAAGGCGCTCGAGCCCGGTGCCCCCGTGATCCGCACCGACCTCGAGGGCAAGACCGACAACCACTGCTTCGACTGGGAGACCGGCGACAAGGACGCCACCGAGGTTGTCTTCGCCGACGCCGAGGTGCACGTCACCGAGGACATCGTCTACCCGCGCGTGCACCCGGCGCCCATGGAGACCTGCGGCTCGGTCGCGCACTTCGAGAAGGTCGAGGGCCGGCTCACGCTGTACTCGACCACCCAGGCCCCGCACGCCCACCGCACCGTCTACGCGCTGGTCGCAGGCCTGCCCGAGCACAAGATCCGGGTCATCAGCCCCGACATCGGCGGCGGCTTCGGCGGCAAGGTGCCGATCTACCCCGGCTACGTCTGCTCGATCGTCGCCTCCATCGTCACGGGCAAGCCCGTGAAGTGGATGGAGGACCGCTCGGAGAACCTGATGAGCACCGGGTTCGCCCGGGACTACATCATGCGCGGCGAGATCGCGGCGACGAAGGACGGCCGCATCCGCGCCATCCGCACCCACGTGCTGGCCGACCACGGCGCGTTCAACGGCGTGGCCAGCCCGGTCAAGTACCCGGCCGGCTTCTTCGGCGTCTTCACCGGCTCCTACGACATCGAGGCCGCGTACTGCTCGATGACCGCGGTGTTCACCAACAAGGCCCCGGGCGGCGTCGCCTACGCCTGCTCGTTCCGGATCACCGAGGCGGTGTACCTGGTCGAGCGGCTGGTGGACTGCCTGGCCTACGAGCTCGGCATGGACCCGGCGGAGCTGCGGCTCAAGAACTTCATCCGGCCCGAGCAGTTCCCGTACGAGTCCAAGACCGGCTGGACGTACGACTCCGGCGACTACGAGCCGACCATGCGCCTGGCCATGGACATGGTCGGCTACGACGACCTGCGCCGGGAGCAGGAGGAGAAGCGGTCCCGCGGCGAGCTGATGGGCATCGGCATCTCGTTCTTCACCGAGGCCGTCGGCGCCGGTCCCCGCAAGGACATGGACATCCTCGGCCTGGGCATGGCCGACGGCTGCGAGCTGCGGATCCACCCGACCGGCAAGGCCGTCGTGCGGCTGTCGGTGCAGTCGCAGGGCCAGGGCCACGAGACGACGTTCGCCCAGATCGTCGCCGAGGAGCTGGGCATCGCCCCGGACGACATCGACGTGGTCCACGGCGACACCGACAACACCCCGTTCGGCCTGGGCACCTACGGCAGCCGGTCCACCCCGGTGTCCGGCGCCGCGGCCGCTCTGGTGGCCCGCAAGGTCCGCGACAAGGCGCGCATCATCGCCTCCGGCATGCTCGAGGTGAACGTCACCGACCTGGAGTGGGACAAGGGCCGCTTCCACGTGGCCGGCGACGACTCCGCGTCGGTCACCATCCAGGAGATCGCCTTCCGCGCCCACGGCGCCGGCGACCTGCCCGAGGGGATCGAGGGTGGCCTCGAGGCGCAGATCTGCTACAACCCG
The DNA here is from genome assembly GCF_042466345.1 of Jannaschia sp. R86511. Classification (NCBI taxonomy): domain Bacteria; kingdom Pseudomonadati; phylum Pseudomonadota; class Alphaproteobacteria; order Rhodobacterales; family Roseobacteraceae; genus Jannaschia; species Jannaschia sp. R86511. The sequence continues at coordinate 1,126,557 of NZ_JAXHCD010000001.1, forward strand.
TCGAACCTGACCTACCCGTTCGGCGCGTACATCTGCGTGGTCGACGTGGACCCCGGCACCGCGGTGGTCAAGGTTCGCCGGTTCGTCGCGGTCGACGACTGCGGCACCCGGATCAACCCGATGATCATCGAGGGCCAGGTGCACGGCGGCCTCACCGACGGCGTCGGGATGGCGCTGATGGAGATGATCGCGTTCGACGAGGACGGCAACTGCCTCGGCGGCTCGCTGATGGACTACCTGATCCCGACCGCCATGGAGGTGCCGGACTGGGAGACCGGCCACACCGTGACCCCCTCGCCGCACCACCCGATCGGGGCCAAGGGCGTGGGCGAGTCCGCCACGGTCGGCTCGCCGCCGGCCATCGTCAACGCCGTGGTCGACGCGCTCAAGCCGTTCGGCATCCGGCACGCCGACATGCCGCTGACGCCCTCACGGGTCTGGGACGCCATGCGCGGCACCCCGACCCCGCCGATCTGACGTGCCGACGCAGAGGCTGGACGGGCGGATCGCGGACCTGCTGGCGCAGCGGGTGCCGTTCGTCCAGGCGACCGTGGTGCGGGCGGAGCGACCGACGTCGGCCTCACCCGGCGACACCGCGGTCGTCCTGGCCGACGGCAGCATCGACGGGTTCGTCGGCGGCGACTGCGCCCGCACGTCCGTGCGCACGGCGTCGCTGCAGGCCCTGGCCAGCGGCGAGTCGGTGCTGCTGCGGGTCCTGCCGGACACGACCGAGCAGTTCCCCGAGGTCCCGGGCGCCCAGGTCGCGGTCAACTCCTGCCTGTCCGGCGGCGCGCTGGAGATCTTCCTGCACGCCCGGGTGCCGGCGGCGCTGGTCCACGTGGTCGGCGACACCGAGAACGCCCGCGCCATCGCGGCGGTGGCCGAGGCCGCCGGGCTCGCGGTGGTCACCGGGGCCGTGCGCGACCTCGCGCCCGGCACGGTGGCGGTCGTCGAGGCGAGCCACGGCGAGGGCGAGGTCGACTCGATCCGGGCCGCCCTGGCCGCCGGGGTCGGGTTCGTCGGCCTGATCGCCAGCGAGAAGCGGGGCGCCGCCGTGCTGGCCGGGATGGGGCTGAGCGACGACGAGCGCGCCCGGGTGCACAGCCCGGTCGGGCTGCCGATCGGCTCGGTCACCCCCGGCGAGATCGCGCTGTCGGTGGTGGCGCAGGTGGTCAGGGCCGTGCGCACCGAGGGCCTGGTGGCGCCGCAGGGTGCACCGGGCGCCGCACCGGTGGTGCGCGTCGAGGTCGACCCGGTCTGCGGCATGGACGTCGTCGTGGACGCCGACGCGCTGCGTGGCACCCGGGACGGCCGGGAGTGGTTCTTCTGCGGCCGGGGCTGCCAGGAGTCGTACCTGGCCGGGGCCGGCTGAGGTGCGGGTCACGGGACTGGTCCTGGCCGCCGGCGGGTCCGCCCGGCTGGGACGGCCCAAGCAGCTGCTGCCCTACCGGGGCACGACGCTGCTGGGGGCCACGCTGGCCCGGGCGGCCGGGTTCGGCTTCGACCAGCTGCTCGTCGCCCTGGGCGGTGCGGCGGACGAGGTCCTGGACCGGGTGGACCTGGCCGGGGCCGAGGTGGTCCGCAACCGGGCCTTCACGACCGGCTGCAGCTCGTCGGTGGCCGTGGCCGTCGACCGGGTGGCGGCGGACTCCGCCGGGGTCGTCCTGCTGCTCGGCGACCAGCCGGAGGTGCCGCCGGCCGCGGTCGAGGACCTGCTCGCCGCGGTCGCGGCCGCGCCGGCCGGGGCCGCCGCGGTGATGGGGGCCTGCCGGTACACCGACGGGACGGGTCACCCGTTCTGGCTCGGCCGGGACGGGTTCGACGAGCTGCGCACGCTGCACGGCGACAAGGGGGTGTGGCGGCTGCTGGACGCCCGGGCGGACGCGGTGCTCGTCGACGTGGCCGGGCCCGTGCCCCGTGACGTCGACACGGTCGAGGAGTACGCGGCCCTGCTGGCGGCCGCGGGGGAGGGCTCGTGAGCGACGCCGGCCCCTCAGCCGGTGCGCCCGCGGTGCTGGATCCGGCCGACCTCGCCGACCGGCTCGACCGGGCCGGCTACCTGGTGGACGACGGCGCGGCCATGGCGCTGTTCCTGTCGCTGCGCCTGGGCCAGCCCCTGCTGCTGGAGGGCGAGCCCGGGGTCGGCAAGACGTCGGCCGCCAAGGCCCTGGCCACCGCCCTGGGCGCGCCGCTGATCCGGCTGCAGTGCTACGAGGGGCTGAGCGCGGGCGAGGCGCTGTACGAGTGGAACTACCAGCGCCAGCTGCTGGCCATCCGGCTGGCCGAGTCGCGCCACGAGCGCCTGGCCGACGCCGACCTGTTCACCGAGGAGTTCCTGCAGGAACGGCCCATCCTGGCCGCCGTCCGCAACCGCGGGCCGGTCGCCCCGGTGCTGCTCATCGACGAGGTCGACCGCGCCGACGACGAGTTCGAGGCGCTGCTGCTGGAGTTCCTGGGCGAGGCCGCGGTCACCGTGCCCGAGATCGGCACGTTCACCGCCGTGCGCCGCCCCGTGGTCGTGCTCACGTCCAACCGCAGCCGCGAGCTGCACGACGCGCTGCGGCGCCGCTGCCTCTACCACTGGCTGGAGTACCCGGACCGCGAGCGGGCCGTGGCGGTGCTGCGCCGCGCGGTCCCCGACGCGTCCGAGGACCTGCTGCGCAGCACCTCGGACCTGGTCGGTCGGGTCCGCGGTCTGGACCTGGACAAGCAGCCCGGCCTGGCCGAGGCGATCGACTGGGTGTCCGCGCTGGCGGTGCTCGGGGTGGCCGAGCTGTCGCGCGAGGACCTGCTGCACACCGTGGGCTGCCTGACCAAGACCGTCGACGACCGCGACGCCGTGGTCGGGGCCCTGGCCGGGCTCGGCTACCCGGAGCGGCTCGGGTGAGCGCACCGGCCGCGGTGCTCCGCGGGGTCGACCGGGCCTCGTTCGCCGTGGCCCTGGCCGGCCGGCTGCGCGACAGCGACGTGCCGGTGAGCCTGTCCTCGGTCGCGGCCCTGGTCGAGGGCTGGGGCGTGCTGCCGCCGCGCGGGCGGACCGCGCTGTACTGGCTGTGCCGGGTGAGCCTGGTTCGCCGCGTGGAGCACCTGCCCACCTTCGACGCGGTGTTCGAGGCGGTGTTCGCGGACTCCGTCCTGGCGCTGGACCCCGTCGCCCGGGGGGCCGACCCGGCCGGGCCCGCCCCGGCCGACGACGCCCTGGTGCGGCTGCCGTCCGGGGCCGACCACGACGGCGCGGGCAGCGAGTCGGGGCTGCCCTGGGCCACGGCCGCCGCGGTCGTCGCGGTGGGCGGCGACGGGGGCGACAGCCGGGTGCCGGAGCTGGTCCCCAGCGGCCTCGACGCGGCGGCGGACACCCCGTTCGAGCGCCTGGACCCCGCGCTGCTGGCCGACCTCGAGCAGTGGCTGGCCGACGCCATGCCCCGCTGGCCCACGCGCCGCAGCCGGCGGCTGCGCACCCACCGCGCCGGGCGCACGGTCGTGCTGCGGGCGACCCTGGCCCGGGCGCGTCGGACGGGTTTCGAGACCGTCGAGATCGCCCGCGGCCGGGCCGTGCTGCGCCCGCGCCCGCTCGTGGTGGTGTGCGACGTCAGCGAGTCCATGCGCGGGCACGCCTCGGCCTACCTGCACCTGATGCGCGCGGCGGCCCGGGTCACCGACGCCGAGGCGTTCGGGTTCTCGACCCGGCTCACCCGGCTGACCCCGCAGGTCCGGCTGCACTCGCCGGAGGCCGCGGTCCGGCTGGCCGAGCAGGCCTGCGGCGACCGGTTCGGCGGCACCCGGATCGCCACCAGCCTGCACGGCCTGCTGCACTCCCACCACGCCCAGCTGCTGCGCGGGGCCGTGGTCGTCATCGCCTCCGACGGCTGGGACTCCGACGCCCCGGCCGACCTGGCCACCGCGATGGCCCGGGTGCACCGGCTGGCGCACCGGGTGGTCTGGCTCAACCCCCGCGCGGCCGCACCGGGGTTCCGGCCCCGCACGGGCGGCATGGCCGCCGCCCTGCCGTGGTGCGACGAGCTGCTGCCCGCCCACACCCCGGCCGCGATGCGCGAGGTGCTGCGGGTGATCACCGCCAGAGGGTGACGTGCACCGAGGGCCGGAAGTGCCCGATAGTCACCCCGGCGCCGTGGATCATGGCCTGGGTCGCCCGCGGCGTGGTCACGAACCGGGCCAGCTCGGCCGCCGCGGCCAGGCCCACCGGCTCCGGCAGCGTCATGACGTGCCAGCGGCCGTCACCGGGGGCCGCCGGCAGCGGCACCCGGACCAGTCGGCCCGCCGCCAGGTCGTCGGCCACGACGAACGACGGCACGGGGGTGACGCCGTGCCCGCGGCGGGCCTCCTCCAGGGCCGCGGCCGTGCTCTGGAAGATGCGCTGCTCGGTCTCGGGGACGTCGAGCCGGCGCAGCAGGCCGGCCACCGCGCTGCCCGCGCTGTTGGCCGAGGGCCCCAGCAGCCAGCCCGCGGGCCGGGCCGCGCCGACCGCCGCCTGGTGCGCGGGGCTGGCCACCACCACCAGCTGGTAGGAGAAGAACGGCGTGCAGGTGACGGTCCCGGGCAGCCCGGACGGCCGGGGTCCGATCGCGACGTCGACCTCCCGGTTGGCCAGCAGCGACGCGAACTCCCGGGGCTCGCGCACGCTGAGCTCGACCTCGAGGTCCTTGGCCCGGCTGGTGAACAGGGCGATGAGCCCGGGGGCCGCGTGCTCGGCGAACAGCGCCGAGGCGGCCACGTGCATCAGCCGGCGCCCGCGGCCCGCGTGCCCGACCTCGCGGATGGTCTGCTCCTGCAGGCCCAGCAGCTCGGTGGCCCGCCGGGCCAGCCGCAGCCCGCCGGGCGTGAACGCGATGCCCGAGCCGGTGCGTACGAACAGCTCGTCGGCGAGCTCCTTGCGCAGGTGGGCGACGTGCAGCGACACCGCGGCCTCGCTCACCCCGAGCTCGGCGGCGGCGGCCTTGACCGAGCCCAGCCGGACGACGGCCGCGAACGCGCGCAGCCTCGTCGGGGTCATGGGCCCAGCATGACGCCACCGGCGTCCGACCGACGGGCCGCGGCGGGCTGGGAACGATCCCACCGATAGGGTGAGCGGCATGGTCACGCTGCCGACGACGTTCACCTGGGGGGCGGCCACCGCCGCGTTCCAGATCGAGGGAGACCGCGCGGGACGGGGTGAGACCACCTGGGACGCGTTCTGCCGGGTGCCGGGCGCGGTGCAGGACGGCACCGACGGCGACGTCACCTGCGACCACGTCAACCGCTACCGCGAGGACGTCCGGATCATGCGCGACCTGGGGGTGGGCGCCTACCGGTTCTCCGTGGCGTGGGCGCGCGTCCAGCCGACCGGCCGCGGCGACTTCTCGGCCGAGGGCCTCGGCTTCTACGACCGGCTCGTGGACGAGCTGCTCGGCGCCGGCATCGAGCCGTGGCTGACCCTGTACCACTGGGACCTGCCCGTGGAGCTGCAGCTGCAGGGCGGCTGGGCCTCGCGCCGGGTCGTGGACCCGTTCGTGGAGTACGCGCTCGGCGTGCAGGAGGCCCTCGGTGACCGCGTCAAGCGGTGGGCCACCCACAACGAGCCCTGGTGCGCGGCCTGGCTGGGCTACGGCGGCGGCATCCACGCCCCCGGCATCCGCGACCACGCCCTGGCCACCCGCGCCACGCACCACCTGCTGCTGTCGCACGGGCGCGCCGTGGCCGCCATGCGCGAGCAGGACGCGGACGCGGCCTACGGCATCGTGCTCAACCTGGACAACGTGCGGGCCACGGACGACGAGGCCGTCACCCGCGCCGCGCTGCCGGCCTACGACGCCGTCCGCAACCGGGTCTGGCTGGACGCCCTGGCCGGGCGCGGCTACCCGGCCGACGCGCTCGACCTGCTCGCGCCCCACCTGGACGGCGCCACCGTGGTCGGCGACATGGAGCAGATCGCCACCCCGGTCGACTTCCTCGGGCTCAACTACTACAACGACGAGCGGCTCGAGGCCGCCGACGGGCAGGTCCCCGTCGGCGACACCGTGCAGCCGGGCATGGAGCGGGTCCGCACCGCCGACCCCGGGGCCGGCGCCACCGCGATGGACTGGCCGGTGACGCCCGAGGGCTTCACCGACGTGCTGCGGCGCCTGCAGGCGGAGTACGCCGAGCTCGGCCCGGTCTACGTGACCGAGAACGGCTCCGCCTGGGACGACGACCCCACCCCGTCGGCGGACGGCGTGATCGAGGACCCGGACCGCGTGGCCTACCTGCAGGACCACCTGCGGGCCCTGGAGCAGGCCCGCGCGGAGGGCGTCGACGTCCGCGGTTACTTCGCCTGGTCGCTGCTGGACAACTTCGAGTGGGCGCTCGGCCTGAGCAAGCGCTTCGGGCTGGTCCGGGTCGACTTCGAGACCCAGGAGCGCACCGTCAAGCGCAGCTGGCACGCCTACCGCGAGCACATCGCCGCGTCGGGGACCGCCCGGGCGGCCGAGCCGGAGGCGGCCGCGGGCGCCTAGGCCTGGAACATCCGGGCGGTCGCCGCCTCGGTCTCGGCGTACTGCCGACCGGCCTGGGCGAGGGCGACCCGGATGCTGTCCAGGGTGTCCCGCACCTGCACCTGCGTCGCCCGCCACTGCGCCGTCAGGTTGGCGAACCCGGTGGCGGCCTGGCCGCGCCAGACCCCCTGCAGGTCCTCCAGGTGCCGCATCATGGCGTCCACCTCGGCGGTGATGGACTCCGACGTCGCCCCGACCCGTGCGCTGGCCGCGTCCACCCGCGCGCTGTCGACCTCGAACCTGGTCATGCCGTGCTCCCCTCGCCGTGCGCGACCCCCTGCCGCGTCCACCGCCAGGGTGCCTGGTCGAGGCCCGGTCCCGCGGGCGTCGTCCACAGGCCCCGGCGCGGGGGCGGGCCTACGCTCGGCCGGTGACCGTGCTCATCGACCCGCCGCTGTGGCCCGCGCACGGCCGGCTCTGGTCGCACCTGGTCAGTGACGCCTCGCTGGCCGAGCTGCACGCCTTCGCCCGGGCCAACGGCGTGCCCGCCCGGGGCTTCGACCTCGACCACTACGACGTGCCCGAGGACGTCCACGCGGCGCTGGTCGCCGCCGGCGCGGTGCCGGTCGGGGCGGGGGAGCTGCTGCGGCGGCTGCGCGCGGGTGGCCTGCGCGTCACCGCGGCCCAGCGACGAGAGCGTCGAGCTCGCGGCTGAGGTTCGCCCGGGCGGCCGTCTCCCACGCGGTCGCCGTGGGGGTGCGGAACAGGTGCCGGTGCGACAGCAGCCGACGCAGCACGCCCGCCCGGCCGGCCCGGAACAGCTCGTCGGGCACGTGGCCGTACTCCTGGCGCACGTCCGCGGCGTAGCCGTCGTAGCGCGCCCGGTCCGCGGCCAGGATGCCGAGGTCCGCGTCGCAGAGCACGGCCGCATCGGGGTCGGCCGGTTCCCCGGGGTCGTGCTGGATGGTCACCAGGACGAGCTCGACCACCCGGTCGGCGTGCCGCCGGGCCACCCCGAGCGACCCCAGCTGCTCGTGGGCCAGCGCCGCGCTGGCCCGCTCGTCGTCCCCGGCCCGGCCGTCGTGGACCGCGTCGTGCCACCAGGCGGCGCAGCGCACCAGGTCGGCGTGCTCGGCGTGGCCGGCCAGCTGCTCGACCCGGTCGAGCACCTCGGCCAGGTGGCGGCGGTCGTGGTAGCGCCGGTGGGGCTCGGACCAGCGGCCGAGCAGGTCCTGCTGCACCTGCTCGGCCTGCGGGGCGCCGGCCCCGAGCCGGACCAGCACCGGGACCAGCGCCGGGACGGGCCCCGGGACGGGCCCCGTGACAGGCACCTGGTCGGGCGCGGGGTCGTGGCCGGTCTCGTGCGGGTCGGGTCCGGCTGAAGGGCTCACGGCCCCAGCCTGCCAGCCGGGCTCACGCCTCGGCGGTCTCCACCGTCACCGGGACCTCCACACCCTGCTCGTCGCGCGCGACGAGCAGGGTGACGGCGTCGCCGGGCTGCGTGACGCGCACCAGCGCCGTCAGCGACTCCGCCCCGGTCGCGGCGCGGCCGTCGACCGCCACCACGACGTCACCGGGCTGCAGGCCCGCGGTGTCCGCCGCGGAGCCGGGCTCGACGTCGACCACCTCGGCCCCCAGCCGGGTGCCGGCCCACTCGCCCTCGGCGATGGTGGCCGTGGTGTCGTCCAGGTACACCCCCAGCCGGGCGTGCTCGGCCGTGCCGTCCTCGATCAGCTGCTCGGCGACCGCGGCCGCGGCATCCACCGGGATGGCGAAGCCCAGGCCGATGGACCCGGACCCGCCGCTCAGGCCGGCGATCGAGGAGTTGATCCCCACGACCCGGCCCTGCGCGTCCACCAGCGGGCCGCCCGAGTTGCCGGGGTTGACGGCGGCGTCGGTCTGCACGGCCGCCGTCACCACGGGCTCGCCCGACGCGACGCCGACCGACTGCGTGGTGACGGGCCGGTCGAGCGCGCTGACGATGCCCGTGGTCACCGTCCCGGACAGCCCCAGCGGGTTGCCGATGGCCATCACGGGATCACCCACCTGCACGTCCTCGGAGCGGCCGAGCTCGGCGACCGTCAGGTCGTCGGGGGCGTCGGCCAGCTGGAGCACGGCCAGGTCGGTCGAGGGGTCCAGGCCGACGATCTCGGCGGCCAGGACGCGGCCGTCGGACAGCGTCACCCGCACCTGCCCGCCGCCCGCCGCGGTCGCCACCACGTGGTTGTTGGTCAGCACGTGGCCCTGCTCGTCGATGACCACCCCGCTGCCCTCCCCGCCCGAGCCGTCGGCGCCGGCGACCTGGATGGCCACGACCCCGGGCTGGACCGCGGTGGCCACGGCGCCCCAGTCGACCCCGTCGACCGGCCCGCTCGCCGCCCCGTCCGCCGTCGCGTCGGTCACCGTCCCGTCCGCTGCCGTGTCGGCGGTGTCGTCCGCGGCGACGGCGGCGGCCACCGGGGCGTCCCGCAGCGCGGCCAGGACGTCGTCGGCGTTGGACACCACGACGGCGCCCGCACCGACCCCGGCCGCCGCCATGACCACCGTGGCCCCGACCGCGGTCGCGACCAGGGGTAGCCGGCGGCGCCGGTGGGGCCGGGGGGCGGGCCCCGCGGTGGGCGGGGTCCAGGGCTGGGGCTGCGGCTGCGGGCGGGTGGCGGTCTCGGTCATGGCAGCCATGTCACCCCACGCGGCTGCCGCTCGGCCGTGAGCAGCCTGGACGTCACCTGTGAACCCGTGGCGCAGCGGGTTCCGCCCCTGGGTGAACCGTGCGGGTGCGGGCCCCGGGGTGGGTGAGACTGGCCGGGTGAGCGACTCCGCACGGGCCGAGCCCGTCCCGGACCCGAGCGGCCGGCGCGCCGACCTCGCCGTGCTCCTGCGGCTGCTGCGGCCCCACACCACCGCGCTGGCCGTGGCCGGTGGGCTGGGCCTGGCCAACGCCGCGGCCGCCCTGGCCCAGCCGCTGCTCGTCCGCGAGGTCATCGGGGCCATCGAGGACGCGGCCTCGGTGGTCACCCCCGCGGTCTGGCTCGTGGTCGCCCTCGTCCTGGCCGCGGCCCTGTCCGGGGTGCAGGCGTACGTGCTGCAGCGCACCGGCGAGGCCGTGGTGCTGCGCACCCGGACCCGGCTGGTCGGCCGGCTGCTGCGCCTGCCGGTGGCCGAGCTCGACCGCCGCAGCAGCGGCGACCTGATCTCGCGGGTCGGGGCGGACACCACCCTGCTGCGCACCGTGGTCACCAGCGGCCTGGTGGACCTGGCCTCCGGCGTCGTCATCATCGTCGGCGCCCTGGTGGCCATGGCCGTGGTGGACCCGCTGCTGCTTGGGGTCACCGTGACCGCGGTGGCGGTGGGCATGGCCGGGGCCCTGCTGGTGGTGCGCCGGGTGCGGGCCGCGTCGCTGGCCGCGCAGACCGCGGTCGGGGTGATGACCGCCGGGGTCGACCGCTCGCTGGGCGGCGTGCGGACCATCCGGGCCGCGGGCGCGGAGGACCGGGAGGCCGTCACCGTCGGCCGCTCCGCCACCGGCGCCTTCGTCGCCGGCCTGCGGCTGGCCCGGCTCCAGGCGGTGCTCGGCCCGGTGGCCTCGATCGCCGTGCAGGGGGCGTTCCTGGCCGTGCTGGGCGTGGGCGGGGCGCGCGTCGCCTCGGGCGAGGTGTCCGTCGGTGACCTGGTGGCCTTCGTGCTGCTGCTGTTCCTGCTGGTGCAGCCCCTGGCCCAGGGCATCTCCGCCTTCGCGGCGATCCAGACCGGGCTGGGGGCGCTGGCCCGGATCGAGGAGGTGCTCGACCTGCCCGAGGAGACCGCCGGCGACGTCGTCACGGTGCGCGGGGTGCTGTCGCACGCCCCGGTGTCGGTCGACCTGCAGGACGTGTCGTTCGCCTACCCGGACCCGGAGGCGGCCGACGGGCGGGGCGAGCCCGTCCTGCGCGGGGCCACGTTCACGGCCCCGGCCGGTCGCCGGACGGCGCTGGTGGGTCCCTCGGGGGCGGGCAAGTCCACCGTGCTGGCGCTGGTGGAGCGCTTCTACGACGTCGACGACGGCACGGTCCGGGTCGGTGGGCACGACGTCCGCGACCTCGATCGCGCCGAGCTGCGCGCCTCGACCGCCTACGTCGAGCAGGACGCCCCGGCCCTGGCCGGCACCATCCGCGACAACCTGCTGCTGGGTCGGCCGACCGCCGACGACGACGAGCTGCGGGCCGTGCTCGCGCAGGTCAACCTCACCGACCTGCTGGCCCGCGGCGACCGCGGCCTGGACACCCAGGTCGGCGACGACGGCATCCTGCTGTCCGGCGGGCAGCGGCAGCGCCTGGCCATCGCCCGGGCCCTGCTGGCCCGCCCGGCGCTGCTGCTGCTCGACGAGCCGACCTCGAGCCTGGACGCCCGCAACGAGCAGGCCCTGGCCGAGGCGGTGCAGGCCATCGGGCCCGGAACGACCGTGCTCGTCATCGCGCACCGGCTGTCGACGGTGGTCGACGCCGACCGCATCGTCGTCATGGACGACGGACGCGTGGTGGCCGAGGGCACCCACACCGAGCTGGTCGCGGCCTCGCCGCTGTACCGCGACCTGGCCGCGCGGCAGCTGCTGGTCTGAGCGGGCCGCCCCCTCCGGTCAGGGGCCGATGAGGTCCTCCGCCCGCTCCGCCGGCGCGTCGGACGGGGCCGGCAGCACGATCCGGAACGTGGCCCCGCCACCGGGGGTGTCCAGCACGCTGACCTCGCCGCCGTGCCCGTGCACCACCGCGGCCACGATCGACAGGCCCAGGCCCGCGCCGCCCGTGTCGCGGGTGCGCGAGGCGTCGAGGCGGGCGAACCGGTCGAAGACCCGGGCCTTGTCGGCGTCGGGCACGCCCTGGCCGTGGTCGCGCACCTCGAGCACGACCGCCGCCCCGTCACCCACCTGGACCCGGCCGACCGCCAGGTCCACCGGCGTGCCGGCCGCGGTGTGGCGGATGGCGTTGCCGACCAGGTTGGTCAGCACCTGCCGCAGCCGGTCGGGGTCGCCCTCGACCGCCACGGGCGTCACCGGCCGGCCGTCCAGCGCGGCCACGCGCACCGGCCGGGTCGGGTCCAGGGCGCGCACGTCGCCCCCGGCGTCGAGCACCAGCGCGGCGAGGTCCACCGGCACCCGGCGCAGCGGTCGCTGCTCGTCCAGGCGGGCCAGCAGCAGCAGGTCCTCCACCAGCACCCCCAGCCGGCGCGCCTCGCCCTCGATCCGGGTGAACGTCGCCGGCACCTGCTCCGCCGGCACCGCGCCCTGGCGGTGCAGCTCGGCGAAGCCCCGGATGCTGGCCAGCGGCGTGCGCAGCTCGTGCGAGGCGTCCGCCACGAACCGGCGCATCCGGTCCTGCGAGGCGTCGCGCTGCCGGATGCTGTCCTCGATCCGGGTCAGCATGCCGTTCAGGGCCGTGGTGAGCCGGCCGACCTCGGTGTCCTGGCCGCCCTCGGGGACGCGGGCGGTCAGGTCGCCGCGGGCGATGGCGACGGCCGTCTGCTCGACGTCGGCGAGCGGGCGCAACGACCGGCGCACGGCCACCACGCCGAGCAGGGCTGCGCTGATCACGACCGAGGTGCCGATCAGCAGCGTGACCAGCGCCAGCCGCTTGGTCGAGCCGTCGGCGTCCAGCGGGAGCGCCACCGACACCGACGCGTTGCGGTCGGCGGCGGGCAGCGACAGCACCTGCCAGCGGCCGCCGCCGTCCCGGGCCCCGACGGTGAACGGCTCCCGGTTCAGCGCGGCCGCCCGGTCACCGGTGATCACCGGGATGTCCGGCGTGCCCTGCTGGCTGCGGAACTGGGGCTGGAACTCCACGGTGGACTCGAACGCCTCGACGTAGACCACCACGACGTACTCGCTGGGCAGCGCCGCCACGTACGACGTCGACCGACCGGGGGGCAGCGGGGCCTGGATGTTCTCGGCCGTGGCCTGGGCCAGGCCGGGCCCGGTGCGCAGCAGCTGCGAGTTGACCTGGTCGAGCAGCTGCTGGCGCTGCACGAGCACCAGCGCCGCGCCGACCACCGTGGTCGCCACCGCGACGGCCAGGACGATGATGCCGACCAGGCGCAGCTCCAGGCTGACCCCGCTGCCCGGACGGGTCGGCCGGGTGTCCAGGGGGCCGGGCGCCGCCGGCTCCGTCCGGAACGGGCGGACCAGGACCGGGCGGCTCTGCTTCGGGGGAGGCTGCTCAGGCATCCGGCGGCAGGCGCAGCACGTAGCCGACGCCGCGCTTCGTGTGGATGAGCGGCGTCGAGCCGGAGTCGACCTTGCGGCGCAGGTACGAGATGTACGACTCGACGATGGCGCCGTCGCCGCCGAAGTCGTAGTCCCACACGTGGTCGAGGATCTGCGCCTTGGACAGCACCCGGTTGGGGTTGAGCATCAGGTAGCGCAGCAGCTTGAACTCCGTCGGCGACAGGTCGACCACCGCACCCGCCCGTCGCACCTCGTGGGCGTCCTCGTCCAGCTCCAGGTCGTGGAAGGTCAGCAGGTTGCCCAGCTCCTCGGCCACGACCCCGGTGCGCCGCAGCACGGCCCGGATCCGGGCGACCACCTCCTCCAGGCTGAACGGCTTGGTGACGTAGTCGTCCCCGCCCACCGTCAGCCCGGTGACCTTGTCCTCCACCTCGTCGCGGGCGGTCAGGAACAGCACGGGCATGTCGCGGCCGCGCTCGCGCAGCTTGCGGGTCACCTCGAAGCCGTCCATGTCGGGCATCATCACGTCGAGCACCACCAGGTCGGGACGGTGCTTCTCGGCCTGGGTCAGCGCGCTCGACCCGTTCTCGGCCGTCACCACGTCGTAGCCGGCGAAGCGCAGCGACGCGCTCAGCAGGTCGCGGATCGAGGGCTCGTCGTCCACGACGAGGAGCCGGGGCGCGGGCACGGCGGGGGCGGTCACACCTGCACAATGCCCGCCGGCCCTGGGAAGTTCCTGGGAGCGGGTGGGGCTGGGCGCCGTTGTCCACAGGGGTCGCACACGGTCGGCGTGTTGCGCGGCACCCTGCCGGGGTGGAGCTGGAGGCGCTGGCGTCGGCGCAGGACGGGGTCGTGACGACCGCGCAGCTGCGTGGCTGCGGCGTCTCACGCGCGGTCGAGCGGCGGCGCCTCAACGAGGGTGCCTGGCTCCGGTTGCACCGGGGCGTCCTGCTGGTGCAGCCCGAGCGTGCGACCGGGAACGCTGCCTGGGTGGCAGCACGTGGGGCGCACCTGGCGTGCCCTGGGGCGGTCCTAGCCGGGCGCACCGCCGCTCGGTTGTACGAGCTGGCGGGGATCACCGACGGGCCGGAGGAGGTGCTGGTCGAGCCCCACCGGGCGGTCAGGGCCCGTCCCCGGTTGCTCGCGCACCGCGGACACCTGGGCCAGGACGAGGTCACGACGGTGCGCGGGATGCCGGTCACGACACCGGGTCGGACGCTGACCGACCTGTCGCTGGGGTCCGACCGGCTCGTGGCTGTGGCTCTCACGGACTCGGCGCTGCGCCGTGGGGCAGTCACCGCGAGGGACCTGTCGGGGCTCGCGGACCGTGCGTCGGGGCGTCCCGGCAGCGGAGGGCTCGTCGACCTCTGGAACCTGGCCGACTCCCGATCGGAGTCGGTGCTCGAGAGCCGGGTCAGGCTCCGCTGCGTCGACGATGGGCTCCCGCCCGACGCGCTCCAGCTCGTCGTGCGGGATGCCCACGGCGCGGTGGTGGGACGGGCCGACCTGGCCTTCCGGCGTCCCGGTCGCCGCGGCTGGCTGCTGGTCGAGGCGGACGGGGCCGGGGTGCACGGCTCGCCCGACGCGTTGTTCCGGGACCGGGCCAGGGCCAACGCGCTCACGGCGCTGGGTCACCTGCTGCTGCGGTTCACCTGGCGCGACACGCTGGACCCGTTCACGATCCCCCGATCGGTCCGCGCGGCTCTGCGCGCTGCGTGAGACCGCTACGAACCACAACACCTTCGACCGTGTCGTTGTGGTGGTCGGACGAGGGGTCCGGTGGGCGTAGCGGTTCTGACCGTGTCGTTGTGGTGGTTGGTCGCACTCGCGCGCGGTCAGGGGGCGGTGAGCCAGGCGACGGCGAGCAGGGCGACGGCGAGGGCGACGCGGGCGCGGTCGGCGCGGGCCAGGCGGCGGTGCAGCGCCGCACGCCGGGCGGGGTCGGGCTCGGCCACGATCGCCTCGTGGGCGGGGACGGCCACGAACCCGGTGACGGCGAAGGTGACGAGCACGAGCCCCACGCAGGCCAGGGCCGGCAGGGTGGGGGAGACCACGGCCCGGCCGAGGCCGGCGACGACCAGCAGCCCGTAGACCGGGGCGACGGCCACCGACATCCGGCGCATGTGCCGCTCGTGGGCCTTGCGGTAGGCGGCCCCGGAGCCCGCGGAGTCGTCGGCCAGCGCCGGGTAGACCACGAGGTGGACGACCAGCTCCAGGCCGACGTGGAGCGCGGCGGCCACCAGCAGCAGCTGGCCCCAGGCCGCGTCGCTCACCCGGTCATCGTGCCCGCTCGGGGAGTGCTGCGCCCACCGTCATGACCAGACGCCGACCCCGACCGTCCGCGCCGGCGGTCCGCACCGACCGTCCCCCGGTGCGGAGTCGGCCGGCGGTCAGTCCAGCGCGGCGGCGATGTCGGACGGCCCGCCGGTCAGGTCGTCGGCGTCCACGATCCGGTAGGCGTAGCCCTGCTCGGCCAGGAACCGCTGCCGGTGCTGGGCGAACTCCTGGTCCTGGGTGTCGCGGCTGACCACGGCGTAGAACCGGGCGGTGCGCCCGTCGGCCTTG
This sequence comes from Jannaschia sp. R86511, assembly GCF_042466345.1. NCBI lineage: Bacteria > Pseudomonadati > Pseudomonadota > Alphaproteobacteria > Rhodobacterales > Roseobacteraceae > Jannaschia > Jannaschia sp. R86511. The sequence continues at coordinate 1,141,782 of NZ_JAXHCD010000001.1, forward strand.
GGACGCAGCACCCGGCCGAGCCGCTGGGCCTCCTCCTGCCGCGAGCCGAACGCGCCGGAGACCTGGATGGCGACGGCGGCCTCGGGCAGGTCGATGGAGAAGTTGGCGACCTTGCTGACCACCAGCGTGGTGATCTCGCCGGTGCGGAAGGCGTCGAACAGCCGCTGGCGCTCCTTCACGGTCGTGTCGCCCTTGATGAGCGGCGCGTCGATCCGGGCGGAGATGTCGTCGAGCTGGTCGATGAACTGGCCGATGACCAGCATGGGCTCGCCCCGGTGCCGGGCGACGAGCTGCTCGACGACCTTGGTCTTCTGCTCGCTGGTCGCGCACAGCCGGTACCGCTCGTCCGGCTCGGCCACGGCGTAGACCAGCCGCTCGTCCTCCGGCAGCGTGACCCGGACCTCGACGCAGTCCGCGGGGGCGATGTAGCCCTGGTTCTCGATGTCCTTCCAGGGTGCGTCGAACCGCTTGGGCCCGATGAGCGAGAACACGTCGCCCTCCCGGCCGTCCTCACGCACCAGCGTCGCCGTCAGCCCCAGCCGACGACGCGCCTGCAGGTCGGCGGTCATCCGGAAGATCGGCGCCGGCAGCAGGTGCACCTCGTCGTAGATCACCAGGCCCCAGTCGCGGGCGTCGAACAGCTCCAGGTGCGGGTAGACGCCCTTCCGGCGGGTCGTCATGACCTGGTAGGTGGCGATGGTGACCGGGCGGATCTCCTTGCGCTGGCCGGAGTACTCACCGATCTCGTCCTCGGTCAGCGACGTCCGCCGCAGCAGCTCGTCCTTCCACTGCCGCGCCGAGACCGTGTTGGTGACGAGGATGAGCGTGGTGGCCCGGGCGCGCGCCATGGCGCCGGCCCCGACCAGGGTCTTGCCCGCCCCGCAGGGCAGGACCACGACCCCGGAGCCGCCGTGCCAGAACCCGTCGACGGCCTCGGCCTGGTACGGGCGCAGGTCCCAGGCGACGCCGCCGTCGGCGTCGTGGCGGTCCAGGTCGATCGGGTGCGCCTCCCCGTCCACGTAGCCGGCCTGGTCCTCGGCGGGCCAGCCCAGCTTGAGCAGCACCTGCTTGATGTTGCCGCGCTCGCTCGGGTGCACCGCGACGGTGTCCTGCGCCACCCGCGCGCCCACCAGCGGGATGACCTTCTTCGAGCGGAGGACCTCCTCCAGCACCGGCAGGTCGATGGCGGTGAGGACCAGGCCGTGCTCGTCGGACTTGGACAGCGTCAGCCGGCCGTAGCGCGACATGGTCTCGGCCACGTCGACCAGCAGGGCGTTCGGCACCGGGTAGCGCGAGTGCGTGAGCAGGGCGTCGACCACCTGCTCGGCGTCGACGCCGGCCGCCCGGGCGTTCCACAGCCCCAGCGGGGTGAGCCGGTAGGTGTGGACGTGCTCGGGCGCCCGCTCGAGCTCGGCGAACGGCGCGATCGCCCGCCGGCACGCCGCCGCGTCGGGGTGGTCGACCTCGAGCAGCAGGGTCCGGTCGGACTGGACGATCAGGGGGCCATCGGTCACCTAGGTCAGAACCCGCTGTTCATGCCGGCTGTTCCGATCACGCCGATGACGAACACGATGTAGCCGATGAGCAGCAGCAGGCCCAGGGCGAACCCGATGGCGAACAGGATCCAGGACCACTTGACCAGGTTGCGCGCGCCCTGCACGTCGTCGCGGGCCTTGCCGATGCCGATGGCCGCGCAGATGACGCCGCCGATCGCGAAGACGTTGAAGCACACGAAGATCGAGATGCCGTTGAGGACCGTCCACAGGATGGCCGACGAGCGGACCTTCTCGGCCTCGGGCGACAGCGGGGGCGGGCCGTAGGCGTAGGGCTGCGGCGTCGACGTGTAGGGCGCGCTCTGCCCGTAGCCGCCGGCGTAGGGGGCCGGCTGCTGGCCGTACGGCTGGCCGTAGGCCTGGCCCGCGGCGGCGTAGCCCTCACCACCCTGACCGGGCTGGCCCGCCTGGCCGGTCGGCCCGTAGGCGCCCTGGCCGTAGGGGTCCTGCTGGGCGCCGGCCGGCGGGTACGGGGCGGCCGGGGGGTACTGCGCGGGGGCCTCCGGGGTCGCGCCGTACGGCGTGCCGTAGGACGGCTCGTCCGAGCTCGGCGGGGTGTCGGAGGCCTGCGCAGTGCCGTAGGCCGGTGCGTCCGCGGCCGGTGCGTCGGGCGCCGGCTGGTCGGACCCGGCCGGCTGCTCCGGGCGGGTCGGGGCGGCCCCCGACGGGTCGTCCCACGAGAAACCGGTCAGGACGGACTCCGGCGCGGCGTCGTCGCGGTCGGTCCGGGCCGGCTCGGGCGCGGTGGCCTCGGGCGTGGTGGCCTCGGGCTCGTCGGCGTGGTCCGGGCGGTCGCTGTTCTCGGTCATGCCTGTTCCTCCTGCACTGGCGCGGGTCCCGTCGACCGCCCCGGCGTCCTGGACGGCGTCGTCAGTCTTCCACCTCCGGGACCAGGGCGACGCCGGTCACCCGGTGCACCGAGTAGGTCCGGGTCCCGGGCCGACCCGCCTCCACGGCGGTCAGCCGCCCGCCGGACAGGGTCAGCGGCTCCAGCAGGCGCCGGGTGGTGCGGCCGGTCTCGTCGACGTAGCCCACCCACACCGGCTGGCCCGCCGTGACGGCGTCGCGGAGCAGCTCGAGGCTGACGCGGGGCTCCAGGTGGGGCAGGTCGACGCTGCCCGGACGGGGTCCCTGCTCGGCCAGCCGCCAGCGTCGGACGGCCTCGTCGAGCTCGTCGCCCGAGGGCAGGCGGGCCGACGCGGGCGTGGCCGGTCGGCGGCGGGCCGGCGCCCGGCGCGCCGTGCGCCCCGGCACCAGCAGCGTGCCGTCGGCGGCCTCCGCCGCCGGCGCCGTCCCGATCCGCCGCAGCGCCTCCAGCACCACGGGCCCCTCGGCCTCGGCGGCCAGCACCGTGGGCGCCAGCCGACGCAGCCCGAGCCCGACCAGCCGGCGGTCCACGAGCAGCTCCTCCAGCGCGGCCGGGTCCTCGGCCCGCAGGAACGACGACGCGCGGCCGACCCGGACCAGGCCGTGGCGACGGGCGACGTCACGCACGAGGTACGCCAGGGGCTGCGGCACGCCGTTGGGGCTGGCCTGCTCCAGGGCGGCCAGCAGCTCGTCCGCCGTCCGCCCGGCGTCCAGCGACCGGCGCACCGAGTCCGGCCCGAACCGGTACACCGTCGCGGTGCCGCGCGACTCCACGTCGGCCGCCTGCTCCACCACCGCCGCCAGCTCCGCGGTCAGCGGTCCGGGGGCGATGGCGGTCAGGTCGGCCTGCAGCAGCAGGTGGTCGACGGACTCCGGCAGCAGGGTGCCCAGGGCCGCCACGGCCGCGTCCTCGTCCCCGTCGAGCAGGGCCCGGGCCGGCTCGGACAGCACGCCCTGACCGGTCAGGCCCAGCCAGGCCGCCTCCTGCAGCAGGCGGGCCACCAGGTCGTCGCGGCCGGGGCCCGCACGTCGCGGCGAGCGGTGGTCCAGCCGGGCCAGCAGCTCCTCGCGGGTGGCGGCGCGGCCGGGGTCCACGGCCCCGAGCTCGACGAGCAGGTCGCGGCGCAGCGCGGTGGAGCTCGGCCGCCGGACGTCGTCGGTCAGGGCGGCCCGGACGCCGCCGCTGCGGTCGCGGGTGCCCACCAGGGAGGCGACGACGTCGCTGCCCAGCCAGGCCCGGGCCAGGGTCGTCCAGCGCACCGGCACGGGTTCGTCGGCCCAGTCGTCCACGGCGTGCGTGGGGACCCAGGCGGGTTGCTCCTCCCCGTCCGGGGCGAGCAGCCCGGCGGCGCCGGCCAACTCCACCGCCAGCGCGGCGACCGGTTCCTCGACGCCGAGCGCCACCGCGACCCGCCGCAGCTCGCGCACCCCCAGGCCACCCGCGCGGCGCACGCCCAGGGTGGTCCGCTCGGCCACGCCCAGCAGCTCGCCGACCAGCCGGACGGCCTCGGCCGCCGAGCCGGAGGCCGCGTGCTCGGTCAGCCCGGCCCGGACGGGCTCGCCGACGACGGGCGGCAGGGCCGCTGCGGGGGCGCGGTGGGTGCGACCGCCGCGCAGGCTGAGGGCGACCTCGCGCGGCAGCACCACCCGGCCCGGACCGGCCACGGCGAGCAGGCCGTGGCGCAGCAGCCAGCCGACCGGACCGTCGTCGTCGGTGCCCGGGTGCTCGCCCACGGGTGAGCCCCACAGCAACCTCTCGAGCACCTCCCGTGCCCCGGCCGGGGCCGTGGCCAGCAGGTCGGCCAGGGCGACGGGGTCGGCGAAGCGGGCCGCCACCTCGGCGGCCGCGCGCACCGGGTCCCCGATCTCGCCCAGGCCCAGGTACTCGGCCAGGGCGGCCACGCGGGCGGGGCTACGGCGTTCCAACGTGGCCGCGAGCGGTGGCCCGAGTCCGGCGGGGTGCTCGCCCAGCACCTCGCGCGCCACCCGCACCAGGCGCAGCGCCCGCGGCGTGCCCCACACCAGCGCGAGCCGCCGCAGCCGGTCCAGGTGCGGGCGGGCGTCGGCCCCCCAGGCCCGGCTGACCGCGGCCGGCGTGACAGGCTCCGGCAGCACCGCCAGCGCCTCGACCACCTGCAGGCCGGGTGCGTCCAGCAGGTCGAGCGCCCGCTGGACGCTGGCGCGGGTGGTCGCCCGCACGGCCAGCGAGCCCAGGTCGGTGGGGACCGGGACGGCGAGGTCGCTGCGGGCCTGCAGCAGCGCGACCAGGTCGGCGTCGTCCCGGGCCCGCAGGTCGTCGGCGAGGCTGCGCGGGGCCTCACGGCGCACGCGCGGCCGCGCCGGTGCAGGGCTGGTCGACATCCGCTCCACGGTACGCCGCGCCGCCAGGGTGCGCGTCCGGCCACGGGGCCGCCGGTGCGGGTGGGCGCCGGCCGCGACCGCGGCGACGAGGCGCCCGGACGGCGCGTACCGTGCCGCGGGTGGACATCGCCCCGGTACCGCGCGACGCCGACGCCCTCGCCGAGGCGCTGCTGGCCGCCTTCGACCCGGCGACCTCGGTGCTGGTCGCGTTCTCCGGCGGCGCGGACTCCGCCCTCGTCCTGGCCGGCGCGGTCCGTGCCCTGGGGGCGACGCGGGTGGCGGCGGCCACGGCGGTCTCCGACGCGGTCCCCGGGGCCGAGGTCGTGGCGGCCCGGGACCTGGCCGGGCGGCTCGGGGTCGGCTGGCACGAGCCGCGCACGGACGAGCTGTCCCGGGAGGGCTACCGGGCCAACGGCGGCGACCGCTGCTACTTCTGCAAGGCCGAGCTGATGTCGGTCCTGGTGCCGCTGGCCCGCGACCTGGGGTTGGACCGGGTCGCGACCGGGACCAACGCCGACGACCTGCGGGCGGGGTTCCGGCCGGGCATCCGGGCCGCGGCCGAGGTGGGGGCGCTCACCCCGCTGGCCGACGCGGGCCTCACCAAGGCCGAGGTCCGCGTGCTGTCGGCGCACTGGGACCTGCCCACCTGGGACAAGCCGGCCGCCGCCTGCCTGTCGAGCCGGATCGCCTACGGCATCCCCATCACCCCGGCCCTCCTGCACCGGGTCGGCACGGCCGAGCGGCAGCTCAAGGACCTGCTGGGCGACCGGGTGCGGGACCTGCGGGTGCGGGACCTGGGGGAGGAGGGGGCCCGGGTGGAGCTCGACCGGGCCTGCCTCGACGGCCTGGGCGAGCCGGACCTGGAGCGCGTCCGGGACGTGGTGCGGCGGCTCGGCCACGACGAGGTGCAGGTGCGCGCCTTCCGGTCGGGGTCGATGAACGACCTGCTCGCGAGCCCCTCGCCGCAGCGCTGAGGTCCGTCGCGAGGCGGCGGGACGGGACCTGCGCGATACCCTGGGCCGCTGCTGCCCGCCCAGCCGCCCGTCCGACACCAAGTACGCGCTCCCGCAGCCGTACGCGATCCTGGTTCTGAGGTAAACGTGCCCACAGGCAAGGTCAAGTTCTTCGACGCCGAGAAGGGGTTCGGCTTCGTCGCGTCCGACGACGGCGGGGAGGTGTTCGTCCACGCCAACGCGCTCCCGGCGGGCACGACCGCGCTCAAGCCCGGCTCCCGCGTGGAGTTCGGCGTGGCCGACGGCCGCAAGGGTCCCTCCGCGCTGAGCGTGCGGGTGCTCGACGCCCCGGCGTCGGTGCGGGCCAACCAGCGCAAGCCCGCCGACGACATGGCCGTCATCGTCGAGGACCTGATCAAGCTCCTCGACGGGGTCTCCTCGCAGCTCAACCGGGGTCGCTACCCGGAGCGGGCCATGGCCGGCAAGGTCGCCCAGGTGCTGCGCGCCGTCGCCGACGACCTGGACGCCTGAGCATGGCCACGACACCGGACCCCGAGCGCAGCGCACGGGCCAAGAAGGCCGCCGCCACCCGTGCGGCCAAGAAGGCCGCCGCGGCCCAGCAGTCCGCGGCCGCGGCTGCCGAGGAGCAGGCCGGCACCGGGGCCGACGCGCCCGCCGGGACGCTGGAGGCCGTCGTCGACGGCGCCGAGGCGGTCGTCGAGGTCGCGGTCGTGGACGAGCCCGCGTCCCCGGACTCGGTCGACGTCGCTGCGGTCGGCGTCCCGTCCGAGGTCCCCGCCGAGGTCACGGCAGTGGCCGATGCGCCCGCCGAGGTGCCGGTCAAGCGGGCCCCCCGGGCCCGGGCCGCCCGCGCGAGGAAGGCCACCGCTCCCACCGCTCCCACCGCGGCCGAGACGCCGGCCGAGGTGCCGATCGAGGCGCCGGACGAGACCCCGGCCGCAGACGTCGACGCGGTCGAGCCGACGGCCGAGCCCGCCGAGGCAGGCACCGTCGAGGCGGGCACCACCGAGGCAGACACGACCGAGGCGGGCACCGCCGAGGCCGCGCCCGCGCGCACCGCCGCCCGGCGGGCCCCCGCCCGCGTCGGGCCGCCCAAGCTCGACCCCATGGGGGCCAAGGCCGTCGAGGAGGCCCGGGCCGCCGCCGTCGAGGTGGCCGGACCCGGTGAGGTGGGAGAGCACCTCGGCGTGTCCGCCGAGGCCGACCGGGTGACCGTGCACCGGTTCGCCACCACCCACCCCGGCTACCGGGGCTGGGCCTGGACCGTCGTGCTGGCCCGCATCCCGCGCGCCCGCGCGGTCACGGTCAGCGAGGTCGTGCTGCTGCCCGGCGAGCAGGCGCTGCTGGCCCCGTCGTGGGTGCCGTGGGCCGACCGCGTCGAGCCCGGTGACCTGGGCGAGACCGACGTGCTGCCCTACCGCGACCAGGACCCGCTGCTCGACGAGGGCCTGGAGCAGGTCCCCGACGGCTTCGACCTGGCCTTCTCCGGCGACGAGGTCGCGCTGACCTGGGAGCTCGGGCTCGGCCGTCGGCGCGTGCTCAACCGCGAGGGCCGGATCGAGGCGGCCACCCGCTGGTACCGCAGCGACAACGGCCCCGACAACGCCGAGACCCGGGCCGCGGACGCCCCCTGCTCGACGTGCGGGTACCTGGTCGGCATGACCGGCACGTTCCGGCAGTCGTTCGGGGTCTGCGCCAACGCCTGGTCACCCGACGACGGCCGGGTCGTCAGCATGGACCACGGCTGCGGGGCCCACTCCGAGACGGGTCAGACGGCCGAGGAGCCCGACGATCTGCCGGAGCCCCTGATCGACGACCTGCGTCAGGAGCTCGACACGGACCCGCTGCCCGGTGAGGCCGCCGAACCGGTCTCCTCCGAGGGCGTCCGTCCCGGCTGACGCCGCGCCCGCCGGGCCGCGACGACGCCGAGCAGGCCCATCGCGACCCCGGCGGCGGCCGCCCACGCCCACCAGCGCTGCTCCGGGCCCAGGTCGGCCAGCAGCAGGACGACCAGGGCGACCGACCAGGCGACCGTGCCCAGCGCCACGGGACGCGACGGGTCCATCGCCAGCGGCTCGGTGATCCGGACGAGCTGACGGCGACCCACACCGGCAGCCTAGGAGACTCGTGGCAGGCTGGGCGCATGCCTGCCAGCACGGACGCCGCCCGTCGCGGTACGGCCCTGGTCACCGGGGCGAGCTCGGGGATCGGTGCGGCCAGCGCCCGCGCCCTCGCCGCGGCCGGGTTCCACGTCGTCTGCGCCGCCCGTCGGCTCGAGCGCTGCGAGGAGCTCGCGGCCGAGATCGGCGGCCGGGCCGTCCGGCTCGACGTCACCGACGACGCCTCGGTCGCCGCGCTCGACGAGGCGCTGGCCGACCTGCCGTCCGTGGAGCTGGTGCTGCACTGCGCCGGCGGGGCGCTGGGCCTGGAGCCGGTCGTCGAGGCCGACCTCGACGCCTGGCGCTGGATGTACGAGTGCAACGTGCTGGGCGTGGTCCGTGTGACCCGGGCCCTGATGCCCCGGCTGCGGGCCGGCGGGGCCGGCCACGTGGTGGTCATGGGCTCCATCGCCGGCTCCGAGGTGTACCCGGGCGGGGCGGGCTACGTGGCCTCCAAGCACGCCCTGCGCGCCGTCGCCGAGACGCTGCGCTGGGAGCTGCACGCCGAGGGCATCCGGGTCAGCGAGGTCGCCCCCGGCATGGTCGAGACCGACGAGTTCTCGCTGGTGCGCTTCGGCGGGGACGCCGAGCGGGCCGCCGCGGTGTACGCCGGGACCCAGCCGATCCACGCCGAGGACGTCGCGGAGGTCGTCGCGTTCGTCGCGACCCGGCCCGCCCACGTCGACGTGGACCGGGTCGTGGTCAAGCCGGTGTTCCAGGCCAACGGCCACGTCGTGCACCGGCCGGGCCGCTGAACCGGACGGTCACGTACCCAAGGTAATTACCTTGGGTAATCAGTTCCTGGTAGCCTCCACCCCGATGACAGCCACCGAGCAGGACCACGGCCCCCGGGGTCGCAGCGACGCCCCCGGTGCCCTGTCCGCGGACCTGCGGGTGTCCCTGATGCGGATCGTGCGCCGGCTGCGGGCGGAGAAGTCGGACGCCGACATCTCCGACACCCAGTACGCGGTGCTCGGTCTGCTGTCGCGCCACGGCGCCCTGACCGCCGCCGTGCTGGCGGACAAGGAGCGGGTCCGCCCGCCGTCGATGACGCGCATCGTAGGCAGCCTGCTCGAGGCGGGTCTGGTCGAGCGGGCCGCGCACCCGGTCGACGGCCGCGCGCAGCTGGTCACCCTCACCGCGGCCGGCGCCGCCGCGGTGGACGAGACCCGCCGCCGGCGCGACGAGTGGCTGTGCCACCAGCTGTCCGCCCTGCCCGCGGAGGACCGTCGGGTGCTGGCCCGGGCGGCGGTCCTGCTCAGCGAGCTCACCGACTCGTGAGCCGCACCCTCCACGACACCTTCCGCTCCCTGGCCCACCGCGACTACCGGCTGTGGGTCGGCGCCGCCATCGTATCCAACACCGGCACCTGGATGCAGCGGGTGGCCCAGGACTGGCTGGTCCTGGTCGACCTGACCGCCGACTCCGCGCTCGCGGTGGGCATCGTCACCGGGCTGCAGTTCCTGCCGATGGTGCTGCTGGCACCCTGGGCCGGGCTGATCGCCGACCGGTTCGAGAAGCGCCGGATCCTGCAGGTCAGCCAGTCGCTGCAGGGCCTGCTGGCGCTCGGCCTGGGCGTGCTGGTCATCGCGGGGGCCGCGCAGGTGTGGCACGTGTACGGCTTCGCCCTCGCCCTCGGCGTGGTCACGGCCTTCGACGCCCCGGCCCGGCAGACCTACGTCACGTCGCTCGTGCCGCCGGAGGACCTGCCCAACGCCATCGGCCTCAACGCGGCCACGTTCCACCTGGGCCGGCTGCTGGGCCCGGCGTCGGCCGGCCTGCTGATCGCCTGGGTGGGCACCGGGCCGGTGTTCGTCATCAACGCGGTGTCGTTCGGGTTCACGGTCGTCGTGCTGGCGCTGACCCGCTCGCGCAGCCCCGGGCAGGGCACGCAGGGCCTGTCGGGGCTGGAGCGGATGCGCCAGGCGGTGGTCTACGTGCGGACCCGCGCCGACATCATGCTGGTGCTCGTGCTGGTGTTCGTCGTGGGCACGTTCGGGCTGAACTTCCAGCTGACCACCGCGGTGATGGCCCGCATCGAGTTCGACCGCGGCCCGGAGTCCTACGGCCTGCTCGGCTCGTTCCTGGCCGTCGGGTCGCTGACCGGCGCCCTGGTGGCCGCGGGACGCCGGCGGGCCCGGCTGCGCCTGGTGGTGGGCGCGGTGACCGCGTTCGGCCTCGCCTCCTGCGTGGCCGCGCTGATGCCGACCTACTGGACCTTCGCCGCGGCCCTGGTGCCGGTGGGCCTGGCCGCGCTGACCCTGATGACCGCGGCCAACGCGACGGTCCAGCTGTCCACCCCGCCCGAGCTGCGCGGCCGGGTGATGGCGCTGTACTTCGCGGTGTTCATCGGGGCCACCCCGGTCGGGGGGCCGCTGATCGGCTGGGTGGCGGAGGCGTTCGGGGCCCGCTGGACCATCGCCGTGGGCGGCATCACCGCCCTGCTGGCCGCCGCCGGCGCCGTGGCGTTCCTGGCGCGCCGCTCCACCATCGAGGTGCGCTTCCGCACCGACACCCGCCCGCACGTGGTGATGGTCACCGCGCCCAAGACCGACCCCGACGAGGACCGCGTGCACCCCCACGACGAGCGGGTGGCCTGATGCCCGAGCCCCTGGAAGCCGCCCTGGCCGAGGTCCGCGCGCTGCTGCTGTCCGACGCCCTGGTCCGGGCCGTGGCCGCGGGACGTCGCCGCGGTGCGGTCCCGAGCGCGCCCCGGGTGGAGCTGCGGCCGGTGACGGTCTCGGCCGGGCGCCGCGTGGTGCTGACCGAGCGCCACGACCGGGCCCCAGTCACCCGCACCCTGGACCCGGACGCCCTGGTCGCGGCCGTCGACGAGCTGCTGGGCGAGCCGTTCGGCAACTGGCACGTCGACCACGCCGGCGGCACGCTCCAGCTGCGGGTGACCAAGAAGGGCGAGGCGCAGGTCCACCGCGCCGGCGCCGGGGCGACGGCCGCGACCGGGGCCGCCACCGGCCACGACCGGGTCAAGCAGCACCGGCTCGCCCCGGACGACCCGCTGTTCGACGCCGTCGGTGCGGGCGCGGCCAAGCGCCGGCAGGTCGACGCGTTCCTGGGCCGGCTCGACGACGTCGTCCCCGACCAGCCGGCCGACCGGCCGCTGCGGGTCGTCGACCTGGGCTGCGGCAACGCCTACCTGACGCTGGCCGCGCACCGGTGGCTGTCACGGCGCGGCCCGGTGACGACCGTCGGCGTGGACGTCCGCGACGACGTGATCGCCCGCAACACCGAGCTGGTGGCCCGCATCGGCGAGACCGGGGTCTCCTTCGTGGTCGACTCGGCCGGCACCTGGCAGCCCGAGGACGTCCCCGACGTCGTGCTGGCGCTGCACGCCTGCGACACCGCGACCGACGAGGCGCTGGCCCAGGCCGTGGGCTGGGGCGCCCGGGCGGTGCTGGCCGCACCGTGCTGCCACAAGGACCTGCGCCGCCAGGTCGACGCCCGTGGTGCGTCGGCGGAGGACGGGGCAGTGGCGGGGGCCGCGCCGGACCTGCGCCCGATGCTGCGCGACGGCATCCTGCGCTCGAGGCTGCTGGACACCGTCACCGACGCCCTGCGCGCGGACCTGCTGCGCCTGCACGGCTACCGCACCGACGCCGTCGAGCTCGTCGACCCCGAGCACACCCCGCGCAACACCCTGCTGCGGGCCGTGCGCACCGGCGCCGCCCCGCCGGCCGGCCTGGTCGAGGAGGTCGAGGCCACCTGCGCCGCCCTCGGCGTCCGCCCCGCCCTCGCCGCCCTGCTGCCCCCCGTCTCGACGCAACGGCACTCGGCGTCGGTCTAGCCGACGCGACGGCACCCTGCGTCGGTGGTCGGTGGGGGCGGGGATCAAGGTGTTGTCGATCGGGTGGGGTCGGTGGTTGGTCGGTGGGGGCGGGGATCAAGGTGTTGTCGATCGGGTGGGGTCGGTGGTTGGTCGGTGGGGGCGGGGATCAAGGTGTTGTCGATCGGGTGGGGTCGGTGGTTGGTCGGTGGGGGCGGGGATCAAGGTGTTGTCGATTGAATGGGGGACCGGGGCGACCCGGTCGGGTGCGGCGGTTCAGTCGTGCACGGCGCGCGAGCGCAGCACCGCCAGGCCGAGGGTGACGGCGGCCAGGCCGAACGGGACGAACAGCAGCGCCAGGTGGATCCCCACGGCGTCGGCCACCACGCCGACCCCGAACGGCACGATGCCTGCCGCCAGGCCGACCCCGACCGACACCCGCGCCATGCCGCGCTCGGCCTGCCCGGCGGAGCTGCGGACCAGCCAGGCCGACCCGATGGGGAAGAACGCCCCGGCGCCCGCCCCGCTCAGCGCCAGCCCGACGACGGCCAGGCTCACCCAGCTGGTCGAGGCCAGGGTGGCCAGCCACATCAGGGTCCAGCCGAGGGCCAGCACGCCCAGCGCCACCCGCAGCAGGTGGCTGCTGGTCCAGCGCTGCGCCAGCGGGACCGCGACGAAGCGGCCCAGGGCCATGCCGAGGGCGAACGCGGCCACAGCGGCGCTGGCGCCCGCGGCGTCCAGCACCGTGCGCTCGCGCAGCAGCTCCGCCGACCAGGTGTTGAGGCTGACCTCCATGCCGACGCCGCTCATGGTCACGGCCAGGATCACCCAGACCCGGCGGGGCAGCGGGTACCGCCGGCCGGTGGCGTCGGTGGCCGGGGCCGGCACGGCCCGCAGCGGGGAGGCGTCGAGGCGACCCTGGTGGTCCAGGTCCAGCACCCGGCGCAGCAGCAGCAGGGCGGCGCAGGCGACCACCAGCATCGCCAGCAGGGCGGGGCGCCAGGTCAGCCCGAGGCCGACGCTGGCCCCGACCAGCAGAGGGGCCAGCACACCCAGGCCGGAGCCCAGCCCGTTGGCCTCGCTGACGGCCGCGTTGGAGGCACGGCCGTGGTGCTCGTCCATCACGGCCGACGACGTGGCGATCAGCATGGTGCCGCCGAAGCCGGCTGTCACCATGCCTGCCAGGGTCATGGCCAGCCCCCAGCCGGGGAACAGCGAGCCGACAGACAGCAGGACCGCGGCCAGGCTGACCAGGCCGCAGCCCAGCGCCATCGCCCCCCAGCGGCGGACCCGCCGCACGATGGGCACCAGCAGCGGGGCCGAGGCCACGCTGCCCACCGACAGGAACGTCGCGTGCAGGCCCACCAGCGTCTTGGACAGGCCCATGTCGAGCCCGATGAGCGGCAGGACCGGACCGGACGCGAACACGAACCAGCCCCACGTGATGACCGCGCTATAGGCGGCGGCGGTGATGGGGGAGCGGCGCAGCGGCGGAGCCAGCGGCGTGCTCGCGCTCACGCCGTCAACCGCTCCACGACGTGGTCGACGCAGGCCAGCAGCGCGCGCACGTCGTCGGGCTCGACCGAGGGGAACGTACCGACGCGCAGCTGGTTGCGGCCCAGCTTGCGGTACGGGTCCACGTCGACGACGCCGTTGTCCCGCAGCACCCGGGCGACCTCGCCGCCGTCCACCCCGGTCAGGTCGACCGTGACCACGACCGGGCTGCGCAGCGCCGGGTCGGCGACGAACGGTGCGGCGAAGTCCCGGGCCTCGGCCCACGCGTACACCAGGCCCGAGGACTCGCGGCAGCGGTCCGCCGACCAGTCCAGGCCGCCCTGCGCGAGCAGCCACTCCACCTGCTCGGCCAGCAGCAGCAGCGTCGCGACGGCGGGCGTGTTGACGGTCTCGTCGCGGCGGGACGCGGCGACGGCCGCCGGCAGCGACAGGAAGTCCGGCACCCACCGGTCGGAGGCCCCGAGCCGCTCGGCCCGCGCCAGGGCCGCGGGGGACAGCACCGCCAGCCACAGCCCGCCGTCGGAGCCGAGGGCCTTCTGCGGGGCGAAGTAGTAGGCGTCGGTGCGGGACACGTCCACCGCGACGCCGCCCGCGGCCGAGGTGGCGTCCACCAGCACGAGCGCGTCGTCGTCGGCCCCCGGCACCCGGTCCACCGGCGCGAGCACGCCGGTCGAGGTCTCGTTGTGCGCCCAGGCGTAGGTGTCCACCCCGGCGACGGCGTGCGCCCGGGCCGCCGAGCCCGGCTCGGCCCGGACGTGGTCGGAGGCGGTCACGAAGGGGGCCCGCGCGGTGCAGGCGGCGAACTTGGCCCCGAACTCGCCGTGGACCAGGTGCTGCACCCGCGCGCCGACCAGGCCGCCCGTGGCCACGTCCCAGAACGCCGTGGAGCCGCCGTTGCCCAGCACGACCTCGTAGCCGTCGGGCAGCCCGAGCAGCGCCGCGACGCCCTGACGGACCCGGCGGACCAGGGCCCGGACCGGTTCCTGCCGGTGAGAGGTCCCCAGCACGTCGGGGCCGGCGGCGAGCAGCGCCTGCAGCTGGGCCGGCCGGATGCGGCTGGGGCCGGAACCGAACCGGCCGTCGGCCGGCAGCAGGTCGGCGGGGATCCTCACGGCCGCCATGGTCGCAGGTGTCAGAGGCTGCGCGGCCCCTTGCCCGCATAGCGTGCCGACGGCCGGATCAGGCGCCCGGTCTGCTTCTGCTCCAGCACGTGCGCCGCCCAGCCGGCGGTGCGCGCGCAGGTGAACATGGGGGTGAACATCGCGGGAGGCACCTCGGCGAAGTCGAGCACCACCGCGGCCCAGAACTCGACGTTGGTGGCGAGCACCCGGTCGGGCTTGCGGGCCTGCAGCTCGGCCAGGGCGGCCTGCTCCAGCGCGGCCGCGGCCTCGAACCGGGGGGCGCCGAGGCGTTCGGCCGTGGCGCGCAGCACCCGGGCCCGCGGGTCCTCGGCGCGGTAGACCCGGTGCCCGAAGCCCATCAGCCGCTCGCCGGTGTCCAGGGCCGAGCGGACGTAGGCCAGCGCGTCGCCGCGCTTCTCGACCCCGTCCAGCATGTGCAGGACCCGGCTGGGGGCGCCGCCGTGCAGCGGGCCGCTCATGGCCCCGACGGCCGCGGCCACCGCGGCGGCCACGTCGGCCCCGGTCGAGGTGACGACCCGGGCGGTGAACGTGGAGGCGTTCATGCCGTGCTCGGCGGCACTGACCCAGTAGGCGTCGACGGCCGCGACGTGGCGCGGGTCCGGCTCGCCGCGCCAGCGCACCATGAACCGCTCGGCGGCGGTGCCCGCCTGCGCCACGCGCTCGACGGGTACGGCGGGCTGCTCGCCGCGCGCGGACTGGGCGGTGAACGACAGCACCGCGTCGCTGACCCGGGCCAGGTCGTCGCGCACCGTGGCGGCGTCCACGTCGAGCACGGGCTGCAGCCCCCAGGTCGCGGCCAGGGTGGGCAGCGAGGCCTGGACGTCGACGCGCACGTCGCCGGTGGACACCGGCAGCGGCAGCGGGTCGCCGGGGACCAGGCCCGGCTGCGGGGCGTCGTCGACGAGCAGGCCCCACACCTGCTCGAACGGGACGACGCCGGCCAGCTCGGTGATGTCGACGCCGCGGTAGCGCAGCGCGCCGCCGTCGCGGTCGGGCTCGGCGATGGTCGTCTCGAAGGCGACGACCCCCTCGAGACCGTGGGCGACCGGCTGGTCGGTGGTGGTCATGCGCGCTCCCCGTCGAGTCGTGCGGCTGTGCGGTCGGTGGTGCCGGCTCGTGGTGCCCGTGATCACGGACGACACTACCGACGTGGCCCCCGACGAGTTCGCCGACCTCCGCCTGAGCTACGAGGCGGGCTCGCTGCACGAGTCCGACCTGGCGGCCACGCCCGCCGAGCAGTTCCGCACCTGGTTCGACGAGCTCGCGCAGGTGCCGGCGGTCGTCGAGCCCAACGCCATGGTGCTGGGCACGGTGGACGAGGCCGGGGCGCCGTCCGCACGCACGGTCCTGCTCAAGGGGCTGGCCGACGACGGCTTCCGGTTCTTCACCAACCTGGGCTCCCGCAAGGGCCGCGAGCTGGCGGACAACCCGGCCGCGTCGCTGCTGTTCGGCTGGTACCCCGTGCAGCGGCAGGTCGCCGTGCGGGGCCGGGTGCACCCGCTGGAGCGGGCGGAGGTGGCGGCCTACTTCGCCAGCCGGCCCTACGGCTCGCGCATCGGGGCCTGGGCGTCACGGCAGTCGGCGCCCGTCGCGGACCGCGGCACGGTCGAGGCGCGCGAGGCCGCCCTGCGCGAGCGCTGGCCCGACACCGGCGCCGCGGACGACGTGCCGCTGCCCGAGCACTGGGGCGGCTTCCGGCTGGTGCCGGCCGAGGTCGAGTTTCTGGCAGGGCCGGCCCTCGCGGCTGCACGACCGGCTGGCGTTCGTCGCCCTCGACGGGGCGGGCGGGCTGGCGACCGCGGCGGACTGGCGCGTCGAGCGCCGCTGGCCCTGACGCGCCCGTAGGCAGGGAACAGCCCCCGGGGCGCTGGTCGGGATCCGACCGGCGGTCGCGTGGACGAGGTGCGACACCCGGGGGCTGCGGTGGCTGCCGGGGATTTCGCCGACAGTCAGGTCCTGGCGGGCCGCGTCAGCGGACAGCCACCTCACAAGACCGAGAAGACTTCATGCTTTCGGATCACCTCCCTTCCGTGTGCGACAACGGTAGGTCGGCGGCGGCCCGTGCGCCAGGGGTTATGCGCCCCGGGTCGACCGGCGCCGAGTCACCCTGGCCGTCCGGCACGTGACACGCTGCCGTGATGCGCTTCCAGGACAGCCACCTCGGCCGGCTGCGCTCGCTGCTCGGTCCGGTGCCCCTGCTCGTGCCGGGGGCGCTGGTCGTGGTGGAGGACCGGTCCGGCCGGCTGCTGCTGCAGCAGCGGGTCGACGACCACGAGTGGGAGATCCCCGCGGGCTCGTGCGAGCCGGGGCAGTCGTTCGCCGCGACCGCCGTCACCGAGCTGCGGGAGGAGACGGGGCTGGAGGCGGCCGAGCGGGACCTGGTCCCCTTCGCGTGCCTGTCCGACCCGGCCGAGCACACCATCGTCTACCCCAACGGGGACGTGGTGCTGGCCTACGCCATGTGCTTCCTGCTGACGGGCGTGGACGCCGCCGCCGTGGAACCGCGCCCCGACGGCGTCGAGACCCGCTCGGTCGGCTGGTACCCGGCCCACGGGCTGCCGGCCCCCGTGCGGTCCGGCACCCGGTCGGTGCTGGACCTGTTGGGGCGCTTCCACGCCACGGGGACGTTCCAGGCCCGCTGAGGCCCCGGCCGGACCGTCACGCAGCCGCAGCGCGACCTGCGTCACGACCCGCGCAACGCGGGCTGAGCGCGTGCTGCGTCAGCGCTCGGCCGGTGCCGGGGCGCCGGCCCCCGCCCGCTGGCCGGGCACGGCTTCGAGGTCCGGCCCGAGGTCCGGCTGCCGGTCCTGCGCCTGGTCGCGGTCGGCCAGCCACGCGTCCATCGCCGCGGCGGTCATCGGCCGGGCGAACAGGTACCCCTGGACGACGTCGACGGACTCCTGGTGCAGGGCCGCCAGCGTGTCGTCGTCCTCGACGCCCTCGGCCACGACGGCCAGGCCCAGCCGGTGGCCGAGCTCGACGGCGCTGCGGACGATGACCGCGTCGTCGGTGGAGCTGGTCATGCCCAGGGTGAACGAGCGGTCGACCTTGAGCTCGTCGACCGGCAGCTCGCGCAGGTGGGTGAGCGAGGAGTAGCCCGTCCCGAAGTCGTCGATCGACAGGCCCACGCCCTGGGCGGACAGCGCCAGCATGGTCTGCAGCACCGCGGCCGGGTCGGTCATCAGGGACGACTCGGTGACCTCGATGCGCAGCGCGGACGCCGGCAGGTCCCGCCGGCGCAGCAGCCCGGCCACCCGGTCGGGGAACTCGGGGTCCAGCAGGCAGCGGGGCGGCACGTTGACCGCGACCTGGATCGGCCGGCCCTCGTCGCGCCAGCGCCGCACCTGCGCCATGGCCAGGTCGAGCACGAGGTCGGTGAACGGCAGCGCCAGCCCGGTGGACTCGACGTCGGCGACGAAGTCCGCGGGCATCAGCAGGCCGCGCTCGGGGTGGTGCCAGCGGACCAGCGCCTCGGCGCCGGACACCCGACCGGAGGACATGTCGAGCTTGGGCTGGAAGTGCAGCACCAGCTGCCGCTCGGCGATCGCGCGGCGCAGGTCGGACAGCAGGGCCAGCCGGGAACGGCTGTGGTCGTCCTCGCGCGAGGAGTAGGCCAGCGCGCCGCTGCCGGAGCGCTTGGCCGCGTACATCGCGACGTCGGCCCGGCGCAGCAGGTCGTCCAGGCACGGCCGCGCCGGTCCGGAGGACCGCTCCGCCGCACCGGCCGACGGCTCCGCCGCACCGGCCGACGGCGTCGCCGGGGCGGCGACCGCCTCCAGCCGCGGGTCGAAGGTGGCCACGCCGACGCTGGCGTCGACGTCCAGGTCGATGCCGTCCACGACGAACCCGGCCCGCAGCCGCTCGCGCAGCCGCTCGGCGACGTCCATGGCCTGCTCGGCGACCAGACCCGGCAGCAGGGCGGCGAACTCGTCCCCGCCGAGCCGGGCCAGCACGTCGCCCTCGCGCAGGCCGCCGCCGAGCCGGGGTCCGACCTCCCGCAGCAGCGCGTCGCCCCAGGCGTGGCCCAGGGTGTCGTTGATCAGCTTGAACCGGTCGAGGTCGACCATGAGCACCGTCAGCGGGCGGCCGTCGCGCACGGCGCGCTCGATCAGGCGCTCGGCGTGCTCGTGCAGCGCCGCCCGGTTGGGCAGGCCGGTCAGCTCGTCGACCCGCGCCTGCTGGGCCAGGTCACCGTGCAGCTGCTGCTCGACGCTGCGGGCACCCTCGTGCAGCCGCCAGTTGACGATCGAGCCCAGGCAGGCGAAGCCGAACAGCGCCGCGTGGACCCCCGCCCAGAGCCAGGGGTCCTGCCGGGCCCCGTCGTGGTTGTAGACCGCGTCGCTGAACAGCGTCCCGATCACGCCGTGGTGGGCGAGCACGAAGGCCACGGCCAGCCCGAACGGCCACCACGACTCGTACAGGGCGACCACGCCGATCATGACGAAGAAGTGGAAGTGCGCCTCGATGACGCCCCCGGACACCTGGACGACCACGGCCGACACGACCACCAGACCCAGCCCGGCCACGGCCGCCTGCACCTGCCGGGGCAGCCGGGGCAGCCGGGCGACGCCCGTCATGAGCAGCGGGACCAGCGACGACAGCAGCACCGCGGGGTCGGGCCCGGCCAGGACGAGGGCCGCCAGGGGCAGCAGCGCCGCCTGCCCGCCCAGCACCCACAGCACCGAGCGGTGCCGCCGCCGCCAGTCCTCGGCCGGCAGCGACGTGCCGCGCGGCAGCCAGGCGAGCCCTCGACGCGGCTCGGGCTCGACGGCGGGCTCGACGGAAGGGTCGACGGAAGGGTCGACGCCGCGCTCGACGGCGGTGTCGGTGCTGGCCTCGGAACTCATCACACGGTGTGATCGGTGCAGGTGCCTGACGCCTTGACGGTGCTCACCCGACCGGGCCAGCCTCACCCGGTCGGGGTGGGCGGCGTCCCGGTGCGGGTCGGGGCGACGGGGCGCCAGGGCTCAGCGCGACCGGGCGCCAGGGCTCAGCGCGTCACCTCGGACAGCCGCTCGAGGGCCTCCGCGCGCTCGGCCTTGTGGTCCACGACCCGCTCGGGGTAGCCGTGCGCGTACCCGTCCTCGGCGTCCCAGGGCGTGTGCACCGCCTTGCCCCGCAGGTGGGCCAGCTCGGGGACGTAGCGGCGGACGTACTCCCCGGTCGGGTCGAACTTCTCGCCCTGCGTGACCGGGTTGAAGACCCGGAAGTACGGCGCGGCGTCCGTGCCGGACCCGGCCGCCCACTGCCAGCCGTGGTTGTTGCTGGCCAGGTCCCCGTCGCGCAGCCAGCGCAGGAAGTGCCGTGCGCCCAGCTGCCACTCCAGGTGCAGGTCCTTCACCAGGAAGCTGGCCACCACCATGCGGATCCGGTTGTGCATCCAGCCCTCGGCGCGCAGCTGCCGCATCCCCGCGTCCACCACGGGGTAACCGGTGCGGCCTTCCTGCCAGGCCCGCAGCCGGTCCTGGCCCGGCTGCGACGTGGGGGAGTCGTAGCGCATGCCCGCGTACTGCTCGCGGTGGTACTCCCGGGCGGTGCGCGGGTGGTGCCACAGCACGTCGGCGTAGAACTCCCGCCAGGCAAGCTCGCTGCGGTAGGTGTCGACCGAGTCGTGGGAGTCCTTGGCGAGCCGGCCGTCGCCGGCCAGCCGGGACAGGTCGGCGAGCATGGTGCGCGGGTGGATCTCGCCGTACTTCAGGTGGGCGCTCATGGCCGAGGTCCCCGCCTCGGCGGGCAGGTCGCGCCGGGCGGCGTAGTCCAGCAGGTCCTCGTCGCGGAACTCCTCCCAGCGGGCCAGCGCGGCGGCCTCGCCGACCTCGGGCAGCACCAGGTCGCCCAGGTCGGGCTCGTCGGGGAAGTCCCGCCCCGGCACCCGGTGCCAGTCGACGTCGTCACCGGGGCCGGCGGGGGCGGGCCAGCCCAGTCGCTGCCAGGCCCGGTAGAACGGGGTGAACACCTTGTACGGCTCGTCGGAGCCGTTCAGCACGCTGCCGGGCCCCACGGCGTAGGCCGTGCCGGTCCGCACCAGCGGGACGTCCCCGCCCAGGGCCTCCTCGACCGCGGCGTCGCGCCGACGGCCGTAGGGCCCGTTGTCGGCGGTGACGTGCACGGCGGTGGCCCCCGCGTCCCGGACCACGGCCGGCACGACGTCGACCGGGTCCCCGGTGCGCACGACCAGGTGCCCGGCCATGGCGTCGTCGAGCGCCCGCAGCGACCGGACCAGCCAGGCCCGACGAGGGTCGCCGGCCGGGCCCCACAGCGCGGGGTCGACGACGAACAGCGGCACCACGGGGGTGTCGCCGGGGCCGACCGCCCCGTCGGAGCCGCTGGCCGCGAGCAGGGCCGGGTGGTCGAGGAGCCGCAGGTCGCGGCGGAACCACATGACGGTCGGGGACGTGCCGGAGGACGAGGAGCTGGCCACCTCGCGAACCTACGACGGCGCCCTGTCCCTCGCGACACGGGACGGTGGGCGGGAAAAGACCTGCCGGAGCCGTGCTCCGGCGGGTTAGGCTCGGGTCGTGCACGGTCCACACCGCACGGTGGGGGCCCGAGGCCGAGGGCTCGTCCCCGCCGGGCCCCGTGCGGGCCTGCGCCCGGGCCGAGCGGCCGGTGGCCACGTCTTCGTCCGCCGCCATGTGCACAGCCACCCGGGCAGTCGGAGCTGCCGTGCCGTCGAGGCGTCGTCCCGTCCGGGGCGGCGCCTCTTCTTTTGCCCCAGGAGGCGCTGATGCGGACCCTCGTGCTGAACGCCGGCTACGAGCCGTTGGCGGTCGTGTCGTTCAGACGCGCCGTCGTCCTGGTCCTGACCGGCAAGGCGACCGTGCTGGCGGCGCACGCCGACGAGGTGGTGTCGACGTCGAGCCGGTTCACCCGGCCCTCGGTCATCATCCTGCGGCGCTACATCCGCGCGCCGTACGCCACCCACGTGCCGGTGAGCCGGCGCGGCGTGCTGCGTCGGGACGGGCACCGCTGCGTGTACTGCGGCGGCGGGGCGACCACGGTCGACCACGTCATGCCGCGCAGCCGGGGCGGGGCCGACACCTGGGCCAACCTGGTGGGCTGCTGCGTGCGGTGCAACAACGTCAAGGGCAGCCGCACGCCGGAGGAGATGGGCTGGACCATGCGCTCGCGGCCGTACACGCCGCGCGGCTCCGCGTGGGTGGTCAAGGGGGCCGAGCAGCGCGACCCCGCCTGGGACGCGTTCCTCAGCCCGGTCGCCGCCTGAGCGGGCCCACGGCACCATCGGGCGGGTGACGACGACCCGACCCGAGCTCACCGGCACCTTCGGCATGGTCTCCAGCACGCACTGGCTGGCCACGGCGGTGGGGCAGTCGGTGCTGGAGCGCGGCGGCAACGCGTTCGACGCGGCCGCCGCCACGGGGTTCGCGCTGCAGGTGGTCGAGCCCCACCTGAACGGCCCCGCGGGCGAGGTACCCATGGTGCTCAAGCCGGCCGGGGAGCCGGTGCAGGTGCTGTGCGGCCAGGGGGTGGCGCCGGCGGCGGCCACCCCCGAGGCGTTCACGGCGCTGGGCCTGGACCACGTGCCCGGCACGGGTCTGCTGGCCGCGACCGTGCCGGGCTCGTTCGGGGCGTGGGCGCTGCTGGTGGCGCGCTGGGGCACCTGGTCGGTGGCCGACGTGCTCGCCCCGGCGATCGCGCTGGCCGCCGACGGGGCCCCGGTGCTGGACCGGGTCTCGGCCACCGTGGCCCGGACGGCGGCCCACTTCCGGGAGCACTGGCAGCCCTCGGCCGAGGTCTACCTGGTGGGCGACGGTCCCGACGGGGTCCCGGTCCCCGGGTCCCGGCTGCGGCTGCCGGGCCTGGCGCGGACCTACCGGCGCGTGGTCGCCGAGGCCGGCACCGGGGGGCACGAGGAGCAGTGGGAGCGGGCCCACCAGGCCTGGTACCAGGGCTTCGTCGCCGAGGCCGTCGACGCGTTCTGCCGCGGGACGGCGTGGCTGGACACCAGCGGCCGCCGCCACGGCGGGCTGCTGCGCGGGGCGGACATGGCCGGTTGGCGCCCGGGCGTGGAGGCCCCCGCCACGCTGGACTACCGGGGCGTCACGGTGTGCAAGACCTCCTCGTGGGGCCAGGGCCCCGTCATGCTGCAGACGCTGGGCGTGCTCGAGGCGCTGGGGGTGGGGGCCGGCCCGCTCAGCGACGCCGAGGGCCGGGAGGACCCGGCCTGGCTGCACGCCTGGGCCGAGGCCACCAAGCTGGCCATGGCCGACCGCGAGGCCTGGTACGGCGACTCCGCGGCCGACCCCGTCCCCGTGGCGGACCTGCTCGACCGGGGCTACCTCGCCGACCGGGCCGGCTCGGTGGGCGGGCGCGCGGACCGCGACCTGCGCCCCGGCTCGCCCGGGGGCCGGACGCCCCGGCTGGCCGCCGTGGTCCGCGACCCGGCGTCCGCGGCGTCGGCCGACGGCTCGGGTGCGGTCGGCGTGGGCGAGCCCACGGTGCAGCGCGACGGGGCCACCCGGGGCGACACGGTCCACCTGGACGTCGTCGACCGGTGGGGCAACGTGGTCTCGGCCACCCCGAGCGGGGCGTGGCTGCAGTCCAGCCCCGTCGTGCCCGAGCTCGGCTTCCCGCTCGGCACGCGGGGACAGATGTTCCGGGTGGAGCCGGGCCTGCCCGCGTCCCTGCGGCCGGGGCGCCGGCCCCGCACGACCCTGTCGCCGACGCTGGTGCTGCGCGACGGCGAGCCCTGGCTCGCGCTCGGCACCCCCGGCGGGGACCAGCAGGACCAGTGGACGACGGTGTTCCTGGTGCGGGCCGTGGCCGCCGCGCAGCACGGTCGGCGGGCCGGTGCCGCCCCGACCCTGCTCACCCCGCTGCAGTCCCTGCTGGACGAGCCCATGCTGCACAGCGACCACGCCCCCAGCTCGTTCCACCCCCGCCTGGCCGAGCCCAACGTGCTCGTGGTGGAGGACCGGATGCCGGACCACGTCGTGCAGGACCTGCTGGACCGCGGCCACGACGTCCGCACCACCGACGGCTGGCAGCTGGGACGGACCTGCGTGGTGGGGGTCGAGGCCGGGTTCCTGCGGGCCGCGGCCAACGCCCGGGGGGCCCAGGGCTACGCCGCCGGCCGGTGACCGACAGGCCGCCTCGGGGTCCGGGGGCCGGGTCGGGAGGTCTGCGAGACTCGCCGGCATGCGCCCCCCGGACCCCTGCCCGCCGCCCGCGCGGCGGGCCCCGCGGCGGGTCCGGCGCGCGACGGTGACGGTCCTGGGGGCCGTCCTCCTGGCCGGTGCGGCGGCGGGCTGCTCGCAGGCGGAGCAGGCGGCCCGGTCGGCGGCGGAGGACCTGGCCCGCGACAGGGTGGCCGAGGCCACCGCCGCGGCGGACGAGGCCGCGTCGCAGGCCGCGCGGGCCCAGGCGCAGCAGGCGCTGGACACCACGCTGGACCAGCTGTCGGGCTCCTGCGCGGACGTGCTCGCCCTGCCCGCCGGCGTCCGCGACGACCAGGCGCACGCGCTGCTGCGGGCGTTCTGGCTGACCGAGCTCACCGCCGAGGAGCCGCCCGCCGCGACGGCCGAGGCGTTCGCCGAGGCCGTGGTCGACCGCTGCGACGACTCGCGGGAGACCGACGCCGCCACCGTCCTGCGCGAGGTGTGGGAGACCGGCTCCTACCGCCCCTGACGGTCCTGACCGCACTGACCGTCCTGACCGCACCGGCTGTCCGGTCCGGGGCGCGCGGGCCCGGTCACAGGCGCGAGACGGACACCTCGTCCTCGAGCAGGGCCCGGTCGACGTCGCCCTCGCCGTCGGACTCGTCCGGCACCCAGGCGCGGAACGTGTAGTCACCGGCGGGCAGCTGCACCGGCACCCAGAAGGTGTCGAACTCGCCGTTCACGCCCGTCGCCGCGGTGCCCGAGGCCCGGGTCACCCCGTCCTCGGTCACCTCCCACAGCAGGGTGCCCTCGGGGGCGGTCGCGACCCCGCGGAAGACGGCGGGGCCGGTGGCGGCCGCGGCCACCTCCGGGGTCCGGATCTCGACCTGCGCCCCGCCCTCGGGCGGCTGGACCGGCTCGGGGCCCCGGCCGTCGCGGTGCACCACCAGGGTGGCGCCGGTCTCGTCCTGCGACTCCACCGCGATGCGGGTCGTCCCCGACGCGGTGGTCAGGCTGGTGCCGGGCGCCAGGGCCGAGCGCCAGTCCTCCTCGCGCGGGCCGGCGCTGAGCGAGCCGTCGAGCAGCAGCGCCTTGCGCGCGTCCTTCGGGTCACGTCGGTGGACGATGACCCCGGCGTCGAGGCCCTTGTAGTTGTCGGACAGCCAGGCGTCCCAGCCCGCGGCGGGCCGGTACTCCACGTAGTAGACCCCGTCCGGGTCGTCGACGCGCAGCACCCGCAGACCGTCGCCGCTGGCCGGGGCCAGGTGCACCCGCACCGGTTCGGCGGTGACCAGCTGCTCGGTGGAGCGCAGCAGCCCGAGGGCGTCGGCGTGGGGGGCCGCGAGCGAGCCGAGGTTGCTCCACGACACGCCCATGACGTCGTAGTAGTCGCGGTAGCCCAAGCCGGCGCAGCCGCTCTGCCACGCATTGCCGGTCCAGGTGCCGTCGCTGCTGCCGGTGCACAGCAGCCCGTCGGAGTGGCCCAGGCCGAAGTTGTGGCCGAGCTCGTGGGCGATGATCGACACGGAGTTGATCGACACCCACGACCGGCCACCGCTGTCCGGCCCGGCGCCGACGGTACCCAGCCCGGCGCCGCAGCCGGCGTCCGAGGGCAGGTAGACCAGCAGGTGCTTGCGGGCGCCGCCCGTCCAGCCGACCTTGGCCGCGACCTCGTCCCACAGCTTGAACGCGTCCGAGCAGTCGTTGCCCAGCGTCTGCCAGCCGTGCTTCGCGACCACGCGCACGCTGCGCTGGGAGCGGCTCTGCCGGGTCCAGTAGGTGTTGACGCCGCCGGTCACGCTGGCCGCGACCTGGTCCGGGGTGGCGGAGTCCGCCTGGGCGCCGCGCGGGACGGCCAGGACGACGGTCACGTCGTGGACCACGGCCGCGGAGGCGATGCCGAAGACGTCGGTGCTGCCCTCGCCGAACGTCACCGCCCCCTCGACCTGCTGGGCCGCGGCGACCTCGAGCAGCCTGCGCACGGGGTGGGGGGCGCCGGTGGCCGGCGGTGCGGCCAGGTCGACGGTCACGGTGCTGCCGTCCGCCACCCCGACCACGTCGGTGGGCGGGACCGGGTAGGCGGTCCCGGGGGTCTCGACCCAGCTCTGCAGCCGGGCGCCGGCCTCGTCCGGGCCGGTGCCCCGGCCGTCGTCGGCGGCGTGGACGGCCGTGCCGCCCGGCTCCACGTGCTGCTCCGCCCAGACCCGGACCAGCGTGCCGGTGACGACGCCCGGGGCGGTGGGGCGGGTGCGGTCACCCGCGGGCGCCTCGGCCTCACCGGTGCCGCCGGCGGCCGGGTCGGGGGCGGTGTCGTCGCTCCGGAGCGGCTGCGTGGTCGTGGCGGGGGCGTCGACGTGGCCGGGGCGGGTGCCGTCGGGGTCGTCGGCGTCGCGGTCGGTGCCGGCCGGCGAGGCCTCCCGGGGGGCCGGGGCCGGGCCGGCCGGAGCGGCGGTCCCGGTGGCGGCGGCGCCGGTCGCGCCGGTCGCCCCGGTCGCCTGCGCGCGCCTGTCGTCGGCGGTCGTCGCCGGGGACGCGTCGGCGGCCGGGGCGGGCAGGGACAGCGTGAGACCGGGGGCGGCCGCGACGTCGGGGTCGGACGCCGGCGCCGAGGCCACCGGCAGCAGGACGGACGCGCCGACCAGGGCGGCCGCGAGCCCGGCCACGGCCGTGCGCGGGCGCAGCCGACGTCCTCGGGTGCCGGGCGTGGGTCGTGTCCGCACCTGTGGTCGTCCTCTCGCCGCTCGTGGGGCGCCCGCGGGCCTGCTGCCCGGGACCGCTGGGTGCATCGGCGCGCGGAGCGCTCCCGTGGAGGCCCGGCCGGCGGTCTCACCCGGACGGGGGCCCGGGCTCACGCAGCGTCCACCGCAGGACTCCGGGCGCCGGTCGTGATGAGGTAGGGCCATGACACGCAGCGACGCCCTCGTCCTGTTCGGCGCCACGGGGGACCTGGCGTTCAAGAAGCTCTTCCCCGCGCTGTACGAGCTGGAGACCAAGGGCCGGCTCGGCATCCCGGTCATCGGGGTCGCGCTGAGCGAGGGTGACGACGACACCCTGCGCGCCCGCGCCCACGAGTCGGTGACCAGCCACGTCAAGGGCGGGGTGCGGCCCGAGGTCCTCGACACGCTGTGCGCCCGGCTGCAGTACGTCCGGGGCGACTACCTCGTCGACGACACGTACTCCCGGCTCGCCGAGGTCCTGGGGGACGCCCAGCACCCGGCGCACTACCTGGCCATCCCGCCGTCGCTGTTCCCGACCGTCATCTCCGAGCTGCGGGAGCACGACCTCACCGACGGGGCCCGCGTCATCGTCGAGAAGCCGTTCGGGCGGGACCTGACCAGCGCCTGCGAGCTGAACGCCACCATCGGCCAGGTGTTCGCCGAGGACCAGGTGTTCCGGATCGACCACTTCCTGGGCAAGGAGACGGTCGAGAACCTGCTGACCTTCCGGTTCGCGAACTCGCTGTTCGAGCCGGTGTGGAACCGCGACAAGGTCGCCAGCGTGCAGATCACCATGGCCGAGGACTTCGGCGTCGCCGGGCGGGGGTCGTTCTACGACTCCGTCGGGGCGGTGCGGGACGTGGTGCAGAACCACCTGCTCCAGATCGTCTGCGTGCTGGCGATGGAGCCGCCGGCCGGGGGTGGGGCCGAGGCGCTGCGCGACGAGAAGGTCAAGGTGCTGCGCGCCACCCGGAGCATCACCCCGGACGACGTCGTCTACGGGCAGTTCGACGGCTACCTCGACGAGCCGGGGGTGGCCGGTGACTCGCAGGTGGAGACCTACGCCGCGCTGCGCCTGGAGATCGACTCCTGGCGCTGGTCGGGCGTGCCGTGGTTCATCCGCACCGGCAAGCTGCTGGGCACCACGGCCCTGGAGGCCGTCATCGAGCTCAAGCCCACGCCCACGCTGCTGTTCGCGGGCGAGGCCGCGCCCCGGCCGCACCCCAACCTGATCCGGTTCCGCCTGGGGGGCGACGGCGGGGTGTCGGTGTCGGTGGAGGCCAAGCGGCCGGGCCGGACCTTCGCGACCAAGCCCATCTCGCTCGACGTCGACTTCGAGCACAGCCTCGGGGAGTCCGACGACGCCTACGAGCGGCTGCTGGACGACATCCTCGACGGCAACCAGCGTCGCTTCGCCCGGCAGGACACCGTCGAGGAGGCCTGGCGCGTCGTCGAGCCGCTGCTGGGGGCCAGCATCCCGGTCTACCCGTACCGGGCCGGGTCCATGGGACCCAACGAGGCCTCGCGGCTGCTGTCGACCGGGCTGCACTGGTACGACCCCGAAGCGCACTGACCGGCCGGGGGCGAGGTCCGCGGGTCCCGGGGAGCCGAGCGCCCTCGACCCGCTGAGCCCCGTGCGCGGCCGGTCCGGGACGTGGACCGCGTGTCCACGCCCCGGACCCGCCCGTACCATCGGCGCATGCCCGTCGACCCCTGGGGATTCACCAAGACGCCCCGGCAGGACATCCCCAAGCGTCCTGTCGAGCTGCGCCTGCGCGACTTCGACCCCGTCTACGCCCGCCAGCAGGAGGACGTCGTCCGCCAGCAGGCCTCGCGCTGCATGGCCTGCGGCGTGCCGTTCTGCCACCAGGGGTGCCCGCTGGGCAACCTGATCCCGGAGTGGAACGAGCTGGTGCTGGACGCGGACTGGCGCCGCGCCATCGACCGCCTGCACGCGACCAACAACTTCCCGGAGTTCACCGGCTGGCTGTGCCCCGCCCCGTGCGAGGCCGCCTGCGTGCTGGCCATCAGCGACGACCCGGTGTCGATCAAGCAGGTCGAGCTGTCGATCATCGACAAGGCCTGGGACTCCGGCTGGGTCGTGCCGCAGCCGCCGGAGCGCATGACCTCGCACACCGCCGCCGTGGTCGGGTCCGGCCCGGCCGGGCTGGCCGCCGCGCAGCAGCTGACCCGGGTCGGCTGGACCGTCGTGGTCTACGAGCGCTCCGACGAGGTCGGCGGCCTGCTGCGCTACGGCATCCCCGACTTCAAGATGCCGAAGCGCGTCATCGACCGCCGCATCGAGCAGATGCGCGCCGAGGGCACCCGGTTCGTCACCGGGGTCGAGGTCGGCTCCGAGGCCATGCCGGTGGACCGGCTGCGCCGCAAGTTCGACGCCGTCGTGCTGGCCGTCGGGGCGCTCGAGCCGCGCGACCTGACGGTCGAGGGCCGCGAGCTGACCGGGGTGATGCAGGCGATGGACTACCTGCCCGAGGTCAACCGGTACGTGGCCGGCAAGGACGAGGACGAGCACCTGGTGTCCGCGAAGGACAAGCACGTGGTCGTCATCGGCGGTGGCGACACGGCCGCCGACTGCCTCGGCACGGCCAACCGCCAGGGCGCGCTGTCGGTCACGGTGCTGGACCACAACCCCACCCCACCGGTCGTGCGCGACGAGGTGTCCAACCCCTGGCCCCAGTGGACCCGGGTGCACCGCAAGAGCCCGGCCCACGAGGAGGGCGTCGTCGAGTCCTGGGCGACCCAGACCGTCCGGTTCGTGGGCGACGACTCCGGCCGCGTCACCCACGTGCGGGTGCGGACGGTGGAGCGGACCTACGACGAGGACGGGCTGCGCTCGTTCACCCCGGTCGAGGGCTCCGAGCGCGACCTGCCCGCCGACCTGGTGCTGCTGGCGACCGGCTTCGTCGGCACCGGCGCGGACGACCTGCTCGGGGCCGCGGGCATCGACGTGGCCGGCGAGCGGGGCACGGTCGGGGTCGACGACCGCTGGCGCACCGGCGCCGACGACGTCTTCGCCTGCGGCGACGCGACCCGCGGCGCGAGCCTGGTGGTGTGGGCCATCGCCGACGGCCGGGCCTGCGCGGCGGCGGTCGACGCCGCCGTCCGTGGCAGCACCCGGCTGCCCGCCCCCGTCGGGCCGCGCGACCGCGCCCTGTGAGCCCGGCCCGGTCCACCGGTCCCGGCCGGTCCGTGGCGGCCGCGTTCGACGTCACGCCCACCGCCCCGGCCGCGGGGCCCGGGGAGCACCGGGCGCTCGCCGCCGTGCTGCTGGGCTCCGGCGTGATGCACCTGGTCCGGCCCCGGGTGTTCGACTCGATCGTGCCGCGCTGGCTGCCGCCGTCGCGCCGGTTCTGGACCGTGGCCAGCGGCCTGGCCGAGATCGGCGTCGGCCTGGCCGTGGCCCGCCCGGGCAGCCGCCGGGTGGGCGGGTACGCGGCGGCCGGCCTGTTCGTGGCGGTGTTCCCGGCCAACCTGTGGATGGCCTGGCTGTGGCGCCACCGGCCGCTCGCCCAGCGGGTCGGCGTGCTGGCCCGGCTCCCGCTGCAGGTCCCGCTGGTGGCCTGGGGGCTACGCGTCGCCCGCTCGGCCGCCCCAGGCGGCTGACGGCCGCGCGGTCAGCAGCACCACGACCGCCACGGCGGGGGCGACCGAGGCCAGCGCCAGGGCGCCCGGCAGCGTCAGCAGGTCACCGAGCCCGCCCACCACGGCCGAGCCCAGGCCCGAACCGGTGAAGAAGACCAGCGTGAACAGGCCCAAGGCCGCGCCCCGGACCTCGCCCGGGACGGCTGCGGCGACGGAGCCGACCAGCGACGGCTGGGCCAGGGCGTAGCCGGTCGACAGCCCCACGAAGCCCACCCCGGCCAGCCACGGCGAGAAGCCCACGCAGGCCGCGACCAGGGCGCCGACCGTGGACAGCACCAGCCCCAGCACGGCGGTGCCGCGCCGCCCGACGCGCGCGACCACCCGGGCGCCGTTGAACGACACGACCGCGCCCAGCAGCGCGCCCGGCAGCAGCAGCAGGCCGTTCTGCATCGGGTCCCAGCCCCGCCCCGCCAGCACCAGCGGGACCGCGACCAGCCCGGCGAAGTAGACGACCGGCATCGCCGCTGCGGCGACCCCGGCCCGGATGACCACGTCCTCGCGGACGACCTGCAGCGGCACGAAGCCGTGCGGGTGGCTCCGCACCCGCAGGGCCACGAGGGCGAGAAGCGGCAGCGACAGCGCGGCCGCGGCCACGGTCAGCGGCCCCGGCTGGCCGACGGTCTGCACCGTCACGAGCACGGCCGCCGCGGCCGAGGCCACCAGCCCGGCCCCCAGGGCGTCCACCCGGGCCCCGGTGCCGCGGGACGGGGCCAGCCGGTACGCCACCGGCAGCAGGGCCAGGGCCAGCACGGGCAGCAGCACCGAGCCCCGCCAGCCCACCAGCACCCCGATGGTGCCGCCCAGCAGCGGCCCCAGGCTGGTGAGCACCAGCACGACGGAGTTGGTCCGCCCCAGCGCGACCGAGCGGTCCGCCCCGGCGTAGCGCGCGGACAGGGTGGTCGTGGTCAGCACGGGGATCGCGCCGGCGCCCAGGCCCTGCAGCAGCCGACCGAGCACCAGCAGCTCGAAGGACGGCGCCAACGACGACAGCCCGGCCCCGACGGCCAGCATCACGCCGCCCAGGAGGAACGGCGTCCGGGTGCCGACCGAGTCCGCCACCCGGCCCCACACGGCGGTGGAGGACGCCAGCGCCAGCGCGAACGCGGTCAGCACCCACGCGCTGCCCGACGTCGACAGCGACAGGTCCTGCGACAGCGGCCCGAGCACGACGCTGGTGGCCGACGTCCCCATCCCGGCCAGGCCCCACAGCACGCCCAGGCCGACCGCGGCCCGGGTGGGCGACCAGCCGGGGCCCGGGTCGGTGTCGCGGCGAGGGGCCGAGGTGCCGGGCTGCGTCATGTGCACGATCCCATCGTGGGTCCTAGGTCCTGGGCCGGCCCGCCGGGTTGGGGCATGCTCGGAGGGTGCAACCCGGTCAGAGCCAGGAACAGTCCCCCCGGCCGTCCCTCGACGGCCCGCCCCCGCCGGACGGTGCGCGCCCCGTGGTCTGCGTCGTGGGCGCGGGTCCCGGCCTGGGGCTCGCCTCGGCCCGCGCGTTCGCGGCCGCCGGGTACGACGTCGCCCTGCTCGGGCGCCGCGAGGCGGCCCTGACGGAGCTGGCCGCCCGGGTCGACGCCGACGGCCACGGCGTCGACGTCGGCTGGGCCGCGGTCGACGTCGGGGACGAGGCGGCCCTGGCGGCCGCGGTCGGCCGGATCGTCGAGCACACCGGCCGCCTGGACGTGCTGCACCACAACGTCAGCCTGTTCCGGTCCGGCGGGATCCTGGCCACGTCCACGGCGGACCTGCTGGGCGACCTGGCCGTGGGGACGGCCAGCCTGCTGGGGGCGGTCCGGGCCGCGCTGCCTGCGCTCACGGCCGCCGGGGGCAGCGTGGTGGTCACGGGCGGGGGAGCCGCGGACCGGCCGATGCCGGGTGCCCTCACCCTGGGCGTGCAGAAGGCCGCCGTCCGCAACCTGCTGCTGGCCATGGCCGGCGAGCTGGCCGAGGCGGGGGTGCACGCGGCCACGCTGACCGTGCGTGGAACCCTGGCGCCGGGCACGCCGTTCGACCCCCGGGCGGTCGCGGCCCGGCTGCTGGCGCTGGCCGAGCAGCGTCACCGACCTCGCGAGGAGTGGACCGTGCTGCACGAGCTCACCGGCCACGAGCCGGACGACACCCGCACCGGCGACGCCGTCGTCGAGGGCGGCCTGGGGCAGCCCTCGTGACC
This sequence comes from Jannaschia sp. R86511, assembly GCF_042466345.1. NCBI lineage: Bacteria > Pseudomonadati > Pseudomonadota > Alphaproteobacteria > Rhodobacterales > Roseobacteraceae > Jannaschia > Jannaschia sp. R86511. The sequence goes on from NZ_JAXHCD010000001.1 coordinate 1,173,803, forward strand.
GCGCAGCTGCAGCAGGACGACCTCGAGCGGCCCGTCGGGCCGGCACCCGCGTTCGGCCGCGCGCTGGGCTGGCTGCTGGCCGTCGGCGGCGGGATCGGCCTGTTCGCCGCGCTCGACCTGTCCTACGAGCGGCTCCAGCTGGCCCTGGACCCGGACTACGTGCCCACCTGCTCGATCAACCCGCTGCTGGACTGCGGCACCGTGGCCAGCTCCGACCAGGCCAGCCTGCTGGGCGACTTCCCCAACACCCTGCTGGGGGTGGCGGCCTTCTCGGTCGTCACCACCCTGGGGGTGCTGGTGCTGCTGGGGGTCACCCTGCCCCGCCCGGTGCGCTGGGGCCTGCAGGGCGGCGTGCTGCTCGGGGCGGTGTTCGTGCACTGGCTGGTGGACGTCAGCGTGTTCCAGCTGGGGGTGCTGTGCCCGTACTGCATGGTCGTCTGGTCGGTGACGATCCCGATCGCCTGGTACGTCACGCTGGCCAACGCCGCCGACGGGCTGTTCGGCGAGCGGGTGGCCGGCAGCACCGCGGTGCGCACCCTGCGGCTGGTCCACCTCGCGCCGGTGCTGCTCTGGTACGTGGCCGTGGCCACCCTGATCGGGGTGGTCTTCGCCGAGCAGTGGGCGGCGATGCTCTGAACGGTCCTCACCGGACCGCTCGCGCCTCCTCCGTCTCGCCCACCGGCTCGGGGGCGCGTCGTCGTGCGGCCACCCCCAGGACGCCCCAGGTCGCGAGCAGGAGGGTGATCAGCACCCGCTGCAGGACCCCGGCGTAGCCGCTGCCGTCCCCCGCGGTGTACGGGTCGAAGACGACCATGAACCAGACGAACAGGGCCAACGAGACCGGGCCGGCGCCGAGCAGGACCCGAGCGAGCCCGGGGGACGTCGGCAGCAGGGCGGCCCCGAGCACGACGAAGCCGACCCCCGCCGCGGGGATGGCGAGCAGGAACCCGACGAGGTGGATCAGGACCGACTCGAGGGTGAACAGACCGTCGACCACCATGCCCAGGCCGGTGAGTGCGCTCAGCGCGAGACCGGCGCTCACCGCGCGCCCGCGGGGCAGCGCCCGCCGGACCCCCACCGCGCCGGCGAGGACGAGCAGTCCCCCGACGACGAAGGCGGTGTTCATCCAGACGCCGGTGACGCCCAGCCCGAGACCGCTGACGGGCTGGCTGACGGAGGAGTAGGGCTCCACCACGAGGTCGAACAGCTGGTAGCCCGGGCTGACGGCGCCGAGGACCAGCCAGGCGACGGTGAACAGCGCGCCCCCGAGGGGGGCCAGGAGCGGTAGACGCGACATGGCAGCAGGTATCCTCGACCTAGCGAGACTCACTGAATAAGAGTCTCTCGATATTAGAGAGAGTAATGACCGACGCCGTCGAACGCAATGCCGCCGCCATGCGGGAGTTCCAGGCTCGCGCGGTGCTCTTCCAGGACGCCGTCGCCCGGTCCGCCGGGCTCAACAGCACCGACCTCCAGGCGGTGGGTCTGCTCATGTCCGAAGGGCCGGCGACCCCGGGTGAGCTCGCGGCGCGCACGGGGCTCACCGCAGGTGGCTCGATCACTGCGTTGATCGACCGCCTCGAGCGCGCCGGGTACGTCGTCCGTCGCCGCGATGGGGCGGACCGCAGGCGCGTCCTGGTCAGCGTGGTCACCGAGCGGGTGCTGGCCGACGTGGGCCCGGTCTACGGGCGCATCGCCGGCCGTTGGGCGGACTACCTGGCCACCCTGACCACGGAGCAGGTCGAGCTCGCGACCGAGGTCCTGACCCGTGCGGCCGAGATCAACCGCGAGGAGGTCGAGCGGATGCGGTCACGCTGAGGTCACTGACCCCGGCTCCCGGCTCCCGGCTCCCGGCTCCCGGTGCGCCTCGCGGCCTACGGCCCGGTGACCTCGTGCCGCAGCCGCGCGCGCCGTCGGCGACCGCGGACGACCACGACCACCACGGCGACCAGCAGCAGCAGCACCAGCACGGGCAGCAGCAGCGCGGCCAGGCTGAGCCCGACCGCGAGCGCGTCCTCGGCCGTCGAGGCGACCGGCGCGCCCAGGCCCGCCGTCGTGGCGTTGACCACGGTCCGACCGCCCGCCTTGAGCAGGTGCACGGCCAGGGCGATACCCGCTCCGACCAGCACGGGCACCCAGTCCCCGGACGAGACCCACTCCGAGGGGTCCTGCAGCAGCGACGCCTGGTCGGTGCCGGCCCCCACCACGAGTCCGCCCGACACCGGGCGCACCGCGGTCTGCAGCAGGTCGTTGACGTGGTCGACGCCCGGGACCTTGTCCGCCGTGACCTCGACCAGCAGCAGCACGCCCAGCACGCCGAGCGCCCACGGGTCCTGCAGCCAGGCCCACGCCGACGGCAGCTGCACCAGGTCGGTCCAGCGCGCGAGCAGGCCCAGAGCCAGCAGCGGGACGTAGGCGTTCAGCCCCGCGGCCGACGCCAGCCCCAGCCCGGTCAGCAGCTCCATCCGCCCAGGCTACGACCGCGACGCCGCACGGTGCCCGCCCCCGTCCACACCCCACCCCCCTCACACCCGCACCCCCTCACACCCCGCGCCCTCCCCGTACCCCCCCCGCACCCCCCACGCCCCGCCCCGCCGAGAAGGCCGGATCGACCCGGCGAGTGCTGCCGACCGCGCTGATCCGGCCCCCTCGGCGTGGTCTGGGCGACGGTGGGCCGGTGCGGTCAGCCGTTGCCGACGACGAGGCGGCGTGGGGGTACACCGGGCATACCCCCATGGCAGTGGTCCCGTTCCGAGCCCGGCGCGGCCCTCAGCCCGGGTCGGGCCCGCCCTACTGAGGCCCCGCTGCCCGCCCCGCTGCCCGCCCCGGTGCCCGCCCCGGTGCCGGCACCCGCCGGGGGTGGCACACGGTGTGGTCGTGATCAGGGCCGTCTGGGCCCGTCTTCACGACCACTGCGCGTGCCACCCGGGTCGGTACGTGGCTCGGTGCCTGGCTCGGGCTGAGGCGGTGGCCGGCCCGGCACCCGCCCGGCACCCGCCCGGCACCCGCCCGGCACCCGCCCGGCACCCGCCGGTCGTGGCACACGGTGTGGTCGTGATCGGGGCCGTGGCGGGCCGTCTTCACGACCACTGCGTGTGCCACCCGGCCCGGGCTGATGCGGCACCCGCCCGGCACCCGCCCGGCACCCGGCCCGGCACCCGCCCGGCACCCGCCGGTCGTGGCACACGGTGTGGTCGTGATCGGGGCCGTGGCGGGCCGTCCGCACGACCACTGCGTGTGCCACCCGGCCCGGGCTTATGCGGCACCCGCCCGGCACCCGCCCGGCCCGGCACCCGGGCCGGTCTCAGAGGCGGCCGGCGTCGATGACGCGGCGGAGGAACTGCTGGGTGCGGGGCTGGGTGGGCTCGGCCAGGACCTGCTCGGGCGGGCCCTCCTCGCACAGCCGACCGGCGTCGAGGAAGCAGACGTGGTCGGCCACGCGGCGGGCGAAGCCCATCTCGTGGGTGGCCATGAGGATGGTCGCCCCGCCCTCGGCCAGCTCGCGGACCAGGGCCAGCACCTCGCCCACCAGCTCGGGGTCCAGAGCCGACGTCACCTCGTCGAGCAGCAGCACCCGCGGCTCCACGGCGACGGCCCGGGCGATGGCGGCGCGCTGCTGCTGCCCGCCGGACAACCGGTCGGGGTAGGCGTCGGCCTTGTCGAGCAGGCCGACGCGGGCCAGCAGCTCGGTGGCGCGGGCGTCGGCCTCGGCCGCGCTCGCGCCGTGCACGACCCGCGGGGCGAGCGTGATGTTCTGCCGCACCGTCATGTGCGGGAACAGGTTGAAGCCCTGGAACACCACCCCGAACCGGCTGCGGACGGTGTCGGCGTCCACCCCCGGGTCGCTGACGTCCTCGCCGTCCAGCAGCACCTGCCCGTCGGTGATGGGCTCGAGCAGGGCCGCGCACCGCAGCAGGGTCGACTTGCCCGACCCGGACGACCCGATCAGGGCGACGACCTCGTGCTCGCCGACCGTGACGTCGACCCCGTGCAGCACCGGGGTGTCGTCGTAGTGCTTGACCAGGCCCCGGACGTCGAGGACGACGTCGCGGCCGCGGGTCGCGCCCTGCGGCAGGGACAGGTCGCTCACAGCACGCCTCCCGCCTGCTCGCGCCGCGCGGCGCGAGCCGTCACCCAGTCCGCCAGCCGGGCCGTGGGCACCGACAGCGCGACGAACAGCAGCGCGGCCACGACGTACGGGGTGAAGTTGAACGACTCCAGCGCCCCGATCTGCGCCGCGCGCACCGCGTCCACCGCCCCCAGCAGCGAGATCAGGCCGACGTCCTTCTGCATGGCGACGAAGTCGTTGAGCAGCGGCGGCGTGACCCGGCGCACCGCCTGCGGCAGCACGACCAGGCGCATCGACTGGGCGTAGGACAGGCCCAGCGAGCGGGCGCCGAGGCGCTGGCTCGGGTGGACGGTGTCGATACCGGCCCGGAACACCTCGGACACGTAGGCGGAGTAGGTCAGCACGATGGCGGCCGTGCCCAGCGCGACCGCGCTGACCCGGCCCTCGGTGAACCTCAGCGCCGGCACGCCGAAGCCCACCAGGTACAGCAGCACGATGAGCGGCACGCCGCGGAAGAAGTCGACGTAGACCGTGGCCACCAGGCGCAGCGGCAGCCACACGGGCCCGCGCAGGGTCCGGACCACGGCCAGAACCAGGGCCAGCAGCACGGTCAGCACCGCGGCCACCGCCAGCACCCGCACGTTGAGCCACAGCCCGCGCAGGATGTCCGGCAGGTACTCCCGCGCCACGTCGACGTCGAAGAACGACGCCTGGACCCGGGGCCAGCCGGGCGCGTTGGTGACGACCAGGTACGCGACCGCGGCGAAGGCCAGCGTGCTGGCCAGCGCGGTCAGGGTGGAGCGGCGCGAGCGGCGCGCGCGGACCCCGCGCCGCTGCTGCTCCAGCGGGGTCGGCCGGTAGGCACCGGCCGACCCCGTCAGCGACGTGCTCACCCGAGCTCGGGGGCCCCGGCCACGTCGGCCAGCCACTCGTCCTGCAGCGCGTCCAGCGTGCCGTCGGCCTCCAGGGCGGCCACGGCCTGCGTGACGCAGTCGGTCAGCGGGCTGCCCAGGTCGAGGACCAGGCCCAGCTGCTCGGGCTCGGCGCCGGTCTCGGGCAGCTGGCCGAGGATGATGCCGTCGTCCAGCTGGGCCGCGACGGCGAAGAACGCCGACGGCAGGTCCAGGACGATGGCGTCGACCTGGCCGTTGGCCAGCGCGGTGACGGCGTCCTCGTTGCTGTTGAACACGGCCGGCTGCAGGGTCGGGCCGACCGTCTCGATGAGGATGTCCAGGCTGGTGGTGCCCACCTGGGCACCGAACAGCAGCTCGCCCATCTGGTCCAGCTGCGACGTCTCGGCGGCCACGCTGCCCTCGACGGTGACGACGGCCTGGCGCACGTCGTAGTACGAGGACGAGAAGTCGACGGCCTGACGGCGCTCGTCGGTGATCGAGAACTGGTTGATCGCGACGTCGAAGTCCTTGGGGCCCGGGGCGATGGCGGCCTCGAACGGCACGCGCACCCACTCCACCGACGCCTGGTCGTAGCCCAGGGTCTCCGCCACGGCGTAGGACACGGCCGACTCGTAGCCCTGGCCGTTGGTGGGGTCGTTGTCGACCATCCACGGCTCGAAGGCCGGCTCGGACGTGGCCATGGTCAGCACCCCGTCGGTGAGGGTCTCCAGCGAGGCGGGGTCGCAGCCCGGCAGGGCGCCGCCCGCGGCCTCGGTGGGCTCCTCGGAGCCGGGGTCGACCGGTTCGTCGGAGGCCGGGACGTCGTCCTCGAAGGTCGCGACGGGCGTCTCGGAGGGGGCGCCGGGCTCGTCGGCCCCGCCGTCGCCGCAGGCGGCCAGGGCGAGGGCGGCGGTGGCGAGGACGGCCAGGGGGATGCGGGAACGGCTCACGGTGGTGTCCTTGTCGTGCGCAGGGGCCGTCGGCGCCGGTTGCGCCGAGCGGGGGACATCATCGCAGGCCAGGGCCGGAGTTCGTCCTCGTCCGGGTCGTCGGCACGAGCGGCGGTAGGCTGAAGCACCGCTAGATCAGGGCAGGGCGTCGACGACGACGCACTCGACGGAGGTGAGACAGCGGTGGCGCACTACCGCTCGATGGGGGACTTTCCGCCCAAACGGCACACGCAGCACCGGGACCCCTCGGGGGCGCTGTACCGCGAGGAGCTCATGGGCGAGGAGGGGTTCAGCTCCGACTCGTCGCTGCTCTACCACGTGGGCGTGCCGTCGGCCCTGGTCGACGCCCGCGAGTGGGTCCTGCCGGACCAGCGCACGACCCCCAACCACCCGCTGGTGCCGAGGCACCTGCGCCTGCACGACCTGTTCGGCTCCGAGGCGTCCCAGGTGGCCGACGTGGACGTCGTCACCGGCCGTCGGCTGGTCCTGGGCAACGCCGACGTCCGGATCAGCTACGTCGTCGCCGCCGCCGACTCGCCGCTGTACCGCAACGCCGTCGGCGACGAGTGCGTCTACGTGGAGCGCGGCGCCGCCCGGGTCGAGACGGTGTTCGGCCACCTGGACGCGCGGGAGGGCGACTACGTGGTCCTGCCGCGCGGCACCACGCACCGCTGGCTGCCGGTCGACGTCGCCACCGTGGGGCCGCTGCGGGCGTACTGCGTGGAGGCGAACAGCCACGTCGCCCCGCCCAAGAAGTACCTGTCCCGCTACGGGCAGCTGCTCGAGCACGCCCCGTACTGCGAGCGGGACCTGCGGGGACCGACCGCGCCCGAGGTCCGCGACGACGTCGACGTCGAGGTGTACGTCAAGCACCGCGGGCCCGGTCCCGGCGGGCTGGCCGGCACCGTCCACGTCACGCCGCGGCACCCGTTCGACGTGGTCGGCTGGGACGGCTGCCTGTACCCCTACGCGTTCAGCGTCCACGACTTCGAGCCGATCACCGGTCGGGTCCACCAGCCGCCGCCCGTGCACCAGGTCTTCGAGGGATGGAACTTCGTCATCTGCAACTTCGTGCCCCGCAAGGTCGACTACCACCCCCTCGCGGTCCCCGTGCCCTACTACCACGCCAACGTCGACAGCGACGAGATCATGTTCTACGTCGACGGCGACTACGAGGCGCGCAAGGGCTCGGGCATCGCGAAGGGGTCCGTCACGGTGCACCCGGGCGGGCACAGCCACGGCCCGCAGCCGGCCGCGATCGAGGCGTCGCTGGGCGCCGAGCGGTTCGACGAGCTGGCCGTGATGGTCGACACCTTCCGCCCGCTGGAGCTGGGGGAGGCCGGCACCGCCAGCGACGACGGCGCGTACGCCTGGACCTGGTCCGGTCGGGGGCCCGGCCGGTGAGCGACGACGCCCCCCGCTCGCCCCTGGCCGCCGGCGTGCTGCTGCGGGCGCTGGTGGACGACGCCGCCACGTTCCCGCCCGGCAACGCGCCGATGGCCGACGCGGTGGAGTCGCGGGCGATGTACGAGGACAGCTGGTTCGCCGGGGTGCTCGGGGCCGTCGTGCTGCGCTCGGACCGGGCGGGTGAGCTGCTGGCCGCGCTGCGGGCCACCGGCCTGCACGCCAGGACGTCGCGGGAGCCGCTGCCGGTCACGGTCGTGGCCCCCGGCGGGCCGGGGACGGTGGCCGAGGCCCTGGCCGAGGTGCGCGACCCGGGGCTGAGGGTCGTGTCGGTGGAGGTACCCCTGGGGCCGGGCCGTCCCGACGCGACCGCGCTGCGCGCCACCCGGGCGCTGCTGCCCGCGGGCGCGGACCTGTACGTCGAGCCGTCCACCGGGCTGGACCCGGCCGAGGTGATGCCCGTGCTGGCGCAGGCCGGCGTGCGGGGAAAGATCCGCACCGGGGGGACCACGTCCGCCGCGTTCCCCGACGAGGCGACGGTGGCCCGGTTCGTCCACGAGGCCGTCGCGGCCGGGGTGCCGTTCAAGGCCACCGCCGGGCTGCACAACGCGCTGCGGCACCGGGACGAGGACACCGGCTTCGAGCACCACGGCTTCGTCAACCTGCTGGCCGCCACCGCCGCCGCGCGGCTGCACGGGGCGAGCGAGCACCAGGTCCACGTGCTGCTCCGGGCCCGCGACGCCGAACCGCTGCTGGACCTGCTGGGCGTGCTGGACGTCTCGCAGGCCGCGCAGGTCCGCGAGGCGTTCGTGTCCTTCGGCAGCTGCTCCACCGTCGAGCCGGTGGAGGACCTGGCCGGGCTCGGCCTGCTGGTGCGACCGGCGGTCGGGGTGGGGGCGTGAGCGCGGACTTCGGCCCGCAGACCCAGGCCCACGGCGTGTACTCCGTCGCCGGGGAGCAGCCCCGGGTGGGGGTCAGGCTGCAGGACGAGGCGGGGGACGTCGTCGTGGACGTGTCGGCGCTCGCCGACCGGGCCGGCCTGCCCTGGGCCGAGGCGCTCTCGGCGCCGTCGCTGAACCCGTTCATGGCCGCGGGGCCGCGGGTGTGGGCCGAGCACCGGCGTTGGCTGGACGGCCTGCTGGGCCTCGACGGCCCGGTGCCCGACGCGGTCCGCGACGCCTCGCACGCCCTGGACGACGGTTCGCGCGCGGTCCGGCTGCACCTGCCGTTCGAGGTGGCCGACTACGTCGACTTCTACTCCAGCCGCGACCACGCCGAGAACCTGGGCGCCATGTTCCGTCCCGGTCAGCCGCCGCTGACCCCCGCCTGGACCCACGTGCCCATCGGCTACCACGGCCGGGCCGGCACGGTGGTCGTGTCCGGCACCGGCGTCCGCCGGCCCGTCGGGCAGGTGCGGGCGCCCGGGGCCGAGCACCCCGAGGTGGTGGCCTCGCGCCGGCTCGACATCGAGGCCGAGGTCGGCTTCGTCGTCGGGGTCGGGTCGGCGCTGGGCGACAGCGTCCCGCTCGAGCGCTTCGCCGACCACGTGTTCGGGGTCTGCCTGGTCGACGACTGGTCCGCGCGCGACCTGCAGGCCTGGGAGTACGTGCCGCTCGGACCGTTCCTGGGCAAGTCGTTCGCCACCTCCGTGTCGGCGTGGGTCACCCCGCTGTCGTCGCTGGAGCACGCCCGGCTGCCGGCCCCGGCGCGCGAGCACCCGGTGCAGGACTACCTCGACGACAGCGCCCAGCCCTGGGGCCTGGACCTGCACCTGGAGGTCCGGCTCAACGGCCACGTGGTGTCCCGTCCGCCGTTCGCCCGGATGTACTGGACCGCTGCCCAGCAGCTGGCCCACCTGACGGTCAACGGCGCGTCGCTGCGCACCGGGGACCTGTTCGCCTCCGGCACCGTCAGCGGGGCGCAGCGGGACGAGCGCGGCTCGCTCATCGAGCTGTCCTGGAACGGCGAGCAGCCGCTCGAGCTGCCCGACGGCACCACGCGGACGTTCCTGTCCGACGGCGACGAGGTCGTCATCACGGCCTGGGCGCCCGGCCCCGGTGGCACCCGGGTGGGGCTGGGCGAGGTGGCCGGTCGGGTCGAGCCCGCCCGCTGACGGCGGGCGGGCCGGATGCTCGGGCCGCCCGCCCGGACGATCAGGCGGCCGAGCCGCCCCCCATCACGGCGAAGGTCGCCCCCCACGGGTCGGTCAGCGTGGCCATCCGGCCGAACTCGGTGTCGAACGGGCCCGCCTCGACGCTGGCGCCGCGCTGCCGGGCGGCGGCGACCGTGGTGTCGGTGTCGGCGACGGCGAAGTACGTCAGCCAGTGTGGCGGGACCCCCTCGGCGGGCGGGCCGCCCAGCCCGCCCAGGGCGCGTTCGCCGTCGGTGCTGAAGGTCACGTAGTCCTCGCCCGCGCCGGCCACGTGGTCGTACCGGTAGCCGAACACCTGGCCGTAGAACCGGCGGCCGGCCGCCGGGTCGGGCAGGGCGGCCTCGTTCCAGGTCAGCGCGCCCGGCTCGTTGACGACCGACGAGCCGATGTGGCCGAGGGCCTGCCAGAGGCCGAACACCGCGCCCTGCGGGTCCGCCACGACCGCCATCCGGCCCAGGCCCATCACCTCGAACGGCTCGGCCAGCACCATGCCCCCCGCCTCGGTCACGGCGGCGGCGGTCGCGTCGGCGTCGGTGGTGGCGAGGTACGTGACCCAGGCGGGCGGGACACCGGGGGTGGTGCCCGGCCCGATGCCGGCGGCGTCGTGCCCGCGGACCTGGCACATGACGTACCCGCCGAACTCGGGGCCGGCGGTCTGCGGGGTCCAGCCGAGGACCTCGCGGTAGAAGCTGACGGCGGCGTCGACGTCGCCGGCGCCGTAGTCGACCCAGCAGGGCGTCCCCGCGGGCCACGGTTCGGACCGGGTGCTCATGCCCCGAGCCTGGCACCGACCCGCGCCGGGGGGAAGAGCCGCGCTGCGGGTGCGAGCGGTTGCGGGCCGGGCGCCGCGGACCGAGATTGGACCGGTGCTGACGCCTGCGAACGTGGTCCCGCTGTCCGACACCGGCTGGGCCGCGGTGGCCGTGGTGACGGCGCTGCTGGCGGTGGCCTGGGTGGTCGCCGTGGTCGTGGTGACCCGGGTGCAGCTGTCCCGTGGCGACAACCACCACCTGGCCGACGCGCAGGCCCCCCACGAGGGCACGGTGGCCAAGCGCGTGTCCGCACGCACCGTGCTGGTCGTGGCGGTCGTCGTCGCCGCGCTCGCCGTCGTCGTCTTCCTGGTCGGACGCATCGGCGACCTGGTCGCCTGACCGGCCCGCTCAGGAGCCGTCGCGCAGGTCCGTCAGGCGCTCCCGGTCGAACCGGACGTCGTCGAAGCGGACGGTGCACCCCGGGCCCGTCGGGGACTGCGCCTCGAAGCCCACCCGGTGCCCGCCCACGTCGGGCCCCAGACCGAACACCCGCACGAGCGTCCACCGGTCCCCGTCGGTCGAGGCGTGGAAGGCGTAGACGTGGTCCACCCGGGACACCCGCAGCCACACCGGGTCGTCGGGCGCGACGAACGCGTTGGCGTCGTCCGACTCGCCGCGCGTGACCACGGACACGACCATCGCCTCGCCCGCGGGGGACCGCTCGAGGCAGAGCTTGGCCCAGGTCCGCTCGTCCCGCCACAGCAGCAGGACGCCGGCGTCGAAGGTCGAGCGCAGGTCGACCGACACCCGTGCTCCCAGCCGGAAGTCGCCGTCCGGGGGCAGCCCCACCAGCCGCGGGGCGTCGGGCAGGGACGCGGCGGGGGCGGCCCCGTCCGACGTCGCGCCGGTGACGCCGACCGGGTCCACGTACAGGTCGGTGCCGCCCGGGGCGTCGGCGACCACCGTGCCGCCGTCGCGCCGCCAGACGTCCGGCTGCGAGGCGGTCACGACGAAGGGCAGACCGGGGACCTCGACCGTGCTCGTCACCCGCCGACGGTAGTACCGGTCGGGCCGGCCGCCTCAGACGTCGGCCACCCGGGGGGCGACCTCGGTGCCGAGCAGCTCGATGCCGCGCAGCAGGTCGCCGTGCGACATGCGGGGGTTGGTCATCTGGATGGACACGCGGTCGACCCCGCCGAGCTGGTCGGAGACCCGGGCCAGCTTGGCCGCCACGGTGTCGGGGTCGCCCATGACGAAGGCGCCGTCGGGACCGCTGGTGGCGTCGAACTGGGCCCGGTTCGGCGGTCGGAAGCCACGCTCGCGCGACACGGTCGTGAACATCTCGTGCCAGCCCGGGTAGACGATGTCGGAGGCGCTGCGCACGTCCTCGCCCACGTAGCCGAACATGTGCAGGCCGACCTTGAGGTCGGCCGGGTCGTGCCCCGCCTCGACCCCCGCCCGGCGGTACAGCTGCACCAGGGGCGCGAACTGGCGCGGCTCGCCGCCGATGATGGCGATCATCAGCGGCAGGCCGAGGACGCCGGTGCGCAGGAACGACTCGGGGGTGCCGCCCACGCCGACCCAGATGGGCAGCGGGTCCTGCACCGGGCGGGGGTAGACGCCCTGGCCCGTCAGCGGGGGACGGTGCCGACCGGACCAGGTGACGTGGGTGGACGCCCGCAGCCGCAGCAGCAGGTCGAGCTTCTCGACGAAGAGCTCGTCGTAGTCGGCGAGGTCCAGGCCGAACAGCGGGAAGGCCTCGGTGAACGACCCCCGGCCGACGACCAGGTCGATCCGGCCCTTCGACAGCAGGTCGAGCGTGGCGAACTGCTGGAACACCCGCACCGGGTCGTTGGCGCTGAGCACCGCGACGGCGCTGCCGAGGCGGATGCGCTCGGTCCGGGCGGCGGCCGCGGCCAGGATCACGGGCGGCGCGGAGTCGTAGTACTCCTCGCGGTGGTGCTCGCCGATGCCGAAGGAGTGCAGCCCGACGCGGTCGGCGAGCTCGATCTCCTCCAGCAGGTGCGACAACCGTTCGACCGGGCCCACGACGTGGCCGGTGGAGGGGTCGGTGACCTGGGAGACGAAGCTGTCCACTCCGACGTGCATGGCGGGCTCCTGCCGGTTGGGCGGGTACGGACGGGCGTCCCGAGCGTAGGTGGCGTCGCGGCGCGTCGGCGGGCGGGCCCCGGGGCGCTGGTCGCGAGGTCGGTCAGGCGGTCGGCCCCACCAGGGTGAGGTGGCGGTGGGAGGGGGCCGGGATCTGTGGTCCGTCTCCTCGGGTCGTCGGCCGGTCGGCGGCCCGTCCGCACCGGACGCAGCGGGCCGTGGGCAGCAGTGCAGACCGTGCCCCGAGGGCAGGGGCAGGCCCAGGACGCGCGTTGACCGTGCCCCCGGGGCATGGTGTGGGCTGCCACGGACACGGCCCGACACCACCCGACCCGGGAGCAGGCATGAACCAGCTGCTGACCACGCCGATCACCCCTGACCTGCTGCGCGGCTGCCTGGACACCGAGCGCACGTCGACGGGTCTGCTGCCGCACCGGTTGCCCGCCTGGGTCCGCGCCCGCAGCACCGACGCTCAGCTCGCCATGGTGGAGGCCCAGCCGTCCGGGGTCCGGCTGGCCTTCCGCACCCGGGCGACCCGGGTCGAGCTGGACGCGCGGCCGACGCGACGGTCCTACCCGGGGCTGCCCGACCGTCCCACCGGCGTCTACGAGCTCCTGGTCGACGGCCGGCCGGCCGGGCGGGCGTCGGTGACCGGGGGCACGGTCGTGACGGTCGACCTGGCGACCGGGTCCGCGCAGGTGGTGGACGGCCCGCCCGGCACAATCACGTTCGAGGGCCTGGGTCCCGGGGGCAAGGACGTCGAGCTTCTGGCTGCCGCACAACGAGCAGACCGAGCTCGTGGCCCTGCGCACCGACGCCCCGGTCGAGCCCGCCGCACCGGCCGCAGGGCGGACCTGGCTGCACCACGGCAGCTCCATCAGCCAGGGGTCGAACGCCACCACCCCGACCGGCACCTGGCCCGCCGTGGCGGCCGCGCTGGCCGGGGTGGAGCTGGTCAACCTGGGCTTCGGGGGCGGTGCGCTGCTGGACCCGTTCGTGGGGCGCGTCGTCCGGGACGCCCCGGCCGACCTGATCAGCGTCAAGCTGGGCATCAACCTGGTCAACAGCGACCTGATGCGGCTGCGGGCCCTGGGCCCCGCCGTGCACGGCCTGCTGGACACCATCCGCGACGGCCACCCCGACACGCCGCTGCTCGTGGTCTCCCCGCTGCTGTGCCCCGTCCACGAGCAGACACCGGGGCCGGGCGCCTTCGACCTGGAGGCGCTGGCCGAGGGGCGGCTCGCGTTCACGGCCACCGGCGACCCGGCGCAGGTCGCCGCCGGCCGGCTGACGCTGCGGACGGTCAGGTCCGAGCTGGCGCGGGTGGTCGCCGAGCGCGCCGACGACCCGGCGCTGCACCTGCTCGACGGTCTGCGGTTGTACGGCGAGGACGACGCGGCCGAGCGGCCCCTGCCCGACCGGCTGCACCCCGACCCCGCCACGCACCGGCTGGTCGGGGAGCGGTTCGCGGCGCTGGTGTTCGGCTCCGGCGGTCCGTTCGGCCCCGACCGCGACACCTGAGCCGGCGCCCGGCGTCGGCGCCGTCGGGGGTCAGCGTCGTTGCGAGCCGGCCGTCTCCCGGACGTCCTCGGTCCCGGCGGTCCGGTCGCGGCCGCCGGCCTTGGCGCGGTAGAGGGCCTGGTCGGCCATGTCGACCAGGGTCGCCGGGTCCGCCAGCCGGGTCGGTCGGGCGCTGGCGGCGTACCCGATGCTCAGCGAGACCCGGCGCCCCGGCGGGCCCCCGAGGTGAGGGACCTCGGCCGCGCGGACGCGGGCCAGCACGCGCTCGGCCACCGTCGCCGCGCCCACGGCGTCGGTGCCGGGCAGCAGCACGGCGAACTCCTCGCCGCCGAACCGGGCGACCACGTCCCGCCCGCCCCGGACGGCGTCGGCCAGGCAGGCGGCCACGGCGCGCAGGCAGTCGTCGCCGGCGAGGTGGCCCGCCACGTCGTTGTAGGACTTGAAGTGGTCCACGTCGCACATCAGCACGCTCAGCGCCTCGCCGCTGCGCCGGTGCTCCGACCAGGCCCGCTCCAGCGCCCGGTCGAAAGCCACCCGGTTCTGCAGACCGGTCAGGCCGTCGACCAGCAGCGCCGCCTGGAGCCGCTCGTTGGCCTGTCGCAGCTGCCCGGTCCGGGCGGCGACGACGCGCTCCAGCCCGGCCGCGTGCTCGATCAGCTGCTCGGAGCGCGACAGGCTGGCCAGCGACCCCGTCAGCAGCTGCTGCAGCGCCTGCCCGGACCACCGGTCCTCCTGGTCCTGCTCGTACACCAGCAGGCCGGTCTCCTTGCCGCGGTCGGTGAGCAGGTGCACCACCAGGGTGCCGTGGTCCAGGTCCTGGCTGCGGGCCGCGGGCAGCAGCGCCTCCGGGGGGTAGGCGCAACCGTCGTCGGCCGCGGTGCCCCGTCCGTCCTGGGCGTGCAGCAGCGTCGCCTGGCCCCGCCGGGTGCGCGCGACGAACGTCCGGCGCAGCGCGGTCCGGGGGAGCAGGGCCGCCAGCTCCGAGGCCAGCTCGAAGTCGTCCGCGACGCCGAGCAGCCCCTGGTTGAGGACCAGCAGCTCCCGCAGCCGCGACAGCTCGGTCTCGGTGGCGTGGCGGCCCCGGTCCGTGGCCGGCGTCGGCGCCAGGTCGGCCGTGCTGGAGGCCCGCACGACCAGCCGCGCCCGGGTGCGGACCCGGCGGGGGATCGCGCGTCCGGCCAGCCGGCCCAGCAGGAGCCGCGCGGCGCAGCGGCCCTGCTCCACCAGGTGCTGGTCCAGGCTGGTCACCCCGGGACTGCTCGTCTCGGCGGCGGCGGTGTTGTCGAACCCCACGACGGCGACGTCCTGCGGGGTGCGCAGGCCCTGCACCCGCAGGGCGTCCAGCACGCCGAAGGCCATGTCGTCGTTCGCGGCGAACACGGCGTCGACGGGGTCGGCGCCGTCCGCGTCGACCTGGTGCAGCAGCCGGAGGGTGCGACGGTAGGCCAGCTCGCGGGAGAAGTCCGCCCGCACGAGGCGCACGGCCTCGCGCGGCAGTCCGAGCCGGACGCACTCCGCGGTGAACGCCACCTCGCGGGCGATGCCGTCGGGGTTGTCCACGATCCCGGCCACGACCAGCGGCCGGCGCCGGCCCTGCGAGAGCAGGTGGGCGGCGGCCGCCGCCGCCGCGGAGGCGTTGTCGCAGCTGACGTCGGGGACCCCCTGGTCCCCGCACCCCAGGGTGACGACCGGGACGCCGTCGGCCTGGGCGACGAGGTCACCGGCGCAGGACTCACCCGTCTCCGGGTCGACCACGGCCGTCACGGCCACGGCGTCCAGGGTGCCGGCCCGGACGACGCGGCGCAGCCACGGCTGCGCCGACGGCGAGACCGGGGGCAGGACCAGCACCAGGACCGAGGCCCCCGCGGCCCGCAGCACCTCCGTCATGCCCGTGGCCACCGGCAGGACGTAGTCCTCCACCCGGTTGACCACCAGCCCGACCCGCACCCCCCTCCGGCCCGGTCCGGCCGGACCGCTACCGGGCGACGGCACGCGGCCGGCCTGTCGTCGGGGCGTGGCCGGGACCGCCCGGGACCGGCGCCGCCGACACCCGTCCTGCGGCTCCGGCGGCGGGGGTGCGCCGCGGGGCGGGCGCGTGGTCGCGCAGGAACGCCGTGACGACGTCCACCGGCCCGGGTCGGGCGAAGTGGTAGCCCTGGGCGGTGGTGCAGCCGACCGCCAGCAGCTGGGCGACCTGATCCGGGGTCTCGACGCCCTCGACGACCACGCGCAGCGCGAAGGCCCGCGCCAGGTCCATGACCGCCTGCACGAGCTGCCGGCCGCCGGGCTCGGCGAGGCCGGTGACGAAGGACCGGTCGATCTTGAGCAGGTCCACCGACAGCCGGCTCAGGTAGCCCAGCGACGAGAAGCCGGTGCCGAAGTCGTCCAGGGCGAGGCTGACCCCGAGCGCGCGCAGGTCGGCCAGCACCTGCAGCAGCGCGGCGTCGTCGCCCACCACCAGGCTCTCCGTGATCTCGAGCACCAGGGCCTCACCGGGCAGGCCGGCGACGTCGAGGGCGGCGACGACGTCGGGGACGAAGGCCGGGTCGCGCAGCTGGTGCACGGACACGTTGACGTGCAGCAGCAGGTTCGGCTGGTCCCGTCGCCAGAGCGCGGCCTGCCGGCACGCCCGCTGCAGCACCCAGCGCCCGATCTCCACGATCAGCCCCGTGCTCTCCGCGACGGGCACGAACACCACCGGCGGCACGGCGCCGCGCTCGGGGTGCCACCAGCGCACCAGGGCCTCCACCGCGAGGGGACGACCGGTACCCAGCTCGACCACCGGTTGGTAGTGGACGTCGAGCTCGCCCCGGGCCAGGGCGTGCGGCAGGTGCGCGCGCAGCGCGAGGTGGTCGCGTCGCGCGCTGCGCATCTGGGGTCGGTAGGTGGCGGAGCGCCCGCCGCCGGCGGCCTTGGCGGTGTACATGGCCAGGTCCGCGTCACCGAGCAGCCGGTCGGCCAGGACGTCGGTGTCGACGTCGTCCCGGTCGGGCGGCGCGTGGGCGATGCCGACGGTGGCGCCGATCCAGGTGAGCTCCTGCCCGAGCGTGAACGGCTCGCGCAGGGACGCGACCAGGCGGTCGGCCACGGCCCGGACCTGGTGGGGGTCGTCCCCGTCGGCCAGCAGCAGGGCGAACTCGTCCCCGCCGAAGCGGGCCACGGTGTCCCCGGCCCGGGTGCAGTCCGTCAGCCGGCGGGCGACGGCGCGCAGCAGCTCGTCCCCGCCGGCGTGGCCCAGGGTGTCGTTGACGGCCTTGAAGCGGTCCAGGTCCACGAAGAGGACGGCCGGGTTGCGGCGGCCGCGGTCGCCGCGCAGCGCCTCGCCCAGCCGGTCGAGGAACAGCGACCGGTTGGGCAGCCCGGTCAGCGGGTCCCGGAACGCCGCGGCCAGGGCGTCCATGGCCCGGGCGTCGGTCAGGGCCATGGACGCGTGCCCGGCGAAGGTGTCGAGCAGGCTCTGCTCGGCCGTGGTGGTCCGGCCGTCGGCCGTGCCGGCGACGATCTCGCCCACGACGGCCCCGTCGACCTCGACGACCGCGCGGTGGCAGGGGCCGTCGCTCACCTCGCCCGCCCCGGTGACGATGGGACGTCCGGGGTCGGCCGCGTCCTGCAGCAGCAGCGCGACCGGCCGGTCGCCCAGCACCGAGCTGGCGCCCGCGGTGATGGCCGACAGGATGTCCGGCACGGGTTGGCGGGCGGAGATCGCCCGCTGCACCCCCAGCAGCACCTCCAGCAGGTGCTGGCGGCCGCGCTCGCGCTCGAGGGCGGCGATCATGTCCAGCGTCAGGCCCAGGGCGCCCGCCATCCCCAGCAGCAGGGTCCGGTCGCCCAGCTCGAACGGCAGCTCCGCCCGGGCCACGACCAGCCGGCCGCCGGAGCCCCGCCGCCAGGTCGCGGACAGGGTGTGCAGCGACCCGAGACCCGGCAGGTCGCAGCGGTCGCTGCCCGGGGGGACGTCGAGCAGGTGGGCCTCGGGCGGTACGTCTCGGCCGAACCCGACGTGCCCCTCCAGGCGGCCGTCCACCACGACGGCCCCCACCTCGGCGTCGAACTCCTCCGCGACCAGCTCGGCGGCCACCAGGTGGGCGGCCTGGACGCTGGGGCAGCGACCGACCGCCGTCATGAACTCGACCAGGCGGTGCGGCGACGCCTCGGGCTCGACCACGTCAGCCGAGGGCGAGCAGCACCAGGGTCGCGTTGTGCACGCCCCTGGCCCCGCTCGTCCGGGCGAACTCGCCGTAGGTGTAGAAGCCGCCCACGGGGACGCCCCCCATCAGCTCGTCGAGCAGCCGGGTCTCCGCCGCGGTGCCGTCCGGACCGAGCACGGCCCGACGAGCCACGCAGTCGAAGGCGACGACCCCGCGCGGCGCGACCCCGCCCAGGTCCCGCAGGGCCTCCGCCGCCGCGACCCGGGTGCCCTCCTGCACCGTGCCGGCGTCGCCGTCCATCAGCCAGACCGTGGTGCCCTGGGGGACGTCGCTGCACGTCAGGGTGCGCGCCTCGAAGTCGGCGCTGAGGACCGCGCGGACCTCCTCGCCCCCGGGCCGCGGCAGGCCGAAGCTGTTGCTCATCGCGATCCCGTACCAGAGCGAGGGGTCGGTGTACGCCTCCGCGGGGGCGCCGGCCAGACGCAGGTACTCGTCCAGCGCGGGGCGGTCGTCGAGGGTGTGGATGGTGCTGCCGTCGCTGCCGGTCACGACCAGCGGCCGGCCCACGCGGCGCCAGCCGTGCCCGATGCCGACGCCGATGGGGCCGGGGGAGCCGATGGCCACCCCGAGCAGCGACCCGCGGACCACCTCGCCGTCGACCAGCAGGGCTGTGGCGACCATCTGCAGCTCGTCCCCGGCGCAGCCGCCGACCAGCGCCACCGAGGCCCCGGCCACGCCGTAGGCGCCGCGCACCATGTCCGCGCGGTTGCCGGCGAAGCCGTCGCCGAGCAGCACCAGCGCCCGGTTCTCCCCGACCACCCCGTCCAGGGCCGCCGCGGCCTGCGCCCCTGCGGCGCGGGCGCCCCGGGACAGGTCACCGACCGAGACCCCGACGCTCACGCCCCCCAGGGCCACGGCGACGACCCGCCCGGACCCGGCCGTGCCCTCGCCGATCTCTCCCGACGTGGTGCAGCCGACGACCCGGGCCCCGGCCGGCGCCGTGCGGGCGGCCTCGGCGGCGACGGTCGCGAGGTCGAGGAACGGGGACACGAACAGCAGCACCAGGGCGGTGTCGCGGTCGGCGACGGCCCGGGCCACGGCGTCGGCTGCGGCTGCGGCGGGGTCCGTCATTGCGGAGGCGGCGACGCCCACCCAGCGGGTTGACGTCGTCGTCGAAGTCATGCTCATGGCTGGGGCATCGTCCGCCGTGCCGCCCCACCTGAGCCCCGGCGACCGGGCGACACCCGTGCGGACGAACGGGACGCCCTCGACGTCCCCGCAGGTCAGGGCCCAGGGGCGTCAGTCGTGCTCGGCCTCGAAGTCCGCCACGACCCGCCCGATCACGGTCCGGGCGTCCCGCGCGGCCGGCGCCTGCGGCCCGGAGCCGTCCTCGACGTGCTCGGCCAGCACGAGGGCGGCCTTCCACAGCGCCCAGCCCCGTCCGCGCGACCACGTGGCGGCGTCGACGTCGTAGCGGGCCCGGAACGCGTCCCGGGCCGGACCGTCCAGCAGGGTCCAGGCCACCACCACGTCGCAGGCCGGGTCACCCACCCCGCTGGTGCCGAAGTCGATGACGGCGTGCAGCCGCCCCCGGCGCAGCAGCAGGTTGCCCGCGGCGACGTCACCGTGGAACCAGACCGGGGCCCCGTCCCACCGGGCGGCCCGCGCGTGCTCCCAGACCCGGAGCACCCGGTCCCGGGGGAGGAGGTGACCGACGCGGTCCACGGACCGCAGGGCCTCGGCCTCGTAGGTGGCCAGCGGGCCACCGCGGTGGAAGTTGTGCGGTCCCGGCCCGGGCCCGTCCGTCGCGTCCACGCCGCGCAGCGCCACGAGGAAGTCGGCCAGGCTCGTGGCCAGGTCGACCTGGTCAGCGACCCGGGCCCGGTCGGCCCGCTCGCCGTCGATCCAGCGCCGCACCGACCACCGGAACGGGTAGCCGTGGCCGGGGTGGCCCAGGGCGAGCGGCTCCGGCACGGCCAGCGGGAGGTGGGGCGCGAGGCGCGGGAGCCACTGCTGCTCCTTGTCCACCTGCAGCCGGTAACCCTCCGCGCTGGGCAGGCGGACGCTCATGGCCCCGCCGAGGCGGAAGGTCCGGTTGTCCACCCCGCCGACGGCCACCGCTGCCACCGGCAGGTGGCTCCAGCGGGGCAGCTGGGACGCCACGAGCCGACGGACCAGCTGCTCGTCGATCCGGGGTCGGTGCTCGCTCACGGCCTGGACGCTACGGTGTGGGCTGTGCCAGCGTCCGGGCGTGCCGCAGCGGGGTCGCTGCGCGCCGTCGTGGCGAGCGCGGCCGTCGTGGGGCTGGCCGGGGCCGGGCACCTGCTCGCCGGTGGGGGGACGCCGTCGCTGCGGGCTCTGGTCCTGGCGCTGCTCGTGGTGGCGCTGCTGAGCACCTCCCTCGCGACCCGCCGGGTCACCGCCTGGCGGGCGGCGGCCGTGGTCGGTGGGGGCCAGGTGGTCCTGCACCACGCGTTCGGCTGGTCACCAGGTGACCACAAGACCGGCGGGGGCCATGACGCGCTGTTCTCGGACCCGGGCATGCTCGCCGCCCACGCCTTCGCGACGGTCGTCACGGTGGTGGCGCTGCGCCGCGGCGAGGCCGCCCTGGTCGCGCTCGGCTCCTGGGTCGGACCGCTCCGCCTCGTCCTCGCGGCCATCCTGCCGCTGGGCCCGGTCCGTCCGCTGCTGGCGGCGGGCGAGCCCGCCCCGCTCGGTGGGCCGGCCGCGGCCACCGACCCCGTCCGGGGTCCGCCGCACCTGCTCGTGCTCGCTGCCTGAACCGGCAGGAGCAGCTCGCGACGACCTAGACGGGGCCGGCCGACCGGTCGACGTCCAGGTGTTCCGCCAATTTTGGAGAATGCGCGAGAGTGTTATTCGTCATGCCATCCGCTGCTGTTTACGCACCATTCTCGATCGGCAAGAAATAGATCGCTGCGGCTATTGCCGGAGCCATTTCCTGGTGTAGCGTCTTTTGTGGTGGCGATCCGGGAGAGCAGCCATCACTCGTCCTCTGTCAGGGGAGACGGGGCCTTCGGGAAAGACGCGCGGTCCGCTCAGCCTGGGGCGGGCCGCGCGTACCTGTGCTGCTCAGGGCCTGGTCTCGACCGTGACCGGGTCCGACCTGTTTCACCCGGTCCGGGGTATGTCACGCGCCGTCCGGCGCGACGCAGAATCGCGTGGCACCGCAGCAGCCGGGACCGGACGGGGAGAACGCACGGGTACGACGCACCGGGTCGGGGTCGGTCGGGGAGCGGGGCCGCGGGTGGCGCCGTCGGTGCCGCTGGCCCTCGGGCTGATCGTGGTCTACGCCGCGGTGTTCACCGCGGTCGCGGCGAGCTCCGGCATCCCGTACGCCGACTGGTTCGCGTCCGGCTCCACCGCGTTCCGGACCGCGGTGCTGCCGCTGCTGGCCGGCGCCGTGGTCATCGTGGCGTTCCTGTGGTGGGCCCGGTGGGACTTCGTGTTCCGCGACCCGGAGCGCCTGCCGGTGCACCGGGCCTACCGCGTGGCCATGGCCGCGTTCGTCCTGGGCATCGTGGTGCACCTGGTGCTCGTCCGCTGGGACCGGCTCACCCTGGGGCTGCTGCTGGCGGTGCTGGCCGCCGGGGTGCTGGTCGGCTTCTGCGAGGAGACCTTGTTCCGGGGCGTGCTGCTGCGCAGCCTGCTCGACGGGCACCGCTCCGAGACCGCCTGCCTGCTGATCAGCTCGGCGGTGTTCGGCCTGTTCCACCTGACCAACGTCATCAACGGCTCGCCGCTGACGTCCGCGCTGACGCAGGTGGCGCTGGCGGCCGTCACCGGGGCGATCCTGTACCTGTTCCGGCGGGTGGGCGGGCTGCTGCTGGTCGGCATGGTGGCGCACGGCCTGTGGGACGTCTCGCTGTTCCTGCCCGGTGGGGGCGGCGGCAGCGCCGGGGCCCTGGTCAACGTGGCGCTGCTGGTCGTGGTGCCGCTGCTCGGCGTCGTCGCCGTGCTGGTGTCGCTGCGACGCGACCGGCAGCTCGTGGTCGGGTCGGTGCGGGCCACCGCCACGACCTGAGCCCGGTCGGTGGCACTCGTGCCGGGCACCGCCTTCACGTCCCGCCGCGGGCCAGCCGGAAGACGGGCCAGCCGATCTCCGTCCGCCAGGCCGACTTCTCGGCCGTGTCGTCGGGGCCGACGAGGTAGGTCTCGCGCACCGGCCCGGCGACGGCCAGCGCGTTGGCCACCACCCAGGCGCCGAGCCGGCCGTAGCTGACGTCGATGTCGTCGTGCTCGCCCCGGTGGGTCGTCACCGCCAGCTCGACGGCAGGCAGGGTGACCGGTCGGACCCGTCCCGCCCGCGGTGGTGACGCGGTCGGTCGGTACAGCAGCACGTGGCCGCGGCCCTGCTCGAACAGCTCGTTGTCGTAGAGCCCGCCCAACGGCCCGGTGGGCCGGCCCACCACGGCGGCCAGCTCGGCCGCGGCCCCGGCGTACCAGCCGAGCACGTCGTCGTGGGCCACGTCGTCCTCGACCGCCGCGACGGTGCTGGCCGGGACCTCGCGCAGCTCGACCTCCAGCGGGGCCGGGGCCGGCTGCAGCAGCCGGCGGAGCGAGGCCACCGCGGCCCGCGTCCGGTCCAGCTCGGACTCCAGCCGGCGCAGGTGCTCCGCGACCAGGGCCGCGCGGGCCTGCGGGTCGGCCGAGCGCAGGATCCGCTGCACGTCGGCCAGCGGGACGTCGAGCTCGCGCAGCCGGTGGATCACCTGCGCGACCGGGATCTGGTCGGCGTCGTAGTAGCGGTACCCGCTGGTGGGGTCCACGGTCGACGGCTCGAGCAGGCCTGCGTCGTGGTAGCGGCGCAGCGTGCGCACGCTCAGGTGGGTCAGTCGCGAGAACTCGCCGATCGCCAGCACCCCCGAACTCTGCACCCTCCCCCGGGGAGAGGGTCCAGCGGTTGACCTGCTCGTCGCGGGAGGCCGGACCCTGGTGGCATGACGAACCCCACCCCCCCCCCGTCCACCAGCATCCCGCCGGACGAGCTGCCGACCGCCGTCCGAGGCTTCCTCACCGCGCACGCGGTGCACGACGTGGCCGGCGCCCTGGCGCACCTGGCCCCCGACGCCGTGGTCACCGACCAGGGCGAGACCTTCCGCGGCGCCGAGGAGGTCCGGCGGTTCCTGCGGCAGGCGGGCAGCGAGTTCACCTACACGACCGAGCTGGTCGGCGCCGGGCGCGCGGGGGAGGACCGGTGGACGGCGGCCGTCCGCATCGAGGGCGACTTCCCCGGCGGGGTCGCCGACCTGACCTACCGCTTCGAGCTGCGTGGCGCCCTGGTGGCGGAGCTGCACATCGGGCCGTGACGGTGCCGACCCCCCGACCCGCCGACCGGCCGCCCTCAGCGGGGGTAGGCGTGGATCTCGGTCGCCTTGACGCTCGCCCAGACGTCCTGCCCGGGCTGCAGCCGCAGCTCGGCGACGGCGGCGGTCGTGACGTCGGCGAGCACGGGTGGCGTGGCGTCGAGGCGGACCCGGGCGGTGCTGCCGTGGTGCTCGAGACCGGCGACCCGACCGGGCCAGGTGTTGCGGGCCGAGCCCTCGGGGCGGTGCCGGTGCAGGGCCACCGCGGCGGGCGGGTAGGCGAGGAACACCGCGCCGTCGGTGGGCTGGGCGGTGTGCAGGGTGCCGCCGTCGACCAGGTCCACCGTCGTGCCGCGGCTGCTGCCACGGTGCAGGTTGAGCCCCACCAGCTGCGCGACGTACGGGGTGCGCGGGGTGCGGGCCAGCTCGGCGGGGGTGCCCTGCTGCACCACCCGGCCGGCCTCCAGGACGACGATGCGGTCGGCCAGGACCATGGCGTCCAGGGCGTCGTGGGTGACCAGCACGGTGCAGCCCGCGTACCCGCCCAGGTGGTGGGCGAGGTCGGAGCGGATGCCCGGGCGGGTCGAGGCGTCCAGCGCCGACAGCGGCTCGTCCAGCAGCAGCAGGTCGGGGTCGGTCACCAGGGCCCGGGCCAGGGCGATGCGCTGGGCCTGGCCGCCGGACGTCCGCCCCGGTCGCGACCCGCCCAGGTCGTCCAGGCCGACCCGGTCGAGCCAGCCGCGGGCCTGCTGCCGCGCGGCCCTCCGGCCGACGCCCCGGGCCCGCAGGCCGAAGGCGATGTTGTCCAGGACGCTCAGGTGGGGGAACAGCAGGTAGTCCTGGAACACCATCCCCACGCGTCGGTCGCGGGTGGCGGTGAGGTGGCCGGCGCGGGGGTCGTCCACGGTGCGCCCGCCGAGCCGCACGTGCCCGTCGCTCAGCGGCAGCAGGCCGGCCAGGGCGGCCAGCGCGGTGGACTTGCCGGCGCCGTTGGGGCCGAGCAGCGCGACGACCTCGCCGGGGGCGACGGGCAGGGGCAGGTCGAGGCGGAACGGGCCGCGCTCGACGAGCAGGTGGGCGTCCAGGCCGACGTCGCCGGTCACCGCACGGTCCCGGTGACCCAGCGGTCGCGCAGGCTGGCCAGGACCAGGACGGACACGGCGAGCAGCACGAGCGACAGCACGATCGCGGCCTCCGGGTCGGTCTCCAGGGCCAGGTAGACCGACAGCGGCATGGTCCGGGTGACCCCGGGGAAGTTGCCGGCGAACGTGATCGTCGCGCCGAACTCGCCCAGGGCGCGGGCGAAGCAGAGCACCGCACCCGCGGTGACCCCCGGGGCGATCAGGGGCAGCGTGACGCGATGGAAGACGGTCCAGCGGGAGGCACCCAGGGTGGCGGCGGCGTCCTCGTAGCGGCGGTCGGCGCCGCGCAGCGCACCCTCGACGGCGATGACCAGGAACGGCAGGGCGACGAAGGCCTCGGCGATGACGACGGCCGCGGTGGTGAACGGCAGCGTGAGGCCGAACCACAGGTCCAGCGACTGACCGAGCAGGCCGCGGCGGCCCAGCAGCAGGAGCAGCGCGACGCCGCCCACCACCGGCGGCAGGACCAGCGGCACGGTGACCAGCGCCCGCACCAGACGTCGGCCCGGGAACTCGGCCCGGGCCAGCAGCCACGCCAGCGGCACGCCCAGCACGAGGCAGATGAACGTGGCCAGGCTCGCGCACAGCAGCGACAGGCGCAGCGCCTGCCCGACCTCGGGGCTGCTCAGCTGCTGGGGCAGCGTGGACCAGGGGGCCCGGGCCAGCAGCGCGACCAGGGGCAGCAGCAGGAACGCCAGGCCCAGCAGCGCCGGGACGAGCAGGACGGCGGGCAGGCCGCTGCCCCGGCGCCCGCCCCGACGGTGGCGACGGGCCAGGCGCCGCTGCTGACGGCGGTCGGGTGCCGCCGTCAGCCGGTCAGGGGGTGCCGAAGCCGGCATCGGTGAGCACCTCGAGGCCGTCCTCCGACAGCACGTACGCGACGAACGCCTGCGCGGCACCGGGGTTCGGTGCCTCGGACAGGACGGCGATCGGGTAGTCGTTGACGGCCCCGTCCGCCTCGGGGACGTCGATACCCGTGACGGCGTCGCCCGCGGCGATGACGTCGGTGCGGTAGACCAGCGCCGCGTCGACCTCGCCCAGCTCGACCTTGCTGAGCGCGGCGCGGACGTCCTGCTCGAGGGTGTCCGGGGCGGGGGTGAGCCCGGCGGCCTCGAAGACGGTCTGCGCCGCGGCGCCGCAGGGCACCTCGACCGCGCACAGGGCGATGGTCCGGGCCTCGTCGGTGAGGTCCACCAGGCCGGTGACGTCACCCGGGTTGTCCGGCGGGACGGCGATCTGCAGCGTGTTGGTGACGAGCACCGTCGGCTCGCCGTCGGTCCCGCCGGCGTCCACGACCGTCTGCATGGTGGCGGGGCTGGCGGCGGCGAAGACGTCGGCCGGGGCGCCCTCGTTGACTTGGGTCGCCAGCGCGGAGCTGCCCGCGAAGCTGAACGTCACGGTGACGTCGGGGTTCGCGGCCATGAACCCCTCGCCGAGCCGGGTGAAGGTGTCCGTGAGCGACGCGGCGGCGAACACGGTCACGTCCCCGGACACCGCCGCCGCGGCGTCGTCGCCCGTCCCGGCGCTCGCCGCGGTCGCCGTCCCTCCGCGGTCGCCGCAGGCGGTCAGCAGCGCGACCAGCAGCAGCGGGGCGCCGACGGCCACCGGCCCCGTGCGGTGACGGTGCGGGTCGCGGATCACGTGGGCGGCACCTCGACCACGACGTTCGTCGCCTTGACGCTGGCCACGGCCAGGCAGCCGGGCTCCAGGCCCAGCTCGTCGGCGGCCTCCCGGCTCATCAGCGACACCAGCCGGAACGGCCCGGCCTGCATCTCGACCTGGGCCATGACGGTGTCGCGGGTGACCTTGGTGACCAGGCCGCGGAGCTGGTTGCGCGCCGACACCGTGGCCCCGCCGGTCCGCTCGTGACCCGTCGCCAGGGACTGGGCCAGGGCGGCGAGCTCGACCCCGGGCACCACCTGACGGCCGTTGGGCCCGCGGACGATGCTGACCCGGCCGGCCTCGGCCCACCGGCGCAGCGTGTCGTCGCTGACCCCGAGCAGGTCCGCGGCCTCCCCGACCTTGAACTCGTTGCCCACGGGGCGGTCCTTTCCGCAGATACGGGTGAAGCAGCGTCACGGTAACGCATGTGCGGGACGGCTGGCTCTGTCTGCGGGAACGCGCCCCGACTGTGTGCCAGCACACAGTGCCGACCGCGAGGCGTTCCTACCGTCGACGGCACGGGCGCGAGTGCCGCCCACGGAAGAGGTGAGAACGATGACGGCAACCACGGCACCTGGGACCGCGTCCTCGGTCGTGTCGCTCCGCTCGGTGCCGCTCGGCATCGTGGGCGGCCTGGCCGGCGGGGTCGCCTTCGGGCTGATGATGCAGCTGATGGGCATGCTCGGGATGGTGGGCATGCTGGTCGGGACGGAGTCCCTGGCCGTCGCCTGGCTGGTGCACCTGGCGATCTCCGCGGTCATCGGGGCGGGCTTCGGCCTCCTCCTCGCGCCACGGGTCAGGGGCCTCGGGCTCGGGCTCGGCCTGGGTGCGGCATACGGGCTGCTGTGGTGGGTGCTGGGGCCGCTCCTGCTGATGCCCGCCGCCATGGGCATGCCGGTGCTCACCGTCGACGCGGTCGCGGGGCAGAGCCTGCTGGGGCACCTGCTGTTCGGTCTGGTCCTGGGCGCCGTCGTCGCCCAGTCCCGTCGCCGCGCCCCCGGGCCCGTGCGCGGCTGACGTGACCCGCGCCGCCCGTGCGCCGGCCCTCGCGCGCGGGCGGCGGGAACCGGCTCGGCGGACCGTCGTACCGTGACGGCGTGACCCAGCCCGGAGCGGCCCGTCAGCCCGTGTTCTGCCTCGACGAGGTGGAGATCCTCCAGGACCTCGACCCGCAGGAGATGGCGGGCATCGCGGCCCGCGCCCCCATGCGCACCCTCCGGCGGGGCGGTCTCGTGTGGTCGCCGGCGGACGGTCGCGAGGTCCTCTACATCGTCAAGTCCGGCCGGGTCCGGCTGGTGCGGTCGGGCGCCGACGGGCGCACCATGACCCTGGCGGTGCTCGGCCCCGGCGCCCTGTTCGGGCAGATGCGTCTGCTCGGGCAGGACATGAGGTCCAGCAGCGCCGAGGCGTTCGAGGACGTGGTGCTCTGCCAGATGAGCGAGTCGGACGTCCGCGCCCTGCTGCTGTCCGACCTGCGGGTGGCCGCCCGCATCACCGAGGGCTTGGGGCGGCGGCTGGCGGAGGTCGAGCAACGGCTGGCCGACACCCTGCTCAAGACCGCGCCGCAGCGGGTCGCGGCGACCCTGGCCACCCTCGCCGGGGCTGCCCCGACCACCCTGCGCCTGGCCGGGCCCCGCGGTCACGAGGTCCGACTCACCCACGCCCAGCTCGCCGACCTGGTCGGCACGACGCGCGAGACCACGACCAAGGTGCTCGGGGACCTGCAGGTGAGGGGAGTGGTCGCGCTGCGGCGGGGCCGCGTCGTCGTCCTGGACGTGGCGGGGCTCCTGCGGCTGGCCGACGAGCCGCTCTGACGACGCGACGAGGGCGGGACAGCCTCGGCTGCCCCGCCCTCGTCGCGGTGCGGTGGGGGTGTGGACCCCCGCGGGCTCAGCCGGTGAAGGACGCGCGGCTGGAGACGGGCGTGGCGACCGGGGCGTCACCGGAACCGGCACCCGCGCCGGTACCGCCGTCAGCGGCCCCGCCGTCGGTGGCGTCCTCGTTGCACTCCAGCGCGATCTGGGTCAGCAGGTCGAGCAGGCGCTCGATGTCGAGCTCGTCCAGGTCGCCCAGGATGGCGTCCAGGTCGTCCTCGAGCTGCGCGTCGAGCGCCTCGATCTCGGCCTCGGTCGCGGCGACCTCCTCCTGCACGGCGACCAGGGCCGCGGCGGCCTCGGCCACGGCGGCCTCGGCCAGCGGCACGGCGTCGGTGGCGATGACCAGGGCCGCCTCGGCCTCGGCCAGCAGCTCCTCGGCCTCGGTCAGCGCCGCCTGCGCCGCCTCGATCTCGTCGGCGTCGCCACCGTCCTCCGCCTCGGCCAGCGCGGTCTCGGCGTCGGAGACGGCGGTCTGGGCCTCGGTGACCGCGACCTCCGCGAGGTCGCGGACGCCCTCGACGAGCTCGAGCGCCTCGGCGGCGTCCTCGGCCTCGCCGGCCGCCTCCTGCTCCTGCGTCGACAGGGTGTCGAGCTCGTCGAGCAGCGCGTCGTAGGACTCCTCGTAGGCGAGCAGCAGCGCGTCGAGCGCGTCCTCGTCGAAGTCGGGGTCGATGTCGACGTCCCCGAACTCGTCCTCGAGGGTGTCCACCAGGGCGACGCACTCCGACGACAGCGCCGGGGCGGCGCTGACCGGCGAGGCGCCGAGCAGGAACACCCCGGTGACGCTGAGCGTGGTGGCCGCGGCGGCGGCGACGAAGGGGGTGAGCGAACGACGAGAGAGCATGAACCGTCCTTGGATAGGCACCAGGAAGGAACCGAACCCCGGTGCCCCCCGAGCCCACCGTCGGTGGGCCACGCAGGATGTCTAGCAGGCCCGGCGCGGCCGGGGCCAGGAAATCACGCGACCCGTCGTCGCAGGTCAGCCCCGCGAAGGCTCCACCGCATCTGCGCACGGCGACATCGCATCCGCCGGGGCGCCCCTCTCGCGGGTGTGTCTCCATCATGCCGTCCCCAGCGGGGATCGTCCGTGGACGTCGGGAAGCGCGGTCGCTGCCCAGGGGGGCTGCAGTCAGCTGGTCGAGAGGGGCGATGGCCATGCCCGTGCTGATGCGGCGGACTGGCAGCACCCGGGGCTACGACGGACGGTCGAACGAGATGCGCATCAGGCGGCTGCGGGCCCAGTCCTCGAGCCGGGTCGGCCGGATGGTGCCGGGGTCGTGCGGTTGGTTGAGGTCGGCCACGATCGCGGTCAGCACGGCCTGACGCTCGGTGGGGTCGGTGACGGGTGTGGCCTGGGCGGGGAGGTCCGCACGGACCCCGTTCTTGAGGTGGAACGTGAAGCCGGGGTCGGCGAGCAGGTTCGCGTGCCAGTCGGTGGCGGCACCCCCCGCGCCGCTGCACAGGTAGGTGACTCCGGCGGCCCGGTAGAAGAAGATCTCGATCCGGCGCGGGCGCCCGGTCCGGCGTCCCACGGTCGTGATGTCGATGATGCGTTCCCTGGTGCCTGCGGCGGGAGTGATGTCGATGGCCCGCCGGACGGGCTCGGGCAGGTGCGCGAGCGACGTGTCGCGGGCTGCGTCCTGGGGGCTGCTGATTCCGGCGCGTTCATGCGGCCTCGTTCTGCAGGGCCGGACCGAGGAGGAGCCCGCCGTCGATGACGTACTCGGACCCGGTGACGAACGACGCCTCGCTCGAGGCGAGGAACAGCAGGAGCCGGGTGACGTCGGTCGGCTCCCCGAGGCGGGGAACGGCGAACGGCTCCGGTGTGTAGAAGTCGGCGATCGCCGCGGTCGCGCCGGCGGCCGGTTCGTGGATGAACGGGGTGGCGATGACGCCGGGGTGGATGGTGTTGACCCGGATCCGGTCTCGGCCGAGCTCGAGCGCCGCGGTGCGGGTGAGGCCGCGCACGGCCCACTTGCTGGCGACGTAGGGCGCGTAGAGCGCCGTCCCGCCCAGGCTCATCGTCGAGGCGATGTTGACGATCGCTCCGCCGCCGGCGCGGCGCAGCGCGGGGGCCGCGGCCTTGATGCCGAGGAAGCTGCCGGTGAGGTTGATGTCGAGGATGCGCGACCACGTGGCGCGGTCGGTGCCCTCGATGGTCGCGGGCGGGTTCTGGACGCCTGCGTTGTTGACGAGCACGTCCAGGCGGCCGACGACGTCCTCGGCGGTCCGTACGGCGGCGGACCACGACTCCTCGTCGGTGACGTCGAGGTGGACGAAGTGCGCGCGGGGTCCGAGCTAGTCGACGAGCGCGGCACCGCGTGCGGCGTCGATGTCGCCGACGACGACGTGGGCGCCTTCCGCGTGGAACGCCCGCACGTGGCTGGAGCCCTGGCCACCGGTCCCTCCGGTCACGAGCACGGTGTGGTTGGCGAAACGGGGCATGTGGGTGTCCTCCGACGTGGTGCACGGCCGACAGAGACCTCTGTTCCCACGCCGGGGGCAGAGCTCCCTGTGGTGAGTCGCACGACTCACCACGTACAACCTACGTCCGGACAATGAGGTGAGTCAAGCGACTCACTTCACGACAGCGTCTCCGCGGCCTGGGTGCTGTCGTATCGGGCGAGGAAGGTCAGGACTGCGCTCTCGACGACGTCCTGGACCCGGTCCGCGGGAAGGGCGAAGTCGACGAGCAGCATGCGCGGCCACAGGACGTAGTTCGCGATCATCCCGAGGAACTGGGTGCAGGCCATCTCGGGGTCCTCGACTCGGAGGGAGCCCAGGGCGTGCTCGGCCTCGACGTAGCGTCGCACCTCGTCGAAGAAGGGCGCCTTGCCGAGGTCGAACTGGATGCGCGCGAGCTCGGGGAACTGAGGCGCCTCGGCGATCACGAGCCGGAAGAGTCCGGCCATGCCGTCCCGGAGGAGCAGGGCGGCGTAGCGGGTCCCGAGGGCCGACAGGCCCGACGCCGGGTCGCCCTCGGTCGGTGCGGGTCCCGCGACCTCCACCTCGGTCCAGAAGTCCAGGACGAGGGCTTCGAAGAGGGCGGCCTTGTTGGGGAACTGCTTGAAGACCGTCGCCGTGGAGACGCCGGCCTCGTCCGCGACGCGCGCCAGTGAGGTCTTGTCGTACCCGCTCCGGGTGAAGAGTGTCCGGGCGCTGGTCAGGATCGCGGCTCGCTTGTCGCTCGAGACCCGCTGGTGGTACTCGGAGGCGGTCCTAGGCATGGGGTGATGCTACCCACCGGGCGAGACCTGATGTGAGCGACTTGACTCACCATCGCCGAACACCTAGCGTCCGAAGTGAGTCGATTGACTCACCTCCGTACCGCGACAGTGATCGAAAGGTGGACTCATGCAGCGCTTCACGAACCAGGTGGTCCTCGTCAGTGGCGGGGCGGGCGGTCAGGGGGCGTCCCACGCCCGGGCCTACGTCCACGAAGGAGCACGGGTCGTCGTCGGCGACGTCCGGGACGACGCGGGCGAGCGGCTCGCGGACGAGCTCGGCGACGACGCCGTCTACACGCACCTGGACGTCACCAAGGAGCAGGACTGGACCGACGCGGTCGCGCTGGCCGAGCACCGCTACGGCCCGATCGACATCCTCGTGAACAACGCCGGCGTCGGCAGCCCGCCCGTGCTCATCGAGGACGGGACGCTCGAGGACTGGGACCACATCATGGGGGTCAACATCACCGGGCAGTACCTCGGCATCCGGGCGGCCATCCCCTCCCTGCGCCGCGCGGGTGGAGGGTCGATCGTCAACATCGCCTCGATGGCGGCGAACACCGGCATCGCCTACCTGTCCCCGTACGTCGTGAGCAAGTGGGGAGTCCGCGGACTGACGCGCACGGCGGCGCTGGAGCTCGGCCGGGACGGCATCCGGGTCAACTCGATCCACCCCGGCGTCGTCGACACCCCCTTCATCACCGAGCCGCTGCGTCCCGGCGTCGCTCCGGTCAGCGACTACTACTCCGCAGAGCCCTTCGCCATCAAGCGCATGGCCCAGCCGTCGGAGATCACCGACCTGCTGCTCTTCGTGACCTCCGACGCCGGAGCGTTCCTCACCGGCTCCGAGCTCGTCGCCGACGGCGGCCTCCTGCTCGGTCCGGCCGTTCCCGCCGCCTGAACCGAGCACGGACGACGAGAGGAACGACCATGGTGATCGACATCAACCACCGGGTCCGGCAGATGATCGGGGCCGGCGCCGGCCCGACCGGATCCGCCCTGTACCGCGAGCTGCGAGCCGGTGACCCGCTCGCCTTGCGTGCCCTCCTGGACGAGGGCCTGTCTCAGATGAGCGGCCTGCCTGCCCAGCCCGAGGTCAGGTCCACCGACGTCCGGGTCACGGCGGCAGACGGGGGCGACATCCTCCTGCGGTGGAGCGAGCCGGAGCAGCAGGGACCGGGCTCGGCAGTGGTCTACCTCCACGGCGGTGCGATGCTCGCCGGGAGCGTGGACC
This sequence comes from Jannaschia sp. R86511, assembly GCF_042466345.1. Classification (NCBI taxonomy): domain Bacteria; kingdom Pseudomonadati; phylum Pseudomonadota; class Alphaproteobacteria; order Rhodobacterales; family Roseobacteraceae; genus Jannaschia; species Jannaschia sp. R86511. The sequence goes on from NZ_JAXHCD010000001.1 coordinate 1,206,267, forward strand.
TCTACGACCCGCTGGTCCGCACGCTCGTGGCGTGGAGCGGTGTGCCGTTCCTGTCCGTCGACTACCGGCTCGCTCCCGAGGCGCCGGCGGGCACCGCCGCCGAGGACGGGTTCCTGGCCCTCCGGTGGCTGCTCGGGAGATCGGGTGAGCTCGGGGTGGACCCGGCGCGCATCGCCGTCATGGGAGACAGCGCCGGTGGCGGCATCGCGGCCGCCGTGGCGGTCCTCGCGCGTGACCGTGGCCTCGACCTCGCCCGGCAGATCCTCGTGTACCCGATGCTCGACGACCGCACCGACGCCCCCGACCCGCACCTCGAAGCGGCGTCGTCGATGTTCTCCTACGACTTCAACCGGACGGCGTGGACGGCCGTCCTCGGGCCCGACCGTGGCTCGGACGACGTCCCGCAGTCCGCGGCGCCCGCCCGCACCGCCGACCTGTCCGGACTCGCTCCCGCGTACATCGAGGTGGGCGAGGTCGACATCTTCCGGGACGAGGACGTGGCCTACGCCCAGCGCCTCTGGCGTGCCGGGGTGTCGACCGCGCTCCACGTCCACGCCGGCATGCCCCACGCCTTCGACGTCCTCCTCACCGGTGACGAGATCGGCGCCCGCCACCGCGAGGAGAAGGTGCGCGTCCTGCAGAGCCTCTGAACCGTCCTCGATCCACCGTTGTCGACATCCCTCACCACGAAAGGCAGACCACCATGCAGCAGCGCACCCTGGGCGCCCACGGACTCACCAGCTCCGCGATCGGCTACGGGGCGATGGGTATCTCCATGGCCTACGGCTCCAGTCCCGAGCGCGGCGAGGCGGCCATCGCCGCCGCCCTCGACGCGGGGGTCACGCACTTCGACACCGCCGAGCTCTACGGCTGGGGTGAGAACGAGAAGGTCCTCGGCCGGGCGCTCGCGCCGTTCCGCGACCAGGTCGTCATCGCCACCAAGTTCGGGTTCACGCGTGAGTACGGCTTCGACAGCCGCCCTGAGCACATCCGCGAGGTGGCGCACAACAGCCTCCGCAACCTCGGGACGGACCGCCTGGACGTGCTCTACCAGCACCGGCTCGACCCCTCGGTGCCGATCGAGGAGGTGGCCGGCACCGTCAAGGAGCTCATCGACGCGGGCGACGTGGCCTACTTCGGCCTGAGCGAGGTCGGGGAGGAGACGCTCCGTCGCGCGCACGCCGTGCACCCGGTGTCTGTGCTGCAGACCGAGTACTCGCTCTTCGAGCGCGACGTCGAGCGGCTGGTGCCCGTCCTGGACGAGCTCGGCATCGGGCTCGTGGCCTACTCGCCGCTGGGGCGGGGGTTCCTCACCGGCACCGCCAAGCCGGCCGAAGCCCATGACGCGTCGGACATGCGCCGCACCGACCCGAGGTGGCAGCCGGGCAACTACGAGAAGAACGTCGCCGCGACGCGCCAGCTCACGCAGCTGGCCGAGTCACTCGACGCGACAGTCGGCCAGCTCGCCCTGGCGTGGCTCCTGACCCGCGGTGACCACGTCGTCCCGATCCCCGGGAGCCGTGATCCTCGCCGCGTCACCGAGAACGTCGCGGCCGCCGGCCTTCACCTCACCGCTGCCCACCTCGACCGCATCGCCGAGATCCTGCCCGACGGAGGGTTCGGAGCGCGCTACACCGACGAGAACATGCCTACGTGGGAGTGAGTGGGACGACGGGGCTGGTCTTCGGTGGTCTCGCCCGGGTCCCGCTGCCCGTACCGGGGCCGAGAGGGGGTGACGGCGTGGTCGCGTGGCGCGACCGCGGGGGCGGGTGAGGCTCAGCTCTCGCGCGGGGTCCGGGGGACCTCCGCGGACGACTTCCGCGACTGGTGCCTGCGGGCCTTCATGCGGTTGCCGCACGTGGCCATCGAGCACCACCGGGCGCTGTTGCCCTTCGAACGGTCGACGAGGAACCGCAGGCACTCCTCGTTGCCGCACGGGCGCAACCGGCCGGGACGTCGTGCTGTCAGGTCGGCCCAGGCGATCACCGCGCGTGCGGCGGGCAGGACGTCCTCGGAGCCGGTCAGCCGCCACCGCAGGCCGCCAGGACCGACCGGGAGCGGCGTCCAGGAGACGTGTCCCACCACGTCGTCGACCTCCGGCCCCACCACCCCGGAACGCACTGCTGCCTGCAGTGCATCTCGGACGGAGCGCAGGCGGCGCACTTCGCTCGGAGTCCCTCGACCACCGAAGGACCGCGCCATGTCGGCAGACCCTTCAGCATCATCCAGGAGGTCCCGAGGAGCGCCTGCCACGACGGGCGTCGAGTTGAGGAGCGCGAGCAGTGCGTCTTCGTCCGCCGGCGACATACCTAACCTCCGATGACAGGTTGACTGGTTAGGGCTTCCGTGCTGTGCTGGCCTAACCATCAAAACGTGTTTCGGAAGTGAGTGTGCCATGTCCGTCCACCACAGGTTCATCGACGTCCTGGACCGCAGGGTCTTCTACCGCGAGGCCGGTGACCCGCACGCCCCGTCCGTCGTGCTCCTGCACGGCTACCCCACGAGCTCCTTCATGTTCCGCGACCTCATCCCGCGCCTGGCGGAGCGGTTCCACGTCGTCGCGCCCGACCACATCGGCTTCGGCCTGTCCGACGCGCCGCGCGTCGAGGACTTCACGTACACGTTCGACGCGCTGGCCGACCACACCGCAGCGTTCCTCGCGACCATCGGGGTCGAGGAGTACGCGATCTACGTCCAGGACTACGGCGCTCCCATCGGGTGGCGACTCGCTCTGCGCGACCCCTCGGCGATCCGAGCCATCGTGAGCCAGAACGGGAACGCGTACGAGGAGGGCTTCGTCGACGAGTTCTGGGCGGGGATCTGGAGGTACGGCGATGCTCCTGGGCCTGAGACCGAAGCGTCCCTGCGTCCCGCCCTCGGGGAGGACGCGATCCGCTGGCAGTACACCCATGGAGTCCCTGACCCGACGCTCGTCAGCCCCGACACGTGGAGCCACGACGCGGCCCTGGTGGCGCGCCCGGGCAACGACCTCGCGCAGCTCGCGCTCTTCGAGGACTACGTGAGCAACGTCCGCCTGTACCCGGCGTTCCACCACTACCTCCGGTCCTCGGGCGTGCCCGTCCTCGCCGTCTGGGGACGGAACGACGAGATCTTCGCGCCGGCCGGAGCGGAGGCGTTCCGGCAGCACGCGAAGGACCCCGAGGTCCACCTGCTGGACGGCGGGCACTTCCTCCTCGAGAGCGCCCTCGACGAGGTCGCGCCCCTGGTGCTGGACTTCCTCTCCCGGCAGGAGGCTGCTGCACGTCCGGGTGGTAGCCAGTCCCACGTGGCGAGTGCCACCTGAGGTGCGAGGCGGCAGGACGTCTCTCTGCAACAGGGCTGAGCAGGACTCCACGGCGGACGTCGCCTTCGCAGACGATCTGGTTCTTCGCCGTCCAGACAGGGGCGGTGCAGCTCGTCAAGGAACAGCAGTGACCGGAACCGCACACGAGGGGACGTACACATGACCGACCGGCTGCCCGCTGCCGTCGCCGCGCTGCGCGATGCCATCAACTCCGCGAGCGCCTCCGCCGTCGCGGCTTGCTTCGCCGACGACTACGAGGCGACGCTGCCGATGCATCCGTCGCGAGACTTCACCGGCTCCGAGCAGGTCGAGAAGAACTGGACGGTGATCTTCAGCCAGCTCACCGCCGTCCACGCCGAGGTCCTGCGCCACGCCGTCCACGACGACGAGGTCTGGTCCGAGTGGGAGATCACCGGCACGAGCCCCGGCGGCTCACCTGCGCTGCTGCGAGGTCCGGTCATCTGGACCGAGTCCGATGGACGTGTGGCTACTGCTCGGTTCTACCTCGATCCGGTCACAGAGCGCCCGGCCGGAGACTCGACGCGCGACTGACCATGGATCAGTGCCGTTTCGACCAGGAGCGGGAACAGGTCTGCGATGGACCGGCCGACCGCAGTGCCCCGGCTGTGTCAGCTGTACCGGGGGCCACCGCACCGCCGGCGCCACGGGTGTGCACGGCAGCGTCGATCGTCCGGGGGTTGCTGAGGAGTCCGTGGCTGGTTCCGACCCCACGATCACTACCGTGACCGGACCCCGCCCGAGAGCTCCGCGACGTCGTGGTGCGGTTGCCCGCCGCGGCGAGGCGTCGGTCTCGAGAGCTGCAGGGACTTCCATCAGCGATCCCTGCCTGCGCAGCCGGCTGGGTCGCCTCCGACGTGCAGGACGGCCGCCACGACAGGCCGACCAGGGCCCGGGATCGGCGAGCGACGTGAATCCATCCCGGTGGAGTCCGCGGCCCCTGCTCCACCAGGCCTACGGAGGCCGCCGACGCTGAGCCACCCGCGCGGCGGTAGACGAGACGAGACTCGCCTCGGTCAGGTTACCCAACTGCATGTTGCGAGCCAACTCACTCGGCTCACCGTCGGTGGGGGACGCCGTTCGACCCGCGCGAGGAGAGTGGCGGGGATCGTGCCGGCTAGAGCGCGGCGACCGCGCGCCCCAGGGTGCGCGGGGCGATCCGCAGCATCGTCGGCAGGAGCCGCGTCTGGCCGGGAAGCGCCATCGGTCGCCGCTGCCGCAGTGCCTTCACGGTGGCCGTCGCGACCTCGGCAGGGGTCAGCTTCGTGGCTGTGCTCCCACTGTTCATCGGGGTGTCGGTGCGGGGGGGAAGGACCTCCAGCACGTGGGTGCCCTGGGGCTCGAGCTGCCGTCGCAGCCCGTCGGCGAAACCGTGGAGACCCGCCTTCACGGCGCCGTACGTCGGGGCGCGCGTCGGGGAGACCAGCGCGAACCCGGAGGTGACGAACACGACCGCCTGCAGGGGCTGCCATCGCTGCAGCACCTCGCCCGTGAGGTGGATCGGCGCCGTGAGGTTCAGAGCCACCTCCTCGTCGAGCGCGAGGGTGGCGGGGGCGCCCGTGGCGAAGTCACGCTCGACGAAGGTGCCGGCGTTGTTGACGAGCACGTCCACCCGGCCGAACCGATGCTCGATCGAGTCCAGCAGGACGGCCCGGGCCGCCGGGACGGTGACGTCCGCCTGGACGGCCAAGGCGTCCGGGTGCCGCCGGCTGAAGCGCTCGAGCGCCTCGGGCGACCGGCCGCAGACGGCCACCGCGGCTCCTTCACCCAGGAACGCCTCCCCGAGGCTCAGGCCGATGCCCGAGGTGCCTCCTGTGATCAGCACGACGTGTGGCACAGCTGCCTCCGGTTGAGTTCGGTATCGATCGGTACTGAACTCTAGCACTTCGATACCTGTCAGTACCGAAGTGCTACCCTCCGGCATGGTCAGCGCACCCAAGGGCCCCGCCGGACGGCCGCGCGGGTTCGACACCGAGGAGGCCCTCGAGCAGGCCGTACGGGTCTTCTGGTCGCAGGGGTACGAGGGTGCGAGCCTCGAGGAGCTGACCCGGGCCATGGGCATAACCCGGACGAGCATGTACCGGGCGTTCGGCAACAAGGAGGCGCTGTTCCGAACGGCCCTGCAGCGCTACACCCGGACCACGGCGTCCTACGTCGTCCAGGCCGTCGAACGGCCGACGGCGCGGGAGGTGGCAGTCGCCTTCCTCCACGGCGCAGCGTGCGCCACGACGCAGCCGGGCCACCCCGTCGGGTGCCTCGGGGTGCAAGGGGCGTTGGCGACCGGTACGTCTGCTCGCTGGTCCCAGGACGTGCTGGCCGAGTGGCGGGAGCAGGGCACCGCTCACCTGCAGGCCCGGTTCGAGCGGGCCGTGGACGACGGTGACCTGCCGGGCGGCGTCGACTGCCGGCTGCTGGCGTGCTACCTGATGACGGTCTCCAACGGGATCGCCGTCCAGGCCGCCGGCGGCACGCCGCGCACCGAGCTCATGGCGGTCGCTGACGTGGCGCTGCACCCGTGGCCCCCCGTTCCCGGTGGGGGGTGACGGCTACCCGGTTCGAGTACGGCGGCTCGTGTCGCCCGTTCGGGGCGGTGTCACCACGGCACCACGCCGTCGTCGTCGAAGAAGGACCCGGTAGGACCGTCGTCGGGCAGGAGCGCGAGGCGGATCGGGGTCACCGCACCCTGCTGCGGGGTGCGGTGACCGCGGAAGCCGTTCAGATCGGTCGCGACGAACCCGGGACAGGCGGCGTTGACGAGGATGTTCGTGCCCGCCAGCTCCTTGGCGTACTGCACGGTGACGGCGTTCAGGTAGGACTTCGACGGCGAGTACGCGACGGCGAGGGGGCCGGTCTCGCTCCGCGGGTCCGTCTGCAGCGTCAGGGAGCCGACGCTGCTGGACACGTTCACGATCCGCGGTGCCCTGGAGCGGCGCAGCATGGGCAGCACCGCGTTCGTGACGCGGATCGGGCCGAACACGTTGACCTCCAGGACCGCCCGCAGCTCTGCGAGGTCGACCGTCGTCGGCAGCTGGGCCGCGCCCCCGGTGATGCCGGCGTTGTTCACGAGCACGTCCAGGCCACCCGCGAGCTGCTCGACGAGTCGGGCTGCCCCGGCCACGCTCTCGTCGTCGGTCACGTCCAGCGGCACGCCGAACGCGTCGACCCCGCCAGCGCGCAGCGAGGCCACGGCGGCCTCGCGGCGGGCCCGGTCCCGGGCGCCGACGCCGACCCTCCAGCCCCGGGCTCCCAGCCCCGCCGCGATCTCGTACCCGATGCCCTTGTTCGCGCCGGTGACCAACGCCGTCCTGATCGTGTCCATGGTGGCTACTGCTCCTTAGTCTGATCATCAGTAATGCTGACGATCAGCATAGCGGTAGGGTGTGGGTGTGCTCGACGACGGAGGTCCGGGACCAGAGGTCGGTCGGCGGCTGGGGTACCTCCTCAAGCACGCCCAGGCGCGTCTGGGCGACTTGTACGAGCAGGCGCTGGCCACCTTCGACGTCGACGTCCGCGAGCTCGGCGTGCTGATGCTGCTCGGCAGCCACGAGCCGGCGTCCCAGCAGCAGGCCGCCGCTCGCCTCGGCGTCGACCGGACGAGCATGGTTGCCGTCCTCGATGCGCTGGAGGCCAAGGGGTACGCGTCGCGGCGCCCTGACGCCGCAGACCGGCGACGGAACGTCGTCCAGCTGACCGCCGCCGGCCGGGAGGTGCTCCTCGCCGGCGCTGCGGCGAGCGAGCAGGCCGAACGTGCTCTGCTCGCTCCGCTCGGCCCGGCCGAGGCAGAGCGCTTCCGTCAGGCACTGCGGCGGGTCGCTCAGGACCGCCTTCGTTGAGCGCGGGTGCTGCGGGGGCGCGCGGGACGTCACCAGGCGTTGTCGGTGCCCAGGAGGAGGTCGGCGATGCGCCCGATGTGACCGGGGCAGACCTGTTCGCCCTGGCTGCGTCGCTGCCCTGGCTCAGCGACCAGCCCGGCCACCAGCCCTCGGTGGACCGGTTGTTCGACCTGGTCGTCGGGGCGGTCCTGCACCCGCCTGCTGGATCTGCCGGGGGGGCCGTGGGTCAGCTGTCCGGCTAGCGGGGTAGGGCGGGGGGAAGGCTCCAGCTGGCCAGCGTGCGCAACGCGTGCTGGGACGGGCTACCCGGTGCGGCGCAGGACACGAACAGGTTCTGGTCCGGGTCGCCGGGGAGGGTCAAGGCCTCGTAGTCGAGGGTGAGCTCTCCGATGACCGGGTGGCGGAACTGCTCGGCACCGAACGTCCGCTGGTGGACGCGGCGCTCGGCCCACCACGTGCGGAACTCGGGGCTGCGCGCAACCTGCCGTTCAGCGGCTGGGGCGGGGTCCTCGACGACCAGGCCGTCGCCGCAGCGATGATCGACCGCGTCGTCCACCACGCCGACGTCCTCACCCTCAAGGGCGCCAGCTACCGGCTCCGCAACCGCGGCATCGACACCCTGCCCAGCATCAGAACCCAGACCACGCCAGACTGACCGAACACGAACCGGTGGCCTCGTTCTCGACCGTCACATCGGCCCCAGTTTCGAGCGACGTCGACAGCACGATGTCCATTGAGGTGCCGAAGTCACACACCAGCGGCGCATAGTGACGTTGCCCGCGTTCCTCACCGCAGAGTTGTCTGCTCACCTCGACCACACAACGGGGCCCCCGGATGCCCTCGTGTTCACGAGTCCCGATGGACTGCCGATGCGTAACGGCAACTTCCTGACGCCGGTGTGGCGGCCGGCTTGCGACGTGGTGGGCATCGACGCAACGCTTCACGACCTCAGGGCAAGCACTACGCCCGAAGTGTGGTCGGGCGAGACGTCGAGATTGCCACCCGGCTAGACGACCTGGCGCGGGTCGAGGAAGCAACGGACTCATGACGGTCGTGCAGACGCATCTGGCACGTATCTGGCATGACAGGTCGGCCGCTCGCGGAATGGGGATAGAGTCGAGCAGGCAAAGTGGCCTCTGACCTGCGCGTTCGTGTGGTGGCCCCGGCGAGATTCGAACTCGCGACACACGGTTTAGGAACTCAGTCGGAGCCGCCGTCCGGGGAGCGTCCTTGAGTTGTCGCCTACCTCGTTGGCGTGGACTGCTTATGGTTGCTGTCGGGTCATTGCGGACATGGTGCGGACTGGCCGCGGACCGAGAACCACGGCCGGACCAGCCGCACCATGCTCCGTTAGGTTCTCCGTTGACAACCTCAGACGGGGCACACCGTGCCTATCAGGCGCGTGCAGACCTCGAGGCAGGCGTCCGACTTGCGGAGGATGGCAAAGCCGCGCGTCGGCGCCAAGAAGCTCGCAGCGAACCCGACGAACTAGAAGATCAACCTGCACCCCAGGCAACGACCCGGACGTAGTGAGTGCCTGCACGGTCTTCGGCTTGTGCTGCTGGTCCGCGCGTGATGGTGACTGGTGAAGTGCGCACCCGTTGCGGACCGGGCGAGGCAGACACCGTGGAAGTCGGCTAGGCGGACTCTCCGCCGTCGTCGCGAGTTGGTGAGTGGGTAGTCAGCCCCGACCCTTGACACCTGGCCAGTGGGCTGCTGGCGGCAGTCCGCTGCGTACCCGGCTTGCGCCTGGCCGTCGGAAGCGATGGAGCACCACCGTTCGTGCTTCAGTCGTCCTCGGGTGACTCGACGACGAGGTAAGGCTCCACGGCTGACTTCTGCTGAAGGATCGAAGTCGGCGCTTCAATCATCGGCATCCTCGTAGAAGACTCCTCAAGTTCATTACGCAGTTGCGATACGTGTCCAGGAATGCTGATTGCGCCCATGAGGGTGACTACAACGGCAGCTCTTTCCATCATGGCCCAGAACTTCTGCCAGCGACCGTCGTTCTCGTCTACTCTGCCTCGCAGCGACTCCGACTGAACAATCAGATCTCCGTAGACGTGGGTGACCGACGTTTGCAAGTCAGCCAATCCAACGAAGGAAGACTCGCGCAGGGCCTCCTCTATCCTGTGCAGGTGATCTTCGATGAATGAGCGCACGCGCCGGTCGAGCGAATCAGAATGCTGATCCAGGGACGCTTTCAGATCTTCAATGCTCGCCTCGAGGTCACGAACGGCCTCGAATTGGACGGCTGTGGGGTGCACTCTTTCTTGTTCGGCGGAGCAGTCCAGCAAATCCTCGCGCCAAAATTCTACGCTTTCCGTGTCGTACTGAGGATTGACTCGGTTCGCAACAACCTGCTTTACAATTCCCCCCACCCACTTATGGATGTCCTCGAGGGGCTGAATCATGCGTTGTTTCGACCTGTCGGCGAGATTCAAAGCGAGGACATCCGTACGGACCCGTTCGGGCATTTGAAGGATGTGAGCTAGATCCTTCATCCTCTCGGCGTTCGCGTACGTTGGAAGCGGCTTTGGCTTCGCCCCCGAAGCCCATCCTAGAACGCCATGCCATTGCTGCATGATGGCCGAACCTAGTGGGCCATCAACAGATCTTTGTCCTGCGCGGAGCGGCTCGGCCAGGTTCTCGATCAGGTTCGACAGGCGCTGGGCAGAATCGAGCGCGGTGGACTCGCGCGACGATGGCATACGGGCACCATACCGACGAGGCGCCTCCTTGTCCGCCCTTCACACGGACCAGGTCGCTTCCAGTTGAAAGAACTGTCCCGGACATTGCGAACCTCTCGCCAGGGCTAGCTCCTCACCCCGAGAGACGAGTCCGTCGCATGGCGACCGTACTCCACAGAGTCTGCGTCGACCTGATGTCGAGTGTGATTTCAGCTGATCATCGCCCGCTTACTCACCGAAGCTTCGTGCCTATGTTTCGCATCCGAGAACAGATGTAGGTTAGGCGCACGAGCGGGCTGCCAAGTGAGTGGTCGAAGTAACTGTACAAATAGGTTCCTATACCGCTGGCCTGCACTGAGGTCTTGCGCCCGCCGAGGCTGGCGTCCGTGGGGTCGGTGGAAGTCTTCATGTCTTGAATTGCTGCGTTCATTTCTCGCAGCGATTGGCCCGACCCGTGCGCGATGGCGTTTCGCACCGATTGAGCCAAGGACAGGAGTCGCCAGTCGTCATCGGTAATCTTCCGCATTTTGGCCATGTGGGGGGGTGCTAGCCGTCGGGCCGACAGACTCATGGCGTCCCTTTTCGACTTGAACGTCACGTTCCGGTCCCTTGCGTCAAGCATCGCCTCCACTTGACGAATTGTCAGGTGGGACGGGATGTGGAGAGTAGTTGCGAGGTATCCTGCGGTGTGCAACTGTGCAGGAGTTCCAGATAAGCCTAGATTCGCCGCGCTCGCGGTAAGGAACTTTCTATACTCGCTCGAGTCTCGCACGATGGCCCTGATGTGCCACCGCGAAAGCAACAATTCCCAATTCTGAACGCAGGCGATGAGAGCCAGAGCTGAGGACATCTTCATGTCAAATGTTTTCCCATGATTTGAAGCGCCATACTGCTCCGACCACAGTGTGTTCACTCTATCTTGGGCTTTTTCGTACCAATCAATTTCGTTATTCAGGTTGGGTTTGTTCACCATCGGATCCCCCAGAGTTCGACTGACCACCGTCCGTGTTGGGCAACCTAAGCACGCGGGAACAGCAGCTGTGGTGGTTTCAGGGAGTCGCCTGCCTGTCTAGACAGGTACCGCATCCCCGTGCTTGACTGGTGGAGGTCGGGCGGACCTACCCCTAGACGGGGAGGTGTCGAGGTTGAGCCCCTATCGGCGATCTGGACAGGCCAGTCGTTGTCGTCTCGACAGTTCACCGGTTGCTGTGCAGCGCCGGTCGTTATCCACATCTCCGTGTCGTTTGCGGCCGCGGCGGCGTGTGGCGCGTACCGTACTAGCCGGCTGTAAAGCCGCAAGTCACACGTCGGTACCGCTCTGTTACCCAGTCATCCCGGGGGATCCAGGGTCGTCGTGCTCGGGGGTTCCACCGGGTCTCACCTCGCGAGGAGACCTGTCATGAACGCATCGCTGTCCGCTTTGCTCTCGCTGCCGGCCGCTGCGCCCGTCAACGTCGGTGGCATCCAGGACCTGCTCCTGCAGCTGCTCGGTGTCGGCCTGGTCGTCGTGGCGATCATCGTGCTGTTCGGCGTCAAGCGCTCCAGCATCGGTGACGCCCTCGGGACGTTCGCCATCGTCCTCATCGCCCTGCTCATCGCCGGCATCAGCGTCCCGCTTATCACCGGCACCAGCGACGACATCCTCAACTGGCTCCTCGCGTAGAGCTTGTCGTGGAGATCGGCAACGACGACGCGATCTGGCGCTACCAGCCGCGCTTGATCGACCTGCGCGGGTGGACCGTCATCGGCCAGCCCCGCTACACCGTGCTCGCCATCGGTGGCGCCATCACCGGCCTAGTCACGCTCCCGCTGCTGCTGCTCTTCGGCCTGTGGCCTGGTGGGCTCTACGCGCTCGCCACCGGCTTCGTCGGCGGCTACCTACTGGCCCCGCACTTCACCGCCGAGCGGCCCTTGTGGGCCTGGTTGGGCTACGTGCGCGGCGAACTCGTCAGCGCCCGGTATTGGCTCCGCTGCCGCCGAGCCTCACGCCGGGCCCGACCCGTCACCCACCGCTTCCTCCAGGAGTTCCGATGAGCCGTCGCCTCGCTCTACGACGCGGCCAGATCACCACTACGTCACGGCGGAACGCTCGCAGCATCCGCTCGGCAGTCCTGTCCTCACCCGACCGCGTCGACTACCCGCCCATGCGGCTCGCCCTACGCGGCATCGAGGGCAACCTCACCATCACCAGAACCGGCCTGCGTGCCTGGTACCGCCTCGGCACCCAGCAGTGGTCCTGGCAGGGCGACGAACGCCGGGAGAACCTGCTCCGGCAGATCGGCGACACGTTCTCCGCACTCGCCGGCCGTACCGTCCACCTGCGCTCCGTCCAGCGCCCGTACCCGATCCACACCTGGGCCAAGGCCCTGGCCGACGACACCCCCCACCCGGTCGACCGGCAGGCGTGGGGCGAGCACCTCATCACTGTTCAGCGGCACCTGCGCGGGTCCACGTTCTCCGACACCGAGACCTACCTCGGCGTCAGCGTCCAGGTCGGGCACCACGGCGACACGATCGGCAAGCGCTCCCGCGCCAAGCTCGCCACCGACCTCGCCCGCGTGGACACCCTGCTCGCCACCCCGGGCCTGGACGCCGTGCGCGCGGAGCAGCACGAGGTGGAGTGGCTCGTGCACCGCAGCCTCGGCATCGGCCTGCCCCAGCCCCACACGCTTGTCGACGGCCTCACCCAGCCCGTCGAAGCCTCCGACCTGACGATGTTCACCGGCACCCTCGACGTGGATCCCAGCCCGGGCCGGCCCTACGTCCGCCTCGTCGCCCGCCCCCAGCGCACCGGCACCGGCACCGACACCCCGGTCGAGCGGTATCTGACCGTCCTCAGCGTGGGGCGGATGGAGAGCTTGGCGATCCCGCAGTCGCATCTGCCGTGGATGGCCTACGCCGACTCCCTGCCCTTCCCGGTCGAGTGGTCGGGCAGCGTCCGCATCCTGTCCGGGCGTGAGGCCGCCGCGTCGATGCAGTCCCGGATCGACCAGGTCGTCGACCAGGAGCAGCAGTACACCGCCAGCGCCTCCGTCGAGGTCCCACCCTCCCTGCGTCGCACCGGGGAGCAGGCCCGCGCCACCGCCGATGAGATCGCCGACGGGGGAGCCCATGCTGTGGCCCGGATCGACGGCCGGTTCCAGCTCGCCGTCACCGCCGCCACGCCCGCGGAGCTGGAGGACCGCGTCAACACCGTGCTCAACCACTACCGCGAGTACCGCGTCGAGCTGCACCGCGACCTCGACCAGTACCGCCTGCACCGCGAGTTCATCCCCGGCGAGCCCGCCGCGTCCACCGCCCACCGCCGCCGCGGCAAGACCGAGTTCCTCGCGGCTGGTCTGCCCCACCTGTCCTCCACGGTCGGTACCCGCGACGGCTCTTACATCGGCTACACCGTCGGCACCTCCCGACGAGCCGTGGCGTGGAACCTGCACCACGCCATGGAGGTCCGCGAACGCTCCGGGTTCACCCCCGTCATCGGCGGCCTCGGCTCCGGCAAGTCCGTCGTCGTCGGCTCGCTGGCCTACGACGCCACCCTGCGCGGGATCAGCACCACGATCTTCGACCCCTCCGGCCCCCTGGCCCGCCTCACCCGGATCCCGCAGATCGCCGACGTCTCGGAGCACATCGACCTGCTCCGCTCCCGCCCCGGCACCGTCTCGCCGTACACCGCGGTCCCGGAACCGCTGCGCGGGCAGCTGGTCGACGACGAGAAGCTCATCGGCCTCACCGGCGCCGAGTACGACGCCACGCTCGATGAGCTCCTCGCCGACGCCAAGCACCTCGCCGCCCGCCGGCGCATGCAGCTGGCCACCGACACCATCCGGCTCCTGCTCCCACCGGAAATCCGCCGCGCCCGCGACGTCAGCCAGATCATCCGCTCCGCAGTCCGCGAGGTCGGCGGCCGCTACACCGTCTCCCTGATGAACGTGCTCGGCGTCATCCAGCGCGACCCCCGCGACAGAGACCATGAGATCTACGACGTCCTGCACGACATGTCGCAGTACCCGTCGGCGCGCTTGTTCTTCGACGTCGGCTACCTCGCCGACAACCACGCCCAACGCGAAGCCGAAGGACGGCCCGAACCGACCCTGCTCGTCTTCACCCTCGCCGGCCTCACCCTGCCCGAGCCCGACACGGAGGAGACCAACTGGAGCGAGGACGAACGCATCAGCGTCCCCCTGCTCAGCCTCGCCGCGAACTACGCCTCCCGCCGCGTCTACGGCCGCCGCATGGGGGAGCGGAAGGTCGTCGCCATCGACGAGGCCCACGCCCTGCGCCGCACCGCCGCCGGCCGCGCCCTGGTCGAACGCTTCGCCCGCGACTCCCGCAAGTGGAACACCCGCGTCCTCGCCGCCTCCCAGAAGCCCGGCGACCTGCTCACCCTCGAAGCCGGCGGCCTCATCGACGAGTGCGTCATCGGTGGCATCGAAGACCCCGACGAAGCCGCCGCCGCCCTGGGGTTGGCCCGCATCCCCACCGGCCTCGGCTACGAACGCGCCGTCGCCACCCTCGCCCTCGGCGGACTCCGCCCCCAGGTCGGCCGCGGCCGCGCCGGAGCCCGCGACTTCATCCTCCGCGACAGCGACGGCTACACCGAACGCGTCCGCTGGGACATGGGCCACCTACCTCACGTCCTCCACGCCCTCGACACCACCGCCGTCGGCAACCCCAGCACCCCCGCCCCACGCGAGCACATCGACCTCACCGGGACCAACCGTCCTCGAGGCCGAGACGACCACACCATCGACCGCCTCACCTCGGCCGAGCTCGACCACGACGACGCGGATGACCGAGAGTGGAGCTACACATGACCCGCCACCGTGTCGGCCTCCGCGCCACGATCCTGCTGGCGCTCCTGCTCGTCCTGCTCGGCAACGCCGCCCCCGCCACCGCCGCCACCGCGGGCAGACCGCAGCTCCCCATCCCGGGCCTGCCCGAGTGCCGGCAGCCCCCGGCCGCCCAGTCGCCAGACCGCGGCTTCAGCGGCTTCATTACGCCGCGACCGACCAACCCGCCTGCGGTGGACGCCGACCCGTTCACCACCGGCTCGGGCGTGAGCGTCTACGAGACGAACGGGCTCGCCGGCTACCGCTGGCACATGTACGTCGACTCCTGCATCCCCGGTGCCGGGCAGGCCACCAACCAGGCCCTCAACGGCACCGCCAACTCGCTGATGTCGTTCCCCGTCCTCGCCGTCGGTGTCGTCGCCACCCTCGCCGACGCCGTCTACAACCAGACGTGGCTGCAGACCCTCGACAAGCCGGTCGCCTACGTCTCCGGCGCGCTCTACGACGGCTTTACACGACCGTTCTTCCCCGTCCTCGCCGTCGCCGTCGGCATCGTGATGCTCATCAGCATCCGCCGGGCCCGGCTGTCCGCCGCCATCGGCACCGCGTGCCTCGTCCTGGTCGCCGCGACCCTGGCCGCGTTCGCCGCGAACTACCCGACCACCGTCGCCGAGCAGACGGACCGGATCACGGTCAGCGCGATCACGTCCGTCAACGGCGCCATCGCCGGCAGCGACAGCGCGGACCCGGCCGCCGCCACCGTCGCCCCGCTCGTCGACGCGATCCTCTACGACCGTTGGGTCGCCGGCACCCTCGGCGACACCGACTCACCCGTCGCTCGCCAGTACGGCCCGGAGCTCTACCAGGCCTCTACCCTCACCTGGGCCGAGACCGACATCCTCCGCCACGACCCCTCCGGCGCCGGCGCCGAGCTGCTCGAGGCCAAGGAAGAGCAGTGGCGCACGGCCGCCGAAGCCGTCCAGCAACGCGACCCCGACGCCTACGAGTACCTGATCGGTGCGCGCAGCCTCGACCGACTTGGCCACGCCCTGGTCGCGGTCGCACTCGTCGGCGTTTTGCCGTTCCTGCTCATGAGCCTGCTGCTGGTCGCGATGAGCTACCTCATCATCCGGCTCGTCGTCATGTTCCTGCCCCTGGTCGCCCTCGTCGCGCTCCTGCTCCGCGGCACCCTCCGAAGCCTCGTGTCCCTCGCCGCGGCCGCACTCATCAACAGCGTCGTCTTCGCGATCGGCGCCGCCGTCACCGCCTACCTCTACGGCGTCTTCCTCTCACCTGAGTCCGGCATCCCCGCCGTCCTCGGGATCTTTCTGGCCTTCGTCGTCGGCATCGCCATGTGGATCGTCCTAAGCCCCTACCGCCGCCTCACCACCATGGTCCGCGGCACCGACGCCGTCCGCGCCAGCACCACCGAGTACCGCAAGTACAAGAAGACCGGCACCGACCTCGCCGGCAGCGCCGCCCGCTTCGCCGCCGGAACCGCCAAGGTCGCCGCCGGCAACATGCTCGCCACCAAGCTCAGCAAGAACGACAAAAAGAAGCACCAGGACAGCGACCCCTACCGCTATGGCCCAGGCCAGATTCGACCCGAACACTTCGCGACCGCCGCACCAGCCGGACCTCACGAGCCGCGTACCGGCCCACCCGACGAGCTGCCGGCCTCACCCGTACCCTCTGCTCTCGCCGCGCCGTCCCTCGCGGCCCTGCCAGGACCCCGCACCTACTACGTCCCTCTCGACGAGCCGACGACCGACACCGCAGTCGCACCCGAGGCCGCACCAGGTCGCCACGCGGCACGTGCCATCAGTCAGGCCGCCGCTCCGGACACCACGACCTCGGAGCCAAGACCGGAGCCGCCAGCCGGCCATCGTCCTGAGTCCAAGCCGCTGCGCGACTTCGACCCCGTCGTCGTCGACGGCCGAGACGTCCCCGTCATCCACACCCTCGACGGACCCATCATCGACACCGAAGCCATTGATGGCCCCGATGGCGCTCAGCACGTCGTCCCCGGTGACGTCGTCACCTCCCGCAGGGAACCACTTCCGTGACCAGTGGCATGGCCCTCCGGCTGGCGGCAGCCGCAGCCCTCACAGTCGCGGTGCTCCTCGTCATGCTGCTCACCAGGACCCCCGATCCGGCCGCGCAGCCGCTGACGCAGCCTTCAACTGCACCGTTGGTCTTGCCGTCGCTCACCGGCGGTCCGGCCGCGACAACTGGACCTGGCCTCCGTGGACCGGCCGATGCGACTGCTGCCGCACTCCCGTCGACTGCCACAGCGTCGGTGACGCCGGTGGAGCAGCTGACCACCGACGTCCTTGCACTCGAGGCAATCACCGCCTGGCAAGCACCGACCGACCAGGCCCGCACCGACGCGCTCACCTCACTCGCCACCACCGAGTACCAAGACGCGGCCCGCACCATCGACGCCACACGCGTCCCCAGCGCCGCCCCCTTAACCGTGCGCACCCGAGTTGAGGCAGACGGCCAAGCCCTCGTCGACGTCGAGCTCGAGGACGGCACCGACCTGGCCCTAGTCCTCAGACTCGAGCAGGACCGCTGGCTGCTTCACGACTTGCGACCCGTCACCGCCGCGGAGGACGGGGGAGCGCCCTGATGTGGCACACCCTCGCGCTGCACGTGGCCACGTCCTTGCCCTGGGGCAAGATCATCGCCGTCATAGTCGGCGTCCAGGTCCTCGTCGCCGGCACCGCCGCGCTGATGATCTACGGCGTCATGGTCGAGGAAGAACCGACCGACACCCGCGGCGAGTGCCGCGTCACCGTCAACCCCACAGGCGTCGACGTCGGCGGCCTCGACGACATCCAGCTTGGCCACGCCGCCACCATCGTCCGCATCGGTCAAGAACGCGGCCTACCCGGCCAGGCCATTCGCATCGCTCTCGCCGTCGCTGCCCAGGAGTCCAAGTTCCGCAACTACGCCAACGACGGCACCGGCCAACTCCGCCCCGACCAGCGCGACGTCTCCCTCTCCCTCGCCTACCCCCACGACGCCGTCGGCCGCGACCACGGCTCCGTCAACGTCTTCCAGCAGCAGTACCCCTGGTGGGGCGACCTCGACCAGCTCATGAACCCCGAGTACGCCGCCGGCGAGTTCTACGACACCCTCCTCACCGTCACTGGCTGGGAACAGATGCCCCTCACCGTCGCGGCCCAACGCGTGCAGCGCTCCGCCTTCCCCAACGCCTACGCCCAGTGGGAGCCACTCGCCGGCGAGCTGCTCACCGCCCTCACCGGCGGCACGACACCCGCGGCCGGTGTGCCCGCGAGCGGCCTCGAGCAGACCTACCAGGACGCGACCGGCCGCTGCGAGGACCGAGCCGTACCCGCCAACTTCACCGCCCTACCCGGAGCCGACGTGGGCGAGGTCGCGGTCAACGTCGCCGCCTCGTGGATCGGCACGCCCTACTCCTGGGGAGGAGGCACCACCACCGGCCCCAGCGAAGTCTTCGCCCAGGGCGCCGGCATCGTCGGCTTCGACTGTTCCGGACTCATCCTGCACGCCTGGTACCAGGCCGCCGGCATCACACTCCCGCACTCGTCCGTCGCCATCGAAGCCATGTCGACACCCGTGCCCGCCTCCCAGGCACGCGCCGGCGACATCCTGTCGTTCGCCACCGCTGGGGGCTCCCGGGTCAGCCACGACGGCCTCTTCGACGGCCGCGGCGGCATGATCCACGCGCCCCGAACCGGCAAGACCGTCGAGTACGTCCCCGACGTCCTCAACGACCCGTACTGGTCCGGCAAGCTCGTCAGCATCACCCGCCCGCCCCTGTCCTCCGCCGACCGGCAAGCCCCACGGGACCTGGCCATGACCTCCGCCCTCTGGCCCACGTCAGCCCCCGCTTCTACGGTGGACGCATGGTGACGGAGCCGGTGTATCCCGAGGTCGCCCCCAATGGCGCTCTCGTCGTGCCCGTGCGGCCTCCCGCGGCTCGCGAGGCGGTGGCCGTGGTCGACTACCAGGGAACCGTCCGGGGGCAGCGAGTAGTCGTGCTGCAAGCTACGGAGTGGGTCTTCGACGTCCGGGCCGTCAGCGAGGCTTATAAGGACGACCGTGGCCGCACCGTAGTGGACGTGGCCTCCGAACAGGCCTTTTACACCGCTGACTCGCCACCGGCGACGACCTTGAACGCGGAGATCGTCTTCGTCGAGAGACCATCGCTCTGACCTACGCATCACGAGAAGGGTTTCAGGGTCTGCCGGGTTGACGCCCGGCGGCTGACCTGTCCGTTTGTCAATGTCAACCGCCGTGCGTTGATGGCTGCGTCGAGGTCGATCCCTGTACCTGGGGGGCATGGGGTCTGACCCCAACTCTGGTGGTGTGGGTGGTGATCCCGTCGCGTCGGCCAGCTGGGCCGTGAGCCGGCCCGGTGGTGGTCTGTCCAGGATGACGTGGTCACCGCGTAGCGGCCGTAGGTCCTGGACGGGCCGGCGCCGGGGTGGCTGGCCTGTGGCTGGTTGTCGCGTCGGGGTCGCCGCCATGGTGACCTTCTGTGCATCCCGGAGCCGAGGCCCGGGGCGGAGCCCCCCCCCTGAAGAACGGCGCACCTGCAGCGCAGTAGGCGCGGGCGCCCGCTTGTCAGGCGGCGTCTGTGTGTGCGTCTTGCCGCCTTGGAGGTGTCGGGACATCGCCGGATTTCTCGGGCTGAGGATGCAGGAGGCCCTAGGGTCGACGGGTGGGCGGAAACCTCCTGGACTTCAACCGGTCGCTGAACCTGATACCGAAGCGGGCGGAGCAGCGGCAGAGTGAACGGCTCCGAGAGACGTTCGTAGACTCTGGGGTCGCTGCTGCTTTGGAGGCGACGGACCATCAAGTCGTGTACGGGCGGCGAGGAACGGGCAAGACCCACGCGCTCCGCTACCTGGAGGCGGAACTTGCTGCGCAAGGGGATCTGGCCATATATCTTGATTTGCGAACGATCGGGTCGGCTCGCGATCTCTTCTCGCAAGAGAGCGGGGACATCACCCAACGCACGACTCGGTTCATATCCGACATGTTGGCAGTGTTCCATGACGCCGTGGTCGGTTACGTACTCGACTCCAGCATGATTGATGATAGTCGAGTGGTGCGTGGCCTAGATCTGTTAGAGAAGTCATTGACTAACTTCGTGGTCGAAGGTGCGGTGCGTCTCGAGACGCAGGAGATGACAAGTCAAAGTCGTGAGAGCGCGGCTGGGGGGCGGCTGGCGCAGTCACCCTCATTCGAGCTCCGGGCCGGGGCCAATCAAAGTGTGTCATTGAGTGGGACGACGGAGACCCAAGGAACGACGCGGCAGCGGTTCAACTTCAGCGAGGTCACTGCCGCGCTTCGCGACCTCGAAGACAGCCTTCAGGGACGCCGCATCTGGCTGCTTCTCGACGAGTGGAGTTCTCTTCCCACGGAACTGCAGCCATTCCTGGGTGAGTTCTTGGTTCGAAGCGTCTTGCCGCTGCGCTCATTCACGGTCAAGATCGCGGCTATCGAGCAACAAAGCAACTTTCGGACTTTCCTTGCGTCTGGAGATTCTGTTGGCCTAGAGCTGGGTGCCGACATGGCGGCCAATCTCGACCTCGACGACTTCATGGTCTTCGAGCAGAACGAGCAGCACGCACGGACGTTCTTCCTCGGGTTGTTCTTCAAGCACCTAACTCTCGGGAGTGATGACGACCTCAAGGTCGGCGGTTTAACCCGCGAGCGAGACGTAATTCGACTGGGATTCACCGATGCTCGCGCGTTTGACGAGCTGGTTCGCGCGGCGGAGGGCGTTCCGCGAGATGCCATCAATATCGCGGCCAAGGCGGCACTTCGAGCTCGAGACCGTGTCATCTCGGTCAACGACGTACGCTTTGCCGCGCGGTCTTGGTATCAGACCGACAAGGAGGCCGCCCTCAAGGGGCATCCGAGCGCCCCGGATCTCCTGAATTGGGTGATCGATACGGTCATTGGTCATAGGCGGGCTCGAGGCTTCCTCGTAAACCAAGTGGACGCTGAGAACGAACTACTAGGCCGGCTCTACGACTCACGAGTCCTTCACGTCGTGAGGCGGGGGTACTCGGCGCAGGACGCCCCCGGGGAGCGATACGACGTATGGGTCATTGATTACGGTGCCTACGTCGACCTCTTGCAGACCAAGAGTCAGCCGCAGGGCCTGCTTCCCCTCGCAGGCGCCGATGGGGCGGACGAGTACACCAACTTGGAAGTGCCGGTACAGGATCTACGTTCGATACGAAGGGCTATCCTTCGCCTCGCGGACTTTGAAGCCGCGCGCACGCCGGAGGTTCGCCACAGGTCTGAGGGTGCTGAGTCGCCAGAGGCGTTCCTCTGACTGTACTGAGACCTCGGCTCGTTCAAGCGACCGGGGACGGCACTCGTCGGCGGCGCGAACGGCGCCTGCGCCGCACGCGCAAGCCGCCGACGAGTGCCGCGCCCGGGGCCGCGCACGGCGCGGCCCTTGATCTTTGTACTGATTGATTCGGCAGTGCTACCAACTGAGACCGCTACACGCCGACTAGCGAAGGGGGAAGTGAGTGGTGAGTCTGCGCGAACTGGTCGAAACGGCGCGGAGTCAGGGATGGGCGTCTGCCCACATGCCGCTGGCCACGTTGACCCTCCAAGCGCAGTGGGGGTCACTAGAGCCGATCCTGAGCACGCGAAGCCGTGAACTGCACGAGGTGCTCAGACCGGTCGAGGCGGAGCAGGCGCCTAAACGGTCCCTAAGCGCGACTACGGGTCTAGGCCCACAGCCGTTGCATTCAGATGGGGCTCACCTTGAGCGACCGCCAGACGTGGTGGTCCTCGCCGCCAACCGACCAACACCGGTCTCGACTTTGCTTTGGCGAGCCGAACCATCCAGACTCGCCCCGGTGCGTGAGGAACTTGAGCACGGTCTTTTTCTCGTCAATGACGGGAAGAGGCAATTTCTCGCACCAGCTCTCGCCCGGGGCAGGCTCAGATTTGACCCAGGTTGTATGTCACCTTTGGACTCGCGCGCTCGTCGTGTGAAATTGTTCTTTGAGGGCCAACCTTCTGACGCGACTCGTTTCGATTGGAGCGCGGAAAACATGGTCTTGGTCATAAACAACATGACTATGCTCCATGCGCGTGCCGACGCTTCTGACGATCCAAGGCGCGAATTGACGCGACTACAGTTCCACATAAGAAGGCGGGCTGAGATATGACTACGCCCTATGATGATGAAGCGCTGTGGATGAAAGCGAAGTTGTTCGTCAGCCGCGCCATGGAGGGCGAATTCGACCGGTCTTTCGACGAGCAAGCCTTGTGGGCTTCGCTCGCGCTTGAGTTGCTCGCAAAGGCTGCTTTAGCCAGACAATCGCCCCTACTAATCGCGGTTCCGACGGAGGATGGAAGCAATGTCTTAATTGCCCTTGGTCTCACCAGTGGAGTTGCGAGGTTCGAGTCTGTGTCGGCCAAGACCCTATATTCGCGGTGCGAAAGGGCCTTTAGGCCATTTAGCAAGCCTGAAGCCGACAAAATTACGTTCGCGCGTAACGAATACTTGCATGGATCAACGCCAGGCTTCACGCTGATGCCGCCTGCGGCGTGGTGGCCGAAATTTTGGGCATTAGCTGTAATCCTCGTTGGGGCTTGCGACAAAGAAATCGATGATCTGGTGGGCCCTTCTCGTTTGGCCGTGGTGAACAAGCACCTGGAGCAGAACAAGAAGAATGTTGAGCATCGCACTGAGATGCTGCTCGATCGCGCTAGACAACGACGGGCGCAGTTTGAGGCAGGGACACTGCCCGCAAAGGTGGCCTCGCAGTGGAAGCCTGGCCAGTTGTTGACGGCCGGTCTGAAGCACTCGGGGAACGCTGGCTGCCCCGCATGCGGTCGAGATGGGGTGATCGAGGGCAACGAAGTGACGGACGTCGAGACCGAGTACCTGCAAATTGCTGAGAACGACTACGACGTCTTGGTGTCTCTCACTGTGGAGTCAGAGTACTTCAGTTGCGCTAGCTGTGGTCTGGTTCTGGATGAATATGAACTGCTGATGGAGGCGGAAGTGCCGTCCGATTTTCGGACTGATGGTGATAGCGGCGATATAGATCGTGAGGAAGAGTATGGAAACGATTAGCTTGCTCGCAGGCTCCTCGCCTACACCCAACTTACGTCAAGTTCCTTCCGTCGTGCGTTCTGTGACGCGGCAAGGCTCCTAGTGCGTCGTGAACTCTGATGGCGTAACTTTCTGTTAGCAAGGTGTCGACGTCCGATACCGATATCCATCTAGTGGCGAGAGCTTCTTCCGTGACGACGGCATCGGTGGTACGGCCTACGAGGTGGCACCTAAAGACGAGAGCCACTATCCCTCTCGTCATGTTCTTATAGGCACCCGTGAGCCTCTCGACTTCAACTTGGACGCCGGTCTCTTCGAGCACCTCCCGCGCGACTCCTGCTTCGAAGCTCTCGTTCAACTCCAACACACCGCCGGGTGGTTCCCAGTAGCCGTTGTCGCGTCGCTGGATCACCAGGACCCGACCATCGCCGTCGACGACGATGCCGGCGACGCTGACGGAGTGCTTCGGGGTGTCGGTCACGCTGGTACCTCCTGTGTGCCAGGCTACCCAGAGGACTAGACAAGTTGCGGAGGTTGTAGGTGGCGTTGCGGGCGGTGGACGATGCCGCACCCGAACCTGGTTTCCTGCAGATCGCCCGGCAGCTGCGGCAGGAGATCCGGTCCGGCGCCTACCCGCCCGGCAGCAAGTTGCCGTCCGAGACCGAGTTGACGCGGACGTTCGGCGTGGCCCGTATGACCGTCCGTGGGGGCATCGCTGAGCTGCGCAGCGAGGGTCTGGTCGTGTCCGAGCAGGGCAGGGGAGTGTTTGTCCGCGCTCGCCCGCCCGTGCGGAGGCTGGCCGCCGACCGCTTTGCCCGTCGACACCGCGATGCCGGCCGGGCCGCGTTCCTGGCCGAGGCGGACCAGGTCGGTTCAACCCCCGCTGTCGACGAGGTAGTCGTCGACACCGCCGGCGCACCCGACCGTGTCGCGTCACTGCTGGGTGTCGAGGGAGACGTGCTCCGGCGGTCCCGGCGGTACCTGCTGGACGGTCAGCCGGTCGAGACCGCGGTGTCCTACATCCCGCTGGACCTGGCGCAGGGAACCAAGATCGCCGACCTGGACACCGGTCCGGGCGGCATCTACGCCCGCCTGGAAGAGCTGGGCCACGAGCTCGCCCACTTCACCGAGGAAGTGGGCGCGCGCATGCCGACACCGGCGGAGCGAGAGCGGCTGCAGCTCACCGCCGGCGTTCCGGTCATCACGCTGCTGCGCACCGCCTACGACACGGCTGGCCGCGCCGTCGAGGTCTGCGACACCGTGAAGTCGGCGCAGAGCTACGTGCTCGAGTACCTCGTCGACGCCACCTAACCGGGGTTCTCCACAAGCAACTCAACCCCTTGACTCAACTCATCTAGATGGGTGTACCTTCGTCATCGCCCTACTCATCTAGACAAGTGGAAGGAGCGGGTCATGGCGATGCCAAGCGGTATCCCGATCGATCACGGGACAGCGTTCCCCAACGGAGCGTTCGTGATCGGTGAGGTCACCCCGGTCGAGGACTACGACGCGGTCAAGGCCGCCCGGGAGTCCGGCCGCCCGGGGGACGTGCAGAGCAGGGACAAGAACACCGGCAAGCGGATGTGGGCGGTGCGCGTCGTCGACGCCGACGACCTCGTCCGCAAGGGCCAGGCCGAGGTGACCGTCAAGGTCATCGCCGACGTCCAGCCCGTACCGCCCGAGCAGGCCCCCGGCGTGCCGTTCCGGCCCGTCTACTTCGAGGGCCTCACCGCCACCGCGTGGGTCGACACCAACCGCGCCCGTCCGCGTCTCGCCTGGTCGTTCAAGGCGACCAGCATGCGCGCCCCCGGCCGCAGCGAGACCCCCACCCCGGGCCAGCGGCCCAGCACCACGCCCACCACGGGCACCGGCGGCGACAAGGCTGCCTGACGCACCCTGCACCAGGGACGTCCGCACACCCCCGGTGCCCGTCGTCGAGCCGAGGCCACGACGGGCACCGGGACCCCACCCCTACCGCGCACCCGCGCCACCGACACGGCATCGCCGCCCACCGGGCGGCACAGGTGAAGGAGTGGACCATGACCGACAGCCTCAGCGGCTACACCCCCGTCAACGTCAGCCGCCTGACCAACTACGACGACCACCCCTGGCGCGCCACCCGCGAGGCCGCCGAGTGGGCCCGGGCGTTGAGCTGCACCATCGAAGACCTACCCGACGAGCTGCTGCGGGTGTGGAAGCGGATTGATTGGCTCGGCAACGAGGTCTGGGCCTTCCACGCCCTCATGCTCGACGTGCCCGACGACTCCATCCCGCGGATCCTCAGCGCCGCCGCCGCGCAGCTGTCCGACCCGCTGCTGTCGGTCGAGGCCGTCATGCGCCGCGCCGGAGCCCACGTTGGCTGACATCGACCGCGTCCTGTCCTGGGCCGTGGACAGCACCGGCACCGGCACCGCCGAAGCGGCCCACCACGAGACCCGACGCATGCTCACCCTGACCCGCAGCCTCGTCGAGGACTTCAAAGCCTGCTCCCGCAAGATGCTCGAGTACCCCGACGCCGACGTCCGCTCCTCCGCCCGTCGCGTCGCCGCCGCCCTCGCCGACTGCGAGGACGCCCTCTACGAGGCCCTCCGCGACATCGAGCACCACACATGACCGGCGACCAGAACGAGACCTCGCAGCACGAGGCCTACGTGCAGCACTGGCTCGACGCCCTCGACTGCCAGACCCGCGAGCAGGCCAACGTCACTCTGGCCCGCCTCATCGGCCAGACCGACCAGTGGCGCTGGGACCTGCTCGAGCTGTCCAAGCAGGTCGCCGGCGCACCCGAGCACGGCCTCGCCGACCACGCCCGGAAGGTCGCCACCGAGTGTGACGCCCTCTACTGGCACCTCACCATCGCCAGCGCCGCCCTGAGGAACGGCTCATGAACGCTGCCCTGGTCGACGCCGCCACCTGGGCTGGTGTCGCCTTCTTCGTGCTGGTGGGGACGCTGCTGCTGTGGGCCGTCGTCCACCGCCGGTCGTTCCGCGCCGGACCGGGACGGGTGCTCGGCTCCGCGTGGGCGCACCACGTCGTCTACGGACCCCGCTGGCCCGCCCTGGCCCGCCGGCACGGGCTGGCCGCCTCCGACCGGGTCGACGACCGGAGGCCCCACCGCGACGACCGGTCCGGCTCGCGTCCCGCAGCACCACGGGTCGAGCTCGTCCGCCTACGGTCCGTCCGACGGGAAGCCGGCCGCGACCGGCTACGCCTGGCCTTGCCCAGCGGCATCAGCCCGGACGACGTCCGCGATGCGAGCGACTCCCTCGCCCACGCCCTGCGCGCCCGCAGCTGCACCGTCCGCGCCGACCGCCCCGGGCAGGTCTGGCTCGACGTCCGCCGCCGCGACCACCTCACCGCTGTGGTCCCAAGTCGCATGCCCGGCGCGATGACCACCGAGGAGGCCCGGCAGCTCCTCGACGGCGTCGTGGTTGGCCGCGACGAGAACGGCCACCCCTGGTGCACCCCCGTCCGCGGCAGCCACACTCTCATCGCCGGCACCACCGGCTCGGGCAAGAGCAGCCTGCTGTGGTCCCTCGTCTGCGGCCTGCTGCCGGTCGTCGATGCCCGCCTGCTCCACCTGACCTGGCTCGACCCCAAAGGCGGCATGGAAGCCGACGCCGCCCGCCTCGTCGCCAACGTCGTCGACCGCGTCGATGAGATGGCCGACCACCTTGAAGACCTAGTCACCGACCTCGACGCCCGCGCCGCCCAGCTCGCCGGCACCGTCCGCACCCACCACGCCACCCCGGCAAGTCCGCACCACCTCATCGTCATCGACGAGCTCGCCACCATCACCGCCCTCGCCGACGCCAAGACCGCCCGCCGCGTCGAAGCCGCCCTCGGCGCCCTGCTCTCCCGCGGCCGCGCCGTCGGCTTCACCGTCATCACCACCACCGTCGACCCCGGCAAGGACGTCGTCCGCTGGCGCGGCCTGCACGCCACCCGCGTCGCCTTCCGCCTCGACGAACCCATCCAGGTCGACATGGTCCTCGGCGACGGCGCCCGCCAACGCGGAGCCCGCTGCGACGAGATCAGCCTCGCCCAGGCCGGCGTCGCCTACGTTCGCGTCGACGGCCACCCCGACCCGGTGCGCGTCCGCGCCGCCTACCTCGACGACAACACCATCCGCGACCGGATCACAGCCTCCGCCCACCTCCCTGCGGCCACGGGCACAACCGCGCTCCCGGACGAAGGGGTGCGCCCCGCCGTCGACGCTGTCGACGAGGACGGGACCGCCGACGCGGAGGTTCTCCGATGAGCACCGCGCCGACCGACCGGGTCCCCCTCGTCACCCCCGGGTCCGGCACCCGCGCCGACCGGATGAGCCAGCCCGCCGCCGCCGAGCTGCTCCGCGACGTCGCTGCCAGCAACGGCGTCTGCATCCGACCCGTCACCCTCAAGGTCCTCGACGAGACCACGGGGCGAACCGATTACGTCGACGTCCCCTGTGGTTCCACCCGCGAAGCCGTCTGCCGCGCCTGTGCCGCGAAGGCCAAGGCCCTGCGAATCACCCAGTGCCGAGAAGGCTGGCACCGCGACACCGAACCCTGGGACGAACGCGACCCCGAACCCGTCGAGCGCGACCTCGTTCTCGTCCGCGCCGACGTCACCGCCGAACGCGACCGCAGCTCCGCCACCGGCGACGACATCGAGGCCGACGCCGCAGTAGCCGCCCTGGACGCCGTCGACGCCGACCTCGCTGCTGGGGGAGTCCGCGGTCACCTCGAGCCCGCCACCGCCCGCCGCCGGTCGAGGTCCACGCGCCGTCGTGACGACGCCCCAGACCTGCCGCGGAAAGCCTCCAACGGCTCCACCCTCGGGCGCACCTTCATCGCCCAGGGCGACCGCGTCTACCGGCCCAGCATGTTCGTCACCGTCACCCTGCCCTCCTATGGCCCCGTCCACGCCGACGGCACCCCCCGCCGACCCGGCACCTACGACTACGCCGCCCAGGCCAGGGACAACCTCACCTTCTCCCGCCTGCTCGACCGGCTCGTGCAGAACCTCCGCCGCGTCGCCGGCTACGACATCCAGTACTTCGCCACCATCGAGCCCCAGCGCCGCGGCGCCCTCCACGCCCACTTCGCCATCCGCGGCACCCTGCCCCGCGCCCTGCTCCGCCAGGTCATCGACGCTACCTACCACCAGGTCTGGTGGCCACGCACCCACACCGTCACACACGACGACCAGCACCCACCCGTCTGGGTGCCCGACGACCCCGACGCCACCGACGGCGACCCCCACCACCGCGACGGCCACTATGTCGACGCCGACACCGGCGAACAGCTGCCCACCTGGGACGAGGCCGTTGACGCCGTCACCGAACCCCTCTACGTCACCCGCTTCGGCAGCGTCGCCGACATGCGCGGCATCCTCACCGGCACCCCCGAGGCCGACCGACGCATCGGCTACCTCTGCAAGTACCTCACCAAGAGCATCGACGCCGCCATGGACCACCCCGCCGCCGACCCTGACGACGGCGCCGACGACACCCAGAGCACGTCGCCGGCCATGGCCCGCCGCGCTGCGCACGTCGACCGCCTCGTCGAGGCTCTCCGGTACGAGCCGTGCTCACCGACCTGCGCCAACTGGCTCCGCTACGGCGTCCAGCCCCGCAACGCCCGACCCCGGATGCGCGCCGGCGCCTGCCGCTCCAAGGCCCACAGCCGCACCCACCTCGGCCACGCCGGCCGCCGCGTCCTCGTCTCCCGCCGCTGGAGCGGCAAGACCCTCACCGACCACCGCGCCGACCGTGCCGCCTTCGTCCGCGCCGTCCTCCTCGACGCCGCCGACCGCGAGGCCGAAGAGCAGGTCGCCGCTAGCCGCCGGGGGCCTGTGGACGAGCCCGACGAGCACGATCAGTCCGGGGATACCGTGCCGGAGACTGCGCGACCGGACCGTTCGCCCGGCTGGTCCGTCAGGCCTCCCGACCGGCTCGATGAGGACGGTCAGCCCCGCCGCTTGGTGTGGCAGCTCGCCAAGCGGACGGACCCCGTCCCGCCGCTGGCCACCCGCCTGCTCCACGCCGTCGCCAACCGCGACCTCTGGCGACGTCAGTACGACGAGGCCATGGCTCGAGCGCAGCTCACCGAGGAGGACGCCGATGTCGCCTGATCCTCAGCCGGCCCCGCGGCTCTGGTCCACCCAGGACCTGGCCGACTACCTCGGCGTCACCGTCCAAACCATCCACGCCATGCGCCGCCGCGGCGAAGGGCCACCCACCTACCGCGTCGGCAAGGTTCTGCGCTTCGACCCTGACGAGGTGCGGGGCTGGCTGCACCGCGACGCACTCGAGCAGCCGCCCAACTCCGAGCAGACGCCGGATGTCGTCGAGCTCGCGCTCCACCGAGAGGAGACCCATCGTGCCTGACGCCATCATTCACAGTTCATCCCGGTCCATCGGGGCCGAGCCTCTGTGGCGCATCGGTGACGTCGCCACGTTCCTCGGGGTGCCGGTGGCCACGCTCTACCAGTGGCGACGCCTCGGCAGCGGACCGCCCGCCTACCGGCTCGGCAAGCACCTGCGCTACCGCCGGTTCGAGGTCGAAGCCTGGCTCGCCAAGCAAGGAGGCTGAGATGGGCAATGTCGCCAAGCGCCCCGACGGACGCTGGCGCGCCCGCTACCGCGACCCCTCCGGCAAGGAGCGCGCCAAGCACTTCGACCGCAAGCTCGACGCCCAACGCTGGCTTGCCACCGTCGAGGTCGCCGTCGGACGAGGGGAGTGGCTCGACCCCTCGCTCGGCAGAGTCACCGTGGGGGAATGGGGCAAGCAGTGGCTCGCCGGTCAGTCCCAGCTCAAGCCGACGACCCTGGAGCGCTACCGCGGCGCCTTCGCCAACCAGGTGCTGCCCACCTGGGATTCCGTGCCTGTGGCGTCCGTGACGCACTCGGGAGTGGCTGCCTGGGTAGCGGACCTGCATCGCGGCGGGCTGTCTGCGTCCTCGGTCCGCCATGGCTACCGGGTGCTCCACATGATCCTCGGTAGCGCCGTGAGGGACGGTCGACTGCCCCGGAACGTCGCCGTCGGGGTGCGACTGCCTCGGATCGGCTCCGCGGACAAGCGCTTCCTGACTCACCAGCAGGTCGCGGCGTTGGCCCTAGCCGTCGGTGAGCCTTTCGGCGTCGTCATCTGGGTGCTCGCCTACACCGGGCTCCGTTGGGGCGAGCTGGCCGGCCTGCGCGTCGGAGACGTCGACCTCGAGCGCCGCCGGATCCACGTCCAGCGGTCCATGGTCGAGGTGCGTGGCCGTGCGGTCTTCGGGACGCCCAAGAGCCACCAGCGCCGATCCGTGCCCCTGCCGGCCTTTCTCGTGGACCGGCTTCGTCGGCACTTATCGGGTCGGTCGCCCGACGATCTCGCGTTCACGAGCCGGCAGGGAGCGGTGCTGCGGAACCGCAACTTCCGGGGCCAGGTTTTCGACGCTGCTGCGGCCTCAGTCGGTCTCCCGGGTCTGACCCCTCACGAGCTCCGGCACACGGCGGCGTCCCTGGCCGTGGCCGCAGGCGCCAACGTCAAGGCGGTCCAGAAGATGCTCGGCCACGCCTCCGCCGCCATGACGCTCGACGTCTACGCAGGGTTGTTTGGGGACGATCTCGACGAGGTCGCCGAGAGGCTCGACCGGGCCGCGACGACGGCGTTTGCGGACCAGGTGCGGACCTCGGACTCACCGGCCGACCAGAAGACTGAGTCCGGTCGCGAGCAAACCGCCCCTGACCTCGACGTTCGTTCGGTGGCCCCGGCGAGATTCGAACTCGCGACACACGGTTTAGGAAACCGATGCTCTATCCCCTGAGCTACGGGGCCGTGGGCGGCGGTGCGGCTCCTGCCGCCGGCTCCGCGCCCGCCCGGGAGGCTACCGGACCGGACCCCCGGGACCGGCCGCGGGACGGGCGGGCGGGGCGGCTGCGACCGGCGCTACAGGAACCGGGTCGGCGTGCCGACACCTGAGCCGACGCATTCACCCGAACGGAGCCCGCCATGCCCGCGCCCAGCGCCCCCGACCGGCCCGCGACCCACCTGCTGCCGCGCCAGCACGTACCGCCCCGCTGGCGTCAGGAGGCCCTGAACCTGCTGGTGGACACCGCCGTGGCCGAGCTGCGCGCGGGCACGAGCCCGCGCCGCACGGTCCGGGCGATGGCCGAGCTCGGTGCAGGCGGACCCGGCCACGACGCCGTCGCGGTCCTGGACCGTCGGCTGGACGACACCCTGGCCGCGTGGGTGGAGCGGCAGCGCCGCACGCGGCTCGCCGACCCCGACGCCGACCTCGAGCAGACGGCCCGGGAGCTCGTCGCCCCGCTCTTCGACGGCCTGCCGGTGGGGGCGGTCGACGGCTGCCCGCACCCGGGCGCGTGGGTCGCGTCGTCCGTGGACGAGGTGCCCTGCGCGGTCCACGGCTACGAGCGCGACGCCGCGGACTGCCTGCGCATGCTGGTGGAGACCTACCTCGTGGACACCATCGACCGTGCCGTGGACCGGGCGGACGCGCGACCGGCCCCCCTGCCGGCCGACGGCCCGGCCCTGACCCAGCTCTGGCTGGGCGTGGCGGTCCTTGCCGCCTGGGCGACGTCCGACCACTGAGGCCGCACGTCCTGTCGCCCCACGGGCGGGGGCAGGACGCTCACGGCGCGACGGCCCCCCGGGCCGCGTCGGCCCGTTCCAGGAAGTACGCCCCCAACGCCCCGGCCAGCGTGGCGAACACCACGACGGAGTAGACGGCCAGCACCACCTCTAGCAGCCGCGGGAACGCGCCCTCGGCGCTGAGCCCGGTGCCGGTGACCGTGGTCATGGCCGCCTCGTGCAGCGCGACGACGTAGTCGTCGTAGGACCCCAGCACGTACAGCAGCTGGCTGGCCGCCAGCACGACCACCCCGGTCACCAGACCCAGCCACGTCACTCGCCCGGACAGCAGCCGGCCGCCCGACCGGGACCCGCGCACCGCGGCGGACAGCACGCTGCCGGCCCGGGCCACGCGGGTCAGCCGCAGCAGGGTCAGCGCGCGGGCGAAGCGCAGGAACGGCACGGCGAGGAACACCAGCTGCCACCAGTTGCGACGCCAGAACACCCGCTGGTCCCGGGCGACCCACGCCCGCAGCGCGAACTCGGCCACGAACACGGCCCACAGCACCCAGCCGACCACCGTCAGCACCCGCACGACGGTCGGCTGCTCCGCCAGCACCTGGGCGAGCACGACGAGCAGGAACAGGATCCCCAGCGCGCTCATCGGGCGGTCGAGGTGCCGGGCCACCCGCTCCGCCGTGGTCGGGTCGCGCACGACGGGTGCCTCCCGGTCGGGCGTGGGGTCGGGACCGGGCGTCGGGTCGGGACCGGGCGTCGGGCTCGAGCCGGGGGGCGGGGTAACGGGGGAGGGCATGCCCCAGGAGTGCCCGATCCGCCGCCCGTCGAACACCGGACCGGCCCGGCACGTGTCCCGACCGCCGATCCGGGGTACGCCAGCACCCATGACCGACCTCACCGCACTCGTGCTCACCTGCTCCCTCAAGAAGTCCCCCGCTCCGTCCAGCAGCCACACCATCGGCCAGGAGGTGCTCGACGCCCTGGCCGAGCACGGCGTCACCGGCGAGGTGGTCCGGGTCGCCGACCACGACGTCCGCTTCGGCGTCTCCACCGACGAGGGCGACGGTGACCAGTGGCCGCAGCTGCGGGCCAAGGTCCTCGCCGCCGACATCCTCGTCATCGCGACCCCGATCTGGATGGGCCAGCCGTCCAGCGTCAGCAAGGTCGTCCTCGAACGGCTGGACGCCGAGATCTCCGAGACTGACGACCAGGGCCGCATGCTGACCTTCGGCAAGGTGGCCGGCGTCGCCGTCGTCGGCAACGAGGACGGCGCCCACCACGTGTGCGCCGAGGTGTTCCAGGCGCTCGTCGACGTCGGGTTCACCGTGCCCGCCGCCGCCAGCACCTACTGGGTGGGGGAGGCCATGGGCAGCGTCGACTACCAGGACCTGCAGCCGCGCCCGGACAAGGTCGTCGGCACCACCAGGGACACCGCCCGGCACCTGGCGCACCTGGCCCGGCTGCTCAAGGCGGAGCCCTACCCCGCCGGCTGAACCGACCGGAGCGTCTGGACCCCGGCCCACCGCCCGCCCGGCGGCAGGGTGACGGGGTCCAGCCGCGCCGGCTCCACGCAGACGAACTCCGTCGCGCCGCCGGCGTGAACGTCCCCGGGCGCCGAGTCCGCACCGGGGTTCCACACCACCCAGGAGTCGAAGCCGGTGGCGCTCATCACCAGGTCGCCCAGGCCGGGGTCGACGACCCTCACGACGTCCGCGTCACCGGTCACGGCCAGGTCGACCGGCCCGGCGGTCGGCAGCGGTGCGTCGGGCAGCACCGACGTGCCGCTGCCGTCGTTGTGGTGCGCGCTCGCGCCCTCCAGCCCGGCCACCCGCGCCGTCGCCGTCGACGACACGGCCAGGTAGCCGTGCAGCGCCGCCGTGAACGTGAACGGCTCGACCCCGTCGTTGCCGGCGGTCAGGGCCAGCCGGAGCCGGTCACCCGCGGCCTCGACGTCCAGGGTCAGCGTGAACGGGTGCGGGAACAGCACCCGCGTGGCGGCGTCCGCGCGCAGCTCCAGCCGGGCCCGGGCCACCCCGTCGGCGTCCGGGCCGGCGTCCGGGCCGGCGTGCAGGACCGACCAGGTCCGGTCCCGCGCGACACCGTGCCGGGGGCCGTCGCCGCGCTCGGCGAACTGGGGCCACACGACGGGCACCCCGCCGCGGATCGCGGTGCGGGGTCCGCAGCCGGTGTCCCGGCTCAGCCACAGCCGCTCCGCCCCGCCCGCGGGCACCCAGCCCAGGACGTGGCCGCCGTGGGCGCAGAACCGGAACGACGCCCCGTCGGCACCCGTCACCTGGCGCGGGGCGCATGGGTCCGGCGGCAGGGCGGTCGCGGGCGGTACGGCGGGCTCGGTCACCCGGTCGATCCTGTCAGCGTCCGCGCCCATCCGGCCAGCACCGGCGAGCAGCCGCCCTCGACCAGCACGTCGGCGAAGTCGGCCGCCCGCGTCGGTCCCCGGTTGACCACCACCACCGGCACCGACCGCTTGACCGCCCGCGCCACGAACCGGCGACCCGAGAACACCGTCAGCGACGTGCCCGCCACCAGCAGCACCTGCGCGTCCTCGACCAGGCGGTAGCAGTGCTCGACCCGCGCGACCGGCACGTTCTCGCCGAAGAACACCACGTCGGGCTTGAGCACCCCGCCGCAGCGCTCGCAGCCGACGACCACGAACCCGGCCGTGTCGTCCAGCCGCACGTCGCCGTCGGGCGCGATGTCGGCCTCGGGCAGGTCGACGCGCTCGGACCAGCCGGGGTTGAGCCGGGCCAGCCGCTCGTGCAACCGCTCCCGCGGGCTCAGGGCCCCGCAGCCCAGGCACACCACCTGCGACAGCCGACCGTGCAGGTCGACCACGTCGGTCGACCCCGCCGCGGTGTGCAGCTCGTCGACGTTCTGCGTCACCACCGAACGCACCAGACCCGCCCGGCCCAGCGCGGCCAGGGCCCGGTGCCCGGCGTTGGGGCCGGCCCCGGCCATCCGCTGCCAGCCGACGTGGCTACGGGCCCAGTACCGCTGCCGCGCCTGCTCGGAGCGGGTGAAGTCCTGGAACGTCATCGGCGTCCGTCGGGGCGAGCCGGGGCCGCGGTAGTCCGGGATGCCGGAGTCGGTGCTCAGGCCCGCGCCGGTGAGGGCCACGACCCCGCCGCGGGCCAGCAGCTGCTCGGCAGACGTCACGCCCCAGGGTAGGCAGGCCGGGCCCGGCCGCGCCGCCCGGGTTAACGTGCGGTGTGAGCGGGCCCATCGTCGCCGTGGCGGCGCGCATGGCCGACGAGCTGGCCGTCCTGGAGCGTGACGGCGACCCCGCCCGGCACTTCCTGGCCACGTACCGGCGGGTGACCCTCGCGGTCGGCGGGGCGGCCGGTTCCGGGCTCGTGGAGGACCCGGACTGGCTCGCGCGCTGGGACGTCGCCTTCGCCGAGCTGTACCTGCGGGCACTCACCGCGCACCGCGCCGGGCCGGAGCAGGCCCCCGGGCCGTGGCGGGCGGCGTTCGCGGCCCCGGCCGACCTGCACCCCTACCTGCACGTGCTGCTCGGCATGAACGCCCACATCAACTACGACATGCCGCAGTCGCTGCTGCAGGTGCTCACCGAGGCCGACACCGGCGACCCCGCCCTGATGGCGTCGCGGGCGCGGGACCACCACGCGCTGGACCGGGTGATCGTCGGGCTGGTGCCCTCGGAGTCCCGGCACCTGGTCCGGGCCGCGGCCGCCGCCCCCGGGGTGCTCGACCGGCTGCTGCTGCCGGTGTCACGGGCGGCCTCGGCCCGGTTGCTGCGCGAGAGCCGGGAGCAGGTGTGGGCCAACACGGCGGTGCTGCTGCGGGCCCGGCGCGAGGGCGCCGACGCCCTGCAGGCCGCCGTCGGCCGGCTGGAGGAGCTGTCGACCCGTCGCGTGCAGGACCTCCTGCGCCCGCGCCACCCGTTGCTGCACCTGGCCCGCCGCGGCTTCGGTGTCCGGCTGACCTGAGCGACCTCGCCCGCCGGGCGGGCCACCCGCAGGACACTGGCCACCTGGTGCCCGGTAAGGCCGGTATCGGGACGCCCGCCGTCACCGCCCGGGCCTACCGTGCCGACATGCCCGCATCGCGTCCCGCTCTCGTCGTCGCGTGGCTCGTGGCCGCGACCTGCTGGGGGGCCAGCTTCCTGTTCATCAAGTGGGGCCTGGAGGGGCTGAGCCCGGGCCAGGTCGCGCTGGCGCGGCTGCTCTTCGGCAGCCTCTTCCTGGGGGCGTGGCTGCTGGTGACCCGGACCGCGCTGCCCCGCGACCGCGTGACCTGGGGCCACTTCGCCGTCCTCGGGGTGCTGTTCTGCTTCGTCCCGTTCACGCTCTTCGCGTGGGCCGAGACCCGGATCGACTCCGGCCTGGCCGCGATCCTCAACGCGACGACGCCGCTGTGGACGCTGGTCATGGTGCTGCTGTTCCTGCCCACCGAGCGCGTCACCACCCGCAAGGTCGTCGGGCTGCTCGTGGGCTTCGCCGGGGTCGTCGTCGTGGCGCTGCCGCAGGTCACCGGGCTCGGCGGCCGCGAGGCCCTGCTGGGCCAGCTGGCCTGCCTGGGCGCGACCGCCTGCTACGGCGTCGGGCTGGTCTGGGTCCGCCGGTTCGTGCTGCCCCGCGGGGTAGGCCCCCTGGTCATCGCGTTCGGCCAGGTCAGCTGCGGGCTCGGCTGGAGCGTGCTGGCCGCGCCGGTGCTGTCGAACGACCCGGTCGACCTGACGGTCCGGGTGGTCGTGGGCATGGTCGCGCTGGGCGTGCTCGGCACCGGTCTCGCCTTCGTGCTGAACACGGCGGTCACCGCGGGCCTGGGCGCCACCTTCGCCTCGACCGTCACCTACCTGTCGCCGGTGATCGGGGTCGCCCTGGGGGCGCTCGTGCTGGCCGAGACGGTCCAGCCGGAGGAGGTCGTCGGGGGTGCCGTCGTCGTGCTGGGCGTCGCGGTCGGCCAGGGCGTGCTCCGGCGGCGGCGCCGCGCGCCCGGCGCCGTCACCCCGGTCGCGCCCGTCAGCGGGACGCCGGACCCGGACCGTCCGGTGGCGCCGGTCCAGCCGCTCTGAGGGCGGCGACCTCGCGCCGCAGCGCCCTGATCTCGGCCAGCACCTGGGGCAGGTCCACCAGCGTGATCTCGTCCTCCTCGCCAGGGCCCTCGTCGGCACCCCCGTCCCGGCGCGTCCCGGCGGCATCGGCCCGGGTCACGTCCTGGCGGGCCGCGGCCACGACCTGCGCCGAGATCGTGGCGGTCACCGTGCCGAGGACGGCGATGCCGAGCAGCATCCCCAGCACCGCCACCAGCCGCCCGATCGCGGTCACCGGGTACAGGTCGCCGTAGCCCACCGTCGTCACCGTGACCACCGTCCACCACAGCGCGTCCGGCAGGCTGCGGATGGTGGCGCCCGGGGCGTCCTGCTCGGCCACCAGCACGGCGGCGGCCACGAACAGCACCAGCGTCGCGGTGACCGACACCAGGTAGACCAGCGTGCGGGCCACCACACCGGTCCGCCCGTGCAGGCCCCGGCCGCGCAGCAGCCGCGCCACCAGGCCCAGCAGCGGGCGCAGCAGCGGGACCGCCACGACCAGCAGGTCGACCGGGTGGGTCAGCACGAAGCGGACCGGCACGCCCGACAGCCGGACCCGCACCAGGTAGTCCACGGCGAAGGCCAGCCACACCACCAGCCGCACCCAGCCGGCCACGACCCCGACGTCGTCCTGACCGGTGGCGACCTGGGTGACGAAGGTGGTCGCGAACAGCACCGCCAGCACGTCCAGCGGGGTCCGGGTGGCCCGCCGCCAGCGGCCAGGGCCTCGCGACGCGGGCGTCGTCATGGCCCCATGATCGGCGTCCGCACCCCCGCGCATCTCGTACCGTGAGGGCATGTCGTCGACGGATGCGCCCTCCGAGCAGGCGCGCACCGCCCGGGACCGCGCCACCGCCGTGCTCGACCGTGCCCGCGCCGGCCTGCTCGACGAGCCGTCGGGGGCCCGGGACCTGCGCCCGCTGGCCGACGCCTGCCTGGACGTCACCCTGGCCCACCCGTCCGGCCAGGCCCACCTGCTGGCCTCGGGCCGGCAGAACCTGTCGGGCCTGGTGCGCGACCCCGAGGCCCGGGTGGCCGCCCTGCTGCGGCTGCGCCGCTTCCGCGAGGTCGTCGGTGCCCTCGACGACCGTGGCCTGGCCGCCGGTCACCTGGTGGCCGGGGTCGTCGTCCTGCCCGGTGGCGCGGAGCTGCCCGTGCTGCTGCGGGCCTGCCGGGTGGCCGGGGCCGGTGACGGGGACGCGGCCGTCGTGGTCGAGGGACCGGTGGCGGTCAACCCCGCGCTGACGCGGGAGCTGGCCCGGCGCAGCTCCGGGGCGGTCGACCTGCCCGAGGTGCTGGGGGAGCGGCTGCGGACGGCCGGGAGCGGCTTCGACCCGTACCCGCTGCTGGACCTGGTCCAGGCCGCCCTGCCCGCCGTGCCGGGGGCCGTGCTGCGCCGCCGGCTGCTGCTGGCCCCGGTGTCGCTGGACGGCGACCGGGTGGTCTCCGACCTGGACCGGCTGCGGGAGCACGTGCCCGCCCACTCGCCGCTGGCCTGGGTGGGGGAGGACTGGGACGTCGCCGCGTCGACGGTCGTGACCCGGGTGGGCGACGGCCTGCCCGACGTGTCGGCCCCCGCCCCGGCCGTCGCCGACCTGCTCGAGCGCTTCGTGCCCGCCCGCCTCGACCCCGACCAGCGTCGGGTCCTCGCCGCCGTCCTGACCGGCCACAGCATCGGCGTGGACGCCCCGCCCGGCACGGGGGCGACCACGTGCGCGCTGGCCGTGGCCGCGGTCGCCGCCGCCACCGGACGTCGCTGCCTGGTGGTCGTGCCCACCCGCGCCGAGGGGGACGTTCTCGTCGACCGGCTCGTCGACCTGGGCCTGGGCGACCTGGTGGCCGACGGCTCCGGCGCCGCCGCGGCCCCGGCCGGGTCCGACGCGCCGGGCGCGGCCGCGACCGGGGGCGACCAGGACCGCCGGCACCGGGAGGCCGGGGAGCGCTACCGCGCGGCCGTGGCCGACCTGCACCGCGTCCGCCGGCCGTGGCAGGTGACGCGGGCGGACGTGCTCGAGGTCCTCGCCGCCGCCGCGGTCGAAGGGCCCCGGTTGACCGACGTGGTCATCGAGCAGGACCAGGGCACCGCCCTGTCGCGCGAGCAGCTCGACGGCCTCGCCGACGACCTGGCGGAGGCGGTCCGCCTCGGCGCGCTCGACGACGTCACCACGGCGTGGACCGGGGCCCGGATCACCGACCGGCAGGGCGCGCAGGAGGCGCTGGGCCTGGCGCGGCGGCTGCGCGACGAGCTGGTCCGCGAGGCCCGCGCCGCCGTCGGCGACCTGGCCCACGGCACCGGCACCGTGCGAGCGACCACGGTGGCCGAGGTCGCCGACCGGCACCGGCTGTTCGTCGGCCTGCAGGCCACCCTGGACCGGCTTGTCCCCGAGGTCTTCGACGTGCCGATCCTCGACCTGGTCGCCGCGACCGCCGACGAGGAGTTCCGGCGCACCACCGGGTACTCGATCCCCGGGCCCACCCGCTGGCGGCTGCAGCGCCGGGCCCGCCGCCTGGTCCGCCCCGGGGTGGAGGTCGACGACCGCCAGCTGCACCGGCTGCTGTCCTCGGCGGCCGCGCAGCGCCTGGACTGGCAGCGCATCAGCGAGGGGGCCGGCTGGGCCCACCTGCCCAGCTCGACCGGGGCGATGGTGGACCGGCTCGGGGACCTGGTCCGCGCCTGCGAACGCCTGGACCTGCTCCACCCGGGCCTGCGGCTGACCGAGGCCACCCTCGAGCAGGTGCAGGACGTCGCCGTGCGGCTGCTCGACGACGCCGAGGCCCTCGACGACCTGCCCCGCCGCACCCTGCTGGAGCAGCGGGTGGCCGAGCGCGGCGGCCGGACCCTGCTGCAGCGGCTCGGCGCGCTGCCCGTCGGCCAGGTCAGCCCGGCCATGGCCGCGCGCGAGCTGCGCCTGGCCTGGTGGCTGGGCGTGGCCGAGGCCACGGCCCCGGCCACGGGCGACCGGGCCGCCACCACCGAGGCCGTCGACCGGTACGCCTCCTCGCAGCAGCAGTGGGTGGCGGC
This sequence comes from Jannaschia sp. R86511, assembly GCF_042466345.1. Taxonomy (NCBI): domain Bacteria; kingdom Pseudomonadati; phylum Pseudomonadota; class Alphaproteobacteria; order Rhodobacterales; family Roseobacteraceae; genus Jannaschia; species Jannaschia sp. R86511. Next base: position 1,245,666 of record NZ_JAXHCD010000001.1, read on the forward strand.
CGCCGCGGGCCGGGTCCGCGCCGCGCGCGACGGCCTCGACCCGCGGCTGCGCCTCAGCGACCCCGTCCGCGTGCTGGTGCCCGCCGACGTCGCGGCGCTGCCTGCCGACGAGCACGTCGACGTCGTGGTCATCGACGACGCCGGTCGGTCCGGCTTCGCCGAGGTCTGCGGGGCGCTGGCCCGCACCGCGCAGGTGGTCGCGCTCGCCGACCTGGGGCCTGCCCGTCCCGGTTCGGCGGCCACGGTGCTCGGCGACTGCCTGCCGGTGGACCGGCTGGGCACCGCGCACCGCACCCACGACGCCACGCTGGCCGCGCTGGCCGCGGCCACCGGCAGCAGCCGGGTGGCCACCGCGGGGTCCCCGCGCGGCAGCACCACCGTCACCCGGACGTTCCTCGACGCGGCGGTGGGCCTGCCCACCGGCGAGAACGAGCAGCTGGACTCCACCGAGGTGGAGGTCGACCACACCGTGCAGGAGGCGCTGCGCCTGGTCGTCGACCTGGCCGCGCAGGACCCGCCCCGGTCGGTGGCCGTGATCGGCCTGACCCGCACCCACGCCGCAGCCGTCGCCGCGGGCATCCGCCGCGCCGTGCGGGCCTACCCCGCGCTGGCCGACGCGTTCGGCCCGGCCCGGCCCGAGCCGGTCGTCGTGGCCGCCGTCGACCAGGCCCGCGGCCTGGAGCGCGACGAGGTGCTGCTGAGCACCGGGTTCGCGCGCACGCCCCACGGCCGGGTGATCCACCGGTTCGGGCCGCTGGACGCCCCCGGTGGGGCCGGTCTGCTGACCACCGCCGTGAGCCGGGCCCGGCACCGGCTGCACGTGGTGACCGCCCTGCGCTCCGGCGACCTGGACCCGGGGCGGCTGCGGACCCCCGGGGCGCAGGCCCTGGCCGAGGTGCTGGCGGCCGTCGAGGCCGCCGCCGACGACGGCACGGGCCACCGGCGCCGCGCCGCCCGGACCCGCGAGGTCGGGGCAACGTCGACCGCCGGTGCCCCGGGCCCGGTCGCGGAGCTCTCCGCGGTCCTGACCGTGCTGGCCCGCGACCTGGTCCAGCTCGGGGCCGAGGTCGTGCCCGGGCCCGCGGGCGGTCTGGCGGTCCGCCACGGCGAGCGGGCCCTGGTCGTCGACGTGGACGTGGCGCACCCCGACCCCGCCGTGGTCGCCGGGCGCCGGTGGGCGCTGGTCGAGGCCGGCTGGGAGCACCGGCTCGTCGCCGCGGAGCTGGTGGCCGCCGACGTCGCCGGGGTGGCCGCCGGCCTGCTGGGTCTGCCCGACGCGACGACGGCTCCCGACCCGGCCGTTCCGGCTGTGCCTGACGCGCCGGCCGCGCCTGACGCGCCTGACCCGCCCGCCGAGCCGAGCGGGGCCGCCGAGCCGAGCGCGACTGCGGATCCGAGTGCGACCGCGGATCCGAGCGGGGCCGACCGCCCTCAGCCGGTGGCACGGACGGCCGACGACCCGGTCGTGCCGCGGGTGTCCGGTGACGACACCGACACCGGCTGGGGCGAGCGTCCGGGCGAGGACGACGACGAGCGGATCCTGCGGGAGCGACCGCCCCACTGGTGAGCCCGGTGCCGTACCTTCGTCGCCGTGCCGCGGGACTCCCTGGACGAGCGGCTGGCCCGGGTCGGTCTGGGGCCGGCGGTCGCGTCGTCACCGGCCGACGGCGGGTTCGCCGCCGAGACGACCTTCGTCACGCTGGGCTCGGGTCGGTCGGCCGTCGTCAAGACGCTCGCCGAGCCACCCGGTGACGACGTCTTCGACGTCGAGGCGGAGGGCCTGGCCGCCCTGCGCGGGGCGGGGGTCACGACCCCGGACGTCCTGGCCGTCGGTCGCGACGTCCTGGTCCTGGACCGGCTGCGCCCCCGGCTGGACGAGGAGCAGGCGTGGGAGCGGCTGGCGCACGAGCTCGCCGGGCTCCACGCCGTCACCTCACCGCGCTTCGGCTGGCCCCGCGACGGCTGGCTGGGCACCCACCGGCAGGTCAACCGCTGGGAGGACGACGGTCACACGTTCTTCGCCCGGCACCGCCTGCTCCGCTGGCTGCCCAGCCCGAGGCTGCGCGACAAGCTCGACGTCCGAGACCGCCGCGCCCTCGAGCGGCTGTGCGACCGGCTGCCGGAGCTGCTGCCGGCGCGCCCGGCGAGCCTGACCCACGGCGACTTCTGGGCCCAGAACGTGCTGTCGACCGCCGCCGGGCGGCCCGCGGTCATCGACCCCGCGGTGTCGTGGACCTGGGCCGAGGTGGACCTGAGCCACCTGTGGTGCTCGCCGCACCCGCCGGCGGCCGACCGGTTCTTCGCCGTCTACGCCGAGCTCACGGGCCTGGACGACGGCTGGCGGGAGCGCATGCCCCTGCTGCACCTGCGCCAGACCCTCGCACTCGTCGCGATGTTCGACCACGACTGGGGCGCGACCGGCACCGCGCGCGAGCTGCTCGCCCCGTTCCGCGATCGCTGAGCCCCGTGGACCCCGCCGACCCATGGGTCGGCGGGGTGCGCTCGGCGTCGGTCAGAGGCGGGGCTGCTGCTGCTGTGCCCGGAGCAGGTCGCGGATCTCCGTGAGCAGCTCGATGTCCGGCGCCGGGGCGTCCTCGGCGGGGATCTCGTTGCGCTTGCGCATCTCGGAGAGCTTGTTCATGGGCAGGACGAAGACGAAGTAGACGACCGCGGCCGTGATGAGGAACTGCAGGATCGCGGCGATCACGTTGCCCACGTTGACGAACGTCGACGCGTCACCGGCGAGGATGGCGAACCCGAAGCCCGGGATGTCGCCGCCGCCGCCCGCGGCGGCCAGCACGGGGTTGATGATGTTCTCGGTGAAGCCGGCCACCAGGGCCGCGAAGGCGGTGCCGATGACGACGGCGACCGCCAGCTCGATGATGTTGCCCCGCAGGACGAAGTCCTTGAAACCCTTGAGCACGCTGATCTCCCAGCTGTCGACCATCTGCGCGCGGTCCGGCGCGGGCTGACTGTATCCAGTGCCTCCCGTGCTGGTCACCCCTCGGGACGGCCGCTCGGCGCACGTGCCTCACGGCGGCTCGACCGGCCCCCGGACGGCCAGCGTCAGACCGCTGCCGGGCCGGGCCGCCAGGTCCGCCGCCTCGGCGTCGGTCACGGCCAGCGTGACGGCCGCCGGGCCGCTCGGGGAGGAGGGCAGCACCCCCGCCGCGGCCAGCCCGCCGGACGCACCACCGGCTCCCCCCGGGTCCGGCCCGGCCGCGCGGCCGTCGCCCGGCCGCGGCGTCGACCCGGTGCCGTCGGCACCTCCGTCCGGGTCCACCACCAGGGCGTCGACCGCGACCAGGCGCGCGGGCCGGTCATCGCCCGGCTCGAACGACGTCGCCGCGGCCGCGTAGACGTCCACGCGCACCCCGGGCCGCGCCAGGCCCAGCACCGCAGGGTCGCTCGGGGTGACCGCGACCAGCACCCGACCCGGTGGGACGAGCGCGGGGACGGGCACGACGACCGGGGCCGGGGCCGGGGCCGAGGCCCGCAGCGGCACCAGCAGGGCGGCCACGACCACGGCGACGGGCAGCAGCCAGGGCCGGGCCCGCGCGGAGGCCCGGCGGACCCGGCGTCGCGTGGTCGCGTCGTAGCCCGTGGCGCCGGTGAGGGAGAGCACGCGACGAGCCTCGCGCACTCACCGGGACCGCGGACGTCCCGCCCCGGGCCGCTGTGGACGGCCCCGGGCTGTGGACGGACCGGGTCAGGTGGACGGACCGGGTCAGCTGACCAGATCGGGTCAGGTGGACGGACCGGGTCAGGTGACCAGAGGGCCGGCCTCAGGCCGCGGAGGTGCTCGACCCGCTCGTGCCCGAGGTCGACGTGCTGCTCGAGCTGCTGGAGCTGCCGGCGGACGCCTTGTCCGAGGAGCCCTTCGAGCCCGACCCGTCGGAGGAGCCGGTCGACGCCGCGGCCGAGGAGCCGGCGGAGTCCGAGGAGCCCTTGTCGGCGCCCTTGTCCGAGCCGGACGAGGAGCCCGACGAGCCCGAGCCGGAGGCGCCCGAGCCGCTGCGCGAGTCCGTCCGGTAGAAGCCGGAGCCCTTGAAGACGACGCCGACGGCGCCGAACTTCTTGCGCAGCCGCCCCTCGCACTGCGGGCAGTCGGTCAGCGAGCTGTCGCTGAAGGACTGGACGGCGTCGAACTCGTGACCGCACGCGGTGCACGCGTAGGCGTACGTCGGCACGTGGCCTCCTGGCGTCGTGGGGCCCGTGGGCCCGGAACCTGTGGGTGTCCGGCGACCTGGCACTCGGTCGCGTCGAGTGCCAAGGGTAGTGCGTCGCGCCTCAGCGTCCGGACAACGCCAGGAACTCGGCCCGGGTGCGGGCGTCCTCGCGCATCCGGCCCAGCAGGGCCGACGTCGTCGTGCTGCTGCCGTGCGCCTGCACGCCCCGCACCGTCATGCAGGAGTGCTCGGCGCTCAGCACCACCCCGACGCCCTTCGGCGACAGCTGCTCGGCCAGGAACCGGGCCACCTGCTGGGTCATCCGCTCCTGCACCTGCGGGCGCCGCGCGAACAGCTCGACCACGCGGGCCAGCTTGGACAGCCCGACGATCCGGTCGTCGGGCAGGTAGCCCACCGTGGCGTGGCCGCTGAAGGGCAGCAGGTGGTGCTCGCACACCGAGGTGAACCCGATGCCGTGGGCCACCACCATCTCGTCGTAGCCCTCGTCGTTGGGGAACGTCGTCAGCTCGAACGGGCGGGGTCGGAACATCTCCGCGTAGGCCTTGGCCATGCGCCGCGGGGTGCGGTCCAGCCCGGGGGCGTCCAGGTCCATGCCCAGCGCGGTCAGGAACGCCCGCGCCGCGTCGGTCGCAGCGTCCAGGTCGGGTTCGGGCATCGGCCCGGCGACCGACGTGGTCACCTCACCGCCGGCGCCGTCCGGGCCGTCGGACGCCAGGTCGGCGGCTGCAGCGGTCACGGCTCGCTCCTCCCGGTGCGGTCGCTCGGGGACCGCCCCTGTCGACCCAACGTAACCGGGGCTCACCGGTTCCGCCTGCCGCCCCCCGGGCCCGGCTCGTCGGTGCCCCAACCGGCCAGCCGGCCGCCCTCGCTGACCGCCCGCAGCCGGCGGTCGACCCGTTCGCGGACCGCCGGCGTGGTCACCACCAGGACGGAGTCGCCGTGGCGCAGCGTCGTGGTCGGCGTGGGCACGACGGCCCCGTCGGGACGCACGATGAGCGACACGTGCGCCGGCTGCGGCAGCCGCAGCTCCAGGACGCTGACCCCGTGCAGGCGGGAGCGCGCGTGCACGTCGAACTGCAGCAGGTCGGCCCCCAGCCGCCCCAGCGGGGAGCTCTCGACGTCCATGTCCTCGCTGTCGGGCTCGTCCTGCACCCCCAGCAGGCGCGCCATGAGCGGCAGGGTGGTGGCCTGCAGCAGCACCGACACCACCACGACGACGAACACCACGTTGAACACCTGCTGCGAGCCGGGCACGTCCGCCAGCACGGGGATGGTGGCCAGGACGATCGGCACGGCGCCGCGCAGCCCGGCCCAGGACAGGAACGCCAGGTCCCGCCAGGGCACCCGGAACCACACCAGCGACAGCACCACCGACAGCGGCCGGCCGAGCACCACCAGCACCGCGGTGACCGCGAGCGCCGACAGCAGCACCCCCGGCAGCTCGGAGGGGTTGACCAGGAGCCCGAGCAGGACGAACAGGCCGATCTGGGCCAGCCAGCCGAGCGAGGTCGCGAACCCCCGGATGGCGGCGCCGTGCGGCAGCCGGGCGTTGCCCAGCACCAGGGCGCAGACGTACACCGCGATGAACCCGCTGCCCCCCACCAGGACCGCGACCCCGTAGGCGATGCCGACCACGGCGAGCACCGCCAGCGGGAAGGGCCCGGAGCTGGGGACCGCCAGCCGGCGCAGCACCACCGCCCCGCCGTGCCCGGTCAGCACCCCGACGCCGACCCCGACCACCAGGGCCCCGGCGGCCATCAGGGCCGAGACCCACCACGGCGAGTCGGACGTGCCCGCCGCGGCCGCCGTCAGGGCCAGCACCGCGAGGATGGCCGGGGCGTCGTTCAGCCCGGACTCCGCCTCGAGGATGCCGACCAGCCGTCGGGGCAGCTTGACCGTGCGCAGCACCGAGAACACCGCGGCGGAGTCGGTGCTGGCCACGACGGCCCCCAGCAGCAGCCCTGTGACCAGGTCGATGTCCAGCAGCAGCCAGGCGCCGACCCCGGTCACCAGGAACGACACGCAGGTGCCGACCGTGGCCAGCGCCGAGGCCGGGGCCAAGGACCCGCGGATCGCCTCCCAGCGGGTGGTCAGGCCGCCCTCGGCCAGGATGAGCGCCAGCGCCGCGTACCCGACGGTCTCGGTCACCTCGGCGTCGTCGAACGGGATGCCGATGACGTCCTCGCCCAGCAGGACGCCCAGGCCCAGGTACAGCAGCAGCGACGGCAGCCCCGTGCGGGTGGACAGCCGGACCGCCGCGACCGCGGCGACCAGCACGACCGCGGCCAGCACGAGGGCGAGCTCGGGCTGGAGCGCGGTCATCGGTCCGTCCTCCTGCCTGGCGGGCCTGGCCTGTCGCTCGCCCCACGGCAGGGCCGGGGGCCGGTGCGGGCCCAGGATACGGGCACCCCCGGTCCGGGCCCGAGGTGCGGACGGTCGGGTCAGCCGCGGTCGAACAGGTGCAGCCCCGAGGGCGTCAGGGCCCCGTCGACCGCCACGTCGTGCGGCTGCGCCGGCAGCGCGCCCGCCGGCAGGACCTCCTCGTCGTGCACGACGGCCAGCACGAACGGCGGCGCCGGGCGTCGCAGCCGCACCAGCGACCGGTCGTAGGACCCGCCGCCCTGGCCCAGCCGGGTCCCGCTGCCGTCCACGGCCAGCGCGGGCACCAGCACCAGGTCGGCGGAGGCGACGGCCTGCGGCCCCAGCCGCGGTCCGGGGGGCCGGAGCGGGTCGCCCGCCAGCCCTTCGTCCCGGACCCAGTCCAGGTCGCGGTCGGCGCGCAGCCAGGGCAGCAGCACCTCGTGGCCGAGGGCCAGCAGCTGCTGCCGCAGCGGTCCCGTGCCCGGCTCGGCCGGCAGCGACACGTACAGCGCCGTGCAGGGGCCACCCCTGGCGGCGCCGCGCCGCACGGTTTCCCGACCGGCCAGGAGCCGGGCCAGGTCCTCGGCGCGGGAGCCGAGCGCGAGCGCGGTCGCGGCCCGCTCGTCTACACCGCGGCCGGCCCGGGTGCGACGCACCTCACGGCGCGTCACCTGCTTGGCGGAGCCGGGTCCGGGGGACATGGGAGGATCCTGGCTGTTCGGACACCGCGCCCACCAGGGCGCCGGCTATGGAGGCGCCATGAGCGTTCGGGTGAGGGTGGCGGTGGCGCTCGTCGTGGCCGCCGTGGTCCCGCTGCTCGGCGTCTTCGCCATCGCCGGTGTGCTGCTGCCCCAGTCGGTCAACGGCGAGCGGCAGATCCGCCTGGAGGAGGCCGCGACCGCGACGGCGTCGCTGCTGGTGCGCGACTGCGCGGCCGTGGGGGACCGGGCGGCGCTCGTGGCCTCCCGGCTGCAGGTGCAGGTCTCGCTGGCCGAGCCCACGGTCTCCCCGGAGCAGGCGGTGGCCCAGGCCGCGGAGCGGGTCGTGAGCGAGGCCGCCGGGGACCTGGACCCATGGTCGGTCGTGCTGCTGGACCTGGACGAGCAGGTGCTCGCGGCGTCCGGACCCGGGGCCGACGCCGTGGCCGCGGACGCCGGCACCTACCTGGGTCGCTCCTGCCGCGACGGCGGCCTCGGCGCGGCCGGTTCGCTGGCGCTCGCGGTCGCCCTGCCGGTCCAGGTCGAGGGCGAGCAGCTCGGCACGGTGCTGGCGGTGTCCCCGCTGGACGTCGCGGCCGTCGACCGGCTCGCCGCCGCCGTCGGCCTGCGGATCGGCTCGCTGCTGCTGCTCGGCGAGCAGGAGGTGCTGGTCGCGTCCTCCACCTTCGCGCCGGAGCTGCTCGGCCTGGGGAGCGGGCCCGCGGGCGGGGCCAGCACCGCGGGCCCGCCGCCGGACGACGCCGAGCTCGAGGAGGCCGTCGAGCGCTTCGAGACCGCGCTGGTGGGCGAGGTCGGTCCCGTGCCGAGCACCGACGCCGAGGTGCCCCTGGACGACCCCTCCCGCAGCGGCGGGGTCCGCGACCGGCCCTACGTGGTGGCCGGGCCCGTGCTCGGCGGTGAGGACGGGACAGGGCTGCGGGTGGTCGCGGTGGGCGAGGCCCGCCCGTCGGTCGACCGCGACCTGGCCATCGCGTTCGTCGTGACGGCCTTCGGGGCCGCGGTGCTGGTGTGGCTGCTGTCGGCGACGCTGACCCGGCCGCTGACCGAGCTGGCCGAGCTCGCCCGGCGGATCGCCTCGGGGGAGGACCTGGTGGCCGCGGCCGGGACCGCGCCGGCCGACGCCGACGCGGACGTCAAGGGCGTGTCCGCCGTGCTGGGGTCCCTGGCGCGGGACCTGCGGGCCAGCGAGGCCGACGCCCAGCGGCGGCGCGGTGCCTTCCTCGACGCGTTCAGCCGCTTCGGCGACGCGCTGCAGCAGACGCACGACCGGGACGGCCTGCTGCAGACCGTGCTCCAGGCGGCGCTGCTGGCGGCCGAGGCCCCGATGGGCCTGGCCCTGCACAACGACCGCTCCTCGCGGCTGGGCCGGCGGGTGCTGTCGCTGCGGGCCCGCTCGCGCGGCGACGGACCGGTCGAGCTGGACGAGCAGACCCGGCAGACGCTGCAGCAGGTGGCGGAGCGGGCCCTGGCCGAGCGGGCCGTCATCGAGCTGGCCGGCAGCTCGGACCTGGGCCCCGTGCTCGCGGTGCCCCTGGGCAGCACCAGCCGCCCGCTGGGGGCCGTGGTCGTGGCCCGCGACGTCGGTGCGCCCGGGTACGACGTCGTCGCCTTCGAGGCCATCGGGGCGCTGGCCAGCAACGCCGGCACCGCGCTGGGCAACATCAAGGACCACCAGGAGGTCGAGCGGCTGTCCGTGACGGACCCGCTCACCGGCGTCAACAACTTCCGCCACCTCACCACCATGCTCGCCCGGGAGCTGGAGCGGGCCAGCCGGTTCGGCCACCCGCTGGGCGTGCTCATGCTCGACATCGACCGGTTCAAGCCGGTCAACGACACCTACGGCCACGCCGCCGGTGACGCCGTGCTGCGTGAGCTGGCCCGCCGGGTGCAGGAGTGCGTGCGCGAGGTGGACACCGTGGCCCGCTACGGCGGCGAGGAGTTCGCGCTGCTGCTGCCGGAGACCGACGTCGACGGTGCCACCAAGCTGGCCGAGCGCGTCCTGAACGCCATCCGCTCCGAGGTGTTCCACCTGGCGGACGGTCCGGACCTGGTCATCACCGCGTCGATGGGCGTCGCGGCGTTCCCCGACCACGGCGGCACGGCGACCGACGTGATGCGCGCCGCCGACGACGCGCTGTACCGGGCCAAGACGGGTGGTCGGGACCGGGTCGCCGTCGCCGGCGGCCTGCAGGTGACCGGTCCGGGGGCGCCCACCGGCTCCCCGCAGCGCGACTCCTCCCCATAGGGTCGGGCCATGACGACGAACGAGCGACGCACGACCAAGGCCGTCATCCCCGCGGCCGGCATGGGGACCCGGTTCCTGCCCGCGACGAAGGCCACGCCCAAGGAGATGCTGCCCGTCGTCGACCGGCCCGCGATCCAGTACGTGGTGGAGGAGGCCGTCCAGGCCGGCCTGGACGACGTCCTCATGATCACCGGGCGGAGCAAGCGCGCCCTGGAGGACCACTTCGACCGCAACGCGGAGCTCGAGGCGTCGCTGCAGGCCCAGGGCAAGGACGAGCTGCTGCGCCAGGTGCAGGCCTCCAACGACCTCGGCACCATCCACTACGTCCGCCAGGGGGACCCGCGCGGGCTGGGCCACGCCGTGCTGTGCGCCGCCGAGCACGTGGGCGACAACCCGTTCGCCGTGCTGCTGGGCGACGACCTGATCGACCCGCGCGACCCGGTCCTGCCCCGCATGCTCGACGTGCAGGCCCGCCACGGCGGCAGCGTCGTGCTGCTGCTGGAGGTCCCGGCCGACCAGGTCCACCTGTACGGCTGCGCGGCGGTCGAGCCCACCGACGAGGAGGACGTCGTGCGCGTCACCGGCCTGGTCGAGAAGCCGGCCGTCGACGAGGCACCCAGCAACCTGGCCCTGATCGGGCGCTACGCGCTGGACCCGGCCGTGTTCGAGGTGCTCCGCCACACCCCGCTCGGGCGCGGCAACGAGATCCAGCTGACCGACGCGCTGCAGACCCTGGCCACCACCGACGGCGAGGGCCACGGGGTGCGCGGGGTGGTGTTCCGGGGTCGTCGCTACGACACCGGCGACCGGCTGGACTACCTCAAGACCATCGTCAAGCTCGCCAGCGAGCGCGGCGACCTCGGCCCGGACTTCCGGGCCTGGCTGCGGGAGTACGTCGCCGGCGACGACGACCGCTCGTCGTGACCCCCGGCGGGGGCGAGGCGGGCGGGAGCCCCGACGGCGGCCCGGTCCCGGTCGAGCAGCACCTGGCCGACTGCCTGGGCCTGCTGCGCCCGCTGCCACCGGTCGAGCTGGCCGTCACCGACGTCCTCGACCGCGTCCTCGCCGAGGACGTCGTCGCCCCGGCGCCCCTGCCGGGCGACGACAACTCGGGCATGGACGGCTACGCGGTGCGCTGCGCCGACGTGGCCGGGGCGAGCGCCGACGCGCCGGTCGTGCTGCCGGTGGCCGGTGACGTGGCCGCGGGTGGCGGCGCCCCGGCCCCGCTGGCGGCGGGCACGACGGTCCGGATCATGACCGGGGGCCTGCTGCCCCCCGGGGCCGACGGCGTGGTGCCGGTCGAGGACACCGACGGCGGCACCGGGCGGGTGCAGGTGCGCGCCCCGGCTGAGCCCGGCCGGTTCGTGCGCCGGGCCGGCGACGACGTGGCCGCGGGCGAGACGGTGCTGCGCGCCGGCACGCGGCTGAGCCCGCGGACCATGTCGCTGCTGGTCGCGGTGGGCCGAGAGCGCGTGCTCGTCCGGGCCGTGCCCCGCGTCGTGGTCATGTCCACCGGTGACGAGGTCGTCCAGCCGGGGACGCCGCTGCGGCCCGGGCAGGTCTACGACTCCAACGGCGTGGGCCTGGCCGCCTACGCCGCCGAGCTGGGCTGCGAGACCACGCGGGTGCCCGCGGTGGGCGACGACCCGGCCGGGCTGCGGGCCGCGGTCGAGGCGGCCGTCGCCCCGGCCGACGTGCTCGTCACCTCCGGCGGGGTGTCCATGGGCGCGTTCGACGTGGTCAAGCAGCTGCTGCGCGAGACGGGCACGGTCCGGTTCCGCAAGGTCGCCATGCAGCCCGGCGGGCCGCAGGGGTTCGGCCTGCTCGACGGCGGCCGCGTGCCGGTGCTGTGCCTGCCGGGCAACCCGGTCAGCTCGATGGTGTCGTTCGAGGTGTTCGTCCGGCCCGTGCTGCGGACCCTGCTCGGCGAGGCCGAGGTCCAGCGTCCCCGGGTGCGGGCCACCGTGCGGGAGGGCTGGCGCTCGCCGGCCGGCAAGCGGCAGTACGCCCGGGTCGTGCTGGACCGCGACGGCGACGGCTTCGGCTGCACCCCCGTCGGCGGGCAGGGCAGCCACCTGGTCGCCGACCTGGCCGCCGCCGACGCGCTGGCCGAGGTCCCCGAGGCCACGACCGGCGTGACCGCCGGAACCGTGCTGGACTGCCTGGTGCTCGGCAGGGGCCGGGTGTGAGCGAGGAGCGGACCATGAGCGGCACGGCCACCGGCGGCAACCCGGGCTTCACCCACGTCGACGCGGCGGGGGCCGCGCGCATGGTCGACGTGACCGCCAAGGCGGTGACGGTGCGCGAGGCCACCGCCACCGGCCTGGTCCGCTGCTCGCCCGAGGTGGTCCGCGCCCTGCGGGACGCGACCGTGCCCAAGGGCGACGTGCTCGCGGTGGCCCGCCTCGCCGGCATCCAGGCCACCAAGCGCACCCCGGAGCTGGTGCCGCTGGCCCACCCCGTCGCCATCCACGGCGTGGTGATGGACGTGGCGGTCGTCGACGCCGGGGTCAGCCTGCGGGCGACCGTGCGCACCGCGGAGCGCACCGGGGTGGAGATGGAGGCCCTGACGGCCGTGGCCGTGGCCGGGCTGGCCGTGGTGGACATGGTCAAGGCGCTGGACCGGTACAGCGAGATCACCGACGTCCGGGTCGTGGCCAAGAGCGGGGGGCGTTCCGGTGACTGGGTCCGCGACTGACCCCGGCGCGACGCCGGCCGTGGTGGACCGGGCGCGCGTGGTGACGGTGTCGACGTCGGCCGCCGCAGGGCGGGCCGAGGACCGGTCCGGTCCGCTGCTGGTGGCCGGGCTGCGGGAGCGGGGCTGGCAGGTCCCGGACCCGCTCGTCGTGGCCGACGGCGACCCGGTGGCCGAGGCCCTGCGCCGCTGCCTGGCCGACGACGTGGCCGTCGTGCTGCTCACGGGCGGCACCGGGCTGACGGCCGACGACACCACCCCGGAGCAGGTGCTGCCGCTGCTGGACCGCCTGGTGCCCGGCATCCCCGAGGCGCTGCGGGCCGACGGCACCCGGCGCGGCGTGGCGACCTCGGCCCTGTCACGCGGGGTGGCCGGCGTCGCCGGGTCCACGCTGGTGGTGACCCTGCCCGGCTCGACCGGTGCCTGCCGCGACGCGCTGGAGCTGCTGGGCCCCCTGCTGCCGCACGCCGCGGCCATGCTCGGCGGCGCCCCGGCGCACGGTCACGGCCGCGGCGAGGGCACGGTGGCCCCGCCGGGGCCGCACGACGCGTGACGACGGGCGCCCGGCTGTGGCCGGTCACCCTGGAGCACGGCCGGCTGCGGCTGCGACCGCTGCGACGCCGCGACCTGACGGTCTGGAACGACGTCCAGCTGCGCAACCGGGACTGGCTGCGGCCGTGGGAGGCGACCTCGCCGGACGGGGGCACCCCGCCCAGCTTCGTGCAGATGGTGTCAGGGCTGCGGCGGCAGGCCCGGGAGGGTCGGGCCGTGCCGCTGGTCATCGAGGTGGACGGCCGGCTGGCGGGGCAGGTGACGGTGTCCCTCATCGCCTGGGGGGCGTTCCGCAGCGGCAGCGTCGGCTACTGGATCGACCGGGCCGTGGCCGGTCAGGGCCACGTGCCCTGCGCGGTGGCCCTGGTGGTCGACCACTGCTTCGAGGTGGGGCTGAACCGGGTCGAGGTGAACATCCGCCCCGAGAACGCGCCGAGCCTGGCCGTGGTGCGCAAGCTCGGCCTGCGCGAGGAAGGGCTGCGGCGCGGCCTGCTGCACATCGACGGCGCCTGGCGCGACCACCTGTCGTTCGCGGTGACGGCGCAGGAGGTTCCCGAGGGCCTGCACACCCGGCTGCACGCCCGGGCCCCCGACGCCCCGGGGCCGCACCCCGACGCCCCGGCCGAGGGCTGAACCCGGCGCGTCGTCCGACACGCACCGGAGGTCCGGGGCGGCGGGCACCGGGACGCCTACCGTCGTGCCGTGGGCATGGGCGGCGTGATCTTCGTGGCGATCCTGGCGCTGTGGGGCCTGTACCTGGTCCCGGTACTGGTCAAGGAGCGCGCGGCGCGCCTCGACCACCGCGCCGGTGAGGCCACCTCGGGTGCGGTCCGGGTGCTGCAGCGGCCCGCGGCCGAGCGGCCCTCCCGCCGGGTGGTGCTGACGGTGGACCGGCCCCTGGTCTCCGACGACCTGCCCGCCCTGCCGACCCGTGACCTGGCCCGCACCCTTGAGCGTGACGCCCGCCGGGCCCGGCTCGGGGTCCGCGCGCGGGCCGGGGCCGCCGTGCTGGGCGTGGTCGGTCTGGCCGTCGCCGCCGTCACCTCGTTGACCGGCGCGCTGCCCGTCTGGTCCGTCGCCGTGGCGGGGGCGTGGCTGGGCGGGGTCCTCCTCACCGGGGCGGTCGTGGCTGCCTCCCGGCGCCGGTCCGCCGCGGCGCCCGTGCGGGTCAAGGCCCTGCCGCCGCGCGCCCACCGCGTGGCCACCGAGGTGTTCGACGACCGCGCCGGCCGGCCGGTGCCGCGCCCGGCGACCGTCGAGCCGGTCGTCGCACCCGCGGCGCTCACCGAGCCCGCCCAGCGGCCCGAGTCCGCCCAGGAGACGTGGACCCCCGTCGAGGTCCCCGGTCCGGTCTACGCCTCCAAGCCGGCCAGCCACCGCCCGCCCGCACTGCCGTGGTCGATGCCCGCCGCCCCGCCGGCCCCGGCCGCCGAGGTGGCGGACGCCCCGGCGTCGGACGACGAGGCCCCGGCCGAGATCGACCTGCGCCCGGCGGCCGAGCCGGCCGAGCAGCAGCGCAGCGCTGCGGGCTGAGCCCCTCCGCCGCGCCCACCGGGCGTGGCCGCCCCCGAGGTCGAGCGGGGCCGGGGCACCCTCCGCGCGGTGCTAATCTCGACCTCCGCAAGGGGCTGTGGCGCAGCTGGTAGCGCACCTCGTTCGCAACGAGGGGGTCAGGGGTTCGAATCCCCTCAGCTCCACCCAGTTAGGACCGGGTCCCGCCCCGGTCACCGTCAGACACCCCGGGCCGACTGCTGGTCCATGGACTAGGCGTCGGACCCTCCCGCAGCGATGGCCTGGCTGGCTCGGACGTGGCGGCGCCGCGTCAGCAGCAGCGAGACGACCAGCAGCACGAGGACCCCGGCGTACGGCCACACGGCCACGCCCAGACCGAGCGCCAGGAACGTCATGATGACCCCGGTGTACGCGGCCAGCAGCACCGCGGCCCCGGCCACCGTGAGCCACGGCCACGGCACGCGTTCGGGCGGGCCAACCAGGTTCGCCACGATCTGCGCCACCAGGCTGAGCACGACCAGCGCCCACGCGCCCCACACCACGACCGCGAGAGTCATGCTCGCGCCATCAGAACTGGTGGCTGGTGCGGTACGACGCCGTGAGCTGCCACGGTTCGCGCCCGTTGTCCGACGCGCCGTCGCGGTAGCTGTCGACGTCGATCGACACGAAGCGCCCTCGTCCGCTCACGCTGAAGTAGCAGCCGTCACCATCGGCCCGCTCGTGGTCGCGGATCCTCGAGACCGCGTACCCGGCCGCTTCGGCCTGCTCGGCGAGGTCGTGGCACGTGCCGTCGGCGTCGAACTGCGTCGCGACCTCCACCCGGTAGTCGTCCCGCGCGATCGCGCACGTCGTGAAGAACCCGGCGCAACCGGAGTCCGGCCCGCTGACCCGGGTGGCCTGACCGAACTCAGCCGGCGGGCGAGCGACGGCCGTGACCGCGTCCACGTCTCGTTCCAGCTGGCTGACCTCGAGGTCGACCAGCCAGCCCCACGGGTAGCGCACCGCCAGCAGCAGGGCGAACGGGGCGACGATCACGACGGTGCCCATGGACAGCGTCACGGCCAGGACGACGCGCAGCCTCCTCCGCCCGGCGCTGCCGCCCGGGAACTCCGCCTGCGACAGGCGCCGTACCAGTGCTGGAACGCCGAACACCCGCATGGAACACCCCCCGACCCACTGTGCCGGACACCCGGCGTCGGGCACGGCGAAGGCGTCGACGTCACCCGGACGGCGGTCCGGGTGGCCGTCTCACCCCGTCGTCGAACCGTTCGTGGTGCCGCTCTCGACGAACGGAGCTTCCATGTCGTACTGGTGAGGGCGGGCACGAGCCACGCCGCACGCGCTGTCGTCCAGGTGTCTCGCTCCCGGTGGGCGACGACACCGAGTGCCACCAGGGCGAAAACACCACCGACGACGCCGACCGGGGCGGCGAAGACGGCGGTGTGGACGACAGAGGTGACGTGGCGCTCACGGCCGGACCTCGTCGACCAGGTCGAGCACGTCCTGCACGGTGCCCCGCAGCACCGGCAGCCGGCTCAGCCGGACCAGCCGGGCCAGCAGCGGGGCGCTGCGCTCGACCAGGTGCCGGGTCCGAGCGGCGTCGGGAGAGGTGTCGTAGACCCAGAAGAGCGTGACGCCGAGCCAGGCGAGCCAGAAGCAGCTCGGGCAGCTTGGCGGCGACCGGTCCCTGCACCTGCGGGCGGGCGCCCTGGACCACGTCCTCCAGGAGCCCCACGGCCAGCCGGCGGGCCTCCGTGCTGGCCTCGCTGAACGGGCTCGCGGCGTCGCCGGGCCGGATGGCGACCTGGACGAAGCCCGCCCCGAACGACCGGTACGGCGCGAACACCTCGATGCCGGCCAGCCAGGTTCCCCGCAGCCGCTGCTCCAACGTGCCCCCGAGCTGCAGCCGCTCCGCGACGGCGGTGCGGTGCTCGACCTGCAGCCGCTGGTACAGCTCCTGCACGAGGTGGTCCTTGCCGGGGAACCAGTAGTACGCGTTGCCGACCGAGACACCCGCCTCGGTCGCGATCAGGCGCATCGTCGTCGCCTCGTAGCCCCGCTCGCGGAACAACCGAAGGGCGGTGTCCAGGAGCAGGACGCGGGTGTCGGTGCGGTCACGGGGCGGAGGCATGGCATGAGTGAACACGTTCGACTGAACGTGTTCAAGCGCTCTGCCGTCATGTGACCGGGGTCGTCACACCCAGCTGGGCCACCACATCCGCAGCCGCCACTCGTCGGTGGTGATCAGCTCGGCGGTCCACACCGGGTAGAAGAACAGCAGGCAGCCCACGGCGGCCACGACCACCGCGCCGGCGCCGACCGCACCCCACAGCCGGCGGTCGGCCGAGGCCGTGGCCGGACCCAGGACCAGCCCCAGGGCGTAGGTCAGGGCCAGCACCAGGAACGGCGTGAACGCGATGGCGTAGAACGTGAAGATGGTCCGCTCCTGGTACATGAACCAGGGCAGGTAGGACGCGGCGAACGGCACCAGGATCGCGCCGGCCCGCCAGTCCTGGCGCAGCACCCACGCCAGCGCCACCACGACCACGGCCAGCGCGCCGCCCCACCACACGACCGGGTTGCCCAGCGAGGTGACGGCCCGGGTGCACGCGTCGGCGCCGCAGCCCGTCACGCCGTCGGCCTGGCCCTGGTAGAAGAACGACGTCGGCCGGCCCATCACCAGCCACGACCACGGGTTGGACATGTACGGGTGCTCGTTGTCGACGGTGTTGATGCCGGTGTGGAAGTCGTAGGCGCTCACGTGGTACTGCCACAGACCGGCCAGCGAGTCCGGCAGCCACGACACGGCCTGCTCCGGGTTCTCCGCGGCCCAGGTCCGGTTGTAGGAGTCCGGGGCGCGGAACCAGCCGAACCACGAGGCCAGGTAGACCACGAACGCCACCGGCACCATGGCCAGGAACGCGACCCACGAGTCACGGACCAGGCCGCCGACGAACCACCGCCGCACCCCGGCCCGGCGGCGGGCGTCCAGGTCCCACAGCACCGTCAGCAGGCCCAGTGCGGCCAGGACGTACAGCCCCGACCACTTGGTCGCGCACGCCGCTCCCAGCGACACCCCGGCCAGCAGTCGGAACGGGCGCCAGCCCAGCCACGGCCCGTACGGCGACAGCGTCCCCGCGGACAACCCCTGCGCGACGCGTTCGGCCAGGCGTTCGCGGGCCTGGAACCGGTCGGCCAGCAGGAACGCGAAGGCGACCAGGATCCAGAACGACAGGAAGATGTCGAGCAGGCTCGTCCGGGAGTGGACGATGTGGTGCCCGTCGACGGCCAGCAGCAGCCCGGCCACCCCGCCCAGCAGGGTCGAGCCCAGCAGCCGCCGGGCGACGAGCACGATCAGGACCACCGACAGCGTGCCGACCACCGCGGCGGAGAACCGCCAGAAGAACGTGTCGTCGGGGTCGATCTGCATCCCCGCGGCGATCATCCACTTGCCCAGCGGGGGGTGGACGACGAAGTCCGGCGTCCGGTCGAACACGTCCAGCGTCCCGGAGTTGAACAGGTCGTTGGCGTAGGTGTCGTCCTCGCCCTCGGGGATCGGGGTGGGTGACTCCGTGACCGACAGCTCGTGGCCGACCAGCAGGTAGGAGTAGGCCTGCTTGACGTAGTAGGTCTCGTCGAAGGCGAGGCTGTCGGGCCGGCCCAGGTTGACGAAGCGCAGCACGCCCGCCAGCAGCCCCATCACCCCGGCCACCGCCCAGGCCCACCACGCCGGGTCGGGGTGGGGCAGGCCGAGCCGTTCGCGCAGCGTCTCCCGGGTGGCCCGCACGGCGCTGCCGCCGGAGCCCGAGACGGGCCCGCCGCGGCCGAACCGGCGTCGCTCGAGGACGGCGGTCGAGGTCACGGTGGCCACGCGCCGATGCTACGGGGGGCATACGGTCGGCACGTGCCAGACGACCGACCCACCGCCGTGGCCGCACCCGGACCCGCCGCCGAGCCCGGGGTGGTGGTCGTCGCGGCCACCCCCATCGGTGACCCGGACGACGCCAGCCCGCGGCTGCGGCACTGGCTGGCCACCGCGGACGTGGTGGCGGCCGAGGACACCCGGCGGCTGCGCCGGCTGACCCGCACCCTGGGCATCGAGGTCAGCGGCCGCGTGGTCGCCCACCACGAGCACAACGAGACGGGCGGTGCGGCCGAGCTGCTCGACGTGGTCCGGGCCGGACGCAGCGTGCTGGTGGTCACCGACGCGGGCATGCCCACGGTCTCCGACCCGGGGTTCCGCCTGGTGGCCGCGGCGGCCGAGGCGGGCCTGCCGGTCAGCGTCGTCCCCGGTCCGTCCGCCGTCCTGGCCGCGCTGGCCGTCAGCGGCCTGCCGACCGACCGCTTCGCCTTCGACGGGTTCCTGCCGCGCAAGCAGGGCGAGCGCGGCCGGGCACTGGAGGCGCTGCGCACCGAGCCCCGCACCACCGTGCTGTTCGAGGCCCCGCACCGCCTGGCCGAGATGCTCACCCACGCGGCGCAGGTGCTGGGCCCGGACCGTCGGGTGGCGGTCTGCCGGGAGCTGACCAAGACCTACGAGGAGGTCCGCCGCGGCACCCTGGCCGAGCTGGCCGCCTGGGCCCGGGACGCCACGGTCCTGGGCGAGATCACCGTCGTGCTGGAGGGCGCCCACCCCGGTCCCGCCCGCACGCCGGAGGACCTGGTCGCGGTCGTGGCCGAGCGGGAGCAGGCCGGCCTGCGCACCAAGGAGGCCGTCGCCGAGGTCGCCGCGGCGCACGGCGTGCGCAAGAACGCGCTGTACGACGCGGTGATCGCCGCCCGCCGTCCCTGACGCGGCCCGCCTACGCTGGGGGGATGGAGTTCCGGCGCATCCCCGGTCTGCCCCCGTACGTCTTCACGATCATCGACGGGCTCAAGCAGCAGGCCCGGCGGGACGGGCGCGACATCGTCGACCTGGGCTTCGGCAACCCCGACATCCCCAGCCCCGACGTCGCGGTCGACAAGTTGGCCGAGGCGGCCCGCAACGCCCGCAACCACCGCTACTCCTCCTCGCGCGGGCTGCCCAAGCTGCGTCAGGCGGTGGTGGCCCGCTACGCCGACCGGTTCGGCGTCGACCTCGACCCCGACACGCAGGTGATCAGCACCATCGGCGCCAAGGAGGGCTTCAGCCACCTGATGTGGGTGCTGCTGCAGGCCGGTGACGCCGCGATCGTGCCCCAGCCCAGCTACCCGATCCACATCTGGGGCCCGTACCTGGCCGGCGCCGACGTCCGGCAGGTGTCGATGGGCTCGGACCTGGCCACCGCGGGGCAGCAGTACGTGGACAACGTCATGGCCCAGTGGGAGTACGGCTGGCCGCGCCCGCGCGTGGTGGTGCTGTCGTTCCCGCACAACCCGACCGGGGCCACGGTCGAGCTGGCGGACCTGCAACGGCTGGTCGACTGGGCGCGCGACAAGGACGTGGTCCTGGTCCACGACTTCGCCTACGCCGACGTGGCGTTCGACGGTTGGCGTCCGCCGTCGATCCTGCAGTGCGAGGGCGGCACCGACGTCGCGGTCGAGCTGTACTCGATGACCAAGTCGTTCTCCATGGCCGGCTGGCGGGTGGCGTTCCTGCTCGGCCGGGCCGACGTCGTGGCCGCGCTGGCCAAGCTCAAGAGCTACCTGGACTACGGCACGTTCCAGCCGATCCAGATCGCCGCGACCGTGACGATGAACGAGGCCGCCGACTACCCCGACCAGGTCAGCGAGGTCTACCGCGGCCGCCGCGACGCCCTGGTCGACGGGCTGCAGCGCATCGGCTGGTCGGTGCCGCGCCCGCGCGGGTCGATGTTCGTCTGGGCGCCGGTCCCGGAGCCCTACCGGGCCGAGGGCAGCATCGCGTTCGCCACGCGACTGGTCAACGACTGCGACGTCGCGACCTCGCCCGGGGTCGGCTTCGGTCCCGACGGGGACGGGTTCGTGCGCTTCGCCCTGATCGAGAACGAGCACCGGATCGGGCAGGCGGTGCGCCGGATCCGCAAGGGTCTGCCGCTGCTCACGGGCTGACTCCTCGCCGCCCCGACCGGATGCCCGCACGGCCCGACACCGCTGTTCGTGTGCGGTGTGTGCCAACCAGGTGACGCGGTGTGCCCGCGGGTGAGACCCTGGCTCGTGCGCTCGACGAGCTCGGCTCCGACCTCGCGGCGGTGGTGGCAAGGGCCCGCCGACCCGGTGATGCGCACGGTCCGGGTGCTCGTCCTGATCCTGTGGCCCACCGTCTGCGTCTGGACCCTGCCCGGGCAGCACCGCCCCGGCAGCGGCCTGGCCCTGGCCTGGGCCCTGGTCGTCGTCTACAGCGCCGGCGCCCTGCTGCTGCTGCTGTCCGGATCGCGGGTCCGCCGCGTGCTGCCGGTCTGCCTGCCGCTGTTCGCGGTGGCCGGGGCACTGGGGGCGATGGCCGGCCCCGCGCGCGAGATGGCCCTGCTCGTGCCCTTGTTCCTGGGGGTGCTGTGCGCCATCGCCGCCATGATGTTCACGGCCCGCGCGACCTGGTGGATGGTCGCCGTCGCCGGGGCCTCCGGCCTGGTCTGCGTCTGGTGGGCGGCGCAGGACACGGTGCAGGTGGCGGTCACGTCGGTGGCCGTGCTGGCCGGGATCGCCGCGCCGCCGTGGGCGGTGCTGCGGCTGCGCTCCCAGCTGGACGCCGCCCACGCCCGCGAGCACCGGCTCGCCCGGACCGACCCGCTGACCGGGGCGCTCAACCGGCGCGGCCTGTTCGAGGCGGCCGCAGCGATGCTGGACGACGCGAACGAGGTGGACGTGGTCACCCTCGACCTGGACCGCTTCAAGGAGCTCAACGACACCCACGGGCACGCCGTCGGGGACGAGGCGCTGCGGGCCATCGGGGCCTCGCTGCACGACCTGGCCGAGCGTCGGGGTCCCGCCGGGACGCTGGTGGCCCGGCTCGGCGGCGAGGAGTTCCTGGTCCTGGCCCCCGCCTCGGACCGTCCCCTGGAGGAGCTGGCCGAGGCCGTCCGGTTCGCCGCGTCCGTGCCGTCGGCGCCGGGGGAGCGGACGTCGGCCAGCGTGGGCGCCATCCGCCGCCGCCCGCCGGCGCAGCCGGAGGAGCGCACCGCCTGGCTGCTGCGCCAGATCGACCTCACGGACGAGCTGATGTACCGGGCGAAGCGCTCGGGTGGGGACCGGGTGCTGGCCGACCACGCCTGAGCCCGCGCCGCCGCCGCGCCGCGGCCACGACCGGGCGGGCGGCCAGGCCCAGGAGCGCGCCCACGGCGATCCCGAGCAGGTTCAGCACGACGTCGGTCACCTCGCAGGAACGGCCCAGGGCGGGCACGGCGTACTGCACCCCCTCGACCAGCAGCGGGAAGCAGGCGGCCAGCGCCAGCCCCGGCGCCACGGCGGCCCGTGGCAGCAGGGCCACCAGCAGCAGCCCCGCCGGCAGCGTGAGCAGCACGTTGGCCAGCTCCTCCCCGCCCCGGCCCCACTCGCCCAGCCGGCGCAGCGTGGTCACGCAGCCGGCGACGGCGTCCGGGGCGACCTCGACGCTGCTGGGGGGCAGGGTCATGGCGAACGGGGCGGAGCACGCGAGCAGCAGCAGGGCGGCCGCGGGACGGCCTGAACCGAGCCGGCGGGCGACCGGCCCGGCCAGCACCACCGACGCCACCGCCAGCACCAGCAACGCCGGGACGACGACCGCGTGGTCGCGCAGGAACGCCACCACCGGCACCACGACGGGATGGTCGACCAGCGCCTGCACGCGTGAACCCTAGGCTGGGCGCATGACCCACGTGCTCTCCGCGGTGGCCTGGCCCTACGCCAACGGCCCCCGACACATCGGCCACGTCGCCGGCTTCGGCGTCCCCTCCGACGTGTTCAGCCGCTACATGCGGATGGCCGGGCACGACGTGCTCATGGTGTCCGGCACCGACGAGCACGGCACCCCGATCCTGGTCCAGGCCGACAAGGAGGGCGTCACCCCCCAGCAGCTGGCCGACCGGTACAACCGCGTCATCGTCGAGGACCTGCAGGCGCTCGGGCTGTCCTACGACCTGTTCACGCGCACCTCCACGCGCAACCACCACCAGGTCGTGCAGACCCTGTTCACGGCCGTCCACGCCAACGGCTACGTCGTCGCCAGGACCCAGCTCGGCGCCATCAGCCCCAGCACCGGGCGCACCCTGCCCGACCGCTACATCGAGGGCACCTGCCCGATCTGCGGCTACACCTCCGCCCGTGGCGACCAGTGCGACAACTGCGGCAACCAGCTGGACCCGGTCGACCTGATCGAGCCCCGCAGCAAGATCGACGGCGAGACCCCGACCTTCGTGGAGACCGAGCACCTGTTCCTCGACCTGCCGGCGCTGGCCGACGCGCTGGGGGAGTGGCTGGCCGGGGTCGAGGAGAAGGGCGCCTGGCGACCCAACGTGCTGGCGTTCAGCCGCAACCTGCTGGCCGACGTCCGCCCCCGCGCCATCACCCGGGACCTGGACTGGGGCATCCGGGTCCCGCTGGAGGGCTGGGAGGACAACCCGGCCAAGCGGATCTACGTCTGGTTCGACGCCGTCGTGGGCTACCTGTCGGCGTCGGTCGAGTGGGCCCGGCGCCTGGGCGAGCCCGAGCGCTGGCGCGACTGGTGGAACGACTCCGACGCGCTGTCGTACTACTTCATGGGCAAGGACAACATCACCTTCCACTCCCAGATCTGGCCGGCCGAGCTGCTGGCGCACGACGGCAAGGGCTCGCGCGGCGGCGAGCAGGGCCCGTTCGGCGACCTGCAGCTGCCCACCGAGGTGGTCTCCAGCGAGTTCCTGACCATGGAGGGCAAGCAGTTCAGCTCTTCCCGCGGCGTCGTCATCTACGTCCGCGACGTGCTCGAGCGCTACCAGCCGGACGCGCTGCGGTACTTCATCAGCGCGGCCGGGCCGGAGACCGCGGACTCCGACTTCACCTGGGCGGAGTTCGTCCGCCGCACCAACACCGAGCTGGTCGCGGGCTGGGGCAACCTGGTCAACCGGACCGCCGGCATGATCGCCAAGAACCTGGGCGAGATCCCCGCCGCGGGCGAGCTGCAGCCGGTCGACACCACGCTGCTGGACCGGGTGCTCGGCTCGTTCGACACCGTGGGCGAGCTGCTGCGCACCCACCGGCAGAAGCAGGCCCTGGCCGAGGCGATGCGGACCGTCGGCGACGTCAACGCCTACATCAGCGAGACCGAGCCGTTCCGGCTCAAGAAGACCGACCCGGCGCGGATGGCGACGATCCTGCACGTGGCCGCGCAGTGCATCAGCGACTGCAACACGCTGCTGGCGCCGTTCCTGCCGCACAGCGCCCAGGCGGTGCACGAGACCTTCGGCCGGACCGGGGTGTTCGCCCCCATGCCCGAGATCCGCGAGGTCGACGACCTGGACGGCGGGACGCCCTACCCGGTGCTGACGGGCGAGTACTCGGCCATGCGGGGCACCTGGCACCGGGTCCCGGTCGAGCCGGGCACCCCCGTCGCGGTGCCCACGCCGATCTTCACCAAGCTCGACGACTCGGTGGTCGAGACCGAGCTGGCGCGCCTGCGCGGGGAGTCGCCCGAGGCCTGAGCGAGGGTCGCGGAGCCACAGCGGCACAAGACACTCCCGTGGGGCCCGCCTCGGAGCCCGTTGAGGGCGAGTCTTGTGCCCGGGTGGTCAGTGCCCGGGTGGTCGCGGCTCGGGTGGTCGCGGCTCGGTCGGCGGCCACCCGGGAGGAGAACTCGGGTCCCGGGCGACCCGGGGCAGGCTGCCGGACGAGTTCTCCTCCGTGCTGGCCGCCAGCCGCCCCGCCACCCCTAGGGTCGAGCGGGTGAGCCTGCGCCCGATCCGGTCCCGGTCGACCACCACCGAGGCCGACGGGCGCAGCCGCGACCGCAGCGCCCCGCCCCCGCCGGAGCCGCTGGCCGTCGCGGTCCCGGACAACCACACCCACCTGGACATCGCCGACGCCGAGGACCGGACCGTCGACGACCTGCTGGCGCTCGCCGCGGCCGCCGGGGTGCCACGGGCGGTGCAGATCGGGTGCGACCTGCCCGCGGCCCGCTGGACCCGCGAGCTGCTGGACGCGCAGCAGCCCGGGGTCGACGGCGTCCTGCCGCTGCTGGGCGGGGTCGCCATCCACCCCAACGAGGCCGCCCGGCTGGACCCGGCCGACCTGGACGCGGCCCTGGTCGAGGTCGAGCAGCTGCTCGACCACCCCCGGATGCGGGTCGTGGGCGAGACCGGGCTCGACCACTTCCGCACCCCGCCCGAGGGTCGGGCCGCGCAGGAGGAGTCGTTCCGCCGCCACGTCGACCTGGCCAGGCGGACCGGGCTGGCGCTGCAGATCCACGACCGCGACGCCCACGACGACGTGGTGCGGGTGCTGCGCGAGGAGGGCGCGCCCGAGCGGACCGTCTTCCACTGCTTCTCCGGCGGGGTCGAGCTGGCCCGGGTGGCCGCGGACAACGGCTGGTACTGCTCGTTCGCCGGGGTGCTCACCTTCCGCAACGCCCAGGACCTTCGCGAGGCCTGCGCCCTGCTGCCGCGCGAGCTGCTGCTGGTCGAGACCGACGCCCCGTTCCTGACCCCGCACCCGTTCCGGGGCCGGCCCAACGCCTCGTACCTGCTGCCGCACACGGTGCGCGCCATGGCCGGGCTGCGCGGGGAGGACGTCGACGAGCTGGCTGCGGTGCTGACCGCGAACACCGAGACCGTCTACGGGGCCTGGTGAGGGCGCGCCGACGCCGGGCCGACGGCGCCGACGCCCGCGCAGCAGGGGAACTGGGCCGGTTGCGCAGCCCGGTCACGGCCCTGCGTCACCTGCGCAGGGCCGCTACGACAACGGCTGAGCACGGCGTATGACCAAGGGTGATCGATCGGTCACGCTGGGCCATCGGGTGTGGGACATCTCACTGCGGCCCCCTGGGAGTTCCCTGGAAGGTCACGGATCGGTTACGGTCACCGACTGGTAGCCGGGATCCGACGACGTCCCACCGCGTGCGGGACCCCGTGATCTCCCCTCCCCTCCGCACTGTCGGTACCCGGACAGCTCTAGCAGGTGGTCTCTTCTTGACGCTCTCCCTCACTCCTGTGGTCCGCGCCGTGGCGCGTCCCACCCGCCTCGTCGCCGCAGCGCAGGCCGCGGTCCTCACCCTCCTGGTCGCCGGCGTCGCCGGTTGGACCGTCCTGGACCGCACCGTCACCCTCGAGGTCGACGGTCAGGCCGAGCAGGTCCGCATCCTCGGCAGCGAGGTGGACGACGTCCTCGCCGCCGCCGCGATCGAGGTCGGCGACCGCGACCTGGTGTCGCCCGCCCTCGGCGAGACCGTGGCCGACGGCGAGAAGGTCACCGTCCGCTACGCCCGCCAGCTCACCGTGGCCGACCCGGCCGGCGACGAGCGCACCTTCTGGACCACCGAGCTCACGGTCGACGACGCCCTCGCCGCCGCCGGCCTGCGTCACGAGGACGCCTGGCTGTCCGCCTCGCGCTCGGCCAGCATCGGCCGCAGCGGGCTGTCGCTGACGATGAGCGTACCCAAGGACGTCACGGTCGTCGCCGACGGCGAGACCCAGGAGGTCACCTCCCCGGCCCCGACCGTCGCCGACCTGCTCGACGAGCTCGGGCTCACCGTCGGTGCCGAGGACCGGCTCGAGCCGGCTCCGGAGACCGTCGTGACCGCGGGGCAGACCGTCACCGTCCAGCGCGTCACGACCGACGAGGTCGTCGAGACCGAGGTCGTCGAGCACGAGACCCGCACGGTCTCCGACGACGACCTGTTCGAGGACGAGGACGAGGTCCGCGAGTCGGGCAGCGACGGCGAGCTGAGCGTCACCTACCGGGTCGTGCTCGTCGACGGCAAGGAGGAGTCCCGCGAGGAGACCGGCCGCGAGGTCACCACCGAGCCGGTCGACCGGGTCGTCGCCGAGGGCACCAAGGAGCGCCCGGCCCCCGAGCCGGAGCCCGAGCCCGAGCCCGAGGCGCGCAGCTCCTCCGGGTCGTCCGGGTCCTCCGGCTCGTCGGGTGGCGGGTCGTCCAGCCCGGCCCCGGCCAGCTCGGGCAGCACCGACTCGCTCAACTGGGCCGCGCTGGCCCAGTGCGAGTCCGGCGGCAACCCCACGATCGTCAGCAGCAACGGGCTCTACCACGGGCTCTACCAGTTCAGCACCTCCACTTGGCAGGCCATGGGCGGCTCCGGCAACGCCAGCGACGCCTCGCCGTCGGAGCAGACCTCCCGCGCCAAGGCCCTGTACGACGCCGCCGGCGTCGGCCAGTGGCCCCACTGCGGGCCCCGGCTCTACAGCTGAGTACCGGCACCGGTCCTCCGGCGACCGGCAGCCGCGGCCCCGACCCCCTCGTGGGGCTCGGGGCCGCGGCCGTGCGTGCCCTCGCGGCGCGGCACGGCATCAACCCGACCAAGAGCAAGGGCCAGAACTTCGTCATCGACGTCGGCACGGTGTCGCGGATCGTGCGCCTGGCCGGGGTGCAGCCCGGGGACGTGGTGCTCGAGGTGGGGCCCGGCCTGGGCTCGCTGACCGTCCCGCTGCTGTCGGCCGGCGCCCACGTGGTCGCCGTCGAGCTGGACGACCGCCTGGCCGCGGCCCTGCCGGGCACGGTCGAGGCGCACCTGCCCGACGCGGTCGACCGGCTGCACGTGGTGCGGGGCGACGCCACCCGGGTGGCCGGGCTCGACCTGCCCCTGGCCCCGACGAGGTTCGTGGCCAACCTGCCCTACAACGTCGCGGTGCCGCTGCTGCTGGAGGTGCTGGAGGACGTGCCGACGGTGGTCGACGGCGTGGTCATGGTGCAGTCCGAGGTCGCCGACCGGCTCTGCGCCGGCCCGGGCGGGCGGGTCTACGGCGTGCCGTCGGTCAAGCTGGCCTGGTACGCCGCGGCCCGCCGGGTCGGGTCGGTGGCCCCCAGCGTGTTCTGGCCCGTGCCCCGGGTGGATTCCGGGCTGGTCGGCTTCACCCGGCACGACCCGCCCGTGGCGACCGACGCGCGGGCCGCGGTGTTCGCCACGGTCGACGCGGCGTTCGGCCAGCGGCGCAAGACGCTGCGGCAGAGCCTGGCCCCACGGGCGGGGTCCGCCGCCCTCGCGCAGCAGGCGCTCGAGGCCGCCGGGGTCGACCCGTCGACCCGCGCGGAGCGTCTCGGCGTGGCCGAGTTCGCGGCCGTCGCCGAGGCGCTGACCAGGGCCGGGGTCGCACCGGGGCGCGCTACCGAGCAGTAGGCCCTAGCCTCGGAGGCCATGGGTACCCGGACGAGCGTCACCGTGCGGGCTCCCGCCAAGATCAACCTGCAGCTGTCCGTGGGGGAGCCCGCGGCCGACGGCTTCCACCCCCTCGCCACCGTGTTCCAGGCCGTGGGTCTGCACGACGAGGTGACGGCCGTGCCCGCACCCGGCGGCACGTTCACCTGCGAGGTCAGCGGCGTCGACGCGGCCATGGTGCCGTGCGACAGCAGCAACCTCGCGGTGCGCGCGGCCCGTGCGCTCGTGGCCGCGGCCGGCCCGGAGACCGCCCCCCGGCTGGGGGTGCACCTGTCGATCCGCAAGCAGATCCCGGTGGCCGGGGGCATGGCGGGCGGCTCAGCCGACGCCGCGGCCGCGCTGCTGGCCTGCGACACGCTGTGGGGCCTGGACCTCGACCGGGCCCAGCTGACCGACCTGGCCGCCGGGCTGGGCTCCGACGTGCCGTTCTCGCTCCTCGGAGGCACGGCCGTGGGCCTGGGCCGGGGTGACCGGCTGACCCCGGCGCTGGGCCGGGGGTCGTGGCACTGGGTGCTGCTGGTGTCCCGCTCGAGCCTGTCCACGCCGGCGGTCTACCGCGAGCTGGACCGGCTGCGCGCAGGCCGCCTGCTGGTCGAGCCGCGGGTGTCGGAGCCCCTGATGCAGGCGCTGCGCTCCGGCGAGGCCAACGCGCTGGGGGCCGCGCTGCACAACGACCTGCAGCACGCCGCGGTGTCGCTGCTGCCCGAGCTGGACCAGCTGCTGGAGCACGTCCGGGACCACGAGCCGGCCGGGGTGCTGGTGTCGGGGTCGGGGCCGACGGTGGCCGTGCTCGCCGAGGACGACCAGCACGCGGCCGAGCTGGCCGTGGCGCTGGCCGACGCACCCGGCGTCTCCCGCGTGCTGCGCGCGTCCGGCCCGGTGCACGGCTGCCGGATCGTGGACCCCGGGGTGCGCGGCGTCGCTCCCTGACCCCGGCGCCTGAGACCCTGGAGCCCTGAGAGCCCGGCGTCGAGCCGGGGCCGACCGACCCCACGGAGCCCAGCTGTGCCCAACCTCGTCAACTGCACCGGCGTGCACGTCGCGCTGCCCGACCGGGTGCTGCTGGATGACGTGTCGCTCGGGGTCGACGACGGCGACCGCATCGGGGTGGTGGGCCGCAACGGCGACGGCAAGTCGACCCTGCTGCGGGTGCTGGCCGGCACGGGGGACACCCACGCGGGGCGGGTGGCGGTACGCGGCGGCGTCCGGCTCGGCATGCTCGACCAGCGCGACCGCCCGACGGGCGACACCGTGGCCGACGTCGTGCTGGGCGAGCGCGCGGCCGACGCGCACACCTGGGCCGGCGACGCCCGGGTCCGCGACGTGGTGGCCGGTCTTCTCGGCGGCACCGACGCGGCCGGGGTCGGCGGGATGGACGCCCGCACCGACGAGCTGTCGGGCGGGCAGCTGCGGCGGGTGGCGCTGGCCGCCGTCCTGGTCGAGGACCCGGACCTGCTGCTGCTGGACGAGCCCACCAACCACCTGGACGTCGACGGCGTCGCCTGGCTGGCGCAGCACCTGCTGGCCCGGGCCGCGTCCGGCCGGGGCGGCCTGGTCGTGGTCACCCACGACCGCTGGTTCCTCGACGAGGTGTGCACCCGCACCTGGGAGGTCCACGACGGCACCGTCGACGCCTACGAGGGCGGGTACGCCGCGTGGGTGCTGGCCCGCGCCGAGCGCGAGCGGATGTCGCAGGTCACCGAGGAGCGCCGGCAGAACCTGATGCGCAAGGAGCTGGCCTGGCTGCGCCGCGGCGCCCCGGCCCGCACCAGCAAGCCCAAGTTCCGGATCGAGGCGGCCACGGTCCTGATCGCCGACGAGCCGCCGCCGCGCGACACCGTGGCGCTGCAGAAGCTGGCCGCGGTCCGGCTCGGCAAGGACGTGGTGGACGTCGAGGACGTCCGGGTCGACCACCCGCGCGGCGGCGACGTGCCGCTGCTCACCGACGTCACCTGGCGGCTGGCGCCCGGCCAGCGGGTGGGCGTCGTCGGCGCCAACGGGGCGGGCAAGACCACCCTGATGCGGCTGCTGACCGGCCAGCGGCAGCCCGACGGCGGGCGGGTCAAGCGCGGCAAGACGGTCCGTGCCGCCATCCTCACCCAGGACCTGGCCGAGCTGGACGAGGTGTCGCACCTGCGGGCCGTGGAGGCCGTGGAGCAGGTCGCCCGCACCGTGGACGTGGGCGGAAAGGAGATGACCGCCTCGCAGCTGGTCGAGCAGCTGGGCTTCCCCAAGCAGCGGCAGTGGACCCTGGTCGCGGACCTGTCCGGCGGGGAGCGTCGCCGGCTGCAGCTGCTGCGGCTGCTGCTGGACCAGCCCAACCTGCTGCTGCTGGACGAGCCCACCAACGACCTGGACACCGACTCCCTGGCCGCGATGGAGGACGTGCTGGACTCCTTCGCCGGGACGCTGGTCGTGGTCAGCCACGACCGCTACCTGCTGGAGCGGCTCTGCGACACCCACGTCGGCCTGGTCGGCGACTCCCGGCTGCGGGACCTGCCGCGCGGGGTGGAGGAGTACCTGCAGCGCCGACGCGCCCTGCAGGCCGGCGGTGCGGCGGACAGCTCGTCGGGCAGCAGCGCGAGCACCGGCCGGGGCGGGACGACGGGCGGGGCGGCGGGCGGACCCGCCGGCGCCGCGGCCTCGAACGGGTCGGGGCCGACGCCCTCGGCCGCGGACCTGCGGGCCGCCCGCAAGGACCTGGCCCGGCTGGAGCGGCGCCTGGCCCGGCTGGACGAGCAGGAGCGGAGCCTGCACACCGACCTCGCGGCGCACGCCACGGACCCGGCGCGGGTGGTCGACCTGGACGCCCGGCTGCAGGCGGTGCTCGCCGAGAAGGATCAGGTCGAGGCGGAGTGGCTCGAGCTGGCGGAGACCGCCGAGGGCGCCTGAGCCGACGTCCCCGCCTGAGCCGACGTCCCCGCCTGAGCCGGTGCCCCCGCCCGGGTCGGCGACCCGGCCTGGGTCGGTGTCCCCGCCGGGGCCGGGGCCGCCCCCGCGGGCGGCCTCCGGTCCGAGGAACGGTCGCCCGCCACCCGGCCCGCGAGCAGCAGCAGCAGCACGCACAGCAGCAGGGACGCGGCCCCGGCGCCGAGCAGGGTCGCGGGCAGCGACGTCGGGACGCCCAGGTGCACGGTCAGCCCGAGGATCCGGGACAGCCCGCCCGGCACGACCTGCAGCTCGTCGTTGAGCAGCGTCAGCAGCCGCTCCAGCCCGACCGTCGCGGTCAGCGCCCCCAGCCAGAGCGCGGCCGCGCCGGCCGCCGCGGCCGCCAGCGCCCCCGCCCGCAGCCGTCCCGCGGACCCCGGACCGGTCACCCCGCTCAGCGCCGGGGCGACCAGCGCCCAGACCAGGGCCGCGACGCCCGCCACCACGTAGGCGCCGCGCGCGGCGGGGTCGAGCCAGAAACCCGGCCCAGGCCCCGGTCGGTCCACGCCAGGCGGTGGCCAGCAGCAGCGGCAGCACGCCGACCAGCTGCGGTCCGGCGACCACGGCCAGGCCCGGTGCGGGGCGGGCGCGACGGCTGCCGGCCGTGGCCGCCGCGACCGCACCGACGGCACCGGCCAGCGCGGTGGCCAGGGCCACGCCCAGGTACAGCGGCGAGGTCAGCGCCCCGAACGCGGCGTGGGCGCCCGCCACCACCACCAGCGGGACCGCCACGGCCAGGGCCCGGTCACGCGGTCCGGCCGCGGACCAGCCCGCCCGGTCCAGGCGCCAGGGTCGCAACGCGGTCCGGCGCAGCAGCGGCAGCAGCACCAGCGCCAGGACCGTCAGGCCCAGCAGCCCGCGCGCCAGCCAGCGCGAGGCCGGCTCCCCGGCCAACCGGTCCAGCCCGGTGTCGGCGGCGGCGAACTCGTAGGGCGGCAGGTCCAGGTCCCCGGTCCAGGTCAGCTCGTGCGCGGCCACGCGCTCGGCGTAGGTCCGGGCCGCGGCCAGGTGGGCCTGCCGGGCGGCCTCGTCCCCGGTGTCGAGCCACTCGTAGCCGCGCAGCATCGCCTCGCGGTAGCTGCCCAGGGTCAGGAACAGGTCCCGCTCGTAGGCCAGGGACCGGCTGAGCTGCTCGTGCTGGTCCGGGTCGGTGAACGTGGCCGGGTCCAGGCCGGCCAGCGTGGCCTGCATGGCCTCGACCTGGGCGACCGCGTCGTCGCCCCCGGCCACGGCCTCGTCGATCCGCCCGCGCGAGGCCTCGTACAGCGCCGACCACGTGGCGGTGTCCCCGCCGACCAGGTCCCACTTGAAGATCCACAGCATGGGTGGCGGCTCCAGGCCGAAGGCCCGCACCTCCTGCTCGGCGAAGGGCTCGACGTACAACCCGGCGAGGACGGCCTGCCGGGACGCCGCGAACACCTCCGACAGCCCCGCGACGGTCTGCGGGTCCTGGCTGTACGTGCGGCGCAACCAGGTCCGCTCCATGGCCGCCAGGTCGGCGTCGGGGTCCCACGCCAGGCGGGCCGACGTCCACACCTGCAGGTCGTACAGCTGCCACTCGCCCGTGGTCAGGTACAACGACATCGGCCCCGCCCGCTGCGGCCCGCCGCCCTGGGTCCACACCCACACCCCCTCCAGGGCGGGGTTGGCCGCGCGCACCTGCTGCAGGGCGGCGGCGTGGTCACCGGTCGTGTCGTTGGGGAACGCGCTGAACCCCTCGAACTCCCGCCGGGCCTGGATCTCGACGATGCGCGGCTGCGGGCCCGCCAGCAGCGTGGGGTTCAGCGGCAGCCAGGAGTCGAAGTCACCGGCGACGAACTTGGTCGACACCACCAGGTTGTCCACGCCCTGCGCGGGGCCCAGGTCGCCCAGCACCCGGTCGTAGGTGTCCGGGGACGTGTGCAGGTCGCCGACCTCGCCCACGCCGACGGTCCAGCTGCGCAGGTACACGTCGGCGTCGTGGGCGGCCGCCACGTCGGTGAAGGCGGCCAGCATGGTGCGGACCTGCTCGTCCTCGGTCACCTCCAGGGCGGAGTAGTAGTCCCAGCCGTCGAGGTTGTAGATCGCCCCCGCCTCGCCGACCCGGATCATCATCCCGTCGACGAACGGCAGCTCGGCCAGCAGCTCGTCGGCCGCGGCGCGGTACACGTCCCACAGCGCGTCGGAGTCCGCGTCCAGCCCGCCCGGCAGCGTGGTCAGGTACGCCTCGAGCGGCTCGGTCAGGGCCAGCATGTCGGTGACCATGACGACGTCCATGCCCATGGTGTCGGCGTAGGCCCACATCGCGCCGACCTGCTCGCGCATGGCCAGGGCGCGCTCGCGGTAGGGGCTGCCGGGCGGGTACACCGCGTCGCCGTCCTCGACGCCGGCGAAGGTCACGTACTCCAGGAACCCGGGCACGACCACGCCGTCGTAGCCGTAGGCCACCATCCGGTCGACGTAGGTGCGCCACTGCTGGTCGACCTCGGCCAGCGCCACCGGGTCCAGCCACGGCTCCTGGGCCAGGACCACGTCGGCCAGCGCCCCCGAGGCGTGGACGTAGTCGTCCTGGGCGGCGTAGGCGACCGGGTCGGGCGTGATGCCCACGGCCCCGGTGTCGACGAAGCGGCGGCCCAGGGCGGGCTCGACCGTCGTGGGGCCCGCGGCCACGTCCTGCCAGCCCTGCCCCCCGTCGACGTGGTCGGCGAGCTGGAACAGCCCCGCGGCCAGACCGCGCCGGTCGGCCGCCATGACCCGCACGGCCGAGCCGTCGCGCGACAGCTCGTAGGCCTCGGGCTGCCCCGAGGTCTGGCCCGCCGTCCCCGGCACCAGCTCCGCGGTCAGGCTCGCCGCCCCGGCCGGCACGTCGGCGTCGGTGCTGCTGCCGGTGCTGCGGCCGGTGCTGACGGTGGCCCCCGCGGCCTCCAGCGACGCCGTGACGTTCGCGACGGCCAGGTCCACCAGCGGGTCCCCGGCCGCGGGCACCGACAGCAGCACCTGCTCGGGCGCGGGAACGGCCGCCACCGGGTCCACGCCCGCACGTTCCGACGCGACCAGGGGGTCCTTGTCCCGGAACGACACCGCGAGGAAGTCGTCGACGGCACCGACCCCCACGGCCCCCAGGGCCAGCGAGCCGGTCACCAGCAGCGCAGCGACGCGTGCCGTTCCCCCGATGTGCACCGGATCATCCTGCGCCTCCGGACCCCGGGCGTCCAGCGCCCCGACCCGGCCGTCACGGCCTCAGCGCGGGGTGGGGAGGTCCGGGGGCGTCTCGAAGGGCCGGACCAGCGTCCGCAGCAGGTCCGCCAGCCGGTCCCGGTCCCGCCGCGGCATGCCGGCCAGGAACGACGCCTCCCGCTCCAGCAGGGCCGCCATGGCCGCGTCGACCAGACCCCGACCCGCCTCGGTCAGCTCGACGACGACGAGGCGTCGGTCGCTGGGGTCCGCGCGACGCGCGACCAGGCCGCGGCCCGCCAGCCGGTCGATCCGGTTGGTCATGGTGCCGCTGGTGACAAGGGTCTGCGGCAGCAGCTGCGAGGGCGTCAGCGCGTGCGGCGGGCCCTGCCGGCGCAGCGCGGCCAGCACGTCGAACTCCCACCGCTCCAGGTCGTGGGCCTCGAACGTGGACGCCCGGGCCCGGTCCAGGTGGTGGGCCAGCCGGGTCACCCGCGACAGCACCTCCAGCGGGGCCACGTCCAGGTCCGGCCGGACCCGGGCCCAGGCCGCGACGATGCGGTCGACCTCGTCCTCGCCGTGCGCCGGTGGTGCGTCAGCCCCCATGCCGGACGACCCTACTGGCGGGTGCGGGGGCCTAGCGCGACGTGAGCCGGGGCTTGGCGTCCAGGCCCGACAGCCCGTTCCAGGCCAGGTTGACCAGGTGGGCGGCGACCTCGGCCTTTTTGGGCCGGCGCTGCTCCAGCCACCACTGCCCGGTCATGGCCACCATGCCCACGAGCATCTGGGCGTACATCGGGGCGCTCCTGCGGTCGAAGCCGCGGGCCGCGAACGCGTCGACCAGCACGTGCTCGACCTGCGTGGCCGTGTCACCGAGCAGGCTGGAGAACGTGCCCGTGGACTGGGCGACGGGGGAGTCGCGCACCAGGATCCGGAAGCCGTCGGTGCTGGCCTCGATGTAGTCCAGCAGCCCGATGGCCGCACCCTCCAGCAGCACGCGGGGGTGGGCGTCGGCGGTCAGCTCGCGCGTGATGATGGCCAGCAGCTGCTGCACCTCGCGGTCCACCACGACGGCGTACAGGCCCTCCTTGCCGCCGAAGTGCTCGTAGACCACCGGCTTGGACACCTTGGCCGCCGCGGCGATCTCCTCGACGCTGGTGCCCTCGAAGCCCTTGTCGGCGAACAGCCGACGACCGACGTCCAGCAGCTGCTCGCGTCGCTGGGTCCCCGTCATCCGGGAGCGCCGCGACACCCGGGCCCGGCCCGAGCCGCTGTCGCTGATGACCAGACGGGCAGGGTCCGGCGCAGGG
This sequence comes from Jannaschia sp. R86511, assembly GCF_042466345.1. NCBI lineage: Bacteria > Pseudomonadati > Pseudomonadota > Alphaproteobacteria > Rhodobacterales > Roseobacteraceae > Jannaschia > Jannaschia sp. R86511. The sequence continues at coordinate 1,280,565 of NZ_JAXHCD010000001.1, forward strand.
CTGTCGTGGGTGACGGGCTCCTTGTCCCGTGCGTCGGTCACGGACCCAGTGTGCCGGTGACCGGCGCCGTCGCCCGCACCGCCGGGGGCACGGCAGACTGGGCGCCGTCCCGCCACCGCGCGGTCCGCCCTGGTGTAACGGCAGCACGCCGGCCTTTGGAGCCGTGCAGTCCCCGTTCGAATCGGGGGGGCGGAGCCCGGTCGCGGGGGAGAGGCAGGCGGTCGGGACCGATAGAGTCCGGACCGTCCTCGCCGCCGCGCACCACCCTGGAGGCCACCCCGTGCCCGACGCCACCACCGACGCTCCCTGCGAGGCGGTCGTCGTCCTCGCCGCAGGCCAGGGCACCCGGATGCGGTCCGCCACGCCGAAGGTCCTGCACCGGATCGGTGGCCGGTCCCTGCTGGGGCACGCCCTGGCCGCCGCGGCCCCGCTGGCGGCCGGGGCGACCGTGGTCGTCGTCCGGCACGACCGCGACCAGGTGGCCGAGCACGCCGCCCAGGTGCTGCCGGAGGTCGTCGTCGCCGACCAGGACGAGGTGCCCGGCACCGGTCGCGCCCTGTGGTGCGGCCTGCAGGCCCTCGACGCGGCCCGCGCCGCCGCCGGCCTGCCGGAGCTCGACGGGCGGGTGCTGGTGACCTACGGCGACGTGCCGCTGATCACCCGTCGGACGCTGGCCGGCCTGCTGGCCGCCGACCCGGGGGCCGCCGTCAGCGTGCTCACCGCCGTGCTGGACGACGCCACCGGCTACGGCCGGGTGCTGCGCGACGCCTCGGGCGAGGTGAGCGGGATCGTCGAGCACAAGGACGCCGACGAGGCGCAGCGGGCCGTGCGCGAGATCAACACCGGCGTCTACGCCCTGGACCTGGCGCTGTGCCGGCAGGTGCTGCCGGACCTGCGGGCGGCCAACGCCCAGGGCGAGCAGTACCTGACCGACGTGATCGCCCACGCCCGCGAGCGCGGCCTGCGCGTGGTGGCCGTCGCGGCCGACGACCCCACCGAGGTGGACGGCGTCAACGACCGGGTGCAGCTGGCCGCCGCCGGCGCCCGGCTGAACGCGCGCGTGCTCGAGGCCCACATGCGGGCCGGGGTCGGCGTCGTCGACCCGGCCACCACCTGGGTCGACGTGGACGTCGAGCTGGCCCAGGACGTCACGCTGCTGCCCGGCACGCAGCTGCACGACGGCACGGTCGTGGCCGCGGGGGCCGTGGTGGGCCCGGACACGACCCTGACCCGCTGCCGGGTCGGCGCCGGCGCCCAGGTGGTGCGCACCCACGGCAGCGACGCGGTGGTCGGCCCGGCCGCCACCGTCGGGCCGTTCGCCTACCTGCGACCGGGCACCGACCTGGGCGAGCGCGGCAAGATCGGCACCTTCGTCGAGACCAAGAACGCCACCATCGGCGCGGGCTCCAAGGTGCCGCACCTGTCCTACGTGGGCGACGCCACGATCGGCGTCGGCTCGAACATCGGCGCGGCCTGCGTGTTCGTCAACTACGACGGGGTGACCAAGAGCGCCAGCGTCATCGGCGACCACGTCCGGATCGGCTCGGACAACATGCTCATCGCCCCGCTGGTCGTCGGTGACGGCGCCTACACCGCCGCCGGCGCCGTGCTCCGCAAGGACGTGCCCCCCGGCGCGCTGGCCATGTCGGTCGCGCCGCAGCGCATCACCGAGGGCTGGGTGGCGAGCAAGCGCGCCGGGACCCCCTCGGCCGAGGCCGCGGCCCGCGCCGGCGCCCCCGACCCGCACGACGGCACCACCCCCACCGACAGCCAGGGAGCCACGCGATGATCCCCATCACCTCGACGCCGGAGAAGCGCCTGGTGCTGGTCAGCGGGCGTGCCCACCCCGCCCTGGCCAAGGAGGTCGCCGAGTCCCTCGGGGCCGACATCGTCAGCACGACGGCCTACGACTTCGCCAACGGCGAGATCTACGTCCGCTTCGCCGAGAGCGTGCGCGGCTGCGACGTGTTCGTGCTGCAGTCGCACACCGCCCCCATCAACCAGTGGCTCATGGAGCACCTGCTCATGGTCGACGCGCTCAAGCGCGCCTCGGCCAAGCGGGTCACCGTGGTGGCGCCGTTCTTCGGCTACTCCCGGCAGGACAAGAAGCACCGCGGCCGCGAGCCCATCAGCTCCCGGCTGATGATGGACCTGTTCAAGACCGCCGGCGCCGACCGGATCATCAGCGTCGACCTGCACGCGGCCCAGATCCAGGGCTTCTTCGACGGCCCGGTCGACCACCTGTGGGCCCTGCCGCTGCTCGCCGACTACGTCGGCACCCGGGTCGACAAGCAGCAGCTGACGATCGTCAGCCCCGACATGGGCCGGGTCCGGGTGGCCGACGTCTGGTCCGACCGGATGGGCGCGCCGCTGGCCATCGTCCACAAGCGCCGCGACCCCAACGTGCCCAACAAGGTGCAGGTGCACGAGATCGTCGGCTCCGAGCACGTCGAGGGCCGGCACTGCCTGCTGATCGACGACATGATCGACACCGCCGGCACCATCGTCCAGGCCGCCGAGGCCCTCAAGGCGCAGGGCGCCGCCACGATCATCGTCGCGGCCACCCACGCGATCCTGTCCGGCCCGGCGGTGCAGCGGCTGACCAACTCGCCCATCGACGAGGTCGTCGTCACCAACACCCTGCCGATCACCCCGGACAAGCACTTCGACCGGCTCACCGTGCTGTCCATCGCGCCGCTGCTGGCCCGCGCCATCCGCGAGATCTTCGACGACGGGTCCGTGACCAGCCTGTTCGAGCCGCACAGCGGTTGAGCCGCGACGACGCCCCCGACGGCACGACGCCGCCCGCACCGTCGCTGCGGGAGCAGGCGGTCGACGGGGTCTTCTGGTCGGTGGTCCAGCGGTGGCTGGTGCGGTTCAGCACCATCATCGCCTTCGTCGTCCTCGGGCGGCTGCTCACCCCGGTCGAGTTCGGGCTGGTGGCGCTGGCGATGGCCGTCGTCACGGTCCTCACGGTGTTCACCGACGCCGGGTTCAGCACCTGGCTGATCCAGCACAAGCGGCTGGACGGGGTCGCCACCAGCACCGCGTTCTGGATCTCCCTGGCGCTCGGGGTGCTGCTGGCCGTGCTGCTGGCCGTGACGGCCGGGGCCGCGGCCGAGGCCCTCGGGAGCCCCGAGCTGACCCCGGTGCTGCAGGTGCTGTCCGTCTCGCTGGTCCTGGCGGGACTGTCCAGCGTCCCGGCCGCCCTGCTGCAGCGCGAGCTGCGGTTCCGGGAGCTGGCCATCCGCCAGGTCCTCGCCACCGGGCTGTCGGTGATCGCCGCCGTCGCCCTCGCGTTCGCGGGGGCGGGGGTGTGGGCGCTGGTGGCCCAGACGCTGGTCCGCCTGGTCGTCTCGACCGTGGCGCTGTGGCTCACGACCGACTTCCGGCCCCGGCTCGAGTTCTCGGGGACCGAGGCCAAGGACGCAATCGGGTTCGGCAGCAAGTCCGTCGGCGCCCAGCTGGGGTTCGCGTTCCGGGAGCAGGGCGAGTCCTTCGTCATCGGGGTCGTCCTGGGCACGGTCTCGCTGGGCTTCTGGACCATCGCGGCCCGAGTGGTCAACGTCGTGGTCGAGCTGTGCGCGTCGGCGATGGGGGCGGTCGCGTACCCGCTGTTCGCCCAGCTGCAGAACGACCGTGACCGTCTGAACACCGCGTTCGCGCGGACCATGTCGGCCCAGGCGATCGTGCTGGCCCCGGTGATGGTGGCGATGTCGCTGGCCAGCACCGACCTGGTGCCGCTGGTGTTCGGGTCCCGGTGGGAGACGTCGGCGGCCATCGCTGCGGTGCTGTCGGCCGGGACGCTGTTCGTGGGGCTGTCCGGGCTGCAGCGCGGCATCCTGATGGGCACCGGTCACGCCGGCACCGAGCTCTGGGTCACGATCGTCACCGTCGTCGGGCAGATCGGGATCATCCTCCTGCTGGCCGGGGACGGCCTGCTCGCGATCGCCTACGGGGTGTCGGCGTGGGGGCTGGCGGTCTTCCTGCTGCGCTGCGTCGTGGTCTCGCGGCTGCTGGGGGTCAGGGCCCCGGCGTACGCGCAGACGGCTGCGGTCCTGCTGGCCGGCGGTCTGGCCGCCGGGGCGGTGCTGCTGGTGCACGTGCTCGCCCAGCCGCAGGACCTGCTGTGGCTGCTGACCGTCGCGGTGGTCGGGGGCGGGGTGTTCCTGCCGGCGGCCTGGCTGCTGGCCCGGCCCACCTGGCGAGAGCTCACGGGGTCCGTCCTGGACGCCGTCCGTCGCCGCCGCCACCGGAAGGCCGCATGAGCGGCGCCGGGCCCGGCCACGGCGCCGGAGCGACCGTGGACGTGCTGCTGGACGAGCGGCCGGTCGGGTACGTCCTGGCGCACCGGCTGCGTCGCGCCGGGCTCGCCGCCGTCGACGCCGAGGTGCTGGTCGAGGCGCGGGAGCAGGCCCGCCGGCTGACCCGGTCACGGCACGGGGCCGGGGCCACGTCCGGGCAGCTGGCCGCGCAGACCGTGGACCTGCTGGGCGCCGACCCCGCGCTGGTCCGGCCGTGGACCGCGCTCGAGGACGAGGTCGCACGGCTGACCACCACGCCCCTGCCCGTCGGGCACGAGGAAGCGCCCGGGGTCGACCGGCTCCGGGCGGCGGTGCGCCCCACCCGCTACGAGCGGCTGCTGCAGGAGCACGCCCCGGCCACGGCCGGCATGTCCGCGCTGCTGGCGGGCGCCTCGAGGCTCGCCCGCCTGGAGCTGCTCGCCGCGGAGCCCGGTCTGCCCCCCGCCCGGTCGGACGTGGTGTGCGGAGCAGCCGGACCGCTGCTGGCCGGGTACGTGCTGTGGTGCCTGCGCCAGGCCGAGCGCGCCGGGGCCCGACGGGTCTACTTCCTGGCCCGCGACGGCGAGATCCTGCTCCGGATGGCCCGTCACCTGGCCGCGGGCGCCGGGCTCGACCTGGACCTGCGCTACCTCGAGGGCAGCCGCCGGGCGTGGCTGCTGCAGTCGGTGGCCGGGCCGGGCGGGCGGGACGTGCTGGCCGCGGTCCTGGGTCGTGACGAGAAGGTCACCGTGCACAACTGCCTGGCCTGGCTCGGGGTGCAGCCGCGGACCGTGTCCGCCGCGCTGGCCGCCGCCGGTCTGCCCGAGCCGACCTGGGACACGCACCTGGGGCCCCAGCGGCTCGGGGTGCTCCTGGACGTCATGGTGTCGCCCGAGGTCCTGGCCCTCGCCGGAGGCGAGGACGCCGACGCGGCCGCCCGGTACCTCGCGCAGTCCGGCCTGCAGGACGGAACCCCGTACGCGCTGGTCGACGCCGACGGCCGGGGCAGCGTCGGACGCCTGCTGGCAACCCTGGTCCGAGGCGTCGGTGGGTCGCTGCCCGCCGTCGAGTGCTACCTCACCCTCAACGGGCCCGTGCACGATGCGCCCGGCCGCAACCTGCGGGGCTACCTGCACGACGAGTGGCGGGGCCTCGGCACGGCGCGGACCACGGACCTGTGGGTCGCGATGGAGGTGTTCACGGCCGCGGAGCACGGCCGGGTCGAGGGCTACCGCCTGGTCGACGGCGCCGCGGAGGCCGTGCACGGCCCCGTCGTCGGCGACCTGGCCGGCTGGGGGCTGGGTCAGGTGCGCGACGGCCTCGAGCGCTACGCGGCCGTGCTCGGGCCACTGCTCCCGCTGCTCGGCCCCGCCCTGGACTGCCGGGTCGCGACGCACGCCGCCGTGCTGGAGTTCTGGGAGCGGCCCACGCCCGCCGAGGTCCGGGCCTGGGGGGACTTCCCGTTCGAGTCCGACGCCGACACCTACCTGCTGGCCGAGCCGTTCACCACCCGCGAGGTGTGGGCGTCGGTGCGGGAGCGTCGCCTCCGGTTCCGCCGCCGCGGCACCTGGCCCGCCGGCACGCTGCACAGCTCCCCGTGGCCGGTCCGGCTGGTCCGTCGCGCTGCGGACGACGCGCGGTCCCTGCGCCGTCGCCTCCGTCCCTGAGTCGACGCAACGGCACCTCGCGTCGGATCCCCACCGACGCGACGGCACCTCGCGTCGGATCCCCACCGACGCGACGGCACCTCGCGTCGCATAGACCGCCACAGTGTGCCGTTGCGTCGGAACGGGGGCGGGCGGGTCAGGCGGCGGCCTGGCGGACGCCTCGGCGCAGCTCCAGGCGGCGGACCAGGCGGGCGCCGGGCATCTCCACCGCGCGCAGACCCAGCCGGGACGCCGCGGTCGTCAGGGTCGCCAGCACCGCGAGCAGGACGGGCAGGACCCGTGGGTGCTCCAGCACGGCGACGGCGGCGGCGGCCGGAAGGCCCGGCCCGCCGGGGGCGGTGCTGGACAGGTCGTAGGCCGGCAGCACGTCGGGGTGCAGCTGGTGCAGCTCGTACCGGCCGGCACCCTGGCGGCGGGCGTCGCGGCGGAATGCGGGCATCGACCGGTGGTGCTCGTGGCTGGACCGCAGCGACCGGTCGAACCGGCCGCGCAGGCCCGCCTTGCGGCAGCGGATCCCGAAGTCGCTGTCCTCGTGGTAGGTCCCGACGAACTCCGGCGAGGCGAACGGCACGCGGGCCAGCTGCTCGCGGCGCACCGACAGGTTGCCGCCCCACAGCCGCATCAGGACCTGCTCCGGGTCCCGCTCGACGACCGTGCAGTTCGCCTCGTACTCGGCGGCGTAGAGGACCGTCGCGAAGGCCCCGCGGGTGCCCGTCGGCGGCAGCCGGGTCGGCATGTAGCCCAGGACCACCAGGTCGTCCGCGTCGGCGTGGTGCCGGGCGTGCCCGGTCACCAGGCCCGGGGCGGCCACCACGTCGTCGTCGACCATGAGGACCACGTCACCGGTGGCCAGGTCGATCCCGTGCTGGCGGGCCGCGGCCGGGCCCTGGTTCGGGGTGAGGACCGGCACGAGCGAGGCGTGGCGCCGGGCCAGGTCCTGCAGCAGCTCGTAGGACCCGTCGTCGCTGCCGTCGACCACCACGACGACCTGCGTGGCGGCGGGGTCGGCCAGCAGCGGGGCGAGCACGGCCTCCAGCCCGTCGCGCCGGCGGAACGTGGGGACCACCACCGACACGGTGGGCAGCCCCGACGTGGTCCCCCTCGCGTGGTCGCTGGTCAAGCAGGGCCTCCTCGGCACGGTCCCGGGTCGGTCCCCGGCGGCCGAGGATAGCCGCGGTCGTCCGGGCCCTCGCGCCGGCGTCAGCGCCCCGGTCCCGACCTCGGGTAGTCTGGGGCAGTTGTCACGGCGAGGGACCGCTGGTCCGTCATCGACGCGGCGCGTGGTGATCGCGCCCGCCGGTGTGGGCTCGCGGACCCGTGCCGCACGCGTACACCTGACCCACCAGCCGAGGAGCCCCCACCGTGTCGTCCGCCGAGATCCACCTGTCCGCCGAGTCCCGCCACGAGTTCGGCAAGGGCGCCGCGCGCCGGCTGCGTCGTGCCGACCGGGTGCCCGCCGTCGTCTACGGCCACGGCGAGGACCCGCTGCACCTGTCGCTGCCCGGCCACGAGACCATGCTGGCCCTCAAGCACCGCAACGCCGTGCTGACCCTGGACGTCGAAGGGACCGAGCACCTGGCCTTCGCCAAGTTCGTCCAGCGCGACCCCATCAAGGGCTTCATCGAGCACGTCGACTTCGTCACCGTCCGCCGCGGCGAGAAGATCCAGGTCGACGTGGCCGTCGTCACCCACGGCGACCCGATCGGCGGCACCGTGGTGACCGTCGAGCACAACACCATCGCCGTGCTGGCCGACGCCATGAACCTGCCCGAGAGCGTCGACATCGACGTCGAGGGCTTCGAGGCCGGCCACTCCGTGCTGGCCAAGGACGTCAAGCTGCCCGCCGGCGTCGAGCTGGTCACCGACCCCGAGTCCATCGTCGTCAACGTCACCGAGACCCGCCTCGAGGCGGCGCTCGAGGCCGCCGAGCTCGAGGTCGGGGCCGGTGCGACCGCCGCCGCGGCCGCCGCCGTCGAGGACGAGGCGGCCCAGGAGGACGCCAAGCGCGAGGACTCCGAGTCCTGACCCTGCACCGCAGGGGACGGCCCGGGCCGACGGCATGAGCGAGCAAACCTGGCTCGTCGTCGGCCTGGGCAACCCCGGGCCCCGGTACGCCGGCACCCGGCACAACATCGGCCAGGTGGTCGTCGACCAGCTGGCCGGCACCGAGCGGTTCAGGTCCTCCTCCCGGGCCCAGGCCGTGGTCTGCGAGACGCGGCTCGGCACCGCCCCCGGGGGAGCCCCCGGCCCCCGCGTCGTGCTGGCCAAGCCGACGACGTACATGAACGTGTCCGGTGCGCCCGTCGCCGGCCTGGCCCGGTACTTCGGCGTCGACGTCGAGCAGGTGGTGGTGGTCCACGACGAGCTCGACATCGACCTGGGCCGGCTCAAGCTCAAGCGCGGCGGCGGCGAGGGCGGGCACAACGGCCTGCGCTCGGTGTCGCAGAGCCTGGGCAGCAAGGACTACGTCCGGGTGCGCTGCGGCATCGGCCGTCCGCCCGGCCGGCAGGACCCGGCCGACTACGTGCTGACCGGCTTCGCCAAGCGGGAGCAGCCCGAGGTGGAGCTGCTCGTGGTCGACGCCGCCGACGCCGTCGAGGCGGTCATCACCGAGGGCCTCGAGGCGGCTCAGCTGCGCTTCCACACCCGCGCCTGAGCCCGGCCCGCGCCCGGTCGGGTGGAGTTGTACGAACCGCCGGTCACGGTGCTCCTGAGCCGCATACAGTCGGGATCCTCCAAGGCTCCGAGGCCGAGACCACCCGGCACGACACAGCGGTGAGGACCCCACCAGATGACCGAGCGCTCCGTCTCGCGCGACCAGCCGGACGCGTCGCAGGAGCCCGGGGCCTGGACCGAGCCCGGTCTCGTGGGTCCTGACGCCGACCGCGACGGTGCGGGCGCCGGCGACGGTGCCGGTCCGCTCACCCGTGAGGCGGCGGTGGCCCGCGAGGTGGCCCCGCCCCGCCCCCGGGCGCTCCGGGAGACCGAGCCCGGCCGCCGGCCGCTGGTGGACGAGGCCCCGGGCGGGCTGCGGCGCCTGGACGCGTCGGTCGCCGCGCTGGTGGCCCTGCTCGGGGTGGGCGTCGCGGCCCCGGTGACGGCGGTCCCGCTGTCGGCCGTGCCGCCGGCGACGCTGCTGCTGGTGCCCCTCGTCGCGGCGGCCTGGGTCCTGGCCCTCGGCCTCGCCCGGGCCTACGAGCCGCGGTTCCTGTGGTCGGGCAGCGCCGAGGGCCACCGGGTCGTGGCCGCCGGCGGCGGGCTCGCCGTCGTGGTGCTGCTGCTCGGCTGGCTGTGGCTGCCGCGCCCCCTGGCGCTGCCGTCGCTGGTCGCGGTCGGCGTGCTGGTCGTGGCCACGCTGGTGGCGCGCTGGCTGGTCCGGGTCGCCTCGCAGCGACGGCACCGGGCCGGCATGGTGCGGGTCCGGGTGCTCGCGGTCGGTCCGGCCGAGGACGTCCGCATCGTCAGCGCCCGCATCGACCGCAACCGCTACCACGGCTGGAAGGTCGTCGCGGCGTGCACGCCCGACGGGGGACCCCGTGTGGACGGCCCGGTCCGCCTGGGCGGCCCGGCCGACGTCGTGTCGGCCGCCTCCCGGGCCGGCGCCGACGTGGTGCTGCTCTGCCCCGGCACCAGCGTCAGCGACATCGAGGACCTGCGCCAGGTGCAGCAGCAGCTCGAGGTCGAGGGCCGGGAGCTCGCCATCGCCCCGCCGCTGGTCGAGGCGATCGGACCCCGGGTCAGCATCAGCTCGGTCTGCGGCCTGCCGGTGGTCAGGCTCGGCCTGCCCGAGCTGACCGGCCCGCGCCGGGCCATCAAGGCCGTGGCGGACCGGTCGGTGTCGGCGGCCGTCCTGCTGCTGCTCGGACCGTTGCTGCTGGGCGTCGCGGTCGCGGTCCGCCTGGACAGCAAGGGCCCGTCCCTGTTCCGCCAGGTCCGGGTGGGGCGCGACGGGGCCCCGTTCACCATGGTCAAGTTCCGGACCATGTACGTCGACGCCGAGGCGCGCAAGGCGGCCCTGAAGCAGGTCAACGAAGGCTCCGGGCTGCTGTTCAAGCTGCGCGAGGACCCCCGGGTGACCCGGGTCGGCCGGTTCCTGCGCCGCACGTCCCTGGACGAGCTGCCCCAGCTCGTCAACATCGTGCGGGGCGAGATGTCGTTCGTGGGACCGCGACCCAGCCTGCCCGACGAGGCCAGCTCCTACGACCCGTTCATCCGCCGCCGGCTGCTGGTCACGCCCGGCCTCACGGGGCTGTGGCAGGTCCACGGCCGCAGCGACCTGTCCTGGACGGAGTCCCGGCGCCTGGACGTGCGCTACGTCGAGAACTGGTCGCTGGGTTTCGACCTGTCGATCATGCTGCGAACGGTGGAGGCGGTCCTGCGCGGTCGAGGCGCGTACTAGGACGAGTCAGGCCGGACGAACCGGGCCACAAGGCGTGGACCGCCAGGAAACGGGCGTCAGGGTGCCTACCGTGGGTGACGACAGGTGGACGCTATGAAGTAGTTGTCCCGATGTTGTCTAACCGGGATCAGGGTGGGGGACTCCCCGGTTACCTTCTTTCAGAAGCGAGTACGCCAGCACGACGACCATCCCCCACCGTCCGCGCGGCTCAACGGAGATGCCGTTCCACTCCCAGTCAGCCGCCGGAGGCACGCCTTGTCCGAACGAACCATGCTGCGCCCGTCGCGCCGCCACCGCCCCTCGCGCGGTACCGACCACGTCATCGACCTGCGGGAGCGCGACCACCAGGTGCACCTGTCGGTCCGTGAGGCGCTGGCCACCCTGGACCACGAGTCCCGCCGGGACACCGGACGCGCCCCCGAGGTCCTCGAGCGGCCGTCCGCGCCGCAAGCGGCTCCGGCCGAGGCGCCGGCGACGGCTCCCGACCGCCCGAGCGCCGCGCACCCGGCCCCCCGGTTCCGGAGCCTGTCCGTGGCGGCGCTCGACGCCGGGGTGGCGGTCGCCATGGCGACCGCGGTGCTGCTGCGCCTCGTCACGCAGGGGACGATCTCCTGGGTCGAGCTGCTGCTCGCCCCGTTGTTCGGCGCCCTCTGGGTGGTCTGCCTCGTCGTGGCCCGGGCCTACGAGGAGCGCATCCTGTGGAGCGGCAACGAGGAGGTCCAGCGGGTGGGCGTCGGCGCCGCCCTGGCCGGGCTGTTCGTGCTCGGCGGGGGCTGGGTGTTCGCGCCCTCCTACCTGGCTGCGGCCGCCGTCGTGGCGCTCGGCGCGAGCCTGCTGGGGACCGTGGCGACCCGAGCCGTCGTCCGCTCGCGCGCCCAGGCCGCCAACCGGCGGGGCGCCGTCCGGCTGCGCGTGCTCGCGGTCGGCCCGGCCGCGGACGTCGCGGCCGTCACGACCCGGATCCACCGCAACGGCTACCACGGCTGGCACGTGGTCGACCAGGTCGTCCTGGACCCCGACGACGGCACGCCCCGCGGCCTGCACCGCGACGGCGGCCGCACCGACGTCGTCGTCCGGGCCCGCGACGCCGCGGCCGACGTCGTCATGTTCTGCCAGGGCACGTCCGTCACCGACCTGCAGGACCTGCGCCACACCCAGCGCGAGCTCGAGGCCGACGGCCGCGAGCTGGCCATCGCGCCCCCGCTGGTCGAGGCCATCGGCCCCCGGGTGACGGTCCCCACCGTGTGCGGCCTGCCCATCATCCGCATCGGCCACCCCGAGCTCAGCGGGTCGCGGCGCCTGGTCAAGGCCGCCGCCGACCGCACCGTCAGCGGCATCGCCGTGCTCGTGCTGCTGCCGTTCTTCGCCGTGGTCGCCGCGGCCGTGCGGCTCACCAGCCGCGGCCCGGCGTTCTTCACCCAGGAGCGGGTCGGCCTCGACGGCGAGCTGTTCACGATGGTCAAGTTCCGCACCATGCGGGTGGACGCCGAGACGACCAAGCAGGCCCTGCTCGACACCAACGAGGGCGCCGGCCCGCTGTTCAAGCTCAAGGCCGACCCCCGGGTCACGCGGGTCGGGTCGCTGCTGCGGCGCACGTCCCTGGACGAGCTGCCCCAGCTGTTCAACATCCTCAACGGCGACATGTCGTTCGTCGGCCCTCGTCCCGCGCTGCCCGTCGAGGTCGACCAGTACGACGACGTGGAGCGTCGTCGGCTGCTGGTCAAGCCCGGCCTGACGGGGCTCTGGCAGATCCACGGCCGCTCCGACCTGCCCTGGGCCGAGACCCGCCGCCTCGACGTCCGGTACGTGGAGAACTGGTCGCTCGGCTTCGACCTGTCCATCCTCACGCGTACCGTCGGTGCCGTGCTGCGAGCCCGTGGCGCGTACTGACCTTCCCGGCGACCCGAACCAGCCCGGCAGCCCGGACCAGGCCGACGACCCGCGAGAGGTGGTGCACCCATGACCATGACCGAGGAACGCAACCCCGACGGGACCGACGAGGTCGAGCAGGCTGCACCCGGCAGCCGCGGGGCGGGCTGGGTCCTGGGCGTCGCGTCCGGGTTGTTCGCGCTCGTCCTGGTGGGCGGCGCGGTGGTGTCGTCGCAGCGCAGCACCCCCGCGGAACCCGCCGCCGACGAGCCCGCCGTGGACGAACCGGTCGCCGAGGAGCCTGCGGTCGACCCGCCCGTCGCCGAGGACGAGGACGCCGCGGACCCGGCGCCCGAGGCCGCAGGCGATGAGCTGACCTGGGCCCCGCCCGAGCTGGTCGACCCCGAGCGGGTCCTCGTCACCGAGGACAACCGCAACCTCGAGCTCGACCCCGAGCGGGACTACGAGCTGGTGCTGCCCGACGAGCCGCTCGAGGTCGCGGGTGGCGTCACCGTGGTCGGCGGCCGCAACGTGGTCATGATCGGCGGCGAGATCAGCATCCCCGACTCCGGGGCCAGGGACGGCAACGACGTGCGGGCGGTCTACCTCAAGAACCAGACCGGCACCGTGCACATCGAGGGTCTCGCGATCACCGGCGAGGGTCTGGGCGAGGGGTTCAACCTGGACCAGCGCGAGGGCGCCGTCGTCCAGCTGCAGAACATCCACGTGGAGACGGTCCAGGGCACGCGGGAGGGCCACCACGCCGACCTGATCCAGACGTGGGCCGGCCCCCGGCAGCTGCTGGTCGACGGCCTCACCGGCTCGACGAGCTACCAGGGCTTCTTCCTGCTGCCGCAGCAGTTCGGCGAGCAGCCCGAGCCGGAGCTGTTCGACCTGCGCGACATCGACATCACCGGGGTCGAGGGCAGCGGCTACCTGCTGTGGCGCGACGAGAGCTCCTGGCCCATCTCCGTGGAGGACGTCCACGTGTCGCCGCAGTACGACACCGACGACCGCGGGGCGTTCCTGTGGCCCCGCGACGACGGCACCGGGTCGTGGGACGACGTCCGGTCGGGGGCCCCCGACGGCGGGTCCTTCGTCCCCGAAGGGCTGGCGGGCACGTCCTACCGCAGCCCCGGCTACGCCCCGGCGGGCTGACCGCCGCTCCGGCGACCGGGTGGCTCGGTGCGAGCCACCGCGCCGGGCAGGCCCCCCGGTTACCATTGGGCACCGACCCAGCCCCCGTCGAGCCCCCGACCGGGAGCACACCGCCCCGCCAGGCCGAGCCGGCCGGGGCCCGCCGCCCGGACACGGCGACGCCAGCACACCAGGCCGACGATCGGGAGACCATGACCAAGGCACGACCCTCGCGAGACGTCCTGGGAACCGCGCTGCGCCGATTCTGGGTGGTCGCGCTCGTCGCCGGACTCGTGGCGGGCCTGGCCACCGTCCTGCTCGTGCGGGCCACCGCCAGCACCAGCTGGGCGGGCGAGGGGACCTTCGTCGTCCCGATCGCGGACCCGCCCCCCAACACCGTGGCCGGGACGCCGGGTGTCGTGGACCCCCGCAGCGCCAACTCCGCGCAGGACGCCAACCGGTTCGCGCAGTCGTACTCCACGCTGCTGGTCGAGGACGGGGCCCTCATCGCCCACCTGGCCGAGGCGACCGGCCTCGACGGCGGCGACGTCGTCGACGGCACGGAGGCGGTCCCGGTGCCGGACAGCCCCATCATGCGCGTGACGTTCGCGGCCGAGACGCAGGAACAGGTGACCGCCTACTTCGCGGCGCTGACGGCGGCGTTCGCCGAGACCCCCGCGGTCACGCCGAACATCCTGCCCGGCAACGTCGAGCCGCTGCGCGAGGTGCAGGTCTCCGAGCAGCAGGGCCTGGCCCCTCTCGCCTGGGTGCTCGGCGTCCTGGCGGCGCTGGCCGCCGGGCTCGGCGGCGCGGTCCTGCTGGAACGGGCCGACCCGAGGGTGCGCGACGACTCCGACGTCCGCGAGCTGGTCGCCTGGCCCGTGCTGCCGGCGCCGGACCTGGACGACGGGCCCCGCTCCGAGGTCCTGGTCGAGCGCGCCGTCCGGGCCGCGCGCGACGTGCGCGCCGTGGGCGTCCTCGGTCTGCCCGGGACGCCCGGGCACGACGTCCGCGAGGCGACGGCCCGGTTGGAGCGGGTGCACTCCGCGCTGCGGCATCGCGCCCCCGAGCACGCCCGCCCCACGGCGGTGGAGTGGGTCGACGCCGGCACCCTGGCCGGTGACGGGGCCGCCGAGCGGTTGGCGCAGGAGGTCGACGTGGTCGTCCTGCTCACCCCGGTCGGTGCCCGGCTCAAGCACCTGGACTCCGCCGTCCGGTCCCTGCAGGACCTGGCCGTCGAGGCGGTCGTGGTCGGGCTGGTGCCCCGCGAGCACCGACGCACCCGACCCGCTCGTGCCTCGGACGAGACGCCGACCACGGTGGTCGCCGACCCCGTCGGCTGGGCCACCGACGCCCCCGACGACCGCGCGTACGCACCGTCCCAGGACGCCGGGGACGACGGGGACGACGGGGACGACGGGGACGCCGGGGACGACGGGGACGCAGGCGACGGCTCGCCGGACGCGCACGGACCCGCGGTCGCGGGGGACGTGGAGCCCTCGCCCTTCGACCACCCCCTGACGCCACGGCGGTGACGGGGGTCCGTCCCGCACTCCTGCTCGTCGCGGGGGCCGCGGTGGCCGGAGCGGTCGTCGGGGCCTCGGCGTCGGTGCTCTGGCTGGCCCCGCTGGTGCTGGTCGCCGCCGCGGTGCTGGGCGTCGCGGTGTGGCGCAACCCCGTCGTCGGGGCCGTCGTGGTGGTGGCGTTCGTCCCCGCCCTCGCCGGCCTGGCCCGCGGGCTGGTGGTCCCCTCGCTCAAGGTGTCGGAGCTGCTGCTGGCCCTGTGCGTCGCGGCCATGCTGCTCAGTCGGCCGCGGCGCTGGCGGGCCGCCACGGGGGTCGACCTCGGTCTGGTCGTGCTGGCGCTGACGGGCCTGGGCTTCGCGATGTTCCACGCCACCGACGGCAGCTCGGAGCTGGAGAGCGTGCTGCGCGTCGGCCTCCAGCCGACGTTCCTGCTGATGACCTGGTGGGCTGCGTCCCGCGGCGTCGTGAGCGGCGCGGACCTGGTCGTCGTGCTGCGCTGGATGCTCGTGGTCAGCGTCGTGCCGGGCCTGCTCGCCGTGCTGCAGTACTTCGACGTGGGGGACATCGGGCAGCTGCTGGTCGACCTGACGTCCGACGGCGTCCTGGACGACGCGTCCCGCCTGGAGTCCGACCGCGTCACGGGACCGTTCCCCATCTGGCACTCCCTGGGCGGCTACCTGCTGGTGCCCGTCGTGCTGGCGACCACCCTGCTGCTGCGCGGCGACCGGGCCGTCCTGCCCCGCGGCTGGCTCGTCGTGGTGCTGCTGGTCGACCTCGCCGCCCTCGTCCTGGCCGTGACCGTGACGCTGCTGCTGTGGCTGCCGGTGGCGTTCCTCGTCGCGGCGGCGCTGGCCGGCCGGTTCCGTCGCGGGGTGGTGATGACCCTGGTGCTCGCCACGGCCGCCCTCCTCGCGTTCCCGCAGGTCCTCACCGAGCGCGTGGAGGAGCAGCAGACGCAGAGCACGTACACCGCCGGTGGGGTGCTGCCGCAGACGGTCGAGTACCGGCTCCTGGTCTGGGAGCGGGACTACCTGCCGCTGGTCGACGAGGCGGCCGTCGCCGGTCTGGGCAACGACCCGCCCACCGACGTGGTTTTCGGCTCGACCGAGAACCAGTACCTGACGTTCGTGCTGCGGGGTGGGGTGCTGCTGGTGCTGGCCGCCGTGGTGGCGGTGGGGGCCATCGCGGTGCGGGCGTGGCGGCACTCGCGCGCCCCGGACGACACCCGCCCCGACGACGGCCCGCCGTCCGTGGCGCGGTCGGCCGCGATGGCCACCTTCGGCATCGTCCTGTTCCTGCCCGCGGCCCTCATGGTCTGGCCGTACCTCACCAACGCGGGGCTGTCCCAGGCCCTGTTCGCCTTCGCCGGGGCCGCACTGGCCCGGGAGCCGTGGCGGCGCACCCGTTTCGCGGCTGCGGCTGCGGGTCCGGTCGCGGCTCCCGCCGTGGTCGCGCGCCGTACCCCGTCCGCCGGTCGGCGACCGGCGCTGCGGGGTTGACCCTCAGCCCTGGCTCGGGGCGGTGCCTTCCGCGGCCGTGGCGTCGCGCACCCCGCGACGGAGCTCCAGGCGGCGCAGCAGCCGGGCCGTGGTCGTGGCCACCGGGTCGGCCCCGACGGCGTTCGCCACCCGGGTCAGGGTCAGCAGAGCGGCCCTGGCCAGGGACCCCAGCGCCTCGACCCGGTCGGCCTGCACCAGGGCCCGGACGGGGCGCGGCAGGTCGGCCACGGTGTCGGCGAGCGTGAACGGCGGCAGCCGCCCCGCGTGCAGGCGGTGCACGCCGTAGCGGCCCGCGCCCTGCCTCCGGGCGTCCCGCGCGAACGCCGCGGCCGGCCGGTCGTAGTGGTGGGCCGCGAGCAAGGAGCGGTCGAAGCGGCCGCGCAGGCCCGCCTCGGCGCAGCGCAGCCCGAAGTCGCGGTCGGAGTGGTTGGTACGACGGAACGACCCCGAGTCGAACGGGACCCCTCGCAGCGACTCCCGGCGCAAGGACACGTTGCCGCCCCACAACCGCTTGAGCACCAGCCCGGGGTCGTCGTCGTAGCGACGGCACATCCCGTCGTAGTCACCTGCGTACAGCAGGGCCGAGAACCGGCTGGGGTGCCGGCGCGGCGGCACGGCCACCGGCATGTGGCCCAGGACCACCAGGTCCGCCGCCGACGCGTGGTGCCGGGCGTGCCCGCTCACCATCCCGGGCGTGGCGACCACGTCGTCGTCCAGCAGCAGGACCACCTGCCCGCGAGCCCGGTCGATGCCGTGCTGCCGGGCCGCGGCCCCGCCGGCGTTGGGCGTCCCCAGCGGCACCACGCGCGGCTCGTGCGCGGCCATGGTCTGCAGCAGCTCCAGCGACCCGTCGTCGCTGCCGTCGACCACCACCACGACCTCCAGGGTGGCCGGGTCGGCGAGCAGGGGGCGCACGACCTCGTCCAGGCGGTCGCGGCGACGGTACGTGGGGACGACCACGCTGACCGACGCGGGCGGCGTGCTCATCGGCCGACCGCCGGCATCAGGCGGCGAGGACCTGGCGGACCGTGCGGACGAACTGCTCGCGCCCGAACCGGCGGCCCTGGGCCTCGACGGCGTCCTCGTCCAGGTCCAGCGACTCGAACCGTCGGACGGCGGCGGTGATCGTCGCCGGGTCGGACTCGTCGAACAGCACCCCGGAGGTGCCGTCCAGCACCGTCTCGGTGGCCCCGCCCCGGCCGAGGGCGATCACCGGCGTGCCGCACGACATCGCCTCGACCGGGACCAGGCCGAAGTCGTCCTCGCTCGGGAACAGCAGCGCCCGGGCCCGGCGGTACTCCGCGGCCAGCCGCTCGGTGCCGACCGCCCCGATGAACGTGACGTTGGGCGGCGCGGTGGCGCGCAACCGGGCCGCGTCGCGGCCGTCACCGGCCACGACGAGCTCCCGGTCCAGGTGCCTGAACGCCTCGATGACCGGGGTGAGCTTCTTGTAGGGCTCGACGATCCGCCCGGCCCAGAAGTAGTGGCCGCCGCGTTCGTCCGGGCCTCGGGTGAAGGCCTCGTGCGGGGGCGGGTAGGCCACGGCGGCGGCCTCGATCCCGTAGAACCGCTCCAGCCGCTTCGCGACGACCGTGGAGTTGGCGACGTAGTCGGTGGCGGTGTCCGCGGCCCGCCGGTCGCTGGCCCGTAGCGCGCGCAGGGGCAGCCGGGCGGCACGGTGGGTCGCGCGGGGCAGCCGGTCGAGGTACATCTGCTCACCGCTCCACGCCTGACGCAGCGGGGAGTGGCAGTACACGACCTTGCGCCCGGTGGCCCGCACGTGGTGGCTGAAGGCGTAGGACGACGCGAGCACGTTGCCCTGCACCGGCGCGGCGGTACGCAGCAGCGCCGGCAGCAGCAGGCTGGCCCGACGGTAGCTGCCCCGGCGGAACAGGCGCGGGTAGGCGATGGTGACGTCGTCGATGCCGAGGTCGTCCAGCAGGCCCTGCTCGCCGCCCAACGTCATGACCGGGGCGTCGTCGAGCACCTCGGTGGCCAGGGCCGCGGTCACGCGTTCGGCGCCGCCGACGTCGAACGCGAAGTCGTGGACGACGGTCCAGGAGGCGTCCTGCGAGGTGGCGGTGGTGGTCGGCTCGGGCAGGAGGTCTGGCCTGCTCATGCGGCCCTTCCGTCGTCGTTCGTGGGTGCGGTCCCTGTCGACACCGGAAGTACCCGGAGCGACCCGGCGTGAATCAGGTCGTCCAGGTCGACCTGGTCGGCCTCGCGGACTACCGCCAGTCCTCGCGAGGCGGCGACCCCGGCGATCTGCAGCTGGTGGTCGTCGATGTGCTCGCCGTGCTCGGCCCGCCGTGGCACCAGCACGGGCACCTTGCCGGCCTCCAGACAGCGGACGAAGGTGCCGACCCCGGCGTGGGAGACCACCACGTCGGCCCGGGCGATGTGGGCCTGGAACTCCTCGTCGCTGGTCGTGGGCACCACGGTGCCCGGCAGGTCGAGACCGGTGACGTCGGTGATCCCGGTCTGCCACACCACCTCGGTGCCCGCGGGCAGGACCGACGCGACGCGGCGCAGCAGCCGCTGGAAGCCCCACGGCCGGGTGGTCCCCACGGTCACCAGGACGCGGGCGGGCCGCGTCCGGGGGGCGGGCTCGCCCAGGGCGAAGCCGTCCAGCAGGCTGAACTCGTGCCGCCACCGGGGGCCGGCGTTCTCCGGGTACTGCGTGTAGCGACGCACCCAGGGCAGCCGCTGGTGCACGCGGCCCGCGGCGGACGGGCCGTCGGAGCGGGCCAGGCTCTCGACGAACACCGGTCGGGTGCCGACCAGGGGGGCCAGCGGCAGCGCGGCCAGCGACACCGCGGCGCCGGTGCTGTAGACGACGTCGACACCCTCCCGCCGCAGCAGCCGCAGCAGCCGGGGTGTGCTCGTGAGCACCTGGTCGAGACGGCGGGCCTCGACGAAGGGCACGAAGCGGACGTCGCGGCCGGCCATCATGCTCTCGCTCTGCGACGTCCGGTGGGTGATCCACAGCCCACGCTCGTGCCGCTCGGGCTCCAGGACCCGCGCCAGGTGGGTGAGCTGGACGAGGTGGCCACCGGTGGTCGCGACGAAGGCGGGTTTGCGGCGGCCGGATGTGGGGGAACCTGAGGAGGGGGACGTCATTGCTCGTTAGTCTAGAGATGCTCGCCCACTGCCATCGCACTGCGGGACGAAGACGACCCTTTCGCCGTTCGACCCGAGGAGTCCCGCCATCCACCTGCGAACCCGTCCCAACCTGCGCCCCGCCCGCGTCCGTGCGCCCTTCGCCCACGTGACGTGGCAACGGCACGCCGGTCGTGCCGAGGAGATGGCTCACGCCCTGGGCGGGGTGGCGGTGCACGTGCACCCCCGCGCCCTGTCCGCCCGTCGGCTGGTGCTGCTGCGCTACCTGGTGAGCGTGGTCCTGACCGCCGCGGCCCTGGTGCGCCTGCGACCGGCGGCGGTGGCGGTCACCAACCCCCCGGTGGTGCCCGGCCTGGTGGTCGCCGGCTGGTCGGCCCTGACCGGTACGCCGTTCCTGCTCGACAGCCACACCAGCTCCTTCGGGGTCAAGGGCAACGCCGTGGCCAAGCGGATGCTGCGCGTGCACCGCTGGCTGGCCCGTCGCTCGGCCGGTGTCATGGTCACCACGACCTCGTGGGTCGAGGAGGTCCGCACCTGGGGTGCCGACGGCCTGGTCGTCCACGAGGCCCCGCCCGCCTGGACCGTCAGCGAGACGGCCCCGGCCCACGCGCGCCCCCAGGTGCTGCTGGTCGGGGTGTTCTCCGACGACGAGCCCATCGAGGAGGTCGTGGCTGCGGCCGCCCTGTGCCCCGACGTCGACGTGGCCGTCACCGGTGACCTGGCCAAGTGCCCGCCCGGGCTGCGGGAGTCCGCACCCGCGAACGTCAGCTTCGTCGGTTTCCTGGGGCCCGACGCCTACCGTCGTCGGCTCGAGGCCAGCGACGTCGTGATCGCCCTCACCACCGAGCCCACGTCCGTCATGCGGGCGGCCTACGAGGCCGTCTACGCCCGACGCGGTCTTGTCGTCAGCGACTGGCCGACGCTGCGCGAGGTGTTCCCGCTCGCCCGCCACGCCGGCAACCACGCCGAGGCCCTGGCCGGGGCGCTGCGGGCCGCGCTGGCCGAGGACGCCCCCGCGCGTCGGCAGCGGGCCGAGGACGCACGCGAGCTGCAGCTGAAGCGGTGGGCCGAGCAGGTCGACGGTATGCGCAGGGCGCTGGCTGGCGACCGTCCCGCCCGGGCCGTCGCGGCCAGGTCCGACGAAGGGGTGGTCAGGTCATGAAGGTGACGGTCGCGCACGACTACCTCACCCAGCGGGGCGGGGCCGAGCGGGTGGCGCTGGCCCTGCTCGACGCGTTCCCCGGCGCCCCGCTGGTGACCAGCGTCCACAACCCGGGCGCCACCTTCCCCGACTTCGCGTCGGCGGACGTGCGCACCGGGCCGCTGCAGAGGTGGCACCTGGTCCGGCGCGACCCCCGGGTCGGGCTGGCCCTGCTGCCGGCGGCGTGGGACCGCACCGAGGTGCCGGCCGCCGACGTGGTCGTGGCGAGCACGTCGGGCTTCGCCCACGGGGTGCGGATCCCCGACGACACCGCCCTGGTGGCGTACTGCCACAACCCGGCGCGCTGGCTCTACCAGACCGAGGACTACCTGCCCCGGCGTCGTGAGCGGGCCGCCCTGGCCGCCGTGCGCAAGGGCCTGGAGGCCTGGGACCGGCGCTCCGCCGCGCGCGTCGACACCTACCTGGCCAACTCCACGACGGTCGCGGCCCGGATCGAACGGGTCTACGGCATCGAGGCCGAGGTGGTGCACCCGCCGGTGTACATCGACGTCGACTCCCACCAGGAGCCGGTTGCCGGCCTCGAGCCCGGTTTCTGGCTGACCGTGGCCCGTGGTCGCGGCTACAAGAACACCCGTGCCGTGCTCGACGGCACCGCGCTCGCGGGGGGCCAGGTGGCCGTGGTCGGGCAGCAGCCCTCCGGCGAGCCGGACGACCCCCGGGTCCGCTGGCTCGGCGTGGTGTCCGACGCCGAGCTGCGCTGGTTGTACGCCAACGCCCGGGCGCTCGTGTCGGTGTCCCGCGAGGACTTCGGGCTGACGCCGATCGAGGCCAACGCCTTCGGCACGCCCGTCGCGGTCCTGCGGGCGGGCGGGTTCCTGGACTCGACCGCCGAGGGCGTCAGCGGCGTCTTCGTCGAGGAGGGGACGGCCGGTGCGGTCGCCGCGACGCTCCGCGACTTCCCCGACCTGGACCCGGCCCTGGTCCGGGAGCACGCCGCCCGCTTCGGCCAGGACCGCTTCGCGCACCGGGTGCGCGAGGTCGCCGAGCAGGCGCTGGCCCGCCGCCGCAGCGGCGCCCTCGTCCTCGGCTGAACCGGGGGCAGCACCGGGCACCGCACACACGTCCACGGAAGGGTTCGTCATGTCGTCAGGCTCGGGGGTCGATGTCGTGCGCCCTCAGGGCTTCGACGTCCTGAGGATCGTCGCGGCGTCGATGGTCATCGTCAGCCACGCGTTCATCCTGCCGGGCGGGGTCGAGCCCGACCTGCTGGTCTTCGGCGACTTCGCGTTCAACATCGGCCGTCTCGGCGTCGTCGTGTTCTTCGTGGTCAGCGGCTACCTGATCTGCGGCAGCTGGCTGGGCGACCCCCGCCCGCGCGCGTTCGCCGAGAAGCGGGCCCGACGACTGCTGCCGGCCCTGGTGCTCATGCTGCTGCTGGTCACCTTCGTCATGGGGCCGCTGGTCAGCACCCGTCCCGGGTACCTGCTCGACCCCGGCACCTACGAGTTCCTGCTGCGGAACCTGCTGGTCTTCCCCTACACCTACGACCTGCCCGGCGTGTTCGACGACAACCCGCTGCCGCAGGTCAACGGCGTGCTGTGGACGCTGGGCGTCGAGGTGCTCGCCTACACGCTGCTGGGGATCGCCGGGGCGCTGGGCTGGCTGCGCGGCTGGAAGGTGCTCGCGGCCGTCACCACGGTGTTCGCCCTGGTCGGCTGGCGGCTGATCGCGGGGTCCGTCGTCGACGGCGCCCTGGTCCCGGTCGCGCTCCGCGTCGAGCTGGTGGCCTTCTTCTTCGCCGCCGCGACCGTCCGGGCCAGCCCGTGGCGGCCCGGCTGGCGCAGCGCGCTGCTGTCGACCGTGGTGCTCGCGTCCGTCCTGCTCGTACAGGCGCCGCTGTCGATCCTGCTCGTGCCCGGCGCCACCGTGGTCGTCCTGTACCTGGGCACCCGCAGCTGGCCCGCCGCCCGCCACGTCACCCGGTTCGGCGACCCCAGCTACGGCGCCTACATCTACGGCTTCGTCGTCCAGCAGCTGCTGGTGGCCTACGCCGGCTTCGGCGACCTGCCCGTGTGGCTGTTCTCGGTCGTGTCCATCGTGCTGGGCCTGGGGGTCGGGTACGCGTCGTGGCACCTGGTCGAGGAGCGGGCCCTGCGCGGGTCCCCGCGGCGACCCGTGGCCTCGCCGCCCGCACCGCAGGGCTCGTCGCGTCGCTGAAGCCCGACCGGGGCCGCCTGGGGCCGCCGGACCTCGCCCCTCGGCGCACCGACCAGCGACACGACAGGGCCCCGACGGCCGTTGTGGCCGTCGGGGCCCCGTGTTCTGTCGCTGGTCGGTACGCCGGGTGCCCGGTTCGCGGGGGCCGGGTCAGTCGACGGTGATGTCCGGCCAGGACCTGGCGAGCTCCCAGACGCTCTGGGCGGGGGTCCTCGTCGGCGAGGTGGTGACGCGGAGGTTCTGGGTGCTGATGGGGATGCTGGCGCGGGTCCCGGCGAGCCAGAGGAGGTAGGCGTGGCCGTCGCGGTGGCCGGTGAGGTGGATGTTGTCGAGCTGCCACTGCCCGAGGGTGCCGGTGCCGAACTGGTGGGGTTGGAGGAAGAGGCCTTGGTAGCGGAGGTTGTGGGCGGTGAAGCCGTCGATGCGGAGTCGGTGGGGGCCGTTCCAGGCTTGGAGGGCGTCGCCGCCGTAGTGCTTGCCGGTGCCGCCGGGCAGCTCGACGTTGACGCCGTCGATGAGGATGTCGCGCAGCTGGACGGTGAGGGTGCCCTTCTCGGCCTTGGAGTCGATGTTGATGCCTTCCCAGACGAAGGTTCCGGCGCAGTGGAGGCCTTCGACGTGGATGGTGCGGGGTCGCTGGGCGGTGCTGTTGCCGGTGATGTGCAGGCAGCGGTTGTTGTTGGCCTGGTCGGCGCCGGCGGGGAAGTGGCGTCTGGTGAAGCGGATGGTGCCGCCGGTGGAGACGATGTTGCGGCCGCCGTTGATCTCGATGCCGCCGACGATGTCGAGGTCGGTGTCGGGCCAGCGGATGAGGACGTCGCGGTCGGCGGGGGCGCGTAGGAGCCGGTTGGTGGGCGAGGGGGTCCAGACGAGCGGGTCGACCAGCGTCGGCGCGTTCCACGACGCGTTCGGCGTCGGGGCCGGTGCGGGCGCGGGCGGCGGTGTCGGCGTGGGTACCGGTGCGGGGGTAGGTGCCGGGGCGGGTGCCGGTGCCGGGGCGGTCGTGGCGCCGAGCGTGCCGGTGCTGACCCCGGTCATCCTCACGACGGACGGGCCGTCCTGGTAGATGGCCGGCTGGGTGGTGCGACCCGTGCTCCGGCCCAGGGCGGCGTGCGTGTCGGTGGACACCGTCCGCCCGTCCCAGGTGGCGGTCAGCGTGTTGCCCCGCAGCTCGACGCGGGCCAGGCCGTCCCCGGACGGGGTGAACGGCTTGTCCACGATCATCGTCTTGCGACCGTCCACGTAGGACAGCACCTGGTAGCTGGTGCCGGTGAAGCTGGCCACCACCTGGTGCCCGGCGTCGCGGCGACGCAGGACGAACCCGCCGTGGCGACGCCAGCTGTTGTTGCCGGAGATGACCGCCTGCCCGAACTGGTCCGGTCCGGACGCGGTGGTGGCGGGGCCGTGGACCCAGGTCCAGAAGGTGCTGGTGGAGAAGGTCGACCCCGCTGGAGCGGGAGTGGGGGCCGGTGCGGGGGCCGGCGCGGGCGGCGGGGTGGGAGCGGGCGCAGGAGTCGGTGCAGGTGTCGGTGCGGGTGCCGGCGCGGGAGCGGGCGAAGTGGTCGTGACCGGGACGACCTCGATGCCGGCGACGAGCGTTTGGTCGCGGCTGGCGGACAGGTCCAGGTCCAGCGTGCCGTCGGTGACGGTGACCCGGGACGTGGTCTGCCACGCCCGGTCGTGCCCGGCGACCCGGTACAGGTCCAGGTCGCGGAACATGGGTACGCCCTCGGCCGTGGCCGAGAACAGCCGCTTGCCGGACGCGTTCCACCAGGTCTCCGCCGCGTGCAGCGTGACGTCGTACGTGCCGGCGGTCACGGGCACGTCGTAGCCCCGGGCCCCGACCCGGTACGCCTGGTAGAGGCGGGGGTTCGACGTGCCGGTGACGGTGTGACCGGTGGACCCGTTGCGCCCGGCGATCGACCAGCGGTCGGCCTGCCAGGCGGTGCCGGCCACCGTGGCGGCCGGTCCGCCGGCGTTGATGCGCACGGTCGGGGTCGCGGCGGCCGCGGGGGACGTGGCCGCCAGGGTGCCCGTGACGGCCATCACGGCCCCGACCACGGTGGCGAGCGCAGCGGTGCCACGACGGGTCCGAGCAGGGGACGGGCGCCTCGACGAAGGCCGTGAGGGCATGACGGAGCTGCGCAGGGGGGAGCGGGGCATGATGAACGACCTCGACAGTCAGGGGGCGGGCTGCCGGTCTGCTTTCGACCGCTGGTACCACGTGCATCGACGAGGGGACGCCGTGACCGGATCGGCCGATCCGGTTGTCCCTTTTGTCCGTGGTGATTACAACCGGTCACGAGTCGCTACCGCAAGTGTGCATGGTTGATGCAACGAACGGTCGGTCGGGTGAGCAGCCCCCCGGCCCTGGTCAGGGGGCGGTCCCCGGTCAGTCGACGGTGATGTCCGGCCAGGACGTGGCGAGCTCCCAGACGGTCTGGGTCGACGCCTTGCCGGGAGCGCGGGTGATGCGGAAGCCCTGCGTCGTGATGGGCACGGCGTGCTCGGCGTCCCTCGTCCCGGCGAGCCAGAGGAGGTAGCCGTGGCCGTCGCGGTGGCCGGTGAGGTGGATGTTGTCGAGCTGCCACTGCCCGAGGGTGCCGGTGCCGAACTGGTGGGGTTGGAGGAAGAGGCCTTGGTAGCGGAGGTTGTGGGCGGTGAAGCCGTCGATGCGGAGTCGGTGGGGGCCGTTCCAGGCTTGGAGGGCGTCGCCGCCGTAGTGCTTGCCGGTGCCGCCGGGCAGCTCGACGTTGACGCCGTCGATGAGGATGTCGCGCAGCTGGACGGTGAGGGTGCCCTTCTCGGCCTTGGAGTCGATGTTGATGCCTTCCCAGACGAAGGCTCCGGCGCAGTGGAGGCCTTCGACGTGGATGGTGCGGGGTCGCTGGGCGGTGCTGTTGCCGGTGATGTGCAGGCAGCGGTTGTTGTTGGCCTGGTCGGCGCCGGCGGGGAAGTGGCGTCTGGTGAAGCGGATGGTGCCGCCGGTGGAGACGATGTTGCGGCCGCCGTTGATCTCGATGCCGCCGACGATGTCGAGGTCGGTGTCGGGCCAGCGGATGAGGACGTCGCGGTCGGCGGGGGCGCGTAGGAGCCGGTTGGTGGGCGAGGGGGTCCAGACGAGCGGGTCGACCAGCGTCGGCGCGTTCCACGACGAGCCGGCGGGCGGGCCGGTCGGGCTCGGGGTGGGGGTCGGCTCGGGCGTGGGTTCCTCGACGGGCCCGCTGCCGGGTCCGTCGAGGCTGGGGCCGTCGGTCACGGGCACCACCGAGATGGCCGAGACCAGCGCGCGGTCGGCGCGGGCCGAGAAGTCGATGTCCAGCGTCCCGCCCGACACCGTGGCTCGCACCGAGCGCTCGACGGCGCGGAACGCGCCCCCGGCCTCGGCCACCAGGTCGAAGTCGCTCAGCAGCGGCCGGCCGGCCACGGACACGTCGAACCGGCGCGAGCCGGGCGCGTCCCACCAGGTCTCGGCCATGTGCAGGGTGACGTCGTAGCGGCCGTCGGTCACGGGGATCCGGTAGGCGCTCATGCCGGTGCGGATGCTGCCGTAGACCCCGGGTGACCCGGTGCCCGCGACGCCGGAGCGCACCGACGTGGTGCCGCCTACGGCGAAGCGGTCCGACAGCCACAGCACGCCCTCGTGGACGGAGTCCGTGCTCGCCCCGGCGTCGATGAACAGCTCGGCCATCGCCGCCGGCGGCAGGTCGTCGTCCGGTGCCGGTGCCGGTGCCGGTGCCGGTGCGGGTGCGGGAGCGGGTGCCGGCGCGGGGGTCGGCCCGGCCGGGGCCGGCTCGTCCGGACGTGACGGCACGGGGCCGGCCGGGTCGACCGGGGTCGGCGGCCCGAGGGGGGCGGCAGAGGTGCGCGCGGGGCCCGACAGGGCCCGACCCGGTGCAGACACGCCGACGGGCGCCACGGCGGCCCCGGTCCCGACGGTGGCGACCGGCCCGAAAGCGTCTCCGGCCCCGACGGCGGCCCCGGTCCCGGCGGCGTCACCGGTCCCGACGGCGTCACCGAGGGCGGCGTCGCCCCCCGACGCGACGGTCACACCCGACCGGGCCTCGGCCGGACCGCTCCCGTGGGCAGCCCCGGCGGCCACGACCGGCGCGATCGGGCCGTGGACGGGTGCGGGGACGGTCGCGGCGGGCCCGACGGCGCACAGCACCGTCGCGAGCACCAGCGCGGCGGCGCGGGGGAGGAGCCGGGGCGGGGTCATGCAACCGTCCGTTCGGTGGTGGGGTCACCACCAGCAACGACCGACGGACCGGGCACCTTGACCGGCGCGACGGGACCCACCCGCCACGCCACCCGGCTGGCGGGACGGCGGTCAACCCAGCGTGTCGAGCACCACCCGCGCGGTGGCGGCCGGGTCACCCACCTGCACGCGCCACACCTGGGCGCCGGTGACGGCGGCGGCCGCGACCAGCAGGAACCGGCGCGGGTCGACGTAGTGGTTGAACGACAGCCGGACGAGCGCGGCCAGGCCCTCCATGCGGCGCAGCGGCTGCAGCGACGGCGCACCCGTGACCCGTTCGGGCAGCAGCAGGTGGGCCACCGGCACCGGCCCGGACACCTCGCCCAGGACGGCGGGGGCGAACAGCAGCTCCCGGCTGCCGTCGGCCAGCAGGTCGCCGGTCGGGGCCGCGGTCGAGCCCAGCCCCAGGGCGGCGGCGCTCCACGGGCTCAGGGCGACCGGCTTGGGGTAGGCCAGCGCCACCGGGGCCCGGGGGTCGGCGTCGTCCAGCACGAGGGCCTCGTCGGACAGGTAGAGGGCCCCGGCCAGGCACAGCGCGGCCGTCATGGTCGACTTGCCGGCCCCGGACACCGCCGGCACGACGACGGCACCGGAACCGGTCGCGACCACGCCCGCGTGCACGGCCGGGTAGGGCGTCCGGGCCACCAGGGCGCGGTTGACCTCCGCGGCCGCCGTGGCCAGGTCCGGCACCGGCACCGGGGGCTCGGCGCCGGCCCCGGGGCTCAGGAACGGCGCCCAGAGCCGGCTGAGCTCGGCGAGCAGGGCAGACTCGCCCGACACCGTCACGGGGTCGCAGCCGTAGGCCGCGAACGACGCCGTCGCCGCCCCCGTGCTCACGGCGCGTCCACCAGGAGCAGCTGCTCGTCCACCAGCACCTCGATGCCGGCCGCGACGCCGCGCCGCGCCTCCGCCGGGTCGATGCCGAAGGCCTCGGCCAGCAGCGGCACCACCTCCTCGACGGTGACCGGTCCGTCGGCCGTCAGCCGCCAGATCGCCGACGCGGACGGGTTCAGGAGCACGACGGCGTCGGTGACCGGGTGATAGATCGCTATCTCGCCGTCGACCTCCACCTCGGTCAAGGACGCTGAGACCCGTTCCAGACGCATCGGGCGAGCCTACGGCGCGGCCGGTCGTAGCGGTGAGTGATCACGGATGCCGAGTTCGTGCACCACGCGCCCCCGATGCGCCAGTCCCGTCACAGAACGCGAGACACCGGCCCGATCCAGGGCCTAGCGTGACTTTCTGTCAGCACGGTGGGGCCACCATGGCGGTGGCGACTACGGAAGGGAACCGGATGTCCCTGCTCCGCGTGACCGCACCCACCACCGCCGGGCGTGCCCCCCGGGTCCTGGTCGTGGTCCAGAACATGAACTACGCCTTCGACCGCCGGGTGCAGAACGAGGCCAAGGCGCTCGTGGCCGCCGGCATCGGGGTGACGGTCGTCTGCCCCAAGGGCGTCAGCACCGAGCCCGACCTGCTGGAGGTCGACGGGGTCGTCGTGCGCAGCTACCCGGCGCTCGGCGCGACCGCCGGGGTGCTCAGCTACCTGCGCGAGTTCATGCTGGCGTGGCTGCTGACCGCCCGGCTGACCTGGCGGACCCACCGCGAGGAGGGCTTCGACCTGCTGCAGGCCTGCAACCCGCCGGACACGTACTGGCTGCTCGGCCTGCTGTGGCGGCTGCGCGGCAAGCGGTTCGTGTTCGACCAGCACGACCTGTGCCCCGAGGTGTTCGTCGACCGCTTCGGCACCCGCTCGCTGCTGCACCGCAGCCTGCACCGGACGCTGCTGCTGCTGGAGCGCGCCACGTACCGCACCGCCCAGCACGTCCTGTCGCCCAACGAGAGCTACCGCGAGGTCGCCCTGACCCGCGGCCGGGTGCCGCGCGAGCGCACCACCGTGGTGATGAGCACGCCGGACCACCGGATCATCCGCCGCACCGACCCGCAGCCCGACGCCCGCGCCGGCTACGCGCACCTGGTGGCCTACGTCGGGGTGATGGGTCCGCAGGACGGCGTGGACCGGCTGCTGCGCACGGCCCGGCTGCGCCGCGACGCCGGCCGCGACGACACCCGGTACGTGCTGATGGGCTTCGGGGACTGCCGGGACCAGCTGCAGGAGCTGTCCCGCGAGCTGGGCCTGGACGACTGCGTGCACTTCGCCGGCCGGGTGAGCCACGAGCAGCTGCGGGCCTGGCTGTCGGCGGCCGACCTGGGCGTGACCCCCGACCCCAGCACGCCGTTCACCGAGCGCTCGACCATGAACAAGACGCTGGAGTACATGGCCTGCGAGCTGCCGGTGGTGGCCAGCGACCTGGTCGAGACCCGCCGCTCGGCCGGGGACGCCGCGCTCTACGTCCGCACCGAGCAGGAGGCGGCCGACGCGATCGACCTGCTGCTGGACGACCCCGCCCGCCGGGCCGAGATGGGCCGGCTGGGCCGCGAGCGCATCACCGGCGAGCTGTCGTGGGACCGGTTCGCGGTGGACTACGTCGCGGCCGTGCGCCAGGTGCTGGGCGTCGGGGACCCGGTCGTGGTCGGCATCCCGGCGCAGAAGCGATCCCGACGGCGGTCGTCGGTCCGTGCGCGATGACGGCGTAGCGGACCCGCGGGCGGGCGCCGCCCCGGTCCGCCTGGGCGCGGTCGTGGTCCCCGCCCACCAGGAGGGCGAGCGGGTCGGCCGGTGCATCGACGCACTGGCCCAGGGCTGGGTGCCCGGCGAGCTCGACGTGGTCGTGGTGAGCAACGGCAGCACCGACGACACGGTGGCCGTGGCCCGGGAACGGGCCGCCGCGCACGGGCTCGACCTGCGCGTGCTCGACCTGCCCGAGCCGGGCAAGGTCGGGGCGATCCGGGCCGGCGAGGCGGCGACCACCGGCCCGCGGCTGTACCTGGACGCCGACACCCGCTGCAGCGCCGCCGCCGCGCGGGCCATGCTGCGGGCCGTGGGCCCGGGGACCGGCCCCGGCCCCGCGCCCCGGGCCGACGTGGCGGTACCGACCCGCGTGCTCGACCTGGCCGGTTGCTCGTGGCCCGCGCGGCTCTATCACCGGGCCTGGGCCGAGCTGCCGTGGGTGCAGGAGCAGCTGGCCGGCCGCGGCGCCTACGCGCTGTCCGAGCGGGCCCGGGCCGGCTTCGGCACCTTCCCCGCCGTCACCGCCGACGACCGGTTCGCCACCACGCTGGTGCCGCGCGAGCGGGCCCGGGTCGTCGACGCGCCCGTCCACGTCACGCCGGCGCCGACCCTGCGCGAGGTCCTGGTCGTCCGGCGGCGGGTCTTCGCGGGCAACGCCGAGCTGGCCGCGGCCGGCGTCGCGCCCGCGCACGACCGACGGGCCACCGACCGGGCCGCGCTGGCCGTGGGCCTGCTGCGCCGGCCCACCCGCTGGCCCGGGCTGCTGCTGTGGGCCGGGGTCACGGTGGCGGCCAAGCTGGCCGCGCGCCGCGGGGCGGGCCGCTGGCGGGCCCGCGGTCCCCAGGCCGCGCCCGCGCCCGGACCGGAGCAGGCCGCGCCGGCGTCCCTGTCGGTGGTGGTGGTGACGTTCCGCAGCGCCGCGACCGTGGAGGCCTGCCTGGTCTCGCTGCAGCAGGCCGCCCGGCGGGTCGACGTGCCGGTGCGGCTGGTCGTGGTCGACAACGACTCCGACGACGACAGCCTGGCGGTGGTGCGCCGCGTCGCGCCCGAGGCCACCGTCGTCGCGCGCCAGGTCAACGACGGGTTCGGGCGGGGCTGCACCGTCGGGGCCGAGGCGGTCGCGTCCGACGCCGTGCTGTTCTGCAACCCGGACGTCGTCGTGGCCCCCGACGCGCTGCGGGCGCTGCTCGCCGAGGCCGCCCACCACCCCGGCGCCGCCATGCTCGGCGGCAAGCAGCTGCGGGCGGACGGCTCGGTGGACCGGCGCTCCTGGTGGCACCGGCCCACGTGGTGGTCCCTGGTCTGCTTCGCCACCGGGCTGAGCTCGGTCCGCCCCGGCCGCCGCTGGAGCGACCCCGAGAACGGGGGCGGCTGGGACGGCCGCGGCCGGGACGTCGGGGCGGTCAGCGGCGGGTTCATGCTGCTGCGCCGGTCGGCCTGGGACCA
Source organism: Jannaschia sp. R86511 (assembly GCF_042466345.1). NCBI lineage: Bacteria > Pseudomonadati > Pseudomonadota > Alphaproteobacteria > Rhodobacterales > Roseobacteraceae > Jannaschia > Jannaschia sp. R86511. The sequence goes on from NZ_JAXHCD010000001.1 coordinate 1,311,780, forward strand.
GGTCGGCGGGTTCGACGACGACATGCTGCTGTACGGCGAGGACCTCGACCTGTGCCTGCGCGTGCACCGGGCCGGGCACCGGATCCGGGTCTGCGGCGAGGCCGAGTTCCGCCACGACGTCGGGGCCTCCTCCCGCGCCCGCGGCCGGGACGCCTCGGCGGCCCCCGCGCCGGACGCCGCCGCGTTCCGGCTGCAGCTGGTGCTGCGCGGGCGGGCCGCGGTGCTGCGGCGCCACTTCGGCCCGGCCGCGGTGCTGCTGCTCGAGCTGGGGGTGCGGCTGCGGGCCGCCGTGGCCCCGGTGGGCTCGCGCACGGCCGGGGGCCGCGCGAGCACCGACCGGGCGGCGTGGGCCGCGGCGTGGCGCAACCGGAGCACCTGGCGGGCCGGCTGGCAGGCGGGCGACGACCTGGGCCGGGTGCTCGCCGCCGCCCGGACGCAACCTGGCCAAAGCGCCCGAGCCCGACAATAGTCACGCTCGGTAGTTGACGCCCCGTAGTTGGCCGCGCACGCCGAGTCAATCTGCGGTCAGTTTCGGGCAACTCTGGGACTACGGCTGACCAGCCCCTATACGCTTGCGCGGTCCTCGGGGACAGATCTCGAAGGCGCGGTCGGCGCCCCCGCCCACGCGGGAAGGAAGTCACGTTGAGTGATCAGATGATTGCGTCGTCGGCGGGCCTCGGCCTGTCCGTCCACCAGCGGGTAACCGCGGACCGGCTGTCGGTGCCGGTCGTCCTCGAGCGCGCCGGCTCCGCCTCGGCGCGGGCCATCGTGCCGGTGCTGGTGGCCCGGGACGCCCTGGCCGCCGTCGTCGCGGCCACGACCGGGGCCCTGCTGCTGCGGGCCGCGGCCGGTGACGACACGGTCCTGTCGCCGCTGGTCCTGGCGCTGCTGGCGCTGTCGGTGCCGCTGTGGTCGGCCATGCTCGTCCTGGCCCGGGCCTACGAGACCCGGTACCTCTACGCCGGCTCGGGCGAGATCAACCGGATCGGGATCGCCGCGGCCATGACCGGGCTGCCGGTCCTGCTCGGGTCGTGGCTGGTCCTGCCGCCGCAGCTCGCCTGGGTGGTGGTGCTGGCCGGTGGTCTGGGGCTCGGGCTGACGCTGGCCGGACGCTGGGTGGCCCGGATGCGGGCGCAGCGGCAGAACCGCGAGGGCACGGTCCGCGTCCGGGCGGTCACCGTCGGGGAGCGCGCCGACGTCGACCGACTGGCCACCCGGCTGCGCCAGAACACGTACCACGGCTGGTCCGTGGTGGACGAGGTGCTGCTGGACGTCCACGGCACCCGGGCCGACGTCACCGCCGTCGTCGCCGCGGCCCGGTCCAGCCAGGCCGACGTCGTCATGCTCGCCCCCTCGGGCGGTCACCACCTGGGCTCGGTCACCGACCTGCAGCGGGCGTTGCAGGCCGAGGGCATCGAGCTGGCCCTGACCCCGCCCATGGTGGAGGCCGTCGGTCCCCGCGTCACGGTGGACTCCCTCTGCGGCCTGCCCGTGGTGCGGGTCCGCTCGCCCGAGCTCAACGGGCCGCGGCGCTGGCTCAAGAGCCTGGCCGACCGGGGCGGCGCGCTGGTCGCGCTGGTGCTGCTCATCCCGGTCCTGCTGCTGCTGGCGCTGCTGGTCCGCCTGACCTCGCGGGGCCCGGCGCTGTTCCTGCAGGAGCGGGTGGGTCGCGGCGGCAGCCGGTTCCGCATGGTCAAGCTGCGCTCGATGTACGTCGACGCCGAGGACCGCCTGGCCGAGCTGGCCGGTCGCAACGAGGCCGCCGGGCCGCTGTTCAAGCTGACCGACGACCCCCGGGTCACGCCGCTGGGGCGCTGGCTGCGCCGGACCTCGCTGGACGAGCTGCCGCAGCTGCTCAACGTCCTGGTGGGGCAGATGTCCCTGGTCGGCCCGCGCCCGGCCCTGGTCAGCGAGGTCATGCAGTACGACCGGGACACCCGCCGCCGGCTCCTGGTCGCCCCCGGCATCACGGGGCTGTGGCAGGTCCACGGCCGCTCCGACCTGCCGTGGGAGGAGTCCAAGCGGCTCGACCTGCGCTACGTCGAGAACTGGTCGCTGGGCTTCGACCTGTCGATCCTCGTGCGCACGGTCGACGTCGTGCTGCGACGCAAGGGGGCGTACTGACGCACGCCGTCACCCTGGGTCACGTATCGGACCGGCCTAGTCGCTCTCCTGACCGAACGTGGTCGGGGCACTCGGCCAACAGGGCGACAGATCGTTCGAACCGAAGACGACCCGGCCCCGGCAGTGGCACGATCTGTAGCGGTGGGACGGCCCCGTCCGTCCCCCGGATGCGTGAGGAGCTCGGCTTGTGAAGACGGCGATTCTGGCCGGTGGCCTGGGAAGCAGGCTCGCCGAGGAGACCGTGGTGAAACCCAAGCCCATGGTCGAGATCGGGGGCCGCCCGATCCTGTGGCACATCATGCGGCACTACCTCACGCACGGTCACGACGACTTCGTGATCGCGGCCGGGTACAAGGCCGAGGTGATCAAGCGGTGGATGGTCGACTACGCCACCCTCACCGCCGACGTCACGGTGCAGCCGCACCGCGGCCAGGTCGACTACCACGGCAGCGACGCCTGCGAGCCGTGGACGGTCACGGTCGTGGACACCGGCCAGGACACGAACACCGGCGGCCGGATCAAGCGGATGGCGCCGTGGGTCGGTGACGACCAGACGTTCATGGTGACGTGGGGCGACGGCGTGAGCGACGTCGACCTGGACGCGCTGCTGGCCTTCCACCGCGAGCACGGGCGCATCGCCACCCTGACCGCGGTCCGCCCGCCGGCCCGCTACGGGCACATCGTCACCGAGGGGGACCGGATCACCGAGTTCTCCGAGAAGCCGCAGATCGGCGAGGGCTGGATCAACGGCGCGTTCTTCGTCTTCGAGCGCGAGGTCTTCGACTACATCGACGGCGACGACACCCAGTTCGAGAAGGAGCCGCTGGAGCGCCTGGCCAAGGACGGCGAGCTGATGGCCTACCGGCACCACGGCTTCTGGCAGTGCATGGACACCGTCCGGGAGCGGCACATCCTGGAAGAGCTCTGGAAGGGCGGCAACGCGCCCTGGAAGACGTGGGAGAACTGACGATGCGGATCATGGTCACCGGGCACGACGGCTACATCGGCACGGTCCTCGTGCCGCTGTTCCAGGCGGCCGGTCACACCGTCGTCGGGGTCGACAGCGGGCTGTTCGCCGGCTGCACCCTGCTGCCCGACGAGCACCGGGCCGACGTCGAGCTCGCCATGGACGTGCGCGACCTGCGCCCGGAGCACCTGGCGGGCATCGACGGCGTCGTGCACCTGGCGGGCATCTCCAACGACCCGGTGGGCGACCTGAACCCCGGCACGACCTACGACGTCAACCACCTCGCCACCGTCCACGTGGCCGAGGTGGCCAAGGCGGCCGGCGTGCAGCGGTTCGCGTTCAGCTCCTCGTGCAGCACCTACGGCGCGCACGGCGACGAGCCCATCGACGAGACCGCCGCGTTCCAGCCGGTCACGCCGTACGGGGAGTCCAAGGTGCTGGCCGAGCGGGACCTGACCCTGCTGGCCGACGACGACTTCAGCCCGACGTTCCTGCGCAACGCCACCGCGTTCGGCGTCTCGCCCCGGCTGCGCGGCGACCTGGTGGTCAACAACCTGACCGGCTACGCGGTGACCACCGGCGAGGTGCTGATCAAGAGCGACGGCACGCCGTGGCGCCCGCTGGTGCACATCGAGGACATCGCCCGGGCGTTCCTGGCCGTGCTCGAGGCGCCCCGTGACGTGGTGCACCTGAAGGCGTACAACGTGGGCATGAGCAGCGAGAACTACCGGGTGAGCGAGGTGGCCGACATCGTCGCCGACGTCGTGCCCGGCGCCCGGGTGACGTACTCGCCCGACGCCAGCCCGGACACCCGCAACTACCGGGTGGACTGCTCGCTGATCCGGGCCGAGCTGCCCGCCTTCCAGCCACGGTGGACCGTGCGCGCCGGCGTCGAGCAGCTGTACGCCACGTACCTGCAGGCGGGGCTGCGCCTGGAGGACCTGACCGGGCCCCGGCTGCAGCGGATCAAGCGCCTGCTGGAGCTGCAGGAGCAGGGTCGGGTCGACGCCGACATGCGGCTGGTGGGCGAGGTGGCCGGTGTCTGACCTGCCCCCCTGCCGCTCCTGCGGGGGCGAGGACCTGCGGGCGTTCCTGAGCCTGGGCACGACGCCGCTGGCCGACGCCCTGCTCACGCCGGCCCGGCTGGCGAGCCTGGACACCGACCCGGAGCCGACGTTCCCGCTCGACGTCGCGTTCTGCCCGCAGTGCTCGCTGGTGCAGATCACCGAGGAGGTGCCGCCGCAGCAGCTGTTCGTCGACAACTACCTGTACTTCTCGTCGTTCTCGCCCATGCTGCTGGCGCACAGCAAGGCCCACGTCGACGGCCTGGTCGCCTCGCGCGGGCTCGGTCCGGACCACCTGGCGGTGGAGCTGGCCAGCAACGACGGCTACCTGCTCAAGCACTTCCTGCCCCACGGCGTCCGCGTGCTCGGGGTCGACCCCGCGCCGGACCAGGCCGCCGCGGCGCGCGAGGTGGGCGTGCCCACCGTCGAGGAGTTCTTCGGCGTCGACGTGGCCCGCCGGCTGCGGGCCGAGCACGGCGCCGCCGACGTGATCATCGCCAACAACGTGATGGCCCACGTGCCGCAGCTCAACGACTTCGTCGGGGGCATCGCCGAGCTGCTGGCCGACGACGGCCTGGCGACGGTCGAGAACCCCTGGGTGAGCGACCTGATCGAGCACGGCGAGTTCGACACCGTCTACCACGAGCACTACTACTACTACTCCTGCACCGCGGTCGACGCCCTGGTGCGCCGGCACGGCATGTACCTCAACGACGTCGAGTACTTCCCGGAGCTGCACGGCGGCACGCTGCGCTGGCACATCGGCAAGGTCGAGGCCGTGACCGACCGGGCCCGGCGGATGCTGGCCGACGAGCACGCCCGCGGCGTGGACTCCTACCCCTACTACGCGGACTTCGCCGAGCGGGTCGAGCAGACCCGCAGCGAGCTGCTCGAGCTGCTGAGGGGGCTCAAGGCCGAGGGCGCGAGCATCGCCGCCTACGGGGCCGCGGCCAAGGGCAGCACGATGGTCAACTACGTCGGCCTGGGCACCGACGTGCTGGACTTCGTGGTGGACCGCAACACCCACAAGCAGGGCACGTTCATGCCCGGGGTCCACCTGCCGGTGCGCGGGGTGGAGGCGCTGCTGGAGACCCAGCCCGACTACTGCCTGATCCTGGCCTGGAACTTCACCGACGAGATCGTCGAGCAGCAGGCCGAGTACACCGCGCGCGGCGGCCGGTTCATCCGGCCGGTGCCGCGTCCCGTGGTGCTGGCGTGAGCGCCCCCGTCTGCCCCGCGTGCGGGTCCGTCGACCTGCACGTGTTCCACGAGGTGGCCGGCGTGCCCGTCAACTCCTGCCTGCTGGTCGACGACCGCGACACGGCGCTGGCGTTCCCGCGGGGCGACCTGCGGCTGGCCTGGTGCGGCGGCTGCGGGTTCGTCACCAACCTGGCCTTCGACCCCTCCCGGGCCACCTACTCCCAGGACTACGAGGAGACGCAGGGCTTCTCGGCCCACTTCCGCGCGTTCATCTCCGACCTGGCCTACCGCTGGGTGCGCGCCCACGGCCTGCAGGGCAAGGACGTCGTGGAGATCGGCTGCGGCAAGGGCGAGTTCCTGTGGGAGATGGCCCGCGCCGGGATCGGCCACGGCGTGGGCGTCGACCCGGGCGTCAAGCCCGAGCGCGTCCCCGACGACGTGTCCGACGGGCTGTCGTGGGTGCAGGGCTTCTTCCCCGCCGACCACCCCGAGCTGCACGCCGACGCCGTCGTGTGCCGGCACACGCTGGAGCACATCGGGCCGGTCGAGGAGTTCATGCGCACGGTGCGGGCGGCCATCGGGGACCGCACCGACACCGCGGTGCTGTTCGAGCTGCCGGGCACCATGCACGTGCTGGACGACGTCTGGTTCTGGGACACCTACTACGAGCACTGCTCGTACTTCACGGCCGGGTCGTTGGCGCGGCTGTTCCGGCGCACCGGGTTCGAGGTGCTGGACGTCCGCTCGGCCTACGACGACCAGTACCTGCTGCTGGAGGCCCGCCCCGTCGACGGCCCCGGGCAGGGGGCACCGCTGCCGCTGGAGGAGTCCCCGGCCGAGGTCGGCGCGGCGGCCGCCCGCTTCGCCGAGGGCTACCGCAGCACGGTCGAGCGCTGGCGCGGCCGGCTGCGCGAGGTCGCGGCCGCCGGCGGGCGGACCGTGGTGTGGGGCTCGGGGTCCAAGGGTGTGGCGTTCCTGGCCGCGCTGGGCGAGGACGCCGGGCTGGTCGAGTGCGCCGTGGACATCAACCCGCACAAGCACGGCCGGTTCATGGCCGGCACCGGGCACCGGATCGTGGCCCCCAAGGAGCTGCTGGACGTGCAGCCGGCGCTGGTCGTGGCCATGAACTCGACCTACCTGGCCGAGATCGGCGCGGACCTGACCGAGCTCGGCCTCGACGTGGCCCTGGAGGGCCTGTGAGCTGCCGCGCCTGCGGGCAGCCCGCCACCGAGCCCCTGGTCGACCTGGGCCCGGCGCCGGCGCTGGTCGGGGCGCTGTGGGACGACGCCGACGGCGCCCGGGGCTCGGTGCGGGGGCAGCTGGACCTGCACGTGTGCCGGCGCTGCGGGCACGTGCAGAACGACGCGTTCGACGCCACGCTCATCGACTACGACGTGGACTACGACAACTCGCTGCACCACTCGCCCACCTTCCAGCGCTTCGCCGACGACCTGGCCCACCGGCTGGTGGACGAGCGCGGCATCCGCGACAGCCACGTGGTCGAGGTGGGTTCCGGCAAGGGCGACTTCCTCGCCGCGATGGCGCGCCTGGGCGACAACACCGGCACCGGCTACGACCCCACCGTCGACCCGGACCTGCGCGTGGACGGCGTGACCCTGGTGCCGGACTACTTCCGGCCCGAGCTGCACCTGGAGCCGTACGACCTGCTGGTCTGCCGGCACGTCCTGGAGCACCTCGACGACCCGGCGACCATGCTGCGGGCGCTGCGCGACGAGGCGTCGGGGGAGGACCCGCTGTTCTACCTGGAGGTGCCGTCGGCCGAGTTCAACTTCGGCCCGGAGGGCATGTGGGACTCGATCTACCCGCACGTGTCGTACTTCAGCGCGCAGTCGCTGGAGGCGCTGGTGAGCCGCTGCGGGCTGCGCGTCGAGGCGTCCGGGACGGCCTTCGGCGGGCAGTTCCTGTGGGTGGAGGCCCGTCCCGGCCGCCTGGACGACACCGTGCCGGACGGCGTGGCGGAGCACCTGGCCCTGCTGGCGGCGTTCGGCGAGCGGTGGCGCAGCACCACCCGGCACTGGCGCGACCGGATCGGCGCGGACGACTCCGACGAGCTCGTGCTGTGGGGGGCCGGGGCCAAGGGCGTGACGTTCCTCAACGCGGTCGACGACGGGGCCCGGCTCACGGTCGTCGACCTGAACCCGAACAAGTGGGGCCGGTACCTGCCGGGCACCGGTCACCGGGTGCAGGACCCCGCGAGCCTGGGCGAGCGCGCCGTCGCCCTCGTGCTCATCACGAACCCGGTGTATCGGGACGAGATCTCCCACCACCTCGAGCAGATCGGCGTCCACGCGGACGTCGTCGGCCTCTGAAAGGAACCGACATGACTCAGCCGGCCACCAACAACACCGTCTACCTGAACTCCACCGCCCCGGACCGGGTGCGGCGCGAGCGGCTCTACGCGGGTCAGATCTTCCTGTTCACCGCGACGCCGGAGACCACGGCCCTGCGCGACTTCGCCGCCGAGATGATCGAGGAGGCCTTCGCGCCCCTGGACCCGGTGACGGCGCAGTTCGACATGCCGGTGGAGAAGTTCGTCGAGATCTTCGGTCCCCTCAAGCCGAAGTTCATCCACCACCCCAAGACCAAGCAGCTGATGCGCGACGCGCTCGCGAGCCTGGGCTGCGACCTGGAGGAGACCTACCTCGACGTGCCGCGCCTGCGCGGGGTCACCAGCGACTCCTACCTGACGGCCGGCGTCGGCTACGCCCACCCGCTGCACCGCGACACCTGGTGGAGCGCACCGCTGGCGCAGCTCAACTGGTGGATGCCGATGTACGAGTTCGAGTCCGAGAGCTCCATGGCGTTCCACCCGCCCTACTGGGGCACGGGGGTGGAGAACCACTCCGAGGACTTCAACTACTACGAGTGGAACGCGGTCGGCCGGGCGCAGGCCGCCACCCACATCCACCAGGACACCCGGGTCCAGCCGCACCCGCCGGCCGACCTGGCCCGCGACCCGCAGGTCCGCTTCGTCGTGCCGCCCGGCGGCATCGTCGTGTTCAGCGGCGCCCAGATGCACTCCACGGTGCCCAACACCTCCGGGCGCAGCCGGTTCAGCATGGACTTCCGCACCGTCAACGTCGCCGACCTCAAGGCCGGCCGCGCGGCGCCGAACGTCGACTCCCACCCGCAGGGCACGTCGCTGCGCGACTTCCGTCGCATGTCCGACGACGCGCACCTGCCCGACGAGGTCGTGGCCCAGTACGACAGCGGCGAGATCCCCGAGGGCGCCGTTCTCGTGTTCGACCCCAACGGCGGGGGCGTGCGCGCCCCGTGACGACGACACCGCTGGTCACCGTCGGGCTGCCGGTCTACAACGGCGCCAGGTTCCTGCGTGCAGCCATCGACTCGCTGCTCGCGCAGGACCTGACCGACTTCGAGCTGCTCATCGCGGACAACGGCTCGACGGACGACTCCGTCGAGATCGCCCGCGCGGCGGCCGAGCGTGACCAGCGGGTCGTCGTCCACCGGTCCGAGCAGAACCGCGGGGCGGCGTGGAACTACAACCGCCTCGTGGACCTCGCCCGGGGCACGTACTTCAAGTGGGCCGCGCACGACGACCTGGTCGAGCCGACGTTCCTGTCCCGGTGCGTCGAGGTCCTGCAGGAGCGCCCGGAGGTCGTGCTGGCCTACACGCGCGCGGTGGACGTCGACGAGCAGGACGACGTGGTCCGTGAGTACGAGCTCCTGCCCTACGCGGCGGACGGCACCCCCACGCAGCGGGCCAGGACGGTCGTGCTCAACCCGTCCCCGTGCTTCGAGTCGTTCGGGGTGATGCGCACCGAGCAGCTGCGCCGGACCCGCCGGATCGGCGCCTACACGAGCTCCGACCGGACCCTCTTCCTGGAGCTGGCGCTCATGGGCCGGTTCGTCGAGGTGCCCGAGGTGCTGTTCCGCCACCGTCAGCACCCCGAGCGCTCCGTGACCCGGTACCGCGACGACCGGGCACGCAACGTCTGGTTCGACCCCTCGTGGGAGGGGCGGGCCAGCGCCCCGAGGTGGCGCCTGCTGCGGGAGTACGGCGTGTCGATCGTGCGATCCCCGATCCCCAGGACGCACCGGCTGCGGGCGGGGACGCTGCTGCCCCGGTGGGCCCTCGCGAACCGCCGGGCCCTCGTCCGCGAGGCGGCCTCCATGGTCCTGGGCCGCGCCACCACCGTCACCGGCCACCACGAACCGAGAGCAGTCAACCGATGAACACGTTCGCACGTCGTGCCCGGATCGCCCTGGTGGCCGTCGCGGTGGCCCTGAGCAGCAGCCTGGTCGCCACGCCGGCCTCGGGCGCGGCCCAGTCGTTCACCTCCGACGACTTCTCCACCGGCGTCCTCGGTGCCGCCTGGACGGTCGTCGACCCGGTCGGTGACGGCGAGGTCTCGTTCGTCGACACCGGGACCGCGGACGCCCGGCTCGCGCTGTCCGTCCCGGCGGGCACCGACCACGACCCGTGGGGCAGCAACCGTGCGCTGCGGGTCATGCAGCCGGCGGCCGACGTGGACTTCGAGGCCGAGGCACGCTGGACCACGGTGCCCAGCAAGAAGTTCCAGTCGCAGGGCCTGATCGTCCAGCAGGACGCGGACAACTGGATGCGGTTCGACGTGCACCACACCGGGTCGGTGCTGCGGCTGTTCGTGTCCCGGACCGTGGCCGGCCAGTCGACCGCGCTGCTGACGCGCACGGTCGCTCCCGGTGCCGAGGTGGGGCTGCGGGTGCAGCGTTCCGGCAGCGCCTGGACGGTCGACTACTCCGGCGGCGGCTCCTGGACCGAGATCGCGACCGTGCAGCACTCCCTGGCCGTCGCCTCCGTGGGCCCGTTCGCGGGCAACAGCGGGCCCAAGCCGGCGTTCGTCTCCGAGGTCGACTACGTGATGGACCTCGCGGCCCCCATCGCCGCGGAGGACGGCACCCCGGCGCCGACCGTGGCCCTGAGCACCGACGTCGTGGGCCAGGGGGCGGTTCTCCGGTCGCCCGACGCGACCGACTACCCGCTCGGCTCCCAGGTGGCGCTGACCGCGCAGCCTGCCGACGGCTGGCAGTTCTCGGGCTGGTCCGGGGACGCCTCCGGGAACGACCCGCAGACGACCGTTTCCATGTCCGCCGCACGGGCGGTGACGGCGACGTTCGAGGAGGTCGTCACCGAGGAGCCGGAGCCCGACACCTTCCCGCTGGCCGTGTCGGTCGTGGGTCAGGGTGTCGTGGGTCGCAGCCCGTCGGGCACGACGTTCGACGCGGGGACCGTGGTCGAGCTGACCGCGACACCCGAGGAAGGCTGGACGTTCGCCGGGTGGTCGGGCGACGTCACGGGCACCCAGCCGGTGCTCACGGTCACCATGTCCGCCGCGCGGACGGTGACGGCGACCTTCGAGGAGGACGTCGTGGAACCCCCGACGGGGCCGGCCGTGCTGACCTCCGACGACTTCAGTGCGGGCCTGCTGGACGAGGACCTGTGGACCGTGGTCGACCCGGTGGGTGACGGCCAGGTCTCGGTCGTCGGCGGCGGCACGGACGACGTGAGGCTGGCCCTGTCGGTGCCGGCGGGCGTGTCCCACGACGCCTTCAACGCCAACCGGTCCCTGCGGGTCGTGCAGGACGTGGCCGACGGGGACTTCGAGGTCGCGGCCCGCTTCACCAGCTCCCCCGACCAGCAGTACCAGCAGCAGGGCCTGCTCGTGGAGCAGGACGCGTCCAACTGGATGCGGTTCGACATCCACTCGACCGGGACGGGCTGGCGGCTCTACGCGGGCCGGACCGTCAACGGCAAGACCACCAAGCTGCTGCAGAAGGGCGTCCCCATGGCGCCCGAGGTGACGTTGCGCCTCGGCCGGAGCGGGGACGTCTGGGACCTGGACTACTCGCTGGACGACGGTCTGACCTGGGTCGGCGGCGGGGAGGTCACCCACGCGCTGGACGTCTCGGCGGTCGGCCCCTTCGCGGGCAACAGCGGCCTGCGGCCGGCGTTCACGGCCGAGGTCGACTGGTTCTTCGACACCACGGCCCCGGTCGACCCGGAGGACGGTCAGGTGGTCGTCACGTACCCCCTGACGGTGCAGACCCAGGGGGAGGGCACCGTGTCACGCTCGCCCTCTGCCGTCGCCTACCCCGCCGGCACGCAGGTGTCGCTCACCGCGGTGCCCGCCAGCGGCTGGGAGCTGTCCGGCTGGAGCGGGGCGGCGTCGGGGACGGAGCCGTCGGTGACGGTGTCCATGAGCCAGGCCCGGACGGTCACGGCGACCTTCACCGAGGTCCCGCCGCAGCCGCCCAGCCCCCCCGTCATCGACGTCTGGTACGGCGACGACCAGACCTTCGGCGAGGTGGGCACACCGCAGCGCTGGGTCAACGTCCTGGGCAACGTGACCGACGCGGACGGCGTCGCGTCGCTGACCTACTCCCTCAACGGTGCACCGGCGGTCCCGCTCAGCATGGGGCCGAACCTGAGGCGCCTGTTCATGCCGGGTGACTTCAACGTGCAGCTGGTCGAGGCCGACCTGCCGGTCGGCGCCAGCACCGTCCTGCTGCGGGCGGTGGACACCGAGGGCGACGTGGCCACCAGGACGGTCACGGTCCGCAAGGCGCCCGCCGCGGCGACCCTGCCCCTGGAGGTCGACTGGTCGACCACGAGCGGGCCCAACGACCGCACCCAGGTCGTCGACGGCAAGTGGGCGACCGGGCAGGACGGGCTCACCGTGCTCGAGATGGGGTACGACCGGACGGTCGGCGTCGGTGACAGCACCTGGACCGATTACGAGGCCACCGTCCCGGTCACGGTCCGGGGTCTCGGCCCCGGTGCGGGCACGCCGCAGAGCGGCGCACCGCTGATCGGTCTCGGTGTGCACTGGGACGGGCACACCCCTCGCGGCGGTGAGAACCCGGCCGTTGACTGGTACCCCACCGGCGCGTTCGCCTGGTACGAGTTCTACGGCTCCGGCCGCTTCACCCTGCAGGGGAACCAGGGCTGGCCCCTGGTCCGCCGGTCGATGGTCTGGGACTTCGGCACGACCTACGTCATGAAGGTCCGCGCCGAGGCCGAGACCGGCGGCATCCGCTACAGCTACAAGTGGTGGCCCCAGGGGACGGCCGAGCCGGCGACGTGGACGCTCAGCGTCGTCGAGGACGACGGTCCGCAGGCGGGTTCGCTGCTGCTCATCGCGCACCACGTCGACGCCACCTTCGGCACCGTGAGGATCGACCCGCTGTGACCGCCGACGCGCCTGCGCCGGCACCCGTGGGTGCCGGCCAGGGGCGCGGCCGGTTCGCCCGGGCGACGGCGTGGGCGTTCGTCATGGACGCGGGGGGGCAGGTGGCCACCCTCGCGGTGTCGGTGGTGCTGGCCGCCGTCCTCGGTCCGGCTGCCTACGGCCTCGTGGCCATGGCGCTGGTCTACGTCATGTTCATCCAGCTGATCCAGCAGCAGGGGATGCAGGCGGCGGTCATCCAGCGGGCCGACCTGGACGAACGACACAAGAGCACGGCGTTCTGGCTCGTCCTGGTCACCAGCCTGGTCCTGACTGGGCTGAGTGTGCTCCTCGCCGGTTGGTGGTCGGCCGTCAACCGGACTCCCGAGCTGGAACCGATCCTGGTCGCCCTGTCGGCTCTGCTGCCGATCAGGGCCCTCTCCACGGTGCAGGAGGCGGTCGTACGGCGGTCGATGAGGTTCCGCGCCCTGGCCGTGCGAACCCTCGTTTCGGTCCTGCTGGGCGGCGCCGCCGGTCTGTGGGCCGCGTTCGCCGGGCTCGGGGCCTGGGCACTCGTCGTGCAGCAGCTGGTGACGGCTGCGCTCGGTTGCATCCTGCTCTGGAGCGTCTCCCACTGGCGACCCCGCCTGACCTTCTCCGGTACTGCGGCGCGGGAGCTGTTCGGCTTCTCGACGGGGTCGTTCGTCAGCAGCATCGGCGTGTTCGTCAACAACAAGGCGGATGCGCTCCTCATCGGCATCTTCTTCGGCCCCCTTGTCGTGGGTCTCTACCGCTTCGCGGCCAGGCTGGTCGAGACGCTCCTCGCTGTGGCTGTACGGCCGGTCCAGTCGGTGGCACTGCCCGGTCTGTCGCAGCACCAGCACGACCAGGTGGCTTTCGACCGAAGGTCCCTCCAGCTGCGCGCCGCCTCCGGCTGGCTGGCCCTGCCGGCTCTGGGCCTGCTCATGGGTTCGGCGCCCATCGTGGTGGAGCTGCTGGGCGAGGAGTGGTCGTCGGCCGTGTGGCCCCTGCGGCTGCTGTGCCTGGTCGGGATGATCCGGGTCCTCGTGACCCTGGACGGCCCGATGCTCCAGGCCCGCGGGCGGGTGCACGTGCAGGCAGCTGCGACGTGGGTGGCCGCGCTGGCCAGCGCAGGATCCTTCACCGTTGCAGCCCTCCTGCTTCGTGACTCCGGGGTCGTGGCCCAGGCGACAGGCGTGGCCGCGGCACGATTGGCCGTGTACGGGGTCGTCGTCCTCGCGATCCACGTCTGGTTGGTCCGGCGGGTCTCCCGGACGCGTTGGCGGACCGTCCTGGCCTGCTATGCCCCGGCTGCCGCGACGGCGGTCCTCTGCTTCGTCGCGGCCACCACCGTCCAGGTCGTCGGCGACAGGGTCGGTTGGTCCCTGCTGGTGGACGTCCTGCTGGTGGCCGGGCTCGGCGTCCTCGCACTGACGGTCGTCCTCCACCAGAACCGGACGGTTCTGCAGACTCTCCGCAACCGTCCCGGTGAGCGGACGGGGTGAGCATGCGTTCTCGCCGCACCGCACGACGTGGGCGGCGGAGTCGACGTGGTCGATACGGTTGGCCGACCCTGCTCGTGCCGGTCGCGCTGCTGCTCGTGATGTTGACCGTCTCGCCGGTGACGGGGGTCGTGGGGCCGGAGCCGTCGACCGATGAGCCCTCTGGTCCCAGGCCGGATCGGTTGACGAGCAGCGGCAGCATCGTGGTCACGGAGGACGGTGCCGTCATCGACGGCGTCGACGTCCACGGCTACATCCACGTCCGCGCCGACGACGTCACCATCACCCGCTCCCGTGTGTCGTACACAGGGGCGCACAGCGTCAGGATCTTCGACGGCTCCGAGGGCACGGTCCTGGAGGACCTGACGATCATCTGCGGTGACCCGAGGACCAACGGTGTGGTGTTCGGTGGCTACCGGGCGGTGAGGGTGTCCGTGACGGGGTGCCGCAACGGGTTGATGTCGTCCACGAGGACCCCGGCGACCATCGTCGACAGCACGGTGGATGGCGTGGTCACGACCGCAGAGGCGACGCCGTCCGTCACCCCTGGTAGCGAACGGCTTCGCGACGCCACCGCGGCTCGGCGGGGGAGTGTCCTTGGTCCTCCGGCCGGCCGGCCGGCCGAGGCGACCTCGCCGACTGATGCGACCCCGCCGACCGACACCAGAGGCGCGAGCACCCAGCCTCCGGCCCCACCGGTTGCGGACGCGGACGCCGACGAGGCAACCCCGTCCCGGCCCGCGCCGACCCCCGCGCCGCCGGCCCCGACCCCGGCTCCGCCGGCCGCCCCCGCCCCCACCGGGACCAAGGCGCAGGTCATGGCCCAGGCCGGCCCCCGCGTGCCCGCCACCGCCACCATCACCGGCAGCCAGGCCCGCCAGCGCATCCTCGACACCGGCCTGCTCGAGAAGGTCAACGTCCGCGGCACCCTCGACCTGTCCCGCGTCGACCGCGGCTACACCATCCGCGACATCACCCTCGACGCCGCCGGCGGCCGCTACGGCATCCACACCATGGTCGGCTACTCCGGCGTCGGCGCCCCCAAGGCCAAGCAGACCATCGAGTACGTCGAGGTCCACGGCGCCACCTCCGCCGGGCTCTACCTGCGCAACGTCACCGTCCGCAACGCCGACGTGTGGGGCAACATCGACAACATCAAGTCCGCCGACAACGTCAGCGTCACCAGCTCCTGGCTGCACGACCAGGCCTGGGTCAGCGGCGCCCACGCCGACGCCATCCAGATCCAGTACGGCACCGGCCAGTACTACGCCAACAACGTCATCGACGCCCATCACGGCGACAGCTCCGTGGCCGGACCTCGAGCCGGGGAGCCTGCCAACGCCGCCCTGCAGACCGGCTCCATGATCGGCAACGCCTCCGCCCGGTTCGTGGCCAACTGGTGGGACGGCGGCCACTACACGGTCCGTATCCTGGAGGAGGGCCCTCCGACACTGGACTACCAGTTCCGCGACAACCGGTTCGGGCGCAGCTTCACCTACGGGCCCGTGGCCGGGGCACGTGAGGCTCGCGCCGGAGACGGGGGGACGCGCATGGACGACAGCAACGTCTGGGACGACGACGGCAGCCCGGTCTGACCCGGCCGGGTGGGCCCCGTCCGGAAGTCCCGAACGGCCCACCGATCCGCGGCGTGCCGCCCTAGACTCGAACCAGGTCGGATCGACTGCTGCCTCCCGGTCCCCGGGAGCAGGCAAGGCCCCGACACCACCGAGAGAACGAAGGACCGGACGTGGACTTCTGGGAGGTACTGAAGGTCGTCGTCCGACGCTGGGTCGTCACGGTGCCGCTGGTCCTGGCGACGGGGGCGGTCGCCGTCCTTCTGCCACCGACCATCGACCCCTCGTACTCGGCTTCGATCTCGGCGGTGGTCATCACCCCGATCGACAACCAGAACCCCGCCAACCCGTTCCTCGCCCTGGGACCGGTGACGATGGCGGCCAGCCTGGCCGGCAGCGGCGACAGCGGGGCTGCGGTGGAGAGTGCGGTCCAGGCTGGGGTGTCCCCGACATTCACCGTCAACCAGCAGAACTCCCGGTCGCCCATCGTCACCGCCGAGGTCCAGGCCGCGACACCGGAGCTGGCGGTCGCGACGGCCGAGTTCGTCAGGACCGCCCTCACAGAGCAGCTGCAGGCCCAGCAAGACGCCGTGTCCGCGCCGCCGGAGGCCCAGTACTACCTGCAGGACCTGACCGGCCCGGTCGCCCCGGTCCCGGTCTACGAGGGTGCCCAGCGGGTCCGGTTCCTGGCGATCGGCATCGGCCTGCTGCTCACCGTGGTGGTCGCCATGGCGATCGAAGGCATCGCTGTGCTGCGCGCCCGTCGGCGGGACGCGGCCCACGGCCTGTCCGGTGACGAGCGTGAGCGGCTGGCCATCATCGAGGAGCGCGAGGCGCTGCTGGTCGAGCGTGAGCGTCTCCTCCGGGCTCGAGAGCTCGAGCACTCGCGGCGGACCGGAGCGCCCACCGACGCCCCCGCCCAGGAGCAGTGGCGCCGAGGCCGGTTCTCGACCGAGGTCCCGCAGCGCCGGGCCGGTGAGACGGACGAGTCGGGAGGCGGCACCGCCGCGTCCGTGGCGACGAAGCCCCGGTAGCCGTGTCAGCGAGACCGGTGCTCGACCCGCGGTCGAGCGGGTCAACCCGTGCGCCCGTGGCAAGGGCCTGGCAGGACTGGCGTCCCGACGCAGCCATGGTCGTCGGAATCGTCGTCGTCAGCGCCTACGTCCTCCCCGCTCGCCTGGTCGTGACGGGGCTCGGGGCGGCCGGCCGGCCGGCACTGCTGCTCGGGGCCGCCCTGCTGGGATGGTGGTGCCTGGCGCGCCTGGTGCCGGGCTTGTTCGTGCCCGGGCGGAACCCGCTGCGGGTGGCACTGGTCCTCTACGTGCTCACGTTCCTGGTGTCGGTGCTCCTCGGATTCGCGCGGGACATGCCCGTCGTCGAGGTCTCTGGGGCCGACCGCTCGTTGCTGCGCATGTTCGGCCTCGTCGGCATCACGTTGGTGGTCTGCGACGGCGTGCGCACGAAGGAGCGGCTCGACTGGCTCCTGCGTACCTACCTTGCGGCCGCCGCGTTCATGGCTGCGGTCGGCACGCTGCAGTTCGTCGCTGACATCGACCTGACGAGATGGCTCCGGCTCCCGGGGCTGGTCGCGAACGGGGACCTGATCGGCATCGCCGGGCGGGGCTGGGACATCAACCGGGTGGCGGGCACAGCAGGGCACTACATCGAGTTCGGGGTCCTGCTGACCCTGGCCGTGCCGATCGCCCTGCACTTCGGCTTCCACTCCGAGGCCAGGTGGCGTCGCGCGATGTACCAGGGGCTGGCGGCCTGGCTGGTGCTGGCCAGCTTCTACTCGGTGTCCCGCAGCGCCATCGTCTGCCTCCTGGTGGCGGCGGCGTTCACGGCGACGGGCTGGACCTGGCGACGCAAGGTCAACATCGCCGTGCTGGGAGTGCTCTTCCTGGTCGCCGTCCGAGCATTCCAGCCGGGCCTGCTCGGCACGCTCCGCTCGTTGTTCACCAACATCGACAACGACCCGAGCATCGAGGGTCGCACCAACGACTACGAGGTCGTCGCACCGCTGATCGCGGACCGGTTGTGGTTCGGCCGCGGCCCGGGCACCTACTCGCCGGTCAACTACGTCCTGCTCGACAACCAGTGGCTCAACATCCTGATCACGAACGGGGTGGTGGGGGTCGTGGCGTCCGCCGGTGTGATCGCGGCCGCGGTGGCGCTGGCGGCGCGGACGGGCCGCTGGGCGGCGACCGACCGGGACCGCAACCTGGGACGCGCCCTCACCGCCAGCCTGCTCGCCGCCGCCGTCATCTCGCTCACCTTCGACTCGCTGAGCTTCAGCACCTTCGCGGTCACCTTGTTCTTCCTGCTAGGAGTCGCCGGTGCCCACTGGCGGCTCACCGGAGGTCCGCGACCGGGGGACCGGACGCCACCACCGGGGGTGCCGCTGTGACCACGTCGCCCGACGCCTGGGTGGACCTCGTCATGATCACCTTCCGGCGGGCGGAGTACGTGCGGATGACGTTGCCGCACCTGCTCTCGTCCATCGACGACCGCACCCGGGTCTGGCTGTGGCACAACGGCGACGACGCGGACGTGATGTCGGTCGTGGACCAGTACCGGGACCACCCGCGCGTGCACCGGGTCCACCACAGCCCGGACAACGTCCGGCTCCGACCACCCACCAACTGGCTGTGGCAGGAGGCCGAGGGGGAGCTGCTCGGCAAGGTCGACGACGACTGCATGCTCGAGGACGGCTGGGTCGGGCGGTTGCGAGCGGCCCACGCGGCCGCCGACCTCGGGGTCCTGGGCAGCTGGCGCTTCCAGCCCGAGGACTACCGGCCGGATCTGGCGGGGCCGAAGACCGTGGAGCTGCCGGGAGGGGTCACGTTGCTGCGCAACCACTGGGTGCAGGGCAGCGGGTACCTGGTGCCGCGTCAGGTGGTGGAGGAGGTCGGGCCGCTGCGTGAGGGTCAGACCTTCACCCGGTGGTGCCTGGAGGTCGCGAGGACGGGCCGGTCGAACGGCTGGCTCCTGCCCTTCGTGCACGAGGAGCACCTCGACGACCCCCGGGCCCCGCACAGCAGCCTGCGCACCGACGAGGACCTGCGGCGTCACCTGCCGCTGTCGGCCCAGGCTCACGGCGTCACCCGGCTGTCGGACTGGACGGACCAGATGCGCCGTTCCGCGCTCGTGGTCCAGCAGGCGTCGCTGGACCTGTCCGCCTACGACGGGTGGCGGGCGCGCGGCCGCCGGTTGGCGCGTCGGGCGCAGCGGGCACTGACCGGGAGGAGCACGTGGTGAGCAACCACCCGGGGTCGCTGCTGAGGCGTCCCTTGCCGTTGACCATCGGAGCCGTGGTCCGTGACGACATGTGCAGCGGCTGCGGTTTGTGCGCCGGTCTGCAGCCTGAGGTACTGCAGATGCAGGACGACGTCGAGCGCGGGCTCCGGCCTCGCCTGCGGCCGGGGCGGGTGGACGAGGAGACGGCGGTTGCGGCGGACTTCTGCCCGGGGGCCCACATCACCCGGCCGGTGCCGTCGACCGAGACCATCGCGTCGTTGCGCGACGGCTGGGGAGACGTGCTCGAGCTGTGGGAGGGGTACGCCGCCGACCCCGACATCCGTCTGGCGGGTTCCAGCGGCGGGGTGGTGACCGCGCTCGGGCTGCACGCGGCGACCGCCGCCGGCCTCGGGGGGGTCGTCCACACGACGGCGGACCCGGCCGACCCGCTGCGGAGCGTGACGGTCCGCAGCACGAACCGCGAGGACCTGCTGCGGGCCGCCGGGTCCCGGTACGCCCCGGCGGGACCGTGCGACCGGCTCGACCTCGTCGAGGAGGCCGACCGGCCGGTGCTCGTGGTGGGCAAGCCCTGCGACGTCGCGGGGCTGAGCGCCGCAGCCGCCGCGCGCCCCAGGCTCGCGGCGGGGGTCGCGGCCACGGTCGCGGTCTTCTGTGCCGGTACCCCGACCACCCG
Organism: Jannaschia sp. R86511; assembly: GCF_042466345.1. Taxonomy (NCBI): domain Bacteria; kingdom Pseudomonadati; phylum Pseudomonadota; class Alphaproteobacteria; order Rhodobacterales; family Roseobacteraceae; genus Jannaschia; species Jannaschia sp. R86511. The sequence continues at coordinate 1,331,353 of NZ_JAXHCD010000001.1, forward strand.
CGGCACCCTGGAGATGCTCGCCGTCATGGGCGTGAGCGGTCCGGAGGACGTCGCCTCGTTGCGCTACCGAGGCAACGGCTGGCCCGGGCACGCCGTGGCCGTGACCCGCAGCGGCGTGCCGGCCGAGGGCAGGTTGACCTACGACGGATCGTGGAACCGGGTGCTGCAGCGGCACCGGCAGTGGCGGTGCAGGCTGTGCCCCGACCACACGGGGGAGCTCGCCGACGTGTCGGTGGGTGACCCCTGGTACCGGGAGATCGAGGAAGGTGATCCCGGCCGTTCCCTCGTGGTGGTCCGAACGGCCCGCGGGCGCGATCTCGTCCGGGACGCGGTCGCGGCCGGGCACCTCGTCCTGGAGCGCGTGCCGCCGGAGGTGCTGCCCGCCTCGCAACCCAACCTGCTCCGCACTCGCGGCGCGGTCGCGGCGCGCGTCGCGACGCTTCGCGCGGTCGGTGCCCCGCACCCGCGCTTCGACGGTTTTCCGATGTGGAGGTTCTGGTGGTCCGAGCTGCCCGTTCGCGAGAAGCTGCGCTCCACCCTTGGCACGTTGCGCCGCAGTCGGCGCCGTCGTCGGACGGGGGCGTCCGCGTGACCGACGGCCAGGGGCCTCGTCTCAGCCTGTTCGGTGCCCCCGGGAGCAACACCAACCTGGGTCTGAACGCGCTCATGCAGGGCACGGTGGCCGCCGCTCTGCAGGCCGAACCTGGTGCTCGGTTCACCGTGTTCGACAACGAGCTGGGGGTGCGGGACGGCCGGATGACCTTGGACGGTCGAACCGTCGGGTACCGGCTCGTGGGGGCCCGGAGGTCGCGTCGCGTCACCCGACCCGAGAGCTACGCCGCGATGACCGCCGCCCTGCTGGTACGTGGCCGCGGCAACCCCGGGACGAGGGCGGTGATGGGGTCCGACCTCGTGCTGGACGTCAGCGGGGGGGACAGCTTCAGCGACATCTACGGCATGCACCGGTTCCGCACCGTCTGTGCCCCGAAGCGGTTCGCGCTGCGAGCCGGTCGACCGCTCGTCCTGCTGCCCCAGACCTACGGCCCGTTCGCGAGCCGGCAGGCCGAGGACGAGGCGAGGTCCCTGGTCCGGGACGCCGAGCAGGCGTGGGCGCGCGATGCGGACAGCCATGCCGTGCTGCTCGACCTCCTGGGCCAGGATGCAGACCCCGAGCGTCACCGACTGGGTGTCGACCTGGCCATGATGCTCCCGGCATCACCGTCGACCGGGTTGCCGGGTGCGCTCTCGGAGCTCATGGACCGGCGCCCTGTCGGGGTCAACGTGTCCGGGCTGCTGTGGAACAGCCCGGAGCCGTTCGGGCTGCGGGCGGACTACCGCGAGACGGTCCGCCGTGTGGTCACCGAGCTCGTCGGCCAGGAGCACGAGGTGGTGCTGGTGCCTCACGTGCTCGGTCGCCGGCCCGGTGGAGAGGCCGACAACCTCGCCGCAGACGCCTTGCACTCGTTGCTGCCGGACGCGGTCGGGCGGCGTGTCGTGCCTCTGGCATGGCTGGAGGACGCCGGGCAGGCCAAGGCGGTCGTGTCCCGCTGCTCGTTCTTCGTGGGAACGCGCATGCACAGCACCATCGCCGCCCTGTCCACCGGGACAGCCTGCTGCGCCATCGCCTACAGCTCCAAGTACCAGGGCGTCTTCGCCGGTCTGGGTGTTGCGGAGGCCTCGCTGGACGCCCGTGTCCTGTCCACCGACGAGCTGGTGGCCTCGGTGCTGGCCACCAAGGAGCGGGCGGAGCAGCTGCGGGCCACCCTCGCTCGCACGGTCCCCGAGGTCCAGGCGCAGGCCGTGCGGCAGATGGTGCAGATCCTCGACGCTCGCCGGCCCGTCAGCAGCGCTCGGCGATGAGGCCGTGGAGCCTCTGCGCCATGGCGGCCGTCGAGTGCAGGTCGGTTGCCCTCGCCCTCCCCGCGACGCCCACCGCGGCCACCGCGCCCGGCTCGAGGGCGTGCAGCAGCCGGTCGGCGAGCGTGGCCGACTCGAGCGGGCGGACGAGCCAGCCGGTGGTCCCGTGGTCCACGTAGTCCTCGCTGCCCGGCGTGGCCGACAGGACGACCGGACGGGCGCTGGCCTGCGCCTCGAGGGCCGCAGTCATGCCCGACACGTGACCGTTGGGAAGGGTGGTCAGGACCACGCAGGAGGCGCGGGCGTACAGCTGTCGCAGGTCGGCGTGGCCGAGCGACCGGTGGGTCGTCACGCCCGGCGCGGGCGGCAGCGCCGCCCGGGTCACGACCTCCAGCCGCAGACCTGGGCGGCGGCGGCGGGCCTCGGCGAACCCGGCGAGCAGGGTCGACCAGTCGCGGTGCCGGTCGTTGCCCACACTCACCAGCAGGTCGGGGTCGGCGGCCGCTGCGTCCTGGGCGACGAAGAACTCGGTGTCGACACCGAACAGCAGGTGTGCCACGCGCGACGGTGCCACACCCAGGGCGTGCAGGGCGGGGACCTGCGGTCCGGCCAGGGTCCACACCAGGGCGCAGCGCCGAAGTGCGGCCACCGCAGCCGGTCGGGCGGGGTAGGAACCGGGTTCGTCGAGCCAGATGACTCCCGTGGCCACCGGTGTCCGACGGCCCGACAACCGGGCGCGGGGGACGCCGGCGCGCTCGTCCCAGGCCAGGCACAGCTGGGTCCCGACAGGTGGGGGACCGACCACGGCCTCCGTCCACTGCATCCCGGTCCCCCGACGGACGACCCGGGCCGGCAGCTCGGCCACGCCGGCGGGCGGCGGTCTGAACCGGACGGCGTGACCGTGCTCCTGCAGCCGGTGCAGGCCGTAGGGCGAGGCGTCCGGCACCTCGCCGGCGCGGTGCCGAGCCGCCCACTGGGACGGGTCGAGCGAGGCGCCGAGCTCGATCCACGTCCGCATCCCTGCCCGACCTCCCGCCAGCACCGACTTCCGACGAGGACAGCATGACCGACTTGCCTGCTCCGCACGCCCGACCCGACGAGGATCTCGTCCGCTCGGTCCGTTCCACGCTGCTGGAGACCCTGGCCCAGGTCCTCGACGGGGCGACGCACGTGGCCCTGGTCGACTTCCCCTACCACCGCAACGCAGGCGATGCGGCGATCTGGGCGGGGGAGCGGGCCGCTCTGGACGCTCTGGGGGTGACGGTGTCCTACGTCGCCGACGCGGGACGCTACGACCCGCGACGGCTGCGGGAGGCGCTGCCCGAAGGTCCCGTCCTGCTGCACGGGGGCGGCAGCGTCGGGGATCTCTGGCCGTGGCCCCAAGCGCTGCGAGAGCAGCTCCTGGGGGACCTGCCAGACCGGCATGTGGTCCAGCTGCCGCAGAGCGTGCACTTCGACGACCAGGACCTGCGTGAGCAGTTCGCCCGGGTGGTGGCCGGCCACGGGCGGTACACGTTCATGGCCCGGGACGAGGCGAGTGCCGACCGGGCCACCGCACTACGGCCGGACGCGGTCGTGCTGGCCCCGGACATGGCCTTCGGGCTCGGGCCGCTCACGCGCACCCGACCCGCCTCCGTGGACGTGCTGGCGCTGGCCCGGGACGACATGGAGGGCGTCAGCGGCCTGCGAGAGGGGGCCGTCGGGCGAGCGCTGGTGGTCGACTGGTCGCTCGGCCGCGTCGGGGACCTGCGCTGGCAGGCCGTCCGGATGGTGCCCCGGCTGGCCAGGCCTCTGCAGCGGGACGCCCGCACCGCGACGCTGGTCGCGCCCATGACGGCGGCCGCCCTGGAGGCGATGTGCCGGCAGGTGCTGGGCCAGGGTGTGGGACTGCTGTCCACCGCGCGGGTGGTGGTGACCGACCGGTTGCACGCGCACCTGCTCTGCTGCCTGCTGGGAATCCCGCACGTCGTGCTCGACAACAGCTACGGCAAGATCAGCGCCCTCCATCGGTTGTGGACCTCGTCCAGCGAGACGACTCACTGGGCCGAGGACCCCGATCAGGCTCTGGACCTCGCCCGCACCCTGCTGGGCTGAGACGGCAGCAGCCCCGCGGGTGCACCGCGGGGCTGCTGCCGAAGGGACCTGACCCGTCGAGGCGTCAGGCGGCGGGTCACACCGGCTTGCCGGTGTCCTCCCACGTGTTGGAGGCGTCGAAGAACACGCCACCGAAGCTGCTGCCGGCGCTCTTGGACCCAGCGACCGCGCCGTACCGGAAGTCCCGGCCGAACTGGTTGTCCCGGAACTGGTAGTCGATGACCGGACGTGCCTGCTCACCCAGACGCACCGAGTAGTAGCCGCCGTCGATCCAGTTGTCGTGGAACCGGGCGGAGGCGTTGCCGAGCATGGAGCCGGTCTGCAGGGCGGCGTTGGCGGGCTGGTTGGCCCGAGACCCGGCGACCGAGCTGTCGCCGTGCTCGGCGTCGATGACGTTGTTGGCGAAGTACTGGCCGGTGCCGTACTGGATCTGGATGGCGTCGGCGTGGGCGCCGCTGACCCAGGCCTGGTCGTGCAGCCAGGAGTTCGTCACGCTGACGTTGTCGGCGGACTTGATGTTGTCGATGTTGCCCCACAGGTCGGCGTTGCGGACGGTGACGTTGCGCAGGTAGAGCCCGGCCGACATCGCGCCGTGGACCTCGACGTACTCGATGGTCTGCTTGGCCTTGGGGGCGCCGACGCCGGAGTAGCCGACCATGGTGTGGATGCCGTAGCGGCCGCCGGCGGCGTCGAGGGTGATGTCGCGGATGGTGTAGCCGCGGTCGACGCGGGACAGGTCGAGAGTGCCGCGGACGTTGACCTTCTCGAGCAGGCCGGTGTCGAGGATGCGCTGGCGGGCCTGGCTGCCGGTGATGGTGGCGGTGGCGGGCACGCGGGGGCCGGCCTGGGCCATGACCTGCGCCTTGGTCCCGGTGGGGGCGGGGTCGGCCGGCGGAGCCGGGGTCGGGGCCGGCGGCGCGGGGGTCGGCGCGGGCGGGGCCGGGGTCGGCGTGGGGGTCGGAGTCGGGGTGGGGGTCGGCGCCGGCGGGGCGGGAGACGGGGTGGGCGCGGGCGGCGCGGGCGTGGGGCTCGGCGCCGGGGTCGGTGCGGACACCTTCCCGCTGCTGAACGCCTTGCCGTCGACGGTGCTGTTGGACACGTCGGCCGGCTGCATGAAGCTGTTGCGGCAGCCGGTCAGGGCCACGCGCTCCGCGGTGTAGTTGCCGAAGACGATGCCGTTGGTGCGCCCGCCGGTGCACTCCACCGTCGAGTCGACGATGCGGGTCCGGTCAGCGCCCGGGAAGATCCGGATGCTGTGGGCGCCGCCGTAGCTGACCTTGGTGTTCTTGATCGTCACGTCGTCGGCCTGCACGTTGATGTAGCCCTTGACGTGCTTGGCGTCGATGACCGTGCCGGCCTTCTTCACGGTGATGTTGCCGCTCGCGGTCAGCTTGGTGCCGGTGGGGACGCCGACGCTGGCGGCGGATGCGCCCGGGACGGCGACGACGGCGCTGAGGACCAGCGTGCTGAGGGCCGTGAGGGCGATCAGACGACGCGAGCGTCTGGAGGCCACAGGGGTGTGGGTGGGCATGAGGGCAAAACTCCTTGGCAGGCAGGGGGGTCGGTGTCCGCCCCCGGCCTCTGCCGAAAACACAGCGAGACCCGGGGAGGCTCTGCTACGTTTTTCGACCGCTGGGGTGGGCACTTGATCGTTCGAGTGGTGCCTTCACGCGTCCAGGCGAAGACTAGTCACCGAGCGTCGACAGGCAAGGGGTTGTCTGTGACGACGGGCCACTCAGGAACGGACTATTCGGGACACCCCCGTGTCAAGGCAACTCACGGGTAGCGTGTTATGCCTCCGCAGTGCGAGCGCACGGACACGCTACGTGCGGGTATGTCCCGCAGATGTGGTCTTGGTCACATTTTGGTCACGGGCCTGCGGAGCGCTGTTTCACCCGTTAAGAGTGTTCCCCTTGTCCGTGTTCGTCTGGTAGCGGGCCGATGACATCGGCGTCGCCCGTGTCCGCGGCGGGTCTCGCGGCCCTCGTGCGACCGGGGCTGGGCCTGCCCCCGCGCGGGCACGCGGGTCACGGCGGGCCGACCCCGGGGACCGACGGCGGAGAGGCGGACCCCATCGACCTGGTCGAGGCCGCCCGCCGGCACGGCGTCGTGGGCCTGCTGCCGACCGACGGGCGCCTGGCCGGTCCGGTGCGCGCGGCCCGGCGCGAGACGCTGGCGCACTACGTCAGGACGCTGCACGACCTGCGCACCATCCGCGACGCCTTCGCCGTCGCCGACGTCGACTGGGTCCTGGTCAAGGGGGCGGCGCTCGCCCACGAGCTGTACCCCCGCCCCGACGTGCGCCCGTTCGCCGACGCCGACGTGGTGGTCGCCCCGGGGCGGCTGGCCGCGGCGCTGGACGCGCTCGAGGCCGTGGGCGCGGTCGACCTGGTCCACAACTGGGACCTGATGCTGCGCCTCGGGCTGGCCGAGATCACCCTGGTCATGCCGGCCGGGACCCAGGTGGACCTGCACTGGAGCCTGGCCAACCGCGCCTCGGTGCGGGACGGCCTCGGGTTCCGTACCGACGCGCTGCTGGCGGGCTCGCGCCCCTGCGGCCTGCTGCCAGGGCTGCGCACCCCGGACGACGTGGACGCGCTGGTCCACGTGGCCTGGCACTGCGCCCGCAACGGGGCGGCGCGGCTGCTCTGGCTCTGCGATGTCGAGCTGGCCGCCGCCCGCGTCCTGGACCGCCACGAGGCGTTGCAGGACGCCCTGGCCCGCACCGGGACCCTGCTGCCCGTCGCGGTCGCGCTGGACCGTGCCGCCCAGGTGTTCCCGGGTGGGGCTGCGCAGACCGTGGCGGATCGGCTGCCGCAGGGCTGGTGGCGGGCGCTCAACCGGGCCAGCGGCCGGCGGCTGGTGGGCGCGCCGCCCGGGCGCCGGTCCGGGAGGGCCCTGGTGCGGGCCAGCGGGCGCGACGGCTGGCGCTCGCTGACGGCCCTGCGGGTGCCCGGGCTGCACCTGGGGCCCACCCCCGCGCAGGAGAGCCTGTCCGCCGACCGCGGCGGCACGGCGGGCCGCGGGGCCTACCTGGCGTGGGTGCAGGCGCACGGTCACTGAGCGCGACGACACGCAGGACATCTCGGGCATGCCCGTCAAACAGCCTCTGACCTGCGCTTTCTTGCTTCCTGATCCATCGTCGGGGCGCTACCGTCCGCGCAGGGGCCGTCGTCCGGTCGGGCCCACCACTCGTCTCGGGGACGGCCAACATGAACGACCTGCCCAGCACCGACACCGCGGCGGGACCCAGCCGCCGCACCACCCTCAAGAAGGGCCTGGCCGTGGGTGGGGCCGCGCTGTGGGCCGTGCCGGCCGTGCAGGCCATGGGCGTGACCGCTGCGCACGCGGAGGCGACCTCCGGTGCCCCCGGCGGTGGCCCGGTCGACCCGCCGCCGCCTCCGCCCCCGCCCACCGGCATGTACATCGCCCGCGGCTTCGTCCTGGTCCGCTGCGAGGGCCAGCTGTACTCGGTGACCATCAACCGCACCGGCCAGCTGGGCTTCAGTAGCGGGGCCGACCTGGCCTACCTGCGCGAGCTCGGCTACCGGCCGTTCACGCAGTCGCCGGCGCTGCTGGCCCGGTTCGTCGGCGGGCTCACGACCTACCAGAACGAGTTCGCGCTCACCATCACCGTGCCCGACGGCTGCGTGATCGAGGAGGGCATCGCGGTGTCCTTCGACCCCACGTTCGACAACACCCCCGGCGGGCGGCCCGACGGCTCCGACTCCTTCGGCCCGGCCAGCATCGTCGGCAAGGTCGTCTACTTCCGCGCCTCCGACGACGACGACTGATCGACCGCGGGGCGGTGGCCGCTCGGTCACCGCCCGCGACGACACGCAGGACACATCGGACGACATTTCGGAAACACTGCTCTGACCAGGCGATATAACAGACAGTGAGCGGATTCCGGGAGTACCGTCGACCACGCCAGCCACCAGGGCTGGACCCCTGTTGCAAGCGGAGACGCCATGTCTGCTGAACCCCCCACCCCGCCCGGCGAGCCGCCGGTCGGCCCCACGCGCCGCACCACGCTCAAGAAGGGCCTCGCCGTCGGTGGCGCCGCCCTGTGGGCCGTCCCGGCGGTCCAGGCCCTGTCCGTCACGGCCGCGTCGGCCCAGGGCACGTCCGCCCCGCCGCCGCCGCCGCCCCCGCCGCCGCCGCCGCCGAAGCCGACCGGCAAGTGCATCTCGCACGGCTTCGTGCTGGTCAAGTGCGGCAAGAAGTACTACGTCGCCAAGGTCGAGTCCGACGGCCGCGTCGGCGGCGCCGGCAACCAGGACCGGGACTACCTGGCCAGCCTCGGCTTCAAGACCCACTACGTCGAACGGGGCTGCCCGCCCGGGTTCGTCGGGGCCAAGACCACCTACCAGGGTGAGATCGCGCTCAAGCTGGTCGTGCCCAGCACCTGCACGATCGTCGCCGGCAGCGCGACCAGCTACGACGGCTCGTTCGCGGCGAACGGCGGCGGCAAGTTCGCGCCGGCCACGGTGGTCGGCAACAGCGTGTTCTTCCGCCAGTCCGACGACGACTGACGGTCCGACGACGACTGACCCGGCGCCGGCGCCGGCACGCCGGCGGCCGTGACGAGGGCCGGGACCACCACGGTGGTCCCGGCCCTCCGTCGTCCTCGGGCCCCGTCAAGGCGTGGTGACCGGGACAACGGTGACCCGGCGTCACCGACCGGTCGCGCAGGCGGGATCCGACCCCCTACGCGGAGCAACCGTGGCCGATCCGTGTCCCCAGATGTATCCCCGCGGTGGCCCCCGGGTCCTTATCGTTGGGTGACGGGCCACTGCGGACCGTCTGGGACGAGGTGCGACATGACTGGTGCGGACATGGCCGGGGCGAACGAGACCGGCGCGGCGGGGGAGCAGGACCGCGGGGTGGCCCGGCGCAGCGTGCTGCGGTCGGCGGCTGCGGCCGGCGGTGCCGCCCTGTGGGCGGTGCCGGCCGTGCAGGTGCTCGGCATGACCGCCGCCAGCGCCCAGTCCACCAGCCCGAGCCCGGGCCAGACCGAGACGCCCCCGCCGCCGCCCACCACGCCGCCGCCGACCACACCTGAGCCCACCGCGACCACGCCCACGGCACCCGGGTCGGAGACCACCCCGCCGACCACCCCGCCGGGCAGCACCAGCCCGTCCGGCACGGCGACCACCCCGGGCGGTGGCACCCCGGGCGGCTCCACCATGACCGCTGCCGGCGGCGTGGGCGGGGGCCAGGTCCAGGGCGGGGCCGCCGACCGGCGGCTGGCCCGCACCGGCATCGAGGCGGCGGCGTTCGTCGCGGCCGGGGCCGGGCTCGTGGCGGGCGGTGTCGCCGTGGCCAAGGCCGGCGGCACGGGTCGGCACAGCACGGCCGGGGGCGAGCCCACCCCGACCCCCGACGCCTGAGGGCGGCCGCCTCGGCGGGGCCTATCCTGGGGCCCGGTCGGCCGTGCCCCACGCCTGACCGCGCCACCGCCCCCACCCCGTGCCAGGAGCCATGACCCTCACCGGCCTGCTGCCCGTCCTCGTCGAGGACCCGGCCGTCAGCACCCTCGTCGACCTCGCCGACCCCACCGCCTCCGACACGGGGGCGGTCGACGTCGTCTGCGCCGAGGGCGTCCGCGCCCCGCTGCTGGCCGCGCTCGCCGCCCGCCGGCCGCTGCTGGTGGTCACGGCCACCGCGCGTGAGGCCGACGACACCGTCGCCGGGCTGCGCAGCTTCCTGCCCGAGGCCGACGTGGTCGGCTTCCCGGCCTGGGAGACGCTGCCCCACGAGCGGCTCAGCCCCCGCAGCGACACCGTCGCGGAGCGGCTGCAGGTGCTGCGCCGCCTCGCCCACCCCGACGAGCACCCCGGCGGCCCCGTCCGCGTCGTCGTCGCCCCGGTCCGCAGCGTCATGCAGCCGTTCGCCGTCGGGCTGGGCGACCTGCGCGAGACCCGGCTGCGGGCCGGTGACGAGGTCGACCTCGACGACGTGGTCCGCGACCTGGCCGACGCCGCCTACCACCGGGTGGACATGGTGGAGCGGCGCGGAGAGTTCGCCGTGCGCGGCGGCATCGTCGACGTGTTCCCGCCCACGGCCGCCCACCCCGTGCGCGTGGAGTTCTTCGGCGACACCGTCGACGAGCTGCGCGAGTTCGCCGTGGCCGACCAGCGCAGCCTCGGCCCGGTCGAGGACCTGCTCGCCCCGCCGTGCCGCGAGCTGCTGCTGACCGACGCCGTCCGGGCCCGGGCCGCGGACCTGCTCGAGGCCTACCCCGGTGCGGCCGAGCTGCTGACCAAGGTCGCCGACGGTCAGGCCGTCGAGGGCATGGAGGCGTTCATCCCCGTCCTGGTCGAGGCCATGACCACCTTGCTGGACGTCGTGCCCACCGACACCCTGGTCGTCTCCGTCGACCCGGCCCGGGTCGACAGCCGCGCCCAGGACCTGATCGACACCGGCGCGGAGTTCCTCGAGGCGGCCTGGTCCAACGCGGCCGCCGGCAACGTCATCCCGGTCGACCTGACGTCCGACGGCCTGTCCGCCGGGATGTTCCGCACCTTGGGTGACCTGCACGAGCACGCCCGCGACCTCGACCTGGACTGGTGGACCGCGGGCGCACTGGCCGCGGACGCCGAGCTGCGCGACGCGAGCGACGCCCGGCTGGTCACCGTGGCCGGGCGCGAGGTGCAGGGCTACCGCGGCGACCTGTCCGAGGCCGCCACCGACCTGGGCGCGCACGTGCGTGACGGCTGGCGGCTGGTCGCGGTCACCGAGGGCCACGGACCCGCCCAGCACCTGGTCAAGGTGCTCGGGTCCAACGACGTCCCCGCCCGCTACGTCGACAGCCTCGACGCCGCGCCCGAGGCGGGCGTCGTCCACGTCACCACCGCCGGGGTGCTGCACGGCTTCGTCAGCGAGGACCTGCGCCTGGCCCTGCTCACCGAGACCGACCTGGCCGGGCAGCGCACGTCCACCAAGGACATGCGCAAGATGCCGTCCAAGCGGCGGCAGATGGTCGACCCGCTGACCCTCAAGCCCGGCGACCACGTGGTGCACGAGACCCACGGCATCGGCCGCTTCGTCGAGATGACCCAGCGCGTCGTGCAGGGCGCCACCCGCGAGTACCTGGTCCTGGAGTACGCGCCCAGCAAGCGCAACCAGCCCGGCGACCGGGTCTACGTGCCCACCGACGCGTTGGACCTGGTCAGCCGCTACGTCGGCGGCGAGGCCCCGGCGCTGTCCAAGATGGGCGGCTCGGACTGGGCCAAGGCCAAGGGCCGCGCCCGCAAGGCCGTCAAGCAGATCGCCGGCGAGCTGATCCAGCTGTACAGCGCCCGGATGGCCAGCATCGGTCACGCGTTCGGCAAGGACACCGTCTGGCAGCGCGAGCTGGAGGACGCGTTCCCCTACGCCGAGACCCCCGACCAGCTGGCCAGCATCGACGAGGTCAAGGCCGACATGGAGCGGGCCGTGCCGATGGACCGCCTGATCTGCGGCGACGTCGGCTACGGCAAGACCGAGATCGCCCTGCGGGCCGCGTTCAAGGCCGTGATGGACGGCAAGCAGGTCGCCGTCCTGGTCCCCACCACCCTGCTGGTCCAGCAGCACCTGTCGACGTTCTCCGAGCGCTTCGCCGGCTACCCCGTCGTGGTCCGCGCCCTGTCGCGCTTCTCCACCGACGCCGACGCCCGGGCCGCGCGCGAGGGCGTGGCCGACGGCAGCGTCGACGTCGTCATCGGCACCCACCGGCTGCTGAGCAAGGACATGCGGTTCAAGGACCTGGGCCTGGTCGTCATCGACGAGGAGCAGCGCTTCGGCGTCGAGCACAAGGAGCAGCTGAAGAAGCTGCGCACCAACGTCGACGTGCTGGCCATGTCCGCCACGCCCATCCCGCGCACCCTGGAGATGGCCGTCACCGGCATCCGCGAGATGTCGACGCTGGCGACCCCGCCGGAGGAGCGCCACCCGATCCTCACCTACGTCGGGCCCTACGACGAGCGCCAGGTCGGCGCGGCCATCCGGCGCGAGCTGCTGCGCGAGGGCCAGGTGTTCTTCGTGCACAACCGGGTCAGCGACATCGAGCGCGTCGCGGCCCACCTGGGCTCGCTGGTGCCCGAGGCCCGGATCCGGGTGGCCCACGGCCAGATGGGGGAGGCCGACCTCGAGCAGACCGTCGTCGACTTCTGGGAGCGGCGCTTCGACGTGCTGGTCTGCACGACCATCGTCGAGACCGGCCTGGACATCGCCAACGCCAACACCCTGATCCTCGACCGGGCCGACACGTTCGGGCTGTCGCAGCTGCACCAGCTGCGCGGCCGGGTCGGGCGCGGCCGCGAGCGCGCCTACGCCTACTTCATGTGGAGCCCCGGCGCGACGCTCACCGACACCGCCCACGACCGGCTGTCCACCATCGCCGCCAACACCGAGCTGGGTGCGGGCATGCAGGTCGCGATGAAGGACCTCGAGATCCGCGGCGCCGGCAACCTGCTGGGCGGGGAGCAGTCCGGGCACATCGAGGGCGTCGGGTTCGACCTGTACCTGCGGATGGTGGCCGAGGCCGTCACCGACTACCGGCGCGACCTGGACGGCGACACCGAGCCGCCGCCCGTGGACACCACCCTCGACCTGCCGGTCGACGCGTTCCTGCCGCACGACTACGTCCCGGCCGAGCGGCTGCGCCTGGACGTGTACCGGCGCCTGGCCTCGGCCACCGACGACGCGGAGCTCGACGCCGTCGCCGAGGACCTGCGCGACCGGTTCGGCACGGCGGCCGACGGGGCCCTGCCCGGCCCGGTGCAGGCGCTGTTCGCCGTCGCCCGGCTGCGCGTGCTGCTGCGCGGCTACGCGCTGGCCGACGTCAGCGTGCAGGGCAAGTTCCTGCGCCTGGCGCCCGTGGTGCTGCCGGAGTCCAGCCAGCTGCGCCTGGAACGGCTGCACCCGCGCTCGGTCGTCAAGCCGTCGCTGTCCACCGTCCTGGTGCCGCTGCCCACCGCCCCGCAGGCGGGCCGGCTCAGCGGCGGGCCGGTGGCCGACACCGACCTGATCGCCTGGGTGCGCGACCTGGTCACCACGGTCCTGCCCGCCCCGGCGACCGGTGTGCCGGCCGCGACCGGACCCCGCCCGGAGGCCGTCGCCGGACCCGCCGGCACCGGCCGGGTGCGAACCGGCACCGCCGCCGGGGGCGCGGCGGCCCCGGTCGCGGCCGTAGGGTTCCGTACCGAGCACCAGCAGAGCACCGTCGAAGGGATGAGCAGACGATGACGCCCCGCACCTCCACCAGGGCCTCCGGGGCCAGGACCGGCGCCGTCGTGGGCGCGGTCGTGCTGTCGCTCGGCCTGAGCGCGTGCTCCGCGGCGGGCAGGCCCGGCGCCGCCGCCGTCGTCGACGGCCGGGTCGTGGCCGAGGCCGACGTGCAGGCCGCGGTGAGCGAGCTGCCCCTGGAGATCACCCAGGGCACCCGGGTCGACCCGGTCCAGATCGTCAGCCTGCTGGTCGCCGCCGACGCCGTCGAGGCCGTCGCCCGCGAGTTCACCGAGCAGTCGCCGGCCGACCTGTTCGCCACCGACGAGGACGCGCAGGAGTTCCTGGACGCCGTCGACGTCGAGGCCGGGCGGGGACCGCAGGAGTACTCCGAGGCCACGCTGCAGGTCATCGCCACCAACCTGATGCTGTCCAACCTGCAGCAGACCGACGTTGCCGCCCCCGCCCTGCAGGAGGCCATCACCGGCCTGCAGGACGCCGACGTCAGCATCAACCCCCGGTACGGCACCGTCGGTGAGCAGGGAGAGCTGCAGTTCGGCGACTTCCGCCGCGACTGGCTGCCCGAGACCGCCACCGACGCCCAGGCGACGCCGCAGGGCTGACGTGGACGGGGACCAGGACCGGGCGACGAGGCCCGGCTCCGCGCTGCTGGACGTGGTGGCGGTCATGGACCGCCTGCGCGGCCCCGGCGGCTGCCCCTGGGACGCCGAGCAGACCCACGACAGCCTGACCCGGTACCTGGTCGAGGAGACCTACGAGGTCATCGACGCCGTGGCCGGTCTGGACGCCGGGGCCCCCGGGGCCGAGGCGGACCTGGCCGAGGAGCTCGGCGACGTGCTGCTGCAGGTCGTGTTCCACGCCCGGGTCGCGGCCGAGCGCGGCGCGTTCGACGTCGACGACGTGGCCACCGGCCTGGTCGACAAGCTCCGCCGGCGCCATCCGCACGTCTTCGCCGACGAGCAGGTGCGCACCGGTGCGGGGGTGCAGGCCCGCTGGGACGAGCTCAAGGCGGCCGAGAAGCCCTCCCGCGGTCCGGTCGACGGCATCCCCCGCCACCTGCCCGCGCTCGCACGGGCCGACAAGCTGCTCGCGCGCCTGGAGCGGGCGGGGCTTACAGACCGCGCGGTCGGTGCCGATGACTTGACGGTGGACGCACCCCCGACGACCCAGGACTCGGTCGGTGCCGCCCTGTTCGAGCTCGTCCGGCGGGCCCGGGCCGGCGGTGTCGACCCGGAGGCCGCGCTGCGCGCGCACGTCGACGGGGTCATCCACGAGACCGGCGGACGCGGCGCCCACCCGGCCGGTCACGACACGGCCGACGCACCGACGCCCCCGGCAGGCGGCAGCGGTGCGGTGCACTGAGTACGGTCGAGCGGTGGACCCCTCCCACGCACCGCTGACGACGGCCGACGGCCGTCCGGCCGTGCTGCCCGGGCGGTCCGCGGCGCGTGGTGCGGGGCCCGCCGGGAGGCCGTCGTGATGGGGCCCCGGCCGGTCCTGGACGACCGGTACGAGCTCGGGGAGACCCTGGGTCGCGGCGGCATGGCGCAGGTGCGCCGCGCCCGCGACCTGCGGCTCGGTCGAGAGGTCGCCGTCAAGCTGCTGTACCCCGAGGTCGCCATGGACCCCGAGGCCATGGCCGCGTTCCGGGCCGAGGCGATGAGCTCGGCCCGGCTCAACCACCCGGGCATCGTCCAGGTCCACGACGTCGGTGAGGCCGTGGTCGACGGCGTGCCCCGGCCGTACCTGGTCATGGAGATGATCGAGGGCCAGCCGCTGTCCCACCTGCTGGTGGACGGCACCCCGCTGACCGTCGAGCGGGCCCTGGAGATCGGGGTCGACGTCACCAGCGCGCTCGCGCACGCCCACGAGCGCGGCCTGGTCCACCGCGACGTGACCCCCGGCAACCTGATGGTGCTGCGGGACGGGTCGGTCAAGGTCACCGACTTCGGCATCGCCCGGGCCATGCCCGGCGCGCAGCTGCTGGAGCACGAGGACTTCACCGACGAGCTCGCCGAGGCCGGCTCCGGGTTCGGGTCCATCGCCTACCTGAGCCCCGAGCAGGCCCGGCGCGGGTTCGTCGACGCTCGCTCCGACCTGTACAGCGTCGGCTGCCTGCTGACGGCGATGCTGACGGGCTACCCGCCGTTCCGCGGCGGGGCCAAGGACGTGGTCCGCCACCACCTGCGCACCCTGCCGCCCGCGCCGTCCTCGCGCCGGCCCGGCCTGCCGGCCGCGCTGGACGACATCGTGGTCCGGGCGCTGGAGAAGGACCCCTGGGCCCGGCCCCAGTCCGCCGCCGAGATGCGCCGCGACCTGCTGCAGGTCCTCGGCGAGGTCGACGCGCCCGCCGCCTGGGCCGCCGGCGCCCACGGGCTGGCCACCGCCGTCGCGCCGCACGAGCCGCAGCGGCACAACGCCGAGGTCGTCGACGCCGACACCCAGGCCGTCGGCTCGGGGCTGCTGCCGGACTACCTGCCCGACGACGACGAGGACGACGAACCCCGTCCCGGTGTCGTGGCCGGCGCGACCGCCGCGGCCGCGACGGCGGGCGGGGCCGCAGGTCCCGACGCCGGCCCGGCCCCCGACGACACGGCGGAGCGCCCCGCTCTGCCGCCGCCCGGTGCCCCCGGGCACCGCCGCACCCGGGCCCGCCGCGGGCTGGGCCGCCTGGTGGCGTCCCGCCGCGCGGCGCTGGCCCTGGCCGCGGCGCTGGCCGTGCTGCTCGTCATCGCCGTCACGTCCTTGTGGCCCGACCCGGTCGCGGACCCCACCCTGGCCGGCACGGGCGCCCCGGTGCCGGTGCCGCGCACGGCCGGGCTGACCGTCGAGCAGGCCGGGGAACGGCTGGAGGACTCCGGCCTGGTCGTCGGCGACAGCACGACCCTGCCCAGCGTCGAGGTCCCGCGCGGTGCCGTGCTCGGCACGGACCCGGCCTCCGGCGAGCAGGCACCCGGCGGCTCGACCGTGGACCTGATCATCAGCTCGGGCCCGGACAGCACGGCGGTGCCCAACCTGGTCGGCGTGCTCGTGCCGGACGCCCGGGGGGCGCTGGAGGACTCCGGCCTGGTGGTCGGCGACGTCCTGGAGGTGCCGTCCACGTCCCCGCAGGGCACCGTCATCGAGTCCGCCCCCGGCTTCGCCGAGGTGCTGCCCGAGGGGGCGGTCGTCGACCTGGTCGTGGCCAGCGGGTCCAACCTGGTGCCGCCCGTCGTCGGGCTCGAGCAGGGCCAGGCGGTGGCCCAGGTCACCGGGGCCGGGTTCGTCGTCGAGGTGGAGGAGCGCCAGTCCGACGAGCCGGGCGGCCTGGTCCTGGAGGTGCAGCCCGAGGCGTCGGAGGCGCAGCGGCTCGGCACCACCGTGACGATCGTCGTGTCGTCGTCCGTGGACGCCGCCGCGGTGCGGGTCACCCAGACCGCCGTGGCCACCACGACGGCGCGGGCGACCACCACCGCCCGCGCGACGACCACGGCCACCACGACGCAGCGCGCCACCACGACCGCCACCGCGACGGCCACCGCGACGGCCACGGTGCGCACGACGGCCACCAGCACCGTCACCAGCACGGCCACCGTGACCAGCACCGCGACCGTGACGGCCCAGCCCGAGCCCGGCCCGGAGGCCGACGCCGTCCAGCCGTGAGCGCAGCCGCTGCCCACGAGCTGGCGCGCCCGGACGGAGCAGCAGCCTCGGCTCGGTAGTCTCGACCCGGTCGGCTGCCCGGGTCGACCGTGCCCGCCGAACCACACACCTCAGACCGAAGGAGCGCCCCTCGTGGCCACCATCGAAGCCATCGGAGCACGCGAGATCCTCGACTCCCGCGGCAACCCCACCGTCGAGGTCGAGGTCGAGCTCGACGACGGCACCCTCGAGCGCGCCGCGGTCCCCTCCGGCGCCAGCACCGGTGCGTTCGAGGCCGTGGAGCGCCGTGACGGCGACAAGGCCCGCTACCTGGGCAAGGGCGTGCAGAACGCCGTCGACGCCGTCCTGGACGAGATCGGTCCCGAGCTGGTCGGCTACGACGCGGACGAGCAGCGCCTGGTCGACCAGGCGATGATCGACCTGGACGCCACCCCCAACAAGGCCACGCTCGGTGCCAACGCCATCCTCGGCGTCTCGCTGGCCGTGGCCAAGGCCGCCGCCGCCTCGGCCGGCCTGCCGCTGTTCCGCTACGTCGGCGGCCCCAACGCCCACGTGCTGCCCGTGCCGATGATGAACATCGTCAACGGCGGCGCGCACGCCGACTCCGGCGTCGACATCCAGGAGTTCATGGTCGCCCCGATCTCCGCGCCCTCGTTCGCCGAGGCGCTGCGGATGGGCGTGGAGACCTACCACTCGCTCAAGTCGGTCCTCAAGGCCCGCGGCCTGTCCACCGGCCTGGGCGACGAGGGCGGGTTCGCCCCCAGCGTCGGCAGCAGCCGCGAGGCGCTCGACCTGATCGCCGAGGCCGTCGAGAAGGCCGGCTTCCGGCTCGGCGACGACATCGCGCTGGCGCTCGACGTCGCCGCGACCGAGCTGCACTCCGACGGCAGCTACCGCTTCGAGGGCGAGCAGCGCACCAGCGAGCAGATGGTCGACTTCTACGCCGACCTGGTGTCGTCCTACCCGCTGGTGTCCATCGAGGACCCGCTGGACGAGGAGGACTGGGCCGGCTGGGCGCACCTGATGGAGCGAGTCGGCGACAAGGTCCAGATCGTCGGCGACGACCTGTTCGTCACCAACCCGACCCGGCTGCAGCGCGGCATCGACGAGCGCAACGCCAACGCGCTGCTGGTCAAGGTCAACCAGATCGGCACCCTGACCGAGACCCTGGACGCGGTCGACCTGGCCCACCGCAACGGCTTCCGCTGCATGATGAGCCACCGTTCGGGCGAGACCGAGGACACCACCATCGCCGACCTGGCCGTGGCCACCAACTGCGGTCAGATCAAGACCGGCGCGCCGGCCCGTACCGACCGGGTGGCCAAGTACAACCAGCTCCTGCGCATCGAGGAGCTGCTGGACGACGCGGCGGTCTACGCCGGGGCCGGGGCGTTCCCCCGGTTCCGTCGCGGCTGAGCGAGCAGGACCAGCGGGTGGGCGACGCGCGGCGCGACCGGGACCGGGACGACACCGGGCCCCGGACGCGTCGCGTCGTCGTCCTGCTCGCGCTCGGCGTGGTCTGCGCCCTGGTGCTTGCCCCGCCGCTGCGGTTGTACGTGGAGCAGCAGCGCGACATCGCGGCCCTGCGCGGCGAGATCGAGCAGCGGGGCAGCGACGTGGCCGCGCTGGAGACCGAGGTCGGGCTGTGGGACGACGACGCCTACGTCGCCGCCCAGGCGCGGGAGCGGCTGAACTTCGTCATGCCGGGGGACACCGGGTACGTGGTGCCCGACCCGGAGGCCTCCGCGGCGGAGCCCGACCCGGGGGCGCTGGACGTCGAGGGCGTGCGCCGGCCCGACGCCCCGCCGGCCGGGACCTGGTACGACCGGGTCTGGTCCAGCGTCGAGGCCGTCGGCACGGGCACGGCCGACCCGGTCCTGGACGCGCCCGAGGTGGGTGGCGGCGAGATCGGCGAGGACGTCGATGACTGAGCCGTCGGGCCCGGTTGACCCCGTCGACCCCGTGGACGTCGCGACGGTCACCGAGCAGCTGGGTCGCCAGGCGCGGGCCGTGGTCGAGGTCGCGCACCGCTGCCCGTGCGGCAACCCCGACGTGGTGCGGACCCTGCCGCGGCTGCCCGGGGGCACGCCGTTCCCGACGTCGTACTACCTGACCTGCCCGCGGGCCACGGGTGCGGTCAGCACGCTGGAGTCCGCCGGGCTGATGCGCGAGATGACCGACCGGCTGGGCACCGACGCCGACCTGGCCGCCGCCTACCGGCGGGCCCACGAGGCGTACCTGGCGCAGCGGGCCGAGCTGGGTGACGTGCCCGAGATCGACGGCATCAGCGCCGGCGGCATGCCCGACCGGGTCAAGTGCCTGCACGTGCTGGTCGCGCACTCCCTGGCCGCCGGGCCCGGCGTCAACCCGCTGGGTGACGAGGCGCTGGCCGCGCTGGGCGACTGGTGGGCCGCCGGGCCCTGCGTCGCCCGGCCCGAGGCCGGCTGAGCGAGCCCACCGGGCCGCCGGGTTCGGCTCAGGGTCTCTCCCTGACCGGGCCGACCGAGGCGGTGGCCAGGTCCACGCGGCTGCCGACGTTGCTGCCGGTCAGCACCTGGACCCGCAGCGCCGTGACCGCCCAGGTGTCCGCGACCGGGTCGTCCGTGTGGACGTTGACCGTCAGCCGCACGGCCGTGCCGAGCGCCGACACGGCGGCGCCCACCTGGGTCAGCACGGCGGGCACCGCCGCCAGCAGCGTGCTGCGCAGGACCGGGACGGCCCCGCCCGGCGGGGTGAACAGGGCGCCGGAGACCGCGGTGCCCAGGGTGGCCAGGACGGCTGGGGGGAGGCTGAGGCCCACGGCGCTCACGGTCGCGTTCCCCGCCACCACCTGGGCCAGCGTGCCGGAGACCCGCACCGTGAGGGCGGGCAGCAGCGGCGCCTTGATGCTGGCGCGGATGTCCACCGCGGCACCGCGCAGGGCGGTGTCGACCGTCTGCACGACCGTACCGACCCACGTGCGCAGCAGGGTGTCCACCCGCGCACCGACCGCCGCCGCGGCCGCGGCGTCCAGGGCGAGGACCGTGCCCGGGGACCGGCCGTCCAGACCACCTGGACCGGCGGGCAGGGCCGCGAGGTCGACCTGGACCCGGCCGGCGGCCAGGTCGACGGTGACGACGCCGTCGGTCAGGGTCTGCTGCAGCAGCGGCGCCACGGCCTGCTGCAGGTCGACGGTGACGGTGGCGCTGGTGGTGACCGTGCCCAGCCCGAGCAGGTTCAGGTCGCGCAGCAGGACCGCGGCCAGGGTCTGCTCCAGCGCCGTCACGGTGCCCTGCGCGGTGGCCACGGCGGCCGTGGTGGTCTGCGTGAGCGCGGCCACGGGCGGGCTGGCGACGTCGGCGCGCAGCGAGGCGATGCCGTACTCACGCACGGCGGACGCGCCGCCCTCGTCGCGCAGGCAGCCGTCCAGGCGGGCCCCGGCGGCGACGGCCCCGACCCGCAGCCGGACGCCGGCCAGGGCGGCCGTGCCGGGGGCGAGGGCGGCCAGGTCGAGCGCCGCCGGACCGGGCAGCGTGGCCGCCCCCGCCTGCGAGGCACCGACCAGCAGCGCGCCGGAGTCGGTGACGGCGCCGGCCGCGGCGTGCGCCTGGCCCGCGGACGTCGCCCGGCCGTACTGATGCAGGACGCCCGCGGCCTGGGCGGGAGCGGCCAGCTGGACCACACCGCCCAGCTCGGCCGCGACCAGGCCCGCGACGGCCTCGGCCCCCAGCGGGTCGCGGAACGCGTCCGGACCGGCGGGCAGCGCCGTGGCCGGGGCCGGGGTGGTGCCGGTCCCGGACCGGGTCACGCGCAGCCCGGACAGCCCGGCGACCGTGGCCAGGGACGTGGGGCCCACCTGGCCCCGCAGCAGGGCGGCGTCCGTCGCTGCGGTGTAGCGGCCCGGGGTGGCGCAGTCCCGGGGCATCCGCACGGTCAGGCCCGCGTGCACCCACTCGGTGTCGGTCCAGGCCGCGTGGGTGGCGCTCGTGCGGGCGGCCAGCGACGTGCCGGGGGCCAGCAGGCCGAGGCAGACCAGCAGGACCAGCAGGACCGCACGGGGGCCACCCCGTCGGCGGTCGCGGCGCGCGCGGCGGGTCACCGTCGCCACCGGGCCACCCCGGCCAGGGACAGCCCCGCCCCGACGGCGCCCAGGCCGAGCAGCAGCGGCGGCAGCAGCCCGGTACCCGTGCGGGCCAGGGCCGACGGCGCGGCGGAGATCTCCCCGGCGGGGGAGCGGCCACCCGGGAGCCCGTCGGCCGACGGCGGGCGCGAGCCACCGCCCGCGCCGTCGCCGCGACCGGTGCCGGCCGAGGGGGCCGGCCCGTCGCCTCGGTCGGGGCGCGGTGCGTCCGGGCGCGGCTCGTCGTCGGTGGGGCGGTCGTCGGTGGGGCGGTCATCGTTCGGCTCGTCGTCGTTCGGCTCGTCGTCGGTGGGTCGGTCGAGGATGGGTCGGTCGGGGGCGGGCGGGGACGTGGTCGGCGGGGGCGCGGGCGGCGCGTCCGGCGGGAACCGCTCGTCCCCGGTCGCGGTGAGTCCCAGACCGACCTGCGTGCGCAGCAGCTGGCTGGTCTGCGGTGTCGCCTCGGGCAGGGTCAGCGACACCAGCAGCCAGTGGCTCTCGGTCGGGGTCAGGCGGCCGACCGGTACCGGTTCGCCGTCGGTGTCCGGCACGACCCGGTGCCACGGGAACAGCAGCGCCTGCTCGCCGTCGCAGCGGGCGCGCTGCTCCGTCCACGGGATGGTGCAGCTCTCCACCTGGACCAGAACCCCGGTCGGGGTGTGCGCCAGCTCGCCCCGGGCGGCCAGCTGGACGGTGAGCCGGCCCTCCGGGGCTCCGGCCAGGTGCGCGACGACCTGCCAACGGACGACGCGGGCGCGGGACAGCCGCCCGAGGCCCACCTCGTCCACCTCGACCCACAGCAGGTCGTTCTCACCCGCGGAGACCGGAACGGGCAGGACGGCGCCGGCCGGCGAGGCCACCGGGTGGGCGGCCGCCGCCGTGGTCGGGCCCAGGACGAGTCCGGCGGCGAGCACCGGGACCACCCACCGCGGCCGCCGGACCGTCACCGGCGCGACCGGCGGGCGCACCGCCGGCCGGTCGGCCGGGGACGGTCAGCCGTCGCGGGCCAGAACGTCCACGCGACCAGCGCGGCCGCGGCCAGCGTGGCACCGGCCAGCACCGGGGGCGTCCGGGCCCGCTCGAGCCAGTGGCCCAGGTGCGGGGCGGAGGCCACCACGCGTCCGACCTCGGCGACCTCGTACGGCTGCGGGTCGACGGCCTCGTTGGCGTCGCCGCGCAGCTCGAGCACCGCCCCGCCGGGCCCGAGCCCAGCGGCGGCCTCGACCGCCACCACCCGGTGGGTGACCGGCAGCGGGGAGCCGGGGCGGGCGACGGTGACGACGTCGCCCGGGGCGACCTGGTCCGCCGGGGTGGGCACGACCAGGGCCAGCGCGCCGACCGGCATGGCCGGCGTCATCGACCCGGTCCGGAACACCACCAGGGACGCCCCGGTCAGGACCAGGGCGACCGTGCCCAGCAGGGACAGCGTTCCCAGCACCGCGACGGTGTCCAGGACCACCTCGCGCAGGCGGCGGCCCACCCCGCGCCGACCGCCGGCGGTGGCCGCAGCGGACGGGGTCGAGGTCGAGGTGGCGGTGCGGGTGAGCGTGGTGCGGGGCGGTGCCATCACCGTCCCCGGGTCAGCGGCTGAGGCCCTGGAACGCCCACTGCGGGGGCGCCCCCTGGCCCTGCAGCGTGGTCGACACGCCCGCGGGCAGCGTCACCGCGAAGCACAGGTCCACCGCGGCGCCCGGGGTGCCGACGCCGCCCGCGTCCAGCGCGAACGTCGCCGAGCCGGACCCCGTGGCCAGGACGGTGCCTGGGGGCACCAGCTGTGCACCGGCGGAGCCGTAGCCGGCCGCGGTGCAGGCGGCGCGGGGCACGTCGGTCCGCACGCCGTAGCGCAGCGCCTCGAAGAACGCCGTCGTGCCGCTGCCGAGCACAGCCCCGTCCAGGGTCAGCTCCGCGGCGTCGGAGTCGGCGATCGTGCGCAGCTGCATCGGGGCGTACACCGTGTCGCCCGGGGTCAGCCGGCCGGCGTCCAGCGTGAAGTCCAGCTGCCCACCGGGCGCGGTCTCGCGGTCGACGAAGTTGGCCGCGCCGTCGGCGCCGTCCCACAGGTTCTGCTGCACCTCGAAGATGCTGGCGGCCAGTCCCGGGCCGTCGTCGGAGCCGTTGCCCGCCCAGACCCACTCGGTGTCGGTCCACGACGCCAGCGTCGCCGCCGCGCCCACCCCGACCACCACGCCGGCCGCCAGCAGCGCGCGGGCCCGGGCCCAGCCGCGTCGTGGGCCGGTGCGGTCGCGGCCGGGAGCCTGGCTCCGGTGCCGGGCCCCGACGGGCCTCAGGTCAGGCCTCTGGTCCACCCCTGCGTTCATGTGCCGTCCCCCGTGCGCGTGTTCTGGGCCGCTCTGTCCGGGTCCCTCCCGGTGCGGTCGTAGGGCACAGATCGGGCCCGGGGCCCACCGCTTGAGGCCCCGACCGCAACCCAGGACCCGGGTTGCACCCGTTCGGTCGAACGGTCCGGCGGTCGTGACACCACTGGGGCTAGACATGACACCACTGTGGTGTCACCATGGTGTCATGGAGCTCGAGCGGTACGTCGACGACCTGCACCGGCAGCTGGCGCTGGCCGCCGACGACGGCGAGCCCCGCACCCGCGCCGTGGCCGAGCGGCTGGTCGGCGGGCTCGACGCGGCCACGCGCGTGGTGCTGCTGGACGTCCTGTCCGCCGCCGCCGGTGAGATCAGCCGCGACCTGGCGCCGGGCTCGGTCGACCTGCGGCTGCGCGGGCGCGACGTCGAGTTCGTCGTCACCTCACCGGCCGCCGAGCCCGACCCGGACGAGCGTCCGGCGGCCCCGGTCGACCTGGACGACATCAGCACCTCCCGCACCACGCTCCGGCTGCCCGACGCCCTCAAGGCGCAGGTGGACGAGGCCGCCTCGGCCGACGGCGTGTCCGTCAACGCCTGGCTGGTGCGGGCGGTCGCGGAGGCCCTGCAACCCAAGCAGCGACGCTCGACGAGGCGCACCCTGCGCACCGGCGACAGCTTCGCGGGCTGGGCGCGCTGACCCAGGCGCCCCACCCGCCACCCCACCACCCCGCGGACCCGCGGGGTCGGACAGCCACGCCCCGGAAGGGAAGGCGTCAGCATGCCCAGATTCGACACCCCCACCGCCATCGACCTCGCGGTCGACCTGCAGGTCGGCCGGCTCGAGGTCGTCGCCGGCGACCGCACCGACACCGTGGTCACCGTGTCACCCACCAACCCGGACAAGGCCGTCGACGTCCGCGGCGCGGCCGAGACCACGGTCGCCCTCGACGGCGGTCGGCTCACGGTCACCGGCCCCAGGCCGCGCTTCGCCGTCATCGGGCCCACCGAGTCCGTCGACCTGCGGGTGGAGCTGCCCACGGGCTCCCGGCTCACCGCGCAGGTCGCGGTGGGCGAGGTGCGCAGCGTGGGCCGCCTGGGCGCCACCCGCGTCAAGGCCTCGATGGGCCCGGTGGACCTGGAGGCCACGGGCGACCTGTGGCTGCGGGCCGGGCACGGCAGCGCAACGGTGGGCACCGCCGACGGCGGGGTCGAGATCACCGCCGACCACGGCCAGATCCGGATCGGCACGGTGACCGGTGACGCCGTCCTCAAGGCCTCGCACGGGTCGCTGACCATCGGCGAGGCGGGCGGCGACGTCGAGGCGAAGCTGTCCTACGGCGACCTGGACATCACCCGCGCCCTGGGGTCCGTGGTGAGCAAGACGTCCTACGGCACCATCCGGCTGGGTGAGGTGGCCGCGGGCTCGATCGAGGTCGAGAGCGGCTTCGGGCAGGTCGCCGTCGGGGTGCGGCCGGGAGTCGCGGCCTGGCTCGACCTGTCGTCCAAGCGTGGCCACGTCCGCAACGAGCTCGACGCCGACCAGCCCCCGGGCCCGGCCGAGCCGACCGTCGCCGTGCGGGCGCGCACGCAGTTCGGCGACATCGACGTGCGGCGGGCCCGGTGAGCGCGGGCGGCGCCACCCCGGCCGCCATCGAGGTCCGCGGGCTGCGCAAGAGCTACGGCAGCACCGTCGTGCTCGACGACGTCGACCTGACCGTCGCGGCCGGCACGGTCACGGCCCTGCTCGGGCCCAACGGCGCCGGCAAGACCACCACCGTTCACGTCCTGAGCACCCTGCTGCGCCCCGACGGCGGGTCCGTGCGGGTCGCCGGGTACGACGTGGTCCGCCAGCAGGACGCCGTCCGGGCCGCCATCGGGCTGACCGGGCAGTTCGCGGCCGTCGACGGGCTGCTGACCGGTGAGGAGAACCTGCTGCTGATGGCGCGCCTGCGCCACCTCGGGGCCAGGCGCTCCCGGGCCAGGGTCGCCGAGCTGCTCGAGCAGTTCGACCTCCTCGACGCCGCCCGCACACCGCTGGCCACCTACTCCGGCGGCATGAAGCGACGTCTCGACCTGGCCATGACGCTGGTCTCCACCCCGGACGTCATCTTCCTCGACGAGCCCACCACGGGCCTGGACCCGCGCAGCCGGCGCACCATGTGGGACATCGTCCGCGACCTGGTCGCGGACGGCACCACCGTGCTGCTGACCACGCAGCACCTGGAGGAGGCCGACGCGCTGGCCCACCGCGTCGCGGTGCTCGACGGCGGCCGCCTCGTGGCCGAGGGGACGCCGGAGGAGCTCAAGCGGCTCGTCCCCGGCGGGCACGTGCGGCTGCGCTTCGCCGACGCCCCGGCCCTGGCCGCGGCGGCGGCCGTGCTCGACGGCTCCACCCGCGACGACGCCGACCTGGCCCTCACGGTGCCGAGCGACGGCGGCGTCCGCGCGCTGCGCACCCTGCTGGACCGGCTCGACACGGCCGGGCTCGAGGTCGACGACCTGAGCATCCACACCCCGGACCTGGACGACGTGTTCTTCGCCCTGACCGGCCGGACCGACACGAAGGAGACCACGTCATGAGCACCGTCACCGCCCCCGGCCGCCCGAGCCGGCTGTCGCACGTCGTGGCCGACTCCGTCACCATGCTGCGCCGCAACCTGCTGCACATGGTCCGCTACCCCGGCCTGTCGGTGTTCGTGATCCTTGGCCCGGTCGTGGTGCTGCTGCTGTTCGTGTTCGTCCTCGGCGGCACCCTGGGGGCCGGGCTGCCCGGGGTCGACCCCGCCGGTGGTCGGGAGGCCTACCTGGCCTACGTCATGCCCGGCATCCTGGTCCTCACCGTCGCCAGCGCAGCCAGCGGCGCCGCCATCACGATCGCGATGGACATGACCGAGGGCATCACGGCGCGGTTCCGCAGCATGGCGATCTCGCGGGCCGCGGTGGTCGCCGGTCACGTCGTCGGCACCACCGTCCAGGCCGTCATCGCCGTCACGCTCGTCCTGGTGGTCGGCCTGCTCGTCGGCTTCCGCCCGACCGCCGGGGTCGGCGAGTGGCTCGCCCTCGCGGGCCTGCTCGTGCTCGTGTCCTACGGGGTCAACTGGCTCGGCGTCGCGATGGGGATGCAGGCGAGGTCGGTCGAGACCGCCAGCAACCTGCCGCTGGTGCTGACCCTGCTGCCGATGCTGGGCAGCGGGTTCGTGCCGACGGGGTCGATGCCGACGGCGCTGCGGTGGTTCGCGGAGAACCAGCCGTTCACCCCCGTCATCGAGACCGTCCGCGGCCTGCTGCTGGGCACCCCGCTCGGGTGGGAGCCAGTGATCGCGGTGGGCTGGTGCGTCGGGTTCGTGGTCGTCGGGTACGTCTGGTCGACGGCGCTGTACGAGCGCCGTTCGGTGCGGGGAGCCTAGGTGCCTGTCCACCTGCGGAGGTACCTTGGTTGCATGCCGTTGAGCATCAAGGACGCAGAGACGGACCGGTTGGCCCGCGAGCTGGCCGGCGTGACCGGTGAGAGCCTGACCACGGCGGTCGCGAACGCGCTCCGGGAACGGCTGGAACGCGTGCGCGCGGCCTCCCGCAGCGACACACGACAGGCCGAGCTGACCGTCATCGCCGACCGGGCCGCCGCCCTCCCGGTCCTGGGCGACCGCTCCGAGGCGGACCTCCTGGGGTACGGCGCGGACGGGCTACCCGCCTGATGGTCGTCGACACCTCGGCGCTGCTCGCGATCCTGTTCGGGGAGCCCGAGAAGGACCGGTTCATCGAGGCCGTCGCCTCGGCACCGGAGGTGCTCGTGTCCGCCGGGACCCTCCTGGAGGCGTCGCTGGTGGTCGAGGCTCGCCGGGGCGAGGCCGCCGGGCGCGAGCTCGACCTGTTCCTTCACCGGGCCGGCGTCCGGGCTGTCGCCGTCGACGCCGACCAGGTCGAGGTGGCACGCGCCGCCTGGCGCCGCTTCGGCAAGGGACGACACCCAGCGGGACTGAAATTCGGTGATCTCTACGCCTACGCCCTGGCCCGGGTGCAGGACGATGTCCTGCTGTTCAAGGGTGATGACTTCTCCCGGACCGACATCAGACCCGCCTGACCGGTCGTCGATCCGACACAACGGCACGTTGCGTCGGTTCCTCCCCGACACAACGGCACGTTGCGTCGGTTAGATCGTCACAGTGTGCCGTTGCGTCGAGACGAACGGCGCAGCGCCGAGCGGGCGGCGTGCACGCCGCTCATGCCGTGCACCCCCGGCCCCGGCGGGGTCGCCGACGAGCACAGGAACACCCCGGGCAACGGCGTCGCGTAGGGGTCCCAGCGGGGGACCGGCCGCAGCACGGTCTGCCGCACGCTGGCCTCGCCCACGGCGATGTCGCCGCCCACGTGGATCGGGTTGTCCAGCGACAGGCGCGCGGCGCTGCGGCAGCTGCTGGCCACCACCGTGTCGCGGAACCCCGGCGCGTACCGCTCGATCCGGGCGGTGATGGTCGCGGTGACGTCGACGTCCGAGCCCGCCGGGACGTGGCAGTACGCCCAGACCGGGTGCAGGCCCGCGGGTGCACGGGTCGGGTCCACCACCGACGGCTGCACCAGCAGGACGAACGGGTCCTCGCTGTGGCGGCCCGCGGCCACCTCGCGCTCGGCTGCGTCGATCTGCGCCCCTGGCCCGCCCAGGTGGACGGTGCCGGCGCGGGCCGCCCGCGGGTCGCCCCAGGGCACGGGGGCGTCGGTGACGAAGTGCACCGTGCTCGCGCCGTTGCCGTAGCGGTAGCGCTGCAGCGCCCGGCGGTAGCCGGCCGGCAGGGCGTCCCCGCCCAGGCCCAGCAGCTTCGCGGGTGACAGGTCGAGCATCGTGATGCGGGCGCTGGGCAGCTGACGCAGGTCGTCCACCCACTCGCCCGTGCGCACCGTCGCGCCCATCCGCCGCAGGTCGGCCACCACGGCGTCGGCGATGCGCTGGCTGCCGCCCTCGACGACCGGCCACCCGACGGCGTGGGCGAGGGTGTTGAGCAGCAGCCCGGCCCCCGCGGCGCCCATCCGCTGCAGCGGCTGGGCCGTGTGGGCCGCGCTGCCCGCCAGCAGCGCCCCGGCGGCCGGGCCGCGGAAGCCGCGCGCGATCCGCGGGACGCCTTGCAGCACGCGGGCGCCGAACGTCGCGAGGGTGAGCAGCTGGTCCGGACGCAGCGGCACCGAGCGCATGGTCGAGGTCAGCGCCGTGACCACCGTGCCGGCGTCGGCGACCAGGGGGGCCATCAGCCGCCGGTACCGGGCGCCGTCCCCGGCCGCCAGGTCGTCCAGGTCGGCGGCGGTGTCGGCGAGGCGCCGGTGCAGCAGCGCGAACCGGCCGCCGTCCAGGGCGTGGGCCAACGGGATCTCGGGCTGCAGCAGCCGCACACCGTGCGCGGCCAGGTCGAAGCCCGAGCCGTCGGGCCCGCCGCCGGGGGCGAAGAAGGGTGCGGCCGCCGCCAGCGGGTGCGCGGCGGAGCAGACGTCGTGCACGACGCCCGGCAGGGTCAGCTCCGCGCTGCGGGTGCCCCCGCCCAGGGTGTCCGCGCCCTCGACCAGCTCGACGTCGAGACCGGCGGAGGCCAGGGTCCACGCGGCCGCCAGCCCGTTCGGACCCGACCCCACCACCACTGCGTCCCGGCTCGCCACGGGCCCACGGTGCCACGGGGCGTCCACGGCGACACACGGGGTGCCCCGTCGCGCGCCCCGCGGCCCTGCGACGCGGTGCCGTGTGCCGGTGTGGTGCGGGCCGCCACCTGGACGGGCAGGCAGCGGCCCTACGCTCGCCCCCATGCCTCGTACCGCCGCGGTCGACTGCGGCACCAACTCCATCCGGCTGCTGGTCACCGACGTCGACCCGGACGCCGGCACCCAGGTCGACCTCGACCGCCGGATGACGGTGGTCCGGCTGGGGGAGGGGGTCGACGCGACGGGGCGGCTGTCCGAGGCGGCTCTGGCCCGCACCTTGGCGGCGGTCGAGGCCTACGCCGCCGTCGTCGCCGACCTGGGGGCCGAGCGCGTGAGGTTCGTGGCCACCAGCGCCAGCCGCGACGCCGACAACGCCGCCGAGTTCGTCACCGGGGTCCGGGACCGGCTCGGCGTGGAGCCCGAGGTCGTCCCGGGCGCGGAGGAGGCCGAGCTGTCGTTCCTGGGGGCGACCCGCGAGCTGGCCGGCCGGGTGCCGGGGCCGTTCTGCGTCGTCGACCTGGGCGGCGGGTCGACCGAGGTGGTCGTGGGCGACGTCGTGGCCGGGACGCCGGCCGTGGCCGCGTCCCGGTCGGTCGACGTCGGCTGCGTCCGGCTCACCGAACGGCACCTGCACGACGACCCGCCCGGGCCGGAGCAGGAGGCGGCGGCGCGGGCCGACGTGCGGGCCGCGCTGGACGAGGTCGAGCTGACGGTCGACCTGACGGGGGTGCGGACCCTGGTCGGGCTGGCCGGGTCGGTGACGACGGTGGCCGCGGAGACCCTCGGTCTGACCGCCTACGAGCCGGAGCGCATCCACGGCAGCGAGCACGCCCTGGCCGACGCGCTGGCCGCCTGCGACCGGCTGCTGCACGCCGACCGTGCCGCCCGGGCCGGACGCGGGTTCATGCACCCCGGCCGGGTCGACGTCATCGGGGCCGGCGCGCTGGTGTGGCAGGAGGTGCTGCAGCGGGTCGCGCTGCGCAGCGGCGTCACGACGGTGCGGGTCAGCGAGCACGACATCCTCGACGGCATCGCCTGGTCCGTCGCCCACGGCTGAGCCGGCCGGACCCGCGGCTCGGACCCCGCGGCTCGGACGTCCGGGGCGGTCAGGTCCCCGCGGCTCAGCCGTGCCGGGCGGCCAGCCCCAGCCAGGCGTCACGGTCCCGGGTGGTGCCGCGCTCCAGGCCGATCGACGACGGCACCGGCTCGCCGGCCCGGCGCAGGACGTTGCGGCGCAGCGTCCGCACGGTGGCCAGGGCGCTGCCGGGGGTGTCGCGCCGGGTGGACGCGTACACGGCCCGACCGCTCCAGCGCCCGGGGTCGCCCGGCGGCACCCGGTCCGACACCGCCCGGGCCGCCGCGCGCCAGGCCGCGCCGTGGACGGGTGGGCGGACGTGGCGCAGCACCCCGGGGTCCACGTAGCGGGCGGTCCGGTCGGCGACGACCGCCAGCACCAGGTCGAGGTGCGCCGCCTGCGCCCGGCGGGCCAGGTCCGCGGGGTCGGGCCCGGCCCAGGCCAGGGCCTGCTGCACGTCCAGCAGCCACTTGAGGGCGTGCGCCCCGGACAGGCAGGCGTGCTGCGCGGTGTGCAGCACCAGGTCCAGCGGGTCCAGCGACCACACGGGGGTCTGCTCGAGCGTCACCCGGGTACGGCGCTCGAGCAGCGCGGGGGTGCGCTCGCCGATCCGGGCCCGGACCGCCTCCCGGTTGACCAGGTGCCAGTGCAGGTCGAGCTTGGTGCCGTGCGGCAGCGCCCAGCTGATCTGCGCCTGCCCCGACCGGGCCACCTGCTCCCAGTTGCGGTCCAGCAGCCTCGCGCCGTGCTCCCGCAGCAGGTCCAGGACGACGGGGAGGTCGAGCGGGTGCACCAGCACGTCGAGGTCGTTGTAGCTGCGCACGTTCGGCGTCCGGTACACCACGCCGGCCAGGACGGGGCCCTTGACCGCCAGCCAGCGCACCCCGGCGTCGTCCAGCCGCCGGGCCAGCGGGGTCAGGTCGGCCATGGTGCGCAGCAGGGCGGCGGGACCCGTGAACCGGGCGGCGGCGAGCTCGGGCGGCAGGGCCAGGTCGGAGCGGCGCAGCACGTCGGCCACCACCGTGGCCACGCCGTGGCGGTGCGCGGCCGCCAGCCACGGCCCGGGCGCCGGGACCTCGGTCAGCCGGGTGCCGAGGGCGAAGGCCCGGACGGCCGCGACCACGGGGTCGGGGCCGGTCCACGACGCACGGACGTCCCGGCCCCGGTGGGGTCGGGACGTCCGCAGAGGGCGTCTCAGCTGAACGTGAGGTCGCCGAACGCGGTGCCGGACGGGAAGCTCTGGTCGAGCCGGCTGCCGCTGGAAGCGCCGAGGGTGAGCTCGCGGACGGTGCCCACGACCTCGAAGGAGGGTGCCTCGTACATACGTGTCCCCTTTCGGACGCTGGTGACGGTTCAGCTTCGACCGTCTCGTCGAAGAGTAGGTAGCCCGTGCACGCTCGGCAACCAGTTCGGACAGGTTGGGGCTGGTCAGGTGGAAATCAACCACTCTGCGTGACTCCGGGGCAGCGCGCGCGGCACCTGGCTAGCCTGCGGTCGTGACCTCACCCGCGGCACGGCGCAGCCGACCGCGGCTGGCCCGGGAGGCCGTCGCGCTGGTCGCGCGCAGCAGCCCGCGCGCGTTCGCCCTGGTGTGCGCCCTGCAGGTGGTGCAGGCGGCGGCCGCGGTGGGTGTCGTCGCCGCCGGAGCGCTGCTGCTGGACCGGCTGCTGAGCGGGGCCGGGGGGAGCCTGCTGCTGCCGGTCGCCCTGCTGGTGGGCTCCACCGCCGCCTCGGCCGTGGCGGGCGGCGTGGTCACCCAGCAGCAGCGGCTGATCGCCGAGGACACCAGCATCGTGGTGTGGCGCGACGTGGCCGCGGTCGCCTCCCGGCTGGACCTGCGCGAGGTGGAGACGCCGCAGCACGCCGACGCGGTCGAGCGGCTCCAGGGCCAGGCGCTGGGGCGCCCGCACCAGATCGCCGGGGCCGCGCTGTCGTTGCTCGGTGGCCTGCTGACCTCGTTCGCGCTGACCGGGGCCCTGGTGGTGGTGCAGCCGCTGCTGGTCCCGGTGCTGCTGCTGGGCGGGGTCCCCGCGGTCCTCGTCGCCCGCGCCGCGGGTCGGACGGAGTTCGGCTTCTCGCGCCGCTGGACCCAGGTGTTCCGCACCCGGGCCTACGTCCGCCGGCTGCTGGTCGAGCGGCCGGCCGCCAAGGAGGTGCGCAGCCTGGCGGCGCAGGACGAGCTGGGCGCGACCCAGGAGGCCCTGGGCACCCGGTACCGGCAGGGGCTGCGTCGGCAGGTGCGCCGGCGCGAGGCCTACGCCGTGCTGACGGCGCTGCTGTCGGCGGCCGCGCTGGCGGCAGCGCTCACCGCCATCGTGCTGCTGGTGCGGCGCGGGTCGATGACGCTGGCCGACGCGGGGGCGGCGGTCCTCGCCGCCCGGCTGCTGAGCGGGCAGGTGGACCGGGCCGTCACGGCCGCGGGCAGCGCGCTGGAGGCGGCCCCGTTCCTCGCCGAGCTCGAGGCGTTCGTGTCCCGCCGCGACGCGACGCCGGCGGGGTCGCCGTTGCCGGCCGGCGGCACGCTGGCCCTGCGCGGGGTGCGGTTCACCTACCCGACGGGGGAGGAGGTGCTGCACGGCGTCGACCTGGGCGTCGGTCCGGGGCAGGTCGTCGCCCTGGTCGGCGAGAACGGCTCCGGCAAGTCGACCCTGGCCAAGGTCGCGGCGGGCCTGCTGTCGCCCACGGCGGGCGGCGCGGCCTGGGACGGCACGGAGCTGACCGGGCGGCCGGGCCGGGAGCGGCTGCGGGCCACGGTGTCGTGCGCGTTCCAGGACTTCGCCCGCTTCGAGCTGACCCTGCGCGAGAACGTCGTCCTCGGGCTCGACCCGCCGCCGACGGACGAGGCCGTGCTGGCCGTGCTGGACCAGGTGGGTCTGGGTGACCTGCCGGTGCGGCTGCCCGGCGGCCTGGACGCGCCGGTGGGCGTGACCTTCGACTCGGGCCAGGACCTGTCCGGCGGGCAGTGGCAGCGGCTGGCGCTGGCCCGGGCGCTGGTGCGACCGACCCGGCTGCTGGTGCTGGACGAGCCCACCTCGGCCCTGGACCCCCGGGCCGAGCACGACCTGTTCCGCGACGTGCGCGCCATGGCGGGTGGCCGGGCCGTGCTGCTGGTGTCGCACCGCTACACCAACCTGCACCTGGCCGACCGGATCCACGTCCTGGCCGACGGCGTCGTGGTGGAGAGCGGGGCCCACGCGGACCTGATGGCCGCGGGCGGGCTGTACCGGGAGCTGTACCGGCTGCAGGCCGCGGGCTACGACGTGACGGGCTAGGGCCCGGCGGGCCGGTCGACGGCCTGCAGCACCTGCTCGAGCGTGGCCGCGACGTCGGCCGCCGCGAACGGCGGCCCCCACGGCACCGAGGCGACGACGACCGGCAGCCGGCGGCACAGGGCGCCGAGCAGGTCCAGCTGCTGGGCCGTGGTGCCCGGGTCGGTCCAGCCCGCCACCCGCGGGAAGCGCAGCAGCAGCCGCAGCGCCGCGAACGGTTCGAGCCGCTCCACCTGCGGGGCGCTCAGCCCGCGCACCACCCGCGGCACGACCACCGCGGCCAGCGGCAGCGGCCCCGCCGGCCCGGCCGAGCCGTCACCGGATCCGCCGACCGCGCGGCGGCCGTCGGCGGTGGCGTGGACGTCGTCGGGGTCGAACGCGTCGGCCACCTGCTGCGCGGCGGGACGCAGCCGCAGGGCCGAGGACCCCGGCCAGACCATCGGTCCACCGGTGCCGTCCGTCGTCCCGGTCCCGGTGCCGCCGGGAGGCGCCAGGTCGACCCGCAGCACGTCGTCGGTCAGCAGCCGCCAGCCGGACAGCACGGCCAGGGCGGCCAGCGTCGACTTGCCCATGCCGGCCGAGCCGCAGAACGCGACCGCGCGGCCGTCGCGGGCCACGGCGCTGGCGTGCAGCACCAGCCGCCCGTCCAGCAGCAGCCGGACCGCGAGCAGCGCCCCGGCCCCCAGCACCGGCACCAGGCCCGGGTCGGCCGCCGGGTCCACGTCGGCGCGCACCTCGCTCAGACCGTCGTCGGCCACGAGCTCCACCGCCCCGTGGAAGCGCAGCCGGGTCGTCCCGCCGTCGGCCGCGAACGTGTAGTACGTCCGCCGCTCGTCGTCGACCAGCCGCGCGAGGACCCGCCCGGGCGGGTCCGAGCCGGGCACGGCGACGCGGGAGCCGGAGCGCAGGCGCAGCCGCGGCGACCCCGACCGGTCGCCCGCAGCGCCGCTGAGGGGATCGGCCGGGCCGCGGGCCGCGACGCCGTCCGGGTGCGGGGGCAGCGGCAGGTCGACGTCGGACTCGACCAGGTACCCGTGAGCGAGGTAGCGCCGCGGCTCCGTCACGAGCGACCGAACGTCGAGTAGTCCTCGCGGGAGGGGTCCAGCGAGCGGCCGCCCACCTCCAGCCAGCTGTGGGCCTCCCAGCCGCCGGTGCCGGAACGGCGCACCCCGATCCGCAGCACCGGGTCCAGGCCGCGGATGCGGCTGCCGAGCACCAGGCACCGGCGCAGGCAGGTGTCCTGGAACGGTCGACGCGACAGGACGACGGCGGTGGCCCGGGCGGGGCGCCTGGCCCAGCCGGGCAGCACGGGCACCTCGTCCAGCACGGCGCCGTGCTCGTCCAGGTCGAGGCGGACCCGCAGCAGCCGGGCCAGCCGCGGCAGGGTCGTCACGCGCAGGCCCACCTCGACCACGACCGCCAGCGCCGTCACCACGGCCAGCTCGCGCACCCAGCGCAGCCGGGCCCGGGCCGCGCTCACGCGCCGCCCTCCTCGTGCAACCGCAGCCAGGCGTGCTGGAGCAGGGCCAGGCTGGCGGCGTGAGGGCGGGGGGAGCGCCACTGCGCCCGCAGCGCGTCGGTGTCCACCAGGTCCGGGTCGACCCCGCCGCCGTCCCAGGCGTCGGCGACCTCGCGCGCGCTCGGGCCGAAGTGCACGGCGTTGAACCCGGCCTTGCTGCGCCGGCTCAGGACGGCCTCGGGCAGCAGGTCGCCGACCAGCAGGCGCATCGCCACGGTCCGGCTCCGGGGTCCGGTCGCCCCGCCCGCGACGGCCCAGGCCCGCAGGAAGGCCGGGTCGGCGAACGGGTCGTGCCGCTCGGCGCCGACGGCCCGTGCGACGGCCCGCAGCGTGCGGTGGCCCTCCACCCACCAGGCCCGGCGCGTCTCGGCCCGCAGGTCGCGGGCCCAGTGCAGCCGGGTCGCGCGTCGCTCCGCGGCCAGCCGGACCTGCCACCGGGCGGCGGCGCGGGGGCGCAGCCACGGCAGCCCGTCCGGCTCGTCCGGGGACCCGGTCGCACCGTCGACCCCGCCCCGGGGCAGCAGGGCGGGCGGCAGCAGGTCGGTCGCCGCGGTGCGCCAGTCCGACGCCGCGACCCGGCCCCGGCGGTGCCAGACGTTGACCGCGGCGCTCACCCGCCGCCGGCCGAGCACGTTGTCGCCGAGCTCACCGGTCAGCAGGCTGCCGCCGGCCGCCGCGGCCGCCAGCAGCGCACCGCCCGGGGCCCCGGCCGGGAACGTGGGGTGCCCGACGGCCCGCAGCACCTGCGCGCCCAGCGGGCCCAGGGCGGCGGCCCGGCCGTCGGACACGTCGACCTGCTCCTGCCCGCGCAGCCGCAGGTGGTCCAGGACCAGGTCCTGCCACGGCGACTCCGCCGAGTCCGCGTCGCCGGGCAGCACCAGCGTGACCGGGACCGGCTCGGGCAGGCCGTCGCGGCGGGCGACGTGGACGGCCAGGGCCAGCACGGCCGACGAGTCGCGCCCGCCGCTGAACGCCACCAGGGCCGGGCCGGCGAGCAGCGCACGACGCACCGCGTCCTCCAGCGCCGCCCGGGCCGGCCGGACGTCACCGCGCCTGGCGCCGGGGCGGGAGTCGCCGGACGCGACGGCGTCGTCGGGTGCCACCCCCTCCCTCGCCGCGGGCCCGAACAGCCAGCCCGTGGCCACCTCCTCCGGGGTGGGGCGGTACAGGCCCTGCAGCGCCTCCTCGCGGAGACGGACCGGGCTCATCCCTGCAGCAGCCCGACCTGACGCAGCTGCTCGAGGAACCGCTGCACGCCCTGCTGCACCGTGTCCCGGGCGGCGTCGGGGTGCTCGGCGAGCACGCCGTCGACCAGCTCGTCGACCGAGGCCACCCCGTCGGGCGCCCGCAGCGCCTCCAGGACCAGGACCCCGCTGCCGCCGATGGCGTAGTACGTCGAGGACTCCAGGTCGAGCAGCATGACGTCGTCACCCACGCGGGACGTGGTGACACCCTCTCGGCGCACGTGCATGACCCCACCCCTCTCGCCGCTCTGCGAAGGGTAGGCGACGGGCACCGGCGCGCGCGGGCGAACCGGGCGAGGATGTCCGGGTGAGCGACCCCGCTGAGCACGCCGCCGCCTTCGCGGCCCTGGAGGCGCAGGTGACCGGCTGCCGGGCCTGCCCGCGCCTGGTGGCCTGGCGCGAGCAGGTGGCGCGCACCCGCCGGGCCGCGTTCGCGGACCAGACGTACTGGGGCCGGCCGGTGCCGGGGTTCGGTGACGAGCGGGCCCACGTGCTCGTGCTCGGTCTGGCGCCGGCCGCCCACGGCGCCAACCGGACGGGACGCGTGTTCACCGGCGACCGCTCCGGGGACTTCTTGTTCGCCGCGCTGCACCGCACGGGTTTCGCCAACCAGCCGACGAGCGTGTCGCGCGACGACGGCCTCGCCCTCGACGGCGTCTGGGTGAGCGCGTCGGTGCGCTGCGCCCCGCCGGCCAACACGCCGACCCCGGCCGAGCGGGACGCGTGCGCGGGCTGGCTGGACCGCGAGCTGGCCCTGCTGGCCCCCACCCTGCGCGCCGTGGTGGTGCTGGGCGGCTTCGGCTGGCAGGCCGGGCTGCCGGCGCTGGCCCGGGCCGGCTGGCAGGTCCCCTCGCCCCGACCGGCGTTCGGCCACGGCGCCCGGGTCCGGCTCTCGCCCGGGCCGGACGCCCCGGCCCACGCCCACGACCTCGACGTGGTCGGCAGCTACCACGTGAGCCAGCAGAACACCTTCACCGGCCGGCTGACCCCGCAGATGCTGGACGAGGTGCTGGCCTCGGTGCGCTGAGCCGACAGCAGACCCGGCGGGTACGTGACGGCGGCGAGCGGCGGCGCGTCGGCCCGCTACTCTCTCCTTACGTAAGAGGTGAGTCCCGGCCCCGAGGGTCCGCGCGGGCTCCCGTCGACCAGTGCACCCGGCCCCTCGGGCCGTCGAACGGAGCCGCATGACCCCGACCACACCCGCCCCTGTCGTGGCGCCCGAGCAGGACCAGGACGAGTTCTCGGTCCGCCGTGCGCTGCGCTCCCCGAGGCGGTTGCGCACCGAGGTCCTGGCCGGGCTCGTCGTCGCCCTGGCCCTGATCCCTGAGGCCATCGCGTTCTCGATCATCGCCGGCGTCGACCCCCGCGTGGGGCTCTTCGCGTCCTTCACGATGGCCGTGACCATCAGCATCGTGGGCGGACGGCGGGCCATGATCTCGGCGGCGACCGGCGCCATCGCCCTGGTCATCGCCCCCCTCAACCGCGAGTACGGCCTGGACTACCTGATCGCCGCGGTGATCCTGGGCGGTCTGCTGCAGATCGTGCTCAGTGCGGTGGGGGTGGCCAAGCTCATGCGGTTCGTCCCCCGCAGCGTCATGGTCGGCTTCGTCAACGCCCTGGCCATCCTCATCTTCACCTCGCAGCTGCCGTACCTCATCGGCGTCCCGTGGCTGGTCTACCCGCTGGTGGCGCTGGGGATCGGCATCATCGTCACGATGCCCCGGCTCACCACGGTGGTCCCCGGGCCGCTCGTGGCCATCGTCGTCATCACCGTCCTGGCGGTGCTGCTGGCCATCCAGGTGCCGACCGTCGGGGACCAGGGCGAGCTGCCCGACAGCCTGCCGGCCTGGTTCGTGCCGGACGTGCCCTGGACGCTGGAGACGCTGCAGGTCATCGCGCCCTACGCGGTGGGCCTGGCCCTGGTCGGGCTGCTGGAGTCCCTGCTGACGGCCAAGCTCGTGGACGACGTCACGGACTCCCACTCGCCCAAGACGCGCGAGGCGCGCGGGCAGGGCATCGCCAACGTCGTCACCGGGTTCTTCGGCGGCATGGGCGGCTGCGCCATGATCGGCCAGACGATGATCAACGTGAAGGTGTCCGGCGCCCGCACCCGGATCTCGACGTTCCTGGCCGGGGTGTTCCTGCTCCTGCTCGTCGTCGGCCTGGGCGACGTCGTCGCGATCATCCCGATGCCCGCCCTGGTCGCAGTGATGATCATGGTGTCGGTCGGCACGATGGACTGGCACAGCATCCACCCGGCCACGCTGCGGCGGATGCCGCTGAGCGCCACCACGATCATGGTCACGACCGTCGCCGTCACCGTCTACACCCACAACCTGGCCTACGGGGTCGGGCTCGGCGTCATCGTGGCCATGATCTTCTTCGCCCGTCGCGTCGCCCACTTCACCGAGGTCGTCGACGTCGACCACCCGGACGACGACACCCGCGTCTACGCCGTGCGCGGGGCGCTCTTCTTCGCCTCCAGCAACGACCTCGTCTACCAGTTCGACTACGCCGGTGACCCGCAGAACGTCATCATCGACCTGAGCGAGTCCCAGATCTACGACTCCTCGACGGTCGCGTCGCTGGACGCCATCGAGCTCAAGTACCGCCAGAAGGGCACAAACGTCTTCATCGTCGGGCTCAACGAGGCCAGCCAGGGCTGGCACGGTCGGCTGACCGGTCAGCTGGGGGCGGGACACTGACCCGAGCCCGGCACCCTGGGTCGGGTGGCGCGTCTCAGAGCGTGGGGCGACGCCTGCCGGCGGCGATGTCGCCCAGCTCGTCGGCGAAGGCCTCGGCCTTGTGGACCTGCTCGCGCAGGGTGTCGAGCTGGACCACCACCGCCTCGCGGTACATCCGGAGTCGGTCCACGACAGCCGCGGCCGCGGCCTCGTCGAGCTCGTCGAGCCGCGCCGCGGTCTGCAGCAGGCCCAGCAGGTCCTTGGTCTCCTCCAGGGTGAGGAACGGCTTCATCCGCCGGACCAGCCGCAGCCGTTCGACGTCGGCGTCCACGTAGAGCCGGAAACCGCCCTGCGAGCGGCCCGAGGGCTCGACCAGGCCTATCTCCTCGTAGTGGCGGATGGTGCGCAGGCTGAGGTTCGTCTGTGCAGCGACCTCGCCGATCTGCATGAACGGACCGGTAGCCGTCGGCTCGTTCAACTCTGCCATTGCGTGAGGGTACGGTACGCGGGCGCCGAGCACGTACGGCTCCGCGTGTCAGCCGTGGACGCATCACCCGGCGGGTCCGGTCACGCCCCCGGGCCGACAGGGGTCTGATTTGGTCGGGTACCCGACCGAATCGGTACGGACCGGTCACGCTCTGTGGCGAATTGCTGACCGGGTGCCGCGTTTCGCCTGCGCGAGACCCGCTGTGACGTGTTGGCTGACCACGTGGCGACGCGTTGGATGCTCCCTGCGGCCGTCGTGCCGTCGGTGGCGGTCGTCCTGGCGTTCCTGCCGCAGGGGCCGCTGCGGGGCCTGACCTGGGCGGCGGTGGCGCTCGGCTGCTGCGCCCTGGTCGCCCGGGCGCCGTGGCCCGGGCCGCGGCGGCCGTGGCCGTGGGTCGCCGCCGGGCTCGTGCTCGTGGTCGTGTCCGGCCTGCTGACGGCGTCCTACGTGGCCGACCGGCTGCCCGCCTGGTCCTTCGACCCCGCGGTGCTGCTGCGGCTGCCGGCCTACGTCCCGCTGCTGGTCGGGGCGTTCTGGCTGACCGAGTCCGCCCGGCGCCCGGACCGCTGGGCCGTGGTGGACGCCCTGGTCGTCGTGCTGGCCGGCACGGTGGTGGGGCTGCTGGTCGTGGCGGACGGGCAGTCGGACCAGGTGCCCGCGCTGGTGCTGCCCGTGCTGGACGTGGCCGTGCTCGCGGCCCTGCTGCCCGTGCTGTCGCCCCGGGCCCGGGGCGGGGCGGAGGGTCTGCTCGTGGCCGGCCTCGTCGCCCTGCTGCTGGCCGACACGATGCTGGTGCTCACCAGCGCCACCGGGGTGTCGTCCCCGCCGGCCGTCGGCGGCCTGCTGCTGGTGAGCGTGCTGCTGGTGGCCCTCGCCGCGACCCACCCCGCGGCCGGGCGGCTGGCCGAGGCGGCCCTGGAGCGGACCGAGCGGCGACGGCTCGCGCCCGTGGGAGCGCCCGCCCAGGTCACCCCGCGCCGGCTCATGCTGCTGGGGGTGGGGCTGGTCGGGGCCCCCGTGCTGCTGCTGGTGGCCCTGCTGGACGCCCTGCCCGAGACCGGGCGGCTGGTGCCCGTGGTCGCGCTGCTGGTGCTCGGGCTGGCCGCGGTCCGGCTCACCCACCTGGTCGGGGAGCTCGTCCGCAGCGACACCGAGCGCGAGGCGCAGCAGCGGTTCTCCTCGGCCTTCGACCGGTCGCCGGGCGGGCTGGGGATGATCGAGCTCGGCGGGCGCGAGGCCGGTCGCCTGGTGGAGGCCAACGCCAGCCTGTCGCACCTGCTCGGCCGGCCGGTCGAGCAGCTGCGGGGCTCTGCGGTGGCGTCGCTGGTGCACCCGGACGACGTGACCGGGGCGCTGCGGCTGCAGCTGGCCCTGGCCGAGGTCGCCGCCGGCCGGCCCGCGCTGACGCCGGTGCCGGCCCGGCTGGCCTCGCCCGGCCGGCCGCGCTTCGTCGAGGTGGACATCGCGCCGCTGCCCGTCGGCGAGGGCGGGGGTGCCGCGTCGTGGGCCGTGCTGCAGGTCGACGACGTCACGGAGCGGCTGGACACCGAGGCCCAGCTGGCCCGGGCGGCGCGGCTGGACCCGCTGACGGGCCTGGTCAACCGGGTGGGCCTGCTGGAGTCGATGCACGACGCGCTCGTCGACCACGCCCGCGGTGGTCAGCCGGTCGTCCTGCTGCTGCTGGACCTCGACCGGTTCAAGCTGGTCAACGACACCCACGGCCACGCGGTCGGCGACGAGCTGCTGCGCGAGGTCGCCACCCGGCTGTGCCGGCTGAGGGTGCAGGAGGTGGCGCGCCTGGGCGGGGACGAGTTCGCCATGCTGGCCCGGCTGCCCACCGGCCCGCTGCTGGACCTGCTGCTGCGCCGGGTGCACGGCGCGCTGGAGCCGCTGGTCACGCTGAGCCGCGGGGACGTGGTGGTCTCGGCCAGCATCGGCGTCGTGGTGCGGGACGCGTCCGCGGGGGGTGCCGAGGTGGCCGGGCTCGACGAGGACGCGGAGTCGCTGATCCGGCAGGCCGACATCGCCATGTACCGGGCCAAGGCGCGGGGCGGTCACCGGCACGTGCTCTTCGGGCACACCCTGCAGGCCGAGGTCGACACCCGCCACGCCATCGAGCGCGAGCTGCGGTCGGCGTTGACCAACGGCGGGTTCTCGGTGGTCTACCAGCCGGTCGTCGACCTGACCGACCTGCGCGTGGTGTCCCACGAGGCGCTGGTCCGCCTCGTGCGCCGGGTCCGGGGCGTGACGGTCGGCCCGGCCGAGTTCCTCGAGGTGGCCGAGGAGTCCGGCCTGGTGCGCGGCATGGGCGGGTTCGTCATGGCCACCGCGCTGGGCGAGGCCTCCCGCGACCCGCACGGCCGGCGGATGGCGGTCAACGTCAGCGGCCGCGAGCTGGCCGAGCCGGACTTCGCCGGCCGCGTGCTGCGCCGGCTCAACCGGGCCGACGTGCCCGCGACCCGGCTGACCGTGGAGGTCACCGAGTCCGCCGTGGTGCCCTACCTGGACGGGGTGGTGCCGCAGCTGCGCGTGCTGCGGGCCGAGGGCGTGGAGGTCGCGCTGGACGACTTCGGCACCGGGTACTCCTCGCTGACCCACCTGCGGGCGCTCCCGGTCGACGTGGTCAAGATCGACCGGTCGTTCGTCGAGCGCGTGGTCCTGGACGGGCCGGACCGCCGGATCGTGGCCGCGGTCACCGACCTGGCCGCCGGGCTGGGGCTGCAGACCGTGGCCGAGGGGATCGAGACGGTGGAGCAGCACGAGGCCGTCACCGCCCTGGGCTGCCGGTTCGGGCAGGGGTACCTCTACGGTCGTCCTGCAGCGGACCTGCTCGCCGACGCCCCCGTAGCCCAACCGGCAGAGGCAGGCGCCTTAAAAGCGCAGCAGTACGGGTTCGAGTCCCGTCGGGGGCACGCGCGCCCGGGTGGTGCCGTGGCCGCTCCCAGGACAGGTGATCACGGGGTTCGGTAGACTCCTGCCCGGCTCGGGAACCCCAGGACACGCTGGGTTGTTACCCGGGTACAGGGTCATCTCGGCCCGATCTGGAGGGAGATCATGCGCAGCAGCAACCCCGCGTTCTCGCGGAACGAGGCGTTCACCCGCAACGGGTACGCCACCTTCGACGTCGCGACGCCGTCGGCGGAGTCGCTGGAGTCCCAGTACGGCATGGCCTCGCCGGTGCGCGAGCGCGCCATGACGCTGGAGGACGTGGTCACCCGGACCACCATCCTGTTCGTCGTCCTGCTCGCGACCGCAGTCCCCACGTTCTTCTTCGCCCCGCCGGCCCTGCTCGGGCCGATCTGGATCCTGGGCATCATCGCCACCCTCGGCCTGGGCATGGTGATCTCCTTCTCCAAGAAGGTCCGCCCCGGTCTGATGATCACCTACGCGGCGATCCAGGGCGTGTTCGTCGGCGGCATCAGCGCCATGTACGCCACCGCGTTCGGCGGGCCGATCGTGCCGCAGGCCGTGCTGGGCACGCTGGCGGCGTTCGCCGGCATGCTCATCGCCTACCGCACCGGCGTCATCCGGGCCACCAAGCGTTTCAAGAAGATCCTGATCATCGCCGGGATCGGCTACTTCCTCTTCAGCCTGGTCAACATCGGCTTCGTCCTGTTCGCCGGCACGTCGTTCTACTTCGACACCGGTCTGCTGGGCGTGGGGCTCTCGCTGTTCGGCGTGGTCCTGGCGTCGCTGTTCCTGGTGCTGGACTTCGACTTCATCGAGCAGGGCATCCGCAACGGCGTGCCCGAGAAGTTCGCCTGGAGCGCGGCCTTCGGGCTCATGGTCACCCTGGTGTGGCTGTACCTGGAGATCCTGCGTCTGCTCGCGATCCTGCGGGGCGGCGACTGATCGTCGCCTGATCCGGCCGAGAGCTCACCGACCCGTGCTGCCCACCCCGCGCGACACCTCCGAGGAGGTCGCGCAGGAGGCGGCACGGGTCGTCTCGCGTCTGGGGTCGCTCAACCCGGCCCGGGTCCCGGTCGACCTGGTCCGACCGGCCGTGCAGCGCCTCGCCGACACGGCCCGCGCGGCCGAGGGCCTCGAGCCTCACCCCGTGCCCGACCTGGCCCCGCACGGCTGGGTCGACCTGCTGCGCGTCGTCGTGGGCGACCTGCTCGACGCCGGTGCCGGCGAGGATCGTCTGGTGGCCGCGCGCGAGGAGCTCGTCGCGCTGCGCCGCGCCCTGCCCTGACGTGCGGGCCGGGTCCAGCGGGCGGTCCGCTCAGCTGAGCCGCTCGTAGACCACGGCCATGCCCTGGCCGCCGCCGACGCACATGGTCTCCAGCCCGAACCGGCCGTCCCGCACCTTCAGCGCGTTGAGCAGGGTGGTCGTGATGCGGGCGCCGGTCGCCCCGAACGGGTGGCCGTAGGCGATGGCCCCACCGTGCACGTTGAGCTTCTCGGGGTCGATGCCCAGGTCGTCGGCGCTGGCCAGCACCTGCGAGGCGAACGCCTCGTTGATCTCGACCAGGTCGATGTCGGCCATGGTCAGGCCCGCCCGTTCCAGCGCCTGCCGCGACGCCTCCACCGGGCCCATGCCCATGATCTCCGGGCTCAGCGCGGACACCCCGGTGGACACCACCCGGGCCAGCGGGGTCAGGCCGTGGGCGGTGGCGAAGTCGCTGGAGACCACGACCAGGGCGGCGGCGCCGTCGTTGAGCGCGCAGCAGTTGCCGGCCGTCACGGTGCCGTCGGCGCGGAACACCGGCTGCAGCTGCTGCACCTTCTCCAGCGTCACCCCGGCGCGGGGACCGTCGTCCCGGCTGACCAGGGTGCCGTCCGGCGTGGTCACCGGCGTGATCTCGGCGTCCACGTACCCGGCCGCAATGGCCGCCTCGGCCCGGTTCTGGCTCGTCACGCCCCACTCGTCCTGCCGCTGCCGCGAGACGCCGCGCGAGGTGGCCACGTTCTCGGCCGTCTGGCCCATGGCGATGTAGACGTCGGGCAGCTCGCCGGACTCGCGCGGGTCGTGCCAACGGGCGTTGCTGCGGGCGGTCTCGCCGGTGCGGCGGCGCGCGTCCTCGAAGCGCGGGTTCATGGCGTCCTCGCCGAACAGGTCCGAGCCCGCGACCCCGCGGTAGCGCGACACGCACTCCACCCCGGCGGACACGAACGCGTGCCCCTCGCCCGCCCGGATCGCGTGCAGGGCCATCCGCGTGGTCTGCACGCTGGAGGCGCAGAACCGGTTGACCGTGGTGCCCGGCAGGCCGTCGTGGCACAGCAGCACCGCGACCACGCGGGCCAGGTTGGTGCCCTGCTCGCCGCTCGGCTCGGCGCAGCCCAGCAGCAGGTCGTCCAGGTCGGTGGCGGCCATGCCGGGCACGGCGTCCAGCGCCGCGGCGACGACGGTGGCGGCCAGGTCGTCCGGGCGGACGTCGACCAGCGAGCCCTTCCCGGCGCGGCCGATGGGGGAGCGGGTGGCGGATACGACGACGGCGTCGGTCATGCCGCGGAGCCTAACCGTTCGGCGACCGAGAAGTTACCCGCCGGTAACAGCGTCCCGGGCCAGCGCCTCGTCCTCGCCCGGACCGCCGCGCAGCAGGTCGACGACCACCGGCACCACGTGACCCATGGTGCGTCGGTAGCCGTCGGCGGAGGGGTGGAAGCGGTCCGCCGCGAACATCGCCGCGGCGTCGGCCCCCCGGAAGTCGTCGGCCATCAGCCCGCGCAGGTCGACGGGGTGCCCGCCCGCGGCCAGCACCACCCGGGTCTGCGCCGCGGCCAGCTGCCGGGACCAGCGCCCACCCAGCGCGCGCAGGGGCTGCTGCACCGACGTGATCGTGCCCA
The DNA here is from genome assembly GCF_042466345.1 of Jannaschia sp. R86511. Taxonomy (NCBI): domain Bacteria; kingdom Pseudomonadati; phylum Pseudomonadota; class Alphaproteobacteria; order Rhodobacterales; family Roseobacteraceae; genus Jannaschia; species Jannaschia sp. R86511. The sequence continues at coordinate 1,376,338 of NZ_JAXHCD010000001.1, forward strand.
GGTCCGGCACGGTGCCCACCACGACCAGCGCGCCCAGCGCCCGCAGCCGGGTGACGGCCTCGCCCAGCTGGCGGGCGGCGGTCGCGGCGGGCACCCGGGTCTTGACGTCGTTGCCGCCGATGATCACGAGCACGACGTCCGGGTGCAGGCCCTCGGCCTCGACGGCGTCGACCTGGCCGGCGAGCTCGGCCGACACCGCGCCGACGCGGGTCTGGGTTCGCAGGTCGACCAGGTGGCCGGTGGCGCGGGCCACCCCGGTCGCCAGCAGCACGCCCGGGGTCGCGGCGGGCTCGTCGGCCCCCAGCCCCGCAGCCGCGGAGTCACCCATCACGAGCAGGCGCAGCGGGCGGTCCACGGGCCGCGAGGCGTCCACCCGGCCGTAGGCGTCGTAGCGGCCGTCCACGTCGAACGGCGTGCTCATCCGGGCCACGATCCAGCGGCTGGCCAGGCGGGCCTCGGCCAGCAGGACGCCGACGCCGGTGACCCCGAGCAGGGTGAGCCCCCCGCCGCCCAGGGCGACGGTCCGTCCGAGGCGACGGATGCCGGGGCGGGGCAGCGTCATACCGGTGGTGATCGGCTCCTGGGCGGGCGCGGGCGAGCGCCGGGAGCGCGGTTCACCCGCCAGGACGCGCCTCAGACCGGCTACCGGGCGGGCAGGGGCGCGCCCGGCGTCGTCGGTGGTCTGCTCGGCTGCGTGCGGCACGTCTTCAGGGTAGGCAGCACACGCGGACCCGGCCGCCCGGTTTACCGCACCGGTGCGTGGGGGACCGGCGGCAGGGCCGCGACCGGATGTCTGACACGATTGGGCCGTGCGGTATGCCGAGTCGATCGTGGACCTCGTCGGGGCAACACCTCTGGTCAAGCTCTCGCGGGTGACCCGCGGGCTGTGGCCGGGCGCCGAGGAGGGCAAGGGCCCGCTGGTGCTGGCCAAGGTCGAGTACCTGAACCCCGGCGGCAGCATCAAGGACCGCATCGCGCTCAAGATGGTGCTCGAGGCCGAGGCCAGCGGGGCGCTGCAGCCCGGCGGCACCATCGTGGAGCCCACCAGCGGCAACACCGGCGCCGGCCTGGCGCTCGTCGCCCAGCAGCGCGGCTACAAGTGCATCTTCGTCTGCCCGGACAAGGTCAGCGAGGACAAGCGCAACGTGCTGCGGGCGTACGGCGCCGAGGTCGTGGTCTGCCCGACCGCGGTCGAGCCGAGCCACCCCGACTCCTACTACTCCACCTCCGACCGCCTGGCCCGCGAGAGCCCCGGCGGCTGGAAGCCCGACCAGTACTCCAACCCCGCCGGTCCGGCCAGCCACTACGAGACCACCGGCCCGGAGATCTGGGACGACACCGACGGCCGCGTCACGCACGTGGTCACCGGTGTCGGCACCGGCGGCACCATCACCGGGGTCGGTCGCTACCTCAAGGAGAAGGCGGCCGACCGCGAGGGCGGCGGGGTCCAGGTCATCGGGGTCGACCCCGAGGGGAGCGTGTACTCCGGCGGCACCGGCCGGCCGTACCTGGTCGAGGGGGTCGGCGAGGACTTCTGGCCCAGCGCCTACGACCCGAGCATCCCCGACGAGATCGTCGCGGTCAGCGACGCCGAGTCGTTCCACATGACCCGTCGCCTGGCCCGCGAGGAGGGCCTGCTGGTCGGCGGCTCGTGCGGCATGGCGGCCGTGGGCGCGCTGCGCGTGGCCCAGCGGCTGGCCGAGCAGGGCCGGGACGACGCCGTGGTCGTCGTGATCCTGCCCGACGGCGGGCGCGGTTACCTGTCCAAGATCTTCGACGACCGGTGGATGGCGTCCTACGGCTTCGTCGCCCCCGACGGCGGCCGCACCGCGGCCGACGTGCTGCGCGCCAAGACCGGTGACATGCCCGCCCTGGTGCACACCCACCCCAACGAGACGCTGCGCGACGCCATCGGCATCCTGCGCGAGTACGGCGTCTCGCAGATGCCCGTGGTCAAGGCCGAGCCGCCGATCACCAGCGGCGAGGTCGCGGGCGCCGTCACCGAGGAGCACCTGCTGCAGCGCGTGTTCAGCGGCTCCGCGACGCTGGCCGACCCGGTCGAGAAGCACATGGACTCCCCGCTGCCGCTGATGGGCGCGGGGGAGTCCGTGGACGCGGTCCGTGAGGCGCTCACGCTGTCCGACGCCGTGCTCGTCGTCGAGGACGGCAAGCCCGTCGGCGTCCTGACCCGGCTGGACCTGCTCGGCTTCCTCGCCCAGTGAGCCACGGCCCCGGCGACGCCCACGAGGCCACGGCCGGTGCGCTGCTGCTGCGCCCGCACAGCCGGGGCGAGGCGCCGCGCGCCGGGGCCTCGCGCGCGTCGGGGCTGCTGGCCGGGCCGCACGCCGACCTGGTCGCCGGGACGCAGGTGCTGCACGCGGACCTGCACAACCACACCGACCTGTCCGACGGGGCCGGCCACGCCGACGACGCGTTCGACTGCATGCGCTCGGCCGGGCTGGACGCGGCGGCGCTGACCGACCACGCCGGGTTCACCGATCTGGCCGCGCTGGAGCGGGTCCGCGAGGTCGTCCCGTGGGCCGGCATGCCGGTCAAGCTGATCACCGACGCGGACTTCCGGCGGGCGGGCGAGCTGGCGGCGGCCGCCGACGACCCCGGCGCGTTCACCGCCGTCCGCGGCTTCGAGTGGACCACCCCCCACCTGGGCCACGTCAACGTGTGGTTCTCCGACGGCTGGATCCCCGTCGACGACCGGGCGGGCATCCAGGGCCTGCACGAGTGGCTGACCACGCCCGCCGCGGGGTCGCAGTCGCTGTTCGGGCTCAACCACCCCGGCCGGGAGCCGCTGCGCTTCGACTCCTTCGCCCACGACCCGCGCCTGACCGACCGCCTGGTCAGCATCGAGGTGTTCAACCGGACCGACGACTACCTGTTCGAGGGCTACCGGCTGGGCCTCGGCAGCCCGCTGCTGGAGTGCCTGGCCGCCGGCTGGCGGCCCGGTCTGCTGGGGGTGTCCGACGAGCACGGCCGTCGCTGGGGCTTCGAGCCCGGGCTCGGCCGGGGCGGGCTGTGGGTGCGGGAGTGGACCCGGGACGGGGTGCGCGAGGCCCTGGCCGCGCGCCGGTTCTACGCCACCCGCGAGCCCGGCCTGCGCCTGGACGTCGTGGTCTCTGCGGCTGCCGGCACCGAGGCCCCGCCTGCCGCGGCCCGGCTGGGCGGCACGCTGCCGGTGCCGCGCGGGACCAGCACCCTGGAGGTCGCCGTCGACGTCGACGCGGGCCCGGCGTCGGTCGGGCGCGAGGTCGAGCTGCAGGTGCTGACCACGGGGCTCACCGTGCCCACCGTCCTGGCGGTGCAGCGCGCGACGTCCGGGCAGGTGGCCACCGTGCCGGTCGACCTGCAGGGCGAGTGGGACGCCGACGAGGTCCCCTGGCTCGTGGTCCGCGTCGCCGACCCGGCCGCGCGCAACCTGCAGCCCGGTCCCGACGGCCACCCCTGCAACAACCGCGCCCTGGCCTACGCCAGCCCCGTCCGCCTGGAGCCCGCCGGCGGCTGAGCCGCACCGGGTCGCGCAGGCGCGGCGGACCGCCGACCGCGCCTTCAGTAGCACTAGTGCTATCGATGTAGCAGGTCTACTATCACTGCGGACGGCGGCGGGCCTGACCCGCGGCGAGCGACGGGAGGGACGGGCTGTGCCGAGCAGACACGACCAGGGCGAGTCGATCGTGCAGGTGCGCGACCTGCGGATGCGCTACGGGAGCACCGACGTGCTGGACGGCGTGGACTTCCACGTCGACCGCGGCGAGGTGATCTGCCTGCTGGGGCCGAACGGGGCCGGCAAGACCACCACGATCGAGATCCTCGAGGGCTTCCGGGCCCGCTCGGAGGGCCACGTCGAGGTGCTGGGCAGCGACCCCCAGACCGGGGACGAGACCTGGCGCGCCCGGGTCGGCGTGGTGCTGCAGTCCTGGCGCGACCACCCGCGCTGGACCCCGCGCCGGTTGCTGACCCACCTGGGCCGCTACTACACGCCCTACTCCACGCCCGGCCGGCCGCGCCCGTACGACCTCGACGAGCTGATCGGCATGGTCGGGCTGGACGCGATCGCCGACCAGAAGATCGTCACGCTGTCCGGCGGGCAGCGCCGGCGCCTGGACGTCGCCATCGGCATCATCGGCCGGCCCGAGCTGCTGTTCCTGGACGAGCCCACCGCCGGGCTGGACCCGATGGCGCGGCGCGAGTTCCACGACCTCGTCCACCGGCTGTCGGACCTGGAGGACACCACGGTGCTGCTCACCACCCACGACCTGGCCGAGGCCGAGCGGCTGTGCGACCGGATCCTCGTGCTGGCCGGCGGGCGGATCGTCGCCGACGGCAGCGCCGAGGAGCTGGCCCGCCGGGTCGGGCGCGAGGCGCAGGTCACCTGGACGGTGGCCGGGGAGCGGTTCGTGCACGCGACCGCGGACGCGACGGCCTTCGTGCGCGGCCTGTTCGCCCAGCACGGCGACGCGGTCGGTGACCTCGAGGTGCGCCGCGCCAACCTCGAGGACACCTACGTGGAGATGGTCCACCGCTACGAGACCGGGACGGGCGACGGCGACGGTGGCGGCCGCGAGCGCCGCGGCGCGCTGGAGGTGGTCGCGTGAGCGCCCGGAGCCACGCCGTCGGGGTCGGGGCCCGGCGCGGCCTGACCGAGTTCGTGCAGAGCCTGCGCAGCCCGCAGGACCAGGGCTTCTACCTGTTCTTCGGGGTGGGGGTGGTGGTCTACCTGTTCATCAACCGCAACAACGAGGTGCAGGGCACCGACCTGCTCTACCCGGCCGTCGCGCTGCCGAGCATCCTCGGGGCGCTGCTGGTGTTCAACGCCATGATGGGCCCGGCCTTCGCGCTGGCCATGGAGCGCGAGGACGGCACCCTGCTGCGGGCCAAGGCCGTGCCCAACGGCATGGTCGGCTACGTCACCGGCCAGGCGGTCTACCACGTGCTGGGCACGGTGCCGATGCTGCTGGTGGTCATGGTGCCGAGCCTCATCCTGTTCGAGGGCGTGCTGCCGGGCGGCGCCGGCGCCTGGTTGACGTTCCTCGGGGTGGTCCTGCTGGGGCTGCTCGCGGTGCTGCCGATCGGCATGATCATCGGCGCGCTGGTGCCGAGCACGCAGAAGGTGTCGACGTGGGGGATGCTGCCGATCCTGGTGCTGACGGGCATCTCCGGGATCTTCGTGCCGCTGCAGGTGATGTGGGGCTGGTTGCAGGTGGTGGCCCAGGTGTTCCCGCTGTACTGGATCGGCCTGGGGCTGCGCTCGGCGTTCCTGCCCGACGCCGCGGCCGCCATCGAGCTCACCGGCACCTGGCGCACGGCCGAGACGGTGGCCGTGCTCGGGGCCTGGGCGGTCGTCAGCCTCGCCGTGACCCCGGTGGTGCTGCGCCGCATGGCCCGTCGGCAGTCCGGCTCGGTCGTGGAGGCGGCCCGGCAGGCGGCCACCCAGGCCATCCGGTGAGCGACAGCGACGTCCACAACCGGATCGCCGCCCTCCGCGCGGAGGGCGGCGTGAGCCGGCGCGAGCTGGCCGAGGCGCTCGGCGTGCACTACCAGACCGTCGGCTACCTGGAGCGGGGCGAGTACAGCCCGTCGCTGCACCTGGCCCTGCGCATCGCGGAGTTCTTCGCCGTCCCGGTCGAGGTGGTGTTCTCGACCCGGCCGTTCCCCACGATCCTCGGCGCCGACCGCTCGGCCTGAGCCCGGCCACCAGGTCCTGGATGGCCCGCGCGCCCGCCGGGCGCGCGGGCCAGACTGCCCGTCGTGACCGAGCCCCGCCTGCAGGCCGCGCCCCGACCCGCTGCCACCGGCGTCCGCCGCGGGCCGGGCTACACGCTGCTGCTGCTCGGCATCGCGATGTTCGTGGTCAACGCCGGGGTGTCCCGGCTCGCCCTGGTCAACGGCATCGACCCCGTGCCGCTGGCCTCGGTCCGCATCGCCGGCACGGCCCTGGTCCTGGGGGCGGTCCTGGTGCTGACGGGCCGGGCCCGCACCCTGCGGGTGACGCTGCGCGAGCTGCCGCTGCTCGTGGTCTACGGCGTGGCCGGCGTCGGCCTGGTGCAGCTCAGCTACTTCGTGGCCATCCAGCGGCTGCCGATCGGGCTGGCGCTGCTGCTGGAGTACCTGGCCCCGCTGCTGGTCGCCCTGGTGGCCCGGTTCGTGCTGCGCGAGCAGGTCAGCGCGCTGCTGTGGCCGGCGCTCGCACTCAGCCTGGGCGGTCTGGCCCTGGCGCTGGGCGTCGGGGGAGCCGTGTCGCTCGACGTGGTCGGGGTGGTGGCCGGGCTGGTCGCCGCGGTCTCGTTCGCGACGTACTTCCTGCTGGGGGAGCGGATCGTCCGGCACCGCGACCCGCTGTCCACCACGTTCTGGGGCTTCGCCATCCCCGGGGTGCTGGCCACCGCCGTCGCCCCGTGGTGGGGCACGCTCGGGCAGTCCGCGCAGGTGCCCGTCCGGCTGCCCGACGCGATCGGCGGCGGGGAGGTCCTGCTGCTGCTCGTCGTGCTGTGGGTGATCCTGCTGGGCACGCTCGGGCCGTTCGCGGCCTCCACGGCCGCCCTGCGGTACCTGCCCGCCACGGTCGTCACGGTCGTGGCGACCCTGGAGCCGGTCGGGGCGGCCGTGCTCGCCTGGTGGTGGTTCGACGAGTCGCTCACCGCGCTGCAGGTGCTCGGCTTCGGGCTGGTGCTGGGCGGGGTCGTGCTGGCGCTGCTCGCGCGCGGGACGCCGGCCGAGGACGAGCCGGACACCCCGGTGCTGCCGCCCACCTGAGGTCGCGCGATCGCGCCCGGCCGCGCCCGGGGGGATGATCATCGGGACCCGGCCGCCGTCGTGGTCAGGACCAGGAGGTCACCCGTGACGCACGCAGCCGACATCCCGCCCGACGCGCCGGCCGCGGCCGGGGCCCCGACCGACGAGGCGACCGGCAGCCTGCGCGGTCTGCGGGGGCTCAACCTGGGCGCCGCGGCCCTGCACGCCGTGCAGGCCGTCGCCGTGCTGGTGCTCGCCAACGACTTCGCCCTGCCGGTGACGGCGGGCTACCTGAACGGACCGCCGGGCTCGGGGCTGTACGAGCAGGTCACGCTGTTCGACTCGCCGATCGGCCTGGGCGTGGCGCTGTTCCTCGCGCTGTCGGCGTTCTTCCACCTGCTCGTGGCCTCGCCCTGGGGCCACCCGCGCTACCTCGCCGGGCTGCAGCAGCACCACAACTACTTCCGGTGGGTCGAGTACTCGTTGTCCAGCTCGGTGATGATCGTGCTGATCGCCCAGATCACGGGGATCGCGGACGCCGCCGCGCTGATGGGGCTGTTCGCCGTGAACGCGACCATGATCCTGTTCGGCTGGCTGCAGGAGCGCTACGAGCAGCCCGGCAGCGGGCGGTGGCTGCCGTTCGTGTTCGGCAGCATGGCCGGGGCCGTGCCGTGGCTGGCGATCCTGCTGTACGTGCTGGCGCCGGGCTCGCAGAGCGAGGCCGCCCCGCCGGCGTTCGTCTACGGGATCATCGTGTCGCTGTTCCTGTTCTTCAACGTGTTCGGCCTCAACCAGGCGCTGCAGTACGCCCGGGTCGGGCCGTGGCGGCGCTACGCCTACGGCGAGCGGGCGTACATCGTGCTGAGCCTCGTGGCCAAGTCGCTGCTGGCCTGGCAGGTGTTCGGCGGCACGTTGGCCGGCTGAGGTGGTGCGGGGCCCGGGGGGTCGACGCCCCGGGCCCCGCCCTCAGGCCTCCGGCAGGCTGGCGCGCGCGGCGTCCTGGCCGTGGGCGGCGAGGTCGTAGCCCACCTGGCAGAAGCCGTGGTTGCAGTAGCCGCCGGGGTTCTTGGCCAGGTACTGCTGGTGGTAGTCCTCGGCGTAGTAGAACGGGCCGGCCTCGGCCGCGGGCCGGATCTCGGTGGCGATCTGGCCGTAGCCGTCGGCGCTCAGGGCGCGCTGGTAGCGCTCGCGGGAGTCGCGGGCCGCGACGGCCTGCTCGTCGGTGGTGGTGAAGATCGCCGAGCGGTACTGGGTGCCGACGTCGTTGCCCTGCCGGTTGGGCGTCGTCGGGTCGTGGTTCTCCCAGAAACTCCTTGAACAGCCGCTCCAGCGGGACCACGGCCGGGTCGAAGACGACCAGGGCGCTCTCGGTGTGCCCGGTCCGCGCGGTGCAGGTCTCCTCGTACGTCGGGTTGGGCGTGTAGCCGCCCATGTAGCCCACGGCGGTGGTGTGGACCCCGTCCAGGCGCCAGAAGATCCGCTCCGCGCCCCAGAAGCAGCCCATCGCCACGTACAGCTCCTGGTGGCCCTCGGGCCAGGGGCCGACCAGCGGGGTGCCCTTGACGGTGTGCCGGGCGGGCACGCGCACGGGGGTGTCGCGGCCGGGCAGGGCCTCCTCGGGGGTGACCAGGGTCGTCTTGCGGGTGCCGAACAGCATGAGTGCCTCCTCGAAGGGTTCACCGGGTGCAACCGGGCGGCCGTCCTGAACGTTCCCGGACGCCGGGCCTGTGGTGGGATGCACCGGTGGGTCGGGTGGCGGGGGTCGCGGGGGTGGCCGCGCTGGGCCTGGCCGCGGTGGTGCTGTCGGTCCTGCTCGGTCCGCCCGCCTTCGCCCCGGACAGCCTGCTCGACCGGTTCCGGCCCTACGGCGACGTCGAGCCGGCCCCGGAGCAGGTGGCCCCGGCCGAGGAGGCGGTGCAGCAGGTGGACGTGCCGGAGCCGGTGCTCGGCGTCCCGGCGGAGGTCGTGCTGGTGATGGTGGCGGTCGTCGTCGGCACGGCGCTGCTGGCCCGGTCGCTGCTGCGGGCCGAGCCGGGCGAGGCCGCGGTCGAGGAGCCCGGGCTCCCACCCGAGGACGAGCCGGCGGCCGGCCCCGACGTGGACCTGCCCGCGGTCCGGGACGCGGTCCACCGCGGGGTGCAGGACCTGGACCGGGCCGGACCGGGCGAGGCGGGTGACGTCGTGGTCGCCTGCTGGCTGCGGCTCGAGGCGGCCGCCGGGGACGTGGGCAGCGGTCGCCGACCGGCCGACAGCCCGACGGACTTCGCCACGCGCCTGCGGCTGGCGGCACCGGGGCTGGACGGTGAGGCCCTGCTGCGGCTGCGCTCGGTGTACTCCCGGGTCCGGTTCTCGGCTGCCGGGCCGGGCGGTGCCTCGGTCGCGGACGCGGCGGCCGCCCGGGCCGCGCTCGGTCGGCTGCTCGCCTCGCTGGGGTCGGACGACCTTGCCACCCGCACCACCGATGCGGCGGCGGACGGGGTCCTGCGGTCCGGTCCCGCGAGGGCGCAGGATGGGCCGACCCGGTGACCGGCCGGGACCGCTCCGGTGCGCCCGTGAGCCCGCTCCGGCAGGCCGTCCCCGGGCCCGGCCGCTGGGCCGGGGCGGTCGTGACCGCCCTGCTCGTGGCGGGGATGGGCACGATCGGCGGCATCGGTCCCGAGCGGTCCGCCCTGCTGGGGGCCGCGGCGGCGGTCGTCGTGCTCACGGTGCGCCTGGACGGCGACGACCCGCCGTGGCCGCAGCCCGCCGCCCGCCGGACCCGGCCCGGGTGGCACGGCGTGGCGACCACGCTGCGGCAGCTGGAGGGCGCCCGGACCGACGCCGGTGACCGGGCGGCGCTGCGGGCCCGGCTCGCCCGGCTCGAGGCCGACGGCCCGGACCCCGCCGCCGCCGCGGTGCGCGCCGTCGTGCCCGGGATCGCGGACCGGGAGGCCCACGGGCCGGTCCGGGCCCGCCCCCCGACGGACCGGATCGACCCGACGGACCCGACCGTCCCGACCACCACCCCGACGACCCCGAGGAGCCGGCCGTGACCAGCGGTGCCCACCCGACCGATGCCACCACTCCCGTCGAGCCGCTGCCCGTGCCCGAGGTGGCCCGGCTGGCCACCGACGTGCTGGCCGCCGTCGGCACGGCCGTGGTCGGCATGCACGGCCCGCTGCGGCTGGCCCTGGCCGCAGTGCTGGCCGGCGGGCACGTGCTGCTCGAGGACGTCCCCGGCCTGGGCAAGACGCTGGCCGCCCGCAGCCTGGCCACCGCCCTGGGCCTGCCGTTCACCCGGCTGCAGTGCACCCCGGACCTGCTGCCGGCCGACGTCACCGGCTCGTTCGTCTACGACCCCGCCACCAGCCGGTTCGACTTCCGTCCCGGGCCGGTGTTCACGGGGCTGCTGCTGGCCGACGAGATCAACCGCACCCCGCCCAAGACGCAGGCGGCGCTGCTGGAGGCCATGCAGGAGGGCCAGGTCACGGTGGAGGGACGCACCAGCGCGCTGCCCCGCCCGTTCCACGTCCTGGCCACGGCCAACCCGGTGGAGTACGAGGGCACCTACCCGCTGCCCGAGGCCCAGCTCGACCGGTTCCTGGTCCGGGTCGCCGTCGGCTACCCCACCCCCGAGCACGAGGCCGACGTGCTGGCCCGGCGCGTGGCCCGGCGGCAGGAGGTCGTCGACGTGGCGGCCGTGGTCGACGCCGGGACGCTGCGGCGGATGCAGGCCGGTGTCGAGCAGGTCGACGTCCACCGCGACGTGGCGGCCTACTGCGTGGCGCTGGCCGCGGCGACCCGGGCCCACGCCGCCGTCGAGGTCGGGGTGTCCCCGCGCGGCAGCCTCGCCCTGCTGCTGCTGCTGCAGGCGAGGGCGCTGGCCGTGCTGGACGGCCGCGACGTCGTGCTGCCGGAGGACGTCAAGACGGCGGCGCCGGCCGTGCTGGCCCACCGGCTCACCCTGGGCGTGCAGACCTGGACCGGGTCCGTCACGGCCGACAGCGTGGTCTCCGAGGTGCTGCAGTCCGTGCCCGCGCCCGCGACGGCGCCGAGCGGACCGTGACCCCGGCCGGTCCCGGCTGGCGGCTGAGCCCCGCGTACCGCCGGGCGCTGGGCCTGGGGGCCGGCGGGCTGGCCGTGGGCGCGGCCACCGGGGTCGTGGAGCTGGCCCTGCTCGCGGTCCCGCTCGCGCTCGCCGCCGCCCTCGCGGCCGGACCGCGACCCGGCCCGGGCGGGCTGCTGACCCGGGTGCACGCCGCCCCCTCCGCCGCCGTCGGCGAGCCGCTGCCCGTGACCGTCGAGCTCACCGCCGCGTCGGCCGAGGCGGGCGCCGAGCTCGTGGTGCTGCGCCTGCCGCGGTCCGTCGCCGCCGGTGCGGTCCGACCGAGCGGGTCGGCGGTCGCGGTGCAGGCCCGTCGCCGCGGGCTGCGCAGCACCACGGTGCCCACGACGTGGGGCCGGCGGACCGTGGCCCGACCCGACGCCCTGTGCGTGGCGCACGACGGCCTGCTCGTGGCCGGCCCGGTGGAGGGCGCCGTGCGCGAGCTGCTCGTGGTGCCCGGCACCACACGCACGGGGGCCGGGCCGCTGCCGCCCCGGCCCACGCCCACGGTGGGCCGCCACCCGACCCGGCGCACGGGGGAGGGCGGTGAGCTGTACGCGGTGGACGAGCTGCGCCCCGGCGACCGGCTCCGGCACGTCGACTGGCGGGCCACCGCCCGGCGCGGGCCCGGTCCCACGGGGCCGCGCCTGCACGTGCGGCGCAGCGTGGAGGAGGCCGAGGGGCAGGTGGTGCTGCTGCTGGACACCCGCGCCGACCTGGAGCGAGACGTCTCGACCTGGTCGCTGCCCCGTCCCCTCGACGGCGGGGCGCTGGCGGCCGGCAGCAGCCTGGACGCCGTGGTCAGCACCGCCTGCGCACTGGCCGCGGCCCACCTGGAGGCCGGTGACCGGGTGTCGACCGTCGACCTGACCGTGCCCGGGGCCGCCGTGCGGCCGGGCTCCGGGCGCCGGCACCTGCGCCGGCTGCGGACCGCGCTCGCGGCCACCAGCGCGACCGGGACCCCGGTGCTGCCCCGCGCGGCCCGGGGTCCCCGCCCGGTCGTGCCCCGCCGGCTGCTCGCGCAGGTGCCCGCCCGCGCGCTCGTCGTCGTGCTGTCCCCGTTCGTCGACGACGACGTGACCGGCCTCGCCCTGGCCCTGCACCGTCACGGCCGCAGCACGCTCGGCGTCGACTGCCTGCCGCCGGACCTCGTGCCGGGCCCGGCCGGCGGCCTCGACGAGGCCGCGGTCGGCCTGGTGCTGGCCGAGCGGCGGCAGCGGCTGCAGGTGCTGCGTGCGGCCGGGGTGGACGTCCTGCCCGCCGGGACCGGGGTGGCCGCGGCCACCGCGCACCTGGTCCGGGCCCGGCGGCGGGGAGGTCGGTGACGGTGACGGTGTCGGTGACGGTGCCGGTGACCCGGCTGGGCCGACCCAGGACCGACCGGCGTGCGCCCGGTCCGGACGGGCTGACGCGGTCGGTCAGCGGGCTGCTGCCCCGTGTGGTCGTGGTGCTGGCCGCGGGCCTGGGGCTGGCCGCCCAGACCGTCGGAGGCGGGTTGCCGCCGGGCGCCCTCCTGGTGCTCGTCGCGGCGCTGCTGACGGCGTGGCGACCGAGCATGCCGACCGTGGTCCCGGCGCTGCTCGGGCTGGCGGTGCTGGCCGTGGTCGGCGGCGGCGGCCCCGACCTGCGCGACGCCGTGACGGTCCTCGCGGTGCACGCCCTGCACGTGGCCGCCGGCCTGGCCGCGGTCGTCCCGGCCTCGGCCCGGCTCGAGCTGGCGGCGCTGCGGCCGACCGTGCGGCGGTTCCTGCTCGTGCAGGCGCTGAGCCAGGCGACGGTGGCCGTCGCGCTGGCCGTTAGCCTGGCTCGGTGAGCGCCTCCCAGGACCGTGCCAGCAGCCAGGGGTTCTCGACCCGGGCCATCCACGTCGGCTCCGAGCCCGACCCGGCCACCGGGGCGGTCATCCCGCCGATCTACGCCACCTCGACCTACGCGCAGGACGGCGTGGGCGGGCTGCGGACCGGGCTCGGGGTGGGCTACGAGTACAGCCGCTCGGGCAACCCGACCCGCACGGCGCTGGAGTCCGCGCTGGCCGCGGTCGAGTCCGCGGGCGGCGAGCCGACCCGGGCCATGGCCTTCGCCTCCGGCCTGGCCGCGGAGGACGCGGTCATCCGCACCCTGACCCGCCCCGGCGACCACGTCGTGCTGCCCGGCGACGCCTACGGCGGCACCTACCGGCTGTTCGCCAAGGTCGCCGAGCCGTGGGGCGTGCAGTTCGACACCGCCCCGACCGACGACCTGGACGCCGTCGCCCGGGCGGTCGTGCCCGGGCGGACCCGGTTCGTCTGGGTGGAGACGCCCACCAACCCGCTGCTCGGCATCAGCGACATCGCCGCCGTCGCGGCCGTGGCCCACGACGCCGGTGCGCTGCTGGTGGTCGACAACACCTTCGCCACCCCCTACCTGCAGAACCCGCTCGAGCTGGGGGCCGACGTGGTCGTGCACTCGACGACCAAGTACGTCGGCGGTCACAGCGACGTGGTCGGCGGGGCCCTGGTGGTGCGGGCGCCCGGGGCGGCCGGCGCCGCCACCGACCCGCACACCGGCGAGCCGCTGGCCGACCGGCTGGCCTGGCACCAGAACGCCATGGGCGCCGTGGCCGGGCCGTTCGACGCGTTCCTCACCCTGCGCGGGCTCAAGACCCTGGCGGTGCGGATGGACCGGCACAGCGACAACGCCGCCGCCGTGGCCGCGTTCCTCGACGAGCACCCGGCCGTGTCGCAGGTGCTGTACCCCGGTCTGCCCGACCACCCCGGCCACGAGGTCGCGGCCGCGCAGATGCGGCGCTTCGGCGGCATGGTCAGCTTCCGGCTGCGACGCGGCCGGTACGCCGCCCTCAAGACCTGCGCCTCGACGTCGGTGTTCACCCTGGCCGAGAGCCTGGGTGGGATCGAGTCGCTCATCGAGCACCCGGGCGACATGACCCACGGGTCCGTGGCGGGCACGGCGCTGGAGGTGCCGGACGACCTGGTCCGGCTGTCGGTGGGTCTGGAGGACGAGGCCGACCTGCTCGCCGACCTCGACCGGGCGCTGGCGGCGGCCTCGGCCTGAGGCGCGAGGCCCGAGGCGCGAAGCCGGGGCCGGTCGCCCCGTCGGCGCCTCAGCCGGGGGCGGGCCCTCCGGCCGGGGCGTCAGCTCAGCCGGCGGCGGCGCCGGCGCCCAGAGCCAGCAGACCCAGCGCGCACAGCACGTAGTCCCGGTCGACGGCCTGCGCGGCCGCGTCCGGCACGTGCCACATGCCCGCGTGGTCGGAGCAGACGCCGGCCAGCACGTGCTCGGCCCGGGCCGCGTCGCCGTGGCGCAGCACCCCGCCGGAGCCCAGCACCAGCGCCACGTCCCGCAGCGGCCGGGCCGGCGCCCCCGCGGTGCCGGGCCGGGCGTGCCGGCGCACGGCCGTCACCGCCGCCGCCCGGGCCAGGTCGCTGTCCAGGCGGGCGGCGTCGGGGCCCGTGGCCACCTCCTCCGGCCGGCGCGCGAGCTCCAGCAGCGAGGCGGCGGGCAGCGGGCCGAGCAGCCCCGCCTGCAGCTGCTCCGCGGCCACGGCCTCCCCGACCCCCGGCGCCGACCAGCGCATCCCCAGGTCGCCCTCGACCGTGCGGGAGGCCACCTCCAGCCCGGCCACGTCGGCCTCGACGCTGTCGGCCGCGGGCTGCGACAGCACCGAGTACACGTCCGTGGTGGCCCCGCCCACGTCGACGGCCAGCACGCCGCCGCCCAGCGCCGTGGCGAGCCGCTGCACCCCGGCCAGCACCGCGTCGGGCGTGGCCGCGAGCACCAGCCGCTCCAGGCCGCGCCCGCGGGACAGCCGCTCGCCGCCGATGACGTGGCGCAGGAAGGCCGCCCGCACCGCCTCGCGCGCGGGCAGCGGGTTGAGCGACCCGATCCGGGGCAGCACGTTGGCCGTCCGCGTGACCGGTACCCCGGCCGAGACCAGGGCGGCCTCCGCCTGCTGGGCGACGTCGGCGTTGCCGGCCAGCACCACGGGCGTGCCGGCCGCGGCCAGCGCCGGGGCCAGGGTGCGGGCGTTGGCCAGCAGCACGTCGGGGTCCCCGCCGTCGGTGCCGCCCGTCAGCACGACCACGTCGGCCGAGGCGGCCAGCAGGTCGGCCACGTCGGCCGCGGTGAGCACCCCGCAGGCCAGGTGCACCACGCGGCCCCCCGCGGACACCGCGGCCCGCCGGGCGGCCTCGGCCGTGACGACCAGCTCGTAGCCGACCACGGCCAGCCGCAGCCCGCCGCCGGCCGAGGAGCAGACCAGGGGCTGGCCCAGCACCACCGGGTGGGCGCCGACCTGCTCGCCCAGCGCGGCGACCACCCCCGCCACCCCGTCCATGACGTCGGTCGTCAGGGTGGTGGGCAGCTGAGCCGTGGCCAGCACGCCCTCGCAGCGCAGCCAGGCGGGCGTGCTCACCGTGGCGGGCACGACCGACACCGCCTCGGCCGCGGTGGCCGCAGGGTCGACCACCAGGGCCTTGGTCCACGTCGATCCGATGTCGACGCAGACCCGCAGGTCGCTCACGGCACCGCCGAGCCCGTCGCGCGCGGTCCCGGGCTCAGCCGCGCCAGACCCCGCGCGTGTCCACGACCGCCTTGTCCGCCAGGCCCAGCGCGACCGGGTCGGACTTCTTGAACTGCTGGTGGTCCACGAGCAGCACGACCACGTCGGCGTCGGCGACCGCGGCCTCGAACGGCACCAGGGTCACGTTGTCCAGGGCCGCCAGCTCCGCCGGCAGCTCGTGGATGTGGGGCTCCACGGCCGCGACGGCGGCGTGGGGGAGCTCCTGGGCCAGCCGGGCCACGATGCGCCGCGCCGGGGACTCGCGCAGGTCGTCGATGTCCGGCTTGAAGGCCAGGCCGAGGGCGGCGATGCGGGGTCGCTCCAGGCCCGCGGCCGCCTCGACCACCTTGGCCAGCACCAGCTCGGGCTTGGCGTCGTTGACCTCGCGCGCGGTCCGGATCAGCCGGGCGTGCTCGGGCACCGAGGACACGATGAACCACGGGTCGACGGCGATGCAGTGCCCACCCACGCCCGGGCCCGGCTGCAGGATGTTGACCCGGGGGTGGTGGTTGGCGAGCTCGATGAGCTCCCAGACGTCGATGCCCAACGTGTCGCTGATGACCGACAGCTCGTTGGCGAAGGCGATGTTGACGTCGCGGAACGAGTTCTCGACCAGCTTGGCCATCTCCGCCGTCATGGCGTCGGTCAGCATGATCTGGCCCTGGCAGAAGGACCGGTACAGGTCGCGGGCCAGCTCGGCCGCGTGCACCGTGAGCCCGCCGACGATCCGGTCGTTGGTGACCAGCTCGATCATGACCCGGCCGGGCAGCACCCGCTCGGGGCAGTGCGCCACGTGGATCAGGGGCTTGCCGCCCTCGCCGTCCAGGCTCAGGTCGGGCCGCGAGGCCAGGATCCGCTCGGCCATGTGCTGGGTGGCCCCGGGAGGCGACGTCGACTCCAGGATGACCAGCTCGCCGCCGGTCAGCTGCGGTGCGATGCCGTCGGCCGCCGCCTCGATGTAGCTGAGGTCCGCCGCGTGGTCCTCGGCGAAGGGGGTCGGCACCGCGACGATGTAGACGTCGGCGGGCGGGGTCGTGGTGTCCGCGCGCAGCCGGCCCTGCTTGACGGCGCCGGACACGCTCAGCCCCAGGTCGGGCTCGACGAAGGGGACCTCGCCCCGGTTGACCGCGTCGACCGTGGACCGGTTGACGTCGACGCCCACCACGTCGGCTCCGTGCATGGCCAGGACCGCGGCGGTCGGCAGCCCGATGTACCCCAGGCCGATGACGGCGATCGTCGTGCTCTCGATGTGTGCCACCCCCACAACATAATGCGGACGCCGTGGTGCTCGGCCCAGGCGCGTGGTGGACCGGTCCGCGGCGGACGGCGCACTATCGTGGCGGCCGTGCCGCCTGCTGTCGACGACGTACGCCTCCCGGCCGGGGCCGCCCCGGGCGCGGACCAGCGTCGTGGCAGCACGTTCGTGCGCTGGTGGACGGGGCCGACCAAGGCCGGCCTGGACGCGGTGGTCCTGATCGGGGCCACGCTGCTCACCGTCACCGCCCGGCTGGACCTGACGGCGTCGCGCTACGTCGACCCGGTCGGGCTGGTCTGGTACCTGCTGGTCGTGGTCGGGGTCCTGCTGGCCGTCGGCACCGCCGTGGTCTACCGGGGGCAGTACCGCTACGGCTCCTTCGAGGAGATCAGCGTCCTGGCCATGGTGGTGGGGGTCTCCGCGGTGGCCGGGCTGGCCTTCGCGGTCCTGGTCCCGGCGGCGGACGGCCTGCGGGTGGTGCCGCTGTCCGTGCCGGTGGTCTCGGCCGCGCTGACCCTGATCGGCATGGCCGGCCTGCGCTGGATCGGGCGCCGGGCGATCGACGCGCAGTCCGCGCCCGGCGGCGACACCGAGCGGGTGCTGGTCCTGGGCGCCGGCGAGAGCGGCTACCAGGTGATCCGGGCCATGCTCAAGGACCCGGAGAGCCCGTTCCGGCCCGTGGGCCTGGTCGACGACGACACCAGCAAGCGCAACCTGCGCATCGAGGGCGTCCGGGTGCTCGGCACCAGCGAGCAGCTGCCCGACCTGGCCCGCCGCAGCGGGGCCACGACGCTGGTCCTGGCCGTGCGCAGCGCCTCGGCGGCCGAGGTGCGCACCCTGGCCGCGACCGCCCGCACCGCCGGTCTGCGGCTGCTGTCGGTGCCCTCGACGTCCAAGATGCTGGGCAGCGAGATCGGGCTCGGCGACATCCGCGCGCTGACCGTGGAGGACCTGCTCGGCCGGCACCAGATCTCCACCGACGTCCACGAGATCGCGGCGTACCTGACCGGGCGCCGCATCCTGGTCACCGGAGCGGGCGGGTCGATCGGCTCCGAGCTGTGCCGGCAGATCCACGCCTACCAGCCGTCGGCGCTGATCATGCTGGAGCGCGACGAGAGCGCCCTGCACGCGGTCCAGCTGAGCATCGAGGGCCACGCGCTGCTCGACTCCGCCGACCTTGTCCTGGCCGACATCCGCGACCGGCGCCGGCTCACCGACGTGTTCGCCGAGCAGCGCCCGGACGTCGTGTTCCACGCCGCCGCGCTCAAGCACCTGCCCCTGGTCGAGGCCAACCCGGGCGAGGCGCTGCAGAGCAACGTCTGGGGCACCCTGAACGTGCTCGAGGCGGCCCGCGAGGCGGGCGTGGAGCGGTTCATCAACATCTCCACCGACAAGGCGGCCGACCCCACGTCGGTGCTGGGCTGGTCCAAGCGCGTCGCCGAGCGGCTGACGGCGCACTACGCCAGCGACGGGTCCCGCTACATGTCCGTGCGCTTCGGCAACGTGCTGGGCAGCCGCGGCTCGGTGCTGCACACCTTCGCCGACCAGGTGGCCCGGGGCGGGCCGATCACGCTCACCGACGCGCGGGTCACGCGGTACTTCATGACGGTGCCCGAGGCGGTCGAGCTGGTCATCCAGTGCGGGGCCATCGGCGGGGCCGGCGAGAGCCTGGTCCTGGACATGGGCGAGCCGGTGCTCATCGCCGAGCTGGCCGCCCGCATCGCCGACCTGGCCGGGGTCACCGTCGACATCGTCGAGACCGGGCTGCGACCGGGCGAGAAGCTGCACGAGGACCTGATCGGCGCGGCCGAGGTCGGCACCCGGCGGGCGCACCCGCTCATCACCCACGTCCCGGTGCCCCCGCTGGAGCCGGGCCTGGTGCTGACGGTCGACCCGTGGCGTGCACGCGAACCGGTCCGGCACGACCTGCAGCGCCTGGCCGACCTCGACCCGGCGGCGGACGCCGCCACGGGTGGCACGGGAGTGGCCGGTGCCACGGGTCCGGCGGGTGCCACGGGAACCGGTCCGGCCCCGCTCGGCGCGGACGCCCGGACGACGTGACCGACCTGCTCGGCCCGCTCCTGGTCGCCGGGACGGCGCTGGTCGTCACGGCTGCGGTCGCCGCCGTCCTGCCCGCGCTGCTGCTGCGGGCGCACCTGCTGGACACGCCGGGCTCGCGCAGCTCCCACTCCGCCCCCACCCCGCGCGGCGGCGGCATCGCGGTCGTGGCGGGGGTGGCGGCCGCCGCGGTCGTGGCCGCGCTGTGGCAGGGCGCCACGGGGACCCCGGGCAGCCCGGGGGCCGGGACCACCGACGCCGTGCCGGTCGGCTGGCTGGTCCTGCTCCTGGCGGCCGGGGCGGGGGCGGGCGCCGTCGGCCTGGTCGACGACGTGCGCGGCGTCCGGCCGCTGCACCGCGCGCTCGCGCAGCTGCTGGTCGGGGCCGGCGTGGGCGTGGCGCTCGTGGTGGCGCTGGACGTCAGCTGGGTGTGGGTGCCGGTGGCGGCGCTGGCCACGGCGGCCTACGTCAACGCGGTCAACTTCATGGACGGGCTCAACACCATGACCGGGCTGCACGCCACCACCGCGGGGCTGGCCTACGCCCTGGCGGGCTGGCTCCAGCACCGCGCCAACGGCGACGACACGCTGTGGCTGGTGGGCGCCGGGCTGGTCGTGGCGGCGGCCGGGGCGGCGTTCCTGCCCTTCAACGGGCTGGGCGGCGGTCCGGCGCGGATGTTCCTGGGCGACGTCGGCTCCTACGCCGTCGGGGCCATGATCGCCCTGCTGGCCGGGGCGGGGTTCCTGACCGGCCTGCCCGTCGAGCTGGCCGTGGCGCCGCTGACGGTCTGGCTCGCCGACACCGCGCACACCCTCACGCTGCGGATGGCCGCGGGCGAGCGCTGGTACCTGCCCCACCGCACGCACGCCTACCAGCGCCTGACCGACGCGGGCTGGTCGCACCGGCAGGTGGCCATGGCCGCGTCCGGCGCCACGCTCCTGGCGGTCGCCGTCGCCGTGGCGGTGGCCGACGCCGCTCTGGTGTGGCGCCTGCTCGGGGCCGTGGGCCTGGTGCTCGTGGGCGGGCTGTGGGTCAAGCTGCCCGCCTGGCTGGGCCACCCCTCGCCGTGGGGCAAGGTCGCGCGCGCCCGGCGGCGCCGATGAGGCTCACGCTGCTCAGCCACTACTACGAGCCCGAGGTCGGCGCCCCGCAGCGCCGGTGGACGGCGTTCGTGCCCCGGCTGGTGGCCGCCGGGCACGACGTGACCGTGGTGACGGCCCGGCCGCACTACCCGCACGGCCGGGCCGCGCCGGGGTCGCCGGCCGGGCGCACGGCGGGCCGGCACGGCGAGACCGTGGTCCGGGTCCGCTACGTCCCCTACGACTCCGGTCGCGGCCGTCGGGTGCTGGATCAGCTGCTGGTGGCGGCGGGCAGCGTCGTGCCCGCGTTGCGGTCGCGCCCGGACGTGGTCGTCGCCACCGCCCCCGGGCTGCCGAGCCTGCTGGCCGGCCGGCTGGTCGCCACCCTGGCCCGGGCCCGGCTGGTGGTCGAGATGCGCGACGCCTGGCCCGACCTGCTGGGCGAGGTCGGGTCGGTGCCGGGACCGGTCCGGGTGCCGGCCACGGCCGCCGTCACCGCGCTGCAGCGCTCGGCCGACACCGTGGTCACGGTGAGCGACCGGTTCGCCGCGCGGCTGCGGGGGCGCGGGGTGCGCCGGGTGGTGCACGTGGCCAACGGCACCGACGTCGCCGGGGTGCCCGTGCTGCCGCCGCGGCGGCCGGCCCCGGGGGACCCGCTGCGGGTCTGCTACGCCGGCACGATCGGCGAGAGCCAGGCGGTCCACCTGGCCGTCCGGGCCGTCGGGCTGTGCCCCCCCGGCTCGGTGCACCTGGTCGTGGTCGGGCACGGCGCCGCGCTGCCGGCCCTGCTGCAGGAACGGAACCGGCTGGACGACCCCACGGCGGTGGAGGTCCGGCCCGCGACCGACCCGGCCGGGGTGCGCGCGGTGCTGGCCGGCTGCGACACGGCGCTGGTCACGCTGCGGGACTGGCCGTCGTTCCGGGCCACCGTCCCCTCCAAGCTGTACGAGCTGCTGGCCCTGGGCCGCCACGTGAGCGCCGCCGTGGCCGGCGAGGCCGCCGACGTCGTGCGGGCCGCCGGCGGCGGTGACGTCGTGCCGCCGGAGGACCCCGCGGCCCTCGCGGCGCTGTGGCAGCGGCTGCGCCGGGACCCGGACCGGCTGAGCCCGGGCGAGGGTCCCCGCCGCTGGGTGGCCGAGCACGCCGACGACGCCGTCCTGGCGGCGCGCTACGTCGACCTCCTGGCGCGGGCGCGGTGAGCCCGGGACCGCGGTGGGTCGTGCTCGGCGGGTCCGGGTTCGTGGGCTCGGCCGTGGTCCGGGCGGCCACGGCCGCCGGGGCCCAGGTCACCGCCCTGCCCGCGCCCCGGTTGCAGGCGCCGGTGGATGCCGACGCCGCCGCGCTGCTGCGGCTGGCGGATCCCTGGGTGCCCGCGCTGGCCGAGCAGCTGGCCGGGGCCGAGGTCGTGGTCAACGCCGCCGGTCTCGCCCGCCCCGGGGCGGAGGCCTCGCCCGAGCTGAGCGGCGCCGACGCGCTGCTGCCGGTCGTGGTGGTGCTGGCCGCCGACGCGGCGGGGGCCGACCGGGTCGTCCACCTGTCCTCGGCGGCCGTGCAGGGCGACCGCGCGGTGCTGGACGCCTCCGACGACCTCGACCCGCGCACCCCCTACGCCCGGGCCAAGGCGCTGGGCGAGCAGGCCGTGGCCCTGCTCCGGCCGGACACCCGCTGCCGGGTCGTGGTGGCGCGGGCGACCAGCGTGCAGGGTGAGGGTCGGGCGACCACGGCGTCGCTGCGGCGCCTGGCGCGCTCGCCGCTGGCCAGCGTGGCCGGCCGGGGCGACGACCCCGTCCCGGTGACCAGTCCCGAGGGGCTGGGCGCCTGGGTGTGGGGCCTGGCCACCGAGGCCGACCCGCCGCCGGTGTCGCTGCAGCCGGGGGAGGGCTGGACGACGGCGTCGCTGCTGCGCGAGCTCGGTGGCCGCGAGCCGCTGCACCTGCCGGTGCGGCCGGCGCGGGCCCTGGTGCGGGCGGGGTACGCCGCGAGCCGGCTGCTGGGGGGCCGGGGGCGGGCCGCCGTGCGACGGGTCGAGCTGGTCTGGTTCGGTCAGCGCCAGCGCTGAGGACGCTACGCTCGGTCACCGTGCCTGACTTCGCCGCCCGGCTGCGCCGCCTCGCCCGATCCGTCGCCGGCCCGGGGGCCGGCCGGCCCGCCGCGGGTGCGTCGGCCGAGCAGCAGGAGCGGGCCGAGCAGGTGAGCGCCCGGCTGGCCGAGCTCACCGAGGCGCGGGACCACGAGGCCGCCGAGCGGCTGGCGACCGAGTCGTTCGACGAGCTGCACGACCAGCCGGTGTTCCTGCGGCAGGTGTCGCAGAGCACCGGGCGCTCGGGCGGGCTCAGTCTGCGGGTCCGGGCGCTGGAGGCCCTGGTGCGCATCGAGCAGGGGCCCAAGGTCGCCGCTCGGCTCGCCGTGGCCCGCGGCCGGCTGCGCGAGACCGACGCCGCCTGGACGCCGACGGTGCCCGAGGCGGTGGTGGCCGCCCTGCCGCCGGCGCAGCCGCCGCTGCCGGGCCGCGTGGTCCACGTGCTCAAGATCTCCGTGCCGCACCGGCAGAGCGGCTACACGATGCGCGGCATGTACTCGCTGTCGGGCCAGGCGCGCAGCGGCCTGGACCCCGTGGCGGTCACCGCGCTGGACTTCCCCGAGGGGGCGGTGCCGGCGGACGGCGCCGCGGCCGGTGAGCTGGTCGAGGACGTCGACGGCATACCCCACGTGCGGCTGCTGCGGGCCGCGGTGCCGGCCGAGGAGCCCTGGGACGCCTACCTGGACGTGTGGGCGGCGGCGCTGGCCCCGGTGGTGGCCCGCTACCGCCCGGAGGTGCTCCACGTGCACTCGGGGCACCGCGGCTACGAGTCGGCCCTGGTCGCCCTGACCGTCGGGGAGCTGCTCGGCGTCCCCGTCGTCTACGAGGTCCGCGGGTTCTTCGAGGCGCTGTGGTCGCGCGACCTGGCCTGGGCGGAGCGGTCGGAGACCTACCGGCGCCGGCGCGACACCGAGACCCGCTGCATGCAGCGGGCCGCGGCCGTGGTGACCCTGAGCGAGTCGATGCGCCAGGACATCCTCGAGCGCGGCGTCGACCCGGCCACGGTCCACGTGGTGCCCAACGGGGTCGACACCGACGTGTTCACGCCCCGGCCGCGCGCGGCCGCGCTCACCGAGCAGCTGGGCCTGACGGACCGGTTCGTGTTCGGCTACGTCAGCAACCTGGACCACTGGCGCGAGGGCCAGGAGCTGCTGGTCGACGCCGCGGTCCGGCTGCGCGAGCAGGGGGTGCCCGCGACCGCGCTGATCGTGGGGGACGGCACCCGGCGCGCCGAGCTGGAGCAGCTGGCCGAGCGCCGCGGGGCCGGTGACGCCGTGGTGTTCACCGGCAAGGTCCCGCACGACGACGTGGCGGCCTACTACGCCCAGCTCGACGTGTTCGTCGTGCCGCGGGTCGACGAGCGCGCCGCGCGGCTGGTCACCCCGCTCAAGCCGTTCGAGGCCATGGCCCAGGGGCTGCCCCTGCTGGTCTCCGACCTGCCCGCGCTCAACGAGATCACCGGCGACGGCTCCCGCGGGGCGACGTTCCGGGCCGGGGACGCCGACAGCCTCGCGCAGGCGCTGCTGGACCTGCACGCCGACCCGCAGCGACGGGCGGCCCTGGCCGCCGCGGGCCGGGAGTGGGTCGTGGCCGAGCGGCAGTGGTCGGCCAACGGCGCCCGCTACCGCGAGGTGTACGACCAGGTCGCGGCGGCCCGTCCCCCCGCCTGAGCCCGCGGGCGGGGGCGGGCGGCAGCCGCGTCAGACGTCGACGTGGGCCCGGGGGTCGCCGAAGAACACCAGGTCGCCGGCCCGGTTCATCAGGGCGGTCTCGGCGATCGGCCAGGTGTGGGCGAACCGGTCCACGCCGCGGATGCTGACGAAGTTGAACCGGTCGGCCGAGAACGTCCGGGCGCCCTCGTCCCGCACCCGGTTGAGCAGGTCGGTGTCCACGGCCCGCGGGATGTCGGAGAAGCGCAGCCGCCGCAGCAGGTCGCCGTCGACGATGATCGAGCCGCCCTGCACCAGCCGCTCGTCGCGGTACTGCGAGGACGCCGAACGCAGGATCACGGCCCCGGAGGAGCGCAGCCAGACGTAGTGCGCCCACTTGCCGACCACCTGCGCCCCGGAGTACCCGAAGGCGTCCAGCAGGTCGGTCAGGTAGTGCCGGCCGTAGTAGTTGTCGTCGTCCAGCTTGGCGATCCAGCGCCCGCTCGCGGCCTCGACCCCCAGGTTGAGGCAGGCCCCCAGGGTGAGCGAGGCGTCGGCGCGCAGCACGACGAGCTGGCTGAGCCCGGTCTCGGCGAACATGGCCCGCACGGTGTCGTCGTCGACGTCCAGGCCGTGCAGGACCAGCACCAGCTCGACGTTGCCGAGCGTGGTCTCGTGCTGGCGGGCCAGGTTGTCGGCCACCGTGGGCAGCTCGTGGGCCCGGTTGGTGGGCACCACGACGGACACGCTCCGGTCCCGGACCGGTCGGTGGCCGGTCGTGGCCTCGAGGATGCTGTCCACCCGGTGGCCCAGGGTGTGACCGGCCCGCGCGGCCCGGGCGGCGACGAGACCCTCGCGGTCGGCGAGCTCGCGCTGCCACAACCGGGCCGCGGTGTCGAAGCCCACCTCGTCGGCGTCGGTGGCCAGGGTGTGCAGCGGGGCCAGGTCCGGGGGCAGCAGCGCCATGGACGCCTCGTCCAGCACCAGGGGGGTGCCCGCCATGCTGGCCTCGACCAGCGGCCACGACGAGCCGGGGGCGCCACCGACCGCCGTCGCCACCCGGTAGTGGCCCAGCGTGCGGAACGGCTCGCGCAGGCCGAGCGGCATGACCGACGAGCTGCGCATGGCCGCCAGCCGCTCGGCCGTGGCCCGGCGGGCCTCGGCCTGCCGGTCGGCCTCGCTGACGACCGGTGCGGCGGACCCGCCGGGGGCGAGCGACCCCTCGGGTGAGTCGGGGCCTGCGGCGGTGTCGGGGCTGTCGGTCCCGTCGGAGGCGTCGGAGGCGGCCTGGTCGGCCACGGCGCCGATCGCCTCGACGGCGCCGTGCGCGTCGGTGCCGGCGTCGGCCGCCTCGCGCTCCAGCGCCGTCGGCGGCAGCGGCACGTCCGGCCCGGCCAGCCACACGTCCACGTGGCCCGGGGGGACCGCGGCGAAGGGCAGCAGCGCCTCCGAGCCGGGCACCAGGGCGGCGACGGCCTTGCGACGGTGCCCCAGGCCGTTGCTGCGGGCGGGGGAGTGCACGAGCGGGCTGGCGCCCGGCGGCAGGTGGTCCACGGGGCGACCCGCGGCCGCCGTCCAGGCCGTGGCGGTACCGGCGTCGTCGGCCAGCACGACGTCGGCGCGGGCCGCCGGGTGCGCGGCCGGCCACGGGGCGGCGGTGCTCCCGGTGGCCCAGAGCACGACCTTGGTGCCCAGCTGCTCCGCCGTGGCGAGCACGTCCTCGACCTGGTCGTCGGTCAGACCGGGCACGGCCCCCTCGACCCACTGCAGCAGCACCAGGTCCGGGCGCGGCGCCTGCCCGTCGGTGACGTCCTGCGCCCAGCCGGGCCCGAGCGGCTGCTGGGACCACTCGGACCGCAGGCCGACGAGCAGCCACTCCTGCGCGGCGACGGCGGCCGTGACGTGGGGGTGCGCCGGGGGCACCTCGGGCAGCGTCTGCCGGCCCAACGAGGCGACGAACCCGGCCCGGCGGCGGGCGGCGTCGGAGCGGCGCACGGCCAGGCCGGGGCGACGGGCGCCCCCGCCCTGGCGGGCGCGGTACAGGGCCAGCCGCACGGGCTGGGGCACCACCGACCAGGCGCGCCGCAGCAGCGACCTCACGGCGTCGGCTCCGGCGCAGCGTCCCGCACGAGCCCGACCAGCGCCGCCGGCGACCGGCGCACCTCGCCCGGCACCACCGTGACCGGTGCGCTCGTCCAGCCGGACAGGTTCTCCTGCAGCCGTGCGCGTGCGTGCACGCTGACCCCCTCGTTCTCGTCGACCACCACGACCCGGTCGGCGCGCAGCGACCGCGGCGGCTCGCGCCGGAGCACGAGGCAGGCCGGGGACAGCACGCAGACCGTGGTTGCCACCATATTCTCCTCCGGGAACACCCGGGTGGCGCGGCCCGCGTCCAGCAGCCGCTGCAGCGTCGGGTGCGCCGGACGTCGGGGCCGGCGCAGCGTCCGCGGGTCCTCCTGGTGCAGCAGCAGCACCCGCAGGCCGTCGTCGGCCAGCGCCGTCACCAGCCCGGCCAGGTCCGTGCCGTCCGCCGTGGCCCCGCACAGGTCGGCGACCAGCAGCACGTCGGCGGGACCGTCCGGGCCGCCGGCGGCGCCGGCCGTGGGCGACGCCGGGGCCAGGTACGACCGAGGCGCGGCGAAGGGCCGCTCCGGCCCGGCGATCTCGGTCGGGTCCGCCCCGTCGCCCAGCCGCCGGTGCCAGCCGCGGTAGCCGTCCTGGTAGCCGATCCGGGCGGCCCGGGCCCAGCCCATGGCGAAGTCCCCGCGGGACAGCGACGCCGCCCGCAGCCGGGTCACGGCCAGCACCTCCGGCACCGTCAGGCACTCGCGGCCCAGGACCGTCTCCAGCCGCGCGGCGAACTCCGAGTCCGCGCTCTTGCGGACCAGGTCGAACGGGCCGGTGGTGGCCAGCACCTCACGGTCCAGGAGCAGCGAGGAGGCGTTGGTCCGCACCGCCGGGTAGCCCAGCCAGGTCCGGTCCAGGTCGTCCAGGGCCCGCATGGCCAGGCTGTGGGTGCCGGGCAGCCCCGGGTCCAGCAGCATGGGCACCAGCTGGCGCTCCACCCGCTCCGGGTGGGCCCAGTCGTCGGAGTCGTGGAACGTCACGTAGCGCCCGGTGGCCTCGGCCAGGCCGCGGCGCCGGGCGGCGTAGCTGCCCCCGTTGACGGGCTGGGTGAGCACGCGCACCCGGGGCAGGGCCGCCACCTCGGCCAGCACGTCGGCGTAGTCCGGACCGGAGGCGTCGTCCACGACGACCACGTCCAGCTCGGGCCAGGTCTGGTCCAGCAGCGACCGGACGGCCGTACCCAGGCCCTCGTCCGGGCGGAACGCGCTGACCACGACGCTGACCACGGGCAGCCCGCCCGACGTGTCGACCCCGGCCTCGGCCAGCCGGCGCGGCAGGTCGTCGCGGGCGGCGCGGGCGACGTCCGGCGCGGTGGTGAGGGTGTCGAAGGCGGCCGGTCCGGGCGCGACCTCGGGCACGAGCAGCCCGGCGTCGGCCCAGGTGGCCAGGAACGCGCGGCGCCAGGCGTCGACGTCGGCGGCCGGCCGCCGCCGCGGGTTGCCGAGGTCGGTGAGCAGGTGGGCCACCTGGTCGTCCGGCAGCCGGGCGAGCGAGGGCAGCAGCGCCCGCAGCTCCTCGTCGCGGTCGTGCAGCAGCAGCAGCTGGGCCAGCACGAGCTCCTGCCGGGCGTCGAAGGGCTCCGCGCCGTGGCTGCGGCGGACCTCGAGCATGGTGTCGAGGGCGCGCGTGCGGGGTCCGGGCTCCGGCAGCGCGGCCAGCGCCGTCGCCTCGCCCAGCAGCCAGCGGGGCCGGTCCCCGGTGCGCCCGACGTGCCCGAGCAGCTCCACCAGGTCCGGGCTGCGGGTGCGCATCGCCATCGCGGTCACCGTCACCGGCCCGGCGTCGCGCACCGCGCGCTGCGCCAGGTCGTGCAGGAACGGGTCCAGCCCCGGGGCGACCTCGGCGACGGGGCGGGCGTCGGCGGCCGGGGACGGGCCCGACGACCCGGGCGAGGGGGCCGACGGCGTCGAGGGTCCGCGCACCGCGGCCGACGCGGCGGCGGCGGCACGACGCAGCCACCCCGTGCTGCTGCGGACCATGGGTGCCACCTCTCCTGTACGGGGCCGGACGTGTCCGGTTCACCCTGCCATGTCCGGGCGGCCCGGACGGCACCACGACCGCGGGCCGTCCCGTCCCGTCACGGTCCGTCGATCCGCTGGGCCGGACGAGGGGGTGGGTTGTGCGACCATCGGTGGATGCAGGGTTCCCCCCGGGCCTCTGCCGGCACCCCTGCCCCCACCGACTCCTCGTCCGTGGCCGCAGGGGTCGGGGTCCGACCGGTGCCCGACACGGTCCCACCCGCGCCGGCCCGCCACTTCGCCCACATCGACGGTCTGCGCGCGCTGGCCGTGGGTGCCGTCGTCGCCTACCACGCCGGTGTGCCGTTCGTGTCGGGCGGGTTCGTCGGCGTGGACGTGTTCTTCGTCATCTCCGGGTTCCTCATCACCGGGCTGCTGCTGCGCGAGGTCGAGACCACGGGCCGGGTGGACCTGCCGCGGTTCTACGCCCGCCGGGCCCGGCGGCTGCTGCCCGCGGCGGCCCTCGTGGTGCTGGTGGTGGCGGGCCTGGGCGCGCTGCTGCTGCCGCCCATCAGCCGGGGCACCCTGGCCGTCGACGTGGTGGCGGCCACCCTGTTCGTGGCCAACTGGCGCTACGTCGCCGCCGCCACGGACTACTCCGCGGCCGCGGCCGAGCAGAGCCCGCTGCTGCACTTCTGGTCGCTGGCGGTCGAGGAGCAGTACTACCTGCTGTGGCCGCTGATGCTGCTCGGGGCCGCGGTGGCGGCGGCGGCGCTGACCCGCCGTGGCCGCCGCGTGCCCGCCCGGGTGGCGGTCGGGACGGTCCTGGCCGTGGTCCTGGTGGTGTCGCTGTGGCTGTCGGTCACGCTGACCGGCTCGACCGGCACGACCGCCTACTTCGGGCTGCACACCCGGGCGTGGGAGCTGGCCACGGGCGGCCTGGTCGCGGTGCTGCTGCCGCAGCTGGCCCGGACGGGGCCGCGGCTGCGGGCCGCCGCCGTGGTGCTCGGCCTGGCCGCGGTGGCCGTCTCGGTGCTCACCTTCGACGCGGGCACGCCGTTCCCGGGCTCGGCGGCGCTGCTGCCCGTGCTGGGCACGGCCGCCGTCATCGTCGGCGGGGCGGGCGGCACGCTGGGCGTCACCGGCTGGCTGGAGAGCCGCCCCGCCGCCACCCTGGGGCTGCTGTCGTACTCCTGGTACCTGTGGCACTGGCCGGTGCTGTTCTTCGCCGGCGTGGTGCTCGGTGACCCCGAGCTGGCCGCCCAGGGCCGTGACTGGGGGCTGACCTGGCCGCTCACGCTCGCGGCGGTGCTGCTCTCGCTGGGGCTCGCGGCGCTGTCGTACCACCTCGTCGAGCAGCCGCTGCGGTTCGCGCGGCCGCTGGTGGCCCGGTCCTCGCTGTCACTGACGCTGGGCCTGGTGCTGGTCTGCACCGGGCTCGCCAGCGGGGCCGCCCTGCGGGCGGCGGTCCCGCAGGACCAGGCCGTCGTGGCCGGAGCCACGGACGGCCGGGTCGTCACGGTGTCGCAGGCGGCCGGCGACGCGATGGACCCGGGCAGCTGCCACCTGCCGCAGAGCGGCCCCCCGGACCTGTCCGCCGAGTGCGTCTTCGGCGACCCGGACGGCGACCTGCGGGTGCTGCTGGTGGGCGACTCCCACGCCGAGCACTGGCTGCCCGCCTTCGACGAGGCCGGCGCGGAGCTGGGCTGGCGGGTGGAGCTGCGCAGCCGCAGCGCCTGCGCGTTCAACGACGTCCAGAGCTGGCTCGGGTCGGAGCGGCGCGAGTACGTCGAGTGCGACGAGTGGCGCGACGCCGTGCTGGCCCACGCCGAGGAGCAGGGCGGCTACGACCTGACGGTCCTGGTCCGCTCCACCGGCCAGGTGGAGGCGGTCATGCTCGACGACGAGCGGGTCGAGGGCGAGGCCGCCGGCCGGGCCTGGGAGGCGGCCACGCTGCGCAGCATCCGGTCCCTGCGCGAGGTGAGCGAGCAGGTGGTCGTGCTGGGCACCACGCCCGGCCCGCTGACCTCGGTGCCGGAGTGCCTGTCGGCCAACGACGGCGTGGCCGCCGAGTGCTCCTTCGACCCGGCCGTGCGGGTCGCGGACGGGGCGGTGCTGACGGCGGCCGAGCAGCGGGTGGTCGAGACCCTCGACGACCCCGCGGTCCGCCAGGTGCCCGTCGCGGACCTGGTCTGCCCCGACACCCCGTGCCAGGTCGCCACCGACGAGGGCGTCGTGCTGTTCCGCGACGGCAGCCACCTGACGGAGACGTTCGCCCGGTCCATCGGCCTGCCGCTGGCCGAGCGGCTGACCGGCTGACCGGCTCCCGGCTCGACCGGGTGGCCCTCAGCTGCTGACGGGGCGGAACTCCGCGTCGACGCCCACCACGGGCCCGGGCAGGGTGGGCCGGGCGCCCTTGCCCGCCCGCCACGCCTTGTTGGCCTTGTTGTGCTCGGTGTAGGCCGCCACCACCTCGTCGGTGGGACCGTCCATGCGCAGCGTCCCGCCGTCCATCCACAGCGAGCGCGAGCAGGTGCCGGCGATCGCGCTGAGCGAGTGGCTGACGAGCATGACCGTGCCGGCCTCGGCCCGGAGCTCACGGATGCGCTGCTCGCTGCGCTCCTTGAAGTCGGCGTCCCCGGTGTTCAGCGCCTCGTCGATGAGCAGGATGTCCGGCACCCGCGCGGTCGCGATGGCGAAGCGCAGCCGTGAGCCCATGCCCGAGCTGTAGGTGCGCATCGGGCGGTGCACGGCCTCGCCCAGCCCGGAGAAGTCGACGATGTCCTGCATCCGGTCCTTGATCTCGCGCCGGGACATGCCCAGCGCCATGCAGCCCAGCAGGATGTTCCGGGTGCCGGACAGGTTCGGCATCATCGCGGCGTTGACGCCGAGCAGGGTCGGTGTCGAGGCCGCCCAGACGTGGCCGGCCGTCACCCGGGTCAGCCCGGCCACGGCCCGCAGCAGCGTGCTCTTGCCCGAGCCGTTGCGCCCGAGCACGCCCACGGCCTCGCCCCGCCGGATGACCGCGGTGACCCCGTCGACCGCCCGCACGTGCTCGGTGCGGGCCCGCCCGCGCGGCCCGCTGCCCTCCACCGACACGCGGTAGTCGACCTCGACGGCGTCGAGCACCACCGTGGGGGTGGTCAGGGCCGTGGCCTCCCGCGTGCCGGTCTCGGTGTCAGTCACGCGTGTACTCCTCCTCGGCCTGCCAGAACACCAGGTAGCCGACGACGAGCAGGCCGAACGCCCAGCCCGCCGCCCCGGCCCAGTACTGCCAGCTGCTGTCCTGCTGCCACAGGATCGCGTCCCGGCCCAGGGTCAGGAAGATGTGCATGGGGTTGGCGGTCAGCACCGACAGCACGACCGGGTTGTCGGCCGCGTAGCGCTCCACGGGGTAGAAGACCCCGGAGGTGTACAGCCACAGCCGGGTGAACAGCGGCAGCAGGTTGCCCAGGTCGTTGACGTGCGCCGTGAACCGGGCCGTGATCATGGCCAGACCCAGGTTGAACACCGCGATGAGCAGCACCAGGGGCACCACCAGCACGACGCGCCAGCCGATGCGGACCTCGGGCAGCCACGACAGGAACACGATGACGAACACCACGGCCAGCGCGGGCAGGAACCCCATCGACGAGCGCAGCGACGAGGCGATCGGCAGCGCCGCCCGGGGGAACGCCAGGGCCTGGATCAGCTTGCGGTTGCCGCTGACGGCCCGCGAGCCCTGCACCATCGACTGCGAGATGTGCTGGAAGAAGATCACGCCGATGACCAGGAAGCCGACGAAGTTCTCGACGTCGCGGGCCACGCCCAGCAGCAGGCCGAAGACGAAGAAGTAGACCAGGCCCTGCAGCAGCGGGGTCAGCACCAGCCAGACCGAGCCGAGCCGGTCGTTGCTGCTCTTGGCCCGCAGCCCCGACCGCGCCATGGTCAGGATGAAGTCGCGGTGGTCCCACAGCGACCGGGTGTAGGCCCACAGGCCGGGGCGACGACCGACGGGGGACAGCCCCGTGGAGTCGGCGAGGGAGCGGAGCGCGTCCGTCCCGACCGGCTGAGCAGCGTTCATGGTGCTCATCGAATCACGTCCTCGTACACGCGCAGGTACGCCTCGGTGGTCGCCGCCCAGGTGCGGCCCCGCCGCACCCGCTCCGCGGCGGCCGTCCCCAGGTCCGCCCGCCGGTCCGGCGGCAGCAGGGACTGCAGCGCGTCGGCCAGCGCGACGGGGTCCTCGGGCCGGACGAGCAGGCCGTCGGTGCCGTCGTCAACCAGCTCGCGCAGCGCCGGCAGGTCGCTGAGCACGACGGGCTTGCCCAGCGCCATCGCCTCGACCGGCTTGAGCGGGGAGACCAGCCGGCACACATCGACGTCCAGGCGGGGCACCGCCACCACGTCGAGGGCCGCGAGCCAGGTCAGCGCCTGCGCGTGCGGCAGTCGCCCCGGCATCACGACCTGCACCCCGGGCAGGTCGTCCGCCAGGCGGCGCAGCGGCCCCGCGGCGTCGCCGTCACCCACCAGCACCACCGTGACCGCGGTGCCGCGGCCGGCGAGCTCGGCGGCGGCGCGCAGCAGCACGTCGAAGCCCTCGTAGGCCACCAGGCTGGACACGCTGCCCACGACCAGCCCGGCCGGCTCGAGGCCGACCTGCCGCCGGGCCCGGGCCACGTCCGGACGGTCGGTGAGCAGCGACGCGTCGACCGCGTTGGCGACGACCGTGGGGGTGGTCCGGGCGCCCAGGCCCACGAGGTGCGCGGCCATGGCCCGGCCCAGCGTGACGACCGCGTCGGCGCCGGTCACCACGGCGGCCTCCTGCTGCTGCTCCAGCCGGTAGCGCTCGGTCGCGACCGCGTCGGGGCCGATCCGCTGGGCCCAGGTCTCGTGCAGCAGCCCCCGCACCTCGTAGACCACGGGCAGGTCGTGCTCGGCCGCCACCTCCAGCGCGTCCAGGCCCACCTGGAACGGGCTGTGCGCGTGCAGCACGTCGGGCCGCAGCTCGCGCACCAGCCGGTCCAGCAGCCGGCGCCGGTCGGCCTCGCGCGCCGCGTCGTCCCGGGGCCGGGCCGAGGGCAGCAGCCGGTGGTAGCGGACGCCGTCGACCGTCTCGTCCCCGGCGCAGTCGCGCAGCACCGTCCAGGGGTACATGAACCCCGTCACCGCCTCGGCGTGCAGCCCGTGGGCCTGCTGGGCCCGCAGCACGGCCTGGGTGCGCAGCGCGTAGCCGGCGCTGGAGTGCGGCAGGCTGTTGACGACCAGGTGCAGCACGCGGGGCCGGGTCGCCGGGCGCGGCACGACGGGGCGGGGCCGCCCCGGCGCCGCGGGACGGGGGGGCACCGGGCGGGAGTCCGCGGCCAGCCGCTCGGCCAGCGCCCGGCGGACCCGGTCGTCCTCCCTCAGCCCGGGCAGGGCGGAGCCGCGCGCGCCGAGCGCCCAGGCCGCGCGGGCCCGGTCACGCCGGTCCGCGGGCGAACCCGTCGCGGCGACCGGCCCCAGGGCGGCCAGCGCCCGGGCCGGCTCGCCGCGGTACAGCCAGGCACGGGCGGGGCGGACGCGGTGCAGCACGCCCAGCAGCGCGCGGGCCAGCCGCCGGGCCGGGCTGTGACCGGTCGCGGCCCACGCCCCCACCGCCGAGGGCTCCAGGAGCACCCGGCGGCGGGCCGCGGCGAGCCGCAGCGGGACCCGGCCCCACCGGCCGGGCACCCCGCTGCCCTCAGCCGGCACCGGGCGCGAAGTCGGGCAGGCGGGCCCCCAGGCCGAGCAGGTGCCGGACCGCGGCCGTGGCCCGGTCGGCGGCCCGGCCGTCGCCGTAGGGGTTGACGGCCTGCGCCATCCGGTCGTAGGCCCCGGCGTCGTCCAGCAGCGTCGTGGCCTCCGTGACGATCCGGTCGACGTCGGTGCCGACCAGCGCCGCGGTGCCCGCGCTGACGGCCTCGGGCCGCTCGGTGTTGTCGCGCATGACCAGGACCGGCTTGCCCAGCGACGGCGCCTCCTCCTGCACCCCGCCGGAGTCGGTGAGCACCAGGTGGCTGTGCCGCATCAGGTGGCAGAAGCCGGCGTACTCCACGGTGTCGGTCAGCCGCACCCCGTCCAGGTCGCCCAGGCGCTCCACCAGCACGTCGCGCACCTGCGGGTTGCGGTGCATCGGCAGCACGACCTGCACGTCGCCGCGCGCCACCAGCCGCTGCACGGCCTCGGTGATGCGCAGCAGCGGGGCGCCCCAGGACTCGCGCCGGTGGGTGGTCACCAGCACGACCCGGCGGCCGTCGGCGTCCAGCTCGCCCAGCAGCCCCTCGACGTCGGCCGGCCGCTCCTGGGCCAGCACCAGGTGCAGGGCGTCGATGACGGTGTTGCCGGTCACGCAGACGTCCCCGGCCGGCACGCCCTCGGCCAGCAGGTGACCGCGGCTGCCCTCGGTGGGGGCCAGGTGCAGCGCCGCCAGCCGGGCCGTCAGGCGGCGGTTCATCTCCTCGGGGAACGGGTTGAGCGGGTCCCCGGTGCGCAGCCCCGCCTCGAGGTGCACCACGGGGACCTTCTCGTAGAAGGCCGACAGCGCGGCGACGGTGGAGGTGGTGGTGTCGCCCTGCACGACGACGGCGCTGGGCCGGACCCGGCGCAGCAGGCCCTCCATGCCGGTGAGCACGCGTGCGCTCATCGCGGCCAGGGACTGGCCGTGGGCGAAGACGTCCAGGTCGCTGTCCGGCCGGATGGCGAAGGTGGCGTTGACCTGGTCGAGCATCTCGCGGTGCTGGCCCGTCACGGCCACGTGCACGTCGACGTCGTCCGCGGCCTGCAGCGCCCGCACCAGCGGGGCCATCTTCACGGCCTCCGGGCGGGTGCCGTAGACCAGCATGACCGGCCCGGCGCCGGTGGTGGCCCCGGCCGCCCCCTCGCTCGCCGCCGCGCTCACAGCCGCGCCACCCCCGGGTGGTCGACGGCGCCGCGGGTGTCGAACAGCACCTTCGCGGACTCGGCGAGGCGGCCGAGGTCGTACTCCTTGTGGGGCTGCAGCAGCACGGTGACGTCGGCCTCCGCGGCGGCGGCGTACACGTCCTCGGCCTGCGTCACCGGGGTGCCGTCGACCGTCCAGCCGCTGACCTTGGCGTCGTGGTACGTCAGGTCGGCGCCCTGGGCCAGGAACTGCGTGGCCACGGGGGTGGCGGGGGACTCCCGCTGGTCGGCGATGTCCGCCTTGTAGGTGACGCCCACCAGCAGGACCTTGGCCCCGCGCAGCGCCCGCGAGGAGTCGTTGAGCAGGTCCTGGACGCGGCGCACGACGTAGGCCGGCATGCCGACGTTGATCTCCTGGGCCAGCTCGACGAACCGGAACGGGTACCCCAGCGTGGCCTTGACCTGGTACGACAGGTAGTTGGGGTCGATCGGGATGCAGTGCCCGCCCACCCCGGGGCCGGGGTAGAACGCCTGGAACCCGAACGGCTTGGTGCGGGCGCAGCGGATGACGTCCCACAGGTCGATGTCGAGCTCGTGGCAGAAGCGCGCCATCTCGTTGACCAGCGCGATGTTGATGTGGCGGTAGGTGTTCTCCAGCAGCTTGGCCGTCTCGGCCTCGCGGGTGCCGCGGGCCGGGACCACGGTGTCGACGAAGGCGGAGTAGAACGCCACGGCGGCGTCGCGGGAGGCCTCGTCGGTGCCGCCGACCACCTTGGGGGTGTTCTTCATCCCGTAGGTCGGGTTGCCGGGGTCGATGCGCTCGGGCGAGAACGCCAGCATGAGCTCCTCGCCCACCCGCAGGCCGGAGGTCTCGAGGATCGGCTTGACCACCTCGTCGGTGGTGCCGGGGTACGTGGTCGACTCCAGCACCGTCAGCAGGCCCGGCCGGGCGTGGGCGGCCACGGTGCGGCAGGCCGCCTCGACCGCGCCCAGGTCCGGGCCGCCGTCGGCGGACAGCGGGGTCGGCACGCAGATGACGACCACGTCGCTGGTCTCGATCACCGCGGGGTCCGTGGTGGCCCGGAAGCCGCCGGCCAGGATCTGCGCGACGTCGTCGTCGGACAGGTCGTCCACGTGGGAGCGGCCGCCGTTGAGGCCGTCGACCACGCGGTCCGACATGTCGAGCCCACGGACCTGCAGCCCGGCCCGGACCGCCTCCTGGACGAGCGGGAGGCCCACGTAGCCGAGTCCGACCACGGTGACGGTTGTCGTGGACATGGAGAACCTACTTCCTTCTGGTGGAGCGCAGGCGATGTCTAGCCCCGCGAGGGCAGGCTACTGTCACGCGGTGCCGCCGCAGTCATCCCACGACGCCGACGGACCGCTGGTCCTGTTCGTCACGTCCAACGGCGCCGGCATGGGCCACCTGACCCGGCTGCTGGCCTACGCCCGCCGCCTCGGGCCGGGGGTGCGGTCCCACTTCTTCTCGCTGTCCACGGCGGTCGGCGTCATCTCGCAGGCGGGGGCCGGCTGGGAGTACTGCCCCAGCCACGCGGGCTTCAGCGGGCCGACCGGTCCCTGGCACCGCATGCTCCAGGCCCGGCTGACGCACACCATCCGGACCCTGCGGCCGGCGGCCGTCGTGTTCGACGGCACCTCGCCGTACACGGGCCTGGTGCGGGCCCGCCTGGAGCACCCCGACGTGCCGTTCGTCTGGTCCCGCCGGGCCATGTGGCGGGCGGGCACGGCCACCCGCGGGCTGGACCGGGCGCTGTTCTTCGACCGGGTGATCGAGCCGGGGGAGGCCGCCCGCAGCTACGACCGGGGCCCGACGCGGGCGCTGACCGACGCCGACCGCGTGGACCCGGTGACGCTGCTGGACGTCGCCGACCAGCTCGACCGTGCCACCGCCCGGCGCGACCTGGGCCTGCCGGAGGACCGGCCGGTGCTGCTGGTCACGCTGGGGGCGGGCAACATCAACGACACCACCTCCGACCTGGGGGCCGTGCTGACGACCATGGCCCGGCAGCGCCCGGACTGGGTGGTGGCCGTGACGCGGCCCGCCATCAGCACCGGCGGCGGGCTGCCGGACGGGGTGCACCCCGTGTCGGTCTACCCGCTGGCGCGCTACCTGCCCGCCTTCGACGCCGCGGTGTCGGCCGCCGGCTACAACGGCTACCACGAGCTGCTGGCCGCGGGGGTGCCGACGGTGTTCGTGCCCAACCTGCGCACCGGCGCCGACGACCAGGCCGCGCGGGCGCGCTTCGCCCACGACCAGCAGGTGGGCTGGTGCAGCACGGACCTGGCCGCCGACTTCCCGGGGCTGCTGCCGCTGGTCACCGACACGGCCGACCTGCCCGCACGCGCGGCGCGGGCCCAGGGCCTGGTCCGCGCCAACGGGGCCGTGGCCGGGGCGTCGATCATCCGCACGACCGCGGGGGTGGGCTGATGCGCTCGTGGGTGCTGCGCCGGGCCGAGGCCATGCCGGCGCCGGTGCGCCGGTCGGTGCTGCGGATGAGCTTCGGGGCGCCCGCCGGGCCGTTCGAGCGGCTCCTGCTGGCGCTGTGGCACGCCCTGGCGGTCGTGGCGCAGCGGGTGCGTCGGCGCGGGGCGGTCGAGCCGCCGCTGGGCATGACCGTGACCGTGGTCGACGCCACGGGGCTGAGCGGCGCCGAGCTGGCCCGGCACGCCGAGGTGGTGGCCGACCTGCTGGCCGGCGTCGGCGGTGGCGACGACCTGGGCCGGCTCATGTGGCTGGTCGACGTGCCCGACCTGGTCACCGTGGCGCGGCGGGGCTGGCTCGTGGACCACGTGGGCCCCGCCGAGCACGCCGTGGCGGACCGGGTGGAGCTGCTCTCAGCCGCGCTCAGGGTGCGGGCCGTCGTGCGCGCCCCCGCCGACCCGGGCGCCTGGGACCACCGCCTCCTGCAGGCGTAGCTCGGCCAGCCCGCGCTTGACCACCACCAGGTCGGCGGCCAGCGCGTCGATGGCCGCGAGCACGCGCTCGTCCTGACGTTCCTGCGTGGCCACCACGGCCGCCACGCCCGAGACCCGGTCGTCGAGGGAGCCCAGGCGCGTGCCCAGGTCGCCCACGCGCGTGCCGAGCTCGCCCAGGCCCTGCCGTACGCCGGCCTCGCGCCGGTCGGCCGCGGCCCGCTCGGCCTCGGCGCGTCGTCGCCCGTCCCGCTCCGACCGGTCCAGCCGGCGGTGCAGGTGCAGGAGCGTGACGACCCCGAGCGCGCCCAGCAGGGCGAGGCCCGCGACCAGCGGGTACCCGAGCACGGCCAGCACGACCGCGGCCAGCAGTCCGAGCAGGGCGACCAGCACCGGGCGCGTCCGTCGGAGGACGGCGGACAGGACTCGGCTGAGCGGGTTGGAGCGGATGAGATCGACCTCCGCGGTCAGGGCGCGCGCGGGCGCAGGGTGGGGTGTGGGCGTGGGTACGGTGTCACAGTGGTGGGCACAGGTGTCACGGACGAGCTCGTGGCGTTCCGGTTCGGCTACCTCCTGCTGCCCTCCTCGCAGCCGGTCCCGGTGCCCGGCTGGCACCGCATCCCGGTGGGCCGCGGCCTGCTGGTGGTCCACCCCGAGCTCGGGCACGGCTCCGCCACCGTGGCGGAGCGGTCCGTGCACCTGCTCGGCGACCCGGTCGACCTGGACCTGGCCACCGCCGACGCGACGACCGCGGCCCTGGAGGCCGTGCGGCGCTGGCACCTCGGCGGGGACGACGCGGTGGTCCGGTACCTGGCCTACCTGGGCGGGCGGTGGACGGCCGTGCTGGCCGACGGCGACCGCACCACGGTCGTCCCGGACTGCGCCGGGACCCAGGGGACCTACTGGCAGGACACGCCCGAGGGCACGGTGGTCGGCTCCCACGTGCGCCTGGTCGCGGAGGTCACCGGCGCCCCGGAGGACACCGACATGGCCGACCGGCTGCGGGCCGCCAAGGCCGACGGGATCCGCGGCGTCGTCTACTGGCCCGGGCTGCGCACGGCCGCGGTGGGCGTGCTGCCGCTGCTGCCCAACCACCTGCTGCGCTGCGAGCCGTCGGCCGCGGCGGCGCCGGAGCGCTTCTACCCCTTCGTCGACACCGCGCTCACGCACGACCCCGAGGTCGCCTACGCCCGCTTCGTGGACCTGTTCACCCGCCACGTCGCCCTGCTGTGCCGCGGCCGCACGGTGTCGATCTCGCTGACGGGCGGCTGCGACTCGGGGGCCGCGCTGGCCGCGGCGAGGGTGTGGCTGCGGGAGGACAGCCTGATGTGGACCGGGGTCGACCTGGACCGGCCGCACGCGCCGCACCGCAAGGACGCGGCCGCGGCGCGGGCCCGGGCGGACGCGGTCGGGGCCCGGCACGTCGTGGTCGACCTGTCGCAGCAGGACCGCAGCGACGGCTACGTCGCCGCCTACGAGCGCACCTGGGGCCCGGCGCGGCACTTCGGCGGCTTCGCGGCCGCGGCGCGGCTGCAGCTGCCCCGCCACCACGTCGAGCTGCAGTCGATGGTCGCGGAGGTGGGGACCGGGTTCGACCGGCGCCCGGCCGGGCCGATGGACCTCGATGCCGTCGCGGCGTTCTACGCCGACGAGCCGCTGCGCAGCGACCCCGCGGTCCGGGCCACCCTGGCGGAGATGGTGGCGCTCATGCAGTTGGAGCCGGGCTCGACCGGGGAGCTGGCCTGGCAGGACGTCGTGTACTGGGAGCTGCGGGCCGGCCGGTGGTCGGTCACCCGCATCCAGGAGAACGACATGGCCCACCGCGTCCTGCTGCCGTTCAACCAGCGGGGGCTGCTGGAGGCGCTGATGGGGCCTCGCACGCCCCGCCCGGACAAGGGCGCCGTGCGCCGCTACGTGGCCGAGGCGCTGCCCGGCGGCTGACGCCGGTCGGCCCAGCCGGGTCGGCGCAGCCGGGTCAGCGCAGCAGGTCCCGGTAGACCTGCGACACCCTGCCGGTCACGGCCTGCCAGGTCCGTTCGGCCAGCACCCAGTCCCGCGCCGCCGCGGCGAGGCGCTGCCGCTGGTCGGCGTCGCCCACCAGGTCCACCAGGACGTCGGCCAGCGCGGCCGGGTCGCCCTTGCCGAAGACGCGCCCGGTGACCCCGTCGTGGACCACCTCGGTCAGCGCGGCCACGGACGACACGACCACGGGGGTGCCGGCGGACATCGCCTCGAACGGCTTGAGCGGGCTGATCAGCTCGCACACCCGCAGCGGCGCCCGGGGGAACGGCGCGACGTCGAACAGCGACAGGTACCGCGGGACGTCCTCGTGCGGGACCCGCCCGGTGAACGTCACGGAGCCGTCCAGGCCCAGACGCTGGGCGTGGCGCCGCAGCTGCGCCCCGTGGCTGCCGTCCCCGACCACGACCAGGTGCGCCTCGGGCCGGGCCCGGCGCACCCGGGGCCAGGCCTCGAGCAGGTCGTCCAGGCCCTCGTAGAACACCAGGCTGCCGGCGTAGCCGACGACCACGCGGTCGGCGACGCCGAGCCGGGCGGCCAGCTCGCTGTCGCGCTCGCGGGGCGGGAAGCGGGCGGGGTCGACGCCGTTGGGGACCACGACCACCGAGTCCGGGTCGACGCCGAGGCGGACCATCTCCGCGCCCAGGGCCGCCGTGATCACCAGGAGCCGGTCGGCGCGCCGGGCGGCGGTCAGCTCGGTCAGGTCGTGCAGCGCGTGCCGTTGCGAGCCGACCGTGGCCGGGTTGCGCGCCTCCTCCAGCAGCTGGCGCAGGCCGCGCATCTCGTACACGAACGGCACGTCCAGCGTCGCCGCCGCGACCGACCCGGCCAGACCCACGTCGGCCAGGCTGGCCGCGTGGACCAGCCGGGCGCCGAGCCGCCGGCCCAGGTCCGCGGACCGCCGGGCCCCCTCGTGGACGTAGGGCACCAGCGGGGTGAGGGCCACCGCGGGGTCGTCGGGGTCCAGCAGGCGGTGGTAGGGGACGCCGTCGACCTCCTCGCGCAGCGGGACGGGGCGCAGGTCGGACTCCTCCCGCCACAGGTCGTAGGGGAAGCCGTAGCGGGTGACCGCGTGCAGGTCCCAGCCGTGGGAGCGCAGCCCGGTGGCCATGCCGTGCGAGCGGATCGCGTAGCCGCCCGACCGCTGCGGCAGGGACTGCCCCAGCAGGTACAGCGTGGTCGTGCCGGCCGCCGGGTCCGTCGCGCCCGTCGCTGCCGTCGCGTCCGGCACGTCCGTCCGGTCGGTCGCCCCCGCCTCGTCGGGCCGGGCGGCCGGGCGGGGCCGCGTGGCCGCCGGGACGTCCGCCGGCCAGCCCTCCTGCAGCAGCCGGAGCTGGTCGGCGGCGGTCCGGCCGCGCTCCCGGGTCTCGTCGTCGGCCCCGCCCACCCGGTCCAGCAGGCCGCTCAGCGCGACGGTGGCCGACAGCTCCCCGTCGGCCACGGCGACGCCCAGCACGCGACGCACGACCGCCGCCTCGCGGGGGGCCATCGGGTCCCGGGCCCCCTGCGCCAGGGCGCCGACCAGGTCCCACCGGCGGCACAGCGAGGCGGCCTGCAGGACCGCGGTCAGCCGCGACGGGCCCGCCGGCACACCCGGCAGCAGCCGCCCGGCGACCTCCTGCGCGGACTCCTCGGCGGACGCGGCGGGTGGCGGCCCGCCGTCCTCCGCCAGGGCCTGCTGCGCCCGCTGCGACCACTCGAGCTGCTCCAACCGCCACAGGTCGAGCCGGTCGGCGTCGTCGGCCGCGGCCAGCGTCGCCCGGTACGTGGCCAGGTCCTCGGGGTCGCTGTGGCGCAGGGTCGTGACGACGCGGTGGAAGCTCTGCTGGTCGGGCGGGACGAGCCGGCCCAGCGCCCGGCGCAGCGTGGCCGCGGCGGCCTGGTCCCCCTGCTCGCGGGCCACGGCGTGCGCGTCCAGGAGCAGCGGCACCGACGCGGTGCCCCCGGCGGCCGCGGCGAGCACCTCGGCGAGGGCGGCCGCCCCCTGCCCGGTCGCGACGGCCGCCGCCAGCCGGGCCCGGGGCCCCGGGTTCGCGGCCGGCGCGGTCGTGCTGGCCGGCGCGGTCGTGGCGGCCGGCAGGGCACGGCTGCCGGCCGGCACCTGACGCAGCACGAAGACGTCCGGCTCGTCGGGCAGCCCGGTCGCGGTCCACCCCCGGCCCGCGGTCCAGCGGTCCAGCACCTGCCGTCCCTGCGGGCCGGGGGCGACCAGCACGACCACGCCGTGGGGTGACATCCGACGACCCAGCAGCGGCAGGGCCGGGTGCTGCCCGTCGGGGGCGCCGGCGGGCGGGGCGTCCACCAGGAGCAGGACGACGTCCTCGAGGTCCTGCCACGTCCGGCGGTCGTACCAGTCCTGCTCGTGGCCCTCGACCGGCGTGGGGACCAGCGGGGCGTGCCGGACATCGGCCCGGTCCGCCAGGCCCTGCCGCTGCAGCGCGGCCCGGGTGCCGCCGACGCCGGCGGCGTCGTGGTCCAGGGCCACCACGCGGGCCGGGGCGTTGCGCGCCGCCCAGGCGGCCAGCCACAGGGTGGAGCGGCCGCTGCCCAGCTCCACGACCAGTCCCCGCGGCAGGTCCGCCAGCAGCGCCAGCACCTCGCGCAGCACCGAGGGCTCCACCGAGGCCCGGCCGCCGGGCAGCAGCGGTCCCTCGACCAGCTCGGACAGCTCCCGCGTCGCCTCGCCCTGCCGGGCCACCCGGTCCAGCAGGTACGACACGTCCCGCCGCAGCCCCTCCGAGACCGCCGCCGAGTCCTCGCGCCCGGACCGCACCGCGTCCGCCACCAGCGCCTCGACGTGACGGGTGAGCTCGTCGGTACGCGCCCGCAGCTGCCGCTCGGTCACCCCGGCGGGGACCGCCTGCAGCTGCTGCACGCGGCCGTCCACGGCGTGCACCCGGGCCCGCACGGTCGAGAGCTCGTCGTGCGTGCGCCTCGCGACCCGCGCCCGACCCGCGTCCCGGCGCAGCAGCAGCACCAGCAGGGCCGCGACCGCGGCCACGGTCCCGAGCAGCAGCGCCGTGACGGCCCGCGCGGGCAGCAGCAGACCGGCCGCCGTCGCCACCACGACGACCGCGGCGAGCACCGTCAGGACCCTGGGGCTGGGCATGGCGGACCTCCGGACGGGTGCGGTCGGCGGGGCAGGGCCTGCAGCCTAGGGGGGGCGGCGCCCCGGGGCCCTCAGCCCCGGCGTGCGCGCAGGTAGTCCGCCACCACCGCGCCGCCCAGCCGGTCCGGGTCGGCCGACAGCACG
Organism: Jannaschia sp. R86511; assembly: GCF_042466345.1. Lineage (NCBI taxonomy): Bacteria > Pseudomonadati > Pseudomonadota > Alphaproteobacteria > Rhodobacterales > Roseobacteraceae > Jannaschia > Jannaschia sp. R86511. Next base: position 1,419,015 of record NZ_JAXHCD010000001.1, read on the forward strand.
CGGCCGCCGTTGCGCCGGGCCAGGGCGTCGACGAAACGGACCAGGCCGGGGTCCTCGCCGAGCATGACCACGTCGACCGGCACCCGCATCCGGGTCAGCGCGTCGACCTCGCGCACGGTCGCCTGCACCGTCTCCGGGCGGGGCGGCCAGTCGAAGACGGCCTCGACCTCGTGCGAGCCGTCGGCGTTGGTCCAGGTCTCGTTGTGGGCCGTGGGCTCGCCGTCGGTGACCACGAGCACGACCGGGGTGGCGTCGGGGTGGCGGGACACGTGCTCGCGGGCCAGGGCGAGGGCGTGGGCCAGGTTGGTGCCCTGGACGTACTCGGGCTCCACGTGCGCCAGCTCGGTCGTGGTCATCGTGCGGGCGTGCCGGTCGAAGCCGATCACCTGCAGCGAGTCGTGGGCGAAGCGGGTGCTGACGAGGTGCCCGAGGGCCAGCGCCGTCCGCTTCATCGGCGCCCAGCGACCCTCGCTGACCATCGAGAAGGACAGGTCCACGCACAGCGCGACCGCGGCCCGGCTGCGGGTCTCGGTCTCGACCACGGCCATGTCGTCGACGCTCAGCCGGACCCGGCCCGGCGCACCGGCCTCCCGCCGGGCGGCGGGCTCCGACGCGGTCCGCAGCACCGCGTTGGTCACGGTCCGCACCACGTCCAGCGGCTGCTCGTCGCCGAAGCGCCACTCGCGCCAGGACCCGGTCGGCTCCCCGGCGCTGCCGGTGCGCGCGTCGTCGTGCTCGCCGCGGCCCCGCCCGGTCAGCCGCTGCGTGATGGCCCGCAGCGCGCTCTGCCCGAGCCGCCGCATGGCCTTGGGGCTCAGCCGGGCCGTCTCGGCGGGCCCGGTGAGCCAGCCCTGCTCACGCAGCTGCCGCTCCAGCTCCCGCAGCGCCTGCACCTCCTGCGCCGCGCTGCGCCCCAGGGCGCGCTCGACCTGCTCGACGTCGACGTCGTCGAGGGTGGCGCCGGGGTGCTCCTGGCCGAGGGAGTCCAGCAGGTCGTCCAGGTCCGCGAGCTCGCCCAGCGCGCCGGCCGCCTCGCCGAAGCCCAGCGGCTCGCTGCCGGTGAGCCCGCCGCGGCCGGGCCCGGGACGCATCATGTCCGGGCGCAGCTGCTGCAGCCGGTCGCCGAGGCGGCCCATCGCCTCGCCGAGCCCGGGGTCGCGACCCAGCGCGGACTGCATGAGCGCCTGCAGCTCGGCCCGCTGCTGCGGGCTCATCGACTGCATCAGCCGCTGCGCCTCGGCCTGGCGCCGGGCCAGGGCGTCGATCAGCTCGTCGGTGTCGGCCGGCTCGCCCGGCACCAGGTCGCCGTGGGTGGCCATGAAGCGCTCGAACTGCTCGGTGGTGTCCTCGCCCCGGGCGTGGGCGTCGAGCAGGTCCTCCAGGTCGGCCATCATCTGCCGCAGGGCGGCCGAGGCCTCCGGGCCGGACCCGTCCTGGGCCATCCGGCGCAGCGCCTCGGAGATGCCGTCGAACTGGTGGTCCAGGACGTCGTCGCGCAGCCCGTCCAGCACCTCCTGGTAGGCCTGGGCCGCCTCGGCCGAGGTCCACGAGTAGTCGGCCAGCTCGGCCACGGCCCGGCTGGTCGAGGTGGGCAGCGACGCCAGCCGGGTCTCGTCGAAGCGGGCGTCGTCGTCCTGCCGCTGCGCCAGCGCGTCGCGCTCCAGGGCCAGCGCCTGGTCCAGGCGGGCCCGGGCCCGGGTCAGGGCGCCGTCGGCGTCGCCGCGACGGGCCACCTCGCGCCGGCGCCGCGCGGCCCGGGCGCGCAGCTCGTCCAGGCCGGGCCGGGAGGCCGTGCCGTCGCGCAGCATCCGGCGCAGCGCCTCGGCGGGGCTCTCGCCGGCCAGCACGGCCTCGCCGATCTCGTCGACCGCGGCGCGCACGTCGAACGGCGGGGCCAGCGGGTCGGCCCCGCCCCGCCAGGCGCCGTACCGGTAGCCGCGGCCCGGTCGGGGGTCGTCCCGGCCGGGCCCGCGCCGTGCGCCCTCGGCCACGGCCTAGCCGTCCTCGCCGACCGCGCGGGGCCGGGTCCGGGCCGTGAAGCGGGTCCGGCCGGGCTCGACCGGGTCCTTGGCCAGCCGGCGCGTCAGGTGCAGCCCCTCCAGCACGAACTCCACCACCGCGGCCACCTCGGCGGGCGACGGCGCGTCCTCCAGGCCGAGCCGGGCGCAGACGGCACCGAGGCCGTCGACGGTGCCGATGCCTGCCAGCAGGTCGGCCACCGTCACGTCGTCGCCGACGTCCACGTGCCCGCCCTCGGCGACCCGGTCCAGGAACCCGGACAGGTCGGCCCCGCCGAGCCGGTCGCGCCAGGTCTCGGCCGTGGCCACCCGCAGCAGGTGGGCGAGCACCTCGTACTCGCGGCCCTCCTCGCCGGACTCGAACTCGACCTTGCCCCGCAGCGTGCCGACCCCGGCCTCCAGGTCGGTGACCCGGGCCACGGCGGGCCCGTCCTCGCCCAGCAGCGCGGCGCGCCGGTCGGCCGCGGCGGCCAGGGTCTCGGTCGCCGCGACGGCGAACCGGGCGGACACGCCCGAGCGGGCGTCCACCGACGGCGACTCCCGCACCGCCCGCGTCCAGCGGGCCACGACCTCCACCAGGTGCGTCGGCACCCGGGCCACCCCGCCGCGGCCCACGGCCGCCTCCTGGGTGACCAGGTCCACCTCGGCGGCCAGGTCCACGGGGTAGTGGGTGCGCACCTCGGCCCCGAACCGGTCCTTGAGCGGGGTGATGATGCGGCCGCGGTTGGTGTAGTCCTCCGGGTTGGCGCTGGCCACGAGCAGCACGTCCAGCGGCAGCCGCAGCGCGTAGCCGCGCACCTGCAGGTCGCGCTCCTCGAGCACGTTGAGCAGGCCCACCTGGATCCGCTCGGCCAGGTCGGGCAGCTCGTTGACGGCGAACACGCCGCGGTTGGTCCGCGGCAGCAGACCGAAGTGGATGGTCTCGGGGTCGCCCAGGGACCGGCCCTCGGCCACGCGCACCGGGTCCACGTCGCCGATCAGGTCGCCGATGCTGGTGTCGGGCGTCGCGAGCTTCTCGTTGTAGCGCTCGCTGCGGTGCCGCCAGGCGACCGGCAGGTCGTCGCCCAGGGCCTCGGCCCGGGCCCGGGTGACGGGCAGCACCGGGGCGGTGGGGTCCTCGAACAGCTCCGAGCCCGCCGCGTGGGGGCTCCACTCGTCCAGCAGCTGCACCAGGGAGCGCAGCAGCCGGGTCTTGCCCTGGCCGCGCTCGCCCAGCAGCACCAGGTCGTGCCCGGCCAGCAGGGCGCGCTCGACCTCGGGCAGGACCGTGTCGTCGAAGCCGACCACGCCCTCGAAGCGCGGCGTGCCGGTGCGCATCCGCGCGAGCAGGTTCTCGCGCAGCTCGGCGCGCACGTCGCGCGAGGTCCAGCCCGAGGCGAGCAGGGCGCCGAGGGTGGTGGGGAGGTCGTGGGGCACTTGCGGCGTGGCAGCGGCCGACATACGACCAGCGTAGGCACGTGTCCGCGCCGGACGCCCGTCGGGTGAAGGATGGGCCCATGCCGCCGCCGCCCGACGCCGCCGAGCCCGACGCCGCCGAGCCCGACGTGGCGCGCGTGCCGCCGCCCCCGGTGCAGGTGCCCCGGGCGCTGGAGATCGCCACGGCGTGGGGCTGGCGGCTGCTGGTGGTCGGCGCGGCGGTCTACGTGTTCGCGTTCCTGGTGCTGGGCCGGGTCCAGCTGGTGGCCGTGCCGCTGCTGCTGGCCGTGCTGGTGGCCGCGCTGCTGTCCCCGCTGTACCGCGGCCTGCTGCGGCTGCGGGTGCCCCGCTACCCGGCGGCCGGGGTGTCCGTGGCGGCGTTCGTGGCGCTGGTGGTCGCGGCCATCACCGTGGTCTCGCAGCAGATCGCCAGCCAGATCGGGGAGTTCGGCACGTCCGCCTCGGAGGGCCTGGACCAGATCCTCGGCTTCGTGGCCGACGTGCTCGGGGTAAGCCTGGACGACGTGCGGACCACGATCACCGACGCCGCCACGTCGGTGGTCCAGCAGTCGGCCGACCTGGCGTCGGGGGCCGTGATCGCGACGGGCACCGCCACGTCGGTGCTCACCGGCGCGCTGCTGACCCTGTTCGCCGTGTTCTTCTACCTGGCCGACGGCGAGCGGATCTGGTCGTTCCTGGTCCACCTGCTGCCGCGCGAGGGGCGGCCGCGGGCCGACGTGGCCGGGCGCCGGTCCTGGGGCACGCTGGCCGGGTACGTCCGGGCGCTGCCGGTGGTCGCGTTCGTCGACGCGCTCGGCATCGGCATCGGGGCGGCGGTGCTGGGGGTGCCGTTCGCGCTGCCCATCGCCGTGATCACGTTCATCGGCGCCTTCGTACCGCTGGTGGGGGCCATCGTCACCGGGGCGCTGGCGGTGCTGGTGGCGCTGGTCAGCCAGGGGCTCGTGCCCGCCCTGATCCTGCTGGCCGTGGTGTTCGCGGTGCAGCAGCTGGAGTCCTACGTGCTGCAGCCGCTGCTGCTGGGCCGGGCCGTCGAGCTGTACCCGCTGGCCGTGGTCGCGGCCATCACCACCGGCATCGTGCTCGCGGGCATCATCGGCGGCATCCTGGCCGTGCCGCTGCTGGCGATGGTGGTGACGTTCGTCCGCTCGCTGGCCGCGCCGCACAACGTGCCCTACGCCGACCCCGACGGCACCACCCCGCCCGAGGACCCCGGGGACCCGGGGGTACCCGGCCTGGAGCCGGGCGTGGACGCCCGACGGACCGCCCCCGTGGAGGAGTACGAGTGAGCGCACCGCTGGACGACGCCGACCTCGACCGCGCCCGCGCGGCGCTCGCCGGCACGGTCCGCACCACGCCGGTGGTCCGCAACCGCGCGCTGTCGGACCTGCTGGGCGGCGAGGTGTGGCTCAAGTGCGAGAACCTCCAGCGCGCCGGGTCGTTCAAGATCCGGGGCGCCTACACCCGGATCGCCCGGCTCAGCGAGGCCGAGCGCGCCCGCGGGGTGGTGGCCGCCAGCGCGGGCAACCACGCGCAGGGCGTGGCGCTGGCCGCCTCGCTGCTGGGCGCGGAGGCGACGGTGTTCATGCCGGTCGGTGCCGCGCTGCCCAAGGTCGCGGCGACCAGGGCCTACGGCGCGCACGTGCAGCTCGTGGGGCGCAGCGTCGACGAGGCGCTGCTGCACGCCCGCGAGTTCGGCGAGCGGACCGGCGCCGTGCTGGTGCACCCCTTCGACCACGCGGACGTGGTGGCGGGCCAGGCCTCGCTGGGGTCGGAGGTGCTCGAGCAGGTGCCGCACGCGCGCACGGTGGTGGTGTGCACCGGGGGCGGCGGGCTGCTGGCCGGGGTGGCGCTGGCGGCGGCCCGGGCCCGGCGCGCCGGGCGCGAGGTGACGGTGGTCGGGGCGCAGGCGGCCGAGGCCGCGGCCTACCCCGCGTCCCTGGCGGCCGGGCACCCGGTGGCCCTGGAGCGCATGTCGACCATGGCCGACGGCATCGCCGTGGGCCGGCCCGGGCAGGTCCCGTTCGGCATCGTCGCCGAGCACGTGGACCGGATGGTGACCGTGAGCGAGGAGGACCTGTCCCGCGCGCTGGTGCTCATGCTCGAGCGGGCCAAGCTGGTCGTGGAGCCGGCCGGGGCCGCGGCCGTGGCCGCCGTCATGGCCGACCCGACGGCGTTCGAGGCGCCCGTGGTGGTGGTGCTGTCCGGGGGCAACGTGGACCCGCTGGTGCTGCACCGGGTGCTGCGCCACGGCCTGGTGGCGGCCGGTCGCTACCTGCAGCTGCGGGTGCAGATCGCCGACCGCCCGGGCGAGCTCGGCCAGCTGCTGGAGGCCATCGGCCGGACCGACGCCAACCTCGTCGAGGTCGAGCACCGCCGGACCGAGGCCCGGCTGCACGTGGACGAGGTGGAGGTGGCGCTGCAGCTGGAGACCCGCGGCGGCGAGCACCGCGACGCCGTGATCGCGGCGCTGTGCGAGGCGGGCTACGGCGTCCGCGTGGACTAGGGCTGCTGACCCGGGCCTCGGGGTGGTCGGGGCGGCCGGGGCGGGGGCTGTGCCCAGCGCGAAATGGTTCGCAGACTGTCGGTCCCCTCCGCCACCATCGAAGCCGTGACAGACATCATCGTGGCCGAAGGGCTCGTCAAGACCTACGGGAAGAAGGTGCGGGCCCTGGACGGGCTCGACCTGCGCGTCGCCCAGGGCACCGTCCTGGGCCTGCTGGGGCCGAACGGGGCCGGCAAGACCACGGCCGTCCGGGTCCTCACCACCCTGCTGCAGCCCACCGAGGGCCACGCGACCGTGGCCGGGCTCGACGTCGTCCGCGACGCCAAGGAGCTCCGCTCCCGGATCGGCGTGTCCGGGCAGTACGCCGCCGTCGACGAGAACCTCACCGGCTTCGAGAACCTGGACATGGTGGGCCGGCTCTACCACCTGGGCCGCGGCCGTTCGCGGACCCGGGCCTGGGAGCTGCTGGAGCGCTTCGACCTGACCGACGCGGCCAAGCGGCCGGTCGGCACGTACTCCGGCGGCATGCGCCGCCGCCTCGACCTGGCCGGGGCGCTGGTCGCCGAGCCCGAGGTGCTGTTCCTCGACGAGCCCACCACGGGCCTGGACCCCCGCAGCCGCCTGGGCATGTGGGACGTCATCGCCGAGCTCGTGGCGGGCGGAACGACGCTGCTGCTGACCACCCAGTACCTCGAGGAGGCCGACCGGCTCGCCGACCGGATCGCCGTCATCGACCACGGCCGGGTCATCGCCCAGGGCACGGCCGACCAGCTCAAGGAGCAGGTCGGCGGCGAGCGCATCGAGGTCACGGTGGCCGAGGCCGCCCAGCTCGTGCCGGCCCAGCAGGCCCTGGCCGGGCTGACCGGCAACGAGGTGGGGGTCGAGGAGCACACCCGCACCCTCACCGCCCCGGTCACCGGGGGCGTCAGCATGCTGGTGGAGGCCGTGCGGGCGCTGGACGCCGCGGGCGTCTCGGTGCTCGACGCCGGCATCCGCCGACCCACCCTGGACGACGTGTTCCTGACCCTGACCGGTCACGGGGCCGAGGCCGACGAGACCGCAGGAGCGGCAGCATGAGCACCCCGACGACCACCGGGGCCCCGGCCCCCGCCCGCACCGCGTCCGCCCGGCCCGACCTGGCGGGCGGCCCGTTCAGCGCCGTCGGCGACGGCTGGACGGTGGCGCGGCGCAACCTGATCAAGATCAAGCGCGTCCCCGACCTGCTGGTCGGCTCGATCATCAGCCCGATCATGTTCATCCTGCTGTTCGCCTACGTGTTCGGCGGTGCGATCTCGCTCGGCGGGCAGGTGGACCCCGAGGCCTACCGCGAGTTCCTCATCGCCGGCATCTTCGCGCAAACGGTCATCTTCGGGGCCACGATCACCGGCGCCGGCATGGCCCAGGACGTCAAGACCGGCATCATCGACCGGTTCCGGTCCCTGCCGATGGCGCCGTCGGCCGTCCTCGTGGGCCGGACCACCGCCGACGTGGTCAACAACGTGCTGACCATCATCATCATGTCCCTGACCAGCCTGGTCATCGGCTGGCGGATCGACACCTCGGTGGGTGAGGCCCTGCTCGGGTTCGCGCTGCTGCTGTTCTTCGCCTACTGCATCAGCTGGATCATGGCGTTCTTCGGGCTGCTGGTCCGCACGCCCGAGGTGTTCAACAACGTCACGTTCATCGTCATCTTCCCGCTGACGTTCATCGCCAACACCTTCGTGCCGCTGGAGACCTTCCCCGGCCCGCTGCGGTGGTTCGCCAGCTGGAACCCGGTGTCCACGGTGACCCAGGCCTCCCGCGAGCTCTTCGGCAACATCCCCGCCGAGATCCCGCCGCCCGAGGGCTGGGCGCTGGAGAACCCGGTGCTCTACACGATCATCTGGTGCTTCGTGATCCTCGCGGTCTTCGTCCCGCTCACGGTCCGGCAGTACCAGCGGGCCGCCGCCCGCTGACCACGGGCACGCAGAAGGGCCCCCCACCGTGAGGTGGGGGGCCCTTCTGTGCGACAGGGGCGCGTCAGCCGGTGAAGGGCTCCGCCTTGACGATCTTGACGCTGATCTCACGGCCGTTGGGGGCGGTGAACTTGGTCTTGGTGCCGACCTTCTTGCCCAGCACGGCCCCGCCCAGGGGCGACTTCTCGCTGAAGACGTCCAGGTCGGTGGTGGCGGCCATCTCGCGGCTGCCCAGCAGGAAGCGCTCCTCGGCCCCGCCGACCTCGGCCGTGACGACCATGCCGGCGTGGACCTTGCCGTCGACGACGACGTCCCCGGCCGCACCGATCTGCGCCTCCTCGAGCATCTGCTCCAGCTGACGGATGCGGGCCTCCTGCTTGCCCTGCTCGTCCTTGGCCGCGTGGTAGCCGCCGTTCTCCTTGAGGTCGCCCTCCTCGCGCGCCGCCTCGATCTTGCGCGCCAGCTCCAGGCGGCCCTCGCCGGTCAGGTGGTCGAGCTCGGCCTTGAGCCGGTCGTAGGCCTCCTGGGTCAGCCAGGTCACGTTGGTGCTGGTGTCGGACATGCGTGTCTCCTCGTCTCGCTGCGGTGGGCGGTCGCGGCTGCGGTGCTGCGCCGTCGTCCTGCCCGTGCCCCGCGGGGCCTTCCGGTCCCGGCCCCCGCTCGAGGGCAAGTGAGCCAGGATACCGCTACGGCAGGCTCGCGCAGGTCCTCACCGACGCGCTCGCCGCAGGCGCCACCGTCCTGACCGGCACCGTCCGCGCCTCGCCCCCGCCCGGGGGCAGCGGTCCGAGGTCGACCTCGACCTGCCCGACGTCGCCGTAGCGGGCGTCGGCGGCCCGGACCTGGCAGCGCACCCGGTCGCCCTCGGCGCCGTAGACCTCGAAGCGGACCTGGACCAGCTCGTCGTCGACGACCTCGAAGGACACGTCCCGCCAGCGCACGTCGGTGTCGAGCAGGGCGGCGGTGACGGCGGAGAACGCGGCCACGGCCGCCACGGCGCCCAGGACCGCCAGCACCAGGGTCGTGCGGCGCCGCCGGGGGCGGGCGTAGCGGGCCGCCACGTCATCGCGGGCGCCCTGCTGGTCGGTGCTCACACCCGCTCCTGCCTCCTCGGTCGTCCTCGCCTGTCGTCGCGCCCGTCGTCGTGCCTCCGCCGCTGCCCGGCGTCCGCCAGCCGGGCCGGTTCCGCGCTGTCGGCGCGGTCGGGGACACTGGAGGCAGGAGTTCTGGCACCCGGTCTCGGGACCAATGATGCAGGAGGACACACGTGGGCGAGCAGCTGCGCCTGATGGCGGTGCACGCGCACCCGGACGACGAGTCGAGCAAGGGCGCCGCCACCATGGCGCGCTACGTGGCCGAGGGCGCCCGCGTCCTGGTCGTCAGCTGCACCGGGGGCGAGCGCGGCGACGTGCTCAACCCGCGGCTGCAGGACGACCCCGAGGTGGTCCGCGACATCGTCGGCTACCGCCGCAAGGAGATGGCCGAGGCCGTGCGCATCCTCGGCGTCGAGCACCGCTGGCTCGGGTTCGTCGACTCCGGTCTGCCCGAGGGCGACCCCCTGCCCCCGTTGCCGGACGGCTGCTTCGCCCTGGAGCCGCTGGAGATCGCCGCGGCCCCGCTGGTGCGGCTGGTGCGGGAGTTCAAGCCCCACGTCGTGACCACCTACGACGAGAACGGCGGCTACCCCCACCCGGACCACATCATGTGCCACAAGGTGTCGATGGAGGCCTTCGAGGCCGCCGGCGACGCCGACCGGTACGTGGGCCACGGCGAGGTGCCGTGGCAGCCGCTCAAGCTCTACTACAACCAGACGTTCTCCAAGGCCAAGATCCTCACCTACCACCAGGCCCTGCTGGACGCCGGCGCCGAGTCGCCGTTCGCCGAGTGGATGGAGCGCTGGGAGGACCGCGACGAGCGGGCCGTGACCACCAAGGTGCCGGTCGCGGGGTACCTGGACGCCGCCGACGCCGCCTTGCGGGCGCACGCCACCCAGGTCGACCCGGACGGCATGTGGTTCTCCGTGCCCGCCGAGACCCGTCGGCAGGTCTGGCCGACGGAGGAGTTCGAGCTGGCCCGCAGCCACGTCGGCGGCCCGGTCGCCGTCCCGGGCGCGACCACGGCTCCCGACGACGTCGAGGACGACCTGTTCGCCGGGGTGCGCGAGCACCTGGCCGCGCAGGACCGGCGATGAGCGCAGGACCGTCCTGGCTGCTGACCGGGCTGGTGCTGCAGGCCACGCCCGAGCCGGCCGAGCTGGTCCCGGACACCCCGGACGAGTCGCTGGTCACCCCGGGCACCATCGGGTTCCTCGTCACCTTCTTCGTCGCCGTGGCCCTGGTGCTGCTGGTCCGGGACATGAACCGGCGGGTGCGCCGGGTCCGGGTGCGCAGCGACCTGGCCGACGCCCGGCTGCGCGAGAAGCTGGCCGAGGAGCGCGAGCGGTCGGCGGAGGAGGCGGGCCGCCCGGCCGCCGCGACGGAGGACCCTCCGGGGCCGGACCGACGGGACGATCCCGACGACGGGCCGGTCCGACGGCACTGAACCCGCGGCACTGAGCCCGCGGCCCGGGGGTGCCGGGCTTCGCGCGGGGGCCCCCGGCCAGCCGCGCCTCCCGGGTTGTGTCCCGGCCCCGCCATAGCGTCGACGACATGCGCCTGCTCCACACCTCCGACTGGCACCTCGGCCGCCGCCTGCACGGCGCCGACCTGACCGACGCCCACGAGGCGTGGGTCGACCACGTCGTCGAGGTGGTCCGCAGCGAGCGGGTGGACGTGGTCCTGGTGGCCGGTGACGTGTTCGACCGCGCGATCCCGCCCGTGGAGGCCCTGGCCACGTGGGACCGTGCGCTGGCCGAGGTGACGGCGGCCGGGGCGGCCGTGGTGGTCTCCAGCGGCAACCACGACTCCCCGCACCGGCTCGGGGCGCACGCCGGGCTCCTCGCGAAGGCCGGCGTGCACGTGCGGTGCGACCCCGCACGGGTGGCCGAGCCCGTCGTGCTCCACGACGCCCACGGCCCGGTGGCCTTCTACCCGCTGCCGTTCCTGGAGCCGACCACCACCGCCGGCACGCTCGCCCGCGCGTCGCAGCCCGGTGCGGACCCGGTGGAGCGGGTGCCGCGCAGCCAGGAGGGCGTGGTGTCGCGGGCGGCGGCCCTGGCCGCCGCCGAGGCCCGGTCGGCCGGTCGGCGCCGGACGGTGGTCCTGGCCCACACCTGGGTGGCCGGGGTCCGTCCGCAGGACCGCTCGGACAGCGAGCGCGAGATCGGCTGCTGCACCGCCCCGCCCGGTGGTACGCCCGCTGCTGCGCCCGACGGCGGGCGCGACGACCGGGGCGGTGGGGCCAGGGTCGGCACGGTGGACCGGGTGGCCACCGACGCCTTCGCCGGGTTCGGCTACACCGCCCTGGGGCACCTGCACGGCCCGCAGGTGCTGTCGGAGACGCTGCGGTACAGCGGGTCGCCGGTGGCGTTCTCGTTCTCCGAGCGGCACCAGGCCAAGGGCAGCTGGCTGGTGGACCTGGACGCGGCCGGCGCCGTCACGGTGCAGCGCGTCCCCGCGCCGGTCCACCGCAGGCTGTCCCAGCTGAGCGGCATGCTGGAGCAGCTGCTCAGCGACCCTGCCCACGGCGGTGTCGAGGCCGACCACGTCAAGGCCGTGCTGACCGACGCGGCCCGCCCGGCCGACGCCATGCGCCGGCTGCAGACCCGCTTCCCGCACGCGGTGGCCCTGGAGTGGGCGCCGCAGGGCCGGGTGCCCGAGCTGCCGTACGCGCGGCGGCTGGCCGCGGCGGCCGACGACACCGCGGTCGCCGTCGGTTTCGTGGCGCACGTGCGCGGCACCGAGGCGACGGCGGCCGAGCGCACGACGCTGCAGGCCGCCTTCCGGGCCGTCTCCGCCGAGGCCGACGAGCGGGTGCTGGCCGAGCTGGCCCTCGTGGACGACGAGGATGTGCTCGCCGACCCGCAGCCGGCCTCCCGGTCCCGCGGGACCGGGTCGGACGGGGCGGCCTCCGGTCGCCCGGGCGCGGCCTGATGCGTCCGCACCGGCTGCGGCTCACGGCGTTCGGGCCGTTCCCCGGCACCGTGGACCTCGACCTGGACGAGGTGAGCGGGGCGGGTCCGTTCCTGCTGCGGGGGGCCACCGGCGCGGGCAAGACGTCGCTGCTGGACGCCGTCGGCTACGCCCTGTTCGGCAAGGTGCCGGGCTCGCGCGGGCTCAAGCAGCTGCGCAGCGACCACGCCGCCGATGGCGTACGCACGTCCGTCGAGCTGTGGGCCACCGTCGCGGGGCGGGCCGTGCACGTCGTGCGCTGGCCCGACCAGCGGCGCCCGCGCACCCGGGGGACGGGCTGCACCACCGACAAGGCGGGGGTGACCGTCCGGGTGGCCCGGGACCTGACGGCCCTGGACGACGACCAGTGCCAGGCGCGCTGGTCGGGGGTCCAGGAGGCCAACAGCGAGCTGGCCGGGCTCGTCGGCATGACCCACGAGCAGTTCGTGCAGGTCGTCCTGCTGCCGCAGGGCGACTTCGCCCGCTTCCTGCGGGCCAAGGACGACGAACGGGCCGACGTGCTGCGCGCCCTGTTCGAGACGAGCCGGTTCGTCGCGGTCGAGCAGCACCTGCGCACCCGGCGGGACCGGGCCCGCGCCGAGCTGGCCGACGCCGAGGCCGACCTGGCGCAGGCCGCGGCCCGGGTCGCCGCCCACGCCGGCCTCGACGAGCCGCCCGCGGACGACCTGCCGGGGTGGGCGGACGGGCTGCTGCGGGCCACCCGGGACCGGGTCGGGGTCGCGGCCGGGGCCGCGCAGCAGGCCGACCTGGCCGTGGAGGAGGCCCGGGCGGGGCATGAGGCGGCGGTCACCCGGACCCGGCTGCTCACCGACCTCGTCGACCTGGCGGGCACCCGTCGGGGGTTGCTGGAGCAGGCCCCGGCCGTCGCCGAGCAGGCCCGGGCCCTGGACGAGGCAGACCGGGCCGCCGAGGTGGTGGCCCTGCACCGGGCCCACCTGGCGGTGCTCGAGCAGGCCCGCCGGCACGCCGACGAGGCGTCCGTCGCCCTGACGGCGCTGCCGCAGGACGAGTCGCTGCGCCCGCTGCTGGGCGGCACGGACCTGCTGGGCGGCACGGACCTTGTGGCGCTGCTCGACCGGACGGTCGCGGCGGGACCGGACGACCCGGCCTCGGTCGAGGCGGCCCGGATCGTCGTCGAGGGCCTGCTCGAGCGCGTGGACGGTCTGCTGGAGCAGGTGGCGGCCGACAGCGCCCGGCTCGAGGCGCTGGGCCGGGACGTCGCCCGTCTCGGGACCCTGCGGCAGGAGGTCACGAAGCGCGGGGCCGAGCGGGACGCGGCCGGTCGGGTCCTGCTGGCGGTAGAGGCCCGCGCCGTCGACCTGCCGCCCCGGTTGGACGCCCTGGCCACGGAGCTGGCCGGCGCCCGCGACGCCGCCGCCGGGCTGGCCACCGCCGAGACGGACGTCGGTAGCTGGACCCGGCTGGTCCGGCACGGCCACGACCTGGCCGGCCACGTGGGTGACCTGGCCGGTGCCGAACGCGAGGACCTGCTGGCGCGGCAGGCCCGCCGGGACGCCGAGCAGGCCCTGGACGACCTGCGGCGGGCCCGCCTGGACGGGATGTCCGCAGAGCTGGCCGCCACCCTGGTCGCCGGTCGGCCCTGCGGGGTCTGCGGCGCCACCGAGCACCCGGCCCCGGCCGCGGGCGACGGGCCGGTCGTCACCGGCGAGCAGGAGGACCGGGCGCGCTCCGGTCTGGCCGACGCCGAGGCCCGCGTCGCGGCCACGGGGGCCGAGGTGGCGCGCCTGCGGGCCCGCCGCGACGGCAGCCACGCCGCACTGCTGGGCGAGGTCGGTGACGACGTGGTCGTCCCCGGGCTCACCGAGCTGGACCACGTGGCACCGCAGGACGACCTGATCGTCGGGCTGCAGCGGGCGCTCACCGACCGGCTCGAGGCCGCCTCGGCCCGGGCGACCCGGGCGCGGGCGGCGGCCGAGCAGGCGGCCGGCCTCGCGGCGGACCTCGACCGGTTGCGGGAGGAGCAGGCCGAGCTGGGCGAGGCCCGGGCCACCGCTGCCCGGCAGCACCACGGCCTCGTCGCGGCCCTCGACACGCTGGAGCAGCAGGTCGGTGACCTCACCGCCCAGCTGCGCGAGGCGTTGGACCTGCCGGCCCACGACGGAGCAGCCCACGACGGCGAGGCCCACGACGGCGAGGCCCGCGACGAGGGCCTGGCGGACCGCTGGGCCGGCCAGGCCCGGGCCGCGGTCGACCGGCACGGGCTCGTGCAGACCGCGGCCGACGCCGTCGCCGGCTGGGCGGCGCTGCTGCGCGAGGTCGACCGCACTCGTCTGGCCGCGCACGACGCGGCGACGGCGGCCGGCTGGCCCGACAGCGGGCTGGCCGCGCAGGCGGCCCGGTCCAGGTCCTGGCGGGACGACACCCGCCGCGCGGTGGCCGCCCACGAGCGGGACCTGCACGCCACCCGCCTGCGGCTGGTCGAGCTGCGGGACGCGCTGGCCCGGACCGCCGACCCCGGGACCCCGGACCTGCCCGGGACCCCGGACCTGCCCGGGACCCCGGACCTGGCCGACGCCCCGATCCTGTTCGACGCCCCCAACCTGTTCGACGCCCCGGTCCGGTCCGACGACCAGCCCGCCGACGCCGACCTCGACGCCGACCTCGACGCCCACCTCGACGCCGCCGAGCAGGCGCTCACGGTCGCCGTCGAGCGGCGACGGGTGCTGCGGGACCGGCTGGAGCAGGCGGAGGCCGCCCGGCGCGACGCCGACGGGGCGCTCGAGCGGGCCCGGACCGTCCTGGACGGGCTGCAGGCCGCGGTGCCCCGCCTGGTCGACGTCGAGCGCCGCACCGGACCGCTGCGCTCCCGGGCGCAGGCGGCGCGTGACCTGGCCGACCTGTGCAGCGGCAGCAACGACAAGGGCATACCGCTGTCGACCTACGTGCTCGCGGCCCACCTGGAGCAGGTGGTGCAGGCCGCCAACCAGCGCCTCGACGGCATGAGCGACGGCCGCTACGCGCTGGTGCACGTCGAGACCGGTGAGGACCGGCGCCGCCGGGCCGGTCTCGGCCTGGCCGTGCTCGACGCCTGGACCGGACGGCAGCGGCCGGCCGGGACGCTGTCGGGCGGCGAGACGTTCCTGGCCAGCCTCGCCCTGGCGCTGGGCCTGGCCGACGTCGTCACGGCCGAGGCCGGTGGCGCACGTATCGACGCCCTGTTCGTGGACGAGGGCTTCGGCACCCTGGACGCCGACAGCCTCGACCGGGCCATGGACGTGCTCGACCAGCTGCAGGAGCACGGCCGGATGGTGGGCGTCGTCAGCCACGTCGGCGAGCTCCAGCAGCGCCTGCCGCGCCAGGTCCACGTCACGCACGGCCGACACGGCAGCACCGTCCAGGTGAGCACCGGCTGAGCCGACCCGCGGCGCGGCCTCCCTGACAAGGGGCCGCCCGGGCTGCGACGATTCCCGCCATGCGGGCTGCAGTCGTCGACGCGTTCACCGACCGGGCGTTCGCCGGCAACCCGGCGGCCGTGGTGATGCTGCCGGTCGACGCGCCGCTGCCCTCGCCGGAGTGGATGCAGTCGGTCGCGGCGGAGTTCGGGCTGTCGGAGACCGCGTTCGTGTCCCCGCTGGGGGACTCCCAGTACCGGCTGCGCTGGTTCACGCCCGAGGTCGAGGTCGAGCTGTGCGGTCACGCCACGCTCGCCACGGCCCACTGGCTGCTGGAGCAGGGGCTGCAGACCGGTCCGATGTCGTTCCGCACCATGTCCGGCTGGCTGCGGGCCGAGGGGGTGCCCGGCTCGGTGACGATCAGCCTGCCGCTGGTCCCCGTGGTCGACACCCGGGCGCCGGAGGGGTTCGAGCAGGCCATGGGCTTCGTCAGCCACCAGCTCATCGGCTTCACCGGGCAGTCCGAGGCCCTGCAGCGCAACGCGCTGGTGCTGGTGGACCCGCTCGACCTGCGCGACATGCAGCTGAACCTGCGCAAGCTGGCCGGGCTGCCGCTGGGCGGGGTCATCGCCACGGCCCTGGCCGACGAGACCGCCCGGGCCAAGGGCGTCGACGTCCTCAGCCGCTACTTCGCCCCCGCGCTCGGCATCGACGAGGACCCGGTCACCGGGTCGGCCCACTCGACTCTGGCCCACTACTGGTGCCAGGAGCTCGGCGTCACCCGGTTCCGCGCCTCCCAGCTGTCCCAGCGCGGGGGCGTGCTGGACGTCGAGCTGGACGACGGCGGCGACGAGCCCGTGGTGCGGGTGTCCGGCCGGGCCGTCACCACCATGGAGGTCGACCTGCGGGTCTGAGCGACCCGGCGGGGGCCTGGGTTAGGGTCGCGCGCATGACCACGGGGGAGTCACACACGTCCGCACGCGCGCTCGCACCGCTGGCCCTGGCCGGGCTGCTGGTCCTGACCGGCTGCGGCGGGGACGGCGACGCCGACGCGCCGGCCACGACCGCCGCCGCACCGGCGCCCAGCCCGGACCCGGCCACCGACGCCGCGTCCGACCCGGCCTCGGCCGAGCCGTCCGCACCCGAGCCGTCCGCGCCCGAGCCGTCCGCGCCCGACGCGTCGGCCTCGGCCGGGGAGCCGCCGGCGGAGCCGACCGGAGCGGTGCCCGACGGCTGGCAGGTCATCGACCCCGGGTCGGGCACCACGTTCGCCCTGCCCGAGGACGCCGCCGCGCAGGACGTGCCCGACACGGGCATCGAGGGCCTGGACATCGAGCTGTACGCGGTCCCGGACGGCAGCCTGCTCGCGCTGTACCAGTCGTTCCCCGAGGACGTCGCGTCCTCGGTGCCGCCGGAGGAGCTGCTGGCGCAGGCCTCGTCGGGTGCGCTCGGGGCGGCGACCTTCGCCGAGGGCAGCGAGCGCGAGGAGCCCTTCCGGCTCGGCGACCTGGCCGGCACCGAGATCGGCGGCCTCGACGAGACCACGGACACCTGGCTGTCGGGTCGCCTGCTCGTCGTGGAGGACTCGCTGCTCGGCTTCGTGGCCACGGGAGCCGACGAGGCCGCGGCGGACGCCTCGCTCGACGAGGCCTGGGGCAGCCTGACCCTGCCCTGACCGGGACCTCCCGGCCCGGGACGGGACGGGTCGCCGGCTGGGCCAGGATGGGGTCATGACTGGCGCCTACTGGGTCAACACCGTCCGCGAGGTCCGCGACCAGACCAAGGTCGACGCCTACGTCCGCCTGGCCGGGCCCGCCATCGCCGCGGCCGGGGGACGCTTCGTGGCCCGCGGCGCGGCCGCCGCGGCCTTCGAGGCCGGGGTGACCGAGCGCACGGCCCTGATCGCGTTCGACAGCGTGGAGGCGGCGGTGGCGGCCTACCGCAGCGACGCCTACCAGGCGGCCTTGGCCGCCCTGGGCGACGGCGCGGTCCGCGACATCCGGGTCGTGCCCGCCCTGCAGCAGTAGGGCGCCCGGAGCTCCCGCGCGCCGGGCACCGGACGTTCACGTCCCGGTCGCCCTGCGTACGCCGGGCACGCCTAGCGTCCCGCCCATGACGGACGAGGGCCTCGGCGCCCACCCACTGACCACCTCCGGCTCGCCCGGTCGACGGAGCGTCCTGCGCGGCGCCGGGGCGGTCGCGGCCTCGGCCGCCCTGCTGCCGTCGCTGTCCGCCCGGGCGAGCGCGGCCGTGGCGGAGGTGGCCGCCACCGGGGTCTTCGGGTTCGGCGTGGCCAGCGGGGACCCGACCGCC
Source organism: Jannaschia sp. R86511 (assembly GCF_042466345.1). NCBI lineage: Bacteria > Pseudomonadati > Pseudomonadota > Alphaproteobacteria > Rhodobacterales > Roseobacteraceae > Jannaschia > Jannaschia sp. R86511. The sequence continues at coordinate 1,436,664 of NZ_JAXHCD010000001.1, forward strand.
ACCGAGGTGCTGATCTGGACCCGGGTCACGCCGGAGCCGGCCGCGCTCCCGGGCAGCGGGCTGGGGCGTCCCACCACCGTGACCTGGGAGGTCGCGGCCGACGAGGGGTTCACGACGGTGCTGCGTCGGGGCCGGGTGCGGACAGAGGCCCGCGACGACCACACGGTCAAGGTGGTCGTCACCGACCTGACGCCCTACACGCGCTACCACTACCGCTTCACGGCACTGGGCGAGACGTCGCCGGTCGGGCGCACGCAGACCTCCCCCGACGAGGCGGGGGTCACGCACGCCCTGCGGCTCGCGTTCGTGTCGTGCAGCAACTTCACCGGCGGGTACTTCACGGCCTACCGGGGCCTGGCCGAGCGCGACGACCTCGACCTCGTGCTCCACCTCGGCGACTACGTCTACGAGTACGGCAACGACGCCGACCGCTACGGCCCCGTCGGGCTGGTGGGGGTGCGGGACCACGACCCGGGCACCGAGACCGTGACGCTGCAGGACTACCGGCTGCGTCACGCGCTGTACAAGACCGACCCGGACCTGCAGGCCGCCCACGCCCGCCACCCCTGGGTCACGATCTTCGACGACCACGAGATCACCAACGACGCCTTCGACACCGGGGCGGAGAACCACGACGAGCAGGACGACCCCGACACCGACTACACCGGCCCGGGCGGACCCGCCGGCGTCCGCGCGGAGGGCGAGTTCCTGGCCCGGCGGGCCGAGGCCTTCCGGGCGTACCTGGAGTGGATGCCGGTCCGCGACCCCGCCACCTACCAGCCGGCCCCGCACGCCGGCACCCAGTTCTTCCGACGCTTCCGCTTCGGCGACCTGGCCGAGCTGTCGGTGGTGGACACCCGGCAGAACCGCAGCCAGCAGGTCCCGGCCGTCGTCGCCGGCGCCCCGAACCCGGCGCTCACCTCCCCGGAGCGCCACCTGGTGGAGCCGGAGCAGCTGGCCTGGCTCACCGACGGCCTCACCGCCGGGCGCACCCGGTGGCACCTGATCGGCAACCAGACCGTCTTCGCCCGGGTGCTCGCGGTGCCGGGGGCCGTGGCCGGCGCCGTGTTCAACACCGACCAGTGGGACGGCTACCAGGCCGACCAGGCGGCCGTGCTCCGGGCGATGGCGGCCTCGGGAGGCACCGACCCCGTCGTCCTGACCGGTGACATCCACTCCTCCTGGGCCAACGACCTGCCGAGCGACCCGACGGCCTACGGCGTCGACCGGTCCACGTCGGTAGGGGTGGAGTTCGTCTGCCCGTCGGTGACCAGCGACGGGTTCAAGGAGGTCCTCGGCGGCAGCGCCGCGACGGCGGCCGTCGTCACCCGGGCGTTCCAGGCCGCCAACCCGTGGGTGGCGCACCTGGAGGGGATCGGGCACGGGTTCGCCGTCCTGGACGTCACGCCCGAGCGGGTGCAGACCGACTTCTGGTACATCCGCAGCGACGGCGACAAGGGCCTCGCCGTCGACCCCCGCCTGGACCCCGACGCCACCGTCGGCCACGAGTCGTCGTGGGTCTCGCTCAAGGGCAGCCGCCGGGTCGACGGACCCGTCGCGGCGCTCGGACCCCGGTCGGACGAGCCGCGGGCCGCGTCGGGCCGGCCGCGGGCGCAGCGGTCGCCGCGCGGCTGAGGGGCGGGCTCCGGCGGCGGCCACGCCCGGGCGGTGGTCCGACCCGACCCGGTTGACAGGGGCGGACCTGTTGCTGCAATCATCAACGACTGATCCCGGGGTCCGCGCGCTGCGGCCACGGGGCTCCTCAGGGGGAACGCCTCGTCCGCGTGCACCCGTCCGACCACGGGCGGGTAGCGGTTCGGGGCGCTGCAGCGCGGATCAGGCCGGCAGCGTCGTCGCGCGGACAGCGTCGACCGACGTCCCGTGCGACCCGCCACCGGTGGGTCCGGACGCCCGGCCGTCCGGCCGCAGGAGCACAACAGGGGGGACGAGTGAGCGTGGTGCAGCACCAGCCCGAGGGGACCCGGTCGGCGGCGCGCGGACGCACGGTCGAGCCGCTGCCCCGGCCGCAGGCCCCGGCGAGAGCCGACGAGCCCCTGGCCACCCGGCGGACGCGGCCCGGGCTGGTCCGGGCCACGGCCCGGCGGCGCAGCGCCGTGCTGCTGGGCGGTGGCGACCTGACGGCGATGAGCCTGCCGATGCTCGTCCTGCCCGACGCCCGGCTGTGGGTGCTGCTGTCCACGGTGCTGACCGTCGTGCTGTTCGCCGGCTCCGCGCTGTACCGGCCGCGGCTGCAGTGGTCGCTGCTGGACGACGTGCCCGCCATGGCCGGCGCCCGGCTCACCGCCGTCGCGGTCGCGGGCGTGCTGCTGGTCGTGGTGCAGCGGGCGAACCTCGTCGACTTCCTGGTGGTGGTCGGCTGGGGGACGCTGCTGCTGCTGCTCAGCCGGGCCGTCACCTACGGCGTCATCCGGCACGCCCGGCTGGCCGGCGTGGTCCAGCACCGCTGCCTGGTCGTCGGAGGTGGGGTCGTGGCCGGTGAGCTGGTGGGACTGCTGTCCCGGCACGCCGAGCTCGGCCTGCTGCCGGTCGGGTACGTCGACGAGGGCCGGCACGCCGAGGTCGACGTCCAGGGCGTCGGCCACCTCGGCCGGGTGGCCGACCTGGAGGCGGTCGTCGCCGAGCAGGACGTGACGGTCCTGCTCGTCACCTTCGGTCACACCCGGGACCAGCAGGTGGCCGCCGCGCTGAGGGCGCCGGGCGCCAGCAGCTGCACGCTGTTCGTCGTGCCGCGGCTGTACGAGGTGATGAGCGTCAAGGGCGTCAAGGACCACGTCGGGGCCATCCCCGTGATCCGGGTCCGCCGGCCGTCGCGCCGCGGCTTCGCGCCGGCCGCCAAGCGTGGCTTCGACGTCGTGTCCAGCCTGCTGGCGCTGCTGGTGCTGGCACCGGTGCTGCTGGCCTGCGCGGTCGCCGTGCGGACCACGGGACCCGGCGTGCTCTTCCGTCAGGAGCGGGTGGGCCAGGACGGTCAGCTGTTCGAGCTGCTGAAGTTCCGCTCCATGCGCCCGACGGCCCCCGGTGACGCCGGCAGCTGGAGCGCCCACGGCGACCCCCGCGTCACCCGGGTGGGCGCGTTCCTGCGCCGGACCTCGCTGGACGAGCTGCCGCAGCTGTGGAACATCCTGCGCGGGCAGATGACGGTGGTGGGCCCGCGCCCGGAGCGCCCGGTCTTCGCCGAGCAGTTCTCCCGCGAGTTCCCGCCCTACGCCGACCGGCACCGGGTGCCCGTGGGGCTCACCGGCATGGCCCAGGTCAGCGGGCTGCGGGGCGGCGACACCTCGATCAGCCTGCGGGCGCGCTACGACAACTACTACATCGAGAACTGGTCGCTGTGGGGCGACGTCAAGGTCATCCTGCGCACGGTCTCCGAGGTGGTCCGGGCGAAGGGGTCATGAGCCGGCCCGCAGTCGTCCCCGCCCTCGCCGTCGCCGTCCTCCTGGCCCTCGCCGGCTGCACCGGGGCCCCCGCAGCGGCGCCGACGCCGTCCACCGACCCCGTGGGCACCGCCAGCGCGCCTGCGCCCGCGCCTGCCCCCGACGCCTCGCCCGACCCCGCCGAGTCCGACCCAGCGCCCGACCCCGACCCCGACCCCGCGCCCGAGTCCGACCCTGCGCCCGACGCCGAGTCCGACCTCGAGTCCGACCCCGACCCAGCGCCCGGGTCCGACCCTGCGCCCGACGCCGCTCCCGCCCCCGGCCCCGGGTGGGACTCCGGCGCCGCGGGCACCCAGGTGTTCGACGGCAGCCTGGCCGAGTGGCGGGGCAGCGAGGTCGCGGTGGTCGGCACCTGGGCCGACACCAACGACGCCATGGTCGCGCTGTACGAGCTGCAGCCCGGCGGGCCGCTGCACGGCTGGGCGGGCGACATGGACATCGCGGTGGGCGCCATCGGGCCGGACGAGACCTGGGCCGAGGCCGCCGCCGGCGCCTACGACGCCCGCTGGGCCGAGTCGCTGCGCGAGCTGGCCGGGCTGCGCGAGGGGCTGGGCACGACGTACGTGCGCTTCGCCCACGAGTCCAACGGCGACTGGTACGACTGGGCCGTCGACGCCGGCAGCGCCGAGGACTTCGTCACCTCGTGGCGCCGCTACCGCGCGCTGCAGCTGGAGCACATGCCGGAGGCCGAGCTGGTGTTCTCGGTCAACAGCCAGTCGGTGGGCAGCGGGGTGGACTGGCGGGAGACGTTCCCCGGCGCCCAGCACGTCGACCTGCTCGGGGTCGACCACTACAACCAGTACCCCTGGGTGGGCACGGTCCAGGAGTGGGACGCGGCGGTGCTCGAGCGGGACGAGTGGGGGGCCCCGCGGGGCCTGCAGCGCCACGCCGAGTTCGCCGCCGAGGTGGGCCTGCCGTTCTCGGTCAACGAGTGGTCCAACAACGCCGACATGGGCGACTCACCCGTGTTCATGACCCGGATGAACGAGTTCTTCGCGAGCAACGCCGGTGACGGGCCCGGTGAGCTGGTCTACGAGGTCCACTTCAACGTGCAGGAGTTCGGCGACGGCCAGTTCGGCCTGTACCCCGACACCCGCATGCCCGAGTCCGCCGCGGTCTACCGGGAGCTTCTGGTGAGGGCCCCGGGTGCGGCTGCGCCCCGGCGCCGCTCACCACAGCCGCGCGTACTCCGTCCGGGCGGCCGGCTGCCGCGTGGCCGGGTGCAGCTGGAACTTGCCGCCGCCGTAGGACCCCACGTTGAAGTACACCTCGTACAGCACCTGCCCGGCGCCGGTCCCGCCGTGCCGGCCGAGCCAGCGGTGCAGCTCGGCGACGAACACCGGGGAGTCGCCCAGCTCGCCGTTGCTCGCCCACTCCGAGACCGCGAAGGGCAGGCCGACCGAGCCGGCGTGGGCCCGGTGGCTCTCCAGGCCCGCCGGCGCCCCGCGCCCGTCCACCCGAGCGGCGACGTCGGCGAACTCGGCCGCGGTCCGCGTGAACGGGTACTGGTTGTAGACGTCGACCGAAAGGACGTCGACGTGCTCGGCCCCCGGGAAGGCGGCACGCCAGTCCAGCGCGTTGCCGTTGGAGGTCTCGACGTTGGGGCAGAAGACGAGCTGGTGCTCCGGCGCCACCTGCAGCTGCAGGGCGCGGAACCGCTTCCAGGCGCGCACGAAGTCCGCGGCCTCGGCCCCCGTCACCGACCAGGGGTACCAGTCGCCGTTGAACTCGTGGGCGAAGCGGATGTACAGCGTGCCCGGCCGGTCGCCCCAGGCCTCGTCCAGGTTGGTGAGGGCCAGGCGCCAGCGGGCGTCGTAGGCCCCCGTCGCCGCGGCGGCCCAGCTCTCGCCCCGGTCCTTGTAGATCCCGCCGACCGCCACGTCCAGGTCCTGCTGCCACTCGCCGTACTCGAAGCCGGGCCGCAGCGACCACTGGTACGGCTGGGAGGCCCAGTTGTCGTTCCAGGTGCCGGCGACCTCCACGTCCCGGCCGCGCCAGGTCCCGAAGCCGCCGTCGGCGACGCCGTCGCCCGACGCGCCGGAGGCCCAGCGACCGGTCGGGGCGGGGTCGGTGGGCCGCGGGCTCGTCGGGACCCCTCCGCCGGGTGCCTGCGGGCCGGGCAGGCCACCGGTCACGGCGTGGGCGATGGTCACGGCGGCGGGCGAGTCCTGCCAGACCGCGACGCCCGTGCCGGTGCCGGTGAGCCCGTCCAGGGCGGTCAGGGTCCGGCTGGAGACCAGCTGACCGCCCCAGTGGGCGGTGAGCCGGTCTCCCTGCAGCTGCACCCGGGCGGCCCCCACGCCCTCGGGCCGGTACGGCTCGTCCAGGACGAGCGTCTCGCGGCCGTCGACCGTGGTGCGCACCTGGTAGCGGGTGCCGGAGAAGCTGACCAGGACGTGGTCGCCGTCGGCGCTGCGGCGCAGCACGAAGGCCCCGTTGCGCCCGGCCGTGGTGGCCCCGCTGATGGCCGCCTCGGCGAACTGGTCGCGGGTCGTCGTGCCGGGCAGGTCGCGCTGCACCCAGCGCCAGGCGGTGGGCGAGGACCAGGTCACGCCCTCGGGCTGGGCCGGCGAGCCCCCGACCGGTCCGCCGGGCGCCGGGGCCGGCCCGGGCGCCGGGGCCGGCCCGGGACCCGGGGCCGGCCCGGGACCCGTGGCCGGGCCGGCGGACGCCCGCTCGAAGCGCACCGCGGCCCGGTCCTGCCAGGCCAGCAGCCCGGTGCCGGTGCCGGTCAGGCGGCCCAGGGCCGGCAGGGTGTCGGTGCCGACCACCCGCCCCGACCAGGAGGCCGTCAGGGTGCTGCCGACCAGCTGCACCTCGGCCGCGCCGTCGCCGCCGGGCGTGAACGACCGGTCGAGGAGCAGCTGCTCGCGGCCGTCGACCACGGTGCGGACCTGGTAGCGCGTGCCGGAGAAGCTCACCAGCGCCCGGTCGCCGTCCTGGGCGCGCCGCAGCACGAAGCCGCCGTTGCGGGTGGCGGTCGTCGCGCCGGTGACCACGGCCTGCGCGCTCTGGTCCGGTCCGGCCGTGCCGGCCAGGGGCCGCTCGGTCCAGGACCAGGTCGCGGTGGGCGACCACGAGACGCCGCTGCTGGGAGCCGCCGCCGGAGCGGGCAGCAGGAGGAGCAGCAGGGACAGGACGAGCAGCAGGACGGTCGGGGACGAGCGGCGCACGATGACCTCGCAGGAGGAGGAGGCAGGTCGCCTGTGTCATCGACCACCCGGCGTGGCCCCGGAGTCGGGACCGGCCGGGTCACCCGGGCGGCTCAGCACTCTACGTCAATGTGCGGTGACGCTCTGTGAGTGACCACACTCCTCCCGGCTCGCCCGAGGCGCCGGTCCGTCGCGGTCGTGCCCTCGGGGGCCGGGCGGGCTGGATCATGGCCGACCAGGCCGTGTCGAGCCTGGCCAACGCCGCGCTGAGCATCGTCGTCGCCCGGACGGTGTCACCGACCGAGTACGGCGCCTTCGCGCTCGCGTTCTCGGTCTACACGCTGGCCGTCGCGGTCTCGCAGGCCGTGTCGGGCCAGGTCGTCATGATCCGCTACTCCGCGGCGACCGGGGCCGAACGCACCCGGGTGGCCGCCGCGGCGGCCGGGACGTCCGTCGTGCTCGGCCTGGTCTCGGCCGTCCTGGTCGCCGCCGTGGCCCTGCCGCTGGGTCTGCCGCTCAACCAGGTGCTGCTGGCCACCGGGGTCCTGCTGCCGGCCCTGATGCTGCAGGACACCTGGCGGACGGTGTTCGTCTCGCGCGGCGAGCCGAAGCAGGCCTTCGCCAACGACCTGCTGTGGACGGTGCTGCAGGCGGTGCTCATCAGCGTGCTCCTGCTGCTCTCGGTCGGGCAGGCCTACTGGTACGTCCTCGCCTGGGGTGCGTCGGCCGCCGTCGCCGCCGCGTGGGGCGTCCGGCAGGCCCGGGCCGTGCCCGCCCTGGGCGCCACCCGGGCGTTCGTCGTGGACCACCGCGACGTCGCCGTGCCGTCGGTGGCCAACGCCGTGGCCATCCTCGGGGCGACGCAGGTGGCCTTCGTGGCCATGGCCGCCGTCGCCTCGGTGGAGACCGTGGGCGCCATCCGCGCGGCGCAGACCCTGCTCGGGCCGCTGAACATCGTCGGCTTCGCGCTCAGCTCCTTCGCGGTGCCCGAGATCGTGCGGCACGACCTGTCCCGGCGCGGGCACACCGTGGTGGCCCTCGTCCTGAGCGGGGTCCTGGTCGTGGTGGACCTGGCCTGGGGGGCCGTCCTGCTGCTGCTGCCCGACCCGGTGGGGGAGCAGCTGCTCGGCGAGACCTGGGGGGCCGCCCGCGAGGCCCTGCCCGGCCTGGTGGCCTTCACCGCCTGCATCGGCGCCACGGTGGGCGCCACCGCCGTGATGCGGGCGCTGGCCCGCGCGAGCTACGCGTTCTGGGTCAGTGCCATGCTGGGGCCGCTGGTGATCGTGCTGTCGGTCCTGGGCGCCTGGCGCTACGCCGAGACCGGAGCCGCCTGGGGCCTGGCCACCGCGGCCGCCCTGTCCATCGTCCCGGCGTGGTGGCTGCTGCTGCGCGCGGCACGCCTCGGCCGCGCCCCCATGCCGACCACCTCGACGCCGACCACCTCAGCGCCGACCACCTCGTGAAAGGCTCCTCCCCGGTGAAGGTCCTGCTCCTGTCCCACGTGCCCGACGACCCCGACGGCGGGGCTTCCCGCGTCTACCACCTGCTGGCCGACGGCCTGCGAGGGCGGGGCCACCAGGTGACCCTCACGCACCAGGAGGACATCGGCCTGCCGCGGGACCGGCGGCTCGGCCTGCTCGCCCGGCGCACGGTCCTGCCCCGGCTGCTCAGCCGCGCCGCCGCGGCCTGGGACCCGGCGGGCCACGACGTGGTCATGGCGTCGTCCGGCACGGCTCACCCGCTCTTCCGTCGGCTGCGGTCCGAGCCGCGGCGGCCGTTGCTGGTCAACCACGTCCACGGTCTGACGGTGCACGACCACGTCGCGGCCCTGGTCGAGGCCGAGCTGGGCCACCACCGCTCCGGGCCGGCGAACCGGCTGCTCACCGGCCCGTTCCAGGTCCGCTGGGACCTGGCCGGCGCCCGCTCGGCCGACGTGACCGTGGTGCAGAACCTGCGCGACCTGGGCACCCTGCGGGAGCTGGGCGACCTGGACCTGGCCCTGGTGCCGGCCGCGGTGCACCCGGAGCTGCTGCGCGCGGCCGAGGGGGCCCCCGACCCCGCGCAGCACGAGGCCGACCACCTGCTGTGGTTCGCCACCTGGGAGGCCCGCAAGGGCGCCTACTACGTGCCGGCGGCCTTCCGGGCCGTGCGCCGCGAGCGGCCCGGGGCCCGGCTGACCGTCGGGGGCACCGGTCGGCCCGCGGAGCAGGTGCGGGCGGCCTTCGCCCCGGAGGACCGCGACGCCGTGACGGTGCTGGGGCGGGTCAGCCGCGAGGAGCACGCCCGGCTGCTGGGCCGGGCCGGCGTCTTCCTGTTCCCGTCGCTGTCGGAGGGCTTCGGTCTGGCCCTGCCGGAGGCCATGGCGTTCGGCTGCGCGGCCGTCACCACCGGCACCGCCTTCGGCGGCGACCACCTGAGCGACGGGGTGGACGCCCGGGTGGTCCCCCCGACGTCGGAGCACCTGGCCCGGGCGGTGCTGGACCTGCTCGGCGACGACGCCCGCCGGGTGCGGCTGGCCACCGCGGGACGTGCGCTGGCCCGGACGTTCACCGTCGAGCGCATGCTCGACGGCTACGAGGAGGTCTTCACCGCCCGCGCCGGGCGGCCGGGCGAGCGCGCCGGCGGCCCGACGGCGGGGGCCCGCGCGTGAGCGCGGCCGGCCCCACCGCCGCGGTCGTCCCGACCTCGCGCACCGGGGGCCCCACGCTGGCCGCCGTGGTCCCGACCTACAACTACGAGGCCTACCTGGGGGCGGCCCTGGACAGCCTGCTGGCCCAGGACCCGCCGTTGCAGCGGGTCGTGGTCGTCGACGACGGCTCCAGCGACGGCTCGGTCGCGGTGGCGCGGTCCTACGGCGAGCGGGTCGAGGTCGTCGAGCAGACCAACGCCGGCCAGCTGGCGGCCTGCCTGACCGGGCTGGACCGGGTCGACACCGACTACGTCTGGTTCCTCGACGCCGACGACCTCGCCGTGCCCGGCGCCACGGCGCAGCTGGCGGGCGCGCTGGTCGGACGCCCCGTGAAGGTGCAGTTCCCGCTGCAGGCCGTCGACGCGGCCGGCACCCCCACCGGCTCGGTGTTCCCCACCACGCGCGCCGGCTACGACGAGCGGGCCATGGCGCGGGACAACGCCGTGCTCGGCTTCTACACCTGCCCGCCGACCAGCGGCAACGTGTACCGCCGGGACGTGCTGCTCGGCCTGGACCGTGCGGCGCTGGACCCGAGGGACTTCATCGACGGCCCCGCCACCCTGGTGCTGCCCCACCTCGGCGGGACGATCGTGTGCCTGGAGCGCCCGCTGGCGCGGTACCGCGTGCACGGGGCCAACCACAGCCAGTGGTTCCGGCCCACGCCGGAGCGGCTGCAGGGCGAGGTCGACTGGTTCGAGCGGCGCTGGCAGCAGGTGTGCGCCCTGCTCGACCGGGACCGGCCGCCCTTCGGCGACCGGCGCCCCGCCTACGTGCTCGAGCGGCGGCTCATGGTCGCCGCCCTGCAGGGCCGGTGGTGGCTGCTGCCCGACGCCGTGGCCCTGGTGGCCCGGCTGGCGCGCTCCGGCCTGCCCCGGGGCCAGGTGCTGGCCCTCGCCGTCTGGGCGGGCCTGCTCCTGCTGCCCGTGCCGGCCTGGCGCACGGTCCTCGTCGAGAGCCGGCGGGACCCCTCCCGCCGGCCGGCGGCGCTGCGGGCCGCGGTCTCGGCGCTGCGGCGGCTGCGCGCGGCCGGGCCGGGCGTCCTGCGGCCCGGGGGGCGACGTGCGTAGCGTCGTGGTGGCCAAGTTCGTGCCCTGGCCGCCCAACAGCGGGGACAAGCGCCGGACGCTCGGCGTCGTCCGGGCCCTGCGCGAGCACGGCGAGGTCGCCGTCTGCGCCTACGCGGGCCCGGACGAGGACGCCGCCGGCCTGGAGGCCGAGGGCATCACGGTGCGCAGCCTGCCCCGCCGGCGTCGGGTGCCCGACCTGCTGCTCGGCCTGCTGCGCAGCCGCTCCATCACCTCGGCCCGGTTCTTCAGCCGGGGCCTGGAGCGCCTGGTGCGGGACGAGACCGCGAGCGGGGCCGACGTGCTGGTGGTGGAGCACGTGCAGCTGATGCCCCTGGCCCGTCGGGCGGGCGCGCGCGCCACCGTCCTGGACATGCACAACGTCGAGTCCTCGCTCACCGAGCGGTACGCCCGCTCGCAGCGGGGCTGGCGCCGGGTCGTCCTGCGGCTGGAGACGCTGGCGCTGCGACGGCTCGAGCGGCGCTCGCGGCGCGGCGCGGACGTGGTCGCCGTGGCCAGCCGGGGCGACGGCGACCGGCTGGAGGCGCTGGCCCCGACCGGTACGGCGACCGCGCCGGTGGTCGTCGTGCCCAACGCCTGGGACGCCCCCACGCCGCTGCCGCCCGCCGCCGAGCCCTGCGTCTGCTTCGTCGCGCTGATGTCGTGGGCCCCCAACGTGGACGCGGCGGTCTGGTTCGCCGAGCAGGTCTGGCCGCGGGTCGTGGCCCGCCGCCCCGACGCGCGGCTGCTGCTCGTGGGGCGCAACCCCGCGCCCGCCGTGCAGGCGCTGGCCGGGGCCACGGTCGAGGTCACGGGCACGGTGGCCGACCTCGGGCCCTGGTACGGCCGCAGCATGCTGGCCGTCGCCCCGCTGCTGGCCGGCGGCGGCTCCCGGCTGAAGATCATGGAGGCGCTGGCCCACGCCCGTCCCGTGGTGTCGACCACGGTCGGCGTCGAGGGCCTGGAGGACCTCGTCGGTCGGGGCGTGGTCGTGGCCGACGACCCGGCCGGCATGGCCGAGGAGCTGCTGCGGCTGCTGTCCGACGACGACGAGCGTGCCAGGCTCGGGGCCGCGGGGGTCGACGCGGTGGGCACCGACCACTCCTGGGCGGCCGCCACCCGGCCGCTGCTGGACCTGATGACCGACGAGCCGGGAGGACCGACGTGAGCGCCACCCCCCAGACAGGCCCCGCGACCGGGGCGGCGGTGGACGCCGGAGGGTTGCCCGCGGTGCCGCGGGTCACCGTCATCGTCCCGGCCCGCGACGAGCTGGCCCGCTGGCCCGCGGTGATGCGGATGCTGCGCGCGCAGACCCTGACGCCGGACGAGGTGGTGGTCGCCGACGGCATGTCCACCGACGGCAGCCGCGAGTGGTTGGCCGAGCAGGCGGCCGCGGACCCCACCCTGGTCGTGGTGGACAACCCGGACCGGGTCGTGCCGGCGGCGCTCAACGTGGCCCTGGACCGGGCCACCGGGGACGTGGTCGCCCGGATGGACACCCACGCCGACTACGCCCCGGACTACCTCGAGCGGGTGGTCGCGTTCCTGCAGGCCCACCCCGAGGTCGGCGGGGTCGGCGGGGCCATGGCCACCGCGGGCACCGGGGCGTGGGGCCGCGCCATCGCCGCGGTGCTGTCGCGCCCGGTCGGGCTGGGCGGGGCCCGGCACCGCGTCGGCGGCGGGGCCGGTCCCATCGTCCACGTGTTCTCGGGCTGCTACCGGCGGGAGCGGCTGGTCGCGGCCGGGGGCTGGGACACCCGGCTGCACGCCAACGAGGACTTCGAGATGGACGTCCGGGTGGCCGCGACCGGTGGCCCGGTCTGGCTGGAGCCGGCGGCCACCAGCACCTGGTACGTGCGGCGCGACCCGGCGGCGCTGGCCACCCAGATGTGGCGCTACGGCTACTACAAGGGCCTGACCCTGCACCTGCACCCGCGGTCGCTGCGGGTGCGGCAGCTCGCACCGCCCGCCGTCGTGCTCACGCTGCTGCTGGGCTGGCTCGTCAGCCCGCGGGTCACGGCGCTGCTGGGGGCCGGGTACCTCGCGGCCACCGCGGTGCTGGGGGCCCGGGCCGGGCGGGCCGACGGGGCCTCGGCGCTGCGGGCGGCCACGGTGCCGGCCACCGTGCACCTGTCGTGGGGCGCGGGGCTGCTGGTCGGCCTGCTGCGCTTCGCCCGGCAGGGGGCCGCCGGGCCCTTGCGCGGCCCGCGCCCGACGGGGGCGGTGGACCGTGCCCGCTGAGCGCTTCGACCCCCTGCTCGCCCTCCTCCGCTCCTGGTGGGTGGTCCTGCTGTGCGTCGTGGCGGGGGCGACGGTGCTCGGCCTGGCGCTGTCGCAGGCACCGGAGCGCTGGACCGCCTCGACCACGCTGCTGGTCTCCACCACCGACCCGAGCGCCGCGCTGACCGGGGTGCAGAGCGGTGGCGGGGACGTGGCCCGGACCCTCAACACCCAGGTCGAGGTCGTCCGCAGCGACGCCGTCACCGCCGGGGCGGCCGAGCAGGTCGGGACCACGGCGCGCGAGGTGCGCGAGGACGTGACGGTGACGGTCGAGCAGGACAGCAACGTGCTGGTCATCTCGGCCGAGGCGGGAACGGCGGAGCAGGCCCAGGAGCTGGCCACGGCCGTGACGGAGGCCTACCTGGAGCGGGAGCGCAGCACCGGGGCCACCCCGCTGCTGGCCCAGGCCGACGCCGTCGCCGGGACCCTCGAGGCGCTGCAGGAGCAGCTGGCCGACCTGCCCGAGCCGGCGGAGCCGGAGCAGGAGGACCCGCGGGTCGCCGCCTTCGCCGGCCAGATCGCCGAGCTGACGCAGCAGGAGTCCCGGCTGCGCAGCGCCGCCGAGCTGTACGCGGGCCAGGCGAGCGTGCTGTCCGCGGCGACGGCGCCGGAGGCCCCGAGCTCGCCCGGCGGCACGGTCGGGCTGGCGCTGGGCGCCGTGCTGGGCCTGGTGCTGGGGGTGCTGATCGCGCTCGGGCGGGGCTGGGTCGCCTCGACCGGCGAGCGTCGACCGGTCCGGCGTACCAGGTCCGAGGACGAGCCGGCCGACCGGACGCCGGGCACCACGGCCAGCCCCCGGTCGTGAGCCCCCCCGGGCCGGGGGCCGGCAGCGGGCGCCTGCTGCTGGTGCTGGTGCTGGTGGTGGTGCTGACCCAGCGGCTGGCCCTGCCGCTGGGCGGGGGCGGGGCCCAGCTGCCGCTGTCGCTGCCGCTGGCCCTGGCCGTGCTGGGGTGGGGCCTGCTGGGCGGGAGCCTGCGCCTGGACCGGACCCGTACCCGGCTGTACTCGCTGGCCATGGCCGCGGCCACCGTGCTGACCCTGCTGGCCCTGGCCCGCGGGCTGTCGCCGTCCCTGTTCTCCTACCTGCTGCTGCTGTCGCTGTACCTGGCCGTCGCGGTCCGACCGACCGACCTGCCCCGGGCCGAGGTGGACCGGGTGCTGTCGGCGTTCGTCACCCTGATGGTCGTCGTCGCGCTGGTCTGCAGCGCCCAGGCCGCCGTGCAGTACCTGGGGGTGGCGCACGAGGACTGGCTGGCGCGGGTGGTGCCGCAGCCGTTCCTCGTGCAGGGCTACAACACCGGTGACCCGCTGTCGTACGGCTCGTCGATCTACCGGGTCAACGGCGTGCTGTTCCTCGAGCCCTCGTTCGTGTCGTACTTCCTGGGCCTGGCCGCCGTCGTCGCCCTGCACCTGGGGCGCTCCAGCCTCGTCGTCGGCCTGCTGCTGGTGGGGCTGGTCCCCACCCTGGCCGGCAACGGGGTGGTCATCCTGCTGCTGGGGGTGCTGGTCCTGGCCCTGGGCCCCCGACGGGGCCACCTGCGGGCGCTGGTGCTGCCGGTGACGGCTGCCGTCCTGGTGGCGCTGGCGACCCCGGTCGCCGCCCGCTTCGCCACCCGGCTGACGGAGGGCGGCAACGAGGGCTCCAGCCTGAGCCTGCGCGTGGTCGAGCCCTACGGCGAGCTGCTGCCGCGCTGGCTGGCCGACCCCGCGACCACGCTGCTGGGGCGGGGGGCCGGGGCGGCCGGGGAGTTCACCGCCGGTGAGGCGCAGGGCCTGCTCGCCCCCGTCGTGCCCAAGCTGCTGCTGGAGTACGGCGGTGTGGGCACGGCGCTGTTCCTGCTGTTCCTGCTCTGGTCGGTGCTGGCCGGCGGGGGCGAGCGCCCGTGGACCCTCGCCCTGCTGGTCGGCTACCTGGTGCTGAACGCCGCGCTGCTGCAGGTGACCCTGGCGCTGGCCACCGTGCTGTTCGTCCACCTGCTGCGGCCCTGGGACCCGACCGAGGATCCGCCCGAGGCCGCCGCGCCGGCGCGGGAGCCGCTGCGCACCCGCAGCCGCGTCCGGCCGGAGGCCGCGGTCCCGGCGGTCCCGGCGCTGTCCCGACCGGCGCTCGACCGCTGGCTGGACGACCTGGACGGCCTGGACGGCCTCGACGACCGGGACGGGGGCTGAGGCCCGGCCTCAGGCCGAGGCCGCGCCCGCCGCGCGGGGGGCGCCGCGGCGGTCCTGCTCCCCGCGGCGGCGCGTCTTGACGCCGTACATGTGGCGGTCGGCCAGGGCGATGAGCCGGTCGACGTCCTCGCCGTGCCGACCGACGGCGGTGCCCACGCTGACCCCCAGGTGCACCAGGCCCTGCGGGGTGTCGAACGGTGCGTGCACGGCGGCCTCGACGCCCAGGCGGACCTGGTGGGTGAGCAACGCGTCGGCGCCCCGGCACAGCACGACGAACTCGTCCCCGCCGTACCGGGCGACCACGTCGGTGGCGCCGGTGGCCGCGAGCAGCCGGTCGCCGACGGCGCGCAGCAGCAGGTCACCGACCTCGTGGCCGTGGGTGTCGTTGGCCGCCTTGAACCCGTCGAGGTCGCAGAACAGGACGCCGCAGCCGGGGGAGCGCGGGTCGGCCAGCTCCTCGGCCAGCGCCCGCCGCAGCGTGTCCCGGTTGGGCAGCCCGGTCAGGGTGTCGCAGGCCGCCCGGTGCCGCAGCTGCTCCTCCGCCCGGCGCCGCGCCGTGACGTCGACGCCGAGGAACACCACGGCGTACACCCGGCCGAGGTCGTCCTGCAGCACCCCGTTGGTCATGGCGACCCGGCGGCGTCCGCCCCAGCGGTCCAGCCAGTCGCCCTCCTGCGGCGGTGCCTCACCGTCCAGCACGGCCCGGGCCACGCAGTCCTGCGCCGGCTCGGCGTCCTCGGGCACGACCAGGGTCTCCCAGAACAACCGGCCGACGACCTCGGCCTCGCTCCAGCCGGTGACGGCCAGCAGGGCGGGGTTGGCCATGAGCACCCGGCCGTCGGTGCCCACGACGCAGACCAGGGCGGTGGTGGCCGACACGACGGCAGCACCGAGGTCCACCCCGGCCGGCACGGCACGGGGCTGCGGCTGCACGCGGAGCAGCTCGACGCGGGGCCCTGGGTCCACGTCCGGGTCATCGGGTGCCCGGCGCCGGGCCTGGAGCGTCGCGCGCCCGCGTCACCGGGGCGGGTCAGCGCGGCGGTCTGCGCTGGCCCCGTCCCGGGGGCTCGGGGGAGGGTGGGGCCATGCCCAACCGGCTCTCCGCCTCCGCCAGCCCGTACCTGCTGCAGCACGCCGACAACCCCGTCGACTGGTGGGAGTGGGGGCCCGAGCCGTTCGCGGAGGCCGCCCGGCGCGACGTGCCCGTCCTGCTGAGCGTCGGCTACGCGGCCTGCCACTGGTGCCACGTCATGGCGGGGGAGTCCTTCGAGGACGAGGCCACCGCGGCCGTGATCGGCGAGCACTTCGTCGCGGTCAAGGTCGACCGCGAGGAGCGGCCCGACGTGGACGCGGTGTACATGCGGGCCACGACGGCCCTCACCCGGCAGGGCGGCTGGCCCATGACGGTGTTCACGACCCCCGACGGGCGCCCGTTCCACGCCGGGACGTACTTCCCGCCGCGGCCGCGCGGCGGCATGCCGTCCTTCACCCAGGTGCTGCTGGCCGTCGCCGAGGCGTGGCGGGAGCGGCGGGTCCAGGTCGAGGACACCGGGGACCGGTTGGCGGCCGCCGTGGGGAGCGGCGGGGCGGCCGTCGCGCCCGCCCCGGGCCCCGTCGACGTGCCCGGCGGGTCGACGGCCGACCGGCTGCCGCCCGGCCTGGTGGCCGACGCGGTGGCCGGGCTGCTGGCCGAGGAGGACCACGTCAACGGCGGTCTGGGCGGGCAGCCCAAGTTCCCGCCGTCGGCCGTGCTGGCGGGCCTGCTGCGGGAGGGCTCGGCGGAGGCGGTGGGCCTGGCCGGTCGGACGCTGCGGGCCATGGCCGCCTCCGGCATGTACGACCAGGTGGCGGGCGGCTTCGCCCGGTACGCCGTGGACGCCGGCTGGGTCGTGCCGCACTTCGAGAAGATGCTCTACGACAACGCCCAGCTGGCCCGGGTCTACGCCCGGTGGGCCGTGACCGCCGACGACCCGGCCGACGCGGCGACCGGGGCCCGGGTGGCCCTGGAGACGTGCGACTGGATGCTGGCGGCGCTCGGCACCGAGGCGGGCGGCCTGGCCAGCGCGCTGGACGCCGACACCCCGGCCCCGGAGCCGGCGGGCTGGCCGGCCGGGCTGCCGACCTCGGGCCTGCCGAGCACGAGCCACGGCGTGGAGGGGCTGACCTACGTGTGGACCCCCGAGGCGCTGCGTCAGGCCCTGGGGGAGGACGACGGCCGCTGGGCCGCGGAGCTGCTCGGCGTGACCGACCGCGGCACGTTCGAGCACGGCACCTCCACCGCCCGGCTCACCCGCGACGTCTGGGCGGTGCCGGAGGAGGCCGGGCGCTGGCGCCGGCTGCGTGAGGTGCTGCGGCAGGTGCGGGCGTCCCGGCCGCAGCCGGCGCGCGACGACAAGGTGGTGGCCGCATGGAACGGTCTCGCGGTGGCCGCGCTGGCCGAGACCGGGGCCCTGCTGGAGCGCCCCGACCTCGTCTCGGCGGCGCAGCACCTCGCCGCGGTCCTGCTCGAGCGGCACACCTGGCACGACACGGCCGGCGGCCTGCGGCTGCGGCGGGTGTCCCGCGACGGCCGGGTCGGCGGCCACGCCGGCGTGCTGGAGGACCACGGCGACGTCGCCGCCGGTCTGCTGGTGCTGCACGGGGTGGACGGCGACCCCCGCTGGGCCGCGGCGGCCGAGCAGCTGTGCGACACCATGACCACGCGCTTCGTCGACGCCGACGGCGGCTGGCAGGACACGGCCACCGACGACGTGGACCCGGCGCTGGCCGCGGCGCTGGGCGGTGGCGGCGGTCTGGTCGACCCGGCCGACAACGCCCACCCGTCGGGGCCGTCGGCGGCCACCGGCGCCTGCCTGCACGCCGCGGCGCTGACCGGCCGGGCCGACCTGCGCGAGGCCGCCGACCGGGCCCTGCTCGGCGCGGCGCCGCTGCTGGCCCAGGCACCGCGGTTCGCCGGCTGGTGGCTGGCGGTCGCGGTGGCCGCGCTGGACGGCCCGCGCGAGGTCGCGGTCGTCGGGTCGCCGGCGGACCCGGCCCGGGCCGGGCTGCACGCGGCGGCGCTGCGCTCACCGGCCCCGGGCCTCGTGGTGTCCCTCGGTGAGCCCGGGGCCACGCAACCCGCCCTGCTGCGCGAGCGGCCCGCGCCCGGTGGCGCCACCGCCTACGTCTGCCGGGGCTTCGTCTGCGACGCACCCACCCGGGACCCGGCCGAGCTGGTGCGCTCGCTGGCCCGCTGAGCCGAGCTGAGCCGGGCCGGCTCCGGCCGGCTCAGCCGCGGCTGGTCAGCACCAGGGCGACACCGGTGAAGTGGGCGGCGAAGGCCAGCACGGTGCAGGCGTGGAAGATCTCGTGGAACCCGAAGTGCGCGGGCCACGGGTCGGGCCGCTTGAGCGCGTAGACCACCGCGCCGCCGGAGTACAGCAGGCCGCCGCCCGCGAGCAGCAGCACGACCAGCAGACCGCCCGACTCGTAGAGCCCGGGCAGGAACCACACCGCGGTCCAGCCCAGCACGATGTAGATCGGCGTGTAGAGCCAGCGGGGGGCGCCCACCCAGAACACCCGGAACAGGATCCCGAGGACCGCGCCGCCCCACACCAGGCCCATCAGCAGCCGGGCCTGGCCCGTGGGCAGCAGGAGCACCGCGTAGGGCGTGTACGACCCGGCGATCAGCAGGAAGATGCTGGAGTGGTCGAGCCGCTTCATGAGGATGCGGTTGCGCTCGGACCAGCGACCGCGGTGGTAGGTGGCGCTGACGCCGAAGAGCGCCGACGTGCAGATCGTGAAGACGACGGCGACCACGCGCTCGGTGGTGCCCTCGGCCAGCAGCACCAGCACGAGCCCGCCCAGCAGCGCCAGCGGGAACGTGCCCAGGTGCAGCCAGCCGCGCAGCAGCGGCTTGATGACCGCCGCCACCCCGTCCCGGCTGGGCAGGACACCGGCGTGGGCGGGGGTGGTGGAGTCTCGGCTCACCGGAGGAGCATAACCTACGGTTCCGTAAGTTACTGGTGAGTAGGGCAAACTCGTGACCCCGTCCTCGTCCTCCGTAGGCATCAACGGGGCCGGCCTGGGCAGTACCGTGGGGCCGGCCTGCACGCCGGTCGGGACGAGGAGGGTGCCGTGGGAGCCAGGGTGCTCGCGTACCGCGCCTACCAGCGGCTGCTGCGCTCCCGGTTGGCCCCCTCGGCGCTTCCGCGCCACGTCGGGGTCATCATCGACGGCAACCGCCGCTGGGCCAAGGCCTACGGCACGACGACCCACGACGGCCACCGCGCGGGGGCCGACAAGGTCGTGGAGTTCCTGGGCTGGTGCGACGAGGTGGGCGTCGAGGTCGTCACGGTGTGGCTGCTGTCCACCGACAACCTGACCCGGGCCAGCGCCGAGCTCGACCAGCTGCTGGAGATCATCCCCGACCTGGTCGAGCGGCTGGCCGAGACCGGCCGGTGGCGGGTCAACCCGGTGGGGCGCCTCGACCTGCTGCCGGCGGCCACGGCCAACCGGCTCAAGGAGGTGGGCGAGGCCACGGCGCCCATCGACGGCATCACCGTCAACCTGGCCATCGGCTACGGCGGGCGGCAGGAGATCACCGACGCCGTGCGCTCGCTGCTGGCCGAGCACGCCGAGCGGGGCACGTCGCTGGCCGACCTGGCCGAGACGCTCGACGTCGAGCACATCTCGGAGCACCTCTACACCCGGGGCCAGCCCGACCCCGACTTCGTCATCCGGACCTCCGGCGAGCAGCGGCTGTCGGGGTTCCTGCTGTGGCAGAGCGCCCACAGCGAGTACTACTTCTGCGAGGCCTACTGGCCCGAGTTCCGCAAGGTCGACTTCCTGCGGGCGCTGCGGGCGTACTCGACCCGGCAGCGCCGCTTCGGCGGCTGAGCCGCCCGCTCGTCACCAGTCGCCGGGGCGCCGTCACGCCCCGTGGCCGACACCCGCGCGTCACGCAACGTTCACGCGCAGCCGGGTGACGGGGCGGGCGTGTCGCCCCCGCGCGGGACCGGCCCCGACCTACCGTCGTCCGTGTCGGCACCGTCGACCCGGGAGGCCCAGCCATGGAGCGATCGCTGCTCCGGGGGAGGCCGGCACCGGCTCCCTGGCGGGGGTCGGAACGGAACTCCACCGGACACGACCAGGGCGACGAGCGCGCCCGGGCGGGAGACCACCGTGAGCAGCCAGCCTGAACCCGGCACGACCAGCAGCACCCGGACCAGCTACGTCCTGGACACCTCGGTCCTGCTGTCCGACCCGGACGCGATGTTCCGCTTCGACGGGCACGAGGTGGTGCTCCCCGTGGTCGTGGTCGGTGAGCTCGAGGGCAAGCGCCACCACCCCGAGATCGGCTACTTCGCCCGGCAGGCGCTGCGCTACCTCGACGACCTGCGCCTGGAGCACGGCCGGCTCGACGTGCCGCTGCCCGTGGGCGAGCTGGGCGGGACGCTGCGGGTGGAGCTCAACCACACCGACGTGACCAGCCTGCCCGCCGGGCTGCGAGGCAGCGACAACGACACCCGCATCCTGGCCGTGGCCACCAACCTGGCCGCCGAGGGCTTCCGCGTGGTGCTGCTCAGCAAGGACGTCCCGATGCGGGTCAAGGCCTCCGCCGTGGGCCTGGTGGCCGAGGAGTACAGCGCCGGCCGGGCGGTCGACTCCGGCTGGACCGGGCTGGCCGAGCTCGACCTGTCCGCGGCCGACATGGCCGTGCTCTACGACGAGCGGCACCTGGAGCACGACGCCGCCCGCGACCTGCCCTGCCACACGGGCCTGGTGATGACGTCGGACCGCGGCAGCGCGCTGGGTCGGGTGACGCCGGACAAGCAGATCCGGCTGGTGCGCGGCGACACCGACGTGTTCGGCCTGCACGGGCGCAGCGCCGAGCAGCGCATCGCCATCGACCTGCTGCTCGACGACTCGATCGGCATCGTGTCGATGGGCGGGCGGGCCGGCACGGGCAAGTCGGCGCTGGCGCTGTGCGCCGGCCTCGAGGCGGTGATGGAGCGCCGGGCGCACCGCAAGGTCATGGTGTTCCGGCCGCTGTACGCCGTGGGGGGCCAGGACCTGGGCTACCTGCCCGGCACCGAGGCCGAGAAGATGGGCCCCTGGGGCCAGGCGGTCTTCGACACCCTCGGTGCGCTGGTCTCCAGCGAGGTCGTCGAGGAGATCCTCGACCGGGGCATGCTCGAGGTGCTGCCGCTGACCCACATCCGGGGTCGCTCGCTGCACGACGCGTTCGTCATCGTCGACGAGGCGCAGAGCCTGGAGCGCAACGTCCTGCTGACCATGCTGAGCCGGATCGGGCAGAACTCCAAGGTCGTCCTGACCCACGACGTCGCGCAGCGGGACAACCTGCGGGTCGGTCGGCACGACGGCGTGGCCAGCGTCATCGAGCGGCTCAAGGGCCACCCCCTGTTCGCCCACGTCACCCTCACCCGCTCGGAGCGCAGCCCCATCGCCGCCCTGGTCACCGACCTCCTCGAGCGCCCCGAGTAACCCCCACCCACCCCCCTCCCTCCACCCCCGCCGAGAAGGCCGGATCGACCCACCGGGGCGCCACCACCAGGTCGATCCGGCCTTCTCGGCGTCTGCGATGGGTGCGGGAAGCGGCTGGGGGTGGCGCGCGTCGTGTAATCGAGTAATCATGAGCACATGCAGACAGACGTGACAGCGGTGAAGGTGGGCAGCTGGCTCCGGGGCCGGCTGCCCGAGGCGTGGTCGGCGGAGCTCGCCGACGTGACGGTGGACCGGGAGGAGGTGACGGTCGTGCTGCCCCTGCCGGGCGGGGCGGGGCACGGCGAGGCGGACGACACCGGCCCCACCGACCCGGACGAGCTCGACGGCCGGATCAGCCGGTTCCGCTCCGAGAGCCGGGCGGAGCGGATGGCCATCGCGGACGAGGCCGAGCGCCGGTTCGGCCGCAAGGTGTCCTGGGGGGTGAGCGCGGGGGAGCGGACCGAGCTGTTCACCACCCTGTCCGTGCCGGTGATGACCCGGCTGCGCCAGCCCGAGCGCGTGGTGCTGGAGACCCTGGTCGAAGCCGGCGTCGCCCGGTCGCGGGCCCACGCCCTGGCCTGGTGCGTCCGGCTGGTCGGGCAGCACTCCGGCGAGTGGCTGGCCGAGCTGCGGGAGGCCATGACGGCGGTGGAGCGGGTGCGCGAGGAGGGGCCCCGGCCCTGAGGCGGGGTGTCGCCCGCGGTCGACGGCGTCCGCTAGGTTGCTCTGGCCCCGCACCGCGGGGCACCACAGGTCCAGCGAAGTCCGGTGAGAACCCGGCGCTGTCCCGCAACTGTGATCCCCCCGCTCCGGCGGGGGGTCAGCCAGGTCGCCTGGTCTGTGGTCACGCACGGTCCTCGGACGAAGGACGGTTCGTGTCGCAGCCCCTGTCGGGGATGACGGCCCGGAGCAGCCTCGTCCCCTGACACCTCCCAGGGGATTGCCTTGACACCACGTACCACCACCACCCGGACCTCTTCCGGTGCCGCGCGCCTCGCGGCGGCCACCGGGCTCGCCCTCGTCCTGGCCGCCTGCGGCGGCGCCGATGACGGCACCGACGCCACCAGCGTCGCCCCCACCGGGACCGCCGCCGGCGCGTCGCCGGAGGCGACCGTCGAGGCGGCCGACTTCCCGGTCACGGTCACCTCCGGTCAGGCGCCGGACACCACCGAGCTGACCATCGAGGCCGAGCCGGTCTCCATCGTCTCCATCAGCCCGACCGCGACCGAGATGCTGTTCGCCGTCGGGGCGGGCGACCAGGTGGTCGCCGTGGACGCGTTCTCGTACTTCCCCGAGGAGGCGCCGGTGACCGACCTGTCGGGCTTCGAGCCCAACCTCGAGGCCATCCTCGGCTACGGGCCGGACCTGGTCGTGGCCTCCGGCGACCCGGGCGACCTGGTCAGCGGCCTGGACGCCGCCGGCGTGCCCACCCTGCTGCTGCCCTCGGCGCTGGACCTGGACGAGGCCTACGACCAGATCGAGCGGGTCGGTCTGGCCACCGGCCACGCCACCGACGCCGCGGAGCTGACCGAGCAGATGGCGGCCGACATCGACGCCGCGGTGGCCTCGGTGGACCTGGCCGAGCCCCTGACCTACTACCACGAGCTCGACCCGTCGTTCTACACCGCCAGCGGCGACACGTTCATCGGCGAGGTCTACTCGCTGTTCGGGCTGGAGAACATCGCCGACGCCACCGGTGAGGCCTACCCGCAGCTGTCGCAGGAGTTCGTCGTCGAGGCCGACCCCGACGTCATCTTCGTCACCTCCGGCGACTTCTCCGACAGCCCCGAGGACATCGCGGCCCGGCCCGGCTGGGACCAGGTCGACGCCGTCGAGGGGGAGGACGTCGTGGTCGTCGACGCCGACGAGGCCAGCCGCTGGGGCCCGCGCGTGGTCGACTTCGTCGAGTCCGTGGCCGAGGCGCTGCCCGCGGTCCAGGACTGACGGCCCGCCCGTGACCAGCGACGCCGCCGCGAGCACCCGGGCCGCCTCGGTCCGGCTCGGCCTGCCGCGTCCCGGCCGGCGGGCCCTGCTCGTCGTCGGGGCCGGCGGCGTGCTCGTGGCGACGTCGCTGCTGGGGGTGCTGGTCGGCCCGGCCGGCCTGACGCCCAGCGGGGTGCTGGCCTCGCTGGTCTCGGCCCTGCCGGGGGTCGACGTCGCCTCCGGGCTCAGCTCGCAGCAGGAGGCCATCCTCTGGCAGATCCGGCTGCCCCGGGTGGTGCTGGGTGCCCTGGTCGGCGCCATGCTGGCCGTGGCCGGCGCGGCCTACCAGGGCGTGTTCCGCAACCCCCTGGCCGACCCCTACCTGCTCGGCGTGTCCAGCGGTGCGGGCCTCGGCGCCACCATCGCCATCGTCAGCGGCGGCGTGGTCGCGGGCCTGGGCCTGCCGGTGGTCGCGTTCCTGGGCGGGCTGCTCGGCGTGGCCGCCACCTACGCGCTGGGCAGCAGCGTGGGCCACGGCACCCGGTCCTCGGTCGTCATCGTGCTGGCCGGCGTGGCCGTCGCGGCGTTCCTCAACGCGGTGCAGACCTTCGTGCAGCAGCGCTACGACGAGACGCTGCGCTCGGTGTACTCCTGGCTGCTCGGCCGGCTCAGCACGCAGGGCTGGTCGGAGGTGCTGACGGTCCTGCCCTACGTGGTGCTCGCCTCCGCCGTGATCCTGCTGCACCGGCGGGTGCTGGACGTCATGGCCGTCGGCGACACCGAGGCCCGCAGCCTGGGCGTCGACGCGGCCCGGACCCGGCTGCTGCTGGTGCTGGCCGCCACCCTGGGCACGGCCGCGGTGGTCAGCGTGAGCGGCCTGATCGGGTTCGTCGGCATCGTGGTCCCGCACGCGGTGCGGCTGCTGTTCGGCGGCTCGCACCGGGTGCTGCTGCCGGTGTCGATGCTGCTGGGGGCGGCGTTCCTGGTCGGGGCGGACATCCTCGCCCGGACCGTGATGAGCCCCGCCGAGCTGCCCATCGGCGTGGTGACCGCGCTGGTCGGGGCGCCGTTCTTCGTCGTCGTGCTGCGCCGGGCGAGGATGTCGTGACCGGTCACCCGCCCACCGGGGCCACCGCGTCGGCGGCCCCGGCGGTGTCCTGCCGCGGCGTCGAGGTGCACCGGGGCGGGGTCCCGGTCGTCCACGCGCTCGACCTGCAGGTGCAGCGGGGCGAGTGGGTCTGCCTGGTCGGCCCCAACGGTGCGGGCAAGACGTCCCTGCTGCACGCCGTGGGCGGCCTGCTGCCCTACCAGGGGACGATCCAGGTGGCCGGCGTCGACCCCGCCCGGGCCGGGGAACGGGTCCTGGCCCGCGTCGTCGGCCTCATGCCGCAGCGCCCGGTCGTACCCGAGTCCACCAGTGTGCGCGAGCTGGTCGCGCTGGGCCGCACCCCGCACCTGCCGCGCTTCGGCTCCGAGTCCGACGCCGACCGCCGGGTGGTCGAGCAGTGCATCGAGCGGCTGTGCCTGGAGCACGTCGCGGCCCGCCCGGCCACCCAGCTGTCCGGCGGCGAGCTGCAGCGCGTGGTCCTCGCCCGGGCGCTGGCCCAGCAGCCCCAGGTCCTGCTGCTGGACGAGCCGACCAGCGCCCTGGACATCGGCCACCAGCAGACCGTGCTCGAGCTGGTCGACCAGCTGCGTCGCGAGGAGGGGCTGACCGTCGTCGCGGCCATGCACGACCTGACCTCGGCGGGGCAGTACGGCGACCGGCTGGTGCTGCTGGAGGACGGCCGCGTCGCCGCCGACGGTCCCGCGGTCGATGTGCTGGTGCCGGACCTGCTGGCCCGGGTCTACGGCGCCCGGGTGCAGGTGCTTCCCGGCCCCGACGGCCCCGTGGTGGTCCCGGTCCGGTCGGGCGACCGGTTCGTGCCGCACCCGCTGCCCCGCAGCGGCCAGCGGCTGTGACCGCGGGCCGGGCCGGCCGGACGGTGCGCCCGGCGGCCCTCGTCCTGGCCGTGGCCCTGGACGAGCTGCTGGGGGAGCCGCCCACCCGCTGGCACCCGGTCGTCGCCATGGGGGCCCTGCTGCGCCGGGCCGAACGGCACGTGCCCGCGGCCCCGCCGGGCCGGGCGCTGGCCGCGGGCGGCGCGGCCTGGTCGGCCGGGGCGGTGCTCAGCGGCGCCTCGGGCGTGCTGCTGGACCGGGCCACCGCCCGACTGCCGTGGCCGGGGGCGGTGCTGCTGCAGGGCACGGTGCTGTGGACGCTGCTGTCCGGGCGGCTGCTGCGCGATGAGGTCGCCGCGGTGGAGGAGGCGCTGGCCGGCTCCGCCGCCGCCGGCCGGCACCGGGTGGCGCGGCTGGTCAGCCGGGACACCGCGGCGCTGGACGCGTCCCAGGTGCGACAGGCGGCGCTGGGCTCGCTGTCGGAGAACCTGTGCGACTCGGTGGTGGCGCCGGCGCTGGCCCACGCGGTCGGCGGGCTGGGGGCGGCGGCGGCATACCGGTTCGTCAACACCGCCGACGCCATGTGGGGCTACCGGAGCCCCCGTTTTCGGCACGCGGGCCGGGTCGCCGCCCGCGCCGACGACGTGGCCAACCTGGTGCCCGCCCGGCTCAGCGGGCTGCTGCTGGTCGGGGCCGACCCGGCGCGGCTGCGGCGGCTACCGCGGGAGGCGGCCCTGACGCCCTCGCCCAACGGCGGCTGGCCGATGGCCGCGCTAGCCCTGCGGCTGGGGGTCCGGCTGGCCAAGCCCGGGGTGTACGAGCTGCACGCGGTCGGCCGGGAGCCGGGACCGGCGGACACCCGGCAGGCGCTGCGGCTGTTCCGACGGGCCACGGCGGCCACCGTCCTGCTGCTGGTGGTCGGCGGGCTGCTGGGGCGCGGGCGTCCAGGGGCGGCGGCGTGAGCGCCGTCATGGTGCTGGGCTGCACCAGCTGGGCGGGCAAGAGCCTGCTGGCCACGGCCCTGTGCCGCTGGTACGCCGACCAGGGGCTGCGGGTGGCGCCGTTCAAGGGCCAGAACATGTCGAACAACGCGCGGGTGGTGCGGGCCGGGACCACGGGGGACGCAGGGATGTCGGGCGCCGGTGAGATCGGCGTCGCGCAGTGGTTGCAGGCCCGCGCGGCCCGGGTCGAGGCCGACGTGCGGATGAACCCCGTCCTGGTCAAGCCGGAGCGCGACGGCAGCCAGGTCGTCGTGCTCGGCCACGTCGACGAGGAGCTGTCCCGCCGGGAGTGGACCGCCCGCCCGCGCGGGCTGTGGGGGCCGATCAGCCGCAGCCTGGACGCCCTGCTGGACGAGTACGACCTGGTCGTCGCCGAGGGCGCGGGCAGTCCGGCCGAGACCAACCTGCGTGACACCGACCTGGCCAACCTGCGCGTCGCCCGGCACGCCGACGCCGCGGCGCTGCTCGTGGCCGACATCGACCGCGGCGGCGCGTTCGCCCACCTGCTGGGCACCTGGCTGCTGGTCGACGAGGTCGACCGCGGCCGGCTGGCGGGGTTCGTGCTCAACAAGTTCCGCGGCGACGCGTCCCTGCTCCGCGAGGCCCCCGCGGAGCTGACCGCCCGCACCGGTATGGCCCACGCGGGCGTGCTGCCCATGCTCGCGCACCGGCTGCCCGACGAGGACGGCGCCCGGGACCTGACCCCGCTGGCCCAGGGCCGCGACCTGCCCGAGGTCGCCGTGCTCCGCTACCCGACCGCGAGCAACCTCGACGAGCTCACCCTGCTGGCCGGCGTGGCCCGTGTGCGTTGGGCGGACTCGCCGGCCCAGGTGGCCGAGGCCGACCTGGTGCTGCTGCCCGGCTCCAAGCACGTGCACGCGGACCTGGCCTGGCTGCGCGGCCGCGGCCTGGACCGGGCCCTGCAGGACCGGGCCGCCGCCGGGGGCCGGGTGCTGGGGATCTGCGGCGGGCTGCAGCTGCTCGGGCGTCGGTTGGGACCCGAACCGGTCGCCCCGGGGCCGACGGGGCCGAGCGGGCCGAGCGGGCCGAGCGGGCCGAGCGGGCCGACCGGGCTGACCGGGTCGTCCGGGGCCGCCGGGCTGGGCCTGCTGCCGGTCGTCACCGACTACGCCGCGGCCAAGCGGACCGCGCACGTCCGGACCACGTTCCGGCTGCCGTCGGGCTCTGCGTGGTCGGGCCTGGACGGGCTCGAGGTGACCGCCTACGACATCCGCCACGGCACGACCCGCCACGACCCGACGGCCCCGTCCGGGCCCGCTGCCAGCGGATCCAGCGTCGCTGGTCCCGGTGTCAGCGGGCCCGAGGCCGCCCCGGTGCTCGGCACCGAGCACGGCTGGGCGCAGGGCGCCGTGCTGGGCCTGGCCTGCCACGGTGTGCTCGAGGACCCCGACGTCGTGGCCGCGCTGGTCGGCCGACGCCCGGTGGACCGGCTCGAGGAGACCCTCGACGCGCTGTCTGACGCCGTCGCCACCCACCTGGACACCGACCTGCTCCGCCGACTGACGAAGGGCCTGCTGTGACCGAGCCGACGACCGAGCCGACCGAGCCGACCGAGCCGACCGAGCCGACCGAGCCGACCGAGCCGACGGGGACCCGCCGCGGGCCGCGCGACCGGCCCGAGCCCCGCCGCGTGCCGTCGCTCGTGCTGGTCCACACCGGCCACGGCAAGGGCAAGTCCACCTCTGCGTTCGGCACGGTGCTGCGCGCCGTGGCGCGGGAGTGGCGGGTGCTGGTGGTGCAGTTCATGAAGTCCGGCAAGTGGCACGTCGGCGAGGAGGCGGTCTGCCGTCGCCTGGGCGTGGAGTGGTGGACCATCGGCGACGGGTTCACCTGGGAGAGCGACGACCTCGACCGCTCCGCCACGATCGCCCGCGAGGCCTGGGCCGCGGCCGAGGCCGCCCTGGCCTCCGGCGAGTACGACATGGTCGTCCTGGACGAGGTGACCTACCCCGTCACCTACGGCTGGGTGCCGGGCGAGCGCGTCTACGCCGCCATCCGGGAGCGCGCCCCGCGCACCAACGTCATCTGCACCGGCCGCGACGCCACCGACGAGCTGATCGACCTGGCCGACACCGTGACCGAGATGCGGCTGGTCAAGCACGCCTACGCCTCGGGGGTGCGCGCCAAGCGTGGCATCGACTTCTGAGCCCGCGCCGCGGCGCCGGGCGCAGCCGGGGCCGGGTCTGCGTGACCACGGCGACACGCAGGTGCCGCCCGGCCACCTCGACCTCGCGGTCAACGTGCACCCCGACCCGCCGCCGGGGCTGGCGCAGGTGCTGGCCGGCCTCGACGTCACGGCCTACCCGGACCCGGCCCGCGCCCGGGACCTGCTCGCGGCCCGCCACGGCGTGACGGCCGAGGAGGTGCTCCTGATCAACGGGGCCGCGGAGGCGTTCTGGGCCCTGGCCCACGCGCTGGCGCCGGGTACCCGCGCCGGGCTGGTGCACCCGTCGTTCACCGCGCCCGAGGCGGCGCTGCGCTCGGCGGGGCACGAGGTCCGGCAGGTGCTGCGGCGCGCCGAGGACGACTTCGTGCTCGACCCCGACCAGGTCGGCGAGGACCTCGACGTCGTGGTGCTGGGGCGTCCCGACAACCCCACCGGGCGCAGCGAGGACGTCGCGCAGCTGCGACGGCTGCTGCGGCCGGGCCGGCTGCTGGTGGTCGACGAGGCGTTCGCCGAGCACACCGGCGACGGCCTCGGCCTCAGCGCCGAGCGGGCCGCGCTGCCCGGCCTGGTCCAGGTCCGTTCGCTGACCAAGGTGTGGGGCGCGGCGGGCCTGCGCATGGGCTACGTCGTGGCCGACGCCCCCGTGGTGCGCGCCCTGGCCGCGACGCTGCAGCCGTGGCCGGTCAACGCGGTCGCCCTGGCCGTCCTGGAGCGGCTGTTCGCCGTCGAGCACCGTGACGCCGTCGAGGTCGAGCGGCGGCGCCGCGGCGCCGTGGTGGCCACCGCCCGCACCCGGCTCGTGGCCGCCCTGCGGGACCGTGGGCTGCAGGTCTGGGCCGGGGAGGCGAACTTCGTCCTGGTGCGCGCCCCCGGTACCGACCTGCGCACCGAGCTGCTCGCCCAGGGCGTGGCCGTGCGCCGGGCGGACACCTTCCCCGGGCTCGACCGCAGCTTCGTCCGGGTGGCGGTGCACCCGGACCCGACCGTCACCGACCGGTTCCTGATCGCCCTGGACGCGCTCGAGCGACCCGGGCCGGCCGATCGGGCGGCCCGGCCGCGCTGAGTCCCGGGGCACGGCGGGGGTGAGCCGACTCTCATCCTGGTCTCATCCCCACGACCCGGTCCGGCGCCAGCCTGACCTCGTGCCCCTTGCCCCGGTGCCCACGCACCCGCCCGTCACCGGTCCCGGTGCCGGGCGGGTGCGCGGGACGGTGGTCACCCTGGCCGTCGGCAAGCCGCCGCGACCCGGGACGCTGGTCGCGGAGGTCGCCCGCATCCTCCGGCAGCAGGGGGTGGCGGTCGACGTCGTGCTGCCCCACGAGGACCAGGCCGCGCTGGAGGCGCTCGCCGTGGCCGGGGCGGCGCGCCGCCCGCACCTGCTCCTGGACCGCGGCCTGCGACCGGACGCCCTGGCGGCGGTCGCCGCCCTGCAGGCGAGCGGGGTGCCCTGCTGCAACGACCCCGGCGGGACCGCGCTGCTCGGTGACCGGCACCGCACGAACGCCCGGCTGGCCGCCGGCGACGTGCCCGTGCCCCGCGCCCGACGGGCCGAGGAGTGGTCGCAGGTGCTGGCCGGGCCCGACGGCGGGGCACGGGTGGTCAAGCGGGCCGACGACGCCGCCGGCCGGGCGAGCGGGGTGGCGCTGCTGGACGTCCGGGCCGCCGAGCCGCCGTTCCCGGGTCCCTGGCTGGTGCAGGAGCTCGTCGAGGGCGACGGCGTGGACCGCAAGCTGTACGTGGTGGGGGACCGGGTCTCCGGTCTGCTCAAACCCGGCCCGCTGCTCGGCGTCCGCGCGCCGGTGAGCGCGTTCGACCCCGACGCCCGGCTGCATGACCTGGCCCGTCGGGTGGGGGCGGTCCTGGACCTGCACCTGTACGGCGTGGACGTCGTGGTCGGCCCGGACGGGCCCGTCGTGGTCGACGTGAACGCCGCGCCCGGCTACCGGGGTGTCGCGGGCGCGCCCGAGCAGGTCGCCGAGCACGTGCTGCAGGAGCACCTGCTGCGGGAGCACCTGCTGCGGTAGCAGCCGGGCCGCCACGCCGGGGCCGGCAGCGCCTCGCCGGTGGGCAGGCGCAGCCCTACGGTCGGTGGGTGAGCCGGACCCGTACCTGCGCCCCGACCATCACCCCCACCATCAGCCCGACCATCGCCCCGACCCGCCACCGGGGGCTCGGGTGAGCCCCCGCCGCAAGCGTCGGCTGCGGCCGGTCGCCCTGGCGGCGGTGCAGCGGACGGACGGCGCGGTGCTGGTGCAGCGGGGTCACGACGCGACGCGCGGGCTGACCTTCCACCGCCTGATCGGGGGCGGGATCGAGTTCGGCGAGACCGCCGAGCAGGCCGTGGTCCGGGAGTGGCAGGAGGAGCTGTCGGCGACGCTGCTCGAGGTGCGGCTGCTGGGCTGGGTGGAGAACCTGTTCACCTTCGACGGCGCGCCGGGCCACGAGCTGCTGGCCGTCCACGTGGGCCGGGTCGAGGACGCCCACGTGCTCGGTCGCGACGACCTGGGCGTGATCCCGGGGACGACCAGCACGGTGCACTGGGTCCCCGGGACGGAGCTGCTGGACGGTCGCGTGCCGCTGTACCCGGAGCAGGCGGCCGCGATGCTGCGTCCCTGGGCGCTGGCCGGCGACGGCGGGTCGGGCGCCGGGGCCTGAGCCAGGCGGCCCGTCGCGGCGGCGGGTCAGGACCGTCGTCGGTCGGCGGCCAGCTCCGGACGCAGCACGAGCACCCAGGTGAGCAGGGTCGACAGGGCCAGCAGCACCAGGGAGGTCACCCCCACCTCGGCGAAGAACCCGTCCTGCGCCGCGTTGAAGATGCGCGTGGCCAGCGTCTGGAAACCCGGCGGGGCCAGCAGGGCGGTCGCCGGCAGCTCCTTGAGCGTGCTCAGCAGCACCAGCCCGGCCCCGGCCGCGAGCCCGGGGGCGACCAGCGGCAGGTCGACGGTCAGGAACCGACGCCGGGGCGAGGCGCCCAGGGTGCGGGCCGCCTCGTCGAGGCGTACCGGGACGGCGGCCAGCGCGGTCTGCGAGGAGCGCAGCGCCTGGGCGCCGAAGTGCAGCACGTAGCCCAGCACCAGCAGGGGGAACGTCTGGTACAGCGCGCCGAGCGGGCCGGGGACCGACAGCGCGACGAAGACGAGGGTCAGCGCGACCAGCAGCCCGGGCAGGGCGAACACGCTGGTCACCACGGCCACCACCGCGCGCGACAGCGGGCCCGAGCGGCGCACCGAGGCGACCGCCAGGGGCAGGACCAGGACGACGGCCACGACGGCCGCGGTCAGGGCGGCCACGGCGGAGCTCACGGTGGGCTCCACCAGGAACGCCAGCGAGTCGCCGGGACCGCTGTAGCCGAACCCGACCGCGGTCGAGCCGCGCAGCGCCCAGGTCGCGAACACCACGACCGGGCCCACCAGGCCCACCCCCAGCACGGCCCACGGCACGAGGCTGACGGGCAGCCGCCACCGGCCGAGCCGGATCCGCTGGGCGCCCGCGGCCGGGCGCGGGCCCGGCGGTGCGGGGGTCGCCGACCGGGCCAGCGCCGCGACCCCGACGGCCAGCACGGCCAGGAACAGGCCCAGGGTGACCGACGTCGTCCGGTCCAGCAGGCGCGTGGAGTAGATGGCCCGGGTGATGGTGTCGTAGCGCAGCAGCGCGACGGCGCCGAAGTCGCTCAGCACGTACAGGAACACCAGCAGCCCGCCCGCCGAGGCGGCGGGGCGCAGCTGCGGCAGCAGGACCGTGGTCAGGGTCCGCCAGGTCCCGGCGCCCAGCAGGCGGGCCGCCTCCTCGTGGCTGCGCGGCGTGCTGCGCAGCCGGGCCAGGACGAGCAGGTACACGTAGGGGTAGCTGAGCACCGTCAGCACCACGAAGGCCCCGACGAACCCCTCCGGGCGCGGCACGAACGGCACCAGCCCGCCGCGGCCGGTGGCGGCGATCAGGGCCGTCGCCCCGACGAAGCTCGGCACCACGATGGGCATGGCCAGGGCGACCCGGAGCGCGTCGCGGCCCAGCACGTCGGTCCGGGACACCAGCACCGCCAGCAGGGTGCCCAGCGCCATGCAGCCCAGCGCGCAGGACGCGGCCAGCAGCAGGGACCGGGCCAGCGGGGCCAGCACGTCGGGGGTGGCGACGACCGCGACCAGGTCGCCGCCCAGGCGCACCGACTCCCACAGCAGGAACAGCGCGGGCGAGGCGAACAGCAGCCCGGTGGCCACGACGGCGGCCTGCAGCAGCCACGGCCGGCGCGCGCCGGAGCGCCGCCGCCCGCGGGGGGCGGCGGCGCTCAGCGGGTCCTGCGTGACGGCGATGGGCTGCCTCAGCCCTCGAGACCGGACTCGGCGATGAGCTCCTGCGTGCGCTCGAGGCCGCCGCCCAGGCTGTTGACGTCGAACGTCGCGATGCCCAGGTCCGCGATCGGGGGCAGGTCGGTGCCCGGCTCGACGCCCTCGACCAGCGGGTACTCGAAGGTCTCCTCGCTGAAGAACGTCTGCGCCTCCTCGCCGAGCATGTACTCGACGAAGTCGTTGGCCAGCTCGGCGTCGTCGGTGGTCTCGACGACCGCGACCCCGGTCACGATGTTGAGGTTGCCGATGTCACCGGCCTCGAAGAAGTGGTTGACGGTGGGCAGCGAGGGGTCCTCGGCCAGGGCCCGGTAGTTGTAGTAGTGGTTGACCAGCCCGACCTCGACCTCGCCGGCCGCGACGGCCTGCAGCGTGGCGGTGTTGTTGGAGTACGTCACCGGCTCGTTGGCCACCAGACCGGCCAGCCACTCGGCCGCGGCGTCGTCGCCCTCGGTCTCGCGCAGCGCCGTGACGAAGTCCTGGAACGAGCCGTTGGTCGGCGGCACGCCGATCCGGCCCGACCACTCCGGCGCGGTCAGGTCGAACACGCTGTCGGGCAGCTCGGACTCGTCCACGAGGTCGCTGTTGTAGACCAGCGTGCGGACCCGGCCCGACATGCCGACCCAGCGGCCGTCGGTGGCCTGGAAGTCCTCGCTGACCAGGTCGAGCACCTCGGGCTCCAGCTCGGTGAGCACCCCCAGGTCGTTGAGGTACCCCAGCGCGCCGGGGCTCTGCGAGATGAACACGTCGGCGGGGGAGCGCTCGCCCTCCTGCTCGATGAGCAGGGCCAGGTCGGCGGAGTCGAAGTAGCGGACGTCGACCGTCGCCCCGGTCTCCTCCGCGAAGGAGTCCAGCAGCGGCTGGATCAGGTTCTCGGTCCGGCCCGAGTAGACCGTCAGGACCTCGTCGGTGGCCGCGGCCGCGGGCGAGGCGGAGTCGTCGGTGGCGTCGTCGGCGCCGTCGCCGCACGCGGCCAGCCCGGCGAGGGCGAGCAGGGTGCCGGTGACGAGGGCGGTGCGCGACAGGTGGGCGCTCCGGGTGGGGCGGGACATGGTGGCTCCGTAGGTCGGTGGTCGAGGGGGCCGGCGAGGCCCTGGCCGGAACCCTAGCTGAGGTCTGCCTGACCGATTAACGTGCGTGAGAGGCTTCTAATGTGAGCTCGCGTAGGCGGTCGCGGCCGGACCGCCGAACCGGACGTCGACCTCGTCCCCGATCCGGAACCGGGGGGCGGCGGCCGCGCGGACCAGCAGGGCCTGGTCGCCGACGCGCACGGTGTAGCTGGAGTCGTGGCCGTAGAACGCCACGTCGGTGACGGTCCCGCCCGCACCCGGCGCCAGGTCGAGGTGCTCGGGCCGGACCAGGACGGTGACGTCCCCGTCGGGACCGTCGGCGCCGAGGGGGACCCGGCCCAGGACGGTGCTCGCCACGCGGTGGTCGCTGCGCCCCGGCAGCAGGTTCGCCTCGCCGACGAAGCGGGCCACCCAGGGGTCCGCCGGGCGGGCGTAGACCTCGGCCGGGGTGCCCTCCTGCCGCACCCGGCCGTCGCGCATCACCGCCACGCGGTCACCCAGGACGAACGCCTCCTCCTGGTCGTGGGTGACGAACACCGAGGTCATGCCCACCTGGCGCAGCAGGGCGTGGATCTCCGTGCGGACCTTGACCCGCAGCGCGGTGTCCAGCCCGGTGAACGGCTCGTCGAACAGCAGGATGCGCGGGCGGGGTGCCAGGGCGCGGGCCAGGGCCACGCGCTGACCCTGCCCGCCGGACAGCTCGTGCGGGCGCCGCTGGGCCAGGTGGGCCAGGTCGACCATCTCCAGCGCCTCCTGCACGCGGCCGGCGGCGACCTCCTGCCGGCTCAGGCCGTAGGCGACGTTGCGGGCCACGCTCAGGTGGGGGAACAGGGCGGCGTCCTGGAACACCATGCCGACCCGTCGGCGCTCGGCGGGCACGTGGTGGCAGAAGCCGGTGAGCACCTCGCGGCCGACGGACACGGTGCCGTGGTCCGGCGTCTCGAGCCCCGCGATGACCCGCAGCAGGGTGGTCTTGCCGCAGCCGCTCGGCCCGAGCAGGGCCAGGCTCGTGCCCTCGGCGACCTGCACGCCGGCGTCGTCGAGGGCAGTCGTGCCGTCGAACGTCTTCCGGACGCCCTCGGCCACGAGGAACCGTGAATCGGACATGGACCGCCTTCCGTATCCGGTCAGGTTAGCCGACCCTCAGCGGGGGCCGCGGAACGGGTGAACCGGCCGGGGCCCGGTCCAGGGACGATGCAAGCGTGCCGAGGTACCGGAGGACAGAATTTGCCAAATCGTTACCGAGGACGCATCGTCATGGCCGGAAAGCACGCTCACCCGGGTCCTCCCGGTGGTCGCACCTCGGCCGTCGGCACGACCCGTCACCCACGCGGTCCGGTGGCCACCACCGGACGCGGACCAGGCTCCCGGGCACGACACGTCGCGCCGCCACCCGTCGACCGGACGGGCGGCGCGGACCGGCCTGAGGGTGGGCGTCCTCCGTCGCGCAGCCACGGGACGCGACCTGACGACAGAGAGCCCATGCCCCGTCACACCTCCCCCCTGCCCCGCCGCCTGGCCCCCTTCAGGCGCGCCGCGGCCACCGCCGGACTGACCGCCGCCGCCCTCGTCGTGGGGGCCGGTGGGTACACCGTCGCCACCTCGCCGGCCCTGGCCGCGGCGCCGGGCGACCGGTTCTCCGTCGCCGACCTGCTGGGCGAGGAGCCCGCCGGGACCGTCGAGCTGGACCCCGCCGCGGTCCGTCGCGACGACGAGCAGGCCTCCCGCGCCGAGCGCGCACCGCTCGACGCGGGCCTGCCGTCGACCTCGGCCGAGGCCCAGTCCTGGGTCGACGAGGTCGGCGAGCTGGAGGCCATCCTCGCCGAGCGCGCCGCGGCGGAGGAGGCCGAGCGCCAGGCCGCCGCGGAGGAGGCCGAGCGTCTCGCCGCGGAGGAGGCCGAGCGCCAGGCCGCGGCGGAGGAGGCCGAGCGTCTCGCCGCGGAGGAGGCCGAGCGCCAGGCCGCGGAGGAGGAGGTCGAGCGCCTCGCCGCCGAGGAGGCCGCCGCCGAGGAGGCCGCCGCCGAGGAGGCCGCGGCGCAGGAGGCGGCCCAGGCCGCAGCCGCCGCGCCCGCCGACCCCGGTTCCAGCCGGGCCGTCGCGCAGTCCCTCATCGGCTCCTGGGGCTGGGGCGGCGACCAGTGGTCCTGCCTGGACCAGCTTCTGGGAGAAGGAGTCCAACTGGCGCCACACCGCGGACAACCCCAGCTCCAGCGCGTACGGCATCCCGCAGGCGCTGCCCGGCCGCAAGATGGCCAGCGAGGGCGCCGACTGGGAGACCAACCCCGAGACGCAGATCCGGTGGGGCCTGGGCTACATCGACGAGGTCTACGGCAGCCCGTGCGCCGCGTGGCAGCACAGTGTGGACAACAACTGGTACTGATCGGCCGACCATGACGCCGACCAGTGCGCTGACGACGAAGGGCCCCGCGGGTGCGGGGCCCTTCGTCGTACCGGCTCAGCCGCGTCCGGCGGGCCCCGTCATCGTGGTCACGTCCAGGTAGTCGTCCAGCTGCGCCTCGGTCAGCTGCTGCCCGTCGACGTGGCCCAGGTCGACCACGGCCTGCCGGATGGTGATCCGCTCCTTGAGGGCGTGCTTGGCCACCGCCGCGGCGGCCTCGTAGCCGATAACCCGGTTGAGCGGGGTGACGATCGACGGCGAGGACTCCGCGAAGGCGCGGCAGCGGTCGACGTCGGCCTCGATGCCGGCCACGCAGCGGTCGGCCAGCAGCCGGGAGGCGTTGGCCAGCAGCCGCGCCGACTCCAGCACGTTGCGCGCCATGACGGGGATCTGGACGTTGAGCTCGAAGGTCCCCGACGCGCCGGCCCACGCGACCGCGGCGTCGTTGCCGACCACCTGGGAGCACACCATGAGCGTGGCCTCGGGCAGCACCGGGTTGACCTTGCCCGGCATGATCGAGCTGCCCGGCTGGAGGTCCGGCAGCCGGATCTCGGCCAGCCCGGTGGTGGGGCCGGAGGACTTCCACCGCAGGTCGTTGCACACCTTGGTCAGGCTGACGGCCACGGTCCGCAGCGCCCCCGACGCCTCGACCAGGCCGTCACGGGCGCCCTGGGCCTCGAAGTGGTCGCGCGCCTCGGTGACGGGCAGGCCGGTCTCGGCGGCCAGGCGGGCCACGACGGCGGCGGCGAAGCCGGGCGGGGTGTTGATCCCGGTGCCGACCGCGGTGCCGCCCAGGGGCACCTCGGCGACGCGGGGCAGGGCGGCCTGCACCCGCTCGACCCCGCGGCGGACCTGCGCGGCCCAGCCGGCGAACTCCTGGCCGAGCGTGACGGGGGTGGCATCCATCAGGTGCGTCCGGCCGGACGTGACCACGTCGGCGAGCTCGGCGGCCTTGGCCTCCAGGGCCGCGGCCAGGTGCTCCAGGGCCGGGACGGTGTCGGTGGCCAGGGCGGAGGTGGCGGCCACGTGGAC
The DNA here is from genome assembly GCF_042466345.1 of Jannaschia sp. R86511. Lineage (NCBI taxonomy): Bacteria > Pseudomonadati > Pseudomonadota > Alphaproteobacteria > Rhodobacterales > Roseobacteraceae > Jannaschia > Jannaschia sp. R86511. The sequence goes on from NZ_JAXHCD010000001.1 coordinate 1,473,852, forward strand.
GCTGGTGGGGAAGACGTCGTTGCTGGACTGCGAGGCGTTGACGTGGTCGTTGGGGTGCACGTCGGCCCCCAGGTGACGGGTGGCCAGGGTGGCCAGCACCTCGTTCATGTTCATGTTGCTGCTGGTGCCCGACCCGGTCTGGAACACGTCGACCGGGAACTCGGCGTCGAAGGCACCCTCGGGGGCGCCGGCGACGACCTCGTCGGCCGCGGCGGCGATCGCGTCGGCCACGGGCTGCTCGAGCACCCCCAGGTCGGCGTTGACCTGGGCGGCGGCCTTCTTGACGCGGGCCAGCGCGACCACGTGGGCGCGTTCCAGCCCGACACCGCTGATCGGGAAGTTCTCGACGGCGCGCTGGGTCTGCGCCCGGTACAGCGCCCGGGCCGGGACCCTCACCTCGCCCATCGTGTCGTGCTCGACGCGGAACTCGGGTGCGGCTGCGGAGTCAGTCATGGCGCCATTCTGGCCGTCCGGCGGCGACGGTGCGACGCTGGCGGGGTGAGCAGGGACGCGGACGCGCCGGCGAGGACGAGCTGGCTGGTGCCGGTCCAGCTGGTCGCCGTCGCGGCGCACGCGCTGCCGGGTGGGCCGGGTCTGACCGTCCCGGTTCCCGCGCGGGTGCTCGGAGCCGCGACGGTGGCGGCGGGTCTCGCCCTCACCTGGTCATCCGCACGTCGGCTGGGGGCGGACCTGACCCCGGCGGTGACGCCGCGGCCGGGCGCGGCCCTGCGGACCGACGGCGTGTACGCCCGGACCCGCCACCCGCTGTACGCGGGCGTGCTGGTCGCCTCGGCCGGGGCCGTGCTGCTGCGGGGCCGGCTGAGCACCCTGCTGGCCGCCGCCGTGCTCGGCGGCGTGCTGCACGTCAAGGCGGGGGCGGAGGACCGGGTGCTCGCCGAGCGGTTCGGGCCGGCCTGGCGGGCCTACGCCGCCCGCGTGCCACGGCTGGTGCCCCGGCTGCGCTGAGGCCGCCCCGTCGGTCCTGCTCGGTCGGTCCCGCCGGTCGGTCCCGCCCGGTCGGTCCCGCCCGGTGGGTCCCGCCCGGTCAGTCCTGCCCGGCGTCGACCAGGTCGCCCGGGCCCTGCCACCACAACGGCTCCACCACCCCGTCGGCCAGCGTGTAGTACGTGCCGATCACACCGAGCCGGCCCGCGTCCACCGCGGTCCGGACGGCCTCGGAACGCTCCAGCAGCTGGCGCGCGGTGGACCCGACGTGCTCGCGGACGATGTCGTCCACCGTGGTGGCGCCCCGGTGCTCGGCGGCCAGGACGCTGGTGGTGACGCGTTCGACGATGTCCCGGACGAAGCCACCGGGCACCTGGCCCTCGTGCCGGGCCCGCAGGGCGGCCGACACCGCGCCGCAGGAGTCGTGGCCGAGGACCACCAGCAGCGGCACCTCCAGGACCTCGACCGCGAACTCGACGGAGCCCAGGACGGCGGTGTCCAGGGCGTGCCCGGCCGTGCGGACGACGAACAGGTCGCCCAGGCCCCGGTCGAACACCAGCTCGGCGGCCACCCGGGAGTCCGAGCAGCCGAGCACCACGGCGAACGGCCGCTGGCCGGTGCTGACCAGCCGGCGCTGCTCGGCGTCGGCGTGCGGCCGCTCGGCCGCGTCGGCCGCGAACCGGGCGTTGCCGCGGGACAGCTCGGCCCAGGCCTCGTTGGGGGTGGTGGGGTGCGCGGTCGTCATGTCAGTGCTGCTCCTGGGCGGACGGGGCCGGTGCGGTCGGTGCGGTCGGTGCGGTCGGTGCGGTCGTCGAGCTCGCGACGCCAGGGCGGGTCCGCCCCGGGCCGCGAGCAGGTGATGGACGCGATCCGGGCGGCGTGGGTCAGCACGTCCCGCACCGTCGCCTCGTCCACCGCCCGCAGGGCGTCGCGCCGGTCGGCCCCGAGCAGCCGGTGCCGGGCCAGGCCGTCGAGCAGGCCCGACATGAACGAGTCGCCGGCCCCCACGGTGTCCACGACGTCGGTCGGCGGGCTGTCCACGTGCACCCGCCCGGCCGCGGTGAGGGCGTCCGCGCCGCCGCCGCCGCGGGTGACGACCACGATCGAGGCCCCCCGCATCAGCCAGGAGCCGGCGACGTCGAGCGGGTCGACGCCGGGACGGAGCCACTCGAGGTCCTCGTCGCTGACCTTGACCACGTCGGAGATGCCCACGTAGGCCAGCACCTTGGCCAGGGCGACGTCGGGGTCGCCCATCAGGCGCGGGCGCGCGTTGGGGTCGTAGGACACCGTGGCCCGGTGCCGGGTGCGTGACAGCAGGCCCTCCACCACCGAGGCCCCCGGGGCGAGCACGGCGGCGATGGAGCCGGTGTGGACCACGTCGAAGCCCTCCACCCCGGACAGCGCGTCGAGGTCGACCGCCGGGACGACCGGGTCGAGGTCGAAGTCGTAGGTCGCCACCCCGGCCTCGTCCAGCCGTGCGGTCGCGGTCGACGTCGCCGTCGCGCCGCGGCTGCCCTCGACGAGGTCGACACCCGAGGCGGCCAGGTGCTCGACCAGCAGCGCGCCGTCCTCGTCCTGGCCCAGCCAGGTCAGCAGCTCGGCGCGGTGGTCGAGGCGGGCCAGGCCCAGGGCCACGTTGGCGGGGCTGCCGCCCGGGTGGCGGCCGAGCGCCTCACCGTCGGGGCCGACCACGACGTCGACCAGCGCTTCACCGACCACCAGAGCCCTCACCATGAGGGCAGGCTAGCCATCGGTCACCATGGGGGCGTGAGCGTCCCCGTACCCGAGGCCGAGCCCGGCCCCCCGAAGCCCCGGCGCCGCGGCCGCCAGACCGCGTTCGACATGGTGCTGAGCCTGGTCGTGATCCTCGCCGTGGTCGGGGCCGTGCTGCTGTTCGCGCCGCAGCCCGGGGCGGTCGAGCAGCCGCAGGTCGGTGACACCGAGGCCGTGACCGCGGTGCAGGAGGCGGCCGAGGCGCTCGGCACCGGCCCCCTGCTGCTCGTCGCCGGTCCGCAGGCCGGCGACCTGCGACCCGAGGACGTGCCCGAGGCCTCCGACGTCGTGGCGGTGGGTGACGGCTGGCGGCTGGACTACGCCCGCACCGAGACCACCGACGAGGTCACCACCTGGCGGCTGGGGGTGCTGTCGCCCGGGGAGCGCCGGGTCGACCTCGAGCAGGCGGTGGCCCCGACCGAGGAGTGGCTGACCCGCGCGGACGACGGCAGCGTCGGTCCGCCGGAGCAGGTGGAGGTCGGCGGGCTGCCCTGGAGCCGCCAGGTGCGGGGCGACAGCGACACCGCGTACGTGCACGTAGCGGCCGAGGGCACGGCCGGTCCGGGACTGACGACCGCCGTGTCGGCCTCGGCGGACTCCGCGGACCTGCGCGAGGTCGTCGAGCTGGTCGCGGGGTCGTTGGCGCCCAGCTGACCCGGCCGGTCGTCCGGGCGCCGGTCGTTCGGGCGCCGGTCGTTCGGGCGCCGGTCGTTCGGGCGCCGGTCGTCGGGGCGCCGTCGTCACCCGGTCGCCTCGCCGCCCGAGCTGCTGGCGTCGCCCGAGCCGGCTGCGTCGAGCCGCGCCAGCGCCCCGTCCAGGACCACCTGGCAGCGGGCGGCCAGGGCCTCGCCCCGTTCCCACAGGGCCAGGGACTCCTCGAGGTCGGCGCTGCCGGACTCCAGGCGGCGCACGACGTCGACGAGCTCGTCCCGGGCGGCCTCGTACGGCATGGTCGACGGGTCGGCGGGGGAGTCGGTCACGGGCTGCTCCTGTCGTCGGGCGGGGTGCGGCCGGTCGGGCCGCTTGTCGTGCGGGTCGGGTCCGTCGTGCGGGTCGGGTCCGTCGTGCGGGTCGGGCCGGGCGTGCGGGCCGCGGGCGGCCCGTCCTCGGGCAGCACGGCCACCTGCAGGCTGCCGCGGGCCAGGGCGACCTCCAGCGTCGTGCCGACCGGGGCCTGCTCCGGGCCGGTGACGACGTGGCGGTCCTGCCCTTCGGCGGGCACGGTCCGCACGATGGCGTAACCACGCTCGAGGGTCGCGGCGGGGGAGATCGCGCGCAGGTGGGCCAGCGTCGAGGCCAACGACTCGGCCCGTCGCCGCACCCCGCGCCCCGCGGCGAGCCGCAGCCGCGTCCGCCAGTCCTGCAGCACGGTGACCCGCTCGACGAACAGCCCTCGCAGGTCCGTCAGCGCCGGCCGGGCCCGCAGGTCGCTCAGCCGGCGCCGCTCCCGGTACACCCGCTGGCGCAGCGCGGTCTCGGCGCGGGCCCTGGCCTGCGTCACCACGGCGAGCTCGGCGGTGGCGTCCGGCACGACGCGGCGGGCGGCGTCGGTGGGGGTGGAGGCCCGGACGTCGGCAACCAGGTCCAGCAGCGGGGTGTCCACCTCGTGGCCGATGGCGGACACCACGGGCGTCCGGCACGCCGCCACCACGCGCAGCAGGGCCTCGTTGCTGAACGGCAGGAGGTCCTCGGTGGAGCCGCCGCCGCGGGCGACGACGATGACGTCGACGTGGGGCACGTCGTCGAGCTCGGCCACGGCCGCGCCGACCTGGGTGACGGCGGCCGGTCCCTGGACGGCCACCTCGCGCAGCTCGATCCGAACGGCGGGCCAGCGGCGCCGGGCGTTGTCGACGACGTCCTTCTCGGCGGCGCTGCCCCGTCCGCAGACCAGCCCCACGGCCCGGGGCAGGAAGGGCAGGGGCCGCTTGCGGGCCGGGTCGAAGAGCCCTTCGCCGGCCAGCGTCCGCTTGAGCTGCTCGACCTGGGCCAGCAGCTCGCCCTCGCCGACGGGACGGGCGACCTGCACCCACAGGGACAGGGTGCCGCGCTTGGCGTAGAAGCGGGGCTCCACCCGCAGCACCACCCGGGCGCCCTCCCGGACCGCGGGCCCGGCCGCGTCGAGCGTGGTGACCGGGGCCATGGCCGACATCGACACCTCGGCGTCGGTGTCCCGCAGGTCGAGGAACGCCATGGACTGACCGGGCCGGCGCTTGAGCGACACGATCTGCGCCTCGACCCACAGCGACGGCATCCGGGCCACGTAGCCACCGATGTTGTGGGTCAGCAGCCGCAGCGGCCACGGCCGGCTGGGGGTGGTGTCGGAGGCCCGCTCGGGGACCGGCTCGGGGCCGGACGGCGGTACCGGGGCGCTTTCCATCGCGGCCAACCTACGATGGGGGCGTGACGGAACTTCGTAAGCGTGTCCTGCTCGCCGCTCCCCGGGGCTACTGCGCCGGTGTCGACCGGGCGGTGGTCGCCGTCGAGAAGGCCCTCGAGCTGTACGGCCCCCCCGTCTACGTCCGCAAGGAGATCGTCCACAACAAGCACGTCGTGGAGACCCTGGCCGGGCGCGGGGCGATCTTCGTCGACGAGACCGACGAGGTGCCGGAGGGCGCCCGGGTCGTGTTCAGCGCCCACGGGGTCTCGCCGCAGGTCCACGCCGAGGCGGCCAAGCGGATGCTGCAGACCATCGACGCCACCTGCCCCCTGGTGACCAAGGTGCACAAGGAGGCCGTCCGGTTCGCCGACGACGACTACGACATCCTGCTGATCGGCCACGAGGGCCACGAGGAGGTCGAGGGCACCGCGGGCGAGGCGCCGGACCGGATCCAGCTGGTGGACGGGCCCGACGACGTGGCCAACGTCGTCGTGCGGGACCCGTCGCGGGTGGTGTGGCTGTCCCAGACCACGCTGAGCGTCGACGAGACCATGGAGACGGTCCGCCAGCTGCGCCAGCGCTTCCCCGAGCTGGCCGACCCGCCCAGCGACGACATCTGCTACGCCACCCAGAACCGGCAGGTCGCGGTCAAGAAGATCGCCACCGAGGCCGAGCTGGTCATCGTCGTCGGGTCGGCCAACTCCTCCAACAGCGTGCGCCTGGTCGAGGTCGCCCTGGAGAACGGGGCGGCGACGTCCTACCGGGTCGACACCGCCCGCGAGATCGACGAGGCCTGGCTGGACGGGGTCAGCACGGTCGGTGTCACCTCGGGTGCGTCCGTGCCGGAGATCCTGGTCCGCGAGGTCGTCGAGTGGCTGGCCGAGCGTGGCTACGCCGACTGCGAGGAGGTCGTGACGGCCGAGGAGGACCTGCTGTTCTCGCTGCCCAAGGAGCTGCGCAAGGACATCAAGACCGCCAAGCAGCAGGCCGCCGCGGCCCGGGGCTGACGGCGGCCGGGGTCGGGGCCGGCTCGTGGGGACCCCGTCGGACTGGGTGAGCGGGGAGCGGGTGTTCGCGCCGCCCACGGGCACGTTGGACGTGGACTGGCTCGTGCCGGCGGTGGTCGAAGCCGTGCCGGGGTGCGCCCCGGCGCAGGCCCGCGCCGCGCTGCTCGAGGCGTGGAAGCGCGCCCAGGCAGTTCGGGCGTCGCCTCCGCCCGTGACGTCGCCTGCCACCAGCCCGGAACCGGCCAGCCCCGAGCCGGCCAGCCCGGAGCCGGCCAGCCCGGAGCCGGCCAGCCCGGAGCCGGCCGGATCGGATTCGCCGGGCCCGGCCCCGACCGCCCCGGTACCAGCCGGACCGCTGCAGCAGACCGCCGACCGCGTGGTCGCCGAGGCCCTGCGTACGTTCCGCGCCTGAGACGGCGGGCCGCTCACGCCGCCCTGGCCAGCTGCTCACGCAGCCAGGGCTCGATCCAGCTTGCCGAGGTGACGCGAGGCACGTCGGGCTCCCCGCCCGCGTCGTCGCCCACGTCGGCGGCGGCACAGACCGACGGCTGTGCTCCCGGCCAGGGTGAGGGTGCTCCCGGCAGGGGAGGGGCCGTCGACACGTAGGTGTGCCCGGTCGGGGTGGTGGTGAAGACGGTGTGGCGCATCGGGGGGTCACCAGGCGCCTCGCCCGGTGGTGACGTCGCGGGCGGGTGGAGGGGGGCAGCGTCGGAGACCGGTGGGTCGTGCGCCGTGGCGTGCCAGCCGAGCGCCTGGCGGACGTAGTTGCAGCGCTCGCACAGTCCCTGCGAGTTGCGGCTGCTGGTGGGGCCACCGGCGGCGTGGGGCACGACGTGGTCGACGTGACGGACCGGTGCGTCGCACCACGGGTTGCGGCAGGTGCCCCCGTCGCGGGTGCGGACGAGGTCGGCCAGCCCCCGCGGTGCGGTCCGGGCGCGGGACTCCATGGCCACGAGGGCGCCGAAGCGGTCCGTGATCAACCGGGTCAGGAACACCCGCGCCTCGCTCTGGTGCCCGGTCCCGACGCCAGGAGCGCCGGTGCCCGTGCCGGTACCAGTGCCATCGCCCGTGCAGGCGCGGTCGAGGGCGTCGGCAACGAGCTGGCGTGCCCAGCCCGCGGGGACGGGACCGTAACCGTCCAGGTGGGCGGGCTCGTCGTCGCCGTCCAGCAGTGCACGGTCGGTCATCACCAGATGCACGGCGATGTCACCCGGCCGGGTCCGTGGCGAAGAGGGTGCCGCCGGCATGGGCGCCGCTTCGGACGGGCCCGCCGCTGCGGACGGGCCCGCCGAGTCCCAGGTGGTCGCAGCGATCGTGGCCGCCCAGCCACCGGGCGCCCCGGCCACACCTCCACCTGCAGTCCCACCCGCATCCGCAGCCGCCCCAGCCGCACCGGCACCTGTGAGGTCCGCAGCACCCGTGAGCCGGTCGACCAGGAGGTCCGCCATCAGCTGGCCCCGTCCCCGCGGGTCACCGTGGTTGCGGGCCGCCTCGGCCGCCCGCCCCAGCGAGGCGTGCGCGGCGATGGCGTCCCGGGCCGGGAGCAGCGCGGTCAGGTAGGCCATGGTGTCCGGCGCGGGACGGACGGTCACGCACCGCTCGCCCTCGGCCCGGCGGGACCGCTCGACCACGCTGCGGGGATCGAGTCGGTAGGCCACCTGCTTGACCCGCGCCGCCAGCGCCCGGTCTCCGAGCTGCTCGAGCGCGCGCAGGCGATCGGCGTCGCCGGCGAGCTCGGCGTCGACGGCCGTGCGGTCGGCTGCGGTCAGGACCGCGCTCTCGCGGACGAGGATGGTGGCCCGCCACTCGCTGACCCGCCCGGCCTGCAGGGCGGCCAGCGTGTGCGGCATCTCGTGAACCAGGGCCTTGGCCAGGCCCAGGTGGCGGCCACCACGATGGGGCGAGTCCCGGCGGGCCAGGGCCACCTGCGCGTCGACCCCGCGACCGCGCTCCGCGGCGGGCACCCCGGCAGCCTCCTGCACCTGCCGCTGGCTGGCGTCCAGGTCCGCGGCGAGACGTGCCTGGGTCGCGGCGGCCGCGGCCTTCACGACCTCGAGGGCGCGGATCAGGTCGACACGCCCCGCGTCATCGCCCGCCTGCACCGGCAGCGCGGTCCAGCCTGCGGCGAGGTCGGTGAGTCGTGACACGGCCTCGTCCGAGGTCCGGCGAAGGGCACTGACAGGTGCCGAGGTCTCGGCCGGTGCCGAGGTTGCGGCGACGACGTCCATCCGATCCCCTCCAAGCCCCTCGAACCACGCCCTTCGATCAACGTGAGACACATCGTCGACCCCACCCCGGACACAACCCCACCCTCGGCCTCGCACCAACCGACACCGGGTGAGCACGGATCGCTAGCCGGTCCGGCGGTCGTCCCGACTTCGGCGCTGCGGCGCCGCGTCCTCCTGCAGCAGGTCGAGCAGCCCGTCGTGGCCGTCGTCGTCCGGACCAGGTCCACCCAGCACGTCGTCGATCAGCTCGGGGGCGGTGAGCGGGCGCGGCGACACCTCCAGCGGGGCCACGACCGCGAGGTCGTCGTCGACCACGCCGAGGTCACGCATCCGCCGCGCCGTGACCAGGACCCGCGACTCCAACGAGGAGACCAGGGCGTTGTAACCCTCCACCGTGCGCTGCAGGTCGCGGCCCAGCTTGCCGGTGTGCCCGCCGAGCGTGCCCAGCCGGGCGTGCAGCTCGCGGCCGACGTCGAACAGCTGCCGGGCCGAGCCGGCCAGGGCGTCCTGCTGCCAGGTCAGCGCCACCGTGCGCAGCAGGGCCAGCAGCGTGGTGGGCGTGGCGAGCACGACCCGCTTGGCCATGGCGGCCTCCAGCAGCGAGGGGTCGGCCTGGCAGGCCGCGGCCAGGAACGCCTCGCCCGGCACGAAGCACACGACGATCTCGGGGGAGTCGGTGAACGCCGTCCAGTACTGCTTGCCCGCCAGGGCGTCGACGTGGCCGCGCACCGCCTTGGCGTGGTCGTCGTAGCGCTGCTCCAGGAACGCGGACAGCGGGGCCTTGGCGTCCACCACGACGTGCTTGCCCCCGGGCAGGTGGACCACCAGGTCGGGGCGGACGGTGGCTCCTGAGCGCGACGTGCCGGTCGCCTGCTCGGTGAAGTCGACCCGCTCCAGCATCCCCGCGTGCTCGACCACCCGGCGCAGCTGCACCTCGCCCCAGGACCCGCGGGCGTTGGGGGAGCGCAGCGCGCCCGCCAGCGCCGCCGTCTGCGTCCGCAGCGCCTCGTTGGTCAGCGCCAGCCCGGACAGCTGCTCGCGCAGGCCCGCGTACTGCGCCACCCGGTCGCGCTCCAGCACGGCGACCTGCCGCTCGACCCGCGCCAGCGTCGAGCTGAGCGGGGCCAGGGTCTGCTCCTGCGAGGCCCGGTCCTCCAGGGCGGTCTCGAGGGACTCCACCCGGGCCGCGAGCAGGTCCCGCTCGGCCGTGACGCCCGCCCGCAGCGCCGCGGCCCGGGACCGCCCCAGCGCCGCGCCCAGCCCGGTGCCCAGCAGCAGACCGACGAGCAGGCCGGCCACCAGGGCCACCAGCAGCCAGGCCGGCGGTGCACCGGAGGGGACGGGGAGGGCTGAGGTCACGGGGTCCACACGAGCAGGATGCGACCGGCCCGGGACACAACCGGTCAGGCGCGCGCGTCGGGCGACCACGACCGGGCCCGTAGACTCCTGCGACCGTGGCACTCACTATCGGGATCGTCGGCCTGCCGAACGTGGGCAAGTCCACCCTCTTCAACGCCTTGACCGCCAACGACGTGCTCGCGGCGAACTACCCGTTCGCGACCATCGAGCCCAACGTCGGCGTGGTCCCGCTGCCCGACCCCAGGCTGAAGGTCCTGGCGGAGGTGTTCGGCAGCGAGAAGATCGTGCCGGCGGTGGTGTCGTTCGTCGACATCGCGGGCATCGTCCGCGGCGCGAGCGAGGGGCAGGGGCTGGGCAACAAGTTCCTGGCCAACATCCGCGAGGCCGACGCCGTCTGCCAGGTGATCCGGGCTTTTGTCGACGACGACGTGGTCCACGTCGACGGCAAGGTCGACCCGGGCGAGGACATCGAGACCATCAACACCGAGCTGGTGCTGGCCGACCTGCAGACGGTGGAGAACGCGATCCCGCGCCTGGAGAAGGAGGTCCGCGGCAAGAAGGTCGAGCCGGCGGTCCTGGACGCCGCGCGGGCCGCGGAGGCCGTGCTGGCCGAGGGGACCCCGCTGTCGGTGGCCGTGGCGCGCAAGCAGCTCGACGCCGCCGACCTGCGCGAGCTCGGCCTGCTCACCACCAAGCCGTTCATCTACGTGTTCAACGTCGACGCCGACGCCCTGGGCGACACCCCGGAGGCCACCGCGACCCGGGAGCGGCTGGCGGCCCTGGTCGCCCCCGCGGAGGCGATCTTCCTCGACGCGCAGCTGGAGTCCGAGCTGGCGGGGCTGGACGAGGCCGACGCGGCCGAGCTGCTGGCCGAGTCCGGCCAGGACGAGCCCGGCCTGCACCAGCTGGCCCGGGTCGGTTTCGCCACGCTCGGTCTGCAGACCTACCTGACGGCGGGGCCGAAGGAGTCACGGGCCTGGACCATCCGGCAGGGCGCCACGGCGCCCGAGGCGGCCGGCGTGATCCACACGGACTTCCAGCGGGGCTTCATCAAGGCCGAGGTGGTCAGCTTCGACGACCTGGTCCAGGCCGGGTCCATGGCCGAGGCGAAGGCGAAGGGCAAGGCCCGGATCGAGGGCAAGGACTACGTCATGGTCGACGGCGACGTCGTGGAGTTCCGCTTCAACGTGTGACACCCCGCGGGTGCGCTCCGGGCGCTACCCGGCGGTAACGGCCGCGGGCGCACAACGGTTGCATCTCGGTAACGCACGGCGCGCTGTTCTTGCGACGGGTGTCCGGTCTGCGGCATGTTTCGTCGGTCAACCGCTGCCATGGCCACCGCCGCGCAGCGACGAACCCTGATGGAGGATCCCCAGTGATCAACACCCGGAAGAGCGCGAAGTACGTCGCTCTGCTCACCGGCTCCGCTCTCGTGCTCGCCGCGTGCGCGACGTCCGGAGACGACCCCGACGACGGCGCCACGGTCGGCGCGGAGCCCGTCGAGACCGAGGCCAGCGAGGCCCCCGCGGGCAGCGGCGCCACCTTCACCTACGGCTACGAGCAGGAGCTGTTCTCCTACAACTCGAACACCGCCGAGACCAACGCCTCGGCCAACGCCGTCGCGCTGAACCAGGTCCTGCCCGGCTTCTGGTACTTCCAGGGCGGGGACGGCGCCGTCGTCCCCAACGAGGAGTTCGGCACCTACGAGGTCACCTCGGAGGACCCGCTCACGGTCGAGTACACCTTCGCCGAGGGGGCCGTGTGGTCCGACGGCGAGCCCATCGACTGCGACGACGCCGTGCTGTTCTGGGCCGCGCACTCCGGCCAGTTCGAGGCGTTCTCCAACCCCGGCACGACCGGCTACGAGAACCACGACCGCCCGCAGTGCGAGGACGGCGACACGACCTTCGTCGTGGAGTACAACACCCCGTTCGGTGACTACGCCGCGCAGTTCGGCCAGTTCATGCCGGCCCACATCGTCGAGCAGAACGGTGGCGTCGAGGACATCATCGCCGCCGTCGACGCCGGCGACGCCGAGGCCCTGTCCGGCGCGGCCGAGTTTCTGGAACACCGGGTTCAACTTCAACCCCGGCGAGTGGAACAGCGAGATCGGTTTGTCGGCCGGCCCGTACATGGTCGAGTCCTGGGAGGCCGGGCAGTCCATCACCTACGTGGCCAACCCCATGTGGTGGGGCACCCCGCCCGCCAGCGACACCGTCGTGACCCGGTTCATCGGCCAGGACGCCCAGGCGCAGGCGCTGCAGAACGGCGAGATCCAGGCCATGGACCCGCAGCCCAGCCCCGACCTGCTCGCGCAGCTCGAGGCCATCGGCGACAGCATCAGCTTCGAGCCGCAGGACCAGTTCACCTACGAGCACTGGGACTTCAACTTCGACGGGCCGTTCGCGGACCCGGCGCTGCGTGAGGCGTTCGCCCTCTGCATCCCGCGCCAGCAGATGATCGACAGCCTGATCGCCCCGCTGAACCCCGAGGCCGAGGTGCTCAACGCGCGCTTCGTCTTCCCGTTCGAGCCGCAGTACCAGGAGGTCGTCGAGGCCTCCTACGCGGACCAGTCGGAGCAGGACATCGAGGCCGCGGCCGCGATCCTGGCCGAGAACGGCGCCGAGGGCACCGAGCTGCGCCTGGGCCACAACGCGAACCCGCGTCGTGCCCAGGAGGCGGCCCTGATCGTCGAGGCGTGCGGCCCCAACGGCGCCGGCTTCGACGTGCAGGACATCGGCAACGAGGACTTCTTCGAGGCCGAGGGCGAGCTGGCCACCGGCGCGTTCGACGTCGCGCAGTTCGCCTGGGCCGGCTCGGCCCTCAAGTCGGGCTCGTCCTCGACCTTCCAGACGGACGGGGGCAACAACAACGGCAACTACTCCAACCCCGAGGTCGACGAGCTGATCGCCCAGCTGAACGCGGAGACCGACACCGACGCGCAGACGCAGCTGGTCATCGACATCGAGACCATCCTGTGGGAGGACCTGGCGACCATCCCGGGCTTCGCGTTCCCGGGTGTGGTGGCGACGGCGGCCGACGCGCAGGGCGTGGAGTACAACCCCTCGCAGGCCGGTCTGACCTGGAACGCCAACGAGTGGGTCCGCACGGCCCAGTGACCGCCGGGCTGCGCTAGCAGCCGGTAGTCCGGTACGACACGAGACGGGGCTCCGCCCGCGGGTGGGGCCCCGTCTCCGTGTCCGGGACCGGGAGCGCACCGGGGGCCGCAGAGGGCCCGTACGCTCATCTCGCGCCAGGTACGAAACAAGACGGTCACAACGATGTGGCTACCGTGTCGCACACGTCGTCCGACCGCCCCCGACCGCCACCGCGGCCGCAGCGGCACGGCACGACCAGGAGTCTCAGGAGGTCTGCGGTGGGCGTCTTCATCGCACGTCGGGTCATCATCTCGTTCTTCACGCTGCTGGCGGCGACGTTCGTCGTGTACGTGCTGATGGCCAACGCCGGCGACCCGCTGGAGGAGCTGTACGGCATCAGCGACCAGGCGCAGCAGGACGCCGCGATCGAGGGCCGCATCGCGCTGCTCAACCTCGACCAGCCGCTGCTGCAGCGCTACCTCGGCTGGTTGACCGGGGCCGCCGGCTGCCTGGTCGGGGCCTGCGACCTGGGGCAGACCATCGCCCAGCAGGACGTCACCGAGCTGCTGGGGCAGGCGATGGCGTCCACGCTCCGCCTGGTCACGGCGGCCACCATCCTCGCCGTCATCCTCGGGGTCACCGTCGGCATCGTGTCGGCGCTTCGCCAGTACACGGGCTTCGACTACGCCGTGACCTTCCTGGCCTTCCTCTTCTTCTCGCTGCCGATCTTCTGGGTGGCGGTGCTGCTCAAGGAGTTCGGCGCCATCCGGCTCAACGACTGGCTCGCGGACCCCGGGATCCCGGTCGCCGTCATCGTCGGCCTCACCCTGCTCGCCGCCGTGGTCTGGCAGGCGGCCCTGGGCGGCAACAGACGCAGACGGCTCATCACGGCCGGGGTCGCAGCGGCGGCCACGGCCGCCACGCTGATCTACCTGGACGCCGTCGAGTGGTTCGCCCGGCCGGCCCTCGGCCCCGTGCTGGTGGTCGTCATCAGCCTGGCCTGGGCCGTCGGCATCACGTTCCTGGTCTCGGGGCTGCGCAACCGGCGCGTGCTCTACGCCTCGCTGGCCACGGTCGCCGCCGCCCTGGTGGGCAGCATGGTCCTCGCACCGGTGCTGGAGAACCCGACCTGGCTCATCATCCTGCTGTGCACGCTGGGCATCGTGCTGGCCGGCCTGGTCGCGGGGTACCTGCTCGGCGGCCTCGACCGGCCCCAGGCCATGCGCGCGGCGGTGCTGTCCGGCCTGCTGGCGGGCATGACGGTGTTCACCGACTACGTCCTGGCGGCCTTCTCGTCCTACAGCGACCGGGTCGCGGGGCGCGTCATCGCCACCATCGGCTCCGGGACGCCCAACTTCTCGGGCACGTTCTGGGAGGTCTTCCTCGACCAGACGACGGCCCTGGTGCTGCCGACGCTGGCGCTGATCCTCATCTCGTTCGCCACCTACGTCCGCTACACCCGCGCGTCCATGCTCGAGGTGCTCAACATGGACTACGTCCGCACCGCGCGGGCGAAGGGCCTGACGGAGCGCACCGTCACGGTCCGTCACGCCTTCCGCAACGCGCTGATCCCGGTGACCACCTACATGGCCATCGACTTCGGCGCCGTCATCGGCGGCGCGGTCATCACCGAGACCGTCTTCGGCTGGTCCGGCATGGGCGCGCTGTTCCGCAACGGCCTCAACAACGTCGACCCGAACCCCGTCATGGGCTTCTTCCTCGTGACCGCCGTGCTGGTCGTCATCTTCAACCTGCTGGCCGACATCCTCTACGCCTACCTCGACCCCAGGATCAGGCTGTCATGACGGTCCTCCGGCCCACCGACGACCCCCGAGCAGCCCTGGAGCCCCGATGAGCGCACCGACCGTGACGCCGACCACCGAGCCGGACGACAGCGACGCCGAGTTCAGCAGCATCAAGGCGCGCACCCAGGGCCAGCTCGTCTTCCGCCGCTTCATCCGCCACCGCGGGGCCATGGCCGGCCTCATCGTGTTCCTCGGCATCACCCTGCTGGCCATCACCAGCATCGGCGCCGGCCCGTTCCCCGGCTGGTGGGACAAGACCTTCACCACCACCGGGCCCGTCATCGACGGCGGTCGGCCGACGCTGGACGTGCTGCCCGCGTTCGTCGACGGGGACGGCTTCGCCATCGGCGAGAACCCGTTCGGCCAGGACACCATCGGGCGGGACTACTTCGCCCAGACCATGCAGGGCACGCAGCGCTCGCTGCAGATCGCGCTGCTCGTGGGGCTGGTCTCCACCGTGATGGGCACGCTGGTCGGCGCGGTCGCGGGCTACTTCGGCGGTGTCACCGAGACGGTCCTCATGCGGCTGGTCGACGTCATCATCGCCATCCCCCTGCTGGTGCTCGCGGCCGTGGTGGCCAGCGGCACCAACGGCACCGCCACCGCCCTGGGGCTGTTCCTCGGGGTGGTGGTCTGGACCAGCCTGGCCCGGCTGATCCGGGGGGAGGTGCTGTCGGTCAAGGAGCGCGAGTTCGTCGAGGCGGCCCGGGCCATGGGGGCCAGCCCCGCCCGCATCATCGTCCGGCACATCCTGCCCAACACCATCTCGACCATCATCGTGAGCGCGACGCTCACCATCGCCCTGGCGATCCTGCTGGAGACGGCCCTGAGCTACCTGGGCTTCGGCGTGCAGCGCCCCGACACCAGCCTGGGCCTGCTGATCAGCGACTACCAGCAGGCCTTCGCCACCCGGCCGTGGCTGTTCTGGTTCCCCGGCCTGTTCATCATCGGGATCGCTCTGAGCATCAACTTCATCGGCGACGGGCTGCGCGACGCGTTCGACCCGCGCCAGAACAAGGTCCGCGGATGAGCGGGCAGGAGGGCAGCGGCATGAGCGCCTCGAGCTCCGACCCCACGGGCCCGGCCCACCAGTCCGGGCGCGTCCACCACGTCGGCCCGGCCGGCAGCATCACCGACCCGGGCGACGCCGAGCGCGCCGACCCGTCGGCGGAGATCCTGCGGGTGGAGGACCTGACGGTCCGGTTCCCGACCGACGACGGCGTCGTCAACGCCGTCCGCGGGGTCAGCTACACCCTGCACCCGCGCGAGGTGCTCGGCATCGTGGGCGAGTCCGGCTCCGGCAAGTCCGTGTCCAGCATGGCCGTGATGGGCCTGCTGCCCCGCAGCGCCAGGGTGTCGGGCCGCATCGTGTTCCGCGGCGACGACGTGCTCACGATGCGTCCCGAGCAGCAGCGCGGCCTGCGCGGGCGCAAGATCGGGATGATCTTCCAGGACCCGATGACGGCGATGAACCCGGTGCTGACCATCGGCAACCAGCTGGCCGAGGCCGTCCGCAGCCACGAGCACATCTCGCAGTCCTCCGCCCTGGTCCGGGCCACCGAGATGCTCGACCTGGTCGGCATCCCCCAGGCCAAGACCCGGCTGCGGTCCTACCCGCACGAGTTCTCCGGCGGCATGCGGCAGCGCGCGATGATCGCGATGGCCGTCATCAACCGCCCGGACGTCATCTTCGCCGACGAGCCGACCACGGCGCTGGACGTGACGGTGCAGGCGCAGATCCTCGACACGCTGCTGGACGTCAAGGACGCCGTGGACGCGGCCATCGTGTTCATCACCCACGACCTGGGCGTCATCGCCAGCGTGGCCGACCGGGTGCTCGTGATGTACGCGGGCAAGCCGGTCGAGACCGCGGGCGTGGACGAGATCTTCACCGAGCCGCGGATGCCGTACACCGCCGGCCTGCTGGGCTCGATGCCGACGACCGACCTGATCGGGGAGCGGCTTCGGCCGATCCAGGGCACGCCGCCGTCGCTGATCAGCCTGCCCAGCGGCTGCCCGTTCCGGCCCCGCTGCCCCATCGCGGTGGCGCAGTGCGCGACCAGCGAGCCGCCGCTGACCGAGACCGACCGACGCGGCCACTCGGCCGCGTGCCACCGCTGGCAGGACGTGGCCGGCTACGAGGACGCGACGTCGATGTTCCGGGTGGACCCGGCCGCCGTCGGAGGGACGACGCCATGAGCACCGACACCACCACCGGCGACGCGCGCGCCGCGGCCGGCCCCGGTCCCGGGTCCGGTCACCTGCTCGAGGTCGAGGACCTCGTCATGAACTTCCCCGTCCGGGGCGGTGGCCTGGTCCGGCGCACGGTCGGGCAGGTGCAGGCCGTCAGCGGCGTGTCGTTCAGCGTCGACGCCGGCGAGACCCTGGGCGTGGTCGGCGAGTCCGGCTGCGGCAAGTCCACGACCGGTCGCGCCGTGCTCCAGCTGCACAAGCCGACGTCCGGCTCGGTCCGGTTCCAGGGCCAGGAGCTCACCGAGATGTCGCCCCGGCGGCTCCGGCCGTTCCGGCGCGACCTGCAGATCGTCTTCCAGGACCCGTACGCCTCGCTCAACCCCAAGCTGCCCGTCAACGACCTGGTGTCCGAGCCGCTCAAGATCCACAAGCAGTGGAAGGGCAAGCAGGGCAAGGAGCGGGTGGCCGAGCTGCTGCAGCTGGTGGGGCTCAACCCCGAGCACGGCAACCGGTTCCCGCACGAGTTCAGCGGCGGCCAGCGCCAGCGCATCGGCATCGCCCGCGCGCTGGCCCTGGAGCCCAAGATGCTGGTGCTCGACGAGCCGGTGTCGGCGCTGGACGTGTCGGTCCAGGCCGGGGTCATCAACCTGCTGGAGGACCTGCAGCAGCGGATGAACCTGGGCTACCTCTTCATCGCGCACGACCTGTCGATCGTCCGGCACATCAGCGACCGGGTGGCCGTGATGTACCTGGGCCGCATCGTCGAGGTCGCCTCGCGCGACGACCTGTACGCCTCCGGCCGGCACCCGTACACCCGGGCGCTGCTGTCGGCGGCGCCCGTCGCGGACCCGGTCAAGGAGCGGCACCGCGAGCGCATCACCCTGACCGGCGACGTGCCCAGCCCGCTCAACCCGCCCAGCGGCTGCCGGTTCCGCACCCGGTGCTGGAAGGCGCAGGACATCTGCGCCTCCGAGACGCCGGCGCTGGTGGAGCGCAGCACCGCCCCGGGGCACCTGGTGGCCTGCCACTTCCCGGAGGAGGGCCCGACCGGCTTCTGAGCCGGGCCCTGCTCCGGGCGCCCTGCCAGGGGGTGCGGCTACAGCGCGCCGCCCACCAGGGTGCCCACGCCGAAGGTCAGGCCCATGGCCAGCACGCCGACGCCGACGTTGCGGGCGACGGCGGGCCACGGGGTGGCCCCGCCGAGGCGGGCGCTGACGAACCCGGTCACCGACAGCGCCGCGACCACGGCCAGCACGGTGACGGGCAGGCGCACCCCGGCCGGCGGCAGCACGATGGCCAGCAGCGGCAGCAGCGCGCCGAGGGTGAACGACATCAGCGACGCCCAGGCCGCGTGCCACGGGTTGACCAGGCTGTCGCCGTCGATGCCGAGCTCGATCTCCGCGTGGGCGCGCAGCGCGTCGTGGGCGGTCAGCTCCTCGGCGACCTGCTGGGCCGTGGCGTCGGACAGGCCGCGGTCGCGGTAGAAGCCGGCCAGTTCGGCCAGCTCCTCGTCGGGGGTCTCGACCAGCTCGCGGGCCTCCTTGGCCAGCAGCGCGCGCTCGCTGTCGCGCTGGGTGCTGACCGACACGTACTCCCCGCCCGCCATGGACAGCGCGCCGGCGACCAGGCCCGCGACGCCGGCCACCAGGAGCGAGGTGGTGTCGGTCGTGGCGCCGGCCACGCCGACCACCAGGCCGGCGGTCGACACGATGCCGTCGTTGGCGCCCAGCACCCCGGCCCGCAGCCAGTTCATCTTGGCGCTGACCTCGGCCAGCGTCGTCTCCTCGGGGTGCACCTCGGCGCTCATCCCTCCCGCCCGAACCCGGTGCACACGCACACCTCGTTGCCGTCGGCGTCGGCGTAGACCCGGAACGCGGGGGCGCGGTCGTCAGCCAGCAGCCGGCCACCGGCGGCCTGGATGGCCGCGCCGCGCTCGTCGGCCTCGGCGAGCGTGCCCACGGTCACGTCGAGGTGCAGCCGGTTGCGCCGTCCCGCCGGGGCGCCCGGGGTGTCGGTGAGCTGGAACCACAGCGCCGGACCGCGGCCGTGCGGGTCCAGCAGCGTCTCGTCGTCCTCGGGGTCCGGCTGGTAGCCCAGCGCCGCCTGCCAGAACGGGCTGATCCGGTGGTGGTCAGCGGTGTCGATGCCCAGCTCCACGGCCTGCGCGGCCGCGGGCAGCCCGGTGGCCCCCACGGCGGCGGCCGCGGCGGTGAGCCGGTGGGCCAGCTCGACGTCCAGCTGGGTGACGCCGCCGACGGAGTGCGTGGACAGCGCGAACCGGACCCGCTTCCAGCGCAGGTCGGTGTCGGGGTGGTGGTCCATCTGCTCGGCCGCGTCGAACGCCTCGCTCACCAGCCGCACGGCCGCCGGCACGTC
The DNA here is from genome assembly GCF_042466345.1 of Jannaschia sp. R86511. Taxonomy (NCBI): domain Bacteria; kingdom Pseudomonadati; phylum Pseudomonadota; class Alphaproteobacteria; order Rhodobacterales; family Roseobacteraceae; genus Jannaschia; species Jannaschia sp. R86511. The sequence continues at coordinate 1,493,013 of NZ_JAXHCD010000001.1, forward strand.
CGGGCAGTCGTAGCGCGCGTGCAGGGCGCCCGAGACGAGCTCCCAGCCGGGCAGGTCGGCGAGCTGGTCGACGGCCTCGCTGTGGCCGAGCCGACGGGGTCCCGGACGGGGGGTGGCAGGAGGGGTGGACATGCAGGTCACGGTACGCGCCGGGGCCGACACCGGACCGGGACGCAGGTCCCGGCCGGGAACTGCCTGCCAGGCGCCGAGGTTGAGAACCGGGCCGATCAGCGGGATGGTGGTGGAGCCCCCTGCCCGCCATCACGTCGCCCTGGGCGACGGAGGAGCCTGTCATGTCCGCACCGCCCGCCCCGTCCGAGAAGGGGCACGGCCACCCCGTGCCCACCACCGTCGAGGAGGCCTCGCGGGGCAGCGCCATCGCCCCCCGGGTGTTCTGGCCCGCCGCCGCGGTCATCCTCACCTTCGTCCTGGCCGCCGTGCTGCTGCCCGGGGGGACCGGCGAGGTCATCGGGGCCGTGCAGGGGGCCGTCATCGGCGCCTTCGGCTGGTACTACGTGCTGCTGATCGCGGCGTTCGTGGCTTTCGCGGCGTACGTGGCCTTCAGCCGCTACGGCGACCTGCGGCTGGGGCGCGACGACGAGGAGCCGGAGTTCGGGCTGCGGTCCTGGTTCGCCATGCTGTTCAGCGCGGGCATGGGCATCGGCCTGGTCTTCTGGGGGGTCGCCGAGCCGCTCAACCACTTCGCCGCCCCTCGCCCGGGGTTCGAGGGCACCGAGCCCCAGGCCGCGATGCAGGCCCTGACCACCACGTACCTGCACTGGGGCATACACGCGTGGGCCATCTACGTCGTCGTCGGCCTGGCGATCGCCTACGCCGTCCACCGCCGCGGCCGGCCCGTCTCCATCCGCTGGGCCATCGAGCCGCTCGTCGGCGAGCGCGTCGCCCGCGGGCCGCTGGGTGACGCGGTCGACGTCATCGCCGTGGTCGGCACCCTGTTCGGCGTGGCCACGTCGCTGGGCCTGGGTGTGCTGCAGCTGTCGGCCGGCCTCGGCTTCGTCGGCCTGCCGGCCGAGGGGCTGGTCTGGCAGAACGTGCTCATCGCGCTCATCACCGGTCTGGCCGTGCTGTCGGTCGTGACGGGCCTGGCCAAGGGCATCCGCATCCTGTCCAACGTCAACATGGTGCTCGCCGGCCTCGTGCTGCTGTTCGTGCTGCTGGCCGGGCCCACCCTGTTCCTGCTGCGGGAGTTCGTCACCAGCCTCGGCGCCTACGCCACCGACGTGCTGCGGCTCACCTTCGACACCTCGTCGCTGCAGGGCGAGGACGGCCAGGCCTGGCAGGCCTCGTGGACCACGTTCTACTGGGGCTGGTGGATGTCCTGGGCGCCGTTCGTCGGTGTCTTCATCGCCCGCATCTCGCGGGGCCGGACCGTGCGCGAGTTCGTCGTCGGGGTCCTGGCGGTCCCCACGCTCATCACGTTCCTGTGGTTCTCCGTGCTGGGCGGCACGGCGCTGCACCGCGAGCTCTTCGGCGCCGGTGGCCTGATCGACGCCGACGGCGGCGTGGACACGAACACCTCCCTGTTCCTCATGCTCGACGGGCTCCCGCTCGGCTCGATCGTGTCGGTGGTCGCGCTGCTGCTGATCGTCACGTTCTTCGTCACGTCCTCCGACTCCGGCTCGCTCGTCATCGACATGCTCGCCTCGGGCGGCAACACCAACCCGCCGGTGTGGAGCCGGGTGTTCTGGGCCGTCCTGGAGGGCCTGGTGGCCGCGGCCCTGCTGACGGTGGGCACGTTGTCCGGCGCCCAGGAGGGCGCGCTGACCGCGCTGCAGACCATGGCGGTGATCATCGCCCTGCCGTTCTCGTTCGTGATGATCATGATGATGGTCGCGACGTTGCGGGCGTTCAAGGGCGAGTGGGCCGAGGTCGACCGGGAGCGTCGCAGCCGGCGGCAGCGGCGGCTGACCAACCAGATCGCCTCCGACCTGCAGCTGACGACCTTCCACACCGACGAGCAGCGGCCGGTCGACCAGGCCGAGCCGGTGCTGCCCGACGGCGGCGTCCCGGACGACCAGCGGCCCGCCGGCACGTGACCTCCCCGGAGCCGCGCCGGCTGGTCGTCGGCGCGGCCCTGGTGGACGACCTCGACGCCCCGGCCTGGCTGCTGGCCGCCCGGCGCAGCGCCCCGGCCCAGCTGGCCGGGTTCTGGGAGTTCCCGGGCGGCAAGGTCGAGCCGGGGGAGACCCCCGAGCAGGCCCTGCACCGCGAGCTGGACGAGGAGCTCGGGCTGCGGGTCGAGCTGGGCCGGGAGGTCGAGCCGGACGGCGTCGCCGTCGAGGACCCGGACCACGGCCCGGTGTGGCCGCTGGGGGCCACGCTGGGGCTGCGGCTGTGGCTGGCCCGGCCGGCCGGGCTGCTCCCGCCGGACCTGCCCGAGCCGCGCCAGGACCACGACCGGGTGCGCTGGCTGGAGGCCTCGACGCTGCTCGACGTGGCCTGGCTGCCGGCCGACGCCGCCGCCGTCGGGGCCCTCGCGGACCTGATGGGCCTTTCTCTGCGGCACACTGGTACCCCGTGACCACTGCTTCCCCCGCTCCAGGGACCCCCACGGCCGGCTCCGACCTGCGCAACGACATCCGGAACGTCGCGATCGTCGCCCACGTCGACCACGGCAAGACCACCCTCGTCGACGCCATGCTGTGGCAGTCGGGGTCCTTCACCGCCCACCAGGCCGAGAACGACAGCGTGCGCGAGCGCGTCATGGACTCCGGCGACCTGGAGCGCGAGAAGGGGATCACGATCCTCGCCAAGAACACGGCCGTCCGGTACACCGGGCCGGCTGCGGCGCTCCACGGCGCCCCCGACGGCGTGACGATCAACATCATCGACACCCCGGGCCACGCCGACTTCGGCGGCGAGGTCGAGCGCGGCCTGTCGATGGTCGACGGCGTCGTGCTGCTGGTCGACGCGTCCGAGGGTCCGCTGCCCCAGACCCGTTTCGTGCTGCGCAAGGCCCTGCAGGCGCACCTGCCGATCGTCGTGGTCGTCAACAAGGTCGACCGGCCCGACTCGCGCATCGAGGAGGTCATGAACGAGACCTTCGACCTGATCCTCGACGTGGCCGACGGCACCGGAGTGGACGAGGAGTCCCTGCTGGAGATCCCCGTCGTCTACGCGGTCGCCCGCGACGGCAAGGCGTCCACGACGCGGCCCGAGGACCGGACCCCGATCGACGGCGACACCCTCGAGCCGCTGTTCGACACCCTGCTGCGGCACATCCCCGCCCCGCTGGACACCCGCGACCAGCCGCTGCAGGCGCACGTCACCAACCTGGACGCCTCCCCGTTCCTGGGCCGGATCGCCATGTGCCGGGTCCGCTCGGGCACCATCAACAAGAACGACACCGTCACCTGGTGCCGCACCGACGGCTCGTTCCAGAAGGTCAAGGTGTCCGAGCTGCTGATGACCGAGGCGCTGGAGCGCGTGCCGGTCGCCAGCGCCGGCGCCGGCGACCTGATCGCCATCGCCGGGATCGCCGACATCATGATCGGCGAGACCCTGGCCGACCCCGAGAACCCCGAGCCGCTGCCGCTGATCACGGTCGACGAGCCGGCCATCTCGATGACCATCGGCACCAACACCTCGCCGCTGACCGGTCGGGTCCGCGGGTCCAAGGTCACCGCCCGCCTGGTCAAGGACCGCCTCGACAAGGAGCTCGTCGGCAACGTCTCGCTCCGCATCCTGCCCACCGAGCGTCCCGACGCGTGGGAGGTCCAGGGCCGTGGTGAGCTCGCGCTGGCCGTGCTGGTCGAGCAGATGCGCCGCGAGGGCTACGAGCTGACGGTCGGCAAGCCGCAGGTCGTCGTCCGCGAGGTCGACGGCAAGGTGCACGAGCCGTTCGAGCAGATGACCATCGACGTGCCCGAGGAGTACCTGGGCGCCGTGACGCAGCTGTTGGCCGCCCGCAAGGGTCGGATGGAGCAGATGAGCAACCACGGCACCGGCTGGGTGCGGATGGAGTTCAAGGTCCCCGCCCGCGGCCTGATCGGCTTCCGGACCCAGTTCCTCACCGACACCCGCGGCACGGGCATCGCCCACCACGTCTTCGACTCCTACGGCCCGTGGGCCGGGGAGATCGTGACCCGGCAGAACGGCTCGCTCGTCGCCGACCGCACGGGCGTGGCCACCAGCTTCGCGATGGTCAACCTGCAGGAGCGGGGCTCGATGTTCGTCGCGCCCGCCACCGAGGTGTACGAGGGCATGATCATCGGTGAGAACGCCCGCACCGACGACATGGACGTCAACATCACCAAGGAGAAGAAGCTCACCAACATGCGGGCGGCCAGCTCCGAGGAGTTCGAGCGCCTGGTGCCGCCGCGGCTGATGAGCCTGGAGCAGGCGCTGGAGTTCGTGCGTGACGACGAGTGCGTCGAGATCACCCCCGAGGCGATCCGGCTGCGCAAGGTCATCCTCGACGCCACCGAGCGCGGCCGGGCCAAGGGCAAGAACAAGAAGGTCTGACGTCACGGCCGGGGCGGCACACTGGTTCCTGTGACGCTCCGGCTGCTGCTCGTCCACGCCCACCCGGACGACGAGACCCTCAACCACGGCGCCACCGTCGCGGCGGCGCTCGCGGCCGGGCACGAGGTCGACCTCGTCACCTGCACCCGGGGTGAGGAGGGCGAGGTCATCGGGGCCGAGCACGCCCACCGGGTCAGCAGCCGGGACGACAGCCTGGCGCCGGTGCGCGAGGCCGAGCTGGCCGCGGCCCTGGCTGTGCTGGCGTCGGCCTCGCCCGACGGGGCCCCGGTCGCCCACCACTGGCTCGACGCCCTGCCGCCCGGCCCGGGGCAGCCGCCGCGGCCGTGGGCCCGCTACCGCGACTCCGGCATGGTGGTGCGCCCGGGCGGACGGGCCGCGGTGCCGCCGGACGTGCGCCCCGACGCGTTCGCCGTGGCCGACCTCGACGAGGCCGCCGCCCGCCTGGCCGGGCTGCTCACGGCCCGCCGGCCCCACGTGGTGCTGACCTACGGCCCCCACGGCGGCTACGGCCACCCCGACCACGTCATGGCGCACCGGGTGACGCTGCGGGCCCTCGCGCTGGCCGAGGAGACCTGGTGCGTGCCCTGGGTGCACGGGGCCGCCGGTGACGCCGACGTGCTGCGGGCCTGGCTGCGCGAGCGGGACGACCCGGCCGCCTGGCCCCCGGACGGCCCGCTGCCCCAGATGTTCGTGCCGGCGGCGCAGCTGGACGCCACGGTCCGGGCCGAGCCCTGGCTCGCCGTCAAGGCCGCGGCGCTGGCGGCGCTGCCGACCCAGGTCACGGTGCGGTCGGTCGAGCCGGGCCAGGCGGCGTTCACGCTGTCCAACGACGTGCCGCAGCCGCTGACCGGGGCCGAGGGCGCGCAGCTGCTGCGGCCCGTGCCCGCGGCCGCCGAGGCGCCGCCGGTCCCGGCCGACGACCCCCTGGCGGCCCTGCTGCTGCCCCCGGGCCACCGACCACGGGGCGCCACCGACCCCGGTCACGTCGGGTGACGAGTGCTCACCCCGGGTGGGGCGGGGTTGCCCCAGCCGGGTGAACCCCGCCGCGTCGTCGCAGGTGGGACGCCCCGGGGGGTGTGACGGCAGAGGTCGGCGGGGAAACCTGTCCACCAGCGGCCGGGGTCACCGGGCGCCGGAGGAGGAGCCCACGTGAACGCACCAGCCCCCACGGTCCGCAGGCGTTCCAGCGCCGACGTCGGCATCGCCCGGGAGCGGCTGCGGCAGCGCCGGCTGGGTCGGGTCGCCCTGCTGCTGCTGCCCCTGCTGGCCTGGATGTGGTTCCGCATCATCGTCGGGGCGCCGTTCTTCCCCCAGCTGCCCGCGGTGGACCCGTTCATCCTCATCGTGGCGGCGTTCTTCCTCGTGCTGATCGTCGTCATGGTGGGCATGCAGGTGGTGGCCCGCCGCAGCCCGCACGTGACCTACCGGCCCGACGAGATCGACGTCGCGCTCGACGACGTCAAGGGCCTCGGGCCCGTCCGCGACGAGGTCGACCGGACCCTGGACCTGTTCCTGGCCGGCCGGTCCTTCCGTGAGGAGCTCGGCGGGACGCCGCGCCGCGGCGTGCTGTTCGAGGGTCCGCCCGGCACCGGCAAGACGTACACGGCCAAGGCCATGGCCCGCGAGGCCGGCGTGCCGTTCCTGTTCGTCTCGGCCACCAGCTTCCAGTCGATGTACTACGGCGCGACGGCCGGCAAGATCCGGTCCTACTTCGCCGCGCTCCGCAAGGCGGCCCGCACCGAGGGCGGCGCGATCGGGTTCATCGAGGAGATCGACGCCATCGCCACCGTGCGCGGCGGCATGTCCGCGTCCGCCGCCCCCGCCGGGCTGGCCGGCCACCACGGGATGCAGGGGATGCACGGGCAGGGCGGTCACACCGGGCCGCTGGGCTGCGGCGGGCTGGAGGGCCTGCCCGCGGTGTACGCGCTGGCCGCGGGCGGGGCCGAGGCCGGCCCGGTCCGGCTGGGCTCGATGACGAGCGAGGGCGTCGGCGGCGTCGTCAACGAGCTGCTGGTGCAGATGCAGTCCTTCGACACGCCGTCACCGGGCCAGCGGCTGCTGGTGCGCCTCATCGACGCGGTCAACCTGCTGCTGCCCGAGCAGCGGCGGCTGCGCCGGCCCCGCAGCGAGCAGGCCGACATCCTGCTGATCGCGGCCACCAACCGGGCCGACAACCTCGACCCCGCCCTGCTGCGGCCGGGCCGGTTCGACCGCCGGCTCACGTTCGACCCGCCGGACAAGGCCGGTCGCCGCGAGATCGTCGACTTCTACCTGGGCCGCAAGAAGCACGACGCCGAGCTCGACGACCCGGAGCGCCGCGACGCCCTGGCCGGGGTCACCCAGGGCTACACCCCGGTCATGATCGAGAACCTGCTCGACGAGGCCCTGATCAACGCCATGAAGCAGGGCGACGGCGCCATGGGCTGGGCGGACGTGGAGCAGGCCCGGATGCTCGTCGAGGTGGGCCTGGGCCAGCCGGTCGGGTACACCGAGCACGAGCAGCGCCTCATCGCCACGCACGAGGCCGGCCACGCCACGGTCGCCTGGCTGGTCGCGCCGCAGCGGCGCCTGGAGATCCTGACCATCGTCAAGCGGGCCTCGGCCCTGGGCCTGCTGGCCCACGGCGACCGGGAGGACGTGTACACCCGCTCCCGCAGCGAGCTGGAGGCCCTGGTGCAGATCGCCATGGGCGGGCAGGTGGCCGAGGAGCTGTTCGTCGGCGACGTGTCGACCGGTCCGGCCGGGGACCTGCTCTACGCCACGAACGTGGCCGCGCAGATGGTGGGCGCTTCCGGCATGGGCGACAGCCTGGTGTCGATGGCGGCCGCCGGCGGCGGGCCGTTCGGCGGCAGCCTCACCTCCCGCGTGCTGGGCGACCGGCAGGGCCGGGAGCAGGTGGAGGACCTGCTGCACCGGCACAAGGCGGTCGTGCGGGGGCTGCTGGCCCAGAACCGGCACCTGGTGGAGGCCCTGCGCGACGCCCTGCTGGAGCGCCACGAGCTGATCGGGCACGAGATCACGGACGTGCTGCAGGCCGCGGCGGACACCGCTCCCGTGCCCGCCCCGGTGGGGGCGGGGGCACCGGTCGGCCCGCCCGTCGGCCCGGTGGTCGTGGACCTGCGCGAGGCGGTGACCGAGGTGCGCGGCTGAGCGGTGCGTAGGCTGCGGGGGTGCCGACCGGTCCTCGCTCCCTGACCGGCCCGGGCCCCGAGACCCCGCCCGGCCCCTCGACGGGCCCCTCGCCCCGGCCCGGCCCCTCGTCCCGTTCGGGCCCGTCGTCCCGCGTGGGCGTGCTGGGGCCCGTGCTGGCCTGCGGCCTGCTGGGCGTGCTGACCGGCCTGCTCGGCACGGCCGTGCACCTGGCCCGGGTGCCGGTGGCCGGGGTGCTCGTGCCGTACGGCGTCCTGCTGGCGGTGGCGCTGGTGGTCTGCACCGACGTGGCGGTGGCCGCCGCGGCGACGGCGCGGCGCCGGCCGGGGCCGGGGGTGTCGCTGCTGGCCGTGGCCGCGGGCCGCGGCCTGGTCCTGGGGGTGCTGCTGCTGCCGTCCAGCGAGGGTGACCTGGTGCTGACCGGGCTGCCCGCGTCCACGGCCTGGATCCTGCTGGCCGTCGTGCTGCCCAGCTTCGCCGCGCCGATGGCGCTGGCCCTGTCGGCGCGGCAGCGGGTGCGCCCGTGAGCGCCGCGACGCCCCCGGACGGGACCGGCACAGCGCCGGACGGGACCGGTGGGCCGGTCGGTCGCGACGCCTACCGCGCCGCCATGGGGCGCTTCGCGACCGGGGTCACGATCGTCACCGCCCGTGGCCGCCACCCGCACGCCATGACCGCCAACTCGCTGGCCTCGGTCAGCCTGGACCCGCCCACGCTGCTGGTGTGCGTCGAGCAGGACGCCCGGGTCCACGACGCCGTGGTCGACGACGGCCGCTTCGGGGTCTCGGTGCTGGGCGCCGACCAGGCCCGCATCAGCGACTGGCTGGCCTCGCGGGGCCGACCGCTGGTGGGTCAGCTCGACCAGGTGCCGACCGTAACCGGCGCCGTGCTCGGGCTGCCGCTGGTGGCCGGGGCGCTGGCCCAGCTGGAGTGCGAGGTCAGCGCGGTCCACCCCGCGGGGGACCACAGCATCGTCGTGGGCACGGTGCGGGGCCTCACGCTGCCCGAGCACCAGGACGATCCCCTGGTCTGGTTCGCCAGCGCCTACCGGCGGCTGGCGGGCGGGGCAGGCTGACCCCCCGGTGAGTGGTCAGGTACCCACCGTGACCAGATCGTTGTGCCCCGGAGCCGGTCCGGGACCGGTCAGAGCCCGTCACAGGCGCGCCGTCGACCTATCCTGAGCCGAGCGCGGGGCCTCCCGACCCGGCGCAGCGAGCAGCGGAGCGTCGATGAGCACCCGGACCACCACCTCTCCCGCCCCCACCGGCACCGCCGGGGGCCGCAGCTGGGTCGGCCCCTTCCTGGCCGTCCTCGCCGTCGTCCTGGCCGTCGGCGGGGTCTACGTCGGGGCGGCCTACGCACTGGCCGACCGGGTGCCGTTCAACACCACGGCCGCCGGGATCCCGGTGGGCGGCCGGTCGGCGCAGGAGGCCGTCGCGCTGCTGGAGGCCGAGGTCGGCGACCGCGCCGAGGAGCCGGTCCAGGTGTCGGTCGGCGCCGACGTCGACGAGATCGACCCGACGCAGGCGGGGCTCGCGCTCGACCTGGAGGGCACCGTCGCCTCCGTCACGGGCTTCTCGCTCGACCCCACCCGGATGTGGCGCCACGTCGTCGGGGCCGGCCGGCTGGAGCTGGGCACGGACGTCGACGAGGACGCGCTGACCGCCGAGGTGACCGCCGCGGCCGAACGGCTGGACGTCCCCGCCGCGGACGGCGACGTGACCTTCCCCGAGGGTGTGCCCACCAGCGTGGACCCGGTCGAGGGCCGGGCCGTGGACGTGCCCGGTGCCGTCGCGGCCGTCCGCGAGATGTGGCTGGCCACCGACGGCCCCGTGCCGCTGCCCGCCGACACCGTGCCGGTGGAGGTCGGCCAGGACGACGTCGACGCCGCGCTCGCGCTGGCGCAGGCGGCCACGGCCGAGGACCTGGTGATCGTGGTCGGCGACCGCGAGGTCGGCCTGACGCCGCAGCAGTTCGGGCCCACGCTGGCCATGGACCCGGACGACGACGGCACCCTGGCGCTGGGCGTCGACGCCGAGGCGCTGCGCACCGCGGCCCTGGCCGAGGACCCGGAGCTTGAGGCCGAGCCGGTCGACGCCGACATCGTGCTGGCCGACGGCAGCCCGTCGGTGGTCGAGGGCCAGGAGGGTCGGTCGCTGCCGGTCGAGGGTCTGGGCGCGGCCGCCCTGACCGCCCTCGGGCCCGAGGGCGACCGGCGCGCCGTGGTCGAGGACGCCGTGGTGGAGCCCGAGTTCAGCACCGCCGACGCCGAGGCGCTGGGCGTGGTCGAGGTGGTGTCGACCTTCACCACCCAGTACCCGACCGACAACGCCCCCCGCACCAACAACCTGCGGGTCGCCTCGGAGGCGATCAACGGCACCCTGCTCGAGCCGGGGGACGTGTTCGACCTCAACGAGGTGCTGGGCGAGCGCACGACCGCCAAGGGCTACCAGGCCGCCGGCGTCATCAGCAACGGCGTGTTCACCGAGGGGGTCGGCGGCGGGGTGTCGCAGGTGTCGACGACCACCTACAACGCCGCGTTCTTCGCCGGCCTGGAGGTGCTCGACTTCAAGCCGCACAGCTACTACATCTCGCGCTACCCCGTGGGGCGGGAGTCGACCCTCAACTTCGACCCGCCCGTGGACATGCGGTTCCGCAACGACACCGACACCGGGATCCTCGTGCAGGCCGGAGTCGGCGGCGGCGACATCACCGTGACGTTCTGGGGCACCAAGACCTGGGACGTGGACTCGGTGACCTCGTCGCGTCGCGACGTGCGCGAGGGCGGGGTGACCTACGACGACTCCGACGACTGCACCGGCCAGGCGGCCAACACCGGCTTCACGGTCGACACCACCCGGATCTGGCGCGACCTGGACAGCGGCGAGGAGGTCAAGCGCGAGACCAACACCTGGCGCTACTCCGAGGGCGACCGGATCATCTGCGGTCCCGACCCCGACGCCTGAGCGGCAGGGGTCAGCCGCGCCGGGGACCCCGGCGCGGCGGGGGCGGCGGGACGGGCTTGGCGAGCACCACGTCGGCCAGCGCCACCTGCACCACGGCGTCCGGGTCGTCCTCGGCCACGCGGTCGCGGCGCACCCGCAGGCTCCGCTCGCCCACCGACAGCAGCGTGCCGAGGGCGTCGGTGGCCCGCCCGTCCGGCAGCAGGTGGCGGACCACGACACGCCGACCGACCCAGCGGGGGAGGCCGGCCACGACAGAGTGCTCCACGTCCGGCATCCTAGGGACCGCACCACCGGGCCACGCCGGCCCCGACGACCGACCACCCCGCGAACGACCAGCCCGCAGCCCCGAGGAGACCCCACCGTGACCTACGTGATCGCCCAGCCGTGCGTCGACCTCAAGGACAAGGCCTGCATCGAGGAGTGCCCGGTCGACTGCATCTACGAGGGCAAGCGGTCGCTGTACATCCACCCCGACGAGTGCGTGGACTGCGGCGCCTGCGAGCCGGTCTGCCCCGTCGAGGCCATCTACTACGAGGACGACGTCCCCGAGCAGTGGAAGCCGTTCTACGACGCCAACGTCGAGTTCTTCTCCGAGCTGGGCAGCCCGGGCGGCGCGGCCAAGACCGGCGCGCTGGACTACGACCACCCCGTCGTCGCCGCCCTGCCACCCCAGGCCGAGGGCGAGGACGGCTGAGGCCTGCGCCTCCGCCGCCGCCGTGCCCGTCACCGGTCTCCCGGACTTCCCCTGGGACTCGCTGCGCCCCTACGCGCAGCGGGCCCGCGCCCACCCCGACGGCGTCGTCGACCTGAGCGTCGGCACCCCCGTCGACCCCACGCCGGAGCTGCTGCAGCGGGTGCTGGCGCAGGCGGCCGACGCCCCCGGCTACCCGACGGTCGCCGGGACCGCGGACGTCCACGACGCCGTGGCCGCGTGGTTCGAGCGGGTGCGGGGGACCGGGCCGCTGCCGGGCCTGGGCGTCATGCCGGTCGTCGGGTCCAAGGAGCTGGTGGCCTGGCTGCCGACGCTGCTGGGCCTGGGCGCCGGCGACACGGTCGTGCACCCGGAGGTGGCGTACCCGACGTACGACGTGGGGGCCAGGATCGCTGGCGCCACCCCGGTCGCGGCCGACGCCACCACGGCGCTGGGCCCCGACCGGGCCGTGCGGCTGGTGTGGCTCAACAGCCCCGGCAACCCCACGGGCCGGGTGCTGCCCGTGGCCCACCTGGCCAAGGTCGTCGCGTGGGCGCGCGAGCGGGGCGCGGTCGTCGCCTCCGACGAGTGCTACTGCGACCTGGGCTGGGACGCCGGCTGGGACCCCGAGGCCGGGGGCGAGCGGGTGCCGAGCGTGCTGGACCCACGGGTGACCGGCGGCGACCTGACGGGCGTGCTCGCGGTCTGCTCGGCCTCCAAGCGGTCCAACCTGGCCGGCTACCGGGCCGCGTTCGTGGCCGGCGACCCGGCGCTGGTCGACCGGCTGGTGGCGGTGCGCAAGCACGCCGGCATGATCGTGCCGGCCCCGGTGCAGGCCGTGCTGGCGGCCTCGCTGCGCGAGGACTCCCACGTGGCCGAGCAGAAGGCCCGCTACCGGGCGCGCCGCGAGGTGCTGCGCACGGCCCTGACCGACGCCGGGCTGGTGGTCGAGCAGTCCGAGGCGGGGCTGTACCTGTGGACGACCGACCCGGCGCTGCCCGCCGGAGCCGACTGCTGGGACCTGGTCGGCCGGTTAGCCGACCTGGGCGTCCTCGTGGCGCCGGGCAGCTTCTACGGCCCGCGTGGCGCGCGTCACGTCCGGGTGGCCCTGACCGCCACCGACCAGCAGGTCCGGGTCGCGGCCGAGCGCCTCGGGACTGCCCGGACGCGTACCACCCGGTAACCTCGACGCGACCGCGGCTGCCACCGACCGGTGCGCACCGTGGCGCAGACCACCAGTGCGACCGACCCAGCCGCCAGACTCAGGAGCAGCGATGCCCGACGCTCAGAACCCGTTCGCGATCACCGGAGCCGGGGAGCCGCTGCCGCTGCCGGTGGTCGAGGCCACCGAGGGCTCCGACGGCCTCGACATCGGAAAGCTGCTCAAGACGACGGGCAAGGTCACCCTGGACACCGGGTTCGTCAACACCGCCTCGTGCACCTCGTCGGTGACCTACATCGACGGTGACGCCGGGATCCTGCGCTACCGCGGCTACCCGATCGAGCAGCTGGCCGAGAAGAGCTCGTTCCTCGAGGTCTCCTACCTGCTGATCTACGGCGAGCTGCCCAGCGAGGCGGAGCTGTCGTCGTTCACCGAGCGGATCCAGCGCCACACCCTGCTGCACGAGGACCTCAAGCGGTTCTTCGACGGCTTCCCGCGCGACGCGCACCCGATGCCGGTGCTGTCCAGCGCCGTGTCGGCGCTGTCGACCTTCTACCAGGACTCCCTCGACCCGTTCGACGCCGAGCAGGTCGAGATCACGACCGTCCGGCTGCTGGCCAAGCTGCCCACCATCGCGGCCTACGCCTACAAGAAGAGCGTCGGCCAGCCGTTCCTGTACCCGGACAACTCGCAGTCGCTGGTCGAGAACTTCCTGCGGATGACGTTCGGCCTGCCCGCGGAGCCCTACGAGGCCGACCCGCTGACGGTCAAGGCCATGGAGCAGCTGCTGATCCTGCACGCCGACCACGAGCAGAACTGCTCGACGTCGACCGTTCGCCTGGTCGGCTCGGCGCAGGCCAACCTGTTCGCGTCGGTGTCCTCGGGCATCCACGCCCTGTCCGGCCCGCTGCACGGCGGCGCCAACTCCGCCGTGCTGGAGATGCTGACCAGCATCCGTGACTCCGACGAGACCGTCGAGTCGTTCATGGCCAAGGTCAAGAAGAAGGAGCCGGGCGTCCGGCTCATGGGCTTCGGGCACCGGGTCTACAAGAACTACGACCCCCGCGCGGCCATCATCAAGACAACCGCCGATGAGATGTTCGCGCGGACCCAGGGCAACGAGCTGCTCGACATCGCCAAGGAGCTCGAGGGCATCGCCCTGGCCGACGACTACTTCGTCGAGCGCAAGCTCTACCCGAACGTCGACTTCTACACCGGCCTGATCTACCAGTCGCTGGGCTTCCCGACGGAGATGTTCACCGTCCTGTTCGCCATCGGCCGCCTGCCGGGCTGGATCGCGCAGTGGCGCGAGATGATCTCCGACCCGGCCACGAAGATCGGCCGGCCCCGCCAGGTCTACACCGGCGCCACCGAGCGCGACTACGTGGCGCTGGGCCAGCGCTGAGCGCAGCCGGCTCCCGGTAGCCGCCGGCGACCGCTGCCACCCACGACGAAGGGCCCCCACCGCGCGGTGGGGGCCCTTCGTCGTCCGTCCGGGTGGGCTCAGCTGCTGCGGGCCAGCCCGAGGGGTGCGGGCCGCAGCCCCGGGAACACCGTGCCCGCGACGTCGGGCACCCCGCAGCGCACGCTCAGCAGCTCGGCCAGCACGTCGCGGTAGTCGGTGGTGACGGCCAGGTCGCCGGCCACCAGGGCGGCCTCGGACAGCCCGGGCCAGCGGCCGTGGACGCGCCCGCCGCGGATGCCGCCGCCCATCACGAGCACGGCGTTGCCGTAGCCGTGGTCGACCCCGCCGGAGTCGTTCTGGCGCACCCGTCGACCGAACTCCGACAGCGTGACCAGGCAGACCCGGGACAGCTGCGGGCCCAGGTCGGCCGCGAACGCGGCCAGCGCGGCGGACAGGGTCGCGACCTGGTCGTACATCCAGCGGCCGGGCTCGGCCGTGCCCAGCCCGGAGTGCATGTCCCAGTTGCCGAAGTCGACGGTGGCCACGCGCAGCCCGACGTCGGCCTTGACCAGGCGGGCCACGTCGGCCAGCGAGGCGGCCAGCCGGCCGCTGGGGTACGCGCCCACGGCCGGCAGCTGCTGCAGCCGCGCCGCGGCCGCCGTGCCGACGTGGGTCGGGCCGCTCAGCTCGTGACGCTCGCCGTCGTGCAGCATGGTCAGGCTCTCCTGCCACGCGGACAGCGGCACCCCGGCCGGGTCGACCGTCACGCCCACCGCGGCCAGCGACTGCGCGACCAGCTCCGGCGAGGGCCCGCGCAGCGACGTGGGCACGGCGCCCAGGCCGAGCCCCGTGGCCGCGAACGGGGAGTCGGCGCCGGTCACGCCCACCATGCGGTCGATCCAGCCCGTGCGCAGCGACGAGTCGGGGGCGGCCTCCTCCATCACCTCCATCGCCTCGAAGTGCGAGCGGTTGGCGGCGACCATGCCGCAGGCGTGCACGGCGCCCAGCGTGCCGGCGTCCCACAGCGGGAGCAGCGGGGCCATGGCCGGGTGCAGGCCGAACATCTCGTCGACCCGGTGCAGCTGCTGCCCGGGCACCGCGATGGACGGCCGCCACCGCAGCAGGTCGGGGTCGCCGCTGGGCACCACGAGCGACAGCCCGTCCATGCCGCCGCGCAGCGAGACGACGACCAGCACGTCGGCGGGGGCGCCGGGGGCGGCCATGGCCACCCGCGCCCCGCCCAGCGTGGTGGCGGTGACCATCGCCGCGCCCAGGCCCAGGCGCAGCAGGCCCCGCCGGGACAGCCCGGCGGAGGTGTCCTCGGGGCAGCCGCGGCGCTCGGCCGCCTGCCGGGGGGAGGGGACGGGGGTGCGCGTGGGGGTCATGACGTCCTCAGCGGTCGAGCAGCGACGGGTGGGCGAGCAGGAGCGTGGTGACGTACCAGACGGCGCGGTACCGGTTCCAGGAGCCGCTGCTCCAGGGCCCGGCCGGGACGGTGGAGCGGGCCAGCAGCAGCCGGGCCGCGTCCAGCTCGTTGGGCTGCGCGGGGCGCAGCAGCAGCCGGCGCGCGACCTCGTCGGTGATGGCGTCGACGTCGCGGGCGGGGGTGGCGAGCACCGCGTCGGTGAACTGCTTGCCCGTGACCGGGACCCAGCCCTTGACCAGCTCGGAGGCGGTGTTCAGCCCGCTCAGCGCGACCCCGGCCGAGGCCCACTCCGCGGCCACGTCGGGGTAGCCGTCCGGGGCGGACCACGACAGCGGCCGCTGCGACGGCAGCAGCCAGGTCAGCCCGTCGTGGGCCAGGTGGGCGTCGGAGGTGGGCGCGGGGGCCAGCAGCCGCACGGTGGCCAGGTACCGCTCCAGCGGGCGGCGGACCTTGGTGCCCCGCGCCTGGTCGAACGCGGTCGAGGTGAGCAGGGCGCGCAGCACGGCGTCCAGCCGGGTGCCGGAGTCCAGGTACACCTCGGCCAGGTCGTCGACGAGGTCCTCCGGCGGCTGGTCGGCGACCAGGTGCACCGCGAGGCGACGGCACACGTGCCGCGCCGTGTCCGGGTGGCGGGCCAGGTCGGTGAGGAACGCCCGGATGGTGGCGCGGCCGTCGGCGGCGGTGTTGGGGTAGGTGCGGCCCAGCACGGTGAGCGAGCCCACGTGGTGCCGTGACGGGTCGAACCAGGCCGTGTACGGCTCGCCGCCGCTCTCCCAGGGCCAGCGGGTGCGCCAGCCGGTCAGCAGCAGGGCGGTCGCCTTCACGTCGGCCTCGGTGTGGCGACCGACGCCCACGGTGTGCAGCTCGAGCAGCTCGCGGGCGTAGTTCTCGTTGGGCGACTTCTTGGTGGAGGTGCTGGCGTTCAGGTAGTGCAGCATCGCCGGGTGCTCGGCGCTGGCCACGAGCATGTCGGTGAACGAGCCCAGGGCGTGCGCCCGCACCACGTCGTGGTGGTAGCGGTGCAGCGCGTAGCCGCTCGGCCCGTCGGGGCCGATCGGCACGTTGAGGTGGTTGTGCATGAGGTCGGTCATCACCTCGTGCAGCTGGCGGCTGCTCCAGACCGAGCGGGCCACCCGCCAGCGGACCAGCTCGTGGGTCATGACCCAGAACTCGTCGTCGTAGTGCACGCGCGCCTGCGCCGTGGACAGGAACAGGCCGGGGTGCGCGGCGTCGACGCGGTCGCCGACCGGGTCGGGCAGCGACGCGGGGTCCAGCTGCGCGTCGAGCCAGGCGCTCGCCCCGACCGCGGTGGCCTGCGCGAACGAGTCGGGGGTCGGGCCGTAGGTGGTGCGCCGCAGCAGGTGCAGCAGGTCGACCTCGGCGGCCGGGGTAGCAGTCGCTGCGGGGTCGGTGGTGGGCGACGGGTCCGCGGGCCCGGCCGCAGCCGTGTCCCGGTCCTCCGCGCCGTTCCGGGCCGGAGCGGTGCCCGGGGTCGACGTGGCCTCCGGGGTCGGGTCCTCGGCCGGGTTCTGGTCAGCGGCGGTGTCCTGGTCGCTCCCGGCCGTCGCGTCGGCGCCGGCCGGAGAGGTGGTCCCCGTCGTCGGGGGCGCTGCGGCCACGGGCGGCGTGCCCGGGACCGTCGGGCCCGTCGGGGCGGCGGCGGTCGGTCGGGCGGTCGGCGAGGTCGACGGCCCGGCCGCCGACCTCGCCGTCGGTGCCGGGACCGTCGCCCCGGCACCTGCCGCCCCCGCAGCCTGCCGTTGCAGCGGCAGGGCGGGGCTCGCGGACAGCAGCACCCCGGTCAGCGCGGCCACGCCGGCGCCGGCCAGCACCCGCCGGCGCACGGGGTCCGCCGCCGGGGTGCGGTCGGGGTGGGTGTCGTCCTGCGCGTCGTGGTGCGCGGCGTCGTGGTGCGCGGCGTCGTGGTGCGCGGCGTCGTGGTGCGCGGCGTCGTGGTGCGCGGCGTCGTGGTGCGCGGCGTCGTGGTGCGCGGCGTCGTGGTGCGCGGCGTCGTGGTGCGCGGCGTCCTGGTGCGCGGCGTCCTGGTGCGAGTGGTCCCGGTGCTCGGCGTGGTCCTGGGCGTCCACGGGCGTCCTCCCCAACGGCCCACCGGTCCGACCGGTGGCCCCGCATCCGTCATCGGACGCGGGCCGCGCACCTTGAGCGCCCCACGCCGGTGGCCCCGCAGGGCGACCCGACCGCAGCAACGCGCAGCCGGCCGGCGTCGGAGGGCGCAAGGTCTCCGGCCATGACAGCGGCACCATGGGGACCATGTCGAAGGTGAGACGCAGGCGTACCCGAGCACTCCGGGACAAGCTGGCCAAGGGCTTGGGGCGGCGAGCCCTCGTGCGCGTCTCCAGGAGCATCCGCGGTTCGGACACGGTCGAGGGCTTTGTCGTAACCGTTGGGGACGAGTGGCTCCTCCTTGCCGTTCTAGCGCCCACCATCCATTTCGACGGCTACACGGCGCTGCGCCTGCGTGACCTGGCCGAGGTCGAGCTGCTGGACGCGCAGGAGGGCTTCGTGGGACGTGCGCTGAAGGCACGTGGCGAATGGCCTCCGGTCAGGGTGGAGGTGCCTCTGGACGACGTGGCGGACCTCATCCAAGGAGCGGCGAGCGTCGCGCCCCTGGTCACCCTGCATCTGGAGAAGGACGACCCGACGGTGTGCCACGTCGGACGCCCGACACGCCTCACGCGCCGGAGGGTGCACCTCCTGGACATCACGCCGAGCGCGCAGTGGCGGGACCGGCCGCGCCGATGGGCGCTGTCCACCATCACCCGCGTGGACTTCGGGGGCCAGTACGAGCAGGCGCTGTCCCTCGTCGGTGGTGAGCCACCGTCGTAGCCAGCCGCCGGCGGGGCGTCAGTACGTGACCTGATGGGGGCCGTCGGGGGTCCATGGAGGACCTTGCGCGAGGCGGCCTTCAGGCCCCCTGAGTCACCGGGTCGGCTCCCCGCGGCGCGATCGTCGGCTCTCGGGACGCCCGCGCCGACAGCATGGGTGTGGCCACCAGTCCCCAGAACGCGAAAGCGGCACCAGCGACGGGGACGAAGAAGCACCCCAGACCCAGGAGCCAGGAACGACTCAGCAGTCCGGTGAGGACAGCAAGCGTCAACCAGACGGACACCGGAGCCCAGTCCGCAGAGATGCCGATGGGCCCCGCCCAGTCGTTCACCCAGGAGAGCAGACCCAGCAGGCCGAGCCAGAGACAGAGTCCCGCCCCGCTGCGCAAGATGCGGGCCTTGAGGGGAAGGACACCAGGTCGAGCCACCTGCCACTCTCCGTCCAGCAGTCTTCGGGCCCAGGAGAACCGACGGTATGCGTCCGGAGCCCGGCGAGGTGAGTTCAGGACCTCCATGCGACCGGCCTGCCCAGCCGCGCCGTCATCGTCGCGCGGCCTCCACAGTGCCACCAGTCCGCCCGGCGCAACGTCCTTGCTCCGCTTCGTCACCCCGACGGCAGAGGGACGGCAGCGGCCGCGGGGCCAGGATGGCTTAGGCCGATGTCACTCGCCGCTACTCGGCTCGCGACCGCCGCACATCCCTCGACGCTCGCAGACCGTTCAGCCCAGCGTGACCCGCACCGTGCCCTCGTCCGGCGCGTCCCCCGCCTCCTCCGGCGTGGTCCAGCCCGCGTCCGACCGGTCCCGGTCCCACACCTGGCCGGCCACCTCGACCCGGACCACGTCGCGGGCCGAGGCCATGGCCACGGCCGAGTGGGCCAGGGCCCAGGCGACCCGGTCCGGCCGGTCCGCGCCCGCGGCGGACAGCTCGACGACCGCGGCCGGGCGGCCGGCGGGCTCGGTGCCGGTCGCGTCGGTGGCAGCAGGCTCCGGGGCCGCGACGACGTCGCCCGCCTGCCAGCCGGTCGGGCCGAAGTCGTCCAGGTCGGCCAGCAGGGTCGCGGCCTGCTCGGCGGGGGCGGGGCGGTCGGCGTCGACCGCCACGGGCCGCAGTTCGCAGGCCAGCGACGCCGGGGCCAGGCCGTACAGCGCGCTGGCCAGGGCCCGGCCCTCGCCCTCGTGGTCGGCGTAGGCCTCGGGGAAGCCGCTGCGCTGGACCTCCTGGGCAGCCACGGTCACGTCCAGGTCGGTGTAGCCGTCCACCTGCACCAGGGCGTCGTAGAACGCGCCCGTGGCGTACAGCGGGTCCTGGACCTCGCCCTCGCTGCCCCAGCCCTGCGAGGGCCGCTGCTGGAACAGCCCCAGGGAGTCCCGGTCGCCGTAGTCGATGTTGCGCAGCCCGGACTCCTGGATCGCCGTGGCGATGCCGATGGTCGCCGCCCGGGCCGGCAGACCCCGCTGGTTGGCCACGCCCACCACCAGCGCGGCGTAGGCCGTCTGGTCGGGGGCCAGCTCGGCCCGGAACGACACGTCGGCGTCGGTGGGGTCGGCCACGACCGCCGTACAGGTCTGCCGGGCCGTGGCGGGGTCGGGGGCGAAGGCCCGCGCGGCGAACCACACCAGCACCGCCACGAGCGCCACGACGAGCAGGACCAGCACGAGCAGCACCGCCACCCCGCGCAGCAGCCGCGAGGTGGTCCGGCGGCCGTACCCGCCCCGCGGCGGCCCGGACGGACCCGTGACCCGTCCGGGCGTCCCGGTGATGCCGCCGCCCCGGCTCAGCTGTGCAGCGCGGGGTTGAGCTGCACCCCGACGCCGCTGCGGGGCAGGGCCTCGACCTGGCCGGTCACGGAGTTGCGGCGGAACAGCAGCCCGCTGGCCCCGCTCAGCTCGCTGGCCTTGACCACGGTCTGCGAGACGACGCCGTCCTGCGCGCCCGGCAGCAGCGCGACCTTGGTGGCGGCCGTCAGGTACAGGCCGGCCTCGACCACGCAGTCGTCGCCCAGGCTGATGCCGAGACCGGCGTTGGCGCCGACCAGGCAGCGCTCGCCCACGTGGATGACCTCGCTGCCGCCGCCGGACAGCGTGCCCATGATCGACGCACCGCCGCCCACGTCCGAGCCCTCGCCGACCACGACGCCGGCGCTGATCCGGCCCTCGACCATCGACGTGCCCAGCGTGCCCGCGTTGAAGTTGACGAAGCCCTCGTGCATGACGACCGTGCCCTCGGCCAGGTGCGCGCCGAGCCGGACCCGGTCGGCGTCGGCGATGCGGACCCCGCTGGGCACCACGTAGTCGGTCATCCGGGGGAACTTGTCGACGCTGGTGACGACCACGCGCTCGCCGGGGTGCGCGGCCAGCAGCCGGGCCCGGGTCTCGGCGAAGTTCTCGACCGGGCAGGGCCCGAGCGACGTCCACACCACGTTGGACAGCGTGCCGAACAGCCCGTCCAGGACGACCTCGTGCGGGTGGACCAGGCGGTGGCTCAGCAGGTGCAGGCGCAGGTAGGAGTCGACCGCGTCGGCCGGGGCCACGTCCAGGTCGACGGTGGCGCTGCGCACCTCGCGGCGCACGCCGCGGGCGTCGTCGACACCGGCCAGCGCCGTCAGCCGCTCCTCCCAGGCGGCGTCGATCCCGGCCTCGCCGAGGGCGGGGGCGGGGAACCAGGCGTCGAGCACCCGGCCGTCGTGCTCGGCGCCGTGGACGGCTCCGTCGACGACGGTCACCAGTGCAGTTCCGGAGGCAGGTCGGCTCATGCCCGACAGCCTAGACAGGCGTGGCGCCGGGGCCAGGACGTCGGTCCGCCCGACCCGGTTGGTCCGGTCCGACCCAGCGGTACGGTCCAGCGGTGACGACGACGCCTGCCGCCCTGCCCGTCGACGACCCCGTGGCCCTGACCGCCGCCCTGGTCGACATCGCCAGCGTGTCCGGGGACGAGGCGGCGGTCGCCGACGCCGTCGAGGCCCTGCTGCGCCGGCAGCCGCACCTGCAGGTGCGCCGTGACGGCGACGCCGTGCTGGCCCGCACCGCCCTGGGCCGGGCCGAGCGGGTGCTGGTGGCCGGGCACCTGGACACCGTGCCCGTCAAGGACAACGTCCCGTCCTGGCGCGCGGCCCCCGGGGTCGGTGACGACCCCGACGGCGGCGAGGTGATGTGGGGCCGCGGCACCACCGACATGAAGGGCGGCGTCGCCATGGCCCTGGTCGCGGCCTGCACCGTGCCCGAGCCGGTCCGCGACGTCACCTACGTGTTCTACGACTGCGAGGAGGTCGAGGCCGAGCGCAACGGGCTGGGCCGGCTGGCGCGCAACGCGCCCGACTGGCTCCTCGCCGACCTGGCCGTGCTCGGCGAGCCCACCGAGGGCCTGGTCGAGGGCGGCTGCCAGGGCACGCTGCGCGTGGACGTGACCGCCCGCGGCCGGGCGGCTCACTCGGCGCGGGCCTGGCGCGGCGTCAACGCCGTCCACGGCGTCGCGGGGGTGCTGACCCGGCTGGCGGCCTACGAGCCGCGGCGTCCGGTCGTCGACGGGCTGGAGTACCACGAGGGCCTGCAGGCGGTCGGCATCCGCGGCGGGATCGCCGGCAACGTGGTCCCGGACGAGTGCACCGTGAGCGTCAACCACCGCTTCGCCCCGGACCGCTCGGTCGAGGAGGCGTTCGCCCACGTGCAGGAGGTCCTCGCCGGTCTCGACGTGACGCTCACCCTGAGCGACTCCGCCGCCGGCGCGCGACCGGGGCTGGACCGACCCGCCGCGCAGGCCTTCGTCCAGGCCGTCGCCCCGGTGGCCGGGCAGCCGCCGCGGGCCAAGCTGGGCTGGACCGACGTCGCCCGGTTCGCCGCGCTCGGCGTGCCGGCGGTCAACTTCGGCCCCGGTGACCCGCAGCTGGCCCACGCCGACGACGAGCGGGTGCCGGTGGCGCAGCTGGTGGCGTGCAGCGACGCGCTGGTCCGCTGGCTCGCCGGCTGAGGCGGGCGACGACCTAGTCTCGTGCCGTGAACGCCGACGCCGGAGCCACCCGCCGCCCCGGGGGCGGCGACCCCTGGTACCGCCGCGGGCCCATCGGGTTCCGCCGGGACCAGGTGCCCGACCAGACCACCGACGAGCGGCTGCTCGAGACGCCGCGCGACTCCAGCTGGCTGCACCAGGACCCGTGGCGGGTGCTGCGGATCCAGAGCGAGTTCGTCGAGGGCTTCGGCGCGCTGGCCGAGCTCGGCCCGGCCGTGTCGGTGTTCGGCTCCGCCCGCACCCCGGTCGACAGCGACGTCTACCGCCAGGGCGTGCAGGTCGGCCGGCTGCTGGTGCAGGCCGGCTTCGCCGTGGTCACCGGCGGCGGGCCGGGCCTGATGGAGGCGGCCAACAAGGGCGCCTGCGAGGCCGGCGGCACCAGCGTCGGCCTGGGCATCGAGCTGCCCCACGAGCAGGGCATGAACGACTGGGTCGACCTGGCCGTCAACTTCCGCTACTTCTTCGCCCGCAAGACGATGTTCCTCAAGTACTCGCAGGGCTTCGTGGTGCTGCCGGGCGGGTTCGGCACCCTCGACGAGCTGTTCGAGGCCCTGACCCTGGTGCAGACCGGCAAGGTCACCGCGTTCCCGCTGTGCCTGCTCGGCAGCGACTACTGGGGCGGGCTGCTGGACTGGGTGCGGGGCACCCAGCTGGCCGCGGGGACCATCGCCGAGAAGGACCTCGACCTGCTGCGGCTGACCGACGACCCGGAGGAGGCGGTGGCCCTGATGGTCGCCGCGCGGGAGGCCGACGGGCGCGGCTGAGACCGCCGCTGCGGCTGAGACCGCCGCCGTGGCTGCCGCTGCCGCCGGGGCCCGGGGGGCCGCAGGGCGAGCAGCACGCCGCCGACCATCACCAGCCCGCCCACGGTCTCGGCCGCGTTGGGCCGCTGGCCCAGCAGCAGCCACGCCGAGGCCATGGCCACGACGGGCGCCAGCAGCACCCAGGGCACGACGGCCGAGGACGGGTTGCGCGACAGCAGGGTGTTGAACACCCCGTAGCCGACCAGCGAGGCCAGCACGGCGGTGTACAGCGTCGACACGCCGGCCTGCCAGCCGAGGTGGGTCAGGGCCCGGCCGACCTCGGCCGGACCGTCCAGCAGCAGCGACAGGGCCAGTGCGGGCACCGGCACCACCAGGGCCGACCACACCGTCAGCGACAGCCCGCCCCGGACGCCCGAGGCCCGGGACACCACGTTGCCCACCCCCCAGGACACGGCCCCGAGCAGGCAGAGACCCAACGCGAGCAGGCTGACGTCGCCGCTGCGGCCCGTGGCCACCACGACCAGGCCCGCCGTGCCCACCAGGACGCCG
Organism: Jannaschia sp. R86511; assembly: GCF_042466345.1. Classification (NCBI taxonomy): domain Bacteria; kingdom Pseudomonadati; phylum Pseudomonadota; class Alphaproteobacteria; order Rhodobacterales; family Roseobacteraceae; genus Jannaschia; species Jannaschia sp. R86511. The sequence goes on from NZ_JAXHCD010000001.1 coordinate 1,516,483, forward strand.
AGCACCTGGGCGCCAGTGGGCACCTCACGGAGCGCGCCCGCGGCCACCACCACGGTCACGACCACCTGCGCCTGCAGCACCAGCGCCGCCAGCCCGGGCGGCATCCCCGCGGCCAGCGACAGGTAGAGGAACCCGAACTGGCCCAGCGACATGAGCAGGCCGACCGCGGCCACGACGCGCCAGCCCACGTCCGGGCGGGGGACCAGCCAGATGGCGGGCACCAGCACCACGCAGAAGCGCAGAGCGAGCAGCAGCAGCGGCGGCACGTCCTGCAGGCCCCAGTCGATGACGACGAAGTTCAGGCCCCAGACGGTGGCCACGGCGGCCGCGAGCAGCGAGTCACGTCGGTTCACGTCTCGAGAGTGGGGCTCCGAGACCGTGAAGCACCAGCGAATGATCCTGCACGTGAGACGGTAGCGTTCCTGCATGATCGACCTGTCCGCCCTGGTGGCCCTGCGCGCCGTCGACCGGCACGGCTCGGTGGTCGCGGCCGCCGAGGCCCTGGGGTTCACGCCCAGCGCGGTCTCGCAGCAGGTCAAGCGGCTCGAGCGGCAGACCGGGGTCGTCCTGCTGGAGCGGGTGGGGCGCGGCGTGCTGCTCACCGGGGCCGGGCGGCAGCTGGTCGACGAGGGCGCGCGGCTGCTGCAGGACCTCGAGCAGATCGAGGCCGGCCTGCACCGGCGGGCGGGGGTCGTGGCCGGGCAGCTGCGGCTCACGTCGTTCTCCACCGCGACCCGCGGCCTGGTGGCCCCGGCGGTCCGGGGCCTGCTCGACGCCCACCCGGACCTGCTGCTGCAGCTGACCGAGCGCGAGCCCTGGGACACCGTGGACCTGGTGGCGACCGGGCGGACCGACGTCGGGGTGGTCCACTCCTGGGGCGACGTGGCCCTGTCGATCCCGGAGCACGTGCTGGCCACCCCGCTGGCCGGCGACGTCGCCGACGTCGTGGTGCCCCGCGGGCACCGCCTGGCCTCACGCGACCGGGTCACGCCGCGCGACCTCGTCGACGAGCCGTGGGTGGCGACCCCGTACGGCACCATCTGCCGGGAGTGGCTGGACCGGATGTACGACGGCACGGGTCGGCTCCCGCTCATCGCCCACGAGGCGAGCGAGTTCGACTCCCACCTGGCCCTGGTGCGCGCCGGCCTGGGCGTCGCGCTGGTGCCCCGGCTCGGCCGGCAGCCGCTGGGCGAGGAGCTGGTGGCGGTACCCGCGCACGACCCGGTCCCGACGCGTGCCGTCCTGGCGCTGCACCGGCGCAGCGCGGCGGCCTCGCCGGCCGTCGCGGCGGTCGTGCGCGCGCTGGCCGCGGTGCCCGAGCCCGCCCCTGCGTGACGCCGGGACGTCACCGGTGTTTCGCCCAGGTGACGATCTGCCGTGCCCGATGACGATCGGCGGCACGGGCCCCGACGGCCGGTGCCGAGGGCCCCGCCCCGTGCCACCCTCTGGCCATGGCACGCGACGACGAGGCCCCGCCCGTGACCGGGTTGCGCCTGGGCGGCCGTGCCTTCGCCCCCGGCCGCACCGTCGTCATGGCCGTCGTCAACCGCACCCCGGACTCGTTCTTCGCCGGAGCCCGCCAGCTCGACGACGACGTGGCGTTCGCCGCCGTCGACGAGGCCGTCGCGGCCGGGGCGGACGTGCTGGACGTCGGTGGCGTCAAGGCCGGCCCCGGTGACGACGTGTCAGCCCAGCAGGAGGTCGACCGCGTGGTCGGCTTCGTCGCCGCGGTCCGCGAGCGCCACCCCGGCGTGGTGCTGTCGGTCGACACCTGGCGGGCCGAGGTCGCCGAGCACGCCTGCGCGGCCGGTGCGGGTCTGGTCAACGACACCTGGGCCGGCCACGACCCCGACCTGGTGCACGTGGCGGCCCGGCACGGCGCGGGCTACGTCGTCTCCCACACCGGCGGCGCCACGCCGCGCACCCGGCCGTTCCGCGTCACCTACGGCGCCCACCCCGACGGCGTCGTCGACGACGTCGTCCGCACCCTGACGGCCGGGGCGGCACGCGCCGTCGCCGCCGGGGTCGACCCCGCCTCGGTCCTGGTCGACCCCACCCACGACTTCGGCAAGAACACCCGCCACAGCCTGGCCCTGGTGCGCCGGACCGACGCGGTGGTCGCCATCGGCCACCCGGTCCTGATGGCGCTGTCCCGCAAGGACTTCATCGGCGAGACCCTCGACCTGCCGCCGGACGAACGGCTCGAGGGCACCCTCGCCGCCACGTCCCTGGCCGCCTGGCTGGGGGCCACCGTCTTCCGCTGCCACGACGCCCGCGCGACCAGGAGGGCCCTCGACGTCGTCGAGGCCGTCCGCGGCGACCTGATCCCACCCCGAGCCCTGAGAGGACTCGCATGAACCCCTTCGAGCCCGACTTCGCCCCGCCCGCCGCCGTCACCGCGGTCCCCGACGACCCGGACGCGCTCGGCGTGCCGGGCCTGGCCGACTGGTACCGCACCCGCACCTGGCACGACGTGACCTGGTCCGCGCAGGACCTGGTCCGCGCCAAGGACGGCCGCACGGTCGCCGTCGTGCTGCCGGCGCTGAACGAGGAGACCACCGTGGCCGGGGTGGTGCGGGCGTTCCAGCCGCTCACGCTGCGCCAGGGGCCGGGGCTCGGGCCGCTGGTGGACGAGATCGTGGTCGTGGACTCCGGGTCCACCGACCGCACCATCGAGGTGGCCCGCGCCGCGGGGGCCCGGGTCGTCACCCGCGAGGAGGCGCTGCCGCAGGTCCCGGTCCGGGCCGGCAAGGGCGAGGTGCTGTGGCGGGCGCTGACCGCGACCGACGCCGACGTCATCGTCTACGCCGACTCCGACCTGGTCGACGTGCACGCCAGCCTGGTCACCGGTCTGCTCGGGCCCATCCTGCGCGCCGACGGCGTGCACCTGGTCAAGGCCTTCTACGCCCGCCCCCTGCGGCTGGAGACCGCCACCCAGCGGGCCGGCGGCGGCCGCGTCACCGAGCTGCTGGCCCGGCCGGCCCTGGCCACCTTCGCCCCCGAGCTGGGCGGCATCGTGCAGCCGCTGGGCGGGGAGTACGCCGGCACGCGCGAGCTGCTGGAGCAGGTGCCGTTCGCGGGCGGCTACGGCGTCGAGGTCGGCCTGCTGCTGGACACCCTGACCTGCCTGGGCCTGGATGCCATCGCGCAGGTCGACGTGGGCGTGCGCAAGCACCGCCACCGCGACCTGCTCAGCCTGGGCGTCGCCGCGCAGGAGATCATGCTGACGATCGCGCGGCGCACGGCCGGCCTGGAGCTCGCCCGGGCCATCGCCCGCGGCGGCCCGGGGGCCGACGGCGGGGTGGACCTGGTGCAGTTCGACCAGGCGCCCGACGGCCGCTGGCAGCCGGAGACCACCCACGTCATGGTCCACGACCGCCCGCCCATGGCCGAGGTGCTCGCGTCGCTGCGGGCGGGTTCCTGGCCCGCGGGCGTCGGGCAGCGCTCGGCCTGAGCGCCCGCGGCGGGCCGGGTAGGGCGTCCGTCCGGGGGCCGTGGGACGATCACCGACGTGGACCTGCTCCTCATCGCCCTGCTGCTGGCCGCCCTCGGCGCGGTCGTGGTCGTCGCGCTCGGCAAGGTGGGCGGCGGCCTGGCCCCGGTGGCCCCTGACGCCGTGCCGGCCCTCGACGACCCGGTGAGCCGGGCGGCCGACCTGGACCGCGCCCGGTTCACTCTGGCCGTCCGTGGCTACCGGATGGACCAGGTCGACACGGTGCTGGACCAGGCCCGTGACCTGCTGGCCGCGAAGGACGACGAGATCGCCCGGCTGCGGCGGCTCGTGCCGGTCGAGCGGCACCCGGTCCAGCCGCGCACCGACCTGGGCCGCACGGAGGACGGGGTCGACGAGCCTGCCGCCGCCGAGCCTGCTCCCGCGCCGGAGACCGCCCCCACGCCCGAGCCCGCCCCCACGCCCGAGTCCCCCGCCGCGGCCGAGACCCCCGCCGCGGCCGAGACCCCCGCCGCGGCCGAGAGCGCGCCCGCACCCGAGAGCGCGCCCGCGCCCGACCTCGCCGCCGCGGAGAGCGACCCCGACCCCGCGCCCGACTCCGCGCCGGGCCCGCGCCCGTGACCCGGTTCGTCGCCAGCGTCGAGGTCGACGCGCCCGCGGTCGACGTGTGGGACCTGATGACGGACTGGCCCGCCCACGGCCGCTGGGTGCCTCTGACCCGGGTGCGGGTGCTGACGCCGCTCGCCACAGGGGTCGGGGCGCGGTTCGTCGGTCGCAGCTCCCTGGCGGTGGTGGGGCTGGACGCCGTGGGCTTCGACGACCCGATGGAGGTCACCCGCTGGCAGCCGCCCGTCGGTGACCGGGCGGGCCGTTGCGACGTGCGCAAGCTCGGTCGCGTCGTGCGCGGCACCGCGGGCTTCGACGTCGTGCCGCTGACCGGTCGGGACGGACGGCCCCGCACCCGCGTGGTGTGGGAGGAGGACATCGACATCGCCCCCAGGCCGCTGACCCGGCTGGTGGGGCCGCTGGTGGCGCTGGCGGGCCGGCTGGCGTTCACCGCGACGCTGCGGACCATGGGCCGCGAGCTGAGCGGTCGGCGGTGACCGTCCCGCGGCGCAGGCCCCGCGTGGTGACGGGCGCCGCGCACCGCGTGGTGACGGGCGCCGGGGCCTCGTCGTGACCGGGGCCGTGGTCGGCCCCGACGGCCTCGCTCGCTGCCCCTGGGGCGTGTCGCCGCCCAAGTACGCGGTCTACCACGACGAGGAGTGGGGCCGCCCGGTCCGCGGGGAGCAGGCGCTGTTCGAGCGGCTCAGCCTCGAGGCGTTCCAGTCCGGCCTGTCGTGGTTGACGATCCTGCGCAAACGCGAGGCGTTCCGGGCCGCGTTCGCCGGGTTCGACCCCGGGGTCGTGGCCCGCTTCGACGCGACGGACGAGGCCCGGCTGCTGGCCGACGCCGGCATCGTCCGCAACGTGGCGAAGGTGCGCGCCACCGTCGGCAACGCCCGGGCCGTCCTGGCCCTGCGTGACGAGGGCGGGCTGGACGAGCTCGTCTGGCGCCACCGCCCGCCGCCGCGCGGGCACCGCCCCGCCGGTCCGGAGGACGTCCCGGCCACCACGCCGGAGTCGGTGGCCCTGGCCAAGGCCCTCAAGCGGGCCGGCCTGTCGTTCGTGGGCCCCACGACCGCCTACGCGGCCATGCAGGCCTGCGGGCTGGTCGACGACCACCTGCAGGGCTGCCACGTCCCGCCGGCGGCCTGACCGCGGCCCGACGCCCAGCCCGACCAGGAGCCGACGCGCAGCCCCGACGCGCAGCCCGACGCGCAGCCCGACCAGCAGCCCGACCAGCAGCCCGACCAGCAGCCAGGGCTCAGCGGGCGTGGAACTCCGGCTTCTGCTTGGCCAGGAACGACCGCACCGCCTCGGCGTGGTCCCGGGTGGACCCGGTGGCCGTCATCTGCTCCGACTCGTGCGCGAGCGAGGCGGGCAGGTCGTGGCTGGCCGAGTACGCCACGGCCCGCCGGACGGCCGCGTAGGCCAGGGTCGGACCGGCGGCCAGCGCGGCGGCGACCTCGGCGGCCCGGTCGGCCAGCTGCTCGTCGGGCACCACCTCGCTGACCAGGCCGATGGCCAGCGCCTCCTCGGCCCGCACGGTGCGCGGGCGCAGCAGCAGGTCCATGGCCCGCCCGCCGCCCACCAGCCGCGGCAGGTACCAGGTGGCCCCGGAGTCCGCCGACAGACCGATCCCGGTGAAGGCCAGGTTGAACCCCGCCGAGGCCCCGAGCAGGCGCAGGTCGGCGGCCATGGCGAACGACGCGCCCGCCCCCGCGGCCACGCCGTTGACCGCGGCCACCACGGGCTTGGGCATGGTCGCCAGCAGCGTGCTGATGGGGTTGTAGTGCGTCGGCACGGTCGCCCACAGCGAGCTCAGGTCGCCGGAGCCGAGCACCTCGGCGTGCTCGCGCAGGTCCTGGCCCACCGAGAACGCCCGTCCCGTGCCGGTCAGCACGACGCAGCGGACGGTGTCGTCGGCGGCCACCTGCTCGAGGGCGGCCAGCAGGGCCACCTTGGTCGCCGTCGTCATGGAGTTCATCGCCGCGGGGCGGTCGAGGACGACCGTGGCCACCGCGCCGGCGGTCTCGACCCGGACCGGCGGCTGGTCCGTGGGGCTGTCCTGCTCGCTCACGGCGTGCTCCCGCTGCTCCTGACGGCGTCCCGGCTGGACCCCGTCGTCGCCCGAGACGCTAGCCGAGGTGGTGGACGCGCACGTGATGGCCCCACGTGAGGTCGCGCGAGGGGGATAATGGACCCATCACCGCCGTCCGCACCCCGTGGTCGGCTGCGAGGTGGCCGTTCGGCCACGACACCGAAGGAGTGGATGATGGCCGCGATGAAGCCCCGCACGGGGGATGGTCCTCTGGAGGTCACGAAGGAGGGCCGCGGGATCGTCATGCGGGTGCCGCTCGAGGGTGGCGGACGACTCGTGGTCGAGATGACCCCCGCCGAGGCCGGGGAGCTGGGCGACGCCCTCAAGGCCGTCGTCAGCTGACTCGCACGACCGGACCGCGAGGTCCACGCACGACCGGACCGCGAGGTCCACGCACGACCGGCCTGCCGGGCGAGAGCCCTGCAGGCCGGTCCCGTCTCAGCGCTTGACGGCGAGCAGCACCCCGTCGCCGACCGGGACCACGGTCCGGACCAGCGACTCGTCCTCGGCGACGGCCTTGAGCAGCTCGCGCGAGGCCGTGGTGCGCTGGTCGCGCTGGGCGGGGTCGGGCACCCGGTCCTTGGCCAGCGCGTCGGACACCACGAGCACGCCGCCGCGGCGCAGCAGGCGCAGCGCCTCGGCCAGCACCAGGGCGCTGACCCGGGCGTCATCGACGTCCACGTGCACCAGGTCGTAGCCGCCGTCGGCCAGCCGGGGCAGCACGTCCACGGCGTCACCGTGGATGATCCGGGCGCGGTTGCCGCGCACCCCGGCGGCGCCCAGCGCGGCCCGGGCGGCGTTCTGGTGCTCGACCTCCGTGTCGATGCTGGTCAGCACGCCGTCGGCGGGCATGGCCTCGAGCATGCGGAGGGCGGCGACGCCGGCGCCCGTGCCCACGTCGACCACCACGCGCCCCGGCAGGGACGCGGCGAGCACGGCCAGCAGGGCGCCCGTGCCGGGCGAGACCGCCGTGACGCCGAGCTCGGCCGCCCGGGCCCGCGCGTCCATCACCGCGGCCGACTCCTCGACCCAGTTCTCGGTCCAGGTCCAGCTGCCTGCCTTCGACGCGCTCATGCGGCTCACAGTAGTGACGCCGGGCCCCGTCGCGGTGCCGCCACGAGCCGCCGCGGGGCCGGGAATGCCCGGGGTCGTCCCGGCGCTCCCAGGTTGTCCACAGGTTGTGCGGGCAGCATGCGGTCAGGAGGTGGCGTGATGGACACCAGTGGTGGCAGCGCGACAGCAGGTTCGGTGGTCCTTCCGGCGACCCGGACGGCCGGTGACGCCACGGTGCTCACCGACGCCGAGGGGGCCGTCTGGGTGAAGCCCACCTGGGAGGAGGTCGTCCGCGACCACTCCGCACGGGTGTACCGCCTGGCCTACCGGCTGACCGGCAACCCCTACGACGCGGAGGACATCACCCAGGAGGTGTTCGTGCGGGTGTTCCGCTCGCTCGACTCCTACCGGCCGGGGACGTTCGAGGGCTGGCTGCACCGGATCACGACGAACCTGTTCCTGGACACGGTGCGCCGCAAGCAGCGGCAGCGCACCGACGCCCTGGCCGAGGACGCCGCCGAGCGGCTGCCCGGCCGGGAGCCCGGCCCCGAGCGTGAGTTCGAGTTCCGCCACCTGACCGACGACGTGCAGGCGGCGTTGGACGCCCTGTCGCCGGACTTCCGGGCCGCGGTCGTGCTGAGCGACATCGAGGGCCTGACCTACGAGGAGATCGCCACCACGCTCGGCATCAAGCTGGGGACCGTGCGCTCCCGGATCCACCGTGGCCGGGCCCAGCTGCGGCGCTCGCTCGAGCACCGCCGCCCCCGGCGAGGTGCGGCCATGACGTCGCTGCTCTCCGGTGGCGTCGCCTGAGGGCAGCGCCGTGCCCGGACCGCCCCATCCCGGGGCGTCGCTGAGCGCCTACGTCGACGGCCGGCTGCCGGCGTGGCGCCGCGGGGTCGTCGGGCGGCACCTGTCGGCGTGCACCCGCTGCGCGGTGGAGGCGGAGCGGCTGCGAGCCCTGCGTCGGCTGCTGGCGGACTCGCCGGTGCCGCCGCCCCCTCCCGAGCTGCAGGAGCGGCTGCTGGCCATCGGCCGCCCGGCGCCCGGGCCCGTCCCGGACCCGGCCGACCCCCCGGTCCGCCCGGCCCGCCCGCTGGTGGGAGCGGCGGCCGTGCTGACCGCCGTCCTGCTGGTGCTGGGCGCGGCCGGGGTCGGGGCGGTCGTCACGGGCGCCATGACCCCCACGTCCGGTGGCGGTGCCCGGGCGTCCTTCTCCACCGTCCTGCCGCGGCTGCTGTCGTGGCCGCCGGCCGACCCCCGCGGTGCAACCACCGTCGGGGACGTCGACAATGGCGACCGTCCCTGACGAGAGGTCCCGATGACTGACAACGAGCCCGACCAGCCCGCGCGCCCGGAGGGCCCGGCGGACGACACCGCCGCGGCGCCGTCGCCCTGGGTGTCCGAGCCGCCGCGCTACGGGCCGCCCGCGCCCACCGGTGCCGTGCGCTCGCCCTGGTCGTCCGGCAGCCACGACACCCAGCCCGTGGACCGACCCCAGGCGTACGACCCGACCCGGTCGTCGGACCGGCCGCAGTCGTTCGACCAGACCCAGCCGCTGGACCGGACCCAGTCGTTCGACCGGCCGCAGTCGTTCGGCCGGCCGCAGTCGTTCGACCGGACCCAGTCGTTCGACCAGACCCAGTCGTTCGACCAGACCCAGTCGTTCGACCAGACCCAGTCCTTCGACCAGACCCAGTCGTTCGACCGGCCGCAGCCGCAGCCGCTGCCGCCGGTCGCGGCCCAGCCGTGGGCGCAGGCCCCGCAGACCGGGTCGGGGGCCGGGGGCTGGGGCGAGCAGCCGGCCTGGACCCACCAGCCGCCGGCGCAGACCCAGGTGGACACGCTCGGGCGGGCCCGACGCGGTCGCCGCGGCGGGGCGGGCTTCGTGGCGCTCGTCGTGGCGCTGTCCCTGCTGGCGGGCCTGCTGGGCGGGGTGCTGGGGTCCGTGCTGACCGACCGCACCGACCTGGTGGGTGCGGGCTCCTCGGCGCGGCCCGGCAACGGCGACGGCAGCGCCTCGGCCGCCGACGACGACGCCGACGCGGTCGCCCCGGCGCTGCCGCAGGGCGAGACCGGGTCGGTGGCCCAGATCGCCGCCCAGGTCCTGCCCAGCGTGGTGTCCATCAGCGTCAGCACCGGCCAGGGCAACGGCACCGGTTCGGGGTTCGTGATCGACGACGAGGGTCTGATCGTCACCAACAACCACGTCATCGCGGCCGGTGGTACCGAGCCGGCGGGCGACATCGTCGTGGAGCTGTCGGACGGCGCCCAGGCGCCCGCGGAGGTGGTGGGCACCGACGCGTCCTACGACATCGCGGTGCTGCGGATCGACCCGGCAGAGACCGGCGGCCTGGTCGAGCTGCCCTTCGGCGACTCCGACCGGGTGGTCGTGGGGGAGCAGGTCGTGGCCGTGGGGGCCCCGCTCGGGCTCGACGCCACCGTCACCACGGGCATCGTCAGCGCGCTCAACCGGCCCGTGTCCGCCGGTGACGCCCAGCAGCAGGCGTTCATCAACGCCATCCAGACCGACGCGGCCATCAACCCCGGCAACTCCGGCGGACCGCTGGTCAACATGCGCGGCGAGGTCGTGGGCGTGAACTCCGCGATCGCCCAGGCCCCCGGCGGGCAGACCGGCGGCAGCATCGGCCTCGGCTTCTCGATCCCCAGCAACCAGGCCGAACGCACCGCGGGCCAGCTGGTCACCGACGGCGTCGCCACGTTCCCCGTGGTCGGGGTCCTGCTGGATCGCTCCTACACCGGCGAGGGCGTCCGCATCGTCACCGACGAGGACGCCACCGACGCGCCGCCCGTCACCCCGGGCGGGCCCGCCGACGCGGCCGGGCTGCAGGCCGGGGACGTCATCCTGGCCTTCGAGGGGCGGCCCATGACGGAGTCGGACGAGCTGGTCGTGGCCATCCGCGCCCGCGAGCCCGGCGACGAGGTCACGCTCACCGTGCGTCGCGGTGACGAGGTGTTCGACGTGAACCTGGTGCTGGAGGCCGGCGACCAGGGATGATCGGTCCCGGCTAGTCTCGGTCCGACCCCTGCAGGAGGTGCTCAGTGCTGGACATCAACGGTGGCGAGTTCATCGTGCTGGCGCTGCTGGCTGCGCTCCTGCTGGGGCCGGACCGGCTCCCGGAGCTGGCCCGTGGTGCCGCACGCCTGATCCGGCGGGGCCGCGACTTCGCCACGGGCGCGTCGGCCCAGATGAAGGACGAGATGGGGGTCGACCTCGACGGGGTCGACTGGCGGCGCTACGACCCGCGGCAGTACCACCCGCGCCGGATCGTGCAGAACGCCCTCAGCGACGCCTTCGAGGACGACGAGGGTCAGCCCCGCCGCACGGCCGGGGCGGGCCAGACCGGCAGCAAGCCGGGCGCGGCGGCGTCGGCGGCCAAGCGGGCCGAGGCGGCCCGGGCCACCCCGACCGGCTCCGTGACCCCCCGCCCGGGGGCGGCGGCCAGGCCGCAGGCCAACCGCGCCGTGACGGCCGGACCGGGCTCCGCGGCCCGGGACGACGCGCGGGGTCCCGGCGCCACCACCCCGCGCCCGCCGAGCCCCGCCCCGTCCAGCTGGGCCGAGGCGGCCCGCCGTGCGGGCGTGGACGACGACGCGACCTGACGTCGCGGGCCCGGCCCGGCCGGCGTCCCCGACCCGACGCCGCAGCGACCTGACGCCGCAGCTACCTGACGCCGCAGCTACCTGACGCCGCGGCGCGGGCTGCGTCCTGGGTCAGCCCGGGACGGGGCTGAGCCCGAGCGGTCGGCCGACGAGGCTCTGGCGCCGCCGGGACAGGCCCCGGGCGATGCCCCGCAACGCGGTGGCGGCGGGGGAGTCCGGGTCGGCCAGCACGACGGGGCGACCGGCGTCACCGCCCTCGCGGACGGCCACGTCGAGCGGCACCTGGCCCAGCAGGGGCACGTCCGTGCCGAGGGAGCGGGACAGCGACTCCGAGACGGTGCGCCCGCCGCCGCTGCCGAACACCTCCATCCGGGAGCCGTCGGGCAGCTCCAGCCACGACATGTTCTCGATGACCCCGGCCACGTGCTGGCGGGTCTGCGCCGCGATCGACCCGGCCCGTTCGGCCACCTCGGCCGCCGCCTGCTGCGGCGTGGTCACCACCAGCAGCTCCGAGCCGGGCAGCAGCTGGGCCACGCTGATGGCGATGTCGCCGGTGCCGGGCGGCAGGTCGAGCAGCAGCACGTCGAGCTCGCCCCAGAACACGTCGACGAGGAACTGCTGCAGCGCGCGGTGCAGCATGGGCCCGCGCCACACCACGGCCTGGTTGCCGGGCACGAACATGCCGATCGAGATGACCTTCACGTCGTGGGCGATGGGGGGCAGGATCATCTCGTCCACGCGGGTGGGCGGGCGGTCCACACCGAGCATCCGCGGCACCGAGAAGCCGTGCACGTCGGCGTCCAGGACGCCGACGGACAGGCCCTGCTGCTGCATGGCCACGGCCAGGTTGACCGTGACGCTGCTCTTGCCGACCCCGCCCTTGCCGGAGGCCACGGCGAAGACCCGGGTCCGGGACCCGGCCCGCGAGAACGGGACCTCCTTCTCGGGGGTGCCGCCGCGCAGCATGGTGCGCAGCTCCTCGCGCTGCTCCGGGCTCATCACGTCCAGCTCGACCGTGACCTCGCTGACGCCGTCCAGGGCGCCGACGGCGGCGGTGACCGAGCTGGTCAGGGTGTCCTTCATCGGGCAGCCTGCGACCGTCAGGTACAGCGCGACGTGGACCACCCCGTCGGGTCCCACCTCGACGTCCTTGACCATGCCCAGCTCGGTGATCGGGCGGCGGATCTCGGGGTCGTCGACCGAGCCCAGCGCGGTGCGGACCGCGTCGGGGCTCGGGGGGGCCGTCAGGGAGGTGCTCACCCCCCCAGGGTAGGAGCCGGGTGGGCGTGCTCGGTCGCCGGGCCGTGCCCGTGCGGGGTGCGGCACCACGGGCACAGCGCCCAGGCCGGGTCGAGGTCCTTGTCGCAGCCGCGGCACCGGGCCGCCTCCAGGTCGGCGGAGCACCAGGGGCAGGCGACCATGCCGCGCTCCACGGGCCGCTCGCACACCGCGCAGGCGCTGCCGCCGGTGTGGTCGCTGGTCGTGACGCGCAGGACCTCCTCGAACGTGGTGCGTCCGTCCATGGCCTTGGCCAGGGCCGAGGCGCGCAGCGTCTGCATGCCGGCCGCCTTGGCCTGGGCGAGCACGGCGTCCTCGGAGGGGTCCCGGACCAGGATGCGGCGCATCTCGGCGTCGACCGACAGCACCTCGTAGACCGCGGTGCGGCCCTGGTACCCGGTCCCGCCGCAGTCCTGGCAGCCCAGGCCGCGGCGCGGGGTCGCCTCGAGGATGTCCTCGGTGCGCAGGCCCAGCAGGGCCAGCACGTCGGCCGCCGGGACGTACGGCTCGCCGCACTGCGCGCAGGGTCGGCGGACCAGCCGCTGGGCCACGGCCAGGGTCAGCGAGCTGGCGACGAGGAACGGGTCGGAGCCCATGTCGATGAGCCGGGTCAGCGCGGCGGCCGCGGAGTTGGTGTGCAGCGTGGTGAGCACCAGGTGCCCGGTCAGGGCGGCCTTGAGGGCGAGCTCGGCGGTCTCGCCGTCGCGCACCTCGCCGACCAGGACGATGTCGGGGTCCTGCCGCAGCACCGAGCGCAGCCCGGCCTGGAACGTCATGCCGGCCTTGTTGTTCACCTGCACCTGCGTGATGCCGGGCAGCTGGACCTCGACCGGGTCCTCCAGGGTGACGATGTTCTTCTCGGGGTCGAGCACCTCCGCGATGCCCGCGTACAGCGTGTTGGTCTTGCCCGAGCCCGTCGGCCCCGTGATCAGCACCAGGCCCTGCGGGGTGGCCAGGGCGCGGCGGAACGTGGCGAGCTGGTCCGGCTCGAAGCCCAGCACGGCCAGGCTGGGCACGTCGTCGCCCTTGGTGAGGATCCGGATGACGGCCTTCTCGCCGTGCAGGCTGGGCAGGGTCGAGACCCGGGTGTCGATCCGGGCGCCGTTGACCACGATCTGGGTGCGGCCGTCCTGGGGCACGCGGCGTTCGGCGATGTCCAGGCCGCTGACGATCTTGATCCGGCTGAGCACCGCGCCGGCCGCCTTGCGCGGCGCGGTCATGACGTCGCGCAGGATGCCGTCGATGCGGAAGCGGACCCGCAGGCTGTCGCGCTGGGTCTCCACGTGGATGTCGCTGGCGTTCAGCTGCACGGCCTCGTGGAAGATCTTGTTGACCAGCTGGACGGTGGGCGCGTCGTCGACGCCGGAGGAGTCGAGGTCCTCGGTCACGTCCTCGCCGATGCCGGAGACCATCTCGGTCAGGCCGACGCCGCCGGAGGACAGCCCCCAGGCGCGGCGCAGCTGATCCCGGATCTGCGACTCGATGGCGATGATGGGCAGCACCTCGGTGCCCAGCGTCAGCCGGACGTCGTCCAGGGCCAGCACGTTGGTGGGGTCGGACATCGCCACGACGTAGCGGCCGTCGCTCAGCTGCTGCACGACGACGCTGCCGCTGCGCTCGCTCAGCTGCTGCGGCAGGCGCCGCACGACCGCCGGGTCGATGGCCAGCGTCGACAGGTCGATGGTGTCCATGCCCAGCTGCTCGGCGAGGGTGACGGCGATGTCGCGCTCGTCGACGAACCCCAGGTTGATCAGGGTCTGGCCCAGCCGCTTGCGGGGCCCCAGCGCCTGCTGCGCCGCCAGCGCCTGCTGCAGCTGCTCGGCCGCGATGACGCCGGCGTCCACCAGCAGGTCGCCGAGCCGGCGCCGTCCGTTCTCGCCGTTGCCTCGTCGGGGCACGGTGCCGTCAGGCGTCTCGATGAGGGTCACCGGGGGGTGATCGGCAGAACGGGGGACGGTCTTGACACCGGGTTCCGGGCAGGCGTGCGGCCCGGTCAGTAGCGGTCCCGGGGGTCCTCCCGGGCCACCGGCGGGCGGTCGTCCTCGCGTCGGTCCTCGTCCCGGCGCTCGTCCAGCTCCTCCAGCAGGGACCGGATCTCCGAGCGCAGGAAGTCGCGGGTGGCCACGTCACGCAACGCGATCTTCAGCGCCGCGACCTCGCGGGTGAGGAACTCGGTGTCGGCCAGCGCCCGGGCGCTCTCGGCCCGGTCCTGCGCGCCCTGCACCCGGTCGCGGTCGTCCTGGCGGTTCTGCGCGAGCAGGATCAGCGGCGCCGCGTACGAGGCCTGCAGGGACAGGATCAGGGTCAGCAGCGTGTAGTTGAGGGCTCGCGGGTCGAACTGCGAGTCCTGCGGCGCCAGGGTGTTCCACAGCAGCCAGACCGTGACGAACGCCGTCATGTAGACGAGGAACCGGGCCGTGCCCATGAACCGGGCGAACCGCTCCGCGCCGCGGCCGAAGCTCTCGGGGTCCACCTGCGGGCGCAGCCGCAGCCGGCGTCCCGTGCGCGGCTGGGGGGTGTCCAGGCCCGCGGGGGTACGGCGGCCGTCGCGACCGCCCCGGCTGTGCCGGCTGCGCCGGCCGGCGCCGTCCTCCTCAGCCACCGGACCGACCCCCCGTCCCGCCGTCGCTCCGGCCCGCACCACCGGCCCGGCCCGCGCCGTCGGGGCGGTCCTCGGGTCGGCGGCGCCCGACCAGGCCCTCGGCCGTGGTGGAGGCCAGCGCGGCCGCCCGGCGCCGCGCGAAGGAGCGGACCACCTCGGCCGGGTCCTCCTGCTCGCGCCAGTCGTCGGGCAGCAGGTGGTCGAGGACGTCGTCGACGGTCACCACGCCCACCAGGCGGCCGGAGGCGTCCACGACCGGCGCGGACACCAGGTTGTACGTGGCCAGGTGCCGGCTGATCGACAGCAGCTTGGCGTCGGTGGGCAGCGGCTCCAGGGCGCGGTCGACGGCGTTGCCCAGCTGCGACTGCGGCGGCTCGCGCAGCAGCCGCTGGACGTGGACGACGCCGAGGAACCGACCGGTCGGGGCCTCCAGCGGGGGGCGGCAGACGAACACCGCGGCGGCCATGGCCGGGGCCAGCTCGGCGCGGCGCACCATGGCCAGGGCCTCGGCGACCGTCGCCTCGGGCGGCAGGACGACCGGCTCGCTGGTCATGATGCCGCCGGCGGTGTCCTCGTCGTAAGCCAGCAGGCGGCGGACCTGCGCAGCCTCCTCCGGCTCCATGATCGCCAGCAGCTTGGCCGCGGTCTCCTCGTCGAGGTCCGACAGCAGGTCCGCGGCGTCGTCGGGCTCCATCGCCTCCAGGACGTCGGCGGCCCGCTCGGACTTCAGCCCGGTGACGATCTCGATCTGGTCGTCCTCGGGCAGCTCCTCCAACACGTCGGCGAGCTTCTCGTCGTCCAGGGCCGCGGCCACCTCACGACGCCGCTTGGGGGCCATGGCGTGCAGCACCTCGGCCAGGTCGGCGGCCTTGAGCTCGTCGAAGGCCGCCAGCAGGCTGGCCGCGCCCTGCGGGCCCGTGCCCTGGGTGACGAGGCTGCTGACCTCGTCCAGCTCGACGAGGAAGCTCTCGCCCCGGCGGCGCAGCCGACTGCCCCCGCGGTTGGGCCGGACCCGGCGGACGAACAACCGGGTGACCACCCAGTCGTGCCCGCGCGACTGCTCGAAGCCGACGTCCTCGATGGACACCGCGCCGCTGCCGTCGGTCAGGTCGAGCTGGCGGTCCAGCAGCTCGGCCAGCACCAGGGTCTCGGCGGCGCGCTGCTCGAAGCGACGCATGTTGACCAGGCCCGTGGTGATGACCTGCGTGGCCTCCATCGACGTCACGCGGGTCAGCGGCAGGAACACGCGTCGTCGGCCGGGCACCTCGACGACCAGGCCCACGGCCCGCGCCCGGGTCGCGCCGAGGACGACGACGACGTCGCGGACCCGACCGACCTGGTCGCCCGACGGGTCGAAGACCGCCAGCCCGGCGAGCCGGGCGGCGAAGACGCGCGTCGGGGATGTGCTCACGGTGGCCGAGTATCCCGCAGGTCGGGGCGGGCGGCGTCGTCCCGGCCGGGTGGGGCACAGTTCCCCCTCGTGAGCCTGCCGCCGGACCCCGTGCCCCACCGGCTGACCGGGGTCGACCTGGCCGTCATCGCCGTCGGTGTCGTCGGGGTGTCCGTCGCGGCCCCGGTGGCCGGCGCGACGGCGGCGCCGGCGCTGGCGGTGGCGTTCTGGCGGACCGCGGCCGGGGCGGCCTTCTACCTGCCGGCCGGGGTGCGGGGGCTGCGTCGTCGCCGGCGCACGGTGGGGCCGCTGTCCCGCCGGACCGTGACGGCCGCGCTCTGGTCGGGGGCGTTCCTCGCGCTGCACTTCATGCTGTGGATCCCGTCGCTGCGCCTGACCAGCGTGACCGCGTCGACGGCCCTGGTGACGACCACCCCGTTGTGGGTGGTGCTGATCCAGCGGCTGCGGGGCCGGCCGGTGTCCCGTGCGGTCCTGGTGGGTGTGCTCGTCGCCTTCGGCGGGGTGCTGCTCGTGACCGGGGTGGACGCCACGGTGTCGCCGACCGCCCTGCTGGGCGACGCCATGGCCCTGGCCGGTGGCGCGGCCGCGGCCGGCTACTCGCTGACCGCGGAGACCGCCCGGCGGGAGATGTCGACCTCGTCGTACTCGGCCGTGGCCAACAGCGTCTGCGCCTCGTTGACGCTGGTGGTCTGCCTGACCCTGGGGGTGCCGCTGCTCGGCTTCGACACCGTGACGTGGGTGGAGGTCGCCGTGATCGCGGTGGCCTCGCAGATCGTCGGTCACGCGCTGCTCAACCTGGCCATCCTGCGGGCGGGGGCCACGACGGTGACGCTGGCCATCCTGCTGGAGACCCCGACGGCGTCCCTGATCGCCTGGCTGTGGCTGGGGGAGCTGCCCCCGCTGCTCGTGGTGCCGGGGGCCGTGCTCGTGCTCGTGGGGCTGGCGGTGGTCGTGCGGGCGCGCCGACAACCGGCGGAGTCGCCGGCGTAGCTGGTCGACCGGGTCCTTTGCGGGGCCCTGCGCCGGGGCACGCGGGGTCCTGCGCCGGGTCATGCGGGGCCCTGCACCGGGTCATCCGGTGGCCCTGCACCGGGTCATCCTCGCTGTCAGTCCGGGCGTGCGGATGGTTGACCCACCTGTGTGTTAGCGATAACAATGCAGGCCCGGGCAGTCCTCGTGGGCTCGCGGCGTCGTCGAGGTGGACGGCGTCGGCGGGTCGGTCGGCGGCCGTGCGGGCGCGCCGGGCGACGGAGCCGGGTGGCCCGTCCGTCTGCCCCGGGGACGGCATGACGAAGGGCAGAGCATGAGCAGAACCGTCCGCAGGTCGAGGCCGACCGGGATCAGGGTGGTGGGAGCCCTGACGGCCCTGGCCGTGTGCGCGGGCGGGGCCGCCGTGACGGCGTCCGCCGCCGCCGGTCGGGCCGCCCCGGTGTCGTCGACGCAGCCCGGGGCCGCGCCCGAGGACGGCGTCGTCGGCGGGCTGGTCCACCGGTTCCCGCTGGACGAGACCAGCGGGACCACGCTGGCCAACACCGGCAGCTCCGGCGAGGAGGCCACGCTGGTCAACGCCGACAAGGCCGAGCTGACCGGTGACGGCGTGCGGTTCAACCCCGAGTCGTACGAGACCGCGCTCGAGGGCGCGTACGTGGACCTGCCGGACGACATCACCGCGGGGATGACGGAGGTGACGGTCGACTACGACGTCTGGGTCGACCCGGCCAACGTCGGCAACCACCAGATCTTCGGCTTCGGCAGCAAGTCGGGCTCCTGCGACGTGAACGCCGGCGGCCAGGGCGCGCTGTGGGCCTCGAACACCGCGCCGCGGCCGGGCTCGCGGTTCCGCGTCGTGGTCGGCAACCGCAGCCTGATGCAGAACGGCGGGCGCCTGACCGAAGGGGCGTGGAAGCACGTCACGTACACGCAGGCTCGTAACGCCGGCGGCACCACCTGGACCGGCACGGTGTTCGTCGACGGGGTGCAGTACGCGCAGGCGACCGACCTGACCACCCCGCCCTCGGTGAACGCGGCCGGCACGAGCTGCAACTACCTCGCGCGGTCGCAGAACCCGGCCGACTACTCCTTCCGCGGCACGCTGGCCGACTTCCGGGTCTACGACCGGGCGGTGAGCACCGAGGAGGTGCTCGCGCTGGCCGAGGAGACCGTGGTCGAGGGCGCCCGCGACGACGCCGCGGCGATCGACCTGGGCACGGTGGACGAGATCGTCCGCGACATCGTCCTGCCCGAGGTCGGCTCGGTGGCCGGGTCCGCGATCACCTGGACCAGCTCCGACCCGTCGGTCGTCGACGTCTACACCCCGCCCGCCACGGCGCCCAAGGTCCCGGTGACGGGTCGGATCACCCGACCCGCCCAGGGGGAGCCGGACGCGACGGCCACGCTGACCGCGACGGTCCGCAAGGGCGTCGACGAGGTCGTCGTGCGCGAGATCGTCGTCACGGTGGCGGCCGAGTTCGACGACGCGGAGGCCGTCGTCCGCGACACCAGCGAGCTGGAGCTGTACTCGACCGACGACGTGCGCGGCAACATCGACCTGCCGGCGCAGGGCGACTCCGGGTCGACCATCACCTGGGAGTCGACGACCGACCTGGTGTCGGAGACCGGTGAGGTGACCCGACCCGCCTACGGCCGGGCCGACGTCGAGGCCACGCTGACGGCCACGCTGACGCGAGGGGCGGAGTCGCAGACCAAGGAGTTCGAGGTCACGATCCGCTCGATGCCGCGCGTGGAGGAGTACGAGCGGTACTTCCTCGGCTACTTCAAGGGCGAGAACCTGGCCGACGGCGAGCAGATCATGTTCGCCACGTCCAACGGCAACACCGCCCTCGACTGGACCGGTCTGACCGGCGGGCAGCCCTCGCTGATCTCGCAGCAGGGCGACCAGGGGCTGCGCGACCCCCACATCGTGCGGTCCCCCGACGGTGACACCTACTACATGATCGCCACCGACCTGAACTGGTACGACCAGGGCGGCTACAACATCAACGACACCCAGTACATCGAGGTCTTCGAGTCCAACGACCTCGTCAACTGGACCCCGCAGCGCCACGTGAAGGTCGCACCCGACGACGCCGGGAACGCGTTCGCGCCGGAGTCGCTGTGGGTGGACGAGATCGGCGCCTACGCGGTGTTCTGGGCCCAGTCGCTGTGGGACGACCCGGTCAACCGCACCGGGCAGGGCAACGCGCAGATGTGGATCAGCACCACCCGCGACTTCCAGACCTTCACCGAGGCGAAGGTCTGGCAGGACCCGGCCCCGCTGTCGCGCATCGACACCACCGGGATCAAGGTCGGCGACCAGTACTACCGGTTCACCAAGAACGAGGCCGGCAACGCGGGCTCGGACCTGTTCTCGGAGAAGAACGAGGACTTCCTGGAGAGCGACATCGACGCCTGGGAGCTGGTGGCGCCGGCGCTGGGCCGCACGACGTGGCAGCCGGACGCGGGCTACGAGGGTCCGGTGGTCTTCGAGGCCAACCCCGGTGACACCGCCTGCCCGGACCAGTTCTACCTGTGGGGCGACCGGTACACGAACGGCGGGGGCTACCAGGCCGCGTGCAGCGAGGACATCGAGGCCGTGACCTGGGACCCGAAGACGATCACCATGACCAACGCCGGCGTGCCGCGTCCGCGTCACGGCACGGTCATCCCGATCACGGTGCGGGAGTGGAACGACGTGCGCGGGATCCCGAACTCCGACGTGGCCACGACCACCGAGCTCGAGGTCCCCGGCACGGCGGAGGAGGGTGAAGGCGTCACGGTCACGGCGGTGGTCGAGGCGGCGGACACCTTCGAGACCGGTGGCCAGGTGCGGTTCAGCGCGGGGGCGTGGACCGAGACGGTCTACCTGGACGGCGACGGCGTGGCCACGGCGCAGCTGCCCGACGACCTGCCCGCGGGCGAGCGGACGGTGACGGCGGAGTTCCTGGGCTTCGGCATCCTTGAGCCGTCCTCGGACCGTGCGGACCTGGACGTGCTGCCCGCGCTGGACGCGACCGTCACCACCCAGGTGCGGTGCCTGGGCGGCCGGGGCTCCGTGTTCACGGTGCGCGTGGCCAACGACGACGACGTCCGCGTCGACGCCGTGGTCACCACCCCGTTCGGCTCCGTGACGATGCCGGCCGTGGCGGCCGGCGGGTACGGGCTGCACCCGTTCCGGACCGGCGCGACCGTCGTGCCCGCGGGCAGCAGCACGGTCGAGCTGACGGCGACGGTGTCGGGTGAGGCCGTCACGTCCACCATCCAGGTCGACCACCCCGAGACGAGGTGCGTGGGCTGACGTCGGCCGGGCCGGCCGCACCCGCCTCGGGGGATGGTGCGGCCGCGCCCGGCTCGAGGGTGGTGCGCCCGCGCCCGGCCAGGCCATGGTGCGGCCTTGCCCGGCCCGAGGGATGGCGCCAGCCGCGTCCGGCCCGGGGCCGCGACTGCTCTGCACGGCCGACCGGTGGTTACCGGTCGGCCGTGCTCGTCCGCGCCTCACCTGCCGTTCAGAACGGCGGTGCGGCGTCGTCCACCGGGTCGCACCGAACGTCGGTCGGTCCGGCAGCGACGTCGTCGGGTTCGTCGGCGTCATCGGGATGCATGTCGGTGCGAGGTGGTGGTCGTCCCCAGCTGGGTGGGTGGGTGACGTGCTGGTGGCCGGTGGGGGTGGTCCAGGTGGTGGTGCCGTCGGGGGTGATGGTGAGGGTGTAGCCGGCTTGGTGCTTGCAGGTGTGGTGCAGGCGGCACTCGGTGGCCATGGTGGTGTGGCAGGTGGGGCCGTGGGGGAAGGGGGTGACGTGGTCGAGGTCGCAGGCGGCGGCGCGGCGGCGGCAGGTGGGGAAGCGGCAGGTCTGGTCGCGGGCGCGGATGAGGGCGGCGACGGCGGTGCTGGGGCGGTAGGTGCGGTGACGGGTGTCGGCCAGCCCGCAGCCGCAGGGGGTGCCGGGCCCGGCGCCGGATGCGGGCGCTGAGCCGGGCGCGGGTGAAGGCGCTGACCCGCAGCCGGGCGAGGACGCGGAGCCGGGCGAGGACGCGGAGCCGGGTGCGGGTGCCGGCGCTGATCGGGAGCCGGGCGAGGACGCGGTGCCGGGTGCGGACGCGGGTTCGGTTGCGGGGGACGCCTCGGGTCCTGGGGTGCCAGGTCCGGTCTCGGCTCCGCCGGGTCCGTGCGGGCCGCCAGCGCCGCCAGGGCTGGCAGGGCTGTTGGTGGTGTGGGTGCAGCCGCAGCTGCTCTGGCTGGTGTGCGTGAGGTGGCCGGTGGTCGGGTCGCTGTTCCAGCGGCGCCAGCGGGCGTCGGCGGCCAGGGCACGGGTCAGGGGGGCGGGGACGGGGCCGTAGCCGTCGAGGTCACCGGGTTCGTCGCCGCCGGCCAGGACGGTGCCGGCGGTGGCGACGAGGGCCAGGTCGATGCGGACGTTGTGGGCCCGGGTCAGGTCGTGGGAGTCACCGAGCAGGGTCGCGAGGAACACGTCGACCCGGGTCTGGTCCAACGTCCGCGCCGCGTCGTGACCGGACGCGGGTGCCGCGTAGGTGGCCGTGGCGGTCCCGACGTCGGTGCGGTCCGCTCGCAGGAGCTCGCGGGCGGTCCCGTCGAGCCGGGTGAACGCGGCGCCGAGCAGCTCCGCGCGACCGGTGATCGACAGCAGCGCCATCCCGTCCGGCAGCGACCGGTAGCTGCAGCCCCGACGTGTGTCCGCCTCCGCGGTCCGCTCCACCGCCCCCTGCGGGTCCGCCCGCAGCACCAGCCGCGTCAACCGCGCCGTCAGCTGCGCCGGCGTCAGCGCACCCGCCGCCCGCGCCGGACGCCGATCCGCCAACCCGGCCACGCTGCCCGGGTACAGCACCTCGGCCTCCACCGCTGCCGCGAGACGGTCCTCATCGCTCGCGTCAGCACCCGCCTCGCCGATCTCGCCCGTCTGCTCCCTCTCGCCGGTCTCACCGGTCTCACCGGTCTCGCCGGTCTCGCTGGTCTCGCCGGTCTCGCTGGTCTCGCTGGTCTCGCTGGTCTCGCCGGACGGCGTCCGTGACAGCCCGCGGACCGCGTCGCAGATCCGCCGCGCCCGCACCAGGTCGATCTCACCGCGCTGCAGCGCCTCGAAAGTCACCGGCCGCCTCAGGACCAGCTCCACCGCCAGCTCCACCCGCTCCCGCGCCAGCACCGGCGACACCGTCAACGCCAGCGACACCTCCTGCGCCGTGAACCGGTCCACCCCCTCCAGATCCACCCCCCGCACCCGCGTGGTGCCCGGCACCAGCCCCCGGGCCACGTCGGCCTCTCGCGCCGCCGCCACCGCTGCCGCCAGGGCCTGCCGCCGACGGACCTCGGTCAAGGTCGCCACCGCCTGCAGCTCCATGGCGTCAGCCGCCGCCCGCACGAACCCCGTGGAGGACATCGCTGCCACCGCGGCCACGGCCAGGTCCCCACCCGCATCACCGCCCGCGTCAGGGACCGGCACCTCGTTCGACGACATACCGAGACGCTAGGCACCACCCCGGACACAACCCTGGACAGGCCTCCGCCGGCCCGGCCCCGCACGCGGCCCCGTCCGCCCGCTCACCCGGCCGCCCGACCCGCCCGCCTCGGTAGCGTGGCCGTCATGACCGTCCCGGCCCCGCCGCACGACCGACGGCCCCCGCGCGCCCGCCGCTCCGTGCTCGCCGTCCCCGGCTCGAGCACGCGCATGATCGACAAGTCCCGCGGCCTGCCCGTCGACGTTCTGTTCCTCGACCTGGAGGACGCGGTGGCGGAGGGGGCGAAGGCGACGGCCCGGGACCACGTCGTCGCGGCCCTGCGCGAGGGCGGCTGGCACGCACCGACCGTCACCGTGCGCGTCAACGGCTGGGCCAGCGCCCACACCCTGGCCGACGTGTCCGCCGTCGTGCAGGGGGCCGGCGACCGGGTCGACGCCCTGGTGCTGCCCAAGGCCTCCGACCCCTCGCACGTCCGGGCGCTCGACCTGGTCCTGGGCCAGCTGGAGCGGGTCGCCGGCCTGCCCGAGGGACGCATCGGGCTCGAGGTCCAGGTGGAGGACGCCTCGGGCCTGCTGCACGCCCCGGCGCTGGCGGCGGCCAGCCCCCGCGTGGAGTCGCTGGTGCTCGGCCCGGCCGACCTGATGGCCGACCTGGGCATGCGTTCCCTGGACGTCGGCGAGCAGCCCGATGGCTACGCCCCGGGCGACGCGCACCACCACACGCTGCTCAGCATCCTCGTGGCGGCCCGGGCCCACGGGGTCCACGCCGTCGACGGTCCCTACCTGCAGGTGAGGGACGTCGAGGGTTTCCGCCGCCACGCCCGGCGCAGCGCGGCCCTGGGCTACGACGGCAAGTGGGTGCTGCACCCGGACCAGGTCGACGTCTGCAACGAGGTGTTCAGCCCGTCGCAGGCCGCATACGAACGGGCCGAGGACGTCCTGGACGCCCTGGCCTGGTTCGCCTCCCCGGACGGTGGTGGCCGGGGGGCGGCGATGCTGGGCGACGAGATGGTCGACGCCGCCAGCGCCGCCATGGCCCGCCGGGTCGTGGCCGCCGGCCGCGCGGCCGGGCTGCAGCGGGCACGAGCCTGGACCCCGCCCGACGACGTCACCGGTCCGTAAGGAGGATCCAGTCCCGCGACCGCTGCGTCGGGCCGCCCGGGTCCTACCCTGAGGCATGGCTCGGCTGCTGGTCGTCGACGACGACCGAACGGTCGCCGAGGTGGTGTCGCGCTACCTGCTGCGCGCCGGTCACGAGGTCTCCGTGGCCCACGACGGCCCCTCGGCCCTGGTGCTGGCGGCTCCCGACCCCCCGGGACGGCCGGCGGACCTGGTCGTGCTCGACGTCATGCTGCCGGGACTGGACGGCATCGAGGTCTGCCGCCGGCTCCGCCAGGTGTCCGACGTCCCGGTCATCATGCTGACCGCGCTGGGGGCCGAGGTGGACCGCGTGCTGGGGCTGGAGGTGGGGGCGGACGACTACGTGACCAAGCCGTTCAGCAACCGCGAGCTGGTGCTTCGGGTGGCCTCGGTGCTGCGTCGCCGGGCCGCCGGCGCCCGGCCGACGGACGAGCCCGCCGACGGTCAGGAGGCCCGGCTGAGGAGCGGGACGCTGGTCGTGGACCCGGTGGCCCGCACCGTGACCCGGGACGGGGCCCCGGTGTCGTTGACGCTGCGCGAGCTCGACCTGCTGCTGCACCTGCTGCGCCACCCGGGCCGCGCGTTCAGCCGCGACGACCTGCTGTCGCAGGTGTGGGGGTGGGACTTCGGCGACCACTCGACGGTCACGGTGCACGTGCGTCGGCTGCGGCACAAGATCGAGGCCGACCCGGCCCGGCCGGAGCTGCTGGCCACGGTGTGGGGGATCGGTTACCGCTGGGACGGTCGGGTGTCCGGTGGGACCGCCTCGGCCGCGCCGTCGCCCGCCCCGTCGCCCGCCCCGGCGCCCGGCGGCGCCGCGTGACCCCGGCCGCCGCCCTGCCGCTGGCCTTCGCGGCCGGCGCCGCCGGAGGGGCCGTCGTGGGGACGGTCGGGTGGCTGCTCGCGCGCCGGTCCGGCTCGCTCCGGCTGGCCGTCCTCGTGCCCCCGGCGGCGGCCATCGCCGCGGTGCTGGCCTCCGTCCTGGTCTCCACGCAGGCCATGTACCTGACCGGTGAGCAGACCTGGCTGGTGCTGGCGGCCTGCGCGGGCGGCGCGCTCGTCGGTCTGGTGGTGGCGGCGCTGCTCGCCCGGCGCGTGCACCGCCTGGAGCAGGACGTGGCCCGGCAGCGCAGCGCACGGGAGGCCGACGAGCGCTCCGAGCAGGTCCGACGGCAGCTCGTCGCGGCCCTCACCCACGACCTGCGCACCCCGCTGGCCGGCATCCGCGCGATGGCCGAGGCCCTCGAGGACGGAATGGTGGAGGACCACGACGACTACCTGCGCCGGATCCGGGCGGAGGTCGACCGGACGGCGGTCATGGTGGACGACCTGTTCGAGCTGGCCCGCCTCCAGGGCGGCCCGGCCCGGCAGCAGCCGCGGCCGGTGCGGCTGCTGGAGGTGGTCGAGCAGGTGACGGGCACGCTGTCCGCCGTCGCCGCGTCACGAGAGGTCCGGCTGCACGTCGAGGACCTCACCGACGGCCGGGCCGTGGCCCACGTCGACCCCGAGGCCCTGCACCGGATCCTGTCCAACCTGGTGCTGAACGCGGTCCAGGCCGGGGACCGGGTCGTGGTCCGGCTTCCCGCCCCGCAGTCGGCTCCAGGGGACGGCGGGCAGGCCGTGCTGCAGGTGGACGACACCTGCGGCGGCATCCCCGAGGAGGACCTGCCGCGGGTCTTCGAGGCGGGCTGGCGCGGGGAGCGGGCCCGCACGCCGGGCAGCTCGGGCGCCGGTCTCGGCCTGGCCATCGTGCGCGAGCTGGTGCAGGGCGCGGGCGGCCAGGTCGAGGTGTCCGGCACGGGTACGGGCTGCCGGTTCGAGGTGCGCCTGCCCGTTTGCGGTGGCGGTGCGAGGGGTACCGGGTCAGAGTGAGAGCGACACCCGTCGCCCGGCCTCCCGAGGCCGCCTCGGGGTCCTCCACCCCGGTGCACGACACGTGCGCCGGGGTCTCGTGCCGCCGGACGACCGGTCGGCCGGGACCACAAGGACCACAAGGAACACGACAGATCGGAGCCTTCGTGCCTACCAACACCCCCCGCCGTGGTGGCTACACCGTCCCCGGCATGGACGAGGCGCAGGCCGCCGGCCTCACCGCCGTCCTGCAGGAGCGCCTCACCGCCCTCACCGACCTGCACCTGACGCTCAAGCACGTGCACTGGAACGTCGTGGGACCGCACTTCATCGCCGTGCACGAGATGCTCGACCCCCAGGTCGAGGACGTCCGGGCGATGACCGACGAGATCGCCGAGCGCATCGCCACCCTCGGCGGGTCCCCGGTCGGGACCATCGGCGCCATGGTGTCGCAGCGGTCCTGGGAGGACTACTCGCTGGGCCGGGCCGTGACCACCGAGCACCTCGGGGCGCTCGACGTCGTCTACCAGGGCGTCATCGCCGACCAGCGCGAGGCCATCGAGAAGGCCGGCGAGGTCGACCCGGTGAGCGAGGACATGCTGATCGGCCAGGCGGCCAAGCTCGAGCTGTTCCACTGGTTCGTCCGCGCCCACCTGGAGAGCTCCAGCGGGCAGCTGGCCACGGCCGGCGAGACGTCCGAGCAGGGTGCCGCGGACGCGGCGGCCGCCGCCGAGCGCTGAGCCCGGGGGAACCAGCCGCACCCCGCGAGCCGTTGACGGGCCGGGTACCGCAGCCGCGGTGCCCGGCCCGCGACGTCGGGGCGGGTGGCCGGGCCCGACGGCGACAGGCGGGCCCGCAGCGGTGGGAGGATGAGGGTCATGGCCTTCAGCGGAACCAGCAGCGGACGTGGTGTGCCCCGGCTCCCCACGCCGTTCCACGGCGAGCTCATCGCCAGCTACGCGACGTACGAGCAGGCGCAGCGGGCTGTGGACTACCTGTCGGACGAGAAGTTCCCCGTGCAGAAGGTGGCCATCATCGGCACCGACCTGCGGATGGTGGAGCGGGTCACCGGCCGGCTCACCTACCCGCGGGTCGCCGCGGCCGGCGCCGCCAGCGGGGCGTACTTCGGCCTGTTCGTCGGGCTGCTGCTGACGCTGTTCGGCACCGGCGGCCTCGACCTGTTCCTGGCCGCGGTCCTGATCGGCGCCGGGTTCGGCATGCTGTTCGGCGTCATCTCGTTCAGCTTCACCGGCGGGCGCCGCGACTTCACCTCGGCCAGCCAGATCGTCGCCTCGCAGTACCAGGTGGTGGCGGTCGCGGAGGTGGCCAACCAGGCCCGCAACACCCTGCGCAAGCTGCCCAACTCCGGCGTCGACGACGCGCCCGCGGGCTTCGGCGGGCCCCCCGTCCCCTGAGGCGGTGGGTCAGGCCCTGAGCCCGGCCATCCACTCCTGCACGGCGTCCGGCTCGCGCGGCAGCATCGCGGACAGGTTCTCCGCCCCGTCCGCGGTGACCAGCACGTCGTCCTCGATCCGGACGCCGATCCCGCGCAGCTCCTCGGGCACCAGCAGGTCGTCGGCGCGGAAGTACAGGCCCGGCTCGATGGTGAACACCATGCCGGGCTCCAGCGCCTGGCCCTGGTAGGTCTCGCGCGCCAGCCGGGCGCAGTCGTGCACGTCCAGGCCCAGGTGGTGGCTCGTGCCGTGCACCATCCAGCGCCGGTGCTGCCCGCCGGTGGCGGTGTCCAGGGACTCCTCCGGGCTGACGGGCAGCAGGCCCCAGGCGGCCAGCCGGTCGGCGATGACGGCCATCGCGGCCTCGTGCACCTCGCGGATCGTCGCCCCCGGTCGGGTGGCGGCGAACGCGGCGTCGGCCGCGTCCAGCACCGCGGTGTAGACCTGCCGCTGGGCCGGGGAGAAGCGTCCCGACACCGGCAGGGTGCGGGTGACGTCGGCCGTGTACAGCGAGTCGACCTCGACCCCGGCGTCGACGAGGACCAGGGCGTCGGCGGGCACGCGGCCGTCGTTGCGGATCCAGTGCAGCGTGCAGGCGTGGTCTCCCGCCGCGGCGATGACCTCGTAGCCGACGCCGTTGCCCTCCTCGCGCGCCCGCGCCGCGAAGACGCTCTCGATGACCCGCTCGCCGCGCGCGTGCTCGGCCGCCCGGGGCAGCGCGGCGACGACGTCGGCGAACCCGCGCGCGGTCGACTCGACGGCCTCGCGCAGCTGCTCGACCTCCCAGGCGTCCTTGACGCAGCGCAGCGCGGACACGGCGTCGGCCAGCGCGTCGTCGGAGGCCGTGGCCACGTCGAGGTCCAGGCCGTCGGCCGACCGGGCCCGGTCCAGGTGGGCGGTGGTGCGCGGGTCGGCGTCGCGCACGACGCGCACGGTGGTGGCGCCCAGGTCCTTGACCAGGGCGTCGCCCAGCTCGTCCAGGTGCCGGGCGGGCAGGCCGGTCTCGGCCGACACCTCCGCCAGGGACTGCCGGGTGCCCACCCACAGCTCGCCGTAGCGGGCGTCGGCGTAGAACTCCTCGGTGTCGCGCCCGGCCCGCGGCCGGAAGAACAGCACGGCCTCGTGGCCGCCCTCGACCGGCTCGAGCACCAGGACGCAGTCCGGCTCGGTGTCGCCGCCCAGCCCGGTGAGGTACGCGAAGGCCGTGTGGGGGCGGTACCGGTGGTCGGTGTCGTTGCTGCGGACCTGCAGACCGCCCGCCGGCACGACCAGCCGGTCGGCGGGGAACCGGGCGGACAGCCGCTCCCGGCGCGCCACGGCGTGACGGGCCCCGGCGGCGGTGGCCGGCAGCGTGCCGGGGCGCTCGGCCCAGCCCGAGGCGACGAAGTCGCGGAACGCCTTGCTGCTGGGTCGCTGGCTGCGGGCGCCGGTCTCGGCCGCCCCCTGCTCGGTGGTGTCGCCGTCGGTCATGTCCGACATGGTCCCATCAGGCGACGGCGCGGGCGAACGCCTGGGTGACGGCCCGGGCCGCAGCCGCCTCCAGCGCCACCTGGTCCCGGGGGTCCCGCAGCGGTTCGCCCGCCCCGGTGGCCAGGGCCAGCACCACGTCGCCGTCGACCACGGTGTGGCTGGGGTCCACGGCCCGGGCCAGGCCGGCGTGCGCGGCCTGCGCCAGCCGGTGGGCGGTGGCCACGTCGAGCACGGCGTCGGTGACGACCACGACCAAGGTCGTGTTGAGCAACCCCGCGCCGGAGCCCGCGGGACCGGTGCCGCCGCCGTCCGGGCCACCATCGTCGTCCGGGCCGTCGCCGCCTCCGGTCGGGACCGCCGCCCCGGTCGGCGCCCCCGCGGCGTTCGCGACCACGACGGCGCCGATCAGGTGCGGGCTGCCGGGGACGGGACCGCCGACCACCCCCACGCCGCCGGGGGCGGTGCCGCCGCCGACCCGGCAGCCGGTCCCCGCGCCCACCCGGCCCTCCAGCGCGCCCTGTGCCGGACCGCCCGCCGCGAGCCCGGTCGTCGCCTCGCACGCGGCCTCGCCGAACCGGGCGTCCGGACGGGCCGCCGGGTCACCGCCGCGGCCCAGGTCGAACACGACCGCCGCCGGCACGATCGGCACCCGGACCGGGGGCCCGGGGGCGTCGGGGGGTGACACCACGAACCCCCGTCCTTGGCGCTCGCACCAGCGCATCACGCCGTCCGCGGTCGCCAGCCCGTAGGCGCTGCCGCCCGACAGGACCACGGCGTCCACGGTGCCGACCAGCGTCCCCGGGGCCAGGGCGTCGGTCTCGCGGGTGCCGGGGGCGCCGCCCGCGACGGCCACCGACCCGACCGTGCCCGGGGGCGGCAGCACGACCGTGCACCCGGTGAGCCAGCCGTCCCCGGTCGCGTCGGCGTGCCCCAGCAGCACCCCCTCGGGCCCGGGCAGCCGGCCGGCCGAGGTCCGCAGCGGGGGAGCAGGCGTCGGTTCCACGGCGACGACGCTACGCCGCGGCCCTAGCATCGGTCCCCGTGCCCTACGACCTGCACACCCACTCCACCGCCAGCGACGGCACCACGGCCCCCGCCGACGTGGTCCGGGCCGCCGCGGCCGCCGGGCTGAGCGGGCTGGCGCTGACCGACCACGACACCGGGGCGGGCCTGGCCGAGGCGGTCCGCGCGGCGGCGGACCTGGGTGTGGACCTGGTGCCCGGGGTGGAGATCTCCACCGCGGTGCGGGGCCGGTCGGTGCACCTGCTCGGCTACGGGGCCGTGACCGACGACCCGGCGCTGGCCCGGACGCTGGCCAGCACGGTCGACAGCCGGCTGGCCCGGCTGCGGCTGATCGTCGAGCGGCTGCAGGCCGTGGTGCCGGGCCTGTCGACCGACGACGTGCTGGCGCGGGTGCCGGTCGGGGTCACCCCCGGTCGCCCCCACGTGGCCGACGCGCTGGTGGCGGTGGGGGCGGTGGCCAGCCGGGACGAGGCGTTCGTCGAGCTGCTGGCCGAGGGCAGCCCCTACTACGTGGGCTACCGCGCGCCCGGCCTGCTGCAGACCGTCCGCGCGGTCGTCGCCGCCGGGGGCGCGGCGGTCGTGGCCCACCCCGCCTCCCGCTCGGCCGCCGACGTGCTGTCCGACGACGTCGTGGCCGAGCTCGCGGCGGCGGGACTGGTCGGCCTGGAGGTCGACCACCGCGACCACGACGAGCCGACCCGCGCCCGGCTGCGGGCGCTGGCGGCGGACATGGGTCTGCTGTGCACGGGGTCCAGCGACTTCCACGGCGCGGGCAAGCAGAACCGGATGGGCGAGAACACGACCCCCGACGACGTGGTCGAGCAGCTGCTCGCCGGAGCGGCGCGCGGGCGGCACTGACCCCGCCCGGCCCCCGCGCCCTGCGGTGCGAGGATGGGGCGATGTCCCGCGTGCTGGCGATCGCCAACCAGAAGGGCGGCGTGGCCAAGACCACGACCGCGGCCGCGCTGGCGACGGCGTTCCACGACCGGGGCCGACGCGTGCTGCTCGTCGACCTGGACTCGCAGGCCTGCCTGACTTTCGCCCTGGGCGTGGACGCCGACGCGGTGGACGCGAGCAGCCACGACGTCGTCCTGGGCCGGGCCGTGGCCGACGCGGTCGTGGTGACGGCCGAGGGCGTCGACCTGGTCCCGGCCACGCTCGAGCTCGCCGGCCTCGACGCTGCCGTCGTGGACCGCGCCGACCGGGACCTGCTGCTGCGCACCGCGCTGGCCGCGGTGGCCGACGACTACGACGACGTGGTCCTGGACTGCTCGCCGAGCCTGGGCGTGCTGACGCTCAACGCGCTCGCCGCGGCCGACGAGGTGTTGGTGCCGCTGACGGCCGAGATGCTCGGCCACCGCGCCGTGGGTCAGCTGCTGGACACCGTCGAGGACGTCCGCGAGCAGCTCAACCCGGCGTTGACCGTGGTGGGGCTGCTGCCGACCATGGTGGACCTGCGGACCTCGCACGCCCGGCAGGTCGTGGCCGACCTGGGGGAGCGGTACGGCCTGCCCGTCCTGGGCCCCGTGCCGCGCTCGGTCCGGGTGGCCGAGGCGCCCGCCCGGGGGCGCAGCGTGCTGGCCACGGCCGGGCGCTCGGCCGCCGCGCAGGCCTACCGGGACGTCGCCGACACGCTGCTGACCGGCCGCTGACGGCACTGCCGACCGCACTGCCGACCGCACTGCCGACCGCACGGCCGACCGGCCGCTGACGCGAGCAGCGCGCCGTCCCGGCGGGGACGACGCGCTGCGCGCTCGGGTGCTTCGGCTCAGTCGACGGTCGCGGGACTGGCCGCGTTGTCGGAGCCCTCGCCGCCGCGACCGCTGCGGCGGCGACGTCGACGCCGGGGGGTCCCGGCCTCGCCGTCGCCCACCGGGGTGGCGGTGACGTCGTCCACGGCCACGGGACCCGCGTCGGTCAGCAGCACGGTGGTCGAGCCGCCGGCCCGACGACGCCGGCGCGGCCGGGTGGTGCCCTGGTCGTCCGCGGGGTGGTCGCCGCCACGCTCCGGGGCCGGACCCTGGTCACGCTTCTCGCCGCGACCGGAGCGCTCGCCGCCCCGGCTCCCGCCACGGCCGCCGCGCTCGCCGCCACGGCCGCCGCGCTCGCCGTCGCGGCCGCCCTCACGGGGGGCGCGGGTGCGCTTGGGCGCGCCCTCGATGTCCTCGACCTCCTCCGCGTCCAGGCCGGCGCGGGTGCGCGCGGCCCGGGGCAGACGACCCGTGGTCCCCTCGGGGATCAGCAGGTCGGTGTACAGGTGCGGCGACGTGGAGTACGTCTCGACCGGCTCGTCGAACGGGATGCCGATCTCGCGCGCGATGACGGTCCAGCGCACGGTGTCGGCCCACTCCACGAACGTCACCGCCGTGCCTGCGGCCCCGGCCCGGCCGGTGCGACCGATCCGGTGGATGTAGGTCTTCGCGTCGTCGGGGCACTCGTAGTTGACGACGTGGGTGACGTCCTCGACGTCGATGCCGCGGGCGGCCACGTCGGTCGCGATGAGCACGTCGACCTTGCCGTTGCGGAACGCGCGCAGGGCCTGCTCGCGGGCGCCCTGGCCCAGGTCGCCGTGGATCGGCGCCGCAGCGAACCCGCGGGCGACCAGGTCGTCGGCCACCTTGGAGGCGTTTCGACGGGTCCGGGTGAAGACGATCGTCAGGCCGCGGCCCTCGGACTGCAGCAGCCGGGCCAGGCACTCGATGCGGTCCATCGGGTGGGTCCGGTAGGCGAACTGCTTGACGAGCTTGACGGTGGCGCCGTCGTCGTCGGGGTCGTGGGCCCGGATGTGCGTCGGCTGGGTCATGTAGGCCCGGGCCAACGACACGATCGCGGACGGCATCGTCGCGCTGAACAGCATCGTCTGTCGCCCGGCCGGGGTGCGCGAGAGCAGCCGCTCGACGTCGGGCAGGAACCCCAGGTCGAGCATCTCGTCCGCCTCGTCGAGGACGACGTGGCGGCAGCGGCTCAGGTCGAGGTGACCCTGCTGCACCAGGTCGTTGAGGCGACCCGGTGTGCCGACGACGATCTCGACGCCGGTGCGCAGGGCGTCGATCTGCGGCTCGTAGGCACGCCCGCCGAAGATGACCGTGACGCGGACGGCGCGGCGCTTGGCGGCGGTCGTCAGGTCCTGGGCCACCTGCAGGGCGAGCTCACGCGTGGGGGCGACGACGAGGGCCTGCGGCTTGCCGGGGGCCTCGAGGTCGTCGAAGCCGGGCTCGCCCGGTCCCACGACGCGCTGCACGAGCGGTATGCCGAATCCGAGGGTCTTGCCCGTGCCGGTCTTCGCCTGGCCGATGATGTCGGCCCCCTGCAGCGCGACCGGCAGGGTCATCGCCTGGATCGGGAACGGATGGGTGATCCCCGCGCCGGCGAGGGCCGCGCAGATCTCTGTCTGGACGCCGAAGTCGGCGAAGGTCTGGTCAGTCACTATGGGGCGATCCTAGCCGTGACAGACGACTAGGGTGCCCGCATGGCTGCGCACGCCCCCGTCGTCGACCTGCTCGGCGCCCTCGCGTACGGCGAGCTGACCGCGTTCAGCCGTCTGGCGGGCGACGCCGAGCTGGCCCCGAGCCTGGCCGACAAGGTGGCGCTGGCCCAGGTCGCGGCCACCGAGTTCCGTCACTACGAGGCGCTCGCGGAGCGGATCGAGCAGCTGGGAGCCGAGCCGCAGGAGGCCATGGCGCCGTTCTGCGCGCCGGTGGACGCGTTCCACGACCGCACCGCGCCGAACGACTGGCTGGAGGGCCTGGTCAAGGCCTACGTCGGTGACGGGATCGCCACCGACTTCTACCGCGAGATCTCGGCGTTCGTCGACGACGAGACCCGGGTCCTGGTGCACCGCGTGCTCGAGGACGCCGGGCACACCGAGGTGGTGGCCGGGGCCGTCCGGGCGGCCGTGGACCGGGACCCGCGGCTGGCGGGCCGGCTCGCGCTGTGGGCGCGACGGCTGGTCGGTGAGGCGCTGAGCCAGGCGCAGCGGGTGGCCGTGGACCGGGACGGCCTGGCGGCGCTGCTGGTCGGGACCGAGGACCAGCCGGGGGCCGACCTGGCCGAGATCGGCCACATGTTCGCCCGCATCATGGACCGCCACGGCGAGCGGATGAAGGTGCTGGGCCTGGCCCAGTAGCCGGCGGTCTCAGCCGCGCTTGCGGCTGAACCCGGTCAGCAGGGCGACGCCGAAGGCCGCCACCAGGACCTGGATGCCGAACTCGGCCCAGCTCCAGCCGTCGGTGTCCACCCCGGCGGTCGCTGCGAGGGCGGTGCCGGCCAGGGCGGCGAGGATGCCGACGCCGATGGTGAGCAGGCAGCCGATGGGGTTGCGGCCCGGCACCAGAAGCCGCCCCAGCACACCCAGGACGGCGCCCACCAGGACGGCGGACAGGATCGTCTCGACGGTCATGCGGGTGCTCCCGGGCGGGCTGGGGTGCCGGGCCTCAGGCGCCGCTGAGCGGCGGGGTGCCGAAGCCGACCTTGCGGACCTCGGTCGGGCCGGTCTCGACGTAGGCGAGGGCCTCGGTGGGGACGAACACGTGACGGCCCTTGGAGTCGACGAGCTCCAGCACGCCGCCGTCCGCGATGGCCTTGGCCACGGTCGCGCCGATCTGCTCGGCGGTCTCGGACGTCTCGAGGTTCAGCTCGCGCCCGGCGTTGCGCACGCCGATCTTGACCTCCACGGTGCCTCCTGTGCAGTGGTGGGCGCGCCGCGCCCGGTGTGCCGCGCCGGTCCGGCGGGGCGGTGACGAGCCTAACGGGTGGGGCGTCAGACCCCGGACTTGGGGAAGCCCCGGATGCCGCGCCACGACAGCGAGAACACCAGCCGGGCGGCGTCCTCGCGGGGGATCGGCCGGCCGTTGGTCAACCACCAGCGGGCCGTGACCTGCGCCTGCCCGACCAGGGCGATGCCCAGCATGCGGGCCTGCTCCGCGGGCAGGCCGGTGTCCTCGGCGATGACGACGCTGATGGGCTCGGCGCAGGCGGCCGTCATCCTGGCCACCCGGTCGCGGACCGCCGGCTCGCTGGTCAGGTCGGACTCGAACACCAGCCGGAACGCCTCGCCGTCGGTGTCGACGAAGGCGAAGAACACGCTCGTCACCCCGGCGACGCGCTGCTTGTTGTCGTGCGTGGCCTCCAGCGCGTCGCTGACCGCGGCGACGAGGGCGTCCACGTGGCGGTCGAGCACGGCCAGGTACAGCTCGAGCTTGCTGGGGAAGTGCTGGTAGAGCACCGGCTTGGAGACCCCGGCGCGCTCGGCGATCTCGTCCATCGCGGTCGCGTGGTAGCCGTAGGCGACGAACACCTCCTGCGCGGCGCCCAGCAGCTGCTTGCGCCGGGCGGGCCGGGACAGGCGGGTGCCCCGGGCGGGGTCCGCGGTGTCGGCCGCGGCGGCGCTGCTCATCACGGGGAGGGTACCGGCGGGTCGGCCCCGGCACGCGCCCGCAGCCGCGCGCGGGGCACGACGGTCAGCACCACCGCGTCGCACAGCCCGGCCCCGACCGCCCGCCGGGCCAGGCCGAGCCGGGCCACGTCCGGCGGATCGGCGACTCCCGACGAGGCGAAGGCTGCTCAGTCAGCGGGTTCGACCACGGAACCGCCGAAGCGGGCCTCCTGCAGTCTGCAGCGCACGCCACGGACCATGACGGCACCGTCCCCGGTGCAGGGCTCCCAACGTCCTCGGTCGTCGACGTGACCGGGCACGAAGCCGCCGAAGAAGGACCCGGACTCACCGCCCAGGGCTGCGGGGAGCCCGTGAGCCTGGCACCGGGCGGCCTCGGTGCACGCCAGGCACAGCGCTCGTGGGTAGCGGGCGGCCTGCAGGGCAGGACTCCCGCACACCGGGCACGTCCCTCGGTACCCGCCGGGCAGGTAGGCCGTGGAGACCGGCTCGGCGCGTTCTGCGTCGCTCACCCCCCAAGTGTCGCTGCACCGTCACCCCGGGACCACGTTCCTCGATCGTCGGCCGCCTCAGTCGTAGCCTTCTTGGCGTGGGTATGACGGCCGGACGCTTCGTGGTTCGCGTCGTCGAGCAGCTGCCGGAGGCCGGGGGCCTTGTCGCGGAGCATCTGGACGACAACGACGGGGTCCTGCTGCATCTGCTGGTCGGGGATCTGCGACGGTTCGCCTTCGACGCGTGGAAGCGTGACGACGGCAGCCTCCTCCAGCGGTGCCTGGGCCTGTTGGAACAGGCGTTGGTGACCGGCGACGACCGTGTGGACAACGCCGTCTCCCTCTCGTTCGTCGAGGACTCGAGCTGGTGGGAACCGCAGGTGCAACCGTTCATCGCCACCTGGCCCCCTGCTCTGACCGCTGAGGTCGAACGCCGGCGTGCGTCGCGCCCTGGTGGCTGAAGGAAGGGTGAGACCCGGCTGCCGAGGGCGTTCGGCCCGGTAGCCGACCGCGGGGTGCCCGCCAGGCTGACAGGCGCTGCGCGCGTTCGGGAGCGGGTGGCAGGCTGATGCCCGGGAGGACGGGCGGGGGACCGGTGGCCGGACGAGGCGCTGCGCGCCCGGGTCGCCCAGCCGTTCGCCCAGGTCTTCCGGGAGCGCTACCCCGCGCGGCCCGACCTGGTCGCCGGGCTCGTCCTGGACCTGGGCCGGCTGCTCGGGCTCGCCGTGCGCCGGGGTTGGGAGTCCGACGACCTCGACGGACAGCTCCGCCTGTCGTTGGGTCGTACGGGCTGGCGGGTGTGCTGGTCGGTGGAAGGGAGGCTGTACCCGGGCGCTCAGGAGGACGGGACCGCCGGGCTCTGCCGCCTCGAGCGCTCGGCCGGTGGGGTCTGGGCAGCCCTGTCGCCCGGGGCATTTGGGTGCGGACGGTCGCTCACCACCGATGAGTACTCGCCTGGTCTCGGGTCCTTGTGGAAGACCCGACTCGAGAGGAACACGGCATGACTGCCACGTACACCTGGGACGTGTTCGCCACCGTCGACGGCTTCGGCTCCTTCGCCGAGGGCGCCGACTGGGGCGGCTACTGGGGCAAGCAGGGACCCGAGCTGCTCCGGCACCGCGCGAAGCAGTTCGACCCCCTGCCGCGCATGGTCTTCGGCGCCACGACCTTCCGCGAGAACGCCGGGATCCTGGTGTCCGCGGACGATCCCCTGTCTCAGGACGAGTGGAACCAGCGCACCCTGCGCGCGCCGGCGACAGTGATCTCCTCCACCCTCACCGGCACCCTCGGGTGGCCCGACGCCACCATCGTCAGCGGTGACGCCGTCGACATCGTCCGCCGGCTCAAGGAGGAATCCGATGTGCCGCTGCGGTCCCAGGCCAGCTTGTCGCTCAACCGGGATCTGATGGCTGCCGGTCTCGTCGACCGCCTCCAGCTCACCGTCTTCCCCGTGATCTCCGGCCGCACCGGCACCAGCCCGGTCCTCGCCGGAGCCGACGACTTCGACCTGCACCTGCTCGAGAGCCACACGCTGGACGGGCACACCCACGAGCTGACCTACCGTCCGACCCGGCACTGAGCCGCCACGCGCCTGAGCCGCGCCTCCGTCCCGACCTGACCCTCTGCTGGCGCAGCGCTCCAACGCGGCGGCATCATGAGCCTGATCGCAGAGCAAGATGCGACGAGCTGCACCACGTCAAGGGACGTGATCTGCTCAACTGGGCTAGTGCGGACCCGTTGGCTCCCGGTCAGCGGTGTCCTGCTGCTTTCGCCGGTGTGTGCGGAGTACCTCTCGGCCTACGACGCCTCCACCATCAGCTTGCTGAGCCTCCTGGGTGGGCTGCTGGTGCTCGCGCCGTTGTACGGCGCGCCGGCGCTGCTCGCACGCGAGGTGGCCGTACGGCGCAGTCTGGGCTGGCCTGGACTCCTGCTGATCCTCACCGCGGTCGGTGTCCTGCAGGCCGTCGTCATCGACCAGAGCGTCGTCAATTCCGACTACCGCGACTACGAAGGCTGGAGCGAGTTCTGGCAGCCGACCTACGTCCCGGCTGCAGGCCTCTCGGCGTACGCCGCAGTGGCGTTCGTCCTGGGCCACACCGTGGGCTCGTTCGGTGCGCCGCTGGCGATCGTCTCGGTGGTCTCGCGCGACGGTGGGCGGTCGTGGCTCGGCCGCTGGTCGGCTGTGACCCTCGGCGTCCTCTACCTCGTCGCGGCGGCGCTCGTCCTCGGCGACCACGTCTCCTCAGAGGGGTGGCAACTGTCCACGGCCCAGCTCATGGTCTCTCTCCTCGTCGTGGTGGCGCTGGTGGGCATTGCGCTGCGGCGAACGGAAGGACCCGGAAGTCGTACGCCGCCGGCGCGTGCCTGGCGGGCGCCCTCCCCGATGCTGATGCTGCCCCTCGGCATGGCCGTGGAGTCCGCGCTCGCCTGGTCGATCGTCTGGCCGGCCCTGTTCGCGACCATCGTGGGGCTCGTGGTCGTGTCGGTCCTGCTCGTGCTGTGGGGTAGAAGTCGGGCATGGACGATCCGCCACGTCACGAGCCTCGCCGTCGGCGTACTGCTCTCCCGGGCACTCGGCGGGTTGCTGGTCGAGCCGGTCGACGGCGGTCGTACGGCGACGACGTACCTGGTGAACATCGGTGCCGTACTGCTCGTGGTGCTCCTGGCCGCTCTCGCCTGGCTCGCAACGCGTCGACGTACAAGAGACGTCGACCAGCCGGGCCTCCGAGCGAGCTCGATCTGAGAAACGCTCGTGCCCCGCAGGTGATCCACTAGGAGCTGAAGCGGCTGCAGCGGCAGACCCGCACGAGTCCTTGGCCCGTCACGCGGGCCTGCCCGGTAGCTCAGCCCCCACTGTTCGCAGGACATCGCTAGCCGCCGATCCCATCTGCCGATCGGCATACGGAGCGTGCCGGTGACCGATCGCCACCAGATGCGACTGCGGAACGCCGTAATCGATGTGGCCTACTTCCGGCCGCCTGCGTCGCCGCTTTGCTCCATGTGTCGGAGGTCGAGGCGGTGCCACTGCTGGCCGACGATCAAGTCCAGCACAGGACCTCGGCAGTGGAACTCAACCTCGGGAGGCAGCGGCTGGCCACTGATCGCGAGCTGCGCCCGGCCCGTCTCGACGAACCTGCCCTCGGTCAGTCGTCCCTGGATGACGAGCCCGGGGCTGTTGTAGTCGCCGATGAGCACGACGCGGTCGCCGTCCACCAGGAGCCCTCGAGGGCCCTCGACCTTGTGGGTGGCGTAGCTGCGCTCGTTGCCCTTGTCGATAACCGTGACGGCGAACTCGTCGTACGAGCACGTGAGGACCCCCGCCTGGCTGGAGACGTTGAGGGTGTAGCAGTCGTAGATGGACGGCTCCTGGTCGTGCTCCCACAGCGGGACGAATTCCTCCGACCACTGCACCAGGCCCGCCGCTCCCAGCGGCTGCGGGCCCGGGTCGTTCCAGCCGTAGTTGCCGAACACCCCCTCGTCGGAGTAGCCGACCCAGAGGGTCCCGTCGGCAGCACGCTGCAGATGCTGGACGCCGTCGCCCAGGCAGCCTTGCCGCACCGTGCGACCGTCCGCGTCCACGACACGGGCGTTCTGCTCGACCCCGTCCGGGCGCCACTCGCAGCTCCCCCCGACCACCAGGTAGCCGTTGCCACCCATGGGCTGAACCAGAGGGATGCTCAGCTGCATCTCTTGATCGACGACGGTGCTGTGGGTCAGCGCTCCGGTGTTGTCGTAGGTCGCGAGGAGCACTGCCCGGCCATCGAGACGTAGCGGTAGGCCATC
The DNA here is from genome assembly GCF_042466345.1 of Jannaschia sp. R86511. Classification (NCBI taxonomy): domain Bacteria; kingdom Pseudomonadati; phylum Pseudomonadota; class Alphaproteobacteria; order Rhodobacterales; family Roseobacteraceae; genus Jannaschia; species Jannaschia sp. R86511. The sequence goes on from NZ_JAXHCD010000001.1 coordinate 1,555,677, forward strand.
GGCTTCCTCAGAGTCGACAGGGTCGGGGCGACGGCTCGGCAACGTTGGCTTCTCGGTGGAGGCCCATACGCACACGAGGTCGCCTGCGGGGCCGACTCCCGTGCTGATGAGCTCGCTGAAGCCGTCCTGCGCGGCCAGCGTCGCGACTTCGACCACGTCGATCAAGGGCGGTCGCTTCCGCAGGCTCCACTTCACGCACAACAGTCTGACAGCGTCGAGTAGGGCCGCGGCAGGAGTGACGAGCTACCCCACCCTGTCCGTTAGCCGACCCGCTATCGAAACGACCGCTGGTCACAGCAGATGCGACGAGAGCGTCGGCGGTCGGGCGTCCCAGTAGACCCGCCCGATCATGGTCACCGGGAAGGGGGCCTCTCGCGGGGCCACGAGGGCCGACCCGGAACACCACCGGCCACATCCGGGTTGACCACGACGACCGCCGCCGCCGCACCGAGGAGCCGAACCCGTGACCCTGCCCCCGCTCGTGGAGCCCGCCGCCGAGCTGACCGTGGACGAGGTCCGCCGGTTCAGCCGCCACATCATCATCCCCGACGTCGGGATGGCGGGTCAGAAGCGGCTCAAGAACGCCAAGGTGCTGGTGGTGGGCGCGGGCGGGCTGGGCAGCCCTGCGCTGCTGTACCTGGCCGCGGCCGGGGTGGGCACGCTCGGCATCGTCGAGTTCGACGTGGTCGACGAGTCCAACCTGCAGCGGCAGATCATCCACGGCCAGTCCGACGTGGGTAAGCCGAAGGCCCAGAGCGCCAAGGAGTCCGTGCTCGAGATCAACCCATTCGTGGACGTGCGGGTGCACGAGACCCGGCTGGACTCCGCCAACGTGCTCGACATCTTCCGCGACTACGACCTGGTCGTGGACGGCACGGACAACTTCGCCACCCGCTACCTGGTCAACGACGCCTGCGTGCTGCTCGGGATGCCGTACGTGTGGGGGTCGATCTTCCGGTTCGAGGGTCAGGTCAGCGTGTTCTGGGCCGAGCCGCCCGCCGGCCCCGACGGGGCGCAGCAGGAGGGCGTGCAGTACCGCGACCTGTACCCCGAGCCGCCGCCGCCGGGCATGGTCCCCAGCTGCGCCGAGGGTGGCGTGCTCGGCGTGCTCTGCGCGTCCATCGGCTCCGTCATGGTCAACGAGGCCATCAAGCTGATCACGGGCATCGGCGACACCCTGCTGGGCCGACTGCTGGTCTTCGACGCGCTCGAGATGAGCTGGCGCGAGGTGCGGGTGCGCAAGGACCCGCAGGGCGCCCCGGTCACCGAGCTCATCGACTACGAGGCGTTCTGCGGCACGGTCTCGGCCGACGCGTCCGCGGCCGTGGTCGACTCGACCATCTCCGTCAGGGACCTCGAGCGGATGCTGGCCGAGCGGGAGCGGGGAGAGCGCGACTTCGTCCTCGTGGACGTCCGGGAGCCCGACGAGTTCGACATCGTCCGCATCCCCGGCTCCGTGCTCATCCCCAAGGGCCAGTTCTTGTCCGGGGCGGCCCTGGAGCAGCTGCCCCAGGACACGCCGGTGGTGCTGCACTGCAAGGCCGGCACGCGCTCGGCCGAGGCGCTCGCCGTCCTGAAGGGCGCCGGCCACGCCGACGCGGTGCACGTGGGCGGTGGCGTGCTGGCCTGGGTCGACCAGGTCGAGCCGGACAAGCCGTCCTACTGAGCCCGGCTCAGGGCGCCTGCGGCCCGAAGCCGGGCCCGGGGCGCCCCTCCCAGGACTCACCGTGGACGTCGACCGTGCCGGTGTGGACGTCGATCCCCCCGACCGTGGTGGCGGCCTCGACGGACCGCGACGAGCTCGGGTCGGTCGGCACGCTGACGTCGGAGCCCCCCACGCTGACGTCGGTGCTGACCGCGTAGGCCTCGCCGTCGTCCGGCAGGCCGATCGTGATGCCCCCGGTCACTGTGGACACCCGTACGTCGGTGGGGGCGGCGGAGAACTCCAGCGCCGCCCCGCCGGTGGTCACCTGGACGTCGACCTGCTGCGACGACGAGTCCGTGAGCAGGACGCCGCCGGTGGTCATGTCGACCACGACGTCGCCGGCGAGGCCGTCCGCCTCGAAGCCGCCCGTCACCATGTCGACCACGACGTCGGTGCCGGGGTCGACCAGCAGCTCGTAGTCGATCTCGCACCGGCGCGGCCAGCTTCTGGTTGTCGCAGTCCGCGGCCAGCAGCAGGACGTCGCCGCGCCGCTCCAGCGTGACGTCGGCCTCGCTCCAGGACGTGGTCAGCCGGGCCGTCCCGGTGACCTCGCCGTCGGGTGACGGTGCCGTCGTGACGCCGGCACTGCCCGTGACGCCTGTGATGCGCACCTCGCGGACACCCGTCTCGTCGACGGCCACCTCGGAGGTCCGGGTCGCGGCCTGGTACACCAGCGCGCTGACCACCGCCGCCAGGGTGAGCACGACGGCCACCACGCCCAGACCGGCCAGCACGGCGGCCCACCAGGGCGTCCGTGGGCGCTCGGTCGGCACGGGCGGGCGAGGCAGGCGGGGCGGCGGGCCGTAGCCCGGGGGCGGCGGCCCGTAGGCGGGCGGCCCGTAGGCGGGCGGCGCGGGGGGAGGCGTGGGCAGCGACATGACGGGCTCCGGATCAGTCGACGTGCTCGAGGTAGCGCAGCACCGCGAGGACACGGCGGTGGTCGTCCCCGGCCTGAGGCAGGTCGAGCTTGGTGAACAGGTTCGAGACGTGCTTCTCCACGGCCCCCTCGGTGACGAACATGGCCGCGGCGATGCCGGAGTTGGAACGGCCCTCCGCCATCAGCCGGAGCACGTCGTGCTCGCGCGGGGTCAGCGTCGACAGCGGGTCCGCCCGGCGGGCCCGGGCGAAGAGCTGCGACACGACCTCGGGGTCCAGGGCGGTGCCGCCGGAGGCGACGCGCTGCATGGCCTCGACGAAGTCGGCGACGTCGGCCACCCGGTCCTTGAGCAGGTAGCCGACGCCCTTGGCCCGGCCCGCCAGCAGCTCGGAGGCGTAGTTCTCCTCCACGTACTGGCTGAGCACGACCACGGCGACGTCCGGGTACTGCTCGCGGACCACCAGCGCCGCGCGCACGCCCTCGTCGGTGAACGTCGGCGGCATCCGCACGTCGGTGAGGACCATGTCGGGCGCGTGCTGGGCCACCGCGGCGAGGAACGTCTCGGCGTCACCCACCGCGGCCACGACGTCGAAGCCGTTCTCGCTGAGCAGCCGGACCAGGCCCTCGCGCAGCAGGACGCTGTCCTCGGCCAGGACGAGACGCCGGCGCGGGGCGGCCGCGCCGGTCGGGGCGGTCGGGTCGGTGGGTGTGCTCGGCCCTGTCGGCTGGCTCACGGCTGTCCTCCGGTGGTGGTCGGTGCCGGTGCCAGGGGCAGCCGGACGGTGAGCACGGTGGGCCCGCCAGGCGGGGAGGACACGAGGACCTCGCCGTCGACCGCGCGGGCCCGGTCGCGCAAGCCTGTCAGCCCGCTGCCCCGGCGCGGGTCGACGCCGCCGTGGCCGTCGTCGGTGACGGTGGCCTGCAGGACCGGGCGCCCGTCGACCTCGCGGGTCTCCACGTCCACCCGGGCCGAGGTCGCCCCGGAGTGCTTGGCCACGTTGGTCAGCGCCTCGGAGACCGAGAAGTACGCGATCGCCTCCAGCCGGGCGGGCGGACGGGGGCCGGGCTGCACGTGCACCGACACGGGCACGGGCGAGCGGGCCGCCAGGGCCGACAGCGCCGCGTCCAGGCCCCGGTCGGTCAGCACGGGCGGGTGGATGCCGCGGGCGACGCGTCGCAGGTCGACCACCGCCTCCTTGGCCGAGGCGTGGGCACGGTCGAGCAGCTCCTCGACCCCACCCGGGTCGGTGCTCAGCCGCTGCTTGGCCAGCCCCAGGTCCATCGCGATGGCCACGAGCCGCTGCTGCGGGCCGTCGTGCAGGTCGCGCTCGATGCGGCGTCGTTCGGCCTCGACCGAGTCCACCGCCCGCTCGCGCGTCTCGGTCAGGGTCTCCACCCGCGCGCTCAGGGCGGCCTCGCGGGCCGCCGGGTCGGAGCTGATGGCCAGCCGGGCCAGCGCGACGTCGACGTGGCCGAGCACCCAGCCCAGGAACGGCATGAGCAGAAGCAGGACCGCGCCGCCGGCCGCGACCGGCCACGGCACCCAGGGCGCCACCTCCCGGCCCAGCAGCACCGCGCCGTCCGGCAGGGCCGGCGCGGCCAGCGCCACCAGCGACCCGGCCAGCAGGGTGGTGACGAGCAGCCCTCCGGTCAGGCCCCACAGCCCCATCAGCGTCAGGTACAGCAGGGACCGCCACGGCCGGGGGTCCAGGCCGATGCGCCGCCAGGCCGGCAGGTGCGGCGGCCGGCGCTCCATGGGCGGCACCCAGGTGCGCAGGAACACCGCGATCCGCCATCGCTCGGCGCCGACCATGCCGAACGCCAGCAGCAGGGTGAGCACCAGCACGGGCAGAGCGACCAGCGTGATCGAGCCGAGCGCGGTGCCGACCGCGCTGAGCACCACCGTCAGGAACACCACCGCCAGCAGCAGGTCCAGGACCAGGTGGACCAGGGCCGGCCAGCCCAGCAGCCACACGCGTCCCACACCGGGACGTCGGGCGGGGGTGTCGGTGGTGGCCGGGGTCATGCCATGACGGTAGGAGCAGCCGAGGCGCCCGCGCAGTGCGGCGGGCACGTCGACCCCGGGTGGGGGGAACCCCCCGGGCCGCCGTTGTGTCCGGCCGGGCGGGCATGCTGCTCCCGTGGCTCTCTCCCCGCAGGCGTCCAGCCCGGACGCGCCCAGCCCGGACGCAGGCGGGCCCGAGCTCGGCGAGTACGCCGAGGCCGTGCTCGACGTGGTCGACCAGGTGCCGTCCGGGCGGGTCACGACCTACGGCCGGGTCGCGCAGGTTCTGGCCGAGGCCGGGCTGGGCGGCGGCCCTCGCTCGGTCGGGGCCGTCATGGCGAGCCACGGCTCGGCGGTCGCGTGGTGGCGGGTGCTGCCCGCCGACGGCTCGCCCCCGGTCTGCGACCCGGGCACGGCCCTGGACCGGTGGCAGCAGGAGGGCACCCCGCTGCGGCGCTCGGGGCGGCGGGTCGACCTGACGGCGGCGCTCGCGGAGCTGCACACGCCCGACTGGCTGCCCGACGGGGACGACGGGTGAGCCGGGCGATCACGGCTACGGCTTCAGAGACGGCGGCACCGGCGGTGGTGGCGCCGCCGGTCGAGGGGTCGTCCGGGGGTGGCGCCGGGGCCGAGGTGACGGGGCCGTTGGCCGACGTCGTGCACCGGGGCGGCCGGCAGGTCGTGCTGGGCGGGCCGGGTACCGGCAAGACGACGGCGCTGGTGTCCTGGGCACTGCGCCGCAGCGGGGACCAGGGTCCGGGGCCGGTGGTGCTGGTGCCGTCTCGTCGTGCTGCCGACCGGGTGCGTGCTGCGGTCGAGGACCAGGTGGAGGGGGCCCGCGGCGACCGGGTCGCCCGCACCCCGCACTCGCTGGCCTGGGCCCTGCTGCGCGAGCACGCGCTGCGCACCGGGACCCGGCCGCCGCGGCTGGTCACGGCCAGCGAGCGCGACGAGGCCATCGCGGACCTGCTCGCCGGGCACGCCCAGGACGGCAGCGCGCCCGCGTGGCCGCCGCACCTGGACGAGCGGCTGCGCCTGACCCGGGCGTTCCGCGACGAGCTGCGTGAGATGTCGGCCCGCGCGGTCGAGCACGGCGTCGCGCCCGCCGGTCTGGCCGAGCTCGGTGACCGGCACCAACGGCCCGAGTGGGTGGCGGCCGCGCAGGTGCTGCTGGAGGCCGAGCAGGTGGCCGGGCTGCGCGGGGACGAGGCGCACGACCCCGCCTCGATCGTCGCCGTGGCCGCGGACCTGCTGGCCGATCGCGACAACGGCCTCGGCGAGTGGCTCGCCGAGCAGGTCGGGCACCTGGGCGTCGACGACGCCCAGGACCTCACCCCGGCCGCGTGGTCGTTCGTCCGGGAGGCCGCCGACGTCGTGGGCGACCTGCTCGTGGTGGGCGACCCGGACGGGGCCACGCAGACCTTCCGCGGGGCCAGCCCCGGCCTGCTGCAGCGGGCCGCGGGGTGGCTCGGCGAGCCCGGCGCCCCGGTGCACGTCACCGAGGTCGCCCGGCCCGTCCGCCGCGCGCCGCTGCTGCAGCGCGTGCAGGCGGCGGTGGCCCGCGAGCTGCACGGGGTGCGCGCCCCGGCCTGGGCGCCGGTCCCGCCGCCGGAGACGACCGGCCCCGACCGCGGTCTCGGCCACGACCGCGGCCGGGTCGGCCTGCTGGTCGGGCACGACCGGGCCGACGAGGCCGTGCTGGTCGCGGGGGAGCTGCGTCACCGCCGCCACCGCGAGGAGGACCCGGTGCCGTGGTCGCAGATGGCCGTCGTCGTGCGCAGCGTCCGGGGTGCCGACGAGCTGCGCCGGACCCTGGAGGGGGCCGGGGTACCCGTGCGGGCCCCCGGCGTGCGGGCCCCGCTGCGCGAGGAGCCGGTGGTCTCGCTGCTGCTGAGCGCCCTGGAGGTGGCGGCCGACCCGGAGCGGCTCGACCCCGAGACCCTCGAGCGGCTCTGCGTGGGCCCGCTGGGTGGTGGCGACCCCGTCCGCTGGCGCCGCCTCGTCGTCCAGGCCCGCGCGGCGGCCCGGCCGGACGACGGCCGGGCCGTGTCGGGGGCCCAGGCGCTCACCGGGGTCTGCGACGCGGTGACGGCGGTGCTGCGCGGCGAGGCCGCCGTGCCGCTCGCGGGCGCCGCCTTCGCCGGTCTCCCGCCGGCCGTGGTGGCCGCCGTGGTCCGGGTCACCGACGTCCTCGCGGCCGGGGCCCGTGCGGTGCCGGACGGCGTCGAGGACGCGCTGTGGCAGCTGTGGGACCGGCTGCGGCTGGCGGAGCGGTGGCGCCGGACCGCGCTGCGGGGCGGCCCGGACGCCGTCCGGGCCCACGCCGACCTGGACGCGGTCATGGCGCTGTTCGACGCCGCCTCGGCCTGGGTCGACCGCAACCCGCGGGGGACCGTCGGCGGGTTCGTCGCCCACCTGCGCTCGCGCGCGGTCGGCGACGACCGGCTGGGCGGTGACGGTCCGCTCGAGGCCGTCACCGTCACCACGCCCGCGGGGGCGGTCGGCGAGCGGTGGCGGGTGGTGGTCGTGGCCGGGGTGCAGGACGGCGTGTGGCCGGACCCCCGCCTGCGGGGCTCGCTGCTGGGACTGACCGACCTCGTCGAGGTGCTGCGCTCCGGCACCCCGGCCCCGGCCGGGGACGTGGCGGGGGTCGGCGGGTCGGCCGCCGGGGCGTCTCGCTACGCGGAGCTGCGTCGCCAGGCCCGCCGGGACGTCGTGCTGGACGAGCTGCGGCTGTTCCACGTCGCCGTGTCCCGCGCCGTCGACGAGCTGGTGGTGACGGCGGCGGAGGACGCGACCACCCGGCCGAGCGACCTGTGCCGCCTGGTCGCCGGGGCCGCGGGGACGGACCTGGTGACCGTCCCGTCGGTGTCGCGACGTCGGACGCCGCCGGCCCGGGAGGTGCTGGTGCAGGGCGAGCTGGACCTCGGCGTGGCCCCCGCACCCGCAGCCGGCCCTGCCCGGGGGCCCGACGCCGAGCCCGACGCCGACCGCGACCCTGCGGTGCTCGAGCCGGCCGGCCCGGGACCCGGGTCGACGCTGGTGGAGGTGACGGCGGCGCTGCGGCGCGAGGTGGTGGCCGGGCCCCGCGCCGAGGCCGCCGCGCGGCTGCTGGCCCGGCTCGGCGCCGCGGGCGTGCGCGGCGCCCACCCCCGCGAGTGGTCCTGGCTGGCCGGTCCCGGGGCCGGGCCCGAGCGGCAGGTCGCCGACCTCGGGGTGTCGCCGTCGGCGGTGGAGCGGTTCCTGCGCTGCCCCCTGCAGTGGTACCTCACCAGCAGCGGCGGCACCCTGCCGCGAGAGACGTCCCAGGGCCTCGGCACCCTGGTCCACTCGGCCCTGGAGCAGGTCCCCGACGCCGACGCCGAGTCGTTGCGCCAGGTCGTCGAGCACGGCTGGGAGGGCCTCGAGCTGGGTGACGGCTGGGTGTCGGGCTTCCAGCGTGCCCGGGTCGAGCAGATGATCGCCAAGCTCGCGGTCTGGGCGGCCGAGCAGCGGGGCAGCGGCGTCCGGGTCCTGGGCAGCGAGGTGCCGTTCAGCTACCAGGTCGACGACGTCACCGTGCGCGGCACCGTCGACCGGGTCGAGCTGACCGCCGAGGGCGGGGTCCGGGTCGTCGACCTCAAGACCGGCCGGACGGCGGTGACGGCGGCCGAGGCCCGGGACAACCCGCAGCTGCAGCTGTACCAGCTGGCGGTGGCGTCGGGCGCGCTCCCCGACGTCGACGGCCGTCCGGCGGGCGGGCTCCTGCTGTTCGTGGGCGGGCCGCAGAAGGCCGCGACCGAGAAGACCCAGCCCGCACCCGACGAGGACACCCTGGAGCAGGTTCGGGACCGGGTCCGCGCGGTGGGCCGCGACATGCGCGCGGGGTCCTTCGTGGCCCGGCCGAGCAGCGCCTGCCCGCGCTGCCCCGTGCGCAGCAGCTGCCCGACCACGGCCGAGGGTCGGCGCACCCCGCCCCCGGCCGGTCCCGACGGCCCGGAGGAGGCCTCGTGACGGTGCACCTGCAGGACGTCGAGCAGCTGGAGCGGGCGCTGGGGCTGGGCTACCACCTGGCCGACGAGCAGCGGGCCGTGGTCACGGCCCCGCTGGACAGCGCCCTCGTGGTGGCCGGGGCCGGGTCCGGCAAGACCGAGACCATGAGCCTGCGCGTGGCGTGGCTCGTGGGCACCGGCCAGGTGCGCGCCGACGAGGTGCTGGGCCTCACGTTCACCCGCAAGGCCGCCGGCGAGCTCGAGGAGCGCGTCACCCGCGCCGTCGAGCGGATGCAGGCCTGGGCCGGTGACGGCCGCCCGGACGTGTCCGTCCTGGTCGAGCGGCCCCAGGCGAGGACGTACCACTCCTTCGCCGCGGACCTGGTGGCCACCCACTCCGCCCGGCTGCACCTGGACGACGTCCGGCTGCTGGGGGAGGCGGCCTGCCACCAGCTGGTCGACACCGTCGTCCGGGACTGGGCGCACCCGCTGGACATCGGGCTCAGCCCGACGCAGGTCGCCGACGCCGTCCTGTCGCTGGCCGGGCAGTGCGCCGAGCACCGGGTGAGCCCGCAGGCACTGGCCGCGAGCCTGGAGGAGCACGTCGACCTGCTGCGTCGTCAGCACGACGCCGGCTTCCTCAAGACCCTCAAGGAGAAGGAGGTCCTGGAGGTCCTGCAGCGGCGCCACGCCCTGGTGCCGCTGCTGGTCGAGTACACCCGTCGCAAGCGCTCCGCCGGGATGCTCGACCACGGTGACCAGGTGCTGCTCGCCGCAGAGGTCGCCGGGTTCCCTGAGGTGGCCCAGCAGCTGCGCGCGGAGCACCGGGTCGTGTTCCTCGACGAGTACCAGGACACCTCGGCCGTGCAGACCGACCTGCTCGCGGCGCTGTTCGGCGGTGGGCACCCCGTGACCGCGGTCGGCGATCCGCACCAGTCGATCTTCGGCTGGCGCGGGGCGAGCTCGGGCACCCTGGGCCGGTTCCTGCGCCACTTCCGCAGCGCCGACGGCGGCCCGCCCGCCCGCTTCACCCTGTCGACGTCCTGGCGCAACCCCGCGCTGGTGCTCGACGTGGCCAACGCCGTGTCCGCGGGCCTGCGGGGGCCCGGGCCCGGGGGCACGGGAGGGCTCGAGGTGGACGTGCTGCGTCCGGCGCCCGGTGCCCAGCCCGGCCGGGTGCGCTCGGCGTACGTGGAGACCGTCGAGCACGAGGCCGACCTGGTGGCCGACTGGCTCGCCGGGCGCCGGGACGCCGCGTCGACCGCCGGGGCCGTGCCGACCCAGGCGGTGCTGTGCCGCCGCCGCAGCCAGATGAGCCGGTTCGAGGACGCGCTGCGGGCCCGCGGCGTCCCGGTCGTGGTGCTCGGCCTGGGCGGGCTGGTCGACGAGCCCGAGGTGGTCGACCTGGTGTCGGTGCTCACGGCCGCGGCGGACCCCGGCCGGGGCGACGCCGTCGTGCGGCTGCTGAGCGGTCCCCGCTGGCCGCTGGCGCCGGCCGACCTGGACGCGCTGGCGGACCGGGCGCGGGAGCTCGCCGGCGCCGACCGCGACGCCGCCTCGCTGGTCGACGCCCTGGACCTGCTGCCGGAGCCGGGCTGGACCTCACCGCGCGGGCGGCGCCTCAGCGAGGCGGGTCGGGCCCGGTGCGCGTCCCTGGCCGGCGTGCTGGCGCGGGTCCGGCAGAGCCTGCACCGGCCCGTGGTCGACATCGTCCTGGCCGCGGTGTCCGCGACGGCCGTCGACGTGGAGGTGCTGGCCGCGACGGGTGACCCGCGTCAGGGGCGCCGTGTCCTGGACCGGTTCGTGGCCGAGTCGGCCGGTTACGTGGACGTCGACGGCACCTCCACCCTGGCCGGGTTCCTCGGCTGGCTGGACGCCGCTCGCGAGGACGAGCGCGGCCTGGAGGTCGTCGACGTGGCCCCCGACCCGGCTGCGGTGCAGATCATCACCATCCACTCCGCCAAGGGGCTCGAGTGGGACGACGTGGCCGTGGTGGACCTGGTGGGCGGTGGGTTCCCGGTGCGCGAGGCGTCCGGCCGGCCCGCGGCAGGCTGGCTCAGCGGCAACGGCGAGCTGCCGTGGCCCGCGCGCGGGGACGTCGACTCCCTGCCGGTGTGGCGGCCCCACGCCGCGGTGTCCCAGCCGGACTGGCGCCGGCTCCACGAGGAGTTCCGCGCCGAGGCCGGCCTGCACGCGGCGGCCGAGGAGCGGCGCCTGGCCTACGTCGCCCTGACCCGGCCGCGGCGGTCCCTGCTGGTGACCGGGGCGCGGTGGGCCACGGGCAGCAAGCCGCGCGAGCCGTCCCCGTTCCTGCTCGAGGCCCGCGACGCGGGTGCGGTGCCGCTGTCCTGGCACGAGCCCGCCGGGGACGACTCGGACCTCGTCAACCCGCGCGAGGTGCCCGAGCTCGAGCTGCCCTGGCCGGCGCCGGCCGCCCCCACGGAGGTCCGGGCGGGTGCGGACGCCGTGCTGGCCGCGGCGGAGGCCCTCGGTGCGGTGGAGGCGTCCGGTGCGATGGAGGTGCCCGGGCCGGTGGAGGTGCCCGGGTCGGTGGAGGCGCTCGGGTCGGCGGAGGCGTCCGGGGCGGCGGAGGCGTCCGATGCGGACCCGGTGGTACGGACCTGGGAACGGCTGGTCGACGTCCTGCTCGCCGAGCGGGCCGCCGGTGCCGTCCCCGTGGTGCCCAACCACCTGTCCGCGTCACAGGCCGTCGCGCTGGCGGAGGACCCTGAGGCGGCCCTGGCCGACCTGGTGCGCCCCGTGCCCCGCCGCCCCTACCGGCAGGCGCGGCGAGGAAGCCGGTTCCACGAGTGGGTCGAGTCGCGCAGCGGCCCGCGACGCGGCCTGTTCGAGCCCGAGGAGCTCATCGGTGCGGCCGACGACGCCGAGGCCGACGACCACGAGCTCGAGCAGCTCAAGGCCCGGTTCGAGGCCAGCGAGTGGGCGGTGGCCGACGTGGTCGGTGTCGAGGTGCCGTTCGCCACACCCCTGCAGACGCCGGCGGGGCGGGTGGTGCTGCGCGGCCGGGTCGACGCCGTGGTCCGCTCCGTCGAGCCCGGCCTCGACCTCGACGTCGTCGACTGGAAGACGGGTCGGCCGCCGACCGGGCCGGCGGCCGAGGCCCGGGGGGTGCAGCTCGCGGTGTACCGACTCGCTGTGGCGCGGCTGCACGACCTGCCCCTCGAGCGGGTGGGTGCGGCGTTCTGGTACGGCAGCAGCGGCGTGGCCGGGACGACCGTCCGACCCCCGCGGCTGGCGGACGAGGGCGAGCTCGGCCGGCTGCTAGGGCGCGCCGTCGGCGGGGAGGCGCCGGCGTCCTAGCCTGCGTACCCAGGGCTACCGACCTGGGCCGAGGCGGGCCGGTCAGGGGCGTCGGTCGGGCTCGTTAGCGTCGGGCTCGTTAGCGTCGGGCTCGTCGGTGCCGGGCTCGTTAGCGTCGGTGCCGGGCTCGTTAGCGTCGGGCTCGTCGGTGCCGGGCTCGTCGGTGCCGGGCTCGTTGGCGTCGGCGGTGTCAGCGTCGCCGCGGTCGTCGCGGCGGTCGCCCTCGCCATCTCCGTCCTCAGGCGCGTCGTCGTTCTTCGGCGCGTCGTCGGCCCCCGGCTCGTCGTCCTCGCCCTCGTGGGCGCCGTCGGGCTCGTCCTCGTCGGGCTGCGCCTCGTCGTCGTCCGCCTCGTCGTCGTTCGCCTCGTCGTCGTTCGCCTCGTCGTCGTTCGCCTCGTCGTCGTCGGACTCCTCCGCCGCGCGGCGGGCCTCGTTCTCGGCCTCGACCCACCCGGCCAGCTGCTCGAGCATGCCGCGGGCGTCCTGCTGGACCTCGTCGTCGGCGAGGTCCACCCCGTGCAGGAGCCACCGCACGAGCGCCATCTCGCCGTGCAGGACGGCCCGCCGCAGCAGGTCGTCGTCGACGGCACCGTGCCGCGAGGCGCGGTAGGCGGCGAGCACCTCCTCCACAGTCTCCGGCTCGGCCCCCACCGCCAGCCAGGCCAGGTCCTGCGCCGGGTCGCCGACGTGCAGGTCGTTCCAGTCGAGCACGGCCGTGACCTCCTCGCCGGTCACCACCAGCCGCTCGGCCACCAGGTCGCCGTGGACCACCGCCGGGCTGAAGTCCCACACCGAGGTGTCGTCCAGCAGGGACTCCCACCGCTCCAGCAGGACCGGCGGCACCTGACCGGTGGCCGCGCCGCGGTCCAGCTCGCCGAGCCGGCGGCGCCGGACCTCGCCGGCGTCCCGCACCGGGACCCCGGCCCGCTCGACCACCGCGGTGGTGACGTCGTGCAGCGCGGCCAGGCTGCGCCCCACGGAGCGGCAGACCCCAGGCGAGGCCGCGAGCCGGACCAGGTCCACCGGACGGCCCCGCGGCGCGGGGAACACGATGGCGCGCCCGCCACGGGGCAGGGCCACGTCCGCCCGGGGTCGGGGCACGTCGAAGGGCAGCACGCCGGCCAGCAGCCTGACCGCCTCGGTCTCGGCCTCCACCCGCGCCCCCGCCTCGGGCGTGCGCGGGGCCAGGACCACCCACACGTTGGCGTCGGAGTCGTGCACGAGCGCGGCGTCCACGTCGTCGCGGCCGGCGTGCGCCGGTGCGCAGGCCACGGGGGTGGTGCCGGGCATGGCCGCCACCAGCAGCGCCGCGAGGGCCGCCGGGTCGCGCCGCCGCTGGGAGGGCCGGGCGGAGGCCGCCCGGCCGTCGGGACGCTCGGGGTCGGAAGGCGCTGGCACCCGCCAACCGTACGGGCGGGCGGCCCGTAAGGTCTGCAGGCGTGGCTCTCCCCGACCTGTCCTTGTCCCGCTCACGGCTGGACAAGGTCAGTCAGGACCGTCAGGCCGAGGGGCTGCTGGCACGGACCCTGCAGGACCCGACCACCTCGCTGCTGCTGCTGCGGGACGGCCGCTGCCCGGTGCACCCGGACGGACCGGGCCGGGGTCTGCGGACCCTGCGCGGGGCCGAGGCCGCCGCCGTGGTGGCGGCGCTGGGCGGGGCCGAACGGCTCGCCGCCGGCGGCGAGGACCCCGCGACCGAGGTCGTCGCCGTCCACCTGGGGCTGCTGCCCGCGGACGACGAGCGCGCCCCCGGGGCCGTGGTGGGCCTGCTGCTGCCCGCCGAAGGAGCTGGACCCGCGGTCGAGGCGGTCGCCGCGGGCCCGGCCGCAGGCACGGCGGACCCGGTGGTCGAGGCCGCCCTGGCCGAGCCGGCCGCCGACCTGCGCGCGCTGGGGACCCTGCTCCCGGCGACCGACGCCGGGGCGCTCACCGAGGCCGTCGCCCTGCACCACTGGCACCGCAGCCACCCGCGCTGCCCCCGCTGCGGCTCGGCCACCCGCCCGGCCGCGGCCGGGCACGAGCGGGTGTGCCTCACCGACGGCAGCACCCAGCACCCCCGTCACGACCCGGCCGTGATCATGACGGTGACCGACCCGGCCGGCCGCCTGCTGCTGGGCCACCAGGGCCGCTGGCCCGCGGGCCGGTTCTCGGCCTTCGCCGGGTTCGTCGAGCCCGGGGAGTCGCTCGAGGGGGCCGTCGCCCGTGAGCTGCTGGAGGAGGCGGGGGTCCGCGTGCGTGAGGTCGCCTACCTGGGCAGCCAGCCCTGGCCGTTCCCGGCCTCGCTGATGCTGGCCTTCCACGCGGAGACCGACGACACCACCGCGGTGGCCGACGGCGACGAGATCACGGAGGTCCGCTGGTTCGACCGGCCCGGCCTGGTCGCCGCCGTGGCCACCGGCGAGGTCACGGTCCCGCCCGCCGTCTCGGTGGCCCGGCGGCTCATCGAGGACTGGCTGGGCGAGCCGCTGGAGCAGCAGGCCGACTGGCGCTGACCCGTCAGCCGATGCGGGCCTTGACCTCCGCCAGCGACGGGTTGGTGGCCGCGCTGCCGTCGGGGAACAGGACGGTGGGGACCGTCTGGTTGCCGCCGTTGACCTTCATGACGAAGTCGGCCGCGTCGGGCACGTCCTCGATGTTGACCTCGGTGTAGCCGATGCCCTCGCGGTCCATCTGCGACTTGAGCCGCCGGCAGTAGCCGCACCAGGTGGTCGAGTACATCGTCACGGTGCCGGGTGCAGGGTTCTGCACGGGGTGCCCTCCAGGTCGGTCGCGGTCGGGAGGCCCCTGCGGGGCGCTCCGGGCCGCGGTCGCGGCCCAGTCATCCACAACCGGAGACCGGGCGCCGGTGTTCCCCGGACCGGCGCCCCCGGCCCCCGGGGCGGTCGTCGCGCTGGGAGGATTCGGTCCATGCCGCTCAGCCCCGCCGACGCCCCGGCGCTCCTCGCGCCGCTCGACGCCGAGCAGCGGGCGGTGGCCGAGGCGGTCCGGGGCCCGGTCTGCGTCGTGGCCGGGGCCGGGACGGGCAAGACCCGGGCCATCACGCACCGCATCGCCCACGCCGTCGCGGTCGGTGCCACCGCCGAGGACAACGTCCTGGCCGTGACCTTCACCGCCCGGGCCGCGGGCGAGATGCGGGAGCGGCTGCGCGGTCTCGGGGTGGCCCGGGCCACCGCGCGGACGTTCCACGCCGCGGCGCTGCGCCAGCTGCAGCACTTCTGGCCCACCGTCGTGGGTGGCGGGGCGCCCTCGCTGCTGGAGCACAAGGCGGCCGTGGTCGGCGAGGCTGCCTCCCGGCTGGGCGTACGCGTGGACCGCAGCACGGTCCGCGACCTGGCCGCGGAGCTGGAGTGGGCAAAGGTCGGGCTGCTGACGCCCGGCTCGTACCCCGCCGCCGCGGCGGCGGCCGGGCGGGGGGAGGTCGCCGGGCTGGACGCGTCGCTGGTCGCGCGGCTCATGGAGGCCTACGAGGACGCCAAGACGGCGCGGGGGGTCATCGACTTCGAGGACGTCCTGCTGCTGACCATCGCCATGCTGCGCGAGCGCGAGGACGTCGCCCGGCAGGTCCGCTCGCGCTACCGCTGGTTCACCGTCGACGAGTACCAGGACGTCTCCGCGGCCCAGCAGCAGCTGCTGGACGCCTGGGTGGGGGAGCGGGACGACGTCTGCGTCGTCGGCGACCCCAACCAGACGATCTACACCTTCGCCGGGGCCGACGCGTCGCTGCTGCAGGGTTTCGCGGCCACCCACCCCGGCACGACCGTCGTGGAGCTGGTCCGCAACTACCGCTCCCGCCCGGCCGTGGTCGAGCTGGGCAACGGGGTGCTCGACGCCGCCGGCCCGGAGGCCGCCGCGCCCGGCGGCGGGCGAGCGGGGGCCCGGGGCCCTGGCAGCCAGGGCGTGCGGCTGCGCGCCGTCCGCCCGGCCGGCGGGACCGATGACGGTCCGGACCTCGGGGCTCCCAGCTTCGCCGAGCACGAGGACGACGTCGCCGAGGCCGACGCGGTGGCGGCCCGGGTCTCGGCCCTGCTGGCCGAGGGCACGGCCGCGGCCGACGTCGCCGTCCTGGTCCGCACCAACGGCCAGCTCGAGGTCCTGGAGGAGGCCCTGGGGGCGGCCGGGGTGCCGTACCTGGTCCGCGGCGCCGACCGGTTCTTCGCCCGGCGCGAGGTCCGGGAGGCCGTGGTGCTGCTGCGGGGCGCCGCCAAGGGCGTCCGGGACCGGACCGACGAGCAGCAGCCCCGCGCGGGCAGCGGCGAGGTGTCGGGCTCGCTGGCCGACCGGGTCGCCGACGTGCTGTCCGGCGCGGGCTGGTCGCCCGAACCACCGACGGGCCGCGGGCAGGTGCGGGACCGGTGGGAGAGCCTGGCCGCGCTGGTCGACCACGCCGGGCGGCTGGGCGCGCAGCGTCCCGACGCCTCGCTCGCCGACCTCGTGGCCGACCTCGAGGCGCGGGCGGCCCAGCAGCACGCCCCCGTGCTCGACGGCGTCACACTGGCCACCATGCACGCGGCCAAGGGGCTGGAGTGGGACGTCGTCCTGCTGCCGGGCCTGTCCGAGGGCCTCGTGCCCATCTCGTTCGCCACCACCCCGACGGCCGTGGCCGAGGAGCGCCGCCTGCTGTACGTCGGGGTCACCCGGGCCCGCGAGGTCGTCCACCTGTCCTGGTCCCGGGCCAGGGTGCCGGGCGCGCGTGGCGCCCGGCGACCCTCGCGGTTCCTGGACACGCTGCGACCCGGCGGGGGGACGGGGGTCCCGGACGGCGCCGGGCGTCGGGCGGCGGCGACCGGCCCGGGCGGCAGGGGCGCCCGCGGCCCGCGGGCCGTGCCGCCGAGCGTCTGCCGGGGCTGCGGTGTGCCGTTGGCCACGGCGGCCCAGCGGACCGCGGGCCGCTGCGCCGACTGCCCGCCGCGCTACGACGAGGCGGTGTTCTCGGCCCTGCGGCAGTGGCGGGCCGACACCGCGGCGGTCGCGGGCGTGCCGGCCTACGTCGTGTTCACCGACGCCACGCTGGAGGCCATCGCCGAGCGCCGACCCGCCGACGTCGGCGCCCTGGTCGGCCTGGCCGGCGTCGGGGCCGTCAAGCTCGACCGCTACGGCCCGGCCGTGGTCGACGTCGTGGCCGGGGCCTCCGGTGCCGTGGCCGGTGCCGGCGCCTCGGGTGCCGGTGCCGCGGGCGGTGCGACGCCCGGGACGGCGGTCGACCGAGGCGTCTGAGGAGCCGTCCGGAGGGTCTCTCCGACAGACCCGCGTAAAAAGGGTGGCGCGCAGCCCGACGACCGTCCTACCCTTCCGAGCACGCGGTCGCAGAGGGGTCAGCCCCTGCTGCGCTCATGACGAGAGGAGGTGCCACCCATGGAGTACACGACGACCAGCTGGTCCGACGGCCACACCGCCGTCCTCGCTGCCCAGGTCCGAGCTCTGGTGCCCGCCTTCAAGCCCCGTTCCACGGGTGGAGTGCGCCTTCTCGCCGATGGCGGCTTCATCAGCGCCCCCTCGGGTCCCCCGCTCATCGACTGACGTCGGAACCACCGACACGTCGGAGCCGCGGACCCCACGGGGGCCGCGGCTCCTCTCGTCTCCCGGTCCACCCGGTGCACGTGCGGAGCTCGGCCTCCCCCTTGGCCACGAGCCAGACCCGCACCGAGCCCGTCCGGTCCACCTGACCGGACGGCCCACCCGGAGAGGAACCGACGGTGACCGTCACCGAGCACCTGGACCCGATACGACTCGCACCCGAGGACCCCGGCACGCTGCCGTGCCGGGTGCACGACCCCGAGCTCTGGTTCGCCGAGCTCCCCGCCGACGTGGAGGCCGCCAAGGCCCTCTGCGCCGACTGCCCGCTGGCCGAGCTGTGCCTGGAGGGCGCCATCCAGCGGCGTGAGCCGTGGGGCGTCTGGGGCGGCCAGCTGGTGCAGGCCGGTGTGGTCGTGCCCCGCAAGCGGCCCCGAGGACGGCCGCGCAAGGACGCCGTGGCGTGAGCACGGCAGCACCGCACGCCCCGCACGACACGGCACCACCGCACGACCCGCACGGCCCGCACGACCTCGTGCACCGACCGGTGCATCAGGAACGCCCGACCGCGCACCTGGGGTGCGTGGAGAACCCGCAGGAGACCGACATGACCTTCCTCGCCGAGGACCTGGCGCGTGCGCGCCGGGCCCAGGACCTGAGCGACGCCCGCACCGCCCGGCTGGTCGGGGCGATCCGGCGCCGTCGGGCGGCCGAACGCTCCCAGGCGCGGGCCCGCCGGCTCGTCCGCCTGGCGAGCCTCGCCGCCCAGCGCAGCGAGAACCTCGCCTCGAGCGGCGCCCTGACCGTCGCGCGGTGACGCCCGGCACCCGTCCTGCCCACCGGCCCTGAGCGGCACCCACCCGTGGTGACCGCTCAGGGCCCTTCCATGTCCGGCCGACGATCAGGCCCGGCCGAGGGTCAGATCCGGCCGAGGTTCAGGTCCGGCTGCAGGACCCGCTCAGGGTCGTTCGAACCCGGGCAGCCAGTCCTCGAGCACGTCGAGCACCGGGACCGAGCCGCCCACCTGGCACAGCACCCCGATGCCTCCCAGCCACACCCGGTGGATCAGCAGGTACTCCGGCGGCAGGTTGAGCTTTAGCCCGACCGACCACGTCGGTCGACGCGGGTCGTTGATGTGGGCGACGAGGTCGCGCAGCCACTGCCGGCTGAACTGGAACGTCTCCTCACGGGCGGGGGCCAGGAACGGCTCCAGGTACTCCAGCAGCGAGTCCGGCTCGATCTGGATCTCGTCCTTGATGAAGCCCGCCTCTCGCAGACCGGTCACCACGCCCTCGCCGTCACCGCGCAGGGCGGCGTTGAGCAGCACCGGCACCTCCGCCGGCATCCCGTCGGGCAGGTGCTTCACCGCCCCGAAGTCCAGGACGCCGAACCGGCCGTCCGGCATGAGCAGGAAGTTGCCCGGGTGGGGGTCCGCGTGGAGCAGCCCGGCCAGGTGGGGCCCGGCCAGCAGCAGCTCCGCGTAGTGCCGGGCGGCGGTGTCCCGCTCCTCCTGCGTCCCCGAGGCGATGACGGTCGACAGCGCCACGCCCTCCAGCCACTCGCTGACGATGACCTTCTCGCCGCCGGCCAGCACCTGCGGGACCGCGAACACCTCGTCGCCGTCGAAGGCCTCGGCGAAGGCCCGCTGCGACGCGGCCTCCAGCGTGTAGTCCAGCTCCTCGGCCATCCGGGAGCGCAGCTCGGCCAGGATCGGGTTGATGTCCAGGCCGGGGATCCAGGACGCCCCGAGGCGGCCGGCGCGCGTCACCTGCTCCAGGTCGGAGATCAGCGCCTCGCCCGCGCCGGGGTACTGCACCTTGACCGCGACGGTCCGGCCGTCGTGCCACACGGCCTTGTGCACCTGCCCGATGGAGGCTGCCGCGGTCGGCCGGTCGTCGAAGTCGGCGAAGCTCGAGCGCCACTTCGCCCCGAGCTCCTCGGCCATGACCTTGTGCACCGTGCTGGACGGCATGGGGGGCGCGGCGTTCTGGAGCTTGGTGAGGGTGGCCCGGTAGGGGGCCGCCATCTCCTCCGGCAGGCCGGCCTCGAAGATGCTCATGGCCTGGCCGAACTTCATCGCCCCGCCCTTGAGCTCGCCCAGGGTGCGGAAGATCTGCTCGGCCGTGCGGGCCTGCATCTCCGCGGCCACGGCCTCGGCGGACCGGCCGCCGACGCGCTTGCCGATGCCGAGGGCCGCCCGTCCGGCGATACCCAGGGGCAGCGCGGCCAGGCGGGCGCTGCGGGCCACGGTCCGACGGGGGAGGTCGCTCACGCAGCCATGGTCGCACCGGTGCCCGTGGTCGGCGCGGGAGGGTCGGTGACGGCCTGCTCGGCGCCACGGGCCCCGACCGCGGCGGGGTCCGGGTCGGGGTCCGGGTCGTCGTCCGGGTCGGGCTCCGGCCAGCCGACGCAGCCGCAGACGGGGTGGGCGGACCAGCGCCGCCAGTCGGTGGCGCCGCCCGGTCCGAGGTGGACCTCGACGCCGGCGCGGTCCGCGGCATGGGGCGCGCCGGCCAGCACGGCGAGGAGCCCGCTGGTGAGCGCGGTCGCGGCCGCACCGGGCTGCCGCACGCGACGGGACTCGCGGCGCAGCTGCCGCACGGCGTCCGCCCAGCCGGGGTCGAGGTCGCGGTGGTGCAGGTCAAGGCAGTGCAGGCAGGGGCCTCGGCCGGGCACCACCAGGGGGCCCACCACCACCTCGTCCGGACGCACCACCACCGGCAGGTGCAGGGTGCCGCGCTGGACCAGCGGGATGCCCGCGGGGGCGTCGGGGACGTGCGCGCTGACCAGGACGACCAGGTCCGGGTCCTCCGGGCAGGCGGTGCGCACGTCCGGACGCAGCCGGTGGACGGCCTCCGCCGCCACATGGGCCGCGCGACGGCCGACGTCACCGTGCTGGGCGCCCCCCGGGAGCACGTCGTGCGCCGAGACCGTCGCGTCGTCGACCAGCGCGCTGCGCGAGGCGCCGGCCGCAGCCAGGGCGACCGTGAGGGCGACGCCCAGCCCGGCCCCGCCGACCACCGCCACCTGGGCCCCGGCCAACGACGGCCGCCCGGGTCCCCGGGCCCCGTCACGAGCCCGGGCGGCCGCCGGACCGCCGCCGGCCACCGGGGCGGCCCGGCCGACCGGACCGACGAAACCACCGGTGCCGGCGAGGGCGCCGGCGCCGGCCAGGAGCTCCAGCAGCGTGCGGGCGCGAGGGCCGGGCAGGCCCAGGCGACGCACGGTCTCGGCCAGCTCCCCGGCGGAGGGGGCCCGCTCCAGCAGGGCGAGCAGCTGCCAGTCCGCCGCGGTCAGGCCCTCCAGCACGACCGCCCCTGATCCGCAGCCCAGCTGCAGGTCGTGCGGACCGCGCACCGTGCGGGCCAGACCCGGGCGCCAGCGCACCGGCCCACCGGGACCGGCCCCGGGACCCGCCTCGCGACCCGGCTCGGAACCGGTCCCGCGACCCGGCTCGTCCCGTCCTGCCTGCCCGTCCCCGGCTGCCACGGCGTGAGCGTGGCAGCGCCGGTCGGGCGCGCGCGGGCGTCGTCCACAGGCCCGGAGGGAGCCGGGTGGGCCATCCTCGGGGCATGGACGCCCTCGACGACCTGCTGCCGCTGCCCGACCTGGCCGTGCGCCGCGACGAGCAGGACCCCTCGGTCCTGCTCGTCGTCCTGGACGACCCGCAGCGGCGCAACGTGATGGCCGAGCGGATGACGGCCTCCTGGGTGCGCCTCACCACGGCGCTGGCCCGGGCGAGCGACGTTCCGGGCCGTGGTGCTGACCGGGGCCGGGGCGGCGTTCAGCTCCGGCGGCGACCTGTCGTGGCTGGGGGACGGCACGGGTCAGGGTGCGTCGGTGGAGGACCTG
The DNA here is from genome assembly GCF_042466345.1 of Jannaschia sp. R86511. Classification (NCBI taxonomy): domain Bacteria; kingdom Pseudomonadati; phylum Pseudomonadota; class Alphaproteobacteria; order Rhodobacterales; family Roseobacteraceae; genus Jannaschia; species Jannaschia sp. R86511. The sequence goes on from NZ_JAXHCD010000001.1 coordinate 1,576,919, forward strand.
CGACGCCGGATGTCGCGCTACTACGCGGACTGGCTGTCGGTGCGCGAGGCGGGGGTGCCGGTCGTGGTGGCGGTCAACGGTCCCGCCGTGGGCGCCGGGCTGGGGCTGGCCCTGGCCGGGGACGTCCGGCTGCTGGCCGACACGGCCCACCTGTCCGCCCCGTTCACCGCCCTGGGGCTGCACCCGGGGATGGGGGTCACGCACACGCTGGTCCGCACCGTCGGCAGCGCCGTGGCCGCCGAGCTGCTGCTGACCGGGCGGCGGGTCGACGCCGAGGAGGCGCTCCGGCTGGGCATGGCCTCCGCGGTGCACCCGGCCGGTGACCTGCTGGACGCGGCCCTCGTGGTGGCGCGCCAGATCGCCTCCCGCGCGCCGGTCGCGACCCGGCTCACCGTGCAGGCCCTGGCGGCCGGCGGTCACCCCGACCTGGCGGCCGCGCTGCGCTGGGAGTCGCTGGCCCAGGCCGTCACGCTGGCCTCGGCCGACCTGTCGGAGGGCCTCAGCGCGCAGCGGGAGCGCCGCGCGCCGCGCTTCACCGGCCGGTGACGGACGGCTAGCGTCGGCACATGGCTGGGTCGGGGCCGTCGTCCGGGCAGGCAGCAGCTGCCGCCCCGGCCTCCGGCGACCCCGTCGTGGAGGTCCGCCGCTCGGCCCGCCGTCGCCGCACCGTCAGCGCCCACCGGGAGGGCGACCGCGTGGTCGTCCTGGTGCCCGCTCGGCTCAGCGCCGCGGAGGAGCGCCGCTGGGTGCAGCGCATGGTGGAGCGGCTGACCGAGTCCGAGGCCCGTCGGCGCCCGTCCGACGACGAGCTGCTCCGCCGGGCCACCACCCTGTCCGAACGGCACCTGGAGGGCCGGGCCGTGCCCAGCAGCGTGCGGTGGTCCTCCAACCAGCAGCACCGGTGGGGCTCCTGCACCCCGGCCGAGCGGACCATCCGGATCTCCGACCGGGCCAAGGGCCTGCCGCCGTGGGTGCTCGACTACGTCCTGCTCCACGAGCTGGCCCACCTGCTGGAACCGTCCCACGGCGACGAGTTCTGGGCCCTGCTGGAGGACTACCCCCGGACCGAGCGGGCCCGGGGGTTCCTCGAGGGCTTCGACACCGCCTCGCGCGCCCTGGGCGGCCCGGCCGCCGACGAGGGCGACGAGGGTCACGTGGACTGACCCGGACGGTTCAGGTCGAGGGCGGGGTCCCCGGCCCCCGGTCCTCGGTTCCGTCCCCCGGTCCGTCGTCGGTCGCGTCGTCGGTCCGTCCGGGGGCGCCGCCCTCGAGCAGCTCCCGCAGCTCGTCGTCGAACGAGCCGGCCGACGGCGTGCCGTCCGCGCCGGGGACCGCGTCCTCGGTGCCGGCCGTCACGTCGTCGAGGTCCGGCAGCAGGTCCGGGTGGTCCCAGGCCTGGTCGCGGACGGTGACGTCGTCGCCGCGGGCCGCCCACCAGGCCGCGGCCTCGCGCATGCGGCGCGGACGCAGCTCCAGCCCGACCAGCGCCGCGAAGGTCTGCTCCGCCGGGCCGCCGGCCGCGCGGCGCCGCCGGACGGCCTCCCGCAGCTGCTCGACCTGCCCGAGGCGGCCCGTGGCGGCCTGCGCCACGACGGTGTCCACCCAGCCCTCGACCAGGGCGAGCAGGTCCTCCAGCTGCGACTTGGCCGTGAGCTGGGCCGGGGTCTCGGCCGGCTGGAGCAGACCGGACCCGAGGGCCTCCTGCAGCGCCGCCGGGTCGGTCGGGTCGATGCCCTGCAGCATCTCCTGGATCCGCTGCGGGTCCACGTCGATGCCGGCCGCGTAGGCCTCGACCGCGCCCAGCAACCGCGGCGCCAGCCACGGCACCTGGGCGAACAGCCGCGAGTGGGCGGCCTCGCGCAGCAGCAGGAACAGGCGGACCTCGTCGGGCTCGATGCCGAGCCCCTCCGACAGCGCCGCGACGTTGGCCGGGACCAGCGCCATGCCGCCGCGGTGCAGCGGCAGGCCCACGTCGCTGGACGACACCGCCTCGGCCGCCAGCCGGCCCACGGCCTGGCCGATCTGCATGCCCAGCATGCCGCCGCCCAGGCGCTGCATCATCGGTCCCGCGTTGGCCAGCAGGCCCGCCATCTCCGGGGGCAACCCCGGCGGCAGCTCGCCGACCGGGCCGCTGAGCGCACCACCCATGCTCGCCGACATCTTCTCGGCCACCGGCGTCACCAGCGTGCGCCAGGTGGGCAGGGTCGCCTCGACCCACTGCGCCCGCGACCACGCCTCGCAGCCGCGGCCGGTCGGGGCGAGCGCGGTCGCCGGGTCGAGCCACAGCTCGGCCAGCCGCCCGGCCTGCTCGACGGCCGAGCGCTCGCCCCAGGACGGGCTCGGGTCGTCCCCGGCCACGGCCTGACGGGCCGCGTCGTGGGCCAGGTCCCAGTTGACCGGCCCGTCGCCGCCCGTGGTGAACATCTTCTGCAGCTGGCCGAAGACCGCGCCCATCGCGGCGGGGTCGCCGAACATCGACGGGTCGAACCCGCCGGCCCCGAAGCCACCCGCGCCGAAGCCGCCCGGGCCGCCGGAACCCGAGCCGCCCGAGCCTCCAGAACCGCCCGAGCCTCCGGAACCGCCCGAGCCACCTGAACCGCCCGGGCCACCTGCGTCGTTGGGCCCGAACCCGATCCGTCGGTCGTCGTCACCAGCCATGCCACCAGCCTCCTCGTCTGGACAGGGAACCACCACCGGCGCCCGACAGTTCCCTCCCCGGGGTCGGCGTTCGCCCAGCGCGGAGCCGGTCGCCCGACAGCGGCGCCCGTCGGTGCGCCACCTGTCGCGCCCCACCCGTCCCGCCGATCTACCCTGGCCGGACGGGGCCGCCGCTCCGCCGGAGCACGAGCCGACCACCGGAGCCCACGGATGACGACAGCCCCACCCACCGCCTCACCCGTCGGGCGACCGCAGCCGGGTTCGCCCTGGCGGCTGTCGGCCCGCACGGTGGTGCTGCTGGTCGCGGGGACCTCCGCGCTGCTGCTGGCCGCCCTGGTCGCCGCCCTGCCGGTGCCCTACGTGGTGTTCTCGCCCGGCCCGGTCCGCGACACCCTGGGGCAGGCCGAGGACGGCGAGTCGCTCATCGTCATCGACGGCACCGAGACGTTCCCCACCGAGGGCCGCCTCGACCTGACGACCATCCGGGTCGCCGGCGGTCCGCTGGGGCGGGTCACGGTGCTGGACGCGGTGCAGGCCTACGTGGACAGCTCGCGCTCGCTGCGGCCCGTGGAGACGGTCTACCCGCCGGAGGAGACGCGCGAGGAGGCCCGTGAGGCCTCCACCGCGCAGATGACCGCCGCGCAGCAGAGCGCCGCGGTGTCCGCCATCAAGGCGCTGGGCGAGGAGGTGCCCTCGCGCCTGGTGGTGCGCGGCTTCGCGGGCAACCCGGCCGCCGAGGCCGCCCTGGCCGAGCAGGACGTGGTGACCGAGCTGGACGGGCAGCCGCTGGACAGCAGCAGCGGGCTGGTCGAGCAGCTGCAGGACTACGCCCCGGGCGACGTCGTCGACGTCACGGTCGAGCGCGACGGGCAGACCGTGACCGAGCCCGTCGAGCTGGCGGAGTCCGACGAGGGCGCGGTCATCCTCGGGGTCCTCATCTCGCCCGACTACGAGCTGCCCTTCGAGGTGAGCTACGACGTCGGCGGCATAGGGGGCCCGAGCGCCGGGCTGATGTTCTCCCTCGGCATCTACGACAAGCTTACCCCGGGCCCGCTCACCGGCGGTGAGCACGTGGCCGGCACCGGGACCATCGACGACGAGGGCCTCGTCGGCCCCATCGACGGCATCCAGCAGAAGATGGTCGGCGCCCGCGACGTCGGCGCGGCGTGGTTCCTGGCCCCGGCCGACAACTGCGGTGACGTGGTGGGGGCGGTCCCGGCGGACCTCCAGGTGACGGCGGTGGCCTCGCTGGACGAGGCGCTGCAGGCCTTGGCCGCCATCGGCGCCGACGAGGGCACCCAGGACCTGCCGACCTGCGAGGACGTGCTCGCCGCCCGCTGAGGGGCCCTGCGGTACCGCCGCCCTCGTCAGTCCTCGAGCGTCGCCGCGAGCGCCCGGGTCAGGCCCGGCACCAGGTCCGGACCGGGCACGACGGTCTCCTCGGGGTCCTCCTGCGTGCCCCGGGTGCGCAGCACGCACGCCCGGGACCCGTCGCGCAGCACCGCGGCCGCGATGCGCACGTCGCGGCGGCGCGGGTGCTCGGCCAGCCAGCGCACGGCCTCCTGCGGGTCGGTCGGCGCCTGCGCCTCGACCTCCGGCGGCACGACCAGCCGCTCGACGGTCAGGGCCACGCCCTGCACCTCCGCCGGCCAGGCGAGCCGGGCCAGCATCCGCTCCAGGGCGTCGGCGTCGCCCGCCTCGCCGCCCGAGCCGTCGTCTCCGGAGCCCTCGGCCAGCTCGTCGAGCTCGTCCTGCTCGACCAGCAGCAGGTGGTCCGGGTCCGAGACGGCCGCCGCGGCGTCCTCGGCGGGCAGCCGGTCCAGCAGGTCCGGCTCGCGCTGCAGCGCCTCGGCGGTGCGGACCAGGGCGAACAGGCGGACGGGGGAGTCCCAGCCGTAGCCGGCCACGTGCTCCTCGACCTCGCGGACGGCACGCTGCAGGGCGGTGTCGGTGCTCATGCCGACCATCATCCCGGAGCGCGGGGTCCGTCGGCGCCGTCCCGGGGGCGCCGTGCGGGTGACGGGGCGGGGAACGCTCCCAGGTTGCTGAGTTACGGTGAGTGATGTGAGTGCCCCGTTCCCACCTGGTCCGCCTTCCTCCGACGCCCAGGGGCCCGGTGGTCCTCGCGGCCCCGTCGGCCCGCGCCGCCCCGGACGCCGTCCCGGGGCCCTGGCCCCGACGCTGGCCATCCTGGGTGCGCTGGTGTTCCTGCTCGTGCTGTTCGCCGAGCTGTGGACCGAAGTCCTCTGGTTCCAGGAGCTGGGCTTCGTCGAGGTGCTGCGCACCCGCATCGTCACCCAGGCGATCCTGTTCGTGGTGGCGGCCGTCCTCATGGCCACGGCGGTCTGGGCCAGCCTGACGGTCGCGTTCCGCTCCCGACCCGTCTACGCGCCCTCGACCCCGGGGCAGGAGGCGCTGGACCGCTACCGCGAGCAGCTCGAGCCGCTGCGCCGCCTGGTCGGGATCGCCGTGCCGGTGGTGCTGGGCCTGTTCGCGGGCTCGGCGGCCTCGGGGCAGTGGCAGACCGTGCAGCTGTGGCTCAACCGGGTGCCGTTCGGCGAGACCGACCCCGAGTTCGGGCTCGACATCGGCTTCTACGTCTTCTCGCTGCCGCTGCTGCAGTTCGTCACGGGCTTCCTCACCGCCGTGGTGCTGCTGGCCGGCCTCGCCGCGCTGCTCACCCACTACCTGTACGGCGGTCTGCGCCTGAGCGGGCCCGGTGAGCGCACCACGCCGCAGGCGCGGGTGCACCTGGGCCTGCTCGGTGCGCTCTTCCTGCTGCTGCGCGCGGTCAGCTACTGGCTGGAGCGCTACGCGCTGATGACCGTCGAGAGCAACCGCGTCGCCGGTCCGCTGTACACCGAGGTCAACGCCGTCATCCCCGCCCGCACCCTGCTGGCGGTCGTGTCGGTCATCGTGGCCCTGACGTTCCTGTACACCGTCATCCGCGGCAACTGGCGCGTGCCGGCCCTCGGCGTCGGCCTGCTGGTCCTGGTCGCCGTGGCCGCCGGTGGCATCTGGCCCCAGGTCATCCAGCGCTTCCAGGTGCAGCCCAACGAGCTGACGCTGCAGGAGCCCTACATCGAGCGCAACATCAACGCCACCAGGGCCGCGTACGGCGTGGACGGCATCGAGGTCACCGACTACGACGCCGAGCTGCAGGCCGAGGCGGGCCAGCTGGCCGAGGACGCCCGGACCATCCCCGGCATCCGGCTCATCGACCCCAACATCGTGTCGCCGACCTTCCGGCAGCTGCAGCAGATCCGGCAGTTCTACGCCTTCCCGGAGTCGCTCGACGTGGCCCGCTACGACATCGACGGCGAGACCCGCGACACCGTCATCTCCGCGCGCGAGCTCGACCTGAACGGCCTGCCCGACGGGCAGCGCAACTGGGTCAACGACCACACCGTCTACACCCACGGCTACGGCGTGGTGGCGGCGTTCGGCAACCAGCGAACCCAGGGCGGGGAGCCGGTGTTCTTCCAGTCCGGCATCGTCGCGCCGGCCGTGGAGGAGGAGGTCGAGACCGTCTCAGACCTCGGCAACTTCGAGCAGCGGATCTACTTCGGCGAGTCCAGCCCCGAGTACAGCATCGTCGGGGCACCGGAGGGCGCCTCGCCGCAGGAGCTCGACTACCCGGACTCGACGGTCGCCTCGGGCCAGCGCAACACCACCTACGAGGGCGAGGGCGGCGTCGAGATGGGCGACTTCTTCACCCAGCTGCTCTTCGCGATCAAGTTCCGGGCCGAGGAGATCATCCTCTCCGACACGGTGAACCCGGAGTCGCGGATCATGTTCGACCGGCAGCCGCGCGAGCGGGTGGAGAAGGTCGCCCCCTGGCTGGAGCTGGACGGCGACCCGTACCCCTCGGTCGTCGACGGCCAGGTCGTCTGGGTGCTGGACGGGTACACCACGAGCAACCAGTACCCGTACTCCTTCGGCACCAGCCTGGACGAGGCGACCGCCACGTCGGTGACCGCCACCAGCGAGAACCTCGCCACCCTGCTGCCGCAGCGGGTCAACTACGTGCGCAACTCCGTCAAGGCCACGGTCGACGCCTACGACGGGACCGTCACGCTGTACGCGTGGGACACCGAGGACCCGATCCTCGAGGCCTGGTCCGGGGTGTTCCCGGAGAAGGTGCGCCCGCTGGAGGAGATCAGCGGCGAGCTGATGAGCCAGGTCCGCTACCCCCAGGACCTGTTCAAGGTGCAGCGCGAGGTGCTCGAGCGCTACCACGTCACCGACCCCGCGTCGTTCTTCAACGGCACCGACTTCTGGTCCGTGCCGGAGGACCCGACGACGCCGGACCTGAACGCGCTGCAGCCGCCGTACTACCTTTCGCTGCGGATGCCGGACCAGGAGACGCCGTCGTTCAGCCTGACGTCGACGTTCATCCCGACCACCGAGGGCGCCTCGGGGGACCGGAACGTCCTGACCGGGTTCCTGACCGCGGACGCCGACGCGGGGGCCGAGGAGGGGGCGCCGGCCGAGGGCTACGGCCAGCTGCGGCTGCTGCAGATCCGTAACGACGAGACGGTCCCCGGACCCGGGCAGGTGCAGAACGACTTCAACGCCGACCCGGCCATCAACCAGGAGCTCAACGTCCTGCGTCTCGGTGAGTCGACGACCCGCAACGGCAACCTGCTGACGCTGCCGATCGGCGGCGGCCTGCTGTACGTGCAGCCGGTGTACATCCAGTCGACGGGGTCGACGCAGTTCCCGCTGCTGCAGCGGGTGCTGGTCGCCTTCGGCAACGACGTCGGCTTCGGCGAGACCCTCGACGAGGCGTTGGACGACGTCTTCGGCGGTGACGCCGGCGCCGACGCGCCGGACGCCGACGCCGAGGTGGTCGAGGACACCGGCGACGGCGAGGGTGCACCGGACGTGGGCGACCCCACCCCGGTGACGCCCGAGGAGACCACCGAGCCCAGCCAGGAGCCCACCGGTCCCCAGTCGGGCGCGCCCAGCGTGTCGCCCGTCGACCCGGCCACGGCCCAGGCCCAGCTGGACGAGGCCCTGCAGGACGCCCGCACCGCGATCGAGCAGTCGCAGGCGGCCCTGGCCGACAACGACTTCGCCGCCTACGGCGAGGCCCAGGAGCGGCTGTCGGCCGCGATCGAGCGTGCCATCGCCGCCGAGGAGTCCCTCGGCGGGTGAGGCCACCGCCGGGGGCCGGACGGCCGATTTGGCTCCCGGCGGCACCTCGCGTAACGTTGCAGACGCGACGCGGGGTGGAGCAGCTCGGTAGCTCGCTGGGCTCATAACCCAGAGGTCGCAGGTTCAAATCCTGCCCCCGCTACACAGAACTCGCTGAGGCGAGGCGAAGACCCCCAGGCCACCTGGGGGTCTTCGTTCGTTCCAGGGGTCGCTGCGGTTGCCCCGGGCGGTCTGTCGGTCGGGGCCTCGGCCGGCGCCTCGGTCGGACCGTGGGCGACGATCAGGGCAACCAGGGGGGAGCCATGACGGCGGCCCGGATCTCGACCAGCTCGCCGCGGGCTCGCAGCTGCGCCAGCGGGAGCGGTGGGTCGACCCGCGTCGTGAGGGCGATCGTGACCCGCGGCGGCAGCTGGTCCAGCAAGGAGCCCACAAGGGTGTCCACCTCCGGCGTGTCGACGAGGTGGTAGTCGTCCAGCGCGACGACCGTCACGCCGGAGAGCGCGTCGAGGTCGTCGACCAGGCCGGACACGACCTCCTCGACCGGCAGGCTGCCGTCGGCACCCACGAGCGCGAGCACCCCCACACCCACCTGCGGGCTCGGCACCTGCAGCGCGGCCACCAGGTGGGAGAGGAACGCCCGGGGGTCGGTGTCGGTCGCGTCGAGGGACAGCCAGGCCACTCTCGGCCCGACGCGTAGGTCGCCGCCCGGGTCGTCTCCCCGACCAGCGGGGGCGAGCCACTGGCTCAGCAGCGTCGTCTTCCCGAACCCCGCCGGGGCCGACACCAGCACGAGCCGGGGCCTCCTGGTCGGGGCGGCCCTCAGCCGGTCGACCAGCCGGGTGCGAGCGACGAGCTGACGCCGCGGGGTCGGGACACGCAGCTTGGTGCCGGGCACCGACATCCGCCCAGGGTAGGGGCCGCCCCCGGCTCGTCCCCGGTGCCGCCGACCGGGTGGCGGCCTCACAGGCGGTGCGACGGCCGCCACGGTGGGCGGATGCTTCCTACGCCGGCGCTGCCGGTCGTCCGGGTGCGGGCACGACGGCTACCGGGAGGCGCGCACGTCCCAGGACGGTGGCCGCTACGGAGTCGTGGAGCAGGCTCCGGACCGGCCCCGTCACCCGGTGGCCGATGACGAGCAGCTCGAAGTCCTCGGAGGCGGCCACCAGCTCGGGCCCGGCACGACCTTCGACGAGGCGCACCCGTGCCCGGAGGTCGGGGAAGCGGTCCGCCATGCCCGCCAGGGACTCGGCCACGAGTGCTTCCTCGTCGCCGAGGTCCTCCGCGTAGGTGCCACCCCGCAGGGGCGACCCCGTCCTGGCGTCGCGGTAGCTGTGCAGCACGGTGAGCGGGCAAGAGCGGGCCGTGGCCATGGTGTAGGCGAAGGCGACGGCCGGCAGCGAGGCGGTGGTCCCGTCGACCCCGACGAGCACTCCCTCGGTGGGCACCGCTCGCCCGCCGTTGCGGTGGACGACGACGGGGCACGTCGCGTGCGTGGCCACGGTCATGCTGACGGACCCGAGCAGTGCCGATGCGGCGGCGCCACGACCGCGTGACCCGACCACGAGCAGCGCCGCGTGCCGGCTGAGGTCGACGAGGGTGCTGCGGGCGTCGCCCCGGCTCTGCGTCTCGGTCACGTCGACGTCACCGTGCCGCTCGCTCACGCGTGAGGACGCCACCTTCATCAGGGCCCCGTCCAGGGTGCGGGCCTCGTCCTCCAGCAGCTGGATCGCCGACGCGGACCCCGGGTAGAGCCCCGACGCCACCAGGGCGGCGTCCTCCCGTCCGTGGACCAGGGTCAGGGGTCGGTGCTCCAGCACCGCCTGGTCCGTGGCCCAGTCGAGGGCCTGGTTGGACTCGTGGGAGCCGTCGACGCCGACCACGATGCTGCCGGGTGCCGGCGAGGTGCTCGTTCCTCGAGTCGCCCCGGACCGGGGAACGGGGGTGACGACGGGGGTCATGCCGTCACCGGGGTGGCGGCGGTGGTGCCGTTGGAGGCAGTGGCCGCCGGCAGCACGACGGGGGTCGGCAGGAACCCTGGGGGAGCGGCGACCGGGTCGGTCCGTCGCTCGGCCGGCCGGTCGCTGGGCACCCCTGCGGCGGTGGCCTCGCGGGCCAGGAACGAGCCGAGCTCGCCGATGGTGCTCATCAGCGGTGCCGGGAAGACGACGGTGGTGTTCTTGTCCACGCCGATCTCGACGAGGCTCTGCAGGTTGCGCAGCTGGAGCGCCAGCGGGTGCTCCATCATGATGTCGGAGGCGTCGCCCAGCGCTGCGGCGGCCATGGACTCGCCCTCGGCGTTGATGATCTTGGCTCGCTTCTCGCGCTCGGCCTCGGCCTGCCGGGCCATGGCCCGCTTCATGCTGTCGGGCAGCTGGATGTCCTTCAGCTCCACCACGGTGACCTCGACCCCCCAGTCGAGCGTGGTGACGTCGAGGATCTCGCGGATGTCCTGGTTGATCCGGTCGGTCTCGGACAGCGTCTCGTCGAGGGTGTGCTGCCCCACCACCTTGCGCAGGGTGGTCTGGGCGATCTGGTCGATGGCGACGTAGACGTTCTCGATCGCCACCACGGACTTGACGGCGTCGACGACGCGGAAGTAGGCCACCGCCGACACGTCCACGCTGACGTTGTCGCGGGTGATGATCCCCTGGGACTGGATCGGCATCGTGATGATGCGCAGCGACACCCGACGCATGACGTCGACCACGGGGATGATCACGTGCAGCCCCGGCGGGCGGGCCCCGACCACCTTGCCGAGGCGGAACAGCACCCCCAGCTCGTACTGCTTGACGATGCGGACGCCGAGGGCCAGGGCGAGCAGGACCAGGACGACGAGGACGACGACCAGGGTGGTCACGAGGGGGCTCATGAGCGGAGCCTGCTCCCGGCCCGCGGGGCCTGACCGGGACCTAGGTCACCGTGGGGTGCGCTCGGTCCCCGCCGGCCCAGCCGCAGGCTCAGGTAGGCCGCGCCCGCGACGGGCATGGGCAGCCAGAACTCCAGGGCCCGCCAGGTGAGCACCCCGAGGACAACCGGACCGCCGTCGGCCCCCAGCAGCAGGAGGGAGGGGATGAGGACGCCCTCGACGACCCCCAGGCCGCCGGGGGTGACCGGCAGCAGGCCGACCAGGTTGGCGGCGCCGTAGGCCGCGAGGAGGGCGCCGGGGTGGACGGTTACGCCGTAGGCCCACAGGCACACCCACAGGCAGGCGGCGTCGAACAGCCAGTTGCCCGCTGCAAGCGCGACGACCCGCCTGCGTGCGCGCCTGCGCCTGAGCAGCAGCTCGGACCGCTCCACGACGGCCACCCCGGCCAGCGACAGCCGGTCGGCCCAGCCCCTGACCAGCCTGGACAGCCGGTTGCCGACGACGCGGGGAGCCGACGGGGGGCCCTGGGGCGGCCGCACGTGCGGGGTCCGGGACCGGAACCGCAGCACCAGCGCGGTGACGAGCAGGGCCGCCAGCCCGGCCAGGGCCGCCGCCGGGTAGGCGGGGTGCGTCCAGATCCCGGGCAGGGCCAGGGCCACGCCGAGCGTGAACGTGGCGATGAGGCCGAGCCAGGCGATGCCCGTCTGCACGGCCGCCGTGGACAGCGCGTCGTCGGGGGTGACCCCGCGTTCGGTCATCAGCCGGTACCGGACCCCCGCCGAGGCGGCCCCTCCACCGGGCAGCAGGTGGCTGGCCCCCAGCCCGGCGAGGTCGATCCGCAGCTGGTCGACGAACCTCAGCCGGGTGTCGGGGGTGAGGACGGCCTGGGTCAGTCCGGTGTAGGCGAGCAGCGACAGGGCCTCCAGCACGAACGCCAGCGCCAGCAGCTCCGGGGACGCGTCCGTGAACAGGCTGATCTCCTGGCGGGCCTCGATCACCTGGGGGACGACGAGGTACTCGACCACGGCGACGGTGGCCCCGACCAGGCCCACGCGGCGGACCCACCCCCACCGGGTCATCGCGCCGGCCCCGCGGGTCGGGCGAGCGGAGTGGCGGTGCTGAACCGCCGGGCGCGACGGCTCAGGTGCCGGGCCGCGGGCGTGCTCGGCCGCGCCAGCGTCGGTCCTGCGGGCGGTGCGGTGACGCTGGCGGCGCGGTAGAACCAGGACTTCGCGACCTCGATGAGGACGAGGTAGCCGAGCAGCATCACGAGCAGTCCGCCGTAGAAGGCCAGGGGGAGGGGAGCGAACCCCATGCTCGTGGCGAGCGGGGTGGCGGGCAGGACCGCGCCGACGAGCGCCACGCTGATCGCGGCGAGCGCGACCGGCATGCTGGGGCGGCTGCGGAAGAACGGGACCCGGCGGGTGCGGATGGCGAAGATGATCAGGGTCTGCGTGGCCAGGGACTCCACGAACCACCCGGAGCGGAACTCCGACGGTCCAGCGTGGAGGACGGCGAGCATGACGACGAACAGCGTGACGTCGAAGAGCGAGCTGAGCGGGCCGAACACCAGCATGAAGCGCCGGATGAACGCGATGTCCCAGTGCGAGGGCCGGTGCAGCTGCTCCTCGTCGACGTCGTCGGTGGGGATGGCCAGCTGGCTGGTGTCGTAGAGCAGGTTGTTGAGCAGCAGCTGCGAGGGCAGCATCGGCAGGAAGGGCAGGAACAGCGACGCGCCGGCCGCGGAGAACATGTTGCCGAAGTTGCTGGACGTGCCCATCAGCACGTACTTCATGGTGTTGGCGAAGATGCGCCGACCCTCGGTGACCCCGTCGGCCAGCACGGCGAGGTCCTTCTCCAGCAGGATGACGTCGGCGGCGTCCTTGGCCACGTCCGTGCCGGAGTCGACCGAGATCCCGACGTCGGCGCCGTGCAGGGCGAGGGCGTCGTTGACGCCGTCGCCGAGGAACGCCACGGCGCGGCCCGCCTCGCGCCGGGTGCGGACGATGCGGGCCTTCTGCTCGGGCGACACCCGGGCGAAGACGGTCGTGGCCTCCGTGGCTGCGGCCAGCTCGGCGTCGGACAGGGCGTCCACGTCGCTGCCGGTCAGCAGGCCGCCCCCGTCCAGCCCCAGGTCGTGACCCACCTTGGCCGCGACCTCGGCGTTGTCGCCGGTGACGACCTTGACCGTGATACCCAGCCCGGCCAGACGGGCCAGCGCCTCGGCGGCCCCCGGCTTGGGTGGGTCGAGGAAGACCAGGAAGCCAAGCAGGCGCAGGCCCTGCTCGTCCGCAAGGAACAGGTCGTCGCCCTCCGCCGGGCGCGTGGCGACGGCGACCACCCGGTTGCCGGCGGCGAACTCGCGGGCGAGCACCTGCCTGTCCTGCGGCGTCACCCCGAGGCAGCGCGGCAGCACGGACTCCGGGGCGCCCTTGGTCACCAGGGTGGTGGCCGAGCCCTCGCGCACCAGGACCGACAGCATCCGACGGTCGTGGTCGAAGGGGAGGACCGCGACCCGGTCCACGTGCTGAGCGCCGGCGCGCAGCGGCACCGCCGCCGGGGATCCGGACAGCGCCAGGTCCAGGGGGTCGCCCCCGACGGCCGGCCCGTCGCCGACGGCTGCCTCGGTGCACAGCAGGCCGGCCCGGAGCACGTCGTCGCCGTGCCCCGGCTCGGAGGGCACCGCCCGGGCGAAGGTGACCTGCCCGACGGTCAGGGTGCCGGTCTTGTCGGTGAACAGGGTGTCGACGTCGCCCAGGTCCTCGATGCAGACCAGCCGCTTGACCAGCACCTTGCGACGCCGCATCCGCCGCGACCCGGCCGCGAGGCTCGTGGCCACCACGGCGGGCAGCAGCTGCGGGGTGATGCCCACGGCGATCGCCAGGGAGAACAGCAGCGCGTCCAGGAAGGGTCGCTGCAGGACGAGGTTGGCGACGAAGACGAACGACGTCAGCACGCCGGCGACGTAGACCAGGAGCATGGAGAACCGGCGCAGCCCGCTCTGGAAGGCGGTGTCGAGCTGGTGGGCGCCGAGCCCGACCGCGATGGAGCCGAACCGGGCTCCCGCACCCGTGGCCACCACCACGCCGGTGCCGGTGCCGGCGCTGACGACCGTGCCCATCAGCGCGCAGGAGGTGAGCCCGGCCAGCGGGGCGCCCGCCTCGACCGCGGCCGTCGACTTGGCGACGGTCCTGGACTCCCCGGTCATCACGGCCTCGTCGCACGCCAGGCCCTGCACCGACAGCAGCCGGACGTCGGCGGGGACGACCTCGCCGAGCCGGAGCCGGAGCAGGTCTCCCGGGACCAGCTCGGTGACGTCCACGACCGCCGGACGTCCGTCGCGCACGACGACCGCGCGGTGGCTGATCTGGTCGTGCAGCGACTCCGCGGCCTTCTCCGCCCGGTACTCGTTGACGAGGCCCAGCCCCACGGACGCCGCCACGATCAGCCCGATGACGACGGCGTCGCTGCGCTGGCCGAGGACGTACGACGCCAGGGCGGCGGCGAGCAGCAGGGCGAGCAGCGGCGAGCGGACCTGGTGCCACAGGACGGGCAGGAACCGTGCCCGGTGCGAGGAGACCGCGTTGGGGCCGTACCGGCGGCCGGCGTCGGCCACCTGCTCCGACGACAGCCCGGTGACCGCGTCGGACCCCAGCCGCCGCACGGTCTGCGACGGGTCCTCGGCGGCGGCCGCCCCGACCAGGCCGTTGCCGCCTCGCGCGACGTCCCCGGCGGTAGGCATCGGGCCGGCGAGGGTCGGGACGGACGCGGGCACGGTGGGGCTCCTGACTCGACGGGTGTGCGTCGAGGCCCCGAGCCTGCCGTCCGTGGCGGGTACCGACCAGGGACGTTCGTCCCGCGGCAGGCCCTTGGTCCCGGGGGGCGTGGTCGGGGGCGACCTAGCGTCGTGCCATGCCCCTCACCGGCGCTCGCGGCTCCGTCGTCCTGTTCGCGCTGGTCTCCGTCCTGCTGCTCGCGGGCGCCGGGGCATGGCTGCTCGGGTCACCCGACCTGGCCGTCTACCCGTGGGCGGCGGCGACGGCCCTGGGCCTGGTCGTCTCGTCGGTGACCACGATCGGGGCCCTTCGCCGGCGTCGGCCCTCGGTCGACGTCATCGCCGTGCTGGCGCTGGCCGGGTCCCTGGCGGTGGGGGAGGCCCTGGCCGGTGCCGTGGTGGCGGTCATGCTGGCCAGCGGGCAGCTGCTGGACGCGCGGGCGACGGCCCGCGCCCGGCGCGAGCTCGGGCTGCTGGTGGCCCGTGCCCCGCGCACGGCGCGGCGGGTGCAGGACGGCTCGGTCGTCGAGGTGCCGGTGGACCAGGTGCGGCGGGGCGACCGCGTCCTGGTGGGCACGGGGGAGGTCGTCGGGGTGGACGGCCGGCTGTGCGGGGCCACGACGCTGGACGAGTCGGCGCTGACGGGGGAGCCGCGCCCGGTGGAGCGCGGCGTCGGTGAGGACGTGCGCAGCGGGGTGGTGGTGTCCGGTGCCCCGGTCGAGCTCCTCGCGACGTCCCTGGCCGGGGAGTCCACCTACGCGGGGGTCGTGCGGCTGGTGGAGCAGGCCCAGGCCGGGAGCGCTCCGCTAGTGCGGACCGCGGACCGCTTCGCGGTGATGTTCGTCCCGCTCACCCTGCTGCTGGCGGCCGCGGCGTGGGCGTGGTCCGGCGACCCGGTACGGGCCGTCGCCGTGCTGGTCGTCGCCACCCCCTGCCCGCTGCTGCTCGCCGCGCCGATCGCCGTGATGTCCGGGCTGTCCCGGGCGGCCCGGCTGGGCGTGGTCATCAAGGGGGGTGGGGCCCTGGAGCAGCTCGCCGCGGGGCAGGTGGTCCTCTTCGACAAGACGGGCACCCTCACCCAGGGCCGGCCCGTGGTGAGCGACGTGGTCACGGCCGGACCCGGCACCGACCCCGACGAGACCCTCCGCCTGGCGGCGTCGTTGGACCAGGTCTCGCCCCACGTCATGGCCGGCGCCATCGTGTCCGCGGCGACGGCCCGGGGCCTGGCGCTGACGCTGCCCACGCAGGTCCATGAGGAGCACGGGTACGGCCTGCACGGCACGGTCGAGGGTCGTGCGGTGAGGATCGGCAAGGCCGCCTGGGCCCACGGGGCCGGTGCCGCCCCGGTGTGGGTGCTCCGGGCCCGCCGGCGGGCCGACCTGGACGGCTCGCTCACGGTCTTCGTGGCGGTGGACGGACGTCCCGCCGCGGTGCTGCTGCTGGACGACCCGGTACGCGCCGATGCGCCCCGGATGGTGCGGGCCCTGCGTGAGGTGGGGTTCGAGAGGGTCGTCCTGCTCACGGGCGACCGGACGGAGACGGCCCGCTCGGTCGGTCGCCTGGTCGGCGTGGACGAGGTGCTCGCGGAGCGCGACCCGGCGGCCAAGCTGGCGGCCGTCGGGGCCGAGGGCCGGGACCGGGTCACGGTGATGGTGGGTGACGGGGTCAACGACGCCCCGGCGCTGGCTGCAGCGGACGTGGGGGTGGCGCTGGCCGCGCGCGGGGCGACGGCGTCCTCGGAGGCGGCCGACGTCGTGCTCGTGGTCGACCGCATCGACGCACTGGCCGACGCGGTGCTCGTCGCGAGGCGGTCCCGCACCATCGCCCTGCAGGCGGCCGGGGTGGGCATGGGCCTGTCCCTGGTGGCCATGGTCGTGGCGGCGGCGGGACTGCTGGCCCCTGCCGCGGGTGCGCTGGTGCAGGAGGTCGTCGACGTGCTGGCCATCGCCATCGCGCTGCGCGCGCTGCTGCCCGGGCGGGTGCACACGGTGCAGCTGGACCAGGCCGACCGGGACACCACCGCGCGGCTGCGCCTGCAGCACGACGTCGTCTCCGGCGTCGTGGAGCGGCTGCGCAGCACCGCGGACGCCCTGACGGACGCCACGACGGACCTGGCCCCCGCCCGAGCGGTGCTGGCGGAGCTGGAGGCGGTCCTGCTCCCGCACGAACGGGCCGAGGAGGCAGACCTGCTGCCCGTGCTGGCGCGAGCCGTCGGCACCACGCAGGCGACGGTCGGCCTGAGCCGCACCCACGCCGAGGTCGAGCACCAGGTGGCCACCTTGCGACGACTGCTGTCCCGGGAGCTGCCCGGCCCCGGGGACCCCCACGAGGCGGCCGTCGACGGCCCGCACGGTCGTGACCTCGACGCCGAGGACGTCGTCGAGGTGCGGGGGCTGCTCTACGGGTTGTACGCGGTCCTGCGCCTGCACGAGGCCCAGGAGGAGGAGGAGGTCTTCAGCCTGGTCCACCCCACCCGTGCGACGCCTTGAGCCCGTCCACCGGCAGGTCGAGCGCCGGGGGTCAGGTCGTCCGGGCCGCCGGCTCGCCTCCGTCAGGAAGGGGATCGTCACCCCGGTCAGGCCGCGGCGTCGCTGCGGACCGCGGCAGGGCTGTGCAGGTCACCCTGCGCCGACCGGGTGCCCACGGGTCCGCCGCCGGGTCCTCGGAGCACGCGAGCACCGGCGACGGCCAGGCCCGCGCCCAGTACCGGGCCGACCAGGTAGATCCACAGCAGGTGGACGTCCCCGTCGACCAGCTGGGGTCCGATGGAGCGGGCCGGGTTCATGGACGCCCCGCTGACCGGGCCCGCCCACAGGCCACCGAGAGCGATCGCGGCGCCGACGGCCATGGCCGACAGCGGTCCGACGTTCTGCGCGCCGGAGGAGGATCCGAGGATCGTGCTCACCAGCGTGAGCGTGGCGAGCACCTCCACCGAGAGGGCCTGGACGGCGGTGAAGCCGGGGCCCACCACGGTCGCCCCCGCGTGCGCGACGTCGCCGAAGAGGACGCGCAGCGTCACGGCCGCCAGTACCGCCCCGACCAGCTGCGCGGCGACGTAGCTCGGGACCCGGGTCCACCTGAAGTCCCCCCGGGCGGCGAAGGCGAGGGTCACCACGGGGTTGAGGTGGGCGCCGGAGACGGCGCCTGCGGAGAGGATCACGGCGAGCACGAGCAACCCGGGGGCCGCGACCGTGGCCACGCGGCCGACCTCCCCTCCCGAGACGGCGTCCACGACACCCGCACCGGCGGCCACAAGCACGAGGAGGTAGGTCCCCAGGCCCTCGGCGAAGAGTCGTCGGAGCGTGACGGTCAGGGCGGAACCGGCGGGCTCTCGCATGGTTCTCCTCGTCGTGGGGTGCGCTCAGGGGGTGACGCGGAGCTGGTTGCGGACGTGCGTGACGCCGGGGGTGGCGTACGCGGCGTGGGTGGCCTGTCGCAGCTCGGCCCAGGAGCTGACGTGCCCGGTGAGCTCGATGGTGGAGCCGTCGGCGCTGACGTGGATGTTGTGGGCGTCGACGGTGGCGTTGCGCTGCAGCGCGGCGGTGATGTTGGCGGTGGCCGCGGCGGCGGAGAACGCCTGGTCGGGAAAGATGGTGATGAGGCTGGTCACGCCGGCGACCCCGCGCACCGCCTCCGCGGCCCGCACGGCCGTCTGACGCTGGTAGTGCCAGGTGGTGTGCCCGGTCAGGGTGATCCAGCGGTTCGAGACCTCGGCCTTGACGTCGCCGGCACCGGGGATGCGGGTGAGGGCGGTGGCGGCGTCGGCGGCGACCTCGGTGTCCGGTCGCTCCCCGTAGGGGTGCTGGATCACGATGTCGTCGGCGACGGCGGTGACGCCGCGCAGGCGCATGGCGGCTCGGACGGCGGCTGCCTTCTCGGAGTAGCTGGTGACCTCGCCGGAGAGGGTGACCGCTCCGTCGGTGACGGCGACGCCGATGTGGTCGGCGTTCACCTCGGGGGTCCAGGTGAGCTCGTCGACGACCTGGGTCTTCAGCAGGTGGGTGGACGGGTGCAGGGTCTGTGTCATGGGACGACGGTGCTCCGGACGGGATGGTCGCCGGCAGTGCCATCCGGCCTCCCCCGGCAGTCTTTGGTCCCGATCCGGACGAGCACGGTCGCCCCCGTACCACGGCTGACCAGGGGCCAAGGGGGACGATCGTCTGGGGGAGCCCTCGACTCCGCCGCGCACGATGGTCTGGGGACAACCGTTCCTCGCAGCCACTCGTGCCCCGTCTGGAGCAACCGTGCTCGACACCATCGCCGGACTTCCGATCCATCCGTTGATCGTTCACGCCACGGTCGTGGTGGTCCCCGCCGCTGCTCTGTCCGTCGCGCTGGCCGCGGTCTGGCCGCGGTTCCGTCGGTGGGCCGGCTTCCTGCCGCTCGCGCTGGCTGTCGCGGCCGTCGTGCTGGCCCCGCTGTCCACGTCCTCGGGGGAGTCGTTGGAGGCGCGGGTCGGTGAGAGCGGACTCGTGGAGCGGCACTCCGAGCTGGGCGAAGGGCTGCTGGTGTGGGTCGTCGTGCTCGCCGTTGCTGCCGTGGCCCTGCAGGTGCGCGACCGGCTCGCGGCCCGGCGCAGCCCGAGCGCTGTGGACGTGCGGGGTACGCCGGCGCGGGTCCGGTCGACGCCCCGCAGCGCCGGGGTGCTCGTGACGGCCGTGGTGACCCTGCTGCTGGTGGTGGCCGGCGTGGCCGGTACGCTGGTGCAGACCGTGCTGATCGGCCACAGCGGGGCGAGGGCGGCGTGGGGCGACGTAGCGGCGCCGTCCGGTGGTGGCGACGACGACGACTGAGCGGTGGCGGCACTGCCTCCCGTGTCCCGGCCGACGGCTCGGGACCTGCGTCCTGGTTCCGTCGGTGATGCTGTCTGCCGACCAGGAAGCACCTGCCATGGACCTCGGGACCGAGCGCGTCTGCCGTACCCGCCCCGTCCCGGTGGAGGGATGAGCCGCCTGCACCGCCGGGTCCCGCCCGCGCGGCAGGAGGACGTCATCAGGTCACCGTCCTCACGAACGTCTCGGCGGTGACCTGCTTGCCCGCTGACCTGTGCCTGGGCGCGGTCGACTGCGCCCTTGTGGCCCGTCAGGCGGGGCAGTCGAGTCGGTCTTCGGCACGTGGCGAGCACGGGCGGTAGGGAGGACCGCCCGCCACGCACGCACCGTTGGGAGGGCTACCCGCGCCGAACGTGCGTCACGACGCCGGCCTGCTGCTCGTGTCGGTGGACGGGGCGCGGACGGCCCCGCCGGTGTCCTCGACGAGGTGTCCCCCTTCGTACTCCCACACCCCGAGGCCAGTGGGGTCCAACGGTGCCTCGACGGTCGCGGCCTCTTGCGTCATGCGGGTGCCTCCCTGCTCAGGGTTCGAGGCCGACGCCTCACGGATGCTCTTCCAGAACGCGTCCGCCCATACCCGGTGACCGCGGTCGTTGGGGTGGAACAGGTCCGCTGCGAACTGGTTGGTCATGGCTGACCAGCCCTCCCGACGGAGGGCGTCGTGCAGGGGCGCGACGACCAGCCCGTGGGCGTGACCGAGTCGCGTCATCTGCGCGGCGGCCTCCTCGGCGTCGCGCTCCCAGTGCCCGTGCATCATGTAGGGGGCATCGGCGACGACGGCCCCCAAGGGTAGGGCCCCGGTGAGGGCGGCAACCTGCTGCACGTACTCCACCGGGTCGTAGTCCAGCAGGTCGTTCCCGCCGATGCCGACCGTGATCAGGTCCGGCTCCAGGCCGGTCATCCGGGGCACCTGCTGCGTCACGACGTCGTCGATCCGGGCGCCGGAGGTGCTCAGGTTGACGACCTGCACCGCCCGTCCCGTCTGCGCACGCAACCGCTGGGCGATCAGGCCGACGTAACCGCGGTCGGGTCGGCTGGCCCCGACACCCTGGGCGGTGGAGTCGCCCAGGGCGACGTACAGCAGGTCGCCCGGTTCGCCCTGCGGCACGGACCAGAACTGGGCGGCCCGGGAGACGCTACGGGTGACCTGGACCAGCTTCACCGCCCAGACGACGAGGGCGGCCACGCCCAGCACCTGCAGTCCCACGCGGGCCGGGTGGCCTACCCGTCGTGTCATGGAGTCGTCCCCAGCAGGCTGCAGGCGGCGTGGACGAACGCCCTGCCGGCCGCCCTGCCCACGACGATGCGCAGGACGGTGCGGTTTCGCTGGGCGCCGCCGCTCGCCGCTCGCCGCGTGAGGTCAGGGCCGTCGGTGCGCGGTGCTGCCATCGTGTGCCTCTCGTCTGTCCGTTCCGATGCGATGGGTGTCCATGATCGATGCAGGCGCGTCGGCCTCAGCGCACGACCGCGGCCAGCGGCCGGCGTGGGCTGCTGCGCGTCTCGCGCGTGGGGAGCCCGACCCGGAAGGCGACCAGCGGGCGGCCGCCGGGCGGCAGCAGCGCCGCCAGGCGCGGGGCGAAGGTGTCGCGGGCACCCGTGACCCGGGCCCGGTCGATCCGTTCGGTGATCTGGTTCATGTGCTGGAGCGACACGCCCCGGTCGGTCGCGGTGAGGTGCACCCGCTGCAGCAGCCGGCCCGCGACGAGCTGGGCCCCGCGATCGTCGACGTCGGGGACGGTGATGACGCCGTAGGCGGCGGCGGTCGCGGTGTGCACGTCGCGGGTCTGGTCCAGCCAGAAGGTGTCGCCGGCGGCACGGGTGGACGGTGGTAGGAGCTTGGCCGCGGTGAGCATCAGCGGGCTCAGACCCTGCGCGTCCAACGTCAGGCCGTCGGCGTACCGCTGCACCTCGGCGTCGGTCCCGCGGAACCAGACGAAGCCGTCCCGGCTCTGGTCGTCGTCGGCGACCAGGGCGGTGGCTGCGTCGACGAGGACCTCACCGAGGGTTGCCACGTCCTGGGGGGAGTCCAGCCACTGCACCTGCACCCCGGGCAGGTCGGTGGCGTCGACGAGGTCGGCCAGCTCGGCCGCGGACAGCGTGCCGGGGCCGAAGGGCCCACGGTCGGTGTGGCGGGAGGGGATGGCCTCGTGCAGGACGTCGTCGCGCGGGACCGAGGTGTTCAGGACGACGTGGGCCACCCAGGTCGGGTCGGTCTCGTTGGGGAGCAGCGTGACGTCCGGCTGGAGCCCGCGGGCACGGCAGGCGAGCACGAGGTTCTCCAGGGCGCACCCCAGGCCGACGTGCTGCTCGCGCAGGTACGGGTCCAGGCTCCCGGTGGTGCGGTCGGGGTCGGCGTACAGGTCCACCTCGGTGTCCCGGACGGCGAACTGCCACGGTTGTGTGTTGTGGGGGTTGGCGGCGAGCAGAGCTGCCGCGACCGCCCCCAGGGGACCGGGCTCCTCGCGCCATCGCTGCCACGGGTCGAACGCTGCCCCGTGCCCCGGGTCGAGGGCCGCGGTCTCGTGGACGCGGTATCCCAGGGCTCCGGTGCCCGCCACGAGGACGGTGCCGGCGACGACGCCGACCGCCCGCAGCAGGGTGCGCCGGGAGGGTGACGGCGTGCGGTCGGAGGCCGGCTGGTCGTCGGCAGGACGGGTGGCGGGCGCGGCTGCGGCAGGGGTAGGCGCGTCGCCACCGTCGACCGGAGGCGCAGAGGGGACCCGTGGCGAAGGTGCCGTCACGGCCGGACCCGGGGCGATCGCCCGGTGCGCTCCCGAGACCGCCGTGGTCGACGCCACAGCCGCGACGCTGAGATGGCGCGGCTGTCCCAGATCGCTCCCAGGCCCACACCGACGCCGGCTCCGACCGCGATCCCGATGGCCAGCCCGGACCCCCCACCCAGGACCACGCCGAGGGTGAGGCCGAGGCCGGCTCCGATCGCGACCCCCAACCCGGTCCCGGACGCGCTGGGCGCCGCAGCCCTGGCTCCCTCGGCCGCTGACCGGTCGCCTCTCCGGCTCATCGGGCGGCCGTCCCGGCGCCCACCGGGGACGGCTGAGGCGGGGGAGAGGCAAGCACCGGTGCGGGCCCGCCGTCCGACGGCGTCCGCCGCCGTCGACCGGCGATCACCCCGAGCACGAGCAGGAGGAGCCCGCCGAGCAGCAGGGGGATCCCGACGGCCAGGGCGGCGGCCGAGCCCCAGGCGACGACCGGTGCGCGGGCGGCGACGCTGACGTCGGCGCTCACTCCCGGGGTCCCGTCGGTCGCGGCCACGACGGCCACCCATTCACCTGCTTCCAGCCCCCAGACGACGTCCTGGGGGCCGGTGCCGGCGGAGGACGCGACCCAGAACGTCTGCTCGGTCGGTGCGCCGGCGTCCGGGCCGCCGTCGATGCGGTCGTAGAGGACGGCGTCGTTGAGGCCCGTGGTCCGGACCCGGTCGTGCGCCACCCCGCTCAGCCATGCGTCGACGTCCGCCCGCGGGGCGATGCCGACGAAGACGGGGTTGTCGTCGGTCGACGTCACCTCCAGACGCAGCTCCTCCCAGCGGTCGGGCAACCACGCGGACGGGTCGGCGCCGAGCTCCAGCTCGACCGGGCCTGTCGTGATGGCTGCGGTGGTCGTCTCCAGCAGCCGGGTGGGCGAGCGGACGAACGCTCCGTCGACGGTGTCGTCGGCGGACCCCAGGCCCACCGCGCCCAGTCCCGTCAGGGCGAGGCCGGGCAGGATCAGCAGCACGCCGAGCACCCGGGCCAGCACCGCACCGGTACGCGCGGTCGCGCGGTCGGTGGTGGCGTGGTCGGGGGCGCCGGGGGAGGAAGTGGGAGCAGCACCACCGGCGATGCCGTTCGACGCGGGCTCCCGCAGGTCGACGGCGGTGGGGCCGGACCCGGGTGCGGTCGGCTCGTCGCCGCTCTGGTCGAGGCGGAACGGCGGGTAGGCCGTCGTCATGAGCGAGGCGTACGCGACGACGCGCAGCACGTACCGGTCGATCCCGACGAGCAGCCCGAAGAGGTCCTTCGGGTAGGGGCGTCCGGTCAGCAGCACGACCCCGGCGAAGAACGCCAGCACGCCGATTAGCCCGCTCGAACCGATGGTGAGGCCGGGCTGGTCGAGCCGGTCCGCCACGACGACCCAGCTGACGCCGGACAGCAGGACGGCCAGCAGCAGGTAGTGCGGCGCAGGCAGCAGCCACCACTGCAGCAGCGACCGCCCGCGGGGTGAGGCCTCCGGGTAGGGGATGTCCAGCGTGGCGGGGTAGTCGGGCACCGCCGCGAGGGTGAAGGGCGGGTACCGGTCGGTGCCGAGGCCGCTGTAGCCGTACCAGGCCACCCGCCACGACCAGCGGAGCACCCCGAGGTTGAACTCGAACAGGTCCCGGGGGTACCGGCCGGTGACGACGATCGCGACGAGGGCCATCACGGCGACCACGACGAAGGCCACCGACAGCAGCATCAGCACCAGGTAGTGCGGGACCAGCAGCACCCACTTGACCAGCCACAGCCACCGGCTGAGGGGCGCGTCCACCCTCGCTCGGACGACGACGGGGGCGTGCCGGGCGACGTTCGGCTCCGTGGGAGACGACATGAGGGTTCTTCCGTAGAAGGGGGTGGGGCTGCGACCGGTCTCGACGCTAGGTGGCGACTGGTCCCGCAGGGCGGGACCTACGTCACCGTCAGGGCTGGTCGAGGAGCCGGGAGGCCAGCACGGCCGCCTGGGTCCGGCTCTCGAGGCCGAGCTTGGCCAGGATGTTGGAGACGTAGTTCTTGACCGTCTTCTCGGCCAGGAACATCTGCTCGGCGATCTGGCGGTTGGTCAGGCCCTCGGTGATCAGACCCAGGAGCCTGAGCTCCTGCTCGGTCAGGCCGGCGAGCTGGGGCGCCACGGTGGCGGGGTTGCGGACCCGGTCGAGCACCCGGGCCATGAGGGCGGGGTCGATGAGCGAGTGCCCGGCGGCCACCTGACGGACGGCGTCGATCAGGTCGGTGCCCTTGATCTCCTTGAGCACGTAGCCGGACGCGCCGGCCATGATGGCGGAGAAGAGCGCCTCGTCGTCGTCGTACGACGTCAGCACGAGGGCGTGGACCCCGGGCCGGGCGGACCTGATGTCGCGGCACACCTCGACGCCGGTGCCGTCCTTGAGGCGGCCGTCGAGCACCGCGACGTCGGGTCGCAGGGCGAGGATCTGGCGGGTGGCCTCGACGGCGGACCCGGACTCCCCGACCACCTCGATGTCGCCGGCGCCCTCCAGCAGCGTCCGCAGGCCCTGGCGCACGACCTCGTGGTCGTCGAGCAGGTAGACCCGGATCGTCGGTCCCGTCATGTCCGTCCCTCCCCTCGGGTGCGCCCCTCGCGAGGGACGTCGTGGCGCCTGCCCGGGGTCACCCGGACGGGACGACCGCCACCGGACCGGTGCCGTGCTCGACGACGGTGGTGGCGACGGAGCCGTGGACGAGGCTACGCACGGGGGACAGCCGGCGGTGCCCGACCACGAGCAGCCCGCAGCCCGCCGCGGCGGACAGCAGCTCCTCGGCGGGCGACCCGTGGACGAGGCGGACCGTGACGTCGACGTCGGGGTACTTCTCGCGCATCCCGGCGATCGACTCCGCCACGAGGACCCGTTCGTCGCCGAGCTCCTGGGGGTCGGAGCCCCCGCTCGCAGCCGGTCCCCGTGTCCCGTCCTGGCGGCAGTGCATCACGGTCAGCGGGACGGACCGCAGCGCGGCCACCCGGTAGGCGAACTCCACAGGCGGCGACGACTGCGCCGTCCCGTCCACCCCGACCAGGACGCCGTCGGCGTCGCGGCCACCGGGTCGGCGCACGACCACGGGGCACGACGCGTGCCGGGCCACCGCGACACCCACGGACCCGAGCAGCAAGGAGGCCACCGGGCCGCGGCCCCGCGAACCGATGACGACCATGGCCGCCTGCGCGCTGAGGTCGAGCAGGGCGCTCCGCGGGTCGGACCTGGTGAGCACCGGGTGCACGTCGAGGTCCGGGTGACGACCGTGGGCGCGGGAGGCCGCGGACGACATCATGGCGTCGTCCTCGAGCCGGATCTGCTCGGCCAGACGTGCGTGGTCGACCGTCGCGCCGGGGTAGTCACCCGCGCCGGCGACGACGGCCGGGTCGACGCCGTGCAGCAGGGTGAGGGGGCGGCGCTCGGCCGCCGCCACGTCGGCGGCCCAGTCCAGCGCCAGGTCGGAACCGGGCGAGCCGTCGACGCCGACCACGATGCTGCCCGGTGCTGCCTGCAAGGTCATGCACCCACCCTGGGCGGTGCCCGTGCGGTGGGCCAGGGGCCCGAGACCCTCGTCGTCGGGACATTCGTCCCGGTGCCGATCCGGCCGTGCTGCTCTACTGGGGCTGTGGCCCACCGAGATCCCCTCCTGACGGGCCCCACGGCCGCACGGCCGGGCGACCCTCGCAGCGTCCGCGGACCCCGCGGGTCCTCGGCGCGCACCGCGCCGCGATAGTGCCCACGCCCACGGCGGTGGCCGCGCGACTCCAGCGGCTGCTGGCGGCCAACAAGCTCGTCGGGCAGGACCTGGAGCTGCCGGCCGTGCTGAGCCACATCGTCGAGGCAGCCACCGAGCTGGTCGGCGCCGCCTACGGGGCGATCGGCACCGTGGGACCGGACGGCCGACCGGAGCAGGTCATCGAGGTCGGCGTCGGCGGTCCCGGGGGAGCGCCGGCCGCGGGCAGCTTCCTCGGGGTCCCGGTCCGGGTCCGTGACGAGGTGCTCGGCCACCTCAACCTGAGCGACCCGCGTCCCGACGCCTTCACCGCCATCGACCAGGAGCTGCTGGAGGCGTTGGCGGCCACGGCCGGGGTCGCCATCTCCCACGCCCGGTTGTTCCAGGACAGCCGCCGCCGCGAGCAGTGGTCGGTGGCCTCGGCGCAGATCACGCGCCAGCTGCTGACCAGCGACGCGGACGACGCCCTGGACCTGGTGGCGCAGCGGGTCCTCGAGCTGGCCGGGGCCGACCTGGTCGCGGTGGTCCTGCCGTTGCTCCCGGGGGACCCGCACGGCGAGCTCGTGGTCGACCACGCGGTGGGCGGACGACGGGACGAGGTCACCAGGACCGTCCTGCCCGCGGGGACGAGCATGGTCGGGCTCTGCATGAGCACCGGTCGGCCGCAGGTCCGGGACCGCGTCACGAGCCTGTCGAGGCTGCCTGCGCCGAGCCTCGGGCCGGCCATGGCCGTCCCTCTGCTGACCGCGGCCGGGGTGCACGGGAGCCTGCTGCTGGTGCGTGACCGCGGCTCACCCCGGTTCACCGCGTTCGACCTGGAGGTCGTCGCGTCGTTCGCCGGGCAGGCGGCCCTGGCCCTCGAACGCGCCGACGCGCGCCTGGCCGGGAGCCGGACCAGGGCCCTGGAGGAGCGGGACCGGATCGCCCGGGACCTGCACGACCACGTCGTCCAGCGGCTGTTCGCCGCCGGGCTCAACATCCAGAGCGTCTGCGCCGTGCTGGGGCCGGGGCCGGAGGTCGACCGGCTCAACGCGCAGATCGACGAGATCGACGCCACCATCCGGCAGATCCGCACGACGATCTTCGACCTGAACCGCCCGGCGCACCGTTCCGGCGGTGTGCGTGCCGAGGTGCTGGCCGTCGTCAACGCGACGACGGTGATCCTCGCGGGACCGCCGGAGGTCACCTTCCGCGGTCCGCTCGACCTGCTCGTGCCGGTGGACATGTACCCCGACCTGCTCGCGGTGCTCCGTGAGGGGCTGACCAACGTCGGCCGTCACGCGGCGGCGACGCGGGTCGAGGTCCTGGTCTCGGTCGACGCCCACGACCTGACCGTCGAGGTCGTGGACGACGGCGTCGGGATCGCCGCCACCGCGCGGCTCAGCGGCCTGCGCAACCTGGCGCGCCGGGCCTCGGAGTCCGGCGGGTCGTTCGAGGTCGGCGCCCGGGACGGTCGCGGGACCCGGCTGCGCTGGTCGGTCCCGTTGCCGACCGCCGGCCTGCCCCCGCAGATGTGACTTTCGACCCTGTGCGCCCGGACCGGTGTCGGTCAACCTGGGTGTCGTCGAGGTGGCAGGGAGCCTCGGCGAGCCGGCAGGGCGACCCCAGTTCGGAGCGACACCGTGACCGTGACCGTGGACCGACCCCCGACGGTGGTGCGCGGTCGGGCACCGCGAGCCACGCCCTGCCCCCACCCCGACGCGTTCTCCGTGTCCGCCGACGGGCACCGGCTCCGCTTCACCGCGGCCGCCGGCGCAACTGCGGTGACCGTGGCCGAACGCGGGCTCGTCATGGCCTGCGGAGCGGTGGTCGCCCACCTGCGTCTCAGCCTGCTCGACCTCGGTCTGCCTCCCCAGGTCCTCCTCCTGGGGCGACTGGACAGCGCCGACCTGGTCACCGTCCTGTCCCGGCCGCGTGGGCCCCAGGAGGACCCCGACCCCGCGCCGGACGAGCCCAGGGCCGCCGGCGCCGTCCCGTCACGGGGCACGTGTCGTCCGCTGCCGGCCACGTCTGACCTCGACCGGTTCGTTGCGGTCCTGCAGTCGCAGGTGGCGGTGCTGGGGGTCCGGGTGGACCCGGTCCCGGACGCCTCACGGTCGGTGGTCCTGGCGGACCGGGTCGCGACGCACGACCACCCGCTGCTCGACGCGCCGGTGTGGCGGCCGGCTCGCGAGCGCTGTGGGGGGCACGAGACCCGGGTGGACCCGACGGGCCCCGACGGTGGTCGCATCAGCATCGAGCAGCTGGCGGGCCGGTGCGCGCCTGCGCGCGGCCGGGCGTCCGTCGACCTCACGGGCGCCGTCCGCGGGGCAGGCCTCGATCTGGACGGCCGCTCCGAGCGGACCGACCTCGTCCTGAGCACGCGCGGCGACAGCAGCAGCGACTGGGCCGCGACCGGCCAGGCCGTGGCGCGGCTGTCGGTGCTCGCGCCCCGAAGCGGCCTCCAGGCCGTGGTCATGGAGCACCGCGACGATCCCGTGCCCCTGCGTGACCCCGCTCAGGACCTTGCTCGGGACCTCGGTGGGCGACACGGTCGGCTGTTCCCGCAGCTGGTGGTGACCGTGGCGAGCTGGGCGGAGGCGTCGACGTCCCCGGTCGCGCCGACGGTCCCATGACCGCGCTCGTGGAACGACGGGACGGCACCGACACCCCGGGCTCGCCACCCGCACGTCGGCGGCCTCCGTGGCGCGACGGCCTGCTGCGGCTCGGCCTCGCGGCGGCGGCGCCGCTCGTGTGGGGCAACGCCGCAGGCCTGTGGACCCCGCGTGGACCCATGACGGCCACCCAGGCGCTGGCGGCCATGCTGATCAGCCTGGCGGTCGGGGTGGCCGTCGGCGTCCTGCTGCGCTCCCGCTGGGCGCTGCTCCTCGGCCCGGTCTGCTTCGCCGCCATGTTCGAGCTGACCCGTCTGAGCACGACCGGGCCGCTCGTCGACGGCATCCACCTCAGCGAGTACGGCCTCTTCGCCCTGGTGACGGGCCGGGGGTTCCACGGCCTGCTCACCCTGGCGCCGATACTGCTGGGGGCGGTCGGGGGCGCGGCGCTGGCCCGCCGGAGCCAGCGCAGGACGCACCGGACGGAACCGGATGCGCCGGCACGGGGGCCGTGGGGCCGAGTCGGTGCGGTCCTGCGGGGAGGGGTCGCCGTCCTCACCGGTCTCGCCCTGGT
The DNA here is from genome assembly GCF_042466345.1 of Jannaschia sp. R86511. NCBI lineage: Bacteria > Pseudomonadati > Pseudomonadota > Alphaproteobacteria > Rhodobacterales > Roseobacteraceae > Jannaschia > Jannaschia sp. R86511. Next base: position 1,605,854 of record NZ_JAXHCD010000001.1, read on the forward strand.
GGCGCTGGCGGCCGCGGTCGCCGTCCCCGCTCGCACCGACCCGGTCCTCGCCGCCGACGGCGGCCCGCTGGCCGGGAGCGTCGCCGAGCTGGTCGAGGTGGAGGTCGGCGGCCACGACCTGTCGATGATGGTCCGCGGCAACAGCACGGACAACCCCGTCCTGCTGCTGCTGGCCGGTGGTCCCGGCGGGACGGAGCTCGGCGCGATGCGCCATCACGGGCAGCGGCTGGAGGAGGACTTCGTGGTGGTCACCTGGGACCAGAGGGGGACCGGCAAGTCCGCCGACCAGCTCGACCCGACCGGCACGATGACGCTGCAGGCGGCCGTCGACGACACGGTCGAGGTCTCCGAGCACCTGCGGGAACGCTTCGGCCAGGACCGGATCTACCTGCTCGGGCAGTCGTGGGGCAGCATCCTCGGCGTGCTGGCGGTCCAGCAGCGCCCCGACCTGTTCGCCGCGTTCATCGGGTCCGGTCAGATGGTCAGCCCCCGGGTCACCGACCAGATCACCTACGCCGACACCCTGGTGTGGGCCGAGGACACCGGCGACACCGACCTGGTGGACCGCATGCTGACGGCCGGGCCACCCCCGTACGAGGTGATGCTCGACTACGAGACCACCCTGTCGTCCGAGCCGGACGTGTACCCCTACGACCACAGCGCCAACGCCGAGGGGCCGGGGCAGATGAGCGAGGGCATCTTCGTCGGTGAGTACAGCCTCATCGAGAAGGTGCACAACCTCGGCGGCTTCCTGGACACCGCCTCGGTGCTCTATCCGCAGATCCAGGACATCGACTTCCGCGTGGACGCCGCAAGCCTCGACGTGCCCGTCTACCTGTTCCAGGGCCGGCACGAGGCGGCGAGCCGGGCAGGGCTGGCCCAGGAGTGGTTCGCCCTGCTGGAGGCACCACGCAAGCAGCTGGTGGTGGCGGAGACCTCGGGTCACCGGCCGCTGTGGGAGCAGCCGGAGGAGTTCGCCGACTTCATGGTCGGCACGGTGCTCGCCGAGACCTCGGGGCCGGCGGCGGCCCCGTGACCGCAGGCACCCGGTCGTCCCGGCGGGACGACGGGCCGGTGCCCACCACGGCAGGTGCGGTGAACCGGCTGCTCGTCAGGCTGCTGGGGAGCGGGACCGGACGCGGCCTCGGCAGGAACCTGGCTGTCCTGCGGTACACGGGGCGGAGGTCCGGTCGTGAGTACCGACTCGTCACCGGGTACGCGCGGGACGGCCGGACGGTGACCATCCGGGTCGGCATGCCCGGACGCAAGACGTGGTGGCGGAACTTCCGGGAGCCCCACCCCCTCCGGCTGCGGTTGGCGGGGCAGTCGTACGACGCGACGGCCCGTGTCGTCCTGGACGGCCGTCGCGTCGTGGTCGAGGCCGAGCTGCAGCCCCCGCTGGACCCGCCGGCTCAGGCGGTCCCGCCTGAGGGACCGGCATGAGCGGCCCCGTGGTCACGGAGATGGTCCGCTGGGTGGTGGTGGCCGTGGTCGCGGGCCACGGGGTCGTCCACCTGCTGGGGGCGGCGAAGGGGCTGGGCTGGGCGGCCGTGCCGCAGCTCACCGAGCCGATCGGGGCGTGGGCCGGCGGCGCCTGGCTCGTCGCGGCGCTGCTCGTGCTCACCTCCGCCGCTCTGCTCGCGGTCGGGACGACGACCTGGTGGTGGCTGGTCGTGCTGGTCGCGGCCGTGCTGTCGCAGGTCCTGGTCGTGACGTCCTGGAGCGACGCCCGGTACGGCACCATCGCCAACGTCCTGATGCTGCTCGTGGCCGGCTACGGCTTCGCCTCGGTGGGACCGACCAGCTTCGACGCCCGGTGGGACCGGCAGGTGTCCGAGGCCACGGCCGAGGTCGAGGCCTCCCCCTCCGTCCTGACCGAGGCCGACCTGGCGCCCCTGCCCGCCCCTCTCGCGGCCTACGTCCGCCGCTCGGGGGCCGTCGGTGAACCACGGGTCACGAGCCTGTCGGCGACCTTCCACGGTCGTATCCGCAGCGGACCGGGCGAGGCCTGGATGTCGTTCACCGGCAAGCAGGTCAACACCTTCGGGTCGCGGCCGCAGCGGGCGTTCCTCATGCACGCCACCCGTTCGGGGCTTCCCGTCACCGTGCTGCACCAGTACGTCGGCACGACCGCGACCATGGAGGTCACCCTGGCCTCGGTCGTGCCCATGGTGGACGCGGCCGGTCCGACGATGGACCGGGGGGAGACCGTCACGGTGTTCAACGACCTCGTGGTCCTGGCCCCGGGGGCCATCGCGGACGCAGCCGTCACCTGGACCCCGGTCGACGAGCACCACGTGCGGGGCGAGCTCACCAACGGCGCCCACACCGTGTCGGCCGTCCTCACGTTCGACGACGACCACGACCTCGTCGACTTCGTCTCCGACGACCGGAGCCGTGCCTCCGCGGACGGGAGGTCCTTCGTGCAGCAGGAGTGGTCGACGCCGCTGTCGGCCCACCGCGACCAGGACGGGCGGCGGGTGGTGTCGGCGGGGCAGGGCATGTGGTCCGCGCCGGAGCCCGAAGGGCGGTTCAGCTACCTGGACCTCTACCTCGACGACATCGAGTACAACGCACCGTGAGGACGCAGATGATGCCCGAGGGCGAGTAGACGCAGACCGCGTCACCGCCGTTCGGCGCGGTCTCTCACACCGTGCAGCATCCGCCGCGTCATCACGAAGCTGACCACGGTGAGCGGTCTGACGAGCAGCCTGGCCCACCACTGCAGGTAGCCGTAGCGCTCCCTCACGACGAGCCGGGTCGCCCCGCCGCCGTCGTCGCCCAGGGCGAAGGTCCACGTGAAGTCGTACGGCGCGGGTGTGTCACCCATCGGGACGGAGCCCTGCAGCACCAGGGCCCGGTCGGGCTCGACCACAGCCACCGCCAGGGGGACCTCGGCCGCCAACCGGATGGTGTCCCCGACCGCCACGGACTGGTGCTCGGGCATGACCCGGTCGGCGCTGTGGATGTCCAGGCCGAGGAGGTTCTCGATCCCGTCGTAGGAGTAGAAGCCACCGCGCCCCTGACCGATCTGGACCAGCCACGGCCACACGGTCTCCGCAGGCGCCCGGACGGTGATCGCCCGGGTCGTCGAGACGTCCGCGTGCGGGACCAGCTCGTCGCCCGGCAACGCACCGTGGACCTCGGCCCCGGTGGCTCCCCAGCGTGAGAACCGGCGAAGGGCCGCGCTGCCGACGACCGCCGTCACGACCAGGAGAGCCAGCCCCCGGCGGGAGCTGCTCATCGGGTCATCCGCTGCAGCTCGGCGCGGACCTGGGCCTCGGTCGGTGCGGTGGACCAGACGCCGTAGGCGTGCAGGGCCAGACCGACGCCCCAGCCGGCCATGGGGTAGAACGGCCAGAAGAAGCCGCCGCCGCTCATGGCCCAGATGCCGATCAGCATGCTGATGACGAGCACGTAGGTGAGCAGGTGGGTCCGCAGGTCCGTCCGGTTCTCCAACCGCGTCACGGCCGCACGGCGCAGGGTGCGCTCGGTGCGCTCGGCCTCCGGTGCGAGGGGGCGGTCCGGATCCGGTCGGACCCTGGTGGTGGAGGTTGGCTCGGGCATGACCGCTTCTCTCGTCCGGGGCTGATCGATGACCACCTCGTGATGGGCACCCTGCCCGTCAGCGTCCCGCCCGTGGCGGCCTCCGACCAGGGGCTTAGGTCCTCACCGCGAGCCGCAGACGACGCTGACCTGGTCGCAGGGAAACCTGTCGACCCGCGAGGTCGGCCGGCAGGGTGATGTTCTCCTCCGCCGTGAGCGTGGGGATCAGGTTGGACGCCTGGAACAGGAAACCGAGCCGGTCCCGGCGCAGCACGGTGCGTTCGTCGTCGGACAGGGTCGCGAGGTCGGTCTCCCCGATGAGTGCCTGCCCCGACGACAGCGTGTCCAGGCCGGCCAGGGTGTGCATCAAGGTGGACTTGCCGGATCCGGAGGGCCCCATGATCGCTGTGAACTCCCCGGCGTGGAAGCCCACGCTGACGTCGTCGAGCGCGGCGACCTGGGCGTCGGCCATCCCGTAGACCTTGCTGGCGTGCACGACCCGGGCGATGACCACCGCAAGTCAGGGTGACCGGTCGGTGCGGTCGGGACGGTCGGTGCGCACGGTGGTCATGGGGTGCCCCTCGCTGGCAGAGGGCCCGGCAGGGCTCCTGTCCCCGTCGGGCCCGGCGCCACCCCTGGGCCGACGGTCCGTCTGGTCCCAGGACCTTCGTCCCTGACCGGGGTCGCGCTCGAGAGCGACAGTCGTCGTGGCAGCCGAGAGCCGTTCCCCCGAGGTGCCCCGCACCCCGACCGGCTCCGACCGCTGCCAGGAGGATCACCATGCGCGCAGCCGTCGTCCCCACCCTCGGGTCCCGCCTGGAGATCCTCCAGCGTGACGTCCCCGCCCCGGCGCGCGGCCAGGTCCTGGTCCGGATCGAGGCGTCCGGCATCTGCCACACGGACATCCACGCCGCCCGCGGCGACTGGCCGGTGACGCCGACCGCGCCGTTCGTGCCCGGTCACGAGGGCGTCGGGGTGGTCGAGGTGCTGGGTGACGGCGTCACCGAGCACCAGGTCGGCGACCGGGTCGCCCTGCCGTGGCTGGGCTCGGCCTGCGGCAGCTGCCGCTACTGCGTCTCCGGCTGGGAGACGCTGTGCGAGGCGCAGCAGAACACCGGGTACTCCGTCGACGGGGCCTACGCCGACTACGCGGTGGCCGACGCCAGGTTCGCGGTCGCCGTTCCCGCCGGTGTCGACCCCATGGACGCCGCCCCGCTGGCCTGCGCCGGGCTCACCACCTACAAGGCCGTCAAGGTCGCGGGCGTCCGCACGGGCGACCTCGTCAGCGTCGTGGGCATCGGCGGGCTGGGGCACCTCGCGGTGCAGTACGCCGTCATCGCCGGGGCCACGGTCGTCGCGATCGACGTGACCGCCGACAAGCTCGAGCTCGCCAAGCAGCTCGGCGCGACGTACACCGTCGACGCCGGCGTCGAGGACCCCGCCGAAGCCGTGCAGCGCCTCGGTGGCGCCGACGTCGCCATCGCCCTGGCCGTCCAGCCGGACTCGATCAGCGCGGCGTTCGCATCCCTGCGCCGGGGCGGGCGCCTCGTGCTGGTCTCGCTGCCCAAGGACGGCCACCTCGACCTGCCCGTCTTCGACACGGTGCTCAAGGGGATCAGCGTCATCGGTTCCATCGTCGGCACCCGGCAGGACCTCACCGAGGTGTTCGCGCTGCACGCCGCCGGACGGACCCGCGTCATCGTCGAGGAGCGGTCGCTGGAGGGCATCAACGAGTCCTTCGACGACGTCCTCGCCGGGCGCACCCCCGCCCGCCTGGTCATCCGGATGTAGCGGGTCCGGTCCATGCGCTCGAGCACGTCACCTGACCGTCACGACCTGGGAGCAGTCATGAACGTACGTGTGGGCATCAACGGCATGGGTCGCATCGGCCGGGACGTGCTGCGGAGCGTGCTGCAGCGGCAGGACCTCGGCTTCGACGTGGTGGCCATCAACGACGTGGCGCCGCCGGCGACCGTGGTGCACCTGCTGCGGCACGACTCCACCTACGGCCGGTGGACCCACCTGGCCGAGCTCGTGGGGGACGACGTGACCGTGGATGGTCGCTTCATGCGCATCACGCAGCAGCCCGATCCCGCCCTGCTGGACTGGGCCGGCGTCGGGGTGGAGGTGGTGATCGAGGCGACCGGTCGGTTCCGGACCCGCGAGAAGGCTGCCACCCACCTGGCCGCCGGGGCGCGCAAGGTCGTGCTCACCTCACCGGGGACCGGCGTCGACACCACCCTGGTCATGGGCATCAACGACGAGCTGTACGACCCTGCGACGCACCACGTCATCTCCAACGCGTCGTGCACCACGAACTGCGCCGCCCCGATGGCGCAGGTGCTGGACGACGCGTTCGGGATCGAGGAAGGGCTGCTGACGACCATCCACAGCTACACCTCCGACCAGAACCTGCTGGACGGGCCGCACAAGGACCTGAGGCGAGCCCGTTCGGCGGCCGTCAACATCATCCCCACCACCACCGGCGCGGCCCGGGCCATCGGTCAGGTCCTGCCGCGCCTGGCGGGGAGGTTGGACGGGGTCGCCGTGCGCGTGCCCGTGGTCGACGGGTCGCTGGTCGACCTGACGGTGCGGGTGCGGGACTCCGTCACCGCCGAGCAGGTCAACGCGGCGTTCGAGCTCGCTGCCGACGGTCCGCTGAAGGGGATCCTCCGGTACACGAACGACCCCGTCGTGTCGCAGGACGTGGTCGGCGAGTCGGCCTCGTGCCTGTTCGACTCCGAGCTGACGAAGGCCGTCGGCAGCACGGTCAAGGTGTTCGGCTGGTACGACAACGAGTGGGGCTACGCCCAGCGGACCGTCGACCTGGTCGACGTGGTGGCCAGGACCCTCCTGCCGCGGGCAGCGACCGCTGCCCCTGCATGACGACGTCCACGCACCACTCGCTACCGGTGCACGAGCTGGTCGTGCTGCTCGGCACCGACGGCGAGCACGGGTTGTCCGAGGCCGTTGCCGGTGAGCGGCTGAAGCGCCTGGGCCCCAACCGGCTGCCGACCATCCGGCGGGAGCCCGCCGTCGTCCGGTTCCTGCGCCAGCTGAACGACCCCCTGGTCTACGTGCTGGTCGTGGCCGGCGTCGCCGCCGCGGCGCTCGGCGAGGCGGTCGACGCGGGCGTAATCGGCGCCGTCGTGACCGCCAACGCGGTGGTGGGTTTCGTGCAGGAGCAGAAGGCGCAGGGGGCGCTGGACGCGCTGTCGCAGATGGTGGAGGACAACGCGACCGTCCTGCGGTCCGGCCAGGCCCACGAGGTGAGCAGCGAGCACGTCGTTCCGGGGGACGTCGTCGTGCTGGCCGAGGGCGAGCGCGTCCCGGCTGACCTGCGCCTCGTGTCCGTCGAGGAGCTCACCGTCGACGAGTCGACGCTGACCGGTGAGTCGCTGCCGGTCACCAAGGAAGCGATGCGCCTGCCGGGCGAGGCGCTGCTGGCGGACCGCACGAACATGGCGTGGTCGGGGACCTTGGTCACCCGGGGTCGGGGTCGCGGGGTGGTCGTCGCGCACGGCCCGGACACCGAGCTGGGCCGGGTGCACCGCCTGATGGGCAGCGCCGACGACCTGGCCACCCCGCTCACCCGGACGATCACCACGTTCAGCCGGTGGTTGACCGGGGTGATCCTGGCCCTGGCCGCGGTGGCGTTCGTCGTCGGCCTGCTCCGCGGCCAGCCCCTGGTCGACATCGTCACCGCCGCCGTCGCGCTGGCGGTCGCGGCCATCCCGGAAGGCCTTCCGGCCGTGGTGACCGTCACCCTGGCCATCGGGGTCACCCGGATGGCCCGGCACGGAGCGATCGTGCGCCGGCTGCCCGCGGTGGAGACGCTCGGCAGCACCACCACCATCTGCACCGACAAGACGGGGACCTTGACCCAGAACCGGCAGACCGTCGTGGAGGTCGTCACCACGGCCGGCACCCACCGGCCGGGCCACGACGACGAGGGGACCGGCCCCACGGCCCGCCTGCTGGTGGCGATCGGCGTGCTGTGCAACGACGCCCACGCCGGTTCGGACGGTGGCTACCTGGGCGACCCGACCGAGACGGCCCTGCTCACCGCCGCCGAGAGCGATGGCGTGGCCGTGCGCCAGGTGGTGGCCTCCGCCCCCAGGACCGCCACTCTGCCCTTCGCCTCCGAGCGGCGGCTGATGGCCACCCGGCACACCGGCCCCGCCGGCGCCCGTGACGTGGTCCACGTCAAGGGCGCGGCCGAGGCCGTCATGGCGCGCTGCCGGACCGAGCGTGGACCGGACGGGCCCAGGCCGCTGGAGGCCACGGCCTGGCACCACCTCGTCGACGGCCTGGCCGCGGAGGGTCTGCGCGTCCTGGCGTGCGCGACGGGGCCGGCCCCGGCCGCCCGGACACTGTCGGTCGAGGACCTGGACGCCGTCGACCTCGAGCTGGTCGGCCTGGTCGCCATGACGGACCCGCCCCGCCCGGCTGCGGTGGGCGCGATCGCGGCGTGCCTACGGGCCGGCGTGCGGGTCACCATGATCACGGGTGACCACGCGGCCACCGCCCGGTCCATCGGCCAGCAGGTCGGGCTCGCCGGCTTCGGGCGGACGCCGGTCGTCATGACGGGTCGCGAGCTGGCCGCGGTCGCCGACGCCGACCTGCCGGACGTGGCCGCCCGCACCGACGTGTTCGCCCGGGTGTCGCCGGAGGACAAGCTGCGCCTGGTCCGGGCCCTGCAGTCCCTCGGCCAGGTGGTGGCGATGACCGGCGACGGCGTCAACGACGCCCCCGCGCTGGAGCAGGCGGACATCGGGGTCGCGATGGGGCGCGGGGGCACCGAGGTCGCGCAGGAGGCCGCGGACATGGTCCTCACCGACGACGACTTCGCGTCCATCGAGGCCGCCGTCGAGGAAGGCCGCGGCGTCTTCGACAACCTCGTCAAGTTCATCACCTTCGCGCTGCCGACCAACATCGGGCAGGGACTCGTCATCCTCACCGCGATCCTGCTCGGCACCCAGCTGCCCATCACCCCGGTCCAGATCCTGTGGGTCAACCTGACCAGCGCGGTCCTGCTCGGCCTGCCCCTGGCCATCGAGGCCAAGGAGCCCGGCATCATGACGCGGCCCCCGCGGGCGTCCGACGCGCCGCTGGTCGGCCGGTCCCAGCTGGTCCGGATGCTGCTGGTGTCCGCGTTGCTCCTGCTGGGGGCGTTCGGGCTGTTCCAGCTCCTGCTGGGCCTGGGGACGGACGTCGCCGAGGCACGCACCGCCGCGGTCAACCTCTTCGTCCTCGTCGAGGCGGCCTACCTGCTGTCGTGCCGGTCCTTCGACCGGTCGCTGCGGGAGATCGGTTGGCGCAGCAACCCCTGGCTCCTGGGCGGGATCGCCGCCGCCGTCGCGCTGCAGGTCGTCTTCACCTACGCGCCGTTCATGCACGTGCTGTTCGGCACGGCGCCCGTGGGCTGGTTCCCGTGGCTGGTCGGGGTCGCCTACGCCGGGCTGGTCTACGTCGCGGTCGAGCTGCTGCGGGTCCACGACAACCGCCGCAGGGCCAGTGACCCGCCCACCCGACCGACGGCATCGGAGCGCTCGTGAAGACGCGCCTACCCCGGGTTCGGCTCGGGACCGACTCGGCCGGTCACGCCGGCAGGTAGACCGTGGTCTCGCTGCCGTCGTCCCGGACCAGCGCGCCGGCGGGGATCCTCGCGACCGTCGCGACCTGCACGAGGTCCCCGGCCGAGCCGGCGAGGTTGAGCGCGGTCAGCACGTAGAGGGTGAGGAACCAGGCGGCCGGGACGGTGAGCAGCGCCACCAGCAGGACGGCGCCGCACACGACCATCGGGGCGAGCGCCACGGCGACGAACCGGGCCTTGGTCAGGCAGGCGTCGCTGCCGGTGCTCAGGTACGGGAACCGGACGGAGAAGCTCGCTCCGGAGTCGGACAGCAGCCTGAGCGCTGCGCCGTGGGTGAGCTCGTGCAGCACCATGTACACCCCGCACAGGGCCAGGGTGACCAGCCAGGTCGTCACCGCGCCCCAGCCGCCGGCCAGCGGGAGGTCCGATGTGAGGGCGAGGCCCACGGCGGCCGCGGCGACGACCGCGAAGACCACCTGGACGGCGACCGCGGACCGGCCGTGCTTCAGGTCCGTCGTGCGGTGGGCCAGCAATCCCGGCGGTGGTGGTGACGGACGGACGGCGACGCTCGGAGCGTTCATGACCCGAGCCTGGCCCGTGTCGGACCCCGCGGGCCGGGACCAAGGTCCGCTCGTGGTCCAGGGCCGGGCGGGACGGCGGCCGGAGGGAGGACGAAGGTCCTGCGTCGTGGCCGTCGGTCCCGACGACCCTGAGGTCCTGTCAGAGGGCGGTGAGGCGGTGGGGTCGTGGCGCACGCGGCCGTACGTCCGAGGCCTCACTCTCGTGATCGCGTTCACCCTGCTGGTCGCTGCTGCGACGGCCGCCGGTGCGCTGCTGGGGATGGACCGCCACGTCGTCGACCTGAGCACGGACCTGGTCCTCGCGGTGGTCGTCGTCCTGGCCCTCTCCGCCACGCGCTCATGGCGTGGCATCGGCTTCCGCCCCCTCGACCGGTGGCTGGACCTGCGGCTGTACTGGGTCCTGGCGTTCCCGCTCCTGCCGGTGCTGCCTGCGGCCCTGGCGGGACTCACGACGGTGGGGGTGGGCCGGCTCGCCTACTACGTCCTCCTGGCCGTGCTGGTGGGTTTCGCCGAGGAGGTGGTGTTCCGCGGGCTGGTCCTGCGCTCGCTGTTGCCGGTCGGCATCTGGCCCGCGGCCGTGGTGTCCTCGGCCGCCTTCGGGCTGCTGCACCTCGTGAACGTGCTGGCCGGCGCCGCTCTGGCTCCGACCCTGCTCCAGGTGGTCTACGCGACGGCCGTGGGGTTCGGGTACGCCGCGGTCACGCTGCGCACGGGGGTCCTCTGGCCGGTCGTCGTCATCCACGTGCTGGTGGACCTGGCGGCGTTCGCCACCACCGGCACCGAGCGGACCGACGTCACCGGGGTCGACGTCGCGGTCACGGCCGTCTACGCGGTGGGCTTCGTCGGCTACGGCGTGGTCGTCCTGCGGCGTCTCGACGCCGCGGCACGCCAGTCGCGCGACACGGTGACCACCGGCTCCGCACGAGGACGCGGAGACCTCGTGGCGCCGTCGTCCGCCGTCAGCGTCCGGCCGTCGGCAGGGCCAGACCGGTCCCCGCGTCGAACAGGTGCACCCGGTCCAGGTCGACCGTGACCGACAGCCGCTCGCCGGGGGTGCCGGTGACCGTGGGGCGGGCCTTCACCTTGACCATCTCCGCCCCCACCATGACGTCGACCACGGTCCGGTCGCCCAGCGGCTCGAGCCCGTACAGCTCGCCGGGCAGCACGGCCTCGCCGCGCTGCTCGACCGACAGGTCCTCCGCGCGCAGCCCCAGCAGCAGCGGTCGACCGTCCTCGGCGGTCGCCCAGCGGGGCCGGGGCAAGGTCCACCCCTGGTCGCCGACGAGGTGCTCGCCCTGGGCGCGGCAGGCGAGCAGGCTGATCCGGGGGCTGCCGACGAAGGCCGCCACCCAGCGGTTGGCGGGCCGCTCGTACACCTCGGTCGGGGTGCCGACCTGCTGCACCTTCCCCTCGCGCAGCACCGCGACCTGGTCGGCCATCGACAGGGCCTCCACCTGGTCGTTGGTCACGTAGACGAACGTGCTGCCCAGGCTGCGGTGGATCCGGGTGAGCTCGGTGCGCATCTCCACCCGCAGCTTGAGGTCGAGGTTGGTGAGCGGCTCGTCCATGAGGAACGCCCGGGGTGAGCGGACCAGGGCCCGGGCCAGGGCCACCCGCTGCTGCTCGCCGCCGGACATCTGGGCCGGCTTGCGCCCGAGCAGCCGCTCGATGTGCAGCAGGTTCGCGACCCGGTCCACGGCCGTGGCGATGTCCGCCTTGGCGGTCCCCCGGGCCTGCAGCGGGGACGCGATGTTGTCGAACGCCGTCTTTCGCGGGTACAGCGCGTAGCTCTGGAACACCATCGCCAGGTCGCGGCCGGCCGGGGTGTCCGCCGTCGCGTCCCGGCCGTCCAGGTGCACGGTGCCGTCGTCCAGCTGCTCCAGGCCCGCGATGGCCCGCAGGGTCGTCGTCTTGCCCGCCCCCGAAGGCCCGAGCACGACGAAGAACGACCCGTCGGGCACGTCCAGGTCGACCCCGTCGAGCGCCTGCACCTCGCCGAACGCCTTGCGCAGCCCCTGCGCGGTCACGGTCCCCATCAGGCCACGAGCTCCTCGGACGTCGGGTCGTACACCGGCGGGGGCCCGCCGGTGTGCCGCACGCCCACCGGGGCGTCCGGGGCGAAGCGCGAGGTGGGGGGCATCCGGACGCGCAGGTCCCGCCCGCCGCTGCTAACCACGTAGATGATCTCGTCGCCGAGCGCCTCGGCGGAGACCACGCGGGCCGGCACCGCGCCGGCCTCGCCCGCGGCCACCACCTCCAGCGCCTCGGGTCGCACCCCGGCGACCAGGGGCCGCCCGCGCGGGGCGTCGGGCGGGGGCAGTATCGCCAGCCCGCCGGAGGTCCGCAGGGCGCCCTCGGACACCTCGACCTCGAGCAGGTTCATCGGCGGGGAGCCGATGAACGCGGCGCAGAACAGGCTCGCCGGCCGGTTGTAGACCTCCAGCGGGGTGCCGACCTGCTCCAGGCGCCCCTTGTTGAGGATGGCGATCCGGTGCCCGAGCGACATCGCCTCCACCTGGTCGTGGGTGACGTGGACCATCGTGGTGCCGAGCTGGGCCTGCAGGTGCTTGATCTCGGTGCGCATGTCGGCCCGCAGCTCGGCGTCCAGGTTGGTCAGCGGCTCGTCCATGAGGAACGCCCGGGGCCGCCGGACCAGGGCCCGGGCCAGGGCCACCCGCTGCTGCTCCCCGCCGGACAGCCGCGCCGGCCGGCGGTCGAGCAGCTTCTCCAGCTGCAGCATCCGCGCGGCCTCGGCCACCCGCGCCCGCACCTCGGTCTCCGGCAGACCCTCGGCCCGCAGCGGGAACGCGAGGTTGTCGCGCGTGCGCAGGTGCGGGTACAGCGCGTAGAACTGGAACACCATCGCGATGTCGCGCTCGGCGGGCGGCAGGTCGTTGACCAGGGTGTCGCCGATGCGGATGTCGCCGGAGGTCTGCCGCTCGAGGCCGGCGACCGCCCGCAGCGTCGTCGTCTTGCCGCAGCCCGACGGGCCGAGCATGACGAACAGCTCGCCGTCGCGGATCGACAGGTCGACCCGCTCGACCGCCACGGTGCCGTCCGGGTAGCGCTTGTGCAGCGCGGTGATCTCGATGCCGGCCATCAGCGCCGCACCGCCCCGAGGGTGACGCCCGCCACCAGGTGCCGGCGCACCAGGTAGGCGAACAGCAGCACGGGCGCGGCGAACACCACCGCGGAGGCCGCGATCAGCCCCCAGTCGACCGTCGTGCCGCCGATCAGCCCCGCGATGGCCGGCGGCGCCGTCCGCACGTCGGCGCTGGAGGTCAGGAAGATCGCGAAGACGAACTCGTTCCACGAGAAGATCAGCGCGAACACCGCCGTCGCCGCGATGCCGGGCACCAGCAGCGGCAGGGTGAACTTCCGGAACGCCTGCAGCCGGGTGTACCCGTCGAGCATGGCCGCGTCCTCGTACTCCGCCGGCACCTCGTCGACGAAGCCCTTCATCATCCAGATGGTGAAGGGGACGTTGAACGCGGCGTAGATGAGGATCAGCCCCAGCTGGGTGTTGATCAGGCCGAGCTCCCGGTACATCAGGAAGATCGGGATGACCACGACGACCGGCGGCATGAAGCGCGTCGACAGGATGAAGAACAGCTGGTCCTTCTTGCCCTTCACCGAGAACCGCGAGTAGGCCCAGGCCGCCGGCACCCCCAGCACCGTGGCCAGCAGCGTCGACGCCCCGGCCACGACGACCGAGTTCTGGAACGCCACGGCCAGGCCCGAGGCGCCGGAACCCCCGCGGGCCACGAACACGTCGCGGTAGTGGTCGAGGGTGACGTCGAAGCCCCAGAACTGGGCCGGCACGGCGTAGACGTCGCGGCCCTGCTTGAACGACGTCTCGAGCATCCAGAAGACCGGGAAGCACATGACGACGGCCAGGACGACGAGCAGCGCGATCTCGACCACGGTGCGGACCCGGTTCGACCGGGCCCGTCGCGGGCGGGCGGTCGCGGGTGGGGGACCGCCGGTGCCCCCGGGCACGGCCTGGTCGACGGAGACGGCCATCAGCGTTCCTTCAGCTTGTCGAGGTACCGCAGGTAGAACTGGGCCAGCACGATGACGACGATCACCATGAGGATCCCGTAGGCCGACGCGGTGCCGGTGTCGAAGCCGAGGAACGCCACCTTGTAGACGTGGAACGACAACGTCTCGGTGGACACCCCCGGGCCGCCGTTGGTGAGGATGAACACGAGGTCGAACTGCCGGAAGGCCTCGATGGCCCGGAACATCACCGCGATGAGCAGCAGCGGCCACACCAGCGGCAGGGTGATCTGGCGGAAGCGGAACCACTCGCTGGCCCGGTCGATGGACGCCGCCTCGTACAGGTAGCGCGGCACGGCGGTCAGCCCCGCCAGCGCGATCAGCATGATGAACGGGGTCCACTGCCAGGTGTCGACGATCACGAGCGACAGCAGCGCCGTGCGCCGCTGCGTGAGCCACTCCACCTGCCCGAGACCGACCGAGCCGAGCAGGCTGTTCACCACGCCGAACTGGGTGTCGAGCATGAACCGCCAGAACAGGCCCACCACGACCGGCGACAGCATCATCGGGACCAGGAACAGCAGGGTGAGCAGCCCCTGGCCGCGCCGGCGGCGCGAGATCAGGTAGGCGATCGTGAAGCCCAGCACCGTCTGCAGGCTGACCGCACCCACGACGTACAGCAGCGTGGTCAGGGCGCGGGCGTGCACCTCGGAGGAGGTGATGACGTCGGCGTAGTTGGCGAAGCCCACCCACGCCGGCGGCACGTCCCGGGTCACCGAGTACTCGGTGAAGGACAGGTACAGCGCCCACAGCAGCGGGAACACCGACATCGTCAGCAGCAGCAGCATCGCCGGCGAGATGAACGCGACGGCCAGCCGGCGGTCCGTCAGGCGGGGGGCCCGCCCGGGGACGGGCGGGGGCGTGGTCGCCCCCGCCCGCACCGGCGGGTCCGTCGTGGTGGTCACCGGGCTCAGCCCAGCCCGCCGCTGGAGTCGATGACGCCCTGCTGCTGCTCGGCGATGTCGTCGAGCGCCTCGGCCGGGTCCTTGGCCCCGTTGAGGGCCGCGTTGACGTTCGTGTTCTCGATGTCGATCAGCTGGGCGTACTCGGGCACGTTCCACATGTCCCGCATCCGCGGCACCGAGTCGGTGTAGACCTGGTTGAACGGGGCCGCGTCGAGGAACTCCGGCGACTCCAGGGCGTCGGTGCGCGAGGGGACACCGCCGGCGGCGGCCCACTGCTTCTGCACGTCCGCCTGCTCGAACCACTTCATGAAGCTGAGCGCCTCGGCCTGCTGGGCCTCGTCGACGTAGGCGGACACGTGCATCCCCATGCCGCCCAGCGGCACGAAGTCGGTGTCCTGGCTGGGCAGCGGGGCGAAGCCGAGCACGGCCTCGATCTCCTCGCGGGTCTCGCCGAGCGTGGACTGCTCGGGGTCGAGCAGCCCACCGCTGGCGGCGATCCACTGGAAGGCGATGCAGGCCTGGCCCTGGGCGACGGCGGCGTTCACCTCGTCGATGAACCAGTTGCCGGAGCCGCGGGCGGTCAGCGGCTTCATCTGGTTGACCAGGACGTCCATGGCCTTCTGGCCCGCCTCGTCGTTGATGACGCCCTCGATCTGGCCCTCGGCGGAGTCCCACAGGTTGCCGCCGTAGACGCCGTTGACCGTGTTGTAGGTGACGGCCGCGGCGTCCGAGCCGTTGGACTGGTGGAAGGCCAGGCCGCTGACCCCGGGGTTCTCGTCCTGGCAGGTCTGGGCCGCGGCGATCATCTCGTCCCAGGTCTGCGGCGGCTCGTCGCCCATCAGGTCCTTGCGGTAGATCATCGTCCAGGTGTCGCCCAGCAGCGGCAGGCCGTACAGGCTGGCGTCCTCGTCGCGCTGGCCGGTCTCCGCCTGCGGGTACTGCCCGTAGGCCGCGAGCAGGTACGGGTCGTAGGCGTCGACGTCGATGTTCTCGTCGATGAAGGCGGTCAGGTCGAGGATGTTGTTGTTGGTCACGGCCTCGCCGATGTGCTGGGAGTCGAGGATCGCGATGTCGAAGTCGGTCTGCCGGGCGGCGAACTGCGTGAACATCGCGTCGTGCCAGTTGGCGTTCGGGACGGTGTTCACCTCGACGGTGACGTTGGGCCGCTCCTTGGTGTACTCCGCGTTGGCGAAGTCCTCCAGCGCCTGGGCGGGCGGCCACTCGAACCAGATGAAGCTCAGCGTGATCGGGTCGTCGGTCAGCTCGGGGACGGCGGCCGGCGCCGCGACGCCGCCCTCGGACCCGCCGCCCCCGCCGCAGGCCACCAGCGCCGTGGCGCCCAGGGTGAGGGCTGCCGTGACCCGCGCCGGTCGACCGGGCAGCGACCGCCGTCGGGTGTGCTCTGCGTTCCGCATGGTGTGTCCTGCTTCCTGGGTAGGGGTCGTTGCTGACAGGGGTGCTGGGGGTGGAGCGGGCAGGGGTTCGGGACGGCGCCTCACCACGAGGTCGCCACGTAGCGGGCCTCGAGGAACTCCAGGAGCCCCTCGGTGCTGCCCTCGCGGCCGAGGCCGCTCTGCTTGACCCCGCCGAACGGGGCCGCGGGGTCGGAGACCAGACCGCGGTTGAGACCGACCATGCCGCTCTCCAGCCGCTCGGCCAGGGCCAGCCCGTGGGCCAGGTCGCCGGTGTACAGGTAGGACACGAGGCCGTAGTCGGTGTCGTTGACCGCGGCGAGCACGTCCTCCTCGTGCTCGAAGCGGACCACCGGGGCGACGGGGCCGAAGACCTCCTCGTGCAGGACCCGGGCCTGCGGCGGCACGTCGACGAGCACGGTGGGCGGGTAGAACGACCCGGCACCGTCGACGGGGCGGCCGCCGAGCAGCGCGCGGGCGCCACGGTCCAGCGCGTCCTGGACCAGGCCGTCGACCTTGACCACGGCCGCCCGGTCGATGAGGGGGCCGCAGCGGGTCGCCTCGTCGCTGCCCGGGCCGACCCGCACCGCGCCCATCCGGGCCACCAGGCCCGCGACGAAGGCGTCGTGCACGTCGGTGTGGACGTAGAACCGGTTGGCCGCGGTGCAGGCCTGCCCGCCGTTGCGCATCTTCGCGACCATGGCGCCCTCGAGCGCGGCGTCGACGTCGGCGTCGGCCAGGACCAGGAACGGGGCGTTGCCGCCCAGCTCCATGCCGCACTTGAGCACCTGGTCCGCGGCGGTGCGGAGCAGGACCCGACCCACCTCGGTGGAGCCGGTGAACGACAGCATCCGGGTGCGGCGGTCGGTCAGCATGGCCGCCACCACCGGCCCGGGCTCGGACGTGGTCACCACGTTCAGCACCCCCGCCGGCACCCCGGCCTCCAGCAGCAGCGCCGCGACGGCCAGGGCGGTCAGGGGCGTCTCGGCCGCCGGCTTGAGCACGGCCGTGCAGCCGGCGGCCAGCGCGGGGGCGATCTTGCGGGTGGCCATGGCGGCCGGGAAGTTCCAGGGCGTCACCAGGACGCTGACGCCCACGGGCTGGTAGCTCACCAGCATGTGGTTGGCGCCGCCGGGGGAGACGCCCAGCTGACCGCGCAGCCGCACGCCCTCCTCGGCGTACCAGCGGAAGAACTCCGCGGCGTAGGCGACCTCGGCGCGGGCGTCGGGCAGCGCCTTGCCGTTCTCCAGGCTGATGAGCAGCGCGAGCTCCTCGCTGCGGTCGCGCATCAGCTCGAAGGTCCGCAGCAGCACCTCCGAGCGGGCCCGCGGCGCGGTGGCCGCCCAGCCCGCCGCGGCCGCCGCCGCGGCGTCCACCGCCGCCCGGGCGTCCTCGACGCCGGCGTCGGCGACCGTGGCCAGGACCGCGTCGGACGACGGGTCGGTGACGGCCAGGCGGCGACCGCTGCCCGCCGGTCGCCACCGGCCGTCCAGCAGCAGGTCGGTGGGTACGTCGAGGGCGTCGACGACGGGCAGCATGGCCCCCTCCAGGACGGTCACGGCGCCACCGCCACGGCCAGGTCGGAGGCCACCGGATGGGTGGGCACCTCACGCAGCGCGCCCCGATCGCCGGAGTGCGCGGCCCGCACGATCCCCGCCATGGCCTCGACGTCCAGCGGACGGGGGTTGTTGGCCACCAGCCGGGCCGCCCCCATGGCCTGCTCGGCGGTCCAGCGCAGCCGGTCCGCGGGCAGCCCCAGCTCGGCCAGGGTCCGCGGGATGCCGACCGAGGCCAGCAGAGCCGCGACGCGCTCGATGGCCTCGTCGGCCAGGTCCTCGGGCGAGGCGGCCGGGTCCGCGCCCATCTCGCGGGCGATCGCGGCCAGCTCCGGGACCCGCGCGGGCCGGTTGAACTCCATGACGTACGGCAGCAGCACCCCGACCCCGACCCCGTGCGGGGTGTGCGTCAACGCCCCCACCGGGTACTGGATCGCGTGGGCCGCGGCGGTGCCGGCGGTGCCGAGCGCGAAGCCGCCCGCCGTGGCGCCGAGCATCATCGCCTCGCGGGCCGCCGCGTCGTCGGGGGTCGACCAGGCCCGGTGCAGGCTGGCGGCGATCAGGCGGACGCCGAGCAGGGCGTAGGTGTCGGTGAGCTCGCTCTTGCCGACGAACACCCGCTCGCCGGCCAGCGCGGCCGTGCCGGGCCGCCGCACCGCGGTGAAGGCCTCCACCGCGTGGGACAGCGCGTCGGCCCCGGCGCTCGCCGTCAGCCCCGGCGGGCAGGCGGTCGTGAGCTCGGGGTCGCACAGCGCGGTGTGGGGGATCAGGTGCGGGCTGGAGATGCCCACCTTGCTCACCCGCTCCGGGTCGGTGAGCACGGCCACCGGGGTGACCTCGGAGCCGGTGCCGGCCGTGGTGGGCAGGGCGACGACCGGCAGGACGGGGCCGGGGACGCGCAGCTCGCCGTAGTAGTCCGACGGCGCGCCGCCGTGGGTCAGCAGCACGGCCACCGCCTTGGCCAGGTCGAGGCAGCTGCCCCCGCCCATGCCGACCACCACGTCCGGGTCCGCGGGTGCGGCGAGGGCCGCGCACTCCAGCACCTGGTGCACGGGCACGTCGGGGAGCACCTGCGCGAAGACCGTGACCCGGATACCGGTGCGCTCGAGGAGCCCCACCAGGTGGGCGAACTCCGGGGTGGCCCCGAAGCGCGCGTCGGTGCACACCAGAGCGCGACGGCCCAGGGCGGCGGTGACCTCGCCGAGGGCGTGCCGCTGGCCCGCGCCGAACAGGACCTGGCGCGGTCCACGGAGGACGGCGAGCATGCTCATGCAGAGCTCCAAGCGGTAGGCGGTCCGGCGGTGGGAGCGGCCGGACCCACGGCCCCTCGTCGTCGAGGGAAGGTGTCGGCGTTGACTCGTTTCCTATACGATCCAGCGGGCCAGAGCATGGGGCAGCCTGTCGGTCGGTGTCAACAGTCGGGTCGGGACGGTTCCCGGGAAGGGTCGTGGCAGCAGTGGAGAGCGAGTCGACGGCGGTGGTGCACGCGGCGGCGGGGGCCCTGGACGGCGGCGACCCGGGCCGAAGGCCCCGCAAGCGGCTGGCCGACGAGGTCTACGACACGCTGCTCGCGCAGCTGATGTCGCTGCGGATCGAACCCGGGTCCCGGGTCACCATCGACGCCCTGGCCCGTGAGCTCGGGGTGTCGCAGACCCCGATCCGGGACGCCCTGAACCGGATGGAGGCCGACGGCCTGGTGGTGCGGGTGCACCACGCCGGCTACCGGATCCCGCCGCAGATCACCCGGGACCGGTTCGAGGACATGCTCGAGGTGAGGCTGCTGCTGGAGCCGGCCGCGGCGCGCCGGGCCGCGGAGCGGGCGACGCCCGAGCAGGTGGAGCGGCTGCGGCGGATGCTGGCGGAGATGGCCGAGCTGGCCGAGGGCGACCGGCACCACGCCTACGGGGCCTTCGGTCGCCGGGACGCCGCCTTCCATGACCTGATCGCCGAGAGCGCCGGCAACGCCCTGGTGCGCGAGGCGCTGGCCCGGCTGCACACGCACGTGCACCTGTTCCGCCTGCTCTACGACACCCAGGTCACGTACCTGGCCATGGGCGAGCACGACGAGGTGCTGAGCGCGGTGGCCGCCCGCGACCCCGACGCCGCCGCCTACGGCATGCGCCGGCACATCATGGCCTCGGGCGAGCGGTTCCGGCGGCTGTTCGACGCGGCGGAGGACGGCTGAGCCCGGGGGGTTGACGCCGCGCCCCCGGCCCGCGATCCTGACTCGCGCCGCGATCCGATCCGATCCGATCCTCGGTCGGTCAGTCCGGTCCCGTTCCTTTCCCACCCACCGTTGAGTGCGAGGAGACGCAGGTGCCCAGAGCACTGCTCCTGACCGGCGACGCCGCCGAGGAGCTCGACACCATGTACCCCTACTACCGCGTGCAGGAGGGCGGCTGGGACTGCGACGTCGCCTCCCGCACCCTGCGCGACGTGCAGCTCGTGATCCACGAGTTCGACCCGAACTCCGACGCCTACGTCGAGAAGAACGGCCGCAAGCTGCCCGTCGACGTGCCGTGGTCCGAGGTCGACGTCGAGCGCTACGACGCGCTCATCATCCCCGGCGGCCGGGCCCCGGAGTGGATCCGCGTCGACGCCCACGTCCGCCGCATCACCGAGCACTTCTTCGCCCGTGACCTGCCGATCGCGCTGGTCTGCCACGGCGCGCAGGTGCCCGCGGTCTACGGGTTGCTCGAGGGACGCCGGACGGCGTGCTTCCCGCCCATCACCGGCGACATGGAGAACGCCGGGGCCACGGTCGTCGACGCCCCGGACGTGGTCGACGGCAACCTGGTGTCCTGCCGGGGCTGGCCGGACATGCCGCAGTTCGGCCGGGCGATGATGGAGCTCTTCGCCCGGCACGTCGCCTCCGTCCCGGCGTGAGGGCTCGCGCCGCGGGCCCGTGACGGGCACCCGCACCGTCGACGTCGACGGTGCCCCGGTGCACGTCCTGGAGGCTGGGGCCGGGCCCGCGGTGCTGCTGCTGCACGGCTCCGGCCCCGGCACCACGGGGGCCGGGGCCTGGCGGGCCACGGCGGAGGCCCTGGCGCCGACGGTCCGGTCGGTGGCCCCGGACCAGGCGGGCTTCGGTCGGACGCCGCTGCCGACCGGGTCGCGGGGCGGGCTGGACGTCTGGACCGGCCAGGCGTCCCCCCTGATGGCCGCGCTGGGCCACGGCGCCTACGCCGTCGTCGGCCACTCCATGGGGGCCGCGGTGGCGCTGTCGCTGGCCGCGGCCCACCCCGACCGGGTGAGCCGGGTGGTGGCCGTGGGGTCGATGGGGGCACCGTGCGCGTCGCTCTCGCCGGACCTCGACGCGCTGTGGGCCGCCCCGCCCGGTCCCGCGGGGGCGCGGGACATGCTCCGGCGGCTGCTGCTGGACCCGGCGCTGGTCACCGACGAGGCCGTCGCCGGGCGCGCCGCGGCCATGACCGCCGGCGCCGAGGCGTTCGCCCGGCTGTTCCCGGCCCCACGGGCCCGCTGGGTGGCGGACCTGACCCTGCCGGTAGCGACGCTCGCGCGGGTGCAGGCCCCGGTGCTGCTCGTGCACGGGGCCCAGGACCGCGTCACCCCGCTGGTGGAGTCGGTGCTGCCGCTGCTGGAGGCCCTGCCGGACGTGCGGCTGCACGCGTTCGGCCGCTGCGGCCACGTCCCCCAGCAGGAGCACCCCGCCGCGTTCCGCCGGCTGCTGGCGGACTTCCTCGCTACCTGACGGGGTCCTCGACCCGTCGCCGCCCGGCCAGCAGGGCCGGCACCATGGCCAGCGCGAGCAGCCCACCGGACAGGCCCAGGGCGGCGAAGCTGCTGAACGCGACCACGACGCCGCTGCCGATCCCCGCGCCGGCCCCGGCCAGCGCGACGCCGAGGTCCACGTCCCCCTGCGTCCGGGCCCGGTCGGCGAGCGGGACCGCGTCGGTCAGCATGGTGGTGCCACCGACCAGGCCGAGGTTCCAGCCCAGCCCCAGCAGGGCCAGGGCGACGGCGAGGACGGTCACCGAGTCCGGTGGGGCCAGGGCGGCGAGCACCCCGGCGGCCAGCAGCACGGCCCCGGCCGCGGCCACGACCGGACGCCGGCCGTAGCGGTCGGCCAGCCGGCCCGACACCGGCGACGGCAGGTACATGGCGGCGACGTGGACCGAGATGACCAGACCGGTCGCCGCCAGGCCGTGGCCGTGGTCGCGCATGTGCAGCGGTGTCATGGTCATGACGGCCACCATCACCAGCTGCGTCACCACCATGGCCGTGGCGGCCAGGCGGAGCGCGGGCAGGTCGCGCCCGGTCGAGGCCGGGGCGCCGGGGTGGGCCGGCGTCGCGGCAGCCGGCCCGGCCGGGCCCGCCGTGCCCTCGGTGGCGGCCGCCGCGCGCGCGGCCAGCAGCGGGTCCGGGCGCAGCCGGGTCCACACCACGACCGCCGCGCCGGCGTAGGCCAGCGAGGCGAGCAGGAACGGGCCCGCCAGCGGCCGCACCCCGATCGCGCTCGCCACCTGGCCCATGACCCCCACGAGGTTGGGCCCGACCACGGCGCCCAGGGTGGTCGCGACCAGCACGGTGCTCACGGCCCGGCCGCGCCGCTCGGCCGGGGCCAGGTCGGCCCCCGCGTAGCGCGCCTGCAGGTTGGTGGCCGTGCCCGAGCCGTACAGCAGCAGCGCGGGCAGCAGCAGGGCGACGCTGTCCAGAGCGGCGGCCAGCACCACGAGCGCCCCGCCGACCGCGCCGACGGCGTACCCCGCGGTCAGCCCCGGCCGGCGGCCCAGCCGCTGCGACAGCCGTCCCACCCCGACGGCGGCCGCGGCCGAGCCCAGGGTGAACAGCGCGGCCGGCAACCCCGCCAGGCCCCGCGTACCGAGCATGTCCTCGGCCAGCAGGGCCCCCACGGTGACCCCCGCGGCCAGGCCGGCACCGGCCAGCACCTGCGACCCGACGAGGACGCGCAGGGTGCGGCGGTGCAGCGCCGCGAGGGCGGCGTCCGAGGTCCCGTCGGGCGTCCCGTCGGAGGTCGTGCCCGAGGTGGTCGCGGCCGGTCGCGACCGGTCGCCGCTCACCCCGCGGCCGGCTCGGCCCGAGCGGGCCGCCAGGTCTGCCCGCCCACCGTGCCGAACAGCCGGGCCGCCGCGATGCGCAGCGCCAGGGAGTACGTCGGGTACGGCGCCACTGTCTGCGCCAGCCGCGCCGCCAGCATGCGGGTCCGCATGGCCAGCGCCGCGGTGTGGGCGAGCTCCCCGCCGTGGGGGCTGACGGCGGTCAGGCCGACCACCTCGTCCAGCAGCCGGTGCGGGGCCACCCGCCGCGGGCCGACGACCAGCTTGACGTAGCCCTCGGTGCTCGCGGCGGTCCGCGCCCGGTCGGTCTCGGCCATGGTCACCACGGCCACCCGGGCCCGCGACCCGTACCGGGCGAACGCCTCCGCCTCGGTCAGCCCGACCCGGCCGACCTCGGGCTCGGTGAACGTGACCCAGGGGGTGACCCGGGGGTCGAAGGTGCCCGAGCCACCCAGCAGCCCACCGAGCAGCCCGCCCAGCTTGTCGGTCCGGCCGCCGCGGGCGAACGCGTTGGCCGCGGCCAGCCGGCCCTGCGCGTCACCGACGTGGGTGAACTGCAGCGGCGTCGTGCAGTCGCCGGCGGCCCAGACCCCCGGCGCGGTGGTGCGCAGCTGGGAGTCGGTGACGACCGCCCCGCCGGGCCCGGTGCGGATCCCCACCCGGTCCAGGTCCAGCCCGGTGGTGGCCGGTCGCCGCCCGACGGCCACGAGCAGGTGCGAGCCGGACACCTGGGCGCCGTCGGCCAGGGTGAGCACCACGGCCCCGTCCGGACCCGGGCGGGCGGAGGTGACCTGCGCCCCGGTGCGCACGTCGACGCCCTGGCCGGTCAGCACGCGGGTCATGACCGCCGACACCTCCGGCTCCTCCTTGCCGAGGATGCGGTCGGCCCCCTCGACCAGCGTCACCGGCGTGCCGAGCCCGGCGAAGGCCTGGGCCAGCTCGACCCCGATGGCGCCGCCGCCCATGAGCAGCAGGTGACCCGGCTGCTCCCGCAGGTCGAACACGGTGGCGTTGCTCAGGTGGGGCACGTCGGCCAGGCCGTCGACCGGGGGCACCGCGGCGTGCGCCCCGGAGGCGAGCACGACCCGGCGGGCCCGGACCCGGCTGCCGTCGACGTCGACGGTGCTGCGCTCCGCCGACGTGTCGACGAAGCGCGCCCAGCCGGTCAGCAGGTCGATGCCCTCGCGGCGCAGCAGGTCCGGCGACTCGTCCTGCTCGACCTCGGCGATCACGTCGGCCACGTGGCGCATCACCCGGGCGAAGTCCACGGGGCCGGGCTCGCCCACCCCGTAGCGGTGCCCCTGCCGGGCGGCGGACACCCGGTGGGCGACGTCGAGCAGGGTCTTGCTCGGCACGCAGCCGTGGTGGGTGCAGTCGCCGCCGGGGCGGGCGGCCTCCACCAGCGCCACGGACCGGCCCGCGGCGCGGGCCGTGCGGGCGGCGGCCAGGCCGGTCGCCCCGGCCCCGACGACGAGCAGGTCGAACTCACGGGAGCGCATCGGGAGACCTCCGGGCGGGGGTGGCGGGCGGGTGGCCCCCAGTCTGGGGGTGCGGCCGATGCGCCGTCAGGGCGGTGTCGCCAGAAATCCCGCCAACCGGGCCCGGGAGCGACCACCATGGGTCGGTGGCTCAGCTTCTCGCGGGGGCGTTGGTGGTGGCCGGGGTCTTCCTGGCCGGCCTGGCGCTGTCCGTCGCGCGGTCCCGCCAGGCCCGGGCCGGCCGGCCGCTCGCGCTGCTGCTGCTCGCGGCGGCCTGGTGGGGCCTGGCCGGGGCCATCGAGCTGTCGGTGGTCGACCCGGTGGAGCGGGTGCTGTGGGGCGACCTCAAGTACGTCGGCATCGTGCTGGTGCCCCCGGCCTGGTTGGTCTTCGTCCTGCTGTTCACCGGCCGGCGCGCCCTGGTCACGCCCCGCACCCTGCTGCTGCTGGCCGTGGAGCCGGCCCTGGTGCTGCTGGCGCTCGCCTGGCCCCCTACGCACAACCTGTTCCGGTACCTGCCCCCCTCGCAGCTGGACGAGGCGCTGCCGGTGGTCTCCGTCGGCCCGCTGTTCTGGGTGCACGCCGTCTACGCCTACCTCGTGGTGCTGGTGGCGACCGTGACCTTCCTGCGCGGCCTGGTGCGGGCCAGCCGCGCCTACCGGGGCCTGTCGGTCGTCCTGGCCCTGGCCGCCGTCCTGCCGTGGACGGCGAACCTGCTGTTCAACCTCGGGGTGGGGCCGTTCGCGCTGGTCGACCTGACGCCGTTCCTGTTCGTGCTGACCGGGGCCGTGCTGGTGCAGGGCCTGCTGCACGGTCGGTTGATGACGTTGGCCCGGGTGGCGCGGGACGTCGTGCTGGACGGCCTGGCGGACGGGATCCTCGTCGTGGACGCCCTGGGTCGCGTCGTCGAGGCCAACCCGGCCGCCCGGCGGCAGCTGGGCCTGGCCCGCACGCCCGTCGGGGTGGGCGTGGCGGACCTGCTGCCGGGCCTGCCCGCCGAGGAGGTGCAGCTGCCCGCGGCCGACGGCGGCACCCGGACGCTGGAGGTGCGGGACCAGCCGCTGCTGGACCGCTCGGGCGTCGGGGCCGGGCAGGTGCTCGTCCTGCGCGACATCACCGAGCGCCGGGCGGCGGAGGAGCAGGTGGCCGGCCTGCTGCGGGAGCGCACCCGGGTGGCCTCGGCGCTGCAGAGCGCGCTGCGCCCGGCGCCGCTGCCCGTGGTGCCGGGCATGCTGGCCACGGCCCTGTACCGCCCGGCCGGCGGCGGGGTGGGCGGTGACTTCTACGAGGTGTTCCCGCTCGGCGACGGGCGCTGGTGCGCCGTCCTCGGCGACGTCGCCGGCAAGGGTGCGGAGGCCGCGGCGGTCACGGCCCGCGTCCGCTTCACGGTGCGGGCACTGGCCCCGGGGGCCGCCGGCCCGCACGGCCTGCTGCGGGCGCTCAACACCGCCCTGGCCGGGGCCGGCGGACCGGGGGAGCGGGACGAGGACGAC
This sequence comes from Jannaschia sp. R86511, assembly GCF_042466345.1. Lineage (NCBI taxonomy): Bacteria > Pseudomonadati > Pseudomonadota > Alphaproteobacteria > Rhodobacterales > Roseobacteraceae > Jannaschia > Jannaschia sp. R86511. Next base: position 1,631,522 of record NZ_JAXHCD010000001.1, read on the forward strand.
GAGTGGTTCTGCACCCTGGCCCTGGTCGTGCTGCACCCGCGACCGGGCGGCGTGCGGGCCGAGGTCGCGCTCGCCGGGCACCCGCAGCCGCTGCTGCGCCGGGCCGACGGTCGTGTCGAGCCGGTGGGGGAGCCGGGGACGGCGCTGGGCGTGGTCACTGAGCCCGAGGTGGTGCCCACCACGGTCGAGCTGTTCCCCGGTGACGCCCTGTGCCTGTTCACCGACGGTCTCGTCGAGGCCCGGGACGCCGCCGGGGAGGAGCTCGGCGTGGAGCGGGTGGCCGACGTGCTGGCCGCGGCCGACGTCGTCGCCCCCGGCGGCGCGCAGGGGGTGCTGGCCCTGCTCGAGGGCTCGGTCCGGGCCTGGCACGGCGGGGCGCCGGGCGACGACCTGGCCGTGCTGCTGCTGCGGGCCTCGGCGGTCCGGGACTGACAGACCCGGGGGCGGGTCCGTCGGGGCGGGGCCGTCGGGGCGGCGTCGGGTTCGTCGGTCGCGGGAACAAACCCGGGCCGCGGCCGGTTGCCGCGCTGCGTGACCGCCACCCCCACCACGCCCACGGCCGAGGCCGCCGACCAGCCGGGCCCGAGCCCGGACCGCGCGGTCCCGCCCATGGCCCGCACCGCCCTGGTGCTCGGAGCCTTCGTGGCGGTCGGTCCGCTGACGATCGACATGTACCTGCCGGCGCTGCCCACCATCGCCGACGAGCTGCAGACCACCGAGGCCGCGGTCCAGCTCACGCTGACCGGGACGCTGGTCGGGCTCGCCCTGGGCCAGCTGGTCATCGGGCCGCTGTCGGACGCGCTCGGCCGGCGCGGCCCCCTGCTGGCCGGCACCGCGCTGCACGTGCTGGCGTCCCTGCTGATCATCGTCGCCCCGACCATCGAGGTGCTGGGCGCGCTGCGCGTCCTGCAGGGCGTGGGGACCGCGGCGGGTGCCGTCGTGGCGCTGGCCGTGGTGCGCGACCTGTACGACGGCCGGGCGGCGGCCACCATGCTGTCGCGGCTGTTCCTGGTCATGGGCGCCGCGCCCGTGCTCGCGCCCACGATCGGCGGCGAGGTGCTGCGGTTCACGTCCTGGCGGGGGGTGTTCGCGCTGCTGGCGGTCTACGGCGTGCTGCTCATCGGGCTGGGCTACCTGGCGCTGCGGGAGACCCTGCCGGCGCAGGCCCGCCGCCCGCTGCGCCTCGGCGCCACCATGAGCACCTACCGCGGCCTGCTGCGCGACCGGGCCTACGTCGGCCTGGTGCTGGTCGCGGGCCTGACCATGGCCGGGCTGTTCAGCTACGTCGCCGGGTCCTCCTTCGTCTACCAGGGCCAGTTCGGCCTGGACGAGCAGCAGTTCGGGCTGCTGTTCGGCGCCGGGGCGTTTCTGGCTGATCGCGGCCACCCAGCTCAACCCGCTGTTCCTGCGCCGGTTCTCCCCGGCGCAGGTGCTGCTGGCCGGCACCATCACCGGCACGGTGTCCGGGGCCGGGCTGCTGGTGCTCGCGCTGAGCGGCGCCGGCGGGTTGCTGGGGGTCGTCGTGCCGCTGTGGGCGGTGCTGTTCGCCACGGGGCTGGCCCTGCCCAACGCCCCGGCCCTGGCCCTGTCGCGCCACGGCGAGGCGGCGGGCGCGGCGGCCGCGCTGCTGGGCGCGGTGCAGTTCGGCATCGGTGCCGTGGTGTCCCCGCTCGTCGGCGTGCTGGGCAACGACGCCGTGGCGATGGGCGTGTCGATCCTGGGCGCGCTGGTGCTGGCCACCGTGGTCCTCGTCGTGGTCGTGCGGCCCTGGCAGCTGCCCGACCCCGAGGGCGCGGCGGCGATGGCCGCCGCCCACTGACCCCCGGGTTCCGCGTCAGCCGTTGTCCGGGTGATTCGCCCTGTCTAGGGTGATCTGAACCACCCGTCCAGCGCCGGAGGCCGTCGTGAGCCGAACCCCTCGTCCGCTCCTCACCCTCCTGCTGGCCGCCGTGCCGCTGGCCGTGGTCACCGTCGGGGTGGCGCCGGCCGCCTCCGGCGCCCCGCGGGAGCGGGCCAAGGTGCCGGTGGCCGAGGGCACCGGCGGAGCCGTGGCGACCGTGGACGCCGACGCCACCCGGGTGGGGATCGGCGTGCTGCGGGCGGGCGGCAACGCCGTCGACGCCGCCGTGGCCTCGGCGGCCGCGCTCGGGGTGACCGAGCCGTACTCCGCCGGGGTGGGCGGCGGCGGCTTCCTCGTCTACTACGAGGCGGCCACGGGCCAGGTCCACACCATCGACGGCCGCGAGACCGCGCCGCAGGCCATGCGGGCGGACTCCTTCGTCGAGGGCGGTGCGGCGATCCCGTTCGGCGAGGCGGTGTCGTCCGGGCTGTCCGTCGGGGTCCCGGGGACCCCCGAGACCTGGGACGTCGCGCTCGAGCGGTGGGGCACCCTCGACCTCGCCCAGGCCCTGCGGCCGGCGTCCCGGCTGGCCCGCAGCGGGTTCCGGGTCGACCAGACGTTCCGGGACCAGACGGCCGCCAACGCCGCGCGCTTCGACGACTTCACCTCCACCGCCGAGCTGTTCCTGCCCGGTGGTCGGCCGCACCCGGTCGGGTCCTGGTTCCGCAACCGCGACCTGGCCGACACCTACGACCTGATGGGCCGCGAGGGCGTGGCGGTGCTGTACTCCGGCGAGGTCGGGGACGACGTGGTCGCCACGGTGCAGGACCCCCCGGTGGCCGACGACGTGACGCGGACCGTGCGGCCCGGGCTGATGACCACCGCGGACCTGGCCGCCTACACCGCGCCCCTGCGGCAGCCGACCGCCGTGGGCTACCGCGGTCTGGACGTCTACGGCATGGCCCCGCCGTCCTCGGGCGGGTCCACCGTCGGCGAGGCGCTCAACATCCTCGAGGCGCTGCCGGCGACCACGTCGCGGGCCCAGGTGGAGCACCACTACCTGGAGGCTTCGGCCCTGGCCTTCGCCGACCGCAACCGCTACGTCGGGGACGCCGACGCGGTCGACGTCCCGCTGGCCGAGCTGCTGTCGGACGGTTTCGCGGCGGAGCGCGCCTGCCTGGTGCGGCCCGACCAGGCCCTGGCCAAGCCGTTGGCGCCGGGGGTGCCGGACGGGTCCTACGGCGGCTGCGACGACACCGGGGCGGTGGGCCTGGCGCAGGCCCCGGGGCAGTCGACGACGCACCTGACCACGGCCGACGCCGACGGCAACGTCGTGGCCTACACCCTGACCATCGAGCAGACCGGCGGGGCGGGGATCGTGGTGCCCGGGCGGGGGTTCCTGCTCAACAACGAGCTGACGGACTTCAACTTCACCGACACGCAGGGCGGCGCCGACCCCAACCTGCCGGGTCCGGGCAAGCGGCCCCGCAGCTCCATGGCGCCCACGATCGTGCTGGCCGACGGCGAGCCGCTGCTGGCCCTCGGCTCGCCCGGCGGGGCGACCATCATCACCACGGTGCTGCAGACCCTCGTCAACCGGGTCGACCTGGGCATGAGCCTGCCGGAGGCCCTCGCCGCGCCGCGCGCCTCGCAGCGCAACAGCGCCGCGGTGCAGGCCGAGCCGGGCTTCGACCGGACCGGTCTGCAGGAGCGGGGCCACGCCTTCACCACCACGGCCGAGATCGGCGCCGCCACGGGTGTCGAGCTGCTGCCCGACGGCCGTCTCCAGGCCGTGGCCGAGCCGACGCGGCGGGGCGGGGGCAGCGCCATGGTGGTCACCGCCTCGCCCTGACCCGGCCCGTCGGCCCCGGCCCGTTCCCAGGTACGTGCGGGACGCTGGTCGGCATGAGTGCTGACGCGGCCGAGGCCGAGCGGGTCCTGCGACCCGGCTCCGCGCCCACGCTGGACGAGCTGGTGCAGCTGCGGGCCGAGTTCGCCCGGTTCATGCTGCAGTACCAGTTCGGCATCCGGGAGATGACGACCAAGATCGAGATCCTCCGCGAGGAGTTCCTGCACCTGCACGAGCACAACCCGATCGAGCACGTCAGCGCCCGGCTCAAGACGCCCGAGTCCATCATCGACAAGGTGTCCCGCAAGGGCTGCGACCCGTCCTTCGAGGCCATCCGCACCACCATCACCGACATCGCCGGCCTGCGCGTGACGTGCGCGTTCGTCTCCGACGTCTACCGCATCGCCGACATGCTGTCCCAGCAGGACGACCTGACGGTCCTGGCGGTCAAGGACTACGTGGCCCGGCCCAAGCCCAACGGCTACCGCAGCCTGCACCTGCTGGTGCAGGTCCCCGTGTTCCTGTCCGACGCCACCGTCCCGGTGACGGTGGAGCTGCAGCTGCGGACCATCGCGATGGACTTCTGGGCCAGCCTCGAGCACAAGATCCACTACAAGTACGACCACGAGGTCCCGGACGACGTGGTCACCGGTCTGGCCCGCTCGGCCGCGACCGCCGCCGAGCTGGACACCCTGATGGAGGACCTGCACCGGCGGGTCCACGGCGACCGCGCCCCGGGGCCCCGCCGGGGGGACCCGATCGTGCCCTCCGACGACGCCCTGGAGCACCTGCGGCGCATCCGCGACGGTGAGCGCGGGTCACGCTGAGGCGTGGTCGGACCCCTCCGGCGGTGTCGGGGTCCCCTGGGCGGCCCGGACGTCGTATGGTTGCGGTGGCCGGGCAGTGCGTCCCGGCCGCAGGACGGCGGGCTCGCCCCGCGAGACACCACCCGACCGCACCGCGCAGGCCGCACGCCCGCCCGGCGCCGGTCGTGACGGTCGGCCGGGTCCGGCCGACGACCTGCGTCCGCCGGTCGGGGTGCGGCCGTCGTGCGTGCACCGTGGCCCGTCGGGTCGGGCGCGTCCCGGGGAGACCCGGAGGAGGAGGAGTCAGTGGCTCGACGAAGCCAGCGAGGTCCCGGTGGCGGTACCGCCACCCGCGACGGCCGGCGCGCCCGGACCGACGAGCAGGGGCTCGTCCCGGCCCTGGCCCGCGCCGTCCGTGACGTCGAGGGCAAGGTCCGCCGGGGCCCGCTCGGCTCGTCCGGCCGGACGACGTTCCAGGTGGTCGCCCTGCTGGTGCGCGAGGAGCGGGCCCGGGCCAAGGCCGACGAGTCGCTGAACGAGTCGCGGCGCAACGAGCAGCTCAAGCGGCTGGACGGGGTGGCCACGGCCCTGGCGCGCACGGCCGCCCGGGACACCACCCTGCTGCAGCTGCTGGCCGACGACGCCGAGGTCCCGTTCGAGGCCCGGGAGCTCAAGCGCGAGATGCTGCTGGCCGCCGGCCACGAACCGCCGCCGGAGGAGGTCACCCGGACCGTCGTGCAGCCGGACCCGGGGGCCGAGCGGCGGGTCGTGCCGCGCTCGGTCGTCTCGCGGCAGCTGTCGAACCCGTTCCTGGTGCCGGACTTCTCCACCCCGGTCACCCGCGAGCCCCGGCCCAGCCACCTCAGCGACTGGGAGCTGCTGGGACCCCTGTTCCGGGCCTTCGAGGAGGGCGGGGCGTCCTCCTGCATGGAGCTGCCCGAGCCGTCGTCGCTGCAGGGCCCGGGCGGGCACGTGCTGATGAAGCACCAGGCCGAGGTGGTGGCCGCGGCCGCCGCGGGCCACCGCACGTTCCTGCTGGCCGACGAGCCCGGTCTGGGCAAGACGGCCCAGGCCCTGCTCGCGGCGCAGGCGGCCAAGGCCTACCCGCTGCTGGTGGTCGTGCCCAACGTCGTCAAGACCAACTGGGCCCGTGAGGCCGAGATGTGGACCCCCGGGCACCCGGTGACCGTGGTGCACGGCGACGGCGACACCGTCGACGGCTTCGCGGACGTCGTGGTGGTCAACTACGAGATCCTCGACCGCCACGTGGGCTGGCTCGGCGACCTCGGCTTCCGCGGCATGGTGGTCGACGAGGCGCACTTCATTAAGAACAAGTCGTCGCAGCGCTCCCGCCACGTGCTGCAGGTGGCCGACCGGATCCGCGCCCGCACCGTCAACCCGCTGATGATGGCGCTCACGGGCACGCCGCTCATCAACGACGTCGAGGACTTCCGGGCCATCTGGCAGCTGCTGGGCTGGATCGACGACAAGAAGCCGCGTGCGGACCTGATGCACTCCCTCGTGGCGACCGGTCTCACGCCGGTCGACCCGGGCTTCCGTCCCGCCGCGCGGGCCAGCGTCATCGACCTGGGCATCGTCCGGCGCCGCAAGGTCGACGTGGCCGCGGACATCCCGGCCCGCCGCGTGGCCGACCTGCCCGTGGAGCTGGACGGCGAGGCCGGCCGGTCGATCCGGGCCGCCGAGCGCGAGCTCGCCCGCCGGATGGTGCAGCGCTACGAGACCGCCCTGGTCACGCGCACCTCGGGCCCGCTGTCGGGGGCCGGGGCCGACGTCTCCGACGTGTCCGGCGGCATCGACCACGACCTGGTGCGCCTGGTGGCCCGCTGGGAGCGGGACGAGGCGGCCAAGGCCGAGTCGGGCGAGAACGTGTTCAGCATGATGCGCCGCATCGGCCAGGCCAAGGCCGGGCTGGCGGCCGACTACACGGCGCAGCTGGCGCACAGCGTGGGCAAGGTCGTGCTGTTCGCCAAGCACGTGGACGTCATGGACGTCGCGGAGCAGACCTTCGCGCAGCGCGGCATCCGGTTCGCCTCCATCCGCGGCGACCAGACCCGTACCGTGCGCCAGCGCAACGTCGACGCGTTCGTGCAGGACCCCGAGGTGGCCGTGGCCGTCTGCTCGCTGACCGCGGCCGGGGTGGGGCTCAACCTGCAGGTCGCCTCCGACGTGGTGCTGGCCGAGCTGTCGTGGACCGACGCCGAGCAGACCCAGGCGATCGACCGGGTGCACCGGATCGGTCAGGACCGGCCGGTGACGGCCTGGCGGGTGATCGCCGCGCAGACCGTCGACGCCCGGATCGCGACGCTCATCGACGCCAAGGCGGGGCTGGCCGCCCGGGCCCTGGACGGCTCGGACGCCGAGGTGGCCTCCTCCGCCGACGTCCAGCTCGAGGCGCTGGTGCTCCTGCTCACGGACGCGCTCCGGGCGCGCTGAGCGGTGCCGGACGGGGTGGGGCGTCCGAGCGGGGCGGTGCGACCGCACGGGGCGGCAGGATCCGGGCCCTGGCGGACCGCGGCGCGGCTCGCCCTCGGTCTGGCCCTGGCCCTGGCCGGGGTGGCGCACCTGAGCGTCGCCCGGCAGGAGTTCCGGGCCCAGGTGCCGCCGTGGTTCCCCGTCGACGCCGACGTCGTGGTGCTGGCCTCCGGGGTGGTCGAGATCGGTCTGGGGGCCGCCCTGCTGGCGGCTCCCCGCCGACGCCGCGCCCTGGTGGGCTGGCTGGTCGCGGGGTTCTTCGTCGCGGTGTTCCCCGGCAACGTGTCGCAGCTGCTCACCCGGACCGACGCGTTCGGCCTGGACAGCGACCTCGCCCGCCTGCTGCGGCTGCCCTTCCAGCCGCTGCTGGTGGTGTGGGCGCTCTGGTCGACCGGGGCGTGGCGGGCCTGGCGGGACCGGCGGAGACGGTCCGAACCCTGACATCCGGGACATATCGCAGCCCGCCCGACAAGTTCGTCGATGTGAGCGCACCTTTTGCTTGACCCCTGTTAAAAGGGGTCCTAGGTTCAGCGTCATGGTCAGAGTTGTCCGTGGTGAGTCGCGCTGTCGGCGCACCATGACGCAGCTGCTGCCCGCCGCACCCCCCAGGTCGGGCACGACGGGAGGCGCACGGCACCGTTGCCGTCCCCGCCCGTCCGGTCCCCGCCTGCACCGCCCGGCACCGCCGGTCCCACCGGGTCCGTACCGGTCCGTCGGCGGTCCCTCCTGCAGGCGCCCGCCCCGCAGCCCCTGAGCCCAGGAGGGCGACGCACCACACGTCACACCGCACCACCCGTGACATCGCACCCCCCACGAAGAACCCCGCCACCGAGGGGTCCTGCCGTTGCAGCGGCAGGTCGGCGACGGGGCCCCCAGGTACCACGCCCTGACGAGAGGTAGTACCACCCATGAACGTTAGACGCAGGAAGCTCGCCCTGCTCGGACTCGCGGCGGCGCTCGTCGTCGCCGGTCCGTTGCCGGGCGCAGCCGCGCAGGACGACCAGGTCAGCGCCGAGGACGCGCTGAACTGGGACAACTACGAGAAGATCACCATCACGAAGGAGGTCGGCGAGCCGATCGACATGGCCGTGATGCCCGACCTGACGGTCCTGCACACGGCCCGCAACGGGGCGATCCGGCACACGGACCCCTCGACGGGCATCACCAAGGTCGTCAACACGGTCGACGTGTACGCCAACTCCGAGGACGGCATGCAGACCGTCACGCTGGACCCGGACTTCGAGACCAACCAGTGGGTCTACCTCTACTACGCGCCCCGGGTCATGGAGGCGCCGTACCCCGAGACCACACCGACCGGCTCGGCGCCGAACACGCTGCCCGCGGGCGAGGACATCTCCTACTGGGACCGCTGGAAGGGCTACAACCAGCTCACCCGCGTCAAGTGGGACGCCGAGGCGGGCAACCTGGACATGTCGACCGAGCAGGTCATCATCAAGGTCGAGGTCCAGCGCGGGCAGTGCTGCCACGTCGCCGGTGACGTCGCCTTCGACGCCGACGGCCTGGTCTACCTGTCGACCGGTGACAACACCCCGGCGAGCACCCCCGGGTCGAACGGCTTCGCGCCGAACAACAACGCCCCCGGGTTCAACCCCGGGTTCGACGCCCGTCGCGGCGCCGGCAGCACGAACGACCTGCGTGGCGCCATCCTGCGGATCGACGTGCAGGAGGACGGGTCGTACACGATCCCGGAGGGCAACCTCTTCGAGCCCGGGACCGCGGGCACCCGTCCCGAGCTGTTCGTCATGGGCCTGCGCAACCCGTTCCGCATGGACATCGACCAGCAGACCGGCGCCGTCGTCTGGGGCGACTACGGCCCCGACTCCGGCACCGCCAACCCGCAGCGCGGCCCGAAGGGCTACGTGGAGTGGCAGAGCACGACCGGCCCGCTGAACGGCGGCTGGCCCTACTGCCACGGCCCGAACGCCAACTACAACGAGTGGGACTTCGCCACGGCCACCCCGGGTGCGTTCTTCACCTGCGAGACCGGTGCCGAGAACAACTCGACCTGGAACACCGGCCTGGACGTGCTGCCCCCGGCCACGGCCCCCCAGCTCTGGTACGGCGACACCACCGATGAGCAGCCCTGGCCCGAGCTGACCGACTTCAGCCCGGCCGGCGGCCAGGGCCCGATGGGTGGCCCGGTGTACCGCTACGACGAGGCCAGCACCGCCGACGGTAAGTTCCCGGAGTACTGGGACGGCAAGGCGTTCCTGTACGAGTTCAGCCAGGACTACATCGCCGCGCTGACCATCCCGGACTTCGACGGCCCGGTCACGGAGATCACGCACTTCCTGCCCAACGCCGACCTGCGCAACAACGTGCAGGCCATCACCGACAGCCCGATCGACATCGAGTTCGGCCCCGACGGGTCGATGTACATCCTCGACTACGGCAACGGCTTCTTCCGGCAGAACCCCGAGGCCGGCCTCTACCGGGTCGACTGGGCGCCGGGCAACAAGTCCCCGAACGCCGTCATCGAGGCTGACCCGATCAGCTCCTCCGAGGCGCCGCTGACCGTCACGTTCGACGGCTCCGGCTCCACGGACCCCGAGGGTGCGGCGCTCACCTACGAGTGGGACTTCGACGCCGACGGCGTCTACGACGCCACGGGCGTGACCGCCACCCACACCTTCGCCGAGCTGGGCCAGTACCCGGTCGGCCTGCGGGTCACCGACCCCGAGGGCAAGATCGGCATCACGTCCTTCGCCATCACGGTCGGCAACGTCGCGCCGACCCTGTCGGTGGACTACCCGGCCGACGGCTCGTTCTTCGAGTGGGGTGACCGGATCCCCTACAAGTTCTCGGTCTCCGACCCGGAGGACGGCACGACCCCCGTCTGCACGCGGCTGCGCTGGACCCTGGGTCTCGGCCACGCCGACCACGCGCACCCGGAGGTCCTGGGCAGCGGCTGCCAGGGCGCCTGGAACACCTCGCCCGACGCGCCGGAGCACGGCGTGACGGAGAAGCTGTTCTCGGTCGTCGTCGCCAACTACACCGACGCCGGCAACGGCGACATCCCGCCCGCGCGGGGTGAGACCTCGCTCATCCTCAAGCCGTTCACGCAGGAGGCCGAGCACGCCGACGTCCAGTCCGGCATCGAGGTCGTGGCCGACGAGACCGCCGGTGCGCTGTCGAAGGTCACCTCGTTCGACGCGGGCGACCACCTCGCCTACGAGCCGGTGAACTTCGTCAACATCGACGCCGTCGAGGTCCGGGCCAGCGGCGAGGGCGAGCTCGCCTTCCGCTGGGACGCCCTGGACGCCACGCCGTTCGCCACCTTCGACGTGGACTCCGCGTCGTGGGAGACGGTCGGTGGCGACGTCACCGCCTTCCCCGAGGGCACCGGCACGGTCTACGTGACCACCACCGGTGGCGTCGAGGTCGACACCTTCGAGTTCATCGGCGACGGCGCGGCCGACGTCACGGCTCCCACGGTCAGCCTGACCACCACGCCCGAGGCGCCCCAGGGGGCCAACGGCTGGTTCACCACCAAGCCGGTCGCGGTGCGTCTCGCCGCCACCGACGACGGCGCGCTCGCCCGGGTCGAGTACTCGCTCAACGGCGGGACGACCTGGACCAACGTGCGGTCCAACAACGGCAACATCAACCCGTTCAACCTAAACGCCGAGGGCGTCACGACGGTCCTGTACCGGGCCATCGACAGCGCCGGCAACATCTCGGAGGTCGGGACCACGACGATCTCGATCGACACGGTCGACCCGGCCCTCACCGTCACCGGGGTGACCGCGGGCGAGACCTACGGCAGCTCGGACAGCCTCACGCTGGGCGTCGAGGCCAGCGACGCCGCCTCCGGCATCGCCTCGGTCGTGACCATGGTCGACGGCGACGTCGTCGACGGTGACACCATCGACCTGTGGGACCTGTCCCTGGGTCGTCACCAGGTCGTCGTCACCGCCACGGACAACGCCGGCCGCAGCGAGACCTTCGCCGCGACCATCCTGGTCGAGACGTCGTACGCCGACGTGTCGGCCAACCTGGCGCGGCTCGCCGCGTCCGGTGACGTGTCCAAGCGCGACCTCGCCCAGCTGAGGGCCTTCCTCGGCCAGGCCGAGCGTCACGAGGCCGCCGGCCGCGACACCCGTGCGGTGGAGCAGCTGAACCGCTTCCTCGACCGGACGGACGACGAGCTGCTCGTCCGCGACGTGGAGGAGCTGGTCCGCGACCTGGAGTGCGACTCGCGCTGCCTGTCGCCCGACCAGATCTCGATCCAGATGTTCAGCTACGCCGGCTGGGTCAACCAGGTCGGCATCACGACCGTCCTGGGCGAGCTGGAGGACATCGGGTTCCAGAACGTGGAGCCGTTCGGTGGCACCTACGGCGGTCGTGACGCGCAGACCTGGTCCGCGCTGCTCGACTCCTACGGCCTGGCCCAGCCCAGCTCGCACGGCAACGTCTCGCCGACCGGGTTCGCCGCGAACCTGGCCTTCGGCAAGGCGGTCGGGCAGCAGTTCGTGGGCTCGGGCGGGTTCCCGCCGCCCAGCATCGCCAGCAACGGCACCAGCACCTACGCCGACGTCGTCGCGACGGCGCAGGCGATGAACACCCTCGGTGAGCAGTCCGTGGCCAACGGCACCGGCAAGATCTTCGGCCACAACCACCAGTGGGAGTTCACCACCCGGGTCACCAACCCGGACACGGGCGAGACCACCTCGGCGTGGGAGGCCCTCGTGCCCCTCACGGACCCCGAGTTCGTCACGTTCCAGCTGGACATCCTCTGGGCCGAGGACGCCGGCGTCGACACCGTGGGTCTGCTCGAGACCTACGGCGACCGGATCTCCCTGCTCCACGTGAAGGACGGCCTGCTCAACGGGGCCGCCCGCGCCATCCCGACCGACGTGGGGGAGGGCGAGATCGACTGGGCGCCCATCTTCGACGCCGCCGAGGGTCACGTGGCGTACTACGTCATCGAGCGGGACGGGGCGCCTGCGAGCCCCGAGTTCGCCCGTGACAGCTTCGAGTTCCTCACCACCTTCTCGTACTGAGAGGTCGCACGGGCCCGCTGAGCGGGCGTGACCGGGTCGTCGGCGAACCTGCCGGCGGCCCGGTCGTCCGTCCGGGATCGGGTGGTCGTGGATGGTCGGGGGCCCTCAGCCCCGCGACGGTCCGCCCATGCGGGCCAGCACGAGCTGCTCCAGCACCTGCGCGACGGTGTACAGGGCGAGCGAGACCAGCGTGATCACCACCACGAGGGCCCACACGGTGGTGTTCTGGGCCCGACCGAGCGCCGACACCACGCCGTAGCCGATGCCCTGGCCGGTCGCGAGCCACTCGGCGATCAGCGCCCCCGTGATGGCTCCGGGGACCGAGATGCGCACGGCGGCGAAGAACGACGGCAGCGCCGAGGGCATGTCGACGGTACGCAGCCGGGCCGACGTCGACCCGCCGTACACCGCCACCACGTCGTGCAGCTGGGGGCTCGTGGAGCGCAGGCCGAACACGATGGTCACCAGGGCCGGGAAGAGCACGACGATGCCCGCGATGACCGCCACGGTCACCGTGCCCCGGCCGAACACCATCGAGATGACCGGGGTCATGGCGATCAGGGGCACCGAGCGCAGCAGCATCGCCACCGGCATGATCGTGCTCTGCGCGGACCGGGACACCACGATCGCGCAGGCCAGCGCCACCGCCGCGACCATGCCCGCGACGAAGCCCAGGGCCGCGTCCGCCAGCGTGGTGCCGAGCAGGTCGAGGACCTGCGCCCGGTTCTCGGCCGCGTCGTCCTCGGTGAACAGGTACGCCCACACGTCGAGCGGCCCCTTGCCGACGTAGGGCGAGACGTCGAGCAGCTCGAGGAACGCGACCCAGACCACCAGGACGATGCCGAGCGTCAGCGCCGCCCCGCCCAGGGCCCGCAGCACACCCGTCACCGGGTGCCCCTGGCCCACGGGGTGACGAGCCGGGCCAGCAGGGCGAACAGGCCGTACCCCGCTCCGGCGACCAGCCCGCAGACGATCATCATCCCCCAGGCGCGCTCGGCGTCCAGGCTCTGCTGGGCGTTGACCAGGGCCGGGCCGACGCCCCGGTCCACCCCGCCGATGTACTCGCCGAGGATCGCGCCCAGGAACGCCGCCGGGGCCGCGATCTGCAGCGCCGACAGGATCGACGGCACCGCGGACACCAGCTGCACCCGCGACAGCTGCTGCCACCGGCCGCCGCCGTAGACCTGCACCACGTCCAGGGTCGCGGGGTCGGCGGAGCGGAACCCGAGGACGGCGCCGACGACGGTGGTGAAGAACACCGAGATCGCGGCCAGCGCCACGGCCGTGCCGGACGGCTCCCCGGCCGCCGGCGGGCCGATGACGATGTAGAGGATCGGGGTGATGGCCACCAGGGGGATGCAGTAGCTGATGACGGCGACCTGGGTGATGACCTTCTCGGTCCACGGGGCCAGCAGCACCAGCGAGGCCAGCAGCAGGGCGAGGCCGTTGCCCCAGGCGAACCCCCGGACCGCCTCGTCGACCGTCGCCAGGAAGTTGTCCCGGTAGAACCCGAGCCCGTCCTCGCCCCACTGCTGCACGACGCCCGGCGGGGTGGGGACGAGCTTGTCGGCGAACACCGTCACCGCCAGGACCCACCACAGGGCGACGAGGCCGACGACGCCGCCGGTACCCGACAGCACGGCCCTCGTGCGGTCGCGGTCCACCGTCCAGCGGCTGGTGGGCGGGACGGGGGCGGTCGGGGCCGCCGGGGCCGGGGCGCCCACTCAGTGCCCGCCGACCGTGCCGAACAGCAGCTCCGAGGCGCGGTCGTGGAGGGCGTGGAACTCCGGCGTGCGCATCATCTCCGGGAGCCGCGGCCGGGGCAGGTCGACCTCGATCACCTCGCTGATCCGGCCCGGGCGCGGACTCATCACCGCGACCAGGTCGGACAGGAAGATGGCCTCGGAGATGCCGTGGGTGACCATGAGCGTGGTGGCGGGCTTCTCGGTCCAGATCCGCAGCAGCTCGACGTTGAGCCGCTGCCGGGTCATGTCGTCCAGCGCGCCGAACGGCTCGTCGAGCAGCAGCACCGACGGCTGGACGACGAGCGAGCGGGCGATGGACACCCGCTGGCGCATCCCGCCCGACAGCTGGCCGGGCTTGGCGTCCTCGAACCCCTCCAGGCCGACCAGGCGCACCAGCTCGCTGACCAGCGCCTCGTCCGGCTTCTCGCCCGACACCTCGAACGGCAGCCGGATGTTCGCCCGGACCGACCGCCACGGCAGCAGCGCCGAGTCCTGGAACGCGATGCCCAGGCGGTGGTCCCGGCGCAGCTCCAGCGGGGTGCGGCCCTCGACCAGGGCCGTGCCGACCGTCGGGGTCTCCAGGCCGGCGAGGATGCGCAGGATGGTGGACTTGCCGCAGCCCGAGGGCCCCAGCAGCGACAGGAACGTGCCCCGGGCGGTGGACAGCGTGGCGTCCTCCAGCGCGACGACGCTGCGCCGGCCCATCGCGAACGTCTTGCCCAGCCCGTCGATCCGCACCCCGGTGCCGGTGGCGTGCGCGCCGGCGGTGCCCTGCCCCTGGCTCACCCGATCAGCTCGGGCTTCTCGGTCAGCAGCTCGTCCAGCAGGGACAGGTCGAACAGCTCGTCGGCCTCCAGCTCGATGCCGGCGGTGGCCAGGGTGTCGAGGTTCTGCTGCACCAGCTCGTCGCTGATCGTGAAGATGCCGTTGGCCTCGGTCTCCTCGGTGACGATCAGCAGGTCGTTCTGGGTGGTGGCCTGCGCGACCTCCTTCTCGAGGTCCAGGTCCAGGTCCGCGCCGTACTCCTCGACGGCGAGCCGGGCTCCCTCCTCGGGGTCGGCCAGGGCGTCCTGCCAGCCGCGGATCTCGGCCTCGAGGAACGCCTTGACCATGTCCGGCCGCTCCGCGATGGTCTCGTCGGTCGCGATGACGCTCTCGGCCACGAAAGGCAGCCCGTTGTCGGCGAACAGCAGGTTGGTGACCTCCTCGCCGGCCGACTCCACCGTGATGGACTCGTTGGTGATGTACGCCAGGAAGCCGTCCACGTCACCGTTGACCAGCGGCGACGGGTCGTACTCGACCGGCACCTTCTCCACGTCGGCGGGGTCGATGTCGTTGGCGACCAGCAGGGCGTCGAACAGCGTCTCGTTGCCACCGGCCTGCACCCCGATCCGCTTGCCGACCAGGTCGGCCGGGGTGGCGATGTCGCCGCCGTCGGCCAGCGACAGGATGGTGAACGGGTTCTTCTGGTAGGTCGTGCCGACGATCTTCAGCGGCGCCTCCTCCTCGGCGATCACCTGGCCCACGGTCACCGCGTTGGTCAGGCCGAAGTCCGCGCCGCCCGACAGCACGATCGACTCGGTGGCGCCGGGACCGGCGTTGAGGGTGACCTCGCCGAAGCCGGCCTCGTCGTAGTAGCCGTTGGCGTCGGCGAAGAACTCGCCCGCGAACTCGGCGTTCTTGATCCAGGACAGCTGCACCGTGATGTCGCCGTGGTCGGCGGCGGCCGCGGCCTCCCCGCTCGGCTCCGCGTCACCGCCGGCGGTGTCGTCGGACCCGCAGGCGGCCAGGACGAGCCCGGCGGCCAGCAGGGCGGTGGCGGTGCGGACCAGGTCCGCGGGACGACGACCGAGGGGGGACGTGCGCATCATGAACTCCCAGAGGGGGCAGGGTCCGGTCGCGGCCGGCTCGCGCGGGGGAGGACCCCCGGCTGGTGAAAGGTAGGCAGCCCGCGTTTCGGCGGTGCGTGTGCGACGTTTCCGCCTCGTGACGAACCGGAACCGGCCGCGACGGCGTCCCGTCCGTCGGTCCCCGGTGCGTGACGTTCTCGGCCCACGCGTGTCTGAAGGGGTGTGACCGTCCTCGTCCGTCCGTCGTGGCGCCTGCCCCGACGTGGGGACGGCACGCCCGCGCGGAGCATCCGCGGGGATGTCGACACGGAGGTTCAGCATGGGAATCGGCGACAAGATCTCGAACAAGGCCGAGGAGCTCGTGGGCAAGGCCAAGGAGGCGACGGGCGAGCGCACCGGCGACGACGAGCTCAAGGCCGAGGGGCGCGCCCAGCAGGGCGAGGCCGGGCTCAAGCAGGCCGGCGAGGACGTCAAGGACGCGTTCCGCACGTAGGCGCCGCCCGCGCGGACGGAGGGCCGCGCCCCGACGGCCCGACCGGACCCGCTCGTGCGGGCCCGGCCGGGTCGTCGTCCGTGCCCGGGCGGACTAGGTTGCGACAGGCGCCCCGCGAGGCGCAGGACGACGGACGACGGAGAGCGAGCGATGACCCGGTGACGACAGCGACCGCGGACGGACCCGGCGTGGGACCCGCGTCCGAGCCCATCGCCGGGCGCGGGCTGGACGACGGCACGCTGGTGGTCCGGGCGCGTGACGGGGACGTCAACGCCTTCGAGGTCCTGGTGCAGCGCTACCAGTCGCAGATGTACCGCCTGGCCTACCGGATGCTGGGCAACCGCGGGGACGCCGAGGACGTGGTGCAGGAGGTCTTCCTGGCCGCGTGGCGTCGGCTGCCGGAGATCCGCGAGGGCGCCGCGCTGCCGGGGTGGCTGTACCGGACCACGACCAACCGCTGCCTGAACGTGCTGCGGGCCCGCCGCCCGCGGGCCGAGGTGGACCTCGACCTGACCGAGTCGCGGTCGCCCGAGGGCGAGCCCGAGCGGGCCGCGGAGACCGCCGAGCAGGTCCGTGCCCTCACCGTCGCGCTGCAGCGGCTGACCCCGGAGCAGCGAGCGGCCTGGCTGCTGCGGGAGGTCCACGACCGCTCCTACGCCGAGATCGCCGGTATCCTCGGCGTCAGCGCGACGGCTGTGCGGGGTCGGATCGCCCGGTCGCGCGTCGAGCTCGCGGAGGCGATGCAGCCATGGCGCTGAGCAGCCGCACCGGCGCCCACGTCCTGCCCTGCGGGCGTCACGTCGAGGACCTGTGGGACACGATGGGGTCCGCGCCGGACGCCCACGTCCAGGGCTGCCCCCACTGCCGGACGGCGCTCGCGAGCCTGGCCGCGCTGGCCGAGGCGACCCGGGCGGTCTACGACGACGAGTCGCTGACCCCGCCGCCCACCCTGACGAGCCGGATCATGGCCGCGGTCCGCGCCGACGTCCGGCGCACCAGCCGGCTCCCGCTGGCCCCCGGCGAGCACGGGCCGGTCGACATCAGCGAGCAGGCCGTGGCCGCCGTCCTCCGCTTCGCGGCCGACTCCGTCGACGGCGTCCGGGCGCGGCGCTGCCGGCTGCACCGGCTCGAGGACGGCTCGGTCCGGGTGGACCTCAGCATCAGCGTGCGGTTCTCCGGCGGGACTTCCGTGGCGACGGTGGACGTCGTCCGTGACCGGGTGCGGGCGGTGGCCACGGAGCACGTGGGGCTCGACGTGGCGGGGATCGACGTCGAGGTCGAGGACGTCTGGGACGACGAGACATGAGCCCCAGCGTGAGCCCGGCGCCGAGCGCCGCCGGGTGCGGCACGGGCGCCGCATGAGCGCCGCCGCCGTCGAGGTGGTGCTGGCGGAGTCCGTCGTCGCCGCGGTCGCCGCCCACACCGCGCGCCGCACCCCCGGGGTGCTGCGGGTCGAGACGGGCCTGGGCGGTCTGGTGCAGCGCCTCGCCGTCCGCGCCCGGCACGAGGTCAGGGCGGACTCCGACGACGAGGACCGCCCGGCCGACACGGGCGGGGTCGACGTGGAGCTGGTGGGGGACGAGGCCGACGTGCACGTCTTCCTGGCCGTGCAGGCCGGTTTCCCGGTGACCGCGTGCGCGCACGAGGTGCAGCGCCGGGTGGTGGAGGCGCTGGTGACCGACGTCGGGCTGCGGCAGGTCCGGGTGGCCGTGTCGGTCCTGGACGTGGCCCTGGGCGACGCGACGGCCGACGCCCACGGCACGGGGGTCCGCTCGTGAGCAGCGACGTCGTGCCCGTGTCGTCACCCGGTGGTCCGGGGCCGGCCGGGCTCAGCCGGTCGGAGGTCCGGGACGTCGTGGCCGACGCCGTGGGGTCCGTGGCGGGGCTGTCGCTGCTCGTGCCGCTGCGCAAGGAGGCGCTGCGGCTGACCGGCGGCGACGAGGGGATGGCCGTGAGCGTCTCCGAGGACCTCGTCGAGGTCAGGCTGGTCGCACTCCGCCTGCCCCTGCCGCCCCTGCTGGAGCGGGCCGGGGGAGCGGTCCGGCACGCGCTCGCCGGCACGCGGTGGGCCGACGTGCCGGTGCGCCTCGTCGTGGCCGAGCTGGCCCGCTCGGCCTTCGACGACCGCTGACGCGGGACCTCGACGAACTCGTCGCCCGGACCGCGTGACGTCTGCGTGCGTCGTGTGTCTATCAGGGTGAGCGACGTCCTCCTGGGACGTCGCCGACCCAGGACCATGAACGCGAGGAGCACCCCATGAGCAACCCCACCAGCACCAGCAGCGCCAGCAGCACCGGCGACGCCGTGAGCGAGCGCAACGGGTCGCGTCGCGACCAGCGCAGCACCGGCACCGACCTCGTCGGCCAGGACGGCCGCACCACGATCGCCGACGTCGTCGTGTCCAAGATCGCCGGCATGGCCGCCCGCGACGTGAACGGCGTGCACGCCCTCGGTGGCTCCGCCTCGCGCGCCTTCGGCGCGATCCGCGAGCGCATCCCCGGCGCCAGCAGCAGCGTGAGCCAGGGCGTCAGCGTCGAGGTCGGCGAGCGCCAGGCCGCCGTCGACGTCGACCTGGTCGTCGAGTACGGCGTGGCGATCCCCGACGTGGCCGACGCCGTGCGTCGCAACGTCATCCAGTCGCTGGAGCGGATGACGGGCCTGGACGTCATCGAGGTCAACATCACGGTGGACGACATCTACCTGCCCGGTCAGGACGACGAGGCCGACTCCCGCCAGGGCCAGGAGCGCTCGAAGTCCGCCGAGCCCCGCGTCCAGTGAGCCAGGCACCGACGCCCGCGTCGGTGCCGTCCCGCCCGCCGGTCGGCGGTGAGGACCCTCGTGCGGAGCACCTCGCCGACGTCCTCGCCGCCGCCGTCCTGGCCACCCCCGGGGTGGTCGGGCTGCACGGCGGGCGGTTCGGCGAGATCGGGACCTACCTGCCCGGCCGTCGCGTCGTCGGCGTCCGGGTGAGCCCCGGGCCCGGCCCCGACACCGGGTCCGGCCTCGGCCGCGGACCGGGCAGCGTCGAGCTGCACGTGGTCGTCGAGCCGTGGTCCCTGCCCGGCGTGGGCGAGACCGTCCGCGAGGCGGCCACCCCGCTCGCCGGCGGCCTCGACGTGTTCGTGGTCGTGGCCGACGTCGTCGACCCCGTCCAGCAGGCCGCCGAGCGGGCGGCGGCCGACGAGGCCGTCACCACCCCCGCACCCAACGAGCCCGACCGGTCCGCCGGTCGCGAGGAGAACGCGTCATGAGCACCACCACCCTGGGTCTGACCGCCGGCCTCGCACTCGGCTTCGCCGCCGCGTTCGGCGGGTTCGCCGCCTTCGTCGTCGTGCTGCTGTTCGGCGCCGCCGGCCTGCTGGTCGGTCGCGTCCTCAGCGGCCAGCTCGACGTCTCGGCGCTGGTCGGCGACCAGCGCAGCCGACGGTGACGGTGCCCGCGGACCCGCGTGGCGTCACCACGGTCGCCGACCGGGTCGTGCAGAAGATCGCCGGGCGGGCCGTCACCGAGGTCCCGGCCGCCGGGGGCGCCGCCCGCCGCGTGCTCGGCATCGCGCTCGGCGACGACGAGTTGCAGGACCACCCCGTGGTCGACGCCCACGTCGACGGCGGCGTCGTCACCGTCGACGTCGAGATGTCCGTCACCTACCCCGAGCCCGTGGCCGACGTGGCCGGCGCCGTGCGACGTCGCGTGGACGAGCGGGTGAGCAGCCTGACCGGTCTGCGCGTCGCCCAGGTCGACATCCGCGTCACCAGCCTGGTGACCGGCACCCCGGCCACGAGGAGGGTCGAGTGAGTCGCCGCACCCGACGGGTAGTTCCCGCGGTCGTCGCCGGGCTCGCGCTGCTGGCGCTCGGCGCCTGGGCGGCCACCGCCGCCCTCGGGCACCTGCTGGGCCAGGACCCCACCGGGACGGCCGGGCCGCTGGCCCGCGCCCTGGCCGGGGCCCCGTGGCAGGACCCCGTGGTCGTCGCCGCCGGTGCCGTCCTGCTCCTGCTCGGCCTCCTGGCCCTGCTGGCCGCGCTGCTGCCGGGGCGGCGGGTCGTGCTCGCCCTGCAGGGCGCGGGCGCGACCGGTCCCCGGGCGGGCATCACCCGCACCGGGCTGCGGCGGGCCGTGGCGGCCGCGGCGGAGGACGTCGACGGCGTCGACCGCGCCGACGCCACCGTGCGCGACGGTCGGGTCGAGGTCCGGGCCCGGTCCGGGCTGCGTGACGTCGGCGACCTGCGGGCCCGCGTCGAGCAGGCGGTCACCGACCGCCTGGCCGCGATCCCGCTGGCCCGCCGGCCGAGGGTGCAGGTCCGGACCACGACGACGAGGAGCGACGCGTGAGCACCACCATGTCCAGCCGTCCCGGACGGCTCAACCGGACCCTGCTGGCGCTGCTCGGCGCCGTCCTCCTGCTGTCAGGGGCCGCCGTGCTCGCCCTGGCCACCGGGGCGCTGTCGGGCGTCCTGCCCGGTCTGGCCCCGCCGGATCAGCCCGTGCTCCCCGAGGCGGCCCTCGGCTACCTGCTCGAGCAGCCCTGGGTGCCCGTCGCCGTGGCGGCGCTCGGGGTCCTCGTGGCCCTGCTGGGCCTGCGCTGGCTGCTCGCGCAGCTGCCGCGGCGCAGCGGGACCGGCCGCATCGGCCTGGGCGGCGAGCCCGGGCGCGGCGTCACCCGCCTGGACGCCTCGACCGTGGCCGACGCGGTCGAGCACGACGTCGAGGGCTACGCCGGGGTACGCAGCGCGCACGCGGCCGTGTCGGGCGGCCGGTCGCAGACCACGCTCACCCTGTCCCTGGTCGTCGACCCCGGCACCGACCTGCGGGCGCTGACCGAGCGCGTCCGCGACCACGCCCAGGCCCGGCTGGCCCGCGCGCTGGGCGTCGACGAGGTCCGGGGTCGCCTGCTGGTGACCACCGGCCGCGGGGGCGGCAGCACCACCGTCGCCTGAGCGTCCCCCTGTCCGGCGCGGCCCTCCTCGGCCCCGGGAGCCCGGCCCTCAGAAGTCGGAGCTGCTAGAAGTCGAAGAGGTTGCCGCGCAGGCCGCCGTCCCCGGGCTCGCGTCGCAGCACCCCCCTGCGGCGCAGCTCGGGGACCAGGTCGTCCAGCATCCGGTGCACCGTGCTGGGGTGCAGGTCGCCGGAGAAGATGATGCCGTCGTTGTCGGCGTCCTCGCCCAGCTCCTCCACGACGTCCGCCAGCTCGCCCGCCGTTCCCACCAGCCCGGTGCGGTCGGCCAGGCGCCCCTTGCGGGCCTTGCGGGCCAGCAGCTCGCGCAGGGTGTCCACCCCGAGCTCGCCCTGCTTGCCCAGCAGCCCCCGGACCGTCCCCTGGCTGACGTGGTCGCCGAAGGCCGACGCCTGCAGCGGGGCATCCAGCGGCAGCCGGGTCAGGTCGGTCTCCAGGTCGCTGGACCAGGCGAGGGCGACCTGGCGTAGCACGTCCTCGTCGGGGTGCAGGGACGCCGCCACCACCCGGTCGGCCTCCTCGGCGCTGCTGACGACCTCCGGCTTGAGCACGAACAGGATCCGCAGGTCCTTCTCGCTGCGCCCGTGCCGGGCGGCCGCGTCCAGCACCTTGCGCCGGTAGGCCCGCACGCTGCCGGCGTCCAGCGGGGCCAGCGCCAGCTGCACGTCCGAGCGGGCCCCGGCGAAGCCCAGGCCCCGGGGCGACCCGCCGGGGGAGACCACGACCGGGTCGTCGCCGCCCGCGAACGGCACGGCGTTGAGCGGCCCGGCCACCTCGAAGTGCTCCCCGCGGTGCCGGAACGCGTCCAGGCGCGCCCCGTCGGCGAACCGGTGCGTGTCCTCGTCGGCGACCAGCGCGCCCTCGCCCCAGCTGTGCCAGAGCCGACGCACGACGTCGACCCACTCCTCGGCCCGGTCGTAGGCGGCGTCGTGGCCCAGCGGCTCGGCGCCGACGTGCCGCGCGCTGCCCACGTCGGTCACCAGGTTGACCCCGAACCGGTACCCGCTCAGGTGCTGCAGCGTCGCCGCCTGGCGCGCCGCCAGGTAGGGCGGGGTGATGCCGGCGTTGATGGTGGGGGCGATCCCGATGTGCCGCGTGGCGTCGAACAGGTACGGCGCCAGCAGCAGCGGGTCGTGCTTGGGCCCGCCGTAGGCCGCGCGGACCCGCAGGTCGAGCGTCTCGTCGTTGCCGAGCGAGACGGCGTCCTCCATGATCACCAGGTCGAGCCCGGCCTGGTCGAGCTGTCGGACGGCCTGCTGGTAGAGCGCGGGCTCGGTCCAGCGGTAGCCCCACCGGTGGTCGTCGCGGCCCCACCCCTGCGGACCGAACCCGCGCGAGAAGAACCAGCCGAAGTGCTGCAGTCGTGCCACGGGTCTGCTCCGTCGTCTCAGGCGGCGGCCACGGCCGAGGAGGCCGGGGCGGACGCGGGTGCGGGGGCGTGGGTCTGGGTGTGGCTCTGGGCGTGCGTCTGGGTCTGGGGCGGCGGCGCCGGGGTCCGGGGCGTGCCGGCGCGGACGGCGGCCAGGCCGCGCTCCAGGTCGGCCAGCAGGTCGCGGACGTCCTCGATGCCCACCGACAGCCGCAGCAGCCCCGGCCAGATCCCCGCGGCCCGGCGCTCGGCCTCGGTCCGCTGCGCGTGGGTGGTGGTCGCGGGGTGCAGGACCAGCGAGCGGACGTCGCCGACGTGCGTCATCCGGCTGAACAGCGTCACCGCGTCGAAGAACCGCCGGGCGGCGGGTTCGCCGCCGGACAGGGTGAACGCGAAGACCGACCCCGCCCCGTCGGGCAGGTAGCGGCGGGCCAGTGCGGCCGAGGGGCTGGAGGCCAGGCCCGCGTGGTCTACCGAGAGCACCTCGGGCTGCTGCTCGAGCCACTGCGCGAGGGCCAGCGCGTTGCGGCTGTGCTGGGCCACCCGCAGCGACAGCGTCTCCACTCCCTGCTGGATGAGGAACGCGTTGACCGGGGAGATGGTGGGACCGAGCCGGGCCGCGATGACGTGGCGGGTGAACTCGACGTAGGCGCGTGGTCCGAACCGCTGCACGTAGCTCGCCCCGTGCAGGGCCCGCGAGGGCTCGTTGAGGTGGGGGAAGGCGTCAGGCCGCGCGCCGAAGTCGAAGGTGCCCGCGGTGACGACGACCCCGCCGAGCGAGGCCCCGTGCCCGGACAGGAACTTGCTCGCGGAGTGCACCACGACGTCGGCGCCGTGCTCGATCGGCCGCAGCAGGTACGGCGTCGCGAGGGTGTTGTCCACCACGAGGGGGATCCCGTGGGAGTGGGCCAGGTCGGCGACGGCGCGCAGGTCGACGAGGTCGTTCTTGGGGTTGGGGATCGACTCGGCGAAGAGCGCGCGGGTGGTGGGTCGCAGCAGGTCCCGCCACTGCTGCAGGTCCGTCGCGTCGTCGACGAAGTCGACCTCGATGCCGAACCGGGCGAAGTTCTCGCGGAACAGCCCGCGGGAGCCCTCGTAGATGCTGCTCGTGGACAGCAGGTGGTCCCCGGCCTGCAGCAGGCCGAGCAGCGCCACCGTAACCGCGGCCTGCCCGCTGCCCACCAGGATGGCCTCGTCGCCGCGTTCCAGGCCCGCGAGACGCCGCTCGAGGGCCGTGCAGGACGGGTTGCCGATCCGGGAGTAGGTGTAGCCGTCGTCGTCCCCGGCGAAGCGGGCCCGGGCCTGCTCGAAGTCGTCGAACACGAAGCCGGCGGTCAGGTAGATCGGCGGGATGCGGGCACCGAAGCCGCCCTCGGCCTGCTCACCGGCGTGGACCTGGGCGGTGGCGAAGGACCAGGGCTGCTCCGTGGTGTTGGTGCTGCTGGTGGTGGTGGTGCCGGTGGTGGGGTCGTCCGGGGCAGGGGTCGGGCGGGACATGGCGGGGCCTTTCTCCGGGGACGGCCGTGCGGCGTCGGCGCTCGCAGCAGCGGTCCCCGCGGGGACGAGGTGGCGCGTGGACGGGGTGAGGGGTGGGGTCCGGGACCGGACCGGGCGCGACCGTGGTCGCGCCGCCTTCACATCCGACAGGGCTCGCTCTCGCGGACGGCGGTGTGCACGAGGGTGCGGTGGGACGTCAGCAACCGGACGGCGGTGCGCAGCGGGCCGGACATGTGATCACTCCATCGGTCCTGGCGGTAGCACCGACCCCGACCCACGAGGGGGCGGCGAGGTTGCTGCGACGTCGACGAGCCAGGTCTCTCGGTCGCTCTGGATGGTGGGCCCAGTGAAGCGGCGCAGACGGCGGCGTGTCAACGAACGGGACGGCCGTCTCGTCAGGTGGGCGGAGCCTCACCCGTCCGGGCGTACCGGGCAGCGACACGACACGCGGCCTCGACGGTCCGACCCGGCCCTGGCGGCCTCCCGCGTCGCTGCTCGGTGCACGACCTCGGTGCGGCAGCATGGGCCCGTGGAGCTGCCCGACCCGACCGAGCCGCTGCCCGACCTGGCGCGCACCGCCCTCGTGGTCGTGGACGTCCAGCGTGGCTTCGCCGACCGGGCGTGGTGGGGCCGACGTGACAACCCGGCGTGCGAGGCCAATGTGGCCGCCCTGCTGGAGACGTGGCGTACGGCCGGCCGGCCGGTGGTGCTGGTCCGCCACGACTCGACGACGCCCGGCTCCCCGCTGACCCCGGGCACGCCCGGGCACGCCTTCGCCGACTGCGTGGGGGAGGGCTGCGACCTGCTCGTCACCAAGACCGTGAACTCCGCCTTCCACGGCTCACCCGACCTGGACGCCTGGCTGCGCGCCACCGGGGTGGAGGCGGTCGTGGTCTGCGGCGTCACCACGAACCACTGCTGCGAGACGACCGCCCGGGTCGGCGCCAACCTGGGCCACCGGGTGCTGTTCGCCCTGGACGCGACCCACACCCACGACCGGCAGGCGCCGGACGGCTCGACGGTCAGCGCCGAGGAGCTCGCCCGCGCCACCGCGACGAACCTGCACGGCGAGTTCGCCACCGTGGTGTCGACGGCCCACCTGCTCTCCGCCGGCTGACGAGCCGGCGGGTCGCGGCCCCCTGCTGCGGGTCGCGGCGGGTCGCGGCGGGTCGCGGCCGTCGCGGGGCTGCTGCGATGCTGCTGCGATGCGGGCGATCAGCATCACCGGTGAGTCCATCAAGCTCGGTCAGCTGCTCAAGCTGGCTGACGTCGTCGACGCCGGCTCCGACGTCAAGGACGTCCTGGCCTCGGGTGAGGTGACCGTCAACGGCGACGTCGAGACCCGCCGGGGGCGCCGGCTGGTGCGCGGGGACCAGGTGTCGACGCGTGCGGAGGACCTCGAGGTCGGCTGAGGTCGTGCCACGCGCCCGGGGCGTCCGGGCTCCGTCCGGACCGGGGACGGGCGCGTCAGGAAGGCGTCTGGACGCAGGGGACGGGGACCGCCCCGGGAGGTGAATGGGCGTCGCGGCCCACCGGGCCGCCGGCCGCCTGCGGTCGTGGTCCCCACCGGAGGTCCCCGTCGTGCCCGACGTGCTCTACGTCCTGCTGATCCTCGCCTCGTTCGTCGCCCTGCTGCTGCTGGTCCGGGTGACCTCGCGGTGAGCCCGGTCGACGTCGTCGCGCTCGTCGTGGCCGTCGGGCTGGCCGGCTACCTGCTCGTGGCCCTGCTGCACCCGGAGAAGTTCTGATGCCGGCCACGCTCGCCGCCACCCTCCAGGTCGGCGTCCTGGTGGCCACCCTGGCCGCCGTCCACGTGCCGCTGGGCGACTACATGGCCCGGGTGTACGGCAGCGACCGGCACCTGGGCGTGGAGCGCGCCGTCTACCGCCTGGCCGGGGTCGACGCCCGGGCGGATCAGCGCGCGAGCGTCTACGCGGTCGCGCTCATCGGCTTCTCGCTGGTCTCGACCCTGCTGCTGTACGCGTTCCTGCGGCTGCAGCACCTGCTGCCGCTGTCGCTGGGCCTGGACGGGATCGACCCGGCCGGGGCCTTCAACACCGCGGTCTCGTTCGTCACCAACACCAACTGGCAGTGGTACTCCGGCGAGTCGGCCATGGGCCACCTGGTCCAGATGGCCGGGCTGGCGGTGCAGAACTTCCTGTCCGCGGCCGTCGGGATGGCGGTGGCCGTCGCCCTGGTCCGCGGGTTCGCCCGCTCGCGGACGGACCGGGTCGGCAACTTCTGGGTCGACCTGGTCCGGGGCACGGTCCGGATCCTGCTGCCGTTCGCCTTCGTCGCGGCCGTCGTCCTGGTCCTCGGCGGGGCGGTGCAGAACTTCGCCGGCGCTCAGGAGGTCACCACCCTGACCGGCGGGACGCAGTCCGTGGTCGGCGGCCCGATCGCCTCGCAGGAGGCCATCAAGGACCTGGGCACCAACGGCGGTGGCTTCTTCAACGCCAACTCCGCGCACCCGTTCGAGAACCCGACCCCGTGGACCAACCTGCTCGAGATCTTCCTGCTGCTGGTGATCCCGTTCAGCCTGCCGCGCACGTTCGGGACCATGGTCCGCGACCGTCGCCAGGGCCTCGCGATCGTGTCGGTGATGGCGGGCATCTGGCTCGCCTTCGTCGCGGTCGTCAGCTGGGCCGAGCGCAGCGCGCTGGGGACGGTGCCGGCTGCGGCCGGGGGCGCGATGGAGGGCAAGGAGACCCGCTTCGGCGAGGCGGCGTCGGCGCTGTTCGCGGTGTCGACCACCGGGACGTCGACTGGCTCGGTCAACTCGTTCCACGACTCGTTCATCGGTCTCGGGGGCGGGGTGCTGCTGCTGAACATGATGCTGGGCGAGGTCGCCCCCGGCGGGGTCGGGGCCGGCCTGACCGGCATGCTCGTGCTGGCGGTGCTCACGGTGTTCCTGGCCGGGCTGATGGTGGGTCGCACCCCGACGTACCTGGGCAAGCGGATCGGCCGGCGCGAGGTCACGCTCGTGTCGCTGTACGTGCTGACCATGCCGGCCCTGCTGCTGGTCGGGGCCGCGGTCACCGCCGCCGTGCCCGCGCTGCGCGAGGCCAGCGTGCAGGACCCGGGGGCCCACGGGCTCAGCGAGATCCTCTACGCCTACGCCAGCGCGGCCAACAACAACGGCTCCGCGTTCGCCGGCTTCGGGGCGGCCACCACGTACCAGAACACCGTCCTGGGCCTGGCCATGCTGGCCGGCCGGTTCGTGCCGATCGTCCTCGTCCTGGCCCTCGCCGGGACCTTGGCCCGGCAGCACGCCGTCGCCCCGTCCGCGGCCACGCTGCCCACCCACACCCCGCTGTTCGCGGGCCTGCTCTCGTTCGTCGTCCTCGTCGTCGCCGGGCTCACGTTCCTGCCCGGCCTGTCCCTCGCCCCGGTCTCGGAGGCCCTGCTGTGAGCCCCACCACCCTGCTGGCCGCGCTGCCGCTGGCCCTGCGCCGGCTGGACCCCCGGGCCCAGCTGCGCAACCCCGTCATGTTCGTCGTCTGGGTCGGCTCGGCCCTGACCACCGTCCTGGCGCTCGTCGACCCGTCGGCCTTCGTCGCCGCCATCGCGGTGTGGCTGTGGCTGACGGTGCTCTTCGCCAACCTGGCCGAGTCGGTCGCGGAGGGCCGCGGCCGGGCGCAGGCGGACTCCCTGCGCCGGGCCCGCAGCGACAGCACCGCCCGCCGGCTGCTGGAGCCCGGGCGCCTGGACGCCGGGACCCCCACCGAGGAGGTGCCCGGGCCGCAGCTGCGCCTCGGCGACCTGGTGGAGGTCCGCGCCGGCGACGTGGTGCCCGGCGACGGCGAGATCGTCCACGGCGTCGCCTCGGTCGACGAGTCGGCCGTCACGGGGGAGTCCGCGCCGGTGATCCGGGAGTCCGGCGGCGACCGGTCCTCGTTGACCGGCGGCACGCGCGTGCTGTCCGACCGGGTCGTCATGCGCGTCACCGCCCGCCCGGGGGAGACGTTCCTGGACCGGATGATCGCCCTGGTCGAGGGGTCCGCCCGGCAGAAGACGCCCAACGAGGTCGCGCTGAACCTGCTGCTGGCCACGCTGACGCTGGTCTTCCTGCTGGCCGTGGTCACGCTCCAGCCGTTCGCGGTGTACTCCGGGCAGGCGCAACCCGTCCCGGTGCTCGTCGCCCTGCTGGTCTGCCTGATCCCCACCACGATCGGGGCCCTGCTGTCGGCCATCGGCATCGCGGGGATGGACCGGCTGGTGCAGCGCAACGTGCTGGCGATGTCGGGCCGGGCGGTCGAGGCCGCCGGGGACGTGGACGTGCTGCTGCTGGACAAGACCGGCACCATCACGCTCGGCAACCGGCACGCGGTCGAGCTCGTCCCGGTCGGTGGCACGACCCTGCTCGAGCTGGCCGGGGCCGCCCGGCTGGCCAGCCGGGCGGACGAGACGCCGGAGGGTCGCTCGATCGTCGACCTAGCCGACCTGCTGCTCACCGACGGCGGCACCACCGCCGACGAGCCGCGGGGGGCCGACTACGTCCCGTTCACCGCCGAGACCCGGATGAGCGGCGTCGACCTGGGCCACGGGGAGCAGACGCGCCGGCTGCGCAAGGGGGCCGGGACCGCGGTGGCCCACTGGGTCGCGGGCCTCGGCGGGCACCAGGCCCCCGGGGCGACCGAGGCCCAGACGGCCGTGACCGTTGCCGTCGACGACATCAGCGGGGCCGGCGGCACCCCGCTCGTGGTGGCCGAGCAGACCGGCGACACCCCGGCCCGGCTGCTGGGCGTCGTGCACCTCAAGGACGTCGTCAAGCCCGGCATGACCGAGCGGTTCGACCAGCTCCGGTCGATGGGCATCCGCACCGTCATGATCACCGGCGACAACCCGCGCACCGCGGCGGCGATCGCGGCCGAGGCCGGCGTGGACGACTTCCTCGCCGAGGCCACACCCGAGGACAAGCTCGCCTACATCCGCACCCAGCAGGAGGGTGGCCGCCTGGTCGCCATGACGGGCGACGGCACCAACGACGCGCCCGCCCTGGCCCAGGCGGACTGCGGGGTGGCCATGAACTCCGGCACGGCCGCGGCCAAGGAGGCCGGCAACATGGTCGACCTGGACTCGGACCCGACCAAGCTCATCGAGATCGTCGCCATCGGCAAGCAGCTGCTCATCACCCGGGGTGCGCTGACGACGTTCTCGGTCGCCAACGACATCGCCAAGTACTTCGCGATCCTGCCGGCCATGTTCGCGGGGCTCTACCCGCAGCTGGACCGGCTGAACGTGATGCGCCTCGACAGCCCGGAGTCGGCGATCCTCTCGGCGGTCGTCTTCAACGCCCTCGTCATCGTCGCGCTCGTCCCGCTGGCGCTGCGGGGCGTGCGGTACCGGCCCAGCTCTGCCGCCGCGCTGCTGCGGCGCAACGTCCTGCTGTACGGCGTCGGCGGGCTCGTGCTCCCGTTCGTCGGCATCAAGGCCATCGACCTGCTCGTGTCCCTCCTGCCTGGAATCGGGTGACCTCCGTGCGTGCCTCCCTGACCCTGCTCGCCCGCCAGTCCGTGGCCGGCCTGCGCCTGCTGCTCATCGCCACCCTCGTGCTGGGCCTGGCCTACCCCCTGGCCGTCCACGGCGTCGGGCGCCTGGTGCCCGACCGGGCCGACGGCTCCTTCGTCGAGCTCGACGGCCGCGTGGTCGGCTCCGCCCTGATCGGGCAGTCCTTCGACGACGACGGCTGGTTCGCGTCCCGGCCCTCGGCCGCCGGGGACGGCTACGACCCCCTGGCCAGCGGGGCGTCCAACCTCGGGCCCGAGAACACCGAGCTCCTCGCCGCGGTGCAGCAGCGCCGCGCCGACGTGGCCCAGCGGGAGGGCGTGGCCCCGGCCGACGTCCCCGCCGACGCCGTCACCGCGTCCGGCTCGGGCCTGGACCCGCACATCTCACCGGCCTACGCCGACCTGCAGGTGCCGCGCGTCGCGTCGCGGCGGGGGCTCGACGAGGTCGTGGTGCGGGGGCTGGTGGCCCAGAGCACGGCCGGGCGCGACCTCGGGTTCCTCGGCGAGGAGCGCGTGAACGTGCTCCGGCTCAACGTGTCGCTGGACGAGCTGTCCCCGTGAGGTCCGGTGCCGAGGGGCCCGCCGAGGGCGGAGACTGCTGGCCATGACCACGGGACGGCTGCGCGTGTACCTGGGGGCGGCGCCGGGCGTCGGCAAGACCTACACGATGCTCGAGGAGGGCCGGCGCCGGGCGGCCCGGGGAACCCAGGTGGTCGTCGGGGTGGTCGAGACCCACGACCGCCCCCGGACGGCCGCCGTGCTCGAGGGGCTGCCGGTGGTGCCCCGCCGGGTCCTCGAGCACCGGGGGGCCCGGCTGACCGAGATGGACACCGAGGCCCTGCTCGACCTGCATCCCGAGGTCGTCCTGGTCGACGAGCTCGCCCACACCAACGCGCCGGGCAGCGCCTGGACCAAGCGCTGGCAGGACGTGCAGGCGCTGCTGGCGGCCGGCATCGACGTCGTGACCACCGTCAACATCCAGCACCTGGAGTCCCTGAACGACGTCGTCACCGCCATCACGGGGATCCGGCAGCAGGAGACGGTGCCCGACTCCGTGGTCCGCGCCGCGGACCAGATCGAGCTGGTCGACATGAGCCCGCACGCGCTACGACGTCGCCTGGCCCACGGCAACGTGTACGCGGCCGACAAGGTCGACGCGGCGCTCACCAACTACTTCCGCGTCGGCAACCTGACCGCGCTGCGCGAGCTGGCGCTGCTGTGGACGGCCGACCGCGTCGACGACGCGCTCGCCCGCTACCGGGCGGACAACGACATCGAGGCGCTCTGGCCCGCCCGGGACCGCGTCGTGGTGGCCCTGAGCGGTGGGCCCGAGGGGGAGGCGCTGGTGCGGCGGGCGGCGCGGACGGCCGGACGCGGGGCCGGCGGGGAGCTGATGGCGCTGCACGTGGCGCGCTCGGACGGGCTGCGCGCCGTGGCCCCGGCGGCGCTGCTGCGCCAGCGCAGCCTGGTGGAGTCCCTCGGCGGCTCGTGGCACCTGGTGGTCGGTGACGACGTCCCGGCCGCCGTCCTGGACTTCGCCCGCGGCGTCAACGCCTCGCTGGTGGTGCTCGGCGAGAGCCGGCGGGGTCGGGTCGCCGCCACCCTGGCGCCCGGCATCGGGCCGGCGGTCATCCGGGGATCGGGCGAGCTGGACGTCCAGGTCGTCACCCACGACCGGGCGTCGGGCCGCGTGGTCCGACGCCGTCGCCGACGGTTGTTCGGGACCCGTCGGCTGGCGCTGGCGTGGACGGTGTCGGTGCTCGGCAGCCTCGGGCTCGCCGCCGGGCTGTTCGTGCTGCGCGAGGACGTGTCCCTGACCACGGCCCTGCTGCTGTCGCTGGGCCTGAGCGTCGGCGTGGCGCTGCTGGGCGGCTGGTGGCCCGCGCTGCTGAGCGCGCTGACCGGTGGCCTGGCCACCAACTTCACCTTCACCGAGCCCCGCTACACGCTGGCCATGAACGAGGCGCAGGAGGTGGTGTCGCTCGGGGTGGTGGTGGCGGTGACGCTGACCGTCTGCCGGGTCGTGGACGTCGCCGCCGCCCGCAGCGTCGAGGCCGCGCGGGCCCGGTCGGAGGCGGCCGCGCTGACCAGCGTCGCGCGTTCGGTCCTGCAGGGCGAGGAGGCCGTGCCGCGCCTGCTCGAGCAGCTCCTCGAGGCGCTGTCGCTGGCCGGGGCGGAGCTGGTGCGGGAGCCGGACGCCGCCGACGACGACCAGGGGGCGCCGTCGGCCGCCGGGGTGCTCGCGACCGCCGGCCGCACGGACGCGGCGCCGGTCACCGAGGTCCCCACCGACGCCGGGCTCAGGCTGCGGCTGCACGGGCGCGAGCTGGCGGCCCACGAGGTCGGCGTGGCCGCGGCGGTCGCCGCACAGGCCGCCGTGGTCGTCGAGCGGGACCGGCTGCGGGCCCAGTCCCGGCGAACCAGGGCCGAGCGGGAGCGGACGGCCATCCGCACCGCCATGCTCGCGGCCGTCTCCCACGACCTGCGCACCCCGCTGGCGGGGATCAAGGCGTCGGTGGGCGGGCTGCTGACCCCGGACGTGGAGCTGGCCGCGGCCGACCGCGAGGAGCTGCTGCGCGGGGTCGACGACGCCGCGGACCGGCTCCAGTCGCTGGTGGACAACCTGCTGGACATGAGCCGCCTCGACGCCGGCGCGGTGCACCCCCGCCCGGCCGTCGTCAGCCTGGACGAGATCGTCCCGCGGGCGCTCGGCGGGGTGCCCGAGGACCGCGTCCACCTGCGGGTGCCGGAGGCGCTGCCGCTGGTGCTGGTCGACCCGGGCCTGGTGGAGCGCAGCCTGGCCAACGTGGTGGAGAACGCCGTGCGGCACAGCCCGGCGGACGCGCGCGTGCTGGTGTGCGCCGAGCACAGCGGGGGTGAGATCGTCCTGCGCGTGGTGGACCACGGCCCGGGCGTGCCGGACGACCTCAAGGCCGAGGTGTTCCAGGCCTTCCAGCGGCTGGGGGACCGGCCGGCGGGGGACGGGGTCGGGCTGGGCCTGGCCGTGGCCCGCGGGTTCGTCGAGGCCAGCGGCGGCAGCATCGAGGCGGAGGACACGCCCGGCGGTGGCCTGACCATGGTCCTGCGGCTGCCGCTCGCCCCGACCGGCGACGTCGTCTTCGTAGGCGTGGACGCCGTCCCGGGGCCGACGTGACCCGGCTGCTCGTCGTGGAGGACGAGCTGGCGCTCGCCCGCGCCCTGGCCATCACGCTGCGCGCGCGCGGCTACGAGGTGGCGCTGGTCGGTGACGGCCGGGCGGCGCTGGACGCCGTGGCGACGACCCGGCCCGACGTGGTCCTGCTGGACCTGGGCCTGCCCGCGCTGGACGGGATGTCGGTCCTGCAGGCGCTGCGGGGCTGGACCGATGCCCTCCCGCGCACGGGGCGCTCAAAACCCAACACGGGCAGCAGGGGAGCAGGGGAGCAGGGGAGCAGGGGGTGGGCGAGTGGGCGGGCGACCGAGTGAAACTGAGGTCTCGTCGGCTCCGACGGTGACCAGCGGTGGTCACCGTCTGGTGGCCTGTCAGTCGTAGTTTTCCGGTTGCAGAGACCCTGAAGGCCCGGTGCCAGCCAGACCACCTTCCAGGTGATGTCCGGCTGCTGCCCTTGGTGCTGCTGGCCTTGTGGGCATGGACTTCTGCGCCGGGCTCAAGGAGCAGCCGGTGCGCGACGACGTCGGGTGTGGCGGTCTCGCGAGGTGGTCCACCCCCGGCACAACGTGCACAGCCAACCGGGGCGTGGAGTGGGCGGACGTGGGCCTGCCGTGCGCGAGCGGTCAGCACCGGCTGGGCTCACTGACCACCAGGACGGCTAGCTAGCAGGACGCATCTCAGGACGCATCGCAGGACGCATCGCAGGACGCAGCGCGGGACGCATCGCGGGACGACGAGCAGGACGACGAGCAGGACGAGGAGCATGATGATGAGTGGTGCCGACGCGGGGTCCAGCACGCGTGATGGGATTTCGCTGCTGATGGCCGCGTTGCGGGAGGACCCGGTCGCGGTCGCGGTCCTCCTGAGCGGCTGGGACCTCGAGCAGAGCCAGCACGTCGCGGCGTTCTGTGCCTATCTCGCCGCGGGCCAGCTCAAGGAGGCAGAGGTAGTGCACCGCCGCCCGGGACTGTACGACGCCGCCCTGCGGGAGGTCGCCCTTCAGCTGGCCGCCAGCGGACGGAGCAGCCTGTCCGCCGAGTAGCCCCGTTCCCGACGGCTTCCCTGAGGTGTCCGCTCCACGCATCCCGATGCGCCTGGGCACTCAACTTCGGGGCCGTGTTGCCGATCATCTTGACGTTGTCGCCCGACATCCCTGACGTGCCTGCCTGATCCTTCGGCTCGCCCGCCAGTACGTGCAGGGGCAGCAGAACGCGCCCCGCACTGCCCCCTCTCGCCGCGCTGCTTGGCCGGCTCGCATCGTCCAGGAGTGTTCATGAGCATCACCAGCGTCGACCAGTACGGCTCCGGCCCTCACGGGTCCGACCATCGGCAGAGCGCCGCTGATCGACCGCGCCGTCGTCGCCGCCCGGGCCTGCTGAGCTGGTCGTTGCCGGTGAAGATCGGGGTGCAGGTCGCGGTGACGGGGCTGGCGTTCGGGGTGGTCCTGGCCAGCAACACGGTGATCAACGCGGACCGGACTGCGGCCAACGCTCAGCAGCGGCAGGCCGCGTCGGTCGTGGAGCACGTCCTGGAGCTGGACGTGGCCAGCCTCGAGGTGAGCCAGGCCGCTCTGCTGCGCGTGGTGGACCCGGCTGTGGCCGCGGCGCGGTACGGGGAAGCCCTCGAGCACCACGGCGAGGCCCTGGAGGCGACCCTCGCCGATGCCGAGCAGGCGCAGAACGAGCAGGCGCAGGACGAGCAGCTGTCCGCCGAGTTCGTCGACCTGGCCGCGCAGGACGAGGTCTTCCTCGCCGAGGCCGACCGGATCGTCGCTCTCGCGAGCAGTGATCCCGCGGCCGCCGCCGCTGAGGTCGACACCCTCAACGTGGCACAGGAGGCCTACGCCTCCTACCTGGGCGAGGTGGAGTCGACCCTGAAGGATCGCGAGGCCGCCGCGACCGAGGCCGCCGCGGGAGCCGGGGCGTTGGCCACCACGGTGCTGTGGATCTCCTCCGCCCTCGGGCTGCTGCTGGCCGGGGTGGCGGCGTTCGTGCTGTACCGGGTGACCGGTCCGGCGCTGCTGGGCACCGTAAAGGCGCTGGAGACCCTGGCCGCCGGTGACCTGCGCGTCAACGCTGAGCTGGGTCGCACCGACGAGGTCGGCCGGATCGGCACCGCCGTGGACGCTGTGGCTGTGAGCCTGCGGGCCTCGCTGGGTCAGGTGCAGGCCGGCGCAGGTCAGCTGCTGTCCTCGGCGGACCAGCTGAACGCTGGTGCCACGGAGGTCGCGGCCGCGGCGGAGGAGTCCAGCCAGCAGGCCAACGTCGTGGCCGCCGCTGCGGAGCAGGTGACCCGCAACATTCAGACCGTCGCCGCCGGGGTGGAGCAGATGGGCCAGTCCATCCGCGAGATCGCCGGTAACGCCCAGGAGGCCGCTGCCGTGGCCGGGGACGCCGTGACCGTCGCCGGGGACGCCAACGCGATCGTCACCCGGCTCAGTGAGTCTAGCCAGCTCATCGGCGAGGTCGTGCGCGTCATCACCACCATCGCCGAGCAGACCAACCTTCTCGCCCTCAACGCCACCATCGAGGCCGCCCGCGCCGGCGAGGCCGGCAAGGGCTTCGCCGTGGTCGCGACCGAGGTCAAGGAGCTCGCCGCGCAGACCGGCAAGGCCACCGAGGACATCGGCAAGCGCGTCGCGGCCATCCAGGCCGACTCCGGTGACGTGGTCGGCGCCATCGACACCATCCAGTCCACCATCGGACGCATCCACGACATCCAGACCACCATCGCCTCCGCGGTAGAGGAACAGACCGCCACCACCGCAGAGATGGGCCGCTCCTTGGCCGAGGCCGCCGCCGGGTCCGGGGAGATCGGCGCCGGCATCACCGCCGTCGCCGCCGCGGCGGAGGAGTCCTCGGCGCAGGCCCAGGCCAGCGCCGAGCACACCCGCGGCCTGAGCACCCTCAGTGAGGACCTCAACGGCACCGTCGCCCGCTTCACCCTCTGAGCTCCCCAAGGGCCCGAGGGCCCGGGGCCCCGGGTCCCGGGGGCACGACCTGCCGCGGAAGGTGGTGCACCTTCCGATCTGGCTCGCCCTAGCTGGCTGGCTGGTTGATGCCGGTGCTGGTCGCGGCGCAGGAAGCGGACCAGGTCCAGACCATCGGCGGTGGTCACAAGCCCCGCCCCCTGGCACGCGTCCCGGCACCGCCTGCGGTAGGACCCGGTGACATGTAGCTCGCCACGACCAGGGCGAAGTTCCAGTAACCGTTTGGCGGGCCTTCCGCACGGCCCGTATCGCGTGACAGGTACCGCGCCATTCACCGCGGCAAGGCGCCGTCCGCGTCGCCGAGGGTGTCTCACGACCTTGGTACTGAGACAACCTCGCTCCGCTGCGGAGGACTTGGAGAGACCGTTAGCCCTCTGTTGTCGACACTCTCTTGGGACGGGTCCTGGGCGGGGCTGGGGGCTCGGTGCTCACCATGGGCGCGTTGGTTCACGGTCGCTGGGGTACCTGGTGCGGGGCTGGGTGCAGACGGGCGGGGAGCAGTGGTTAGCGACTTGTGCGTGGGCGTCGGCGACTTGGCCTGCTCCCGACCAGGGACCCGCCGGCTGCCACGGCGAGGGCGAGCACTCCGGCGCTCAGCATGGTGAACCCGAAGGCGTAGTCTCCGGACCAGTCGGTCCATGTCGAGGTCTGGAACCGGTCGGGGTCGGTCCGGTCGTACAGGACGACGATCTCCTCCCCGATCTCCTCGTCGGTGAAGCGGCCCGTGTCCGACTCCCACGTCCGTCCCTCGGCCTCGTAGCGAGCGGTGAGCCACGAGGACTTGCCGTGGTGGATGTCGGTGACGACGGCGGTCGTCTCCTGGCCGTGCTCCTGCAGCTGGGTCGTCTCGTACAGGTCAAAGCCGGCGAGCCCCGCGACGACCGCGCCGGCGACGGCCAGCCCGCCGAGGAGGTCCATGGGGGAGTCGCGTCGGCGCCAGGGGCGGCGACGTTGGGGTCGTCGGCGGCCGGCGGGTCGGCGGCTCACTGTGCGACCGACAGCACCGGCCACAGCACGGAGCCTCCGGCCGCCAAGGCGTAGAGCACGACCCCGCCTCCTACCAGCGGGTCGACGGCGCGCCGGGCTGGGGGAGCGTCCTGGTCTGCGGCGGCGGCGTGCCAGGTGGCGGCGAGTCCTGCGGCGACCGCGGTGCCAAGCCTGAGGGGAGGTCCGCCCAGGGCATCGAGGTCGCCGTCGTCGTCCACTCCGAAGGCGACCACGACGTCGCCGTCGATCACACGCACGCCGACGACGTCCTGCCAGGGCTGTACCACTACGAACTCGTGGGCCGCGGAGTGCACGCCGTCGGCCCGCAGGCGGGTCGAGGCCCTCGCGAAGGCGAGGCCGCCGAAGGCCGCGGACCCGGCGCCGAACAGGACACCGACGGACTGGAACCAGGTCAGCTGCTCTTCGGGGGGTAGCGACGCGTCGGCGGTCAACCAGAACGCGCCCGGCAGCAGGAGCAGGGCCAGGGCCGCGAGCTTGCGCCACCGGGGTAGCGCGAGCTGTATTTCCTCGACGCGTCTGCCGTCCTGGCCCCGGGGTTCGGCGCCCGCCGGCAACGGCACCGCAACAGAGCCCGGCAGACCGGCCGCGTCCACGTCCGGCTCCGCCTCAGGGCTTCCATGGTCGGTTCTGCGTGCCCTGGCCTCATCCGGGCGGTCGGTCGCGGCGGCCAGACGCCGGGAGTCGAACGGGGACATCGGGAGCAATGGGCCGTGAGGCGCCAGCACGACGTCGGGGGTGATTGCGACAACCATGCCTCCGGCGCGGGGGTCACCAACGATCAAGACAGGTTCGATGACCGGACTGGAACGCTCGTCGAAGTCGCGAAATTCGTCGAGGTCGTCATCGAGGTCGTCATCGAGGTCTGATTCCGGCATCCAGTTCCCGCGCCAGGCCGCCGCGAACTCCTCCTGCCGCAACCGCTCGGCTTCTTCTGACTCGACTGATTCGACAGACTCGGCCGGCTCGTCGACGGGCTCCCGGCCGAGAGGATCCGCGGTGACCTCGTGACGCAGCAGCCCGAGGCCCTCCAGCAACTCATCAGGCGGCAGGGCCCGGACCAGCGGTGCCCGCAGACCGAGCTCCGGCAGCAGCAACCAAAGACCGTCCCCGCCGGGGGTGGCCGTGGTCGACCAGACAGGACCGCCGACGGTGAGGAGGCGGTGACGGCGACGCAACGCCGAGGCCCGGTCGGCCCCGACGGTGATCGACAGCGCAGCGGCGACCCCAGCCAGGACCAGCCAGCCATCGTGCTCCACCGGCTGCGTGTCGAGGCTCACCCAGGCCGGCTGCACCGTGGTGTCCACCCGGGCCGGGACCAGGTCCCCGACGGCGAACTCCTTCACGTCGTACACACCCACGTCGCTCGCCCCTGCGACGCCGGGGACACGGACCTCCAGCAGCCAGTCGTAGTCGTCGACGGCCACCACCTCAACGGCCGTCGGTTGCGCCCGGGACAGGTGGGCGCGGGTGTCCAGGCCGAGGAACAGGAACCAGCCGATCAGCCCGACGACCACGGCCAGGGCGACCAGGACGCTGAGTTCCATGGTGCCCACGCCCCGGGACGCGAGCACATCGCGGCCGTGGAGGGGCAGTCGACCGGACCTCGTGTCGGGCAGCCGTCGCCGACGCTGCGACCAGACCAGCCACGAACCGGTCAGGCCGACCACCAGCTGGGCCAGCGCGGCCGCGCCGGCCACCGTTCCCAGCTCGCCCAGCACCGCATAGTCCAGGACGAAGGGGAGGGTAGCGAGCCCCGCCAGCGGTAGCCCGGTCCCCGGCGTCAACCACGCCGCCACCGTGGCGCCAAGGAGTAGCCCTTCCAGCAGCGACCACCAGGGAGTAGGCAGGCACGGCTCGGCGACGCTGCACACGCTGAACGGCAAGAACGCGTACTCCAGGGCCAAGGCCGCGGTCACGCGGCCGGCAGCAGCACCCGCAGGACCCACCAATACCGCGTGCCTCCCGCAGGGCCGCCCAGAGGAACGTGGGCCGGCAGCGCGGTCGCCCGGTCCCGGAGGTCGAGCCAGCCGTCGTCGTCGCGCTCGTCAGACCCCATCTCGTCCTCGCTGTGCCCTGTGCCGTTCGAGCGCCCTGCCCGCCAGCATCATCGGTCGTTGTCGTG
Organism: Jannaschia sp. R86511; assembly: GCF_042466345.1. Taxonomy (NCBI): domain Bacteria; kingdom Pseudomonadati; phylum Pseudomonadota; class Alphaproteobacteria; order Rhodobacterales; family Roseobacteraceae; genus Jannaschia; species Jannaschia sp. R86511. The sequence goes on from NZ_JAXHCD010000001.1 coordinate 1,670,221, forward strand.
GCCACGTGAGGGAGAACAGCGGATCGCACCCTTGCTGCCGTCGCGCCGATCCAAGCTCCGTCACCCCCGGGCTCTCGGGCGTCACCGCTGGCGTGGAAGCGATGACCTGGCGCCAGGCAATCGTGGCTACCCCAAGAGGGACGGAAGGCGGTTCGGGCAGCTCAGTCCCGTGGGCGCGGCTCCGGTCCAGCGCTCAAGGGCGGGGCAGCTCACGCTGCCCCGCCCTCGAAAACGCTGCTACTTGCTGCTACTTGCTGCTACTTGCTGGTGGGTCTGTTGCCGGGTGGTTGCTCAGCCGGTGAAGGACGCGCGGGCTGAGACGGGCTTGGCTGCCGGCGCAGTTCCGGTCCCGGACCCGCTGCCCGACCCGTTGCTGGAGCCACCGCCGTTGCCGGAGCCACCACCTGTGCCGGTGCCGTCCTCGTTGCACTCGAGCGCGATCTGGGTCAGCAGATCGAGAAGCCGCTCGATGTCGATCTCGTCGAGGTCACCGAGGATGGCGTCGACGTCGGCCTCGAACGCCGCGTCGAGGGCATCGATCTCGGCCTCCACGGCAACGATCTGCTCCTGCCCCGCGACCAGGGCCGCGTCGGCGTCGGACACGGCGGTCTCGCCCAGGGTGACGGCCTCGACCGAGATGACCAGCGCGGCCTCGACCTCGACCAGCGCGGACTCGGCCTCGGCCAGGTCCGCCTGGGCGGCCGCGATCTCGTCGGGGTCCCCACCGTCCTCCGCCGTGGTCAGCGCGGCCTCGGCGTCGGCGACGGCCGTGGTGGCCTCGGTGACCGCGACCTGCGCGAGGTCACGGACCCCCTGGACGAACAGCAGGGCCTCGGCCGCGTCCTCGGCCTCGCTGATCGCGTCCTGCTCCTGCGCGTCCAGTTCGTCCAGCTCGTCCAGGAGCGCCACCGAGGCCTCCTCGTAGGCCAGGAACAGGGCGTCGAGGGCGTCCTCGTCGAAGTCGGGGTCGATGTCGACGTCCCCGAACTCGTCCTCCAGGGTGTCCAGCAGCGACTCGCACTGCGCGGACAGGGTCGGCGCGGCGCTGACCGGCGCGGCCCCGAGGAGGAACACCCCGGTCACACTGAGAGCGGTGGCCGCGACGGCGGCGACGAAGGGAGTGAGCGAGCGGCGAGAAGCCATGGTCCGTCCTTGAATCCGGCGCTAGGAAGGAACCGAACCCGGTGCCCCCCGAACCCACCGACGGCGGGCCACCAGCGATGTTTACCAGCAGCGACACCAGAAGGACCAGGAAACGACGAATCACACCGTCCCGGGTGGTGAGACTCGCGACCGGCGCCCGGTTGCGCGCACCTGCAGGCCGGTTGTTCAGGCCCGACGGCTGGGGCGGGAGGGCGGGTTACCGATCCCACCTGAGGACCCTCACTGACTGCTCGGCCCCGTGCGGTTCAACTCGACGCGACTCAGCGATCACGGCCGTTGTGCACGTCGTCCGGCAAGGATCCTCAGCGGGCAAGGACAGGGCATGAGCGATGAGTTGGCAGGTCGTCGTCATTCGGACCATCAGTTTTCCAACGCGGCCTCGCCCAGGCGGCCGTCGACACCGGGTCGCCCCGGTCTGCCCGTCATCCGGGGGAGGGGAGGGGCGGGGGACTCTTTTCCCCCTGTCCGGGTGAAGCGGGGTCTGCTGACCGGGGCTCGTGGTCAGTCACGGGGCCCGTGGCGGCGTAGGAAGCGGAGCAGGTCGTTTCCGACGGCGGTGGGTATGAGTCCTGTCCCTCGACACGTCTGGCAGGGCTGCGCGTGGGGCCCGGGGGGTTCTTGGGTGGCGTGGTGGCATAGCTGGTCGTGGAGGAGGGTGGCCTCGATGGCCCCGGCGGCCTGCTCGTGGCGGCGGAGCAGCTGGTCGCGGGCCTGGAGCCACTGCTGGCGTGGGGCGGGTGCGACCTGACCGGAACCGGCACAGGTGGGGCAGTCCTGCTCCCACACCGTGGCTGTCGGCTCGTCGGTCACGTGCGTCATCGTGGCCCGCCCGCGCCGTCGAGGGCCACCCCGACCACCCCCGCCACCGTGAACTGCCGCGGCCATTCCCGGGTCGTGCTGGATCGCACTGAGTGGTCCTGGCGCGCTGCGGGCCGCGCCTACCCGCCTGGCCTCACCGGGGGGTAGTGGGCCTGGGTGGACGCTTTGCGCCCGCACCGCAGGTTCAATCCTCTTCACCCAGTCCTTGGATGTGCCCTGGGGGTGAGACGAGGCGGCTACTGGACGGCGGGGGCGGTGAGTCTGGCAACCCGATCTGGCCCCCGGGGTGGCGTGAAGTGGCCCCAGGCGTCGAGAACGTCATGAGCTCGCCCCCGGGGTGGCGTGAAGTGGCCCCAGGCGTCGAGAACGTCATGAGCTCGCCCCCGGGGGTGATGCGGTCCAACAGACCGGACCAACGGACCGGCCTATCGGGGGGGCATGCCCGCGGGTCTGGGCGGAAAGCTTGTCGGGCCAGTCGCAGCTCTCTGATGGCCGCGTTGATCAACGCGGTCTCGCTGAGTCGTGCGCCGGTCTCGGGCTCATCGCTGCGGATCCGGACCTCGCTCTGGCCGGGTCTGCTGCCCAGCACCAGGACGTGGACTTCCCCGCGGCTGAGCAGGGCGGGGGTCTCTTCGTGCAGGCGGCGCACGTTGTCGGGCAGGTCCACGTCCTGAGGGCTGTAGACGTGCCAGCCCGATCCCGGCTCACCCATCGGACCATCGTCTCGTGCCGGCTTCACCCGCGGAACCCCCCGCCTGGGTCGGACTCCTGGGTGTTCGGGTTCGCGGGCACGGCAGGCACCGCGGCGGGTCACCCGTGCTCGTCGCCGTGCCGGGGGGCGAGGGGGTCAGGGGGTTAGGGGGTCAGGGTCGCCAGCTGGTGTCGTAGTCACGGTGGCCGGCCCAGATGCTGGCTACCTGCTTGAGGGCGACCTCGGAGGTCCTGCGGTGGGTGCTGCTGAGGGTGGCCGAGGAGCGCCGGGCGTGAAGGATGCGGTGGCAGGCGGCGAGCACGCGGGGGTCGATCCCGCCGTTGCTGGGCTCGGACAGGCGGGCCTGGACGAACGCGTCGAGGGAGACCTTGCCGGGAGATGACGAGTCGGGCATGGGCCACATCCTGTCCCGTGCCCCGACCGTGCGCCGAGAGCCAGCGATCGGTTGGACGCACGCACTCTGGATAGCCGGTCAACGTTGGCCCGGCCGTCGGGGGGGTCGGGTAGGGCCCCACCATGGCGGGGGTGACGGCACAGACCTGTGGCCCGCGCGCGGACGCGGTCGACCGACGCCGGGGGACTAGTGGCGCGTCACGTAAGTTCCTTGCCGGTGTGGTGAGACCATGAGTGATGCGTGCGAAGCCTTTGGGATTGCGGGACGGCGACCGGGAGGAGCTCAGCCGGTGGCTGCGGTCCTCCACGATCAGGGCCGGCTTGGCGCAGCGGGCGCGGATCGTGCTGCTGGCCGCGGACGGACACTCCAACGTGGGCGTCGCCGCCCAGGTGGGTGTGTCCCTGCCCACGGTTGGGCAGTGGCGGCAGCGGTACACCCGTAGCGGGCTGGCCGGGTTGTCGGACGTTGAACGGTCTGGTCGACCGAAGACCGTCGACGACCGGAAGATCGTGGAGGCCACGTTGCGGCCGCCGCCGAAGAAGCTCGGGGTGACGCACTGGTCGTCTCGGCTGCTCGCGCCACGACTCGGCGTCGCCCACGCGACCGTGGCCCGGGCGTGGAAGGCCTACGGTGTCCAGCCGTGGCGCGCGGAGACGTTCAAGTTCTCCACCGACCCCGAGCTGGTCGCCAAGGTGACCGACGTGGTCGGGTTGTATCTCGCGCCGCCGGAGAACGCGGTCGTGCTCTGCGTGGATGAGAAGAGCCAGATCCAAGCTCTGGACCGGACGGCGCCGATGCTGCCGATGCAGCCGGGACTGCCCGAGCGGCGCACCCACGACTACAAGCGCAACGGCACCACGACGCTGTTCGCGGCCCTGGACATCGCCACCGGTCAGGTGACCGCGGCCTGCAGGCCGCGGCACCGCCACCAGGAGTTCCTCGCGTTCCTGAAGCAGGTCGCCCGCTCCTATCCCGACGACGGCACGGGTCAGGAGCTTCACCTGGTGATGGACAACTACGCCGCCCACAAGCGCGTCGAGATCCGCGACTGGCTCGCCGCCAACCCCAGGATCCACGTCCACTTCACACCCACGTCCGGGTCGTGGCTGAACCTGGTAGAAGTCTGGTTCGGGATCATCGAACGCCAGGCCATTCACCGCGGCACCTTCCGCTCCGTGCGCGACCTGAACGCCAAGATCAGGGCGTTCGTCGACGGCTGGAACGACCGCTCCCACCCCTTCGTCTGGACCAAGACCGCGGAGGAGATGGCGAATTCAGGCGGTCGTCGCAACGACGGGGTTCGAGGGGTCTGACAGTAGGCGCTGAAGGGCGTCCTCGGGGGTCATCCCGCCGAGGGTCTTGCGGGGTCGCTGGTTGAGCTCGGTGGCGACCTCGAGAAGCCGTTCGGGGCTGTGCAGGGACAGGTCGGTGCCCTTGGGGAAGTACTGGCGCAGAAGGCCGTTGGTGTTCTCGTTCGAGCCGCGCTGCCAGGGGCTCTGGGGGTCGCAGAAGTAGATGGCCATCTCGCTGGCCAGGGTGATCTGGCGGTGCTGGGCCAGCTCGGTGCCCTGGTCCCAGGTCAGGGTCTTGCGCAGGTGCGCGGGCAACGTCTTGATGGCCGCGAGGAGACCGTCTCGGACTGCGAGGGCGCCGTGACCGTTCGGCAGGTGCACCAGCATCGTGAACCGGGTCTGCCGTTCGACCAGCGTCGCGATCGCGGACCGGCAGTTCGAGCCCAGGATCAGATCGCCTTCCCAGTGGCCCGGGACGGCGCGGTCGGCGACCTCGGCGGGCCGCTCGCTGATCATGATCATGTCGGGGATCTTCCCCGAGCCGCCGGTGGTCTTGGGTCGTCGTGGGCGTCGGATCGCGCGTCCGGTCCGCAGGTGCTGGTGCAGGTCAGCGCGCAGGTGTCCGCGGCCCTGGACGTAGAGGGCCTGGTAGATGGTCTCCGGACTCACCTGCAGCTCCAGTCGCTCGGGCATCACCACGGCCAGGTGGTCGCTGATCTGCTCGGGACTCCACTTCAGGCACAGTTTGGCCTGCACCCTCTCGGCCAGCTCGGGGATGTCGAACTTGCTGGCCTTCGGTCGGCGCCCCCGCAGCTCGGCCCGTTTCTGAGCCGCGTACGGCGCATAGGACACTACGGCGGGCGCATCTGGTGTCCGTAGTGCGGCCGACGTGCCGTTGCGTGTCAGCTCCCGGCTCACCGTCGACGGCGACCGCCCCAGCAGCACCGCGATCGACCGGACCCCCGACCCGCCCAACCGCAGGTCCGCGATCCGCAGCCGCTCCTCCAACGACAGGTAGCGGCCCGAGGCCGGGGGCTTCCTCCGTGGCACCACCCCGCCGGTTGCCTGGCGCCAGCGCCGGCCGCTTCGTCTGTCCACGCCGACAGCGTCACAGGCCGCCTGCAGCGTCGAACCCCGGACGATCAGCACCCAGAACGCGGCCTGCTTGTCGATCAGTTCTTTCCTGGACAACACCAGCAACACCTCACATCAGGGGGTGTTGCGACGACCGACTGAGCCCGCCGATCCTCAAGAAGGCCAACCGACCGGACCGGAAGACAACTTCAGCAACGCGCCACTAGCGTCAGCTCATGGGCAGCGACGAGCTCGTTCCTCCGCCGAAAGCGCGCGTCGACCCGAGTGACAGTGCCCGAAGCGCACGGTATGAGTTCCTTGTCCCGGGTGAGGTGTCCGAAGCCGTGCTGGCCGCGTTCCCGGGGATGCGTTGCACCCCGGGCTCGGTCGGGGGGACCGTGCTGTACGGCCCCGTTGAAGACGCCGGGGAGCTGAGCGGGGTGCTGGACCGGCTCGCCGCGATGGGCATCCCCGTAGCCGAGATACGACGCCTACCCGACTGACCTGCGCCCTACGGCTGACTCTGCCGCGCGGGCGGGACTGTCTCGCTAACGGTGTTTCCGGCGGTTGTTCTCAGTAGGTTTCGGGTGCCGGCCAGCGGTCGGCGAAGGTGATCGCGAAGGCGTTGAGCGCGCTGGCTTCCACCGCATGGTCCATCGTGTCCTGCCGCGCCCGGTCGGGTCCAGGGACCTGGTGACCAGGTAGAGGCACTTCAGGGCGGCCTGCTCGCTGGGGAAGTGCCCGCGGGCCTTGACCGCCCGGCGGTAGCGGGCGTTGAGGGACTCGATGGCGTTCGTCGAGCAGAGCACGGTGCGGATCTCGACGTCGTAGTCCAGGAAGGGCACGAACTCCTCCCACGCGTTCTCCCAGAGCCGGGTGATCGCCCCGTACTTGCTGCCCCACTTCTCGGTCAGCTCCTCCAACGCCGCCCGCGCGGCAGCGGCGTTGACCGCGGTGTAGATGGGTTTCACGTCGTGCTTCAGGGCGTCCCAGTCCCGCCGCGACGCCAGCCGGAAGGTGTTGCGGATGAGGTGGATGATGCAGGTCTGGACCGTGGCCAACGGCCAGACGTTGCCCACGACGTCGGACAGGCCCTTCAGGCCGTCGCAGACCACGAAGAAGGTGTCCTTGACGCCGCGGTTGCGTAGGTCGGTCAGCACGCTCATCCAGAACTTTGCGCCTTCCCCGCCGGTCCCGGCCCACAACCCGAGCACGTCCTTCTCCCCGGCCAGGCTGACTCCGATGGCTGCGTAGACGGGGCGGTTGGCGACCTGTCCGTCGCGGATCTTGACGACGATTGAACAGGCCGACGCGGCCGAACGTGACGCCGACCGGGCACGCGCCAGCACCACGACCACCAATGCCGCCGCCGTATCGTCGGAGACGCACCAGGTGGAGGACTACGACTCGCCTACGAGACCACAGAACACGGCCGCAGCTCTGGCCGAGTCCGGTGTGGACCCCGAGATCGCGGCGAAGCGGATGCGCGCAGACGTCAGTCAGGCTAGGCCGGCGGCCGAGGTGACCGCGGCTCCAGGCGCGACGGCGCCGAGGGCGCGCAACGCGCGTCAGCTATCGGTCGCGGCGCAGCGAGGCTCGATCCAGCGGTAGGCCGCGGGCACCTCTCCAGACGTCAGGGCGTGTTCCCTTCTTCCGCTCCCTCGGGTGTCAGGACGGGGTTGGCCGGTCTTCGTCGAGAGGCATGAGCGCGACCCGCCGGTGTGTTCCGTCCGGGCGGGTGATGGCAGCCTGCAGGTCAGCGGGCGGCCCGTTGAAGAACAGCGCGGAAACGGCCTGGTCGACGGCCGTTTCGTCGTCGTCAGCGAGGTCGGCGTCCAGCACGACCGCGGTCGTCACCGTCCACGCACCGAGCCGGTCGACGGCGGGCGCCGGCGGCTGGGGGACGGGACGGGGCGCGTCAGCGCGCGGCGCCTGCGGCCGCACGACCAGGTCCCCCGAAACGACGTCGGGTCCCGTGCTGTCAGCAGGATCCGGGCTATCGGTGGGGAGGTCTGAACGGTCGCTCGGTTCTAGGCGGACGGTGACGTCGGCGCCGGAGGTGTCGGCCAGGTGCTGCGCCGCGTCCAGAGCATCCTACAGCGCCATCGGCTCCTCGGGCACGTCAGGGGGGCCGCCCGTCGTGCCCTGCACCACCCAGCGTCTGCGTGTCGGCACACCACCACCTTAGGAAGCCGGACACGCGCCAGCCGCGCAGCACGCCGACACGGGAAGCTGCAGTCGCAGCACCTTCCGGTGCCCCGCCGGAAGAGCGTGCGGTGCAACGGGGTGAGGCAGCCGGAGGTCGGTTGCTGCCGGACGATCAGCACGGGAAACCGACTACAAACATTGCAAACGATTGGCAAGGACGGTTCGGAACTCGCTCCAGCCGACCGCCGGCGCAAGGCCGCCGGCGCTGGTGGTCGGTCGCGCGCTCCGGGGCTGTTCTGTTTGGCCAAGCTCCTCGAGCTGACGAACGACGGGCAGGGACGCCCCCCCGTGGAGCCGAAATGGGGTGCCCGGCAGTTCCGGCTACTCGTGGACGCCGTCGTCGCGGGTTGTCTCGCGACCACATCGGACAGCGCCTGCTGCAGGCGGTCCAGGTCGGGTAGCTGCCGTCGCTGCTCTGCAGTGAGGGTCTCCTACGTGGCGACCGCGAGGGGTGCGCTGGCGCTGGCCAGGGCGTAACGGACGACCTGCTCATCGCGGCCGGTGCACAACAACAGTCCCACCGTGGGCGCATGGACGTCGTGGTCGCGGACGCGGTCGTCGACGACCGCGACGTAGGTGCCGAGCTGACCGACGTAGGCGGGTGAGAACCGGCCGATCTTGAGCTCGACGACCACATACCGCAGCTGGGTGACGTGAAACAGCAGCAGGTCCACGACCAGGACCTCGTCGCCGACGTCGAAGCGGACCTGCCGCCCGACAAAGGCCATACCGTGCCCGAACGCGGCCAGGGTGCCCTGAAGGCGGTCCATCAGGGCCTGCTCGAGGTCCCGCTCGGTAGCGCGGGTGGTCAGGTCCAGGTGGTCGAAGACGTACGGGTCACGGGTCAGCTGCTGCGCGAGCTCGGAGTCCGGGCCGGGCAGGTGGGCGGGGAAGTTCGAGGTCGCCGCACCGGCCCAGGCGTGCAGCCGGGAGGTGATCTGGTGCTCCAGGACGTTGCGGGACCAACCGTGCTCGACCGCTGCACCGGCGTACCAGTCCCGCAGCGTCGGCTCGTCGAGACGGTCCAGCAGGACGGTGACGTGGCGCCAGGGCAGTTGTGCACCAGCCTGGTGCACAAACTCCCCGTCAGGCCAGGCGGCGGCGAAGGCCCGCATGTACTGCAGGTTGCGCCGGGACCATCCCCGCTGCTCGGGGAACTCCCGACGCAGGTCCTCGGCCAGGCGTTGGACCACCTTGGCGCCCCAACCGGCGTCCTGCTGGCGCTGCAGGATGTCCCGACCGATCGACCAGAACAAGGCCAGCAGCTCGGTGTTCGCCGCCCGCGCCGCGCGGACCTGCGAGGTCCGCACGCGCTCCTTCAGCCGCGTGAGCAGTTCGTCGTAACCCTCTGGCGCAGGAGCGTCCAGCTGCTGATCCGCCACCAGGTCATCCTGCCCGAGGTGCGCCCGCGCCTGCTCAGCCCGGCGCAGGGGGGCGCCATCGTTCCTGGGCGGACTGCCGGGTCATGCCGGTGGCACGGCCGATGTCGGCCCAGCTGGCCCCGCCGTGACGGGCCATGACCACCGCGCCGTCGAGGCGGGCGCGGGCGACGCTGACCGCCTCCGCTGCCGCGGTGACGTCTGCGAGGGTGCCGGCGGGGAACAGATGCTCCCAGCGCCACAGGTCGGCCACGACCTCCAAAACGTCATCGCGGTGGAACACGTCCATGACGTCCTCGTCCCCGGCGTGGACGCGCTGTGCGGCCAGGTCCTCCAGGGCCGTGGACGGCACCCGGGTAAGGACCGGGCCCAGCCAGGCGCTGGGGGTCCGGGTCTGCGAGGTGGGTGAGCAGTCGCAGACGATGACCCAGCCAGTCACCTCACCAGCAGGACGGCTCGGGTACTGCCAGGTCCCGTCCGGCCCCTGGACCTCGGGACCGACGGCGATGTGGTCGCGCGGGATCCCGCCCCCGCTGACGCCGATCCCGCGCTGGCCGTCGTGGAAGACCGGCGCCAGCCAGCCCTCGTGGAGCCCGTCGTCGCTCACCATGCCCACGCGCGTTAGCATGACAGGCAGACCTGCCAGGAGATAGAGTCTCGTCAGGATTACCTGACGTAAGCGTCATTATCGGCTGTCAACTACCGGGAGTTGCAATAGGTGCAGGGACTCCCGTCTCAACGAGTGGCTGCATCCGCGGAGGTGAGGGCCCAGCGCGATGCCGCGATCAGCCTGACCCCCGACCCCACGAGCAGGACCGGACGAGCCTGACCGACCGGCAGATCAGACTTGCCCGGCCCCGCACCGCTTCCTGCCTACGACCGAACGAAGATCATCAAGTCTGGACACCCGAGGCGACGGTGCGTCCGGGATTAGGCGGCGTCGTGCCCTGGTGGTGGCAGGGCACCGGTCATGATCGCCACGGTGTCCTGCATCGAGTGGCTCTGGGGCGTCACCACGCACGCCCGTCTGCCGAGCCGGTGGATGTGGATCCGGTCGGCGACTTGGAACACGTGCGGCATGTTGTGGCTGATCAGCACGACGGGCATGCCCTTGTCGCGAACGTCCTCGATGAGTGTGAGCACGCGGTTGGACTCCTTGACGCCCAGTGCGGCCGTCGGCTCGTCCATGATGACTACGCTGCTGCCGAAAGCGGCGGCACGGGCGACGGCCACGGCCTGGCGTTGTCCGCCGGACAGCGTCTCGACCGCCTGGCCCATGTTCTGCACCGTGAGCACACCCAGGTCGTCCAGGTGCTTCGCGGCCTCCCTGCGCATGCCACGGTGGTCCAGCTGGCGGAACACGCTGCCCAGGACCCCCTTCTTGCGTCGCTCGCGGCCCAGGAACAGGTTCGAGGCAATGTCCAACGAGGGCGAGACCGCCAGGGACTGATGGACCGTCTCGATACCGGCGCCGCGCGCCTGCAACGGGTCGGCGAAACTGACCCGCTCACCGTGCAGGCGGATCTCACCGCCGTCGGGGGTCACGGCCCCGGACAGGCACTTGATCAACGTTGACTTGCCGGCGCCGTTGTCCCCGATGACGGCCAGGATCTCGCCCTCCCGCAACGAGAAGTCCGCGCCGTCCACCGCCGTCACCCGGCCGTACCGCTTGATGAGGCCGGTGGCCCCCAGCACCTCGGGTCGGCTCGCGGTGGGGTCGTCGACGTGTCGGTGCGCCGCCTCGTCGCGCTCCTGGGAGTCGGGGATCGCTGGTCTGCTCATGCGGGCTTCCTGATCCACTGGTCGATGGAGACGGCAACGATGACGAGGATGCCGACCGCGAAGTTCTGCCGCAGCGATTCGACCCCGACGAGGGTCAGCCCGTTGCGGAAGACGCCGACGATGAGGGCTCCCACGAGGGTGCCGATGATGGCGCCGCGGCCACCGAACAGGCTCGTCCCACCGAGCACCACCGCGGTGATGGAGTTGAGGTTGTCGTCGATGCCGGCCTGCGGGCTCGCCGCGGCGATCCGACCGATCAGCACCCAGGCAGCCAGACCGTAGACGAGCCCGGCGACGGCATAGACCGACAGCAGCATCCGGTTCACTCGGATGCCGGACAGCCTGGCTGCCTCGCGGTCGTCGCCGATGGCGTACACGTGGCGGCCCCAGCCGGTTTGGCGCAGTACGTAGGCCAGCACCAGGCATGTCAGTAGAAGCATCACTGAGCCAAGGGTGATCCGGGTGCCGAAGAGGGGGAACGTCTCGCCCATCACCAGCAGCCACGGCGACATGTCGGTGCCTCGGATGGTGGCGCTGCCGGACAGGAACAGGTTCAGGGCGAAGAACACGTTGAGCGTGCCGAGCGTCACGATGAACGGCGGCAGCCGGAGCCGCGTTACCAGGAACCCGTTCACCAGCCCGCAGGCCAGGCCGGTGGCGAAGCCGGCGAGCAGTGCCACCGGCCCGGGCAGGCCTACCTCGGCCGAGAGCTTGGCCATGACGATGGAGGACAGCACCATGATCGCGCCGACCGAGAGGTCGATGCCCGCGGTCAGGATGATCAGGCTCTGGCCCAGGGCGAGCATCCCGACGACGGCCACCTGCTGGATGATCAGCGAGATGTTGGTCGGGTCCAGGAACCGGTCGCTGCCGATGGAGAAGACCACGATGGAGATCAGGAGCACGGCGGCCGGCCCGAGCACGGGGTTGGCGTGAAGGACCTGCCGCACGCGTCGGCCCATCGGCTGTTGCTCGGGTGGAGCGGGTCCGCCCGGCGGTGCGGGCGGTGCGTCGGAGACGGTGCTCATCCGGGATGTCCTCCTCGTCGAGGCCTTGAGGTGCGGTGGAGCCTGAGGTGCGGTGAGATCGCGCGGTAGGCGGGGCGATCCGCCCACCGCGCGAGTCGGTGGGGTCAGCCCCAGCAGTTCTCCGAGCCCCAGGCAGAGTCCTCGGACTCCAGGCCCTCAACGGGCTCGTCCGTCACCAGGGTGACGCCGGTGTCGAAGAAGTCCAGGCCCTCGGTCGGCTCGGGAACCGTGCCGTCTTCGGCGAACTGGGCCACGGCCTCGACGCCCAGAGCCGCCATGTCGAGTGGGAACTGCATCGAGGTCGCCCCGATGATTCCCTCGGCCACGTTGTCGACGCCGGGGCAGCCCCCGTCGATGGACACGATGGTCACCTCGCCCTCCCGCCCGGCGGCCCGGAGCGCCTCGTAGGCGCCCGCGGCGGCGGGCTCGTTGATCGTGTAGACGAGGTTGATCTCCGGGTCCCGCTGCAGCAGGTTCTCCATTGCGGTGCGACCGCCTTCCTCGGCACCGTCGGTGACGTCATTGCCCACGATGCGGGGGTCGTCCTCGTCCCCGATCTGCGTCTCGTCGGCCAGGTCGATCCCGAAGCCCTGCAGGAAGCCCTGGTTGCGTTGCACGTCCACGCTCACCCCGTTCGCGTTCAGGTCGAGCATGGCAATCTTGGGCTCGTCGCCGGACTCCTCGAACTGCGCCGCCGCCCACTGCCCGATGAGCTCGCCGGCCCGGAAGTTGTCGGTGGCGAAGGTGGCGTCGGCGGCGTCCGCGGGCTCGAGCTGGGTGTCCAGCGCTATGACGAGGATGCCGGCGTCGCGGGCGGCCTGGACGCTCGGCACGATGGCCTCGGAGTCGTTGGGGGTGAGCAGGATGCCCTTGGCCCCGGCGGCGATCAAGTTCTCGATGGCCTCGACTTGGCCCTCGTTGTCGCCGTCCTGGGTCCCGGCAAAGGACTGCAGCTCCATGTCGAGCTCACCGGCCTTGGCCTCTGCACCCTCCTTCATCTTGACGAAGAACGGGTTGGTGTCGGTCTTGGTGACCAGGCCCACCAGAACCTCGTCGTCCACGGCGGCTGGGACCGAGGCGTCACCAGCAGCGGTGTCTGCCGCCTCGTCCCCGCACGCTGACACCAGGAACAGTCCTGCGACCGCCATCACGGCGGTAGACCTCTTCATGCTTCGGCGCTTCATCGGAAGCCCTCCCTCGGACCTCGGGTCGTCGTCGCGTCGATGCGACAACGTTGTCCGAAAAATACTCCTACTAGGTCAACCTGTGTCAAGCGGTGCAATCCGATCGTGACCGAACTCCCGGTTAGACGGCCAGATCGTTTGGCTTGCCCGAGGTCCACTTGTCGACATCGATGTCAGCAGCCACTATGCACGCATGTCGACGAAGACAGCGGGTCCGACGTGGCCCTGAGCACACCACCGGTCGGCGGCAGCGGCCCCGCGAGCCGCCGCGCGCGCGGCAGGGCCACGATGCGTGACGTCGCCGCGCTCGCGGGCGTCGGTCTCAAGACTGTGTCCCGCGTCGTCAACCGCGAGCGCGGAGTGTCCACCACGATGGCCGCCCGGGTCGAGGCTGCGGTCGCCGAGCTGGGTTACCGCCCGGACGCCGGCGCCTCGGCGCTGCGACGGGCCGACGGGCGCAGCTCGGTCATCGGCGTGGTCGTGGACGACGTCGCCAACACGTTCTCCGGATCAGTGCTGCGGGCGGTGGAGGAGGTCGCCCTGAGGCACAGCACGGTCGTGCTCGCCGGTAGCGCCGATGAGGACGGCTCCCGCGAGTTTGAGGTCGCGCAGGCCTTCATCGACCGACGGGTTGACGGGCTGATCGTGGCGCCGTCGGGGCGTGCGAACAAGCAGATCGCCGCCGAGCTGGCCCGCGGGGTGCCCGTCGTCGTCGTGGACCGCAACGTGCCGGACCTGGACGTGGACCAGGTGCTCTCGACGAACGAGCTCGGCGCCGGTGACGCCGTGACGCACCTCGCGCACCATGGCCACACGCGCATCGGCTACCTAGGCGACCTGACCAGCATCTCCACGGCCCGGCAGCGTCTCGCTGGCTACCGCGCCGTAGTGGCCGACCTCGGGCTGGAGTCCGACGACCGGCTGGTGGTGGCGGACCTGCATGGCGAGGCGCATGCCGAGGGTGCGGCGCTCCACCTGCTCGGCCGGGACCCCTCCGACCGGCCCACCGCGCTGTTCTGCGCGCAGAACAGGATCACCGTCGGTGTGGTTCGGGCGCTGCGCCGCCTCGGCCTGCAGGACGAGATCGCCCTGGTGGGCTTCGACGACTTCCCGCTCGCAGACCTGCTCGTCCCCGGTGTGACCGTCGTGGCGCAGGACGCCCAGGCGATCGGTACGGAGGCCGCCCGCACGCTGTTCGCGCGGATCGAAGGCTCGAGCGCCCGCCCTCGCACCACGTGGGTGCCGACGGCGATGATCCGTCGTGGTTCCGGTGAGCTGCGCCCCCCGGCCCGCAGGTAGGGCGGGCAGGGGGGCGCAGCACCGCAGTCGGGCCGCTGGATCAGACCGGTCGGCCGGTGACGTGCCGCATCGCTGGGATGTACCCGTAGCCGAGTTCACGGACCAGCGTGGACGAGTCGCCGTCCAGGTCGAGCTCGAGTGTCGGGGCGAGCGTGCCGCCGTAGACGACCCCACCCTGTCCGTCCGGCACGGTGTCGATGAACGACTCGACCAGCAGGTTCGGCATGACGTAGTCGGAGTAGTTCTGCAGCGGGGCCTCCGCCGGGTTGCCGAGCGCCAGGCCGTTGCCGTTGAGCGCTTGGTAGTCGCTGCGAAGGGAGTCCCCGACGAAGCCGTACAACCCGTCCGGGCCCGTCAGACCGGGCGCGAAGGTGAACTGGTGGCTGATGGTCCACAGGTAGTACTGGCCGTCGTGGATCACCAGGTGGGGCCGCTCGGTCTGCTGGTTGACGCACTCCGCGGACAGGACCGGCGGGAGCAGTTCCCACTCGGTGTAGTCCTGGCCCTTGCTGGTCAGCTGCATCAAGCCGATGTTGCCGGTGTAGAACTTGGCGTCCTCAGGGACGACGTGGCCATCCGGGACGTCGCCGACCTCGTCGGGGTCGCACCTGTGGGAGCCGGCGACACCACCGTTGTTGCCCTCGAACAGGCCGTAGACCTGCCCGTCGGCAGGGTCCCTGAACACGAATGGGTCGCGGAACGCGTAGATGATCGGGCCGCTCTCGGACTGCTCGAGCGTCTGGTACATCTCTCCGTCCGCCTCGGCGATGAGCTCGTGCTGGGTGAAGCCGCGGAACCGAACCCCGTTCTCGTCGGCCTGGATCTGCCCCGAGGTGTGCGCCAGGCGCTGCACCGGGTCGTCGTTCTGCCCGTACGAACCAGGCTCGCCGGACGCGGTGTAGAACGACTGCACCTTGTTGCCTCGGGTGATGACGGCCGAGCCGGCCCACTCCCTGCCACCGATCGGCGTCATCTCGGGGTGCAGGTCGCCGCCGTAGGTCCAGTCCTGGCCGTCGCGGGAGTAGAAGTATCCGATCCTCGCGACCCAGTGGCGGTCACCGAAGAAGACGTCTCGTGGAGCGGTCAAGGAGAAGATGACGTTCCACCCCTTGTACTTGACAGGCTCCATGTTCAGGTCGGTCAGGGGCCAGGTGTCCCAGACCCAGACCTCGTCGGTCATGGTCGGGAAGTCGGCGGGGATCCTGGGCTTGGTGTTGGAGGCGTCTGGGGCGATCCGTAGCGCCTGTTCACGGGTCCAGTTGGCGGCGAAGTCGTCGGTGGGGTCGTATTCGCCCGATGCGGCGGCGGTCGCCCCGCTCTCACGGTCTGCCGCCCGGCCGCTCTGGTCGCTGCGCGGGGCCGCGGCGGCGCCGGCGGCCGCGGTCAGCACCATCGCAGCCGCGACCACGGCGGCGACGCCGTGGCGTAGGAATGGACGTCTCATGGGTGTGTCTCCTCGTCGCGGGATGCGGGGGACGGCAAGCCGGGCCGTCATCCTAGGGACCGACAGACGCCGCCGGACGCGACCGCAGCTACAGTCGGTGACTGCGGCTTTTGTCCTGGTTTGACACTAGAGGTGACCCGCCATCGTGACCAGGGTTCGGTACAACATTCTCGACGAAGCGCCCCGTCCACAGGCTGGCCGGAGACCCTCCGTTCACCCGCAGCCCGATGAAATTGGCGGCGCCGCTATCAGCGAAGAGCTCGACGGCGTCGCTGCCCGCGGAGGGAAACACGAGGTCGGTCACGGTCACCCGACCCCCGTCGGCGAAGACCTCGACCGATGACCGGTCCACGAAGACCTGCAACCGGACGGTACCTCCGTCCAGGTCCAGCGGGACGCGCTCGACACTGGCGAACTCGGGGTGGAAGCCGACGACACCGGAGCGGCGCCGGTCGACGTAGAGCTCCTGCTTCGCCGCGTCGTAACCGATGACGGTGCCCTCGCCGGCACCGGAACGGACCACCAGACCGGCACGGTCGGCCGTGCCCACGTCAAGCCGGACGTCGATCTGGGCCGTTTCACCGGCGGTTCCGTCAAGCACCTCGACCCGCCCATCGCGCACCGTCCGCGTGCCCAGCGCGTGCAGCGTCTTGGCGGCGCCCCGGCTGGGTGTCGTGACCGGTTGCTGGACCAGGGTCACCTCGCCGCGGTCGGACACCAGGGACAGCTCCCGAGGCAGGGTCATCTGCCCGCGCCAGGGCGAGGTGGGCAGGTCGTTGGCGTACTGCCAGTTGTTCATCCAGGCGATGGTCCAGCGCTTCCCGTCG
This sequence comes from Jannaschia sp. R86511, assembly GCF_042466345.1. Lineage (NCBI taxonomy): Bacteria > Pseudomonadati > Pseudomonadota > Alphaproteobacteria > Rhodobacterales > Roseobacteraceae > Jannaschia > Jannaschia sp. R86511. The sequence continues at coordinate 1,686,827 of NZ_JAXHCD010000001.1, forward strand.
GGCTGGTCCTCCCAGGACACCGCCGCGTAGTAGTCGCGACCGTGGTCCAGCCAGCGCGCGCGCTGCAGCACCGACCGCGCCGGGTCATCGGCGAGCATGATGTGGTCCACGTTGATGTGGCCCCAGCCACCGCTGTTGCGGTCGACCACCTCGATGCGGGCCGTCCTGCCCTGCAGCCCGCTCACGTCCCAGGCGACCCAGTCCATCGCCTCGGCGTCGGCGCCGCTGGCGTTACGCACCACCTCCCCGTCCACCACAAGGTTGACCGCGGTCTCCTGTGAGCGCGGCAGGGCAGGTTCGGGACCCAGGACCACGTGGTCCACCAGGACGTGCCCCCACCCGCCCGTGACCTCGTCCACCAGGCGCAGGCGCGCCTGCCGGCCGCGTAGCGCGGAGACGTCCCAGGAGGCCCAGTCCAGCGTGCCGCTCTGCCTGCCGGAGGTCGAACGGACCACCTCGCCGTCCACCATCAGCTGCACGGCCGTCCCGACGTGCGGTCCCCCACCGACGAGGAAGCTGAGGTGGTCCTGATTGACGGTGAAGGGCGAGGACGTCGCCGTCCCCGTCGCGCTGTCGGGCGGAGGGCTGCAGGCATCCGGAAGCTGGTGGTCGAAGGAGTTCGCCAGACGCTCCCCCAGGTACCCGGCCACGCCTTCCTGACAACGGGCGTCACCGGCCACGGGTGCGACCCCGAAGGCCTCGCCGGTCAGTTCCCAGCCGCCCCAGCCGCCCTCGAAGTCCTCCAGGACGATGCCCGGTGGGACTGACCCGTCCCCGGTGCCGGGAGGCCGCTCGTGCGCCCCGCCACCGACGAGCAGGTTCACCCAGCCCCGGTCGATCGTGAACTCGGGGGAGGCAAGGGTCCCGGTGGGCCCGTCACCGCCCAGGAAGCTGTTGACCAGCCCCTCCCCCAGGTAGCCCGTCACCTGCTGCTGACCGGGCAGGGTGCCGCTGGCCGGGCCCGCTCCGAACGCCGTGCCCGTGCTTCGCCAGCCGTCCCCGTAGCCACCGCCCTCGAAGTCGGCGAGGACCTCCCCGGCGGGCGGCTCGTACGCCTCGCCGTCGTCACTGGTGAACGTGGTGCCGTCGAAGTCGCCGACGAAGTACTGCGCCCCCGAGCCGCCCGCGATCGAACCGGGGTTCAGGTTGACCAGCAGCACCCAGGCGGTGTTGTCCGGGTCGCCGTTGACCGGCAGCTCGAACAGGTCTGGGACCTCCCACACACCTCCGGTCGCGCCGGCAGGGCCGAACGTGCTCATCAGGTCCCAGGAGAGCAGGTCCGGAGAGGAGTAGAGCGCGATCCGTCTCTCCGTCGCGAGCGCCACTGACATGACCCACTTGTTCTCTGGCTCATACCAGAAGACCTTCGGGTCACGGAACTCCAACGGGTCGAAGCCGTCCGGCTCGGCGCGGAGGACCGGGTTGCCGGGGTGCTTCGTCCAGGTACGCCCCTTGTCCAGGCTGTAGGCCACCGACTGTGCCTGGTGTCGCGAGCTGTCTTCGTACCAGCTGGTGTACAGCGCCACCATGGCCGTATTTCCGGGGGTGCCCAACCCGCTGGTGTTGTCGTGGTCGACGACGACACCGCCGGAGAAAATGCGCTCCTGGGGCGTGCCCTCGATGGCGACGGGCATCTCGTCCCAGGTCTGCAGGTCCTTGCTGACCGCATGACCCCAGGACATGTTGCCCCAGGTCGTGCCGTCGGGGTTGTACTGGAAGAACAGGTGGTACTCGCCGTCGTAGTAGACGAGCCCGTTGGGATCGTTCAGCCAGTTCTTCTTGGGCGAGAAGTGGTAGGCCGGCCGGAACGGTTCCGGGACCTCGACCGCCTCGGCCACGACCGCTGAGCCCGTGGCGACAGGGGACGACCCCGTGCTCGCGGACGCGGACACCAGGGGCAGTAGGACGACGACGGCGGACATCGCGGCGACCAGTCGGAACGACCTCATCGATCTCTCCTCACCGGAGGCGACGACCCCCACAGACAACGTTGTCTGCTTCGGAGCGTACGCGAGCCACCACGTACTGGCAAGCGACTCTCGGGTCGCTCGTGCCTGCGGGACCTGGGTAAGTAGCGACGCCCCGGGCCGGCAGGCCAGCCACCCGCGGGTGAACGGGATAGTCCCCGCGCCGACGCTCACGTTGACCCGCAAGGAATTGGGCGCGCTGAACCTGTCGCACCAGGCGGTCAGCACACACAGGGCAGCGTCGTCTACTCCACCTATAGCCAGGCTGAGTGTGTCAAACCGGGGTGGTCCGGCACGCTCGGGCCAGATGAGGCTTACACTTTTACTCATCGCTCGCCGGGGAAGAGGCCTGCGGGGGGTGTGACGTAGGGCAGTGGGTCGCCGCGTCGGTTGGTGTTCTCTTCGCCTTCGGTGGCGTCGCTGAAGGGTCCGTCGGGGTCGAGGAGGACGGGCATGTGGTGGTCGGCGTGGTCGCGCCACCACACGCTCATGCCGGTGGCGGGGTCTAGGCGTAGGTGTTCCCAGGCCCGCCACAGTGCTTCCAGGCGGATGATGGCTTCCTCGTACTCCCACCAGCGGCCGGCCCAGCACCGGTTCCGTCCGTCGACGCGTCGGCGGTAGACCAGACGCAGGTACAGACGCACGAACTCGTCGACGGACGCGTAGTACAGCGGGGGCGGCGCGTCGGCGACGCTGCTGTCGTTCCGGGCGTCCTGGTCGGCACTGCTCGTGCCGCCGGGCTCGTCGACGTCGACATCACTGCCGTCCGGGTAGTCGTCGCCCCACTGGCTCACGACGTCACCTCCTTCACCGGCTCAGGCGCGCGCGCGGCAGCAGTGGCTGCTAGCTGGACGTGGTGGAGGGTGCGTTCGGCCTGGGGGTCGTGGGCGGCGATGGACGCTTGGACGGCGGTGGCGTACGGGCCCGTCATCCAGGGTTGGGTGCGGATGAGGGTGGGGCGGGAGCCGCTGCCGTAGACGATGGCGCGGGCCCTTAGGCAGGGCGGCGAGGTCGGCGACGTCGAGGATCCGGTCGCGCTGCAACTGGTGGGACACCCCTTGGCCGCCGCGGCCGGTGGTGACGCTCGAGGTGGGCCGGTCGTGGTCGCCGATGGTGCGGGACAGGTCCTCCAGGAAGCTGGCTTCGCAGACGCCGCCGCCGTAGACCTTCACGTTCGCGGCGGACCAGAGCTTCTTCATGCCGGACTCCCCCCACACCCCGACGCCTTGGGACCAGGACTGCAGGATCGTCATCAGCACGATCCCGCGGGAGCCGTAGTGTGAGTACAGGTCGGGCAGGTCCCGCCAGCGGCAGACGTTCGCGGCCTCGTCCAGCACCGCCAGCAGCGGTGTGGCGAGGCGCCCGCCGGCGGAGTGCACCGCGAGCTCCTCGGCGGCCTCGATGACGGCGACGGTGAGGGCGGTGACGAGCCGGCCGGCGGTGCCGCGGCCCTCCTTGGACAGCAGGTACAGCGTGCCGTGCTCGGTGACGAGCGTCGCGGGGTCCAGGTGGGGTCGGGGGTCGAGGTCACGGCGCCCGCCCTGGGGGTGACTCAGTGCGCGAGGTGGCGGTTGGTGAGGCAGGACGCCATCTGCTGGGCGGTGCCGTAGATCCCGCCGCGCTGCTTCTCCGGGGCCGCGGTGACGCCCGCGACGTTGCTCGCCGACAGCGAGAACCCGTGCGTGGCGAGGATATCGACGGCGGTGTCGTCGGTCGGGCGGGTGAGCCAGGTGTAGACGTCGGTGATGGGCCGGGAGTCCAGCGCGGCCGCGAGGAGGAGGCCGGCGAGGAGGCCTTGACTTCGTCGGTGACGTAGGACAGGGGGTCCCACCACCAGGTCGGCTCCTCCAGCGCAATGCCCTATGGGTCGCACACCCACACCTGACTCGTCGCCCGGACGGGGCTGCCCTGTCGTCGGCGTCGCTGCCGGGGTGGGTGGCGGTCGAGGTGGGCGCGGACGTCGCGGGTGGCGTCGACGACGTCCCGCTTGTGCGAGGTGACGACCACGGCGCCAGGCGCCTCAAGGATCGCGGGGACCGCGCGAGAAGTGGTCCGGCCCGTGCGGGGGCCCAGATGTCCAGGTGCAGGTCCTCCCACGACCCGACGAGCTCCTGACCGCCGCCGACGGTGCGCCCGATCGGCACACCCACCCCACTATCCCTAGTGCTTCTGTTTGTACCGTTGACGACGCCAAGGCGCTCCGCGGTCTGCGCGGCCCTTCGGCGCGTGAGGGTCTGGATGTCCGCGCCGCGGCCCAATTAGGAACGCCGCGGCCCGGTCCACCCGGGTACGGCCCCGGCCGCTGCGGATCAGGGCGACGCCAAAGCAACGCGGGCAGCAGCAGCACCAGCCCGCCGTGGCGAGGATGAACGTGCCGGTGGCCGGCCACGGCAGGTCGCCCACGGCGACATCCAGCACGACCGCGAGCGGGTCCGCCGGGATTGCTGCCTCGGTGGCCCCGTTGACGCCGGAGGCGTCCAGACGGTACCCGAGCCGCACCGCGACGTTCAGCGCGATCACGCCGGCGACGACTGCACCGATCCTTATGGTCAGGGCCGTGGCGCCAGCCGGCGCCGCCCTGCTGCGGGCGCCGGCAATTCGGCCGGCTCACGACGACACACCGGCGGCGATGACACCGTGGATGACACCGTGGCGGCTGCGGCGGCGCTGTGGTGGGGACGGTGGGGCCAGAGCGGTTGCTGTCGCGGAGGGACTTCTTGGCGGTGGTGCGCCGGACGAAGAGCCGGATACCGGGGCGGCCGCAGGTGAGGGTGGTGGCGATGCTGAGACGGGGCGCGTGCTCGACGATCTTGAGCTGGGCCGGGGGCAGGATTGTGTCGGGGGGAATCGATGTCAGGGCCTGGTCGAGGGCCCCTTGCCTGGCGTCCGACAGCTGGGCTTGGGGAGTTCGAGCCTAGGGTGGCGTAGGCGGGGAGGCGCTTGCGGTGCATGCGTTCGAGTACGGGGATGCGGTGGTCGACGTAGTCGTGGAGCACGACGTGGTGCTTGCCCTCGTGGCTGCGTAGTAGTCGGCCGACGTACTGCACGACGCGGCCCTTGAACGCCAGGGGGAACGCGAGGAAGAGAGTGTCGAGTTCAGGCCAGTCGAAGCCCTCTCCGAGGTAGGAGCCGGTGGCGATGAGCACGATGCCGTTGTCGGGCTCACGGGCGGCGAGGGCGGCGGTGACGGCTTCGCGGGCGCGTCTGCCGAGTCCGCCTCGCAGCACGAGCGCATCCTGGCCGAGGGTCGCGAGGCCGGTTCGGATGGCTTCGATGTGGTCGGTTCGTTGGGTGAGCACGAGGCAGGTCCTCCCCGACGAGCATGCGTCGTGTACGTCGGCGCAGATCTGGGCGGTTCGCGTCGCGTCGTCGCTGATGACGCGGAAGACGTCCTGGATGTGACTGGTGTCCTCGCCGGTCATGTCAGAGCTGGTGTGGTGGGCCACGAGCTCACGTCGCATGAGCTCGGTCCCTTCGACCGTCGCCGGCTTGATCTCGTGGCGGGTGGGCCCGCACTGGAACGCGATGAGTGCTTCCAGTTTGTCGCGCCGGTAGGGGGTGGCGGTGAGGCCGAGCCAGCGGCGGGTCCGTGCGGCCCGCATGCAGGTCGTGAAGGAGGCGGCGGGAAGGTGATGGCACTCATCGACCACGACGAGCCCGTAGCGGTCGAAGAAGGACGGGTTATCGCGGCGAGCGAGGCTCTGGATCATCGCGACGTCGATCACTCCGGTCGCCTGGTCCCGGCCGCCTCCGATCTGACCGACGTCTGAGGCATCGAGGCCGAGGTGGTCGTGCAGGCGGGACCGCCACTGTTCGAGCAGCTCTTTGCGGTCCACGACCACGAGCGTCGGGGTACGGCGGTGGGCGATCACGGCGCAGGCCATGACGGTCTTGCCGGCCCCAGGGGGCGCGACGAGGACCCCGAGCTCGTGCTCGATGACGTCTGCGACCGCGACCGCCTGCTGGGCCCGCAGCTCACCCCGGAAGGCGAAGGCCGCGATGGGAGGTTCCGGGCGGTCGTCGATGACGGCGAGGCTGCTGCCGATGCTGGCGAACAGGTCGCGGACACTGTCGATCAGCCCTCGGGGCAGGTGGAGCCATTGCAGGTCCTCGCGGTAGGCGCTGATGAACCGCGGGGTGTCCCAGGTGGAGAACCGCAGGCGCTGCTTCTCGAAGTACTCAGGGTTGGGGATCGACCCCGCGTGCTTCAGGGCCGCCACCACCGCGGGCGGAAGGCCCGCTCTTTCGATGGACAGCTCTGCACCGAGTCGGGCTCGGACCACCGGCGGAGCAGGTGGTCCGCCTGCCCGGCCCAGGTCCGTTAGAGGCAGCGTGGGCCCGGTGTCGACGGGACGCAGCGTCTCGGCCACGGACTCCACGGCCTGCGGGCTCATGCGCGTGACCGAGGAGAGGAACGCCCACTGGTCGGGCCACGGCTGCATCGTCGTGGGGTCGACGAAGAGCGTGGTGCCCTTGCGGATGGAACCTCCCTGCAGCGGCAGTGCGATCAGGTTCCCGAACCCGGCCTTGGGCATGAAGTCCTGGGACGGGAAGAAGCGGTCGTAGCTGGAGAGATCCAGTTCGGCCCGGGCCGTCATGGCTTCTCGCAGCAGTGCGGCACCCATCGCCCGCGCGGAGGACGCGGGCACCGGTTGTGCGAAGAAGACCCACACGTGCGCTCCGTCACCGGAGCGGGATCGCTCGAGTGCGGCGGGCACTGCGTTGCGGTGGCACGCATCCAGGTACGCCAGCGCGTCCAACGCCCAGGTGCCCTTGTCGAAGTCGCACACCAGCAGCGCGCAGGCGTCCTCGTGCAGCAGCGGGTAGATCCCGACCGTCTCCACCCCGCGGAGATGGGCCACGAACACCTCATCGGTCAAGGGCAGGTAGTTCCGGGGCGGGCGACCGTTCGCCCAACGGTCCTTCGACGCCGGCGACCACCCGCTCTTGCCGCTGGACGCGCTCTGCCACCGTGTGGCGTACACGTCCGAGCGGGCGCCGAACAGCGACCGCCACAGCGCGAGCTTGTCCGCCGGTGTCGATGACGAGTCCACACGTCGCGGCTCGTCTGGCGCGGTACGCAGTATCGGCGCGCCGGCCTGGGAGTGGCCGTTCTCGGCCCGGTTCTGCAGCCCGAGCAGCCCGCGAAGCCGGTCGTTCTCCGCGCGTAGCGCCTTCACCTCTGCGAGCAGCCCCTCGTGCCCACCGCCTTCGTACGGAACGTTGTTCATCGGTGGGCGTCCGTCACAGCCGATCGGCCCAGCTGGGCCAGTGCTCACCAGGCGCATCGTCCGGGATGACCACCCTGAGCGTGGCGCTCAGGTGCAGGACGCTCGCAGCCAGCTCAGGAGCAGCGTCCTCACCGGCGTAGCCCGGCACCGTGCCCACCTCCGGATCGCGGACGCGGTGAAGCCCAGCAACGATCCCGACCGTGATGTGTGACGCGGCCCCTTTGACGTTCAGGCAAGCAAGTCGCTCGAGGTCCGCTCGGAACTGCTCGCGGGTTTCCTCGAGCAGTTCCCCCGCCGCTTCCGTCTCGTGGACGTAGCCGCGACCGTGGACTCGACCCGCCCTTACGGCGAGAGCCTCCACGGGGATCCTGGCCAGAGCCGCCTCCACCTCGGCTGCGACCTGCTCGACCGACGTCGTTGACAGCAGAGCCTGTGCCATCCGCTCGGCCTCGTCCTGCAGTTCGGGGTGCGCTTCCAGCAGAACGCCCAGGACCTCATTACGCTCCATCACGGTCAACGACGCAAGGACGGGGGAGTCGTCCGCCTGGGTTCCGGTCTCTGGATTCATCGGAAGAATCTTAAGTGAACGAGGCCTCTACTGACTGTGATAGAGCGCGGTGGTTCCGCCGCCCGCCGGAGCGCGGCGGCACTGTCTATCGGGGCCCAGTGGCGCCGCGGTCTTCCCGGGAGACGACGACCGTGTCGCGGCGCGCAGGCACGGTGGCGGGTGCCCCGGTGCGGGGGACTACCTGGGGCGGATTGTCGGCGCCGTTCCACCGCCCGGGGGCGAGCGACCGCGCGGTGTCGAGCAACTGGGCGGTGTTGAGGAGTCGGTATCGGAGGTCTCGGGCGGCGTCGTCGCTGAGGGGGGTGGTGCGGACCAGGGCGCGTGCGGTGGCCGCGACATCGAGGTGGGGGCCGTCGAGCTGGTCCATCACCTCGGCCAGGGCGGGCCAGTCGTCCTGATGGACGAGGCGCGGATCGATCGCTCGGGCAACCGGCTGCCAGCGTCGAGCGCTCGTTCCCGGCCCGGGCCGAGTTGCGGACTGCTCGCGTTGTGCGGCGTGCTGCAGACGTTCGCGCACCGTCCGGAGGTCCCCCACCGCGGTCTCGGTGGCTCGGCGGGGGTCGGTGGTCCAGGCCCGCACTGCGGACAGCAGCCGTCGGTCGATGGCGGGCCGGGGCTGAGCGGTCCGCCGGGTCAGCACGTTGGCGGCTGCGGCCCAATGCTGGGATGGCCGGGCGGCGACAACGGCGACGGCGGCGTCGACGGCCTGCCGCGGGGGGAGATGGGCGAGGCGCTCCTCGACGAGGGTGTCGGCAAGGGGACGTGCACCCTGCAGTGCGTGCTGCAACCGGCGGCCGCCGTCGGCGGCGTAGAGGTCGGCGGGGTCGGCGCCCGGGGGGAGGGCGGCCAGGGCAGGGTCCATGCCGTGCAGGGAGAGGGTCCAGTAGGCGCGTTGCGCGGCGAGGCGGCCGGCGAGGTCCGCGTCGGTCGCCACGGCCGGGTCCACGCCGGTGCGGTGATGGTGCTGGGCGAGCTGGGTGGCCTGCTGGTCGGACAGCGCGGTACCGAGGGGGGCCACACCGACGTGACGGCCACTGCTGGCGAGGCTGACGGCGATGGCGTCCATCGGTCCCTCGACGAGCACCGGGATCGCTCCCCGGTCAAGCAGGGTCGGGTCCGGGACGTACAGCTGGGCGCTCTTGCTGTAGGCGACGGTGGTCGCGGTGTTCAGGTACTTCGGGCCGTGCTGACGATCGTGCTGTCCGCGCTTGGGAGCGTGCTGCCGTTCGGGCTGATCGTCTGATTCGGGGTGGTCGGTGAGGTCGGGGTGTCGGCGTCCGACGAACGCGAGGACGCGTCCGTCGTGGGTCAGGGGGAGGATGGCGCGGTCGCGGAAACGGTCGATGAGGCGTCCGGTGCTGGCGGTGGTCGCGACGCCGGCGGCGAGCATCTCCTCCTCGCCGACACCGGCGTGGCGCAGGTGCCGGACGAGGCCGGTCCACCCGGCAGGCGCGTAGCCCGGGCGGATGGTCGGGTGTCCGGTCAGGTCCTGGTCGAAGCGGCGCTGCAGGTAGGTCTGGGCCCAGGAGCCGGGGAACGCCCGTTGGAAGTAGGCGAGGGCCAGCTGGTTGATGTCGGTCACTCGTTCGGGGGTGACGGGGGAGGTCTCGATGTCGTAGGCGCGCTGCAGCGCGCGTTCGGTGTCCATCGCGCTGGGTTTCTGGGGCCCCGATCACTCGTCGCAGCTGGGCCTGGACGGCGAGGTCGGCCGTGACCGTGTCGGGCGCGTCGTCGGCCAGATTGCGGGACGGGTATGGCTGCGCGGCGGCTGCGTCGTCGGTCGCACCGTGGGTCGCAGTGTTAAAAGTCGGAGTGGTGGGGGCGGGGGCCGCGATGATGAGGTGGCGGGTGTCCGGTTCGGCGCCGTCCCACAGGTCGGCTGGTGCGGGGTCTTCCAGGGCGTCGTGGTCGACGTCGGCGGGGGTGGGGTCGGTGAGCACCGACGCCCGCCACACCATGGCCAGGCACTCATCCTCGTCGGGCCCGGCGTCACCGTCATCGCTGCCACCACCAGTTGGCGCCGCTGGGGCGGTGTCGGCGGCGGTCTGAGTCCGGAGGGGAGGGGGTGCCGCGGCGGACAGGAGGGCGTGCGGGTGCCAGCCGCGGCCCACGCCGTGGTCGATGACGGTCACCAGGGCGGGCCACCAGCGGCTGGCCATGACGGTCTGAGCACGGTCGTCGCCGAGAACCTCCTGAAGGTGGGCGGTCCAGGCGGCGGGGAGCGGGTTGCCGTGGCCGTTCCGGGTGCTGTGGCCGGTGAGGGTGGTGGCGACGGCGGGGGAGACGTGGCGGCTGATGCGCCACCACAGGGCGGCCGCGCCGTGATCGTCCGGGAGCGCACGGATACTCGCGGCCCGGGTCAGCTGGGTGCGGGCGTCGACGCCGGCGCGGGACAGGGCTGCGAGGCGGTCGGCGAGGATGGGGGTGAAGGGGTCGGTCCTGAAGGCAGGGGAGAGGTGGTGCAGCAGGGGCCCCCACTCCGCCAGGGCGGGTGTCCGGTCGCCCTGGACGTGCTGGTCGAGGGTGCGTTGCCAGGTGCGCGCGGCTTTCTGCAGCTGGGGGGCGCCGGTGGGGCGTCGGTCGGTCGGGGCCACGTGCATGGCGGCCCGCCACACCTGCACCTCGGCCACCACCCGCGTGGGGGGACGTCGTTCCCCCGTGTTCAGCCAGGCCGGGAGGGGGGAACCTTCCCCCGGAACCGGGGGAACGTTCGCGGCCGCCCCGTCGACCGACCCAGCCGCCCCTTCGACGGCCCGGTCGTCTGGGTTTTCGTCGATGGTCTGGTGGCGGACGCGATCGGCGAGGTGGTGGACGAGGTCGGCGCGACCGGTGAGGTACTCACCCCAGGTGGGGTCCTCGGCCAGGGCGGCGGGGACCGCTGGCAGCCACGGCAGGGGCCCGCGTCCAGCGCTGCGGAGGGCGGTGTCGTCGAGACGCCAGTCCAGCACCGCGGCCAGGTCCCGCGCGTCCGCCAACCCACCAGCCTGCCCACCGGCCTGCCCACCGGCCCGCCTGCCGGACGTGGCGGCCTTCTCGAGTGCCTCGACAGGGTCAGTCCCAGCGGCGGCAAGAAGCAGCAGGTGCGCCCGCAGCGTGGGCCATGCCGACGACTCCGACAGCAGGCCGGCGTCCGGCCCGGCCAGCCCGGCGACCACCTGGTCCGCCGCGCTCTCGAGGAGAGCGACGGTGTCGGGTCCGAGGTGGTCTTCGGCGGCGACGTGCAGGGCGTCGACGTACCGCGCGGCGGCGTCACCAAGTCGCAGGGCGGGGTCGTTCTGTTCGCGGGCTGCCGTGGTGGCGGAGGTGGGGGTGTCGTCGCGGGCGAGGATCGCCTCGAGGTGGTCGGTGGCGGTGAGGGGATGGATCAGGTCGGGGCGGATCACCGAGTGGGGGTCCCCGTCGCCGACCACCTCGATGTAGACGTGGTTCGCGAGGCGGCCGCGGGTGAGCATCGTGTACAGCTGCTGCCGCGACAGACCCCCCGCCCCCTGACCCTGCAGTCCGCCGGCGAGGCCGTGCATGGTGTCGACGGAGACGCCCTGGGCGCTGTGGACGGTGGTGGCGTACCCGAGCTCGGTCGAGGCCTGCACGTACGCCGCGGGGAGGACGACGGTGCGTCCGGTGCGGGTGTGGCGGGCGCTCACCGACCCGCCGTCATGGACCCGGGTGAGGATCCAGCGGTCGCCGTTCTTCACCCAGTCCGTCGACGTTGTCCGGAGCGTCCGGTCGTTGGTCCGGGTGATGAGCAGGTCCCCGGCGCTGGCCTCGTTCCCGTCGGCCAACCGCACCACCTCACTGCTCGCGGTCGAGGGGGACTGGCCCCGTGACGCCGGCGCAGTGGGGGTGGTGGCGAGGCGGTGGGCGCGGGCGCGTTGGTTGAGGTCGCTGACGAGGTCGTGGGTGGGAGCCAGCATGATCGAGTCCAGACCGTTGCTGCGGTCGGTGAGCCAGGCGTCGAACACCTCGTCGGTCAGGGTGGTGAGGTCGCCGACGTGGACGCGGTCGTGGTCGAGGTAGAACCCGAGCGCCTCGGGTCGCCCCTCCCGCAACGCCAGCGTCACGGCCCCCTCGGCGGGATCGCGGAAGCGGAGGAGCTCGCTCAGATGGACCGCGCCGTGCGTCGCCTGGATGTCACGCAGGACCCCGCCGGCGCCGATGGCCGCGAGCTGCTGGTCGTCCCCGACCAGCCGGACACTTCCCCCACGGCCGACGACGAAGTTCACGGCCGCGTCCAGGGAGAGGGTGTCGGCCATCCCGGCCTCGTCGATCACCACCAGCGTGGTGGCGTCGATCTGCGCCGCCCACGACGGCAGCTCCCCGTGCGTGAGCGACCACGTCAGCTTCGCCAACGTCTCCGTCTGCACGCCCCCAGCACCACCGGGCTCGTCCCAGCTCCTGTCTGCGATCCCGCTCGCACTGTGGCTGGGGGTGCCGATGTGGTCCCGGAGGGCGGCTGCGGCGGCTGCGGAGGGGGCGAGACCGACGACGGTGCCCCCGCCGTTGGTCCAGGCCGCGGCGAGGGCGGACATGGCGGTGGTTTTCCCGGCTCCGGCCGGCGCGATCGCCAGCTGCAGGCGGGCTCCGGAGGTCGCCATCCGGCGCACCAGCGCGACCTGACCCGCGTTCAGGTCGGTGCCGTTCGCGGTCGCCTCCAGCAACGCCATCTCGACCGCCTGCCCATCGACCACCCGCCCGCCTCGCCGTCCCGCCACGTCCACGAGCCGCTGCTCGGCCGCGAGGACGGAGGCGGAGGTGAACAGGTCAGCCCCGGCGACCTGGTAGACGCTGCTGCCGTCGCGCCGCCGCAGCTGAGCGGGCTCCCGCACCTCGCGCCCGCGGGCGTCTCGCTCGTCCGAGGTGAGGGCGACCGAGTGCCGCTGCAGGACCTTGTCGACGAGCGCGTCCACGGCCTGCTGGGTGTCGAGGCGACCGCCTGCGGTGCTGCGGACCTGACGTTGCGCTTCGGCTCGGACGTGCCAGACCTGCCACGTCGAGCGCCGCGCCTGCAACGCTGCCACGGCCCGGGCCGCTGCGACGTCCAGCCAGGCGCCATCGACACCCGGCGCGTGCTCCTGCTGCCGGGGGCGACGGCCGGTAAGCAGGACGCCGCGCAGCATCTGCTGGACCGGTTGCGGGCCACCGAGGACGTGCTCGGCCTGGGCCCGCCAGGTCGCTCGTTGCTCGGCCAGGGTGCGGGGCTCGTGCTTCGCGGCCCGTGTCTCCAAGTTGGCCTGCTGCGCCAGGTGCAGCGTCTCCACCGGCGTCGGCGGCCGGCCGTGGTCACGCTGGAACGTGGCGGCGAGCTCGCCGCGGCGGACCTCGATGTCGGCCCGCCGCACCGACCACGCCCGCAGCAGTGCCACTGGCAGGCCCACGATCTCCCGGACAGGCCGCTTCCGGTCCTCCGCGCGGGTCTCACCCTCACGGGCCGCGAACCGCAGTCCGAGGTCGTCCCGGAGTCGACTTTCGAGGGCCGTGTTGTATGTCTCCGACGCGGCGACGACGGCCTTGAACAGGACCCGCCCGTCGATCGACAACCACTGCCCACCCCCACCCGGCGTGCCCTCCGTGCTGATGGTGGGCAGGGTCTGGACCTTGTTCGCTACGGCGACGTGGGTGTGCAGGTCGGGGTCGCCGGCGCGGCTGTCGCGGTGGGTGAAGGCGGTCCCGACCAGTCCGGTGACGTCGACCTGCCGGACGCCGTTCCTGCCGGTGCGGGTGGTGAACAGGGCGTGCGTCTCGATGAACCGCAGCGCGTCGGCCACCGCGCCTTGGTGGGCGCGTTCGATGCGTGCTGCGATGTCGGGTGGGGCGATGGCCCACAGGGCGCTGACGGACTTCACGGGGGAGAACGTGAGGTCGTACCCGGCCACCGTTGTCGTCCGTGGCCGGGACTGTCGTGCGATCTCGGCGGCCAGCTCGCGGGCGTCGCGTGGGGGACGGCCGTGCTCGGCGACGAAGGACTGCCGGGCTACCTCGGTCCGGACCCGTGCCCGCTGCTCCGCCGGGACCGGTGAGTCCGCAGGCAGGCCGGCGTCGGTGTTGATGGCGGCGATGCGTCGGGCGACCTCGACCCGGAACGGGCTGACGTCGCCGGTGTAGACCTTGAACGGCGCCCCCAGACGCGTCGCCGCCTCCCGGTCCTTGGCGTTGAGGCTACGCAGGCCGTCACCGCGTCTTTCCTCCAGCGCGGCGAGGCGCTCGGCGGAGAGGGGGTGATGCCCGGAGCCGAACAGCGCCTGCATCTGCTGGGCGGTGACCGGGTCTCCGGGGTTTAATCCGTCGAAGCCGGTGAGGCCGGACCCGACCCACTGCCCGGGGGCCTCGCCGCGCTCGGTGTAGTAGCTCGCCAGGCCGGTGTGGCCCTTCTCCGTGGCGTCCAGCGCCGCGACCTGCCGGGTCAGGTAGTCGTACCCCGACCCCGCCGTCAGTTTGTGAACGCTCATCACACCCCAACAAGGGCGGTCCCGACGCCCAGGTGGTCACCGCGGGGCTACGTACCCCCCGGAGATGCAAGAGGTGTGTGGCAGATGATCTTGGTCGTTCGGTCCAGGGGGGACGAAGGACCGCGCGGATGCTCGGAGGTCGCCGGCACGACGTGAGGCAGGAGACACGGCAGGCCCGAAGCAAGGACGGGTCACGGTCCGGGGCTCAACGCCTCCCGCGGACTCGAGAAGCGACTTCTGCGGTGCCGGATCGGGCCGGGTTCGCGCGTCACGAGCTCTGTCGCTGCGTCAGTGACCACGAGGCCGCTCTGTCTGCCCCTTCTCCGGGCAACAGGGGGCCTCGCGAGGGGCCACCGGTCCCCAAGGGACCCGATCCGGGAGCGGACACAAGCCGTTAGGCCAGCAGTCAGGCAGGCGAGCGCGGAAGGAGAACCGAATGGACGGTGACGATGTCGGTCTTGACGGACCCCTCGTGCTGGCTGGCTCACTCGGCGACCGGGCCGTGCCTGGTCTCGAACCGTCGCCGCTCGCGCCATCGGATGGCGTGGATCCAGAGGCGACGGTCGTGTTGGCGCAGCTGCGATGGCTCCTGCAGGACGCCGCCGAACAGGTGCGCCTGCAGGCGCAGGCGGAAGGTCTCTCCTCGGCCGGGCACCCGCTCGCCCTCGGGGCGGAGCTCGCCGCCTGCGAGGCGGCCAACCTCATGGCGCAGCCACCCGTCGACGACTACGGACCCGAATACGTCCCCGCCGGGGCCCTCGACACCCTCACTGCGGCGGAGTTCCTGACTCGCTCACTGCCCATCGACGCGTTCCCCGCCGGCATGTCTGGACTCGTGGTCCGGATCTGCGACCTCCTCACCGAAGCCACCGCCCTCCGGATAACGGACCAGGCAGGCCGCTTCGGAAGACAACCGTGACGCCGGCGGGGCGGCCGTACCCGCCGGATCTCGGCGACGACCCACACGTCGTCTGGGCCCATGACCGTCGCAGCGTCGGCGAGTTGCTACGAGACGCGGACCACCTCGCCCGCGACCTCTTGCTCGACCTCGATGGCGACCAGGCCGCCGCACTACTCCGGACCTGGGGCGAGACAGTTCAAGCAGCAGCCGAGCTGTGGCGGAGCCTGCCGGCCCCGACCCTTGACGCCCAGGGACGAGCAGACGCCGAGATCTTGACCCGTCTGCAGGCGCACGCCCAACGTATGCACCGCCGTCAACTCACGGTGGGCTGGCCCGGGGACGGGCCTGCCGACGAGCGCCTGCTATGCATCGCGGAGACCTTCACCAGAGCCGCAGCCCTCGTGGATCGATTCCACACGCAGCCCCCGAGGCCCGGGCTGCTGCCCGTCGTCCGCGCGGACGTCTTGGCGGCGCGGACCCGGGTCATCCACACCCTGCACGTGGCCAGCCACGGCACCGGGCTCGCCGTGCGGCAGAACGTGCAGGACGAGCTACGCCGCACCCACGGCTCCCGCAACCTCAGGGAGACCCGCGCCGTGCCACGGGGCACCGAAGCCCTGAGACGGCTCGAGGTCTTCGAGCGCCTGGCCGGTGCCTACGTCGGACGCCGCTTCGTCACCGCAGCAGAGGGTGAACACCAACCCCCCATCAACGATGCCGGACGCCTGCACGCGGCGCTGGTCCGATGGGACATCCACGCCCACCGCGCCATCGCGTACGCACCCGCTCCCGCAAACCAACCCCCGCTAGCAGCTCGAATAGGTGCGGCGATTGAGGCCTCGGTGACCGTAGGCGCAGTTGCATTGTTAGCCACGTCCGGTCTCGATCTCAGCGGCCGAACGGGGGCAGGCGCAGACGAGAAGACGCTACCCGCGGGTAGGCGCTTCATCGACGTCCACGTCCAGACCGTGCTCCCACTCCCTGAGCCAGGGTGGGCCAGGTAGCCAGGTGCCAGATCGGGGCCATGCGTCGACGGGCGATCTTGACCGTGCCAGCGCCGAACCGGCCCTGCCAGTGAGCGGGCTGCGCAACATGCGCCGCGGGTTCCTCCAGGCGACTGGTGGTCGGCGATCTCGACACGACGGAACTCGATCACGGTCCGACATCACGCCGCTAAACCGCTGACGGCCGCCCGTCGGCGACACCGAAGCAGCGGGACGAGGCCTGAGGGTCTGCCGTAACGTCCGCACGATGCATGCGCTGCCGATCGCCAAGGGCGAGGTGGACCGGATCGGAAAGCGTCTCATCGCAGGCGAGGCCTCCGTCGAGGATCTGCGAGCTTGGAATCAGTGTCTGATTGCCTACGATCGGGTCCGGGCCGATGTCGTGGGAGTCATCGAGACGGTGTCGTGGGCGGAAGTACTCGCCGGTCACGGATCTGACCTGAACGTGACCTCACGGGTCAAGACCCGAGGCACGCTTGTAGACAAGTTGCGTCGTCAGCCGGGCTCTCCGCTCTCCCGCATCCAGGACGTCGCAGGAGTGCGCATCGACGGCTCGATGACGCTGGACGGGCAGGACATCGTCTCTGAACAGCTGGTGCAGCGCCTCGGAGGACGGGTGATCGACCGGCGCGAGATGCCCATACGCGGCTACCGTGCCGTCCACGTCATCGTCAAGGTGGACGGACTGGCCTGTGAGATTCAGATCCGGACGTCGCTGCAGCACGCCTGGGCCAACCTGTACGAACGGGTCGCTGACCGCCTCGGACGATCGATCCGGTACGCAGACGAGTCGCTGGCCGGCTCCGCGGACGACCCCGTCGAGCGGGTTGCGCCCGGATCCGTCGAGGCTGGGTTGATCGCGTCGCTGACCCGGCAGAGCGAACGCATCGCTGAGCTGGAGGGGATCGGGAACGACTGGGCCTCCGCCCGTGTTGATCCAGCAACGGGGCTACGCATCGTGAGCGACGAGACAGGGTCTAGCGCAGCCGCCGAGGCTGAGGACCTGCTCAAGATCCTCAAGTCGGTGACGAAGCGCGTCGAGGAGATCTGAACCGTGACCCACCCGACTGACCACAGGCGGCACGCCCGAGGTAGTGTTCCGGGTTCAACAGGAGGAGCCCACCACATGACCAACTTCCTGATCGTCTACAACCGTCCCTGCGGTCACGTCGACCGTCTGGAGGAGTTCGCAAGCCCCGTCGAGGCGATGTACGCCCGGTTCGGTGCCGAGGAGTCCTGCGACTTCGACTCCAACTACGAGGTCGTCGTGATCAGCGCCAAGGACGAGAACGCACTCCGACGCTCGCACTCCAGGTACTTCCTCGAGGACGTCGGCACCGTCGCCGTCTGACCAGTTCTCGCAGTACCCACGAGGGGCCCCTACCGTCGGTAGGGGCCCCTCGTGGGTGCCGGGCAGGTGTCCTCACGAGTCGCCGGGCGGGATTCAGTCGGCCCGGAACTCAGGGTTGATCCCCTCGTGGTGGATCTCCGAGAGGTTCTGAGCGATCGCCAGCAGCGCCTCGATCTGGGCGATTTGAAGCAGCTGGTCGGCGGTGGGCTCACCTCCAGCGGCGCGCCTTGCCTCGTTGAGGCTGTCGGACGCCACGGACCACATCTCCATCGAAGGCTCCTCTCACCGGCCGACGACGATCGCCGACCATGCCTGGGCACGCTAAACGGCGCATCGGACAGCGGTTGTCTGCACGCAGACCTGGCTGACACGTGAGGCCGATGGTCGCTCCATGGACGCGAAGACGGTTGCCCAGCCAGTCGGAGTCAGTGAACGGCGGCACGTCGGCTGGGCGCTCATGACGCGGCGCCCCGCAGGGCAGGCCTTGAGTAGGACATCCCCGTGACCGTCACGCGCCTCTTCACCGACCGGTGGCCGAGCACCACCTTGACCGGCAAGACCACCCCGAAGTCCTGGGGCGAGATCAGCGAGAAGCTCCACGCCGCCTGCGTTCGCCGCGCTCCGTGAGCTGGCCGCCGACGAGCCCGCCGCCGCTACTTCACCTGTAGTTGACCATCAGGACGCTTCGGTCTCCCTCCTTGAGTGTGAGTGGCTGCCGACCGCGGCTGGAGGCAGACAAGACAACGACGCCACCCTGACACCGGAGGTGCGGCATGCCCGATGTGAAGATGTCAGAACCCGTCTCGGCGGCCAGCGTCGAGGCGGCACCCTTGTGGCGCGTCACTGACGTGTCGGCCTTCCTGGGGGTTCCTGTGGCCACGCTGTACCAGTGGCGGCACAATGGCACCGGCCCAAAGGCGTACCGGCTCGGCAAGCACCTGCGATACCGCCAGGCCGACGTGGAGGCGTGGCTGGCGGATCAGGTGGCCTGACATGGGCAGCGTCTCGCGACGCAAGAACGGCCGATGGCGTGCCCGGTACCGAGACCCGTCCGGTAAGCAGCGGTCCCGTGACTTCACCCGCAAGATCGACGCGCAGCGCTGGTTGGCCTCCATGGACGTCGCCATGGGCCGTGGCGAGTGGCTCGACCCGGCGCTGGGCAACATCACGCTGGGGGAGTGGTCCCGGAGCTGGTTGACGCGTCAGTCCCAACTGAAGCCGTCTACCGCGCTCCGCTACGAGGGGCTGCTGGAGAATCAGGTTCTCCCCACCTGGCGCGACATCCGGTTGAGCGACATCGCCCACTCCGCCGTAGCCGACTGGGTGGCGGGGCTGAGCCGAGCGGGGTTGTCACCCTCGTCGGTGCGTCACGCGCACCGCGTCTTGTCCCTCATGCTGAGCTCCGCCGTTCGTGATGGGCGGCTGCCGCGCAACGTCGCCGCCGGGGTCCGACTCCCCCGGGTGGGGGTGAGCGAGAAGCGGTTCCTCAGCCATGGCCAGATCCGTGAGTTGGCCGCTGCGGTGGGAGAGCCCTTCGACGCCGTGGTGCTCGTCCTGGCGTTCACCGGTCTGCGCTGGGGGGAGCTCGCTGCGTTGCGAGTCCGGGACGTCGACCTGGAACGCCGCCGCGTCCACGTCGCACGGTCGATGACAGAAATCCGTGGTCGCGCAGTCTTCGGCACTCCGAAGAACCACCAGCGACGCTCCGTGCCGTTGCCAGCGTTCTTGGTCGAGCCGCTGCGCCCACGGGTGGCTGGGCGGACCCCCGACGACCTCGCGTTCACCAGCCGCGCTGGCGCTGTCCTCCGTAACCGGAACTTCCGAACGCAGGTGTTCGACCGGGCCGCCCGCGAGGTTGGGCTGGACGGGCTGACCCCGCACGAGCTACGCCACACCGCGGCGTCCCTCGCCATCGCCGCCGGCGCTAACGTCAAGGCAGTTCAGCGCATGCTCGGTCACGCCTCTGCGGCCATGACCCTGGACGTGTACGCCGGTCTGTTCGCCGACGACCTAGACGAGGTCGCTCGCGTCCTGCACGTGGCCTACACCACAGGTGAGGCCAGATTGAGGCCAAACCCCGCTTCAGTGGCCTCTCGCCCCCCGCAGCCGCAGGGCCTGTAGGCCTCTGACCTGCAGGTTAACCCGGTGCCCCCGGCTGGACTCGAACCAGCAACCTACGGATTAGAAGGCCGTTGCTCTATCCATTGAGCTACGGGGGCGCAGAGGACAGGGCGAGCGTCGGGTCATCCGTCGGCACGGGCAGGGATGGTCCGACGACGTCCGGTGTCTCCGGGGACGACGGTAGTCGTTCGAGCCGACCCGTCGCGGGTGGATCCGACGGCTCCAACGCGCTCATGTGAGCAGCGGGGCGCCCTCTTGACCACGACGAGAACCATCCCTAGGCTCGTTCGTAGACAGGTTGCGCTCAGATGAGCGACACCGTGGCCGCAGGCGTCCATCGAGGGGAACGACATGCCCGCACCCGCAGCACCCCGCCCGGGCCGAGGGCGAGGCCGGTCGTGACCGTCGAGCTCCGGCAGGACGCGCTCGCCACCATCGCCGAGCGGGTCCCCGTCCCCACCTACGACCGCTCCGCCCTGCGGGTGGGCATCGTTCACCTGGGGGTCGGTGGCTTCCACCGCGCGCACCAGGCCATGTACCTCGACGCGCTCATGGAGCAGGGTCAGGCCCTGGACTGGGCGCTGTGTGGGGTGGGGGTGCTGGCCCACGACCGGCGCATCATCGAGACGCTGCAGCAGCAGGACGGTCTGTACACCCTGGTCGTCAAGCACCCCGACGGGCACCGTGAGCCCCGCGTCGTCGGCTCCGTGGCCCGGGCCCTGCTCGCCCCCGACGACCCGCGGGCCGTGCTCGACCAGATGGCCGACCCGGCGGTGCGCATCGTGTCGCTGACCATCACCGAGGGCGGGTACCTGGTCAACCAGGTCACGGGGGAGTTCGACGCCGACGACCCGTCCATCGCCGCCGACCTGGTCCCCGGGGCCACCCCGTCGACCGCGTTCGGCTTCGTCGTCGCGGCGCTGGCCCGGCGGCGGGCCGAGGGCACGGCCCCGTTCACGGTGCTGTCGTGCGACAACATCCCGGGCAACGGCGACGTCACCCGGCGCATGCTCAGCGCCTTCGCCCGGCTGGTCGACCCCGACCTGGCCGACTGGATCCTGGCCGAGGTCGCGTTCCCCAGCTCGATGGTCGACCGCATCACCCCCGTCACGTCGCCGGCCGACGTCGAGCAGCTCGAGGAGCAGTTCGGCCTCGTCGACGGCTGGCCGGTGGTGTGCGAGCCGTTCACCCAGTGGGTCGTCGAGGACGCGTTCGCCCTCGGTCGACCGCCCCTGGCCGACGTCGGGGTGCAGCTGGTGGACGACGTCGAGCCGTACGAGCTGATGAAGCTGCGCCTGCTGAACGCCAGCCACCAGGCGCTGGCCTACCTGGGCCACCTGGTCGGCTACCGCTACGCCCACGAGGTCTGCGCCGACCCGCTCTTCCGACGCTTCCTGCTCGGCTACATGACGCACGAGGGCAGCCCGACCCTGCCGGCCGTGCCCGGGGTCGACCTGGACGCCTACCGCCACGGCCTCATCGAGCGGTTCGCCAACCCGGAGGTGCGGGACACCCTGGCCCGGCTCTGCGCGGAGAGCTCCGACCGGATCCCGAAGTGGCTGGTCCCCGTGATCCGCGAGAACCTGCGGACCGGGGGCGAGATCGCTCGCAGCGCGCTGGTGGTCGCCTCCTGGGCCCGCTACGCGGAGGGCGTCGACGAGCAGGGCGAGCCCATCGAGGTCGTGGACCGGCTGCGGGACCGCGTCATGGCGGCCGCCGCCCGGCAGGGCGAGGACCCGCTGGCCCTGCTGCGAGACCGCGACCTGTTCGGTGACCTGGTCGACGACGCGCGGTTCACGACGGCCTACGCCGACGCCCTGGCCTCGCTGCGGGCCGAGGGTGCTCGGACGACCCTGGAGAAGCTCGTCGGCAGCGACGCCTAGGCGTCCCCGAGACACCGGCCTCCCGACCCGGGCGGCCGGTCACAGGCGACGCCAGGTAGCTGTGACACCGCAGGTCAGGGTGCATAACGACTCCATACCAGCCGTTCGCACACCCTTGACAGCACCTGGTCGCCCACCTAGGAATGGAGTGCACATCTGAGCAGCAAGAGGTCTCAACCGAGCGAGAGCGTTCGTGGGCAGGCCGCACAGGAACGGCGCCGGCCACCGGGTCGGCGCCCCCGACGAGAAAGAGGAACACGCATGGCAGCACGTCGACGTGCAGTCACATCCGTCGCGTTCGTGGCCGGGCTCGCCGTCGCGCTCGCCGGCTGCGCCGGAGCCGGCGGGGGCAGCTCCAGCGGGGGCGACGCCGCCGGCGGCGACGCCAGCGGGGACAGCGCCGCCGGGGGCGAGATCTCGGTGATCATGGTCAACAACCCCCAGATGGAAGACCTGCAGACCCTGACGGCGGACAACTTCACCGCCGACACCGGCATCACCGTCAACTTCACGGTCCTGCCCGAGAACGACGTCCGCGACTCGATCGCCACCGACTTCTCGGCCCAGGCCGGCCAGTACGACGTGGCCACGATCTCCAACTACGAGGTGCCGTTCTTCTCGACCAACGGCTGGCTCACCAACCTCGACGAGTACGTCGCCGCGGACGAGGAGTTCAACCAGGACGACATCCTGGCCCCGATCGCCGACGGCCTGCGGGGCGAGGACGGGTCGCTCTACGGCCAGCCGTTCTACGGCGAGTCCTCGTTCCTCATGTACCGCACCGACGTCTTCGAGGAGGCGGGGGTGACGATGCCCGAGAACCCGACGTGGGACGAGGTCGCCGAGCTGGCCGAGGCCACCGACGGCGTCCAGGACGGCATGGACGGCATCTGCCTGCGCGGCCTGCCCGGCTGGGGCCAGGTCTTCGCGCCGCTGACCACCGTGGTCAACACCTTCGGCGGGACCTGGTTCGACGAGAACTTCGACGCGCAGGTCAACTCGCCGGAGTTCGTCGAGGCCACCCAGTTCTACGTCGACCTCGTCACCGAGCACGGCCAGCCCGGCGCGGCCAACTCCGGCTTCACCGAGTGCCTCAACGCGATGACGCAGGGCGGCACGGCCATGTGGTACGACGCCACGTCGGCCGCGGGCTCGCTCGAGGCCGAGGACTCGCCCGTCAAGGGCCTCATCGGCTACGCGCCCGCCCCCGTCAAGGAGACCGACTCCTCCGGCTGGCTCTACAGCTGGGCCTGGGGCATCCAGGAGGCGTCCACCAACAAGGACGCGGCCTGGGAGTTCGTGTCGTGGGCGTCCTCGCAGGAGTACGAGGAGCTCGTCGCGGAGGAGATCGGCTGGGCGAACGTGCCCGCCGGCAAGCGCACCTCCACCTACGAGAACCCCGAGTACCAGGAGGCCGCCGCGGCGTTCTACGAGGCGACCGAGCAGGCCATCAGCTCGGCCGACCCGCTCGACCCGGGCGTGCAGCCCCGACCGGCCCCGGGCATCCAGTTCGTCGCCGTGCCGGAGTTCGCGGGCATGGCGACCGAGGTCTCGCTCCAGGTCAGTGCGGCCATCGCCGGGCAGACCACCGTGCAGGAGGCCCTCGACGCAGGGCAGGAGCTGGCGCAGGCGGCCGGCGACGCGAACAAGGGCTAGGCACCACCCGCACCCCACCCGCTCCACCCCGCCGAGGGCTGACCCCCTCGCCGGCCTCGTCCCGCCCCCCGCCGTCGCCGCCCCCACGGGCGGCGGCGGCGGGGAACCCGTCACGAAGGAGTGCCATGAGCTCGACCGAGGCCAGCACCACCCACCACGCCGAGGACCTGACCCCGCGGCAGCGCAAGACCTACCAGGCGCCGCAGGGCGAGGCCGCCCGCAGCAGGCGCGAGGCCCGACGCCGTCGCCTGCCGCTGCTGCCCGCCCTGGTGCTGGTCATCGTCGCCACCCAGCTGCCGTTCCTCACCACCATCGTCGTGTCGTTCATGGACTGGAACGCGCTGCGCCCCGACCAACGCGGCTTCGCCGGGTTCGACAACTACGTCGCCGTCTTCAGCAACTCCGCCACCCGCGGCGCCGTCGTGACCACGGTCGTCCTGACCGTCGTGGTGGTCGGCGTCAGCCTGGTGCTGGGCACCCTGATCGCGCTGCTGCTCGACCGGCAGTTCCTCGGTCGCGGCCTGGTCCGGACCATGATGATCGCGCCGTTCCTGGTCGTGCCCGTCGCGGCGGCGCTGCTGTGGAAGCACGCCCTGCTCAACCCGTCCTTCGGCCTGTTCAACGGCGTGCTGACCTGGGTCTGGAGCCTGTTCGGGTCGAGCAACCCGCCGCAGGTCGCCTGGCTGACGCAGTACCCGCTGCTCAGCATCGAGATGGCGCTGATCTGGCAGTGGACGCCGTTCATGATGCTGATCATCCTGGCCGGGCTGCAGTCGCGGCCGATGGACGTGGTCGAGGCCGCCCGCGTCGACGGCGCGAACGCGCTGCAGATCTTCCGCCACCTGACGTTCCCGCACCTGCGCCGCTACCTGGAGCTGGGCGGGCTGCTCGGGGCGATCTACATCGTCCAGAACTTCGACGCCGTGTTCATCATGACCGCCGGTGCGCTCGGCACGGCCAACCTGCCGTACACGATCTACGCGACCTTCTTCCAGCGGCAGGACTACGGCCTGGCGTCGGCCCAGGGCGTCGTCGTCGTCATCGGCACGATCATCATCGCCACGTTCGCGCTGCGCGTCGTGTCGTCCCTGTTCGACGAGGAGAACCACCGATGAGCGCAGTCAGCGAACCCACGTCCACGTCGACCAACCCCGCGGTCGCCGCGACCTCGTTCAAGCAGGCCCCGCGTCCGCGCGCCAAGCGCCGCGGGAACCCGCTGTGGGGCATCTGCGCCTGGGTGGTGGGACTGCTGTTCGTCACCCCCGTGCTGTGGATGGTGCTCACCTCGTTCCACTCCGAGGTCGACGCGGCCACCAACCCGCCGTCGCTGTTCGCGCCCCTGACCCTGGACGGCTACCGGAACTTCTTCGGCATCACCGGCGGTGGCAACCCGTGGCCGCCGCTCATCAACTCCATGACCGCGTCGGTGGGTTCGACGGTCCTCGTCCTGCTGCTGGCCATCCCGGCCGCGTACGCACTGTCGATCAAGCCGGTCAAGCGCTGGACCGACGTCCTCTTCTTCCTGCTGTCGACCAAGTTCCTGCCCATCGTGGCGGGCCTGCTGCCGCTGTTCCTGTTCGCCCGGATCACGGGGCTGCTGGACAACATCAGCCTGCTCACCCTGCTCTACACGACCATGAACCTGCCGATCGCGATCTGGATGATGCGCTCGTTCCTGGCCGAGGTGCCGGTGGAGATGCTCGAGGCCGCCCAGCTGGACGGGGCCGGGCTCATCACCATCCTGCGACGGGTGGTCGCGCCGGTGGCGCTGCCGGGCATCGCGGCGACGGCGCTGATCTGCTTCATCTTCAGCTGGAACGAGCTGCTGCTCGCCCGCACGCTGACCTCGGTGGTGGCGGGGACGGCACCGGTCTACCTGACCGGGTTCGCCACGAGCCAGGGCCTGTTCCTGGCCCAGCTGTGCGCCGCGGCGTTCATGATCTCGCTGCCGGTGCTGATCGCCGGTTTCGCGGCCCAGGACAAGCTCGTGCAGGGCCTGTCCCTCGGGGCGGTCAAGTGACCCACGGCCCCACGTCGCCGGAGCGGATGCGGGTCAGCGTCCTGCTCGGCGCGGGGCACGTCGAGGTGCGGGAGCGGGACGTGCCCGCGGTGCCCCCGGGCGAGGTGCTGGTGCAGGTCGCCTCGGTCGGGGTGTGCGGCTCCGACGTGCACTACTGGCGCCACATGCGGATCGGGGACTACGTGGTGCAGCCGCCCCTCGTGCTGGGCCACGAGGTGTCCGGCCGCGTGGTCGCCGTGGGCGAGGGGGTGCCCGCCGCGCGGCTGGGGGAGCGGGTGTCGGTCGAGCCGCAGCGGCCCTGCCACACCTGCCCCGCCTGCCTGGCCGGGCGCTACAACCTGTGCGCCGACATGCGCTTCTTCGCCACCCCGCCGGTGGACGGGGCCTTCGCGGAGTACGTGCTGGTGCCGGACGTGTTCGCGCACCGGCTGCCGGAGGCGCTGTCGGACGACGCCGGTGCGCTGCTGGAGCCGCTGTCGGTCGGCATCGCCGCCCTGCGCCGGGCCGGCACGGTACCGGGGGACCGGGTCCTGGTCGCCGGGGCCGGACCGATCGGGGTCATCGTCGCGCAGGTCGCCCGCGCCTTCGGGGCGGCCGAGGTGATCGTCTCCGACCCGGTGCCGGAGCGGCGTGAGCGGGCCCTGCGGCTCGGTGCGACCGCCACGGTGGACCCCGTGTCCGACGACCTGGTCGGTCTGGACCTGGGGGTCGACGCGTTCGTGGACGCCAGCGGGGTCGCGGCCGCGGTCAGGGCCGGCATCCGGTCGCTGCGTCCGGCGGGTACCGCGGTCGTCGTCGGCCTGGGTGACGCCGACGTCTCGCTGCCGGTGGCCACCATCCAGGACCGAGAGCTCGTCGTCACCGGCGTCTTCCGCTACACCGGCACGTGGCCGCTGGCGGCCCACCTGGTCGCCTCCGGCCAGGTGGACCTGGACTGCCTGGTGACCGGTCGCCACGGCCTGGCCGACGTCGGCGCCGCGCTCGACGCCGACCTGGACCCCGGCACCCTCAAGGTCGTCGTCGAGCCCGCCGCCTGACCCTCGACCGCCCCTTGACCAATCTGGCTAATAGACTTAGCCTATGGCTAACAACATTAGCCAATGGTCGGAGGACCTCATGACCCAGCACCTGGACGTCGCCGAGGGCACCATCGCGTTCGACCTGGCCGGCGAAGGCCCCCTCGTCGTGCTGGCGCACGGCATGGGCGACAGCCGGCACGCCTACCGCTCCGTCGTCCCGGCCCTGGTCGCGGCCGGGTACCGGGTCGCCGCGGTCGACGTCCGGGGCAGCGGGGAGTCCAGCCTGGGCTGGGACGGCTACAGCCGTACGGACATCGCCGGCGACCTGCTGGCCGTGGTGCGGCACCTGGGCGGCCCTGCCGTCCTCGTCGGGCACTCCATCAGCGGCGGCGCCGTGACCGTCGCCGCCGCCTCGGCCCCCGACCTGGTCGCCGGCGTGGTCGAGCTGGCCCCGTTCACCCGGGCGCAGACGGTCTCGCTGCGCGGGCTGCTGCGGGTGCCCCGGTACCGGTCGGGGATGGCGCGGCTGCTGCAGGCGGGCCTGCGGGGCAGCGTCCCCGCCTGGACCCGCTACCTGGACCTGGCGGTGCCGACCAAGCCCGCGGACTGGGACGCCGAGCTCGCCCGCACCCGGGCCCGGCTGGCCGAACCGGGGCGGATGGCGGTCGTGCAGGCCATGGGTAGCTCCGGCCCGGGTGACGCCGGCGCCCGGCTGGCCGACGTCCGCTGCCCCGTGCTGGTCGTGATGGGTGACGCCGACCCCGACTGGGCCGATCCCCGGGCCGAGGGCGAGAAGGTCCTCGCCGACCTGCCGGCGGGTCTGGGTGAGCTGGTCGTGCTCGACGGCGTGGGCCACTACCCGCACACCGAGGCGCCCGAGCAGGTGCTGGCCTCGGTGCTGCCGTTCCTGGCCCGGACGGCCCCGCGTGCCTAGGGCCGGGCTGACCCCGGCCGTGGTGACCGTGGCCGGCGCCGAGCTGGTCGACGAGGTCGGCGTCGCCGGACTCAGCATGGGCCTGCTCGCCGAGCGGCTCGGCGTCCGGCCGCCCTCGCTGTACAAGCACGTCGACGGCCTGGCCGACCTGACCCACCGGGTGGCCGTGCTGGGGATGACCGAGGTGGGCGACGCGATCGGCGCCGCCATCCAGGGCTGCTCCGGCTACGACGCCCTGGCCGCGGCCGCCCAGGCGCTGCGGGCCTACGTCAAGGACCACCCGGGCCGGTACGCGGTGGGCAACGACGCCCGGGCCGGCGGGCCCGACGACCCGCTGGCGGCCGCGGCGGCCCGGCTGCTGGGCGTGCTCACGGCCGTGCTGCGGGGCTACCGGCTGGACCCGGGGCAGGAGGTCCACGCGTTGCGGCTGCTGCGCAGCGCGGTGCACGGCTTCGCCACCATCGAGGCCGCGGGCGGGTTCCGGCTGGAGACCGACGTCGACGAGAGCTTCCGCTGGCTGGTCGACCGGGTGGACGCGGGGCTGCGGGCGGCCGGGGCGCCCGAGTCGTCGCCGGGGCCCGACGCCCGTTAGGGACCGCCGGTCCCGGCTCAGCGGGCGGCGGGGCTGCGGCGCAGCACCTTGGCCATCGGTCGTCCCTTGGCGAGCTCGTCCACCAGCTTGTCGAGGAACCGGATGCGCTGCATCAGCGGGTCCTCGACCTCCTGCACCCGCACCCCGCAGACCGACCCCGTGATCAGCGACACGTCGGGGTTGAGGCGGGCCTCGGCGAAGAACTGCTCGAAGGTCGAGCCCGTCTGCAGGTGCCGCGCCAGCGCGTCGGCGTCGAACCCGGTCAGCCACCCGATCACCTCGTCGAGCTCGGCCCGGGTCCGCCCCTTGCGCTCCAGCTTGGCCAGGTACAGCGGGTACACGGAGGCGACGGGGGTGGTGAAGATGCGGTGCACCCGACCAGGCTAGCCAGCCGCCCGCCCGGCCGGCAGAGGCTTCGTGGTCGTGGTCGTGGGGCCGGTGCGGTGTAACCACATCGGTCGCCGGGCGAAACAGCCACGACACGTCACGGCGCTTGGATCAGGGACCCCGCCCCTGACCTCACGGAGGACCCCTGTGGCACCCACCCCGCCCACCGACGCCGAGCTCGACACCCTGATCCTGGCGCGCCTGGCGTCCATGGGCATCGACCTGACCCAGCTGCCCGAGGGCACGACCGCCGACCCCGTGACGGGCAGCCCCGGACGGCTGTCCGTGCTGGCGAGCCTGCGATCGTTCGTCCGCGGCACGGTCACCACCCTCAGCGCCTACACCGTGCCCGGCCCGGGCGGCAGCCTCGACCCCCGGTTGTCGCAGCAGGGCCCGGCGCCGCTGCTGTACCCGTCCGTCGCGACCGCCTGGACCGAGCGGTGAGCGCGCCCACCGTCGGCCGCCCGGTGGCCGGCTTCGACGACGACCAGCCCACCGACCGGTTCGTGGACCGCCGCTCGTTCCTGACCCGGATGAGCGTGCTGGCCGCGGTGGGGGCGTCGTCGGTGGCCCTACCGGCCGTCGCCCACGCCGCCCCGGCCCCCACCGTCAGCGCGGTCCCGGGGACCGTCCGGACCGAGGCGCTCGACGACATCACCGAGCTCACCATCGCCGAGGCCGCGACGCTGATCCGACGGGGCCGCCTGGCCCCGGAACGGCTGGTCGAGGCCTACCTGGACCGGATCGGGGCCTTCGACGACACCTACCAGGCCTGGAACCGGGTCCTGGCCGACGCGGCGCTCGCCCGGGCGCGGTCGCTGGGCACGCCGCCCCGGAACGCCCCGCTGCTGCACGGCGTGCCGCTGGCGATCAAGGACAACTACTACACCGCCGGGATCGAGACGTCGGTCAACTCGTTCGCCTTCGAGGGCTTCGTGCCCGAGTTCGACGCCACCGCGGTGGCGAAGCTCCTCGCGGCGGGGGCGGTGGTGCTCGGCAAGACCCAGATGGGGCCGCTGGCCACCACCCGGGCCACGACCCGGCCGGCGTCGTCACCACCGTCAACGCGTGGACGCCGAACAACGCGGCGACCAACCCGGGCGGCTCGTCGACCGGCTCCGCGACGGCCGTGGCCGGCCGCATGGCGACCTCCAGCATCGGCACCCAGACCGGCGGCTCGATCACCGCACCGTCCAACGCCCAGAACCTGACCGGCCTCAAGCCGACGATGGGTCGGGTGTCGCTGTACGGCATCGTCCCGCTGACCTACACCCGGGACCACCCCGGTCCGCTGGCCCGCGACGCCATGGACGCGGCGATCATGCTGCAGACCATGGCGGGGGAGGACCCGCAGGACCCCCGCACCCAGGGCCTGCCGCCCGTCCCGGACCTGGTGCGGGCCGCCACGCCGGTCAGCCAGGTCCGACGGGTTCGCTGGGCCACGCGGGTCGGGGTCATCCCGGGCTACACGTCGGGCACGAGCGAGACCGCCGCCGCCCGCGGCGCGTTCCTGGACACCCTGGCCGACATGTCCAACGTCGACGTCGTCGACGTCACCCTGCCCGAGGAGTGGGACCTGCTGACCGGCGGCGCGTTCAACAACGTCCGGCTGCCGGAGCGGACCGAGCCGTTCCTGCCGCTGATGCGACAGGACCTGCGCCTGCTCGGGGTGTCCGTGACCGGCTGGCTGCAGGGGGCGATGCTGGGCGGCACCGAGTTCCTGACCGGCCAGCGCGCCAAGAACCTGCTGCTGGAGCGCGTGCTGGACGACCTGTTCGCCCAGTGCGACGTCGTCGTGCAGACGTCCCCGGTGCCGTTCGACATCATCGGCCTGCCCGAGCTCGCGCTGCCGATCGGGTTCAGCGGCACCGGGGTGCCCATCGGGACCATCCTGGGCGGGCTGCCGTTCGCGGAGGACCGGCTGCTGGCCGTGGCCGCGGCCTACCAGGCCCGCACGGACTGGCACCTGCTGCGCCCGGCGGACCCGGACGACGACGGCCCCGCGCCGACCCCGTTGGGGACGCCGCGGCGGCCGTACACCCAGCGCCCGTCCGGGGTCCGGACCGCGGCCGCGGCCCGCCCCGAGCGGGGCCGGCTGCGGGCCGACGAGGTCGCCGCCCGGATGCAGTGACCCGGGAGCAGCGACCGTCGGGGCGGTCGGTCAGCCGCGGCTGACCGACCGCCGCCGCGAGCCGGCGAGCAGTCCGGCCCCCAGGCCCACCAGGACCAGGGCACCCAGCGCCAGCACGCCGCCGTCGGCCCCGGTCCGGGCCAGGGTGGCCGGCGGGCGCGGGGTGCCGGCCCGCTCGGTCGCGTCCGTCCGGCCGACGGGCCGCGCGGTGACCGGGCCGACGGCAGCCGGGTCCGCGACCGGGTTGTCGGCGACCGGGGTGCCGGTCGGTTCGTCCGGGACCACGACCTGGTCGAGCACCGTGACGCGGGTGGTGGCCACCACGCTGCTGCCGGCCGCGTTGCGGGCGCTCACCCGGACGTCGTGCACCCCCGGCGCGAGCCCGCTCATCGTCGCCCGGCGGGCGTCGGCCGGCCGCTCGACCACGCTGACGCCGGTCCCGGCCGCCGCCTGCGTGCGCCCGGCGCCCCGCGAGGACGTCGTGGTCGGGCCGCCGCCGGCCGGGCCGACCTCGACCCGGTAGCCGAGGACGGGGTGGGAGCCGGCGTCCGCGGGCTCGTCCCACACCACCTCGACGGTGCCCGGGCCCCGCTGCGCCACGGCCACCTGCCGCGGCACGCTCGGGTGCTGCCCGGACGTGACCTCGACCGTCAGGACGACCCGGGGGCCGGTCCCGGCGTCGTTGGTCGCAGCCACGGACAGCAGGTACTCGTGCCCGACGAGCAGGTCGCCGTGGACGGCCGAGAACGTGCTGGGCGAGTACGTGAAGCCGTTGCCCCAGCCGCGCTGGCCGACCCCCACGTCGTAGCCGGTCACCTCGGACGTGCCGCTCCGGTCGGGCGCCGCCCAGGTCAGGGTGACCTGGCCGGGCCCGGTCTGCACCAGCGTGACGGCCTGCGGGGCGGCCGGCCAGGTCTGCCCGGGCTCGGGCATGGTGACCGTGGTGCTGGTGGGCTGGCTGCGACCGAGCTCGGTCAGGGCGACCACCGTGACGGTGTGCTCGCCGACGGTCACGCCGCCCAGCTGCCAGCCGTTCTCACCGGTCCAGATGAAGGCGGTGTCCGCCACGCCGTCGAGCTGCACCTCGTAGCCGAGCACCTCGGGGCCGCAGTGGTTGACCGGCGCTTGCCAGGTGACCTGGACGACCTCGTGCCGCACCAGCGTGGCCTCGACCGCGGTGGGGCCGTCGCTCACGCAGGCGAGCACCTCCTCGGCGGCGGCGTCGGTCGCGTGCGGGGTGGCGGCGTCGGGCGTGCCGGTCGGGGCGGAGGCCGGCTCGGTCGTCGGCTCGGTCGTCGGATCGGTCGTCGGATCTGTCGTCGTGTCGGTGGGCGTGCCGGTCGGGTTGCTGCTCGGGCCGACGCCGGGGGTCGTGGTGGCGGTCGCGTCGGTCGGTGCCGCGGTCGGCCCGTCGGTCGGCCCGTCCGTCGGGGCCGTGCCCGGTCGGTCGGCCTCGGTGTCCGTCGGCAGGTCGGACGGCGGTTCGGTGGGTGTCGGGCGCGCCTCGGGTGCACCCGTCGGGTCGACCGCCTCGGGCCCGTCCGCCGGCGGCGTCGCGGTGCCGGGACCGGCGGCGGGCTGCTCGTCCACCGTGCCGGCGGCCAGCACGACGGCCGGCCCGGTCGAGGGCGGCGCCTGGTCGGTGACGGCCGCGGCGCCCGTGGCGCCCGTGGGGGCGAGCACGAGCAGGGCGGCGACGACGGCGACCGGTCGTGACCAGGGGCGGGGACGGCGGGGCTCGAGGCTCACGGGGACTCCTGGGTAACGGCGTCGGCGCACGACCGACACGGCCCAGGCTGTGTCGGCAGGCCACCCGTCCGGCTTGAGGCGGCGGGGCCCGCGTGGGCCCGTGTGGGGCTGCGCCTCAGCGCACCTGCAGCACCAGCAGCGCGATGTCGTCCTCGTTGACGGCCGGGGCCACCTGGTCCAGCAGCTCGTCGCAGACCGCCTCGGCGTCGCGGTGGCCGTGCCGGGCCAGCGTGGCGCAGACCCGGTCGATGCCGTCCTGCAGCCCCACGGTCCGGCGCTCGATCAGCCCGTCGGTGTGCAGCACCAGCGTGGCGCCGGGTTCCACCACGACCACCTGCTCGCGTCGGGGCGTCAGCGGGTCCAGCCCGAGCAGCAGGTCGTGCTTGTCCTCCAGCAGCTCGACGGAGCCGTCGGCGTGACGCAGCACCGGCGCCAGGTGCCCGGCGTTGGACCAGCGCACCTGCCAGCGCCGTCCGTCCTCGTGCACCACGTGCTCGAGACGGGCCAGAACCGCCGTGGCCAGGGTGTCCAGCCGCAGCCCCTCCAGGGCCCGGTCCAGCCGGGCCAGCAGAAGCGCGGGGCTGTCGTCGCTGTCGTAGGCCATGCCGCGCAGCAGGCTGCGGATCTGGGCCATGGTCGCCGCGGCCGTCCCGTCGTGGCCCGTCACGTCCCCGATGGCCAGCAGCGTGGTGCCGCTGGTGGTCATGAACGCGTCGTACCAGTCGCCCCCCACCCGCACGTGCTCCGCCGCGGGCACGTACCGGACGGCCACCTGGACCTGCTCGGGCACCGGGGGGTTCTGCAGCAGGCTGCGCTGCACCGTCTCCGACAACCGGTGGACCTCGCGGGCCGCCGCGGCCTCGGCCTCCTGGGCCCGGATCCGGTCGAACGTCTGCGAGAGCTGCGCGGCGAAGCCGTCCAGCAGCTCGAGGTGGTCGGCCTCGGGCGCCTGCTCCTCGCGCCAGCAGACCACCAGGCAGCCCAGCAGCTCACCGGCCGAGCGCAGCGGCAGGAACGCCCAGGCCTGCATCCCCGTCCGCTCGACCACGTCGGCCATCGCGGGGTGGGACGCCAGCGCCGCGGCCCGGGTCAGCATGACGCGGCGGCGACCGGTGCGGGCCACCGTGGCCGCCGGCAGGGTGCTGTCGGCCGCCAGCCAGTCGGGGTCGAGGTCCGGCCGACCGGCCGGGGCGGTGCTGAGCGGCACCCACCACGACCCGTCCGCGGTCGGCAGCACCGTCGCCGCCCCGTCCGCGCCCAGCACCGTCAACCGCTCGCGCGTGATCACGTCGGCCAGGTCGGCCACGGTCTCGGCCGTGCTCAGCCGCAGCGACAGCTCGGCCAGCCCGGTGAGCCGACGGGCCGCGCGCTCCTTGGCCTCCAACGCCGCCGTCAGGTCCTGGGCCCGGGCGAACAGGTCGGACTCCAGGTCCTCCGCGCGGCGCTGCCAGTCCGCGGCCCGGTCGTCCTGGTCCGTCGACGGGTCCGTGCCCGGCGGCGCCGCGGGGTCCCGCCGGTTCTGCCGGACCCACTCCGTCACGTCCTCCGCCCGCTGCACGACGAAGCCGGTCCGACCGTCCGGGCCCAGGACCGGGACGCTGGTCAGGGACCACCAGCGCTCGCTGAGCCCGCCGCTGGCCGTGTCGGGGATGTCGTACTTCTGCAGCGGCATCGCGTCGGGCAGGCCCGTGTCGCGGGCCCGCTCGAACGACACCTGGACCCGGGGGACGCCGTGCTCGTCCAGCGCGTCGGGGGTGGGCGGGAACGCCTCGAACACCGGCACGCCCAGGATCTCCTCGCGGCGGCGCCCGACCGTGGCCAGGTAGGCCTCGTTGGCGTCGACGATGACCAGGTCGGGCGTCATGACCAGGTAGGGGGTCGGCAGAGCCCGGAACACGGCAGCGATCTGCTGCGCGTCCGGGGCCGTCGACGGGGTCATGCGGTGAATCATGGTGGCTGGGGCCCCGACCGGGTAGCCGGTGCGCACGAACGGCTGCTCGGTAATCCGTCGGCGGTCGTCCTGCGAGTCCGCTCGCCCTGCGAACGCTGTCCGGGCAGGCTGTGACCGTGACCAACGGTGACGGCTCCTCGCTTGTCGGCGCCCTCGGGGCGCTGCGTGCCGAGCTCGACACCGTCGACCTCGCCTACGAGACCCCGGGCGTCGTCGCGGCGCGCGCGCAGGTGGTCGGGGTCTGCCGGCAGGTGGACGACTACCTGCTGCCGCGGCTGGAACGGCTGGACGCGCCGCTGCTGGTCGTGGTCGGCGGGTCCACGGGGGCCGGCAAGTCCACGCTGGTCAACAGCCTGCTCCGCCGTGAGGTCTCCCGCTCCGGGGTCCTGCGTCCCACCACCCGGGCCCCCGTGCTCGTCCACCACCCCGACGACGCCCACTGGTTCACCGACCAGCGGGTGCTGCCGGGCCTGGCCCGGGTGCACGGCGAGGAGGAGGACCTGCCCGCGGACCGGCCCATCACCACCGTCCGCCTGGTGGCCGACGAGGCCCTGCCGAGCGGGCTCGCCGTGCTGGACGCGCCCGACGTGGACTCCGTGGTCGACTCCAACCGCGAGCTGGCCGCCCAGCTGCTCGCCGCCGCGGACCTGTGGCTGTTCGTGACCACGGCCGCGCGGTACGCCGACGCCGTGCCGTGGGGTCTGCTGCACGAGGCGGCCGCCCGCGCCGCGGCGCTGGCCGTCGTCCTCAACCGGGTGCCGGCCGCGGCCCTCAACGAGGTGCGCGACGACCTGGCCGGCATGCTGGCCGCCAACGGCCTGGGGGCCTCGCCCATCTTCCCCGTGGTCGACTCCGAGGTGGAGGCCGGTCTGCTGCCCCGGCGGCCGGTCAAGGCGCTGCACGCCTGGCTGACCGGCCTGGCCTCCGACGCCGCCGCCCGGGGCGTGGTGATCCGTCGGACCGTCACCGGCGCCCTCAACACCCTCAACGACCGCGTGGTGGACATCGCCCGGGCCGCCGACGAGCAGAACGAGGCCGCGACGGAGCTGCGCACCGTGGCGCGCGACCGCTACCAGCTGGCCCGGCGCAACCTGGACACGGCGCTGTCCGACGGCTCGGTCCTGCGGGGCGAGGTGCTCACCCGCTGGCAGGAGGCCCTGGGCACCGGCGAGCTGTGGCGCGGGTTCGAGGCCGGCGTCTCCCGCGTCCGCGACCGGCTGGTCGGCCTCGTCCGCGGCAAGCGCGCCCCGGTCGAGAAGCTGGGCGAGGCGCTGCAGTCCTCCACGCACGCCCTGCTGCTGTCGGAGCTCACCGCCGCCGCGGGCGACGTGGCCAAGGAGTGGCGCGCGCGCCCGGCCGGCGCCGCCCTGCTGCTGGCCGACCCGTCGCTGGCCCGGCCCGCCGACGGCACCGACGAGCGGATCCGGCGGCTCGTGCGCGACTGGCAGGGCGCGGTCATCGACCTGGTCAACGAGCAGGGCGAGGGCAAGAAGACCCAGGCCCGCGCGGTCAGCCTGGGCGTCAACGGGGTGGGCTTCGTCCTGATGCTGGCGGTGTTCAGCCAGACCGCGGGCCTGACCGGGGGCGAGGTCGCCATCGCCGGGGGCACGGCCGTGCTGAGCCAGCGCCTGCTCGAGGCCATCCTCGGCGACGAGGCGGTCCGCACCCTGGCCGCCCGGGCCCGGGCCGACCTGCTGGACCGGGTCAACGCCATGCTGGAGACCGAGCGGCGCCGCTGGGTCGAGGCCGCGCCGGTCGCCGACGCGGGCGCCCGGATCCGGGTCGCCCTGGAGCAGCTGGAGGAGGCCCGGTGAGCGGGGCGACCCCCACCGGTCAGGACGCCCCCGCCCGTCGCGGCCGGCTGCGTCGGGGTGAGCGGTCCTCGCGCCCGGCGGAGGCGGACCCCGCCGTCGAGGTGCCGGACCTGGTCTCGCGGATCACCGAGGCGCTGGCCGTGGGCGGCGACCGCCTCGACCCCGATCGGGCCCGGGCCGCGCAGGACGAGGTCGACCGCACCGGCGCCCGGGCCCTGCTCGGCACCCAGCACACCGTGGTGGCGCTGGCCGGGGCGACGGGTTCGGGCAAGTCCAGCCTGTTCAACGCCGTGGCCGGCTTCACGATCAGCACCGTCGGGGTGCGCCGACCGACCACCTCGCACCCCGTGGCCTGCGTCTGGGGCGAGGGGGCGGACCCGCTGCTGGACTGGCTGGAGGTCCCGTCCCGGTACCGGACCGTCCACGACAGCGAGCTCGGCCGTGGTCGGGCGGCCGCGCTGGAGGGCCTGGTCCTGCTGGACATGCCCGACCACGACTCCCGCGAGACCGCCCACCGGGTCGACGTGGACCGCCTCGTCGACCGGATCGACCTGATCGTCTGGGTCGTCGACCCCCAGAAGTACGCCGACGAGGCCCTGCACGCCGACTACCTCAAGCGGCTCCGCGGTCACGACGACGTGCTGCTGGTCGTCCTCAACCAGGTCGACCGCCTCACGTCCGAGGAGCGTGACGTCGTGCTGGACGACCTGCGGCGTCTGGTCCGCGAGGACGGCCTGCCGCGGGCGACGGTGATGGCGACCTCCACCGTCACCGGGGAGGGTGTGGCGGAGCTGCGCGGGCTGTTCACCGACGCCGTGGCCTCCCGGGCCATGGCGCTCGGCCGGGCCCGCGCCGCCCTGCGGGAGACCGCGGCGGGGCTGCGGCGCGGGGTGGCCGACGACGAGCCCGGCATCGACGAGGTGGGCGGGGACCCGCGGCTCACCGAGGCGCTGGCCGGGGCGGCGTCGGTGCCTGCGGTGGTCGCGGCCGTGGAGTCCGGCTACCGCCGCGACGCCGGTCGCCACGTCGGCTGGCCCCTGACCCGCTGGGCGGGTCGGCTGCGGCGCGACCCGCTCAAGCGGCTGCGGCTGCAGGACCCGCAGCTGGGCGGGGACCTGACGGGGCTGGCCCGCTCGTCGGTGCCCGAGCCGACCCGGGCGCAGCTGGCCCGGGTCGACCTGGCGGAGCGGCAGCTGCTGGACATCGCCACCGAGGGTCTGCCCGAACGCTGGGCCGAGTCCGTCCGGCAGGCCCCGGTGCGCACCGACGACCTGCGTGACGCCCTGGACCAGGCCGTGCTGTCCACCGACCTGACCTTCCGACGGCCCGCCTGGTGGACGGTGGTGGGGCTGCTGCACGTGGTCCTCGCCGCGGCCGCCCTGCTCGGCCTGCTCGGGCTGCTGGCCCTGTTCGTCCTGGACTTCCTGCAGGTGCCCTACCCGGACCTGCCCACCGTCCCGGGGCTGCCGGCCTGGCTGCCGCTGCCGCTACCGACGGCGCTCACGGTGGTCGGGCTGCTGGGTGGCGCCCTGCTGGCCGTCGTGGCCGGGTCGTTCGTGCCCGGTCGGGCGCGGGCCCGGGCGGCCACGGCGCAGCTGCGCCTCGAGGTGGCCGTCGGCAAGGTCGCCAGGGAGCGCGTCCTGGTCCCCGTGGCGGACGTGCTCGCCGACCACCGCCGCTGCCGGGACCTGCTCACCCCCTGAGCCCTCCCGCTGTTCGCCGCCACCCGGGTCCGGGCGGTCGGCCTGCGGTGTGTCCACAGGCCCGCCCGCCCCGCCCGGGTCCACAGGGCCGGGCGCCGGGGCGGCCCGGGGCCGCGCGAGGGCGGCACGGTCGTGGGGTCGCCGGCGCAGCGCCGGCACCACGACGAAGGGGACCCACATGCTGAACGAGACCAAGGTGGCGCTGCGGGGCAACGTCGCCACCGAGCCCGTCCTGCGGGTGACGAGGAACGGCACCACCGTGTGCAGCTTCCGGGTGGCCGTCACCTCGCGGCGCTACTCCCAGACCGACAACAAGGTGGTCGACGCCGAGACCAGCTGGTACACCGTGACGGCCTGGCGCGGCCTGGCCGAGAACGTGGTCGGCAGCCTGCGCAAGGGGCAGGGGGTGCTGGTGCAGGGCCGGCTGGCGGGTGCGCGACTTCGTTCACGAGAACCAGCCGCGCACCAGCGCCGACGTCACCGCCGAGGTGGTCGGGCACGACCTGACCTGGGGCACGACGTCCTTCACGGCCAACCGCCGCTCGCGCGCCGAGGAGGCGCGCGACGACGTGGACCGCAGCGACGCCGACGAGCTGGCCCAGCAGGTCAGCCTGGAGCCGGTGGACGGGGTCGAGGGGTCGTTCGTCGACACCGGCACCGGCGAGCTGCTGGACGCCGACGACGAGCTGGACGGCACCGACAGCCTCCGCGCGGGCGCCCGCGAGGCCGAGCCGGCGTTCTGAGGCCCCGACCGGGGCCGTGGGCCGGGCTGCGGGCGGTGGCAGCCCGGTCCACCCCCTAGCCTGAGGGCGTGGCGGAATTCATCTACACCATGTACAAGGCCCGCAAGGCCCACGGCGACAAGCTGATCCTGGACGACGTCACGATGTCGTTCTACCCGGGGGCCAAGATCGGCGTCGTCGGCCCCAACGGGGCCGGCAAGTCGACCATCCTCAAGATCATGGCCGGGCTGGACCAGCCGTCCAACGGCGAGGCCCGGCTGTCGCCCGGTTACACCGTCGGCATCCTGCTGCAGGAGCCGCCCCTGAACGAGGAGAAGACCGTCCTCGGCAACGTCGAGGAGGGCCTGGGCGAGATCAAGGCCAAGCTCGACCGGTTCAACGAGATCAGCGCCCTGATGGGCGAGCCCGACGCCGACTTCGACGCCCTGATGGCCGAGATGGGCGAGCTGCAGGAGGCCCTGGACCACGCCGACGCGTGGGACCTGGACAGCCAGCTCGAGCAGGCGATGGACGCCCTGCAGTGCCCGCCGCCGGACGCCGACGTGACGATCCTGTCCGGTGGTGAGCGTCGCCGGGTCGCGCTGTGCAAGCTGCTGCTGTCCAAGCCGGACCTGCTGCTGCTCGACGAGCCCACCAACCACCTGGACGCCGAGAGCGTGAACTGGCTCGAGCAGCACCTGGCCGCCTACGCGGGCGCCGTGCTGGCCGTGACCCACGACCGGTACTTCCTGGACAACGTCGCGCAGTGGATCGCCGAGGTCGACCGCGGTCGGCTGTACCCGTACGAGGGCAACTACTCCACCTACCTGGAGAAGAAGCAGGAGCGGCTCAAGGTCCAGGGCAAGAAGGACCAGAAGCTGGCCAAGCGGCTCAAGGACGAGCTCGAGTGGGTCCGCATGAACGCCAGCGGCCGGCAGACCAAGTCCAAGTCGCGGCTGGCCCGCTACGAGGAGATGGCCCTGGAGGCCGAGCGCACCCGCAAGCTCGACTTCGAGGAGATCCAGATCCCGCCGGGCCCGCGCCTGGGCAGCGTCGTGATCGAGGTCGACGACCTGCACAAGGGCTTCGACGAGCGCGGCGAGCTGATCTCCGGGCTGTCCTTCTCGCTGCCGCGCAACGGCATCGTCGGCGTCATCGGCCCCAACGGGGTCGGCAAGACCACGCTGTTCAAGACCATCGTCGGGCTCGAGGACGCCGACGCCGGCACCGTCAAGGTCGGCGAGACCGTCAAGATCAGCTACGTCGACCAGTCCCGCGGCGGCATCGACGCCAAGAAGACGCTGTGGGAGGTCGTGTCCGACGGCCTGGACTACATCCAGGTCGGCAACGTCGAGGTGCCCTCCCGGGCCTACGTCTCGGCCTTCGGGTTCAAGGGTCCCGACCAGCAGAAGCCGGCGGGCGTGCTCTCCGGTGGTGAGCGCAACCGCCTCAACCTGGCGCTGACCCTCAAGGAGGGCGGCAACCTGCTGCTGCTCGACGAGCCCACGAACGACCTGGACGTGGAGACCCTGGGCTCCCTGGAGAACGCCCTGCTCGAGTTCCCCGGCTGCGCCGTGGTGATCAGCCACGACCGCTGGTTCCTCGACCGGGTCTGCACCCACATCCTCGCCTACGAGGGTGACGAGAAGGAGCCGGCCAAGTGGTACTGGTTCGAGGGCAACTTCGCCTCCTACGAGGCCAACAAGGTCGACCGGCTCGGCGTGGACGCGGCCCGGCCGCACCGGGTCACCCACCGCAAGCTCACGCGCGACTGACGCCCGTCCCGGGCCCGGCGTGACGGCAGGAGGCGGCAGCGGCACCGACGCTGCCGCCTTCTGCTCGTCCGCCCTGTCGTCCCCGGGGGCCTGGCGCACGGTCCGGCTGGTC
Source organism: Jannaschia sp. R86511 (assembly GCF_042466345.1). Classification (NCBI taxonomy): domain Bacteria; kingdom Pseudomonadati; phylum Pseudomonadota; class Alphaproteobacteria; order Rhodobacterales; family Roseobacteraceae; genus Jannaschia; species Jannaschia sp. R86511. The sequence continues at coordinate 1,726,864 of NZ_JAXHCD010000001.1, forward strand.
CGCTCCTGGCGGGGTCGCGACGCCGACGACGTGCGGGCCTGGTTGCGCCGGCCCGGGGCGCTGCGGGTGGAGGCCCTCGACGGCACCCTCCTGGCCGCCGGGGTCCAGCCCGCCCGCCCGGTCGGTGGTCCGAACCCGGCCGCCGGGGACCGGGCCGAGCCGCCGATCTACCAGGACTACCACTGGGTGGCGATGCTCGACCCCTACGAGCTGGCCCTGGGCGCGGACCCGGTGACCGGCGCGTCCGTGGCGCCGGTCGTGGTCGACGACGTCAGGCGGGTCGTGCACCACGGCCGGCCCGCCCTGGAGGCCGTCGTGCGCACGCGGCCCGGGTACGCCCCGGTGTGCAGCTGCTGCCCCTTGCTGCCCGGTGCGGACAGCGACGACCTGCTGGCCGAGGAGGGGGCCGGTCGCGCCGCCGACCGGCAGCCCGGCCACACCCACGCCGAGCACCACGTGGTCCGCCTCGACCTCGGCACGGGCATCTGCGTGCGGACAGAGCAGGTCGGCGGGACGCAGCACGGCCGGGGCCACGACGTGGTCATCGAGGCCGTCGACGAGGACATGGCCGACGTGCTCTTCGAGACGCCGCCACGCACCCGCCGGTGGTCCCGCCGTCGCCGACGGCCGGCCTCGGGCGGCTGACGGGACCGGCTGCGGCCGGGCCGGTGCGGTGACGGCCGGGTCCCAGCCCGCCCGGACCGGCGCGCCTGGGGGTGTCAGGGGACACGGGTCGGGACCATGAGCCATGGCTGCGCTGCTACGACTCCGCGAGACCTTCTGGCTGGTGCCGGGGCTGCTCTGCCTGCTCGCGGCCGGGCTGGCGCAGGGGCTCATCGTGCTGGACGGGGCGGTGGACTCCGACGCCTGGCAGGGGCAGGCCGGCACGGTCGTCTACCTGGTCGGGGCCGACGGCAGCCGGGACCTGCTCAGCGCCATCGCCGGGTCCATGCTCGCGGTCGCGTCGACCACGTTCTCCATCACCATCGCGGTCCTGGCCCTGACGTCGTCCAGCTACGGCCCGCGCCTGGTCCGCAACTTCATGGCCGACCGGGGCAACCAGGTCGTGCTCGGCACCTACGTGGCCACCTACCTGTACGCCCTGCTGGTGCTGCGGTCCATCCGCACCCTGGACGGCGGCGACGAGCCCTTCGTGCCCCAGCTGGCCGTCAACGGCGCCGTCCTGCTGGCCGTGGTGAGCATCGGCCTGCTGGTCTGGTTCATCCACCACATCAGCGACTCCATCCAGGTGTGGACGCTCGCCGGGCGGGTCCACGGCGAGCTGCGGACGGTCGTCGACGACCTCTACCCGGAACAGCTGGGGGACGGGGCCGACCCGCACCGGACCGGTGAGCTCGTGGCCGCCGCCCTGGCGTCCGCACCCGTGACGACCGTGCGGGCCTCGCGCGGGGGGTACGTGCTGCGCGTCAGCAGCGACGACCTGCTCGAGCGGGCCGTCGCGGCCGACGTGGTCCTGGAGCTGCTGGTGCGCCCCGGCTCCTACGTCGTCGAGGGCGGTGGGCTGGCCCGCGTGCACGGGCCGGCGGCCGAGCCGGACGGCCTCGCCGACGGTGTCCGCCGCTGCCTGCCGCTGGCCGCGGCCCGCAGCCCGTTCCAGGACGTCGAGTTCGCGACCCAGCAGCTGGTCGAGCTGGCGGTCCGGGCGCTGTCGCCCGGCACCAACGACCCGTACACGGCCGTCAACGCGCTCGACGACCTGTCCGACGGCCTGGCCGCGATGGCCCGTCGCCGGATGCCGTCACCCGCCCGGCTGGACGACGACGGGGCGGTGCGGGTGGTGGCGCCGGCGGTCGTGCTCACCGACCTCGTCGACATGCTCGTGGACGCCATGCGCGCCTACGCCCTCGACCACCCGGACGTGGTGATCCGCACCATCGACGTGCTCGACCGGGTCGGTGACGGGGCGCACGGGACGACCAGGGCGCACCTGGCCGGGCAGCTGGAGCTGTTGGTGGCGCACTTCGAGCGTGGCGACCCGCACCCCCACGACGCAGCCCGGGTGCGGGCCCGGGCGAGCACGGTGCTGGGCCGCCTCCGGACTCCTGTCCCGACCTGACCCCCCCCTGCCGCCGCTGCGGCGACCGTCAGGCCACCCCGCGCGGGCGCAGCTGCACGCTGATCCGGGGTCCGACGGCGCGGGCGGTCTTGGGGACGCTGTGGTCCCAGGTCCGCTGGCAGGACCCGCCCATCACCAGCAGGTCGCCGTGCCCGAGGACGTGGCGGACCGTCTCGCCCCCGCCGACGGGCCGCAGCAGCAGCGCCCGCGGCGCCCCGAACGACACGATGGCCACCATCACGTCCTCCGACCGGCTGCGCCCGATCCGGTCACCGTGCCAGGCGACCCCGTCGCGACCGTCGCGGTAGAAGCACAGCCCCGCCGAGACGAACCGCTCGCGCTCCCCGGCCCCGTAGTGCCGGGTCAGCGCGTCCCGGGCGTCCGCCAGCAGCGGGTCCGGCCAGGCGTCGTGCTCGCCGTACCAGGACAGCAGCCGGGGCACGTCGACCACGCGGTCGTACATCTGCCGCTTCTCCGCCACCCACGGCACCCGCTCCACCAGCCGGCTGAACACCTCGGCGGAGTCGCTCACCCAGCCCGGACGCACGTCCACCCAGGCCCCGCCGGACAGCACGGTGCGCTGCACGGTGCCCCCGAGGTCGCCCAGCGACGGCCCGGCGTGCTGCGCGGTGGCGTCGACGTCGTCGAACAGCGACGGCTGCAGGGCGATCTCCATGCCCCGACGCTACCCGGGTTCGAACAGGTGTACTAGTCCCTGCGACCTCAGTCCTCCCGAAGCCGGACCATGCCCTCCTGGGCCACCGTGGCCACCAGGCGGCCGGTGCGGTCGAACATCGACCCCTGCACCAGGCCGCGCGCGTTCGAGGCCGACGGGCTGTGGTGGGTGTAGAGCAGCCAGTCGTCGGCCCGGGCCGGACGGTGGAACCACATGGCGTGGTCCAGGCTGGCGATCTTGAGCCGGGGGTCCGACCACGCGACGCCGTGACGACGCAGCACGGCCTCCAGCAGCGAGTAGTCGCTGGCGAAGGCCAGCGTGGCCGCGTGCAGCAACGGCTCGTCGGGCAGGCCCGCCGTGGTGCGCAGCCAGACGGCGCTGTCCGGCGACCGGTCCCGGGCCGGACGCAGGAAGATCGGCGCGTCGACGTTGCGGATGTCCATCGGACGCTCGTGGGACCAGTAGGCCGCTGCCGGGTGGTCGATGCCGGCCAGCACCTCGGCCGTGGTCGGCACGTCCTCCGGGGCCGGCGCGTCCGGCATCGGGTCGGCGTGCTCCACGCCGGTGTCCGGCAGCTGGAAGGACGCGATCATCGACAGGATGGGGCGCCCGTGCTGCAGGGCGTGGGTGCGCCGGGCGCTGAACGACCGGCCGTCGCGCAGCCGCTCGACCGAGAACTCGATCGGCACCTCGGGGTCGCCCGGCCGCAGGAAGTACGCGTGCAGGCTGTGGGGGGCGCGGTCCGCCTCGACCGTCCGTCCCGCGGCCATCAGCGACTGGCCGAGCACCTGCCCGCCGAACACCCGGCCGAAGGGCTGCAGCACGTTCTGCCCGACGAACCGGTCGGGGTCGTCGGTGGCCTGCAGCCGCAGGTCGCGGACGAGGTTGTCACGCAGGGACTCGGGGGAGGGGCGCTCGGTCACGACCCGGAACCTACCGGGCGCCCCTCCACCGGGGTGGTTCAGGTGCGGGGGTCCTCCGTGACGTGCATGGCGGCCTCCTCGGCGCTGGCCGCACCGCCGTCGATGCCCACGTCGTCGGCGACCATGTCCTTCTCGGTGTCGTCGCGCACGCCCTCGTCCGGCTCGACCAGCCGGCCCGCGCGCAGGTCGCCGACCTCGCCGTCCGGCTCGTCGGTGGCGACCAGGTCCTCGCTGGACACGTCCTCGCCCAGCGCGTCGTCCAGCGGCTGCTCGCTCGGCAGCACCTCGTCACCGGGTCGCTCCCCATCGACGTCGGGCCGCTCGGCGGCCAGCCGGTCCTCCAGGCTGCTGCCGTCGTGCTGCTCCTCGGCCGTGGTGCCGTGCTGCCCGGCCGCCACCGGGCGGTCGTTGGGGACGTAGCTGCGCTGCGCCACGTCCTCCTCGCCGTCCTCGCCCAGGGCCAGGTCCTGGTCGTAGGCGACCTCGTCCGGCTCGAGCGAGGCGACGGCGTCGGTGTCGATCATGTCTCCGGGGTCGCTCACGCGCCCTCCCTCGGGTTCAGGCTGTCGGGGTCCAGGTCGGGGTCGGTCTCGCCGCTGCCGGCGCCGCGCAGATCCCGTGGGTTCATGACGTCGGGGTCCGCGTCGGCGTCGTCCTCGGCGCGGTACGCCCCGGGGTCCTGCGGGCTTGTGTCGGGCTGCGCGGGGCCTGGGTCCGGGCCCGACCCGGTGGTGCTGTCGGCATCGTCGGTCATGGCCAGGGGGTACCCAGGCGGGCTCGCGTCCATGCGTCGTGGCCGCCGACCTGCCAGGATCGTCGCGTGCCCGCAGTCACCGTCCCCGTCGCCATGCGGTGGTCCGACATGGACGCCTACGGCCACGTCAACAACACCGAGTTCTTCCGCTACACCGAGCAGGCCCGGATCGAGGCCCTGGCGCTGGTCAAGGCCCGACCCGACACCGGCACGCTGGTGGTCCGGCACGAGGTCGAGTACCTGGTCCCGCTGGAGTACCGCTCCGACGGCGTCCAGGTCGACGTCTGGATCACCCGGATCGGCGGGGCCGGCTTCGACCTGGGCTACGAGGTCGCGACCCTCGGGCCCGCCTCGGGGGACGACGAGGCCGCCGACGGCCGCGGCGGCGACACCGAGGACGCGGGGGAGCGCCGCCGGACCGTGCACGCCCGCTCGGCCTCGACCATGGTCATGTACTCGTTCTCCGCCGCCGCGCCGCGGCGGATCAGCCCCGAGGAGCGGGAGTTCCTCGAGGGCATGACCGGTCCCGAGGTCCGCTTCCGCCGCAGCGGGCGCTGAGCGCGACGCCCCCGGACCCACCTGGGTCCGAGGGCGCGGCAGCCGGCCCGGGTCAGGCCGGCCCGGGTCAGGCCGGCCCGGGTCAGGCCGGCCCGGGTCAGGCCGGGGCGAGCCAGACCGTGGTGTCGCTCGGCAACCGGCCGTCCGTCAGCGGGCCCGACGACAGCAGCACCCGGTGCCCGGCCGGCAGGTCCGCCGGCTCGCCGTCGAAGTTGACCAGCACCAGCACGTCGCCGCGGCGCAGCCCGAGCGACTGCGGCCCGCACCACTGCTCGACCCAGTCGAGGGTGTCGCCGTGGCCGAGCGAGTGCTCGCGGCGCAACCGCAGGGCGGCCTTGTACAGCTCGAGCGTCGAGCCCTCGACGCCCTGCTGCCGGTCCCGCGCCAGCTCGCCGTAGACCGGGGGCTGGGGCAGCCAGGTGCCGGCCGAGGGGCCGAACCCGAACGACGGGGCGTCGGCCTCCCACGGGACGGGCACGCGGCAGCCGTCCCGGCCGGTGTCCTCGCCGCCGGTGCGGTGCCACGCCGGGTCCTGCCGGACGTCGCCGGGCAGCGTCGTGTGCTCCGGCAGGCCCAGCTCCTCGCCCTGGTACAGGTAGGCCGAACCCGGCAGCGACAGCATGAACGCGGTCGCCGCGCGGGCGCGGCGCAGGCCCAGGACGGCGTCCGGCTGCGGGTCGTCCGGACCGATCCCACCGAGGCCGCGCGAGGCCGGCGGGAAGCCGAAGCGGCTGGCGTGGCGGACGATGTCGTGGTTGCTCAGCACCCAGGTCGCGGGGGCCCCGACCGCGGCGGAGCCCTCGACGGAGGTCGTCACGACGCCCCGCTGGTCCGCGGCGCGCCAGGGCGCCACGCAGTGGTCGAAGTTGAACGCCTGGTGCAGCTCGTCGGGGCGGGTGTAGCGGGCCAGCCGCTCGTACGGCGTCACCCACGCCTCGGCCACGAGCATCCGGTCGCCGTCGTAGGAGTCGACGATCCGGCGCCACTCGCGGTAGATCTCGTGCACGCCCTCCTGGTCCCACATCGGGGGACGGCGGTCCTCGGTGATCTCGGCGGTGCCGCCCATCGGGCTGTCGTCGTCCTCCCAGTCGGGCAGGTCCGCCTCCTTGATCATGGAGTGGGCCACGTCGATCCGGAACCCGTCGGCGCCGCGGTCCAGCCAGAACCGCAGCGTCTCGGCGAACTCCTCGTGCACGTCGGGGTTGTCCCAGTTGACGTCGGGCTGGGTGGAGTCGAACAGGTGCAGGTACCACTGGCCCGGCGTGCCGTCGGGCTCGGTGACCCGGGTCCAGGCGGACCCGCCGAAGACGGAGCGCCAGTTGTTGGGCGGCGTCGAGCCGTCCTCCCCGCCGCCGTCGCGGAACATGTACCGGCTGCGCTCGTGGCTGCCCGGGGCGGCGGCCAGCGCGGCCTGGAACCAGCGGTGCTCGCTGCTGGTGTGGTTGGGGACGATGTCGACGACCACCCGCAGGCCCAGGTCGTGGGCGGTGCCGATCAGGTCGTCGGCGTCGGCCAGGGTGCCGAAGATGGGCTCCACGTCCCGGTAGTCCGACACGTCGTAGCCGGCGTCGTTCTGCGGGGAGGGGTAGAACGGCGACAGCCAGACGGCGTCCACGCCGAGCTCGGCCAGCGCGGGCAGCCGCGACGTGATGCCCGGCAGGTCGCCGATCCCGTCCCCGTCCGCGTCCGCGAAGGACCGCGGGTAGACCTGGTAAACAACGGCGTCGCGCCACCACTCAGTCACGGGCGACGAGGGTGGCACAGCGATGCAAGCGCTGTCATCACGGCTGGTGGCGGGGTCCTGCGGCGGCCGGTGGACCGGGCGCGCCCTCCCCTCAGGCGGGGTCGTCGAACGTGTTGAGCATCGAGTGCGCGGCGCGCTCCAGGTAGTCCCACAGCACGGCCTCGTGCACGGGCGCCAGGTCCAGGGAGTCCACGGCCGCCCGCATGTGCCGCAGCCAGCGGTCCCGGGCGTCCGGGCCGACCCGGAAGGGGGCGTGCCGCATCCGCAGCCGGGGGTGGCCCCGCTGCTGGGAGTACGTGGTGGGTCCGCCCCAGTACTGCTCGAGGAACAGCCGCAGCCGCTCCTCCGCCGGGCCCAGGTCGTCCTCGGGGTACATCGGGCGCAGCACCTCGTCGCCCGCGACCCCGACGTAGAACTCGTGCACCAGGCGCCGGAACGTCTCGGCGCCGCCGACGCTGTCGTAGAAGCTCTGCTGCCGGCGCAGGTCGTCGGGTGCGGTCACCGGGTGCCTCCCTTCGTGTCGTCGGTCCTGGTGCCGCCGGGGCGGGTCGTGCCGTCCACCGCGGCGTCCTCGACCGCGGCGTCCTCGGCCAGCCGGCCGCTGAAGGACCAGCGCGACCGGCGGGTGCGCGGCGGCGGTGCCGCGTCACCGCCCGTCGCGGTCCGGGCGCTCTGCGCCTGCTGCCGGCGCGCCATCAGGGCGCGGGTCACGGCGTCGCGCTGGCGCCGCAGCACCAGGAACGACAGCAGCATGGCCAGCACCAGGGCGATGACCAGGGACAGCACGCCGCCGACCCCGGCGGCACGCAGCAGCAGCAGCGCCAGCAGGAACAGCCCGAGGCGCAGGGCCGAGTAGACGGCGACCGGTCGCATGCCTCCAGGGTAGGTGCGCCCCGGGCTGCCCTCGCGCGCGCCCGGTCGTACCCTGGTCGGGTGCTCCGCCTGCTCCTGGTCCTCGTCGTGGTCGGCTTGCACGTCTACGCCCTGGTGGACTGCGTGCGGACCTCGCCGACCCAGGTGCGCGGGCTCCCGTTCGCGGCGTGGGTGCTCGTGGTGCTGCTCGTCCCGGTGATCGGCCCGCTGCTGTGGCTGTGGAGCGGCCGGCCCGAGGCCTTCGACCCGGTGGGCCGGCGCCGCTGAGGCAGGCAGTACCGGGTGCGCCTCAGCCCAGTGCGAGGCCCACGCCCAGCAGCACGCCGAACACCAGGCCGTAGCGGCCGGTCGCGCCGAGGGCCGGTACCAGCTCGCGGCCCGTCGCGCCGCTGTTGACCACCCGCAGCGGGACCACGGCCAGCGGCAGCGCGAACAGCGCCAGCTGCGCCCACGGCGAGGCGAGGACCGCCACCAGGGTGCACGCGACCGGGACGAGCAGCAGCAGGACGAACAGCCGTCGCGTCCACCGGTCTCCCAGCCGTACGGCCAGCGTCCGCTTGCCGGCCAGGGTGTCGGTGGGGATGTCCCGCAGGTTGTTGACCACCAGCAGCGCGCAGGCGAGCGAGCCGACCCCCACGGCGCCGGCCCACGCGCCGGCGTCGAGCGCGCCGGCCTGGGTCCAGGTCGTGCCCAGCACCGCCACCAGGCCGAAGAAGACGAACACCATGACCTCGCCGAGGCCGGCGTAGCCGTAGGGGCGGGGCCCGCCGGTGTAGAACCAGGCGGCCAGGACCGCGAGCGCCCCCACCGCCAGCAGCCACCACTGCCCGCTGCGGGCGACCAGGGCGAGCCCGGCCACCGCTGCGACCGCGAAGGCCAGCCCGGTCGCAGCGAGGAGGGCCCGCGGGGTCGCGGTGCGGGAGCCGACCAGCCGCATCGGCCCGACCCTCGCGTCGTCGGTGCCCCGCACGCCGTCGGAGTAGTCGTTGGCGTAGTTGACGGCCACCTGCAGGGCCAGGGCGACCACCAGGGCCAGCAGGGCGGCCGGCACGTCGAGGCCGCCCAGCCCGGCGGCGGCGCCCGTCCCGGCGGCGACGGGCGCGACGGCAGCCGGCAGCGTCCTGGGCCGCGCCCCCGCGGCCCACTCACGGACCGAGGTCACGGCCGGCGGTCTTCCGGTCCGGTCGGGTCGTCCTGGTCGTCGGAGCGCCGGTCGGGCTCCGGGGCCGGGTCCTGGCTGCTCGCCCCGCCGTCGGGCCCGGCGCCGGGCCGGTCGATGGTGCGCAGGAAGTCGGGGTCGTCGTCCGGGCCCAGCACGCGGGGCTTGGGCCGGGACAGCCGCTCCGCGCCGGGGGGCCTGGTGCCGCGGGGCCGGCCGGCGATGAACCACACCGCACCGCCGGCGAGCGGGAACAGCAGCACGACGAACACCCACATGATCTTCGGCAGGCCGCGGATGTCGGACTCCTCGGACCTGACCACGTCGATGACGCAGTAGACCGTGAAGGCCAGGACGAGAGCCGGGATGATCAGGCTTCTCACGCGGTGGGCTCCTCGGGTCGGGGGGTGCTCGGTGGGACATCGTCTCGCAGTCCGGGGCCGTCTGCGTCCTGGGGCCCCGCCTGCAGCAGCCGGACGGCCCCGCGGCGGTCCGGCTTGCCGACACCGGCGGTGGGCAGCTCGGTCACGGTCCGCAGCCACCGGGGCACCGCGGCGCGCCCCAGCCGCTCCCGGACCGCCTCGCGGACCAGGTCCGGACCGGGACCGGGACCGGGGCCGACGGGTTGGACGAGGACGCCGACGGCGTGGCCCCACTCGAGGTCGGGCACGCCGACCGCGAGCGCGTCCTGCACCCCGGGCAGGGCCCGCACGACGGCCGCCACGGCGTCCAAGGCGACGTTCACCCCGCCGCTCACCACGACGTCGTCGGTGCGGCCCCGCAGCTCCAGCCGGCCCGCGACCTGCTCGCCCAGGTCGGCGGTGCGGAAGCAGCGCCCGCCGGCGGGCGTCCGGTCGAACCCCTCGCCGGCGCCGGCGGTGGGGCCGCCCCGGTAGCCCCGGGCCACCACGGGACCGGACAGCACGACCCGGCCGACCGGCCCCGCGGTCCCGGGCAGCGGCTCGACGCGCACCTGCACGCCGGGCAGCGGCACGCCGTCGTAGACGCACCCGCCGCAGGTCTCGGTCATGCCGTACGTCGTCACCACCCGGACGCCGGCGGCGTGCGCCTGCTCCCGGACCTGCGCGTCCATGGCGGCCCCGCCCACCAGCACGGCGTCGAAGCCCGCCAGGGCGGCCGCGGCCCCGGTCGCCGGGGCGGCCTGCAGCAGCCGGCGGAGCTGGGTGGGGACCAGCGACGTGTAGCGGCGACCCGTCCCGGTCATGGCGGCCGCGGCCGCGGCGAAACCGTCGGCGTCGAAACCCTGGCTCAGGTCCAGCACGGCCGGGCTCGTCCCGGCCACCAGCGAGCGGACGACGACCTGCACCCCGGCCACGGTGTGCGCGGGCACGGCCAGCAGCCACCGACCGGATCCCCCCAGGTGGTCGTGCGTGGCCCCGGCCGAGGCCAGCAGGGCGGAGGCGGGCAGCAGGACGTGCTTGGCCGCACCCGTCGACCCCGTCGTCGACACCACGGCGGCCACCGGGTCGCCGGGGTCGTCCTCGTCGGGCCCGAGCGGGGCCACGGCGGCCGGGTCGGGTGCGCGGCCCCGGGCGTGCGGCGCCAGCGCGGGCCCGGCCCCGGACAGCGCCGCCCGCAGCGGCCCGAGCAGGACCCGCCCGTCCGCGTGGTCGACCGCCACCGGCAGGACCGGGCGCCCGCCGGACGGCGTCACCGTGGTGGCCGCGCCGCTCAGACCCGGGCGGTCGACAGCGGGCACGACGCGCAGGCGCTGGTGCCGGCGTGGTCGCAGGTGCTGCCGCAGGCGGCGGAGTGCGCGCGGCCGGTGACCGCGGGCGCGACGTCGGGGGAGGCCGGCGCCTCGGACGTGGCCCCCGTCGGGGCGTCGTGGTCGTGCCCCCCGCAGGCGCAGCCGGCGCCGTGCGCGGCGGTCGGCACGGTCCGGGCCAGGCCCACGACCGCGACGACCACGTGGATGGCGACCGCGGCCAGGACGCTGCCGGTCAGCACGACGACGAGCCCGAGGGCGAAGCCGAGCACCGTGGCCAGCACGAAGCCGAAGGCCCGGCTACCGGGCACGGCGCGCCACGCCTGGAGCAGGCCGGTCGCGACCGCGGCCAGCAGGACGGCCATGGTGACGGGCCAGCCGGCGAGGTCGAGCAGACCCAGGGCCAGCCCGCGCAGCAGCACCTCGGTGGACAGGGCGGCGGCGACGACGGCCAGCAGGGCCCGGCGCTCGCGGGGCTTGTGGTCCCGGCGGGCCACCCACGCGACGGTCGCCGCCGCCGCCAGCAGCAGCAGGCCCGCGGTGAGCCCGCCGACCAGCGGTGAGGCCACGGCGACCGGGCTCCACCACAGCGGCACCGGCACGATCGCGGCCAGGGCGACCGCCACGGCCACCAGACCCAGGTGGCCGACCACGCTCAGGCGGTGGGCGCCGGCCACGGCGGCGTTGCGCGCCCGCAGCGGGCGGGTGTCGCGCCGCAGCCGACGGGCCATGGTGGACTCGAACGCCGTCCACCCCAGCACCGCGGCGAGGGCGACGGCGGCCGCCAGGAGGATGTCCACCCCTACAGCCTAAGAACTCTCAGGCGTCGTCACGAACCGGGGCGGCCTCGTCCGGGTAACGGTTCGTCAACCCTTCGGTAACGGTCCGCGCCAGCCACCGCGCCAGCCACGGCGGGTAGACGCGCTCCTGCGTTCGGGCGAGCTCGTCCGCCGACCACCAGTGCCAGCGGAGCACCGAGCGGACCTCCAGCTCGGTGTGCGCGACCGGGCCGACGACGACGTCGGTGGCCTCGAGCGCGGCCGCGAAGTACAGCTCGTGCTGCCGGTACAGCAGCCCGTCGAAAGCGAACTCGCTGCGCCGCTCGGCCACCGGGCCGGCCAGCCGCGGCACGCGCAGCCCCGTCTCCTCCCACAGCTCCCGGTGGGCGGCCTGCTCGGCGGACTCCTCGCCCTCCAGGCCGCCGCCGGGGGTGAACCACCACGACCCGCCGTCGCGGTCGGCCGGGTCCAGGCCCTCGAACAGCAGCACGCGACCGGCCCCGTCGACCAGCAGCACGCGCGCGGCCTCTCGGTCGACGACCTTGCGCGGCGTGGAGGGCACGGTCAGTAGTACCAGGACGAGCACCCGGTCCGTGGCGTCGGTCCGGTGAGCCACCATCGGGGCACCGCCTCCCACCACCCCGTCGACGAAGGGTCATGCATGATCGAGTCGCTCCAGGACCTCACCGAGTCCATGCCCCCGCTGCTGCAGTGGCTGGCGGTCATGGTCGCGGGGGCGATCCCGTTCGTGGAGTCCTACTTCGGCTCCGTGATCGGGGTGCTGGCCGGTCTCGCCCTGCCGGTGGCCGTCATCGCGGCGGTCCTCGGCAACGTCGCCTCCATGCTCGCGGTCGTCTTCGGCGCCGACGCCGTCCGCAGCCGGGTCGCACGACCCGCGAAGGAGCCCTCGCCGCGCCGCCTCAGGCTGCGCCGAGCCTTCGACCGCTACGGCGTCGCCGGGGTGAGCCTGCTGGGCCAGACCATCCTCCCCAGCCAGATCACGGCCCTGGCCATGGTCTCCTTCGGCGCGTCCAAGAACGCGATCGTCCTCTGGCAGACCGTCTCCATCATCCTCTGGGGCACCGCCTTCGGGGTCCTGGCGAGCCTGGGTGTCGACCTGGTCGCCACCGGCTGACCGGGGCGCGACCCGGGCGACCCCAGCGCCCCGACGCTCGCTGCAGCGCTCCGGTCAGGCGGGCCGCACGCGGCGGCCGCGGGCCAGCACGGACGCGGCCGCCGCCCCGAGCAGGGCGACGAGCACCGCCAGGACCAGGGGCGGCAGCACGACCTCGGGCAGCAGCAGCGCGGCGCGCAGCACCTCGGAGGCGTAGGAGAGGAGCTCGAGCGGCTGGCGCAGCAACGCCCGGCTCCCCGCGGCGGACGTCACGGCGGTCACTGCGGCCGGGACCGCCCAGAGCACGACGAGGCCGCCGGCGGCGGCGGCCAGGCCCGCGCGTGACCGGAGGCCGCCCCACGCGATCGCGGCCCCGACGAGCACGGCCGGCGCCCAGCGCGCCACAGCCGTCAGCAGGCGGACCCGGTCGTCGTCGGGCACGGAGCCCCAGGGCACCAGCAGCTGGCCCAGCCAGGACGCGAGCACGACCGCCAGCAGGGTCAGCCCGACGACCGCTGCGGCCCGCGACCGGGCCACGAGCAGGGCCAGGACCAGCAGGCCGACCAGGACGCTCAGGATCGTCACGACCAGCAGGGCGGCCAGGTACAGGCCGGAGGCGGTCCGTCCGGTCAGCCCGGTGCCGACCACGCCGGCCGTCTGCACCGTGGCGAGGAGGTGGACGGCCAGCAGCGCCGCGCCCGCCGAGCGGACGGTGGTCCGGTCTCGGTGGACGCCCAGGGCCCGCAGCGCCGTGCCGGCCGCCCCGTAGCCGGTCACGACCAGGGCCAGGAGGAGCGTGAGGGTGTACTGGCTGAAGGGCAGCAGCGCCCGGGGCATGTCCTTGGGCCCCGTCGGCTCCGCCCACAGGTTCTGCAGCGGGAGCCGTGCGCCCGCGACCAGCCAGGGCAGCAGCCCGAGCAGCGCGGCGGCGACGCCGACACCCACGCCGATGGCCACCCCCGGACGTGCCCGGTCGGTGCCGGTGCCGACGCGTGCGGTCTGCTGGTCCACCGGGGGGACGCTACGTGCCGACGACGTGGCGGGGCGGGCGAATCGCTGCGGTCGGGGAGCGTGCGGTCCCGGGCGTGGGTGCCGGTGGCGAGGCCCCACCGCGGCGTCACCCCGGCCCGCGCGACACGGAGGCGGCTAGCGTGGCCGTCGTGCTGCGGATCGCCCCCTACTCGCCCGGAGACCGCGAGGCGCTGCTGGCCTTGTCCCTGCGGGCCTGGGAGCCGGTGTTCCCCCTGGTCGAGGACGCCGTCCCGCCGTTCGTCTACCGGGCCTTCTACCCCGACGGCTGGCGCACGAGGCAGCACGGCGACCTCGCCGCGGTCCTGGACGACGAGCCCGAGAACGTCGACGTCGCGTTCCTGGACTCGAGGCCGGCGGGGTGGGTGTGCACGCGGACGCACCCCGAGGACCGGATGGGCGAGGTCTACGCGCTCGCCGTCGAGCCGGAGCTGCAACGTCGGGGGGTGGGCCGGGCGCTGCTCGACCACTCGATCCAGCGGTCGCGCGCGGCGGGGATGAGCATGGTGATGGTCGAGACCGGTGACGACCCGGGTCACACGCCGGCCCGGCGGTCCTACGAGACCCGCGGGTTCGAGCGCTGGCCGGTCGCCCGCTACTTCAAGGACCTGTCCGAGCAGTGACAGGCCGACCTGCGGCCCCTCGTCGCAGCAGGTCTCAGGGGCGGCGGGCGATCCGGTAGCCGACGAGCACACCGGCCAGCGCCCAGACGGCGCCGACACCTACTCCCGCCAGGACGATCCAGAACGGAACGCGCAGCTCGTCACCGGCCGGTACCTGTGCGGGAGCTCGAGTCCCGGAGTCCGCCATGACCGAAGGCTATCCACCGCTACGCCGGCCCGGAAGGTCACACGAAGATGGTCATCCGGTGTGCATGCACGTGGAGGGCGGCCTGCTGGGGCCGGCAAGGACGAGGGGGTCGTCAGGGCGCGGTCGCGGCGCGATAGCAGTGGGCCTGCTGCACGAGTGATCGCACCATCTCCACGGCAGCAGGTTGGGGCTTCGCCGCGGTGAGCGCCCAGGTGGCGCGCCCGAGCCCGGTCGCGTCGACGTCCACCGGCACCCGACGCACGTCGTCGCCTCGCTGAGGTCGGCCTTCGACGACCGCAGCATCCGGCGCGGCCTCATCGCCGTCGAGGCCGCACCTTGCGTCAGCTCGGCGCGGCCTGAACCTCAGGCCACGCCATCCGGCTCACGGCTCACCCCGTCGGAGGCCCGTCGGGCTGGGGTCGCGGTCGAACCCGAGGCAGCAGCGGTGGTGGGAGGCCGACGAGTCGCTCTGCGAGGACGGAGGTCTTGTCGCGCCGACTCCCACGATGGTAGTTTCCATAGTGGTTAAATAACGCGATGGAAGGCACCCGGTGGACGCAGTCGCAGAAGCCCAGCTCGACGAGATGTTCTCCGCCATGGCGAACGTCACGCGCCGCGCGATCGTGCTGCGTCTTGCCCAGGGCGAAGCCACGGTGAACGAGATCGCTGAGCCGTTCGACATCGCGTTGCCCGCCGTGTCCAAGCACCTCACCGTGCTGGAGCGCGCCGGGGTGATCACCCGCGGCCGGCGCGCGCAGTTCCGACCCTGCCGGCTCAACCCAGAGGTCCTCGACCTCGTGTCCGGCTGGGCGTCGACGTGTCGGGCGGTGTGGGAGGGCCGGTTGGACCGGATGACCGACCACCTGGACCAGGTCGGACGGGAACGAGCCCGCGACGAGGACCAACAAGGAGGACAGGCGCATGACCGAGACACCTGACGCCCATCGCTCTCGCGAGTCGGTCGTGCTGCGGCGCACCCTCGCGGCCACGCCCGAACAGGTGTGGCCGCTGTGGACCGAGCCGGAGCACTTCGCGGCCTGGTACGGCCCAGCCGGTGCCCGCACCGTCGTGCACGTCATGGACCTCCGTGTCGGAGGGGATCGCAGGGTGTCGATGACGGTCAGCGGCCCGGGGGGAGACGTCGAGATGCCTTCGCCGGCGAGCACACCGTCGTCGAGCCGCCCGCCCGACTGCACTACACCGAGGCGACGGCACCTTCGGCGGGCGCTGCCCCAGCCGGCCCGAGCACCGAGGTCCAGGTCCGACTCGAGGCCTTCGAGGGAGGAACTCTGCTGACCCTGACCCACCTGGGCGTCCCGGCAGGCTCGCCGGGTGAGACAGGTTGGAGCATGGCGCTCGACGAGCTGGAGCGGCTGCTCGACCGCTGACCGCGGCACGGCGCCCGGGCAGACCGGCACGCACGTCGCCCCCCGGCTTCGTCCGCGGACAGCGCATCGAAGCTCCGCCCCACCGCAACGCTCTGCCCTGCGGAGACCGGCCGAATCAGTAGTACCATGGGAACGCCGACCAGTCCGGGTCGCGCTTGGCGAGGAACGCGTCGCGGCCCTCGACCGCCTCGTCGGTCATGTACGCCAGCCGGGTCGCCTCGCCGGCGAACACCTGCTGGCCCATCAGGCCGTCGTCGGTCAGGTTGAAGGCGAACTTCAGCATCCGCTGCGCCGTGGGCGACTTGCCGTTCACCTCGGCCGCCACCTGCAGCGCCTCGGCCTCCAGGCGGGCGTGGCCGGCGACCACGTTGACCGCGCCCATCCGCTGCATGGTGGCGGCGTCGTAGGTCCGGCCCAGGAAGAAGATCTCGCGGGCGTTCTTCTGGCCCACCATCTTGGCCAGGTAGGCCGAGCCGTAGCCGGCGTCGAAGCTGCCGACGTCGGCGTCGGTCTGCTTGAACCGCGCGTGCTCCCGGCTGGCCACGGTCAGGTCGCACACCACGTGCAGCGAGTGCCCGCCGCCGGCGGCCCAGCCGCCCACCACCGCCACCACGACCTTGGGCATGGTGCGGATCAGGCGCTGCACCTCCAGGACGTGCAGCCGTCCGCCCTCCGCCGCGGTGCGCCGGGCGTCCACGGTCTCCGCGGTCTCGCCGTCGGCGTACTGGTAGCCCGTGCGACCCCGGATGCGCTGGTCGCCGCCGGAGCAGAACGCCCAGCCGCCGTCCTTCGGGCTCGGCCCGTTGCCCGTGAGCAGGACGCAGCCCACGTCGGCGCTGCGCCGGGCGTGGTCCAGCACGTCGTACAGCTCGTCGACCGTGTGCGGGCGGAACGCGTTGCGGACCTCCGGCCGGTCGAAGGCGACCCGCACCGTGCCGCCGGCCGGGCCGGGCAGCACGCAGCGGTGGTAGGTGATGTCGGTCAGGGCCTCGCGGCCCAGCTCGGCCGGGTCGACCTCGCGCCAGGCGGCGGGGTCGAACGTGTCGGAGACGTGAGGCAGCGCGGGCACCGCGCGAGCCTACGACCGCGCCCGGCGCGCCGCGGCGGCGGAGCGGCGGGGACACTGGCTGCCGTGGACGTGCCGGACCTGCCCCCGCCCGACCGGGTGCACGTGGTGGCCCTGCCGCTGCGCACCCGGTTCCGCGGCATCACCGTCCGCGAGGCCCTGCTGCTGGACGGGCCCGCCGGCTGGGGCGAGTTCTCGCCGTTCGCCGAGTACGACGACCACGAGGCCGCGCGCTGGCTCGCGGCCGGTCTGGAGGCGGCGGCGCAGCACTGGCCGGCGCCCCTGCGCACCTCGGTCGAGGTCAACGCCACCGTGCCCGCCGTGGCCGCGGCCGACGTGGCCGGTGTCCTGGCGCGGTTCCCCGGCTGCACCACGGCCAAGGTCAAGGTCGCCGAGCCCGGGCAGGGGCTGGCCGACGACCTGGACCGCGTGGCCGCGGTGCGCGCCGGGCTCGGGCCCACCGGGTCGGTCCGGGTGGACGCCAACGGCGGCTGGGACGTGGACCAGGCCCTGGCCGCGCTGAGCGCCCTGGCGGGCTACGGCCTGGAGTACGCCGAGCAGCCCGTGGCCGACGTGGCGGACCTGGCGCGGCTGCGGGTCCGGCTGGCCGCGTCCGGGGTCTCGGTGCCGGTCGCGGCCGACGAGTCCGTCCGCCGGGCCGAGGACCCGCTCGCGGTCGCGCTCGCCGGCGCCGCGGACGTCGTCGTGGTCAAGGTCGCCCCGCTGGGCGGGGTGGGCCGGCTGCTGCAGGTGGCGCAGGTGCTGCGCGAGCGCCACGACGTCGGGCTCACGGTCTCCTCGGCGCTGGACACCTCCGTCGGTCTGGCCGCCGGCGTGGCGGCGGCCGCGGCGCTGCCGGACCCGGTGCGGGCCGCGGGCCTGGGCACGGCGGCCCTGCTGGGCGGCGACGTCACCCGGTCGCCGCTGCTTCCGGTGGCCGGTCACGTGCCGGTCGGGGCCGTCACGGCGGACGCGGACCTGCTGGCCCGCTACGCCGCGACGCCGCAGCGGCAGCGCTGGTGGCGCGAGCGGCTGGCCCGCTGCCACGCGCTGCTCCGGGCCGGCGGGGGAGCGGGCATGATCGGCGGGTGAGCGACAACCCCTCGACGACCGCGGCCCGGGCCATCGTCCAGGGGCTCGTGGACCACGGGGTGGAGCACGTCGTGCTGTGCCCGGGCTCGCGCTCCGCGCCCCTGGCCTACGCCCTGAACGCGGCCGAGGCGGCCGGGCTGCTCAGCGTGCACGTGCGCATCGACGAGCGCTCCGCGGCGTTCCTGGCCCTGGGCCTGGGCAAGGGCGGCTCGCTCGCCGCCGTCGTCACGACGTCCGGGACCGCGGTGGCGAACCTGCTGCCGGCGGTGTGGGAGGCCCGGCACGGCCTGGTGCCGCTGATGGTCCTGACCGCCGACCGCCCCGGGCGGCTGCGCGGCACCTGGGCCAACCAGACCACGCCGCTGCAGGCCGGGGCGTTCACCGACGCGGCGCTGCTGTCGCTGGACCTGCAGGCCGACGACCCGGCGGTCGACTGGGCGGACGTGGTGGCCCGGCTCGTCGCCCGGTGCAGCGGCCGCGACGAGGGGGGTCGCCTGGACGGGGCGACCGGGCCGGTGCACCTGGACGTCGGCCTGCCCGACCCGCTGGTGCCGGACGGGACGGACTGGACGCCGCTGCTGCCGGCGGGCGACCCGGCGGACGGTGCGGACGACGACCTCGACGAGGTCGTGGCCGAGGCCGAGGCCATCCTGGTCGAGGCCGTCGACGAGGGCGGCGCCGCCACCGACCCGGACGGGCCCGAGGAGGTCGAGGACCCGGCCGACGACGTCGACGAGCTCGACCTGACGTACCTGCCCGAGCGGCCCGGTGGTCAGCTGCTGATGTGGTCCCGGCGGCGCACCGTGGTCGTGGCGGGGGACGGCGAGGGGTACGAGGCGCGGCTGCTCGCGGACCCCAGCGCCTTCCCCTTGCTGGCCGAGCCGGGCTCCGACGTCGGTCCCAGCTCGACCGCCGTGACGGCCTACCGCCACCTGCTCGACCTGCCGGGGCTCGGCGCCGACGTCGAGCGCGTGGTCGTGTACGGCCGGCCCACGCTGACCCGGCCGGTCACCCGGCTGCTGGCCCGCCCGGACGTCGAGGTCGTGCACGTCGCGCTGCCGGGCCAGGGCGGGCCCGACCGCGAGCACCGCCGGGTGGCTGCCGTGATGGCGCGGATGGCCCTGGCCGCCGACCTGGAGTGGCTCGAGCGGTGGCTTCTGGCCGGCCGGCGGGCCCGGCAGGCGGTCGACGTCGTGCTCGACTCCTGGGGCGGGCTCAGCGGCCTGCACGTCGCCCGGGCCGTGGCCCGGGCCCAGCAGGACCTGCCGGTCGACGGCCCCAACCTGTTCGTGGCCGCCAGCAGCGTCGTCCGCGACCTGGACCTGGTCATGGACCACGCCCGCCCGCAGCCGCTGGTGCACGCCTCGCGCGGGCTGTCCGGCATCGACGGCTCGCTGTCCACGGCGGCCGGCATCGCGCTGTCCCGCTCGACCCCGGTCCGTGCCCTGGTCGGCGACCTGGCGTTCCTGCACGACGGCAACGGGCTGCTCGTCGGGCCCGGCGAGGAGCGGCCCCCCGTGCAGGTCGTCGTGGCCAACGACGGCGGAGGCGGCATCTTCGGGCTGCTCGAGCACGGCGAGGCGCGGTTCGCCGACGTGCACGAGCGGTTCTTCGCCACCCCCCAAGACGTCGACCTGGCGGCGCTGTGCCGGGCCCACCACGTGCCGCACGTCCTCGTCACCGGCGAGGCGGAGCTGGACCAGGCGCTGCACGACTGGGACGGCAGCCCCCAGGTGGTCGAGGTGACCACCGACCGCTCACGCTCCCGCGCCCTGGCCGAGGCCGTCACGCAGGCTGCCCGCGCCGCCGCGTTCGGCTGACGCGACCGGACCTCACCACGTGCGACGCAGAGTGCCGTTGCGTCGGAACCGGACCGCCACGGTGTGCCGCTGCGTCGGGTAGACCGACGCAGAGTGCCGTTGCGTCGGAACGCGGGACGGCTCAGCGGGGGACGGGCAGGTGGTCCCGGTTGGCGTTGGGGGAGGTGTGCAGCACCGGGCCGGTGGTGCCGCGCACGATCAGCTCGGGAGCGAAGAGGTACTCCGTGGTGGGGTGCTGGCCCGTGCGCAGCTGCTCGACCAGGGCCGTGATGGCCACCGAGGCCATGTCGCCGACCGGCTGGCGCAACGAGGTCAGCGGCGGGTCCATGAACGCGTTGGCCGGGGAGTCGTCGAAGCCGATGACCGACACGTCCCGCGGGATCGACAGACCCATGCCGCGCGCCGCCCGGATCACGCCGAGGGCCATCGGGTCGGACGCGCAGACGATGCCGGTGCAGCCGGCCTCGATCAGCCGCCGCCCGGTGGCCTGGCCGCCCTCGATGGTGAACAGCGAGTGCTCGACCACGGCCTCCACCGGGTCGCCGGCGCGGGCGCGGGCGGCCACCAGGCGGTCCATGGCGGCCACCTTGCGCACGACCGGGGTGTAGCGCTCCGGCCCGACCGCCAGCCCGATCCGCCGGTGGCCCAGCGTGCTCAGGTGCTGCACGGCCATCTCGACCGCGGTCTGGTCGTCGGTGGCGATGAACGTCGCGTCCAGGTCCGGCACGAACCCGTTGACCAGCACCAGCGGCACGCCGAGGCGGCGCAGCCGGTGGTAGCGGTCCGGCGGCGCCTTGGTGTCGGCGTGCATCCCGGAGACCACCACCAGCCCCGCCATGGAGCGGCCCAGCATCAGCTCGATCCACTCGTCCTCGCTCACCCCGGGGGTGAACTGCGAGCCGACCAGCGGGGTGTAGCCCTGCTGCACCAGCAGCGTCTGCATCCGCTGCACGAAGGCCGGGAAGACCGGGTTGTCGAGCTCGGGCACGATCACGCCGACCACGTCGGTGTCGATGCCGGTGCTGCGCTTGCTGGCCACGTACCCCGCGGCCTCGGCTGCGGCGAGCACCCGCTGCCGGACGGCGTCGCTGACGCCGTTCTTGCCGCGCAGCGCCCGGCTGACGGTGGCGGGGCTGACGCCGACCTCGGCCGCGATGACGTCGAGGGTGGTCATGCGGCGAATCTCGCAGGAAACGCAACACCGGCGCAAGGACCGGTCCGAGTTGTGGGGGAACGTGGTCAAGATCAGGTAACAGGAGCCCGGATGTGCGCGCAAGACTCTCGCTTCTTGCGCAAGCAGTTGCTAGGTTGCGCGGCACCGCTCGACGGACGAGCGGGGCGAGCAAAGGAGTTCCCCGATGCGACGACGCATCCCGGTCGTGGCGGCCCTCGCCGGAGTCGCGCTGCTGGCCACGGCCTGCGGCGGCGGCGACGCCGACCCCGTGGACGACGCCGGAGCGGCCCCCGAGGTCGAGCCCAGTGAGCAGAGCAGCGAGGCCGCGGCCCCCGAGCCGTCGCCGGAGGGCAGCGAGGCCCCCATCGAGCGCGCCGACGCCGACCTGGTCATCTGGACCGACGACACCCGGGCCCCGATCGTGCAGGAGATCGGCGACGCGTTCGGCGAGGAGAACGACCTCACCGTCGCCGTCCAGCAGATCGACTTCGGCATCATCCGCGAGAGCCTCATCACGCGCGGCCCGGTCGGCGAGGGCCCCGACATCATCGTCGGCGCCCACGACTGGCTCGGCCAGCTGGTCAGCAACGGCGCCGTGGCGCCGCTGGAGCTGGGCGCGGCGGCCGACAGCTTCTCCGACGTCGCGGTGGAGGCCATGACCTACGAGGGCCTGACCTACGGCCTGCCCTACGCGGTGGAGAACGTCGCCCTGTTCCGCAACACCGAGCTGGCGCCGGAGCCCCCGGCCGACTTCCAGTCGATGCTCGAGGAGGGCCAGGCGCTGGTGGAGGCCGGCGACGCCGACCTGCCGCTGGCGCTGCAGGTGGGCGACGCGGGCGACGTGTTCCACTTCTACCCGATCCAGACCTCGTACGGCTCGAACATCTTCGGCACGGCCGAGGACGGCAGCTACCTGGCCGACGACCTGCAGATCGACGACGAGGGCGGCCTCGAGTTCGCCCGGCAGCTCGGCGAGTGGGGCGAGGCCGGCTACCTGAACGCCGACGTCACCTTCGACATCGCCAGCGAGGCCTTCGCGAGCGGGCGCGCCCCGTACGCCATCACCGGGCCGTGGAACGTCCCCGCGTTCACCGACGGCGGCGTCGACTTCGTCGTGGAGGCCATCCCGTCGGCCGGGGGCGAGCCCTCGCAGCCCTTCGTCGGGGTGCAGGGCTTCATGGTCTCGGCCTACGCCGAGAACCCGCTGGTCGCCAACGACTTCGTCCTCAACTACCTCGGCACCGAGGACGTCGCCCGCTCGCTGTACGAGAACGGCCAGCGCCCGCCGGCGTTCACGTCGGTGTTCGAGGAGGTCGCCTCCGACCCGATCATCGCGGGCTTCGGCGAGTACGGCGCCGAGGGCCAGCCGCTGCCGAACATCCCCGCCATGGACAGCGTGTGGGGCGACTACGGCAACGCGCAGCGGGACATCCTGCTCGGCGCGGGCGACCCCGAGACCCTGGTCACCGACGCCGCGGCGCGCATCCGCGACAACATCGCCGGCTCCTGAGCCCCGGCACCTCCTGAACCACCCCCGGGGGCGCGGCCCTGCGCCGCGACCCCGGGGGCCACCACCCACGCACCCCCTCGACGAAGCGGAGGCCGTGTTGTCCGGCACCCTGACGCCCGCGCGCCCCGCTGGCGGCCCGCCACCGGTCCCGCCACCCGGCGGGGCCTCGGTGCCCGGCCGTCGTCCCGGTCGCCGCCCGCCCGGCTTCCTCGCGGCCCTGCTGGTCAAGACCGTCCTGATGGCGGTGGTCAACGCCCTCGGCGTGTTCGCGGTCTTCGTCGCCTTCGGCGCCCGCAGCTGGGGCTTCGTCGTGGTCCTGGCCGTGGCCCTGGCCGCGGCGGACTACATCTACTTCAGCCGCCGGGCCGTGCCGGCCAAGTACCTGTTCCCGGGCCTGCTGTTCCTGCTCGTGTTCCAGGTCTACGTGGTCCTGTACACCGGCTTCGTCGCGTTCACGAACTACGGTGACGCGCACACCATCGACCAGCCGACGGCGCGCGAGCAGATCCTGGCCGTGTCGGAGCAGCGTGTGCCCGACAGCCCGGCCTACGCGGTGACGGTGCTGGCGCGGGAGGGCGGCGCCGCCGACGACCCGGCCGTCGACGACCCGGCTGCGGATGACGCCGGGGCCGAGGCCGCCGACGACCCGACCGCGGACGACCCGGCCGCCGGGCCGGGCGGCGAGGAGCTGGCGTTCCTGCTCACCGACCCCGAGGGCGTCGTGGCCCTGGGCACCGCCGACGGGCTGCAGGACGTCGCCCCGGACGACGTCACCCGGGACGAGGAGGGGCGGGCCACCGCGCTGGCCGGCTGGCGCAGCCTCGCGCTGTCCGACCTGGCCGAGCGTCAGCAGGCCGTCGTCGGGTTCCGGGTGCCGCTGGAGGTCGACGACCCGGACGCCGGCAGCCTGCGCACCCAGGACGGCCGGGTGGCCTACGTCAACCAGCCGCTGCTCAGCTGGGACGAGGCCACCGACACCCTCACCGACTCCCGCGACGGCCGGGCGTACGTCGCCGACCAGACCCGGGGCTTCTACGTCGACGCCGACGGGCAGGAGCTCACGCCCGGCTGGCGGGTGGGCGTCGGCACCGCGAACTTCGAGCGGATGTTCACCGACGACCGGTTGCGCGGCCCGTTCCTGCAGGTGCTGGCCTGGACGTTCGCGTTCGCGGCGCTGTCGGTGCTGACCACGTTCGTGCTCGGCGTGGTGCTCGCGATGGCCCTGGACCACCCGCGGATGCGCGGCCGGCGGGTGTACCGCTCCCTGCTGCTGCTGCCCTACGCCGCGCCCAGCTTCATGTCGATGCTGCTGTGGGCCGGGTTCCTCAACCCCAGCTTCGGCTTCGTCAACCAGGTGCTGCTCGGCGGCGCGGAGGTGCCGTGGCTCACCGACCCCTGGCTGGCCAAGGCCAGCGTCCTGCTGGTCAACCTGTGGCTGGGGTTCCCGTACATGTTCCTGGTGTGCACCGGGGCGCTGCAGAGCATCCCGGCCGACGTCAAGGAGGCCGCCCGCGTCGACGGCGCCGGCGCCCTGCGGGTCTTCCGGTCCATCATCCTGCCGCTGCTCATGGTGAGCGTCGCGCCGCTGCTCATCGCCAGCTTCGCCTTCAACTTCAACAACTTCACGCTCATCTACTTCGTCACCGGCGGCGGGCCCAACATCCCGACCGCGCCGATCACCATCGGCAGCACCGACCTGCTCATCCACGTCGTCTACACCCTCGGCTTCGAGAGCGGCGGCGGCCAGCAGTGGGGGTTCGCCTGCGCGATCAGCGTGTTCATCTTCGCCATCGTGGCCACGGTCTCCGCCTTCAGCTTCCGGCGGACCCGTGCCCTCGAGGACATCAACTGAGGGGCTGGGCATGACCAAGTGGTTCGCCGACACAGGCTGGCGTCACCTCGTGGGCCTGACCGCCCTCGTGTTCGCGCTGTTCCCGATCGTGTTCGTCCTCAGCGCCTCACTCAACCCCGCGGGCACGCTCACCGCGAGCAACGCCCTCTTCAGCGAGATCAGCCTCGACAACTACCGGGCGCTGTTCAGCACGCCCGTCTACCCGTACCCGCAGTGGTTCCTCAACACCCTCGTCGTCGCCTCGGTGACGGCGGTGGCGCAGGTGTTCGTCGCCTGCCTGGCCGCCTACGCGTTCAGCCGGTTCCGCTTCGCGGGGCGGCGGCTCGGGCTGCTCGGGCTGCTGCTGATCCAGATGTTCCCGCAGATCCTGGCCGCCATCGCGATCTTCCTGCTCGTCTTCGAGATCGGGCAGCTGTTCCCCGGCATCGGGCTGGGGACCACGATCGGGCTGGTCCTGGTCTACATGGGCGGCGCGCTGGGGGTCAGCACGTTCCTGATCAAGGGCTTCTTCGACACCATCCCCACCGAGCTCGACGAGGCGATGAAGGTCGACGGCGCCGGTCACGCCCGGGTGTTCTTCACCATGGTGCTGCCGCTGTCGGCGCCGGTCCTGGCCGTCGTGGTCCTGCTGGCGTTCATCACCACGCTCAACGAGTTCCTGGTCGCCAGCATCCTGCTGACCGCTCCCGAGTCGCAGACCCTCGCGGTCGGTCTGTACCAGCTGGTCAGCAGCCAGCTGAACGCGAACTGGGGCTTCTTCGCCGCGGGGGCGCTGCTCGGCACCATCCCGCCGGTGCTGCTGTTCCAGTGGCTGCAGAAGTACGTGGTGTCGGGGCTGACCGCCGGCTCGGTCAAGTAGGCGCCGGGCCGGCGCTGCCGCGCTCAGCCGGGACCCCGGGAGCCTTCCGGCCCCCGGAGCAGGTCCGGGGACGAGCCGATCCCCGAGGCGTCGGCCCGCACGGGCCCGGAGGCCTCGTGGGCGGAGGTGCGACGCCCCACGGCCGCCTCCCGCAGCAGCTCGAGCTCTCGCCGCAGGGCCGGCCGCCGGTCGTCGGGCGCCACCTCGAGCAGGTCCTCCAGGGCGGCGGCGAGCCGCCGGGTCACCTGGACGGAGCCGGCCCCGGACTCCCGCACCTCCTCGAAGGCCAGCCTGACCAGGCCCTCCCAGCCGATCGTCGGCACCACCAGGCGCACCGTCCCGGCGCCGTCCCGGTGGCGGCCGTCCGGCAGGGGCCGCAGGGCGATCTGTCGCATCAGGTCGTGGATCCGGTCGATCGCCTGGACCGACGTCGTGGGGTCCTCGAACGGCCCGTCGGCCACGGAGCCGGCGGCGACGTCGACCAGCATCCGGAGGCCGTAGGCGACGTCCTGGTTGAGCGTGCGCTCGGGACCCAGCACCACCGCGTCCGCGACCGCCGCGGGGTCCAGGCGGGAGTGGTCACCCACGACGCGGGCGAGCGGAGCCCCCGTGGGCACGAAGTCGCCGAGGGCGTGCAGGAGCTCGACCCGGCAGTCGGCCCGCTCGGCCAGCCCGACGAGCCGGTGGTGCCCCACGACGAACACCACCCCGCCGTCGCCGGCCGTCACCACGGAGGGGTCGACGGGGCCGGGGACCGGGTCCGGGTAGACCCGGCGCAGCGTGGCGAGGGTGTCCAGGGCCACCCAGCGGACGAGCCCGGAGGCCCGCACCGACTGGCCGACGTGGTTGATGAACCAGACGATCGTGACCAGGCACGCCAGCACGAGGACGACCGCGACCACGAAGGCCAGACCGGGGACGGGCCCGTCCCCCTCGACCGGCACCCGGCGCATGGTCAGCAGCGAGTGGGTGAACGTGCCCACGAAGAGCCCCACGGCGACCTGGGCGGGACGGTCCTGGAGGATCTCCCGCACGATCCTGGGGGAGAAGGACCCGGTGGCCAGCTGGATGACCACGACGACGAGGGACAGCACCAGGCCGGTCAGGGTGAGCATCGCGAAGGACACCAGGTAGAGCACCTGCAGCATCGCCGTCGGGTCACCGGTGACCGCGTGGGGAACCATGGTGCCGTCGTCCACCCAGGTGGTCAGCAGGGAGGACCCCACCCCCGCCAGGACGCACACGACCGGCACCACCCACAGGCTGGTGCGCAGGTGGTGCGCCAGGCGGAACCGCCTCACGGCCCGAGCGGGCCGGCAGGGCCCGTCGGGCCGCGTCGCGCCTGCACCGTCATCCCGTCAGGGTGCCAGCAACGACCCGGCGACGTGCGGGCCCGGCCGCCCGGAGGTGTCCGGTGCTCGCCGCCGCGGACCTCGCCTGGGGAGCCAGGTCGCGGGACGGACGGGGTCGGCGCCCCCATCGGCCCGCCCGTCCCGCGACCGGGCTCTCAGGCGGGCACGACGACACCCGGCTGCCGCACGGCCGCCAGCGCGTGGGCCAGCTCGTCGGTCAGCCCCAGGTGCGACACCGGGTCCGCGAGGCCGGCCACCTCGCGCTCGAGCTCGCGCACCAGCGGGATGACGCGCTCGCCGAAGGCCTGCACCTCCTCGCGCACGTGCAGGAACCCCAGCAGCAGCAGGTCCACGCCGATCAGCTTGTAGGCGAGCACGCGCCGGGCCACCTGCTCCGGGGTGCCGACGAGCCCGGTGCGGAAGCCGTCGTTGTACTGCACCAGGTCCTTGAAGTCGCTGTCGGCCCACATCCCCTTGCCGTCACCGGTCGACCGGCCGGCCTGCCGCACGGCATCGCGGAAGCCCTCGACCTTGGCCACGTCGGCGTGGGAGACGATGTCCTCGACCACCTGCCGCGCCTCGGCCTCGGTGTCGCGCACCACCGCGAAGCCGTTCAGGCCGAACCGGATCCTGCGGCCGTTGTCGGCCGCGTACCCGCCGACCTCCGACACCTGCTCGGACACCTGCTCGAACCCGCCGCCGTTCATGAAGTACCAGTCGCTCACCCGGCCGGCCATGTGGCGGGCGTCGGTCGAGTTGCCGCCCTGGAACACCTCGGGCAGCACGTCCGGTCGGGGCCGGAAGGTCAGGTCCCGGGTCCGGAAGTAGTCGCCCCGGTACGTGAAGTCGTCGGTGGTCCACGCCCCGCGCAGCACGTCGATGAACTCCTCCGACTGCCGGTAGCGCTCGCCGTGCTCCAGCCAGGTCGCGCCCAGGCTCAGCGCCTCGCCCTTGAACCAGCCGGACACCACGTTCAGCGCCAACCGGCCCCCGGTCAGCTCCTGCGCCGTGGCGGCCCACTTGGCCAGCACCGTCGGCTGCCAGAAGTAGGGGTGCACGGCGGCGATGACCTTGAGCCGCTCGGTGGCCAGCAGCAGGGCGAGCGAGAACGACGTCGACTCGTGCTGGGAGTCGGCGCCGTACGACGCGCCGTAGCGGACCTGGGTCAGGGCGTAGTCGAACCCCGCCGCCTCGGCCGCCCGGGCCGTGTCGACGTTGTAGGCGGGGGAGTGGTCGGTCCGCTGCGGCAGCGTGGACACGACCAGGCCGCCGGACACGTTCGGCACCCAGTAGGCGAACCGCAGCGGCTCGGTGGCGTCGGTCGGGGTGGACGTGCTCATGCGACGGCTCCTGCGAGGTGGGCGGCCGGGGCCGCGGTGCGGGTGTAGGTCCGGTCGTGGTGGACCAGGGGGGACGGGACGGCGGTGCCGTGGCCGTGGTCCAGGACGTCGTGCACCTCGCCCAGCACGAGCAGGGAGTCGCCCGCGTCGACGAGGCGCAGCACGGCACCGGACACCCGGGTGACGACGCCGTGCACCTGCGGCAGGCCGTCGTGCGCCCAGGACCAGGTGGTCGGGTCGGCGAAGCGGCGGGACGCGTCGGCCGCGAAACGCCGGGCCACGTCCTCCTGGTCGTGGGACAGCAGGTGGACGGCGTAGTGCCCCGAGCGCAGCAGCGTGGCCAGGCTGGAGGAGGTGCGGGACACGTTGAACGACAGCAGCGGCGGCGAGATCGACACCGAGGCGACGGACACGGCGGTGAACCCGACGGGTGAACCCTCGTGCGCGGAGGTCACGACCCAGACGCTGGAGGCGTCGAGGCGGAACGCGCGCCGGAGGTCCACCGCAGGTCCACCCCGGAGGGGGGTGGTGGTCACGGGAGGCTCCTTCGTCCCGGGCCTGGTGGCGCCGGGGTTCGTGCGGTCGGGGGTCAGGTCCTGGTGCGTCGTGACGTCAGGACGGACAGACCGCGGAGCAGGTGCGGGACAGGTCCACGGCGCGTCGCCGGACCAGAGGGGTGCTGCACATCAGGTGTTCCTCCATCGGTCCTGGCGGAAGCACCCGCACCCGTTGCCGGGGGGTTGCTGCGACGTCTACGAGCCAGGTCTCTCGGTCGCTCTGGATGGTTGCAGCAAGACCGTGACAGACCGGACGTCGTCGTGTCCAGACCCTGGCGGTTCTGTCTCGCCCCATGGGACGCGGACCACCCGGAAGGGTGCCGGACGGCTCAGCGGCCCTCGTGCCACCGCAGCGCGGCCACGGCCTCGTCCAGGAAGTCGTCCACCTCGTCCTGGTCGTAGCCCTTGCTCCGGCTGGCGCCGAACCGTGTGGTGACGACGGCGGTGCAGGTGGTCCTGCGACCGCCCGCCGTTCTCGCCGGCCGCCAGGGCGGTGACGAGCACGGCCATGAAGGCGTCGACCTCGGCCCGGACGTAGCCCTCGCGGTACCGCACCTCGTCGAAGCGCCGCGACGAGGCGTCCGTGCTGGTCAAGATCACTCGCGGCGCGGTCCCGACGGAGGGCGTCTGTCCGCCCGGCGGCACCTGTCGCAGGGTGGTCACGACCTCGTCCAGGAAGTCGTCCACCTCGTCCTGGTCGTAGCCGGCCCGGAACTTCGTGGGCGAGAACCGCACCTGCACGACCGTGTCCGCGTCGACGGGGTCGGAGCCGGCGGGACCGGCTTCGAGGGTGCGGGCGACACGCTCCAGGAACGCGTCGACCTCGTCGGCGACGTAGCCCTCCCGCCACCTCGTCCGGGTGAAGGTCCGCGCGCGGACCGAGGCTGCTGTGGTGGCCACGGTGCATCCTCTCGTCTGCGTGGGCGGGCAGCAGGGTCGTCGACGAGTAGCGGTGCGCCCCTCACCCTGACGGCTCAGCCGCCGAGGGCGTCCCGCATCGGCACGAACTTGGCCGTCGACTCCGCCAGCTCGGCGGCCGGGTCGGAGCCCTCGACGATGCCGCAGCCGGCGAACAGCCGGATCTCGCGGGCGTCGTCGCTCAGCTGCCCGCAGCGCAGCGCGATGCCCCACTCGCCGTCGCCCGCCGCGTCCAGCCAGCCCACCGGCCCGGCGTAGCGGCCGCGGTCCATGCCCTCCAGGTCGGCGATGAGGGCCGCCGCGGCCCGGGTCGGGGTGCCGCACACGGCGGCCGAGGGGTGCAGCGCGGCCGCCAGGTGCAGGCTGGACACGTCGTCGCGCAGCACCCCGGTCACGTCGGTGGCCAGGTGCATGACGTTGGCCAGGTGCAGCACGAACGGCGCCTCGGGGACGTTGGTGCCGGCGCAGAACGGGCTGAGCGCCTCCACCACGCTGCGCACGGCGTACTCGTGCTCGCCCAGGTCCTTGCTGGAGCGGGCCAGCGACGCGGCCAGGGCCAGGTCGTGCGCGTCGTCACCGGTCCGTCGGATGGTGCCGGCCAGCACCCGCGAGGCGACCAGGCGCATCTGGGTGCGCACTAGCATCTCCGGCGTCGCCCCGACCATGCCGTCCACGCTGAACGTCCAGGTCGAGGGGTAGCTGTCGGCCAGGCGCAGCAGCAGGGCGCGGGGGTCCAGCGGGGTCCCGGTCCGGGCCAGCAGGTCGCGGGCCAGGACGACCTTGGCCACCTCCCCGGCGTCGATGCGCCGCACGGCCGCCTCGACCAGGGCCTCCCACGCCGCGCTGCTCACCGCGCCGTCGGCGAAGGCGACCGGGCGCGGGGCGGGCGGGGCGGTCGCGGCGGGCGGAGGGCCGGCCACGGGACCGGGGATGACGCCGTCGGTCGCTCCGTCGGTGAGCGTGGTCCGGGTCAGCCACCAGCGACCGTCGCGGTGCCCGACGACCGTGGCCGGCACCACCAGGCGGCTCGCGGTGGGGGAGCCGTCGGCGAAGGCGAACGACCCGAACGCCACCGGCCCGGTGCCGCGCAGGCCGACCTCGTCGCGGACCACCGCCCCGGACAGCAGCCGCTGCCAGCGCCGTTCCGCGCTGGCGAACCGGCCCGGCCCGCGGGTGCTCACCCGGGCGGCCTCGCCCCAGCCCACCAGGCCCTCGCCGCGGCGCACCCACGACAGCGGGGTCTCGCCGGGCGGCAGCAGCTGCAGCAGCGGGCCGGGGTCGTCGATCTCGACGGTGCGGGACACCAGCCGGACGCCGGGACGCGCGGCCGGCTCGGCGGGGTCTGCCATCGTGCTGGACATCGTGATCACAGGGTAGGTCGCCACCGGCCGTGCCCGCGCCCCGGGCGCCGTGGGACGATCTGGCCGTGCCCGACACCCCGGTCCGCGCCCAGCTGGACAAGCGTCCCGACGAGGTCTCCTCGATGTTCGACGGGGTCGCCGAGCGCTACGACCTGACCAACACCGTGCTGTCGATGGGCTCGGACCGGCGCTGGCGGCGCATGGTGATGCGGGACCTGGACGCCCGGCACGGCGAGAAGGTCCTCGACCTGGCCGCCGGGACCGGCACCTCGACCGAGCCGTTCGCCGACGCGGGCGTGCGGGCGGTGGCCTGCGACTTCTCGCTCGGCATGCTCCAGGTGGGGCGGCGGCGCCGTCCCGACATGTCGTTCCTGGCCGGCGACGCGACCCGGCTGCCCTTCGCGGACGCCTCGTTCGACGCGGCCACCATCTCCTTCGGGCTGCGCAACGTCGTCGACCCGGACGCCGGCCTGGCCGAGATGCTGCGCGTGGTGCGCCCCGGGGGACGGCTCGTGGTCTGCGAGTTCAGCCACCCGACCTGGGCGCCGTTCCGGGCCGTCTACGACCGCTACCTGCTCGGCGTCCTGCCCGCGGTCGCCCGTGTGGCCTCGTCCAACCCGGACGCCTACGACTACCTGGCCGAGTCCATCCAGGCCTGGCCGGACCAGCAGGCGCTCGCCGAGCGGATCCGGGCCGTCGGCTGGAGCCAGGTCACCTGGCGCGACGCCAGCGCCGGCATCGTCGCCCTTCACCGCGCCGTCCGTCCCGCCTGAGCGTCCGACCCGTCCGGCGGGGCCGCCGCGGGCGTCGTACCCTTGTGAACACGTGCACAAGTCCGGTGCGCATGTCCCTGGAGGTCCCCTGGTGAGCACCCAGACCGAACTGCCCCCGACCGCTCTCGACGACGTCCCCGCCGAGGCCGACGTGGTCGTCGTCGGAGCCGGTCCCGCCGGGGCGACCGCAGCGGCCTACCTGGCCCGCGCCGGGCTGGACGTGGTGCTGCTGGAGAAGACCGCCTTCCCCCGCGAGAAGGTGTGCGGCGACGGCCTGACCCCGCGCGGCGTGAAGGAGCTGGTCGCCCTCGGTGTGCCCCACCGCGAGGACGACGGCTGGATCCGCAACAAGGGGCTGCGCATCATCGGCGGCGGTCAGCGGCTGCAGCTGGACTGGCCCGAGCTGACGGGCGTGCCCAGCTACGGCCTGGTCCGCCCTCGCGCCGACCTGGACGAGGTGCTGGCCCGCACGGCGCAGCGCGACGGCGCGCACCTGTTCGAGCAGACCTCGGTCACCGGCCCGGTCCTGGACGCCTCCGGCCGCATCACGGGCGTCACCTGGGCCCGGCACGACGCCAAGGGGCGCAAGACCGGCCTCACCGGCACCGTCAAGGCCAAGCTGGTGGTCGCCGCGGACGGCAACTCCAGCCGGCTCAGCCTGGCCATGGGGCTGATCAAGCGTGACGACCGCCCGCTGGGTGTCGCGGTGCGGACCTACTTCGAGTCCCCACGCACCCACGACGACTACCTGGAGTCGTGGCTCGAGCTGTGGGACGGCCCGCCCGGTCAGTCCACGCTGCTGCCCGGCTACGGCTGGGTGTTCGGCGTCGGCGACGGCACCAGCAACGTCGGCCTCGGGATCCTCAGCAGCTCCAGCGCGTTCGGCAAGGTCGACTACAAGGAGCTGCTGCAGCGCTGGGTGGCGACCATGCCGGCCGACTGGGGCTTCACGCCCGAGAACCAGACCATGGCCATCAAGGGCGCGGCCCTGCCGATGGGCTTCAACCGCACGCCGCACTACACCAAGGGCCTGCTGCTGGTCGGCGACGCGGGCGGGATGGTCAACCCGTTCAACGGCGAGGGCATCGCCTACGCCATGGCCAGCTCGCGCATCGCCGCCACGGTCGTCGCCCAGGCCATGGCGATGCCGGAGCACGCCCGCGAGCGGGCGCTGCAGTCCTACCCCAAGGCGGTCGAGGCCGAGATGGGCGCCTACTACGCCCTCGGCCGGGTGTTCGTGAAGGTCATCGGCAACCCCTGGGTGATGGCGACGGCGACCCGCTACGGCCTGCCGCGCCCGCTGCTCATGCAGTTCGTGCTCAAGCTGCTCGCCAACCTCTACGAGGACAAGGGCGGGGACCCCGTCGACAAGGTCATCCAGCAGATGGAGCGCCTGTCGCCCGTGGCGTCGCGGCTCGCATGAGCGCCGGCCGGGTCATCGCCGGTCACGGTTGCATTTCGTCAGCCTTCGATGACCTAAACGTGCTGGTGGGGGCCGGGGCCCCAGGTCCCGGGCCCTGGTCGGACGCCCCCTAGGATGACGCCGACCGTGCACGCGCGAGACGGCCGCGACCCAGGCGCGACCCGACGAGGAGACCTCACGTGAGCCCCTATCTGCCGCTGGTGATCATGCTGGCGATCGGCGCCGGCTTCGCCGCCTTCTCGATCGTCGCCACCTCGCTGACCGGTCCGGCGCGCTACAACCGCGCCAAGCTCGAGGCCTACGAGTGCGGGATCCAGCCGACGCCCCAGGCGGCCGGAGGCGGGCGCGTGCCGATCAAGTTCTACCTGATCGCCATGCTGTTCATCGTCTTCGACATCGAGACCGTCTTCCTCATCCCGTGGGCCGTCGCCTTCAACCAGCTGGGGCTGTTCGCCCTGGTCCAGGTCCTGCTGTTCGTCGGGGCCATCCTCGTCGCGTACGCCTACGTCTGGCGGCGCGGCGGGCTCGAGTGGGACTGACGCCGCACCGGCGTCGACCTCCCGCACCAGCACACACCGGCACCACACGCACCACCGACAGGAGCACAGCATGGGTATCGAGGAGAAGCTCCCCGCCGGGATCCTCCTGGGACAGGTGGAACAGCTCGTCGGCCTGGTCCGCAAGGCGTCCGTCTGGCCGGCCACGTTCGGGCTGGCCTGCTGCGCCATCGAGATGATGGCCGTCGGCGGTCCCAAGTACGACATCGCCCGCTTCGGCATGGAGCGCTTCTCGGCCAGCCCCCGCCAGGCCGACCTGATGATCGTCGCGGGCCGGGTGAGCCAGAAGATGGCCCCGGTCGTGCGCCAGGTGTACGACCAGATGCCCAACCCCAAGTGGGTCATCGCCATGGGCGTCTGCGCCAGCTCCGGCGGCATGTTCAACAACTACGCGATCGTCCAGGGCGTCGACCACATCGTGCCGGTCGACGTGTACCTGCCGGGCTGCCCGCCGCGGCCGGAGATGCTGCTGGACGCCATCCTCAAGCTCCACGAGCAGATCAAGGGCGAGAAGCTCGGCCCCCACAAGCGGGCCGCCGAGGTCGAGGCCGAGGAGAAGGCCCTCGCCGCCACCCCCACGATCCAGATGAAGGGCCTGCTGCGGTGAGCGACGCCAAGGAGCCCGCGGGCGGTCAGGACCCCAAGGACCAGGCCCCCGTCGACGAGCCGGCGCCCTCGGGCGACCGGGACCCCGGCACCACCGCCCCGGGGGTGGCCGGCGCCGAGGACAAGGGCATCGACCCCTCGACCAAGGTCTCGACCGACCCCACCGTCGAGGACGCCACCGAGGCGGCCGAGGAGCCGGGCACCGACGCCGCGGCCACCCGGACCACCGCGGCCGGCCTCGAGCCGCACGGCGCGCCGTCGTCGGCCACGCGCGTCACCACCCGCACCGGGTTCTTCGGGGTGTCCGGACCCGGTGACACGTCCGGCTACTCCGGCCTGGTCGAGACCTCCACCGTCTCGGTCGCCACCGCCCGTCCCTACGGCTCGTACTTCGACGAGGTCGCCGACCTGCTGGGCGAGAGCCTGGCCGAGGTGGGGCTCGGCTTCGACAGCCCGGCCGGGGCGATCGAGAAGGTCGTCGTCGAGCACGGCGAGATGACGCTGCACGTGCGCCGCGAGCACGTCGTGGAGGTCTGCCGCCGGCTGCGCGACGAGCCGGACCTGCGCTTCGAGCTCAGCCTGGGCGTGTCCGGGGTGCACTACCCGGAGGACACCGGGCGCGAGCTGCACGCGGTCTACCACCTGAAGTCGATCACCCACACCCGTCGCGTCCGCCTCGAGGTGTCGGTGCCCGACTCCGACCCGCACATCCCCTCGACCACGGCGGTCTACCCGACGCACGACTGGCACGAGCGCGAGACCTGGGACTTCTTCGGCATCCAGTTCGACGGCCACCCGGCCCTGACCCGGATCCACATGCCCGACGACTGGCCGGGCCACCCGCAGCGCAAGGACTACCCCCTGGGCGGCATCCCGGTCGAGTACAAGGGCGCCACCGTCCCGGCGCCGGACGAGCGGAGGCAGTACACGTGAGCAGCGACACGAGCACCCCGACCAGCAGCAACGGCAGCAGCACGCCCGACGCCTACGGCGCCACCGACCACGACGTCCTCGAGGGCTCCGTCGTCACCGTCGGTGGCGGGGACTGGGACGACGTCGTCGACACCGCGCGCCTCGGCGAGGAGCGCATCGTCGTCAACATGGGCCCGCAGCACCCGTCCACGCACGGCGTGCTCCGGCTCATCCTCGAGGTCGAGGGCGAGACGGTCACCGAGGCCCGCGCCGGCATCGGCTACCTGCACACCGGCATCGAGAAGAACATGGAGGTGCGCTCCTGGACCCAGGGCGTCACCTTCTGCACGCGGATGGACTACCTGTCCCCGATCTTCAACGAGACCGCCTACTGCCTGGGCATCGAGAAGATGCTCGGCATCACCGAGCAGGTCCCGGAGCGGGCCAGCGTGCTGCGCGTGCTCACCATGGAGCTCAACCGGATCGGCAGCCACGCCGTGGCCCTGGCCACCGGCGGCATGGAGCTGGGCTCCACGACGATGATGACCGACGGGTTCCGGGAGCGGGACAAGGCGCTGGAGATCCTCGAGGAGATCACCGGCCTGCGGATGAACCACGCCTTCGTCCGCCCCGGCGGCGTCGCGCAGGACATCCCGCCCGGCGCGCTGGACTCCATCCGCGAGTTCATCCCCAGCATCCGCCGCGGCATCCGCGACCTGGAGAACCTCAGCGCGCAGAACCCGACCCTCAAGCAGCGTCTGGTCGGCACCGGCTACCTCAACCTGGCCGGCTGCCTCGCCCTGGGCATCACGGGCCCCGTGCTCCGCTCGACGGGCCTGCCCAACGACCTGCGCAAGGACGAGCCGTACTGCGGCTACGAGGACTACGACTTCGAGGTCATCACCCGCACCGACGCCGACAACTACTCCCGGCTGCGGATCCGCATCGACGAGATGTACGAGTCGGTCCGGATCATCGAGCAGTGCATGGAGAAGCTCCAGGTGCTCGGCAACGGCGACGTCATGATCGACGACCCCAAGATCAAGTGGCCCTCGCAGCTGGCGCTGGGCGGGGACGGTCTGGGCAACTCCCTCGACCACATCCGAAAGATCATGGGCACCTCGATGGAGGCCCTGATCCACCACTTCAAGCTCGTCACCGAGGGCTTCCGGGTCCCGGCCGGGCAGGTCTACACCGCCGTGGAGTCCCCGCGCGGCGAGCTGGGGGCCCACCTGGTCTCCGACGGCGGCACCAAGCCGTACCGGGCGCACTTCCGCGACCCGTCGTTCACCAACCTGCAGGGCGTGTCCGTGATGTGCGAAGGCGCCCAGGTCGCCGACGTCGTCGCCTCGGTCGCCGCCCTCGACCCCGTCATGGGAGGCGTCGACCGCTGATGGCCTACACCGCCGAGACCCTGGAGCAGCTGCGCACCGACGCGGCCCAGATCGTCGCCCGCTACCCGCAGGAGCGTTCCGCGCTGCTGCCGCTGCTGCACCTGGTGCAGTCGGTGGACGGCTTCGTCAGCCCCGACGGCATCGCGTTCTGCGCCCAGACGCTGGGGCTGTCCAACGCCGAGGTGTCGGCGGTGGCGACGTTCTACACGCAGTACAAGCGCCACCCCAACGGCCGGTACACCGTGGGCGTCTGCACCAACACGCTGTGCGCGGTCATGGGCGGCGACGAGATCTTCGCCGCCGTCAGCGACCACCTGGGCGTCGGGCACGACGAGACCACCGAGGACGGTGCCGTCACGCTGGAGCGGGTCGAGTGCAACGCGGCCTGCGACTACGCACCCGTGGTGATGGTCAACTGGGAGTTCTTCGACAACCAGACGCCGCGCTCGACCTGCGGCCTGGTCGACCGGCTCCGCGCCGGCGAGAAGGTCCGCCCCACCCGGGGCGCCGACGAGGTCGTCGAGTTCAAGCCGATGTCCCGCGTGCTGGCCGGCTTCGGCGACGGCCGGGCCGACGAGGGCCCCGGTGCGGGCGAGGCGTCGCT
The DNA here is from genome assembly GCF_042466345.1 of Jannaschia sp. R86511. NCBI lineage: Bacteria > Pseudomonadati > Pseudomonadota > Alphaproteobacteria > Rhodobacterales > Roseobacteraceae > Jannaschia > Jannaschia sp. R86511. Next base: position 1,763,647 of record NZ_JAXHCD010000001.1, read on the forward strand.
GGTCGGGCTGCGCCTGGCCAAGGAGAAGGGCTGGCGCGCCCCGCCGGTCGAGTTCACCAACCCGTCCGACGGCGACAGCAGGAGCAAGTGATGGTCGACACCCTGACCCCCGTGCTCTCGGCGTTCTGGGACGCCCGGCAGAGCTGGACCCTGGCCACGTACGAGGCGCACGACGGCTACAAGGCGCTGCGCAAGGCGCTCATCACCCCGCCGGGCGAGCTCGTCGACGCCGTCAAGGCCTCCGGGCTGCGCGGTCGGGGCGGCGCGGGCTTCCCGACCGGGCTCAAGTGGAGCTTCCTGCCCCCGGACGACGGCCTGCCCCGCTACCTGGTCGTCAACGCCGACGAGTCCGAGCCAGGCACGTGCAAGGACACCCCGCTCATGATGGCCAACCCCCACGTGCTGGTGGAGGGCGTCATCATCTCCAGCTTCGCCATCGGCGCGAAGAAGGCCTTCATCTACCTGCGCGGCGAGGAGCTGCACGTCTACCGCCGGCTGCTCAAGGCCGTCGAGGACGCCCGGGCCGCCGGCTACATCGGCACCGACGTGCTCGGCTCGGGCTACGACCTGGACGTCGTCGTCCACGCCGGGGCCGGCGCGTACATCTGCGGTGAGGAGACCGCGCTGCTGGACTCCCTGGAGGGCCGGCGCGGGCAGCCCCGGCTCAAGCCGCCGTTCCCCGCCGTGGCCGGCCTGTACGCCCGCCCCACCGTGGTCAACAACGTCGAGTCCATCGCCAGCGTCCCCTCGATCGTGCTCAACGGCGCGAGCTGGTTCGCGGGCATGGGCACCGAGAAGTCGTCCGGCTACGGCCTGTTCTCGGTGTCGGGGCACGTCAAGCGCCCCGGGCAGTACGAGGCCCCGCTCGGCATCACCATGCGGCGCCTGATCGAGCTCGCGGGCGGCATGCGCTCCGAGGACCACCCGATCAAGTTCTGGACGCCGGGCGGGTCCTCCACGCCCATCTTCACCGACGAGCACCTCGACGTGCCGCTCGACTTCGAGTCGACCATGGCCGCGGGCTCCATGCTCGGCACCCGGGCGCTGCAGGTCTTCGACGACACCACCTCGGTGGTGCGGGCCGTGCTGCGCTGGACCGAGTTCTACGCCCACGAGTCCTGCGGCAAGTGCACCCCCTGCCGCGAGGGCACGTACTGGATGGTGCAGATCCTGCGCCGCATCGAGGCGGGCAAGGGCACCACCGAGGACATCGACACCCTGCTCGACACCTGCGACAACATCCTGGGGCGCTCGTTCTGCGCCCTGGGCGACGGTGCGACCAGCCCGATCACCAGCGCGGTCAAGTACTTCCGCTCGGAGTTCGAGGCCGGCGCGACCACACCGGCGTGGGAGCTGTTCCCCTACCGCGCGGCGACGGTGTTCACCGACGACCAGCGAGTCCACACGAGCGAACCGGCAGGTATGGCATGAGTCTGTCCACCGGCCACGAGAAGACCGGCAACCCGGTCGAGGCCGCCGACCCCGTCGACCAGGTCACGCTGACCATCGACGGCATCGAGGTCGAGGCGCCCAAGGGCAGCCTGCTGATCCGGGTGGCCGAGGAGCTGGGCATCGCGATCCCGCGCTTCTGCGACCACCCCCTGCTGGAGCCGGCCGGTGCCTGCCGGCAGTGCCTGGTCGAGGTGTCGATGCCCGACCGCGAGGGCAACGTCCGCAAGATGCCCAAGCCGCAGGCCAGCTGCACCATGACGGTCGCGCCGGGCATGGTCGTGGAGACCCAGCAGACCTCGGCCGTGGCCGACAAGGCGCAGCACGGGATCATGGAGCTGCTGCTGGTCAACCACCCGCTGGACTGCCCGATCTGCGACAAGGGCGGCGAGTGCCCGCTGCAGAACCAGGCCATGAGCAACGGCCGGGGCGAGTCGCGCTTCGTCGACGTCAAGCGGACGTTCCCCAAGCCCATCAAGATCTCCACCCAGGTCCTGCTCGACCGCGAGCGCTGCATCCTCTGCCAGCGCTGCACCCGGTTCAGCAAGGAGATCGCGGGCGACACGTTCATCGACCTGCAGAAGCGCGGCGCCAAGCAGCAGATCGGCACCTTCGACACCGGTGTCCTCGGCTTCGCCGGCGCGCCCCTGACCGAGGGCGCGGCCGAGCTCGACGAGGCCGGCGCGCCGTTCGCGTCGTACTTCTCGGGCAACACCATCCAGATCTGCCCCGTCGGCGCCCTGACCGGTGCGGCGTACCGGTTCCGCGCGCGGCCCTTCGACCTGGTGTCCTCCCAGACCGTCTGCGAGCACTGCAGCTCCGGCTGCGCCGTGCGCGCCGACCACCGCCGCGGCGTCGTGCTGCGTCGCCTGGCCGGCGAGGACCCCGTGGTCAACGAGGAGTGGAACTGCGACAAGGGCCGCTGGGCGTTCACGTACGCGACGCTGCCCGACCGCGTCCAGGTCCCGATGGTTCGTGACGAGGAGACCGGCGAGCTGGTCGAGACGTCGTGGCCGGACGCCCTCGACGTCGCCGCGCGTGGCCTGGCCGCGGCCCGCGACGGGGCCGGCGTCGGCACGTTGGTCGGCGGTCGGGTCGGCGTCGAGGACGCCTACGCCTACGCCAAGTTCGCCCGCGTGGTGCTGCGCAGCAACGACGTGGACATGCGCGCCCGGCCCGGCTCCGCCGAGGAGGAGGCCTTCCTGGCCTCCCGGGTCGCCGGCACCGGCATCGGCGTCACCTACGCCGACCTCGAGAAGGCCCGCGCCGTCGTGCTGGTCGGCTTCGAGGCCGAGGAGGAGTCGCCGATCCTGTTCCTGCGGCTGCGCAAGGCCGTGCGCCGGGGCGGGCTGACGGTCACCTCCGTCGCGCCGCTGGCCAGCCGCGGTCTGACCAAGCTCGCCGGTCTGCACGTGCCGACCGCGCCGGGTGGCGAGGCGCAGGTGCTCACCGAGGCCGCCCGCGCCACCGCGGCCGACCCCGTCGCCACCGCCTGCCGCACCGAGGGGGCCGTCCTGCTCGTCGGGGAGCGGCTCGCGAGCGTGCCCGGCGCGCTGTCCGCCGCCGCCGCGCTGGCCGAGGCCACCGGGGCCCGGCTGGCCTGGGTGCCGCGCCGGGCGGGGGAGCGCGGGGCCGTCGAGGCCGGCGCGCTGCCCAACGTCCTGCCCGGTGGTCGTCCGCTGGGCAGCAAGGCCGCCGCGGTCGACGTGGCCGCCGCCTGGGGCGTCGACCGCCTGCCCACGGGCAAGGGCCGCGACACCGCCGCCATCCTGGCCAACGCCACCAAGAAGAACGCCGGCCTGCTGGTGGCCGGGGTCGACGTGGACGACCTGCCGGACCCCGCGGCCGCCCGGGCGGCCCTGGCCGCCGCGTCGTTCGTGGTCAGCCTCGAGGTCCGCCGCAGCGCGGTCACCGAGCACGCGGACGTCGTGCTCCCGGTGGCCCCCGTGGCCGAGAAGACCGGCTCGTTCATGGACTGGGAGGGCCGGCTGCGGCCCTTCGAGTCGGTGCTGTCGACCGACGCGCTCAGCGACCACGGCGTGCTCGACGAGCTCGCCCGGGCCATGGGGGTCGACCTCGGTGCCGCCAAGGCCCTGCAGCTGCGCGACGAGCTGGCGCAGATCGGCGCCTGGGACGACGCCCGGGCGACCGCGCCCGCCGTCGCCCCCGCCGAGCCCGCCCGGCCCGGTCCGGGTCAGGCCGTGCTCGCCACCTGGCACCTGCTGCTGGACGCGGGCCGGGGCCAGGACGGCGAGGCCTACCTGGCCGGCACGGCCCACCGGGCTCACGCCCGGCTCTCCACCGCCACCGCCGGCGACCTCGGCCTCGCCGGGTCCGCCGCGGTCCAGGTGGTCGGTCGCGCCGGTGCCGTGGTCGTCCCGCTCGTGCTCGACGACTCCGTGGTCCACGGCGTGGTCTGGCTGCCCACCCGCTCGCGCGGCTCCGAGGTGCGCCGGCAGTTGGGAGCCGGGGCCGGTGACCTGGTAGGAATTGGTCCCGCACCCGACCAGCTCGTGACAGGAGACCAGGCGTGAGCTACGTCGCCGGGCCCATCTCGGCCCTGCCTGCGCTCGGCGGTCTCGAGGGACCGGCGCAGGACTTCAGCAACGACACCTGGCTCGTGGCCCTGATCAAGGCCGTCGTCGTCTTCGCGTTCCTGGTCGTCAACGTCCTCGTGGCGATCTGGGCCGAGCGGCGCATCCTCGGTCGGATGCAGCAGCGTCCCGGCCCCAACCGCCACGGTCCGTTCGGCCTGCTCCAGAGCCTGGCGGACGGCGTCAAGCTCGCCCTCAAGGAGGACATCGTCCCCGAGGGCGCGGACAAGCTGATCTACGTCCTGGCCCCGGCAATCTCGGTCGCGCCGGCGTTCCTGGCCTTCGCGGTCATCCCGCTCGGCCCGGAGGTCACGCTGTTCGGCCGCACGACGCCGCTGCAGGTCACCGACGTGCCCGTCTCGGTGCTGTTCGTGCTGGCCGCGGCCAGCGTCGGGGTCTACGGCCTGGTGCTCGCGGGCTGGTCCTCGGGCTCGACCTACCCGCTGCTGGGCGGGCTGCGCTCGACCGCCCAGGTCATCAGCTACGAGCTCATCATGGGCCTGGCCCTGGTCGGCGTGTTCATCTACACCGGGTCGATGTCGACCTCGCGCATCGTCGAGGCGCAGACCGACCTGTGGCTGTTCATCCCGCTGCTGCCCAGCTTCCTGCTGTTCCTCGTGGCCATCGTCGGTGAGACCAACCGGGCGCCGTTCGACCTGCCCGAGGGCGAGGGCGAGCTGGTCGGCGGGTTCCACACCGAGTACTCCTCGCTGAAGTTCGCGCTGTTCTTCCTCGCCGAGTACGTGGCCATGTTCACCGTCTCCGCCCTCGCGGTCACCCTGTTCCTCGGCGGCTGGATGGCGCCGTGGCCGCTGGCCCCGTTCACCGTCACCATCCCCTTCGTCGACACGTTCACGCTGCCCTACCTGGGCGAGGGCTGGTTCGGTGCCGAGGTCTGGTTCAACACCGGCTTCTGGCCCGTGCTGTGGTTCACCGCCAAGATGTGGCTGATCGTCTTCGGCTTCTTCTGGCTGCGCGGTGCGCTGCCCCGGCTGCGCTACGACCAGTTCATGAACCTGGGCTGGAAGGTCCTCATCGAGGCCGCGTTCGCCTGGGTGATCTTCCTGGGCGTCGTGCGGGGCCTGATCCAGTACGAGGTGCTCAGCCAGCAGCAGGTCTACATCCTGGTCGCGGCCGTCGGCCTGCCGCTGGTGGTCGTCGTCTGGTACCTGGGCGGCAAGGTCGTCGCGGACGACGACGACGCACCCGGCGAGGTCGACCCGTTCGCGGACGGCTTCCCCGTGCCGCCGCTGCCCGGCGAGACCATCACCCGCTCGCGCGGCACGCTCGGCGGGACGGCCACCCCGGCCCGCCGCGAGCCCGTGGCCGTCGCGGCGTCGCCGGCGGAGCCCGCCGGCACCGAGGCGCCCCCCGCCACCACCCCCGACAAGGAGGCTCCGCGTGGCTGACGCCCCGGACCGCACTGACTCCCACGGCTGGTTGTCCGAGCTGCTGGCCCCGGTCGCCGGCTTCGGCGTCACCTTCTCCACCATGTTCACCAAGGTGCTGAGCGAGGAGTACCCCGAGGGCCCCAAGGGCAAGGGCCCGCGCCCGACCCAGCCCCGGTACCACGGCCGGCACCAGCTCAACCGCTGGGCGGACGGGCTGGAGAAGTGCATCGGCTGCGAGCTGTGCGCGTGGGCCTGCCCGGCCGACGCCATCTACGTCGAGGGCGCGCAGAACACCGACGAGGAGCGCTTCAGCCCCGGTGAGCGGTACGGCCGCGTCTACCAAATCAACTACCTGCGCTGCATCTTCTGCGGGCTGTGCATCGAGGCCTGCCCGACGCGGGCGCTGACCATGACCAACGAGTACGAGCTCGCCGACCACACCCGCGAGGCCACCATCTTCACCAAGGAGCAGCTGCTCGCCCCGCTGCTGGAGGGCTCCCTGCCCGCCCCGCACCCCATGGTCGAGGGCACCACCGAGAAGGACTACTACCGCAACGAGGTCACCGGTCCGACCGACGCCCAGCGCGCCTGGGTCGCCGAGCGGGCGCAGCAGGACCCGTCGCAGGACGGGTCGCCGCAGGCCGAGTCGCCGCAGGCCCGGGCGTGAACGGCGCCACGGTCGCCCTGCTCCCGCTCACGGGGGCCGGCGACGCGGCGGTTCCGGGCACGAGCACCGGCGACGCGGCCGTCTTCTGGGTGCTCGCCCCGATCATGGTGCTGGCCGCCCTCGGGCTGCTGTTCACGCGCAAGGCCGTCTACGCCGCGCTGTCGATGGCCGTGGTCATGGTCAGCCTGGGCGGGGTCTACGTGGCGCTCGAGGCGCCCTTCCTCGGCATGGTGCAGGTGTTCGTCTACACCGGCGCCGTCATGATGCTGTTCCTGTTCGTCCTCATGCTCATCGGCGTCGACTCCTCCGACTCGCTCGTGGAGACCATCCGCGGGCAGCGGCTGGCGGGCGCGCTGGCCGCGGGCGGGTTCCTCGCCTTCGTCCTGGTGGCGCTGGGCCGCACGGCCTGGCCCACCCCGGTCGGACTGACCGCCGTCAACGAGACCGGCAACATCACCGGCATCGCCGAGCGCATCTTCAGCCGGTACGTCTTCGCGTTCGAGATGACCGCCGGGCTGCTGGTCGTGGCCGCCCTGGGCGCCATGGTGCTCGCGCACCGCGAGCGCACGGGGGAGCGCGCCACGCAGCGCAGCATCTCCGAGAACCGGCTGCGCCGCGGCCAGCGGATGACCCCGCTGCCGCCCCCCGGCGTGTTCGCCCGGCACAACGCGGTCGACACCCCGGCGCTGCTGCCCGACGGCACCCCCAGCGAGCTGTCCGTCTCGCGCGTGCTGCAGGCCCGGGGCCAGACCCTCACCACCGGCACGCTGGTGGAGCACGTGCCCGCCATCCAGGCCCACATGGACCCGGACGGCCGCGGCAGCAGCACCGAGGGCTCCCGGCTCGACGGCAAGCCCGGCACGACGCGGCCCACCCGGCCGGAGCCGCACGAGCCCGCCGAGCGCGGCGACCGAGCCGACGAGGAGGGCTGAGCGATGGACCTCATGTACTGGATCTACCTGTCGGTCGTCCTGTTCACCATCGGCGGTGCGACGGTCCTCGTCCGCCGCAACGCGATCATCGTGTTCATGGGCGTGGAGCTGATGCTCAACTCCGCCAACCTCGCCTTCGTGACCTTCGCGCGCATGCACGGCGACCTGGAGGGCCAGACCGTGGCCCTGTTCGTCATGCTCGTCGCCGCCGCCGAGGTCGTCATCGGGCTCGCGATCATCATGGCCATCTTCCGAACCCGCAGGTCCGCGTCGGTCGACGACGCCAACCTGCTGAAGTACTGAGGTGACACCCGTGTCCGTCATCCCGATGTCGGGGCTGCAGGCCGTCCCCGCCACCGGCGTGGAGTCCCTCGCGTGGCTGCTCGTCGCGATCCCCCTGCTCAGCGCCGCGGTGCTGCTGCTCGCCGGCCGCGCCGCCGACCGCTGGGGCCACTGGCTCGGGCTGGCCGCCTCGGCGGCGGCCTTCGTCGTCGGCGCCCTGGTCTTCTTCTCCGTGCTGGGTCACGGGGCCGAGGAGCGCGCCCGCGCCGTCGCCGGGTTCTCCTGGGTGCCGGCCGGCACGTTCCAGGTGGACGCCGGCCTGCTCGTCGACCCGCTGAGCCTGAGCTTCGTCCTGCTCATCACCTTCGTGGGCACGCTGATCCACCTGTACTCCGTGGAGTACATGGCCCACGACGTCGACCGGCGCCGGTTCTTCGCCTACCTCAACCTGTTCATCGCCGCGATGCTGCTGCTGGTGCTGGCCGACAGCTACCTGCTGCTGTACGTCGGCTGGGAGGGCGTCGGTCTGGCCTCGTACCTGCTGATCGGCTTCTGGAACCACCGCATCGAGTACGCCGTCGCGGCCAAGAAGGCCTTCGTCGTCAACCGCGTCGGTGACTTCGGCCTGTCGCTGGCGATCATGGCGATGTTCGTGTCGTTCGGGTCCGTGCAGTTCGACGACGTGCTGTCCGGTGCGGCCGGGGCCAGCGAGACCTGGCTGACCGTCATCGGCCTGCTCCTGCTGCTCGCCGCGTGCGGCAAGTCGGCGCAGTTCCCGCTGCAGTCCTGGCTGGGCGACGCGATGGCCGGCCCGACCCCGGTGTCCGCGCTGATCCACGCCGCGACCATGGTCACCGCCGGCGTATACCTGGTCATCCGCTCCGGCCCGATCTTCGAGGGTGCGCCCGCGGCGACCCTGGCCGTCGCCGTCGTCGGCGCGATCACGCTGCTCTACGGCGCGATCGTCGGCTCGGCCAAGGACGACATCAAGAAGGCCCTGGCCGCCTCGACCATGTCGCAGATCGGCTACATGATGCTCGCGGCGGGGCTCGGCCCGATCGGCTACGTCTTCGCGATCTTCCACCTGCTGACCCACGGCTTCTTCAAGGCCGGGATGTTCCTGGGCGCGGGCTCGGTCATGCACGGCATGAACGACGAGACCGACATGCGCCGCTTCGGCGGGCTGCGGGCCGTGATGATGACGACCTGGATCACGTTCGGGCTCGGCTGGCTGGCCATCATCGGCGTGCCGCCGTTCTCGGGGTTCTTCTCCAAGGACGAGATCATCCACGCCGCCTTCGAGGGCGAGGGGCTGCGGCCCTGGGTGCTCGGGACCGTCACGGTCATCGGCGCCGGGCTGACCGCCTTCTACATGTCGCGGCTGTTCTTCATGACCTTCCACGGCAAGCGGCGCTGGCACGACGGCACCGACGCACCCGCCCCGCACCCGCACGAGTCGCCCTGGCTCATGACCGCGCCGATGATCGTGCTCGCGGTGGGCTCGGCCGCCCTGGGCCCGGTGCTGTACTACACGCACGCGCTGGAGGACTGGCTGGAGCCGGTCTTCACCGCCCCGCCCGAGCTCGAGCCGGTCGTCAACCTCGACCTGGTGACCGCGGTGACGCTGCTCGTCATCGCGGCGGGTGTGGCGACCGCGTTCCTGCAGTACCTGCGCCGCGACGTGCCCGTCGTCGCGCCGCGCGGCAGCGTGCTCACCCGCGCGGCCCGGGCCGACCTGTACCAGGACGACGTCAACGACATCGCCTTCGTCACCACGGGCACGGCCTTCGTGCGCGGCATGGGCGAGCTCGACGACGACGTGCTGGCCCGCGGCGCCGTGGGTGGCATCACGCGCAGCATCCGCAGCGCGGGTGCGGGCCTGTCCCGGCTGCAGACCGGCTTCGTGCGCTCCTACGCCCTGTCCATGTTCGCCGGCGTCGCCCTCGTGGTCGGTGCCCTGCTGATCACGCAGATCTGAGAGGCGAATCGTGTTCCCCTGGCTGACCACAGCCCTCGTGCTCCCCCTGGTGGGCGCCGCCGTCGTCGCGGTGCTGCCCAAGGCCCGCCTGGACGCGGCCAAGCTCGTCGCCCTCGGCTTCGCGCTGGCCACCCTCGTCCTGGTCGTCGTCATGGCGCTGCGCTTCGACGTCACCGACGCCGGCACCTACCAGTTCACCGAGCAGGTCTCCTGGATCCCGCAGCTGGGCGTCACCTACGCCCTGGGCCTGGACGGCATCGCGCTGTCGATGGTCGCGCTGACCGCCGTCCTGGTCCCGGTCTGCCTGCTGGCGTCCTGGCGGGACCTCGGCCCGGCCGCGGGCGGCCGCGTCGACGCCCAGTTCCTCATGCTGGTGCTCGTCCTCGAGGCGCTCGTCATCGGCGTCTTCACGGCACGGGACCTGTTCCTCTTCTACGTGCTGTTCGAGGTCATGCTGCTGCCGATGTACTTCCTGATCGGCCGCTACGGCGGGCCGAAGCGGCGCGAGGCGGCCACGACGTTCCTGCTGTACTCCCTGGCCGGCGGGCTCGTCATGCTCGTGGCGGTCATCGGCGTGTACGTGGCGGGTCCGGGCGGGCCCGACGGCTTCCTGCTGGAGAACCTCGTCGCCCTCGACGGCGTGCCCGGCAGCCGCTGGCTGTTCCTCGGCCTGTTCGTCGCCCTGGCGGTCAAGGCCCCGTTGTGGCCGGTGCACACCTGGCTGCCCGACGCGGCCGCCCAGGCCCCGCCCGGGGCCGCCGTGCTCCTGGTCGGCGTGCTCGACAAGGTCGGCACCTTCGGCATGCTGACCATCCTGCTGCCGATGTTCCCGGAGGCGGCCCGCTGGGCGGCGCCCGTGATCATCATCCTGGCGCTGGTCTCGGTCATCTACGGAGCCCTGGTGGCCCTGGCGCAGACGGACGTGCTGCGCCTGATCGCCTGGACGTCGATCAGCCACTTCGGCTTCATCGTGCTCGGCATCTTCGCCATGACGACCGCCGGCCAGTCCGGCGCGGCGCTCTACCAGGTCAACCACGGCTTCTCCACGGCCGCGCTGTTCCTGGTGGCCGGCATGCTCGCCAGCCGGCGCGGCTCCAGCCTGATCGCCGACTTCGGTGGCGGGCAGAAGGTCATGCCGCTGCTGGCAGGCGCGTTCCTCGTCGCCGGGCTGTCCAGCCTGGCCCTGCCCGGCCTGTCGAGCTTCGTCTCGGAGTTCCTCGTCCTGGTCGGCACCTTCGAGCGCTACCCGTGGGCCGCGGTCATCGCGACGCTCGGCATCATCCTGGCCGCGGTCTACGTGCTGTGGACCTACCAGCGGATGATGACCGGCGAGACCGTGCCCGCCCTGGCCGACCCGCCCGAGGCCAAGCCGCGCAGCCGCGACATGGTCGCGCGGGAGGCGTTCGTCGTCGCCCCGCTGCTGGCCGTCATCATCGCGCTCGGCTTCTACCCCAAGCCCGTGCTCGACATCCTCACGCCCGCCGTCGAGCGCACCATGGAGCAGACCGGCATGACCGACCCCGCCCCGCTGTTCGCCGAAGGGAGTGACGGATGAGCGCCATCGCCTCCTTCGTGCCCGGGGTGCTGCCGGCCGTGCCCCTGACGGGGGCCACCGGTCAGATCGCGCCCCCGGAGATCGACTACCTGGCCACCTCGCCCATGCTCATCGTCGCGGCGGTCGCCGTCGTGTCGGTGGTGCTGGAGGCGGCCCTGCCCCGGGGCACCCGCCGGCTGCCGCAGATCGTCCTGTCGGTCGTCGGCCTGCTCGCCGCGCTGGCGGCCCTGGTGGCGACCTGGAGCGCGGACGACGTCGTCACGGCGTCCGGGTCCATCGCCGTGGACGGGGTCACCCGGTTCCTGCAGGCCACCATCCTGGTCCTGGCCGTCGTCGGGGTCGTCCTCGTCGGGGACAGGGTCGACGACGAGACCGGCTTCGCCCCGCAGGCGTCGGCCGTGCCCGGGTCGGTGGGGGAGGACGCGGCCCGCAAGGCCGGCCTCGAGCAGACCGAGGTCTACCCGCTGCTGCTGTTCGTCGTGCTGGGCATGCTCGTCTTCCCCGCGTCGAACGACCTGCTCACCATGTTCGTCGCGCTCGAGGTGCTGAGCCTGCCGCTGTACCTGCTGTGCGGCTTCGCCCGCCGGCGTCGCCTGCTCAGCCAGGAGGCCGCGGTCAAGTACTTCCTGCTGGGTGCGTTCAGCTCCGCGTTCTTCCTCATGGGGGCCGCGTTCCTGTACGGCTTCGCGGGCTCGATCGCGCTGCCGGACATCGCCGTCGCGGTGCGCTCCACCGTGGGGCAGGACCCGTTGCTGCTGATGGGCTTCGGCCTGCTGGTGGTGGGCCTGCTGTTCAAGGTCGGCTCGGCGCCGTTCCACTCCTGGACCCCCGACGTCTACCAGGGCGCGCCGACGTCGGTGACGGCGTTCATGGCGGCCGCCACCAAGGTCGCCGCCTTCGGCGCCCTGCTGCGGGTGCTGTACGTCGCCTTCCCGGACAACCCGTGGGACTGGCAGCCGGTGCTGTGGGCCGTGGCCATCACCACGATGCTGCTGGGCTCGGTCGTGGCCCTGGTCCAGGACGACATCAAGCGCGTGCTGGCGTACTCCTCGGTGGCTCACGCCGGGTTCATCCTCACCGGCGTGCTGGCCCTGGACACCCGCGGCCTCAGCGGGTCGCTGTTCTACCTGCTGGTCTACGGCATCACGACCATCGGCGTCTTCGCCTCGCTCACCCTGGTGCGTGACGCGGCCGGCGAGGCGACGTCCATCTCGTCGTGGGCGGGTGTCGGGCGCCGGTCGCCCGTCTTCGCCGCCATGTTCTCGGTCTTCCTGCTCGCACTCGCCGGGATCCCGCTGACGAGCGGGTTCGTCGGCAAGGTCGCCGTCTTCGGGGCGGCCATCAGCGGCGGCGCCGAGGTGCTCGCCGTGGTCGGCGTGCTCGCCAGCGCGGTGGCGGTGGTGTTCTACGTGCGCATCATCGTGTCCATGTACTTCTCCGAGCCCGCGGACGACTCCGTCCGGGTGGCGACACCCAGCGCGGCCCTGACCGGGGTGCTGGCCGTCACGGTGGCGGCCACGGTCCTGCTGGGCATCCTTCCCACGCCGCTGCTGGGTCTGGCCGAGACCTCCGCCCTGTTCGCGCTGTGAGCCCCCTGGTGGACGTAGGGCGTCCGTGAGCGGCGGGCCCGACCAGCTGGCCCGCCTGATGTCCTACGGCATCGACGACGAGGCGCTGCTGGAGCGGCTCACGGAGGGCCTGGTCCACGTCGAGCAGGCGGTGGTGGACGCGGTACGCAGCGCGGACCCGCTCGCGGCCGCGTCGGGCAGCCACCTGGTCCGGGCCGGTGGCAAGCGCACCCGGCCGCTGCTGTGTCTGCTGGCCGCGCAGCTGGGGGACCCGACCCCGGCGGTGACCGACGCGGCGGTGGTGGTGGAGCTCACGCACCTGGCCACGCTCTACCACGACGACGTCATCGACTCCGCGACCCAGCGGCGGGGGGTACCCACGGCGCAGGAGGTCTGGGGCAACACCGTCGCCATCCTCACCGGCGACCTCCTCTTCGCCCGGGCGTCGACGATCGGTGCCGGTCTGGGGCCCGAGGCGGTGCGGATCCAGGCGACCACCTTCGAGCGCCTGGTCCTGGGGGAGATGCGGGAGACGGTGGGGCCGCAGGACGGGGAGGACCCCGTCGAGCACTACCTCGGGGTGCTGTCGGACAAGACCGGGTCCCTGATCGCGACCTCCGCCCGCTTCGGAGGGATGTTCTCCGGGGCGGACGAGGCCACGCTCGACGTGCTCGTGCGCTACGGCGAGAAGGTCGGGGTGGCGTTCCAGCTGGCCGACGACGTGCTGGACCTGCTGAGCGACACCACGGACTCAGGCAAGACCCCCGGTACGGACCTGCGGGAGCACGTGCCGACCATGCCGGTGCTGCTGCTGCGCCGGGGGGTGGCCGAGGGGAGCGCCCCGGCCGGCTCGCGGGAGCTGCTGGAGCTGCTGGACGGCGACCTGTCCGACGACGCGGCCCTGGCGCAGGCGGTGACCCGGCTGCGAGCCCACCCGATCACGGAGCAGGCCCGTCAGGTGGCGCAGCAGTGGGCGGACGAGGCCGTGGCGGCCCTGGCGCCGCTGCCGGACGTCCCGGTCACCCGGGCGCTGGCCGCGGTCGCCCAGGCGCTGGCCGACCGGGCCGCCTGAGGGCTCCCGTCGGCGGGTGCTCCACGCTGCCGCCCATCAGCAGGCCTCGCGGTCCTGACCAGGCGATTTGCCCTCCTGAGTTTCCCGGACTAACTTCTCCACTCGTTGCCCCGACGCCCACACGGTCGGCAGGGCGACACGGAACACCGGCCTCCCGGCCACGGACCTACGGGTCCGGCTCGGAGAGGCACCCACAACCGCTCACCCAGGCCCGCGAGGGTCTGTTGCAGCGCGAGTCGGGGGTGGGCCGGGCAGGACAGGCCAGTTTGACCGGCCCGCCCCGCTGATGTACGGTTACGAAGTTGCCCCGGACCGGTTTGAGAAAGCCGAGAAGGTGCGCATCTGCTCTTTGAGAACTCAACAGCGTGCCAAAAATTGATGCCAGATATGTTCGGCCTGGCGTTCCCTTTCGGGGGTTCGTCGGTGTCGATTCGTTATGGTGGCGGCCTCCTGTAGCGGGGGGTCGTTTATGCCGAGATCAATCACGCAGATGTCCCGTCCGCTTCGGTGGTCGGGGGTTATGCATCTATGGAGAGTTTGATCCTGGCTCAGGACGAACGCTGGCGGCGTGCTTAACACATGCAAGTCGAACGGTGAAGCCCTTCGGGGTGGATCAGTGGCGAACGGGTGAGTAACACGTGAGCAACCTACCCTTGACTCTGGGATAACTCCGGGAAACCGGTGCTAATACCGGATACGACCTTCGGCCTCATGGTCTGTTGGTGGAAAGAATTTTGGTCAGGGATGGGCTCGCGGCCTATCAGCTTGTTGGTGAGGTAATGGCTCACCAAGGCGACGACGGGTAGCCGGCCTGAGAGGGCGACCGGCCACACTGGGACTGAGACACGGCCCAGACTCCTACGGGAGGCAGCAGTGGGGAATATTGCACAATGGGCGAAAGCCTGATGCAGCGACGCCGCGTGAGGGATGACGGCCTTCGGGTTGTAAACCTCTTTCAGCTCCGAAGAAGCGAAAGTGACGGTAGGAGCAGAAGAAGCACCGGCTAACTACGTGCCAGCAGCCGCGGTAATACGTAGGGTGCAAGCGTTGTCCGGAATTATTGGGCGTAAAGAGCTCGTAGGTGGTTCGTCGCGTCTGCTGTGAAAGTCCGAGGCTTAACCTCGGATCTGCAGTGGGTACGGGCGGACTAGAGTGCGGTAGAGGAGATCGGAATTCCTGGTGTAGCGGTGGAATGCGCAGATATCAGGAGGAACACCGGTGGCGAAGGCGGATCTCTGGGCCGTAACTGACGCTGAGGAGCGAAAGCATGGGGAGCGAACAGGCTTAGATACCCTGGTAGTCCATGCCGTAAACGTTGGGCGCTAGGTGTGGGGTCCTATCCACGGATTCCGTGCCGCAGCTAACGCATTAAGCGCCCCGCCTGGGGAGTACGGCCGCAAGGCTAAAACTCAAAGGAATTGACGGGGGCCCGCACAAGCGGCGGAGCATGCGGATTAATTCGATGCAACGCGAAGAACCTTACCAAGGCTTGACATACGCCGGAAACACTCAGAGATGGGTGCCCCGCAAGGTCGGTGTACAGGTGGTGCATGGTTGTCGTCAGCTCGTGTCGTGAGATGTTGGGTTAAGTCCCGCAACGAGCGCAACCCTCGTTCTATGTTGCCAGCGGGTCATGCCGGGGACTCATAGGAGACTGCCGGGGTCAACTCGGAGGAAGGTGGGGATGACGTCAAATCATCATGCCCCTTATGTCTTGGGCTTCACGCATGCTACAATGGCCGGTACAAAGGGCTGCGAAACCGTAAGGTGGAGCGAATCCCAAAAAGCCGGTCTCAGTTCGGATTGGGGTCTGCAACTCGACCCCATGAAGTCGGAGTCGCTAGTAATCGCAGATCAGCAACGCTGCGGTGAATACGTTCCCGGGCCTTGTACACACCGCCCGTCACGTCACGAAAGTCGGTAACACCCGAAGCCGGTGGCCCAACCCCTTGTGGGAGGGAGCCGTCGAAGGTGGGACTGGCGATTGGGACGAAGTCGTAACAAGGTAGCCGTACCGGAAGGTGCGGCTGGATCACCTCCTTTCTAAGGAGCATCTTGGCAGCTGTCACTTCGGTGGGGGTTGTCCAGTGCCCGCTCGGGGCGTTCGTCTCCGAGGGGTGGCTCATGGGTGGATACATCAATTAGTTGGCGATCGGGTTCTCGTATGTCCAGTACTTCCCTGCAGCTTGCTGTGGGGGATGGAACGACATCGACGGGGTCCGGTCGCTTGGCGCGCTGTTGGGTCCTGAGGGAGTGGCTGCGGTCACGAACTCCGGGGACCCTGTGGTCGGTCGAACCGCCACCTACGTGAACACCTGCTCGAGTGCCTGGAAGTTCAGGTCGGGCTGGTGGTGGGGTGGTAGGCGCTGAGGTGCTGCAGGGGACCTCCCGTTTCTTGAGAACTGCATAGTGGACGCGAGCATCTTTATCTTTGTGGCCAAGTTGATAAGGGCACACGGTGGATGCCTTGGCATCAGGAGCCGATGAAGGACGTAGGAACCTGCGATAAGCCTCGGGTAGGTGGTAACCGACCTGTGATCCGAGGATTTCCGAATGGGGCAACCCGGCTGGAGTCATGTCCAGTCACCCACGCCTGAACACATAGGGCGTGCGGAGGGCACGAGGGGAAGTGAAACATCTCAGTACCCTCAGGAAGAGAAAGCAACAGCGATTCCGTGAGTAGTGGCGAGCGAAAGCGGATCAGGCTAAACCGTTCACGTGTGATAGCCGGCAGGCGTTGCGTGGGCGGGGTCGTGGGACCTCCTGGCTGGGACTGCCGTTCCAGCAGGGTGACGTTCGTGTCATAGCCGAAGGACTTGGGAAGGTCCGGCACAGAGGGTGAGACCCCCGTAGGCGAAATGGCATGGCGGCCCTGGAGGGATCCCAAGTAACACGGGGCCCGAGAAATCCCGTGTGAATCTGCGAGGACCATCTCGTAAGCCTAAATACTCCCTGATGACCGATAGCGGACAAGTACCGTGAGGGAAAGGTGAAAAGTACCCCGGGAGGGGAGTGAAATAGTACCTGAAACCGTGTGCCTACAAGCCGTTGGAGCCTTACGGGGTGACAGCGTGCCTTTTGAAGAATGAGCCTGCGAGTTAGTGTTACGTGGCGAGGTTAACCCGTGTGGGGAAGCCGTAGCGAAAGCGAGTCCGAATAGGGCGGTTGAGTCGCGTGATCTAGACCCGAAGCGAAGTGATCTACCCATGGCCAGGTTGAAGCGCGGGTAAGACCGCGTGGAGGACCGAACCCACCAGGGTTGAAAACCTGGGGGATGAGCTGTGGGTAGGGGTGAAAGGCCAATCAAACTTCGTGATAGCTGGTTCTCCCCGAAATGCATTTAGGTGCAGCGTCTCGTGTTTCTTACCGGAGGTAGAGCTACTGGATGGCTAATGGGCCTCACCAGGTTACTGACGTCAGCCAAACTCCGAATGCCGGTAAGTGAGAGCGAGGCAGTGAGACTGCGGGGGATAAGCTCCGTAGTCGAAAGGGAAACAGCCCAGACCACCGGCTAAGGCCCCTAAGCGTGTGCTAAGTGGAAAAGGATGTGGAGTTGCCCAGACAACCAGGAGGTTGGCTTAGAAGCAGCCACCCTTGAAAGAGTGCGTAATAGCTCACTGGTCAAGTGATTCCGCGCCGACAATGTAGCGGGGCTCAAGCACACCGCCGAAGCCGTGGCATTCACACTTTAGCCCGATCCGGACTTGATCCGGGTCCAGGCGTGTGGATGGGTAGGGGAGCGTCGTGTGGCGAGTGAAGCGGCGGGGTAACCCAGTCGTGGACGCCACACGAGTGAGAATGCAGGCATGAGTAGCGAAAGACGGGTGAGAAACCCGTCCGCCGAATGACCAAGGGTTCCAGGGCCAGGTTAATCCGCCCTGGGTAAGTCGGGACCTAAGGCGAGGCCGACAGGCGTAGTCGATGGACAACGGGTTGATATTCCCGTACCGGCGAAGAACCGCCCATATCGAGGCAGACGATGCTGAGCACCATGAAGCTTGTCCCAGCTTGCTGGGGTGGGTGGATCGTGCGACCCAGATCTGTAGTAGGTAAGCGTATTAACAGGAGTGACGCAGGAAGGTAGCCTCCGCGGGGGGATGGTTGTCCCCGTCCAAGTGTCCGAGGGTTGAGCATTGGCAAATCCGTGCTCTACGTACCTGAGGCGCGATAGTGACCGCGTATGCGGGAAGATGGGTGATCCTATGCTGCCTAGAAAAGCTTCGACGCGAGGTTCTAGCCGCCCGTACCCCAAACCGACTCAGGTGGTCAGGTAGAGAATACCAAGGCGATCGAGTGAACTGTGGTTAAGGAACTCGGCAAAATGCCCCCGTAACTTCGGGAGAAGGGGGGCCGGAGGCGTGAGAGCGCTGATGGCCGCAGAGACCAGGGAGAAGCGACTGTTTACTAAAAACACAGGTCCGTGCTAAGTCGCAAGACGATGTATACGGACTGACGCCTGCCCGGTGCTGGAACGTTAAGGGGACGGGTTAACTCATTCGTGGGTGAAGCTCAGAACTTAAGCGCCAGTAAACGGCGGTGGTAACTATAACCATCCTAAGGTAGCGAAATTCCTTGTCGGGTAAGTTCCGACCTGCACGAATGGCGTAACGACTTCTCCACTGTCTCAACCACAGACTCGGCGAAATTGCACTACGAGTAAAGATGCTCGTTACGCGCAGCAGGACGGAAAGACCCCGGGACCTTTACTATAGCTTGGTATTGGTGTTCGGAACGGCTTGTGTAGGATAGGTGGGAGACTGTGAAGCGGGCACGCTAGTGTCGGTGGAGTCAACGTTGAAATACCACTCTGGTCGTTCTGGACATCTAACTTCGGTCCGTAATCCGGATCAGGGACAGTGCCTGGTGGGTAGTTTAACTGGGGCGGTTGCCTCCTAAAATGTAACGGAGGCGCTCAAAGGTTCCCTCAGCCTGGTTGGCAATCAGGTGTTGAGTGTAAGTGCACAAGGGAGCTTGACTGCGAGACTGACAAGTCGAGCAGGGACGAAAGTCGGAACTAGTGACCCGGCCGTGGTGAATGGAAACGCGGTCGCTCATCGGATAAAAGGTACCCCGGGGATAACAGGCTGATCTTGCCCAAGAGTCCATATCGACGGCATGGTTTGGCACCTCGATGTCGGCTCGTCGCATCCTGGGGCTGGAGTCGGTCCCAAGGGTTGGGCTGTTCGCCCATTAAAGCGGCACGCGAGCTGGGTTTAGAACGTCGTGAGACAGTTCGGTCCCTATCCGCTGTGCGCGTTGGAGATTTGAGAAGGGCTGTCCCTAGTACGAGAGGACCGGGACGGACTAACCTCTGGTGTGTCAGTTGTTCCGCCAGGAGCACCGCTGATTAGCTACGTTGGGAAGGGATAACCGCTGAAAGCATCTAAGCGGGAAGCCTGCTTCAAGATGAGATCTCCATGGGTTTAGGCCCGAGAGGCTCCCAGCTAGACTACTGGGTTGATAGGCCGGAGGTGGAAGCGTGGTAACACGTGCAGCTGACCGGTACTAATAAGCCGATGACTTGATTACAACGATTTGTTTCGCGTCCACTATGCGGTTCCCGGGATACGGGGGCCCGGCAGACCATCGAGAGCACGAGTGTGTGCTTGGGGGTGGTGTGTCGGTTCCTGACATCTCGATAGAGTTTCGGCGGTCATGGCGAAGGGGAAACGCCCGGTCCCATTCCGAACCCGGAAGCTAAGCCCTTCTGCGCCGATGGTACTGCACGGGACACTGTGTGGGAGAGTAGGTCACCGCCGGACATTCTTTACGATAGGCCGCCCCGATTGGGGCGGCCTATCGTGCGTTACGGGTGTTCTTGTGACGGATTCTCTGGCTCATCCCACTTCAGGTGTGGACGCGGCCTGAAGCCGCCAGTCTCGAGCAGGCTCCTGGCGATGTAGTTGGTCAGGTCGCGGCAGCCCAGGGCCGAACCGTGGCGGTGCTCGAGGCGGCCGTTCATGGCATCGGTGGCGCCGCCGCTGGCGCGGGCTCATCGCCTGTCTCCGGCCGTGCGGTCGAGGTGCCGGTAGGCGCCGATCGTGCGCTGGTAGCCACCCCAGGTGGCCTCGACGGCGACGTGGTCCTCGACCCCGAACAGCGCGGTGAGCCGCTGACGCTGGCGGTCGGTCAGCAGGTCGGCGCCGGCGTGCAGGGTGCGGCGGGCGCGGTAGAGCGGGTCGTCCTTGCGCCCGCGGTTCCCGTGCAGGTCCTGCTGGACGCGCCGTCGCCAGCGGTCGAGCGCGTCACCGGCGAGGCGGACGACGTGGAAGGGGTCCATCGCGACGACCTCCAGACCGTCGCGACAGGGCCTCGACCGGCTCGCCAGCCAGGTCGTGAACGCCTGCTCGGAGCGGCCTTCCGCCATCGCCAGCAGCCGTGACGGGCCCGTCTTGTCGCGGACGGGCGTGAGGTCGATGTCGACGGTGACCAACGTGTCGTCGCGGCGGGTGTGACGCCACACATGCCCGCAGACAGCGCACCTGTAGCGGCGGAGCGACAGCAGCAGCGTCGTCGTCCGCCAGCCCACCGGCTCGTGCGCCAGGCGACGGTGTCCCGCGGGCGACCCCCGCAGCCGCAGCGCCGGCACCAGCGGTCCGCCTCCTCGACCGCGTCGTCGGCGACCCGGCAGGCCAGCACCGCCCGATCCGGTTGGAGGTGCTGGCCGACCACCACCAGACCCAGCTCGTCGAGGCGGCAGAACGTCGTCACATCAGGGGTTGTGAAGGTAGCGTCAGGCACGTCGAGGTCTCCCTAGCTAGCCTTGAGCCTCTCAGGGATTTGTCATACGAACCCCCGCAAGCCATCGACCGCGGGCGGCTCGGGAGGAACGGGACATGACCGCAGCCGGCAACAAGGTCCGAGACCACTACGCCAGCGAAGGCATCGCAGCCCGCATCCTCGCTGCGCTCAGGGTGGCAGGAGGCAGCGAGGCGGGCCCGATCACGCCCGACGCGCTCGCCCCACTCGACCACTTCCACGGCCGGGGGCTGAAGGCGACAAAGGAGACGGTAGCGCTCCTCGAACCCCTGTCCGGCGAGCGCATCCTCGACATCGGCGGCGGGATCGGAGGACCGGCGCGGTGGACCGCGACGCACTTCGGTTGCCACGTGACCTCGCTCGACCTGACGCCGGAGTTCTGCCGCGCGGCGGAGGAGCTGAACGCCGCGACCGGCCTCTCGGGTCGCGTGCGCGTGGTGGAGGGCAGCGCGACCGATCTGCCCTTCGACGACGATGGGTTTGACCGAGCCTATTCCGAGAACGTGGCGATGAACATCGACGACAAGCGGCGCTTCTATGCCGAGGCGCTTCGTGTGCTCCGCCCCGGCGCGGTGTTCGCATTCTCCCACTACGGAGCCGGGCCGAAGGGCGAGCCCGACTACCCGCTGGCCTGGGCGGCAGGGCCGGGCACGAGCTTTCTGTG
Source organism: Jannaschia sp. R86511 (assembly GCF_042466345.1). NCBI lineage: Bacteria > Pseudomonadati > Pseudomonadota > Alphaproteobacteria > Rhodobacterales > Roseobacteraceae > Jannaschia > Jannaschia sp. R86511. The sequence goes on from NZ_JAXHCD010000001.1 coordinate 1,784,558, forward strand.
CTCGCCCGAGGAGACACGGGAGCAAGTCCTCACCGCGGGTTTCGAGATCGTGATCTTCCGGGACAAGACGGAGGAGGTCCTGCCGGACTTGCGGGAGAACCGCCGGCGGTTGGAGGAACACGGGCTGCCGCCGCTGGGGCTGCAGACGCTCATGGGCGAGCGGATCGGGGAATCTCAGATCAACGCGGCCCGGAGTGCGGACGAGGGCCGTTTGAGCGTTCTTGAGGCCCTCGTCCGCAAGCCGGCCTAGCTAGGTGGGCAGTGTCGGAGCTCCCATCCTCGGGAGGCCTCGACCTCCACCCGGGCACCGAGGCGCCGACCCTCCGCGCTCCAGCCGGCCGCTGTCCACACCCTCAACTGGGAAGAGCCGTACCACCCCGCAATCAGAGCGAGGATTCGCCGCCTGCTCCTCGCACGGCCGTGCCGCCGACGACACCCTCATCTGTGGGGAGCCGGTTTCCCGCCATCAGGCGCAGGCCGACGAGAGGGTCGACGCAGCCGTGCGTGAGCGATCGGCTCGGCGACGGCACCGCAGCGGCCTCGGCCCTCGGGCTCGAGCCGGCGGCGACCTGCGTCGTACAGCGAACCGCCACCTCGACGCGGCGTCTCGGTGTGGTCACGAGCCCGGTCGCGTGGGACAGGGCCGTCCGGGTGAGGCGGTCTCGCCTGTCGGGACGCCGGTGTCGCCAGACGGGACGTCGTGGGTTATCTTTCAACCAGCCATCCAGAGCGACCGAGAGACCTGGCTCGTCGACGTCGCAGCAACCCCCCGGCAACGGGTGCGGGTGCTTCCGCCAGGACCGATGGGAGTCGTCATGATCCAGGTCCACCGCACAGCCCCGCTGGTCGGGCGCGCCCACGTCGACCTCTGCCGCCGCACCGCCGCGGCGTGTCGACGCGCGCAGCGAATGCCCTCGGCCTGACGGTCCCGGCTCGCGGTTCCCACCGCGCCCCAGCACGCCCCCCCAGATCGCCCCCGACCTGCGGCTACCGGCCACCCGGCCGACGTACGCCTGCACCCTGGAGCCCTTGATGAGCAGCACCACCCCCTACCGGTCCGCGGCCGGCCCGACCGCGGCAGGACCGGTCTCGTTGCCGGTCGACGTCCAGCAGCTCGGCGTCGACTTCGGACGCGGCCCGGTACTGACCGACCTGGACCTGCACGTGCCCTCGGGGCAGGTGCACGCGGTTCTCGGACCGTCCGGCTGCGGCAAGTCGACGCTGCTGCGCGTGCTGGCCGGGCTCACCCGGGCCACGTCCGGGCGGGCCAGCCTGGGCGGCGACGCCGTGGTGGAGGGTGACGACCGGGTCGCGGTGGTCTTCCAGCAGCCCCGGTTGCTGCCGTGGCTCGACCTGCGCGCCAACGTGGCCCTGGGCGCGACCCGTCGCCGTCGGCAGGACCCGACGGCCGGCTCTCGGACCGAGGTCGACGAGCTGCTCGAGCGGGTGGGCCTGACCGGGTACGGCGACTACCGCCCCGCCTCCGTGAGCGGCGGGATGGCGCAGCGCACCGCCCTGGCTCGTGCCCTGATCGCTCGCCCGGGGGTGCTGCTGCTCGACGAGCCGTTCGCGGCCCTGGACGCCCTCACGCGCCTGAACATGCAGGCGCTGGTCGACGAGCTGGTCCACGCGGACGGCACGACCGTCGTGCTCGTCACCCACGACGTGGACGAGGCCGTCCGCCTGGCCGACGGCATCACGGTGCTCGGTGCGGCCGGCAGCGGCCACGCCACCGCGGTGCCGGTCGACCTGCGTCGCCCCCGCGACACCACCGAACCCGCCCAGCTCGCCGCGGCCGCCCGGCTGCGCACCCGTTTGCTCGAACTCGTCGGAGTGGAGTCCCACGCATGAACCGCACCACCCTCGCCCTGGCCGCATCCCTCGCCGCCGTCATGGCCCTGTCGGCCTGCGGCGGTGGGGACGAGGCCGCCGACCCCGCGTCCGCCGAGGCGGGTGGCGGCCTGGGCGTGGACGAGATCCGGCTCGACTGGGCGACCTACAACCCCGCGAGCCTGGTGCTGCGCGAGCAGGGCTGGCTGGAGGAGGCCGTCGGTGACGAGGTCACCGTGTCGTGGGAGTTCTCCGCCGGCTCCGCGCCCGCCAACGAGCTGCTCCGCGGTGACGTCGTCGACTTCAACTCCACGGCCGGGGCCGCCGCCCTGCTGGCTCGGGCGAACGGCTCGCCGCTGCGCACGGTCGACGTGCTCGCCCAGCCCGAGTGGTCGGCCATCGTCGTCGGGCCCGACTCCGACATCGCGTCGGCCGAGGACCTCGAGGGCCGCAGCATCGCTGCGCTGTCCGGCACCGACCCCTACTTCTTCCTGCTGCAGACGCTGGAGGCCGCCGGGCTGACCACGGCCGACGTCGACATCGTCGACCTGCCGCACGCCGACGGCCGGCTCGCCCTGCAGCAGGGCCAGGTCGACGCCTGGGCCGGGCTGGACCCGATCATGGCGGACGCGGTCGACAGCGACGTCGCGCAGCTGGTGGTCAGGGAGCCCAGCCGGTTGTCCTACAGCGTGCTGAACGTGCGCGAGGACTTCCTGGAGGAGAGCCCCGAGGCCGTCGAGCTGGTGCTCGAGCAGTACGAGCGGGCACGGCAGTGGATCCAGGACAACCCGGAGGAGACCGTCGAGATCCTCGCGACGGCGGCCGAGATCGAGCCCGCGATCGCCGAGCAGGTGCTCACCGAGCGCACCAACTTCGACGTGGACCCGGTGCCGGGTGACGAGCTGGCGGGCGTGCTGTCCAACATCGTGCCGATCTTCGTCGACCTGGGGCAGGTGAGCGGCCAGGAGGACGCGGACACCGCCCTGGAGGAGCTGTTCGCACCGGAGCCCGTCACCGCGGCCGTCGAGGCCGCCGGATCGGAAGGATGAGCAGATGAGCCTGACCACGTCCGAGCGCGTCGCGCTGGCCCGCAACACCATGGGGGTGGCCGGGGCCGTCGCACCGTCCGGGTGGCAGGGCGTCCCCGGCACCGACGGTGGGCCGGTCGCCCCCCGCCAGGACGCGTCCGCCCGGCCCCGTCGGGGCCGACGCGGCGCCCGGGACCTCGCCCTCGGCCTGGTCCTGCCCGTGGCGCTCCTCGCACTGTGGCAGGCCTTGTCCAGCGCCGGCGTCCTGGACCCCGCCCGGTACTCCTCGCCCGCCGACCTCGGGGTGGCGCTGGTCGGGGCGGTGGAGTCAGGCAGGTTGTGGCCCAACCTCGGCATCAGCGTTCAGCGCGTCTTCGTTGGCTTCGCGATCGGAGCGGCCCTTGCCGTCGTGGTCGGCCTGCTGGTCGCCATGAGCCGCACCGCCGACAAGCTGCTCTCGCCCCTGCTGTCGGCGGTCCGCGCCGTGCCGTCCCTGGCCTGGGTCAGCGTCCTCATCATCTGGTTCGGCATCGGCGAGGAGAACAAGGTCGGCCTCATCGCGATCGGCGCCTTCTTCCCCGTGCTGGCCACCCTGGTCGCCGGCATCCGTCAGGTCGATGTCGGCCTGCTCGAGGTCGCCCAGGCCTACGGGCTGTCCTGGCGGCAGCGGGTGAGCACGGTCCTGCTGCCCTCGGCAGCCCCGTCGCTGCTGGCCGGCGCTCGGCTCGGCCTCAACCAGGCGTGGCTGTTCCTCGTGGCCGCCGAGCTGCTGGGCGCCACCGCAGGACTGGGCTGGCAGCTTCAGAACGCGCAGCGCAACGGCCAGATCGAGCTGGTCCTGGTGACCATCGTCCTGTTCGCCCTGCTCGGCAAGCTCACCGACTCCGTGCTGGCGGCGGTCGAGACCCGGGTGCTGGCGCGCCTGCGCTGACGGCATCCGACACAACGGCACCCCGCGTCGGATCCCGACCGACACGACGGCACTCTGCGTCGGTCTATCCTACACTGAGTGCCGTTGCGTCGGAACGGGGGGCGGGCGTCAGGTCCCCAGGTAGCGGTCGACGAAGGCGTTGGCGAACCGGCGGTCCGGGTCGAGCTCGTCGCGCAGGGCGACGAAGTCGGGCAGGCGCGGGTAGAGCGACCGGACGACGTCCGGCGGCGTGGTGAAGACCTTGCCCCAGTGCGGGCGGGCGGCGAACGGCGCCAGGGCGGCCTCGATCTGCCCCAGCACCGGCAGGACCGCGTCCAGGTCCGGCACCCAGGTGAAGTGCAGGGCCAGGCTGTCGCGGCCGTAGGCCGAGCTGAGCCACAGGTCGTCGGCGGCGATGCTGCGCAGCTCGCCGATCTGCAGCACCGGCGCCACGTGGTCCCCGAGCGCGGCGACCGCCGCGGCGGCGGCCGCGGCGTGCTCGCGGGGGACCAGGTACTCCGTCTGCAGCTCGTCACCGCTGCTGGGCGTGAACTCCAGCCGGAAGTGGGGCAGCCGCTCGTGCCAGGGCCCGACCTCGCCCAGCTGCTGGGTGGCGTGCTCCGTCGGCATGCCCGGGACCGGGTGGCGGGGGCCGTCGGCGACGACGCCGCCCAGCCAGTCGGCGACGGGCGCGGGCGAGCCGGGGTCGCGCTTGACCCACACCTCGGCCGTGCTCCCCGGCGCCCACGAGGTGAACGCGCTCACGCTGTAGCCGGCCGACAGCACCTCGTCGACGGCAGCGACCAGGGCCTCGACCGGGACGCGGTCCTGCACCTGCTGGGCCAGCTCGTAGCCGGGGACGGCCGCCAGCGTGACCTGGGTGACGACGCCCAGCGACCCGAGCGCCACCACGGCACCGGGGAACCGGTCGTCGGAGCCGTCCAGGTGCAGCAGGTCCCCGGTGGCCGTCACCAGCTCCAGCGCGACGACGGACGCGGCCAGGACGCGGTTGCCGTCCCCGGAGCCGTGGGTCCCCGTCGACGCGGCGCCGGCCACGGAGATGTGCGGCAGCGACCCCATGGCCGGCAGCGCGAGCCCGGCCGCGTGCAGCGGGCCGACGACGTCGCCGTAGGTGCAGCCGCCCGACACGGTCACGGTCGCGGCGGCCGGGTCCACGTCCACGACGCGCGGCAGCCGGTCCAGGCGCACCAGGTCGCCGACCGTGTCGGCCACCGTGCTGAAGGAGTGGCCGGAGCCCAGCGCCCGGACCCGTTCGGCCCCGGCGACCAGCTGCTGGAGCTCGGCCACCGAGGTGGGGTGGTGCACCGCCCGGGCGGAGAAGGTGACGTTGCCGGCCCAGTTGGTCGTCGGCGTGAGCGTGTCGGTCATGGCTCCATCATCAGGTCTGCGGATCGATGGCGCTCGCGTCCGCGCAGGAGATGTGCTCAGATGAGCGACGGAGGTGGCTGATGACGGACATGCAGCAGGCGGGCCCGGCTCGGCTGGTCCTGACGGCGTCGGTAGCACGGCGGTACTACATCGACGGCCGGTCCAAGGTGGAGATCGCCGAGGAGTTCCGGCTGAGCCGCTTCAAGATCGCCCGGCTGCTCGACGAGGCCCGCGAGACCGGCCTGGTCCGGATCGAGATCGGCCACGCGGGAGCGGTCGACGTCGGCCTGTCCGACCAGGTCCAGCAGGCGCTCGGCCTGCGTCACGTCGTCGTGGTCGACACCCCCGAGGAGGACCCCGCATCGCTGCGGGCCCAGCTGGGCACGGCGGCGGCCCAGCTGCTGACCGAGATCGTCACCGCCGACGACGTCCTGGGCCTGGCCTGGGCGCGGTCGGTGAGCGCCATGGGGTCGGCCCTGACCTCGCTGGCCCCCTGCTCGGTGGTCCAGCTGACGGGGGCGCTGTCCGGCGCCGACGTGCACGAGAGCTCCATCGAGCTGGTGCGGGAGGTGGCCAAGATCGCCGGCGGGCCCGCGTCGTACTTCTACGCGCCGCTGATCGTGCCCGACGCGGCCACGGCCCGGGCGCTGCGGCAGCAGCCGGAGGTGGCCCGGGCCATGGACCTGATCCCGTCGGTGACGATCGCGGTGGCCGGTGTCGGTGGCTGGGGTCCCGGGCAGTCGACGGTCTACGACGCCATCGACGCCGCCGAGCGCGACTCCCTGCGCGCGGGCGGGGTCCGGGCCGACATCTCCGGGATCCTGCTCGACGCCGACGCGGTCCCGGTCCGCACGCCCCTGACGGAGCGGATGATCGGCATCACCGCCGAGCAGATGCTCGCCATCCCCGAGGTGATCGCCATCGCCTACCAGACGTCCAAGACGGAGGCCCTGCGCCTGGCCGTCCGCAGCGGTCTGGTCGGTGGCCTGGTCACCCACACCGCCGTGGCCCGTGAGCTGCTCGAGCAGCGCTGACCCGGCCCCGGAGCAGCTGCTCCACGGGGGGACGGCCAACCGCGGCCAGGTCGTACGGGTGGGGGACACGGTGCGGCGGCCGTGGCGGCGCACGTCCGCGGCCACCCGGGCCCTCCTGCTTCACCTGGAGGAGGTCGGGTTCGACGGCGCGCCCCGGCACCTGGGCACCGACGACCGTGGCCGCGAGGTGCTGAGCTACGTGGTCGGGCAGGCCGTGACCCGGCCGTACCCGGGGTGGGCGCTCGACGAGGCGGCGCTGCGCAGCGTGGCCGACCTGCTCCGGTCCTTCCACGAGGCGGTGGCCGGGTTCGACCCGTCGCCGCACCGCTGGCCCGGGCCGGTCCCGGACCGCTTCCGGACGTCGTTGGTCACCCACAACGACCCGAACCTGGACAACGTCGTGTTCCGGGACGGCCGGGCCGTGGCGCTGATCGACTTCGACCTGGCCGCGCCCGGGTCGCGGGTGTGGGAGGTGGCGGCGGCGGCCCGGCTCTGGGCCCCGCTGCGGCTGGACGGTGACGTGGACGACGCCCGCCGCGGGGCCCAGCTGCAGCGGCTGGTCAGGTTCGTCACCGCCTACGGCCTGGACTCCGACGAGCGCGCCCGGCTGCCCGAGGCCGTGCTGGCCAACCACGACTGGCTGTACGGCATCGTCGCCGACGAGGCCGCCCACGGGCACCAGGCGTTCTCGCAGTACTGGCGCGAGGGCGGTGCGGCCCGCTCCCGGCGCACCCGGCAGTGGTACGTCCGGGACCTCGAGCTGCTGCGTGACGCGGTGGCCGGGTGACGCGCCCACGGGACGACGCGGTGGCCGGGTGACGCGGTCGCCGGACGGCTGAGTCGGCCAGACCCGTTCGGAGGATGCCGGCCGGCACGGCGCCCGACCTAGCCTGTGCCCGGCGCGGAGCGGGGTCTCCGGCCGGGGCGCGGACGCCCCCGGGTACGCCTGCGGGGAGGCACGGATGAGCAGGACGGTCAGGATCACCGTCGGGGCGGTGGTCGCGGGGACGCTGGCCTTCGTCGCGCTGGTCGCCGGGGTGATGGCGGCCGCCCCCGGTCCCGGAGGGTTCCTGACCGGGCTGGACGAGTGGGGGCCCGACGCGGTCGACACCACGGCCACCGCCGAGGTGCTCGACGTGGACGACGAGGGGGACTGGCCCACGGTCGACGTGCGCTGGACCACCCCCGACGGCGAGGTGGTGGTCACCTACGTCGACTGGGAGTGGAGCGACGACCTGCCGGTGGTGGGTGACCGGGTCGACGTCGTGTACGACGCCTCCGACCCCGAGCTCGCCTTCGCCGCCGACGACCCCTGGGTGGCGGACGTCGTGGCCGGGCCCGCCGGCGCGGAGGACGCGGTCGAGCCGACCGACGCCGAGGCCGACGGGGCCGGGGCCACGGCTGGGGTGGCCGGCTGGGTGGCCCTGGGGGCGCTGCTGGCGCTGCTGGTCACGGTGGCGGTGACCGTCGTCGCCGCGGTCCGGGCCCCGCGGCCGTCGACCACGCCCTGGGACCACCCGGGGGCCGTGGCGGCGTTCCCGCCGTCGTACGCGCCCGCCGCTGCGGAGCCGTACCCGCACCCCGGCCCGGGGCCCTGGCCGCCGGCGGGGACGCACGTGCCGCAGGGGCCACCGCCCCGCACCTGGCCCGGGAACGGCCCGCACCCCGAGCCCGGTGCTGCGCCCGCAGGGCAGCCGCCGGCCGGTCCGCCGGTCCCCGGCGCCTGGTCCTCGCCCTGAGCGCTCAGCCGCCCGCCGGGGCGGACGACGGCCGGTCACGGTCCCGGCTGGGCTGCACCCGCTTCGGCTCGCCCGGCATCTTGGGGGTGCAGGCCTCCTAAGCGCTGTGCTGAACAGGGGATTCGCTGGTCAACCCGGAGCGCTGTGGCCCGAGATATCGGGCGAGATTGGGAGACCATCATGACCACCACGAACCCCCCGGCCCAGGTCGAGATCGTCGTCAGCGACACCCCCAGCGGCACCGTCCGCCGGGACGGCAACACCGTGCACGTCAGCCGCCACGACAGCCCGCAGGCCCGTGCCCGCCTCCTGATGGCCTGCGGCCTGACGCCTCGGGACGGGGTCTGGACCGACCTGGTGCCGACCCCGCTGCTCGACGCTCAGATGACCGAGGCGCGGGCCAAGGCCACCGACCCCGCTCAGCGGGCCATGCTCGACCGGGTCGACGCGGAACTGGTCTGGTGGAAGCGGTCGGACGTGGACAAGGCCACGATCCTGCGCCTGGCACCCACCCCGACCCTGCCCTGCCCGACCTGGTGCACCGAGGGCGAGGGACACCCGTTCGACGACTACGACGCCGGGGAGCTGGGCCGCTGGCACGAGCGCACGATGTCGGACCTGGACTACTTGCTGGTCACCCTGCGGCGTCGGGACCGGCTCATCGTGGACACGGGCGTCGAGCGCATCGAGGGTGCCAGCAGGGTCGACGTCGAGGTCTACGGCGACGGTGGCGGGTCCCCGTCCCTCACCCCCGCCCAGGCCGTCGAGACCGCGGCCCTGCTCACCGAAGCGGCGCGGCTCATGACGGAGGCGCAGGAGGCCGGTGACACCGTCACCATGGGCACTGGGGACCTGTCCTGGCAGGAGCAGCGAGACGCACAGGAGGGCTGAGACGTGCTGTTCCTGGCCCTGTTCGCGCTCGTCCTCACCGTGGGCGCGGTACAGATCGCGTGCACCCCCCGGCTCCGACGGATGTACGTCCCGCAGTGAAGGATTGCTGTTCCCGCTGACAGTGGTAGCAGCATCCGCGTCCCCCCTCTCCCGACCATGACCGAACCGCCCCGTTTGCCGTACACGGCCAGCGGGGCGGTTCTACGTTCGGGTCATGACGTACGTGACTGTGCATATGGATGGCTCAGGCGAGTTGCGGTCGATGGATCTCGACCACCGGCAGCGCGAGGGAGAGGCTTGCGTTCACTGCGGTGAGAATCGCGGCACGACAGCGGACAGGCTGTCCATCATCGGTCGGGTGGTGAACGGCTCAGAGGTCGGCGCCTGCCAGCGCTGCCGATAGGCAGGTGCTCCGAACCGAACGGTCGTTGCTCTCGTCACCGGCCCCGGCACCCGTGTGGTCCGGGGGTGTTGCTGCGTCCGGGGTGCTCCAAGTCGTCCAGGCGATACTCGTTGCGGGCGACACGGCCGTCGAGGCGTTGGACCGCGTCAACCACGGCGTCCAGCTTGCCCTCGATCCGGCGAGCGAAACCATTGCCTGTGGGGGCGGCGAGGTCCTTCGCCTCGGTGGCCTCGCTGCGGGCCTGGCCGGCTCGTCGGGCGCTGACAAGGACACCCACGAGGATGACGGCCTGGGTGATGACGAGGCCGGCGAACTCCAGGCCCGTCACGAGCTGTCCCGCGGGTGAGGAGTGACGCGGTCCCGCAGGGTCTCGGTGCCCACGGGGACAGCGACCACGGCAGTAGCGACCGCCAGCCAGACCACGGACTGCTCGGGCGTCAGCAGGCCGTACGTGACAAGTAGGGCCACCACGGCCGCGCCGACGCCATACAGCCACACCCGGACGGGCTCGGCCCGGGCCCAGTGCGCAAGGCGGGTCATCGGCCTGCCGCCGAGGGCGTGATCAGGCCGACGACCTTCTCGAGGGCCGAGTGGATGGACCGGGCGGCGACGCGGGTGCCGTCGTTCGTGGTGTTGATGGTGTTCAGGACGGGCCGCAGGTTGCGGACCTCCTCCACGACGCTGGTGAAGCCCTCGCGCATGGCGGCCAGGTGGGCCTTGAACTGCTCGTCGGTCATGGTGTCCTCCGGGTCGGGGGTAGCTGGTGCGGGGGCGAGGGGCGTGCTGATGCGCCAGGGTCCGGGTCGGTCGCCTGTGCTGCCGGGGTTGACGCTGACGTGGACGTGCTCGAAGTGGCCGTTTACGCCGTTGTAGGGGCGCCACGTCCAGGCGGGCACACCACGCGAGACGTAGGACGAGAACATGCGCCCGCGCCAGATGACGTACTTCACGCGGGGGTCCTTGGTGCGGAGCATCGCGTCCACGACGGTCTGGGCGATGTTGGCCCGGCTGCCGTCGCGGTCGTCCTTGTCGAGGTCGAGGGCGCGGACGATGCCCAGGGGATGGGAGCGGTCCGGGTTGTGGTCGCTGCCGTTGCCGCGACTTGCGTGCTCGGCGTTGCCGATCCACCCGTCTGACGCCTTGTCGCGACCGGGGTAGGCGGCGTCGACCTCGGCCCGCAGGTCCACCAGGGAGTGCGCCAGGCGGTAGGTCATCAGGACGTCCGGTGGATCTCGGCCCAGAACTGGGCACGGGTGGCCAGGTGGACGTACCCGCCCGAGCCGCTGGCCCGGGACACCTTCATCGTGCCGGTGATGGCGGTGTTGGCGGGCAGGGTGCGGGGCTTGGTGCGCAGCTGCTCGGACCACTTGGACTGCGACCAGCGGGTGCTGATGCCGCCGCCGGAGAACACGGTGACGTCGATGAGGAAGTCCCACTCGGCCGCGGCGGAGTCCTGGGTGACGACCGCGACGCCGTTGAAGGTGACACGGCGGGCGTAGGGCACGGCGGGGATGGTGAGGGTGGACAGCACCCCGTCGCTGGGGCTGTTGCTCGCGGTGGTGGCCTCGACCAGCTGGAAGGCGTTGAACAGGTTGTTGACGTCGCCGTCGACCCCGTCGAAGCCGTCCTTGATGGTGGCGGCGCCGTCGCGGAGGAAATCGCCCGCGGCCGGGGCGGGGTAGCTGCGGTGGGTGGTGTTCGTGGGCACAGGAGGCTCCTCTACTCGGTCAGCTGGTCGGCTGAGGTCCAGGTGATGCCGGCGGGCACGGTGCGCCACCGGGTCGTCGAGGGCACGTCACGCCAGGTGCCGGTCTCGATCTCGCGCGGCTGGTAGGTGGTGGCGCCGAACCACGTCAGGAACGGGGGCACGTCGTCCCAGGTGACGGCCGGGTCGACCTCGGACCACTTGATGGGGTCGGCCAGGGCCTCGTATGGGGCCAGGTCGAGGGTCACCGTCCAGGTGTGGGCGTCGAACGTCTCCGACATGCCGAGGCACCACAGCAGGCCGTTGGAGCGGGGGCCGGGCTCGTTGCGGTCTAGGCCGGGCAGCTCAGGGAACCCGCGCAGCCGGACCAGGCACTCGTCGCGGGCCAGGAGCAGCTGACGGACGAGGGCCCGGTCCTGGGCGGTGTCGCGCTGGATGAGCTGGTGCACGGGGATGGTGAGCCGCGAGACGCGCCACTGGGGCAGGCTGCGGCGGGACACCAGCTCGGTGGCGACCCACCGGGCGTCGGCCTCGGACTCCAGCTGGGTGTTGACGGTGGCCGGGCGGCGGTCGTTGCTGCGGCCCTCGGAGCCGTAGACCTCAGCTTGCTCGTTCGCGACCTCCACGAACGGCTGGTCGTTGTCCCCGTCGTCGCCGTAGGTCACGCGCGCCCGGGTGACCTTGTCGCCGTCCTCCACGGTCCACGTGAGGGGCCCGACGGCCTGGTCGGCGGCCACGTCGATGTCGACACCCACCGCCCCGCGCCGGGACAGGGGTATCCACCGCCAGATCAGCTGGCGCTCGAGGACGAGGACGCCACCGGTCCACTCCGACAGCTCGTCCAGCAGGCCGCCGTGGCTCGAGTTGTCGACGTCGCGGGCCAGGACGCGGATGTTGTCCGGCGGCAGGTCCCACGTGAGGTCGTTGCCGGCGCTGGTCAGGATGCGCCCGATGCGGTTGTTGATCGGCTCGGCGGGCCACGGGTTGTCGCCTTGGGTCCACCGGTTGATGCGTGCCCGCTGGTCCACCGCGGTGATCTCGTACAGAGGGCGGTTCACCTCGACCAGGTCGCCGCCGCCCAAGTTGAGCGAAGCCAGCAGGAGGTCGTGGCTGACGACGGTCGACACCTCGGTGATCTCGCCGACGAACCGGACCTGGGCCCGCACGGACTGGTCCGTGGGCACACCGAGGCCGCTGGCCACGACAGGGCTGATGTACAGGTCGAAGCGGTCCCCGGGCTGCGGCGGGCGCTCAGGGGCGATGACGGCGCTCACCGTGGCCGGGGCGGGGATGTCCTGCGGCCCGCTGCGCCCTCGCGTCACGGACGCGGCCACGACGTCGCCGAAGTAGAGGAGGGTCTGGTACGGCTCGAGCTGGGTCTGGGTGCCGCGCCGGACCTGCCCGGTGAGCCACGCCCCGAATCGCTGCCACAGCGGCGGGGCGCTGGCGGTGGTCACGTACCGGCTCATCAGCCCCGCCACCCGGGCACGGCGCGGCCGGTGCGGCGGTCGTCGGCCGCGAGCAGCTGGCGGATGGTGCGGGCCGTACCGACGGGGTCCAGGGCGCCGGTGACCGTGATGTTGACGACCCGCTGCTGGACCAGGGGAGTGCCGCCACCGCCCCCCGCGTAGCCGATGCTGCCGAGGCCACCCGCGCCGGCCGCGGCGGTCATGAGGACGGGGCGGGCGGTGAACGTGGCCAGCTGCGGGCCCCCGGCGGACAGCAGACCGCGCAGGGGGTTGGGGATGCTGGGGAACTGGATGTTGCGGATGCGGTCGATGACCCGGCCGACGGCGCTGAACACCCGCTCGGCGGCGTCCTTGATGTTGTTCAGGCCGGTCAGGAACGCCCCGCCGATGCGGCTGTTGCGGAACTTGCTGGCCAGGTTGCCGATGCCGGTGCGGAGGCGGTCGAAGCCGGTACGGACCAGCTCGGCGCCCCGCTTGATGCCGTCGATGGCTGTGGTGGCCACGACGATGGCGGCGCGCAGCTGCAGACGGAAGTAGCCCGCGACGACGCCCCCGATGAAGGACCCGACGGCGCCCAGGATGGAACGCAGCCGCTCGCTGCGCTGCCACAGGTCCTGGAACACGCCGGCCAGGAAGCCGACCGCGGACCGCAGCGCGTTGAAGGCGCTGATGGCGGCGCCCTTGAGGACGCCGGCGACCCGGTTGACGGCGTTGCGGAACGTCTCGTTGCGCTTGTAGACGACGACCAGGGCCGCGACCAGGCCCGCGATGGCCAGGACCACGATGCCGATGGGGTTCGCGTTCAGGGCGATGTTCAGCAGGCCCTGGGCTGCGGCGGCGACCAGGGTGACCGTGCGCACGACGGCCATGACGGCGTTGTAGGCGACGATGCCGGCGGTGATGGTGGCCACGGCCGCGCCCAGCGCGAGGAAGGTCGTCGCGTTGCGCTGCACGAACCCGCCGAGGGCCTGCAGCTGGGGGACGACGGTCCCGGTGATGTAGTCGCCGAACGCCTGCAGGGCCGGCAGGACGCTGGTCTGGAAGCCCTCGCCGAGCTGCTGCACCTTGGGTACCAGGGTGTCCTGGATGTAGGCGCCGAACCGCTCCAGGGCAGGGATGATCGTGGTGATCGTGTAGTCCGCGAACCGCTCCCACAGCGGCATGAGCTTCTGTCCGAGCCGGTCGGCCACCTGGGAGAAGGCGACCTTGATCCGGTCGGACGCGTCGGCGGTGGCCACGGCGGTGCCGCCCACCTGGGTCTCGATCGCGGACAGGATCAGCTGCTGGGCCTCGCCGGTCTTGTTGGACTCGACCAGGGCGGCGATGCGGTCCTTCTCGGCCTTGGTGAACGTGACGCCGGACCGGGTGAGGGCGGTCAGACCCTTGATCGGGTCGTTGAGTGCCTTGCCGAGCTGGGCGGCGTTCGACTCGGCCTCACCGAACCCGGCGGCGGCCAGGTCGAGGGCGGCCTGGTTGGCGCGGTCGAACGTGCCGCCGGCCTCGTCGGCGGTGCTGGCCAGCTCCTTGAAGGTGAGCAGCTTGGCCTGGGTGGCCTTGATCGAGTTGGTGTCGATGCCGGTCTGACGGGCGGTGGCCTCGGCCAGCTTCACCAGGCGGTCGGTCACCGCGCCGGCCTCACCGCCGAACAGGCCCATGGACTCGGCGATGTTGCCTATCCGGGCGTTGGCGGTGCTCGCGGCCTCCCCGGCCCGGATGAGGCCGACGGCTGCAGCACCGACTGCGGCGGCACCGACGGCCCCGATCTTGAGGGCGGCGGCTCCGGCGGCCTTGCCGAACTTGCCCAGCCGGCCGGACACGGTGTCCAGGGCGCGCTGGGCGGACTTGGCGTCGCCGATGATCTCGACCTTGAGTCGTGCGGGTCCGGCCATCAGCGGTTCGCCTCCCTCATCCTCTCGTCGTGCAGGTCACGTATCTGGCGCATCAGGTGCAGCTCGCGGAGGCTGCAGTCCCGCAGCTGGGCCGGGGTGTGACCGGTCCGGTAGCCGAGCAGAACCAGGTCCTCGGGGCTCAGCTCGGCGTCGGAGGGTCCAGGGCCTCGCCCTCGTCCTCGCCGTCGGCCTCGTCGGTGTCCTCGTGCAGACCCAGGTCGTCCATCAGGTCGGTCAGCGGGCGGGCCAGGTAGGCCTCGAACTTGTCGGTCGAGCCCTCGCGCTTGCCCTTGAGCCAGACAGCCGCGGCGACGGCCTCGGGGAAGTAGCCGTGGCCCGGGTCACCGATGACGCCCAGCAGGTTGTGGCCGTTGATCTTGCTGCGGGCGATGGCGAGCTCGTTGGGGGTGAAGGACAGCAGGTCCATGGGTCGGGCCTTCCTAGACGCTGTACCGGCTGGCGGTTGCCAGCAGGCTCTGTAGGGCCCGCTCGTACGCGGGCAGCCACACCGGCTCGGTGTCGGTGGCGGCGTCGGTGACGAACGGCTGGGCGGCGATGTTGCGGGCCGGGTGACCCCAGTGGATGGGCCCGGCGTACGGCAGGCGCGCGCCGCCGTAGGTGACGGTCGCCCGCCCGGCCGCCCGGTTGCCTCGGACGCTGGAGATCAGCCGACCGGTGCGGCGTGGTGCTCGCGCGACGGCCGCGGACGCGACGATGGCCGCGGCCTGGGCGTTGGCGTCCTTGAGATCTTCGACGCCGTCATGCACCGTGCGCAGGGTGCGGCGGAGTTCGCGCGCGCCCTCCACTCGGTACGTGGCCAGCGGCTTGGACATCTCAGACCGTGACCGGCGTGGGACCCGTGACGGGCCCGTTGACGATCAGGGTCAGCTCGGTCGTCAGGCGGGCGTTCACGTCGCCACCGACCTCGGGTGCACGCAGCTGGACGAGGCCGGTGAAGCGGACCCCGTCGTTGGCGGCGGTGTCGGTCTCCCAGACGAACGCGGCCTCGGCGAGGTCGTTGGCCCACATGTAGGCCACGAACCCGGCGGGGTCGGTGAAGTCCTGGATGGCGCCGATGGTCAGCTCGTTCGTGCGGACCGTGTCGGGGGTCAGGCTGTCCCCGGACAGGACGGTGACGGCGTCACCCTCCTCGTCGTAGCCGGGGGTGATGCGGACGTTGGTGGCCTGAGTGTTGAACTCGGCCGGCTCCTCGGCGCCCACGGCGAAGGTCAGGGAACCGTTCTTGAGCTTGGACTGGGTGATCGGCACTCAGACCGCCTCCTCATAGGTGACTTCGTAGGCGGCCACGGGCGGACCGCCGTTGGTGAGCTGCCACGCCACGGGGGTGGCGGACGTCAGGGACAGGGCGTCGTGCAGGGCGGTCACGGCGGCGTCCATGCGCTGCCAGCCGATGACGGGGTCGGAGTGCCCGGACAGGACGACGAGGGTCCAGGTGGCGCTGGCGTGCGGGGGTGCCACGTCGAAGGCCAGGACCGGTGGGGCGATGAGCACCGCGACGCCCTGCATGGCGGCTGTGGCGGCGGCTGCGGGGTCGAGGGTGGCGCGCTGGGGCCACGTCTGGGGTGAGGCGGTCAGGGCGGCCTGGACGCGTTCGGTGAGGGCCAGCCCGGCCTGGACGCGGGAGGCGGTCATGCGATCAGCCCGCGGGGGTGGCGGTGCCGGCCGATACCGACCAGGCGCTCCACGTCGGGGTCGACGCGCAGCAGGCCTCCACCACCGCCCTCGACGCCGGGCTGGGCGCCCACGGGCGTGCCTCGGCGGGCGTACAGGCGGGCCCCCATGAGCAGGGTGCCCTCGAGCACGTCGGCGGGCAGGGTGTCGTCGAGCAGACCGAGGTCGTCGGCGAGGTCGGGTCGGACGCTGGCGAGCCAGCCCACGGCAGCACCGGCCGACTCGTTGACCGCGTCGTCGAGGGCCACCTGAAGGCGGACCGCGAGGCGCTGGCCGACGAGGTCGGTCAGGGCTGCCGTGGGCGTGGGCATCGGCTCAGGCGTCCGGGTCGGTGAGCGAGTACAGCTCGACGCCGGAGGGGTCCAGCACCGCGGCGCACTGGTACGCCCACAGGGCCAGCTTGATGACGCCGGGGCCCTCGACCTCCTGGAAGGAGAACGTGCGGACCGCGGACTCACCGACCAGGACGGCGTCGGGCTCGACGTGCAGGACCTCCCACGCGCCCAGACCGACGACCGGGACGATGTTGACGCCCCGGATGGACAGCACGTCCAGCGCGGACGCGACGCCGTTGCGGTTGACCGGCGCGAGGGCCGGGTACCGGGGCTCACCACCGGCGAGCGTCAGGCCGGCGAGGTGCCGGTACGCGGCGCTGCCGACGACGACGAAGCCGCTCATGCCCTGCCGGGCGAAGGCGCGGTCCAGGATCGCGTCCTCGACCGCAGCCGCGTCGGCCAGGGGGGTCGCCGCACCGGCGCCGGCCTTGACGGTCGCCAGGACGTACGCCTCGGTCGCGTTGAGGTAGTTCTGCTGCATCGCGGCGGTGACGATGGCGTCGATGCTCGGGGTGGACTGCTCGATCAGCTCCCGGCTGCCGCGCCACGCGCCGGACATGGCCCGGGGCGTCACGGTGATCGTGGACAGGGCCGACAGGGTGCCCTCGGCGACGTGCGCGGTGCCCTCGGTGTGCAGGCCGACGCCGGTGAACTCGGGGCGGCCGGTGGGGACTACGAACGGCTGGGCGTTGGACAGGGTCGTCCGGTTGCTCAGACGCGCCAGGAACGGACGCTGGTAGGGCAGGGGAGCCACCAGCAGCTCGGGCCGGTAGGCGGGCTTGATGAACGACGCGTCGCCGGAGTTGTCGAAGTCGTCGCGGTCGGCCACGGCGAACTCGGCGGTCCGGGTGCGGGCGGCCTCGTGCATCGCGCTCAGGCGGGCCTGGGCGTCGGTGTCGCCGCTGCGGGAGGCGAGCAGGTCGCGGGCCACGGAGTGCTCACCGCGCCCATAGCTGGTGAACGTCGAGCGGGCGACGCCACCACCGGCACCGGGCAGACGACCGGCGCGCGGAGCCTGACCGGGCGCGGAGTGCGTCGCGGTGCCCGTCTCGTCGACGACCGGGCGACCGCCCTCGTCGGTGGTGGGACGGCCACCGTCGGTCGGGGTCGCCTCCCGCGTGTCGTCCTTGCCCTTGGCGGGCGCGGTCATGGTTGCGAACGTGGTCATGTCGCCCTCCTGGGCTGCGGTGGTCAGGTGCTCCCGGGCCGTCGGTGACGGCGCGGCCGGTGCTGCGTGGTCCCCGGACACCGCGGGTGCGGGCGAGGTGGTGGACGCGCGGGCGGAGTCGAACGCCGGCACGGACGTGACCGACAGCTCGCGCAGGAAGCCGGAGGCCTCGATGGCCGCGGTGCCGCGACGGCGGGTGATCTGCTCCACGACCTTGTCGTCGAGGTCCAGGCCGATGGACACGCCCGTGCGGGACCCGGACGCCAGCTGCGCCAGGACCAGGTCACCGTCGGCCCCGGGGTCGACGGACGCGGTGAAGGTCAGACCCTCGGGCGACTCGACCAGGTCCGTGACGACGCCCACCGGCCGGGAGCGGTCGTGCTCGAGCAGCAGGGGGATGCGGCGCAGGGCGGGGTCGGAGTGCGCGACGCTGCCCGCACTGAAGCGGACCCGGCCGACGCTGCCGGTCCCGTTCTCGCCGTAGGGGACGGCCAGGCCGGTGACCTGACGGACACCGGTGCGGGGGCCGTTGTCCGCCGGCCCTTCGTCCGTGCTCGCAGGGGCGGGGGGTGCGGCCTGGGTGGCCGTGGATCGGGCAGCCATCAGCTGGCCTCCTCGGGCGGTGCGGGGGGAGCGACTGGGGCCGGGGCGGCCTCGGCCGGGGGGAGCTGCAGGAACTCGCGGCGGGCCTCGTCGACGCTCATGAGCCCGGCGCCCACCGCGGCTGCGGCGTCGTCGATGCGGTCCCGACGTGACCCGGCCAGGAAGCCGCTGGTGTCGAACTCCACGACCTGCCCGCGGGGCGTCACGTCCGGCATGGACAGCCGCTCGGTGATGGCCGTCATGAACGGCGCCAGGGTCAGCCCGACCAGGTCGGTGCGCAGGTCCCGGGCGTTGCGGTAGGTCAGGGACCCGCCGTCGGGGGCTGCGAGCCACGACGCCGGCAGGTTGAAGGCACGGGCCACGTCGATGGCGGTCTGCTCACGGGACTCCGACAGGCCCAGCTTGGCGGGGTCCCAGTCCGGGTGCTCGACGCCCACGTTGGCGGGCACCCAGGCCAGGGCGCGGCGGCGGCGGTTGCGCTCCCAGTCGTCCAGGATGCCGTCGGCGTCCTCCCGGGACACCGGCTCACCGTCGGTGCGCAGGTCCCGCAGGACCGTCAGCGGGGCCGTGGGCTGGCTCATGACGCGCGTGGTGCGCAGCAGGTCCAGGGCCGTGCACAGCAGCTCGGCGGAGGTGTTCAGCACGCCCTCGTCGGGGGCGTCGAACCGAATGACGTCCTCGTCCCGGACCAGCACCCCGTCGATCTGGACGCGCTCGGCCGCGTCGACCTGCACACGGGACACGTCGACCCGCTCAACCTCCAGCGGGAAGCCCTGGGCGTCGCGGCCCGTGACGTACCACCAGGCCACGCCGTGGAACAGCAGCGAGTCCACGGTCCACGTCAGCGTCGACGAGCGCACCGTGTCCGGCTCCGGGCGGGCCAGCATCTGCCGGAACACCGGGGTCGAGTCCGGGCTGGTCGGGGCCGGGCGGCCGTTCGCGGCGGCCGGCAGGCGCATCGCGCGCAGCGGCATCCCACCCACCGTCGGGCAGATGATCGCGCGGGCCCGACGCACCGACGGCACGCGCATCGCGTGATCCCGCGTCACCCGGCTCTGGGTGACGTTGATGCCGAACGCCTCGGCGACACCGGCGGGCAGGTCCGCGACCTGGGCGACGTCGCCCTGCACGGCCGGCAGGGACGCATGGGCAGCCGGTGGGGTCGAGGACAGGACCCGCGTCGCCGCGACCAGCGCACTCCAACCCATCGGCACACCACCATCCTTCCTCAGATGAGCGGATAGCCGCTCAAACGAGCAGCAGCGGGTAGACTGGGAGCGTGTCGACCAGAGCAGGACCCGTCGAGGGCGCCCTCGTGACCGCCATCGCGGACCTGCGCGACGGCGGCGCGATGACTCACGCCCGCGAGGTCCTGGCGCAGCAGGCCACCTCCCTGGCCCAGACCTTCGACGCCGCAGCCGGAGACGCCCGCGCCCTCGCCGAGCTGTCCCGCGAGCTGCGCCAAGTCCTCGCCGCCCTCGGCCTCGCCGGCGGCAGCACCCCCGACAGCGCCGACACCTTCCTGGCCTCCCTGACCCAGCCGGAGTGAGCGTGCGTCGGGCCCCCGCACCGCCCCGGCAGGCCACAGTCAGGGACCCTGGGCGCAAGAGCTACGGGCCCGCCGTGGGTCGCCTGGCCAAGGTCCTCGGGTTCCCCCTGCAGGCGTGGCAGCAGCAGGTCGCCGACGTCGCCCTGGAGGTCGACCAGGCAGGGGAGTGGGCCTACACCGACGTCGTCGTCGGCACGCCCCGCCAGTCCGGCAAGTCCACCCTGCTCGGACCCGTCCTGCTGCACCGGGCCCTCATGAAGCCAGATGCCCGCTGTTGGCAGACCGCCCAGACCCGCGCCGTCGCCTCAGACCTGCTCATGCGCGAGCTTGGCCCCCGCGTCGCCCGCGCCCCCGGCATCGCCGACCTCGTCACCCTGCGCGCAGCCATCGGCAGCGAGGGCCTGTACCTGCCCGGCAACGGCTCCAGCGTCCGCCCGTTCCCCCCGTCCGAGACCGGCCTGCACGGCCAGCACGCCGACATCGTCGCCGTCGACGAGACCTGGGCGTTCGAGGAGGCACGCGGTGTCGCCCTCGAGCAGGCCGTGCGCCCCACCCTCGCCACCACCGGCGGTCAGGCGTGGTGGGTGTCCACCGCCGGCACCCCCGCGTCCACCCTGCTGCGCCGCCTCGTCGACAAGGGCCGCGCCGGGGCTGCAGGGACAGCGTTCTTCGACTGGTCTGTCGACGACGACACCGCCGCCCGCATCGAGACCCTGCTGCACGACGGCAGCGACGCCGCGGTCGCCGAGGCCGTCGACCTCACCCTGACCGCGCACCCCGGGGAGCTGGTGCGCCGCTCGGCCGTCCTCGCCGCCGCCACCACGATGGCCCCCGGTGAGTTCCTGCGAGCGTTCGCCAACCGGTGGACCGCAGCCCGGGAGAGCCTGGTCCCGCTCGAGACCTGGGCCGCGTGCCGAGCCACCGGACGGTGGGACCCACCCACCGGCAAGGTCGCGTTCGGTGTCGCCGCGGACCCCGACCGGGCCGGCGCCGTCATCGGTGCGGCATGGCGCGACGGGAACACCGTCGTTGTGGACGTCGTCGACGAGCGTCCAGGCACGTCCTGGGTGCCCGCACGCCTCGCCGAGGTCGCCGCCAGCCGTAAGCCCATCGCCGTGGGCCACGACGCTGGAGGGCCCGCTGCGGCCCTCGTGGACGTCGCCGTGACCCAGCATCGGCTGAGCCTCGCCGCGCCCGTCGTGAGCCTCGGGAGCAGCCAGTACGCGGCAGCCGCGGACCAGGTCCTCCAGCTCATCGTCGCGGGGGCCGTCCGGCACCCCGGCCACCCGGCCCTGGACCGTGCCGCCGCGGTGGCCGAGGCCCGCCCGCTCGGTGACCGGTGGGTGTGGCGACGCACGAGCGGCGCCGCAGCCCTGGAAGCCTGCAGCGCCGCTCTGTGGGCGTTGGATCATGCGCCCGCCCGTCAGATCAAGCCGGGAGTGCCGGCCTGAGCGTCAGGCGCTCGGCTCACCGCTCGTGAGAACCCCAACGGTCCAGCCGACAACATGGCGGAGGGAACCACGCCAGATGCAGCCCTCTGCAGGCATGAGGCCGTTTCCCCCACTGAAACGCGCCTCCCGCAGGTGAACGAAGCCCACCTCGGGAAACATGTCCTTGACCCCTGAGTACAAGTTCGGGTTGTCCAGGTCCGAAGCCTCGATCGCAGACAGCAGGGCCTCCTTCAGATCGTCCTGCTTCTGGGCGTACTCCTGCTCCTTCTCGGCGACGTCGGCCATTCGCTGCTCCTGAGACTCACCCAGGTACAGGCGCCGCCATCGGGAGCGCGAGATGAGGTACCCGCTCACGATGCCCCCGGTGGTCGTGAGCGTGATCCCCATGCCCTCGCCGTCACCGTCGTCTCGGTTGGCGCTCTCAATGACCTGCTGCAGCAGGTAGTCCGCCTCGATGCTCATGCTTGCTCGATTCTGCTGAGGACCTTCCTGATGAAGGCGCGTGCAAGTTCGGACGCTACGGACTGTCCCGGACACATGCGTGCACTTCGGGTAGATCCGTCGGGAGGGAAAGGGACAGGCGCGGGGTGTCAAGCGCGACACGCCGTGCTCAAGAATTGGTGCGCTTGAGGGCATTGAGGATGTTGGCGTTGCGGTGGGCGAGCGCGGTGACGTAGCCGGCTGCGAACCAGACGACGCTGACGCCGAGGATGAGGCAGGCCAGGGCGAGGGCGGTGAGGATGTCGAGGGTGGTGTCCATGTCACCAGGTCCAATCTCTGAGGGGTGCGGGGTCGGGGTTGGTGCCGCGGCCGAGGTTGTGCGGGGCGCATAGCCAGCGGAGGTTGGTGAGGGTGTCGGTGCCGCCGTGCTTGACGGGGACGACGTGGTCGGCGTGGCCTGCGCCTGGTCCTGCGAGGGGGGCGTACTGCCGGCAGGGGTGGCCATCGGGCTGGGGGTAGGTGCAGCGGTAGCCGTCACGTTCGGCGACAGCTGCTCGGAGTGCGCGCCAGGCTCTGGTGGACCCGCCTCGGGTCATGGGCGTGGACCGTGGTCGGGTCTGGTCTGTACCTCACCAGGGGGTGGGGGTGTCGGTGGTGTCCCCTCTTCCGTATGACTCTTGGGGAAGTAGTTCCTAGGCGGAATACTTCTGGACCGACACCCCCGACACCCCCTAGTCGCCATACCGGTCCTGACCTGCGGATTCGTCCTCGCCCTGCAGAGCAACCCCACGCCACAGCTTCTGGCCGCGGGTGGCACCTTGGGTGAATCCACGCTGTTCGAGGGCCTTGGTGAAGTCCGGCTGACGTCCCGACTCGACGTGGGCACTGCGGCACCACGCCGTCCATGCCTCCCACAGCTCACCCCTGCGCACGGACCAGTGAGGGCCGGTCAGGCACTCCTCCTCGAGGAAGCGGGCGAGGTCGTCTGCGGTGGCCCTGTAGCCGTCGGTTGCCACCTTGACGGCCTCGGGCGGGGACAGGCCGATGCGGGTGTACTCCTCGTACCCGGCCACGGCCCAGCGCAGGATGCCGGGCAGCTCCAGGGCGAGCCGGTCGGTCAGTCCCGTGTCCTCGCGGCCCGCGAACGACACGTCCCAGGGCACGACCAGCAACCGTGACCACAGCGCGGGGTCGTCGGCGGGTACGGCGGGCAGGTGGTTGGTCGTGAGGATGACCAGGTGCGAGGGGTCGAACTGCACGTAGTCCTGTCTCATGGCCCGTGCCCGGATCGGGTCGCCGCCGGTGAGCCTCTTGACGGTGCCGACGGCCAGCTCACGCCCCTGGTCTGTCTCCTGGACGGTGGCGAGCCGTGCGCCCCGCAGGTCGAGCTGGCCCGTGGGGTGGGCCCCGTACTTCGACGCCAGCAGCAGCTCGGGCTCGGCCTCGATGGTGTAGTCACCGAGGGCCAGGGCGATGGCCCGCGCGAACACCCCCTTGCCGTTGCGGCCGGTGCCGGTGAAGATCGGCAGGACGTGCTCGACGACCTTCCCGACGAGGGCGAGTCCGATGAGGCGGCGCAGGAACGCCCGCACCTCGGGGTCGGGGATGGACGCCTCCAGGAAGGCCTCCCAGGACGCGGCGGTGGCCGTCACGTCGTAGCCGGTGCCGCACACC
Source organism: Jannaschia sp. R86511 (assembly GCF_042466345.1). NCBI lineage: Bacteria > Pseudomonadati > Pseudomonadota > Alphaproteobacteria > Rhodobacterales > Roseobacteraceae > Jannaschia > Jannaschia sp. R86511. Next base: position 1,807,758 of record NZ_JAXHCD010000001.1, read on the forward strand.
TTGGTGATGTGCTCAGCGGGGTCGTGGGGGCGCAGGGCACCGCTGCGCAGGTCGAGGGTGCCGGTGGCGGTGTTGAGGGTGTACGGGTCGGCGTCCAGCTCCCGGGCGGTGACGGCGAACTGGGGCATGGCGGATGCGAGCCACAGCACCCCGTCGACGCCGGTCTTGGACTCGCACTTGCGGACGTCCGCGTGCAGCACCTTGCGGTCGTCGGACGACATGTCCGCTGCCTCGATCAACGCGTTCTTTAGGGTGGCCTGGACGGCGAGGGTGACGCGGTTCTTCTCGTCGCGCTCCCACCGCGTGCCGGTCCACTCGTGCCAGCCGATGCCGGCGACGAACAGCAGCCGCCCGGCGTGCTCGTCGGCCAGGCGCAGTGCGATGCGGAGCTGCCCGCGGTGGACCTCGTCGACGTGCGGGCGGGCGGGTGCTGTCCCGTCGGGGTCGATTTGCCAGCCGGGCGGCTCCGGGTAGGTCTGGTGGCTCACGGGCGGTCCTCCTCGGGGTCGGAGGTGAACGCACGCAGCAGCACCTGCTGGCCGTCGGGGTCGTCCAGCTCGACCTCCCCGTACAGACGGTGCAGGCACCTCTGCAGGGCGATGGCGTGGTCGCGCAGGAGGTGGTCGACCTGGGGCCGGTTGTCGTGCAGGCGGTCGTCGGCTCGCAGGCGCTCCAGGCGGATCAGGGCGGTGTCGATGGCCCATGCCGCCACGCGCGCCTGGTCAGTGACGAGGCGTCGTCGGTCCTTCACTCGCCACCCCCGTGCCGCTCGTCGATCTCGCGCTGGGCGACCTTCCAGCTGTGGGCGACCTCGGCGTGGATCTGGGCCGCGGTCTTCGGCGCGGGCTTGTTGCTGTAGTCCCGTGCCGCCTCGGCAGCGCGTCGCTGCTCGGCGAGCCAGTCCGTCCACCACGCAGGGTCGGGGGTGGGGTTGGTGTCGATCCCCAGGACGTCGAGGACGTCGAGGTGGCCGCGCATGTAGGCCAGCTGCGCCTCGCGCTGCCCGGACCAGATGATGTCGGCGAGGGTGACCTTGGCTGCCTCGGCGAAGGTGACGGGCTCGCTCACCGGGCACCGCCACCCTCGGCGGCGATGGCGTCCAGCTCGGCCTCAACGGCCAGGGTGTTGCGCTCGGCTGCCCGCTGACGGCGGGAGCTGGCCGACTTCGCGGCCAGGCGCAGGTAGTAGGCGCGCCGGGCGTTCTCGGCCCTCTTGGCCCGCTCGGCGGGCGGGAGCGTGCCGTCCGGGTCGACCTCGGACTCAAACTTGGCCAGCAGTGCGGCTCGGGCGGCTGCGGTGCGAGCCGTACGGTCAGGCGTGCGAGCCCAGCTGGTGTGCGCGGCAATCTGTGCGCGCAGTGTGCGGTCCATGACGAAGAGACCCCCTTCAGGGGTGGTCTCTCGTGCGGCCCAGTGTCACGAGCAGGTGCGGCGGATCACGCGCGGGCTATTGAACTACAACAACGTAATTTAGCACACCGTCTAGGCGTTGTCCTCGACGCCGTCGAGACGTGGCTCCTCACCGTTCAGGATGACGTCCGTGTATCGATCCAGGGAGTGATCGAACGCCTCTCCGATCGGGTACATGCGATCGATGTGAACCTCACCCTTGTTCAGTCCGGCGAGCATGATGTCCCGCGGCCAACCCAGCGACCAGTCCACCTGGCAGCGGCGGCACGTCACCATCATGTTCCAGGTACTCGATCGTCGAAGATCGTCTTGGGTTGGGGGCCAGGTCTCAAGCCTCCAGGCAACAGGCGGGGACGATTCCCCCGGGCCGCTCTTGCCCAGCCATTCGCCTGCGCGAAGCTCGGCCTCGTGCATGAGCTGCTCGGCCGCCTCGGGCCACAGGTTGACGCACGCCTCCGCTGCGTCATCCAACTCCGCCATGGCCAGCCGTTCGCGGACAACGGCCCCCGGAGTTCTTGTCCCCTCCATCCACAGAACGACATCTCCGTCGAAGACATAGAGGCCGCTGAGGATGGAACCGCACCCCTTCTTGGGGCACCGGGTCACGGACAGCGATCGCAGGTTCTTGCGCCGCTTCAGGATCTCCTCGGCCAACACTGCAGCCTGCTCAGCCCGACGTCGCTCGCGTTCCACCGGCGTCATGGCGCGCATGCTGATGCTTCGGGCAATACGCTGCTTCACTTCCACGGGCGCGTCGCCCTCGTCAAGGTCGTCCGGTGGTTCGTCCGGCAGGTCCTGGCCTCGGCTCACACTCGATCCCCCCTCTTGAGTCGGCGCGCGGCCTGAGCGGCACGCGCATCTGCGGCGCTGGCGCCGTAACGCTCGAGCATCACGTCTGAGGTCCAGCCGGCCAGGCGCTTGAGGTCGCGTTCCTGCCCACCGCTGACGAGGAAGTCGTGGGCGAACGTGTGGCGGAACCGGTGGGGATGCAGCCCTTCGATGCCTGCCTGTCGACCTCGCTCGGTCAGCATGTTGCGGACACCGTCGGCGGTGAGGGCCCCTCGCTGAGACAAGAACAAGGCGTCGAGGTGTGACCAGCGGTGCTTGGCCCGCGCCCGCTTCCACCGGTCCAGGGCGCGGCCGGTGCGGGCGCCGAAGTAGACGGGGCGGATCCGGTTGCCCTTCCCGGTAACCAGGGCCATCTCGCGGTCCAGATCAATGTCGCCGACGTTCAGGCCGGTCAGCTCGGAGACGCGGATGCCGCAGTCGAGCAGCAGGCGGACGATGGCCTCGTCGCGCAGGTCCGCCCAGTCCTTGCCCGCGCAGGCTTTGAGCAACGCGACCAGCTCGGCGTCGGTCAGGACAGGTACGGGCTTCGCGGGGGCGGCGGGAACGTCCAGGCCGCGCATGGGGTGGGTCTCCAGCTCGCCCTCCTCCACGGCCCAGCCCAGGAAGCGGTGCAGACCCTTGTACCTGGTGCGGATCGTGCCGTTCTGCAGGTTGCGGTCGGCCAGTGTGGCCAGCCACTCCCTGATTGCTGCGCGCGTGCACTCGCTGAGGACGGTCGGTCTGCCGTTCTCGACGAGCCAGGCGCTGAACTGCGTGACGGACTGGGTGTAGATGACGGCGGTGCGCGGCGCCTTGCCCTCGGCCCGGAGATGACGGCCGAACGACGCCGCGAGGTCGTCGAGACGGCTTGCGCTGGGGCTCATGGTCACCTAGGTTATCAGGTGAGCGAGCGTTGTGCTTGCTACCGACTAGTCGCTTCGGTCGGCGTTCTTCCTGTTCAGAGCAGCATCCCGGCTGGGCTGCACCCGCTTCGGCTCGCCCGGCATCTTGGGGTAGCTCGGCGGGTACGGCAGGTCGCCGAGGCCCGCGGCCTCGTCGCGGGCGGCCAGGTCGAGCAGCGGCTGCAGGTCGTGGGCGACGTCGTCGATGCCGGCCATCGGGTCCCCGCGCCGGTCCAGCAGCCCCGGCACCGTGACCATCGTGCAGTCGTCCGGCTCCACGTCCACCAGCTCGTCCCAGGTCACGGGCGTGCTCACGGTGGCCCGCGGCGTGCGGCGCACCGAGTAGGCGCCGGCGATGGTGCGGTCGCGGGCGTTCTGGTTGAAGTCGACGAACACGCGCTCGCCGCGCTGCTCCTTCCACCACGACGTCGTGACCCGCTCCGGTGCGCGCCGCTCGCACTCGCGGGCCAGGGCGATGGCGGCGCGCCGCAGCCCGACGAAGTCCCAGTCGGGCCGCACCCGGACGTACACGTGCACGCCCCGTCCGCCGCTGGTCTTGGGGAACCCCAGCAGGCCCAGGTCGTCGAGCACCGGGCGGACCACGTCGAGCGCCACCGACCGGGCCTGCTCGAAACCCGTGCCCGCGTGCGGGTCGAGGTCCAGGCGCAGCTCGTCGGGGCGGTCGGGGTCCTCGCAGCGGGTGTGCCAGGGGTGCAGGGTCACCGTCGACATCTGCGCCGCCCACACCACGTCGGCCGGGCGGGTCACCCGCAGCACGTCGGCCCGGCGGCCGGAGGGGAACGTGATCTGGCAGGTCAGCACCCCGTCGGGGGCGCCCTTGGGCAGGCGCTTCTGGTAGACCTCGTCGCCGTCGACCCCGTCGGGGAAGCGCTGCAGGTGCGTCGGCCGGTCCCGCAGCGCCGTCATGATCGCCCCGCTCGGGTGGGTCGCCACGGTCCGGTAGTACTCGGCCAGGTGGCGCTTGGTCCCGGCCTCGCTCCCCAGCGCCGGGAACACCACCCGGTCCCCGCTGGTCAGGCGCACCGGCACGCCGTCCACGTCGAGCGACTCCGCTGCAGAGGCCATCCCCGCAGTCTGGCCCCGACGGGTGACGGTGGCGAGGTCCGGCGGCCGGGGCGCCGGACGGGCAGACTGAGGCGGGTGCAGCTGCCTGTGATGCCGCCGGTCAAGCCGATGCTGGCCAAGTCCGCCCCCGAGATCCCGCCGGGGCAGCACTACGAGCCCAAGTGGGACGGCTTCCGCGCCGTCGTGTTCCGCGACGGGGACGAGGTCGTGATCGGCAGCCGCAACGAGAAGCCGCTCACCCGCTACTTCCCCGAGGTGGTGCAGGCGGTGCTGCAGGCGTTCCCCGACCGCTGCGTCGTCGACGGCGAGGTGGTCGTGGTGGACACGCAGGCCAACCGGCTCGACTTCGAGGCGTTGCAGCAACGGATCCACCCGGCCGTCAGCCGCGTCACCATGCTGTCGGAGCAGACGCCGGCCGCCTTCGTCGCCTTCGACCTGCTGGCGCTGGGCGACGACGACCTCACCGCGCGCCCCCTGGTCGAGCGACGGGCGTTGCTGGAGCAGGTGCTGACCGGTCGTCACCCGGACGTGCACGTGACCCCGGCCACCCAGGACCTGGACGAGGCCCGGCGCTGGTTCGAGGTGTTCGAGGGGGCGGGCCTGGACGGCCTCGTCGCCAAGAAGCTGGACCTGACCTACCAGCCCGACAAGCGGGTGATGACGAAGATCAAGCACGTGCGCACGGCCGACTGCGTCCTGGCCGGCTACCGGGTGCACGCGTCCGGGCCGGGGGCGGTGGGCTCGCTGCTGCTCGGGTTGAACGACGAGCACGGCACCCTGGCCAGCGTGGGCGTGGTCGGGGCCTTCCCGATGGCGCGGCGGCGGGAGCTGTTCGAGGAGCTGCAGCCGCTGGTGGTGCCCTTCGACGAGCACCCGTGGAACTGGGCCGCGCACGAGGCGGGGGAGCGCACCCCCCGAAAGAACGAGACCAGCCGGTGGAACGCAGGGAAGGACCTGTCGTTCGTCCCGCTGCGGCCCGAGCGCGTCGTCGAGGTCAGGTACGACTACATGGAGGGGCCCCGGTTCCGGCACACCACGCAGTTCGTGCGCTGGCGGCCCGACCGCGACCCGGCGTCCTGCACCTACGACCAGCTCGACCACCCGGTGCGGTTCTCGCTGGCGGAGGTCCTCGGCGGCGGCTGAGAGCCGGTGGCCGCGGTCGGACGAACCGCCGCGGACCGCGCACAACGGGCATGGATGGTCACCCGACGACTCGCCTACGGTCTTCCTTTGTTCACCTTGCGTGTCTACCGTCACCCGGTCAGACCCCCACGGAAGGACCACCAGTGACAGGAACGTCCGCTCGTCCTGCCCGCACGCTCGTCGCGTGCACCGCGGCGCTCGCAGTGGGGACGGTCGGCCTGGCCGCCGCCCCCGCGAGTGCCGCCGCAGACCCCACCGAGATCCCGTTCATCAGCGAGATCCACTACGACAACACCGGTACCGACGAGGGCGAGGCCGTCGAGGTCCAGGCCGCCGCCGGCACCGACCTGACCGGCTGGTCGCTGGTCCGCTACAACGGCAACAACGGTGCGCCCTACTCGACCCCGGCCGCGACCCAGCCGCTGACCGGCGTCGTGCCGGCCGGCGACCCCAGCGGCGACGGCGTCGTGGTGGAGACCTACGCGGCCAACGGCCTGCAGAACGGTGCCCCCGACGGCGTCGCGCTCGTGGACGCCGCCGGCGACGTCGTGGAGTTCCTGTCCTGGGAGGGCACGTTCGCGGCGGTCGGCGGCCCCGCCGACGGCACCACCAGCACCGACATCGGTGTCGGGCAGAACGGCTCCGAGCCGGTCGGTGCGTCCCTGCAGAAGGTGGACGGCACCTGGACCGCCACCGACGCCAACAGCTTCGGCGCCGTCAACGGCTCCGCCGGCGGCCCCGGCGGCGGCAGCGAGCCGTTCGTCAGCGAGATCCACTACGACAACGCCGGCACCGACGAGGGTGAGGCCATCGAGGTCCAGGCCGGCCTGGGCACCGACGTCACCGGCTGGACCGTCGTGCTCTACAACGGCAACACCCCCGGGGCGGCCGTCACCTACGGCACGGCCCGCGACCTGGGCACCACGGTGACCGAGCCCGCGGGCGACCCGAGCGGCGACGGCGTCGTCGTGCTCGAGTACGCCAGCAACGGCATCCAGAACGGCGCCCCTGACGGCCTCGCGCTGGTCGACGACGAGGGCACGGTCGTGCAGTTCCTGTCCTACGAGGGCGTCATGACCGCGTCCAACGGCCCGGCGCAGGGTCTGACGAGCACCGACATCGGGGTCGCGCAGGCCGGCAGCGAGCCGGTCGGCGCGTCGCTGCAGCTGGTCGAGGGCGAGTGGGGCTCCTACGACACCAACACCTTCGGCGAGGTCAACGACACCGTCGGCGGCGGGGGTGGCGACCCCGACCCGGAGCCCGAGCCCGAGCTGTGCGGCACGCCCACGACCTCGACCATCGGCGCGGTCCAGGGCAGCGGTGCGGTCAGCCCGGTCGAGAACCAGCAGGTCACCCTGATCGGCACCGTCACCTCCGACACCCCGGGCCTGAGCGGGTTCACCATCCAGGACGCGGGCGACGGCGACGCCGCCACCTCCGACGGCATCTTCGTCTGGTCCCCGGCCGAGGTCTCCGTCGGGGACGTCGTCACGGTGCGTGGCACCGTCGACGAGTTCTTCACCCTGACGCAGGTCGGCAGCTCCGACGTCGGCAACGCCGCCGTCGACGTCTGCAGCAGCGGCGCCGCGGTCCCCGCGCCCGTCGTGCTGCCCATGCCCTCCACCGACGCCGAGCGCGAGCCGTTCGAGTCGATGGTCGTCGACATCACCTCCGAGCTCACCGTCACCGGAGCCTTCGGGCTCGAGCAGTTCGGCGAGGTCCGCGTGTCCGTCGGCGGGATCCTCGTCAACGGCACCGAGGCGGCCCTGCCCGGCGCCCCCGCCAACGCCGTCGAGGCCGAGAACCGCACCCGCGAGATCGTCATCGACGACGGGTCCAGCCGCTCCAACCTGCGGCCGGTGCCCTACCTGACGCTCGAGCAGTCGCTGCGCATCGGCGACACCGTCGACGAGCTCGGCGGCCACGTGCTGTCCTACGGGTTCAGCCAGTGGCGGCTCCAGCCGGTGACCGGCGCCCCGGACCAGGTCGACTTCGCGCAGACCAACCCGCGCGAGGACTCCCCGGCCGACGTCGGCGGGGACGTGACCGTGGCCGCGTTCAACGTGCTGAACTACTTCGTCACCCTGACCTCCGAGAGCGGCAACGCGCGCGGCGCCGACACCGAGGCGGAGCTCCGGCAGCAGGAGGCCAAGATCGTCACGGCGATCAACGCCCTCGACGCCGACGTGGTCGCCCTGCAGGAGATCGAGTACGGCGTGCCGTTCGGCAAGGACGCGGACGTCGCGACCGAGACCCTGGTGGACGCGCTCAACACCGCCCTCGGGGCGGAGGTCTGGTCCCACGTGGAGACCCCGGAGTACTTCCGGGACAACCCCGACGTCATCCAGAACGCGATCATCTACCGCACCGACGTCGTCGACCTGGTCGGCGAGTCCCTGTCCGGCGGCGAGGACCCGGACGGCACCGTCTGGGACAACGCCCGTGAGCCGGTCGCGCAGCGGTTCGCCGCGGCGGACGGCGACGAGTTTCTGGGTCGTCAGCAACCACTTCAAGTCCAAGGGTGCCGGCGGCGCCACCGGGGCCAACGCCGACCAGGGCGACGGTCAGGGCGCGTACAACGCCGACCGGACGCTGCAGGCCGGTGCGCTCGCGGCGTTCGCCGAGGAGCTCGCCGAGACCGACGAGGACGTGTTCCTCATGGGCGACTTCAACTCCTACGGCATGGAGGACCCGATCCGCGTGCTCGAGGACGCCGGGTTCGTGGACGTCATCGAGACCCTCGACGACTACACGTACACGTTCGACCAGCGCAACGGGAACCTCGACCACGGCCTCGTCAGCGCCCCGGCGTTCGAGAAGGTGACCGGCTTCGACATCTGGCAGGTCAACGCGGCCGAGCCGTTCGCCTACCAGTACGACTCCGGCATCCCGGAGCTGTACGCGCCGTTCGCGTTCCGGGCCAGCGACCACAACCCCGTGGTCGTCGGCTTCGACACCGTCGCGCCGCTGGGCACGGACATCTCGCTCGGCAGCATCCTGCTGGCCGACACCTCCGGGCCCGAGCTGCGCAACGCGAACGGGGACGACTACGACATCCTGCTCGCGCAGGTGCTCCGGGTCCTCGAGGCGAAGCCCGACAGCCCGGTCGGGATCCTGCTCGACCCGACCGTGCCCGTCACGGCGTTCCTGCCGAACGACGACGCGTTCCTGGCGACCGGCCTGGTGACCGGCCGCACCAGCGCCGAGCAGGCGTTCGACCGCAGGCTGTCCGCGGCGTTCGCGGTCGACGAGATCGAGCAGGTCCTGCTCGGCCACGTCGTCGTGGGGCAGACGCTCGACTCCTCGGTGGTCGTGGAGTCCGACGGGGCGTCGCTGACTACCGCGGCGGGCACCACGTTGACCGTCGAGGTCCGCGACGACGGCAGCATCGCGGTCGTCGACGACGCCGAGGGCAACCGGGACGCGCTCCTGGTGCTCGACGCGATCGACATCAACCTGGGCCAGGTCCAGATCGGCCACACGGTCGACCGGGTGCTCCTGCCCTGATCACCTGAACCACGCGAGGGGCCCGGTCCGGCGGACCGGGCCCCTCGTCGTACCCTCGCCCGGTGCTCCTCCTGCTGCCCCCGTCGGAGGGCAAGACCGAGGCCCGGCGCGGGGCCCGCCCGTTCGACCTGGACGCCCTGTCCCGGCCGGACCTGACGGCGCACCGGCGCCAGGTGCTCCAGGCCCTCGTCGCCGCCTCGGCCCGGCCGGACGCCCCCCGGCTGCTGGGGGTCGGGGCGTCGCTGCACGGGGAGGTGGCCCGCAACACCCGGCTGGCCACGGAGCCCGCCGCCGACATGTCCCGCATCTACTCCGGCGTCCTCTTCACGGCGCTGGACCTCGCCTCGCTCGAGCCGACGGCCCGTCGGCGGGCGCGCTCGCACCTGGTCGTCGTGTCGGCCCTGTGGGGTGCCCTGTCGCCGGGGGACCGCGTGCCGGCGTACCGGCTGGCCATGGGCACGCACCTGCCGGGCGTCGGTCCGCTGGCGGCGCACTGGCGCCCCGCGCTGGAGGCCGCCCTGGCGCCGGAGGCCGGCGGGCTCGTCGTGGACTGCCGGTCGGCGGCGTACGCAGCCGCCTGGCGGCCCCGCGGAGCCGCGGCCGAGGCGACGGTGGCGGTCAGGGTGCTGCGGGGCGACGTCGTCGTCTCCCACGACGCCAAGCACACCCGTGGCCTGCTCGCCCGGCACCTGCTGCAGCGGCGGGCCCGCATCCCGCGCTCGCCGCAGGCCCTGGCCGAGGCCGCGGGCGAACGGTTCGACGTGGACCTGCAGCGGCAGGGGGCCGGCTGGCGGCTGGACGTGCGCACCGGCTGACGACCGCAGCCCGTCGTTGCCAGGTCCCGGTGCGCTGCCGGTCCGGCGCTACAGGCCAGGTCCCGTTCGTCCGAACCTCACAGGGTGACGTCAGAGGCCGCCGGGGGCGAGCGGTCCCGCGGTCCGGGCCCGGCCCCGCTGTCGACCCGCCTCATGGCCCGTTCGCTGGGGGCGCTGTACCTCTGCGGTTCGCTCGTCGGGTTCGCCTACCTGCTCCTGCCCCACCCGGGCGTCCGGGACTCGGTGGCGGCCACCATGGCCGTGCTGGCGCTGCTCATCGGAGCCTGCCTCGCCTGCGGGCTGGCCGACCGCGCCCCCCGCTGGTCCTTCCACGTCGTCATCGCCGTGATCCAGCTGGTCGTCACCATCGCCTACGTCGCCCAGCAGGAACCGCTCAGCGACGCGCGGCTGTTCTACCTCTGGGCCACGCCCTTCGCGGCCGCGCTGTTCACGCGGCCGACGGCCACGGCGCACGTGGTGTGGACCAACCTGTGCTTCGCGGTGGCGCTGCGGCTCATGCCGGGCGACCCCCTCGTCGACCTGCGCGTGCTGCTGCTGACGTCCGCCACCCTCGTCGCGGTGGCCGTCCTGGTGGCCACGCTGGCCGAGGCCATGCGCCGGGGGCAGGTGCGGCTGGCCCGGCTGGCGGAGCAGGACCTGCTGTCCGGCCTGCCCAACCGCCGTGCCCTGGAGCGGCACCTCGCCGAGTCCGTGGCCCGGTCGGGTGTGGCCCGGGAGGGCAGCACGCACCTCGCCCTGCTCGACCTCGACCACTTCAAGCACGTGAACGACACGTACGGCCACCAGGCCGGGGACGAGCTCATCCGCGACGTCTCGCTCCGCCTGCGGGCGACGGTGGGCGCGGACGCGTTCGTGGCCCGGATGGGAGGCGACGAGTTCGCCGTCGTGGTGCGCGAGCCGGCCCCGGGCTCCCCCGGGGCGGCGGAGCGCGCCCTCACCCGGCTGCTGGACGCCCTGGTGACCGGCCTGAGCGCAGACGTGGAGCTGTCCGTGGGGCGGGTCTTCTCCTCCGTCAGCGTCGGCTGCGCGTCCCTGGGCGACGGCGCCGGCGCGGGGTCGACGGAGGACCTGCTGAGGCGCGCCGACGTCGCCCTGTACCGGGCCAAGGCGGACGGTCGCCGGCGGTGGCGGGCCTTCGACGACACGCTGCGCGCGGAGGTCGAGCGCACCACGCTGCTGAGCAACGGTCTGCGCCACGCGCTGGCCGACGGCGAGCTCTCCCTCGTGCACCAGCCCGTGGTCGACCGCGTGAGCGGACAGGTCCGCGGCGTCGAGGTGCTGCTCCGCTGGGTCAGCGCGTCCTGGGGGCCCGTCGCCCCGTCGGAGTTCGTCCCGCTCGCCGAGGAGACCGGTCTGATCGCGGGCATCGGGGACTGGGTGCTCGAGGAGGCCGTCGCCCAGTCGTCCCGCTGGCGGGTCGGCGGGGTCGTCGACGAGCAGTTCTACGTCGCCGTCAACGTGTCCGGTCGCCAGTTCGTCCCGGGGTTCGACCAGCACGTCCTGGCGGTCCTGCGTCGCCACGGTGTGCCCCCGCACTGCCTGGTCGTCGAGGTCACCGAGACCGCGACGCTGTCGGAGGAGGCGACCACGACCGAGGTCATGACCCGGCTGCGGGCGGCCGGCGTCCGGATCGCCCTGGACGACTTCGGCACGGGCTACAGCTCGCTCAGCCACCTGCTGCGTCTGCCGGTCGACATCCTCAAGATCGACCGGTCGTTCGTCAGCGGCCTCGGACGCGGCGACGGGAGCGAGCGGCAGGTGGTGAGCGCGGTCACCGGACTGGCGGCGAGCCTCGGCATGCACGTCGTCGCCGAGGGGGTGGAGACGGCCGAGCAGCTCGCGGTCCTGGGCGAGCTGGGCGTCGACGGCCTGCAGGGCTACCTGCTGGGCCGGCCGGTCCCGGCGGTCGAGGTCGAGGAGCGGCTGCTCGCCGCCCGGGGCGCCGGCACGGCGGCCGACACCCTCCCCGGTCCGCGGCAGGTCTCCCGATGAGGCGGACGGGCAGCGGACGTGGCGGGCGCCGAGACGCGAGGCGGGGCCGGCCGGGAGGTCCCGGCCGGCCCCGTCGCGACGGTGGGTCAGCTCACGCGGGCAGGATCTGGATGCAGGCCGGTCGCGGCCCGTCGAACTTGCCGTCGTAGGGGAAGTAGGACGCCGGGGACTCGTACGTCGCTCCTGAGAAGTCACCGGGGTGCTGCACCGCGACGAGGGCGTAGCCGTCCTCCAGCTTGATCTGCGGGCCGCAGGTCTCACCGCCGCACGGCACGGCCATGAACTGCTGCACGCGGCCCCGTTCGGGCCCGTCCACGGGGACGTAGTGCAGGGCGTCGTTGTAGCCGATGCTCCCGGGCTGGCCGTCGGTGGACACCCACAGCCCGCCGGAGGAGTCGATGGCGACGTTGTCCGGGCACGAGATGGGGGACACCGGGCCCTCCCACCCGCCGAAGTAGGTGGGGATCGACGTGTCCTCGGGGTCGCCGCACAGCAGGATGATGTTCCAGGTGAAGGTGGTGCCGGTCGCGTCCCCGTCGTCCTCGCGCAGCTCGATGACGTGGCCGTCCTTGTTGGCCGGGCGAGGGTTGGCCTCGTCCGTGTTGGCGTCGGTGCGCGCGGTGTTGTTGGTGCAGGCCATGTACACGAACCCGGTGACCGGGCTGGGCTCCACGTCCTCCGGGCGGTCCATCGCGGTGGCACCGACGGTGTCGGCGGCGTTGCGGGTGTAGATCAGCACCTCCGCCGCGGTCCAGCCGGTCACGTAGGAGCGGCCCCCCACGACCAGGGGGATCCACTCGCCGGTGCCGTCGTACTCGCCGTCCTCGGTGCCGTCGCCGACGAACCGGGCCACGTACAGGTCGCCGTCGCTGAGCAGCGTCTTGTTGTGCGCACGGGCGGCCTTGGTGCCCGCCGGGTCGAAGGTGTCCCGGGAGACGAACTTGTAGAGGTAGTCGAACCGGTTGTCGTCACCGGAGTAGGCCACGGCGTGACCGTCGGCGGACAGCTGGACGTGCGCGCCCTCGTGCTTGAAGCGGCCCATGGCGGTGTGCTTCACGGGGGCCTCGTCCGGGTTCTCCGGGTCGATCTCGACCACGTAGTTGAACCGGTTGGGCTCGTTGCGGGTGCCGTCGTTGCGCAGGTCGAACCGCGACTGGACGGCGCCCCAGCCGCGACCGGCCGAGGACAGCCCGTAGCGGCGCTCGCGTGCGGTGGGCGCGACGGGGCCCGTGAAGTACTGGTCGACGTTCTCCTCGCCCGACAGGACCGTCCCCCAGGGGGTGGTCGAGCCGGCGCAGTTGTTCAACGTGCCGTGCACGCGGGTGCCGGTGGGGTCCTCGCTGGTGCGGAGCAGCTCGTGGCCGGCGGCGGGACCGTCCATGACGAACTCGGTGTCCAGGGTGATGCGACGGTTGTACCGGGAGCCGCGGACGGGCTTCCAGGCGTCGCGGACGTTGCGGCGCTTGACCTCGACCACGGACATGCCGTGGGCGTACATGGCGGTCTCGAGGTTGAGCAGCTGCTGGGCCGGGTCGGTCGTGGGCGGGAACATCAGCTCGTCGTTGGTGTACTCGTGGTTGGCCACCAGCAGCGCCCGGTTGCGGTTGCCCCGGAACTGGATGACGTCCAGGTAGTCGTTGTTGTAGCCGAACTGGAGCTTCTGCGCCTCGGGCGTCTGTGCGTCGGCGTCGAACTCCGGCGCGCCCTTCTCGACGGGGTCGCCCCAGGCGATGATGGTCTCCCAGCGCCAGCCCTCCGGCACCGTCACCTCGTCGACGGTGTTGGGCACGGGGTCGATGGCCGTGAAGCCGAACGCCCCGCCCTCACCGACGCTCTGCCGACGCGGGGCGGCCGCCGCGGGGGTCGCCCCGGCCAGGGCCGCCAGGGCGACACCGGCCGCGGACGCGCCGAGCACGCCGCGCCGGGAGGCGCGGTGCGCCACGGCGCGTCGGGCCACGTCGATGAAGCGCTCGTTGCCCGAGACGTTCTCGGCGGGCTTGGCGCAGGCGTCGGCGCACTTCCAGTGGCAGACCGAGGCGCTGCGGTTGCCGTGGGTCTGGCCGAGCATGGGCAGCAGGGAGCGGCGTTCGGGCGTGATGGTCACGGAGTCCTCCATGAGATGGGGATGAGACGCCGTGAACGTTGGTCCGTCCGGGTGACCGGTCGACCGACGGACGGTGAACACGAGGCCAACAGGCCGTGACTCCCTGATTCACCAGCCCGTCGTGCGCTATTGCGGTGGGGCGGCCCTCAGCGGGCGGCCTGCGCCCCCTGGGCCGTCGTGGCGCGGGCGAGCCGGCGGGCCTCCGCCCGGGACCGGCCCGCGCTGCGCAGCCCGTCGACGCTGAAGACCGCCAGGGCCACCCACACCAGGGCGAACCCGGCCAGGCGCAGCGGTGGCATGGGCTCGCCGAAGACCAGCACGCCGATGCCGAGCTGCATGACCGGGGTGATGTACTGCAGCAGCCCGACGGTCGACAGCGGCACCCGGCGGGCCGCCCCGGCGAACAGCAGCAGCGGCAGCGCCGTCAGGAACCCCGACCCGACCAGCAGCCAGAGCAGCCCGGGGCCCTCGCTGACGAAGTGGCTCTGCCCGGCCAGCTGCAGCCACACCAGCCCGGCCAGGGCGACCGGGGTCAGGACGGCGGTCTCGACGCTCAGCCCCGGCAGCGCACCGACGCCCCGACCGACCCGGTTCTTGAGCAGGCCGTAGCAGCCGAAGCTCGCCGCCAGGGCCAGGGCGATCCACGGCGGACGGCCGTAGTCGACGGTCAGCACGGCCACCGCCACGGTCGCGATCCCGACGGCCACCCACTGCGCCCGGCGCAGCCGCTCGCGCAGCAGCAGCACACCGAGCAGCACCGACACCAGCGGGTTGATGAAGTACCCGAGCGAGCCCTCGACCACCTGGTCGGAGTTGACGGCCCAGATGAACACGCCCCAGTTGACGCTGAGCACCACGGCCGCGGCGGCCAGCACGGCCACCTGCCGGCGGGTGACGGCTCGCAGCGCGGCCCAGGAGCGGCCGATGGTCAGCAGCAGCAGGCACGCCAGCAGGGACCAGACGATGCGGTGCAGCACGATCTCGACGGCCCCGGCCCGCTCGAGCAGCCGGAAGTACAGCGGGAACAGGCCCCACATGCCGTACGCGCCGATGGCGAGCAGCACCCCCGACCGCGAGCTCACGGCCGCGCCAGGGGCGGGTGCGCCGACCTCACGCCGACACGACGCGGGTGGAGATGGTCTCGGGCACGGCGGCCAGCGCGTCCAGGAAGCCGCTGGGCAGGGGCCCGGCGACGTCGGTCAGCGCGTAGCCGACCGACCCGCGGGTGCTCAGCAGCTGGCCCTCGATGTTGACCAGGTGCTCGGCGAGCAGCTGGTTGACCCGCGCCATCGCGCCGGGGACGTTGTGGTGCAGGTGCGCCACCCGGCAGGTCCCCGCCCGCAGGTCCATGGTGACGGTGGGCAGGTTGACCGACAGCGACGTGGTGCCGGCGGCGGCGTAGTCGCGCAGCTTGCCCGCGGTGAACCGGCCGATGTCCTTCTGGGCCTCTGCGGTCGACCCGGCCACGTGCGGGGTCAGGATGACGTTCTTGAGCCCGCGCAGCTCGGAGTCGAACGGCTCGCCCTTGGCCTTGGGCTCGGTGGGGAACACGTCCACCGCGGCCCCGGCGATGTGGCCCGTCTCCACGTGCCGGCGCAGCGCGGCGTAGTCGACCACGAAGCCGCGGCTCAGGTTGAGGAACAGGCTGCGCGGACGCATGGCGGCGAACTGCGCGGCGCCGAACATGCCGGCGTTGCCGTCGCGCCCGTCCACGTGCAGCGTGACCGTGTCGGCCTCGGCCAGCAGCTCGTCCAGGCTCGCGCAGGCGCGGGCGTTGCCCAGGGCCAGCTTCTCGGTCGAGTCGTAGAACAGCACCCGCATGCCGAGGGCCTCGGCCACGACCGACAGCTGGCTGCCGATGTTGCCGTAGCCGACGATCCCGAGGGTGCGGCCCCGGACCTCGTGCGCACCCTCGGCGGACTTGTCCCAGATCCCGGCGTGCATCAGGTCGTCGCGCTCGGTCAGCCGGCGCGCCAGCGCGATGATCTCCGCCACCGCGAGCTCGACGACGCTGCGCGTGTTGCTGAACGGCGCATTGAAGACCGCGACCCCGCGGTCGGTGGCGGCGGCCAGGTCGATCTGGTTGGTGCCGATGCAGAACGCGCCGACGGCCAGCAGGTCCGGGGCCGCAGCCAGCACGTCGGCGGTGACGTGGGTCGTGGAGCGGATACCGAGCAGGCTGACGCCCTGCAGCGCGTCGGTCAGCTCGGCGGCGTCCATGGCGCCGGCGTGGGTGCGCACCTCGTAGCCGGCCGTGCCGAGCAGCTCGACGGCGTGGGGGTGGATGTTCTCCAGCAGCAGGGCGACCGGCGCGGCGGTGGTGGGGGAGGGCACGGGCTCATTGTGGCCCGTGGCGCGGGCCCGACGGCACGGCCGCCCACGTGCTGGTGGCCTGGTGCCCCGGGGTCAGTCCCGGTCCGGGTCCGGGTGCACCGACAGGAACACCGACCACGGCCGCCCACCGGGCGTGGGCGGACGGGCGGCGAAGTCCTGGAGCACCTCGTGCAGCCGGTCCTGCAGCTCGGCGTACCCGGTGTCGTCCAGGCGCAGCCCGAGCCGGCTGGTGGTCAGCTCCTCGGTGGCCACCAGCGCGGACTCGGCGACGAAAGCCTCCACCATCGGCCGGTTCGTGTAGGTCGGGTGCTCCATCAGCCACGACTTGCCGGTGGCGCGGTAGGGCCGGGGGCGGGACCCCCGGACGCCCTGCTGCGCGGGCAGCGCCTCCAGGAAGCCGGTGCCGACCAGGGTGCGCACGTGGTGCAGCACGCTGGCCGGCGGTCGGCCCAGCCTCTCGGCCAGCTGGGCGTTGGTCATCGGCTCGTCCAGGCACATCCGCAGGATGCGCAGCCGCAGCGACGACGCCAGCGCGCGCGCCTCGGCGTCGGTGGCCGGGCGCCGCTGCGTGCCGGCCCGCGTGCCCGCCCCCGTACCCACCCGCGTGCCGGTCGGCGGGGCGGCTGGGGCGGAGGCGGCGCCCGGGCCGGCCGCACGCTCGTCGGGGTCCACGGCGTCACGGTACCGGGGGGTCAGCACCGGTTGACATTTCCCAACCGGTCGCCCGACGCTGTCCTCGTGACTGCTGACGCCCCCGAGGGCTCCCGGCTGCGCCGCTGGTACGCGACCAGCCTGGTGGGCCACCCCGACGGCCGGGACTTCCGCCGGCTGTGGGTGGGCGACACCATCAGCCAGCTCGGCACCCAGGTCGGCGGGATCGCGCTGCCGTTGCTCGCGGTGTCGGTGCTGGCGGCGGACGAGCTCCAGATGGGCCTGCTGGCCACGTTCGAGAACCTGGCGTTCTTGGTCGTCGGCCTGCCCGCCGGGGCCTGGGTCGACCGGATGCGCAAGCGACAGGTGCTGATCTGGGGCGACGTGGTCCGGGGGGTGGCCCTGCTCAGCCTGCCCGTGGCGTGGCTGCTGGGCGTGCTGAGCTTCCCGCTGGTGCTGGTGGTGGCCCTGGTCGTCGGCGTGGCGACGGTGTTCTTCGACGTCGCCTACCAGTCGTACCTGCCGTCCCTGGTCCCGTCGGAGCGGATCAGCGAGGGCAACGCCAAGCTGCAGGTGTCGGCCTCGGTCGCCCAGGTCGCCGGACCCGGTCTGGGTGGCGTGCTGGTGCGTCTGATCGGCGCGCCGCTGGTGCTGCTGGTCGACGCGGTCAGCTTTCTCGGTTCGGTGTGGTTCACGCTCCGCATCCGGCACCGCGAGGATCCGCCGAACCGGGCCGACCGGCGCCCCCTGCACGTGGAGGTCGGCGAGGGGCTGGGCTTCGTGGCGCGGCAGCCGCTGCTGCGCCGGATCGTGGCCACGACGGCGATCGGCAACCTGTTCCACGCCGTGGGCGGGGCGCTGCTGGTGCTGTTCGCGATCCGGGACCTGGGCGTCGGCGAGGCCGGCCTGGGGCTGGCGCTCAGCCTCGGCGCCGTGGGCGGGCTGGTCGGGGCGTTGGCCGCCGGCCCCCTGATCCGGCTCGTCGGGGAGGGGCGCACGATCGCGCTGTCCCTGCTGCCGACGCTGCCGTTCGCCGCCCTGGTGCCGCTGGCCGCGGGGCAGCCCCGACCGGTCGCGATCGCGATGCTCGGGGTGTCCGGGGCCGTGTTCGGCGTCGGGGTGGTCGTCTACAACGTGGCGCAGGTGTCGTTCCGGCAGCGGCTCTGCCCCCGGCCCCTGCTGGGCCGGATGAACGCGTCGGTCCGCTTCGTGGTCTGGGGCACGATGCCCGTCGGTGCGTTCGCCGGCGGGGTCATCGGCGCCGAGGCGGGGGTGCTGGCCGCGTTGTGGGTCGGGGTGCTCGGGCAGTCCCTGGCCGTGCTGCCGGTGCTGCTCAGCCCGCTCGTCCGGATGCGGGACCTGCCCCGGCACCTGGACGAGCACGCCGGCGACCCGGCGTGAGGACGCTCAGTCCACCGTCCAGGTGTCGGAGCCGGTCAGCAGCGCCGTGAGGGCCGCGTCGTCGGCGGGGCCGCCGGCGGCCGACACGGCCCCGTCGACCTGCGAGCGGACCAGGTCGTCGTAGACGGGCCGGTCCACGGAGCGGAAGATGCCGACCGGCACGTGGCCCATGGCCGTGTCGTCGAGCCGGGACAGCGCGAACGCCGCCGACGGGTCGTCCGCCGCGGGGTCGTGCACGACCGCCTCGCGGCCCGTGGCCTCGGCCACGTCGCGGGAGACGACCTCGACCCCGCCGCCGTCCGCGCGGGCGACGACCACGTTCGCGTCGCCCTCGGCGCCACCGAAGCGCACCGGCTCGCCCGCGGCCAGGCGGACCAGGCGTGCGGTGGCCTCGTCGCGGTCCTTGAGCACGTCGAAGGCGCCGTCGTTGAAGATCGGGCAGTTCTGGTAGATCTCGACCAGCGCCGTGCCGCGGTGCTCGGCCGCGGCCTTGAGCACCTGGGTCAGGTGCGCCCGGTCGGAGTCCAGCGTCCGCGCCACGAAGGTCGCCTCGGCGCCCAGCGCCATGGACACCGGGTTGAACGGACCGTCGACGCTGCCCGCGGGCGTGGACTTGGTGACCTTGCCCGTCTCCGAGGTGGGGGAGTACTGCCCCTTGGTCAGGCCGTAGATCCGGTTGTTGAACAGCAGGATCGTCACGTTGAGGTTGCGCCGCAGGGTGTGCAGCAGGTGCCCGGCCCCGATCGACAGGGCGTCGCCGTCGCCGGTCACGACCCACACGTTGAGGTCGGGGCGGGCCACCGCCAGACCCGTCGCGAAGGTCGGGGCGCGGCCGTGGATGGAGTGCACGCCGTAGGTGTCCAGGTAGTACGGGAACCGCGACGAGCAGCCGATCCCGGACACGAAGACGATGTTCTCCCGGCGCAGGCCCAGGTCGGGCAGGAAGCCCTGCACCGCGGCGAGCACGGCGTAGTCGCCGCAGCCGGGGCACCAGCGCACCTCGTTGTCGGCGACGAACTGCTTGCGGGTCAGCGCCTCGCCCGCGTCCAGGGTGGGGACGCCCCGCAGCCCCTGACCGGGGCCGACGGCGGGCAGGCCCAGCTCGATGCTCATGCGTGCGCCTCCTGGTGGTGGTCGGGACCGAAACCGCGGGCGGTGCTGCGCGGTGGGGCGTGGGTGACGGCGTCGGCGATCGCCTGCTCGAGGTCGCCGGAGCTGAACGGCAGCCCGCGGACGGTGGTGTGGCTGATGACGTCGACCAGGTACTCGGCCCGCAGCAGCAGGGCCAGCTGGCCGAGGTTCATCTCCGGGACCATCACGCGGGGGTAGGACCGCAGCACGTCACCGGTGTTGGCCGGGAACGGGTTGAGGTGCGTGAGGTGGGCGCGGGCCACCTTGAGGCCCGAGGCGCGCGCCTTGCGGACCGCGGCGCTGATGGGGCCGTAGGTGGACCCCCAGCCCAGCACCAGCAGGTCCGCGCCCTCGGCCTCGCACGACCACGGGTCGTCCACGTCGAGGTCGGGCACGTCGACGCCGTCGACCTTGGCCTGGCGCAGCCGCACCATCCGGTCGTGGTTGTCCGGGTCGTAGCTGATCTCACCGGTGCCGTCGGCCTTCTCCAGGCCGCCGATCCGGTGCTCCAGGCCGGCGGTGCCGGGGACGGCCCAGGGGCGGGCCAGCGTGCCGGGGTTGCGGGAGTAGGGCCGGAACTTCTCCTCGGCCGGGACGTCGTCGGCGTGGGCGAAGCGCACCTTGACCCGGGGCAGGCTCGCCACGTCCGGGATGGGCCACGGCTCGGAGCCGTTGGCCAGGTAGCCGTCGGACAGCAGGATGACCGGCGTCATGTAGGTGACGGCGATGCGGACGGCCTCGCGGGCGGCGTCGAAGCAGTCGCCCGGCGTCGCGGCGGCGACGATCGGCAGGGGAGCCTCGCCGTGGCGACCGAACATGGCCTGCAGCAGGTCGGCCTGCTCGGTCTTGGTGGGCAGCCCGGTGGAGGGTCCGCCGCGCTGCACGTCGACGAGCACCAGCGGCAGCTCGAGCATGACGCCCAGTCCCAGCATCTCGGCCTTGAGCGACAGGCCCGGCCCCGACGTGGTCGTGACGCCCAGGGCGCCGCCGTAGGCCGCGCCCAGCGCCGCGCCGATGCCGGCGATCTCGTCCTCGGCCTGCAGCGTCGTCACCCCGAACCGCTTGAGCCCGGACAGGGTGTGCAGGATGTCGCTGGCGGGGGTGATCGGGTACGAGCCCAGCACCACCGGCAGGCCCGCGGTGTGGGCGCCGACGGCCAGGCCGTAGGCGAGCGCGGTGTTGCCGGTGATGTTGCGGAAGGTGCCGGAGCGGCTGGGGGCCGGGGCGACCTCGTAGCGGACGGTGAAGACCTCGGTGGTCTCGCCGTAGGCCCAGCCGGCCTCCAGCGCGCGCAGGTTGGCGGCCAGGATCTGCGGCCGGGCGGCGAACTTGGTCTCCAGGAAGCGGCGGGTGCCGTCGGTCGGGCGGGAGTACAGCCACGACAGCAGCCCCAGGGCGAACATGTTGGTCGAGCGCTCGGCGTCCTTGCGGCCCAGGCCGAGCTCGGCCAGCGCAGTCACCGTCATCGACGTCAGCGGCACCGAGTGCAGCCGGTAGGCCTCCAGGCTGCCGTCCTCCAGCGGGTTGGAGGCGTAGCCGACCTTCGACAGGTTGCGCTTGGTGAAGCTGTCGGAGTCGGCGATCACCGTGCCGCCGTGCGGCAGGTCACGTAGGTTGGCCTTGAGCGCGGCCGGGTTCATGGCCACCAGCACGTCGGGGGCGTCGCCGGGGGTGAGCACCTCGTGGTCGGCGAACTGCAGCTGGAAGCTGGACACGCCGGGCAGCGTGCCGGCAGGGGCGCGGATCTCGGCCGGGAAGTTGGGCAGGGTGGCCAGGTCGTTGCCCAGGGCCGCGGTCTCGGCGGTGAACCGGTCCCCGGTGAGCTGCATGCCGTCGCCGGAGTCCCCCGCGAAGCGGATGACGACGTGGTCGAGCGGGGTCGTGGCTGCCATCGTGGGTGTAACAACCTCTCCTCGTGGTGATTCCGATCCTATGAGCGGCTGTCCGGAGTACCGACCGAGGGCGGCAACGCCTGAGGCTTTCATTGCCGTAGAGCAAGGCTTTAGGCTTGCGACACTGAGGAACTGTGGTGCGCCTCACCGGCGTTCACGCAGCAGACTGGGGCGGTCGGCGCCCCCGGACGAGAGCGAGGAACGGTGCTCCAGCGGCACAACCACCACAACGGGTTCAAGACGGTGCTCCTGTTCGGGGCGCTGTGGGGGATCCTGCTGCTCGTCGGCGCGGCGCTCGCCGTCGCTTTCCGCAGCTCCGCGCTGATCTTCGTCTTCGCCGCCATCGGCGTCGCCACGACCGCGTACGGCTACTGGAACAGCGACAAGCTGGCCATCAAGGCGATGCGGGCCGTGCCGGTGACGGAGGCCGAGCAGCCCGCGATGTACCGGATCGTGCGCGAGCTGTCGGCCGTCGCCCAGCAGCCGATGCCCCGGTTGTACGTCTCGCCGACCGCCGCGCCCAACGCCTTCGCCACCGGACGCAACCCGCAGAACGCGGCCGTCTGCTGCACCGTCGGGATCCTCGAGCTGCTGGACGAGCGGGAGCTGCGCGGTGTCCTGGGCCACGAGCTGATGCACGTCTACAACCGCGACATCCTGACCAGCTCGGTCGCGGCCGCGGTCGCGGGGATCATCACGTCGATCGCGCAGTTCGCCCAGCTGAGCTTCCTGTTCGGGGGCGGGCGCAACAACAGCAACCCGCTGGCCATCATCGGCGTGCTCGCCTCCGCGATCCTCGCGCCGCTGGCCGCCGGCCTGGTGCAGATGGCCATCTCGCGCACCCGGGAGTTCGACGCCGACGAGGACGGCTCCGCCCTGACCGGGGACCCGCTGGCCCTGGCGTCGGCGCTGCGCAAGCTCGAGCAGGGCACCCAGCGGGCCCCGCTGCCGCCCGAGCGCGAGCTGGTCAACGCCTCGCACCTGTTCATCGCCAACCCGTTCCGCAAGGGCGGCGGCATGAAGACCCTGTTTGCCACGCACCCGCCGATGGACCAGCGCATCTCGCGCCTGGAGCAGCTGGCCTACGGCTCGCCCACGTGAGGTCGGCCCGCACCGGCGCCACAGCCGTGCTGGGGCTTGGGCTGGCGCTCGGGCTGGCCCTCGGCGCGGGCGGCTGCGGCGGCCCGGACCTGGCCGAGCCGTTCGCGTCCGTCGAGGCCCGGGCGACCACCGACGTGTCCTCGGTCGCGGCCCCTGCCGACGCCCAGGAGGTCACCGTCGAACGCGTCGTGGACGGCGACACCCTGCTGGTCTCGGGCGAGGCGGGTGCCGTGCTGCCCGACGCCGGCGAGCACCGGGTGCGGCTGCTGCTGGTGGACACCCCCGAGGTGGACGGCCCGAACGCGACCGAGGAGTGCCTGGGGCCCGAGTCGTCGGAGTTCACCACCGACCTGCTGCCCGCGGGCAGCACCGTCCTGCTGGCCGCCGACGAGGAGACGACCGACCAGTTCGACCGGTTGCTGGCCTACGCCTGGACCCCCGAGGGCGTCTTCGTCAACGAGGCGCTCGCGGCCAACGGGTTCGCCTACGCCGTGGTGCTGCCGCCCAACGACGAGCACGTCGGGGTCGTGACGGACGCGGAGCAGCGGGCCAGGGAGGCCCGGCTAGGGGTGTGGGGCAGCTGCTGAGGGCGCTCAGCGCCCGAGCAGGCGGTCCGTCACCGCCTCCCACACCCATGACCACGACGGGTAGGCGTGCTGCGCCGACAGCCCGCCGAGCCCGGTCCGGCCGCCGCTCCACTGCGCCACGGTCAGGCCCAGCCGTCCCACCAGCGCGACCTCGCTGACGAGCTCGCCCGCACCCGGACCGACCAGGACCGCGCCGGCCACGCGACCGCCGTCGACCAGCGGGCCGTCGGGGCGGCGCGGGTCCGGCACGCCGACCACCCGCAGCTGCACGAAGCCGCCGCGGGTCCAGGCCCGGCCCCCGCCCGGCAGGGCCGCGGTGAGCGCCCGGTCGTTGCGCGACAGGGGCAGCCGGACCCGACGGCTCACCAGGCCGTCGGTGCCGTCGGTGCCCTCCGGTGCGTCTGGGCTCTCGGGGGCGCCGACGACGGCCACCTCGGGGTCGGTGTAGACCACCTCGGGGACCCACGTCGGGTCGAACGACACCCGGTGGCCCAGCAGGGTCGCCGCGGCGACCCGGCCGGTCGCGACCGCGACGTGCGTGCTGGGCCGCAGCCCCGTGACGTCACCCGCCGCGCACACCCGCGCGGCGGTGGTCCGCATGGCCGCGTCGACGACCAGACCGCGGTCCCGGCGGGCGACGGCGGGGTCCTGCAGCGCGTCGGTCACCGGCTCCCGCCCCGCGGCCAGCAGCAGCAGGGCCGGCTGCGGCGCCCCGTCGTGGGCGACGTCCCGCGCGCCGTCCCGCAGGGCCGACGGCAGCACCTCCGGCCCGGCCCCGGTCACGACCCGGACGCCGTCGGCCCGCAGGGCGGCCGCGACCACGTCCCCGGCGCCGGGGACGCCGGTCAGCAGGGTCCGCTCGCGCTCCAGCAGGACGACGCCGGCCTCCCCGCCGACGCGCAACCGGGCCAGGGCCTGGGCCAGCTCGACCCCGCTGGCGCCACCGCCGAGCACGACGACCGGTCCGCGGGGTCCGGACCCGGCCCGGTCCAGGTGGTCCTGGACGGCCTCCAGCCAGCCGTCGGTCGTGCTGACGAACTGGCCCGCGGTGAGCGCGAGACCGAGCCGGTCCGCACCGAGCGGTCGCGACCCCGTGGCCAGGACGACCCCCGCCGTCGGGGCCAGCACCGTGCCGTCGCTCAGCCGCACCCGAGCCCCGGGGAGCAACCCGGCCCGGTCGCGGACCACGTCGACGCCGGCCCCGCGCAGCGCGGTCTCGCTCTCGGTGCGCGCGACGCGGGCGACCACCGACCGGGCGTGGGCCAGGGCCGAGCCGGCGTCGAGACCGGCGCCGGCGGCCTCCAGCACGGACTTGGTCGGCACGCAGCCGTGCCAGGTGCAGTCCCCGCCCAGCGGTCCCTCGGCGACGAGGCGGACCGCCGCCCCCAGAGCGTGCGCCGCCGTCGCGGCGGCCAGCCCGGCGGCGCCCCCGCCCACGACGACCATGTCCGGCGGGCCCGTGACCGATCCGCCGGCGTCCCCGCGCCGAACCTCCTCCGACCCGGTCGCCATGCGACGATCCTCACACCCGGGGACCGGTCGTGCCGCGCGTCCGCGCCGCGACGACCCCGACCACCGACTCCGGAGGACCCCACCGTGACCCGCATCCCCGTCCCGCCGTTCCGTCACGCCGTCACCCGCCGCCGGCTGCTCGGTGCGGGCGGTCTGGCCGCCGGCGGGCTGGCGCTGGCGGCGTGCGGTGGCTCGGAGCCCGACGCCGCCGGGGCCCCGAGCGCCGCGGCCGGCGCCCTGGCCCCGCTCGAGGACGGTCGCCAGGTCACGATCCGCACCTGCGTGTACGCCCAGAACCACGCCAGCTCGATGCTGTTCTGGGAGCGCTTCGCCCCCGAGGGCGTCACGGTCGAGGTCACCCCGGTGACCAACACCGCCGACATCATCGCCGGCCTCGAGGGCGGCACCCTGGACTTCGGTCTGATGTCCCCGTACGTGCCCATGCTCACGCAGGCCGAGGGCGGCATCAGCTCCAAGGTCGTCGCCATGGTCGCGCGGCAGGGCTTCGGCCTGGTCGGGCGCGCCGGTGAGGTCGAGAGCATCGAGGACCTGGCCGGCCGCCGCATCGCGGTGCCGCCGCCCGGCGCCCAGGTGCTCGTGCTCAACCTGCTGCTGGAATCCGCCGGGCTGCTGCTGGGCCGTGACGTCGAGGGGATCCCGCTCGGCTACGCCGACCACGTCGCGGCCCTGGCCGGGGGCGACGTCGACGCGTTCATGGGCAGCGAGCCGCCGTGCAGCCAGGCCGTGTCCGAGGGCACGGGCGTCCGGCTGCCGGGCGTGTTCGACACCCCCCTCGGCGACCTCAACACCGCGCTGTGGGCCTCGGCCACGGTCCTGGAGGACCCCGAGGTCGTCGACCTGACCGTCCGGATGCAGCAGGCGGCGGCGGAGTACATGACCCCCGACGGCGAGAACGACCCCGAGGTCTGGCGCGGTCTGCTGGTCGACAGCTTCGGCTTCGACGAGGCCGTCTACGACGAGGTGCTGGGCAACGTCGGGGCCCAGTGGCGCTTCGACGAGGAGCGCCAGTCGCAGTTCGAGGCGGTCGGGGCGGCCCTGGTCGAGACCGGCGAGCTCGAGGCGGAGCCCGACAACGAGGCGTTCTACGCCCTCGAGTACTGGGACCTCTGAGGTCGTCGTGTCGCAGGGGCTGATCGAGTCGACCCGGGCCGAGGCCGCGGCCGGCGGCGGGTTCGGCTCGCCGCGTGCACGCCGTCGGCGGGGGCGCCGGCTGGTGGGGCTGCTGCTGCCGCTGCTGCTCCTGCTGGTGTGGCAGGCGGCGGTGTGGGCCGAGGTGCGCGACCGCAACCGGCTGCCCTCGCCGCTGGACGTGCTCGAGGCGGCCCAGCGCTTCTTCCTCACCCCGTCGGGGCCCGTCCTGGGCGGCACGATCCCGTTCACGGGCGCGGGCTGGCAGCACCTGGCCGCCAGCCTCGAGCGGACGGGCGTGTCGTGGGGCCTGGCCGTCGCCGTGGGTCTGGCGCTCGGCCTCGGGCTGGGCCTGTCCCGGTGGTTCGCCGACCTGACCGACCCGCTGCTCAACGCGCTGCGCGCCGTGCCGCTGTTCGCCTGGCTGCCGCTGGTGATCGTGCAGTTCGGGCTGGGCGAGCAGGCCGCCCGGACGCTGGTGTTCGTCGGGGCGCTGTGGCCGGTCGTGATCGCCACGGCGGACGGCGTGGCCCGGATCCCGCGCCAGCACATCGAGACCGCCCGCATGCTCGGCACGCCCCGGGCGCGGATGTGGCAGCGGGTGTACCTGCCCAGCGCGCTGCCCGAGATCGTCACCGGGCTCCGGCTGTCGCTCACGCTGGCCTGGACCTGCGTCATCGTCGGTGAGCTGGCCGGCATCACCTGGGGCGTCGGGGCGATGATGAATGCCGCCCGGGAACGGGGCAGCACCGACCAGATCGTCGTGGGCATCGTGGTCTTCGCCCTGGTCGGCTACACCGCGGACCGGTTGCTGCGCCTGGCCAGCCGGCGCTGGGTCCGCTGGGCGGACACGTGAGCCCCGCCCTCCCGGGCCCCCACGCGGCCACGGGCACCCTGATCGCGCACGGGCTGCGGCTGTCCTTCGGCGACCTGCTCGTGCTGGACCGGGTCGACGTGCAGGTCTCGGCCGGGCAGACCCTCGCCCTGCTGGGTCCCAGCGGCTGCGGCAAGTCGACCCTGCTGCGGGTGCTGGCCGGGTTCGAGACCGCCGACGAGGGCTCGCTCACCCTCGACGGGCACGAGGTGGTCGGCCCGTCGCCGCTGCGCGGCATGGTGGCGCAGGCGGGGACCCTGTTCCCGTGGCTGACGGTGCGCGACAACATCGCCTTCGGCCCGCGCCAGACCGGGGCCGCCGACGTCGCCGGCACCGTCCGCGACCTGCTGGCGGTGACCGGGCTCAGCGAGTTCGCCGACGCCCTGCCCCGGCAGCTGTCGGGCGGGATGCGGCAGCGCGCGGCCATCGCGCAGGTGCTGGCCAACCGGCCCCCGGTGCTGCTGCTCGACGAGCCGTTCGGGGCCCTGGACGCCCAGACCCGGCTGCGGATGCACGAGTGGCTGCGCGGGCTGCTCACCGAGCGGCCCACGACCACGGTGCTGGTCACCCACGACGTCGAGGAGGCCCTGCTGCTGGGCGACCGGCTCGGGCTCATCAGCGCCCGGCCGGCCCGGGTGCAGTCGGTCCGGGACCTGCCGTTCGGGGCCGACCGCGGTCGGCACACCCTGGTCGACCCCGCCTTCGCCGGGCTGCGGGCCGAGGTGCTCGAGCAGGTCCTGACGGCGTGAGCGGCTGGGACGGCTTCCTCGCCGACTACCACGCGAGGCACCCCGCCGTCACCGAGGACCTGCTCCGGCCGATGCGCGGCCCGGGCGGGGCGCAGCCGTACGAGTGGCTGTGCCAGGGCGTCGACGTCGACGCCCCGGACGCCCGGGTGTGGGACCTGGCCTGCGGCAGCGCCCCGGTCGCCGACGTGGTCGGGACCGCGCGCTACGCCGGGGTGGACGTGTCGACGGCGGAGCTGGCCGTGGCGCGCGCCCGGCGCCCCGGGGTCCGGGTGAGCCACGGCGACGCCCTGACCGTGGACCCGCCCGGGCGGCCGAGCGCCGTGACGGTCGCGATGGCCCTGATGCTGCTGCCGCTGGACGACGCGCTGTCGCGGGCCGCGGCCCTGCTGGGCCCCGGGGCGCCGCTGCAGGCGATCGTGCCCACGCGCGAGCACGGGGCCGGCACCGGGTACGGCGAGCTGCTGGACCTGCTCGGCCAGCAGGGTCGCGGCTACCGCCAGCCGCTGGAGCCGGCCGCCCTGGCCGCGGCCTGCGCGCGGCACGGCCTGGTGCTGCGTGACGACGAGGTGGCCGTGTTCCGGCGCCCCGTGCCGGTGGCGGACGTCGACCTGGTGGTCCGCTCGTTCTACGTCCGCCACCCCGACGGGCCCGGGCCGGAGGCGGCCCGCGCCTGGCTGGCCGAGCGCGCCGAGAGGCCCGGCTACGAGCTGGACTACCCGCTGCGACGCGTCCGGATGGTGCGGGCCGGTGGTTGAGCGCAGCGGCGGCAGGGGCCGCGTCGACAGCGGCGGCGGCAGCGGCAGGGTCGACCACGACGGTGCGGGTCCGGACGACGGCCCGCTGCGTCCCTTCCACCGGGTGCTGGCCGACGGGGTCCGGCGCGGGCCCGACCAGGTGGCCGTCGTCGACCCGGCGCTGGGCCGGCAGGTCCGCTACGGCGAGCTGGCGGAGCTGGTCGACGGGGCCGCCGCCCGGCTGCTGGCCGGCGGCCTGGGCCCGGGGGACCGGGTGGCCGTGCTGGCCCGCAACGGGCTGGAGCAGGCCGTGGCCGTCCTGGCCTGCTCGCGCGCGGGGCTGGTCCACGTCGGCCTGCCGGTCGACGACCCGCCCGACCGGCTGCGCGCCGTGCTGCGGGCGGCCGGGCCCCGGCTGGTGCTGGAGCAGCCCGGGGCGGCGGAGTCGGCCGGTCGCGCCCTGGCGGGGAACGGGTGGCCGGCCCCGGTCCCGACCGACCTGCTGCTGGCCGGCCCGACGGGGGCGCAGCTGCCGGTCCGCGGGCCCGACGACGCGATGAGCACCTACTCGCTGATCGCGACCAGCGGCTCGACCGGCCGGCCCAAGCTGGTCCGGCTCACCGGCGCCATGACGGACACCGCCGCCCGCACCTACACCCGGCTGCTGGGCCTGGGCCCGGTGGACCGCACGGCCGTCCACCTGCCGATGTGGTGGGTGTCGGGCCACGTCACCCAGCTGGCCACCGCGCTGCACAGCGGCGGCGCCGTGGTCACCATGGCCCGCTGGTCCGCCGCGGACCTGGTGCGGGTGGTCGCCGAGCACGACGTGACCTGGCTGGACCTGGTGCCGTCGCTGTGGCACGGCCTGCTGCGAGAGCCGGCCTTCGCCGCCGACCGGCTGCCCACGCTGCGGGCCGCGGTGTTCGGTGGGGCGCCCGCCTCGCCCGAGGTGCTCGAGCAGGTCCGGGCCCGGGTGCCGGGCCTGGCCCTGCTCGACGCCTACGCCATGTCGGAGCTGCCGGCGCCGATCGCCTGCCTGGTCCCGGCCGACGCCGAGGCCGGGGCGGGCACGGTCGGTCGGGTGCAGCCGCACGTGCGGCTGCGGCTGCTGGACGCCGACGGGGCCGACGTCGCCCCCGGACGGGACGGCGCCGTGACGGTGCGCAGCCCGGCCCTGACGCCCGGGTACGCCTCGGCCGACGAGCCGGCCGTCGTCGACGGCTGGTTCGCCACGGGCGACCTGGCCCGGCTGGAGCCCGAGGGGTTCGTGCGCATCACGGGCCGGCTGGCGGACGCGGTGCTGCGCGGGGGCGTCACGGTCCACCCGGTCGAGGTCGAGCGGGCCCTGGTGGCCTCCGGGCTGGTGGCCGAGGCGCTGGCGGTGGGCGTGCCCGCCCGGCTGCACGGCGAGGACGTCGCCGTGCTGGTCACCGCGCCGGCCGACGGTGCGGCCGTCGACGTGGCCGCCGTGCGGCGCGAGGTGCGGCTGCGTGTGGGCCTGCACGCCGTGCCGGTCCGGGTGGTGGTGGCGAGCCTGCCGCGCACGGGCAACGGCAAGCCGGACCGGGCGGCGGCCCGCGCCCTGCTGACGGGACCGTCGGCGGGACCGTTCTTCCACGGCACCCGGGCCGCGCTCGCCGTCGGGGACGAGCTGGTCCCCGGCCGTGGCTCGAACTTCCAGGCCGGTCGGGTGTCCAACCACGTCTACTTCGCGGCGGCGCTGGAGACCGCGGTGTGGGGGGCGGAGCTGGCGGCCGCCCTCGGCCCGGGCGAGGGACCCGGCCGCGTGTACGAGGTGGTGCCGCTGGGCCGGTTCGAGGACGACCCGAACGTCACCGACAAGCGGTTCCCCGGCAACCCCACCCGCTCCTACCGCAGCCGGCAGCCGCTGCGGGTGGTGGCCGAGGTGGCGGACTGGCCGGGCCACCCGCCCGAGGTGCTGCAGGCCATGCTGGACAGCCTGGCCCGGCTGCGGGAGCAGGGCCTGGACGTCATCGAGGACTGACCGACGACCGCGGAGACCCGTCCGGGACGACGGTGGGGTGGACGCGGGCGTCCAGGACGACCATCCTGGTGCCCGGTGGGGTGTGGGGGACCGCGACGCGGGTACTCACCCGCCAGCACGGGCCTGTCGGCCCGGTCATCGCTGACGAGTGGGAGGCCGAGTCATGCCGTCCGGACAGTACGACTTCGTGGTCGTGGCCAACCGGCTGCCGGTCGACCAGGTGGGGACGGAGCCCGACGGCTCGCCCCGCTACGAGACGTCACCGGGCGGGCTCGTCACCGCCATGGCCCCGATCATGGCCGCGCACGACGGCGCCTGGGTCGGCTGGCCCGGCGCCCCCGGTGAGGTCGGCGAGGCCTTCGACGCCGACGGCATCCACCTGGTGCCCGTGCCGCTGTCCACCACCGAGGTGGCCGACTACTACGAGGGCATGTCCAACGGCACGCTCTGGCCGCTGTTCCACGACGTGATCGCGGCCCCGGAGTACCACCGGCACTGGTGGGACAGCTACGTCGCGGTCAACCAGCGCTTCGCCGACGCCGCCGCCGCGCAGGCCGCCGAGGGCGCCACGGTCTGGGTGCAGGACTACCAGCTGCTGCTGGTGCCGGCCCGGCTGCGCGAGCAGCGCCCCGACCTCAAGATCGGGTTCTTCAACCACATCCCGTTCCCCGGCTACGAGATCTTCAGCCAGCTGCCGTGGCGCCGGCAGGTCGTCGAGGGCGTGCTGGGGGCCGACCTGGTCGGCTTCCAGCGCCGCTCCGACGCGACCAACTTCCTGCGGGCCTGCCGCCGGGCGGCCGAAGCCGTCACCAAGGGCGGCACGGTGCAGGTCGACGACGCCACCGGTCGGCGCGAGGTGCGGGCGGCCGCGTTCCCGATCTCCATCGACGCCCAGGCGTTCGAGGACCTGGCCACCTCGCCGGAGGTGGTGGCGCGGGCCGAGCAGATCCGCAAGGAGCTGGGGGAGCCGGACACCGTGCTGCTGGGGGTGGACCGGCTGGACTACACCAAGGGCATCCGGCACCGGCTGTCGACGTTCGCCGAGCTGCTGGAGGACGGCACGCTCGACAAGGAGTCGACCGTGCTGGTGCAGGTGGCCAGCCCGTCGCGCGAGCGCGTCCAGGCCTACTCCGACCTGCGCGACGAGGTCGAGCTCACGGTCGGTCGGCTCAACGGCGACCACGGCACGGTCGGCTTCTCGCCCGTGCACTACCTGCACCAGTCGTTCCCGCGCGAGGAGATGGCCGCGCTGTACCTGGCGGCCGACGTCATGCTCGTGACGGCCCTGCGGGACGGCATGAACCTGGTGGCCAAGGAGTACGTCGCGGCCCGGCACGACGGCGACGGCGTGCTCGTGCTCAGCGAGTTCGCGGGCGCCGCCGACGAGCTGACCCAGGCCGTGCTGATCAACCCGCACGACATCGACGGCAGCAAGGCGGCGATCGTGCGGGCCGCGCGGATGCCGGCCGACGAGCGGCGCCGTCGGATGCGGGCCATGCGCCGCCGGGTCAAGGAGCACGACGTCGAGCGCTGGGCCCAGGACTTCCTGGGCACGTTGGCCGGCGAGCCGCGCGAGCCGCAGGGCCAGCAGTGACGTCGACGCCCGGCCCGCACACCGCCTCGCACGCCCACGACGCACGGCAGGCGGTCGCGGCCGTCGCCCCGCGCGAGCCGCTGCTGGTGGCGCTGGACTTCGACGGGGTCTGCGCCCCGCTGGTCGACGACCCGGCCGACTCGCGCATGCTGCCCGGCACCCGCCGGGCGCTGCAGGGCCTGGCCGCGGCCGGGGTGCACGTCGCGCTGGTGTCCGGGCGGGGTCTGGCCAGCCTGCGCGAGGTGGCGCGGCCCGAGCCCGGCTGGCTGCTGGTCGGCGGGCACGGCGCCGAGCCCGGGGACGGCGACGGCGTGGTGCTGGGCGGGGAGGCGCAGGAGCTGCTCGACCGGCTGGCCCGCGAGCTGGGGTCGGTGGTCGAGGAGCACCCCGGCGCGGCCGTGGAGCACAAGCCCAGCTCCGTCGTCCTGCACGTGCGCCGCGCGCCGGGCGAGCACGGTGCCGCGGCCACCGACCGGGTGCTGACCGGCGCCGCGACCTGGTCCGGGGTCCACGTCAAGCGTGGGCACGACGTCGTCGAGCTCGCGGTGCTCGAGGCCGACAAGGGGCGCGCCCTGACCACGCTGCGGCAGCAGACCGGGGCGAGCTCGGTGCTGTACGTGGGTGACGACGTCACCGACGAGGACGCGTTCGCGGTGCTCGACGCCGACGGCGGTGACGTCGGGGTCAAGGTGGGTCCGGGGGACACCGCCGCCACCCACCGGGTGGGCACCCCGCAGGACGTCACGGACCTGCTGCAGGCCCTGCTGGACGCCCGACACGCGGTCCGGGACGGCTGAGCCGGACCGGGCGTAGGGTGCCGTGATGGACGCCGACGCCCGTGCCGCCATCGACCAGCTGCTGTCCGAGTCGGAGATCACGCGGCTGGTGCACGAGTACTGCCACGGCGTCGACAAGCGCGACGCAGAGCGGTTCCTGTCGGTGTGGGCGGCCGACGGCGTGTGGCAGGTCGGCCCCGACGAGGTGTTCCGCGGCCACGACGCGATCCTCGCCGCGGCCCAGCGGCAGTGGGACGCGTTCGGTCAGATGCACCACTGGAGCGCCAACCTCGTGCTCGACGTCGAGCCCGGCGAGGACCGCGCCACGGGCGAGTCCGACGTCGACGTCACGGTCGAGATGACCGACGGGCGCTGGGTGCGCGGCGGCGGCACCTACAAGGACACGTACGTGCGTGAGCACGGCCGCTGGAAGATCGCCCGCCGCGAGGCCGTGGCCCACTTCCACCTGTACGGCGAGAGCGCCGACATCCGCTGAGGCGGCCCGTCCCGGGCGTACCGGCCAGCGACACAGGTGCCCGGCCGGGGCGTCGTCGACCGGCCGACCCGCGTGTCGTGTCGCCGGTCGGTACGGCGCAGGACCCGGCCGCGGTCGGCGCGGGCGTGGACCGGTACGGCGCAGAGCACACCGGTCGGGCTCAGGTCTCGCTGACCCGGCCCGCCTCGACGGCCCAGCGCCGGTCCAGGCGGACCTGCTCCAGCAGCCGGCGGTCGTGGCTGACCAGCAGCAGGGTGCCGGTGTAGGCCTCCAGCGCGCTCTCCAGCTGCTCGATGGCCGGCAGGTCCAGGTGGTTGGTCGGCTCGTCGAGCACGAGCAGGTTGACGCCGCGGGCCTGCAGCAGGGCCAGGGCGGCCCGGGTGCGCTCGCCCGGGGACAGGCTGCCGACCGGACGGTCGACGTGGGCGGCCTTGAGCCCGAACTTGGCCAGCAGGGTGCGGACCTCCGCCGGGGGCTCGTCGGGCAGGTGGGCCCGGACCGCCTCCAGCAGGGACTCGGAGCCGGTCAGCACGGCCCGGACCTGGTCGACCTCGCCGACCTCGACCGACGTGCCGCGCGACACCGTCCCCGCGTCAGGCTCCAGCCGGCCCAGCAGCAGGGCCAGCAGGGTCGTCTTGCCGCTGCCGTTGGCGCCGGTCACCGCGACCCGGTCGCCGGCGTCGACCTGCAGGTCCACCGGGCCCAGCGTGAACGAGCCACGCCGGGCCACGGCCCCGCGGGCCGTCAGCACGACGCTGCTGCCGCCGGGGGCCGAGGCGATGGAGTACCGGAGCTCCCACTCCTTGCGGGGCTCCTCGACCTCCTCCAGCCGCTCGATCATGCGGTCGGTCTGCCGGGCCTTGCCGGCCTGCTTCTCGCTGGTCGCCTTCATGTGGGCGCGGATGTTCTTGTCCGGCTCGCCCCGGCGGGCGGCCTTGCTCATGGCGTTGCGGGTGCCCTTGTCGGCCCAGCCCCGCTGCATGCGCGAGCGGGCCTGCAGCCCCTCGACGGTGTCGGAGTACGCGTCGTAGGCCTCCCGGGCCCGGCGCCGGGCGACCTCGCGCTCGGCCAGGTACGACTCGTAGCCGCCGCCGTAGACGTTGACCTGCTGCTGGGCCAGGTCCAGCTCGACGACCCGGGTGACGGTCCGGGCCAGGAACTCCCGGTCGTGGCTGACCAGGACCGTCCCGGCCCGCAGCCCCTGCACGAAGCGCTCCAGCAGGGCCAGGCCGTCCAGGTCGAGGTCGTTGGTCGGCTCGTCGAGCAGCACGACGTCGAAGCGGCTCAGCAGCAGCGCGGCCAGCCCGGCCCGGGCGGCCTGCCCGCCCGACAGCGCCGTCATGGCCAGGTCCACCTCGACGTCCAGGCGGACCTCGGCCAGCACGGCGGGCAGCCGGTCGTCGAGGTCGGCGGCCCCCAGCGCCAGCCACTGCTCCAGGGCCGTGGCGTACTCGTCGTCGGCGCCGTCGCTCCCGGCGCTCAGCGCCTCGGTCGCGGCGTCGAGGCGCTGCTGGGCCGCGGCAACCCCGGTCCGTCGGGCCAGGTAGCCGCGCAGGCTCTCGCCCTCGCGCCGCTCCGGCTCCTGCGCCAGGTGGCCGACCACGGCGCTGGCCGGGCTGAGCCGGACCTCGCCCGCGTCGGGCTCGGCCTCGCCGGCCAGCACCCGCAGCAGCGTGGACTTGCCCGCGCCGTTGGCGCCCACCAGGCCCACGACGTCACCGGGGGCGACGACCAGGTCCAGGCCGGAGAACAGCGTGCGCTCGGCGTGGCCGGCGGCGAGGTCGCGGGCGAGCAGGGTGGCGGACACCGGGGGAGTCTGCCAGGGCCCTCCGGGCCCGGCCACGGATTTAGGTCAGGGCGGGTGGACGTATTGGGCGTACAGTCGGGGCGTGGCGACCAGACTCCCCGGACCCGACCTCGTCGACGACTTCCCTGTCCTCGGCCGCACCGTGCGCGACGGCAAGCGGCTGGTGTACCTGGACTCCGGGGCCACCTCGCAGCGACCGCTGGCGGTGCTGGACGCCGAACGCAGATTCGTCACCACGAGCAACGCGGCGGTGCACCGCGGGGCCCACGCGCTGGCCGAGGAGGCCACCGACGCCTACGAGCAGGCCCGGGCCACCATCGCCCGGTTCGTCGGGGCCACGCCCGAGGAGGTGGTGCTGACCAAGAACGCGACCGAGGGCGTCAACCTGCTCGCGTACAGCCTGGGCAACGCCGCCACCACGCCCGGGGCGCAGGCCCTGGCCCTCGGGCCGGGCGACGAGGTCGTCGTCACCGAGATGGAGCACCACGCCAACCTCGTGCCCTGGCAGGAGCTGTGCCGGCGGACCGGGGCGACGCTGCGCTGGTACGGCGTCACCGACGGCGGCGAGCTGGACCTGGACGGCATCGAGCTGTCGCCGCGCACCAAGGTGCTGGCCTTCGTGCACACCTCCAACGTGCTGGGCACGGTCAACCCCGTGGCCGAGCTCGTGGCCCGGGCCCGGGCCGTCGGCGCGCTCGTGCTGCTGGACGCCTGCCAGTCCGTGCCCCACCTGCCGGTCGACCTGCCCGCCCTGGGGGTCGACGTCGCCGTGTTCAGCGGGCACAAGATGCTCGGGCCGACCGGCATCGGCGTGATGTGGGCCCGCCGCGACCTGCTCGAGGCGCTGCCGCCGTTCCTGACCGGCGGGTCGATGATCGAGACGGTCACCATGGAGCGCTCGACGTTCGCGCCGCCGCCGCAGAAGTTCGAGGCCGGCGTGCCGATGGTCTCCCAGGCCGTCGGCCTGGCCGCCGCCTGCGACTACCTGACGGCCATCGGCATGGACCGCGTGGCCGCCCACGAGCAGGAGCTGACCGGCCGCATCCTGACCGGGCTGGCCGAGCTGGGCGGGGTGCGCGTCGCCGGGCCCACCGGCACCACCGCGGCCGCCCTCGCCGGGCGCGGCGGCACGGTCGCGTTCGTGGTCGACGGCGTCCACGCCCACGACGTCGGGCAGGTGCTGGACGACGCCGGCGTGGCCGTGCGGGTCGGGCACCACTGCGCCTGGCCGCTGCACCGTCGCCTCGGCCTGCAGGCCACCGTCCGGGCCAGCACCCACGTCTACTCCACCGAGGCCGACGTGGACGCGCTGCTCGCGGGGGTGCGGGCGACGCAGGAGTTCTTCGGGGTGGCCCCCCTGCGGGTCGCCGCGGGCGCCCCGTCGACCGGAGGAACGCGCTGATGGACCTGCAGGAGCTGTACCGCGAGACGATCCTCGACCACTCACGGCGACCTCGGCTGACCGGGCTGCGGGAGCCCTTCGACACCGAGGTGCACCAGGTCAACCCGATCTGCGGCGACGAGGTGACCCTGCGGCTGC
Organism: Jannaschia sp. R86511; assembly: GCF_042466345.1. NCBI lineage: Bacteria > Pseudomonadati > Pseudomonadota > Alphaproteobacteria > Rhodobacterales > Roseobacteraceae > Jannaschia > Jannaschia sp. R86511. Next base: position 1,843,898 of record NZ_JAXHCD010000001.1, read on the forward strand.
GCCTGGGCGACGGCCAGGGGGCGGAGCGGGCCCTGGCCGACGTGTCCTACGAGGCGGTGGGCTGCTCGATCAGCCAGGCGTCGGCCTCGGTCATGGTCGAGGCCCTCACCGGGCGCAGCGCCGGGGACGCCGCCCGGGCCTACCAGGCGTTCCACGAGATCGTGACCTCGGCCGTGCGGGGCGAGACCACCATGGACCCCATGGAGCGGCTGCCCGCGGACCTGGCCGAGGCGCTGGGCGACGCGCCCGCCTTCGCCGGGGTCGCGCGGTACCCGGCCCGGGTCAAGTGCGCCCTGCTGGGCTGGACCGCCCTGCGCCAGGCGCTGGTGCAGGCCGGCTGAGACCCGCGCCGACCCTGCACCGGGACGAGGTCGGCTCCGTCTGACGGGGCCGGGCACGAGAGAGGCCGGTCCCCGACGGTGTGTCGTCACCGTCGGGGACCGGCCTCGGCCGCGCTACGTCGTCCCGGCCGACCGTGGGGGTCGGCCGGGACGACCGGTCAGCGGAGCGCCTCGCTGAAGGTGGTCAGCAGCTCGGCGTGCTCGGCGGAGACCGAGCGCCTGACCTGGCCGGCCAGCTGCCGCTCGAAGGCCGCGAGCATGCTCGCCCGGGTCGCCGGACGGCCCGTGGCCTCGGCGGAGTCGAGGCGCTTGTCGAGCGCCGCGACGACCTTGGGGTCGTCCACCAGCTCGGCGACGACCGACCGCATCGAGTCGAACGTCACCTCGACGGTGAAGGTGGCGCTGGCCGTGCCCGTGCTGCCCGCGACGTCGGTGGCCGAGGCGGTGACCTCGTGCTCACCGAGCCCGAACGACCAGGCCCGGCCGTCGACGTCGGCGCAGGTGTCCTCGGCCAGGCCGGAGCCCGGCTCCGGGTCCACGGCCGAGCACGTCAGGGCGACGTCCTGGTCGACCGTGTACGACGTCTCGCCGTCCCACGTGACCTCCGGCGCGCGGGTGTCGACGCGGAGCTCGATGCTCTGCGCCTCCTCCACGTTGCCCGCGGCGTCGGTGGAGCGGAACCGCAGGACGTGCTCGCCCTCGCCGGACACGGTGACCGGCTCGGTGTAGGCCACCCAGTCGCCGCCGTCGAGCGACATCTCCGTGCCGGCGACGTCGCCGTCGTCGGTCGCGGTGAGCGTGACGGTGGGCTCGGTGGTGTACCAGCCCTCCACCGGGGTGCCCGAGACGCTCGCCTCGGTCACGGGGGCGGTGGTGTCCGGCTCCTCGGAGTCCACGGCCGCCTCGACGAGGAGCGCGTCGAGGTTGACGTGGCCGTCGTCGCCGTCGTCCTTGCGGATCGACACCGTGTTGGTGCCCTCGTCGAGGACGACCTCGCGCACGGCCGTGGCCCAGACCTTCCAGGTGCCGGTGCGGGGCAGCAGCCACTGGTCGAGCTTGTCGCCGTTGACGTACAGCGACACGGTCTTGTCCCCGTCGAACGGGTTGGGGCCGTTGGAGTAGAGCAGGTGCAGCGGGTAGGTCCCGTCCGCCGGCGCCTCGACCTCGAAGGTCACCCCCGCGCCGACGTCGCCCATGCCCTGCACGTAGCCGGTGCCGGAGTACCCGGCGTGCTCCGTGCTGGGGTTGGCGCTGCCGGCCAGCTCGGCGTCCTCGGCCTCGTAGCTGCCGATGACGACCGGGCCCAGGGACTCGCCGACCTTGAGGACGTCGAGGTTGACGTTGCCGTCGTCCCCGTCCTCGAAGCGGATGGTCACCGTGTTGGCGCCCTCCTGCAGGACGGCCTCGCGGACCACGGTCGCCCAGGTCGCCCAGGTGCCGGTGCGGGGCAGCACGAGCTGCTCCACCTCGGTGCCGTTGACGTACATCGAGACCGTCTTGTCCCCGTCGAACGGGTTGGGGCCGTTGGCGTAGCGCAGGTTGAGCGGGTAGCGACCGCGCTCCGGCACCTCGACGTCGAAGGTGACCTCGGCGCCCTGCTCCCAGAAGCCCTGCACGTAGCCGCTGCCGGAGTACCCGGCGTGCTCCGTGCTGGTGCTCGCGTTGCCGCCGAACGTCGCGTCCTCGGCCTCGTAGGTGCCGATGTACACCGGCTCGACCTGGACCTCGCCGACCCGCAGGACGTCGAGGTTCACGTTGCCGTCGTCACCGTCCTCGTAGACGACGGTGACGGAGTTCGCGCCCTCCTGCAGCTGCACCGAGCGGCTCACGGTGCCCCAGGTCTTCCAGTCGCCCAGGCGGGGCAGGACGAGCTCGTCCTGCTCCTGGCCGTTGACGTACAGCGACATGGTCTTGTCGCCGTCGAACGGGTTCGGGCCGTTGGCGTAGCCGAGGTACAGGGGGTACGTGCCGTCGGCGTCGACCTCCACGTCGAAGGTCACCCCGGCACCCACGTTTTCGATGCCCTGCACGTAGCCCGCGCCGGAGAACCCGGCGTGCTCCGTGCCGACCCTCGCGCTGCCCAGCAGCTCGGCGTCCTCGGCCTCGTACGTGCCGGAGAAGTCGACGCCGCCCTTGATCTGGATGTCGCGGTAGTAGACCGTCTCGCCGCCGCCGTGGTTCTGGACGCCGATGAAGCCGGCCAGGTCGCGGGCGGGGTCGGTGCTGGTGAAGTCGTTGACCAGCGTCCCGTTGAGCGTGATCCGGATGCGGTCGCCGTCGACCTGGATCTCGTAGGAGTTCCAGCGGCCGACCGGGTTGAGGGCCTGCTCCACCGCGTCGAGGTCCGCGCCCTGGAAGGTGTAGACCGCGCCGGTGGTGCGGTCGTCGGCGTCGGTGGCGTCGATCTGGATCTCGTAGCCGTTGTCGACGGCCACCCACGGGTCGTTGCCCGGGTTGGGGAAGCCGACGAACACGCCGCCGTTGTCGTCCTTGACGAGCTTCCAGTCCAGGGCCAGCGTGTACTGGTCGCTGAACTGCTGCTCGGTGAACCACAGCAGCCCGAGGCCGCCCTCACCGCGGATGCTGCAGTCGTCGACGCGGCCGAACGAGCCCGGCCCCGCCATCCGCCAGCTCTCGAGCGAGGCCAGCGTGCCGTCGAACAGGGACGTGTAGCCCTCGTCCGCCGGGGCGGGGGTGCAGATGTCGCGCTGGTCGCCGACGGACAGGACGTCGATGTTGACGTTGCCGTCGACGTCGTCGTCGTAGGAGAACGTGATGGTGTTGTCCCCGGCCTGCAGGGCCAGGTCCCGGGTCAGCCACGTCCACGACTTCCAGTCGACGGTGTCGGGGAACGTGACCGGGTCGAGCTTCTCGCCGTTGACGTAGAGCGCGACGGTCTTGTCCCCGGCGAACGGGTTGGGGCCGTTGGCGAAGCGGACGTTGACCGGGTAGGTGCCGGCCTCCTCGACGGAGGTCGTGAAGGTCAGCTCCGCTCCCTCGTTGGAGAAGCCGGCCGCGAAGCCGTTGCCGGAGTAGCCGCTGTGGTCGACGGCCACGCTCGCGCCGAAGCGGAGCGTCGCCTCCTCGGCCTCGTAGTACCCGCGGTCGGCGGGCGCCTCGTAGCCGGGGTAGGAGTTGAGGGTGTACCAGGCCTCGGTGTTCCACAGCTCGGTGCCGTCGGCGGAGGCGAAGGGCCGCGGGGAGCGCAGGTGCACGACGCGGCCGGGCTTCAGGCCCTCGATCTGCAGCGTGACGCTGGTGCGGTCCTCCGACACCGTGGCCTCGTCGACGAACAGCGGCTCCTCGTCGATCTTGGGGCCGCCGTAGGACGGCGTGGGCAGGTAGCGCCACTGCTGGATCTCGAAGGAGGACTCGATGTCGGCGACGGTCTCGTCGGACAGCGGCTCGGTGTAGGTGATCTCGAAGCCGCCCTCGACGACCTCCATCGACTGCATGTCGAAGGTGCCGCCGCCGTTGGGGGTCAGCTTCTGCAGGCCGTAGCGCAGCTTGCCCGGCTCGCTCCAGTTGCCGGCCTCGCCGATGCCGCCGACGTAGACCGTGCCGTCCGGACCGATGATGGTGCGGTTGACGCCGGCCTCCAGGCCCGCGGTGTGGCGGAAGACGGCGCCCTGGTACTCACCGTCGACCTCCTCCAGGAACGCCCGCTGCAGACCGCCGTAGGTGACGTCGCCGAAGACCATCTGGCCCGCGTAGACGCCCTCGGTGACCATGACCGGGGTGCTGGGGGAGTTGCCGATCTCGTTCTGGGGGACCCAGACGACCGGCTCGGTGACGGGCTGGTCGTCGAACGGACCGGCCGGGTTGGTGTAGTGGTTGAAGAACCGGTCCTGCTTGATGTGGACCATCTTCGACGCCGGCAGCCAGGAGCCCTGGTTGTCCATGACGAACAGACCGTCGTCGGGGCCCCTGCCCATGCCGTTGGGGGTGCGCAGACCGCCCGCGACCAGGCTGACCTCGCCGGTCTCGCGGTCGATCTTGATGCTCGTGCCGGGGTCCTCGCCCGGCTGCGGGTTCGTGGTGGCACCGCCGTTGTTGATGGCCACGGACCGGCTGACGTAGAAGTAGTCGTCGTCGTGCAGCAGGCCGAAGGCGAACTCGTGGAAGTTTCCGCCGCTGGGCCACTCGGCGTGCGTGCGGTGCTCCATCAGCCCGTCGCCGTCGGTGTCGGGGGTGAGCTCGGTCAGGCCGTACTTCTCCGACACCCAGATCGAGTCGCCGATGACGTCGACGCCCATCGGGGTGACCAGGTCGGTGGCGATCTTCGTGTAGGTGACGTCGTCGGGGCCCTCGGCGTCGGCGACGTCCTCGAGCAGGAAGACCTCGCCCGGGGTGGGCTCGTCCGGGTACCCGGCCGGGCTGACGGCGCCGGAGGTCAGCACCACGAGCTCGCCGCCGTCGGTCAGGTCCAGGCCCGAGACCATCGGCTCGAAGCCGTCGGGGCGCAGGTCGACCAGGTCGTAGCCGGGGTGCACGGAGTCGAGCTTGAGCCCGTCGCCCGCGGTGTCCTCGGCGCCCTCGCAGTACTTGGTGCCGGGGGCGGTGACCCGCACCACGCCGGCCTCGGTGCTCATGGCGGAGGTGGGGACGACCGCGAAGTCCGTCGCGCCGGGGGCGCGCCACTCCAGCAGCAGGCGCTGGCCGCCACCGGCCTCGAAGAACTCGACGAGCAGCGGGTGCACCCCCGCGGTCAGCGTGACCGTGCCCTCGACCGAGACGGTGCCGTGCAGGCCGTCGTTGTCGACGACGACCTGGTCGGCGACGCTGAGGCGCGACCCGTCGTCGCTGGTCAGCCGGAAGGTCCACTCGCCCTCGACGGGGACCGTCAGGTTGGCGTCGACCGTCGTGAGGAAGTTGTCCTCGAAGCCGAAGTCCTCGGCCGTGGTCAGGTCGACCACCGGGATCAGCCGGTCGACGTTGGGCGTCGACCCGGCCTTGATGGTGCACAGCGCACTCAGGCCCTGTCCTGTGCTGTAGGTGCGCATGGTGGCACCGGGCTCCTGCGGGGGCAGGGGGTCGTCGGCGACGACGGCGGACGCGGGGACCGCGACGCCGAGCGAGGCCACGAGGGCGAGGCCGGTGAGTACCGGCAGCCCCGCCCAGCGGCGGGGGGTCAGGCGGTGGGGCATCGATCCTCCTCGACGGGAGGGCTGCGGCGCCCCCCGGTGTCGGCGCCTCGTCCTCGAGGCGCCACGACCGCAACGGTCGCAGGATCGAATCTATGTTCGGCTTATGACGACGGTCAAGCAAAACCTGCTGTGACCGCAGCATTAACCGGCGTGCCGGAGGCTGCCGGGCGCCGGCCGGCGCCCGGCAGGTTCACCCGATCGCGCGGTCGACCTCACCCGGCGAGAGCACCCGCTCGATGACCATGACGGCGGAGCCGACGATGCCGGCGTGCTCGCCCGCGCTGCCGGGGACGATGCGCAGGTGCTGGGTGGCCAGGGGTAGCGAGCGCCGGTAGACCACCTCGCGCACGCCGGCCAGCAGGTGCTCCCCGGCCGAGGCCAGCGACCCGCCGACCACGATCACCGACGGGTTGAGCATGCTGACCACGTTGGCGAGCACCTCGCCGATGTACCGCCCGGCCTCGCGGAGCACCTGCACGACCTCGACGTTCCCGCCCCGGGCCAGCGCGGCGATGTCGCGGCTGGTGCGCACGTCCAGGCCCTTGGCCGCGAGCCGGGTCACCAGGGCCGCCCCGCCCGCGACCGCCTCCAGGCAGCCGGTGTTGCCGCAGCGGCACAGCACGTCGTCGGCGTGGGGCACCTGGATGTGGCCGAGGTCGCCGGCGGCGCCCTGGGCCCCCCGCCGCAGCTGGCCGTCGGCGATGATCCCGGAGCCGATGCCGGTGCTGACCTTGACGAAGACCAGGTGGTCCTCGTCGGGCCAGGTGGTGAAGTGCTCTCCCAGGGCCATGACGTTGACGTCGTTGTCGACGACGGCGATCGGTCCCAGGTCGCCCTGCAGCCGGGCGGTGACGTCGTAGCCGTCCCAGCCAGGCATGATCGGAGGCTGGATGGGCCGCCCGGTGGCGTGCTCCACGGGACCGGGCAGGCCGATGCCGACCCCGGCGAGGCGCTGGCCCCCGGTGGACACCCGGTCCACGAGACCGCGGCCGCGGTCCACCACCCAGCCCAGGACGTGGTCCGGCCCGGCGGCGATGTCCAGGTCCTCGCGCACCTCGTCCAGCACGCGGCCGGCCAGGTCGGTGACGCCGAGGCGGGCGTACGTGGCGCCGAGGTCGGCGGCGAGCACGAGGCCCGAGGAGGGGTTGAACGCGAACTGCGTCGGGGGTCGGCCACCGGTGGACACCGCGTCCCCGGCCGGACCGATGAGACGGCTGCTGAGCAGGGCGTCGACCCGCTGGGCCACGGTCGAGCGGGACATGCCCGTCATCACCGCCAGCTCCGAGCGGGTACGCGGCACGCCGTCGCGCAGCAGGGCGAGCAGCTGTCCGGCCCCCCCCGGGGACGTCCATGGGTCGGTGACGGTCGTGGCCATGTTTCGACGATATGCGAACCCGCCACAAACTGACCAGACGCGAGTATCGCGGCACCCTCGCGCATCTTTTGCTTGACGTTCGGCGGAAGTCCGCTAGGTTCGTCCCGTGGGCCTCATGGATGCGGTCAGAACGTCACCTGCCGCGCACCTCGGTGCGACGCCGGTGACGTCTGCGACGGGATATCGCGCCGGGATCGTCGGCGCCGGCTTCATGGGTCGTGTGCACGCACGGGCCGTGCTCGTCTCGGGCGGGCAGGTGGTCGGGGTCACCACGGGCAGCGCCGACACGGCGGCCGAGGCGGCCGGACGGCTCGGTGCGCAGCGCGGCTACGCCGACGTGGCCGCCCTGGTCGACGCCGACGACATCGACGTCATCCACGTGTGCACGCCCAACCACCTGCACCACGAGGTCACCATGGCCGCCCTCGCGGCGGGCAAGCACGTGGTGTGCGAGAAGCCGCTGGCCACCACCGCCGCGGCCGCGCGCGAGCTGGTCGCCACCCAGACCGCCGCCGGCCTCGTGGGCGCCGTCCCCTTCGTCTACCGCTTCCACCCCATGGTCCGCGAGGCCCGCCAGCGCGTCCGCGAGGGCGGCCTGGGCCGCATCACCCTGGCCCACGGGTCGTACCTGCAGGACTGGCTCAGCGACGCCGCCGACGACAACTGGCGCGTCGACCCCGCCCTGGGCGGCACGAGCCGGGCCTTCGCCGACATCGGTTCGCACTGGTGCGACCTGCTGGAGTTCGTCACCGGCCACCGGATCCTGGCGGTCAGCGCCCAGGCCGCCACCGTCAACGCCGAGCGCGGCAGCCGCGCGGTCACCACCGAGGACGTGGTGACGCTGCAGCTGCGCACCGACGGCGGCATCCTCGGCGCGGCCGTGATCAGCCAGGTCTCGCCCGGCCGCAAGAACCGGCTGCTGCTGGAGGTGTCGGGGGCCGAGGGCACGCTGACCTTCGACCAGGAGCAGCCCGAGAAGCTGTGGCACGGCCGGCGCGCGTCCTCGGAGTGCCTGGTCCGCGACCCCGACACCGGCGGCAGCGACGCCGCCCCGTACCACCGGCTGCCGGCCGGGCACGCCCAGGGCTACCAGGACTGCTTCGACGCGTTCGTGGCCGACACCGCCGCCGCCGTGGCCGGCCGGGCACCCGCCGGTCTGCCCACCTTCGCCGACGGGGCCCGCTCCGTCGACGTCGTCGAGGCGGTGCTGCGCTCGGTCCGGACCCAGCAGTGGACGGACGTCGCCGCGTGAGCGCCGCGGACGGGGCGCCCCTGGTCCGGATGACGGGCGTGGTGAAGTCGTTCTTCGGCGTCGACGTGCTGCACGGCGTCGACATGGAGGTGCGCGCCGGCGAGGTGCACGCCCTGGTCGGCGAGAACGGCGCCGGCAAGTCGACCCTCATGAAGATCCTGGCCGGGGTGCAGAAGGCCGACAGGGGCACGGTCGAGATCGACGGCCGGCCCGTGGTGTTCGAGCACCCGCTGCAGGCGCAGCGGGCCGGTGTGTCCACGGTGTTCCAGGAGTTCAACCTGCTCCCGGAGCGCACGGTCGCCGAGAACGTCTACCTGGGCCGCGAGCCGCGCCGCTTCGGCCTGGTCGACGCCCGCCAGATGAACCGCGACACCGAGGCCCTGCTGGCCGACCTGGGCGTGGGCGGGATCCGGGCCACCAGCCGGATCGGCTCGCTGTCGGTGGCCCAGCAGCAGGTCGTCGAGATCGTCAAGGCCCTGTCCACCGACGCGCGGGTCATCAGCATGGACGAGCCCACCGCCGCGCTGTCCGGCGCGGAGGTGCAGCTGCTCTACCGCCTGGTCCGCACCCTCAAGGAGCGCGGCATCGCGATCCTGTACGTCTCGCACCGCCTGGCCGAGATCTTCGACCTGTGCGACCGGATCACCGTGCTCAAGGACGGCGCGCTCGTGCAGACGGTGGACACCGTCGACACCAGTCCCGACGAGCTGGTGCGCGACATGGTCGGGCGCTCGGTGAGCGCGCGGTTCCCGCACCGGCGCGAGGCCACCGTGGTCGGCGACGTCCGGCTGCGGCTGAGCGGGGCCGGCAACGCCGACGTCGACGGCATCGACCTGACCGTGCGAGCCGGTGAGGTCGTCGGTCTCGCCGGGCTGCAGGGCAGCGGTCGCACCGAGCTCGCCAACGCGCTGTTCGGGACCGCCCCGTTCACCCGCGGCCAGATGTCGGTGGACGGCACCGACGTGCGCCCGCGCTCGCCCCGCGACGCCGTCCGCGCCGGTCTGGCCCTGGTCACCGAGGACCGCAAGGCCCAGGGCCTGGCCCTCGAGCAGGGGGTGCTCGCCAACGCCCGGCTCGTGCTGGACGCGGTCATGCCGCGCCAGGCCGCCCGCCGGTCCGCCTCGATCCCCGGGATCCTGTCCTCGCTGGAGTTCACGGCCCGGGCCGGCTCCCGCGAGGTCCGGTTCCTGTCCGGCGGCAACCAGCAGAAGGTGGTCCTGGCCAAGTGGCTGGTGACCGACCCCGCCGTGCTGGTCCTCGACGAGCCCACCCGGGGCATCGACGTCGGGGCCAAGCAGGCGGTCTACGAGATCATCCGCGAGGAGAGCGCCAAGGGCGTCGCCGTCCTGCTCATCTCCTCCGAGCTGACCGAGGTGATCGGCATGGCCGACCGGGTCCTGGTGCTGCGCGACGGCCGGATCAGCGGTGAGCTGCCGGGCGGCTGCGACGAGGAGGACGTGATGGCCATGGCCACCGGGACGGTGAGCGCGCCGTGAGCACCGTGAGCAGCGAGCGCCCCACGAGCACGCCCGCGAAGGCGCCGTTCTACCGCCGCCTCCACCTGGCCGGCACGACGGCGGTCATCTTCGCGGCCCTCGTCCTCATCATCATCGTCGGCACCGTCCTGGTGGCCCTGCAGGGCGACAACCTGATGGCCGGCAACAACGTGGTCAACATGCTCAGCCGCACCAGCGTGCTCGGGTTCATCGCGATCGGGCAGAGCCTCGTCATCCTCAACCGGTCGCTGGACCTGTCGGTCGGCTACGTCGCGGCCCTGGCCAGCATCGTCGGGGCCACCACGATGGCCGGCCAGGCGGACCGGATCGTGCTGGGCGTCGTCGCGGCCCTGGCCGTGGCGGCGGGCGTCGGCCTGGTCAACGGCCTGCTCGTGACCAAGGCGAAGGTCAACCCGTTCATCACCACGCTCGGCGTCGGCCTGATCATCAAGGGCTACCTGGACACGCAGTACCAGGGCCCGGCGGGCGAGGCCGGCCCCGTCTTCCAGAACTTCGGCTACACCCGGATCGGGGTCGTCCCGCTGTCGACGGCGATCATGCTGCTGGTGGCCGTGGCGGCCTACGTGCTGCTGCACAGGACCCGGACCGGGTACGCGATGTTCGCGGTGGGTGGCAACGCCGACGTCGCCCGGCTGTCGGGGATCCGCACCAACCGCACCCTGATCCTCGCCCACGTGCTGTGCTCCACCACCGCCGGCATCGCCGGGCTGCTGCTGGCCTCCCGGTTCAGCACCGGGGTGGCCGTGCAGATCTACAGCGCCGGCTACGACCTGGACTCGATCGCAGCCGTGGTGCTCGGCGGGACCCTGCTCATGGGCGGGCGCGGCGGCATCGCCGGCACCGTCGCCGGCGTGCTGATCCTCGCCACGCTGGACACGGTGTTCAACCTGCTCCAGGTCGACCCGTTCTTCCGCGACGTCCTGCGCGGCGTGATCATCGTCGCCGCCGTCGCGCTGTACGCCCGCCGTCAGATCGACCCCAACGCCAGCCGCAGACGGTTCGCCGACGGTCCACCACCGCCGCCACCACCAGGCAACGACCCGGCCGAGTCCCAGGAGGTGGCCCGATGAGCGCCGTGCGGACGCTGCGCGACGGCCTGGGCCGGGCCACGAGCGGCTCGGCAACCATCTTCGCCCTGCTCGTCGTGGTCCTCGTGGCCATCACGGTGCTCAACCCCGGCTTCGCCGAGCCGCCGTCGCTGATGTCGTTCCTGCGCGCCGCGGCGCCGCTCATCGTGCTCGCGATCGGGCAGTACTTCGTCATCGTGTCGGGCGAGTTCGACCTGTCGGTCGGCGCCCTGGTCGGCGCCCAGGTCGTCATCGCGGCCCGCCTGATCGACGGCGAGGAGAGCCGGACCGTCCCGGTCATGCTGCTGATGGTCGGCTTCGGAATTCTGGTCGGCCTGGTCAACGGCCTGGTCACCACCCTGTTGCGGGTGCCGTCGTTCATCACGACGCTGGGCATGCTGCTGGTGCTCAACGGCGCCGTGCGGCTGTGGACCGGCGGAGCGCCCACCGGTGCGCTGTCGGAGTCGTTCCGGCAGTGGGGCCGTGGCGGCATCGACATGCCCGTGGTCCGCCAGCTGCCGTGGGCGCTGCTCATCGCGATCGCGGTCGGCGTGCTGGCCGTGCTCGTCATGCGCGCCCCGTTCGGCCGCACCCTGGTCAGCACGGGCGACAACGACACCGCCGCGGCCTACGCCGGCGTCAAGGTGTGGCAGGTCCGCACCACGGCGTTCGTCTTCTCCAGCCTGATGGCCACGCTGGCGGCCGTCCTGATCGGCGGCTTCGCCGGCGTCACGGCCCAGGTCGGTACCGGTCTGGAGTTCGTGGCCATCACCGCCGTCGTGCTGGGTGGGGTCGTGCTGGGCGGCGGCAAGGGCACCGTGGTGGCCGCGATCGCGGGCGCCCTGACCTACCAGGCCATCGACCGGCTGTTCGTGCAGCTCGACCTGCCCTCGACCGCGCAGCCGGTCATGCAGGGCGTCATCATCATCGCCGCCGTCGCCTACGCGGCCCGCGGCGCCTCCCGGGCCAGCTCGCCGCCGCCGCCGGCCCAGACCGAGCAGCCGGGACAGCCCGGCCCGGACCGAACCCCCGTAGCCACCGGCTGACCGCCGGGGTCCTCACCGGCACCTTGGCAGGAGGACCGACCCGCACCACCCGCACCACCGCACCAGACCGACCGCACCGCACCACCCGACAGCTCCAACACAACCCCTCTGGAGGGCAACGATGCCGCTCACCAAGACAGTGCTCGCCACGCTCGCCGTGGCCAGCCTCGCCCTGGCCGGCTGCTCCACCGACGCACCCACCGACGACCCGGCCTCCGACGCCCCCGTGGTGGACGAGACCACCGACGCCGGTGGCGCCACCGACGGCGAGTCCGACGCCGCCGGCGGCGACGGCCCCGCCGAGGGCGAGTTCTTCGTCCAGGCCGACTACGAGGCCGAGCTCGCCCAGCGCGACGTCGAGCCCGAGGGCGACCCCGCCACGCCGTGGCTGCAGGCCATCGAGCCGGAGATGGTCGACACCTCCGAGTTCGCCGCCGAGGGCCCGCAGGACATCTGCTTCTCCAACGCCTCGGTGTCCAACCCCTGGCGCGTCACCGGCTTCATCACCATGGAGGAGCAGGTCGCGCTCTACCAGGAGCAGGGCCTGATCGGCGAGTTCCGGGTCGCGGACGCCGCCGACGACGACAACCAGCAGATCTCCGACATCCAGTCCTTCGTGGACGCCGGTGACTGCGGCGCCATCATCATCAGCCCGTCGACGACGGCCACGCTGACCCCGGCCGTCGAGGCCGCCTGCGCCAGCGGCGTGCCGGTCATCGTGTTCGACCGCGGCGTCAACACCGACTGCATGACCACCTACATCCACCCGATCGGTGGCTACGCCTACGGCGCCGACGGCGCGGAGTTCCTCGTCGAAAACCTGGAGCCCGGCAGCACCGTGCTCGCGCTGCGCATCCTGCCCGGCGTGGACGTGCTGGAGAACCGCTGGGCCGCCGCCCAGCAGATCTTCGCCGACTCCGAGCTGGAGGTCCTCGGCGACGAGTTCACCGGCGGCGACGCCGCGCAGATCAAGGACCTCGTCACGCAGTACATCCAGCGCGGCGACGTCGACGGCATCTGGATGGACGCCGGTGACGGCGCCGTCGCCGCCGTCGAGGCGTTCGAGGACGCGGGCGTCGACTACCCGGTCATGGTCGGCGAGGACGAGATGAGCTTCCTGCGCAAGTGGGAGGACACCGGCATGACCGCCATCGCCCCGGTCTACTCCAACTTCCAGTGGCGCACCCCGATCGAGGCCGCCGTCGACATCTTCGCCGGCGAGGAGGTCCCCTCGGAGTGGGTCCTGCCGCAGGAGCCCGTGACCGAGGACACCCTGGCGGAGTTCCTGGAGGCCAACGCCGAGATGCCGAGCCTGCACTACGCCAAGTTCGGTGGCGAGGACCTGCCCGGCTACCCCGAGGCGTGGCAGGACCGCTGACGCGGCCCTGACGAGGCCCCACCCCTGACCCCCGGGACCGGCCGTGGCGCGACACCGCGGCCGGCCCCGGGACCCAGCACCACCGCACGACAGCACCACCCTGAGAACAGACAGCACCAGCCCAGCACCACCGCAGCACCACTGACGAAGGAGTCGGCGTGACGTACCGGATCGGGGTCTCCACCTGGCTGTGGCGCTCCCCCCTGCGGGACGCCGACCTCGCCGAGCTCGCGCCCCGCGTGCGGGGCTGGGGCTTCGACGTCATCGAGCTGCCGGTGGAGGACCTGGGCGACTGGGACCCGGTGGCCGCACGCACGCTGCTGGACGACCTCGGTCTGGGCGCCACGGTGTGCCTGGTCATGGGAGAGGGACGGGAGCTCGTCGACGCCGACGACGCGACCGTCCGTCGCACCCAGGACTACCTGCGCGGCGTCGTCGACGCCGCCGCCACGGTGGGGGCGCGGGTCATCGGGGGCCCCGCCTACGCCTCCGTGGGACGCACCTGGCGCCTGGACCGGGGCCGGCGTCTCGAGGCCACGAAGCGGTGGGCCGAGGCGCTGGCGCCGGTCGCGGAGCACGCCCTCGCGGCGGGCGTCCGGATCGCCGTCGAACCGCTCAACCGGTACGAGACCTCGTTCCTGACCACGGTCGAGCAGGTGCTCGACGCCGTCGCGGACCTGCCCGTCGAGTCGGTCGGGGTCCTGCTGGACAGCTACCACATGAACATCGAGGAGCAGGACCTGGCGGCGAGCATCGCCGCCGCCGGTCCCCGCATCGCCCACGTGCAGGTGAGCGCCACCGACCGGGGCACCCCGGGGCGGGACCACCTGGACTGGCCCGGCTTCGTCGCCGCGCTGCGCCTGGCCGGCTACGACGGCCCGCTCTGCATCGAGTCGTTCACCCCGGACAACGCGACCATCGCCACCGCCGCCTCCATCTGGCGTCCGCTGGCCGCCTCGCAGGACGACATCGCCGTCGACGGCCTGGCCTTCCTCCGGGGGGTGACCGCCTGAGGACATAGGGTTTGCCGCACCACCCCGAGACCACCGGTTGCGCCGGCACGCGCCTGGTCATCGGACTCCGCGACGCAGGGACGCGTCCGCGCTGTCATCGACGACATCAGGAGCTCAGATGCACGTGCCACGCCCACGGCGGGCCCGGTTCGGCGGCCTCGTCGCCACCGGCCTCGCCGCGCTGCTGGCGGCCACCACGGTCGCAGCCGCACCAGCCACCGCAGCGGTGGTCGAGGAGGAGGCCGACGCCAACGTCCTCATCTTCACCAAGACCACCCAGTTCCGGCACACCGAGGCGATCGTCGAGGGCACCCCGGTGCTCCAGGCCGCCTTCGCGGAAGCCGGGATCGACTCGGTCCACACCGAGGACTCGTCCGTGTTCAACGACGAGGACCTGGCCGCCTACGACGCCCTGGTCATGTTCCAGACCTCCGGCGACCCGTGGAACGCCGAGGAGAAGGCCGCGCTGGAGCGCTACCAGCAGGCCGGCGGCGGCATCGTCGCCATCCACAACGCCACCGACATGCGCGGCAGCTACGCGTGGTGGGACGACATGATCGGCGCGCTGATGCCCGGTCACGCCGCCACCGGCAACAGCCCGGGCCTGCCCGGCACGGTGGTCGTGGAGGACCAGGTCCACCCGTCCACCGAGCACCTGCCGCAGCGCTGGGACCGCGCCGACGAGTGGTACAACTACTCGGCCAACGTCCGCGGCGAGGCGCACGTGCTGGCCACCATGGACGAGTCGACCTACGACGCCGGCGGCAACGCCATGGGCTACGACCACCCGATCTCCTGGTGCCGCCCCTACGACGGCGGCCGCTCCTGGATGACCGGCATGGGCCACTTCGGTGCGCACTACACCGACGAGCCGGCCCTGGTGCAGCACATCGTCGGCGGCGTCGAGTGGGCCGCGGGCCTGGCCGAAGGCGACTGCGGCGGCACCGACTGGAGCGAGTACGAGCGGGTGACGCTGGACTCGAACACGTCCGCGCCGTTCGCCATCGACATCGCCCCCGACGGTCGCGTGTTCTTCACCGAGCTCGTCCGGGGCCAGATCCGGGTCTACGACCCCGCCACGCAGACCACCACGACGGCGGTCGAGCTGGACGTGTACTCCGGCGGCGAGGACGGCCTGCTGGGCATCGCGCTGGACCCTGCGTTCGACGACAACGGCCACGTCTTCGTCTACTGGTCGCCCGACACGGCCGACAACTCCGACCCCGAGAACTTCGTCAGCCGCATCTCGCGGTTCACCATGGACGACACGTCCGGGACCATCGACCCCGACTCCGAGGTCGTCGTCATGGAGGTGCCGGCCAGCCGGCTGCCCGACGAGCCGGGTCACACCGGCGGCGGGCTGCGCTTCGGTCCGGAGGGCAACCTGTACCTGGGCGTCGGCGACGACGTGAACCCGCACTCCGAGCCCTCCGGCGGGTACGCGCCGCTGCACGAGTCCTCGACCATGCTCTGGGACGCGCGCGCCACGTCGGCGAACACCAACGACCTGCGCGGCAAGCTGCTGCGCATCCACCCGGAGCCGGACGGCTCCTACACGGTCCCCGAGGGCAACCTCGTCGACACCGAGTGGGCGGCCGACAAGGACGCCGACCTCATCAAGCCCGAGATCTACGCCATGGGCTTCCGCAACCCGTTCCGCTTCTACGTCGACCCGGACACCGGTCACGTCGGCATGGCGGACTACTCGCCGGACAACGGCAACGACGCCCCGGCGACACGGGGTCCCGCCGGGATCGCGGAGTGGAACTGGATCACCGAGCCGGGCAACTACGGCTGGCCGCTGTGCATGGGGGCCAACGAGCCCTTCCGTGACGTCGACTACCTGACCAGCCCGGCCACGGTCGGTGACTACTTCGACTGCGACGCGCCGGTCAACGACTCGATCCACAACACCGGGGTCGAGGACCTGCCGCCGGCGCTGCCGGCCGACGTGTTCTACGGCTACCAGCGCGCCTCCGACCAGGGCTCCGGGCTCAACCAGGGTGGCGGGCTCGCCCCCATGGGCGGCCCGACGTACCGCTACGACGCGGAGCTGGAGTCGGACACCAAGTTCCCGGAGTACTTCGACGGCAAGCCCTTCTTCTACGACTGGGCGCGCAACGACATGTTCTCCTTCGTGCTCGACCCCGAGGCCACGACCGAGGAGTACGTGCCGGGCGAGGCGGTGGAGAAGGTCAACGCCTTCCTGCCGCAGACCCAGTTCCTGGCGCCGATCGACTCGCTGTTCGGCCCGGACGGTTCGATGTACGTCCTGGACTGGGGCGGCGGCTACGGCCGTGACAACCCCAGCTCGGGCCTGCACCGCATCGACTACATCTCGGGCTCCCGCTCCCCGGTGGCCCGGATGGACGTGGAGCCGACCTCGGGCCAGGCCCCCCTGGCGGTCGAGTTCTCGGCCGCGGGCAGCACCGACCCCGAGGGTGAGGCGCTGGAGTACGCCTGGGACTTCGACGGCGACGGCACGACCGACGCGACAGGCGTGGAGACCTCCCACACCTACACCGAGAACGGCCGGTACGACGCCCGTCTCACCGTGACCGACCCCGCCGGCAAGACCGGCACGGTCACCACGCCCATCACCGTCGGCAACACGCAGCCGGAGGTGGAGATCCAGGGACCGCCGGACGGCTCGTTCTTCGACTTCGGGACGACCATCTCCTGGCAGGTGGACGTCACCGACGCCGAGGACGAGGTCGACCCCGCGGACGTCGTCGTCACCCCGGCCCTGGGGCACGACTACCACGCGCACCCGACGGCGCCCCAGAACGGCCTCACCGGGTCGGTCGAGACGTCGCTGGGTGGCCACTCGCCCGAAGAGAACATCTTCTACGTCATCGACGCGCGCTACACCGACGAGGGCGCGGGCGGTCAGCCGACGCTGACCGGCAGCGACACGGTCCGGGTGTTCCCGCGGCTGCGCGAGGCGGAGTTCCGCAGCGCCGACGAGGGCATCACCGTCAGCCAGTCCCGTGACGTCGCCGGCCACGGCGAGTCGCTCGACGGGGCGGACGGCGCCTGGTTCTCCTACGACGTGGTCAACCTGACCGGGGTGGACGCGCTCACCGTGCGCGCGGCCAGCTCGCAGGGCGGCACCGTCGAGCTGCGTGCCGGTTCGCCGGACGGCGAGCTCGTGGGCAGCGCGGAGGTCCCGGGTCTCGGCCTGGCCCGCTTCAGCGACGTGACGGTCGACGTCACGGACCCCGGCGAGTCCTTCGAGCTCTTCGTCGTGCTGCCCGGTGAGGGGACCCGTCGGGTCAACTTCGTCGAGGCGGTCGGCCAGGGCGTCTCGGGCACCACGGTCCCCTCGGTGGCCGTCACCTCCCCGGAGCCGTACGGCGTCGTGGAGGAGGTCGGACCGGTGACGCTGGCCGCCGACGCCGCGGACGCCGAGCACGGCATCACCGAGGTCGAGTTCCTCGTGGACGGCGAGGTCGTCGGTTCCGACGACACCGCGCCCTACGAGGTCGTCTGGACGCCGGAGGAGGAGGGTCGCTACCTCGTCGAGGCCGTGGCCACCAACGGCGACGGCGTGAGCACGACGTCGCGGGTGGTCCAGTTCGACGTCGGTGACCTGCTCGCCGGGTGGCAGACGTACTCCCACCCGAACGCGGCGGCCACCTTCGAGCGGCCCGACGCGGACAGCTGGGTCATCGACTCCGCCGGCGCGAACATGTGGAACACCGTCGACGAGTACGGCGCGGCGTTCCAGCCCGGTGGCGCCGCGGGCGAGCAGTGGACCGCCACGGCCCGCGTGGACTCGATCAGCGGTGGCAACAACAACGCCAAGGCGGGCCTCATCGTCCGCAACGACGTCACGCAGCCCGGCCAGTCGGCCGGCTACGCCGCCCTGGGCGTCCGCCCGAACAACGGCGTGGAGTGGCTGCGGGACTCCGACGGCAACGGCACGCTGAACGCGTCCACCGCCGGCGGCACCTCAGGGACCCCGAACTGGGTCCGGATCGTCCGGGACGGGTCGTCCTACCAGGCGTCCTCCAGCCGGGACGGCGTGACGTTCACGCCCATCGGCGGTCCGGTCGAGCTGCCGAACGCGGCGGCCGTGCAGGACATCGGGCTGTTCGTCACCGCCCACGGTTCGTCGCGGATGCAGGTGGAGTTCTCGGACTTCACCTTCGTCGAGGGCGGTCCCGAGCCGGAGCCCGAGCCCGAGCCGCTGCCCCCGTGCGTGGGGACCAACGGCGACACCTTCGACGGCGACACCCTGGACACCGACCGCTGGACCACGGTCCGTCAGGCCGACGGCCTGCCGGTCTCGGTCAGCGACGGCGCGCTGCGCCTGCCGGTGCCCCAGGGCGACATCGACGGCGGCAACACCGGGCCCATCTCGTTCGTCGGCCAGCCGGCCGCGGACGGGGAGTGGGAGGCCACCACCACGCTGACGCTGCCGCACACGCGGCACTGGCAGCACGCGGGCCTCATGCTCCACGCGAGCGACGACGAGTACGTCAAGCTGGCCTACACCCGTAGCGACAACGGCAGCCGGTTCCTGGAGTTCGTCACCGAGACCGGTGGCGCGCGGACCTGGCAGCACAACAACCTGGCGATGCCCGCGGGCACCGACACGGTGTGGCTGCGGCTGACCAGCGACGGCGAGGGGCTGCGTGCGGCCTACTCGCTCGACGGCACGGAGTGGACGGCCCTGGACGGGGTCGCCCCGCTCAAGGCCGACGCCGACCTGGGTCTGCTCGCCGCCGGCGACACCGGCGCGAGCGAGGCCGTCGTCGCCTTCGACTCCTTCGACCTGTCGGTCGCCGGTGACGAGGGCGAGGAGCCCGAGGCCTCCGACGAGTTCGAGGGCACCGCGCTGGACACCTGCCGCTGGGACGCCGTCGTGCGCGCCGACGCCAGGGCGCTCGAGGTGGCCGACGGCCACCTGAGCATCACCACCCAGCCCGGTGACATCAACGGCACCGCCAACGAGGACCCCCGCAACTTCGTGCTGCAGGACCTCGGCGACGGTGACTGGACGGTCGAGACCCGGCTGACGCCCGCGATGGCGCACCAGTGGCAGCTGGCGGGCCTGATCGCCTACGGCGACGACGACAACTACGTCAAGCTCGACGTCGTCGCCCGCAACGCCCCGGCCGCGGCCACCGACCTGGGGGCCGAGCTCGTCTCGGAGCGCAACGCCCAGTTCGGCAACGGCGGCAACCGGGGCCTCGACATCGCCGACACCTCCGAGTCCGGGTACTACTACCTGCGGCTGACCAAGGAGGGCTCGTCGTACTCCGGCTGGGTCAGCGACGGCGGGGTGACCTGGACGTCCCTGGGCGAGCCGGTCACCAACGACGCCGCGCTCACGTCCGTGGGCCTGATGGCCATCGGACCGCAGCAGGTCGAGCCCGTCACGGTGGACTTCGACTGGTTCCGCGTCGTCACCGACGACGAGGAGCCGGACACCACCGCGCCCGAGCTCGACGTGGTCGTGGACCCGGCCGAGCCCGACGGGCTCGAGGGCTGGTGGACGTCGCCGGTGACGGTGTCGGCCACCGCGACCGACGACAGCGACGGCCCGGTGCTCGTCGAGCACCGGATCGGCGACGGCGAGTGGACCGAGCACACCGAGCCCGTGGTGGTCGACGCCGACGGCACGTACGTCGTCGACGTCCGTGCCACGGACGAGGCGGGCAACGTCGCCGAGCACGAGGCGTTCACCGTGGAGCTCGACACGACGGCCCCCGTGGTCGAGGTGTCGGGTCTCACCGACGGCGCCGAGGTGGAGCAGGGGGAGACCGTCGACCTGGCGGTCACCGCCACCGACGCCACCTCCGGTGTCGCCTCGGTCGAGGTGCTCGTCGACGGCGAGGCCGTGGACGCCGAGACCAGCTGGGTGCCCTCGCGCGGCAGCCACACGGTCGAGGTCACCGCGACCGACGTCGCCGGCCACGTCACGACGGAGTCCATGACGTTCACCGTGCTCATCACGTTCGCCGGGATCTCCGGCGAGCTGGACGCCATGTACGCCGACGGCGACCTGAGCCGGGCGGAGCACTCGCGCCTGGACGCCCAGGTCATGGCGGCCGAGCGGGCGCACGCCCGTGACGACGCCCGCGGCGTGGCCCGCGCCCTGGACCGGTTCGAGACGCAGGTCGCGACCGTCCGGGACGCGGACGTCAGGGCCGAGCTGACGGAGATCGCCGAGGAGCTGCGCGCCAGGTTCGCCTGACCGACCCCTCACCGCCGACGGGCGGCGTCGACCTCACGGTCGGCGCCGCCCGTCGGGCTGTCCGACCCCCGGTGCTGGCGCGGGCGCTGCCGGCGCGTTGGGCGTACCGGCCCGCGCGCCCCAGGTCGGGCGCTGGCGTCGGGTCGCGGCGTACCGACCAGCGACACAGGCCGGGGTCTCGCCGGGCGTAGGGACCGTTCCGGCGCATACCCGTCGCTGGTCGGTACGCCGGAGGCCGGCGGCGGGGTCGGTCCGGTGCGGTCGGGTCGGGGCGTACCGCCCAGCGACACAGGTCGGGGTCTCACCGGGCGAAGGGACTGTTTCGGCCAATACCCGTCGCTGGTCGGTACGCGGGAGACCGGCGGCGAGGTCGCCGCCGGCCTCGGGTGGGTCAGTCCGGGTGGGTCAGTCCGGCGGGGTCAGTCCGGCGGCGGCGAGCACCAGGGCCTTGACGTCGGTGGCCGCGACGCGGTCGGTGGCCAGGGAGGCGTCCGAGCACAGCAGGACGGGGGCGTCGTCCCCGGGGCCGGGCAGCCGGCCGTGGGAGCCCTTGACCCAGCGGGCGTCGGTGGGCACCACGCTCATGGCGTAGCGCAGGCCGACCTTCTTGCGGACCAGCTGCAGCCCGGCCTTGGCCTTGGCGCTGCGGTCGGCCGGGTCGAAGAACAGCTCGGCCGGGTCGTAACCGGGCTTGCGGTGGATCTCGACCCCGCGGGCGAAGTCCGGGGCGTGGGCGTCGTCGTGCCAGTAGTAGTAGGTGAACCAGGCCCGCGGCTCCGAGACCAGCACCAGCTCGCCGGAGCGCTCGTGGTCCAGGCCGGCCTCGCGCTTGCCGTCGGCGTCCAGCACCTGCTCGACCCCGGGCAGCGCCCGCAGCAAGGTCGCCACGCGCTCGACGTCGGCGGGGTCCTGGACGTACACGTGGGCCACCTGGTGGTCGGCCACGGCGAACGCGCGCGAGGTCCACGGGTCCAGGTACTCCATGCCGGCCTGGGTGTAGACCTCCAGCAGGCCCGCGTCGCGCAGCACGCGGTTGACGTGCACGGGCCGGTCGACCGCGGTGATGGCGTACTCGCTGAGCGCCACCACCGTGACGCCCTGGGCCTCGGCGTCGTCCAGCAGGGGCGCCAGCTCGCGGTCCAGGTCGGCGGCGGCCACGTCGGCCTCGCGCGACTCCGGACCGAAGCGCTGCAGGTCGTAGTCAAGGTGCGGCACGTAGGACAGCGTCAGGTCGGCGCCCGGCATCAGGTGCCGGGTGGCGCCGACGATCCACCGGGTCGAGGCGATCGACGCGGTCGGGCCCCAGTACTGGAACAGCGGGAACTCGCCCAGCTTGTCGACGAGCTCGTCGTGCAGCTCGGGCGGGCGGACGTAGGCGTCCGGGGACTTGGCCCCGTCGGCGTGGTAGATCGGGCGCGGGGTGACCGTCACGTCGGTGGTGGCGCCCATGGCGTACCACCAGCAGACGTTGACGGCGCGGAAGCCCGGTTCGCTGCGCCGGGCGGTCTCCCAGATCTTCTCGCCCTGCACGAGCCGGTTGTGCTGGCGCCAGAGGAAGACCTCGCCCAGGTCGCGGAAGTACCAGCCGTTGGCCACGGCACCGTGCGCGGCCGGGGCGGTGCCGGTGAGGAACGTCGACTGCACCGTGCAGGTGACCGCCGGCAGCACCGTGTCCAGCGGGGCGCGGAAGCCCTGGGCGGCCACGGCCCGCAGCCGGGGCATGTGGGCCAGCGCGCGGTCGCTGAGACCGACGACGTCCAGCAGCAGCACCGGGGTGCGCGGCCGGTCGCCCGGGGCGGGGGTCGGGGTCGTACCGGGGTCGGTCATGCGGCCTCCAGACCGTCGTCGAGCAGGTGGTCACGGACCCAGGCGAGCTCACGGGCCAGGCCGGCGGCCAGGCCGTCGTCGTCCGGGTCGTCGGACGAGGTCGCACCGACCCCGCCGAGCCGGCGCTGCTCCTGCGGCAGCACCGACCAGGTGTACGTCTCGACCTCCACGAGGTCGACGGCCCCGCCGACCGGGGCGACGAGCTGGTCCAGCGCGGCACGCAGGGCGCCGGTCGCGACCTGGGTTCGCGCCGGCCCCGGCGGCGTGCAGCGGCAGGTGGACGTGGCAGCGCCACGGTGCCCGCCCGGGCAGCCCGCCCGCCAGCGCCTCACCGAGGTCGTCGGTGCCCTGCGGCCGGTCGGCGGGCCCGGCGGGCTGCTCCCGGGTCTGGTGCAGGAAGCGCGGCTCGTCGAAGTCGGCCAGCAGCCGGCGCGAGGCCGGGTCGCCGGGCGAGGGCACGTGCAGCGCGGCCGAGGCCTGCAGCTTGGCCACGCCGAGCGGCGAGCGGGCCACCCGGGCCCCGACGTCGGCCAGGTCGTCGAAGCCGACGGCGCTGTGGCAGGTGTCCAGGCAGACCCCGACCAGGCCGTCGCGCAGGTGCTCGGCCGACAGCAGCCCGGCCAGCTGCTCGGGCCCGCTGAGCACGTCGTCGAGCACCTCCCACACGCAACCCGGCTCCGGCTCGAAGCCGACCGTCACCCGGGGGCCGCGGCCGGCCAGGTCCGCCAGGCCGCGGGCCAGGCCGGCCACGTGGTCCCGGGCGGAGGCGCGCCGGTCGTCGTCCCACGGGCTGCGCCAGGCCAGGGGCAGCGTGCTGACGCTGCCGGTGGCCACGTCGTCCGGCAGCAGCGCCTGCAGCACCCGGGCGCAGGCCAGCGTGTGCTCCAGCCGCGACGCCTCGGTCCAGTCCGGGTGGTACACGGCCTTCTTGACCACGGGGGAGTGGAACTCCCCGTAGGGGAAGGCGTTGAGCGTGACGACCTCCAGGCCGAGCCGCGCCAGCTCGCCCCGCAGC
This sequence comes from Jannaschia sp. R86511, assembly GCF_042466345.1. Lineage (NCBI taxonomy): Bacteria > Pseudomonadati > Pseudomonadota > Alphaproteobacteria > Rhodobacterales > Roseobacteraceae > Jannaschia > Jannaschia sp. R86511. Next base: position 1,867,081 of record NZ_JAXHCD010000001.1, read on the forward strand.
CGGCGCACGTGCGCGAGGTCGTCGGCCAGGGCCGCCGCCACGGGGGCGGCCAGCCACAGGCCGACCCCGAGCACCTCGCAGCCCAGCGCGGCCCTCACCGGCACGGCGTAGCGGCGCAGCTGGGCCAGGATGCCGTCGAGGTCGGTGGCCGGGTGGACGTTGGTGCAGTAGCCGACGTGCACCGTGCTGCCGTCGGGGCGGCGGAGCCTCATCCGGCCTCAGTCCGCCGAGGCGCGCGGGCCGCGCAGCACGGAGCTGCCCTCGAACTCCGCGCCCAGGTCGGTGCGGACGTCTTCCAGCATGAGTCGGCCGCTCTGGCCGTAGAACTCGACGGGGTTGCGCCACAGCACCCGGTCGACGTCGTCGTCGGTGAACCCCGCCGCGAGCATGGCCTGGCCGACCTTGAGCGTCCTGAGCGGGTCGGAGCGGCCCCAGTCGGCCGCCGAGTTGACCAGCACCCGCTCCAGGCCGCGCTCCTGCAGGATCCGCACCATGCGGTGCTCGTCCATCTTGGTGTCCGGGTAGACCGAGAAGCCGAGCCAGCAGCCGGACTCGTCCACCTGCTGCAGCGTGGTCTCGTTGAGGTGGTCCACCGCCACCATGCCGGCCCCGATGCCGGAGGCCTCGACCAGCTCCAGGGTGCGCCGGGTGCCGGCGGCCTTGTCGCGGTGGGGGGTGTGGACCAGCGCGGGCAGGCCGTGGTCCTTGGCCATGGCCAGCTGGCTGGTGAACGCGTCGGTCTCGGCGTCGGTCATCGAGTCGAAGCCGATCTCGCCCACCGCGACCACGCCGTCCTTGGCCAGGTAGCGGGGCATGACCTCCAGCACCGGCGTGCAGCGCGGGTCGTTGGCCTCCTTGGGGTTGAGCGCGATGGTGCAGTGGTGGGCGATGCCGTACTGCGAGGCGCGGAACCGCTCCCAGCCGAGCAGGCCGTCGAAGTAGTCGACGAACGAGCCCACCGAGGTGCGGGGCTGGCCCAGCCAGAAGGCGGGCTCGACCAGCGCCTGGACGCCCGCGGCCGCCATCGCCTCGTAGTCGTCGGTGGTGCGCGAGGTCATGTGGATGTGCGGGTCGAAGATGCGCATGGGGACTCCAGGCAGGGGGAGGGGGGTCAGGACCGGGGGAGCAGGAGCTCGCGGGCGCGGGCGGCGGCCGCCAGGCGGTCCGGGTGACCACCCTGCTCCGCCTCCGACAGCCCGGCGTGCTCCAGCGCGGGCGAGTCCGGGGGCAGCACGTCACCCACGTCGGCGGGGACGTCACGGCCCGCGGCCACGCGCTCGGCCACGTAGCGGGCCGCCATGACCTCCAGGGTGTCGTCGCGGCGCTCCTGCAGCCGGTGCACGCAGGCCAGCGGCACCCCGGTGAACAGGCACTTGAGCACCGCCTGCCGCCAGGCGTCGTCGTCCAGCGCGTCGGCGGCCGGCCCCATGGCCGCGGCCACCAGCCGCGGGTCGTTGGTGCGCAGGGCGTCGGCCAGCAGGTCGTCGACGTCGCCGGCCGCCGGCAGCAGGTGCAGCGCCCGCACCACGGCGCGCCGCTCGGCGGCGTCACCGTCCCGGTACAGGTGCCGGGCCAGGTCGGCGCGGTCGGTGGCCGCCAGCAGCAGGAGCACGCGGGCCAGGTCGTCCACCGAGCCGAGCAGACCGGTCGTGTCCCCGGGCGCGAGCGGCGCACGGCCCACCGTGCGGCCCGTGGCCGGGAAGACGACGTCCAGGCTGCCGGGGTCGTCGGTCACGCGCTGCCGGGCGGCGGCGTAGGCCGCCCGCGAGTCGTCGTCGAGCCGCGCGTCGAGCTCGGCCTGCAGCGCCGGGGCGGGCTGGGCCCAGCCGAGGACGTCCCAGCCGGCCGAGGCGGTCGCCGCGCTCACGACCGGGTCCCGACGGTGAGCGAGGACGGGGCGCTGCGCGGCGCACCGGCGGTCAGCGGCGGGCCGCTGCGGTTGGTCGGCGGGACGCTCTGCCCACCGGTGCGGCGGTCGGCCTCCACCAGGGCGGCCTGCAGGGCCAGGGCGCTGCGGCGGGCCACGGCGGGCGCGGCGTGGGAGTGGCGGGGCAGCTCGACGGCGGCCAGGCCCTGGTAGCCCAGCTCGAGCAGGGTCTGCACCACCTCGACCAGGTCGACGTCGCCGTCACCCATCTCCAGGTGCTCGTGCACGCCGGGGCGCATGTCGTCCAGCTGCACGTTGGCCAGCCGGTCGCCGACGTGGCGCAGGGTGTCGCCGAGGCCCCGGGGCTCGTTGCAGACCACGTGGCCGACGTCGACCGTCAGGGCCAGGCCGTCGGGGTGGCCGAGCCGGTCGAGCACGTCGAGGGCCTCGTCGACCACGCTGACGTGGTGGCCGGGCTCGGGCTCCAGCGCCAGGCGGACCCCGGCCGCCTCGGCCAGGGGCACCAGGTGCTCCAGGGAGGCCACGAGCCGCTCGGTGCCCTTGCGGGCGGGGGTGCCGGTGGGCAGGACACCGCTCCAGAACGACACCACCGGCGCCCCGATGCCCTCGGCGACCCGGATGGCGCGCGCCAGCAGGTCGACGCGGCGGGACCGGCCGTCCTCGCAGACCAGCGTCGGCTCGTGCTTGCGCACCGGGTCCAGGACGTAGCGGCCGCCGGTCTCCACGACCACCGACAGACCGCGCTGCTCGAGGTCCCGCCGGACCTGCTCGCAGCGGCCGGTCAGGTCGGTGTCGAACGGGTCCAGGTGGTGGTGGTCCAGCGTCAGCCCGACCCCCTCGAAGCCGAGCGAGGCGATGACGTCCAGCGCCTCGTGCAACCGGTGGTCGGCGAAGCCGTTGGTGCCGTAGCCGAGTCGCAGGCTCATGTCGTGGGTCCTCCTCGCAGCAGCCGTGAGACGACGGTCCCCGCCCCCACGAGCGCGACCGCCGTGACCGGTCGGCCCAGGGCCGACAGCAGGGCGGACTGCAGGGGGAGGAACGCCTTGATCCCGGTGATGGTGGCGCGCCGGGCGTCCGGGCCGGTGCCGGTGCGCCCGGCCTCGGCCTGCGCCCGGATCACGGGCACGCTGTGCGCCGCGGTGGCCGCCCCGGCCAGCAGCGCCTGGGCCACCAGGGCGGTCCGGGCCACGGGGGCCTGGCCACGACGCGAACGGCCGGCCACGCGCCCGGCCAGCACGGGGGCGACCGTGGCGGCGGCCAGCGCCGTCGTCACCCCGGCGCGGGTGCCCTGGCCGCGGGCCGCGCCGTGGACCTCGCCCCGCGACAGGTCGGTGACGGCGAGGGTGTGCAGACCGGCGGTCAGGGCCGGCAGCAGGGCGGGCGGCAGGCCCAGACCGGTCCGGGCGCCCGCGGTCTCGGGGCGGGCCCCGGTCGCGCCCAGGCTGACGTCCAGGGCCCGGGTCAACGACATGGCCAGCGGCGCCCAGGGTCGCGGCTTGGCCACGAGGTCGTAGCCCCAGACGGCCACGGCCAGGGCGACGGCCGTGCCCGCCCCGCGCCGGCCGGCCCCGACGGCGGCGAGGCCCACGGAGGTCGCGGTCAGCGCGGCCGCGGCGCCGAGCGCCTGGGCCGGGCTGATCCGCCCGCTGGGCACGGGTCGCTCGGGCCGCTCGACGGCGTCGAGGTCGCGGTCGGCCCAGTCGTTGAGCGCCATGCCGGCCCAGTACATGGACACCGAGGCCAGCGGCAGCAGCGCGCTGCGGGCCCGGACCGGGCCGCCGGCCGCGGCCAGGCCGACCAGCGCGTCCCCCGGCACGGTGACCGCGGCCGGCAGCCGGACCAGCTCGGCCCAGTCCCGCAGCGTCGGGGTCATCGCGTCGGGCTCGTCACGCGTCGGAGCCCTCGGCGAGGGAGCCCGTCAGGCGCAGCAGCTCCTGCCACTGCACCGCCAGGGCGTGCTCGTCGCTGCCCAGCGGGTTCTTGAAGAAGAAGCCGAGCTCGCTGACGACCCCGGTCCGGCCGGCGGCCATGCTCGCGGCAGTCAGCCGGGCCAGGTCCAGCACCAGGGGGGCGGCCAGGGCGGAGTCGCAGCCCTGCCAGGTGAACTGCAGCGTCATGGCCGTGCCCAGGAAGCCCGAGAACCGGACCTGGTCCCACGCGGTCTTCCAGTCGCCCATGTCCGGCACGTAGTCGATGTGCAGCGGGCCCGGGACGTGGCGGCCGAGCATGGCCTCCAGCCCGGCGGCCTTGGTCGTGGTCTTGCTGCGGGCCGCGACGGGGTCCGACAGCGTGCTGCCGTCACCGCCGCCGAGCAGGTTGACCGACGCCCACGAGTCCACGCGCAGCGCCCGCTGGACGAACATCGGCGCCAGCACGGACTTGAGCAGCGTCTCGCCGGTCTTGCCGTCCGCGCCGGCCCAGGTGGCCCCCAGCTCGCGGCCCAGGTCCACCACGCAGGGCAGGTCGACGCCCGGGCTGGGCGTGAAGGCCACGAAGCCGGCCCCGGCCTCGAAGGCCGCCCAGGGGTGCAGGGCGCTGGCCGGCAGCGGGGAGCGGCCGGCGTCCCAGGCCGCGCGCACGGCGGCGGCGGAGGCCAGGTCGGGGTCGGCGACGTCGACCGGGGCGTGGGTGCTGGACACGTCCACCACCACCACGCGCGCAAGGCCGTGCCTGCCGACGAAGGCCTCGAGGTCGGCGCGCAGCCGGGCGACCTGGGCCCGCTGCGCGGCGCCCGCGTCGTGGCCGTCGCGCTCCGCGGTCGCGACCTGGCGGACCTCGTCGTCGGCCCGGGCCAGGGCGTCGGTGAGCGGCTCGAGCAGCTGCCCCGGGATGACCGACTGGGCGGCCAGCTCCTCGGCCCGCTTGCGGTAGGGCACGTCCAGGACGTCGTGCCCGCCGAACACGAGGGAGTCGAAGCCGGGCAGCGGCGTGCCGGCCAGCTCGGGCAGCTCGGTGACGCAGCCCAGCCCGGACGCCAGGCCGTCCCGGATGGCCAGCGCGCCGACCAGGGCGGTGGTGGCCACCGAGCCCTTCGCGCCGACGAACCAGACACCGACCCGGTCACCAGCGGTGCCGGGGCCGGAGCCCTGCGTCACTTCGGCTGGCTCCTGAACAACTTTGTTCACGTCGTCGAGCATAAGCCTGTTGTCCTCCTCGGCAAACCCTGTCGGGGCAGGGGGTCGGTGTCCCCCGCGGCGGGGTTCCGCGGGGCGTCCGCACGGGGCCACGGGGGAGGCTCACGTGCGTCCGGGTGGTGCGGGCGGTCCGGTGCGTCCTGGTGCCAGGACGGTGTGTCTCGGGTGGGTCTCGATCCGTGCACGACGCGCACCTATTGCTTGACCGTCGGAGCAACGCCTGTCTAGCGTCGCGAACCCGGTGGCGACATCGCCGTCGGTGGCGGGGCTTCTGCACGACGCGTACCGGCCTTCTGCAGGGTAAGGGTTCACAAGGCACCCTGGGAAGCGATACGTTTCGGCGGCAGACGAACTAATTCCCCGGGAGCGTCGACGTCGACGCGCCCACACACAAGGAGGTGTGCGTGGAGTCCTCGCTCCTACGGATGCACGGGATCGTCAAGACGTTCCCCGGCGTCCGAGCCCTCGACGGGGTGGACCTCGACGTCCGCGCCGGTGAGGTCCACTGCCTGCTCGGCCAGAACGGCGCGGGCAAGTCCACGCTGATCAAGGTCCTGGCCGGGGCGCACCAGCCCGACGAGGGCACGATCACGTGGCAGGGCGAGGAGGTCCGGCTCGCCACGCCCCAGGCGTCCACCAGGCAGGGCATCGCCACCATGTACCAGGAGCTCGACCTCGTGCCCGGGCTGTCGGTGGCCGAGAACGTGTTCCTCGGCCACGAGACCTCCCGCTTCGGCATCACCCTGACCCGGGCCCGCGACCGGCGCACCCGTGAGCTGCTGGCTCAGCTCGGCCACCCCGAGATCTCCCCCGACCGCGAGGTCGGCGACCTGTCCGCGGCCGGGCAGCAGGTGGTCTCCATGGCCCGTGCGCTGTCCCGCGACGCGCAGGTCATCGTCATGGACGAGCCCTCGGCCGTGCTGGACTCCGACGAGGTCGCCAACCTGTTCCGGGTCGTGCGCAGCCTGACCGCCGCCGGTGTGGCGGTCATCTACATCAGCCACCGGCTGGAGGAGATCCGCGAGATCGGCGACCGGGTCACGGTCCTCAAGGACGGCCGCACCGTCGCGGAGAACCTGTCGGCCCAGGACACCCCCACGGCCGACGTGATCCGCCTGATGACCGGCAAGACCCTGGACGGGGTCTTCCCCGAGCGCACCGGCGGCCTCGGTGACGTCGTCCTCGACGTGGCCGACCTGGCCTGCGCCGGCAGCTTCTCCGGGGTGAGCCTGCAGATCCGTGCGGGCGAGATCGTCGGCCTGGCCGGCCTGGTCGGCGCGGGGCGCTCGGAGATCCTCGAGACCATCTTCGGCGCCCGCCGGGCCACCGCGGGCAGCGTCCGCGTGGACGGGCGGCGGCTGCGGCCGGGCTCGGTCAAGGACGCGGTCCGGGCCCACGTGGGCCTGGCCCCCGAGGAGCGCAAGAGCCAGGCGCTCGTCATGCAGCAGTCCATCGCCAGCAACATCACGCTGGCCAGCCTGACCCGGTTCTCCCGCGGCGGGTTCATCGACTTCGGCGGCGAGCAGAAGCGCTCCGACGACCTGGCCGGCGACCTGGACCTGCGTCCCGTCGACGTCAGCCGGCTGGTCTCGACGCTGTCCGGCGGCAACCAGCAGAAGGTCGTGCTGGCCCGCTGGCTGCTGCGCGAGTGCCGGGTCCTGCTGCTCGACGAGCCCACCCGCGGCGTCGACGTCGGCGCCCGCAAGGAGATCTACGACGTCGTCCGCCGGCTGGCCGACTCCGGTGTCGCCGTGCTGGTGGTGTCCAGCGAGGTGCCCGAGGTGCTGGGCCTGGCCGACCGGGTGCTCGTCGTCCGGGAGGGCCGGGTCGTGCACACCGGCCCCGCCTCCGAGCTGGACGAGTCCCGCGTCCTCGACCTCGTCATGTCCGAAGAACACCAGCGCTCACGCGGGCTCGACCCGCAGGAAGGCGATGCCGCATGAGCACGTCCTCGACCGCCCCCACCACCGAGGGCAGCGGCCACGGCACCACCTCCGGCCACGGCCGGGGCCAGTCGGCCAAGCGGCCGGCCATGTCCGAGTCGGTGGTCCGCAACCTCGGCCTCGTGGGCGTCATGGCGATCCTGGTCATCATCGGGGTCTGGACGGCGGGGGACCGGTTCCTGTCCGGCAACAACCTGCTGATCATCCTCGAGCTCGGCGCCATCATCGCCGTCGTCAGCGTCGGCATGACGTTCGTCATCACCGGTGGCGGCATCGACCTGAGCGTCGGGGCGATCGTCGCGCTGGCCAGCGTCTGGGCCACGACCGCGGCCACGCAGTACTACGCGGACCAGTACGGCTTCATGGTCATGGTCCTGTGCGCCCTGATCGTGGGGACCGTGGTCGGCGCGGTCAACGGGTTCCTGATCGCCTACGGGCGGATCGTCCCGTTCATCATGACCCTGGCCATGCTGGCCTCGGCCCGCGGCCTGGCCGAGCAGATCAGCCAGAACCGCTCGCAGCTGGTCACCAACGACGCGTTCCTCGACGTGTTCCGGACCCGGATCCTGGGCCTGCCGGTCAACATCGTCATCATGGCGGTGGTCGCGATCGCCGGCTGGGTGCTGCTCAACCGCACCACGTTCGGCCGGCGCACGCTGGCCGTGGGCGGCAACGCCGAGGCCGCGCGGCTGGCCGGCATCGACGTCCGTCGTCACACCATGCTGCTGTACACGCTGCTCGGCTTCTGCTGCGGCATCGCGGCCATCATGCTGACCGCCCGCACCACCACCGGTACGTCGACCCACGGCTCGCTCTACGAGCTGGACGCCATCGCCGCGGTCGTCATCGGCGGGACGCTGCTGTCGGGCGGGCGGGGCACGATCCTCGGCACGCTGCTCGGCGTCCTGATCTTCACCACGGTGACCAACATCTTCACCCTCAACTTCCTGCCGACCGCGACGCAGGACGTGGCCAAGGGCGCGATCATCGTCGTCGCCGTCCTGCTGCAGGGCCGACTGGCCGGTGGTGGCCTGCTGCCGCCCTGGCTCAGGCGCCCGGGGTCGCCCGGCAAGCTGCCGGCGCAGACCGGCGCGGCGCTGGACCCCGACAAGCCGAAGCCCGGGGCCTGACACCCCCTCCGTCCCCCTCCCGAAGTCCCCCTCCCGACCGACAGACCGCACGACCCGCGACCGGCGCCCTGCCGCCGCGGACCAGGCACGAGAACCCGCACGAACTCGATGAGGAGTACCGACATGACCGATCCCCTGCGCCCCGCCCTGTCGCGCCTGGGCCGACGCGGCTTCCTGATCGGCGGCGCCGCCGCCGGCGCCGCCGGTCTGGCCGCCTGCACCGGCGCGGCGCCCTCCGACGAGGCCGCCGCCTCCGCCCCGGCCGCGGCCGCGGGCGGCGGTGCCAGCGCCGAGCCGGGCACGCCCGTCACCCTGGGGTTCTCCGCCCCGGCCGCCGACCACGGCTGGATCGCCGCGATCACCGAGAACGCGCGGGCCCAGGCCGAGCAGCACCCCGACGTCACGCTGCAGCTGACCGAGGGCACCAACGAGGTCAACCTGCAGATCAGCCAGGTGCAGTCGCTGCTGGACGCCGGCATCGACGCGCTGGTGATCCTGCCCTTCGACGGCAACGCCCTGACCGAGATCGCGCGTGAGGTCATGGACGCGGGCGTCCCGGTCATCAACCTCGACCGGCGGTTCTCCTCGCCGCTGGCGTACCGGACGTTCATCGCCGGCGACAACTACGGCATGGGCGTCGCGGCCGGCAACTACATCGGCCAGCGGCTCACCGACGAGGGCGTCAGCAGCCCCGTCATCGGCGAGATCGCCGGGATCGACGCCCTGGAGCTGACGCAGCAGCGCAGCCAGGGCTTCGCCGACGCGCTGTCGTCGTTCGGCTTCGAGGTCGGCCCCCGTCAGGCGGCCGAGTTCACGGTCGAGTCCGGTGACGCCGTGACCCGGCAGCTGCTGCAGGCCACCGGGGCGTTCGACGCCATCTGGAACCACGACGACGACCAGGGCATCGGCGTCCTGGCCGCCATCGCCGACTCCGGCCGCGACGAGTTCTTCATGGTCGGTGGCGCTGGCTCGCTGAACGCCATGCAGGAGATCCAGTCCGGTGAGTCGGTCCTGCAGGCCACGGTCACCTACTCCCCGTCGATGGCCTCCTCGGCCATCAACCTGGCCCGCCTCGTGGCCCAGGGCCGGGGCATGACCGACCTCGTCGAGAACGAGGTGCCCGAGGAGATCATCCTGTCCTCGGCCACCATCACCTCGGAGAACGTCGACCAGTACCTCGAGCTGGGCTTCGAGTCCTGATGCCCGACGGCACGCTGGGGGTGGCGCTGGTCGGCCACTCGTTCATGGGCGCCACGCACTCCCACGCGTGGCGGACGGCACCGCGGGTCGCCGACCTGCCGCTCGGCATCGACATGGCCGTCGTGGCCGGCCGGGACGCGGGGCGGGCCAAGGCGGCCGCCGCGCAGCTCGGCTGGCGCGACAGCACCGACGACTGGCGCAGCGTCCTCGAGCGTGACGACGTCGACCTGGTCGACATCGTCACGCCCGGGGACAGCCACTGCGACATCGCGGTGGCCGCGCTGGAGGCCGGCAAGCACGTGCTGTGCGAGAAGCCGCTGGCCAACACGGTCGAGGAGGCGCAGCGGATGGCCGACGCCGCCCGCGCCGCCGCGACCGACGGGGTGCTGTCGATGGTGGGGTTCAACTACCGCCGCGTGCCCGCCATCACGTTGGCCCGTCGGCTGGTCGCCGACGGCCGGCTCGGTGAGATCCGCCACGTGCGGGCGCAGTACCTCCAGGACTGGATCACCGACCCGGAGTTCCCGCTCGTCTGGCGACTGCAGGCCGAGCGGGCGGGCTCGGGGGCGCTGGGTGACATCGGGGCCCACATCATCGACCTGTCGCAGTTCGTCACCGGCTCGCGCATCACCGGCCTGACCGGCCTCACGGAGACCTTCGTCAAGCAGCGTCCGCTGCCGGCGGAGTCCGCGGGGCTCAGCGCCGGCGCGGGGGCCGACGGGGCGACGGGGGAGGTGACCGTCGACGACGCCGCGTTGTTCCTGACGCGCTTCGCCAACGGGGCGCTGGGCACGTTCGAGGCCACGAGGTTCGCCTCGGGGCGCAAGAACGCCATCCGCCTGGAGGTCAACGGCTCGCTCGGCAGCATCGCCTTCGACTTCGAGCAGATGAACGAGCTGTGGTTCCACGACCACACGCTGCCCGCGGCCGAGGCGGGCTTCCGCCGCATCCAGACCAGCGAGCCCGACCACCCCTACGCCGGGCTTCTGGTACCCGCCCGGCCACGGGGTGGGCTACGACGCGGCGTTCGTCCACCAGGTCGTCGACCTGGTGGGTGACGTCGCCGCCGGACGGGCACCGAGCCCGTCCTTCGACGACGGCGTGCAGATCCAGACCGTGCTGGACGCCGTCACGCGCTCCTCGGCCCAGGGCACCACCTGGCTCGAACTCTGAACCCGTGCCGCCCGGGGACGCACCCCCGGGCGGCACGGCTCCCGCCTCGAGACCGATCGCTTCTACCCGAACCGGCCCCTCCAGAGAACGGAAGAACAACGATGTTCCCACCATCTCCCAGACCAACCACGCGCGTACCGCGCCGCAGACGTCGTGGGGTGGCCGCCCTGGCCGGCCTCGCGGTCGCCGCCGGCAGCCTGGTCGCCCTGCCCGCCTCGGCGGTCGCGGCGGAGCAGACGGCGGTCGGCACCGCGGCGCAGGTCAGCGCCGCGGTCGAGACCTCCCAGGCCGCCGCCGAGGCCCCGCCCGTCGGGCAGGGCCGCTTCGACGTGCTGGTCTTCTCCAAGACCGCCGGCTTCCGGCACGGCTCCATCCCCTCCGGCATCGCCGCCATCGAGGCGCTCGGCACCGCGAACGACTTCAGCGTGACCGCCACCGAGGACGCCGAGTTCTTCACCGAGGGCAACCTCGAGCAGTTCGAGGTCGTCGTCTGGCTGTCCACCACCGGTGACGTGCTCAACGACGCCCAGCAGGCCGCGTTCGAGGGCTACATCAACGACGGCGGCGGATTCGCCGGCGTCCACTCCGCCTCCGACACGGAGTACGGCTGGGAGTTCTACGGCGACCTGGTCGGGGCCTACTTCTCCGGCCACCCGTCCAACCAGACCGCGACGGTCGTCGTGGAGGACCCGGCGCACCCCTCGACCGAGGGCCTGCCGACCGAGTGGTCCCGCTTCGACGAGTGGTACAGCTTCCAGACCAACCCTCGGGACGACGTCCACGTGCTGGCCTCGCTGGACGAGACCACCTACAACCCGGGCGGCAACGCCATGGGTGTGGACCACCCGATCGCCTGGTGCCAGGAGGTCGAGGCCGGCCGCAGCTGGTACACGGCGCTGGGCCACACCAACGAGTCGTTCGCCGAGGCCGAGTTCCTCGACCACCTGCTCGGCGGCATCGAGACCGCCGCCGGTGCGGTGGGCGCGGACTGCAACGCGACCTCCGACGAGAGCTTCGAGAAGGTCGCGCTGGACGAGAACACGTCCAACCCGATGGAGCTCGACGTGGCCGAGGACGGCCGTGTGTTCTACATCGAGCGCAACGGCGAGGTCCTCGTCATCGAGGAGAGCGGTGCCGTGCGCACGGTCCTCAACCTGAGCGTCACCACGGTGCAGGAGTTCGGCCTGGTCGGCATCGTGCTCGACCCCGACTTCATTGACAACGGGTGGGTGTACCTGTACTACTCGCCCACCGGCTCCGCCGTGGACCGGGTGTCCCGTTTCACCATGGGTGACACCAGCATCGACCCGGCCAGTGAGAGGGTCGTCCTCGAGGTGCCCGTGCAGCGGGCGGAGTGCTGCCACGCCGGCGGCGCCCTGGAGTTCGACGGCGACGGCAACCTGTACATCGCCACCGGTGACAACACCAACCCCTTCCAGTCGCAGGGGTACACGCCCACCGACGAGCGCGCCGGGCGCGGTGCCTTCGACGCGCAGCGCACGTCGGGCAACACCAACAACCTCAGCGGCAAGGTGCTCCGCATCACCCCGGAGGACGACGGCACGTACACGGTCCCCGAGGGCAACCTGTTCGCGCCCGGCACCGCCCTGACCCGGCCGGAGATCTACGGCATGGGCTTCCGCAACCCGTTCCGCGTCGGCATCGACCCGCTGACCGACAAGCTCATGGTCGCCGACTACGGCCCCGACGCCGGCTCCACCAGCTCCACGCGTGGGCCTGACGGCCGGGTCGAGTGGCAGATCCTGAACGAGCCCGGCAACTACGGCTGGCCCTACTGCCACGGCGGCAACACCCCGTACGTGGACTGGGACTTCGCCACCAACACCGGCAAGGGCCTGTACGACTGCGCCAACCCGGTCAACGACTCCCCGAACAACACCGGCCTGACCCAGCTGCCCCCGTCGATCGGCGCGCAGATCTGGTACGGCCGCGAGTCCACGTCGACCTACCCGGGCATCGGCACGGGGGGCGCGCCCATGGCCGGCCCCGCGTACGTCTACGACGAGGACCTGGACTCCGACCGCAAGTGGCCGGAGTACTTCAGCAACAAGGCGCTGCTGGGCGAGTGGAACACCGGCCAGCTGTACAACGTGCTGCTGGACGACGACCGGACCGAGCCGGTCAAGGTCGACGAGTTCCTGCCCCGTCGCACGATCATCAAGCCGATGGCGTGGGAGTGGGGTCCCGACGGTGCGCTGTACATGATCGACTGGGGCTCGGGCTTCGGCGGCAACAACGCCGACTCCGGCGTCTACCGGATCGACTACATCTCCGGCAGCCGGGCTCCTATCGCCCGCGCCAGCGCGGACGTCACCAGCGGCCCGGTGCCCCTGGAGGTCCAGTTCAGCTCCGAGGGCACCCGTGACCCCGACGGCGGGGTCCTCACCTACGCGTGGGACCTCGACGGCGACGGTGACGTGGACTCGACCGAGGCGAACCCCTCCTACACCTACAGCACCGCCGGGTCCTACCAGGCGCTCCTCACGGTGACCAACGACCAGGAGCGGACTGCGACCGCGACGGTGAACATCGCCGCGGGCAACACGCGCCCGACGGTCGAGATCACCGGCCCGCCGGAGGGCGGCTTCACGGAGTTCGGCGACACCGTCGCGTACTCCGTCGAGGTCACCGACCCGGAGGACGACGCCGCCGGCGTCGACACCTGCCCCGGTGTTCTCGTCAAGCCGGCGCTGGGTCACAACGACCACGGTCACCCCGGTGAGCAGGAGAACGGCTGCGAGGGCGAGTTCGTCGCCACGATCGATGACAGCCACGGCCCCGAGGCCGACATCTTCGTCATCGTGGAGGCCGACTACACCGACCAGGGCGGTCCCAACGGCGCTCCCGCGCTCACCGGCACCGACCTGATCACCCTGCAGCCCAAGACCAAGCAGGCCGAGTACTTCGAGTCCACCGGGCGGGCGCCAGGCAGCACGGGCGGCGGCGACGCCGGCGTCGTGACCGAGGCCACCGGCGACACCGCCGGCGGGTTCGAGAACCTCGGCTTCATCGAGGACGGGGACTACGTCTCCTACTCGCCGGTCAACCTGACCGACATCGACGGCGTCACGATCCGGGCCGCCAGCCCGGGCAACGGAGGGCTCGTCGAGCTCCGCTGGGATGCCGCCGACGGCCCGGTCGTCGGCACCATCGACGTCGCCGGCACGGGCAACTGGCAGGTCTACCAGGAGTTCTCGGTCGAGCTGACCGATGCCCCTGAGGAGACCGGCGAGCTGTTCGCCGTGTTCAAGTCCCGCACCGGTGCCACCGGCAGCGTCATGAACGTCAACTGGTTCGAGTTCACGGGCAAGGGCGTCAGCGCCAACAGCGCCCCCATCCTGGAGTCCGTCACGGCCACGCCCGTCGAGGGCGAGGCGCCGCTGCCCGTGACCCTGGCCGCCGAGGTCTCCGACCTCGACGGGGACACCGTCACCGGGGTGTGGACCACCGGCATCGCCGGCGACGCCCCTCGCGAAGGGCTGACCACCGACGTCGTCTACACCGAGCCGGGCACCTACACGGCGACGTTCCGGGCGACCGACAGCCGGGGTGCCTTCCGGGTGGCCACGGTGCAGATCGAGGTCGACGCCGTCCCGCTGACGCCGTGCTTCGGCGCCAAGTCCGACGACTTCGACGGTGACACCCTGGACAGCGACCGGTGGGAGGTCGTCCGTCCGGACGGCAACCTGAGCGTCGAGGGCGGGTCGCTGGTCCTCCCGACGTCGGCGACGGACATCTACCAGGGCACCAACACGACCCCGAACCTCGTGCTGCAGGACCTGGCACCCGGGGCGTTCCAGGCCACGACCAAGCTGACGCTGCCCGCTCGTGAGCAGTACCAGCAGGCCGGCCTGCTCCTCTACGGCGACGACGACAACTACATCAAGATGGTCATCCAGGGACGCACCGCGGCTCCCAACGCCGGTTCCCGGGTCTTCCAGTTCCTGCGGGAGACCAACGCCTCGGCCGCGGAGTTCAACACCGCCGGTCTGGGCACGGCCTTCCCCGACACCTTCTGGGTGCGGCTCACGTCGACCAACGGCACGGACGTCACCGGGTCCTACTCCTCCGACGGCGTGAACTTCGTCGACATGGGGCAGACCGTCACGACGGCCGGCATCACGAACCCGCGGATCGGGCTGGTGTCCCTCACCGGCACCGGTCAGACCCCGATCATCGACGCGGAGTTCGACTCCTTCACCATCACGCCGGACGACTCGGTCGGCGAGACCGTGCCGTCCGACGAGTTCGACGGCACCGAGCTGGACGCCTGCCGCTGGCAGGTCGTGCGGCCCGAGCCGTCGGCGCTGACGGTGGCCGACGGGCAGCTCAGGCTGCTCACGCCCAACGGCGACATCTACACCAACGGTGACGCCTCGACGGTGAGCAACTTCGTCCTGCAGGACGCACCGGCCGGGGACTGGGCGGTGGAGACCAAGCTCGACAGCACCGCGCTGGTGGAGCGTTACCAGCAGGCTGGTCTGATCGCGTGGGTCGACGACGACAACTACGTCAAGTTCGACCACCTCGTGACCAGCGTCCTGGGTGCGGCCAACGTCGCCAGCAGCATCGAGCTCCGTTCGGAGATCGGCGCATCCATCCAGAACCCGCAGCCCAGCACCGGGCAGGTCGCACGCGGTGAGGTTTGGCTGCGGCTGGCCAAGACCGGCTCGACCTTCACGGGTGAGTACTCGCTCGACGGCACCACCTGGGTGGCCGTCGGCGGCACCACGGGTGTCCCGAACGCCGCGATCGCTGAGTCCGACGACCTCAAGGTCGGCGTGTTCACGATCGGCACGAACCAGGCGGCTCGGGTCCCGGTGTCGTTCGACTACTTCCGGGTGCTCGGCGACGAGGAGCCCGACCCGGACACCACCGCCCCGGAGGTGTCGGCCACGGTCGCACCCGAGGAGCCGGCCTCCGGCTGGTACACCGAGCCCGTCACGGTGACGATCACCGCCACCGACGACTCGGAGGCCACCGGCGGGGTCGTCTACACCGAGTACCGCATCGGTGACGGCGACTGGCTGGAGTACACGACGCCCGTGGTCCTCGACCCCGAGGACCTCGGCGACGGCAGCCACACCCTGCAGTACCGGGCGTCCGACGCCGCGGGCAACGTGTCCGAGGTCGGGACGGTCGAGGTCGCCTTCGACACCACCGGCCCGCAGGTCGAGCTCGGCGTCGAGGACGGTCAGGAGCTCGGCGACTCGGCCGAGCTGGACCTGGCCGCCGCGGCGACCGACGAGGGCTCCGGGGTCGCCTCGGTCGAGCTGATGCTCGACGGGGAGGCCGTGGAGGCCGGCACGCTGCAGCTGTGGACGCTCGACCTGGGTGAGCACGTCCTGACGGTCTCCGCGACCGACGAGGCGGGCAACACCACGGAGGTCGAGGTCACGTTCACGGTCACCACGTCGCTGGCGGACATGGACGCTCTCGTCGAGCGGTTCGTGGCCGACGGCTCGGTCACGGCGTCGGTGGGCAACCAGCTCGCCGGACGTCTCGACCAGGCCATGGCCGCCGAGGCGCAGGGCAGCCGGGGCGAGAAGCGCATGATCGCCGCGCTGCGCAGCTTCGACACCCTGGCCAAGCGCGTCTCCGACGCCGAGGTCCGGCAGGTCCTGCTGCGGGACAGCGCCTACGTGGTCGACGAGATCGGATGACCCAACGCACCAGCACCGGCCGGGCGACGCGCACCTCGCGTCGCCCGGTCGGGGCGTCCCCGGCCCCCCGCCCGTCGTCCGCGACGGGCGGGGGGCCGGGGGGCTCTGCCGGCGGCGGGCGTTCCCGCCGCTGGGTCCTGCTCGTCGTCGGTGTCGTCGTCGGCGTCCAGCTCGGTCTCCTGCTCGGGTTCCTCCTGCCCGGGCAGGGCGACGAGCCGGCCGACGGCGGCACCGCCGACGAGGTCCTCGGTCCGGACGGGCAGCCGCTCGACCCCGACGACCCGCTGGCCGAGCGCATCGCCGAGCTGCAGGCCGAGGAGGCCGAGCGCGACGCGCAGGCGGTGCAGCTGCTGACCGAGCAGACCACCGGGGTGCTCGACCTGGTGTCCCCGGTCGTCATCGGGGCGGGGGAGCACACCCCCGGCTCCCCACCCCCCTCCGCCGAGACCGTCGAGCAGTGGCGGGCCGCCCTGGTCTCGGCCGAGCAGGCCTTCGGGGACCCGCCGAGCGCGGGCACCGACGTGAACGTCGCGCGCTCGGGCCTGTCGGCGTCGCTGCTCAACCTCGAGACGATGGTCGACGCCTTCGCGCTGGCCGCGTCGGCCCAGCCCGCCGACGTCGAGGCCGCGCTGGAGGTGGCCGCCTCCGCCCGGCGCTCCGCAGCGCTGTCGTGGTCCGTCGGGGCCACCCAGCTGGACGCGGTCAACGTCGCCGCCGACCAGGGCCACGTCCACCTGTTCCTGCCGCCCGTGCCCGACAGCGGGGCGCTGACGCCGGACCCCGAGCCGGTCGCGCCGTGAGCGCGGGCCGGCCCACCTGGACCCCCTCGTGCCCGCGCGGCACGACGGACGCACCACCCCGTACCGCAACCGGACCGATCGAGGAGCCTTCCGCATGACACGTCCAGTCACCCTGTTCACCGGCCAGTGGGCCGACCTGCCGCTGGAGGAGGTGGCCCGGCTCGCCGGCGAGTGGGGCTACGACGGCCTCGAGCTGGCCTGCTGGGGCGACCACCTCGACCCCGCGCGCTGGGACGACGACGACTACGTCCAGGGCAAGCTGGACCTGCTCGCGAAGCACGGCCTCAAGGTGTGGGCCATCTCCAACCACCTCAAGGGCCAGGCCGTCTGCGACGACCCGATCGACCAGCGCCACCGCGACATGCTGCCGGACTCGATCTGGGGCGACGGCGACGCCGAGGGCGTCCGGCAGCGCGCCGCGGAGGAGATGAAGAACACCGCCCGCCTGGCGGCCAAGCTCGGCGTGAAGACGGTGATCGGGTTCACCGGCTCGAGCATCTGGAAGTACGTGGCGATGTTCCCGCCGGTCAGCCAGGAGCTCATCGACGCCGGGTACCAGGACTTCGCCGACCGCTGGAACCCGATCCTCGACGTGTTCGACGAGGTCGGCGTCCGCTTCGCCCACGAGGTCCACCCCAGCGAGATCGCCTACGACTACTGGACCACCCACGCGGCGCTGGAGGCCATCGGGCACCGCGAGGCGTTCGGCCTGAACTGGGACCCCAGCCACTTCGTCTGGCAGGACCTGGACCCCGTCGCGTTCATCTGGGACTTCAAGGACCGGATCTACCACGTGGACTGCAAGGACACCCGCAAGCGGATGGGCAACGGCCGCAACGGCCGGCTCGGCAGCCACCTGCCGTGGGCGGACGGGCGCCGGGGCTGGGACTTCGTGTCCACCGGCCACGGCGACGTGCCCTGGGAGGACTCGTTCCGCATGCTCAACCAGATCGGCTACGACGGCCCGATCAGCGTCGAGTGGGAGGACGCCGGCATGGACCGCCTGGTCGGGGCCGAGGAGGCACTGGCCTTCGTGCGCCGGCTGGCGTTCGACGCCCCCGACGCCGCGTTCGACTCCGCCTTCGCCAACAAGGGCTGAGGCCCGGTCCCACCCGGGGCCGGTCGCCGGAGGGGGCTGCGGTGGACGCACGGCGTCCACCGCAGCCTCGCCGGTCGGTCAGTCCCGTCGCTCGAAGGCCTGGGCCATCTGCGCCTGCTCGGACAGGATGTCGCCGATGCGACGCTGGACGTCCTCGAGCTGACCGATGGTGGCACTGGTCGCGTGGATCCCCTCGCCGACACCCTCGCTGCTGGCCTGCAGGGCCGCGACCTGCTGGGCCACGCGTCCGGTCGCCGATGCGGTCTCGCGAGCGAGCTCCTTGACCTCCCCGGCGACGACGCCGAACCCCCGGCCGAGGTCACCCACGCGGGCGGCCTCGATGGTGGCGTTCAGGGCGAGCAGGTTCGTCTGGCCGGCGATGCGAGAGATGATCTTGATGACGTCGTCGATGGCGGCCGAGGCCTCGGCCAGGCCGTCGAGGTCGGCCTGCATCGCGGCGGCGCGGGTGACCGCCTCCTGGGCGACCCGGCCGGCGTCGTCGGAGGCCTCGCGCAGCGCGGCCACGGTCTGCAGCAGGGTGGTCGCCTTCTCCTGGTCCTCGGCCGCCCGCGCCAGCACGGCCAGCCGCTGCGACACCAGCTGCTGGACGTTGCGAGCGCCGCGGCCCGGGACTCCGACAGCTCGATCGTCTCGGTGACGAAGAAGTCCATCGTCCCCAGCATCCGCTGCCCGTCCAGGATGGGGAAGCAGACGCCCGACTTGACGCCGGCCCGCTGCGCGGCCGGGGCGCGGACGCAGTCGGTCACCTGGGCGAGGTCCGGCACGAAGACCAGGTCACGGGCCCGCCAGGCCCGGCCGGAGAGCCCGACTCCCTCCGCGAACGACGCGCTGAGCGTGACGGCCCGGAACTCCTCGCCGGCCGAACCGGACTCGACCGAGAACCGGAGCAGCTGCTCCTGCTCGTCGAGCGCCCAGAAGGAGCCGTAGCTCCAGCCGAAGGACTCGCGGACGGCGTCGAGGGCGACGCGGATGGCGGCGTCGACGGTCCCGGCCCCGGAGATGCGGGACACGACGGAGGTGACCGCGACCCGGTCCTCGAGGCTGTGACGCAGCTCGACCGCGGCTACCGCCTGCCTGCGGGCGAGGCTGGCGATGCGGGCGATGGCGGTCCACTTGTCGTCGTCGAAGCGGGGCATGGTCGCGGTACCGAAGAACTCCATGACGGCCTGCACGGCGCCGTCGGTGCCGAAGATGGGCACGATGGCCGCCGCCCGGGCGCCCGCCTGGTGGGCGGCTCGCCAGCGCAGGCAGTCCGCGGTGGGCGTCGCCTGGTCGCCCTCGTCACGTTCGACGACGGCGCACCGGCCGGTGACGGCGCGCGACAGCATGCTGGACGGGAAGGCCTTCGGCTCCAGCGCCACGTCGCCGCCGGGCAGCCGGCCGACCAGCTCGCCGGTCTCGTACAGCAGACGGAAGGTGCCGTCCGCGTGGCGCACCCACCGGGAGCCGTAGGTCAGGCCGAGCACGGACACGAGGGTGTCGGTCATCACGACCCGCGCCTCGTGCTCGTCCGCCACCCCCCGGTCGAACGCGATGAGCACCTGCTCGAGCGCCTCGACGTCTCGTGGCGGGGTGAAGACACGGGTGGCGGGCTGGTGGCTGCGGCGCAGCGGCATGACGGCTCCTCGGGTGGGACGGCCCTGGCCCGATCGGCCGGTGCGGGGCGAACCTGAGCCCGCCCCGCCACCACCACCAGCCCTCGGGGGTCGTCCGACGCCTCAGTAGCGGGGCGGTGCCTTGCGCGCCGGTCGGGGCCGGGACCGCTCGGGCCGTTCGGAGGCCTCGTCCGGCCCCCCGGCGAAGCCCCGGTCCCGCCGCACCTGCACCTTGCGGCCCTTGACCCGGGTCTGCTGCAGGGCGTGGATGACGTCGGTGGCGGCCTCGTCGGGCACGTCCACCAGCGAGAACCGCTCGGTGATGACGATCGGGCCGATGTCCTTGCCGCTGAGCTGGGACTCGTTGGCGATCGCGCCCACCAGGTCCTGCGGGCGCATGCCGGCCACGCGGCCGGAGCTGACGAACAGCCGGGTCCGGCCGGGACCCGGACCGGCGTCGCGCGCCCCGCCCTCGCGGGGCGGGCCGGAACGGCCACCGCCGGGGCCACCGCCGGGACCGGACCGCCCGCCGTCGCGGCCGCCGCCCGACCCGGGCCGCACCAGCGGGATGTCCTGCTCGTCCACCTGACCCGTCCGGGCCTGGTGGGCCAGGGCGATGGCGGCCAGCAGGACGGTCTCCCGGTCGGTGCCAGCCGGTGCCTCGGCCAGCACCAGGCCCTCGACGGCGGCGAAGTCGGCCAGGTCGTCGCGACCCATCGCCTCGCGCAGCGCCTCCACCGTGCTCTCCAACCGGATGGCCCGCAGGTCGGCCACGCTGGGCAGCGGCTCGATCGCGATCGCCCGGCCGGTCACGCGCTCCACCGACTGCAGCAGGCGCTGCTCGCGCGGGCCGGCCAGCGTGATGGCGACGCCCTCGCGCCCGCCCCGGCCGACCCGGCCGATCCGGTGCACGTAGGACTCCGCCGCCGAGGGCACGTCGTAGTTGACGACGTGGGTCAGGTGGTCGATGTCCAGGCCGCGGGCGGCCACGTCGGTGGCCACCAGCAGCTCGGCCGTCTGCGAGCGCAGCCGGTTCATCACCCGGTCGCGCTGGTCCTGCGTCATGCCGCCGTGCAGGGCCTCGGCCCGGTAGCCCCGGCCGGTCAGCGTCTCGGTCAGGGTCTCGACCTCCGCGCGGGTGCGGCAGAACACGATGGTCGCCACCGGCTGCTCCACGTCGAGCACGCGGCCGAGGGCGGCGGTCTTGTGCGCCCGGTCGACCAGGTAGGCCACCTGCCGCACCTGCGGCGCCTCGCCCGCGGCCTGCTTCGCCCGGGCGATGGTGATCCGGACCGGGTCGACGAGGTGCCGGCGCGTGATCGCGTTGAGCCGGCTCGGCATCGTGGCCGAGAACAGCACGGTCTGCCGGTCCTTGCCGCAGGCGTCGAGGATGGTCTCCAGCTCCTCCGCGAAGCCCATGTCGAGCATCTCGTCGGCCTCGTCGAGCACGACGACCTCGACCCCGGCCAGGCGCAGGCTGCGACGCTGGATCAGGTCCACGGCGCGGCCCGGGGTGGCCACCACGACGTCGACGCCGCGCTCGAGCTCGCGGACCTGGCGGATGACGGGCTGGCCGCCGTAGACCGGCAGGGTGCGCACGCCCAGCTGCTTGCCGTACTTGTGCATCGCCTCCGAGACCTGCATGCACAGCTCACGGGTCGGGACCAGGACCAGCCCGGCCGGGGCCCCCTGCCGGCCGGCCGAGCCTCCGCCCGCCCGGATCCGCTGCAGCAGGGGCAGGGCGAAGGCCGCCGTCTTGCCCGTGCCGGTGGCCGCCTGCCCGAGCAGGTCGGTGCCGGTCAGCAGGTGCGGGATCGCCTCCTGCTGGATGGGCGTGGGCTCCTCGTAGCCGAGGGCGTCGAGGGCGTCGAGCAGCTCGTCGCGCAGGCCGAGCTCGGCGAAGCCCGTCACCTCGGCGGGGCCCGAGGGGGACCCGGTGGAGTCGTCGGTGGTGCCGGTGGAGCCGTCAGGGGAGGTCGTCACCGCCCCAGTGTCCCGCGCTCCGGGCCCTGCGTGGGACCGGCGAGCCGGGAGCGCAGCTCGAGCTGGTTCGTCTTGCCCGTGCCGCCGCGGGGCAGGGCGTCCACCCGGTGCACCAGGCTCGGCACCGCCGCGACCCCCAGCCGCTCCCGCACCCAGGCCCTGACCTGCGCGTCGGTGGGCGCTTCGGCGTCCGGTCGCAGCACCAGGAACACCGCCACCGTCTCGCCGCTGCGCGGGTCGGGCGCCGCGACGCAGGCGGACTCCGCCACCGCGGGGTGCTCGCCCAGGACCCGCTCGACCTCGGCGGAGTACACCTTGGTCCCGGCCCGGTTGACCAGGTCCTTGACCCGGTCGAGCAGCCGCAGCACCGGCCCCTCCGACCCGCCCGGCTCCAGGACCCCGACGTCGCCGGTGCGCAGGGACCCCGCCTGCACGGCGGCCGCGGTGGCCACCGGGTCGCCGGCGTAGCCGGTGGTGACCAGAGAGGAGCGCAGCCACACCTCGCCGGGCTCGCCGTCGGGCAGCAGCGGCCCCGCGCCCGGCCCGTCGACCGTGGCCCGCACCTCGACCTCCACGACCTCCAGGGGGCGCCCGGCCGCGCCGGCGTGGGTCCACATCTGGCGTCCCCGCAGCACCGTGGCGGGGGAGTGGGTCTCGGACAGGCCGTAGACGTTGAGCAGCTCGGCGTCGGGCAGCCGTCGGGCCAGACCGTCGCGCAACCGGTCCGGGAACGGCGAGCCGCCGGCCCCGGCCAGCCGCAGCCGGGGCAGGGCGTCGGCGTCCAGGCCCGGTTCGCGCAGGGCCAGCAGCCACCACGAGGGCACGGCGTAGGCCCACGCCACGTCGTGGCGCGCCAGCTGCTCGACCCAGGTGCGGGGGCTGCCGGTCGGCAGCATGACCAGCCGCGCCCCGGACAGCAGCGCCGGGACCACGTGGGCGTGCACCGCGCTGATGTAGCCCAGGTGGAAAAGCACGGCCGTCGACTCGCCCGGCTGCAGCCGCAGCAACCGGTCGTAGGCGACACCGGAGTGCACGCTGGCGGCGTGCACCACCTGGCTGGCCTTGGGCCGCCCGGTCGAGCCGGACGTGTAGACCACCTGGTAGGCGGTGGTGCCCGGGGCCGGGGCCCGGTCCGCCGTCCACGTCCGCCACGCCCCGGCCGGGACCCCGCCGCGCGCCGTCGGCAGTACGGACACGCGCACGCCCGGCTGCCCCTCGGCCGCCGCTCGCGCCTGCTCACCGTGGTCGGCGTCGTGCAGCAGCAGCCGGCAGCGCGAGTGCTCCAGCTGGTAGCGCCACTGCGGCGTGGCCAGCCGGGCGGACAGCCCGACCGCCACCGCACCGCTCGCGGCGCAGGCCAGCAGCGCCACCAGGTGCGCGCCGCTGTTGTGCGCGGCCAGCGCCACGCCGTCACCGGGCCGCAGCCCCTCGGCGAGCCAGGCCCGCGCGGTGGTGGCGACCTGGTCGGCCAGCTCGAGGGCGGTCCACGTCTCACCGGTCGTGGCGTCCTCGCAGACCACGGCGTGCGGGTGCCGGGCCACGGCCAGGTCGACCACGTCCAGCAGGTCGTGCGGCCGGGCCCCGCCGTAACCGAGGACGTCACCGCCGAGCCAGGCCCGACGTACCACGGGGACCTGGTCGCGGTCGTAGGACAGGTGCTCGCGGCCGGTCACCGCGCGATCCTCCCAGCCGTGCCCCGGTCCCGCCCGGCGCCGGGGCGCGTGCCGGTCGGGGGTTGAGGGGTCCGCGAGGTCAAGTCGCCGCGCCGGGTGCCGACAACAGGCGGGTGGACCGGTCGGCGTCCCGCACCGGGACCGGTGCGGTCGAGCAGGCCCAGGACCTCGCGCGTGCCGCGATGGACCTGGGCGGGCTGGTCGTGCAACCGCGCTCGCCCGGCCGCCGGGCCGACGGCGACGAGCTCACCGGGCTGCCCGGGCGGACGACGCTGGAACGGCTCCTGGCCGACGCCCTGCTGCGCGCCCGCCCGGACAAGCACGGCGTCGGCCTGGTGGTGTGCGGCGTCGACCGGCTGAGCACCATCAACTACCGCCTCGGTCGGGACGGTGGCGACGACGTGCTGCGGCAGACCGCGCTGCGGCTGACCCGTGCGGTCGGGCCCCGCGGGGTCCTGCACCGCCTCGGCGGGGACGAGTTCGCGGTGCTGGTGCCCGAGCTGCGCCACCCCGGTGACCTGCGGGCCGTGGCCGCGGCCATGCTGCGCGAGGCGCGCCGACCGCTGAGGGTCCTCACCGCGCCGCCGGCCCCCGGTCGAAGCGGCGCCGCCCTGGGCGGTGGCGGCCCCGTGGACCCGCTGAGCGAGGAGACGGTCACGGCCACGCTGAGCATCGGCGTCGCCTCGGTGGGCTGGGACGGCGCCACCCGGGACCTGGTGCGCGAGGCCGACCTGGCCCTGCACCGGGCCAAGGACCACGGCCGGGACCGGTTGGTGGTGTTCGACGAGAGCATCCGCGCCGAGGCCGACGCAGCGCTGGAGTCCGAGCGGCGGCTGCGCCGGGCGCTGGCCGAGGAGCAGCTGCGGCTGTACCTGCAACCGATCGTCGACCTCGGCACGGGGGAGTGCGTGGGCAGCGAGGCGCTGGTCCGCCTCGTGGACGGCCGGGGGAGCGTCCGGCTGCCGGTGAGCTTCATCGACATCGCTGAGGACCGCGGCCTGGTGTCCGAGATCGACCGCTGGGCCATCGCCCGCGCCACCGACCTGCTGGCCCGCGACGCTGCTCCGGCCGTCGCGGTCAACCTGTCGGCGCGCAGCTTCGACCGCATCGACGTGGCCGGCCGCGTGGCCGCGGCGCTGGAGGAGCGGGCCGTCGACCCCGCCCGGCTGCACCTGGAGGTCACCGAGAGCAGCCTGGCGCTGTCCGAGTCCGCGGCCGTGGCCACGCTGCGCTCGCTGCGGGAGTACGGCTGCCACGTGTCCATCGACGACTTCGGCACGGGGTACTCCTCGCTGGCCTACCTGTCGACGTACCCCGCGGACTCCCTCAAGATCGACCGGGCGTTCGTCGCCGGCCTGGGCCGGACCACCCGCGAGGACGCCGTCGTGCAGGCCGTCATCACCCTGGCCCACGCCCACGGCATGACGGTGGTCGCCGAGGGCGTGGAGCGGCAGGAGCAGGCCCGGATGCTGCTGCAGATGGGCTGCGACCAGGCCCAGGGCTGGTACTTCGGCCGGCCGCAGGACCCGGACGGGGCCACGGCCGCCGTCGCTCCGCCGCGTCGCTGAGCCCCCCGCCGCCCAGGCTGCTCCCCCGACCGACCGACCGGCCGGACCGGGGCCCGGGCCCCTGCGGGGGCGGGCGGGTCAGCCCGTCGGGGCCAGCTGCTCCGGGCGGCCCAGGTGGTAGCCCTGGCCGACGGGCACGCCGAGCCGGCGCAGCACCAGGACCTGGGCCCGGTCCTCCACGCCCTCGGCGACCAGGGTCGCCCCGGTGCGGCGGGCGAACCAGGTCAGCGCCTGCACCATGGCCTGTCGGGCGTGGTCGACCGCCACGTCGCTGACCATGGCCCGGTCGAGCTTGATGACGTCCGGCGCGATCTCGACGATCCGCTGCAGGCCGGCGTACCCGGCCCCGGCGTCGTCCACGGCCAGCCGGCCGCCGCGCTCGCGCAGCACGGCCACCCGGGCGCGCAGCAGGTCGTAGTCGGGCACCCCGGTCTGCTCCGTGAGCTCCAGCACCAGCCGGGACAGGTCCACCCCGGCCAGGGCGTCGGCCAGCTCCTCGGAGCAGAGGGCCGCGGCCGACACGTTGACCGCCAGGTACACGTCCGTCGGCAGCCGGTCCAGGTGGGCCACCGCCCGGCGCACGGCGGAGACCTCCAGCTGCACGCCCAGCCCGACCACGGCCGCCCGGGCGAACCACGTCTCCGCCGAGCCGTCGTCGAAGCGGCTGAGCGCCTCGTAGCCCAGCACGTGGAGGGTCTCCAGGTTCCGCACGGGCTGGAAGACCAGCCGCGGGCCGCCCGCCGCGAGCAGCGCCTGCACCTGCTGGCGGGCGGGGTCCTGCACCGACGACGGCTGCCGGTCCTGCTCCAGGTACCGGCCCAGCAGGCGGGCGAGCAGGCGCATCACGCCGACGTCCCGGTCGCGGATGCCGGGGGCCGGCACGTGCGTGAACCCGCACAGCGTGCCGAACACCGTCCCGTCGCTGAACCGGATCGGCACGCTCAGGTGGGTGCCCACCGGCAGCTCGGTCGTGACGGGCAGGTCGGCCACCTCGGGCGCGGTGCGGGCGTCCGGCACCAGGGCCGGCAGCCGGCCGTCGGCGACCCGGGCGCAGTACGTGTCCTCGCTGGGCTCGCACAGGCCCACCGGGAGGACGTCGGAGCCGGGCGGCGCCTCGACCGCGCGCACCCGCCGGGTGCCGTCGCTGATCTCGCCGACGAACGTGACGTCGAAGCCCAGCCGGTCCCGGAGCCCGGCCAGGATCACGTGCAGGCAGTCCTCCAGGTCGTCGCGGCGGCCCGAGGCCAGCTCCTCGGCCACCAGCAGGACGTCGGGCAGCTGCACCGGCGTCGCCGTCCCCCCACCCGTCACGCGCTGTCCCCTCGCTGTCATGTCCCCGGTGACCGGACGTGTGCGAGTAAAGCCGTTGGGTGGCTGCTCCGCAGCCGAATCCCTCAACTCGGGACGAACGCAGAGGACCCGCCGCACCGAGTGGGTGCGACGGGTCCTGCCGCGCAGATGTCCGCCGGCTCTCTGCGGGGAGCCTGCCCCATGTCCGTGGGGCCCGGTCGGGGCCGCGGCATCCCTCCGCCGCCCCGACCGGAGTCAGTGTCCGACTCAGCTGGTCGGCATCAGGACGCCGTCGATCAGGTAGACCGTGGCGTTGGCGGTGGTGACGCCGCCGCAGATGACGTTGGCGCCGTTGACGGTCAGGGCGTCCGGCTCGCCGGCGATCTCGACGGTGCCGCCCTGGACCGTGGTCTGGGTGGTGCCGGCGAGGTCGGCGGGCGCGATCTGCCCGGGGACCACGTGGTAGGTCAGGATCGAGCTGAGCAGCTCGGCGTCGGTGGACAGCGTCTCGAGGGTGGCCTCGTCGACGTCCGCGGCGAACGCGTCGTCCACCGGGGCGAAGACGGTGAACTCGTCACCGTTCAGCGTGTCGACCAGGTCGACGTCGGGGTTGACGCCACCGGAGACCGCAGCGGTCAGGGTGGTGAGGATCGGGTTGTTGCTGGCGGCGACCGCGACCGGGTCGTCGCTCATGCCCTCGACGGAGCCCTCGCCGTCCGGGGCGATCTCGGTGGCGAAGGTCTCGCAACCGGGGCCGACCGGGCCGGCCATGGCGGCGTCGTCGGTCATGGACTCGGAGTCCATGGGCTCCTCGGAGGCCATGTCCTCCTCCGTCATCTCCTCCATGGGCTCGGAGGTGGCGGTGTCGGCGGCGCCGGCGGCGGCGTCGGTGGCCGCGTCGGTGGCGTCGTCGGTGCCTCCGCCGCAGGCGGCGAGGACGAGTGCCGCGGTGATGGCGACGGGGGCGAGGCGAAGGTGGCGCTTCATGGTGATCTCCTTCGGTTCCTGTCCCGGGATCTCCGGGGCTGTGGTTCGTGGGGTGGTGCTCGGTGGTGCGGTCCGTGTCTGCTCTCGCAGCTGCATGTGGTTCGGACCCGGGGCGGGGGTGGATGGGTCCGGGTGGGTCCCGCCTATGTGACGGTCACCACAACCGAGTGCCAGCCGGACGAGCCGTCGGGCGCGATCTCCGCCCGCTCGTCGGTCTGCACCTCGCCCTCGGCGTCGGTGGCCCGCACGCGCAGGGTGTGCTGGCCGGGCTCGGCGTCCCACTCGAAGCGCCACTGCCGCCACGTCGTGGGTCCGGGCACCTCGCCGAGCTCGGCGGGCTGCCAGTCGCCGTCGTCCACGCGCACCTCGACGGTGTCGATCCCGACACCCGGGTGCCAGGCGGTGCCGGCGACCACGACCGGGCCCGCGTCGAGCTGGGCGAACGACGCCGGGAGCTCGATGCGGGACGCGATCTTGACGGGGGCCTCGGCCGCGTAGCCGCGCGGGGTCCAGTAGGCCTCGTCCTCGGCGAAGGTGGTGACCTTGAGGTCGGTCACCCACTTGGTGGCCGACACGTAGCCGTACAGGCCCGGCACGACCATCCGCACCGGGAAGCCGTGCTCGAAGGGCAGCGGCTCGCCGTTCATGGCGAAGGCCAGCAGGGGGTCGTCGGTGTCGACGAGCGCCTCCAGCGGCGTGGACGCGGTCCAGCCGTCCACCGAGGTGGACAGCACCATGTCCGCGCGCGGGTCGACGCCGGCCTCGGCCAGCACGTCGGCCAGTCGGATGCCCCGCCAGACGGCGTTGCCGGCCAGCTCGCCGCCCACGGGGTTGGACACGCAGACCAGCGTGATCTCGCGGTCGACGACCTCGAACCGGGTCGTCAGCGCGGCCCAGTCCAGCTCCAGCGGCCGGTCGACCAGGCCGTGCACCCGCACGACCCAGTCCTCGGCCGACTCCTGGGGGACGGTGAGGGCGGTGTCGACCCGGTAGAAGTCGGCGTTCGGCGTGCGGAACGGGGCCCCTTCGACCAGCTCGGCGCCCGTGGGCACGTCGTCCAGGCTGTTGCTCGCGGGCGGCAGGGCCAGCCCGTCCCGTGACGCGGTCGCGTCCCGCAGCGTCCGGCCCAGCACCTGCCCGGCGGCGACCAGCCCGGCCGAGGCGGCCGCGCCGGCCCCGACCAGACCGAGGAACAGCCGCCGGGACGCCGGCGGACGCGCGCCGGTGCCGTCGGCCGCGGTCGTGCCGTCGGCGTCGTCGGCCCGGACGGGCGCGCCGCGCCGCCTCCCGGCGGCCAGGCGCACCAGCAGCACGAAGGCCGTGGCCCCGACGGCGGTGCCGACGAGCAGGGGCAGCAGGTCGGTGACCGTGGTGGCGGGCGCGGCGAGGACCGCCGCCCCGGCCGCCAGCACGAGGCCGACCGGCGCGACGAGCCCCAGCGCCAGGCGGCGCGTGGCCAGGACCCCCGAGCCGGCGGCCACCAGGGCCAGCACGACCCCGATCCCGACGAACAGGACGAGCTTGTCGTAGCTGCCGAACGTCTCGATGGCGAACGACGTCAGGACGGGGGGCGAGAGCCGGACGACGGTGTCGCCGACGGCCAGGAACGGGTCGGAGCCGCGGCCGACCACGGCCGCGGCCGCCGTGGCGGTCCCGAGCAGCAGCGCGGCGGCCACGAGGCCGGCGAGGGCACCGCGGGTGCGGGTGTGGTGGCTGGTGGTGGTCACCTCCTGGGTCCGACGCGAGCGCCCCTCGCGGATTGGTCGCCGGCCCGAGCCCCTGCCACCCTGCCCGCATGGCGGACCTGCACGTGCTCGTGACCCGCCCCGACGTCCCGGCCGCCGACGACGTGCGTCGGGCCGCGGCCGACCTGGGGGCGCGGCTGACCTGGCTGCCGACCGCGCCGGGGCGCGCCGAGCCCGACCCGCAGGCGCTGCGCGAGGCGCTGGCCGACGCCGACGCCGTCCTGGCCCAGGGGGTGGACCCGCTGGACGCCACCGCCCTCGCGGGTGCCTCCCGGTTGAAGGTCTGCGCCCTGGCCGCGGTCGGCGTCGACCAGGTAGACCTGGCCGCCGCGCGTCGCCGCGGCGTGCGCGTGACCAACACGCCGGGCGTGCTGGCGGCCACCACGGCCGACACCGCGTTCGCGCTGGTGCTGATGGCCCGGCGGCGCCTGGTCGAGGCCACCGACGCCATGCGGGCGGGGCGCTGGACCGGGTTCTCGCCCGAGGGGTTCCTGGGCCACGACGTCGCGGGGGCGAGTCTGGGAGTGGTCGGCTACGGCGAGATCGGCCGGCAGGTGGCGCGCCGGGGCCGCGGCTTCGGCATGACCGTCCGGCACCTGCAGCGGGACTCCGCGCCGGCCGACGACGTGTCGGCGCCGGTCGGCTGGGAGGAGCTGCTGCGCGGCAGCGACGTGCTGGTGCTCGCCGTCCCGCTGGACGCGCGCACCCGCGGCATGGTCGACGCCCGCGCCCTGGCGCAGATGCGGCCCTCGGCGACGCTGGTGAACATCGGCCGCGGGGCCCTGGTGGTCGAGGCGGACCTGCTGGCCGCCCTGCGCGAGGGCCGGCTGCACTCGGCCGGGCTGGACGTCTTCGACGGCGAGCCGCGGCCCGACCCCGACGACCCCGTCATGTCCACCCCGGGCCTGGTCGTGCTGCCGCACGTCGGTTCGGCCAGCCACGCGACCCGCGCCGCCATGACCCGGCTGGCCGTGCGCAACCTGGTCGCGGTGCTGCGGGACGAGCCGCCGCCCACCCCGGTGGCCTGAGGTGGGCACCTCACCGCAGGAGGGCTCCCCGGCCGGGCCGGACCCGGTCGCGGCGGCCGCCCGCGCCGTCGACCGGGCGGCCCCGGCCGACCTGCTGCGCCGGCTGTGCCAGCAGGCCTGGACCCTGGTCGGGGGCGACCGCGCCATCGTCGCGCTGCCGGTCGGTCACGAGTTCGTCGTGGCCGCCGCCGACGCGGACCTGCCGATCGACCGCGGTGCCCGCGGCCCGGGCTCCCGGGTGCCGATCGCGGGGACGGTCGCCGGTCAGGTGCTGGGCAGCGGGACGGCCGTGCTGGTGCGGGACACCGGCACCCACCCGCTCGGGACGATGCCCGTCAACCGGGCCGAGGCCATCCGGGCCTCCCTCGCGGTGCCGCTGCCGGACGCGACGGGCCGGGTGGTGGCCGTGCTGTCGGTGTTCAGCCGCCGCGCCGGCGCCCTGGACGAGGCCGGGCTGGCGCGCCTGGGCGACCTGGTCCGGCGGGTCGCCGTCGGCGGCGAGCGGTTCCAGCTCGCCCTGGCCGACGCGGCGGTGAGGACCAGCGCGGCCGGCGAGCAGCTGTACCGGGCCCTGCTGGAGTCCCTGGGCGAGGGCGTCGTGGTGCACGGTCGACGCGGCGAGGTGCTGCTGCACAACGACGTCGCCTGCCGGGTGCTCGGGCTCGACCCGGCCGAGCTGACGGGACGGGATGTCGCCGACACCCGCTGGCGGTTCCTGCAGCCGGACGGCACCCCGCTGGACCCCCAGGACTACCCGGCGGCCCGGGCCCTGGCCACGGGGCGGGCCGAGCGGGACCGGGTCCTGCTGCTGCGGCGCCCGGACGAGCAGGAACGCGTCGTGTCGGTGACCAGCCTGCCGCGCCTGGACGACAGCGGCCGGGCCTACTCCGCCGTGGTGTCCTTCGCCGACGTCACGGCGCAGCACCGGCTGGCCGAGCAGGCCAGCGAGCAGGCCCGGCGGCTGTCGGCCGCCATGCAGCTGGCGGACCTGGCCACCTGGGAGACGACGCTCGGCACCGAGGAGTGGGTGTTCGCCGACTCGCTGCACCACGTGTTCGGGCTGGGCGAGGGCACCCAACTGGACCAGGACGTGCTCCGGCGCTGCTTCGGGGAGGCCGGCTGGCGACGGCTGCACCAGGTGTGGGCCGAGGTGCTGGCCGACCGGCAACCGCGCCAGGTCACGGTGGAGGTCGACCTGCCCGACGGCAGCGACCGCCGGACGGTCGTGGTGTGGCTGGACCTGACCTGCGACGACGAGGGCGTCCCGGTCAGGCAGTGGGGCGTGGTGCAGGACGTCAGCGAGCGGGTGGCGGCGCTGCGCACGCTGGAGGACAACGAGGAGGTCTTCCGGCTGACGTTCGAGCGGGCCCCGATCGGGATGCTCATGCTCGACCTGGCCCGGCCCGGCGACGTGCTGCGGGCCAACGCCGCGTTCCGCCGGATGGTGGGACGTCCCGCCACCGGCGACGACGGGGGCCCGCTGCGGCTGCAGCAGTGGTCAGGGCCACGGGACCTGGCCCACTGCCTGGACCTGCTGCGGGCGTTCCGGGCCGGCGAGGCCGAGCAGGAGTCGTTCGAGGCGACGTACCGCCGGGCCGACGGGACGGGCTTCGAGGCGCTGGTGACGATGGCCGTCGCCCGGGACGGCGACGGCCGGCCGCGCCACGTCGTCGCGCACGTGATGGACGTCAGCGAGCGCGTCGCGCACGGCCGGGAGCTGCAGCGCCTGGCGCTGACCGACGGCCTGACCGGTCTGGCCAACCGGCGCCTGGTCGAGGACCGGCTGGCCCAGGTGCTCGCGGCCCGGCCGGCGCGCGAGCACCTGGTGGGCCTCGTGCTGCTGGACCTCGACCACTTCAAGGTGGTCAACGACAGCCTGGGTCACGCCACCGGTGACGCGCTGCTGGTGCAGGTGGCCGCCCGGCTGCGTGACGCGGTGCCGCCGGGCACGACCGTGGCCCGGCTGGGCGGGGACGAGTTCGTCGTCGTGGTCGACGACGCCCGCTCGGTGGCCGACCTGCACCTGGTGGGGGAGCGGCTGCTGGCGGGGCTGCGGGCGCCGTTCACCACCGGGCACGGCCAGGTCGTGGCCACGGCCAGCCTGGGCCTGGCCGTGGCCGACGGTGACGGCGGGTCCGCCGCCGACCTGCTGCGCGAGGCCGACCTGGCCCTGTACCGGGCCAAGGCCACCGGCCGGGACCGGGTGGTGCGCTTCGACGTCGGGCTGCGGACCCGGGCGGACGCGCGGCTGGCGACCGAGGCGATGCTGCGCTCGGCCCTGGCTGCGGACCGGCTGCGGCTGCGCCTGCAACCCGTCGTCGACCTGGCCGACGGCGCCGTCACGGGCGCCGAGGCCCTGGTCCGGCTGCAGGACCCCGACCGCGGCCTGGTCCCGCCGGGGGAGTTCGTCGGGGTGGCCGAGGAGTGCGGCCTGGTCACGGAGGTCGACGCCTGGGTCCTGGAGCAGGCGGTCGCCCTCATGGCGGCCCGCCCCGGTCTGCACCTGGCCGTCAACGCCTCCGCCCGCACCCTGCAGGGCGGCACCCTGCCGGCGCGGGTGGCCGGGCTGCTGGACCGGCACGGCGTGGCGGCCGGCCGGCTGCACGTGGAGATCACCGAGACCAGCCTCCTCGGGGAGGGGCCGGGGGTCGCCGACGACATCCAGCGGCTGCGGGCGGCGGGCTGCCGCGTGGGTCTGGACGACTTCGGCACCGGCTACTCGGCCCTGTCGCACCTGCAGTCCCTCGAGCTGGACTTCCTCAAGATCGACCGGTCGTTCATCCGCCGGCTCGGTGAGGGGGCCCGGCACGACGCCGTCGTCGAGGCCGTGGTCGACCTGGCGCACGCCCACGAGCTGCAGGTGGTGGCGGAGGGCGTCGAGACGCAGCAGCAGCGGGAGCTGCTGCGGCGGATGGGCTGCGACCGCGGCCAGGGCTGGCTCTTCGGTCGGCCCGCGCCGCCGTGAGCCGCGGCCCGCAGCGCGCCCCCCACACCTCCGCCGGGGGCAGGAAGGAGGTGCGGGGAGCGCACAGGGGGTCCGTCGTCCGGGTGACGCCGGATTGGCCGTGCGCGATGATCGCCCCCGTGAGGACCAGAGGACGAGGCCCGGGGGGACCCCAATCCGCCCCGGCGACGGTGACGAACCATGGCTGAACCCCCGGCGGACGACCGTGCCGGCGGTTCCGGCCGGACCGGCCGCGGCCACCCCGGCCGCCCGGGCGAGGAGGACGGAGGCGCCGTGCAGGCAGTGCCACGCAGCGGTGCCGGCGTCGCCGCTCCCGTCGACCCCCGGGCCGGACGGGTCGTCGACCCCGAGGAGCAGGCCCAGCTACGCGCGCTCGTGCAGCGCGTGGCCATGGCGGACGAGGCGGCCTACGAGGAGCTCTACGACCGGCTGTCCGCGACGGTCTACGGCGTCTGCCGACGGGTCCTGCGCGACCCGTCGGAGTCCGAGGAGGTCGCGCAGGAGGTCCTGCTCGAGATCTGGCGCACCGCGACCCGCTACGACCCGGACCGCGCCGGGGTGCGCTCCTGGGCGGTCATGATCGCCCACTCCCGGGCCGTGGACCGGGTCCGCTCCAGCCAGCGCCGCCGGGCCCGTGAGGAGGCGACGGCGCTGCCGGAGCCGCCGGCGGTCGACGAGGTCTCCGAGGCCGCCGTCTCGGCCTTCGAGGTCCGTCGGGTGCGTCGGGCGATGGCGGAGCTCAGCGACCTGCAGCGGGAGTCGGTGCGGCTCGCGTTCTACGGCGGTCACACGCACCGGGAGGTCTCGGCCCTGCTCGGCGTACCGCTGGGCACGGTCAAGACCCGGATCCGGGACGGGTTGACCCGGCTGCGGGCGCAGCTGGGCCCGGAGCTCGACCTGGACGGCCTCGACCCACCGCCCGGTGCGCCGGCGGCCGGACGGGCCGGGTCGACATGAGCAGCACCGGCACGACAGGCAGCACCGGCACCACAGCACCGACAGGAACGGTCCACCACGACGAAGCCGGGGGCGGCAGGACGGAGACGAGCACATGAGACCCGATGCCCACACCCTGGTGGCGGCTTACGCCGCCGACGCGCTGGAGCCCGCCGAGCGGGCCGACGTGCGGGAGCACCTCGAGCAGTGCGAGGTCTGCCGCGACGACCTGCGCGGGTTCCGCGAGACGCTGGCCGTGCTGGCGGCCGCCTCCGGCGAGGCCCCGCCCGCGCGGATGCGGGACGCCGTCCTGGCCCGGGCCCGGTTGACGCCCCAGCTGCCGCCGCTGCCCCAGGGGGACCCCGTGGCCGAGCCCGCACCGCAGGGCGACGCGGTCCGGGCCACCGCGACGACCCAGCCCAGCGCCACGACCCAGCCCGGCGCCACGACCCAGCCCGGCGCGACGACCCAGCCCACCGCGACGACCCAGCGGGCCGGGTCGACCCCGCCGGCGCATTCGACCGGGCCGACCGGGCCGCCGGCAGCCGTGCCCGCGCCGCGCTCGCGCAGCCGTACCTTGTTCGCGCTCGCCGCGAGCGCGCTCACGGTGGTGGCCCTGGGGGCCGGGGCGTGGGGCGTCACGTCGGCCGACCGGCTGGCCGACGTCCGCGCCCAGCAGGCCGCGGTCCAGCGGGTCCTGGCCGCCGGTGACGTGACCACGCTCAGCGGCACGCCGCAGCTGACCGAGGGCGTGCAGGGCGACGACGTCACGGTGCTGGCCAGCCAGTCCGCCGACGCGGCGCTGCTGCTGCCCGCCGGGCTGCCCGACGCCCCCGAGGGCTCGACCTGGCAGGCGTGGACCGTGACCGGTGGCACCGCGGTGTCCGCCGGGGTGTTCGACGTCGCCGACGGCGAGGCCGTGGCCCTGGAAGGTGGCGTGGCCGGCGTCGAGGCGGTCGCGGTCAGCCTGGAGCCGACGGGCGGGTCAGAGGCCCCGACCACCGACCCCGTCCTGGTCGTCCCGCTGGTCTGAGCGGGGCGACCGGGCCGCCGGTCCGGGGGCGGACGCCGCGCCCGGTGCCGGCGCCGCCACCGGACCCCGGCGGACGGCGGCGGTCGGGGTCCGCAGGGCCGTCACCGGCAGCGTGATGACCGCGACACCGGCGAACCCGTCGGCCGGGTCGAGCAGGGGCACGCCGTGCGCGGTCTGCCACGGCTCGGCGACGTCGTGGACGGTCACGTCGACGGCACCCACGGTGGAGGCGACGATCGTCGTCGTCCGGTCGCCGGTGTGCTCGGCGGCCCGGGCGTCCAGGAGCATGGCCGTGCCCAGCGACACCCCCTCCGACGCCGGGTCCAGCGGGAGGTCGCGGGTCGCCGCCCGTCCGCCGGTCCGCGAGCCGGCCCGGACGGCGTCGCCCGCCGACCCCGCACCCGGCAGGGCGCCCGCCGCGGCCCCCAGCACCGGCTCCACCGAGCCGCCGGCCCCGACGGCCAGGGCGGTGCGCTGGACCAGCTCCACCCCGCCCAGCGCCGCCGCGAGAGGGGCTGCGACCGGGGCCAGCGGCGGGACGGCGGCGGCCGCGGTCGCCGCCGTTCCCGCCACACCCGTCAGGTCGGCCTGGACGGCGAGCACCGGGGCGGCCAGGCGCACCCCGTAGGTGACGTCGTCGAGGACGGCCTCCCGCCGGGCGCCGCCGAGCGAGCCGAGCGGACCGGCCGGCAGGGCGGCGCCGTCCAGGTCCACGGCGTGGCTGCGCGACACCGACACCCAGCGCAGGTGCAGCTGGTCCGCACGGGCCTGCACCCGGGCCAGGTCGGAGTCCAGCAGCTGCTGCTGGGCGGCGCGCCGGCTGTCCAGGCCCGACATGGGGTCCAGCACGAGCTCGCGCGGCGTGACGTCGAGCTCCGCGCGACGACGTCGCAGCTCCTGCGCCTCGCGGTCCAGGGCGTCCGCCTCCGCCTGCAGGTCCGCCAGCGCCGCCGCCCACCGGTCCAGCGCGTCCGCGGCCCGGTCCAGGCTGCGGCGCAGCGCCAGGGCGCCGGTCACGACCCGGCCGACGTGCTCGGCGGTGGCGTGGGCGACCTGGTCGCGCCAGGCGGCGGGGGCCCAGCCCGCCGCCGTGACCGCCCCGGTGTCGCACGCCTCGGCCGCGTCCCGCAGCACGGCGCACAGCCCCCTGACCGCGGCCACGTCACCCGGGCAGGGGTCGCGGTCCAGGGCGACGACCGGCCGGGCGGCGCTGACCTGCACCGGGCGGTCGGCGCCGACGGCGCCCGCCCCGCCGGTCACCGGGCCGCCCGGGCGGGACCGCGCACGCAGACCAGCCCGCTGACCCGCCCCTCGCAGGACTCGTACGTCGACGCGGCCTGCTCGACCAGCAGGCCCAGGCCGACGGCGTCGTCGGCCAGCACCGCGGCCCGGCCCTGCCACTGCCGGGCCAGGTCGGACAGGGCGTCGAGGACCGCGTCCGCCCCGACCGCCAGCCCCGCGAGACCCGTGAGGCCGTGCAGGCTGCCCGCCCCCGCCTCCAGGGCGTCGGCGGTCCGGCGCAGCCGCCCGCACAGCTCCTCCAGCTCGGCGGTGTCCACCGCCAGCACGCCCTCCGTCACCCCGACCCCCTCACCGCTCCCGCCCACCACGGTAGGCGGGTCCGGCCCCACCCGTCCGGCGTCGTCCACAGGGCCCCCCCGCCGCACTACGATTCGTCCGGGTGCTCCTACCAACTACACGAGGGGGAAGACGACGATGTCATCCCGAGTCACCGCGGCGCCGGCGGACCAGCTCACCGTGCGACGCTCCAACCTCAGTCTCGTCCTGAGCCACCTGCGCGACGCCGGCCCCCGGTCCCGGGCCCGGATCGCCTCCGACACCGGGC
Organism: Jannaschia sp. R86511; assembly: GCF_042466345.1. Taxonomy (NCBI): domain Bacteria; kingdom Pseudomonadati; phylum Pseudomonadota; class Alphaproteobacteria; order Rhodobacterales; family Roseobacteraceae; genus Jannaschia; species Jannaschia sp. R86511. The sequence goes on from NZ_JAXHCD010000001.1 coordinate 1,903,802, forward strand.
TCAACAAGGCCACGGTGTCCAGCCTGGTGGCCGAGCTCATCGAGCGCGGCCTGGTGGGCGAGGGCGAGGTGCAGCGCGTGGGCAGCGTGGGCCGGCCCGGGCAGACGGTCGAGCTGGCGCCCGCCGGGGTGGTCGGGGTGGGGGTCGAGGTCAACGCGGACTTCGTCGACGTCACGGCCCTGGACCTGACCCACGACACGGTGCTGTCCCGGCGGACGCCCGCCGACATGCGCGCCCTGGGGGAGGCCGGGTCCATCGCCCTGGTGGTCCGCTGCCTCGACGACGCCCTGACCGCGCTGGAGGCCACCGGGTGCACCGTGGTCGGGGTCACCGTGGCCGTGCCCGCCCTGGTGGACTCCTCGCGGGGGCGGGTGGCGCTGGCCCCCAACCTGGGCTGGAGCGGGACGGCGCTGGCCGACCAGCTCGACCTGGCCCTGGTGGCGCACGGTGTGCACGTGGCGGTCGACAACGACGCCAACCTGGGCGCCATCGCCGAGCACGCCGTGGGGGTGGGCCGCGACGTCGACGACCTGGTCTACCTGGCCGGCGAGGTGGGGGTGGGCTGCGGCGTCATCGTCGGCGGCCAGCTGGTCCGGGGCGCCAGCGGGTTCACGGGCGAGATCGGGCACGCCCCGCTCAACCACCGCCTCGAGGTCTGCGGCTGCGGCCGGGTCGGCTGCTGGGAGACCCAGGTGGGCCTGGAGGTGCTGCTCACCGGCTGCGCGACGGGTCCCGACGACCCGGTGCTGGACTCCGACGCCGACATCGACGCCCGGCTGGCGGAGATCCTGCGCCGGGCCGCGGACGGGGACCAGGCCACGCTGGACACCCTGGAGCGGGTGGGCATCGCGCTGGGGCTGGGCGCCAGCGTCCTGGTCAACATCGTCAACCCGCGGGCCCTCGTGCTGGGCGGGTACTTCGCGGTGCTGGCGCACCACCTGCGTCCCTACGTGGTGCACACCCTGCTGGAGCGCGTCGTGGCCCCGGACGCCGGCGGCGCCGAGGTCCGCACCTCCGAGCTCGGCTTCACGGCGGCGAGCCGGGGTGGCGCCGTGGTGGCGCTGCAGGGCGTGTTCGCCGACCCGACGCGGGTGCCCGCGCTCGCCGGGGCCTGAGCCGGCCGCCGGCCGGCCCTGTGGTCAGCGGTCGGTGAGCACCCGTCTCACCAGGTGGTCCACGGGCACGACCCCGACCACCCAGCCCTGCGGGTCGGTGACGACCACGGGGTCGTAGCGCACGTGGGCCTCGCGCCCCATGGCCCGGTGCAGCACCTCGACCACGGTCTCGCTCGGCCGGGCCCGCAGCGACACGGGGCGGGTGCGCGGGCCGGGGCGTCCGTCCTCCCCGGGGCCCGCCTGCACCAGGGCCAGCGGGCGGCCCGAGGCGTCGACCCGCACGTGGGGCAGGGGCGAGGCGTCGGTGCCGTCGTCGGGCACGGCGGGCCAGGCCTGCATCAGCGAGGCCACGGCGTCACGCAGCAGGACGCGGCTGCGCTGGGAGCGCAGCTCGGTCAGGACGGTGTCGGTGGGCCCGACCGGGTCGGGGCCCGGTCGACCGGTGAACCAGCCCTGCACCAGCGGGACCCCGAGGGTCACGACGGCCGCGTACTCGTCGGCGGTCTCCACGCCCTCGGCCAGCAGCCAGGCGTCCATCCCGGCCGCCCAGACGCCCAGCACCTCCACCAGGGACAGCTTGACCGGGTCGGCGTGGCAGCCTTCGATCAGCTCCCGGTCCACCTTGACCAGCTGGGGGCGCAGGTGGGCGATGAGGGACAGCCCGGCGTAGCCGGAGCCCGCGTCGTCCACGGCCACCAGCCCGCCTGCGGCGCGCACGCCGGCGCAGACCGACGACACGGCGCCGACGTCGTCGACCGCCTCGGTCTCGGTCACCTCGACGATGACGCGGGACAGGTCGGGTCGGCCGGCCAGCGCGGCGCGGACGGGGTCGCTGGTGATGGCCGCGGGGGAGACGTTCATGGTGAGGAACGTGTCCGGGGGCAGCCGGTCGACCGCGGCCAGCGCGTGACGCAGGGCGCAGGCCTCGAGCTCGCTGCCGAGCTCGCTGCCCTGCGCGGCGGCGAACCACTCCTGCGGGCCCCACCGGCTGCGCGAGCCGTCCTCGTCGTGGAACCGGGACAGCGCCTCCCAGCCTGCGGCGGCGCCGGTCGCGGTGTCGACGATGGGCTGGAACCAGGTGCGCAGCCGCTCCGGACGGGCCAGCACGGCCGCCACGTCCCGGGGGCCGGGGCCGGTGACGTCCCCGGCGGCGGCCGCGTGACCGCCACCGGGTGTCGTCACCGTCATCGGGGGCTCAGACCCCGACGGGACGGATGTTGCTGAGCACGGCGTCGACGACACCCTGGGGCACCTCGACGAGACCGTGGTCCGCAGCGGCGTGCGCCGCGACCTGGGCCAGGATGTCGGCGTCGTCGGAGCCCGTGAACGAGCGGGAGCAGCCGGGGACGACGTCGCCGCAGGCGAAGCCCTTGAGGGACCGGGTGGGGATGGCTGTCATCTTGGCCTCCAGGCGCGTGGGCGCCGCTCGGCCCCCGTCGGGCGTCGTCGTCGCCCGTCTGTCATCGGCGTCGGCGTCCCGGCGGCGGATCGCCCGGACGGGTGAGACCTGACGCGCCCCGTCGTGAGCCCACCCGGTCCGGGCGAGCCGCCCCGTCGTGAGCCGCCCCGTCACGGGTGTACGGCGGCCAGACGGTCCACCGCGGCGCGGAACGCCCACGGCAGGCGCTCGGCGGCCGGGACCAGGGCCCGCCGCAGCACCGGCGAGGACGAGGCCAGCAGCAGGCCCTCGGTGAGCACGCGGTAGTCGCGGCTGACGGCGCGCCAGCGGCGGTCGTAGTCGCGGGCGTCGTCGGCCAGCACGCAGGCCACGGCCAGGCGCGCCGTGGCCAGGCCGACCGTGATGCCCTCCCCGGTCAGGGCGTCGACGTACCCGGCGGCGTCCCCGGCCAGCAGCACCCGCCCCGCCCGGACCCGGACCGCCCGCTGCCGCAGCGGTCCGGCCCCCCGGGTCGCCGACGCGTGCGGCACGCCCGCCAGCCGGGCCTGCAGGCCCGGGAAGGCCGCCAGCTGCCGGTCCAGGTCCCCGGGGCGGCAGGTCAGCACCGCCACGCCGACCACGTCGGGGGCCACGGGGGTGACGTAGGCTTCGGCGTCACGCGCCCACAGCACGTCGACGTGCTCGCTCCAGGGCGCGGTCAGGTAGTGCCGGCGCAGGCCGAAGCGGGCGCGGGGGTCCCGGGCGGCCCCGGCGGCCGGGCGGGGGGCGTCCAGGCCCAGCGCCCGGCGGGTGGGGGAGTGCAGCCCGTCCGCGGCCACGCACCAGCGGGCACGAAGGCCGGCGACGTCGACCCCGTCACGGTCCTGCCGCGGCGGGCCGGCCCGCACCGCGACCCGGCGGACCCCGACGGCCGCGGCGCGGGCGCCCAGCGCCTGCGACAGCGCGGTGCGGCGCACCCCCAGGCCCGGTCCGGCCCGGAAGTCGGCGCTGACGACGTGACCGGGCGACAGGTAGCGGATGCCCCGGAACGCCATGGCGTCGGCCCCCGGGGCCGGCTCCACGCCCAGCCGGGCCAGGGCGCGGCGCGCGCCGGGCATCAGGCCCTCCCCGCAGGCCTTGTCGGTCGGCCCGGACCGGGGGTCGGCCACGACGACCGACAGCCCCGCCGTCGCGGCCTCCACGGCCACCGCCAGCCCGACGGGGCCGGCGCCGAGCACGACCAGGTCGGCGTCGTGGCGACTCATGCGCGCGGGGGGCCGTCCGGGCCCGAGGGCCCGGCCGAGGCGACACCGGGCGTCCCGGCCAGCTCGGCCAGGGCCTGCTCCTCCACCCGGACCCGCCAGCGCAGCAGGAGCAGGTTGGCCACCGTGAACAGCCCGGCCGTCAGCCACGCACCGTGGACCAGCGGCAGGGCCAGGCCCTCCAGCACGACCGCGACGTAGTTGGGGTGGCGCAGGAACCGGTAGGGCCCGCGGGTCACCAGGGGCAGGCCCGGCACGACCACGACCCGGGTGTTCCACTGCGGGCCGAGGGAGCGGATGCACCACCAGCGCAGCCCGTGGGCCAGGACGAGCAGCACCAGCATCGAGACCGCCAGCACCGGCAGCAGCGGCCGGTCGGCCAGCCACACCTCCAGCGGGGCGCCGACGAGCAGCGCGCTGTGCAGGGCCACCATCACCGGGTAGTGCCCGGCCCCGCGCTCGACGCCGCCGCGCTCGCGCGCCCAGCGCAGGTGCCGCGCGGCCACGGACAGCTCGACGAGCCGGGCCAGGGCGACCACGACGACCAGGCCGAGGAAGGCCCACTGCGAGGCGCTCACTCCCTCACCACCGCAGCAGCACCAGCTCGGCGCAGAAGCCCGGCCCCATGGCCAGCATCAGGCCCGGGCTGCCCGGCTCGGGCCGGCGCTGCCGGGTCGTGGCCCGCAGCACCTGCAGCACCGACGCGCTGGACAGGTTGCCCACGGCGGCCAGCGAGTCCCAGGTCAGCTGCAGCGCGCCGGCGGGCAGCTCCAGGCAGCGCTGCACCGCCTCCAGGACCTTGGGCCCGCCCGGGTGCGCCACCCAGGTGCCGACGTCGGCGACCGTCAGGTCGTGCTCGGCCAGGAAGTCGTCGACGTCCTCGCGCAGGTACTTCTCGATGACGTCGGGCACGGTGGCGTCCAGCACGATCCGGAAGCCCGAGCTGCCGATGTCCCACCCCATCACCCGCTCGGTGTCGGGGTACATCCGGCTGCGCGAGGCCACCACGGTCGGCTGCGCGTGGTCGGCGGCCTCCGGCGCGGGCGCCCGCGCCGACCCCGTCATGACCACCGCGGCGGCCCCGTCGCCGAAGAGCCCGCTGGCGACCAGGTTGGCCATCGACGTGTCGTCGCGCTGCACCGTCAGCGAGCACAGCTCGACCGCGACCAGGACCGCGACCCCGTCGGGGTGGCCCAGCAGGAAGTCGTGCACCCGTGCGACCCCCGCGGCGCCGGCCACGCAGCCCAGCCCGAACAGCGGCAGCCGCTTGACGTCGGGGCGCAACCCCAGGCGCGCCACCAGCCGGGCGTCCAGGCTGGGCGCGGCGATGCCGGTCACCGACGTGCTCACCACCAGGTCGACGTCGGCCGGGGTCAGCCCCGCCTCGGCCAGGGCCTGCCTGATGGCGCGCTCGGCCAGCCCCAGCCCCACCTCGACGAACGCGTCGTTGGCGGCGGTGAATCCGGGCAGCGTCGCGTAGTCCGCCAGCGGCAGGGCCAGGTGCCGGGAACGCACCTGGGCCGAGGCGTGCAGCCGCCGCAGCACGGGCAGCCGGTCCTGCTGCTCGCCCAGGACGAAGGCGCCGAACGCCTCGGTGATCTGCTCCTGGGGGTAGCGGTGGTCCGGCAGGGCCGCCCCGACCCCGGCTATGACCGACATGGGCAGACGGTACGGCAGCCCTCGCGCGGCCGTCCCCCCACCCGTCCCGACCCCGCGCACGGGCATACGGTGCCCCGGTGTCCGCGAGCCATGCCTCCCCGGTGCCCGTGCTCGCCCTGCTGCGCGCGGCCCACGCCGGGCCGACGGTGGCGGTGACGGGGTTCGCGCTGGCCTGGGGCGTGCTGGGCGTGGGCCTGCCCGCCGCGGCGCTGGTCCTGCTCGGTGCGGCGGTGCTCAGCGGGCAGCTGGCCATCGGCTGGACCAACGACTGGGCCGACGCCGGGCGGGACCGGGCCAGCGGCCGTACGGACAAGCCGGTGGCGGCGGGGCAGGTGGGGCGGGGCCAGGTCGGCGCGGCCGCGCTGGTCGCGGCCGGGCTGTGCGTGCTGCTGTCGCTGTGGCTGGGACCCGCGGCGGGCGCCGTGCACCTCGTCGCGGTCGCCTCGGGCCTGGCCTACGACCTGGGCCTCAAGTCCACCCCGGCCAGCCCGCTGCCCTTCGCGGTGTCCTTCGGCCTGCTGCCGGCCGTGGCCACGCTGGCCGCCGCCGCCCCCGGCGGTCCCGCGTGGCCGACCGTGCCGGTCCTGCTCGCCGCCGCCCTGCTCGGCGTGGCGGCCCACCTGGCCAACACGGTGCCCGACGCCGAGGACGACGCGCGCACGGGCGTGCGCGGGCTGCCGCAGCGGCTGGGGCCGCGGGCCTCGGCCGTCGGGGCGGGGGTCGTCGTGGCGGGGGCGGCGCTGGTGCTGCTGCCGGGGGCGCTGACCGGTCCCGGCAGCCGGGGCCCGGTGGCGGCCGCCCTGCTGGCGGTCGGGGTGCTGCTCGGGGTGGCGGCGGCCGTGACCGTGCTCCGCGTGGGCCGCGACGGGGCGGCCGGGGACCGCGGGGCGGCCTCGGCGGGACGGGCCGTGGGTCGCGGGGCGTTCTGGCTGGTGGTCGCCGCGGCGGGGGCCGTGGTGCTGGGGTTCCTGGTCGGGTGAGGCGGTGGTGCGGCCCCGGTCGGCCGCGCAGCGGGGTGCCCGTCGACGCTCAATGTGTGGCCGGTTCGTGCCGATGGCAGCCGTGTGCGCCACGGTGACGGTCTCGACGGACGCCACGGCCCGGCTGCGACCACCGCGGGCCTGGTCGCGGTGGCCGTCGCCGTCGGCTTCGGCGTGCTCGTCCACCTGCTGCCGACCGGTTCGACGGCGGCCACGGCCGTGGACGACGTGGGACAGCTCCTCGCTCCCGGGCTGGCGGCGGCGCTGTCGCTGCGGGCCGCCCGCCGTTCGAGCGGGCGGGACCGGACGCTGTGGCGCTGGCTGGCCGCGGCCTGCGCGGCCTGGTTCGGGGGGCAGGCGGTCTGGAGCCTCTACGAGCTCGTGCTGCGGGTGCCCCCGCCGTTCCCCAGCCCCGCCGACGTCGGGTACCTGCTGTTCCCGGTCCTGGCCGTGGTCGGGCTGCTGCGGTGGCACGGTGGTTCGCACCTGTCCGCCGGCGCCCGCGACCTGATCGACGGCGGCCTGCTGGCCGGTGCCCTGCTGATGCTGTCCTGGAAGACCACCCTGGGCACCGTCATGGCCGAGGGTGGCTGGTCCACGCTGGGCTTCGCGCTGGCGCTGGCCTACCCCGCGGGCGCCCTGGTCTCGGCGACCGTGGTGCTGCTGCTCATCGCCCGCACCGGGGTGTCCGGCCGCCCCCACGTCGTCCTGCTCGGTGCCGGGCTGCTCAGCCTGGCCGCGGCCGACTCCGCCTACGTCTACCTGGTGGCCGTGGGCAGCTACGCCACGGGCAACGTCATCAGCGCCGGCTGGGTGGGCGGGTTCCTGCTGCTGGCCGCGGCGGCGGCGGCGGCCCGCAACGAGCCCGCGCTGGTCAGCGACCGCCGGCTGCCCGCGCACGGCCTGTTCGCCCTGCCCTACGTCGCGGTGGCCATCGCGCTGGGCTCGGTGATCACCTCCGGGCTGCTCGGCATGGTCGTGCCCCCGGTGGAGATCCTGCTGGCGGCGGCGCTCATCGGGCTGCTGCTGGTGCGCCAGTACCTGGTGGTGCGCGACAACGACCGCCTGCTGGTGCAGCTGCAGGCGCGCGAGGCGGCGCTGGCCCACGAGGTCATGCACGACGGGCTGACCGGCCTGTCCAACCGCGCCATGATGCTGTCCCGGCTGGACCAGGTGCTGGCCCTGCACGCCCGCGACGGGCGGGGGCTCGTGGTCCTGTACTGCGACCTGGACGGGTTCAAGGCGGTCAACGACTCCCTGGGCCACCTGGCCGGGGACGTCGTGCTCCGCGAGGTCGCCGAACGGTTGCGGGCCTGCCTGCGCACCTCCGACACCGTGGCCCGGCTCAGCGGGGACGAGTTCGCGGTCCTGCTCGAGCCGCCCCACGACGACCCGCTCCAGGTGGCCGGCCGCGTGATCGACGCCGTCGCCACGCCGTTCGAGGTGGACGGGGTGGCGGTGACGGTGGGCGTGAGCGTCGGCCTGGCCGTGCTGCCCCCCGGACCCGGTCAGGTGGTCGAGGCCCGGGCCCTGATCGGCGCGGCCGACGCCGCCATGTACAGCGCCAAGTCCGGCGGCAAGAACCGCGCGGTCCTGGTCGAGGTGGGCGAGACCCCCGCCGCGGACGGTGCCCCGCCGCGCGCGACGGCCGAGCCCGCCGGGGCCGGGCCCGGCTGAGCCCTCGCCGGGCACCACGGCTGCTCGCGGGGCAGGCTGGCCCGGTGGGTGGGTCGCCGGTGGTCGTGCAGGAGCGGCTGCGCTACCCGGGGGCGCTCGCGGTCGGACCGATGCTGCGGTTCCTGGCCGCCCACGCCGTGCCGGGCGTCGAGCGGCACGACGCCGCCGCGCGCCGGCACACCAGGCTGGTGCCCGCCCCGAACGGACCGGCCCTGGTGCACGTGACCTTCCCCGGACCCGACGACGACCCGCCCGAGCACCGGGGCGGCGCCGTCCTCGTGGCGTGCGAGCTGGCCGACGCCGCCGACAGGGACCAGGTGCTGCGGCGCGTCCGCGGCTGGCTGGACCTGGCCACCGACCCGGACCCGGTCGACCGGCACCTGGCCCACGACCCGCTCCTGGCGCCGCTGGTGGCGCAGCGGCCCGGCCTGCGGGTGCCGGGCAGCGTGGACGGCGTCGAGACGGCGCTGCTCGCCGTGCTGGGCCAGCAGGTCTCCCTCGCCGCGGCCCGGACCTTCGCCGCCCGGCTCCTGGGAGAGCTGGGGGAGCCGGGCCCGGGCGGGCTGCACCGGCTGCGCGACCCGGCGGTGCTCGCCGAGGCCGGGCCCGAGCGGCTGCAGCGGGCCACCGGGGTCACCCACGCCCGGGCCCGCACGCTGCACGCGGTGGCCACCGCCTGCGCCGACGGCCTACGCCTGGACACCGACGGCCTGACCACCGACGGGCTGACCACGGCCGGCCCCGACGCCGACCAGCGGCCCGACGCGGACCGCCTGCTCCGGACCCGCCGCGCGCTGCTGGCCCTGCCGGGCATCGGGCCGTGGACCGCGGACTACGTGGCGCTGCGCTGCCTGCGCGACCCGGACGCGTACCTGGGCGGTGACCTGGTGCTGCGCCGGGTGCTCGGCGTCGGCACGGCGCGGGAGGCGGAGCAGCGGGCCGAGCCGTGGCGGCCCTACCGCGGCTACGCCCTGCTGCACCTGTGGACGGCCGCCGTCTTCGCCTGAGCCGCCGCCTTCGCCGGAGCCGCTGCCAACCCCTGAGCCGGTGCCCGCGCCTCAGTCGCCGCCGCCCCCGCCGTCGCCCCCGTCGCCACCCCCGTCGGCGCTGCCCTGACCGCCCTGGTCGCCGAAACCGTCACGGTCCGAGCCCGGCACCACGAGCACGCCGGGGTCGTCGGAACCGGTCCGGGCGTAGGCCCGCCGCAGGCCGCGCACGACCTGCAGCAGGTCGGGTCCCAGCACCGGGGCCAGGCCGTTCAGGTGGGCCCGCAGGGCGTCGCGCTCGGCCCGGGACCGCGGCCGGACGTGCTGCCGGGCCAGGCCGCCGACCGAGGCCAGCGCGGCCAGGGCGGCGTCCCGCGTGGGCACGTACCGGTCCGGCACCAGGGCCGCCGCCAGGTGCTGCTCGACCTGGGCGCGCGCCGCGGGGTCGGTGACCGCGAAGCCGTTCCGGGCGAACAGCCCGAGCACCTTGTGGGTGCGGGGCTCGATCCGGCCGGCCTCGACGAGGACCCGGGCCGCGGTGTCCAGGGCCTGCTGCGTGGCGGGTGGGCGCAGGTGGTCCTGCACCGGCGCGGCCGTCAGGTCGAGGACCTCGGCCAGGGCCCGGCCGGCGAGGACCTGCTCGGCGACCGCCGCGGCGGCCACGAGGGTCCGGACGTCGCCGCGGGTCGTGAACCGGGCCCGGTCGCCGACGGCCAGCAGCAGCAGCTGGGCGTCGAGCCGGTCGCGCGGGGCGGGCCGGGCGGGTCTCACGGGGTCGGTCATGGCGCAGAAGGTAGCCCCGGACGACGGACGACCCGCCGACGACCGGTCAGGTCGTCGGCGGGTCGGGTGCCGTGCGCGGCCCGGCGGCCGCGACGTGGCTCAGGCGATGACGGGGCTCAGGCGGCCACGGGGGTGGCGTCGACCAGGGTGCGGTCGGCGGGGCGCACCCGGCGCCCGCCCCGGTTGACCACGGCGCGGCTCATCAGGACGAACGCCCGCACGCGGGCCACGTAGGGCTCGTCCTGGGAGAGCATGACCTGCTGCAGCACCGGGCTGACCCCCGCGAAGGAGGCCTGCTCGGCCAGGGCGAACAGGGTGGCGGCGTGGGCGTCGAGGCCGTCGCGGTCGACGACCTCCGCGAGGTCGATGACGGCCTTGGTGTCGAAGCGGTTCATGAGCTGGACTCCTCTCGGGGGTTTCGGTCCCGGCGACGGTGGCGGGATGGATCTGCGGATGGCGGTCAGGGGCTGGTGCTCCCGGCCGTGCAGTGGTAACGGTACGGACTCGTGCCCATAAGGTCCAACGATGCCTAGTCATCATTGCCATGCCTTAGGCTTATGTTCATGGCGCCCGTCAACGACATCGAGATACGGCACCTCGTCGCCCTGTCCGCCGTGGCCGAGGAGGGGTCGTTCGGGCGGGCCGGTGACGTCCTCGGCTTCAGCCAGTCCGCCATCAGCCAGCAGATCGCCGGTCTGGAGAAGGCCGTCGGCACGCCGGTGTTCGACCGGCCCGGCGGCCCCCGGCCGCCGTCGCTCACGCCGGCCGGGCGGCTGCTGCTCCGGCACGCCTCCGCCGTGCTGGACCGGCTGTCGCTGGCCTCCGACGAGCTGGAGGAGCTCAAGGCGGGTACGAGCGGCCGGCTGGTGATCGGCACGTTCCAGTCGGTGTCGGTGCAGCTGCTGCCCACGCTGCTGGGCCGGCTGCGCGAGGAGTCGCCGCGCCTGGACGTGCGGCTGTTCGAGGAGGAGGTGGGGGACCTGGTCGAGCGCGTGCTGGCCGACGACTGCGACCTGGCCTTCGCCGTGGGGCCCGTCACCGACGACCGGGTGGAGTCGCTGCTGGTGCGGCAGGACCCGATGGTCGTCGTGGTGCCGCTGACCTGGGCCGAGGACGGCGACGACTCGTTCCCGATCAGCGAGCTCAACGGCCGGCCCATGATCGGCCAGAGCTCGCTGGACAGCTGCCAGCGCGGCATCGACGCCGGCCTGCACGCGGCCGGGGTCGACCCGACCTACGTGTTCCGCACCAACGACAACGGCGCGGTCCAGGCCATGGTGCGGGCCGGGATCGGGGCCTCGGTGATGCCGCTGCTGGCCGTGGACGTCGACGACCCGGGGGTGCGCGTGCTGACCCCCGTGCCCAACCTGCCCATGCGTGACGTGGAGCTGGTGTGGCGCCGCGGGCGCACCCGGACGACCGCCGCGCGACGGTTCGTCGAGCTCGCGGCGGCGGGCTGAGCCGGGGGTGAACGGGGTCCGTTCTGCACCCTGGTTAGCGGTCAGGGCCCTCCAACGGCCAAGGTGTACCCATGCCTGAACTGGACGACGGCCTCCTTCGCGGCCTCATCGGAGACGAACCCTTCGAGCGTGCGCGCAGCCACGACCTGCCCGAGGTGCTCCAGCGCAAGCGTGACGCAGTGGTCGCCGAGCACGTCAAGCCCTTCGAGGCCGCCCGCAGCGACATGCTCGGCGCGATGTCCCGGGCCGGGGTCAAGGAGCCCGAGGCGCACCTGCCGCGGGTCGACCCGGCCTCCGGCGGGGTGCACGCCCGCCTCGTCGTGCTCACCGAGGCGCCGGGCGCGTCGTCGCTGGAGTCCGCGGGCGGCAGCGGGTTCGCCTCGACCGACAACGACGACCCCGTCTCGGAGCGGATGTGGCGGCTGTGCGGCGACGCCGGCCTGGAGCGCTACGAGGTCGTGCACTGGAACTGCATCGCCTGGGACAAGTCGCTCAAGCTCGAGCGCGCCCTGGTGCGGGCGTTCCTGCGGCGCTGGCTGCAGGTCATGGAGGGCCCCACCCGGGTCGTCCTGCTCAGCACCGCGGCCAAGGGGTTCCGGGCCGACGTGCGCGCGGGGCTGCCCGAGGCCGAGATCACCGACGTGCTGAGCAGCTCCAGCCGGGTGGCGCTCAGCGACCCGCGCGTCGACGCCGGCATCGTGGCGGCGCTGCGCGGCTGGTGACGGCCGGCTGGTGACGGCCCGCTGGTGACGGTCGCCTGGTGACGCGGGGCCCGCGGGCTCAGCCCGCGGGCGGTCGCACCACCTGCCCGACGACGGCCCCGCCGTCCACGGCCACCTCCGCGCCGGTGCAGAACGTCGCCGGTCCCAGCAGCATGAGCACGACGGTGGCCACCTCGGCCGGCTCGCCCATCCTGGGGATGGGCTGGCCGGCCGTGGTGGCCTCGTCCAGGCCTGCGGTCATCGGGGTGCGGATCGGGCCGGGGTGCACGGAGTTGACCCGGATGTGGTCGGCCCCCAGCTCGAGGGCGGCGGCCTTGGTGAGCCCGCGCACCCCCCACTTGCTGGCCACGTAGGCCGGGATGGCCGAGTAGCCCACCAGCCCGGCGGTGGACGAGATGTTGACGATCGACCCGCCGCCCTCCCGGCGCAGTGCGGGCACGACCGCCTGCATGCCCAGGAAGACCCCGGTCAGGTTGACGGCGATCGTCCGGTCCCAGTCGGCCAGCGGCATCGAGTCCAGGGCGCCCCAGGTGACGATGCCGGCGTTGTTCACCAGCCCCGTCACCGGTCCCAGCAGGTGCTCGGCGGTGGCCACGGCCTGCGCCCAGCCGTCGGGGTCCACGACGTCCAGGTGGACGTAGCGCACCGCCTCGCCCAGCTCGGCCGCCAGGGCGGTCCCCTCCTCGTCGAGCAGGTCACCGACCAGCACCCGTCCGCCGGCCGCGACCACCGCGCGGGTGACGGCCTCCCCGATGCCCCGGGCCCCGCCCGTGACCAGCACGACCTGCCCGTCCATCTGCCCGTCCGTCTGCCCCGTGCCGCTGCCGACCATGACGCGCCTCCTGGCTGCCGGGCCGCCGGGTGCGGACCCTGCTCCGACCCTGGCAGGCGGGGGAGCGCCCGCCTCGGGACGTTGGTCCCGCTGGGCGGGCACCCAGGACCGACCGGACCTGCGCGGGTGCGGGGTCAGGCGCTGAGGACCTGCTCGTAGTGCTCGACCGTGGGGAACGGCTCGTAGAAGTGGTGCAGCAGCCGGCGCCACCGGTCGTACCCGGGTGAGCCGCGGAACCCGACGGTGTGGTCCTCCAGCCGGTCCCACGTGACCAGCAGCAGGTACGTGCTCGGCCGCTCCATGCACCGCGACAGCGTCAGCCCCCGGAAGCCGGGCGCGGCGGCGATGATCGCCCTGGCTCGCGAGAAGGCGTCCTCGAACTCCGCCTCATGCCCGGGCCTGACCGACAGCAGCGCGTGCTCGAGGACCATGCTCAGATGGTCGCAGGCTCGGCAGTCGACGCCCACCGCGTCTACGAGCGGATCGGCTTCGTCGGTCGGGGTTCAGGGGCCCTCTCCCAAGGCGCCCAGCGCCCGCAGCAACCACTCGCACAGGGCCTCGAGGTAGGCGTCGTCGACGGGGACCCGCCGGACCGACAGGCGCCAGTACAGGGGGCCGGCGACGACGTCGAGCGCCATCTCGACGTCGAGGTCGCCGGGGAGCTCCCCGCGCTCGATGCCCCGGGCGAGCATCGCCGAGGCGAGCGCCCGGCGCGGCTGGCCGACCTCTCGCCACAGGGCCTCGGCCAGCCCGGCGTCGTGGGCGGCCGCGGACGTCAGATCGGGGACGACGGCGCCGTGCACGGGGTCGACGAGCCAGTCGTGCAGCGCCCGCAGGGACGCCAGCAGGTCCTCCCGCAGGGACCCGGAATCGGGGACCTCGGCCGTGGGGACGACGAGCTGCGACAGCGCCGCCATCGTCATCTCCAGCTTGGAGGGCCACCGGCGGTACACGGCCGCCTTGCCCACGCCGGCACGCCGGGCCACACCCTCCACCGTGAGCCGGGCGTAGCCGGTGGTCGCCAGCTCCTCGAGCGTCGCGCCGGCGAGGGCGTCGCTGACCCTCGACTGCAGCGTGGCGCCCCCTCTCGGTTCGCGTCGACCCGCGCCGTCCACGGTCACTCCTCTGGTTGTCCCGGCCCCAGGGTCAGGGGTTACGTTGGAACGGAACGATACCGTTCCGTTCCATAGGAGGCGACATGTCCACCCCCACCACTCGTTCGGCCGTCGACGTCGCGCAGGAGTCCCTGCGCCTGCTGCTCGCGAAGGACATGACCGGCTACACGGCCCTGTGGGCCGAGGACGGGGTCTTCGAGGTCCCCTTCGCCGCGCCCGGTCAGCCCTCTCGCATCCAGGGCCGTGCCGCCCTGCGGGCCCACCTGAGCGGCTACACCGACCTGCTCGACGTCCGCGAGATCACCGACGTCGTGCTCCACGAGGGCGCCGACCGCGACCGCGTCGTCATGGAGTTCCAGGCCGGCGGCGTGGTCGTCGCGACCCGACGCCCGTACCGGATGGCCTACATCGCGGTCATCCGTACCCGCGACGGCGCCATCGAGAGCTACCGCGACTACTGGAGCCCGTCGGCCGCGGCGGACGTGCTCGCCGACGTCGACACCAGCCAGGCGGCCTTCGCGCCCGAGGTGACCCGATGAGGACGGTCCTGGTCACCGGAGGCACCGGCACCACCGGCAGCCGCGTCGCGCGCGGTGTCACCGAGGCGGGAGGCGACGCCCGGGTCGCCAGCCGCAGCGCCGGCGCCCCGGGTCAGGTCCGGTTCGACTGGGCGGACCCAGCGACGCACGGGCCCGCCCTGCGCGGGGTCGAGGCCGCCTACCTGGTCGCTCCGGTCGGCGTCGTCGACCCCGGCCCCCTCGTCGGACCCTTCCTGGACGAAGCGGTCGCGGCCGGGGTGCGCAGGCTCGTCCTGCTGAGCTCCTCCGCCGTGCAGGAGGGGGACCAGCCCGGCCTCGGCGACCTCCACCGCCTGGTGCGGGGCAGCGGCCTGGAGTGGGCCGTGCTCCGGCCGTCGTGGTTCATGCAGAACTTCACCGGCCAGCACGCGGCGTCGGTGGCGGCAGGGGAGGTGGTGTCCGCGACCGGGTCCGGACGCGTGGCCCTGATCGACGCCGACGACATCGCCGCCGTGGCGGTCCACGCCCTGCTGGGCGAGGCCCCGCACGACACCGACCTGGTGCTCACCGGACCGCAGGCCCTCAGCTACCCCGACATCGCCGAGACCCTGAGCCGGGCCCTCGGTCATGCCGTCGCCCACCGGGCCGTGACCCCGGTGGAGCTGAGCCGGCACCTGGCCTCGATGGGTGTCCCGCGGGAGTGGGCCGACGTGCTCGCGGCCCTGGACGACGACATCTCCCGGGGGGCGCAGGACTTCACCACGTCCACCGTCGCCGACGTCACCGGGCGCCCGCCGCGCAGCTTTGCCAACTTCCTCGCGGCGCACACGCAGGGCGTGCGGTCCTAGACGTCGGGGGGCAGGCGGCCTGCGCGTGCGACTCAGCCAGGCAGCCGCGGCGCCAGGAGCCGTACGCAGTCCGCGCGGAGCGGGGTCAGCAGCGCCTCGGCGATGTCCTCCAGCTGGCGGGCCTGCTCGTCGCCGAGGTGCTCGAACACGCAGCGGCGCACCTCGGCGGCGTACTGCGGCTCGGTCCTCGTCACCACCGACGCGCCCTGCTCCGTCAACCTCGCCAGGGTCCGGCGGGCGTCACCCGGGTCGCTGCTGCGGGTCAGCCAGCCGCGCTTCTCCAGCCTGGCCGTGATGCGGGACAGGTGGGACGGGGTGACGTTGGCCGTGGCGGCCAGGCGACTCATGTGCACCTCGCGGTCCTCGCTCACCGACAGGCACCTCAGCACTCCGTACTCCGTGTGGCTGATCCCGGCCGAGCGTTCCAGGTGGGCGTCCAGCTCGACCGGCAGCCACATCATCACGCCCACGAACAGCAGCCAGGTGCGCTCCTGCTCCGCGGAGAGCGCGTCGGGGTCGGGCATGCGCCTCACCCTACCTTTACTTGCCACAGAAAGTATCTGCCGCTAGGTTGCTTTCCGTGGCAAGCAATCTCGCTGCTGCGTCCCCTCACCTGGAGAGTCCTCATGCAGGCTGCCCGCTACCACCGCTACGGCGACCCCGACGTCCTGGTCGTCGAAGAGGCCCCTGAACCGCGCGCGGTGCCCGGCTCGGTGCGGATCAGGGTGCAGGCCGCCAGCGTCAACCCCATCGACGTCCTGCTGCGCGCCGGCCGCCTGAGCGAGGTGCTCCCGCTGGACCTGCCCGCCGTACCCGGCCGCGACGCCGCCGGCGTGGTGGACGAGGTCGGGCCGGGCGTGACCGGCACCAGCGTCGGGGACATCGTCTTCGGCCTGGGTGGACTCAGCGACACCACCGCCGAGCACGCCGTCCTGACCGCCTGGGGGCCGGTCCCGCCGACCTGGACCGCCGGCCAGGCCGCGGCGGCCGGACTGGCCACGGCGACCGCTATCGCGGCCCTGGACACCCTGCGGCAGGCGCTGGGCGTCCCGAGCGGTGCGACGCAGAGCGACGGCGAGCCCGACCCCCTGGCCGGCAGGACGCTGCTGATCGAGGGGGCCTCAGGAGCGGTCGGCAGCGCCGCAGCGGCCGTCGCGCTGGCGGCCGGGGCGCGGGTCGTCGGCACGGCACGGGAGAGCAACCACGCCTTCCTCGCCGACCTGGGGGTCCTGCCCACCACGTACGGGGCCGGGCTGGGCGAGCGCGTCGCCGCCCTGGCGCCCGACGGTGTCGACGCCGCGCTGCACGCAGCCCCGTCGGCGTCCCTGCCCGACCTGGTGGACATCGTGGGCTCGCCCTCGCGGGTGGTCACCGTCATCGACGGCGAGGGCGCAGCACGCCTGGGCCTGGCCAAGGTGGACGCCCGCAACGACTCGACCCTGCTGCGACGGGGCGCCGACCTCGGCCGGCGTGGCCTGTACACCCCCCGCGTGTCTCACGAGCTGCCCCTGGCGTCCGTCTCCGAGGCCCACGCGCTGGCCGAGGGCGGCAGCGGCAAGGTCGTCGTCACCATCCCCTGACCGGTCAGGGTGCCTGTCCCCGGAGGCCCCGGACGATGGCGCGCACCCGTTCGAGCCCCGCCGGTGGGTCGGCCTCGCGCCAGGCCACGCTGATGGTCACGGGCGCGATGTCCGACACCGTCACGGCGGCGACCGCGTAGGCGGCGAACGGTTCCGCCGCCGCTCGCAGGTTCAGCCCGAACGCCTTGCCCGCCGCAACGAGCTGGGCGTACTCGTCGGGGTTGCGCGGCTCGCACCGACGCTCCGGCAACCGGCCGCCGCGGGCGTCACCGGCCGCCCACCAGGTCCGCCACACCTCGTCGCCCGACGGGGGGACCGCCCACAGCAGGTCGGTGCGCGCCTCCAGGTCGGCCAGGGTCACCGACTCGCACGCGGCGAGCGGGTCGTCGTCGGCCACGACGACGACCCGGGGCTCGACCAGCAGCGGTTCGCTCGCCAGGCCCCGTGTCGACAGCGGCATGTTGACCACGCCCAGGTCCACGTCGCCCGCACCGAGACCCGC
Source organism: Jannaschia sp. R86511 (assembly GCF_042466345.1). Classification (NCBI taxonomy): domain Bacteria; kingdom Pseudomonadati; phylum Pseudomonadota; class Alphaproteobacteria; order Rhodobacterales; family Roseobacteraceae; genus Jannaschia; species Jannaschia sp. R86511. The sequence continues at coordinate 1,921,219 of NZ_JAXHCD010000001.1, forward strand.
GTCCGGCGTTGCGTAGTCGTACTGGACGAGGGTCACCGACGAGCGGGGCTCACCTGTCTCCAGGCCCCGGACCAGGCGTGACATCAGCTGGTCCCGCAGGGGCACGAGGTAGCCCAGTCTCACCGGGCGCACCGCCCCGGCACCGCCCGCACGGCGAGCCGACTCCACCCCGCGGTCCACGTCGGCCAGTACGCGGCGCGCCGTCCGCACCAGCTCCTCGCCCGCCGCGGTGAGGGCCACCGAACGGGTGGTCCGGGTGAACAGGTCGACCCCCAGCCGCCGCTCGAGCCCGCGGACCTGCCGCGACAACGACGGCTGGTCCAGGTGCAGTCGAGCCGCCGCTCGCGTGAACGACAGCTCGTCGGCCACCGCGACGATGTGGCGGAGGTGCCTGAGCTCGATGTCCACGCGCGGCCTCCGACGGGCGGGCACTGGTGTCAGCCGAAGCATAGGTGAGGGCTCGCTGGGCCTTTCCGTCCCGCGGGTGGGTCGACGCACGCTGGTGGGGCTCCGGGGAGCAGCCCCGGACAGGCCGAGGGAGACCGACATGACCGCACCGTCCAGACCCACCTCGCCCGGCACGAGGCGGTCGTCCCCGCGCCTGGTCCGCGCCTGGGTCCGCGTCCTGCACCTTGCCGTCGGCGCCGCGCTGGCCACCTACGTGTACCTGCCGTCGTCCCTGGCGGCGGCCGACGTCCTGCGCGTCCTCCTGGCCGTCGTGGGGGTGCCGCTCGTGGTCGTCACCGGGCTGCTGCTGTGGAAGCAGGCACAGGCCCGACGGCTGCTGGCCCGCCTGCGGGCACGCGGGCGGGTCCTCGCCGCGCCGGCACCGGTCGCGACGGGGCGGTGACCGGGTGTACCACGCGATCGTCCGGGCCCAGGTGCGGCGGGCGTTCCGCCTGCTGTCCACCGGTGAGGCGGACGCCCTCGCGGCACAGATGCGTCCCGACGTGCACCACACCTTCCCCGGCGAGCACGCCCTGGGCGGCGTCCGTCGCGACCGTGAGGCCGTGCGAGCCTGGTTGTACCGCCTGCACCGGCTGTTCCCCGACCTCGTCTTCGAGCCCGTCTCCATGGCGGCCTCAGGGCCGCCGTGGGCCACCGTCGTCGGCGTCGAGTGGCGCAACCGCGGGACGCTCCCGGACGGCTCGGCCTACGTCAACGCCGGCGCCCACGTGCTCCGCCTGAGATGGGGCCGGCTGGTGTCGTTCCACGCCTACCTGGACGCGACCGAGTCCGCGCGTGCGTTGGACAGGCTCGTCGAGCTCGGCGTGCAGGAGGCCGGCGCCGAACCCATCACCAGCAGTGCGTGAGCCCGGGCCCGCGGTGGTCCGTGACCGCGGCGCCCGGTCAGGGGGACGGCAGTCCGAGGACGCTCATCAGCGCGAGGGTGGCCGCGACCACCCCGACGGCCAGCGCCAGGCGCAGCCACCAGGCCCGGCTGCCCAGGGGGCGGAGCCCGGGCTCCTCGACGAGCCCCAACCGTTCCGCCACCCGCCACGTCCGAGACCGCTGCCTCCCCACCCTCGGCACGCTACCGCCGTGGACCACCGGGGCGAGGGGGCCGGCTAGGAGCCGTGCCGCGGCGCCCGCCCGACCCGCGTCACCGGCTCCGGTCCTGGACGACCGGCGGGGGACCCTCGGGCTCCGGGCGCCCGGCCTCGGCGGCCAGCGCGCGCTCCAGGCCGTCCAGCAGCAGGTCCAACCCGAAGGCGAAGGCGCTCTCGGTGTGGGGGGTGGCCACGTGCCAGCGCACGTGCGCCGCGAGCTCGGGGTAGTCCTCCAGCTCGGGCCGGGTCAGGAACCGGGCCGCCGCGCCCGCCAGGTCTCCTCCCTCCGCATCGGAGCCGGCCCCGACGGTCACCGCCTGCACGGCGTGGCCCAGGACGTGGTTCTGCAGCGTGTGGAAGGCCCGGTCCAGCAGGGTCGGCGGGAAGCCGGCGGCCCGCAGGGCGGAGAGCGTCCCCTCCATCAGCCGCATCCGTTCGGGGCCGACTCCTGACGCCTGTCCGACCCACAGCGTCGCGGCCCAGGGGTGGCGCAGCAGCGCCGCGTGGGTCGTCACGGCCCGCTGCCGCAGCTGCTCCCGCCACCCGGCCCCGGCCGGGGGCTCGTCGACCTCCACCGCCACCTGGTCGGCGAGGCCGGCCATGAGGTCGGCCTTGCTCGCGACGTGGTGGTAGAGGGCCATCGCCTCGACCCCCAGCGCTGCGCCGAGCCGTCGCATGGTCAGCGCCGGGAGCCCTTCGGTGTCGGCCAGGTGCAGGGCGGCCTGCAGCACCCGGTCCCGGGTCAGCGGCGCTCGTTCGTTGACAGGCATGGAACCGAACTCTACTTTACGACGTAAGATTCTTACGACGTAAAGGAGTTGCCGTGAAGGCGCTGGTGCAGCACGAGTACGGCTGGCCGACCGACGTCCTGCGCCTGGCGGACGTGCCCGAGCCCGTGCCCGGGGACACCGAGGTCCTCGTCCGGGTCCGCGCCGCGGCGGTGAACGCGGCGGACTGGCACCTGGTCCGCGGACTCCCGCTGGTCATGCGGGGCACCGGGTCCGGGCTGCGCCGACCGCGACGAGGTCGGGTCGGGAGCGACGCCGCCGGCACGGTCGAGGCGGTCGGCCGGGCGGTCACCCGGGTCTCCCCGGGCGACGAGGTCGTCGCCTGGGGGGCCGGTGCGCTCGCCGAGGCGATGGTCGTCGGCCAGGACGACGTGGTCCTCCGTCCCGAGGGCCTGGACCCCGTCGCTGCCGCCGCCGTCCCGCTCGCCGGGACCACGGCGCTGCAGGGGCTGCGGGACGAGGGCGCGGTCGGGGAGGGGACGCGCGTGCTGGTCACCGGGTCGTCCGGCGGTGTCGGCACCTTCGCCGTCCAGCTGGCGGTCGCTGCCGGGGCGACGGTGACGGCTTCGTGCGGCACCCCCAACGTCGACCTGGTGCGCGGGCTGGGGGCCCACCACGTCCTCGACCACACCCGAGACGACGTGCCGGGGGCCGGTCCCTACGACGTCGTGCTGCACCTGGCCGGACCGACCTCGCTGCGGGCGATGAGTCGTGCGCTGACGCCGACAGGGGTCCTGGTCGTGGCCAGCGGGGACGGCGGACGCTGGTTGGGGCCGCTGCCGGTCGTGCTGCGTGCAGCCGTCTCGTCGCTGGTGTCGTCCCGGCGGGCCGGCTTCTTCCTCGCCCGGACGACGCGCGAGGACGTGCAGCTCCTCGTCGAGCGCGCGGCCGAGGGCTCCCTGCGGCCGGTGGTGAGTCGCACGTTCGACCTGTCGCGCGCGGCCGAGGCGGTCGCCCACGTGGCGGCGGGCCACCCCGGGGGCAAGGTCGTCGTGACGACCTGACGCACGACGCTGCGGTGGGGGTCGGCGTCGTGGGGGCAGACTGGGGTGGTGGCCTCGCGCTGGGTGCTCCACGTCGACCTCGACCAGTTCATCGCGGCCGTGGAGGTCCTGCGCCGCCCGGAGCTCGCCGGCCGGCCCGTGGTCGTGGGTGGCGACGGCGACCCCACCCGGCCGCGGCAGGTGGTGGCCACCGCGTCCTACGAGGCCCGCGAGCTCGGCGTGCACTCCGGCGTGCCGATGGCGCGGGCGCTGCGGCTGGCGCCGGACGCGGTGTTCCTGGCCCACGACGCCGCGGCCTACGACGAGGCCTCCGCCCAGGTGATGGCCGTGCTGCGCGAGCTGCCGGTGCTGGTGCAGGTGCTCGGCTGGGACGAGGCGTTCCTGGGCACGGACACCGACGACCCGCAGGCCCTGGCCCACGAGGTGCGGCGCGTGGTGACGGAGCGCACCCGGTTGTCCTGCGCGGTCGGCGTGGGCGACAACACGCTGCGGGCCAAGACGGCCACGGGGTTCGCCAAGCCCGGCGGGGTCGCGACCCTGACCGAGGCCGACTGGCTGCCGGTGATGGGGCCGCGGCCCACCCGGGCGCTGTGGGGCGTCGGGCCCCGCACGTCGTCGCGGCTGGAGGCCCTGGGCATCCGGACCGTCGAGGAGCTCGCCCGGGCGGACCACGTCGCGCTCGCCGAGGCGTTCGGTCCCAGCACGGGGCCGTGGCTGGTGCTGCTGGGGCGGGGCCGCAGCAGCGCCGAGGTCGACCCGACGCCGTGGGTGGCTCGCTCGGTCAGCCGCGAGACCACCTACCCGCAGGACCTGAGCGGCACCGAGCAGCTGACCCGGGCGCTGCAGACGTTGCTGGGCACGGTCACGGACGACGTGGCCCGGGACGGCCGCGCGGTGCAGCGCATGGTGGTCAAGGCCCGCTACCGCCCGTTCCTGACCCGCAGCCGGGGCGTCGCGCTCCGCCCGCCGACGGCGGACCCGCAGGCGCTGGCCGACGCCGCGTCGCTGGCCCTCAGTCGGCTGGAGCAGGACCGGCCCGTCCGGCTGCTCGGGGTGCGGGCCGAGTTCGCGCCGGAGCGGGACGCGCCGTCCTGACCGGGCCGGCTCAGCCGGTCGCGCCGCCGGCGAGCAGCGCACGCACCGCGTCCAGGGTGTCGGCCTCGGCGGGCGTCTTGTCCGACCGGTACCGCAGCACCCGGGCGAACCGCAGCGCCACCCCGCCCGGGTAGCGGACGCTGCGCTGGGCGCCGTCCACGGCCACCTCGACGACGAGCTCGGGTCGCAGCGCCACGACCGGTCCGTCGGTGCCGGGCTCGCGGGCCAGGGCCGGGAACGTGGCCGTCTGCCAGGCCAGCAGCTCGTCGGTCATCCCCTTGAACGTCTTGCCCACCATGACGGGCTCGCCGTCGGCGTCCAGGGCCCCGAGGTGGATGTTGGACAGCGACCCGGTGCGCCGGCCGTACCCCCACTCGGCCCCGAGCACGACCAGGTCGAGGGTGTGCACGGGCTTGACCTTCTGCCACGCCTTGCCGCGACGGCCGGCGGCGTAGGGCGCGGTGAGGTCCTTGACCACGACGCCCTCGTGCCCTGCGCCCAGCGCGTCGTCCAGCACCGTCTCGGCCTGCTCCGGGGTGGGGCGGCGCACCCCCGGCATGCGCAGCGGGGCGTGCTCGTCGGCGGTCAGCAGCCCGGCCAGGGCGTCGAGGCGCTCGTGCAGCGGCTCGTCGATCAGGTCCCGGCCGTCCAGGTGGAGCAGGTCGAACAGGAACGGGCTGAGCAGCGCGTCGGCCTCGCCCGGTCCGGCGCTGCCGAACCGGCTCATGGTGTCCTGGAACGCCCGGGGCCGGCCGTCGTCGTCCAGGGCGAGGGTCTCGCCGTCCAGCACCGCGCGGGTGCAGGGCAGGGCCCGGATCCGGGCGACGAGCTCGGGCACCGCGTCGGTGACCTCGCGCAGGGTGCGCGTCCACACCCGGACCACGTCGCCGTCGCGGTGCACCTGGATCCGGGCGCCGTCGAGCTTGAACTCCACCGTGACGTCCTCGCCCAGGGCGGTCAGCGCCTCCGCCAGCGACGAGCCCGGGCTGGCCAGCATCGGCCGGACCGGTCGGCCCACCTCCAGCCGGACCGCCTCGAGCCCGGCGGCGCCCTGGGCCAGCGCCAGCGCCGCCGTCCGGGGCAGTCGGCCCGACAGCATGAACGCCCGCCGGACGGTCGCCACGGGCAGCTCGGCGGCCCGCGCCACGGCGTCCAGCACCAGGCCCTCCAGCGCCCCCTGGCGCAGCTCGCCGGTGAGCAGGGCGACGAGGAACCGCTGCTCGTCGGCGGTGGCCGCGCCGAGCAGGTCGCCCAGCAGGCCGTCGCGGCGCCGGGCCGAGCCCGCCCCGGTGGTCGCGGCCAGCGTGCCCAGCGCCGAGTCGACGGCCCCGACCGTCAGCGAGGACTCGGCCGCCGGGGCCACCTGCGCCGCGGCCAGGGTGCGCCAGCCGACGCCCACCCGGCCCTGCAGGGTCTCCCCGGACAGCCAGGACGCGACGGCCTCGACCTCGTCGGCGTCGGCCCGGCGCAGCAGGTCGGCCAGGGCGGTGGACTTGGCGGTGCGGGAGCGGGTGGCCGCCACGGCGGCGGACGTCGCGACGACCTCGGCGAGCAGCACCGGCCCATCGTCGCACCGGCCCGCGCGCGGGGCTCAGCCGCCGCCGTGGCGGACGTCCTCGCCGTCCAGACGCACCCGGAAGCCGTCGTCGCGGACCTCGACCTCGCGCAGCACGAGCCCGTCGGGCAGGCCCTCGACCTCCTGCTCGATGGTGACGAGCTCGCGGGCCGCGGCGCCGACGGCCGCCGCCAGGAACGTGGGGCCGCCGATGTCGACCGTGCGGGGCACCACGACCACCAGGCCGCGCTCGACCCCCACCGTGCCGGTGGCGACCACGGTGACCACGCGGCCGGCCACCTCGACGTCCCGGGTGACCGACGCCTCGCCCGCCTCGGCGGCGCCCACGGTGGTGCCGGGGCCCAGCTCCTGCGCGACGACCTCGAACGGGACGGTCGCCTGCACCTCCAGCCGGCCCGCGAGCGTGCCGGCGGGGCCGGTCCGGACGTCCTGCCCGGAGGCCGCCAGGTCTCTGAGCGTGGCGTCGGTGGTCAGGACCGTCCCGGCGTCCAGCACCAGGTCGCCCAGCCACGTCTCGCCCACCGCCAGTTCGTCCGGCGCGTCCGGCGACCCGGCGCCGAGCCCGCTGCCGCCCGGGTCGGTGTTCTCGGGTGCGGCTCCGGTGGCGGGGGCTGGGTCGCTGACCCACCAGGCGAACCCGACGAGGGCCAGCAGCACCACCACGGCCACGGCGGCCAGGGCGACGGCGGCTCCGACCAGACGGTCCCGGCGGCGGCTGCTCACCGGCCGGTGACCTGCGCCCAGGTGCCCGCCGGGCAGCGCCCGGCCAGGCGGCGGAACGCGTGCGGGTCCAGGGCGATGCGTCGGTCGGTGCGCAGCCAGCTGGTGCCGGCGTCCCGGGCCCAGCCGCGCCGCTCGACCGGCACCCAGCCCGGCCGGCCCGACTTGTCGCTGCTGGTGATCATGAGGACCTGACGCCGCAGGCCGTGCTCGTCGACCACGAGGCAGGGCCGGTCCTTGCTGCCGGTCCCGCCCTCGAACGGCACCTCGGCCCACCAGATCTCGCCCACGCGCGGCTCGCCGGGCGCGGCCCTCCCGGTGCCACGACGACGCGGCCGGCCGCGGGTCGGGCCGCGGCGCAACCGGCGCCACAGGGAGACCAGCAGGAACACGGCGGCCAGGACCAGGAACAGCCCGCCCGTGCCCAGGTCCTCACCGAGCGGGGCCGGCAGCAGGGGCACGCTCACCCGAAGTCCACCCCCTGCGCGAGCGGCAGCTCGTCGGAGTAGTTGACGGTGTTCGTGGCCCGTCGCATGTAGGCCCGCCACGCGTCGGAGCCGGACTCCCGGCCCCCGCCGGTCGTCTTCTCCCCGCCGAACGCCCCGCCGATCTCGGCCCCGGAGGTGCCGATGTTGACGTTGACGATGCCGCAGTCGGAGCCGGCCTCGGACATGAACCGCTCGGCCTCGCGGACGTCGGCGGTGAAGATCGACGACGACAGGCCCTGCGGCACGGCGTTGTGGGTGGCGATGGCGTCGTCCAGGTCGTCGTAGGTCATCACGTACAGCACCGGGGCGAACGTCTCCTCGGCGACGACGTCGCTCTGGCGCGGCATCCGGACCAGGGCCGGTCGGACGTAGGCGGCGTCCTCGGCCCCGTCGACCACCACGGTCTCGCCACCCACGACGACCTCGCCGCCGTCGGCCACGGCACGCTCCAGCGACGCGGCCATCCGCTCGCGCGCGGCCACCGACACCAGCGGGCCGACCAGGGTGCCCGCGGTCCGCGGGTCACCGATCGGCAGCGCCTCGTAGGCGGTACGGAGCCGGGCCACGACCTGCTCGGCGACGCTGCTGTGCACCAGCAGCCGGCGCATCGACGTGCACCGCTGACCGGCCGTGCCGACCGCGGCGAACAGGATGCCCCGCACCGCCAGGTCGAGGTCGGCGCTGGGGGCCACGACCGCCGCGTTGTTGCCGCCCAGCTCCAGCAGCGTGCGGCCGAACCGGGCCGCCACCACGGGGGCGACCTGCGCGCCCATCCGCTCCGAGCCCGTGGCCGACAGCAGCGCCACCCGCCGGTCGGCCACCAGCGCCTCACCCACCTCGCGACCGCCCAGCACCAGCCGGTGCACGTCGGGGGAGTGGCCGGCCTCGACCAGGGCCCGGCCCAGCAGGGCGCTGCCGCCGACCGCGGTCAGCGTGGTCAGCTCCGACGGCTTCCACACCACGGGGTCGCCGCAGACCAGGGCCACGGCGGTGTTCCACGCCCAGACCGCGGCGGGGAAGTTGAACGCGCTGATCACGCCGACCACGCCCAGCGGGTGCCAGGTCTCCATCAGCCGGTGCCCGGGCCGCTCCGACGGCATGGTGCGCCCGCCGACCTGCCGGCTCAGGCCCACGGCCAGGTCACAGATGTCGATCATCTCCTGCACCTCGCCGAGGGCCTCCGAGGTGACCTTGCCCGCCTCGACGGTGACCAGGGTGGCCAGGTCGGCCTTGTGCTCGCTGAGCAGCTCGCCGAACCGCTTGACCACGGCGCCGCGGGTCGGCGCCGGCACGGAGCGCCAGGTGAGGAACGCGGCGTGGGCGGCGCCGACCGCGTCCGAAACGCCGGCGGCGTCGGTGGCCGGCAGGTCCAGCAGGGTGCGGCCCGACAGCGGGGACCGGGCGGCCAGCGTCGGCGACCCGGGCACCGGCGACGGCACGTCGGCGCCGATCCGCTGCAGGGCGGCCAGGGCGGTGTCGCGCAGCTCGGTGGTCAGCGGCGTGCTCATGCGGAGGCTCCTGGGAGGTAGGGGTGCGTGCGGCCAGTCTGGCCTGCGGTACGACAGGCTGGGGTCATGACCCGCGACGCCTCACCGCCGCCCGTCCTGGCCGAAGGCCCCGCCCCGGTGGCCGAGCTCGATCGGGAGGCGGCCGACCGGATGTGGCGGGCGTACCTGGCCCAGCACCCCCTCCAGGCCTGGGACACGCCCACGGTCGAGCACTTCGGTGACTCGGCGGCCATGGCGGACGAGCTGCTGGGGATCGTGCTCGCCGGGGGGAAGCGGGCGACGGCGGCCCTGCTGCGGGACTTCGCCGACCTGGGTGAGCTGCCGCCCCGCATCGCGTCGCACTGGGTGGCCTGCGACGGCGCCGGGGCGCCGCGGGTCGTCCTGCGGTCGGTCGAGCTGCGGGTGGGCACGGCCGACAGCGTCGACGACCGGTTCGCCCGCGACGAGGGCGAGGGTGACGAGGACCGGGAGCAGTGGCTCGTCGGCCACGGCCGCTACTGGACGCGGCAGCTGGCCGCGCTGGGCGAGCCGTGGGACCCGACGACCGAGCTGGTCGTGTTCGAGCGTTTCGAGGTGGTGTGGCCGCCCGAGCACGCGGACTGAGTACGCGGGTGGGTCCTGCTCAGGGGCCGACGGCCTCCGGTGCGACGCCGAGCTCGGCCGCCACCCGCGCCCGGGACGCCGACGACTGCGCGGCGTACATCTCGAACGGGTCGTGCAGGTCGCGGCCGATCGCACCGGCCAGCCAGTCCGCGTCGCGCTCGACGCCCGCCTGGTCGAGGTCCCGGACGCCGTCGTGGCTCAGGTTCGAGGCGAAGATCCCCGCGGCCGACTGCGGCAGGAAGTCCTCGTAGACCACGGGGGTGCGCACGACCTCGTCGTCGACGAGGTCGTAGGTGAAGTACGCCAGGCCGCGCTCGGCCAGGCCGGCCTCGGTGGCGGGCAGGTCGCGCCGCCACACCTCGAGCTTCGCCGCGTGCCGCTGCTCGGCGGTGGCCAGGCCGCGACCGGCGACCTCGGCGACGGCCCGGTCGTAGACCTCGCGTCCTGCCGGGGTGAGCGCCACGCCGCGCGCCTCCACCTCCCCGAAGCGCACCCGCAGCGCGTCGTGGGTCACCGTGCCGTCGGGCTGCCGGAACGCCCGGGGCTCGTCGAGGGCGCGGAACGAGGTCTGCCGCAGCAGGACGTCGGGGCCCTCCCAGGCGGGCGGGCCCTGGATGTCGTCGATCATGGTGATCCCGCGTCCGCTCATCCGCGCGTACAGGTCGTCGATGTCGAGCACGCGCGGCGTCAGGTGGTTGACGTGGGTGCTGCGGACGCCGCCGATGTCGGCCGCCACCGCGCTGACCGCCTCGAGCTCGTCGTACCAGGCCCGGTCGACCGGCTCGGCCGACAGCTCGAACGCCGCCACCGCCAGGGTGAGGAACTCCTCGGCGTCGGTCGCGCCCAGACCGACCTCGGCCTCGGCCCGGCCGGCCAGGGCCAGCAGCCGCGGGGGGAAGACCTCGCGGGCGGCCAGGAACGACTCCAGCCGCGCCTGCAGGTCGGCGGAGAAGAACCGTCGGTCCGCGGTGGTCAGCATCGACGTGAACACCCGGAACGGGTTGCGGGCCAGCTCGTCGGCGTCGACGGGGCGGAACGCGGTCGAGATCACTGGCACCGCGCTCGCGGTCTCGCGCAGGTCGTAGAACCCGACCGGGTGCATGCCCATCGCCCCGAACACGCTCGCGACCTGGGTCATCTCGCGCGGGGTGCCGAGCCGGATCGCGCCGTGGCGCTCGGCGGTGACCCGGTCGAGGCTGCCCAGCCGCTCGGCGTCGGCGCCGCGGGCGGCGACCACGTCGGCGTTGACGGCGTGGCTGACCTCGAGAAGCGTGGTGTACGCGGGCACCTCCGCGCCGTACATGTCCGACAGCCGGCGGGCGAACGCCGCGCGCAGCTGCCAGGGGCTGACGTGCGTCATCGGCGCCACCTCCCTCTCCCGCCGCCGGAGGCTACCGGTGGCCACGGGTACCGGGCCGGGGGAAAGTAGCCTCGCGGGCATGGCGACCGAGACGACGACCCCCCTGGTGGCCCGGATGCGCGGCTTCGGGACGACGATCTTCGCCGAGATGTCGGCCCTGGCCAACGCCACCGGCGCGGTCAACCTGGGTCAGGGCTTCCCGGACTTCGACGGGCCCGCCCCCATGCTGGCGGCCGCGGCCCAGGCCATCCGGGACGGCGTCAACCAGTACCCGCCGGGACCCGGGACGCCGCAGCTGCGGGAGGCGGTCGCCGCGCACCAGCAGCGCTTCTACGGCCTGGCCTACGACCCCGCCACGGAGGTGGTGGTCACGGCCGGGGCCACCGAGGCCGTGACCGCCGCGGTGCTGGCGCTGTGCGAGGCCGGTGACGAGGTCGTCGTGCTGGACCCGCTGTACGACTCCTACGCCGCGGCCGTCGCCCTGGCCGGGGCGGTGCTGCGGCCCGTGGCGCTGCGGCCGGGCCCGGACGGCCGGTTCGGCTTCGACGAGGCCGAGCTGCGCGCCGCGTTCACCCCGCGCACCCGGCTGCTGCTGCTCAACACCCCGCACAACCCCACCGGGACCGTGCTGAGCCGCGCCGAGCTGGGCCTGTTCGCGGAGCTGTGCCTGGCCCACGACGTGGTCGCGGTCACCGACGAGGTGTACGAGCACCTGGTGCTCGACTCCGTCGACGGGCTGGGCCACGTGCCGTTGGCCACGCTGCCGGGGATGCGCGAGCGGACGCTGCAGATCAGCTCCGCGGGCAAGACGTTCTCGTGCACGGGCTGGAAGATCGGCTGGGCCTGCGGCCCGGAGCCCGTGGTGCAGGCGCTCATGCGGGTCAAGCAGTACCTGACCTACACCAACGGCGCCCCGTTCCAGCCCGCGGTCGCGCTGGCCCTGGGCCTGGACGACGACTACTTCGACTCCTTCACCACCGGCATGCGGGCCAAGCGGGACCGGCTGCGGGTCGGGCTGGGGCAGGCGGGGCTCGGCGTGGAGGTGTCGCAGGGCACGTACTTCGTCGCCGCGGACATCCGGCCGTTGTTCGGCGGCACGTTGCCCGACGGGGTGGACGGGCTGTCGTTCTGCCGCTCGCTGCCCGAACGCTGCGGGGTGGTGGCGGTGCCGATGCAGGTCTTCTACGCCACGCCCGGCGAGGGCTGCCACCTGGTCCGGTTCACGTTCGGCAAGCGCGACGACGTGCTGGACGAGGCCGTGGACCGGTTGGCCGCACTCGCCGGCTGAGGGGCCTCAGCGCTCCGGCAGGCCCGCCTCCCGGGCTTGGCGGGCGTGGCGCAGGACGGGCAGCCGTTCCCGGACCGCCGTCACCTCCTCGGGGTCGAGGTCGGCCAGCAGCAGCCCGGGCGCGGCGCCGAGCCGCTCCCGGACCTCGCCCAGCGGGGACACCACGGTGCTGCGGCCGATGCCGCCGGCCGCGCCGTCGACCGGTTCCAGCCCGGCCGCCCGAGGTTCGGCCTGGTCGCAGGCCAGCAGGAACGAGGTGCTGTCCAGCGCACGGGCCCGCACCAGCAGGTCCCACTGCTCCGCCTTGCCGGGACCGTCGCCCCATGAGGCCGGGACGACGACGAGCTGGGCGCCGGCCTCGGCCAGCGCCGTGAACAGTGCCGGGAAGCGCAGGTCGTAGCAGGTGGCCAGGCCCACCCGCACGCCCGCGACGTCGACGGTCACCAGCCGGCGCCCGGGCTCGACTGTGTCGGACTCGCGCAGGCCGAAGGCGTCGAACAGGTGGATCTTGTCGTAGTGGGTGTCCAGGCCCGGTCCCGTGGCCAGCAGCGTGTTCCGCACCAGCCCGTCCGAGCCGGGCGTGAACATGCCGACCACCACGGCCAGGCCCGCCCGGCAGGCCAGGCGCCGCACCTCGCTCGCCCAGGGCCCGTCCAGCGGTTGCGCGACCGCAGCCAGCCGGCTGCCGAAGCGGGCCATCGTCGCCTCGGGCAGGACCAGCAGGTCCGCCCGCTGCTCCGTGGCCGACGCGACGGCCTCGGCGACCAGCCCGAGGGTCTGCTCGGGGTCGGAGGTGGAGGCGACCTGGCCCAGTGCGACCCGCATCCGGACACGGTAGGCCCGCGCCCCCTTTTGCGGGTCGTGGAGGCGTCGCGTACCATGGTGGTTCAACGTTCAACAATAGTGCCCGTCAGGGACGGTGCAGGAGCAGCATGACCAAGATCGCGATCGTCGTCGGAAGCACCCGTCCCGGACGCAACGGCGAGGCCGTCGCCCACTGGGTCCACGAGCTGGCTTCGACCCGTGACGACGCCACCTTCGAGCTGCTGGACGTCGCGGCCTTCGACCTGCCGCTGCTGGACGAGGCCGTGCCGGCCTCGATGGGCCAGTACTCCCAGCCGCACACGCAGAACTGGGCCGAGGCGGTCGCGTCCTTCGACGGCTACGTCTTCGTGACCCCGGAGTACAACCACGCCACCTCCGGTGCGCTGAAGAACGCCATCGACTTCGTCTACGCCGAGTGGAACAACAAGGCCGCTGGGTTCGTCGGCTACGGCAGCGCGGGCGGGGTCCGCGCCGTCGAGGGGCTGCGCCTGGTCATGGGCGAGCTGCAGGTCGCCGACGTCCGGTCCCAGGTCGCCCTGTCGCTGATGACGGACTTCAAGAACTTCAGCGAGTTCACCCCGGCCGACTACCACGAGGGCGTGCTCCACGGCATGCTCGACCAGGTCGTCGCCTGGGCCCAGGCGCTGGCGCCGCTGCGCGCCGAGGTGTCCGCCGCAGCCTGACCCGCTGCAGCCCGTCGGGGCCGCCGCTCAGCCTGTCGAGGTCCTCGACGGTCGGGTGGCGGCCCCGTCCTCGTCAGGGCCGTGATGGGCCCGGGCGCCTGAGCCACAGCCGCGACACCGGGCCGAACGCGGCGTGGGTGACCCGCGCCCACCACGGGGCGGCCGGCGGCAGGGGCACCCGCACGAAGGTGGCCCGCAGCCGCCAGGCGAGCAGACCGTCCTGCAGCGGCTGGTCGCCGACGACCACCGCCCCCGCAGGCACCCGCAGCCGGGTGAGGGGCTTGCGCGCCCGGGACCGCTGCCGCCAGCCGGTCGGCAGGACGGCGGCGGACACCACCCGCGCCGAGTTGGTCAGGACCAGGACGGGCTGGTCACCCCAGCGCTCGGCGAGCCGGACGACGCCGGCGTCCAGGTCGGTGGGACCGGTGCGCCAGGACGCGACGTAGGGCTCGACGTCGAGCACCACCAACGACGGACGTCGACGTGCACCGGCGTCGACCTCGTCCTGCCACCGCTGGACGGCGACCTCCTCGACCCGCCGGTGGGTCCGGTCGTGACCGCTCGGGCCGTCGCGGTTCAGGATGCGCGGAGCCGCTGGTCCATGCGGCGGTCGAACTCGGCCAGCAGCCGCACCACCTCGGGCCGCTCGAGGGCCTCCTGCACCTGGTCCGCGCCGGTGGCGACGGGGGCGGGCTTGGCCGGGTCCGCGTCGACACCGGCCTCGGCCGCCCGCTCCGCGTCGTCGGAGCCGAACCGTTCACGGGCGTAGCCGACGACGGCGTCGGTCAGGTCCTTGACGTGCCCCAACGCGTCGCTGACGGCGCCGCCCAGCAGCCTCAGGTCCATCTCGTCGACCACGGCCTCGAACGCGTCCCGGAGCCGGGCGGCCTCGAGGGCGAGCTCGCGATGGTCGGTCGTCGACAGGTGCCCGAGGGCCAGGCGCCGGTGGGTGGCCCGGCCCACGAGCAGGATCCGGCTGACGTCGGTGGGCACCCCGGTGACGGCCCCGGCCACGCGCGTCCACTTGCGGACGGGGAACAGCAGGAGCTTGCGGGGCACCGCGGTGATGCGGCGGAGCAGGCCCTGCCCGCGCTCGGCGTACAGCGGCTCGATGGCGGTGGCGGGATAGGTCCGGCCGTGGGCGCGCAGCGTCCGGGACACCGCGACGCGGGTCGCCCGCAGCGCCACGGCGTCGTCGAGGAACGGCACCGGCAGGAACCGGGTGGCGGCGCGGACCAGCGCGCAGGCGGTCCACTCGCGCACCAGCGCGGCGGAGGGCTCGGCGACGGTCTCGGTGTCAGGGGTCACGGTGTCGGGGGAGGGCCTGAGAGTCGTCATGAGATGGGTGATGTACCCCCCGCGGCCGGGATCAATCCGCCTGCCACTCGCGGGGCCGCTAGATGATGAAGGCCTCGCGGGGCACGACCTCGGTCGCGCCGAACCGTTCGGCGGACAGCGCGGTGACGTCGATCGCAGGCCGGCGTCGGGCGACCAGGTCCCGGACCACCTCGCCGACCGCCGGCGCCTGCAGGAACCCGTGGCCGGAGAAGCCGGTGGCGTACAGGAACCGGTCCACGTGCGCGGCCTCGCCGATGACGGCGTCGTGGTCGGGAGTCATCTCGTACAGGCCCGCCCAGCCGCGCGTGACGGGGACGTCGGCCAACGCCGGTGTGCAGACGCGGGCGGCGGAGCGCAGCAGCGGCAGCCACGACTCGTCGTAGGTCCGGTCGAAACCGGGCGCCTGGTGCGGGTCGGCGATGCCGAGCAGCAGGTCGGCGGCGGCGTCGCCGCCGGTGTCGTGGACGTAGAACGTCGACCCGAAGTCGATCGTGAACGGCAGCCGACCGGAGCCGGCCGGCCGCCGGACCGGTCCGGTGAACCCGATCTGGCGTCGGACCGGCTCCACGGGCAGGTGCACCCCGGCCATCGCGCCCACCGTGCGCGACCAGGCCCCGGCGCAGCAGACCACGGTGGTCGTCGCCACGGTCCCGCGCTGGGTCCGGACCCCGGTGAGGCGGCCGTCGGTGACGGCCAGGCCCATGACGGTCGTGCCCGTCGCGATGGTGGCGCCGAGCCGTCGGGCGGCCTCGGCGTACCCGGTCACGACGGCACCGGGGTAGGCCCAGCCGTCCTCGGGGGAGAAGGCCGCGGCCTCGTAGCGGCCCGGGTCGACGAACTGGTTGAGCCGGCATGCCTCCGCCATGTCGACGAGCCGGCTCGGCACCCCCTGCGCGTTCTGCATCGCCACGCTGTCGCGGAAAAGGTCGACGTCGGCCCGGGTCGGCAGCAGGAACAGGTAGCCCACCTGCTGCAGCCCGATGTCGTGGCCCGGTCGGCGGTCGAAGGTCTCGTAGGCGCGCAGGCTGCGGGCGCCCAGGGCGACGTTGAGCGGGTCGCTGAACTGGGCCCTCACCCCGCCGATCGGCTTGCCTGAGGACCCGGAGCCGAGCTCGTCGCGCTCGAGCAGCACGACGTCGGCGCCGTCCTCGGCCAGGTGGAACGCCACGGAGGTGCCGACGACGCCACCACCGATGACGACCACGTCGGCGCCCGACGGCAGTGCAGGTGGGGTTCCCACGCTCGTGAGTCTGCCCGGCGCCGGCCGAGACGTCAGCCCGTCAGCCGGTTGCTGGTGGTGAGGAGTTGGAGGGGGACGGGTTCGCTGGTGATGTCGGCGGTGCCGGTGATGTCGATGAAGGGTCCGCCGGCGACGGAGTAGGCGCCGGTGTAGGTGGTGGTGAGGCTGATGCCGACCTGGCCGGGTTGGTCGTACTCGTGCCAGGTGGTGAGCTCGGGGTAGGGGGCGCCGGGGTCGTCGGTGGTGAGGGGTTGGCTGCCGTCGCCGAAGTCCCAGGTGTAGGTGATGGGGGTGGCGCGGACCTGGACGGGGGTGCCGAGCAGGGTGATGTCGAAGGTCTGTTCGAGGGTGCTGTCGGGGTCGACGTAGACGTTGGTGCGGGCGTAGATGAGGGCTTCGCCGCCGCCGGGTTGGATGGCGGGTTGTCCGGCGGGCAGGGGTAGGGAGCGGAAGTCGGCGAGGGTGACGACGGGTACGGGGGCGGCCTCTTGTGCGGCGGGGTCGCCGGTGGCGGTGGGTAGGCAGAGGACGCCGTTGAGGGTCCAGCGTGGTCCGGGTCCGGGGATGGCTTCGATGCCGGTGATGGTGGTGGTGTAGCGGAAGAACTGGCGGGGTGCTTCGGGGCCGGCGGGGCAGAACTGGAACGACTCCTCGCACGCGGTGTTCACGGCGGGGTCGGTGGCGTAGGTGTTGCCGTTGCAGGAGTAGACGTACCGCTCCAGAGTGATCGGGCCCGTCGAAGCAGGCGCAGCATTCAGATCCGCTGACGCCGAACCGTTGCTCGGAGTGGCAAGCTGCTTGAGGACATAGCCGACCTCGAGGGAGTCGGGCGCGGTCTTCGAAGTGAAACGCCCATCACTCTCGACCTGTCCGCTCGGCACGGCCAATGCCACAGTCAGTGCCACCGCGACCGAGATCGGACCGATCACTGGATACCCCCAACTTGCCACTGATCATCGACGAAAACGACAACCATCGCGGACGCCAATTCCTCCGCGGTCATCTCCTCCGTCACACGTCCTTCAGCGTCCAGGACACGCCCGCTCGCAGCGTCGACGAATACGGCGAGTGTGACGCCGCCCTCCTCGAGCTGCGGGGGAACATCAACCTCGACGTCAATTCGGCCACCTTCGATGCGACCGCCACTCGCGTAAGCCTCCTCGGCTTGAACGGCGAAGTTCTCGCAGGTGCCACACGGTTCGACAAACGCCGCCCGCAACGCCTCCGTGTCGCCGGTAGCCGTCGCGTAGTTCAGGGTCTCGAACCACCACTCGGCGAAGGCGGCAGCGCCTTCGGGGGTCTCCTCGGTCGCCTCGGGCGGTAGCTCGGGGGCGACCAGGGCCTCGGCGGTGGCGGTGTCGGCGGTCTGTTCCGGGCTGGGCTCGGGGCTGGCGCTCGGGGCCGACTCGGTCGGCGAGGGCACGGGGGAGAAGCTGGGCGCCGTGGGGCCGTCGTCGGGCTCGCCGGTGCAGCCGCTCACGACCAGCGCCACGGCAGCAGCAACCGCCGCCCACCCCACGCGTGATGCCTGGTTCGTCCCCCGCACGGCGCGAGTCTAGGCAAACCGGGGCACCTGGCGGCAAGACCCTGTGGACAACTGGGGTCATGACCTGGCGCGCTTCGCTGCCCGGGGCGGGACCGCGGTCACCCCGGGCGATGTGTCCGGCTCGTCTGGTAGTCAAGGCCCATGGCGGTGCAGCAGCAGGCAGCAGGCGAGAGCCCGGCCACGACGGGCACGCCGGGTGACCTGGTGGCCGAGCTGGTCACGGCCGTGGGACCCGAGCAGGTCCTCACCGAGCCGGCCTCGGTCGAGCGCTACAGCCGTGACCAGGCGACGTGGGCCGGTCACGGGGTGCCGGCGGCGGTCGTCCGCCCTGGCACGGCCGAGCAGGTGCGCGACGTGGTCCGGGCCTGCCTGCGCCACGGCGCCCCCGTCGTGACCCGGGGAGCCGGCTCGGGTCTGGCGGGCGGGGCCAACGCCGTTACAGGGTGCGTCCTCGTCAGCACCGAGCGCATGACGTCCGTGCTCGAGGTGGACCCGCTGGAGCGCCTAGCCGTGGTGCAGCCGGGGCTGGTCAACGCGGACCTGCGGGCCGCCGTCGCCGGCCACGGGCTCTGGTACCCGCCCGACCCGGCCAGCGCCGAGTGGTCGACCGTCGGCGGCAACGTCGCCACCGACGCCGGCGGGCTGTGCTGCGTCAAGTACGGCGTCACGGGCGACTACGTGCTGGGCCTGCAGGTGGTGACCGGGACGGGGGAGCTGGTCCGGCTTGGCCGTCGCACCGCCAAGGGCGTGGCCGGCATGGACCTGACGTCGCTGTTCGTCGGGTCCGAGGGCACCCTGGGCGTCATCACCGAGGTGACGCTCCGGTTGCGGCCCGCCCGTCCGGCCGAGCACACGGTGGTCGGGTACTTCGACTCCGCCGTCGCCGCCGGTGAGGCCGTGGCCGCGGTCGCCGCGGCCGGGGTGGTGCCCTCGGCGATGGAGCTGATGGACCACGCCTGCCTGGTCGCCCTCGACGCGTGGAAGGCGATGGGCCTGTCCACCGAGGCGGACACGCTGCTGCTGGCCCGTACCGACTCGGTGGGTGAGCGGGGCGACCGCGAGGCCGAGCTCGTCCTGGACGCCTTCCGGGCGGCGGGCGCGACCTGGGCCGACCGCTCCGGCGACGAGGCCGAGGCCGAGGCCCTGTTCGAGGCGCGGCGGCTGGGCTACCAGGCGGTGGAACGACTCGGACCGGTCCTGACCGAGGACGTCTGCGTCCCTCTCGCGGCGCTGCCGCAGATGCTGGCGCGGGTGCAGGCCGCGGCCCAGGAGCACGACCTGACGATCGCCACCCTCGCCCACGCCGGCGACGGCAACCTGCACCCGCTCATCGTCGTGCCGGCCGGCGACGAGGCGGCCCGGGTCCGGGGCCAGGCCGCGTTCGACCGGGTGATGGCCGACGCGCTCGAGCTCGGCGGCACCGTGACCGGTGAGCACGGGGTGGGTCTGCTCAAACGCGACGGCCTCGCGGCGGAGCTGTCGCCGCCGGTGCTGGCCATGCAGCGCGCGGTCAAGCAGGCCCTGGACCCGCACGGGATCATGAACCCGGGCAAGGTCTGGGACGGGTGACCGCCGTCCGCGACCCGGGGTGGGTCACCGACGCCGACCTGCGCGCCCTGTTCGGCGACCGGCCGTTCACCGGTGACTGCGCCCACCACGAGCCCGTCGTGCTGCACGCCCGGCCCTACCCGTGCCTGCTGGGCGTCAACGGCGGGAGCGGCCTGGTGTCGCCCGACAACGACGACGGCGTGGCCCGACGGATGTGGCGGCTCGCGCGTGAGGCGGGCCTGTCTCGTGCGGCGGTCGTCGAGTGGAACGTCGTGCCGTGGACCGCCGGCGTGCCGCTGGGCCGCGCGGTCGCACGTCGGGTGCTCGACGGCTGGCTCGACTTGCTGCACCGCCCAGAGCGGGTCGTGCTGCTCGGGGCGCTGGCCCGGGAGTTCCGCAGCCAGGTGGAGGCGGCCCTGCCCCGCGCGGACGTGCGCCTGGCGCCCAGCCCCGGTCAGATGGCCCGCATCACGACACCCGACTTCGAGGAGCAGATCGTCCGGGCCCTAGGGGCGGCCTGACTCACGGCCGTCCGCCACCACCCCTCGCCGCCGGGGCGGACGCGTGCGTCTCAGACGCCGTGCTCGGCCGCGACCCGGCCGTCCCGCACGGCCGCCACCAGGGCGGCGTGGTCCTGCTCGGTCTGGTCGGCGTAGGCCCGGGCGAACCGGGTCATGGCCCGATCCAGCACCTCGCCCGGGCCGACGTAGCCCGCGATCATTGACGCGCCGCTGGTGCGGGCGTGGCCCTTGGCCAGCAGCCGGCCGCAGATGCCGACGTAGTCCGCGAACGCCGTGGCGCCGATGCTGTCCAGCGCCAGCGTGCCCTTCATGTTGCGGAACTGGCGGACGTAGAACTGCCGTCCCTCGACCGTGGTCCACCCCAGCAGCGGGTCGCTGACCGTCTGCAGCGCCTGCTGGTACTCCACGACCCGCTGGCCCTGGTGGGAGTGCCAGGCGGAGTCACCGTGCACGAACGGCGCGACCACGGAGCGCCGGGCCTGCTTGAGCTGCAGGAACAGCACGTCGTCGGGGCTGCTGCCCTCGCACAGCGCGACGTAGGCGCGCAGCCCGACGCTGCCCACCCCGACGACCTTGTGGGCCATGTCCAGCACGGTGTAGCCGCCGAGCAGCCGACGCCAGTGCGGGGCCAGCGTGGTCAGGTACTCGTCCAGCCCGATGGCCAGGGCCTCGGCGTGGGCGGGGTCGAGCCGCGTGGTCAGCGGCGGTTCCTCGACGATGCGGCGGGTGCCGGCGTGCTCCTCGGTGAACTTGGGCAGGGCGCGGTCGCTGGTCTTGGTGCGGGCCCGCCCGGCGGCCCGGTCGATGGCCCGCGCGAGCTCGGGGTTCGCGGTGGCGGCCAGCAGGTGCTGCAGGTCGAGCCGCTCGAAGGACCGGTCGACCAGCGGCATCTCGGCCAGGTGGCGGACCTGCTCGCGGTAGGCGGCCGAGGCCGACGCCACCGCGGTCGCGCAGTCGTCCTCGCTGTGGCCGTTCTGCCGTCCGGCCACCCAGGTGCTCGCGCACAGCCGGCGCAGGTCCCACTCCCACGGACCGGGGTGGGCCTCGTCGAAGTCGTTGAGGTCGAGCACCAGCTCGCGCTCCGGCGAGCCGTAGAAGCCGAAGTTGCCGACGTGGCTGTCGCCGCAGATCACCGGGGTGATGCCCGTGGCCGGCAGGCCGGCGCAGTCCGCGGCCATGACGATCGCGCTGCCCCGCAGGAACCCGTACGGCGAGGCGACCATCCGGCCCACCCGGACCGGGACGAGCCAGCTCTCGCGGCCCTCGTGGGACTGCTGGACCAGCCGGACCGGGTCGATCCGGTCCGTGGGCGGGTCCCACACGCCCAACGCCGAGCGCTTGACCGAGCCGCGCAGCGCCTTGCCCATGGCGTGGCGCTCGGCCCGCGGCGTGGGCCGGTCCCGCAGCGTCAGGTACGGCTGGGCCGGGGCGTCGGCGTGCACGACGTGGGACGACGGGGTCGCCCCGGCGCCGCGTCGCTCGTCCTGCTCGGCCGCCACGGGGGCACCGTAGCCGCCCGCCCGGCGTGCCGGGGGCGGCAGCGGGGGTCGCGGTCGTCCGCCCGCGACCCCCGCCGCCACCGCCTCACCCGGTGACGGTGACCGGGATCTCGAGCTCGCCGGTGCCCGTGCGGACGGTCAGCGACCCGGTGCCCGCGCGCAGCCCGACCAGCTCGCCGGTGGCCGGGTCGTAGCTGGCCACGGCGCGGCGCGGGGCGCGCTGCCCGTCGCGCACGACGTGGACGCCGTCACCGGCCCACGACACCGACATCGGCCAGCCCACGGGGACCACCCGTCCGCCCGGCTGGGTGAGCGTGGCCAGCAGCTCGTCCGACGTCCCCACCGCGACCTGGCCGTCCCCGACAGAGGCCATCGAGTCGGTCACGGGGTTGACGTCGGCGAGCAGCCAGTCGGCGGCGTCGTGGTCGACGCCCAGCTCCACCCAGCCGGTGAACCCGCCGTCACCGGGCGCCGTCGAGGCGTCCTTGGCGGTGTTGCCGACCACCAGGTACTCCGAGCCGTCGGCGCGGGTCGCGTCGAACGTGCCCGCGTGCCCGGCGACGTAGGCCGCGTCCTTGCCGGAGTCGGCCTCGAACTCCGCCAGCCACTGCTGCAGCATCGCGGCCTCGAGCCGGTCGGCCAGCTGGCTGTTCTTGGCGGGACCCGGGTCGTCGACCGGGTGGTGGGCCATGACGACCACGTTGTCCACGTCCGGGTCGGTGACGGCGTCGTCCAGGGAGTCCCGCAGCTCGACCAGCTGGGAGTAGTCCGAGCCGCGCAGCGTGCCGAACGCGCTGTTCAGCAGCACGAACCGGGTGCCCCGGTGGTCGAACGTGCGGCGGGTCTCGCCGAACGCGTCGACGAACTCGTCGATCCGGCTCGTGCCCAGGACCTCGTGGTTGCCGGGGGAGTAGTGGACGGGGAACGCGTCGCCGACCTCCTCGGCCAGGATCCGCTGCGCCAGGGCGAAGTCGGCCGGGTACGACGTGTCGACGAAGTCACCGTTGATGACGAGGAACTCCGGGTCGGTGGCGACGATCTCGCGCAGCACCCGGCGGGTGTCGCGCACGATCGCCCCGTCCGCCCCGGCGGCCGTGAACTGCGCGTCGTTCATGACGGCGAACGTCCACCGGTCGTCGTGGTCCTCACCGGTGACGACGGAGTCGAAGGAGTCCGCACCCGCGTCCTCGCTGCCGAGCACGATGCGGTCCTGCGGCTGGTCGGTGGCGGGGACGTCGACGGACTGCGCGACGTCGACGGCCAGGTCGTCGACGGCGATGCTGCCGGTGTAGCGCTCGGCGCCTACGGTCTCCACGGGGTACACCTGGCGCAGGGTCAGCGGGTACTGCACGCCGGCCGGGACGGCCGCACTCACGGTGCGCCAGCCGGTCCAGCCGACGCCGGTCGCCTGCTCGGTCAGGTTGAGCGTGTAGCTGGTGCCCGCCGCGTCGCGCACGACGGCGCGGAACCAGGCGCCCTGCCCGTCCCCGTCGACGCTCAGCCGCAGCCGGCGCGGCTCGCCGGGCAGCGGCAGGGCCAGGCCCGGGGCGTTGACGTACGCGGCCCGCGTGGAGCGGGTGCCGGTGAAGTCGTAGTCCAGCCGCAGCGCGCTCGCAGCCGTGCCGTCGCTACCGGTGGTGCTGCTCAGCCGAGGGCCGGGGGCACCGACCTCGCTGGCGTACCAGCCACCCACGCCGCCGCCGAAGGCGAAGTCCTCGACCTCGATCGTGGCCAGGCCGGTGGTGACGGGCACGTAGGTGACGACGTCGCCGACGCGGACGGTCAGCACCGTCGCCTCGCCGCCCGTGGTGGCGGTGACGGCGTACCCGACGCCGTCGGCGGTGACGTCGACGACGTCGTCGGCCGCGCTGACCTCGACGTCCACCGGGTCGACGGGGGCGCGGAAGCCGTCGGCGTCGTAGCCGACGACGACCATGCGGGTGCTCTGCCCGGCGTCCTCGAGCGCGACGGTGCCGGGCTCCACGGCCAGGCGCTCCAGCTCACCCAGCACCCGGACCTCGCTGGTCGCGCGGACGGCGCCGGTGCCGCGGCCCGCGGTGGCGACGACCTGGGTGGTGCCGGTGCGGCGCCCGGCGATTAGCGCGTGGCCGTCGGCGTCCTGGCGGACCGAGGCGGTCTGCGTGCGGTCGCTGGTCCAGCGGACGGTGGCCGGGGCGGGGCCGAACGTCTCGTCGTGCGGGGTGCCGGACAGTCGCCGGGTCAGGCCCGGGAAGACCCGGTCCAGGCCGTCGGACAGGCCCACCGCGTCGTCGGCCGCACCGGGGGTCACGGCGTCGACCGGCGCGATCCGGATCCCCGCCGGCCGCCCGCTGCCGGCCGCGGTGGTCAGGCCGAGACCGTTCGCGTCGGCGCGCAGCGCCCCGTCGGACGGGTCGTTGACCAGCGTCGGGTCGGCGTCACCGGCGGAGCGGGCGAGCATGGTGCTGGACCCGCCGCCGTCCAGGTTGAGGCCGTCGTTGGCGCCCGCGTGCCGCAGCAGCTCGCCGGTCTCGCGGATGGTGGTGCCGCGGGAGTCCGACTGGCGGCCGTCCACGACGAGCAGGTACATCGTCTCGCCGTCGTCACCGAACCCGATGGCCGTGCGCGGCGCCAGCTCGGTGTCGTTCAGCGTGCTCGGCACGACGCCGTCCCGGACCAGGACGTCGCCGCCGGCCAGCGCGACCCGCATCTGCGCGTCGCCGCGCAGGTCGAGAGCGTAGGAGACCGGGTCACCGGCCTGCAGCTGCGCCAGCGGGGCGGCGGTCGCGCCCCGGCCGAGCAGCAGGTAGCCGTCGTCGGGGATGGTGGCCGCCGCCAGCTCCGACGTGACCGACACGACGGTGCCCGCCGACGCTGTGCCGGAGACCGAGACGAACGTGGCGGCCTGACCGCCCAGGGCGTACGTCAGGTCGGCCTCGTCGCCCCACTCCGGCGTGTAGACGGCGACGCCCGCGCTCAGGCCCTGCTGGTTGAGCCCGGCCAGGGCGTGCTCGGTGCCGCCGGCGGTGACGGTGCCGGCCAGCACCAGGCTCGCCAGCGAGCCCAGGCCGTCGGTGGTGAGCCCGGCGTGGTTGGTGCGGCCCGGGTCGGGGCCCTTACGGACCTCGCCGTCGCGGACCTCGCCGCCGAGCGCCGCGCCGGAGGCGCTGATGTGGAAGAAGTCGCCGTTGACGGCGGCCACGCTGCCGGTGCCCGCGGCCATCTCCGGCACGGTGGCGGTGTCGGCGACGGTGTCGGGGGTCAGCAGCTCCAGGTTGTTGGCGCCGTCGGCCAGGTCGACCGTCAGCAGGTCCACGTCGAGCCAGCCCCGCGCGTCCAGCAGCCGGGCCGAGGTCCGCTCGACCCCGGGCGCGACGTCGGTTGAGCTGCTGCTCACCGTGATCCGTTCGCCGGCCAGGCGCTCGACCTGGGTCAGCGGCTCGGAACGGTCGGAGCTCGCGGCGGGGCGCTGCTCGGCGGTCGGGCTCGGCGCCTCGGAGGTGGTGGCCGCGACGGGGCCGGCGGTGCCGAGGGCGAGCGGCAGGGCGAGCGCCGCCGCGGCGACGGCGAGCGGACGGGGGAGCGGGGGCCTGCTGGGCCGGGTGCGTGTACTCACGTGCCCTCACGCTGGACCGCCCGGGTGTCGCCGCGGTGAACGAGCGGACAACGGGGCCCGAGCCGACGGTGGCCGTTGGGCGACGCGCCGGGCTCAGCCCGGCAGGTCGGCGGCCAGGGCGGCCACGTGCGCGCAGGTCGTCGGGTCGTGCTCACGGACCCGGCCCGCCGCCCGCTGGAGCAGGCGGCGCAGCTCGGTCACCTCGGCCGCCGGCAGACCGTCGAACAGGTGGTCCTCGACCCGGTCGAGCCGGGTGTGGAAGTCCGCCAGCCGCTCCACGCCGGCCGGGGTCAGCACGATGCGGCGGGCGCGGCGGTCGTTCGGGTCGGGCCGACGCTCGATGAGCCCGGCCCCGGCCAGGTCGTCGAGCAGGTACGTGACGACGGTCTTGTCCAGGCCCGAGGCCTGGGCCAGCGCGAGCTGGTTGGGCTGCCCCTGCTCCACCGCGCTGAGCAGCCGGAACGCGCGGGCGCCCCCGGGCAGGTCCTGCAGCACGCGGTCGGCGGAGCGGGCGTGGGCCCGCAGCAGCACCGCCAGGGCCCAGCCGAGGTCTCCGGGCTCGGCCTGGGCGGCGCAGGCGCCCACGAGCGCGTCGGGGTGGCCCTCGGCCTCGGACGCCGGGGGCCGCGACGCCGACGTCGACCGGACCATGCGACCACGGTACTCCTTGACCAAGATGGTCGGCTGCACATCTCGTCTGACTACAGAACATCTAGTCAACCAAGGAGTTTCCATGCCCACGCTTCTCCGCGTCGACGCCAGCTTCCGCACCGACGGCTCCGTCAGCCGCGCCGTCGCCGACAGCGCCACCGACGCCTGGCTGGCCGAGCACCCGACCGGGACCGTGGTCCGCCGCGACCTCTCGGCGTCCCCGCTGCCCGCCACGGCCTGGGTCGACGCGCTGGCCGCGGCCCCGCTGCCCGAGCAGGACCGGACCCCGGCGCAGCGCGAGGCCCACCAGCTGGTCACGACGCTGGCCGACGAGCTCATCGGCGCCGACCAGCTGGTGCTGGCCTCGCCGCTGTTCAACTTCGGGGTGAGCCAGTACACGAAGGTCTGGATCGACCTGCTCATCGCCGACCCGCGGCTCGGGCCCGGCACCACCGCGCTGCAGGGGCGGGGCGCCCTGGTGGTCGCCAGCCAGGGCGGCGGGTACCGGCCCGGCACGCCGCGGCACGGCTGGGACCACGCGACGGCCTACCTCGAGCGCATCCTCGGCGACGTGTTCGGCATGGCCGTCGACACCGTCACCGCCGACCTGACGCTGGCCCCGGTGACCCCGCAGATGGCCCACCTGGTCGAGGCGGCCGAGGTCGCCCTGCGCGAGGCCCACACCGCCGCGGCCGCGCACGGCACCCGGCTGGCGGGCCGCTCCGTGGCCGCCTGAGGTCCGACGGTCCGACGGTCCGACGGTCCGACGGTCCGACGGCCCGGGCCAGGCGGCGGGGCCCGCGTGCGGGCCCTGCCGTCACCCTCGGGGCGGGCCGACCGACTCGCGGTGGCGGACCGGCATGGGCAGGCGCAGCGGCTGGTCGGGCGACGGGCCGGCGCCGCCGTCGAGCAGGTCGCACAGCAGGTCGATCGCGGCGCGGCCCAGCTCGCGGTGCGGCAGCGCGACCGTGGTCAGCGCGGGCCGCAGCCACGCGGCGAGCGGGATGTCGTCGAAGGCGATGACCGACACGTCCTCGGGCACCCGCAGGCCCGCCTCGGCCAGGGCCTGGTAGGCGCCCAGGGCCAGGTGGTCGTTGAAGCAGACCAGTGCGCTCGGCCGACCCTCGCGCAGGATCGACCGGGTCGCCTCCAGGCCCAGCGGCGGGACCCACGCCTCGAGCGGACGCCCGCCGGCCAGTCTCACCCCGGCCTCGGCGAAGGTCCGGGTGAGGGCGTCGAGCCGCTCGGCGGCGGCCACACCGCCCGGGGGCACCTCGTCGGGCGAGGTGCCCACCCCCACCAGGTGCACCCCGTCCCGGTGGCCCGCCTGCAGCAGCACGGTGGCGGCGTCGCGCCCGGCGGCCCACTCGTCGGGCAGCACCGTCGGTACCGGTGTCGCGCCCGTCGACACGGCGTTGAGCAGCACGGCGGGCACGTGCAGGTCCGGCGTCGGGTCCTCGCGCTCGCGGGTGAACATGCTGGCCACCACCAGCCCGTCCACCTGGCGGTCGCCCATCGACGCCAGCAGCCGCTTCTCGTCGTCCGGGTCGCCGCCGGACTCCCCGATGAGCAGCATCAGGCCGCGCTCGTGCGCCCGCTCGAGCGCGCCCTTGATCATGTTGCCGGCCAGCTGTGACGTGGCGACGGTGTCCGAGACGAACCCGAGCGTGCCCGTGCGTCCGGTGCGCAGCCCGACCGAGACGATGTTGCGGCGGTAGTCGAGCTCGCGGGCGGCCTGCACGACGCGCTCCTCGACCTCGACCGACAGGCGGAGCTCGCGGGCCCGACCGGACAGCACCAGCGACGCCGTGGTCGACGACACGCCCGCCGCGCGGGCCACGTCGGCCAGCGTCACCCTGCGCCTCGCGGCCACGGCCACCACCTCTCGGTCCCGCCCCGGTCACGGCCCGGTCACGTCTCGGTCACGTCGGCCCCGGTCGGGCGAGACCGGTTGACGGTAGCGCAGGCGGGGTGTCAGCATCCTCGTGCTAATCCGATTTAGCCACCAGACTGGTTCCTGCAGCCTGACGTCACCGTTGACGAGAGGTAGGCCCCGATGCCCCCGCGCACCCGTCCCACCGTCCTTCCCGCCCTGCTGCTGGCCGGCCTGCTCCCGCTGGCCGCCTGCGCCGCCCCCGGCGGCTCGACCGAGGCCGACGCCCCCGAGCCCGCCGCCGACGGCTCCGAGCCCGCGGCCGACGGCTCCGAGGCCGCCGCGCCCGCCGTCGACGCCACCTGCGGCGACGGCCCCGTCACCATGCAGGCCTACTTCGAGACCGGCTTCCCCGTCGCGACGGCGCTGACGGACGCGTTCACCGAGGAGTACCCCGACGTCACCTGGGAGGTGCGCGAGGACCAGTTCGCCGTCATCACCCAGAACGCACCCCGCGTGCTGGCCGACGACCCGCCGGACCTGATGCGCCTGCCCCAGGTGTCCGAGCTGGCCGCCGACGGGTTGCTGCTGGACCTCGACCCGTACGCGGCCGAGCTGGGCTGGGACACCTGGCCGGAGTCGCAGCTGGAGCAGCTGCGGGTCGACGACGAGGGCCGTCGCGGCGAGGGCCCGCTGTACGCCATGGGCATCAACGCCAGCATGACCGGCGTGTTCTACAACAAGGAGCTGGCCGAGCAGGTCGGCATGACCGAGCCGCCGGCCACCCTGGCCGAGCTCGACGAGGTCATGCAGGCCGCCGTGGACGCCGGCATCACGCCGATGGCGCAGTTCAACGGCGGGGCCACGGGCGGTCTGGCGTTCCCGCTGCAGAACCTCATGGCCAGCTACGGCGACCCCGGCGAGATCAACAGCTGGATCTTCCAGCAGGACGGGGCGAGCATCGACACCCCGGCCAACCTCGAGGCGGTCCAGCACCTGCAGGGCTGGATCGAGGCCGGCTACTTCGCCGACGACGTCAACTCCCTCGACTACTCGATGATGATGTCCCGGTTCATCGAGGGCGACAGCCTGTTCATCCACAACGGCGACTGGGAGTCCGGCAACCTCGACACCCAGATGCCCGGCAACGTCGGCTTCTTCCTGATGCCGCCGCTGGAGGAGGGCGGCCCGCAGGCCGCCATGTCGGCGCCGCTGACTTTCGGCATCAGCGCCAACGCCGAGAACCCCGGCTGCGCGGCCTTCTTCCTCGACTGGACCGCCACGTCCGAGACCGCCCGCGACATCCTCGTCGAGGTCGGTGGGTCGCGGCCCATGGGCCCGGCCGACGCCTACATGCCCGAGGTCGACGCGGAGTCCGTGACGTCGCAGACCCTGGCGGCCGGCGCCACCATCGCCGAGGACGACGGCGCGATGGACTTCATCGCCAACGCCACCGGCTCGATCTACGCCCAGAGCTGGACCCCGCAGCTGCAGCAGCTCGTCGCCGGTGGCGTCGAGCCCGCCGACCTGCTGGCCACCGTGCAGGCCGACTACGAGGCCGAGGTCTCCGGCCGATGACCGTCGACCCCCGTCCCCGCACCGCCGAGAGGAGCCTGTCTGCCGGCAGCGGCCCCGGCCCGGGGACGGGGGTCCTTCCCCGCCGGCGGCGGCGCCGACACCACGGCGCCGTCGTCGGCTGGCTCCTGGTCGCCCCGGCGGCCCTGTTCTACGGCGTGTTCGTGCTGCGCCCGCTCGGCCTGACCGCGCAGTACTCGTTCTACGACTGGAACGGCATCGGGCCGTCCACCCCGGTCGGCCTGGACAACTACGCCCGGATCCTCACCGACCCGACGCTGTACGGCTCCCTGGTCCACGCCTTCCAGCTGATCCTGTTCTTCAGCGGCGTGCCCGTCGTGGTCGGCCTGGTGGTCGCGGCCACCATCCGCCGGATCGCCACCAGCCGGCTCGCGCTGGTGGCGCGCACCGTCGTGTTCCTGCCCCAGGTCATCCCGCTGGTCGCGGCCGGCATCACCTGGAGCTGGCTGCTGTCCAGCCGCGGTGCGGTCAACGAGCTGCTGAGCCTGGTCGGCCTCGGGTTCCTCACCCGGGCGTGGCTCGGCGACATCGGCACCGCCCTGTCCGCGGTGGGCGTCATCGGCGCCTGGGTGCTGCTGGGGCTGTGCACGCTGCTGCTGCTGTCCGGCATGACCAAGATCGACCCGTCGCTGTACGAGGCCGCCCGCCTGGACGGCGCCGGCCCGGTGCGGGAGTTCCTCGCCGTCACCGTGCCCGGCGTCCGGCAGGAGATCGGCGTCTGCGTGACCGTCACCGTGATCGCGGCGCTGGCCAGCTTCGACATCGTCTACATCTCGACCCAGGGCGGGCCCGGCGGCGCCACCACGGTGCCCGGCCTGCAGATCTTCTACCTGGCCTTCGCCAGCCGGGACATCGGCCAGGCCTCCGCGCTCGCGGTGGTCCTGGTCCTGCTCGTCCTGGCCGTGGTCCTGCCCGTGCAGTACGTCGTCCGGAGGGGTGAGCAGTGATCGTCAGCCGGTCCGAGTCTCTGGTCGGGCGGGTCGCCCTCGTCCTGCTCATGGCGGTGACGGTGCTGCCGTTCGTCAGCCTGTTCGTCACCGCGCTGCACCCGACCGGCACCTACCCGCCCGGCCTGGCCTGGCCCGAGGACCCGCAGTGGGGCAACTTCCTGCTCGCGTTCGAGTCCGCGCAGATGGGTCGGCTGCTGTGGTCCAGCGCGCTCATCGTCGCCGGCGTGGTGCCCGTCGCCATGATCATCGGCACGGCCGCCGGGTTCGCCTTCGGCCAGGTCCGGATGCCCGGGCACAGGATCGGGTTCATCGTGTTCGTCCTCGGTCTGACGCTGCCGTTCGAGGGCATCGTCATCCCGCTGTACTACCAGATGCGCGACCTGGGCCTGCTGGGCTCCCGGTGGGCCATCGTGCTGCCGCTGATCGGGCTGTTCATGCCGTTCGCCGTGCTGTGGATGCGGGCGCACTTCGTCACGGTGCCCAAGGAGCTGACCGAGGCCGCGCAGATCGACGGGGCCAACCTGTGGCAGCAGCTGTGGCGGATCCACGTGCCGCTGGCCCGCCCGGCGCTGGCGAGCCTGGCGATCCTGCTGTTCCTGTGGACCTGGAACCAGTTCCTGCTGGCGATCGTGCTGGTCGACGACCCGCTCAAGCGGACGATGGCCGGGGCGCTCGGCGCGTTCCAGGGCCAGTGGGGCACCGACATCCCGCTGCTGTGCGCCGGGTCGCTGCTCATCCTCACGCCCACCCTGCTGGTGTTCGTCATCTTCCAGCGGCAGTTCGTCTCCGCCCTGCTCCAGGGCTCGGTGAAGGGGTGAGCGCACCGGCCGGACCGACCTCGCGACCGCAGCCCCGCCCCTCGCCCCGACCGCCGTTCGACCCCGATGTCGCCCGTGCGCTGCACGACAACGCGGCCGACCTGGTGACGTCGATGACGCCGGAGCAGGTGCTGGAGGTCCGGCAGCGCCCGCCGCGCGACCCCGACCCGACCGAGGCCACCCTGTCCCGCGACGGCCGCTTCACGGTGCGGACGGTGCACGCCCCTGGCCCCGTCGGCGCGCCCGACGTCCCGCTGGTGGTGTGCACCCCGGTGTGGGGGGTCAGCGGCCGGGCGGTCCGGCACCCGGTCCTGTACTACGTGCACGGCGGCGGCCTGGTCGCCGGCAACGCCTGGCGCGACCTGCCGCCGCTGCTGGACCTGGCCCACGACCTGGGCCTGGCCGTGGTGTCGGTGGAGCACCGGCTCGCCCCGGAGACGCCCTACCCGGGCCCGGTCGAGGACTGCTACGCCGGGCTGGTGTGGCTGGCCTCGGCGGCGCCGAGGCTCGGCCTGGACCCCGACGCCGTCGTGGTCGGCGGCACCAGCGCCGGGGGAGGCCTCGCGGCCGCCGTGGCGCTGCTGGCCCGCGACCGGTCCGGCCCGGCCCTGCGCGGGCAGCTGCTGCTGTGCCCGATGCTCGACGACCGCAACGACCGGCCCTCCACCTGGCAGATGGCCGGGGCGGGCGTCTGGGACCGCACCGCGAACGCCACCGGCTGGGCGGCCATGCTGGGCGAGGCGGCCGGCGGCCCCGACGTGCCCGCCTACGCCGCCCCGTCGCGGGCCGAGGACCTGGCGGGGCTGCCCGCCACCTACGTCGACGTCGGCTCCGCGGACACCTTCCGGGACGAGGACGTCGCCTACGCCGCGGCCATCTGGGCCGCGGGCGGGGACGCCGAGCTGCACGTCTGGCCCGGCGGCTGCCACGGCTTCGAGCACCTGGCGCCGACGGCCAGGCTGTCCCGCGACGCGGTCGACGCTCGGCGCCGGTGGCTGCGACGGGTGCTGACCCGCTAGATGCTCAGGCTGGCCGAGGACTGGGTGTGGGACTTCTGGTTCGCCGACGACGGCGAACGGCACCACGTGTTCTTCCTGAAGGCGCCACGTTCGCTGGGGGACCCGGACCTACGCCACTTCCACGTCCGGGTCGGCCACGCGGTGTCCGACGACCTCGTCGACTGGGAGCTCCTGCCGGACGCGCTGTGGCCCCGCAAGGAGCCCGCGTTCGACGACGGCACCACGTGGACCGGGTCGGTGGTGCGCGACGACGACGGCGGCTGGCGGATGTTCTACACCGGCACCAGCCGGGCCGAGGACTGCCTGGTGCAGCGCATCGGCGTCGCGCGCTCCGACGACCTGACGACCTGGGTGCGCGAGGGGACCACCGCGCTGCTCGAGCCCGACGCCCGCTGGTACGAGACGCTGGACCGAACGGCCTGGCACGACCAGGCCTGGCGGGACCCGTGGGTGTTCCGCGACCCGGGCGGCGACGGCTGGCACATGCTGATCACCGCCCGCGCCGCCACCGGGCCGGCCGACGACCGCGGCGTGATCGGCCACGCCTGGTCGCCGGACCTCGACACCTGGCAGGTCCGGGCGCCGCGCAGCGCCCCCGGCGCCGGGTTCGGCCACCTCGAGGTGCCGCAGGTCGAGGTCGTCGACGGTCGTCCGGTGCTGCTGTTCTCGTGCCCGGGCGTGCACCTGTCCGCGGCCCGCCGCGCGCAGGGCGTCGACGGTGGCGTGTGGTGGCTGGACGCACCGTCGCTCGTCGGGCCGTTCGACGCGAGCGCGGCCCGGCTGCTGAGCGACGAGCGGCTGTACAGCGGGCGGCTGGTGCAGCGGCGTGACGGGGCCTGGGTGTGGCTGGGCTTCGAGAACGTCGACGCCGACGGCGGGTTCGTCGGCGTCATCGGGGACCCGCAGCCGGTCGGCTGAGCCGGGGGCCGCAGGCGCTCGCCACGACGTGGCCCGTCCGGCTCACCAGCGGTGGGCCACGTCGACCACCACCCGCGACGCGTTCCCGGGACCGGCCACGGTGAGCACCCGGAACGGCAGCCGGGCCCGCACGCCCAGGCCGACGGTGGACTGGCCCTCGAACGTGCCGGCCCAGGTCACCTGCCGGAACGTGGTGTACCCGCGGACGTCGGCCAGGCGGGCCGGGGAGGCGGGGGAGTAGGTGGCTCGCCCGCGGTCGTCGTAGGCGGGGGCCCGCACCACGACTTGCAGCCGGGCGCCGCCCGCGGTGGGCACGACGGCCCCGGAGCCGTCCTGGCGGACGGCCTGCACGTAGCGGACGTCGTAACCACGCAGCTCGCCGTCCACGTCCAGGACCAGCCGGTCGTAGCAGCCGTGCCGGCCGGAGCGGACGTCGACCAGGTGCCCGCGCGGGGCGGGGGCGTTGACCGTCGCGGTGGACGACTTCGCCTGCGATCCCCAGGTCAGGCCGCAGTAGGGCGCGGCCTGCGCGGGAGCGGGCCCGAGCAGCACCGGCAGCAGCAGGGCCAGCGCGGCGAGCAGGACGAGCAGGCCCCGGCGGGGGCGGGATCGGTGGTGGGTGGCTGCGGTCATGACGGCTCCTCGGGTCGGGGCGCCGTCGCGGGGTCCGGGCGGTGCCGGGTGAGCGCAGGACGCGAGCACGGGCCGCCCTGATACCTCGCCGAGGCCGCCGTAGTCGGCCGTGCCCGTCGTCGGCCGTGCCCGTCGTCAGCGCGTGTCGGTCCCGACCAGCGTGCGGCGCACGACCAGCCGGGGCAGCTTGGAGGCGACGGCGTCCGTGCGACCGACGACCGAGAACCCGACCCGTTCGAACATGGCGCGGGTGCCGATGAACGCCATCGTCGTGTCCATCCGGCCGGGCGGGTCGACCGGGTAGGCCTCGACGGCGGGGGCGCCCTGGCCGGCGGCGTAGGCGACGGCCCCCTGCAGCAGGGCCGTGGTGACGCCCTGCCGCCGGTACCCGCCCCGCACGACGACGCAGATGACCGACCAGACCGCCACGTCGTCGACCGGGTGGATGAGCCGGCTGCCGACCAGCCGCGGGATGTCGGCGCGTGGGCTGATGCTGGCCCAGCCGACCGGCATGCCGTCGCGGTAGGTCACGACGCCGGGCGGGTGCTCGCGCTCGCACAGCCGCCGCGCGGCCTGCTCCCGGCTGCCGTCACCGAGCTCGTCGATCTGCGGCCCGCGCAGCCGGTGGGACAGGCACCAGCAGTGCGTGGCACGCCGGTTCGGGTTGACCACGTCGGCGAAGTCCTCGAACCGGTCCGGGGTCACCGGGTGCGTCTGCCAGTCCATGGCCGGAGCCTGCCCGACGGGGCCGACATCCTGTCGGCAACCCGTTGACGGCCCGCGTTGTCGGTGCCGGCTGCCACGATGCGCCGGTGGCGGAGCAGGCGCAGGAGCTGGTGGTCCCCGACGTCGACGCGTGGCGGGCGTGGCTGGCCGAGCACGTGAGCTTCCAGACCGGGGTGTGGCTGGTGCTGGCCAAGAAGGGCACGACGAGCCCCACCAGCCTGACCTACGCCCAGGCCCTGCAGGAGGCGCTGTGCCAGGGCTGGATCGACGGTCAGGCCAAGAGCATCGACGAGGCCACCTACCGGCAGCGCTTCACCCCGCGCCGGGCGCGCAGCCTGTGGTCCAAGCGCAACGTCGGGTACGTGGCCGACCTGATCGCGGCCGGCCGGATGCAGCCCAACGGCTACGCCGAGATCGAGCGGGCCAAGGCCGACGGGCGCTGGGACGCCGCCTACGCCGGGCCGGCCACCATCGAGGTGCCCGACGACCTGGCTGCGGCGCTCGCGGCCGAGCCCGCCGCCCAGGCGGCGTTCGCGCGGCTCGACGGCCAGAACCGGTACGCGGTGCTGTTCCGCGTCACGACCGCGCGCACGCCCGAGACCCGGGCGCGGCGGATCGCGACCAGCGTGGCGATGCTCGCCCGCGGCGAGACGGCGTACCCGGCCCGCCCGCCCAAGGACGGCTGACCCGGGTCGCGCCCAGCGTTGGACCGTCCGGACCGGGCCTGATCCGGACCGGTTCCGCGTCCGCTGGTGCGCCCAGGTGGCCGCCGTAGGGTCGAGCGATGACCTCGACGCCGAGCTACCTCAGGTACCCGACCGTCCAGGGCGAGGTGGTCGCCTTCGTCGCCGAGGACGAGGTCTGGGCCGCCTCCCTCGACGGGGGGCGGGCCTGGCCGGTGACCGCCGACCGGGCGCCGGTCGGCTTCACCCGGCTGTCGCCGGACGGGCGACGGGTGGCGTTCACCAGCCGGCGCGAGGGCGCGCCCGAGGTGCACGTGGCCGACCTGGACGGCGCTGGCGCGCGCCGGCTGACGTTCTGGGGCGACGAGGTGACCCGGGTGCTGGGCTGGCTCGACGACGCGCACGTCGTCGCGGCCACCCCCGCCGGGCAGATGTCCCGCTGGGCGACCTGGGCGTGGGCCGTGCCGGTCGACGGCGGCCCGGCCCGCCGGCTGCCCCTGGGCCCGGTGTCGGGCTGGACGGCCGACCCCGACGGCGCGGTCGTGGTGGCCACCGACGGCAACCGACGCGGGGCCGCCGCGTGGAAGCGCTACCGCGGCGGCACCATCGGTCGGCTCTGGCTCGACCCGGACGGCGAGGGCCGGTTCGCCCCGTTCCTGGGCGAGGTGGACGGCCAGCTGGAGGACCCGGTCTGGACCGGCGGGCGGCTGGCGTTCCTGTCCGACCACGAGGGCTGGGGCAACGTGTACTCCGTCGCCGCCGACGGCTCGGACCTGCGTCGGCACAGCGACCACGCCGACCGCTACGCCCGGGCCCTGGCCGGTGACGGCACCCGCCTGGTCCACGCCGCCCACGGCGAGCTGTACGTGCTGGACGACCTGGCCCCGGACGCCGAGCCGCGGCGGCTGCCGGTCACCCTGCCCGGCGCTCGCCCCGGCCGCCGCCCCGCCGTGGTGGCCGCCGACGACGCGCTGGGCGAGGTGGCCGTGGACCGCACCGGTCGAGCCGCCGCCGTCGAGGTCCGCGGCACGCTGCACTGGCTGACCAGCCGGGACGGGCCGGTGCGGGCCGTGGCCGACACCCCCGGCGTGCGGGTGCGGCTGCCCCGCATCGTGCCGACGCCCGCCGAGCGGGCGGACGGGGCGCCGGACCACGACCAGCCGTGGGTGCTGCGGGTGAGCGACGCCGACGGTGACGACGCGCTGGAGCTCGGACCGGCCGACGGGACGAGCGCGCCGCGACGGCTGGCCGGCGGGACGCTCGGTCGGGTGCTCGACCTGGCCGCGTCGCCGGACGGCCGCCGGGCCGCGGTGGCGAGCCACGACGGGCGGGTGCTGCTGCTCGACCTGACCGACGGGGCGGCCGGCGAGCCCGTGGTCGTGGCCGACGGGCTGGAGACCGACGCGAGCGGGCTGGTCTTCTCGCCGGACTCGCGCTGGCTGGCCTGGTTGCAGCCCGGGGGCTACCCGCTGCGCCAGATCCGGCTCGCTGAGCTGGGCGACGCGGGCTCCGACGGGCCGGTCCGGGTGGTCGACGCCACGCCGCTGCGGTTCATCGACACCGAGCCGGTGTTCACCGACGACGGCCTGCACCTGGCGTTCCTGTCCGTGCGCACGTTCGACCCCGTCTACGACGCGCTGAGCTTCGACATGGCGTTCGTCGCGGCGCAGCGGCCGTTCCTGCTGCCGCTGGCGGCGAGCACGCCGTCGCCGCTCGCGCCGTCGGTGGCGGGTCGACCGGTCGACGGCGCGACGGGTGGCCCGACGGGTGGCCCGACGGGGGCCGGTGCTGCGCCGGACGCCGCGCCCGGTGACGCCGCCGCAGGACCCGGGGACGTGCCGCGGGTGGTCGTGGACGTGGCGGGGCTGACCGCCCGCGCCGTGCCGCTGCCGGTGCCGGCGGGTCGCTACGAGGGCCTGCACGCCGCCGGTCGTGGGCTGCTGTGGCGCGAGCCGCCGCTGGCCGGGGAGCTGGGCGAGACCCGCAGCGCCCCCGAGGACGAGGCGAAGGCCCCGCTGCGCCGCTTCGACCTGGACACCCGCCGCACGCAGACGCTGGTGGAGGCCGTGACGGGGGCGTGGCCCTCCGGCGACGGCCGCCGGGTGCTGGTCCGTGACGGCGACGGTCTGCGGCTGCTCCCGACCGACCGTGTGGTCCCGGCCGAGGACCCCGACGGCGCCGTGGCCGTCGACCTGGGCCGGGTCCAGGTCGTCGTCGACCCCGCCGCGTCCTGGCAGCAGATGTTCGACGAGCAGGGCCGCCTGATGCGCGACCACTTCTGGGTGCCCGACATGGCCGGCGTGGACTGGGACGAGGTGCTGCGCCGGTACCGGCCGCTGGTCGACCGGGTCGCGAGCCGCGACGACCTGTCCGAGGTGCTGTGGGAGACCGTCGGCGAGCTCGGCTGCTCCCACTCCTACGAGACGCCGCCACCGCGACCCGTCGAGGCCGCGCTGCGGCTCGGCCACCTGGGCGCCGACCTGGCCCGTGACGACGACGGCACCTGGCGGGTCCGGCGCATCCTGCCGGGTGAGCCGAGCGTGGCCAAGGCCCGCTCGCCCCTGCTGGCCCCCGGGGCGGGGGTCGAGGTCGGCGACGCGCTGCTGGCCGTCGACGGCCGCGCGGTGGACCCGGTCACCGGGCCGGGACCGCTGCTGGTGGGTACGGCGAACCGGGCGACCGAGCTGACCGTCGCCCCGGCCGACGGCGGGCCGGCGCGTCGGGTGGCGGTCGTGCCGTTGGCCGACGAGCGACCGGTCCGCTACCACGACTGGGTCGCCGCACGCCGGCAGGCGGTGCACGCGGCCACCGGCGGCCGGGTCGGCTACCTTCACGTACCCGACATGGTGGCCAGCGGCTGGGCGCAGCTGCACCGCGACCTGCACACCGAGGTCCGGCGCGACGCCCTCGTGCTGGACCTGCGCGGCAACGCCGGCGGCCACCTGTCGGAGCTGGTCCTGGAGAAGCTGTCCCGGCGGCTGCGGGCCCGCACGATCAGCCGGCACGCCCAGGAGGAGACCTGGCCCAGCGACGCCCCGCGCGGGCCGCTGGTCTGCGTCAGCAACCAGTGGGCGGGCAGCGACGGCGACATCGGCACCGCCATGTTCCGCGCGCTCGGCCTGGGCCCGGTCGTGGGCACGCGGACCTGGGGCGGGGTGGTCGGCATCGACGGGCGCTACACGCTGGCCGACGGGACGGCCGTCACGCAGCCGCGGTACGGGTTCTGGATGGAGCGTGAGGGCTGGGGCGTCGAGAACTACGGGGTGGATCCCGACGTCGAGGTGCTGCACCCGCCGCAGGCCTGGGCCGCCGACGAGGACCCACAGCTGGACACCGCGGTGTCGCTGGTGCTGGGCGCGCTGGAGCAGCACCAGCCGCTGCCCGTGCCGGACTGGCGGACCCGTCCCGACCGCGCCGCCCCGGTGCTGCCGCCCCGGCCCTGACGCGCGGGCGGTGACGCGCGGGCGGTGACGCGCGGGCGGTGACGCGCGGGCGGTGACGCGCGGGCGGTGACGCGCGGGCCCCGGGCGGTGCCGGGCCGCGCCGGGGGCGCGTCCTAGGCTCCGACGGTGGTGCGGGAGCTGGTCGTGCTGGGCACGGCGTCGCAGGTGCCGACCCGCACGCGCAACCACAACGGGTACCTGCTCCGCTGGGACGGCGAGGGGCTGCTCTTCGACCCGGGCGAGGGCACCCAGCGGCAGATGACCTTCGCCGACGTCGCCGCCTCCGCGGTGACCAGGGTGTGCCTGACCCACCTGCACGGCGACCACTGCCTGGGCCTGCCCGGCGTGGTGCAGCGGATGGGCCTGGACGGGGTGCGCCGCGACCTGCCGGTCCACCACCCGGCGGGGGCGGAGGAGCAGGTGGCCGCGCTGCTGGCCTCCAGCGCGCACGTCGAGCTGGTCCGCCCGGTCCCGACCCCGGCCGCTGCCGGTCCGCTCGCGCGCGGCCCGGGCTGGGTGCTGTCCGCGGCGCCGCTGGACCACCGGGTCCCCGCCGTCGGGTACCGGTTGCAGGAGGCCGACGGGGTCCGGATGCTGCCCGACGCGCTCGCGGCGGCCGGGGTGTCCGGGCCTGACGTGGGGCGCCTGCAGCGCGAGGGCGAGCTCGACGTCGACGGCCGCCGGGTGCGGCTGGCCGACGTCAGCGAGCCGCGGCCCGGCCAGGCCGTGGCCGTCGTCATGGACACCCGCTGGTGCGACGGGGCCCTGGCCCTGGCGGAGGGCGTCGACCTGCTGCTGGTGGAGTCGACGTTCCTGCACGCCGACGCCGGCCTGGCCGAGCGGTACGGCCACCTGACCGCTCGCCAGGCCGGGGAGCTCGCGGCCCGCGCCGGGGCTCGGCGGCTGGTGCTGACGCACTTCTCGCAGCGCTACGGCGAGTCCGGCGAGCCCTTTCGGGCCGAGGCGGCCGCCCTGCACGAGGACGTGGTGGCCGCCGAGGACGGGATGCGCGTCGCCGTGCCACGACGCCGCTGAGCCCGTCCGGCCGCACGGCGTGGGCCGACGGGGTGGCGACCGCCGCGCCCCGGTGGTCCGCCGCGCCCCGGTGGTCCGCCGCGGCCCGGTGGTCCGCCGCGGCCCGGTGGTCCGCCGCGGCCCGGTGGTCGCCGGAAGGTCAGTAGTGCTCGCCCACCGTGTTGCCGGGGCGCTCGCCGCGGGCCAGCAGCAGCAGCTGCTCGCGGGCCACCGCCCAGGCCCGTTCGTCGGAGCCGGCGGTGTGCCCGCCGACGTGCGGGGTCAGCAGCAGGCCGGGCGCCTCCCACAGCGGGTGCTCCGACGGCAGGGGCTCGGGGTCGGTGACGTCCAGGCCCGCGAGCAGCCGTCCGGACCGCAGCTCCGCGAGCAGGGCGTCGGTGTCGACCACCTGTCCGCGCGCGGCGTTGACGAGCACGGCGCCGTCGCGCATCCGGGCCAGGAACGCGGCGTCGACCAGGTTGCGCGTCTCGTCGGTGAGCGGCACGACCAGGACGACCGCGTCGGCCTGGGGCAGCAGGTCGGGCAGCTCGTCGGTGCCGTGGACCCCGTCCCGGGCGGTGCGCCCGACCAGGGTGACCGTGCAGCCGAACCCGTCGAGCCGGCGGCGGGTCTGCTCGCCCAGGTCACCGGCGCCGACCACGACGACGTGCGCGCCCTGCAGGCCGGGGGAGCCGACCTCCGCCCACTCGCGCCGGTCCTGCTGGCGGACGAAGCCGGGGACGCCGCGGCGCAGGGCCAGCAGCACCGTGACGGCCCACTCGGCGGTCGAGCCGCCGTGCGCGCCGCGGCCGTTGACCAGCGACACGCCCTCGGGCAGCCGGCCCAGCCAGGCCTCGACCCCGGCGGACAAGGTCTGCACCACCTCGACGCCCTCCACCGCCTCGACGACGGTCAGGACGCCGTCGGTCGACTCGCCGGCGGTCACGACGGCACGGGCCTGCGCCGGCCAGGTGGACCGGTCGTCACGGTCGACCAGGACGGGTTCCAGCTCGTCGAGCCCGGACAGCGCGTCCAGACCCTGCTGCGTGAAGACGACGACTCGCGTAGGCATGGCCTCGACCGTAGGCCAGGGGACGGCCGCGGCGCGTCCCGGCGATCGCTCGCAGTCAGCGCAGCGGGAACCGGCGCCAGTGGTCGTCCGGGCCGCGCCGCGTCGCGCCCTGACCGACCGCGAGGTCCGCGAGGGCCCGCAGCGACGGGGTACCGCGCACGGCGTGGGCGAGGTGCTGGGCCGCGTACTCCGTCTCGGCGTGCTCGTCGCGCTCGCACAGCAGCACCCACTGGTCACGGTCGGCCGTCCCCACCCGCAGCACCGTCACCGGGCAGGCCCCGTCGAGCACCACGTGGTGGCAGGCGACGGCCAGGTGGTCGGCCGGGGTGCCGAGCTCCCAGCCGGGGTCGACGGCCACCCCACCGGTCCGCGCGCCGGCCCGACGCCAGCCGGGCGGCTGCAGGTCGGTGGTGTCGTGCCCGCCCGGCTGCCACGGGAACAGCCCCGTGACGTCCGGCCACACCAGCTGCAGGGCCCGCGCGGGACGCCGGTGGAACCAGGAGGAGTACCGGAGCAGGTCCTGCGAACTCGAGGCGGCCACCGCGTCGACCACCACCGGGTGCCAGGCGAGCACACCCTCCAGGACGTCGCCGGCCTCGAGCCGTCGACCGTCCACCACCACCCGGTGGGCCACGTCGTTCAGCGCGGCCGCCATCAGGTCGACGGGCTGCCCGGACATGAGGAGGTCGGGCTGCCCGCAGCGGTGCCCCAGGCCGACGGTGTACGCGAACGCGGGTTCGCCCCCGTCCCCGGCGCCGACACCGACGACGTGCCAGCCGAAGCGGCGCACGTTCCGGACGACCTGGGCCTCGATGGCGTCCGTGCGTGGCGCCGCCCGGTCGGGCCGGCAGGCCTGGCACCGGCAGCCGCGCGAGACCGGGCGGCGCCGGGCCGGTGTCGGGTCCTCGGTCGGCGTCGGGTGCGGCGCGAGCCGCAGGGCGGTCTGCGGTCGGACCACGGTGTCGCGCAGGGTGCACCCGCAGCTGCAGGTCCGGCCGG
This sequence comes from Jannaschia sp. R86511, assembly GCF_042466345.1. Taxonomy (NCBI): domain Bacteria; kingdom Pseudomonadati; phylum Pseudomonadota; class Alphaproteobacteria; order Rhodobacterales; family Roseobacteraceae; genus Jannaschia; species Jannaschia sp. R86511. Next base: position 1,962,389 of record NZ_JAXHCD010000001.1, read on the forward strand.
TCGAGGGCGTGCGAGTCATGGCAGGAGGGTGCGCCGCCCCCCGGACACAACTCGACCACCCGTTCTCCGAGGCCTCGCAGCGGCCTCGCACGGGCCTCACACCGCGGTGGCCAGCACCGCCAGCAGCCGGTCGACGTCGGCGTCGTCGGTGTACGGCGCGACGCCGATGCGCAGCCCGCCCGCCTCGCCCAGGCCGAGCCACCGGCTGGCCTCCAGAGCGTAGAAGTGTCCGGCCGGGGCGTTGACGTCGGCCGCGGCCAGGGCAGCGGCGAGGTCGGCGGCGGGGCGCTCCGCGGCAGTGCACAGCAGGGTGGGGGTGCGCTCGGCCGCGCGCGAACGGACGGTCAGGCCCAGGTCGAGCACGCCGGCCTCGATGCGGCGGCGCAGGGCGTCCTCGTGCCGGTCCACCCGCGCCATCGCCGCGAGGAGCCGGGCCCGGCGGTCCGGGCCGGTGCCCGCGGGGACCAGCCCGGCGATCAGGTCGACGGCGGCGGTGGTGCCCGCGATCAGCTCGTAGGGCAGCGTGCCCAGCTCGAAGCGCTCCGGCACGGCGTCGGAGCTGGGCGCGAGCTTGTCGGGGCGCAGCTGCTGCAGCAGGTCGGGACGGCCGGTCAGCACGCCCAGGTGCGGGCCGAGGAACTTGTACGGCGAGCAGGTCAAGGTGTCTGCGCCCAGGCCCGCCAGGTCGACGGGGGAGTGCGGGACCAGGTGCACGCCGTCCACGTGCACCAGCGCCCCGACCGCGTGGGCCACGGCGGCGACGGCGGGCAGGTCCGGCTTGGTGCCGAGCAGGTTGGACGCCCCCGTCACGGCCACCAGCCGGGTCCGCTCGGTCACGACCGCGGCCACGTCGTCCGGCGTGAGCCCGCCCGTCGCCGGGTCGAAGCCCGCCCAGCGGACCGTCGCCCCCACGCCCTCGGCCGCGAGCAGCCACGGTCGGATGTTGGCGTCGTGGTCGAGCCGGGTGACGACCACCTCGTCACCCGGACCCCAACCGCGGGCCAGGGTCCGGGCCAGCTGGAAGGTCAGCTCGGTGGCGCTGCGCCCGAGCACGACGGTGTCGCCGGGCACCCCGAGCAGGTCACCCAGCGCCGCCCGGCCCGCGGTGACGATGTCGTCGGCGTTGCGGGCGGCCCGGGTGGCGGTGCCCCGGTTGGCCAGCGGCGCCAGCAGGGCGTCCCGGACCGCGTCGGCGACCACGTCCGGGGTCTGCGTGCCGCCCGGCCCGTCGAAGTACGCCGTCCGGTCCGCCAGCTGCGGGAAGTGCCGGCGCAGCGCCGCGACGTCGAACGGGTCGTCAGTCGGGCTGCCGGTGGTGGGGCTGCTGCTCGTCGGGCTGTCGCTGGTGGGGGAGTCGGTCACGAACCGATCCTGCCGTGCCCCCGCGCGGCGGTCGCCCCACCGCAGCACGCCTCACAGCTGGGCGGCGTAGTCGAGCAGCCGCCACAGCCGTGGCCCGCCGTCGGTGTCCCCGGCCACCAGCAGGTCCTCGCCGACGGCCAGCACGTCGACCCCGTCGACGCGGACGTCGGCGGGCAGCCGCAGCGTGCGCCACGTGAGGCCGTCAGGTGACAGGTGCACCACGCCGCCGGTCCACGCGCCGTCGCCCTCAGTGGTCTGCCCCGCGGCCGCGAACCCGCCGTCCACCGCGCGTACCCGGCCGAACGTCGAGCCGAGCGCGCCGAGCGGCTCGGCGGCGAACGTCGCCCCGTCGGTCGTGGTCCAGACCGTCGGGGCGCCGGCGGCCTCCCCCGTCAGCAGCAGCCCGGCGTCACCGGCGTCGACGCAGCCGGTCAGGTCGGCCGGCTGCTCGCCGTCGCTGGTCCAGAGCCGGGTGGCGCCCTGCTCGTCGTCCAGTCGCCAGACCACGGCACGGCTGGTGCCGTCGACGTCGGCCGTCCCCACCGCCAGGACCTGACCGTCGGGGCCGCCGCACACGTCCTGGACCACGCTGTCGCTCTCGTCGTCGGCGCGGTAGTCCCCGGGCAGCGGCGTCCAGGTGAGCCCGTCGTCGGAGCGCCAGGTCTGGCCCGTGGCCGGGGAGCTAGGGCTGATGTCCTCCTCGCGGCCACCGACGGCGTACCAGTCGCCGTCGACCTGCGCGGCGGCCCGCACCCACTCCGAGGCCGGCCCCGACAGGCCCTCCACCAGCTGCCGCGACCCGTCGGGACGGTCCCACCAGCCGACCAGGTCGGTGTCGCCCTCGACCTCGGTCAGCGACTGGCCCAGCACCAGGCTGCTGCCGTCCTCTCTCGGTACGGGGACCACCGCGGAGAGCCGGTCGGCCACGTCCGTGACGTCGGGGGTGTCCGGACCACCGGGCCAGGCCAGGGCGTCGACCGTGCCGCCGGGGGTGATCGCGTGACGGCCGGCCTGGTAGCCGCGGGTCCACGCCCCGGTCGGGGCCAGGTCGACCCGGGCGCTCCGCGTCCACAGCACCGCGTCGTCGCCGGCCGGGACCAGGTGGGTGACCTCGGGCATGGCCAGGGCGTCACCGAGGCGCCACTCCTGCCAGTCGTCGTCCACGCCGAGCCGGACCCGGACGCCACCGGACACCGACTGCACGACCAGCAGATCGTCACCGACGGCCTCCACCAGGGGGACCAGGCCCGGGCTCTCCCAGGCCGGGATGCTGTCGCAACCGGGGTCGGTCCAGCCGTCGTCGACCCGGTCCAGCAGGAACGCGTCCAGCGCCGAACGCACCGTGAGCGCCGCCACGAGGCCGTCGGGGCCGACGGTCGGGGCGCCCAGCCAGACGTCCTCCCCGGGGACGACCGACAGGTCGAGCCCGGCCTGTCCGGTTGGGTCCTCCGCGGTCCAGGTGCGCCCGTCCGGGCTGAGCCACGACGCAGGGACGAGTCGGCCGTCCTGGCGCTGCCAGCCGGTGGCCACGAGCGTGTCGTCGTCGACCGCCACGCCGCTCACGCCGGCGGTGTCACCGGGCAGGGCCTCGCCGGGTGACCAGGTGCAACCGGCGTCCTCGGAGACCACGCTGGACGGCAGCTCGGGCGCCCCGGGCTCGCTGCTGCCGACCACCGCGACCACTGCGCCCGGGTCGCCGACCGGTCCCACGGCGTCGAGCAGCCGGCCGTCGTGGCCCTCGGGCAGCGGCAGCGGCACCCAGGCGGCGTCGTCGGGACGCCATGCGAACGGCACCTCGTCCACGGTGCGGCCGAGCACGACCAGGCCGTCGTCGGTCGGTACCAGCGCGCCCGGGTAGGCCCCGTCGGGGGCGCCGGCCGTCGGCTCCTCCCGCCACCGGGTGCGGTCGGTGGAGGACAGCAGCGCGGCCGAGACCCCGGTGTCGGTGTCCCAGCGCCAGCCGGCCAGCCAGGTCCGGCCGCCGTCCTCGGCGGCCGCGGTCACCGTCAGGTTCTCGCCGTCGGGCAGGGCGGTCGGCTCCCAGCCGGTCCGCCCCAGCACCCAGACGGTCGCGGTCGGCGGGGCGGGCCGGGTGGTCATGGACCCCACGAGCAGCGCGGCGCTCGTCTCGCCCGGGGCGAGCGCGATCGTCACGTCGGTGGCCAGCCGGCCGTCGGTGGGGCTGTCCGGCGCGGGCAGCTCCTGCCACTGCGCGGCCGGTCGGCTGCCGTCCACCGAGCTGCCGTCCGCCGCGCTGCCGTCCGACGAGCTCACGTCCTCGGAGGTGGAGCCGTCGGGCGACGCGGTGCCGCCGAACGGTGTGCAGCCGGTCACGACCAGGGCGGCGACGACCACCCAGGTCGCCGCCACGGCGCGCGACCGTCCCCTCGACGTACCGCCCCGTCCCGACCTGGTCCTGCGCATCCCCGCCCCGCCCCTCGTCCGTCTGCTGTCCCGGGGACGCTAGGCGGGAACGCGGTCGGCGCGGGGGCGTCATCCACAGGGGGTGGGAAGGGTCAGCGCAGTGGCTGGGCAGCCAGCCGGGCCCGTCAGACCTGTGGCTCCGGGGAGTGCCCGGAGACCAGCTGGACCATCACCGCCTCGAACAGCTGACCGGGCCCCGGGGAGCCTGCCGGGTACAAGGCCGCGTCCATGGCGACGCTGACCTGGGTGGCGATGGGACGCCCCCCGGGGCCGGTGGGGCGGTACCCCAGGCCGGGGGACCACTGGTGGGTGCCGTTCGCTCCACCGAGGGTTCGTTCCTCGCTGCCCGGCCCGATCGCCACGCTCACCCACACCGCGGACGGGTCGCCCGGCAGCGGGCCGAAGTGACACGCCGACGTGTCGCTGCTCGGCAGCTGGTGCACCGGCTGGCCGAGCAGCCCGCTCATGCTGGCCGCGGAGAGTCCCGAGCAGCCGGTGAGGACGACGGGCTGCGGGACGGGTGGCGGGGGTGGAGCGGGCTGCGGGGCTTCGGCGGCCGCGACCACCCCCGGGTCCTGGACCGTCGTCGGTCCGCTCGGTCGGTTGACCGAGGCGGCCCAGGCGCCCACGGCGCCCCAGGTCTGCTGGAGCCGGACACCCCCTCCGGGGACGACGAGCACCGCGATGGCCAGGACGGTCACGGCGAGCAGCGTCCGCACGCGGCCGAACGGCCTGCGGCCACCCGGCCAGCCGGAAGACCGGTTCGGCGTGACCCGGGTGGCCGTCGTCCGCGGACGACCGCTGTGCGCGCACGGGTCGGCGTAGGTCCTGCTCGAGGCGTTGACGTACGGCGTCCAGTCGCGCGGTCCCGGGCCAGGTCGGGCGGGTCCGGGGCGCGGTGCCTCCAGGTGCCGGTCCGCCCGCCAGGACGGGGTCCGACGGACGTCGTCGGAGGCGTGGAACGCTCTCTCGATCCGGTGGGCCAGCAGGGCCAGACCCGCCTGGTCGGTGGTCTGGGGCAAGGACCCCAGCCACGCCGACAGGTGGTCGGCGTGCATCACCGTCACGCCACGGACCGTCACCGGGGCGGCGAACGCCGTCCGCCCGGCGGTCAGCACGACGACCGGTTCGACGGGCAGCCCGAGCCTGAGCTCGACGGCCTCGGCGATCCGTCGGACGCGGTCGACCCGGTGGTCCTCGGCCCCCTTGGCCCACTGACCGCGTGGCCCGGAGCGGCTGCGCACCAGGTGGCCGTCCTCCACCGCGAAGCTGCCGGGCCAGGTCCCCTCCTCGATCAGGAACCCTCCGGCGCGGCTGGCCACCAGGTGGTCCAGCAGCACCGGTTCCCCGGCGATGCTGACCACCCGTCGCGGGAACGAGGTGACCACCGACGAGCGGAGCAGGACACGACCGACGTCCCCGTCGACCCAGTTGACCCCCACCAGGTGCCTGTCGTCCCGCCCGAGGTCGAGGTTGAGGCACGTCCACCGATCGGGGCAACGCCCCCGTCAGCGGAGCCGGGCCTGCTCCAGCACCACCTCGCGCGGGTCGGGGCCCGCCTGGCGCAGCAGCCGCTGGTCGGCCGCGGGCGCGAACGGGGCGACGTCCTGCTGGCAGGTGACGTCCTGCGCGGGTACCTCGCCGGTCAGCAGGTAGTCCGCCTGGACCGCGTCGGCGCAGGCAGACAGGCCCAGGGTGGTGTGGCCCCAGCCCTCGACGGTCAGCAGACGGGAGCCGGGCAGGTCGGCGCGCAGCTGCTGGGCGCCCGCCAGCGGGGTGGCGGGGTCGAAGGTGGTCGTGGACAGCAGCACCGGCGCGGCGGTCTCGGCGTCGAACGGGCCCAGGTAGCGGTCGACGTCGACGGCGGACCAGGCGACGCACTGCTGGTCGACCCACGTCCAGAACGGCCCGAAGTACCCGGGGGACCGCTGCTGCGTCGTCACCCAGGCGCCGATCCGGTCCGGGTTGTAGCCGTCGGAGCAGATCACGGACTTCTGCTGCTCGGGTGTGACGACGGACGGCTGCAGCACGGCCGCGGCGCGGGCGCCCGCGGCGACGGCCGCAGGGGCGGTGGGCAGCACCTCGCCGGCCGCGAGCTGCTCGAACAGGGCGAGGTCGGCGGCCAGCAGCGGCCAGCCGGGCGAGCTGTACAGGGACTGCGCCACGAGCAGCAGCAGCAGCTGGTCGTCGACGACGACGCCCAGCTCGGGGATCGCGAGGGGCTCGCGGTCGAGCGCGTCGACGAGCGCGGCGAAGCGGCCCGCGGGGTCCGGGGCGAAGGCGCAGTTTTCAGGGCCGGCCTCGGCGCACAACCGCACGAACTCCTCGAACGTGTCCTGCGCGCCCTGGGCCGAGCCGACCCGGGCGAACGTCGGGGTGCGGGTCGGGTCGTCGTCGCGGCCGGTGGCCCAGGCCACGGGGTCGACGACGGCGTCGAGCAGGAACGGCCCGACCCGGTCCGGGTAGCGGTTTGCGTAGACCGCGCCCAGGTAGGTGCCGTAGCTGTAGGCGACGTAGGTCAGCTGCTCGTCACCGACCGCCTGCCGCAGGATCTCCAGGTCGTCGGCCACGGCGGTGGTGGACATGTGCTCGCGGATCGGGCCGGCGTCGGCGGCGCACTTGGCGTCCAGCGCCTCGTTGACCAGGCGCGTCTCGCGGATCTCGCGGGGCCCCTCGGGCCAGAACCACTCGGTGTAGTAGTCGTACGGGTCGTCCTGCGGGCCGACGCACACCAGCGGCGTGGAGCGGCCGATGCCGCGGGGGTCCATCCCGACCAGGTCGTAGCGGGCGAGCACCTGCGGCGGCAGCAGCGTCTCGCCGATCTGGGCGACGGTGTCGACGGCGACGCCGCCCGGTCCGCCGAAGTTGACGAACAGCGAGCCCAGGCGGTTGTCCGGGTCGTCGGCGGGGCGCCGGATCAGGCCCAGCTCGATCGTCTCGCCGTCGGGGTCGGCGTGGTCCAGCGGCACGTCGTAGGCCGCGCAGCCGTAGTCGGCCGGCACCGGGGGCAGGCCCGGCTCGTCGGCGCAGGTCGTCCACTCGACCGGGGCCGGGGCCGGGGCCGGGGCCGGGGCCGGGGCCGGGGTCGGGGCAGTCGTGGTGGCCGTGGCCGGCGCCACGACCGTCGTGAGCAGCACCGCCGTCGCGGTGCCGAGCGCCGCGCCCGCGCCTCGTGCCGACCGGGTGCCTCGTGCCATGCCTGTCGTCCCCTCGTCCCTCCGGGCACCCCCGATGGGCCCCGGCCACAGGCAAGACTGCTCAAACCGGACGAGCCGGGCAAGGGTGCGGGCGGTACGGATGGCCGTGACTCGTCTTGACGAGGCCGTCGCGGCCGACTTACCGTGGCGAAGCCTGCCGATGTAAAACGTTATCGAATTCGTTACACCTCCCGTCATCGCTGACGGGTCCATCGGCGGGTACCGGGGAGATCCGGTCGAGCGACGACCACGCGGTCGTGCACGTCGCCACCGGGCTCCCATGTCGCCGAGGACACGAGAGGGATCATCAATGTCTCGTCACACGCTGGAAGCCGGAGCCCCACGCCCGGCCGCACCGCTCGGCAGGACACGCCGTCTACGGCGCTGGTCGGTCACCGGCCTGGCCGTGGCGGTGGCCGCCGTCGGCCTCACCGCGCCCGCCCAGGGCACCACCGTCGAGGACACGTTCGAGGTCGACATCGACGTCGACGGCACCGGGTCCGTCTCGGGCGAGGGCAGCTACGCGGCCGGTGACACCGTCACCCTGACCGCGACGCCGGGCGCCGGTCAGGTGTGGGGCGGCTGGACGTCGGAGGAGCTCGAGTGGATCGGGGCGCGCGTCGCCCAGTTCACGATGCCCGCGGGCGACGTCGACCTGGACACCTCGTTCCGGCCGCGGATGGACTCGCTCAAGGAGACCTACGAGGACTACTTCGCGGTCGGCAACATCTACTCCGGGCCGCAGACGTACGCGGCCGGCTCGCCGAACTCGGCCACGGTCGAGCGGCACTACAACATCATGACGGCCGAGAACAACATGAAGCCGGACCAGCTGCTGCCCAACAACAACATCGACCCGGTCACAGGGGACTTCCGGTTCACCTTCGGCCAGGCCGACGCGTTCGTGAACCAGAGCCTGGCCCGCGGCATCGACGTGCACGGGCACGTGCTGGTCTGGCACAGCCAGTCCCCGGCCCGGCTGAACAGCGGTGCGACCGGCGGCACGCGCGACCTGGCCGAGGCCAACATGGAGCGCTACGTCGACGCGGTGCTGGACCACTTCAGCGGTCGGATCACGTCCTGGGACGTCGTCAACGAGGCGTTCGTGGACGAGATCTCGCAGTTCGACCCCGCGACCGAGGACTGGCGCGAGTACCTGCGCGGCGGCCCGCGCGGTGGTCAGTCCAACTGGTACTCCGCCTACGCCAACGGCACGGACCCCGCGGCCGGCGAGGACGTCAGCGACTTCATCTACGACGCGTTCGTCCTGGCCCGCGAGGGCGCCCCGGAGGCGACGCTGGAGTACAACGACTTCAACGTCTTCCAGTCCGAGGGCAAGGCCGAGGCCATCATCGCCATGGCCACGGACCTGAACGAGCGCTACGCGGCCGAGTACCCGGACGACCCGCGGCCGCTCGTCGAGGCGCTGGGCGACCAGTCGCACAACTACATCGCCCAGACCCCCGCGTTCGCCTGCTCCGACCTGACCCGCCTGCCGGACCTGGTGGACGACGCGGCCGAGGAGTGGCAGCCCGGGGCGTGCTCCGACGACGCCTCGGTCGAGCGCTCGATCCAGCTCATCACCGACGCCGGCCTGCGGGTGAGCATCAGCGAGCTGGACCTGTTCGTGTGGGAGGTCTACAACGGCCAGCCCGAGGGCGACAGCGTCGCCAACTACCTCGACCTGACCGACCCGGCCGGCAAGGACCGGATCTCGCGCGGGGAGTTCGACTACTGGGTCGGGAAGATCGACAACCGGGCCGAGCTGGAGGCCATCCAGGCGCAGCGGTTCGCCGAGTACTTCGCGGTGTTCAAGAAGTACAGCCAGGACATCAACCGGGTGACGTTCTGGGGACTGACCGACCGCAACAGCTGGCGGGCCACCCACAACCCGCTGCTGTTCAACAGCGACTTCTCCGAGAAGCTGGCCGCGTCCGCGTCGGCCGACCCGGAGGGCTGGCTCGGTCTGGACCAGCCGATCACCGACACCTCGACGCTGAGCGAGACCGTCGCCGACGTCGCGGAGATGGATCTGCGCGGTGGCACGTACACCGCCCGCAGCCTGGTCGCGGTCCGGCTGGCGCAGCGCCAGGCCGACCGGCTGATGGCCACCGGCGGCACCCAGGCCGACGTCAACGCGGCCACCGAGGTCCTGCTCGACGCCGTGGAGGCGCTCGTCCCGCGCTGACACGCTCCGCACCGAGGTCCCCGTCGGGGGCCGGCGTCCCACGCCGGTCGTCCCGGCGGGGACCTCGTGCGTGCGGGCCCGGGCGTCACCGGCCACGCGGACCGCGAGGATGGTCGCCGTGCTGACCCACGTGCTCCTCGACCTCGACGGCACGCTCGTCGACTCCGCTCCCGGCATCCTCGGCTCGCTGCGCCGGGCGATCGACGAGGTCGGCCTCGACGTGCCCGAGGACGCCCTGGGAACGCACCTGCTGGGCCGCCGCAGTACCGGTCGCTGCCGCCGATCATCGGCGAGGCCGGCACTGCGGCGGTGATCCCGGTCTACCGCCGGATCTACGGCGACGGCGGCTACCTGGGCAACACGCCTTACCCCGGTGTCGAGGACCTGCTGCACGCCCTGGCCGCTGCGGGTGTGACCATGACTGTCGCCACCAGCAAGGCCGAGCCGTTCGCCCGCCGCATCGTCGACCAGCACGGCTGGACGGAGCTGTTCACCGAGGTCGTCGGTGACACGCTGAGCGCGGGACGACCCACCAAGGGGGCGGTCGTGGCCGAGGCGCTGCGCCGGCTGGGCGACCCCGACGGGGTGGTGATGGTCGGCGACCGGGTGCACGACGTCGAGGGCGCGACCGAGCACGGGTTGCGCTGCCTGGGGGCGGGCTGGGGCTACGCGGAGCCGGGGGAGCTGGTGGCTGCAGGCGTCGAGCGGGTTCTCGCGACGCCGGCCGAGCTGCGGGTCGCGCTGCTGGGGTGAGCGGGGTCAGCGGGCGCGCCGTCAGCGCAGGAGCAGCACCCCGCCCAGCACGGCGCCCGCGACGGTGGTGACGAGCATCAGCAGCAGCCACAGCAGGCGCGGGACCCGCGTGACCTGCGCCAGCTGGGCGGGGTCGGAGCGGGTGTCGCGCCGGGCTGGGGTGCGGAACAGCTCGAGCACGGTGCGCGGCGCGGTCAGCAGCAGCACCCATACCAGCAGGACGGCGACCCAGCCCAGCGTCGTCGGCGGCAGGAACCAGCTCGCCGCGGCGACGGCCCCGCCGAGGCCGAGCAGGACCAGCAGCCCGTAGACGTTGCGGACGGCCAGCACCAGCACGGCCGTGCCCAGCACCAGGGCCCACAGCAGCCCGACGGCGTAGCCGCCGGCCACCGCGGCGGCGGCCACGACCCCCAGCACGGTCGGCGCGGGGTAGCCCGCGAGCAGCGTCGCGACCATGCCCGGCCCGCGGGGTCGGCCCCGGGACAGGGTGAGCCCGGAGGCGTCGGCGTGCAGCCGGATGCCGCTGACCCGGCGCCCCACGGCGACGGCGACGACGGCATGGCCCGCCTCGTGCACCACGGTCACCGCCTGACGCAGCAGCGGCAGCTGGGCCAGGACCAGCGCGACACCGCCCAGCAGCAGCACGGGCACGACCCCTGGGCGTGGTGCCGGGGTCGTGGCCGCGGTCCAGATGTCCAGCAGGGCGTCGGTCACGGGCCCAGCCTGCCGGACCGGGACGGGTGGTCCGTGGCGTGGCTCGGCCCCCGCAGGTCGGGACCTGCGGGGGCCGAGTCGATGGGCCGGGTCGATGGGCCGGGTCGAATGGCCCGGTCGAGGGGCGGCCTACGGCTGCCCGATGAGCCCGTCCAGCGCCCGGCCGACCAGGTCCGTGCGGTCCTCGTCCGTGGCCAGCTGCTCGAGCCCGAAGCCCAGCAGCAGGGTCGAGTCCGTCGACGTGCCGCCGTAGACCTGCACGAGCTGCTCGGTGATCTGCCAGTCCTGCGCGTTGCCGGGGCTGCCCGGGGGCGGGCCGGCCACGGTCCAGGCCGACGTCGCGCCCTCGAAGCCGTCGGCCTCGACCGTCGTCCCGTCGACAACGACGCGGGTGTCGTCGACGAACGCCCCGACGCCGCCCGTCCCGGGGTCGGTCACGTAGGAGACGGACACCTCGACGCTGGACCCGGCGTAGGCCGACAGGTCGAACGCGGCCTGCGTCCAGCCGTCGCTGCCGCCGGTGAACGAGTTCCAGGTCCCGCTGGAGCCGGGCGCGGAGCAGTCCGGACCGCCGAAGTACCGGGACAGGAACGGGTGCGTCTCGACGAAGAACCCGGCCTCGCACTCGGTCGGCCGCGTCGTGGACGTCCCGCCGTTCTCATCCGGCAGCGTCGTCCAGTCGTCACCGCCCGCGGTCCGCGCCTCGACGATGACGTGGTCGTAGCCGCCCTCGGTGTCGTAGGACAGCTGCAGCTGCAGCTGGGTGCTGCTGCCGGCGGGTACGGCGACCGTGCGGGTGAGCCGCATCCACGAGTCGTCGGCGTGCAGGGCACCCGCGTAGCGCTCGCCCTCGACCGGGGAGAACGGGCTGCTGCCGTCGGCCGAGGCGTACTCCACCGCTCCCTGGCTGGCGAACTGCGGGAACTGCTCGACCGGCAGCACGTCGCTGGTCGGGATGAACGTGCCCGCCTCGTCCAGCGGGTTCGCCCCCTCGACCACGGGACCACCGAACGCGGCCTGGAAGCCGTCAACCGGGGTCGCGACACCGGTCACGCCCTCCTGCGCTGCGGTGTCGCTGCGGTTGAACGCCCCCAGCCAGTACTGCCGGAAGTCGTCGGCCAGGATCAGGCAGTCGTCGAAGAAGCCCTCGGTGCTGCCCGTCGGGCGCGGCGAGATCACGCACTCCTCCTGCGGCTGGCCGTTGAGGCCGTAGTACAGGCCACCGACGGCCGTGCTGATCCCCGCCAGGCCCTGGTACTGCGCCGTCTCGCCGGAGTGGATCAGGGTGCCGCCCTCGTTGAGGTAGTCCCGCACAGCCAGGGTCAGGTACTGCTGCTCCTCGGCGACGGACACGTCGGGGAGGGGACCGAAGGGCGAGTCGGTGAGCTCGTCCTCAGGATCCTGCGTGAGTCGGTTGTCGCCCAGGTACCAGAGCACGGCGTCGTAGTGCCCGAGCACCGCCAGGTCGTGCGGCACGCCCTGCGCGTCGACGTCCCACACGTCGGCGGTGTAGCCGGCCGCCTCGACCGCCGCCACGTGGGCGTCGGCGTACTGCGGGGCGTCCGTGCCCGCCGGGTAGGTGGGGTTGACGCCGGTGTAGTCCTCGTTGGCGACGACGAGCACGTCGTGACCGGTGTCTGCGGCCACCGTGTACGTGAACCGCTCGCTCTGGATCCGACGGTTGCCCTTGGTGCCGGTGAACCAGACCTCGACGTCGGCGCCGGGACCGGCCCCGCTCACCTCGGCGCGGTACTCGGCGTAGTAGTCGTCGTTCTCGCCGCCGTAGCGCTCACCGCCGGTCCACTCCTGCACCGGGACGGACCGGGTGGCGCCGCCGTCGATGCGGTAGCGCAGCTGCACGCCGGTCAGGGCGCGCTTGGCGGTGACGGCCACGGTCTGCGGGTCGCCGTAGGACACGTCGAAGCTGTCGACGACGAAGTCCGCCGCGGCCTCGCCGGTGACGGTGACCGGGTCGTCGGGGTCGCCCGCGGAGGCCGCGACCGACAGCGCGAACGGGATGTTCTTCTCGAACTCGGCCTGCACCAGGTCCTCGTCGTCGGGGAACTCGAAACCGCTGCCGCAGTCCCCGGCCTCGTACTCGTCGTCAGGGTCCAGGTCGGACACGGCTTCGCAGGTCGACATCTCGGGGGTGAATCCGAGCGTCCCGTAGGCGGCCTGCAGGTAGGTGTCGGTGTCGCCGTTGGTGGTGTACAGCTCGGCAGAGATGTCCGGGTCGTAGCCGGGGACGGCCGGGTCGGCGTCGTCACCGGCGAGCGCCTCGTAGATCACGTCGTCGGGCGACGGCGTGGCCACCTGCCAGCCCACCCCGTACAGCAGCAGCTCGGCGGCGGAGTGGTAGTTGACGAAGAACTCGGGGTCGACCCGTTCGACGAACGCGTCGAGCGCCTGGCTCTCCGGCTCCGAGTTGGCCGACGGGCCCCGGTAGGTCTCGCTCGCCGGGTTGGGGGAGGAGCCCTCGTTGTCGTAGCCCCACTTGTAGTCGTAGTTGCGGTTGAGGTCGACGCCGTCCCCGGGGGTGATGACCCCGTCGCCGTTGTTGTCGCGCAGGTTCTTGCGCCACAGCCGCTGGCCGGGCTCGAAGGTGAAGTCGTAGCCGTCCGGGTTGGCGACCGGGACGAACCACAGCTCGCGGGTGTTGAGCAGCGTGGTGATCTGCCGGTCCTCGCCGTAGCCGTCCAGGACGTACTCCATCAGCCGGGTCGTCATCTCCGGGGTGATCCACTCCCGGGCGTGCTGGGCCGACAGGTAGAGGACCGCCGGGCGGGAACCGTCCGGGGTGCGGCGGGCCTGCTTGCCGACCTTGACGGCGATGATGTCCTGGCCGTTCGTGGTCTGGCCGATCGTGACGACCTTGGCCAGGCCGGCGTTGGCGTCGGCCAGCTGCTCGACCTCCTCCTTGATGCCGCCGGGGCCGCTGTACTTCTGCCACACGTCGTAGCCGCTGTCCGCCAGGGCGGTGGCGCGCTGGGCCACGGAGTCGCCGCCCTGCACCTCCTTGAGGTCCAGGTCCAGGCCCTGCTCGCGCAGGCCCTCGGCCTCGTCCTCGCTGAGGATGACCTCGACCTGCGCCTTGGCCTTGCTGCCCTGCTCGCGGGCCAGCGTGGCCACGTCGAGCTCGTGCCGGTCGACGCCCAGGGCGACGATGTCCTCGACCTGGGCCAGCGTGACCTCGCCCGTCCAGACGTCGTAGCGGGCGTCCGGGTCGGAGTCCGGGGGCGAGGCGCTGGCCGTGGTCGCTCCGACCATGGAGGCCACGACGGCGGTGGCAGCGACGAGGGCGATGACCGGGCGACGGCGCATATGTGCTCCTGGGAGGCCAGACGGGACTGCTCGCCGCATGACTCTGTGCCGCGACCGACCCGCTGTCAACGAATCGGTCGAGATCGGTGAGGCCGCCCCGCGCTGCGTCGCTGTGCGGCGACCGGTGGCTCCGGTGGGTGACGGGATGGCGGGTGGGGCGGGGATGCCGGCGGGTGCGGCTCACCAGTCGTCGGACAGGTCGTCCTCCGCCGGGTCCAGCTCGTCCCACGCCTCGTCATCGGCGTGGGACCACCGCTGGGACGTGCCGAACCCGTCCTCCGCGTCGCGGGCGGCCTGCAGCTCGTCCCTGCTCTCGGCCCGCTCGGTGAGGCGGCCGGCGACGTAGCCGTCCATGAACGTGCCGTCCGCGTCGTTCATATCGGTGGCGCGGCGGAGCACCTCCGCGGCCAGCAGGCCGGTGCCGGCGGCGGCCACGGCGGTCCCAGCCGAGCTAGCGCCCCGGGGTCCGGGCGTCGTCCCGGCCGCAGGGGGGACGTCCGGCCCGGGCCTCTGGACCGGCTCACGTCCCAGCCACCAGAAGAACACCACTGCTCCGACCAGACCGAGCCCCCACCACTCCATGCCGTCGACGGTAGGGAGGGCCCGCGACACAAGCGGCCGGGTTCGCGGACGGTCACCCCTGGGGGAGCTGCTGGCCGCGGGGGGTGTGAGGCCTCAGCGGCGGTAGACGTCCCGTCGGTGACCGACGCGGACGACGAGGACAAGCAGGATGTCGTCCTCGATGGCGTAGACGACCCGGTAGTCACCGGTGCGGACTCGCCACTCGCCCGCTCCACCCACCAGACGAGTCGCCGACGGCGGGCGGGGGTCGTTCGCGAGCAGCTCCACGACGGCCTGGACCCGCCGTCGGGCCGACGGGTCCAACTTGCGGAGCTCGCGGGCCGCCGACGGCGTCAGCTCGATGCGGTAAGCCACGTCAGGCCAGGCCGAGGTCCGCCTTGACCTCGTCCCACGGTATGGGGGCCTCCCCGGTGCGGCGCATCTCCTCCCGGGCCTGCTCCGCGGCCCGGATGTCGGCCATGTCCTCGGCCAGGTCCCTCATCCGCTCGTAGTCGTCGGCGTCGACCACGGCGGCCACACGCTTCCCCCGCCGGGAGAGGAACACCGGCTCGTGGTTGGCGCGGACGTCGTCGATCACCCGCGCCAGGTCGCGACGGGCCTTCGACACACTGATGGGCTGCGTCATGTACCGAAAGTACGTTGCGCGGTGACGATGTACAACGGCGCTCCACATCTGATACGCGATCGCGTCTGCTGTCTCAGTTCCTGGCCCTGCAAGACGTAGACCTGCCGGTGGTCTGCACGAGGGCCCTCCTTGGTCGTGTCGGGTGTCGCTCCTACCCTCCCGTCATGGACGAGCAGCCGGACGAGCTGGCCCGCCGCCGCGCGGCACGTGAGTGGAACCACACGCTCGGGCGGGCCGACCTGGCCCAGCTCCTGGCCATGGCCGGGGACGGTCGGCTGACGGAGGGTTTCCGGGCCATCGAGTCGCGCCCACGACACCCCCGCCGCGCCACCCCGGTCCGCTACCTGGTCCGCCTGGAGGTGACCAGCCTGGCGCGACCCGTGGTGCGGGTGCTCGACCTACCCTCCGACATGTACCTGGACGAGGTCAGCGACGTCGTGCAGGCCGCCTTCGGCTGGGCGGGCTACCACCTGCACCGGTTCGGGATCGGTGACCCGTTCGACCCCGACCGCGAGGCGTACCTGTGCCCGTTCGAGGTCGACGAGGGCGAACCCGGCGTCGACGAGCGGGAGGTGCGACTCGACGAGCTGCTGGGTGAGCCGGGGGAGTCGTGCCTGTACGCCTACGACTACGGCGACGGCTGGGAGGTCGAGCTGCGGCTCGCCGACGTCGGCCCGTCGCACCCCGACCAGGCCCGGGTGCGGTGCACCCGGGGGGAGGGGGCGGCGCCGCCGGAGGACTGCGGCGGCCCGGGTGGCTACGACGACCTGGTGGTCGAGGGCGTGGACCTCGACGGGCGGCCCTTCGACCCCGACGCGTTCGACGTCGACCGGACCACCCGGGACGTCCTCCGCGCGCTGCGGTTCCGGCGGGGCTCACGGCCCGCGGTGCGGCTGGAGCGCTACGGGTGGCTGCTGGAGCGGGCGGGTGGCGGTGGGCTCGAGCTGACGGCCGCAGGGCACCTGAGGCCGGTCGACGTCCGCGCCGCGTTCGAGGCGTGGGGGCTCGACCAGGAGTGGATCGGCGCGGGCAACCGGGAGGTCCACACGATCCCCGTGATGGAGGTCCGGACCGGGGCGATGGCGCTCAAGCTGCTCCGCAGGTACAAGGGACGGCTGCTGCTCACCCGGCTGGGGGCGCAGGCGCGCCGGGACCCGGAGGTGCTGCGGGCACAGCTGGCGAGGTTGGTGGACTGAGACGCCGGCTGGCCGCCGCGACCGGCTCTTGGAAGGTCTTCGCGAACGGGTAGGGCGCAATCAAGGACGAGTGGGTGGCCTGCGCCGATGCAACCTGCGCCGATGCAACCTGCGCCGATGCAACCTGCGCCGATGCAACCTGCGCCGATGCAACCTGCGCCGATGCAACCTGCGCCGATGCAACCTGCGCCGATGCAACCTGCGCCGATGCAACCTGCGCCGATGCAACCTGCGCCGATGCAACCTGCGCCGATGCAACCTGCGCCGATGCAACCTGCGCCGATGCAACCTGCGCCGGGCCGCCCAGCCCGCCTGACCGTGTGGCGCATAGAGCCCGGAGGGTTCCTGCGGGAGCCTCGTAACCGGACCGGTCTTCTACCGGGTTGACCGCGGCCCCACCACCTGCCCGCACCACAAGGTGTCCCGCGCCCGCGTCATGGCCACGTGCACCTGCCGGCGCCAGCCCTCGGCCCGCTCGGCGTAGGCGTCCTCGCTCTCGGCCGACCGCCGTGGCGGCACGGCGGCGGAGTCGGTGACGACCACGTGCCCGAACTCGAGGCCCTTCGCGCGGTGCACGGTGCCGACCTTGACCGCGTCGACCGCCGCACCCCGGTAGGCGTCCAGGCGCAGGGCCGGAAGCCCGGCGCCACCGAGCAGGCTGACCCAGCGCGTGACGGCGGCGTTGCTGGGGACGAGGACCGCGCAGTCACCTGCCCTGGTCCCGGCCCGGACCGAGTCACCCAACCGCTGCAGCAGCGACTGCTCGAGTGCCGCCTCCGACGGTGCCTCGACCAGGTGGACCCGACCGCCCTGCCGCGACGCGGAGCCGGGCCCGCTGCCTCCGGCGTCGGACGTCTCCTCGTCGAGGTCGACCGCCGTGGCCTGCAGCGTCGCCACGTGGTCGAGGATCACCGCGCCGTTGCGGTAGTTGGTGCCGAGACGGACCGAGCGACCGACCACCGCCAGACCGGCCTCGCGCAGTCGGAACCCGCCGGGGTAGAGGGCCTGCGTGGTGTCGCCCACCAGCAGCAGGCCGTTGGTCCGGTCGCCGACCAGCGCGTGCAGCAGCTGCACCCCGACCATGGTCAGGTCCTGCACCTCGTCCACGACGACGGCGGTGTACGGCTGCTCCAGCGGCGAACGTCGCAGCTCGTCCCGGGCCAACCGGAGCACGTCGGAGAAATCGTGCCGCCCGGCCTGCGCCAGCAAGTCCTGGTAAGCGCAGTACAGGTCCCAGACCGCCTCGCGGTGCTCGAGCCGCAACGGCGTCCGGCGACCCACCCGGTCCACGGTCACGTAGTCCTCGAAGGCGTCGATCCCGCGGCCTTTGATGACGTGGTCGATCTCCTCCTGCCAGTACGGCGGGATCACCGGGAGCCGGGCCAGGGCACCCTGACGTCCGACCGTGGCCCAGGCCCGCCCGAAGGCCCGCTCGGCTGCGGCCCCGTCGAGGTGGTGACGCACCCCGCGTTCGCGCAGGAGGGCGAGTGCCCAGGAGTGCAGGCTGCGCGCCTCGACCCGGTCGGCGTGCTCCGGGGCCAGCCGGCCGATGAGCTCGCCGAGCACGACGGGCAGGGTGCTCACGAAGGTGGTGACCAGCACCCGGCTGCCGGGCAGCCGGGCGGCGGCCGCGGCGCGGTGCAGGGCGATGACGGTCTTGCCCGTGCCCGCCGGGCCGCTGAGGCGGGCCGGGCCGTTGAAGGTCCGCCCCACCACCGGGGACTGGTCGGGGTGGAGCCACGTCATCCACGCCTCGATCGGTCCGCGTGCAGCCGCCGTGAGGTCGGCCTCGGCCAGGGCGGTGACGTCGAACAGGTCGGCGGTCTCGGCGACCGGTCGTGGCCGCGGGCGGAGGATGGCCGTCGTCGACGCGCGTCGGACGCTGGGCTGGTGCGGTGGGAACGCCTCGGCGAGCAGCCGGTGCAGCTCGTCGACGTGCGCGGGGTCGATCCGGTGGCCCCGCTTCACGACCCACGTGGCCACGTCCCGCTCGCCGACCACGACGGCCCCCGACACCCGGACCGGGCGTAGGGAGCGGCCGGCCAGGACGGCCGCGACGACCACACCTGACGCGGCGTACCCGGTCTCGGCCAGTAGGTCGGCCACGAGCGGGGCGGTGCTGCTGCGCAGTGCGTCCAGGGAGTCGGTCTCGTCGGAGTCGCCGCGCAGCAGCCGACCGTTCTCGACCCGTGGTTCGGCCCAGGTCTTGGCGTCGACCACGACCACCCCGCCGGGGCCGACCAGGACCATGTCGATGTTGGCGGCCGAGCGCGGCCACTGCCGGTCCACGAGCACCTTCCAGCCGTAGACCGACAACGCCGACAGGGTCGCGGCCACCGAGGCCTCCCCGCGGCCGGCCACCTCGTGACGGACCGCCAGGTCGAGCTCGAGCTGCTGCAGCCGCGCGTACTCCTCGGCGCGCTCGCGGCAGGCCTGGGCCTCGGTGCGCTGCGAGGCCCCGGCGGCGCGCGCGGTGTCGTCGATGGTCATGTCATCCCCCCGGGACGCTATCGGCGTCTCACGGGGCTGTCTGGAGCCTGCCGGTCGAACTGACGAACTGGGGTGCCCGGTTCTTGGCGGCTTCCCGCTGCGGAGAAGCCCCAACGCTGGCTCCCGGGCCTGAGTCTGGTCATACCCGTCCTGCCCTGACGAGCCGCGTGACAAGCTGCCGGCCGTGGGGGAACACGCGCTGCCGACCGGGATCTACGAGAGCCTGCTGACGCAGGACCTGAGGGCCAGGCTGGCGGACCTGCGCGCTATCACCGTGGACGTGCCCGAGGGGCAGCAGGCGTCGGCACTGGGTGATCACGTCGGTCGTCAGGTGGCCCGAGCGCTGGCCGGCCTCGCCCCCGACGAACGCGTCGCGCTGGTCAACACGCTGCTCGCTGGTCTGCACGGTGAGGCCGATGTGGTCGAGCCCGGACCTCAGCAGCTCATGTCCATCGCCCGCCAGGAGCAGCCCGGCGTCTGGACCCTCGTCGGCACCAGGCCCGCCGTCCCCCTGTCCCGACCCGCGCTGCTCACCAACTCCCACACCGACCCCAAGCTCGGCGCCGAGCTGCGCGCCGAGCTGGCGACCGCCGACCGGGTCGACCTTCTGTGCGCGTTCGTCAAGTGGTACGGCCTTCGGGTGCTGGAAGACCAGCTCAAGGAGCTCAAGCAGCGCGGCGTGCCGCTGCGGGTGCTGACGACGACCTACATGGGTGCCACCGACCGCACCGCCCTGGACCGGCTGGTCCGGGACTTCGGCGCCGAGGTCAAGGTCAACTACGAGACCCAGTCGACCCGGCTCCACGCCAAGGCGTGGCTGTTCCGCCGCCACAGCGGCTACGACACCGCCTACGTCGGCTCGTCCAACCTGAGCCGCGCTGCCCTGCTCGACGGCCTGGAGTGGAACGTCAAGCTCGCCGGCTCCCACACGCCAGAAACTGACTGCCAAGTTCGAGGCCACCTTCGACACCTACTGGGCCGACCCGGCGTTCGTCACGTACGACCCGGACCAGGACCACGACCGGCTCGACCAGGCGCTCGCTGTGGCTGGTGGGCTGCAGGAGCGCGGCACCGTCACACGCATCATCAGCGGGCTCGAGGTTCGGCCCTACCCGCATCAGGAGGCGATCCTTGACCGTCTGCAGGTGGAGCGCGAGACGCACGGCCACCACCGCAACCTCGTCGTGGCCGCCACTGGCACAGGCAAGACCGTCATCGCCGCCCTGGACTACGCCCGCATGCCGGGCCGGCCGTCGGTGCTATTCGTCGCGCACCGCAAGGAGATCCTCGAGCAGTCTCTACGCACGTACCGCGAGGTCCTCGCCGACGGCGCGTTCGGCGAGCTCTACGTCGGCGGCGACAAGCCCGACCGGTGGCGTCATGTCTTCGCCAGCGTGCAGAGCCTGTCCGCGGCAGGGCTGCTGAGCCTGGCCGCCGACCAGTTCGACGTCGTAGTCGTCGACGAGTTCCACCACGCCGAGGCTGCGACCTACCGCCGCCTGCTCGAGCACCTGCAGCCGAAGGAGTTGCTTGGCCTGACCGCTACCCCCGAGCGCTCCGACGGCCTCGACGTCCGGTCGTTCTTCGACGGCCGTACTGCCGCCGAGCTCCGGCTGTGGGACGCGCTGGAGAACGACCTGCTGTGCCCGTTCCACTACTTCGGCATCAGCGACGCGACCGACCTGTCTCGCCTGGACTGGCGCGCGGGGGAGTACAGCACCGGCGACCTCGAGAACCTCTATACCGCCGACGACGCCCGGGTCCGCATCGTGCTCAAGGAGCTTGGTGACAAGGTCCTAGACGCGACCGGGATGCGAGCCCTCGGGTTCTGCGTGTCGGTGAAGCACGCGCAGTTCATGGCCGACCGGTTCAACGCGGCCGGGATCCCCGCGCGGGCCGTCTCCGGCGCCACGTCCCGCGACGACCGAGCCGACGCCCTTCAGGCTCTGCGGGACCGTACGGTCAATGTGCTGTTCGCCGTCGATCTGTTCAACGAGGGCCTCGACGTCCCGGACGTCGACACCCTCCTCCTACTCCGCCCGACCCAGAGCGCGACGATCTTCCTCCAGCAGCTCGGGCGTGGCCTGCGGCGGACTGCCGACAAGCCAGTGCTCACGGTGCTGGACTTCATCGGCCAGCAGAGCCGCCAGTTCCGGTTCGACCTCAAGTACCGCGCCCTCACCGGGGCCAGCCGGTCGGGGCTCGAACGGCAGCTGGAGACCGGCTTCGGGCTGCTGCCGTCGGGCTGCGAACTCGTCCTCGATGCCGTGGCGAGGGACGTGGTGTTGGACAACGTGCGCCGACAGCTCAAGCTCAGCCGCAAGGAGCTGCTGCACGAGGTCCGCAGCCACGGCGACCTGCCCCTGGCGGACTGGCTGCAGGAGGCCGGCCGCGAGCTGGCCGACGTCTTCCGTGCCGGCTCCTGGACGGGGTTGCGCCGTCAGGCCGGCCTGTCGACCCCGTCGGCCGGACCGGTTGATGAGCAGCTGCTCAAGCGGACCAGTGCGTTCGCGCACGTCGACGACCCGGAGCGCGCGGCGGTATACCTGCGCCTGCTCGAAGACGGGTGGACGTACGACCGGCTGTCGGAGCGGAAGCAGCGGCTCGCGCGGATGATGTTCTTCTCGTTGTGGCCCAACGGCGGCGGCCACGCCAGCTACCAGGACGCGTTCGACGTCCTTGCGAGGCACCCGGCCGTGCGGGACGAGCTGCGCCAGGTCATCGAGCTAGGGCTGGCGAACGCCGAGCACGTCACCCTGCCGCTGGAGGCGGGCCTGCAACAGGTCACTCTGCAGACGCACGCCCACTACAGCCGAGACGAGATCCTCGCCGGCCTCGACTGGGCTGGCATCGACGGGAACTCGCCCCGCAAGACGCAGGGGCACGCGTCTGGCGTGGTGTGGGCGCCCGAGGCCGGGGCGGACGCGTTCCTGGTCACGTTGAACAAGGACGAGGAGCACTTCTCGCCGCAGACCATGTACAGCGACTACGCCATCAGCCGGGACACGTTCCACTGGGAGTCACAGAACGCCACCGCGGCGGCCTCCCCGACCGGACAGCGCTACGTCCACCACGCCGAGCGGGGCAGCCACGTGCTGCTGTTCGTCCGGCCAACCCGGAGCAACAGCTGGGGCGGGGCGGCGACGTACCAGTGCCTGGGGCCGGCAACCTACGTCTCGCACGAGGGGGAGCGGCCGATGGCGTTCACCTGGCGGCTGCGGCACGGGATGCCGGTGGACGCGTTCCGGGTGGCGTCGGTGGTGGCGTGAGGGTAGATCTGAGTCTGCAGCCAGCATGCTGTTCTGCTATTGAATTCCTGGGCGACCATGACTGTCAGCTCAAACTAAGGGGAGGCGTCGCGTGACAACCATTACCCCGCACTACCGGACAATCAAGGGTCTGTTGCAAACTCGTTCCTTTGCAATCGACGAGTACCAGCGCGAGTACAAGTGGGAACGAGAAAACATCGAAGAACTCGTCACAGACCTGCAGACAAAGTTTGAGACGGACTTCCGGCCCGGCGATCCTCCCAAAGCGGCCAGTGAATACGGTGACTACTTTCTCGGTTCCATAATTGTCACGCAGCGCGGGACAAAGAGCTATCTTGTCGATGGGCAGCAGCGGGTGACGTCACTTACGCTTCTGCTCATCTACCTGTACCGTGAAGCGCAGCATCGTGGGCTTGCGGTGACGTCGACAGTGGAACCGCTCATCTTCTCCGATGACTACGGTGAGCGGAAGTTCAACCTCGACATCACCGAACGCGTCCCGGTCCTTAGAGCCCTCTTTAATGGCGAGGATTTCGATGCTCAGGGCAAGGATGAGTCGATTCAAACCATAGTCGCGCGCTATCAAGACATCGAGGCGCTTGATCTTGCGGGGGAGCTCGACGACGGTCTGGAAACGTTCATCTACTGGTTGATCGGCAACGTTGGACTAATCGAGATCTCGGCCGCGACGGACTCGCACGCTTACGCAATCTTCGAGACCATGAACGACCGCGGCAAGCCCTTGAGCCCTGTCGACATGCTGAAGGCCTACCTCCTGGGAGCGATTGACGACAGTGAGTCAAGGGCCAACGCGAACCGGTTGTGGAAAAAGACCGTCTTCGAGTTGACGTCCTGGGCCCCGAACCCCGACCCCGAACGGGACGCAACGTTCGTAAAGGCCTGGCTGAGGGCGAAGTACGCAGGGTCTACGCGTGAACGCCGAGCAGGCGCCGCGGACAAGGACTGGGAGCTGATCGGCACCACGTTCCACCGCTGGGTACGCGATAATGCCGGTCGGATCCCGGTGGGAGATGGTCAGCGGAATCTGCGACTGATGACAAGCGAGGCGCCCTTCTTCGCGCGTGCCTACCGGCTGATACTTGAGGCCAGCCGCGAATACACCCCGGGCCTAGAGTCTGTGTTCTACAACGCCCACAATGACTTTACGTGGCAGCCCACGGTGTTGCTCGCTCCCCTAAATGTGGGGGACAGCGACGAGACCATGCGTCTTAAATTGGCCGCTACGGCAACGTACCTAGACATCTGGGTCATGCGACGCGCGGTCAACTACATTCGGGTGGGCTACTCCAGTGTCAGCTACGCGATGTGGCTGCTGTGTCGCGATATACGTAACACGTGCCTCTCGGACCTGATCGATACGCTGAAAGCAAAGCTTGACGAAGATGAAGCAGATGTTTCGCTCGAGGGTAGCTCGAGTCGCGGCAGAGACGGCCTCGAGGGCCTCCGGCTGAACCAGTTCAGCAAGCGCTATATCTATCATCTGTTGGCTCGCTTGACGGCGTACACGGAGCGCTGCTCCGGTCGTCCAGACCCCTTTGGTCAGCTCGTCGACCGCTCGATGAAGAATCCGTGGGATGTCGAACACATCTGGGCGGACGTGCACGACCGCTACATCGACGAGTGCCCCACTCGTCAGGAGTTCGACGAGTGGCGCAACCATGTGGCCGGCCTGCTGCTTCTTCCTGCCGACGTGAACCGTAGCTACCAAGATCAGCCGTTTGACGTGAAGGCCCCTCATTACGCCAAGCAGAACCTCTATGCAGCGAGCCTGACTGCGTCGGCGTACCAGTACCAGCCGCAGTTCGTGGCCTTCGCTGCAAGAGAGGGCCTGTCGTTCGAACCGTTTGTTCAGTTCGGGAAGGAGGAGCAGGTGAAGCGTCGCGAACTTGTCGCCGAACTGGCGCAACGGGTTTGGGATCCCGCCCGCCTAGATGCGTACCGAAGCTAGGTGCGCTGCGAGGGTTGGAGAGCACCGAACTGCTTAAAATTCTGCTTCCAAGGGTTCGGCCTTGGGTAGCGGCCGACCACCTTCTCGCTGACCGAACCGGGAACTGCCTGCCGCTACTGGTCCGCGTCCGGGTCCGTCGCTCCAACTCCGAGCGGACTCCTACGCCGAGGTTGCGTCCTGCGAGAACAGCCGCTCACGCTCGGCCTCGATCACCTCGCGGGCAAGGTCTGCTTCGGAGATGTCTACGGCCTCGGGCGTGGAGTCTGCCGTCGCGCTGACCCGGGCGAAGTCGTCGAAGATCTGCTGCTTGCGCGCGAGGATCTCCCGGACGCGTACGTCGACGCCTTCCTCCGACAGGAGCCGGTGGACCTGTACCGACTGCAGCTGACCCATCCGGTGAGCTCTCGCCACGGCCTGGGCCTCCGTGGTCGGCTTGAGCTGAGGCTCGCAGATCACCACCATGGAAGCCGCCTGGATGTTCAGCCCGACTCCGCCGGCCACGATCTGCGCCACCAGGACGGCACCATGCCGGGCGCGAGCGAAGTCGTCCACCATTCGTTGCCGCTCGTTCGCCGCCACGGACCCGGTCAGGGGACCGTAGACAGGGCCGGGAAGCGCCTTGGCGACCGCGTCGAGAACGGCTCGGAAGTAGGAGAAGACGATGACGCGGCGCCCGTTCGCCTCCGCCTCTCGGACCAGCTCCACCAACCGCTCGAGCTTCTGCGAGCTCTGACCGGCGAGCATCGCCGCCTGTCGCATGGCCGCAAAGTTTCGTCCCGCGACGGCTTGCCGGTACGACGTGAGATCAGTCGCGGACATCGGGAGCCATTCGTCGACCTCAACCAGCGGCGGGAGCTCTTGCAGCACGTCCTCCTGGTTGCGGCGCAGGTACGCCGGCGCGACCTGGCGTCGGAACTCCCTGGGCGAGAAGTCGTCTGCCTTCACCGTCAAGTCCGGTCGGATGTACGACACGAGGTTCCGGAACTCGTCCACGCGGTTCTCCAGCGGTGTCCCGGACATGAGGATCGCCCGCGCCGACTGTTCAACGAGAGCAGCGGTAGCGATCGAGCGCTTGGCGCCCGGGTTCTTGACGTAGTGGGCTTCGTCCACGACGACGCAGGCCACTGCGGTACCGCCAGCCAGTGAGTCCCAGAGCCGGAGCGTCTCAAAGGTCGTCACCGCCACGCCGCCGTCTCTCACCCAACGTCGGGCTGCGCCGGCTCGGTCGGGACCGTGAAGACGATGAGGCCGCAGCTTGCTCTTGGCGGACACCTCCCTCATCCAGTTCGTCACCACGGCAGCGGGGCACACGACGAGGAAGTGGGTCTCGCCCCGCGACCGCAGGTGTGCGAGGACGGCGAGCGACTCGACGGTCTTTCCGAGGCCCATCTCGTCGCCGATGAGCACCTTCTTCTGCACGAGGGCGAATCGGGCGGCGAAGTGCTGGTACCCACGCAACGAGGCCGCGAGGTACTTCGTATCCAGCGGCTGACGTCGGATGGCTTCGACGATCTCGGCTGGCAGGTCGCCCTGCACCGCGTTCTCGTCCTCGACCAGGAGTCCAAGTTCGCTCAGCAGGGCGTAGTAGTCGGATGGTCGAGCCTCGAAGTCCTTCCACGGGTCTACCGCGGACTTGCCACGTTTGGTCGTCCCGCTCACCGACCCCGCCAGCGAGACGACCCGTGCGACGACAGAGAGCAGTTCGTCGACGTCTGCCCCGCCGCGGGCGGGGGCGACATACAGGTGACTCACCCCGCTGGTGAACTGCGCCGTCAGCGGGGCCAGCTGGCGGGCGGTCTCGAGGTCCACCGGAGACCCTTGCAGGCGCCTCGTGGCGTCCCAGGCGCCGAGGGCGGTGAGCAGGGCGGTGGTCTCAGCGTGCTTGTGCGTGACGTCGATGCGGACCGGCATCTCCTCCAGGGCAACGCGTATCAGTTCGTGTGCGGCGGCTGCGATGCTGCGAGCCGACGCTGGACCGATCCCCGGGACACCGGTAAGGCGGCTCTCACCGTCGAGGACGTCGGTGACGGTCCGGTAACCAGCGGCCGGCAACGAGCCGAGACGCAGTCGGTCGTTGGTCGCCTCACGCAGTCGGTCCAGAGGCATCGATGCTACAAAGCGCCGGGTGTCGGCCTTCCGTACCCGCTCGCCGGCTCGCCGGACGGCCTGCTTCTTCGCGTCCTCGTCGGTTATCGCCGTCTGCAGCGCCCGGAGTGCCGAGGGCAGTGTGGCCAGCTGGCCGATGCTCACCAGGCGTGCGCGCGCGACATCGGCGCGAGACGAAGGCGCGAAACCTAGCGCAGAGTCGAGCAGGGTGCTGAGCGTCACTACGTCGTCCGTCGTCGCTGATCCCAGCCGACTCCGTGCTGTCTTCACGCCTTGCCGCTCGAACCACGACGTCTCGCGCTCGAGCCACGTCAGCGCGCCCCTCGCCGCTTCAGCCCGCTTCGCACCTGAGAAGAACCGGCGCACGCCAGTCATCGCGTCGAGGTCGCTGAGGGCCTTGGCGGCGTCCACCTCGAGCCGGTCGAGTAGCGACGCGTCGGTGGACGAGATATCCGGTCGGTAGGCGCGATCCCGTAGGTGGGCCACCCTTCCGACGTCATCCGGAGACAGGGGGACGACGTGCCACGAGGACCGGCCCAGGCTGATGGTTGCCGAGCGAGAGCGAAGGGCCTGCTCGGAACTGGCCGCGTCGCGGGAGACCGCGTCATGCCATGAGCGCACCCGCTGCGCGTCCTCTACCCACCGTCCGTATCGCTCGCGGAGAGCACGTGCGGCCTGGCGTTCAGTGCTGGACATGTCCTACCGAGGGATGAGGCGGGCTACGGTGAAACTGAACCGTAGGTGACGGCCGGACACATGGGGACGGCTTCCGAATGATCCGAAGGACTGGGGGAGCCGATTCATGCGGCTGGAGGATGTAGCGCCAGGTCAGCGGCTGACCGGCGTTCTGCCGGGAGAAGCGGTAGTCGTCGTCGCGGCGCAGCCCCACGGCGCCGCGACGATCGAGCTGACCTACAAGACCACGGCGGGGAACCTCGCTCAGCGGATGCTCTTCCGGCGTGACGAGCAGCTCATCAGCGTCACCGCCGCTGGCGGACGCCCGTTCGACGCCGACCCTCGGCAGTTCCAGCTCGCCGCTGAGGTCCAGCGCATGAGCATGGCCGGCCTCTTCGACCCGATGCTGGCGGTGGCGACGAGCGACGTCAGGCCCCTGCCGCACCAGATCAGGGCCGTCTACGAGGAGATGCTGGACCGCACCCCCCTACGGTTCCTCCTCGCCGACGACCCCGGCGCGGGCAAGACCATCATGGCCGGGTTGTACATCAAGGAGCTCCTCCTGCGTGAGGACATCAGCCGGTGTCTGGTCGTCGCCCCCGGCGGCCTCGTCGACCAGTGGCAGGACGAGCTGTTCCTCAAGTTCGGGCTCCGCTTCGACATCCTCAGCAACGACCTGATCGAGTCGGCCTTCGGTGGGCGGGTCTTCGACCGGCACCCGCTGCTCATCGCCCGCATGGACCAGCTGGCCCGCAACGAGCGCCTGCTCGCCGACCTGGACCTGAGCGACTGGGACCTCGTCGTGGTCGACGAGGCGCACCGCATGGCTGCGCGTCGCTTCGGGAGCGGGATCGACAAGACGCGGCGGTTCCACCTCGGCGAACGGCTGGCCGCACGAACACGTCACCTTCTGCTGATGACCGCGACGCCGCATGCGGGCAACGACGACGACTTCCGTCTCTTCCTCACCCTTCTCGACCGGGACGGCTTCGAGGGCACGGGAGCGGGCGCGAGCGGCCCGCTGGACACCACCGGGGTCATGCGGCGGATGGTGAAGGAGGACCTTCTGACCTTCGAAGGCACCCCGCTGTTCCCCGAGCGCATCGCGCAGACGGTGCCGTACCAGCTCACTGCTCGAGAGACCGACCTCTACGACCAGGTCACGGAGTACGTGCGATTCGGGATGAGCCAGGCGGAAGGGCTCGACGGGAAGCGACGCAACGCGGTTGGGTTCGCGCTCACCGTGCTGCAGCGGCGACTCGCATCCAGCCCCGCCGCGATCCACCAGTCCCTGGTCCGGCGTTCACAGCGGCTTGAGCGTCGCCGGGCCGAGCTCCGCGCCGGTCGGCTCGAAGCGTCCGAACGTATGTGGCCGGAGGTCGACGAGGACGAGCACAGCGCGGTCGAACTGGAGCAGATCCAGGAGGAGCAGCTGGACGAGGCCACGGCCGCCCGGACCGTCGCGGAGCTGGACATCGAGCTCCGCGACCTCGCGAGGCTGGTCGCCCTGGCAGCCGAGGTCCGTGGCCTCGACACAGACCGCAAGTGGGTCGAGCTGCGACGCATCCTGGAGGACAACCTCCTGGACCGGTCCGACGGCCGGCGTCGGAAGTTGATCGTCTTCACCGAGCATCGAGACACCCTGGAATACCTGCGGCAGCGCGTGACTGACGTCCTCGGCTCCGACGACGCCGTGGTGACGATCCACGGCGGGGTGCGACGCTCCGACCGGCGTCAGATCACCGAGCGATTCAGCAAACACCCTCAATGCCAGGTGATGGTCGCGACGGATGCGGCGGGGGAGGGCCTCAACCTCCAGGCCGCACACTTGATGGTCAACTACGACCTGCCTTGGAACCCGAACCGCATCGAGCAGCGCTTCGGACGCATCCACCGCATCGGTCAGACCGAGGTGTGCCGGCTGTGGAACATCGTCGCGACCGGGACGCGGGAGGGAGACGTCTTCGAGCGTCTGCTGCGCAAGGTGGAGAGCCAGCGCCAGGCGTACGGCGGCAAGGTGTTCGACGTCCTCGGCGCGGCGTTCGAGGAGACCCCGCTGCGTGACCTGCTCATAGACGCGATCCGGTACGGCGATGACCCGGCCGTGCAGCGACGGATGGAGGAGGTGCTCGACCGCACCGTGGCTCACGGGCTGCCAGAGCTGCTGCGAGACAAGGCCCTCACCGAGGAGGCGATGCGGCCGGCGGACCTAGCACGTGTCCAGGAGCGGATGGTCGACGCAAGAGCCCGGCGTCTCGAGCCTAGGCAGGTGGAGTGGGCATTCCGTCACGCCTTCCAGACCCTTGGCGGTCGGCTGGTGCAACGTGAGCGAGGTCGCTTCGAGATCGCCGAGGTTCCCGCTCCGGTTCTTGCTGCAGCCGGCACCGGCCCAGTAGCCAAGCGGTACAGCAGGGTCACCTTCTCGCTCGAGCATGCTGACGGTCCGTCGGGCGGGCGGGCGGACCTCCTGGCCCCGGGCCACCCCCTCCATGACGCGGTCACGGCCGTCATCTCGCAGCTGCTCGCGGGCGTGCTGTCCCGCGGGACCGTTCTTGCTTCGCCTGCCGTCGAAGCACCGACCCTTCTGATCGGTGTTGTCGAAGAGGTCGTCGACGGAACGGAGGCCACTGTCTCCAGGCGCTTCGGATACGCCTTCGCAGATGCTTCGGGCCAGGTCCGCAGCGCCGGACCCGCACCCCACCTCGACTGCCTCACGGACGTACGGCCGGCCCTCGCGGCGGAGGCCCTCCGCCTGCCGTGGCTGGCTTCGGCTGAGACCGAGGCGACACGCTGGATCATCGAGCATCAACTGCAGGACTACCTCTCAGAGACCGCCGCCCGAGTGCTGCCTGATGTGCGACGCACGCGGAGTCGGGTGGAGGAGCGCCTCACCTCGGAATCACGACGCCTCCGGGCAGAGGCGGGCGCTGCGGCCGCCAAGGAGCGTGCCGGCACGCGGCCCGCCGAGAGCGCGGACAGCCTGCGTCAGAAGTCTCAGGAACTCGAAGAGCGCCTGCGGAGGCGACTGGCGTCGCTGGCAGCACAGGCCCAGTTGTCGATCAAGCCGCCGCGTCTCGTCAGTGCTGCCCTCGTGCTTCCCCAGCCTCGGTAACGCAGACCGGCCACCACCCGCCCGCGGCAAGTACCGGGTCAAGCGTCAGGCACCCGTTGAATTCCGGCGGAGCACGGAGTAGCGCGGCGCCATGGACTCCATCTGCTCCATGACGAGTTTGATGGCGTCGGGCTGCTTGTCCGGCGGGTAGCCGTGCTTGACGAGCAGCCGCTTGATCGACGTCCGCAGTTTGGCCCGGACATCGTCGCGGACGGTCCAGTCGGTGCGGATGTCGCGTTGCATGACGGCGACCAGCTCTCGGGCGATATCGGCGAGCACACCCTCCCCCATCACGTCGACGGCGGACTCGTTGGTGGCGACGGCGTCGAAGAAGGCGAGCTGGTCCTCGTCCAGCGGGGGTGAGAACTTCTGGCCGCGGGCGGCCTCGGCGACGACCTCCTTGGCCAGCTCGATCAGCTCGGCGATGACCTCGGCGGAGGTGAGTTGCTGGTTGGTGTACTTGCGCATCAGGTCGTTGATCCGCTCGGAGAACGCCCTCTGCCGCAGCGCGTTGTGCCCGGTGGCCTTCGCGGACTCCTCGTGGATGAGCGCGCGCAGAGCCTCGATGGCGATGTGCGGGTTGGGCGCCTCCTGGGTCTGCTTCACGAACGCCGGGCCCAGGTCCATCAGGCTCGGCTTCGGCATCCCCGCGGCCTCGTAGATGTCCAGCACGTCCCCACTCGCAGTGGAGGTCGCGATGAGCTGGCTCAGCAGCCGCGAGATGTCCTCGGGCACGGGCTCGCCGCGGGCCTGGCGATCAGCCGCGTCGAGTTTGGCCATCCAGACCCGGACCTCCTCGAAGTACGCGACGTCGGGCCTTAGGGCCTGGACGTCGGGGTGGTTCGCACACAGCGCCCAGGCGCGGGCCAGCAGCCGAGCGCGCCGACGGAAGGCCGCGCCGAGGGTCTCCTCGCCTTCCTCGACTTGGTTCCCCGCGGTACGGGGGTCTCGGAGGTGATTCACCATTCCCTGCACGGCGTGGAGGTAGGCGCGGGCATCGCCGCGTGAGCGACGGTCGGTAAAGATCGTCTTCCAGTCATAGCCGGCGACCAGGTCACCGAGCGCCGCGACGAGCTCGATGGTCGGTTGGATCTCGTCACCGGTGCTGCGTCCCATCGGCTTGGATGCCTGGTCCTGGGCGGAGTAGACCTCGAGGGCGCTCTTCAGGTTCTCGGCCAGCGGGGCGTAGGCAACGAGCAGGCCGTCCTGCTTGCCGCGGAAGGTCCGGTTGACCCGGGCCAGGGTCTGCATCAGCAGCGCGCCCTTGAGTGGCCGGTCGAGGTAGAGGGTGTGCAGCGGCGGCGCGTCGAAGCCGGTGAGCATCATGTCCTTGACGATGACGATCTCGAGCTCGTCATCGGGGTTCTTGAGCCGCTCCTTGATTGTCTTGTTCTGCGACGGCCGGCGCACGTGCTCGACCACAGGCGAGACGTCGGACGGGGTTCCGGAGTAGACGACCTTGATCCGGCCGGTGGCGATGTCGTCGGAGTGCCAGTCGGGCCGCAGGGCGACGACGGCGGCGTATAGGTTGGCGCAGATCTCGCGGGTCGCCCCGACGATCAGCGCCTTTCCGGGTCCGTCGAGGAACGGGCGCATGGCTGCGCTGCGCTGTTCCCAGTGCGCGACGAGGTCCTCGGCGAGCGCGGTGATCCGCTGCGGGGCGCCGTAGACGGCGTTGACGACGGCGACGCTCTGCTCGATGCGTGCGCGCTCGACGTCGTCGAGGCCCTCGGTGAGCTCGTCGGCGACCTCGTCGAGGTCCTCCTCGGTGACTCCGTCGTCCAGGGTGACCTTGATGAGCCGGGGCTCGAAGTACACGGGCACGGTGGCGCCGTCGTCGACCGCTCGGCTGAGGTCGTAGATGTCGATGTAGTCACCGAAGACTTCGCGGGTGTTGCGGTCGTCGAAGGAGATCGGGGTGCCGGTGAATGCGATCATGGTCGCCCGGGGTAGGGCGTCCTTGAGGTGGCGGGCGTAGCCGTCGAGGTCGTCGTAGTGGCTGCGGTGGGCTTCGTCGACCACGACGATGATGTTGCGCCTGTCGGACAGCTGTGGGTGGTCGACGCCCGCTTCCTTCTCGGCCTGGCTGCGCGAGAACTTCTGCAGGGTCGTGAAGTAGATGCCACCGGTGACCCGCTGGG
The DNA here is from genome assembly GCF_042466345.1 of Jannaschia sp. R86511. NCBI lineage: Bacteria > Pseudomonadati > Pseudomonadota > Alphaproteobacteria > Rhodobacterales > Roseobacteraceae > Jannaschia > Jannaschia sp. R86511. The sequence continues at coordinate 1,994,513 of NZ_JAXHCD010000001.1, forward strand.
TGAGCTCCTCCCGCAGCTGCTCCCGGCTGGTCACGGCCTGGGGCTTGTTCGCAAGCAGCCTGCTCATCTGGAAGGCATCGAAGAGCTGCTCGTCGAGCTCGGTGCGGTCGGTGACCACCACGATGGTGGGGTTCAGCAGCTTCGGCTCTCGCGCGACGCGGGCGGCGAAGAGCTCCATCTCCATGGACTTGCCCGAGCCCTGGGTGTGCCAGACGACGCCGGCCTTGCCGTTGCTCTCAACCGCGAGGACGGTGCTGGCCACGGCCTTGGTGACGGCGAAGTACTGGTGCGGCTTCGCGATGCGCTTCGCGAGGCCCCCGGCACCCTCGTCGAACGCCACGAAGTCCCGCTGCAGCTGCAGGAACCGCTCCTGGTTCGCGATCCCGAAAAGCAGCACCTCCAGCGCCGTCGTGTACACGCCGTCCAGTTCTTGGTCGAAAGGCACGGGACGGCCGTCGTCGTCGACGTTCCACGGTGAGAAGTGGTTCAGCGGCGTGAAGGGCGTGCCGTACTGGGCGAAGAGGCCGTCGCTGGCGACGGTGAGCACAGCGAAGCGGAACGCCATGGGGAACTCACGCAGGTACGTCTGCAGCTGCGCGTGCGCGGCAGCGACGTCGGCCTTGGCGTTGCCCGCCTTTTTCAGTTCCAGCACCGCGACGGGCAGCCCGTTGACGTACAAGACGATGTCGAAGCGGCGCTTGTGGTCACGGTCGAGCAGGGTGACCTGGTTGACGGCCAGCCAGTTGTTCTCCGCCGGGTCCGCACTGATCAGGCGCAATGTCGGGTTCTGCTCGACGCCGTCCTGATCAATCCAACTCAACCCCCTGTAACCCGCGACTACCCACTCATGAATCCGCTGGTTCTCGGTGATGGCGTCCTGCGAGCGCGGCGTGAGGATCTGAGCCACGGCTTGATGCAGCAGGTCCAACGGCACCGTCGGGTTCAGGCTCTGTAGCGCCTCGAGCAACCGCGAGTGGATGACGAGGTCACTCCATGACTCTCGCTCGCCGGTGCCCGGGGCAATGGCTGCGCCTGCCTTGGGCTCCCAGCCAAGCTCGCCCAAAGCCTCCAGGGCGAGCTGCTCCCAGTCGCCCTCGCTTAACTGAACGTTGCTGCTCATCAGACCTCCGCCTCCACGATCCGCTCGGCATCCTTGACGCGTAGTCGCCCCGACATCAGCTCAGGCAGTAGCGCGTCTCGCAGAGCAGCAAGTCCTCGGCTCTCCGCGGTTGCTGCGTCGACCCGCGCTCGAAGCCCAACAACGTCGCTACTGAAAGACTTAACAGCGCCTTCGCTCGGCCACGGTACGTCGACCTTCGCCAGGTCCTTCCAACTCGTCCGAGGCATCCTGGTGCCCTCACTTGCTGCCGTACAAGCCTCAACCACTCGATCACTGGCACAGGCGGCGAGCAGGAAGCCTTGCAGGTCCAGGTCGGTTGCGCGAACGACGAGAATATCCGTTGAACAGATACCGGACTCGGGCGCTGAGATAACCTTGTGAAAGTATGGTCGTAGTTTTCCGAACAAGATGTCACCTGCGTGAAACCTTGCCTTCCCACTCGTCACCTCACCAGCCCGCCCCACGCTGCCCATCCACATGCGGCGACGTGGAATGTGCTCCAACCCGACATAGAGTGTATTTGGCGGGATCAGTGCGGGATCCACCATTTCCCTTACATTCTCAGCGACAGCACCCAGGGCGAGCCGTCCCTCGGTGCCCCCCAAGCCTTCAAACTTGGCACGGACCACATCATCGGCAGTCTCTGCCAGCCCATCGTTTGCCGCGATCTTGTCGTCGAGCGCCCCCAACACCTCCGCGATCGCTCGCTGCGTTCCAACCGTCGGGAGGCTTACCTCGAGTGACCGGATATCGGCCAGATTGATGTAGGCCGCCATGTCTGTGTTGTTCGCTCGATGCGATGCCTGCTCGCGGAAGGCCTCCGATGCGAACCAGTAGCTGAGGAAGCGCGGATCGACAACATCTCGGTCGGTGACGCGAAAGAAGCAGAGTTGAGGGCTGTACACAACCTCCTCCGCGAGTGCTGGCATCATCGCGACTCGGCCGACCGTCCCCTTCGTGGTGACCAGCACGTCTCCGGCTCGCGCCGCCTTCGCGCCGATCTGGCGTCGGAAAGACTCAGCGACGAAGTCAGGCCCGCGAGCCTCAATACGCCCATTCAAGACATCGGCGACTCGCAGAATCCGGAAGCCCGACCCGGAAAGCTCGGGCCGCCGAGTGCGATATCCGTCCCCGATGATTATGGCGCCTCGCTCTGCCAAGGTTCCCAAGGTCACCGCGCTCATCGGATTCGCGCCAGCTGCTGACGAACATGCTGCTCCAGACGGGACGACTCATCGAACTGGGCAATCAGGTCCGAAGAAAGCCGCTCGATCCTGGCGTGTATGGGCTCACCATCGTCCTTGGCGTCAGCCGCACCTACGTACCGACCAGGGGTCAGGGCGTAATCGCTGGCCTTTATGTCGGCCAAGGTCGAACTCTTGCAGAACCCGGCCACGTCGTCGTACTCGCCCGTGGCGGAGGCCGTACCACGCCACCTGTGGAAGGTGTCAGCGATCCGGGTGATGTCCTCGTCGGCCAGCGCGCGCTCGGCGCGGTCGACCATGGTGCCGAGGTTGCGCGCGTCGATGAACAGCACCTGACCGGAGCGGTCGACGGAACCGCCTGCTCCCTTGGTCTTGTCCTTAGCGAAGAACCACAGGCACACCGGGATGCCGGTGCTGCGGAACAGCTGGGTCGGCAGAGCGACCATGCAGGAGACGAGGTCGGCTTCGACGATCTGCGCGCGGATGTCACCTTCGCCTCCGGAGTTGGAGCTCATGGAGCCGTTGGCCATGACGACGCCCGCACTGCCGCCCGGGGCGAGCTTGCTGAGGATGTGCTGGATCCAGGCGTAGTTGGCGTTGCCAGCTGGGGGAACGCCGTACTTCCAGCGTGGGTCGTCGGTGCGGCGGACCCAGTCCTTGATGTTGAAGGGCGGATTCGCCAGGACGTAGTCGGCACCGTTCGCGCCGGAGAGGTCCGGGTGGTTGTCGTGGGCGAAGGTGTCGCCCCAGCGGCCGGAGAGGCCCTTGCTCTCCAGCCCGTGGATGGCGAGGTTCATCTTGGCCATGCGCCAGGTGCGCTCGTTCAACTCCTGGCCGTAGACGGCGATGTCGGAGCCCTCGCTCTGGTGGGCCTCGAGTAACTTCTCCGTCTGCACGAACATGCCGCCCGAGCCGCAGCATGGGTCGTAGATGCGGCCGCGGGTAGGCTCAAGGACCTCAACGAGCACCCGGACGACACCCGCGGGGGTGTAGAACTCGCCGCCGCGCTTGCCCTCCGCCTTCGCGAACTTTTCCAGGAAGTACTCGTACACCTCGCCGAGGAGGTCGCGCGCCTTCGAGGCGCCCTCGCCGGTGAAGCGGGCGGAGTTGAGCAGGTCGAGCAGCTCACCGAGGCGCCGCTGGTCGACGTTGTCGCGGTTGTAGAGGCGCGGGAGCGTTCCGGCCAGTGAGGGGTTGGTGCCCATGATGAGGTCCATCGCGTCGTCGATGAGCTCGCCGACGGGCTTGAAGGGCTGTCCCATCGCGGCGGGCAGTCCCTTGGCGTGCTGGGCAAGGTAGGTCCAGCGGGCGTGCTTGCTGACGTAGAAGACGCCGCTACCGGTGTACTCGTCGATGTCGTCGAGCTGGCCGGCGATCTGGGTCTCGTCCCAGCCGTCTGCGGCGAGCTCGGCAGCGATCTGGGCGCGGCGCTCGTCGAAGGAGTCCGAGACGTACTTGAGGAACACCAGCCCGAGGACAACGTCCTTGTACTGGGACGCGTCCATGGACCCGCGGAGCTTGTCCGCGGCCTTCCACAGGGTGTCCTTAAGCTCCTTCATGGTCGACGGGAGGGTGTCGTCCCGCTTCTTCTTGGGGGGCATCAGATGCCTTCCTTCTGGGGGTGCTCGGGGGAGTCTGTCGGGTGCAGGGTTAGCGCGTGGCTGCTGACGCCGGCGATCACCAGGTCGGTGAGGGTGTCGAGGTCGGTTAGTCGTCGCTGGAGGTCGCGTCGCTGGGCCTCGATGGCCGCGAGTGCCTGAGAGGTCGGTGGTACTCGGGTCGGTGGGAGGACGGGCACGGTCCATCGGCGCCAGTCGCGGGCCTCCGGCGGTTGGGAGGCGATCGTCGAGGCGATCACCCAGGGACTTGAGCCTTCCCCCTTGTCCCGATCCACACGGAGGATCCGGGCCGGGTACTGGACCGCTGAGCCGCCTTCGGTGTCGACGACGGCTCGTGGGCAGGGCGCTGTGCAGAAGACGACGTCACCCGGCTCGGTCAGCCGGGAGGAGGAGTGCGCGCCGAGGAACGAAAGGCGGTCCACGCGCCGCGACCCGTTCGCGGCCTTGCCGGTGAGTTCGAGGACTCCCAGCACTGGAACGCTGCCGTTGGTGACGAGGTCGAAGCCGGTCCGGTTGCCGCTGATGGCTCGAACAATGCCCGCTTCGATTGCTTCGGCAAGCGTGGTCGTGAGCGCCGCACGCGACTCGAAGCCTGGCTCGACTCGAAGGCCGGCAAGAGGGGCCTCGAAGGTCTTCGCTGTCGAGAGCGCCGTGACTTGAAGGGTGAGGTCAGCCGGCGACCGAAGCATCCTGCCGGGAGCGCGCCGGGTGGGGATGAGTGAGCCGCCGCTGGCGAGGAGCGCGGCGGTGCGCACGAGGGCGAGGTGGGTGTAGTGGTGCGCTCCGGCAAGGGTGGACGCTGACGCGACCACGTCGTCGACGATTGCGGTGACAGCGGTTCTGGAGAGTGACGGCGACGGTAGGTGGCCGACGGCGACAGTCCGGTCGCCAAGCACTGCGTCGGTCGGGTCCTCTCCCAAGACCCAGATGGCCAGGGACTCCCGTGGGCGTTGGGTCACCGAGCCTGCGGGGAGCCGCATAGCGGCGCGGATTCGACCAGCGCGTAGGACATGTTCGCGCACTGCTCGCGTCTCGCGGTCACGGAGACGGTCGACCAGCACCGCTGCCGGGGCGACCACCACGGCGTAGTGGTGGTCCGCCATCGACACGACGAGCTCGTCTATGGCATCGAGGATCTCCAGAGGAGTCATCTGGGGGCTGCCAACGACGGGGTAGTGGGCCAGCATCAAGCAGGTCTGAGCGTCGTCCAGGGCTGCGGGGGCGGGGGTAAGGAGCAGCCCTCGGGCTGCGGCACGGCGGCGGAACAGCCGCGCTGCGTGGTGTTCGCTCGCCGATACCAAGACGTCGGGGTGCACGTCCCCTGCCGCGTCGACGGCGCTGAGCAGGAGGTCGCTGCCGACGCCGGTGGGGTCAAGGAAGGAAGGGTTCTCTGTGCCCTGGAGCACCCCCAGCCCACGGACGAGAGCCACGACGAGGTTGTGCACGCCGGGTGTCAGTGATGACGCGATGAGGTCGGTCGCGTCGTGGCGGAAGCGCTCTGCGAGCAGCCCTTCGAGGGCGTCACGGGGGCTATAGGCCGCGTCGACAAGCTCGTCGGCGTAGGCGGCCACGCTGGCCGCCTTGGCGCCAAGGCCGTCGACCTCCCGGAGCAAGTGAGTGTCTCGAGGGTCGACGCTGGCCGCCAAAGCTGTCAGCTGCTGGACAGTGAGGCCGTCGAGTGCCGTGTCGGTGGCGGCCTTGAGGGCGATTAAGGCGGTCAGCCCGTCAAGGGCCGCGGGGTCGCTCGAGAGCGTCAGCCCTATCGGCATGGCATGCACCGCGACATCTGCGCGCATGTCGCGGCCGTGCGTGCGCCCTGTGGCTTCCAGCCACCCCACGACTTCGTCCGCGTCGAAGCGCTCCCGGTTGCTCACTCGCGCCACCGGGCGAGGGAACGGACGCTCGGCGTTTTCGTACCGCCGGCGCCACATGGACACGACGGGGCGCTGCACACCCGCCAGCCGGGCGACGTCGGGGAGAGAGAGTTGCAGGTTCATGTGGCGCTCCCTTCACGACGGCGGCTTGCGTCGAGACCGTAGCCGGGGATCTCCCCATCCGCTTCGTAATAGTGATAATCCCCCTTATCGCTGTCGTATCCCGCTTCAAGTCGTCGTGGGTCGCATGGTCATGGCACCGGCCGCGACCCTCGCGGCGACCAACGCCCAGGAGGTTCACATGCACCAGACCCTTCGCGCCCGTCTCGACGCCGAGAGCTCAACGCTCGTCATCGACAACCTCGCGATCAACGACGCGGGAGTCGTCGCGGAGGCCAGGCGGTGGTCCTCCGGTTCGCGGGGTGACGTCGTCGCCCTCGAGGCGATCACCGAGGCCGACCTCGCTCCGTTCGTCCGTCAGGCTCTCGGCGTGGGCGCCGCTGCGATCGCTGTCGCCGGCAACGCCCAGGACACCTTCGACCTCGAGCGGCTCGTCACCGAGGTGGGGACCCGCACCAGCAACGCCAGCAGCGAGGCTGCAGCGCTGACCGCCAAGGCTGTCGTCGACGCGAGCAGAACGATGACCGCGGCCTCGGAGCTCGCCCGCAAGTCGATCGCTGACGCCGACGTCGAGACCCGGCGCAGCTTCCAGGAGACCGTGACCACCGCACAGTCCACCCTGCGGGGAGAGCTCGAGCGGTTGTTCGGTGGGGAGAATCCCGAGCTTGTCGCGCGGCTGCAGCCCCTGCTCGCCACCTTCGCGACCGATCTCGACGCCAAGGTCTCCCTCCAGACCGGTGAGCTGCTCGCGAAGGCCGCCCGGCAGTTCGACCCCAGCGATCCCACCTCGCCCATGGCCAAGCACAGCGCAGCACTCACCCTGCAGCAGCAGTCCCTGGCCCAGTCGCTCGAGAAGCACCACGAGGCGCTGGCCGGCAAGGTCGACGAGCTCGCCACGGCGGTAAAGGTCCAGACTGCTGCCCGTCACGCGACGTCGAAGACCGCCAGCGTCACCCCGTTGAAGGGCGCGAGCTACGCGGACGACGTTCATGCCGTTATGGCCACGATCGCGGCGGGCCTCGGCGACGAGTACACCGACACCGGCGCGATCGCAGGGAACATCTTCCGGAGTAAGAAGGGGGATGGACTGCTCACCGTCGGCGACGCCGGCGCCCGCGTGGTGCTGGAGATGAGCGACTCCCAGCGCCCCAACTGGAACGGCTACCTCGACGAGGCGGAGCGCAACCGCGCCGCGGGCGCCTCGCTGGGCCTGGTACCGACGGCTGAGCAGAACGCCGGCCAGAGCATCCGGGTGCTCAGCGCCCGTCGGATCGTGATGGCTTTCGACCCGGTCTCCGGCGACCCCGACCTGCTCCGTACGGTCGTGATGCTGCTGCGCACTGCCAGCGTCACCGCTGCCGCGCGCAGCGGAGCCAACGAGATCGCCACCGCGGAGGAGAAGCTCACGGAGGCCCTCGAGCTGCTCAGCAGGATCGACGACATCCAGAAGACCGCGACCGCGATCCACAAGAGCGCGACGAAGATCAACCTGGAGTGCGATTCGTTCGCGACCAACATCCAGCGGCTGCTCAACCAGGCGCTGGCGGCCCTTGCCGGTGCTGAGTCTGAGGATGTGGGCAGCATCGGCCCTGCGGCTCAGCTCGCCAGCGGTGCCGCCTGAGACGCGAGCGGTCGTCGACAGCTTCAAGAAGGTCAAGTGGATACGCGGAGGCTGGGGACTGCTGCCAGGGGCTTGCAGCCTCGGGATCGGTGACCACCCCAGGGCAGCCAGGGCCAAGACGGGCCGGCTGTCCCGCCAGCCCACAGGACCACCGCGGAGTCCGTCCGTACGGACTGCGGTTCTGTTCGAGGGCCGGGCAGACTGCACACGACGTGCGGGGCGAGCGCCTCGTCATGGGGCGAGGGGAAGAACAATGAGTGACGAGATCCACCTGATCAACGACGGTGACGGGGTCGCCGTGATCGGGGACGCGGCAGCGGTCGAGCTGTTCCTGGCGTCGGAGGGACTCCCGTCGAAGCCGCTGGGCAAGACCCGCTTCTCGTCGGTCCTCGCGCTCAGCGCCGGGACGGCCCAGACCGTGTCCACCCTCGCTGAGCAGTCCGGCCGCTGGGTCAAGCTGACCGAGAAGTCTGCCGCCGCCATGAAGCAGTCCACCGCCTCGATGATGAAGGGCTCGGAGGTCGGAGTCAGTCGTGCCGTTCTCACGAAGAACGGCAAGATTTCCGGTCTCCTCGAGATCGTCAACCCCAGCAGCGCCGCCACCATCTTGACCAACCCGGCGATGCTCGCCGGCGCCGCCGGGATCATGGCCCAGCTCGCGATGCAGCAGACCATGGACGAGATCACGGACTACCTCGCCGTGATCGACGCCAAGGTCGACGACGTCCTGCGCGCCCAGAAGGACTCCGTCCTGAGCGACATGATCGGAGTCGAGCTGCTCGTCGACGAGGCCATGGCCGTCCGGGAGGAGACGGGTCGGGTGTCCGAGGTCACGTGGTCGAAGGTGCAGGGGACGGCCCTCACCATCGCTCGGACGCAGGCCTACGCGCTCCGCCAGATCGAGGACCTGGCCGAGAAGCTGGAACGTGAGGAGAGGATGGGCGAGCTCGCCCAGGCCTCCAAGGAGGCCGAGCCGAAGGTGAGGGACTGGCTCGCCGTCCTCGCCCGCTGCTTTCACCTGCAGGACGCGTTCGCCGTGCTGGAGCTCGACCGGGTGCTCGACGCGTCCCCTGACGAGCTGGAGCAGCACCGCCGTGGCCTGCGGGCGGGGCGGGCGGCGCGACGCGAGAGCTTCGCGCGGGCCACGGCCGTCCTGCTGGAGCGTCTGGACAAGGCCTCGTCGCTGGCCAACAGCAAGGTGCTCCTCAACCCGTTCGACGCCCGGAACATCGTCAAGGCGTGCAACCAGGTGGGCTCGTCGGTCGAGGACTTCCGCGATCTACTCGGTCTGGACCGGGGACGCCAGCAGGTGGACGCTCGCCGGTGGCGGGACGCCGCGGTCGACGTCCGCGACCGGGTGCTGGAGACCGGTGCGGACGGTGTCGACAACGCCCGCAGGTTCGGTGTCGGTACGTTCGGTCGAGCGCGCGCCGCTTCGGAGAAGGTGACGGGCGGGATCATGGAAGCAGCCGCTCGGCGTCGCAAGAGTGAGCCCGAGAGGGACGCAGAGGGGGACTGAGGCCACGGCGAAGAACGCGCGCCGAGGCGGCCGGGCGTCGACTGGACCGTCTCTGTGTCATCCAGGCGTCGGATCGTCCGGGGCAGGACCCGACGACACGGTGAAACGTGTCTGTTTCGCGCACGTGACGTTCTCGGACAGCCGGGCGACCGAACCCTCGCCCGGTGGCACGATGCCGCGCATGCCGAGCACACCATCTATCGAGGGCTCCGAGAGCGGCGTGGCAACGCGCGACCCGGACCAGTACCGCGCCTGGCTCGACATCGCCCTCGCCGAAGCCGTCGCCGGTCGGGACGAGGGCGGCATCCCGATCGGCGCCGCGCTGATCGGCAGCGACGGCGAAGTCCTCGGGCGGGGTCACAACCGGCGGGTCCAGCACGACGACCCGTCGGTCCACGGCGAGACGGACGCGTTCCGCAACGCCGGTCGGCAGCGGACGTACCGCGGAACCACCATGGTGACCACGCTGTCGCCGTGCTGGTACTGCTCCGGGCTGGTGCGCCAGTTCGGCATCTCGCGTCTCGTGGTCGGGGAGGCGAGCACCTTCTCAGGCGGCCACGACTGGCTGCGCGAGCACGGGGTCGAGGTCCACATCCTCGACGACCCGCGCTGCGTCGACCTCATGACCGACTTCATCTCGACCAACCCGGCGCTCTGGAACGAGGACATCGGCGATGACTGAGACCACCAGCACCGCGAGCCCGACGGCCAAGGTCGACCCCGACTACCCCCTGCAGATCGTGCCCGCCCACGCCCGCAAGTCGGTGCTCTCGCTCGGGGTGGTGCTGCTCGGCTTCACCTTCTTCACCCCCACCATGCTGGCGGGAGCGGGGATCGCACCGGCGTTCGACTTCGCCGACTTCGTGCTGGTCGCCCTGCTCGGGTCGCTCGTCCTGGGGGTCTACGTCTCGGCGCTGGGTGCGATCGGGGCCAGGACAGGACTGACCACGGTGGTGATGAGCCGCTACGCGTTCGGCTCCGGCGGCTCGAAGCTGGTGTCGCTGCTGCTCGGCGGGACCCAGATCGGCTGGTACGGCGTCACGGTGGCGACCCTGGCGCTGCTGACCCAGCAGGCGACCGGGTGGGACGGCCGGCTCACGCTGTGGGTGCTGATCGTCGTGGGCGGCGCCGTGATGGGCGCGACGGCCTACGTCGGCTACCGGGGGATGGAGCTGCTCTCGGCGGTGTCCGTGCCGATGCTGCTGATCCTGGCGGGGTGGGTGACCTGGCGGTCGCTGACCGAGATCGGTGAGGCCGGCGGTCTGGGCGCGGTCGTCGGCACCGGGGAGATGACCGTCGCGGTGGCGGTCACCGCCATCGTCGGCACGTTCGCCTCCGGCGGCACGCAGGCCCCCAACTGGACCCGCTTCGCCCGCACCCCTCGACAGGGGCTCGCCGCGTCGGCGGTCGCGTTCTTCCTCGGCGAGCTGCTCATGATCTTCTTCGGCGGGATCGGCGCGCTCGCGTTCGGCATCGGCGACTTCGTCGAGGTGCTGTTCGCCCTGAACCTGATCGGCTGGGGGCTGGTGTTCCTGGTCCTGAACCTGTGGACCACCAACGACAACACCGCCTACAACTTCGGGGTCGCCGGCGCCGAGCTGTTCAACGCCAACACCAAGAAGCCGTTCGTGATCGGCGGGGTGGTCATCGGCACGCTGATGGCGATCCCGATCTACGACAACCTGATCGGCTACCTGTCGTGGCTGGGCATCCTGATCCCCGCCATCGGCGGGGTCATCATCGGCGACTTCCTGGCCCACTGGCGCCAAGGGATGCCCGAGCCGCTCGAGCACGAGTTCCCGGTGGTCAGGTGGGAGAACATCGCCGTCTACGCCGTGGCGACCCTGGCCGCGTACCTGAGCAGCCGCTACGGCTGGTTCATCCCCCCGGTCACCGGCATCGTGCTGGCCGTGGTCGGCTCGTACGCGGTCGGCACGCTGGTGCGGGAGAAGGTCAGCACGACGGCGACGTGATGGCTTGTCGCCGTCCATGGCCCCGGGGCAAGTCCCGGGGCGGTGGGAAAGCGTGGCCGGGCGGCCGGACATCCATGGCCTGGACGTCGCGTTGTGTCGCCGGTACGCGCCACTCTGGCTGGATGAGGAACCATCACGCAGCGGACACTTCCGTCGCATGAACACCCCGGTGGTCTTGGGCGTGGTGACAGCTGTCGCGACGACGGGGCCGGTGACGCCGCTGTGGCGCGAGTTCGTGCTGTCGCCGGGGCTGGGCGGGCTGGCTGCCCTCCTCGCCGCCGTGATCGCAGGAGGTGCGGCCGTGTCCGTCGCCCGTCGGGACCGGTGGCAGCGAGAACGCTCCGACCGCAAGCAGCAGTGGTGGACGAGAGCGCACTGGGCGCTGGACGCGACGACCAGTGACCGCTCGGACGTCCGGCTGGCCGGCTACCGGATGCTCGAAGCGCTGGGGGAGAGCGAATGGGCCGGGGAGCACGAGGCTGATGTGATCGCTGCGGCGACCGAGCGTTCCCTCTCGGCACCCTCGCCCCCCGCCGGAAGAAGGCGCATACTGAAGTTCGGTCGTTCGGAAGGGCGGGGCACTCGTGGGTGACATCTCACGCAAGGCTGAGGGCGGTGCTCGGCGAATCCGTCGGAGCGCGACCGTGCGGACGACCTCGACCGTCGAGCCCGTGAGCCAGCAGGAGAGGGTGGCGGCGGCGCGAGCGCGGGTCGTGGCCGACCGCAAGCGTGGGGTGCAGACCGAGGCATGGATCCAGCAGCTGGCGGCTCGTGGCGCCTGATCCGCCAAGCGTGACCTGACCGTCGCCGGCGTACTCGGGCCGCTGGTCCGGGTCGGCTCTGCCGCGTCGGCGGGCACCAAGTTCGCCATCTTGCCCACCGTGCCGGCGGTGGTCGTCCGGGCCATGCTGGGTCACCGGTCCGGGTCCCGGGCGGCTGGCTGCGCGCCGTCGTGACGCCCGCACCCGTCCCGCGACCGCCGTCACCCCCGCCCGAGGAGGCCCCGATGATCTTCATCACCGCCAAGTTCCCCGTGAAGCCCGAGCACGCCGACAACTGGCCTGAGCTCTCCCGCCCCTTCACCGAGGCGACCCGCGCCGAGCCCGGCTGCCTGTGGTTCGAGTGGTCCCGCTCGCTCGACGACCCGACCGTGTACGTCCTCGTCGAGGCGTTCCGCGACGGCGACGCGGGCGGTGCGCACGTGAAGTCCGAGCACTTCGCCACGGCCACCGCCGAGCTGCCGGCCTACCTGGCGCGGACGCCGGACATCGTCAGCCAGAGCGTCGAGGCGGACGGCTGGTCGGAGCTGGGGGAGATGCGCGTCGAGGGCTGACGGCCGACGCCCTACGCGAAGGCCGAGATCCCCGTGATGTCGCGTCCGACGATCAGCGCCTGGACCGTCTCGGTGCCCTCGTAGGTGTGGATGGCCTCGATGTCAGCGAAGTGCCGGACGACGCGATGACGCAGCAGGATGCCGTTGCCACCCAGCAGGTCGCGGGCCTCGGAGGCGATCTCGCGGGCGGTGCGGGTGGCGGTGTACTTGGCCAGCGAGGCCTGGGCACCGCGGATGGCGTCGTCCTCGGCGAGCCGGGTCAGCGACATCAACAGGGTCTGCAGCGACGTGAGCTGGCTGAGCATCCGGGCCAGGCGCTCCTGCACCACCTGGGCGGCGGCCAGCGGGCGGCCGAACTGCACCCGCTGCCGGGTGTAGTGCACCGCTGACTCGTAGCAGGCGGTGGCGTGCCCGAGGGCCGACCACGCGACGCCGAGGCGCGTGGCCGCCAGCACGCGCGCCGCGTCCGCGAAGCTCTCGCCGCCCGGGAGCATGGCGTCCGCGTCCAGCCGGACCCCGTCGAGGCGGACGTGCGCCTGCCAGATCGCCCGCAGCGCGACCTTGCCCTCGATGGTGCGCCCGTCGTATCCGGGCGCCTGCTGCGGGACGAGGAAGCCGTGGACCTTCTCGTCGTCGCCGCGGCCCCACACCACCGTCACCCCGCCGACCGAGCCGTTGCCGATCCACTTCTTCTGCCCGTCCAGCACGTAGCCGCCGTCGACCGTCCTCGCCCGGGTCTCCAGGCTCACCGAGTCCGACCCGTGCGTGGGCTCGGTCAGCGCGAACGCCCCGAGCTCGGTGGCCGAGGCGAGCGGCTCGAGCCAGCGCTCGCGCTGGGCGTCGGAGCCCAGCATCGCCACTGACCGCAGCGCCAGACCGCCCTGCACCCCCACCATCGTGGCCACCGAGCCGTCGCCCCGGCTCAGCTCGTGCTGCACCACGCACGCGGCCAGCAGGCTCATCGGCGGCCGGCCGGGCACGTCGACCCCGTCGCGGACCAGGTCCAGCTCGCCGAGGCGGCGCAGCAGGTGCACGGGGTACTCGGCGCGGTCCCAGAAGCCGTCGATGACCGGCAGCACCTCGTCCTGCACGAACGCGCGCGCCCGGTCGCGGTAGGCCACGTCGGCGGCGGGCAGGTCGCGGAAGACGCCAGCCATGTCCGGGTCCAGCGGCTCCGTCAGGTCGTACTCGGGCTCCTCGACCCCCACCTCGGTGTGCGCGCGGGCCGGCGGGGCCGCGGGCGCGTTCGGGGCGGCGGGGGCGTCCGTGGTCGACATACCGCATCCTCGCGTGTGGCTCCGGGGTGCGCCCGGCGGGGGCAAGTCCACCGGCGCGGGATCGGCGGCCCCCGGGGAGCCGTCGTCACGGTCCTCGCGCGTGACAAGATCCCGGATGGCCACCTCGCTGTCGTCCCGCGTCCTGCCCGCCCTGGTGACCGGCGCCGCCACCGCGGCCTACTACGCCACCCCCGACGTCATCGCCTCGCGCGCGGCGCGGGGCTGGGCCAAGGCGGGTCTGACGGCCGTGATCGCCGCGACGTCCCTGCCGGAGTACCGCGCCGGCCTGGAGGACATGCGCCGTGCGCGCCGCGACGTCGTGGAGGCCGCCGCCGACGCGGACCCGATGCCGGTGCGCGCGAAGGTCGTCGCGGGCGCAGTCGCTGCCGTCGCCGTGGTCGGTGGGGTGGCGGGGGTGGTCGCCGCCGAGCGGTGGGTCTTCCGCCGTGGGCAGGCGCGCGCGGCCGCCGGGGCGAGCTGGCCCCACACCCTGCCGGGTCTGGTCCTGGGTGCCGTCGCCGCCGGCCTCGCCCTGGTCCCCGTGGGCGACCCGGCCGAGAAGTCGAGCACCGACCGCTGAGCCGCTCAGGTCCTCGGCCGTCGCCCCAGCGCCTCTCGCAGGCGACCCGCCACCCCGCCAGCTCGTCACCCACCGCGTCGATCGTCAGCAGGGTCCCGTCGGCCAACGCCTCGGCCCTCACGAGCTCGGGCAGGTCCGCGATCGGCTCGAGGTGGGGGACGTACGTGAGGCGACCGACCGTGTCGGCCCCCCGGGCGCCCTGGCTGAACCTGAGGTCGATGGGGCCGGCCCAGGCGTGGTCGGGTCGCCAGACGTCGACCATGACGCGCAGCAGGTCGGCGGCCGGGTCCCCGGCGCCCGGGAGGAGGGCGACCTCGGCCGACACGACGTCGCCCAGGCGCGGGTTGGCGGTCCCGACCCGTAGGTAGCAGGTCAGGTGGCCGTCGCCCTCGACGCCGTTCCAGACGTGGAAGCTCGAACCCGTGCCGGGCATGGGCCGACCGAAGTCGTCCTCGTCGCGCTGCTCGACTAGCAGCGCGGCCACGGCCTCCTCGTCCAGGTCGAGCGGCACGAGCCGCGCGGGGCGCTCCTCCGTCACGAGGTGGAGGGGGCGCCAGCCGGGCAGGTCCTGCAGTGCGCGCAGGAACCGGGAGGTGCGGGCGGCATCGGCAGGGCGTGGGCCCCACGTGGCCATCACCGAGTCCGGTTCGGGGGTCGCCGTCATGGTGCTGCTCCCATCGGGACGTGAATTATCGTGATGCCGTCGATCTCCGCGCGGGCCAGGATCCGCCGCATCACGGCCGCGGCGCCCGGCTCGGCCACGGTCCAGACCACGGGAGCGTCGCCCGCGGCGTCCAGCTGGCGACGGCGGGACACGCCCCAGCAGCGGTCCCACGCGGTCGACGGCCACGGGTCGCACCTGCTCCGCGTGGGCCTTGGAGTGCACGTGCAGACCGGTCTGCTCGGTCACCGCCTCAGCGGCTCGCGCGCGCCAGCGGGGTCCCGTCCAGGGCCTGCCGGAACGCCACGAGGGAGTCGAAGACCTGCAGCACGCCGGCCTCGTGCAGCTCGCCCACCGAGAAGCCGCCGGTCCGCACCCCCAGGGTGGGCATCTGGAGCCGGGCGGCGGCCTGCGCGTCGAAGATCGAGTCGCCCACCATCACGCCGCTGGCCCCGTCCACCGCGGCCAGGGCGGTGGACAGCAGGTCGGGCTGCGGCTTGCTGACCTCGACGTCGTCGGAGGTGGTCCAGCCGTCGGCCAACGACTTGCCGTCGAACAGGTCGAGGAACGTCTCGACGTGCTGGGCCTTGCCCGAGCTGGCCAGCACCAGGCGGAAGCCGCGCTCCTTGACCTCGGCCAGCAGCTCGTGGGCGCCCTCGAACGGCTGGACCTCGCCGATCAGCCGGTCGAACTCCTCCGACCACGTCGCGCGCAGGTCGTCGCCGTGCGCCTGCTCGACCTCGCGGCCGGCGATCTCGGGCACGAACCGGTCCCCGCCCATGCCGATGCCGCGGTGGATGCGCCACATCGGCAGGGTGATGCCGTAGCGACCGAAGGCCCGGGACCAGGCCAGGGCGTGGTGGTAGTTGGTGTCGACGAGGGTGCCGTCGACGTCGAAGATCGCGGTGTCGGCCATGGTCGAGGGGTACCCGGCCGGCCCGCGGGGCATGCGGGGCGCTCCCGCCGAGCCTGCCCGTCCACCTCCGCTCGGCGCCGTCCACAGGCCCGGTGCCGGTGGTTCCCGACCCGGCCCACCCGGCATGCTCGTCCCCGTGGCCGTCACCGCCGAGGACCTGCGCCAGCTGGACCCCCAGGCCCTCGCCGGGCTGCTCGCGCTCCGCCGGGACGTGCTGGGTCCCACCGACCCGCGCTCGCTCGACGAGGTCGCCGCCCGGCTCAGCCACCACGCCTCGCTGGAACGAGCGGTGCGGACCCTGGACACCCCGACCCTGCAGGTCGCACGCGCCCTGGTGCTCATCGGGTGCCACGACGACCCGACGACGTTGCCGCGGTTCCTGCGCCTGACCAGCGCCGCGGAGCTCGAGGCCCTCGAGGCGTGCCTGCAGCTGCTGGACCACCTGCTGCTGCGCGAGGACTGCGGCTGCCTCGCCGACGGCCTCGCCGAGCGGTGGACCCCGTACGGCCTCGGCCCTCCCGTGCTGCAGGTGCTCGGCTGGCGCACCAACGACCGGCTGCGCGCGGCGCTCGACGCCTGGGGTGAGCTGACCGACGGCGACAAGGTCGCCCTGGTCGAGCGCCTGGCGGCCGTCCTGACCGACGGTGAACGGCTGCACCGGGCGCTGGTCGACGCGCCGATGGCGGACCGGCGGCTGCTCGCGGACGCGGTGGCCGGGGACGGGACGGTCGCCCTGGACTGGTCCACCTACGGCGTCCGACGGGGCCCGGGCGAGTGGCTGGTGCAGCGCGGGTTGACCGACGCCGACCGTCTCGGCCCCGACCAGCTGCCGGCCGAGGTGACGATCGCCCTGCGCGGCGACCTGTGGCGGCCTCCCTTCGACTGGCAGGAACCCCCGCTGCCCACCACCGCCCTGGCCCGCGAGCAGGTCGACCGGGACGCCGCCGCGGCCGCGATCCGGTCGCTGCGGCTGATCACCGACCTGGTCCGCGAGGCCGGCCGCGCCCCGCTGCGGCTCAACCGCGACGGCACCCTGGGCAAGCGGGAACGGGCGCGCCTGGCCGGCCTGCTGCGCGCCGAGCCCGCTCACGTCACCTTCGCCGTCGCGCTGGCCTTCGCCGCGGGGTTCGTCGCTCACCTGGACGAGCGGCTGTCACCCACCGCCCAGGCGTCCCGGTGGGCCGGGCTGCCGCCCGCGCAGCGCCACGCCGAGGTCGTCCTCACCTGGCTCGGCCTGCAGCAGGAGGTGCTCGCCGACCCCGGGACCACGTGGTGGCCCGCGTCGCACCTGACGTTCAGCGGCAGCAAGCACGTGCTGCTGCGGGTGCTGGCCGCAGAGCCGGACCGGGCCGCCGTCGACCCGGGCGACCTCGTGCGGCTGTGCGCCTGGGTGGCCCCCGTGAGGCTGGGAGGCGGCGACGGCGGCGACCTGGTGGCCGGGGCGCTGGAGGAGGCCACCGTGCTCGGGGTCACCGGGGCCGGGACGCTGTCCAGCCTGGGCCACGCCCTGCTGGGCGGGACCGACGACGCCGTCGTCGTCCTCGGGCGGTGGTTGGGCTCGGCCGCGGGGACCGCGCGGCTCCAGGCGGACCTGACCGCCGTGGTCCTGGGTGATCCGTCGGAGCGGCTGGCCCGGGTGCTCGACCTGATGGCCGTCCGGGAGTCCAGCGACCAGGCCACCACCTGGCGGTTCGACGCGCGGTCGGTGGCCACGGCCCTGGACGCCGGGCACGGGGTCGACGGGCTGCTGGGGGCGTTGGCGTCCGTCGCGGAGGGCGAGGTGCCGCAGCCGCTGCAGTACCTGCTGCGGGACACGGCCCGGCGTCACGGGGTGCTGCGCCTGGGGGAGGCGGCCTGCTACCTGCGCTCCGAGGACCACGCCCTGCTGGCCGAGGTCGCCGCGGACTCCCGGCTGCGCGCGCTGGGGCTGCGGCTGCTCGCCGCCGGCGTGGTCGTGTCGGACGTCCCGGCCGTCCGCACGCTGGAACGGCTGCGCGCGGCCGGCTACCTGCCGTTGCACGAGGACGCCGGTGGGGCCCCGGTGCTCGTCGACGCGGGCGCACCGCTGGCGGAGGTGTCGGACCACGTCAGCGAGACCTCGCTGCGGCTGCAGCCGCCCGGCGCCGCGCCGTCCCCGTACGACGACGCGGTGAGGCTGCTGGCGCTTCCTGACCGGGCCCCCTCGCCCCTGGTCGAGATCGGCGACAGCGTCATCGACAGCGGGTCCGTGCGCGAGCTGTTCGACGGGCGGCAGCGCGAGCTCGGTCCTTGAGTCGTCGGTAGGATCGATGTCATAGCATCAGATGCGTGCGCACCACGCTGACCATCGACGACGACGTCCTCGCTGCGGCCCGGGAACGCGCCCGGCGGACCGGTCGTTCGCTGGGGGCCGTCATCAGCGACCTGGCGCGGCAGTCCCTCACCAGCCCGGCCATCCCCCAGGGGGAACCGACGGCGGTGCCGTCGGGCCCGTTCCGTCCGTTCCCCGCCCGGGGCCGGGTGGTGAGCAACGAGCTGATCGACGCGCTGCGGGAGCAGGAGGGCGTGTGAGAGCGCTGCTCGACGTCAACGTGCTCCTGGCGCTGTTCGACCGGGATCACGTCGACCACCGCACCGCGCAGGCGTTCGTCGTCTCCGGGCTCGGCGACGGCTGGGCCTCGTGCCCCATCACGCAGAACGGGTTCGTCCGCGTCATCAGCCAGCCCCGGTACCCGAGCCCGGTCACGACCGCGGACGCCCTGCTGCGGCTCGCGGAGGCCACGGCCGACGAGTCGCACGCCTTCTGGCCGGACGACGAGAGCCTCACCGATCCCCGGGTGCTGGCTCCGGCGGCGCTGCTCGGCCCCCGGCAGGTCACCGACGCCTACCTCCTCGCGCTCGCGGTCCGCCACGGCGGTCGCCTCGTCACCTTCGACTCCACGATCCCGCTCGGGGCCGTCGTCGGCGCCCGACCGCACCATGTCGAGGTCCTGTCCGGTCCGTGAGGGGGACCGGGTCGACGAGCGGGTGCGTCCCGGCACCAGGTGTGTCCTTGCGCCGCCCCCAGGTGCAGGCCCGCCCGCCGCTGCGATAGAAAACGATGTCGAAGCTCGCACCCGACACCCACCTCGCCGACGGAAGGCACCCCCGTGACACAGAAGAGAGCCCTCGTCGTGCGCGGCGGCTGGGACGGCCACCAGCCGGTCGAGGCCACCGACCGGTTCATCCCGTACCTGGAGTCCCACGGCTACGAGGTCCGGGTCGAGGACTCCACCCGTGTGTACGCCGAGGCGGACTACCTGGCCGGCGTCGACCTGGTCCTGCAGTGCGTGACCATGACGACGATCGAGGCCGACGAGGTGGCCGGCCTGCGCGCGGCCGTCGAGGCCGGGACCGGCCTGGCGGGCTGGCACGGCGGGATCGTCGACTCCTTCCGCAGCAACGCCGAGTACCTGCAGCTGGTCGGCGGGCAGTTCGCCGGGCACCCCGGCAAGCACCCCGACGAGTGCACCGGCGAGCAGTCGGACAACTACGTGCCCCACCGCATCACCATGACCCCCGCCGCCGCGCAGCACCCGATCACGGCCGGGCTCGACGACTTCGACCTGGTCACCGAGCAGTACTGGGTGCTGGCCGACGGCCTGGTCGACGGCCTGGTCGACGTGCTGGCCACCACCACGCAGGCGGTGCGCGAGTGGGACCCGTGGCACCGCCCGGTCACCTCGCCGGCGGTGTGGACGCGGTCCTGGGGGCAGGGGCGGGTGTTCGTCTGCACGCCCGGGCACCGGGTCGAGGTCCTCGACGACCCCAACGTGCGCACCCTGGTCGAGAGGGGCCTGCTGTGGGCCAGCCGCTGAGGGTCGGCGTCGTCGGCTGCGGCAACATCCTCGCCCAGTACCTCGACACGTTCTCGCGGCTGGACGGCGTCCGTCTCGTGGCCGCCGCCGACCTCGACCCCGCCCGCGCGCAGGCCGTCGCTGCCGCGCAGGCCGGGGTGCGGGCGCTGACGGTCGACGAGCTGCTCGCCGCCGACGACGTCGACGTCGTCCTCAACCTGACCGTGCCCGCCGCCCACGCCGAGGTGGCGCTGCGGGCGGTGGCCGCCGGCAAGCACGTCTACGGCGAGAAGCCGCTGGCCGCCACTACCGAGCAGGCCGCGCAGGTGCTCGAGGCGGCGCGCGCGGCCGACGTGCTCGTGGCGTGCGCCCCGGACACCGTGCTTGGCACCGGGGTGCAGACCGCACGCAAGGCCATCGACGACGGCATGATCGGTGCCCCGATCTCGGCCACCGCGACCATGCTCACCCCCGGTCACGAGCGCTGGCACCCGAACCCGGACTTCTACTACGTGCCCGGCGGCGGCCCCCTGTACGACATGGGGCCGTACTACGTGACGACGCTGGTCACGCTGCTCGGCCCGGTCGACTCGGTGGTCGGCGCCGGCAGCCGGACCCGGGACGTGCGCATCATCGGCTCCGGGCCGCGGGCGGGGGAGCAGGTGCCCGTCAGCACCGACACGCACGTCACCGCGGTGCTGGTCCACGCCTCGGGTGCGCTGTCGACCCTGGTGATGAGCTTCGACGCGGTCGCGACCCGGTCGTCGAACATCGAGGTGCACGGCGAGCTCGGCAGCCTCGTGGTGCCGGACCCCAACTACTTCGCCGGCGACGTCGAGGTCTGCACCCTGGACCAGCGCGACGACGGGTGGCGGGCGCTGCCCGTCAGCGCCGGGTACGTCGACGCCGGCCGGGGCATCGGGCTCGCCGACCTGGCGGGCACGCCCGCGGGCCGGCGGCACCGGGCCGACGGCGACCTGGCCTTCCACGTGCTCGACGTCATGGAGTCGGTCATCGCCTCGACCGCGAGCGGCGCCGCCGTGACGGTCCGCAGCACGGTCGAGCGGCCCGAGGCAGTGCCGCTGACCTGACGCGCGCCGGCCTGACGCGCGCCGGCCTGACGCGCGCCGGCCTGACGCGCGCCGGCCTGACGCGCGCACGGGCCACCCGTGCACGAACGGGCGACCGCGGCGACGCTGTGACACGGTCGGTCGATGGAGCCGAGCCCCGCCACCGTCACCCGTCCAAGCCGCCGGCGCGCGCCGGTCCGACCCGCCGCGACCGTGGCCGCGGTGCTCGGCACCGCGCTTCTGCTGGGCGCGTGCAGTGGCGACGAGGTCGACCCGACCGACGCCGAGACCGGCCCGCCGGTGGTGGAGTCGGTCCCGCCGGACCCGGCCGCCTCGCCCGCCGACAGCGAGGACCCGCTCACCGGCTCCGAGCCCTGAGTCCTGAGGCCTGAACCGACGGTCGCGTCAGACCGTCAGGACCAGCCGCCCCCGCGCCTGCCCGGCCTGCAGCCGCTGCAGCGCCGGGACCACCTCGGCCAGCGGGTAGGTCCGGTCGACCAGGGGTCGTAGTCGACCGTCGGCGACCAGGCCCGCCAGCCGCGTCAGCCGCTCGGCCCGCGGCGTCGACCGGCGTGGGCGGGGCAGCTGTGGATCCACCAGCGACGCCGCCGTCATGGCCAGCACCGGCCCGATGCTGCCGGTGATCCGGTTCATGCCTTGGCCGTAGTGGTCGTGCCCGACCCGCACGTAGCCCCCGTCCGGCTGCACCACCCGCCGCCAGTCGCGGAACGGCCGGGTGCTGGCCACGTCGATCACGAGGTCGTGGCGCACGGGGCGGCGAGTGACGTCCTCGCGGCGGTAGTCGCAGAACGTCCGTCGCGCCGGCCGCGCGGACCAGGTCCAGCCGGTCGCCCGCGTCGACGCCGGTCACCCGGGACGCGCCGAGCGCCACCGCCAGCTGCACGACGTAGCCGCCCAGCGCCCCGGCCGCCCCGTTGACCAGCACGCTGCGCCCGGCCGTGAACCGGCCCTGGTCGACCAGCACCTCCAGGGCCAGCAGGGCGGGCGTGCCGAGCGCGGCGGCGTCGACGTCGGCCAGGTCGTCCCCGGTCGGCACCAGCCCGTCCTGCGGGGCGGTCGCCAGCTCGGCCCAGGCGCCGCCGTTGCGCCACTGGATGCCGCGCACGGTCTCGCCCCACACCCGCTGCCCGGGCCGGAACCGCGTCACCGCCGACCCGACCGCCGCCACGGTGCCGGCGACGTCAGTGCCGGGCACCCGCTCCCTCGGTGCGCGGACGCCGTTGCCCATCAGGCGCAGCGCGTAGGGCAGCCCCGTGATCGTGTGCCAGGCGTCGACGTGCACCGAGCTCGCCGCGACCCGGAGGAGCACCTCGTCCGCTGCCGGCTCCGGCGCCGGCACGTCACCCAGGCGCAGGTCCTCGACCGGGCCGTACCTGTCGTGCACGACGGCTCTCACGCAGGTCATCGTCGTGACGGCCGCCACGACCCGGCAAGGGGGCCAACCCCCGGCCCGGTGCGAACACCGGACCGGGGGAGGCCCCGTCAGCCGTGGCGTCAGTCGCGCTCGTGGCTGAACAGCCAGTCGAGCATCACGGCGTTGGAGTACGTCGGGACCCACGCGAAGTGCGCGTTCACCGGCGTCGTCCCCGCGGTCCAGGTGGTGAACAGGTGCTCAGCCCCCGCGGCCTTGGCGGCGTCCCACTGCGCCCGGGCGCGGGCCTCGTTCTCGGCGTCCGGCAGGTTGCCGGCCCACTCGTCGAACACGACCGGGGTACCGAGCGCGGCGATGGTGCGGAACACCGCGACGTCGGAGTCGTCACGGTCGTAGCGGACGGTCTGGTCGTCCACGGAGTGCGTGGCCCAGATCGGGATGTCGGCGAGCACGGGCGCGGCGGACTGGTCGGCCAGGCCTGTCGTCGGCAGCGCGGCCGCGAACACGTCCGGGTAGCGGGGCAGGATGTCGAACGTCCCCATAGACCCCATCGACAGCCCCGTGATGTACACCCGGTCGGGGTCGACCGGCTGCGTGGCGATGGTCCGCTCGACGAGCTCCATCAGCGTCGACTGCACCTCGGGCACCTCCCACACCGACAGCCCCGCCGGCACCGGCTGCAGCGACGGGGGCGGGGCCTGCGGGGCGAGCACGATGCTGCGGTCGGTGGCCTGCCGCTCCGGCTCGGCGAACGCGACCGCGAGCTGGTTGCCCAGCAGCTGCACCGTGCCGTCGGTGCCGCGCTCACCGGCGCCGTGCAGGGCCACCACCAGCGGGAACAGCTCCTGCGGCCCGCGGGCCGGCGGCGGCGTGTACATCCCGTAGCGCAGCGTCGTGCCGGAGGTCCCGGTGGTGGAGCGGACCTGGAAGTCGTCGACGACGAGCCGGACGACGTCGTCGTTGGCCACCGGGTCGCCCGTGGCCGGCAGCACGACCCGACCGCGGTTGTCGGTCACGTCGTCGACCACGTCGACCAGGTACGCGCCCTCGAGGTCGTTGCGCCGGTTGACGCCGCCGCTGTAGGTGAGCACGCCCGGACCGGGGTCGGTGGCGGCCAGCTCGACGACCACGAACGTCCCGTTGCGGGCCTCGTCGCCGGGTTCGCCGCTGCGGCTGACGTACGCGTGGGTCTCGGTGCGCTCGGCGACGGTGCCGTTGAGGCTGACCCGGACGTCGAAGGATGCCGGGTCCAGGTCGGCCCCCCGCAGGTTGACCCGGCGGTCGTACTCCAGCACGACCGCGTTGACGACCGGGCCCTCGGGCAGCACCTCCACCACCGCGTCGACCCCGACCACGCGGGGGACCGGTGGCCCGGCCGCGGCCTGCGCCGAGCCGGTCGCGGCGACCATCACCCCCGCCATCACCCCCGCCGTCGTGGTGGCCGTCAGGACGCTCGCCCATCGCACCGTTCTCGTCATCGAGACTCCTCGTGCCGCGTGATCGGCCGCCGTGGCCGCGCCCCGCGATCCCACACCCCGTCGTGACTTGTGTCAACCGTTGAAGAAATAAACAGTCACATCAATCGGTCTCACTCGGGTCGGTCGGACCCGGGCGTATCAGTGCCGTCGTCGGGGTCCTCCTGCCTGCGACCTCGCCGTATGAGGAGGACCGCACATGTCGCGTCCGGGAACCGCAACGTCCGCGTCCGCCGCCCGCTGGCGCCGTCTGAGCTTCGCCGGGATCGACCTCGACGTCCCGGTGGACCTCGAGGCGACCGGTGAGCAGGGGGTCGACGGCGAGGTCCTGGTGGCCGAGGGAGCGGGCCTGCGCCTGACCCTGGACGCCAGCCCCTTCCGCGACCGCCTGACCTCCCACCGCACGGGTCCCGGCTCGAGCCGGTGGCCCCGGCCGAGCGACGGCACGAGCACCGGCACGAGCACCGGCACGAGCACCGACACCGAGGTCGTGGCCTTCGACGACGCCGACGGCACGGTCCTGGCCACGGCCGGGCCGGCCGCCGTCACCGCCACCGTCCACGTCCGCACCGACGCGGACCTCGACACCGCGCTCCGCATCATCCGCAGCATCACCCCACACCCAGGAGACACCCCATGACCGATGACGTCCGCGCCTTCCGCGAGCTCGAAGGCGTCCCCACCACCCAGCCCGGCGAGAGCAACCCCGGCTTCGAGGCGGTCCAGGGCTTCCTGGCCAGGTTCGGCTACCTGCGCCCGACCGAGGCCGCCGGCGCGTCCGGCGCCCTGGACACGTCCACCGAGCAGGCCCTGCGCCGGTTCCAGGAGTTCTACCGCCTGGAGCCCACCGGCGAGTTCGACGAGGCCACCCGCGAGGCCATGACCCAGCCGCGCTGCGCCATGGCCGACCCGCCCAGCGGCGGTATCGAGTTCGCCACCACCTGCGCCTGGACGGACCGCACCCTGACCTGGGCGTTCGACACCGGGACGAACGATATCGCCGGCAACGGCGAGCTCGACGCCGTGCGCCGGGCCTTCGCCAGCTGGCAGGCGCTCGGCGGGCTCATGTTCACCGAGGTGGCCGTCGGCGCCTCGCCGGACATCCGGGTGGGCTGGCGGCCCGCCAACGACCCGGACCACTCCATGGTCGGCGGCGTCCTGGCCCACGCGGACTTCCCGCCCGGCTGCAGCGTCGTCACCAACACCCTGCCCAAGCCGGTCCACTTCGACGACACCGAGCACACCTGGAGCGTCGGGGCGGTCGCGGGCGCGTTCGACAGGGAGACCGTGGCCCTGCACGAGCTCGGCCACATCGTCGGGCTCGCGCACTCCTCGGTCGCCGGGTCCGTCATGGCCCCGACCGTCAGCTCCAACTTCACCAAGGTCGCGCTCACCGCGGACGACATCGCGGGGTTCCGCGCCCTGTACCCGGCACCGCCGTCGGCCTGGTCGAGCTGGTCCTCGCTCGGCGGGGTCATCACCAGCGGCATCGCCGTCGGCGTCAACCGGGACGGGCGGATGGAGACGTTCGCGCGCGGCACCGACGGCGCCGTCTGGCACCGCTGGCAGACCGCCCCCAGCAACGGCTGGTCCGGCTGGGCCAGCCGGGGCGGCGTCATCACCTCCGAGATCGCCGTGGGCCGCAACCAGGACGGTCGGCTGGAGATCTTCGCCCGGGGCACGGACAACGCCCTCTGGCACCAGTGGCAGCAGAGCGGGGGCGGCTGGTCCGGCTGGAGCTCGCTCGGCGGCGTCATCACGGGACCGCCCGCGGTCTCGCGCAACGCCGACGGCCGGCTCGAGGTGTTCGCCCGGGGCACCGACGGCGCCGTCTGGCACCGCTGGCAGACCGCCCCCAACGGCACCTGGGCCGGCTGGTCGAGCCTGGGCGGGGTGATCACCTCGGAGATCACCCTGGGCACCAACGCCGACGGCCGGATGGAGGTCTTCGCGCGCGGCACGGACAACGCCGTCTGGCACAACTGGCAGGTGCGGCCCAACGGCACCTGGTCGGGCTGGTCGAGCCTGGGCGGGCGGATCACGTCCAACATCGCGGTCGGCGCCAACGCCGACGGCCGGATGGAGCTGTTCGTGCGGGGCACGGACAACGCGCTGTGGCACCGCTGGCAGACCGCCCCGAGCAGCGGCTGGTCGGCGGGCTGGTCGTCGCTCGGCGGGGTCATCACCACCGACCCGGCCGTCGGTCGCAACCGCAGCGGCCGGATGGAGGTGTTCGCCCGCGGCACCGACAACGCGCTGTGGCACCGCTGGCAGACCGCGCCGAACTCCGGGTGGGCCGGCTGGTCCTCGCGCGGCGGC
Source organism: Jannaschia sp. R86511 (assembly GCF_042466345.1). Taxonomy (NCBI): domain Bacteria; kingdom Pseudomonadati; phylum Pseudomonadota; class Alphaproteobacteria; order Rhodobacterales; family Roseobacteraceae; genus Jannaschia; species Jannaschia sp. R86511. Next base: position 2,020,403 of record NZ_JAXHCD010000001.1, read on the forward strand.
GTCATCACCACGCGTCCGGCCGTGTCGGCCAACGCGGACGGCCGGATCGAGGTGTTCGCGCGCGGCACCGACAACGCGCTGTGGCACCAGTGGCAGAACCAGCCGTTCCTCACCGCCGACGAGGCGGGCACCGACCTGGGCGCCGACCTCGACGTCGACGACGGCGCCGAGATGCCGGTGGGCGCCATGGTCGTCGACGCCACCGTCCGGGTCATCGACCTGGACGCCATGCCCGGCGACGTCATGCCCGAGCCCGGCGAGGCCGACGTGACCGCGGACATGCCCGTCGGGTCGATGGCGCAGGTGCCGGGGCAGGCGGGCGCGCCGCGCGCCGAGTCCGAGCAGCCGGTCCGGGCCTGACCGGCCGGGGTCCGCGGGCACCCGCCCGCGGACCCCTCGCGGGCCCCGGCACTGTCGTTGCAGCTGTCGGACGGCTGTCGGACGGCTGTCGCGCGGCTGCCTCGCGGCTGCCTCGCGGCTGTCTCGCAACTGTCGCGCGGCTGTCCGTGGGCTGTCGGGTGGCACGCTGGCCCGCGTGCACGCCGACGGGAACCACCAGGAGACCTCGAAAGGGCCCGGGCCGTTGCCTGACGAGCTCGACGACCTGGCCCGCCGCGCCCTGTCGCTCGTGCCGGCGGGCGGCCGGGCCCTGGTGGGCATCACGGGCAGCCCCGGCGCGGGCAAGACCACGCTGGCCGCGGCGCTGGCCAGCCGCGCGGACCAGCTGGCGCGGGCAGACGAGCCGGCGCGGGCGGACCAGCCGGCGCGTGAGGGCGAGCCCGCGGGGTCGGACGGCCCCGGCGCCGCCCCCGACGACCCGCTGGCCGTGCACGTGCCGATGGACGGGTTCCACCTGGCCAACGCCACCCTGGACCGGCTCGGGCTGCGGCAGCGCAAGGGCGCCGTGGAGACGTTCGACGGCTGGGGGTTCGTCGCCCTGCTGCGACGGCTGCTCGTCGAGACCGAGCACACCGTGTACGCGCCGGGCTTCGACCGGGCGGTCGACGAGGGCGTGACCGGGGCCGTCGCGGTCCCCGCCTCGGCCCGCCTGGTCGTCGTCGAGGGCAACTACCTGCTGGTCGACGCGCAGCCGTGGGCGCAGGTGCGTGACGTGCTGGCCGAGACCTGGTTCTGCGAGACGCCCGAGGCGGTCCGAATGGACCGGCTCGTCACCCGCCACCAGGCGGGCGGGCGCACGCCGGACGCGGCCCTGGCCTGGGCCGAGACCGTGGACGGTGGCAACGCCGCGCTCATCGAGACCACCCGCGCCCGGGCGGACCTGATCATCAGCGGGACGGCGCCGCATATGACGCGGTCGACGCCCTGACGCTGCGCCCTCGACGCCCTGACGCTGCTCGGTCGACGCCCTGACGCTGTGCGGTCGAGGCCCTCTGGATGACGGCTGACGCGTGCCTCGCGGGTTGGGCACCATCGCGGCATGGCCTTCACCGACCTCCCACCCGAGGCCCCGACCGCCCGCTGACCGGTGCGACGTTCGTCGCCGACATGCTCGACCTCGTCGTCCCCGAGGCCGACCGCCGCAGCGGCGCCCTGGCGGTCCTGATCTGCGACGAGCAGGACCGGCTCCTCACCCCCGTCGTCGTGGGCGAGATGCCCGAGGAGCTGTCCGACGACGAGCGGGAGCAGTGCCTGCGGACCGTCCTGGCCGCGACCGACGGCCGCGGCTCCGCGTTGGTCGCCGTGGCCCGCGCCGACGGGCTGAGCGTGCGTGAGGCCGACCGGGCCTGGGCCCGGGCCGCCGTCCGGGCCTGTGCGGACGGGCCGCGGCTGCTGGGGGTGCACGTCATCACGTCCGAAGGCTCGCGCGAGGTCCCGGCCGCTCCCTGAGCCGCTACCCGTTCTCCTGACCGGCTCCTGCCGGGCCGCGGCGCGGGGCCGCTGTCTGCCGGACAGCCCCTGGTCAGCCGGGCGCATCGGTGGTCAGCCGGGCACCCGTGGTCAGCCGGACAGCCCCGTGCGCAGCTCGGCCATCGCGGCCGCCAGGTTCACGCGCGGGGTCCAGCCCCATCGTCGCGCCCGGTCCGCCACGAGCCGTCCGGTCCACACCGGCTCGTCGGTCCACTCCGGCTCGACGCCCAGGGCCTCGCAGACCGTGCCGTGGTAGTCGCGCCAGGTGGCGTGCTCACCCGCGACCACCACCGCGGTGGTGCCGCCCGCCGTCGGTCCGTCCTCGGGGTCGTCCGCGTCGGCCACCGCTCCCGTCGCGAGGTCGGCGATGAGGCTCGCGAGGTCGTCGACGTGCACCCACGCGAACGCCTTGGCCGGGTTCGCCCCGCGCTCGCCGTCGCGCACCTCAGCCGGTCGCAGCGTGTTCCACACCGATGACTCCCCGGCTCCCAGGATGGCCGGCGGGCGCACGAGCAGCGTGGTCAGCCCGTCGACCTCGGCCAGGGCGCGGTCGGTGTCCAGCTTGGTGACGGGGTAGTCGCCCCCGTCCGCGCCCACCACGGCGCTGTCCTCGCGGACGTCGCCGACGCCGGGGGAGCGGTCGTAGACCCCGGCCGTGGACACGTGCACCAGGCGGGGCACGCCCGCGTCCCGGGCCGCCCGCGCCAGCACCGGGGTGCCCTGCACGGCCACCTCGTGCTGCACCTGCCGGTCGGAGCCCATCGGGTGCACGGTCGTGACCACCGCGCTCGCCCCGGCGACCACGTCCCGGGCCAGGTCCGGGTCGGCGAAGTCACCCACGTGCTCGTGGACACCGGCCAGGTCCGGCGCGGTGCCGGCCCGGCGGACGACGGCCCGGACCTGCGCACCGCGCTCGACCAGGGCGGTGCACACCCGGGCGCCGACCAGGCCGTTGGCACCGGTCACGACCACGACGGGGGAGGAGTCAGCCATGCCTCCACCCTGCCAGCGGCGCCGGAAGGCAACCACTGCGATGGGCATACCCCGGGAGTACCCCCTGCGCGCACCCTTTCGTTTGGCGGCGCTCGCACGCCTCCGTCCGACCGCGCTCGCGCCGCCCCGACCGTGCCGGCGCCGCCTCGACCGTGCCGGCGCCGCCTCGACCGTGCCGGCGCCGCCCCGACCGTGCCGGCGCCGCCCCGACCGTGCCGGCGCCGCCCCGACCGGTCCGGCTACTGCACCGCCGACGTCAGCCGCAGCAGGTTGTCCAGCACCCGGTGCCGGCGCGGCCGGTACTGCCACTCCGCCAGCGTCAGCTCCCGGCTCAGGGCCCGGTAGTCGTCCTCGACCCGGCGCAGCGCGTCGACGAACGAGCGGCCCTGGATCAGCAGCGACGACTCCAGGTCGAGCTCGAAGGACCGGATGTCGAGGTTGCTCGACCCGACCACCGCGACCTCGTCGTCGATGCTGACGTGCTTGGAGTGCAGCACGAACGGCTCCGGGTACAGGTGGATGCGCACGCCGGAGCGCAGCAGCACCTCGAAGTACGACCGCTGCGCGTGGTGGACCATGAACTGGTCGGCCTTCTCGGGCACGAACAGCTCGACGTCCAGACCGCGCAGGCCCATCGCGACGATGGCGTTGAGCAGCGACTCGTCCGGAACGAAGTACGGGCTGGTGATGCTGACCCGGCTGCGCGCGGCGTAGAACAACGCGTTGAACATCAGCAGGTTGTTGTCGGTCTCGAAGCCGGGCCCGCTCGGCAGCACCTGGATCGCCAGCTCGCCCTCGTCGGCCACGCCGTCCCGGTCGACGGGGCGCACGGGCGAACGCACGGGCAGCAGCTCGTCGCTCTCGCTGAACCAGTCGGTGACGAACACGGCGTCCAGCTCCTGCACCACCGGACCGCGCAGCCGCACCATCAGGTCCTGCCACTGCAGGCCCTTGCGGATGTTCTTCGGCTTGTCGTAGGACCGGTCGATCATGTTCATCGACCCGGCCCAGCCGACGAGCCCGTCGACCACGACCAGCTTGCGGTGGTTGCGCAGGTCGGGGCGCTGGTAGCGGCCCTTGAGGGGCTGCACCGGGAGCATGAGCCGGTAGGGGATGCCCGCGGCCTCGAGCCGGGCGAGCGTGGCCTTGTAGCCGGGGTAGCCCGCCGAGCCGATGTGGTCCAGCAGCACCCGCACCTCGGCGCCGTTGGCCAGGGCCTGCTCCAGCGCGGTGAAGAACGGCTCCGTCGCCGCGTCCAGCGACAGGATGTAGAACTCGACGTGCACCAACCGGGTGGCGCCGGCGATGTCGGCCGCCATCGCGGCGATCCCGCCGTCGTAGTCGACGTGGATCACGGCGTCGTTGCCGCGCAGCAGGGGCAGGTGCCCGACGTTCTGGTTCTGCCGGGCGACGCCCTCCAGCCACGCCGGACCCGGCGCCACCTCGTGGGCGAGGCCCTCGGCCACGGCCCGGTCGGCGAGCCGGCGGTCCATCTCCTTCTGCCGGGCCCGCCGCGACGCCGGCAGCCGGGGGCTGCCGATCAGGACGAAGGCGAGCAGGCCGAGCACCGGCACCAGGTAGATCAGCAGGATCCACGCCAGGGCCGAGGTGGGGCGCCGGTCCTTGGGCACGACGACGACGGCGGTCCAGGTGGCCACCAGCAGCAGCGCGATGAGCAGGACCAGCGACACGACGTTCGCGACCTGGTCGGTCGCCACGGGGCTCACCCGCTGACGGTAGAGCCCGTCAGGGTCCCGACGACAGGGCCGACGGCCCCGGCCGCGGGCTCAGGCGGGGACGAGGTGGGGCAGCACCAGGTCGCGTCCCAGGGTGGCCGGGGCGGCGACCCAGGAGCCGCAGACCTCGCAGTGGCGCAGGGCGCCGCCGCTGCGGGGGTCGTCGGTCGGCTCGTGGCCGCAGGCGGTGCAGTGGTAGTGCGTCGGGGTGGTGGCTGCTCCGGTCATGGCTGTCGTTCCTCGCCCGTCGGTCCGCTGCTCGGGCCGTCCTGTCCAGCATCGGTCGGCGAGGGCCGGTCTTGAGGCAGGCGCGCCTCGTCCTTTCGGTGGAACACTCGCGCGCGACACGAGAGGAGACCCACATGAGCTGGACCGAGCAGGACGCACCGTGGTGGACGAAGGCCGTGGTCTACCAGGTCTACCCCCGGTCCTTCGCCGACTCCGACGGCGACGGGATCGGCGACCTGGGCGGTGTCCTGCAGCGCCTGGACCACCTGGCCGACCTGGGTGTCGACGTGCTGTGGCTGTCGCCGCTGTACCCGAGCCCGCAGGACGACAACGGCTACGACATCAGCGACTACCGCGACGTCGACCCGACCTTCGGCACCCTCGCCCAGCTCGACGAGCTGATCGGGGCCCTGCACGCGCGCGGCATGAAGCTGGTCATGGACCTGGTGGTCAACCACACCTCCGACGAGCACCCGTGGTTCGTGGAGTCCCGGTCCTCGACCGACAACCCCAAGCGCGACTGGTACTGGTGGCGGCCTGCCCGCGACGGGATGGCCGCCGGGGCGCCGGGGGCGGAGCCGACCAACTGGGAGAGCTTCTTCTCCGGGCCGGCCTGGGAGCTGGACGAGGCCACCGGCGAGTACTGCCTGCACCTGTTCAGCCGCAAGCAGCCGGACCTGAACTGGGAGAACCCCGAGGTCCGGGCGGCGGTGTTCGACATGATGCGCTGGTGGCTCGACCGCGGGGTCGACGGCTTCCGGATGGACGTCATCAACCTGATCTCCAAGCGGGTCGAGGCCGACGGGTCGCTGCACGACGGGCCCTCGCACGACGGCTCGCCCTACGGCGACCGGAGCCCGGAGACGGTGTGCGGCCCGCGGATCCACGAGTTCCTGGCCGAGATGCACCGCGAGGTGTTCGCCGGGCGCGACGCGCAGCTGATCACGGTGGGCGAGATGCCCGGCGTCACCGTGGAGCAGGCCCGCCGGTTCACCGACCCGGACCGCGCCGAGGTCGACATGGTGTTCCAGTTCGAGCACGTCGGCCTCGACCACGGCCCGGGCGGCAAGTTCGACCCGAAGCCGCTGTCGCTGGTGGACCTCAAGGCGTCGTTCGGTCGCTGGCAGGCCGGGCTGGCCGACGTCGGCTGGAACTCCCTGTACTGGGACAACCACGACCAGCCGCGCGCCGTGTCGCGGTTCGGCGACGACTCACCGGAGCACCGCCGGGCGTCGGCCACCTGCCTGGCCACGCTGCTGCACCTGCACCGCGGGACGCCGTACGTGTACCAGGGCGAGGAGATCGGGATGGCCAACCACCCGTTCGCCGCCCTGGACGAGGTCGCCGACATCGAGAGCGTCAACTGGGCGCGCGAGGCGCTCGCCGCCGGGCACGACCTGGCCGACGTGATGGCCGCGATCCGGCACTCGGGTCGCGACAACGCCCGCACCCCGGTGCAGTGGGACGCCTCGCCGCACGCCGGGTTCACCACCGGCACGCCGTGGCTGGCGGTCAACCCCGACCACGTCGACTGGAACGTCGCCGCCCAGCGTGACGACCCGGACTCGGTGCTGGCCCACCACCGCCGCCTGATCGCGCTGCGGCACGACGACCCGGTGGTGCAGCTGGGGGAGTTCGGGATGCTGCTGCCGGAGCACGAGCGCCTGTACGCGTTCACCCGCCGGCTGGCCGGGCGGGAGCTGCTGGTGGTGTGCAACGTCGGCTCGACCCCGGTGGACGTGGCCGACCTGCTGGCCCAGGTGACGGAGGCCGAGCTGGTGCTGGGCAACCACCCCGACGTCGAGGACCGCCGGGTGCTGCGGGCCTGGGAGGCGTGGGTGCTGCGGACCGCCTGAACCTCAGGCGCCCGGACGGGACCAGCGGCGCAGCGCCTCGGCCGCCGCGGGACCGGCGGCGGTCGGGCCCAGCCGGCCGGTGTCGTACAGCCGACCGAGCGCGGCCAGCTCCAGGGCCAGGGCCCGGCGGGCGGTCTCGGCCGGGACGGCCGCGTGCAGCGCGTCGAGGTCGGCGTCCAGCCGTGCTTCCAGCTCGGCGGCGCGGGCCAGCTCGGCGGCGCGGGCCTGCTCCACGGCAGGGGCCCCGGGCCGCGCGCCGGCCGTGGACCGGTGGCGCAGCAGCAGCCACCCGAGCGCGGCCGCGGCGGTGATGACGACCAGCAGGACGAACTGGGGCAGGATCTCCGGCTCGATCGTGCTGCCGCCGTACAGCCGGAACAGGACCGAGCCCAGCAGCACGACGGCCGCCACCGCGACCAGGGCGAACCCCGTGCCGCGGCCCCAGTCCGGGGCGACGGGCCGGGCCATCAGGCGGCGGGTGGCCAGCAGCGCCGCGCAGCCGAGCGCCAGCGCCAGCCCGGCCACGACCACCCAGGTCCACGTCACCCCGTCGAAGCCCTCGCGCATGGCGCGCAGCGTGGTGAGCCAGGCCGACACCATGAGGACGACGAGGACGACGGAGCTCGCCGCGCCGGCGCCCCTGCGGACGGGGGTTGCCGTATCGCCCGGGGCACCGTCGCCCGGGTCGCCGTCGGCCGGCGAGGCGTCGTCCGACGCACCAGCGGTTGGCCGTGCCTCGACCGCGGCGAGGGCCTCGTCGAAACGGTCCTGGATCCGCCCGTGGTCGCCGGCCAGGGCGGGGTCGACCTCGGCCAGCACGGCGGCGTGGACCGGCAGCACGACCGCCCGGTCCCGGTCCTGCGGGCCGGCCGGCACCCGGGCCAGGACCGCCTCGACCCCGGCCGGGTCGACCGGCGGCAGCTCCGCGAGAGGGGCCGCGCGGCCGTGGCCCGCCGCGTCCGCGACCACGTCCTCCCAGGTGGAGCCGGGCGCAGGGTGTGGGGTGCTCACGCGGCCGGAGCCTACGGAGTCCACGGCCCCGGCGACAGGCCCGCGCGGGCGGTGCCGTTCAGCCCGGCCCGACCAGCAGCAGCGTCGCCGCGAAGACCACACCCGACACCAGCAGCGTGACGGTGGTGTAGCCGAGGATGTCGCGCATCTTGAGCCCGGCGATCGCCAGCAGCGGCAGCGCCCAGAACGGCTGGATCATGTTGGTCCACTGGTCGCCGTAGGACACCGCCATGATCGCCACCTGCGGGTCGACGCCGAGCCGGGCCGCGGCGTCGAGCATGATCGGCGCCTGCACGGCGAACTGCCCGCCGCCGGAGGGCACGAAGAAGTTGACCAGCCCGGCCGACAGGAACGCGAAGAGCCCGAACGTCTGCTCGGTGGACACGCTGACGAAGAAGTCGGAGATCACCTGGATCAGCCCGGTCGCGGTCATCATCCCGAGGATCCCGGCGTACAGCGGGAACTGCAGCAGGATGTCGCCCACGTTGGCGGCCGCCTCCCGGGTCAGCGCGACGGCCTCGAACGGGCTGCGCACCAGCAGCAGGATGAGCGCCAGGAACGACCAGTTGACGATGTCCAGGGTGGGGCTGCCGCCGCGGGCGTAGTAGACGACCAGGTAGGCCAGCAGCGCCAGGCCGAGCAGAAGCGTCGGGACCCGGCTGGCGTCGACCCGGTCGGCCGGGGTGACGACCTCGTCGTCGAGGGCCACGTCGGCCACGCGCGCGTCCACCGCCAGCTCGGTGACGTCGTCGCCGCGGGGTGACACCAGGGCCAGCGCCGCCCCGACGGCGAGCACCGTGACCAGGGCCGCGACCACGTTCCAGGTCGCGAAGGTGGTCTCGGCCACCGGGATGGTCGTGCCCAGCTGCTCGGCGATGAACGAGCCCTCGGTGGCCGCCGTCAGCGGACCGGACCCGGAGTAGCCCATGTGCCAGACCACGAACCCCGAGAACCCGGCCGCCACCAGCATGGGGAAGTGCAGCCGGAGCCCCTTCTCACGGGCCTGCGCCGCGACCTCGCGGGCCAGCAGGCCGCCGACCACCAGGCCGAGGCCCCACTGCACCAGGGACGCGGCCGCGGCGACGGCGAACACGAACACGTACGCCTGCACCGGGGTCCGCGGCAGCCCGCCCAGGACGCGCAGCAGGCGCCGGACCGGCCGGGTGTTGGCCAGCATGTGCCCCAGCAGCAGGATCAGCGCCATCTGCGTGATGAACGCCAGCAGCCCGGCCAGGCCGTCGCCCCAGCCGACGAGCACGTCGACCGGGCCCGCGTCGGTCAGCAGCAGGGCCAGCAGCGCGACGACGAACGTCAGCACGATGGCGAACACCAGGGCGCTGGGGATGTACCGCTCGACCACGGTGTTGACGGGGCGCATCACGCGCTCGAACGGGTTGCGGCGCGAGGTGGTGGTGCCGGGTGACGTCATCGTCGGCCCTTCGTCCGTAGGGGGCGGGTCGGTGGAAACCTAGACGACCCGGACGGACGCGACGACGCCCCCGACCGCGGTGCAGGCGGTCGGGGGCGTCGCGGTGTCGATCGCGGTGTCGGTCGGGGGCGGCTCAGCGGGAGCCGTAGTGCCCCTCGGCCTCGATCTCGACCAGCCAGCCCGCCACCGGCAGGGTGGCAACCTCGACGTTGGCCCGCGCGGGCCGGGTCTCGTTCTCGTACAGGACGGGCGCGTAGGCGGGGATGAGGTCGCCCGTGGTCCGGCTGACGTTGGCGACGTACTTGCGGTAGGCCCGGTTCCAGCCGTTGTAGTCGCCGCTGGCCGCGCCGGGCGGGTTGTCGACGTAGATGCGCATGTAGGTCAGCGCGTCCAGCTGCAGCCCCGCTGCGGCGAAGTTCTCCTGCACCCGGGCCATCGCGTTCAGACCCTGCGCCTCGGTGATGGTCACCCCCGGGGGCAGCGCGCCGGCCGCCCGCTGCTCGGGGGTGGGGACGAACGTCGGGTACAGCTCGGCCAGCAGCGCGTAGTCGATGTAGCGCTCCGGCGAGCCGGCCGGCGCGGCGGTGTTGCGGGCGGCCGGGCCGGTGCCCGAGGCGGTGTAGGTCGCCACGTTGCCGCCCATGCCGACGCCGGCGGCCAGGAACGGGTCGGGGCTGACGCCCCCGTTGGACAGCGGCGGGATGGTGTAGACCACCTCGCGGGGGCGGGGGACCAGGTCGGCGGCGACCGCGGCGCCACCGGCACCGAGCACGATGCCGGCGACGACGGAGGCGGCCACCAGGACGCGGGGGCGGACGCGGGGGCGGGCGTTCGGGCGGAGGGACATGGGTCTCCTGTTCGTCGGGCTGCGGCGGAGGTGGTGCGGCGGAGGTGGTGCGGCGGAGGTGGTGCGGGGGCAGGCGCAGCGGCGTCGGGCCGGGCTGCCGCGGTCGGGGCGGCAGCCGCGACCTCACGACGCGAGCGCGCGGGCGTGCAGGGCGGTGACGCTCTTGCGGGCGGACTCGAAGGCGCCGTGCTGCCAGGCGATGACGTGGCTCATGTGGTCACCGGCGAAGTACACGTTGCCCGCGGGCTCGGTCAGCCGGCCGTAGGGGGTGTCGGGACCGCCCTGCGTGCCCGACGGCCAGCTGACCCAGCCGCCCTTCTGCAGCGGCATCTTGTGCCAGGCCACCGTGAAGCCGGTCTCGAGCTCGCTGCGGTAGGCGTCGCCGTGGATCAGCGACCCGCGCTGCACGGTGCGCTCGATCCGCTCGGCCGGGCTCAGGTTGCCGAACGCCGTCGCGTTGCCGCCGAAGTTGTAGGACCCGACGACGACGCCCTTCTCGCCCAGGTAGCCCGAGGACGGGTACCAGATGGTGCCGATGTCCATGTTGGTGTTGGTGATGCCGCCCATGATCCCGTCGTCGGTCTCCCAGAAGCGGCGCTTGTACTGCTGGCCGACCTTGCCGACGTTGTTGCCCACCGGGACGGCGAGGTCCGCCTTGACCTGCGCCGAGAAGTTGGAGTCGATCCCGGTCATCACCTGCGGCGGGATGGTGCAGATGCAGTAGTCGGCGTCGATGCGGCGCGTGGTGGCGTTCTGCGAGTACGACACGGTGACCCCGGTGCTGGTGTTCTCGATCCGGGTGACCGCGGCGCCGTAGTTGACGCCCAGCGGGAGCTGCTCGGCCAGGGCCGTCGGGATGGCGTCCATGCCGCCGACGGGCTGGAACATGAGCATGGCCTGGTCCCAGCCGGCCTCGAAGCTGAAGTTGCGGCCCACGCCCGAGGCCAGCAGCGCGCTCAGGTCCAGCGGCGGGTTGGGGGTGCCGGTGTCGAACCAGCCGCCGGGCTCGGCGTCCTCGGGGTACCCGGCCCGGGAGCTGCCGGTGTAGGTGTTGCTGGTGTTGATGGCACCGAACGAGCGCAGGTAGCCGATCAGCTGCTCCTTGTCCGAGGCGCTCAGCTCGGCGTCCAGGGACCCGGCGCTGACGGCCTTGGCCAGCAGCTCGGAGGTGTAGCCGAACAGGTCCGCCTTGGCCTGCCGGTGCCGGACCGGGGTGCTGGCCAGCGGGCCGCTGACGTTGCCGGCGGGCTGGTTGTAGTAGTACCCGGAGGCGTTGGCGTTGGCGAAGACCTCGAGCTCGACGCCGAGCTCGCGGCAGTACTCGATGGTGGTGTGGTGCTGGGGGATGCGGGCCGGGCCCATGTTCATGTACTGGCCCCGGTCGAACTGGGCGCGCTGGCGGGTGCCGTCGGACTCCACCGAGATGTCGCCGCGCCGGGCCGTCCAGTTGCGGCCGCCGACCCGGCGGGACGCCTCCAGCACGTACACGCGGTAGCCGCCCTTGGTGAGCTCGTAGGCGGCGGCCAGGCCGGCGACCCCGGCGCCGAGGACGACCACGCGCTTGCCGTTGCTGCGCCCCTGCAGGGTGAAGTCGCCGGAGCGGGGGGCCGAGAAGGCCATGGTGTGGGCGCTGGCGGCGGGCGTGACGCCCAGGGTCTCCATGGCGCCGAGCACGGCGCCGGCTCCTCCGGTGACCCCGAGGGCGTGCAGGAAGTGGCGGCGGGACAGGCCGGTCGGCGTGGTGGTCATCGGGTCTCCCAGGGATGTGGTGGGTGCGGCGGGCCACACTCTGGGGACCTTCTGTTGCGTCTGATCGACGCTGTGCGACGGTCGTGTTAATTCCTCCTGCAACGCGCCGTCTCAGGTTTGGCTGACCGCGGCCGCGGGCAGCGGGCAGCCGGCCGAGGTCAGCGCGGTCGGTCGCGGCGGCGACGCAGGGCCTGCCGGATCGGGGGCACGACGACACCGGCCTCGGCCATCCGGCGGCGCACCTTGCGGCGGCTGCTGAGGATGCCCACCACGCCGAGCAGCCACAGCGCGTACTGCCCCGACATCGCCACCTTGAAGTCGGCCAGGTCGTAGCCGCTGGTGCCGCCGGTGCGCAGGTCCAGCACGACCCCGACCACGAGGATCGTCACCAGGGACGCGAAGAACCCGCCGACGTTGACGATGCCGGTGGCCGTGCCGAGCCGGTTGGGCGGGTTGAAGGTGCGGGCGAAGTCGAACCCGATGACCGACCCGGGGCCGCCCAGGGACATCGCGAGCACCAGCAGCACCAGCACGGGCAGCGGCGCCGCCCCGGGCCAGGCGAGCACCAGGGTCCAGCCCGCGACGTTGACGCCGATGACGCCGAGCACCAGCCACGAGCGCCGGAACGGGTGGCGCTGCACCAGCACCCCGAGCCAGGGCCCGGTGGCCACCCCGGCCAGGACGAACAGGGTGAGCAGCGCGCTGGCGGTGGCCGGGGCTACCCCCTGGCCGGCCACCAGGAACGGGAAGCCCCACAGCAGGGCGAAGGCCGTGCCGGGGAACTGGGTGGTGAAGTGCGTCCACAGCCCCAGCCGGGTGCCGGGGTGCCGCCAGGCCGTGACCAGGTCCGCGACCAGGTCCCGGGCGCCGGTGCGGGTCGGGCCGACGGCGGGGTCGGGGTGGTTGCGGACCACGGCCAGGGCGAGCACGGCCACCACCACCCCGGTGGCCGCGGCCGACAGGAAGGCCACCGTCCAGCCGGGCCCGCCGAGCAGCGCCACCAGGGGCACGGCGCTCAGCACCTGCCCGACCTGGCCCACCAGCCCGGTCACCTGGGTCATCACCGGCACGCGCCGGGGCGGGAACCAGGCCGGTACGAGCCGCAGCACGCTGATGAACGTAAGCGCGTCGCCCACCCCGACCAGCAGCCGTCCCAGCACGGCCAGGCCCACCGGTTCGGCCAGGGCGAGCACCGCCTGGCCCAGCGCCATGACGAACGCGCCGGTGACGATCAGCCGCCGGCTGCCGAAGCGGTCCAGCAGCACCCCGACGGGCACCTGCAGGCCGGCGTAGAACAGCAGCTGGACCACGGCCAGCGACGCCAGCGTGCTGGCGGAGGCGTCGTAGCGCTCGCCAGCGGCCACCCCGGCCACGCCCAGGCTGGTCCGCTGCATGACCGCGACGACGTAGGCCAGCAGGCCGACGCCCCACACCGCCCAGGCGCGACGCGACGGTGCCGGCGGGCTGAGGTCGGTCACAGCCGTTCGCGCAGGCCGGTGGCGCGGGCCGCCGGCCGGGCCACGGCGGCGGCGAACGCCTCCGCGGAGCCGATGACGCGGACCTGCGAGACGGCGCGGGTGATGGCCGTGTAGAGCGTCTCGCGCGTGGCCAGCGGGGAGTCGGCCGTCGGCAGCACCACGGTCACCCGGTCGAACTGCGAGCCCTGGCTGCGGTGCACCGTCATGGCGTGCACGGCCCGGACCGCGCCCAGGCGGACCAGCGGGACGCTGGTCGGCTCGCCGCCGCGGGCGAACACCGCCCGGGGCGCCCCGGTACCGTCCGGGCCGGCCACGACCAGGCCGGTGTCGCCGTTGAACAGGCCCACCTCGTAGTCGTTGGTGGTCACCAGCAGCGGCTGCCCGACGAGCAGGCCGTCCCCGCGGGGCCGGCCGGCGGCCGCCGTCGGTCCGCCTGTCCCGTCCCGCCCGCTCGACCCGGTGCGGTCGAGGTCGGCGAGCCAGCGGGCCGCGAGCCACTCCCAGTGCTGCACCCCGCGCGGGCCGCGACGGTGCGCGCACAGCAGCCGGTGCCGGTCCAGGGCCCGCAGCGCGGTGCGCGCGTCACCCGCGAGCGCGGCCCGCAGCATCTGCTCGCCCCAGGCCCGCACGTCGAGGCGGACCGGCTCCAGCAGCGTCTCGGTGAGCGGCGCGTCGTCGGCCACCTCCAGCAGCTCGACGCCGTCCCCGCCGGCCTGCAGCAGCGCGGTGGCGCCGTCGTGGTCACCGCGGCGCACGGCGTCCGACAGCGCCCCGATGGCAGACCCGGCCGCGAACCGGTGGTTGACGGTCAGGGCGGCGATGCCGTCCCGCAGCCGGGCGGCCGGGGTGGACGGCGTCGGCACCGAGCCGTGGCCCGGGGCGACCCGGTCCAGCGCCGCCACGCAGCGCTCGGTCCGCCGGCCCAGACCGGGCCGGTCCACCAGGTCACCCAGCACGGCGCCGGCCTCGACCGAGGCCAGCTGGTCGGGGTCGCCGACCAGCACCAGCCGGGTCCCGTCCCGCAGCGCCTCCAGCAGTCGCGCCATCATGGTCAGCGGCACCATCGAGGCCTCGTCGACCACGACCACCTCGAACGGCAGCCGGTTGCCGCGGTGGTGGCGGAACCGGCTGCGCGAGCCGGGCTGCCAGCCCAGCAGCCGGTGCAGCGTCACCCCGGCCAGGGTGCCCAGGCGCTGCCGGTCGGCGTCGTCGGCGAAGCCCGCGGTGGAGGACCGGACGGCCTCCTCCAGCCGGGCGGCCGCCTTGCCGGTGGGCGCGGCCAGGGCGATGCGCGCCCCGGGGGCCTGCTCGCGGAGCAGGGCCAGCAGCCGGGACACGGTGGTGGTCTTGCCCGTCCCGGGCCCACCGGCCAGCACCGACACCCGCGACAGGGCGCACACCGCGGCGCCGAGGCGCTGGTCGGCGTCCCCGGGGCGGGGGAACAGCCGGTCCAGACCGGCGCGCAGCAGGTCGAGGTCGAGGTCGTCGGGGGTGTCGGCGGTACGACGGCGCAGCTCGTCGACCACCTGCTGCTCCTGCTGGTCGTAGCGCGACAGCCACAGCCGGGACCCGCGCAGCGCCAGCGGGGCGTCGGGCCCGGTCGTGAGCGGGCTGCCCGCGCAGGCGGCCACCCAGGCCGCCGTGGCCGGCCACGGCAGGTCGTGCACGTCGGGGGCGGTCGCGGGGTCGGTCTCGTCGACGTCCGGGGCGACGGCGTCCGCGGCCGTGGCCAGGTCGAGGACGACCGAGCCGCCCCGCGTCGAGCGCACGGTCAGGCCGGCGGCCAGCAGCACGGTCTCGTCGCTCTCGCCGAGCAGCACGCCGAGCCGGGTCGCCACGTGCACGTCGGCCGCGCTCAGCACGCCGGCGTCGTTGAAGGTGCGCAGCAGGCCCGTGGCGCGCAGGGCCCGTTCGGGGGAGTGGGCGTCCAGCGTCACGGCTGGCCCCCCGCCAGCAGGTCGGAGGCGGCCAGGACCAGGCCGGCGGGCGGGCGCCAGGCGAAGACGCCGGGCACGTGACCGTCGGCCCCGGTGACCCCCGGCCCGCTCATGCCCCGCAGGTACAGGTAGAGCACGCCGCCCAGGTGCTCGGCGGGCTCGTACCCGGGACGGCGCCAGCGCAGGTAGCGGTGGAGCGCGACGGCGTACAGCAGGGCCTGCAACGGGTAGTGCGCCTCGGTCATGGACGTCTCGAGCGCGGCGCCGCGGTAGTGCCACGCGGTCAGCGGCTCCTCCCGCGGGGCGAGCCGGTTGGTCTTGTGGTCCACCACCAGGTACCGCTCCGGGCCGCCGGCGCCGGGGCGCACCCGGACGACGGCGTCGATCGAACCGCTCAGGTAACCCCGCAGGGTCGCCTCGCCCAGCCCGGCCAGCGCGTCGGCGTACCCGGCCAGCAGGCCGTCGGGCACGTGCGAGCGCCACAGCCCCACCAGCCCGGACAGCACCGCCGGGGTCGCGGTCGGCGTGTCCCCGCCGGACAGCGGCAGCTCGAAGTCCAGCTCGGGCAGCAGGTCGGCCCGAGCCACGTCACCGAACGCCGCGCCGTCGGCCAGCGGCCCGAGCGGGGTCCGCAGCGCCGTCTCCAGCGCCGTGGTGAGCAGCGCGGCGTCGGGGCCCTGTCCCCGGGTCAGACCGGTCACCAGGTCGGCCAGCGCGCCCGTGCCGTCGGGCCCGTGCACCGCGGGGTCGTAGCGCTCCAGCACGCCGTGCACGAGCGTGCCGAAGCCCGTGCCGCCCGGCAGGTCGTGCCAGGCGGAACCGACCCGGGCCAGGTGGGCGTCGGGGTCGTCCGGGTCCGGACCGGCCAGGACGGTGTCGTCGACGTCGCTCTCGTCGTCCTTCTGCCGGGTCTCGGGCTCGCTGCCGAAGGCGGGCCCGGTAGCAGTCGTGCCCGTCGTCCCCGTCGTCCCCGCCGCCGTCCCGTCGGTCCAGTCGTTGGTGCCTGCCGCGTCCGAGCCGTCCGAGCCGTCCGTCCCGTCGGTCGTCGTCATCGTCGAACCGTCGCCGGCCAGGGCGCCGCCGGTGGCCCCGCCGTACGCGGCGTCGTGCGCCGCCGCGGTCAACGCGCTGTACGACGTGCGCCGCCAGGCCAGGTCCAGGCCGCGGTCCAGCCGGGCCCGCCGCAGCTGCGGGGTGCCGGCCTGCGGTCCGGCCCAGACCGGTACCGCGGCGACGTCGTCACCGACCGGCACCGTCGAGACCGCCAGCGCACCCTCGCTGCGCGCGGCCCGGGCCCGGAACCGGGCCAGCGCGTCCGCGTCGCCCGGCACCGGCAGGCTGAACGGGGCCACCGTGGTCGGGTCGTCGTGGCCCAGCAGCCGGTGCAGCGGCGATGTGCCGGTGTTGGCCGTCGGCGCCCACCACGTGATGACCTTGGACCGGGCGCGGGTCAGGGTGACGTAGGCCAGACGGAGCTCCTCGTCGGCGTCCTCGCGCTGGTGCGCCCGGACGTGCGCGTCGAAGTCCGGGCCACCAGGGCCGCCGACGTCTCGTGTGCGCACGCCGCGCTCGTCGTGGAAGCGGGGGTAGGTCTGCGTCGGTGACCAGTTGCTCCACAGCGACGGCGCCAGCACGACCGGGAACTCCAGGCCCTTGCTCATGTGCGACGTGAGCACCTGCACGGCGTCGGCGTCGGTCTCCAGCCGTCGGCTGCGCTCGGCGCCGCCCTCGCCCTGCTCGTCGCGGCGTCGCTGCAGCCACGAGGTCAGCGCGGTGAGACCGAGGTCGTCGCTCAGCGACGCCTCGTGCAGCACCTCGGCCACGTGGCGCAGGTCGGTCAGCAGGCGCTCGCCGTCGGGCTGGGCCAGCAGGCGCTCCTGCAGCCCGAGCCCGGCCGACACGGCCTCGAACACCGCCGCGACCCCGCGCTCGGCCAGGGTGCGCACCCAGTCCCGCAGCCGCAGCGCCAGGTCCTCCAGGGCGTCCGCGCCCGTCTGCGTGGGCGTCTCCCCGTGCAGCTGGGTCAGCGTCTGCCCGGGCGGCTGGGTGCGCGGCTGGGGGAGTGTCTGCCCGGCCGCCGGCTCGCTTCCCGGGGCCGACGTCGGGGCCGACGTCGGGGCCGACGTCGGGGCCACCAGGTCGGCCGCGGCCAGACCCACCAGGCGGCCGACGGCGAGCGCCCGCACCCGGGCCGTGCGGTGGGGCTGCTCGAGCGCCTCCAGCAGGGTCTGCCACTCCTGCGCGGCGGGGGTGGCGAACACGCTGGTGCGTCCCGACACCACCGCAGGCACGCCCGCCGCCCGCATCCGTTCCTGCACCGCGACCGCCTCGGTGTTGTTGCGCACCACGACCGCCATGTCGCCCGGGTGCAGCGGCCGCGACGTGCCGGCGCCGTCGTCACCCGCACCGCGCTCCACCAGCAGCGACCCGCCGGTCAGCAGGGCCACCACCTGACGGGCGCAGTCCTCGCGGACGGTGCGGCGGGCGTCGGCCGTCGCGACCAGGTCGGAGCGGTTGAGCGGGTGACCCTCGCGCGGCACGACGCGCAGCTCGACGGGGGCGCCGACGTCCAGCGTCCGGCCGGCGTGCGCCGCGAGCACGGGCCGCACCCGGATCCGCTCGTCACCCAGGGCCGCCCCGCCGAGCAGGGCGGCGAGACCGGTCAGGACGCCGGGGTCGGAGCGGTGGTTGCGGGGCAGGCTGGCCCGCGTCGCGGCCTCGTCCCGGGCGTCGAGGTAGGCGTGGACGTCGGCGCCGCGGAAGCCGTAGACGGCCTGCTTGGGGTCACCCACCAGCACCAGCGTGGCCACGCCGTGGAACGCGGTGCGCAGGATCCGCCACTGCACGGGGTCGGTGTCCTGGAACTCGTCCACCAGCACCACCCGGAACCGGGCGCGCATCCGGGCCGCGGCCACGTCGGCGGTGTGCTCCTCCTGCAGGGCCGCGTCGAGGCGCCCCACCATGTCGTCGTAGTCCAGCAGCCGGCCGAGCCGCTTGCGCCGGTCGACCTCCTCGCGCACCGCCACCGCGACCCGGGCCCGCAGCCGCGCGGCCGGGTCGTCGGTGTCCTGCGGGCGGGGCACGAGCGGGGTCGACGGGTCGAGGGCGGCGACGCGGGCCAGCTCGCGGAACTGCTCGGGCGTGAGGTCGGCGGCCGCGGCGCCCGGGTGCCCCCACTTGCGGACGTACAGGTCGTCGGCGACCTCGGTGACCAGGTCGCGGGGGTCCTCGACGAGGACGGCGTCCCGGTCGTGGTCGGCGGCGGTCCCCAGCTCGCGGAGCATGGCGTGGCAGAACGCGTGCGTCGTGGTCACGGTGGCGCCGTCGAAGTCGGCGAGGGCCGCGTCGAGGCGGTCCCGCGCGGTCGGTGCCGTGGCGGTGTCGCGGTCGCTGACCAGCCGCTCCCGGACCCGCTCGCGCAGCTCGCGCGAGGCGTCCCGGCTGAAGCTGATCACCAGCAGCTGGTCCATGCGCACCGGTGAGCCGTCGGGCAGACCCTCGCTGACGTAGCGGGAGACCAGGCGGGCGATCGTGTACGTCTTGCCCGTGCCGGCGCTCGCCTCGAGCACGCTGGTGCCGGTGGGCAGGGGCCCGTCGAGGTCGAACGCCGCCGGGTCGTCGGTGATGGTGGTGGAGGTGTCAGTGGTGGTGGTGGTGGAGGTGATGGCGGTGGCGGCCGTGGGCTGCCGCGGCTCGGCGCTCATGCGGCGTCCGTCGTCTCGTGGGCCAGCAGCGGCTCCCACACCCGCCGGGCCAGGACGCCGAACCGGTCGCCCTCCTCGTCGGCGGGCCAGCCGGCGACCAGGTCGGCCGCCGTGGCCCGCTCCCGCAGCAGGTCGGTCAGGCTCGGCGGCTCACCGGCGTTGAGCAGGACGTGCTCGGGGTCGGACTGCTCACCCGGGAACCGGCCGTCCTGCCAGGCCTGGCCGGCGGCGTGGCGGGCGGCAGCCGGACGACGCCCCCGGCGCCGCTGCGCCGCGTAGGCCTCCGACGTCTTGCAGGCCAGCGGCAGCGGGGACGCCAGACCGGAGCGGTGGATAGTCACCAGCTGCCCCAGCAGCGACCGGGCGACGTCCACCGGGACCGGGCCCAGGGTGCTGCGCACGCAGCTGTCCTTGTCGCGGCCGGTGCCCCGGCCCAGCGTGACGGCCTGCCAGGCCCGGTCGGGTCGGTCGGCGGTCACGGCGAGCAGGTGGAGCCAGGCGGTCAGCCGGTGCTTGGGCGCCAGGGACGAGTAGTGCACCGCGACGAGCCGGTCGCCGCGCAGCCCGCCCACCGTCCCGCTGAGAACGGTGCCGTCGCCGAGGTCCACCTCGACGTCCACCGCGTCCGGGTCCGGTCCGAGCAGGCCGGCGGCCGCCGCGGCGAGGGCGTCGACCCGCGGGCCGATGCTGCGCAGCACCGCGTCGCCCAGCGGCCCCGGGGGCAGCAGGCCGCGACCGCGCTCGAGGACGGCGCAGCGGTGCTGGTCCAGCCCGGCCAGGCGGTCGCGCAGCATCCGGTCCCCGACCTGCCACTGCTCGAGCGGGTCCAGACCGACGGGCAGCGCGTCCGCCGGGTCGTCGTCGCGGGCGCCCAGGCTGATCTGCAGCCGCTGCCGCAGGAACCCCTTGGCCGGCTGCACCAGCAGCCGGACCAGGTCGGTGACCGCGACGTCCTCCGTCGGCACCGGCGGCAGGGGGGCGGGCAGGAGCTCGGCCGGAGCCCGCCGCGGGCCCAGTGCGGCTCGGGCGCCGGCGTGGGCACGCGGGTCGAAGCTGAACGGTCCGGGCCGGCCGAGCGCCCCGGCGGTGAAGTTGCGGGCGTCGAACGGCTGCAGCGGGTGGTGCGTCGTCACGGCGTCGCGGACCCGGCCCCCGGACGGGACGACGCAGGTCCGGTCCAGGGCGTCCAGCAGCTCGCCCAACGGCACCGCGGGCGGCACGGGCGCCCCGGTCCGCTCGTCGGCCCCGGTGTGCAGCAGCACCAGGTGCTCCCCGGCGGCGCAGACCGCGTCCAGCAGCAGCTGCCGGTCCTCGCTGCGGGGGTCGCGGTCACCGACCTCGGGGTCCCGGGCCAGCAGGTCGTCCCCGTCGCGCACCGTCTGGCGCGGGAACGCGCCGTCGTCCAGGCCGAGCAGCACCACCACCCGGTGGGGGACCGAGCGCATCGGGACCAGGGTGCACACGGTCAGCGCCCCGGTCCGGAACCCCGCCCGGGTCGGGCGCCCGGCCAGCGCGGTGCGCAGGACCGGACGCAGCTCGGTCAACGTCAGCTCGGCCGAGGCCGGCGCCGCGGCCGGAGCGGCGGCCGTAACGGTGGTCGGCGCGGTGGCCGGTGCCGGCGCGGCGGACCCCTCGGCGTCGGTGGCCAGCAGCGCCTCCTCCAGCACCTCACGCAGCTGCACCGCCTGCCACGCCGCCCCGGCCTCGGGGGCGGCCAGGTCGAGGACGGCCTGCTCCAGCAGGCGCGCCCAGCCGGGGGCGTCGTGGGGGACGGCCAGGTCCCCGTGGGCCCGGTCGAGGCGGTCGAGCAGCTCGGCGAAGCGGCCCGCCAGGTCGATGTCGCTGGAGTCGACGTCGTCCAGCGGCACCAGGCCGGCCACCGTGGCCGCGCCGGCCCCGTGGCCGGGGTCGACGGTGGCGCCCAGCAGCAGCCGGTCCACGCCCCGGCGCCAGGTGCCGTCCGGCACGGCCTGCAGCTGCCAGGCGCGCCGGTGGGTCTCGTGCAGACCCCAGCGGGTGCCGGAGTCCCGCACCCAGTCCCGCAGCCGCTCCAGGGCGTCGTCGTCCAGCCCGAAGCGGCGGGCCACGGCGGGGTGGCCGGCCAGGTCGAGCACCTCGGTGGCCCCCAGCCGGGCCGAGCCGAGGTCGAGCAGCCGGTCCAGGACGGCCAGCAGCGGGTTGGCCTGGTGCAGGGCCCGGTCGGCGACCCGGACCCGCAGCCGTGAGGCCGGGTGCGCCCCGTGGCCCGCGACCTCGTGGTCGGTGGTGGTGAAAGCCGCCGCGAGCAGCGGGGCGAAGGTCTCCACGTCGGGGCACATGACGAGCACGTCACGCGGCTCCAGGGTCGGGTCGTCGGCCAGCAGGCCCAGCACCACCTCGCGCAGCACCTCGACCTGCCGGGTCCGGCCGTGGCAGGCGTGCACCTGCACGCTGCGGTCACCGGGGCGCAGCGGGGGCGGGTCGGCCGGCACGTGGTCGCGGGCCAGGTCGTCGACCAGGCGGGCCAGCAGCGTCACCGGCCGGTCGGGCGCCGCGGCGCCGGCCGTCGCACCGGGACCGTCGGTCGGCCCCGACCGGGGGTGGTGTACGTCGACGTGGTCGGGCACGTGGGCGCGCAGCAGGTGCTGCAGCTCGCGGACGTCGCGCGACAGCGACCGGAGCAGCGGGTTGGCCAGGCGGGCCCCGACCTGGTCGTCGGCCCGTCGCCGCACCGGTCCGGCGGCCGCCACGGCGCGCCACAACGCGGGCGAGGCGTGGTGCAGCCACAGGTGGACGTCGCGGTGCTCGGCCAGCGCGCCCAGCAGGTCGAGGTCGGCGCGTGCGACCCGGCTCAGCCCGAACAGCGACAACCGCTCCGGCGCGTCCAGGCGGTCGGGGTCGGCCCGCACCCGGTCGAGCACCTGCGCCTGCAGGTCCACCGGTGACGTGCCGCCCAGCCGGTGCCGGACCTGGTTCCACAGCAGCATCTGCCACTGCTCGTACTCACCGAGCGGGCGGCCGTCGGGCAGCACCGGGTGCTCGCCCGCCCAGGCGCGCAGCAGGTCGGGGCGGTTGCGGGCGTAGGAGTGGAACAACCGCGCGACGGTCCGGGCCAGGCTGAGCCGCCGCCCGGTGGCGTGCTCGCGGGCGGGGACGCCACCGGCGTACAGGTGGCGTCGCAGCACCCGGCACCAGTCCTCGCCGACCACGTCGTCGACGACCTCCAGCACCGGCCAGGTGAGCCGCTCGGGCGTCCAGGCCTCCAGGGCCGCCGTCTCGGCCGGGGCGACCACCGCCGTCGCGTCGGCCAGCAGCCGGTGGGGGGTGGGGAAGCGGACGTTTGCGCACACGCCGTCCGGGCCGGGGGCACCCGCCGGACGCCCGCCCGCCCCCGCGTCGGCCTCGCTCCCGTCGGCGCCGAGGCGGTGCGACAGCCGCTGCGCCAACCACCGCTCGACCCCGCGGGCCGGGACGGCGACCACCTCGGCGACGAACGGGTCGGGCAGCGGGCGGGCGAGCATGTCGGCCAGCCCGTCGGCGAGCACGGTGGCCTGCTCGGCCCGGTGGACGGTCAGCACGCGCACCCCCTCGAGGTCGTGCCGGCCCGGTCGGGCGGCAACCCCCGCACGCTAGCGAGTGCCCGGGACCACGGGGTGGTGCGGTGGCCGGTGTGGACGGGACCGCGGCCGTCCACACCGGCCGGTCACGGCTCAGACCGTGACGACGACCTTGCCCCGGCCGTGGCCGGAGGCCGACAGGGTGTGCGCGTCGGCGACCTGCTCCAGCGGGAAGGTGCGCGACACCTCGACCCGGAGCGAGCCGTCGGCGACGAGTCCCGCCAGCGTGGCCAGCTGCGCGGCGTCGGGGCGCACGAACACGTAGCGACCGCCACGCTGCAGCATGGCCGCGCCGTCGGTCACCGTGACGACCCGCGAGGGGTCGGCGACCAGCTCGAAGGACACCTCGACGGCCTCGTCCCCGCCCACGAAGTCCAGGGCCGCGGTCACGGGCGAGCCGTCCGCGGCGGCCCGGACCCGATCGGCGAGGCCGTCACCGTAGGTCACGGGCACTGCTCCGATCGAGCGCAGGAAGTCGTGGTTGCCGTCGCTCGCCGTGCCCACCACCCGGGCCCCCCGCAGCCGGGCCAGCTGGACCGCGAACGCGCCCACGCCACCGGCCGCGGCGTGGACCAGGACGGTGTCGCCCTCGCCGACGCCGGCGGCCTCGATCGCCTGCAGCGCGGTCAACCCGGCCAGCGGCACGGCGGCCGCCGCGACCAGGTCCACGCCGTCGGGCAGCCGGGCCACGTGGCGCTCGGCGACCCGGACCAGCTCGGCGGTGGTGCCGTGCTGGACGTGGTCCTTGCGGGCGTAGCCGAGCACCCGGTCACCGACCGCGAAGGACGTCACCGCAGGTCCGACTGCCTCCACGGTGCCGGCGACGTCCCAGCCGGGGACCGTGGGGAAGTGCGAGGGGAACGCGCCGTCGAGGTAGCCGGCGCGCAGCTTCCAGTCCACGGGGTTCACGCCGGCGGCCGCGACGCGGACCACCAGGCCGTCCGGACCGGTCACGGGGTCGGGCAGCTCACCGACCTGCAGGACGTCGGTGTCGCCGTACTCGGAGTAGAAGGCAGCTCTCATACCAGGGTCCAGCCACGCGCAGCGTGCGGAAATTCCGTACCGAAGTGCCCCGTTGGCGCCCGGTTGTCACCCAGCGTTCACCCACCAGTTTCCGACCGATCGTCCGCAAACCCTTGACCTCGGACGGAGTAACCGGACAAGGTTCGGATCGTCTTACCCATCCTGCTTCGAAGGGGTCCCGAAGTGTCCTTGAAGAAGGTCGCCCTCCTGGCGTCCGCAGCCCTTGCTGCCAGCTCCGTCATCCTCGTGGTCCAGCCCGCCTCCGGTGCGCTGACCACCCGTTGCACCGGCGTCGCCGGTGCCGTCTCCGTCCCGGGCAACCTGGTTGTCCCGCGCAACGGCCCCGGTGGCCAGCCCGCGTCCTGCACGCTGGAGGGCACCACCGTCCTGGGCAACGTCACCGTCCAGGCCGGCGCCGACCTGCTGCTCGAGGGGGCCGACATCCGCGGCAACCTCATCGTCCAGAACGACGGCTACGCCGACGTCATCGCCGACAGCTCCATCGGTGGCGCCGTCCAGGGCCGCAGCCAGTTCGGTGTCTTCGTCGAGGAGTCCTCGGTCGCCGGCGGCATCGACCAGCGCAACCCGCAGGAGAACGAGTTCGCTCCGTTCGTCTACACGTTCGACGCCGACGTCGACGGTGGCGTGGTCGCCCGCGCCGGTGAGCTGCTGCTCGAGTCCTCCGTCGTCGACGGCGACGTGACCAGCGTCGACGGCGAGTACACCGACATCGTCGACACGGTCATCAACGACCGTCTGACCGTGCGCAACAACGCGCTCGGCAGCGTCGTCTGCGAGTCGGAGATCTACGGCAACGCCCTGTACACCGGCAACGGCTCCACCCTGCAGATCGGTGGCAGCGGCGAGACCGGCCCCTGCGTCGGCGCCAGCTTCTGGGGCGGCGACGTCACGTTCAACGACAACTCCGCGGACGTGACCGGCTTCGTGCTGGCCAACAACATCGTCCGTGGCGACCTGGCCGGCTCCGGCAACGACCCGGCGGCGACGATCGGCGAGGGCAACCGCGTCCGCGGCGAGCTCACGCTGGAGACCGCTCCGGCGATGTCCATGTCGCGCATGATGGTGCAGGAGGAGGCCTCCGTGGAGGTCGCCGCCGACCGTAGCGACGAGCTCCAGGCCAAGATCGCCGAGCGTCGTGCGTCCGCCGAGAAGGCGTCCGCCAAGACGCCGAAGAGCAAGGCCCTCAGCTGATCACCTGATCAGCCGCACCACCTGAACCACCTGCACGAGACGAAGGGCGGTCCGACCTCGCGGTCGGGCCGCCCTTCGGCGTGCGGTGCGACGGTGCCGGGCGGTCGGCGGCTGGGGCCGCGGCGGCCTGCAGACCCTGCGGAGCAGAGCCCCGGGCCGGGTCAGTGCTTGGAGGGACGGACCGTCTCCGAGGCCTTGCGCAGACCCCGGGCGATCTTGGAGCGGGGACCGCGCCGGTCCTCCACGCGCTCGGCGATCTTCTTGACACCGGCCGCGGCGATCGGGACCACGACGGCCAGGACGGCCCACCGGATCAGCTGTGCTCTCATCGTCTGTCTCCTCTTCCTCGCGCGCACGGTGCGTGCGCCCGGCCCAGGGATACCCGGGGCGAGGGCGCCCGAAACGACGCCGACGGGGGCTGTGACGGCGGCGCGGGCAGCAGAAAGCGGCGGGAACCGCTGTTCTGCAACAACCCCTGCGCTCCTGCATCCCTGACCGCGGTTCCCGCCGCGTGCGACAGGGGTACCCAGGACCGCGCGGGTCAAACCCCGAGTCGTCGAGGGTCGTGGGACCGGTGTCGGTGCGCGGCCGGTCGGGCACCGGCAGTCACAGACAGGTAACGAAGGGGTAACTTGCGTACCTGACTCCTTGACCTGACGACAACCATGACAAATGGTGCGGAGGTCTGCCCGTCGCGGCGCAGATGTCATCGAGAAGGAGACCCCCCACGTGAGATCCCACAACCGACCAGGTGCGCGCCTGGTCGCCTGCCTGGCAGGCGCGGCGACCATCGCCGCCGGCACCGTCGCCGTCACCGCTCCGGCCTCCGCCGAGCCCCTGCCGTTCGAGGACGGCAGCTACGTCGTGCTGCTCGACGACCCGGCCCTGGCCTCGTACACCGGTGGCATCTCGGGTCTGGCCGCGACCAGGCCCGCCGAGGGCGAGGCCGTCGACATGACCGGCCGGGACGCCCGCCGCTACGCCGACTACCTGGCCGACCGTCAGGCCGAGCTGCTCGACGAGGTCGACGCCGAGGCCACGTACACCTACCAGGTGGCGTTCAACGGCTTCGCCGCCGAGCTGGACGGTGCCCGCGCCACCAAGCTGGCCGGCCTGCCCGGCGTGACGGCCGTGCTGCCCAACGAGGTCCGTTCGCTGGACACGGTCCGGTCCCCGGAGTACCTGGGGCTGACCGGTGATAACGGCGTGTGGGCCGACCTCGGCGGCACCGACGCCGCGGGCGAGGGCGTCGTCGTCGGTGTGCTCGACTCGGGCGTCTGGCCGGAGAACGCGTCGTTCACCGGCGACGACCTGCGCCAGGGGCGTTCGCCCCGCACCGACGGCAAGGGCCGCGTGGTGGGTCGCAACCCGCTGGTCGGGCTGCCGTTCCGGACCGCCGACGACGAGGTCGTCATGCTCAAGTCCGACCGCACCGTGTTCCGCGGCGAGTGCGAGCTCGGCGAGGGCTGGGACGACGTCGACCTGTGCAACGACAAGCTGATCACGGCCCGCTACTTCGCGGACTCGTTCCTGGCCTCGGTCCCGGCCGCGAACCGCAGCGAGTTCGAGTACGTCTCGGCCCGCGACGGCGACGGCCACGGCTCGCACACCGCGAGCACGGCCGCCGGCAACCCCGACGTCCCGATGAGCGTGGACGGCATCGACCTGGGCGAGGGCTCGGGCATCGCGCCGGGCGCCAAGCTCGCCGTGTACAAGGTGTGCTGGGAGGACGACGACCCGGACACCGGTGGCTGCTACACCGCCGACTCGATCTCCGCGATCGAGCAGGCCGTCATCGACGGGGTCGACGTCATCAACTACTCGATCAGCGGCACGACCACCACGGTCGTCGACGCGGTCGAGCTGGCCTTCTACAACGCCGCCAACGCGGGTGTCTTCGTCGCGGCGTCGGCCGGCAACTCCGGTCCCGGGGCCTCCACCACGGCGCACAACAGCCCGTGGGTCATGACGGTCGGCGCCACCACGTTCAAGCGTGACGAGGGCACGGTCGTGCTCGGCAACGGCGAGCGCTACAAGGGCGCGTCGGTCATCCAGGACGACTTCCCGCAGACCGAGCTCGTGCTGGCGACCGAGGCGGGCCTGCCCGGCGCGGCCGCGACCGAGGTGGCGCTGTGCTACCCCGGCACGCTGGACCCGGCCGTCGTGGCCGACAAGACGGTGGTCTGCGACCGCGGCGTCATCGACCGCGTGGCCAAGTCCGACGCGGTCGAGCAGGCCGGCGGCGTGGCCATGATCCTGGCCAACACCACCCCGGGCAGCCTGGACCCCGACTTCCACGCCGTGCCCACCGTGCACGTCGACGAGGTCGCCGGTGCGCAGATCAAGGCCTACGCGGCCACCGACGGTGCGACCGCGGCGTTCGAGGCCGGCGACACCACCGGCGGCGAGCCCACCCCGATCCCGCAGATCGCCGGGTTCTCCTCGCGCGGGCCGACGCTGGCCGCCGGCAGCGACATCATCAAGCCGGACATCGCGGCGCCCGGTGTGGCCGTCATCGCCGCGGTCGCGCCCGGCCCCAACGGCGGCAACGACTACAACGCCCTGTCGGGCACGTCGATGTCCAGCCCGCACGTGGCCGGTCTGGCCGCCCTCGTCCTGGGCGAGCGGCCGCAGTGGCACCCGAGCGTGGTCAAGTCCGCGATCATGACGACGGCCACCAACATGGCCGCCGAGGACGGCAGCGAGGTCACCGACCCGTTCGTGCAGGGCGCCGGCTTCGTCAGCCCGGCCGACATGTTCACCCCCGGCCTGGTGCTGCCCAACACCGAGGCGGAGTGGGGCGGCTTCTACGCCGGCCAGGGCCTGCAGCTCGGCGAGCCCGGCTCGGAGTTCGAGGAGATCGCCCCGACCGACCTCAACTACCCGTCGGTCGCCATCGGTCAGCAGGCCGGTCCGCAGACCGTGACCCGCACGTTCCAGGCGCTGCAGGCCGGCACCTGGACCATCGACGTCGACCTGCCCGGCTACGAGGTCAGCACCTCGACCCCGTCGGTGCGCGGTGACTCGTCGGGTCGCGCGTCCACGTCGGTGGACTTCACGTTCACCCGCACCGACGCCGAGCTGGCCGAGTGGGCCACGGGCTTCATCACGCTCGAGGGGCCGACCACGGTCCGCATGCCCGTCGCGGTCCGGCCGGTCTCCGTGGCCGCCCCCGCCGAGGTCAGCGGCGCCGTCGAGGACGGCTCGGTCGAGGTCGGCATCACGCCCGGCTTCGACGGTGAGCTGGACCTGACGACGGCCGGCTTCGCCGAGGGCGTCAGCGACTCCGGGGCCCTGGCCCCGGGCGCCGACGCCGCGGCGGCCTACATCACGCAGGTCCCGGAGGGCACGTCGCTGGCCCGGTTCGACCTGGACGCCACCAACGACGCCTCCGACATGGACCTGTACGTGTACCGGATGAACGCGACCGGGACCGCGTTGGTGGCCCTGGTCGGGCAGTCGGCCACCGGGTCGGCGGACGAGCGGGTCGACGTGCTCGACCTGCCGGCCGGGCTGTACTACTCGGTGGTGGAGAACTACGCCAACGCTCCGGGCGAGACCCAGGCGGCCTACGAGTTCACGACGTACGCCGTGACGCCGCAGACCACCCTGGGCGGTCTGGCCGCCGAGCCGAACCCGCTGCCGGTCAGCGCCGGTGAGGCGACCACGTTCGACCTGACCTGGTCGGGCCTGGACCCCGAGTCCAGCTACCTGGGCTGGGTCGGCTACGAGGGCGCGCTGGCGCCGACGGTCGTGTCGATCGACTGACCAGCACGACCCGCGGCACCACCCGCAGCAGCGGCCCCTCGCCCTTCGTGGGCGGGGGGCCGCTGCCGCGTGCGGGAACCGCTGCCGCGTGCGGGGCCGCTGCTGAGTCCGGCCCGGTGCGCACCGGCTCAGGGGTCGTCGCGGCGCTCCGGGTAGAGCCAGGCGGGTGGTGTCACGATCTCGCACCTGAGCCGGGCCCGGACGTCGTCGCGGCTCAGGGCGCAGTCGGTGGCGAGCACCGGGACCTCGAGGCGTTCGGCGAGGGCCACGTGCAGCCCGTCGAGGAAACCGACCAGGCCCGTCAGCGCCTGGGCGCGCCGCACCAGCCGCTCGTCCGGGGGCTCGAGCCGCTGCGGCAGCGTCACGACCGCCGTGACGGCCGCCCCCAGGTCGTCCGGAGCCAGCACCCCGCGCGCGGCCAACCGCACCAGGGCCGCCAGCACCCAGGTGGGCTGGTGCGCGGGCGCGGCCGGTTCGTCGTGGTGCAGCTGCGTGAGCAACCAGTCCGACCGGGGCTCGGCCACCGCCAGGCTCAGCAGCGCCCGCGCGTGCAGGACGATCACGCCCCCCACCCGTCCTCGTCGCCGGTCGCGTCGCCCTCGTCGTCACGCGCTGCCTGACCGGCTGCGTCCCCGGGAGCCGGTGCAGGCAGGGCGGTGGAACGCAGCGTGCGCAGCTGCTGGGCTCCCAACCACCGGTTGAGCGCGTCCCCGGCCACTGCCCGTTCCACGGCGTCCTGGATGAGGGCGGACAGCGACAGGTCGAGCCGGCGCGCCTCACTGTGCAACCGGTCAGGAAGATAGACACACACCTTGGGCATACCCCGGTTTTACCCCCACGTGGATGGTTCTCGTCGGCCACGGCGGGCCGCCTGTGGACGACCGGCGCCGCGAGGCGGGCTGTGGGCCGCCGGCCTCAGCCGACGTGCACGACCCCGGCGTCGAAGTACGGGTCGGTGAAGCGGACCAGCCCGTCGTCGGCCCGGCGGTACGCGCTGCTCAGGCCGAGCCGCCAGTCGCAGCGCTGGTCCAGGGCCTCGGCCAGGCTGGGGGCGCCGAAGCGCTCGGCGTCGACCGCCAGCAGCAGCGCCGGGGCCTGGCCGCTGCGCGCACCACCGGTCCCGTGGGCGCGGGCGGTCGTGACGAGCACCGCGGTGCCGCTCGGGGCCGCGCTGCGGTCCTGGGCGGTGCTGGAGCGCAGGGTCGACGTCGGGACGTGCTCGCGCAGGGCGTCGGTCCACGTGGTGACGTCGGCGCGGCGGGGGGCCACCAGGACGGCGCTGCGACCGGCGCGGGCCAGCTGGAGCACCACGGCGCAGCCCAGGCGACGACGGCGGTCGGGGTCGGGGTCGACCAGGACGCCGCGCCCGCCGGCGAGCACCCAGGTCTCCAGGGCGATCATGCCGTCGGCGTCGACCCCGACGTCCTCGGCGGCGCGCAGGAACCCCTCGGCGGCCATCTCGCCCAGCCGGCGGGCGCGCTCGACCAACGCGTCGTTGTGGGCCTGCAGCACGGTTCGGGCGGTCAGGACCAGCGGGTGCACCGCGGGCCGGGCGACCTCCTGGCGCAGCAGGTCGACCTCCGCCCGCAGCGCGGTGGTCTGCGTCCGCTGGGCGTGCAGCACCTCGGCCAGCAGGCTGCGGGTGGCGGCCAGCTCGGCCGTCAGCATCTCGACGGCGCGGACCGCGGGGTCGACGGCGCGGAGCGCGGGGTCGACGGCGCGGAGCGCGGGGTCGGCGGCGCGGAGCGCGGGGTCGGCGGCGCGGAGCGCGGGGTCGGCGGCGCGGAGCGTGGGGTCGGCGGCGCGGAGCGTGGGGTCGGTGCCACCGAGCGGCGGGGCGTCGGCCCGCGCGGCGGACCGGTCGCCAGGTCGGGCGGCGGCGTGGTCGGGGGGCCGGTGCGCGGCCCCTGCCACAGCCCGGTCGGTGCGGGCCGTGGGGGGCACGGCCCGTCCGGCGTCGGCGTTGCGGGAGATGGGTCCCTGCACCTGGGCGACCCACGCGGACTCGGGCACCCCGGAGGTGGGCATCGGCAGCGCGGCAGCACCGGCAGCGGGCGGGCCGGCAGCGGGCGGGCGGGCGACGGGCGGGCGGGCCTCGGGCGGGCGGGCGACGGGCGGGCCGCCGGCGGGCGAGGCGGCGGTAGGCGAGGCGGCGGTAGGCGGTGGGGTCTGTGGCCGGGGGCCGCCCCGCGTCAACGGCGACCCCGCCACCCCGCGGCCGACCGGTGCGGCGGGGGCGGTCGACGGGGCCGTCGGTCGGGCGGTGGCGGAGACGGGCGCCACCGCAGCCGGGGCGCCGGGCTCGGCGCTCGTCACCGCGGCGGGGGCGAGGGGCTCGAAGGCGGGTGGCGCGGCCGAGGTCACGGCGACCGGGCGGGCGGTCGGCCCGGTGGTCGGTCGGCTGAGGGGCCGGGCGAAGAGGTCCCCGGCGGAGGACCGGGTCACCAGGGCGGTGCCGGGCAGGGGGGTGGTCGGCGGGGCGCTGACCGGCGACGTCGCGGGACGGGGGACCGGCGGTGCGGGAGTCCGGGGAGCGGGGGCCGAGGGGCCGGCCGGAAGGGGGCCGGGGGCCACGGCCCGCCCGACCGGCGCGGTGGACGCGGCGGGGGTCGCACCCGAGGGGTGGGTCGCGGCGTCGGTCTCGTCGTCGGTCTCCGGCGGCAGGAACGGCGGGGCGGGCGGGGCACGTGCTCGGGCGGGGTGTGGCGCCGCAGCGAGCGGGCCCACCAGCTGCGCCGCTGCGACGGCAGGGGGAACGGCACGACGGTCACGGCCTGGGGCCGTGCCGACGCGGCCTCCTGCGCGGTCTCGCTCACCCGGTGTGGTTCGGCCGTTCGGGGGTGCGCCTTGAGCCGTTCGCGTGACGGGCCCTCCGGAGGGAGCGCGGCGACCCCGGGGCGGGGCTCAGCCGCGCCGCAGCACGGGCGCGACCTTCTCGCCGTAGGCGGTCAGCGTGGCCTCGGGCTCGTCGTGCATCAGGTACAGCGCGAACTGGTCCACGCCCAGGTCCTGCAGCTGCGCCAACCGCTCCAGGTGCGCCTCGACCGGGCCGAGCAGGCAGAACCGGTCGACGATCTCGTCCGGCACGAAGTCGGCGTGGGTGTTGCCGGCCCGGCCGTGCTGGGCGTAGTCGTAGCCCTCGCGCCCCTTGATGTAGTCGGTCAGGGCCTGCGGCACGGCCCCGCTCTCGCCGTAGCGCGCGACCAGGTCGGCGACGTGGTTGCCGACCATGCCGCCGAACCAGCGGACCTGGTCGCGCTGGTGGGCCAGGGTCTCGGTCGGACCGACGTAGGCGGGGGCGGCGACCACGACGTAGAGCGAGTCCGGGTCACGCCCCGCCGCGGCGGCGGCGGCGCGCACGGCCCCGATCGTCCACTCGGCGATCGACGGGTCGGCCAGCTGCAGGATGAACCCGTCGGCCCGTTCGCCCACCAGCTGCAGCGCCTTGGGGCCGTAGCCGGCCATCAGGACGGGCAGGTGCCCGCCCGCACGCCACGGGAACGACAGCTCCGTGTCGTTGTGGGTGACCGTCCGACCCTCGGCCAGGCCCTTGATGACGGCCATCGAGTCGCGGACCTGCGCGAGCGTGCACGGCTTGTTGCCGATGACTCGCATGGCGGAGTCGCCCCGGCCGATCCCGCAGACCGTCCGCTCGCCGAACATGTCGTTCAGGGTCGCGTGCTGGCTGGCGATGACCGTCCAGTCCCGGGTACCGGGGTTGGTCACCATCGGCCCGACGACCATGCGGTGGGTGGCGGCCAGGATCTGGCTGTAGACGACGTACGGCTCCTGCCACAGCACGTGGGAGTCGAAGGTCCAGCCGTGGCTGAAGCCCAGCGTCTCCGCGCGGCGCATCAGGTCGACGACCCGCCAGGCCGGCGGGTCGTTCTGCAGCACGAGGCCGAGGTCCATCAGGGGTGCCTCTCAGTCGTTGCGGGGGAAGCCGAGGTCGATGGCCGACGTGGCCGGGTCCGGCCAGCGGCTGGTGACGACCTTGCCGCGGGTCCAGAAGTGGATCCCTTCGGGGCCGTACATGTGGGTGTCGCCGAACAGGGAGTCCTTCCAGCCGCCGAAGGAGTAGTAGCCCACCGGCACCGGGATCGGGACGTTGACGCCGACCATGCCGGCGCTGACCTCGTGCTGGAACCGTCGGGCGGCCCCGCCGTCGCGCGTGAAGATCGCGGCGCCGTTGCCCCACGGGTTGGCCTCGAGCAGCCCGACGGCGTCGGCGTAGGTGTCGGCGCGCACCACGACCAGGACGGGGCCGAAGATCTCGTCGGTGTAGACGGTCATGTCCGGGGTGACGTGGTCCAGCAGCGTGACACCGAGGAAGAAGCCGTCGCCGTCGAACTGCTGCGCCCGGCCGTCCACCACGACCCGGGCGCCCGCGGCCGCGCCCGCCCCGACGTAGCCGGCCACCCGGTCGCGGTGCTCGCGGGTGATGAGCGGACCCATCTGGGAGTCCGGGTCGTCGCCCGGGCCGATGGTGAGCTTGTCGACCCGGGCGGCGATGGCGTCGACCAGCGGGTCGCCGACGTCGCCGACCGCGACGACGACGCTGACGGCCATGCAGCGCTCGCCGGCCGAACCGTAGGCGGCGTTGACCGCGGCGTCGGCGGCCAGGTCCAGGTCGGCGTCGGGCAGCACGACCATGTGGTTCTTGGCCCCGCCCAGGGCCTGCACCCGCTTGCCCGCGCGGGTACCGGTCTCGTAGACGTGGCGGGCGATCGGCGTCGAGCCGACGAAGCTGACCGCGGCCACGTCGGGGTGCGTGAGCAGGTGGTCGACCGCGTCCGCGTCGCCGTTGACGACGTTGAGGACCCCGGGCGGGAAGCCCGCCTCGGCGAACAGCTCGGCGACGAACATGGGCGCCGACGGGTCCTTCTCGCTCGGCTTGAGCACGAAGGTGTTCCCGCAGGCCACGGCGTTGGGGATCATCCACAGCGGGACCATGGCCGGGAAGTTGAACGGCGTGATGCCGGCCACGACGCCCAGCGGCTGCCGGATCGAGTACACGTCGACCCCGCCCGAGGCCTGCTCGGAGTAGCCGCCTTTGAGCAGCTCGGCCAGGCCGCAGGCGTACTCGATGTTCTCCAGCGCCCGGGCCACCTCGCCGCCGGCGTCGGACAGCACCTTGCCGTGCTCGCTGGACAGCCGACGGGCGATCTCGTCGCGGTTGGCCTCGACCAGCTCGCGGAAGCGGAACATCAGCCGGGTGCGCTGGGCGATCGAGGTCTGCGACCAATCGACCGCCGCGGCCCTGGCCGAGGCGGCGACCGCGTCGACCTCGGCCGTGGTGGCCAGGTCCAGCTCGGCCGTGACCGCACCCGTGGCGGGGTCGGTGACCGGCGAGGTGCGCCCGGACGTGCCGACGAGGGTGGCGTTGTCCACCCAGTGCGAGATCCGCTTCACGTGTCGCTCCTCAACGCAGGTAGGTGCTCAGCCCTCGGGGCAGGAACCGGCCGTGGCCGGCGCGTCCGTGGAACGTACCCCGGTCCACCACGACGCTCCCGCGCGACATCACGGTCCTCACGCCGCCGCTGACCTGGAACCCCTCGTAGGCCGAGTAGTCCATGTTCATGTGGTGGGTCGAGGCGCTGATCGTGGTCAGGGCGTTGGGGTCGTAGACCACGACGTCGGCGTCGGCGCCCGGGGCGATGACGCCCTTGCGGGGGTAGAGCCCGAACATCCGGGCCGGGGTGGTCGAGCAGGTCTCCACCCACCGCTCGAGGCTGATCTCGCCGGTGACGACGCCCTGGTAGATCAGGTCCATCCGGTGCTCGACCCCGCCGATGCCGTTGGGGATGGCGCGGAAGTCCTCCCGGCCGAGCTCCTTCTGGTCCTTGAAGCAGAACGGGCAGTGGTCGGTGGCCACGATGGACAGGTCGTTGGTCCGCAGCCCGCGCCAGAGGTCCCGGCCGTGGTGCTCGTGCTTGCTGCGCAGCGGGGCGGAGCAGACGTACTTGGCGCCCTCGAACCCGTCGTCGCCCTGGGCGTCGAGGTGGTCCTCCAGGGTCAGGTACAAGTACTGGGGGCAGGTCTCGGCGAACACGTTGTGGCCCTCGGCGCGGGCCCGGCTGACCTGCTCCAGCGCCTCGGAGCTGGACAGGTGGACGAAGTACACCGGGGCGCCCGCGACCAGGGCCAGCTGGATGGCGCGGAACGTGGCCTCGCCCTCCAGCCGGGCCGGCCGGGTCAGACCGTGGTTGACCGGGCTGGTCTCGCCGCGGGCGGCGGCCTGCTCGGCCAGCACGTCGATGGCGATGCCGTTCTCGGCGTGCATCGAGATCATGGCGCCGAGCTCGGCCGCGCGCTGCATGGCCCGCAGGATCTGCCCGTCGTCGGAGTAGAAGACGCCCGGGTAGGCCATGAACAGCTTGAAGCTGGTGATGCCCTCGGCGACCAGGTCGCCCATCAGCTTGAGGCTGGAGTCGTCGACCCCGCCGATGATCATGTGGAAGGCGTAGTCGATCGCGCAGTTGCCGTCGGCCTTGGCGTACCAGGTGTCCAGGCTGGCGCGGACGTCGTTGCCGGCCGTCTGCACCGCGAAGTCGATGATCGTCGTCGTGCCGCCGTGCGCGGCGGCGCGGGTGCCGGTCTCGAAGGTGTCGCTGGCCTGGGTGCCGCCGAACGGCATCTCCATGTGGGTGTGGGCGTCGATGCCGCCCGGCACGACGTAGCAGCCGGCCGCGTCGATCACGGTGTCGGCGGTGATGCCGGTGTCCTCGGCCGTCCCGGGGGCCAGCAGGGCCACCACCCGCTCGCCCTCGACGAGCACGTCGTGGGGGATGGCGCCGGTCGCGCTGACGACGGTGCCGTTGCTGATCAGGGTCCTGGTGGCTGCAGACATGGCGTGCGGCTCCTCGCATCCGGGGACCGCCGACGCTAGGCCAGGGGCCCGCCCGGGTAAAGGACGTCGGGGGAGTGCACGGTCCCGTCCGAGCCCGGCAGTGCGATGTACGACCCTCCCCGGGACGCGACCAGGTCGAGCAGCGCGGGGTCGGAGGTGACAAGCACGTCGCGGCAGCGCAGGGCCTCGGCGGCGACGACGCAGTCGGCCAGGCTGAGCGGGGACCGGGTGCGGTGGTACGCCTCGGCGCGGAGCGTCCCGGCCAGGACGCCCAGGTGGCCGTCGACCGGCGTGACCTCGAGCCCCAGCTGCATCAGGTCGAGGGCCACCTGCTCCGCCGGCTGGTGGTCCAGCCTGGAGACCCGGTCCACCGTCTCGGCGACCACGGTGCTGAGCAGGCGGCAGTGCAGGTCCCGGTCGCGCAGCAGCCCCCGCACCACCTCCGTCGCGGCCTCCCCCCGAAGCGCCGCCACGAGCGCGTAGGCGTCGAGGATCACAGCCGCTCCTTGCGGTCCTCCGCCTCGGCGTCCTCCTCGCGGGCCTGTCGGCGCAGCTCCTCGGTCGAGGGTCCGTCGACGTTGCGGTACCGACCGAGCACGGCGTCGATGTTGGCCTCGCGGTCGGCGGACACCGGGCGCATCACGACGTGGGTCCCGAGGTCGAGGACGAGGACGAGGTCGGTGCCCCAGCGGCGCCTGACGTCGGCGGGCAGCGACACCTGTCCGTTGCGAGAGACCTTCATCGTGGTCGACAGCGGCATGCGCCACTGTATGACTGGACGAATTCGTTGTACAGACCTCAGTCGTCGTTGCGGTCCGTCAGTCCGTCGAGCACCCGCGGCAGGCCCCACTCGAAGGCGTGCTCGGCGCTGTAGGCCCCGCCGTGCGCCTCGCCGGCGGCGGTGCCGACCCGGCAGGCGAGCGGGAACCGCTCCGGCCCCATCACCTCGAGCAGGGCCGGTGAGACCCGCTCCCACCAGGTGGTGTCGGCCTCGCCGCTGGCCGCCGCCGCGTCCAGGGCGTCCGCGTGCAACCGGGCGCAGCTGCGGACGAAGCCGAGCAGCAGGGTCAGGGCCGCGTCCCGGTCGACGTCGGGCAGCCCCAGGCCCTCCAGGGCGGCCAGCCCGCGTTCGCAGGCGGCGCTCCGGCCGTACCGACGAGCGACACGACCGGGGGTGTCGACGGTGGAACCGCCGCCTGGCGCGCTCGGGTGTCGCTGGTCGGTACGGCGCGCCGGCCGCCAGGGGGTCGGCCGTACCGAACGCGGCCGCGTACCAGTCGTCGACCAGGTCGAGCGCCGCGGCGACGACGGTGTCGACGTCGAGGGCCTGCCGAGGGCCGCGCCGTTCCGGCGGGGCGGGGTCGGCGGGGACGCCCGCCAGCTCGTGCCGCCACAGCAGGGCCAGGGTCCGGACCGGGTCGCCCGCGCTGCTCCTGACCCCCGGGCCTCCGCCGAGTTCCTGGCCACCCACTTCGGGTTCGCAGGTGATGGACCCCAGCGGTGTCGTGCTCCAGCTGGTCACCTGGGTGGAGGCCCCTCCGGTCGAGCCCGGCGACTGAGCGGTCCAGCCGTCGGCCGCGGCGACTTCAGGCCACGGTCTCCCGGCCGTCACGCACCACGAAGGCGCCGGGCCCGGTGTGGTCGGTCGGCCGGTAGCGGGCCGCCACCGCCCCGGCGGAGGTGATGGACGAGTCGACCAGGCGCCAGGTCGAGGTCGGCAGCCCGGGCTCCATCAGCCGCTTGCCGGCCCCGACGACGGTGGGGAAGGTGAGGGTCCGCAGCTCGTCGACCAGGCCGGCGGCGAGCAGGGTCTGCACCAGGCCGGCGCAGCCGTGGACCTGCAGCTCACCGCCGTCGGCGGCCTCGCGGGACTTGAGCGCCCGGACGCCCGCGACGGGGTCGCCCGCCAGGGCGGTGGCCCCGGCCCACGGCGCCAGGTCGTCGGGGTGGCTGGTCACGACGTGCTTGGGGCGCCCGTTCAGCATCGACGCAGCCCGCCCGCCGCCGTCGGTGACCTGCGGCCAGTAGGCCTGCATCATGTCGTAGGTCGTCCGGCCGAACAGCAGCTCGCCGGTGCGCGCGAACCAGCCGTCGACCACCTCGCCGAACTCGTCGTCGACGTGCGGCACGAGCCAGCCGCCGCGCGTGAAGCCGCCGCTGGGGTCCTCGTCGGGGGACCCGGGGCCCTGGACGACCCCGTCGAGCGACACGAACAGGTGGACGGTGAGCTCCATGGGCGGTCCTCCGGTGACGGGCGACCCCGGTGGGTGCCCTGCTGCCCCGGCTGACTGCCGCGGGGGCGACAACTGATCGGGCAGTCGCGACCCGTCGTCGACCTGGCCGACGGGGTCGGTGCGCGCGACCGGTCGGCGCCGGACGTCGGGTCGACGCGTGGACACCGTCCGGACACCGGGCGGTCGCCGGGGGGTCACCGCCTCGTCGCCGGATGGCCCGCAGCGGGTCAGGAGGTGCTAACGCTGCGTATGACTGCCATTTACGCATCGTTCCTACCGTCCGCCGCATGACACCGCCTCCGACCTCGCGTCGCCGCCGCCTGCCCCTCCGTCCCGCCCGACCGACCGTCCTGCTCGCCGCGCTGGCCGTGGCCGGCGCCGGCCTGATCGCCCCCGCCGCCGCATCGACCGCAGAGTCGACCGCTGCGACCGCCGACGCGCAGCCCGTGCTCAGCGAGGAGTTCTCCGGCGGTGCGCTGCCCGAGGGCTGGCGGGCGGTGGAGGGGAACTGGGAGGTCGTCGACGGCCGCCTGGTCGGTACCTCGGTCGGTGGCCAGCTGTCCCGGCTCACGTTCGGGGAGCACCGGGACAACTACCGGTTCGAGGCCACGGTGCGCTTCGACACCGTCGAGAACGGCGGCCGGTGGGCGGCCCTCGGCCTGGACCTGGCCGCCGACGGGGCCGTGCCGTGGTGGATCGCGACCATGCGCTCGCAGACCACGGCCGCCAACGGCATCGAGTTCGCGGAGCGGACCGCGGCCAACACGTGGAACGTGCCCGTCACCGCGTCGGCCCCCACCGCGGCCGGGACCGGCCAGGACGTGCGCGTCGCGGTGGAGGTCCAGGGCCGGCAGGCCCGCTGGTACTACGACGGCCAGCAGGTGCTGGAGACCCGCAGCCTGCGCCGCAGCGACGACGGCGGGCTCGGGTTCGTGCTGAACGGGGCCCGGGTCGCCTTCGACGACGTCGTCGTCACCGAGCTGCCCGAGCCGACCCTGGTCCGTGCGGACGGGACGGCCCCGGCCGTGGTCGCCCACCGCGGCTACTCCTCGGTCGCGCCCGAGAACACGCTCACCGCGATCGAGCAGGGGGTCCGCTCGGGGGCGGAGTACGTGGAGATCGACGCCCACACCACGGCCGACGGGGTGCCGGTGCTCATGCACGACCAGACGGTCGACCGCACGACGGACGGGACCGGTGACGTGGCGGTGCTGGCCACGGAGTACCTCGCCGGCCTCGACGCCGGGTCCTGGTTCGCCCCGGCCTTCGCGGGCGAGCCCGTGCCGACCCTGGCGCAGGCCCTGGACGCCGTCCGGGGCAGCGGCGCGACCCTGCTGCTGGAGGTCAAGGGACCCGAGACGGCGGCCCAGGTCGAGGCCATGCTGGACCTGGTCCGCGAGCGGGACATGGTCGAGGAGGTGCTGCTGCAGAGCTTCGACACCGACGTGCTGACCTACGCCCGGGCCGCGGACGACGACATCGCCCTGGGCCTGCTGCGGGGCTCTCTGGACGCGGACCCGGTGGCGGTCGCCCGGCGGTACGACGTGGTGGCCTACAACCCGTCGGCGGGGGCGCTCGCCGCCCGCCCCGACGCGGTCGCGGCCCTGAACGGCGCCGGTGTCGCCGTGATGCCGTACACGGTGAACGCCCCCGCCCAGTGGGACGCCCTGGTCGGCCTGGGGGTCGACGGCATCATCACCGACCGGCCCGGTGCGCTGGTGGGCTGGAACGCGCGGCTGACCCAGGGCGAGCAGCCGACCCCGGCGCCGGTCGTCTCGGTGACGTCACCGGCCGACGGGGCCGAGCTCGGCCGGGAGCAGCGGCCGGTGGTCGCGGTCGCCGCCACGGACGCGGACGAGGTGACGGTGACGCTGGACGGCGAGCCCGTCGAGGTGGGCGCCGTCCTGGACGTCACGACGCTGGCGCTGGGGGAGCACGTGCTCACCGCCCGGGCGTCGGGTCCCGGGGGTGAGGTCGAGGTGTCGACCGGCTTCACCGTGGTCCCGACCGAGGCCGGGCTGGCCGCCCTGGTGCTCGGGGCCGAGCCCGTGCGCGGTGACGGGGACGCCGCGGTGGCGGGCCTGCTGAGCCGGCTCGCGGCGGGCGACCTGGAGGGCCTCGCCGGTCGTGCGGAGCGGGCTGCGGGCCGTCAGCTCGACGCGGTGAGCATGACCACCCTGGCCGGCGACGCGCGCGCCCTCGCCGCCGGCTGAGGTGCCGGCCCCGCTCGGTGCGTGAGGGCGCGGGCGCGGAGCCGTCGCCCGGCCCCGCGCCCCCGTCCGCCCCGTCCGGGCCGAGGGGGCTCAACCCGGCCGCTGCGCATGTCGATGACCCAGTGGTGACCGACGGCCCCGCAGACCCCGAGACGCTGCTCCGCGCCCTGGTGCGCCGACCCGGCGCCGCCGTGGCGGCCATCGGCGGCGACGGCTTCCGGGTGCCGGTGCCGCCTGCCCTCGGTCTGTCTGCGGACTCGGTCATCCCGCTCCCGGAGGACCGGGCCACGATGCTCGACCTCGTGCTGCCGTCGGAGGCGCTGGTCGTCGTCGGCGCCTGGGAGCTGGCCCGGCAGGAGGGCCGTTCGAGCGTCGACGTCCACCTGCGCGGGGTCCCGTCGGCGGCCCTCGTGCTCGACTTCGTCGTGACCCCGGAGCACGGCATGTTCGCTGTGCTGGCGCCGACCCGGGCCGACGTCCTGGGCACGGACGGTCCCGAGGCGGTCGCGGCACCGGCGCTCCGGCCCCGCACCGGCATGGTGCGCAAGGCGTACAACGCCGTCATCACCGACGCCGACGAGCGGGCGCTGCGGCTGCTGGGCCTGCCGCGTGAGCGGCTGGTCGGGGTCCGCTCCTCCGAGCTCATGCACCCGGAGGACGTCGACCGGGCCGTCGCCGCCTGGATG
This sequence comes from Jannaschia sp. R86511, assembly GCF_042466345.1. Taxonomy (NCBI): domain Bacteria; kingdom Pseudomonadati; phylum Pseudomonadota; class Alphaproteobacteria; order Rhodobacterales; family Roseobacteraceae; genus Jannaschia; species Jannaschia sp. R86511. The sequence goes on from NZ_JAXHCD010000001.1 coordinate 2,060,822, forward strand.
CAGATGCTGTCCACGCAGGCCAACGGCCGGATCCGCGTCCGTCACGTCACCGGGGACGGGTCGTGGCTGTGGGTGGAGCTGGAGAACACCCTCGTGACGGGCCCCGACGGTCTCGAGGTGCACACCCACGTCACCGACGTCTCCGACGAGATGAGTGCGCACGAGCACGTCGCCCGTCAGGGCCAGCTGTTCCGCCGGCTCGCGGAGGCCCTCCCGCTGGGCATCGTCCGCGCCGACGCCGACGGTACGGTGGACTTCACCAACGCCCGCGCGCGGGAGCTCGTCGGGCCGGGCCCGGTCGACCGGCTCGGCGACGTGCTCGGCACCTTGGAGGGTGAGGGCGGCACCGAGGTGCGGCGGCTCGTCACCCGGGTGCTCGGCGGCGGTGAGGACGGGGAGCGGGAGGTGCTCCTGCGCCAGCGGGGGACCGGTGCGCTGCTGCGCTGCCGGGTCGTGACCGTGTCCTTGGGCCACGGGGACGAGGCGACCGGGGTCGTGCTCTGCCTGGAGGACGTGACCGAGCGCTCGCAGATGGCGGCCGAGCTCGAGCGGAGGGCCACGAACGACGCCCTGACCGGCTGCCTCAACCGGGCCGAGGTGATGCGTGGCCTCGAGGGCTCGCTGCTGGTGCCGGGCGGACGCACGACCGGCGTCGTCTTCGTCGACCTCGACCGGTTCAAGCTGGTCAACGACACGCTCGGCCACGCGGTCGGCGACGCGTTGCTCGTCGAGGTCGGGCAGCGCCTGCGCGCCGCGGTCAGGCCCGGTGACCTCGTCGGGCGGCTGGGCGGCGACGAGTTCCTCGTCGTCGTCCGCGACGTCCCCGGCCAGGAGCAGGTGGACGCCGTGACGGCACGCGTGTCCGCGGCGCTCACCGCGACTCTGCAGCTGGCCGGCCACGAGGTCGACCTGCGGGCCAGCTGCGGGGCGGTGTGCTGGCGGCCGGGAGAGGACGCGGCGGCGCTCGTCGCCCGCGCCGACACCGCGATGTACGCGATCAAGCGACGCCGGTCGTGCGACGACGGGGCGGACGTCACCGAGGACGTGCTCGACCCGGTGTGAGGCCCGCGGCGCGCGCACTCCCGGCGCTGCGTCCGCCCCGCCCTGGTGTCACGCCCCTCAGTCGATCGACCGGACGGCGTCGAGCAGCAGCGCCACGCCCTCGTCGGCCTCGGCCTCGGTCAGGGTCAGCGGGGGTGCCATGCGGACGACGTTGCCGTACAGCCCGCCCTTGCCGACCAGCAGGCCGCGGTCCTTGGTGGCCTCCAGCAGCGCCGCGGCCCGGGCGGGGTCGGGCTCGATGCCGCCCGGGTGCACGCACTCCAGGGCGAGCATCAGACCGCGGCCGCGCATCTCGGCGATCCAGGGCGTCCCGTCGACGGTCGGCTGGACCGCGGCGCGCAGCCGGTCACCCACGCGCTTGGCGTTGCCCTGCAGGTCGCGCTCCAGCAGGTACCGCAGGTTCGCGTTGGCGCCGGCCGAGACCAGCGGCGAGCCGCCGAAGGTCGAGATGTGGTTGCCGGCGATGGCGTCGACGACGTCGGCGCGCCCCACCACCCCGCCGAGCGGCAGGCCGTTGCCGATGCCCTTGGCGAAGGTCAGCAGGTCGGGGGTGATGCCGTGGGCCTGGTAGCCCCAGAAGTGCTCGCCCGTGCGGCCCCAGCCGGTCTGCACCTCGTCGGAGACGAACAGGATGCCGTGCTCGTCCAGCACCTCCTTCATCGCCCCGAAGAAGCCGTCCGGCGGGGTCGCGAAGCCACCGACGCCCTGGATCGGCTCGGCGATCAGGCAGGCCACGTCGCCCGAGGTCGCCATGTCCAGCAGCTGGCGCAGGTCGGCCACGCAGGCCGCGGTGTACTCGCCGTCCGGCAGGTCCCGGAACGGGCTGCGCAGCCGGTATCCGCCGTGGACGTAGGTGGTCTGCAGGCCCGAGAACGACGTCGGGCTCCAGGACCGGTGGCCCGTGATGCCGATGGTCGAGAACGACCGGCCGTGGTAGCTGTTGCGCATGGCCAGCACCTGGTTGCTGCGCCGGTGCACCGTGGCCATCAGCAGCGCGGCGTCGTTTGCCTCCGTGCCGGACGGGGTCAGGAACACCTTGGCGTCCGGGATGCCCGACAGCTCGGCGATCCGCTCGGCCAGCTCGACGGTCTGCTCGTTGAGGTACAGCGTCGAGGAGTGCAGGATCTTGCCGGCCTGCTCCTGGACCGCGGCGGTCACCTCGGGCAGGGCGTGCGCGGTCATCGTGGTGAGGATGCCGCCGAAGAAGTCCAGGTACCGGGTGCCCTCGACGTCCCAGACGTGGCGTCCCTCCCCGTGGCTGAGCGCGATCGGGTCGGCGTAGTACAGCGCCTGCCAGCGCGGCATGACCGCGCGGTGGCGCTCGAGCAGATCGGCGGTGCGGGCCCCGGCGGACGGGGCGGCGGCGTCGGTCCCGGGGTCCACGGCGGGGTCGGTCATCGTCATGAGCAGACGGTAGGCCGTGTCCCGCCCGCACGGTAGGGGAGTCCCTCAGGCGGGGGGAGCGGCCCGGCCCGCGTCGAACCGGGCGATGTCGCGGGCCCCGGCGGCCAGGCGCCACGACTCCACCAGCAGGTGCTCGACGTGGTCCCAGTCCGGTTCGTGCCCGGGGTCCACCTGGGCGGCCACCCAGCCGCGCGCCCCCAGGTAGGCGGGCACGAACCAGCGGTCCGGGTCGGAGCGGACCAGGTCCGACTGCTGCCCGGGGACCGCCCGGACCGCGAGGGCGAGCCGACCGTCACCGTGGTGGTCGACCAGCAGCCAGGCGAACCGCCGTCGGCGCACGAACCAGCGGGTGTGCCCGCGCTCGTGCTGCACGACCGTGCCGGGCAGGGTCGAGGCGACGTCGTCGACCCGGTCGCGGACCTCGACGAGGTCCTCCTCGGTCCAGCGCTCCACCGCACGAGCGTCGACCTGCTCGCCCGTCGGCGCAAGGGCCCGGGGGCCCTGGGCTCAGCCCTCGACGAGCGGGCCGTAGGCGTCGGGGCGGCGGTCGCGGTAGAAGGCCCACTGGTTGCGGACCTCCTCGATCAGGCCCAGGTCCAGGTCCCGCACCACGAGCTCCTCGTCGTGGCCCGACGCCGCGTCGCCGACGAGCTGGCCGCGCGGGTCGGCGAAGTAGCTCGTGCCGTAGAAGTCGTCGTCACCCAGCGGCTCGACGCCCACCCGGTTGATGGCGGCGACGAAGTACATGTTCGCGGCCGCGGCGGCCGGCTGCTCGAGCTTCCACAGGTAGTTGCTGAGCCCGCGCGAGGTGGCCGACGGGTTGAAGACGATCTCGGCCCCGGCCAGCCCCAGCGCCCGCCAGCCCTCGGGGAAGTGGCGGTCGTAGCAGATGTAGACCCCGACCTTGCCGACCGCGGTGTCGAACACCGGCCAGCCCAGGTTGCCGGGGCGGAAGTAGAACTTCTCCCAGAAGCCCTTGACCTGGGGGATGTGGTGCTTGCGGTACTTGCCCAGGTAGGTGCCGTCCGCGTCGACCACCGCAGCCGTGTTGTAGAGGAAGCCGGCCTGCTCGCGCTCGTAGACCGGCAGCACCATCACCATGCCGAGCTCCTTGGCCAGGGCGGAGAAGCGCTGCACGGTGGGCCCGTCGGGCACGGCCTCGGCGTAGTCGTAGTACTCCGTCTCCTGCACCTGGCAGAAGTAGGGGCCGTAGAACAGCTCCTGGAAGCACATGACCTGCGCCCCCTGGGCCGCCGCCGCACGGGCGTGCTCCTCGTGCCGGTCGAGCATCGACGCCTTGTCACCCGTCCACGCGGTCTGGACTACGGCTGCACGGACCACGCGGGACATGGCACTCCTCGGGGGTTGGTCGGTCGACGGGTGGCTGCCCGGTCGGGCCCCGACGGTAGGTCAGGGGGAGGGCGCCGTAAAGGTCGGGTGGTGCCCCGTCCGCTCCACCGCGCGCGCCCCGCCGCGGCTGGCTAGCGTCCGGGGCATGACCCTGATGCAGCCCCGTGACCTGACCGGCTCCGTCGTCGCCATCACCGGAGCCTCCGCGGGCATCGGCCGGGCCGTCGCCGAGGCCCTGGTCGCCGCGGGCGCCAACGTCGTCGTCGGGGCCCGCCGCCTCGAGCGGCTCACCGAGCTCGCCGAGCAGCTGGGCACGGACCGCGTCGTGCCCGTGCAGATGGACGTCCGCGAGCCGGCCGACAACGCCCGCCTGGTGCAGGCAGCCCTGGACACCTGGGGCCGGCTGGACTCCGTCGTGGCCAACACCGGCATCGGCTCCTACGGGTCGGTCCTCGACGGCACCGACGACGAGATCCGGACCATGGTCGACACCAACTTCACCGGCACGGTGTTCACCGTGCGGGCGGCGCTGCCGACCATGCTGCAGGCCGGGGCGGGCGACGTCGTGATCGTCGCCTCCGTGGCCAGCTTCCGCGGCGGGGCCGACGAGGCCGTCTACGCGGGCACCAAGTTCGCGCAGCAGGGCTTCGCCGGGTCCATCGACCGCGAGCTGCGCGAGAAGGGCATCCGCGTGACCACCATCAACCCCGCGGGCGTGGAGACCGAGTTCGCCATCGGCAAGGGGCGCACCGAGGGCGACCCGGCGCTGGCGGAGTACCTGCGGCCGGAGATGGTGGCCCACGCCGTCCTCACCACGCTGCAGCAGCCCCGCGAGATGCGCACCCAGTCCTGGGCGATGTGGAGCATGGGCCAGGGCAGCTGAGGCCCGTGCCCGGCCGCCCGGCCGCCCGGCCGCCCGGTCGCCCGGTGGCCGGGTGGGGGAGGGGCGGTCAGGCGCCTGTGGCCAGGGCCGCGCCCGCGCCGGCGGCCAGGCCCATGAGCAGCAGCTCGGCCGCACCCACGCGGGCGAGGTCGCGCCACGGGACCGGTGAACCGGCGCGGGCGCGAGCCACGACCCGCAGGCGCTGCTGCCGTCCCGCGACCGCGAGGGCCACCATGACGGCCGCCTTGCCCGCGGCCAGCAGCAGCCAGGTGCTCGTCGGCGTCCCGTCCTGCCAGCGCAGCGCCACCGCGGCCAGGCCCGACAGGGCCACGGCGACGAAGGCCAAGCCGGCCAGGCGCGAGAACGCCGGCAGCACCGCGGCCACGTCCTCGGCCCCGCCGAGCCGCAGCACCAGCAGCGCCCCGAGGCCGCCGGCCCAGACCGACGCCGCGAGCACGTGCACCACGAGCACGCCGATCATGGCCTCGTGGCCGGTGCCGTGGCCCCCGACGCCCAGCAGGGCCGTCGCCAGGGCCGCCCCCACCGTCAGCCGCTGCAGCCCGACCCGGTGCGAGGTGCGCACCGCCAGGACCGCCACCACGAGCAGGGCGACCGCGGAGTAGGCCATCATCCGCAGCCCGCCCACCACCGACAGCGCCAGCCACAGGTCGCCGCCCAGCCCGGCCGCCGGCAGCAGCGGGCGAGAGGTCACGTCGGCCGCGGCGGCCACCACGTACCCGGCGCCGGCCAGCGCGGCGACCGCGGCCGTGACGGCTGCGGTCCGGACCCCACCCCGCACCGGCGAGGGGGCCGGCGGGGAGGAGGCGGGCAGCGGTGACGCGGGCAGCGGTGACGTGGGCAGCGGGGCGCCCGGGCCGGTGACGCCGGTCAGCAGCAGGAGGCCCAGGGTCAGGGCGCCCGCCACGTCACGGACCACCCGCAGGGCGGGGGCCAGCCACCACGGCGGGCCCTGCTCGACGAGCAGCCCGGGGGTGGCGGCGCCGAGCCACCACGAGGCCAGCAGGCCGGCCGCCACGGCGACCGAGGTGGCCAGCGCCGTGCCGAGCAGCGTCAGCAGGACCCACGGTCGCGGCCCGGACGCCGGGGCGACCGCCCCACCCCCACCGGGCCGCCGGTCGGGCGCCGGCCGCTCCCGTGGCCGGCGCGGGCCCGGCAACGACGCAGCCCGGACCGGGGTGGCGGGCACCTCTCAGCCCACGGGCTGCGCGACGGGCGAGGCCCGGCGGGCCCGGCCCAGGGCGTGCTGCACGAGCGTGACCAGCAGCTGCCGCGAGGAGGCGAGGTCACGCGCGTCACCGGTGACGATGGGCACGTCGGGGTCGACGGCCAGCGCCTCGCGCAGCGCCGCCTCGGGGTAGGCCTGCGCCCCGGGGAACTCGTTGACCGCGACGACGAACGGCAGGCCGGCCTTCTCGAAGTAGGCGACCGGGCCGAACGCGTCGGCCAGGCGTCGGGTGTCGACGAGCACGATCGCGCCGACGGCCCCAGTGGCCAGCTCGTCCCACATGAACAGGAACCGGTCCTGCCCCGGGGTGCCGAACATGTAGAGCACCAGGTCGTCCGACAGCGCGCTGCGGCCGAAGTCCAGCGCCACGGTCGTGGTGGTCTTGCTCGCGACCTGGCTGGTGTCGTCGACCCCGACCGACAGCGCGGTCATCGGGGCCTCGGTGCGCAGCGGCGTGATGTCGCTCATGGTGGCGACCAAGGTGGTCTTGCCCACGCCGAAGCCGCCCGCGACCAGGACCTTGACGGGGACGGGGGTGCGGGCGGTGCTGTCGTCAGGGTGTGCCGAGTGCATGGAGCACCTCTTCCAGGAAGGCCGGGGAGCGGGGGTCGGAGGTGCGGGTGACGATCAGGAACCCCGAGTCCTGGCCGTCGGCGACGAGGATGCGGGCCACGGCCAGCGGCAGGTTCAGCAGCGCCGCGACCTCGGCCACGGAGCGCGGCTCGCGGCAGAGCCGGACCACGGAGCCCAGCTCGAAGCGCAGGGCGTCGGCGGCCTCACGACCGGCGTCGGTGGCCCGGACCTGGGACTCCAGCGGCAGGACGGCGCGGGTCCGGCCGGACACCATGGCGAACGGCCGGACCATCCGGCCGGTCACGAGGGGCCCTGCCCGCCCGGTCCCGTCTGCCGGGGCAGCTGGCCGGTGCCGCGCAGCTCGGGCGTGAGCACGCGGCCGATGCGCTGCACCAGCAGGCCCAGCTCGTAGCCGACCAGGCCCAGGTCGACCTCGCGGGAGGTCAGGACGATGACGGCGGCCGTGTCGGCGATGCTGGCCACGATCATGAACCCGCGGTCGATCTCGACCAGGGTCTGCACGGGCCGCTCGGCCCCGCACGTCGCCGCGGCCGACACCGTGAGGCTGGCCAGCCCGGACGTGATCGACGACAGCAGCTTCTGCGTCGCGGGGTCCAGGCCGGGGGTGCTGGCCAGGTGCAGCCCGTCCGCCGTCGCGGTCAGGGCGTGCAGGACGCCCGGGACCTTCTTCTTCAGGCCGGACATGACCCAGTCCAGGTCGGCGCCCACCGTGGCGGTGGTGCCGAGGTCGGGCGTGCTCATGACTGGTCCCCTCCGTCGCCGGTGGCCCACAGGTCGACCGGGGCGGGCGTGCTGACGTCGTCGGCGCGGCTGCGGCGCGGCAGGTCGGGCAGGCCGTCGCCGGCGGGGGCGTCGGCCGAGACCGAGGCACCCTGCCGGGACGTGAACGCGGAGTACGCGGAGAACGCGGAGCCGGCGTGGGCCGGGGCCGGCGGCTGGTCCGTCACCGCGGCGGGGCGGGCGGCCGACGCCGCGTACTCGGGGACCGGCCGTGCGACGGGCGGTGCGACGGGCGGTGCGACCGGCTGCGCGACGGGCGATGCGACGGGCTGGGCGGCGGGGGCCCACAGGTCCGGGCCCGCCGGGGTGGGGCTGCCACCCTGCGCGGGCACGGCGTGCTGGGCCCGCCGGCCCGGCCCGCCGGGGGCGAACGCGGGCTCGACGACGGCCTCGGCCACGACCAGCGAGGCGGGCACGACCACCTGGACGGCCGTGCCGCCCGCACCGGCCTGCACGTCCACCGTCAGGCCGTGGCGCCGGGCCAGGGCGCCGACCACCTGCAGGCCGAGCCGCGCGTCGCCCGGGGTCATGGCCCGTCCGCCGCTGCCGTCGGAGGCCGACCCCAGCAGGGCCCGGGCGTCGGCCAGGGTGGCCTCGTCCATGCCGACGCCGTGGTCACGGACCACCACGAACAGGTCGCGCGACGGCGCGATCTCGGCCGACACCGTGGCCCGGGTGCTCGGCGGGGAGCTGGCCGTGGCGTTCTCGACCAGCTCGGCGAACAGGTGCGACAGGTCGGCGGCCGCACGGCCCTCGACGCTCGGGTCCTCGCCCAGCAGCAGGTCGATGCGCCGGTACTCCTCGACCTCGCTGATCGCCGCGCGCAGCACGTCGGACAGCGGCACGGGCTCGCGCCAGATCCGGGCCGGCTCCGCCCCGGACAGCACCAGCAGCGACTCCGCGTTGCGGCGCATCCGCGTGGACATGTGGTCGAGGCTGAACAGCCGGTCGAGCACGTCGGGACGCTGCTCGTCGGTCTCCAGCTCCTCGATGGTGTCCAGCTGGCGCTGCACCAGGGACTGGTTCCGGCGGGCCAGGTTGAGCAGCATCTGGCTCTGGGCCTGCCGCTGCTCGATGTCGGCGCGGGCGCGCTGCAGGTCCTTGGCGCTCAGCTCGGTGGCCAGCGACGTGGCCCGGCGCTGCTCGGCCTCGGTGTTGGACCAGAAGATGATCAGGCCGATGCTCAGCAGGGCCACCCCGGCCGCGTGGACCCCGGACCACAGCCAGGGGTTGGCCTGGCCGGCGGCGTGGTTGAAGACCAGGTCGGGCACGACGCCCGAGCCCAGGCCATGGCTCAGCGCGGTGAACCCGATGTACCAGGTGAACGGCAGCCAGTCCTGGTAGAGCGCGATGAACCCCAGCACGATGAAGAAGTGGAAGTGGGACTCGATCTGGCCCCCGGTCACGTGGACCAGGACGATCGACGTCCACGACAGCCCGGCCGTCACCAGCACCGCGCGCAGCCGGCTGCGGCTCGCGCCGCCCAGCGACGCGGCGCCGGCCGCCAGCAGCGCCGGCAGGACCTCCAGCGCCAGCAGCAGCGGGTCGAAGCCACGGAGGAGGCCCACGACGTACAGGACCGGCACGTGGCCGAGCAGGATGCGCACCAGCAGCCGGTGGCGGCTGGCGAACACCTCCGGGGCGAGCAGGTTCCCGGTCGGCACGAACCGGGCGATGGTGGGTGCGGCGGACATCGTGGTCCTCGTCTCCGTACGTCGGTGGCGCCGGGGGTCGCGGCAGGGCTTCGGGGAGGTGTCGGAACCCGGGCCGTCGTCCCGGAGCCCGCCGTGGCCGCGTCACCGGATCGGAGCAGTCCCGCTCACCCGGCCGGGGCAGCCACCGGCTGCTCCGGGTGCTCGGGACCCAGCAGCCGCCAGCGCCGCAGCAGCGCCCGCGACAGCTGCAACGCCTCCGGTGACGGGGCCGCCCACCGGTGCCCGTCCACCCGGCGCACCCACTGCAGCCCGCGCAGCGCGTTGGCCGTGAGCAGGGTCGACGCCGTGGCCAGCGCCGTCCCGTCGAGGGGCCCCAGCCGCACCGCCCAGCCCAGCTGCCGCGCGAGGTCGACGCACTGCTGCCGCGTGACGCCGGGCAGCACCCGGCCGTCGCAGGGCGGGGTGAGCAGCGTCGGCGCCGTGCGGCCCGGCCCGCCGGGCATTACGGCCAGCAGGCAGGCGCGCGTGGTCTCCAGCAGGTCCCCGGTCGTGGTGCGCAGCGCGACGTCGTCGGCGTCCGGGGTGACCGACCGGCCCTGGGCCAGGGCCGCCTCCACCCAGCGCCGGTCGGCGTACTTGTGCCGCTCCAGGCCGTGGGCCGGGGCGGGGGCGAGCCCCAGCAGCAGGCCCGGCGAACGGTCCAGCGGCGCCGGCCGGGCGAACGGCTCGACCTCGACCACCCCCGGGCCCGGTCCCAGCGGTCGGCGCAGCCGCAGCCGGTGGGCCCCCGCCCCGGCCCGGGCCGCGGCCTCGTGCAGCTGCTGCTCGACGTCGTCGGCGACGGTGCCGCCCGTCAGCTCCCAGACCGAGCGGCGCAGCCGCGCGGCGTGGTCGGCGGCCTCCACGGCCCGCCCGTCCACGGCCAGCACCGTCTCCAGCAGGCCCGCCGCGGGGTCGGACACCCCCTTGCGGGGCGCGGTCTGCGGGGTGGGCCCGGGCGGGTCGAGCCCGAGCGCGCGCAGCAGCGGTGCGGCCTTGGTCAGGACCTCCTGCCACTCCTCGGCCGGGGTGGAGTCCGCCACGATGCCCCCGCCCACGCCCAGGGCGGCCGTGCCGTCGGCGGCGACCTCCAGGCTGCGGATCGTCACGGCCAGGTCCGCCAGCCGCGGCCCGACGAGGCCCACCGCCCCGGTGTGCGCCCCCCGGGCGGCCGGCTCGAGCCCGTCGGTGACCTCGGTGGCGCGCTGCTTGGGCGTGCCGGTGACCGACCCGGGCGGGAACGTGGCCGCCACCAGCGCCCCGGGCCCGGTGCCGGGCAGCAGCCGGCCCGACACCTCGGAGACCAGGTGGGCGACCCCGGCGTGGGGGCGCACCCCGAGCAGGCTGTCGACCCGGACCGTGCCGGGACGGCAGACGCGGGACAGGTCGTTGCGGACCAGGTCGACGATCATGACGTTCTCACTGGTGTCCTTGGCCGAGGCGAGCAGGGCCCGGTCCTCGCCGGCCGGTCGGGTGCCCTTGATCGGGGCGGAGCGGACCGTCTCGCCGGACAGCTGCAGGTACAGCTCCGGCGAGGCGCCCAGCAGCGCCCCCCAGGGGGCCGTGACCAGCGCCGCCCGGTCCGGCGCCAGGGCCCGCACCAGCGCGGCCCACGCCTGCACCGCCGCGGTCCGGCCGTCCGCCAGCCGCAGCCCGAACCGGGTGCAGACGTTGGCCTGGGCGATGTCACCGGCCCGGACCGCCGTCACCACCTGCTCGACGGCGGCCATGTGGGCGCGGTCGTCGGGCAGCTGCTCCAGCCGGACGGCAGGACCGGGGCGGGGCCCGGCCGCCCGGTCCCCCCGCAACCCGGCCACGGCCGCCTCGGCCAGGGCCACGGCCCGCGCGGTCGCCGCACCGCTGCCGTCCTCGAGGGCCTCGGCCCACCAGCGCTCGCCGTCGAAGCGCAGCACGTGGTCGTGCCGGCTGGTCAGGACCGTGGGCAGGCGGGGGCCGACCGTCGCCGGCGCGGTGGTGCGCACCCGTCCCGTCGCGCGGCCCAGCGCGTGGCCGAGCAGGGTGACGCAGCCCCCGCCCACCGCGTCCGCGGGCACCCCCGGGCCGACCTGCACCGGCGCTCGGGCGTCGTCGAGGGTGCGCACGAGCCTCGCCAGGTCGGGGGCGGGGTCGACGCCGGGGGCCTCGGGGAGCAGGCCCTGCTCGTGGACCTCCGTGGGGTCGGCCGTCACCAGCAGCGCCGTGCCGCTCCAGCGGCCGGCCAGCGCGGCCAGCCGCCGCCGCCCCGCCAGGGGAGCCAGGGCCAGCACCACGTCGGTCGGGTCCTGCTGCCCCACCGGCAGGCCCGTGACCGGCAGGGCGACGAGCCGACGGAGGGGGACCTGGGGCACGGGGCGAGACTATTGCGGGCCGCGCCGACCGGACCGCCCCGGGCGTTCAGTCGAGCAGGGTGAGCGGCCCCTGCAGCACGACGTCGCCGGCGGGGGCCGGGTCGCCGTCGCCCACCTCGGCGGTGATCTCGATCTCGGGGAACAGCGACGGGTCCACGGCCGCGTGGAGCACCACGAGCGTGTAGCCGTCGTCGTAGTCCGGGTGGAAGGTGCCGGCCGACACCCGGTCCGGCGAGCCGGGGGAGTCGTCGGGCCCCACGAACCACAGTTCGTAGTACTCACCCAGCGGCAGGATCGGCAGGCTGTCGGACTCCAGGACGACGATGCGGCCCTCGGGTGCGCGGGAGCCGTCCAGGGCGACCTCGACCCCGTCGACGGCCAGGCTCGCCTCGAACTCGGGGGTGCCGCGGGCCAGCAGGTCCTGCTCCGAGCCGGAGGGTCCCGAGGTCAGGCCGACGCCGACGGCCGCCCCGGCCGCCAGCAGCAGCAGGCCTGCGGCCAGCCCGAACAGCAGGCGGGACCGCGACGCCGGCCGCGGAGCGGTCAGGGGCGCGTCGGGCTCCTCGGGTGCGTCGCGCTCCTCGGGTGCGTCGGGTGCGTCGGGTGCGTCCGGTGCGTCCGGTGCGTCGGCGGCAGGGGCGTCGGCCTGCTCGGCGCGGGCCTGCTCGGCGCGGGCGCGCAGCGCGGCGACCCGGTCGGCGGGAGGCTGCGCCGGAGCCGGGCGCAGGGCCTCGCCCAGCACGGTCTCGAGCTCGTCGTCGTTCACGGGTGCACCTCCTCCAGCCGTCGTCTGAGCCTGTCCAGGGCGCGGGACTGCGCCTGTCGTACCGCGCCCTCGCGCCGTCCCACCACGTCGGCCACCTCGGCCGAGGACAACCGGGCGACCAGCCGGAGCCAGAGCACCTCCTGGTCGTCGTCGGACAGCCCGGTGAACGCCCGTCGCACCGAACCGGTGAGCTCGGCGTCGAGCAGCTCCTCCAACGGGCCGGGACCCGGGTGGGGCAGCTGCTCCTCGGTGGCGGCGGGGGCGCTGCGGCCCTGGGCCCGGGTGTGCTCCAGCACGACGTTGCGGAGGATGCCGTACAGCCAGGCCTCCAGGCGCAGGCCCTGGTCCTCCAGCGTCGCCACCCGGTCCATGGCCCGGGCCATGGCCTCGCTCACGGCGTCGTCCGGGTCGGCCCCGGCGGGCAGCCGACGACGGGCGTAGTCCACGAGCCGGGGGTAGGAGCGGCGGTAGACCGTCTCCCACGCGTCCGGGTCCAGCGCCCTGGCCCGGGCGAGGAGCTCGCGCTCCTCGTCTCGGTCCGGGGCCACGGGCCCGAGAGTACGCACGACGTCGGGTCCTCCACCTGTCGAGGCCGCCCCGGGCGGGTCGTGCCGACCCGCACCGGGGCGGTGGGATGTGGTGCCGGTGGTGCCGCACGGCCGGCGACGGGCGCCGGCCGTGCGGGCCGCTCAGCCGGTGAAGCTCGGCTGGGCGTCCATCGGACGGGCCGGCGCGGCCGGCGCCATGCCGCCGTCGTTGCCGGCGCGACCGCCGTCGTCGTCACCGTCGCCGGTGCCGCCGCCGTTCCCGCCGCCGTTGTCGCCGTCGTCCTCACCCGCGGCGACCTCGACCGAGCCCGCGTCGGGTGCCACGGTCCCGGTGCCGCCGTCGACCGGTCGGGTGGCCCCGCGCTGGTCGGTGTCGGCGCCGAGGTCGGCCACGCCGGCGTCGATCGCCGGGCTGCCCTCGGCGGGCAGGTGGGTCAGGGTGGTGCCGCCGTTGTCGGCCAGCTCACCCAGCTGCGGGTCGTCGACGCCGGTGACGTCGTCGGCCTCGGCGGGCAGGCCCTCGCCCGTGACGTTGCCGCCCAGGCTCTCCTGCTCGTCGTCGCCGTCGGCGTCGTCGTTGCCGGCCACCACCGAGTTGGCGATGGTGAGGGCGCCGGACACGCCGCTGGAGTTCTCGGTCACCGTGACGTGGACCAGGTTCACGTCACCGGCCGCGGCCGGGGTCTCGCCGCCGGCGTTGACGCCGCCGCCCAGGCCCGCGGCCGTGTTCCCGCTGACGGTGGAGTCGGAGACCTCGAGCTGGCCGCCGTCGTTGTGCAGGCCGCCGCCGTCGCCCTCGGTGGTGTTGCCCGCGAGCGTGGTACCGGTGACGGTCATGGTGCCGGCGCCGGAGTTCCACAGCCCGCCACCCTCGTTGGTCGCGGAGTTCTCCGCGACGGTGGAGCGGTCGACGGCCACGGTGCCCGCGCCGGTCAGGTGCAGGCCGCCGCCGTTGCCGGGGGCCGCGCCGGTGGAGTTGCCCGCCAGCAGCACGTCGGTGACCTCGGTGACGCTGCCGTCGACCGTGGCCTCGATGCCGCCGCCCGCGCGCACGGCGGTGTTGTCGATGACGTCGCTGCCGGTCACGACCAGCGTGCCGCCGTTGTTCAGCAGGCCACCGCCGGAGCCCGCGGCGCCGTCGGCCACGTTGGCGGCCACGGTGCTGTCGGTGACGGTGAGGTCGCCACCGTCGTTGTACAGGCCGCCGCCGCCCTGGTCGGCCTCGGCACCGGAGGCGGTGTTGCCCTCGATGGTGGCGCCGCTGACCGTCATGGTGCCGGCCGCGGAGTTCCACAGCCCGCCGCCCTCGGCGGAGGCGGTGTTCTCGGCCACGGTCACGCCGACCACGTCCACGGTGCCCTCACCGGTCAGGTGCAGGCCGCCGCCGTTGCCGGGCGCCGCGCCCGTGCTGTTCTGCCACAGCGTGCCGCCGGTCAGCGTGGTGCTGCTGCCCTCGGTGGCCTCGACACCGCCGCCCGCGCGGGTGGCGTCGTTGCCGTCGACGTTGCTGTCGGTGACCGTCAGGGTGCCGGCCAGGGTCAGGATGCCGCCGCCGGAGCCCGCGGCCCCGTCGGCGCTGTTGTCGCTGACCTCGCTGCCGACGACCACGAGGGTGCCGCCGTTGTTGAACAGCCCGCCGCCGCCGTCGTCGGCCGCCGCGCCGGAGGCCGTGTTGCCGCTGACCTCGGTGTCGGTGACCGTCATGGTGCCGGAGCCGTTCCAGAGCCCGCCGCCCTCGAGCGAGGCGGTGTTGCCGGTCACCGTCGAACCGGTGACCTCGGCCTCGCCCGCGCCGGTGACGTGCAGCCCGCCGCCGTTGCCCGGGGCGTCGCCGGTGTCGTTGCCGTCCAGGGTGACGCCGGTCAGCGTGGTCGAGCCGACGTTGGCCTCGACGCCGCCGCCCGCGCGGACCGCGGTGTTGCCGCTGATGGTGGTGCCGTCGACGACGACCGTGGCCTGGTCGTTGAGGATGCCCCCGCCGGAGCCGGCCGCGCCGTCCGCGACGTTGTCGCTGATGGTGCCGCCGGTGATGGTGGTGACGCCGTCCGGGCCGGCCTCGGCGAACACGCCGCCGCCGCCCTGGGTCGCGTCGGCGCCGGAGGCGGTGTTGCCGGTGACGGTGACGTCGGTCAGGTCCATGGTGCCGAGCCCGGAGTTCCACAGCCCGCCGCCCTCGGCGGTGGCGGTGTTGCCGGACACGGTGCCGCCGGTGACGGTCACGGTGCCGGCCCCGGTCAGGTGCAGGCCGCCGCCGTTGCCCGGCTCGGGGCCCGCGGAGTTGCCGGTCAGGTCGGTGCCGGTCAGCGTCGTGGTGCTGCCCGCGGAGGCCTCGATCGCCCCGCCGGCGCGCAGCGCGTCGTTGTCGTCGAAGGTGGACCCCTCGACGACCAGGGTGCCGGCGTTCAGCACGCCGCCGCCGCTGCCGCCGCCCTCGGCGGACGGGGCGTCGGCCGCGGTGCCGCCGGTGACGGTGACGTCGACCAGGGTCAGCGACCCGCCGGCCAGCACGTGGAAGGCCCGGTCGCCCAGCGCGGAGGCGTCGATCGTGGCGCCGTTGCCCTCGATGGTGATGTCGCTGGTGATGTCCAGGTCACCGGTGGCCGCGTCGTCCTCGCCGGCCCCGTCGATGGTCAGGGTGTAGGTCTCGTCCGCCTCCAGCACGATCGTGTCGGCCTCGTCGTTGCCGTTGGCCGCGACGACCGCGCCACGCAGGGCGACGTCGCTGTCGGCGACGTCCGTGCTGTCGGTCAGGGTGAAGGTCGCGGCTTGGCTCGCGGCCATCGGGGCGGTGACGACGAGACCGCCGACGAGGGCGGGTGCCCCCAGGGCGTACATCCATCGGCGCACGATGTCTCTCCTCTGGTCGGTGGGTGTGTCGGGGGTACATGCGCGACGGGCCCGGTTCGTCACACCCCGGCCGGCGTCGGCCTCCTCACACCGTCCCGGGTGGGTGCGGGGCGCCCGGCTCGCCTAGCGTCGGGGCCATGCGTGGGTCGAGGTCCGGACCGGTCGAGGGTGCGTCGCGTCGGGTCGTCCTGCGCGGCCTGGTGGTGTCGGGGGCCGCGCTGGGGCTGGCCGCCTGCTCGGGGCGGGAGACGTCGGCCGAGGCCGGCTCACCGGCCCCCTCGGGCGGCGCCGCCCCGTCGGTCGCGCCGGAGCCGACGACCACCGGCCCGGACGCCGCCGACGAGCCGTCGGCCGCATCGACCGGGGCCGAGGTCGGCGCCACGGTCGTGGCCACGTCGGTGGTCGACGAGCTCCGGGTGCACGAGGCGCCCGCCGACCCCGACGACCGCGACGACCCGGTGGGGGAGCAGGTGACGCGGGTGCTGGACCGGCGGGACGAGGTGAGCGGGCAGGTCGTGCTGCTGGCGCTGGAGGTCGGCCGGGCCTGGGTGCACGTCCAGCTGCCCGTGCGCCCCAACGGCAGCACCGGTTGGGTGCGCGCCCGCGACGTCGGCCTGTCCTCGCACTCCTTCGCCATCGAGATCCTGCTGGGGGAGCACCGGATCGTCGTGACCGAGGCCGGCCGCGAGGTCCTCGGCAGCGACATCGGGGTCGGCACGACGGACACCCCGACGCCCGGGGGCGACTACTACGTCAAGGAGCTGCTCGCCCCGCCCGACCCGGACGGCGTCTACGGCCCCTACGCCTACGGGCTGTCGGGGTTCTCGACCGTGCTCACCGAGTTCAACGGCGGCGAGGGCGTGATCGGCATCCACGGCACGGACCGCCCGGACCTGGTCGGCACCGACGTCAGCTCCGGGTGCATCCGGCTGCCCAACGACGTCATCACCCGGCTGGTGGAGGAGGTCGGCCTGCCGCTCGGCACACCGGTGACCATCCGCGCCTGAACCGCCCGCGTGCGGTGGGCTGTACCAGGACGACCCCGGGCGCCTCCTCGTGGTGCGCGAGGTGGTGCGCGAGCACGTGGCGCCCGACAGGTCGACGGCCCGGCGAGGAGACGCACATGGCAGTGAGGTTCGGCGAGGACGCCGTCACCACGGTCCGCACGCTGATGGGTCGCACGACGACCCGGGTGCAGGACCTGCTGCGACCCGACCTGCCCGACGAGCAGGTCAGGGCCGTGCCGCCGGAGCCCGACGCCGACGGTCGCTGGCTGTGGCACGGCGACGGGCCGGGGGTCCTGGGCGGCTGGTCGTCGCCGGACAGCTACGACCTGGTGCCGGACCCGCAGCTGCGCCGGCTGCTGCTGGGCACCCCGCCCGCGGACCTGCACCTGCTGCCGGCGGCGGTGCAGCGCGACTACGTCCGCCGCAGCGTCGACCTGGCGATGCGCGGGGGTGCGACCTCCGGCGTGGTCTACCCGCTCGCGGTGTGCGAGATCGCCCGTGACTTCCGGGTCCGCAACGTCGGCGGCGCCTCGGCGGGCGCGATCGCCGCCGCGGCCACCGCCGCGGCCGAGCTGGGCCGCAGCAGCGGGCGCGAGGGCAGCTCCGCCGCCGCACCCGGGGGTGGCGAGCCGGCCGCACCGGGCCACCTGCGGGCCGGCTTCACCGGGTTGTCGGACCTGCTGGCCTGGCTGCTGCAGCTCGACCCGGCGGGGTCGGCGGGGTCGGACGAGCAGGAGGAGTTCCGGCTCGCCCAGCTGTTCCGGCCGGTGCGGGCCCAGCACGACGTCTTCAACGTGGCCGTGGCCGTGATGCGGCGTCGCTACTGGGCGCTGCCGCTGGCCTACGGCTGGGCGGTCGGCCGCGGCGCCAAGCTGGTGGTCCTGGCCCTCACCGTGCTGGCGGCCGTGGCGCTGCGCGGGCTGCTCGGCTGCGGTGACGACGGGGCCTCGCGGCTGTGCACCGGGCTGGGCCCCGCGGCCGGGCCCGTGGCGCTGCTCGGGTTCCTGGTGGTGGCCTCCGGGCTGGTGGTCCTGCTCCTGCTGCTGCTGGGGCTGCGGGGCGATCAAGCCCGGGCCCGGTCGGTGCAGGCCACCCCGGCCCTGCAGGTGCTCGCCGACCGGGCCTCCAGCCGCCCGCCGGCCGAGCCGGTCCGGGCCAACGGCGTGCTCGCGATCACCGTGCTCGTCGGGGCGGTCGTCCTCCTCGTCGCGGGCCTGCTGACCATGCCACCGGTGCAGTGGCTGCTGACGGCGGTGGTCGGCCTGGCGCTGGTCCTGCTCGTGCTCGTCGTGCTGGTCGCGGCCGCCGTCGGCTGGGTCCGCACCGCCCGTTCGCGCTTCTACGGCCTGCTGTCGGGGTCGAGCCCCGCGCAGCGCCCGCCGCGGCTGTCCCGGCTGCTCGGGGCGCCCGCCGTCACGGTGGACCGGGCCCTGGTGCCGTGGCTGGCCGACAGCCTGGCCGAGCTGGCGGGGCTGCCGGGCACCGTGCTGCGCTTCGGCCACCTGTGGGCCGGACCCGACTTCGAGCCGGTCCCCGAGAGCGACGACGGCTCGCCCACCCCGGCCGAGGACGGGGTCCGGCGCCTGGCGGCCTCGCCCGCCGCGCGCCTGGTCAACCTCGAGATGATGACCACCGACCTGAGCCGCGGCCGACCCTTCCGGTTCCCGCTGGCCGTCGCGGAGCCGGACGACGGGCCCGCCGGGGGCAGCGAGGCGCTCTGGTTCGACCCAGGTGACCTGTGCGGCGAGCTCGCGGTGCCGGGGGCCGACGGGCGCCGGCGCGGCTGCGACGTCCTGCCGCGCGAGGTGGTGGAGGCGATGACCGCGCTGACGCCGTCCCGGACCGTATGGCTGGCCGACGGCTCGGAAAAGGTGCGGCTGCACCGGCTGCCCCACCCCTGGAACCTGCCCGTCGTGCTCGCGGTCCGGATCAGCCTGGCGCTGCCCGTGCTGTTCACGGCCGTGCGGCTGTACCGGCTGCTGCCGGCCGGTCACGTGCGCGACGACCTGGGGCGCAGCGTGCTGCACCACGACGAGCGGGTGGCCACGCAGGCCCGGGAGAGCGTGGCGGAGCCGCTGTGGTGGTCCGACGGCGGCATCACCAGCAACTTCCCGGTGCACCTGTTCGACTCCTACCTGCCGCGCTGGCCCAGCTTCGGCCTCAACCTGGGCGCCCACCCGCCGGGCCAGCCGACGCAGGACGTCTGGCTGCCGCAGGACTGGAACGTGTCGCTGGTGCCCGCCGGCACGTTCGGCGGCGGGTTCACCGGTCTGCTGGGGGCGGTGCTGGACAGCGCCCGCAACTGGCGCGACACCCTGCAGTCGGGCCTGCCGGGCTTCCGCAGCCGGGTGGCCGCGGTCCGCCAGCACCCCAGCGAGGGCGGGGTCAGCCTGTTCATGCCCCGTGCGACCGTGGCGGCCCTGGCGCTTCGGGGTGCCGTGGCCGGGGCCCGGCTGCGCGAGCGCTTCCGCGACGACGCCCAGTGGGAGCGCCACCGCTGGCTGCGGCTGCGGGTCACCGCGACGTCGCTGGAGCACCTGCGCGCCCGGCTGGTGCGGGCCCGGCCGCTGTACGACGACCTGCTCGACGGCGGCCCCGCCGGCCTGGACCGGCTGGCCGAAAGGCTGCCCGGCGACCCGAGCCTGCCGCCGGAACCGGCCCGGTTCGTGCCCGACGAGCGCTGGTGGGAGCACGTCGCAGACGGCCTCGACGCGCTGTGCGTGCCGCCGCCGGACCCGACCGTGACCCGCGGCGGACCGGAGCCCGAACCCACGCTGACGCAGGCGCCGCCCACCTGAGCCGCGTCGTGGGTGGCCGTGCGGGACCGCGGGCACGGCCACCGCGGTCTCGTGCGCTGCCCCTGCGGCCCCGTCCACAGCCCGCCCGCGGCCCGGCCGTCCACACCCGGGCGCCCCGCGGCTGCCGTGGTGTCCGGGGCAGGGCCTAGCGTCGACCTCGTGCCTGCTGCCGCCCCGCCCGTCCCCGGCCCGCTCGTCGACCCCGCGACGTTGCCCGACGACGCCCGGCAGGTCCTGCGCCGGCTGACGGGCCACCCGGAGGCCGACTTCCGCGACGACCAGCTGGAGGCCGTGCACGCCCTGCTGGTGGACCGGTCGCGGGTGCTGGTCGTGCAGCGCACCGGCTGGGGCAAGTCGGCCGTGTACTTCGTGGCCACGGCGCTGCTGCGGGCCGTCGGGGCCGGGCCCACCGTCATCGTCAGCCCGCTGCTGTCGCTCATGCGTAACCAGGTCGAGGCCGCGGCCCGGGCCGGGGTGCGGGCCCACACCGTCAACTCCGGCAACGTGACGGAGTGGGCGGCCGTGCGCGAGCAGCTGGCCGCGGGCGAGGTCGACGTCCTGCTCGTCAGCCCCGAGCGGCTCAACAACCCCGACTTCCGCGAGAACTGGCTGCCCGAGCTGGCCCAGGGCATCGGCCTGCTGGTCGTCGACGAGGCCCACTGCGTGTCGGACTGGGGCCACGACTTCCGTCCCGACTACCGGCGCATCCGCGACCTGCTGGCCTCTCTGCCGGCGGGCACCCCGGTGCTCGCCACCACCGCCACGGCCAACGCGCGCGTGGTCACCGACGTCACCGAGCAGCTGGCCGTGGGCGTCGGCGGGGACGGCCGGCTCGGCCACGAGCACGAGGTCGTCACCCTGCGCGGCCCGTTGGGCCGCGACTCGCTGCGCCTGGGGGTGCTGGCCCTGCCGGCCGCCGACCGGTTGCCGTGGCTGGCCGAGCACCTGGGGGACCTGCCGGGCTCCGGCATCGTGTACACCCTGACCGTCTCGCAGGCCACGGACGTCGCGGAGGCGCTGCGGGCCGCCGGCCACCAGGTGCGCGCCTACTCCGGGCGCTCCGACACCGAGGAGCGTGTCGAGCTCGAGCAGGCCCTGCTCGACAACCGGGTCAAGGCCCTGGTGGCCACCTCGGCGCTGGGCATGGGCTTCGACAAGCCCGACCTGGGCTTCGTCGTGCACCTGGGGGCCCCGGACTCCCCGATCGCCTACTACCAGCAGGTCGGCCGGGCCGGCCGGGCCGTGGCCCACGCGGACGTGATGCTGCTGCCCGGCCCCGAGGACGAGGCCATCTGGGCCTGGTTCGCGTCGATGGCGTTCCCCGGCCCGCACAGCGTCGAGCGGGTCCTGCAGGTGCTGCGGGCCAGCGACCGGCCGCTGTCGACGCCCGCCCTGGAGCCGCGGGTCGAGCTGCGGCGCAACAAGCTGGAGCTGCTGCTCAAGGTGCTCGACGTGGACGGCGTGGTCCGGCGGGTGCGGGGCGGCTGGGTGGCGACCGGCCAGGAGTGGCACTACGAGTCGGCCCGCTACGCCCGGGTCGAGGCAGCCCGCGCCGACGAGCAGCAGGCGATGCGGGACTACGTGCGCCCCGACTCCGGCGTGTGCCGGATGCGCTTCCTGCGGGAGCGGCTCGACGACCCGGGTCCCGACGGGCAGGGCGTGCCCGACTGCGGCCGCTGCGACGTGTGCGCCGGACCCTGGTACCCGACGACGCTGACCGGGGCCGGCCGGGACGCCATGGACGAGGTGGTCCGACGCCCCGGGGTGGTGGTGGAGGCCCGCACGTCCTGGCCCACCGGCATGGCGGGCATCGGCGTCGACGTCAAGGGCCGCATCCCCGAGTCCGAGCGCGCCTCCGACGGGCGCGCCGTGGCCCGGTTCACCGACCTGGGTTTCGGGGCGGCGCTGCGGCGGGCCACGGCCCTGGACGATGAGGGCCGCCCGGTCGACGCCGCGGTGAGCGACGAGCTGTTCGGCGCCGTGACCCGGGTGCTGCGGGAGTGGGACTGGGCCGAGCGCCCGGTCGCGGTGGTCGGCGTGCCGTCCCGCTCGCGTCCGGAGCTCGTGGGCTCGCTGCGTTCCCGGCTGGCCCAGGTGGGACGGCTGCAGGACCTCGGCGAGCTCGAGCTGCGGCACGGCGGGCCGTCCGGGGGAGCGGGCGGCAACTCCGCGGTCCGCCTGGCCGGGGTCTGGGACCGGCTCGGGGTGCCCGGGGCCGCGGCCCAGGTGCTGGCCGACCTGCGCGGGCCCGTCCTGCTGGTGGACGACGTCGTCGACTCGCGCTGGACCCTGACCGTCGCGGCCCGTGAGCTGCGGCTGGCCGGGGCGCAGGCCGTCCTGCCCCTGGTGCTGGGCAGCGCCGGGTAGACGTGGCGCGGTGGCCGTCGGGACCACCGACCTGAGCCGCGAAGGCGCTCAGCGGGCCCGGGCGCGCTCGTACAGCTCGACGAACTCCCCGGCGTCGAACCGGCCGACCGCCTCGCCCACCAGGTCGAGGTCCAGGTCGGCGGCCCGGCGGTAGCGCAGGCAGGACCGGCCCATGTCCAGCCGCCGCCCACCGGCCGCCCACCGCGCGCGGAAGTCGGCCTCCGCCTCGGTGTCGGCGTACAGGCACATCAGGTACAGCGCGTTGTGCCGCTTCTGCATCGCCAGGCTGGTGTAGCCCAGCGGTGCGCCGTCGTAGGTGTCCGGGTAGGTCGACAGCGGGACCACCCAGCCGATCATCCCGAACGCCATCGTCTCCTCGAAGCCGGGGCGGATGGCGGAGCGGACGACCCCCAGCACCGCCTCGACGTCGGGGCGCCGGTCGTCGGGCAGGCCCGCGAGGTACTCGGCCGGTGTCGTCGCGGCGCTGTGCACGCCGCGAGCCTAGCCAGCCGCGGTCGTCCACGGGCCGTAACCCGCGGGACGGCCGTGACCCCCTCGGGTAGCGTCCCGGCCGTGGTCGTCCGGCGCCCCGCCGCAGACCCGCCGAGGCCGCAGGAGACGACGTGTCCGAGGACCGGACCGCACCCGCCGTGAGCACCGCTGCGCCGGTCTCCGCCCCCCACGTCGGCCGCGGGCCGCTGCTGGTGGTGGTGGCCGCGGTCTGCTGGGGCACCGGCGGTCTGGCCGGTGACGTCCTCGGGGACGTGTCGGGGCTGTCGCCGGTCGCGGTCGGCGCCTACCGGCTGCTCGTCGCCGCCGTGGTCCTGCTGGTCCTGCAGACGCTCGGCGGCGGCCCGGGGCGGCTGCGTGCGGTGGTCGCGACCCTGGTGCGACGGCCCGGTGACCTGTGGCGGGTCGTCGGGGTCGGCACCGGGCTGGCGGTGTTCCAGCTCTGCTACTTCCTGGCCGTGCGGGCGGTCGGGGTCAGCGTGGCCACCATGCTCACCCTCGGGCTGGCCCCGGTGCTGGTCACCCTGGGTGGGGCCCTGCTGCTGCGCGAGCCGGTCACGGCCCGGCTGCGGCTGGTGCTGCCGGTGGCCGTGGTCGGCCTCGTCCTGCTCGTGGGGGCGGGCGGCGGTGCGGTCGGCGGCGACGGGCGCACCCTGGTGGGCGCCCTGCTGGCCGGCACGTCGGCCACCGGGTACGCCGCCGTGACGCTGCTCGGTCGCTCCCTGGCCGCGCGCGTGCCCAGCGAGAGCGTGACGGCGATCGGCTTCGTGGTGGCGGCGCTCCTGGCGCTGCCGGCGGGCCTGGCCGCCGGCATGACGGCCGCCCCCGAGCCCGCCACGGTGGGGCTGGTCCTGTACCTGGGCGTGGTGCCGACGGCGCTGGCCTACGCCCTGTTCTTCGCCGGACTGCGGGGGACCGCCTCCGGCGCCGCGTCGGTGCTGACGCTGGCCGAGCCCCTGACCGCCACCGTGCTGTCGGTCCTGCTGCTCGACGAGCGCCTCGGGCCGTGGCAGTGGGCGGGCGCGGCCCTGCTGGCGGTCGGTGTGATGCTGCTGTCGCTGCGGCCGACCGGCGGGCTGCGGCCGACCGGCCGGCTGCGGTCCGGCCGCTGACGGCGGTCCCGGGGGACCGGCCTCAGTCCCCGTCGGACCGGGTGGCGCGCCGCGACCTGGGCGCCGCGCGGACGTGGGCGCGCTCGCCCTGCGGCCCGAACAGGCTGATCAGCTCCACCGGCGCCGGCCCGACCGCGCCGAACCAGTGCGGCACCCGGGTGTCGAACTCGGCCACCTCGCCCGAGCCCAGCACGACGTCGTGCTCACCCAGAACCAGGCGCAGCCGCCCCGCGAGCACGTACAGCCACTCGTAGCCCTCGTGCGTCTTGGGGTCCGGCTCGCCCGTCACGGGCGGCACCACCATCTTGTAGGCCTGCAGGCCGCCCGGCTGGGTGGTCAGCGGCACCACGGTCACCCGACCCATCGACCGCGGGCGCAGCCGAACCCGGGGGTCGCCCACGGGCGGGGCGTCGACCAGCTCGTCCAGGGGCACCTGGTACGCGCGGGCCAGCGGCAGCAGCAGCTCCAGGCCCGGGCGGCGCAGCCCGGACTCCAGCCGGGACAGCGTGCTGACCGACAGCCCGGTCGCCTCGGCCAGGGCGGCCAGGGTCATGCTGCGCTCCTGGCGCAGCCGGCGCAGCCGGGGCCCCACCCGGTCCAGGACGGCCTCGAGGTCCTCACCGGTCTGCTGCGCGTCGCTCATCCGTCGATTGCAGGGAACGCAACGGGCGTTGTCAATCCGGCAGCGACGGCTGGGGGTCGGTCAGCCGCCGGCCGGGCGTCTGCGGCGTCACCGGGTGGCGGAGCCCGGGGTGTCCGTCGGGCAGCACCTGCCGGACGGTCCACCAGCTGAGCCCGACCACCGTGGTCACCAGCGGCCACGACAGGGCCGCCCGGGCCAGCCCCAGGGCCACGACCTGCCCGGCGGACCACAGCGAGACGAACACGACGAATCGCAGCACGTAGCTGCCGACCCACCACCAGCTGGCCAGCGAGTACGCCCGCAGCAGGTCCGGGTCCCGCCGCCAGGCGGTGCGCTGCCGCAGCACCCCGCCCACCACCAGGCCCAGCAGCGGTCGACGCAGCCAGACCGACAGCGTCCAGGCCAGGGCGCTGACGCCGTTGGCCAGCAGCTGGAGCAGGAAGAAGTCCTCCGCCCGTCCGGTCCGCGCCACCACGAGCGCGCTGACCAGCGTGCCGAGCAGGCCCAGGGCCGCAGCCCGGGGGGCCCGGCCCCGCAGCACCCGGACCAGGCCGAGCAGCAGGGCGGTGACGACCGCGGCGGCGACCGGCACCAGCAGGTCGTCGCTCAGCAGCAGGACCCCGACGAAGACCAGGCCCGGGGCCGAGGCGTCCACGGCCCCCGTGCGCCCGCCGAGCAGGCGGACCAGGCTGTCGGGGTCGGAGGCGGCCACGACACGAGGCTAGGTGCCCGCCGCGGGCGCGACCAGGACGATGGTCACGCCCGCGCCGCGCAGGCCTCAGCGGTAGTTGACGAACTGCAGCGCCACGTCCAGGTCGGAGCCCTTGAGCAGGGCGATGACCTCCTGCAGGTCGTCGCGGCTCTTGGCCGACACCCGCATCTCGTCCCCGGTGATCTGCGCCTTGACGCCCTTGGGGCCGTCGTCGCGGATGATCTTGCCGATCTTCTTGGCGACCTCCTGGCTCAGGCCCTCCTTGAGGACGGAGTCCAGGACGTAGGACTTGCCGGAGGCCTTGGGCTCCCCGGAGTCGAGCGCCTTGAGCGAGACGCCGCGCTTGATCAGCTTGGTCTGCAGCACGTCCAGGGCGGCGGTCGTGCGCTCCTCGCTGCTGGCCTCGATGCGGATCACGTCCTCGCCGGACCAGCGCACGGAGGCGTCGGTGCCCTTGAAGTCGTAGCGCTGGGACAGCTCCTTGGCGGCCTGGTTGAGGGCGTTGTCGACCTCCTGCCGGTCGAGCTTGCTGACGACGTCGAACGACGAGTCCGCTGCCACGGTGATGCCTTCCTGGTCGAGGTGCTCCTGGTCGTCCCGCGCGGTCGAGACCTGGTCGCGGGTCTTGCTATCCTCGCACCGCCGCGCAGGAGCACGCCTCCTGGTGGCAGACCCGGCAGGTTGCCCGAGCGGCCAATGGGAGCGGACTGTAAATCCGTCGGCATAGCCTTCGAAGGTTCGAATCCTTCACCTGCCACAGGGAGCACCAACAGGGAGCGCGAGCACCTCCGGACCACCGGAGGGCTCGCGCTCTCGTCGTCTGACCCCGCGGCACGGGCCGTAGGGGCGACCTGCCGCAGCGTGACGACGCGCGCCCGGTCGGCGCACCGGTCTCGGCCGCCGCGCCCGAGTTCGCCGGTTCCGGCGCCCGGACCCGTGGGCGATGTGTACGTTTCCGGCTCCTGACGACCGTCGAAGGGTCCTCCGTGTCGCCCGTCCAGGCCGTCCGCACCGTCCTCAGCAAGTACGCCGTCTTCTCCGGGCGGGCCCGCCGCTCGGAGTACTGGTGGTTCTTCCTCTTCAACGCCGTCCTGTCCACCGTGGCCATCACGCTCGACGCGGCCCTCTTCGACACCGGTCAGGCCGCCACCACGGCCTCCTCGGCGGCCTTCTCGGCCAACCCGGGACCCATCTCGGTCGTCATCGGCCTCGCGCTGCTCCTGCCGGGCCTGGGGGTCGCCGTCCGCCGGCTGCACGACACCGACCGTCGGGGCTGGTGGATCTTCATCGGGCTCGTCCCGCTGGTGGGACCGATCGTGCTGATCGTGTTCTACGTCCTGGACTCGACGATCGGTGAGAACCGCTTCGGGCCCAACCCGAAGTCGGTCGGCGCCGGGGACCAGGTCACCGCCTGACCCTGGTCGGAGCAGCCCTGGGTCTGCTCCCCGGGGCGCTCCTGGGGGCCCTGCTCGGTCTCGCCTGCCTGCTCCTGCTGACGCTGTGACGGCGCTGCTCGGGCGCGGGTGGGCCGGCTGGTCCGTGACCTGCCTGGTCGTCCTGGCGGTGGCCGCGGTGGTGTCCGTCCGAGGTCGGCTCCGACGGCTGGGCCTGGCCCGTCCTGCTCCTCACCTGGGTCACCGCCGCCGTGGCGCTGCTGCTCACGCGTTCTGCCGCACGCCGACCCAGGGCCCCCGGGCCGGACGCAGCCACCGCCGCCCGGCTGCACCGCGCCTTCGGCGACTCGTCCTAGCGGGCTCACGGGTGCGACGGGCGCCGGCCGCTGCGACGCTGCGGGCGTGTCCGCCCGTCTGAACGCCCGTCGCCGGCAGGTGGCGCTCCTGTGCGTCGAGCTCGCCGCCTGGGCCCGCCGAGAAGGCGTGGACGCCGTCGTCGTCGTGGGCTCGTACGCCCGCGGGGCGGAGCGGATGGCCAGCGACGTCGACTTCGTCGTCCTGACCGGGCAGCCGGCTCGCCTCGACCCCGCCGAGCGGTGGTTCGAGCGGCTGCGCCCGGGTGCCCGTCCGGTCCGCACCGCCGCATGGGGACCGGTGCGCGAGCAGCGCTACCGGCTGCGCAGCGGCCTGCTGGTCGAGGTCGGCATCACCGGCCCGGACTGGGCGCGGGTGCCGTTGGACCCGGGGACCGCGCGGGTCCTGGGTGACGGTCACCGCGTGCTGCACGACCCGCACGGCGTCCTCGGCCGCGCCGGTGCCGCGCTGACCGGCCGGTCACCGACCGCTGCCCCGGGCCGGTAGGGCCCCGCCGACCGCCGCGCACCGCCGGCTCAGCGGCTGCTGCGATCCACCGGTCCGCCCTCGGCCTGCCACACGCCGTAGCGGTACGTCGGGTCGATCTCGACCAGCCGCGTGGGGGCGCCGATCATGAGCGGGCGGGGGTCCAGCGTGCCGATGACGAGCTCGCCGGGCTCCACGCGCACGGCCTCCTGGGCCGGGTCGAGCACCCGGTGCTCGCGGTCGCCCAGCCAGTACTGGAACGCCGTCCCGGTCAGCAGCAGCGGACGGTCCACCACCAGCAGCACCGGCGCGGTCGGGTTCTCGTCCACCACCTCGCGCAGGCTGAACAGGTCCCGCAGCCCCTGGTCGCGCTCGTCGATCGTGCGGTGCTCGGCCACGAAGGTGCCCGACACCGCGAGGACCGCGACGACGCCGACCACCAGGGCGGCGGGCAGACGGCGCACCTGCGCCCAGCGGATGCCGGCCAGCAGCACCAGGGCCATGACGGTGGCCTGGACGAACGGCACGCGCAGGTCGTCGACGCCGTGCTCCCAGCGCCACATCTCGATGCCCGGCACGTTCAGCTGCACGAGCCCGCGGACGATGCCGCCCACGGCGAACAGCACGACGGCCACGGCCACGCCCAGCAGGGCCACGGCCGCCATGGCCTGGCGCCACATGGTCCGGTCCAGCCGGCGCGTGACCAGCACGGTCAGCCCCACCACGGCCAGCAGGGACCAGATCGGGTCCGTGTAGCGGCCGTAGACCACCTGGTCCAGCCGGCCGGCGCCGACCGTCAGCCGGGTCGACAGGTACGAGGCCGCGATGACCAGCTGGGCGGCGGTCACCAGCAGCAGCACCGACCACGGTCCCGGGGTGCGGGCGCGCCACTCCACCAGGGCGCGCCGCGCGGCCCAGATGACGCCGATCACGGTCAGCCCGCCCCAGGCCACCGCGCCGTACCAGGCGTGGCCGACGGTCAGCGAGGTCATGAACCCGAGGTGCAGCTGCCCGATCTGGTCGCCCGCCGCGGAGAACCGGTCGACCTCGCCGTACAGCGCGGCCTCGACCAGGCGGTTGACCACGACCCCGCCGCCGGCGCCGACCGCGGCCAGGGCCACGACCCAGGGGCCGCTGCGCGGGCGCACCCGCCACGCCCACCAGGCCAGCACCAGCACCAGCAGCCCGACGGTCGGCAGGAACCGGGAGTGCACCAGCGACAGGTACCCCGTCAGCCCGGCCAGGGCGAACGCGGTGCCGGTCCGGCCGGCCACCGGGGGTGAGGCGGCGCCGGCGGCCGGGCCCCGGCCGCTGCCGTCGTCCCAGAGCCGCAGCACGAGCAGGAACGCCGTCGCGACGATGACGCCGATCAGGGCCTCCGGCAGCGCGTACCCGGTGTACAGGGCCCGCCCGGGGGCGACGGCCACGACCACCGCGACGGCCAGGGCGGCGCGCGGGGTGGCCCCCAGCCGCCGGGCGACGGCCGCCCACACCACGACGGCCAGGGTGGCCAGCAGCACGTTGAAGGCCACCGTCACGTGCATGAACCGGACCGGGTCGTCGATGACGCGCCACAGCGGCGACACCAGCAGGCCCCAGCCGGCCGAGTACCCCCCGGCGTGCGGCGGCATGATCAGGTCGGCGCCGCCGCCCCCGCCGAGCAGCCGGGCGGCCATCAGGTAGCCGATCTCGTCCTTGGTCTGCACCGGGGCCACCGCGTCGAGGCTGAGCGCGGTGTTGACGCCGGCCGCGACGCCCAGCCCGACCAGCCACTGCCAGGGCCGGGTGGCGCCCGGGCGACGGGTGCGGGAGCGGGCCGCGGACGTGCTGGTCCGGGCCCCGTCGGTGGTGGTCGCTGCGGTGGTCGGCGTCGCGGGGTGCTCCCGGGAGGCGTCGATCGTGGTGTCCATCGTGTCGGATTGTCCCCCACGCGTCACGGTGTCCGGTGACGTGCGGGTATCGTCGCGGTCACGGAACGGCCACGGTGCCGGCCCCGGCAGGCACCCCGTCCAGGGTGCGCGAGCACGCCGAGCGGTCCTGTACCCTTTCCGTCGTTGCCCCGATAGCTCAGTGGTAGAGCATCTCCATGGTAAGGAGAAGGTCTAGGGTTCAAATCCCTATCGGGGCTCTGACGGGCGTCTGGGTGCAGGCGGCCGACCAAGGCGGTGTAGCTCAGTTGGTTAGAGCGAACGACTCATAATCGTTAGGTCGTCGGTTCAAGTCCGATCACCGCTACCGACCGTCCCCAGGCACGACCGCCTAGAAGATCGTTGAAAGGTTCCCGAGATGGCCTCCAAGAGCGCTGACGTGCGTCCCAAGATCACCATGGCGTGCACCGAGTGCAAGGAGCGGAACTACATCACGAAGAAGAACCGGCGGAACGACCCCGACCGGCTCGACCTCGCGAAGTTCTGCCCCCGCTGCAGCAAGCACACGCCCCACCGCGAGACCCGCTGAGCCGGTCCCGCCCGCTCGCCCCGTGACCGACGACGCCCCGCTGGCCGGCCGCCGCTACTCCGCCCCCGCGACGTACGTCGTCGGCCGTGAGGTCGTACGGCAGTTCGCCGACGCCGTCGGCGCCGAGCACCCGCTGCACCACGACGAGGTCGCCGCCCGCGAGGCGGGCTTCACCGACGTGGTGGCGCCCCCGACCTTCGCGGTCGTGGTGGCCCAGCCGGCGACCGACGCGATGATGGCCGACCCGACGGTCGACCTCGAGTACTCGCGGATCGTCCACGGCGAGCAGCAGTTCGTGCACCACGCGCCCATCGTGGCCGGGGACGAGCTGACCGCCACCATGACGGTGGCCGGTGTCCGCGCCGCGGCCGGCGCGTCCATGCTCACGCTGGTCACCGAGGTGGCCACGGTCGACGGCGACGCCCGCAGCACCGTGACGGCCCTGCTGGTGCACCGGTGAGCGGGCTGCGCGGCTTCGACGGGGTCGGCGTCGGCGACGCGCTGCCGGAGGCGACGATCGAGCTCGACCGGGCCGCGCTGGTGCGCTACACCGCCGCCAGCCGCGACTTCAACGCCATCCACTACAGCGACCGCGTCGCCGCCGAGGTGGGCCTGCCCGGGGTCATCGTCCACGGCATGCTCACGATGGGCGCCGCGGCGCGCCTGCTGACCGCCTGGACGGGCGACCCGACGGCCGTCGTCGGCTACTCCACCCGGTTCACCCGGCCGGTCGTGGTGCCCGACCCCGGCTCGGTCGCGGTCCACGTGACCGGCGTCGTCCGCTCCACCGACCCGGACACGCGGCGGGTCGTCGTCGACCTGACCGTCACCTGCGACGGCGCCACGGTGCTGACCAAGACCCGCGCCACCCTCGCCCTGGCCTGAGTCGCCCCGGCCCTGCCGGTCAGGCCCGGCGGTCCGGTGGCGGGCCCGTGGTCGTGCCCACCCTCAGGTCGACCTGCAGGGTGGTGTCGGTCGGCCCCCCGCCGGCCAGGCGTGCCAGCACGGCCTCCGCGGTCCGGCGGGCCTTGTCGACCACGGGCTGCACGAGGGTGGTGAGCACGTGGGGCGCCAGCCACGGCAGCGCCACCCCGTCGAAGCCCACCACGCTCACGTCCTGCGGCACCCGCAGGCCCAGCGTCGCGCAGGCCTCGAGCACCCCGGCCGCGAGCACGTCCGACTGCGCCACCACGGCGGTGGGTCGCGTCGACGCCGACCCGCCGAGCAGCTGCAGGGCGGCGGCCCGGCCCTGCTCGACCGCGTTCGCGGGGCACTCCCACACCACGGCGGGCTCGGTCACGTCCAGCACGCCCCGCAGGCGGTTGACGTGGTCGGCGAACCCGCCCGGGCGGCGACGCCGCTCGCCCAGCGGGCCCTCGGAGCCGTCCAGGCGCCACGGCATGGTGACGACCGCGACGTCGCGGTGGCCCAGGTCCAGCAGGTGCCGCACCGCCCGGGCCGTGCCCTCGCGGTCGTCGACGCGCACCATGGACGCCCCCGGTGCCTCCGGGCCCTCGACCGCCACCACGGGCAGGCCCCGCCCGGCGGCCACGGCCAGGGCCGGGTCGTCGGGCAGGCCGCCGGTGGCGAAGACCAGGGCGTCCATCGCCGCCACCCGGTACTGCTCCGCGGCCGGTCCCGACACGTCGTGGGTCATGGGCAGCAGCAGGATGGCCAGGCCCTCACCGGCCAGCACGTCCACGAGCCCGTCGAGCATGGTGACGACGTACGGGTCGCGGAACGCGTCGCGCAGGCGTTCGCCGACGACGACGCCGACCACGCCGGAGCGGCCGCGGCGCAGGGACGCGGCCGTCGGGTCCGGGCCTGCGTAGCCGAGGTCCCGGGCCGCGGTGAGGACCCGTTCGCGGGTGGCGCCGGCCACGGGCCCCGACCCGCTGAACGCGAGCGACGCGGTCGAGCGGGACACCCCGGCGGCGGCGGCGACGTCGGCCAGGGTGGCGCGGGCGCCGGGACGACGGTTGCTGGGGGCGGGCGGCATGTGCTCCTCGGGCGGGGACGGCTTGGCCGGGGGGCCGGGCTGACGTAGCATCGTACCGATTCGATCGAATCGATTCGATCTCTGTTCCGACCTCCCACCCCGAGCCCAGCCGAGGACCCGCCGTGCGCACCGCCCCTACCCATGACCCCGTCCGCGCCCAGGTGCTGGCCGCCCGCAGCTCCGTCTACGCGGTGTTCGCCGTCAACGGCCTGCTGCTGGCGAGCTTGCTGGCCCGCATCCCCGCCGTCTCCGACGACCTGGGGCTGAGCCCGCAGCAGCTGGGCATCACCCTGCTGGCCGCCTCGACCGGGTCGGTGCTGGCCCTGCCCAGCGCCGGCTGGTTCGTGCAGCGGTTCGGCGTCCGTCCGGTCATCGTCGCCGCCGCGGTGCTCGGCGCGACCGGGGTCGCCGCGGCGGGCCTGGCCCCCGACCGGATGGTCCTGGCGGTCGCGCTGTTCGCCTGGGGCTTCGCCAACGGAGCCTGGGACGTGGCCATGAACGTCGAGGCCGCCGACGTCGAGCGGCGGCTGGGCTACACGATCATGCCGCGCTTCCACGGCGCCTGGAGCGTCGGCACCGTGATCGGCGCCGCCGGGGCCGCCCTGGTGTCGTTCCTGGCCGTGGGTCGCGGCCCGCACCTGGTCGTGGTGGCCGTGGTCGTGCTGGTCGGGGCGTTGCTCTCGGTGCGCTCGTTCCTGCCCGCCGAGCTCGGCTCGCGCGGGGCGGCCGACGACCACGCCGCCGCCTCGGCCCCCACCGACGGCAGCGCCCCGGTGCGCCGGTACTCGCTGCGCGACGCCTGGCTGGAGCCCCGGACGCTGCTCATCGGCGTCACCATGCTCGGCTTCGCCCTGGCCGAGGGCATCGCCGGGGACTGGCTGGCCCTGGCCGTGGTCGACTCCCGCGGCGTGGACGAGTGGGTCGGTTCCAGCACCTACGGGGTGTTCCTGGCCTCCGTCATGGCGGGGCGCTTCCTGGGTCCGGTCCTGCTGGACCGCTACGGCCGCTACCGCCCGCTGCTGGTGATGGCCGGCATGGTCACGGTCGGCGTGGTCTCGGTGGTCCTGCTGCCGGGCGTCGTCGGCGCCCTGCTCGGGGCCGTGCTGTGGGGCCTGGGCGTCAGCCTGGGGTTCCCGGTCGGCATGACGGCCGCCGCGGACGACCCGGTCAAGGCCGCCGTCCGGGTGTCCGTGGTCGCCTCGGTCGCCTACACGGCGTTCCTGGCCGGCCCGCCGCTGGTCGGGCTGCTGGGGGAGCGGTTCGGCACGGACCTGTCCCTGCTGGTCGCCTGCGGCGCGGCGCTGCTGTCGATGTGCACGGCCGCGGCGATGCGCCCGGTCCCGGCCGGGACCGACGACGACGAGCGGTCGCCTAGCCTGGCCCGGTGAGCACCCTCGCCGACCTGACCACGCTGCGGGTCGGCGGTCCCGCCGGCCGGCTGGTCGTCGCCCACGACAGCGACGAGCTGCTGGCCGCCGTGCAGGACGTGGACGCCCGCGGGGACCGGCTGCTGCTGGTCGCGGGCGGGTCCAACCTCGTGGTGTCCGACGCGGGCTTCGACGGCACCGTGGTGCACGTCGCCGTGCCGCCCGGCGGCGGGGTCGCCGTGGGCGACGCGGACGCCTGCGCCGGGGCGGACGTCCGGGTGCAGGCCGGTGCCGACTGGGACGACCTGGTCGCCCTCGCGGTGGCCAACGGCTGGGCCGGTCTGGAGGCGCTGTCCGGCATCCCCGGCAGCGTCGGGGCCACCCCGGTGCAGAACGTCGGCGCCTACGGCGCCGAGGTCGCCGACACCCTCGCCACGGTGCAGGTGTGGGACCGCGTCGAGCACCGGACCCGCACCCTGGCCAGCCGCGACCTGCAGTTCGGCTACCGGGACTCGGTGCTCAAGCGGGCCGCCCACGCCGGACCGGACGGCATGGACCGCTACGTGGTGCTGCGGGTGACCTTCCAGCTCCCGCTGGGCGACGTGTCCGCCCCGGTCCGCTACGCCGAGCTGGCCCGTCGGCTCGGCGTGGCCGTGGGCGAGCGGGCACCGCTGGCCGACGTGCGCGAGGCCGTGCTGGCCCTGCGCGCGGGCAAGGGCATGGTGCTGGCGGCCGAGGACCACGACACCTGGAGCGTGGGGTCGTTCTTCACCAACCCCGTCGTCGCCGAGGCCTCGCTGGGTGACGGCCTGGCCGACGCGCCCCGCTGGCCGGCCGGGGACGGCCTGGTCAAGCTGCCCGCGGCCTGGCTCATCGAGCACGCCGGCATCGGCAAGGGGTTCGGCTCGCCCGGCCCGGCCGCCGTGTCCGGCAAGCACACGCTGGCCCTCACCAACCGGGGCGGCGCGCGGGCCGAGGACGTCGTCGTCCTGGCCCGGCGGGTCCGTGACGCCGTCCGCGAGCGCTTCGGCCTCACGCTGGAGGCCGAGCCGCGCCTGGTCGGGCTCAGCCTCTGACGGAGGGCTCCGCGGCCCGGCCGGGCCCCGCACCGACCTGCGGCAGCGGCGGGCGGGCCAGCCAGGCGTCCACCTCGCCCAGCCAGCCCCGGACGTCCTCGGCCGGCGCGCGGGACAGCCGCAGGCTGTGCCGGGCCAGCTCCGCCAGGTCCGCGTCGTCCAGGCCGCCCGCGTCGCGGGCCAGCGCGTACTGCGCGGTCAGCCGCGAGCCGAACAGCAGCGGGTCGTCCGCTCCGAGCGCCACGGCGGCGCCCGCATCCAGCAGCGCCCGCAGCGGCACGTCGGTCGCCGTCGGGTAGACGCCGAGGCCCACGTTGCTGGCCGGGCACACCTCCAGGCCCACGCCGGCGCGCACCACGCGCTCCAGCGTCCGCGGGTCCTCGGCGCTGCGCACCCCGTGGCCCAGGCGGTCCGGCCGCAGCTCGGTCAGGACGTGCTCGACGTGGTCCGCCCCCAGCAGCTCCCCGCCGTGCGGCAACGACGCCAGCCCGGCCCGGCGGGCGATCGCGAAGGCGGGCGCGAACTGCGCGGTGTCCCCGCGCCGCTCGTCGTTGCTCAGGCCGAAGCCGACCACCTCGCCCGGGCCGTCCCCGCGGTGCCGGGCCGCCAGCCGGGCCAGGGTCCGGGCGTCCAGGGGGTGACGCATCCGGCTCGCGGCCACCACCACCGCGACCTGGCAGCCCGTGGCGGCGCTGGCCTCCCGCGCCGCGTCCAGCACCAGCTCCAGGGCCGGGGTCAGGCCCCCCACCAGCGGCGCGTAGGACGTCGGGTCGATCTGCAGCTCCAGCCGGCGCGAGCCCTCGGCCGCGTCGTCCGCCGCGGCCTCGTGCACCAGCCGGCGCATGTCCGCCTCGTCCCGCACGCACGCCCGCGCCGCCTCGTACAGCCGCTGGAACCGGAACCAGCCGCGTTCGTCGGCCGGGACCCGGAGCAGGTGGTGCTCGCGCAGCAGCCCGGGCAGCGGCAGGTCGTGCCGGCGGGCCAGGTCGGACAGCGTCGCGGGCCGCATCGACCCGGTGAAGTGCAGGTGCAGGTGCGCCTTGGGCAGCGTGGCCAGGTCCCGGCGGCCCGCGGGCGGGCCCGGCACGGGCGGGTCGGCAGGCACGCGGGCAGCATGCCAGCCGACCGGCGCGCCGCTACAGCAGCCCCAGCCGGGTCGCCACCACCACGGCCCGGGTCCGGTCGTCGACGTCGAGCTTGGCGAACATCCGCAGCAGGTGCGTCTTGACGGTGGCCTCGCCGATGAACAGCCGGCGGCCGATCTCCGCGTTGCTCCAGCCCTCGGACACGCCGCGGAGCACCTCGGTCTCGCGCGCGGTCAGCTGCGGGGCGGTGGGGGAGCGGACCCGGTGCAGCAGGCGGGCGGCGACGGCAGGGGCCAGCACCGTCTCGCCGCGGGCGGCGGCGCGGACGCCGGCGACGAGGACGTCCGGGCCGGAGTCCTTGAGCAGGTAGCCGCGGGCCCCGGCCTCGACGGCGCGCAGGATGTCGGCGTCGGTGTCGTAGGTGGTGAGCACCAGGACGGCCGCGGCCGGGTCCCGCCGCAGGATGGCGGCGGTGGCGTCCGCACCGTCCAGGCCGGGCATCCGCAGGTCGGTGAGCAGCACGTCGGGCGACAGCTGCTCGTGCAGCCGGACCGCCTCGTGCCCGTCGGCGGCCTCGCCCACGACCACCAGGTCCGGCTCGAGCCGCAGCAGGGCGACGATGCCGGCGCGGACCACGGGGTGGTCGTCGGCGACGAGCACGGTCACGCTCACCGGGTCGGCACCTCGACGGCCAGCCGGGTGCCCCCGCCGTCCACCGGGTCCAGGCCGACCCGGCCGCCCACGTCGCCGGCCCGGGCCCGCAGCCCGTCCAGGCCGAAGCCGTGCCCGCGCCCGGCCGGGTCGTAGCCGACCCCGTCGTCGCTGACCTCCAGGCGCAGGGGTCCGTCGTCCGCCCGGTGCAGGCGCAGCAGGACGCGGGTGGCGGCGGCGTGCTTGCGGACGTTGGCCAGGCCCTCCTGGGCGCTGCGCAGCAGGACCACCGCCGTCTCCGGCGTGAGCAGGGCGGTGAGCGAGTCGTCGACGTCGACCGACACGGCCAGGCCCGTCTCGGTGGCGAACCGGTCGCCCAGCCGGCGCAGCGCCCCGGGCAGGTCCGCGCCGTGCACGTCGACGGGCGAGAAGGCGGCCACCAGCGCGCGGGCCTCGGCCAGGTTGGTCCGGGCCACGTCCTCCATGGTGGCCAGCCGTCGCCGCAACGCCTCCGGCGGCGCCGAGGCCTGCTCCCGCTGCGCCACCTGCGACAGCATGAGCAGGCTGGTGAACCCCTGGGCCAGCGTGTCGTGGATGTCCCGGGCCATGGACGCCTGGACCTGCGCCGCGGCGGCGGCCCGCTCGGCGGCGACCAGGTCGTGGCGGGTCGACTCCAGCTGCGCGATCAGGTCCGCACGGTCGGCGGACTGCTCCACCACCGAGCTGAACCACAGCCCCAGCGTCAGGCTGAACAGGAAGCTGACGACGATGGCGACCCCGGCGGCGCGCAGCGAGGCGACGTCGCCGCCCGCGGCCAGGACGAACCCGGCCAGCGCGGCCAGCGACACCACCGCGGTCACCGCGACCGCCCGCAGCCGGCCTTCCACCAGCATCCAGACCTGCGGGTAGGCGAGGAACAGCAGGAACGACGTGCCGTCGCTGGCCCACATGAGCACGGGCAGGGCCGGCACGAGGACGGCGAGGTAGCCGGCCGCGCGCCACTGCGAACGGGTGCGCGCCGCCGGTCCGCCCAGCAGGGCGTAGGCGAGACCGAGCGCGACCAGCGCCGCGGCACCCACCAGCGCGCGGGTGCCGCGGGTCCCGCCGTCCAGGTACAGCGCCAGGGCGGTCAGGCCGAGGACGACCCAGAACGCGCCGTGCCAGCCGACGACGGCGCGGTCCCAGGCGTGCGGCGCGGCCCGGCCCTCGCGGTCCCGTCCGGCGGGGGAGCAGTCGTCCGGCGCCGTCACCGGTGCCGCCTCAGCCGTGGCGCCGGGGCAGCCAGCGGAACGTGAGCCGGGCCAGCACCAGCCCGGCCAGCAGCCAGACCACCAGCACCACCGCGGTCTCCGTCGTCTGCCACGACCCCGAGGGTTCCACCTGCAGCCAGTCGGTGTCAGCGAGGAACACCGAGCGCATCCCCTGGGCCATCCACTTGAGCGGGAACAGCGAGGCCACGTCGACCATCCACGCCGGCAGGTCGCTGATCACGAAGTACACGCCCGAGACGAACTGCAGGACGATCATGGGCGGGGTCACGATGGCGCTGGCCGAGCGGGCGTTGGGCGGCACGGAGCTGAACGCGATGCCCAGCACGGTCCCGGCCGCCGCCCCCAGCACGACGATCCACAGGAACCGGCCCCACAGCGCGGCCGTGCCGGGCAGCCGGACGTCGAACAGCAGCGCGGCCGTGGCCAGCAGCAGCACCAGCTGCAGCGCCGTGGTCAGCAGGACCTGGCCGATCTTGCCCAGGAAGAACGCGACGGGCGGCATGGGCGTGCCCCGCAGCCGCTTGAGGGTGCCGTTGTCCCGCTCTATGGCGATCTCGATGGCGATGGTCTGGAAGCTGGTCAGCAGCACCCCGGCGGCGGCCACCCCGGCGACGAAGTACTGGCTGAAGCTGACCCCGGGCGCGATGTCGTCGGTGAACACCGAGCCGAAGATGAGCATGAGGATGACGGGGAACAGCAGGCTGAACACCAGGGAGTCGCGCTGGCGCAGGAACTGCAGCGTCTCCACCCGGGTCCGGGAGGCGGCGATCGTCAGGGTGCTCACGCGAGGACCTCCTGCGCGCGCGGGGCGCCCTCGGAGCCGGCGCCGGCGTCGTCCGGTCCCACCAGCTGCAGGTAGACGTCCTCCAGCGTGGCGCGCTCGATCGCCAGCCCGGGCACCTCGCCCGTGGCCCCGTGCTGGGCCAGCAGCCGCCGCAGCACCGCGGTGGGGGCGGTCGTCCGCTCGTACCGGGCCCGGCCCTCGGCGTCCTGCCAGCGCACCACCACCTCGTCGCGCAGCGCCCCGCCCAGCTCGCCCGGCGGTGCGCACGCCACCAGCCGGCCCCCGGCGACCACCGCGACCCGGTCGGCGAGCCGGGCGGCCTCGTCCAGGTAGTGGGTGGTGAGCAGGATGCTGGTGCCGGCGTCGCGCAGGTCCTCCAGCACGCCCCAGAACTGCCGCCGCGCCTCGGGGTCGAAGCCGGTCGTCGGCTCGTCGAGGAACAGCAGCTCGGGCCGGCCGATGACGGCCAGGGCCACGTCGAGCCGGCGCCGCTGCCCCCCGGACAGCGCCGCCACCCGGGTCCGCAGCCGGTCGCCCAGCCCGACCAGGCCGGCCACCTCCGCCACCGGGCGGGGGCGCGGGTACAGCGTCGCCCAGTGCCCCAGCAGCTCCGCGACGGTCAGGTCGAGGGGCTCGGAGGTGTCCTGCAGCACGATCCCGACCCGGGCCCGCCAGGCCAGCGGGGCCCGCCACGGGTCGGTGCCCAGCACGGCCACGTCCCCGACGTCGCGGTGCCGGTAGCCCTCCAGCACCTCGGTGGTGGTGGACTTGCCGGCCCCGTTGGGCCCGAGCAGCGCGAGCACCTCGCCGCGGGCCAGGTCGAGGTCGAGGTCGGCCACGGCGGTGCGCCGCCGTCCGCCGCCCAGGTCGTAGGTCTTGCCCAGGCCCCGGACCCGGACGACCAGGTCCGTGCCGTCGGGGAGCGTCGCCGAGTCCGTCATGGCCCCAGCCTGGGCGTCGGCCCGGGCGCGGCACGAGCACCGGCGCACCGACACCGGGGTCCACCGACCGGTGGACCCCGGGACGGCTCAGCCGGCGAGCAGGCGCTGGATCCGGCCCACGCCCTCGACCAGGTCGTCGTCGCCCAGGGCGTACGACAGCCGCAGGTAGCCGCTCGGCCCGAACGCCTCGCCCGGCACGACCGCCACCTCGGCCTCCTCGAGGATGAGGGCGGCGAGCTCGGCGGAGGTGGTGGGGGTGCGACCGGCGATGCTGCGCCCCAGCAGGCCGCGAACGTCGGGGTAGGCGTAGAACGCGCCCTGCGGGACCGGGCAGCTGACGCCGTCGATCTCCGACAGCATCCGCACCATGGTCGCCCGGCGCCGGTCGAAGGCCTCCCGCATGGCGTGGGCGGCGTCCAGCGACCCGCTGAGCGCGGCCAGGGCGGCGCGCTGGCTGACGTTGGCCACGTTGCTGCTCAGGTGCGACTGCAGGTTGGTCGCGGCCTTGATGACGTCGACCGGACCGACCATCCAGCCCACGCGCCAGCCGGTCATGGCGTACGTCTTGGCCACGCCGTTGAGCACCACGCAGGTGTCGGCCAGCTCGGGCACGACCACGGGCATCGACTCGGCGGTGACGCCGTCGTAGGTCAGGTGCTCGTAGATCTCGTCGGTGACCACCCAGACGCCGTGCTCCAGGGCCCAGCGCCCGATCGCCTCCACCTGCTCGCGCGGGTACACGGCACCGGTCGGGTTGGACGGCGAGCAGAACAGCAGGACCTTGGTGCGCTCGGTCCGGGCCGCCTCCAGCTGCTCCACCGTCACCAGGTAGCCCTGCTCGGGACCGGCGAAGACCTCGACCGGCACGCCCCCGGCCAGCCGCACGGCCTCGGGGTAGGTGGTCCAGTAGGGGGCCGGCAGCAGCACCTCGTCGCCCGGGTCCAGCAGCGTGGCGAAGGTCTGGTAGACCGCCTGCTTGCCGCCGTTGGTGATCAGCACCTGCGCCGCGGTCACCTGCAGGCCGGAGTCGCGGGCGGACTTGGCCACGACCGCCTCGCGCAGCGCCGGCAGACCGGCGGCGGGGGTGTAGCGGTGCATGGCGGGCGCCTGCGCGGCGGCGACGGCGGCCTCGACCACCTCCGGCGGGGTCGGGAAGTCCGGCTCCCCGGCGCCGAAGCCGATGACGGGCCGGCCGGCGGCCTTGAGCGCCTTGGCCTTGGCGTCGACCGCGAGCGTGGCCGACTCGCTGATGCCGCCGATGCGGGCGGAGACGCGCGGACGTGCGGACGGGGCGGGCTGCTCAGGCATGGGCACATCCTGCCGCGCCCGCCGCCGGGCCGGGGATCCGACCCGGTCCGTGACCGCGAGTTCGACCCACGGGGTGCAAGGGCCGTATGCTCACCGATCGGCGTGCATCCGCTGTCGCCGTCGTGCCCTCGGCACGGCATGCAGCGGGGCCTCCGAAGGGCAGTGGCGCAATTGGTAGCGCACCGGTCTCCAAAACCGGCGGTTGTGGGTTCGAGTCCCTCCTGCCCTGCGCATCGATCGGACGAACCAGGGACGACCTGGACCAGCGAGAGAAGGCAGCAGACGGTGACGGACACC
The DNA here is from genome assembly GCF_042466345.1 of Jannaschia sp. R86511. Taxonomy (NCBI): domain Bacteria; kingdom Pseudomonadati; phylum Pseudomonadota; class Alphaproteobacteria; order Rhodobacterales; family Roseobacteraceae; genus Jannaschia; species Jannaschia sp. R86511. Next base: position 2,100,963 of record NZ_JAXHCD010000001.1, read on the forward strand.
CGCGAGGGGACGACCAGCCCGGCGGATCGACGCCGTGGTGGCTTCCTGCTCTTCCTGCGTCAGTGCGTCGCCGAGCTGCGCAAGGTCGTCCGTCCCACGCGGGACGAGCTCATCGCCTACACGAGCGTCGTGCTCGTGTTCGTCGTGGTGATCATGACGTACATCAGCATCCTCGACTTCGGGTTCGGCCGGCTCGTCCTGTGGGCGTTCGGCGGCTGAGCCGCTGCGAGGGCCGTCCGACCGGCCACCGCCCCACCCCGATCCCAGGAAGCAGGTTCACCACATGTCCGACCAGCCCGACGTCGCACGCGACGCCGAGGACACCGTCGAGGCGGTCCCGACCGCCGACGACGTGACGACGGACGACCTCTCCCACCTGGACGAGTCCTCGCTGACCGTCCAGGAGGCCGACCTGGCCGCCACCGAGGACGGCGACGTCCTGGCCGAGGAGTACGTGGCCGAGGCCGGTGACGTCACCGACGTCGAGCCGGCCGAGGACGCCGTGGACCCCGACGCGGCCCCGGCCGACCCGGTGGAGGAGCTGCGCACCGAGCTGCGGCGCGCGCTCGGCGACTGGTACGTGGTGCACAGCTACGCCGGCTACGAGAACCGCGTCAAGACCAACCTCGAGGCGCGCATCACCTCCCTCAACATGGAGGAGTACATCCACCAGGTGGAGGTCCCCATGGAGGAGGTGACCGAGATCAAGAACGGGCAGAAGAAGGACGTCCGTCGGGTCCGGATCCCCTCCTACGTGCTGGTGCGCATGGACCTCACCGACGAGTCGTGGGGCGCGGTCCGCCACACCCCCGGTGTCACGGGCTTCCTGGGCTCGGCCCACCACCCCGTGCCGCTGACCCTCGACGAGGTCGTCGGCATGCTCGCCCCCACCGTCGCGGCCCCGGCGGCCTCGTCCGGCAAGGGCGGCGGTGGCTCCCAGGGGGCTGCGGCCACGGCCACCGTCGACTTCGAGGTCGGCGAGTCGGTCACCGTCATGGACGGCCCCTTCGCGACCCTGCCGGCGTCGATCTCCGAGATCAACGTCGACTCCCAGAAGCTCAAGGTCCTCGTGTCCATCTTCGGTCGCGAGACGCCCGTCGAGCTGTCGTTCAACCAGGTGTCCAAGCTCTGAGCCGCGGCACCACCGGCACCACCACCTGCACCACACCCAGCACCACCCACACAGCAGAAGGACCCGAGAAGTGCCTCCCAAGAAGAAGAAGGTCACTGGAGTCATCAAGCTCCAGATCAAGGCCGGCGCGGCGAACCCCGCCCCGCCGATCGGTCCCGCCCTCGGTGCGGCCGGCGTCAACATCATGGAGTTCTGCAAGGCCTACAACGCGGCCACCGAGTCGCAGCGCGGGGACATCGTCCCCGTGGAGATCACGGTCTACGAGGACCGCTCGTTCACCTTCATCACCAAGACCCCGCCGGCCGCTCAGCTGATCAAGAAGGCCGCCGGGATCGAGAAGGGCTCGGGCACCCCGCACACGGACAAGGTCGCCACCATCTCCCAGGAGCAGGTGCGCAAGATCGCCGAGACCAAGATGGCCGACCTGAACGCGAACGACCTCGACCAGGCCTCCAAGATCATCGCCGGCACCGCCCGCAGCATGGGCGTCACCGTCGCCGACTGACGCCGCCTCCCGGCACGTCGGCACCACGGTCACGGCCACCGGTCGGACCAGCACCACGTGGGAGGGTCGCGCGCGGCCCGTCGAACCACGACTCCACCCCGTCCGCCCACCGGCGGGCACACCTCACAGGAGCAGACATGAAGCGCAGCAAGGCGTACCGCGCCGCGGCCGAGAAGGTCGACGCGGACAACCTGTACACCCCCGCCGAGGCCGTCGGGCTGGTCAAGCAGACCGCCACCACCAAGTACGACGCCACCGTCGAGGTGGCCATGCGCCTGGGCGTCGACCCGCGCAAGGCCGACCAGATGGTCCGCGGCACCGTCAACCTGCCCCACGGCACCGGCAAGACCGCCCGCGTGCTGGTCTTCGCCACCGGTGAGCGCGCGCAGCAGGCCCTCGAGGCCGGCGCCGACCACGTGGGCAGCGACGACCTGCTCGAGAAGATCCAGGGCGGCTGGCTGGACTTCGACTCCGTCGTGGCCACCCCGGACCTGATGGGCAAGGTCGGCCGGCTGGGCAAGGTCCTCGGCCCCCGCGGCCTCATGCCGAACCCCAAGACCGGCACCGTGACGATGGACGTGGCCAAGGCCGTCACCGAGATCAAGGGCGGCAAGATCGAGTTCCGGGTCGACAAGCACTCGAACCTGCACTTCATCATCGGCAAGGCGTCCTTCGACGAGGCCAAGCTGCTGGAGAACTACGCCGCCGCCATGGAGGAGGTCCTGCGCCTCAAGCCGTCCTCGTCCAAGGGCCGCTACATCTCCAAGACGACGATCGCCGCCACGATGGGCCCGGGCATCCCGGTCGACCCGACCGCCTCGGCCGTCGTGGACGCCCCCGCCTGACCCAGGCACCGCACCACCCGCACGCGGGGCCCGGACCGACACGGTCCGGGCCCCGCGTCGTCCGCCGGGGAGCGGGCGCCCGCTCGGCGGGTCCGCCCGATCGAGCCGCCCCGATCAAGCCCGCCCCGGTCGACAACGTCTTGATCATCGGCGTTGTCGACCGTCGGGCGTGCCTTCCCGATAGACAACGTCTTGATCACCGGCGTGGTCGATCGGGGAGCCGGGCCGATCGGGTCCGCCCTGGTCGGGTCCGCCCTGATCGGGTCCGCCCTGATCGAGTCCGCCCTGATCGCGCCCGCCCCGATCGCGCCCGCCCCGATCGAGCCCGCCCCGATCGAGCCCGCCCCGATCGAGCCCGCCCCGATCGAGCCCGCCCCGATCGAGCCCGCCCCCGGTCGACAACGCCTTGATCACCGCCGTCATCGAGCGCCGGGCGTGCTGTCCCGATCGACAACGCCTTTATCACCGGCGTGGTCGATCGGGCGAGGTGGGCCGGCGGTCGGCGGTGGCACCTTGAGCCCGAGGCCCCGGAACGTGGATCCCGACTGACGCAACGGCACACGGCGTCGGAACCCGACCGACGCAACGGCACACGGCGTCGGATAGGCCGACGCAGAGTGCCGTTGCGTCGGGAAGGCGAGCGGGGCGATTTGGCTCGGGCGCGCCGGGGGTCGTACCCTGCACCTACCGAAGACCGCTGGTCGCTGCCCTCCGGGGTGCGTCGAAGGATCCGGGTGACAACCTGGACGGCCCGCGCAGGTGCAGAGCAAGGCCCCGTCGTGGGCCCACGCCCCGTGCCTCGCGCCGGGGCGTCCGTCGTCTCCAGGCTCCTCCGTTCGGTCGGGACCGCGCACGCGGTCCTGCAGAAGACGGAAGGAACATCATGCCCACCCAGGAGAAGGTCGACGCCGTCGCCGAGCTCGCGGACCTGTTCCGTGCCTCGAACGCGGCCGTCCTCACCGAGTACCGCGGGCTCACCGTCTCCCAGCTGACTGCGCTGCGCACCGCCCTCGGGGCGAACGCGACGTACGCCGTCGTCAAGAACACGCTCACGAAGCTCGCCGCCGAGAAGGCGGGCTTCGAGGGCCTGGACCCCGCAGCCCTCAAGGGCCCCACCGCCATCGCGTTCGTGACCGGTGACCCGGTCGAGGCCGCGAAGGGGCTGCGTGACTTCGGCAAGGAAGCCCCCGCGCTCGTCATCAAGGGTGGTGTGCTCGACGGCCGCCCGATCGACGCGGACGGCCTCAAGAAGCTGGCCGACCTCGAGCCGCGCGAGGTGCTCCTCGCCAAGCTCGCCGGGGCCATGAAGGCACCGCTGTCCAAGGCGGTCTACCTGGCCAACGCCCCGCTCGCCAAGGCCGCCCGCGCGGTCGACGCGCTGCGGGTCAAGCGCGAGCAGGAGGGCGACGCGGCCTGACGGCCGTCCGCCCGAGACGCACGAGCACCTGCACCACCTGACACGAACGGCCCGGCCGCTCCGCGCGGGGCCCGCACCATCCGCAGACACCAGGAAGAAGGACACCCCATGGCGAAGCTCAGCGCCGACGAGCTGCTCGAGCAGTTCAAGGACATGACCCTGATCGAGCTCTCCGAGTTCGTGAAGAAGTTCGAGGAGACCTTCGAGGTCACCGCCGCCGCTCCGGTCGCCGTCGCGGCCGCCGGTGGTGCCGGTGGCGGCGCCGCCGAGGAGGCCGCCGAGCAGGACGAGTTCGACGTCGTCCTCGAGGCCGCCGGCGAGAAGAAGATCCAGGTCATCAAGGAGGTGCGCGCCCTCACCAGCCTGGGCCTCAAGGAGGCCAAGGACCTGGTCGACGCCGCCCCCAAGGCCGTCCTGGAGAAGGTCGACAAGGAGGCCGCCGAGGCCGCCAAGGCCAAGCTCGAGGGCGCGGGCGCCACCGTCACCGTCAAGTGACGCAGGCTCTCTGATCCACCCGCCGGGCGCGCGCCCGGCACCCAGATCGCCCCGACCCCGCGCGGACGCCGTGCGGGGCCGGGGCGATTTGCCTTGCAGGGGTCGACGACCTATCGTTGTCCTTTGCTGCCCATCCTCTGACTCCCGTGGAATTGACCACGGGTGTCAACCATGCAATGAAAACCCACAGCAGGCCCGTGGAAGGACCCGTCTTGGTCGCCTCGCGCACCGCGCCCGCTCCTCGTGTACAGCCCGTACCGGTGAACCCCCGACCCTCTTTCGCCAAGATCCGTGAGCCGCTCGAGGTCCCCGACCTCCTGGCGCTGCAGACGGAGAGCTTCGACTGGTTGCTCGGCAACGACAACCACGTGGCTCGCCTCGAGGCCCTCGGCGAGGACCCCGGTGCGTCCGGTCTCGCCGAGATCTTCGAGGAGATCAGCCCCATCGAAGACTTCTCGGAGACGATGTCGCTGTCGTTCCGGGACCACCGCTTCGAGCCCCCCAAGTACTCCGTCGAGGAGTGCCGCGAGAAGGACATGACCTACGCGGCGCCGCTCTTCGTCACCGCCGAGTTCATGAACATGACCACCGGCGAGATCAAGAGCCAGACGGTGTTCATGGGCGACTTCCCGCTCATGACCGACCGGGGCACCTTCGTCATCAACGGCACCGAGCGCGTCGTCGTGTCGCAGCTGGTCCGTTCGCCCGGCGCCTACTTCGAGCGCGTCCGCGACAAGACCTCCGACAAGGACGTCTTCACCGCCAAGCTCATCCCGAGCCGGGGCGCGTGGCTGGAGTTCGAGATCGACAAGCGCCACGCCGTCGGCGTGCGCGTGGACCGCAAGCGCAAGCAGTCGGTCACGGTCTTCCTCAAGGCGCTCGGCATGAGCGAGCAGGAGATCCGCGAGGAGTTCGCCGGCTACGACAGCATGCTGTCCACGCTGGACAAGGACACCACCGCCGACTCCGACGCGGCCCTGCTGGACCTGTACCGCAAGCTGCGCCCGGGCGAGCCGCCCACGCGCGAGGCGGCCCAGACCCTGCTGGACAACCTCTACTTCAACCCCAAGCGCTACGACCTGGCCAAGGTGGGGCGCTACAAGCTCAACCGCAAGCTGGGCGTGGACAAGCCGCTGCCCGACTCCACCCTGAGCCTGGCCGACATCGTGGCCACGCTGAAGTACCTGGTGACGCTGCACCACAACGCGGCCACCGGTGACGACCAGCGCACGATGTCCGGGCACAAGGCGGGCGAGGCCGTCGAGCTGCGCGTCGAGGTCGACGACATCGACCACTTCGGCAACCGGCGCCTGCGCAGCGTCGGCGAGCTCATCCAGAACCAGGTCCGCACGGGCCTGTCCCGGATGGAGCGCGTCGTGCGCGAGCGGATGACCACCTCCGACGTGGAGGCGATCACCCCGCAGAGCCTGATCAACATCCGTCCCGTGGTCGCGGCGATCAAGGAGTTCTTCGGGACCTCCCAGCTGTCGCAGTTCATGGACCAGAACAACCCGCTCGCCGGTCTGACGCACAAGCGTCGTCTGTCCGCGCTGGGCCCGGGTGGTCTGTCCCGTGACCGGGCCGGCTTCGAGGTCCGCGACGTGCACCCCTCGCACTACGGCCGGATGTGCCCGATCGAGACCCCGGAGGGCCCGAACATCGGCCTGATCGGCTCGCTCGCCACCTACGCCCGGATCAACTCCTTCGGCTTCGTCGAGACCCCGTACCGCAAGGTCACCGACGGTGTCGTGAGCGACGAGGTCCAGTACCTGACCGCCGACGAGGAGGACAACTTCGTCGTCGCGCAGGCCAACGCGCCGCTGGACGAGAAGAGCCGCTTCGCCGAGGAGCGGGTCCTGGTCCGCACCCGGTTCGGCGAGGTCGACTACGTGCACGGCGACGAGGTCGACTTCATGGACGTCTCGGCGCGGCAGATCAGCTCGGTCGCCACCGCGATGATCCCGTTCCTGGAGCACGACGACTCCAACCGCGCGCTCATGGGCTCCAACATGCAGCGCCAGGCCGTCCCGCTGGTCCGGGCCGAGGCGCCGTTCGTCGGCACCGGCATGGAGCTGCGGGCCGCGGTCGACGGCGGCGACGTCGTCGTGGCCGAGGCCGGGGGAGTCGTGCAGGAGGTCGCCGCGGACGCGGTGACCATCGCCCAGGACGACGGCGCGTACCGCACCTACCGGGTGCACAAGTTCCGCCGCTCCAACCAGGGCACCAGCTACAACCAGCGTGTCCTGGTGGACTCCGGCCAGCGCGTCGAGGCCGGCTCCATCCTGGCCGACGGTCCCTCGACCGACGGCGGCGAGATGGCGCTCGGGCGCAACCTGCTCGTGGCGTTCATGCCGTGGGAGGGCCTCAACTACGAGGACGCCATCATCCTCAGCCAGCGGCTGGTCCAGGACGACGTCCTCTCCTCGATCCACATCGAGGAGCACGAGGTCGACGCCCGCGACACCAAGCTCGGCCCGGAGGAGATCACCCGGGACATCCCGAACGTCGGCGAGGAGGTCCTCGCGGACCTCGACGAGCGCGGCATCATCCGCATCGGTGCCGAGGTCGTCCCGGGCGACATCCTGGTCGGCAAGGTCACGCCCAAGGGCGAGACCGAGCTCACCCCCGAGGAGCGCCTGCTGCGCGCCATCTTCGGCGAGAAGGCCCGCGAGGTCCGCGACACGTCGCTCAAGGTGCCCCACGGCGAGACCGGCACCGTCATCGGCGTCCGGCTGTTCGACCGCGACGAGGGCGACGAGCTCCCGCCGGGCGTCAACCAGCTTGTCCGGGTCTACGTGGCCCAGAAGCGCAAGATCACCGACGGCGACAAGCTCGCCGGACGCCACGGCAACAAGGGCGTCATCTCGAAGATCCTGCCCGTCGAGGACATGCCGTTCATGGAGGACGGCACGCCGGTCGACATCATCCTCAACCCGCTCGGCGTGCCCGGCCGCATGAACATCGGCCAGATCCTCGAGCTGCACCTGGGCTGGATCGCCAGCCAGGGCTGGAAGATCGAGGGCAGCCCCGACTGGGCCGCGCTCATGCCCGACAGCGTCCGCGAGGTCGCCCCCGGCACCAACGTGGCCAGCCCGGTCTTCGACGGTGCGCACGAGGACGAGGTCACCGGTCTGCTGAGCTCGACGCTGCCCAACCGCGACGGCGACCGCCTGGTCAACGCCGACGGCAAGGCGAACCTGCTCGACGGCCGCTCCGGCGAGCCGTTCCCCGAGCCGGTGTCGATCGGCTACATGTACATCCTGAAGCTGCACCACCTGGTCGACGACAAGATCCACGCGCGTTCGACCGGCCCGTACTCGATGATCACGCAGCAGCCGCTGGGTGGTAAGGCGCAGTTCGGTGGTCAGCGGTTCGGCGAGATGGAGGTCTGGGCGCTCGAGGCCTACGGCGCGAGCTACGCGCTGCAGGAGCTGCTCACGATCAAGTCCGACGACGTCATCGGCCGCGTCAAGGTCTACGAGGCGATCGTCAAGGGCGACAACATCCCCGAGCCGGGGATCCCGGAGTCGTTCAAGGTCCTCATCAAGGAGATGCAGTCCCTGTGTCTCAACGTCGAGGTGCTGTCCAGCGACGGCACGTCGATCGAGATGCGTGACTCCGACGACGACGTCTTCCGCGCGGCGGAGGAGCTCGGCATCGACCTGTCCCGGCGCGAGCCGAGCAGCGTCGAAGAGGTCTGACGGCCTTCCCGGGAGCGTGGCGGCCGGCCCTGACCGGCCGGCCGCCGGCTCCCACCTCCTGACGAGCGACGAACGCAACGAGAGAAGGAACCTGTGCTCGACGTCAACTTCTTCGACGAGCTCCGCATCGGTCTGGCCACCGCCGACAACATCCGCGCGTGGTCGCACGGCGAGGTCAAGAAGCCCGAGACCATCAACTACCGCACCCTGAAGCCGGAGAAGGACGGGCTCTTCTGCGAGAAGATCTTCGGTCCGACCCGGGACTGGGAGTGCTACTGCGGCAAGTACAAGCGCGTCCGCTTCAAGGGCATCATCTGCGAGCGCTGCGGCGTCGAGGTGACCCGCGCCAAGGTGCGTCGTGAGCGGATGGGCCACATCGAGCTCGCGGCCCCCGTCACGCACATCTGGTACTTCAAGGGCGTGCCGAGCCGGCTGGGCTACCTGCTGGACCTGGCGCCCAAGGACCTCGAGAAGGTCATCTACTTCGCGGCCTACATGATCACGTCGGTCGACGACGACGCCCGCCACCGCGACCTCTCGAGCCTGGAGACGGGCATCATCAACGAGAAGGGCGAGATCGAGCGCCGCCGCGACGGCGAGATCGACGAGCGCGCCAAGCGCCTCGAGGGCGACCTGGCCGAGCTCGAGGCCGAGGGCGCCAAGGCCGACGTGCGCCGCAAGGTGCGCGAGGGCGCCGAGCGCGAGATGTCGCAGATGCGCCGTCGCGCCACCCAGGAGCTCGACAAGCTCGAGGCGGTCTGGGACCGGTTCAAGAACCTGAAGGTCCAGGACCTCGAGGGCGACGAGCAGCTGTACCGCGAGATGCGGCTGCGCTTCGGCATGTACTTCGAGGGCGGGATGGGTGCGGCTGCGCTGCAGAAGCGCCTGGAGACCTTCGACCTGGACGCCGAGGCCGTGTCGCTGCGCGAGACCATCGCCACCGGCAAGGGCCAGAAGAAGACCCGCGCCCTCAAGCGCCTCAAGGTCGTCAGCGCGTTCCTGTCCACCACCAACTCGCCCATGGGCATGGTGCTGGACTGCGTCCCGGTGATCCCGCCGGACCTGCGCCCGATGGTGCAGCTCGACGGTGGCCGGTTCGCGACGTCGGACCTGAACGACCTGTACCGCCGGGTCATCAACCGCAACAACCGCCTCAAGCGGCTGCTGGACCTCGGCGCGCCCGAGATCATCGTCAACAACGAGAAGCGCATGCTCCAGGAGGCCGTCGACGCGCTGTTCGACAACGGCCGCCGCGGCCGGCCCGTCACGGGCCCCGGCAACCGTGCGCTCAAGTCGCTGTCCGACATGCTCAAGGGCAAGCAGGGCCGGTTCCGCCAGAACCTGCTGGGCAAGCGCGTCGACTACTCCGGCCGCTCGGTCATCGTCGTCGGCCCGCAGCTCAAGCTGCACCAGTGCGGCCTGCCCAAGCAGATGGCGCTGGAGCTGTTCAAGCCCTTCGTCATGAAGCGCCTGGTGGACCTCAACCACGCCCAGAACATCAAGTCCGCCAAGCGGATGGTCGAGCGCTCGCGCTCGGTCGTGTGGGACGTGCTGGAGGAGGTCATCAGCGAGCACCCCGTGCTGCTGAACCGTGCGCCCACCCTGCACCGCCTCGGCATCCAGGCCTTCGAGCCGCAGCTGGTCGAGGGCAAGGCCATCCAGATCCACCCGCTCGTCTGCACGGCGTTCAACGCCGACTTCGACGGCGACCAGATGGCCGTGCACCTGCCGCTGAGCGCCGAGGCGCAGGCCGAGGCCCGCATCCTGATGCTGTCCAGCAACAACATCCTCAAGCCGTCGGACGGTCGTCCGGTGACCATGCCCACCCAGGACATGATCATCGGCCTGTACCACCTGACCAAGGACATGCCCGAGGACACGGTCGGCACCGGCCGCTCGTTCTCCTCGGTGTCCGAGGCCCTGATGGCGCTGGACCGGCAGGAGATCCACATCGGGTCGATGGTCGAGATCAAGATCCCCGACCTCGTCCCGTCGCTGGACTGGGTGGCCCCCGAGGGCCACGTCGAGGGCGAGACCATCCGCCTGAGGACCACGCTCGGCCGCGCCCTGTTCAACGAGGCGCTGCCGTTCAGCTTCCCCTTCGTCAACTACACCGTCGACAAGAAGAAGCTGTCCTCGATCGTCTACGACCTCGCCGAGCGCTTCCCCAAGGTGCAGGTCGCGGCCAGCCTCGACGCGCTGAAGGAGGCCGGCTTCCACTGGGCCACGCGCTCCGGCACCACGGTGGCGCTGTCCGACGTGGTCGCCCCGGCCAACAAGGCCGAGCTGCTCGAGGCCTTCGAGACGCGGGCGGACAAGGTCCAGAGCCAGTACGAGCGCGGTCTGATCACCGACGACGAGCGTCGCGGCGAGCTGATCGAGATCTGGACCGAGGCGACCGACGTGGTGTCCCAGGCCATGGAGGACAACCTCACCGACACCAACACCATCTACCGCATGGTCACCTCGGGCGCCCGGGGCAACATGATGCAGATGCGTCAGATCGCCGCCATGCGCGGCCTGGTCGCCAACCCCAAGGGCGAGATCATCCCGCGTCCCATCAAGTCGAACTTCCGCGAGGGCCTGTCGGTCCTGGAGTTCTTCATCTCCACCCACGGTGCCCGCAAGGGCCTGGCCGACACCGCCCTGCGGACCGCCGACTCGGGGTACCTGACCCGTCGTCTGGTGGACGTCAGCCAGGACGTCATCGTCCGCGAGGAGGACTGCGGCACCGAGCGCGGGCTGGTCATGCCGATCGCGTTCGACAACGCCGAGGGCGTCCTGACCAAGGACGAGCACGTCGAGTCCACGGTGTACGCCCGCAGCCTGGCCACGGACGTGGAGGTCGACGGCGAGGTCGTCGCCACCGCCAACACCGACCTGGGTGACGTGGTCATCGACCGGCTGATCGCGGCCGGGGTGCACGAGGTCAAGGTGCGCTCCGTGCTGACCTGCGAGAGCCACGTCGGCACCTGCGCGCTCTGCTACGGCCGCTCGCTGGCCGCCGGCAAGCTCGTGGACATCGGCGAGGCCGTCGGCATCGTCGCGGCCCAGTCGATCGGTGAGCCCGGCACGCAGCTGACCATGCGCACCTTCCACACCGGTGGTGTGGCCGGTGACGACATCACGCAGGGTCTGCCCCGTGTGGTCGAGCTGTTCGAGGCGCGCACGCCCAAGGGCAACGCGCCGATCGCCGAGGTCACCGGGCGCGTGCGCCTGGAGCGCAACGAGGCCGACGTCGTCACCGCCGTCACGGTGGTGCCGGACGACGGCAGCGACGAGATCGAGGTCGCCGTCAGCTCGCGCGCCAAGCTGCTCGTCAAGGACGGCCAGTCGGTCGTCGTGGGGGAGCAGCTGACCGCCGGCGTCGTCGACCCCAAGCAGGTCCTGCGCCTGCTGGGGCCGCGCAAGGTGCAGCAGCACCTGGTGGACGAGGTCCAGCGGGTCTACCGCAGCCAGGGCGTGACGATCCACGACAAGCACATCGAGGTCATCGTCCGCCAGATGCTCAAGCGGGTGACGATCATCGACTCCGGCGACGCGAACCTGCTCCCGGGCGAGCTGACCGAGCGCACGCGCTTCGAGACCACCAACCGCGAGGTCGTGCGCAACGGCGGCAAGCCCGCCTCGGGCCGGCCGGAGCTCATGGGCATCACCAAGGCCTCCCTGGCGACGGAGTCGTGGCTGTCCGCGGCCTCGTTCCAGGAGACCACCCGGGTGCTCACCGACGCGGCGATGAACGCCAAGTCGGACCCGCTGGTCGGGCTCAAGGAGAACGTGATCATCGGCAAGCTCATCCCCGCCGGCACCGGCCTGGCCCGCTACCGCGACGTCACGGTCGAGCCGACGGAGGAGGCGAAGGCAGCCATGTACACGCTGCCCAGCTACGACGACGCCGACTACACCCCGTTCGGGTCCGGGAGCGGCCAGGCCGTCCCGCTCGAGGACCTCGACTTCGGCGGCAGCTACCGCTGAGCCGTCGGGCCGGCGCCCCCGTGAGCGGGGGCGCCGGCCACAGGCGTTTTGACCGGGCGCGCTCGGGATAGGTACCCTCTCCCGAGTCGCCCGGTCCGACCGGGTCATCGCGCGTGCCGCAGCGACACGACTGCAGCAGGCGCGACACGCCCGAGTGCGGGGGTCATGAAGGCCCCGGCCGACCAGGCAACATCCACGACATCAAGTAGGGAGTACCGCAGCGGTGCCCACGATCCAGCAGCTGGTCCGCAAGGGCCGCCAGGACAAGCCGGTGAAGAACAACACGCCTGCGCTCAAGGGTTCGCCCCAGCGCCGTGGTGTCTGCACCCGCGTCTACACGACCACGCCCAAGAAGCCGAACTCGGCGCTGCGCAAGGTCGCTCGCGTGCGCCTGAGCAACGGCATCGAGGTCACCGCGTACATCCCCGGTGTCGGCCACAACCTGCAGGAGCACTCCATGGTGCTCGTGCGCGGCGGCCGGGTGAAGGACCTGCCCGGCGTCCGCTACAAGATCGTCCGCGGCTCGCTCGACACCCAGGGTGTCAAGAACCGCAAGCAGGCTCGCTCGCGCTACGGCGCGAAGAAGGAGAAGAGCTGATGCCCCGCAAGGGTCCCGCCCCGAAGCGACCGCTCGTCGTCGACCCGGTGTACAACTCGCCGCTGGTCACGCAGCTGGTCAACAAGGTGCTCCTCGACGGCAAGAAGTCCGTCGCCGAGCGCACGGTGTACGGCGCGCTCGAGGGCGCCCGCGCCAAGACCGGCAACGACCCGGTCATCATCCTCAAGCGCGCTCTGGACAACGTGAAGCCGGCGCTGGAGGTCCGTTCCCGTCGAGTCGGCGGGTCCACCTACCAGGTGCCCGTCGACGTCCGGCCCGCCCGCTCCACCACGCTGGCCCTGCGCTGGCTGGTCGGGTTCTCCCGCGCCCGTCGCGAGAAGACCATGACCGAGCGGCTCATGAACGAGATCCTCGACGCCAGCAACGGCCTCGGCGCCTCCGTCAAGCGACGCGAGGACATGCACAAGATGGCCGAGTCCAACAAGGCGTTCGCGCACTACCGCTGGTGAGGTCGGCGGCGCCCACGAGGCGCCGCCCCTCCCGCGGCGACGGGTGCCCGCAGACGGCCACCCCACCGCCAGACACATCGGCACGCATCACCAGCCAGCCCAGCAGCGAGGAAGGCCCACCGTGGCTCAGGACGTCCTGACCGACCTCACCAAGGTCCGCAACATCGGGATCATGGCGCACATCGACGCCGGCAAGACCACCACGACCGAGCGGATCCTGTTCTACACCGGGATCAACTACAAGATCGGCGAGGTGCACGACGGCGCCGCGACGATGGACTGGATGGAGCAGGAGCAGGAGCGCGGCATCACCATCACGTCCGCCGCGACGACGTGCTTCTGGGAAGGCACCCAGATCAACATCATCGACACGCCCGGCCACGTCGACTTCACGGTCGAGGTCGAGCGGAGCCTGCGCGTGCTCGACGGCGCCGTCGCGGTGTTCGACGGCAAGGAGGGCGTGGAGCCCCAGTCGGAGACCGTCTGGCGCCAGGCCGACAAGTACGACGTCCCGCGCATCTGCTTCGTCAACAAGATGGACAAGCTCGGCGCGGACTTCTACTTCACGGTCCAGACGATCAAGGACCGGCTCGGCGCCCGGCCGCTGGTCATCCAGCTGCCCATCGGTGCGGAGAACGACTTCCTCGGCGTCGTCGACCTGGTGTACATGCGCGCCCTGACGTGGCGCGGCAACACCGGCAAGGGCGAGGCCTACGAGATCGAGGAGATCCCGGCCGACCTGGCCGAGCAGGCCGCCGAGTACCACGCGGCCCTGGTCGAGACGGTCGCGGAGTCCGACGAGGCGCTGCTGGACAAGTACCTGGGCGGCGAGGAGCTCACCCCCGAGGAGATCAAGGGCGCCATCCGCAAGATGACGGTGGCCTCGGAGATCTACCCGGTGCTGTGCGGCTCGGCGTTCAAGAACAAGGGCGTCCAGCCCATGCTCGACGCCGTCCTGGACTACCTGCCCACGCCGCTGGACGTCCCGCCGATGATCGGCCACGACGTCCGCGACGAGGAGAAGGAGATCATCCGCAAGCCCTCCGCGGACGAGCCCTTCTCGGCGCTGGCCTTCAAGGTCGCCTCGCACCCGTTCTTCGGCAAGCTCACCTACGTCCGGGTCTACTCCGGCAAGGTCGCCTCCGGCTCCGGCGTCGTGAACTCGACCAAGGGCAAGAAGGAGCGCATCGGGAAGCTGTTCCAGATGCACTCCAACAAGGAGAACCCGGTCGACGACGCCCAGGCCGGCCACATCTACGCGATGATCGGCCTGAAGGACACGACGACCGGCGACACCCTGTGCGACCCGCAGGACCAGGTCGTGCTCGAGTCGATGACCTTCCCGGACCCCGTCATCTCCGTGGCCATCGAGCCCAAGACGAAGTCCGACCAGGAGAAGCTCTCCATCGCCATCCAGAAGCTGGCCGAGGAGGACCCCACCTTCCAGGTCGAGCAGGACGAGGAGACCGGCCAGACCATCATCAAGGGCATGGGCGAGCTCCACCTCGACATCCTCGTGGACCGCATGCGGCGCGAGTTCAAGGTCGAGGCCAACGTCGGCAAGCCCCAGGTGGCCTACCGCGAGACCATCCGCCGCACGGTGGAGAAGTACTCCTACACGCACAAGAAGCAGACCGGTGGCTCGGGTCAGTTCGCCAAGATCCAGTTCACGATCGGCCCGCTGGTGGACCCCGAGGAGGGCGCCACCTACGAGTTCGAGAACAAGGTCACCGGTGGTCGCGTGCCGCGCGAGTACATCCCCAGCGTGGACGCGGGCTTCAAGGACGCCATGCAGGTCGGCGTGCTCGCCGGCTACCCGATGACCGGGGTCAAGGCGACGCTGACCGACGGGGCCGCGCACGACGTCGACTCCTCGGAGCTCGCCTTCAAGATCGCCGGCTCGGCCGGGTTCAAGGAGGCGGCCCGCAAGGCGGACCCCGTCCTGCTCGAGCCGATCATGGCCGTCGAGGTGCGCACGCCCGAGGAGTACATGGGCGACGTGATCGGCGACATCAACTCCCGCCGTGGGCACATGCAGTCCATGGAGGACGTGTCGGGGGCCAAGAGCGTCAAGGCCACCGTCCCGCTGTCGGAGATGTTCGGCTACGTCGGCGACCTGCGTTCGCGCACCCAGGGCCGCGCGGTGTACACCATGCAGTTCGACTCCTACGCGGAGGTCCCGAGGAACGTCGCCGACGAGATCGTCAAGAAGATCCGCGGCGAGTGAGCCCCCGCGGCCGGTCTAGGCTCTAGACCGGCCGCGTGCACCACGTCCGGCGCACGACCGCACGACCCTGAACGTCCAGAACCTGCACACCCACGACCACCGTCGGGCGAACCCGTCGGCGGAGAACAGTCCGAGGAGGAGCCCCAGTGGCTAAGGCGAAGTTCGAGCGGACCAAGCCGCACGTCAACATCGGCACCATCGGTCACATCGACCATGGCAAGACGACGCTGACCGCGGCCATCACCAAGGTGCTCCACGACAAGTACCCGGAGCTGAACGCCGCCTCGGCGTTCGACCAGATCGACAAGGCCCCGGAGGAGCGCGAGCGCGGCATCACGATCTCGATCGCGCACGTCGAGTACCAGACCGAGCAGCGTCACTACGCCCACGTCGACTGCCCCGGTCACGCCGACTACATCAAGAACATGATCACCGGTGCGGCCCAGATGGACGGCGCGATCCTCGTGGTCGCCGCCACCGACGGCCCGATGCCGCAGACCAAGGAGCACGTCCTCCTGGCCCGCCAGGTCGGCGTCCCCTACATCGTCGTCGCCCTGAACAAGGCCGACATGGTGGACGACGAGGAGATCCTCGAGCTCGTCGAGGTCGAGGTCCGCGACCTGCTCAGCCAGTACGAGTTCCCCGGCGACGACCTGCCCGTGGTCCGCGTCTCCGCGCTCAAGGCGCTGGAGGGCGACAAGGAGTGGGGCGACAAGCTCCTCGAGCTCATGGACGCGGTCGACACCGCCATCCCCGAGCCCGAGCGCGCCATCGACCAGCCCTTCCTCATGCCCATCGAGGACGTCTTCACGATCACCGGTCGTGGCACGGTCGTCACCGGCCGCGCCGAGCGCGGTGTCCTCAAGGTCAACGAGGAGATCGAGATCGTCGGCATCAAGGACAGCTCGACCCGCACCACGGTCACCGGCGTCGAGATGTTCCGCAAGCTGCTCGACGAGGCCCGTGCGGGCGAGAACGTCGGTCTGCTGCTGCGCGGCATCAAGCGCGAGGACGTCGAGCGCGGCCAGGTCGTGGTCAAGCCCGGCTCGATCACGCCGCACACGGACTTCGAGGCCCAGGTCTACATCCTGAGCAAGGACGAGGGTGGGCGTCACAACCCCTTCTACTCGAACTACCGGCCGCAGTTCTACTTCCGCACCACGGACGTCACCGGCGTCATCACGCTGCCCGAGGGCACCGAGATGGTCATGCCCGGCGACGACACCCAGATGACGGTGGCGCTGATCCAGCCCATCGCCATGGAGCAGGGTCTGCGCTTCGCCATCCGCGAGGGTGGCCGCACGGTCGGCGCGGGTCGCGTCACCAAGATCAACAAGTGACCTGACGGCGGCGGCGTCCCGGTTGACCGGGGCGCCGCCGCCGTACGTCGGGGGAGCGGTCGGCCCGGCGCCGGCCGCATCCCCCGTCGTCACGAGCACCCGGTTTGGAACCAGGCCCGCGGTCTGTCAGACTGTCGCGGTTGCCCGGTGCACCTCGGTGCCCACCAACGGCCTCACGGCCGGGGGGACGGCGGCTCGATCGGCAGACCAGAGCCGACCAGAACGTGGAGCGGGCGACACGCCCGACCGCGGGGGTCGGACACCAGGGCCGGAGTACCGGCCCACCACAGACCAGGCACGACCACCGGATGGCGGCCCCACGCGGCCGGGAACCGGTACCGAAGAGAGAGAGTGGATGACGCCATGGCGGGACAGAAGATCCGCATCAGGCTCAAGGCCTACGACCACGAGGTGATCGACTCGTCGGCGCGCAAGATCGTCGAGACGGTGATCCGTACCGGTGCCTCCGTGGCCGGCCCCGTGCCGCTGCCGACGGAGAAGAACGTGTACTGCGTCATCCGCTCGCCTCACAAGTACAAGGACAGCCGCGAGCACTTCGAGATGCGCACCCACAAGCGCCTCATCGACATCCTGGACCCGACGCCCAAGACGGTGGACTCGCTCATGCGGCTGGACCTCCCCGCTGGCGTCGACATCGAGATCAAGCTCTGAGGGATCGATCGTGACCATCGACAGAGAAGTGCGAGCCCTGCTGGGCCGCAAGCTCGGCATGACCCAGGTCTGGAACGCGGACAACGTCCTCGTCCCGGTCACGGTCGTCGAGGTAGCCGGCAACGTCGTCACCGACGTCAAGACCAAGGACAAGGACGGCTACGCGGCCGTGCAGCTCGGGTACGGACGCATCGACCCGCGCAAGGTCAACAAGCCGATGGCCGGCCACTTCGAGCGTGCCGGCGTCCCGCCGCGCCGCCACCTGGTCGAGGTCCGCACCACGGGTGCGTTCGACCTGGGCCAGGAGGTCGGCCTCGACTCCTTCGTGGACGGTGACGTCGTCGACGTCGTCGGCACCACCAAGGGCAAGGGCACCGCCGGCGTCATGAAGCGCCACGGCTTCAAGGGCGTCAGCGCCAGCCACGGCTCCCACCGCAACCACCGCAAGCCCGGCTCGATCGGCGCCTGCGCCACGCCGGGCCGCGTCTTCAAGGGCGTGCGCATGGCCGGCCGGATGGGTGGCGAGCGGCAGACCACGCAGAACCTGATGGTGCACGCGGTGGACGCCGACCGCGGCTACATCCTCGTCAAGGGCGCCGTCCCCGGCCCCCGTGGCTCGGTCGTGCTCCTGGCGACCGCCTCGAAGAAGACCCGGAAGGAGGCCTGACATGGCCACGGCCACCAAGCCGTCCACCACGACGGCCGACACCGACGGCTCGCTGAGCGTCAAGGTGCTCAGCGCCGACGGCTCGAGCTCGCGCACCGTCGACCTGCCCGCGGAGCTGTTCGCCGTCCAGACGAACATCCCGCTGATCCACCAGGTCGTCGTGGCCCAGCTCGCCGCCGCGCGCCAGGGCACCCACAAGACCAAGAACCGCGGCGAGGTCTCCGGCGGCGGCAAGAAGCCGTACCGCCAGAAGGGGACCGGCCGGGCCCGTCAGGGCTCGACCCGCGCGCCGCAGTTCGCCGGCGGTGGCGTCGTCCACGGCCCCACGCCGCGCGACTACGCACAGCGCACGCCCAAGAAGATGAAGGCCGCCGCCCTGCGCGGGGCCCTGTCGGACCGGGCGCGTCACGAGCGCATCCACGTGCTGGAGTCGCTGGTCACCGGCGACCTGCCCTCGGCGGCCTCGGCCCGCAAGGCCCTGGCCGCGGTCAGCGACCGCGCCAACCTGCTCGTCCTGGTCAGCCGGGACGACGAGCTGACGTGGAAGAGCGTCCGCAACCTCGCCGGGCTGCACGTGCTCGCCGTGGACCAGCTGAACACCTACGACGTGCTGTGCAGCGACGAGGTCGTGTTCGTGGGCTCGTCCCTCGACGAGTTCATCGCCGCCCGCACCACCGGCAACGAGGAGGCGTCGAAGTGACCGAGTCGAGCTTCGCCCACGTCGGCAAGGACCCGCGCGACATCCTGCTGGCGCCGGTCGTCAGCGAGAAGTCCTACGGCCTGCAGGAGGAGGGGAAGTACACCTTCCTCGTCGACCCGCGGGCCTCCAAGACCGAGATCAAGATCGCGGTCGAGAAGGTCTTCGGCGTCAAGGTCGCCGGCAAGGGCGTCAACATCATCAACCGTCAGGGCAAGGCGCGTCGCACGCGCTACGGCACCGGCAAGCGCAAGGACACGAAGCGCGCGATCGTCACCCTCCGCGAGGGCACGATCGACATCTTCGGTCCGGTCGCGTGATCTCGAGGACTGACTGACATGGCTATCCGCAAGTACAAGCCGACGACCCCCGGTCGCCGCGGCTCCTCCGTCGCAGACTTCGTCGAGGTCACGCGCAGCACGCCCGAGAAGTCGCTCATCCGCCCCCTCACCAAGAAGGGCGGCCGCAACAACACGGGCCGGATCACCACCCGTCACCAGGGTGGTGGCCACAAGCGCGCCTACCGCGTCATCGACTTCCGTCGCCACGACAAGGACGGCGTCAACGCCAAGGTCGCGCACATCGAGTACGACCCCAACCGCACCGCGCGCATCGCGCTGCTGCACTACGTGGACGGCGAGAAGCGCTACATCCTGGCGCCGAACAAGCTGTCCCAGGGCGACGTGATCGAGAACGGCCCCGGCGCCGACATCAAGCCGGGCAACAGCCTGCCGCTGCGCAACATCCCCGTCGGCACGGTCGTTCACGCCATCGAGCTGCGTCCCGGCGGCGGCGCCAAGATCGCCCGCTCCGCCGGCACCAGCGTCCAGCTGGTCGCCCGTGAGGGCACCAGCGCCCAGCTGCGGATGCCCTCGGGCGAGATCCGCAACGTCGACGTCCGCTGCCGCGCCACCATCGGCGAGGTCGGCAACGCCGAGCAGTCGAACATCAACTGGGGCAAGGCCGGCCGCATGCGCTGGAAGGGCAAGCGCCCGACCGTCCGCGGTGTCGTCATGAACCCCGTCGACCACCCGCACGGTGGTGGTGAGGGCAAGACCTCCGGTGGTCGCCACCCGGTCAGCCCCTGGGGCAAGCCCGAGGGTCGTACCCGCCGGCCGAACAAGGCCAGCGACAAGCAGATCGTCCGTCGCCGCAAGTCCGGCAAGAAGCGCTGAGAGGAGTTGCGACGATGCCACGCAGCCTGAAGAAGGGCCCGTTCGTCGACGACCACCTGTCCAAGAAGGTGGATTCGCAGAACGAGGCCGGGACCAAGAACGTCATCAAGACGTGGTCCCGCCGCTCGATGATCGTGCCGGACATGCTCGGGCACACCATCGCCGTGCACGACGGCCGCAAGCACGTCCCGGTGTTCGTCACCGAGTCGATGGTCGGCCACAAGCTGGGCGAGTTCGCCCCCACCCGCACGTTCCGCGGGCACGAGAAGGACGACCGGAAGGGCCGTCGCCGCTGACGCGGCGACGCCCTCCGAGACAGGTCAGGAGCCAGATATGGAAGCCACGGCGAAGGCGCGCCACGTCCGCGTCACGCCCATGAAGGCCCGGCGCGTCGTCGACCTCGTGCGCGGCAAGCGTGCGACCGATGCGGTCCAGGTCCTGCGGTTCAGCCCGCAGACCGCGGCCGAGCCGGTCCGCAAGCTCGTCGAGAGCGCGATCGCGAACGCCCGGGTGGAAGCCGACAAGTACGGCGAGCGCTTCGTCGCCGACGAGCTCGTCGTCACCACGGCGTTCGTGGACGAGGGCCCCACGCTCAAGCGGTTCCAGCCGCGGGCGCAGGGCCGGGCGTTCCGCGTCCGCAAGCGAACCAGCCACATCACCGTGGTCGTCGCCTCCCCGGAGGTCGCCGCGGCCGGTGCCGGCACCGAGAGCACGAAGGGAGCCCGCTGATGGGTCAGAAGGTCAACCCGAACGGGTACCGGCTCGGCATCACGACCGAGCACAAGTCGCGCTGGTTCGCCGACTCCACCACCACGGGTCAGCGCTACGCCGACTACGTGGGCGAGGACGTCAAGATCCGCAAGCTCATGACCGTCGGTCTCGAGCGCGCCGGCATCGCCAAGGTCGAGATCGAGCGCACCCGTGACCGGGTCCGCGTCGACCTGCACACCGCGCGTCCCGGCATCGTCATCGGCCGCCGCGGCGCCGAGGCCGACCGCCTGCGCGGCGAGCTCGAGAAGCTCACGGGCAAGCAGGTCCAGCTGAACATCCTCGAGGTCAAGAACCCCGAGGGCGACGCCCAGCTGGTCGCCGTCGGCATCGCCGAGCAGCTGTCCAGCCGCGTGTCCTTCCGTCGCGCCATGCGCAAGGGCATGCAGTCCTCGCAGCGGGCCGGCGCCAAGGGCATCCGCGTGCAGGTCTCCGGCCGCCTCGGCGGTGCGGAGATGAGCCGCACGGAGTTCTACCGCGAGGGCCGGGTCCCGCTGCACACGCTGCGCGCCAACATCGACTACGGCTTCTTCGAGGCCAAGACGACGTTCGGCCGCATCGGCGTCAAGGTGTGGATCTACAACGGCGACAAGACCGCCAAGGAGCTCGCCCGCGAGCAGGCCTCCGCCGCCCCCCGTGGCGCCGGTCGTCGTCCCCCGCGCGGTGACCGTCCCGAGCGTCCCCAGCGCGGCGAGCGCGGGCCCCGCACCGAGGCCCCCGTCGAGGCGCCGGCCCCGGCCGCCGCCGAGGCCCCCGCGGCCGCCCCCGCCACGGAGGCTCCCGCCACCACCGGATCGGAGGCCTGACCCATGCTGATCCCGCGTCGCGTCAAGCACCGCAAGCAGCACCACCCGAGCCGCTCGGGTGCGGCCAAGGGCGGTACGCAGGTGACGTTCGGCGAGTGGGGCCTGCAGGCCCTCGAGCCGGCCTACGTCACCAACCGGCAGATCGAGTCCGCTCGTATCGCCATGACCCGCCACATCAAGCGTGGCGGCAAGGTCTGGATCAACATCTACCCGGACCGCCCCATCACCAAGAAGCCCGCCGAGACCCGCATGGGCTCCGGCAAGGGCTCGCCGGAGTGGTGGGTCGCCAACATCAAGCCGGGCCGTGTCATGTTCGAGCTGAGCTACCCCAGCGACGACGTCGCCAAGGAGGCGCTCACCCGGGCCATGCACAAGCTGCCCATGAAGTGCCGCATCGTGCAGCGTGAGGGTGGTGACATCTGATGTCGGTCGGTAGCAAGGACCTCGCTCCCGTGAACCTCCGGACCTTCGACGACGCCAGGCTCGTCGAGGAGCTCCGCAAGTCCAAGGAGGAGTTGTTCAACCTGCGCTTCGCCTCGGCCACGGGCCAGCTCGAGAGCCACGGCCGTCTCAAGGCCGTCAAGCGGGACATCGCTCGGATCTACACCGTGATGCGCGAGCGCGAGCTCGGCATCACCACCCAGGAGGTCGCATCATGAGCACCGAGACACCCAAGGCTGTCGACGCCGCTCAGGCTGCGGCGTCCGAGCGGGGCAACCGCAAGACCCGTCGTGGCTACGTCGTCAGCGACAAGATGGACAAGACCGCCGTGGTCGCCGTCGAGGACCGGGTCAAGCACCCCCTCTACGGCAAGGTCCTGCGTCGCACGAGCAAGGTCAAGGCGCACGACGAGGCCAACACGGCCGGCGTCGGCGACCTCGTCCTGATCATGGAGACCCGCCCGCTGTCCGCGACCAAGCGCTGGCGCGTGGTCGAGGTCCTCGAGAAGGCTAAGTGAGGCAGCAGTGATCCAGCAGGAGTCCAGGCTCAAGGTCGCCGACAACACCGGTGCGAAGGAGATCCTCTGCATCCGCGTGCTCGGCGGCTCCGGCCGTCGCTACGCGGGCATCGGGGACACCATCGTCGCCACCGTCAAGGACGCGATCCCCGGCGGCAACGTCAAGCGCGGCGACGTCGTCAAGGCCGTCATCGTGCGCACCGTCAAGGAGCGCCGCCGTCCCGACGGCTCGTACATCAAGTTCGACGAGAACGCGGCCGTCATCCTCAAGGGCGACGGCGACCCCCGCGGCACGCGCATCTTCGGCCCGGTGGGTCGTGAGCTGCGTGACAAGCGGTTCATGAAGATCATCTCGCTGGCACCGGAGGTGCTCTGATGGCTAGTCGCGGCACGTTCCGCATCAAGAAGGGCGACACGGTGATCGTCATCGCCGGCGCCCGCCAGTCGCGCGGTGGGGACCGGGGCAAGACCGGCAAGGTCCTGTCCGTGAACCACGAGACCAACCGGGTCCTCGTCGAGGGCGTCAACCGGGTGACCAAGCACGTGAAGGCCGGCCAGACCGGTCGCGGCTCCCGCACCGGCGGCCTCATCCACACCGAGGCCCCGGTCCACGTGTCCAACGTCGCCCTGGTCGACCCCGAGTCGGGCAAGCCCACGCGCGTCGGCATCCGCGTCGAGACGCAGGAGCGCGGCGGCCGGGAGCGCAACGTGCGCGTCCGCGTCGCCCGTCGCTCCGGCAAGGACATCGCATGAGCACCGAGACCACCGAGACCACCACCACCTCGACCGAGGCGGCTCCCCGTCCCCGGCTCCAGGCGCGCTACCGCGAGGAGATCCTCCCCGCGCTGCTCGAGGAGTTCGGCTACGGCAACGTCATGCAGGTCCCCGGCGTCGTCAAGGTCGTCGTCAACATGGGCGTCGGCGAGGCGGCCCGGGACTCCAAGCTGATCGACGGCGCCGTCCGCGACCTCACGGCCATCACCGGCCAGAAGCCGCAGGTCACCAAGGCCCGCAAGTCCATCGCGCAGTTCAAGCTGCGCGAGGGCATGCCGATCGGCGCCCACGTCACCCTCCGCGGTGACCGGATGTGGGAGTTCCTCGACCGGCTGCTCACCGTCGCCCTGCCCCGCATCCGCGACTTCCGCGGTCTGTCGGGCACCCAGTTCGACGGGCGCGGCAACTACACCTTCGGTCTCGTGGAGCAGGCGATGTTCCACGAGATCGACCAGGACAAGGTCGACCGCGTCCGCGGCATGGACATCACCGTGGTGACGTCCGCGACCAACGACGACGAGGGCCGGAGCCTGCTGCGCAAGCTCGGCTTCCCCTTCAAGGCCGTCTGAGGGGAGGAGGAGCAGACCATGGCGAAGACCGCTCTGATCAACAAGGCCAACAAGACCCCGAAGTTCAAGGTGCGCGGCTACACCCGCTGCCAGAAGTGCGGGCGTCCGCACTCGGTGTACCGCAAGTTCGGGCTGTGCCGCATCTGCCTGCGCGAGATGGCGCACGCGGGCGAGCTGCCCGGCGTCACCAAGTCGAGCTGGTGAGCAGGGCCCGTCCCTGAACCCCCGCACCACCCCCTGGACCACCCCAGAAAGATCTTCAACAGCGCCGAAGGTCCGAACCCGGAAACCGCGGCGAGAAAGGGCAGAAGCCCGATGACGATGACCGACCCGATCGCAGACATGCTCACTCGTCTGCGCAACGCCAACTCGGCGTACCACGACGACGTCTCCATGCCGTTCAGCAAGCTCAAGGCGAGCGTGGCCGACATCCTCAAGCAGGAGGGCTACATCGCCGGCTGGACCGTCGCCGACGCCGAGGTGGGCCGCACGCTCACCCTCCAGCTCAAGTTCGGCCCCTCCCGCGAGCGCTCGATCGCCGGCCTGCGCCGCGTGTCGAAGCCCGGTCTGCGCGTGTACGCCAAGTCGACCAACCTGCCCAAGGTCCTCGGTGGCCTTGGCGTCGCGATCCTGTCGACGTCGTCCGGGCTGCTGACCGACCGCCAGGCCGCCAAGAAGGGCGTGGGTGGGGAAGTCCTCGCCTACGTCTGGTGACGGTAGAGCGGAGCTGAGGAGAAACAGATGTCGCGCATCGGCAAGAACCCCGTGCCCGTGCCCTCGGGCGTGACGGTGGACCTCGACGGTCCCCACGTCACGGTCAAGGGCCCCAAGGGCCAGCTCAGCCACGTCGTGGCCGAGCCCATCACCGTCATCAGCGAGGACGGGTCCATCACCGTCAGCCGGCCGGACGACGAGCGTCGCTCGAAGTCGCTGCACGGCCTGACCAGGACCCTGATCGCCAACATGGTCACCGGCGTCACCGACGGATACGTGCGCAAGCTCGAGATCCACGGCACCGGTTACCGCGTCCAGGCCAAGGGCAGCAACCTCGAGTTCGCCCTGGGCTTCAGCCACCCCGTCACGATCGAGCCGCCCTCGGGCATCTCGTTCTCGGTCGAGAGCCCGACCCGCTTCACGGTCTCCGGCATCGACAAGCAGCAGGTCGGCGAGGTGGCCGCCAACATCCACAAGCTCCGTAAGCCCGACCCGTACAAGGGCAAGGGCATCCGCTACGAGGGCGAGCAGATCCGCCGCAAGGTCGGAAAGGCTGGGAAGAAGTAATGCCCGCAGTCGTCGAGCGCAGCACGCGCCACGGTGGTCGGGGTCGCGTCGCGGCCCGGGCCCGTCGTCACCAGCGCGTCCGCAAGCACATCACCGGGACCACCGAGCGTCCGCGCCTGGTCGTCACCCGCTCCCTGCGCCACGTCGTGGCGCAGGTGGTGGACGACACCACCGGCCGCACCCTGGCCTCGGCCTCCACCCTCGAGGCGGACCTGCGCGCCGCCTCGGGCGACAAGGTCTCCAAGGCCCGCACGGTCGGCGAGCTCGTCGCCGAGCGCGCCCAGGCCGCCGGTGTGACCGCCGTGGTCCTGGACCGCAGCGGCAACAAGTACCACGGCCGGGTCGCGGCCGTGGCGGACGGCGCCCGCGAGAAGGGGCTGTCCCTGTGAGCGCCCCCCGTGTGGTCTCCGGCGCAGTGACCGTGCACCCGATGGAAGGAACCCTCTGATGGCAGGACCCCAGCAGCGTCGCGGCGGCCCCCCCGGGGCCGGCGGCACCGCCGGTGGCACCGGCGGCCCCGAGGGCGGCCGCGAGCCGCGTCGCGGCGGTCGTGACGGCGGTCGTCGTGACGACCGCGGCGGCCGTGGCGGCGACGACCGCAACAACTACGTCGAGCGCGTCGTCGCGATCAACCGCGTCGCCAAGGTCGTCAAGGGTGGTCGTCGGTTCTCCTTCACCGCCCTGGTCGTCGTCGGCGACGGTGACGGCATGGTCGGCGTCGGCTACGGCAAGGCCAAGGAGGTGCCCGCCGCGATCAGCAAGGGCGTGGAGGAGGCGAAGAAGAACTTCTTCCGCGTCCCCCGCATCGCGGGCACCATCCCCCACCCCATCCAGGGCGAGAAGGCCGCCGGCGTGGTCATGCTGCGTCCGGCCTCCCCGGGTACCGGTGTCATCGCCGGTGGTCCGGTCCGCGCGGTCCTCGAGGCCGCCGGTGTCCACGACGTGCTGAGCAAGTCGTTGGGCTCCAGCAACGCGATCAACATCGTGCACGCCACGGTCGCGGCCCTGAAGGGTCTCGAGCCGCCGGAGTCGGTTGCT
This sequence comes from Jannaschia sp. R86511, assembly GCF_042466345.1. Lineage (NCBI taxonomy): Bacteria > Pseudomonadati > Pseudomonadota > Alphaproteobacteria > Rhodobacterales > Roseobacteraceae > Jannaschia > Jannaschia sp. R86511. The sequence continues at coordinate 2,127,073 of NZ_JAXHCD010000001.1, forward strand.
GCCCGTCGTGGGCTGCCGATCGAGGACGTCGCGCCCGCCGCGCTGCTGCGTGCCCGGCAGGAGGCTTCCTGATCATGGCAACTGCACCCGGAACGCAGACCACCCTGCCCACCAAGCGGGCCGAGTCGACCACGACCACGCGACTGCGCGTGACCCAGGTCCGCTCGACCATCGGTGGCACCGCCGGCCAGCGGAACACCGTCCGCTCGCTCGGTCTCAAGCGCATCGGTGACGTCGTGGTGAAGGAGGACCGTCCCGAGATCCGCGGGATGGTCGTCACCGTGGCTCACCTCGTCTCGGTCGAGGAGGTCGAGTGACATGGCAGTCCCCAGCAACGAGTCCGCGCTGAAGGTCCACCACCTCCGGCCCGCCCCCGGCGCCAAGACCGCCAAGACCCGCGTGGGTCGAGGCGAGGCCAGCAAGGGCAAGACGGCCGGTCGCGGCACCAAGGGCACCAAGTCCCGGTACCAGGTCTCGGCGGCCTTCGAGGGCGGTCAGACGCCGCTTCACATGCGTCTGCCCAAGCTCCGCGGCTTCACCAACCGGTTCAAGGTGACCTTCCAGGTCGTCAACCTGGACAAGCTGTCGGAGCTGTACCCCGACGGCGGCACCGTGACCCCGGCCGACCTGGTCGCCCGGGGCGCCGTGCGGGACAACGCGCCCGTCAAGGTGCTCGGCACCGGCGACGTGTCGGCCAAGCTCGAGATCTCGGCGCACAAGTTCTCCGCGTCGGCGAAGTCCAAGATCGAGGCGGCGGGCGGCACAGCCACCACCGTCTGACAGCACACGCCGGGCCCCGCCCGACGTCGTGACCCTCCGCCGGGACCGGGGCCTCGTGCCCCGGTCCTGGTGTTAGGGTCCGACGCACGGAGCGATCCCGGCTGATCAGGGCGGATCGGCCGTCCGAGCCCACTGGGCCCATCTGGAGGTAGTCGTGGTCAGCCTCGGCGCGTTCGTCAGCGCTTTCCGGACCCCCGATCTTCGAGCGAAGCTCCTCTTCACGCTCGGGATCATGGCGCTGTTCCGCTTCGGGTCGTTCATCCCGACGCCGGGCGTCGACTTCGGCAACGTGCGCGAGTGCCTCGCGATCGCCGAGTCCAGCGGCGGGGTGTTCGGCCTCATCAACCTGTTCAGCGGCGGGGCCCTGCTCCAGCTGTCGATCTTCGCGCTCGGGATCCTCCCGTACATCACCGCGAGCATCATCGTGCAGTTGCTGACCGTGGTGATCCCACGCTTCGAGGAGCTCAAGAAGGAAGGCCAGACCGGGACCGCGAAGCTCACGCAGTACACGCGGTACCTGACGATCGGCCTCGCGATCCTGCAGTCGACGACCTTCGTGTCGCTCGCGCGGGACAACTCGATCTTCGGCGGCGCCTGCAGCCCCGACGCGTTCCCGGTGATCCCGGACCAGAGCATCGCCGTCCTGGTCCTGATGATCACCACCATGACCGCCGGCACCGGCCTGGTCATGTGGCTCGGCGAGCTCATCACCGCCAAGGGCGTCGGCAACGGCATGTCCCTGCTGATCTTCACCTCGATCGCGGCGACCTTCCCCGGCTCGCTCGGGGCCATCGCCACGCAGCAGTCCATCGAGACCATGCTGGTCGTGATCGCCGTCGGGCTGGTCATCGTGGCCCTGGTCGTGCTGGTCGAGCAGAGCCAGCGCCGCATCCCCGTGCAGTACGCCAAGCGAATGGTGGGCCAGCGGGCCTACGGCGGCACGAGCACGTACATCCCGCTCAAGGTCAACATGGCCGGCGTCATCCCCGTGATCTTCGCCAGCTCGCTGCTGTACCTGCCCGCCCTGGTCTCGCAGTTCTCGCCGGAGTCGGAGTGGGCGCTGTGGATCGGCCGCTACTTCGTCCAGGGCGACCACCCGTTCTACATGATCGCCTACTTCCTGCTGATCGTGTTCTTCACGTTCTTCTACGTGGCGATCACCTTCAACCCGGACGACGTGGCCGAGAACATGCGCAAGTACGGGGGCTTCATCCCGGGCATCCGCGCCGGCCGGCCCACGGCGGAGTACCTGGACTACGTGATCACCCGCATCACGTTCCCGGGCTCCATCTACCTCGGCCTGATCGCCCTGATCCCGCTGGTGGCGATCGTGCTGGTCGGGGCCAACCAGAACTTCCCGTTCGGTGGCGCCTCGATCCTGATCATCGTGGGCGTCGGCCTGGAGACGGTGAAGCAGATCCAGTCGCAGCTACAGCAGCGCAACTACGAGGGGTTCCTGCGATGACGCGGCTCGTCCTCCTCGGGCCCCCCGGGGCCGGCAAGGGCACGCAGGCCGCCCGTCTCGCACAGACCCTGGACGTGCCCGCCATCTCGACCGGCGACATCTTCCGGCGCAACGTCACCGAGGGCACCGACCTCGGTGTGGCCGCCAAGAAGTACATCGACGCGGGAGACTACGTGCCCGACTCCGTGACCAACGCGATGGTGGCCGACCGGCTCGCCGAGGCCGACGCCGGTCCCGGGTTCCTGCTGGACGGGTACCCGCGCACCGGCGACCAGGTGCTCGAGCTCGACCGCATGCTGCAGGAGCAGGGCGTCGACCTGGACCACGTCGTGGAGATCACGGTCGACACCGACGAGGTCGTCAAGCGGCTGACCAAGCGGGCCGCCGAGCAGGGTCGCAGCGACGACACCGAAGAGGTGTTCCGGCACCGCTTCGAGGTCTACGCCGAGCAGACGGCCCCGCTGGCGCAGACCTACGCCGACCGCGGGCTGCTGGTCCAGGTGGACGGCATGGGCGAGGTCGACGTCGTCACCGCCCGCCTGCTGGCCGCCATCGGCCGCGAGGGCTGAGGCCCTCCACCCGTGTTCGGCCGGGAGCGGATCGAGTACAAGACGCTCGACCAGGTCCGCACCATGCGCCGGGCGGGCCTGGTGGTCGCCGACGCCCTGGACGCGGTCCGGGGGCAGGTGCGCCCCGGGGTCAGCACCGACGAGCTGGACGCGGTCGCGGCCGACGTCATCCGTCGGGCCGGGGCCACGTCCAACTTCCTCGGCTACCACGGGTTCCCGCGCACGATCTGCACCTCGGTCGACGAGGAGGTCGTCCACGGCATCCCCGGTGCCCGCGTGCTGCAGGCCGGGGACCTGCTGAGCGTCGACTGCGGGGCGGTCGTGGACGGTTGGCACGGCGACGCCGCCTTCTCGGTCCTCGTCCCCGGCCCGGACGGGGCCGACGTAGCCGCCCCGGCCGACCGTGACCTGGTCGAGGCCACCGAGGAGTCGATGTGGCGCGGGGTGGCCGCGCTGCAGCCAGGCCAGCCGCTGGGCCGGGTCGGCGAGGCGGTGGACGACTTCGTCACGGGGGAGTGCGGCGGTCGCTACGGCCTGGTCGAGGACTACACCGGCCACGGCATCGGCACGGCCATGCACCAGCCCCCCGACGTGCTCAACTACCGGGCCCAGGGCCGCTCGCCCCGGGTCAAGGTCGGCCTGTGCGTGGCCGTCGAGCCCATGCTCACCGCCGGTTCGCCTCTCACCCGCGTCCTGGACGACGAGTGGACCGTCGTCACGGTGGACGGTTCCAAGGCGGCCCACGCCGAGCACTCAGTCGCCGTCCTGGAGGACGGGCTGTTCGTGCTGACGGCCCGGGACGGTGGGCGCAGCCGGCTCGAGGCCGCGGGCGCGACGGTCTCCCGACTGCTCGACTGAGCACAGCCGGTCACCGTCCGCAGCCGTGCGGGACCCGGTGGGAGCAGGCCGAGGACGGTCCCGTCACGGGTAGTGATAGCCCTGGTCATAGTCGGGTAGGTCCGATTGACAGCGCAGTGTCCTGCTGGTGCCCTTTGCGTGACGTGTCCGCGTCGTCCTGCATCCCAGCCGAAAGGTCCTCGCCGTGTTCCTGCGTACCCGCTCCTCGCGTCCCCGCTCCCGTGTCCTGACCCTGGCCGCCGTCCTCGTGGCCACCCTGGCCGGCGGGTTCCTCGCCACCGGTGTCTCCGCCTCGGCGGCGACCGCGCCGTCGGCCAGCTACCTGCCGTACAAGTCGTACCTGCCGTACGAGGCGGGCGTGGCCGCGAAGTCGTACCTGCCGTACAAGAGCTACCTGCCCTACGAGGCGGGCGTGGCCGCGAAGTCGTACCTGCCGTACAAGAGCTACCTGCCCTACGACGCGAGCGTGGCGACGAAGTCGTACCTGCCGTACAAGAGCTACCTGCCCTACAAGTCCTACCTGCCGTACGAGGCGGGCGTGGCGGCGAAGTCGTACCTGCCGTACAAGTCCTACCTGCCCTACAAGTCCTACCTGCCGTACGAGGCGGGCGTGGCGGCGAAGTCGTACCTGCCGTACAAGTCCTACCTGCCCTACAAGTCCTACCTGCCGTACGAGGCGGGCGTGGCCGCGAAGTCGTACCTGCCCTACAAGTCCTACCTGCCCTACGTCGCGCAGACCCCGTCGGCCGCTGACGCCCCCGTCTCGACGCTCGCCCGGCCTCACCGCATCCCGGTCTGAGCCGAGGACCCGTCGGGTCCCGGTATCACGGGCTCGACGTCGGCCTCCTCGTCGCGGGAGCATCTGGGCAGGACGCCCGCACCGCGACGAGGAGGCCGACATGACCACAGGACCCGACGACGACACCGGCACGACCGTGCCGAAGCCCAAGGGCCAGCCCGGGACGACCAAGGGGCCGTTCGTCCGGCCGCTCAGCGAGCCCACCTCGACGAGCGGCTCCGACGACGACCAGAAGGACTGACCGGCTCGACCGGCGGTGACCCGGCGGTGGCCCGGGCCTGCCGGTCCGGGCCGCCCTGACAACCCGCTTTACACCTGACGCCTGCGGCGGGACCATCCGCAGGTGTCCGCCGAGGAGCTGCTCGAGCGCGCGATCTCGCTGGCCGCCCGCGGCGACGACCGCGAGGCGCGTCGGCTGACCGAGCGCGCCCTGGACTCCTCGCCCTCGCCGGACCTGCGGGCCCGGATCCTGGTGCACGAGGCGTACCACCGGGCCCGCACCGACTCCGTGGGCGCGGCCCTGGCCCTGCTGGACGAGGTCGAGGCCACCTCCGGCCTGCGACCGTCGGTGCTCGGTCGGGCCGCCGTCAACCGGGGTCTCGTGCTGTTCCAGAGCGGCACCACGGGGGCGCTGGCGGCCTTCGACCGCGCGCTGCGGGTGCTGCCGCCCGTCGAGTTCGACGCCCGGTTCGTGGCCCACCTCAACCGGGGCGCCGTGCACCTGGAGGCCCGACGGCTGACCGCGGCGCGGCGGGACTTCCGCAGCGCGCTGTCCCTGGCGCAGCGGGGCCACGACGAGCCCGGCATCGCCATGAGCAGCGCCAACCTGGCGTACGTGCTCATGCTGGGGGACGACCTGCCGGGAGCCCTGCGAGAGCTGGACGCGGTCGCGCCCGTGCTGAGCCGGCTGTCCCCGGTGCTGGGGGCCAAGTGCGTCGTCAACCGGGCGGAGGTGCTGCTGGCCGCGGGGCTGCTCGACGAGGCGGTCGAGGACCTGCGCGGCGCGGCCCGCACCTTCGGCGCGCACGGTGACGTGTTCGAGCAGGCGGAGGCCGAGCACCTGCTCGGCCGGGTGCACCTGGCACTGGGGGAGGCGGGGGAGGCGCTGCGCCTGGCGACCTCGGCGGGCGACCGGTTCGCCTCGCGGGGGGCGGCCGTGCGGGCCGCCCGCTCCCGCTGCCTGTCGCTGCAGGCCGAGCTGGCCCGCCGGGGCGAGACCCCCCGCCCGGGCGACGCGGCGACGGCGGCGACCCTGCCGGACGTGCCGCCCCGGACCCCGCAGCAGGTGGCGACGGCCGCGCAGGCGCTGGCCGACACCTTCGCCGCGCACCACCTGACGCACGACGAGCGCAGCGCCCGGCTGCTGGTCGCGGAGGCGCTGCTGGAGGCGGGTGAGGTCGAGCGGGCCCGCTCGGGGGCCGGTGACGCGCTGCGGCGGCACCGCGGGGAGGCCTCGGTCGACCGGCTGCGGGTGCACCGGCTGCGGGCCCGGCTCGCCCTGGCCGAGGGGCACGACGAGATCGCCGACGCGGAGCTGCGCAGCGCGTTCCGGCACCTCCGGCGGCGGGTCGGGCTGCTGGGCAGCCTCGAGCTGCGCACGGCCATGGCGGTGCACGCGCAGCAGATGGCCCAGGCCGCGGTGGAGCGCGCCCTGGAGCGGGACCGGCCGGGGGACGTGCTCACGGTCGCCGAGGCCACGCGTGGCCTGTCCGCCCGGCCCTCCCCGGTGACGCGCCGCCGGGACCCGCAGGCCGCCGCCTGGCTGGAGGAGCTGCGCCAGATCCGGACCGCCGTCACCCGCTCCGAGACCGCGGCCGACCCGCGCGACACCGAGCGCGCTCACGAGCTGGAGAAGCTGCTGCGCGAGCGCGCCTGGCACAGCGAGGGGCGCGGCGACCCGGAGGCGGGGCAGGCCGAGGTGCCGCAGATCCAGGCGGCCGTCGGGGAGCAGGGCGGTGCGCTGCTGACGCTGCTGGCCGTCCGCGCCCGCCTGGTGGCCGTCGTGCTGCGGGCCGACGGGGTGAGCACGCACCCGCTCGGCCCGCTGCCGGAGGCGGTGGCGGCGGCCCGGGCGGTCCGGGCGGACCTGGACGTCCTGGCCGGCGCCCGGCTGCCGGCGCCCATGGCGGCCGTCGTGCGGGCCTCGCTCCAGCACGGCCTGGACCGGCTGGGTCGCCTGCTGCTGCCCGGGCCCGCCCTGGCCGGGGACGGGCCCCTGCTGCTCTCGCCCTCGGCCGCCCTGGCCCTGGTCCCGTGGGGCCTGCTGCCCCCGCTGCGGGGCCGGACCGTGACGGTCAGCCCCACGGCCACGTCGTGGCTGCGGGGCCGGGCACGAACCCGCCCGGTGTCCTCGGAGGCCCTCGTCGGGGTCGTGCTGGGACCCGGCCTGGAGCACGGCCGGCGCGAGGTGCGCGCCGTGGGGGAGGTGTGGCCGGGCGCCGAGGTGGTGGAGGCCGCCACCTCGGCCGACGCGCTGCGCCTGGTCGGCCGCTGCGACGTCTTCCACGCCTCGGCGCACGGCGTGCACGAGCCGCAGAGCCCGCTGTTCAGCCACCTGGTGATGGCCGACGGGCCGCTCTTCGGCCACGAGCTCCACGGCCTGGCCCGGGTGCCCGGCCACGTCGTGCTCTCGGCCTGCGAGCTCGGCTGCGCCGAGACCAGGCCCGGTGACGAGCGGCTGGGGATGACGGCCGCGCTGCTGGCGGCCGGCGTGGGCAGCGTCGTGGCCGGCGTGGCCCGGGTCGACGACCAGGTCAGCGCGCGGGTCGCCGCCGCGCACCACCGCGGCCTGGCGGCCGGCCTGGTCCCGGCGCAGGCGCTGGCGGCGGCCCTCGCGGCCGAGCCGGACGAGGCCCCGCCGGCCCCGTTCGTCTGCTTCGGGTCGGGCTGGTGAGCGTGCCGGGCCCCCACGGCACCGCCGGATTTCGTCCCACCAGCGCTTTGGCGTAGTCTCAGCGGTTGGCACACGGCTTCCACGTCCCGTTCCCCCCCGCGGCTGGTCTGGGTGAACGGGATTCGTCACGCGTGGGCTCAGGTCGCACCACCGGTGCGCACCTTTATGGAGGCTCCTACCCAGGAGCACGTAGGGATAGCGGAGGCACATGCCGAAGAAGGACGGGGTCATCGAGATCGAGGGCAGCGTGGTCGAAGCCCTCCCCAACGCCATGTTCCGTGTCGAGCTGGAGAACGGGCACAAGGTGCTCGCGCACATCTCCGGGAAGATGCGGCAGCACTACATCCGGATCCTCCCCGAGGACCGCGTGGTGGTGGAGCTCAGCCCGTACGACCTGTCCCGCGGACGCATCGTCTACCGCTACAAGTGACGGCCCGCCCCGGTGGGGGCAGTGGCCGCCAGGGAGTCCATCGATGAAGGTCAAGCCCAGCGTCAAGAAGATCTGCGACAACTGCAAGGTGATCCGCCGCAACGGCCGGGTCATGGTGATCTGCACCAACCTGCGCCACAAGCAGCGCCAGGGCTGAGCAGCACCGGCGGGCGTTCCTGCGCCCACCAGCACCAGGCACCAGCACCACCCCCTGCGGTACCCGACTCGGGACCGGCCCACGGGCCGGACCCGGACGACACCCCCGGACGAGGGCCGGGGACCACGAGCGCACGGCTCGCGGGCAGGTACCGCTCCAGACCCTCAGGTACGAGAGGCAACTGACATGGCACGTCTTGTCGGTGTCGACCTCCCCCGCGAGAAGCGGGTCGAGATCGCACTCACCTACGTCTTCGGCATCGGCCGCACCCGTTCGGTGGAGACCCTCGCGGCGACGGGCATCAGCCCCGACGTCCGGGTCAAGGACCTGACCGAGGACCAGCTCGTCGCGCTGCGCGACCACATCGAGGGGGCCTACCGCGTCGAGGGTGACCTCCGCCGCGAGGTGGCCGCCGACATCCGCCGCAAGGTGGAGATCGGCTCCTACGAGGGCCTGCGCCACCGCCGCCACCTGCCCGTCCGCGGCCAGCGCACCAAGACCAACGCACGTACCCGGAAGGGTCCGAAGCGGACCGTCGCCGGCAAGAAGAAGGTCGGCAAGAAGTGACCGCCGGCACCGCTACCCGGACCGTCTGAGCAGGAGAGACCAGCCGCATGCCACCCAAGACCCGAGCCGCCTCCGCCGCGCGCAAGCCGCGCCGCAAGGAGCGGAAGAACATCGCCGCGGGCGTCGCCCACATCAAGAGCACCTTCAACAACACCATCGTGTCCATCACGGACCCGGGCGGGAACGTCATCGCCTGGGCCAGCTCGGGCCAGGTGGGGTTCAAGGGCTCCCGCAAGTCCACGCCGTTCGCCGCGCAGATGGCGGCCGAGGCCGCTGCCCGCCGCGCGCAGGAGCACGGCATGAAGAAGGTCGACGTGCTCGTCAAGGGCCCGGGCTCCGGTCGTGAGACCGCGATCCGGTCGCTGACCGCGGCGGGCCTGGAGATCGGTGCGATCTCCGACGTCACGCCGCAGCCGCACAACGGCTGCCGCCCGCCCAAGCGCCGCCGCGTCTGAGCGCCCGAGCCTGAGAAGGAGAGACCACACACATGGCTCGTTACACCGGCCCTGACTGCAAGCGGTGCCGCCGCGAGAAGACCAAGCTGTACCTCAAGGGCGCCAAGTGCGACACGCCCAAGTGCCCGATCGAGATCCGGCCCTACCCGCCGGGTGAGCACGGCCGGGCGCGCACCAAGGAGTCCGAGTACCTGCTCCAGATGCGCGAGAAGCAGAAGATGGCCCGCATCTACGGCGTCCTCGAGAAGCAGTTCCGCAACTACTTCGAGGAGGCGAGCGGCCAGCAGGGCAAGACCGGCGACAACCTGCTCCGCCTGCTCGAGTCCCGTCTGGACAACGTCGTGTACCGCGCCGGCTACGCCAAGAGCCGCAACATGGCTCGCCAGCTGGTCAAGCACGGGCACTTCACCGTCAACGGCCACAAGGTCGACATCCCGAGCTTCCGGGTCAGCGAGCACGACATCGTCGAGGTGCGGCGCTCCAGCGTCGAGATGACCCCGTTCGTCGTGGCTCGCGCCGAGGCCGGGGAGCGCACGGTGCCCGCGTGGCTCCAGGCCAACCCCGACAAGATGCAGATCCTCGTGCACGGCCTCCCGGCCCGTCAGGTGATCGACACCGCGGTCCAGGAGCAGCTGGTCGTGGAGCTGTACTCCAAGTGAGCCCCTGGGGCCGCACCCTGCGGGGTGCGGCCCCTGCACGTCACCCGGGCGTCATATAGCGGTCGCCCCGTCGAAGGAGAACACCAGTGCTCATCGCACAGCGCCCCACCCTGTCCGAGGACGTCGTCGGCGACGCCCGCTCCCGGTTCGTCATCGAGCCGCTCGAGCCCGGCTTCGGCTACACGCTCGGCAACAGCCTCCGTCGCACCCTGCTGTCGTCCATCCCGGGCGCGGCCGTCACGAGCATCCGCATCGACGGCGTGCTCCACGAGTTCTCGACGGTCACGGGCGTCAAGGAGGACGTCACCGAGGTCATCCTGAACCTCAAGGAGCTCGTGGTCTCCAGCGAGTTCGACGAGCCGGTCGTGATGTACCTGCGCAAGCAGGGCCCCGGCCTGGTCACCGCGGCGGACATCGCCCCGCCGGCCGGCGTCGAGGTGCACAACCCCGACCTGGTCATCGCCACCCTGAACGACAAGGGCAAGCTCGAGATCGAGTTCACGGTCGAGCGCGGCCGCGGCTACGTCTCCGCCGCCCAGAACAAGTCCGGCGAGTCCGAGATCGGCCGGATCCCGGTCGACTCGATCTACTCGCCCGTGCGTCGTGTGACCTACAAGGTCGAGGCGACCCGCGTCGAGCAGCGCACGGACTTCGACCGCCTGATCGTCGACGTCGAGACCAAGAGCTCGATCAGCCCGCGTGACGCCATGGCCTCGGCCGGTCGCACCCTGACCGAGCTGTTCGGCCTGGCCCGTGAGCTCAACGTCGAGGCCGAGGGCATCGACATCGGCCCGTCGCCGAACGACGCCGCCCTGGCGGCCGACCTGGCGCTGCCGATCGAGGAGCTGGACCTGACCGTCCGCTCGTACAACTGCCTCAAGCGCGAGGGCATCCACTCCGTCGGCGAGCTCGTGGGCCGGAGCGAGGCGGACCTGCTCGACATCCGCAACTTCGGCGCCAAGTCGATCGACGAGGTCAAGGCCAAGCTCGCGGGTCTGGGCCTGCAGCTCAAGGACAGCCCGCCCGGCTTCGACCCCGCGGCGGCGCTGGCCAACTACACCGAGGACGGCGACGGCGTGGCCGACGACCCCTTCTCCGCGCCCGGCTACGACTCCGACGACACGTCGGCCGTCGAGGACGAGCAGCTCTGACCGACCGTTCTGCAGCCGGCCAGCGCCGCTGACCGGACGCCGGCCCACCCCGGCCCGACCACCGCAAGGAGAACCACATGCCTACCCCCACCAAGGGCCCCCGTCTCGGCGGGGGACCGGCGCACGAGCGGATCATGCTCGCCAACCTGGCGACGTCCCTGTTCGAGCACCGTCGCATCACCACGACGGAGGCCAAGGCCAAGCGCCTGCGCCCCCTGGCCGAGCGCATGGTCACCTTCGCCAAGCGCGGTGACCTGCACGCCCGTCGTCGCGTCATGACGGTGGTCAAGGACAAGAGCGTGGTCCACTTCCTGTTCACCGAGATCGCCCCGCTCGTCGCGGACCGTCCCGGTGGCTACACGCGCATCACCAAGGTGGGTCCCCGCAAGGGCGACAACGCCCCGATGGCCGTCATCGAGCTGGTCCTGGAGCCCTTCAGCCCCAAGGTCGCCACGGTGAAGGAGGCGGAGGCCGCCACCAAGCGGGCGTCCGGCACCAAGGCCGCCCAGTCCGCCCCGGCCGCCGAGGCCGAGGCGGCGACGGCCGACACGGTCGAGGCCGCGTCGACCGGTGACGTGGAGGGGGCCGTGGACGGTGCCGCCCAGGCCGAGGCGGCCGCCGAGGACGCCCGGGAGCAGGACGCCCCGGACGCCGACGCCGCCGAGGCCGACGCGGAGGTCTCCACCGAGATCGCCGAGGACGTCATCGACGAGCCCGACACCAAGGCCGCGGACGACACCAAGGCCTGACGCACCACCCGCAGCCCATGGCTGATGCGCCCGACCACGGACCCGCCGTCGACCCCGACGGCGGGTCCGTGCGTCTGCGTCTGGACCTGGGCTACGACGGCACCGACTTCCGGGGCTGGGCCGTGCAACCGGGGCTGCGCACCGTCGCCGGCGTCGTGGGCGACGCCCTGGCCACGGTGCTGCGGACTGACCCCGACCGGGTCATGCGCACCCTGGCCGTGGCCGGTCGCACCGACGCAGGTGTGCACGCGGCCGCCCAGGTCGCCCACCTCGACGTCGGGCGCGACGTGCTGCAGCGGGCCGGGGGCGTCGTCGGGGTGACCCGACGGCTGCGGGGCATGCTCGCCCCGGACGTCCGGGTGGCGGCCGTGACCGAGGCGCCGCCAGGGTTCGAGGCGCGCTACTCGGCGCTGCGACGGCACTACCGGTACCGGGTCTGCGACCACCCGGCCGGCCCGTACCCGCTGCGCCGGCGGGACACCCTGGCCCACCCGCTGCCGCTGGACCCGGCCGGGATGACCGCGGCCTCCGAGCGGTTGCTCGGCCTGCAGGACTTCGCCGCGTTCTGCCGCCGGCGGGACGGGGCCACCACCATCCGGACGCTGCTCGCCTTCGACTGGGTGCGTGAGGACGACGGCACCGTGGTGGCCTCGATCAGCGCGGACGCGTTCTGCCACTCCATGGTCCGTGCGCTCGTGGGCGCCGTCCTCCCGGTGGGTGACGGCCGCCGGGCGACCGGCTGGCCCCGCGAGGTGCTGCGGGCGGGGGTCCGGGACCCCCGGGTCACCGTGGCCGCGGCCCACGGCCTGACCCTGGTCGGGGTCGACTACCCCGACGCCGCGGGCCTGGCCGTCCGGGCCGCGGAGGCCCGGGCCCGGCGCGACGGCCGGCCGGTGTCAAGAAGAACTTGACGCCGGGTCGACGTCAAGGGAACCTTGACGCATGACCGACACCTCTGCCCTCACCCGGCTCCTGTCCCACCGGCTGCTGCCGGTCGCGCTGCTCGCGGTCGTCGCCGCGGCCGGCCTCACCGCGCTCGTGGTCACCGACGACGCCGCCGACACGGTGCTGGGCGCCGTGGCCGGTGCCGCGACCGTCCTGGCCGTCGCGGCCGCGGTCGTGCAGGCCGTCGTCGCCCGCGCCGAGCGGCAGGCGGCGGACCGCCGGGCCCTGGACGGGCTGGAGCCGCTGCGCGCGGCCCGACGCGACGACCGCAACCCGTGAGCCCCCGTCCCGGCACCGCCGAGCCGCTGCTCGGCCCAGACGACGAGGCGCGGCTGCGGGACGCGGTCACCGACGCCGTCCTGTCGGCCCCTCGCGGCCTGCGCGAGGCCATCGAGCAGGACCCGGAGGCCTCGTTGGCCCTGGTGTCCGCCAGCCGGGTGGCGGCCGAGGAGACGAGCCGGCTGCTGAGCGAGGCCGTGGCCAACGCGCGTGCGGCCGGGCACAGCTGGGACGCCATCGGCCGGCTCATCGGGGTCAGCCGCCAGGCCGCCCAGCAGCGGTTCGGCCCCGCGGGCCCCCCGGCCACCACGGGCCCGGAGCGTCGCGTCGGCGGCGACGGCCCCGAACGCCGCGTGCTGACGCCGCTGACCTTGTTCGACGAGATGGTGGTGCTGGAGCCCGAGGCCCGCCGGGGCTGGCACATGGTCGACTTCGGCCCGCTGTACCTGGTGGTCGAGGCGTCCGACCACGCCTGGCAGCACCGTCGGGCCGTGTGGTCGCCGGCGGCCGCCCGGGCCCTGGCCGAGCAGGGCTGGCAGCTCGTCGGGGGCTGGAGCTTCCCCTGGGGCTACTACAAGCGCCGTCTCGACCTGCCCGCCGAGCCGTGACCCGACGAAGTGCTGCGATGATCCCGGGATGAGCGAGCCGGACCCCGACCTGCTGGACCCCGAGGCCATGGACGCCCACGCCCTGGACGCCGCGGACCCGCTGGCCCGGTTCCGTCGCGAGCTGGTCGTCGACGACGACCCGGTGGTCTATCTGGACGGCAACTCGCTGGGCCGGGCGCCGCGTCGCACCCTCGAGCGGCTCGACCGGCTGTACCGGCAGGAGTGGGCCGTCGGCCTGATCCGCAGCTGGGAGCACTGGGTCGACCTGCCGGAGCAGGTGGGCGACGAGCTGGGGGCCGCGGTGCTGGGGGCGGCCGCCGGGCAGACCGTGGTGGCCGACTCCACCAGCGTGCTGCTGTACAAGGCGCTGCACGCCGCGGCCGCGCTGCGCCCCGACCGCGACGAGCTGGTGGTGCTCGGCGGCGACTTCCCGACCGACGCCCACCTGGCCACCGCGGTGGCGCGGGCGCGGGGCCTGCGGCTGCGCACCGTCGCGCCGCGACCGCCGGAGCCCGTCACGGCGGCCGACGTCGCCGCGGTCGCCGGCCCGCGGACGGCGTGCGTGCTGCTCAGCCTGGTCGACTACCGCAGCGCGGCCCTGGCCGACCTGGCGGCGGTGACCGCGGCCGTGCACGCCGCCGGCGCCGTGGTGGTGTGGGACCTGTCGCACGCGGCCGGCGCGGTGCCGGTGCACCTGGACCGGGACGGGGCGGACCTGGCCGTGGGCTGCACCTACAAGTACCTCAACGCGGGCCCGGGCGCCCCGGCCTACCTGTACGCCGCGGCCCGGCACCACGACCGCCTCGTCAACCCCGTGCCCGGCTGGTTCGGGGCGGCGGACGTGTTCGCCATGGCCCCCGAGCACGTCCCCGCCCCCGGGGTGCGCCGGATGCTGTCGGGCACCCCGCCGGTGCCCGGCCTGGTGGCGGTGCAGGAGGGCGTGCGGCTCGTGGCCGAGGCCGGGGTGGCGGCGGTCCGCGACAAGAGCGTCCTGCTGACCCGGTTCGCCGTGGCGCGCGCCCGGCGGGACCTGGTCCCGCTGGGTTGGCGGGTCGCCTCGCCCCCCGACGGCTCCCGACGCGGCAGCCACGTCGTGCTCGCCGGGCCGGGAGCCGAGTCCCTGGTCCGGCGGGCCACGGCCCGCGGCGTGGTCGCGGACTTCCGCCACCCCGACCTCGTCCGGCTGGGGCTGTCGCCGCTCAGCACGTCCTTCGCCGAGCTGTCGCTCGGGATGGACGTGCTGGCGGAGCTGGCGACGACGCCGGCCTAGGTGCGCTCGGGGTCCGCCGTCACCGTGGCGTAGGGGTAGGGGAGCGGACGTGCGCTGGCCTCGTCGAGCGCCTGCGCCTGCTCGGCCGACAGCTGCCAGCCCACCGCCCCCAGGTTGGCCTCCAGGTGCGCCATGGTGCGCGCGCCCAGGATGGGTGCGACGACGCCGGGCCGGCCCAGCAGCCAGGCCAGGGCGACCTGGGCCACGGTGCGGCCGGTCTGCTCGGCGACCTGGTCCATCACGTCCAGCAGGTGCCAGGTCCGGTCGTTGGCGTAGGCGTCCCACGACTCGCCCCAGCCCTGCTTGGCGGCCTCGTCCAGGCGGGTGTCGGCCGGCGGGCCCGACATGTCCCGGCGGTAGCGTCCGGTCAGCCAGCCGCCCCGCAGCGGGCTCCAGGGCAGGATCCCGAGCCCCTCGTTGCGGCTGACCGGCACCAGCTCCCACTCCAGCTCGCGGTCCAGCAGGTTGTACAGCGCCTGCAGGCTGACGAAGCCCTCCCAGCCGTGGGCGGCCGCGGTGTCCACGGCCTTCTGCAGCTGCCAGCCGGAGTAGTTGCTGGCTCCCAGGTACCGGACCTTGCCGTCCTGCACGAGGCGGTCCAGCGCCGAGAGCGTCTCCTCCAGCGCCGTCGCGCCGTCCCAGGCGTGCACCTGGTAGAGGTCGACGTGGTCGGTCTGCAGCCGGCGGAGGCTGTTCTCGACCGAGCGCACGATGTGTCCGCGGGACAGCCCCTGGTCGTTGGGGCCCTCGCCCATCGGGAAGCGCACCTTGGTCGCGACCACGACGCGTTCCCGGGGGCCCTTCGCCAGCCAGCGGCCCAGGATCTCCTCGCTGGTGCCCTGGCCGTAGACGTCCGCGGTGTCCACGAACGTGCCGCCCGCGTCGACGAACGCGTCGAGCATGGCGTGGCTGGTGGCCTCGTCGGTCTCGCGGCCGAACGTCATGGCGCCCAGGCACAGCTCGCTGACCTTGAGGCCGCTACGGCCCAGGAATCGGTATCGCATGATCGCGACGCTAACGGCGCGACAACCACGTTGCCACCGGGTGCCCGTGGGGGTCATGCTCGCGCCCCGTGGGTCATGTCGACGTCGTCCAGGTCGGGTTCGGGCTGCCTGACGGCAGGCCGCTGCTGTCGGAGGTCTCCTTCCGGGTCCCGGAGGGGCTGACCACGGCGCTGGTGGGACCCAACGGTGTGGGCAAGACGACGCTGCTGCGTCTGGTGACGGGGCGGCTGCAGCCGGACACCGGCTCCGTGGTGCACTCCGGCGGCCTGGGCGTGATGTCGCAGTTCGTGGGCCGGGTCGGCCGCGGCGGGGGGACCGGTGACGACGGGGTGGCGCCCGACGCCGACGGCGTGGTCACCGTCGAGCGGCTGCTGCGCTCGGTCGCCCCGCCGCGGGCCCGGGCGGCCGGGCACGCCGTGGACGACACCGAGCTGGCCCTGATGGACGACGACAGCGAGCCGGCCCAGCTGCGCTACGCCCAGGCGCTCGCCGACTACGGCGACGCCGGTGGCTACGAGCTGGAGAACACCTGGGACCGCTGCTGCCAGGCGGCCCTCGGCGTGGGCTGGGAGCGGGCGCGCGGGCGCGACGTGGCCACGCTGTCGGGCGGGGAGCAGAAGCGGCTGGTGCTGGAGGCCCTGCTGCGAGGCCCGGACGAGGTGCTCGTGCTCGACGAGCCGGACAACTACCTGGACGTGCCGGGCAAGACCTGGCTGGAGGAGCAGCTGCGGGCCACCGGCAAGGCCGTCCTGCTCGTCTCGCACGACCGGGAGCTGCTGGCCCGCGCGGCCGACCGCGTCGTCACGCTGGAGCCGGGGGCGGCGGGGGCCGGTGCCTGGGTGCACGGCGGCGGCTTCGCCACCTGGCACGCCGCCCGCGAGGACCGCAACACCCGGCTGGAGGAGCTGCACCGCCGCTGGGACGAGGAGCGCGAGAAGCTGGTCGCCCTCGTGCTGCGCTACAAGGTCAAGGCGGCGTTCAACGACGGCCTGGCCTCGCAGTACCAGGCGGCGCAGACCCGGCTGCGCAAGTTCGAGGAGGCGGGCCCGCCGCAGGCCCTGCCCCAGCAGCAGCAGGTGACGATGCGGCTGCGGGGCGCCCGCACGGGCAAGCGGGCCGTCGTCGCGGAGCAGCTGCGGCTGCGCACCCCCGATGGGCAGCAGCTGGTGGAGCCGTTCGACCTGGAGGTCTGGTTCGGCGACCGGGTGGCCGTGCTGGGCTCCAACGGCTCGGGCAAGTCGCACCTGCTGCGGCTGCTGGCCGCGGGCGGCACCGACCCCGCCCCGGAGCACCGACCCGTCGGCCCGCCGCAGCCGCCCGTGCGGCACGACGGCTCCGTTCGGCTGGGGGCGCGGGTCCGGCCCGGCTGGTTCGCCCAGACCAACGACGCGCCGCACCTGGCCGGGCGCACGCTGCTGGAGGTGCTGCACCGCGGCGACGAGCACCGCGACGGCCTGCCGCGCGAACCGGCCAGCCGGGTGCTCGACCGCTACGGCCTGGCCCGGGCGGCCGAGCTGCGCTACGAGGTGCTGTCGGGCGGGCAGCAGGCCCGCTTCCAGATCCTGCTGCTCGAGCTGTCCGGCTGCACGCTGCTGCTGCTGGACGAGCCGACCGACAACCTCGACCTCGACTCGGCCGAGGCGCTGGAGCAGGGCCTGGCCGGCTTCGAGGGGACGGTGCTGGCGGTGACGCACGACCGCTGGTTCGCCCGGGGCTTCGACCGGTTCGTGGTGGTGGGCGCCGACGGGCGGGTCACCGAGGTGCCCGAACCGGTGTGGGACGTGGGGCGGGTCGACCGGGTGCGCTGACGGTCGTCAGGGGTATCTCCCCCTGCGCAAGACCTTGCGCAATCTTTCGTCGACCAAGGGCTTGTGATCGCGCAATTGCGTGTCTACCGTCTGGGTGCGACCGGTTTGCCCTGTCCGGACGCAGGCCCTCAAAGTCGAGGAGACACATGAGCCCGACCGCCCCCCGCCGCACCACCCCCACGCGTGCCGTCCGGTCCCTCCGCGCGGTCGCCGTCGCGGCCGCGGCCGCGCTGCTCGTCCCGCTGGTCGGTGCTGCGCCCGCCGCCGCCGACCTCGGTGCCGCGCCCGCCGCCGCCGGCCTCGGAGCCGCACCGACGTCGGTCACCGGTGACGCCGGGGCGATCGACCCCGCGATCCTGGACCTGGCCCGACCGAGCCTGCGCGAGGACCTGACCGACGAGGTCTTCTACTTCGTGCTCCCGGACCGGTTCCACGACGCCGACCCGACGAACAACACGGGCGGGCTGGAGGGCGGCCCGCTGGAGACCGGGTACGACCCGACCGACTACGGCTTCTTCCACGGCGGCGACCTGGCCGGCCTGCTGGAGAAGATGGACTACCTGCAGGGCATGGGCGTCACCGCGATCTGGATGGCGCCGGTGTTCAAGAACCAGCCCGTCCAGGGCGACGGCGTGGGGGAGACCTCGGCCGGCTACCACGGCTACTGGACGGTGGACTACACGCAGATCGACCCGCACTTCGGCACCAACGCCGAGCTCGAGGCCCTCATCGACGAGGCGCACTCGCGGGACATGAAGGTGTTCTTCGACATCATCACCAACCACACCGCGGACGTCATCAAGTACCAGGAGGACGTCTACAGCTACGTCGCGAAGTCGGCCGAGCCGTACCGGGACGCCGACGGCGTGGAGTTCGACGACCGCGCCTTCGCGGGCACCGAGGACTTCCCCGAGCTCGACGTCGAGACCAGCTTCCCCTACACGCCCTTCGTCCCCGAGGGGGCGCCGGTCAAGACGCCGGACTGGCTGAACGACCCGACGATGTACCACAACCGCGGTGACAGCTCCTTCGCCGGCGAGAACTCCGTGTACGGCGACTTCTTCGGCCTCGACGACCTGTTCACCGAACGGCCCGAGGTCGTCGAGGGCATGATCGACATCTTCGAGCCCTGGGTCGACCGCGGGGTCGACGGGTTCCGCATCGACACGATGAAGCACGTCAACGTCGAGTTCTGGCAGCAGTGGGCGCCCGCGATCGAGACCTACGCGAAGGAGGACGTCGGCAACGAGGACTTCTTCATGTTCGGCGAGGTGTTCAGCGCCAACGAGGAGCTGCTGTCGATGTTCACCACGAAGGGCGAGGTCCAGGCGGTCCTCGACTTCGGCTTCCAGGACGCCGCCACGGGCTTCGCCGCCCGCGGGGCCGCCGCGACGACGATGAGCGACTTCTTCGCCGCCGACGACCTGTACATCGACGCCGACTCCAACGCGTACTCCCTGCCGACGTTCCTCGGCAACCACGACATGGGCCGGATCGGCACGTTCATCGCGGCCGGCAACCCGGGTGCCACCGACGAGGAGATGCTGGCCCGGGACCGGCTCGCGCACTCCCTGATGTACTTCTCGCGCGGCATGCCGGTCGTCTACTCCGGCGACGAGCAGGGCTTCACGGGGGAGGGCGGCGACAAGCTCGCCCGCCAGGACCTGGACCCGACGCAGACCGAGCTGTACGAGGACGACGACCAGATCGGCACCGACGCCACCCCGGCCGACGACAACTTCGACACCACGCACCCGCTGTACACCACGCTCAAGGACCTCGCTGAGGTCAAGCGGGACCACGTCGCGCTGCGCTCCGGCGCCCAGCTGCCCCGCTACGCGGCCGACGGGCCGGGCGTCCTCGCCTTCTCGCGCGTGGACCGCGAGGAGCGGGTCGAGCACCTGGTCGTCACCAACAACGCGGAGGACGCCAGCGAGGTGTCCTTCGCCACCGGGACGCCCGGGGCGACCTTCACCCCGCTCTGGTCCACCGGCGAGGCCACCCCGCTGACCGCCGCGGCGGACGGCGCGGTCACCGTGTCGGTGCCGGCGCTCGGCTCGGCGGTCTACGTCGCGTCGACCACGATGCCCGTCAGCGAGGCCGCCCCCGGCATCACGGTGCAGCCGACCGACGTCATCGACTTCGACCTGGACGGGCAGACCCGTGAGGCCCAGGTGTTCGAGGCCACCCTCGACCGCGACCTCTACGCCGAGGTCAGCTTCGTCAGCCGGGTCGACGGCGGCGAGTGGACCTACGCCGGCACCGACGACAACGCCCCCTACCGCGTGACGATCGACACCGAGGAGCTCGCGGCCGGCACCACCGTCGAGGTGGCCGCGGTCGTCGACGACATGGCCGGGCACACGGCCGGCGCGCAGAGCCCGGTCGTCACCGTGGCCGAGGAGCCGCAGGCACCGGTCGGTGGCCTGCAGGACCACCTGGTCGTCCACTACCCGGAGACGGCGGACGTCGACGACGTCAGCCTGTGGACCTTCGGCGACATCGAGCCCGGCCTGATGGACGGACGCACCTACCCCGACGGCCTGGAGTGGAACGGCGAGGACGACTACGGCGTCTTCCGCCACATCGCCACGGACACCTCCGACGGCGCCAACCAGGACATCGGGCTCATCGCGGTGGACTCGGCCGGCAACAAGCAGGGCACCCAGGACGACCGGTTCGTCAACCCGTCCCTCACCCCGGAGGTCTGGCTGCGGCCGGACAGCGCCGAGGTGTTCACCAGCGAGGCCGCGGCCCAGGGCTTCGCGACCGTGCACTACCAGCGCCCCGACGGCGACTACGACGGCTGGGGCCTGCACGTCTGGGGCGACGCCCCCGTGACCGGGACCGAGTGGAGCTCGCCGCTGCCCCCCACGGGCGTCGACGAGTTCGGGGCCTACTGGGACGTGCCCGTCGACGACGTCGACGCCGCGCTCAACTTCATCGTCCACTCCGGCGACGAGAAGGACCCGGGCCCGGACCAGACGCTGGTGCCGTCGCAGCAGGCCGACGTGTTCGTCGTCTCCGGCGACGAGACCCTGTACGAGACCGCCGCCGCGGCGCAGGACCTCGCCGTCCTGCACTACACCCGCCCGGCGGGCGACTACGACGGCTGGGGCCTGCACACCTGGACCGGCTCGGCGAACCCGACCGAGTGGGCCGACCCGCTGCCGCCCGTCGCGACCGACCGCTTCGGCCAGGTCTACGAGGTCCCGCTCGTGGACGACGCGACGCTCCTCAACTACATCCTCCACAAGGGAGACGAGAAGGACCTGCCCGAGGACCAGGCGCTCGACCTGGTGAGCATCGGTCACGAGGTCTGGATCATCGCCGCCGAGGAGGGGTACCTGCTGCCCGTGCAGGCCGGGGCGTCGGGTGAGCCGGGAGACCTCGCGACCAGCGAGGCCCAGTGGCTGACCGAGGGCGTCATCGCGTGGGACGTCGACGACGCCGACGCGACCTACTCGCTGCACAGCGCGGCCGACGGCGGGCTCGAGCTCGTCGCCGGTGGCGTCGACGGGGGTGACTCCGTCGAGCTGGAGCTGCTGTCCACCGACCTGCCGGCCGACCTGGCCGCGAAGTACCCGCACCTGGCCGGTTACGCCGCGCTCGGCGTGCCGGACGACGTGGACGCGGCCGCCGTCCTGAAGGGCGCGCTCGCGGTGTCCGCCGTCAAGGGCGGGGTCCGCACCGGTGCGACCGGGGTGCAGGTCCCCGGCGTGCTCGACGACCTGTACTCCGACGGCGCCCGTGAGGCCGACCTCGGGGTCGCCTTCGACGGCGACGTCCCGACGATCAGCCTGTGGGCCCCGACGGCCCGCTCGGTCACGCTGCACCGCTTCACCGACCCCGAGGCCCCGGCCCCGGGCGAGACCACGGCGATGACCCTCGACGGGTCGACCGGCGTCTGGTCGGTGACTGGCGAGCCCGGCTGGGACCGGCAGTTCTACCTCTTCGAGGTCGAGGTCTACGTGCCCTCGACCGGGGCGGTCGAGCGCAACGTGGTCACCGACCCCTACTCGCTGAGCCTGTCGGCCAACTCCACGAAGTCGCAGGTCGTGCGGCTCGCCGACGCCGACCTGCAGCCCGAGGGCTGGTCGGCCCTCGGCACCCGGGCCCCGGCCACCCCGGAGGAGATCAACCTCTACGAGCTCCACGTCCGGGACTTCTCCATCAGCGACGAGACGGTTCCGGAGGAGATGCGCGGCACCTACAAGGCGTTCACCCGGTCAGGCTCGGACGGCATGACGCACCTGCGCGAGCTCGCCGAGGCGGGCCTGACGACGGTGCACCTGCTGCCGACGTTCGACATCGCGACCATCGAGGAGGTGCGGTCGGCGCAGGCCGAGCCGCAGATCCCGGCCGGCGCGGCGCCCGACTCGACGGAGCAGCAGGCCGCGGTGGCCGCGGTGGCCGGCGAGGACGGCTTCAACTGGGGCTACGACCCGTTCCACTACACGACGCCGGAGGGCTCCTACGCGACCGACCCCCAGGGGACGACCCGCATCACCGAGTACCGCGAGATGGTGCAGTCCCTCAAGGAGACCGAGCTCGGGGTGGTGGTCGACGTCGTCTACAACCACACGACCAGCTCCGGCCAGGCCGACACCTCCGTCCTGGACAAGGTCGTGCCCGGCTACTACCAGCGCCTGCTCGAGGACGGCACGGTCGCGACCAGCACCTGCTGCGCCAACACCGCCACCGAGCACGTGATGATGGAGAAGCTCATGGTCGACTCCGTCGTCACCTGGGCCACGGAGTACAAGGTCGACGGCTTCCGCTTCGACCTGATGGGTCACCACTCCAAGGCCAACATGCTCGCCGTGCGGGAGGCGCTGGACGCGCTGACGCTCGAGGCCGACGGTGTGGACGGTGAGAGCATCTACGTCTACGGCGAGGGCTGGAACTTCGGCGAGGTCGCGGACGACGCCCGGTTCGAGCAGGCCACCCAGGCCAACATGGCCGGCACCGGCATCGGGACGTTCAACGACCGGCTCCGTGACGCCGTGCGCGGCGGCGGGCCCTTCGACGAGAACCCCCGGGTCCAGGGCCTCGGCTCGGGTCTGCTCACCGACCCCAACGGGGACCCGGTCAGCGGCGCGGACGCCGCGGCCCAGCGCGAGCGGCTGCTGCTCAACATGGACCAGGTCAAGGTGGGGATGGCCGGCAACCTGGCCGACTACACCTTCGTCGACCGCACCGGCGCCACCGTGACCGGCAAGGACGTCGACTACAACGGCGCCCCGACCGGCTACACGGCCGACCCGCAGGAGAACATCCTGTACGTCTCCGCCCACGACAACGAGACGCTGTTCGACTCGCTCGCCCTCAAGCTGCCCCAGGGCAGCGCGATGGCGGACCGGGTCCGCATGCAGCAGCTCTCGCTGTCCACGGTGGCCCTCGGCCAGGGGGTGTCGTTCTTCCACGCGGGGACCGACATGCTCCGCTCGAAGTCCCTGGACCGCAACAGCTACGACTCCGGCGACTGGTTCAACACGCTCGACTTCTCCTACGAGTCCAACAACTTCGGGGTCGGCCTGCCGCCGACGCCGGACAACGAGGACAAGTGGCCGTACATGGCCCCGCTGCTCGCCGACCCGGCCCTGGAGCCGGCCCCGGCGGACATCGAGGCCTCGGTCGAGCGGTTCCGCGACCTGCTCGCGGTGGCGGGCTCGTCGCCGCTGTTCTCGCTGACCACCGCCGAGCAGGTGCAGCAGAAGCTGTCCTACCTGGACGGCAGCGAGGTCCCCGGCCTCATCGTCATGCAGCTCGACGACACGGCGGGCGAGCCGGTCGACGACTCGCTCGAGCGCATCGTCACCGTGTTCAACGCCACGGCCACCGAGCAGGTCTGGACGGCCGACCAGCTCGTCGACGCCGGGCTCGCCCTCAGCCCGGTGCAGGCCGGCGGGGCGGACCCGGTGGTCAAGGGCGCGACCTTCGACGGGGCCACCGGCACCTTCACGGTGCCGGCCCGGACGACCGCCGTGTTCGTCGAGCGCACGCCGGTCACGGTCGAGGTCGAGGTCCGCGACGGCAACCGGCCGGCCCCCGTCAACCCCCGCAGCCGCGGCGTCATGCCCGTCGTGGTGCTGTCCCAGGACGGTGTCGACCCGGTGGCCGACGTGGACGTGGCCAGCCTGCGGTTCGGGGTGGCCGGGACGGAGGACTCCGTCGAGTCCTGCGCCGCCACCGGGGACCGCAACTCCGACGGGGTGCGCGACCTGCTCTGCCGGGCCCGCGTGCAGGCCACCGGTGTGGTGCCCGGCACCACGCAGCTGCTCCTCACCGGCACCACGGTGGACGGAGCGCCGCTGAGCGGCACGGCCGCCGTGAGGACCATCGGTGCCTCGGGCGGGGGGCGGACGTGACACCCTGAGCAGAAGTCCCGTGGGTGCGGCCGCGGGGGCCCGAGGCGTTTTGACCCCGGGTGCCCGCGGCCCGTATCTTTGGGCGCTGTTGCGTGCACGCACCGCGTGCCCGCCCGCTCCGCCACCAGGCGGGCCCCCTGGGCCTGCCGCCCACGGCGAGCGAATCAATCGGACGAGACCGGCTGGACGAGGTAGCACTGTGCGCACGTACACCCCCCGACACGACGACGTCGAGCGTCGCTGGCACGTCATCGACGCATCGGACGTCGTGCTCGGCCGGCTCGCCAGCCAGGTCGCGCAGTTGCTGCGCGGCAAGCACAAGGCCGTCTACGCGCCGCACGTCGACACCGGTGACTTCGTCGTCATCATCAACGCCGAGAAGGTCGCCCTGACCGGCAACAAGCGCGAGCAGAAGCTGGCCTACCGGCACAGCGGCTACCCGGGTGGCCTCAAGTCCATGGGCTACGTCGAGATGCTCTCCACCAAGCCCACCCGCGCGGTCGAGAAGGCCATCGCGGGCATGCTGCCCAAGACCACCCTGGGCCGTCAGATGCTGGGCAAGCTCAAGGTCTACGCCGGCCCGGAGCACCCCCACGCGGCCCAGAAGCCGCAGCCGTTCGAGATCACGCAGATCGCGCAGCAGTGACGCGACCCGCCCTTCACGCTCACCCTGAGCACAGCCTGAGGAAGTAGGACTACCCGTGGTCGACGTCACCACCGACGCACCCGAGACCGACACCGCCACCGACGAGGCTCCCGAGGAGTTCTCCGGCACCTACACGACCGAGTCGGTCGTGGAGGTCAAGAGCGGCGGCCAGAGCATCACGGCCCCCGGCGCGGCCGTGGGTCGGCGCAAGAAGGCCATCGCGCGCGTGCGCATCGTCCCCGGCTCCGGCCAGTGGACGCTCAACGGCCGCACCCTCGAGGACTACTTCCCGAACAAGGTCCACCAGCAGGAGGTCAACGACCCCTTCACGGTGACCGAGACCGAGGGTCGCTTCGACGTCATCGCGCGCATCGGCGGTGGCGGGCCCTCCGGCCAGGCCGGCGCCCTGCGCCTGGCGATCGCGCGCTCCCTCAACGGCATCGACGTCGAGGCCAACCGCGCCACGCTCAAGAAGGCCGGCTTCCTGACCCGCGACCCGCGTGCGGTCGAGCGGAAGAAGGCCGGGCTCAAGAAGGCCCGCAAGGCTCCCCAGTACAGCAAGCGCTGACCGGTCGGTCAGGGGCAGGGCTCGGCGGTCGCGGCATGGCGAGGATCTTCGGCACGGACGGTGTCCGTGGCAGGGCCAACGTCGACGTCACCGCCGAGCTCGCCCTCGACCTGTCCGTCGCGGCGGCGCACGTGCTGGTCGAGGGTCGGCCGGACACCGGTGTCCGGCCGCGGGCCCTGGTGGCCCGCGACCCGCGGGCCTCGGGGGAGTTCCTGGGCGCGGCCGTCACCGCCGGCCTGGCCAGCGCCGGCATGGACGTCTTCGACGCCGGCGTGCTGCCCACGCCGGGCCTGGCCCACCTGGTGGCCACCCGGGACGACGTCGACCTGGGCGTGATGCTGTCGGCGTCGCACAACCCGATGCCCGACAACGGGATCAAGTTCTTCGACCGCTTCGGCCACAAGCTCGCCGACGACGTCGAGGACGCCATCGCCGAGCTGGCGGGCAAGCCGTGGCAGCGCCCGGTCGGCGCCGGGGTCGGCCGCGTGCGGCGCGACCACGGGGCCGCCCGGGCCTACGCCGAGCACTGCGTCGCCTCGCTGCCGGGGACCATGCCCCTGGAGGGCGTGCGGGTGGTCGTCGACTGCGCCCACGGCGCGGCGTCCGAGGCGGGCCCGCTCGCGCTGCGGGCCGCGGGGGCCACGGTCCACGTCATCGGGGCCGAGCCGGACGGGCTCAACATCAACGACGGCATCGGGTCCACCCACCTGGCCCCGCTGCAGGCGGCCGTGGTGGCCCACGGCGCCGACCTGGGCGTCGCCTTCGACGGTGACGCCGACCGCTGCCTGGCCGTCGACCACACCGGTGCCGTCGTGGACGGGGACCAGATCCTGGCCGTGCTGGCCCTGGCCCTGCGCGAGGCCGGCCGGCTGCACGAGGACACGGTCGTGGCCACCGTCATGAGCAACCTGGGCCTGCGACTGGCGCTGGAGGGCGAGGGCATCCGCCTGGTCACCACCGCCGTCGGCGACCGGTACGTCCTGGAGGCCATGCGCCAGAACGGCTGGTCCCTGGGCGGCGAGCAGTCCGGCCACGTCGTGCTGCCGCGCTGGAACACCACGGGCGACGGCCTGCTCACGGCCCTGCAGCTGGCGCACCGGGTGGCCACCACCGGGCGTTCGCTGGCCGACCTGGCCGGCGTCGTCACGCGGCTGCCCCAGGTGCTCGTCAACGTCCCCGGGGTGGACCGGAGCCGGGTCGGCTCGGACCTGAGCGTGGGGGTGGCCGTGGCCGAGGCGGAGGCCGAGCTGGGTCGCAGCGGGCGGGTCCTGCTGCGCGCGTCGGGCACCGAGCCCCTGGTGCGCGTCATGGTCGAGGCGCCGGACCTGCCCAGCGCCCAGCGCCACGCCGACGCCATCGCCGCGGTCGTGGCGCGGGAGCTCGCGCTCGTCTGAGCCCGGGACGCCGGACCCGGTCGCCCGTCCTCGGTCGTCGCGAAAACCCCTTGCCCGGCGGTCCGCGGGCGCGGACCGTGTATGTCGTGACCACCACCGCACAGCTCCTGCGGGTCGACCCCGGCTCGCCGCACTTCGCCGGCCTGGTGGACCTGATGGCCCAGGTCGACCGGGAGACGGTCGGCGACGCCTGCGAGCCCTACGACGTCGACTACGAGGCCGCGTCGTGGACCACGGCCAACGGTCGCAACGCCGGTTGGGTCGTCGTCACCGACGGTGCCGTCGTCGGCTTCGCCAAGGCCTACCTGCCCGACCGCGACAACACGCACGCCGTCGAGCTGGAGCTGGGCACGGCGCCCGGGCACCGCGGCCACGGCCACGGCCGGGCGCTGCTCGCCGCGGTGTCCGAGCTCGCCCGTGCCGAGGGCCGCGACACCCTGATGTCGGGGACGGGGTTCCGGCCGGAGCCCGAGGCGGCCTGGGCCCTGCACGAGCAGGCGGTGCGCGACGACGCGGTCACCCGCCGACCGGTGCCGGGAGCGGTGCTGGGCGTGTCGTTCGCGCGGGCCAGCGGGGCCGACCTGGTCCAGACCGAGGTCCGCAGCCAGGTCGTGCTGCCGGTGCCCGCGGACGTGCTGGCCCGTCAGGACGCCGAGGTGCAGGCCCACGCCGGGGCGTACACCACCCGCACCTGGCTCGGGGCCTGTCCCGAGGAGCTCATGGTGGACCGGGCCGCGCTGGCGGCCCGGATGGACACCGACCCGCCCCTGGGCGACATGGACTGGCGGCCCGGGGTCTGGGACGCCGACCGGATGCGCGACACCTATGCGGACTGGCAGCGGCGCGGCCTGCAGATGGTCGGCGCGGGGGCCGTGGCCGCGGACGGCCGGATGGTGGCCTTCAGCGAGATGGGCCGCGACCGGCGCAACCCGCTGCTGGCCTACCAGTTCGACACCATCGTCGACCCCGACCACCGCGGCCACCGGCTGGGGATGCTGGTCAAGCAGGCGGCGCTGCGCCGGCTGGGTGAGGCCATGGCCGAGGTGGAGCGGGTGCAGACCTGGAACGCGCTGGAGAACGGCCCGATGCTGCGGGTCAACCGGGCGATGGGGTTCGTGCCGGTGGGCCTGTACTCGCTCTACCAGCTCAAGCTGACCTGAGCCCGGGGACCGGGGCTCAGACCTTGCGCAGCCGGACCCGGCGCACCGAGTGGTCCGGGCCCTTGGTCAGGACCAGGCTGGCCCGCCCCCGGGTCGGCAGCACGTTCTCCCGCAGGTTGCGCTCGTTGATGTCGCGCCAGATCCGCTCGGCGGTCGAGCGGGCCTCGTCGTCGGACAGGTCGGCGTAGCGCCGGAAGTACGACTCCTCCCGGGCGAACGCGGTCTGCCGCAGCCGCAGGAACCGCTCGACGTACCAGGTGCGGACGTCGTCGACCCGGGCGTCGACGTAGATCGAGAAGTCGAAGAAGTCGCTGACCGCGACCCCCTGCCGCCCTTCGCTTCGCACCCGGGCCGGCTGCAGCACGTTGAGGCCCTCCACCACGAGGATGTCCGGACGCCGGACCGTCACCTGGGCGCCCGGCACGATGTCGTAGGTGAGGTGCGAGTACACCGGGGCGGTGACCTTGGCCCGGCCCGACTTGACCGCCTGCACGAACCGCAGCAGCGCCCGCCGGTCGTAGGACTCGGGGAAGCCCTTGCGCCCCATCAGCCCCCGCCGCTCCAGCTCGGCGTTGGGGTACAGGAAGCCGTCCGTGGTGACCAGCTCCACCCGCGGCGTGCCGGGCCAGCGGGCCAGCATCTCGCGCAGCAGCCGGGCGGTGGTGGACTTGCCGACGGCCACCGAGCCGGCGACGCCGATGACGTAGGGCGTGCGCGCGGGCGGCGTCTCGCCCAGGAACGTGGACGTGGCCTCGCGCAGGCCGTCGTTGGCCTCGACGTAGAGCGTGAGCAGGCGCGACAGCGGCAGGTACACCTCCTCCACCTCGTGCAGGTCCACCCGGTCGCCCAGGCCCTGCAGCCGGACCACGTCGGAGGCGCTCAGCGTCATCGGGGTGCTGCGCCGCAGCCGGCTCCAGGCCGCCCGGTCGAACTCCACGAAGGGCGAGGACGCCGCCGGGTCCTCGACCGGGGTCGGCGTCCCGGGCGGCGCGGCGGGGACGTCCGGGACGGCGGGGAGCACCGGTCCATCCTGCCGCGCGGCGGCGGCGTGCGTCGCACGGGACACCCCCGCGCTGCTCCTAGACTCCACACCCATGTGCGGAATCGTCGGAGTGACCGGTGGACAGGGAGCGCCCAAGGCGCTCGACGTGGTGCTCGGCGGTCTGCGACGGCTGGAGTACCGCGGCTACGACTCCGCGGGCGTGGCGCTGCTGGCCGACGACGGCATCCACGTGACCAAGCGCTCGGGCCGGCTGGGCCGCCTCGTCGAGGCGGTGACCACGGCCGAGACCGACGCCCCGGTGCCCGCCTTCGGCGCGCTGACCGGCATCGGCCACACCCGCTGGGCCACCCACGGCGGCCCGACCGACGCCAACGCCCACCCCCACCTGAGCGAGGACGCCCAGGTCGCGGTCATCCACAACGGCATCATCGAGAACTTCGCCAAGCTGCGGGCCGAGCTCACCGCCGCCGGGGTGACGCTGCTGTCGGAGACCGACACCGAGGTCGTCTCGCACCTGCTCGCCCGGCGCCTGGCCGAGGGCGGCACCGACCTGGCCGGCGCGATGCGCGAGGTCGTGCAGCGGCTCGAGGGCGCCTTCACGCTGCTGGCCGTGTGGCGCGGCCAGCCCGACGTCGTCGTCGGCGCGCGGCGCTCGTCCCCGCTGGTGGTCGGGGTCTCCGACGACGCCACCTACCTGGGCAGCGACGTGGCGGCGTTCATCGACCACACCCGCGAGGCCGTCGAGCTGGGCGAGGACCAGGTGGTCGAGGTCCGCCCGGACGGGTTCACCATCACCGACTTCGCGGGCAGCCCCGTCCAGGGCCGCCCCTACACCGTGACCTGGGACGCCGCCGCCGCCGAGAAGGGCGGCTACGCGACGTTCATGGCCAAGGAGATCGACGAGCAGCCCACCGCCGTGGCCGACACCCTGCGGGCGCGCTCGGACCTCGACGGCCGGCTCGTGCTGGACGAGATGCGCATCGAGGAGCAGGCGCTGGCCTCGGTTGAGAAGGTCGTCATCGTCTCCTGCGGCACCTCGTCCTACGCGGGCATGGTCGCCAAGTACGCCATCGAGCACTGGTCCCGGCTCCCGGTCGAGGTCGAGTACTCGCACGAGTTCCGCTACCGCGACCCGGTCATCGGCGCCCGCACCCTGGTCGTGGCCATCAGCCAGTCCGGCGAGACCATGGACACCCTGATGGCGGTCCGGCACGCCAAGCAGCTCGGGGCCACCGTCGTGGCCATCTGCAACACGCACGGCTCGACCATCCCCCGGGAGGCCGACGGTGTCCTCTACACCCACGCCGGGCCCGAGGTCGCCGTGGCCAGCACCAAGGCGTTCGTCGCCCAGATCACGGCCACGTACCTGCTGGGCCTGTACCTGGCCCAGGTGCAGGGGCGGATGGGGCCGGAGGCGATCAGCGACGTCCTCGCCGAGCTGCACGCCGTGCCGGCCAAGATCCAGACGGTGCTGGACAGCTCCGAGCACGTCCGCCAGATCGCCCGCTGGATGGCCGACACCCGCTCCGTGCTGTTCCTGGGCCGCCACGTCGGCTTCCCCGTGGCGCTCGAGGGTGCGCTCAAGCTCAAGGAGCTCGCCTACATCCACGCGGAGGGCTTCGCGGCGGGGGAGCTCAAGCACGGCCCGATCGCCCTCATCGAGCCGGGCCAGCCGGTGTTCGTCGTCGTGCCCAGCCCGCTGGGTCCGGACTCGATCCACAGCAAGGTCATCTCCAACATCCAGGAGATCCGCGCCCGCGGTGCCCGGACCATCGTCATCGCCGAGGAGGGCGACGAGGACGTGGTGCCGTACGCCGAGGAGGTCATCCGGGTGCCCCGCACGCCGCCGCTGCTCGCGCCGCTGGTCACCGTCGTGCCGCTGCAGGTCTTCGCCTGCGAGCTGGCCACGGCCAAGGGCCTCGACGTCGACCAGCCCCGCAACCTGGCCAAGAGCGTCACGGTCGAGTGACCCGGCCGTGATCGTCGGGGTGGGCACGGACGTCGTGGACATCGCCCGGTTCATGGCCCAGCTCCAGCGGGCCCCCGGGCTGAGGACGAGGTTGTTCACCCCGGCCGAGCGGAACCTGCCGCCGGCCTCGCTGGCGGCCCGCTTCGCGGCCAAGGAGGCCATCGCGAAGTCGCTGGGGGCTCCTGTGGGGCTGCGGTGGCACGACTGCACCGTCACCCGGGAGGTCGACGCCGCCCCCTCGGTCAGCGCCACGGGGACCGTGGCCGCCCGCATGGTGGAGCTCGGCGTGGCCCGGCTGCACCTGAGCCTGTCGCACGACGCCGGCATCGCCTCGGCAACCTGCATCGCCGAGGGCGAGCCGCGGACCACGGCGCCGGACGCGGCGGCGTCCGCCCCGTGAGCGGGGCGCCCGGCCCGGGGCCGGACGGGCTCGAAGGCCCGTACCTGCGCCCGGGCCACGCGGCCGCCGACGTGGCCGCGGCCGACGCCGTCCGCCTGGCGCAGGGGGCGGACCTGATGGCCGTGGCCGCCTCGGCCCTGGCGTGCGCGTGCACCACCCGGCTGCGGCGGGTGCGCGGCCGCGTGGCGGGCGCCCGGGTCGTGCTGCTGGTCGGTGCGGGCAACAACGGCGGGGACGCCCTGCTGGCCGGCGAGCGGCTGCGCCGTCGCGGGGTGGGGGTGACGGCCCTGCTGTGCTCGGGCGGCCACCACGGCCCGGGGGCGCTGGCGCTGCGGCGGGCCGGGGGGGTCCTGCTGCAGGTCCCCGCCGAGCCCGGGACGACTGAGCCCGGGACGACTGAGCCCGGGACGACTGAGCCCGGGACGACCGAGCCCGGGACGACCGGTCCCGGGGCGGCCGGGCTGCCGGCCGCCGCCGTCCGGGCGCTCGAGCAGGCGGACCTTCTCGTCGACGGCCTGCTCGGCATCGGCGCACGGGGCGCGGTCCGGGGGGCCGGCGGGCGGGTGCTGGCCTGGTGCGGCGGCGCCGACGGGGATCGCCGGCCGCCGTCGGTGGTCGCCTGCGACCTGCCCAGCGGCCTGGACCCGGACACCGGGCGCACCTCCGGTCCGGTGCTGGCGGCCGACGTGACGGTGACCTTCGGCGCGGCCAAGACGGGGCTGCTGCTGCCCTGGGCCCGCCCGCTGGTGGGCGAGGTGCAGGTCGTGGACCTGGGGCTGGCACCGCACCTGCCGCCGGCGGCGCTGCACCGGCTCGACGTCGGCGCCGGTGAGGCCTCGGCCCTGCTCGCCGGGGCCTGGCCGTGGCCGTGGCACCGGGCCGACAAGTACTCCCGCGGCGTGCTGGGGGTGGCGGCCGGCGAGCCGGCCTACCCCGGGGCAGCCGTGCTGTGCGCCGGGGCAGCCGTCCGGGCCGGCGCGGGGATGGTGCGTCTCGTCCCGCCCGAGGGGGCGCCCGACCTGGGCCGGCTGGTGCTCCAGGCCGTCCCCGAGGTGGTGGTGCAGGCGCTGCCGGCCGTCGGCCGGGTGCAGGCCTGGGTCGTGGGACCCGGCACCGGGGGCGAGGCCGACGCGCGGACCGACGCCGTGCTGCGTGACGCCGACGAGCCGGCCGTGGTGGACGCGGGGGCCCTGGTGCGCCTGGCCGAGGCGCTGGCCGCCGGTCGGCTGCGGGCCCCCGGGCGGCTGCTGCTGACCCCGCACGCGGGGGAGCTGGCCCGGCTGCGGGACGCCCTGGGGCTGGCCGGCGGCGACGGCGACGACGACGGCGACGACGACGGTGGGACGCCGTGGTCCCGGGCCCGCGAGGTCGCCGCCGCCACCGGGGCCACCGTGCTGCTCAAGGGCCCCGACACCCTCGTCGTGGCGCCCGACGGCCGCACGGTCGTGGTCCCGGGCGGCCCCCCGGCCCTGGCGACCGCGGGGGCGGGCGACGTCCTGGCCGGGGTGGCGGGGACGCTGCTGGCCGCGGGGCTGGCCCCGCTGCCGGCGGGGGTGCTGGCCGCCCACGTGCACGCGGTGGCCGCCCACGTGGCCGGGGGCGGCGGGCCGCTGCGGGCCTCGGCGGTCGCCGACGCGGTGCCGGGGGTGCTGGCGGGTGCACACCCCGACGCCTGGGACCATGGGTGACGTGACGGCACGAGCGACAGCGACCCCGGACGTCCCGGTCCCCGGTGCGTCCGCGGGCACCACGGCGGGCGCACCCGGCGCCGACGAGGTCCGCGGCACGGACGTGGGCACCGGGCAGGTGGTGGTGGACCTCGACGCGGTGGCCTCCAACGTCGGCTCGATGACCCGTCGCACGGGACGCCCCCTGCTCGCGGTGGTCAAGGCGGACGCCTACGGGCACGGCCTGGTGCAGGTCGCGCGCGCCGCGCTGGCCGGCGGGGCCGCCTGGCTCGGCGTCGCCCAGCTCGACGAGGCGCTGCGGCTGAGGGCGGCCGGCGTCGACGCCCCGCTGCTGGCCTGGCTGCTGTCGGTGGAGCCCGCCCCGGTCGCGGCGGCGCTGCGGCAGCAGGTGACGCTGGGCCTGTCGCACGCCGGGCAGCTGGACGTCGTCCTGGACGCGGCGCGGGCCAGCGGCCAGGTGGCCGACGTCCACGTCAAGGTGGACACGGGCCTGCTGCGCAACGGCGTGCCCATGGCCGAGCTGCCGGCCTTCGCTCGCGCGCTGGCCGAGGCGGAACGGGCCGGCCTGGTCGCCGTGGGCGGCGTGTTCAGCCACCTGGCCTGGGCGGACTCGCCCGGCCACGCCACGGTCGACCGGCAGGCCCGGCTGTTCGCCGAGGCGGTGGACGTCGTCCGGGCGGCCGGGCTGGCCCCTACCTGGCGGCACCTGTCCAACTCGGCCGCGACCCTGACCCGCCCCGACCTGCACCTGGACCTGGTCCGGCCGGGCCTGGCCGTGTACGGCCTGTCCCCGGTGCCCGACATCGCGGGCCCGGCCGAGCTGGGCCTGCGCCCGGCCCTGAGCCTGCGCACGCGCCTGGTGCTGACCAAGCCCGTCCGCGCGGGGGAGGGCGTGTCCTACGGGCACGCCTGGACCGCACCGCATGACACCGTCCTGGGGCTCGTGCCGCTGGGCTACGCCGACGGGCTGCCGCGCTCGGCCACCGGCCGGGCCCAGATGTGGCTGGCCGGTCGCCGGGTGCCCGTCGTCGGCCGGATCTGCATGGACCAGGTGGTGCTCGACCTCGGTCCCGGGGCCGCGGACCAGGTCGGTGACGAGGTGGTGGTGATGGGGGCCGGCGAGCTCGGCGAGCCCACCGCCGAGGACTGGGCCGTGGCCGCCGGGACCATCAGCTACGAGATCGTGGCCCGGCTCGGCTCGCGGCTGCCGCGTCGCTGGGTGGGCCGGGGGGAGCCGCTGCTGACCGAGGTCGAGCCGGCCCTGCTGGACCTGGCCCCGGTGACCGGGGGCGAGACGTGGTGACGGCGCCCGCGCCCTGGCGCCTGATCGGGCTCGGCGCCGGCCTGGCCGCGGCCGGTGCCGGGGTCGCGGCGGGGATTACGGTCGACCGCGTGCGCTCGCGCCGGGCCCGGGCCGAGGCGGTGTTCGACCGGGAGGGCCTGGCCCTGCTGGGCACCGTGCACGGCGAGGAGTACGAGCTGCACACCGAGGACGGGGCGCGGCTGCACGTCGAGGTCGACGAGCCGGGCCCGCGCGCGGCGGGCACCGAGCCGCCCCTGACCGTGGTCCTGGTCCACGGCTACGGCCTGAGCAGCCAGTCCTGGCACTTCCAGCGGCTGGCCCTGCGGGGCCGCTACCGCGTGGTGACCTACGACCAGCGCGGGCACGGCCGCTCCGAGGCCGGGCCCCGCGGCTCGGCCCGCATCCCGGTGCTGGCCGGTGACCTCGAGGCCGTCCTGCACGCCCACGTGCCCGAGGGTCCCGTGGTCCTGGTCGGTCACTCCATGGGCGGCATGACCGTGATGAGCCTGGCCAGCCGGCGCCCGGAGCTGTTCGGCAGCCGCATCCACGCGGTGGGGCTGGTGGCCACCAGCGCCGGCGACCTGTCGTCCCTGGACTTCGGCCTGCGCGGCGGCGAGGCCGTCACCCGGGTCGCGCCGAACCTGCTCGCCCTGCTGGCCCGGCAGCCCCAGCTGGTCCTGCGCGGGCGCCGGATGGTCGCCGACGTCGAGCGGCTGATCGTGCGGCGGTGGTCCTTCGCCTCGCCCGTCCCGCCCGAGCTGACCCGGTTCGTGGCCAAGATCATCTCCGACACCAGCCTCGACGTGGTCTCCGACTTCCTGCCCGGCTTCAGCGAGCACGACGAGCGCGAGGCCCTGTCGGTGCTCGACGGCCTGGAGACGCTCGTGCTGGTGGGCGACAGCGACCGGATGACCCCGCCCCGGCACTCCGAGGCCATCGTGGCCGCGCTGCCCCACGCCGAGCACGTCGTGGTCCGGCAGGCCGGGCACCTGGTGATGCTCGAGCACCCCGACGTCGTCACGGGCCACCTGCTCGACCTGGTCTCCCGCGCCCTGCGCGTGGTGCGCGCCGACTCCCGGGCCGCACCGCGACGACGGGGCCGGGCGGCCGCGGCCGTGCAGCGCCTGGTCAAGCGGCCGGTGGACCCCCGGGACGGACGGGTGGCCCGGCAGGAGGTCGAGCGCGGTGCCTGAGGCGGCGACGACCCGGGTGCTCTGCCCCTCGGCGGCGGCCACCCGGCGCCTGGGTCAGGCGCTGGGCCACGAGCTGGTCGGGGGCGACGTGGTCGTGCTGACCGGCGACCTCGGGGCGGGCAAGACCACGTTCGTGCAGGGCCTGGCGCGCGGGCTCGGCGTGACCGCCCCCGTCACGTCGCCGACGTTCGTCCTGGCCCGGCACCAGCGGACCGACCCGGCCGGGCCCCGGCCCGACGGGCCCGACCTGGTCCACGTCGACGCCTACCGGCTGGCCGGGGCCCTGGAGCTGGACGACCTGGACCTCGACTCCGACCTGGACCACGCCGTCGTCGTCGTCGAGTGGGGCCACGGCCTCGCGGAGCGGCTGAGCCCGCGCCGGGTCGAGGTGACGATCGACCGGGACGGCACGCCGTCCGACGGTGCCGCGGGTCCCGGGGACGGCGCGGGCGACGGCGTGGGCGACGGCGTGGGAGACGGCACCGGTGACGAGCCGCGCCGCATCACCGTCGTCGTCGTCGGGGACCACCCCCGCCTGGGCCCCGGCGCCCTGCTGGTCGCCGCGCGGCGGGCCGACCCCGAGCACACCGACCTGGAGGCACCGTGCTGATCCTCGCCCTGGACACCTCGACCCCCGTGGTGTCGGTGGCGCTGCTGGGCGCCGACGACGACCCCGCCCGCCCCCTGGCGGCGCGCCGGGTCGAGGGCGGCAACCGGCCCGCCGAGCTGCTGGCCCCCGCCGTCAGCGAGGTGCTGGCCGAGGCGGGGGCCCGCCCGGCCGACCTGACCGCGGTCGCGGCCGGCGTCGGACCAGGCCCGTTCACGGGGCTGCGGGCCGGTCTGGTGACCGCGCGCGCGCTGGCCCACGTGGTCGGCGTGCCCGTGCACGGCGTGTGCAGCCTGGACGCCCTGCACGCGGCCGTGGTCGCCGCCGGGGGGCCGGCCTCGGCCGTCGTGGCCACGGACGCGCGCCGTCGCGAGGTGTACTGGGCCCGGTACCGGGACGGCCGGCGCCTGGGCGAGCCCCAGGTCGGCAGCCCGGCCGTGTGCGCCGCGGCGGCCGTCGCGGCGGGCGTCCCCGTCCTGGGCAGCGGGGCCCGGCTGTACACCGACGCCCTGGTCGGGGCCTTCGCCCAGGTCGTCACCGCGGCCGCCGACGGCACGGTGCTGCCGGGCACCCCCGACGCCGCCTGGGTCGCCGCCCTGGCCCGGGCGAGCGCCGCCGGCACCGGCCTGCAGCCGCTGCCGCCGGAGCCGCTGTACCTGCGCCGCCCCGACGTGCAGGAGCCCGGTACCCCGAAGCGGGTCGGCGGGTGAGCGCGGCCGTCGTCCGGACCGGGGCGGTCGCGTCCGGGCCCCGGGGACCGGTCCTCGCGCCGCGCCCGATGCGCTGGTGGGACCTGGACGCCGTCATGGCGGTCGAGCAGCCGTCGTTCGGTCCCGACGCCTGGACCCGCGAGGGCTTCCTGTCCGAGCTGGCCGAGCGGGGGAGCCGGACCTACCTGGTCCTGCCCCGGGACGCGGCGGGCGCCGGGGGGGCGGTCCCCGGTCCGCTGCTGGGCTACGTGGGCGTGGCCGCCCACGGCCCCGACGCCGACGTGCAGACCCTGGCCGTCGACCCCGGCCGTCGGGGCGGGGGGCTGGGTCGGTGCCTGGTCGACCTGGCCCGGGCGGCGGCGGCCGCCGCCGGGGCGCGACGGCTGGGTCTGGAGGTGCGGGAGGACAACGTGGCCGCGCAGGCGCTGTACCGCTCGGCCGGGTTCCGGCCGCAGGGGCGACGTCCGGGCTACTACGCCCCGACCGAGCCCGGTGGGCCACGGACCACGGCCGTGCTGATGCAGGCGGACCTCGGGCCCGCGGACCTCGGGGAGCCCGGGCAGGCCGACCGGTGAGCGCGCGTCCGGACGGGCCCCTGGTGCTCGGCATCGAGACCTCCTGCGACGAGACCGGGGTGGGCCTGGTCGTGGGGCACACGCTGCTGGCCGACGCCCTGGCCAGCAGCGTGGACGAGCACGCCCGCTTCGGCGGCGTCGTGCCCGAGGTCGCCAGCCGCGCCCACCTGGAGGCCGTTCTGCCGACGCTGGACCGGGCCCTGGAGCTCGCCGGGGTCCGGCTGCAGGACGTCGACGCGGTCGCGGTGACCAGCGGACCGGGCCTGGCCGGTGCCCTCGTGGTCGGCGTGGCGGCGGCCAAGGCCCTCGCCCTGGGGCTGGGGCGTCCGCTGTACGGCGTCAACCACCTGGCGGCCCACGTGGCCGTCGACACCCTGGAGCACGGCCCGCTGCCCGAGCCCGCGATCGCGCTGCTGGTGTCGGGCGGGCACTCGAGCCTGCTGCGGGTCGACGACGTGACGGCCGACGTCGACGTGCTGGGCAGCACGCTGGACGACGCGGCGGGCGAGGCGTTCGACAAGGTCGCGCGCCTGCTCGGCCTGCCGTTCCCGGGCGGACCGCACGTGGACCGGGTGGCGCGCGACGGCGACCCGGCCGCCATCCGCTTCCCGCGGGGCCTGACCGGGGCCGGCGCGGTGGCCCGCGACGGCACCGACCACCGCGACGACTTCTCGTTCTCCGGGCTCAAGACCTCGGTGGCGCGCTGGGTCGAGCGGGCCCGGGACGAGGGGCGCGACGTGCCGGTCGCCGACGTCGCGGCCTCGTTCCAGGAGGCCGTGGTCGACGTGCTGAGCGCCAAGGCCGTCGCGGCCTGCCGCCGCGAGGGCGTCGAGCACCTGCTGCTGGGGGGCGGCGTGTCGGCCAACAGCCGGTTGCGCGCCCTGGTGCAGCAGCGCGCCGAGGCCGCGGGGCTGCGGGTCCGCGTGCCGCGTCCGGGGCTGTGCACCGACAACGGCGCGATGGTCGCCGCGCTGGGCAGCATGCTCGTCGCCGCGGGCCGCGAGCCGTCACCGCTGGGCCTGGGCACCGACCCGTCGATGCCGGTCACCAGCATCCAGGGCTGAGCGGGGCGGGCGGCCCCGGCCCGCCCGGGTCCTCGGCCGACCGGCTGACGGGCGGGCCGGGGGGTCAAGACGGGCCCCGAGCCGGCCGACGATCCCGAGGTGCAGCTGGACCCGGGCCTGGAGCGGCTCATGGCGGTGTTCGACCGGACGTCGGTCGCCATGGGCCTCGTCGCCGTCGACGGCAGCTGGCTGCGGTTCAACGACCGGCTCTGCGAGCTGCTGGGGGCCGACCGGGCCACCGTGGCCGCGCGCCTGCCCCGTGACCTGATCCACCCCGAGGACCGCCCGGCGGCCGTGGAGGCCACCGCCCGCCTGCTGCGCGGCGAGGTGGGCTCGGTCGACGCCGAGCGCCGCTACCTGCGCGCCGACGGCCGGCCGCTGCGGGCCCGGGTGACCACGACCGTCGTGGTGGGCGCCGACGGCACGCCCGACTGCCTGCTCACCCAGCTCGTCGCGGTGGCGGGGCCGGCGGCCGAGGCCGCCGGGCACCGGGACCCCGGGACGGGAGCGGTCACGCTGCCGGCGCTGACGGCCCACGTCCACCTGGCCCAGCAGCGGCTGCGACGCAGCGGCGGCCAGCTGGTGCTCGTCACGCTGGACGTGGCCGACGTCGACCCGGGGACCAGCCGGGGCACGCGGGTGCTGGCCTGCCTGGTGCAGCGGACGACGGCCGCGCTGCGGGGCTCGGACCTGGTCGGACGCACGGGCCCGCTCCGCCTGGTCGCCTGCTGCGAGGACCTGCGCAGCGACGCCGACGTCGAGGTGGTCCTGGCCCGGCTGCTGGCCAGCACGTCACGCCCGCTGGAGGTCGCGGGCGAGGTGCTGCAGGTGAGGACGACGGTGTCGGTCACGGTGTCGACGCCCGACGAGCCCGCCCACGAGCTGGTGTCCCGACCGGGCTGGCCCGTCTCGCCCGCCGGGCCGGGCCCGGGGGCCGAGGTCCCCGACCAGCGCGGCGGTCGGCGGGCGCGACGGCGCGCGGCCTCCTCGCTCTGAGCCTGCCGTCCGGTCTCAGGGACCCGGCAGCGGCGCCACGACCAGCACGACGCGCTCGTCGCCGCGGCGGGTCAGCACCACGGTGGCCTCGCCGTCGCCCTCCAGGCGCAGCGCCCGGCGCAGCTCCTCGGGGTCGATCGGGCTGCCCCGTCGCTTGACGGTCACCCGGCCCACGCCGTGCTCGCGCAGGTGGGCCCGCAGCCGCTTGAGGCCCCACGGCAGCACCGCCTGCACGGCGTAGGAACGGGCCCACACCGTCGGCACGTGCTCGTCACCGGTCACGTAGGCGATCATCGGGTCGATGAGCCGGCCGCCGACCTCGGCCGCGACGTGGCCCACCAGGCCCGCCCGGATGACGGCACCGTCCGGCTCGTACAGGTAGGCGCCGACCTCGCCGACCGCCGCCTCCGGCAGCCCGGCGTCGCTGAGCGTCCCCGCCTCCTGCACCTGGACGGTGGCCTCGCCGTCGGGGCCGGCGGAGCCCACGCTGCGCAGCACGGTCGCGCTGCGCCGCACGCCGGTGGTGGCCGCCGAGCCCCACCAGAGCACGGCCTCGACGACGTCGCCGTCGACCGACGTCCAGGCGGCGGTCCAGCCGGCCGCGGGGCCGTCGGGCTCGACCAGGTCGCGCTCGATGCCGGGCGCGACCTTGACGCCGACGGCACCCACCCCGGTGCCGGGCAGCGACAGGGCCCACGACAGGGGAGGCGACCACTGCTGCGGGTCGAACAGCCGCCGGCCGTCCCGGCGCCGGGCGGGGTCGACCCACGCCGCGTCGACCCCGCCCGGCGTGCCCGGGCGGGCCACGGGCAGCGGGTCGGGGAAGTCGGTGACGTCGGCCAGGTGGACGCGGGCGCGCTCGAAGTGGCGCAGGTTGACGGTCGCGACGGCCGCGGTGGTCTCGTCCCGCTCGACCGCGTCGACCGCCAGGTCCATCCCGGCCATGGCCATGGCGTCCACCCCGATGCCGCAGCCCAGGTCGACCACCCGGGTGGCGCCGCCGCGCCGGAACCGGTCGGCGTGCCGCGCGGCCACCGGCAGCCGGGTGGCCTGCTCCAGGCCCTCGGTGGTGAACAGCATCCCGGCGGCGAAGGCACCGACCTTGCCCCGGGCCGCGGCCCGCAACCGGGACTGCGTGAGCGCCGCCGCGACGGTGGCCGCGGGCTGGCCGGCCTCGCGCAGCCGGCTGCCCAGGCCCAGGGCGGCCGCGGCGTCGTAGGGCGGCAGGGCCTCCAGCAGCGCCCAGCCCTCGGGACGCAGCAGCGGGGCCACGTCCTCCTCGGCGGTCATCCCCCGATCCTGCCAGGCCCGCCGGAGCCACCTGGACGGGCTCGTCTCTGGCACTCAGGTTGACCGAGTGCTAAGCCCTGGCTAGTGTCGTTTCTGGCACTCGACGGCATCGGGTGCCAATCGCCTGACGACGGGTCGGCACCCGCGACGACGTCCCGTCCACGGCGGACCCAGACCGCTTCGGTCGACCACTCGGTCGGCCGGCAAGTCGCGAAAGAGAGGCATTACGTGGCTGTCTCCATCAAGCCGCTCGAGGACCGGATCGTCGTCCAGACGCTCGAGGCCGAGCAGACGACCGCCTCCGGGCTGGTCATCCCCGACACCGCCAAGGAGAAGCCCCAGGAGGGCAAGGTCCTGGCGGTCGGCCCGGGTCGCTTCGACGAGGACGGCGAGAAGCGCATCCCGCTCGACGTCCAGGTCGGCGACACCGTGCTGTACAGCAAGTACGGCGGCACCGAGGTCAAGTACGGCGGCGAGGAGTACCTGATCCTCTCCGCGCGCGACGTCCTCGCCGTCATCGAGAAGTGAGCTGAGCGCGACCTCACGGTCGTGACGCAGCGACGACGCCGCCCCGGCCCCAGTGGTCGCGGGCGGCGTCCGTCGCTGGCCACCGCACCACCCCGCGAGGCGGCCGGACCCGGTCCTGCCCCCGTCGCCCTCGGGCCTGCTCCGCAGCGCCCGTCACGAGTCAGTTCCCCCAGCGCCACCACCAGGAGTCTCATGTCCAAGAGCCTGTCCTTCGACGAGTCCGCGAGGAAGTCGCTCGAGCGCGGTGTCGACGCCCTCGCCGACGCCGTCAAGGTGACCCTCGGCCCCAAGGGCCGCAACGTCGTCCTCGCCAAGTCCTTCGGTCCGCCCGTGATCACGAACGACGGCGTCACCATCGCCCGTGAGATCGAGCTCGAGGACCGCTACGAGAACCTCGGCGCGCAGCTGGCCAAGGAGGCTGCGACCAAGACCAACGACGTCGCGGGCGACGGCACCACCACCGCGACCGTCCTGGCGCAGGCCATGGTCCACGAGGGCCTGCGCAACGTCGCCGCGGGCGCCTCGCCCGGTGGCCTCAAGCGGGGCATGGACGCCGCCGTCGCCGCCCTCGAGGCGCGCCTGGACGACATCGCCGTCGAGGTCACCGACTCCGCGTCGGTCGCCCACGTC
Organism: Jannaschia sp. R86511; assembly: GCF_042466345.1. Lineage (NCBI taxonomy): Bacteria > Pseudomonadati > Pseudomonadota > Alphaproteobacteria > Rhodobacterales > Roseobacteraceae > Jannaschia > Jannaschia sp. R86511. The sequence continues at coordinate 2,168,614 of NZ_JAXHCD010000001.1, forward strand.
GCCACCGTCTCCGCCCAGGACCCGTCGGTCGGCGAGACGCTGGCCGAGGCGTTCGACAAGGTCGGCCGCGACGGCGTCATCACGGTCGAGGAGGGCTCCACCACCGGGGTCAGCCTCAACTTCACCGAGGGCATGCAGTTCGACAAGGGCTACCTGAGCCCCTACATGGTCACCGACACCGAGCGCATGGAGGCGGTCCTCACCGATGCCCACGTGCTGCTGGTCGGCGGCAAGATCTCCACCGTCAAGCAGCTGCTGCCGCTGATGGAGAAGGTCCTGCAGACCTCCAAGCCGCTGTTCGTCGTCGCCGACGACATCGAGGGCGAGGCCCTGTCCACGCTGGTCGTCAACAAGATCCGCGGCACGTTCACCGCCGTGGCCGTTAAGGCCCCCGGCTTCGGCGACCGCCGCAAGGCGATGCTGCAGGACATGGCCGTGCTGACCGGCGCGCAGGTCGTCACCTCCGACGTCGGTCTCGACCTGGAGCAGGTCGGCCTCGAGGTGCTGGGCTCCGCCCGTCGCATCGTCGTCACCAAGGACGAGACCACCGTGATCGACGGTGGCGCCGACGCCTCCGAGGTGTCCGCCCGGGTCGGCCAGATCAAGGCCGAGATCGAGCGCACCGACTCCGACTGGGACCGCGAGAAGCTCCAGGAGCGCCTCGCCAAGCTGTCCGGTGGCGTCGTGGTCATCGAGGTCGGCGGCCACACCGAGGTCGAGGTCAAGGAGCGCAAGCACCGCGTCGAGGACGCGGTGTCGGCCACCCGGGCCGCCATCGAGGAGGGCATCGTCGCCGGCGGCGGCTCCGCCCTCGTCCACGCCCGCACCGCGCTCGAGGGCGACCTCGGTCGCACCGGTGACGAGGCCGTCGGTGTCGCGATCGTGCGGCGCGCGGTGAGCCGCCCGCTGTGGTGGATCGCCTCCAACGCGGGTCACGAGGGCTCCGTCGTCGTCGACAAGGTCGCGGCGCTGCCCCCGGGCCAGGGCCTGGACGCGGCCACGGGCGAGTACGGCGACCTGATCGCGGGCGGCATCGTCGACCCGGTCAAGGTCACCAAGGCCGCCCTGCGCAACGCGGCGAGCATCGCCGCGATGGTCCTCACCACCGAGGCCCTCGTCGTGGACAAGCCGGAGCAGTCCGAGGACGCCGGTCACAGCCACGGCGGTCACGGTCACTCGCACTGACCTGACCTGAGCACGCAGAAGGCCCCCACCGGATTCCGGTGGGGGCCTTCTGCGGTCTGTGTTCAGCGGGACGTCCTGTGCTCAGCGGGACGAGGCGCCGTGGCCGCCGAACGCCCCGCAGGAGCGCCGCAGCGGCGGTCCTGGCGGGGCGGTTGGCGGGTCAGCTGACGGCGGCGAGCTTGCGTCCGCGCGAGTAGGCCGCCTCGCGCTCGTCCTCGGTCATGCCGCCCCACACGCCGTAGGGCTCGCGCACGGCGAGGGCGTGCTCGCGGCACTGCACCATCACGGGGCAGGCCTGGCAGATGGCGACCGCCGCCGCGTCCCGGTTGCGACGGGCCGGGCCGCGCTCGCCCTCGGGGTGGAAGAACAGGGACGTCTCCTCTGCGCGGCAGGCGCCGTCCATCTGCCACTCCCAGACCTCGGCGATGGGTCCGGGGAGTCGTGAGATCTCGGCCATGTTTCCTCCTGCTGCGTCGAAGCGTCCTCGCGGTCGACCGGCCGGATCAAGGCGACTCCGGTGTCGTTCGCTCGTGCTGAACAACTTAGCAATCGCTTCAGACATTGTTCAAGGTGTCCGGCAAGTTGTTCTGAATCGATCACTACCCCGTCCGGCCGCACTTCAACCCTGGATCTACCCCCCAAACCGGTCGGCTGACCGGTTCCTGGCCCGGTTGCGCATGCGATCACCGGCCGAGGTCGTCACAATCGCTCCATGGTTGAGGCACCCGTGGGTCGACGAGGCGGTGAGCAGGTCCCGCGACCGATGCTGACCGTGGCCGCCGTGGCCCGGCGTCTCGGGGTGGCGCCGGCGACGCTGCGCACCTGGGACCGGCGGTACGGGCTGGGTCCGTCGGAGCACACGGCCGGCTCGCACCGGCGGTACTCGGGGGTCGACGTCGCCCGCCTCATGGTCATGCGGCGGCTCACCCTGGACGGGGTGCCGCCGTCGGAGGCGGCGTCCATCGCCCGGGTCAGCGACGTCGACGGGGAGGTGGTCCTCGCCAGCGTCACGACCCTCGCCTCGCGACCGGTCCCCGTGGGCGGTCCGGCCGCGCCCGTGGCCGACGGGACGCCCGACGGGGCCGAGCCGGTCGCCCCCGACGACCTGCTGGGACCCGACGACCTGCTGGGACCCGACGACCTGCTGGGCCCTGACGACGTCCTGGGCCCTGACGACGTGCTGGGCGCCGGCGTGCTGGGTGCCGACGAGCTGTCGGGGGCCGACGACCTGCCAGGGGCCGACGACCTGCTGGGGGGCGGCGTGCCGGGCCCGGGCGAGCGCGCCCACCTCGGCCCGGCCCGTACGGGCGACCGCCCGGCCGGGCGCCCCGCGCGCGCCGGAGGGGGCCGCGTGGTGTCCCTGCCCGACGGCACCCCGGCGGCCCGTGGGCTGGCCCGGGCGGCCATGAGCCTGGACTCCCACGAGTGCATCCGCCTGGTCCGGCAGCACGTCGAGCGGCACGGCACGGTCTCGACCTGGGACCACCTGATCTCACCGGTCCTGGTGGCCCTGGGGGAGCGGTGGCGCACGACCGGGACCGGGGTCGAGGTCGAGCACGTGCTGAGCGAGAGCATCCTGTCGAGCCTGCGGACGGTGTCCGCCGGGCTGCGCCACCCCCGCAACAGCCGGCCCGTGCTGCTGGCCGCGGCCGAGCACGAGCAGCACGGCCTGCCGCTGCACGTGCTCACCGCGTCCCTGGCCGAGCAGGGGGTCTCGTCCCGGCTGCTGGGCGTCCGGGTGCCCCGCACGGCCCTCGCGGCCGCCATCCGGCGCAGCGGCCCGGCCGTGGTCTTCGTGTACGCCCACATGCGTGTGGCGCAGCCGGAGCAGCTGGACGAGCTGCCCCGGCTGCGCCCGAGCCCGCTGCTGCTGCTCGGTGGCCCGGGGTGGAACGGGGTCGACACCCCGCCCGGGGCGGAGCGCGTCGACGACCTGGGTCAGGCCACGGAGCGCATCGCCGCCGCCGTGGGTGCCTGAGCCGGGCCGACGCTCAACCACGGGCGACGTCCTGCCGATAGGTCCCTCGGAGCACCCACCCGGGTGCGGATGAGGAGTTCCCTGGTGGCCACCGTCCTGGTAGTCGACGACACCCCGATCGTGCGCGAGCAGCTGCGCAGAGCGGTCGCGGGCCTGCCCGGCATCACCCGGGTGGTCGGCGCGGCCTCCGGGGAGGAGGCGCTGTCCCGCTGGCCCGTCGAGCGTCCCAGCGTGGTCCTGCTCGACGTGCGCATGCCCGGGATCGGCGGGGTCGAGACCGCCAAGCGGCTGCTCACCCGCCACCCCGAGGCCAACGTGCTCATGACCACCATGGCCGAGGACGCCGACGGCCTGGCCCGTGCCGTGGCCGCCGGGGCCCGCGGCTACGTCGTCAAGGACGCCAGTCCCGAGGAGCTGTCCATCGCGCTCGCGGCCGCCCTGAGCGAGGCCGCCCGTCGCCAGGTCCCGGCCCAGTCCCGGGGTCGCGCCGGGGCCGGCGTGCAGCTGACCGAGCGCGAGGTGCAGGTGCTGGACGGCATGTCCCGCGGCTGCAGCAACGCCGCCATCGGGCGCGAGCTGTTCCTGTCCGAGGACACCATCAAGACCCATGCGCGCCGGCTGTTCCGCAAGCTGGACGCCGCGGACCGGGCCCAGGCCGTGGCGGCCGGGTTCCGCCTCGGGCTCGTCCGCTGAGGTGACCCCCGGCCGTCGTCCGGCCGGGCGGTAGTCTCCTGCGACCACCCGGGGCGGGTGGACCCGCGGGGATCGGAGCCGGCATGGCAGCTCGTCGAGGTGTCGGCCCACGGCCACTGCGGCCGGGTCTGTAACGGCGGGCGGGGTTCGTCCGATGTCCGGTCTGGAGTCCCACGACCTCGTCGAGGACGACGGGAGGGGCCTGTGGTCCCGCCTCGTGGTCCGCGCCGTGGCGGGGGAGTCCGATGCGATCGAGACCTTGATCACCGGCGTCCGGCAGCGTGTCCACCGGTACTGCAGGGCCCGGTTGCGCGGTTACCCCGGCGCCGACCAGGCCGCCGACGACGTGGCTCAGGAGGTGTGTGTCGCCGTGCTGACGGCCCTGCCGACCTACACCGACACCGGGCGCCCGTTCGAGGCCTTCGTCTTCCGGGTCGCGGGGTACAAGGTCGCCGACGCCCAGCGCGCGCTGCTGGGCCGCGAGCAGCCCACCGACGAGCTGCCGGACGGCCCCAGCCACGCCCTGGCGGACAGCCCGGAGCAGACCGCGGTCGTGCTCTCGGAGGCCGACCGCGTGACCAGGCTGATGGAACGGCTGCCCGGCCAGCAGCGTGAGGTGCTGGTGCTGCGCGTGGCCGTCGGGATGTCGACGGAGGAGACCGCGGCCGCGCTCGGCACCACCACGGGCTCGGTGCGGGTCATCCAGCACCGGGCGCTGACGAGGCTGCGGGCGATGCTGGCCGAGGACGGGACGGACTCGTGACCCGGCCACCGCCGAGGCTGCTCGGTGCGGGCGGCCCGGGGCGCCCGTCACCGGTCGGCGAGGCCGCCTCGCTGGCCGCCGTGCGCCGCTCCGACGAGCTCGTCGACCGGCTCGCCCACCGTCACGTCGGGTCCCACGACGACGGGTCCCACGACGACGGGTCCCGGGCCGGGCACCCGGACGGCACGGCCCCGGAGCACGCCCGGCCCGACGACGCGCTCGTACGGGCGCTGGACGGCTGGGTCGCCACGATCGACGACGAGGTGATGCTGGCGCTGGCCGCCCGCGGTGCCGTGCTCGGCCGGACGGAGGCAGCGGCACCGGTGGGCACGGTCGTCGTCGACCGCCCGGACCCGGCGGGGGAGCCGGTCCGCGCCGCGGTGGCCGCGGGGTCCCGGACCGGACGCCCCGTCGCGTCCCGGCTGCCCTGGCGGGTCGTGTCCGCCTCGGCCGCCGCGGTCATCGCCGTGCTGGCCGTGGGCGTGGGGCTCCAGGACGCCGCGCACCAGGGTCCGGGCGCCCGGACCGTGGCCGAGTCGGTGGAGTCGGTCGAGGCCACGCTGGTCGCCTCGATGCTGGCCGCCGAGTCCGGCGACGTGGCGGGGGCGCGCGTCCTGCTCGAGCAGGCCCGGAGCCTGGTGGCCGCGCTGCCGGAGGACCAGCGCGTGGTGTGGGAGACCGCGCTCGGGCACACCGAGCGCGGCCTGCTCAGCGCCGAGGCCGCGATCCGCTCCGGCCGTCCGGTCCCGGACCTGGTGGGGCTGGTGCCCGGTGCGTCGTCGGTCGTCGGGGCCGAGGGGTACCTGGGCGACGTCGGGTTGGAGCGGCTGGGCCGGCCGGACCCGGCCGCTGACCCCGCCGGTACCGGGGACCGCCCGGTCGGGGACGGCGCCCAGGCGGGCGGCAACGGCAACGGGAACGGCAACGGGAACGGCGGCGGCAACGGGAACGGCGACGACGGTGCCGTCCCCGGTGCGCCCGCGGCCGGCGGGTCCGGCGACGGGCAGGTCGGGACCGCCCCGGTCGACCCGGGGACGACCCCCGGGCGGCAGGACCCGCGGCCCGACCGGGGCGTCGGGGCCAGCCCGGAGACCCGCCCCGGCACACCCGCGGCGACCCGGCCGACGACCCCGCGGGGCGGTACCCCGGCCCGGCCGACCTCGACCCCCTCGTCCGGCACGTCGGCCACGCCCGAGCCGACGGCCGTCCCGGAGAGCACGGCCCCGCCCGCGGACCGACCGACCGGCCGGCCCACCGACCGGCCGGGGCGGACCCCCCAGCGACCGACGGCCCCGGCCACCGAGCCCGGCGCCACGGTCACGACGACCGTCACCACCCCGGCCACCCCGGCCACGACCCCCCGCCGCCCGGACGCGCCGGCCCGGCGCGCCGCACCGTCGGCGGCCCCGGTTGCCCCGGACGGCGGTCAGGTCGAGCGCGCGGTCCCGGGGTCCCGGTCGTCCGGGGCGGGGGGAGCCTCGCCGCGGCGACCGTGACGCCGGCGGCGGGTCGGGCCGCACCACGGAGCGCCTACCATCGACCCGTGGTCACCGAGCCTTCCGAGCCCGCCCTGCACGACCCGTTCGCCACCGTCGGCCTGACGTACGACGACGTCCTGCTGCTGCCGGGCGAGAGCGACGTCGTGCCCAGCGCCGCCACCACCCGGTCGCGGGTGTCCCGGCGGATCAGCGTCGAGGTGCCCCTGCTGTCCAGCGCCATGGACACCGTGACGGAGTCCCGGATGGCCATCGCCATGGCGAGGCAGGGCGGCCTGGGCGTGCTGCACCGCAACCTGTCGGCCGAGGACCAGGCGCAGCAGGTCGACCTGGTCAAGCGCTCCGAGGCCGGCATGGTGAGCCACCCCGTGACGACGAGCCCCTCGGCCACGCTGCGCCAGGTGGACGAGCTGTGCGGCCGCTACCGGGTCAGCGGTCTGCCGGTCGTGGACGAGGCCGGTGTCCTCCTCGGCATCGTGACCAACCGCGACCTGCGCTTCGAGTCCGACCACAGCCGGCCCGTGCACGAGGTCATGACCCGCATGCCGCTGGTGACCGCGCCGGTGGGCACCGCCCCGGAGCAGGCCATGGCGCTGCTCGCGGCGCACAAGATCGAGAAGCTGCCGCTGGTGGACGACGGCGGCCGGCTCCGGGGCCTGATCACCGTCAAGGACTTCACCAAGCGGGAGAAGTACCCGCTGGCCACCAAGGACGACTCCGGCCGCCTGCGCGTGGCCGCCGCCATCGGCATCTTCGAGGACGCCTGGAAGCGTGCCCAGCTGCTGGTGGAGGCCGGGGTCGACCTGCTGGTGGTCGACATGGCCCACGGGCACAGCAAGGCCGTGCTGGAGATGATCCGGCGGCTCAAGGCCGAGCCGTCGGTCGCCCACGTCGACGTGGTGGGCGGCAACGTCGCCACCCGCGCCGCGGCCCAGGCCCTGGTCGACGCCGGGGTCGACGGGGTCAAGGTCGGGGTGGGGCCCGGCTCGATCTGCACCACCCGGGTGGTGGCCGGGGTGGGTGTGCCGCAGGTGACCGCGATCCACGAGGCCGCCAAGGCGTGCGGCCCCGCCGGCGTGCCGGTGATCGGCGACGGCGGGCTGCAGTACTCCGGCGACATCGCAAAGGCGCTGGTCGCCGGCGCGGACACCGTGATGCTGGGCTCCCTGCTGGCCGGCTGCGAGGAGAGCCCGGGCGAGCTGGTGTTCGTCAACGGCAAGCAGTACAAGTCCTACCGGGGCATGGGCAGCCTGGGCGCGCAGCAGACCCGGGCCGGGGCGCGGTCGTTCTCCAAGGACCGCTACTTCCAGAACGACGTCGTCGCCGACGACGAGTTCGTCCCCGAGGGCGTCGAGGGCCAGGTGCCCTACCGCGGGCCGCTGGCCGCGGTGGCGCACCAGCTGGTCGGCGGCCTGCGGCAGTCGATGTTCTACGTGGGCGCCGAGGACGTGGGCATGCTCAAGGCCAACGGCCGCTTCGTGCGGATCACCTCCGCCGGGCTCAAGGAGTCCCACCCGCACGACATCCGGATGACCAACGAGGCCCCCAACTACACCGTGCGCTGACGCGGGCCGGCCACGGCCGCGGCCCGGGGCTCGCTAGGGTGCGCGGGTGAACGAGCTGGAGATCGGACGGGCCAAGCGCGGCCGCAGGGCCTACTCGCTGGACGACGTGGCCATCGTGCCCTCGCGCCGGACCCGTGACCCCGAGGACGTGTCGACCGCCTGGCAGATCGACGCCTACCGGTTCGAGCTGCCGCTGCTGGCGGCCCCGATGGACTCGGTGATGAGCCCGGCCACCGCGGTCGAGGTCGGCCGGCTCGGCGGGCTCGGCGTGCTGGACCTGGAGGGCCTCTGGACCCGCTACGAGGACCCCGAGCCGCTGCTGGCCGAGATCGCCGGGCTGGACGCCGAGGCCGCGACGACGCGGATGCAGCAGATCTACGCCGCGCCGGTGCGTCCCGACCTGGTCGCGGCCCGGATCGCCGAGGTCCGCGCCGCCGGGGTGACCGTCGCCGGGGCGCTGAGCCCGCAGCGGACGCAGGAGCTCTGGCAGACCGTGGCCTCGGCCGGGGTCGACCTGTTCGTCATCCGCGGCACCACCGTGTCGGCCGAGCACGTGTCGGCCCGCAGCGAGCCGCTCAACCTCAAGCGGTTCATCTACGAGCTCGACGTGCCGGTCATCGTCGGCGGGGCCGCCACCTACACCGCGGCGCTGCACCTGATGCGCACCGGGGCGGCCGGGGTGCTGGTCGGCTTCGGCGGCGGGGCGGCGCACACGACCCGGCAGACCGTGGGCATCCACGCCCCGATGGCCACGGCCGTCGCCGACGTCGCGGCCGCGCGCCGGGACTACATGGACGAGTCCGGCGGGCGCTACGTGCACGTCATCGCCGACGGCGGGCTGGGCCGCAGCGGCGCCATCGTCAACGCCGTGGCCTGCGGGGCGGACGCGGTCATGCTCGGCACGGCGCTGGCGCGGGCCGACGAGGCGCCCGGCCGTGGCTGGCACTGGGGCCCGGAGGCGCACCACCCGGTGCTGCCGCGCGGGGAGCGGGTCCACGTGGGCACGGTCGCCCCGCTGGCCGAGATCCTGCTGGGCCCGGGCCGCAGCGCCGACGGGACCAGCAACCTGTTCGGGGCGCTGCGTCGGGCGATGGCCACCACCGGCTACCTCGACGTCAAGGAGTTCCAGCGCATCGAGATGGTCGTCTCGCCCTACCGCCCCGGCTGAGCCGACGGCGCCCCGCCGTCGTGGGACGACGGCTCCCGCGACCAGCCGAAGCTGTGCTGCACGGCCCGGGTCCAGTCCTCGTGGCCCCGGGCCACGGCGGCGGGGTCGGCGTGCGGCAGCCACTCCCCGGCCCGGTGCCAGTTGCGGCGCAGCCCCTCCAGGTCCGGCCACCAGCCCACCGCGAGGCCCGCCGCGTACGCGGCACCGAGGGAGACCGTCTCGCTCACCATCGGTCGCACCACCGGCACGCCCAGGACGTCGGCCACGGTCTGCATGAGCAGGTTGTTGCTCGTCATCCCGCCGTCGACCCGCAGCGACGTCAGCCGCAGCCCGGAGTCGGCGTCCATGGCGTCGACCACGTCCCGGGTCTGCCAGGCGGTGGCCTCCAGCACCGCCCGGGCCAGGTGCGCCCGGGTGACGAACGAGGTCAGGCCGACGACGACGCCGCGGGCGTCGGGGCGCCAGTGCGGGGCGAACAGGCCGGAGAACGCGGGGACGATGTAGCAGCCGCCGTTGTCCGGCACGCTCAGCGCCAGGCCCTCGATGTCGGGGGCGGTGGCGATCATGCCGAGGCCGTCGCGGAACCACTGCACCAGCGACCCCGTCACCGCGATCGCCCCCTCCAGGGCGTACGCGGCCGGCTCGTCGCCGATCTGGTAGGCCACGGTGGGCAGGGTGCCGTGCTCGGCCGTGACCGGGGTGGCGCCGGTGTTTATGAGCACGAAGCTGCCGGTGCCGTAGGTGCACTTGGCCTCACCGGGGGCGAAGCAGGTCTGCCCGAACAGCGCCGCCTGCTGGTCGCCCAGCGCCGCCGCGACGGGCACCCCGGGCAGCACCTCGGCCACCGGGCCCCCGGTCAGGCCGTACACCTCGGCCGAGGAGCGGATCTCGGGCAGGATCTGCATGGGCACCCCCATGGCCTCGCACAGCGCGGGCGACCAGTGCCGGCCGGCCAGGTCCATGAGCATGGTCCGGCTGGCGTTGGTGACGTCGGTGACGTGGACCCCGCCGTCGGGGCCGCCGGTCAGGTTCCACACCAGCCAGCTGTCGACCGTCCCGAACAGGACGTGGCCCGCGGCCGCGGCGTCGCGCAGCCCGGGGGTGGCGTCCAGCAGCCACGCGATCCGGGGCCCGGCGAAGTACGTGGTCAGCGGCAGGCCGCAGACGTCGCGGAACCGGTCCCTGCCGCCGTCGGCGGCCAGCTCCTCGACCCGGGCCTCCGTCCGCAGGTCCTGCCACACCACCGCGTGGCCGTACGGCTGCCCGGTGCGGGGGTCCCACAGCACCGTCGTCTCCCGCTGGTTGGCGATGCCCAGCGCCACGACCTGCCCCGGTCCGGCCCCCACGTCCTGGACGGCCTCGCCGACCACCCGCAGCACGTTGCGCAGGATCTCCTGCGCGTCGTGCTCGACCCAGCCGGGGCGTGGCAGGTGCTGGCGGTGCTCGCGCTGCGCGACGGCGGCCAGCCGGCCCGCGTGGTCGAACAGGATGCAGCGGGTCGACGTCGTGCCCTGGTCCACGGCGGCGACGTAGCGGTCAACCACGGCGCGTCACGACTGCAGCTGCCGGGTCAGCGTGGCGGCGACCTCGCGCACCTGGCGCACGTACCGCTCGCGCACCGCACCGCGGCCGTCGCAGACCCGGTCGCCCGGCCCGGACAGCCCCACGGCCGCGACGACGAGCCCACCCCGGCCGCGTACCGGGGCGGCCACCGCCGCGGTGCCCGGCCGGTAGGTGCCGACGGCCGTGGCCAGCCCACGCCGGCGGACCTCCGTCAGGACCGGACGCAGGTCGGCGGCGGGGTCGTCGGCCCCGGACCGCCCGCGGGCCTCGGCCGTCGCGGCGGCCAGCCGGGCCGCCGCCGTCGGGTGGAAGGCCAGCAGCGCTCGCCCCAGCGCCGTCCTCGTGGCGGGCAGCACCTGCCCGGTCTGCAGCGTCTGCGGGCTGCCGTCGGGGCGGAACACGTGGTGGACGACCTCGACGCCGTCGGCCGTGAGCATGCCCACCCGGACGGTCTCGCCGGTGCGGGCCGCCAGGGTGTCGGCCCAGTTGGTCGTGACCGAGCGCAGGGCGTGCCGGTCCAGCGGGGTGCCGGTGCCGTCGGACAGCGAGGTCAGGGCCGGCCCCACCCGGTAGCGCGCGGTCCGCTCGTCCTGCTCGACGAAGCCGACGTCCACCAGCGTGCGCAGGATGCCGTGGGCCGTGCCCTTGGCCAGGCCCAGGGCACCGGCGACCTCGTTCAGGGTGAGGTGGCGGGGACCGGCCGCGAGCAGGCGGAGCACGGCCGCCCCCCGCTCGATGGACTGGATCGACCCCGGCACAGCGGAAGGCTAGGGCGTCGCCCGGACCCCCGCAGGGCGACCGTTCGACAATGCCGACCTGTCCGGGTTGTCCGGCATGCACCCCCTCCATAGCGTCGTCGGCCAGGACGTGACAGCGTCCCGGTCCCGTCACGGGGCCCCTGAGCGAAGGAGCTCGTATGGAGGAGACGTCTCTGGCGACGGTGTTCGTCTCGGAGGTCATCGGGACCGGGCTGCTGCTGCTGCTCGGCTGCGGCGTGGTCGCCAACGTGTCGCTGGCCCGGAGCAAGGGAGCCGGTGGCGGCTTCCTGCTCGTCAACTTCGGCTGGGGGCTCGGCGTGTTCGCCGGGGTCTACGGGGCCTACAAGTCCGGCGCCCACCTCAACCCGGCCGTCACGGTCGGCCTGCTGGCCAACGGGGCGGGGGAGTACGCCCCCGGCGTCCCGATCACGGCCGCGTCGACCCTGACGTACCTCGTGGCCACCGTGCTGGGCGGGGTGCTCGGCGCGACGCTGGCCTACCTGGCCTACAAGAAGCAGTTCGACGCCACCGAGGACCGGGCCGTGCTGCTCGGGGTGTTCTCGACCGCGCCGGAGGCCCGCAGCCCGGTGTGGAACCTCACCACCGAGGTGATCGGCACGTTCGTGCTGGTCTTCGTCATCATCCTGTTCGGCGAGACCCCGGCCGAGCTGGGGGCGCTGCCCGTGGCGCTGCTCGTCGTCGGCATCGGCGCGTCGCTGGGCGGGCCCACGGGCTACGCCATCAACCCCGCCCGCAACCTGGGTCCCCGCATCGCCCACGCCCTGCTGCCGATCCGGGGCAAGGGCAGCAGCGACTGGGGCTACGCCTGGGTGCCGGTCGTCGGCCCGCTGCTGGGCGGGGCCCTCGGCGGGCTCGCGGCCGCGGCCTACATCTAGTGACCCACGACCAGGCACGACATCCTGAGGGCAGCGCAGGCCGCCGCCCCACCCGCACCAACTCAACGGAGAGGACGTACTGACATGGCTGACTTCGTCGGAGCCGTCGACCAGGGGACCACCAGCTCACGCTTCATGATCTTCGACCACCAGGGCAACGAGCGGGGCAAGTACCAGCTCGAGCACGAGCAGATCCTGCCGCAGGCCGGCTGGGTCGAGCACAACCCGGTGGAGATCTGGGAGCGGACCTCATCGGTCATCAAGACCGCCCTCAACCGCGCCGGGCTGACCGGCAGCGACCTGGCCGCGCTCGGCATCACCAACCAGCGCGAGACGGCCGTGGTGTGGGACCGGCGGACCGGCCGGCCGTACTACAACGCGATCGTCTGGCAGGACACCCGCACCGACCGGATCGCCAAGCGGCTGGACGCCGACGGGCGCGGCGACGTGATCCGCCACAAGGCGGGCCTGCCCCCGGCCACGTACTTCTCCGCCGGCAAGGTCCAGTGGATCCTGGAGAACGTCGACGGCGTCCGCGAGGCGGCCGAGCAGGGCCACGCGGTCTTCGGCAACACCGACAGCTGGCTGCTGTGGAACCTGACCGGCGGCGCCGACGGCGGGGTCCACGTCACCGACCCGACCAACGCCTCCCGCACGATGCTGATGAACCTGGAGACGCTGGACTGGGACGACGAGCTGCTGGGCTTCTTCGACATCCCCCGGCAGATGCTGCCCGAGATCAAGCCGTCGTCCCTGGCCGAGGGCTACGGCACGACGCTGCGCAACGGACCCGCGGGGGCCGAGGTGCCGCTGACCGGTGACCTGGGCGACCAGCACGCCGCCATGGTCGGCCAGGTGTGCTTCGCCCCCGGCGAGGCCAAGAACACCTACGGCACCGGCAACTTCATGCTCCTCAACACCGGCGAGGAGCTGGTGCGGTCCGAGGCCGGCCTGCTGAGCACCGTCTGCTACCAGTTCGGCGACGACAAGCCCGTCTACGCCCTTGAGGGCTCCATCGCCGTGACCGGCTCGGCCGTGCAGTGGCTGCGCGACCAGCTCGGCGTCATCAGCGGCGCCTCGCAGTCGGAGTCGCTGGCCCGGCAGGTGCCCGACTCCGGCGGGGTCTACTTCGTGCCCGCGTTCTCCGGGCTGTTCGCGCCCTACTGGCGCTCCGACGCCCGCGGGGCGATCGTGGGCCTGTCCCGGTTCAACACCAACGCGCACCTGGCCCGGGCGACGCTGGAGGCCATCTGCTACCAGTCCAAGGACGTCGTGGACGCGATGGAGAAGGACTCCGGGGTGCACCTGGAGGTGCTCAAGGTGGACGGCGGCGTGACCGCCAACGACCTGTGCATGCAGATCCAGGCCGACGTCCTGGGCGTCGAGGTCTCCAAGCCCGTCGTGGCCGAGACCACGGCGCTGGGTGCCGCGTACGCGGCCGGTCTCGCGGTCGGGTTCTGGCAGAACACCGACGAGCTGCGCGAGAACTGGAACGAGGGCGCCCGCTGGAGCCCGGAGTGGGACGACCAGCAGCGCGCGACGGGCCACGCCCAGTGGAAGAAGGCGGTCCAGCGGACGTTGGACTGGGTGGACGTCGACGACTGAGACCACCCGCACCATGGACAGCACGCACCCGCACCCGGCCCCACCGACCCCGAGGACGTGACCCCGTGACCGAGACGGCGAGCACCGCCCCCCTGACCCCCGCCCCCGAGATGATCGGCCGAGAGCTGTCCCACCGGGGCCGGCTGGGCCCGGTCGACCGAGAGCACGCCCTGGAGCGCATGCAGAGCCAGGAGCTCGACGTCGTCGTGGTCGGCGGCGGCGTGGTCGGCACGGGTGCGGCGCTCGACGCCGCCACCCGCGGCCTGACCACCGCGCTCATCGAGGCGCGGGACTACGCCTCGGGCACGTCCAGCCGCTCCAGCAAGCTCGTCCACGGCGGCCTGCGCTACCTGGAGATGCTCGACTTCGGCCTGGTCCGCGAGGCGCTGCGCGAGCGCGGCCTGATCCTGACCCGGCTGGCGCCCCACCTGTGCCGGCCGGTGCCGTTCCTGTACCCCCTCACCCACCGGGTCTGGGAGCGCGCCTACATCGGCTCGGGGATCATGCTCTACGACCTGATGAGCCTGGGCGGCGGCCACTCGACCGGGGTGCCGTTCCACAAGCACCTGACCGGCAAGCAGGTGCAGAAGCTCGTCCCGTCGCTGCGCAAGGACGCCATGGTCGGGGCGATCCAGTACTACGACGCCCAGATCGACGACGCCCGCCACACCATGGGCCTGGCCCGCACCGCCGCCGCCTACGGCGCGTTGGTGGCCAGCCGCACCCGGGTCACCGGGTTCCTGCGCGAGGGCGAGCGCGTCGTGGGCGTCGTGGCCACCGACCTGGAGTCCGGGCGCACCATCGAGGTCCGGGCCAAGCAGGTCATCAACGCCACAGGCGTGTGGACCGACGACACCCAGGACATGGTCGGTGGGCGCGGGCAGTTCAAGGTCCGGGCCAGCAAGGGCATGCACCTGGTGGTGCCCAAGGACCGGATCCAGTCCACCACCGGCATGATCATGCGGACCGAGAAGTCGGTGCTGTTCCTGATCCCGTGGGGCCGGCACTGGATCATCGGCACCACCGACACCGACTGGGAGCTGGACAAGGCGCACCCGGCCGCGTCCAGCACCGACATCCAGTACCTGCTCGACCACGTCAACGCCGTGCTCGAGCGGCCCCTGCACAAGGAGGACGTCGAGGGCGTCTACGCCGGGCTGAGGCCGCTGCTGTCGGGGGAGTCGGACTCCACGTCCAAGCTGTCGCGCGAGCACGTCGTGGCCCACCCGGTGCCGGGACTGGTCGTCGTGGCGGGCGGCAAGTACACGACCTACCGGGTGATGGCCAAGGACGCCGTCGACGAGGCGGTGCGCTCGCTGCCGTTCCGGGTGCCGGACTCGTGCACCGAGAACGTCCCCATGGTCGGGGCCGCGGGGTACACGGCCGCCTGGAACTCCCGGGTCCGCAAGGCCGAGGCCTCCGGGGTGCACGTGGCGCGCGTCGAGCACCTGCTGGGCCGCTACGGCACCGACGTCGACGACCTGCTGGCCCTGGTGGCCGGGGACGACGACCTCGCCCAGCCGCTGCCCGGGGCCGAGGACTACCTGCAGGCCGAGGTGGTCTACGCCTGCAGCCACGAGGGCGCCCGGCACCTGGAGGACGTGCTGGCCCGCCGGACCCGGATCTCGATCGAGACCTTCGACCGGGGGGTGGCCGCGGCCCGGCCCGCGGCGGAGCTGATGGCCCGGGTGCTCGGCTGGGGGCAGGAGCAGGTCGACCGCGAGGTCGAGCACTACCTGGCCCGGGTGGCCGCGGAGCGCGAGAGCCAGGAGCAGCCCGACGACGAGACCGCCGACGCCGTGCGGCTGGGGGCCCCGGAGGTCGTGCCGCTGCGCTGAGCGGGCCGCGGGGTGCGCCACGCGTCGACCGGCCCCGGCCGGGGGCCGCGGACGTACGCTGGCGGGCGTGTCCACACCGACGTCGGGCCTCCGGCCCGCAGCGACCTCCGACGCGGGGCCCGCGGCCCGGCGTGCCGTGGTCGGGGCGGGCGAGGTGGTGGACCCCGGGCTGGTCCGGGACCACCTGGCCCGGCTGAGCGGTCGGGGGGCGCCGCTGGCGGTCCTGGCCCCCGCCACGGGGGAGACCGTGGCCGCCGTCACCGGCAGCACCCCGGGCGACGTCGCGGCTGCGGCCGCCCGGGCCCGGGCGGTGCAGCCCGGCTGGGCGGCGCGAGGGGTGCGCTCGCGGGCCCGGGTGGTGCTGGCCGTGCACGACCGGGTGCTGGCCCGCCGCGACGAGCTGACCGACCTCGTCCAGCTGGTGACGGGCAAGGCCCGGGCCGACGCCTTCCTCGAGGTGGTCGGGGTGCTGCAGGTGTGCCGGTGGACGGCGCGGCGGGGCCCGGCCCTGCTGGCTCCGCAGCGCCGGGCGGGGTTCGTGCCCGGGGCGACCACGGCCGTGGTGCGGCGTGAGCCGGCCGGGCTGGTGGGCAACGTCGCAGCCTGGAACTACCCGCTGGTGTTCCTGCTCGGCGACACCGTGCCGGCCCTGCTCGCCGGCAACGCGGTGCTGCTCAAGCCCGACCTGCGCTCGACCCCGCTGGCCGGTGCCGTGCTGGGGCTGCTGGCCGAGGCGGGGGTGCCCGAGGGCCTGGTGGCCGGCCTCGCCGGTGGCTCGGCCGAGCTGGGCGAGGCCGTGGTGGACAGCGTGGACCACGTGCTGTTCACCGGTTCCGAGCGGGTCGGGCGGCAGGTGGCGGCCCGCGCCGGGGCCCGGCTGGTGGGCTGCACCCTGGAGCTGGGTGGCAAGAACGCGCTGTACGTGGCCGCCGACGCCGACGTCGGGCGGGCCGCGGCGGCCGCGGTGCGGGACTGCTTCGGCGGCGCGGGGCAGACCTGCACCTCCAGCGAGCGGCTGTACGTGCACGCCGACGTGGCCGAGGAGTTCACCCGGGCCTTCGTCGCGGGTGTCGAGGCGCTGCGGCTGGGCTGGCGGCGCGACCACGAGGTCGACCTGGGCAGCCTGGTCTCGCCCGAGCACGTCGAGCACGTCCTGTCCCACGTGCGCGACGCCACCGACCGCGGCGCGCGCGTGCTGACCGGGGGCACGGCCCGGCCGGACCTGGGGCCGTCGTTCATGTCGCCCACCGTGCTCGCGGACGTCCCGGCCGACGCGGTGTGCGCCCGCGAGGAGACCTTCGGACCACTGGTGTCGCTGCGGGTGGTGACCGACGACGCGCAGGCCCTGGCGCTCATGAACGACACCGCCACGGGCCTGATGGCCAGCATCTGGTCCCGCGACGTCGCCCGCGCGCAGGCGCTCGCGGCCCGGGTGCGCACGGGGACGGTCGTCGTCAACGAGGTGCACCTGGTGGCGTGGGGGTCCATCGCGGCGCCGATCGGCGGCTGGGGTACCTCGGGCCTCGGGCGCCGCTACGGCGTGGAGGGGCTGCACGAGGTCACCCGCACCCGCACGGTCGTCACCCAGCGGACCCCGGTCACCGGCTGGGTGATGGGGGCGCGCCCCGCGACGCGCGGCCGGCTGCTCGGGGCGGCCGCGACGCTGCAGCGACGGCTGGGGCTGCCGTGAGCGGGTCGGACGCACCGGCCGGGGCGCCCCGCCTCGACCACGACGTCGTGGTCGTCGGGTCGGGGTTCGGGGGCTCGGTGGCGGCGCTGCGCCTGGCCGAGAAGGGCTACGACGTGCTGGTCCACGAGGCCGGGCGACGCTTCGCCGACGCCGAGCACGCCCGCACCTCGTGGGACCTGCCGCGCTACCTGTGGGCGCCGCGGCTGGGCTGGTTCGGGGTGCAGCGGATCCACCGCCTGCCCCACGTGCTGGTCCTGGCCGGGGCGGGGGTGGGCGGCGGCTCGCTCAACTACGCCAACACGCTGTACCGGCCGCCGTCGGCGTTCTACCGCAGCGGGCCGTGGGCCGAGGTCGCGGACTGGGAGCGCGAGCTGGCGCCGCACTACGACACCGCCGAGCGGATGCTGGGGGTGACCACCAGCCCGTTCGACGGCCCGGTCGAGCAGGCCATGCGGCGCACCGCCGAGGACATGGGGGTGGGCGACACCTTCCGCTCCGTGCCGGTCGGGGTGTTCCTGCCCACGCCGACCGTGCCCGCCGGGCGGACCACGGCCGACCCGTACTTCGCCGGGGCGGGGCCGGCCCGGACGGCCTGCACCGGCTGCGGCAACTGCATGGTCGGCTGCCGGGTCGGGGCCAAGAACACGCTGGTCAAGAACTACCTGCACCTGGCCGAACGGGCGGGGGCGCGGATCGAGCCGCTGCGCACGGTGACCCGGGTGGAGCCGCTGGACCGGGACGACCTGACCCGGGGCTGGCGGGTGAGCACCGAACGCACCGGGGCGCCGGGCCTGGGCGGGCTGCGGCGGCGGCGGACCTCCGTCACCTGCCGCGACGTGGTGCTGGCGGCCGGTGCCTGGGGGACCCAGTCGCTGCTGCACCGGATGCGGGCCGAAGGCGTGCTGCCCGACCTGCCGGCGGCCCTGGGCACCCTGACCCGCACCAACTCCGAGGCCCTGGTCGGGGCGGTGGCCGACCGGGTCCCGCCCGGGGTCGACCTGACCCGCGGGCTCGCGATCACGTCCTCGTTCCACCCAGACGCCGACACCCACGTGGAGAACTGCCGCTACGGGGCCGGCTCGGACGCAATGGGCCTGCTGGCGACGCTGCTGGTGGACGGCGGGGGCCGGTCCCGTCCGCTCGGCTTCGTCGCGCAGGCGGTGCGGCACCCGGTGCGCTGGCTGCGCAGCCTGGGGGTGCGGGGCTGGAGCCGGCGGGCGGTCATCGGGCTGGTCATGCAGTCGCGCGACAACTCGCTGACCACGTCGTGGCGACGGGGCCGGCTGACCTCCGCCCACGGCCACGGCGAGCCCAACCCCACCTGGATCCCGGCCGGTCACGAGGCCGTCCGCCGGCTCGCGCTGCGGCTGCAGCAGACGACGGGGGTGCGGACCCGGCCCGGGGGCACGGTGGTCGACGTCCTGGACATCCCGATGACGGCGCACTTCCTGGGGGGCTGCCCGATCGGGGCCGACCCCGCGACGTCGGTGCTGGACGCCCGGCAGCAGGTGCACGGCCACCCCGGCCTGCACGTGGTCGACGGGGCCGCGGTGAGCGCCAACCTCGGCGTCAACCCGTCGCTCACGATCACGGCCCAGGCCGAGCGGGTGTTCGCGGCGTGGCCCGCCCGGACCCCACCCTCGGCGCTCACGCAGCGCGACGGGACCACTCCGTCGGGTCAGCAGACCACCCGGAAGGTGACGTAGGGGGACGACTCGCCCCCCGAGCAGGGCCGAACGCATGACAGGGCGTGCACCGACGCGGTCTGATCAGCCCATGCGCGCACCCGGGGGCCGACCCGCCCGCCCCGCCGTCCTGCTGCTGTCCGTCGGGACGGCCCTCGGGCTGCTGCTGGGCGGCGCCGCCCCCGCGCTCGCCGCCGTGCCCGGTACCGGCGAGGTCGCCCCGGCGGGTGAGGTCCTGCACCGCTCCACCCTGACGCCGGGTCTGGCCGTCGCCGCCGACTGCTCGGGCGCGACGGTCGAGCTGCCGCTGGTGGGACCGGTGACCTGGTGGGTCGACTCGGCCACCGGCAGCCGGGTGGCGCGGGCGACCACCGTCACCGTCGACCCGCGCGGCACCACGGGCCTGCGTGCCGTCCTGTCGCAGGGGGCCGTGTTCGCCGACGGCGGCACCAGCACCGCCTGGAGCGTGGGGCCGGGCGGCGACCTGGCCACCGGGTGCAGCAGCACGCCGCCGCCCCCCGAGCCCGTGCCGCCGACGACCACCCCGTCGCCCGTCCCGCCGGCGACCGCCGGACCAGTCCCGGCCAAGCCCGTGCCGCCCAAGCCCGTGCCGCCCAAGCCTGCGCCGGTCAAGCCCGTGCCGGTCAAGCCCGTGCCGGTCAAGCCCGTGCCGGTCAAGCCCGTGCCGGCCGAGCCTGCGCCGGTCAAGCCCGTCCCGACGGAGCCGGCCCCGACGGAGCCGGCCCCGGCGGAGCCCGTCCCGACGAAGCCTGCGGTCCCTTCGGCGACGGAGCGGCCCGAGCCGTCCGAGTCGGGCGAGCCGTCGCCCGCCTCCGCGGGGTCGTCGACCCGTCCGAGCACGGGGGCCGGGTTCGCGACGCCCGCAGCCGCACGCGCCGAGCACGGGACCGCGCGTCGGTCGGCCTCGCCCATGGTGCCCGCCGCACCGGTCGGCCCGGCCTCGGTCGGCGCGCAGACCCGGGCCGACGCCGCCGCGGCGACCACCGGCACCAGCCCGGCCGCCGCTCGCGGCACCCTGCCGGGTGGGACGGCCGACGTGCGGCCCGTCGCCGCTGCCGACCGGCCCGCTGCCGACCAGCCCGTCGCCATCCAGGCCGTCGCGGCCCCGGCCCCCGCCCTGGACCCTGCGGGCCCGGGGACCGGCCCGACGGTGGGGCTGGCGGTCGGGCTGCTGGCGCTGCTGCTGGGTGCCGGGGCCGTCACCGTCGCCCGTCGCGCCCGGTGAGCGTGGCCCGCCACTAGCCTGGCCGGGTGACCGAACCCGCCACGACCCACCCGACCGTCCTCGTCGTCGACTTCGGCGCCCAGTACGCGCAGCTGATCGCCCGGCGGGTCCGCGAGGCCCGCGTCTACAGCGAGATCGTGCCCCACACGATGCCGGTCGGCGAGATGCTCGAGCGCAACCCGGCCGCCATCATCCTGTCCGGCGGGCCGTCGTCGGTGTACGCCGAGGGAGCGCCCGACGTGGGTGCCGAGCTGTTCGAGGCCGGGGTGCCCGCGTTCGGCATCTGCTACGGCTTCCAGGCCATGGCCCGCGCGCTGGGCGGCACCGTGGAGCAGACCGGCCGGGCCGAGTTCGGCGGCACGGAGCTCGACGTCGTCTCCGGCGACTCGACCCTGTTCCACGGCCTGCCGATGCAGCAGTCGGTGTGGATGTCGCACGGCGACGCCGTCACGCAGGCCCCGGCCGGCTTCGAGGTCGTCGCCCGCACCGCCGGCACCCCCGTCGCCGCGTTCGAGGACCCGGAGCGCAGGCTGGCCGGGGTGCAGTTCCACCCCGAGGTGCTGCACTCCGCCCACGGCCAGGCCGTCCTCGAGCACTTCCTGCACGAGATCGCCGGCATCGCCCCGACCTGGACCATCGGCAACGTCATCCACGACCAGGTCGAGGCCATCCGCGCGCAGGTCGGCGACTCCCGCGCGGTGTGCGGGCTGTCCGGGGGCGTGGACTCCTCCGTCGCCGCGGCGCTGGTGCAGCGGGCCATCGGCGACCGGCTCACCTGCGTGCTGGTCGACCACGGCCTGCTGCGCGAGGGCGAGGTCGAGCAGGTCGAGCAGGACTTCGTCGCCGCCACCGGGGTCGACCTGGTCGTGGTCGACGCCTCCGAGCGGTTCCTGGCCGCGCTGGCCGGGGTGACCGACCCCGAGACCAAGCGCAAGGTGATCGGTCGGGAGTTCATCCGCGTCTTCGAGGCCGCCGCGGCCGACGTCGTCGCCGCGTCGCAGGCCGAGGGCGAGACCGTCGAGTTCCTGGTGCAGGGGACGCTCTACCCGGACGTCGTGGAGTCCGGCGGCGGCAACGGCACCGCGGTCATCAAGAGCCACCACAACGTGGGCGGGCTGCCCGAGGACCTGCAGTTCTCGCTGGTCGAGCCGCTGCGGACGCTGTTCAAGGACGAGGTGCGCCGCGTCGGCCTCGAGCTGGGCGTGCCGGAGGACATCGTCTGGCGCCAGCCGTTCCCCGGGCCCGGCCTGGGCATCCGGATCATCGGCGAGGTGACCGCCGACCGCCTCGCCACGCTGCGCCGGGCCGACGCGATCGTCCGGGAGGAGCTGACCGCCGCCGGCCTGGACCGCGAGGTGTGGCAGTGCCCGGTCGTGCTGCTGGCCGACGTGCGCAGTGTGGGCGTGCAGGGGGACGGGCGCACCTACGGCCACCCGGTGGTGCTGCGGCCGGTGAGCAGCGAGGACGCCATGACCGCCGACTGGACCCGGCTGCCCTACGACGTGCTGCAGAAGGTGTCGACCCGGATCACCAACGAGGTCCGCGAGGTCAACCGGGTCGTCCTCGACGTCACGAGCAAGCCGCCGGGCACCATCGAGTGGGAGTGACGCGGCCCGTCGAGGGCAACTACACCTAGGCCGGGTCGCCCGCTCAGGTCGGGTCGCCCGCTCAGGTCGGGTCGGCGCGCAGCAGCACGCCCTGGCCGCCGGCGACGAAGCCCTCGCCGAGCAGGCGGGGGGCCCGGAGCACCTCGACGAAGCCCAGGTCCGCATGCAGGGCGAGGGACGCCTCGTTGTCGGCCGCGGCCATCGACCACACCGGCTCGCCGGCTCCGCGCAGCTCGGCCAGCAGCAGCCCGAGCAGGCGGCGGGCGTGGCCGCGTCGACGGTGGGCCGGGTCCACCACGGCCCCGGTGAGCCACCGGCCGGCGGGGGCCGGGTCGTCCGGGTCGGCGGGGGCACGTACCCCGCAGCGGGCGTAGGCCACGACGACGTCGTCCTGCTCGGCCACCAGCACGCGCTCCCCACCGGCCAGGGCCTGCTCCAGCCGGGCCGCCCAGCCCTCGGGGTCGGCCCCGTGGTGGGCGTGGACCAGCCGGGCCAGGGCGGGCACGTCGTGCCGGGTCGCGACGCGGTGCGAGCAGGGCCCCGGTGGCATCGCCCGACGGTAACCGGGCCCTGCGGGGGTCGCAGGTCAGTGCGGCGCGGTGCGGTGGTCGTCGCGGCGGGGTGGTCGTGGCGGTGCGGTCCGGCGGGGTCGGCGTACCGACCAGCGACACCGGACGGGGGTCGGGCGGTCGTGACCGCCTGACGCGGGCAATCGTGTCGCTGGTCGGTACCCTCCCGCGGTGCGAGCGCTGACCGAGGGCGAGCTGCAGGCCACCGTCAGCCCGCGGCCCCGGCCCTGCGGGGTCGGCGAACAGCTGTGGACCGCGGTGGAGACGTACGTCGCGGCCGTCCCGGCCGCCGACTGGCAGGGCCACCTGCCCCGCGAGCTGGGGGTACCCAAGGCGTACGCCATGCGGGGCGGTCGCTGGGTGCACGTGCTCGTGGACACCGTCGAGCCCCGCGTGGCCATGGTCGTGGTGCTCAACCTCAGCGACGGCGTCGTGCACGGGCACCGGCTGCTGGACCTGCGCCGGCCCCCGGTCGCGGGCCCGTCGGCGGGGTGAGCGAGCGGCCTGGCACTCAAGGGATCTTGTGTGCCAGCCGATGCAGCACGCACGCTGTCGCCCCCGCGGGACCGCACGGTCCCCGGCGTCAGGGGAGGTGTGCCGTGGACCCACGACAGGACAGGCCCGACCGGACCAGCGCGCCCGCGGTGGGCGTCGCCCCGCTGCACCGGGCCGGTGACGGCTTGGCCGGCTTCCTCGTGTCGGGCCGGTGGCCCGACAGCACCCGGGAGTGGGTGCAGCTGCTCACCCTGGCGGTGCGGGTGGCCACCACGCCCGGGCTGCTGCCGACCACGTCGCTGTTCAGCGCCAGCGAGACCCGCCCCGACGACGACGGCGTCCCCGACGCGGTGGGCCTGGTGCGCCTGGTCGGACGGGCGCTGGACCCCTCGGCGACCTCGACCCGCCCGCAGCGCCCGCCCGTGGCCCTGCTGCTGCTGCACCCGCCCGCCGAGACGCCGTCCACCACCCCCGAGGTCGACGGCGTGGCCAGCGGCTGCGTCCTGCTGCCGGGCGCACCTCACCTGGGCCTGGACCACCGGGCGGCCTGGGTGGAGGCCGAGCCGGACGGCACGGTCACGCGCCTGGTCAGCCGCCGCGGCATCGACCCGTCGCAGGACGTCGACACCGCCGTGCTGGCGCTGCTCATGGCGGCCTGAGGCGTCCGGGCGCCCCGGGCGGCCGGCGCGACCCGGCCGCCGCCCGGGTGCCCCGGGGCCGCGGGACCCACCGGCCCCCGGGGTCCGTACGCTGGGGGTGTGGCCCGCACCCTGCTGACGTGGCGATGGGCGGCGTCCACCGCCCTGCTCCTCGCGGCGGTGGTGACCATGGTGCTGCTGGGCAACTGGCAGTGGGAGCGCAGCGTCCCCGTCCCGACCGAGGCGGCCGTCGACCTGGCCGAGGTCCGCCCCGCCGACCTGCCCGAGGTCACCACCGTGTCCCGCGAGGCCGGCGACGGCGCCCTGGTGCCCGAGGGGGCGTCGGGGGAGCTGGTGCGCGTCGAGGGCCGCTGGCGCGCCGACCGGTCGACGCTGGTCGCCCAGCGCGAGCTCGACGGCCGTGACGGGCTCTGGCTGGTGACCGCCGTCGAGCTGGCCGACGGCGGGCTCGTCCCGGTCGTGCGTGGCTGGGTGCCCGCCGGCACGACCGCCGCGGACGTCCCGGCCCCGGCCGGGGGCACGGTGCAGGTCGTGGGCTGGGTGCAGCAGTCGGAGCCGCTGGACATCCCCGTGCCCGTGGTGCAGCCCGACGGCGTCGTCCCGCTGCTGTCCACGGCCGACCTGGCCAACCGCTGGCCCGAGCAGCTGGTCCCCGGGTTCGTCGTCGTGGCCCCCACCCCCGGGCAGGCCGACGCGGCCGGGGTGGTCGTGCTGCCGCAGCCGCCGACCGAGCTCACCGAGGCGCGCGACTGGCGCAACCTCGCCTACTCCGCCCAGTGGTTCGTGTTCGCGGCCTTCGCGGTCGTGCTGTGGTGGCGCATGCTGCGCGACGACGTCGCCCGCCGGGAGGCCGCCGCGGAGGCGGCCGTGCGGGCCCGTCCGAGCGATCGTCCCGTCCCGTCCGAGAGGAGCACCGCGTGAGGTCGGCCCTGCTGAGGTTCCGTGTCGTCGCCTGGGTCGTGGGGGTGTTCCTCATCCTGCTGACCGTCGGGATCCTGCTGCGCTACACCGACCTGTTCGGCTACCGCACCGACGTCGTGTCCACCACCGTCAGCCCCATCCACGGCTTCGGGTACATGCTCTATCTGGCCACCGGCATCGACCTGGCCAGCCGGCGCCGGTGGCGCCCGCTCACCACGCTGGGCGTGCTGCTGGCCGGCACCGTGCCGTTCCTGTCGTTCTACGCCGAGCGTCGGGTCAGTGCCGACGTCCGGGCCGCCCTGGACGAGCGCGAGGCGGCCGGCACCGGCGCCACGTGAGGGCGGTCCAGCGGCTGGCGGCCTACGCCCTGCTTCGGCCCGGTCCCGGCGACGACGTGGTCCTCGTCGAGGCGTCCCGGCGCTCCGACCTGGCGGGCCGCTGGTTCCTGCCCGGCGGCGGGGTGGACCACGGCGAGCACCCCGACGACGCCGTCGTGCGCGAGGTCGCCGAGGAGACCGGGCTACGGGTCCGGCCGGAGCGGCTCGTGCAGGTGCTCACCGACGTGCTCGACCTGCCCCACCGGGGGGTCCAGGTGCACACCGTGCGCTGCGTGTACCAGGTGGCCGTCGTCGGGGGCAGGCTCCGCCCCGAGCGGGACGGCTCCTCCGAGCAGCTCGCCGTCCTCGGCCCCGCGTCCGCCGCCCGGCTGCCCCTGGCGCCCTACGTCGCGCGGGCGCTGGGCCTGCCCGAGGTGCCCCTGGGGCCGCTGCGTCCCGACCTCGACGCGCTGCAGCCGCTGTCCGGGGTGGGCGGGGCCGAGCAGGGCCCCGGCGTGGCGGGCGACGCGGTGCCGAGGCTGCGGATCGGCGTCTACGGCCTGGCCCTGCGCGGCACGGGTCCCGCGGAGCAGCTGCTGCTGACCCGGCTGGCCGACCACGTCGGCGGCGAGCAGCGGTGGACGCTGCCGGGCGGCGGGCTCGACCACTGCGAGACCGTCGAGGCCGGGCTGCACCGCGAGCTGCACGAGGAGACCGGGCTGCGGGTCGAGGCGGCCGAGCTGCTGGGCCTGAGCAGCACCCACTTCACGGGTCGGGCCCCGACGGGTCAGCTCGAGGACTTCCACGGCGTGCGCCTGGTGCACCGGGTGGCCGTCGGTGACGGCCTGCCGCGGGTGGTGGAGGTCGGCGGCTCCACGGCCGAGGCGCGCTGGGTGCCCCTGGCCGAGGTGGCCGGGCTGGGGGTGGGCACGCTCGTGCACGACGCGCTCGACCTGCTGGGGCACCCGCTCGCTCGTAGCATCGGGGAGTGAGCACCCCGCCGACGACGGCCCAGTTCGCCACCGAGACCTCGGCCCGCGGGGAGTGGACGCGTCAGGCGAACCACTTCACGGGCCGCACCAGCCGCGACAGCACGTCGGGACCGGGGGAGGGCCCGGACCCGCAGGGCCGCTGGCCCGTGGAGCCCGGCCGCTACCGCCTGGTGGTGTCGCTCGCCTGCCCCTGGGCCCACCGGGCCGTGATCGTGCGCGGCCTGCTCGGCCTGCAGGACGCGATCTCCCTGGCCGTGGTCGACCCGATCCGCGACGAGGCGGGCTGGCGGTTTCTGGCTCGACGAGGGCCGCCGCGACCCGGTGCTGGGCGTCGAGCACCTGTCGGAGGTGTACCTGGCCAGCGACCCGTCGTTCGCCGGCCGGGTGACCGTGCCCTGCCTGGTCGACACCCTGACCGGCCAGGTCGTGACCAACGACTACCCGCAGATCACCCTCGACCTGTCGACCGAGTGGGTCGAGCACCACCGCGCCGGTGCCCCCGACCTGTGGCCCGAGGCCGAGCGCGAGGCCATGCAGCCGCTGATCGACGCCGTCTACGCCGACGTCAACAACGGGGTGTACCGCTGCGGCTTCGCCACCGAGCAGGACGCCTACGAGCAGGCCTACGACCGGCTGTTCAGCCGCCTCGACGAGCTGGAAAGGCGGCTCGGCGCCTCCCGGTTCCTCATGGGGGACGAGCCGCGTGAGGTCGACGTCCGGCTCTTCACCACGCTGGTGCGCTTCGACGCGGCGTACCACGGCCACTTCAAGTGCAACCGGTCGAAGCTGACCGAGCTGCCCAACCTGTGGCGCTACGCCCGTGAGCTGTACGCACGACCCGGCTGGGGAGACACGGTCGACCTCGACCACATCAAGCGGCACTACTACGGCACCCACGCCCAGATCAACCCGACCGGGATCGTGCCGAAGGGTCCCGACCCGTCGGGCTGGCCCCCCGCCGCGCCTGCCGCGACGGGCTGATCACGGCCCGTAGGGTGCCGGCATGACGATCCTCTACGGCGTCCTCGTGGTGGTCCACCTCATCGGCATGGCCGGTGTCGTCGGGGGGTGGATGTCCGCCGTCCGCGAGCCCCGGATCGTGCCGGCGATGGTGCACGGCGCCCTGACCGCGCTGGTCACCGGGCTGCTGCTCGTCGGCCTCAGCTACCCGGTGTTCGACGGGGACAACATCGACAACGCCAAGATCACGGTCAAGCTGGTGGTGGCGCTCGCGATCGCGGTGCTGGTGTGGGTCAACCGCGGCAAGGACGGCATCCCCAAGGGGCTGCTGCACGGCATCGGCGGGCTCGCGCTGGTCAACGTGGCCGTGGCCGTGCTGTGGAGCGACCGCTTCCTCGGCTGAGCCGTCAGCCGGGGGCAGCCGGGACGTCGACCTGCACCGCGACGACCTCTCCGGCCACCCCCGTCGCCTCGCCCCAGTCCTGCACCACGACGAACAGGGTGCGTCCGTCGGGCCCGCCGAGCACGCACGAGAAGCAGCCCCGCCCGAGCTCGACCGTCTCCAGCACCTGCCCGCCCTCGAGGACCCGGACGCAGCGGCGGGCCGGCACGTCGGCGTACCAGAGGGCGCCCTCGGCGTCGACGCAGACGCCGTCGGGGGTGCCGTCGCCCAGGTCCGCCCAGACCCGCCGCCCGTGCAGCGCGCCGCCCGGCCCGACCGCGAACGCCGTCACCCGGTGGGCGTGCGACTCCGCCACCAGCAGCGTGGCGCCGTCGTCGACCAGGGCCATGCCGTTGGGGAACCGCAGGTCCTCGGCCACGCGGGTCACCGTGCCGTCCGCGGCGACCGCGGCGAGGAACCCGGCACCCTCCTGCACCCGGGGGAAGTCGAAGCCGATCGCGTTCACCCACGCCGTGCCGTCCGGGCCGACGAGCACCTCGTTCCACGGCGGGTCGCCCACGATCCCCAGCTCGGCGTGCACGGCCAACGAGCCGTCCCGCTCCTGCCGCAGCAGCTGGCCGGTGGTCGAGCTGACGACGTGGAGCCGACCCGCCGCGTCGAGGTCGACGCAGAGCGGGAACGAGTCGCACCGGGCCACCACCTCGTCGTGGCCGTCCCCGTCGAGGCGCCGGACCTCGCCCGCCCCCCAGTCCGACACGTACAGCGACCCGCCGTGCCAGCGGGGGGACTCCCCGAACGACAGCCCCGACAGCACCACCCGGCCCGTCCGACGCGCCACGGCCCTCACCTCCCGGTCAGGGGCCGGCCCGGGCGGGCCGGCCGTCGGGGTGGGGACCGCCGGACCGGGCGGAACTGATCGGTGGTCGCGGGCGGTGGGTCGGCCCAGCCGGGCCCAGTCGGGCCCAGTCGGGCCCAGCCGGGCCCAGCCGGGCTCAGCCGAGCTCGGACACCAGGTAGGTCTCGGCCAGACGACCGACGTCCAGCCCGGCCAGGACCGCGTTCCGCGTGCCCCAGTCCCGCAGCAGCGGCTCCAGCCGGTCGGCCATGTGCGTGGTCTGGCTGCGGTGCTCGCGCAGCGCGGCCAGCTTGCGCTCGAACGTGTCGGTGACGTCGACGGCGTGGTCGGCCCCCGGGTGCCCGGCGATGAACACCTCCGTGACGACCCACGGCTCCAGCCCCTCGTCGGCCAGCATCTCCGGCCACGCGAACGGGTTGCGGGCCGTGGGGTAGATCGCGCGGATCGCGGCCTCGCCGGCGGCCAGGTGGTCGGAGTGCGAGGCGGGCAGGCGCTGGTAGTTGCGCTCCGGGCTCTGGATGATCATCCGCTGCGGCCGCACCTGGCGGATCACGCGGGCGATGTCGCGCTCCAGCTCACGGGTGGGCTCGACCCAGCCGTCGCGGTAGCCGTCGAGGAAGCGGACGTCGCTGACGCCCACGGCCGCGGCCGCGGCCCGCTGCTCCGCCTCGCGCAGCGCCGCCATCTGCTCCCGGGGCGTGTCGTCGAAGCCACCCTGGTCGCCGCGGGTGACGAGCAGGTACGTGACCTCGACGCCGGCGTCGACCCAGGCCGCGACCGTCCCCGCGCAGCCGAAGTCGATGTCGTCCGGGTGCGCGGCCACGGCCAGGGCGCGCTCGATCTCGGTGTCGGGTCTGGGCACGGCGGTGTCTCCTGGGGTGGTCGCGGTGTCGACGGTTCCACGGGCTGCGTCAGCGTAGGTGCGGACCGCGGCACCCGCACGACCCGCCCCGGTCGGCCTGTGGGCGAGGCGTGGCCGGGGCCCCGGCCGCCGTAGGATCGGACGAGCATGAGCACCCTCTTCGACGACCTCCCCCAGGTGCCCGTCCTCGGCGCGGTGCGGCAGCGCCACCCCGCCGCCGGCGGGGTGGCCGACCTGGACGCCCTGCTCGCCGACCTCAACCCCGCCCAGCGCGAGGCGGTCACCCACGCCGGCTCGCCGCTGCTGGTGGTGGCGGGGGCGGGCTCGGGCAAGACCCGGGTGCTGACGTACCGGATCGCGCACCTGCTGGCCGCGCGCGGCGTCCGTCCCGGCGAGGTGCTGGCCATCACGTTCACCAACAAGGCCGCCGCCGAGATGCGCGAGCGGGTCGAGGCGCTGGTCGGGCCGCGGGCCGCCTCGATGTGGGTCTCCACGTTCCACTCCGCCGCGGTGCGCATCCTGCGCTACGAGGCCAAGCGGCTGGGCCTGCGCTCGCAGTTCTCGATCTACGACGCCGCGGACTCCCAGCGCCTGGTCGGGATCACGGTCCGCGACCTGGACCTGGACCCCAAGAAGTACCCGGCCCGGGCCCTGGCCTCGCGCATCTCCACCCTCAAGAACGACCTGCTCGACCCCGACGACTACGCCGCCACGGTGGCCGACGGCACCACCGACGAGCAGGTGCTGCTCGACGTCTACCGCGGTTACACCCGACGGCTGCGCGAGGCGCACGCGCTGGACTTCGACGACCTGATCATGCAGGTCGTCCGTCTGTTCCAGACCTTCCCCGAGGTGGCCGAGCACTACCGCCGCCGGTTCCGGCACGTGCTCGTCGACGAGTACCAGGACACCAACCACGCCCAGTACACGCTGGTGCGGGAGCTCGTGGGCGGCTACGACAAGGAGCTGCCGGGCACGGACCAGGAGCTGGCCGAGGCCGAGGCGTCCCGGCCGTCGGGGCCGAGCGGCTCGGCGCCGCCGGTGGGTCCGAGCGAGCTGACGGTGGTCGGTGACGCGGACCAGTCCGTCTACGCCTTCCGCGGCGCCACCATCCGCAACATCGAGGAGTTCGAGGCGGACTACCCCGACGCCCACGTGGTCCTGCTGGAGCAGAACTACCGCTCGACCCAGACCGTCCTGGACGCCGCCAACGCCGTCATCGCCCGCAACCCCAACCGCAAGGAGAAGCGGCTGTGGACCGCGGCCGGGGTGGGCGAGAAGATCGTCGGCTACGTCGCGGACTCCGAGCACGACGAGGCCGCGTTCGTGGTCGAGGAGATCGACCGGCTGCGCGACGAGCACGGCCTGTCCTACGGCGACGTCGCGGTCTTCTACCGGACCAACAACCAGTCGCGGGCCATGGAGGAGGTGCTCGTCCGCACCGGGGTGCCCTACGTCGTGGTGGGTGGCACCCGGTTCTACGAGCGGCGCGAGATCAAGGACGCCATGGCCTACCTGCGGGCCCTGGCCAACCCCGACGACTCGGTCAACCTGCGTCGGATCATGAACGTGCCCAAGCGCGGCATCGGCGACCGGGCCGAGGCCCTGGTCGCGGGCCACGCCGACGGGCGCCGGATCAGCTTCGGCGCGGCCCTGGCCCAGCTGGACGACGTGCCGGGCCTGGCCGCCCGCTCGTTCAACGCCGTCAAGGCGTTCACCGAGATGATGGACGAGCTGCGCACGGTCGTGGAGTCCGGCGCCAGCGTCGAGGCCGTGCTGGCCGCGGTGCTGGACCGTTCCGGCTACCTGGCCGAGCTGCGCGGCAGCGCCGACCCGCAGGACGAGGGCCGCCTGGACAACCTGTCCGAGCTGCTGGGCGTGGCGCAGGAGTACGACGTGGCCAACCCCGACGGCAGCCTGGCCGAGTTCCTGGAACGCACGTCGCTGGTGGCGGACTCCGACGCCATCCCGGACCGGCCCGAGGGCGAGGACGATGAGCCGATGGGGCCCGCCGACGCCGGTCAGGTCACGCTGATGACGCTGCACACGGCCAAGGGCCTGGAGTTCCCCGTCGTGTTCCTCACCGGCATGGAGGACGGCACGTTCCCGCACATGCGGTCCCTGGACGACCCGGTCGGCATCGCCGAGGAGCGGCGGCTGGCCTACGTCGGCATCACCCGGGCCCGCGAGCGGCTCTACCTGTCCCGGGCGGGCGTGCGCAGCGCCTGGGGCCAGCCGCAGTACTTCCCGGCCAGCCGGTTCCTCGACGAGGTGCCGAAGGAGCTCGTCACCTGGAAGCGCGACGCCTCGGCGGTCGACGCGGCCGGCATGGGCATGCGGTCCGGCTCGGAGGCCTACAGCACCGGGCGCGCGCTGACGCCGGCGATGGCCGCGCTGGCCATGCGGCCCGGGGTGCGCAGCACGGGCAACCGCGCCGTGGTCCGGCTCGAGCCGGGAGACCGGGTCAGCCACGACTCGTTCGGGCTCGGCTCGGTGGTGACGGTGTCGGGCGAGGGCGACAAGGCGGTGGCCACGATCGACTTCCGGGGGCTGGGGGAGAAGCGGCTGCTGCTGCGCTACGCCCCGGTGGAGAAGCTCTGAGGCGCTGCACTGGTCGACGTCGAGTACTTGACATAGCAAAGTAGAGGCTCGTACGGTCCTGGGCATGCCGACGGTGGAGCCGCAGATGCTCAAGGGCGTCCTCGCCCTGCTCCTGCTGCGACTCGTCGCCGAGCAGGAGGACTACGGCTACTCGCTGGTCCAGCGGCTGCGCGCCGCCGGCCTGCCGGACGCGGCCGAGGGGAGCGTCTACCCGGCGCTGGCCCGGCTCGAGGCCCGGGGGCTGCTGGTCCCGCGCATGGTGCGCGAGGGCCGGGGGCCCGGGCGGCGGTACTACTCGCCGTCCGTCGCGGGGCTGGAGGAGGCGACGCGGCTCGAGCAGTCGTGGGAGGCCGTCGGGGCCGCGGTCCGGGCCACCGCCCGCCGGACCGACGTGCCGGTGGGCGCGGACGAGGGGGCCGGCAGGGCGCCGGTCCCCACCAGGGGAGGCTGACATGGACGCTGCAGGGATCGACGGGACCACGGGCCTGGACCGGGGCGCCGACGAGGCCGGACGGCGGCCCGGCGGCCGCGACCGGGCGCGGATCTGGTGGGCGGTGCTGCGGCTCGACGGGTGGCAGACCTGGTACGCCGTCCCCGGTCGTACGGGCCGGGCGATGCGGCAGGAGCTCGCCGCCAACCTGCGCGACGCCGCGGGCTCCGCCGGCGGGGTGGCGGCGGCCGTGCACCGCCTCGGTGGCCTGCGCGAGCTGGCCCGCGAGGCCGCCTTCGACGACGGCAGGCCGGGCTGGGAGCGGGGCGCGATGGCCGCCGTGGTGGCCTTCACCCTGGTCCTGCTGGTCCAGCTGCTGCTGTCGTTCGTGTACGTCGACGGGCTGCTGTCCGCGGGCGGCGGGCAGGGCGTCCTGCTGGGCAACGAGGTCAGCGCCCGGGAGGACGCGGACTCCCTGACGGTGGCGACGGGACTGGGCGGCTGGGCCCTGCTGGTGGTCCCGGTCGTCTTCGTGCTCGTCGCCCGGCCGTGGCGGCTGCTGCGCCGCGCACCGGCCGGCTGAGGCGGGGCGCCTGAGGCGGGTGTGCGGCCGGCTCCACGCCTCAGACGTTGGCTCGGACCCAGTCGACGATGCTGGCCATCGTCGTGCCGGGCGTGAACACCATGGCGACCCCGGCGTCCTTGAGCAGCGGGATGTCGTCCTCGGGGATGATCCCGCCGCCGAACACGACGACGTCGTCGGCACCGGCCTCCGCGAGCAGGGCGATGACCTTGGGGAACAGCGTCATGTGCGCCCCTGACAGCACGGACATGCCCACGGCGTCGGCGTCCTCCTGGACGACGGCGGCCACGATCTGCTCGGGGGTCTGGTGCAGCCCGGTGTAGACGACCTCGACCCCGGCGTCGCGCAGCGCCCGGGCCACCACCTTGGCGCCGCGGTCGTGCCCGTCCAGGCCCGGCTTGGCGATCACCACGCGGACCGGGGGGCGCTGCTCGTCCTGCTGGGGTGCCGCTGACCGGCCCGGCGTGGGTGCCTGGTCGCGTGCCGTCTCTGCCACGTCGTCCACGCCTCGAGACTAGCCCGCCCCGCACCCCCTCCCCAGCCGCGGTGCCCGCGGGTGTGAGCACCGTCTCCCCGGCGCGCGCGGTGGCTGTCGCATCCGGCGATAGGGTTGCCACGCGCGGTAACGGCGCTACGACGCGCCCGGACCGCCTCCCGACGTCACCCACCCCAGAGGACGTGAACCAGACGTGGACCTGTACGAGTACCAGGCGCGCGACATGTTCGAGAAGCACGGCGTCCCCGTGCTCGCCGGCGAGGTCGCCACGACCCCCGAGGAGGCGCGGGCCGCGGCCGAGCGCATCGGCGGCGTCGTGGTCGTCAAGGCGCAGGTCAAGGTCGGCGGTCGCGGCAAGGCCGGCGGCGTCAAGGTCGCGAAGACCGCCGACGAGGCCGAGGCCCACGCCCGCGCCATCCTGGGCATGGACATCAAGGGCCACACCGTGCACCGCGTGATGATCGCGCAGGGCGCGGACATCGCCGAGGAGTACTACGTCTCCTTCCTGCTCGACCGCTCCAACCGCACCTACCTGGCGATGGCCAGCAAGGAGGGCGGCGTCGAGATCGAGACGCTCGCCGTCGAGCGGCCCGAGGCGCTGGCGCGGGTGCCCGTCGACGCGCTCACCGGGGTCGACGCGGCCAAGGCCGCCGAGATCGCCGCCGCGGGCGGGTTCACCGGTGACCTGGCCGACAAGGTCGCCGGCGTGCTCGAGAAGCTGTGGACCGTGTTCACCGCCGAGGACGCCACCCTGGTCGAGGTCAACCCGCTGGTGTCCACGGGGGCCGGCGACGTGGTCGCCCTGGACGGCAAGGTGACCCTGGACGAGAACGCCGGGTTCCGGCAGTCCTCCCACGCCGACCTCGTGGACTCCTCCGCGGAGGACCCGCTGGAGCAGGCCGCCAAGTCCAAGGGCCTGAACTACGTCAAGCTCGACGGCTCGGTGGGCATCATCGGCAACGGCGCCGGCCTGGTCATGAGCACCCTCGACGTGGTCGCGCAGGCGGGCGAGAAGCACGGTGGGGTCAAGCCCGCCAACTTCCTCGACATCGGCGGCGGCGCCTCGGCCGAGGTCATGGCCAACGGCCTGGAGATCATCATCTCCGACGCCCAGGTCGACAGCGTGTTCGTCAACGTGTTCGGCGGCATCACCTCCTGCGACGCGGTCGCCAACGGCATCGTCAGCGCCTTCGAGCTGCTGTCCTCGCGCGGTGAGGCCGTCACCAAGCCCCTCGTCGTCCGCCTCGACGGCAACAACGCCGAGCTGGGCCGGCAGATCCTCACCGAGGCGGCGCTCCCGGGCGTCGAGCAGGTGGACACCATGGACGGTGCGGCCGACCGCGCCGCCGAGCTGGCAGCTAGCTGAGAGGGCACGAGCAGACGTGGCAATCTTCCTGACAGGTTCTTCCAAGGTCGTCGTGCAGGGCATGACCGGCTCCGAGGGGCGCAAGCACACCCAGCGGATGCTGGCCTCGGGCACCGCCGTGGTCGGTGGGGTCACCCCCGGCAAGGGCGGGCAGAGCGTCGAGTTCACCGGCGCGGACGGCGCTCCGGTGCAGCTGCCCGTGTTCAACTCCGTCGGTGAGGCCATGGCCGCCACCGGAGCCGACACGACCGTCATCTTCGTCCCCGCCAAGTTCACGCGCGGCGCCGTGGTCGAGGCCGTCGAGGCCCAGATCCCGCTGGCCGTCGTCATCACCGAGGGCGTGCCGGTCAAGGACTCCGCGGAGTTCTACCAGCTGGCCGCCGACAGCGGCACGACCCGGCTCGTCGGCCCCAACTGCCCCGGCCTGATCAGCCCCGGGCTGGCCAACGCGGGCATCATCCCCGCCGACATCACCAAGGCCGGCCCCATCGGCCTGGTCAGCAAGTCCGGCACGCTGACCTACCAGATGATGTACGAGCTGCGGGACCTCGGCTTCACCACCTGCGTGGGCATCGGCGGCGACCCCGTCATCGGCACGACCCACATCGACTGCCTCGAGGCCTTCGAGGCCGACCCCGACACCAAGGCCATCGTCATGATCGGCGAGATCGGTGGCGACGCCGAGGAGCGCGCGGCGGCCTACATCAAGGACCACGTCACCAAGCCGGTCGTCGGCTACGTGGCCGGGTTCACCGCCCCCGAGGGCAAGACGATGGGCCACGCCGGCGCCATCGTCTCCGGCTCCGCGGGCACCGCGGCCGCCAAGGCCGAGGCGCTGGAGGCGGTCGGCGTCCGCGTCGGTCGCACCCCCAGCGAGACCGCGCGCCTGATGCGGGAGATCATCACCGCCGGCTGAGCCGGCCCCCGCCGCCCGGGCACCGACCCGGGCGGCGGTGGGGCGTGTCGCTGACCGCCCCCGCGTCGCCGCCCGCCACCATGGACCGGTGAGTGGCGTGCGCACCGACAGGACCCGTCCGGGCACCACCGGGCGGTCGCGCGGGGCGGACGCGGCCCGGCGGACCGGGTCGGGGACGCAGGCCGGGACGCAGGCCCGGAGCACGGTGCGACCGCCCGTGCGCGAGTCCCGGCCGGGGCCCTGGAGCCAGGCGTTCGCCGACCTCCGGCTCGCCGTCTCGCACGCGTCGGGAGCCGTGGCCGTGGGGCTCGTGGCCGCCGTCGGGCTGGTCGTCCTCGGCTGGGCCACGGACGCCTCGTCGGGGACCGCCTGGTCGCAGGCGGTCCGGCTCGGGTCCCACGTCTGGCTGCTGGGGCACCTGGGCGAGCTGGCGGTGCTCAGCGAGGTCGCAGCCTCCACGTCGCCCGCCGACCCGGCCACGCAGGTGGCCGGCACCGTCTCGGCCGCCCCGCTCGGGCTGTCCCTGCTGGGCGCCGCGCTGGCGTGGCGGGCCGGCCGCCGCACGGCCCGGCGCTGCGCCCCGGTGCGCTCGCTGCTGCTGTGCCTGGTGGTCGCCGCGGTCTACGCCGGGGCCGCGTGGGGCGTGGCCTGGGGCACGGACACGGCCGTCGTCACCCCCGACCCCACCGCGAGCGCGCTGGGTGCGGCGGCGCTGGCCCTGCTGGGGGCGGTGACCGGGGTGCTGGGCGTGCACGCGGACGCGCTGCTGGACCGGCTGCCGCACGTGGCCGCGGTGCAGCTGCGCCGGGTCCTCCCGGCGGCGGGGGTCGCGCTGACCGCCTGGCTGCTGGGCGCGGCCGTGCTGCTGTCGGTGGCGCTGCTGCTCGACCTGCCCACGGTCGCCGGCGTCCACGGCGCCCTGGCGCCCGGCGCGGCGGGCGGGGTGCTGCTCCTGCTGGGCCAGCTGGCCTACCTGCCCACGGCGGTCGTGTGGTCCGGTGCGGTCCTCGCCGGCCCGGGCACGAGCCTGGGCGACGGGGTCGTGACGCTGTCCGGGTCGACCGTCCTGGACGTGCCGGCCGTGCCGCTGCTGGCCGCGCTGCCCGACCCGGGCCCGTTCCCGCTGTGGGCCTACCTGGGACCGCTCGTGGTCGTGCTCGCCGGGGCGCTGGCGGGCTGGCACGCGCACCGGCACCCGAGCAGCCGCGGCGCCACCCTGACCGACCGGCTCGCGGACGCGGTGGCGGTGGCCGCGCTGGTCGGTGTCGTCACGGCCGGCCTCGCCTGGCTCGCGCGGGGCGCCCTGGGCCCGTGGGGGCCGCTGGGTCCGGACCTGCTCCTGCTGGTGGCGGCGGTGACGGCCGAGGTGCTCGTGGGGGCCCTGCTGGCCGGCGGGGCGCTGCACCTGACGTCGGGGCGTCCCATCGCGCGCCGGCGCGACGGGGCGGGGCGGGGTCAGGGTCCGCTGCGGCGGGCCCGCGCGGCCGGGAGCCGGGCCGCCGGGGCGCTCAGGGCCGGGGGACGCTGACCCCGCCGAGCTCCTCCAGCTCGTCGAACAGGGCCTGGTCGCAGCTCTCCAGCGCGGTCCGGGTCAGGGCCCGCTCCCGGCAGGACTCCTGCTCCTGCACCAGCGGGTAGGCGGCGAGCAGCACCACCTGCAGGACGGTCAGCCCCGCCGCGACCACCAGCCCGACCCCGATCAGGGCACCCGCCCCGGGACCGGGCGGCAGGCCGTCGCGGTTGCTGCGGCGGTGGGCCCGCAGCGCGCGCAGGGCGCGGACGCCCTGCACCAGGGCGAGCACCGAGAACACCAGCCCGGCCAGGCGCCACGGCATCGGCAGCGTCCGGGTGAGCTCGGCCCCCAGCACGAGCAGGAGCATCTCCAGGCCGAGCCGGACGTGCGGTCGGGAGAGCAGTGCCGCCGTGGTCCTGGTGCTGCCGCTGTCGCCGTCGTCCGCCACGGCTGCATCGTCGCAGACCCGGGCCGGGGGTCCTGCGGTCGGCCGGGGTGGCCCCGGCCCGTCTACCCTGGCGCGCGTGCCCCGTCTCGTCGTGCTCGCCTCGGGCACCGGAAGCCTGTTCGCCACCCTCGCCGACGCCGTGGCCGACGGCACGCTGCCCGCCGACCTGGTCGGCCTGGTCACCGACCGGCCGTGCGCGGCGCTGGAGCGGGCCGCGGCGGCCGGCGTCCCCGCGCTGAGCGTCGCCCCGCGCGAGCACGCCGACCGGGCGGCGTGGGACGCGGCCCTGGCCGGACGGCTCCTGGCCCTGCGGCCCGACTGGGTGGTCAGCGCCGGGTTCATGCGCATCCTGGGCCCGGCGGTGCTGGCGGCGTTCCCGCAGCGGATCGTCAACACCCACCCGGCCCTGCTGCCGTCGTTCCCCGGCGCCCACGCCGTGCGGGACGCGCTGGCCTACGGCGTGCGGGTCACCGGCTGCACGGTGCACCTGGTCGACGAGGGCACCGACACCGGACCGGTGCTGGCCCAGCGGGCGGTCGACGTCCGGCCCGACGACGACGAGCAGACGCTGCACGAGCGCATCAAGGTCGTCGAGCGGGACCTGCTGGTGCGGGTGTGCGCGGGCCTGCTGGCCGACGGCACCCGGGTCGAGGGCCGGCACGCGTCGTGGTGGCCGGCGGCCGGCGGGCCGGGCGCCGGCGGTGCCCCCGTGGTGCCGGCGGACGGGAACGGGACCGCGCGTCGATAGGCTCGCCGCCGTGAGCCAGCCGACCTCCCCGTCCGAGACCGTCGCCCGCCCCGAGCGGCGCCCCGTCCGTCGCGCCCTCGTCAGCGTCTACGACAAGACCGGCCTGGAGGACCTCGCCGCCCGGCTGCACGCCGCCGGCGTCGAGATCGTCTCCACCGGCTCCACCGCGGCCCGCGTCGCCGCCGCCGGGGTCCCCGTCACGGGGGTCGAGCAGGTGACCGGGTTCCCCGAGTGCCTGGACGGCCGGGTCAAGACCCTGCACCCGGGTGTGCACGCCGGGCTGCTGGCCGACAGCCGCAGGCCCGAGCACGTCGCGCAGGTCGCCGAGCTGGGCATCGACACCTTCGACCTGGTCGTGGTCAACCTCTACCCGTTCGCGGCCACCGTCGCCTCGGGCGCCGCCCCCGACCAGGTCGTCGAGCAGATCGACATCGGCGGTCCCGCGATGGTCCGGTCCTCGGCCAAGAACCACCCGAGCGTCGCCGTGGTCGTCGACCCCGCCCGCTACGACGACGTCGTCGCCGCGGTCACCGGCGGCGGGTTCACCCTGGCCGAGCGCACCCGGCTGGCCGCGGACGCCTTCGCGCACACCGCGGCCTACGACGTGGCCGTGGCCACCTGGTTCGCCGAGCAGGTCGCGGCCGCCGACCAGGTCGCTGCGGACCGGGCCGCCGGGGACGAGGGGCCGGCCGAGCGGGTGGCCCCGGCCTTCACCGGGACCGTCGGGACGCTGGTCGCGGGGCTGCGGTACGGCGAGAACCCCCACCAGCAGGCCGCGGTGTACGCCGTCGACGGCGCCCCGGGCGGGCTGGCCTCGGCGCAGCAGCTGCACGGCAAGGCCATGTCGTACAACAACTTCGTCGACACCGACGCCGCCGTCCGGGCCGCCCACGACCACGAGGCGCCCGCCGTCGCGATCATCAAGCACGCCAACCCGTGCGGCATCGCGGTGGCCTCGGCCGGCGCGGTGGACGACATCGCCGACGCCCACGCCCGGGCCCACGCCTGCGACCCGGTGAGCGCCTTCGGTGGTGTGGTGGCCGCCAACCGGCCCGTCACCCGCGCGATGGCCGAGCAGCTGGCGGAGGTCTTCACCGAGGTCGTCGTCGCGCCGGCCTTCGACGACGACGCCCTGGCGGTGCTGACCGCCAAGAAGAACGTCCGCCTGCTCGTCGTGCCCGCGCCGGGCGGGAGCGGGCAGGAGTGGCGCCGGATCGACGGCGGTCTGCTCGTGCAGCAGGTCGACCGGGTCGACGCCGCCGGCGACGACCCCTCGGGCTGGACCCTGGCCGCCGGCGAGGCCCTGGACGAGGCCGGCCTCGCCGACGCGGTCTTCGCCTGGCGCGCGGTCCGGGCCGTGAAGTCCAACGCGATCCTGCTGGCCCAGGACGGTGCCTCGGTCGGCATCGGGATGGGCCAGGTCAACCGGGTCGACTCCTGCCGGCTCGCGGTCACCCGGGCCGGCGAGGAACGGGCCCGCGGCTCGGTCGCGGCCTCGGACGCGTTCTTCCCGTTCGCCGACGGCGTGCAGGTGATGCTGGACGCCGGGGTCCGCACGATCGTGCAGCCCGGCGGGTCGGTCCGCGACGCCGAGGTGGTCGCCGCGGTCGAGGCCGCCGGCGCCACGATGTACCTCACCGGCGTCCGCCACTTCGCCCACTGAGCGTCCCGGCGGTGACCGCGCGTCTGGAGGTGAGGTCGGCCGGCTGACGGCCCGGGCCGGCGCGTCGGCGTCGTCCGCCGGATCTCACCGGCCCGGGGTCCGGCGGTCGCGGGTTCCGGCCCCGGGCGCGGGTTGCGACGCAACGGCACACGGCGTCGCATCCGTTCCGACGCAACGGCACCCTGCGTCGGATAGGTCGACGCAGGGTGCCGTTGTGTCGTAAGGGGACGGGCGGGCGGGGTGGCTCAGGCGCCGAGCAGGCCCATGCCGGCGACGGCGTCGCGCTCCTCGGCGAGCTCGGCGACGCTGGCGTCGATCCGGCCGCGGCTGAACTCGTCGAGCTCGAGGCCCTGGACGATCGAGTACGACCCGTCGGAGCAGGTCACCGGGAAGGACGAGATCAGGCCGTCCGGCACGCCGTAGGAGCCGTCGCTGGGAACGGCCATCGACGTCCAGTCGTCGGCCGGGGTGCCGTGCACCCAGTCGCGGACGTGGTCGACGGCGGCGCTGGCCGCGCTGGCCGCGGACGACGAGCCGCGGGCCTCGATGATGGCCGCGCCGCGCTTCTGCACGGTCGGGATGAACGTGCCCTCGAGCCACGCCTGGTCGTCGACGACCTCGGCCGCGACCCGGCCGCCCACCTCGGCGCGGAACAGGTCGGGGTACTGCGTGGCGGAGTGGTTGCCCCAGATGGTCATGTGGCGGATGTCGGTGACGGGCGAGCCGGTCCGGGCCGACAGCTGGGCCAGGGCGCGGTTGTGGTCCAGCCGCGTCATGGCGGTGAAGCGCTCGCGCGGCACGTCGGGGGCGTTGTTCATGGCGATCAGGGCGTTGGTGTTGGCCGGGTTGCCCACGACGAGCACCTTGAGGTCGTCGGCGGCGTGGTCGTTCAGGGCCTTGCCCTGGCCGGTGAAGATGGCGCCGTTGGCGCTCAGCAGGTCGCCGCGCTCCATGCCCTTGGTGCGGGGGCGCGAGCCGACGAGCAGGGCCACCTGCGCGCCGTCGAAGGCCACGTTCGGGTCGTCGCTGATCTCGATGCCGGACAGCAGCGGGAACGCGCAGTCGTCCAGCTCCATCGCCACGCCCTGGGCCGCCCCCAGCGCCGGGGTGATCTCGAGCAGGCGGAGCTTGACGGGGGTGTCGGGGCCGAGCATCGCGCCGCTGGCGATGCGGAACAGCAGGCTGTAGCCGATCTGGCCGGCGGCGCCCGTCACGGCGACGGTCACGGGGGAGGTGCTGGCGGGGGTGGTCACGACGATCTCCTCGACGAGTCGGGTGCAGGGCGGCGGTGCGGAAGTCTCCCCTGGACGCTAGCGGCTGCGCCGGGTCCGGGCGGCTCGGGACGGCCCCGGCGTTCGTTAGGCTCATCACGCAGCCCACCCGATGAGGAGTCGAATCCACCCATGGCGAAGATCAAGGTCAACGGGCCCGTCGTCGAGCTCGACGGCGACGAGATGACGCGGATCATCTGGCAGTTCATCAAGGACCGCCTGATCCACCCCTACCTCGACGTCGACCTCAGGTACTTCGACCTGGGCATCGAGAGCCGCGACGCGACCGACGACCAGGTCACGGTCGACGCCGCCCACGCGATCCAGGAGCACGGCGTCGGCGTCAAGTGCGCCACCATCACGCCGGACGAGGCCCGGGTGGAGGAGTTCGGCCTCAAGAAGATGTGGGTCTCGCCCAACGGCACGATCCGCAACATCCTGGGCGGCGTCGTCTTCCGCGAGCCCATCATCATCAGCAACATCCCGCGCCTGGTGCCTGGCTGGACCAAGCCGATCATCATCGGCCGCCACGCCCACGGCGACCAGTACAAGGCGACCAACTTCAAGGTCCCCGGCGCCGGCACGCTGACCATGACCTACACCCCGGCCGACGGCTCCGCGCCGATCGAGCACGAGGTCGTGAACTTCCCCGAGGACGGCGGCGTCGCCATGGGGATGTACAACTTTAACAAGTCGATCGAGGACTTCGCCCGGGCGTCGCTGGCCTACGGCCTCAACCGCGGCTACCCGGTCTACATGTCGACCAAGAACACGATCCTCAAGGCCTACGACGGCGCCTTCAAGGACATCTTCGAGGACGTCTTCACCCGTGAGTTCAAGGCCGACTTCGACGCCGCGGGCCTGACCTACGAGCACCGCCTGATCGACGACATGGTCGCCGCGGCCATGAAGTGGGAGGGCGGCTACGTCTGGGCGTGCAAGAACTACGACGGCGACGTGCAGTCCGACACCGTGGCGCAGGGCTTCGGCTCGCTCGGCCTGATGACCAGCGTCCTGATGACGCCGGACGGCCGGACCATGGAGGCCGAGGCGGCGCACGGCACCGTGACGCGCCACTACCGCCAGCACCAGCAGGGCAAGCCCACCTCGACCAACCCGATCGCGTCGATCTTCGCCTGGACCCGGGGCCTGGCCCACCGCGGCCGCCTGGACTCCACGCCCGAGGTGGTCGGCTTCGCCGAGGCGCTCGAGCAGGTCGTCGTGGAGACGGTCGAGAAGGGCCAGATGACCAAGGACCTCGCCCTGCTCATCAGCAAGGACCAGCCGTACCTGAGCACCGAGGAGTTCCTCGCCGCGCTCGACGAGAACCTCGCCGCCAAGCTCGGCTGAGCCGCACCACCGCCGCACGTCGCCGACGGCCCGCCCCCCTCGCTGGTGGCGGGCCGTCGGCGGGACCAGGACCGGACGATGGAGGCCGCACGATGACGGATTACGTGACCGAGGCCGGCAGCCGCTGGCTCAGCCGCGAGGAGCTGGACTCCGCCCGCGACAAGATGCCCATCCTGTACGTCGACGCCCTGCCCGTCCGGGTGGACGAGACCGGCACGGTGACCGCCTTCGGCCTGCTGCTGCGGGCCACGGGCGCCGGCGAGATCAGCCGGGCGCTGGTGTCGGGACGTGTGCTGCACCACGAGCGGGTCCGCGGGGCGCTGCTGCGGCACCTGGAGAAGGACCTGGGCCCGCTGGCCCTGCCCAAGCTGCCGGCGCACCCGCAGCCGTTCACCGTGGCCGAGTACTTCCCCGTGCCGGGGGTGACGCCGTTCCACGACCCCCGCCAGCACGCCGTGTCGCTGGCCTACGTCGTGCCGGTCGAGGGCGACTGCGCCCCCCAGCAGGACGCGCTGCAGCTGACCTGGGTGAGCCCGGAGGAGGCGGCCGACGCCGGCCTGCAGGCCGAGATGGCCAACGGCCAGGGCACGCTGCTGCGCCAGGCGCTGGCGGTCTGCGGCTTCTAGCCCGGTCCGTCCCGCCCCGGCGGAACTTGCCTCCCCCCGCCCCGCAGACCACGGTGTGGGGATGGATCCGATCGAACCGGTCTTCTCGGCCCCGGTGCTGCTGGGCATCGCCGCGGTCGCCGTGGCGGTGCTGCTCTTCCTGGTCATCCGGGTCAAGCTGCACGCGTTCATCGCCCTGGTGCTGGTGAGCCTGCTCACCGCGCTGGCCACGGGGATCCCGTTGGCCGACGTGCCCATGGCGCTGACCAGCGGGTTCGGGAGCACGCTGGCCTCGGTGGCGCTGCTGGTCGGCTTCGGCGTGATGCTCGGCCGGCTGCTCGAGGTCACCGGTGGGGCGCAGGTGCTGGCCGACACGCTGGTGTCGCGGTTCGGCGAGAAGCGCGCCCCGCTGGCCCTCGGCGTGGCGTCCCTGATCTTCGGGTTCCCGATCTTCTTCGACGCCGGCCTCGTCGTCTTCCTGCCGATCATCCTCACCGTCGCCCGCCGCTTCGGCGGGTCGCTGCTGCTGTACGCGCTGCCCTCGGCCGGCGCCTTCGCGGCCATGCACGCCTTCGTGCCGCCGCACCCGGGCCCGGTGACCGCCGCGACGTTCCTCGAGGCCAACATCGGCCTGACGCTGTTCGTGGGACTGCTGGTGGCCGTGCCGTCGTGGTACGTAGGCGTGTACCTGTTCTCGCGCTGGGCCGGGCACCGCTTCGACATCCCGATCCCGCAGGTCGTGGGTCGCTCCGACGACGCGGGTGAGGGCGGACCGGCCGGGGGCGGCGACGACGACGGCGCAGGTGGTGCCCAGGGGGACCGCGACGGTGCCCGGCCGGAGCGCGGCGGGGTGGCCACGGCCACCCGTCCGGCCGGTGGCGTCAGCAGCACCCGGGACGACCTGCCCTCGTTCGGCACCGTGCTCGGGCTGCTCCTGCTGCCCATGGTGCTGATCGGGCTCAACACCGTCACCGACACCCTCGGCGAGGCCGGGGTCGTCGACCCCGAGACCCCGGTGGCCCAGGCGCTGGTGCTGATCGGCCAGACACCCGTCGCGCTGCTCATCGCCCTGCTGGTCGCCATCGTCGTCCTCGGCCGGCGGCAGGGCCGCAGCTGGGGCGACGTGGAGGGCCTGCTCAACGACTCGCTCGGGCCGATCTGCTCGATCATCCTCATCACCGGCGCGGGCGGCATGTTCGGCGGGGTGCTGCGCACGTCCGGCATCGGGGCGGCCCTGGCCGACTCCCTCAGCGACCTGGGCCTGCCGATCATCGTGGCCGCGTTCCTCATCGCCACCGCGCTGCGCGTGGCCCAGGGGTCGGCCACGGTGGCCCTGACGACGGCCGCCGGCCTGATCGCCCCCGCCGTGCAGGCCACCGACGGCCTGAGCGACCTGCACCTGTCGCTGCTGGTCATGGCCATCGCCGCCGGGGCCACGGTGCTGAGCCACGTCAACGACTCGGGGTTCTGGCTGGTCAGCCGGTTCTTCGGGATGGACGAGAAGACCACCCTCAAGACCTGGACGGTGATGGAGACCACGCTGGGCACGACCGCGTTCCTCATCGCCTTCGCCGTCTGGGTGGTGATCTGACGTGGCGGACGACGCGCTGCACGGCGTGGCGACCGACTCTCCGGTCCACCTGGTGGTCATGG
The DNA here is from genome assembly GCF_042466345.1 of Jannaschia sp. R86511. NCBI lineage: Bacteria > Pseudomonadati > Pseudomonadota > Alphaproteobacteria > Rhodobacterales > Roseobacteraceae > Jannaschia > Jannaschia sp. R86511. The sequence continues at coordinate 2,213,027 of NZ_JAXHCD010000001.1, forward strand.
GGGTCTCGGGCACGGGCAAGACCACGATCGCGCTTCAGTTGGAGGGGCTGCTGGGCTGGGAGTTCCTCGAGGGCGACTCGCTGCACCCGCGGCGCAACGTCGAGAAGATGGCCGCCGGCCACCCGCTCACCGACCAGGACCGCGCCCCCTGGCTGCAGGCCCTGGCCGACTGGACCGGGGTGCAGCACGCCGAGGGCCTGTCGACGGTGATGACCTGCTCGTCGCTGCGGCGCAGCTACCGCAACATGCTCACCGCCGACGCCCCGGGGACGTTCTTCGTGCACCTGGTGGGGGACCCGGACCTGATCCTGGCCCGGATGCAGAGCCGGGAGCACTTCATGCCGCCGTCGATGCTCGAGTCCCAGCTGAAGACGCTGGAACCGTTGCAGCACGACGAGTCGGGGGCCGAGTTCGACGTGGCCGACCCGCCGGACGCCATCGCCCGGCGGGTGGTCGAGCACCTGGGTCTCAGCCCTGCTGGGCCTCCCGCAGCGGAGCCGGCTCCGCCACGCGACCCAGCAGGAACCCGTAGCTGAGCCCCGCGATCGCCGCGCCCAGCAGCGGGGCCAGCACGAACAGCCACAGCTGCTCCAGCGCCACCCCGCCGGCGAACACGGCCTGGCTGAACGAGCGGGCCGGGTTGACCGAGGTGTTGGTCACCGAGATGGAGATCAGGTGCACCAGGGTCAGGGCCAGGCCGATCGCGATCGGGGCGAAGCCCTTGGGGGCGCGGGTGTCCGTGGCGCCGAGGATGACGAACAGGAACACCGCCGTGAGCACGACCTCGACGACCAGGGCCGCCAGCAGGCCGTAGCCGCCGGGTGAGGCCTCGCCCCAGCCGTTGGTCGCGAAGCCGGTCGAACGGTCGAAGCCGTCCTGGCCGGACACCACCGCGAAGATGACGGCGGCGGCGAGCGTGGCCCCGACGAGCTGGGCCCCGACGTAGGCCGGGACGTCCTTCCAGGCGAACCGCCCCGCCAGGGTGACCCCGACCGTCACCGCCGGGTTGAAGTGCCCGCCGGACACGTGGCCGACCGCGTACGCGGCGGTCAGGACCGCCAGGCCGAACGCGAACGCCACCCCCAGGAAGCCGACGTCGGCGCCGGCGATGATCGCGGTGCCGCAGCCGCCGAGGACCAGCCAGAAGGTCCCGAGGGCCTCCGCTCCGAGTCTGTTCGTCATGGCCAGACCGTCGTGGTGACGAGGGCCCGCCCGCCTCACCCCGTGGGGGTGAACCGGGACCCGCCCGCGCGCGGTGCTGGTCGGGAGGCGCTGGTCAGCGGAAGACGACGGTCCGGTTGCGGTCCACCAGCACCCGGCGCTCGGCGTGCCAGCGCACGGCCCGGGCCAGGGCCCGGCACTCGACGTCCTGGCCCAGCCCGACCAGGTCGTCCACGGCGTGGGAGTGGTCGACCCGCTCGACGTCCTGCTCGATGATCGGGCCCTCGTCCAGGTCGGCGGTCACGTAGTGCGCCGTCGCGCCGATCAGCTTGACGCCGCGCGTGTGGGCCTGGTGGTAGGGGCGCGCACCCGCGAAGCTGGGCAGGAACGAGTGGTGGATGTTGATGGCCCGGCCCGCCAGCGCCGCGCACACCCGCGGGCTCAGCACCTGCATGTAGCGGGCCAGCACGACCAGCTCGACCCGCAGGTCGGACACCAGACCCAGCAGGGTGTCCTCGGCCGCCGCCTTGGACCCGGCGTCGCCCGCGGTGACCGGGACGTGGTGGAAGGGCACCTCGTAGAAGTCGGCCAGGCCCTCCAGGTCCCGGTGGTTGCTGACCACGGCGACCGGGTCGACCGGCAGCCGACCGGCGCGCTGGCGGAACAGCAGGTCGTTGAGGCAGTGCCCGGCGCGACTGACCATGATCAGGGTGCGGGTGGGGTCCGTGACGGCGTGCAGCTGCCAGTCGAAGTCGAACTCCGCGGCCACCCCCCGCAGGGCCGCGTCGAGGCGCTCGGGCGCGGCCGGGCAGGTGAACTGCACGCGCAGGAAGAACAGCCGCGTGTCCGGGTCGCCGAACTGCTGCGACTCCGTGACGTTGGCCTGGTGGCGCAGCAGCGCGCCGGTCACCGCGTGGACGATGCCGGGGCGGTCCGGGCACGACAGCGTCAGCACGTAGTGCGGGGCGTCCGGGGTCGGGGAGGCCGGGGCGGCGTCGGGGCCGGGCGGGAGGGTCACGGGGTCGCAGCGTACGCGGACGTCCCGGCCGCCACCGGGCCGTCCGGTTGCTAGTCTCGTCCCACCGTGACTGGCGTTCAGGGGGTCACCCCCGGGGAGCGGTAGGCAGCCTGCTGGGTCGTTCGCCTGGGCCCAGGGACCGACCTGACGCATGTGGAGACCCCCATGACCGACACCGCTGTTCCCTCCCTGACGAGCGCCCACCTGACCGACGCCCCGCTGTCGGAGGTGGACCCCGAGATCGCGGCCGTCCTCGACGGCGAGGCGGACCGCCAGCGCGGCACGCTGGAGATGATCGCCAGCGAGAACTTCGCGCCCCGCGCGGTCCTGGAGGCCCAGGGCAGCGTGCTGACCAACAAGTACGCCGAGGGCTACCCCGGCAAGCGGTACTACGGCGGCTGCGAGCAGGTCGACATCGCCGAGGAGCTGGCCCGCGAGCGGGCCAAGCAGCTGTTCGGTGCCGAGCACGCCAACGTCCAGCCGCACTCCGGCGCCAGCGCCAACGCCGCCGTGCTGCAGAAGCTGCTCACCCCCGGCGACACGATCCTGGGCCTCGACCTGGCCCACGGCGGCCACCTGACCCACGGCATGCGGCTCAACTTCTCGGGCATGCTCTACGACGCGGCCAGCTACGGCGTGTCCGAGACCGACCACCGCATCGACATGGACCAGGTCCGTGCGGTCGCCCTCGAGCGCCGACCGAAGATGATCATCGCGGGCTGGTCGGCCTACCCCCGCCACCTGGACTTCGCCGCGTTCCGGGCCATCGCCGACGAGGTCGGCGCGTACCTGCTGGTCGACATGGCCCACTTCGCCGGCCTGGTCGCCGCGGGCGTGCACCCCTCGCCGGTGCCGTACGCCGACGTCGTCACCACGACGACGCACAAGACCCTGACCGGCCCGCGCGCCGGCATCATCCTGTGCAAGCAGGAGCTGGCCAAGAAGATCGACTCCGGGGTGTTCCCCGGCCAGCAGGGCGGCCCGCTGATGCACGTCATCGCGGCCAAGGCCGTGGCGTTCCGGCTGGCCATGACCCCGGAGTTCCGCGAGAAGCAGGAGCGGACCCTGCGCGGCGCGTCGATCCTGGCCGACCGGCTGCTGGCCGACGACGCCAAGGCCACCGGGGTGGACGTCGTCACCGGCGGCACGGACGTCCACCTGGTGCTCGCGGACCTGCGCAGCTCCGAGCTGGACGGCCGCCAGGCCGAGGACCGGCTGCACGACGCCGGGATCACGGCCAACCGCAACGCCGTGCCGTTCGACCCGCGCCCGCCCATGGTCACCTCCGGCGTGCGGCTCGGGACCCCCGCCCTGGCGACCCGCGGCTTCGACGACGCCGAGTTCACCGAGGTCGCCGACATCGTCGCGGGCGCGTTCGACCCCGCCTCCGACGTGGCCGCGCTGCGCGAGCGGGTGGACGTGCTCACCGAGCGCTTCCCGCTGTACTCCTCCGTCGGCAGCTTCTCCGCCGGCTCCCTCGCGTGACCGCGCAGGTCCTGGACGGCAAGGCCACCGCGGCGACCATCCGCGTCGAGCTCACCGAGCGCGTCACGGCGCTGCGCGAGCGCGGGGTCGTGCCCGGGCTGGGCACGCTGCTGGTGGGGGAGGACCCGGGCTCGGCGTCGTACGTGGCGGGCAAGCACCGCGACTGCGCCGAGGTCGGGATCACGTCCATCCGCGAGGACCTGCCCGCCGACGCGTCGCAGGCCGACGTGCTGGCCGCGGTGGCCCGGCTCAACGCCGACCCTGCGTGCACGGGCTACATCGTCCAGCTGCCCCTGCCCGCAGGCATCGACCAGCAGGTCGTGCTGGAGGCCGTCGACCCCGACCGCGACGCCGACGGGCTGCACCCGACCAACCTGGGCCGGCTGGTGCTGCAGGTGTCCGGCGACATCACCTCGCCGCTGCCGTGCACCCCGCGCGGCATCGTCGAGCTGCTCGGTCGCTACGGCGTGCCGCTGTCCGGGGCGGAGGTCTGCGTGGTCGGGCGCGGGGTGACCGTCGGCCGTCCGATCGGGCTGCTGCTGACCCGCCGCGGCGTCGACGCGACGGTGACGCTGACCCACACCCGGACCCGCGACCTGGCCGCCGCGGTCCGTCGCGCCGACGTGGTGGTCGCGGCCGCCGGCGCCGCGGGCACCATCAAGGCGGAGTGGGTCAAGCCGGGCGCCGCCGTGCTCGACGTGGGCGTCACCCGGGTCGTCGACCCGGAGACCGGCAAGGCCCGGCTGGTGGGCGACGTGGACCCGGGCGTCCGCGAGGTCGCCGGCTGGCTCGCGCCGATGCCGGGCGGGGTCGGGCCGATGACCCGGGCCATGCTGCTGGCCAACGTCGTCGACATGGCCGAGCGCGCCGCCGGCTGACCGGCCGGGTCTGGCGAGGCGCGTTCCGGGCCGGGCTGGACGCGTCCGGCGAGGCCGTTCCGGGCCTCGCCGTGCACCGACCAGCGACACAGGACGGGGGTTCGGCGGTCGATCGCCGCCGTGAGCCCCTCGTGCGTCGCTGGTCGGTACGGCGGAGGGCGGGCAGGGGCGCGCCGGGCAGGGCGCGCCGGGCAGGGGCGCGCCGTCCGGGCCCGACCCCGGGCCTCAGCGGGCGAGCTGGTCCAGCCGGCGCTCGGCGAGGTGGGCGAGCAGGGCCGCGCCGTCCGGCAGCACCGAGTCGTCGAAGCCGGCCAGCGCGGAGTGGTTGTCCGGGGCGGTCTGCCAGTCCCGGCCCTCGAGCGCCGCGCCCAGGAACACCATGACGCCCGGCACCTCGGCCAGCACCCGGCTGAAGTCCTCGGCGCCTGCGATCGGGTCCGGCATCGGCGAGAACCGGTCCGGGCCGAACAGCTCGCCCAGGGTGGCGGCGACGAAGTCGTACTCGGCCGCGTCGTTGACCGTCACGGGGTACTCGGGCTCGAAGCGGACCTCGGCGGTCAGGCCGTGGGCGGCGGCGACGCCCTCGCAGTAGCGGACCAGCGCGTCGCGGAGCCGCTCGCGCACGGCCGGGTCGACGGTGCGGATGGTCGCCTCGGCGTAGGCGGTGGACGGGATGACGTTGCGGCGGGTGCCGGCCTTGAGGTGGCCGAAGGTGACCAGCCCGGTCTGGAACGGCCCGACCACCCGGGTGGCCACGGCCTGGGCCCCGAGGACGATCTCGCCGAGCGCGGGCACCGGGTCGGCCGCGTTGTGGGGGGCCGAGCCGTGCCCGCCACGACCGTGCAGGGTGACGAACAACCCGTCGCTGGCCGACAGCATCGGCCCGGGGCGCGACACGACGTGCCCGCGCGGGGCGAGGGACGACATGACGTGCAGCGCGTAGGCCGCGTCGGCCCGGCGTCCGGCGGCGTCCAGCACGCCTTCGGCGATCATGTGCCCGGCGCCGTCGAAGCCCTCCTCACCCGGCTGGAACATGAGCACGACGTCGCCGGGCAGAGAGTCCCGCTGCGCCGACAGCAGGTGAGCGGCGCCCACCAGCGACGTGACGTGCAGGTCGTGGCCGCAGGCGTGCATCACGCCGTCGACCTCGCTGCGGTAGCCGACGTCGAGCTCCTCGGTGACGGGCAGGGCGTCCATGTCGGCCCGCAGCAGCACCACCGGGCGCTGGCCGGGGTGGGCGCCGGGGCCGCTGCGACCCGCGGTGCCGCCGCCGCGCAGCACGGCCGTCACGCTGGACAGCGCGTCGCCGGTCGTGATCTCCAGGTCGAGACCGGCCAGGGCCTCCAGGACCGTCTGCTGCGTGCGGGGCAGGTGGAGCCCGATCTCGGGGTGACGGTGCAGCGCGTGGCGCAGGCGCACCAGGTCGTCGGTCAGGGCGAGGGCGTCGTCGGCGACGGTCATACCGCCAGCCTAGGGTGGTGACCCGTGCTGGTCGTCGCGAGCGTCAACGTCAACGGGGTCCGTGCGGCCCACCGCCGGGGCATGCCGGCCTGGCTGGAGCAGCGGCGCCCCGACGTCCTGCTGCTGCAGGAGGTGCGGGCCGACGCCGACACCGTGGCGGAGCACCTGGGGGAGGACTGGCACGTGGCGGAGGCGGTCTGCGCCACCAAGGGGCGCTCCGGGGTGGCCGTGGCGTCCCGCACCCCGCTGCGTGACGTGGTCCTCACCCTGCCCGGCTTCGAGACCGACGGCCGGTGGGTCGAGGCGACGGTGGGCGAGGGTGCCGACGCCGTCCGCATGGTGAGCGCGTACGTCCACTCCGGCGAGGCGGGTACCGACAAGCAGGTGGCCAAGGTCCGGTTCCTGGCCGCGGCGAGCCTGCGGATGGGCGAGCTGCGCGCCGCCGAGGCGGCCGGTGGGCCGCCCGTGCTGCTGGCCGGGGACCTGAACATCGGCCACACCGAGCGCGACATCAAGAACTGGAAGGGCAACCGGAAGAAGGCCGGGTTCCTGCCGGAGGAACGGGCCGTGCTCGACAGCTGGTTCGCCGCCGGCTGGGTGGACGTCTGCCGCCGGCTGGCCGGGGACGTCGAGGGGCCGTACTCCTGGTGGTCGTGGCGCGGGCAGGCGTTCGACACCGACACCGGCTGGCGGATTGACCTGCACGTGGTCACCGAGGCGCTCGCCGCCCGGGCCGGGTGGTCGGTGGTCGACCGGGCGGCGACCTACGACGCCCGCTTCAGCGACCACGCCCCGGTCGTGGTCGCCTACGCCGGCGTCGGGGAGGCCCTTCCCGTCGCCGAACCGCGCCCGGTGGCCGAGCCGCTCCCCGAGGCAGGCGCACCCGAGGCAGGCGCACCCGTCGCAGGTGCACCCGTCGCCGACGGGCCCGCCTGATGGGCTGGACCCTGGCGGACGCGCCGACCCAGCACGGCCGGGTGGCCGTCGTCACCGGCGCCAGCTCCGGGCTGGGGCTGGAGGCCGCCGCCCAGCTGGCCACGGCCGGGGCGCACGTGGTCCTCGCCTGCCGCGACGCGGGCCGGGGCACCCGGGCGCTGGAGCAGGTCCGCGAGCGCGTCCCCGGCGCCTCGGCCGAGGTGTCCCTGCTGGACGTGGCCTCGCTCGACTCCGTGCGGGCCTTCGCCGAGCGGACGCGGGACGAGCACCCCCGCCTGGACCTGGTGCTGGCCAACGCCGGGATCATGGCCGTACCCCGGGCGCTCACGGTCGACGGCACCGAGCTGCAGCTGGCCACCAACCACCTCGGGCACTTCGCCCTGCTGGCCCGGCTGTGGCCGGCGCTGCGGGACACCGCGGGGGCCCGGGTGCTGTCGGTGACCAGCGTGGTCCGCCACACCGGTGCCGTGCCGGGCCCGGCGGACCTCGACCCGCCCCGCTACGACCCGTGGCTGGCCTACTCCCGGTCCAAGACGGCGTGCGCCGTGACCGGCGTGGAGCTGGACCGGCGGATCCGGCACGCCGGCGGCGGGGGGCCGGGCACGGTGGCCAGCGTCCTCGCCCACCCCGGCTTCACCCACACCGACCTGCAGCACCGCAGCGCCCGGGAGCAGGGCGGCCTGGCGGCGCGGTTCTTCTCGGCCACGGTGCGCTCGCAGGGGATGCCCGTGCACCACGGCGTGCTGCCGCTGCTGCGGGCCGTCCTGGACCCGACCGTGACGTCGGGGCAGATGGTCGCGCCGCGGCTCGGCACCCACGGTGCGCCCGTCGTGCGCCGGCTCGAGCGACGGCTGCGCGATCCCCGCGCGGGTCGGCGGCTGTGGGAGCTAAGCGAGCAGGCCACCGGGGTGACCTGGGACGTCTGAGGCCGGTCAGAGCCCGCCGCCCTCGGCGCCCATCAGGGTGATGAGCGGGCCTTGGCCCTTGTCGCGGCCGCAACGGCGGCAGCGGTAGACCCACGCGTCCTGCAGCCGGACCCGGCGGTCGAGGTGCAGGTGCAGCCGGCACAGCAGCGGGCGACGGACCAGCGACGGGTGACGGACCATGACGACCTCCGGGGACCTGGCCGTCGTCCCTGACGACCGTCTCCGACGCTACGGCAGCAGCGGGGCGATCCACCAGCGCACGGCGTGCTCCTCACCCGGGGCGAGCAGCACCAGGTCGGTGCCGGAGCGGAACGCGTCACCGGGGCAGGACATGGGCTCGACGGCCACGCCGGCCCGGAACCGGTCGCCCGGGACGGTGTCGGAGGTGAACACCTGCCACCACCGGGCCCAGGAGGCGTCGGCCCCGATGGCCGTGCCGTGACCCTGCCCGTCGCGCAGCTCGGCCACCACCTCGCCCGCCGGGTCGGCCTGCACGCCGGTGAGCAGGTGGTCCAGCTCCAGACCGGCCAGGGGGCGCGGCTCGCGCAGGTCCAGCAGCGTCCCGTCGACGGGGTCCAGCTCGCCGGTGGGCAGGCTGGCCCCGTCGAGTTCGGCGACCTCGGCCGCGTCCAGGCGCAGCGTCCACGCGTCGACCGGGCCGTCTCCGGCCACCAGGTACGGGTGGGTGCCCACGCCGTAGGGCGCGGTCCGGTCCCCGACGTTGCGGACGTGGACGTCCACCACCAGGCGGCCGGGCTCCAGCGAGTGGTCGACGGTGATCACCAGCCCCGAGGGGTAGCGGTCGTCGGCGGGCAGCACGGACCGCAGCCGCACCCGGTCCGGGGACCGCTCGACCACCTCGGCCACCACGGCGTCGAGCAGGCCGTGCAGGGCGTTGTCGTGGTCCGGGTCGTCGGTGGGCGTCCGGTACGTCACGCCGGCCACGTCGTACTCACCGCCGCCGAGCCGGTTGGGCCAGGGGACCAGCAGCGAGCCCGCGAACGCCGGCCGGGCCGCTCCGTCCGGGTAGCCGAGCACCAGGTCGCGGCCCTCGACGTCCAGGTGGGCCAGGGCCGAGCCGAGCGGGTCGACGCGCGCCGTCAGGCCGTGCGCCTGCAGCAGGACGTGCGAGGGGCGCGCCTCGGTGGGGGTCCCGTCGGCGGGAGTCGCGTCGGCGGACGTCGCGTCGCCGGGAGTCGCGTCGGCGGTCACGTCGCGTCCCCGGACAGCACCCAGGTGGCGCCCTCGGGGGCGTCGCGCACCTCGACCCCCAGCGCGGCCAGGGCGTCGCGGACCCGGTCGCTGGTGGCGAAGTCCTTGGCCGCGCGCGCCTGCGCCCGCAGCTCCAGCAGCAGGTCGACGTAGCCGCCGACGACGTCGCGCGGGTCGGCGGCCCCCGTCACGGCCAGCTCGCCGAGACGGACCACCATGGCCCGCAGCACCCGGCGGGCGTGGTCGCGGTCGTCGCTCTGCAACGTGTCGCCGGACCAGTCCTGCAGGGCCTGCTCGGCGGCCAGGGTGGCCCCGACGGCCGCCTCGACGTCGGAGTCCTGCATGGCGACGTCGAACCGCTCGCGCTCGGCCTCCACGGCCTTCCGCAGCGACGTCGGGGCGGCCGCGGCGGCGGGTGCGGAGTCGGTGGCGTCGTCGGCCACCACGCCCGCGCCGCCGGCCCGGCCACGAGACCCGTCAGCAGCCCCGTCACCCGGCCCCCGGCCGTCGGCCGCCGCGGACCCGGGGGAGCCGACGCCGGCCGGGGGAGCGGCCCCGGGCTCGGCGTCCCCGCGCCCGGCGACCACCTCGGCCAGCCAGCCCAGCTCGACGGTCCGACCGCCCTCGAGCTCCACGGAGCGGTCCCGGTACCGCAGGGTGACCACACCGTTGCCGGCGACCGTCGCGGTGCCGGCCGCCGTGTCCACGAGCAGGGCCGTGTGCTCGTCCACGCCGAGCACGCCGACGTCGTCGGGCAGCAGTCGCTCCATCGCGGCCAGCCGGGTCTGGCCGAGGTAGCAGGCGGTGGTGTCGTAGCTGCCGCCCTCGGCGTTGTCGAAGTGGGGCACCAGCGCCGCCCGGATGCCCGTGAGCGCCCCGAGCACGTCGAGCCCGTCGGCCCAGTGCAGGTCGGCGCCGGCCTTGTAGATCTCGTAGACCGGCACCGCGTGGGAGCCGATGGTGCAGGCGGCGGCCGAGCCCACCACCAGCGTGCCGCCCCGGGCGGTGACGTCGGTCATGGCGGCGGCGACACCGGTGCCGTGCCAGTGCCGCAGCGCGTAGGTGGGGCTGCCGGGACCGGCGAACAGCCAGCGAGCCCGGCTCAGCTCGGCCAGGGTGCGCTCGGCCTGCGCGGTGGGCAGGTCGGAGCGGCGCCAGGACGCCACCTGCACCCGGTGGCCCACGCTCTCCTCGAAGTAGCGGACGGTCTTGCCGACGAGCTCCTCGGCGTTGTCCTGGAACCCGAACGTGGTGTCCAGCACCAGCGCCGAGCCGCGGGCGTCGCCGGCGAAGGTGTCCGCCAGCACCGCGCGGTGGGTGCGCACCATGGTGGGGGCGGTCTCGCCGGACCCCATGACGATGAGTCGGCTCATCGGTCCTCGCTCTCGTCGTCGGTGGTGCCGTCGGTGGTGTCGTCGGTGTGCCGCTGCGGGGCGTGGACCGGCCGGGCCCGGGCCCGGTCGAGCAGGTCGAGCAGGTCCGCGGCCAGCCGCGCCGGGTGCTGCAGGTGCAGGTCGTGGTGGGCGTCGTCGTAGCGCCGCAGCACGGCGTCGGGCAGCGCCGCGACGGCCTCGTCCACCAGGGCCGACGCGGGTCCGCCGCCCGCGGGGGCCAGCAGGACGGGCACCCGCACCCGGGGGTAGGACGGTCGCGGGTCGTCGTCGTACATCGAGCGGAGGATGTGCTCGTGCGCCTGGGGGGCCAGGACGTTGCGGACGGAGCCGTCGGGGCGGGTCGTCAGGTTGGCCAGCACGGCGGGCACGGCGTGCGGGCCCCACCCGTCCAGCACGGGCCGCAGCCTCGCGGTGAGCTCGTCCCAGGTCGTGCCGTCCCACGTGGGCGGGGCCAGCCGCGCCCACAGCCGCTCGAACGGCTCGTCTCGGTCGAAGCGCAGCCAGCCGCCGTCGACCAGGGCCAGCGCGTCGACCCGGGCCCCGCTGGCTGCGGCGGTGAGGACGACGTTGCCCCCCCAGGACTGGCCGGCCAGCACCACGGGCCCGGGCAGGGTGCCGTCGGCCCGCAGGACGTCGACCAGGGCGGACACGTCGGCCGCCGCCGTCGGGGTGCCGTGCGGCCCCGCCCGGCCCGCCTGGCTCACGGCGGTGCGACCGTGCCCGCGCAGGTCGACCGCCACGCAGGTGACGCCGGCCCGGGCCAACGCCTCGGCGCAGGCGTCCCACATCCGGGCGTTGGAGGCCAGGCCGTGGACCAGGACCGCGCTGCCGGCGGCGCCCGCGTCAGGTCCGCCCGCGTCAGGTCCGCCCGCGTCAGGTTCGCCCGCGTCAGGTCGACCCCCGCCCGGCCGGTGGACGCGGACGGCCAGCGTCGTGCCCGCCACGTCGCCCGTCACCCCCTGCTCGTCCGACCCGCGCCGGGCCGGCAGGGGGACGAGCCGCTCCTGCGGGTGGCTCACCCGCGCGCCGGGGCGCCGAGCACGAGCTCGCGGAACCGGTCGGTCACGGCGGCGACGTCGAGGCTGTCCTGGGCGGTCGGCAGCCAGACGTCCTCCCCTCGGACCGCGGCCGCGACGCCCTCGACCATCAGCCGGTAGGGGTCGACGGCCGCGAAGTCCTCGTGGCGCCCGGGTCCCCGTGCCGGGTGCAGGTAGAGCGTGCACGGTGCGTCCTTGGCCGTGAACGACTCGCCGCCGAGCACCAGCGTGGCGTCCTCGCCGTACACCGCGACCAGCTGCTCCGGCCGGGTCCCGATGCCGCAGCGGACCTCCACCACCGGGCCGTCGCCCGCACCGGGGGCCTCCGGCGACCCGGGCCCGTCCAGCGGCGGCGGTTCGGCGGCGGCGGCGCGGCCGTCGCGGGGCAGGGCCAGCCGGGCGGAGGCCCGCACGTCCACCCCGTCGCGGACCTCGCCCTCGGCCGACAGCACGTCCGGCGCCCCGGCCAGCAGGGCCCACCGCGCGGCGTCCACCGCGTAGCAGCCGACGTCGTAGATGCCGCCGCCCCCGCGGGCGGGGTCGACGCGGTAGTTGCCGCTCAGGTCGGCGTCGAAGCTGAACTCGGTCTCGACCCGGTCGACCCGGCCCAGCGCCCCGGCACGCACCAGCTCCACCGCGCGGACGGTGCGCGGGTGCCAGCGGTACCACCAGGCCTCCACCAGGAGCCGGTCCGCCGCGGCCGCCGCGTCGGTCATCCGGCGCACCTGGGCGACGTCGAGACCGAGCGGCTTCTCGCAGAGCACGTGCTTGCCCGCCTCGAGCGCGGCCACCGTCCAGCGCTCGTGCAGGTCGTTGCTCAGCGCCACGTACACGACGTCGACGGCGTCGTCGGCCAGCACCGCCGCGTAGTCGTCGTAGGCGCGGCCCACGGGCTCGAGGGCGGCCGCCCGCTGCGCCGAGCGGGCGGCGACGGCCTGCAGGTGCGCGCCGTGCGCCGCGTGGACCGCCGGGGCCAGGGCGCCGGTGGCGATGCCGCCCGCACCGAGGAAGCCGAAGCCCGTGCTGCGCGGGCTCACCGCGGCACCACCGGTCGGCCGCCGTCCAGCGCCGAGGCCGTGGCGGCCTCCATCACCGACAGCACGCGTCGGCTGGTGGCGCCGGTCACCGACATGGGCAGGCCGAGCAGCAGGTGGTCGGCGAGCTCGCGGTGGAACGGGTGCGGGGCGGAGGCGGGCGTGGCCAGCCGGGTCACCGACCCGTCGCCGTCGTGCAGCTCGAGCACGGGCGGGGAGTCGGCCGGGGCGAGGACGTCCTCGGCCAGGGTGCCGACCGCGTTGCGGGCGATCACCCGCTCGGTGCGCCAGGACCCGACGAGCGCGGCCTCGGTGCCCAGCACGTACCAACGGGGCTTGAGCGCCGCGGCCAGGTCGGAGTGGACGAACTCGGCCTCGGTGCCGTCGTCGAAGCGGACCAGGACCCGGGAGTGGTCGGCGTTGGTGACGTCGAACCAGCGCCGCTTGTGCGTCGTCGCGCTGACGTGCTGCACGGGGGCGGGGACGAGGTCGAGGACCTGGTCCAGGACGTGCGCGCCCCAGTCGTAGAACGCCCCGCCCGAGGCCCCGGCGTCGGAGTGCCACAGGTTGCAGGGGTGGCCGTAGCCGCCCACGAACGTCTCCAGGTGGAACACCTCGCCCAGCCGCCCGGCCAGCACGGCCCGGCGGACCGCCTGGTGGTCGGGGTCCCAGCGGCGGTTTCTGGTAGACCACGGCCACCAGGCCGGCGGCGTCCGCCTCGGCCAGCACGGCGTCGGCCTCGTCGGTGCGGATGGCGAAGGGCTTCTCGACGACCACGTGCTTGCCGGCCCGCAGCGCTCGCAGCGCCCACGTGGCGTGGGTGTCGGGCGGCGTGGACACCACGACCAGGTCGACGTCGGGGTCCTCTATGAGCGCATCGGGGTCGGTGGTGCCGCGCACCCCGGGGAAGGCCTCCTGCGCGGCGTCCACCCGGGCCTGGCTGCGGTCGCACACCAGGTCCAGCGACAGCCCGCTCACGGCGCGGAACGCGGCCGCGTGCTCGTGGCCGATGGCGCCGTAGCCCAGCAGCCCGGCGCGGACCACCGGGCGGACCACGGCCGTGCGGGGCAGGTCCGCCAGGACCAGCGCCAGCAGCCGGCGTGTGGTGGGCGCCGCCACCGAGGCCGGGGTCGTGCCGAGGGTCCAGGCCAGCACGTCGCCGCGACGCGCCAGGACCGGGTGCACCTGCAGCCCGAGCGAGGCCGTGAGCAGCACCCTCACGTCGTCGGCGACCTTGTCCACCATCAGCACCCGGTCGGCGACGTGCACGTGCTCGCCCAGGTGGGCGCCGTGGCCGTGGCTGTGGTCGCTGAGCCGGTCGGCCAGCGGGCCCGCGTCGCGGCCCGCGCGCACCCGGACGTCGTGCGGCGGGCTGGCCGAGGCCGTCAGCAGGCCGGTGGGCTCGGCCCAGACGCCGTCGGTGTCCGCGTGCAGGGTGGGGCCCAGCAGCAGCAGCGGGACGCCGAGCCCCTGCAGCTGCGCGACCAGCGCCGGGCCGCTGCGGCGGTCGGTGACCACGAGCACGGCGTCGGGCCCCTGGCCGTCCGGTGCCGCGGTGTCGGTCCCGTCGCCGTCGGCCCCTGCCGGGCCCACGTCGCCGAGGTCACCGCCCAGGTCGGCGCGCAGGCTGCGGACGGCCGCGGCCAGCCGGTCGTCGTCGAGGTCGATGTACCAGCGCAGCCGAGGCCGACCGGATCCGGTGGTGCTCACGGGGTCAACCTACGAGACGGGGTGCCCTACCCGCTCGGCCAGGTCGAGCGCGGCCGGGGTGATGGCCTCCGACCAGGACGGGAACGCCCGGACGTGCTCGGCCAGCAGGTGCACGGGCAGGCCGGCCGTCAGGGCCAGCGCCAGCTCCCCGGCCCAGGAGTCCGCGTGCGGCCCGACGGCCGCCGCCCCCAGGAACCGGCCGTCGGCGTCGGCCACCAGCCGCACGCCCGCGGGGCCGTGGGCGGCCGGCCCGTCGGGTGAGGCGATCCGCTCGACGAACGCGCGCGCCGTCTCGGTGACGTCCTGGTGGGCGGTGACCACGTCGTGGCCGGCCTCGCGGGCCGCCGCCTCGGACAGGCCGACCGAGAACACGGGCGGCTCGGTGTAGACCGCCCGGGGGATGCCGGCGTCGCGCCGCCGGACGTCGTGGCCGGCCAGCTGGGACAGCACCACGCGGGCGTGGTGGTTGGCCGTGTGGGTGTAGGGCGACAGGTTGGTCACGTCGCCCACGGCGACCACGCCGTCGACCGCCCGGCCGTCGCCGTCCAGGGCGCGGCACCGGTCGTCGACCCCCACCGCGCCGTCCTGCACGTCGACGCCCAGCAGGTCCAGGCCCAGGTCGGCGCCGTTCGGCCGGCGCCCGGTCACGACCAGGACCCGGTCGACCTCCAGGTGCTCCTCGGCGCCCTCGCCCGACTCGTCGTCGGCGGCCGTGCGCAGCGTCGCCCGCACCCCGCCGTCGACCGACGCCACGCGCTCCAGGCTGGTGCCGGTGCGCACCGTGACGCCGGCACCGGCGAGGTGCTCCGCCAGGGCCTCGCCCACCCAGGGGTCCTCCCGGGGCAGCAGGTGCCCCGACGTCTCGACCACCGTGACCTCGACACCGAACGACGCGTAGACCTGCGACAGCTCGCAGCCGACGGCCCCGCCGCCCAGCACCAGCAGCCGCCGGGGCAGGTCGGGGCTGGTCAGCGCCTCGTCGGAGGTCCAGGTGGGCACGTCCGCCAGGCCGGGCAGGTCCGGCACGACCGGGGCGGCCCCGGTCCCCACGACCAGGGAGCGGGTCCAGCGCAGCGTGCGGGTCCCGCCGTCGGACAGGTCCACCTGCACCGTGCCGGGCGCGCTGACCCGGCCGCGGCCGCGGACCAGGAGGACCCCGGAACCCTCCAGGTCGTCGGCCTTGTCGGAGTCGTCCTGGTGCTCGGCGGCCTCGTCGCGGGCCGCGACGGCCTCGCGCCACGCGTCGGCCAGGGCGGTCCCGGAGCGCCGGGCACGGGCGGCGGCCAGCAGCAGCACCTTGCTGGGCACGCAGGCCAGGAACGGGCACTCGCCCCCCACCAGGCGGGACTCGACCGCCGCCACCGACAGGCCGCGCCGGGCGGCGGTGGAGGCCACGTACTCCCCGCCGGAGCCCAGCCCGAGCACGACCAGGTCGAACGTGCCGGTGGCAGTGTCGGCGTCGGTGCCGCTGCCGGGGGAGGAGCCGTCGGTGGGGCGGGGGGCGGTGGGGTTCGGGTCGCTGGTGGTGTCGGGCATGCCCGCCAGCCTGCCCCGCGGACTCAGACCACGCGACCGGCAGCCGCCGAGACGGTCACCGGCAGCAGCCCGGGCGCGGGGAGGCCGGCGGCCAGGAACGCCGTGTGCACCGCGGCGCCCACCGGGCCGGCCCCGCCCTCGGCGCACAGCACGACGGCCGAGCCGCCGAACCCGCCCCCGGTCATCCGGGCCCCCAGCGCCCCCGCCGCCACCGACGCCGCGACCACCAGGTCCAGCTCGGGCACCGAGATCCGGAAGTCGTCCCGCATGGACGCGTGCGAGGCCAGCAGCAGGGGCCCGGTCGAGGCCAGGTCGCCCCGGCGCAGCAGGTCCGCCACGCGGTGGACCCGGTCGGTCTCGGTGACGACGTGGCGCACGACCCGTCGCAGCTCCTCGTCGCCCAGCCGGTCCGAGGCCCCGGCCAGGTCGTCAGGGCCCAGGTCGGTCAGCCGCTCCAGGCCCAGGTCGGCCGCCGCCCGCTCGCACGCGGCCCGCCGCCCGCCGTAACGGCCGTCGACCAGCGCGTGGTGGGCACGCGTGTCCACCACCAGCAGCTCGACCTGACCGGGCCCGCCCGCGGGCAGCGGCAGGTGCTCGGCGTCGAAGGTGCGGCAGTCCAGCAGCAGGGCGTGCCCGGCGCGGGCCCGCAGCACGACCGCCTGGTCCATGCCGCCGGTCGGGGCCCCGGCGAACTCGTTCTCGGCCCGCACGCAGGCCGCGGCGAGCGACCGGCGCCCCGGCTCGTCACCCGCGTCGGCCCCGGGCAGGCCGAGCAGGTCGGCGGCGGCGACGGCCACCCCGCAGGTCAGCGAGGCCGAGGACGACAGACCGGCCCCCACGGGCACCCGGCCGTCGACGACCACGTCGAGCCCGGGCAGCGGGCCGTGCTGCCGGCCCAGGGCCCACACGACCCCCGCCGCGTACCCGGCCCAGCCGGGCACCGCGCCGGGGGCGAGGTCGGCGACCGGGCCCTGCCAGACGGCGTCGTCCTGGGCCGAGACCAGCCGCAGCACGCCGTCGGTGCGTCGGCCGGCCGCGACCAGGCCGCGGTGGGCCAGGGCGAGCGGCAGCACCGGCCCGCCGTTGTAGTCCAGGTGCTCGCCGACCAGGTTCACCCGCCCGGGCGCGCCCCACACCCCCTCGGGGGCGGTGCCGGTGAGCGTCCGGTACGCCGCCGTCACGTCCGCCAGGTGGGCCCGGGGCACCGCCGGGAGGACCAGGTCGGGTTCGGTCGCGGCGTCCGGGCCGGTCACGGCCGGACCACCGCGCCGGGCAGCTCCGAGGGCAGCTCGCGGATCCGGTCGGCGATGCGCTCCGGCGTGGTGTCGGAGACCCAGGCGCCCTGCCCGGACTCCGAGCCCGCGAGGAACTTGAGCTTGCCGGCGTCGCGCAGGACCGAGAACACCTGCAGGTGCAGCCGCGGCAGCGCCGCCCGCTCGCCGTCGCGCTCGGGCCCCACGGGGGCCGCGAACCAACCGGCGATGTAGGGCAGCGTGATGGCCTCTCCGGCGGGACCGGTGAAGAACCCGTCCAGGCGGGCGAGCAGGTCGGGGTACAGGTGGGCCAGCTCGTCGCGCTCGCCGTCGTCCAGCTCGGCCAGGTCGAGCACGTGCCGGTGGGGGACGACGTGCACCTCGACGGGCCAGCGCGCGGCCGCGGGGACGAACGCGGTCCAGTGCTCGCCACGGGCCACGACGCGGCGCCCGCTGCGGACCTCCGCGGCCAGCACGTCGCCCAGCAGGTCCCGGCCGGTACGGGCGTGGTGGGCGGCGGCGTTCGCGGTGTGCTGCGCGGTCCGGGCCGGCACGTACGGGTAGGCGTACACCTGCCCGTGCGGGTGGGCCAGGGTGACGCCGATCTCGCGACCGCGGTTCTCGAAGCAGAACACCGAGCGCACGTGCGGCAGCCGGGACAGCTCCGCGGTGCGGTCCGCCCAGGCCTCGACCACCGTGCGGGCCCGGGACGGCGGCAGCTGGGCGAAGGACGAGTCGTGGGCGGAGGTGAAGCAGACCACCTCGCAGCGCCCGGCGGCCGCGCGCTCGGGCCAGACCGGGTCGGCGTCGACCAGGGAGTCGGGCTGCTCGTCCCGGGTCGACAGCGACGGGAACCGGTTCTCGAACACGACCACGTCGTAGTCCTCGGCCGGGATCTCCGTCGCGGCGCTGCCGGTGGCCCCGGCCGGGGTCGGGCACAGCGGGCAGAGCTCGCGCGGCGGCAGGTGGGTGCGGTTCATCCGGTGCGAGGCCATCGGGACCCACTCGCCGGTCAACGGGTCGCGACGCATCCGCGAGCCCCCGCCGGCCGGCGGCAGGTCGCGCGTGTCCGCGCCGGGGCGGGTGCGCCCGGACAGCCACGGCTCGGTGTCGTCGTAGTAGAGGAGGTCGCGCCCGTCGGCCAGCGTGATCCGGCTGCGGTGCACGGCGGCGCGGGGCCCTTCGGGTCCGGTCACGGTCGGGTCCTCCTGACCCGCCCGGGCTGCCCGGGCTGCCCGGGCTGCTCGGTCCGCTCGGGCAGCTCGGCGACCAGCAGCCGGCCCACGTGCCCGGCCAGCATGGCCTGGTCCTCCGGACCCAGCCCGGAGTCGCTGACCAGGACGTCCACCTCGTCGAGGCCGACGATGGTGGCCAGGCCCACCAGGCGCAGCTTGGTGTGGTCGGCGACGACCACGGTCTTGCCGGCCGCCGCGATGAGCGCGCGGTTGGTGGCCGCCTCGGTCATGTTGGGGCTCGTGCAGCCCGTGCGCTCGCTGAACCCGTGCACGCCGAGGAACAGCAGGTCCACGTGCAGGTCCCGCAGCGCCTGGACCGCCACCGGGCCCACCAGGGCGTCGGAGGGGGTGCGGGTGCCGCCGGTCAGCACGACGCTGCGGTCACGACGGTCCGGGTCGTGCAGCGCGTCGGCCACCGGCACCGAGTTGGTCACGACCGTCAGGTCCGGCACGTCGCGCAGCTGCTCGGCCAGGGCCAGGGTGGTCGTGCCCGCCGACAGCGCCACGGCCGAGCCCGGCGTGACGAGCTCGGCCGCGGTCCGGGCGATGGCCAGCTTCTCCTCGCGCTCCTCGCCCAGCTTGGTCCGGAAGCTCGGCTCGTAGCTGGAGTGGGGGGCGTCGGCCAGGGTCGCCCCGCCGTGCACCCGCACCACCAGGCCGCGGTCGGCCAGCTGGGAGATGTCCCGGCGGACCGTCATGTCCGACACCTGCAGGGAGTCCACGAGCTCGCTCACCCGGACGCCGCCGTTGCGCCGGATCTGCTCGAGGATCTGCTCCTGCCGCTGCCGGGCCAGGGTGCTCATGGCCCGATCGTCCCCGGTCGGGGGGCGTCCTCGCGAACCACGGCCACGCCTCCGGGCGCCAGCGACAGCGGCCGACCCGGCCCGCACACCGCGCCGCTGACGAGGTCCGTGCCGCTGAGCGCGACCTCCGCGCCCCGCCCGGAGTGGTCGAGCAGGAACACCCAGCTGCCGGCGGGGCCGGACCGGCGCACCGCGTCGACCCCGGGCGGCAGGCCGGGCACGGTGGGACGGGCCCGGTCCGGACCGGCGGCCGCCGCCAGGGCGGCGACCACGGCGTCGGTGCCGGCGGCGGTCAGCCGGGTCGCGCAGTACCAGGCCGCACCGGCACCCACCGCGCGGCGGGTCAGCGCGGGGTCCCCGGCGGCCGGGCCGTCGGCGAAGGTGGCGACGACGTCGGTGCCGGGCGCCACCTGGAGCCACTCCGACCAGACGCTGCCGCTCACCCGGTCCAGCGCCGGCACGGGTGAGCCGGGCGGGGTCCGCAGCGTCGTGGTCTGCCGCGCCAGCAGCGGGGCGAACTCCTCGACCCGCACGCCCAGCAGGTCCCGGAAGGCCCCGGGGTAGCCGCCGAGCCGGATGTGGTCGTCGGGGTCGACCGTGCCGGAGAAGTACGTGAGCAGCACCTGGGCGCCCGCCTGCGCGGCCCGGGCGATGCCGGCGGCGGCCGCGTCGGAGACCAGGTGCAGGCTGGGGGCGACCACCACGGCGTAACCGGTGAGGTCCTGCTCGGCGTGCACCCCCACCACCCCGAGACCGGCCCGCCACAGCGCCTCGTACCAGGACCGCAGCTCCTCGGTGTAGCGGTGCAGGGTGGTCGGGGTGGACGCCGCGTCGGTGGTCCACAGCGACTCGTAGTCGACCACCAGCGCCACGTCGGCCTCGGTGCGGCTGCCGGCGACCTCGGCGGCCGCGGCCAGGACGCGGCCGAGCTCGACGACCTCGCGCCAGCGCCGGGTGTCCGTCCCGGCGTGGGGCAGCAGCGCCGAGTGGTACTTCTCGGCGCCGGCGGCCGAGGCGCGCCACTGGAAGAACCCGACGGTGTCCGCCCCGCGCGCCACGTGGCTCAGGCTGTCGCGCAGCATCTGCCCCGGCGGCTTGACCGGGTTGACCGGCTGCCAGTTGACGGCGGAGGTGGAGTGCTCCATGAGCACCCACGGGTCGCCGCCGGCCAGGCCGCGCGTGATGTCGGCGCTCAGGGCCAGCTCGACGTGCGGCTGCTCGAGGTGGGCGCCCAGGTAGTGGTCGTTGGACACCACGTCCTGGTGCGGCGCCCACGACCAGTAGTCGAGGCCCTCGAAGGAGAACCCGACCATGAAGTTGGTCGTCACGGGCACCCCGGGGGAAAGCTCGTGCAGCAGGTCGCGCTCGGCCAGGTGCTGGGCCAGGGCGGCGTCGGAGCAGAACCGGCGCCAGTCCAGCTCCGCGGTCGGGTTGGGGATGGCGGTCGTCGTCCGGGGCGGCACGACGTCGCCCAGGTCGGTGTAGCGCTGCGACCAGAACGTGGTGCCCCAGGCGTCGTTGAGCCGGTCCAGGTCGCCGTAGCGCTCCATCAGCCAGGACCGGAAGTGCTCGGCCGAGGTGTCGCAGAAGCACATCAGGTTGTGGCAGCCGAACTCGTTGCCGACGTGCCACATGCCCAGGCCCGGGTGGTCGTGGTAGCGGTCGGCCAGGCGGCGCACCAGGGCCAGGCTGCGGCGCCGGTAGTCCGGCGAGGACGGGCACCAGGTCTGGCGGCTGCCGTGCGACAGCCGCCGCCCGTCGCGCGTCACCGGCAGCGCGTCGGGGTGCAGCCGGGCGAACCACGGCGGGGGAGAGGCGGTGGCCGTGGCGAGGTCGACGACGACGCCACCGGCGTGCAGCGCGTCCATCACCCGGTCCAGCCATGCGAGCTCGTAGCGCTCGGGCTCGGGCTCCAGCAGCGCCCAGGAGAACACCCCCACCGTGGCGAAGCCGACCCCGGCCTCCTGCATGCGTGCGACGTCGTCGTCGAGCGTCTCCGCGGGCCACTGCTCGGGGTTGAAGTCCCCGCCCAGCAGCAGGCGGTCGGCCGGCCATTGCCTCATGGCGCGACACTCTTCCCCGCAGTGTTGAATAAGTCAACACAACCCAACAGCAAGGGGTCGTGTGGTCGATCCAGTTGATTTGGTCGTACGCCCGAACGAACTGGTGTACGGGCTCGAGCCGGGATCACGCCCCGGTAACGGTTGACGATGTGAGCGTCCACCAGCCTTGACATGGTTCGGGAGCGGTGTTTAGGTCACCGACATCCGCTGTCGAGTTGTGTTCGACTCTGAGGGAATGTTCAGAGCGGACCCACTCAGTGAAGAGTGACTCAGGAGGGCCCCGTGCCTACTCGTCCCCGCTCCACCAACAAGCTGTACCTGCCCTCGTCCGGCCTGCGGACCCCCGTCGCCCGCCGCAGCGTGCTCCACGGCGCCATGGGGGTCGGCGCCGTCGGCGCGCTCGCGGCCTGCGGTGGTGACGACACGTCGTCGGGCACCGCCTCCGGGGGCAGCGGTGAGGCCGCCGGCTCGACCAGCCTCGGCTCCAACAAGGGCGACGAGGTCCCCCGCGCGGCGGAGGACGCCACGATCGCCGCGTTCACCGAGGCCACCGGCATCGAGGTCGAGACCAACGTCCAGGACAACGAGACGTTCCAGGAGTCGATCAACAGCTACCTGCAGGGCACGCCGCAGGACACCTTCACCTGGTTCGCCGGCTTCCGGGCCCGCTTCTTCGACGACCAGGGCTTCATCGGCGACATCACCGACGTGTGGGACGAGATCGGCGACGGGTTCACCGACGGCTTCCGCGAGGCCTCCGCCAACGGCGACAAGCAGATCCTCGTGCCGCTGTACAACTACCCGTGGGCGATGTTCTACCGCAAGAGCGTCTTCGAGGAGAACGGCTACGAGATCCCCGAGGACCGCGACGGGCTCGTCGCGCTGTGCGAGCAGATGCAGGGCGACGGCCTCAACCCGATCGCCCTCGGCGACTCCGACGGCTGGCCCGCCATGGGCACCTTCGACATCCTCAACATGCGGCTCAACGGCTACGACTTCCACATCGACCTGATGGCCGGCGACGTGGACTGGGACACCCCCGAGGTCCGCCGGGTGTTCGAGGAGTGGGCCACCCTGCTGCCGTTCCACCAGCCGGACCCGGTCGGTCGCACCTGGCAGGACGCCGCCGCGTCGCTGCTGCAGCGCGAGTCCGGCATGTACCTGCTCGGCATGTTCGTCGGCGAGCAGTTCCCCGAGGGCGAGGACCGCGACGACCTCGACTTCTTCAACTTCCCCGAGCTGGACTCCAGCATCGGCGCGGGCGCCATCGACGCCCCGATCGACGGCTACATGATGACGGCGAGCCCCGAGAACGAGGAGGCCGCCAAGGAGTTCCTCAAGTTCATCGGCTCGGCCGAGGCCGGCAACATCTACATCGAGACCAACCCCAACAACATCGCGGCCCACAGCGACGCCGACACCAGCGCGTACAGCCCGCTGCAGCTCAAGGCGGCGGAGCTGATCGGCAACGCCGAGAACATCGCGCAGTTCCTCGACCGGGACACCCGGCCGGACTTCGCCTCGACGATCGTCATCCCCACCCTGCAGACGTTCCTGCAGAACCCCACCGACATCGACCGGGTGGTGTCGGACCTGCAGGCCGGCAAGGAGCGCCTGTTCACCGGGGAGGCCTGAGCGCATGGCCACGACGACGGCCCCGAGCCGCCCGAAGGGCCGCGGCCTGCAGCTGCTGACCCGTCGCGACAAGACGGTGCTGACCCTGATGGTGGGGCTGCCCGCGCTGCTGGTCGGGGCCGTCGTCTGGGTCCCCGTGGTGCTGACCGTCCTGCTGTCGTTCACCAGCTGGAACGGGTTCGGGCTGCCCGGGCCCTCCGACTGGGTCGGTACGCAGAACTACGTCGACATCACGACCAACTACCCGCCGTTCTGGATCGCCATCCGCAACAACGCGCTGTGGCTCGTCGTGTTCTTCCTGATCGCCACGCCGCTGGGCATGCTCATGGCCGTCCTGCTGGACCGCGAGCTCAAGGGCTCGTGGTTCTACCGCAGCGCGCTGTACATGCCCGTCGTGCTGTCGCTGGCGCTCGCCGGGTTCATCTGGCAGCTCATCTACAGCCGCGACCAGGGCCTGCTCAACCGCGTCCTCGGCCTGGACGGCGCCGAGCGGATCGACTGGTACGGCGACCCGGACGTCAACATCTGGGCCGTGCTGCTCATCGCCTCGTGGCGTCACGTCGGCTACATCATGCTGCTGTACCTGGCCGGCCTGAAGTCGGTCGACCCGGCGCTCAAGGAGGCCGCGGCCGTCGACGGGGCGTCGGAGGGGCGCACGTTCTTCAGCGTGGTGTTCCCCACGCTGCGGCCCATCAACGTCGTCGTCCTCGTCATCACCGTCATCGAGTCGCTGCGGGCCTTCGACCTGGTCTGGGTCATCAACCGGGGCCGCAACGGGCTGGAGGTGCTGGGCGCGCTCATCACCGCCAACCTCATCGGCGAGGCGAGCCTGGTCGGGTTCGGCTCGGCCCTGGCCTCGATCCTCATCGGCGTGAGCCTCGTGTTCATCGTCATCTACATGGTCAACATCCTGCGGGAGGACAAGCCGTGAGCACCTCGACCGACCTCGACCGCAGCAGCGGGACCAGGGGCGCCGGCGGGGCGGGCCACGACGCCGGCCCCGGGCAGCGACCGCACCGCCGGGTGACCCCGGGCCGCGTCGTGCTCTACGTCGCCCTGGTCGTCGTGTCGCTGGCCTGGCTGTTCCCCGTGGCGTGGGCGGTGATGACGTCGTTCCGCTCCTACGAGTTCACGGCCGTCAACGGCTACGTGTCCTTCGGCGGGTACACCCTCGACAACTACGTCGACGCGTGGAGCCAGGGCAGCTTCGCCCAGTACTTCCTCAACACGCTCATCATCACGGTGCCGTCCGTGCTGGCCACGCTGGCGCTGGCGTCGATGGCCGCGTTCGTGCTGGCCCGGTTCAGCTGGAAGCTCAACGTCGCGATGCTCGTCTTCTTCACCGCGGCCAACCTGCTGCCGCAGCAGTCGCTGCTGGTCCCGCTGTACCGCTTCTACCTCTACGTGGGCCTGTACGACACCTACTGGGCCGTGATCATCACCCACATCGCGTTCCAGATGGGGTTCTGCACCTTCGTGCTGAGCAACTACATGAAGACGCTGCCCAAGGAGCTCGGCGAGGCCGCGTTCGTCGACGGGGCGGGGGTGTGGCGGCAGTACTGGCAGATCGTGATGCCGCTGTGCCGGCCGCCGCTGGCCGCGCTGGCCACGCTCCAGGTGACCTGGGTCTACAACGACTTCTTCTGGGCCGTGGCGTTCCTGTCCACGGGCGACAAGTTCCCCGTCACCAGCGCGCTGCAGAACCTGCAGGGGCAGTTCTTCGTCGACTACAACCTGGTCAGCGCCGGGTCGGTCATGGTCGCCGTCCCCACGCTCGTGGTGTTCTTCGCCCTGCAGCGGCACTTCGTGTCCGGGCTGACCCTGGGCGCCAACAAGGGCTGAGCCCCGGCTCCCACGGCCCGCACGGCCCACCTGCCCGACCCACCACGGAGGACCACCACCGCATGAGCACGCCCAGCCACGCCCACCGTCTGCACCGGCTCCGCGCGGCGGGGGTGGACCTGCTGCTGCGCGAACGGGCGGACGGCCTGCCCGAGTGGGTCCACCTGGGGACGGACCTCGGTGACGACGTCGTCGACCTGCTGCGGGCCGGTACGCCCCCGGTGCCCAACAGCGGCCTCGACGAGCCGTGGCCGCTCACCCTGCTGCCGACCGAGGCCGACGGCTGGTCGGGCCGCCCCGCGCTGCAGGCGCACCGCGGCGGGCAGGCCGTCGTCCCCCGCTGGCACGCGGTCGTGCAGGGCGCGCCCGACGGCCCCGGGCCCGGCACGCTGCGGGTGGAGGCCACCGACGAGGACGCTGGCGTGGCGCTGGTCACCGAGCTGCACCTGGACGGGGCCGGTGTGCTGCGGGTGCAGCACACGCTCACCAACACCGGTGCCGACGTGCTGGACCTGGCCGCGCTGCTGGCGGTCGTCCCGCTGCCCGTCGAGGCCACCGAGACGCTCGACCTGACCGGGCGCTGGTGCCGGGAGCGGAGCCCGCAGCGGCTTCCGCTGGTGCACGGCGGGCGGGTGCGCGAGTCCCGCCGGGGCCGGACCGGGCACGACGCGACCCTGCTGCTGCTGGCCGGGCAGGCCGGCTTCGGCTTCGACCACGGCGAGCTCGCCGCGGTGCACGTGGCCTGGAGCGGGGACCACGTGCACCTGGTGGACCGGCTGCCCGAGGGGGCCGGCCGCCACGCCGGCGTCCTGGGCGGCGGCGAGCTGCTGCGCGCGGGCGAGGTCCGCCTCGGGGCGGGCGCGTCCTACACCGGCCCGCCGGTGCTGTTCACCCACGCCGTCGACGGCCTGGACGGCGTCAGCGCCCGGCTGCACGACCACGTCCGGGCCCGCGCGGCCCACCCGAGGTCCGACCGTCCCGTGACCCTCAACGTGTGGGAGGCGGTCTACTTCGACCACGACCACGACCGGCTCGCGGCCCTGGTCGACGTCGCCGCCCGGATCGGCGTGGAGCGCGTCGTGCTGGACGACGGCTGGTTCCTGGGCCGGCGCGACGACACCGCCGGCCTGGGCGACTGGGAGGTCGACCCGCAGGTGTGGCCCGGCGGGCTGCACCCGTTCGCCGACCGGGTCCGCGGCCACGGCATGCAGGTGGGCCTGTGGGTCGAGCCGGAGATGGTCAACGTCGACTCCGAGCTGGTGCGGGCCCACCCCGACTGGCTGCTCGGCGCCCGGCCCGGCCCGGACGGCAGCCCCGGCGGCACCCGCTCCTGGCGCACCCAGCAGGTCCTCGACCTGACCCGCACCGAGGCCTACGACCACGTGCTGGCCCGCCTGGACGCCGTGATCACCGCGGAGCGCCCCGACTACCTCAAGTGGGACCACAACCGCGACCTGCACGAGGCGCTGGACGCCGACGGCGCCCCGGCCGTGCACCGGCAGACCCTGGCCGCCTACCGGCTGATGGCCGAGCTGCAGGTCCGGCACCCCGGCCTGGAGATCGAGTCCTGCTCCTCGGGCGGCGCCCGGGTCGACCTGGGCGTGCTCGAGCACACCCAGCGGGTGTGGGCCAGCGACTGCAACGACGCCCTGGAGCGGCAGTCGATCCAGCGCTGGACCGCGATGCTGCTGCCCCCGGAGCTGGTGGGCACCCACGTCGGCCCGCCCCGCTCGCACACCACCGGCCGCGTGGCGGACCTGCAGCTGCGCTGCCTGACCGCGCTGTTCGGCCACGCCGGCATCGAGTGGGACGTGACGTCCTGCACGGACGAGGAGCTCGACCGCCTCACCGGCTGGATCGCGCTGCACAAGCGGCTGCGTCCCCTGCTGCACCACGGCCGGACGGTCCGCACGCAGGAGCACGACGGGGCCTGGGCCCACGGCGTGGTGGCCCCGGACCGCAGCCACGCCGTGTACGCCTTCGTCCGCCTCACCACCGGGGCCGACGCCCTGCCCGGCCTGCTGCGCCTGCCGGGGCTGGACGCGGCCACGCGGTACCGGGTGCGGGCGCTCGACGTGACCGGCGCGACGCCGCTCCAGGTGCGGGGCACCGGCAACGCCCTGCCGCCCTGGTGCGACGACGACGGGGTCACGCTCACCGGCGGCGTGCTGGCCGGCCACGGCCTGCCCATGCCGGTGCTGGACCCGGAGGCCGGGCTGCTGATCGAGGTCACGGCGCTCGGCTGACATGATGACCGGGTGAGCCTCGCACCCGCCCCGGAGCCGGACACCGCCCAGCCGACGGGGCCCCGGCCCCGGGTCCTGTCGGGCATGCAGCCCACCTCGGACTCGCTGCACCTGGGCAACTACCTGGGGGCCCTGCTGCAGTGGGTGGCCCTGCAGGAGACCCACGACGCGTTCTACTGCGTCGTCGACCTGCACGCCATCACGGTGGAGACCGACCCCGCGGTGCTGCGGGAGCGGACCCGCCGGACCGCCGCGCAGTACCTGGCGGCCGGGGTCGACCCCACCCGCAGCGCGCTGTTCGTGCAGAGCCACGTGGCCGAGCACGCGCAGCTGGCCTGGGTGCTCGGCTGCATGACCGGGTTCGGCGAGGCGAGCCGGATGACCCAGTTCAAGGACAAGTCGGCCCGTGGCGGCGCGGCCAGCGTCGGGCTGTTCACCTACCCGGTGCTGCAGGCGGCCGACATCGTCCTGTACGGCGCCCAGCGGGTGCCGGTCGGCGAGGACCAGCGCCAGCACCTCGAGCTGACCCGGGACCTGGCGCAGCGCTTCAACGCCCGTTACGGCGACACCCTGGTGGTGCCCGAGGCCCACATCGTCGCCGGCACCGCCAAGATCATGGACCTGCAGGACCCGACGGCCAAGATGAGCAAGTCGCTGCCCGCCGGCGTCGTGGACCTGCTCGCCGACGACAAGGTCGTCGCCAAGCGGATCCGCTCCGCGGTGACCGACACCGAGCGCGAGGTCCGCTTCGACCGCGAGGCCAAGCCCGGCGTCTCCAACCTGCTGGCCATCCTCGCCGCGTTCACCGGCACCACCCCCCAGCAGGCCGCCGGGGCCTACGAGGGCCGCGGCTACGGCGACCTCAAGGCCGACGTGGCCGAGGCCGTGCTGAGCGGGCTCGCCCCGTTCCGCCGCCGGGCGGCCGAGCTGCTGGACGACCCCGCCGAGCTGGACCGGATCCTGGCCGACGGTGCCGACCGGGCCCGCTCGGTGGCCGCGGACACCCTGTCCCGGGTCTACGACAAGGTCGGGTTCCTGCCGGCCGGGCGGGCCTGAGGGCCAGGTGACCGCCTCCTGGGACGACGCCGTACTCGACGCCGACGGGACCGCCGACGGCGGGGCGGTCACGCTGGGCGTGGCCGTGGCCGTGCCCGAGCCGTTCGCCTCCGCGCTGCGGGACAGCCGCGCCGCCACGGGCGACCCGGTGGCCCTGGCCGTCCCGCCGCACGTCACCATCGTCCCGCCGGTCCTCGTGCCCCCCGCCGAGGTGCCGGCCATCGTCGAGCACGTCCGCCGGACCGCCGCGCTGCTGCCCCGCTTCGCCGTGGTGCTGTCGGGCACGGACACGTTCCGCCCCGTGTCGGAGGTGGTGTTCGTCCGGGTGGTCGACGGCGGGCAGGCGTGCGACCGGCTGCAGCAGGCCGTGCGCACCGGACCGCTGCAGCGTGACCTGAGCTTCCCCTACCACCCTCACGTCACGGTGGCCCACGACGTCCCCACCGCGGCGCTCGACCGGGTGCAGAGCGCGCTGTCCGGGTTCCACGCCGCGTTCGACGTGCACGAGGTCGCGGTGTTCCGCTGCGCGGGCGACGGGGTCTGGCGGTCGCTGTCGCCGGCCCCGCTGGCCGAACCGGGTCCGGGGGAGGGGGCCCGGTGAGCGGCGCCGCGGCTCGTCCGGCCGCCCCCGAGGCCGACGCCCGGTCCGCCGGCGGTCCCGTCGCCGCCGTGACGGGTCTCGTCGGTCGGGTGCTGCGCAGCCGGCCGTACCGGGCCAACGTGCGGCTCGGCCAGGCGCGCGGCGGGATCCTCGCCGCCGGGATCGCGTTCTTCGGGGTGTTCTCGCTGTTCCCGCTGCTCACGCTCGGTTTCACCGCCGTCGGGCTGTGGCTGAGCGGCAACCCGGACGTCCAGCAGCAGATCGTCGCCATCGTGCAGGGGTCCATCCCGGGCCTGCTGGGCGACGAGGCGGCGGTCGAGGACGGCTCCGCCATCGTCAGCGCCGACACGCTGCTGGCCGGGGCCACCGACTCCACCGTGCTGGGGCTGTCGGCCCTGATCGGCCTGGCCACCCTGCTCTACACCGGACTGGGCTGGATCGCGGCGCTGCGGGAGGGCATCCGCGGGGTGTTCCGGCTGCCCACCTTCCAGGTCGACGTGGTGCGGGCCAAGCTCTACGACCTGGCCGTCATGCTCACCCTGGGCACCCTGATCGTGGCCTCGGCCCTGGTCAACGTGGCCACGCAGTCCCTCATGGAGCAGGTGCTGGACCTGCTCGGCCTGGACAGCACGACCGTGGGCCGGGCGGTGGTCCGCGTGGTGGTGTTCTCGGGCTTCGTGCTGCTCAACACGGCGCTGTTCACCGTGCTGTACCGGGTGCTCGCCCGGACGACCGCGGCGCTGCGCACGGTCGTGGTCGGGGCGCTGCTCGCGGCGCTCGGGGTCGGTGCGCTGCAGCTCGGTGTCGGCCTGGTCCTGGGCAACGTCGGCTCCGGCGCCGGGTTCCTCGGCAGCGCCGCCATCCCCGTGCTCACCCTGTTCGTCTGGCTCAACCTGAACGCCCGGGTCATGCTCTACGGCGCGTCCTGGGTGGCCGTGGGCCCGGTTCCGGAGCCCGACCTGAGCGACTACGAGGTGGGCGAGCGGGTCCCGCTGCCCCGCCCGGCCGGGCCCGTGCTGCCCCGGCGGTGGTCCGACCGGGCCCTGCTGGGGGCGGGCGTGGTGCTGGGGGCCACGGCGCTCGGGGCGCTGCGGGTGGCCGACGGTGCCGCGCGCGCTGCGGGCCAGGGGGTCCGGCACCTCGTGCGCGGCGACTGAGGACGACGGCCGCACCGCCTGGGTCACCGGCGAGAGGGTCGGGACGCGCGCGGCTCGGGCTCAGGCGTCCTCGCCGCGGCGACGGGCGCCGGTCAGCCGGGCCAGCGCGACCGACGGACCGACGAACCGGCTCGGCCGGGACCGGCCCCGCGGGTGCACGGGCACCGGCTCGCCGCCACCACCGACGGGTGCGGTCTCGTCCACCGGGGCCGCGGCCGCCCGGCTGTCGCGGTCCCACAGCCGCCGCAGCCGGCGCAGCCGTCGCGCGGCCAGGTCGCCCAGCACCACGCCCGACGCCAGCGCCGTGACCACGCCGATGGCCCCCAGCACGGTCGCGATGCCCACGGCCGTCTCGCCCTGGACGATCTGGAACATGCCCCGGTACAGGGCCAGGCCTGGCAGCAGCGGCATGAACCCCGCGACGGCCGGCACCAGGGCGGGCACGTCGTAGCGGCCCGCCACCACCACCGCGACGGTGCCGGCCACCACGGCCGCGGCGGCCGTCGCGTACAGCGGTTGCACCCCCAGCAGGCTGCCGCCGGCGTAGACCAGGCCCGAGGTGGTGCCGATCGCGGCCGCCGGCACCAGCAGGCGCGGCGGGGCGTAGACGCTCAGCAGGAACAGGGCGCTGGCCAGCGCGCCGCCCGTCAGCCGCATCCACAGCGGGGCCACGGCCGGCTCGGCCGAGATCTCGCGCAGCGGCACCCCGAGCGGGACGGCCACCGCGAGCACCAGCCCCACCCCGCTGGCGATGCCGGCCAGCAGCACGAACACCTCGACCACCCGCCCGGCCGCGGTCACCACGTACCCGGCCAGCGCGTCCTGCACCGCCGACAGCATCGCCACCGACGGCAGCAGGGCGACGATGCCGCCCGCCACGACCAGGGACGGCCTGACCGGCAGTCCCACCGCGTAGGCGCCCGTGGCCACCGCGGTGACGATGGCGGCCGCCGCCGCGTTGCCGAAGAACACCGGCAGCCCCCGCGCCGCGGTCCAGCGCCCGACCACGAGCACGGCGTAGGTGACGACCCCGGCCAGCACGATGCCCAGCGGGCCACCGCCGAGCAGCAGCACCACGGCCCCGGCCAGGCCGGCGGCCCCCGCCTCGGCCGTGCGCCGGCCGTAGGGGTACTCCGAGTCACGGATCCTGGCCATGCCCGCGGCCGCGGTCCCGGCCGTCACGTCGCCCCGGACCAGCTGCCCGAGCAGGCGGTGCACCCGGATCAGCCGGGTGTAGTCCAGGCTGCGCTGCAGCACCATGCGGCGGCGGGTCCAGGGCTGGGAGTCCCGGTCGGCGGCCCAGGTGATGGCCAGCGAGGTGAAGTTGACGTCGACGTCGACCTCGCGCAGGCCGGCGGCCAGGGCCACGGCCTGCATGGTGGCGGCGGCGTCGGCCGAGCCGGCGCCGGCCGCCAGGACCTCCTCGCCGGCGTCCAGGGCCAGGTAGAGGATGCGGCCGACGTCGGCGCCGGGCGGGTACTCGGCACTCATCGGCTCCAGCCTGTCAGACGGGGCGGCCACCCCGGGCCCGGCGTCCGCGGACCACGACGGCGGCGGCCACGGCGGCCACGACGAGCACCCCCAGGGCCAGCAGCTGCGGGCCCGGTCCGGGGGCCGCCGCGCCGGCGTCCCGGGGTCGGTCGCCCGGCCCGGTGATGGCCGCCAGCGGGTCGGTGGTGGGGGCCGGGGACGGCTCCGGCGCGGCGGACGCGGGCGCCCCGGCCGACGGCGGGGCCGGCGCGGCCTCGCCGGACGGCGCCCCGGACGGGAGCGCGTCGCCCACCGCTCCGCCCGCCCCGTCGCGCGAGCGGGACGCGTCCTCGGGCGCCTGGCCGGGCTGGGCCAGCGTGCCCACCGTGCCGGCCTGCCCGCCCGTGGCGAACGCCCAGTCGAGCAGGTCCGCCGAGTGCCGCCAGGCGCTGCCCTGCGACCGCATCACGGTGGCCACGTAACGGCGGCCGTCCCGTTCGGCGGTGCCCACGTAGGACCCGCCCGAGGCGCGGGTGAAGCCGCTCTTGAGCCCGGTCGCGCCGTCGTAGTTGCGCAGCAGCCGCGACGAGGTCTGGATCTCGTAGGTCTCGCGGTCGGGGTCGCCGACCCGGCCCGAGGCGGGGAAGTCGTAGCGGACCGTGGCGGCGGGCCCGGCCACCCGGGGCTCGGCCAGCGCGGCCCGGGCCAGCACGGCCAGGTCGTGCGGGGTGCTGAACTGGCCGGGGGCGTCCAGGCCGTTCGTGGTCCGCGGCACGGTGCTCCAGGCCCCGACGCCGCGGGCCACCTGCGTCATCCGCCCCAGCGCGACCTCCTGCCCGCCCGCGACCTCGCCCAGCGCCACGGCGGCGTCGTTGCCGCTGCTGAGCATCAGCCCGTGGGCCAGGTCGTCGACGGTGTACTGCGAGCCCTGCACCAGGCCGACCCGGCTGCCGATCGCCGCGGCCGACGCCGGGCCCGCGGTGTGCACCGTGGCGGGGTCGAGCCCGGGGAGCAGGGCCAGCGCCGTCAGCACCTTGATGGTCGACGCCGGGGCGAAGGGCAGGTGGGCGTTGCAGGCGGCCAGCACCTCGCCGGAGTCCAGGTCGGCCACCAGCCAGGCCGTGGCCGTCACGGCCGGGGGAGCGGGGGCCCCGGCCGGCACCAGCAGCCCCGGCGCCGCCAGCTCGTCCCCCCGCACCGCCTCGCTCGCCTCGGGCAGCGCGGCGCGTGGTGCGTCCGGTTCCAGCGCCCCCGGGCCCAGGGGCAGCTGCCGGTCCGGGCAGGGCTGCGCCGGGGGCGCGGTCGCGGTCACCGGGACGAGCGCCGGGCCGGCCCCGGGCGCGGCCGCGGCGGGCAGCACGACGCCGCCGACGCCCAGGGCGACGGCGGCGGCGCACGCGAGCAGACGGCTCACCGGCGGCGTGGGCACGAGGGCCTCAGACGCTGCGGGCGATGAGCGCGCGCTTGACCTCCTGGATGGCCTTGGTGACCTCGATGCCGCGAGGGCAGGCCTCGGTGCAGTTGAAGGTGGTCCGGCAGCGCCAGACGCCCTCCTTGGAGTTGAGGATCTCCAGGCGCAGGTCCGAGCCCGCGTCACGGCTGTCGAAGATGAACCGGTGCGCGCCGACGATGGCCTGCGGGCCGAAGTACTGCCCGTCGGTCCAGAACACCGGGCAGGAGCTCGTGCAGGCGGCGCACATGATGCACTTGGTGGTGTCGTCGAACCGGTCGCGGTCCTCCTGGGACTGCACCCGCTCCCGGGTGGGCTCGGCGCCCTTGGTGATCAGGAACGGCATGACCTCGCGGTAGGCCGCGAAGAACGGCTCCATGTCCACGACCAGGTCCTTCTCCACCGGCAGGCCCTTGATCGGCTCGACCGTGATGGGCTTGGCCGGGTTCAGGTCCTTGAGCAGCGTCTTGCAGGCCAGCCGGTTGCGGCCGTTGATCCGCATCGCGTCGGAGCCGCAGATGCCGTGGGCGCACGAGCGCCGGAACGTCAGCGAGCCGTCGGTGTCCCACTTGATCTTGTGCAGCGCGTCCAGCAGCCGGTCGGTGCCGTAGGCGGTGACCGTGTACTCCTCCCAGTGCGCCTCGTCGTCGCGCTCCGGGTCGTAGCGGCGGATCCGGAGCGTGACGTCGAAGCTGGGGATGGCCCCGGCGCCCGCGTCGTCGGTGCGCTCCGCGGTGCCCGTGCTCTGCGCGGAGTCGTCCCGGGGCTCGGTGTCGGAGGAGGCCAGGCCGTTGGTGTCGCCGGCCGAGGTCTCGGTGGTCGTCATCAGTACTTGCGCTCCATCGGCTCGTATCGGGTCTGCACGACGGGCTTGTAGTCCAGGCGGATCTTCGACGCCCCCGTCTCGTCCACGTGCCGGTAGGCCATGGTGTGCTGCATGAAGTTGACGTCGTCGCGGGTGGGGTAGTCCTCGCGGAAGTGCCCGCCGCGGGACTCGTTGCGGGCTTTGGCGCTGGCCACCAGCACCTCGGCCAGCTCGAGCAGGAAGCCCAGCTCGACCGCCTCGAGCAGGTCGGTGTTGAACCGCTTGCCCTTGTCCATCACGCCGACGCGGGAGTAACGGTCCTTGAGCCGGGCGATGTCGACCTCGGCCTGCTTGAGCGTGCCCTCGGTCCGGTAGACCTGGGCGTTGGCGTCCATCGTCTCCTGCAGCGCGGTGCGGATCGCGGCCACGTTCTCGGTGGGGGCGCCGTCGGAGCCGCGGCTGCGCAGCTCCTCCAGCATCGTCACCACGGTCGCCTCGGGCGCCTCGGGCAGGTCGATGACCTCGGCGGTCTGCGCGTACTCGGCCGCGGCGAGCCCTGCCCGCTTGCCGAACACGTTGATGTCCAGCAGCGAGTTGGTGCCCAGCCGGTTGGCGCCGTGCACCGACACGCAGGCCACCTCGCCGGCGGCGTAGAGCCCGCCGACGGTGGTGTCGTTGTCGGCCAGCACCTCGGTGGCGATGTTGGTCGGCACCCCGCCCATGGCGTAGTGCGCCGTCGGGTAGACCGGCACCGGCTCGGTGTACGGCTCGACGCCGAGGTAGGTCCGCGCGAACTCGGTGATGTCGGGCAGCTTGGCGTCGATGTGGGCCGGCTCCAGGTGGGTCAGGTCCAGCAGCACGTAGTCCTTGTTCGGGCCGGCGCCGCGACCCTCGCGGACCTCGGTCGACATCGCCCGGGCCACCATGTCGCGCGGAGCCAGGTCCTTGATCGTCGGGGCGTAGCGCTCCATGAAGCGCTCGCCCTCGCTGTTGCGCAGGATCCCGCCCTCGCCGCGCGCGGCCTCGCTCAGCAGGATGCCGAGGCCGGCCAGGCCGGTGGGGTGGAACTGGTAGAACTCCATGTCCTCCAGCGGCAGGCCCCGGCGCCACGCGACACCCATGCCGTCACCGGTCAGGGTGTGCGCGTTGGAGGTGGTCTTGAACACCTTGCCGAAGCCGCCCGTGGCCAGCACGACCGACTTGGCGTGGACCACGTGGATGGTGCCGGTGGCCAGCTCGTAGGCGACGACGCCGTTGGCGTGACGTCGGCCGTCGGCCCCGTCGCTCAGCAGCAGGTCGAGCACGTAGAACTCGTTGAAGAACTCGACCTCGTGCTTGACGCACTGCTGGTACAGCGTCTGCAGGATCATGTGGCCGGTGCGGTCGGCGGCGAAGCAGCTGCGGCGCACCGCGGCCTCGCCGTGGTTGCGGGTGTGCCCGCCGAAGCGGCGCTGGTCGATCCGGCCCTCGGGGGTGCGGTTGAACGGCAGCCCCATCTTCTCCAGGTCGAGGACGGCGTCGATGGCCTCCTTGCACATCACCTCGGCGGCGTCCTGGTCGACGAGGTAGTCACCGCCCTTGACGGTGTCGAAGGTGTGCCACTCCCAGTTGTCCTCCTCGACGTTGGCCAGGGCGGCGCACATGCCGCCCTGCGCCGCGCCGGTGTGGGAGCGGGTCGGGTACAGCTTGGTGAGCACGGCGGTGCGGGAGCGCTTGCCGGCCTCCAGGGCGGCGCGCATGCCGGCGCCGCCGGCACCCACGATGACCACGTCGAAGCGGTGGTGCTCGACCTTGGCGCCGGTCCCGACGGTCCGGGGGGCGGGGGTGGGGGTGCTCATGCGTGCTCCTCCTCGTGCCGGGCAGCCGTCCGGTCAGCCGTGCTGCAGGTGCGGGTGCTCATCAGCCCGTGCAGACCGACAGCGTGGACGCCGGGTCGATGCAGGGGTCGAAGGTGGTGATGGTGTACGTGCCGATGGTCAGGGTGACCACGACCGCGACGACCAGGGCGCCGGTCAGCCACAGCCGGGTGGAGTCCTTCTCGGAGTAGTCGGCGATGATCGTGCGCATCCCGTTGCCGCCGTGGATCAGGGCCAGCCACAGCATGGCCAGGTCCCACAGCTGCCAGAACGGGCTGGCCCACTTGCCGGCGACGAACGCGAAGTCGATCTGCTTGATGCCCTCGCCCAGGACCAGGTTGACCAGCAGGTGGCCGAAGACGAGGACGACGAGCACGACGCCGGACAGCCGCATGAACAGCCAGCCGTACAGCTCGGCGTTGCCGCTGCGGGGGGCGCGGGAGCGGGGGGCCTCGAGGGCCGGTGCGGTGATGGCCATCAGGTCACTCCCCGAAGACGAAGCCGAGGTGGCGGACGGTGAACGGCACCATGAGGATCACCCAGAGGCCGATCACGCCGTAGAGCATCTGCTTGTGGAACCGCGGCCCGCTGCGCCAGAAGTCGACGAGGATCACGCGCAGGCCGTTGAGGGCGTGGAACAGGAACGCCCCCACCAGGCCGACCTCGGCCAGCCCGACCACGGGGTTCTTGTAGGTCTCGATGACCACGTCGTAGGCCTCGGGCGAGATCCGGACCAGGCCGGTGTCCAGGACGTGCACGAGCAGGAAGAAGAAGAGCACGACGCCGGTGATGCGGTGCAGCACCCACGACCACATGCCCTCGTTGCCCCGGTACAGCGTCCCCTGCGGCTTCCTGCTGCGGCTGGGGGCGTTGACGGCGGTGGACGCCACTGTGCGGTCCTTCCTGCAGTCCCGTTGTCACGGCCACCTGACTGGCCACCCCCGTACGGGGCGCCGGGGTGCACCGACGGGCTCAGCATACGTGCGCCCGACCCGGCACGACGGGTCGGGGCGACGTCGTGTGGGTCACAGCGTGACCGCACGTGCGCGGGGCGTGTCGACCGGGGTCAGCGTGCGAACAGGTCGCCGCCCGCCACGGTCGACAGGTCCAGCACCGTGCGGCGCGGCGTGCCGGGGTGGGCCCGGACCGCCTCGTCGTAGTAGCCGAGCAGCTGCTGGCACACGGCGTCCCAGGACCGGCCGAGCACGGCGCGCCGTCCGGCCTCGCCCATCCGCTCGCGCAGCGCGGCGTCCCGGACCAGCACCCCGACCTGCCGCGCCATCGCCCGGTCGTCCTCGCCGCCGTAGCGGTACCCCGTGACCCCGTGCTGCACGATGTCGCGCGGCCCGCCGACGTCGGGGGCCACCACGGGCAGCCGGGCGGCCATGGCCTCCTGCAGCGTCTGGCCGAACGTCTCCTCGGTGCCGGTGTGCACGAACACGTCGAGCGCGCCGTAGGCGTCCGACAGGGCCTGGCCGTCCAGGTGGCCCAGGAACGTTGTCGGCAGGCCCACCTCGGCCAGGTGGCGCTCCAGCCCGGCCCGGCTCGGGCCGTCCCCGCCCACCACCAGGCGGATGCCGGGCACGGCGGCCAGGGCGGCGAGCCGCTCGACCCGCTTCTCGGGGAACAGCCGGCCGATGTAGCCCACGACGACCTCGCCGTCCGGGGACAGCCGCTGCCGCAGGGCGCGGGCCGACCCGCTGTCGCGCTGCGCCGGGGCGAACCGCTCGGTGTCCACGCCGCGGCCCCACAGCCGCACCCGGGGCACCCGGTGGGCGCGCAGGTCGGCGGCGGCGGCCCGCGACGGCGCCAGCGTCATGTCGGCCATCTCGTGCACCCGCCGCACCCAGCGCCAGACCCCGCGCGAGGCCATCTTGAAGCCGTGCCGCGCCGCGAAGCCGGCCATGTCGGTCTGGTAGACCGCCACGGTGGGCAGGTCGAGGCGCTCGCACGCGGTCAGGCCGTAGGCGCCGAGCACGAACGGGGCGGCGACGTGCACGACGTCGGGGCGGAAGTCCTCCAGCGCCTGGGTGACGTGGGCCGTGGGCAGGCCGACCGGGAACTGCCGGTAGCTGAACGCCGTGACCTCCCGCACCGCCGCGCCGGCGTAGGACTCCGGGGCCGGGCCGGGGCAGATGACCAGGCCCTCGTGGCCGTGGCGCTCCAGGTGCTCCAGCACGCGGCAGACGCTGTTGGTCACCCCGTTGACGGTGGGCAGGAACGACTCCGCCACCACAGCGACCCGCATGCGCGTCACTGTAGTGCCCCCACCGTTACGGTCCTGGGCATGAACCACTGGCGCTCCGCCCACCCGTCCGAACGGCTGCCCGGCTTCCACGCCGTGGTCCCGGCCGGGGGCGCGGG
The DNA here is from genome assembly GCF_042466345.1 of Jannaschia sp. R86511. NCBI lineage: Bacteria > Pseudomonadati > Pseudomonadota > Alphaproteobacteria > Rhodobacterales > Roseobacteraceae > Jannaschia > Jannaschia sp. R86511. Next base: position 2,250,651 of record NZ_JAXHCD010000001.1, read on the forward strand.
CACCCGGTTGTGGCCGCTGTCGCGCTCGGCCCGCCCCAAGTTCCTGCACGACCTCACCGGCACGGGCCGCACCCTGATCCAGGCCACCTGGGACCGGCTGGTGCCGCTGGCCGGCGAGGACGGCATGGTCGTGGTGACCGGCTCGGCCCACGCCGTCGCGGTCGCCCGGCAGCTGCCCGGCCTGCACGACGAGGACCTGGTGGTCGAGCCCGCGCCCCGCAACTCCGCCGCGGCCATCGGCCTGGCGGCGGCGGTGCTGGCCCGGCGCGACCCCGAGGCCGTGCTGGGGTCGTTCGCGGCCGACCACGTGATCACCGACGACGACGCCTTCCGGACCGCCGTCACCGAGGCCGTGGCGGCGGCGCGGGACGGCTGGCTCGTGACGATCGGCATCGACCCCACCGGCCCGTCCACCGGCTTCGGCTACGTCCACCCCGGCGAGGCGCTCGACGTGCGGGGGGCGCCGTCGCTGCGCCGGGTGGAGCAGTTCGTCGAGAAGCCGGACGAGGCCACGGCGCGGGCCTACGTCGAGGCCGGCTGGCGCTGGAACGCGGGCATGTTCGTCGTCCGGGCGCAGGGGCTGATGGACCTGCTGGCCGAGCACGAGCCCGCCCTGGCCACCGGGCTGCAGCGGATCGCGGCCGCCTGGGACGGCGAGGACCGCGAGGAGGTGCTGGCCGCGACCTGGCCCAGCCTGCCGTCGGTGCCGATCGACACCGCCGTGGCCGAGCCGGCCGCCGCGCAGGGCCGGGTGGCCGTCGTGCCGGGCCCGTTCCGCTGGGACGACGTGGGGGACTGGACCTCGCTGGGCGACCTGCTCGCCTCCGGCCTGGAGCAGACCGTGCCCGCCGGGGACGACGCCGAGGGCCTGCGGGTGCTGGGCGACGCGAGCAAGGTCGTCGGCAACGACGCCACCGGCGTGGTCGTGCCCAACGGGGGCCGGCTCGTGGTGGTGGCGGGGATCCAGGACGTCGTCGTGGTCGACACCCTGGACGCCGTGCTGGTCACGACCCGGGAGCGGGCGCAGGAGGTCAAGCACATCGTCGACATCCTCAAGCGGGAGGGCCGCACCGACCTGGTGTGAGCGCGGACGACCGTACGATCGCCGCCATGACGCGGGAGTCGACGACGGGGTCCACGACAGGCTCCACGGGGTCGCACACCGAGTCGGGGCTGTCGCTGCCCGCGGTCGCGGGCCCGGAGGACGTCGCCGACGGGCTGCCGGGGCGCCTGGGGGAGCCGGGGCGCTTCCCGTACACCCGTGGCGTGCACCCGGGGATGTACACGACCCGGCCGTGGACCATGCGGCAGTACGCGGGCTTCGGCAGCGCCGCGGAGTCCAACGCCCGCTACCACCAGCTCGTCGCGGCCGGCACGGGCGGGCTGAGCGTGGCCTTCGACCTGCCGACCCAGATGGGCCTGGACTCCGACGACCCGCTGGCCGGAGGCGAGGTGGGCAAGGTCGGGGTGGCGATCGACTCCCTGGACGACATGCGCACCCTGTTCGACGGGCTGCCGCTGGACGAGGTGTCGACCTCGATGACCATCAACGCCCCCGCGTCGGTCCTGCTGCTGCTCTACCAGCTGGTCGCGGAGGAGAACGGCATCGACCCGGCCCGGCTGCGGGGCACGGTGCAGAACGACGTGCTCAAGGAGTACATCGCCCGGGGCACGTACATCTTCCCGCCGGCGCCGTCGCTGCGCCTGGTCAGCGACACGTTCGCCTACTGCGCCGAGCACCTGCCGGCCTGGAACACCATCTCGGTGTCGGGCTACCACATGGCCGAGGCCGGGGCCACGCCCGCGCAGGAGGTCGCGTTCACCCTGAGCGACGGCATCGCCTACCTGGAGGCCGCGCAGGCCGCCGGGCTGGCGGTCGAGCAGGTCGCGCCCCGGCTGTCGTTCTTCTTCGTGGCCCGCACCACGCTGCTGGAAGAGGTGGCCAAGTTCCGCGCCGCCCGCCGGGTCTGGGCCCACCTGGTGCGCGACCGCTTCGGCTGCGACGACCCGCGCGCGCAGATGCTGCGCTTCCACACCCAGACCGCCGGGGTGCAGCTGACGGCCCAGCAGCCCGAGGTCAACCTGGTCCGGGTGGCCCTGCAGGCCCTGGGTGCCGTGCTCGGCGGGACGCAGAGCCTGCACACCAACTCCTACGACGAGGCCATCGCCCTGCCGACGGAGAAGGCGGCCCGGCTCGCGCTGCGCACCCAGCAGGTGCTGGCCTTCGAGACCGACGTGACGAAGGTCGTGGACCCGTTCGCCGGCTCCTACGCCGTCGAGGCCATGACCGACACCCTGCAGGCCGAGGTCGAGCGCCTGATCGGCTCCGTCGACGACCTGGGCGGGGCCGTGGCCGCCATCGAGGCCGGCTTCCAGAAGTCGGAGATCGAGCGCTCCGCTTACGCCGTCGCCCAGCAGATCGACGCCGGCGAGCGGGTCGTGGTCGGGGTGAACCGCTTCCGCACCGACACCGAGGAGCCCTACGAGCCGCTGCGCCCGGACCCGGACCTGGAGCGGGCCCAGGTGGCCCGGCTGGCCGCGCTGCGCGCCCGGCGCGACGGCGCCGCGGTCGAGCAGGCCCTGGCGCGGCTGCGCGAGGCCGCCGCGGGCACGGCCAACGTGCTCGTCCCGATGCGGGACGCGCTGGCCGCCCTGGCCACGGTCGGTGAGGTCTGCGGCGTGCTGCGTGACCAGTGGGGCCGCTACGAGCCGTCAGAGCGGTTCTGACCGCTCCTGACCTGCTGTTCGAGCCCGGATCACGGGATCGTCACGACCTGGTCACGACCTCGCCGGACCGTCGTGGCGGAGCCCCCCCGGAAGGTATGTTCCCCCTCGACCGTGCGCGGGGCCCCAGCAGCCGTCACCGGCGCCACCCCGGCGGTCCATCGGCCACACCATCAGGAGGAAATTGTGAAGCAGTGGACGCGTGTGACCGCGGTCCTGGGTCTGTCGGCCCTCGCCCTCGCGGCGTGCGGCGAGGCGCCCGACGACGAGGCGGCCCCGGCCGAGAGCGGTGCCGCCGGTGCCACGGACAGCAGCGAGGCCGCCGCGGAGCCGGTGGACTTCACGGGCTGCATGGTCACCGACGCCGGTGGCGTCGACGACCGGTCCTTCAACGAGGCGGCCGACCGCGGCCTGACCCAGGCCGTCGACGAGCTGGGGATCGAGAAGAACGTCGTCGAGTCCAGCTCCGAGACCGACTACACCCCCAACGTCGAGCAGCTCGTCGCCGGTGAGTGCGACCTGATCGTCGGCGTCGGGTTCCTGCTGGCGGGCGCGGTCGGCGAGGCCGCCACGGCCAACCCCGAGGAGACGTTCGCCCTGATCGACTCCACGCTCGAGGAGCCGGCCGACAACGTCAAGCCGCTGCTGTTCAACACCGCCGAGGCCGCGTTCCTCGGTGGCTACCTGGCCGCCGGCATGACCGAGTCCGGCACCGTCGCCACCTTCGGCGGCATCCCGATCCCGCCCGTCACCATCTTCATGGACGGCTTCGTCGACGGCGTGGCCTACTACAACGAGGAGAAGGGCGAGGACGTCCAGGTCCTCGGCTGGGACAAGGAAGCCCAGGACGGCACCTTCACCGGTGACTTCGAGAACCAGGCCAACGGCCAGACCACGACGGAGAACTTCATCTCCCAGGGCGCGGACATCATCCTGCCCGTGGCCGGCCCCGTCGGCCTGGGTGCGGCCGCGGCCGCCGAGGCCGCCGACGGCGTCAACCTGATCTGGGTCGACTCCGACGGCTACGAGTCCGCCTCGCAGTACGGCTCGCTGTTCATCTCCTCGGTGCTCAAGAACATCGACGCCGCGGTCTTCACGACCACGCAGGAGACCATCGACGGCGCGTTCAGCAGCGACCCGTACGTCGGCACGCTGGAGAACGGTGGCGTCGGGCTGGCCCCGTTCCACGACTTCGAGGACACCGTCCCGCAGGAGCTGAAGGACGAGCTCACCGCGATCCAGGACGGCATCGTGGCCGGCGACATCGTCGTGGAGTCGCCCGCGTCCCCGTGACGCGCGCTCTGTGACACGGCTCCAGCTGCGGGGGCGTACCGGACCGGTGCGCCCCCGCAGTACGTTCTGACGCAGGTACCCACACGAGGAGGTGGCGGTGAAGCTCGAGCTCCGGGGCATCACCAAGCGGTTCGGTTCGTTCACCGCCAACGACGGCATCGACCTGGTGGTCGAGCCCGGTGAGATCCATGCCCTGCTGGGCGAGAACGGCGCGGGCAAGTCCACCCTGATGAACGTGCTCTTCGGCCTGCTGCGGGCCGACGAGGGCACGGTGCTGGTCGACGGCGAGCCCGTGGCCTTCACCGGGCCCCGCGACGCCATGGCGGCCGGCATCGGCATGGTCCACCAGCACTTCATGCTCGTGCCGGTGTTCACCGTGGCCGAGAACGTCGTGCTCGGCGACGAGCCCGTCAAGGGCGGCGGGTTCCTCGACCGCGCCGGCGCCGCGCAGCGGGTGCGCGAGACCGCCGCGCGCTTCGGCTTCCACCTGGACCCCGACGCCATGGTCGGTGACCTGCCCGTCGGCGTGCAGCAGCGGGTGGAGATCGTCAAGGCCCTGGTCCGCGACGCCGAGGTGCTCATCCTCGACGAGCCGACCGCGGTGCTGACGCCGCAGGAGACCGACGAGCTGCTGACGATCATGCGGGAGCTGGCCGACTCCGGGAAGGCCATCGTCTTCATCACGCACAAGCTGCGCGAGGTCAAGGCGGTCGCCGACCGGATCACCGTCATCCGCCGCGGCAAGGTCGTCGGCACCGCCGAGCCGTCCGCGTCGGCCACCGAGCTCGCCTCGCTCATGGTCGGCCGGGCCGTCGACCTGACGGTCGACAAGCAGGACCAGGAGCCGGGCGAGGTCCGCTTCAGCGTCCGCGGGCTGACGCTGGTCGAGCCGTCCGGCGTCACCAGCCTGGCCGGCGTCGACCTGGACGTGCGCAGCGGCGAGATCGTCGCCCTGGCCGGCGTCCAGGGCAACGGCCAGACCGAGCTCACCGAGGTCGTCCTGGGCCTGCACCGGCCGACCACCGGCTCGGTCATGCTCGACGGCAACGAGCTCGGCGGTCGCTCCGTGCGCCAGGTGCTCGACGCCGGGGTGGGGTTCGTCCCGGAGGACCGGTCCACCGACGGCGTGATCGGCAGCTTCACGGTGGCCGAGAACCTCGTGCTCGACCTGTTCCACGACGCGCCGTACGGCTCCGGGCTCAGCTACCGGCCGGGCGCCGTGGCCGAGAACGCCGCGCAGCGCATCACCGAGTTCGACATCCGCGCCGGCGGCCCGGAGTCCACGGCCGGGTCGCTGTCGGGCGGCAACCAGCAGAAGGTCGTCCTGGCCCGTGAGCTGTCGCGCCCGCTGCGCCTGCTCATCGCCAGCCAGCCGACCCGCGGCCTGGACGTCGGGTCGATCGAGTTCGTCCACAGCCGGATCGTGCGCGAGCGGGACAACGGCACCGCCGTCCTCATCGTCTCGACCGAGCTGGACGAGGTCGTGGCCCTCGCCGACCGGATCGCCGTCATGTACGCCGGCCGGGTGGTCGGGGTCGTCCCGGCCGACACCCCGCGCGAGGTCCTGGGGCTGATGATGGCCGGGATGTCCGCCGAGGAGGCCGCGCACGCCCACCGCAGCGAGACCGGGCACCTGCCCGCCCCCGGTGAGACCCCGCCGGGGGCCGACGCCGGTCCCGACGTCGCCCCGTCCGGAGGAGACCGATGAGCGCCCCCGTGGCCGAGACCCCCGCGCCCGCTCCGCAGCCGTCGGCCGCGCGGCCGCGGGCGACGTCGTTCTGGCGCTCCACCGCGCTGCCCTCGCTGCTGTCGGTGGTGATGGCCCTGGTCGTCGGGGCCGTGCTGATCGCCCTCAGCGACGACGACGTGCGGGCCGCCTCGCAGTACTTCTTCTCGCGGCCCACCGACACCTTCGTCGCGGTCTGGCAGAGCGTGACCCAGGCCTACGCGGCGCTGTTCCGCGGCTCGATCATCAACCTGTCGGCCGACAGCGTGGCCGGGGTGCTCGGGCCGCTGGCCAACACGCTGCTGTTCGCCACCCCGCTGATCGCCGGCGGCCTCGCCGTGGCGATCCCGTTCCGGGCGGGCATGTTCAACATCGGCACCGAGGGCCAGATCACCGTCGCGGCCGTGTTCGCGGCCTACGTCGGCTTCGCCTTCGCGCTGCCGCCGGTCGTGCACCTGGTCGCGGCCGTGCTGGCCGGCCTGCTGGGCGGGGCGCTGTGGGGGGCGATCCCCGGGGTGCTCAAGGCCACCACCGGGGCGCACGAGGTCATCACCACGATCATGCTCAACTACGTGGCCCGGTTCGGGATCCTGTTCGCCCTGGGTACCACGTACTTCCAGCGCGAGGGCCGGGCCGACCCGATCAGCCCGCCCATCCCCGACACCGCCGCGCTGCCCGCCCTGCTGCCCTTCGGGCGGCTCAACTGGGCCTTCGTCATCGCGCTGGCCGCGGCCGCGCTGGCCTGGTGGCTCATCAACCGCAGCACCGTCGGCTTCCGGCTGCGCGCGGTCGGGGCCAACCCCGAGGCGGCCCGCACGGCCGGCATGTCGGTGCCCCGCACCTACGTCACGGCCATGGTGCTGGCCGGCACCTTCGCCGGCGTCGCCGGCGTCTCGCAGGTGCTGGGCAGCGAGAAGGTGCTCACGGGCGGCATCAGCGCCGGGCTGGGCTTCGACGCCATCACGGTCGCCCTGCTCGGCCGGGCCAACCCGCTCGGGGTGGTCGCCGCGGGCCTGCTTTTCGGCGGGCTCAAGGCCGGCGGGCTCACCATGCAGGCCACCACGGGCACCTCGCTGGACATCGTCGTCGTCCTGCAGGCCCTGATCGTGCTGTTCATCGCCGCACCGGCCCTGATCTCGGCCGTGTTCCGGCTCCGCTCCACCGGCGCAGGCGTCGGTCAGCTCTCGAAGGGGTGGAACGGATGAGCGCCACCGCCACCGCTCCCGCACCGCAGGCCGACGTCCCGCAGGGCCCGCCCGTCGTGGCCGTGCGCCGCTCGTGGCGCCAGCCCGTGGTGCTGTGGGTCATGGGCCTGCTGGCCCTGCTCGGGTTCGGGCTCGGCTCGCCCGCGGGCACCACCAGCGGGTTCCGGCTGTCCGTGGAGTCGCAGCTGGTGCAGCTGCCGTCGGTGGTCGTGCCCACGCAGCTGACGGCCCTGCTGCTGGCCGTGCTCGGCCTGGGCGTGGCCGGCGTCGTCACCTGGCTGGTGGCCACCCGCCGGCCGGTGTCGACCTGGTGGTCGGTGGCCTTCGGCGTCTCGTTCGCGCTGGCGTTCCTGGTGTGGGCCATCGCCGACAACGAGATCTCGTTCGTCAGCCTGCTGCAGGGCTCGCTGTTCCTGGCCACCCCGCTGGTCTTCGGGGCGCTGGGCGGGGTGCTGTGCGAGCGGGCCGGCGTCATCAACATCTCGATCGAGGGCCAGCTGCTGGCGGGGGCGTTCGCGTCCGCCGTCGTGGCCAGCCTGACCGGCAACCTGTACGTCGGCCTGCTGGCCGCGCCGGTGGCCGGGCTGTTCTTCGGCTGGCTGCTCGCGGTGTTCGCCATCCGCTACCTCGTCGACCAGATCGTCCTCGGCGTGGTGCTCAACGTGCTCGTCCTCGGCCTGACGAGCTTCCTGTACGGCCAGGTGCTGGTGAACAACGCCGACGCCTGGAACCAGCCCGGCCGGTTCTCGCGCATCCCGATCCCGGGGCTGGTGGAGATCCCGGTGCTGGGCCCCGTGCTGTTCAACCAGTCGATCATCGTCTACCTGATGTACGTGGCCGTCGTGGTGCTGCACGTGATGCTCTTCCGCAGCCGGTGGGGGCTGCGGGTCCGCGCGGTGGGGGAGCACCCCAAGGCCGCGGACACCGCCGGCATCGACGTCAACAAGGTCCGCTACCGCAACGTGCTCATGGGTGGCGCGATGGCCGGCCTGGGCGGGGCGTTCTTCACGCTCGGCTCGGTCGGGGCGTTCGGCGAGGAGATGACGGCCGGGCAGGGGTTCATCGCCCTGGCCGCGCTCATCTTCGGCCGGTGGTCCCCGGTCGGGGCGCTCGTGGCGGCGCTGCTGTTCGGGTTCGCGCTCAACCTGGCGTCGATCCTGTCCATCATCGGCACCCCGATCCCGCTGGAGTTCCTGCTGATGGCGCCCTACCTGGTGACGATCTTCGCCGTGGCCGGTGTCGTGGGCAAGGTCCGCGCCCCCGCGGCCGACGGCGTGCCGTACCGCTCGTGACCGGGCCAGGGAACGGGCCAGAGCGCGAGTCAGGGAGCGGGTCAGGGACCGAGGCGCCCGGGCCCGAGGTCGACTGGCCGGGGCTGCGGCAGGCCGCGGTCGAGGTCATGCGCCGCGCCTACGCGCCCTACAGCGGGTTCTCGGTCGGCGCGGCCGGCCTGGTGGACGACGGCCGGGTGGTCGTGGGGTGCAACGTGGAGAACGGCGCCTACGGCGTCACGCTGTGCGCCGAGTGCGGCATGGTCTCCGCGCTGCACGCCACGGGCGGCGGTCGGCTGGTGGCGGTCAGCGTGGTCGACGCGGCCGGCGACCCCTGCCCGCCGTGCGGGCGCTGCCGGCAGCTGCTGTGGGAGGCCGGCGGGCCGACCTGCGTCCTGGACGCCGGGGACGGGGCCGCCCCCGTGGCCATGACCGACGTGCTGCCCGGGGCGTTCGTCCTGCCCTAGCCCCGAACGGTCCGACGGTTCGAGGGCCCGACGGACCGTGGCACGTCCCGGCCGGCGGCCGGGCCGTGGGATGCTGCGCGGCGTGGTGATCACTCCTGCGACCGAGGCGTTCGACGCCGTCGACATCATCCGGACCAAGCGGGACGGCGGGGTGCTGAGCACCCCCCAGATCGACTGGGTGATCGACGCCTACACCCGCGGCGCCGTGGCCGATGAGCAGATGTCGGCCCTGGCCATGGCCATCCTGATCCGCGGCATGGGCCGCGACGAGATCTCCGGCTGGACCCGCGCCATGATCGCCTCGGGCGAGCGGATGGACTTCACCGACCTGCCGCGGCCCAGCGTCGACAAGCACTCCACCGGCGGCGTCGGCGACAAGATCACGCTGCCGCTGGCGCCCCTGGTCGCCGCGTGCGGGGCCGCGGTGCCGCAGCTGTCCGGGCGCGGCCTCGGTCACACGGGCGGGACGCTGGACAAGCTCGAGTCCGTCCCGGGCTGGCAGGCCGGGTTGGACAACGACCGGATGCGACAGATCCTCGTCGACGTCGGCGCCGTGATCTGCGCGGCAGGCTCTGGCCTTGCCCCCGCCGACCGAAAGCTCTACGCCTTGCGAGACGTGACCGGGACGGTGGAGGCGATCCCGCTCATCGCCAGCTCGATCATGAGCAAGAAGATCGCCGAGGGCACCGGGGGACTGGTGCTCGACGTCAAGGTCGGCTCCGGCGCGTTCATGAAGAGCATCGAGGACGCCCGCACCCTGGCCGGGACCATGGTCGGCCTCGGGGCCGACGCCGGCGTGCCCACCGTCGCCCTGCTCACCGACATGTCCACCCCGCTCGGCCTGACCGTCGGCAACGCGCTCGAGGTCCGGGAGTCCGTCGAGGTCCTCGCCGGTGGCGGGCCGACCGACGTCGTCGACCTGACCCTGGCCCTGGCGCGGGAGATGCTGGCCCTGGCCGGGATCGACGCCGACCCGGCCGCCGCGCTGGCCGACGGCCGGGCGATGGACGCGTGGAAGGCCATGATCCGGGCCCAGGGCGGCGACCCGGACGCGGCCCTGCCCACCGCCCGCGAGAGCCACGTCGTCACCGCCCCCGCGGACGGCGTGCTGACCCGGCTGGACGCGCTGGCCGTCGGGGTCGCCTCCTGGCGGCTCGGCGCCGGTCGGGCCCGCAAGGAGGACCCGGTGCAGGCCGGGGCCGGCATCGAGCTGCACGCCAAGCCGGGTCAGCAGGTGCGCGCTGGCCAGCCCCTGCTCACCCTGCACACCGACACCCCGGAGCGGTTCGCCCGGGCCCTGGAGTCGCTCGAGGGTGCCTACGACGTCGTCGACGGCGGCACGGCGACGGTCGGCGAGGTCGTGCTGGAGCGGGTGGACACGCCGCTGGCCTGAGCCCCGCCGGCGGCTCGTCGGGGCGAGCGGGCGGGCACTACCGTGAGCGGGTGACCGCCACCCCCACGCACCCGAGCCCCGTCGACCTCGCCGCCGCCCCCAAGGTGCTGCTGCACGACCACCTGGACGGCGGGCTGCGACCGGCCACGCTGGTGGAGCTGGCCGACGGCATCGGCCACACCCTGCCCAGCACCGACCCCGACGAGCTGGCTGCGTGGTTCGTGGCCTCGGCGGAGTCCGGCTCGCTGGTGCGCTACCTGGAGACCTTCGCCCACACCGTCGCGGTGCTGCAGACCGCCGAGGCGGTCGAGCGCGTGGCCGCGGAGGCCGTGCTCGACCTGGCGGCGGACGGCGTGGTCCACGCCGAGATCCGCTACGCGCCCGAGCTGTGCACCGAGGGCGGCCTGTCGCTGGAGGCCGTGGTGGAGGCCGGGCAGGCGGGCTTCGCCCGCGGGGTCCGCGAGGCGGCCGAGGCCGGGCACCGGATCGGCGTGGGGACGCTCATCGACGCCATGCGCCAGACCGACAACCACGTGGCCGCGGCCCGGCTGGCCGTGCGCTACCGCGACGCCGGCGTCGTCGGCTTCGACATCGCCGGCCCGGAGGCCGGGTTCCCCGCCAGCCGGCAGGCCGAGGCGTTCGACCTGCTCCGGGCCGAGCACGTGCCGTTCACCGTCCACGCCGGCGAGGCCGCCGGCCTGGACAGCGTCGAGGACGCCCTGTCGGTGGGGGCGCTGCGCCTGGGCCACGGCGTCCGCGTCGCCGACGACGTCGTCGCGGCCGACGCCCCCGGCGGCACCCCGCAGCTGGGTCGCGTCGCCACCTGGATCCGCGACCGCCGCATCCCGCTGGAGGCCAGCCCCACGTCCAACGTGCAGACCGGCGCCGCCCCCAGCATCGCCGCGCACCCGTCCACCCTGCTCAAGGACCTGGGCTTCGCGGTCACCGTCAACACGGACAACCGGCTGGTGTCCGGCACGACCATGACCAAGGAGATGACGTTGCTGCGCGAGCAGGCCGGCTGGAGCGACGCCGACCTGGCGCTGGCCAGCGTCGCCGCCGCCGAGGCGACGTTCCTGCCCCTGCCGGCCCGCGAGGAGCTCGTGCTTCGGGTGCGCGACGGCTGGGCGGCGCTGGCCGGCTGAGCCGGCTGGGCCCTCGTCCCCGGCGGTCGCCGTCGGCCGAGCCCGGTCAGCCCGGGCCGTCGTGCTCCAGCACGCGGATGGCGAGCTGCACGCGGTTGGTGACGTGCAGCTTCTCGAACAGGTGCGTCATGTGGGTCTTGACCGTCGTGGTGCTCAGGTAGAGGGCCGCGGCGATCTCGGCGTTGGTGAGGCCCTGCGCGACGAACCGGCCGACCTCCCACTCCCGGGCGGTGAGCCCGCCGGGCGCGGTGCGGCTGCCCGCGGCGTCCGCGACGCCCCCACCCGGTCCGCCCTGCTGCGGTCCGGCCCGGTGCGGTCCTCCCTGCGGTCCGGCGGCCAGGGCGACCAGCCGCGCGAGCACGCTGGGCGAGAACGAGGCGCGCCCCTGCGCCGCGTCGTGGACGGCCGTGACGACGTCCTCGGGCGGGGCGTCCTTGAGCAGGAACGACACGGCCCCGGCCCGCAGCGCCTCGAGCAGGTGGTCGTCGGTCTCGAACGCGGTCAGCACGACGACCCGGGCGCGGGACCCCGCCGCGACCAGCCGGCGGGTGGCCTCGATGCCGTCGGTGCCCGGCATCCGGACGTCCATCAGGACCACGTCGGGGTCCAGGTCGCTGACGCGGCGGACGGCCTCGGCGCCGTCCGCCGCCTCGCCGACCACGCTGATGCCGGCCGCGCCGTCGACCATCAGGCGCAGGCCCGCACGCATCAGCCGTTCGTCGTCCACGACCAGGACGCGGACCGCGGCGGCGTCCGCCGGCGCGCTCACGCCTGCCACGGCAGCACCACCTGGACCTCGAACCGGCCGTCGACCGCCCCGTACCGGGCGACCCCGCCCAGCAGCCGGGCCCGCTCGCCCACCCCCACCAGCCCGAGGCCGGTGCCCAGCGCCGGGCCCGGGGTCGGGACCAGGGGGTTGGACACCCGCAGCACGAGGTCGTCACCCTCGTGGGCGAGCAGCACCGCGACAGGTGCGCCGGGGGCGTGCTTGTGCGCGTTGACCAGCAGCTCGGCAGTCATCTGGGCCACGGACACGGCCGTGGCCGGGGAGCGCCGGTCCAGGTCGACGGCGCTCAGACCCCGCCAGCCGACCTCGACCTGCTGCCCCTGCTCGAGGGCCTGGGCGGCCAGGGCGTCGACCGAGCGCGACGTCGGCAGCGGCTCCGCGCCGCCGTGGTGACCGAGCCGCTGCTCCGGGTCGGTGCTGCGCAGCGCGGTCAGCACCTCGCGCAGGACCGCGTTGGCGTCCGCAGCGGCGTCGCGCACCGTCCGGGCGGCCTCGCGGGCCCGTTCCGGGGGCAGGTCGTCGCGGGAGGCGAGGGCCCCGGCGTGCAGCGCGATCAGGGACAGCTGGTGCGACAGCGTGTCGTGCATGTCGCGGGCGATGGCGCTGCGCTCCTCCGCCCGGGTGCGGGCGATGTCGGCCTCCCGGCCGTGGGCCAGCGCCGCCCGCTCCCGCTCGGCGGCGACCGCCTGCTCCCGCAGCGACGAGACCAGCGCGGTCCGCGTCCCCCGCACCCGGCCCCACAGCAGCAGGAGCCCGGCCACGGCCGCCAGCGCGAGCACCTCGGCCCACCACGGCAGCGGGTCGGGCGCGGGCGGGCCGACCAGCCCGTGCAGCCGGCTGACGCCGAGACCGCCCGCCACCACGACGGCGACGACCAGGGCGTCCAGGGCGCCGGAGCGCCGGGCGCCGACCCGCACCAGGCCCACGACACCGGCCGGGGCGGCCCAGGTGCTGAGCGTGCCCGCCACGACCAGCGCCACCGACGCCACCCGCGAGGTCCGGAACAGCCCGGCCAGGGCCGCGGCGGTGACGCCCACGGCGGCGTCCAGCAGCAGCAGGGCGACCCACGGCCCGGGCTGCTGCGGCTCGCCGCCCTCCTCGAGCGCGGCGCCCACCAGGACCAGGAACACCAGCGGCCCGAGCACGGAGCACGCGAGCGACACGGCGACGGCCCGCAGGTGCGGGTGGCGCCCGGACCGCGGGACCGACGCGTCGTCGGCCCGGCCGGTCCCGGGGTGCGGGGCCGGCGGGGCCGGGGCGACGGCCACGGGCCCGGTGGGTGCAGTCACCGCGCCAGCCTAGGGACGTGCGCGCGGGCCGAGATCGTCCTCGAGGAGGACCCGACCTCCTCCTCACGGGCCCCCTCCGGAGGATCGACACCCGGGCCCGCATCGGGCCGGTCGGCCGATCCGCTCCCGGGCCGGCCGCGTGACGGTGGTGCCATGACCGAGACACCCACCGCAGCCGTCCAGCTCCCCGTCCAGACGCACCCCGTCCAGCCGCACCCCGTCCAGCCGCACCCCGTCGGGGCCGGTGACCCGCTCGCCTACCACCGCCTCGCGCACCTCCGGCCGCGGACGTCGCGGTGGTGGCGGCCGTTCGCGACCCTGGGGGCCGGGGCGGGCCTGCTGCTCGGTCTCGTCGTCATCGCGCTCGTCGTAGCCGTGGTGAGCGTCATCGCGGTCGAGCACTCCCCGGGCGTGACGTGGCCCGGCGCCCTCACCCCCTCGACGGACCTCGACGACCCTCGCAACCCCGTGGACCTGCTGCTGTCCCTGGGGCTGATCGCGCTCCTGCTGCCCCTGGTCGTGCTCGCCCTGCGCTGGGGCGGCGGGCAGCGGGGAACGGTGCACTCCGTCGTCGGTCGGTTCCGGTGGGGGATGGCGCTGCGTGCCGCGGCCGTCGTGCTGCCCGGGTACGCGCTGGTGCTGTGGACCGCGACGGCCCTGGCCCCGCCGGCGGACCTGTCGCTGCCGCCGCTGGACGTGTCGCTGCTGGCGGTCGTCGTCGTGGTGCTGCTGCTGACCCCGCTGCAGTGCGCGGCGGAGGAGTACGCCTTCCGGGGGCTGCCGATGCAGCTGCTGGGCACGTGGTCCCGCTGGCCCGTGCTGGGGGTCGTGCTGCCGGTCCCGCTGTTCGTGCTCGGCCACGGCTACGACCGGGTGGGCCTGGTCGACATCGCCGTCTTCGCGTTGGCCATGGGGTTCCTGGTCTGGAAGAGCGGCGGCCTGGAGCTCGCGGTGGTGGTGCACACGGCCAACAACCTGCCGCTGCTGCTCGTCTCGCCGCTCAGCCCGAGCTCGCTGCAGCAGGGGGCGGTCGACCCGTGGCTGCTGGTGGTGTCGCTGACGCCGATGCTGCTGACCACCGCCGGGCTGACCGTCTGGGTGTCCCGCACCCACGGTGTCGGGCTGCTGGAGCCCGTCCGCGGCCGGGGCCGGCCGGCGCAGCCCTGACGCCCCGGCGCGGCACCGCGCCCCGACGGCTCAGGTCCGGACCCGGCCCCCCGCGTCCGCCGGCGCCGGGTCCGGAGCGACCCGCGTGGTCCGGCGCACCTGCGGCAGCACCCAGTTCCACCGACCGAGCAGGGTCATCGCCCCGGGCAGCAGGACGCCCCGCACCACGGTCACGTCCAGCAGCAGGGCCACCGTCATGCCGATGCCGACCTCCTTGACCGCGACCAGGTCGCCGATGGCGAAGCCGAGGAACACGATCCCGATGCACACCGCGGCGGCGGTCACCACGGGGCCCGAGGACGTGATGCCGGCCAGCACCGCCCGCTGGTTGGCGGCCGCGTCGCGGATGGGTTCGGCGTCCCAGGCCTCGCGGATCCGGGACAGCAGGAACACCTCGTAGTCCATCGACAGCCCGAACACCAGGACGGCCAGCAGCAGCGGCGTGGTCACGTCGAGCCGGCCGACCGGATCGAAGCCCAGCACGGGGGCGAACCAGCCCCGCTGGAACACCAGCACCAGCACCCCCAGGGTCGCCCCGAGGGTCAGCAGGTTGAGCAGCACGGCCTTGACGGGCACCACGAGGGACCGGGTGAGCCGGCCCAGCAGGACCAGGGTCGGCACCACGACGACGAGGAGGACCAGCCACAGCCGGTCGACGACACCGTCCTTGGTGTCGACCAGCTCGGCCGCCGGGCCCCCGACGGACACGGGTACGCCGAGGTCGGCGCCGCGCACCTGCCGGACCAGCTGCTGCGCCACCGGGTCGGTGGTGGTCCCGGTGGGCGTGACCTCCAGCAGCGAGGTGCCCGCGGGGGAGGCGTCGGCCGGGCGGATGCCGTCGACCCCGTCCAGCCCGCCCACCGCCGTGGTCACCGCGGCGACGTCCGCCGGGTCCGGCGAGCCCACCAGGACGAGCAGGGGCTGGGTGGCGACCAGCGGGAACTCCTGCTCGACGAGCTCGGCGACGGTGCGGGCCTCCGTGCCCGGCGGCAGCGAGCGGGCGTCGGAGGCGCCCAGCTGCAGCGTGGACAGCGGCAGGCACAGGGCGAGCAGCAGGACCGTGCTGGCCAGCGTGGCGACGACCGGCCGGCCCTGGGCCCAGCCCGCCAGCCGGGCCATCGCCCCGGCCCGTTCGGGCCGGGGGCGGCGCCACACCCAGGTCGTGGCCCCGTGCGCCGGGACGTGCCGGTGGGTCAGCGCCACCAGCGCCGGGACCAGGGTGATCCCGGCCACGGTGACGAGCGCGGCCACGGCCACCCCGCCCAGCGCCATGCTGGCCAGCAGCGGCTCGCCGACGACCAGCAGGCCCAGGAACGCCGTGCCGACGGCCAGGCCCGAGAACAGCACGGCCCGACCCGCCTGCGCCGTGGTCCGGGCCAGCAGCTCCGGCAGCGGCGCGGCGGGGTGCCGCTCCCGCTCCTCCCGGAACCGGGACAGCACCAGCAGGCTGTAGTCGACCGCCAGGCCCAGCCCCAGCAGCGTGACGATGTTGACGGCGAACTCCGACACCGCCACCACACCCGTCAGCCCGGTCAGCAGGAGCAGCGCCGAGGCGATGACGGCCAGGGCGGTGGCCAGCGGGACCAGGGCGACCCTGACCCCGCCGAGCAGCAGGACGAGGACCACGCACAGCACGCCGAGGGCCAGGGACTCCCCGCGCACGGCGTCGGCGACCGCCAGGTCGGCGAAGTCCCGCTCGGCGAGGAGCTCCCCGCCGACCACGACCTCGGGGGCCTCGACGGTGCGGAGCATGGCCGTGACCTCGTCGGCCGTGCGCAGCGCGGCCGCCTCGTCCAGGCCGGGGTCCAGCTCGACGACCACGAGCGAGCGCTGCCCGTCCTCGCTGATCAGCCCGCCCCCGGTCCAGGCGTCGGTGACCAGCGCGACGCCGGGCACCTCACGCACCCGGAACATCAGGTCGGTCGCGCTGTCGCGCAGCACCGGGTCGAAGAAGTCGGTCCCCCCGACGACCGCGACCACCGTCGCGGCGTCGGGGTCCACCGTCCTGACCTGCGCGGCGACGACGGCGGACTCGGCGTCGGCCCGGACGTCGGCCACGGTCTCGGTCCGGTCGAAGACCGACCCGCCGACGACGCCGCCGACCAGGGCGAGCAGGACCCAGGCCCCGACCACGAGGAACGGGTGCCGGGCCACCAGCGCGCCGAGGCGGGCCAGGGCGGTGGTGGGGGCCGGGGGCGCGGGGACCGGTCGGGCCCGCGGCGGCCGCCTCTTCGTCACGGAGGACAACCTAGAGGGGGCGCCGATCCCGCCGGAGGGGTTCCGCGGCGTGGTCCACCGCCCGCGCTCCCGCCCCGGCCGGGTCTGGGCGTCAGATGGTGCGCGGGTCAGGTGGTGCGGGCGGCGGTGGCCAGGTGGGTGGCGACGACCGCCTCGACCTCGGCCTTGCTCACCGCCCGGGTGCCCAGCCGGCTCCAGCGGCGCAGCAGGGCCGGCTCCTTGCGGGCCAGCGCCAGGCCCCGCCGCAGCAGCGTCAGGGGCGGCTTGCGGTGCCCGGCCAGGTCGCGGGCCAGGCGCCGGACGAACGTCACGACCGGGCGGGAACGCAGGTGCACGGCGTCCAGCAGCAGGCCGGAGCGGGACAGGTGCTCGACGATCTCGGGGGCGAACAGGCCCTCGGCCACGACGACCGTGCCGCCGGCCGCGAGCGCAACGGGGTGCGAGCCGGTGATGCT
Source organism: Jannaschia sp. R86511 (assembly GCF_042466345.1). Lineage (NCBI taxonomy): Bacteria > Pseudomonadati > Pseudomonadota > Alphaproteobacteria > Rhodobacterales > Roseobacteraceae > Jannaschia > Jannaschia sp. R86511. The sequence goes on from NZ_JAXHCD010000001.1 coordinate 2,267,811, forward strand.
GGAGGTCGGGATGTCGTAGACGGGGACCTCGCAGCGGCCCTGCGTGCACAGGCCGACCAGGGCCCGGTGGGCGGCGGCGGCGTCCCAGGTGGCCGGGTCGTCCCAGTCGACGATGCCGCCCCAGGCGGGCAGGCCCGGGTCGGTGCCCTCGCGGTAGAAGTCGTCGAGCTGCACCACGGTCAGCTCGGGGTGACGCTGCCGCAGCCGTCCCACGAGGGTGGACTTGCCGGAGCCGCTCGCCCCGGCCAGCAGCAGGACGGTGGCCCGGGGCGTGGCCCCGGGCGGTGGCTGGTCGCTCATCGGCCCTTCGGGTGCCAGACGGTCTTGGTCTCCATGAACGTCAGCATGCGGCGCGGGTCGGGGACCTCGGCCCAGTCCGGCTCGGCGCCGTCGGGCAGGTCGGCCGGACGCAGCACCCGGGTCAGGGTGTCCGACGCCGCGGCCTCCAGGTCGCCCCAGGTGGGCTCGGCCAGCGCCGCCGCACCGGTCAGGTCGATCGCGTCGACGTCGCGGTGCGAGGCCAGCCACGGCCCGAGCTCGGCCGCGGACCCGGTCAGCAGGTTGACCACGCCGCCGGGGACGTCGGAGGTGGCGAGCACCTCGGCCAGGGCCACCGCCGGCAGCGGCCGGTCGAACGACGTCACCACCACGCACGTGTTGCCCGTGGCGATCACGGGGGCCACGACGCTGGTCAGGCCCAGCAGGGAGGAGCCCTGGGGCGCCAGGACCGCCACGACGCCGGTCGGCTCGGGCACCGACAGGTTGAAGTACGGCCCCGCCACCGGGTTGGCGTTCCCGGCCACCTGGGTGACCTTGTCCGTCCAGCCGGCGTACCAGACCCACCGGTCGACGGCGGCGTTCACCTGCCGGTGCGCGTCCTCCAGGCTGACGCCCTCGGCGTCGGCGACGAGCTCCACGAACTGGGCGGCGCGGCCCTCGAGCATCTCCGCCACCCGGTACAGCACCTGGCCGCGGTTGTACGCGGTGGCCCCGGCCCAGCCGCCGACCGCGGCGCGCGCCGCGACGACCGCGTCGCGGGCGTCCTTGCGCGAGGCCTGGGCCGCCTGGGCGAGCAGGCCGCCGTCCGCGGCGTGCACGGCGTAGGTGCGGCCCGACTCGCTGCGGGGGAACTTCCCGCCGACGTACAGCTTGTAGGTCTTGCGGACGTCGAGGCGGGCCGCCGGCTCGGGGGCGGCGGCCTTCTTGCGGCTGCCCTTGGCGCGGCCGGTGGTCGGTGTGCTCATCGGTCCTGTGCTCATCGGACGTAGGCCTCCAGACCGTGGCGGCCGCCCTCGCGGCCGTACCCGGACTCCTTGAACCCGCCGAACGGGCTGGTCGGGTCGAACTTGTTGAACGTGTTGGCCCAGACCACACCGGCCTTGAGCCGGTCCGCGGTCCACAGGATCTTGGAGCCCTTGTCGGTCCACACGCCGGCCGACAGGCCGTAGGGGGTGTTGTTGGCCTTGGCCACGGCCTCCTCGGGCGTGCGGAAGGTGAGCACCGACAGCACGGGCCCGAAGATCTCCTCCCGGGCCACGCGGTGGCTGGTCTGCACGCCCGTGAACAGCGTCGGGGTGAACCAGTAGCCCTTGTCGGGCAGCTCGCAGTCCAGGCTCCAGCGGGTGGCGCCCTCGTCCTCGCCGGCCTGGGCCAGCTCGGTGATCCGGCCCAGCTGGGCGGCGGAGTTGATGGCGCCCAGGTCGGTGTTCTTGTCCATCGGGTCGCCGACGCGCAGCGAGGCCAGGCGCCGCTTGAGCCGGTCGACGACCTCCTCGGCCACGGCCTCCTGCACCAGCAGGCGCGAGCCCGCGCAGCAGACGTGGCCCTGGTTGAAGAAGATGCCGTCGACGATGCCCTCGACGCAGGCGTCCATCGGGGCGTCGTCGTAGACGATGTTGGCGGCCTTGCCGCCCAGCTCCAGGGTGGCCTTGGTGCGGGTGCCGGCGATGCTGCGGGCGATGGCCCGGCCCACCCCGGTCGAGCCCGTGAACGCAACCTTGTCGACGTCGCCGTGGGTGACCAGCGCCTGACCGGTGTCGCCGGCGCCGGTGACGATGTTGACCACGCCCGGGGGCAGGTCCGCCTCGGCGCAGATCTCGGCGAACAGCAGGGCCGACAGCGGCGTCGTCTCGGCCGGCTTCAGCACCACGGTGTTGCCGGTGGCCAGCGCCGGGGCGATCTTCCAGGCCAGCATGAGCAGCGGGAAGTTCCAGGGGATGACCTGGCCGACCACGCCGTGGGGCTGCGGGTCGGCGCCGAGGCCGGCCCACTGCAGCTTGTCGGCCCAGCCGGCGTGGTAGAAGAAGTGGTTCGCGACCAGCGGGATGTCGACGTCGCGGGTCTCGCGGATCGGCTTGCCGTTGTCGAGGGTCTCGACCACGGCCAGCTCCCGGGCGCGCTCGGCGACCAGGCGGGCGATCCGGAACAGGTACTTGCCGCGCTCGGCCGGGGCCATCGGGCCCCAGACCCGGGTGTGGGCGCGGCGGGCCGCGGCCACGGCCCGGTCGACGTCGGCCGCCCCGGCGTGGGCGACGGTGGACAGCCGCTGCTCGGTGGCCGGGTTGACGGTGTCCAGCGTGCGCCCGTCCGCGGCTTCGGCGAACGTGCCGTCCACGAACAGCCCGTAGCTGTCGGCGATCCGGGCGATGGACGCGGACTCCGGCGCGGGGGAGTAACGGAACGGGGTGTCCGTCAGGTCGGTCAGGCTGCCCGTCCGGGTCAGGTCGGTCACTGGCGCTCCTGGGGGTCTGGGGCGGGGGTGCGCACCGGGCGGGGCGCGGGGGCGGCGGCGGGCACGGTCAGTCGACGCTGACGTGGTCCGGGCCGGAGTAGGCGCCGGTGCGCGCCTTCTGCCGCTGCATCAGGACGTCGTTGAGCAGGCTGGAGGCGCCGAACCGGAACCGGTCCGGGTGCAGCCAGTCCGGGCCCAGGGTCTCCTGCACCATCACCAGGTAGCGCAGCGCGTCCTTGGCCGTGCGGATCCCGCCGGCGGGCTTCATGCCCACCACCTGGCCGGTGGCCAGGTGGAAGTCGCGGATGGCCTCGAGCATGACCAGCGTGACGGGCATGGTCGCGGCGGGGCTGACCTTGCCCGTGCTGGTCTTGATGGTGTCGGCGCCGGCCAGCATGGCCAGCCAGGACGCGCGCCGGACGTTGTCGTAGGTGACGAGCTCGCCGGTCTCGAGGATGACCTTGAGCTTGGCGCGGGTGCCGTCGGGGCGGGCGCAGGCGGCCTTGACCGCCACCACGTCGCCGAACACCTGCAGCCAGCGCCCGGACAGGAACGCCCCGCGGTCGATGACCATGTCGATCTCGTGGGCGCCGGCGGCCACGGCGTCCGCGGTGTCGGCCAGGCGGATCGCGCTGGAGGCCCGGCCGGACGGGAAGGCCGTGGCCACGGCGGCGATCTTCACGCCGGGGTGCTGCCCGGGCGCCGGTGGCCTCCGCCACAGCGACCCGGCCTGCTCCAGCCCGGCGGCGACCTCGGTCACCAGGTCGCCGTAGACGCAGACGGCCGCGACGGGCGGGCAGTCGGTGGCGGGGTCGGGGTGGGCGGCCTTGGCCGCCAGGGTGCGGACCTTGCCGGGGGTGTCGGCGCCCTCGAGCGTGGTCAGGTCGATCATCGACACGACGGTGTCCAGGGCCCAGGCCTTGGCGTCGGTCTTGATCGAGCGCGTGCCGAACTTGGCGGCCCGGGCGTTCGTGCCGACCTCGTCGACACCGGGCAGACCGCGCAGGAACCGGCGCAGGCCCGCCTCGTCGACCCGCGGCCCCACCAGCGCGTCGACGGCGGCACCGGGGCTCCGGTCGGCGGTCGGCGCGGCGGGGGAGGCGAGGTCGGTCACGCGCAGAGCCTAACGCCGGGGCAGGATGGGTCGGTGACCTCGCAGCGCCCGACCCGACCCGGTGGCCCCGGGGGTGAGGGCACGGGGCCGGACGCCGGTCGGGTCGTCCTGCGGCCCGGCAACGGACGCCTGCTGGCCGGGGGCTGGTGGCTGCTGGTGCTGCTGCTGTCCGGTGACCTGCTGCTGCGCGGCAGCGCGGGCTCGGTGGCGCTGGGCCTGCCGCTGCTGGCGTTCTCGGCCGCCGCCGTCCACGCGATGTTCTGGCACCCGGCCGTCGTCGTCGACGCCGACGGCGTGGAGCTGGTCAACGTGCTGCGCACCGTCCGGCTGCCCTGGGCGTCGGTGGACGACCTCGACACCCGCTGGGCGCTGACCGTCCACGCGGGCGGGACCACCTGGACGTCGTGGGCGGCGCCGTCGTCCGGGCGGCGGATCCGGCCGGTGTCCCGCCGCGAGACGCCCTGGGCCGAGCCCGAGGCCGACGCCATCAGCGGCAGCCGGGCGCCGGGCAGCAGCGCGGGGGAGGCCGCCGTGCTGGTCGGCACCCGCTGGCAGACCTGGCGGGAGCGCTCGGCCCGGGACGCGGCCGTCGGGGCCGGTCAGCCCCGGGTCGGCTGGAACGCTCCGGTGGTCGCGTCGCTGGCCGTGACCACGGCCGTCGCGGCCGCCGCCGTGCTGCGGGCGCTCACCGGCTGAGGCGGCGGACGGCCCGTCCCGTCGGGCTCAGCCGGTCTGCAGCAGCGCGCGGACCTGCTCCTGCAGGGCGGCCATGCGCTGGTTCGCGGCGACCCGGGCGGCGGGCAGGTCCTGCCCCGCCGGCACGACGACCTCCAGGTAGGCCTTGAGCTTGGGCTCGGTCCCCGAGGGCCGTACGACCACACGGGCCGCGCGCTCGGCCCGCAGCCGCACCCCCGTCGTGGCGGGCAGCCCGTCCACCCCCAGCGACAGGTCCTCCACGGTCGAGACCGGCACCCCGGCCAGGTCGGCCGGCGGGTCGGCCAGCAGCCCGGCCAGCACGGGGCCGACCACCGACATGTCGGCCAGGCGCAGCGTCACCGGCGCGGTGACGTGCACGCCATGGGTCCGGGCCAGGTCGTCCAGGGCGTCCAGCAGGCTGCGGCCCCGGGCCCGCAGCACCGCCGCCAGCTCGGCCACGAGCAGGGCCGCGGTCAGCCCGTCCTTGTCGCGCACCAGCCGCGGGGCCACGCAGTAGCCGATGGCCTCCTCGTAGCCCATGACCAGGCCCGGCACGCGGGCGATCCACTTGAACCCGGTCAGCGTGGCCGCCGAACGCACGCCGTGCTGCTCCGCCACCCGGTGCAGCAGGGACCCCGAGACGAGCGAGGCCGCGAGCGTCGCCGGCTCGCCGGGGTCCGGCGAGTCGGGGCCCGGGACCCGGGTCAGGACGTGCTCGGCCAGCAGCGCCCCGACCTCGTCCCCGGTCAGCTGGCGCCAGCCCGCGGGGCTGTCGGCCGGGCCGGCGGCGGGGTCGGGCACGGCGACGCTGCAGCGGTCGGCGTCCGGGTCGACGGCCAGCACCAGGTCGGCCGCGGAGCCTGCGGCCAGGGCGAGCGCCAGGTCCAGCGCGCCCTGCTCCTCGGGGTTCGGGAACGGTACCGTCGGGAAGTCGGGGTCGGGCTCCGCCTGCTCGGCGACGCTGCGGACGTCGTCGAACCCGGCGCCGGACAGGACCCGGCCCAGCACGTCGTCGCCGACGCCGTGCATGGCCGTGGTGACCACGCCCAGCTCGCGCGGGCCGGGCGGCAGCAGGGCGACGGCGGCCTCGACGTAGCCGGCGACGACTTCCGGGCCCGCCACCCGCCAGCCGGCCCCGGCCCGGGGGACCTGCCCGGCGGGCGGGGCCGCGGCGATGGCCTCGGCGATGCCGCGGTCGGCGGGCGGGACGATCTGCACGCCCGCCCCCGGACCGGGGGCCGCACGGCCGCCCAGGTAGACCTTGTAGCCGTTGTCGTCCTTGGGGTTGTGGCTCGCGGTCACCATGACCCCGGCGTCCGCACCCAGGCGCAGCACGGTGTGGGCCAGCACGGGGGTGGGCAGGGGCGCCGGCAGCAGCACGACCCGGCAGCCGGCCGCGGTGAGCACGGCGGCCGAGTCCTCGGCGAACGCCCGCGAGCCGCGGCGCGCGTCGAAGCCGACCGCCACCAGGGGAGCGGCCCCCTCGGCCCCGTCGGACCCGTCGGACCCGTCGGACCCGTCGGACCCGTCGGACCCGTCGGACCCGTCGGACCCGTCGGACTGCGCCGCCTCGACCGTGGTGCGCAGCCAGGCGGCGAGACCGGCCGCGGCGCGGACCACGACGGCCCGGTTCATCCGGTTGGGGCCGGGACCCATGGCCCCGCGCAGGCCGGCGGTGCCGAACCCGAGCCCGCCCGTGAACGCGTCTCGCGCCGCCTCGACGGCCGCGTCGGGCGCCTCGGCCAGCGCCCGGGTGGTGGCGGCGTCCGCGGGGTCGACGTCGTCGTCGGCCCAGCGCCGCATGCTCGCCCGCAGCGCCGCCGTCGCCCCCGGTTCGGTGGGGCCGGTCACGACGAGGCGACGAGGTCGACGACGTCGGCCAGCAGCCGGCCGCAGCGCTCGGCGGCGTCCCGGCCGGCCTGCAGCACCTCCTGGTGGTCCAGCGCCTCGCCGGTCGTGCCGGCGGCCAGGTTGGTGACCAGCGACAGGCCCAGCACCTCCAGGCCCAGCGAGCGGGCGGCGACGGTCTCCAGCGCGGTCGACATCCCGACCAGCTGACCGCCGAGCACGCCGACCATGGCCACCTCGGCCGGGGTCTCGTACTGCGGGCCGTGCAGCTGGGCGTAGACCCCCTCGGGCAGGCCGGGGTCGACCTGGTGGGCCAGCGCCCGCAGCCGGGGGGAGTAGGCCTCGGTCAGGTCCACGAAGGTCGCGCCCCGCAGCGGGGTGGCCCCGGTCAGGTTGAGGTGGTCGCGCAGCAGGACCGCCGTGCCCGGGCCCCAGTCGACGACCAGGCTGCCGCAGCCGTTGGTCAGCACCACGTGCCGGGCCCCCAGGGCGGCCGCGGTCCGGACCCCGTGGGCGACGGCGTCCACGCCGTGGCCCTCGTACAGGTGGGTGCGGGCGGCGATCAGCAGCACCCGGCGACCGTTGGCGGTGCGGACCACCCGGAGCCGGCCGTGGTGCCCGGCCACGGCGGAGGCCCGGAACCCCGGCACCTCGTCGGCGGGCAGGTCGACGACCACCTCGCCGAGCAGCTCGGCCGCCTGGCCCCAGCCCGACCCCAGCACCACGGCGGTGTCGACGGCGGCGCCCGGCGCCTCGCCGTCCGTCCCGGTCAGGGCCGCGCCGGAGCGCTCCCGGACCACGGCGGCGGCCGCGGCCGCCACCTCCTGCCAACCGCCGTCCGGCCGGTTCCCGTCCTGCCCGCTGGTCTGCCCGCTGGTCTGCCCGGTCGTCTGCACGGCGCGAGACTAGCCCCCGTCCTGAGACCATCTCCTGTGACCTGGAGCAGCCCGGCGGGCCGCCACCACGCGGTGGACGCGACCCGGGGCCTCGCCCTGCTGGGCAGCGCCGTCGCCACGGGCCTGCTGTGGCTGGGGGCCCGTCAGCTCGGCCCGGGCCACCGGCCGGTGGGGGGCACGGACGCGGACCGGCTCGTCGACGGGGTGCTGGCGCTGCTCGTGGACAACCGGGTGCTGGCCGTCTTCGCGCTGCTGCTGGGGCACGGGCTGGCGCTGCGGCTGGCGCGCCACGACGCCGAGACCGCCGCCGCGACCCAGACCGCGACCCAGACCGCGGCGCCGGCCGAGGCGGCGACGAGCGCGGCGGCGCCAGGGGCAGGGGGGCTCGTCCTGCGCCGGGCCGGGCTGCTGGTGCTCGTCGGCGCCGGGCACGCCGTGCTGCTGCTGGACGGCGACGTGCTGGCCGTGCTCGGGGTGGTGCTCGTGCTCGCCTACCCGCTGGTCCGCTCCCGCACCGCCGTGCACGTGCTGGTCGGCCTCCTGGTCGTGCCCGCGCTGCTGGTCCACGGCGTCGTCGACGGGCTGGGCGGGTCGGTGGGCCTGCCGGACCCGCCGTCGGACTACCTGCTGTCGGTGGTCGACCGGGTGGGCACGTGGCTGCTGGCGCTGGTGCTGCTGCCGTTCGCGCAGGCCGGCCTGGTGCTCGCGGCGGTGGCGGGGATCCGGCTGGCCCGGGCCGGCTGGCTGGTGGACCCGGCCGGGCACCGGCGCGGCCTGCTCCTCACCGGCGCCCTGGGCGTCGGGGCCGGGCTGGCCGGGGCGTGGCCGTACGCGCAGGTGGTGGCGGCGGGCCGGACGGGCGACGTGGCCGTCTCGGTCGGGGCCGGCGTGCTGTCCTCGCTCACCGGGCCGGCCGCGGCGCTGGGCGCGGTCTGCCTGTCGGTGCTCGCCTTGTCCGCGCTGCGCGGACGGGGCGTCGGTGGGTTGGACGGCCTGGCCCTGCTCGGGCGACGCAGCCTGCCGGTGTACCTCGCGCACTCGGCCGTGCTGGCCCTGGTGCTGGCGCCGTGGGCGGGCGGCGCCGGCAACCGGTGGGGCAGCGCGGCGGTCGCGGCCCTGGGGGCCGGGCTGTGGCTGCTGGCCCTGCTCGTGGCCACGGTCGCCGCCCGTCGCGCGGGTCGAACGGGTGGACCGGACGGCCCGGCGGGCACGGACGGTCCGGGCGGGGCTCAGCCCACCGACCGGCAGGGCCTGGCCCGCAGCTCGGCCACGTAGTCCGCCGGCGCCCCGCCCGCCTCGGCCGCGTCGGCGACCAGGCCCAAGGTCATGGCGCTGGGCAGCCCGCCCTCGTAGGCCTGCAGCACGTACAGGAACGCCGGCCGCTCGCCCTCGAGCGTCTGCACCCGCACCGTGATCCGGGCGAACAGGCCGGTCGAGGCGCCCTCCCACTCGTCGAGCCCGGCCTCGTCCTCGGGGGCGACCTCGTACAGCACGACGTAGACGGCGTCGGTGGGGTCGGGGGACTCGGCCACCGTGGCCAGCGGCCCGTCCCAGCCGTGCTCCTCCCCGCCGAAGGTCAGGCGCCAGCCGAGCAGCCAGCCCGAGTCCCGCACGGGCGAGCGCGGCGCGCGCTCGGCCATCCGGTCCGGGTCGAGGTTGCCCGCGTAGGCCGCGTAGAGCACCCGCGGAGCGTAGCGGGCATCCCGGGCACCGGACCGGTGCCGGACGGCGGGCCTGGGACACTGGCCCGGTGACTGGTATGCCGCACCGACCTCAGCAGCGTCTCGTCGTCGTCGGGGGTGGACCGGGCGGGTACGAGGCCGCCCTGGTGGCCGCCCAGCTCGGCGCGGACGTGACGGTCGTGGACACCGACGGGCTCGGGGGCTCCGCGGTGCTCACCGACTGCGTGCCCAGCAAGACCCTGATCGCCACCAGCGAGGTGATGACGCAGGTGGACGGCTCGGCGGAGCTGGGGGTGCGCTACGCCAGCACGCAGGCCTCCGGCGAGCACGTCGGGGTCGACCTGCAGGTGGTCAACAACCGCGTCAAGCAGCTGGCGCACGCCCAGTCCGGCGACATCCGGGCGGCGCTGGCCGCCGCCGGGGTCCGGCTGGTCGCGGGGCTGGGCCGGCTCGTGCCGGGCGGGGTCGAGGTGACCGGTGGCTCGGGCGTGCGGACGCTGCCCGCGGACGCCGTGCTGCTGGCCCTGGGGGCCACGCCGCGCCGGCTGGAGACGTCGATGCCCGACGGCGAGCGGATCCTGGACTGGCGCCAGCTGTACGACCTGCGCGAGCTGCCGGAGCACCTGGTCGTCGTGGGCTCGGGCGTGACGGGCGCGGAGTTCGCCTCCGCCTACCGGGCCCTGGGCAGCGAGGTGACGCTGATCTCCAGCCGCGACCGGGTCCTGCCCGGCGAGGACGCCGACGCGGCCAGGGTGCTGGAGGACGCGTTCCGCCGCCGCGGCATGAAGGTGATGTCCCGCTCGCGCGCCGAGAACGTGCGCCGCGAGGGCGCCGGGGTCGTCGTCACGCTCTCCGACGGCTCGACCGTGGCCGGCAGCCACTGCCTGATGGCCGTCGGCTCCATCCCCAACACGGCCGGCATCGGGTTGGAGGAGGCCGGCGTCGAGCTGTCGCCGTCGGGGCACGTGGTCACCGACCGGGTCTCGCGCACGTCGGTGCCGGGCATCTACGCCGCAGGCGACTGCACCGGGGTCTTGGCGCTCGCGTCGGTCGCGGCCATGCAGGGCCGGATCGCCATGCGTCACCTGCTGGGCGACAGCGTCCGGCCGCTGTCGCTCAAGACGGTCTCCAGCAACATCTTCACCGCCCCCGAGATCGCCACGGTCGGCTGGACCCAGTCCCAGCTGGACTCCGGCGAGGCCCAGGGCGTGGGCGTGATGCTGCCGCTGGCGACCAACCCCCGCGCCAAGATGCAGGGCGTCACCGAGGGGTTCGTCAAGCTGTTCGCCCGGACCGGGTCGGGCACCGTCATCGGCGGCGTCGTGGTCGGCCCGCGCGCCAGCGAGCTCATCTTCCCGGTCACGCTGGCCGTGGAGCACCGGCTGACCGTCGACGACGTGGCGCGCTCGTTCACGGTGTACCCGAGCCTGTCCGGCTCGATCGCGGAGGCCGCCCGTCAGCTGCACCCGGCCCCGCTGGCCTGAGACGACGAGGGCCCCCGCACCGGTCCGACCGGTGCGGGGGCCCCGCGGCGGGCTCGGGCCCGCCGCTACGTGCCGGGAGTCAGAACCTGACGTCGCGCAGGTAGTCGATGCCCGTGCGGGCGAACTCCAGCGGGTCGGCGGGCTGGTCGTTCTCGACGATGTACTCGATGACTCCGGACAGGCGCTGCTCGCTGAAGATCGACGGGAAGTCGATCGTGCCCTCGCCCGGGTCGGCGAAGAAGCCGGCCTCGTCGCGGTCCTTGACGTGGAACTGCAGGAACCGGCGCGGGTCGCGGCGGAACACCTCGACGGGGTCCTGGCCGCCGGTGACGGCCCAGTACAGGTCGAGCTGCATGTGGACCACGCGGTCGTCGGTCTCGGTGAGCAGCACGTCGTAGGCCTGCACCCCGTTCTCCTCGACCTCGAACTCCAGCGCGTGGTTGTGGTAGCCGTAGCGGATGCCCGCGGCCTGGCACGCCTCGCCGACCGGGTTGAGGTCGGCCGCGAGCGCGCGCCACTCGTCGAGGGTCTGGTAGGCGGCGTAGGGGAAGTTGACGAACCGGGCGCCCAGCGCGCCGGCCTCGTCGGCCACGGCCTGCGGGTCGAGGTTGCCGATGTGGGCGCTGCTGGCGCGCAGCCCGACCCGGTCGAGCATCGCCTTGAACGCGGTCGGGGTCATGCCGTAGGTGCCGGCGGCCTCGACCTTGACGAAGCCCATCTCGGCGAGCGTCTCCAGGACCACCTCGGCGGTGCTGGCGTCGGTCATGATGCTGCGCAGGCTGTACAGCTGGATGGAGATCGCGCCGCGCGGCACGCCGTTGCGGCCGCGGGTGGTGCGCCCGGTGGCGGCGTGGGCCGGGGCGACGGCGCTCGCGGCGCCGATGCCACCGATGGCGGCGACGGTGGCTGCGCGCAGGAACGCGCGACGGTCCGGGGTCATGGTCATGGGGGCCAACTCTCTGCCGTGCGGTCGGACGCCGCTGGACCGGCTGGCCGGCGACACCTGTGTCACCGGCGGTCGTCACCGAGGCGGGCGGGACCCGTCCTCGCGACGACCGATATGGACGTTATATGCCTTCAGCCGCACAGTCCACATCCTCCGCAAGCCACCTGCGAAAGTCCGGCCCGGGAGCGGCTCAGGCGATCTCGCAGACCACGGCCCCGGCCGTGACCGTGCCCCCGACCTGCACCGCGAGGCCGCGGACGGTGCCGCTGCGGTGGGCCGTCAGGGGCTGCTCCATCTTCATGGCCTCCAGCACGGCCACCAGGTCGCCCTCGGCCACCTCGTCGCCGTCGGCCACGACCACCTTGACCACCGTGGCCTGCATCGGGCTGGTCAGCGCCTCGCCGGACACGGCCGCGGTGCCCGAGCCCTTGCGGCTGCGCCGGGGGGCCCGCCCGAGGCCCGCCGCCACCGGCGCGGGGGCGGCCAGCGAGGCCGGCAGCACGACCTCGACGCGCCGGCCGTCCACCTCCACCACGACGCGGCTGCGCTCCGGGGCCGCCTCCTGCTCGCCCGCCGCCGCGGGCGGGGTCCACGCGGGCAGGGTGTTGTCGAACTCGGTCTCGATCCACCGGGTGTGCACGGTGAACGGGGTGCCGTCCTCGGCCGGGGCGAACGCCGGGTCGGACACGACGGCCCGGTGGAAGGGCAGCACGGTGGGCAGGCCCTCGACGACGAACTCGGCCAGCGCGCGCCGGGAGCGCTCCAGCGCCTGCCGCCGGGAGGCACCGGTGACGACGAGCTTGGCCAGCATGGAGTCGAAGCCGCCGCCGACGAGGCTGCCGGCCACGACGCCGGAGTCCAGGCGCACGCCGGGACCGCTGGGCGGCTGCCAGACGTCGACCGGGCCGGGCTGCGGCAGGAAGCCGCGACCGGCGTCCTCGCCGTTTATGCGGAACTCGATGGAGTGCCCGCGGACCTCGGGGTCGTCGTAGCCCAGCGGCTCGCCCGCCGCGATCCGCAGCTGTTCGCGGACCAGGTCGATGCCCGTGACCTCTTCGGACACGCAGTGCTCGACCTGCAGGCGGGTGTTGACCTCGAGGAAGCTGATGGTGCCGTCCTGGCCGACGAGGAACTCGCAGGTGCCGGCGCCGACGTAGCCGGCCTCGCGCAGGATGGCCTTGCTGGCCGCGTACAGCTGGGCGTTCTGCTCCTCGCTCAGGAACGGCGCCGGGGCCTCCTCGACCAGCTTCTGGTGCCGGCGCTGCAGCGAGCAGTCGCGGGTGGACACCACGACCACGCCGCCGTGGGCGTCGGCCAGGCACTGCGTCTCGACGTGGCGCGGTCGGTCCAGGTACCGCTCGACGAAGCACTCGCCGCGGCCGAACGCGCCGACGGCCTCGCGGGTGGCCGACTCGAACAGCTCGGGCACCTCCTCCAGGGTGCGGGCGACTTTGAGGCCGCGCCCGCCGCCCCCGAAGGCGGCCTTGATGGCCACGGGCAGGCCGTGCTCGCGGGCGAAGGCCACCACCTCCTCGGCGTCGGCCACCGGGTCGGCGGTGCCGGCCACCAGCGGGGCGCCCGCCCGGGCGGCGATGTGCCGGGCCGACACCTTGTCGCCGAGGTCGCGGATGGCCTGCGGCGGCGGGCCGATCCACACCAGCCCGGCGTCGATGACGGCCTGGGCGAACTCGGCGTTCTCCGCCAGGAACCCGTAGCCGGGGTGGACCGCGTCGGCGTCGGCCTTGGCCGCGACGGCGAGCAGCTTGTCGATGTCGAGGTACGTCTCGGCCGACGTCGAGCCACCCAGGGCGAAAGCCTCGTCGGCGACGCGGACGTGCAGCGCGTCCGCGTCCGGGTCGGCGTAGACCGCCACGGAGCGCAGGCCGTGGTCGGCGCAGGCCCGGGCCACGCGGACGGCGATCTCGCCCCGGTTGGCGATGAGGACGGTGCGCAGCGGACGGGGGGACTCGGAGGTGGACATCGTCGTAGACATCGCTGCGGAGCCTAGTCCTGAACGGGGCTGGTCCGGCTCCGGCACGAGCCCGTCAGGTGGGGGGGTCGCCCCGAGTTGCGGCGGTACGGCCCGGGGACGAAGGTGGCCGACCACCGGGGTGGGTGCCCGCGACGAGGCGACGTCCCCGCGCCGGTGCAGCGAAGACGTCCCGACGACGAGGTCGGGCGGGGAGGAGTCTGCGGATGGCTGTCGGCGACCCACGGCACAACGGTGCGCCACGACCGGCGGGTGAGCCGACGCCGGGCGGTGCGAGACGGTCGGGGCGACGACGACGGCGACGCGCCGCCCTGGGCGCGGTGGTCCTGCTGCCCGGGCTGCTCGTGGCCTGCGGCGACGGCGACGCCTCGTCGGCCACGACCCTGACCTGGTACACGATCCCCGACAACGGCGGGCAGGGTCAGGTCGCGGCGGCGTGCAGCGAGGCCTCCGGCGGGGCCTACTCGATCCGGACCGCGAGCCTGCCGAGCGACGCCGACGCCCAGCGCGAGCAGCTCATCCGCCGGCTGGCCGCCAACGACAGCTCGATCGACCTGATGAGCCTGGACCCGCCGTTCATCCCCGAGTTCTCCGAGGCCGGGTTCATCGCCGACCTGCCGGACGACCTGGCGGACACCCTCACCGAGGACGTCTTCGACGCCGCGGTCGAGAGCGCGACCTGGAAGGACCAGCTCGTCGCGGCGCCGATGTGGACCAACACGCAGCTGCTCTGGTACCGCACGTCGGTGGCCGAGGAGGCCCGGCTCGACCTGGATGCGCTGGAGGCGGGCGAGGTCACCTGGGAGCAGGTCATCACCGCCGCGGAGGACACCGGCACCACGATCTCGGTGCAGGCCAACCGCTACGAGGGCTACACGGTGTGGATCAACGCCCTGATCGAGGGCGCGGGCGGGCAGGTGCTCACCAACCCGGAGGCCGACGTCGACGACCTCGAGCTGGGGCTGGAGAGCGAGGCGGTGACCGCCGCCGCCCAGGTCATCCGCGACAGCGTGGACGCCGGCGTCGTCGGCCCGGCCGTGTCGACCTCGACGGAGGAGGAGGCGCTGGCCCTGTTCCAGCAGGACGCCAGCGGCTTCATGGTCAACTGGCCGTACGTCTACGAGGCGTTCAACGGCGCCGTCGAGTCGGGGGCGCTGGAGCAGGAGTTCCTCGACGACCTGGCGTGGACCACGTACCCCCGCACGGTGGAGGGCGAGGAGTCCGCACCGCCGTTCGGCGGTGGCGCGGTCGGCGTGGGCGCCTTCGCCGAGGACCCCGAGCTGGCCCTCGAGGCGCTGCAGTGCCTGGTCAGCCCCGAGAGCCAGCAGCTGCTGTGGTCGGTCAACGGCGTCCCGGCGGCGACGCGGTCGGTGTACGAGGACCCCGAGATCCAGGAGCAGTTCCCGGCCGCCGAGGCCATCGGCGAGTCGATGGAGAACGCCCGGCCGCGGCCCCTGACGCCGTACTACGGCGAGGTGTCGCAGTCCCTGCAGCGCACCTGGCACCCGCCGGGCGACATCGACCCGGCCTCGGCCCCGCAGGAGGCCGCCGACCTGATCCGGGGCGTGCTCGCGAAGGAGGACCTGCTGTGACCGCCGTGGAGACCCGCCCCGCGCCGACCGGTGCCGACGACGTCGTCGACAAGGGCCGGGCGCGGGCCAGCGACCGGGTGCGGGCCGAGCGACGGCTGGGCTGGATGCTCGCCGGGCCCGCGTTCTTCGTGATGCTGGCCGTCACCCTGTACCCGATCCTGCAGGCCACCTACGACTCGCTCTTCGACTACCGGCTCACCGACCCGGACAACCGGTCGTTCGTCGGCCTGCGCAACTACTGGGTCATCCTCACCGACCAGATCTGGTGGCAGGCCTTCGCCGTCACGGTCCTCATCACGGTGGTCACGGTGGTCGTCGAGCTGGTGCTCGGCTTCGCGCTCGCGATGGTCATGCACAAGGTGCTGACGCGGCTGCGGCCGTTCGTGCGGGCCGCGATCCTCATCCCCTACGCGATCATCACGGTGGTCTCGGCCTTCGCGTGGCAGTACGCGTTCGCCATCGAGACCGGGTTCGTCAACACCTGGCTCGGGCTGGGCAACGTGGACTGGTTCGGGGAGTTCGGCACGGCGATCGTCGTCATCTGCCTGTCGGAGATCTGGAAGACGACGCCGTTCATCTCGCTGCTGCTGCTGGCCGGGCTCGCCCAGGTGCCGGAGGACATGCAGGAGGCGGCCAAGGTCGACGGCGCCACCTGGTGGGAACGCTTCCGCCGGGTGACGGTGCCGGCCATGAAGGCCTCGATCATGGTGGCGCTGCTGTTCCGCACCCTCGACGCGTTCCGGGTCTTCGACAACATCTTCATCATGACCAACGGGGCCCAGGGCACCGCGTCGGTGTCGATCCTCGCCTACCGCCAGACCATCAGCCGGGTCGAGATCGGCCTGGGCAGCGCGGTCTCGGTCCTGCTGTTCCTGTCGGTGCTGCTGATCGCGATCGGGTTCATCAAGGGCTTCAAGGTCGACCTGGCCCGAGGGAAGGGGTGAGGAGATGACCAAGCTGTCCACCCGCGAGCGGGTGCTCTGGTACGTCGCGGCCGCGGTGATCATGCTGTACGCGCTGTTCCCCGTGGCCTGGATCGTGTCGCTGTCGCTCAAGGCGCCGAACGACCTGACCAACCAGCAGTTCCTGCCGACGGACGTGTCGTTCGAGAACTACGAGCAGATCCTGCTCGGCGACGCCCGCGACCTGTTCCTGCCGGCGCTGCGCAACTCCGTCGTGGTGGCGGGGCTGGCCACGCTGCTGGCGGTCGTGCTGGCCACGTTCTGCGCCTACGCCATCGCCCGGCTCGACTTCCCGGGCAAGAAGCTGATCCTCGCCTCGGCGCTGGGGGTGTCGATCTTCCCCGTCATCAGCCTGGTGACGCCGCTGTTCAACGTGTGGCGGACGATCGGGCTCTACGACACCATCCCCGGCCTGGTCATCCCGTACATGGCGCTGACCCTGCCGCTGTCGATCTGGGTGCTGTCCGCGTTCTTCCGCGAGATCCCGTGGGAGCTCGAGCAGGCCGCCCAGATGGACGGGGCGACGACGTGGCAGGCGTTCCGCCGCGTCATCGTGCCGCTGGCCGCGCCGGGGGTGTTCACCACCGCGATCATCGCGTTCTTCATCGCGTGGAACGACTTCGTCTTCGGCATCTCGCTGACGTCGACCAACGCGGCCCGACCCGTGCCCGCCGCCCTGGCGTTCTTCACGGGCGAGTCGCAGTTCGTCGAGCCGACCGGGGCGGTGTCCGCGGCCGCCGTCGTGGTGACCGTGCCCGTCGTCGTGCTCGTGCTCGTCTTCCAGCGCCGGATCGTGTCCGGCCTCACGTCCGGCGCCGTCAAGGGATAGGTAGGAGACACCATGGCTGAGATCACGCTCAACAAGATCGTCAAGGTCTACGGCGACGGGTTCAAGGCCGTCAGCGACGTCGACCTCGACATCCGCGACGGCGAGTTCGTCATCCTCGTGGGGCCGTCCGGGTCCGGGAAGTCCACGCTGCTGCGGATGATCGCCGGGCTGGAGGACATCACCGACGGCGACCTGACCATCGGTGGCCAGCGCGTCAACGACAAGGCCCCGCGCGAGCGCGGCCTGGCGATGGTGTTCCAGAACTACGCGCTGTACCCGCACCTGACGGTGTTCGAGAACATGGCCTTCCCGCTGCGCCTGGCGAAGCACAAGCGCAAGGAGGCCGACGTCAAGGCGGCGGTGGACAAGGCCGCGGCGCTGCTGGAGCTCACCGAGCACCTGGACCGCAAGCCGGCCAACCTGTCCGGCGGGCAGCGCCAGCGCGTCGCCATGGGCCGCGCCCTGGTCCGCGAGGCCAACGCGTTCCTGTTCGACGAGCCGCTGTCCAACCTCGACGCCAAGCTGCGCGGGCAGATGCGCACCGAGATCGCCCGCATCCAGCGCCAGCTGGGCACCACCACGGTGTACGTCACCCACGACCAGACCGAGGCGATGACCCTGGGCGACCGGGTCGCGGTCCTGCGCCGCGGCGTGCTGCAGCAGGTGGCCAGCCCGCGCGAGCTCTACGAGCAGCCGGTCAACCTGTTCGTGGCCGGGTTCATCGGCTCACCGCCGATGAACTTCCTGCCCGGCACCCTCGAGGGCCGCACGCTCAAGCTGCCCTTCTTCGACCTCGAGCTGTCCGAGGAGGTCGTGGCCAAGGTGCAGGGCCGGGACGTCCTCATCGCCGGGGTGCGGCCGGAGTACTTCGAGGACGCCTCGCAGGCCGAGCGCGAGGGCGGGGCCACGTTCTCCGCCGACGTCGACGTCACCGAGTGGCTCGGCGACGAGCTGTACGCCTACCTGCCCTTCGCCGCCGACGGGGCGGTCCGCGACCAGCTGGAGGAGCTCGACCGCGAGCTGGACGGCGAGGGGATGCGGACCCAGCTGGTGGTCGCCCTGGACGGGCAGAGCCGGATCCGGGACGGGCAGCGCGCCGACCTGTGGCTGGACACCTCGCGGATCCACGTCTTCGACCCCGAGACCGGCGAGAACCTGACGCGTGACGCCGAGGCCGCCAAGCGGCTGGGGGAGGAGTCGGAGCAGGCCCGGCAGGCGTCCCTGGAGCGGGAGCAGGAGCGGGCCGGCGGCGGGTCGTCCGGGCCGCGCGGGGCCTCCGGGCCGGCCGGCGCGGACAGCGTCGACCTGCGCGAGCAGGAGCGCAGCCGGGCCTGAGCCGGCGGGCTCGGCTCAGGGCCCGTCGGCGATGGCGGCGAGCGCGGCCCGGTGCCGGGCGAACGCCTCCCGGCCCGCGTCGGTGGCACGGACCCAGGTGCGTGCGCGCCGGCCCTCGGCCACCTTGTCGATGCGCAGGTAGCCCGCCTCGTCCAGCGAGGTCAGCTGCTTGCTGAGCACGGAGTCGCTGACCTGCAGCGCGTCCCGCACGTAGGCGAACGCCACCTTCTCCACCGACACCGCGACGGCCAGCACCGAGAACCGCACGCCGTGCAGGAGCAGCGGGTCCAGGTCGTGGCGCGGGTGCGGGGCGGTCGCCTCGTCCGTGCCCGGCGGGGTCTGGCCTCCGGCGCCGCTCACGCCAGCGACCGGTGGACGCGCAGCGCCGAGAGCAGCAGCGGCAGCGGCACCACCAGCGCCGCCAGCACCCAGGCCGCCACCGGCAGCCCCAGGCCCAGGCCGAGGAACAGCGCCGCGGCGTACAGCAGCCCGGTGCCGACCCAGCCCGGCACGTAGGTCCGACCCCGCAGCGCACCCTGCACCGGGCGGCGGGTCGCCCACACGACCATGACCACCACGAACACCGCCCAGGCGGCGATCAGAGCCAGCGTCCACCACAGGCTCTCGGCGCCGTCCTGCGGGCCCAGGCCCAGCAGCAGGGTCATGGCGCCGAACCCGACGCCGAAGACGGCCATGTAGCGGGCGTACCAACGGCCGGCGTGCCGGGTGCGGGAGGCCAGCTCGTCCGCCTGGCGCAGGGTGTCCCCGGCGTCGCGACTGGTCGTCGGGCTGGTGGTGGGACTCGTGGTGGGGTCCGTCTCGGGGCTGGTCTCGGTCGGGGTGCGTCGCTCGTCTCTCATGACCTCACCATGGCACATGGTTTCCAAATTGGAAACCATGTGCGCGACAGCCCGTCAGCCGGTGAGCAGCTCGACCGCCTGCCGGGCGATCTCACCCTCCTCGTCGGTGGGCACCACCAGCGCGGCCACCGCGCTGTCGTCCCGGCTCACCGGCTGCACCGGCGGCCCTGCGGGGGTGACAGCCCCGTTCCGGTCGACGTCCAGCCGGACACCGAGCACCTCGAGCCCGTCGAGGACGCTCGCGCGCATGTCGACGTCGTGCTCACCGACCCCGGCCGTCAGGACGACGGCGTCCAGCCCGCCCAGGGCCACGGCGTAGGCCCCGACGAAGGACCTGATCCGGTAGGCGTACAGCTCGAGCGCCCCGGCCGCGGCCGCGTCACCGGCCCGGGCCAGGCGACGCACGTCGCGCAGGTCGGACTCGCCCGTCAGCCCGAGCAGGCCGGAGGCCCGGTTGAGCTGCTCCTCGACCACGTCCCCGGTCAGGTCCGCCACCCGGTGCAGGTGCCCGGCCAGGGCCGGGTCCACGTCCCCGCTGCGCGTGCCCATGACCAGGCCCGCGAGGGGCGTCAGGCCCATCGAGGTGTCGATGCTGCGCCCGCCCAGCACCGCGCAGGCGCTGGCCCCGTTGCCCAGGTGCAGCACCACGACGCGGGAGGCGGCGGGGTCGACCCCGCGCTCACGCGTCAGCCACGCCGCCGCCGTGCGCGAGACGTAGGCGTGGGACGTGCCGTGGAAGCCGTAGCGGCGCACGCCGTGCTCCTCGCGCCAGCGCCTCGGCACGGCGTAGGTGCGGGCGACGTCGGGCAGGTCGGCGTGGAACGCGGTGTCGAACACCGCGACGTGCGGCACGTCGCCGAAGCGCTCCTGCGCCGCGCGGATGCCGGCGACGTTGACCGGGTTGTGCAGCGGGGCGAGCACCGACAGCCGCTCGACCTCCGCCAGCACGGCCTCGTCGACGACCACGGGGCCGGAGAACGACTCCCCGCCGTGCACCACCCGGTGCCCGACCGCCTGCAGGTCCGCACGGACGTCGGGGCCGTGCGCGGCGAACGCGTCGGCGACCGCGACCAGGGCCTGGGTGTGGTCGGCGGCGGCGACGGCCCCCTCGTGGCTGTCGCCGTCCACCACGTGCCGCAGCGTCGCGGCGCCCGAGCCGACGCGCTCGACGACACCGTGGGCCAGCACCGTGGCGGGGCCGTCGCCGTGCGGGTCGACGAGGGCGTACTTGACCGACGAGGAGCCGGCGTTGACGACCAGCACGCTCACGAGGACTCCTCGGTGGCCCGCACCTGCGCCTGCACCGCGGTCACCGCGACCGTGGTGGCGATGTCCTCGACCGTGGCGCCCCGGGACAGGTCGTTGACCGGCTTGTTGAGGCCCTGCAGGACGGGCCCAACGGCGGTCGCGCCGGCCGAGCGCTGCACGGCCTTGTAGGTGTTGTTGCCGGTGTTCAGGTCGGGGAAGACGAGGACGGTGGCGCGGCCGGCGACGTCGGAGCCCGGCAGCTTGCTCGCCGCCACCGCCGGGTCGACCGCGGCGTCGTACTGCAGCGGCCCCTCCACCAGCAGGTCGGGTCGCCGTTCGCGCACCAGCTCGGTGGCCTCCCGGACCCGGTCGACGTCGGCACCGCTGCCGGAGCTGCCGGTGGAGTACGACAGCATCGCGACGCGGGCCTGCACCCCGAAGGCCTCGGCGGTCCCGGCCGAGCTGATGGCGATGTCGGCCAGCTGCTCGGCGTCGGGGCTGGGGACGACGGCGCAGTCGCCGTAGACCAGCACCTTGTCGGGCAGCAGCATGAAGAACACGCTGGACACCACCGACGTGCCGGGCCGGGTGCGGATGATCTCGAACGCCGGGCGGATGGTGTGGGCCGTGGTGTGGGCCGCGCCGGACACCATGCCGTCGGCCTCGTCGAGGTGCACCATCAGCGTGCCGAAGTACGACACGTCGGCGACGGTGTCGTGGGCCATGGCCGGCGTGACGCCGCGGTGGGCCCGCAGCTCGGCGTAGACCTCCGCGTAGCGCTCGCGGCGCTCGTCGGTGGACGGGTCCACGACCTGGGCCTCGCCGATGTCCGCCCCCGCGGCGGTGGCCGCCGCCGCGACTTCGTCCACGTCGCCCAGCAGCACGACGTCGGCGACCCCGCGCCGCAGCACGGTGGCCGCGGCGCGGAGCACGCGCGGGTCGGTGCCCTCGGGCAGCACGATCCGACGGCGGTCGGACCGGGCCCGCTCGTACAGGTCGTGGGTGAACATCACGGGGGTCACGATGTCCGTCGGCGACAGCGCCAGCCGGTCCAGCCACGCCTCGGCCGGGACGTGCTCGCCGGCCAGGTGCAGGGCGGCCTCGATCTTGCGGTGCGAGCCCGCGCGCATCCGCCCGCGCAGCCCGGCGGCGACCGTGGCGACCTCGAAGGTCGAGCCCTGGGCCAGCACCACCGGGGGAGCGGGGCTGAACCCGGCCATCAGGCGGGCGGTCACCGGGTCGGGGGCGAACCCGCCGGTGAGCACCAGGCCGGACGGGCTGGGGAAGGTGTCGGCGCGGGCGGCGGCGAGCGTGCCGACCAGGACGTCGGAGCGGTCGCCGGGGACGATGACGACGGCCTGGTCGACGAGCCGCTCCAGCAGGTGCGGCAGGGTCATGGCGGCCACCATCACGTCGACCGCGGCCCGGTCCAGCTCCTCGTCGGCCCCGCTCAGCAGCCGCGCGCCGACCGCCTCGGCGATCTGGCGCAGGGTGGGGGCGGCCAGCAGCGGCAGCTCCGGCACGACCGCCACCGGCACGTCCAGGTCGCGCGAGGCGACCACGTCGTCGGCCACGGCCCGGACGGCGTCCAGGTCGTCGGGGTCGCAGCGGTTGGCGACGAGGCCGATGACCGGGGTGTGCCGGGCGAGCAACGAGTCCAGCGCGTGCTCGGCGGCGGCCCGCACGGCCTCCACCGGGCGCACGCCGTCGCGGTCGCGGCCGGTGACCACGGCCACGACCGGGGCGGCCAGGTCCTGGGCCAGGTCGATGTTGCGGGCCAGCTCGCTGGCCGCGCCGACGTCGGTGAAGTCGCTGCCGACCACCAGCACGGCGTCGTGCTCGGCCGCCAGGCGCCGGAAGCGGCCGACGATGGTGGCCCGCGTGGCGTCCGGGTCGGCGTGGTGCTCCTCGTAGGTCACGCCCACGCACTCCGACGCGGCCGGGCGCGCGCCCTCGGGCAGGCGCGAGAGCAGCAGGTCGACGATGAAGTCGCTCTCGCCGTCACGGGTCACGGGACGGAAGACCGCCGGGCGGGGGACCCGTCGGGCCATGGCGTCGAACAACGCCAGCGCCAGCGCGGACTTGCCGCTGTCGGCCTCGGTGCTCATCAGGAACAGGGCGCTGGACATGCCCCCACGCTAACGACGTGCGGGCCGGTTAGGCTCCCTGGCGGAGCGGCCACCACCCCTCGGCCGCCCAGGAGGAGCGACCGATGACGTTCGCGCTTGCGGATCACCACGAGGATCTGCGTGCTGTCGTCCGAGACTTCGCAGCGGCCGAGATCGCGCCGCACATCGCGAAGTGGGACGAGACCCACCACTTCCCCGCCCACCTCGTCCCCAAGATGGGCGAGCTGGGCCTGTTCTCGCTCGTCGTGCCCGAGGCCTACGGCGGCGCGGGCGGTGACTTCACCAGCCTGTGCGTGGCCATCGAGGAGCTCGGCTACGTCGACCAGTCCGCCGGCATCACGCTGAGCGCAGGGGTCGGCCTGGGCATCAACCCGATCCTCACGTACGGCACCGACGCCCAGCGCGAGCGGTGGCTGCCGGACCTGGTCGAGGGCCGCGCGCTGGCCGCGTTCGGCCTGACCGAGCCCGAGGCCGGCTCCGACGCCGGGGCCACCCGGACCAAGGCGCAGCTGGTCGACGGCGAGTGGGTCGTCGACGGGGCCAAGAGCTACATCACCAACTCCGGCACGGAGCTGACCAGCGTGGTCACCGTGACCGCGCGCACCGGCACCCGTGAGGACGGCAGCCCGGAGATCAGCGCCATCACGATCCCGGCCGGCACCGACGGCTTCGTGGTCGAGCAGGCCTACCGCAAGCTCGGCTGGAACTCCTCCGACACCCACGGCTTGGCCTTCAAGGGCTGCCGCGTGCCCGAGGACCACCTGCTCGGTGAGCGGGGCGCGGGGTTCAAGCAGTTCCTGGCCATCCTCGACGACGGCCGCATCGCCATCAGCGCGCTGGCACTGGGCTCGGCGCGGGCCTGCCTCGACCTCGCGACGGAGTACGCCAAGACGCGCGTCGCGTTCGGCTCGCCCATCGGGCGCAACCAGGGCGTGGCGTTCCCGCTCGCCGACCTGTCGGTGGCGGTCGAGGCCGGGCACCTGCTGACCTACCGGGCCGCGTGGCTCAAGGACGAGCAGGCCGCCGGTCGGGCGACGGCGAAGCAGGTCAAGGCCGCCGCGGCCAAGGCCAAGCTCCACACCTCGACCGTGGCCATGGACGCCGCGCGGGTCGCGACCCAGGTGTTCGGCGGCGCGGGCTTCATGGAGGAGTACCCGGTGGCCCGGTTCTACCGCGACGCCAAGATCCTCGAGATCGGGGAGGGCACCAGCGAGGTCCAGCGCCTCGTGCTGGCCCGCGGCCTCGGCCTGCCGGTGGCATGAGCGAGGGCTTCTCCGACTGGCTCGAGCAGGCCCAGCAGGCCACGGCCGCCCCCGACGACAAGGGGGCGGCCCGGCTCGCC
Organism: Jannaschia sp. R86511; assembly: GCF_042466345.1. Classification (NCBI taxonomy): domain Bacteria; kingdom Pseudomonadati; phylum Pseudomonadota; class Alphaproteobacteria; order Rhodobacterales; family Roseobacteraceae; genus Jannaschia; species Jannaschia sp. R86511. Next base: position 2,291,495 of record NZ_JAXHCD010000001.1, read on the forward strand.
GCTGCGGGCAAGCTGGCCGTGCGGGAGCGCGTCGACCTGCTGTGCGACCCGGGCTCGTTCGTCGAGGACGGCCGGCTGGCCAACGCGGTGACGACGGTGGCCAAGCGGGAGGCGGGCGGCAGCGGGCTGCCGGCCGACGGTGTGGTCACCGGCCGCGGCACCGTCGACGGCCGCCCCGTGGTGGTCGTGGCCAACGACCCGACCGTCAAGGCCGGCTCCTGGGGGGCGCGGACGGTCGAGAAGATGGTCCGCGCCACCGAGACCGCGCTGCGCGAGGAGCTGCCGATCGTCTGGCTGGTCGACTCCGCCGGCGCCCGGATCACCGACCAGGTCGAGCTGTTCCCGGGCCGGCGCGGCGCGGGGCGGATCTTCCACAACCAGGTGGCGCTGTCGGGGCGCGTGCCGCAGGTCTGCTGCCTGTTCGGTCCGTCCGCCGCGGGCGGGGCCTACGTGCCGTCGTTCTGCGACATCGTGATCATGGTCGAGGGGAACGCCAGCATGTACCTGGGCTCGCCCCGCATGGCCGAGATGGTCGTGGGCGAGAAGGTCGACCTGGAGCAGATGGGCGGCGCCCGGATGCACTGCACGGTGTCCGGCTGCGGCGACGTGCTGGCCTCCGACGACGCCGACGCCATCGAGCAGGCCCGGCTGTACCTGTCGTACCTGCCGCGCACCTGGCGCGAGGACCCGCCCACCTACACCGCCGAGCCGCCCGCGCGGGAGCTCCGCACCGGGGACGTGCCGGCGCGGGAGTCCGAGCCGTTCGACGTGCACGGCGTGATCGACGCCCTGGTCGACGGGGACAGCTTCTTCGAGGTGAAGGAGCTGTTCGCGCCGGAGCTCGTCGTGGGGTTCGGACGGCTCGACGGGCGCAGCGTCGGGATCGTGGCCAACAACTCCGCCGTCAAGGGCGGGGTGCTGTTCGGGGACAGCGCCGACAAGGCGGCGCGGTTCATCCTGCTGTGCGACGCGTTCAACGTGCCGCTGGTCTACCTGGCCGACGTGCCCGGGTTCATGATCGGCAGCGACGTGGAGCGCGCCGGCATCATCCGCCACGGCGCCAAGATGGTGGCCGCGGTGTCCGAGGCCACGGTGCCGCAGGTGAGCGTCGTGCTCCGCAAGGCCTACGGGGCGGGGCTCTACGCCATGGCCGGCCCCGGTTTCGCCCCCAACGCGTGCGTCGCGCTGCCCACGGCGGCCATCGCCGTGATGGGCCCGGAGGCCGCGGTCAACGCCGTCTACGCCAACCGGATCGCGGCCATCGAGGACGAGGCGGAGCGAGAGGCGTTCGTCGCGGCCCGCAGGGCGGAGTACCTGGCCGACGTCGACCTGCGCCGGCTCGCCTCCGACCTGGTGATCGATGCCGTGGTCGAGCCGGAGGACCTGCGGGACGACCTGGTGCGGCGGCTGGCCTACGGCTCACGGAGCCGGCGGGAGTTCTCGGACCGGCGCCACGCCGTCTGGCCCGTCTGAGGCGACCCCGGGGGCGAGCCGGGAGCCAGGCCGAGCCGGGAGCAGGCCGAGCGCGGCGCTGCGCCGGTCGTACGCCGGGTCGTGCGGTCCCTGGTCTGCCGGGTGACCGATGAGTACGACGGTCGGGAGCCGTCAGCACCGCATGACGTTCACGTACGTGCTCGCCGGTCAGGTCGTCACCGACCTGGCCTTGGCCGAGCCCTGGTACCGGTCGCTGTTCGACCGGGAGCCCGACGCCCGCCCCATGGCCGGGCTGCTGGAGTGGCACCTGTCCGGCGGGTCCGGGGTGCAGGTGTGGCAGGACCCCGACCGCGCCGGTCACTCGTCCGTGGTGCTGGGCAGCGACGACCTCGACACCGAGGCCCTGCGCCTCACCGCGGGGGGACTGGAGCACGGCGGACCCGAGCCGGGAGGCGGGGCCCGCCTGCTGCGACTCATGGACCCCGACGGCAACAGCGTCGTCCTCCTGGGGGAGTAGCCCCACCGACCCGCCGGGCCGACCAGCGCAGGACGATCGGACACGTCGCGTCCGCTCAGGCGGCGTGGCGGGTGCGTCGGGCTCGTTGGTGCCAGGCGGGGCGGGGTTGTCGACATCGGTCGACCCAACCGGGTGGGGTGGTCCACACCTGACCCTCGTGGTCCATGGTGACGGCCCAGGTGCCGGCGTGGACGGCGGTGTGGTGGGCGGGGCAGAGCAGGCAGAGGTTGCACAGGTCGGTGGGTCCGCCGTCGGCCCAGTGGGTGATGTGGTGGGCGTCGCAGGCCTGAGGCGGGGCGGTGCAGCCGGGGACGACGCAGCCGCCGTCGCGCACGGCCAGCGCGCGGCGTTGGGCGAGGCTGGCCAGACGCACTGTGCGGCCGAGTTGCAGAGGGGCCTCGGTGGGGGAGAGGACCAGGCGTTGCAGCACGGCGTCGCAGGCCAGGGTGCGGGCGGCCCAGGTCGGGACGGGGCCGCCGCCTTCGACCTCCGGCAGGCCGACGACCAGGGTCCGGTCGGTCGTCGTGGCCCGTCGGGTCCGCTGCTGCTCGAGCTGCTGGAGCTGGTCGAGGGTCATGGTGAGCACGACCCGGGGTCGTTCGCCGCGGTGCGGGTCCTGGACGCCGAGGGCGACCTGGACGAGGTGACCGAGCGCGTCGGCACGGCGCTGCCGGGGCTGACGGCGGTCCGGCTGTCCGGGGGCCTGGCAGTCCGCGCCCCAGCCATCGGCCTGCTCCCCGCGAAGCAGGCCGAGGTCCGGGTCCGCCGGGTCGGTCCCCGTCCGGTCGGTCCCCGCCTGAGGCGTGCCGGCGGCCTCGGGCGCGGACCAGCGTTGCAGGGCGGTGCGCAGGGCGGCACCGGCGACGGGATCGAGCTGGAACCGCCCGACCGTCATGCCGGTCGCGTCGGTGGCCAGGTCGAGGAAGCGGCGTTCGTGGGAGCGCTCGTCGTGGCGGTCCTCTCGGGCGGGGACCAGGCTGGCGAGCAGGTGCTTCGCGGCGACGTCGACGTCGGTGGGCGTCCCGGCCTCGGTGGCGAGCAGGAGGTAGTCGACGGCCCGTTCGGCGCAGCCGGGCTGCTGGAGCACGGTGGTAGGGATCTTCTCGAGGCAGCGGACGGCGGTGTCGACGTGAGCGCGCGAGACGTCGCCGCGGGCCAGCAGGACGGCGAACGGGTGCAGGGGTGTGTCGGGGGCGGTGGCGCGGGCTGCGGCGACGTCGCTGCGGGCCTGCCCGGCGCTGATGAGGCACGCGGTGCGCAGGAACCCTTCGGGGGTGGTCGCGACGGGGGAGGCCTCGGCGACACCGCGGGTGTCGACCTCGCGGACCAGACGCAGGTGGGCCTCGTCCAGGCCGGCGCGGACCCGGGCCAGGTCGCCGACCGCGGCCAGGACGGCGCGGTCGGTGCTCTGCCAGAGCGCGCCGTCGCCGAGCTGGGCCCGCAGCGTCGACACGGCGTCACGGACGGCGTCGACGGCCTGCAGCAGGGGCGTGCCGGAGACGTCGGTCTGCTCGTCCCCTGCCGCGCCGGCCCCCCAGGTCATGCCGGCAGTCTATCGAACACATGTTCGAACGACAACCCCCTGGACCGTCAGGACCAGGGTCCTACCGGCGCCCGTGGACCACGGCCTCCAGCTCGTCCGAGGTGGTGGTCATCCCCGCTGCGGCGCGCGCGACCTCGTCCGAGACCTGGGTGGTGCGCACGGCCAGGGCCGCGACCGCATCGACCTCGGCGGCGATCCGGTCCGAGGCGTGCGCGATCCGGGCCGCGGCCTCGGCCACGTGGGCCATGGCCGTCGACTGCTCGGCCAGGGCGGAGTCCACGGCCTTCTGGCTGTCGCTCAGCTCGTGCGTCCCCTCGGCCTGCTCGTGCGTGGCGGAGGTGATGACCTGCTGCAGGTCGCGGATGCGGCTGACGGTCTCCTGGATGCGGGCCATGGACTCCTTGGCCTCGGCCATCTCCGTACGCATGGCCTCGACGCTGCCCTGGATGCTGAGGCTCGCGGTGCCCGACTGCTCGGCGAGCTGCTTGACGTCGGTGGCCACCACGGCGAACCCGCGGCCGGCCTCCCCGGCGCGGGCGGCCTCGATGCCGGCGTTGAGCGCGAGCAGCTTGGTCTGCGCCGCTATGCCCGAGATGGCGTCGACGCTGACCGCGACCTGGTCCCCGGCGCGGTCGAGCCGGTCGACGACCTCGCTGGTGGCCCGCGCGGCGGCGTCGGCGGCCTCGGCGATGGTGCTGACCTCCACCGCGGACCGGCGCACCTGCTCGACGTTGCTGGACAGCCGCTGCACCACGTCGGCCAGCGGGGTGCGGGCCCGGGTGATCTCGGCGTTGGCGCTGGTCAGCTGCTCGACGGCCGCCGCGGTGGCCTCGGCGTCGCCACGGACCTCGCCCGCGGAGCCCGAGACGGACCGGGCCCGCTCCGCGGTGTCCCGAGAGGCCACGGCCAGGTCCCGGCTGGCGCCCGTCATGCCACCCGTGCGCCCACCCGTGCCGGTGGCGCCGTGCTCCTCGCCGTGGGCCAGCCGCCCGACGGCGCGGGCGGCCGCGGCGACCGGCCGGGTCGCCCGCCCGGCCAGGTGGGCCCCGACCCCGACGGCGACCAGGGCCGACACCAGGGCGGCCAGGGCGATGGCCCCGAACGTCTGTCGCTCCACGGCGGCCAGGCGCTCGGCGGTGGCGGCGAAGTCGTCGTGCGACACGACGCTGACCACGGCCCAGTCCCACGGCGCGTAGTACGAGTAGCCGACCGTCACGGTCTCGGTACCGCCGCCGGGCGCGTCACGCTCCAGGGTCACGACCTCGGCCTCGCCCTCGGTCAGCTCGGGGGCCCGCTCCAGCACCGGCGCCAACCACGGCTGCCCGTCGGCGTCGAGCTCCGCCTCCAGGGCCGACGTACCGACCGCCGCGGAGTCGGCCGCCAGGTCGTACACCCCGGCGCGGGTGCCGGCGGTGCCCACCACGAACGTCTCGCCCCGCTCGCCCAGGGCGGCCTGCAGCACCGCGTCGGACAGCTCGGGGACGGCCTGCTGCTGGATGCCGACGTACAGGGCGCCGACCACGACGCCGTCGGCGACGATCGGCTGGTAGGCCGACTCGAACCACGCGTTCACGACGAAGGCGTTGCCCAGGTAGGTCTCCTGCGCCAGCAGGGCCGCGACCACCGGGTTGGCGGTGCCGTCGGCGCCCGCGGCCGGGATGTACGTGCCGATGGCCCGGGTGTCCTCGGCCGTGCGGACGCTGGTGGCCACGCGCAGCATGTCGCCCTGCTCGTTCATGCGCTGGAACAGCGTCACGGTCGCCCCGGTCAGGGCGTTCACGTCGTCGATGACCGGGACCCGGTCGTCGAAGCTGGTGGTGGGGCGCAGCCAGGTGTCGCCGACCAGCACCTGCGGCAGGCTCACCGCGGTCTCCTCGCGCGACAGCTGGTCGATCGCGGTCCAAGCCACCGGGGTGGCGCCGGTCGACGTGCCGCCCGCGCGCGCCAGCTGGTCCTCCGCGACCCGCAGCGCGGTGGTGATCTCGCCGCTGGTCTTCTGCCCGACCGCGCTGACGGTGCCGTAGAGGGCCTCGGCGCTCGCGCGGGCGCGCTCGGTGATGAACGCCTCGCTCTCCTGCTGGGCCACGTCCGAGGCGCGCGCGGACTGCGTCACGGTCACGGTCGCGACGGCGCCGGTGGACACCGCCACCGCCACCAGGCAGATGACGACGACGCGGGCGCGCAGGGAACGACGACGGTCAGGAGCGGTCATACCCCCACGCATCGGCCGCTGCGGCCAGGACCTTAGTCCTGGTCGGCGACCTGCCACAGGTCGCTCCACCGGACGCCCACCTGGCCCAGCAGCCGGCGCAGCGTGGGCAGGCCCACGCCGACCACGGCGTGGGGGTCGCCCTCGACGCCCTCGACGAAGGCGCCGCCCAGCCCGTCCAGGGTGAACGCGCCCGCCACCTGCAGCGGCTCGCCCGTGGCGACGTAGGCGGCGACCTCGTGGTCGTCGAGGTCGGCGAAGCGGACCCCGGTGCTGCTCAGCTCGCCCACGCTGGCCCCGGTGCCCCCGTTCCCGGCCGTGCGGGTGTCGACGAGCCAGTGCCCCGTCCGCAGCACCCCGCTGCGCCCGCGCATCGCGCGCCACCGCTCGACGGCGTCCGCCGCGTCGCGCGGCCGGCCGTGGGCGACCCCGTCGAGGTCGAGCACCGAGTCGCAGCCCAGGACCAGGACGTCCTCGACGTGCCGGGCGACGTCCTCGGCCTTGGCCCGGGCCAGCAGCAGCGCGACCTCGGACGGGTCGCTGACGCCGTACGCCGCGACCACGGCGTCCTCGTCGACCTCGCTGACCCTGACCTGCGGTCGGACGCCCGCCGAGCGCAGGGTCGTCAGACGGGCGGGGGAGCGCGAGGCCAGCAGCAGCGCGGGGGCGGGGCTCATGCCAGCGCCCGGCGCAGCGTGTCCAGGCCCACCGAGCCCAGGTCGAGCGCGCGACGGTGCCACGCGGGCAGGTCGAAGGCGGCACCCTCGCGGGCCCGGGCCTCCTCGCGCAGCTGCAGCCACGTGCGCTCGCCGACCTTGTACGACGGGGCCTGACCCGGGTGGCCCAGGTAGCGGTCCAGCTCGAAGCGCAGCGTCGCCTCGGGCTCCGGCACGTTGCCCGTCAGGTAGGCCCACGCCTTGTCGTAGGTCCAGGCCCCGCCGCCAGCGGCCGCCGGCGCCTCGAAGCCGCAGTGGACGCCGATGTCGAGCACGACGCGCACCGAGCGCAGCAGCTGCGAGGCCACCAGTCCCAGCCGGTCGCCCGGGTCGTCGAGGAACCCCAGCTCGGCCATCAGCTGCTCGGCGTACAGCGCCCAGCCCTCGCCGTGGCCCGACACCCACACGCCCAGGCGGCGGTAGCGGTTCAGCGTGTCCGCCCGGAGCACGGTCTGGCCGAGCTGGAGGTGGTGGCCCGGGACGCCCTCGTGGTAGACGGTCGTGCGCTGCTGCCAGGTGCTGAACGAGGTCATCCCCTTGGGCACCGACCACCACATCGACCCGGCGCGGCTCAGGTCCTCGCTGGGGGCGGTGTAGTACACGACGCCGGTGCTGGTCGGGGCGATCCGGCAGTCCAGCGTGCGGATGGCGTCCGGCACGTCGAAGTGGGTCCCCGCGAGGGCGGTGACGGCCTCGTCCGAGGTCGCCTGCATCCAGTCGCGGAAGGCCTCCGCGCCGTGGACGAGCCGGGCGGGGTCGTGCTCGAGCAGCTCGACGGCCTCGTCGATCCCGGTGGCGCCCAGCCGGCGGGCCACCGCGGCCCCCTCGGCTCGCAGTCGCTCGACCTCGGAGATCCCCCAGGCGTAGGTCTCGCGCAGGTCGACCTCGGCGCCCAGGTAGTACTGCAGCCGCAGGGCGTACCGCTCCTCGCCCACGGCGTCCGCGTCGGTGGCCGCGGCCAGCAGGTCGGAGCGGAGCGCGTCGGCCAGCTCCGCGTAGGCGCCGGACGCTCCGAGGGCGGCCTCGTCCAGCTCGTCCAGCAGCTCCTCCGGCAGCGGCTCCGCCCCCGGCCCCGGGGCGACGCGGGCCCGGGTGGCGGTGGCCAGGAAGAACCCGTCGGGGCCGACGTTGTCGTCGCACTGCGCCGCGCAGGCCAGCACCTGGCGGCGGGCGGCGGGCCGGCCCTGCGCGGCGGAGTCCCGCAGCGCGGACAGGTAGCCGGTCACGGCCTCGGGCACGGCCCGCAGCCGCTCGGCGAGGACCGCCCAGTCCGCCTCGTCGGCGGTGGGCATCAGGTCGAAGACCTCGCGGATGCCCTGCACGGGGGAGCCGAGCACGTCCAGGGCGCGGGCGTGCTCACCGGTCTCGCCCATCCGGACCTGCACCTGCGCGCGCTCGCGGACGACGTCCGCGGTGACCACGTCGGTCGCGTCCGTGGGCTCGATGCCCTCCAGCCGGCGCAGCACGTCGCGGTACAGGCCCGTCCGCTCGGCCACCCCGGTCACGGAGTGGTCGGTCAGCCGGTGGTCGTGCCCGGCGAGCCCGGACTGGGTGGCGGACTCCGGGTCGAGGGCGGCCTGGGCGTCCAGGAGCTCCTCGGCGAGGATGTCGACGGGCGTCGGGCGGCGGGTCGGGTCACTCACCCGCGCAACGTAGCCGACGCCCCGCCCCAGCCCGCGGGCCGTCCGCCGCCGCCCCTGACCAGCGTCGCCGGGGCGCCCCAGAAGCCCTGGGGCGCGGGCCCCGCCCCCCGGGCCGGCGGCCTGCGCGGCGCCGGCCCGGGAGAGCAGCACGGTGACCAGCGCCGCCAGCTCGCGGTCGTCGGGTCGTCCGGAGACGACCTGGACCACGGGCGGCGGCACCTCGGTCGGGCCGGTGGGCTCGCTCACGCCCCGGCCGGGGGCTGGCCGGACTTGAGCGCGGCGAGCCGGGACTCGACCTCGATGGTGGTGCCGGCGTCCTCGAGCTCGGCGAACTGGTTGTCCAGGCTGGACGCGGCCAGCTCGGCGTTGCCCAGCGCGCGGGCCTCCTCGCGCCGGATCTTGTCCTCGAAGCGGCTCAGCTCGCTGGTCGGGTCGGCCAGGTTGATGCTCTTGATCGAGTCGTGCATCTGGTTCTGCGCCGAGGCGATCTTCTGCCGCGACACCAGCTGGTCGCGCTTGGACTTGAGCTCGGTGAGCTTGCCCTTCATGCCCTCCAGGCCGGTGCGCAGCTTGTCGACCACGGCCTGCTGGGAGGTGATCTGGGTGGACAGGCCGGACGCGTCGCCCTCGGCCTTGATCTGGCGCTCGATGGCGATCTTGGCCAGGTTGTCCAGGCGGTCGGCCTCGGACGCGTTGCCCTGGGTGCGCAGCTGGTCGGCGCGGCCGCTGGCGGCGATCGCCTTGCTGCCCCAGTCGCGCGCGGCCGCAGCGTCCTCGTCCCGGTCGGCCTCCATGAGCCGCAGGTTGCCGATGGTCTGGGCCACCGCCTGCTCGGCCTCGGTGATGTTCGCGGTGTAGTCGCGGATCATCTGGTCGAGCATCTTCTGCGGGTCCTCGGCGTTGTCGATGGCCGAGTTGATGTTGGCCCGGGCCAGCTGGGCGATGCGACCGAAGATGGACTGCTGGGACATGTGCTCTCCTCCGTTGGTGTGACTGGACCTGCCGTACCCGTTCCGGTTCCGGCCTGCTGCGCCTAGAAGTCGCCGCCGAAGCCGCCGCCGTCGCCGAACCCGCCGCCGCCGAAGCCCCCGCCGAAGCCGCCGCCGCCGAAGCCGCCACCGCCCCCTCCCCAGGAGCCGCCGCCCCCGCCGCCGCCCCCGCCCAGCACGCTGCCGAGCAGGACGCCCAGGGCCATGGTGCCGACGTCGACCCCGCCCTGGCGGCGCTGGCCGCCGGTGAACGGGCCGCGGTAGTCGTCGTCGGGGTCGGAGTACCGGTCGACCTCGCGGCGGGCGTCCAGCAGGGCCTGGTCGGCCTCGGCGTCCGCGGCGCGGGCGGCCTGCAGCGCGGCCACCGGGTCGCTGCCGCCCTGCTGCTCGGCCGTGGTCAGCAGGTTCCGGGCGTGCGCGGCGCGCGTGCGCGGGCCGTTGCCGACCGCCCCGCGGCGCGTGGCGATGAACCGCTCGACCTCCTCGACGTCCGCGCGGGCCGCGGCGACGGCGTGCTGCAGCGCGGCCGCGGCCTGGGCCCGGGTCCGGCCCGCCTCGGACGTGGCCTCCAGCGCCTTGTCGAGGCCGGCGTCGGCGGCCTCGACCCGGCGCAGCACGCCCAGCGGGTCACCGCCCTGACCGGCCGCGAGGTGGGCCTCGGCCTCGGCCACGGCGGCCCGGGCCCGACCGGCCGCACCGGCGAGGTCGTCGTTGCCGCCGCGGGCCAGCACGGCGTCGGCCTGGGCCAGGTCGGCGCGCAGGTCGGCGGCCGCACCGGGCAGCTGGACGACGGCCTCGTGGATGTGGCGCTCGATGTCCTGCACGGCCTGCGCCTGGTCCTCGGCGCGGGCCAGGGCGGCCTCCGCCTCGTGGGCGGCCAGCGCCCCCTCGCCGGCGGTGCCCGCGTCGATCTGCTCGCGCGCCTGCACCAGCCGCTGCTCGGCGAAGTCGACGAGCTCGCGGGCGTGGCGGACGTTGTCGCGCACCGGCTCCACGGCGGCCGCGGCGTAGCCGGTCGACAGCCCCACCAACGTGCGCTCGGCGGCGTCGATGCGGCTGCGGACCGTGCCGGTCCGGGTGCCGAGGGCGGGCAGCAGGGTGGGCAGGGAGCGCTCGAGGTCACGCAGCCGGGTCATGGACTCCGCCTGCGACTGCAGGGCCTCGTCGGCCTCCTGCGTGCGGCTCAGCACCGTGACGAGCAGACGGCGCCGCTCGACCTCCGGCACCTCGCCGGCGGTCAGGCGCTCGTCCAGCTGGTGACGGGCCTCGAACGCCTGCGTCAGCGACGCCTTGGCGGTGGCCAGCGCCTGCTGGAACTCCTCGGTGCCGTCCTCGCCGAACTGCGCGCGGGCGAAGGCGAGCTCCTGCTCGGACTCGCGCAGCGCCTCGTCGCCGGCCAGCAGGGCCGAGCCGGCCCGTTGCTCGAGCTCGGGCGTCGGCAGGGTCTCCCAGCCGGTCTGCCCCCGGCGCTCGGCCACCACGTGCGCCGGCAGGGCCGGCTTGCGCCGGTTGGCCACGGCCAGCAGGCCGAGGATCACCACCAGCCCGATGACGCCGATGACCACGAACACCAGGATGGTGCCCAACCCGCTACCTCCGTCGCTGTCGCTGTCGCTGTCCTGCTGGACCGTGCCGCCCGCGGTGCCGCCGTCGGCCTGCACCACCTCGATGAGCTGGTCGCCCGCCGCCTCCACCGCACCGTTCCAGTCCTCGTCCGACAGCGACGCGCGCGCCGCATCCGTGACGTCCTGGACCTCGGCCACGCTGATGTTCCCCGGCGGCTCGAACCAGAACCCGCGCTCACCCTGCTCGCCCACCGGCTGGACCGCCATCACGGCGTCCGAGGGGCCGAGGCCGGACAGCTCGCCGGTCTCCAGGACCCAGGCCTCGGGCTCCATGCCGTCGAAGTCGTCCACGAACACGACGTACAGGTCGACGCCGGCCTCGTCCGCGACGTCCGCGACGACGGCCTCGGCCGCCGGCACGTCGAGCAGGCCGGTGGAGTCCCGGACGGACTCCGTCAACGGCGTCGGTGGTTCCGCGGGGATCCCCCTGAGCGCACTCACGCGACCGATCCTCCCAGCACGACGAACCAACGTCGCTGGGGGTGCCTGTAGTGCCCGAGGGCGTCCCGAAGGCCCCGTCGACGTCCGGCGCGGACCGTCACAGCGGGATGTTGCCGTGCTTCTTGGGGGGCAGGGTCTCGCGCTTGGTGCGCAGCAGCCGCAGCGCCTTCGTGATCTCGACCCGGGTCGCCGACGGCTCGACCACGGCGTCCACGTAGCCCCGCTCGGCCGCGACGTAGGGGTTGGCCAGGGTGTCCTCGTACTCGGTGATCTTCTGCGCCCGGACGGCGTCGACGTCCTCGCCGTTCGCCGCAGCCTCGGCCAGCACGTTGCGGTAGAGGATGTTGGCCGCGCCCTGCGCGCCCATCACCGCGATCTGCGCCGTGGGCCAGGCCAGGTTGAGGTCCGCACCCAGGTGCTTGGAGCCCATGACGCAGTACGCCCCGCCGTAGGCCTTGCGCGTGATGACGGTAAGCAGCGGCACCGTGGCCTCGGCGTAGGCGTACAGCAGCTTGGCGCCGCGGCGGATGATGCCGTTCCACTCCTGGTCGGTGCCGGGCAGGAACCCGGGCACGTCGACGAAGGTCAGCACCGGCACGTTGAACGCGTCGCAGGTGCGCACGAACCGGGCCGCCTTCTCGCTGGCGTCGATGTCCAGCGTGCCGGCCAGCTGCATCGGCTGGTTGGCGACGATGCCGACCGGGTGCCCGTCGACCCGGGCGAAGCCGCACAGGATGTTGGGGGCGAACAGCGGCTGCGTCTCCAGGAAGTGCCCGTCGTCGACCACCGTCTCGATGACCGTGTGCATGTCGTAGGGCTGGTTGGCCGAGTCCGGCACCAGCGTGTCGAGCACCAGGTCCTCGTCGCGACGCTCCGTCGCGGCGGGGTCGTCGGCCGGCTCGGCCACCGGCGGGGTCTCGAGGTTGTTGGCCGGCAGGAACGACAGCAGGTCCTTGACGTACTCGATCGCGTCGTCCTCGTCGGTGCCCATGTAGTGGGCGTTGCCGGAGCGGCTGTTGTGGGTGCGCGCGCCCCCCAGCTCCTCCATGCCGACGTCCTCACCCGTGACGGTCTTGATCACGTCCGGGCCGGTGATGAACATGTGCGAGGTCTGGTCGACCATGACGGTGAAGTCGGTGATGGCGGGGGAGTAGACCGCCCCGCCGGCGCACGGGCCGAGCACCAGGCTGATCTGGGGCACGACGCCCGAGGCGTGGACGTTGCGGCGGAAGATCTCGGCGTACAGGCCCAGCGCGACGACGCCCTCCTGGATCCGGGCGCCGCCGGAGTCGTTGATGCCGACGACGGGGCAGCCGACCCGGGCGGCCAGGTCCATGACCTTGACGATCTTCTCGCCGAAGACCTGGCCGAGGCTGCCGCCGAACACGGTGAAGTCCTGGGCGAACACGCACACCTGACGCCCGTCGACCGTGCCGTAGCCGGTGACCACGCCGTCGCCGTAGGGCCGGTTGGCCTCCATTCCGAAGGTGGTGCTGCGGTGCCGCGCCAGCTCGTCCAGCTCGGTGAACGAGCCCGGGTCCAGCAGGGCGTCGATGCGCTCGCGGGCCGTCTTCTTGCCCTTGGCGTGCTGCTTGTCCACCGCCCGGGCCGAGCCGGCGTGGGTCGCCTCCTCCGTGCGTCGCCGCAGGTCGGCGAGCTTGCCCGCCGTGGTGTGGATGTCCGGGTCCCCGGTGGTCGCACCGGTGTCCGGACCCGTGGTCGGGACCGTGGTGGTGGCTTCGTCGCGCTGCACGAGGACGGAGCCTAGCGAGGGCTGGGACCATCGGGGCGTGAGCAGCAGGGCGCCCGGACGGCGCGGGCGACGCACGGACGGTTCGGACACCCGCGCGGAGATCGTCGCCGCCGCCGGGGAGGAGTTCGGCGAGAAGGGGTTCCACGGCGCGTCGCTGCGGGGCATCGCGCGGCGGGCGGGGGTCGACCCGGCGCTGGTCCACCACTACTTCGACGGCAAGGAGGACCTGTTCGTCGCGGTCGTGGGCCTGCCGGCCCGCCCGGCCGACGTCGTGGCCCGCGTGCTCGCCGCCGGACGGGAGGGCGCCGCGGAGCAGCTGGTGCTCACGCTGCTGTCGGTGTGGGGGGAGCTGGCGGCCCGGCGACGGCTGGTCGCTCTGCTCGCGGCCCTGACCGGCTCCGAGCTCACGCGCCGGACGCTGCGGGAGTTCGTCCTCGCCCAGCTGCTGCTCCCGATCGCCGAAGGGTTCGGCGTCGACCAGCCCCACCGTCGCGCCTCGCTGGTGGCCTCGCAGGTGGTCGGGCTGGGCGTGGCGCGGTACGTGGTCGCCATCGAGCCGCTGGCCGGTGCCCCGGTGTCCCAGGTCGTGGCCGACGTGGCGCCCACCGTTCACCGGTACCTGTTCGACCCCCTGCCGGAACCCACGGAACCTCCCCCCGACGTCGCCCCCGACGGGTGACACGCCCGCACGACCCTTGACCGGCAGCCTCACCAGGTCGATATTCATCACATGGTGAATGACTGGGCGGTGGAGGTGGCCGACCTCGGCGTCGAACGCGGTGGGGCCCGGGTGCTGGACGCGGTGTCGCTGCGGGTGCCGGCCGGGTCGGTCGTGGGGCTGCTGGGGCCGAGCGGGTGCGGCAAGACCACGCTCATGCGGGCCGTGGTCGGGGTGCAGCAGCGGGTCACGGGCACGCTGCGCGTCCTGGGCCGACCGGCCGGTGACCCGGAGCTGCGGCGCCGCGTCGGCTACGTCACGCAGGGGGCCAGCGTTTACCCCGACCTGACGGTGCGGCAGAACCTGCTGTACGCGGCCGCGGTCGCCGGGCTCGACCGGCGTCGGGCGGCCACGGCGGTGGAGCGCACCCTGGCGGAGGTCGACCTGCAGGCGCAGGCCGGCTCGCTCACCGCGCGGCTTTCCGGGGGCCAGCGCTCCCGGGTCGGGCTGGGCGCGGCGCTGCTGCCCGGCCCGGAGCTGCTGGTCCTCGACGAGCCCACCGTCGGCCTCGACCCCGTCCTGCGGCGTGAGCTGTGGCAGCTGTTCCACCGGCTGGCCGCGGCCGGCACCACGCTGCTGGTCTCCAGCCACGTCATGGACGAGGCCGACCGGTGCGACGACCTGGTCCTGCTGCGGGCGGGGCGGGTCGTCGCGCAGGACAGCCCCGCCGGGCTGCGGGAACGCACGGGCGCGGCCGACGTCGAGACGGCGTTCCTGGCCCTGGTCGGGGCGCTCTGATGCGCGCCACGGCGGTGCGGGTGCTGCGCCAGGTGCGCCACGACCCGCGCACGGTGGGGCTGGTGGTCGTCGTCCCGGCGGCCCTGGTGGCCCTGATGGCCTGGGTCTACTCCGGGACACCCGTGTTCGACCGGGTCGGTGCACCGATGCTCGCGCTCTTCCCGTTCACGGTGATGTTCCTGGTGACGAGCCTGACCACGCTGCGCGAGCGGCAGAGCGGCACGCTGGAGCGGCTGCTGACCACGCCGCTGAGCCGGGGCGCGCTCATCGGCGGATACGCGCTCGCCTTCGGCCTGCTCGCCGCCGTGCAGGCCGCGGCCGCTACCGCGGTGGCCCTGGCCGTGGGGCTCGACGTCGAGGGGTCGCTGCCGGCACTGCTCGGCGTGGCCGTGCTGGTCGCGGTGCTCGGCACCGCGCTGGGCCTGCTGGCCAGCGCTTTCGCCACCACCGAGCTGCAGGCGGTGCAGTTCATGCCGGCGTTCGTGCTGCCGCAGCTGCTGCTCTGCGGCCTGCTGCGGCCGCGGGAGGACCTGCCGACCGGGCTGCGCGAGCTGTCCTCGCTGCTGCCGCTGAGCCACGCCGTGGACGCGGTCACCACCCTGACGGCCGCCGGGGCGAGCGCGGCCCAGACGCTCGGCCCGGTCGCCGTGGTGCTCGGGTTCACCGTGGCGGCGCTCGCGGGCGGGTCGCTCACCCTGCGCCGCCGCACGCCCTGAACGACGGCCCGCGACCGGTCGACCCGTGGGCCGGCCGGAGCAGCGGAGGCGGCCGGTAGCGTGCCGCCATGGGCTGGCCGGTGCAGGTGGTGGACTCCACCGGCTCGACCAACGCCGACCTCGTGGCCCGCGCCGCGGCGGGGGAGCAGGGGCCCACGGTCCTGGTGGCCCGGGCGCAGACCGCCGGGCGCGGCCGGCTGGGCCGCTCCTGGCAGAGCCCGCCGGGGGCGTCGCTGGCGATGTCGGTGCTGTGGCGACCGGTGCCGCCCCGGACCGCGTGGACCTGGCTGCCCATGGTCGTCGGCCTCGGCGTGCTGGACGCGCTGGCGCAGCTGGGCGTGGACGCCGCCCGGCTCAAGTGGCCCAACGACGTGGTCGTGCCGGTCAGTCCCGGCCCTGACGACCCCGCGACCGGCCCCGGCGAGGGCACCCCCGACGGGGCCCTCACCGGCCTGGCCAAGCTCGCCGGCATCCTGCTGGAGGTCGCCCCGGGCCCGGCAGGACCCCAGGCGGTGGCCGGGGTCGGCGTCAACCTGCGTCCGGCCGCGACCGGTCCGGGCGTGCGGGCCGCGGCGCTCACGGACCTGCTGCCGGGTCGCCGGGACGGGGACGGTCCGGACCTCGATGCCGTGGCGCCCGTGCTGGCCGGGGCCCTACGGGGACGACTCGATCGCTGGGACCGGGCGGCGGACGCGGACGCGGGCCGGCTGCGGCAGGAGTACCGCGAGGCCTGCTCGACGCTGGGTCGTCGGGTGCGGGTGACGACCCCGTCCGGGGACGTCACGGGCGAGGCGGTCGACGTGGCCGAGGACGGCGCCCTGGTGCTGCGCGGGCCGGTGGGCCCGGTCCGGGTGTCGGCGGGCGACGTGGAGCACGTCCGGTGACGGCGGCCGGCCCCGACGGGCTGCCGCCGAGCAGCCCGTTCGACCCCGCGCCCGCCGCGGGACGGCTCACCCCGCGCGAGGCCGCCCGGGCGGCCGGGGTGTCGCAGCTGAGCGCGCGCAAGCTGTTCCGGGCCCTGGGCTACGCGGACTCCGAGGACCTGCCGGCGGTCGGCGACGCCGAGCTGCAGGCCCTGCGGCTGGCCTCGGGCCTGGTGCGCGACGGCGTGCTCGACGAGCAGACCGTCCTGGACCTGAGCCGGGCCGTGGGCCGGTCGATGGACCGGCTCGCCACCTGGCAGGTGGAGACGGTCGCCGAGCGCGTCGCCGGCGACCGGGCCGCCACGGTGGACCTGCTGCGGCGCGCGGCGCCGAACCTGGAGGCCCTGGTGGTCCTCGTCTGGCGCCGGCTGCTGGACGACGCCGTGGACCGGGTGCTCGTGCCCGCCGGCGAGGTGTTCGAGCGGGCGGTGGGCTTCGCCGACGTGGTCGGCTGGACCCAGGTGGTGCAGAGCCTGGACGAGCCCGAGCTCGCCGACCTGGTGCGACGCTTCGGCGACGTGGCCGGGGACGCGGTGGCCGACCACGGCGGGCGCATCATCAAGACCGTCGGCGACGAGGTGATGTTCTCCGCCCGCAGCCCGGCCGACGCGGCCCTGACCGCGTTGGACCTGACCACGGCCTTCGCCGACGACGCGCTGGTGCCCGGCGTCCGGGTCGGCTTCGCCCACGGCCAGGTGGTGGCACGGCTCGGGGACCTGTTCGGCACCACCGTCAACCTGGCCGCACGCGTGTCACGGCTGGCGGGTGCCGGCGAGGTGCTCACCGACGCCTCGACCGCTGCGTTCCTGACGGGGACGGAGGGCCTGCGGCTGCGCACGCTGGGCACCCGGCCCGTCCGCGGCGTCGGCACCGTCCCGCTGGTCGCGGTCGAGTCCTCCACCCGGCGCGAGGGCGGCACCGGGTACGCACCGGGCGAGCACGGCTGACCGGGCCCCGGAAGCACCAGCACCGGCACCAGAGGATGGGAACGACCCGCAGGAGCACGGTCGGGACGACCGACGAGCAGATGGAGGCAGCAGTGAACGAGCAGTGGGTCCGGTGCGTCGACGAGGACGCGGACGGGCACGTGGTGTCCCTGGTCCTGGACCGGCCGGAGGCGCGCAACGCCATCTCGAGGGCGCTCGCGCAGCAGGTCGCGACCGCGACCGCCGAGCTGGCCGTCCGGCCGGGGCTGCGGGCCGTGGTGCTGCGTTCCAGCCGGTCGGACGCCTTCTGCGTCGGGGCCGACCTGAAGGAGCGGGCCGGGGCCGGCACCGAGGACCTGCTGCAGGCCCGGGCCACCAACCGCGCCTGCTACCGCGGCGTGCTGGACCTGCCCGTGCCCGTGGTGGCGGCCGTCGCGGGCTACGCGCTGGGCGGCGGCTGCGAGCTGGCGCTGTCGTGCGACCTGCTCGTCGGCGACGCGACGGCCGTCGTCGGCCTGCCCGAGGTCGGCGTCGGCCTGCTCCCGGGCGGCGGGGGCACCCAGCTGGCCACCCGCCGGCTGGGTTCGGGCCGCGCGGCCGACCTGGTGCTCACGGGCCGTCGGGTCGAGGCCGAGGAGGCCTACCGGATGGGGCTGCTGGACCGGCTGGTCGCGGCGGGCACCGCCACCGAGGCGGCGCTGGAGCTGGCGCGCACGGTCGCGCAGCGCTCACCCTCGGCCGTCCGCGAGGCCAAGGCGGCCATGCGGGCGGGCTGGTCGCTGCCGCTGGCGGACGCGCTGGAGGTCGAGGACGCGGCCTGGCGGCGGGTGGTCGCCGGTCCCGACCGGGCCGAGGGGATCGCTGCGTTCGTGGCCAAGCGGCCGCCTCAGTGGCGCGACGCCGGCTCCGCGTCGTTCTGAGACCCGTCGGTCCGGGCGTCGGCGGGGCCGTCGCCGGGGTGGGGGTGGGCGACACCCTCGTTGAACACGTAGGTGCGGTACATGACGAAGCGGAAGATCGTGCCGAGCGCCAGCCCGACGACGTTCGCAGCGATGTTGTCGGCGACCGCCGACTCCAGGCCCAGCACGTAGCGCGAGACCCCGAGGGGCACCAGGGCCAGCGCCAGCCCGCCCACGTTGACCACCGCGAACAGCACCAGCTCGCGCGGCACGGCCGAGCGCCGGCGGCGGCGGAACGTCCAGTAGCGGTTGCCCAGCCAGGCCACCAGCGTGGCCACGGCGACCGAGATCACCTTGGCCGTCAGCGGCTTCTCCTCCAGCACGGGCGACTCGCCCACGTGCAGCAGCAGGTTGAACAGGCCCGTGTCGACGACGAACGCGACCGCGCCGACCACGCCGAACTTGAGCGCCTCGCGCACGACGAGGGCCATGAGGTCACGGAGCCGGCCGACGAGGCCGCGCCGGGGCCCGGGGGCCGGGGTGCTGGGGGTCACGGACTGCTCCTGGGAGGACGACGGGCTGAGGCGAACGGTACGGCACGGCGATATGGTGCGGATGTGTCCGCACTCGGCTTCCCCACGGTCGGCGTCGTCGGAGGCGGGCAGCTCGCCCGGATGATGGCACCCCCCGCGGTCGGGCTGGGGGTGAGGCTGCTCGTGCTGGCGGCCGACCCCGACGACAGCGCGTGCGCCGTGGCCCCGAGCCGCCCCGGCCGCCACGACGACCTGACCGCGCTGCTGGACCTGGCGGGCGCGTCCGACGTCGTCACCTTCGACCACGAGCACGTCCCGCAGGAGGCCCTGCAGCGGATGGTGGCCGACGGGGCCGTGGTCCGGCCCGCACCGGCGGCCCTGCGGCACGCGCAGGACAAGCTGCACATGCGCCGGGCGCTGACCGACCTGGGCCTGCCCGTGCCCGCCTGGGCGGAGGTCCACGACGTCGCGGCGCTGCGCGCGTTCGCCGCCGAGCACGGCGGGCGGGCGGTGCTCAAGACCCCCCGCGGTGGCTACGACGGCAAGGGCGTCCTGGTCGTCGGCAGCGGCAGCGGCAGCACCAGCAGTGACGGCGACGGCGCCGACGAAGGGGTCGAGGACCGCTGGGCGACCGCGGCGGCCTGGTTCGACCGCGCCGGCGGGACGCCGCTGCTGGCCGAGGAGCTGGTCCCGTTCGTCCGCGAGCTGGCGGTGCTGGTGGCCCGCAGCCCGTCCGGCCAGGTCGCGCTGTGGCCGGTGGCCCAGACGCTGCAGGTGGACGGGGTCTGCCGTGAGGTGGTCGCCCCCGCGCCCGGGCTGGACGAGGACCTGGCCGGCGCGGCCGCGACGACGGCCGCGACCATCGCCGGGGCGCTGGACGTCACGGGCGTGATGGCCGTGGAGGGCTTCGAGGTGGCCGTACCGGGCGGCACGCCCCGGTTCGTGGTCAACGAGCTGGCCATGCGGCCGCACAACTCGGGGCACTGGACCATCGACGGCTCGACGACCAGCCAGTTCGAGCAGCACCTGCGGGCCGTGCTGGACCTGCCGCTGGGTGACGTCCGGGCCCGGGCGCCGTGGACGGTGATGGTCAACGTGCTGGGTGGGGACCACCCGGACCTGTACGCCTCGTACCTGCACGTCATGGCCCACGACCCCGGCGTCAAGGTCCACCTGTACGGCAAGGCGGTCCGGCCGGGTCGCAAGGTGGGCCACGTGACCGTCCACGGCGACGACCTGGACGACCTGCTGGAGCGCGCCCGGCACGCGGCGGGCTACATCTGCGGGACGATCACGTCATGAGCGACAGCACCCCCGTGGTCGGGCTGGTCATGGGGTCGGACTCCGACTGGCGCGTCATGTCGGCCGCCGCCGACGCCCTCACCGAGTTCGGGGTCGCCCACGAGGTCGACGTCGTCTCCGCCCACCGGATGCCGCACGACATGGTCGCCTGGGGGGCCGAGGCCGCCGGGCGCGGGCTGCGGGTCGTCGTGGCCGGCGCCGGGGGAGCGGCCCACCTGCCGGGCATGCTGGCCTCGGTCACCGCGCTGCCGGTGATCGGCGTCCCGGTCCCGCTGGCGCACCTGGACGGGCTGGACTCGCTGCTGTCGATCGTGCAGATGCCGGCCGGGGTGCCCGTGGCCACCGTCGGGGTCGGCGCGGCGCGCAACGCGGGCCTGCTGGCGGTCCGGGTGCTGGCGGCCGGCGAGGGCCCGGAGGCCGCCCGGCTCCGCCGCGCCCTGACCGAGCACGCCGAGGGGCTGCGGGCCACCGCGGTCGACAAGGGCACCCGGCTCCGGGAGCAGGTGCGGCGGGACCGCGAGGCCTGAGCGGCCCGCGTCGGGTCAGCCCTCGAGCTCGGCGGTCCAGGTGTCGACGAGGTCCGCGACCGCGGCCGTGTCGTCCTCGCGCAGGGCGGCCCACAGCTGCTCCGAGCGCTCCGCGTCCCACTCCACCGCCGAACCGACCGACGTCGACAGGTTGGGGTCGCTGACCGGCACGGTCAGCTGCACCCCGTCCGAGGCCGTCACCGCACGCATGGCCAGCAGGAACCGGACCAGGCCCGTGGGGCCCGAGCCCTCGTCGACCGTCAGGGCCTGACCGCCGGCCTCGGCCGCGGGGAAGGAGCGCCGCGGGTCGAGCAGGACCGCGGGGGAGGCCGTGCGCTCGACGATGGCGCCGAGCAGCTGCCGCTGCCGCTGGACCCGGGCCAGGTCACCCGTGGCGTCGGTCTTGCGGGTGCGCACCAGGCCCAGTGCGTCCTGGCCGTCGAGCACCTGGGGCCCCGCGGGCAGGTCGATGTCGGCGAAGGAGTCCTCGATGGCCTCCGGCAGGTCGACCTCGACGCCGCCCAGGGCGTCGACGATGGACGAGAAGCCTCCGAAGCCGGTCTCGACGTAGCCGTCCACCCCCAGGCCGGTCGCGGCCTCCACGGTGTCGACGAGCAGCTCGGGCCCGCCGATGGCGTAGGAGGCGTTGAACTTGTTCATGCCGCTGCCCGGCACCTCGACGTAGCTGTCGCGCGGCAGGCTGACCATGACGGTCGGCCCGCCGCCGGACGGCGTGTGCAGCAGCAGGATGGTGTCGGTGCGGCTGCCGGTGGTGTCCGTCGTGGTGCGGCCCTCGTCGTCGGTCTCCTCGGCGCGGGAGTCGCTGCCGACCAGCAGGAACGTCGTCCCCGGGGTGCCGCCCGCGGTGTCCAGGCCGGGGATCTTGCCCACGTTGCTCCAGGCGGTCCAGCCCAGCGCCAGCGGGTAGGCCACCAGCAGGGCCACGAGCACCAGCACCACCGCCAGGACCCCGCGGCCGCGGCGGCGCCGCCGGGCCGGGCGGGGACCGCCCGCGGTCGGGGACCCGCCGCGCCCGCGGGGCGGGCCCTGCTCGCCGCCGGAGCGCCCGCGCCCGGGGCCCGACGGCGCTCCCGCGCCGCGGCCGGGCGTGTACGAGTCCTCGGCGCTGGAGCGCGCGGCCGGCTGCGGCCGGGTCGCCGCCGGGGCGGGCCGCCGCATCACCCGGGTCTCGTCGACCGCCGGGGCGACCGGGGCCGCGTCGGCGGGGCGGCCGAGCCGCGGTGCCGCCGGGCGGCCGGTCAAGGGAGAGCGCAACGGCGCCGGGCGCCGCATCTGGCGCGTCGGGTCGTCGTCACGGTATGGCGAGTCGGGCACCAGGACACGGTAGAGCGCCCCGGCGGGTGCTGGGGCCGTCGGCCCGCGCGAGTCGCTCAGGCCGGACGGGCGCTCAGGCCCGGGGCCGGCCCATGGCGCGGTAGGTCCAGCCCGCCGCGCGCCAGGCCGCGGGGTCCAGCGCGTTGCGCCCGTCCAGGATGCGCCGGTTGCGGACCTGCCGGCCGGTCTCCTCCGGGTCCAGGGCCAGGAACTGCTCCCACTCGGTCAGCATCAGCACCACGTCGGCGCCCTCGATGGTCTCGGCGACGTCCTCGCCGAAGCGCAGGTCGGGCCAGGCGCGGCGGGCGTTGTCCATCGCCTCGGGGTCGAAGACGGTGACGTGCGCGCCCTGCAGCCGCAGCTGCGCCGACACGCTCAGCGCGGGGGAGTCGCGGATGTCGTCGCTGTTGGGCTTGAAGGCCGCGCCGAGCACCGCGACCCGGCGGCCGAGCAGCGAGCCCTCGCACACCTCGCGGGTCATCTCGACCATGCGCTGCCGACGACGCATGTTGATGTCGTCGACCTCGCGCAGGAACGTCAGGGCCTGGTCCGCGCCGAGCTCGCCCGCCCGGGCCATGAACGCCCGGATGTCCTTGGGCAGGCAGCCGCCGCCGAAGCCGACCCCGGCGTTGAGGAACTTGCGCCCGATCCGGGCGTCGTGGCCGATCGCGTCGGCCAGGGCGACCACGTCGGCGTCGACCTTCTCGCACACCTCGGCCATGGCGTTGATGAACGAGATCTTGGTGGCCAGGAACGAGTTCGCCGCGACCTTGACCAGCTCGGCCGTCGCGTAGTCCGTCGTGACCAGCGGCGTGCCGGTGCCCAGGGGGGTGGCGTACACCTCGTCCAGCAGCGCCTTGGCGGTCGCGCCGGCCTCGCCCTCGGGCAGGCCGTAGACGAAGCGGTCGGGGGTGAGCGTGTCCTTGACCGCGAAGCCCTCGCGCAGGAACTCCGGGTTCCAGGCCAGCACCGTGGTGACGTCCGCGGGGGCCAGCTCGGCCACCCGCTCGGCCAGCCGCGCCGCGGTGCCGACCGGGACCGTCGACTTGCCGACGACCAGGGCCGGGGCGTCCGCGGTGCCGGTGAGGTGCGGGGCGAGAGAGTCGACGGCGGCGTCGACGTAGCGCAGGTCCGCGGCGTACTCGCCCTTGCGCTGCGGGGTGCCGACGCACACGAAGTGGACCTGCGCGCCGGCCACCTCGGACATGTCCGTGGTGAAGCGCAGCCGCCCCGTCGGCATGACCTTGGCCAGCAGCTCGGGCAGCCCGGGCTCGTAGAACGGCGCCTTGCCGTCGCGCAGCAGCGCCACCTTGGCCTCGTCGACGTCGACCCCGACCACGTCGTGGCCGAGCTCGGCCATGCAGGCGGCGTGGACGGCGCCGAGGTAGCCACATCCGATCACAGAGATACGCACGAGCGAGGACGCTACCGTCCAGCCGGACCGGCGACGGCGCCCCGGGTGAGACCACGGTGAGACCACGCTGAGACGGACCTCACACGACCGGGCGACGGTCGGTCGGCGTCGGCGGGTTACCGACCGGTAACGACCGCGTGACCACGGCGTAGCATCCCGGGCGTGAGCAACGACGCCTTCGCCCTGACCGACGACCAGCGCGACCTCGTCGAGGCGGTCCGCGCGGTGGCCACCGACAAGATCGCCCCCTTCGCCGCCGAGGTGGACCGGGACGCCCGGTTCCCGCAGGAGGCCAACGACGCGCTGGTCGCGGCCGACTTCCACGCCCCGCACGTGCCCGAGCAGTACGACGGGGTCGGCGCGGGCGCGCTGGAGGTCTGCCTGGTCATCGAGGAGGTCGCCCGCGTGTGCGCCTCGAGCTCCCTGATCCCGGCCGTCAACAAGCTGGGCTCGATGCCCGTCCTGCTCGGCGGGTCCGACGACATCAAGGCCCGGTACCTGCCGCGCCTGGCCGCCGGCGAGGGCTTCAGCTACGGCCTGAGCGAGCGCGAGGCGGGCTCCGACACCGCGTCCATGCGCACCCGGGCCCGCCCCGACGGCGACGACTGGGTGCTGGACGGGCAGAAGTCCTGGATCACCAACGCCGGGGTCAGCGAGTTCTACACCGTCATGGCCGTCACCGACCCGGACGCCGGCAGCAAGGGCATCAGCGCGTTCGTCGTGGAGAAGGGCGACGAGGGTCTGACCTTCGGCGCCAAGGAGAAGAAGCTCGGGATCAAGGGCTCGCCGACCCGCGAGATGGTCTTCGAGCGCTGCCGGATCCCCGGTGACCGGATGGTCGGCGAGCCCGGTGAGGGCCTCAAGATCGCCCTGCGGACCCTGGACCACACCCGCATCACCATCGGCGCCCAGGCCGTCGGCATCGCCCAGGGGGCCTTGGACTACGCCCGCGACTACGTCAAGGAGCGCAAGCAGTTCGGTCGGGCCGTCGCGGAGTTCCAGGGGATCCAGTTCATGCTCGCCGACATGGCCATGCAGCTGGAGGCCGCCCGCCAGCTGGTCTACGTGGCCGCCGCCAGGAGCGAGCGCGGCGACGCCGACCTGACGTTCTTCGGTGCCGCGGCCAAGTGCTTCGCGTCCGACGTCGCGATGGCCGTCACCACCGACGCGGTGCAGCTGCTGGGCGGGGCGGGGTACGTCAGCGACCACCCGGTGGAGCGGATGATGCGCGACGCCAAGATCACCCAGATCTACGAGGGCACGAACCAGATCCAGCGGCTGGTGATGGGGCGCCAGGTCCTCAGGGGCTGAGCCACCGATGCCCCCCGGGCGCTCAAGCGGACGGCGGGAGGCGCCGACAGTAGGTCACGTAACGGGGTGGGCCGGTACCTGTACGTGACCGTGTGACCTGTGTGACGATTCGGACAATTGCCCCACCGCTCGCCCCCGTCGCCCAGGCCGCGCCGTATCTGCCGAGGATGTTCATGAGCTTTGCCCGACGTGCCGTAGCAGTGACCGCAACCGTCTCGATGGTGGGGGCGGGCCTGATGTTCGACGTCGTGACGCCGCCGGGGGTCGAGGCCACCCCGGTCGAGCCCGTGGTCCAGACCCTGGCGCTGACCGGCGCGGCCGCGGCCGTGGCCGGCCCGGCCGAGGGCGCGACCGCCCCGGTCGAGCCGACCGCCGACGCGTCCCCGGACGGGAAGCCGGCCGAGCCGGAGCCTGTCGCGTCGGTGCCGGTGGCGTCCACGCCCGCCGAGACGCCCGCCCAGGCCCCGGAGGACGAGGCCCCCGCGGACGTCCCGGCCGAGCAGGACGCGGCGGACGAGGCCCCGGCCGAGCCGTCCGTGGCGCCGTCCGCCCCCGGGCTGTTCGCGCCGCCGGCCGAGGGCCGGCTGCTGACCGACGTGGTCGAGGCCGACCAGGACTTCTCGATGGTCGGGGTGACCTGGGACGCCGACGCCGAGGCCGGCACCGACGTCCGCGTCGAGGTGCGGGTCCGGGAGGGCGACGGCTGGTCGGACTGGGTCCTGCTCGAGCTCAACGACGCCGGGCCCGACGACGGCACCGAGGAGGCCGCCCTGGCGGCCGACGTCATCAGCACCGAGCCGCTCGTGACCGACACCGCCGACGCCGTGCAGGTGCGGGTGCAGGCCGACGGCGAGGTCCCCGACGACCTCAGCGCCGTGGTCATCGACCCCGGCACCTCGCCCGCCGACGCCGTCGAGACCTCGGACGCGCCGCTGAGCGCGGCCGACGCGAGCATCGCCCGGCCCGCCGTGGTCACCCGCGCCCAGTGGGGCGCCGTGGAGTCCCAGCGCCGCTGCAACCCGTCGTACTCCTCCCGCGTGGTCGCGGCCGGGGTGCACCACACCGCCGGCAGCAACACCTACTCGGCGTCCCAGGGGGCCGCGGTGGTCCGGGGCATCTACGCCTACCACACGGGCAGCCTGGGCTGGTGCGACATCGGCTACAACTTCCTCGTCGACAAGTACGGCAAGGTCTACGAGGGCCGCTACGGCGGCATGGACCGTGCGGTCCGGGGCGCCCACAGCGGCGGCTTCAACGACCGGACCTTCGGGGTCGCGGCGCTGGGCAACTACCAGACCGCGTCGGCCCCGACCGCCATGGTCAGCGCCATCGGGCGCATCATCGGCTGGAAGCTGGGCGTGCACGGTGCGTCCGCGACGGCCAAGGTCACCCTGACCTCGGCCGGTGGCGGCACCTCCCGCTACCCGAGCGGCCGCTCCGTCACGCAGGACGCGATCTTCGCCCACAGCGACGTCGGCTACACCGCGTGCCCCGGCACCAACCTGCGCGCCCGGCTGGGCACCATCCGCTCCACGGCCGCGCTGTGGACGGTCGGTGACATGAAGGGCAACCTCGTCACGCCGGTGCGCTACCCCGGTGCCCCCCGCACCGACCTGCTGACCTACGACCGCGGCAACGGGGCGAGGTTCGTCTTCGGCCAGCGCGGCAACGCCCTGCTGGACCCCAAGACCCGGTCCACCTGGTCGAAGGGCTGGACCCACCTGGTCGAGGCCGAGGTCGACGGCTCCTCCGGCACCGAGGTCGTGGCCTACGACCGCAGCACCGGTCGGGTCGTCGTCCTGGACGTCCGGGCCGACGGCAGCACCCCGACCCTGCTGACGACCCAGTGGTCGGCGGGCTGGACCGACGTGGTCGCCGTCGAGACCGACGGGACGACCCGCTCCGAGCTGGTCGTCTACAACCGCTCCACCGGTCGCCAGCTCGTGATCGAGATCGACCTGGGCCGCAAGCTGACCCGGACGCTGACCCAGAGCCAGTGGTCGAGGAGCTGGACGCACCTGTCGGGCATGACCGTCGGGGGCAAGCCGGGGTCGGCCATGTCTGTCTACAACCGCTCCACCGGGCGCCACCTGGTGCTGGGCGTGTCCGGCAACCGCTTCTCCCGCACGCTGTCGGAGTCGGCGTTCTCGCCGGGCTGGGACGTCGTGCGGCCGCTCGAGGTCGACACGACCAGCCGCTCGGAGCTGCTGACCTACAAGAGCTCGAACGGGCGCATGGTGCTGTCGGACCTGGGCTCCACCGGGCGGACCTCCACCATGACCATCTCGTCCTGGTCACCGGGGTGGACGGACATTATGGTGGTGTCGGTCGACGGCACCGCCGGTGACGAGGTCCTGACCTACAACGCCTCCTCGGGGCGCATGGTCACCACCGACCTCGACAGGGCTGGTCGGCCGCGAACGATCGGTTGAGGGTGATGCTGACGATGGCCCGGATGGCTCGTCGCTCGTCCACCCGCTCGGTGCTGCTGGCCGTGGCCCTGGGCCTGGCCGCGGCCGGCCTCGTCGGTCCGGCCGCGGCGCCCGCCGCGGCAGCGACCACGGACGTCGTGCTCGAGGGCGGCGGCTGGGGGCACGGCCGGGGCATGAGCCAGTGGGGCGCCCAGGGGCGCGCGCTGGCCGGCCGCAGCGCCGCCGACACCCTGGCCTTCTACTATCCGGGGACGACGCAGGCCGTGCGGCCGCGTGCCGACATCCGGGTCCAGGTCGGGGTGGCGCTGAGCACGGCCGAGCTGGCCGTGTCGGGCGGGGCGCAGCTGCGCCACGTCACCTCCGGGGCCACCGCCGGCGTGTCCGGCGACGGCGTCCGGTTCGCGCGGACGAGCACCGGGCGGACGCAGGTGCAGGTCCGCTCGGGGTCCGGCTGGCAGGTACTCGACGTCGCGGGCTTCCCGGCGACCGGGGTGACCGGCTCGGTGCTGCTCACCTCGCCCCAGCAGCTCGGCCTGCGGCTGTCCGGGGGGGCGGTGCAGCGCTACCGCGGCTCGATGACCCTGGTGCCCGTGTCGGGCAACCGGCTCGACGTGGTGAACACCCTGCCCCGGGAGCAGTACCTCTACAGCGTGGTCGCCGCGGAGATGCCGTCCTGGTTCGAGCCGGCCGCCCTGCAGGCGCAGGCCGTGGCCGCCCGGTCCTACGCCTGGTCGAACTGCTCCGCAGGGGCCACGCACTTCGACGTGCGCCCCACCACGACCTGCCAGGTCTACCGCGGCACCTCGCTGACCTCCGCGGGTGGGTCGGTCACCGCGTACGAGAGCACCCGCGTGCGGGCGGCGGTCGACGCGACCGCCGAGCGGGTGCTGCAGGTGGGCACGACGGTGGTGCGGACGGAGTTCAGCTCGAGCAACGGCGGCTGGACCGCCGGCGGCGACGGTCCCTCCCGCGCCGACGACTTCGACGGGCGTGACCCGCGCAACGCCAACCACCGCTGGACGCAGACCGTCCCGGCCGCGACCGTCGAGCGGGCCTGGCCCCGGATCGGCGACCTGCGGTCGATGAGGGTGCTGCGCGACGAGGGCGCCGGTCCGTTCGGGGGGCGGGTCGCCGAGCTGCGCGTGGTGGGCTCGGCGGGCACCGTCGACGTCAGCGGCGAGCAGGCCCGGACGGCCCTCGGGCTCAAGAGCACCCTGTTCGACGTCCAGGGGGCGCGAGCCTCCGACGTGCTGACCTACGACCAGCAGACGGGTCGTCGGGTGGTCTCCCGGGTGCAGCCGGGGGGCGCCGCGACCTACCTGGCCGGGGGCACCTGGCCCCGCGGCCTGGACGACGTGGTCTCGGTCGACCTGCCCGACGGGCGGGACGGTGTGCTCACCTACGACCGGGGGACGGGCGCGGCCACCCTCAGCGCCGTCGGCGAGGCCGGCACCCCCAGCCAGCTGTGGACCGCCACCTGGTCACCCGGCTGGGACACCGTGATCGCGGTCGAGGGCGACGGCACGGCGGGCAGCGAGGTGCTGACCTACCGCTCCGGCACGGGGCGGGCCGTGCTGTCCGACCTGCCCACGGCCGGCTCGTCGTCGGCCACGCTGTGGCAGGCCTCGTGGTCACCCGGCTGGGACACCATCATCGCGGCCGAGGGCGACGGTGACGCGGGCTCGGAGGTGCTGACCTACCGCTCGGTCAGCGGGCGCGCGGTGCTGTCCGACCTGCCGGTCGGCGGCGGGTCCTCCAGCACGGTCTGGATGCGGTCCTGGTCGCCCGGCTGGCGCACGGTGGCCGCGCTCGAGGGCGACGGCAGCCCCGGCAGCGAGGTCCTCACCTACCGGCCCGACACGGGGCGGGCCGTGCTGTCCGACCTGGAGACGGGCGGGTCGACGCGCACCCTGTGGCTGGCGGGCTGGTCGAAGGGCTGGGACCACGTGGTCCCGGTGGAGGCGGACGGCACGAACCTGGCCGAGGTCCTCACGTACGACGACCGGACCGGTCGCGCCGTGATCAGCGACCTGCCGGGGGCCGGTCAGTCGCCCGCCACGCTGTGGCTGGGGTCGTGGACCCCGGGCTGGGACAGCGTGGTCGACCTGCGGCCCACACGTCCCTGACCCACGCGGCCCTGACCCCGCGGACCTGACCCCGGCCCGCGGGCCGGGGTCAGGTCCGTCGCTCCTCGCGCAGCACCTGCAGCAGGTACTCGCCGTAGCCGCTCTTGGCCAGCGGCTCGGCGAGCGCCTCCAGCTCGGTGTCGGAGACCCAGCCCTCGCGCCAGGCGATCTCCTCGATGCAGCCGATCTTGTAGCCCTGCCGCGCCTCGACGACGTGGACGAACTCCGCCGCGTGGCGCAGGTCGGCGAACGTGCCGGTGTCCAGCCAGGCCGTGCCGCGGTCGAGCACCGTGACGCTCAGCGTGCCCCGGTCCAGGTAGGCCTGGTTGACGGCGGTGATCTCCAGCTCGCCCCGGGCGCTGGGCCGGACCTGGGACGCGATCTCGACGACGTCGTTGTCGTAGAAGTACAGACCCGGGACCGCGAAGCTGGTGGCCGGCTGCTCGGGCTTCTCCACGATGGAGCGCACCGTGCCGTCGGGCGAGAAGTCGACCACGGCGTAGGCCCGCGGGTCCTTGGCGTGGTAGGCGAAGACGTGCCCGCCCTCGACGTCGGTGCGCGACTTCAGCGCCCCGCCCAGGCCGCTGCCGTAGAAGATGTTGTCGCCGAGGATGAGCGCGACCTTCTCGCCGCCGATGAACTCCCGGCCGATGAGGAACGCCTGGGCCAGGCCCTCGGGGGCGGGCTGGGCCGCGTAGCTGATCGAGATGCCCAGCCGCGACCCGTCACCGAGCAGGTTGCGGAACTGCGCCTGCTCGTGGGGGGTGGTGATGACCAGGACCTCGCGGATGCCGGCCAGCATGAGCGTCGACAGCGGGTAGTAGATCATCGGCTTGTCGTAGACGGGCATCAGCTGCTTGCTCGCGGCCAGCGTCGCCGGGTAGAGCCTGCTGCCGGTCCCCCCGGCCAGGATGATCCCTCGCATGGTCGGCGAGCCTACCGGCGCGCGGGCAGCAGGCCCGGTGCCACGCAGTGGACCGTCTCCACCGCGGCGAACGGCTCGAAGCCGGCCCGGGCCCAGGCCCGCTGCACCCGGGTGTTGTGCGCCTGCGTGGAGATCACCACCCGCCCGAGGCCGGCGTCCACCGCCCGGTCGAGCACGCCCTGCAGCAGGTGCCCGTACAGGCCCTGGCCCTGCGAGCCGGGCACCAGCCCGGCCAGCAGGATCTCCAGGTGCTCGCCCGGGCGCCCGTCGGTCGAGGGGGCCGAACCCCGGCTGGTGGTCGCGAGACCCGCCACGCGGCCCGCGTGGCGCAGCAGGTGCACGTCGTCGCCGCCCTGGGCCACGGAGGCCTGCGCCCACTCCACGTACCCGGCCAGGGCCAGGTCGTCGGGCATCAGGGGGTCGACGCTGTAGTGGTTGCCGTAACCGGTGAACGACGCGGTCACGACGGCCTCGACCGTGCCGGGCAGGTCGGCGGCCGTGGCCGGGTCCAGCTGCGAGCCGGCGAGCACCTCGACGTCCTCGCGCGCAGCCGGGCCCGGGGCCCCTCGCCCGGCCACGTGCTCCCAGTAGACGAGCGTCCCGGCGGGCAGGGCCGTCCGCGGCCCCGTGGCCACGGCGGCGGCCAGGTCGGCCGCGTCGGCGGGCAGGCGCACCACGACCACGTCGGCCTCCGACGCGTCCAGCAGCGCCGCCACGTCCTCGGCCCGCCCGGGCCCGGCCGGAGCGGCCACCCCCACGGTGAGCCGTTCCACCGTCAGGCCGAACCGGGCGGACTCGGCCGGGCTGGCGGACAGGGTGGTCCCCCCGCCCGCGAGCCCCTCCCAGCTCACGTCAGGACGGCCCGGGCGGGCACCGCGGCGACCGTCCGGTAGGAGGTGACCAGGTCGACCACGCGCTGCACGTCCGCCTCCGTCATTCCGGGGTGCAGCGGCAGGCGGACCAGCGTCTCGGCGGCACGGTCGGTGACCGGACAGCCCGCGGCACCGGTGCGGCCCAGCGCGCGGCCGGCCGGCGAGGAGTGCAGCGGCTGGTAGTGGAAGGTCGCCGTGACGCCGTCGGCCTTGAGCGCCGAGATGAGCCCGCCCTGGTCCTCGTGGCTGGGCATCTGCAGGTAGAACAGGTGGGCCGGGTGCTTGACGCCGTCGGGCACGTGCATGAGCCGGACGCCGTTGTCGGCGGCCCAGCCCGGCAGCGCCTCGGCGTAGCCGTCCCAGACCCGGTGGCGCAGCGCCTGGATGCTGTCGAAGGCGTCCAGCTGGGCCAGCAGGAGCGCGGCCTGCAGCTCGCTCGGCAGGTAGCTGGAGCCGACGTCGACCCAGGTGTACTTGTCCACCTGACCACGCAGGAACTTGACCCGGTTGGTGCCCTTCTCGCGGATGATCTCCGCCCGCTCGGCGAACCGCTCGTCGTTGACCAGCAGGGCGCCGCCCTCGCCGCACTGGACGTTCTTGGTGTCGTGGAAGCTCTGCGCGGCCAGCGGGGCGAGGCTGCCGAGCAGCCGCCCGTCGACGCTGGCGCCCAGCCCGTGGGCGTTGTCCTCCACCACGACCACGTCGTCCCCGGCCGCGGCCCGGACGGCGGGCACGTCGACCGCCACGCCGCCGTAGTGCACGACGTACACCGCCCGGGTCCGGTCGGTGACGGCGGCGGCGACCTGCGCCGGGTCGACGTTGAGCGTCAGCGGGTCGACGTCGACGAACACCGGGGTCGCGCCCCGGATCGCCACGGCGGCGGCGGTGGAGGAGAACGTGAAGCTGGGCACGACGACCTCGTCGCCCGGCTGCAGGTCCAGCAGCAGGCCGGCCAGCTCCAGGGCGTGCGTGCAGGACGAGGTCAGCAGCGCCTTGCCCGTGCCGGTCAGGTCCCGCAGCCGCTGCGAGGCGGCGGCGGTGAAGGGGCCGTCCCCGTGCAGGTGCCCCGAGGCGAGCGCCCGGGTGAGGTTGTCCAGCTCGCCGGGAGCGGACCAGGGCTTGCTGAACCTTATGTCGGACATGTTGCCAGCGTGCCACAGCGGCCCCCGTACGCTGACGCCATGAGTGGTGAGACGGTGACGCGCCGTGGCGGGCCCGTCGTCGGCCGGGCCCGGGCGCTGCTGGGCACCCACCAGGTGCGGTACCTGCTCGTGGCCGGCACCACGACGCTGTTCTACCTGGGTGCGGTGGCCGCGGGCCTGGCCCTGGACCTGCCGTACATGCTGGCCATCGCCCTGGCGCACGCGGTCACCATCGCCCTGGCCTTCCCGGCCTACCGGACGCTGGTGTTCCGGTCCTCCCGCCGCTGGCAGGCCGACTTCTGGCGGTTCCTGTCGGTGTGGTCCAGCGGCATGGTCGCCGGTTTCGTCGCGACCCCGCTGCTGGTCGAGCTGGCCGGGGTCGACCCGTTCGTCGCGCAGGTCGTGGCCATCGTGGTGGTGGCCGTCGCGTCGTACCTGGGTCACCGGTTCTTCAGCTTCAGGAGGTCGCAGCCATGAGGCTGTCCGTGGTCGTGCCCTGCTACCGCTCCGTCGAGACCCTGGCCGGGCTGGTCGAGGGGGTGCACGCCGAGCTGGGTCGACCGGGCTCCGGGGTCGACGACTTCGAGCTGGTGCTGGTCGTGGACGGCAGCCCGGACTCGACGTTCGCGCTGGCCAACGACCTGGCGCGGCGCTTCCCCCGGGTCCGCGTGCTCATGCTGAGCCGCAACTACGGCCAGCACAACGCCCTGCTGGCCGGGATCGAGCGGGCGTCGTTCGAGGTGGTCGTGACCATGGACGACGACCTGCAGCACCGGCCGGACCAGATCACCCGGCTCGTCGAGCCGCTGCAGGACCCTCTGGTGGACCTGGTCTACGGCGTGGCCGTCACCGAGGAGCACGCCTTCTGGCGCTCGCTGGCCTCGCGGGCGGTCAAGCGCGGCCTGGCGCTGGCCGGGGTCGACAACGCCTCCGACGTGTCGGCGTTCCGGGCGTTCCGGACCGAGCTGCGCCACGGCTTCCCCGAGGCGGCCGACGCGTTCGCGTCGGTCGACGTGCTGCTGTCGTGGACCACGGTGGCGGTGACCCGGGTCGACGTCCAGATGGACCAGCGCGAGGCGGGGGAGTCGGCCTACGGGCTGCGCAAGCTCATGCGGCACACCCTGAACATGGTGACCGGCTACGGGACGCTGCCGCTGCGGCTGGTCACGGTTCTCGGGGTGGTCTGCGCCGTGCTGGGTGCCGTGCTGCTCGCGACCGTGCTGGTGGGCTACTTCGTCGGGTCGACCACCGTGAGCGGGTTCACCACGCTCGCCTCGATGATCGCGCTGTTCTCGGCCGCGCAGATGCTGTCGATCGGGGTGCTGGGGGAGTACGTCGGCCGGCTGCACTTCCGCAGCATGCACAAGCCGACCTACGTGGTCCGGCTCGACAGCACGGCCGACCCGGTGGCGGCCGAGGCGACCGCCCGGGCCATGCGGCAGCGCTACCCGTCGGCCCCCTCGTCCCTCGGGTCCTCGGTGCCCAGGGAGCAGTAGGGCTCGCCGAAGTACAGCCGGAACGACTCGTCGGCGCCGCGCAGCAGCGGGGTGCGGGTCGACGTCGCCGTGACGTCCCGGTGGGCGAGCGCGACCGTGTCGCAGCGGCGGATGTCGCCCGCGCGGGACAGGTCGCCGCGGGCGAGCTCGCCGTGCACGGCGACGACCGCTGCGCTGCCGGGCAGGTTGCGGGCGGTCCGGGTCGCGGCGACGTTGCTGGGGAAGGTGACGGCGACGAGCGTGCCCAGCACGACGGCGGAGGCGAGCACCAGCAGGCCGGCGCGGGCCGGGTGCAGCAGCACCAGGGCACGCACCGCGAGCAGGCCGGCCAGGGCCAGGCAGAACCAGGCGAGGACCGTGTGCCGGTAGGGCAGGCCGAGGCTGGCCACCAGCTCCTGGGCCTGGACCGACAGCGACATGATCCCGGCCGCCCCGAGCGCCACCAGCAGCACCACGACGGCCGCGCGCAGCAGCACCCCGACCTCACCGGTACCGCCCGGGCGGGGGTCGTCGCCCGCGACGGCCGCCGGGCCCGGGCGCAGGCGCCACAGCACGACCAGGCAGCCGGCCAGGAGCAGGCCCAGCAGCAGCGACGCGGGGCTGACCAGGGCCGGGACCACCGGGTCGTCGGACAGCGCCGTCATGTCCTCGAGCAGCTCGGTCCGCCCGAACACCGGCAGGCTGCCCAGCAGGTTGCGGAACCCGGTGACCAGGACGCCGGTGCCCAGGCTGGGGTCGGTGCCGACGTAGCACGGCTCCTGCTCGCCGGGGATGCCGTCGATCCGCTCGATCGTCCCCTGGCACGCGGCGGCGATGCCGGCGCGGATCGCCACCAGGACGACGACGAACGAGACCAGGAACGGGGTCAGGGTCAGGACCTTGGCCCGGACCTCGTCCCGCAGCCGGCCCCCCGCGGTGACCGGCATCAGCAGCAGCAGCACGACCCCCGCGGGCACGGCCACCACGTACAGCTCGTAGGTGGTGTTGAGCACGACGCCCAGCACGACGCCCACCAGCAGCGCGAGGAGCACCGCCCGTGCCCCGCCCCGGCCGACGGCACGGGCCAGGACGAGCAGCAGCGCCAGGGTCCCCAGCACGACCACCACGGCGCCCACCGTCAGCAGCGGGTAGGCGACCCAGCCGTTGCGGGCCGGCACCTGCGTCTGGGCCCCGGCGGCCGCCGCCGCCACCGTGCCGGCCAGCAGGAAGGTCCGGGTGCCGCGGGACAGCGGCTCCAGGCCCTCCGGCCCGCGTCGGCGCAGCGAGGACACGAACGCGTGGACGGCCGCCACCGCGGCCAGCAGGGTGAGCAGCTTGACCAGGGCGTGCCACACGGCCACGGGCACGCCGGTGGCCACGGCGAGGTCCAGGACGGTGACCGCCGCCAGCCGGCGCACCGCGAAGGCCAGCGGCGTGACCCGGCCGTTGGCCGGGTCCGCGTCCTGGGCCACCTGGGCGAGCACGGCCAGCAGCGAGCCGTCGAAGTCCGCGGCGGAGATCAGGTACCAGTACCGGTCGTCGGACTGAACCGGTGACGCCCACACCGGCAGCAGCGCCACCAGCACCGCGGTCACCAGCAGCACCCACACCCAGGCGCGGGTCAGCACGGACCTCCGGGGGGCGGGGGCGTCGGCCCCGGGCGGGGCCGCGGTGACGGCCTGGTCCTGGTGGCGGCGCGTCCCGTGCCGGCGACGTTCGGTGGCGACGGGACCGGGCATGCGGGCCAGCCTAGATGGCGGGCCCGCCCGTCTCGTCCCCCTCGTCCCGGTCGTGGGTCCGACACGGGGTGCGGCCCGTGGCAGGCTCTGCGCATGCCTCGCGCGCTCATCACGGGAATCACCGGTCAGGACGGGATGTACCTGTCGGAGCTGCTGCTCGGCAAGGGCTACGAGGTGTACGGGCTCGTCCGGGGCCAGAACAACCCCAAGGCCGCGACGCTGGCCGAGGAGCTGCCGGACGTGAAGCAGCTGACCGGCGACCTGACCGACCTGTCGAGCCTGCTGCGGGCGCTGTCGACCGCCTCGCCCGACGAGGTCTACAACCTCGGGGCCATCTCCTACGTGGCCTACTCCTGGCAGAACGCCCACCTGACCACCGAGGTCACCGCCCAGGGCGTGCTCAACGCCCTGGAGGCCGTGCGGCTGCACTGCGGCGACGACCTGTCGCAGGTGCGCTTCTACCAGGCGTCCAGCTCGGAGATGTTCGGCCGCGTGCAGGAGGTGCCGCAGCGCGAGACCACCCTGCTGTGGCCGCGCAGCCCGTACGGGGTGGCCAAGGTCTTCGGGCACTACATGACCATCAACTACCGCGAGTCCTACGGCATGCACGCCTCCAGCGGCATCCTGTTCAACCACGAGTCGCCGCGGCGCGGGCCCGAGTTCGTCACCCGCAAGGTGACCCAGGCGGTGGCCCGGATCGCGCTGGGCCAGCAGGACCGGATCACGCTGGGCAACCTCGAGGCGCGGCGGGACTGGGGCTTCGCCGGGGACTACGTCGAGGCGATGTGGCGGATGCTGCAGCAGGACGAGGCCGACGACTACGTCGTGGCCACGGGGGAGGCGCACTCCATCCGCGAGCTGCTCGACGTCGCCTTCGCCCACGTCGGGGTGGACGACTGGTCGGACAAGGTGGTCCAGGACCCCGCGTTCTTCCGGCCCGCCGAGGTGGACGAGCTGGTGGGCGACCCGGCCAAGGCCAAGGAGCGGTTGGGCTGGACCCCGACGGTCGGGTTCGCCGACCTGGTCCGGATGATGGTCGACAGCGACCTCGAGCAGCAGCGCCAGCTGCTGCCCTGAGGCTGCCGGTGACGGGCCGCGCCCTCATCACGGGGGTGACCGGGCAGGACGGCAGCTACCTGGCCGAGCGCCTGCTGGCGGACGGCTGGACGGTGCACGGCCTCGTGCACGGGGCCGGCGAGCGGGCCGTGGCCGGGGTGCACGTGCACCCCGGTGACGTGGCCGAGGCCGGCACGTTCGAGCGGCTGCTGCCCGAGGTGGCCCCCGACGTGGTCTTCCACCTGGCCGGGATGTCGTCGGTGGCGCAGTCGTGGCGCGAGGCCGCCCGGTGCGCGGAGGTGACGGGCACCGCCGTGGCCCGGCTGCTCGAGGCCTGCTTCGGCGACGGCTCGTCGCCCGGCCAGGGGCCCCGCGTCGTGCTGGCCTCCAGCGCCGAGGTGTTCGGGGCCGCGACCAGCTCGCCGCAGGACGAGACCACGCCGGTGCGGCCCACCTCGCCCTACGGCGCGGCCAAGGCCTTCGCGCTGCACCTGGGCGGGGTGTACCGGCAGGCGGGGCACCACGTCGGCGCGGCCATCCTGTACAACCACGAGTCGCCGCGGCGGCCGCACACGTTCGTCACGCGCAAGATCACCACCACGGTGGCCGGGATCGTCGCCGGCACCGCCTCGACGCTGCGGGTGGGCAACCTGGAGGCGCGGCGCGACTGGGGCTGGGCGCCGGACCACGTCGACGCGCTGGTGCGCATGGCCGCGGCCGACACGCCCGACGACTACGTGGTCGCCACCGGGGTGGGGCACAGCGTGCGCGAGCTGGTCGCGGCCGCGTTCGCGGCGGCGGGGGTCGAGGACTGGGAGCAGCTGGTCCAGGTGGACCCGGCCCTGGTGCGGCCCGTCGACGCCGTCGACCTCGTGGGCGACGCGCGCCGGATCCGGGACCGGCTCGGCTGGGCGCCCACGGTGCCGTTCGAGGAGGTCGTGGCCCGGATGGTGCGGGCCGACCTGCACGGCGGACCCGGCGGGGCCTGAGCGCCGGAGCCGCGGCCCGCGGCCGAACCGCCTCGGGGCGCGCACCGTCGCCACTAGGCTCACGGGCGTCGTCCCGAGTCCCAAGGAGTTCCCATGCGTCTGCTCGTCACCGGGGGTGCCGGCTTCATCGGCAGCCACTACGTCCGGACCGTCCTGCAGGGCGGGTACGACGGGTACGCGCCCGACGAGGTGGTGGTCCTGGACGCCCTCACCTACGCCGGTAACCGCGACAACCTGGCACCGGTGCTGGACGACCCGCGGCTGCGCCTGGCCGTGGCCGACATCCGCGACGCGGCCGCGGTGGACGGGCTCGTGGCCGGGGCGGACCACGTCGTGCACTTCGCCGCCGAGTCGCACGTGGACCGCTCGATCGGCGGGGCGGCGGACTTCGTCACGACCAACGTCGTCGGCACCCAGGTGCTGCTGGACGCCGCCCTGCGCCACGACGTCGCCCGCTTCGTCCACGTGTCCACCGACGAGGTCTACGGCTCGGTCGAGAGCGGCTCCTGGTCGGAGGAGGCGCCGCTGCAGCCCAACAGCCCGTACTCGGCGTCCAAGGCCGGCAGCGACCTGCTCGCCCGCGCCTTCCACCGCACCCACGGCCTGCCGGTCTGCATCACGCGCTGCAGCAACAACTACGGGCCGTACCAGTTCCCCGAGAAGGTCATCCCGCTGTTCGTCAGCAACCTGCTCGACGGCGGCACCGTGCCGCTGTACGGCGACGGGCTGAACGTCCGGGACTGGCTGCACGTGGACGACCACTGCCGCGGCATCCAGCTGGTGCTGCAGGACGGCCGGGCCGGTGAGGTCTACAACATCGGCGGCGGCACGGAGCTGACCAACCGGGAGCTGACCGAGCGGCTGCTGGCCGCGACCGGGCGGGAGTGGGACGCCGTCGTCCCGGTGGCCGACCGGCTCGGCCACGACCGCCGCTACTCCGTCGACATCGCCAAGGCCCGGGAGGAGCTGGGCTACCAGCCGCGGGTCCGTTTCGACGAGGGCCTGGCGGACACCGTGCGCTGGTACGAGCAGAACCGCGCCTGGTGGGAGCCGCTCAAGCAGCGCGCCGGGCTGGGGGTCTGAGCCGTGCAGGTGCGTGAGCTGGCCGTGCAGGGGGCCCTGGAGGTCACCCCGCGCCAGTTCGGCGACTCCCGCGGGCTGGTCCTCGAGTGGTTCCGCGACGACGTCTTCACCCGGGCCACCGGCCAGCGCTTCGACCTGCAGCAGGCCAACTGCTCGGTCTCGGCCGCGGGCGCGCTGCGCGGCATCCACTTCGCCGACGTGCCCCCCGGGCAGGCCAAGTACGTGACCTGCCTGTCCGGGTCGGTCATGGACGTCGTCGTCGACCTGCGGGTCGGCAGCCCGACGTTCGGCCGCTGGGACTCGGTGCTGCTGGACGACGTGGACCGGCGGGCCGCGTACCTGCCGGTCGGGGTCGGGCACGCGTTCCTGTCGCTGGCCGACGGCTCCACCGTGGCCTACCTCTGCTCGGCGCCCTACACGCCCGAGCGTGAGCACGGGGTGCACCCGCTGGACGCCGACGTCGGCATCCGGTGGCCCGAGGTCGGGCGGGACGGCACGCCGCTGACGCTGGAGCTGTCGGCCAAGGACCAGGTCGCGCCCACGCTTCAGGAGGCGCTGGACTCGGGGCTGCTGCCGCGCTGGACCGGCTGACCCGGCTGGCCCGGCGCGTCCGGCCCGGCCGGGGTCACCGCGCCCGCAGGACGGCGCAGCACCCCGGCGGACGCCGCGGCCAGGCCCAGGTCGGCCACCGTGAGCGCGACCCGGGAGACCAGGGCCACCGACAGCGCCTCCGACACCCCGACGACCGGGCCGAGCACAGCCACCAGCACCGCCTCGCGGGCGCCCACCCCGGCCGGTGCGGCGACGGCGAGGAACCCGACCACCCAGGCCAGCGCGTAGCCGCCGACCGCGGCGGGCAGCGTGCCCGCGGCGGCGCCCAGCGGCTGAAGCAGCACCCAGGTGGCGGTGCCGTAGCAGGCCCAGGCCAGCCCCATCAACGCCGCGGCCCGGCCGGTGGCCGACCAGCCCGGTGACGCCGTCGCCAGCGCGGGACGCCACCGGGCCAGCGCGCGCAGCAGCCGGCCCAGCACCGGGGGCAGCAGCACGACGAGCCCGGCCACGGCCACCGGCAGCACCAGCCAGGCCCACCGCGACGCCAGACCCGCCCCCACCCCGACGACCCCGACGACGACGCCGGTCACGGTGTGCAGCAGCAGGAACAGCGTCGCCGCCCCCACCATGGCCGGCCGCGCGACCCCGTAGCGACGGGCCAGCACCGCCTGGGCCAGCACGGGCCACAGCGACCCGGGCACGTACTTGCCCGCCTGCGTGACGTAGAAGACGCGGTGCGCCACCCAGGGCGACGGGCCGCCTCCCAGGGCGCGCAGCCAGACCCGCCAGCACTCACCCGTGGCCAGCACCCCCGCCGTGGTCAGCAGCAGGCACAGCAGCGCCGGTCCCCAGCCGATGGCGGTCAGGGCCTCCGACACCTCGTCCCACCGGTCGACCACCACGACGGTGCCGAGCACGAGCACGCCCACGCCGACCAGCACCGACAGCCAGGTGAGCAGCCGTGCCCGGGACCCGGGGCCGGCCGGGCCGCCGACGGTCGGGCCGTCGACGGCCGGTGGCCCGGGCGTGCTCACCCGCCCAGGGCGGCGGGCTCGCGCGACAGCAGCACGGTCTCGCGCGGGACCGGCTGGCACGGGGTCGCGCCCCGGGTCCGGCGGACCAGCCAGCCGCGCCGGGCGGCCTCGTCGACCGCGGGGGAGTAGCGGGTGCGCTGGGCGTCGTCCAGCAGCACCAGCCCGCCCGGGGCCACCCGGTCCAGCACGTGCAGCAGCACCTCGCCCCGGGCCCGGCCGTCGACCAGCACCAGGTCGAAGTCGCCCGGCACGTCGTCGATCGCCTTCACGTAGTCGGCGAAGTCCAGGCCCTGCCCGCTGGGCGCGCCCGAGGCGACCACCGGCGAGGTGCTCGTGGGCACCGCCGGCACGTGGACGGTCGGCGTGCAGCGCAGGCCCGGCGTCGTCGCCAGCAGCTCGCGCACCCGCTCGGCCCATTCGGCCTCGTGC
This sequence comes from Jannaschia sp. R86511, assembly GCF_042466345.1. Lineage (NCBI taxonomy): Bacteria > Pseudomonadati > Pseudomonadota > Alphaproteobacteria > Rhodobacterales > Roseobacteraceae > Jannaschia > Jannaschia sp. R86511. The sequence goes on from NZ_JAXHCD010000001.1 coordinate 2,331,561, forward strand.
TCCACCGCGTCGACCGAGCCGGCCCGCCGGGCCAGCCACAGCGTGCTGGCCCCGGAGCCGTACTCGAAGACCCGGCCGGCCCCGTCGTGGCGGGCCAGGAACGCGTCCACGGCGTCCACCGCCTGGTAGGTCCACCAGGGCAGGTCCATCCGGACCAGGTCCTCGGCGTTGTGCACCGCGAGCAGCGTCCGCAGGTGCGCGGAGACCGACCGCGGGTTGGCGGCCACCTGCCGGTCCCACATGTTCAGCAACCGCGTCCGGTCCAACCCGCGCCGGGCGCCGGTCATGACCCCCAGGTACACGTCGCGCAGCAGGCCCTGGTCCCTCGACATCCGTTCTCCGTCTCCGGCGGGCCCCGCGGCCCGCCCGTCGCAGGGTAGTCGCGCAGGGGCCGTGCCACGGCCACCGCTCGGCGACCCGTCGGTCCGGTGGCGGGCGCCCCCGGCCGTGGTGGGGCTCAGGCGCGGGCGGGCACCACGGAGGCGCAGATGTCGTCCAGGTCCCGGGCGGCGCGCCAGCCCAGGACCTCGCTGATGCGCTCGACCGAGGCGACCAGGCGGGGCGGGTCGCCGGCCCGGCGCGGCTCCACCACGGTGGGGACCGGGTGCCCCAGCGCCCGCGACAGCGAGGCGACGACGTCCAGGACGGACGCACCGTGCCCGGTGCCGACGTTCAGCACGTCGTAGGGGCGGTCGTCCTGCTCCAGGTAGCCCAGCGCCGCCACGTGGGCGTCGGCCAGGTCCGCGACGTGCACGTAGTCGCGCACGCAGGTGCCGTCGGGCGTCGGGTAGTCGTCGCCGAACACCGCGGCCGGCAGGCCCTCGGCGACGCGGGCCAGCAGGATCGGCACCAGGTTGGCCACCGACGTGTCGGCCAGCTCCGGCCGGCCGGTGCCCGCGACGTTGAAGTAGCGCAGGCTCACGGCACGCAGCCCCGTGGCGCGGGCGGCGGCCCGCACGAGCCACTCCCCGACGAGCTTGGTCTCGCCGTAGGGGTTGATCGGCGCGCAGGCCATGGCCTCGTCGACCACGTCGACGTCGGGCATGCCGTACGCGGCCGCCGACGACGAGAACACCAGCCGGTCCACGCCCGAGGACTGCATCGCGGTCAGCAGGTTGGCCAGCCCCGCGACGTTCTGGTGGTAGTAGCGGGTGGGCTGCTCCACGGACTCCCCGACGGCCTTGCGTGCGGCCAGGTGCACCACGGCCTGCACCTGGTGCTGGGCGAACGCGGCCCGCAGCACGCCGGGCGCCTCGTCGCGGGCCAGGTCGAGCTCGACCAGCGGGAACGCGTCGATCCGGGACCCCACCCCGGAGGACATGTCGTCCACGGCGAGGACGTGCACCCCGGTCTCGGCGAGCAGGTGGGCGACGTGGGACCCGATGTAGCCGGCTGCTCCGGTGACCGCGACTGTCATGGCAGGACGCTACTGCCGGGCACCGGTCCCGGCCCCGAGGTCGTCCGGCACCCGGACCAGGGTGCCCGTGGCGGCCAGCACGGCCTCCAGGGCCACCCCGGGGGCGAGCTCGCGCAGCACGAAGCCACCCGCGGGGTCGGCGCGGTCGACGTCCAGCACGGCCAGGTCGGTGATGACGCGGTCCACGACGCCGCGGCCGGTCAGCGGCAGCGTGCACTCGCCCACCAGCTTGGCGGAGCCGTCGCGGGCCACGTGCTCCATGATCACCACCACGCGACGGGCGCCGTGGACCAGGTCCATCGCCCCGCCCATGCCCTTGACCATCTTGCCGGGGACCAGCCAGTTGGCGATGTCCCCGGCCGGGGACACCTGCATGGCGCCCAGCAGGGCGATGTCGATCTTGCCGCCCCGGATCATCGCGAAGCTGGTCGCGGAGTCGAAGTAGCTCGCCCCGGGCAGGACCGTGACGGTCTCCTTGCCCGCGTTGATGAGGTCGGGGTCCACCTCCGCCTCGGCCGGGTAGGGGCCGACGCCGAGGATGCCGTTCTCGCTCTGCAGCACGACCTCCACCCCGGCGGGGACGTGGTTGGCGACCAGGGTTGGCAGGCCGATGCCCAGGTTGACGTAGTCGCCGTCGCTCAGCTCGCGCGCGGCGCGCGCCGCCATCTCCTCCCGGCTCAGGCCGGCGGGTCGCGTCCCCTGCTCGCTCACGAGGCCTCCTGTCGCAGCGTCCGGCGCTCGACGAGCTTGTCGGCCGCCTGGTCCGGACTGAGCACGACCACCCGGTGCACGAAGGCCCCCGGCAGGTGCACGGCATCCGGGTCGATCTCGCCGGGCTCCACCAGCTCCTCGACCTCGGCCACGCACAGCCGGCCGGACATGGCCACCAGCGGGTTGAAGTTGCGGGCCGAGGCGTGGAACTGCAGGTTGCCCAGCCGGTCGCCCCGGGCGGCCCGCACCAGGGCCACGTCGGCGACGATCGCGGTCTCCAGGACGTGGTCGACCGGCTCGGCGTCGGGGTCGGCCGTGGCGGGGAAGCGCTCCACCCGCTTGGCGGGCGAGGCCACCGCGACCGAGCCGTCGGCGGCGTAGCGCCAGGGCAGGCCGCCGTCGGCGACCACGGTGCCCACCCCGGTCCGGGTGAAGAACGCCGGGATGCCGGACCCGCCGGCCCGCAGCCGCTCGGCCAGCGTGCCCTGCGGGGTCAGCTCGACCTCGAGCTCGCCGGACAGGTACTGCCGGGCGAACTCCCTGTTCTCGCCGACGTAGCTGGCCACGACGCGGCGGACCCGGCCGGCCTCGAGCAGCAGCCCGAGCCCGGCGCCGTCCACGCCGCAGTTGTTCGACACGACCTCGAGGTCGCGGGTGCCGGCGTCGAGCACGGCCTGGATGAGGACCCGGGGGATGCCGCACAGGCCGAAGCCGCCCACGGCGACGGTGGCCCCGTCGCGCAGGTCGGCGACGGCGGTGCGCGCGTCGGGGACGACGATGTCCATGGTCACGAACCTAGCGCCGCGCTCACTTGTTGCGCGCGGCGTGCAGCTCGACCGCGGTGGTCCCGCCCGTGGCCACCTGCTGCAGCATGTCGTGCAGGGTCCGGGCGAAGCGCTGCGGCGAGTACAGCTCGCGGGCCGTGTCGCCGAACGTCTTGCCGGTGGCCTGCAGGGCGTCCAGGTCGGCGAGCACCTCGTCGAGTCGGGCCCGCCAGCGGGGGGCGTCCTGCGAGGTGACCAGCCAGCCGGTCTCGCCGTCGACGACGGCGTCGGGGATGCCCTCGATGTCGGCGGCCAGCACCGGCAGGTCCCGGACGGCGGCCTCGACGTTGACCAGGCCGAAGCCCTCCATGTCGCCGTAGACGTGGATGTTGGGCTGCACGAACAGGTCCGCGCCGCGCAGCAGCAGCTCGCGGTCGGCGCTGCTCACCCGGCCCAGCAGGCGCACGGAGTCCTGCAGGCCCTTGCTGCGGGCCACCCGGCGGATCCGGTCCTCGGCCGGGCCGGCCCCGGCCACCAGGTGGACCACGTCGCGCCGGGCGTGCGGCAGCACCTGCGCGACGAACCAGGCGACGCCCTTGCGCCGGACCAGGCGGCCCAGGGTGACGAGGACCGCGGTGCCGGGCCCCACCCCCAGCCGCTCGCGCAGCTCGGCCCGCGCCTGCTCGCGCGGCGCCATGTCGGGCGGCGGCTCCACCGACAGCCGCAGCACGGTCAGGTGGTCCTCCTCGACCCCGGCCGCCCGGACCGCGGTCGCGGTGGCGTTGCTGATGGCGATGATCAGCGGGGCCGCCCGCAGGTGCCGGACCACGATCTTGCGGTAGACCGAGGAGTCGAAGGTCACGTCCAGGCCCATGACCATGGTGGCGTGCGGCACGTGGAAGACCCGCAGCAGCTTGGTGGCCACGGCGTTCATCAGCGCGTCGCCCAGCAGGACCACGTCGGGGCGGTCGGTGCGGATCACGCGGGCCATCCGCCACAGGGTCAGCGGCAGCCACCACCACGACGCCCAGTCGCTGCGGACGTTGCGCAGCAGGGTGACGCGGGAGCCGCCGGCCAGCAGGGCGTCGTAGGTGTCCTTGGCCAGGGTCTCCATGCCGCCGGTCTGCGGCGGGAACTTGCGGGTGACGAACAGGACGTGCACGGGGTGAACCTACTGGGCGTCGCGGCCTGCGGTGCCACGGCACGCAGCCGACACCGGCGCTAGCCTGCGCGCCATGGACGTCCTCGTCACCGGCGCAGCCGGCATGCTCGGCACGGACCTGGTCACGGCGCTGCTCGAGGCCGACCACGAGGTGACCGGGCTGGACCGCTCCGACCTCGACGTCACCGACGCCGAGGCGGTCGCCACCGCGGTCTCCGGCCACGACGTGGTGGTCAACTGCGCGGCCTGGACGGCGGTCGACGACGCCGAGGCCCACGAGGCCGACGCCCTCGCGGTCAACGCGACCGCGGCGGGGACGCTGGCCCGCGCCTGCGCCGCCGCCGGCGTCCGGCTGGTGCACCTGTCCACCGACTACGCGGTCGGCGGGCACCCGGCCGGTACGCCCGTCCCCGCGGACGCGCCGCTCAGCCCGGTCGGCGCCTACGGGCGCACCAAGGCCGCCGGCGAGGAGGCGGTGCGGGCGTCGGGGGCCGACGCCCTCGTGCTGCGCACGGCCTGGCTGTACGGCGCCCACGGGTCGTGCTTCCCGCGGACGATGGCCCGCCTGGCCCGCGAGCGTGACGTCCTGCGGGTGGTCGACGACCAGCTCGGGCAGCCCACCTGGACCGTCGACGTGGCCGACCTCGTGGTGCGGCTGCTGGCCGCGGGGGCCCCGGCCGGGACCTACCACGCGACGTCGGCCGGCTGGACGTCCTGGTACGAGCTGGCGATGGAGGTGGTCCGCTCCGTGGGCCGCGACCCCGACATGGTCGAGCCCATCGCCAGCGAGGAGCTGGACCGGCCGGCGCCGCGCCCCGCCTGGTCGGTGCTGGCGCACGACTCGCTCAAGGCCGTCGGCGTCGCCCCGATCGGGCCGTGGCGGCTGCGCTGGGCCGAGGCCGCCGACGAGGTGCTGGCCGGCGTCTGAGACCGGCTGTCCTACCGGTCCACGTCCGGCTGGTCCACGTCCGGCTGGTCCACGTCCGGGTCCACGTTCTCCTGGGCCGCCACCCGCTGCAGCGCCTGCGGGTCCAGGCCGGTGTGCAGCACGACCGACCCGCCGCCCGCCCACACGGCCACGGCGTGCTGCGGCGGGCGCTCTGGGCCGAGCAGGACCCGGCGGGCGTCGGTGAGGGCCAGGCGCAGGACCGTGGCCGGTCCGGGGGCCGGCGGCTGGTCGGGCTGCGCCGACACCTCGGCGCCGTAGTCGACGGCCCCCGCGGGCAGGTCCCGCACCGGGCCGGGCAGCGCGGCCGCCGCGACCACGACCACGACGGCGCCGGCCCGGGCCTCGCGGTCTGCGTCGTCCTCGCGCACGACGACGACGTCCGGGGTCCTGTCGTCGTCGTCCGACGCCTCGTCCACCTGCGCCCCCAGGTACCAGGCGGCGAGCCGGAGCACGGGGGCGCGCCAGTCGGCGCCGAGGCGGACCGCCACCCGGGAGCCGGGGACCACGTCGGCCTCCTCCGCCAGCAGGTGGGCCGTCTTGGCCACCCACTGGGCCAGGACGCGACCGGTCAGCTCGACCCGGCTGCCGCCCTCGCCGTACCAGGTCAGGCGGGGCCGCGGGTCGGCCTGCAACGAGGCCACGAGGCGGGCCACGTCGACCGCGGCGGGGCCGGGGGACGAGGACGGGGGAGGGGCGCCGATCTGCACGGGGACCACGGTGGCACACCTCCGTCGACCACCCCGCGCCGCCCGCGCGGGGCCCGGTCGCGCGGGTGCGCCGGAGCACCCAGGTCCGGCGGATACCCTGAGCAGGCCATGAACGAAGCCAGCGCATCCACCGCAGCGGTGTCCCCGGGGGTCCTTCCCGTCACGGGCGACCCGGTCTCCGTCGCCCCCGACGCCCCCGGCCCCGTGCTGCGGCCGATGCGGGAGCCGCTCGTCACCGACGACCGGCCCCGGCTCACCGCGACCGTGGTGCTGCCCTGCTACAACGAGCAGGACCACGTCCTGGCCGAGGTCGACCGCATCACCCGGGCCATGGACGCCGACGGCATGTCCTACGAGCTGCTCGTCATCGACGACGCCTCCACCGACGCGACGCTGCAGGTCCTCAAGGACGCCCAGCACCTGTACCCCCGGATGCGGCTGATGCCGTTCCGCCGCAACGGCGGCGCGGGCACGGCGCGCCGCATCGGCACGCGCGAGGCCTACGGCGACATCGTGGTGTGGACCGACGCCGACATGACGTACCCCAACGAGCGCATCCCGGAGTTCGTCCGGATGCTGCTGGAGGACCCGACCTTCGACCACGTGGTCGGGGCCCGCCTCACCGAGGAGGGCACCCACAAGTGGGCCCGGATGCCCGCCAAGTGGGTCATCCGCAAGTTCGCCGAGGTGCTGACCAAGCAGAAGATCCCGGACCTCAACTCCGGCCTGCGCGCGTTCCGTCGCGACGTGTCGTTGCCCTACCTGCGCCTGCTGCCGCCCGGCTTCTCGTGCGTGACGACGCTGACGATCTCGTTCCTGTCCAACCAGCACGACATCCGCTACGAGCCCATCACGTACGGCAAGCGGGCCGGGGTGTCGAAGTTCAAGTTCTTCAAGGACGCCTACCGCTACATCCTGCAGATCCTGCGGATGGTCATGTACTTCGACCCGCTGCGGATCCTGCTGCCCATCTCGCTCACGCTGCTGCTGGTGGGCGGGGCCAAGCTGGTCTACGACCAGTTCCAGGCGCTGTTCTCCCTCGCCGACAACACGGTCCTGCTGCTCGTCACCGGTCTGCTCATCGGCATGATGGGGCTGCTCGCGGACCTCATCGTGAGGTCCAGGGACAGCTCCTGACCCGAGCGCACCCGGCCCCGCGGCCGGGAGGGGAGGACCGGGTGGGCCGAGCGCCGACCGCACGAGGCGCTTCGCTGGTCGAGCGCGGCCAGGCCCTGGTCCGCTCGCGCGGCTTCCGTTACGGGTTCCTGCTGCTGACCGTCGCGCTGGCGGCCCTCGCCCTCGCCCTGGACGGCGCCGAGTTCCTCGAGGGCGTGCGCCGGCTGGGCCCGGCCAGCCTGGTGCTCGCGCTGGTGTTCACCTCGGCCAACATCCTGCTGTCGGCGGCCGCCTGGCGCTCGGTCCTGGCCGACCTGGGCAGCCGGCTGTCGGTCCGGGCCACGGGGCACGTGTTCCTCGTCGGCCAGCTGGGCAAGTACCTGCCCGGCAGCCTGTGGCACGTCGTCGCCCAGGTCGAGCTCGCGGCCGACCAGGGCGTCTCGCGCCGGCGGTCCGCCTCGGCCACCGTGGTCCACGTCGTCATCGTGTTCGCCACGGCCCTGCTGCTCGGGGTGTCGGGGTTCGCCCTGGTGCCGGACCTGCTGCCCGGCGGCTACACGTGGCTGGCGCTGGGGGTGCTGCCGCTGCTGGTGCTGCTGTGGCCGCCCGTGCTCAACCGGGTGCTCGGGCGGGTGCTGGCGCTGGCCCGGCGGCCCTCGCTGGAGCACACCATCAGCTTCGCAGGGGCGTTCCGGACCACGGCCTGGGCGTTCGCGTCCTGGCTCGCCATCGGCGCCCAGACGCTCGTGCTGGTCTCGCGGGTCGGTGACATCGCGCTGTCGCCGCGGCTGGTCGTGCTGTCGGTGACGGCGTTCGCGCTCGCCTGGTGCGTCGGGTTCGTCACCTTCGTGAGCCCGGCCGGCGCGGGGGCCCGTGAGGCGGCGCTGGTGCTGATGCTCTCGGGGGTGATGTCTCCGGGCCGGGCCCTGCTGGTGGCCGTGGTGTCGCGCGTGCTGATGAGCGCGGCGGACCTGGGCCTGGCCGGGCTGGCCCTGCTGCTGGAACGGGGCCGGGTCCGTCGGCTGCGCGCCGCCCGCACGGACGGGACCGGCCCCGGTGCCGAACCGCCGGACGGGACGGCGCCGGACGGGACGGGGCCGGACGGGACGGGGCCGGACGGGACGGGGCCGGACGGGACGGGGCCGGACGGGACGGGGCCGGACGGGACGGGGCCGGACGGGACGGGGCCGGACGGGACGACGGGGGACGCCGCGGGGTCGGGCCGGCCGTGAGCGAGCGGGCGCGCACCTGGCGACCGGGACGGCCCGTCGACCTGCCGGGCACGCTCGGCACGCTGGTGCGGGGCCGGGGCGACCCCTGCCACCGCTGGGAGGGCCGGACCGGCCTCTGGCGGGCCACGCAGACCCCGGCCGGCCCGGGGCTGCTGCTGCTGCGCACCCGGGCCGCCGACGGCGAGGTCGACGCCCGCGCGTGGGGCCCGGGGGCCGACTGGCTGCTGGACGGGGTGCCCGAGCTGCTGGGCGGGCACGACGACGCGGACGGGACCGGCTGGGCCGGGTTCCGGCCCCGGCCGGAGCACCCCCTGCTGGTGGACGCCTGGCGGGCCCGGCCGGGTGTGCGCACCCCCCGCAGCCGGGCCGTGCTGGAGGCGCTGGTCGGCGCGGCCGTCGAGCAGGTCGTCACCGGCAAGGAGTCCCGGCGGTCGCTGCGTGACCTCGCCCTGCGGTTCGGCTCGCCCGCGCCCGGTGCGCCGGCCCAGGCGGGTGGGCCGGTCGAGGGGCTGCGCGTGCCGCCCACGCCGCAGCAGTGGCTGCGGGTGCCCAGCTGGGAGTGGCTGCGGGCGGGGGTCGAGGGCCGCCGCAGCGCCGTCGTGCTGCGGGCGGCCGGGGCCGCGGGCCGGCTGGAGGCGACGCTCGAGCGGGAGCCGGCACAGGTGGAGCCGCTGCTGCGGACCCTGCCCGGGGTGGGGCGCTGGAGCGCGGCGGAGGTGCGCCAGCGCGCCCACGGCGACCCGGACGCGTTCAGCTTCGACGACTACCACGTGGGCAAGAACGTGTCCTGGGCCCTGACCGGCGAGGTGCTCGACGAGGACGGCTGCGCCGAGGTCATCGCCTGCTACTCCGGTCACCGGTACCGGGTGCAGCGGCTGCTGGAGCTGGCGGGCGTCGCCCGACCGCGACGGGGCCCCCGGATGACCCTGCCGACGCACACGCCCTCGGCGACCTCCGGCCGGTCCTGAGCGCCCGGGTCAGACCGGGCGGACGACGAGCCTCACCTCGGGCGGGCGACCGTCGCGGCCGTCGCCACCGGCGTGGCCGTCGCGGCCGGGGTGACCGTGCTGTCCTTCGGGCAGCTGCTCCACCGTGGTCACCAGCCGCTCGGCCCGGGCGCAGACCGACACCCGCTCGGCCAGCCGGGCGGCGGCCACGACCGTGCCCGTGACCAGGACCCGGTCGCCGTCGGCCCGCAGCCCGACCGCGGCCAGGGCGGGCTCGTGCAGGCAGCCGCGCCGCACCACCTCCACCGCGCGGCGCAGCACGCCGACGGCGTCGTCCTCCGGCACGGCCGGCGCGGGCTCCACCCCGGGCGTGCCGGGCGGGCAGCCCAGCGCGGCACGGACCGACTCGACCGTGCCGGTCGCGAACCAGTCGGCGGCGTCGAAGCGGACCAGCGGGGCGGCCCCCGCACCGTGCTCCCGCATGACGAGGTCCCCGCAGCCGTGCACCAGGGCGGCCGGCACGCCGTCCGCCTTGCCCTTGACCAGCTCGGCCGCCCCGGCCAGCTCGTCGGCGACGGCGCGGACCGTGACCGACAGGGCCGCCCCGTCGGCGTCGACGCCGCCGCGCAGGTCGTCGGTCGGGCGCAGCCCGGCGCAGCCCAGGGCGAAGTCCGTCTGGCCCACGCGCCACGGCCGACCGGACGTGTCGGTCAGCAGCACCGCGGGGCTCGCGCCGCAGCGGGCGGCCACGGCCTCCCGCAGCCGGACGGCCTCGACGTCCGGGTCGTGCGGCAGCACCAGGACCCGGCCGTGCGCCTCGGGCCCGGTGTTGGAGGCGTCCACCCCGGCCGCGGCCATGACGGGCCCCGCGGCGGCCCGCACGATGCGGGTGACCCCGTTGGGGGTGCGTCGCTCGGCCACGACGGCGCGCGTCTCGGCCGCGACGGCCTCGTCGCGGTCCGGCCGCCACAACCCCATGGCCTTGGCCACCACCTTGCTGCTGACGACCAGGACGTCGTCGTCGACGGGTCCTCGGCCCGCCCGGCGGCAGGCGGCCACGAGCAGCCCCGCGAGGTCGTCCCCGGTCCGCACCTCGCCGAGGTCGTGCAGCGGGACGACCGTGACGGGACCGGAGCGACGCGGCGGCCGGGTCTGGCGCGCGCTCACGACCGACCCCGTGGCGGTGCGGCGGCGGGCTCCGACGCCAGGTCCAGCGCCAGGTCCAGCGCCGTCCCGGCCAGCCGGGCGGCCCCGGCCACGTCGCGCATCAGCAGGTCGGTGGCCACGACCCGAAGCCCGTCGGTCGTCGCCCCGTCGGTCGTCGCCCCGTCGGTCGTCGCCCCGTCGGTCGTCGACCCGTGCGCCCCGGGGGCGTCCACGTCGTCGACCAGCCAGCCGTCGAGCACGTCGGCCAGCAGCCCGGCGACCCCCGCGGCCGTGCAGGGGACGTCGAGGGCGGCCAGGCACTGCGCCGCCATGCCGCGCACGGTGCGCCCGCCGATCACCGGGCTGACCCCCACCACGGGGGCCCGCGTCCCGCGCAGCACGTCCCGGACCCCCGGGACCGACAGCACCGGGCCGAGCGACACCACCGGGTTGCTGGGCGGCAGCAGCACCACGTCCGCCTCGCGCAGCGCGTCCAGGACCCCGGGGGCGGGGCGGGCCCGGTCCAGGCCCACGAGCGGGAAGCCGTGCGCCGGCACCCCGGCCCGCATCCGGACCCACCACTCCTGCAGGTGCACCGCGCGCCGGTCGGGGTCCTCGACCAGGACGTGGGTCTCCACCGCCTGCTCGGTCATGGGCAGCAGCCGCACCCCGGGCTGCCAGCGCTGGCACAGCGCCTCGGTCACGGCGGCCAGGCCGTAGCCCGCCGCCAGCATCTGGGTGCGGACCAGGTGCGTGGCGATGTCGCGGTCGCCCAGGGTGAACCAGTCGGGGCCGACGCCGTAGCGGGCCAGCTCCTCGGCCACGGTGCCGGACTCGTCCCGCCGGCCCCAGCCCTGCTCCTCGTGCACGGCGTCGCCGAGGGTGTACATGACGGTGTCCAGGTCGGGGCACACGCGCAGGCCGTGCAGGGTGATGTCGTCACCGGTGTTGGCCACGACGGTCACCTCGTGGCGGGCGTCGGGGTCGCTGTCGTGCAGATGCCGCAGCAGGCCCCGCAGGAACCGGGCCCCGCCGACCCCGCCCGACAGGACGGCGATCCTCACGAGGTCGGCCCCCCGGGCCGGGGACCGTGGCAGGCAGTCGTCATGGAGGCATTGTGTCGTCTGGCGCGCCGTCGCGGAGCGCGTCGAGATGGGCACTATCCGTGACGAACCCGTCACGGATAGCACGGACCGGCTTGACTTCCGGCGGATGACACGCGTGTAATTTCACTGTCGTCGTTCTGTCCGGCTCGGTCCTCCGGCCGGCAGGACCCCGGCGGCCGGACGAGACACTGGGGCGAGGAGAACGTCATGGCACTGCCGCTGCACACCCGAACGACGGTCGAGGACCTGCCGGAGGACCTCCACCGTCGCACGCTGGACGACCTGGACGGTGCGCTGCGCGGGGCCGAGGGTCGCGCCACCCCGCCGGAGCTGGCGCCGCTGGACGACGAGCCCGACGAGGTCGACGACGAGCCCGACGGGCTGCTCGACGAGTCCTGGGGGGACCTGGCGGGGCTCGACCTGCCGCCGGGCGTGCTGGTCGAGGGCGGCGCCGTCGTCCTCCCGCTGCGGCCCGGCGGTCGCCCGCCGTCCCCGGACTGGAAGGACCGCGCCCTGTGCGCGGAGACCGACCCGGAGGCGTTCTTCCCGGAGAAGGGCGGCTCGACCCGCGAGGCCAAGCGGGTGTGCGTCTCCTGCGACGTCCGGGCCGAGTGCCTCGACTTCGCCCTCGGCAACGACGAGCGCTTCGGCATCTGGGGCGGCCTGTCCGAGCGGGAGCGCCGCCGGCTGAAGAAGCGCGTGGTCTGAGCGTGCCGTCCCGCCTCTGGGCGGTCGCGTCCGTCAGGCTCGGGGTGTGAGCGTCGACGTCGAGGCACCCACCGGCCCCGGAGCCCTGTCGGGCCCGGGGCCCCGTCCTGTCCGGGTGACGGCCGTGCTCGTGGTGCACGACGGCGCCGAGTGGCTGCCGCGCACCCTGGCCGCCCTGGCCGGGTCCCACCGCCGTCCCGACCTGGTGGTCGCCATCGACGCGGGGTCCACGGACCGCAGCGGCGTCCTGCTGGACACCGCGGTGGGTCCCACCCCCGGGCACGTGGTGGACGCGGTCGTGACCGGTGGGGCCCGGGCCGGCTTCGGGGAGTCCGTCGCGCACGGCCTGTCCGTGGCCGACGGCCTGGTCGCGGAGGCCGGTGGGGGCACCGGGACCGGACCCGACGGCACGCGGGCGCCCGAGGAGTGGGTGTGGCTGCTGCACGACGACAGCGCGCCGGAGCCCGAGGCCCTGGACGAGCTGCTCGCGGTGGTGCGGGCCTCGCCCACGCTGGCCGTGGCCGGCTGCAAGCAGCTGGAGTGGGACGACCGCAGCCGCCTGGTCGAGGTGGGCGCCACGGTGTCGCGTGGCGGTCGCCGGTTGACCGACGTCGCCGTCGGTGACATCGACCAGGGCCAGCACGACAGCCGTGGCGACGTCCTGCTGGTGTCCACCGCGGGCATGCTCGTGCGCCGCAGCGTCCTGGACCACGTGGGCGGCTTCGACGCGGCCATCCCGCTGGTGGGTGACGACGTCGACCTGTGCATGCGGGTCCGTCGGGCCGGGCACCGGGTGGCCGTCGTGCCGACCGCCGCGGTGCGTCACGTGGCGGCGCTGGAGCGGGGCCGCCGGCCGGCCGACGCCCTGCACGGGGTCCTCGCTCGGCGCGTCGGGCTGCGCCCGCCACGGGCGGGCGGTCGGGCCGGCGGGCTGGAGAGCGCCCGCCGCCGGCACTGGCTGCACGCCCGGCTGGTGCAGGCCCCGCTGCTGCTGCTGCCGCTGGTGTGGCTGTGGGTGCTGCTGGCCGCCCCGGCCCGGGCCGGCGTCTGGCTGCTGCGCGGCCGTCCCGGCCGGGCCTGGGCCGAGCTGGACGCCGCCGGCCGGCTGCTCGCCCGCGGCTGGCGGGTCACGTCCTCGCGCTGGCGCTCGCGCCGGGCGCGCGTGGTGCCGGCCTCGGCGCTGCGGCCGCTGCAGCGCTCGCGCGCGCAGATGCTGCGCGACGACCTCGACGCCTGGCGGGCCCGCCGCTCGCTGCGACGCGAGGACGACGCCGACGCCGAGTCCGGGGGCGTCCCGCTGGAGGCCGTGGAGTCCGGACCGGTCGACGAGGACCTCATCGACCTGGACCTGGGCGCCGGCGGCCCGGTTCGCCGGCTGCTGGGGCACCCGCTGACCTACCTCGTCCCGCTGCTGGCCCTGCTCGGCGCGGTGCCGGTGGTGCGGGAGCTGCTGCGCCCGGTGACGGTCGACGCCGCCGGGGCCGAGGTCACCGTGGCCGATCCCACCGCCGGGCTGAACGCGGCCGAGCTCGCGGCGCGCGCCCTGACCGGCTGGCGCGACGTCGGCCTCGGGGTCGTCGGCGTCGCGGACCCCGCCACCGCCGTGTGGGCGGGCCTGACCGCGCTCACGTCCGTGCTCACCCGGTTCGACCCGGGCCTGGCCACGCTGGGCGACGCCCGTTCCGCCGTCGTGCTGCTCGCCCCGCTGGCCGGGCTGGTGCTGGCCTACCCCGTGCTGCGTCGGCTGGTCCGGTCCCGCGCCGCGGCCGCGGCGGGGGCCACCGCCTGGGCCCTGCTGCCCGCCACGGGGCTGCTGGGGGCGCTGCACGCGGGCGACCTGGTCGTCCACGTCCTCCTCCCGGTGCTGCTGGCCGCACTGGCGGGGTGCCTGGGCCGTCGTCCCGTCCGCAGCGCGGCCGGGACCGGTCTGCTGTCCGCGGTCGTGGTGGCCCTGTCCCCGGCGACGTGGCCCGTGCTGGTGGTGGTCGCCGTCCTGCTGGGCGTCGTGGGCGGGGCCCGCAGCCTGGCGCCGTGGCGCGCCTGCCTGCCGCTGCTCGGGGTGGCGGCCCCGGCCCTGGTGTGGCTGCCCTGGCTGCCCTCGCTGCGCCGTGACCCGCGGGTGCTGCTGCTGGACCCGGCCGGGGTCGACCCGAGCGCGACGACGCTGCCCGCCCTGGGTGCCCTGCTGCGGCGGGCCGCCGATCCGACCGACCTGCTGGCCGGTCGGGTCCCGGTGCTGGCCGACCCGGTGCCGGTCGTGGCCCTCGGGCTGCTCGCGCTGCTCGTCGTGGCCGGCGTGGTCGCCCTGCTGCTCCTGGTCGCCTCCCTGGCCCGGGCCCGCGTGCCCGCGGCCTGGTGCGCCCTGGTCGTCGCGGCGGCGGCGGCCGTCACGGGGGTCGCCGCGGTGCTGGTCGAGCGGGCCACCGGGGCGCCCGCGTCCGTGCCCGCCTCGGCGGCCGTGCTGGCCCTGCTGGTCGTGGTCGGCCTGCTGGTGCGTGACCTGCACGACCCCGACCGGGCCGACCCGCGCCACGACGTCCGGGGCCGCCGGGTGCTGGCCGCCGGGACCCGGTTCGCCGGGCCGGTCGTCGCCGCCTCGCTGGTCGCCGCGTCGCTGGCCGTCGGGCTGCTCGTCGCCCCCGTCCAGGCGCCGGCCGGCCTGCCGGCCCCGGCCCTGGTCGGTGCCCAGTCGCCGCAGGCGACCCGGACGCTGCTGCTGGACGGGTCGGTGTCCGACCCCGAGTCGGTCGTGCGCTGGCAGGTCACCGCGGGGCAGCGCGGTCCGGGGCAGGCGTCGGTGGCCACCGACCTGGCCCGGCCCGACCAGCCCGTGCGGGCCGGGGAGCGACGCCTGGCCGACGCCGTGGCCTCGCTGCTGGGCGACGGTTCCGTCCCCGGGGACGAGGTGGCCGCCCGGCTGGCGCGCCTCGGCATCGGCTGGGTGGTCGTCGACGGCTCGGCCGACGTGGACACCGCGCTGGCCCAGCGGGCCGGGCTGGTGCGCACGTCGGTGGAGGACAGCCGGACCACCTGGCGGGTGGACAGCGCCGACGTCGGCGACGGCGTCGTGCCGGCCCGGGCGCGCCTGCTCGGCCCGGAGGGGGAGGAGCTCGGGCCGCTGGACCTGCGCGGTGCGCTGGGCAGCCGTCCGGCCGCGGCCTCGGACCCTGCGGTCGACCCCGCCACCGACCCTGCCATCGACCCTGCCACCGACCCGGCGACGGAGCCCGTCGATGCCGGGTCGCAGCAGGCGCCACCGGGCGTGGTCCGGGTGCCCGACGGCGGACCGGGGCGGTTGCTCGTGCTGGCCGACAACGCCCGCGCCGGCTGGAGCGCCACCGCGGCCGGCACCCAGCTCACCCCGACCGTGGTGAACGGCTGGGCGCAGGGCTTCCTGCTGCCCGCCGGTGCCTCGGACGTCGAGCTCACGGCTCCGATGTCGCCGCCGGCCACCACGACGGTGGCCGTCCTGGCCGTGCTGGCCCTGGCGCTGCTCCTGCTGTGGCCGGGCCGGCGGCCCAGCCGCCGGCTCGACGGGGGCCGACGGCCGGTCGTCCCGCCGCCGACGCGTTCCGCCCGGGTGCTGCGGCGCACGGCGAGGACCGCCGTCGCCGGGGTGGTGACCGTGGCGACCGTGGTCGTGCTGCTGGTCGCCGGCGGTGTGGGTGTGGGAGCCGGGCCGCTGCAGCTGGACCGCGACGTCCGGACCGTGCTGGCAGGTACCGCGCCCGGGACCGCGCTGGTGGACGACGCCGACGACCTGCTGACGTCGCTGCCGGTGCCGAGCGACCCGCTGGCCGTCTCGCCCGCGGTCACGCTGGCCTCGGCGGGCTCCGTGTCCAGCTGCGCCGCGCCCGGGGACGAGGACGCGGGCGCCCCCGCGGAGCCGGCCGCCGACGGCGGGGCCGCGGTGCGCGGCCTGACCGCCCGGGCGGTGGCCGAGGGCGACGGCCGTGGCCTGGGCCTGTCGGCGTGCCCCACCACGGCCACGTCGTCCTGGACGCTGCTGGGAGGCACCGGGGTCGGGCAGCAGGCCACGCTGCTGCTGGCCAACCCCGGCGAGACCGGTGCGGTGGTCGACGTGTCGGTGGGTGGGCCGGACGGTCCCGTCCAGACGCCATCGTCCACCGGGATCCTGGTCCCGCCGGGGGAGCGGACCGAGGTCCGCCTCGACGCGCTGGCCCCCGACCTGACGGCCGTGCTGGCCCGTGTGCAGGCCCGGCAGGGCAGCGTCGCCGTCACCGCCACCGACACCGCCCTGTCCGGCCTGGTGCCGCAGGGCGGGGACAGTCAGCCCGCCCAGGTCGTGCCGAGCACCGAGCTGGTCCTGCCGGGGGTGCTGGTGCCGCCCGACGGCGACGCGCGGCTGCTCGTCGGCGCGGTCGGTGACAGCCCGGCCGTGGTGCGGCTCCGGGCCGTGCCGGCCGGTGGTGGCGATCCCGTCGACGTGACGGCCGACGAGCTGCTCGTGGCCCCGGCCGGCGGGGTCGTCGAGGCGGACCTGTCCGGCCTGCCCGACGGCGGCTGGGCGGTCCACGTGTCCGCCGACGTGCCCGTCGTGGCCTCGGCGACGTGGACGCGGCAGCGGGACGGCGAGCCCGCCGAGGGCCTGACCGGGGTCCCGGTCGACCGTGCGTGGACCCAGGCCGTGCCGGCCGGTCCCGCGTGGACCAGCCCGGTTCGGCTGCCGCTGGCCGGCTTCGCCGAGGGCCCGCTGGCCTCCGCCGGCCTGGTGCTGAGCCTGCTGGCCGGGGACGACGAGACGGGGGAGGCCCGGCTGCAGCTGCTCGACGCCGAGGGTCAGGAGCTGAGCTCGGTGCCGGTGGAGCTCCCGGCCGACGGCCGCCCGGCCGCCGTCGACCTGACCGGCCTGCTGGAGCAGCCCGAGGCGGAGGGGGCCGACGCCCTCGTCGTCCGCTCGGCGACGGGCGTGCACATCGGGCTGCGGGCCACCGTCGCCGACGCCGACGGTCCGCTCACGGCGGGCACGACGGTGCCGGGGGCCCCGCCACCGGCCCTGACCGTCCGCCTGGTGCGCGACTGAAGCGAGGCGCCCCGGGACTTCGCGCCCGACCGGTCGGGTCAGTCGTCGGCGACGGAGGGGTCGATGTCCTCCGGCGACCGGGACAGCAGCGTGGCCACCTGCTCCACCACGACCTCGTGGACGAGCCGCGGCAGGTCCTCGTCGGCCCGTGCCTCGACCGGGCGCCGGTAGACGACGAGCCGCGCCCTGCGGTCGGCCTCGGCGGGGAAGACGCGGCCCAGCGGGGCGACGTCCTCCTCCCACGGTGACGGGTCGCTGGGCGGGACCAGCTCCACGGCCAGGTCGACCTGCGCCAGCGCCTCGCCCCAGCGGGGTTCCAGCCTCGCCACCGCCTCGAGGACGAGCGCGTCGAAGCGCTGCGACCTGGTCCGGGCCGCCGGCAGCGAGGCGGGCAGCAGCGGACCCCGCGGGCCGTGGCCCCGACGGTCACGGCGGCGCCCGCTGCCGGGCGTCACGCCCGCCCCGCCGGGGACGTCCTCGGGTCCTCACTCACGCGGGCCACGGTAGACCGACGAGCCTTGCCCGGCCCCGACGAGCACGGCCCGGCCCCGACGAGCACGGCCCGGCCCCGACGAGCCCGGCCCGGCCCCGACGAGCCCGGCCCAGCCCCGACGAGCCCGGCCCAGCCCCGACGGGCCCGGCCCAGCCCTCACCAGCCCGGCCCAGCCCCCACGGGCCCGGCCGACGACGGGCCCGGCCCCCCGTCACGGCTGGTCCGTGGCGCGCGGCGGCGTACCGACCAGCGACACGACACGCGGTCATGGCGGGCGAGACCGCGCATGGGGTCCTCCGGCGTCGCTGGTCGGTACGCCCGACGGCGCACGCCCGGCGCCCGACCGGCGTCCGCCCGACCGCCGTCCGCCCGACCGGCGTCCGCCCGACCGGCGTCCGCCCGACCGCCGTCCGCCCGACCGCCGTCCGCCCGACCGGCGGGCGACCGGCGGCGGGCGACCGGCGGCGGGCACGCCACCGCGGCGCCGCCTGTCGGCCCCTGACGGCCACGGCGTGCTCGCCGCCGTCGGCACGCCGCCGCCGCCCGTGGCGCCGGCCGGGGCTACGGTTGGCCCCGTGAGATCCGGACGACGCTGCTCCCGCTCCGGCTGCGGTGAGGACTCGGTGGCCACGCTCACCTACGTCTACTCGGACTCCACGGCCGTGCTGGGGCCGCTGGCCACGTACGCCGAGCCGCACTCCTACGACCTGTGCGAGCGCCACGCCGCCCGGCTCACGGCGCCACGGGGGTGGGAGGTCGTGCGCTTGGCCGTCGACGACCACGGCCCGGCCGGGCCGAGCGACGACGACCTGCTCGCCCTGGTCGAGGCCGTGCGCGAGGCGGCGCGTCCCCGTCCCGACCAGCGCGGCCGGGCGGCTGCGGTGCCCGGCGGGCCGGACGTCGACGACACCGGTCCGGACGGACGGGGCGAGGGAGCCGGCCGAACCGGTCGGCACGCCGGCCCGGGGCGCGAGCTGGGGCGCCGGGGGCACCTGAGGGTGCTCGGACCCACCGACGGGGCGCCTCCGACGGAAGGCCCCTGACCAGCGCTTTCCTCGCGACACGCCGATGGGCTCAAGGATTTCGGGCCTACGGCCGACACCTGGTGCAGCCCAGCAGCCACCGAGGAGTCCCCATGAACGCCACCGCCACCGCCACCAGCCGCACCGCCCGCCCCGCCGCCGGCGCCGTCGTCCCGCGCCAGCGTCGCCCCCGGGCCGACGAGCACCTGCCCCTGGGCTCGCTCACCCAGCGCGAGAACCGCGCCTCCGGGGGCTGCGTGTCCTGCGGCAGCACCCGGCTCACCCGGCTCACCATGAGCCTGGCCGACGGGGCCAGCGTCGACTTCGTCGCCTGCCACCACTGCGAGCACCGTCGCTGGGAAGAGGCCGGCGTGGACGTGCCCGTCGCCGACGTCCTCACCCGGACCGCGAAGCGCTGATCCGAGCGGCCGCACCCCTACTGTGAGGGGCGTGCAGCAGCCCTCCCCGCACCACCCCCTGCAGGACATCGTCAAGGCCTACGACATCCGCGGTCTGGTGGGTGAGCAGCTGGACGCCGGCACCTGCCGGGCGCTCGGCTCCGCCTTCGCCACCGAGGTGGTTCTGCCCGAGTCCGACGGCGAGCCGCGGCTGGCGGTCGGTCACGACATGCGGCCGTCCTCGCCCGAGCTCGCCGAGGCGTTCGCCCTCGGTGCGGCCGAGGCCGGGGCCGTGGTGGAGGTCGTCGGCCTCACCTCGACCGACCAGCTGTACCTGGTGTCCGGCTCGCGCGACGCCGCCGGCGTCATGTTCACCGCCAGCCACAACCCCGCCGCCTACAACGGGCTCAAGCTCTGCCGCCGGGGGGCGCGACCCGTCAGCCTTGACACCGGCCTGGCCCAGGTCCGGGACACCGCGGTGGCCCTGCTGCAGGGCCGGGCGGCGCCCGCCGTGGCGCCCGGGGGGTCGGTGTCGCGGCGGGACACGCTGGCCGAGTACGCCGCCCACCTGCGCGCCCTGGTGCCGCTGGACGGGATCCGGCCGCTGCGCGTCGTGGTCGACGCCGGCAACGGCATGGGCGGTCTGACCGTGCCGGCCGTGCTGGGTGAGGCGGCCGGTCTGCCGGCGCTGCCGGTGACGGTCGAGCCGCTGTACTTCGAGCTGGACGGCACCTTCCCCAACCACGACGCGAACCCGCTCGACCTGACGACCCTGGTCGACCTGCAGGCCGCGGTGCGCGCGTCGGGCGCCGACCTGGGGCTGGCCACCGACGGCGACGCCGACCGCTGCTTCGTCATCGACGAGCGCGGCGAGGTCGTCGACCCGAGCACCGTGACGGCCCTCGTGGCCGTCAACGAGGTCGCGCGGGCCCGCGCGGACGGCGAGGCCGCACCCACGGTCCTGTACAACCTCATCACCAGCCGCGCCGTGCCGGACGTGGTCACCGAGGCCGGCGGCCGGGCGGTGCGGACCCGCGTGGGCCACTCCTACATCAAGGCCGAGATGGCCGCGACGGACGCCGTGTTCGGCGGAGAGCACTCCGCGCACTTCTACTTCCGCGACTTCTACGGGGCGGACTCCGGCATGCTCGCGGCCCTGCACGTGCTGCAGGCGCTGGGGCGCACGCCGGTCGGGACCACGCTGTCGCAGCTGGTCGGCGGATACGCCCGCTACGCCCGCAGCGGCGAGGTCAACTCCACCGTGGGCGACGCCGCCCGGGCCACGGAGCGGGTCCTCGAGGCCGTCGCCGCCGGTCCCGAGCCCGTCGAGCTGGACCACCTGGACGGCGTGACCGTGTCCGCGGTCGACGGCTCGTGGTGGTTCAACCTGCGTCCCAGCAACACCGAGCCGTTGCTGCGGCTCAACGTGGAGGCGGTCGACGAGACGACCCTGGCCCGTGTGCGAGACCATGTCCTGTCGTTGGTCCGCTCGGAGGAGGCACCCGCATGACCGCACCCGTGGAGGCCTGGCTGCGTGAGGTGCTGCGCTGCCCCGCCTGCCGCAGCACGCTGCTGGACGTCCAGGACCCGGCGGGGGCCACGGCGCTGCGCTGCGCCGCCGACGTGGCGCCCGGCTGCGGCCGCACCTACCGCTACGACCGCGGCGTGCCCGTCCTGCTCGTCGACGAGGGCGTCCTGCCCGGGCCCGGCGGGTCGGTCCCGGGGGAGCCGGGCGCGGGCCTGCCGGCGCGGGACGACGTCCGGCCATGATCGACGAGGCGGTCCTCGACGACGCCGACGCGCTCGCGCGCGTCGACCGCGAGGGCTCGCTGCGGGTGCTGGCCAGCGCCGGGGCGCAGGTGCGCGCCGCGCTGTCCGCCGAGCACGACCTCGAACGGGTCCGTGACGACGGTCGGCCGCGCTCGGTCCTGGTCGCGGGCCTCGGTGGCAGCGCCGTCGTCGGGGACGTCGTGGCCGCGCTCGCGGGGGCCGGGTCCTCGGTGCCCGTCCAGCGCCGCAAGGGTGGCCCGCTGCCCGGCTGGGTGGGTCCGCTGGACCTGGTGCTGGCCGTGTCCATGTCCGGCCGGGCGCCGGAGCCGCTGCAGATCGCGGCGGAGGCGGCCCGGCGGGGAGCGCGGCTGGTGTCCGTGTGCCGGGAGGGCTCGCCGCTGGCCGACGTGACGGCCAGGGCCCGGGGGACGGTCCTGGCCGTGCCGCGCAACGGCGTCCCCGGGGTGCCGGCTGCGGGTTCCCGCACGGGTCTGTGGTCGCTGCTGGCGCCGGTGCTGCTGGCGTGCGGGGCGGCAGACGTCCTGGACCTCGACGCGCACGACCTCGGTCTGG
This sequence comes from Jannaschia sp. R86511, assembly GCF_042466345.1. NCBI lineage: Bacteria > Pseudomonadati > Pseudomonadota > Alphaproteobacteria > Rhodobacterales > Roseobacteraceae > Jannaschia > Jannaschia sp. R86511. The sequence continues at coordinate 2,352,826 of NZ_JAXHCD010000001.1, forward strand.
CGGCGGACCGCCTGGACGAGGAGGCCGAGACCTGCCGGCCCGCCTCGCCCGGGTTCGTCAACCCGGCCAAGGTGCTGGCCCTCGAGCTCGACGGCGTGGTGCCGGTGGTGCTGAGCGACGGCGACGCCGCGGAGGCCGCCGCCGCGCGGGTGGTGTCGATGCTGGCCCGAACCGCCCGGGTGCCCGCGGTCCGCGGCACGCTGCCGGACGACGCCGGGGACGTGGTGTCGCTGTTCGACGGGCAGTTCGTCGGGGGCGCGGGCAGCGCCGGGGGACCGGGCGGGGGCGCGGGCGTCGACCCGATCTTCGCCGACCCGTTCCTCGACGGGCCGCCCGGCCCGCAGCTGCGTCTGCTGCTGCTGTCGGACACCGAGGACGTCCCGCACGCCGGCCCCGTCCGGGCCGTGGCCTCCCACGCGGGGGTCCGGGTCAGCGAGCTGGCGGCGCCCCCGGGGCGCCCGCTGCAGCGGCTGGCCACGCTGGTGGCCCGGACCGACTTCGCCGCCACCTACCTGGCCCTGGGGGGCAGCATCGACCCGTCGCGGTCGGTGCACCTCGCCGACCTGCGTGAGGTGTGGGCCTCCGGCGACGGCGCGACGCCTTAGCCGGACGGCGTCCCGACCCGCAGGCAGCTTTCCGGTGCGCGCTCAGGCGGCGTGGCGGGTTCGTCGGGCGCGTTGGTGCCAGGCTGGTCGGGGTTGTCGTCGGGGGTCGACGTGGCGCGGGGGTGTGATCCAGATCTGGCCTTCGTGGTCGGTGGTGAGGGTCCAGGTGCCGGTGTGGACGGCGGCGTGGTGGGCGGGGCAGAGCAGGCAGAGGTTGCACAGGTCGGTGGGTCCGCCGTCGGCCCAGTGGGTGAGGTGGTGGGCGTCGCAGACCTGGGGTGGGGCGGTGCAGCCGGGGATGACGCAGCCGCCGTCGCGGACGGCGAGGGCGCGGCGTTGGGAGAGGGAGGCGAGGCGGACGGTGCGGCCGAGCTGCAGGGGGGTGTCGGTGGGGGAGAGCACGAGGCGTTGCAGGACCGCGTCGCAGGCGAGCGTGCGTGCGGCCCAGGTGGGGATCGGGCCTGCGCCGTCGACCTCGGGCAGGCCGATGACGGTGGGGCCGCCGCCGGCGGCGCGGTTGCCGGTGGGGCCGCCGTCGTGGGCGCAGCCGTCGTGGTCGAGGTTGTCGTGGGTGTTGCCGTCGTGGGTACCGGGTCGGCGCGACTGCTCGAGCTGCTGGAGCTGGTCGAGGCTCATGGTGACGACGACGCGGGGCCGCTCGCCGCGGTGTGGAGCCTCGACGCCGAGGGCGACCTGGAGGAGGTGTCCGAGGGCGTCGGCGCGTCGTTGGCGGGGCTGGCGGCGGTCGGGTTGCCCCGCCGCCTTGCTGTCGCTGCCCCAGGCGTCGGTCTGCTCGCCGCGCAGCTGGCCGAGGTCCCCGGGCGTGTCTGTGGCGCCGTTCGTCGGGCGCCGGCCTGGAGCACCGGCGTCACCCTGGCTCGCGGTTGTGGTGGTGCTGCCGGCGGGGTCGGGGGCGGACCAGCGTTGCAGGGCGGTGCGTAGGGCGGCGCCGGCGACGGGGTCGAGCTGGAAGCGGCCGACGGTCATGCCGCTGGCGTCGGTGGCGAGGTCGAGGAAGCGTCGGTCGAAGGAGCGTTCGTCGTGGCGGTCCTCGCGGTCCGGGACGAGGCTGGCGAGCAGGTGCTTCGCGGCGACGTTCATGTCGGTCGGGGTGCCGCCGTCGGCGGCGAGCAGGAGGTAGGCGACGGCTTCGTCGGTGAAGCCGGGCTGCTGCTGGACCTTGGTGGGGATCGTGTCGAGGCAGACGACGGCGGCGTCGACGTGGGCGCGGGACACCTCGCCGCCGGCCAGCAGCGCGGCGAAGGGGTGCAGGGGGGCGTCGGGGGTGAGGGCGCGGGCGGCGGCGACGTCGGCGCGGGCACGGGCGGCGCTCATCAGGCAGGCCGTGCGGAGGAACCCCTCGGGTGTGGTCGCGACGGGGGAGGCCTCGGCGACGCCGCGGGTGTCGACCTCGCGGACCAGGCGCAGGTGGGCCTCCTCCAACGCGGCCCGGACCCGGGCGAGGTCGCCGACGGCGGTGAGGACCGTCCGGTCGCTGCTCTGCCAGACCACGTCGTCACCGAGCTGGGCCCGCAAGCCCGATACGGCGTCGCGGACGGCGTCGACGGCCTGCAGCAGGGGCGTGCCGGAGACGTCGGTCTGCTCGTCCCCTGCCTCGCCGGCCCCCAAGGTCATGCCGGCAGTCTATCGAACAGGTGTTCGAACAACAACCCCTCGACCGACCGTTGGGGTGCACTGTCGGGTCACGTGGCGCCCGCGCCCTCCCGGAACGACCAGGGCGGGTTAACCTGGGACCCGCACGGCGTCGGTGATGCCGAAGGGCCCAGAGGGGTCACGCCGGGGCGAGGAGACACCCGACCGCGCCGTGCGCGAGCGCCACGCGGTCCCTGACGTACGCGGTCAACCCGCGGGAAGGAACCACCCCATGTCCTCCATCACCCCTCCGGGCCGCGCCGCCGCGCTGGCCGCGAGCCACACCACCGCCGACGGCCGGGTCATCGACCACGCCGTCGCCGACCTGTCCCTGGCCGAGACCGGCCGCCACCAGCTGCGCCTGGCCGAGCACGAGATGCCCGGCCTGATGTCGCTGCGCGAGGAGTACGCCGGCAAGGCGCCCCTGGCCGGCGCGCGCATCACCGGCTCCCTGCACATGACCGTGCAGACCGCCGTCCTCATCGAGACCCTGGTCTCGCTCGGCGCCGACGTGCGCTGGGCCTCCTGCAACATCTTCTCCACCGACGACGCCGCGGCCGCCGCGATCGTGGTCGGCCCCGAGGGCACCCCCGAGGCGCCCACCGGCATCCCGGTCTACGCCTGGAAGGGCGAGACGCTGGAGGAGTACTGGTGGTGCACCGACGCCGTGCTGCGCTGGCCCGCGGACGGCAACGGCTCGACCGGCCCGAACATGATCCTCGACGACGGCGGCGACGCCACGATGCTGGTGCACAAGGGTGTCGAGTTCGAGGGCGCCGGGGCCGTGCCCGCGACCACCGAGGACGACAACGAGGAGTACGCGGTCGTCCTGGAGACGCTGCGCCGCACCCTCGCCGCCGAGCCGGGCCGCTGGACCGCCGTCGCCAAGGGCATCAAGGGCGTCACCGAGGAGACCACCACCGGTGTCCTGCGGCTGTACGACCGCATGCGCGACGGCACCCTGCTGTTCACCGCCATCAACGTCAACGACTCGGTGACCAAGTCCAAGTTCGACAACAAGTACGGCACCCGCCACTCGATCATCGACGGCATCAACCGGGCCACCGACGTGCTCATCGGCGGCAAGGTGGCCGTGGTCTGCGGCTACGGCGACGTCGGCAAGGGGTCCGCGGAGTCGCTGCGCGGCCAGGGCGCCCGGGTCATCGTCACCGAGATCGACCCCATCAACGCCCTGCAGGCCGCGATGGACGGCTACCAGGTCGCCACCCTCGACGAGGTCATCGGCTCCGCCGACATCGTCATCACGGCGACCGGCAACAAGGACGTCGTGACCGCCGAGCAGATCGGCCGGATGAAGAACAAGGCCATCCTCGGCAACATCGGCCACTTCGACAACGAGATCGACATGGCCGGCCTGGCGCGCACCCCCGGCGTCACCCGGACCGAGATCAAGCCGCAGGTGCACGAGTGGACGTTCCCCGACGGCACCAGCGTCATCGTGCTGTCCGAGGGCCGCCTGCTCAACCTGGGCAACGCCACCGGCCACCCCAGCTTCGTGATGAGCAACTCCTTCACCAACCAGGTGATGGCGCAGATCGAGCTGTTCACCCGCGGTGAGGAGTACCCCCTCGGCGTGCACGTGCTGCCGAAGGTCCTGGACGAGAAGGTCGCCCGGCTGCACCTTGACGCCCTCGGCGTCCGGCTCACCGAGCTGACCAAGTCCCAGGCCGAGTACCTGGGCGTGGACGTCGCCGGCCCCTACAAGACCGACGCCTACCGCTACTGACCCACCCCGCACCCCCGCGTCCCACCGCGTTCCGACGCAACGGCACCCTCCGTCGATCTGCTCGACGCAGGGTGCCGTTGTGTCGTCGGGGACCCGACTCAGGGTGCCGTCGTGCGCAACCGGCCCCGGGTCAGCCGGTGTAGCTGGCGCGGGCGGTGACCGGGGTGGCGGCGGGTGCGCTGGGGGCCACCACGGCCGGGGCCGGTGCGCCGGCGTCCTCGGCGAACCAGTCGCACGCGTCGGCAGCGGCCTGGACGAGACCGGCGTACTCGTCGAGCCCGAGCGCCCGCAGGTCGGCCAGGTGGTCGGCCAGGCTCTGCTCGGTCTCGAAGTCGCGCCCCAGGGCGGCCTCGATCAGCAGGTTCCGCTCTCCGCGGGCCTGGTCGAGCTCGAGCAGCAGGTCGTCGGCGGCCAGCTCGGCGGCCGTCAGCGCCTCCTGCGCCTCCTGCACGGCGGCGGCGTCGTCGTCGCGGGCCTGCTCCGCCTCGGCCAGGGCCTGCTCCGCCGCCTCGATCTCGTCGGCGTCCCCGCCGTCGCGGGCCGCGGCCAGCTCGTCCTCGGCGGTGGTCACAGCGGCCTCGGTCGCAGCCAGGTCCTCCTGGGCCGAGGCCAGGGCCGCGGCGAGGTCGGCCACGTCGGCCTCGCTCTCGGCCGACGACTCCTCCAGCCCGGTCACGGACGCCTCGGCGGCCTCCAGCAGCGGCACGACGGAGTCGACGCGGTAGGCGTCCTGGGCAGCGCGCGCGGAGGTGCAGTCCGCGGCGGTGGTGGACGCGCTCGGGAGGGCCCGCGGGGTGTGGTGCCGGCGACCGCGGGCAGCGCCGCCGCGGACACGAGCAGGCCGGCCGCGAGGGCGCCGAACAGGCCGGCACGACGTCGAGTGATCATGGTGTTCCCCCAGGTGAGAGTGTGGTTGTGGGGGTCCCGTGCGGACCCTTGGCCGAAGCGTGGCAGCAGGCGGGGTGCGCCGTCCGGCGAACGTCGTGCCCGGTTCTGTAACGATCTGGTACCGGCCGACGGTGCGGTCACCGAGCCACGGGGCCCGCGGGTCCTCAGACGCCGCGGGCGTGCTCCGCCATCGCCCGCAGCCGCTGCAGCTGGGCCTGCTCCGAGGCGATCCGGCGCCCGTCGCGGGCGCGGCGCTCGGCCAGCACCGCCGCGATGAAACGCTCCTGCGACGTGCCGGCGGGGGGCGGCGGCGACACCAGCGCCGACAGCTCACCGGCCAGCCGGTCGCCGAGCTGCGCGCGCGCCTGCGGCGACAGCCCGTCCAGGCGCGACAGGTAGGACCGGGCGGCCAGGCCGAGCGATCCCGGCACCTGGCCCAGGTCGGCCGTCGCGGCCCAGCCGGCCAGCTCCGGCGGCATCTGCACCATGGGCGAGCTCAGCAGCGCGGTCCGCTCGTTGACCACGTACGTGCCCGCCACCAGGTCGCCGAGCCGCTTGGCCCGGTGGGTGCCCAGCACGAACGGTGCGGACAGGGCCCCGAGGGCCAGGTAGATCTCGCCGAAGCCCACCAGGGCCCGCGCGATGGCGTGCCGGCTGCGGATCGGGCCGCCGTCGTCGCGCACCACCCGCAGCCCCAGGGCGAGCTTGCCCAGCGAGCGGCCGTGCGTGAGCGTCTCGACCGTGGCCGGCACCACCACCAGCGCGAGCACCACCAGACCGAGGGCCACGGCGGCGAACCCCGCCGCGTCGAGGGAGAAGACGAAGCTGCCGAACAGCCACAGCAGGCCGACCAGGACGACGACCTGCACGACGACGTCGATGATGATCCCCAGCAGCCGGGTGCCGAGCCCGGCGGGCGGCAGCTCCAGGACGACGGCGTCCCCGGTCACCAGCATGCTCACGGCAGCAGGCTATCCGGGTGGTGCGCGGGGTCGTCGTCCCGACGTGCCGACCGGACCCGGACGGCCCCGTACTAGGGTCGCGGGGTGGACGTCGACGCCTTCGTGCAGGCGCACTCGGGGGAGTGGGCGCGGTTGGAGCAGCTGCTGAAGCGCGGCCGGCTGGACGCGGCCGAGGCCGACGAGCTGGTGTCGCTCTACCAGCGGGTGGCCACCCACCTGTCGGTGGTGCGGTCCTCCGCCCCGGACCCGTCGCTGGTGGCTCGGCTGTCCACGCTGGTCAACCGGGCCCGGCAGGCCGTCGCGGGCTCGCGCGAACCGGTCTGGCGCGACGTGGCCCGCTTCTTCGTCGTCGAGTTCCCCGCCGCCCTGCACCGCGCCGGCCGGCTGACCGTCGCCGTCGCCGTCGCCTTCGTCCTGATCGGGGGCGTGTCGGGCTGGTGGGTGGCCGCCAACCCGGACGTGCAGGCCTCCCTCGCCTCCGACGCGGACATCCGGGCCCTGTGCGAGGTGCAGTTCGAGGCCTACTACTCCGAGAACCCGGCGGCGTCGTTCGCCGGCCAGGTCTGGACCAACAACGCCTGGATCGCCGCGCAGTCCATCGCGTTCGGCATCACGGGCATCTTCCCGGTGTACGTGTTCGTGACCAACGCCATCGGCGTCGGCTCGACCGGCGGCCTGATGGCCTCCTGCGACCGGCTCGACCTGTTCTTCGGCCTCATCACCCCCCACGGCCTGCTGGAGCTGACCGCGGTGTTCGTGGCGCTGGCGGCGGGGCTGCGCGTGTTCTGGGCCTGGGTCGACCCGGGCCCGCGCTCCCGCGTCGAGGCGCTGGGGCAGGAGGGGCGCGCCATGATCGGCATCGCCGTCGGCCTGGTGCCCGTGCTGCTGGTGTCGGGCGTCGTCGAGGCCTACGTGACGCCGTCGCCCCTGCCCACGTGGGCGCGCATCGCGGTGGGGGCCGTGGTGTGGGGGGCGTTCGTCGCCTACGTCGTGGTCCTGGGCGGGCGGGCCGTGCGCGCCGGCGAGACCGGGGACCTGCGCAAGGAGCTGCGCGGCGACCGGGACCTGGTCTCCGGCTGAGCCCGGATCAGAGCCGGCCGGCGGCCTTCATCGCCAGGTAGCGGTCGGCCAGGGCCGGCGGCAGCGAGTCGGGGTCGCCGCGCACGACCTCCACACCCAGCCGGTTGACCCAGCCCGTCACGGTCTCGGCCTCCAGCTGCGAGCGGGTGGCGGCCACGGCGTCGTACACGGCGGTCGCGTCACCGCGCCGGGACGCCATCTCGGTGAGCTCCGGGTCGGTCACCGACGCCACCACCACGGCGTGCCGACGGCTGATCTGGGCCAGCACGGGCAGCAGGCCGGAGTCGACGCTGCCCGCCTCCAGGGGGGTCAGCAGCACGACGAGGCTGCGGCGGCTCAACCGGCCCCGCACCTGCGCGGCGACCATCGACCAGTCGGACTCCACCAGGGCCGGGTCTACCGGGGCCATGACGTCGACCATGCGCTGCAGCAGGTCGCTGCGCGAGGCGCCCTCGACCCGCCCGACCACGCGGCGGTCGTGCAGCAGCAGGTCGACGCGGTCACCGGCGCGGGACGCGAGGGCGGCCAGCAGCAGGGCGGCGTCCATCGCGGCGTCCAGGCGGGGCTCGTCGCCGACCCGGGCCGCGGCCGTCCGGCCGGCGTCGACGACCAGCAGCACCCGCCGGTCGCGCTCCGGGCGCCAGGTGCGCACCACCACGGTCTGCCGCCGGGCGGTGGCCCGCCAGTCGATGGACCGGACGTCGTCGCCGTCCACGTACTCGCGCAACGAGTCGAACTCGGTGCCCTGCCCGCGCAGCTGCACGGCGGACTTGCCGTCGATCTCGCGCAGCTGGGCCAGCCGGCTGGGCAGGTGCCGACGGGACCGGAACGGGGGCAGCACGCGCAGCCGGCCGGGCAGGTCCAGGCTCCGCTGCCGGGCCGCGACCCCGAGGGGGCCGAGGCTGCGCACCGCCAGACCGGGGCTCAGCCGGTCCCCGCGCCGGGTGGGCACCAGGGCCGTGGTCACCCGCCGCCGCTCACCACCGGGCACTACGACGCGTTGCCGGGCCGGGCTGGCCCCGGCCGACGGCTGCCAGGCGTCGCGGACCACGGCCCGCAGCCGCCGGCGCCCGGGGTTGCCGATGACGACGCTGCTCTCGGTCGGCTCCTGCTGCCGGACGGAGCCCAGGGGCTCGCGCTCCAGCACCAGGGCGCGCGGGGAGGCCGCGAGCAGCAGGTCGAACCCCACGAGCAGCACGAGGACGCCGAGCCACCCGAGGAACGTGGTCCACCCCGGGACCAGCGCCACCGGCACCAGCCCCAGCAGCGCCACCACGACGGCCCGCCCGGTCACCGTCATGTCAGCGGGGCACCGGGGTCGAGGCCAGCACGGAGTCCAGCACCGACTCCACCGACACGCCCTCGAGCTCCGCCTCGGGCCGCAGCTGGACGCGGTGGCGCAGGGTGGCCCGGGCCATGGCCTTGACGTCGTCCGGGGTCACGTAGTCGCGCCCGGTCAGCCAGGCCCAGGCCCGCGCCGTGGACATGAGCGCCGTGGAGCCGCGGGGCGAGACGCCCAGCGACAGCGACGGGGAGGTGCGGGTGGCGCGGGCGATGTCGACCACGTAGGCCAGCACCTCACGGCCCACCTGCACCCGGGCCACGGCCTCCTGGCCGGCCTTGAGGTCCTCGGGCCCGGCCACCTGCTGCAGCCCGGCCGCGGCCAGGTCGCGCGGGTCGAAGCCGTGCGCGTGCCGGTGCAGCACCTCGACCTCCGCGTCGCGCTCCGGCAGGGGCATGGTGAGCTTGAGCAGGAACCGGTCCAGCTGGGCCTCGGGCAGGGAGTAGGTGCCCTCGTACTCCACCGGGTTCTGGGTCGCGGCCACGATGAACGGGTCCGGCAGCAGGCGCGCCTTGCCGTCGACGCTGACCTGCCGCTCCTCCATGGCCTCGAGCAGGGAGGCCTGCGTCTTGGGCGGCGTCCGGTTGATCTCGTCGGCCAGCAGGATGTTGGTGAACACCGGCCCCTCGCGGAAGCTGAACTCACCGGTGCGGCTGTCGTACACCAGCGACCCGGTGACGTCGCCGGGCATCAGGTCGGGGGTGAACTGCACCCGGCTGGTGTCCAGGCGCAGCGCGGCGGACAGCGCCCGGACCGTGAGGGTCTTGGCCACGCCGGGGACGCCCTCCAGCAGCACGTGGCCGCGGCACAGCAGGGCGATGACGAGGCCCGTGACGACGGCCTGCTGCCCCACGACCGCCTTGCCGACCTCGACGGGGACCCGCTGCAGGGCCTCGCGCGGGTCGGTGGGGGGTGCGGAGCCCCAGGACGCGGCTGCGTCGGTGCTCGGACGTTCCGGCTGTTCGCTCACCGGTGGGTCACCTCTCGTTCGAGTCGGTCAAGGTCGTCCGCCAGCCTGACCAGGCCGGCGTCGTCGGTGGGTGGGGGGCCGTCGAGCAGCAGCCCGACCGACACCGGGTCGCGGCCGCTGGCGGCCGCGGCCAGCCGGGCCACGGTGGCCGGGTCGGACACCGAGCCGGTGGACAGCCGGGCAGCCAGGCGCCGCGAGGTGGCCGCGCGCAGCACCTGGGCCCCGGCGACCCGGGCCCCGGCGGCGCGGTACAGCCGGGCCCGGCCCTCGGTGGTCTCGGCGGAGCGGACCACGGCGGGCAGCCGCTCGGGCACGAGCCGGCCCAGGCGACGGAACCGCCACAGCACGGCCACCGCGGTCACCAGCAGCAGCTGCCAGCCGGCCCAGCCGACCCAGCGGGGCAGCAGCTCGACCGCGGTGGGGGCGGGGCCGTCGCCGGCGTCCAGGGCGACGTCGAGGGGGTCGACGCGGTACCAGAGCAGCGTGTCCTGCCGGCCGAGGCTGCGCAGCGCCAGGGCGGCGTTGCCCTCCTCCGCCAGCCAGCGGTTGCTCAGCACGTCGGGCTGGCCGTGGACCACGACCCGGCGCTGCTCCTGGGCGTCGTCGACGACGGCGTAGGAGCCCGCGTCGGGGTTCGTGCCGCTGCCGGGCGGGTAGCAGACGGCCACCCGGGCCGTGGCCGACGGGGCCTCGCGCTCCACGCCGGGCACCGGCGCCGAACCGCTGGCCACGTACCGGCTGCCGCCGCCGCGCGCCTCCCCGGCCGCCACCGCGTCGGGGTCGTCGCAGCCCGGGGCGGCGGTGTAGGACCCGGCGGTCCCGCCGATGCTCAGCTCCGGGGCGAGCACCTGCAGCACCGGCAGCGACGGGTCCACCAGGACCAGGTCCGCGCCCGTGGCCCGCAGCCCCCGCAGCTGGTCGGGGGCCAAGAGGTCGGCCTGGAGCACCAGCAGCGTGGTGCCGGCGGTCGCGGTGTCGCGCACCTCCTGCAGGTCGGTCGGCTCCCGCACGTCGACGCCCTGCCGGCCGAGCACCTGGGCCACGGCCCGGGCTCCTTCCGGGGCGGGGTTGTCCGGCGCCAGCGGCTCCCCGCTGCCCCGCGGGGTCAGGGCGACGGTGAGGACGACGCCCAGCAGCACGACCAGGACCACGGCGACGAGGCCGCGGTTGCGCCGCCACCAAGGCCCCCAGCCACGCCGGGCGGCCGGGTCGGTGCCGGGCTCGGCGTCGTCGGGACCCTCGAAGGCCAGGTCGGTCCGCTCGTCCAGGCCCGGGCCGCTCACGAGCCCGACCCCCCGACCGCGAGCAGGCCCGCGGGTCGGGCCCGGCCGACGGCCTCGTCGGCCGCCACGCAGGCGTCGTAGCCCGCCTCGTCCCCGTCCCGTCCGCCGTACGTGACGTCGTCGAACACCCGCGCGGCCCGGGTCAGGGACTCGGCGGCGGGGGGCAGCAGGGCGCCGGCCTCGACGGCGACCTCGTCGGCCGTCCGGCCCGGGCGGCGGTCCAGCACCACCCGCTCCTCCAGGGCCCGGGCCGTGGCCCGGAACCGCTCCTGCACCGCGGCTCCCCACCGGCCGGCGGCCGCGGCCTGCTCGGCGGCGGAGCGGTGCTGCGCCGCGGTCAGCAGCGTGCTGCCGAACACCCCGCCCGGGGTCGGGCCGCGGCGCGCGGCGCGGCGGCGCACGGGCCCGGCCACCAGCAGGGCCAGCACGACCAGCAGGACGAGCAGGCCGAGTCCGATGACCAGGCCCAGGCCGCCGCCGGCGACCCCGGCCACGGTGAGCAGGTCGTCCAGCCGCTCCAGCAGCCAGGCGATGGCCTCCTGCAGCAGGTTGGGCTGGGCGGCGGCGTAGGCCTGGTCGGTCAGCTCCTCCACCGCCCACCGGCGGGCCGTGGCGCGGTCGGGGTCGACGACGGCCAGGGGGACGCCGGGCAGCAGGGCGGGGCTCACGCCTGCTCGGTGGCCAGGGTGCGTGCGAGCGCGACGTCCAGGCCCTCCAGGCGGATCCGGCGGTCCACGTAGAGCAGGGCGATGACGGCGGCCAGGAAGGGGATGGCCAGCACCAGGCCCACGGTGGTGCCCAGGCTGACCGACGCGGCGTAGATGCCCCCCGCCAGGACGGGGTCGCTCTCCAGCAGCACCAGGCCCACCGAGCCGGCGATGGCGAAGGGGGTCGCGAGCAGCTGCGACACCACCGAGGCGAGGATGCCGGTGAGCAGCAGCACCAGCAGCGTGCGCCAGAACGCCCCCTTGACCAGGGCGACCGAGCGCTTGACCGAGGCGATGATGCTGAGCCGCTCGACGACGATGAGGACCGGGACGAAGGTCAGCAGGACGTACAGCCAGGCCGCCAGCACGAGGCCGCCCAGGCCGAGCACCACGAGCGCCACGGCGCCGCCGGCGACCTCCTCCAGCACGAGCAGGACGATCCCCGGCGCCAGCGCGAGGGCGACGATCAGCGACCCGCCGATCGACTGCAGCAGCGACCAGCCGATGAGCGGCCAGACCCGGCCGCGTGCACGGCGCCACAGCTCGCCGACCCGCAGCCGCCGGTCCACCACGCTCTGGGTGACCGACAGGATGAGCATCCCGGTCAGCACGATGACGGCGATGCTCTGCAGGAAGCCGGTGGGGATGAGGGCCAGGAAGCTGCCCCCGACCGCCAGGGCCTGGTCGTCGGTCAGCTCGGCCGTCGGGTCCGTGAACGCCGACGTGCTGAACACGCCGACCAGGGGGAGCGAGACCAGGATGCTGGTGACGCCGAGGACCAGGGCCGACAGCCCGATCATGGCGCGCGGGTTGTGCCGGATGGCGCGGAAGGCACCGTCGAAGAAGTCGCCGAAGCCCAGCGGCTTGAGGGCGATGATGCCGCGGCGGGTGAGCACGCTGCCGTAGGGCTGCTGGTCCGGGCCCGTCATCTGCTGCCAGCCCTGGCCCGACCGCACACCCGGTCCGGCCGGCGCTGCGGCGGGCGGGCCCTGCGGCACGCCCCACCCCGTCGTCGCGCCGGTCTCGGGGGCGGACCAGCCGCTGCCGGTCCCGCCCGTCGGTGGTGTGCTCACAGCTGTCGTCCTCCCCGGTCGGCTCACCGGCGCACCCCGTCGGGCCGCACCAGGTGCGCCTCATCGTGCCACGTTCGGCCTGCGCCCCGGCCGCGCCTGGCCCGCGTGTGGCCCGGATGCCGCATGATGGGCGGATGCGAGGTCGAGTGCTGGTGGTCGACGACGATCCCGCCCTGTCGGAGATGCTGGGCATCGTGCTGCGGGGCGAGGGCCTCGACGCCGTGTTCTGCGCCGACGGCGCCAAGGCGCTGGAGGAGTTCCGGGCGCGCAAGCCGGACGTGGTCCTGCTCGACGTCATGCTGCCCGGTCTGGACGGCATAGCGGTGGCGCAGCAGATCCGGGCCGAGTCCGGCACGCCGATCGTCATGCTCACGGCGCGCTCGGACACCGTGGACGTCGTGCTGGGCCTGGAGTCCGGCGCCGACGACTACGTCGTCAAGCCGTTCAAGCCGAAGGAGCTGGTGGCCCGGGTCCGGGCCCGGCTGCGCCGGACGGACTCGGTGACGCCGGAGGTGCTGCGGATCGGGGAGCTCGTGGTCGACGTCCCCGGCCACAGCGTCACCCGGGCGGGCGAGCCGGTGTCGTTGACGCCGCTGGAGTTCGACCTGCTGGTCGCCCTGGCCCGCAAGCCGTGGCAGGTGTTCAGCCGTGAGGCCCTGCTCGAGCAGGTCTGGGGCTACCAGCACGCCGCCGACACGCGCCTGGTCAACGTCCACGTGCAGCGGCTGCGCGCCAAGATCGAGCGCGACCCGGAGAACCCGCGGTTCGTGCTCACGGTGCGCGGGGTCGGCTACCGCGCCGGTGCGGCCGACCCGGCGCCGGAGGACCCGGCACCGGCCGGCGAGCAGCCCGGTGGGTCCGTCGGGGCGGGCGGGTCGCCCGTCGACACGGGCCGGGGCACCTGAACCTCACGAGCCCCGCCGGCGCCCTCGCGAGGCAGTGGCGCCGGTCGCTGCACGTCCGGGTGGTGCTGCTGACGGTCGCCCTGGGGACCGTCGTCGTGGTGGGCCTGAGCCAGTTCGTGCTGCAGGACGTGGCCAGCGGCCTGTCGGAGCAGCGTCGGCAGTTCGCGCTCGTGGAGTCGCAGGCGCAGGTGGCCCGGACCCAGGAGCTGTTCGACCAGGCGTCGGCGCAGGACGCGGAGGCCGAGCAGCTGCTGGTCAACGACCTGCTGACCCGGCTGGAGGGCTCGGAGACGACGCGGCTGCGCGAGGTCGTGCTGCTGCGGGCCACCGGCAACCAGCGCGCGGTCAGCCTGCGGGAGACGTTCAGCGACGGTCTGCTGCCGAGCACCATCACCCCCGAGCTGCGCCAGGCCGTGGCCGAGGACCCGGCCCGCCAGCAGTCGCAGCCGGTCGAGGTCCGCTCGAACAACGAGACCGACGACGGCTCCCCGGCGATCGCGGTCGGCTCCCGCGTCGTGCTGCCGTTGTCGGGGGAGTACGACCTGTACCTGATCTACCGGATGGACCAGGAGCAGCGGAACCTGCTGGTGGTGGAGCGGGCGTTCCTGCTGGGCCAGCTGGTGCTGGTGCTGCTGGTCGCGGGGATCGCCTGGCTGGTCACGCGGCTGGTGGTCGAACCCGTCCGGGAGGCGGCCGGGACGGCTCAGCGGCTGTCCGCCGGGGCGCTGGACGAGCGGATGACCGAGCGCGGCGAGGACGACCTGGCCCTGCTGTCGCGCAGCTTCAACGCGATGGCCGACAGCCTGCAGCGGCAGATCGTGCAGCTGGAGGAGCTGTCACAGCTGCAGCAGCGGTTCGTCAGCGACGTCAGCCACGAGCTGCGGACCCCGCTGACCACCATCCGGATGGCCGCGGACCTGCTGCACGACCAGCGCCACCAGTTCGACCCCGACACCGCCCGCAGCGTCGAGCTCCTGCAGGGGCAGATCGACCGGTTCGAGTCGCTGCTGGCCGACCTGCTGGAGGTCAGCCGCTTCGACGCCGGAGCCGCGGAGCTCGACGTCGAGGCGGTCGACGTCGCGGCCGTGGTGCGTCAGGCCGTCGACGTCTGCGTCCCGCTCGCGCAGTCCCGCCAGGTCGGCCTGCGGACCGACGCCCCGCAGCAGCCGGTGATGGGCCAGGTGGACCGGCGGCGCGTGGCCCGGGTCGTCCGGAACCTGGTGTCCAACGCGGTCGAGCACGCCGAGGGCAGCGACGTGACCGTCACGGTGGCCGCCGACGCCCAGTCCGTGGCCGTCGGCGTCCGCGACCACGGCGTCGGCCTGGACCCGGCCGAGCTGGAGCGGGTGTTCGACCGGTTCTGGCGCGCCGACCCGGCCCGGGCCCGCACCAGCGGGGGCACCGGGCTCGGCCTGGCCATCTCGTTGGAGGACGCGCGGCTGCACGGCGGGCGGATCGACGTGTGGGGCAGCCCGGGGGAGGGCGCCCACTTCGTGCTCACCGTGCCCCGGCGGGACGGGGCCGATCCCGGCCTCGGCCCCATCCGGGCCCGGCCCGACGGCCTCGAGGCCGGCTCCACGGCGCAGCCGGTACCGGTCGACGAGGTCGCCCTCGGCCACCCCACGTCCATCCCCGTGCCCCCGGAGGACGTGCTCACCTCCGCCCCGCCCGCGTCCACGGAGGTGCTGCGATGACGCGCCGCGCGCTGCCCGCCCTGCTGGCCGCGCTGCTGCTGGCCCTGACCGGCTGCGTGTCCGTACCCACGTCCGGTCGGGTGGAGGCGGGCGGCGACGTCAACCAGCAGGGTGCCCGCTCGGCGCTGCGCGTCACCGCCGCCGGGCCCGCCGCCGGCGCCGACGAGCGGCAGCTGGTGGAGGGGTTCCTGGCCGCGGTCGCCGGTCTGGACGACTTCACCGTGGCGCGGGAGTTCCTCGCGCCCGAGGCCGCCGACTGGCGGCCCACCGAGCGGACCGTGGTCTACGAGGACCTGCCGACCTTCTCGCCCGCGGTGACCGACGGCGACGGCGCGACCGTGTCGGTACGGGCCGGCGTGGTCGCCCGGATCGACGAGTCCGGCCGCTACGTCGAGCAGCGCCCGGCCGTGGAGGAGCTGACCTTCCGGCTGACCCGGGTGGCCGGCGAGTGGCGCATCGCGGAGCTGCCGCCCGGCGTGCTGGTCAGCGAGGTGGACCGGGACCGGGTGCTGAGCCCGTTCGGGGTCTACTTCACCGACCCGACGCAGACCTACCTGGTGCCCGACGTGCGGTGGTTCCCGCAGCTCACGTCCTCGGCGACCTCGCTCACCCGGGCGCTGCTGGCCGGGCCCAGCGAGCCCTACCTCGGGGCGCTGCAGTCCGCGGCCCCGGCCGGGACCCGACTGGACCTGTCCAGCGTCCAGGTCGAGAACGGCGTGGCGACGGTCGACCTGACCGACGAGGTACGCCTGGCCGACCCGCAGGACCGCGCGGTCCTGCTGGCCCAGCTGCGGCAGACCCTGCGGGCCGTGCCGGGCGTGCAGAGCGTGCGGGTGACCGTCGACGGGGCCGAGCTCGACGAGCCCGAGCAGCCCGACGCGGTCGGCGTCCCCTCCCTGGTCGTCGACCCCGGGGTCGACACCCGGCCGCTGGTCCTGGCCGTGCCCCCCGAGGAGGACGGGGCCACGGGCGGGGCGTCGGGGGACCCCTCCGTCCCCGCGGACGGCGCGGACGGCGAGCCCGGGACCGAGGCGGGCGACGACGGCGCGGCGGACGCACCGGCGCTCGAGCTGGACCCTGCCGGCCGGCCGCTGGCCCCGGAGGCGGCGGCCGTGCTGGAGCTGGACCTGGACGGGGCCTCGGTCGTCCCCGGTACCGAGGCGCTGTCGGAGCAGGTCCGCACCGGGCTGGCCGTGTCGCACGACGGCGGGTCGGTGGCGGGTCTCGTCGCCGACCGCAGCGCCCTGTGGCTGCAGCAGCCGGGCTCCTCGGCGGTGGAGCTGGTGACCGGCCAGGGGCTGACCACGCCGTCGTTCGACCCGCCCGGCCTGTCCTGGGTGTGGACCGTGAGCCAGGGGGCCGGCGGCACCGCCGACGTGCCGCAGGTGCTGGCGGCCGCGGCGGACGTGGTCGAGGTGGAGGCCCGCTGGCTCAGCGCCGGGGACCGGGTGCGGGCGCTGCGGGTGAGCCGTGACGGCACCCGGGTCCTCGTGGTGCTGGCCCGGGCCGACGGGACGGTGGTGGTCCAGGTGCGGGGGATCCGCCGGGACACCGCGTCGCGCCCGCTGTCGCTGTCGCAGGCCTCCTTCGACGTCGCCCCCGAGCTGGCCGACGCGGTGGACGCCGCCTGGGTCAACGACGACCAGGTCGTCGTGCTGGGCCGCAGCGGCGAGGAGCCGCTGCGCCCGGTCGTCAGCCAGGTCGGCGGCCTGACCGAGCCCCTGGCCCCGACCCCGGGGGCGGTGACCGTCAGCGCGGCGCTGGGGGAGCGGACCGTGGTGGTGGGGACGGTCGAGGGCAGGGTCCTGCGTCGCTCGGGCAGCCTGTGGCTCGACGGGCCCGCGGGGGTCTCGCCCGCGCACGGCGGCTGAACGCACCACCCGGTACCGGCCGGCCTTCACCGGCGCGCGCGGTCGTCCACAGCCGGACGTGGCCCCGCCGGCGGGCCGGTCGGGGCCGCAGGCTGGGCGGGTGGTCGGGGACACGACAGGTCGACGCCGGCACCGCTGGAGCGGGCTGCTGGTCCCGCTCGCGTGCCCGGGATGCGACGCCTTCGACGAGGTGGTGTGCCGGGACTGCCGGGCGGGGCTGCTGCAGGGACCGCTGCTGCCGCGCGAGCTGGCCGACGGCACCACGGCCGTCGCGTCGGCGCCCTGGCGGGGCCCGGCCCGGCGGCTCGTGGTGGCCGCCAAGGAGTCCGGTCGGCACGACGTGGCCGCCGTGCTGGCCCGCGGCCTGGCCCGGGGGGTCGTCGAGGTCGTGTGGGGGCCCGCGGCCGGTGCCGCCGGGGTCACCGGACCGGTGCTGCTCGTCCCCCCGCCCGTGCGGCTGACGGCGGTGCTGCGTCGCGGCGCCCGCCCGACCGGGGACCTGGCCCACGGCGCCGCCCGGCTGCTGCGGGCGGCCGGGGCCGACGTGCGGGTGGCCGATGTCCTGCGGCACACCCGGTGGGTGCGCGACCAGGGCGACCTGGACCGCGACGGTCGGGCGGCCAACCTGGCCGGCGCCGTGCGGGTCGCCGCCTCGCGCGCGGCGGCGGCCGGGCTGGGCCCGGGGCGGGCGGTCGTGGTGGTCGACGACGTGCTGACGACCGGGGCCACGGTCCAGGCCTGCGCGCACGCCCTGCGGCAGGCCGGCGCGCAGGTGCTGGGCGCCGCGGTCGTGGCCGCCGTCTGAGCCGGACGGGTCGCACGGGGCCCGACACGCCCCCCCGACTTCACCCGACCGTCGCTCGGTACTAACGTTCCGTCATGGAGCAAGCCGCGGTCCCCAGGGGACCGCGGCTTTCTGCGTCCACGGCCCGGGGGGAGGTGGTCGACCGGTCCTGACGGCGTCGTCCGCACCCCTGCGGCGAGCGAGGACCACCCCCAGACCGGCACGGGCCGCGCGACGACCCGTGCGTCGCAACTGTCACCCGAACCCAGGAGGCTCCATGGACGTCACCGTGACCGCCCGGCACACCACAGTGCCCGACCGGTTCCGTCGTCACCTCGAGGAGAAGGTCGAGAAGGTCGAGCAGCTGTGCCCCGGATGCCACCGCATAGACGCGGTGGTCAGCGAGGAGAAGAACCCTCGCCAGACGTCGGCTGCGCACCGGATCGAGCTCACCGTCCACAGCAGGGGACCCGTGGTCAGGGGTGAGGCGAACGCGGGAGACCCGTACGCCGCGCTCGACCTGGCGCTGGCCAAGCTGTACGAACGGCTCAGGCGCGCGAGGGACCGTCGCAAGGTGCATCACGGTAGGCACGCCCCCGAGTCGCTGACCCACGCCAGCGCGCGCTGGGAGGGCATGGACCTGGAGGCGCCGCGGGAGCTGCTGCCCAGCGCCCCGGGCCTGAACGGGTCCGTCCCCTCCTCCGCCCCGTCGGCAGCGGCCGACGCGGACGCCGACGGTGCCGGCGAGGCCCCCGACCCGCTGGACGGCTCGCCGGTGGAGATCCGGGAGAAGGTGCACCCCGCGGTGCCGATGACGGTGGAGCAGGCCCTGTACGAGATGGAGCTCGTCGGGCACGACTTCTACCTGTTCGTCGACGCCGCGAACGGCAGCCCCAGCGCCATGTACCGGCGCAAGGGCTGGAGCTACGGGGTCATCCGGCTCAGCGACCACGAGGCCGCGGTGGACGACCGGGCCGCCGACGTCCCGGTGAGCGCGGGCAGCTGACCCGACGTCCGGCCGGGCCCTCGCCGGGTCCGGCCGGACGGCCGCGTCGCGCGCAAGGGCTCCCGCGACCCGGCCCCCTGCCACCCCGGTGTCGGGGCCAGGGGCCAGACTGCCGCCGGTGCGCCCCCAGCAGACCCTGTCCGCCTCCGCCGCCGTCCGGCTGGCCGTGTCGGCCACCGGCCTCGCGGGCCCGCCCGGCCCCGGCCCGCTGACCGACCGCGGCCACCTGCGCCGCCTGGTCGAGCGCCTCGGCGCGCTGCAGATCGACTCCGTCAACGTGGTGGCCCGGGCCCACCTGCTGCCCGTGCGCTCCCGGCTGGGCGGCTACGACCGGGCCGTGCTCGACGCGGCCACCTCGCGTCGCGGGGCGCGGCGACCGGTCGCCTGGGAGTACTGGGGCCACGAGGCGTCCTTCGTGGGGGCCGAGGCCCTCCAGGCGCTGCGGTGGCGGATGCACCGGGCCGAGGAGGGCGCCTGGGCGGGCATGGTCGAGGTGTCGCGCCGTCGGCCGGAGCTGACCGACGCGGTGGTGGGCGCGCTGGTCGACGGCCCGCTGACCGCCCGGCAGCTGCAGCAGCACCTCGAGCCCGGTCACACCCGGCGCACCGAGCACTGGGGCTGGAACTGGAGCGACGTCAAGCGGGCGGTGGAGTTCGCGTTCTGGTCCGGCCGCGTCACCAGCGCCGGCCGCACCGAGCAGTTCGAGCGCCGCTACGACCTGACCGAGCGGGTGTGGCCCGAGCAGGTGCTCGGCGCGCCGCGACCGTCGGAGCAGGAGGCGGCCCGGTCGCTGGTGGACCTGGCCGCCCGGGCGCAGGGCGTCGGCACGCTGGACGACCTGCGCGACCACTTCCGGCTGGGTCCGGCCGTGGCCCGCGGCGCCGTCGCGGACCTGGTCGAGGCCGGTCGGCTGCTCCCGGTGCACGTGCGGGGCTGGGGCGGCGACGCGACCGCCGTCAACGCCTGGCGCCACGTCGACGCCGTCGTGCCCCGGGCCGGCTCGGGCTGGGACCGGGCGGCCACGCTGCTGGCCCCGTTCGACCCGCTGGTGTGGCACCGGCCCCGGGTGGAACGGCTGTTCGGCTTCCGCTACCGGCTGGAGATCTACGTGCCGGCCGCCCGCCGGGTGCACGGCTACTACGTGCTGCCGTTCCTGCACCGCGGCCGGCTGGTGGCCCGGGTCGACCTCAAGGCCGACCGGGCCCGGGGTGTGCTGCGGGTGCGCTCGGCCTGGGCCGAGCCGGGGGCCGACGGTGACGACGTCCGGGCCCTGGCCGCCGAGTGCCACCGGCTGGCCCGGTGGTTGGGGGGCGACCGGGTCGAGGTCGAGCCGGTCGGTGACGCGGCGACGGTGCTGGCGGCCGCGGTGCGGGAGGGCCCGCCGGGCTGATCCCGGGTGTGAGACGTCCCCAGGGTCGGCGTCTACCATGCAGCGCGTGGGAATCATCGACCGGATGCTCAGGGTGGGCGAGGGCAAGATCGTCAAGCGCCTTGCCAAGACCGCCGACCAGGTCAACGCCATCGAGGACGACTTCGTCGCGATGAGCGATGCCGAGCTCCGGGAGGAGACCGACCGCTTCCGGGCCCGGCTGGCGGACGGCGAGACGCTCGACCGGCTGCTGCCGGAGGCGTTCGCCACCATCCGCGAGGGCGCGCGCCGCACGCTGGGCTTCCGGGCCTTCGACGTGCAGCTCATGGGCGGGGCCGCGCTGCACCTGGGCAACATCGCCGAGATGAAGACCGGTGAGGGCAAGACGCTGGCGGCCACGCTGCCGGCCTACCTCAACGCGCTGACCGGCAAGGGCGTGCACGTCGTCACCGTCAACGACTACCTGGCCCGCTACCAGAGCGACCTGATGGGCCGCGTGTTCCGGTTCGTCGGCATGGACACCGCGGTGATCCTCAACGGCCAGACCCCGGCCGAGCGGCGCACGGCGTACGCCGCGGACATCACCTACGGCACCAACAACGAGTTCGGCTTCGACTACCTGCGCGACAACATGGCGAGCAGCCTGCAGAACCTCGTCCAGCGCGACCACTACTTCGCCATCGTCGACGAGGTGGACTCCATCCTCATCGACGAGGCCCGCACGCCGCTGATCATCTCCGGCCCCGTCGAGCAGCCGCAGAAGTGGTACACCGAGTTCTCCCGCATCGCGAAGAAGATGGAGCGCGACGTCCACTACGAGGTGGACGAGAAGAAGCGCACCGTCGGCATCAGCGAGGAGGGCATCAGCCTCGTCGAGGACCACCTGGGCGTGGACAACCTGTACGAGGCGGAGAACACCCCGCTTATCGGGTTCCTCAACAACGCCGTCAAGGCCAAGGAGCTGTACCGCCGCGACAAGGACTACGTCGTGGTGGAGGGCGAGGTCAACATCGTCGACGAGCACACCGGGCGCATGCTCGCCGGGCGTCGCTACTCCGAGGGCATGCACCAGGCCATCGAGGCCAAGGAGGGCGTGGTCATCCAGCGGGAGAACCAGACGCTGGCCTCGATCACGCTGCAGAACTACTTCCGCATGTACGACAAGCTCGGCGGCATGACCGGTACGGCCCAGACCGAGGCCACCGAGTTCAGCCAGATCTACGGCATGGGCGTCGTGGAGATCCCGACGAACAAGCCGATGGTCCGCGCCGACCAGCCCGACCTGGTCTACAAGACCGAGGACGCCAAGTACACGGCGGTCATCGAGGACATCGTCGCGCGGCACGAGGCGGGCCAGCCGGTGCTGGTCGGCACCACCAGCGTCGAGAAGTCCGAGCGCCTGTCCAAGGAGCTGTCGCGGGTCGGCATCGACCACGAGGTCCTCAACGCCAAGCAGCACGCCCGGGAGGCGCAGGTCGTCGCCATGGCCGGGCGTCCCGGCGCGGTGACCGTGGCCACCAACATGGCCGGCCGCGGCACCGACATCATGCTGGGCGGCAACGCCGAGTTCATGGCGGTCACGGCGATGGCGGACCGCGGCCTGGACCCCAACGAGGACCCGGAGGCCTACGAGGCCGCCTGGCCGGAGGAGCTCAAGCGCGCCGAGGACGCCGTGCGGGCCGACGGCGAGAAGGTCCTGGCCGTCGGCGGGCTCTACGTGCTGGGCACCGAGCGGCACGAGTCCCGCCGCATCGACAACCAGCTGCGGGGCCGGTCCGGGCGCCAGGGCGACGACGGCGAGAGCCGGTTCTACCTCGCGCTGACCGACGACCTGATGCGGATGTTCAACTCCGGCCTGGTCGAGAACTTCCTCAACGCGGCCGGGATCCCCGACGACACCCCCATCGAGTCCAAGATGGTGTCGCGGTCGATCGCCAACGCGCAGCAGCAGGTCGAGAGCCGCAACTTCGAGATCCGCAAGAACGTCCTCAAGTACGACGACGTGCTCAACATGCAGCGCACCGTGATCTACAAGGAGCGTCGCCGGGTCCTGGAGCACGCGGACCTGGGCGACGAGGTGCGCCAATTCGCCGCGGACGTCGTCGAGGGCTACGTCCGCGCGGCGACCTTGGGCTCGCACTCGGAGGAGTGGGACCTGGAGCAGCTGTGGCAGCAGCTGCGCGCCCTGTACCCCGTCGGGGTGGAGGCCTTGGAGCTGGAGGCCGAGCACGGCAGCGCGCTGAGCACCGAGGTGCTGGTGCAGGAGCTCGTGGCCGACGTGCGCCTGGCCTACGACACCCGCGAGGAGGAGATGAGCCCCGCGCTGATGCGCCAGCTGGAGCGGCGGGTCGTGCTGGGCGTCATCGACCGCAAGTGGCGCGAGCACCTGTACGAGATGGACTACCTGCAGGACGGCATCGGCCTGCGCGCCATGGCCCAGCGCAACCCGCTCGTGGAGTACCAGCGCGAGGGCTACGACATGTTCCAGGCGATGACCGAGGGGATCAAGGAGGAGACCGTCCGTCTGGTCTTCGCCGCGCAGCTGACCGCTGCGGCCCCGCGGCCCCCGGCCGGCGTCGAGGTGGTCGGTGCCGGTGCGGCCGAGCCCGTCGCCGCGCCGGCCGGAGCCGCTGCGGCGGGGTCCGCACCGACCGGGGCGACCGCCGGTGCCTCGAGCGCCGGTGCGTCGGCCGCCGGTGCGTCGGCCGCCGGTGCCGGGGCGGCGGCGGGCGCGGCGGCCGACCCGCAGCCGGCCGCGGCCGACGGTGCGGCGCCTGGTTCGCCCGCCGAGGAGGCGGCCGCGTTCGAGGTGCCCGGCCTGGAGCAGAAGGTGGGCGACCTGAGCTACTCCGCGCCGACGCTGGACGGCGAGGGCGGCCAGTCCCGCTCCCGTGGTGGCCGGGGTTCCGGTGCGGGCGGGGACAGCGCCAACCGCGCCCAGCGCCGCGCGGCGGCCAAGCGCGATCAGAAGGACCGCGACCGGGGCTGAGCCCAGGTGCCGGCGGGCCCGGGGACGGCCCCGTGCCCGCCGGGGTCCGTCCGGTCAGCCGATGACCAGGGCGGTGAGGCGCCAGCGTGAGTCCTCGCCGTCGAGCCGGGCGGCGACGGCGCGGGCTCGTGGTCCGTCCAGCACCACCGCCGACACCTCGACGCCGCGCTCGCCGCAGGGGCTGAGGCGCAGCGACCGAACCACCGGACGGCGGGCCCCGCCCCTCGCCGTCATCTGCTCCAGGCGGGCCCGCTGGCGCAGGTGCGAGTAGACCTCGGGCGTGGTCCAGCGCAGCAGCTGGGTCGCCGGGCGGTGGCCGCGGACCACGTCGACCGCCGCCTGCACCAGCCGGCGGGCCAGCTGGTCGGGGCAGGGCAGGTCGCCGGCGGGGGTGGGGACGGGGTCCTCGAACGCGGGGTCGGCCGTCGCGCGGGGCAGGCCGTGCAGGACGAACGCCTGCTGCCCGGTCGCCCCGGCCGAGTCCAGGGCGTCGGTGGCCCGGCGGCGGCGGACCGGTGACGGCGTGGGACCCGCGTCATCGGCGGGGGACCAGGCCACCGGCTGCGGCTGCGGGAGCACACGCAGCCGCAGGGCCGGCGGTCGGGCGCGGCCGACGCCGGTGGCCGGGTCGCTGGTCCTGGTCGTGAGGACGGTCATGTCGTCTCCCGGTCGTGGGTGGTGGGGCTGCCCGCCCGGCACGGCACCGGCGGGTCGGGTCACGCGGTCGTCGGGTGCCACCGGTCGGACGGCGACGGGGGCCCGGAGGCGCTGCGGGGTCACGGGGCGGGCACCACGAGGCGCTGCCCGGGGAGCAGGTGGTCGGGGTCGTCGCCGACCGTCGACCGGTTGGCCTGCCACCACGCGGGCCAGGCGTCGGCCACCTCGGCGTCGGTCGCTCCCGGTCCCAGGTGCGCGGCCGCCAGGCTCCACAGGCTGTCGCCGGACCGGACGACCACCTCGCGCTCGGGGGTGAGGCGGTCGGGTTGGCCGGTCACCAGGGCCACCGTCGCGGGGTCGGTGACCTGCGGCGCGCGGAACGGCGTCGAGGTCGGGTGGGTCCGGTCGGGGGCCTCCGCGCCGGGGTCCTGGGTCGTGTCGTCACCCGTGTCGTCACCCGTGTCGCCACCCGTGCCGTCACCTGCGTCGTCGCTGCCGTCGTCTCCCGGGTGCCCGGCGTCCGGAGCGGCCGTCGCGGCGCCACCGGCCGCGGGCGGTCCGGGGTCGGCCAGCGCGGCCCAGCTGCCCGGCCGTGGTCCGTCGCCGGCGTCGGGACGGCCCGTGTCGGCCAGGCCCGTGTCGGCGGGGTCCGTGTCGGCGGGGCTCGCGTCGGCGGTGCTGGTGGCGACCACGGTCGCCTGGGGGGTCCCCACGGTCGCGGTGGCCGGCCCGGCCGAGAGCGCCGCCAGCACCATCGCAGCGACCGTGGTGGTGACGACGCCGCCCGCGCGCGAGCCGACGGACCGCGCCGGCCGCCGGACCGGTGCGGCCCCACCGGCGGCGACCGAGCGGGCCAGCCGCCAGCCCTCGGCCACCCCGGCCGCGGCGGCGGCCGCGGCCCACAGCAGGGCGGCGGAGGTCGCCGCGCAGACCAGCAGCAGCAGCGCTTCGCTCGCGTCGGTGCCCGCGCGGCCCGGGGCCAGCAGCGCGACCGCCTGCCACGCGGCGGCCACGGCGCCGCCACCGGGCAGGGTGACGACGGCCACCGACCCCAGCACCACGACCGGTCGTCCGGCTCGAACCCCCACGACATCCCCCTCACGTTGGTGTGTCTAGAGCATCTTTGATGTCGTTTGACGTTGTCAAGGCTTTTTGATGCTCCTGAAGGGGTCTGGCCTGCCGGCCCTTAGGGTGGGCCGATGCGGTGGGACGACCTGTTCGGGGACCTCGAGGCACAGCTGGCCGGCGAGGAGCGCGACGCCCTCGACGCCGAGGTGGCCGAACGCGTCCGCATCGAGCGGGGTGCGGTCACGCTCGCCGACCGCCTGCGGGCCCACGTCGGCGTCGCCCTGCGCCTGGACGTCGGACCGGTCGTGGTGCGGGGCCCGGTCCGTGAGGTGGGGGCCGACTTCGTCCTGGTCGACGACGAGGGCCTGGGGCAGAGCGTGGTGCCTCTGCCCGCCCTGGTGTCGGTGACCGGCCTCGGTCGCGCCGTCGCCCCGGCGCCGGGTGCGGTGCTGCGGCGCCTGGGTCTGACGGCCGCGCTGCGCGGCCTGGTCCGGGACCGGGCCGAGGTCAGGGTCGTCACCGACCGCGCCGAGCTGCGCGGCACGCCCTCGTTCGTCGCGGCCGACCACCTCGACCTGGTGCCGTTGAGCGCAGGCAGCCCGGAGGGGGCCGGCGTGGCCCAGGCGGTGCCGCTGTCGGCGGTGCGGGTGGTGCGGAGCCGCTGACCCCGGGCCGGTTCCGGGGCCGGCCGCTCGTCAGGCCGAGCCGACGTCCTGGCTGTCGGCCTCCTGCTGCTCGCGGGTGTGGCGCTCGGTCTCGGCGTAGGCCCGGTCGATGTAGGCCTCGAGCTCGCTGACCTCGACCCGCCACTGGCCGCGCCCGCCCACCTGGATCGCCCGGAGCTCACCGCGCCGGACCAGGGCGTAGGCCTGGGCGGCCGAGATGCTCAGGGTCTCCGCCACGTCGGTGAGGGGCATGAATCGAGCGACCATGGCCCCGATGGTGGCAGACCCCTCGGCTCCTCGGCCCCCCGTCGTCCACAGCCGTGCCGGAGGTCGTCCCGGTCCCGGCCTCGGCTTGCTAGCGTGCCCGGGCATGGGGGTGTCGACCGAGCCGACCGCGTACCCGACCGTGCCGGCACGCCGGGTCCGGCGGCCGTCCTGGCGGGACCCACGGCTGCTCGTGGGCCTGGTGCTGGTGCTGGGGGCCACGGCGCTGGGGGGTGTGCTCGTGGCGCAGGCCGACGACACGGTCCCCGTGCTCGCGGCCGGCTCGACCGTGGTCCGGGGCGACACGCTGGAGCAGGCCGACCTGCAGGTCGTTCGCGTCCGCCTCGGCGACGCCGGAGCCGCCTACGTCGCCGCTGCCGACGCCCTGCCCGCGGACTCGGTGGCGCTGCGGACCGTTCCGGCCGGTGAGCTGGTGCCCGCCTCGGCCGTGGGCCGGGCCGACGAGCTCGAGGCCCGCCCGGTCGCCCTGCCCTGGCAGGGGCCGCGCCCGGAGGGCCTCGTGCGGGGGGCTGCGGTGGACCTGTGGGTGGCGCCCCGCGAGGGCACGTCGGAGTTCGGCGAGCCGGACCTGCTGGTGGCCTCCGCCGACGTGTTCGCCGTGGTCGAGGGCTCCACCGGTCTCGGGGCCACCGGCGGGGCGCAGGTCCAGGTGATGCTGGAGCCTGACGGGGTGCGGGCGCTGCTGGCCGCGCTCGCCGCCGAGGACCGGATCGACCTGGTCCTCGTCCCCGGGCCCCGCGGGTGAACCCGCCCGCCGGCGGGCCGTCCCGGGGCGGGCCCGTCGCGGTGGTCTCGGCCGTGGCCGGCGCCACCGAGAGCGCCGTGGCCTCCGCCCTGTCGGGCCGTCGCGACCTGGTGCTGGTGCGCCGCTGCGCCGACGTGGCCGAGCTGCTGAGCGTCGTCGAGGCGGGGCTGGCGGGCGTGGCGGTGCTCAGCGAGTCGTTCCCCCAGCTGGACGCCGACGTGGTCGACCGGCTGCGCCACCACGGCTGCGCGGTCGTCGGGGTGGTCGACCCGCAGCGCGAGAGCTCGGAGCGGCTGCGGGCGTGGGGGGTCGTCGTCGTGGACGTGGACCCCGGTGCCGGGCCGGCGACCGGGACGTCGGAGCCCTCGGACGCCGCCCTGGCCCTGGCGCGGGCGGTGCTGACGGCGGGCCCACGCGCGGCGGGGCCGGCGGCCGGCCCGGGCTCGCCGGCCGGCCCGGGTTCCGGCGCCGCCGCGACCGGCCGGGCGACGACCGGAGGCGCGGGTGCCGCGGGCGGTCCAGGTCGTGCGGCAGGTGCGGGCGCCTCAGGGGGCGCGGACGGCGCGCAGGTCCCGCACGCCTCCGGCTACAGCTGGCCGGCGGGCACGCCTCGGCCCGCCCACGCCGGTCCCGGGGCCCCGCCGGGACCCGTGGACCCGGACGACCCGACGGCCGCCCGGTCGGCCGAGCCGGCGGACGTCGTCACCCGACGAGGCCGCCTGGTGGCCGTGTGGGGACCGGCCGGCGCGCCGGGCCGCACCACCGTCGCCGTGGGCGTCGCGGCCGAGCTGGCGGCCGCGGGCGCCGAGGTGCTGCTGGTGGACGCGGACACCTACGCGGCGTCGGTGGCCCAGGTGCTGGGGCTGCTGGACGAGTCGCCGGGGCTGGTCGCGGCGGTCCGCGCCGGCCTGGACGGTCGGCTCGACCCGGACCGGCTGGCCCGGCTGGCGCCGGTGGTCGCGCCGCGGTTGCGGGTGCTGACCGGGCTGACCCGCTCGGCGCGCTGGAGCGAGCTGCGCCCGGCCGGGCTGCAGGCCGTGTGGTCCAGCGCGCGCCGGCTGGTGGACCACGTGGTGGTGGACCTGGCCACGCCCCTGGAGGAGGACGACGAGCTGTCGTACGACACCGCGGCCCCGCGCCGCAACGGTGCGGCGCTGGACGTGCTGCGCGCGGCCGACGACGTGCTGGTCGTGGGCTCGGCCGACCCGGTGGGGCTGCAGCGGCTGGTGCGTGGGCTGCAGGACCTGGCCCTCGCCGTGCCCGGGGTGTCCCCGCAGGTGGTCGTCAACCGGGTCCGCTCCGACGCGGTCGGGCGCAACCCGCGGCTGCGGGTCCGGGAGGCCCTGGACCGCTTCGCGGGGGTCAGGGACCTGCGGCTGGTCCCCGACGACCGGCCGGCCACCGACCGCGCGCTGCTGGCGGGCCGGACGCTGCACGAGGCCGCGCCCGACAGCCCCGCCAGCCTTGCGCTGCGGGCCACCGCCGCCGGTCTGCCCCGGCCGGAGGGGCCCGACCCGGACCGGTCGGAGCACCCGGCCGGGGAGCCCGCCGCGGTCGGGGCGCAGCCGGTGGCGCTCGCGCCGGGCCGTCGGGTGCGGCGCCGTCGGGCTACCGGCGGGTAACCAGGGGGCGGGGGTGGGTAGCATCGCCACGATGTCCGACCGCCTGAGCGCTCTGGACGCCTCGTTCCTCTACGCCGAGGAACCGGGCGCCCCCCAGCACGTCGGCACCGTCATGGTCTTCGAGGGCCCGATCGACTACCCCCGGCTGCAGCGCCACCTGGCCGGGCGCATCGCGTTCGTGCCGCGGTACCGCAAGCGGGTGACCCAGGTGCCGGGCCGGCTGGCCAACCCGGTCTGGGTGGACGACCCCCGCTTCGACCTGGGCTTCCACGTCCGCCGCTCGGCCCTGCCGCGGCCGGGCAGCATGGACCAGCTCCGTGAGCTGGTCGCGCGGGTGCACCCGCGCGAGCTGGACCGCAGCCGCCCGCTGTGGGAGCTGTACGTGGTCGAGGGCCTGGAGAAGGACCGCTTCGCCCTGATCAGCAAGGCGCACCACGCCCTGGTCGACGGCGTGAACGGCCTCGACCTGGCCCAGGTGGTCCTGGACGGCTCGCCCGACGTCAGCGAGGCCCCGCCGGAGGCGTGGCGCCCCGGCCCGCAGCCGTCGGCCCTGGATCTGGTCACCGGGGCGGTGCTGGAGGCCGCGCAGCGTCCCGCCGAGGCGGTGTCGACGCTGCGGCGCCAGGCGGCCGACCTGCAGCACGCGGCCTCGCGCGTGGCGGGTTCGCTGGGCCGGCTGGCCGTGGCCCGGCGCGCGCCGGACAGCCCGCTGGACGTCGAGCTGTCCCAGCAGCGGCTGTTCGCCGTGGCCGAGGCGAAGCTGTCCGACTACCGCGCCGTCGCCCGCCGGCACGGCCGGCCGCGGCCGGGAGCCGTGGCCGCCGTGCGCCCGACGGTGAACGACGTCGTGCTGGCCGTCCTCGCCGGCGCCATGCGCACCTGGTTGCAGGCCCGGGGCCTGCCGGTCTCGCCGACCACGCGGATGCGGGCGCTCGTGCCGGTGAGCGTCCGCCCCAACGACGCGGACCCCGACGACGACGCGCTGACCATCGACGAGGTGTCCTACGGCACGTCGGTGGACGGCCAGCTGGTCGACCTGCCGGTGGGCGAGCCGAACCCCGTCATGCGGCTGCACCAGGTGGCCTACCAGCTCAGCCCGCACCGCGAGGGCGGTCGGGCCATCCCGGCCCGTGACCTGGCCGAGCTGGCCGGGTTCGCGCCGCCGACCCTGCACAGCCTCGGGGTGCGCGTGGCCGGAGGGCTGTCGCGGCGCTACTTCAACCTGCTGGTGACCAACGTGCCGGGCCCGCAGGAGCCGGTCTACTGCGCCGGGGCGCGGCTGGCGGCGACGTACCCGGTGATCCCGCTGTCCCAGGGCCACGCCCTGGCCGTCGGGGTCACCTCCTACGACGGGCGGGTCTTCGTCGGGTTCAACGCCGACCGGGACGCGCTCGCCGACGTCGCGGACCTGCCCACGTACCTGCACGAGGCCCTGGTCGAGCTCAAGGCGGCGGCGCAGTGACCGCCTCGCCGCCCGCCGGGTCGCCGGCGCGGACCAGCGGGGCCCGGCGGCGCGCCGCCGGGCGGGGCGGACCGGCCCGGGACCGGCCCCGCTGGGGTCTGGTGCTCGGCGGTGGTGGTGTGCTGGGCGGGGCCTGGATGGTCGGGGCGCTCAGCGCCTACGAGGAGGTGTCCGGGCGCGACTGCCGCGACGCCGACGTCCTGCTGGGCACCTCGGTCGGGGCGTTCGCCGCGGCCCTTCTCGGCAGCGGCGCCTCGGTGGCGGACTGGCGGGCCCACCAGGAGGGTCGGCGCGTCCGGCGGGGCCCGATGGCCGGGCTCGACTGGGACTACGACATCGACTCCGGCGGGGCCACCCCGCCGGTGCCCGGCCGGCGTCCCGGCTCGCCGCGGCTGGTCACGGGAAACCTGCGGCGGCTGCGCCGGCTGCCGCCCACGGCGGTCGTGTCCGCGCTGGTCCCCGAGGGGCGCGGGTCGCTGGCGCGCATCGGCGAGACCGTGGCCGGGCTCAGCGGGGGTCGAGGCTGGGTGCCGCACCCCGGCGTCCGCGTCGTGGCGCTGGACTACGACAGCGGCCACCGCACCGTCTTCACCGGTCCCCACGACGAGCCCGGCGCCGACGAGCACCGTCGCCACACCTCGGTGGCCGCCCCCGTGGACCGCGCCGTCATGGCCTCGTGCGCCATCCCGGGCTGGTACGCGCCGGTCACCATCGACGAGCACCGCTACGTGGACGGCGGGGCGTGGTCGAGCACCAACGTCGACCTGCTGGCCGGGGACCGGCTGGACGAGGTCGTCGTCGTCGCGCCCATGGTGTCGTTCGCGCCGGACCGGCCCCGGTCGTTCGCCCAGATCGTCGACCGGCAGTGGCGGGCCTGGGTGACGGCGCGCTGCCTGCGCGAGGTGGCGGCCGTGCACGCGGCGGGCACCGCGGTGACGGTGCTGGGCCCGGGGGCCGCCGACCTGGCTGCGCTGGGCACGAACGTCATGGACCCGCAGCGCCGCCTGGACGTGCTGCGCACGTCGCTGGTGACCAGCCGGGAGGCCCTGCTGGACCCGGAGACCATCCTGGCGGACCCGCCCGCCGACACGCCCACCGGTCCCGCGGAAGGGGTCCACGCATGAGGGTCTACCTCGCCACCACACCGGCCCGGGTGGCCGCGCTGCGCCGGGACGGCGTACCCGTCGGCACCGAGGCCTACGCGGCCACGCCGGCGCTCGCGCAGGCGCTCGACCTGCCCGCCCCGGGCGAGGAGGACGCCGACGACGACCTGGCCGAGGTGGCCGTGGCCACGGCGGCCGAGGCCTCCCTGCTCCTGCTCGCCGACGACGCCGCCGCGGGTGCCGACGGGCCGGCGCCCGTGCGGCGCGTGGTGCTGGCGGCCGACGCGCGGGCCCGCCCGCTCGGCGGTGACGCCCACCCGGCCACCGTGGTGCTGACCGCCCCGCTTCGCTTCGCCGCGGTGGACACCGTGATGGCCGACGACGACGTGGTCGCCGAGCGGGTGGGCCGCGCCGTGGCCTCGGTGGAGACCGACCACGAGCGGGCGGTCCGGCTGCTGGAGAACACGCCGCTCAGCTGGTTCCACCCCTCCGAGCTCGACTGAGCCCCGGCTCGCGGCCCGGTGACGGCCCGGGGCGGCCCCGACCCGGCCACCGGTCGCACTAGGGTCGAGCGGTGGCCGCACACCCCGTCCCGGACGCCCACGACGAGCTGTTCGAGCTGCGGCTCGAGCGCTGGCTGCCCGACTGCGAGGCCGGGCTGCGCGCCGTGTACGGCTCGGACGAGGTGCCCGACCTGCTGGCGGCGGTGGTCGGGGTGCTGCGCACCGCCCACGCGGCCCGCAGGCCCGCGCTGCGCGTGCACGACCAGCGCCGGCTGCTGCGACCGGACTGGTTCCAGCAGCCGGGCATGCTGGGCTACGCCGCGTACACCGAGCGGTTCGCCGGGGACCTGGCCGGGGTCGACGACGCGCTGGGCTACCTGGAGGAGCTGGGCGTCACCTACCTGCACCTGCTGCCGCTGCTCACCCCGCGCGAGGGCGACAGCGACGGCGGGTACGCCGTGGCCGACTACCGCCGGGTCCGCCCGGACCTGGGCCGCAACGAGGACCTGTCCCGGCTGGCCGACACCCTGCACGAGCGCGGCATGAGCCTGTGCGTCGACCTGGTGCTCAACCACGTGGCCCGGGAGCACGAGTGGGCCCGACGGGCCCGGGCCGGCGAGGAGCGCTACCGCCGCTTCTTCCGCCTGTTCGACGACCGCACCGGGCCCGACGCCTACGAGGCCACGCTGCCGGAGGTGTTCCCCGACTTCGCCCCGGGCAGCTTCACCTTCGACGACGAGCTCGACGCCTGGGTGTGGACGACGTTCAACTCCTTCCAGTGGGACGTCGACTGGTCCAACCCGGACGTGTTCGTCGCCTACCTCGAGGTGGTCTGCCACCTGGCCAACCTGGGGGTGGACGTGCTGCGCCTGGACGCCATCGCGTTCCTGTGGAAGCGCCTGGGCACGGCCTGCCAGAACGAGCCCGAGGTGCACGCCATCACCCAGGCGCTGCGCGCGGCGCTGCGGGTCGCGGCCCCGGCGGTCGTGCTCAAGGCCGAGGCCATCGTCGGCCCGCGCGACCTGGTGCCGTACCTGGGCACGGGCCGGCACCACGGCAAGGTGAGCGACCTCGCGTACCACAACAGCCTCATGGTGCAGGTGTGGTCGATGCTGGCCAGCCGCGACGTCCGGCTGACGGTGCACGCCCTGCGCCAGTTCGACCCCGTGCCGACGACGACGTCGTGGCTGACCTACGTCCGCTGCCACGACGACATCGGCTGGGCGGTCGACGACGGCGACGCGGCCGCCGTCGGGCTCGACGGGCACGCCCACCGGGGGTTCCTGTCCGACTTCTACTCCGGCGGCTTCCCGGGGTCGTTCGGCCGCGGGCTGGTCTTCCAGCACAACGAGGAGACCGGCGACCGCCGCATCTCCGGCACGGCGGCCAGCCTGGCGGGGCTGGACGCGGCCCTGTCGCTGCCCGAGGGCCCCGCGCGCTCGGCGGCGCTGGACGCCGTGGTCGACCGGCTGCTGCTGGCCCACGCCGTCGTCATGGGCTTCGGGGGGATCCCCGTGCTGTGGTCCGGTGACGAGCTCGCGCTGCGCAACGACCCGGGGTGGGCCGAGGAGCCGGGCCACGCCGGCGACAACCGCTGGGCCCACCGGCCCCGGCTGCCCTGGCGGCGCAACGACCTGGGGGAGTCGGCCGAGGACCGGCACGACCCCTCCACCGTGACCGGGCGGGTGTTCCAGGGCCTGCGGCGGCTGACCGCGGCGCGCCGGGGGGTCGCCCAGCTGCACGCCGCGACCGGCACCGAGGTCCTGGACCCGCCCGACCCGGGCGTGCTGGCGCTGCTGCGGCGCCACCCGGAGGGTCCGATGCTGGGGCTGTACAACGTCACCGAGCGGACGGTCCACGTCACGGGCTGGCTGCTGGGCCTGCACGGGCTGCACGACTGCGTCGACCGGGTGAGCGGCGAGCGGGTGCTCGTCGACGACGCGGGCCAGGTCGAGCTGGCCCCCTACGCGGTGCGCTGGCTCGTGGCCGGCTGAGCCGGCTCGGTCCGGTCCGCCTGGTCGCGCTCCAGCCGTTCCGCGGCCAGGGCGACGTTGGCCTGCATGCCGCCGAACACGAACGCGTGGAACGGGGTGACGCCCGCCCAGTAGGCGTGCCCCGCCAGGCCGCGGGGGTGGAACAGGGCGCGCTGGCGGAAGATCGTGCGACCGACCGGGTCCTGCTCGACGAGCAGCTCGAGCCAGGCCAGACCCGGGGCCTTCATCTCGGCCCGCAGCCGGAGCAGGCGCAGCGGGTGGACCTCCTCGACCCGCCACCAGTCCAGCGCGTCGCCCACGGCCACCCGGCTGGGGTCGCGGCGGCCGCGGCTCAGGCCCGGCCCGCCGGAGAACCGGTCCAACCAGCCCCGTACCGACCACGCCAGCGGCCAGGAGTACCAGCCGTTCTCGCCGCCGATGCCCTGGATCACGGTCCACAGCTGCTCCGGCGACGCGCGCACCGGGGTGGCCCGCTCGTCGACGTACAGCGACCCGCCGGCCCAGTCCGGGTCGCTCGGCAGCGGGTCGCTGGCCGCCCCCGGCACGCTGGCCGAGGACCAGCGGGTCGCCACGGCCGTCTCCTTGATGCGCTGCAGGGCCAGGCCGACGGCCCGGTCGAAGCCGATGCGACCCTCCGGCGGGTCGGGCACGTAGCGCTGGATGTCGTCCTCGCCGCACACCACCTCGTGCACCAGGCCGGCGACCAGGGGCCGGGCCAGGCCGTGGGGGACCGGGGTGACCAGACCCACCCAGTGCGCGCTCAGCCGGGGGGTCAGCACGTTAACGGGCAGGATGACCCGTCGGGGCAGCCCCGCCACCGCGGCGTAGCGCTGCATCATGTCGCGGTAGGTCAGCACGTCCGGCCCGCCGACGTCGAAGGATCGGTTGACCTGCGGCGGCAGGGCGGCCACCCCGACCAGGTAGCGCAGCACGTCGCGGATGGCGATGGGCTGGACCCGGTTGCGCAGCCAGCGCGGCGTCACCATCACCGGCAGCCGCTCGGTCAGGTAGCGGAGCATCTCGAACGACGCCGAGCCGGAGCCGATGATCACGGCGGCCCGCAGCACCGCCGTGGGCACGCCGGAGCCCAGCAGGATCTCGCCGACCTCGCGGCGGGACTCCAGGTGCGGCGCCAGGTCCTCGCCCTCCGGGTACAGCCCGCCGAGGTAGACGATCCGGCCCACGTCGTTCTCCCGCGCCGCGCGGGCGAACACCCGGGCGGCGGTCCGGTCGGTGCGCTCCGACCGGCGCCCCGAGCCCAGGGAGTGGATCAGGTAGTACGCCACGTCGACCCCCGCCAGGGCCTCACCGACCACGTCGGGGTCCAGGGCGTCGCCGCGGACCACCTCCACGCGCCCGGACCAGGCGTGGCCCCGCAGGCTCTCGGGGTGCCGGGTCAGCGTCCGCACCCGGTAGCCGGCGTCCAGCAGCTCCGGCACCAGCCGCCCGCCGATGTAGCCGGTCGCGCCGGTGACGAGGACGAGCGGGGGCGGGGTCATGCCCCCAGTGTCCGTTCGCGTCCCCGGGCGCGCACACCCGGGGTGGCCGGTCGCGGCTACCGGCGGCGGTCCGGGGCCGGCTCGTCCGAGGCGCCGAACGGCTCACCGGACCCCGGCTCGGGGGCGTCCTCGGCCGCGACGTGCGCCTCGCCGCGGGTGGACTGCGGCGCCGGCGGGATGTCGCTGCCGGGGCCGTCACCGGTCGTGGGCACCGGGCCGGTCGGGCGACGGGGCGGTCGGCCGGCAGGTGCGCTGCCCACCGGGGTGGCCTCGGGGACGTCGTCCTCCGACCCCGGCCCGTCGGTGCGCATCCAGACCGTCCGCTGCGGGAACGGGATCTCGATGCCCAGGGAGTCGAAGCGGTACTTGATCCGCCGGCGCATCTCGCGGGCCACCACCCACTGCTCCAGCGGCACGGTCTTGATGATCATGCGGACGGTGATGCCGTCCGCGGCCAGGGCCTCCACGCCCCACACCTCGGGCTCGTCGAGGAACTTGTCGCCCCAGTCGGGGTCGGAGCGCATGTCGTGGCCGAGCTCCTTGAGCGTCTCCATCACCTGGGTGAGGTCCTCGCCGTAGGCGACGTCCACGTCGAGGACGGCCCGGGACCAGCCCTGGCTCATGTTGCCGACCCGGACGACCTCGCCGTTGCGGACGTGCCAGACCGTGCCGTCGACGGCCCGCAGCCGGGTGGTGCGCAGCCCGACGGCCTCGACCACACCGGTCGCCTCGCCCATGTCGATGACGTCGCCGACGCCGTACTGGTCCTCGGCGATCATGAAGATGCCGGAGACGAAGTCCTGCACCAGGGTCTGGGCGCCGAAGCCGAGGGCGACCCCGATGATGCCGGCGCCGGCCACCAGGCCGGTGATGTTGACCCCGACGGTCGGCAGGATGACGAACACCGCGGCCGTGAACACCGCGATCGACACCACGGCCTGCAGGATCGAGCCGATGGCCTTGGCCCGCTGCACCTTGCGGGCCCGGCTGATCGGGTCGGTGGGCTCGAACAGGTCCAGCCGACCGCGCCGGGCCGGGTCGTCGGCCTTGATCCGGTCGACGAAGCGGCGGATGAGCCGGTGCAGCAGGTAGCGCACCACCAGCGCCACCAGGACGACGGCCAGGACGAACAGCGGGATGCTGATCAGGCCCGACACGAACCGGGCCTGCTCGATGTCGCCGATCACGTTGTTGAGCAGCCCGCACAGGGTCGCGTCCTGGGTGCCGCAGTTCTGGTCCGTGACGCCGGACCCGAGGTCGTCCAGGGCACCGCCGACCCCGCTGCTCGGGGTGTCGCTGGGCTCGGGCTCGGTGGTGGAGGTCAGGGGGTTCGCAAGCAGGTTCGCAGATGCCATCGCGGGTCAGGGTAGCGACGGATCATGAGTGCGACCTGGGTGTCCCGTCGGGCCAGACCAGGCCCGTGTGGTGGGCCAGGAACAGCAGCCCGTCGGTGGCCAGGCCGACGGTCCGGCTGAGCGACCGGGCGCCGTGACCGACGTCCGCCTCGCGACGCACCAGCACCGGTCGTTGCTCGAGCGGGCTGCTGGTCGCGTGCTGGAGCGCGGCCGCGAGCTTGCGCGCGTGCAGCGGGTCGACCCGGCTGTCGCCGTCGAAGACGGTGAACAGCACCGCGGGGTAGGCGGTGCCCGCGCGGACCTGGTGGTACGGCGAGTACGACAGGAGCCAGCCCAGCTCGGTCGGGTCGGCCGCGGTGCCGTACTCGTCGTTCCAGGTCACCCCCAGCCCGTGCTGCTCGTAGCGGACCATGTCCAGCAGCGGGGCGGAGCAGAGCACCGCGGCGTACGCCTGCGGCCGCTGGGTCAGGGCCGCGCCCACCAGCAGGCCGCCGTTGGAACCGCCCGACACCGCCAGCTGCTGCGGGGTGGTCCAGCCGTCGGCGACCAGCCGGTCGGCCGCGGCGTGGAAGTCGTCGAAGACGTTCTGCTTGCGGTCGCGGTAGCCGTCCCGGTGCCACTGCTCGCCCTCCTCGCCGCCGCCGCGCAGGTTGGCCACGACGTACACGCCGCCGGCCCGCACCCAGGTCAGCGTGGTGGCGGAGTAGCCCGGGTTGAGGCTGATGCCGAAGCCGCCGTAGCCGTACAGCACGGTCGGGGCCGGTGCGGCCGGGCGGCCGTCGAGCAGGCTGTCGGTGCGGGCCACGACCACCATGCGCACCGTGGTGCCGTCGGCGGAGCGGTACTCCACCTGCTGGGCCGTGACGTCGGGGCCCGCGGGCGGCTCGCCCGGCGGCAGCTCCCAGGTCCGCAGGCCCAGGGTGCGGCCGTCCAGCAGGAGCACGCGTCCCGGGGTGGTGTGGTCGGTGTAGGTGAACCAGGCCCGGTCGCGCTCGGTCAGCGGCGGCACCAGGGCGCCGACCGACCCGACCCCCGGCAGCGTGACGTCGCGCAGGTGGCGGCCGTCCAGCAGCCGGTGCACGGCGACCTCGCCCACGGCGTGCCGGGTGCGCGAGACCAGCAGCAGGGGCTCGGCCAGGTCGTCGTGGTCGAGGACGGCGACGTCGGCCAGCACGGCCTCGTCGTCCTCCCCGACCAGGTCCACCCAGTGCTCCGGCGTCGGGGTCGCCGGGTCGGCCACGCACAGCCGCCCCCGCGGGGCGTCCAGGTCGGTGTGCACGTACAGCCGCCCGTCGCGGCCCACCCAGGCGCCGTGCTCGGCGTCCAGTCCCACCGCCACGGCGCGCAGTTCCGGCCGCGCCGGCCCGGACGCGGTCAGGTCCGCCAGCCACACGTCGGTGCGGGGAGCCGTGCCGGCCGACGCCGACACCACGAGCCAGCGGCCGTCGTGGCTGGTGCCGACGCCGTAGTAGTTGGTCATGTCCAGGCCCTCGCCGAACACCTCGACGTCGGTGTCGACCCCGGCGCCGACCTCGTGCAGGTAGACGCGGCGGTGGTACTGCTTCTCGCCCTCCGGCAGCAGGTCGCCCGGCAGCCGGCGCACGTAGAAGAACCGGCGCGGGCCGTCGGCCGTGCCGGGCAGCCAGGCCACGGGCGAGTAGCGCGCCCGGTCGACGGGCCCGTCGACGTCCTGGCCGGTGTCGACGTCCATGACCCGCAGGACGCTCTCCTCCGAGCCGCCCTCGCTGACCTGGTAGGCCAGCAGGTCGCCCTCGCGCGACAGCGACCACGAGTCGAGCGTGGTCGCCCCGCTGGGGTCCAGCGCGGCCGGGTCGACCAGCACCCGCTCGGTGCGGGTGCCGTCCGCGGCGGTGCTGCGCAGCAGCAGGACGGCGTGCTCGGCGGCGGGCTCGCGCCGCACCAGGACCTGCTGCTCGACGTCACCGCGGCGGCGCACGGCCGGCACCCCCACCGAGCCCGTGGCCAGCAGGGACGTCACGCTCGCCGACACGTGGTCCCGGCCCGGCCAGCGGGCGGCGTGCGCTGCGAGCAGCTGGTCCTGCGCGGCCGCCCAGGCGGTCGTCGCGGGGGAGCCCGCGTCCTCCAGCCAGCGGTAGGGGTCGGCGACCGCGGTGCCGTGCAGGACGTCGACGACGTCGGTGCGCTCGGCGGCCGGGTAGCGGACCTGCGGGACGCCGGGCTCGGCGCCGTCGTCGGGGCCGGAGCCGGGGCCGGGGCGGTGGACGTGGGTGCTGCTGGTCTGCTCGGGCACCAGCCGAGGGTAGGCGTCCCGGCAGGCCGAGGCCGGAGGGCCTGTGGACCGCGACCCTGCCGGCCCCACCGGCCGTCGACCTCACCGACCTGGTCGAGCTGGTCCGGACCCTCGTGACCGCGGCGGGGACGCCCACCGCGGCGGGTCCAGGTCGTGACCCGGCGGTCGGGTCTGGAAGACTCGGTCCGGCGTACGACGGCCGTACGAGCAGCAGCGGGGCGGTCCGGCCGCCCGGGGACGGAGCACCCAGGTGGACGACGGGGCCCAGCAGGAGCACGGTCCGGACCCGGACCTGACCCGGCTCGCCGAGGCCTACGGGGTCGCCACGGACTACTGGGACTGGCAGGGCAACCACGTCACGGTGCCCCGCAGCACCGTGCTGGCGGTGCTGGCGGCCCTGGAGGTCGACGCGTCGACGCCGGAGCTGCTCCGCGAGGCGCTGCGCGACGCGGACCTGCGCGGCTGGCGCCACGCCGTGCCCGCGACCACGGTGACCCGCAGCGGCCGTGAGGCGACGGTGCTCGTGCACGTGCCCGACGGCTGGGCGGCCCGGCTGGTGGCCGACCTGGAGGACGGCGGCCAGGTCGTGCTGAGCCAGGTCGACCACGGCGTCGGGCCCCGCGAGGTCGACGGCGAGCGGCTGGGCGAGGCGGCCTTCGAGGTGCCGACGGACCTGCCGCTGGGCTGGCACGAGCTGCACCTGGTGGCCGAGGACCCGACCGGCGCGACCCCGGCGCGCGAGGACAGCGGCGTCCTGGTCGTCTCGCCCGACCGGCTCGAGCTGCCCGCGGCGCTGGCGGAGCACCGGCAGTGGGGCTTCATGACCATGCTGTTCCAGGTGCGCTCGGAGGACTCGTGGGCCTTCGGCGACCTGGCCGACCTGGGCGAGGTGGCCAGCTGGTCGGCGCGCGAGCACGGTGCGGGCTTCGTGCTGCTCAACCCGCTGCACGCGCCGGACCCGGTGCCGCCGGTGGAGGCCTCGCCCTACCTGCCGGCGACGCGACGCTTCATGAACCCGTCCTACCTGCGGGTGGAGGACGTGCGCGAGACCGCGTACCTGTCGGCCGCCGACCGCGCCGTGGTGGAGTGGCACGCGGAGGAGCTGCGCGAGCTCAACCGGGACGACGTCATGATCGACCGCGACCTGGTCTGGGAGGCCAAGCGCGCCGCGCTGGAGCGGGTGTTCGCGGTGCGGCGCTCGCCCGGGCGCGAGGCCGACTTCCAGGCGTTCCGGGAGCGCGAGGGGCAGGGCCTGGTCGACTGGGCCACCTGGTGCGCGCTGCGCGAGTTCTACGGCACGCCGTCGTCGCAGTGGCCGGCCCACGCCGGCAGCCCCTACACCGACGCGGTGGCCCAGCTGCGCGAGGAGCTGTCCGCGCGGGTGGACTTCCACTGCTGGCTGCAGTGGCAGATGGACATCCAGCTGGCCACCGCGCAGCGCACCGCCGTCGAGGCGGGCATGGGGCTGGGCATCGTCCACGACCTGGCCGTGGGGGTGCACCCCGACGGCGCCGACGCGTGGGCGCTGCAGCACGCCATGGCGCGGGGCGTCAGCGTGGGCGCACCGCCGGACGCGTTCAACCAGCAGGGCCAGGACTGGTCCCAGCCGCCCTGGCGGCCCGACGCCCTGGCCGAGGCGGGCTACGCACCGCTGCGCGACATGCTGCGGGCGGTGCTGCGGCACGGCGGCGGCATCCGGATCGACCACATCATCGGGCTCTTCCGGCTGTGGTGGATCCCGGCCGGGGCGGGCCCGGGGGCGGGCACCTACGTGCGCTTCGACCACGAGGCGATGATCGGCGTGCTGGCCCTGGAGGCCCACCGCGCCGGTGCCGTCGTGGTGGGCGAGGACCTGGGCAACGTCGAGCCCTGGGTGCGCGACTACCTGCTGGAGCGGGGCGTGCTGGGCACGTCCATCCTGTGGTTCGAGAAGGACGCCGACGGGGCGCCGCTCAAGCCGCAGCAGTGGCGTGAGCTGTGCCTGGCCACCGTGACCACCCACGACCTGCCGCCCACCGCCGGGTACCTGGCCGGTGAGCACATCGAGGTCCGGGAGCGGCTCGGCCTGCTGACCCGGGACGTGGACGAGGAGCGGGCGGCGGACACGGCCGACCGCGCCGCCTACCTGTCGATGCTGTCCGAGCTGGGGCTGCTGCCGGACCAGCCGCTGGAGCGGCAGACGGTGGAGGCGCTGCACCGGCTGCTGACCTGGACCCCGAGCATCCTGCTCGGCGTGGCGCTGCCCGACGCCGTCGGTGACCGCCGGGCCATCAACCAGCCCGGCACGTACCTGGAGTACCCCAACTGGCGCCTGCCCATGGCCGACGGCGTCGGGGTGCCGGTGCTGCTGGAGGACCTGGTCCGCTCCCCGCGGGCGGCCAGCCTCGGCCGGGTGCTGCGCGAAGGGGTCTGAGGGGGCCCTCAGCCCCCGGCGAGGTCCCGCTCGTGGGCCCGCAGGGCGCGGGCCGTGCCGTCCCGGTTCTCCAGCACCAGCCGCCGCAGCCCGGCCGGGGCGTCGGGGTTCCCGGCCAGCCACGCGTCGCCCCGGGCCAGCACGTCGGTGCTCACCAGGGCGGCCGGGTACATCCCGGTGACGAACTGCTGGGCCATCTCGTTGGTCCGCTCGTGCCACTGCGGCAGCAGGGAGTCGAAGTACCGGTCGACGAAACGCTCGAGCAGCTCCGGCTCCGGGGTCCGGGCGAACCCGGCGATGGTGGCCGCCGACACCGCGTTCGGCAGCTCGCCGGACAGCACCCGCGCCCACGCCTCCTCCTTGGCCTGCACGGTGGGCCGGGCGGCCAGCGCGCCGGCGGCCGCCCGCTGCCCGGAGGCGGTGTCGTCGCGGGCCAGCTCGGCCGCGACCAGCTCGTCGGCGCGCAGCGACCCGTCCTCGTCCGCCCCGGCCACGGCGCCCACCAGGTCCCAGCGCAGGTCGGTGTCCACCGTGAGGCCCGGCAGCTCGAGCACCCCGCCCAGCAGGCCGCGCACCACCTCGACGTGCTCGGCCCGGCGGACGAAGCCGCAGAACGCCCGCACGGCCTGCAGCTGGATGTCGCTGCCCGGGGGCGCCTGCCGGGCCAGGTCCCACAGCCCGTCGGCCACCCGCTCGGCGGTGGCGGCCCGGTTGGGCGGGGCCGTGTACAGCCGCGCGGCGACGGACAGCTGGCGCACCAGGGTCAGCACGACCGACGACTCGGTCTCGGCGGCCACGTTGCCCAGCACCAGGTCGACGAACCGGCCGGCGCCGGTCTCGGCGTCGCGCAGCATGTCCCACGCGCCACCCCACACGACGCTGCGGGCCATCGACGAGCCCAGCGCCGACAGGTGCGCCGTGGCCGTGGCCAGCGACACGGGGTCGAGGCGGACCTTGGCGTAGGCCAGGTCGTCGTCGTTCAGCAGCAGCAGCGCGGGGCGGGGACGCCCGGCCAGACCGGGCACGTCGGTCTGCTCGCCGTCCACGTCGAGCTCGAGCCGGTGGGTGCGCACGAGCGCGCCGTCGACCAGCTCGTAGCAGCCGACCGCGAGGCGGTGCGGGCGCAGCACGGGGTGCTCCGCGGGTGCGCTCTGCCGCAGCGTGACCCGCTCCATGGTGCCGTCGGCCGCCTCGTCGATCCGGGCCCCGAGCGTGGTGACGCCCGAGGTGAGCAGCCAGCGCTGCACCCAGTCGTCCAGGTCGCGGCCGCTGGCGGTCGACAGCTCGCTCAGCAGGTCCGAGAAGACGGTGTTGCCCCACGCGTGGGCGCGGAAGTAGGCGCGCAGCCCGGCGAAGAACTGCTCGCGCCCCACCCAGGCCACCAGCTGCTTGAGCACGCTGGCGCCCTTGGCGTAGGTGATGCCGTCGAAGTTGACCTCGACGTCCTCCAGGTCGCGGATGTCGGCGATGACCGGGTGCGTCGTGGGCAGCTGGTCCTGCCGGTAGGCCCAGGACTTCTCCATGGCGGAGAAGGTGGTCCAGGCCTGGTCCCAGCGGGTGGCCTCGGCGGTGGCCAGGGTGGAGGCGAA
Source organism: Jannaschia sp. R86511 (assembly GCF_042466345.1). NCBI lineage: Bacteria > Pseudomonadati > Pseudomonadota > Alphaproteobacteria > Rhodobacterales > Roseobacteraceae > Jannaschia > Jannaschia sp. R86511. The sequence continues at coordinate 2,394,986 of NZ_JAXHCD010000001.1, forward strand.
CTCGGCGAACGACTCGTTGAGCCACAGGTCGTCCCACCAGCGCATGGTCACCAGGTCGCCGAACCACATGTGGGCCAGCTCGTGCAGCACGGTGACGGCGCGGCGCTCGTGGAAGGCCTCGGCGGTCTTGGACCGGAAGACGTAGGTCTCGGTGAACGTGACGCAGCCCGCGTTCTCCATCGCCCCGGCGTTGAACTCCGGCACGAACAGCTGGTCGTACTTCTCGAACGGGTAGGCCTGGTCGAACGCCTCCTCGTAGTAGGCGAAGCCGCGCCGCGTGGTGTCGAGGATCTCCTCGGCGTCCAGGTGCTCGGCCAGCGAGGCCCGGCAGAACACCCCCAGCGGCACCGTCCGGCCGTCGCGGCTCACGAGCTCGTCGCGCACGACGTGGTAGGGCCCGGCGACCAGCGCCGTGACGTAGGACGACAGCCGCGGCGTGGGGGCGAAGCGCCACGTGGCGGTGCCGTCGGCGGCGGGCTGCGGGGTCGGAGTGGGGGAGACCGAGGTCACCTGCCAGTGCGCGGGGGCCGTGACGGTGAAGGCGAACGTGGCCTTGAGGTCGGGCTGCTCGAGCACCGCCAGCACCCGGCGCGAGTCGGCGACCTCGAACTGCGTGTACAGGTAGGTCTCGGAGTCCACCGGGTCCACGAAGCGGTGCAGCCCCTCACCGGTGTTCATGTACGGGCAGCGGGCCTGCACGGTGACCTCGACGTCGCCCGCGGGCAGGTCGTGCAGCCACAGCCGGGAGTCGTGGTGCACGTGCGCGGGGTCCAGGGAGTACGCGCGGCCGGCGGCGCGGACCTCGACCCGCTCGACGTGGTCGGCCACCAGGTCGAGCCAGGTGGTCCCGGGCTCGCGCAGCCGGAAGCGGGCCACCGTGCGGGACGCGAAGTGCTCCTCGCCGAGGGTCAGGTCCAGGTCGACGTCGTAGCTGTGGGACTCGACGAGAGCGGCACGGGCCTGCGCCTCGTCGCGCGTGAGGTTGGTTCCGGGCACGGGACGATCCTGTCACGTCGTGACCGCGACGGGCGGGTGCGGAATGAGGGGCGGCAGCGCCCGGTTGCCCCGGACGTGACCACCGACGCGAGCAGCACCGACCGTAGCGACCGCAGCATCGACCCCGCCGCCGCCGGCGGCGGCCCGGCGAAGACCGCCGTGGCCGACTTCTGGTTCGACCCCGTGTGCCCGTGGGCCTGGATGACGTCCCGGTGGATGGGCGAGGTGGAGCAGGTCCGCGACGTGACCGTCCGCTGGCACGTGATGAGCCTGGCCGTGCTCAACGAGGGCCGGGACCTGTCCGAGGAGTACCGCGACATGATGACGCGGGCCTGGGGCCCGGTCCGCGTGGTCGTGGCCGCGCAGCAGGCCCACGGCGACGACGTGATCAAGGCGCTGTACGACGCCATCGGCACCCGCATCCACCCCGGCGGCCGCCAGGACTGGGACGCCGTCGTGGTCGAGGCGCTGGCCGAGGTGGGCCTGCCCGCCGGGCTCGCGGAGGCCGCGACCAGCAACGCCCACGACGACGCGCTGCGCGAGAGCCACGCCGCCGGCATCGGGCTGGTCGGTGAGGACGTCGGCACACCGGTCGTCGCCTTCGACGGCACGGCCTTCTTCGGCCCCGTCGTCACCCCGGCCCCCAAGGGCGAGGCCGCCGGTCGGCTGTGGGACGGCACGCTGCTCGTCGCCGCGACGCCCGGCTTCTACGAGCTCAAGCGCAGCCGCTCGCAGGGACCCGTCTTCGACTGAGCCGCCCGGTCGGGCTCAGACCACGATGACGGCGCGCCCGGGGGCGGGCGCGCCGTCGGACCACACCGCGTCGGTGCCGGCGCCCAGAACCTGCGCCTGGCCGTAGGCGTGGCGCAGGGCCGAGCAGGCCCCGGCCAGCGCGTCCAGGGCGTCGTCGACGGGCACGCGTTCGCGGGCCGAGGTCCCCACGGGCACCTCGGCCAGCGCCGTCAGCACGTCGAGGCCGGGCAGGGTGCGCTCCAGCAGCCGCACGCGCAGCGCCACCCCGGGCGCGGACAGCTTGGACGGCACCGGGCCCAGCCCGAAGTGGCGGGCCATCACGGCGTAGGAGGTCTCGGGGTGGACCTCGACGACCCGCTCGCCGGCGGGGCCGAGCGCGCGGACCGCGTCCTCGACCTCGAGCACCTTGGCCGCGATCATCCAGGACTGGGTCGACACGCCCCCTCCGCCGCTCGCCCGTGACGCCGCGTCGGCCTCCGCCCGGGACGCCAGGTCCAGGCCGCCGTGCGCGCGCAGCCGGGTCCGGGCGACGCGGAACGCCGCCACGGGGGCGGTGGTGAAGATGCTGCTGGCGCCCCGGCCGAGCCGCTCGCGCGCCGCCGCCTCGCAGGAGCGCAGCCCCCGCTCGACCAGCCCGACCGGCATGTCGACGCCCGCGGCGACGACGTCGGGCTCGGCCACCGGGGCCAGGACCTCCGCGGCGGGGCCCACCGTCCACGCCACCGCGGGGGCGCTGCCGCCGTCCGGGTCCAGCGTGAGCGTGGCGGCGACCCAGCGCTCGCGCACCCCGTCGACCCCGATGACGCGCACATCGGCCACAATGCCACCGTGCGCGTCCACATCGGTTCCGACCACGCAGGCTTCGAGCTCAAGACCCACCTGGCGACGACCCTGGCCGCCGACGGCCACGAGGTCGTCGACCACGGTCCGGTCGAGCTCGACCCGCTCGACGACTACCCGGCGTTCTGCCTGCGGGCCGCCCTGGCCGTGGCCGGTGACCCGGGCAGCCTGGGCGTCGTGGTCGGCGGCTCGGGCAACGGCGAGCAGATCGCGGCCAACAAGGTCCCGGGGGTGCGGGCCGTGCTGGCCTGGAGCCAGGACACGGCCCGGCTCGGCCGGCAGCACAACGACGCCAACGTCATCTCCGTCGGGGGCCGGATGCACGAGGCCGAGGAGGCCACCGGCTTCGTCCGCACGTTCCTGGCCGAGCCCTTCAGCGGCGACGAGCGCCACCAGCGCCGCATCGACCAGCTGACCCGCTGGGAGTCCGACGGCGAGCTGCCCCCGCTGCCCGACGGCAGCTGATGCCGGAGGGCCACACCGTCCACCGCCACGCCCGCCAGCTGGCGGCCCGCTTCGCCGGGGCCCCGGTGGCGCTGGCCAGCCCGCAGGGCCGGTTCAGCGCCGGGGCCGCGGCCCTGGACGGGCAGGTGCTGCGGTCGACGGAGGCGTGGGGCAAGCACCTGCTGCTGCGCTTCGACGCCCCGCCCGGGGCCGACCGCTGGGTGCACGTGCACCTGGGCCTGTTCGGCAAGTGGGCCATGGGCAGCGGCGAGCCGCCCGAGCCGCGGGGCGCGCTGCGGCTGCGCCTGGTCGGGCCCGGCACCGACACCGACACCGGCTCCGGCTCCGGCCCGGTGTGGGCGGAGCTGCGGGGCCCCACGGCGTGCGAGCTGCTGGACGACGTCGGCCGGGCGGCTCTGCTGGCGCGGCTGGGGCCGGACCCGCTGCGCCCGGACGCCGACCCCGGACGGGCCGCCGCGCGGCTGTCGCGCTCGCGGCAGGGAGTCGCGGCCCTGCTGATGGACCAGTCGGTGGTCGCGGGCGTGGGCAACGTGTACCGCGCCGAGGTGCTGTTCCGGGCCGGGCTCGCCCCCCGCACCCCGGGCTCGGCCGTCACGGCGCAGCAGTGGACGGCGGTCTGGGACGACCTCGTCGTGCTGATGCGGGCGGGTGCCCGCTCGGGCCGGATCATCACGACGGAGCGCGAGCACCGGGAACGGCGCAGCGGACCCGCCCGGCGCGAGGACGCCCACTACGTCTACCGGCGGCACGGCCGCCCGTGCCGGCTGTGCGGGACCACGGTCGAGGTCGCCGACCTCCTCGGGCGCCGGCTGTACTGGTGCCCGACCTGCCAGGCCGGCTGAGGTGCGCCGCCCGGGTGCAGACGGCCTGCACGTCGTGTGACCAGCACCGTTGACACCCGGGGGTGCGGTCGGGGTGGGGACGGTGTCGCCCTGCCCCGTCCGGACCCCTACGCTCAGCCACCATGGTCCGCTCCCGCTACGCGACGGTGCGGGGCTGGATGGGCGGGTGGCCGCGCAACCAGCCCGCCGTGCTCATCGTGTTCGCGGCGGCGGCGATCGTGTTCGCCCTGGCCAGCGGCATGTACACCCGGTGGGTGCCGGCCGCGTCGGCCGTGCTGCTCATCCTGCTCGCGGCCTACTTCATGCAGCTGCGGTACCTGCTCGTCTACTACCTGGTCCTGATCGGCTCGGTGGTGCTGTCCGCGGTGCTGCGCGACGACGACATCTCGCCGGGCGTGGTGCTGGTCCTGGTGCTCACGGCCGCGCTGCTGGCCTTCTTCGTCCGCACCCGCGAGGTGCTGGGCGTGCAGGGCAACACCGGCCAGGACATGCTCGTCGACCTGCGGGACCGGCTGCGTGCGCAGTCCCTGCCGGCGCGGATGCCCGAGGGCGTCCGCATGGAGGTGGCGCAGCGCTCGGCCAACGGCGAGGGCTTCTCGGGTGACTTCGTGCTCGCCTCGGTGCGCGAGCAGTCCGACGTCGCCCACCCGGTGGGGGGTCGCGCCCCGGACTGGCCGGGTGCGCTGGAGGTGGCCGTGGTCGACGTGTCCGGCAAGGGGCAGGCGGCGGGCACCCGGGCGCTGCTGCTGTCCGGCGGGCTGAGCGGCCTGATGTCGGGGTCGCGGGCGGAGGAGTTCCTGCCCGCGGCCAACGCCTACCTGCTGCGGCAGGAGTGGGCCGAGGGCTTCGCCACGGCCGTGCACCTGGTGCTGGACCCCTGCACCGGGGCCTTCACGGTCCGCAGCGCCGGGCACCCGCCGCCGGTGCAGCACCGGGCGGGCTCCGGCACCTGGCGGGTGCTGGCCACCAGCCCCGAGCCCGCGCTCGGCCTGCTGGTCAACGGCTCCTACGCCGAGGTGAGCGGTCGGCTCGACCGGGGGGACGCGCTCGTGGTCTACACCGACGGCGTGGTGGAGGCCCGGGGCCGGGACCTGAGCTACGGCGTGGACCGGCTGACGGGCCAGCTCGCCCGCCACGTGCGCAAGGGCTACCGGGGGGCGGCCGCGGCCGGGGTCGACGCGCCACGGGGCAACGGCGACGACGACCGCACGGTCGTGGTCCTCTGGCGCGACTGACGGCGCAGGCACCACGGCACGAGAGCACGACGGCGCACGGGACGACGGCACACGGGACGACGGCACACGACGCACGGGCGCGACCGGACAGGAGGACGACGGTGGGACGAGAGCGGACGGCGGGCGGCGGCTCGGTCGGGTTCTGGTACCGGGTGCGGTGGAACATCCGGTACGCCCTGCTGACGGTGGCCGGGCCCGCGCACCTGGACGAGGCCCACGACCCCCGGACGCGGATGCGCGCCGAGCGGGCCGAGCGCGAGCGGCGCGCGGGCGAGGGCCGCGGCTCCTGAGGGCGGGTGCGGCGGCCACCGGCCCGGGTGGTCCTGCTCGCCGGCCCGCCGCTGCCGGGCGCGACGCCCGGTTCCGACGCCGGTCGGCCGGTCGCTACCGTGGCTGTCGTGGCCGGGGGGAGGAGCACGCCGTGGTGGCAGCTGACGCGCACGTCGCGACAGGGCTTCGGGCTGACGGGCCTGATCGGTCTGGTCGCGGTCCTCAGCTGGCTGTGGCCGGCCGCCGACGGCCGGACCTTCGAGGTGGTGCTGGCGTGCTTCTGGACCGTCCTGGCCGTGGGCCTGCTGGCGTCGTCGCTGGCGCTGCGCCGGCGGGAGCAGGGCTGAGCGCCTGGTGGGCGCTGCGTGAGCACGCTGTGAGCACCCGGTGAGCAGCGCCGTGCTGCTGGCCGAGGACCCGCAGCCCGCCCCGGCCGGCGCAGGCCCGTCGCGGCACCCGCGGTCGCGGCGCCGGGGGTTCGTCGCGTGGGTCGCGGTCCTCGCCGGGCTGGCCGTCGTGGCCCGGCTGCCGCTGCTCGGCAGCCCGCCGAGCCGGGACGAGGCCGGGTACCTGATGATCGCCTCCCAGCTGGGCCCCGGGCTGTCGCTGTACGGCGACTACTGGGTGGACCGCCCGCCCCTGCTGCTCGCGTTCTTCGCCGTCGCGGACCGCCTCGGCGGGCCGGAGGGGCTCCGGGCGCTCGGCCTGCTGGTCGTCGCGACCGCCGTGGTGGCCGCCGCCGCGCTGGGCTGGCTCGTCGCCGCGGGACGTTCGCGCCCGCGCGCCGGGCTGGCGTGCGGCGGTACCGCCGCCGTGTTCCTGTCCACGCCCCTGTTCGGCACGGCCGAGGTCAACGGCGAGCTGATCGCGGCCCCGCTCGTGCTGGGCGGGGCGGCGCTGGTGCTCGCGGCGGTCCGCGCCCCGGCGTCGGGTCCGCGCGCGGCGCTGCTGGCCTCGGCCGGCGCCGCGGGGGCCGCCGCCGTCCTGGTCAAGCAGAACCAGTGGGACGTCGTGGTGCTCGTGGTCGCGCTGCTGCTGGTGGGGCGGCGCTCGCACCGGGTGCACCACCTGCGCCCCCGGGACCTGGGCCCCTTCACCGGCGGGTTCCTGCTCGCCGTGGTCGCGGCCGTCACCTGGGCGGCCCGGCTGGGGACGGACCCGCGCGGGCTGTGGGACGCGGTCGTGGTGTTCCGGGTGCAGGCGGCCGCGGTCATCGGCTCCTCGGCGAGCTCGGCGACCAGCGACCGGCTGGTCGACCTGGTCGTGGCCTTCCTGCTCAGCGGGGCGCCCCTGCTGCTTCTGCTGGCGGCCGTCGCGGCCCGCCGCCCCGCCGCCGAGGGCGCGGTGGACCTCCGCGTGCCCTTGCTGGCGGTGCTGGCCTGGGAGTCCTTCGCCGTGCTGGGCGGTGCGAGCTACTGGCCGCCGTACCTGATCTGCTTCACCACCGGGCTGGTGCTGGCCATGGCCGTGGTGCAGACCCGCGAGGGCTCGCGCCCCCGGGACCGGTGGGCGGCGCTGCTGCCCCTGGGCTGGGCCGCAGTCGCCGCCGTGGTGGCGTTGGTCACCGTGGTGGCCGACCCGCCCGCCCGGCCCCAGGACGCGGTCATCAGCTGGCTGCGGGCCAACGCGTCACCGGGCGACGACGCCGTGATCGCCTACGGCCACCCGGACATCCTGCACGGCGCGGGTCTCGCCAGCCCGTACCCGGACCTGTGGAGCCTGCCCGTGCGGGCCCGGGACCCCCGGCTGCAGGAGCTCAGCCGCCTGCTGAGCGGCCCGCGGGCGCCGGACTGGGTCCTGCTGACCGGGTCGTCGCTGGCGACCTGGGGCATCGACGACCGGGCCGGCACGCGGGCGCTGCGCGAGCACTACGTGGAGGAGACGGTCGTCGGCCGGTACACGGTGCTCCGGCTCCGGTCCGACCCCGACGAGTAGGCCGGCCCCGGTCCGCCGGCACCGGCAGCAGCCGCAGCGACCTGGTCCCCTGATCAGGGCGGCCGCCACACCGCCGCCCAGCGCGCGGCGCCGGCGGCCTGGTAGCCGGCGACCGCGGCGGTCCGGAACCCGTCCGCGACGGCCTCCTGCCAGGCCGCCCGGTACTGGGCCGAGGTCGGGCAGGAGGTGCTGCACGGTGGTGGCCTCGTACCACTCGACCGGCGTGCCCGTCGCCGCGGCGCCGGCCGCGATGTCGTCGTCGGACGGGGTGCCGGCCTCGGCGTCGGCGTAGCCGTAGCCGCGCGAGACGACGAGCCGGCCGTCCGGGCTGACGGCTGCGCCGAGGGCGGACCGGGCGGTGGGTGACGTGCTGGACATGAGGTGCCTCCTGCTGGTGCCGCGGCGTTCGCGGTCACACGGAGGGGACGCCGCCGGGCAGCGGTTCCTGACTGTCCCCGCCCGCCCTCGCAGAAAGTGTCAGGAACACCGGCCCGGACCGTCCTGACCATCGAGCCCGGCGCACGGCCGGGCCACCGACACCGGAGGACACCATGGACAGGACCAGCCACAGGACCGGCACCACCACCCTGGCGACCCGCCGCCCGACCGCCCTGGCCGCCGCGCTGCTGCTCACCCTGGCCGCGGCCGGGCTGACGTCGGGCGCGGCCGTGGCCGCGACCACGGCACCGACCGGCCCCGGCGACCTGGCCCCGGTCACCACGGCCCCGGACGACCCGTTCCCCACCGACCCCGACGACGACCCGGAGCCGCAGGTCCCGCCCGGGCCGGGCAACCTGGCCCCCTGCACGGGCCACGACGCCGAGGGCCAGGTGGTCGACAACTGCGAGCACCCGGAGCCCACGGGCGAGCCGAGCCGCGGTACGGAGGTGCCCACCGACCCGTGCCTGGACGAGCCCGGCACCGAGGAGCCGCCCGCGACGCTGCGGATCCCGCTGCCCGGTGGGGCCGACGTCGTCATCGACGCCGAACCGGCGGAGTGCGAGCCCCCCGACGACGACACCCCGTCGTTCACCGGCTGAGCGCCGACGTCGACCGACCGGCCCGAGGAGACGACCACCATGAGAACCCCCCTCGCCCTCGTCCTGGCGGGAGCCCTCGCCTCCACCCTCGCCCTGACGGCCTGCGGCAGCGACCGCGCGGCCGCACCCGCCCCCGTGCCCGCAGTCGCCGTCGCCTCGCCGGCCGGGACGAGCGGGCCCCCCGCGGGCCCCACGACTCCCGGGACCACCGGGGCTCCCGCGACCACCGGAGCCCCCGGGGCCTCCGACGCCGCCGAGCAACCCGCCCACGCCGTGGCGGTGGCCACCACGGCCGTGACCGTCCACCCGTCCCCGGACGGCACGACCCCCGGCCTGGAGGTCCCGGCGGAGACGTCCTACGGCAGCCGGCGCACCTTCCGGGTGCTGCAGGCCAGCCCGGACGGCCGCTGGCTGCAGGTCGTCGTCCCGGTCCGCGCCGACACCCGGCAGGGCTGGGTCCGCGCGGACGACGTGAGCATCGAGGCCGTCCGGCACCACATCGCCGTCGACCTGAGCGAGCGCACCCTGGTGCTCAGCGAGGACGGCGTCCCGGTGCTCACCGTGACGGTGGCGGTCGGCTCGCCGGAGAACCCGACGCCCACCGGTCGGTTCGCCGTCACCGACAAGCTCCGGGCGCCCGACGGCGGCGTCTACGGGCCGTACGCGTTCGGCCTGTCGGCCTGGTCGCCGACCCTGACCGAGTTCGCCGGCGGCGACGGCCAGATCGGCCTGCACGGCACCGACCGGCCCGACCTGCTGGGCCAGGCGGTGTCCCACGGCTGCATCCGGGTGCCCGACGACGTGGTCCGCGAGCTCGCCTCGGTCCTCCCGCTGGGCGTACCCGTGGACATCCGGGCCTGAGGGGATGAGTCTCGGACCATGCCGACGGACCAGCCCCCGGGCCCTGGTGCCGGTGGCCGCCGCGACGCCGACCTGGCGCTCGCGGCGGCCGCGGGGGACCGGGAGGCGCTCGGCGAGATCTACGACCGCTACGCCCCCCGGGTCCACGCGCTCGCGCTGCGGCTGCTGCGCGACCGGGACGCCACCGCCGACGTCACCCAGGACACGTTCCTGGCCGCCGCGCAACGGCTGGACGGCCTGCGCGAGCCCGCGAACCTTCGCGCCTGGTTGTTCGCCGTGGCCCGTCACGAGGTCGTGAACCACGTGCGCCGGGCGTCCCGGACCGTCCTGACCGACGCCGTCGAGGACCTCGAGACCGCGGCTCCCGCGGTGGAGGGCTACGAGCGGGTGCGGGGCGAGGAGCTGCGCGTGCTCATGGCCGACACCCGCGCGGGGCTGGACGACCGGGACCGTCTGGTGCTGGAGCTGGCCTACGGGGAGGAGCTGTCGGGGGCCGCCGTGGCCGCCGCCCTGGGCGTGCAGGAGGACAACGCCCACCAGCTGCTCAGCCGGGCCCGCCAGCGGCTGCGCGCCTCGCTGGGGGCGCTGCTGGTGGCTCGGCGCGGCCGGGACGGCTGCGCCGGGCTCGACGGGCTGCTCGCGGGTTGGGACGGCACGTTCTCGACGCTGTGGCGCAAGCGGGTCGTGCGGCACGTCCGCTCCTGCCCGGACTGCGAGGCCACGGAGCGGGCCGCGCTGTCCCCGGCCGCGCTGGCCACGGCGTTCCCGCTCGTGCTCCTGCCCGCGGACCTGCGGGACCGGGTGCTGGAGCGGTTCGACCTGGTCGGCTCCGGCGCCCCGGTGACCGGGGCCGGCGGGGCCTGGCCCGACGACGGCTGGCCGCCCGCCGGCGAGGCGGACCTGGCGGTGCTCGGCGCCCGGCCGGCGGGCCCCGACGGGGCCGACGGGGCCGAGGGGACCGACGGGATGTCGTCCGACCGCCCGTCCGGCGTCGCCGTCCCCCGCGCGACCGTGGTGACGGTCGTCGGTCTCGTGGTCGCCGCCCTGCTGCTGGGCGTCGGTCTGGCGGCCGGCACCGGTCTGCTCCGCCCCGCCCCGTCGTCGCCCGACCCGCTGCAGGCCGTCGCCCCCCCGGCCGTGGTGCCGACGTCGGTCGACGCACGGACCGGGCCGACGGTCGCGGACGTGGCCGTCCGCCGGCCCACCGCGACCCGGGCCGTCGGGACGCCCACGACGCCATCGCCGCCGCCGACGACGCCGACGCCGGACCCGGACCCGGACCCGGACCCGGACCCGGACCCGGTCCCGTCGGACCCGGTGACCCCGGTGCGCACGCCGGTGATCCCCACCCCGTCGCCGCCGGTCCCGAGCACGCCCGACGCCGATCCGGAGCCGGTGGAGGTCGTGCGGCTCGTCGTCCGTCCCGGTGGCGACGGGGCGGACGTGACGCTCGGCCCCGCACCGGGGTCGTCGGTGACCCTGTCGGTGGCGCAGACCGGCGGAGGGCCGCTCGAGGTGCGCGTCGTCCCCTCGGCCGGGCTGACGGCCGCCCCCGACGTCCTGCTCGTCCCCGCCGGTGGGCGGACGGAGGTGCAGGTGAGCCGGCTCACGGCGGGCCGGGGCGGTGGGGTGACCTTCCGCGCCCCCGGGGCCGACGAGGTCACCGTCCGCCTGGTCGCTCCCGTCACGCGGGCCCCGACCGGGCCTGCCACGCTCGCCCCGCCACCGGCGTGAGGTCCCTGGTCCCGGGTCGTGCCGGGTGGCCGCCGCGCTCATCATGGTCGACGAGACCGACGGGAGAGGGGGCGCCGTGGCGCGGGACGTCGAGCACGGGCCGGGTGCCTTCCTGCGGTCCCGGCGGGAGCGCCTCGACCCGGGCGTGCTGGGCCTGCCGAGCACCGGTCGGCGGCGCACGCCCGGTCTGCGGCGCGAGGAGGTCGCGGCCCGGGCCGGGATCAGCGTGGAGTGGTACACCCGCCTGGAGCAGGGGCGCGGTGGGTCGCCGTCGGCCGCCGTGCTCCAGGCCCTCGCGCGGGCGCTGCTGCTGACCCCCGCCGAGCACGAGCACCTGCTGCTCCTGTCGCGCGGCGACGATCCCGCCCCGTCCGCCGGGCCGCTGTCGCCGCAGTACGCGCGGCTGCTGGCCGGGCTGCCGCTCAGCCCGGCCTACGTGAAGTCCGCGGCCTGGGACGTGCTGGCCTGGAACGACGCCGCCCGCGCCGTGCTCACCGACTACCCGGCCCTGGCGCCGGGGGAGCGCAACGTGCTGCGCATCCTGTTCTGCACGCCCGCCGCCCGGTCGCTGCTGGTCGACTGGGAGCACGAGGCCCGGCTCGCGGTCGCGACGTTCCGGCTCGAGCTGAGCCGCTGGGGCGGGGAGCAGGCGCGGGCGACGGTCGAGCGGCTGCGGTCCGACTGCGCGGACTTCGCCCGGCTGTGGGACGACCGTGACGTCGGCACCCTGGGGCAGGGGACCAAGCACCTGCAGCACCCCGAGGCGGGCCGGCTGGCCCTCTGGTACTCCTCCTACGCCGTCGACGACGCACCCGGACTGGGTCTGGTGGTCTACACGCCCGAGACCGACGCGGACGCGGACCGGGTCCGGCGCCTGCTCGACGAGGACCACGGCGGGCCTGCCGGCAGCGGCACGGGGGTAGCGCCGGTACCCGGATGATCCCGGCCTGGTGGCGCGTGCCGCGCGTGGCGAGCCTGGTGCTCCCACGAGACCAGGAGGTCACCATGACCACGACCGGGCAGAGCACCGGGCAGAGCACCGGGCAGAGGACCGGGACGAGGAGTCCCGACGAGGCCACCGTCGAGCAGCAGGTGCTGGCGCGGATGGCGCAGTGGCGGGCGACGTTCGAGGCCAAGGACGTCGACGGCATGATGACCTTCTACGCCGACGGCGACGCCTTCAGCGCCTTCGACCTGATGCCCCCGCTGGAGTTCCGGGGCGGAGCGGGCTGGCGGGCCAACTGGGTGTCGTTCTTCGCCGCGTGGCAGGGCGTCCCCCACCTCGAGCTCACCGACGTCGAGGTCCACGGGGCCGGCGACCTCGCGGTCGTCCGGGCGATGGTGCGCCTGCACGGCACCATGTCCGGGCAGGCCACGGACCTGTGGGTGCGTCAGACCAACGTCTTCCGACACCTCGGCGGGCAGTGGCTGATGGTGCACGACCACGTGTCCGTGCCCACCGACTTCGCCACCGGTCGCAGCCTGACGGACCTGTCCCCGCACCCGGCCCGCTGAGCAGGGCTTGACCCCGACGCGACGTCGTGGTTTCGGATGGAGGGCATGGACAGATCCGTGCTCGTCTACCTCGCCTCGTACGCGCTCTCCTCCCTCGGCAACTCGATGGCCGCGGTCGTGCTGCCGCTGGTGGTGCTGAGCACCACGGGCAGCGCGCTGGACGCCGGCATCGTGGCGGCGGCCACCGCCGTCCCGGCCGTGCTGGCGGGGCTGCTGATGGGCGGTCTGATCGACCGCTACGACCGTCGGACCATGTCGGTCGTCACCGACCTGGTCGCGGCGGTCGCCATCGCCGCCCTGCCGGTGGTGGACCTGGTGACGGGGCTGTCGCTGGGCTGGTTCGTGCTGTTCGGCGTCCTGGCCTCCTTCGGCGACGTCCCCGGCATCACCGCCCGCGAGACGCTCGTGCCGGCGGTCCAGCGCCGCAGCGGCCTGCCCGCTGAGCGCATCATCGGGCTGCGGGAGAGCGTCGCCGCCGTCACGATGATGGTCGGCCCGGCCGCCGCGGCCTCGGTCGTCGTCCTGCTGGGCGGGCCGGGCGCGCTGTGGGTGACCGCGGGGTTGGCTCTGCTCGCCGCCCTGACCACGCTGCTGCTGCCGGCCGGGATCGGGCGGCGGCCTGAGTCCGCCCCGCGGCGCTCGGCGCGGCAGGGCGTGGGGGAGGCGGTGGCCGGCCTGGTGTGGCTGACGCGGCGCAGCCCGCTGGTCCTGTCGGTGACCCTGGTCAACCTGGCGCTGGTCGTCGTCCTGGTCGCCCTGCAGGGCCTGGTCCTGCCCGTGCACTTCACCCTGCTCGGCGAGGAGGGCCGGCTCGGTCTGGTCCTGACCTGCCTGGCGGCCGGGATGCTGGTGGGCTCCGGGACCTACGCGCTGGCGGCGGCCCGGCTGCGCCGACGGACGTGGCTGGCCGTGTCGCTGCTGGGGTCCCTGGTCGGGGTGGGGACCATCGGCGCCCTGCCGGGCGTCGCCTGGATCCTGGCGGGCGCGGCGGTCCTCGGGCTGTTCGGGGGTGCGCTCGGTGCCCTGTTCGGCGTCGTCATGATCGAGACCATCCCGGACGACCTTCGTGGTCGGGTGATGAGCGCGCAGAACGCCCTGGTCACGCTGGCGCCCGCGGTGGGCGTGCTGGGGGCCGGGGTGCTGGTCGAGCAGGTGTCGTTGGGTGCGGCCGGCGCCGTCGCCGCCGGGGTGTGGTTCGCTGCGGTGCTGGGGGCGGTGGCGCTGCGGCCGCTGCGCCGGATCGACGTCGCGCCGGAGGTGCAGCATGCGTAGCCAGCACGTGGCCGAGCTCGCCGGGGTCACCGTGCGGACGTTGCGGCACTACCACCAGATCGGCGTCCTGCCCGAGCCGGCCCGTGGGTCCAACGGCTACCGCAGCTACGACCTGGCCACCATCGCGCGGCTGCTGCGCATCCGGCGGCTGACCGAGCTGGGTGTCCCGCTGCACCAGGTCGAGCGGATGCTGGACACCACTCCGGACGAGGACCTGCTCGACGAGATCGACCGCCAGCTGCTCGCCGCCATCGAGCGGCTGCAGGGGCAGCGGCGCCAGATCTCGCGCCTGCGCCGGACCGGGGAGCGGGCCGACCTGCCCGAGGGCCTGGCCGAGCTGCTGTCCTTCGGTCCGACCGAGCAGGCCGCCGGCGTGCTGAGCCGGCTCGACCAGGACACGCTGCTGGTCATCGCGCGGGTCGTCGGGCCCGACAACCTGAACCAGCAGGCGCTGAGCGACCTCGCCGAGACGCTGCGGCCCTGGAAGGACGACCCCGGCCTGGTCGCCGCCTCGCAGGACTTCGACCGGCTCGCCCCCGCCGCGCCCCCGGCAGAGGTCGACCGCGTGGCGGACCGGCTGGTCGCCGTGCTCCGGCCGATGACCGCCCGGCTGGAGCAGACGCCCACCGGACGGGCCCTGGCGCGGGTCCCGGTGGGCCGCTGGCCGGACCCGGTCGAGGACGGTCGGCTGAACCCGGCCCAGGCCCGGGCCCTGGCGCGGGTGGTCGCGCAGCTCGGCGGGTAGGCGCGACCCACCGACCCCGGCCTAGCGCCCGTAGCGGCGGGCGAGGAACGGGCTGGGGATCTCGACCTCGCGGACGACCTCGTTGACCAGGTTGCCGCCGTCGGGACCGGCCACGCCGAAGTCCCGGGCCTGCACGACGAGCCGGTCGGGGTAGGCGTCGATCGTCAGCCCGCGGTTGACGTCCCGGGTGACGACCTCGCGGATGCCCACCGTGCTCTCACCGCGGGCGTCCCACTCCACGTGCATCGCGCCGGTGTTGACCGCCCAGAAGCCGTCGGGGTGCCCGCCGGCGGTGCGCCGCTGCACGGCCCAGTCGCCCAGCTCCAGCGGGTAGTGGGTGTGCCCGCTGAGCAGGACCACGTTGGGGTGGCGCCCGAGCAGCTCGGTGAGCTCGTCGTTGCGCTGGTGGTGCTCGGAGTACCAGGGGATCCAGCTGCCCGACACGGTGTCCCCGAGCGGGAAGTGGGTCGCGACCACGACCTGCCGGCGCTGCTGGGTCCAGTGCTGCAGCCGCTCCCGGAACCAGGCCATCTGCTCGTCGCCGATCGGGACGTCGGTGGGCCCGGCCGCGTCCTGCCCGAGCACCAGTACGGGGACGTCACCGCCGGACCCGCGCACGACGTACTCGCCCCACACCCGGTCGCGGTCGGCGAAGTCGAGGAAGCGCTGCTGCAGCACGGGCCAGCCGCCGGGGGCGTAGCGCTCGTGGTTGCCGATCGCGGCGATGGTCTGCGGCGGGCGGATGCCGGCCCGCTCGGCCATCACCTGGTCGACCTCGTCCCACTCCGGTTGCGCGCCGGAGTCGACCAGGTCGCCGACCATCAGCAGGGCGGCGGCGTCGGGCCGTGCCGCGTGCAGGTCGACCAGGCCGTGGGACAGGTCCCGGGGGTGGCCCTGGACGTCGCTGACCACCCACATCGACGTCGGGTCCCCGGTGACCGCCGGCTGGGCCCGCTGCAGGCGGACGTTGTCCACGGCCCAGTACCAGCTGTTGCGCTCCGCGGTGAAGCGCCAGCGGAACACGGCCCGACGGGCCCCTTCCGGCACGTCGAACGTGACGGCCTCGTGCGCGTTGGCGAGCCTGCCGTCGTAGTCGTCGGCGACCGTGGTGGAGTCGTAGGACACGAGCTCGACGTGCTCCCCGTCGCCGTCGAACTCGACGGTCACCGTCGCGCTCTGCCCGGCCCACTGCCGGTAGTGGCTGTCGAAGCCGAGCCGGAGGCTGCTCTGGCGGTGGACCCGGACCTGGGGCGAGACCAGGGTCGTGTCGTAGGTGTGGTCCGGGGCCGGCACGTCGTCGAACTCGTCGGAGTCCGCGACCGCGATGACGTCCTGGGCGCGGCCGAACCGGCCCCGCATCTGGTCCTCCGCGTCGGTCCAGAACTCCCGGGTGGTGAAGCTCCACCCGCGCCACTCCTCGACCCCGCCCCCGGCCAGCGACGCGTCGTTCTCCACCCGCCAGCCGGTCGGGCCCTCGTGCGTCCAGCCCACGGCACCCGGCGCGATGCCGGGGTCGGACACCCGGGGCCGGAGCGCGTCGCCGACGCCGTCGAAGCCCTCCCGCCACTCCACCGGCGGTGTCGCGGGGGAGGGGCCTGCGGCGGCGAGGGCCCCCGCGCCCGCGGTCGGCACCAGGCCTGCCGTGGCGACGAGGACCAGGGCCAGGAGCAGGACGGCCCGGGCACCTCGGTCAGGACGGCTGGGGCGGCTGGGACGCGTGGGACGCATGGCGGTACTCCTCGGGACGACGGCTGGCCCCGAGCCCACCGCTCCCGCGTGACCCCCCGGGGTACGCAGTCAGGCCGCCGGGTGAACACCGGTCGAACCGTCGCTGACCCGCTGCCGTTCGGCGGACGTCCGTCGCAGGGGCGGCAGCTGCGCCCACGTGGCGGCCCGCCACAGCCACTCCAGCGGTCCCTGGTGGTAGCGGCGCAGCCACAGCACGGCGAACACCCACTGCAGCGCGAGGACGGCCGCACCGACGAGGAGCAGCTGGGTCCAGGAGTCGCTGTTCCGCCAGTCCAGCAGGTGCCCGGCCAGGAGCATGACAGGGGTCGCGGCCACGTAGCAGGTCAACGCGGTCCGCCCCAGGGGGACGAAGAGCACCCCCAGCCCCCGCCGCAGCGGGGTGCGCAGGAGCAGCAGCACTCCGGTGACGTACACGCCGGCCAGGGTCAGCCCGGCGACGGCCGAGGCGGTGGTGAAGCCTGAGCCCGTCAGGTCGGCGAGCTGCCACGCCACGGCGGGCACCGAGGCCGCCGTGAAGGCTGCGAGGAGGACGAGGAGCACGACGGGGGCGCGGGGGGAGGTGTCCAGCTGCGGCACCACGCCGTAGCGCACCAGGGCCGAGCCGAGCAGGAACAGCGAGGGGGTCAGGACCGACCCGCCGCCGACCAGCAGCACCGTGACCGGCAGGAGCACCACCGCTGCCGCCGCCACCGCCCACCGCGGCAGCCAGCTGGACGGCAGCAGCACCACCAGCCCGACGACGGAGTAGACCGCCAGCGCCTCACCGGGGTGGACGAGCTGGTGCAGGACGCCGAGCGGCAGCAGCACCAGCAGACGACGCAGCAGCAGCCGCCGCGGTCGAGCCGTCCGGCGCGCCGCCGAGGCCAGGAGCAGCGAGAACCCCATCCCGAACAGCACGGAGAAGATGGGGAAGAACCGTTGCTGGACCAGCAGCTGCAACCACCCGCTGGGGTCGGACAGGTTGGGCGACGGGCGCGGCACGTCGTAGCCGAACGACGTCAGCGGCGCGATGTTGACCAGGAGGATCCCGCACAGGGCGAAGCCCCTCAGCACGTCCAGCGCGACGACCCGAGCCCCCCGGTCGGGGGTCGGGACGGCTTCTGCCGCCGGGGGAGGGCGGGTGGTCGCCGTGGTGCTCAGGTCGGTGGGCACGGGTGCCCTGCGGGTGTCCACGGCCGGCAGTGGACACCCGGCCCCCACGGCACACTCAAGCGGGTGCCTCCCGCGTGCAGCGCGGCTTCCGCGAGCTCGCCGCGGGATCCCTCGCCGTTCATCCACCTCAGCGGCTCGGGGCAGCGGTGCTGCGGAGCGGGTGACGGGAACGGAACCCGCACGACCAGCTCGGGAGTGTGGTCGGCGTCCGCTGGTTCTTCGCGGCTGTGGCCTGCATGGAGGCGGACCTGCAGCCCCGGGCTGCCGGATCCGTCGCGTCTACCACTCGGGTGGCGGACCAGACCGCGCCACCAGCGCCCGCGATCTGACGCGAGTCGCCGTCACCCTTCTGCCTCGCACCTACGGCAGACCCGACCCCGGCCCTCCCGCCTCGGGAGCCTCAGGTGGGCACTGACTCCGACCTGTCGTCGACCGAGCCGGGGCGGACGACGCAGAGGACCCTGGTTCCCCGACCGTGCCACCTGCAAGTCGCCCGCCTGGCGCTGCGTCGTCATCCCCACACGGGTCAGCCGGCGGCGGCGACCGCCTCGCAGACCGTGCTCACGAACAGGTCCTCGCTGAAGAAGGTCGACAGGGGGGCGTCGCTGTAGCGCGTCCTGACCGCGTCGACGGTCACCTGACCGGTGAACGTGGGCTCGGCGTCGGGTGGCTCGACCAGCGTGCCGACGACGAGGAACAGGGACCGCCCGGTGGCCGTCCGGATGTCCCAGATGGTCCCGGTGCTGATGACGGTGATCGTGGAGTCGTCGCCCGGGACCGCGAACGGCTCGGTGAACCGGACCCTGGAGGTGATGGTCGCGGCGTCGCGGCCGTCCGGGAAGCGACTGAGGTGGTCGACGTCGTGGCTGCGGAACCGGCGGTCGTAGTTCAGGTAGTCGAGGTCGTAGAACCTCGTGCTCCGACGGGACGACACGTAGCGGCCGTAGACCGGGACGTCGCACGGCCAGTCGGCCGGCTCCCACCCCGTGTCGACGAAGCGGTCACCCGTGCAGACGGGACCGGTTGCCCGGAGCCTGCAGTCCCACGGGGCGAACACCGAGTCGAGGGTCGTCGGTACGAGCTCGGTCTGGTCGACGGACCTGTGGTCGGACGCCGTCGCCGTCGGCGCGCCGGTGAAGGCGCGACGGACAGGGCGACGGACAGGGCGACGGACAGGGCGAGGGCGGAGGTGATGGCTGAGGTGCGAGCACGTGGGCTCATGGGGGTCTCCCTGGTCGGGGCCGGGTTGCCGGCGACGGACGACCACCCTGCCGAGGACCGGTATCCAGGCACCTTCCACCCGGTATCCGGTCGGTATCCGGTCGCGATCCGGGCCGTTGACCGCCGTCGCCCCTGGTCGGACACTCGACCATGAGCCTGCGGCTGCTCGGCCCGGTGATGCTCGACCCGACCGAGCCGTCCGAGGCCTCCCTGACGCCACGGCACCGTCTGGTCCTCACCGCACTCGCTGTGCGGCGGGGGCACGTCGTGCCTCCTGGCGAGATCGCCGAGGCGGTCTGGGCCGGCGTGCCACCGCCGTCGTGGTCCAAGCAGGTGCAGATCTGCGTGGTGCGGCTGCGCAAGGCGCTGGGTCACGATGCCATCGAGACGGCACAGGGCGGCTACCGGCTCGTCGCGGAGGTGCTCGGCCTCGACGTCGACGCCTTCGAGCAGCTCGTCCGACGCGGTCGGGAGCTGGCGCGCGACGGTCAGCCCGACCGGGCCGCGACCACGTTGGCGCGGGCCGTGGCGGTGTGGGGCGGCGACCCCTTCACCCTGCTCGGCGGCTGGCCGCCGGCCGTGGCGGAGTCCGCGAGGCTGCGGGAGCTCCACGCCGGCGCGCAGGAGGACCTGCTCGAGTGCCGTCTCGCCGTCGGCGAGCACCGCGAGGTGGCCGCGCAGGCCGAGGTCCTGGTCGCGCAGGAGCCGCTGCGGGAGCGGCGGTGGGCCCTCCTCGCCCTGGCCAGGTACCGCTGCGGCCGACAGGCCGAGGCCCTGGGCTCCCTGCAGCGGGCCAGGCGCCTGCTGCGCGACGAGCTCGGCATCGACCCGGGGGAGGAGCTGGTCCGCCTCGAGACGTCGATCCTGCACCAGGACCCCACCCTGCGACCGGTGCCCCGACCTCGGGTGGTGTCGCAGGACTGCCCGTACAAGGGCCTGTCCCACCACGACGTCGGCGACCCTCTCTTCGGGCGCGACGCCGACGTCGCCTCCTGCCTGGCACGGCTCCGCACCTCCCCGCTGGTCGTCGTCGCGGGGCCGTCCGGCTGCGGCAAGTCGTCGCTCGTCCGAGCCGGCGTCGTCCCCGCCCTCGTCCGCACCGGCCGCGACGTCGTGGTCGTCGTGCCGGGCCTGGACGGGACGTTCACCATCCCGGTCAGCGGGACCTCGGCCCCGGTGCTGGTCGTCGACCAGCTGGAGGAGGCCGTGGCGGGGACCTCCCCGCCCGCCGACACGCTCGCCCGGCTCGCGGCCTACGCCCTCGACGTCGCGCCCGTCGTCGTGACGGTCCGGGCGGACCGGCTCGCGGCGCTGACCGCCGACACCGCGTTCAGCCGCCTCGCGGAGCGAGGGCTCTACCTGCTGCCCCCGCTCGACGGGGACGCCCTGCGGGAGGTGGTCGAACGCCCGGCGGTCGACGCCGGTCTGCGGGTCGAGCCCGGCTTGGTCGAGCTCCTGGTCCGGGACGTGGAGGGGCAGCCGGGGGCCCTGCCGCTGCTCTCGCACGCCCTGGTGGAGACCTGGCAGCGCCGGGACGGGTCGGTGCTGACGATCGAGGGCTACCGGGCGAGCGGCGGTATCCGGGGGGCCGTGGCCCGTTCGGCCGACCGGCTCTTCGACGGTCTCTCCCCGCACCGGCGAGCCACCCTGCGCTGGCTCCTGCTCAGGCTGGTCGTACCGTCCCCGGACGGGGACCCCGTCCGCTGCCGCGTCGCGATGCGCAGCCTGAGGGGCGACGCCGACCTGGAGGTCGTGCTGGGGCTGCTGGTCCGGGCCCGGCTGCTCACCGTCGAGGACGACAGCGTGCAGATGTCCCACGAGTCGCTCGCCCGGGCGTGGCCGCGCCTGCGGGCCTGGCTCGAGGAGGAGGGGGCGGGGCGGCGCACCCTGCGCCACCTGACCGTCGCCGCGGAGGGCTGGGAGTCGCTCGGTCGACCGGTCACCGAGCTGTACCGCGGCGGCCGGTTGGAGACCGCGCTGGACTACTGCGAGTCGGCGGGACCGGTGCTGACGGCGGTGGAGACGCAGTTCCTGACCGCCTCACGCGAGCACGCCGGGTCCGAGCGCCGTGCCCTGGAGGGCCGGGTCCTCGAGGAGTCCCGACGCGCCCGGCGGCTGCGGGTGCTCCTGGTCAGCATGGCTGCCCTGCTGGTCGTGGCCCTCGTCTCGGGTGCGCTCGCGGTGGCGCAGGCCCGGGAAGCCCGCGACCAGCGGGACGTGGCCCGCGAGGCGCTGGACGAGGCGGCCCTGGAAGGGCTGGTCGCCGCGGCGCGTGAGCTCCGCGGCTCCGAGCGGGACGTCGCCGCCCTCCTGGCGGTGGAGGCGGTACGGCGGTGGCCCGACGACGCGAGGACCAGGAGCGCGCTGCTCGGGGTGTTCACCACCGATCCCGGGTTCCTGGGCCATCGCTACCTGCCAGGTGCTCGATGGGTGACGGGCGACGTGGTCCCCGGTTCGGTCACGGCGGTGGTGTCCGTCGACGGTGGGCCTCCGGCGCTCCTGGACCTGGACGGCGGGGGTCTCGACGCCCGGTTCGGGCGCTCGTCCGTAGGCGCCGGGACGACGGCGCGCATCCGGGTCAGCCGCGACGGTTCCCGTGTGGTCACGCTGGCCGTGCCGGACCCGGCCGACCCGTGCGACCTGCCCGCGGGCGCCCTGGCGGGTTGCGCCAGCATCACCGTCCACGACGTGGGGAGCGGTCGGCGCGTCATGGGACCCACGGTGGTCCCGTTCACGGCCGGCGACGTCGCCATCGACGACGACGGTTCGCGGGTCGCGGTCGCGGGCGGTGAGGCCGGGGACGTCGTGGTGCACCGGACCAGCGACGGCGCCCTCGTCGGCCGGTTGGCCGGGGTGCCGCAGCCGGTCGGTGACGACCGTTGGATCCGCAGCTCGGCGGCGGTCGCGTTCGGCCCTGACGGCCTCCTGCGGGTCGGTTCGCTCGCCGAGGTCCTGCGGGTGGTGGATCCGGTCACCCTGCAGGTCGTACGCAGCGTGGACGTGCCGGCGCGATCGACCAACCAGCACCTGGTCGTCCTGACCGACGAGGTGGTCGGCGCAGGGAACAACGGGCTGGTGGCCGTGGACGAGGACGGCGTCCGGTGGGCTCGCGACCTGCGCGAGACCCACCCCGACCCGTGCCCTGCGTTCGCGGTCTCGGCCGAGGCAGGGGCGCTGTGGTGCGGCAACAACTACGGGCAGGTCCAGCAGCACGACCTGCTGACGGGGGCTCCCACCTCGGTGGAGCTGGATCCCCAGCTCGGCCGTGTCGGGTCGCTCGCGGTCACCGCCGACGGCCGCGAGCTGGTGTCCTTCGGCGGGGAGGCCCCGGTGGTGTCCCGGTGGCGCCTGGACGGCAGCGGGCCCGTGACCTCCCTGACGGCCGAGGGGTACGCGCTCGCCGACGGCTACGACACCGACCACGGCTCGACCCTCGTGGTGGCCGCGCGCGACACCGTCACCACGAGCGCCGCGCAGTTCGCGGACTACGCCCTGTGGGACCCGGTCGCCGACCGGGAGGTCGACGCCCTGGACGAGGTGAGCGAGGCCGGCATCGAGGGCGTCGGATGGGCCGGGCGGGACACGCTCGTGGGCATGCGCGCGCAGCAGCAGCAGTTCGCCTGGTTCGACGTGGACAGCAGCCGGGTCGTCGCCGGCGAACGGATCGGGCCCGAGTGCGACCACGTCTGGGCGTCCGCCGACGGCGACCGTGCCTACTGCGGCCTGCTCGACGGCCAGGTCTGGACCATCGACGCCACGACGCGGCGCCGTGGCGGACCCGCCATCGACGCCGGCGGGGCCGCCAGCTCCGTCTCGGCCACGGCCGGTGGTCGGAGGGTCGTGGTCACGGCCCGCACCCAGGACGGCAGCGTGACCACGGTCCACGACGGCCGCACCGGCGCGCTCCTGGTCGGTCCGATGACCGGGGCCGACATCACGAGCGTGAGCCTGGACGGAGTCCTCGTCGGAGCGACCGGAGGAGAGGTGACACGCTACGACCTGGGCACGCTCGAGCCCCTGCAGGACCTCCCCGGGGCGCGGGGTGAGGTCAGCTCCCTCCAGTTCAGCGACGACAGCAGCGTCCTGATCGCCGCGTCCCACGACCAGACCGTGTCGGTCTACGACGTGCCCAGCGGCAGGCGACTGGGCGACCCCGTCCTGTCGTCGGCGCCGCTCAGCTTCTCCGCCTACCTCCGCCCGGACGGCAAGGCCCTCGCCGTCACCGACGAGCACGGCGTCGCGGTCTGGGACCTCGACCCCGCCCACCAGCTCGAGGCCGCCTGCAGGCTTGCAGGTCGCAACCTCACCGGGACGGAGTGGACCACGCATCTCGGCTCCCTGGGCCCCGTCCGCCCCACCTGCCCGGAGCTGCCGGCCCCCTGAGCCCAGCCGTGGACGACGGTGCCGAACCCGGCGGAGACGAGGCCGCCGGCCGGAGAGGCGCCACGAGCGCGAGAGCGGGTGACGGGAATCGAACCCGCACGACCAGCTTGGAAGCGAGGTCAGCGTCCGCCGACGCGTTGCGGCTGCAACCTGCACGCACGCTGATCTGCACCCCAGCGGAGCCGACTGCGCCTTGTTGCTCTTCAGACGGGGCGGTTGTGCCGTTCATCGGGCACGCAGCGGGCACGCGCTGAGGGTCGACGATGTGTGCCCCCGGCTGAGCGCCCACAGATCTGGCCGCGCACGGTCTCATCCCGCCCCGGGCCGGACTCGGGCGCCTCGTCGCTGTCACCGAACAGCTACCGGGTGCCCTACGGGAGTTCTGACCCGGGAGTGGAGTACGCGCCTGCCTATAGTGGAGAACTTCGTCCTCCGCGCCTGTCCCGTCATCCTGCCCATCAACCCGCGCGGAGCTCACGAATCTTCGCAGTGACATTGCCCTCCTGAGGTAGGTCCTGAACTACGTCGGTTCAGTCCTATCCGCCGCATGAAGCGGAGAGGTCAGTAACAGAGACTGGCGAGGGAGTAAAGTCATCCAAGGTTGACGTTCGCTGCAGTTCTCGACGTACTTTTGAGTCCACAAGATCCGGGCGTGTTTTATCGAGGGTGACGATACCTGACCACGTCTCTCTTCCCTCAGTCCAAACCCGAAGGCTGGCAGTCCGAGATGGCATATCAGTCGGATCTAATGTCACCAGCCACATGGCCGTTTCGTTATCCAGGCCGACTTGTATGGTGTTGGCCGCTGTGGACAACTCCGCACGCTCCTCTTCGTCTGGTGTTTTTCCGGTCCGAACCAGTACGAGTTCCGGGGGGTAGTCAGTCTCTCCGCATGTTGGCAAGAACAGCGTGACAGTGTTTGCTTGTTCGAAGCGATACGCGAGGGGCAGCGTGCCAGGGTCACTGGGAACGCAACTGGTCAGAAACAGCATCGTCGCAAGAGCTGCTCCGAGCGGCAGGGTCTTGGCGGCTAAGGTCACAGGAGGGAGGGTAAGGGTTGCCGGAGATGTAAGGCACCGGAAGTCATCATTACCTAGCCGCCGCAACCTGTCACGCCACTGGCAGTTCGGGTCGAATAGCCCCCCTGAATAAGCCCTGCCTCAATCTCAGAGGCATTTCCGCAGGGACTCAGGGGTGGCCAAGCAAGGGGGTACCGGACTAGCATTCCGACCGCCCCGATGTCGCGGCGCTGCTGTGAATGGATATCTTCGCGAAGAGAGAGTTTCCTGTCGACATCGATCCGTTCCAATTCCTTGAGGGGTGTTTTTGATATGAATGTGTCCCCATTGACTGTGCCACCCCTAGCGGCCATGGCGCTTGCAGATCCTGTGACACCTCCGCACGCCCGGGTTCCGTATTGGGTGATGGTCCCCGAGATCTGGTGCGAGATCGCCGCCCGCGTCGCCGACCTGACCGCCTGGCTACAGCTGCTCGGCTGCACCGACCCCGCCGATCAGACCGCGCATCCGGCCCGGCGCTGGGAACCGAAACGACTCCGCCTACGCCTGCTCGCCACCGCCGGTCGGCTCG
The DNA here is from genome assembly GCF_042466345.1 of Jannaschia sp. R86511. Lineage (NCBI taxonomy): Bacteria > Pseudomonadati > Pseudomonadota > Alphaproteobacteria > Rhodobacterales > Roseobacteraceae > Jannaschia > Jannaschia sp. R86511. The sequence goes on from NZ_JAXHCD010000001.1 coordinate 2,419,584, forward strand.
CCGTCAGCGCCCGCCGCACCGTCCTGTACCTCGCGGCCAGCGACCATTGGACCGGCGTCGTCCTGGCCATCCTGACCCGGCTCCGAGCCCTCCCGGCACCCAGCGGCTGACCCCAGGGCCACCACCCACAGCCTTTTGACCAGGCCCGTCGACGGACCCGAGCCCATCCGAGCAGCATCGGGCCACTGTCCGACCCCTGTTTCAGAATTAGTGCTCAGCGAGGGCCACGACGCCCCGCTCCACCGTCACCCCTGGACCACGAAAGATCCGGGCTAGAGACCCCAGGAGTTCAGTCATCGCAAGCGTCAGCAAGTTCAGCAGACGATACCGGAGCAGGAGAGTAGTCGACACGCTCAGGTAGTCCTTCATAATCCCCTCGGGCGGTGACAAAGACGTCGACGGGACGGACCTGATCCAGGATAATCACTCCGAGCCAGGATACTTCTTCATTCTCAGAGAATACGCGCATTGTGGTTCTGTCTGGATTGATGATGTCCGAGGAAGCTAGGGGGATTCGCCAGAGCGGACGGTCGAAATCTCTTTGCACCTCAAAGTCGCCGTCTTCGACCGACATAAGGGTGGGTGGGCCGTCATTCGACGAAGCGCTATCGCGCAGTTCGAGCGAGTATGGTGGTGGCGGATGGTCCCCACAGGCCGGCAACAGGACCTCGACAGTGTTCTCCTCTGCAAAATTGTACGCCAAATCGAAGGGAACGGGGTCACCAGCAATGCAGCCGGTCAGACCAAACATCGTGCAGGCTCCCAGGCATGTGCGTAAGGCAATCCCGAGTGCTTTCCGTCCTGCGTCAATTGGGTTAGGCGTGCGTTGATGTGCGGGCGCGACGCTGGGCATCCTCGTTAGTAGCACTGTTCGTACCCTCCCTGCATGAGGCCTGCCTGTACTTCATAAGCGTGTCCGCACAAGCCGCGACGTTCTTCCTACATCCAGTATTGCAGAATCATCTGACCCGTTCCGAGGTCGCGGTACTGTTGTGTGTGAATATACTTATGCAAGAAGAGGTCGAAAGTCTTATCGTCCTCCGTGAGCGAGGGCAGACTCCGGTCTGAGATAGAGATCTCGCCAATGGCTGTCCCTCCTCTACCCATCGACCACGACGCAGGTCCGCGTACGTCACCGCAGACGATAGTCCCGTACTGTGAGCGGCCGCCCTCAACGAGCACGTCCGCTGGCCGATCGGGCACATAGCGGGCACGCGGACCGAGACGCCGGGGGAGGGGGAGGACCAAAAGGGGCCCTGACCTGCGGAGCGGGTGACGGGAATCGAACCCGCACGACCAGCTTGGAAGGCTGGAGTTCTACCATTGAACTACACCCGCGGACGGCCCGGCCGAGGTCGTCGCGACCCGGTGGACGTCGGCACCACCGTACCCGCCGACGCGCGGCCGGCGGAGCAAGGACGGCTCGGCCCCGTCCCGGTCAGGGCCGCGGCTGCAGCCAGCCGGTCGGCAGGTCCCCGCCGCCCTCCGGGGTCAGGCGGTCGCGTACCTGCAGCAGGACCGGGTCGCCGGCCAGCGGTCCGGCGACGACCGCCTGGCCCTGCGACAACGACGGGGCGAGCGCGACCAGGCCGGCCGGGACGTGGCTGAACGACTCCCGCAGCTAGGCGGCGTCATGCTCGCCGTTCAGGCGCATCAGGACCAGGTTGTCGCACTGGGACACCACGTCGGGGTGGACCTTGGCCGGACGCTGGGTGACCACAAGCAGGTGCAGCCCGTACTTGCGGCCCTCACCGGCCAGCCACACCAGGTGCCGGGTGGTCTCCGCGACGACCGGGTCGGGGCTGGTGGGCGGGCAGAAGGTGTGCGCCTCGTCCACCACCAGCAGGACGGGACGGCGGGTCGGTCGCCGGCGCAGCCGGCCCAGCAGCATCAGGGCGGCCACGGCGCGCTCCCGCGGCTCCGTCAGGCTGCCCAGGTCCAGCACGAGCGCCCGCCAGCCCTCGGTCAGGTCGGTGAGGGAGTCCTCGTCCGGAGCCGCCCACAGCGACCACCCCGCCAGGCCCAGGTTGTCGATGCGCAGGGCCAGGCGACGGCCCTCCTGGGTGGCGGTCGCCAGCGCGGCCTCCCGGACGTCACTGACCCCGTGACGGGGCGGCAGGTCCACCGCCACCCGGAGCAGGGCATGGTGCTCCTCCAGGTCGGCGACAGGGTCCAGCCCCAGCACGAGGGCCTGCTCGGACGGGGTCAGGTCGCCGAAGTGCCCGCGCAGGGCGGGGGCCCCGCCGTGCCGCGCGACGACGACCCGGGGCGCCTGGGAGGCGTGCCGGTCGCGGTCGGCCGAGTCCACGGCCGCGTCGTCGCGCAGCCGGCCCAGGTGGACGTGGTCGGAGTTCGGGTCGAGCACGAGCAGCGGCAGGTCGGTCTGCAGCAGCAGTCGCTCCAGGAGCACGCCCGTGGCGTACGTCTTGCCGGACCCGGACTGCCCGCAGAGGAAGGTGTGGCGCGTGACGCCCTTGGCGCGCAGGTGCGCCGTCCGTCCCGGCGCCGTCACCAGGCGGCCGAGGGCCAGCGTGGGCGCCTCGCCGCGGCGGGCGCCGAGGACCTGCTCGACGAGCTCCTCGGGCGCCACCGACAGGTCGGCGTCGGCGAAGCCCTCGTCCGGCGGCGAGGCCACGACCTCGCCCGCCACGACCTCGGCGAGCACCGCGCCGGACCCGACGACGACCCGCATGGGCAGGCCGACCTCGACGCCCTGCACCACCCCCGCCAGGTCGTCGCCCGGCGCCTCGCCGAGGGCGGCCCAGTCCAGCGTGAAGCGACCCACCTGGGCCGTCTGCTCGCGGCGTTCGTGCACCTGCCCCACGAACCGGCGGACCCCCGTGGGCGTCGTCGCGTCCACGACCACGTAGCCCCCGGTCGGCAGGTGGTCGTCGTGCGACGCGCGGAAGGCGAACGCCCGTCCGTCCACGGACCACGCCGTGGGGGCGAGCCGCATCCGCTCCACGAGGCGCCGGCGCAGCTGCTCCGCCGAGGGGAGCGGGGCGGGGACGGGCTCGGAGGTGGGCACGGTGACACCCCACCGCACGGGCCCGGACCACCGCCTCACCTGCGCCGGGTGAGGCCGCCGGCCCCGGGCCGAGGGGCCCGGCTCAGCCGCGGGGTCGCAGCCGGCGCAGCCCGGCGCCCAGCGCGGCGCCGTAGACCAGGTGGGCCGCGACCATGCTCACCGGCCGGTCGGGCCGGTCCCGGTCGGCGCGCGGCATGATCCCCAGGGCCGGGACCCAGCCCAGGTAGGCCGACGCCCACACCCCGACGGCGTAGGCCGCGCCGACCGCCTCGGACGGCACCCGGGCCGGCAGCCGTCGGTGCAGCAGGGCGAACGGCACGCCCGCCGCGGCGCCGAAGCCCAGGTGGGTCAGCGTCGTCAGGACCCGGCGGGTGGGCTCGGGCGGGTCCACGGTGCCGCTGGTGGTGCGGTCCACCCCGGCCAGCGCCGCGTCGGTGACCCGGCGCGGCGGTTGCGTCCCCAGCAGACCGGCCCGCTGCGCCGTCAGCATCAGCACGCTCATGGGCACGGTGGCACCGGCGCCCAGGGCGGCGCCGGCGGCCACGTCGACGAGGGCGCCCTTGAGCCGAGTCATGATCACGGGCTACCCGGCGGGCGGTACCCGAAACACCCCGCCGGGCCGGGGGCACGCCGACCCGGTTACGTTCGACCGGTGCAGCCCGTGCCCGTCAGCCGCCGAGCCCCCGCGCTGAGCGGGTCGACGCTGATGAACCAGCGCTGGCGCGACCTGGTGTTCCTGCACTGGCGGGTCCCGGTGGCCCACGCCGGGGCCCTGGTGCCGGTCGGCACCGAGCCGGACACCTTCGACGGCCACGCCTGGGTCGGGCTGATCCCGTTCCGCCTGCTCGACGCCGCGCCGGGCCGCCTGCCCGGGGTCCCGTGGCTGGGGTCGTTCGCGGAGACCAACGTGCGCACGTACACCGTGGACGCGCAGGGCCGCCGCGGCGTGGCCTTCTGCTCCCTGGAGGCGCAGCGCCTGGCCGTGGTGCTGGGCGCGCGCGTCGCGTTCGGTCTGCCCTACACCTGGGCCCGGATGAGCGCCCGCCGCGAGGGCGACGAGCTCGACTACCGCACCCGCCGACGCTGGCCCTCGCCCCGGGGTGCCGGTGGCTCGGTGCGGGTCCGCCTCGGCCCGCCGCTGCCGGGCCCGGACCCCCTGGCCGACTTCCTGACCGCCCGCTGGGGCCTGCACACCCGGGTGGGGGGTCGGCTGCGCTACGTCCCCAACGACCACGAGACCTGGCCGTTGCACCACGCCGAGCTGCTGCACCTGGACGACTCGCTGGTGGCGGCGGCCGGCCTGCCCGGTCTGGTCGACCGTGCCCCGGACTCCGTGCTCGCCTCGCCCGGGGTCAGCACGCGCTTCGGGTGGCCGTTCCGGGTGCCCGCGTGACGCCGACCGGGCCGACGGGGCCGACCGATCCGGACCCGAACCGGCGCCGCTGGGTCGACGCCGCCGAGCACGTCGCCACCTACCGGGCCACTGGCGGTGCGGTGGGCCACACCTGGGCCGACCGGCCGCACCTGCTGCTGGGCACGACGGGACGGCGCACGGGGCGCGAGCACACCGTCCCCCTGGTCTACGCCCGGCTGCCCGGCCCGGCCGGCCCCTCCCGCCTGGTGGTGGCGGCCAGCGCCGGGGGAGCGGAGCAGCACCCCGCCTGGTACCTCAACCTGGTGGCCCACCCCGGTGTCGACGTGCAGCTGTGGGACCGGCGCTGGCGCACCTCGGCCACGGTCGCCGAGGGCGCCGAGGAGGAGGCCGGCTGGCTCGCGATGACGACGACCTGGGACGGCTTCCGTCGCTACCGCGAGGCGACGACGCGACGGATCCCGCTGGTGCTGCTGCCGGCGGAGCCGCTCCGACCCCCGTCCTGACGGGCCGGGCGGGACCGCCGGACCCTGCGGAGCACTACCCTGACGAGGTCGGCCGGGCGTGCGGTCGGTGACGGGGTGTGGCGCAGTGTGGTAGCGCGTCCGCTTTGGGAGCGGAAGGCCCCCGGTTCGAATCCGGGTACCCCGACGGTAGGCACCACCGGGCGACGGCGCCCACGCGACCGCTGACGGGCCTGCCCGACCGGCGGCCCGGACAGCCCGTGCCCGGTGGTCGCGTACCCTGGCACGTCGCGCCTGCCGGGCGCGTCCCCGTCCGTCCGTCCCCGTCCGTGTGGAGCCCTGCCCGTGAAGAGCACCGTCGAGTCCCTCGCCCCGACCCGCGTCAAGCTGAGCGTCGAGGTCCCCTACGAGGAGCTCAAGCCGAGCATCGAGGCCGCCTACAAGACGATCGGGCAGCAGGTCCAGGTCCCCGGCTTCCGCAAGGGCAAGGTCCCCGCGCGCATCATCGACCAGCGGGTCGGCCGCGGCGCCGTGCTGCAGGAGGCCATCAACGACGCCCTGCCGTCGTTCTACCAGCAGGCCGTCACCGAGAACTCGGTCCGCGTCCTGGGCCGGCCCGAGGTCGACATCTCCGAGGTGCCCGACCCCACCGCCACCGACGGCGAGCTCAAGTTCACCGCCGAGGTCGACGTCCGCCCCGACATCACCGTCCCGGACCTGACCACGCTCGAGGTCACCGTCGACGACATCGAGGTCAGCGACGCCGAGGTCGACGAGCGCCTGGACGACCTGCGCACGCGCTTCGGCACGCTGGAGAGCGTCGACCGTCCCGCCGAGACCGGTGACTTCCTCACCATCGACCTGGTGGCCCGGGTGGACGGCGAGGAGATCGACTCCGCCAGCGGCGTCAGCTACGAGGTCGGCTCCGGGCAGATGCTCGAGGGGACCGACGAGGCCGTGGTCGGGCTGTCCGCCGACGAGGAGGCCATCTTCACCTCCACCCTGCGCGGCGGCGAGCAGGCCGGCGCCGACGCCGAGATCACCGTCAAGGTGTCGGCGGTCAAGCACCGCGTCCTGCCCGAGGCGGACGACGACTTCGCCCAGCTGGCCAGCGAGTTCGACACCGTCGAGGAGCTCCGCGCCGACCTGCGTTCGCAGGTCGAGGTCACCAAGCGCGTCGAGCAGGGCGTGCAGGCCCGCGAGAAGGTCATCGAGGCCCTGCTGGCCGCGGTCGAGGTCCCCGTCCCGACCGGGCTGGTCGACGAGGAGGTCCAGCGCCACCTCGAGGGCGAGGGCAAGGAGTCCGACGACCCGCACGGCGACGAGATCCGGCCCGACGCCGAGAAGGCGCTGCAGGGCCAGCTGCTGCTGGACACCATCGCCGAGGCCGAGAACGTCCAGGTCTCCCGCGAGGAGCTCATCCAGTTCCTCGTCTCCAGCTCGCGCCAGTACGGCATGGAGCCCAACGAGTTCGCCAAGGCCGTGGACGAGGCCGGCCAGGTGCCGGCCATGGTGCAGGAGGTCGGGCGCCGCAAGGCCCTGGCCATCGCCATGGAGCGGGCCACGGTCACCGACGCCTCGGGCAACACCGTCGACCTGGAGGAGAGCCTGTCGCGTCAGGCCGCCGGGGTCCCGGGCGTGCCGGAGACCGTGCAGGCCGAGCAGGCCGGCGCCGGGGACGACGCCAGCGGCGCCGACAGCCCGGACAGCCCCGACTCGCCCGACAGCCCGGACTCGCCGGACAGCCCCGACTCGCCCGACAGCCCCGCCGAGGCCGACGAGAAGAAGGCCTGACCCGGCCCTGCCGTAGCACCGTCGGCCGTGGCGCGGACCCCCGTCTGCCCACGGCCGACGTACCTGCGCTGACAGCGAAACGCCGTACAGCCGGGGAGTGGCGCGTCCGAGGACGGCGTTAGTGTCCGTACGCACTTGACGACGTGAGGAGCAACGACGTGACGGCCCAGTCCCACCTGACCAGCCCCGGCAACTCCGGGCTCGAGGTCCCGACGGCGAAGTCGCCCGGCGGCCAGTTCGGCCTCGACGACAACGTGTACCAGCGGCTGCTGTCGCAGCGGATCATCTTCCTCGGCTCCGAGGTCCGCGACGAGAACGCCAACGCCATCTGCGCGCAGCTGCTCCTGCTGGCCGCGGAGGACCCCGACAAGGACATCATGCTGTACATCAACAGCCCTGGTGGTTCCGTGTCGGCCGGCATGGCGCTGTACGACACCATGCAGTTCATCGAGCCGGACGTCGGCACGGTGGCGATGGGCCTGGCCGCCTCCATGGGCCAGTTCCTGCTCGCGGCCGGGGCCAAGGGCAAGCGCTACGCGCTGCCGCACAGCCGGATCATGATGCACCAGCCGCTCGGCGGCGTGGGCGGCACCGCCTCGGACATCAAGATCCAGGCCGAGCAGATCGTCCACATCAAGAAGCAGATGGCCGAGCTCATCGCCTTCCACACCGGGCAGGACGAGGCGACCATCACGCGGGACTCCGACCGCGACCGCTGGTTCACCGCCGACGAGGCGCTGGCCTACGGCCAGGTCGACCACGTGGTCCGTTCCGCGCGCGAGGTCCCCGGCGGGGGTGCTCCGGCATGACCTGGACCGACCCCGCCCGACCGTCGTCCATGATCCCCCAGGAGGGCCGCATGCCCCAGGTACCCGCCCCCAGCAGCCGCTACATCCTGCCCCAGTTCACCGAGCGCACCACCTACGGCTCCCGCACGCTCGACCCCTACGCCAAGCTGTTCGAGGACCGGATCATCTTCCTCGGCGTGCAGGTCGACGACGCGAGCGCCGACGACGTGATGGCGCAGCTGATCGTGCTGGAGTCCCAGGACCCCGACCGCGACATCATCTTCTACATCAACAGCCCCGGCGGCTCGTTCACGGCGCTGACGGCGATCTACGACACGATGCAGTACATCAAGCCGGACGTGCAGACGTACTGCCTCGGGCAGGCCGCCAGCGCGGCGGCCGTGCTGCTGGCCGCCGGCAGCCCCGGCAAGCGGTTCGCCCTGCCGAACGCGCGCGTGCTCATCCACCAGCCGGCCATGTCCGGCGGGGAGTACGGGCAGGCCTCCGACCTGGAGATCCAGGCCAACGAGGTCCAGCGCATGCGCACCTGGCTGGAGGAGACGGTCGCCCTGCACACGGGCAAGGAGGCCGAGGAGATCCGCAAGGACATCGAGCGCGACAAGATCCTCACCGCGCAGCAGGCGCTGGAGTACGGCCTGATCGACCAGGTGCTGGAGCCGCGCAAGCCCACGGCCAGCCGCGGTCTGCCCGCCGCCGGTCGCTGACCCTCGCCCGCGCGCCCGGGGGAATCGCACGATCCCGGGCGCGCCGGGTGGCGTGGGGGACTGCACCCCGGTGATGCTGGGGGGTAGCGTCATCGGAACGCACCGTCCGGTGCGCAACTGGAAGGACACGTGGTGGCACGACTCGGAGACGGCAGCGACCTCCTCAAGTGCTCCTTCTGCGGCAAGAGCCAGAAGCAGGTCAAGAAGCTCATCGCAGGGCCCGGGGTCTACATCTGCGACGAGTGCATCGACCTGTGCAACGAGATCATCGAGGAGGAGCTGGCCGACGCCGGCGACCTCGGTTCTGACCGAGCTGCCCAAGCCGCGCGAGATCTTCGAGTTCCTCGAGAACTACGTCGTCGGCCAGGAGCCCGCGAAGCGCGCCCTGTCGGTGGCGGTCTACAACCACTACAAGCGGGTCCAGGCCGGCGCCTCCGGACCCAAGCGCGACGACCAGGTCGAGATCGCCAAGTCCAACATCCTGCTGATCGGGCCGACCGGCTGCGGCAAGACGTACCTGGCGCAGACCTTGGCCCGCATGCTCAACGTCCCCTTCGCCATCGCGGACGCCACGGCCCTGACCGAGGCCGGCTACGTGGGCGAGGACGTGGAGAACATCCTCCTCAAGCTCATCCAGGCCGCCGACTACGACGTCAAGAAGGCCGAGACGGGCATCATCTACATCGACGAGGTCGACAAGATCGCCCGCAAGAGCGAGAACCCGTCGATCACGCGCGACGTGTCGGGCGAGGGCGTCCAGCAGGCGCTGCTCAAGATCCTCGAGGGCACGTCGGCGTCGGTGCCGCCGCAGGGCGGCCGCAAGCACCCGCACCAGGAGTTCATCCAGATCGACACCACCAACGTGCTGTTCATCGTGGGTGGGGCCTTCGCCGGCCTGGAGAAGATGGTCGAGCAGCGCGCCGGCAAGCGCGGGCTGGGCTTCGGCGCGGAGCTCGCCGACAAGGTCGACGAGACCCAGGCCATGCTCGACGTCATGCCCGAGGACCTGATCAAGTTCGGGCTGATCCCCGAGTTCATCGGCCGGCTCCCGGTGCTGGCGACCGTGACGCACCTGGACCAGGACGCCCTGGTGCAGATCCTCACCGGACCCAAGAACGCCCTCGTCAAGCAGTACCAGCGCATGTTCGAGATCGACAACGTCGAGCTGGAGTTCACCCCCGAGGCGCTCGAGGCGGTCGCCGACCAGGCCATCCTGCGCGGCACCGGGGCCCGTGGGCTGCGCGCCATCGTCGAGGAGGTCCTCATGCCCGTCATGTTCGACCTGCCGAGCCGCGACGACGTGGCCCGTGTGGTCATCACGCGCGAGGTCGTGCTGGAGAACGTGCTGCCGACCCTGGTCCCGCGCGAGGAGTCCCCGCGCAAGCGCGAGCGGCGCGACAAGAGCGCCTGAGCACGGCTGAGCCCGACCGCCTGACCCGTTCCCCGGCCCCGGTCGGGGCGAGGTTGTCTCAGCCCGCCTGGACGGCGTCCCGGACCCGGGCGGTGAGCGCGACGGGGTCGGCGACCTCGCCCGAGGTGATGACCAGCAGCGCCTCGTCGGACTGCACCGCGACGCAGGTCGCCGACGTCGCGGTCGCCGGGGTGCAGCTGATCAGCGCCTCACCGTCCGCGCTGGTCGACCGCGAGGCCGGCTCGGACCCCGCGGTGGCGCCGAGCACCTCCGCGGTCAGCCGTCCGGCGGTCACGTCGTCGAACGGCCGGCGCGGCGACAGCCGCAGCAGCACCAGCGACAGCCCGTCCCCGTCGTAGGCCCGGACCGCGACCCCGGCCACGGCGGGGTCGTCGCGCAGCCGCTCGGCCAGGGCGTCGGCGCCGTCCCGGGAGGGGCCGTCGGCGCGCGCGTCCAGGCCGGCCACCGACCCGGGCAGGTCCAGGGCGACCCCGCCCGGCGCCCCCAGCGAGGGCCCCCAGGGCGACAGCAGCGTGGCGACCAGGGCCACGACGCAGGCCGACGGCACCGCCAGCAGCAGCCAGGTCCGGACCGACCAGGTGCGGGCGGTGCCGCGGGCGCGGCCCGCCGCGGTCGACGCGGCCGCGGGCGGTGGGGCAGCGGCCACGTCGTCCTCCTGGCGCTCGGGCCGCCGCCCGGGCGGCGGCGGACCCTCGGCGCTCATCGGCCGGACCGCCCCCGCCCTTGAGCTCTCACCCCGCCGGGGCGAGCTCGACGTCACGGACGGCGAGCTCGTCGCCCCCCTCCTGCAACGACAGCTCGACCACCCGGCCCGCGCCGCGCAGGTCGTCGGCGGCGGCCCGCAGCAGCAGCAGCTCGGCCGACGGGGCCGTGACCACGGCCGAGGTGACCTCGGTGCGCTGGGACACCTTGGCCTCGCTCTTGGCCTTGCGGACCCCGGCCAGGGCGCGACCGACCACGGCGAGCATGCCCGGCTCCGCGTCACCGGCCAGCTGCCGCAGCGGCGCCGAGGTGGGCCACGGCTGGGCGTGGACCGAGCCCTCCTGCCACCAGGACCAGACCTCCTCGGTCGCGAAGGGCAGGAACGGCGCCAGCAGCCGCAGCTGCACCGACAGCGCCTCGCGGAGCGCCGCCACGGCCGAGGCGCGCGCGGCGTCGTCACCGCGGTAGGCCCGCTCCTTGACCAGCTCGACGTGGTCGTCGCAGAAGTCCCAGAAGAACTGCTCGGCCGCCTCCAGCGCGCGGGTGTAGTCGTAGGCCTCGAACGCGCTCGTCGCGGTGTCGACGACGTCGGCCAACCGGGACAGCAGGGCCCGGTCCAGCGGCTCGGCCACGTCGCTCGCGCTGGTGCCCTGCGCGTCGTTCATCAGCACGAACTTGCTGGCGTTGAGCACCTTCATGGCCAGGCGCCGGCCGACCTTCATCTGGCCCGGGTCGAAGGCGGTGTCGACGCCGGGGCGCCCGCTGGCGGCCCAGTAGCGGACCCCGTCGGAGCCGTGCTCCTCCAGCAGCCCCATCGGCGTCACGACGTTGCCCTTGGACTTGCTCATCTTCTTGCGGTCCGGGTCGAGGATCCAGCCCGACATGGCCGCGTGCGCCCAGGGCAGGCTGCCGTGCTCGGCGTCGGCCCGGACCACGGTGGAGAAGAGCCAGGTGCGGATGATGTCGTGGCCCTGCGGGCGCAGGTCCATCGGGAACACCCGGTCGAACAGGTCGGGGTCGCGCTCCCAGCCGCCGGCGATCTGCGGGCTGAGCGAGCTGGTGGCCCAGGTGTCCATCACGTCCGGGTCGGCCATGAACCCGCCCGGCACGCCGCGCTGCTCGGCGGTGAACCCCGCCGGGGCGTCGCTGGCGGGGTCGACGGGCAGGTCGGCCTCGTCGGGCAGGAGCGGGGCGTCGTAGACCGGGTCGCCCGCGTCGTCGAGGCGGTACCAGACGGGGAACGGGACGCCGAAGAAGCGCTGCCGGGACACCAGCCAGTCGCCGTTGAGCCCGCCGACCCAGTTCTCGTAGCGGTGGCGCATGTGGTCGGGGTGCCAGACCAGCTCCGAGCCGCGGGCCACGAGCCGGTCGCGCAGCGCGGCGTCGCGGCCGCCGTTGCGGATGTACCACTGCCGGCTGGCCACGATCTCCAGCGGCTTGTCGCCCTTCTCGTAGAACTTGACCGGGTGGGTGATGGCCCGGGGCTCGCCGACCAGGTGCTTGCCCTCGACCAGGGCCGCGACCAGCGCCTCGCGGGCGCTGTGGACCGTCTTGGTGGCCATCTGGGCGTACAGCGCCGTGCCGGCGGGCGAGGTGACCCACTCCGGGGTCTCGGCCAGGAACCGGCCGTCGCGCCCGATCAGGGCCCGCGTCGGCAGGTCCAGCTCCCGCCACCAGGTGACGTCGGTGGTGTCGCCGAAGGTGCAGATCATCGCGATGCCGGAGCCCTTGTCGGGCTCGGCGAGCGGGTGGGCGCGGACCGGGACCTCGACGCCGAACACCGGGGTGCGGACCGTGCTGCCGAACAGCGCCTGGTAGCGCTCGTCGTCGGGGTGCGCGACCAGGGCCACGCAGGACGGGATGAGCTCGGGGCGCGTGGTCTCGATGAACACCGGCTCGCCGCCGTCGGCGCGGGGGAAGCCGATCCGGTGGTACGCGCCGGGGCGCTCCCGGTCCTCGAGCTCGGCCTGGGCCACGGCGGTACGGAAGGTGACGTCCCACAGCGTCGGGGCCTCGGCCGCGTAGGCCTCGCCCCGGGCCAGCCCGCGCAGGAACGCGCGCTGGGAGGCGGCCTGGGCGTTGCGGTCGATGGTCTGGTAGGTCAGGTCCCAGTCCACGGACAGCCCGAGCCGTCGCCAGAGCGCCTCGAAGACCTTCTCGTCCTCGACGGTCAGCCGCTCGCACAGCTCGACGAAGTTGCGCCGCGACACGTTGACGAAGTCGCGGTCGTTCTTCGGGGCGGCCTCCGGCGGCGTGAAGGCCGGGTCGTAGGGCAGCGACGGGTCGCACCGGACGCCGTAGTAGTTCTGCACCCGGCGCTCGGTGGGCAGGCCGTTGTCGTCCCAGCCCATCGGGTAGAACACCGAGTACCCCTGCATCCGCTTGTAGCGGGCGATGCAGTCGGTGTGGGTGTAGCTGAACACGTGGCCCACGTGCAGCGAGCCGGACACGGTCGGCGGCGGGGTGTCGATGGCGTAGACCCGCTCGCGCGGGGTCGTCCGGTCGAAGGTGTAGGTGCCCTGCTCGGACCACACCGGGACCCAGCGCTCCTCCAGGCCGTCGACGGTGGGCCGGTCGGGGACACGGGAGACGGCGTCGGTCGCGGGGGAGGGCGTGGTCATGGGGCCATTGTGCCGAAGCGCGGCCGGGCGGCCGACCGGGATCCGGTCGCCGGGACCCCCGTGACCCGTGCCGGTCCCGACCTGGGCGAGACTGGGCCCCCGCGAAGCGGCCCCGCCGACCCAGGAGGACCCACCGATGGACGCCAGCACCCTGCGCGAGCTGCAGGCCCCCCTCAAGCAGCGCTACAAGGACGACCCCGCGACGGCGGCCACGCCGCTGCACGCCCGCGGCAGCACCGCCGACGACGGGGTGACGTTCACCGTCGACGGCTGGGGCAGCCCGGTGCGCGCCGGCCTGCACTCCGCCACGGGCGGCGACGGCAGCGACGCCTGCTCCGGCGACATGCTGCTGGAGGCGGTCCTGGGCTGCGCCGGCGTCACGCTGCGCAGCGTGGCCACGGCCATGGGGCTGGGCCTGCGCTCGGCGAGCGGCGAGGCCACGGGCAGCTTCGACGCGCGCGGCACGCTGGGCCTGGACCGTGAGGTGCCGGTCGGCGTCACCGACCTGCGGCTGGTGTTCACCGTCGACGCGGACGCCGACGACGCCCAGCTGGCCAAGCTGGCGCAGCTGACGGAGCGCTACTGCGTGGTGGCCAAGAGCCTGGCGACCCCGCCGGTCATCGAGGTGGTCCGCGCCTGACGTTGACTTTCGTCGTCGCAAGATCATAAGTTGCGATCCGGACCCCAGAAGCACGACGCCGTGCGGGGGATGGGAGAGCACCGGTGCTGGACCTGCCGTTCGACGACGACGATCGACGCCTCGACCGACGCCCGAGCCGCCGCCCGAGCCGCCGCCAGGTCATGGGCCTGGCCGCGGTCGGCGCGGCCGGCGCCCTGCTGGTCCCGGCCGCCCGCGCGGCCGTGGCCGGGGGCGGCGGACCGGGCGAGCCGCTGCGGGAGCCGCCGGTGCTCCGCAGCCGGGACGGCGCGCTGGACCTGACGCTGCGGGCCGCGCCCACCACCGCCACGGTGGCGGGCCGGACCTGGCACGTGCTCGGCTACGAGGCCGAGGTCAGCGGCGGGGACCACGGCGGGGACCACGGCGGGGACCACGGCGGGGACCACGGCGGCGCCCCGGTGCAGTGGCACCCGGGCGGCTTCCCCGGTCCCACCCTGGTCGTCTCCCCGGGCGACACCATGCGGGTCCGCTTCGTCAACGAGCTGGACCAGCCCACCAACATCCACACCCACGGGCTGCAAGTGTCGGGGGAGGGCGACGCCGACAACGTGTTCCGGATGGCCGAGCCCGGGGACGAGCTGCACTACCGGATCGACATCCGCCCCGACCACCACGCGGGCACCAACTGGTACCACCCGCACCTGCACGGCCGGGGGGCGGAGCAGCTGTTCGGCGGGCTGGCCGGGGCGCTGCTGGTGCAGTCCCCCAGGGAGGTGCGCGGGGTGCGGGGCGTCTCGCGTGACCGCGTCATGCTGCTGTCGTCCATCCAGGTCGACGCCGACGGCCAGGTGCTCGACCCGCTGGCGGCCCGGCAGAACCAGCACACCCGCCTGGTCAACGGCCAGCTGGAGCCCGTGGTCGACATCGCACCCGGCGAGACGCAGCGCTGGCGCCTGGTCAACACCTCGGTCAACGACGTGTACCGGCTGCGCCTGGACGGCCTCGACGTGGTCCGGGTGGGGGCCGACGGCAGCCCCTACCGCCGTCCGCAGCCGCTGACAGAGCTGGTGCTGGCCGCCGGGCAGCGGGCCGACCTGCTGGTCACCGGGCGTGGTGAGGGGACGTTCGCGTTCGAGACGCTGACCTTCGACGTCGGCTTCGGCGTGGTCCTGCCTGCGGCGCGCCTGGCCACGGTGCGGGTGCAGGGGCGCCGGGTCGTGCCCCGGCCGGTGGAGCTGCCCGCCCTGGTCGAGCCGTTCGACGACCTGCGCGGCCAGCGGGTCAACGTCCGTCGCGAGCTGTCGATGACGATGGCCGGGGGCTTCGGCTTCGACGGGTCGCCGTACACCGCGGGCCGGATCGACCAGGTGGTGCGCCTGGGCGACCTGGAGGAGTGGACGGTCCGCAACCCGACGGGCCTGGTCCACCCGTTCCACATCCACGTCAACCCGTTCATCGTCACCCACGTCGACGGGGTCCCGGTGGACCGGCCCTCCTACGAGGACAACGTGCTGATCAACAAGAACGGCGGCAGCGTCACGTTCCTCACCCGGTTCCGCGACTTCACCGGGCGGGCGGTGTACCACTGCCACTTCTCCACCCACCACGACCTCGGGATGATGGGCGTCGCGGAGATTCTCGGTCCGGGTGAGGAGCCGGGGACCTACGAGGGGTACGAGGACGAGTCCCACTCACCCGGCGCCCACCACGCCGGCGGCTGAGTAGTCCGGTCCGGCGTGGTCGGCCACCGCCTGCGCGCACGAGCGGGCCTGACCCCGCAGCGCCACCTCGGCCGGTGGTGACCCCGGGATGCCGAGGCAGGGGAACGGCCGCGTACCGAAGGACGTCAGGGCGGCCACCGGACGGCCGGTGGCGTCGAGGCCCACCGCTCCGGGGAAGCCGCCGTCTCCACCGGTGCCTAGCACGAGGGCGTCCCACACGGGGCCCGGCCGGTCGACGGGTCCCGCGGCGGCGGACGGCGCCGCCGTCGTCCGGTAGGCCCAGCAGTTGACGGTCCAGCGGTAGGACTCCTCGATCTCGGAGAACGACTCGTCCCAGGACCGGACCGCGGCGAGCCGCTCCACCGCGGCGGCACCGCCGACACCGCCGACACCGCCGTCGGTGCCGAAACCCAGCTCGAACCGTTCCTCCCACCGGACCGGCTCGACGCCCTCGACGAGGACCACCACCACGACCTCCACGCGGGACCACGGACCGTCCGGCCCCGTCCGCTGCGTGCTCACCCCCAGCACGCGGGCGGCGCCCGAGGCCGGCACGGCGAGGGTCGGCAGCGGCTCGACCTCCTCGACGTCCTCACCGATCGCGATGGTGTTTCCGTCCTGCCAGCCGAGACGGCCGTCCGACAGGTCGAGGTGGCCGAGCTCGACGACGGCCTGCCCGGTCATCCGGTCGACGTCCCGCTCGAGGTCGGTGATCGGGACCGGGGACAGCCACGTGCTCCCGGGGTCGACCTCGGCCCGCCCGCAGGGGTGCAGCTCGTACCCCGCGTAGTCCAGGTGCTCGCCCGGGACCGGCTCGGTGGGGGTCGGTGCCGCTGACGGGCTCGGCGTCGGGCTCGGGGCGGGCACGGGCGTCGGGCGCGCGGTGGGCGGGGCGAGGAGCGTCGCGTCGACCGGGGCCCCGACGGGGGACGGCACCGGGCCGGGCCACGGGCCGGGGGCCGTGAGGTCGGGCGCGAGCTGCGTCAGCCCGAGGCCGATGACCGTGACGTACGCGGCGGCAGCCACCCACGCCCGCCACTGGGGCGGCTCGTCCCCCGCAGCCACCCGTCGATCGTCCACCGCCCGTGGGACACGGGTGCCCCGGACGACCCCGGACCACCCCTGCGGCCCAGCGGCGGGGTACGGGATCCGACGGCGGCCGCCGTGGGGGCCTACACTCGTACGCGAAGGCGTCGATCCGGCCATCACCGGGGAGCCGTCGGGAGAAAGGGTGCCGTGAGCCGGCGGCACCGGAGTAGATCCGACCGGGTAGGCCCGTCACAGCCGTCACGAGAGGTCGTCGGGCCGGGACCACCGGTACGGCGGCAACCGAGGTGGTACCGCGGTGACCGGGCAGCCGGGCGTCGTCCTCGTCGCAGCAGACGTCGGCGACGAGAGGCACCCGCGATGAGCACCGAGGACACGAGCACCCGGCCCAACGGCTACCCGCGGCACGGCGGCGAGGTCCCCGCGAGCCCGCGCTTCCCCGAGATCGAGCAGCGGGTGCTGCGCTACTGGGACGACGACGGCACCTTCGCCGCCTCGGTGCAGGCCCGGGACGCCGGCACCGACGGCGACAACGAGTTCGTGTTCTACGACGGCCCGCCCTTCGCCAACGGTCTGCCCCACTACGGCCACCTGCTGACCGGGTACGTCAAGGACGTCGTGCCGCGCTTCCGCACCATGCAGGGCCGCCGGGTGGAGCGCCGGTTCGGCTGGGACTGCCACGGCCTGCCCGCCGAGGTCGAGGCCGAGAAGCAGCTCGGCATCAGCCACAAGTCCGAGATCCTCGACATGGGCCTGGCCCGGTTCAACGACGCCTGCCGTACGTCGGTGCTCAAGTACACCGACGAGTGGGAGTCCTACGTCACCCGCCAGGCCCGCTGGGTCGACTTCGACAACGACTACAAGACCCTCGACCTGGACTACATGGAGTCGGTCATGTGGGCGTTCAAGACGCTCCACGACAAGGGCCTGGTCTACGAGGGCTTCCGTGTGCTGGCGTACTGCTGGCGCTGCGAGACGCCGCTGTCCAACACCGAGACCCGGATGGACGACGTCTACCGGCAGCGGCAGGACCCGGCCGTCACGGTCGGCCTGCGCCTGGAGACCGGCGAGCTCGCGCTGGTCTGGACCACGACGCCGTGGACCCTGCCCAGCAACCTGGCCGCGGCGGTCAACCCCGCCGTGGACTACGTCGTGGTCGTGCCGCGCGAGGGCGACTGGGCCGGTGAGCGCCTGGTGCTGGCCGAGGCCCGCGTCGGCGCCTACGCCCGCGAGCTGGGCGAGTCCCCCGAGGTCGTCGAGCGGCTCAAGGGCACCGACCTGCTCGGCCGCCGCTACACCCCGCCGTTCGACTACTTCGCCGGTCACCCGAACGCCCACGTGGTGCTGGCCGCGGACTACGTCACCACCGAGGACGGGACCGGCCTGGTCCACATCGCCCCCGCGTTCGGCGAGGAGGACAAGGTCGTCACCGACGCCGCCGGCATCGAGGTCGTCGTCCCGGTCGACGCCAAGGGCGAGTTCACGGCCGAGGTCCGCGACTTCGTCGGGATGCACGTGTTCGAGGCCAACACGCCCATCACCCGGGCCCTGCGCGAGAAGCACCTGCTGGTGCGGCACGAGTCCTACGACCACCCGTACCCGCACTGCTGGCGCTGCGACAACCCGCTGATCTACCGGGCCGTCAGCAGCTGGTTCGTGCAGGTCACGGCGATCAAGGAGCGGATGGTCGAGCTCAACCAGGACATCACCTGGGTGCCCGACCACGTCAAGGACGGCTCGTTCGGGCAGTGGCTGGCCAACGCCCGCGACTGGTCGATCAGCCGCAACCGGTTCTGGGGCTCGCCCATCCCGGTGTGGGTCTCCGACGACCCCGCGTACCCGCGCACCGACGTCTACGGCTCCCTGGACGACATGGAGCGGGACTTCGGCGTGCGGCCCACCGACCTGCACCGGCCCTTCGTCGACGAGCTCACCCGGCCCAACCCCGACGACCCGACCGGGCGCTCCACCATGCGCCGGGTGCCCGAGGTGCTCGACTGCTGGTTCGAGTCCGGGTCGATGCCGTTCGCGCAGGTGCACTACCCGTTCGAGAACGCCGACTGGTTCGAGCACCACTACCCGGGCGACTTCATCGTCGAGTACAACGGCCAGGTCAGGGGCTGGTTCTACACCCTGCACGTGCTGGCGACCGCGCTGTTCGACCGGCCTGCGTTCCGCACCTGCCTGGTGCACGGCATCCTGCTGGGCGACGACGGTCGCAAGATGAGCAAGTCGCTGCGCAACTACCCCGACGTCAACGAGGTCTTCGACCGCGACGGCGCCGACGCCATGCGCTGGTTCCTGATGAGCAGCCCCGTGCTGCGCGGCGGCAACCTGGTCGTCACCGAGCAGGGCATCCGCGACACCGTCCGGCAGGTGCTGCTGCCGCTGTGGAGCACCTGGTACTTCCTGCAGCTGTACGCCGGCGCGGCCGGCGTGGTGGGGGAGCGGTCCACGGCCTCGACGCACGTGCTCGACCGGTACCTGCTGGCCACGGTCCGCCGGGCGGTCGCCCGGGTGACGGACGCGCTGGAGGCCAACGAGCTGGCCGTGGCCGCCGGGGCGTTCCGCGACACGCTGGACGCGGTGACCAACTGGTACGTGCGTCGCTCGCGCGACCGCTTCTGGGCGGCCGAGGCGCCGGAGGGCCGGGCCGCGGTCGACACCCTGCACACGGCCCTGGAGGTGCTGACCCGCCTCGGCGCGCCGCTGCTGCCGCTGCTGGGCGAGGAGATCTGGCGCGGCCTGACCGGGGGCCGCTCGGTCCACCTCGAGCCGTGGCCGACGGTGGCCGAGCTGCCGGCCGACGACGACCTCGTCGCGGCCATGGACACCGTGCGCGCTGCGGCGTCGACGGCGCTCAGCCTGCGCAAGGCCGCCGGGATCCGCGTCCGGCAGCCGCTGTCGCGGTTGACCCTGGTCCTGCCCGAGCCCGAGCCGGTGGCCGACCTGCTCCCCCTGCTGGCCGAGGAGCTCAACGTCCACGACGTGCGGCTGCTGTCGGTGGAGCGCGCCCACGAGGTCGGCGTGGACGTCGAGCAGCGGCTGACCGTCAACGCCCGCGCCGCCGGGCCGCGGCTGGGCCGGGCCGTGCAGCAGGTGATCGGCGCCGCCCGGGCCGGCGACTGGTCGGCGGACGCGGCGGGCGAGGTGCGCTGCGGCGGCGTGCCGCTGCAGCCGGGCGAGTTCGAGCTGAGCACCGAGGTCAGCGGGGCGGGCGACCACGACGCCGTCGCACCGCTGGCCGGCGGCGGGTTCGTCATGCTCGACACCACCGTCGACGAGGCCCTGGCGGCGGAGGGCTGGGCCCGCGACGTCGTCCGCCTGGTGCAGGAGGCCCGCCGCGAGGCGGACCTGCACGTGTCGGACCGGATCGAGCTGGGCCTGACCGTGGCCGCGGTCCGCGAGGAGGCCGCGACCCGGCACCGGGACCTGATCGCCCGGGAGACCCTCGCCACGCGCGTGGACGTCGTCGTCGGGGCGGACGTGTCGGCCGACGGTGCGGGGGTGCAGCTGCGGCGGGCCTGACCCGCGGCCGCCTCAGAGGTGCTGGGGGGCGCGGGGCCTGGTGATGCCGTTGCTCTCCACCGTCGCGAGCTCGTCCACCAGGCGCGAGGCGAGCCGGTCGAGCAGCACCGTGTTGACCGTGGGGTCGGTGACGACGGCCAGCAGGTGGGACTGGTCGATGCCGTACACGACGAGGCAGCCGTTGGCGCCCCGGACGTTCGTGGACACGAACGTGCCCAGGGACCCGGTGCTCGTGGCGAACTGCGCGACGCTCAGGACGGTGGACACGACGGCCGCCATGGCCTCGTCGTTGCCGTCCGGTCCCTCGTCCTCGAACGCCAGCCCGTCCGGCCCGGCGATCACGACCCGGCGCACCCCGGGGATGTCGCGCCGGAGCGCGTTCGCGGCGCGGGTCGCGTGGAACTGGTGCGGTGATGGGCCAGTCGGCCCGGACGCGCTCAGACGTCGAGCTGGCGCTCCAGCGTGGTCAGCTGACGACGGGCGAGCGCGAGGTTGGCCTGGTGGCGGTTGAGCACCAGGTACAGGAACAGCCCCTGGCCGTTGCTGCCCTGGATCATGCGGATCATATGGATCTGCGTGCCGAGGGTGATGAGGATGTCCTCGATGCCCTCCTGCAGGCCGAGCCGCTCCATGGTGCGGAGCTTGGCCTTGACGACGTCGGTGTTGCCGGCCGCAGCCACGTCCAGGTCGAGGGTGCCGCCCCCCACCTGGCCCAGGGACATGCCGCTCTCGTAGTCCACGAGCGCCGCGGCGGACGCGCCGTCGATCTCGAGGCATGCCTTCAGGGTCAGGTCGACGTTGCTCATGTGGGAAGGGTCCTTCCGTCGCAGGGCCGGACGGCGGTCCTCCGCGGTCCGTGCGTGTAACGACGGTGGGCATCGGCAGCAGGTGCCGGTCTGCTGAGCCCCCGGACGCAGGTCAGGCTCCCTGTCCCCCGTGCGGCGGAGACGGATACTGGTTGAAACCTCTACCAAATCGGTCGAACAGACGGTCCGGACGCCCGGCCGAGGCGTCCGGCCGGGCGTCCGCGGTCGCGGGCCGGCTCAGCTGGCGCAGCAGGACGGGCCGGGGCCGAAGGTCTCCCCGGCCGAGGTGGACGCGGCGGCCGTGGCGGTCCAGGCGCCGACCGCGACGGCGGCGGCGAGAGCGATGGCGGTCAGGGCGCGGACGGGCTTGGAGCTCATTGTCGCCTCTTTCGGTGATCGTCGGTGCTCGGACGGACACGGTGCGAAGTGGCCTGGTGGCGTTCGGGGGAAGCATGTCCTAGTCACAGGTCGGGGCGCTACTGTCACAGCACAATTGCCACTGCCGGGCGTCCGGCCGCGACTCACGAGCACCAGGAGGGGCCATGACCGACGAGGCGACGAACGACCTGGGTGAGCGGCTGCGCGCCGTCCGCGAGGACCGGCGCATCTCGCAGACCGAGCTCGCCGGCGACGACCTGTCGCCGAGCTACCTGTCCCTGATCGAGTCGGGCAAGCGGACGCCCAGCGACGCCGTCCTGGCCCGCCTGGCCGAGCGCCTGGACGTGTCGGCGCACTTCCTCCGCTACGGCAGCGCCGCCCCGGAGGAGCGGGTCCCCGAGCTCGAGCTGGAGCACGCCCGCCACGCCCTGGTCGTCAACGACCTGCCCGAGGCCGAGACCCGGGCCCGCGCCGTCATCGCCACCCGCGGCGCGCCGCGGCGGCTGCACGACGAGGCGCTGCTGGTGCTGGCCCTGGCCCAGGAGCGGGCCGGCGACCTGGAGGGGGCCTTCGGCACCCTGCTGCCGCTGCACACCCGCGCGGCGACGGGCGACGCCGCGGTGGCGGTCGCCCAGACCGGCATCCTGCTGCTGCGCTGCCTGAGCGAGGCGGGCGACCTCAACCAGGCCGCCGACACCGGGGCGACGGCCCTGGCGGCCTCCGGCCGGCTGGGGGCGACGGGGACCGACGACCACCTGCGGCTGGCGGCGACGCTCGTCGCGGTCCACATCGACCGCGGTGACCTGCTGTACGCCCAGCACCTGGCCGAGGAGATGCTGACCGACGCCGAGAAGATCGGCAGCCGGGTCGGGCAGGGCAGCCTGCACTGGAACGCGGCGATCGCGGCGGAGGAGAGCGGGCACGTCGAGCGGGCCCTGCACCACGCCCGCCGGGCGGTGGCGTTCCTGTCGGAGGGGCCGGACAACCGCGACTTCTACCGGCTCAAGCTGCTGCTGGCGTCGCTGCTGCTCATGTCGGAGCCGCCCCAGACCGACGAGGCCGTCCAGTCGCTCCAGGCGCTGCGCCAGCCCTTGGAGCAGCTCGGCAGCGAGGTCGACCTCGCCTACTGGCACCGGATCCGCGCCTCGGCGCACCTGCGGGCCGACGAGGCCGAGGACGCCCGCGAGGCGGCGCAGACCGCGCTGACCGTGCTGGGCGACACGCCGCGGATCGAGGCCTGCACGGCCCGCACCGTGCTCGGTGACGCGCTGGCCGCAGCGGGTGACCACGACGGGGCCGAGGCCGAGTACCGGCGCGCGGCCGACACCCTGGCCATGATGTCGGCCAGCCGGTACGCCGCGCAGGCGTGGCGAGACCTCGGCGACCGCCTGATGGACCTGGGACGCACCGAGGACGCGCTGCAGGCCTTCCAGCGCGCGTTCGACGCCATGGGGCTGCGGCGCTCCCTGGTCCGGGCCGAGGCGGCCACCGGGCGGGGCTGAGCACCCACCCGCTCCGACGCGACCGTCCGCCCCCTCGGGGTCGGGCGGTCGCGTCGCGTCCGGGCCGGGGCCCACCGGGCCGTGCCCCGAGCGGTCCGTGCGCCGCCCGGTGCGTGCGGGCCTACCGTGAGGGCCGACGTCGAGGAGGTGCGTGTGGCCGGCAAGCGGGAGCCCGCCGTGGTCTACCACCGTCCGCGTACACGCCGGCGGTGGCCACCGGTCGCGGTGGGCGTGGTCTCCTGCGGCCTGCTGCTGGCGGGCCAGCTCGCCGTGACCGACCTCGACGAGCGCGAGAGCACCGAGGCGGTGGACCGCGCCGCGGTGCAGAGCCCGTCGGCGCCCGCGCGGACCGCGGCGCCGTCGACCGAGCCGGCGCCGTCGACCGAGCCGGCGCCGTCGACCGAGCCGGTGCCGTCGACCGAGCCGGTGCCGTCGACCGAGCCGGCGCCGTCGACCGAGCCCACGCCGTCGACCGAGCCGGTGCCGCCCGAGCCGGTGCCGTCGACCGAGCGGGTGCCGGTCCCCGAGGTCACGGTGCCGTTCGCGGTGGGCGCCGTCCTCGACGAGCCGGCCCGCGAGGCCCTGGCGCCGGCGCTCGACGCCCTGCGCACCCCCGGCGCGGGGCCTGTCGTGGTGGTCGGGGCGGCCGAGCCCGGGGCCGACGGCGACCCCGCCACCGACCTCGCCCGCCGTCGCGCGGCCGTCGTGGCCGAGGCGCTGGTCGAGGGCGGAGCCCCTGCGGGCCTGGTCCGGGTGGCCGACGGCGCCGACCCGCGGGCGGACCGCGTCGTCGTCGTGGCCCCCGACGTCCCCTGATACTGGAGGGGTGACTGCAGTCCCCCCTGGCCCCCACCACCCCCGCTTCCTGCAGGTGCAGGCCGAGATCCTCGACCGGGCGCCGGAGCACACCCCGCAGCCCTCGCTGGAACGCGTCCGCTCGGTGCTGGAGGTGCTCGGCGACCCGCAGCGGAGCTACCCGGTCGTGCACGTGACCGGGACCAACGGCAAGACCTCCACCGCCCGCATGATCGACCGGCTGCTGCGCGAGCACGGCCTGCGCACCGGGCGGTTCACCTCGCCGCACCTGAGCCACGTCGGTGAGCGCATCACCGTCGACGGGCTGCGTCTGGACGACGAGCGGTTCGTCGCGGCCTGGGACGACGTGGCGCCCTACGTGCAGCTGGTGGACGAGCGGTCGCAGGCCGAGGGCGGGCCCCGGCTGTCGTTCTTCGAGGTGCTGACGGTCATGGCGTTCGCCGTCTTCGCCGACGCCCCGGTCGACGTGGCCGTGGTCGAGGTGGGCCTGGGCGGGCTGTGGGACTCGACCAACGTCGCCGACGCCGCCGTGGCGGTGGTGACGCCCGTGGCGCTGGACCACGAGCGCTGGCTCGGCCACGGTCTCGCCGCCATCGCCGAGCAGAAGTCCGGCATCGTCAAGGAGGGCTCCGTCCTGGTCACCGCCGAGCAGCCCCTGGAGGTCGCCGAGGTGCTCATGCGCCGGTCGGTGGCCACCGGGTCCGTGGTGGCCCGCGAGGGCATCGAGTTCGGCGTGCTGTCCCGCGACGTGGCCGTGGGCGGCCAGCGGCTCACCCTGAAGGGGCTCGTGGGCGGCGCCGAGGACGTCTACCTGCCGCTGCACGGGGCGCACCAGGCCCGCAACGCGGCCGTGGCGGCGGCCGCGGTCGAGGCGTTCCTGGGCTCGGGCGGGCACGCCGGCACGGGCCTGG
Organism: Jannaschia sp. R86511; assembly: GCF_042466345.1. NCBI lineage: Bacteria > Pseudomonadati > Pseudomonadota > Alphaproteobacteria > Rhodobacterales > Roseobacteraceae > Jannaschia > Jannaschia sp. R86511. The sequence continues at coordinate 2,443,838 of NZ_JAXHCD010000001.1, forward strand.
ACGCCGACCTGGTCCGCGACGCGTTCGCGCACGTCGACTCCCCGGGCCGGCTGGAGGCGGTGCGCCGGGGGCCGCTGGTCGTCGTGGACGCCGCGCACAACCCCGCCGGGGCGGCGGCCGCGGCCGACGGCCTGCGCGAGGCGTTCCCCGGCACCCGGCTGGTCGGTGTGGTCGGCGTGATGGCCGACAAGGACGCCGAGGCCATCCTCACCGAGCTCGAGCCCGTGCTGACCGAGGTGGTCGTCACGGCCCCCCGTACCCCGCGGGCCATGCCGGCGTCCGAGCTCGCGGACGTGGCGCTCGGCGTGTTCGGCGAGGGACGCGTGCACGAGCGACCCGACCTGGCCGACGCGGTGGACACGGCCCTGGCCGCCGCGGAGACCGGCACCAGCGGGGACGACGTGGCGGTCGGCGTGGTCGTGACGGGCTCGATCTACCTGGTCGCCGAGGCCCGCACGCTGCTGGGGGCCCAGGCGCCGGACTCGCTGGCGGTCGACACGACGAGCCGCGGCGTGTCCGCCGTGGCCGAGGACACGGCGCGCCGGGTGCTGGGCGAGGACGCCGAGGGCCTGGACGACGAGCTGGACGAGCTGGCCCGGCTCGGCGTGCGGGACGACCTGCACGACGAGCGGGACGAGCGCCCGGTCGCGGCCGACCCGTACGCGCCGCCGGAGGACAGCGCCCTGCTCGACGACCCGTGGCTGGTCCGCGAGGAGCACGACGACTACTGGGACGACGACACCGACACCGATGCGGCCGACGAAGGGGACGGCGACGGGTCGGACGGAGGGGCGGGGCCCCGTGCGTGACCCCAAGCGGGCCATGGCCGCGACGGTCCTGCTGTTCGAGGCCCTCGTCGTCCTCTTCGCCTCGCTGGTCGCCAAGGACCTGTCGGGGCTGAGCACGGCGCAGGCCGTCGGCGGCGGCGTGGTGCTGGCGGTGGTCCTGGTGCTGGCCTCGGGGCTGCTGGGTCGACCGGGCGGCTACTGGTTCGGGTCGCTGCTGCAGGTCGCGGTGGTGGCCACGGGCGTCTTCGTCCCGACCATGATCGGGGTCGGACTGCTGTTCGCCGGGCTGTGGGTCGCCGCGGTCGTCATCGGGACCCGGATCGAGCGGGAGCGTGCCGGGGGACCGGTGACGGGTGGTTAGGCTGCCCGCGTGAGCCAGCCGGAGACCACCGCCCCCGACCGCACCCTCGTGATCGTCAAGCCGGACGGCGTCAGGCGGGGCCTGACGGGCGAGGTGCTGCGCCGCGTCGAGGCCAAGGGGTACCGGGTCGTCGAGCTGCGGCTGCTCACCGCCCGGTCCGAGCAGCTGGCCGCGCACTACGCCGAGCACGAGGGCAAGCCGTTCTACGGCCCGCTGGTCGAGTTCATGTCCTCCGGGCCTCTGGTGGCCGCGGTCGTCGAGGGCCACGGCGTGGTCCAGGGCTTCCGCAGCCTGGCCGGGGCCACCGACCCGACGGCCGCCGCGCCCGGCACCATCCGGGGCGACCTGGGCCGCGACTGGGGGCTCAAGGTGCAGCAGAACATCGTCCACGGCAGCGACTCGGCGGCCTCCGCCGAGCGCGAGATCGACATCTGGTTCGGCGCCGGGGCCTGAGCCTGCGGTCCGGTGGCCCCGGACCGTGACATACTCGCCAGTCGGAGAGGCGCGCCCCGCATCGGGTCGCCCCACCGCGTCGCCCGTCCCGATCGGGCGCGACCCGTCCGGGCGTGAGTCGCCGGCAGGTCTGCGCCGACCAGGACCGAGGCGACGACCACGGACTTCCGTGCAGGCCCGCGGGTCGCACGACAACCGCTCCACCCGGGGATGCGAACGGGAGGGGTCGAAGAGGAGCACCAGTGCTCGAGGACGACCAGACCACGCCCCCCGGCGACGCGCAGGCCCCGACGGCTGCGGCCCGACCCCGTCGTCGTCGGGCCGCCACCCGCCCGGCCGGCCCGCCCGAGCCCGTCGCGGTCGAGCCGGCCCAGCCGGAGCCCGAGGCCGAGCCCGAGGCCGCAGCCAAACCGCAGCCCGAGCCCGACGCCGAGCCCGAGGCCACGAGCGAGGCCGTCGAGCCGACGTCGGAGGCCACCGGGCCGCTGTTCACCACCGCCGGCGCCGAGGCCGGCGCGGCCCCCGCCGGTGGTCGTCGACCGCGTCGCCGGGCGACCGCCGCCGCCGGCCCGCCCGCGGCCGACATCTTCACCGCGCCCGCGGTGCCCGACTTCGACGAGCTCCTGCCGCCGCCCGTGCGCCCGGCCGCCGAGGACGACGCCGCGGCTCCCCGCGCCCGCGGCGGCCGCACCCGCCGAGGGCGCAAGACGGCTGACGAGCCGGTCGACGGACCCGTGCTGCCTGACCTGCCCGTGATCGACCAGGCCACCGCGGACCCGGGTCCGACGGCGCCCGACGCGGCAGAGGCCGACGCCCCCGCGAAGCCCGCCCGCCGCTCCCGCAGCCGGGCCCGGGCCAAGGCGGCGCCGGACGAGGCGGCCGGCGAGGGCACCGCGAGCCAGGAGGGCACGCCCGGCGGGGCCCAGGCCGAGAGCGCCGGTCAGGGCGCCACCGACGAGGGCACCACCCGCAGGCGTACCGGTCGGCGCACCTCCGGCAGGAGCGCCGGCGACGAGCGCGCCACCGACGAGGCCACGACCGACGAGGCCACGACCGACCGGCTCTCCGACGACCGGGGCACGGGTGACCAGGACGCCACGGACCAGGACGCCACGGACCAGGACGCCACGGACCAGGACCGCGGTGACCGTCTCGACGGCAGCGACGACGACGGCGACCGGCCGCGTCGCGGCGGTCGTTCCCGCCGTCGCCGTGGCGGGCGCGGGCGCAGCTCGGCCGGCGACCAGGACAGCCAGGACAGCCAGGACAGCCAGGACAGCCAGGACCACCAGGACCAGGACGGCCGGGACAGCCAGGACGGCCGCGACAGCCAGGACGGCAGGGGCGAGCAGGACGCCCAGGACGACGACGACCGCGGTGACGACCAGGACGACCAGGACGGCGGCGAGGAGTCGGGTGGTTCGCGGTCCTCGCGCCGGCGCCGCCGGCGCCGTCGCCGCTCCGGCGGGGGTGACGCCGACCTGAGCGTCGACCCCGACGACCCGCCCGGCACCGTGGTCCGCATCCGCGAGTCCCGCGCCGACGAGGTGACCAAGCTCAAGGGCTCGACGCGGCTGGAGGCCAAGCGCCAGCGGCGCAAGGACGGCCGCAGCACGTCCCGCAAGCGCACCGTCATCACCGAGGCGGAGTTCCTGACCCGGCGCGAGAGCGTCGACCGGACCCTGCTGGTCCGCGAGGGCGACGACCGGACCGAGATCGCCGTGCTCGAGGACGGCGTGCTGGTCGAGCACCACGTCACCCGGGCCAGCCAGCAGTCGATGATCGGCAACGTGCACCTGGGCAAGGTGCAGAACGTGCTGCCGAGCATGGAGGCGGCCTTCGTCGACATCGGCCGCGGCCGCAACGCCGTGCTGTACGCCGGCGAGGTCAACTGGGACGCGTTCGGCATGACGGGCGGCTCCTCGCGCAAGATCGAGGACGCCCTCAAGCCGGGCGACCCCGTGCTGGCCCAGGTGTCCAAGGACCCGGTCGGGCACAAGGGTGCGCGGCTGACCGCGCAGATCTCCCTGCCCGGCCGCTACCTGGTCTACGTGCCGGGCTCGTCGATGACCGGCATCAGCCGCAAGCTGCCCGAGAACGAGCGCACCCGGCTCAAGAAGGTGCTGCGCCGCGTCGTCCCCGAGGACGCGGGCGTCATCGTGCGGACCGCCGCCGAGGGCGCCAGCGAGGCCGAGCTCGAGCGCGACGTCGCCCGGCTGAAGGCCCAGTGGGAGGACATCGAGGCCAAGTCCAAGGCCGTCCAGGCCCCGGCCCGGCTCTACAGCGAGCCCGACCTGGCCATCAAGGTCGTCCGGGACGTCTTCAACGAGGACTTCACCCGGCTGCTCGTCTCCGGCGACGACACCTGGGACACCCTGGACGGCTACGTCCGCCACGTCGCGCCCGACCTCGCCGAGCGGATGACCCGCTGGGCGCCCGAGCCCGGCGCCGAGCAGGACCTGTTCGTCCACCACCGCATCGACGAGCAGATCGCCAAGGCGCTCGACCGCAAGGTGTGGCTGCCCTCGGGCGGCTCGCTGGTGATCGACCGCACCGAGGCCATGACGGTCGTCGACGTCAACACCGGCAAGTACACCGGCAACGGCGGCAACCTCGAGGAGACCGTCACCCGCAACAACCTCGAGGCCGCCGAGGAGATCGTCCGCCAGCTCCGGCTGCGCGACATCGGCGGCATCATCGTCGTGGACTTCATCGACATGGTGCTGGAGAGCAACCGCAACCTCGTCCTGCGCCGGCTGGTGGAGTGCCTGGGCCGCGACCGCACCAAGCACCAGGTCGCGGAGGTGACCTCGCTCGGGCTGGTGCAGCTGACCCGCAAGCGCGTCGGCTCGGGCCTGCTGGAGTCCTTCAGCACCCCGTGCGAGCACTGCCAGGGCCGTGGCCTCGTCACGCACGCCGAGCCGCTCGGCGCCGGCAGCGAGGCCCCGGCGGCCCCCGGCGGCGGGTCCGGCGAGGGCGGCGGTCGCAGCGGTGGTCGCGGCGGTGGTCGCGGCCGCGGCGGCCGGCAGGGCGGCTGAGCCCCGGCCACCGCGCCCGGCGTCCTGCCGGTTTGGTCGCACGGCGTGAGCCGCGTACCCTAGGACGCTGGCCGGTGGCGCGTCCGTTGCTGCGCCACCCAAGCGGTCCGACCACCACCGTCCACGTACGGTGAGCCGGTCAGGGACGCTGGTCCACTCGGCCCGACAGAAAGAGAGTCACGACGTGTACGCGATCGTCCGCGCCGGTGGGCGCCAGGAGAAGGTCGCCGTCGGCGACGTCCTTGTCGTCGACCGCCTCACCGGTGCCCCCGGTGACGAAACCCGGTTCACCCCGGTCCTGCTCGTCGACGGCGCCACCGTCACCTCCGACGCCGACGCGCTGTCCAAGCTCGTCGTGGCGGGGAAGATCGTCGAGGACCTCAAGGGCCCCAAGATCAACATCCTCAAGTACAAGAACAAGACCGGCTACAAGAAGCGCCAGGGTCACCGCAGCCACCTGACCCGGGTCGAGATCACCAAGATCGGGAAGTGAGCTGACATGGCACACAAGAAGGGCGCGTCCTCGACCCGCAACGGTCGCGACTCCAACGCGCAGCGTCTCGGCGTCAAGCGCTTCGGCGGCCAGGTCGTCGGTGCGGGCGAGATCATCGTCCGCCAGCGCGGCACCCACTTCCACCCGGGCGACAACGTCGGCCGCGGTGGCGACGACACCCTGTTCGCCCTGCAGCCCGGCGCCGTGACGTTCGGCACCCGTCGTGGTCGTCGCACCGTCAGCATCACGCTGGCCGACGCCTGAGGCACCAGGTCTGACCCACGGCCGGGCGGTCAGCCCGGCTCCCAGCTCGACGACGCGCCGGCCGCCCCCGACGGGGGCGACCGGCGCGTCGCGTTCCACCCGAGGACCCGGAGGTTCCCGTGAGCCAGTTCGTCGACCGAGTGGTCCTGCACGTGACCGGCGGGGACGGCGGCAACGGCTGCGCCTCCGTGCACAGCGAGAAGTTCAAGCCGCTGGGCGGACCCGACGGCGGGGACGGCGGCCACGGCGGCGACGTGGTCCTGGTGGTCGACGACCAGGTCACCACCCTGCTGGAGTACCACCGCTCGCCGCACCGCGAGGCCGTCAAGGGCGGCGTCGGCAAGGGCGGTCACAAGAGCGGCGCCGACGGCGCGGACGTCGAGCTGCGCGTGCCCGACGGCACCGTCGTGTCCACCTCCTCCGGCGAGGTGCTCACCGACCTGCTCGGTCACGGCACCCGGTTCGTGGTCGCGGCCGGCGGGCGTGGCGGTCTGGGCAACGCCTCCCTGGCCAGCGCCCGGCGCAAGGCCCCCGGCTTCGCGCTGCTGGGGGAGCCCGGCGAGAGCCGCGACATCGTCCTGGAGCTCAAGACCGTCGCCGACGTGGCCCTGGTCGGCTACCCGAGCGCCGGCAAGTCCAGCCTGGTGGCGGCCATGTCGGCCGCCCGGCCCAAGATCGCCGACTACCCCTTCACCACCCTGACCCCCAACCTGGGCGTGATCGAGGCCGGGGACGTCCGCTACACCATGGCCGACGTGCCCGGGCTCATCGAGGGGGCCAGCGAGGGCCGTGGCCTGGGGCTGGAGTTCCTGCGCCACGTCGAGCGCTGCTCGGTCCTGGCCCACGTGCTGGACACCGCGACGCTGGAGCCGGACCGCGACCCCGTGCGCGACCTCGACGTCATCCTCACCGAGCTGGGCCGCTACCAGGCCGACGCAGAGACCATCCCGCTGTCGGAGCGCCCCGCCGTGGTCGTGCTCAACAAAATCGACACGACCGACGGGCGTGACATGGCGGAGTACGTCGCCCCGCAGCTGCGCGAGCGGGGCTACGAGGTCTTCGTCGTGTCGGCCGTGAGCCACGAGGGCCTGCGGGAGCTGTCCTTCGCCCTGGCCCGCTACGTCCGCGCCGACCGCGAGGCACGCGCTCGGCCCAGCGCCCCCCAGCGCGTCGTGCTGCGCCCCGTGGCCACCGACGACGCCGGCTTCCGGGTCACCGTCGAGCAGTTCGAGGGCCGGACCATCTACCGCGTCGCCGGCGGCCGCCCCGAGCGCTGGGTCCGGCAGACGGACTTCGCCAACGAGGAGGCCATCGGCTACCTGGCCGACCGGCTGGCCCGCGCCGGGGTCGAGGACGCGCTGTACAAGGCCGGTGCCCTGGCCGGCGCCGAGGTGGTCATCGGCTCCAGCGACGACGCGGTCGTCTTCGACTGGGAGCCCACGGTCGGGGTCGGGGCCCCGGTCGGCGGTCCCCGCGGCACGGACCTGCGGGTCACCGGCGAGGCCAAGCGGGCCAGCCGCGCCGAGCGCCGCCTCGAGCACGGCCGCCGGATGGACGCCAAGATCGCCGCACGCACCGAGCTGGCCGCCGAGCGCGCCTCCGGCCGGTGGACCGCCCCGGACGACGAGGTGGTCGAGGGCACGGACGGGCGCGGGTGAACCACGGCGCCGGGGTGGGCGACGTCGGGCGCGACCGGCTGCACGCGCTGCTGTCCGGGCCGGGGACGCTCGTCGTCAAGGTCGGCTCCTCCAGCCTGGCCACGGGCTCCGGGATCGACGGCGGGGCCATCGACGCCCTGGTCGACCGGCTCGCCGAACGGGCGGCGCTGGGGTCGGACCGTCGCCTCGTGGTGGTGACCAGCGGGGCCATCGCGGCCGGCCTGCCCGCCCTGGGCCTGGCCCGGCGTCCGGCGGACCTGGCCGGGCTGCAGGCCGCCGCCAGCGTGGGCCAGGGTCGGCTGCTGGCGCGCTGGTCGTCCTCCTTCGCCCGCCACGACCTCGTCACCGGCCAGGTGCTGCTCGACCTGGACGACCTCGTCCGGCGCAACCACTACCTGAACGCCCGCTCGACCCTGGCCCGGCTGCTGAGCCTGGGCGCCGTGCCGGTGGTCAACGAGAACGACACGGTGGCCACCGACGAGATCCGCTTCGGCGACAACGACCGGCTGGCCGCGTTCGTCGCGCACCTGGTCGGGGCCAGCGCCCTGGTGCTGCTGACCGACGTCGACGCCCTCTACGACCGCCCGCCGAGCCGCCCGGGCGCCCGCCGGATCGGGCTGGTGGCCGACGCCTCCCGGGTGGGGGCCGACCTCGGCAGCGCCGGCAGCGACGTCGGCACCGGCGGGATGCGGACCAAGGTCGACGCCGCCTCCATCGCCGCCGACGCCGCCGTGCCGACCCTGGTGACCGCCACGGCCCGGTTCTCCGACGCCATGGCCGGCGCCGACGTGGGCACCTGGTTCGCCGCCGCGGAGCGGGCCCTGCCCGCCCGGACGCTGTGGCTGTCGCACGTCGCCTCGCCCCGCGGCCGGCTGCTCCTGGACGCCGGGGCGGTCCAGGCCGTCCTGGGCCGGGGCGCCTCGCTGCTGCCCGCCGGCATCACGGCGGTCGAGGGCGTGTTCGACGTGGGGGCCGTGGTCGACCTGTGCCACCCGGACGGCCGTGCGGTCGCCCGGGGTCTGTGCGGCTACGCCGCGGCCGAGCTGCCCCAGCTGCTGGGTCGCTCCACCCACGAGCTGCGTGAGGTCCTGGGACCCGACTACGGCCGGGAGGTCGTCCACCGGGACGACCTCGTGGTGCTCGGGGCCGCCGCCGTACCCTGAGGTCATGGCCGACCTCCTCGACGAGACGCCCGCGACCCAGGTCCACGACGGGACTCGCACGCCGCCGGCCGCCGGTGGGGTCGTCGCCGGGGGGCGGCCGGAGCCGCAGGACCCGGTCGTCGAGGCCGTCCACGCGGTGGCCGCCGCCGCGCAGGAGGCCTCCCGGGCGCTCGTGACCGCGACGAGCGCGGTCAAGGACGCGGCCCTGCTGCGCATCGCCGACGACCTGGTCGCCGCCACGGACGCGGTCGTGGCCGCCAACGGCGAGGACCTGGCCCGGGCCCGTGAGCAGGGCGTGTCCACCTCGATGCAGGACCGGCTCCGCCTGGACGCCGACCGGGTCGCCGCCATCGCGGCGGCGGTGCGCGAGGTCGTGGCCCTGCCCGACCCGGTGGGTCAGGTGGTACGCGGCTCGACGCTGCCGAACGGGCTGCGGGTCCGGCAGGTGCGTCGCCCGCTGGGCGTCGTCGGCATGGTCTACGAGGCCCGGCCCAACGTGACGGTCGACGCCGCCGCGCTCGCGCTCAAGAGCGGGAACGCCGTCGTGCTGCGCGGCGGTTCCGCTGCGGCCGCCAGCAACGCGGCGATCGTCGAGGTCGTCCGGGGGGCGCTGACCGCGGTCGGTCTGCCGGCCGACCTGGTCGCGACCATCGACGCGCACGGCCGCGCGGGGGTGCGGGCCCTGCTGCGGGCGCGAGGGCTGGTCGACGTCGTCATCCCGCGCGGCGGGGCCGACCTGATCCGCACGGTCGTGGAGACCGCGACGGTGCCGACCATCGAGACGGGCACGGGCAACTGCCACGTCTACGTCGACGCCGCCGCCGACCTGGACGAGGCCCTCGCCATCTGCCTCAACGCCAAGGTGCAGCGGCCGAGCGTCTGCAACTCCGCCGAGACGGTCCTCGTGCACGCCGAGGTGGCCGACGAGTTCGTCCCGCGGCTGGTGCAGGCCATGCAGGCCGCCGACGTCGTCGTGCACGGCGACGCACGCACGCGGGGCCTGGCCGGCCCCGGCGTCCTCGAGGCCACGGACCACGACTGGGCCACGGAGTACATCGGCCTGGAGCTGGCGGTGGCGGTGGTCGACGACCTCGACGCGGCCCTGGCCCACATCCGGCGCTGGTCGACCCGGCACACCGAGGCCATCTGCACCCGCGACACCCGGGCCGCCGAGCGCTTCGTCGCCGAGGTGGACGCCGCCGGGGTCGCGGTCAACGCCTCCACCCGGTTCACCGACGGCGGCGAGCTCGGCCTGGGCGCCGAGATCGGCATCTCGACGCAGAAGCTGCACGCCCGGGGCCCGATGGGTCTGACCGAGCTGACCACGACGACCTGGGTGGTCACCGGCGACGGGCACGTCCGCACCTGAGCGGCGCGCGCCCCGCGCACGGCCGCCGCCCCGGCCACGTGCCAGACTGGGCCCCGGCACCACCCCCGTCGGACGGACGGGGGCCCGCGGAGGAGGTCACATGAGCAGCAGCATCGTCGCCGGCGTCCTGGCCGCGGCCGGCGAGACCGGCACCGAGATGGCGGAGGTCGAGCTGCCCATCCCGGCGATCGGCTTCGGGATCATCACCCTGGTGCTGTTCCTCGTGCTGCTGGGCATCACCTACTCGTTCAAGAACGTGGCCGCCCGACGGTGACGTCCGCGCCGACCCGGCGGCCCCGGCTCGGGGTCATGGGCGGCACCTTCGACCCGCTCCACCACGGTCACCTGGTGGCTGCCAGCGAGGTGGCGGCCCGCTTCGGCCTCGACGAGGTCGTCTTCGTGCCCACGGGCCAGCCCTGGCAGAAGGCCGACCGTGACGTCAGCCCCGCCGAGGACCGGTACCTGATGACGGTGGTGGCCACCGCGGCCGACCCCCGATTCACGGTGTCCCGCGTCGACGTCGACCGACCGGGGCCCACGTTCACGGCCGACACGCTCCGGGACCTGGCCGCGGCCCGGCCGGGGGCGGAGCTGTTCTTCATCACCGGGGCCGACGCGCTGGAGCAGATCGTGTCCTGGAAGGACGTCGCGGGGCTGTGGGAGCTGGCCCACTTCGTCGCGGTCAGCCGTCCCGGCCACACCCTGGACGTCTCGGGGCTGCCCGAGGGCGTCGTGAGCGTCGTCGAGATCCCCGCCCTGGCCATCAGCAGCTCCGACATCCGGCGCCGGGTCCACGAGGGCCGGCCCATCCGGTACCTGGTGCCGACGGGTGTGCTCCAGTACATCGCCAAGTCCGGCCTCTACCGTGACGAGGACGAGCCGCGGCCCGCGGGCTCGCTCGCCCACGCCCAGGCGGAGGTGTCCTGATGCCCGACGACCAGCCGGCCGTGCCCGACGCCGGTGACTCCGGCGTGCAGCGCGCCCTCGGCGAGCGCCGGCGCCGGCGGCTCGCCGAGCGGGCCGGCCAGGTGGACCTGGACGCCACCATGTCGCACTGGCCCGTGACGGAGCCGCCCTCGACGCCGCGACCGGTGGTGCGCCCCGCCCGCCCCGTCGTCGACGGTGCGGCCACGGCGCCCGTGCTGCCGCAGCCGGGCCAGACCGTGGTCGGCCCGCTGCTGGAGGCCCGCCGGGCCGGCAGCGGCGCCGACACCGTCGCGCCGGCCGGTGGTCGGCGGTCCCGGCGCCGGGCCACCGCCGCGGCCCCGGAGGGCCCCGCGACCACCGGGGCGGCGCGTGTGCTGCCGGGCGCGACGACCGGTGCCGGGCAGCGGCCCGCTGCCGCGTCGGGGGAGCCCGCGCCCGGCGCCGGGCCCCTCCCCGTCGACCCGCCCGCCCCCGTCGACCCGCAGGCCCCCGTCACCGAGCCCGCCGCCACCGCCCAGCCGTCCGGCGGGGCCCAGCCGCCCGCCGGGACGACCGGGCGCCCCCTGGACCGTCCGGCACCCGTGGACCCGTTCGAGCCCGGGTCGTCCGCACCGGCGGTCGCCCCCGCCGGGACCGAGGCGCCGGGCCGCCGCCGGGTCGCGACCGGTTCGCCCACCCCGGTGCCGACGCCGGTGCCCGAGGCCGGGCGCGAGCGCTCGGCCGCCACGGTGCTCGGGCGCCGCGGCCGAGCGGGCGGTGGCTGGCTGACGTGGCCCCCGGGCCGTCGCCAGGTCGTCGTGGCCGTCGCGGTGGTGGCGGTCGTCGCCCTCGTGGTCGCGCTGCTCGTCGGCCTGCTGGGAGGTGACGACGACGCCGGGGCCGCGCCGCAGGCCGACGGCGCCGATGCCCAGCGGACCGTGGCGATGGCGTTGGCGGACGCCGAGGGGGTGGTGACGTCGGCGGCCCTGCTGGGGGCGGACGCCGACCGGCTGTCGACGCTGCTGCTGCCCGGTGAGGTGCTGCTGACCGTGGCCGACGCGGGCGACCGCACGCTGGCCCAGGCCGCGGTGCTGGGACCTGAGGCGGTGCGCCGCGGGCTGGAGGACACGTTGCTGCTGCGCGTGGACACCGCGGTCCTGCTCGAGCCGCAGCAGCTGGCCACGCTGGTCGACGGCGTCGGGGGGGTCGTGGTCGACGTGGCGACGCAGGTGGTGACCGACTCCGTCGTGGTGGGGGCCGGGGAGGACCAGCGGCTGACGGGCGCCCAGGCCGTCGCCTACGCGGGTCTGCAGGTGGACGGTGAGCCGCCCGAGGCCGCCCTCGCCCGCTTCGGCGCCGTCCTGGGGGCGCTGGTCGCGGCGCTGCCGCCCGACGCCGAGGCCGCCGGTGAGGCGTTGGCGGCGGCCTCCGTCACGGCGGCGGGCGAGCCCGGCACGCTGGCCCCGGCCGTCGCGGCCGCCGCCGAGCGCGCGGCCGCCGGCAGCACCGAGGCCGTGGTGCTGCCCACCACCGAGCTGACGGCGGGGCAGGCCGACCAGCGCGGGGTCGCGGAGGACGAGGCCGCCGAGCTGCTGTCGAGCCGCTTCGCGGGGGCGGAGCTGCCCGTGGCCGCCGTCGGCGAGGTCAGGGTCGTGGTCCGCAACGGCGTCGGGCAGGAAGGGCTGGTCGGGCGGGCCCGCGACCTGCTCGTGGCCGCCGGGCTGCGCTACACCGGGGGCGGCAACGCCGCGTCGTTCGACGTCGCGGACAGCGTCGTGCTGGTCGCCTCCCAGGAGCAGGACGACCGTGAGCAGGGCGAGGCGGTGGCCCGTGCGCTCGGTCTGCCCGGTGACGCCCTGCAGGTCAACAACGAGGCCATGGTGGACACCGACGTCGTCGTGGTCCTCGGCCAGGACTTCACCGCCGCCACGGCGGAGGACGGCTCGACGCCACCCACCACCCCAGGAGACCTCCCATGACAGCCAGCGACCACGCAGTCCAGCTCGCCACCGCCGCCGCGGAGGCCGCCGCGGACAAGCTCGCCACCGACGTCGTCGCCCTCGACGTCAGCGGCCAGCTCGTCATCACCGACGTGTTCGTCGTCGCCTCCGCCCCCAACGACCGGCAGGTCCGCGCCATCGTCGACGGCGTCGAGGACCGGCTGCGGGAGCTCGGCGCCAAGCCGGTGCGCCGCGAGGGCGAGAAGGACGGCCGGTGGGTCCTGCTGGACTACGCCGAGATCGTCGTGCACGTGCAGCACAGCGAGGAGCGCGAGTACTACGCGCTGGAGCGGCTGTGGAAGGACTGCCCGGTCGTCCCGCTGCCCGAGCACGCCCGCGGCCGCCGCGCCGCCGACGCGCTGCGTGACGCCTCCGACGCCTCGGCGGACGACCGGGCGTGAGCGGCGAGGCCACCGGTCCGCTCGTCGTCCTCGTGCGCCACGGCGAGACCGCCTGGAACGTGGAGCACCGGTTCCAGGGTCAGCACGACACCGACCTGACCGACGCGGGCCGCGGCCAGGCCGTCGAGGCCGCCGCGGCCGTGGCGGACGCCGTGGCCGGTCGGTCGGTGCGGCTGGTCACCAGCGACCTGTCCCGGGCCCGGGAGACCGCGGCGGCGATCGGGGCGGCGCTGGGCGTGCCCGCGCGGTCGGACGCCCGGCTGCGGGAGGTGGCGGCGGGTCGCTGGCAGGGTCTGCTGCAGCCCGAGATCGAGGCGCTGGACCCCGAGGCCTTCGCCGCCTGGCGGGCGGGTGAGGACGTGGTCCTGGGCGGTGCGGAGCGACCCGGCGAGGCGGGGGAGCGGGTACGGCAGGCCGTGACCGAGCACGCCACCGACGCCGAGGGCGTGCTGGTCGTGGTCGGGCACGGGGCGAGCATCCGGGCCGGCCTGGCGGCCCTGCTCGGCCAGCCGGAGCTGCGGCGCGTGCTGGTGCCGCTGGGCAACACCGCGACCGCGCTGCTCAGCCCCGCGGCGGGTCCCGGGCGCACGTGGCGGCTGCACGGCTGGAACCTGCCGGCGGCCGCCCTGGCCGAGGTGCTGCACCGGCCGCGCACAGCCTCCGCAGCGGTCACATAGGCCCTCTGAGCAGCGGTTTCGTCGCTACGGCCGATTCCGTCTAGACTCTCCCACCGCGGGGCTGTGGCGCAGCTGGTAGCGCACCTCCATGGCATGGAGGGGGTCAGGGGTTCGAGTCCCCTCAGCTCCACCCGCACGGCAGGCGGTCCACCTCGGTGGGCCGCCTTCGTCGTTCTCAGGCGCCGGGTCCGACCGGCCGTCGACGGGTCAGCGACGGGTCAGCGACGGGTCAGCGACGGGTCAGCGGCGCGGGCCGAGCGCCCGCAGGTACCGGTCGGTCTGACGCCGCTGCAGGGCGGTCGTCACCGGCCCGCCCGCCCGGGCCAGCCGGCTCGCGGGCCGCGACTCGGCGTGGATCACGGCCCGGACGCCGCCGTCCGGGGCCAGGCTGACCCGGAAGTGCTCGACGCCGTCCTCCGGGTGCCCGGGCAGGGTCTCGTAGCTGAAGCCGCGCTCGGTCTCCTCGGCGACCACCCCGATCACCAGGCACGGCGCCGCGACCACCAGCGGTCCCAGCCGCAGCCGCAGCACCACCCGCGACCCCGGCACGGCGCGGTCGGTCTCGGCTGCCACCCGCAGACCGGCGTCCCGGTGCACCTGCCAGGTCATGAGCCGCTCGGCGGCCTCCTCGAACACCGCACGGCCCGAGCCCACGTCGATGCCTCGGGTCAGGGTCCGTCGTCCGTCGGTCGTGGCCATGTCCCCAGGGTGCCCCGGCCGGGCGGCGACGACCACGACCCACGCCGGACCCACCCGGGCCCCGGCCGCGCGGTATCGTGCACGGGTGCAGCACCGCGACCTCCTCCTCGCCGGGCCGCGCTGAGCAGACCGCCACGACCGGCGGACCAGCGCGGCGGCCCCTCCTCGTCGAGGGGCTTTTTCGTGCCCGGATCGTGGCCCGCACCACTCGACAGCAGGAGCAGACCGATGACGACGCAGGACGACACCACCACCGTGGACGCCACGGAGCCCGAGCGCTGGGACCCGCACGCGATCGAGGCCCGGTGGCTGCCGGTGTGGGACGAGGCCAAGCCGTTCGCGGCGGGCGCCTCCGGTGACGGCCGCCCCGGCAAGTACGTCCTCGACATGTTCCCCTACCCCTCCGGCGACCTGCACATGGGTCACGCGGAGGCGTACGCGCTGGGCGACGTGATCGCGCGGTACTGGGTCCAGCAGGGCTTCGATGTGCTGCACCCGATCGGCTGGGACGCCTTCGGCCTGCCGGCCGAGAACGCGGCCATCAAGCGCGGCGTCGACCCCGGCACCTGGACGCGCGAGAACATCGCCCAGCAGAAGGCCTCGATGCAGCGCTACGCCTGCAGCTTCGACTGGGACCGGGTGCTGGCGACCTGCGAGCCGGAGTACTACCGCTGGAACCAGTGGCTGTTCCTGCGCATGCACGAGCAGGGCCTGGCCTACCGCCGTCCCAGCCAGGTCAACTGGTGCCCGAAGGACCAGACGGTCCTGGCCAACGAGCAGGTCGTGCAGGGCCGGTGCGAGCGCTGCGGCACTGCGGTCACCAAGAAGAAGCTGACCCAGTGGTACCTGAAGATCACCGACTACGCCGACCGGCTGCTGGACGACATGGAGCAGCTGCAGGGCGCCTGGCCGGACAAGGTCCTGGCCATGCAGCGCAACTGGATCGGCCGCTCCAGCGGGGCCGACGTGCGCTTCGTCGTGGAGGGCCGGGACGAGCCCGTCACGGTGTACACGACCCGCCCGGACACCCTGCACGGGGCGACGTTCTTCGTCGTGGCCGTGGACTCCGACCTGGCCGAGGAGCTGGTCGCCGACGCCGCGCCCGACGTGCGCGAGGCCTTCACCACCTACCTGGAGCAGGTGCGGGGCACGACCGAGATCGAGCGGCTGTCCTCCGACCGGCCCAAGACCGGCGTGTTCCTGCACCGGTACGCCGTCAACCCCGTCAACGGGGAGCGGATGCCGGTCTGGGCCGCGGACTACGTGCTGGCCGACTACGGCCACGGCGCCGTGATGGCCGTGCCGGCCCACGACCAGCGGGACCTGGACTTCGCCCGCGCCCACGACCTGCCGGTGCGGGTGGTCGTGGACGTCCGCGACGAGGCCGGTGAGGCGCTGCCCGACCCCGCCACGAGCGGGGTCGCGACCGCCGGGGACGGCGTCCTGGTCAACTCCGGGTCGCTGGACGGCCTGCGCAAGGCCGAGGCCATTGAGCGGATCGGCGCGCAGCTGGAGGCCGACGGCCTGGGCGGTCCCACCGTCACCTACCGGCTGCGGGACTGGCTGATCTCGCGGCAGCGGTACTGGGGCACCCCGTTCCCGATCGTCCACTGCCCCGGCTGCGGCGAGGTCCGCGTGCCCGACGACCAGCTGCCGGTCGAGCTGCCCCCCTCGGAGGGGCTGGACCTGAGCCCCAAGGGCCGTTCGCCGCTGGCGGCGGCCACGGACTGGGTGAGCACCACGTGCCCGTCCTGCGGCGGGCCCGCCGAGCGGGACACCGACACCATGGACACGTTCGTGGACTCGTCCTGGTACTTCCTGCGGTTCCTGTCCCCGCAGCTGCAGAGCGCGCCGTTCGACCGGGCCGAGGCCGACCGGTGGATGCCCGTCGAGCAGTACGTCGGCGGCGTGACCCACGCGATCCTGCACCTGCTGTACGCGCGGTTCTTCACCAAGGTCCTGCACGACATGGACATGCTGACCCCGACCGAGCCGTTCACCCGGCTGCTGAACCAGGGCATGGTCCAGATGGACGGCTCGGCGATGAGCAAGTCCAAGGGCAACCTGGTGCGCCTGGGCGAGCAGCTGGACTCCCACGGCGTCGACGCGATCCGGCTGACCATGGTCTTCGCGGGCCCGCCGGAGGACGACGTGGACTGGGCCGACGTGTCGCCCGCCGGGTCCGCCCGGTTCCTGGCCCGGGCCTGGCGGCTGGCCCGGGACGTCACCTCCGAGGTCTCCTCGGACCCCGCCACGGGCTCGGAGGCGGTGCGCCGGGTCACCCACAAGGTGGTGGCCGACGCGGCCCAGCTGGTCGAGTCGCTGCGCTTCAACGTGGCGGTGGCCCGGACCATGGAGCTGGTCAACGCCCTGCGCAAGGCCGTCGACGACCCCGCCGTGGGTCCGGCCGACCCCGCCGTCCGCGAGGGCGTCGAGGCCGTGGCGGTGCTGCTGAGCCTGGTCGCGCCCTACACCGCGGAGGACATGTGGGCCACGCTGGGCCACGAGCCGTGCGTGGCGCGCGCCGGCTGGCCCGCGGTCGACGAGGCCCTGCTGGTGGAGGACACCGTGACCGCCGTCGTCCAGGTCAAGGGCAAGGTGCGGGACCGGCTGGAGGTGCCCCCCGACATCGGCGAGGACGAGCTGCGCGAGCTGGCCATGGCCAGCGAGAAGGTCATCGCCTCCATCGCCGGGGCCCCGGTGCGCCGGGTGATCGTCCGGGCCCCCGGTCTGGTGAACGTGGTCACGGGCTGAGGATGCCGAGGACGGCGGTCGTCACCGACTCCACCGCGCGGCCCGTGCCGCACGGGGTGTCGGTGGTCGACCTCGACGTCGTCGTCGACTCCCGGCCGGTGCCCGAGCCCGGCACCACCACGGCCGCCGTCCTGGCCGCCGTGCTGGCCGGCTCCGCCGTCGGCACCAGTCGGCCCTCGCCGGACGGGTTCGCCCGGGCCTACGCCGCCGCTGAGGCCGCGGGCGCCTCGGCCGTGGTGTCGGTGCACCTGTCGGGTGCGCTGTCGGGCACGGTGGAGGCGGCCCGGCTGGCCGCGGCGGGTGCGCCGCTGCGGGTGGAGGTCGTCGACACCGCGTCGGTCGGGGCCGTGCTGACCACGGCGGTCCGGTGTGCCGCCGCAGCCGCGCAGGACGGGGCGGACGCCGGGCGGCTGGTCACGCTGGTGCAGCAGGTCGCGTCCCGCTCGCGCACCTGGTTCTCGCCCGCGTCCGCCGAACAGCTGCAGCGGGGCGGACGCGGCGCCGGGTCCGTACGCGGCGAGGGCCGCCCGGGCCTGCAGGCTCGGCCGGTCCTGCTCGTCGACGAAGGACGGCTGGTCCCGGTGGACCGGACCCGCACCACCGCCCGGGCCCTGGACCGGCTGGCCGAGCTGGCCCAGGGGCGACTGGGCGAGGTGTGGTCCGACCCGTCCGCCGAGCTGCTGGAGCTGGTGGTCCAGCACGCCGGGGCGGAGCCGGCCGCGGCGGACCTGGTGGCACGCCTCACGGGCGCCCTGGACCCCGAACTGGTCCGGGTGCAGGAGCTGAGCCCCGTGCTGGCCGCGCACGTCGGCCCGGGGACGGTGGGACTCGCCGTGGTGGCCGGCCCCCGGCAGGCGCGCCCACGCCGCTGACCGGTCCGTCGACCGACGCCGCTGTGTCCACAGGTGGCGCGAGGGCACCCGGTCCACAGGGCACGGACGACCGTGGTGGGCCCAGGGGGCCGGCTGCCTAGCGTCGGGACGTGGGCAGGGGAGCAGGAGACGACGCCGAGCGGTTGCTGAGGCGGTTGCGCGGCCTGCCGGTGACGCCCACCGGTGGCTGGACGGACGGGGACCGGGACGGGGACCAGCCGGACCCGCGCCGGCCCGACCTGCACGGGGCGGACCCCGACCCCGACCCCGACCCGGACCCGTTCCCGGTGCCGCCGGCCGACGGTGGGCGCCGCCGGGGTGCCGGTCGCCACGCCGGCCGCGACGAGGCCAGGGCTCCCGGGTGGCGCCTGGTGGGGGTGCCGCCCGGCCTGGCGGTGCTGCTGCTGGTCGGGGCCGTGGTGGCCGTGGTGGTGCTGGGCCGGGGCGGAGGGGGCGAGGAGCTGGTGGTGGGTCCCGCGGGCGCCGAGGCCGTGGCGTCCTCGGGCGCCACGGACCCGGACCTCGGGGGTGAGGACCCGGGAGGCGCGGAGCTGGGGGGTGCGGACCTGGGGGGTGCTGGCCTCGCGGGTGCCGCAGAGGAGGGCGCCGGTGGCGGTCCGGGGGACGGTGCCGCGGCTGATGGTGCTCCGGTCGGCGGTGACCCGGCTGACGGTGCTCCGGAGGGCGGTGACCCGGCGGACGGCGCGGCACCCGTGCCGTCCGTGCCGGCCGCGCCGCAGGAGATCGTGGTGCACGTCGACGGGGCCGTCCTGCGCCCCGGCCTGGTGCGGCTGCCCGCCGGGGCCCGGGTCGCCGACGCCGTGACCGCGGCCGGCGGGGCGGGGGAGGACGCCGACACCCGCCTGGTCAACCTCGCACGGCCCCTGGCGGACGGTGAGCTCGTCGTCGTCCCCCGGCCGGGGGAGCAGGTGCCCGCGCCACCGGGTCCACCGGCGGCGGGCGGGCCGGGGGACGGGGCGGCCGGTGGCCCGGCCGCCGGGTCGCAGGACGCGGGCGGGACGGCCCCGGGGGCGCTGGTCGACCTGAACCGCGCCGACGTCGCCGCGCTGGACGCGCTGCCCGGTATCGGCCCGGCGCTGGCGGGACGCATCGTCGCCTTCCGGGAGGAGCAGGGCCCGTTCGTCAGCGTCGACGACGTGACGTCCGTCAGCGGGATCGGACCGGCGGTGCTGGCGGACATCCGCGACCTGGTCACGGTGTGAGGACCCGGGGCGCCGTCCACGACGTACGCCTGGTGCCGGCCGCGCTGCTCTGCTGGGCGGCCGCGTGGTGGGCCGTGGCTGCGGACCCGGCGGGCAGCCGTGCGGCGGCCCTGGCCCTGCTCGGCGTCGGCGCGGCCGCCGCCCTGGCGCTGGCGACCTGGTGGGCCTCGTCGGCCGGGTGGTTCCGGCGGTCGGCCCGGTCGGCCCGGTGGTTGGGGCCAGCCGCCGCGTCGCTCGTCCTGGCCACGGCCCTGCCGGCGGTGGTCCTGGGCCTGGCCTCGTGGCAGGCCGAGCGGCGGGCACCGGCCGCCCTCGTCGACGTCGCGGAGCGGTCGGGCTCGGTGCTGGTGGAGCTCGTGGTGGCCGGTGACCCCGTCGCGGGTTCGGGCGAGCAGGCCTGGCACCGGGAGCAGGTGCGGGTGCGCGTCGTGGTGACCTCGTTCCAGCCGCCGGGTCATGGCAGGGGCACGGGCACCCGGACCGGGACCGGGACCGGCGCCAGCGCCAGCACCGGGACCGGGACCGGCACCGGGACCGGTCACGCCGTCACCGTGCGGGTCCCGGCCTCGCTGAGCGGGGACCCGTCGTGGCAGGACGCCCGCTGGGGCGAACGGCTGCGGGTGCGGCTGTCGCTCGAGCCGGCCCCGGCGGGGGCGCCCTACACGTTCTTCGCCCGCCCCAGCGGTCCGGTCGAGCGGTTGTCCGGGCCCGCCTGGTGGTGGCAGTGGGCCGAGCAGCTGCGGGCGGGACTGGTCACGGCGGCCGGCGCCGACGGTGGGGCGGGTGACGGCGGGGCGGGTGCGGACGCCGCCGCCGGCGCGGGGCCGGCCGTGACCGACGGCGCCGCGCTGCTGCCGGGCTTGGTCGTCGGGGACACGAGCGCGCAGCCGGCCGACCTGGTGGCGGACATGCGGACGGCCGGTCTGACGCACCTGACCGCCGTCAGCGGGGCCAACGTCAGCATCGTCTGCGGCGGGGTCCTGCTCGTCTGCGTCCTGGGCCGTCTGGGCGTGCGTACCGGGGTCGTGCTGGCTGCCGTGGCCCTGCTGGGGCTCGTGGTCGTGGCCCGCCCGGAGCCCAGCGTGCTCCGGGCGGCGGTCATGGGGTCGGTCGGCCTGCTGGGGCTGCTGCTAGGCCGGCGCGGCGGCGGGGTGTCCGCACTGGCCCTCGCGGTCTTGGTCGTCCTGCTCGTCGACCCGTGGCTGTCCCGGGCACCCGGCTTCCGGCTCAGCGTCCTGGCCACCGGGGCGCTGGTGCTGTGCAGCCTGCCGTGGGCCCGTTCGCTCGGGCGGGTCCTGCCCCGGCCGATGGCATTCGTGCTGGCGGTGCCCGCGGCGGCCCAGGCCGCCGTCACCCCGTCGCTGGTCGGCCTCGAGCCGGTGCTCAGCCTCTACGCGCTGCCGGCGAACGTCCTGGCCGCCCCGGCCGTGGCCCCGGCCACCGTCATCGGCGTGGTGGCGGCGCTGCTGGCCCCCCTGCACCCGGCCCTGGCAGCGGTGGTCGCCACGCCTGCGCGCTGGTGCGCCGCCTGGATCGCCGTGGTGGCGCGCACGGCGGCCGACCTTCCCGCGGCGAGCCTGCCCTGGCCGTCGGGGGCGGCAGGGTCCGTGCTGGCCGGTCTCGCCACGCTCACCGCGCTCGTCCTGGCCGCGTGGCTGCTGCGCCGTCTGCCGGACCGACGGGCGGGGGCCGCGTGGGCGCCCTGGCCGGACGTCCGGTCCTGGCCCCGGGCGTGGACCGGTCGTGACGGCCCGCCCGACCCGGCCGGCCGCAGTCGCAGCCGTCGCTTCGTCACCGTCGCCCTGCCGGGCGTCACGGCCCTCGCGCTCGCCCTGGCCCTGCTGCTGCCCCCGGCCGGTGACCGGTGGCCCGGGGCCGGCTGGCAGGTGGTGGTGTGCGACGTCGGCCAGGGGGAGGCGCTGCTGGTCCGCGCCGGGCCCGCGGCCGCCGTCGTGGTCGACACCGGCCCGGCGCCAGAGCTCGTGGCCGGCTGCCTGCGCCGCAGCGGGGTCCGCGAGGTGCCCCTGCTCGTGCTCACGCACCTGCACGCCGACCACGTGGGCGGGCTCGACGGCGTGGCGGGGGTGGCGAGCGTCGGCACGGTCTGGTCCGCGGGCGCCGGCATGCCCGAACCGGCCGCGGACGCACTCAGCAACTGGTCCTCGCGCCACGGGGCCGTGCTGCGCCACCCGGTTCGCGGGGACGCCGCCACCGTCGGCGACGTGGACCTGCAGGTGCTGTCCCCGGTGGCCGGACGGGCACGGCCGGGTGACTCCCAGGACGTCAACGACGCCGGTCTCGTGGTGCGAGCGAGCACGGGCGGCCTGACGCTGCTGGCCGCGGGCGACGTCGGGTCGCCGGTCCAGCAGCGGCTGCTGGCCGCCCCCGAGGACCTGCGCGCCCACGTCACCACCGTCGCCCACCACGGCTCCGCCGACCAGCTGCCCGCGTTCTACGCGGCGGTCGGGGCCCGCGTCGGCGTGGCCAGCGCGGGACGTGGCAACGGCTACGGCCACCCCAGCCCGCGCGCCCTGTCCGTGGTCGGGGCGAGCGGCACGCTGGCGCTGTCGACCCTGCAGCACGGCGGCGTCGCCCTGCGGCTGGCCGCCCCCGACGTCCCCGACGCCCCCGACGCACCCGACGCCTCTGTGGCCGTCCGGACGAGCAGGGCGGGCGCCCGCCGTCGGGCGGCCGTGCCAGCATGAGCCCGTGGCGACCCGACGAACCGGCCGAGGCCGACCGGCAGCCCCCGCCGGACCCAGCGCCTTCGAGGTGGGCCCGTCCCCCGTGGTGCTGCTCGTCGGCACGGAGCAGGCCCTGGCGGACGTGGCCCTGCGACGCCTGATCGCGGCCGTGCGGGAGCAGACGCCCGACGTCGAGCGCCACGAGCTCGGTCCCGCCCGTTTCACGGTGGGCGAGGTAAGCGCCGCCGTGGCGCCGTCGCTGTTCGGGGGCCGCCGCCTGGTGGTGCTCGAGGGCCTGGAGGCGGCGGCGGGCGGCTACTCCGACGAGGTCACGGCCGTCGCCCACGAGCTCGCCGCCGAGCCCGACGACGAGCTGGTCCTCATCGGCCGGCACGGTGGTGGCAACGGTGGCAAGGCCGTCCTGGCCGCGCTGCAGAAGGTGCCCGGTGCCGTCACCGTCACGTGCGCCCCCGTGGCGGGCGACCGGGAGCGCAGCGAGCTGGTGGTGTCGCGGCTGCGGACCGCGGGGCGCCGGGCGGACCCCGACGCGGTCGAGGTGCTCGTGGAGGCGCTCGGCGGCGACCTCGCCGAGCTGATGGCGGTGACCGGGCAGCTCGCGGACACCGTGACGGGCCAGGTCGGCGTCGACGACGTCCGGGCGCTGGTCGGCGGCCGCCGGGAGGCCAGGGGTTTCGACATCGCCGACGCGGCGGTGGCGGGCCGGGCGGGGGAGGCCTTGTCCCTGCTGCGCCACGCCCTGTCGCAGCGGGTCGAGCCGGTGCTCGTGGTGGGCGCGCTCGGGTCCAAGCTGCGGTCGATGGCCAAGGTCGCCGGGGCGGGACGCGGCCCCGCCGCCGCGCTGGCCAAGGAGCTGTCGATGGCGCCCTGGCAGATCGACCGGGCCCGCCGCGACCTGCAGGGCTGGGACCCGGCCGGCCTGCGGACCGCGATCGTCGCGGTCGCCGACGCCGACGCGGCCGTCAAGGGCGAGGTGCCGGGGGTGGCCTCGGCCTACGCCCTCGAGCGGGCCGTGGTCGCCGTCACCGACGCCCGCGGCCGCCACCGCTGACGAGCCGTCCCGCCGGCCGTCCGGGCTGCGCCCGTCGGACCGGACGGCGACCGGACAGGCCCGCTCGAAAGGCCCCAAGCCGCCGGGGGAGTCGGCGTGCGGGACGAAACGCGACGCCTGGGGCCCGGTTGGCGTGCGGAACGTCCCACAACGGTGGGGGGCGATGGCGTGTGGGACGAAACGCAACGCCTGGGGCCCGGTTGGCGTGCGGAACGTCCCACAACGGTGGGGGCCGACGGCGTGGAACGGAACGCGACGGCGTGTGGGACGAAACGTGACGTCTGGGGCCCGATCCGCGCAGGGAACGTCCCACGACTGTGGGAGAGGCCGGCCGGAACGTCCCACACGGTGCCGCCCGGACGCGACGGAACCCCCGGGGGTGGTCCCGGGGGTTCCGGAGTGCGGACCGAGCGGCAGCGAGGACGGCTGGGCCGTCAGCCGGCCGACCAGGGCCCCGGCGCGGCGGCCGGGGCGGTCGGCTCAGACCGCCGAGGCGGCCGAGGCCAGCGCGGACTTGCGGTTCGCGGCCTGGTTCTTGTGGATGACGCCCTTGGAGGCCGCCTTGTCGAGCCCACGGGTGGCCTTGCGCAGGGCCTCCTCCGTGGCGGCCTTGTCGCCGGAGGCCGCGGCCTCCCGGAACTGGCGCACCAGGGTGCGCAGCTCCGACTTGGCTGCCTTGTTGCGCAGGCGGGCCTTCTCGTTGGTCTTGATGCGCTTGATCTGGGACTTGATGTTCGCCACGCGTGCTCACTCCGTGCTCGTCTGAGGCGCGTCGCCTCGCGCGACGCGGTCGTGCCTGTCTCTGGGCTGCTGCAGGTGCTCGGCCCTGCCGGCCCACGGCCAACCCCGCACGATACGTCACCGGGGCGCCGGGGCGGAAATGCGCCGTCACCGGGTGGTCGGCCCGCTGGCGTGGCGAGGCCCTCGCACTAGGGTCGGATCATGCAGCAGGGCGACGTGCAGCACCTTCCCGGGGTCTTCGACGGGTACTCCGCCAAGCCCACCGCCGGCCCCGCCTGGGACGAGATGATCGCCCCCGACGGCAGCGTGCGTCCGCCTGCCCGCGCCGTCCACGGCGCCGTGGCCTCGATGTCGGTCGACGACCTGCGGGCCCGGTCTGACTCCCTGGCCGCGACGTTTCTGGACCGGGGGGTGACCTTCGACCTGGCGGGGGAGGAGCGTCCGTTCCCGATCGACGTCGTGCCGCGGGTCCTGGCGGCGCACGAGTGGGCCACGGTCGAGGCCGGGGTCCGGCAGCGGGTGCGGGTGCTCGAGCGGTTCCTGGCCGACGTGTACGGGCCGATGCGGGCCGTGGCCGACGGCGTCGTGCCCCGGTACGTCATCACCTCCAGCTCGCACTTCCACCGCGAGGCCGCCGGTATCGACCCCGCCAACGGCGTGCGCGTCCACGTGTCGGGCATCGACCTGGTCCGCGACGCGGCGGGCCGGTTCTGCGTCCTGGAGGACAACGTCCGCGTGCCCAGCGGCGTGTCCTACGTGCTGGAGAACCGCCGGGCCATGACCCAGGCCCTGCCGGACCTGTTCGCCTCGATGCGGGTCCGCCCGGTCTCCGACTACCCCGAGCGGCTGCTGGCGGCCCTGCAGATGGCCGCCCCGGCCGGCGTCGACGACCCGACCGTGGTCGTGCTGACCCCGGGCGTCTACAACAGCGCCTACTTCGAGCACGCCCTGCTGGCCCGCTCCATGGGCGTGGAGCTGGTCGAGGGCCGTGACCTGGTCTGCTCCGGCAACCGGGTGCGCATGCTCACCACCGAGGGCGAGCGCCGGGTCGACGTCATCTACCGGCGGGTCGACGACGACTTCCTCGACCCCGTCCAGTTCCGCAGCGACTCGATGCTGGGCTGCGCCGGCCTGCTCAACGCCGCGCGGGCCGGCAGCGTGACCATCGCCAACGCCGTGGGCAACGGCGTGGCCGACGACAAGCTCGTCTACACCTACATGCCCGACCTGACCCGCTACTACCTGGGCGAGGACCCGGTCCTGGCCAACGTCGACACCTGGCGCTGCGAGGAGCCCGACCACCTGGCCGAGGTGCTCGACCGCCTCGACGAGCTCGTCGTCAAGCCGGTCGACGGCTCCGGTGGCAAGGGCATCGTCATCGGTCCGCAGGCCTCGGCCCCCCAGCTGGACGCGCTGCGGGAGCGGCTGCGGGCGGACCCCCGCGGCTGGATCGCCCAGCCGGTCGTCGCGCTGTCGACCGTGCCGACCCTGGTGGGCGAGGAGCTCGCCCCGCGTCACGTGGACCTGCGCCCGTTCGCGGTGCACGACGGCGAGGACGTCTGGGTGCTGCCGGGCGGGCTGACCCGGGTCGCGCTGCAGGAGTCGACGCTGGTGGTCAACTCCAGCCAGGGCGGCGGGTCCAAGGACACCTGGGTGCTGTCGGACCGCGCCGAGCGCGACACGACCGAGCTGGGCCGCCTCGGCGGCACCACCGAGCTGGAGATCGTGCGCTCGTCCCCGCCGGACGCGGGACCGGCCGGCGACGGCGACAACCGCCAGCAGGAGCAGCAGCAGCAGCAGACACCCACTATCGGGAGGCCGTCGTGCTGAGCCGGATCGCCGAGTCCCTGTTCTGGATCGGCCGCTACGTCGAGCGCGCCGACGACACCGCCCGCATCGTGGACGCCCAGGTCCAGCGCATCCTCGAGGACCCCTGGCTGGACGAGGCCGAGGCCTGCGGGTCGCTGATGGCCGTCATGGGCACGCCGACCGACCGGGTCGCGGGCCCCCTCAACCGCCGCGTGCTGCTGGACACGCTCGCCTACGACCCCGTCGCCCCGAGCTCCATCGCCGGGTCGCTGGCCGCGGCGCGCGAGAACGCCCGGCGGGCCCGCGAGGTCGTGTCCAGCGAGATGTGGGAGGTCCTCAACACCACCTACTACGCGATCCCGACCCGGGTCCGGGCCGCCTCGGCCCACCGGTTCGCGGGGTGGGTGCGGGAACGTGCCGCCGTGGTGACCGGCATCGCCGACTCCACGATGAGCCGTGACGCGGGCTACCAGTTCCTGGTGCTCGGGCGCAGCCTCGAGCGGGCCGACATGACCGCCCGCCTGCTGGCCACGACGGTCCTCGAGGCCGGCCCCACCTGGCAGACGATCCTGCACAGCTGCGGCGCGTACGAGGCGTTCCTGCGGACCTACCGGGGCGGTCGTTCCGGCGGGCGCTCGGACACCCAGGCGGCGGAGTTCCTGCTGCTGGACCGGCTGTTCCCGCGCTCGGTCGTCAACGCCCTGGCCACGGCCGAACGGTGCCTGGAGGACCTCGACCCCGACGCGGGCCGGGTCGGGTACGCCGACGACGCCCGCCGCACCCTGGCCTGGACCCGCGGGCAGCTGGAGTTCCGCAGCCCGGCCGAGCTGCTGGAGGACCTGCCGGTCGAGATGGAGCGGGTGCAGCAGGCCGTGTCCCGCGTCTCGGACGCGGTCAGCCGCCGGTACTTCCCGATGGGGGCCGGCGTCGAGTGGGTACCGGAGGCGATGTGAGCGACCAGACGCAGGGCCAGTCCCAGTCCCAGTTTCAGGGCCAGTCCCAGGGCATGGCGACGTCGCGCAGCGGTCGGTCGGTCAACCGGCTGCGCATCGTGCACACCACGAGCATCGAGTACGACCGGCCCGTCCGGACGTCCTACAACGAGCTGCGGATGACGCCCGCGACGCTGCCCGGCCAGACGGCGCTCGAGGCGCGGATGGAGGTGTCCCCGCGGGCGTCGGCCTTCCGGTACCGCGACTACTGGGGCAGCGAGGTCGTCGCCTTCGACACCCAGGTCCCGCACACCCGCCTCGACGTGGTGGCCAACAGCCTGGTCGAGGTCGAGCAGGCCGACGACGCCGTCCCCGCCGGCCTGACCTGGCAGGAGCTGGCCGACGACCAGGTCCGCGACGACCACGTGGAGTGGCTCGGGCCGCGCCCGGTCACCCGGCTCGGGCCGGACCTGGTCCAGGCCAGCCGCGAGGTCGCCGGCGGGCTGGAGCCGCACCAGGCGGCGCTGGCCGTGAGCGCCTGGGTCGGCGAGCACATGCAGTACGTGTCCGGCGTCACCGGGGTCAAGACCTCCGCGGAGGAGGCGTGGGCCGAGGGCCGGGGTGTCTGCCAGGACTTCGTCCACATCGCCCTGGGGGCGCTGCGGGGCCTGGGCATCCCCGCCCGGTACGTGTCGGGCTACCTGCACCCGGACCCCGGCGCCGAGGTGGGCCGCACGGTCACGGGGCAGAGCCACGCCTGGCTGGAGTGGTGGGTGGGACGGTGGTTCCCCTTCGACCCGACCAACGGCCGCACGGCCGGGCTGGACCACGTCGTGGTCGCCCACGGTCGGGACTACGGAGACGTGTCGCCGTTCCGGGGGGTCGTGTCGGGCGGGGCCGGGTCGCGGATGGACGTCCGGGTCGAGCTGACCCGCCAGCGGTAGCCGGCGCACCGGCCGGGGCCGCGGACGTGGGAAACTGCCACTGCCCCACGTCCCCCACGAGGTAGGTCGAGTGCCCCCGATTCCCGCGTCCCCGCTCCCGGTCGCCGCGACCCCGCCGTCGCAGCTGCGCAACTTCTGCATCATCGCGCACATCGACCACGGCAAGTCCACGCTGGCCGACCGCATGCTCCAGCTGACCGGTGTCGTCGAGGCCCGGCAGGCCCGGGCCCAGTACCTGGACCGGATGGACATCGAGCGCGAGCGCGGCATCACCATCAAGAGCCAGGCCGTTCGCATGCCGTGGCAGGTGGGTGACGACGTGGTCGCGCTCAACATGATCGACACGCCCGGCCACGTCGACTTCTCCTACGAGGTCTCGCGGTCCCTGGCGGCCTGCGAGGGCGCCGTGCTGCTGGTGGACGCCGCGCAGGGCATCGAGGCGCAGACCCTGGCCAACCTCTACATGGCCATGGAGAACGACCTCGAGATCATCCCGGTGCTCAACAAGATCGACCTGCCGGCGGCCCAGCCCGAGAAGTACGCCGCCGAGCTGGCCAAGCTCGTGGGCTGCGAGCCGGAGGAGGTGCTGCGGACCTCCGGCAAGACCGGCATGGGCGTGCAGGAGCTGCTGGACAGCATCGTCAAGCGGGTCCCGGCCCCGGTCGGCGACCCCGACGCACCGGCCCGCGCCATGATCTTCGACTCCGTCTACGACACCTACCGCGGGGTCGTCACCTACGTCCGGGTCATCGACGGCCGGCTCAGCCCGCGCGAGAAGATCCAGATGATGTCCACCCGGGCGGTGCACGACCTGCTCGAGATCGGCGTCATCTCGCCCGAGCCGCTGCCGGGCCAGGGGCTGGGGGTCGGCGAGGTCGGCTACCTGATCACCGG
The DNA here is from genome assembly GCF_042466345.1 of Jannaschia sp. R86511. Classification (NCBI taxonomy): domain Bacteria; kingdom Pseudomonadati; phylum Pseudomonadota; class Alphaproteobacteria; order Rhodobacterales; family Roseobacteraceae; genus Jannaschia; species Jannaschia sp. R86511. The sequence continues at coordinate 2,472,030 of NZ_JAXHCD010000001.1, forward strand.
GGTCAAGGACGTCCGCCAGTCCAAGGTGGGCGACACCGTCACCAGCGCCGCCAAGGGCGCCACCGAGGCCCTGGGCGGCTACACCGACCCCAAGCCCATGGTGTTCTCGGGCCTGTTCCCGATCGACGGCTCCGACTACCCGGACCTGCGCGACGCCCTGGACAAGCTCAAGCTCAACGACGCGGCCCTGGTCTACGAGCCCGAGACGTCCGCGGCGCTCGGCTTCGGCTTCCGGATCGGGTTCCTCGGCCTGCTGCACCTGGAGATCGTCGCCGAGCGGCTCAGCCGCGAGTTCGACCTCGACCTCATCTCGACCGCCCCCAGCGTCATCTACACCGTGACCATGGAGGACGGCAGCCAGCAGGTCGTCATGAACCCCTCGGAGTTCCCGCACGGCAAGGTCAAGGAGATCGTCGAGCCGGTCATCAAGGCCACGATCATCACCCCGAGCGAGTACATCGGGACGATCATGGAGCTGGCGCAGTCGCGGCGGGGCACGCTCGAGGGCATGGACTACCTGTCCGAGGAGCGCGTCGAGATCCGGTACACCCTGCCGCTGGCCGAGATCGTGTTCGACTTCTTCGACGCGCTCAAGTCCCGCACCCGCGGCTACGCCTCGCTGGACTACGACCTGGCCGGGGAGCAGGCCGCGGACCTGGTCAAGGTCGACGTGCTGCTGCAGGGCGAGGTCGTCGACGCGTTCAGCGCCATCGTCCACCGCGACAAGGCCTACGCCTACGGCGTCAAGATGACCGAGCGGCTCAAGGAGCTCATCCCGCGCCAGCAGTTCGAGGTGCCGATCCAGGCCGCCATCGGCAGCCGGATCATCGCCCGGGAGTCCATCCGCGCCATCCGCAAGGACGTCCTGGCCAAGTGCTACGGCGGCGACATCTCCCGCAAGCGCAAGCTGTTGGAGAAGCAGAAGGAGGGCAAGAAGCGGATGAAGATGGTCGGCCGCGTCGAGGTCCCCCAGGAGGCGTTCATCGCCGCGCTGTCCTCCGAGGTCGGCGACAAGGCCAAGGCCGAGGCCAAGAAGTGACGCCCGGTCCCACCGGGACCGTCGAGGCCGTCAGCGTCACCTGGGCGGTCAAGGCGGACCTGCCCACCGACACCACGGGCATCGACAAGCGCGAGGTGCCCGTCGTGACGCTGACCCCCGCGGGAGTCGAGGGGGACCGGGTCCAGGACACCCGACACCACGGCGGCCGGGACAAGGCGGTGTACGCCTACGCCGGCGAGGACGCCGACCACTGGGCGGCCGAGCTGGGCCGGGACGTCCCGCCGGGCTGGTTCGGCGACAACCTGCGGCTGCGGGGCGTGGCGGTGTCCGAGGCGCTCATCGGTGAGCGGTGGCGCTTGGGCGACGACGTCCTGGTCGAGGTGACCCAGCCTCGCGTGCCGTGCATGACCTTCCAGCGGCACGTCGACGAGCCCCGCTGGGTCAAGCGGTTCGCCCAGGCCAACCGGGTCGGCGCCTACCTGAGGGTGCTCCAGCCCGGCCAGGTCCGGGCCGGCGACGCCGTCCGCGTCATGCACCGCCCGGCGCACGGCGTCAGCGCCGCCCGCTGGTTCGGCGAGCAGGACCCGGCCGACGCCCGACGGCTGCTGGACGCCCAGGAGCGCGACGGCCTGGAGCTGGCCCCGTCGCTGCTCGCGTACGTCGAGCGCGCGCTGACGCGGGCCTGACGTGCCGGGTCCGGCTCCGGAGGGCACGGCGACGGTGCCCGTCGACGGCTCCCTGCCCCCGCAGGTCCGCGACGGCGCGGCCGGGCGTCGGCTCGGCGTCTACGTCCACGTCCCGTTCTGCCGGGTGCGCTGCGGCTACTGCGACTTCACCACCTACACCGCCGAGGAGCTCGGCCCGCAGGCCGGCGCCAGCCGCGCCGGCTACCCCCGAGGCGTCGCCGACGAGCTGGCCCTGGCCGCCCGCGTCCTGGGCGACGCGGACCTGCCCGAGCGGGCCGTGTCCACCGTCTTCCTCGGCGGCGGCACCCCGACGCTGCTGCCGGCCACGGACGTCCTGGCCCTGGTGGGCTCCGTCCGCGACACGTTCGGCCTGGCCGACGACGCGGAGGTGACCACCGAGGCCAACCCCGACTCCGTCGACCGGGACTACCTGCTCGCCCTGGCCGAGGGCGGCGTCACCCGGGTGTCCTTCGGGGTGCAGTCGGCCGTGCCGCACGTGCTGGCCACCCTCGACCGCACCCACGACCCCGAGCGGGTGCCGCAGGTGGTGGCCTGGGCCCGCGAGGCCGGGCTCGGCGTCAGCGTCGACCTGATCTACGGCACACCGGGGGAGACCCTGGCCGACTGGCGCACCAGCCTGGACGCGGCCGTCGCGATGGCCCCCGACCACGTCTCGGCCTACGCCCTGGTCGTCGAGCCCGGCACCCGGCTGGCCGGCCGGGTCCGACGCGGCCAGGTCCCCTCGCCGGACGACGACGACCTGGCCGACAAGTACGAGCTGGCCGAGGACGTCCTGACGGCGGCAGGCTACGGCTGGTACGAGGTGAGCAACTGGGCGCGCGAGCCGTCCCACGCCTGCCGGCACAACCTGGGCTACTGGCGCGGGGACGACTGGTGGGGCGTCGGCCCCGGGGCCCACAGCCACGTCGGCGGGGTCCGCTGGTGGAACGTCCGGCACCCCGCGGCCTGGGCCGACGCCGTGCACGCCGGTCGCAGCCCCGCGCAGGGCCGCGAGGTGCTCGACGGGCCGACCCGGGCGCTGGAGGACGTGCTGCTGCGCAGCCGGCTGGCCGAGGGGATCGACCTGGCCACGCTGGCGCCGGCCACCCGCGCGCAGGTGCAGCGGCTGGTGGCGGACGGGCTGCTGGACGACGCAGCCGCCCGCGCGGGCCGGGTGGTCCCGACGCTGCGCGGACGGCTGCTGGCCGACGTGGTGGCGCGCGCCCTCACGGGGTGAGGTCGCGGCGCCCTCCCGACGTCACTTCACCAGGCGGATGGCGAACGGGTAGCGGTAGTTCTCGTGGCGGTTGGCCGCCAGGCCGGCGAGGATGCCGAAGACGATCTGGACCACCCACACGACGAACGGCAGGAAGAACAGGATCCCCAGGCTGACCGCGGTCAGGATGCTGGCCGCGATGGCCGCGATGACGATGGTGATCTGGAAGTTGAGCGCCTCGGCGCCCTGCTCCTTGAGGTACTGCGAGCGGTCCTTGTAGATCAGGTAGACGACGAGACCGGCGATGAAGCCGATCACGATGCCGCCCAGGTGGCCGAGCATGCCCCAGAGCTTCTCGTCCGCCTGGCTGACCGGGGCCTGCTGGTAGGCGCCGGGCTGGGGGGCGCCGGGCGGCGGGTAGGCGCCGGGCTGCTGGTAGCCGCCGGGCTGGCCGGGCTGCTGGTAACCGCCGGGCTGGTCGTACGACCCGGGCTGCGCGGGCTGGCTGTAGCCGCCCGGCTGGCTGTACGGGCCGGGCTGGGCGGGACCCGGCTCACCGGCCGGCTGACCGGACGGCGGCTGGTCGGGGTCTGCGGGGGTGTTCGGGTCAGTCATGTCTGGGTCCTTCGCAGAGGGACAGGGCGGGACGAACCTACTGGTAGCGGGGCCGGACCGGGTCGGTTCCGGGCGTCACGGACCCCGCGTGTCCGGGTCGAGGACCCCGTGACTGGCCGGCCGTCACCCCCGACCGGTCCTCAGCGGACGAACCGGATGGTCAGCGGGTAGCGGTACCACTGGCCGCGGGAGGACGCGATCGCCGCCAGGACGGTGAACACCGCCCCGACGACGACGAGGGCCCCGCCCGCTACGGCCCACAGCGGGACCAGCACGCCGAGCGTCACCACGCTGAGCAGCCCGCCCACCACGGTGACCCCCAGCCCGTACACCAGCAGCGACAGCTGGAAGCTCAGGGCCTCCGCGGTGTGGTGCCGGACGAACGGGCCGCGGTCCTTGAGGACGAGGAACAGGACCAGCGGCGCCAGGAACGGCAGCGCCACGAAGCTGCCCGCGATCCAGGACAGGTGCGTGACGGTCGACCAGGTGGTCTCGTCGGACGGGGTCATGGGCGCGGGGCCGGCACCACCGGGGTACGGCTGCCCGTAGGCGGGTGCGCCTCGCTCCGGGGCGGGACCCAGGGCCTCGGGTCCGGTGCTCGTCGGGCCGGTGGGGTAGGGCTGCTGCGTCATGCCCCGACGGTAGGCCCGCCCGAGGTCGCGGGTCAGTGGTGCTGCCTGCAGGATCGGGGATCGGGAGGGCCCGAGCGACGGGCCCCGGCGACCCGCCGGTGACGGCGGGGGTGGACGAGGAGGAACCAGATGGCACGTGTCGCGGTGACCGGTGGCAGCGGCAAGCTCGGACGCCACGTGGTGGCGGACCTCGTCCGGCACGGGCACGACGTGGTGGTGCTGGACCGGGTCGTCCCGGACGACCTGCCGCACGGGGGCGGCTCGGCCGTGGCGGTGCGGGTGGACCTGTCGGACCCGGGGCAGGTGCTCGGCGCGATGGCCGGCGTCGAGGAGCGCCACAGCGGCCTGGACGCCGTGGTCCACCTGGCCGCCGTGCCCGCGCCCGGTCTGACCACCAACTCCGCCACGTTCACCAACAACGTGCCCACCACGTGGGGGGTGTTCGAGGCGGCCCGGGTGCTGTCGGTGCCCCGGGTGGTGTGGGCGAGCAGCGAGACCGTGCTGGGCCTGCCGTTCCAGACCCCGCCGCCGTACGCCCCGGTCGACGAGGCCTACACCCCCCGCCCGGAGTCCACCTACTCCCTGGGCAAGACCCTGGAGGAGGAGATGGCCCGGCAGTTCGCCCGCTGGACCGGCACCACGTTCGTCGGGTTGCGCTTCTCCAACGTCATGGACGTGGCCGACTACGCCGGGTTCGAGGCCTTCCAGGACGACCCGTCGCTGCGCCGCTGGAACCTGTGGGGCTACATCGACGGCCGCGACGGCGCCCAGGCGGCCCGTCGGGCCCTGACCGCCGAGGTCAATGGCGCGGAGGTCTGCATCGTGGCCAACGCGGACACCGTCATGCGGCGGTCCTCGGTCGACCTCATGGCCGCCGAGTTCCCCGGGGTCGAGGTCCGGGGCGACCTGGGGGAGCACGGGACCCTGCTGTCCATCGACCGGGCCCGTGACCTGCTGGGCTACGTCCCGGAGCACTCCTGGCGCGAGCACGTCTGACCCGGTTCCCGGACCCGGCACCGCCCGGTCGGGGGCGGGCCCGGGCGGCCGGACGGACCGTCGGCGGCTAGGATTGGCAGTCGGACCCCGACAGTGCCAACGCCCCCGGGAGGTGACTCCGTGGCCGACGACCGCCGCCTGGAGGTCCTCCGCGCCATCGTGGAGGACTTCGTCACGACCAGGGAGCCCGTGGGCTCCAAGTCGCTGGTGGAGCGTCACGCGCTGGGCGTGAGCCCGGCCACCATCCGCAACGACATGGCGGTGCTGGAGGAGCAGGGCTACATCGCCCAGCCCCACACCAGCGCCGGCCGGATCCCCACCGACAAGGGGTACCGGATGTTCGTCGACCGGTTGAGCGAGGTCCGGCCGATGACCCCGCCGGAGCGCCGCGCCATCCGCGCGTTCCTCGACGGCGCGGTGGGCCTGGACGACGTCGTCGACCGCACGGTGCGCCTGCTCAGCCAGATCACCCGGCAGACCGCGGTGGTCCAGTACCCCTCGCTGTCGCGGGCCACCGTCCGCCACGTCGACCTCGTGCCGCTGCCGCCCGAGCGGGTGCTGCTGGTCCTCATCGTCTCCACCGGACGGGTCGAGCAGCGCCTGGTCGACGCGCCGGGCCACGACGGCGGCACGCTCGAGGAGCTCCGCAACCGCGTCAACGGGGCCGTCGTCGGGCGCCGGCTGGACCTGGCCGCCACCTCGGTGCGGGCCGTCCTCGACCACCCGCCGTACGCCGGCACCGACGGTGCGGCGGCGACCGCGGTCGCGGTCGTGGGTGCCCTGGCCGACCTGCTCGCCGAGGAGCGCGAGGATCGCATCGTCGTGGCCGGCACCAGCCACCTGGTCCGCCGCGGCACCGAGTTCCCCGGCGAGCTGTCCAGCGTCCTGGAGGCGCTGGAGGAGCAGGTCGTCCTGCTGCGGCTGATGCACGACATGGCCGAGGAGCACCCCGACATCGCGGTCCGGATCGGTCGCGAGACCGCGCACGAGAGCCTGGCCCAGACCGCGGTCGTGACCAGCGGCTACGGCAGCGGCGACGTCATCGCCCGGCTCGGCGTCCTGGGTCCGACGCGCATGGACTACCCCACCACGATCGCCGCCGTGCGGGCAGTCGCCCGCTACGCCTCGCGGGCTCTCGAGCAGTGAGCCCGGCACCCCAGACGACGGAAGGCACCGCCCCCTGTGACTGACCACTACGAGACCCTCGGGGTCTCCCGGGACGCATCCCCCGAGGACATCAAGAAGGCCTACCGCCGCCTAGCCCGCACCCTGCACCCCGACGTCAACAGCGGCGACGGGGCCGAGGAGCGCTTCAAGGAGGTCTCCCGCGCCTACGACGTGCTGAGCAGCCCCGAGAAGCGGTCGGCCTACGACGCCGGGGGCGACTCCGGCTTCGGCGGGCAGGGCGCCGGGTTCGGGTTCTCGGACATCTTCGAGACCTTCTTCGGCGGTGCCGGCGGCGGGGGCGGCGCCCGCGGGCCCGCCTCGCGCCAGCGCCGTGGCCAGGACGCCCTGGTCCGGCTGGAGATCGACCTGGAGGAGGCCGTCTTCGGCGGCACCCGGGAGATCCGGGTGGAGAGCGCCGAGGTCTGCACCCGCTGCCAGGGCACCTGCTGCGAGCCCGGGACCTCGCCCGAGACCTGCGACGTCTGCGCCGGCCGCGGTCAGGTCCAGCGCGTGGCCCGGTCGTTCCTCGGTCAGGTGATGACCACGAGCGCCTGCCCCCGCTGCGGCGGCTACGGCACCGTGCTGCCCGCCCCCTGCCACGAGTGCTCCGGCGAGGGCAGGGTCCGCACCCGCCGCACCCTGACCATCAAGGTGCCGCCGGGCGTCGACACCGGCACCCGGATCCAGCTGTCCGGCCAGGGCGAGGTCGGCCCCGGTGGTGGCCCCGCCGGCGACCTGTACGTCGAGGTCCAGGAGCGTCGCCACCCGCGGCTGCGGCGCGAGGGCGACGACCTGCACACCGTCCTCGAGGTCCCCATGACGGCCGCGGCCCTCGGCGCGACCATGAGCGTCCCCACCCTGGACGGCGACCGCGACGTCGAGCTGCAGCCCGGCACCCAGCACGGCCAGACCCTGACCCTCGGCGGGCTGGGCGCGGCTCACCTGCGCTCGCCCGGCCGGGGTGACCTGCACGTCCACGTGGACGTGCAGGTGCCCACCCGCCTGGACGAGGAGCAGCGGGACCTGCTGCAGCGGCTCGCCGTGGCCCGGGGCGAGCAGCACCCGACCGGACGCACCACCAACGGCAGCCCGCAGGGCCTGTTCGGCCGGCTCAAGGACCGCATCGTCAACGGCTGACGCCCGTCGGACGGCCCCTGGGGCCGTCGGGCCGCGCCGGCTGGCACGATCACGCCCGTGCGAGCCGTGGTGGTCGAGCAGTTCGAGCAGGAGCCGACGGTCCAGGTGGTCCCCGACCCCGACCCGCCGCCCGGCGGGGTGGTGGTCGCGGTCGAGGTCACGGGGTTGTGCCGCAGCGACTGGCACGCCTGGGCCGGCCACGACCCGGACGTCGTCCTGCCCCACGTGCCCGGCCACGAGCTGGCCGGGACCGTCGTCGCCCTGGGGACGGGGGTCGGGACGGTCCGGGTCGGGCAGCGGGTGACGACCCCGTTCGTCATGGCCTGCGGCACGTGCGACCCCTGCCGGGCCGGTCAGCAGCAGGTGTGCCTGCGCCAGCAGCAGCCCGGCTTCACCCGGTGGGGATCCTTCGCGGAGCAGGTGGTCGTCGAGCACGCCGCGGTCAACCTGGTCCCGCTGCCCGACGAGGTGGGCAGCGACGTCGCCGCGCTGCTGGGCTGCCGCTTCGCCACCGCATTCCGGGCCGTCCACGCCGTGGGCCGGTTGCGGGCGGGGGAGCGGGTCGCCGTGCACGGCTGCGGCGGGGTGGGGCTCTCGGCCGTCATGGTGGCCGTCGCGGCCGGGGCGCGGGTGGTGGCCGTCGACCCGTCCCCCGTGGCGCGGGAGCTCGCCCGGTCGATGGGCGCGGAGGTGGCGGTCGACCCCGGGGCGGACCCGTGGCAGCAGGTGGCCGAGCAGGTCAGGGACGCCAGCGGCGGCGGCGTCCACCTGTCCCTGGACGCCCTGGGCAGCGAGGCGACCTGCGCCGCCTCGCTGGCAGGGCTGCGGGTGCGGGGCCGTCACGTGCAGGTGGGCCTGCTGCCGTCGGTGCTGGGGGCCCCGCGGGTGCCGCTGCACCTGGTGGTGGGCGGTGAGCTGGAGCTGCTCGGCAGCCACGGCATGGCCGCCCACGACTACCCGCAGCTGCTGTCGTTGGTGACGGCAGGACTACTGCGTCCCGAGCGGCTGGTCACCCGCACCATCGGCCTCGACGAGGCGGGTGCCGCGCTGGCGGCGATGGGTGATGCGGCGGGGTCGGGTGTGACGCTCGTCCGGCCCTGAACGACGGGGACCTGGTCCCTCGGGTGGCGTCCCTCGCGGATGTCCACAGGCGACCCGGAAAGGGTTGAGCCGCGGGTGGCTGGCGGGTAGGATTCGAACACACGTTCGAGTTGGGGGAGTGGTGGGGATGCCGGTCAGCTCCGAGGCCGTCGGGCCTCGCCCCGCGCCGACGCCCGAGGGTGATGTCGTCGTCTGGCTCGGGCATGTGTCGGCCTCGCTGGAACAGGTGCACGACGACGTGGCTGCGGACGCCGTGCGGATCGACGTGATCCGTGGGTTGGAGGAGCTGAAGGCGGCGGCCGCGGCGGTGCAGGCGCGGTTGGCGGTGGACCTGGAGGCCAGTCAGCGGCGGGTGCAGGCCGAGGCGGGCGTGCCGGTGGCGCAGCGGGGTGCCGGGGTGGCGGCCCAGGTGGCGTTGGCACGGCGGGACTCCCCGCACCGGGGTGGGCGTCACCTGGGCCTGGCCAAGGCGCTGGTGCACGAGATGCCGCACGCCTTGGCGGCCTTGCAGTCGGGTCGGATCAGCGAGTGGCGGGCGACGATCCTGGTCCGGGAGACCGCCGTGCTGAGCGCGGCGAACCGGACGGCGGTGGACGCCGAGCTGGTCGGTGACGCGTCGCGGCTGCTGGTGCTGGAGCAGCTGGGTGACCGCGCACTGGTGGCGCGGGTGCGGCAGGTGGCCTACCGGTTGGACCCGTCCGGGGTGGTGGAGCGGGCCCGGCGGGCGGTGGCCGAGCGGTGCGTGAGCGTGCGGCCCGCTCCGGACACCATGGCCTACCTGAGCGCGTTGCTGCCCGCGCGGGACGCGATCGCCGCGCACGTGGCGCTGGGGCGGGTGGCGGAGCAGGCCCGCAACGGCGGTGACCCGCGGGGGCGGGGCCAGCTCATGGCCGACGCCCTCGTCGACCGGCTCACCGCGCCCCCTCCGGTTCAGGCATCCCCGGGGACCGTCACAGGTGCCGCGGGTGCAGCAGGTGGCACGGATGCAGCTGGCGCCCCGGGTGCCGGTGCCGCGGGTGGCACGCGTGCCGGTGCGACTGGTGCCGCTGGTGCCGCTGGTGCCGCGGGTCCGACCGGTTGGGCGGCCACGGTGGCCGCGACCACGTGGGACGCGCCCGCACCGGTGCCGCCCCCGTCCACGCCCCGCACCCGCCCGGGCGACGTCGCGGTGCGCCTGGTCATGACCGACCGGACCCTGCTGGACGGCGACGAACCCGCCCACCTGGACGGCTACGGCCCCGTGCCCGCGGCTTGGGCCCGCGCCCTGCTCGCCGACGCCCTCGACCCGCCCGACGCTGTCGACCCCACCGGAACCCGTGACGCCCTGTCCGTTGCCGACGGCCGATGCGCCGGTGGGGACGAGGCGGCCCGGGTGTTCATCACCCGGGTGCTCACCGACCGCCAGGGTGCGTTGGTCGGGATGGAGTCACGCGCCCGCCTGGCCCCACGGGGCCTGGCCGACCTGATCCGCGTCCGCGACGGCGGCACCTGCCGCACCCCCTGGTGCGACGCCCCCGTCCGCCACATCGACCACGTCCACCCCCACGCCGCCGGCGGACCCACGAACGAGCAGAACCTCCAGGGCCTCTGCGAACGGTGCAACCACATCCGCCAGGTCCTCGGCTGGCACTCCCACCCCGTACCCGGCACTCCAGACTCGGCCGAACCACCAGCGACCGCCAGCCGCGCCGGCCCGCCCGGATCCAGGCACACCGTCGTGACCACCACACCCACCGGTCATACCTACGTGTCCGTGGCGCCGCCGCTGCCCGGTACCGAGACGACGGTGCCGCCCGGTTCCGCGGCCGAGCCTTGCGCAGAGGGAGGCCTGTGCCCAGCGGGAGACCTGTGCCCGGCGGGAGACCTGTGCCCGGTCGACGACCCCGGCGCGAGCGTGGTGGAGGACTGGTTGCAGCGCTACCTGGCACTGGCCGTCTGATCCCGGCAGGCTCGGGTGGCACGGCAGCAGCTGGCACGGCAGCGGGTCACGGACGATCGGAGGACCGACGATGGTGAGCTGGGTCTGGCTGTTCCTCGACCTGCCTGACGGCCCCCGCGACGACCCGACAACGAGCGAGGTGGAAGTCGCTCTCGAGTTCTGGTGCGCGGTCACCGGCAGCACGGCCAGCCCGTGGCGAGGCGCGCACGGCGAGTTCACCACCCTCCAGCCGGCGCAGGGCGACCCCTGGGTCAAGGTCCAGCGGGTCGGTGGACCGGGCGGGATGCACCTGGACCTGGACGTCGACGAGCCCCTGACCGACGCGGCGGCCCGCGCGGTCGACCTCGGGGCCACCGTCGCCGCGCGCTCCGACGACGTCGTGGTCTGCGCGTCGCCGGGCGGCCTGTCCTTCTGCCTGACCCCCGCCCGCCGGGACGGTGGCCCCAGGCAGCAGGCGGGGCGAAACGGCGACCGGCTGCTCGACCAGGTCTGCCTCGACATCCCCGACGACCGCTACGACACGGAGGTGGACTTCTGGGCCCGGTTCACCGGGTGGGGCGTCGACCCGGGCCGGGTGCGGGGCGGGTCGCGCCACTGCGTCACGGACCGGGTCCCGGGCCAGGACCCCGTCAGCCGATGGTGACGACCTTGTCGTCGTAGGAGACCCACGTCGACCCGTCACCGTTCTCGTCCCGGTCGGCCACGACCAGCCGGTACGTACCCGGGTCCAGCCGCAGCTCCACCGCGTAGTCGCTGCGCAGCGGGCGCCCCTCGTCGTCCAGCCGTGCGCCCTCGCTGACCGCGACGAACGTCTCCTCGACGACCTCTCCGGTCTCCTCGTCCAGGGCCAGAACGTCGAGCTCTCCCTCGAAGCCGAACCCCACCCCCGAGAGGGTGACGGGCGAGCCGGCCGTGGCGCCGTCCGGCAGCGAGGTGATGGACGCCGATGTCCAGACCTGCTCATCCAGCTCGTACGCCGGCTCCAGCGTCACCGCGCCCCACACCTCGGCGCCGGCCTGCCCGTCCACGGTGATGGTCACCGGCGCCGGCCCGCCGTTGGACAGCACCGTGTTGACCACCTGCTGCACCCCCAGCTCCGCGTAGGCGCTGCCGACGCCCAGCTCGAACGCCGCCGCGGGCAGGTCGACCACCGTGCCGGACGCGTCACCGGACACCGTCGCGGTCGCCGGGGTGCGCCCGGAGGACCCGCTCTCCTCGTCCCAGAAACGCGTTGCCGTAGTCGGGGTCCTGCGGGGTGGTGGACAGCAGGGCGTCCAGCGCCGCCTGCACGGCCGTCTGCCCCTGGGGCACCTGCACCTGGCTGGGCTCCGGGTAAAGCGCGGGGTCCTGGACGGTGTCCTCGTGCTCGCCCGCGAACCAGAAGCGTCAGCACCTCGGTGGGACCGGTCGGCCCCGTGGGCCCGTCCGTCGGCTCCTCGGACGGTCCTGACGTCGGGTCCGCGGACCCCGGGGCCGACGGCTCGGCGGTGCCCGCGGTCGTCTCGCCGGGCGTCGCCGTCCCGGACGGCGGGGCGGCCGAGCCGGCGTCGTCGCCCAGCAGCACCCGGACCACGAGCAGCCACACCAGGACCAGGACCACCGCCACCGCCAGGGCGGCGGCCAGGACGCCGGGCCAGCGCCGTCGCGGGGCAGGGGTGGGGGTGGTGGTCATGACGGTGGTCCTCCCGTTCGCCGGCCTCGGACCCGCCATGATCCCCGTGGGCGGCCCGGTCGGCGGGACCTCGGCCGGGGTGTGGCGGCTCGGATACGGTCGTCCGCATGAGCGCCGAGTGCATCTTCTGTCGCATCGTCGCGGGCGAGGTCCCCGCCGACGTGGTCCACCGGGACGACGACGTGGTGGCGTTCCGCGACCTGTCGCCCAAGGCGGAGGTCCACGTCCTGGTGGTGCCTGTGAGGCACGTGCCCGACGTGGTGGCCCTGGGGGCGGCTGACCCGCAGCTGCTGGCCTCGCTCGTCCGGGTGGCCGGGGAGGTCGCGGCCGAGCAGGGCGACGGGCAGTTCCGCCTGGTGTTCAACACCGGTGCGGCCGCCGGGCAGACCGTCTTCCACGCCCACGGGCACGTCCTGGCCGGTGCGGGGGCCGCCGACGTCGGGCTCTGAGCCGACCGGGCGGTAACCTGGGACCTCTTCTCGAGGAAGGACCAGGCCCGCCAGCCCATGCCTGACATCACCGGCGCCACCGCCGAGGACCCCACCGGTCCCGCAGCCCAGACCCCCGGATTCGGCACCGGGGCCGCCACCCGCACCTACACGGTGCCGCAGGGCACCGACCCGGTCGCGCTCCTCGGGGCCCGCGACGAGCACCTGCGCACCCTGGAGCGGGGCCTGCCCCGCGTCGATGTCCTGGCCCGCGGCGACGAGGTCACCGTGTCCGGCCCGGCCTCCGACGTGGCCCTGGCCATGCGCCTGCTGGAGGAGATGGGCGGCGTGCTGGCCGGCGGCCAGCCGCTCAGCGCGGACGCGGTCGAGCGGTCCTTGCGCATCCTGCGCGACAGCGACGGCGGGGTCCGACCGGCCCAGGTCCTCACCGCGAACATCCTGTCCAACCGCGGCCGGACGATCCGACCCAAGACGCTGAACCAGAAGCGCTACGTCGACGCGATCGACGCCAACACGATCACGTTCGGCATCGGTCCCGCCGGTACGGGCAAGACGTACCTGGCCATGGCCAAGGCCGTCCAGGCGCTGCAGGCCAAGCTGGTCAACCGCATCGTGCTGACCCGGCCGGCCGTCGAGGCGGGCGAGCGGCTCGGGTTCCTGCCCGGGACGCTGACCGACAAGATCGACCCGTACCTGCGGCCCCTGTACGACGCGCTGCACGACATGGTCGACCCCGACTCGATCCCGCGCCTGATCACGGCCGGGACCATCGAGGTCGCCCCGCTGGCGTACATGCGCGGGCGGACCCTGAACGACGCCTACATCATCCTCGACGAGGCCCAGAAACACCTCACCCGAGCAGATGAAGATGTTCCTGACCCGGCTGGGCTTCGGCTCCAAGATGGTCGTCACCGGCGACATCACCCAGGTCGACCTGCCCGGCGGGACGTCATCGGGCCTGCGGGTCGTGCGCGACATCCTGGCCGGCGTCGGCGACGTGCACTTCGCCTACCTGGAGAGCACCGACGTCGTCCGGCACCGGCTCATCACCGACATCGTCGAGGCCTACGACCGGTACCAGGGCTGAGCGCGTGATCGACGTCGCCGACGAGTCCGGCACCACGGTCCCCGGTCTGACCGAGACCGAGATCGGTGAGTGCGCCCGGCACGTGCTCGACGCCATGCACGTGCACCCGCAGGCCGAGCTCGCGGTGCTGCTGGTGGACCCCGACACCATCGCCGTGCTGCACGAGAAGTGGCTCGACCTGCCCGGCCCGACCGACGTCATGAGTTTCCCGATGGACGAGCTGCGCCCCGGCAGCGAGGGCTCGCCGTCGGGCCCGGGGCTGGTCGGCGACGTCGTGGTCTGCCCGCAGGTCGCCACCACGCAGGCCGAGGCCGCAGGTCACAGCGCGGCCGAGGAGGTCCTGCTGCTGGTCGTCCACGGCGTGCTCCACCTGCTCGGCTACGACCACGCCGAGCCGGCGGAGGAGAAGGAGATGTTCGCCCTGCAGCGCGCCCTGCTGCTGGAGTTCCTGGCCCGGCCCCGGCCGGACGGGACCGCGTGAGCCCCGACACCCTGATCTGGCTCGTCGCGGGCCTGCTCCTGGTGCTGCTGGCCGGCTGGTTCGCCGCGGTCGAGGCGGCCCTGGCCCGGGTCACCCGCGGGCGGGCCGAGGCCCTGCAGGCCGAGGGCCGCAGCCGGGCGCCCGCGCTGCGGCGGCTGCTGGAGGACACCCCGGCCGCGGTGAACACGGCGACCTTCGGCCGGATCGTCAGCGAGACCGCCGCCGTGGCGGCCGTGGTCGTGGCCCTGACGCACCTGCTGGGACCCGACTGGGTGGTCGTCCTGCTGGCCGGGACCGTCCTGGCGGCCCTGCTGTTCGTCCTGGTCGGGGCGTCCGGACGGACCGTGGGCCAGCAGCACGCCGACGGCGTCGCCCTCGGCGCGGCGTCCACCCTGACCCGGTTGGGGCGGGTGACCGGTCTCCTGGTCCGGGGTCTGGTGCGCCTGGCCGACCTGCTCGTCCCGGGCCAGGGCCTGCCGGGTGGGCCGTTCGCGTCCGAGGCCGCCCTGATCGAGCTGGTCGAGCAGGCCGAGGCGGACGCCGTCATCGGCCGCGGCAAGAGCCTGATGCTGCAGCGCGTCGTCCACCTCGGCGACACCGCCGCCCGCGAGGTGCAGGTGCCGCGCACCGACATGGTCACGCTGGACTCCGGGTCCGGGCTGGAGCGGTCGCTGCGCCTGCACCTGGAGTCGGGCTTCAGCCGCATCCCCGTCACCGGGCGCGACGTCGACGACGTGCTCGGCGTGTCGTACCTCAAGGACGTCGCCGCCCGGCTGCAGGACCTGCGGGCACCGGGCGGGGGTGCGGTCGGGGCCGCCGACGTGGGCGCCGAGGCCGTGACCGCCGACGACGTGATGCGGCCCGCGGTGTTCGTGCCCGAGAGCACGCCGGCCGACGACCTGCTCAGCCGCATGCAGGCCGGCTCGGTCCACCTGGCCGTCGTGGTCGACGAGTACGGCGGCGTGTCCGGGCTGGTGACCATCGAGGACCTGCTCGAGGAGATCGTCGGCCAGATCTCCGACGAGTACGACGACGAGGAGCGCGACGTCGAGCTGCTCGGGCCCGGGCGGTACCGGCTGAGCGCCCGGACGCACCTGGCGGCCCTCAGCGAGATCACCGACCGCGACGTCGACGACGACGACGTGGACACGGTGGCGGGGCTGCTGGCCAAGCACCTGGGCCAGGTCCCGATCCGGGGCAGCAGCGTCGAGGTCGCCGGGCTGCGCATCACCGCCGACCGCCGCGGCCGGCGCAACCGGCTGCTGTCGGTGGTGGTGGACGTGCTGCTCGACCCGCACGACGATGACGACCGGGCCCAGCGGGCCGGGGCACGGACCGGGTACGACGACGAGAGGCGCACCGATGGACGCGACTGACCCCACGGACCTGCCGACGGAGAACGCCAAGCTGCTGGTGCTCGCCCGTTCCGCCGCCGCCCGGGTCTCGGGCGCCGGTGCGGCGGTGCGGGACGACATCGGGCGGACCTACCTGGCCGGCGCCGTCGCCGTCGGTCCGCTCCACCTCGGGGCGGTGGAGGCGGCCGTGGCCCAGGCCGTGGGCAGCGGGGCCACCCGGTTGGAGGCCGTCGCGGTCGTCGGTGACGAGGACCCGGACCCCGATCTGCTCAGCGCGCTCGGTGACCCCCTGGTGGTGCGAGGGTGAGCGGCGAAGGGACGGCGCCGGCGTACCGGTCGGGCTTCGCCTGCCTGGTCGGGCGGCCCAACGTCGGCAAGTCCACCCTGCTCAACGCCCTGGTGGGCGAGAAGGTCGCCATCACCAGCGACAAGCCGCAGACCACGCGCCGCAGCATCCGTGGCGTCGTCCGGCGGGAGACCCCCCAGGGCGGCCAGGCCGAGCTGGTCATGGTCGACACCCCCGGCGTGCACCGGCCCAAGACCCTGCTGGGGGAGCGGCTCAACGACCTGGTGCGCGACAGCATCGCGGAGGTCGACGTCGTCACCCTCTGCCTGCCCGCCGACGCGCAGGTGGGCCCGGGCGACCGGCGCCTGGCCGCGCAGGTGGCCGAGCAGGTCAACCGCGGCCGGACCAAGGTCGTCGTCGCCATCACGCGGACCGACCTCGGTCGCGGCGACGACACCCCGCAGCGCCTGCTCCAGGCCCAGCAGCTGGCCACGAACGTCGGCCTCGAGGTGGCGGACTTCGTGCCGACGTCGGGGGAGACCAACGACGGCATCGACACCCTGGCGGACGTCCTGGTC
Organism: Jannaschia sp. R86511; assembly: GCF_042466345.1. Taxonomy (NCBI): domain Bacteria; kingdom Pseudomonadati; phylum Pseudomonadota; class Alphaproteobacteria; order Rhodobacterales; family Roseobacteraceae; genus Jannaschia; species Jannaschia sp. R86511. Next base: position 2,488,427 of record NZ_JAXHCD010000001.1, read on the forward strand.
TCGCACTTGCCGGCCGGCCCGCCGCTGTTCCCCCTCGAGCAGGTGCACGACGTGCCGATCGAGGTGCTCATCGCCGAGCTGGTCCGCGAGGCCGCCCTGGACGGGGTGCGGGACGAGCTGCCCCACTCCCTGGCCGTGGTCACCGAGGAGATCGTCCCGCGCGAGGAGCGGCCCGAGTCCCGGCCGCTGACCGACGTCCGGGTCCTGGTCTACGTCGAGCGCGACAGCCAGAAGGCGATCGTCATCGGCAAGAAGGGCGAGCGGCTCAAGTACGTCGGCACCCGCGCCCGCCGCGGCATCGAGGGGGCCCTCGGCGTGCCCGTGCACCTCGACCTGCGGGTCAAGGTGGCCAAGGACTGGCAGCGCGACCCCAAGCAGCTGCGACGTCTCGGGTTCTGAGCCCTCTCAGGCCCGCACGGCCTGGGTGAGCCCGCGCCCGGGCCGCCACGACTCCACGACGATCGCGTCGCCGCCCTCGGACAACCTGATCGCCACGACCTCGGTCAGGTCGATCCGGAACAGCTCGAAAGGCCCCGGCGGGGGCTCCGGCCCGGACCCGGCGACCAGGGCCAGCGCCGCCGGGTCGGTCGTCTCGTGCGCGGTGCCGGACAGCCGGGCGTCCCCGGTCCAGCCGGGCACGTCGTCGGAGCCGGAGTGCACGGCGACCCGGGCGTCGCGGCGCAGGTCGGTGAACCGGCGGGCCCCGACCATCCCGGCGAGCCACAGGTCGTCGCCGGCGAACACCACCTCGGTGCCGCACAGGCGCGGCGAGCCGTCGGCCCGCAGCGTGGCCATCACCTTGTGCACGTGGGCGTCGAGCCGACCGCGCACCTCGCGCGCCAGGTCGGGCTGCTCCGCCGCGAACTCGCTCCAGCTGCTCACCGGGGCACTCCAGCACGAGGCACCGACAGCCATGCCCTCCGTGTACCGTGGCGGCGTGCGGATGAGCCTCCTCCTTGGTCGCCGCGCCGGGGCCCACTGACAGGTCGGCTGCCCTTGCGCGGAGGCTCTGCCCTGCCGGCCACCAGGCCCACCAACCAGGCGAGGAACTCCGATGTCCCCCACGATCCACCCCCAGCAGCCCTCCGGCATGCCCTTCGAGCGCTACGTGCCCTTCCACGAGCAGCTGCGCGTCGAGCTGCCGGACCGCACCTGGCCGGACAAGCGGCTGCAGGCCGCGCCGCGCTGGTGCGCCGTCGACCTGCGTGACGGCAACCAGGCCCTGATCGACCCGATGAACGTCGAGCGCAAGATGCGCATGTTCGACCTGCTGGTCCAGCTCGGCTACAAGGAGATCGAGGTCGGCTTCCCGTCGGCCAGCCAGACGGACTTCGACTTCGTCCGGGCCCTGGTCGAGACCAACCGGATCCCTGACGACGTGACGATCCAGGTCCTGACCCAGGCCCGCGAGCACCTGATCGCGCGGACCTACGAGTCCCTGGTCGGGGCGAAGCAGGCCATCGTCCACTTCTACAACTCGACCTCCACCCTGCAGCGGCGCGTGGTGTTCGGCATGGACATGGACGGCATCGCCGACATCGCCACGTCGGCCGCGCGGTTGTGCCGCAAGTACGCCGAGGACATGGGCGACACCCAGATCCGGTTCGAGTACTCGCCGGAGTCCTACACCGGGACCGAGCTGGAGTTCGCGGCCCGGGTCTGCAACGAGGTCGCGGAGGTGCTCGAGCCGACGCCCGAGAACCCGCTGATCGTCAACCTGCCGGCCACGGTCGAGATGGCCACGCCCAACGTCTACGCCGACTCCATCGAGTGGATGCACCGCAACCTGCGTGGGCGGGACTCCCTGGTGCTGAGCCTGCACCCGCACAACGACCGGGGGACCGGCGTCGCGGCCGCCGAGCTGGGGGTGCTGGCCGGGGCGGACCGGGTCGAGGGCTGCCTGTTCGGCAACGGGGAGCGCACCGGCAACGTCGACCTGGTGACCCTGGCGCTCAACCTGTTCAGCCAGGGCATCGACCCGATGGTCGACCTGTCGGACATCGACCACGTGCGTCGCACGGTCGAGCACTGCAACCAGCTGCCGGTGGCCGAGCGCCACCCCTACGGCGGGGACCTGGTCTTCACGGCCTTCTCCGGCTCGCACCAGGACGCGATCAAGAAGGGCTTCGACCACCTGGAGAAGGACGCCCGCGCCGCCGGCGTGCCGGTGGACGAGTTCGCCTGGGCCGTGCCGTACCTGCCGGTGGACCCCAAGGACCTGGGCCGCAGCTACGAGGCCGTCATCCGGGTCAACAGCCAGTCGGGCAAGGGCGGCGTCGCCTACCTGATGAAGACCGAGCACCACCTGGACCTGCCGCGTCGGCTGCAGATCGAGCTGAGTCACGCCGTGCAGCTGCAGGCGGACCTGGGCGGCGGCGAGATCACGCCCGGTGAGCTCTGGGACGTCTTCGCCGACGAGTACCTGCCGGCCGGGCAGGACTCCGGTCGCTGGGGCCGGTTCGAGCTGCGGTCCCTGGAGGCCAAGGGCAACGTCGACGAGGACGACACCCTGACGGTGCGGATGCGGGACGGTGACTCGGAGGTCTCGCTGACCGGCACCGGCAACGGCCCGATCGCCGCGTTCACCACCGCCCTGGAGCAGGTCGGGGTGGACGTGCGGGTGCTGGACTACGCCGAGCACGCCATGAGCGCCGGCGGCGACGCGACCGCGGCCGCCTACGTCGAGTGCGCCGTCGGCGGCCAGGTGCTGTGGGGGGTCGGGGTCGATCCCAACATCGTCACGGCCTCGCTCAAGGCCGTCGTGTCGGCCGTCAACCGGGCGCTGCGCGGATGAGCGTCCCCCCGGGCGGTCCGGCCGTCCCCCCAGGAGCGGGACAGGTGCCGCCGGGCTACGGCCTGCCGCCCGGGTACGGCCCGCCACCCGGGTACGGCCCGCCGCCCGGGTACGGCCCGCCGCCGGGATACGGGCCCCCGCCTCCGGGGTACGGGCCGCCGCCCGGGTACGGCCTGCCGCCGGGGTACGGGCCGCCGGCGCGACCGACCAGCGCCCTGGCCGTCGTCGCGATGGTGTGCGCAGTGATCCTGCCCCCGGTGGGCCTGCTGCTGGCCTGGCTGGCCCGGAAGGAGACCGACCCGGTCACGGGTACGCGTTCCGGTCGGGACCTGGCCACGGTCGCGCTTCTGGCTCAACCTGGCCTTCACGGCGCTGATGCTGGCGCTGATCGGGTCCTTCGTGCTGCAGCTGGTGGGCATGGCCGTGTCGTTCCTGCCCGTGCTCGTCGGTGCGTCCGCCGGCTAGGACGCCGGGGCAGGGCAGACTGTGCCCGTGGGTCTGTACCGGGACAGCGGAGTGGTGCTGCGCAGCCACCTGCTCGGTGAGGCCGACAAGATCGTCACCCTGCTGACGTACGACAACGGCCTGCTGCGCGCCGTGGCCAAGGGCGTGCGGCGCACCCGGTCCAAGTTCGGTGCACGGCTGGAGCCCATGTCGCACGTGGACCTCCAGCTGCACACCGGCCGGTCCCTGGACATCGTCACCCAGGCCGAGGCGCTGCACCCGTTCGCCCAGTACGTGGGCGCGGACTACGCTCGCTACACCGCCGGCACGGCCATCGTCGAGACCGCCATGCGCCTGCTGCCGGTCGAGCGGGAGCCGTCGCCGGCGCTGTACCACCTGCTGGTCGGCGGCCTGCACGCGCTCACCGTGACGCGCCGCGAGCCGGGGCTGGTGCTGGACGCGTTCGCGCTGCGCTCTCTGGCGGTGGCCGGGTACGGACCGGGCTTCGACTCCTGCACCCGCTGCGGGGCGCCGGGGCCGCACTCGGCGGTCGCGCTGGACGCCGGCGGCGTCGTCTGCCCGCTGTGCCGCACCCCGGGCGTGGCCCACGTGCCGCCGGAGTCCGTCGCGCTGCTGGGCCACCTGCTGAGCGGGGACTGGGAGGCCGCCGAGGCCAGCGAGGACTGGGCCCGCCGGCGGGCCAGCGGCGTCGTCACCTCGCTGCTGCAGTGGCACCTGGAGCAGGGCGTCCGTTCGCTGCGACTCGTGGAGCGCCCGTGAGCCCCGCACCACCGACGCCCCCGACCCCGCCGCCGCCGCACCCCAGCGGCGTGCGACCCCCCGCCATCCCCGCCGAGCTGGTCCCCGGCCACGTCGCCGTGGTGATGGACGGCAACGGCCGGTGGGCCAACAGCCGTGGTCTGCCGCGCACGAAGGGACACGAGGCGGGGGAGGCGGCCCTGCTCGACGTCGTGGCGGGGGCGATCGAGCTCGGCGTCGGCCACGTCTCGGCCTACGCGTTCAGCACCGAGAACTGGAAGCGCTCGCCGGAGGAGGTGGCGTTCCTCATGGGGTTCAACCGGGACGTCATCCGCCGTCGCCGCGACCAGATGCACGCCTGGGGGGTGCGGGTGCGGTGGGCCGGTCGACGGCCCCGGCTGTGGCGCAGCGTGGTCGACGAGCTGCAGCGGGCCGAGGAGCTGACGGCGGACAACTCCGTCTGCACCCTGACCATGTGCGTCAACTACGGCGGCCGGGCCGAGATCGTCGACGCGGTCGCCGCCATCGCCGCCGAGGTCAAGGCCGGTCGCCTCGACCCCCGCAAGATCGACGAGGACCTGCTGGCCAAGCACCTGGACGAACCCGACATGCCCGATGTGGACATGTTCTGGCGGGTGTCCGGTGAGCAGCGGACGAGCAACTTCCTGCTGTGGCAGTCCGCGTACGCGGAGATGGTGTTCACCGACGAGCTCTGGCCCGACGTGGACCGCCGCTCCCTGTGGGCCGCCTGCGAGACCTACGCCCGCCGCGACCGTCGGTGGGGCGCGGCCGTGGACCAGGTGGGCAGCGGGACCTGACGCCGAGCCGGGGCTCGTCCGCGACACGTGCGGACAACGGCACTACTCAGAACAGACCGTCGCGGCTACCGTCCCCTCCGTGACGACAGGTCAGGTGGACGACGACGTCCAGTCCGCCCCCAGCCGCTCCCGGAGGTGGCGCGACGGCCTGGGCGGCGACGGGATCATCGGGGCGGCCGCGGTCAGCCTGGCGTTCATCGTCGTGCTGCTGCTGCGCGAGCAGATCGCCGACCTGGTCGACCGGCCCGGGGTCACCACCTGGTCGACGGTCTTCGTGTCCCTGGTCATCCAGGCCGTGCCGTTCCTCGTGCTCGGCGTGCTGCTGTCGGCCCTGCTGGTGGTCTACGTCCCGCAGCCCTGGATCACGGCCGCCGTGCCCAAGCAGACCGGTCCCGCCATCGGCGTCGCCGGGCTCTCCGGGGCCGTGCTGCCCGGGTGCGAGTGCGCGTCGGTGCCGCTGGCCGCCGGGCTCGTCCGGCGCGGCGTGCCGCAGGCGGCGGCGCTGGCGTTCCTGCTGTCCGCGCCGGCCATCAACCCGGTGGTGCTGGTCGCGACGGCCGTGGCGTTCCCCGGACGGCCCGAGGTCGTGCTCGCCCGGTTCCTGGCCTCGCTGGGCGTGGCCGTGATCGTGGCTTCGGTGTGGGCCCGCTTCGGCAACGCCAAGCTGCTCAAGCTGCCCTTCCGGGCCGACGACAGCGACCAGCCCAAGTTCGTCCGGTTCCGGGCCGCGCTGCAGCACGACCTGCTGCACGCCGGCGGGTTCCTGGTCCTCGGTGGGGCCATCGCGGCCACCGTCAACACGGCCGTGCCCACCGACTGGATCGACGCGCTGGCCGACAACCTGCTGCTGGCCATCCTGTTCATGGGCCTGCTGGCCGTCGCGGTCAGCATCTGCTCCGAGGCGGACGCGTTCGTCGCGGCCAGCTTCGCGCCGCTGCCGCTGCCCGCGCTGCTGGCGTTCATGGTGGTGGGGCCCGCGGTCGACATCAAGCTCGTCGCCATGCAGACCGGGTGGTTCGGACGGGCGTTCACCGTCCGGTTCGCGCCGCTGACGTTCGCGGTGGCGCTGGTGGCCTCGTTGGTCGTGGGGGTGATCCTGCTGTGACTCGTGCGGTGGGTGCGGCGGTGATGATGATGCTGGGCGGGGCCTGCCTGCGCCTGGTGATCGGCGGGGGGTACGTCGACTACGTCAAGGAGGTCATGTACCTGCCGCTGCTGGCCAGCGGGGTGATCCTGTTCGGGCTCGGCCTGGTCGGGCTGCTGCGCGAGACCGCCCCGGGGGTGGTCGGGGGCCACGTCGGGCACGGCCACGGCCACGGCGAGCCCCGGGTCGCGTGGCTGCTGCTGGTCCCCGTGCTCGCCGTCTACCTCGTCCCGCCGCCCGCCCTGGGCGCCGACAGCATCGACCGCGGTGGTTCGCGGGTGACCGAGCCCATCTCGCCCTACGGCCCGCTGCCCGACGGCGACGTGGTCGAGCTGACCATGCGCGAGTTCGTCGAGCGCTCGGTCTACGACACCACCAACGCCCTGGAGGGGCGCACGGTGCGCCTGACCGGGTTCGCGGTACCCGCGGGCGAGGAGGCCCAGGGTGGTCCGTCCGCCGAGGACGTCCCGGTCGGGGACGGCGACGCGGCGTTCACGCTGGCCCGGGTGAGCATGTTCTGCTGCGCCGCCGACGGGTACGCGTTCACCACCGACATCAGCGGGACCGACGAGCAGCCGCCGCCGGACACCTGGGTCACGGTCACCGGGCAGATGGTGCCGTTCGAGGGCGAGGTCGACGTGTACAGCGTCCCGACCCTCGAGGTGGAGTCGTTGGAGTACATCGAGCGACCGGCCAACGTCTACGAGTAGACGCGTGGCGCCGGCGGCCGGCCGGCCGAGGGCCGGGCCTCTCCCGCGGTCGCCGCCGCAGTCGGTGGCCGCCGCAGCCGGTGGTGGCCGCCGTTCGTCCGGTCATGCAGATGTAGGCATTATGCGAATCATTCTCATCTGACCAACGTTCGGCGGCATGTCGAGCCCACCCAGTCCTGTTCGCCGTCCGTCCGTCCTCACGGTCTCCGCCCTCCTCGTGCCGTCCCTGCTGCTGGCCGCCTGCGGGACCGGCGACCCGGCCGACGACGCGTCGGTCGTCCCCGGTGCCGCCCCGGTCGCGGGCTCGCCCGCCCCGAGCCCGGAGCCGAGCCCGGAGCCGACCGTCGACCCCGACCCCTGGGGCGGCGCCGAGCCCGAGGCCACCGAGGCCGAGGCCAGCGCCCCCCGCCTCGCCGTCACCCACGCGGAGGGCATCCTCGTGCTCGACGCCTCCTCCCTGGAGACGGTCGCCGAGCTCGACCTCGAGGGGTTCACCCGCCTCAACCCGGCCGGCGACGGCCGCCACGTCGTGGTCTCGACCACCGGCGGGTTCGCCGTGCTCGACACCGGCACCTGGGCCCGCCCCCACGGTGACCACGACCACTACTACACGGCCGAACCGCGGCTGAGCAGCGTGATGTTCCCCGCCGAGGAGCCGGGCCACGTCGTGTCGCACGCCGGACGGACCGTGCTGTTCGACGACGGCACCGGCGGCATCGTGTCGATCGCCTCCGGTGACGTGGACGACCCGGACGCGTCGCGCGTCGAGAACGCCACGGCCGACCCGCACCACGGCGTGGCGGTCGAGCTGGCGGACGGGTCGATGGTGGTGACCGAGGGCACGGCCGACGCCCGGTCCACCGTGCGGGTCCTGGACCCGGACGGCGACGAGCTGGCCCGGACCGACGACTGCCCCGGGGTGCACGGCGAGGCCACGGCCGCGGACGAGGCCGTCGTGGTCGGCTGCGAGGACGGTTCTGGTGATGTGGACCGGCGGCGAGCTGACCAAGGTCACCAGCCCTGACCCCTACGGCCGCATCGGCAACCAGGCCGGGTCGGAGGCGTCGTCGGTCGTGCTGGGCGACTACAAGTCCGACCCCGACGCCGAGCTGGAGCGACCCACCCGGGTCTCCCTCACCGACACGGCCACCGGCGGTCTGCGCCTGGTCGACCTGCCCGCGTCGTACTCGTTCCGCTCGCTGGGCCGCGGCGACGCGGGGGAGGCGCTCGTGCTGGGGACCGACGGCGCCCTGCACGTCATCGACCCCTCGACCGGCGAGCTCACCCGTTCCGTCCCGGTCGTCGCGGCCTGGGAGGAGCCCGAGGAGTGGCAGCAGCCTCGTCCCACCCTGTTCGTGCACGACGGCACCGCCTACGTCTCCGAGCCCGCCACGGACCAGCTGCACGCCGTCGACGTGGAGACCGGCGAGGTCTTCGCCAGCGCGGACCTGGGGGTGACGCCCAACGAGGTCTCGGGGGCCTCCGGGGACGTCGAGGCCGGCAGCGAGGAGCTGTCCGAGGGTGAGGAGGGCCACGACCACGAGGACCACGACCACGTCGAGCCGTCGACGGACGATGCCTGAGTCGACCTCCACCGCAGGGGCGTCCGCTGTCGCGGGCGCCCCTGCGGCGTGCGGCCGGCGCGCCCCGGTGTCCCGACCGCCCCGCCTGGCCCCCGTCGTCGTGGCCCTGCTGGCGGGGCTCGGCCTCGCCGCCTGCTCGACCGGCACGCCACCGACGGCGGCCCCCGCCGCGCCGCCGGAGGAGCAGGTCGAGGTGCTCGCCTCGTTCTACCCGCTGCAGTACGTGGCCGAGCAGGTGGGCGGGGACGCCGTGGCCGTCAGCAACCTCACCCCGCCGGGCGCCGACGGGCACGACGTCGAGCTCACCCCTTCCCAGGTCGCCCGCCTGGGCGAGGTCGACCTGGTCGTGCACCTCTCGGGCGGTCTGCAGCCGGCCACGGACGACGCGTTGGAGGTGGTGCCGCCCGCGGCCCTGGTGGACGCGGCGGACGTCGTCGACCTGGCACCGACGCGTGGGTCTGACGGTGCTGCCGACCCCCACTTCTGGTTGGACCCGCTGCTGCTGGCCGACCTGGGGGACCGGGTGGCGGCGACGCTGGGCCAGGTCGACCCGGACCGGACCCGGGACTGGGACTGGCGGGCCGCCGACCTGCGGGCGCGGCTCGAGACGCTCGACGTCGAGCTGACCGAGGCCCTGGCCCCGTGCGACGGGGCGGCGCTCGTGGTCTCCCACGAGGCGTTCGGCTACCTGGCCGACCGGCACGGCATCGAGCAGGTCGGGCTCACCGGCATCGACCCCGAGGTGCCCCCCACCCCGGCCCGGCTGCGACGGGCGGTGGAGGTGGTCGAGGGTCGTGACGTCGGCACCGTCTTCTTCGAGCGCTCGGCCGGCCCGCGGGTGACCGAGGCGCTGGCCGACGACCTGGGGCTGGCGACCGGGGTGCTCGACCCGCTCGAGCAGCACCCCGGCGCCGGTGAGGACTACGAGAGCGTCATGCGGGCGAACCTGGTGGCGCTGACCGACGGGCTGTCGTGCGGGTGAGTCGGAGGCGCCTCAGCCGTCGGCGCAGCCCGGGCAGGTACCGGTGATCTCGACGGTGTGCACGGCGTCGACGAACCCGCTGTCCCGGGCGACGCCGGCGGCCCAGCGCTCGACCACGCGGGACTCGACCTCGACCGTCCGCCCGCACACCCGGCAGACCAGGTGGTGGTGGTGCCCCGTGCTGCAGCGGCGGTAGGTTACCTCGCCGTCCTCGCCCCGGCGCACGTCGACGGCGCCGTCCTCCGCCAGGGTCTGCAGCGACCGGTACACGGTGGCCAGGCCGATCCGGTCCCCGCCCGCGCGCAGCGCGGCGTGCAGGTCCTGGGCGCTGAGGAACTCGTCGGTCGCCTCCAGCGCAGCCGCCACCGCGGCCCGCTGGCGGGTGTGCCGTCGGACCGGCTGCGTCTCGGTGCTCACGACGACCAGCCTGCCATCACCGGGCGGACGGCCGTGCTCAGCGGGACGTCCCCGACTCGTGCTCGGCCTGCGCGTCGTCGTCGGCGGCGGGCTCGACCGGGGCCTCGCCGCTGTGCGACCGGGCGTCGGCCACGATGTGCGCCACGTGCTCGTCGGCCAGGACGTAGGCCACCTCACGACCGCGCCGGGTGCGGGTCACCAGGTCCGCGTCGCGCAGGATCCGCAGGTGCTGGGAGACCAGCGGCTGCGGCAGGCCGAGCGCGTCGACCAGCTCGTGGACGCACATCTCGCCGTCGGTCAGCAGGCTCACCAGGGCGATGCGTACCGGCGAGCTCAGGGCGCGGAACAGCTCGCTGACGTCCTCGTAGTCCTCGAGGACGTTGGTCGTCCTCGGCGGGCCGGCGTGGTCGCGTTCGTCGGTCATCGGTCCCTCAGTGCTCGTCGTAGCCCACGCCGTGACGCGTGAGGCGGGGGGAGTGGCGGTGCCCGTCGTGCACGTAGTCCACGTGGTCGCGGTGCACCACGGCCGGGTGGTCGCACCCGGCCTCGCCGTGCACGTGCTCACCGTGGTGCACGTGGTCGCCGTGCACCTCGTCGTGGTGGCGGCGTCGGTGCACGACCGCGCGGACCTGGTTCAGCACCGCCCTGACCACGGCCGTCACCACGAACGCGGCCACCGTGAGCAGGACGATGGTGCCGCCCGACGGCGTGTCGGCGTAGAAGCTGATGGTGGTGCCGGCCAGGGACGCGACCAGCCCGGTGGCGCAGGCGACGACCACGGTCTGGGCGAAGCTGCGGGCGACGAGCTGCGCGAGCGCCACGGGGACCACCATGAGGGCGCTGATCAGCAGCAGGCCCACCACGCGCATGCTCAGCACCACCGTGGCCGCGACGAGCACGGCCAGGACGATGTTGACCGCCAGCACCGGCAGCCCGGACGCGCGGGCGAACTCCTCGTCGTCGCTGACCGCGTACAGGGTCCGGCCCAGCACGGCCACCGTCACGACGACCAGCAGGGCGAGACCCGCGAACAGCACCAGGTCGTCCCCGGTCGTGGTGGTGATGGAGCCGAACAGGTAGGCAACGAGGCCGGCGGGACTGCCCTCCGGCGACAGGCTGACCAGGACCACGCCGGCGGCGATGCCGGCGTAGAACAGCATGGCGAGGGCCAGGTCGCCGCTGGTCCGGCCCGAGGCCCGCACCAGCTCCAGCGCGACCGCCGCCAGCACCGCCGCCACCAGGGCGACCCAGGTGGGGGAGCTGCCGGTCAGCAGGCCGATCGCGACGCCGGCCAGGGCGACGTGACCGATCCCGTCGCCGATCAGCGACAGCCGTCGCTGCACGACGAAGACACCGACGGCCGGGGCGACCGTGCCGACCATCAGGGCGGCCAGCAGCGCGCGGCGCATGAAGTCGTAGTCGAGCAGGGCCAGCACGGTCAGGTCCTCCGCAGGTCGACGGCGGGGACGCGGAGGTCGGAGACCACGGACCCGTCCTGGAGCGTGACGGCCCGGTCGGGCACGTCGACGAGCTCACCCAGGTCGTGGGTGACGATCAGCAGGGCGCGCCCGGTGGCCTTGACCTGCCCGAGCGTCTGGATGAGGGCCTCCGTGCTGACGCGGTCGACGCCGGCGGTCGGCTCGTCGAGCACGAGCAGCCGCGGACCGGACACGATGGCGCGGGCGATCAGCACCCGGCGCTGCTGGCCACCGGACAGCTCGGCGACACGGGAACGGGCCCGGTCGGCCAGACCGACCTCGTCCAGCGCGGCCAGCACGCGGTCGCGGTCCCCCCGCCGCGGTGGCCGCCAGAAGCCGCGGGAGGCCAGCAGCCCTGACCCGACGACCTCGGCCGCGGTGCTGGGCACGGCCCCGGACACGCTGTGGCGCTGCGGCACGTAGCCGACCAGGGACGCGGCCGCGGACGCGCCGTGCTCGACGTGCTCGCCCAGCACGTCGACGTGACCGCTCAGGATGTCCGCCAGGCCGAGGATGCCCCGGACCAGCGTGGACTTGCCGGAGCCGTTGGCCCCGAGCAGCGCGACGGCCTCACCGGGCGCGACGTCCAGGTCGGCGTGGTGGACCACCGGGCGACGGCCGTAGCCGATGGTGGCGTCACGCACCCACAGGGCAGGGGTCGCGGACGGGGCGATGACCTCGTCGGCGACCTCCGGCCGGGACCCGGTGCCGCTCAGGTGCACGCCTGCCCGGAACGGACGGCGTCGATGTTGGCGCGCATGACCTCAAGGTAGTCCTGGCCCGCCGACTCGTCGGTGAGCCCTTCGAGCGGGTCCAGGACCATGACGTCCACGCCGGCCTCGGCTGCCACGGTCTCGGCGATCGCCGCGGACACCAGGGTCTCGGTGTAGACGGTCCGGATGCCGCTGTCGGCGACGAAGTCGGAGATCTCCGCCTGGGCGCGGGCGTCGGGCTCCTGGTCCGGGGTGATGCCGTTGATGGACCGGATCTCGAAGCCGTACCGGTCGGCGAAGTACCCGAACGCGTCGTGGGCCGTGACGAGGGTTTCCACCTCGCAGGAGGCGAACGCGGTCTGCGCCTCCTCGTCCAGCGTGGTCAGCTCGGCCACCAGCGCATCGGCGTTGGCGGTGTAGGTGTCGGCGCCGTCGGGGTCGGCCTCGGACATGGCGGCGGCGACGTGCTGGGCGGCCTCGGCCATGTGGGTGGGGTCGGTCCAGAAGTGGGGGTCGGTCTCGCCGTGGTCGTGGTCGTCCTCGGCGGCACCCTCCTCGTCCGCGTGCTCGTCGTCGGCGTGCTCGTCCGCGTCCTCGTCGTGCGAGTGGTCGTGAGGCTCGGCGTCCTCGCCCAGCTCGCGGTCCGCGACGTCGGCCAGGTCGACGACGGGGACCTGGGTGCCGGCCAGCGCCTCGTCGACCGCCGGCTGGAACCCGCCGAGGGCCACGACGAGGTCGGACTCCGTCAGACCCACCAGCGACTGGGGGCTGAGCTCCAGGTCGTGGGCCTCCGCACCGGGCGGGGTGAGCCCGGTGACGTCCGCCCGGTCCCCGCCCACCTGCTGCGCCAGGAACTGCAGCGGGTAGAACGCGGCCACCACCGACAGCGCCGGAGCGGCCACGTCGCCTGCCCCGGTGGACTCGACCGCGGTCACCGGCGCCGCCGCAGGGCCGGCTCCGTCGCCGCCCGTCCCGCCGCCGCAGGCGGCCAGTACGAGGGCGGCGGCCAGCGCGGTACCGAGCAGGGCAGGTCGAGGAGCGGAGGTCATGCGGATCATTCTGAGAATCATTCGCCTCAAGGACAACTGCACCCGGCTGCATGCGTGCCCCGCCCCGTCCTCCGAAGCCCTCGAGCCGGTCGTCGGGCGGTCCGTTACCGTCGCCACGTGCTCGCGATCACCCGCTACCGCGTCCCCGTCGACCAGTCGGAGGGCTTCCGGGAGCGGGCCCGGACGGCGCTGGCCGCCCTGGCCGCGCGACCCGGCCACGAATGGGGCACAGTCGCCCGCTCCACCGACGACCCGACCACGTGGACCATGACGACCCGCTGGCAGAGCGTCGGGGCCTACCGGCGGGCGCTGGGTGCCTACGAGGTCAAGCTGCACGCCCACCCGTTGATGTACCTGGCCGTGGACGAGCCGAGCGCGTTCGAGGAGCTGCTGGTCAGCGACGCGTCGGGCCAGGTGGTCGAGCACAGCAGCGACCGGGCCCCGGACGCGGACACCTTCGACCTCGGTGACGCCCTGGGGTGAGGGGGCTCAGGTGCGGTCCGGTGCCGCCGATACTGCGGCGGTGACTCATGAGGGACCGCGCCCCGACACCCCGGTGACGACCCGCCACGGAGTGCCGCACGTCGTGGTGCCGGCGCCCGGGCCTGTGCGGGCCCGCCTGCTGTTCCGGGTCGGCATCGCCGACGAGCCGCTGTACCGACGTGGCATCACGCACCTGGTGGAGCACCTGACGATGCGTGCGGTGTTCCGGCGTCCGGTGCAGGTCGAGGCCCACGTGGGTGCCTGGTCGACGGCGTTCGAGGCCACCGGGGCCCTGGAGGCGGTGACGGCGTTCCTGGAGGACGTGTGGCGCACCCTGTCGGACCTGCCGCTGGACGCGCTGGACGTCGAGAGGGAGGTGCTGCGCCTCGAAGGCCGCGACCGCGGCGCGTCACCCGCCGTCGAGTCGGCCCACCACCGCTACGGTCTCACCGGTCCTGGCCTCGTGTACGCCGACGAGCTCGGGCTGCCGGGGCTGACCGCCGAGGACGTCCGGGCCTGGGTGGCGGAGCGGTTCGTTCGCGGGGCGGCGGTCGTCGCCGCCACCGCCGACGTCCGGCCCGACCTCTCGGGCGGTCTGCCCGACGGCCCGGCGAGAGACCTGACGGTGACCGTCCTGGCGCGTCCGGCCCGGGGCCCCGTGTGGGTCGGGGACACGGGTGGCACAGCCGTCAGCCTCCTCCTCCCGGTGCGCGACGGGCTCGATCTCGCGGTCGGTCGCCTGCTCCGGACGGCGGCGGAGCAGGTGGTCCGCCACGAGAAGGGCTTGGCCTACGAGGTGGGGATGGACGTCGTGGAGGTCGGTCCCGACCTCACGGAGGTCGCCGTGCACGCCGACTGCGACGAGGAGCGCCACGCCGAGGTGGCAGACCTGCTGGTGGGCGTGCTGCGGCGGTTCCGCGACCACGGGCCCAGCGAGGCGGACGTGGCGCTGGAGCGGGACACGACGGTCGCGGTGTGGCAGGACGCACCCGACGCGCTGGAGGTCGCCACCGAGTCGGCCGTGGCGCTGCTGCTCGGTCAGGAGCCGCGCTCCCTGGCCGTCCGGGTCCACGACGCGCAGCAGCTGACCGCCTCGGCGGTGCGGGACGTCGTGTCCCGGGCCTGGCCGTCGCTGCAGGTGCTGCTGCCCGTCGAGGAGGAGCCGGGCGTCGAGGGGGTGCACGAGTGCGTCCACACCGACGAGGCCCTGCCCGGGCGGGTGCACTGCGGCAACCCGTTGGCGTTCGCGCTGCCCGGCGCCCGGTTGCCTGCTTCGCCGTCGGTCACGGTGACTGCGGGGGAGCGGGGCCTGACGCTCCGGATGGACGACGAGGTCGTCAGCATCGCCTGGGAAGAGGTCGCGGCCGTGGTCGACGAGGGTGACGGGCTGCTGGTCATCAGCAGCCGGGGAGAGGCGATCTCGCTGCCGGACGGCACCTTCTGGCGCTCCGGCCGGCTGCGCCGGACGGTGGAGGACCGGGTCGATCGCTCCCGGTTCGTGCCGCGGCGGGCCTGACCCCGGACGCGTGCGCGACCTCGCACGCGGACGCCCTAGCCTGAGCGGGCTCGCCGACACCCCAGCCGGACGGAGAACCGACATGGCAAGCAAGGCCCCCAACCGCATCGACGACGTCGTCAGCCTCAGCAAGCGCCGCGGGTTCGTGTACCCCAGCGGCGAGATCTACGGCGGCACCCGCTCCGCCTGGGACTACGGCCCCCTCGGCGTCGAGCTCAAGGAGAACATCAAGCGCCAGTGGTGGCGCTACATGGTGACCAGCCGCGACGACGTCGTCGGCCTGGACTCCTCCGTCATCCTGCCCCGCCAGGTCTGGGTGGCCTCCGGCCACGTCGGGGCGTTCAGCGACCCGCTGACCGAGTGCACCAGCTGCCACAAGCGCTACCGCGCCGACCAGCTGCTGGAGGAGTTCGAGGAGAAGAAGGGCCGCGCGCCCGAGAACGGCCTCGCCGACATCGTCTGCGTCAACTGCGGGACCCGCGGTGCCTGGACGGAGCCGCGCGACTTCAACGGCCTGCTCAAGACCCACCTGGGCCCCGTCGAGGACGAGTCCGGCCTGCACTACCTGCGCCCGGAGACCGCCCAGGGCATCTTCGTGAACTTCGCCAACGTCATGGGCTCCGCGCGCAAGAAGCCGCCGTTCGGCATCGGCCAGATGGGCAAGAGCTTCCGCAATGAGATCACCCCCGGCAACTTCATCTTCCGCACCCGCGAGTTCGAGCAGATGGAGATGGAGTTCTTCGTCGTGCCCGGCACCGACGAGCAGTGGCACCAGTACTGGATCGACCACCGGACCGACTGGTACGTCGACCTGGGCATCAGCCGCGACAACCTGCGCCACTTCGAGCACCCGCAGGAGAAGCTGTCGCACTACTCCAAGCGGACCGTCGACATCGAGTACAAGTTCCACTTCGCGGGCAGCGAGTGGGGCGAGCTCGAGGGCATCGCCAACCGGACCGACTTCGACCTGAAGACGCACTCGGAGCACTCCGGGCAGGACCTGTCGTACTTCGACCAGACCACCAACGAGCGCTGGGTGCCGTACGTCATCGAGCCCGCGGCCGGCGTCGGCCGTCCGATGATGGCGTTCCTGCTCGAGGCCTACACCGAGGACGAGGCCCCCAACGCCAAGGGCGGGGTCGACAAGCGCCTGGTGCTCAAGCTCGACCGTCGCCTGGCCCCGGTCAAGGTCGCCGTGCTGCCGCTGTCGCGCAACACGGACCTGTCGCCCAAGGCCAAGGACCTCGCGGCGCAGCTGCGGAAGTCGTGGAACGTCGAGTTCGACGACGCCGGCGCGATCGGGCGCCGCTACCGCCGCCAGGACGAGATCGGCACGCCCTTCTGCATCACGGTCGACTTCGACACCCTCGAGGACCAGGCGGTGACCATCCGCGAGCGCGACACCATGACCCAGGAGCGGGTCGGCCTCGACGCCGTCGAGGGCTGGCTCGCCGCCCGCCTGATCGGCTGCTGAGCCACCCACCCATTCCGACGCAACGGCACACACCGTCGGCCTATCCGACGCAACGGCACTCTGCATCGCCTCGGTAGCGACGTGGTGTGCCGTTGCGTCGGGATAGTGACGGGCCAGGGGTGGGCGCAGGGCAGCGCGTCGAGCACCTCGGGGTGCGGCCACCGTCCGCTCAGCACGCGCGCCGTCAGCGCGTCGGTGCTGCCGGTGACATAGGGCGTCTCGTCAGGGTCGAGACCGGGCGCGGTCGCCGGTCCGGCGAGCAGGCCCCACGGCGGTACCTCGTCGGCGAGGTCACCCTCCGGGACGAGGTCCAGGTAGGTCGGGGCCCGAACCGGATGTCGCGGGTGTGCGCGACGAGCAGCCGGCCGCACGTGCGCAGGTGGCTGTCATGCTCGTCGCGACCCCGTTCTGCAGGGGGCGGGTCGAGATGATGGCTCGTGCAAGAAGGCGCAGGTCAGGCGGCCTGCGAACGCATGACAGCCAGGACGTCGGGACGAGGACGGGTGCGCGCCCACGCCAACGTGTCCAGCAGCTCGGCGACGATCTCGCGTGGTTGTTGACGGACCCGACTCGGGGTCCAGGGCACGGTGGTGATTCCGAAGCTGGCGAAGCGAGCCCGCTTGGCCTGCGTCCGCTCCCAACCCTGGGGGTCCAGGTGCCACTCGCGTGAGTCGATCTCCACGGCCACGCCCTCCTCGTCGAACCAGGCGTCGGGGCAGCCGACGAGCTCGCCGGCCGGGGTGACGACGTCGTGGTTCCAGAGCGCGAGGGGTGCGCCGCCCTGTTGCATCAGCATCCGGGCCTCGGCCTCGGCGACCGAACGGATGCCCCCGACGATCTCCTCGGCCACCACCCTGACGCGAGCGGTCCCGCGACGCTGAGCCAGGCGGACCTCCTGCAGCAGGTCGGCCTGCGCGCACAGCCGGCGTTGGACGGCCTCTGCCACCATGGCCTGCACGGCATCCAGCCGTGGGGTCCGCCGTGCGGCGTCGACGAGCGCCCTCGCGACGGGTGCGCACGGGAGCTCTCCGGCCGGTACGGCCCGGGGCAGCCGTCGGGTTCGCTCGCAGACGACGAACCCGACAGAGACCCGTCGCCGCTCCGCGGGCACGAGGACGTGAACCACCTCCCCGGCGGGAAGGCGACGCAGGCCCTGGCGTCTCAGGCTCTCCAGGCCGGTGAGGACGACCCGATCGCGACCCGCGTACAGCAGGGCCGCGAAAGCGCGTTCGTCCGCCGTCGGCGTCCCCCGGTGCAGCAGCACGACTCCGGGCAGGACCCGCGTCCAGTACCCGCCACGGGGCCGCGTGCGGTGGGCGATGGACGCCGACGACATCCCGACCTCGCTCAGCTGGGAGAGGGTGACACAGCGGTTCTGCGAGGCTGACAGCGCTTCCAGCGCCTCGGGGTTCGTCGCGGGTCGTCTCGGCATCCTTCACGGTCGGCGCGTCGTCCCCGGCGGCGGGGCAGCCGAGCGGCGATCTGGGGACGACGAGGGCGCAACGGGCCTGTGGACCACGCACGCAACGCTCGCCTCCGCGCCGTCTCCCGACGGTGTGTGCCGTTGCGTCAGCTTCATGACGACGCAACGGCACACACCGTCGGATAGGTCGACGGAGGGTGCCGTTGCGTCGAGTCGGGGGGCGGGGCGCGTCAGGCGCGGGCGGGGGGCTGGTCGCCCGTTTCCAGGGCGCCCTGGTACTGCTCGATGACGTCGTCGACGAGCTGGGCGTGGGTGTAGCCCATGACGTCGTAGCCGGTGTGCGAGCTGCCGTCGACGTCCAGGCGGGAGTAGGTGTCGCCCAGGCCCTCGGCCGGCCGCAGGTAGGCCGGCACCGGGGCCTGGTTCGGCTCGACGCGGTACCGGAAGTCCTCGCCGTCCTGGACCTCCGCCCGCAGCTCGACCGCGGGGCGGCCGCCGTCGTCGTGGCGGTGCGCGGAGGCGGTCACGCCGTCGTCGCGCAGCCCGGCGGCCACCTGCTCCAGCGCGGGGAAGCAGATCTCGTCGAGGTAGGCCTCGGCGGCCTGCTCGTCGGGGTAGGCCGCGGCCGGCTCGACCCGGCGCCGCCAGCTCTCGGAGCCGTGCCGGTCCGCCGCGCCCGGGCCCCGGATGGGCTGGTCGCCGGGCACGGTGCCGCGCAGCATCTCCGCCCGCAGCGCCTTGTACAGCCCGGCCATCACCAGCACCATGACGAACGCGAACGGCAGCCCCATGACGATCGTCGCGCTCTGCAGGGTGGGCACGCCGCCGACGAACAGCATGGCGATGGTCAGCAGGCCGGTCACGACGCCCCAGAAGATCCGGACGCCGGCGCCGGCGTCGTCCTCCGGCGTGGGCAGCCGGGACGACAGGTTGGCCATAACCAGGGCGCCGGAGTCGGCCGAGGTGACGTAGAACAGCAGCCCGATGACGGTGGCCAGCCCGGCGACGAACGTGAACGCCGGGTAGTCCATCAGCAGGGTGTAGAAGCCCCGCTCCGGCGTGTTCATGGCCAGCTCGCCGAAGGCCGCGTCACCGGAGCGGACCGCGTCGATGGCGCTGTTCCCGAAGATCGAGATCCACATCAGGATGTAGCTGAAGGGGATCACGAGCGTGCCGAGCACGAACTGCCGGATGGTGCGCCCGCGCGAGATCCGGGCCAGGAACAGCCCGACGAAGGACGCCCAGGCGATCCACCACGCCCAGAAGAACAGCGTCCAGTCCGCCAGCCAGTCCACGGGCGGGTCGAAGGCGAAGGTCTGCAGGGTGCGCCCGGGGAACGTGGACACGAAGTCGCCGACGTTGAGCACGAGCCCGTTGAGCAGGAACGCCGTCCGGCCCGTGAGCAGGATGAACCCGGCCAGGCCCAGCGCCAGCAGCACGTTGAGCTGCGACAGCCGCTTGATGCCCTTGTCGACGCCGCTGACCGCGGACACGATCGCCACGGCGACCGCGATGGCGACCAGGGCGATCTGGGTGCCTTGGCCCTCCGGCACGCCCAGCAGCAGGTACAGGCCGTAGTTGAGCTGCACGACCCCGATGCCCAGCGACGTCGCGACCCCGAAGATCGTGCCGAGCACGGCGGCGAGGTCGACGGCGTCACCGACGGGTCCGTGGATCCGCTTGCCGAAGATGGGGTAGAGCACCGACCGGACGGCCAGCGGCATGTTCATCCGGTAGGAGAAGTACGCCAGCGCGATGCCCATCAGGGCGTACATGCCCCAGCCGTTGATGCCGTAGTGGAACAGGGTCCAGGCCGTCGCCTCGCCGGCGGCCTCGACCGTGCTGCCCTCACCGGTCGGCGGCGCCAAGTACTGCGTGACGGGCTCGGCCACGGCGAAGAACATCAGGTCCGTGCCGATGCCGGCCGCGAACAGCATGGACGCCCAGGCGAAGGTGCTGAACTGCGGTGTCGAGTTCTGCGGGCCGAGCTTGACGTGGCCGTAGCGCGACAGCGCGAGGAACACCACGAAGACCAGCACCACGGTGGCCAGCAGGATGTAGAACCAGCCGAACCAGCCGCTGATCCAGCCGACCAGGGACCCGATGGTCCCGGCGGCGGCGTCGGGCACGACCATGGCCCAGAGCGCGACCAGGACGACCCCGACGGCGGAGCCGACGAAGACGGGCCGCTTGAGCCGGGGCCGGGGGGGACCGGCGCCGGCCATGGTGGCGGTGGTGGTGACCCCTTCGCTCATGCGTCCTCCTTCAGCAGGTCGGCGCACTTCTCGCCGATCGCCATCGTCGTGATGTTCGGGTTGACCGCGCCCAGGAACGGCATGACCGAGCCGTCGGCGATGCGCAGGCCGCGCACGCCCCGGACCCGCAGCCGCGGGTCGCACACCGCCATCGGGTCGCCGTCGGGGCCCATCCGGGCCGTGCAGGCGGGGTGGTAGACGGTGTTGTGGGTCTTGGTCACGTAGTCGGCGATCTCGTCGTCGGTGACCACGTCGGGCCCGGGGGCGAGCTCGGCGCCGGCCCAGCCGGCCATCGGGGACTGGGCGACGACCTCCCGGGCCAGCCGGATGCCGGCCGTCATGACGCGCATGTCGTGCCCGTCGGGGTCGGTGAAGTAGCGCGGGTCGACCTTGGGTCGGTCACGGAAGTCGCGCGAGCGCAGCCGGACCGTGCCGCGGCTGCGGCCCTGGGTGACGTTGGGCGTGAGGCAGAAGCCGTTGTCGGTGGTGGGGTAGCCCCAGCGCACGGTGTTCAGGTCGAACGGCACCGAGCCGTAGTGCATCATCAGGTCGGGCAGGTCCAGGCCGTCCTGGGTGGTGGCGAACAGCCCGATCTCCCAGAACTGGCTCGACGCGGTGACCATCGGCTGCTTCGCGTCCCACATCACCAGGCCCTCGACGTGGTCGTCGAGGTTCTCACCCACGCCGGGGGAGTCGACCAGGACGTCCAGGCCGTGCTCGCGCAGCTGCTCGGCCGGACCGATGCCGGACAGCATCAGCAGCTTGGGCGTGTCGATCGCGCCGGTGGACACGATGACCTCGCGACGGGCGGTGACCACGCCGTGGTGCACGAGGTCGGGGGCCATGTACTGCACGCCGGTGGCCCGCAGGGCGCCGTCGGTGTCGGGGGTGACGACGACCTTCTCTACCCAGTGCCCGGTGCGGATCTCCAGGTTGGGCCGCTGGTCGATGATCGGGTGCAGGTAGGCGTGCGAGGAGGACATCCGGTCCCCGGCCTCACCGGCGTTGATCTGGAACCAGCCCGCGCCGTTGCGGACGGTCGCTCCCTCGTTGAACTCCACCGTCGGCAGGCCCGCCTGGGCCGCGGCCTCGAGCAGAGCGACGCCGCAGGGGTCGACGGCGGGGACGGTGCGCATCCGGACCGGGCCGGTGCGACCGTGGTGCTCACCGGGTCCGGTGTTGCTCTCCAGGCGCCGGACCAGGGGGAGCACGTCGTCCGCGCCCCAGCCGGTGCAGCCCATCGCCTCCCAGGCGTCCAGGCCCTCGCGCGGCGGGTGGAACGCGATGCACGAGTTGTGCGACGAGCAGCCGCCCAGCACCTTGGCCCGGGCGTGGCGCAAGAGGCTGTTGCCGTGGGCCTGCGGCTCGACGGGGTAGTCCCAGTCGTAGCCGGAGTCCAGCAGGTGCATCCAGTCCGCCAGGACGAGGATGTTGTCGTCGCCCACGTCGCTGGGTCCGGCCTCCAGCAGGCAGACGGTGACGTCGGGGTCCTCGCTAAGGCGGGCCGCCACCACGCACCCGGCGGTGCCGCCGCCGGCGATGACGTAGTCGAACTCGTCGGTGGTGCGGACGGGGGTGGTGCCGGTCTCGGGGGCCGTTCCGGCCATCTGTCCTCCTGGGTGTCGTGGTGGTCGCTCGGCCCCCCGGCCCCTGCGGTCCGCGTCGTCAGCCGGTGAACTGCCCGACCGGTCCCGGCCGGGTGCTGCGCCAGACGTGCTTGGTCTCCAGGTACTCGTGCAGCCCGGCCGGGCCGAGCTCGCGGCCGTTGCCGGACATCCCCATCCCGCCCCACTCCGCCTGCGGCACGTAGGGCCCGAAGTCGTTGATCCAGACGGTGCCGTGCCGCATGGCCGCCGCCACCCGCTCGCCGCGCTCGACGTCGGCGGTCTGGACGCCCCCGGCCAGGCCGTAGGCGGTGTCGTTGGCCAGCTCGACCGCCTCGGCCTCGGTCGTGAACCGCTCGACGGTGAGGATGGGCCCGAAGGTCTCCTCCTGCACGATCCGCATCGACCGGTCGCAGCTGTCTAAGACCGTGGGGGAGTAGAAGAACCCGCGCTGCAGGTCGTCACCGTCGGGGCGCTTCCCGCCGGTGACCAGGCGCGCGCCCTCCGACAGGCCGAGCGCCACGTAGGCCTCCACCTTGTCGCGGTGCTCGGCGGAGACCAGCGGCCCCGACTCCACGCCCTCGTCGAAGCCGTTGCCCAGCCGGATCCGCCCGGCCCGCTCGGCGACCCCGGCGACGAGCGCGTCGGCGATCGAGTCCTCGACGATCAGCCGGGTGCCCGCGGAGCACACCTGCCCGGCGTGCAGGAACACCCCGGTGAGCACAACGTCGACGGCGGTGTCCAGGTCGACGTCGGCGAAGACGACCTGCGGGTTCTTGCCGCCCAGCTCGACCGTCGTCCGCTTCACGGTCTCGGCGGCGGTCCGGATGATCGCGCGGCCGGTGTCCAGGCCTCCCGTGAACGACACCAGGTCGACGGCCGGGTGCCCGGTCAGGACCGGCCCGACCGCGCCGCCGCCGCCCAGCAGCAGGTTGACCGACCCGGCCGGGTAGCCCGCCTCGGCCAGCAGCCGCACCAGGTGCACGGTGGACAGCGGGGTGACCTCGCTGGGCTTGAGCACGACGGTGTTGCCGGCCGCGAGCGCGGGCGCCACCTTCCAGCACATCTGCAGCAGCGGGTAGTTCCAGGGCGCGATGAGCGAGCAGACCCCGACCGGCTGGTGCACGACCTTGCTGACGACGTCGTCGCGGCCCACGTCGACCGTGCGGTCCAGGTCGACCAGCACCTGCTCGGCGTAGTAGCGGAACACCGCGGTCACGTCGTCGACGTCCACCCGGCTCTCCGGCAGCGTCTTGCCGGTGTCCTGGGTCTCGGTGCGGGCGATCTCCTCGCGGTCGCGCTGCAGCAGGTCCGCCGTGCGGGCCAGCAGCGCGGCGCGCTCGGCGACCGGGGTGGCGGGCCAGGTGCCGGCGTCGAAGCAGCGCCGGGCGGCCAGGACCGCGGCCTCGGCGTCGGCCTCGGCGGCCTCGTCCACGGTCCGCAAGACCCGGCCGTCGTAGGGGTTGACGACGTCACGGGTGCCGCCGGCGAGGGCGGCGCGCCAGGTGCCGTCGATGAACAGCTCGGGCATGAATGACCTCCACGGCGCGATGCCGCGATCTCGTGGGTTCTGTCAGCTCGTCCAAGATCACCGTATGGCAATGATCAT
This sequence comes from Jannaschia sp. R86511, assembly GCF_042466345.1. Lineage (NCBI taxonomy): Bacteria > Pseudomonadati > Pseudomonadota > Alphaproteobacteria > Rhodobacterales > Roseobacteraceae > Jannaschia > Jannaschia sp. R86511. The sequence continues at coordinate 2,511,682 of NZ_JAXHCD010000001.1, forward strand.
GGAACGGCACGGCCGCAGACCGCCGCAGAGCCCGCTGAGAGCGTCGCCGCCGCTGGTCAGGCCCCAATCGAGAAAAAGTTCCCGGCCCGGCTCAGCCGAGGTCGAAGCGGGTGCCCGTCAGCTCCTCCGAGCGGGTCCAGAGCGCCTCGGCCGTGGCGCGGTCCCGGGCCGCGGGCGGCACGGTGGCCAGGGCGACCGTCCGGCCGCGCACCTCGCCGGGGCCCTTGGGGCCGTAGTACTCCCCGCCGGAGGCCGCCGTGGCGGTGGCGGCGTACAGCTGGGGCCGGGCGGACTGGTCGGGACCGGCCAGCAGCAGCTTGGACACGCGCTCGGCGACCCGGGGCAGCTGCATGGTCGACATCAGGTTGGTCCCGCTGACGCCCGGGTGGGCGGCCAGCGAGGCCGTGCCGGTCCCGGCGGCCCGCAGCCGCCGCTCCAGCTCGAACGCGAACAGCAGGTTGGCCAGCTTGCTCGCGCCGTAGGCGGGCTGGCGGTCGTAGGGCCGGCTCTGCCACTGCAGGTCGGCCAGGTCCACGGCGCCGGCGCGGGCGGCCAGGCTGGACACCGTCACCACCCGGGAGCCGGCGACCGGCAGCAGCAGCGGCAGCAGCCGGGCGGCCAGGGCGAAGTGGCCCAGGTGGTTGGTGCCGAGCTGCAGCTCGAAGCCGTCGGCGGTCTCCCGGCGCTCCGGCGGCATCATCACGCCGGCGTTCAGCAGCAGGACGTCCAGGCTGTCGGCGCGGCTGCGCACGTCGTCCGCCGCGGCGGCGACGCGGCCCAGATCGGCCAGGTCGAGCGGCACGACCTCCGCCTGCGCGGCGGGCACGGCCTCCCGGACCGTCGCCAGCGCCCGTTCGCCCTTCTCGGCGTCGCGGCTGGTCATGAGCACGCGGGCGCCGGCGCGGGCCAGCGCGGTGGCCGAGGCCAGGCCGAGGCCGTCGCTGGCTCCGGTCACCAGGACGGTGCGGCCGCGCATGTCGGGGATCTGCATGTCGCCCACGGTGGCACGTGCTGCCGCCCCCGGCACACGCAGGCCGTTCGCGGGCAGCCCTAGAGTGCTGCGGGTGAAGATCGACGACAGCGCTGTCCTGGTCACCGGTGCCGCCTCCGGGCTCGGCCTCGCCACCGCCCGCCGGCTCGCCGCCGACGGCGCGCGGGTCGTGCTGGTCGACCTGCCGGGGGAGCGGCTGGACGCCGCCGCCGCCGAGCTGGGCGAGGCGGGCACCGCCGTCGCCGCGGACGTCACCGACCCCGACCAGCTGGCGGCCGCCATGGCCGCCGCCGTCGAGCACGGTCCGCTGCGCGTGGCGGTCGCCTGCGCGGGCATCGCCCCGCCCACCAAGACCTTCGGCAAGCGGGGTGTCGCGCCGCTCGAGGGCTTCACCCAGGTGGTCATGGTCAACCTCGTCGGCACGTTCAACCTGTTCCGCCTGGCGGCGCAGGCCATGGCCGGCAACGAGCCCGTCGACGGCGACCGGGGCGTGCTCATCGGCACGGCGTCGGTGGCGGCGTTCGACGGCCAGGTCGGCCAGGCCGCCTACTCCGCGTCCAAGGGCGGGGTCGCGGCCATGACCCTGCCGGTCGCCCGTGACCTGGCCGAGCACGCCATCCGGGTCATGACCATCGCGCCGGGGATCATGGACACCCCGATGCTGGCCGGTCTGCCCGAGGCGGCCCGGGAGTCGCTCGGGCACCAGGTGCCCCACCCCGCGCGCCTCGGCCGGCCCGAGGAGTACGCCGACCTCGTCGCCCACGTCGTGGCCAACGGCCTGCTCAACGGCGAGACCATCCGCCTGGACGGCGCGATCCGGATGGCGCCGCGCTGAGCCACCCCTGACCCGACGGACCGCCGCACCTCTGCCCGGTCCGTACCCTGGGCCGGTGAGCACCACGACCCTGCGCCCCACGGCGCCCGCCGGCCTGCGCCTGGGCGAGCGTCGGCTGCAGGCGCCCGTCGTGCTGGCCCCCATGGCCGGCATCACCAACTCCGCGTTCCGCCGGCTGTGCCGCGAGCTGGGCGGCGGGGCCGGCCTGTACGTGTCGGAGATGGTCACCAGCCGCGCCCTGGTCGAGCGGACGCCGGAGTCGCTGCGGCTGACCGAGCACCACCCGGACGAGCCGGTCAAGAGCGTCCAGCTGTACGCCACCGACCCCGCGACGGCCGCCGCTGCGGTGCGGATGCTGCTGGCCGAGGACCGGGCCGAGCACGTGGACCTGAACTTCGGCTGCCCCGTGCCCAAGGTGACCCGCAAGGGCGGGGGCGCGGCGCTGCCGTGGAAGACCGACCTGTTCGCCGCGGTGGTCCGCTCCGTGGTGCGGGCCGCGGACGGGCAGGTGCCGGTCACGGTCAAGATGCGCAAGGGGATCGACGAGGACCACCTGACCTACCTCGAGGCCGGCCGGATCGCCGTCGACGAGGGCGCGGCCTGGGTGGCGCTGCACGGGCGCACCGCGGCGCAGCTGTACGCGCCGTCGGCCGACTGGGACGCCATCGCCCGGCTGCGCGACGCGCTGCCCGCCGAGGTGCCGGTCCTGGGCAACGGCGACATCTTCTCCGCCGAGGACGCCGTGGCCATGGTCGCCCGTACTGGCTGCGACGGCGTCGTGGTGGGCCGGGGCTGCCTGGGTCGACCCTGGCTGTTCGCCGACATCGCCGCCGCGCTGGCCGGCAGCGACCAACGCACCCGCCCCGGCCTGGCCCAGGTGCTGGCCGCGTTCCGCCGCCACGCCGAGCTGCTGGCCGAGAACATGGCCGACGAGGCCCGCGCCTGCCGCGACATCCGCAAGCACGTGTCCTGGTACCTCAAGGGCTACCCGGTCGGGCACGAGTCGCGGGTGCGGCTCGCGCTGGTCGACAGCCTGGCCGAGATCGACGAGGTGGTGGCCGGCCTGCCGCAGGACGCGCCGTACCCCGGCGAGGCGGCCGAGGGCCACCGCGGCCGGGCGGGCAGCGCGCGCCCGGTGTCGCTGCCCGAGGGCTGGCTCGACAGCCGCGACCTGGACGCCGAGACGGCCGCCCGGGTCGCGGCGGCCGAGGCGTCGGTCTCCGGTGGTTGAGCGCCCGCCGGGGCTCAGGGACCACCCAGGAGGGCCTGCCACCATGGCGCCCGTGACCCGACGCGCCCCCCGACGACGCCGGGCCCCCCGTCTCGTCGCGGGCCTGCTGGTGCTCACCCTGCTGGCGGTGCTCGCCCTGCCCGCCTTCGTGGCGCTGCGGGTGGTGCAGGTCGCCGGCCGGGACGAGCGGGTCCCCGCCGACGCTGTCGTCGTGCTCGGCGCCGCCCAGCTCGACGGCGAGCCCGGCGCGGTGCTCGAGGCCAGGCTGGAGCAGGCGTTGTCGCTGTACGAGGAGGGCCTGGCGCCGGTGGTGGTCACGACGGGCGGCAACCAGGAGGGCGACCGCACCACCGAGGCCGAGGCCGGTCGCGCCTGGCTGCTGGAGCGGGGTGTGCCCGAGGACGCGGTGGTGGCCGTCGCCGAGGGCGGGGACACCTACGACAGCCTGGTCCCCGTGGCGGCGCTGGCCCGGGACCGCGGCTGGGACGGGGTCCTGCTGGTCAGCGACCCCTGGCACGTCTACCGGACCCGCACCATGGCCGACACGCTCGCGCTGCCCGTGGCCGGCGCCAGCCCGACACGCAGCGGCCCCAGCACCGACGACTCCTCGCGCAAGGTGTCCTACGTCGTGCGGGAGACCGGCGGCGTGCTGGTGCACCAGGCCCGCGTCGTGCTGGACCGCGCCCGCGGCCTGGTCGGCTGAGGGGACCGCCGTGGACGCCGAGGGCTACGACGCGCACGCCAGCGCCCGCTGGGTGGACGAGCCGGCCAAGAACACGCGCCGCACCCCGTTCGCCCGCGACCGGGCCCGGGTGCTGCACGCCTCGGCGCTGCGCCGGCTGGCGGCCAAGACGCAGGTCGTCGGCCCCGACAGCGACGACTTCGTCCGCAACCGGCTGACCCACTCCCTCGAGGTCGCCCAGGTCGGCCGGGAGCTCGGGGCGGGCCTGGGCTGCGACCCCGACGTCGTGGACACCGCCTGCCTGGCGCACGACCTGGGCCACCCGCCGTTCGGGCACAACGGCGAGACCGTCCTGGACGCCGTGGCCGCCGACATCGGCGGGTTCGAGGGCAACGCGCAGACGCTGCGGGTGCTGACCCGGCTCGAGCCCAAGGTGGTCGACGCCGACGGGCGCAGCGCCGGTCTCAACCTGACGCGGGCCAGCCTGGACGCGACCACCAAGTACCCGTGGCTGCGCGGCGAGGGCCCGGCGGGGCCGGAGGCGACCAAGTTCGGCGTCTACGCCGAGGACCTGGACGTGTTCGCCTGGCTGCGCGAGGGCACGCAGCCGGGGCGCCGCAGCCTGGAGGCGCAGGTCATGGACCTGGCCGACGACATCGCGTACAGCGTCCACGACGTCGAGGACGGCGTGGTGGCCGGTCGGCTCGACCTGGGCGTGCTGGCCGACGCCGGCGCGCGGGACGAGGTGTCGGCCACGGCCACCCGCTGGTACCACCCCGACCTGCCGGACGGGGCGGTGCCCGCGGCGCTGGACCGCCTGCGGGCGCTCCCGGAGTGGGTCGAGGGCTTCGACGGCAGCCGTCGGGCGCTGGCGGCGCTGAAGACCATGACCAGCGGCCTGATCGGCCGGTTCGTGCGGGCCGCGGACGAGGCCACCCGGGCGCGTTCCGGCGACGGGCCGCTCACGCGCCACGGGGCGGACCTGGTCGTGCCGGACGGCACCCTGGCCGAGGTCGTCGCGCTCAAGGCCGTCGCCGCGCACTACGTGATGAGCGCCGACGAGCGGCTGCCGGTGTACGCCCAGCAGCAGGAGCTGCTCGCCGAGCTGGTCGACGCGCTGCTGGTGGCCGGCGGCGAGGTGCTCCAGCCGCCGTACGCCGCCGACCTGGCCGAGGCGGCCGACGACGACGCGGTGCTGCGGGTGGTGGTCGACCAGGTCGCCGCGCTCACCGACACCAGCGCCGTGGTCTGGCACCGCAGCCTCGTCGGCTGAGCGGCTCCCGCGAGCGGGAACGTCCAGCGCCTCGGCGTGGTTGGCGGGGTGGGGCCGCAACGGTCCCGAGGCGGTACGCCCGCCCCACCCGACACCACGGAGGACTCATGCCCACGCGCACCGCTCGCACCGCCTGGGACGGCGGCCTGCAGGACGGCTCCGGCCAGGTGGAGCTGTCGAGCTCCAAGGTCGGTACCTACCACGTCTCGTTCCCCAAGCGGGCGGCCGACGACGCCGGCGGCACCACGAGCCCCGAGGAGCTCGTCGCCGCGGCGCACTCCTCCTGCTACGCCATGCAGCTGTCCGCGCTGGTCGCCGAGGCCGGCGGCACGCCGAAGCACCTCGACGTCTCCGCCGACGTGAGCCTCGGCCCGGACCCCGCCGGCGGGTTCCGGCTCACCGGCATCACGCTGACCGTGCGCGGGCAGGTCGACGGCCTGGACGCGGACGGGTTCGCCGCCGCGGCGCAGAAGGCCAAGGAGGGCTGCCCCATCAGCAAGGCCCTCACCGGCGTGGAGATCACCCTGGACGCCGCCCTCGCCTCCTGAGCGGGCGGTACGCCGCCGGCCTGCACGTCGCGGGCGTGCAGGCCGGACCGGTCGTGAGCGACGACGGGGTGCAGGCCGCGGCCGGGCGTGCTCGACTGGGCCATGAGCGAACACGGGACCCGGTACGTCGTCGTCGGAGCCGGGCTGGCGGGGGCGTCAGCCGCCGCCGCGGTCCGCGAGTCGGACCCGGACGCGGTGATCACCGTGCTGGGCGAGGAGCCCCATCTGCCCTACGAGCGGCCGGGCCTGTCCAAGGACTACCTGCAGGGTGACAGCGACGCCGCGGGCCTGGCCGTGCACGACGCCGGGTTCTACGACGACCAGCGCATCACGGTGCGCCCGCAGGTGCGTGTCACCGAGCTCGACCGCGCCGCCCACGAGGTCGTGACCGCCGACGGCGAGCGGATCGGCTACGACCGGTTGCTGCTGGCCACCGGGTCCGCCCCCCGCCGGCTGCCCGTGCCCGGCGCGGACCTGGCCGGGGTGCTCACCCTGCGCACGCTGGAGGACTCAGACGCGGTCAAGGACGCCATCGCCGCCGGCGGGCCCCTGGTCGTCGTCGGGGCGGGCTGGATCGGTCTCGAGGTCGCCTCCGCGGCCCGGTCCGCCGGGGTCGACGTCACGGTGGTCCACGACGCGGCCGTGCCGCTGGAGCGCGTGCTGGGCGAGGCCGTCGGTCGCCGGTTCGCCGACCTGGTCACCGCCGCGGGGGTGACCCTGATCGGCCAGGCCGAGGTCGCCGGCCTCACCGGCACCGGGCACGTGGACGGCGTGCAGCTGGCCGACGGTCGCACCCTGCCCGCCGCGACGGTCGTGCTGGGGGTCGGCGTCAACCCCCGCACCGAGCTGGCCGAGGCGGCCGGGCTGCAGGTGGACGACGGGGTCGTCGTCGACGCGACGTTCCGCACCGCCGACGAGGCCGTCTTCGCGGTGGGTGACGTCGCGCGGGCGCACAACGAGTGGATCGGGGAGGCCGTCCGGCTGGAGCACTTCGCCGCGGCCAGCGACGGCGGGCCCGTGGCCGGTCGGGCCATGGCCGGCCGGGAGGGCGCCCGCTGGGCCGTCCCGCCGTTCTTCTGGAGCGACCAGTTCGGCGTGGGCCTGGAGTACCGGGGCTGGGCGGACCCGGCCCGGCACCACGTCGTCGTCCGCGCCGGCGCCCCGGCGTCGCAGACGGGCACGCCGTGGTTCGCGTTCTGGCACGAGGCGGGCCGGCTGGTGGCGGGCCTGCACGTCGACGGCTGGGACGACGCCGACACGGTCAAGGACCTCGTCAGCAGCCACGCCGTGGTCGACGTGGCCCGGCTGGCCGACCCGGGCGTGCCGCTGGCGGACGTGCGCGCCTAGCACCTGTGGACGACCGCGACCGGTGCACCGGCCGCGTCGACGAGCCCGGCCGGCGCCTAGACTCACCGGGTGGCTGGGCGGATCAAGGACGAGGACGTCGCCACGGTCAAGGAACGCGTCCACCTCGACGAGCTGGTCGGTGACCACGTCGCCCTGCGCCGGGCCGGGTCGGGGTCGCTGAAGGGCCTGTGCCCGTTCCACGACGAGAAGACGCCGTCGTTCCAGGTCCGCCCGCAGGTGGGCCTGTGGCACTGCTTCGGCTGCGACGAGGGCGGCGACGCGATCGCCTTCGTCATGAAGATCGACCACCTGGACTTCGCCGACGCCGTCGAGCGGCTGGCGGCCAAGGTGGGCCTGCAGCTGCGCTACGACGAGACGCCCGGCCGCGGCGGCGGCGCGCCCCGCCCGCCCGCGGGTCAGCGCCAGCGCCTGGTCGACGCCAACGCCGCGGCGGCCCAGTGGTACGCGGAGCAGCTGATGACCCCCGACGCCGCCGTCGGTCGGACCTTGCTGGCCGAGCGCGGCTTCGACCGGGCCGCGGCCGAGCACTTCGGCGTCGGGTTCAGCCCGCGCGGCGGCGAGGAGCTGCTGCGCCACCTGCGGGGCCGGGGGTTCACCGAGGACGAGCTGATGACGTCCGGGCTGGCCGGGCGCAACAGCTCCGGTCGGCTGTACGACCGGTTCCGCGGCCGGCTGATGTGGCCCATCCGCGACGTGACGGGTGACGTGGTCGGCTTCGGGGCGCGTCGGCTGTTCGACGACGACCGGATCGAGGCCAAGTACCTGAACACGGCCGAGACGCCGCTGTACAAGAAGTCCCAGGTCCTCTACGGCGTCGACCTGGCCAAGAAGGACATCGCCCGGGAGCGGCGCCTGGTCGTGGTCGAGGGCTACACCGACGTCATGGCCGCGCACCTGGCCGGGGTGACGACCGCGGTCGCGACCTGCGGCACGGCCTTCGGTGACGAGCACGCCCGCACGACCCGTCGGCTGATCGGCGACGTCAACGCCACCGGCGAGATCATCTTCACCTTCGACGGCGACTCCGCCGGCCAGAAGGCCGCCATGCGGGCGTTCGCGTCGGACCAGCAGTTCGTGGCCCGCACGTTCGTCGCGGTGGAGCCGTCCGGCAAGGACCCGTGCGAGCTGCGCCAGCTCGAGGGCGACGCCGCGGTCCGGGCGCTGGTCGACCGCCGGGTGCCGATGTTCGAGTTCGCCATCCGGTCGACCTTCGCCGCGTTCGACCTGGACACCGAGGAGGGGCGCCTGGCCGGGCTGGACGCGGCGGCGCCCATCGTGGCGGCCATCAAGGACCGGGAGCTGCGCTACCGGTACGCGGTCAACCTCGACCGCTGGTTGGGGTTCCTGGACGAGAAGTTCGTCGTCGGCCGGGTGTCCCGGGTCAGCCGCAACGGCGGCCCGCCCGGGGCAGGTGGACCGCCCGCGGGACCCACCCGGCGCCCGCAGACCCGCGTCGACGCCGACGACCCGGTCGCCACCACCGAGCGGTTCGCGCTGGCCTGCGCCCTGCAGGTGCCCGACCACGTCGGTGCCCAGGTGGACGCCCTCGGCGACGACGCGTTCACCGTGCCGGCCCACCGGGTGGTGCACGAGGCGATCATGGCCGTGGGCGGGGCCACGGGCCGGACCGGCTCGGAGCTGGTGGGCGCCGTGCGTGACGTCGCGCCCAGCGCCGTGGAGCAGCTGATCACGCGGCTGGCGGTCATGGACCTGCCGGCGGGGGAGAAGGAGCTGCCCCGCTTCGCGGTCGGGATGGTGGCCAAGGTCGCCGAGGTCGAGGCCAACCGTTCGGTCATGGACGCGATGAGACGGCTCAACCGGCTCTCGCGCGAGGACGACGTCGAGGCCTACCAGCAGGCCCAGACCGTGCTGGCGCAGGCGCAGGCCCGGCAGCGCTCGCTGCGCGACCGGGCGCAAGGAGGTACGGGACCATGAGGTTGCGAGCGGTGCGTCTGCCGGGCGCGGTGCAGCAGGCGGCCGACCTGCACGACGGTGAGCGGGTGCTGGCGGCGTCGGCGGTCGAGGGTGGCTGGACGTTCGCCACGACGCACGCCCTGCACGTGGTGACCACGCTGGCCGAGGGCGGGGCGCCCGACACCGCGCGGCGGGTGGCCTGGACCGATGTCCGCTCCGCGACCACGGTGCCGAGCGAGCGGCTGCTGGACGTCCGGCTGGTCGACGGCGCCCGGTGGAGCGTCCCGGTCGGCACCCGACCGGGACGGCTGCCGGAGACCGTGCGCGAGCGGGTGCAGAACAGCGTCGTCCACTCGCGCTTCGTCGAGGTGCGGCGGGGCAAGGGCGTGCACGTGGTGGCCCGGCGCACCCCGGAGGAGGACGTGTCGGTCCAGGTGGCCGTGGACGACGGGGTCGACGGGACCACGGAGGACGTCCAGGCCCAGGTGGAGCAGGTGCGGCGCGAGCTGCGGGCCGAGCTGCGGCTGGACGAGCGACGGCGCCCCTCCTGACTGGAGCACGTCCGGCACGGTGCTAATCTCGTTCCCGCCTTGCGTTGCTCGCAGCGCCGGGCACGTTCGATCCCGCCTAGCTCAATTGGCAGAGCATTCGGCTGTTAACCGGAGGGTTACTGGTTCGAGTCCAGTGGCGGGAGCACGACAGGACGGCCCCTTCACCTGCGGAGACGCGGGGGAGGGGCCGTCGTCGTCGGCGGTCCGGACGGGTGAACGGAGCGGGGGCCATGACACAGCGCGGTGCGGCACCTACCGTGTGCGTGTGCCCAGCCTGACCATGCACTTCAGCGGGGGTGACGTGCTCACCCTCAACCTGCTCCAGGACCGTGACGTCGAGGAGATGGCCGAACGGCTGCGCGCTCCCGGGCGCTGGGTCGCGCTGTCGCGCCAGCGCTACGTCCAGACGACGCAGATCGCCTACCTGGACATCCACCTGTCCACCGACGTCTGACGCCGCCCTGAGGCTCGAGCCGGCCGGGCCGCCCGCCGGCGCGGCGGTTCAGCGCTCGGCCGGGACCGGCTCCGCGGGGGTGACGGCGGTCGACAGGCTCGTCAGCTCGCGCGGCACGCCCGGGTCGTGGGCCTTCAGCCGGTGGAAGCAGTGGGGGCACGGCTGGTCGAACCACTGCGCGGGACTGGGCCACCCCTGCCGTGCGCCCCGGCCGGCAGCAGGATCGCAATACCGGCAGTCCGGGCAAGTCCTCACGTGCCGTGACGCTAGTCCTACGCGCGGTTCCGGTCGAGGGTCTGAGGGCCCAGTTGTGGATGGGTCCCCCGGGAGGGTCGGTAGGTTGGTTCGGACGGCTCGCGCCGTCGCGGGGCAGTAGCTCAGTCGGTTAGAGCAGCGGACTCATAATCCGTCGGTCGTGGGTTCAAGCCCCACCTGCCCTACAGGGTGTTTGTCCTGGTCAGAGGCTTGATCAACTTCGGATTCGACGGCCGTTGCGTCCGTTTTGGGGTCCTGGGGGCACATCGGGGGCACAAGCAGGTCCAGGCCGTCGGCCACCGCGTCGAGGTCCGCGTCGAACAGCGCGGCGTACACGTCGAGCGTCATGGCGGCCGAGGCGTGTCCCAGCATCCGCTGCACAGCCTTGACGTTGGCTCCCGCGGAGACCGCCAGCGAGGCCGCGGTGTGGCGAAGGTCGTGCGGGGTGACACCCGTGATGCCAGCCCGTTCGCACGCCGGGTCGAACACCCGCCGCCGCCAATTCCCGATCCGTACCGGCCCACCACGAGGCGAAGTCAGCAGCAGCTCGTCCGCCGCCCGCCCCTCGCAAGCAGCGGCTATAGCCGGGATGACGCTGGACGGGACCGGCACGGTGCGGGTCTGGTGCGTCTTGGGCGAGGAGAAGACCAGCCGGCCCCCGACCTCGGTCACCGACTCCGAGATTGTCAGCCGTCGGCGCGCCAGGTCGATCCGCCCCACCCGCAGCGCCGCGAGCTCACCGAACCGCAGCCCGGTCAGCGCCAGCAGCCGGATGCTCAGCCCGTCGGGGCCGGCGGCCTGGACCAGCTGCACCACCTGCTCGGGCGACAGGAACCGGGGGGTCGTCCGGCGCATCCGGGGGAGTGCGACCTTCAGAGCCGGGTTCCGGTGCAGCCGTCCGTCCCGGACCGCGACCTCGAGAACCAGCGACAGCACCCGGTATGCCTGCCGGACCGTGCCCGCGCCGTGGCCCGCGTCGCTCATGCCCGACACCCAGGCCGCGACGTCCGCGTGCCGGATGGACGACAGCGGCCGGCGACCCCACTTCGGTAGGACGTGCCGGCGCAGCAAGCCCGCGTACCGTTCCCGCGTGGTCGCCTTGAGGTGCCCGAGGCTGTCGAGCCACTGCGTCGACCAGGCCCCGAACGTGATTTGACCCGCTCGCGGGTCGAGGTAGTTCCCCGCGAGCAGGTCGTGCTGGACCGTCGTCAGGTACCGCTCGGCATCCACCCGGCGGCGAAAGGACTTCTTGCGCTGCACCCCGTCGAGGTCGCGGTAGCGGGCCTGCCAGGAAACCACCCCGTCACGGGCGCGCTTCTCAATGCTGGGCACCGTCGTCGCAGTCCTCGCGCAGCCACCGGGCGATCTCCGACGGCCGGTACCGGACGTGGTTGCCCACCCGCAGCCCCACCGGACCCATGCGACGGCTCCGCCACTGGTACAGCGTCCCCACCGGCACGCCGAGGTACGTCGACACCTCCGTGATGCTCCAGAGCCGTTCCGACAGCACCAGCACCTCGTCGGGCTTCTCGACAGTCGTTCTGCCTCGTCCCATGTCCTCGCCTCCTCCCTATGCAGCCTGACCGCTCGGCGGGTTGCTCTGCGGGTTGTCCACAGCCCTGCCCGGTGGCCCTGAGCCGCCGGTGGCGTCGAGCTGCTGTTTCGCGTGCTCGTACTGGGCGCGCCACCGGTTCCGCTCCTGGACGGCGGCGAGGATGGCGCCGGCGTAGTCGGCTTCGGGCATGGGGACGTCTTCCCAGGTGAACCGTGGGGAGCCGTCGTCGAGGACGTGCTCGACGCCGAGCCGGTCGACGTCGGGGGCGTCGATGCCGGCGGCGAGGAGGGTTTCGCGGACGACGGTGGCGCGGTCGGCGCGGTGCTCGGTGAGGGTCTTGCCGGACCACTGCTTGGAGACCTGGACGCGGCGGCCGCCGTAGCCGAGGTTGTCCCGCTCGTGCGCCCGCTTCTCACACGCGCCGGGTTCGAGGCCGGGTAGGCAGTCCTTGGGCTGGATGCCGTAGCGGAGCCAGTTGGCGCATTCCGGGGAGCACGGCAGCCAGCGGACTTCCTCGTGTAGCCGGTCGACGTGCGCCTCGTATGCGGCCCGGCGCGCAGCGGTACGGGCTCGGGCTCGCACGGCCAGGGGGTTCCACTCGTCTCCGTCGTCGAGGTCGGGGTCGTCGGGGGTGAAGGTGTCGGACAGGCTCTTGGTCAGGTACTTGGTCAGGTACCGGATCGTGCGGTCGGCGTCGTCGGACGTGCCGAGGATGCCCTTCACGTCGGCCTGAGCACCGAACCGCATCGTGTGGGCGGCCGGCTGGCCCGGATCGGCGTCGAGCTGGGCGTCGAGGTCGTTCATCGCCTGCTCCCACGTCGGCAGGGCCGTACCGGTCTGGGGGTCGCGGTAGGCGCCGTCGTCCCAGACGGGCAGCCCGGTGCGTTCGTCGTAGACGACGTGGTCGAAGGCGGGCGACCACACCTGCACGTACGTCGCCTTCGTCACCTGGCGCAGCACGTGGCGGGGGATGGCGCCGCGGATGGCGACGTGGATGTGGGGAGCGAGACGCTTCTGTGGCTCGATCGCGGCGAAGTACTGGACTCGGTAGCCCGCGCAGCGGCGGAGGTTCTGGACCCACCGCGCGAACAGCCGGGGCAGGTGGATCGCGTCGAGCGCGGCCCGCCGGTAGTCGTAGGACTCCGGGTCGACCGGCGTCCCCGTGCCGGGAGTGATGCGCCCGTAGGACGGCAGGGTCAGGGTGACGAACATGCTCGGCCTGTAGACCTGCCCGGCGTTGCCGGTGAACGCGCGACCGACGGTGCGGTCCTCCTGCGGGACCCGGGGCAGGTCGGCGGCATCGTCACGGCGGCGGGTCGACCGCACCCGACGCTCACTGTCCCCGGCGGGCAGCTGCGGGTCGTCGATCTCCTCACCCTCGTCAAGGACCGGGTCGTCCTGCCCGTCGGCGGGATCGGTGTCGGGTTCGTCGTCGCGGTGCCAGCCTTCGCGGCACTGTTGCTGCCGTAGCCGGCGGGCCTTGTCCGCACAGGGTGGGCAGACCCGTTCCCGGGTGGACTTGCACGGGATCGGCACCTTGGTCGTGTCGCCGGTCTCGTGATCGACGACCAGGCGCAGCAGGGGGCGGACGCAGACGCCGGCGTGCTCGGCCCACTCCCGCACCATCCGCGAGTCCACCCGCAGGCTCGGGTCATCCGCGACCCGCCGGTCACCGGTAGTCCATACACCCCCGGCGCGCTCGACCGTCGTGGCTCGGGTGAGGGTGGTGGCGCTCATGACGCCAGCGCCTTGCGGTGGACGTGGCGGGCTCTACGGGCCTGCGGTTCGTAGTTCGCGTCGACCTCGGTGTCGTCGAGCTCGGCCAGCAGCTCGATCAGGTCTCCCGTGTAGGCGCCGCCGCGAAACCCGCCGGCCCAGAACCCCGCGCTGGCGTGGGTGTCGTTGGCGTAGCGGCGGCAGTACCCCCGCACCGGGCAGGCGCGGCAGACGCGGGCCATGACCTCGCGGATCTCGTCCTCCACCCGGTGCGGGTCCTCCGTCCACGGCAGATCCGGCCGACGGGCGCACAGGGCTTGGGTCATCCAGCCGTGGTAGATCCCGGCCAGGGCCTGCGGGGTGACCGTGCGTGCAGCGGCACTCATTAGGGCACCGCCGTTCCGGTGCTGGCGCCTGTACGGCTGGTGGAGCCTGGCCGGCCGGGCGTAGCGTCATCAGTCGGGTCGGGTCCCCCCATCCGGCCCTGCTGCCCGTCTTCGCCTGGCTTGCCGGAGCGCCCTTCATTGCGACCGGTCCCCCCATCGGTCGAAGGGCCCGCGAAGACGGGCAGCCCCCTGTCAGCCCCACCGAGCGATGGCGCCGGGTAAGTGCGGCCCAGCTGATCGATCAGCTCGTCCGGCACGTAGGCCGCGCGGGCGCGTTGGGGGTCGGGGATGCCGTCGAGGCGGACGAAGCAGACCCCGGGGGTAGCGAGCGGGATGCGGTCGCAGGCTGCGCCGCGGTGCAGGGCGCCGTCGCCGAGGACCATGTCGACCTGGATCGGCTCGTCCAGGCGAAAGGCGACCCTGACGGCGTGCAGACCGCGCCAGCGCACGACCTCCTTGGACGGGTCGACGGTGGTAGTGATGACGGTGAACCCGACCGCCCGACCACGGGACAGCAGGGCACCAAGTGCGGCCTCAACCCGACGCGCGGTCTTGGAGTCCGCCAGCGCGGTCAAGGTGGCCAGCTCGTCCACGACTACGACCCGGTGGGGGCTGGCCACGGTGGGGGTGTGCTGCCGCGACGTCCCCGCCAGTGCCGCGGCGCGGTGGTCGAGCTCGTCTACGAGCTGGTCGAGGGTGTCGGCCATGTCGTCGATCCGGTCCACCACGTCCGCCAGCGGTCGGGCCGGGGTGGCTTCCATGCCGCCCTTCGGGTCCAGCCACGTCACCCGCACCAGCCCGGCGTGGATCGCGGTTGACAGGCCGGCGACGATCGCCCACAGCAGCGACGACTTCCCCGATCCGGTGGTGCCGGCGATCAGGACGTGGGCGCCACGCAGCTTCAGCCGCCACGAGGACCCGTCCTCGAGAACCCCGACCGACAGCCCCGCCAGCCCTGCGACCACGCCGGCCGGGTCCGTCAGGGTCGGCACGGCGCCGAGGACGAGGGGCCGGCAAAGGGTGTCGGCGCGGGTGATGTCCAACCACACCCACCCCGGCCCCGCCGGCCGCACCCGCACCGCCAGAAGCCCGCCACGCATGAGCGAGGGAGTCACAGGCCGACGCGACGGTGTCCGGGGTGATGCCGGCGGGTAGGGCGATGAGGAGGTGGTCAGTGGCGCCGCTAAACCGGACCCGCCGCAGGTGGGCCACCTCGACCGCCTGTCCCTGCTGGCGCAGCGCGCGGGGGGTGTCGGCCCACGCCAGGACGAGGGAGCCGACGACGCCGGGGTCCTGGCGGCGGTCGGTCACGTACAGCTGGTGCCGCAACGCCAGCGTCTGCCACGACGGGCCGTAGCGGTAGCGGCGACGCCACCAACATCCCCACCAGCGGCCCACCGTCCGGGCGTACGAACGCGGCGCCCGCCACCGCCACAACGAGAGCGTGGCCACGAGCAGCAGGACGGCGACGGCGAGGGCGGCGCGGTCCTGCCAGCGGGACGAGTCCCACCAGATGTAGACCCCGAACGCCAGCAGCCCGCCACCCACGAACGTGCGGAACGGGCGGCGCAGCACGTCGGCCAGGAGCAGCCGGAACACCCACCAGCCGTCCAGCACTAGGCGGACGGCTACGCGCCACGACCGCCCGGCCAACCTGCTGAGGTCGACACCCGGTCGCGCTCCACCGGTTGAGCCGTTCACCGGGCTCGTGGCGGGGGTGGTCGTCTGGCCGGTCATCAGTCGGTGTGGGTTGCTCGGGCGATGTCGAGCAGGTGCTCCCCGACACCCTCGATGAGCTTGAACGCCGACAGCAGGTCCGCGGACATGCCGTCGTCCGGGTAGTCCGAGACCCGACCCATCAGATACGCCACCGCATCCATGACCCGGGACACCTCGGCCGCGGACTTGATGACGTGGTCCCACACCTCCTCGCTCGTGCGGACCCCGAGGTGGCGGGCGAACTCCACCACGTCGGTACGGCCGACCGGCTGCGCGCTCACCGCGCACCACCCGACACGGACCCGGCAGTAGCGATCGCACCGACAGCGCCGTCGGTGGCGGCGCTGACCTGACGTCGTGCGGTGTCCAGAAGCGCGTGCAAAGCGGCCAGGGCCACCCACGCGCGGACCGCGGCCTCGGACAGCTCCGGACACGGCAGGTCGGCCAGCTCGGCGTCCAGCTGCCGCACCCGCTCAGCCAGCTCGTCCGCGTCCCGACAACACACACCCAGCCACCCGGCCAGGTCATCCGTCGAGCCGGCCCCGACCGCGTCGGCCCAGGCGACCGGGTCGACCCGGACCCCGAACGCCTGCGCCATCACCCCCGCCCCGGCCACCTCACGCCGCCTCAGACGACGACTGGCCCGGGCGGCGGACGCCCTGTCCGGCCACCGGGGCGGCAATGGCGTCAGCGAACCAGTTCTCCACGAGCCCACCCGTCTTCGGCGATCGCACCTCGACCCGCAGGCCGTCGAAGCCGATCGGGCCCAGGGCGGTCACGTTGGGCTGGTCCAGGGCCGGCACCGTCACCGACGCCACCACCGACGCCGTCCGGCCGTAGGTGGTCTGCTGGTACATCACCTCCACCCCCCACAGCGGCATCCCCGTCGCCTCGTCCCGCGCCTGCTGCTCCGACGGACGACGACCCCCACCCGGCGCCTCCACCCAGTCGAACCGGGCGTCCACCACCCCCGTCGCCACCATCGGCTGCTTGCTGCTGTCCACCGCATAAGCCGGCATGACCCGCTCCTCTCACTCGCGACCGATCTGGTCGAGTGAGACGGTGAGGCCGTTCGGCGGACATGCCCCGTATACGAGTACTACCCGCACGAAAGTGCGGGTGCGGGCGAGCGCCTGCTCAGTCCGTTGAAGGCTCGGACGACCAGCGCATTGCCCAGGAGGGTGCCGTGACGGCCCGGACGAGAACATCGACATCGAAGTCCTCCGCCAAGTCGAGACCAGTTCCCGAAAGCACAGGCTCGAACACATCGGTACCCGACTGCGGGTCGACGAAGGTCAGCCCACGCTCCCGAAGGCGCCTAACGTGCTCGGCTAGCGCGGGGTGACCGAACAAGTCCTCGTTGATCATGGGGACGGCGACGACCTGCGCTCTGGTGCCGACAGCTTCGCAGAGCAGCCCATGGGCGTAGGTGTCCGCGATCCCCAGGGCCATCTTCGCCGTGCTGTTGAACGTCAGGGGAGCAATGACCCAAGTGTCGGCACGACGGGGATCGGGTTGATGAGGGGACGGTTTCGGGATGTCCCACCCGGAGGCGTTGTCGGTCAGAACCACCGAGACCGTGTAACCAACGGCGGACAGAGCAGCGGCGATGTCCGGCCAACGATGGGCGAGCGGCGCAGCGCACACCACGAGAGTGCAGGACCCGGTCACCGCACCCGTCATGCAAGTCAGTGAAGCAGACCGGCTCGTCCAGCCAGATCTGCCAGGGCTCGGGTCTGACCCTTCGTGCCCCGAGCCAACATCTCCCGGACCATCTCCTGGGTGATCACGTTGAAACGGATGGCGCCCGGCGCGATCCGCTCTGCGTCTAGAAGGTGCAGGGTGGCCTCAGCATCGCGACGTCGCTGTGCGTTCGCCCAGGCCAGGTCGAGATGAACCTGCGCGCGCCGGCTGGCCAGAGCCAGCGGCAAACGTGACGCATCGACGTTCGCCGCCGCCTCGAGAGCACCCCTGGCGTCCCCTAATTCAGCTGAAACGCTAACCCGATGGATCGCGACGTTGGTGGGACCAAAAGCCGTGAAGCCGTAGTTGGCGTCCTGCCCCAGAAGATCCGCGAGAGCTGCAGACCGCGCCAGACGCGACTCCGCCTCAGGGCGGTCGGTTCGTCGGGCCGCGATGACCGCGCCGAGGAGCCACAGGGCGCCGACTGCCGACACCAGTGCGGGGTGGTCGGAGCGCAAGTCCCGGTCCGCGCGATCAGCCATCGCCATGACGACCCGTTCCGCGTCAGCGACACGGTCTCCCCGCAGCAGAGCCGCTGCGACCTGGTACATGGCGAGCGACACGGCCACCTGCGAACCCGTGACGACGGCGACGTTGACGCATCGGTCAGCCGCGACGGTGGCCAGTTCTCCGTCCCCGAGCTTGGTCACAAGTTTCGCAGCCAAGACATAGGCCTCGACGTAGACGAGGGCCGCTTCTCGATCCTCGGGAGGGCTGGCGGCGTGCAGCCGATCTACATCCGTGAGCAGCGATGGCAGGCCTGCTGCCACGTCGGTGTAGTCGGCGGCCTGGTAACTCGCATGAAGGTGGGCGACCGCAGTTCGAAGAGAACCGACCCGAATTGCGGCGCCAGGCGAAACACCGACAGCCGCCTGGTAGCTCGTGAACGCCCTTCGGACGTCATCGAGCGACGTACCTATGTCTGCGCCGTTGGGAGCGTGTCGCCAGGGCGTACCCGTCAAGGAGGCCACGTCGACACCGAGGACCCGCGACAAGTCGAGCAGCACGGTCATGCGATCGACGGAGCGAATACCGCGCTCGACCTGAGACAGCCAAGATTCCGAGCGGCCGACCAGTCCAGCCAACGCGGCCTGGCTCAGTCCGCGGCGACGCCTGTACGTGGCGATCCGACACCCGACGGTTCCTCCGACCATGAGCTAACGATGACACCGACGGCCGACAGTGTCACCGATCGCAGCCAGAGCTGTGCAGAACCGGGGCCTCCGGCGGCGGGGCCCCGACGTCAGGTGGGTAGCATTTATGCGACTGTGAGCGCAACAGAGGCGCCGGCCGATGCGTACTTGTACACCGATTGCTTGTGTCCGCGAGAGCGCCACTCGGCGTCAATTGGCCTGAAGACTCTGACGCCTGGCAAGCCACAGTGTGTGCTCACGTGAAAACGCGGCCTCGGCGTCGTGAACGCTTTGAGCCCAAATCTGTTCTGAGACATCTGCGCGCACAGCTCCAGAGACCAGTGCAACTTCGTGGCTGGTGACGGCGTAGGACTCCGAGAGTTGCGTGTAATTCTTTGCTTGCACCCAAGCCAAGAGACCCGCACTAGCAGCACCGAAAACACCCAGTAGGTCCACATCGATCATTCCATTGACCCGGGCTATACCCGCAGCGACCGCACTTAACTCGATGACAACGACCGCATACGACCACGCGCGAGACCGACGCTTATTCCACTTCGCTTTCCTTGCGTACCAGTCCACCTGATCGTCGATCCTTGCAAGTTGATAGTGACGACAGCGTTCGTCTCTACTTGCAGTTCGCAGCGAGCGCATCACGTCTGTGACTGCCCCCACGTCGGCGGACCTGGGCGCGGGCACGTCAAGATGTGGAACGGCGGCCCTGAGGATTTGACGTAGTTGACTGGTGAAAGCGCCCTCAGGGTCAGGATCCCCCGCGCGGAAAGCCTCTCCCGCGACTGCGTACTGCCAAGATAGCGATTTAATGGATTCGGCTGCTGCGCGGGCGTCGTACCATCGTTTTTCGGCAGTCTCACCCGCGCGAGATAGTCGAATCGCAACGGCAGCCACAAAGCAGAGGACCGCGAAGATTCCCGGAACACCCGACAAAGTCTGGACACCGAACGTGCCTGCTAGAGCCCCAAGCCCAAGGGCAAGCAGCTCGACTGCCTTGAAGGTGAAGAACCGCTTCTGTTGCTCGCCAGCGGCGCTGTCGACCGAAATGAACAGTCCTGGATACTGCAAGTCCCACCCCGACTCCTTCAAGGACGGACCTTTGTCTGGGACGCGATCGGAGAGTCGCGCTTATCGAAGGCGGCGTCGATCCAGGCGTTCGGCGCATTCACGAACTTGTCCCAGCTCGTCATCACGCAGTAGCGGTCTTCCTCCATGTGTGAGCATCGCCCGTTGGGCAGGTAGTAGTTGTAACTGAACTCGCGAATAGTCGTCGAGTCGTTGACTCGGACTAATGAATGAGACGCATTACAGCGCCAACACTCATAAGATCCCCCGTAGACCGTGTCGCTCATCGAGGGGAGAACCACGCCGAGAATACCGCTCTTGTAGTGCGCGGACGTGGTGTACAAGGAGGCTTGTAGTTCCTTCTTGATGAAGTACTGCTCCGTGACGCCGAGGTTTTCGTTGGACCTATTGCCAATAAGAAACACGGTAACAGTTGAGTCGTACAAGTAGTCCGATCGGATCTTGCTCATGATGTAATCTTGGTCAAGCGAGTCGATTGGCTCCTTCAGAGACTTGTCAACGTAATCAATCCCACCAATGTCACCAATGGCGTCCTTGAACGCCATGTCTTCAGCCTTGAATGAGATGAAAACCTTGTGTCCCATACCTTTACCTCCTACGAGTTGAACTGCGATGGTTTGCGTTCGCGTGGGGTGGCGCCCTTGCCTTGGCGCGCTACTACGTCGCAGTTTCTTGTGACTCCGCCTGGAAATACCTCATCCCCCGACGCTGACCCTCCGTGCGCAAGGTGTCACCCACTAGCGGCCGCACCACAACCTGCGCGAGCGACGTGCTGATACCAAGAGCGGTGGCGATATCACCAATCTTGAGTCCGTCGACCGGCGACGTGACATTCAGGACCTGCCGACGAAGGTCGACAATCTGATTTTCGGCTTCGTGGGTCCGGGGAATGGGGAGCTCTTGCCCGAGGAGCGTTGTCAAAACGTTTTCGAGCTCATGATACGACCCATATTGAAGTCTATCGATGCCTTGCAGATCGGATGGGACCTGCTGAGAATCAGTCTTGCTGGGGTCGATTGCAATGTAGGCCCGCTCGCCACGGCCAAGTGCCAGGCCCAACTCCAGTGTTACGTTAGCATTCCAGCCGGATATGTCGTAAATGCCGAACTGGGACTCTTCAATGTAACCCTGAATTTTGTCGAGGATATGTAACGTGGTGATCTGCTCGTCAGCAAACACAAATTTGACCTGAAATGCCCTGCTCAGATTAGTATATACGCGTCGATAGTCAGCGGCCGGGTACGCCCGATACGGATAGGCGACGAAGACTTGGCGGGGTTGCTTCTTTGACAAAGCGACCGCCTTGAAGCCGCCCGAACTTGCGGAGCCTCTAGGGTCACTACCAGATGATTGCAGCGGCGACATGACACTCCTCGATAGGGGCGGTCTGCAGGGCGGAGACCGACCGTAGCGCCCCAAGGGGATCGAAGTGTGACTATCAGTCCATGTTGGTCAAGCTATAGCGCTGACCTCCTGAGCCGGGCCCCGCGCCAGGGGCACCGACCGGTCTGCAGCCCTGCCACTCGGCTGCTCTTCGACGCCGCTGCTGCATTGACCTCTAGTGGATCAAGGCGCCGCGCTCCGCGCGGCGCGGGTCGGGCGGCTTGCGCGTGCGGCGCAGGCGCCGTTCGCGCCGCCCGACCCCCGCAGACCGACCGATCCACCTGTGCGCCCTGGGGGTCGCGCAAGTGTTAGATCGCTAGCGTGGACGAGGACTACGAACTCGCGGAAGCAAGGGCTGAGCTCCAAGCGGCGATAGGAGAGTTGCCGGCTGAGTTCGTGGCCCGGTTGCCCACTGACGCCCAGGGCGAACCAGTCCTGGAGATCGTCTGGGGCCTGTACCGGCATGAGCGGCTTGCTCCACGCGAAGTGTCATGGACGGAGTTGCGCACACTCAGTCGCGAAGAGGGGCATGCGGTAGCTGAGGCCCACGACGAGGTTTACAGGGCGACCCGTGGGATCGACGGCTACTTGGCCTTCGCGTGGGGCGACCTGCGGAACGCGCGGGACGAGGTGTTGAGGCAGATGCACCAAGACTCGAGGCCTCACGAATGGATGCCTCCCCTGATCAATTATCGCATCATCAACTTCAGCGCGGCCCTAAAGATGTACTACGAGTACACTGTCGCTCGCGTAAATCGAACCAAAGACACTGACCTCAAGACCAAGGTGTTAGCAGAGTTCTCCGACACTTACGACAGCAGCTTCCAGTACCGCCTAGCATTTTCTCTGCGTAACGCTCTGCAACACGGAGAGCCCAACCTGGTGAGCCTCACCATGACGACACGGGTCGCAGGAGATGGCGAGACGACGGAAGCCGAGGTGCAAGCCCACCTAAACAAGGACGCCTTCATCGCGACGAGGGCCAATGCAGCCGTACGGCGGGAGGTAGGTGACACTCGCTCCGAGATCGATCTCTTCGAGTGTGCGGAGAATGCCTACGCCCGCTTCGAAGACCTTCATAGTCGCTTAGTGCCAATGCTGCATCCGTCAGCTGCTGCGGCGGCTGCCCTGATTGCGCGCTACGTTCGAGAGAACAACGGGGAGCGACCCCATTTTCACGAGTACATCCGAGGCCTGCCCACGCGTGGCCTCTTGCAAACCAAAACTCTAGACACCGCGGGGTTCGAGTACGTGGCCAGCCAGGCTGGGCGGGAGGTCGCATCGAGCGAATCACCTGCAGTCGACGCCAGCTCAGCTCTCCCGACGTACTTTCCCGATCGTGCGGACTAGACCCGGCGAACACCGACTCAGCGCGCGCTCAAACGTCGGTCGTCTTTGCAGGTTGCCTTGATCGCGTCTTGTTGCGGGGCTCCGCCCCGGACCCCGACCTCGGCTCCGGGATGCGTGTAGGGCACCAGGGCGGTGATCCCGTCGCGTCGACCGTCCGAGGTCAGCCACCCCGGGGTCGGGTTGGCAAGGACCTACGGCCGCTGCGCGGTGACTACGTCATCCCTGCCAACCCGACCCCGGGGCAGCTAAACGACCGCCGGCCGACGCGACGGGATCACCACCCAGTCGATCGGTGGCGGGGGAGACCCCGGACCCCTCAGCGTGCGGCGGGCAGGAAAGGGTGGGTTGTCCAAAGTCGTCACCGTCCACCTAGGCCACCGGTAACGTGCGGTGACCGTCGATCACGTTGGGGTGGAGCATGTCGGAAGACACTTGGCACGATGCACGTCTAATCCCCACCTCGGGGATCAACGGAGCCGAGGAGCAGGAGCGACGCGCCACATCGGCCCTCCTCGCCGTCATGACCGCCGTCCGCGAGTTCGGCCGGACACTCACCAAGCCATACGGCGCTCCCGCCGGCACCGTGGGGACCTACATCGAGGTGCCCTTCCAGCACGGTGAGAAGCGGCTCTACCCGGACGGCCTGATCCGAGTCAGCCGCGGCTCCAAGACCTGGACCGCCCTCGTCGAGGTCAAGACCGCGGGCAACACCCTCGACGTCGAGCAGATCGAGAACTACCTCGACATCGCCAAGGACCAGGGATTCGACGCCGTCATCACCATCTCCAACGAGATCCCCGCCATCGTCGGGCAGCACCCCACGAAGGTCGACAAGCGGAAGCTACGCAAGGTCGACCTCCACCACCTGTCATGGACGCACGTGCTCGCTGAAGCCGTCATGCAGAAGGAGTTCCGCGGCGTCGCAGACCCGGACCAGGCCTGGATCCTGGGCGAGCTCATTCGCTACCTCGAGCACCCACGCTCCGGAGCGATGGAGTTCGAAGACATGAGCGACAGCTGGGTAAGCACCCGCGACGCCGTCACCGCGGGCACGCTCCGCAGGACCGACAAGGGCGTGCAGGAGGTCGCCGCCCGCTTCGACGCCCTCCTCCGGTTCGTGAGTCTCCAGCTGGGCCGTCAGCTCGGGACCGAGGTCACGCCGGTCCTCAGCCGCAAGGAGCTCGCCGAACCAGCACTACGGACCGAGGCCTTGGTCGACCAGCTGGTCCAGGACGGCCGGCTCAGCGGCTCCATCCGCATCCCCGACACCATCGGACCCCTCATCGTCACTGCCGACCTCCGAGCCAAAACGGTCACGTGTCACGTCGACATCGACGCGCCCCGAGAGGGTCGCCCCACCACCCGCGTCAACTGGCTCATCCGGCAGCTCAAGAATGCCCCCGAGGGCGTCCGCGTCGAGGCGACCGCCGCCCACTCCCGGGGACCAGGAGCCGCCGAGCTACTTCGAGTCGCCCGAGAGAACCCGGCCGCGCTCATCGCCGACCCCACCAAGGACCTTCGGTCGTTCCGCGTCGCCGACACGCACGCCATGGGCAGCAAGCGTGGCCGCGGCCGAGGCGCCTTCATCGACTCCGTTCTCGACAGCGTCGACACGTTCTACGCCGACGTCATCCAAAACCTCAAGGCATGGTCCGCAGCGCCGCCGAGACTGCGCGCAGAGCCGCCGCCCGCGAACCCCGACAGCCCGGCGGCACTGAACTCGACCGCCCTCTCGTCCCAGGACGACCCGGTCGTCGGACCAGAAGTGACGTGTTCCCAAGAAGCCGAGCAGGAGTCACCCAGCGAGCCCTCGTAGGGGGAGTCGGGCCGCCGGGGGCACATCCGGGGCACGAGAGACCTGAGATTGACGTCAGGAAGCGTCAAGGCCCGTCAGGCGTTCCTGCAGGTCAAGGGCACATTGGTGTCTCTTTCGCGGGGCGCAAGAACACGCTACCTCCGCCTCATAATCCGTCGGTCGTGGGTTCAAGCCCCACCTGCCCTACAGGACGTCACCGTCCGAGCCCGTGGGTCTCGGACGTGGGATCGAACCGGTGCCGCTTCCGTGTCAGGGGCATCGACGGGTCCGCCCACACCCGCGGTGCCAGGAGCGAGTGCACTCAGGTGAGGGCACACGGACGGCGGCTCGATCTGGAAAGCCTGGGCCCCCTCCGCCCAGGCGGTCACGGCCGGACCAGGACGACGCCTCGGTCCGGCCGTGACCGCGACGGTCAGCCGTTGAGCTCCGTGTGTCGGGCGACCCACCGGTCGAACATATCGAGGTCCCTGAGGAGACGCTCCTGCATCTCGGTCTGGATCGGCGCCTCCGTCACCATGTCGACTGCCTGCTCCAGCGAGGACCGGGCACGGTCGGTGCGGCCCAGCTCCAGAGACCTCTCGACCTGACGCAGCCGCGAGTCGAGCCGACCTGCCACTGCGGCCGAGACGCACGTCCCCTGGGCGGTGTCGACGTTCGCGCGCCAGGCGGCCGTTCCTGTCTGCACGGCAGCGAGAAGGTCGGCGTGGGGGACCGCTGCGGGCTCGCGGAACACGCCCTCACGGAGGGCCAGGGCCTGCCCGGCGGACAGCTGGTTCCATGCGAACAGGGCCGCGCCGTCGGACCGGGCGTCACGGACCGCGTCCACCTGCTCGACCACCACGTCAGGGGTGCTGCCGCGGAAGGGGCCGTACGTAGCGGTGTAGAGCAGGTTCCGGTCCCCGACGCGGTCGCGCATCAGGGCCGTCTCGCGGGCCACCGACTCACCCGAGGTGCCGAACGACATCCCGGTCAGGAAGTCGACGTAGCCGGCGTCGACCCACGCCCCCCAGTTTCTGGAACTTCTTCTCCAGGCCGTCCGACGGGTCGGGGAACACGGCCGCCGACAGCTGGGTGTCGGGAGCGACGTCCGTCTGCATCTCGCGGATCTCGGCCACGAAGGAAGTGACCTGCTCCTCGCGCCAGAGGGTCCAGGTGCGCCAGAGCGCATCGGTCGGGGTCAGCTCGTAGGGGTCGACGCCGTGCTCGTCCTGGAAGGCCTGGCGCGAGTAGTCGGAGTAGCTGTAGGCGGCGGTCTCCCACGGGGTGCTCACCGGGTACCGGATGTAGTCCAGGTGCAGTCCGTCCACCTCGTAGTCGGTGAGGATCTCCTGCAGGACGTCGCGGACGTAGGCGCGGGGCTCGGGCATCGCGGCGTCGACGAAGTAGTAGCCGGGCTCCTGGGAGGACGGCATCGGCGTGTCGGCGCCGACGTCCTCGCGCTCGACCGCGGCCCAGTCAGGGTTGGCGGTGAGGACCGGCCCGGCGCCGCCCTGGCCGTCACCGGACCCGACGTAGAAGGTGTGGATCCAGGCGTGGAGCTCGATGTCACGCTCCTCGGCCTCCTCGACCCAGATCTGGAGCGGGTCGAAGCCGACCATCTCGGGGCGCTGACCCTCGATTCCGTACGACTCGGCGGCCGCGCTCGGGAAGATGGTCCAGCCCTGCCAGACGGTCTCGAGCATCACGATGTTGAGGCCGGCCTCGTCGATCGCGTCCAGGGTGGCCTCGATGGCTTCCGGGGTCGTCTCGGTGGGACGGACCCAGACGCCACGGCCCTCTGCGGGTCGGGACTCGGCCGTGCGGTAGGAGGCCAGCTCGGCCGCGTCGCGGGCCTGCTCGGCCAGAGCCACTGCCGTGTCGGGGTCGTCCTCGGTCCGTGCCCTGGCGAGGAGGTCGCTGGCCTGCGCGGCGGCGTCATGAGCCTGGGGCAGCGGGGCGTCCAGGCAGCTTCGCTCGGCCCCGGCGATCTGTGCGAGTGCGGTCTCGAGGGCCTGCTCGGCCCCGAGGACGAAGGTCTGGGCGTCCACCGTCACGGTCACCACCGAGCCCTCTACCGTCACCCGGGCGCCGAGGACGGCGTTCGTGGACAGCCACGACCCTCGTCCCCCGTGCCCGGACAGCACGAAGCCCCCGTCCGGGACGGTGCGGTCGTTGCCGCCGCGAGCGGCGACCCGGCCGTCCACGACGTCGACCTCGAAGCCGAAGTCGTTGGTCCCGGTGCTCGTGCCCCAGGCGGACGTGTAGACGATGAGCTGCTCGGCCCCACGACAACCGGGGAAGCACTGGCCGCTGGCGGGGTCGACCCCAGCCGGGTTGCTGGCCGGCGTGGGGTCCGTCGCGTCCAGCGTGGAGCTCACGGTACGCAGCGTGAGCCCTTCGACGTCCACGACGTTACCCACGGCCAGCTCGTCACGCACCACGAGCCGCACGTCCGGGTCGCCGCCAGGAGACGCCGACACCACGTACCCGTCGTCGGGGATGGCGTTGTCCCCGGGACGATCACAGCTGTCGAACACGGTGCACACCGACGTGACCTCGTAACCCCCGTCCTCGACCGGCTCAAGGACGGCCTCGGCGCCGAACGCGTTTGTACGGGTGCTGGCCCCGAAGGCCGGGGTGTAGAGCGCCAGCATCCCCGCGGTCCGGCTGGACGGGTCCACCGCGTCGAAGGGCAGGACGTCGCCGTCCGCCGTGACCAACCGCGGGCCCGTGGGTGCCACGACCGCGTCGGTCAGGACGTCACCGGGGGTGGCGTCGGCCGCGACGGCGGAGGTGCCTGTGGTCATCAGGCCGGCCAGCAGCCCGAACCCGGCTAGGACGGCGGTTGCGGTTTGTCTCGATAGCACGACATGTCCTGTCTCTCGGCGTTGAGACGGCTCACAACAGCAGACTGGTCCGTACCTGTCAACGAATTGGCTGACCGTCGACTGGAGCAGACGCTGACTGGTACGGACCGATAGAAAGTCTAGGTGGGGCACCACTGTTGACACGAAGGTGGTCCGTACCAATACTGCCGGTGGTACGGACCACTACGAGGAGGTAGTCATGCAGGTTGTTCGCCGTTCGGCGCTTGCTGTCGCAGGTCTGGTGAGCGCGGGTCTCGCCCTGTCCGCGTGCGGGCTGGGCGGGGGGAGCGGCGGCACCGAGTCGCAGGCCGCCGGACCCGTCGAGGGCGACGTGGAGGGCAGCATCACCTTCGCGACCCTCCAGCTGCAGCCCACCTTCACCGAGTACATCGAGGGCGTGATCACGGACTTCGAGGAGGAGTACCCGGGCACCGACGTCGAGTGGATCGACGTCCCCTTCGAGGGCGCGCAGGAGAAGTTCGTCGCCGACGCGGCGGCCGGGACCCTCGCCGACGTCGTCAACCTGAACCCCAACTTCGCCCAGCCGCTGGTGGCCGACGGCGCCTTCGTCGACCTCGACGAGGCGGCACCCGAGGTGCAGGAGCTCTACGTCCCCGGAGCCTACGAGGCGTTCGCCGTCCCCGGCGAGGACGGTCACTTCGGCTTCCCCTGGTACCTGACCAGCGAGGTCACGATGTACAACCAGGCCCTGTTCGAGCAGGCGGGCCTGGATGCCGACAGCCCGCCGACCACGTTCGAGGAGATGTACGAGGAGGCGCGGACCCTCACCGAGGCCGGTGGGGGCAGCTTCTACGGCATCCACCCCGCCCTGGAGAACCGCGTCGCGACCGACCTGGCCAAGCTCGACGTCCCGCTCCTGAACGACGACCAGACCGAGTGGACGTTCAACACCCCCGAGGCCGTGGAGCACGTCGAGACGCTCGCCGCGCTGTACCAGGAGGGCGTCATGCCCCCCGACTCCATCACCCAGACCCACGCGCAGGAGATCGAGGCCTACCAGGCCGAGCAGATCGCCCTCTTCCCGTCCGGGCCCAACTTCCTGACCATCGTGCGGGAGAACGCTCCGGCGGTCGCCGACAGCACCGCCGTCGCACCGCAGATCACCGGCGAGCGTGGGGCGGCCAACATGGCCGTCATGGGACTGCTGGTCCCGCGCACCAGCGAGAACCAGGCCACCGCGCTGGAGTTCAGCCGGTTCATGACCAACGCCGAGAACCAGCTGGCGTTCTCGCAGATCGTCACCGTGCTGCCGAGCGTCACCGAGGCTCTGGAGGACCCCTACTTCACCGACACCTCCGACGGGACGGTGGACTCCCTCGCCCGGAGCATCTCCGCCGAGCAGATCGCCACGGCCGAGAACCTCGTGCCGGTCCAGTTCGACGACCGGGTCAAGAACGCCCTGGTCGGCCAGGTGCAGCTGGCGATGCAGGGTGAGATCACGGCCCAGGAGGCGCTGGACCAGGCGGTCGCCGAGGCCAACCAGATCACGTTCGGGAGCTGAGCAGCATCCGGGTGACCTGGGCGGCGTCCCCTGGACGCCGTCCAGGAGCCCGGGACACGCCCCGCACCTACGCCGCCCCCACCCAGCAGGAGGAGCTGTGACCGCACGTCGTTGGTTCACGCCGTGGTTGTTCGTCGCCCCTGGTCTGGCCGTGGCCGTCGTGTTCTACGTCGTGCCGTTCGTCAACACGATCGTCCTGAGCTTCACGAACGCCCGCCCGCTGGGTGGAGGGTCGTTCACCGGTCTCGAGAACTACGTCCGGCTCGCCGCGGACGAGACGTTCTGGCGGGCCGCCGGCAACACCGCGCTGTACGCGGTGGTCGTCGTCCCGCTCCTGGTGATCCTGCCTCTGCTGCTGGCCGTCCTCGTCCAGCCCCAGCTACCGGGGATCGGCGTGTTCCGCTCGATCTTCTACACCCCGGTCATCGCCAGCATGGTCGTCGTCGGCCTCATCTGGTCCTGGCTCCTGCGCAGCGACGGCCTCGTGAACTACGTCCTGCGATCGCTGCGCCTGATCACCGAGCCGCTGCCCTTCCTGACCGACTCCTGGCTCCTGCTCTTCAGCGCCATGTTCGTCACGGTGTGGAAGGGGCTCGGCTACTACATGGTCATCTACCTCGCGGCCCTGGCGAACGTCCCCCGGGAGCTGCACGAGGCCGCCGCAGTCGACGGGGCCGGCGCGGTCCGCCGGTTCGTGTCGGTGACCGTCCCGACCCTGCGTCCCACCATGCTGCTCATCGGCATCCTGTCGACCATCGCGGCCGCCAAGGTGTTCGCCGAGGTCTACGTGCTGAGCGGGGGCAGCGCCGGCCCGGGCGGCCGCGCGGCCACGATCGTCTACCAGATCCGTGAGGTCGGTCTCGGGCTCGGCGGCGAGATCGGCTACGCCTCCGCGATGAGCCTGGTCCTGTTCGTGGCGACCATAGGATTCACGCTCGCCTACGTGCGACTCAACCGGGAGTCCCAGTCATGAGCATCAACGCACCCGACCTGGCCCAGGCCGCCGCAGTCGAGCAGGTGAGCACCGGGACGAGGCGTCGCCGGCCGAGGACCGTGGGCGGGGAGCGGCTGTGGCCCGTCGGGCTGCGCTACGGCCTCCTGCTGGCGATGGTCGTGCTGATGGCGGGACCGTTCCTCTACCAGCTGTCGACCTCGCTCAAGGGTCCCGGGGAGAACATCTTCGCCTACCCGCCGGTGCTCGTCCCGCTGGAGCCGACACTGACCAACTTCGTCCGCGTCGCCGAGACCATCCCGGTGTGGCGGTACATCGGGAACTCGCTCGTGGTGGCCGGGATCTCCATGGTGACCAACGTGGCCTTCGGCGCGACGGCCGGCTATGCGCTCGCGCGGCTGAGGTTCAGGTTCAGCCGGCTCGTCCTGCTCGCGTTCGTCGCCACGATCATCATCCCGTTCGAGGTCATCCTCGTCTCGGTCTTCCTGACCGTGCGGGGCATGGGGCTGGTGGACACGCTCGCCGGTGTCATCGTGCCCACGGCGGTGACGGGGCTGTCCGTGCTCCTGCTCCGCAACGCGTTCGCCGCGTTGCCGCGTGAGGTGGAGGAGGCCGCTGTCATCGACGGCGCGACGGAGTGGCAGCGGTTCCGCCACATCGCCCTTCCCGCGGTGCGGGGGACGCTCACCGTCGTGGCCATCTTCAGCTTCATGTTCGCCTGGGACGAGTTCCTCTGGCCGCTCGTGGTCCTCAAGACCCCGGACAACTTCACCCTCACCGTCGGCATCCAGTACCTGTCGGGCACCTTCACCTCCGACCAGCGGGTCATCGCAGCAGGCACCATGATCGCGGTGCTCCCTCTGCTGGTCGGCTTCTTCGCCTTCCAACGGCACTTCTTCCGGGGCGTCGGGGAGGGGGCGGTGAAGGGATGAGCCAGGACCAGCTGGCGGCAGAGGTCCAGGGGCACCACGCGCCCAAGTACGAGGAGCTGCGGGCGGCGCTCGCCGACGACATCAACCGCCGTCTGCGACCGCACGAGGCCCTCCCGAGCGAGCGAGACCTGATGCGGGCCTACGGCGTGAGTCGGATGACCGTCCGGGAGGCCCTGACCCGCCTGGTCGACGACGGCCTGGTCTACCGGGTCCACGGGGCGGGCACGTTCGTGGCCGACCCCGCCACGATCTCGAAGTCGCTGCACCTCACGTCCTTCAGCGAGGACATCCGTGCCCGGGACATGACACCGGGCTCGAGGACGGTGAGCGCCGAGCGGGTGCCGGTCCCCGAGGTCGTCTCCACGCACCTCGGTCTGACGACCGGGCAGATGGTCGTGCACCTCGAGCGCGTCCGCACCGCGGACGGGGTCCCCATGGCGCTCGAGCACGTGTGGCTGCCCGCGGGTCTCTTCGTCGCGATTGTCGACGTCGACGACCTCGCCGCCGGATCGGTGTACGACCGGTTGGTGGAGGCCGGCGCCGCCCCGGAGCGGGCCGAGCAGTCCATCCGGGCCGGTGTGCTGCCGGCGCGTGAGGCGGCGCTGCTGGACGTGGCCCCCGGATCGCCGGCGCTCGTCGTGAGCCGCACCACCTACGACCTGCGCGGCCGCGCCGTCGAGCGGGCCGAGTCCTCCTACCGGGCCGACCGCTACGACTTCCAGCTGACCGTGCACCGGCGGCGGGGGACGTGACCCGCAGCGGACGGCAGGACGAGACGCGGGGGGTTCCGCGCACCGGTTTCGCGGTCGGTGTGGACGTCGGGGGCACGACCACCAGTGCCGTCCTCCTCGGTCCCGACCGGACGGTCCTGGCCAGGGTGCAGGCCCGCACACCGGCGGCCGACGGCGGACGGGCCGTGGTGACCTGCGTGGCCGACCTGGTCCGGCGCGTCGACCCCGGCGCCCAGGCAGACGTCCTCGGCGTGGGTGCCACGGGCGTGGTGGACGTCGAGGACGGTCGGGTGGCGGCAGCGACGTCGGCCATGCCGGGCTGGGTGGGGACCGTGCTGCCGGACCGGCTCCGCGAGTGCCTGCCGGAGCGACGTTGGCGCGATGTCGGCGCGCTGAACGACGTGCACGCGTTCGTGCTGGCCGAGGCCTGGCTGGGGGCCGGTGGCGGGGTGAGCGAAGTGCTCGGCGTCACGGTGGGCACCGGCGTGGGCGGGGGGTTCCTCGCGAGCGGCAGGCTGGTCCGCGGGGCCCGGGGCGTCGCGGGTCACCTGGGGCACGTGCCGGTCCCCGCGGCATCCGGTCGCCGCTGCCCCTGCGGGGCGCTCGGCCACGTCGAGGCCGTCAGTGCGGCCCCCGCGATGCTCGCCGAGTACCGACTTCTGGCGGGCGCGGGCGGCGAGCACGTCCCGGACCTCGCGGCGGTGGGCCGCCGAGCGGTCGACGGTGACGTGCTCGGTCGGGAGGTCCTGGCCCACGGCGGCCGGGCCCTGGGGGAGGCGCTGGCGGGCGTCGTGGCGGTGTGCGACCCGGCCGTCGTCGTGATCGGCGGCGGCGTTCTCGACGCCGGGGCCCTCTTCCTCGAGCCGTTGCAGGATGCGCTACGCGCCCACGCGCACCCCGTCGTCGCGACCGTCCCGGTCCGACGCGCCGCCCTGGGTCAGGACGCCGTGGGCGTCGGCGCTGCCCTCCACGTCCTGACGGGAGCCACCTGATGCTCGTCGGCTGCGTTCCCCTGGACGACCGTCCGGTCTCCACCCAGCTGCCCGCGCTGGTCTGCGCGGTCGCGGGGGCACGTCTGCTCCTGCCGCCCCCGGCCGGCAGGGGCGTGCAGCGCGTCCCCGGGGACGTGACCGTCACCTCGGACTGGCTCGACGGGTTGCGCTGCGACGCCCTGGTCGTGTCGCTGGAGGGTCTGACGAGTGGCGGCCTCATCGCGTCCAGGACGGGTGACGAGTCGCTCGCCGAGCTGCTCGACCGGCTCGCGCCCCTGCAGCGGGTGCGGCCGCCCGTGCACGCGGCGGTCGTCGTGCCCCGGACGCCCGACACCGACGACGCCGCCGAGGAGCCGGCGTACTGGGCCACGCACGGCCGCGCGCTGCACGCGCTGTCGGCCGCCCTGCACACGCGCGCCGGCGTGGCCGCGGCTCGGGCCGGGGTGCCCGCCGACGTCCGGCTCGACTGGCTGCGGCGGCGGTTGCGTCAGCACCTGCTCGCCCTGGCCGCCGTCGACCTCGTGGCCGACAGGTCCCTGGCGAGTCTCGTCGTCGGGGTCGACGACGCGGCCACGAGGAGCCTCTCGGTGCCCGACGCGACACACCTCGCGGAGCACGCGGACCGGTTGGAGGTCGGGGCCCGGGTGAGCGTGGGGCACGGCGCGGACGAGACCTCGACGGTGCTCTGCGCGCGGGCCGTGCTGGGCCTGTCCGGGTTGAGCGGTCCGCGCGTCGCGGTGGTGTGCGCCGATCCCGGTGGCCTCGCGCGGACGGCGGCCTATGAGAGCAGCCCGGTGCTGGACACGGCGTTCGAGCAGCTGCGCGCGGCCGGCGCGCACCCGCAGGAGGGTCCGGTCCTGGACCACCAGGACGCAGCGGACGTCGTCCTCGTCGTCCACCCGCCCGACGGAGCCGGGGACTGGGCCGTCCACCCACCGGGGCGCACCGACACCCAGGCGGCGGCAGCCACCGCCGACCTCGTCGCCGACCATCTGGCTGCAGGGCGACGGGTCGCCGTGGCCGACGTGGCCCAGCCCAACGGAGCCGACCCCGCCCTGGTCGCCGCGCTCGGTGGTCGGGGCCTGCTGGGTCGGCTCGACGGCTGGGCCGCCTGGAACACGGCGGGCAACTCGCTGGGCACCGTGGCCGCCCACCTGGTCGCCGGACACGTCGGCCGCGCGACGGGCACCTGGGACGGCGCCGCCCACCGTCGCCTGCTGGCTGCGCGTCTGGTCGAGGACTGGGCCTGGATGTGCGTGGTCCGGCACGAGGTCAGGGCTCGCACCGGGGGCGACCCCCACCTGCACGACCACGTGACCGCCGACCACCCCGCCCTGACCGGTGTGGCGGCCCGGCTGCAGGAGCTCCTCGCGGGCGTGGCGCCCGACCTGGGCTGGCACGTCGTCGACAGCTCGGTGCGACTGCCGTGGAACCGCACCTTCGAGGTGCACATCGACCTCGCGCCCACCCCCGGGGGACGCCCATGACCCGGCAGCCGACGGCGGAGGGGACGGAGCTCCGCTGCGACGTCCTCGTGGTGGGCGGTGGGCTCGGGGGCGTGGCGGCTGCGTTGGCCGCGACCGACCTCGGCGCAGCCGTCGTCCTGACCGAGGTGGAGGACCTCCTGGGCGGTCAGCTCACCACCCAGCTCGTGGCGTGCCCGGACGAGCACCCGCTGGTGGAGTCCGTCGGACGCACCCGCAGCTACGCACGGCTGCGGGACTCGGTGCGCCGGGCGCACCGAGGAGAGGCCAACCCCGGCGGAGGCTGGGTGAGCCGGCTCTGCGCCGGCCCGGCGGACTACCTGCGGGGGATCGAGGACCTGCTCGAGCCCGCCGTACGCGGCGGGCGCCTCGTCGTTCTCACCGGCCATCGCCCGGTCGCGCTGCTGCCTGCGGCGCGCCCCGTCGAGGCCGTCGCAGGAGCCCAGCTCGTCGACCATGAGGGTCGCTGCACGACCGTGCGGGCCGAGGTCACGCTCGACGCGACCGAGACGGGGGACCTGCTCGGCCTGGCCGGGGGCTGGGTCATAGGTTCCGAGGGCTCGCGCCCGCACGGCGAGGAGCACGCCGTCGGTCCCGAGCCCGACCCGCTGGCCGAGCAGGCGGTGACCTGGTGCGCCGCCGTTCGTCTGGAGCACCTCGCCCCCTGGTCGGACGACGAGGAGGCGGCAGCGACCGACTCCGCTGACCGGCGCTTCTCCCTGGACCTCGACGGCTGGGACGGGACGCGCCACGCGTACCGCTTCTTCACCGACGGTCCGGACGGCCGCCCGCCGTTCTGGTCCTACCGCCGCCTCGTCCGGGGGACCGGCGCCGCGGTGCCCGGCAGCGATGCCCGGATCGGTGACGTCATCTGCCTCAACTGGGCGGGCAACGACTACGCAGGCAGCGGTCTCGTCGCCGACCCGGACGACACCCGACGCCTCTCGCGTGAACTCACCCTCGACTTCGTCGAGTGGCTGCGCACCCGCTGCCCCCGCGACGACGGCGGTGTCGGCTACCCCGGCCTCACCCTCGCCCCGGACGTCGCGCTGAGCGAGGACGGCCTCGCGCTCGCCCCCTACGTCCGCGAGTCACGTCGGCTCGTGCGCCCCGACGCCCTCACGCTGCACGACCTGGCCCCCGTCCCCGGTTCGCAGCGGGCGCGTCTTCAATCCGATGCCGTCGCCCTGGTCTGGTACCACGCGGACCTGCACGCCCGGGTGGGCCATCCCGGTTCCGTGTACGCCCCGACGGCTCCTGCCCAGGTGCCCCTGCGGTCGCTGGTCCACCCGGGACGGGACGGTCTGCTCGCTGCGGGCAAGGGGATCGCGGCCACCCAGGTCGCGGCGGCCGCGACCAGGGTCCACCCGGCCGAGTGGGCGGTGGGCGAGGCCGCCGGCGCCTGCGCCGTCGTCGCGATCGCGCGAGGTGTGAGCCCTGGCGTCCTCGCCGGCGATGCACTCGGCGTGGTCCAGGTGCAGCGAGCGCTCCTCGAGCGAGGCTCGCCCGTGGCGTGGACGGCCGATGTCGCCGACGACGACCCCGATCACGACCTCCTCCAGCTGCTGCTGGTCCATGGCGGTTGTGCCGGTGCCCGACGGCTGAGTCTCGACCTGCGTCCCGACGACCCGCTGCATCCCGACGACCTCCGAGGGCTCCAACCTGCCGCGGTCGTGCTCGGCATCGATCCGGTCTCCGCGTCGAAGGCGCTCGAAGCCCTGGGCCCGACCGCCACGCCGCGGGAGGCGGCCGTGGCGCTCAGGCCGTACCTGCCCGACCAGCCGAGGCTGCCCGAGACCACCGATCACCAGCGCTCGCACGACACGGACCACGAGGAGACTGAATGACCGTGCACAACCGGGCCACCCGCGCAGGCGCCCGCGTCCTGGACGACCTGAGGGGAGGCCTCGTCGTCTCCTGCCAGGCGCGTGCCGGCGAGCCCCTGCATGGCCCCCAGCACATGAGGGCCATGGCTTCTGGCGGTCCTGGCCGGGGGAGCGGTCGGCGTCCGGGTGGAAGGTCTCGAGGACGTCAGCGCGGTCCGGGCGGCCGTCGCCGTGCCCGTCATCGGGTTGCGCAAGGTCGGCAACGACGGGGTCTACATCACCCCGTCGGTTGCCGACGCCCGGGCGGTGGCCCGGGCAGGCGCGGACCTGGTGGCCGTCGACGCCACCGACCGGGAACGACCGGACGGGTCCGGCCTGCAGCAGCTGGTGGCGGCCGTGCACGAGGAGGGCCGGTTGCTGCTGGCTGATGTCGCCACCTTCTCGCAGGGCGAGGCGGCCGTGGCAGCGGGCGCGGACGCAGTGAGCACGACCCTGTCCGGGTACGTCGGTCCGGGTGTCGTTCCGGACGGTCCCGACCTGGACCTGGTCGAGCAGCTGGCGTCGTTGGCGGTCCCCGTGCTCGCCGAAGGGCGGATCCGGACGCCGACCGAGGCCGGCGAGGCGCTCGACCGCGGGGCCTGGGCGGTGGTGGTCGGTTCGGCCATCACCCGCCCCACGGTGATCACCGAAGGGTTCAGCGCAGCCGTCGCCCGGACGTGGGCGGCCCGGTGAGCGGGTCGACCCGCCCGGTCCTGACGTGCCACGTCGTGACCCACGTCCACTGGGACCGTGAGTGGTACCGCCCCTTCGAGTCGTTCCGCGCTCGGCTGGTCGGCCTGGTGGAGACCGTGTGCGACCAGCTCGACAGCGGACGCATGGATCGGTTCCACCTGGACGGGCAGACCGCCACCGTGGCGGACGTCGTCGACGTCCGGCCCGACCTGGAGGTCAGGGTCGCAGGGCACGTGCGGGCCGGACGGCTGACGATCGGGCCGTGGCACGTGCTGGCCGACAACCAGCTCGTCAGCGCCGAGACCCTGGTGCGCAACCTCGAGCTCGGCGGCCGCTGGGTGCGTCGGCTGGGTGGCCAGACGGGGGTGGGGTACTCCCCGGACGCCTTCGGGCACCCGGCGGACCTGCCTCGGGTCCTCGCCGGGTTCGGGGCCGGCTCGGCGGTCGTCTGGCGCGGCGCGCCGCGCGACGCCCGGTTCCGTTGGCGTTCCCCGGACGGCAGCGAGGTGCTGACCGTCAACCAGGGCTACCACGAGGCGCAGGTCCTGTGGCGGGACAGCGACGCCGTCGCCGCGGCCTCGACCGGGGCAGCGGCAGCTCGCGAGGACGAGCAGCGCCCGCAGGACGGGGCGACCTGGGCCGGAGGTGGACGCGCGGGCCGACCCGACGAGGACTGGGTGACCGCGACCCTCGACCGTCTCGCCGACTTCGTCGAGCGCGAGCGGGGTCGCGCACCGCAGGGACCGCTGCTGCTGCTCGACGGAGGGGACCACATCCTCCCGCTCGACCCCGTCGGCCGGCTGGACGCCTTGCGCGCCGCCGCGCGCGAGCGTTGCGGCGTGGACCTCCTGGGCTCGGACCTGGACACGTTCGTCGACACCTTGGGTGACGGCCAGGAGCTGCCCGTCGTCGATGGCGAGCTCCGTCGACCCGGCGGCTGGCTGACCTTCGTGCTTGCGGGGACGCTGTCCACCCGTTCATGGCTCAAGCAGGCGAACGACGCCGCGCAGGCGGTGCTCGAGCGGTTCGTCGAGCCCGGGCTGGCCTCTGCGGCTCTCGCCGGACGGGCCGGCGCCACCGAGCTCGCCCAGCTCGACCGTGCCTGGGAGCTCGTCCTGCACAACGTCCCGCACGACTCGGTCTGCGGCTGCAGCGTCGACGAGGTGCACCGGGAGAACGCCACCCGGGCCGAACGCGTGCAGCAGATCGCGGCCGACCTGACCCGGCGGCAGCTGCTCGACGAAGGGGTCGACACCCGACTGCACGGGCTCCCCGAGACGGACCATGTCGATCTGCTCGTCCGAAACCCCCACGCCCGTCCTCACACCGGCCCGGTCGAGGTGGAGGTCGTCCTCGCCCCGGGGCAGCGCGTCGTCGCCCTGCTCGACCCCGACGGCCACGAACAGCCCGTCGACGTCGTGCCGGGGGCCGACGCCGGATCCGGGCCCCTGCACTTCGAGGCCGACGTCGACCTGCTGCCCGACTCCTACCCCGTCGACCGGGCCAGCGTCGCGTTCGTCGCGCGCGAGGTCCCGGCCCTGGGGTGGTCGGTGTACCGGCTCCGGTGCACGCCTGCGGTCGAAGACGCTGACGGACCCATGGCCTGTGCGCCCGTCCGCCCCGCGGTGCTCGACCGGGCCGACGACCTGGTCGACGTGGCCGACGGGCGACGCCTTGCCGTTGCGGACGACGGCTCGTTGCGAGTGGTGCGCGACGGCGTCGACCGACAGCACCTGCTGCGCCTGCTGGACGACGGCGACCGCGGCGACAGCTACACCCACGACCCGCTGCCCGACCCGCCCAGGCGCGCCCGGGTCCTGTCGCGCTCGGCCACCGTGAGCCGGGTACGCACCCGGGTGGTCGCCGAGGCCGTCCTCGAGCTGCCGGCAGGACTCGTGGCGGACCGGACCGCTCGAGACCGGCGCACGGTCACCTGCCCGGTCCGGATCACGGCCACGGCGTGGGCCGGTCTGCCGGGTGTTCAGGTGCGACTCGAGGTCGACAACCGGGCGGAGGACCACCGTCTGCGGGTGGTGACGCCCGCACCGGGGGCCACCAGCTGGTCGGGACTCAGCCACTGGTCCATGGTCCAGCGACCGATGGTCCCCGAGTACGGCCCGAGGCCCGAGGCTCGTGGCCACGAGGCGGCGTGCGGTGTCGCTCCCGTGCACGGTCTGCTCCTGGCCGGCCGCGGTGAGCAGGCGACGGCCGTGCTCGCGCGCGGCCTGCCCGAGGGGGCCGGGCTGCTCGAGGACGCCGTGACGGGTCCGGATCCGGTGCTGGCCGTCACGCTGCTGCGGGGGGTGGGATGGCTGTCGCGCCCCGACCTCCGCGTACGCACGGCGGCGGCAGGTCCGATGCTGGCCACCCCTGACGCGCAGGTCCAGGGCCCGCTGGTCGCGGACCTGGCGGTCCTGGTCGGTGACGAGACGCTCGCACCCGGCCCCGACGGGACCTGCCCCGACGACCTCGACCCAGGTGCCGCTCTCGTCCTGGCGGCCCAGGCCCACCGCACCCCGCTGGTCGCCCGTCAGCTGCGGTCGGGGACGAGGCCATCGCAGACACAAGGTCCGGGTC
Organism: Jannaschia sp. R86511; assembly: GCF_042466345.1. Lineage (NCBI taxonomy): Bacteria > Pseudomonadati > Pseudomonadota > Alphaproteobacteria > Rhodobacterales > Roseobacteraceae > Jannaschia > Jannaschia sp. R86511. The sequence goes on from NZ_JAXHCD010000001.1 coordinate 2,550,280, forward strand.
ACGGCTGGCCCGCGCCCGAGCTCCGCGGCGCCCTGCTCTCGGCGTTCGCCCCTGTACCGAGCGCAGCGTCCGGGTCGACGGTGGCCGGGGCCGCGCGGCTGCGGATCTGGAACCCGACCCCGCTGACGGTCCGGGCCGACCTGATCGTGCCGTCAGGCACGCGGGTGGTCCCGGTCCGTCTCGACGGCACCGCGGAGACGAGCGAGCCGACGGAGCAGGTGGGGACGGCGGAGCGGGCGGAGACCGCGGACGTCGTCCCCGTCGACGGCCACGCACCCGAGGGGGAGCCGACCGACCGTGGGTCGACGGTCGTTGCTCCTGTCCTGGGGCCGTGGCAGGTCCGCACCTTCACGCTCGCGCGGGACGGGCGCGCGCCGTGACGAGCCCAGCGTCGTCGCTCCTGCCACGCAGGCCTCCGGGGACCGTCAGGAGCCCGACCCGATGCCGAGCCGACCGATGACCGCCCGCGACGGGGAGCTGGTCAGCTCCCCGCAGGTGCTGTTCCCGGACGACGTCCTCCGACCCGGCTGGGTGCGGTTGGAGGCCGGCGAGGTCGGCGAGGTGGGTTCCGGCCGACCACCAGGCACCGCAGACCTGGAGTGCGCCTATCTGACCCCTGGCTTCGTCGACGTCCACTGCCACGGCGGGGGAGGCCACAGCTTCGCCACCACCGACCCCGACGAGGCCGTGATGGCGGCGGCGGCCCACCGCGGGCACGGCAGCATCGCCGTCATGGCCTCCCTGGTCACGGCCTCCATCGACGAGCTCGAGACCCAGGTCGCGACGCTGGCGCCGCTCGCCCGCGACGGCGTGGTCGCCGGGATCCACCTCGAGGGCCCCTGGCTGAGCCCTGCGCACCGGGGCGCGCACGACCCTCACCTGCTTAAGGACCCGCTCCCTGCCGACATCGACCGGCTGCTGGCGGTCGCGGACGGTCAGCTGCGGATGGTGACTCTTGCCCCCGAGCTGCCGGGCGCGCACCTCGCCATCGAGCAGCTCACCCGTCAGGGGGTCGTGGTCGCGGTCGGCCACACGGACGCGGACCACGTCCAGCTGCGCGCCGCTGTCGATGCGGGCGCCCGGGTGGTCACGCACGTCTGCAACGCCATGCGTCCCATCCACCACCGGCAGCCCGGTCCCGTCGCCGCGGCGCTCAACGACCGTCGGGTCGCGGTCGAGCTGGTCGTCGACGGCGTCCACGTGCACCCGGAGACGGTCGCCCTCGTCACGCGCGCTGCGCTGGGGGAGGTCCTGCTGGTGACCGACGCGATGGCAGCGGCCGGGGCCGACGACGGGCCCTATCGGTTGGGGTCGCTCGACGTGGACGTGGTCGACGGCGTCGCCAGGCTCCGCGCCGGTGGCGCCATCGCGGGGAGCACGCTGACGATGGACCGCGCAGTTCGTACCGCCGTGTCCTGCGGCATGCCCCCCGAGCGCGCACTCGCCTCGGCGACGCGGCTGCCCGCCCACGCTGTCGGGCTGCCGCGGGCCGCGCTCGTCACGGGCGGGTCCGGTCCCGTGCTCGGGCTGGACGAGGAGTTCGAGCCGCTCTTCGTGTGGCCGTTCGCGCCAGGTGTGGGTCGACCCGGCGGCCCTCCGGGGGACGCCACCCTCGCCGAAGGAGCCCGACCGTGGAAGTAGTCATCCAGCCCACCGCCGACGCGCTCGCCGGACTGGCCGCGGCGGTCGTCGAAGGCCTCGCGCGCACCAAGCCCGACCTCGTCATCGGTCTCGCCACCGGCTCCAGCCCCTTGGCGGTCTACCGTGCGCTGGTCCGCGCGCACCGGTCCGGCACGGTGTCGTTCGACCAGGCACGGGCCTTCACGCTCGACGAGTACGTCGGCCTGCCGGACGACCACCCCGAGCGGTACCGCAACGTCATCAGGCGCGACTTCGCGGCTCACGTCGACTTCGCACCGGGGGCGGTGCAGGGACCCGCCGGCAACGCCGCCGACCTGCCGGGCGCCTGCGAGGCCTACGAGGCCGCCATCCGTCGCGCGGGCGGGGTGGACGTGCAGCTCCTGGGCATCGGGACGGACGGCCACATCGCGTTCAACGAGCCGGGCTCGTCCTTCGCGTCGCGCACCCGGATCAAGACGCTGACGGAACAGACGCGCCGCGACAACGCCCGCTTCTTCCAGGGACACGTCGACGCCGTCCCACGACACTGCATCACGCAGGGACTGGGCACCATCATGGAGGCCCGGCACGTCCTGCTGCTGGCCTGCGGCTCGGCCAAGGCCGAAGCGGTGCGTCAGCTCGTGGAGGGCCCCGTGAGCGCGATGTGGCCGGCCACCATCCTGCAGCATCACCCGCACACCACCGTCCTCCTGGACAAGGCCGCTGCGTCGCACCTGCAGCTGGCGGCCTACTACCGGCAGGTCTACGAAGCCAAGCCCGCGTGGCAAGGGCTGTGACGCAGCGCCATCGCCCGTGAGCACGAAGCCCGCCCCGGGTCGCAGCAGCCCCAGGGCACCCGCCGTTCACGGCGACCTCGACGAACGGGTCGAGGCCGTCAGCCCTTGAGCAGCACGGTGCTCAGCGCCCGACGCGAGCGCCCCGGACCAGGCGGTGTCGCGCGGTACCGCGCCAGCACCCCCCCGAGCTCGGCGAGCATCTCGTCGACCTCGTCGTCGGACAGGTGCATCACGGCCTGGCGGTAGCCGATGCGGTCCTGCTGCGGGTCCACCCTGCCGTCAGGGCGGTCGGTGTCGGCGAGGTAGCGGTCGAAGTCGCCGACCAGCCCGGCGACGAACGTGAGGAAGTGACGTCGGTGCTGCTCCGGGCTCAGGTCCCGCAGCTCGGCCGGGTCCACCGTGGCCGCCGCCGGCACCAGCCGGTAGGTGCGCTCCACCGCCCCGCGCACCGGACGTCGCTCGTTGACGACCTGGAGCACGCCGCCGTCGACCAGGGCCGCGACCTGGCGGTACAGCGTGGCCACGGGCACATCGGGCAGCAGCTCGCGCAGCTGCGTCGTCGTGAGGTCGCGATCCCCCAGCAGCGCCTGCACGACCCGCATGCGCACGGGGTGCAGCAGTAGTTCGGTCGACCGCATGAGCAGAAGCTATCAAGATTGACATCGTTATTAAAATTGATAACGTCGGCGACGTGACCGCCTTGCTCCTCTCTCATGACCGCCTGCTCGTGAGGCTCCCCCTGCGCACGAAGATCGCCGGGTTGCTTCCTGATGTGGCCGTGCCGCTGTGGTGCGTCCTGGGTGCGCGCGTGGTGCCCGACGGGCTGTCCGCGCTGCGTGGGCTCGGCTCGGTCCGAGCACCGGGGCTCGTGCTGCCGAGGCGTCGGGCGGTCGGGACATGGCGCGGGTCGCGCGGGCGGACCCTCGCCGACGTGCGGCGCGGTACCCCCGCCGTGCTCGTCGAGCTGCAGGAGCAGGACGGACAGCCCTGGCGGCGCCTTCTCGTCACCGTGGACGACCCGGCGGCCACCGCCGACGCCGTGACGCAGGCGGCGGACCGGGCCCACGGAGGACTCAGGTGAACGCGTGGTCCGGCAACGGTGACCGCGTCGCAGCCGGCCGGGCGCTCGACCTGGCCGTCGACCGGCCCGCCGGGCCCCTCGCCGGCACGCTGCTGACGCCCCAGGGGCCGGGGCCGTGGGCCACCGCCCTGCTGCTGCCGGGGTCCGGGCCGGTGGACCGGGACTCCGACGCCCGTCGGCTGCCGCTGGGTATCACCCGAGCGCTCGCTGAGGCGCTCGCCGCTGCCGGGGTGGCCAGCTACCGCTACGACAAGCGCGGCGTCGGCGCGAGCCCCGGTGACTGGCGCCGCCCCGGCCTGCACGACGGCGCCGACGACGCCCGGGCCGCCCTGCGTCTGCTCGCGAGCCGCCCCGAGGTGGATCCCGAGCGGCTGCTCCTCGTCGGGCACAGCGAGGGCGCGATCCTCGCCGCCGCGGTGGCGGCTGACAGCCAGGCGCGCGGCGGGCTCGCCGTCGCCGGGGTCTGCCTGCTCGGCCCCACCGCGCGCGCGGGCGAGGATGTCCTGCTCTGGCAGGCCGAACGGCTCGCACCCAGCCTGCCCGCACCGGTCCGGCTGGCCTACAAGGTCCTTCGCACCGACGTCGTCACGCAGGTACGCGCGAACCACGCTCGACTGAAGGCGACCACCTCCGACGTCGCCCGCCTCGGCGGTGTGCGGACCAACGCCCGCTGGCACCGCGAGTTCATGGCCCACGACCCCACCCGCGACCTCCGTCGCCTCACCTCGCCCGTCCTCGCCATCACCGGCAGCAAGGACCTGCAGACCCCGCCCGAGGACCTGAGAGCGCTCGGTGACCTCGTCCCCGGCCTCCTCGAGGCGCACCTCGTGCCCGACGTCAGTCACACCCTGCGCCACCAACCGGGCGAGCCGTCGCTGCGGCAGTACCGCACCGAGGTCGCAGCACCCGTCGACGACCGCGTCCTGAGCCTGGTCACGTGCTGGGCTCGGCGCGTCCTCGGCACCACGTCATCGCACTGACGGTTCGGGTGTGACCTGGATCACGTGCGGCCGCGGTTGAGTGTGTCCTTGGGGCCGGGTGTTGCCTCATGCCGGACACGCCCACGAGGCCACCAGCCCGACCACGCTCCTGGAGAACCACATGAGAAGCACGATGGCCGTCCTCGCCGCCTCAGCCCTCACGTCGGCCACCATGGCGACCGCCGCCGTCATCGGCCCCGCCGTCGCGGTGTCCCCTGAGGGGCGCGCGGCCGGCGGCGGCACGGAGCCCGTCACCCACGAGCAGAACGACCGCGTACCGCAGGGTGCGCGGTGGACCCAGCACTACTTCCCGTCATCCGACGACTCCGGCACCGAGCTGCACGCCGACGTCCTGCTGCCCGAGGACCTCGCCGACGGCGAGCAGGTCCCCGTCATCCTCTCCGTCGGTCCGTACTTCTCCCACGCCGGGCAGACGTTCCCCGAGGGCTTCGAGCAGACCGGTCCTTCCGCCCGGTTCGCCGACCTGATCGAGGGCGCCGACCTGTTCGAGCGCGGGTACGCCTTCGTCATGGTCGACTCGCGCGGCTTCGGCGGGTCCAGCGGCTGTCTGCAGTTCGCCGGTCCCGGTGACCAGGCGGACGTCCGGGCTGCCGTCGACTGGGCGGCCGCCCAGCCCTGGTCCACCGGCGCCGTCGGCATGTACGGCAAGTCCGCCGACGCGATCACGGGCCTCATCGGCAACAACGAGGACCAGGACGCGCTCAAGGCCGTCGTCGCGCAGGAGCCCATCTGGGACCTGTACCGCAACGTCCACTCCTACGGGGTCCCGCGCACCACCGCCGTGCAGATCCCGGGCAGCTACGGCGCCATCGCCCAGATCCCCCCGCTGCCGGACGACGACCCCCGATACCAGGCCAACGCCGCCTACGAGGCCGAGCACCCGGAGTGCACCACCCGAGAGGCGAGCGGCTACCTGATCGGCGACCCGGAGTCGGAGTTCTGGCGGGCCCGTGACATCGCCGCGCTCGCCGAGGGCAGCGACACCCCGCTGCTGTTCACCCAGGGCTTCCTGGAGTGGAACACCGAGGCCGAGGGCATGGAGGAGTTCCTGGCCCACCACGAGGGCCCGCAGCGCGCCTGGCTCGGCCAGTGGGACCACGTGCGAGGTAACGACCGGCTGGAGGACGGGACCCTGGCGATGGGCCGCGAGGGCTGGTTCGAGGAGACCATGTCCTTCTACGACGAGCACCTGAGGGGCATCACGCCGTCGGTGCAGTACCCGGTCTACGCCATCCAGGACAGCACTGGCTCCTGGCGGGCGCAGGACACCTGGCCGGTCGTCGGCCGCTCCGCCGTCGTGCGCCTGGGCGGCGGCAGGTACGTCGACGACGGTTACGCCGCCAGCGAGGCGAACCGCTACGTCACGAGGTCCGAGCCGCTCGAGCGCCCGACCCGGATCACGGGCACGCCGAGGGTGGCCCTGCGCGCCGAGGGGCGCGGCAACGTGATGGTGAGGCTGTTCGACGTCGACCCGGACGGAACGGCGGTCATGTTCGACGAGCAGGTGGGCGTGCTGCGGTCCGGTCAGACCCGGCTGGACCTGAAGTCGACCGACTGGACGTTGGCCGCCGGGCACACGCTGGCCGTCGAGATCGGCACGGTCCAGCCCGAGACGCAGGACCTGGACCCGCTGGGGTTCGGGCCCGGGAGCGACTGGATCGACTCGCCGTCCGGGGAGCAGGTCCGGGTCACCTCGGCTCGCCTCGACCTGGCCCTGGACAACCCCGCGGACGATGTCCCGACCGACGGCGCCCGCGCGCCCTACCTCGACGTCTACCTGGGGGTGCGGACCACGACCGACCTGCCGAGCGGACCCCCGGCCTTTCGGGTGCCGACCGTCATCCGCTGACGCGAGCGCGCAGCCGGGGCGTCGGCCTCGCCTCCACCCTGCTCGTCCTCGACGGGCTGTTCCCGGCCGTCCCGCACATCGTGCAGGAGATCCCCCAGGCCCCTCCCGTCACCGATCCCGAGGAGAACCGTGCCCGACGCCACCCAGGACCCGCTGCTGCACATCGACGAAACGGCCCGCTCATCCGGTGTGCCGGCCGCCGTCGAGTACCACCGCGTGTACGCGGGCGATCGACGCCGCATCCCACGCGGCCTGCTCGCCGTCGTGCTGCTGCTCGCCGGACTCGTCGGCTTCGCGCAGCTGTTCCTGTTCGTCGCGTCCCTCGTCGAGACGCACCTGCTGGGAGGAGAGGGGTCCGCCCCGCTCCAGCAGGCCGCAGGCACCCTGTCCCTCGCGCTGCTGATCCCCTACTCCATGCTGCTGCAGCGCTGGCTCTACGGACTGTCCGCCCGGTCGCTGCACTCCGTGGTCGGACGCTTCCGGTACGGGCTCCTGGCCCGGTCGCTGCTGGTCCACGGTCCGCTGCTGCTCGTCGCGGTCTCCGTCAGCTCGCTGCTGGAGGCCGGTGAGCAGGTCGCGTGGACGACCGCTGACCTGGTCGCGTACTTCGTGATCGGCATGCTGCTGACGCCCTTGGCCGCCGCCGGCGAGGAGTACGGGATCCGTGGCCTGATGTTCCGTGTGGTCGGCGGGTGGACCCGGGGTGCCCGTTCGGGCGCCGTGCTGGGCGTCGTCGTCACGACCGTCCTCTTCTCGCTGCTCCACGGCTCGCTCGACCCGTACATCCTCACCTCCTACCTCGTGCTGTTCGGGTCCATGGCCGTCATCACCTGGCGCACCGGTGGGCTCGAGGTCGCCGTCGCGCTCCACACGGTCTACAACGTCACGGGGCTCGTGCTCGCCACCACCCTGCACACCGACGTCAGCGGGGCGCTGAGCAGCCGGGCGGAGACCGCCGGCTCGATCACCTACCTCGTCCCGAGCGCGGCACTGGTCGTCATCACCACCGTCATCTGGTGGACGACGCGGAGCGCCGGCCCCGCACGCACCCCCTCGAGCCAGCTGTGCTGAGGCGCACCGGGTTCTCGGCCGCATCGTTCCGAGTCGGCAGGACGACCAGCGCGGTTCTCCGGTCGTCGGTCACAACCCACCTGCCTCACGGGAACCCGTCCGGGTGGTCGCCCGGACGCGAACCGGCCTGCGGCCGGGGACGAACGACTCGAGCACGCCCAGGAACGTCAGCGAGACCTCGACCACGAGGTCCTCGTCGTCCTGGACCTCGCACACGAGCACGGGGCTCCTCGCCCAGTCCATCCGACCCACGACCTCGTAGCGGCCCGCCGGCACCCTGACGGCCCAGGAGTACCCCGGCAGGAGGCCGACGACGTACTCACCGTCCAGAAGCACCTGGAGGTCACGGAAGAGGCCGCCGGAGTCTCCTCCCGGTCGTCGGAACGTCAGCATCGCCATCCGATCCCCCCTCGCGCCGGTGTCCGGGCGACCCGCCTCGCCCGCTCAGCAGTCTCACCGTCCGACCGGCGTGACGCCAGCGCCCGGGGCCCTGCAGGCCTCCTGACCAGCCTCGACACCGTCGTCGAGCCGTGTCATGGTGGCGGCACGACACGTCGGGGAGGACGCATGGCACTGCCGCCGTACTACGTCCCACGGGTGCCTGGGCTGCCCCAGGAGGGCCTGGGGCCGGTCCAGGTGCCGCCCGGGGAGCGGCGGCTGCGCCGAGCCGGCGCCGTGGGTCTGGCCGTCCTCGGCGTCCTGGTCGCGGTCGGCCTGCTGGCGGTCGGGCTGGGGTTGCTGCGAGAAGGGATCCTGGCCACCGCCCTGGCGGCCGGCTTCGGTGCCTTCCTCTCCGGCGGGCTCGTCGTCGACCTGCTCGCCGGCCTGCGCCGTCCCCGCCGTGCGCCCCAGGAGACCCCGGGCCTGCGCCCGGCGTCGTTCCTGTACCTGGCCGCCGCCCTGTGCATGGTGGCGGCGTTCGCCTTCCTGGCGACCTGACGCCCGGCCGGCCGGCGCTCAGCCCGTCGCCTCGATGACACCCACCACCGCGGCGGTCGAGCGCGCGACGGTGGCCCGGGCGTCCTCGTCGCCGCGCAGCTGGCGCTCGGCCACCGCGTCGGCCAGACGCATCCAGCGGGCCGCGGCGCGCAGGTTGCCGGCGTCGGCGGCGTCGGCGGCCTGCTCGACCCGCTCGACGAGCCGGTCGGCGGCGGGCCGGGCGAGGCGACCGTCGGCCGTGCGGGCCTCGACCAGCTCCACCACGTCGCTGTACCAGGCCGGGTCCTGCGCCAACCCGGCGTGCAGGTACCCGGCGGCGACGGCCCCCCGCGTGGCCGCGACGACCTGCGCGACGTAGGCGTCCTCGTCCGGGTACCAGGAGGCCAGGGTGGCGTCGTCGACCGGGACGGACCCCCCGTCCAGGAAGCAGAAGCCGAGACCGGTGTTCAGGCCGGAGTTGAGCCGCTGCGGCACGTCCTGCTGCGCCAGCCGGATGCCGCCGAGGCCCAGCCCGAGCTCGTCCCGGGCCACCGTGCCCCCGGTCAGCTGGATGGGCGGGGCCGACGGCGGCGCGGTCCCGTCGGCCAGCCACGCCGCGACGTGGTCGTACAGCGTCGACTGGACCATGTGCTGCGGGATCCGGGAGCCCGACGGGGCGGCGCAGGTCTGCGGCGTGCCCGGGTACCCGCCCGGCGCCGTCCCGACGTCGCGGATGCGGAGCCGGCCGTAGTCCGTGATCAGCTTCCAGTCGCCGTGCGAGGCGCCGGAGACCTCCCAGGTGCGCAGAACGTCGCTGTCCTGCTGCCGCTGGGCGGCGCCGAGCAGGTCGATGGCCACGTCGGTCTCGCTGTTGATCTTGAAGACGGGGGTCTCGAGGTCGGTCCGCATCGTGCCACCACCCCCGTGCAGGACGACGGCGTCCACGACGTCGGCCTGCGGGTCGACCGAGTTGACGTAGCTCCACAGCCGGCCCGCGGACTGCGAGTGCCCGGTCGCGACCACGCGCTGCGCGGACAACGGGCCCAGGGGAGCGGTCCCGGCCGGGTCGCGGACCGCCTGGACGGCCTGGGAGAAGATGTCCCACGACAGGGTGTCGTCGAGGACCGTGCCGCCGTCGGTGACGTCGAGCTCGCCGTAGCGGCCGGGGCTCCAGGCCCGCAGCCCGGTGGCCGAGTGCACGCCCGCCCGCTGGGCCGAGACCCCCACCCAGGCGTAGCCCTCCCGGACGAGGTGCTCGTGGGTCTGGAACCAGTCGACCTCCTGGTCCCACTGGTTCGACACGTTGTACCACTCGGCGACCACGGTGCCGTTGAAGTCCTCGGCCGCCACCGGACGGCGCACGACGATGCGGGTCGTGTAGTCGTGACCGGTGCTGCGCACGGTGGCGTCGACCCGCCCGTCGGCCGTGTAGCGGGTGGCCTCGCCGGAGACGAGGAACTCCTCCTCGACGTACCCCCGTCCGGCCAGGTCGTAGTCGGTGGCCAGGAACGGGTACCCGTGGGCCGGGTCGCCCGCCGGGGACGTCCACGGCACCGGGCCCGAGACCTCGGGGTCCGGCACGGCGGCCGACGCGGGACCAGGGCTGCTGACGAGCAGGGACGCCGTCAGCGCCAGGGTGAGCAGGACGGGGCGCACGGCCCCGCCCACCCGGGCTCGGGTCACGGTCGGGGTCATGGGCGGGCCTCTCCTCGTCGTCGACGGGTGCGCGGTCACGACGTCGAAGCGGGGCGGACGACGGCGGCCGGCTCGACCGTAGACCGGAGCGCCAATTTATGTCGAGGGTTGAAGAAAATTCGGTCCGGCGGTCTGTCACGCCCCGTCAGTAGGCTGCGACCTTCGTCGGAGGCGTCCGGCGACCGAGTTGGGAGGTCCGCGGCGTGGGACGACTGGTCTACACCGGCATCGGCTCGCTCGACGGCTTCGTGGCGGACGAGAGCGGGGACTTCGACTGGAGCGCCCCGGACGAGGAGGTCCACGCCCACCTGAACGCGCGGGACAGCCGCGTCGTGGCCGAGCTCTACGGCCGGCGGCTGTACGACGTCATGCACGTGTGGCAGACCTACGGCACGGGGCCGGACGCCACCGACGTCGAGCGGCAGTACGGCGAGCAGTGGCGCGGTCGGCCCAAGCGCGTCTGGTCCCGCAGCCTGGCCGCCGTCACGACGCCGCTCACCACGCTGCACCGCGACTTCGACGCCACGCAGGTGCGAGCCCTGGTCGAGCGGGCCGACGGCGACGTGAGCATCGGTGGTCCCGACCTCGCGGCCCAGGCGCTGCGGGCGGGCCTCGTGGCCGCCGTCGAGTACTACGCGTGCCCTGTCGTCGTCGGCGGTGGCACGCCCTGGCTGCCGTCCGGGCTGCGCCTGACTCTGCGCCTGGTCGAGCAGCACCGCTTCGGTAACGGCGTCGTGCACCTGTCCTACGACATCAGTCCTACGACATCAGTCCGCTGACACCACTCCGCTGACACCACTCCGCTGACACCGTGGGCTGACGCGTCAGCCCGTGCCGCTTGGGCGGGCCGGTGGTAGACCAGCGTCATGGAGACCCGACGACTCGGCCGCCTGGAGCACCGCAGCTCGGTGCTGGTCTACGGCGCTGCGGCGCTCAGCGACGTCACGCAGGACGTCGCCGACCGCGCGGTGCAGCAGCTGCTCGAGGCCGGCATCAACCACGTCGACGTGGCGGCCGACTACGGCGACGCGGAGGTCCGCCTCGGCGCCTGCATGGCCGAGCTCCGCCCGCGCGTCCTGCTGGCCACCAAGACCGGTCTGCGGGACGCCGAGCCGGCCCGGCGGCAGATCGAGGCGTCGCTGGAACGGCTGCGGACCGACCGGGTCGACCTGCTCCAGCTGCACGCGGTGGGCGACCTCGCCGAGCTCGACCTCGTGACCCGCCCCGGCGGGGCGCTGGCGGCCGCGGTGCAGGCGCAGGAGGAGGGGCTGGTGGGGGCCGTGGGGATCACCGGCCACGGTCCGCAGGCCGCCGCCACCCACCTGGAGGCGCTGCGCCGGTACCCCTTCGCCACCGTCCTGACGCCGCTCAACCCCTTGCTCTGGCGCGAGGCCGCGTTCCGGGACGCCTTCGGCGCGCTGCGGGACGAGGTCGCCCGGCAGGACGCCGGGCTCATGGTCATCAAGGCCGTCGCCCACCGGCCGTGGCCGTCCGGCGAGCAGGACGGGCAGGCGTTCACCACCTGGTACGAGCCCTTCGCCGACCCGGGCCGCGTCAAGGCCGCCGTGTCGTGGGTGCTCGACCAGCCGGGCGTCACCGCCCTGGCCACCCCGGGCGACGTCCGCCTGCTGGGCGACGTCGTGGCCGCCGAGCGGGACCGCTCGAGCGCGGCCGAGGCCGAGGCGGCGCTGGTCGACGTGGCGGGCTACGCGTCGCCGTTCGTCGACGCCTGACCCGGGCGGGCCGCCCGCTCGTATCGGCGGCCCCGCCCCCGCCTCCTGGCCTCGTCGGACCGACCCCACGAGTCCAGGAGCAGCCATGAGCGAGGACGCCACCCCCGACCCGCACACCCCCGTCGGCAACGAGCCGCCGGGCAGCGACCACGCCCTGCAGGAGGGCCCCTCCGAGCCGCCCGCCACCGGGGACGCGGCGGGGGTCGCGGACCCCACGGGTGACGTCGAGCAGGTGGCGGGCCTGGTCGTACCGCCGCCCGCCGTCGAGCGGGTGCAGGAGTCCGCCGCACCGGACACGGCCGCGCTGCAGGACGTCGCCGCCGCGTCGTTCGGGGCGGCGCGGGAGTCCGTGCTCGGGACGGACGACCGGGTCCGGGTCGAGGACACCGCCGCCTACCCGTGGCGCGTGCACGCGTCCCTGCTCATCACCGCCGCCGACGGCTCCAGCTGGGTGGGGACGGGTTGGTTCATCGGCCCGCGGACCCTGGTGACGGCCGGGCACTGCGTGTACATCACCGGCAGCAACGTCCCCGGGCGGGACGGCTGGGCCCGCAGCATCCAGGTCATGCCCGGTCGGCAGGGGAGCACGCTGCCCTACGGCAGCGTGACCAGCACGTCGTTCCGGTCCGTGCGGGGCTGGACCGTCGACGGCAGCGAGCACTTCGACTACGGCGCCATCGTGCTGCCGACGCCGCTGGGCAGCACCGTGGGCTGGTTCGGCTACGGCGTGTACTCCGACGCGCAGCTGCAGGACAGCACCGTCAACGTCTCGGGCTACCCGGGCGACAAGCCGGCCGGGACGCAGTGGTACCACGCCAACCGGGTCAGCGGCGTCAACGCGACCAAGGTGTTCTACACCGCCGACACCATGGGCGGGCAGAGCGGCAGCGCCGTCTACCAGCTGCGTGACGGCGCCCGGTACGCGGTGGCGGTCCACGCCTACGGCGGGGCCAGCGCCAACTCGGGCACCCGCATCAACCGGCAGGTCTTCGACAACCTGGGCCGCTGGCGGGCCTGATGGCGGAGCTGCTGCAGGGCACGGTCAGCGACGCCGGCGGCCCGGTGGCCCAGGCCGCGGTGTCGCTGCTGGGCGGACCCGGACCGCTGCCGGACATCGCCGCGCTCACCGACGCCGACGGCGGCTTCCGGCTGGGCGTGCCCGCCGCGGGCCGCTACACGGTGGTGTGCACCGCCCCTGACGGCCGCAGCGCCCGGCGCGAGGTGACGGTGCACGCCGGGCGGGGCGGGCAGGTCGACGTCGAGCTGCCGGGCTGAGCGGCCGTCGCGCCGCGGCTGCCTCAGGGCCGTGGCGCGACGCGGGTCACGGGCTCGACGGGGGTCGGCAGCTCGACGCGGGTCACCGGCTCGACGTCGGCCACGGGCTCGACCGACGCCAGGCGGACCACCGTCCCGGGCGGCGCGTCGACGTCGAGCCGCAGCCGCAGGGTCACCTCGACCGACGGCCCCTCGCCGGCGGCAGCCGCCGGGGTGGGGGTCGACGCCTGGTCGTCGGGGCGCACGGCGGTCATCGCCTCGCGCGGGTCGCCATGCCGCCGCCAGCCGGCCACGGCCGCGTCGCGGACCAGCGCCGGCGCCGCGGGCAGGTCGGCCGCGACGACCGCGGCCACCACGCGTGACACCCGGATGCCCTCGTTGGCCACCCAGACCCAGCCGGTCGGGTCCGCCGCCGCTACCGGTCGCCCCGTCGCATCGACCAGACGACCCTGCGCGTCCGTGGCCGGCACCGCGCTGTGGTGCAGGGCCACCACCTCCCAGAAGTCGTTGAGCACGGGAGAGCCCGACGAACCCTTGTCGGTGTCCGCCTCGTAGTGGAAGAAGGCGTCCAGGTCCTGGCCCTCCGGCAGGTCGACCAGCCGGTTGTCGCGGATGGCGACCTGCTTGGGTCCGCCCCCGGGGTGCTGGATGACGTTGACGGCCTCGCCGATGCGCACCTTGCCCTCCTCGCCGATCAGCGGCAGCACGGGGTACGCGGCCAGCGGTGACCCGGTGGTGGACGTCGGCGTCACCGCGACCAGCGCGAAGTCCAGCGTGCGGTGGGCCAGGAAGAACCGGTCGGGGTCCAGCGCGAACGCCTGGACCGGCCGCGTACCGCCGCCCGTCGGGTCCGTCCCGTCCAGCTCCAGTCGGCTCGACCGGGCCTCGCCCGGGGTGCGCAGCACGTGCTCGTTGGTCAGCATCAGGCCGGCAGCCACGAGGAACCCCGTGCCGTTGGCCGCGTCGCGCGTGACGACCCGCCCGACGGAGCGCGCCGCCGCGAGGCCCAGCTCGAGGAACTCCACCGACAGCAGGTCCCGGGTGGCCCCGATGACCCGCTCGACCAGGGCGTCGTCGACGTCCTGCCGCCGTAGCCCTGGCTCGGACGGCCCGGCCGGCTCGGACGGCCCGGCCGGTCCCGCCGGCCCCACGTCGTCGCGGTCGCCGTCGACCGGGTCGGCACCACGGTCCAGCGCGTCCAGCCACCGGCGATGACGCTCGACCCAGCGGGCCAGCCGCTCGGGGGAGTCGGCCCCCAGGTAGTTGCGACGCTCCAGCGCCCGGCGCTTGCGCTCCCGCGGCGCCGTCCGTTGCTGCCAGCGACGGGCGGCCGCGACCGCACGCCGGGCCTCGGCGTCGAGCCCCGGGGCAGCCGTCGCACCCGGCGCCTCGGGTGCCTCTGGGCCCTCTGGTGCATCAAGGGGACCGGACGGGGTGGTCGGGGCCTGGCTCACACGGCCAGGAGTGCCGCGGGAGGCGGCTGGTACGTCCCGCTCAGGACGTGGTGGTCCCTATGGCCACGGCCGGACGGTCGCCCAGCTCGTCGGCCAGCCGGACCAGCAGCGGTTCGAGCTCGGCCAGCTCCGCGCGGGCGGCGACGAGGGTCGCGGCCGCGACCGCCAGCCGGGAGCCCCGACCGCAGGCCTCCAGCTCGGCGCACAGCGCGCCCAGACCGTCGGCCCCGACGTTGAGCGAGGCGCCCTTGAGCGTGTGCGCGAGCCGTTCCACGTCTCCGTCCTGCCGGTCCCGCACCGCGTCCTGCAGCCGGTCGAGCAGCTCCGGGGCACGCGCCAGGTAGGAGCGCAGCAGGCCGGCGACCAGCTCGTCGTCCTCGTGCGAGGTGGGGTCGAGCAGGTCGGCCAGGCGGCGACGCAGCAGCACCTCGCGGCCGTCGGTCGCCTGGGGCGCCGACCGGGGAGCCGGCACCGCATCCGAGCCGGGGTGGTCGGTGCCCGCCGGTGCGTCCTGCGGCGCGGGCCGGTCGCGCTCGCCCAGCAAGTGGGCCGACGTCAGCACGGCGAGCAGGTCGGTGCTGCGCACCGGCTTGGACAGGTAGTCGTCCATGCCCGCGGCCGTGCAGGCGGCCCGGTCCTCGGTCATGGCGTTCGCGG
Source organism: Jannaschia sp. R86511 (assembly GCF_042466345.1). Taxonomy (NCBI): domain Bacteria; kingdom Pseudomonadati; phylum Pseudomonadota; class Alphaproteobacteria; order Rhodobacterales; family Roseobacteraceae; genus Jannaschia; species Jannaschia sp. R86511. The sequence continues at coordinate 2,565,431 of NZ_JAXHCD010000001.1, forward strand.
TCACGGCCACCACGTACGGCTGCCGGTCGGCCGGCAGCTCGGCACGGATCCGTCGCGTGGCGCCGATCCCGTCCAGGCGGGGCATCTGCATGTCCATCAGCACCACGTCGTAGTGCTCGCGCGAGACCGCGGCCACCGCGGCCAGGCCGTCGTCGACGATGTCCACCGCGCAGCCGAGCCGGTCCAGCAGCAGCTGGGTGACGCGCTGGTTGGTGGCGTTGTCCTCCGCCAGCAGGATGCGCAGGTCGGCCACGGGGCCGGGGGCCTCCCCGCCACGGCGCCCGACGGCGCCCTCGACCGGCAGCGCCGCCGTCTGCGCCGGCGCCAGCACGTCCAGCAGCCGCCGGTGCAGCACCGCGGTGCGGGCCGGCTTGGTCAGCACGGCCGCGAACAGGTCCTCCTGGCCCGGGGCCGCGCGCCACGGCAGGCTGGTCAGCAGCACGGCCGGCAGATCGCGCCCGGCCGGCAGCGCCCGGATGCCCACGGCCAGCTGGACGCCGTCCATGACCGGCATCTGCAGGTCGAGGACGGCCACGTCGAAGCTCCGCCCCGCGGCCACCAGGGCCAGCGCCTCCTGCGGGGTCCCGACGTCGGTGCACGTCATGCCCCAGCCGGTCAGCTTGAGCCGCAGCACCCGGCGGTTGTTGGCGTTGTCGTCCACGACCAGCGCGGAGCGGCCGGACAGCAGCACCTCGGTGGTGGGCGCGTCGGGGGCTCGACGGTCGAGGCAGCCGTGCAGGCCCGCCCGCAGCACGAACGTGGAGCCGTGCGAGACCTCGCTGACCACGTCGATGTCCCCGCCCATGGCCCGGGCGAGGCGTCGGCTGATGGCCAGGCCCAGACCGGTGCCGCCGTAGCGGCGGGTGGTGGAGCTGTCGGCCTGGCTGAACGGCTGGAACAGCCGGTTCATCACGTCCTGCGACATGCCGATGCCCGTGTCGCGCACGGCCACCACCAGCACGAGCGGGCCGTGGACCCGGTCCGTGGTGTGGCGCACGGCGGCCGTGACGACGACCTCGCCCTCGTTGGTGAACTTGACGGCGTTGTTGAGCAGGTTGACCAGGATCTGCCGCAGCCGGGTGACGTCGCCGCGCACCAGCCGGGGGCAGTCCTCGGCCACGTCCAGGACCAGCTCGAGACCCTTGAGGCCCGCGGGCACCGCGACCAGGCGCAACGCGCTCTCGATGCAGTCGCGCAGGTCGAACGGGGTGTCGTCCAGGTCGAGACGGCCGGACTCGATCTTGGAGAAGTCGAGGATGTCGTTGATGACCACCAGCAGCGCGTCGCTGCTGTCGTGGACCGTCTGGGTGTAGTCGCGCTGCTCGGGGTCCAGGTCGGTGTCCAGCAGCAGCTCGGTCATGCCGATGACGGCGTTCATCGGGGTGCGGATCTCGTGGCTCATGGCGGCCAGGAACGCGGACTTCGCCTGCGTCGCCGACAGGGCCTGGTCGCGCGCGCTGGCGATGGTGGCGACCGACGCGTTGACCGCGGTGGCCATCTGGGCGATCTCCCGCGGGCCCGACACCACGGCCGGCGCGGTGAGGTCACCGTCGTCGATGCGCAGCGCGGCCGCCGTGACCCGCTCGACCGGCACGATGACCAGGCGCTCCACGGTGTAGCCGGCGACGGCGACCAGCAGGGCGCTGGCCAGGACCAGCTGGATGATGAGCGAGCGCGTGGCCGACGCCTCCTCGGCCGTGTCCGCGGTGCGCACGTCGAGCAGGCGGTGCTCCTCGGCCTGCATCTGGTCGAGCAGGTCGAGGATGCGGAAGGTCTGGCGAGTGCCGTTCCCGCTCGCCACCAGGTCCTGGGCCGCGGAGAACCCGTCGGTCCCACGGGTGTCCGCGGTGTCGCCGAGCGACGTCAGCCGCTCCTGGATCGGGGCCTCGAGGTCGGCCAGCAGGTCCTGCTGGCGGGGGTTGTCCGCGGTCAGCCGCTGCAGGGTGTCCAGCGTCTGGCCGATCGCCGGCCGGGCCATCTCGTAGCGCTGCAGGTAGCCGGCCTGGCCCGTCAGCAGGTAGCCGCGCTGGTCGGACTCGGCGGCGCTCAGCTGCGCGCGCACGGTGCCCAGCTCGTCGAGCACCTCGTAGGTGTGCAGGACCGGTTCGTACTGCCGGGACAGTTGGCCGAGCTGGACGAACGAGATGCCGCCCACCAGCAGCAGGCCCACCAGGGACAGCGCGAAGCCGACGGTCAGCAGGCTGCGGACGGTCAGCGGCAAACCGTCCTCGCCCCGGCCGGGGACGGTCCTTCTCACCGGCCGGTCACCAGGTGCCGGTGCCGACGGCCTCGAGCTCGAGCACCTTGTCGATCGTCGTCGCCAGGGCGGACAGCACGACCGGCTTGGTCAGGTAGGTGGCGCCCAGCGCCCGGCCCGCCTCGATGTCGGTCTCCAGCACCCGGCCGCTCAGGAACACCGCAGGCACGTCGGCCAGGTCGGGGTCCTGGCGGATGGTCGTCAGCAGCTCCAGTCCGCTGATGCCGGGCATCAGCACGTCGAGCACGACGACGTCGGGGGCGCCCTTCTCGGCCAGCACCGTGAGCGCCTCCTCGCCGGAGCCCGCGGACACGACACGGTGCCCGAGCCGGCGCAGCCGGTTCTCGACGAGGGCGCGGATGTCGACGTCGTCGTCCACCACGAGGATCTTGGCCATGGTCGTTACCTCCAGGAGCGGTCCACCCGGCAGGGGTCCGGGTCAGGGGTCGGGCGGCCCTCGACGGGTCGCGTCCTGGTGTTCGGCCGGTCGGGGGCCCGCCTTGAGCCGTCCGGGGGAACGTGTCACGCAGCGGTGGCCCACGAGGCCCCGTTCAGCCGGGGGTGGCGCGCACCAGCTGCCAGGCGGGTACCCAGGCCTCGACCAGCGTGGCCTCGCCCTCGACGGCCACGACGTAGGCGACCCGGCCCTGCCACGCCCCGGCCAGCTGGCGCCACTCCACCAGCAGCCCGGGGGCGCGCACGTCCGGGGTGGCGCCGTCCAGCACCCAGCAGTGCCGCTGCGGGGTACTGGTCCCGGTGGAGGCGACGTCGGCCCGGGCGCCTGCTGCGGCGGTGCCGGTTGCGGCGGTGCCGGTCGCGGCGGTGCCGGTCGCGGAGCTGGTCGCGGTGCCGACCGCGGCGCTGGGGTGCGGGCTCGTCCCGCTGCGGCCGCGGGTGCGCTCGGCCAGGCTGGGGGAGCGCTGGGGTCGTCTGTCCATCCCGCCGGCCATGCCGCCCAGGGTGACACAGTTCGAACACCTGTTCGACCGGATCGGGCGACCTGATCGGTGCCCTCAGGCCAGGGCGGTCTCCCGTCGGGCCGGCGGCCCGGTGCGGCTCGCACCGGCCAGCGCGCGGTCGAGGTCGGCGATCAGGTCCAGCGGGTCCTCCAGCCCGATCGACAGCCGGACCACGCCCTCCGCGGGCCGGGCGTGCTCGGCCACCGGGCGGTGGGTGAGGCCCGCCGGGTGCTGCACCAGCGAGTCGACCCCGCCCAGCGACACCGCGTGGGTGAACAGGCGCACCGCGGAGGTGAGCCGGGCCGCCTGGGCGTGGCCGCCGTGCAGGTCGACCGCCACCATGGCACCGGGTCCCCGCATCTGCCGGCCCACCAGGCCCGACGCGTCCAGTCCCGGGTAGAACACGCGTCGCACCGCGGGGTGCTCGCCCAGCCACGCCGCGACCTGCTGCGCACCGGCCTGCTGGGCCCGGACCCGCACCGGCAGGGTGGCCAGGCCGCGGTGCAGCAGGTACGCCCCCAGGGGGTGCAGGACGCCGCCGGTGACCGCCCGGACCCGGCGCAGCCCCTCGGCGCGCGCCTCGTCGCAGGCCACGACGCCGCCGACCACGTCGCCGTGCCCGCCCAGGTACTTGGTGGCGCTGTGCAGCACCAGGGCGGCGCCGTGGTCGAGCGGGTTCTGCAGCACCGGGGTGGCGAACGTGTTGTCCACCAGGACCGGGACGTCTCCTGCGGCGGCCACCAGGGCCCGCAGGTCGACCAGCTCCAGCGTCGGGTTGGCCGGCGTCTCCACCACCACCAGCGCGGTGTCGGGCCGCACCCGGGCCGCGACCTCCGTCGCGTCGCAGTAGGTGACCTCGGTGCCCAGCAGCCCGGAGGCCAGCAGGTGGTCGGTCCCGCCGTACAGCGGCCGCACCGCCAGCACGTGCCGCCGGCCGCTGTCGTGGCTCGTGGCCAGCAGGGTGGCGGCGAACGCCGCCATGCCGGAGGCGAACGCCACCGCGGCCTCGGCGCGCTCGAGCCGGGCCAGGGCCTGCTCGAAGCGGGCGACCGTCGGGTTCCACAGCCGGGCGTAGACGTTGCCGCCGGCCGCCGTGGGGCGGCCCCCGCCCGCCATCACCTCGTAGGACTCGCCGCCGGCCAGCAGGTCGGGCAGCGGGCTGGTGGAGGACAGGTCCAGGGGCAGCGCGTGCACGCCCAGTCCGTCGAGGTCGTCCCGGCCCGCGTGCACCGCGACCGAGTCCGGGTGCAGGTCGTCGTCGATCATGTCCGGCAGGCTGGTGGAGTCCGCAGCAGGAGGCAATATCCTCCGCAGGACCCGTCGGGCAACGCCGCTCACGGTGCAGGATCCACAGGAGGTGCTGTCGTGGCCGAGTCGTCACCGAAGGATCTGCAGCCGCCCCGGACGGGGCTGGACGGCACCGACCTGGCCCTGCTGGCCGAGCTGGTCGCCGACGGTCGGATCACCAACGCCGCCCTGGCGGGGCGGGTGGGGGTCGCGGAGTCCACCTGCGCCTACCGGGTGCGGGCGCTGCGGGCCGCCGGCGTGCTGCGGCAGGTGACGGCGCGCCTGGACCTGGCCGCGCTGGGCTGCCCGCTGCAGGCCGTGGTCAAGGTGAGGCTGGGCAGCCACGACCGCCAGCAGGTGAACGACCTGCACGACCACCTGGTGACGGTGCCCGGGGTGCTGACGGTGCTGCACACGGCGGGGGAGGACGACTTCCACCTGCACGTGGCGGTGGCCTCGCCCGAGCGGCTGCGCACCCTGGTGCTCGAGCACGTGACCAGCCACCCCGTGGTCCGGCAGGTCGAGACCCAGCTGGTCTTCGAGGCGCGGGAGGGCCCGGGGGTGCTGCCCCCGGCCGGCAGCGGGGCGCTGCGGCGTCGTGGTGGTCGCGCCGACGGCTAGGTCGGTGTCCCAGATCGGTGCTTGACAGCGGACCGACGGGCCTCCATGGTTAGTTACATGAGTAATGAACCAGGGAGGTGGGGCGGACGTGGACGCTGACCGCCCGATCTTCCGGCAGGTGGCCGCCCTGGTGGAGCAGTCGATCGTCGACGGCTCCCTGGCGGAGGACGCCCAGGCCCCCTCGACCAACGAGCTGGCGGCCTTCCACCGCATCAACCCGGCGACCGCGGCCAAGGGGCTGCACCAGCTCCTGGCCGACGGGATCCTGACCAAGAGACGAGGTATCGGCATGTTCGTCGTCCCCGGAGCCCGCGAGAAGGTGATCCAGCGCCGCCGCGACGAGTTCGTCGCCGACTACCTCCGCCCGCTCGTGGCCGAGGCGGAGACCCTCGGCATCGACCGGACCCAGCTGCACCGCATGCTGGACGACGTCGGCGGCGCCGCGTGAGCGCCCCCGCGGCCGAGCTGGTGGGGGTGTCGCGCTCCTTCGGCGGCACGCCCGCCCTGCAGGACGTGGACGTGGCGCTGCCGAGCGGGGCGATCGTCGGGCTGCTCGGGCGCAACGGCGCGGGCAAGACGACGATCATGCGCCTGCTCACCGGCCACGTCCGGCCCGGCTCCGGCCGCGTGCGGCTCGACGGCCGGGACCCGTGGGAGGACGCAGCCGTGCTGTCGCGCACCTGCTTCGTCCGCGAGGCCCAGAAGTACCCCGACGGCATCCGCGTCGCCCAGGTGCTGCGCAGCGCCTCCTACGTGCTGCCCGGCTGGGACGACGCCTACGCCCGCGAGCTGGCGGCCGACTTCGGCCTGCCGGGACGCCGCGCGGTGTCCAAGCTGTCCCGGGGCATGCTGTCCGCCGTCGGCGTCGTGGTCGGGCTGGCCTCCCGGGCGCCGGTGACGTTCTTCGACGAGCCCTACCTGGGCCTGGACGCCACGGCGCGCCAGCTGTTCTACGACCGGCTGCTCGCCGACTACGCCGAGCACCCGCGCACCGTGGTGCTGTCGACGCACCTGATCGACGAGGTCGCCGACCTGCTGGGCCACGTCGTGGTCGTCGACTCCGGCCGGGTGGTGCTCGACGAGGACGCCGAGGACCTGCGGGGGCGCGGCGCCGTGCTGGTCGGGCCCGAGCCGGCGGTGTCGTCGCTGCTGGCCGACCGGCCCGTGCTGGGCCGCGAGCGGCTCGGCGGCACCGTTCGGGTGGCCGTCGCGTGGCCGCTCACGGAGCCCGACCGCGCGGGCGCCGACCGGGCGGGCGTCGCGGTGGAGCCCCTGTCGCTGCAGCAGCTCGTGGTGCGGACCACCGCGCCCTCCCCCCGGGCGGGCGCCGTCGGCGCCGCCCGCACCGACCTGGTGGAAGGAGCACGACGATGACCGCCGTCCTGGACGTGGCCCGGCTGCAGCTGGGCGCCTGGCGCTGGCTCGTGTTCGGCTGGGTGATCCTCGCCCTGTCGTTCGGCATCAACCTGGCCATCGCCACCCTGGGCGACGCGTCGTTCACCAGCGGCGGCGTGGCCGTCGTCCCCATCTTCGGGACGGTGCTGGCCAGTGCGCTGGTGAGCCAGTGGTGGCCTTTCGCCGCCGGGCTCAGCGTCACCCGCACCCGGTTCCTGCAGGCCAACCTGCTCCTGGCCGTGGCGGTCGCGGCCGGCACCGGGCTGGTGCTGCTCGCCCTGACGGCGCTGGAGTCCGCCACGGACGGCTGGGGGCGGTCGCTGGTCTACTTCGGGGTCTTCACCGCGGCGGACGGGCCGGGGCAGGAGTGGGCCGCCCTGACGAGCCTGTACCTGCTGGCCTGGGCCGTCGGCGTGCTGTTCGCCGCCGTCCAGAAGCGCTGGGGCGGCACGGGGACGGCGGTGGGCATCGGCCTGGCCGTCGTGGTGCCGGGCGCCGTGGTGGCGCTCGCGACCGTGCTGGACTGGTGGCCGGCGATCGGCCGCTGGGTCGAGGCGCAGACCGTGACGGGGGCGGTGCTGGGCGGGGTGCTGCTGGCCGGGCTGCTGTTCGGCTCCGGGTGGCTGGTGCTGCGCCGCGCCGCCCCCTGACGGCACCCGGCCGCGCTCCGAGGCGTCCCCCGGCCAGGCGTCGGGGGCGTCCGGGTGGCACCGGCCGCCGGGGAACACGAGGCGCCCGGAGTCGGTTACGGTGGGCGTGGGTGTCGGGTCGCGAAAGCCCCGGGCTCCATTTAATGCCGCTTCGAGCGGCCACACGCCGAGAGGCGCTTCCGGCCCGGCACCCACCTACCGACCGGCCCTGGATCAGTCCAGGGCGTGACGCCGCCACCGGCGGGCGCAGGCCTCCAGGTCCTCGGCGGTCTGCACCAGGGCCGAGGCGGAGCGGGTCAGCCGCGTGGCGTCGAGCTCGGCGTCCAGCCGGTCGATCTCGTCCACCGGGGCCTCGACGGCCGTCGCGGTCGTGCCCGCGCCGTCGGCCAGCACGGCCCGGCCCACGGAGCAGACCCGGGCGAAGGCCGCCGCCCGCTCGAACGTCACGTCCAGGTCGCCGTCGCCGACCCCCCGCAGCACGGCGTCGACCATGGCCGAGACCTCGTCGGGCCCCGGCGGCTGGGCCACCCCGGCCACGACCTCGGCCACCGGCAGCCGGGTCCGGCCGGCGTCGAACTCGCGGGCCGCCTGGGACGGCGCCTGCCGTACCCCGGCCCGCAGGGCCACCAGCCGCCACAGGGCGCCGGGCAGGCTCACGGCCGAGGCCACGGCCCACAGCCGGGCCGCGGCGTCCAGGCCCTCGTCGGTGTCGACGGCCGCGACCATCCGCTCGCCCGCCGCGGGGTCGGACCCGTCCCGCAGCCGCGCCACGACCGCCTGGGCGCTCATGTGGGCCGCCTCCAGCCGCTCGGCGGGGTCCCGGTCGGGCATGGCGTTGGCCGCGGCCAGCGACAGCGACGCCGGCCGCCGGTGCTGGCTCACGAGGACCCCACCCGGGTGCGCCCGCCCAGCAGCTGGCGCGCCGCGGCGGCGACCACGTCGGCCGCCTGGGCCAGCCGGGTCCGCCCGTCCGGGGCGTGCGCGGTGGCGCTCAGGTACCCGCCGCGCCCGATGTGCGTGGCCCAGTCGTGCCGACGGACGACCACGGTGCCGGCGCGCTTGGCGCGGCTCCACGCCCCCACGCCCAGCGCGGTCCAGCGGGAGGGGAAGAGCAGGACGGGCAGCAGCTCGGCCGGGTCGCCCCACGACACCACGGCGTGCACCCGGCGGACCCCGCCGAGGTCGGCCGAGCCGTCGGCGAACGCGCCGAACGTCACGACGTCGACCGGCGCCCCGCCCAGGGAGCGGGCGACCTCGGAGGCGACCCGCAGGCCGGTCTGCGCGCCCCCGCTCAGCCCGACCAGGACCACGGGCACCCCGCTGCCGACCCGGTACCCCGCGGCGACCAGGTGCGCCACCACCTGCGTGGTGTGTTCCTCGGCCAGCCGGTCCCGGTACCGCGGGTCGACCGCGACCACGGCCTCCCAGACGCCCCGGGCCACGGTCCAGGCCGGGTCGGCCCGGTGCAGGGCCCGCCACAGCCGCCCCGTCACGGGACGCAGCCACGCGGGCTCCTGGGTGACGTCGTTGGGCATCAGCGACATGACGACGGTCCAGCGGGGCAGGCGCTCGGCCACGGCCCCGGCCATCGCCCGGCCCAGCGGGGTGGTGCGGCGCTCGCACCGGCCCACCCCGTCCAGGTAGACGACGTAGCCGTCGGGCCCGGCGCCGGTGTCACCCACGTCGGGGCCGACGACGTTGAGCCGGCTGGCGGGCGGCGCGGCGGCGGGGCGCGGCGGCGTCGGCAGCGCCGCGTCGAGCAGCCGCTCGACGGCGGTGCTGACCAGCCCGTGGACCAGCCCGAACGCCGCGACCCCGACCCCGGTGCGCACCGCCGCGGTGCGCACGGCGGCGCGGCCGGCGCCCGGGCTGCCCTCCCGGGCGCAGCGCCACGCGACCGAGGCCTCGAGGTAGGCGCCCAACGCGGGGCCGAGCAGCGGCAGCGGGACCAGGCCGGCGGCCGTCGCCGGGGCCACGGCCCGGGCCGTCCGCGCGGCCGGCACCCCGGTCAGGGCCGTCAGCACCGACCCGGCGGTCGCGGTGGCGAGCAGGCCGCCGGCGACCGACCCGGCCACGGCCAGCGCCGTGCGCGACGGGTCCACGGCGGGGGAGCGGAACGGCATGCCGGTCCGGCGCAGCACCTGCTGCCAGTCCACCGTGCCCAGGCCGTAGCCGAGCAGGGGCAGCAGCAGCGCCGCCGGGGGCCGGCGGGTCTGGTCGACGGGGTCGTGGTGGTCCTGGGTCGGGTGGGTCATCGGGGCACCTCCGCTCGGGCGTGCGAGCGAGTATCGCCCCAGCGGGGTCAGAACCGGAAAGGCTTGGGCGGCGCGTTGAGGGCGGCCCGCGGGCACTCCGCCAGCGTGAGGCCGCCGTAGCCCAGCGCCTCGTCGCTCAGCAGCTCGACCGACCAGCCGTTGCTCTGGCCGAACCGGGTGATCGTGACCCGGTACAGCGTGATCTCGTACTTGGTCGGTGTGCCGTAGGCGACCTGGATGTTGCCGATCAGCTCGGCGCCGGTCGAGGCCGGGGTGCCGTTCCAGGGCCGGTCGTAGCGCGACCACATGGTGGTGGTCGAGTGCCAGACCCCGCCGCTGGAGACGTCGCCGAGGCTCAGCTCGACGAGGATGGCCCGGGCCGCGCCCTCGGGGACGATGGCGGCGGGACGGATCACCTCGGTGATGACGCCCTCGTCGTAGGCCTGTGCCGCGAGCAGGTCGGCGCCGTCCATGCCTGTTCCTCCGTGGTCGTCCGGGCTGGTGGGTCCTCCCCGGTCCTGGGTCTGATCGGCAGGAGCGCCGCCGGACTTGACCTGCCCCGGGGAGAGACACGTCACAGCGGCGGCGCCGACCCGCAGCGGGCGGGGGTGGCCCCGGGCGACCGGGTAGGCCACACTGGTCCCCGTCAGGGCACCTGCTCCGCTCGAGGCCGTTGGGGAAGACGACCCTCGGATGTGGAGGAGAGACCATGGCAGTCGTCACTCGCGGTGTGCTGTACGTGCACTCCGCTGCACGCGCTCTGTGCCCGCACGTCGAATGGGCCGCCGGGCGCGCCCTGGGCGTGCGCGTGGACCTTCAGTGGACGCCCCAGCCGCTCGGCCCGGGGCTGTTCCGCACCGACCTGTCGTGGCAGGGGGAGCAGGGCACGGGCGCCCGGTTGGCCAGCGCCCTGCGGGGCTGGGCCGACCTGCGCTACGAGGTCACCGAGGAGCCGAGCCGCGGCAGCGACGGCGCCCGGTTCAGCCACGTGCCGGACCTGGGCCTGTTCCACGCGGTCGTCGACGTGCACGGCAACACCGTGGTCCCCGAGGACCGGGTCCGGGCCGCGCTGGCCGAGACCGACCCCGTCGAGGTCCGGCACCGGCTGTCCCTGGCGCTGGGCGAGGCCTGGGACCGTGAGCTCGAGCCCTTCCGCCACGCCGGCGACGACGCGCAGGTCCGCTGGCTGCACCGGGTCGGCTGAGGGGCGTCTGCCCGCGGCCGGGCCTGCCCCGGCCCCCGGTCCCGACGGCTCGTCCCGAGCCGGTCAGCGCCGCAGCGCGCGGACGGCCAGGAAGCTGATCGGGGCCAGGGTCAGGTGGCAGCCGGCCAGCGTCAGGGTGCTGACGGTGTCCAGGTCTGCGGGGACCGTCATGACGACGATCGTCACCACGGCCAGGAGCGGGGCCACGACCGCGGCCGTCGTGGTCACCCAGCGGTGCCGGGCCAGCAGGGCGACCACCACGAGCCCCACCCCGAGCGGGACGGCCGAGAACCCGGCGACCGTGACGGCACCGACCTCCGTCAGCTGCTCGGCCGCGGTGAACTCGAAGCTGCCGCCCGCGGCGCGCCCGACCGCGTACAGGACCAGGTTGGCCACGACGGCGACCGCGACGGCGGCAGCGACCACGACCGGGCGGGAGAGGCGGTGCGCGCTGACGTCGGTCCGGACGTCCTTGTGGTCAACCATGCGGTTGAGCATGACCCTCCCGCGGGCGGGGGTCAACCGGTCCGACCGGTCGTCTCCCGATCCGCGTCGGCACGACGCCGCGACCCGGACCGCCTAGCCTGCCGACATGCTCGGATCCCTCGTCACGACCCCGGCCGTCGACCGCCCGGAGCTGCTCGCGACCCCGGTGGCGGCCGCGGTGGCAGGGCTGCCGCGCGAGCAGGTGCTGGTGGCCGAGATCGACGCCGACCTGGCCGACACCGCGGCCTTCTGCGAGCACTACGGCGTCACCCTGGAGCAGTCGGCCAACTGCGTGGTGGTCGCCGGGCGCCGGGGCGACGTGACGACGCTCGCGGCGTGCGTGGTGCTGGCCACCACCCGCTGCGACGTCAACGGCGTGGTCCGCAGGCGTCTGGACGCCCGCAAGGCGTCGTTCGCGCCGACCGACGTGGCCACCGAGGCGACCGGGATGGCCTACGGCGGCATCACGCCGGTGGGCCTGCCGGCGGACTGGCCGGTCCTGCTCGTCGACGCGGCCGTGGTGGCACAGCCCTGGGTCGTGGTCGGCTCCGGGGTCCGGCACTCCAAGCTCGTCCTGCCCGGCGCCCTGCTGGCCCGGCTGCCGGGGGCGGAGGTCGTCGAGGGCCTGGCCGGCTGACCGTGCCCGTGACGGCCTAGGCCTGCGAGGCCAGCCACCGCTCGCGCGGCAGGCGGTAGAGCACGTGGGGTCGCACCGGGTGGCCCTCGGGGACCGCCGGGTGCTCGAAGTCGCCCTCGGGCTCGCGCAGCAGCCCGATCCGCTCCATCACCCGCCAGGACCGCTCGTTGCCGACGGCCGTGAACGACACGATCTCCGCGAGCCCGGCGTCCTCGAAGCCGAACCGCAGGGCCTCCCGGGCCGCCTCGCTGGCGAAGCCGTGGCCCCAGTGCGCGCGGGCCAGCCGCCAGCCGACCTCGACGGCCGGCGTGAACGGCGCGTCGAACTCGGCCGGCCACAGCCCGGTGTAGCCGATGAACTCCCCGGTGTCCTGCCGCTCCAGCGCCCACAGGCCCCAGCCGCGCTCGGCCCAGCGATGCAGGATGCGGTCGACGAACGCGTCGGACCGGGCCCGGTCGTGGACCTCGACGAAGTGCTCCATCACGACCGGGTCCGTGTTCAGCGCGAGGAACGGCTCCCGGTCGGCGTCGGTGAACGCCCGCATCACCAGCCGCTCCGTCCGCAGCACGGGGACCAGGGGCTGCGACGGCACGGACATCCGGCGAGGGTAGCCCCGCCGTCGGTCCCGTCCGGCCCTACAGCGGGATGTTGCCGTGCAGGCCGCGCGTCGCTGGGGCGGCCGCCACGGCGCCGGCGAGCGCCGAGCGGGTCCGGGCCGTGGCGATGACCTCGTCCACGACGCCGATCTCCATGGCCCGGGGGATGCCGCCGGCCAGCCGCTCGTGCTCCGCGGCCAGCTCGGCCTCGACCTGCGCGCGCGACTCGTCCGGCACCTCGGCCAGCCGCCGACGGTGCAGGATGCGGACCGCGGCGACGGCGCCCATGACCGCCACCTCGCCGGTGGGCCAGGCGAAGACCCGCGTGGCGCCCAGCGACCGCGAGTTCATGGCGATGTAGGCCCCGCCGTAGGCCTTGCGGATCACCAGCGTGACCCGCGGGACGGTGGCCTCGGCGAACGCGTGCAGCAGCTTGGCGCCGCGGCGCACGACGCCGTCCCACTCCTGGCCGACGCCCGGCAGGTAGCCCGGGACGTCCACCAGCACCAGCAGCGGGATGCCGAACGCGTCGCACATCCGCACGAAGCGCGCGGCCTTCTCGGCCGAGCTGGAGTCCAGGCAGCCGCCGAGCCGCATCGGGTTGTTGGCGATGACGCCGACCGTGCCGCCGCCCAGTCGGCCGAGGGTGGTGATGACGTTGGGCGCCCAGCGCGCGTGCAGCTCCAGCTGCTCGTGGTCCTCGTCGAGCAGGTCGGCGACGACGGGGTGCATGTCGTAGGCCCGCTTGGGGTTCTCCGGCAGGTGCCGGCCCAGGTCGCGGTCGGCGACGCCGTCGGGGCCCACCCGGCCGGGGGCGCCGAGCAGGGTCACGAGCTCGCGCCCGCGCAGGTAGGCGTCCTCGGTGGTCTCGGTGGTGACGTGGACGACGCCGGAGCGGCGCCCGTGCGGCTCGGGCCCGCCCAGGCGCAGCGCGTCGACCTTCTCGCCCGTCACGCTGCGGACGACGTCCGGGCCGGTGACGAACACGCGGCCGTCGGGGCCGAGCACCACGACGTCGGTCAGGGCCGGGCCGTAGGCGGCGCCGCCGGCGGCCGCGCCGATGACCACGCTGATCTGGGGGATCTTCCCCGAGGCGCGCGTCATGATCGCGAAGACCTCGCCGACTGCGTGCAGGCTGACCACGCCCTCGGCCAGGCGGGCGCCGCCGGAGTGCCACAGGCCCACGACGGGGACCTGGTCGGCCAGCGCGCGCTCGTAGGCGAGCAGGACGACCTTGCAGCCGGCCTCGCCCATCGCCCCGCCCATGGTGCGGGCGTCGGAGACGAAGACGACGGCGGGCGTGCCGTCGACGCGGACGGTGGCCGCGACCATGCCGGAATCGTCGGGCGGGGTGAGCAGCTCGACGCTGTCGGGGTCGGCGAAGGCCTGCAGCCGCAGCATCGGGTCTCGCGGGTCGACCTCGACGGTCAGGTCGCCCGTGCTGGTGGTGGCCGTCATGAGTGGCTCCGGAAGGTCAGGGCGACGTTGTGGCCGCCGAAGCCGAAGGAGTTGTTGAGGGCGACGACGGGTCGGGTGCCGTCACCGATGGTGGCCGCGGTGTCCCGGACCACCTGGAGGTCGACCTCGGGGTCGATCTCGGTGATGTTGATGCTGGGCGGGGCCAGCCGGTCGCGGACGGCGCAGATGCTGAACACGGCCTCGACCGCCCCGGCGGCGCCGAGCAGGTGGCCCGTCATGGACTTGGTCGCCGAGACCAGGATGTCGTCGGCGGCCGAGCCGAGGGCGCGCCGGATGGCCTTGGCCTCGGCCTTGTCGCCCACCGGGGTCGACGTGGCGTGGGCGTTGATGTGGTCGATGTCGCCGGGCTCCAGGCCGGACACCCGCAGGGCCTGCTCCACGGCCCGGGCGGCGCCCATGCCCTCGGGCTCGGGGGCGGCGATGTGGTGGGCGTCGGAGCTCATGCCGGCGCCGAGCACCTCGGCGTGGATCCGGGCGCCGCGCGCCTGCGCGTGCTCCAGGGACTCCAGCACCACGACCCCGGCGCCCTCGCCGAGCACGAAGCCGTCGCGGCCGACGTCGTAGGGCCGCGAGGCGGTGGCCGGGTCGTCGTTACGGGTCGACAGCGCCTGCATGGCGGCGAACGCAGCCACGGGCAGCGGGTGCACGACGGCCTCGGTGCCGCCGGCGACGACGATGTCGGCGCGGCCCAGGCGGATCATGTCGATGGCCATCGCGATGGCCTCGGCGCCCGACGCGCAGGCGCTGACCGGGGTGTGGGCGCCGGCGCGGGCCCCCACCTCGAGGCTGACGGTGGCGGCCGGGGCGTTCGGCATGAGCATCGGGATCGACAGCGGGAACACCTTGCGGGGACCGGAGGCCTTCATGGCGTCCCAGTTGTCCAGCAGGGTCCACAGCCCGCCGATGCCGCTGGCCAGGCACACGCCCAGGCGCGTCGGCTCCGGCTCGGGCGACCCGGCGTCGGCCCAGGCGTCGCGGGCGGCGATCAGCGCGTACTGCGAGCTCGGGTCGAGCCGGCGCAGCTGCACCTTGGTCAGCACGTCGGCGGCGGGGACGCTGAGCTGCGCGCCGAAGCGCACGGGCAGCTCGAAGTCGTCCACCCACGGCCCGTGCCAGGGGGCGGCACCGGAGGTGCCCTTGAGGGCGGCCTGCCAGGTGGCGGCCGCGTCCCCGCCGATGGGTGTGGTGGCGCCGAGGCCGGTGACGACGACGGTGGTGCTCATTGGCTCTCCCGGATCTCGTGCGGGGGCACCCGCGGGGTGGGGGGTGGCGCTGCGGGGCGGGCCCGACGCGGGTGGCGTCGTCGCCGGCTCCTGGGTGGGGCTGGTGGTGCGAGGGGGTGCCGGCCGGGCGCCTGGTGGGCGCCCGGCCGTCCCTCAGCCCTGGGCCTGGGCGATGTAGCTGACGGCGTCGCGCACGGTGGCGAGGTTCTTGACGTCCTCGTCGGGGATGCGGATGCCGAACTTCTCCTCGGCGTTCACGACGATCGTCATCATCGACAGCGAGTCGATGTCGAGGTCGTCGGTGAACGACTTGTCCATCTCGACGGCGTCGGCCGGCAGGCCGGTCTCCTCGTTGACGATCTCGGCGAGGCCGCTCAGGATCTCCTGCTCGCTTGCCATGGTGGTGCTCCTCTGCTGCTTCGTGGGTGGTGCGGGTCGGGTCTGGCGGGTCGTGCGTTCGGTGCCGGGCTGCTCAGGGCAGCTCGACGACCTGTGCGGCGTAGACGAGGCCTGCGCCGAAACCGATGAGCAGCGCGAGGCCGCCGTGGGGCGCGGTGCCGTCGCTCAGCATCCGCTCCATGGCCAGCGGCACCGAGGCCGCCGACGTGTTGCCCATGTGCTCGATGTCCCGGGCCACGGGCAGGTCCGGGGGCAGGCCGAGCTGCTTGACCATCGCGTCGATGATCCGCACGTTGGCCTGGTGGGGGATGAACGCGGCCAGGTCGGAGGCCCGGACCCCGGCGGCGTCCATGGCCTTCTGCGCCACGGGCGCCATCTGCCACACCGCCCAGCGGAACACCGTCTGCCCGGCCATGGCCAGCGACGGCCAGTCCCCGGAGATGGTGCGGCCGTCCTCGCTGCGCATCGCCGTCCACGGCTCGGTCTGGCTGATGACGTCGGCCTGGGCGCCGTCGCTGCCCCACAGGGTCGGGCCGATGCCCGGGCGGTCGGACGGGCCGACGACCACCGCGCCGGCGCCGTCGCCGAACAGGAACGCGGTCTTGCGGTCGCGCAGGTCGGTGAAGTCGGACAGCTTCTCGACGCCGACGACCAGCACGTGGCGGGCGGAGCCGGCGCGCACCATGTCCGAGGCGAGCCCGACGCCGTGGCAGAACCCGGCGCAGGCGGCCGACAGGTCGAACGCCGCGGCCGGGGTGGCCCCCAGCCGCTCGGCGAGGACCGCCGCGGCCGACGGCGTCTGCAGGTACCAGGTGACGGTGGACACCACGACGGCGTCGATGTCGGACGGGCTGACGCCGGCCATGGCGAGCGCGTCCTGGCAGGCGGGCAGAGCCAGGTCGACCACGGTCTGCTCGGGCCGGGCGAAGCGGCGGGTCGCGATGCCGCTGCGCTCCCGGATCCACTGGTCGGAGGAGTCGATCCAGGTGCAGACCTCGTCGTTGGTCACGACGCGCTCGGGCCGCATGGCGCCGACCCCCATGATGCGGGTGTGCGCGGCCCCGGTGGACTGCGTGATGGTCGCTGCGGTCATGGGCGGCCTCCTGCGGCCTGCGGGCTGGTCGGGTGCAGCCGGACCAGGGGCTGGCCGGGGGAGACGGGGTCGCCGTCGTGGACGATCCACTCCACGACGGTGCCGCCGTGGGGGGCCGTGACGTCGTAGGAGTCGCGCAGGCCCTCGACCCGGGCGACGACGTCCCCCGGCTCCACGTGGGCGCCCTCGGGCAGCGCGCCCATGCTGACGACGCCCTTGGCGGGGGCCACGACCAGGCGCCAGGTCGGGTTGAGCGCCACCGGGCTCGCCTGGCCGTGCTCGCGCACCAGCGCCCGGGCGGCGGGCAGGTCGTCCGGCGTCCGCAGCGCCACCACGTCGACGCCCTTGAGCGCCCGCTTGGCCAGGTTGGCCAGGGTGCCGGCGGGCGGGATCTCGACGATGCCGGTGACCCCGAGGTCGCGGAAGGTCTCCATGCACAGGTCCCAGCGCACCGGGCGGGCCACCTGCGACACGAGCCGGCCCAGCACCTCGCGGCCGTCGTGCACGACCGTGCCGTCGGCGTTGGACACCAGCCGGCTGCGCGGGTCGTGGGTGGTGATGGCGCGGGCGTGGCGGGCGAGCACGTCGACGGCCGGGGCCATGTGCTCGGTGTGGAACGCCCCGGCGACCTGGAGCGGGATGACCCGGGCCTTGGCGGGCGGGTCGGCGGTGAGGGCGGCCAGCTGCTCCATCGTGCCGGCGGCCACGACCTGCCCGGCGCCGTTGTTGTTGGCGGCGGTGAGGCCGTGGCGGGCCAGGACCTGCTCGACCTCGGCCGGGTCGCCCCCGACCACGGCGCTCATGCCCGTCGGGGTGACGGCGCTGGCCCGGGCCATGGCGTTGCCGCGCTCGCGCACGAACACCATGGCCTGCTCGGCCGTCATGACCCCGGCGGCGGAGGCCGCGGTGATCTCGCCGACGGAGTGCCCGGCGCCGGCGGCGGTCAGCCGGAACGCGTCGGAGGGGTGCGGGAACAGCTCCAGCAGCGACACCAGCCCGGCGCCGACGATGAGCGGCTGCGCGACGGCGGTGTCGCGGATGGTGTCGGCGTCCGATGTCGTGCCGTGCGCCACCAGGTCGACGGCGGCCACGGCCGACAGCCACGACAGCCGCTCCTCGAACCCCGGCAGCTCGAGCCACGGGGCGAGGAATCCGGGGGACTGGGACCCCTGGCCGGGGCAGACGACGATCAGCACGGGCCCCACACTGGACCAGTCCGGGCGTCGGACGCGGCTCCGTCCGGTACGAGGTTTGCCGTGTCGTCTTGTAGGAGTCCTACAACCGGGGTCCGCGCGGTGACTCGGCCAGGCGACCCAGCGCCAGGCCCAGCTGCAGGGTCCAGCGCTCCCGCGGGTCGGTGGCCAGCAGGCCGGTCAGCTGCTCGACCCGGTTGAGCCGGTAGCGGACCGTGTTGGCGTGCACGAACAGCAGCCGGGCGGCCGCCTCCAGCGCCCCGCCGGTGTCCACGTAGGCCTGCACGGTGTCGAGCAGGTCGTTGCCGGCCGCGAGCAGGGGGGTGTGCACGAGGTCCACCAGGGCGCGTCGCGCCGTGACGTCGCCGGACAGCACCCGTTCGGGCAGCAGGGCCGTGGCCAGCACCGGACGCGGGGCGCCGGGCCAGGCCCGGGCCGCGGTCGCCCCGGCCAGGGCGGCCCGGGCCGAGCGGGGCGCGGACGGCAGGCCGGTCCGGGTCGGACCGACCACGACGGGCCCGTCGCCGACGAGGTCGAGCATGTCGGTGACCACGGCGACGGCCTCCGCGGCGCCGCCCAGCACCAGCACGAGGCGGTCGTTCTGATGCCCGACGAGCAGCTCGACCCGGTGGGCCCGGGCGACCCGGCGCAGCGCCTGGGGCTCGGTCGTGCTGTCGCCCGTGGCCACCACCACGGTGGTCGGGGTGTCCAGCGGCCAGGACAGGGCCGAGGCCTGCGAGGCGAGCGCGTCCTCGGAGTCGCCGCGCACCAGCGAGTCGACCACGAGGGCCTCCAGCCGGGCGTCCCAGGCGCCGCGGGTCTCGGCCGCCCGGGCGTAGACCTCGGCCGCGGCGAAGGCGACCTCGCGGGCGTAGCGCAGCAGCAGCAGCCGGGCGCTGGGCAGGTCCGCCTCGGGCAGCGTGTCCTCCAGCAGCCGCTCGGAGGTGTCGATGGCGGTCCGGACCAGGGTGACCGTCTGGTGCAGGCTGATCAGCCGGGTCAGGTCGCGGGGGGCGGCGCCGAACAGGTCCACGCTGCGGACGCTGGGGCCCACCGGGGCGCCCGCCCGGCACCAGCGCACGAACCCCGACACGCCGGTCTGGGCCACCAGCCCGACGGACGAGCGGGCCTCGGGCGGCAGCCCGGGGAACCAGTCCAGCTCCTCGTCCATCCGGGCCAGCGCCCGGGACGAGATCGTCGCGCTGGCCCACTCCAGCGCCCGCAGCGAGTCCTCCGACAACGCCGTCGTGACGGTGGCGTCGCTGCTCATGGGCCAACGGTAGTCGCCGGCGCCGCGCCCGCCGCCGGGGCCGCCCGACCGGCCGCGCGGAGTCCCGCGTCGCCGGGTCCGGCCGCGAGCGGGGGCCGCGTGCCGGGGCCTTCGTTACTGTGGCCGGGAACCGAGGGGAGGCACCGTGCCTGGGATCAGAACGTGGCGTGACCGCCTACGACGCAAGGACGACCGGAGCCGGCCCGAGCTGGTGTCGCCGGTGATGCAGCCCGCGGGCGCCCGTGCCGGGGACGGCACCGCCCGGCAGGCCCACGAGCCGGAGCCGGTGTCCAGCGTCCACGAGTCCGTGGACGAGGAGCGGCTGCACGAGCTCCTCCGCGAGGACCCGAACAACGAGGGCCGGTTCAACGAGCTGGCCGGGGTGGTGCGTCGCCGCGCCGCCGAGGGCCACGCGGCCGGGGACCCCGTCCAGGCCCAGGAGAACGCCGTCTGGGCGCTGGCCGAGGAGCTGGCCCACGACCAGCGCGCCTGGTACCCGCTGGTCGAGCTGGCCCGGCTGTCGCTGGCCGACGACCGCGAGGCGGCCCTGCGCCGCCTCGGCATCGCCGCCGAGCGCGACCCGTCCGGCTCGGCGCTGTCCTACGGCCTGGACCTGCTGCGGGAGGCCGGCGACAACGACGGCGCCCTGTCGCTGGGCATGGGCCACTGGCGCCCGACCGATCACCCGCTGGCCGCCGGCCGCGCGATGGTCGCCGCGGCGGTGGACGCCCACCGCCTGGCCGAGGCCCGGCGCCACCTGGACGTCCTGGGCGAGCACCCCGACGCCACCGGCGTGGCGGCCATGCGCCGCGACATGGAGCGCGCCATCTCGCAGGCGGAGCGCGCCCGCCGCCCCTGAGCGACCGCCGTCCCTGAGCCCGCCCGCCGCTGAGCGGGTGGTTGTGGGTGCCGAGGCGCGTGCTGGCTGCCACATCGGCACCGACCGTGTCGTCGTGGTGGCCGGAACGCGTCCCTGGGCGCCGTAGCGGCACTCGCCGTGTCGTTGTGGCGGCCGGAACGCGTCCCTGGGGCCCCTAACGGCTCCGGCAGTGTCGTTGTGGTGGTCGGCGTCCGCCCCACGGCGCCGTCAGGGCCCCAGCAGCACGAACGCGCCCGGCGGTCAGGCCGCCGGGCGCGTTCTGCATTGCTGGGTGCGGTCGGTCAGGCGTCCCCGCCCGCGTTGCCGGTCGTGCCGGCGTTGACGTCGCTGATCGAGTACTTGTCGTAGGCCTGCTTGGCCAGGTCGCGGTCGACGGCGCCGGTCCGGCCGAGCGAGGCCAGGGCCTGCACCGCGACGGACGGACCGTCCACCTTGAAGAACCGGCGGGCCGCGGCGCGGGTGTCGGAGAACCCGAACCCGTCCGTGCCCAGCGAGACGAACCGGCCCTGCTCGCCCGGCACGTACTGGGCGATCTGGTCGGGCACGGCCCGCATGTAGTCCGACACCGCGACGACGGGGCCCTCGGCCTCGCCGAGCTTCTGGGTGACGAACGGCACGCGGCGCTCCTGGTCGGGGGCGTCGAAGGCGTCGCTGTCGGCGGCCATGGCGTCGCGGCGGAGCTCCGCCCACGACGTCACCGACCACACGTCGGCCACCACGCCCCAGTCGTCGGCCAGCAGCTGCTGGGCCTCCAGGGCCCACGGCACGCCGACGCCGGAGGCGAGCAGCTGCACCCGCGGGCCGTCGCCGGAGCCCGGGTGGGCCAGGTACATGCCCTTGATGACGCCCTCGACGTCCAGGCCCTCGGGCTCGGCCGGCTGCACGTAGGGCTCGTTGTACAGGGTGATGTAGTACATGACGTTCTCGCCCGTGCCGTCCGGGCCGCCCTCGCCGTACATGCGCTGCAGGCCGTCGCGGACGATGTGGCCGATCTCGTACACGTACGCCGGGTCGTAGGACACGATCGCCGGGTTGGTGGCCGCCAGCAGCGGGGAGTGCCCGTCGGCGTGCTGCAGCCCCTCGCCGGTCAGCGTGGTCCGCCCGGCCGTGGCCCCCAGGAAGAACCCGCGCGCCATCTGGTCCGCGGCCGCCCACATGGCGTCACCGGTGCGCTGGAAGCCGAACATCGAGTAGAAGATGTAGATCGGCACCATGGGCTCGCCGTGGGTGGAGTACGACGACCCGACCGCGGTGAACGCGGCCACCGAGCCGGCCTCGTTGATGCCGACGTGCAGGATCTGCCCGTCCTTGGCCTCCTTGTAGGACAGCATCAGGTCGCGGTCGACCGACACGTACTTCTGGCCCGACGGGTTGTAGATCTTGGCGGTCGGGAAGAACGAGTCCATGCCGAACGTGCGCGCCTCGTCGGGGATGATCGGCACGACCCGCTTGCCGAACTCCTTGTCGCGCATCAGGTCCCGCAGCACCCGGACGAAGCCCATGGTGGTGGCGACCTGCTGCTTGCCGGAGCCGCGCTTGGCCACGGCGTACGCCTCGTCGCCGGGCAGCGTGATGGCGCCGCGGCTGCCCTTGCGCGAGGGCAGCCCGCCACCCAGGCGGCGGCGACGCTCGCGCAGGTACTCCATGGTCTCGTCGTCGTCGGCGGGCTTGTAGTACGGCGGGTGGTACGGGTCGGCCTCGAGCTGGCTGTCCTCGACGGGGATGCGCAGCCCGTCGCGGAAGTTCTTGAGGTCGTCCAGGGCCAGCTTCTTCATCTGGTGGGTCGCGTTGCGCCCGGCGAAGTTGGTGCCGAGGCCCCAGCCCTTGACCGTCTTGGCCAGGATGACCGTGGGCTGGCCCGTGTGCTCGGTCGCGGCCTTGTAGGCGGCGAACACCTTGCGGTAGTCGTGCCCGCCGCGGCGCAGGTTCCAGATGTCGGCGTCGGACAGCGGCTGGGCCAGCTTCTTGGTCCGCGGGTCGCGGTTGAAGAAGTGCTCGCGGATGAACTCGCCGCTCTCGGCCCGGTAGGTCTGGTAGTCGCCGTCCAGGGTGTCGTTCATGAGCTTGACCAGCGCGCCGTCGCGGTCCGCGGCCAGCAGCGGGTCCCAGTCCCGGCCCCAGACGACCTTGATGACGTTCCAGCCCGCCCCGCGGAAGAACGACTCCAGCTCCTGGATGATCTTGCCGTTGCCCCGGACCGGGCCGTCGAGGCGCTGCAGGTTGCAGTTGATGACGAAGGTCAGGTTGTCGAGGTTCTCGGCCGCCGCGATCTGCAGGGCGCCGCGGCTCTCGGGCTCGTCCATCTCGCCGTCGCCCAGGAACGCCCAGGTGTGCTGCTGCGACGTGTCCTTGATCCCGCGGTTGTGCAGGTACTTGTCGAACTGCGCCTGCCAGATCGCGTTGATCGGGCCCAGGCCCATGGACACGGTCGGGAACTCCCAGAAGTCCGGCATCAGGCGCGGGTGCGGGTAGCTGGACAGCCCGCCCGTGGCCGACGACTTCTCCTGCCGGAAGCCGTCCATCTGCTCCTCGCTGAGGCGGCCCTCCAGGTAGGCCCGGGCGTAGATCCCCGGGCTGGCGTGGCCCTGGACGAAGATGTTGTCGCCGCCGCCCTCGTGGTCGCGGCCCTTCCAGAAGTGGTTGAAGCCCACCTCGTACAGCGTCGCCGACGACGCGTAGGTCGAGATGTGACCGCCCACGCCGATGCCGGGCGCCTGGGCCCGGTGCACCATGACGGCCGCGTTCCAGCGGATCCAGCGGCGGTAGCGGCGCTCGACCTCCTCGTCGCCCGGGAAGAGCGGCTCGGACTCCGGCGGGATGGTGTTGATGTAGTCCGTCGACATCAGGCTGGGTACGCCCAGGTGCTGCTCACGGGCGGACTGCAGCATCTGCAGCATCAGGTAGCGGGCGCGCTGCTTGCCGCCGGCCTCCACGGCCGCGGCGAGCGACTGGCGCCACTCCGCGGTCTCCTCGGGGTCGACGTCCGGCAGCTGGGCGAGCAGGCCGTCCAGCATCGGTGCGTCGTCGGCGTGTGCCACGTGTCCTCCAGCGGGTCCTCGGCAGGTGCGTTGCGTGGGCTGTCCGGGGGTCGCCCGGGTCCTGGGACCATCCTGGCCCCCTGAGGCCGACCGGCCAACACGAGGGTCTCTGCTTGCGCCGGTCGGCAGGGGTGGGGTGGACTGTCGTCCGCGACGTCGTGCACCGACGTCTACCGCAGGCCGAACCGGCCCATGACGAGGGAGCTCACTGCATGTCAGCCACCGCCGACAGACCGGCGGACACCGATCTGGCCCGCCGCTTGGGGATCACCGCGGGGCAGGTCGTCCAGGAGTTCGGGTGGGACGACGACGTCGACGAGGATCTGCGCCTGCAGGTCGAGTCGGTCTCGGGCGAGCCCTTGGAGGACGAGGACTCGATCGAGGTCGCGGACGTCGTCCTGGTCTGGTTCCGCGACGGTGACGGCGACCTCGTCGACACCCTCGTGGACGCCCTGACCAACCTCGGGGAGGGCGGCGCCGTCTGGCTGCTCACCCCCAAGCTCGGCCGGCCCGACCACGTCGAGCCCGGCGACATCGAGGAGGCAGCGCCCACCGCGGGCCTGCACGCCACCAGCAGCATCAGCGCGTGCCCGGACTGGTCCGGCACGCGGCTGGCCAGCCCGAAGGGACGCAAGTGACGGGTACCGGGGCACGGGCAGACATCGGCATCCCCACCGAGGGCGACCTGCCCGAGGTGGGCCGGCCGGCGCCGGAGTTCACGCTGAAGGACCAGCACGGCCAGGAGGTCAGCCTGGCCTCGCTGACCGGCGGGGGACAGGCGGTGCTGCTGGTCTTCTACCCGTTCGCGTTCTCGGGCACCTGCACCGGTGAGCTGTGCGAGATCCGCGACGACCTGTCGAGCTTCGCCAACGACGACGTTCAGGTGGTGGGGGTCTCCTGCGACCCGGGTCACGCGCTGCGGGCCTGGGGGGACGCCGAGGGCTACCGGTTCCCGCTGCTGAGCGACTTCTGGCCGCACGGCGAGACCGCGAAGGCGTACGGGGTGTTCATGCCCGG
This sequence comes from Jannaschia sp. R86511, assembly GCF_042466345.1. Taxonomy (NCBI): domain Bacteria; kingdom Pseudomonadati; phylum Pseudomonadota; class Alphaproteobacteria; order Rhodobacterales; family Roseobacteraceae; genus Jannaschia; species Jannaschia sp. R86511. The sequence goes on from NZ_JAXHCD010000001.1 coordinate 2,589,370, forward strand.
CCTCGGCTTCGCGGCGCGCGGCTCGTTCCTGGTCGACGCGACCGGCGTGCTGCGCTGGAGCCTGGTCCAGGGACCGGGCGAGGCGCGGGACCCGCAGGCCTACAAGACGGCGCTCGCCGCGCTCTGAGCGTGTCAGTCGCCGACGGGTCCGCGGACCCGTCGGCGGTATCGTTCCCGCGCACAGGGGCCTGTAGCTCAGTTGGTCAGAGCACCGCGCTTACACCGCGGGTGTCGTCGGTTCGAGCCCGGCCGGGCCCACGGCGTCGTCCCGGCGGCAGCTCGACTAGGGTTCTCTGACATGGCCGTCACTCTGCGCGACGTCGTCTCCGCCCTCGACGAGGCCTACCCCCGGCACCTGGCGGAGGACTGGGACGCGGTCGGCCTGGTCTGCGGCGACACCGAGGCGCCCGTGGCCTCGGTCCTGCTGACCGTCGACGTCACCGAGGCCGTGGTCGACGAGGCGCTGGCCGCCGGGGCGGACCTGCTGGTGGCCCACCACCCCCTGCTGCTGCGCGCCGTGCACGGCGTGGGCACCGACACCGTCAAGGGCCGGCTGCTGCACCGCCTGGTCACCGGTGGCTGCGGGCTGTTCACCGCCCACACGAACGCCGACGTCGCGGCGCCGGGGGTGTCGGACGCGCTGGCCCGCACCATCGGGCTGACCGGCCTGGTGCCGCTGGACGCCCGCGACGAGGACCCGGTGGACCAGGTCGTCGTCCAGGTGCCGCCGGCCTCCCGCGAGGCCGTGGTCGACGCCCTCGCCGCGGCCGGGGCCGGCCGGCTGGGCGACTACGCGCGCTGCGCATGGACGGCCACGGGCGTGGGCACCTTCGAGCCGGGTCCGGGCAGCACGCCCACGACGGGACGGGCGGGGGAGCGCAGCAGCGTCGAGGAGGACCAGGTCGCGATGGTCGCGCCGCGCGCGGACCGCGAGCGCGTCCTGGCCGCGCTGCGACGTGCCCACCCCTACGAGGAGCCTGCGTTCCAGGTGCTCGAGCTGGCGTCCTGGTCGGGCCCGCGCGGCCTGGGCCGGGTGGGTCGCCTGCCGCAGCCGATGGGCCTGCAGGCCTTCGCCGAGCACGTCGCCCGGGTGCTGCCGCGCACCAACGCGGGCATCCGGATCGCCGGCCCGGTCCACGCCCAGGTGGAGCGCGTCGCGGTCTGCGGCGGCTCGGGCGACTCGCTCATCGGGGCCGCGCGCGCCGCCGGCGCCGACGTGTTCGTCACCGCGGACCTGCGCCACCACCCCGCCTCCGACTGCCTCGAGGTCGGCGGGCCGTGGCTGGTGGACGTGCCGCACTGGGCCAGCGAGTGGCCCTGGCTCATGGGGGCCCGCGAGCGGATCCTGTCGGCGCTGGACCCGCTGGGCGAGCACCTGGACGTCGTCGTGTCGCGTACCGTGACCGACCCGTGGACCTCGCGCGCCTGAGGCGCCGGGCCACGGTCGCGGCCGGCACGCCACAACAGCAGAAGCGCCAGACCTCCCGAGGAGCCCACCCATGGTGACCGTCGACCCCGCCGACCAGCGCAGGCTGCTGGAGGTGCAGGCCCTCGACACCCGCCTGGACCAGGTGGCCCACACCCGCGAGACCCTGCCCGAGGCCGCCCGCGCCGCCGAGCTGCAGAGCCTCGTCGGCACGCTGCGCGACGACGTCGTCCTGCTGCAGACCAAGGTGTCCGACCTGGACCGCGAGGTCACCCGGGCCGAGAACGACGTCCAGGCCGTCCGGGCCCGCGCCGAGCGCGACCGCGCACGGCTCGAGTCCGGCCAGGGCAGCTCCAAGGACCTGATGGGCATCCAGCACGAGCTGGAGAGCCTCGCCCGGCGCCAGTCGGACCTGGAGGACGTCGAGCTCGAGGTGATGGAGCGGCGCGAGGAGCAGGCCGCGCTGCTGGCCGGCGTGGAGCAGCGGCTCGCCGCGGCCCGGACCGAGCTGGAGACCGTGACCGCCGCCCGCGACGCCCGCTTCGCCGAGCTCGACTCGCAGCGGACCGCGCTGGAGGACGACCGGAAGGCCGCGGCGACGGGCCTGGCCGAGCCCATGATGAAGGTCTACGAGCGGCTGCGCGGCCGGCTGGGCAGCGGCGCCGCCCTGCTCGAGGCGGGGCGCTGCGAGGGCTGCCGCATGCCGATCTCGCCGACCGAGGTGCACGCCCTGCTGGCCCGCCCGGCCGACGAGATGCTCCGCTGCCCCGAGTGCGAGCGCATCCTGGTGCGGCCCGCGAAGCCGGACGCGTGAGCCCGGCGGCGGGCGCGCGCAGGCTGGTCGTCGAGGCCGACGGCGGCTCCCGGGGCAACCCGGGCCCGTCCGGCTTCGGCGCGCTGGTCCGCGACCCGGCCGGGCGCGTCCTGGCCGAGGCGGGCGAGCGGTGCGGCGTGACGACCAACAACGTCGCCGAGTACTCCGGCCTGCTGGCCGGGCTGCGGATGGCCCACGCCATCGACCCCGACGCCCAGGTCGAGGTGCGGATGGACTCCAAGCTGGTCGTGGAGCAGATGTCCGGGCGGTGGAAGATCAAGGACCGTCGGCTGGCGGGCATCGCCAAGCAGGCCCACGACGCGTTCGACGCCGGCCGGGTCCGCTACACCTGGGTGCCGCGGGCCCAGAACGGCAAGGCCGACAAGCTCGCCAACGACGCCATGGACGGGGTCGAGCGCACCGTCGAGGACATGATCGCCATGGTTGCGTCCGACCCGGACCCGACCGACCCGGACGACACCACCGACCCCGTCGCCCCCGGTGACCCGGCCCCCGACCCCCGGCCGTCCCGCGCCGCCACGGCCGTGCCGCAGGGGGCCAGCCAGGGTGACCTGGGCGAGGCGACCACGGTCCTGGTGGTCCGCCACGGCCGGACCCGGCTGACGCAGGAGCGCCGCTTCTCGGGGATCCGCGGCGAGGACGCCCCGCTGACCGACGTCGGCCGGCTCGACGCCGTCGGGGCGGCGCCTTTCCTGGTCGACGTGCCGGTCGACGCGGTCGTCGTGTCGCCGCTGCTGCGGGCCCGGCAGACCGCCGAGCTGCTGGGCGGACGGCTGGGCTGGCCGACGCCGACCGTCGACGACCGCTGGGCCGAGGTCGCCTTCGGGCAGTGGGACGGCCTGACCGCGGCCGAGGTGGTGGCCCGCGACAAGGACCTGTTCGGGGCCTGGCTGACCCGCGCCGACGTCCGGCCGCCCGACGGGGAGTCGATGCTCGACCTGGAGGAGCGGGTGCACGACGGGCTCGCCGACCTGCTGCAGCAGCACCGCGGCGGCACCGTGGTCGTCGTCTGCCACATGACGCCGGTCCGCTCGGTGGTCCGACGCCTGCTGGGCGCGGGGGAGCAGGCGCTGTGGCGGCTGCGCGTGGCCCCGGGCAGCCTGACCACGACGCGGCACTGGGCCGACGGCGGCGCCGAGGTGGACGGCGTCGGCCTGTTCGTCCCGCCGGAGACGTCGGCCGGCACGCTGTTCTGAGGCGGCCGCGGGTCGCACTGCCGTAGTGCGGCAGGCACTAGCCTGACCGCGGACGAGTCGGCCGGGCGGCCACGTCGGGCCTCCGGGCCCGCCGAGGAAAGTCCGGGCTCCACAGGGCGAGGTGGTGGGTAACGCCCACCCGGGGTGACCCGCGGGACAGTGCCACAGAGAGAAGACCGCCTCCGGACCGGGTGACCGGGCCGGCGGTAAGGGTGAAAGGGTGGTGCAAGAGACCACCAGCGTGCCGGGTGACCGGTGCGGCTAGGTAAACCCCACCTGGAGCAAGGTCAGACAGGACGCGTTCGAGGGCGGCCCGCCCGAGCGTCCGGGTAGACCGCAGGAGGGCGTCGGCAACGGCGCTCGTAGATGGATGGTCGCCACCGCTGCTCGCAGCGGTACAGAACCCGGCTTACAGGCCGGCTCGTCCCCCCGATCCGGCGCCGAGATCCGTCGTCCGACGGCGACACACCGACGTGGGCCGTCGCCCGACGGATCTCGTTCGCGACGCAGCCGGGAGGTGCGGCGCGGTAGCGTCACGGCGACGGTCGGGGCGGTGGCGAGGGGGAGAGCATGGTGGGTGCTACGGGCGCGCGCGGACGGCGTGGGGCGCCGGTCCGGCGAGGGCTGGCGGTGGGGCTCGTGGTGGGCCTCGGGCTGCTCGGCTCGGGCTGCGGGGCGCTCGACCGGGCCCTGGTCGACGACGGTGACGAGGCCCTGGTCGACGACGGTGACGAGGCCCTGGTCGACGACGGTGACGAGGCCCTGGTCGCGGACGCGTCGGTGCGGGCGGCGGGACCCACGGTGGACCCGGCCGAGAGCACGGTGCGACCGGTCCGGTTCGTCTTCGCCGAGGAGTCGGGCCGGGCGCCCGTGGCGACGTCCTCCGACGCCGGGCGCTGCGGCTGGGAGGGGGAGGTGTGGCAGGCCGGCCTCGGCAACGGGGGAGTGACGCTGGGCAGTGACGACCTGGGACGCACCTGGTCGAGGCTCGCCGTCACCGCCTCGGCCGGGGCCGATCCGGTCGAGCCCGGCGCGGACGGCAGCCGGGAGCTGGACGCGGTCCTCGACGCTGGGTGGGAGCGCTACCCCGACGACGACGGGCTGGTCGAGCAGGGTGGGGTCCGGCAGGCGGGCCGCCTGCAGGTGGATGAGTCGGGGCTGTCGGCCCGGTTCGTGCCCGACGGACCGGGGACGATGACCACCCAGGGCGGGGCCGCGTCCGGGGGGACCGCGGCGAGCACGGAGCCCGCCCTGCCCGGTGACGTGCTCACCGTGACGTGCGGGGCGCCCCGCGACCCCGACGCCGGCTGAGCGGAGGGCCCGGCCGGCGTCGAGGGCGTCGGGCGGTCAGGGGGCCAGGGTGCCCCCGACCACCGGCAGCGTCAGCGTGCTGCTGCCGGGCTGCAGCGACAGCCGCGTGCCGGGGTCCGGTCGCAGCGTGAAGTCCCGGTCGGTGGAGAAGACCACCAGCCCGACCCGGTGCCCCGGCGCGAACACGTAGTCGTCCGGGTGCAGGTCCCAGCGCAGCCGGTAGTCGCGGCCCGGGGTGACGGCCGAGGTCCACCCCCGGCTCTGCCGGTTCTGCACGTCCATCCAGCCGCGGGTGACCATGGTGGCGGCGCCGGTGGGCGAGTAGTCGACCAGGTAGGCGGTCAGGTTGGCGGCGTCGTCGTTGTCGACGGAGCCGAACAGGTCGACCGACGGCGTGCCCGACAGGTGCACCGGGGCCGACAGCGGGTCGGTGGTGTAGCCGAGCCGGTTGTCATCGGCGGTGTCCGGTCCCGCGATCAGCGAGGTGCCGTTGCGGTTGCGGCCGTCGTCGGTGAACGACTGCTCGACCGAGCGGGCGCGGGTGCTGCCCAGACCGCCCGGGGCGGTGGCCGAGGTGGCGTTCAGGCTGAGCCGGACGTCCGCGCTGCCCGGCACCGGCCAGTCGGCGTAGGTGACGTTGCCGACCCCGGCGGCCTCGCGCTGCACGATGGCGCGCGGCTCGGTCATGATCCCGTTGTCCACTCCCCACAGCTCGTGGTCGAACCAGCGGTGCACGGTCTGCTGGTAGGTCCACCGCTGACCGTCGGCCAGCGTGTACGCCGCGGCGTTGCCGGGGGTGCCGTGCCCGCCGTTGTGCAGCCAGATCTTGCGCTCCACGCCGGCCTCGGCCAGGGCGTCCCACCAGCGGGACCACTGCAGCGGCTTGACGTTCCAGTCGTTGCGGCCGTCGACGACGAACACGCTCGCGGTGACGTCGTCGGCCCCGTCGAGGTGGTTGCGGTCGTCCCAGAAGTCGTTGTAGTCACCCGTCACGCGGTCCTGCTCGACCTCGATGCGGGCGATCTCGTCGGCGCACTCGCCCGTCGCCCGCGCCTCGCCGGCGACGAAGTCGGCCAGCACCTCGGCGTCCTCGCCCTGGTAGCCACCGGGGGCCACGACCAGGCCGTTCTCGCGGTAGTAGCCGTACCAGTCGCTGATGGCGACCACGGGGACGATGGTCTTGAGGTTGGGCACCTCGTCGCCGTAGGTGGCGAGCTGGTTGGGGATGGTGCCGTTGTAGCTGGCGCCGGTCATGCCGACCGCACCGTTGGTCCAGCCCGCCTCGACCTCGGCGCCGCCCTCGACCGCGTCGAAGGCCCGGGCCCGCCCGTCCAGCCAGTCCACGACGGCCTTGGCGCTGCGGGTCTCGGCGTCGTCGCCGGTGGTGGGGCAGCCGGTGGACTGGCCGGTGCCGATGCTCTGGGCCAGCACGACGCCGTAGCCGCGCGGCACGTAGTAGTTGTCCAGGGACCCCGGCAGGTCGACGGCCTTCGGCTGGGCCGACAGCACCGAGAAGGACTGCGACCGCAGCGCGGCCGCCGGCGTCGCGAACCGGGACTGCGGCAGCCGGGTCGGGTCGAGGTCGGTGTGGTACGGCGCATCGCCCCAGGTGCCGGAGCGGTAGGGGCTGGCCTCCAGCACGACGGGCACCTCGAGCCCGTCGGCGGTGGGGGCGGGCCGCGACAGGTCGACCAGGACCCGGTCCAGGACGCCGTCGGAGTCGGTGTCGAGGTCCGTCTCGACCCACACCCGCTCGGTGATGGCGGCGGCGAAGTCGTGGATGGGCTGGGTCAGCCCGTCGCGCACCTCGATCCCCGGCGGGTCCTGCGGGGCCGGGGTGGTGGCGGACGCGGCGCCCATGGGCAGGGTCAGGGCCAGCGCGGACGTGGTCGCGATCGCGACCGTGAGCGCGCGGCGGTGGGTGCGGGCCATCGGTTTCCCCTCGGAGGCGGCCTGGGTGTGGCCGGACCGGCGCAGCCAAGCAGCACAGTCAGGACCTGTCAACAGATCTGGTCGCGGTGCCGCTCCCGCGCGGGCCCCGGCGGCGGGGTGGGGCCCCGTCGCCTACGGTGGCGCCGTGCCCGACACCCGCTGCGACTTCTGCGACGCCTCGGACCCGGTGGGGGAGTACCCCGTGAGCGCCCCGGTCGCCACCACGTCGCCGGTCAGCGGCCGCACCGACGACCGTGGCGACCGGCCGTGGGCGGCGTGCCAGGCCTGCGCGGACCTGGTCGACGCCGACCGGTTCGGCGACCTGCTCGAGCGGAGCCTGGCGTTCGCCCCGGAACCGGCCGCCGACCGCTCCGACCCGCTCTACGGCTTCGCCAAGGCGTCGCTGCGCGAGCAGCGGGCCGACCTCTTCGCCCAGGTCGCCCTGGTCCACGGGCCCCGACGCCCGCTGACGCGCTGACCCGTGCGGGTCCTCCGGGAGCTGGCAGCACGGACCGCAGCCAACCGGCTGCTGGGCCTGGCCGCCGAGACGGCGTTCTTCGTCGTCCTCGGGGTGTTCCCGGCGCTGCTGGTGTCCGCCGGCCTGCTGGGCGTGCTGGACGTGGTGGTCGGGGCGGACCTGGCCGTGGAGGTGCAGCAGCGGGTGGTCACGGCGCTGCGCCTGGTCCTGACGGACGACGCCTCCGGGGCCGTGGCCTCGGTGGAGGACCTGTTCGAGGGCGGCCGGGGCCAGCTGCTCACCGTGGCCGGGATCGGGGGCGTGGTCACCCTTTCGACGGCGTTCGCCGTGCTGATCAACGCCCTCAACCTGTCCTACGCCACCACGGAGAGCCGGCCGTGGTGGCGCCGCCGGCTGCTGGGCCTCGGCCTGGCCCTGGGGACCCTGCTCATGCTGGTGCTGTCGCTGACGGTGCTGGTGGTCGGGCCGCTGTTCGGGCGGGGCGAGGGCCTGGCCGACCTGGTCGGCCTGGGCTCGACGTTCAGCTTCCTCTGGGACGTGGTCCGGCTGCCCGTGCTGGGGCTGGCGGTGGTCGCCTGGACCACGGTGCTGCTGCGCGCGGCCCCCAACGCCCGCACCCGGTGGCGCGACGCCCTGCCCGGGGCGGTGCTGACCACGTCGCTGTGGCTGCTGGGCAGCGCGGGCTTCCACCTGTACCTGGTGCTCGTCGCGGACGGCAACCCGATCCTGGGCGCGTTCGGCGGCGGCGTCATCGTGATGGTCTGGGTGTACCTGCTGAGCCTGTCCCTGCTTCTGGGTGGGCAGCTGAACTCGGTGCTGCTGAGCCGCCCCGCCGCCACCTCGGCGACCGCCGCGGCGGCCCGGGACCGCTGACCGGCGGCAGCGGCGCGGCTAGTGCAGCGTCGCGGCGTGGTCCGGCACGTACTTCTGGGTGTCGCGGGGCGGTCGCTCGTACCCGGTGGACGGCGGCCGGCCGGGCAGCTCCAGCCGGGGCGCCTCGGCGCCGTCGTGCGGGATGCTGCCCAGCAGGTGGCTGATCATGTTCAGCCGCGAGCGGCGCTTGTCGTCGGAGTCCACCACCCACCACGGCGCCTCCGGGATGTCGGTGTGGACCATCATCTGGTCCTTCGCGCGGGAGTAGTCCTCCCAGCGGGTGATCGACTCCAGGTCCATGCCCGACAGCTTCCACCGTCGCATCGGGTCCTCCAGCCGGGACCGGAACCGGGCCTCCTGCTCGCTGTCGCTCACCGAGAACCAGTACTTGCGCAGCAGGATGCCGTCCTCGACGAGCAGCCGCTCGAAGATGGGGCACTGGTGCAGGAACCGGCGGTACTCGTCGTCGGTGCAGAAGCCCATGACCCGCTCGACGCCGGCCCGGTTGTACCAGGACCGGTCGAACAGGACGATCTCGCCCGCGGCGGGCAGCTCGGCCACGTAGCGCTGGAAGTACCACTGGCCCCGCTCCCGGTCGTTGGGCGCGGGCAGCGCGGCGATCCGGGCCACCCGGGGGTTCAGGTACTGCGTGATCCGCTTGATGGTGCTGCCCTTGCCCGCGGCGTCCCGCCCCTCGAAGACCACCACCACCCGCTGGCCGGTGGTGCGGACCCACTCCTGCATGGTGACCAGCTCGGCCTGCAGCCGCAGCAGCTCGGTCTCGTAGACCTTGCGGGGGACACGGGCCGGGTGCTTCGCCATCGCAGGAGCCTAGGCCGCGCGGCCCGCCCTGCGAAGGGCGTTGGTCAGCCCGGCCTTGAGCAGCGGGGCCAGCTGCGTGGCGTAGGTCGCGCTGATGTGGTCCCCGTCGTGGTAGGCGAGGGTGTTGCCGATGATGGGCGGGCACACCTCGTCGCAGAACCAGGGCACGGGGTCGATGACCGTCGCGCCGGCCCGGGTCGCCGCCTGCGCGGTCAGGTCGCGCCGATCCTGGTCGGTCATGGCCTGCTCGAGCGGGGCGCTGCACGCCTGCACGTCGTCCAGGTTCTCGGCCAGGCAGCGGGGCACGTCGCCCCCGGGGATCGGGGTGTCCTGCAGCGACACCACGACCGCGCCGGTCCGCTCCCGCAGCGCCGTCGTCGACTCGCCGACGCCGTCGGCCCAGCGCCGGGCGAATTCGTCGCCGCGGGACGAGAACACCGCAGCGGACAGCACCACCAGGTCCGGCTGCTCGGCCTCGATGCGCGTCATGGCCGAGGCGCGCCACTGGTCGCACTCGGTGTACTCGCGGTTGAACGTGTTGTTGAACAGCGACACGTCGTACAGCGGGCAGCCGGCCTTGGTCATGACCACGAGCCGCCAGCGCTCCTGCTCGGCGATGCGCTGCACGGCCGGGTACCACTGGTAGGCGTGGGAGTCGCCGGTCAGCACGACCGTGCGGGTCGCGTCGGGCGGGTCGGCGAAGACGCACGAGCCGCCCGGTTCGCGGGACACGTCGACGTGCTCGGCGGCGACCATGCACGAGATGCCGTCCTCGCTGCGGGCGCGGGCGGTGTCGTCCTCCGCCCGGTCCAGGACGGGGCGCAGGTCGGCCGGTACCGTCCGCAGCCGCTGCGACTCCGCGACGGCGCGGCGGACCTCGGGCTCGCCGCCGCCGCCGGCCTGCACCGAGCCCACCATCGGCCCGTCGCCGCGCACCGGGGGCAGCAGGGCCGGGGTGGCCAGGCCCACGGCCGCCGCGACGGCCACGCAGGCCGCCCCGACCGCCAGCGAGCGGGGCGGGCTGGCGACCAGGGCGCGCTGCCGGCGGACGGGGTCCTCCAGCAGGGCGTAGGTCAGGGCGGCCAGCCCCAGCGACAGCGCGGCCAGGCCCAGCCGCAGCGCCAGCCCGGGGTCGTCCCCGACCAGCCGGGGCCCGAGCAGCAGCACCGGCCAGTGCCACAGGTACCAGCCGTAGGACAGCTTGCCCAGCGTCAGCAGCGGTCCGACGGACAGCGCCCGGCCCAGCACGCTCGAGCCACCGGTGCCCGCGGCGACGACGGCGGCCGTGCCCAGCACCGGCAGCAGCGCGGCCGTGCCGGGGAACGGCGTGGACCCGTCCAGCAGCACGCAGGCCAGCAGCACGGCGGCCAGGCCCGCGACGGCCAGCCCGGCGCGCATCAGCTGCGGCAGCCGGGCCAGGTGGACCGCGGCCATGGCCAGCAGGGCCCCCACCCCCAGCTCCCAGACCCGGGTCCAGGGCAGGAAGTAGGCCAGCGGCTGCGACTGGGCGGTCAGCAACACCCCGTAGACGAAGGACGCCGCGACGAGCACCCCGGTCACGACGGCCAGCACCGGCACGAGCGGCACCGCCGGCACCGACCCCGGCGCGGGCCGGGGGCCCGACCCGCGGGGGCGCAGCCGCAGGGCCAGGACCAGGGCCACCACCAGCACGGGCCAGACCAGGTAGAACTGCTCCTCCACCGCCAGGGACCAGTAGTGCTGGTAGGGCGTCGCGGCGTCGTCGCCCATGTAGTCGACGCCCTCGCGGGCCAGGTGCCAGTTCATGGCGAACAGGCCGCTCCACACCGCGTCCCGGGCCACGTCGCGCAGCTCCAGGGGGGACATCACCAGCCACGACACCGCCAGGGTGACGACCGACACCAGGGTGGCCAGCGGCAGCAGCCGGCGGGCCCGGCGGGCCCAGAACCGGCGCAGCGACACCGTGCCGGTGCGCCGGACCTCGTCCAGCAGCAGGCCCGTGATCAGGAAACCCGACAGGACGAAGAACACGTCGACCCCGACGAAACCGCCGTCCAGCCCGGGCAGGTCGGCGTGGTAGAGCACCACGGCCAGGACGGCGACGGCCCGCAGCCCCTCGACGTCCCCGCGGAAGCCCCGGCCGGCCGCGCGGGGGCGCGGGGTGGGGGCGGTGCGGGTGTCCGTGTCAGCCACGTCGGGGTAGGTACCCATCCAGGCGGGCGACCAAGCCCGCCCGCACCCGCGGCCAGTCCTCGGCCGTCACCGAGAACACGGCCGTGTCCCGCACGGTGCCGTCGGCCCGGCGCTGGTAGCGGCGCAGCACCCCCTCGGGCGTGGCCCCCAGGCGGGCGATGGCGCGCTGCGAGCGCAGGTTGCGGACGTCGGTCTTGAGCTGCACCCGACCGGCGCGCAGCGTGTCGAAGGCCAGGCCGAGCAGGGCGGCCTTGGTGGCGGGGTTGACCGGGCCGGCCCAGACGTCCGGGGCGTAGGCCGTCGCACCGACCTCCAGCCGCGCGTCGGGCACCGACACGTCCAGGTAGCTCGACGTGCCGACCACCCGGCCGTCGCGCGCGTCACGGACCACCCACGGGAACCAGCCCAGCCGGTCGCGGCGCTCGTGAACGGTGCGCACCAGGTCCTCGGCGTGGGCGGGCCGGCCCGGCACGTGGGCCCAGACCGCGTCGTGGTCGAGGGCGGCGAACAGCGCCTCGGCGTCCCGGTCGGCGTCGAAGGCCGTCAGGCTCACCCACGCGTCGCCGAGCCGGGTGCCCGCGGGGACCGGCCAGACCAGCGCGGGCCAGGCGACGTCGTCCGGGCGGGCGTCCGGGAACGGCACGAAGGGCGTCCCCGTCCCCGTCGCCGGCCCGGACGACGGTCCGGTCACCGCGGTCCGGCCGGGTCCGCGGGGGCCAGGGGGTCCACCGGCGCCACCGGGTCCACCAGCAGGCCGCGGCGACGCAGCAGCGGTTCCGGGCGCGGCTCCCGACCCCGGACGGCCACGAACGCGGCCATCGGGTCCACCGACCCGCCCCGGGACAGCAGCTCGCGGCGGAACGTGTCGCCGAGCTCGCGCCGCAGCCCGCCGTTCTCGGTGAACCAGTCCACCAGCTCGGCGTCCAGGACCTCGCTCCAGATGTAGCCGTAGTAGCCGGCGCTGTAGCCGCCGGCGAACACGTGCGCGAAGTAGGTGCTGCGGTACCGCGGCGGCACGCTCGGCACGTCGAGGCCCTGACCGGCCAGGACGTCGGCCTCGAAGGCCTCCACGTCGTCGGGGGCGATCTGCGCGCCCGCCGGCAGGGCGTGCCAGGCCAGGTCCAGCAGCGTGGCGCCGAGGTACTCCGTGGTCCGGAACCCCTCGCCGTAGGCCAGCGCCTGCTGCAGCGCGCCCAGCAGGTCCGCCGGCAGCGGCTCGCCCGTCTCGTGGTGGCGGGCGTAGTGCGGCAGCACCTCGGGGTGCCAGGCCCACATCTCGTTGACCTGCGAGGGGAACTCGACGTAGTCGCGCGGTACGGACGTGCCCGAGAAGCGCGGGTGGCGCACGTCGGACAGCAGGCCGTGCAGGGCGTGGCCGAACTCGTGGAACGCGGTGTCGACCTCGTCCGGGCTGAGCAGGGCGGGGCTGCCCTCGGGCGGGCGCGGCACGTTGAGGCAGACCGTGACCACGGGCTGCTGCTGCAGCAGGTGGGACTGGTCGACGAACGTCGTCATCCACGCCCCGCCGCGCTTGGTGGGCCGGGCGAACCAGTCGCACACGAACAGGCCCAGCCCGGACCCGTCGACGTCGTGCACCTCGAACACCCGCACGTCGCGGTGGTAGCCGGGCAGGTCGGGTCGCTCGGTGAAGGTCAGCCCGTACAGCAGCTCGGCCGCGCGCAGCACGCCGTCGCGCAGCACCCGGTCCAGCTCCAGGTACGGCCGCAGGTCGTCGGCGTCGACGCTGAACCGCTGCCGCCGCACCTGCTCGGAGTAGTAGGCGTGGTCCCAGGGCTGCAGCGGGCCCTCGTGGCCGTCGGCGTGCAGGGCGGCCTCGAGGTCGACGGCCTCGGCACGCGCGTTGGCGGCCGCGACCGGGGTCATGCCCTGCAGCACGGCGTCGACGGCGGCCACGCTGCCGGCGGTCTGGTCGTCCAGGACGTAGTCGGCGTGGGTCGCGAAGCCGAACAGGCCCGCCCGCTCGGCCCGCAGCGCGGCCATCCGGGTCAGCAGGGGCCGGGTGTCGGTGGCGCCGTGCAGGCCGCGCGTGGTGGCCGCCTCCAGCAGCCGGCGGCGCACGTCGCGGTCGGCCAGCGAGGCCAGGGCCGGCTGGGGGGTGGGCAGCACCAGGGTGATGAGCCAGCCGTCGACGCCGCGCTCGGCCGCGGCCGCCCGCGCCGCGGCGACGGCCGCCTCGCCCAGCCCGGCCAGCTCGGCCTCGTCGCTGAGGTGCAGCGCCGCCGCGTTGGAGGCGTCGGTGACCAGGGTGTCGAAGCGCTGCTGCAACGTGGACAGCTCGGTGTTGAGCTCGCGCAGCCGCTGCTTGCCGGGCTCGTCCAGCGCGGCGCCGGAGCGGACGAAGTCGCGGTGGTAGCGCTCGAGCAGCCGCAACGAGGCCGGGTCGAGCCCCAGGTCGTGGCGGCGGGCGTGCAGGTCGTCCACCTGGGCGAAGATGCGCCCGTCCAGCGGCAGCGCGTCGTGGTGGGCGGCCAGCAGGGGGGTGAACTCGGTGTCGACGGCGCGGATGCCGGCCGTGGCGTGCGCGCTGGTCAGCGGGTCCAGGTAGGAGCGGGCGCGGGTCAGCAGCGCCCCGCTGCGCTCCAGCGCCTCCACGGTGCCCGCGAAGGTGAACGGCGGGGCCTGGGTGGCCACGGCCTCCCACTCGGCGCGCTGCTGGGCCATGCCGGCCCGCAGCGCCGGGGCCACGTGCTCCTCGCGGATGCGGTCGAACGGGGGCAGCCCGTACGGCAGGTCGCTCGGGGCGGCGAACGGGTTGTCGGCGGGCAGCTGGTCGGGCGCGGTGGAGTCGGTCACGAGGGCCGAGCCTGTCACGGCCGGCCCGTCGGTGCAGGGCCGGTGCGGGGCCGGCTCAGTCCGCGGCGACCACCGCGGGACGGCCGAACAGCCAGCCCTGGCCCGCCTCGCAGCCCATCGCCCGCAGGGTCTCCGCCTGCTCGGCCGTCTCCACGCCCTCGGCGACCACGCGCAGCTCGTGGGCGTGGGCGAGCTCGATGATGGCTGCCACGATGGCGTCGGCGCGGCGCGTGGTGCCCAGCCGCCGCACGAACGACATGTCGATCTTGAGGAAGCTCAGCGGGAAGCGCGGCAGGTACGCCAGGGCGGAGTAGCCCGTGCCGAAGTCGTCGATGCCGACCTCGACGCCCAGCCCGACCAGCTGCTCGACGGCCTCCTCGACCATGCCGCTGTCGTGCAGCAGCGAAGTCTCGGTCAGCTCGACCGAGAACCGGTGCGCCGGGACGCCGGTAGCTTCCAGCACGGCCCGCACCCGGGCCGCGAAGTCCCCGTCCTCGATGGTGCGGCCCGACACGTTGACCGCCACGCGTCGCGGCAGCCGCGGCGTCCCGCCCGCCTCGGCGCGGCGGCAGTCGGCGGCCAGCAGCCGGGCCACCTCGCCCAGCACCCACAGGTCCAGCCCGACCACCAGGCCGGTGTCCTCGGCCATGCGCACCAGGTCACCGGTGTGCACGACCCCGCCCTCGCCGTCGTCCAGGCGCACCAGCGCCTCGGCGCCGACCACGGCGCCCCCGGCCAGCGCCACGACGGGCTGCAGCTCCACCCGCAGGCCGCCGTCGCGCAGGGCCGCCCGCAGCAGCGACTCCGAGCGGACCCGGGTCTCGTTGCGGCGGCGCAGCCGGTCGTCGAAGCGGACGACCCGGTTGCGGCCCACGTCCTTGGCCTCGTACAGGGCCAGGTCGGCCTCCTTGAGCAGGTCCCCGGTGCCCCCCGCGGCCGCCACGGTGGCCACGCCGACGCTGGTGGTCAGCACCACGCGCTCGCCCCCGGGCAGGTCGAAGGGGTCGCGCAGGGCCTGCACGACGGTCTCGGCGACGGTGCAGGGCTCCTCGGGGGCCAGGCCGGCCCCGGCGTGCACGACCACCACGAACTCGTCCCCGCCCAGGCGGGCCACGGTGTGGCGCGGGGAGACCGCCCCGCGCAGCCGACGGGCCACCTGCACCAGCAGCGCGTCGCCGACGGGGTGGCCCTGGCTGTCGTTGATCAGCTTGAACCGGTCGAGGTCGGTGAGCAGCAGGCCGGTGACGGCACCGTTGGCGGCGGGCAGCGGGGCCGACAGCTCCTGGTCCACGACCGTCCGGTTGGCCAGGCCGGTCAGGGCGTCGGTGTGCGCGATGCGCTCGAGCTCGCGTACGTGGCGGCGGCGCTCGGTGTCGTCGATGCAGTGCGCGATCGCGAACTGGGGGACGCCGGCCTCGTCGTCGACGACGGCCGTGGTCACCCAGGCGTGCACGGTGCTGCCGTCGCGGCGCAGGTACTGCCGGGAGTAGGAGCCGCCCCGGGACCGGCCGGCGGCCATCGCCGCGAACCGGGCGCGCGAGGCCCGGACCTCGGCCGCCGGGGTGCGTCCGGCCAGGCTGAGGCCGACCAGGTCGGCGGGGTCCTCCCAGCCCAGCAGGCGCGCGAACGCCTCGTTGGCGCGCATCAGCTCCCCGGCCCGGTCCTGCTGCAGCCAGATCATGGCCATGCCGTGGGGGGCGTGGTCGAACACGACCTGGAAGTGGGTCTCGCTGGCCTGCGACGCCCGCTGGGCCGCCTCGCGGTCCGACACGTCCAGGGTGGCCCCGCGCAGCCCGACGACGTCGCCGGCGGCGTCGCGCAGCGGGCCGGTCCAGGACTCCAGGTAGCGCAGCTCACCGGCGGGGGTGCGGATCCGGAAGACGTGGCGGTAGGGCGTGCCCTCGGTGAGCGCGCGCCGCTCCAGCGCCGAGCTGGCGGCGGTGTCGTCGGGGTGCAGCAGCGGGGCCCAGTCCGCCACCGTCGGCTCGTGGTCCAGGTGCTCGAGGCCGGCGAGGCGGCGCATGCCCTCCGACCAGCTCAGCCGGCCGGTCCCCACGTCCCACTCCCACCAGGCCAGCCCGGTCAGGGCGTAGGCCTCCTGCAGCCGGCGACGGTCCACGGCCGAGGCGGGGTCGCCGTCGGCGTGGTGGGTCGCCTGCCGGGGCAGGGTCGGGGGGCGCGGCAGCACGTGGGTCCTTCCGTCCGGGGAGGGGGCTGCCATGGTGATCGGCAGGGGGCCGCCTGGTCTGAGTCCCCCGGACGGGTGGGCTCAGGCGCCCTGGCCGTGCTCCTTCTCCCAGGCGGTGAGCGAGCGCTCCAGCGCCTTCATGATCTCGAAGACCTGGCTGGGGGGGATCCGCACCCGCGACACGACCCGGGCCGTGGTGCCCTCGGGGCTCATCGGGGCGACCAGCGCCGCGAAGTCGAGGGTGAAGATGTCCTTGCCGTGCCAGACCCGGACGAAGTCGGCGTAGTCGCCACCGGCCAGGTCGTCAGGCATGTTGACCCGGATCTGCCCGGGGCCGGGGGTGGGCTGCTCGCTCATGTCTGGTCCTTCGTGTCGCTCTCGGCCGCCATGACGGCGGCGCCGATGATCCCGGCCTCGTTGCGGAGCTCGGCGGGGACGATCGTCGTGCCCAGCTCCAGCAGGGGAAGGAACTTGTCGTGCTTCTTGCTGACGCCGCCGCCGACGATGATCAGGTCGGGCTGCAGCAGCAGCTCCAGCTGGGAGTAGTAGCGCTGGAGCCGCTTGGCCCAGTCCTTCCACGACAGGTCCTCGCGCTCGCGGGCGCTGTCCGCGGCCCGGGACTCGGCGTCCTCGCCGTCCAGCTCGAGGTGGCCGAACTCCGTGTTCGGGACCAGCACCCCGTCGACGAACAGCGCGCTGCCGATGCCGGTGCCGAGCGTGGTGACGACCACGACGCCGGACACGTCGCGCCCGGCGCCGAAGCGGACCTCGGCCAGTCCTGCCACGTCGGCGTCGTTGGCCAGGACGCAGGGCCGCTCGACGGCCGCGGTGAGCATGTCGCGGGCCGGGGCGCCGATCCAGTCCTCGTGGACGTTGGCCGCGGTCGTGGTGACGCCGTGGTGGACCACGGCGGGGAACCCGACCCCCACGGTGTCCACGGTGGGCGTGGGGCCGCTCAGGACCACCTTGGCCACGACGGCCGAGGCGACCAGGACGACCTCGTCGGGCTTGCCGCCCTCGGGGGTGGGGATGCGGACCCGCTCGGCGGCGAGCTCGCCGGCCTCGACGTCGACGACGGCGGCCTTGATGCCGGAGCCGCCGATGTCCAGGCCCACGGCCAGGCGCGCCGCGCTCACGCGAGCTGCCCGTCGGTGGGCACGGTCAGCAGCTCGGGGCCGGACTCGGTGATGAGCAGGGTGTGCTCGAACTGCGCGGTCCAGGACCCGTCCACGGTCACCGCCGTCCAGCCGTCGTCCCACATCCGGTGCTGCGAGGCGCCCAGGGTGATCATGGGCTCGACGGTGAACGTCATCCCCGGCTCGATGACGGTGTCGTAGTCCGGCGCTGCGTCGTAGTGGGGCACGACCAGGCCGGAGTGGAACGCGGTGCCGATGCCGTGCCCGGTGAACGCGGCGACGTCGCCGTAGCCGAACCGGGCGGCGTACTTCTCGATGACCCGGCCGATCACGTTGACCTGGCGACCGGGCAGGGCGGCCTTGATGCCGCGCATGGTCGCCTCGCGGGTGCGCTCGACCAGCAGGCGCACCTCCTCGCTGACCTCGCCCACGCAGAAGGTGGCGTTGGTGTCGCCGTGCACGGCGAGACCGTCGACGTCCAGGTAGGCGGTGATGTCGACGTTGACGATGTCCCCCTCGACCAGCACCTGGTCGTCGGGGACGCCGTGGCAGATGACCTCGTTGACCGACGTGCACAGCGACTTGGCGAACGGCGGGGCGCCGTGGCCCGGGTAGCCGAGCGTCGAGGGGTAGGCGCCGCGGTCGACGAGGAACTCGTGGCCGACGCGGTCCAGCTCGTCGGTGGTGACGCCCGGGGCCACGGCGCGGCCGACGGCCTGCAGCGCGTCGGCGGCCAGGCGGCCCGCCTCGCGCATGGCGGCGATGGTCGTGGCGTCCTTAACCTCGGGGCCGGTGTAGCGCTCGGCCCGGGGCCGGTCCACGTACTCCGGGCGACGGATGTGGGCGGGCACCGGGCGGCGCGGCCTCACCGCACCTGGCCGGACGGGCGGGCGTTCGGTCGTCGTCGGCATGCGGGGAGTCTAGGTGGACGGCCCGGAAGCGCCCGTTGCCGCCGACGACCGGGTGCTCGGGCTCAGCCCTGGGCGCCGCCCTTGTCCCACTTCTCGTCCTCGTCGTCCCAGGCCTCGCTGCGGGCCGCCGCGGTCTCCAGCGCCCGCGAGGCGGCCTCGGCGGTGGGGTAGGGGCCCATCCGGTTGGTGTAGTGCGACTGCGGGCCCTGCTCGACCTGCTTGGTCTCGGTGTTGAACCAGAACTGCGTGTCGCTCACGGGGGCTCCTCGTCTCGGTCGGGTCGGTCGGGTGCTGCGGGAGGCGGGCGGTCAGGCGCCGAAGCTGTGGGCCGCGTCGGGGTAGCTGCCGTCCTCGACCTCGCGGGCGAAGGCCGCCGCGGCGCCGCGCAGCACGCCGCGCAGGTCGGCGTACTGCTTGACGAACGACAGCCGGCCGTCGTCGTTCAGCCCGGCCATGTCCTGCCAGACCAGCACCTGCGCGTCGCAGTCCGACCCGGAGCCGATGCCGATGGTGGGCACGTCGACGGCCTCGTGGATGCGGGCGGCCACGGGCGCGGTGACCATCTCCAGCACCATGGCGAACGCGCCGGCCTCGGCCACGGCGGCGGCGTCGGCCAGGGTCCGCTCGGCGGCGGCGTCGTCGCGGCCGGCCACCCGGTAGCCGCCGATGGCGTGCTCGGCCTGCGGCGTGAACCCGATGTGCCCCATCACGGGGATGCCCGCGGCGACGACGGCCTCGATCCGGCTGCGGGTGCGGACGCCGCCCTCGAGCTTGACCGCGTGGGCGCCGGCCTTCATCAGGGCGACGGCCGACGCGACGGCCTGGGCGTCGGAGGCCTCGTACGCGCCGAACGGCAGGTCGGCGACCACGAGCGGGCGGCGGGTGGCGCGGGCGACGCCGGCGACCAGCGGCAGCATCTCCTCCAGGGTCACCGGCAGCGACGAGCCGTAGCCGTAGACCACGTTGGCGGCGGAGTCACCGACGAGCAGGACGGGGATGCCGGCCTCCTCGAGCACCGCGGCGGTGGTGGCGTCGTAGGCGGTGAGCATGGCCCAACGCCGACCCTCGGCCTTCCAGCGCAGCAGGTGGGGGACCCGCACCCGAGCCGGCCGCCTCGTCGCGTTCTCGTCGGTGACGCTCATGACGGCCATGCTGGCAGACCGGACCCCGTCGGCCGACCGGGCCCGGTCGCCGGGCCCGGCCACCCGGTCAGGCGTCGGGCTCCAGCCAGCGGCTGGTCACGGGCAGGCGCCGGTCGCGGCCGAACGCCTTGGGGCTGATCTTGGTGCCGGGCGGGTACTGCCGGCGCTTCCACTCCGCCCGGTCGACCAGGCGGACCACCTGGTCCACGACGTGGCTGTCGAAGCCACGCGAGCGCAGGTCGGCCCGGCCCAGGTCGCCCACCACGTAGCCGTCGACGACCGCGTCCAGCAGCTCGTAGTCCGGCAGGGAGTCGGAGTCGACCTGGCCGGGGGCCAGCTCCGCCGAGGGCGGCTTGTCGATGCTGCTGGGCGGGACCGGCTCGGTCTCGCCCCGGGACCGGGCGTGCTCGTTGCGCCAGCGGGCCAGGCGCCAGACCAGCGTCTTGGGCACGTCCTTGATCGGGCCGAACCCGCCGACCGCGTCGCCGTAGATGGTCGAGTACCCGGTCGCCAGCTCGCTCTTGTTGCCCGGCGCGAGCACCAGGTGGCCCTCGCTGTTGCTGATGCCCATGAGCACGACCCCGCGGACCCGGGACTGGACGTTCTCCTCGGCCAGGCCGGTCAGGTCCAGGGCGGTCACGAACGCGTCGACCATGGGCTGCACCGGCACCACCCGGTGGTGGGTGCCCTGCCGGGCCGCCAGGTCGGCCGCGTCGGCCAGGGAGTGCTCGGAGGAGTACCGGCTGGGCATGGCCACCGTGTGCACGGCGTCCGCGCCCAGCGCGTCCACGGCCAGCGTGGCGACCAGTGCGGAGTCGATGCCGCCCGACAGCCCCAGCACCACCGAGGCGAACCCGTTCTTGGTCGCGTAGCCGCGCAGCCCCAGGACCAGGGCGCGGTACACCTCCTCGCACTCGCCCAGCGGGACGGCGGGCGCGGGGCGCAGCGGGTCGACGGGGGAGCCGGACCGGGCCTCGGCCCCGCTCTCGTCCTCGACGGGCACCGTCACGCGGTCGTAGAGCCGTCCCGGGCCCGCCTCGTCCGCGCCCGCGGGCAGGTCGAGGTCGACCACCAGCACGTGCTCGACGAACTGCGGCGCCCGCGCCAGCAGCGAGCCGTCCGGGCCGACGACCATGGAGTCACCGTCGAACACCAGCTCGTCCTGGCCACCGACCAGGTTGACGTAGGCCACGGCGCAGCCGGTCTCGACGGCGCGGGAACGGCACAGCTCGTAGCGGACGTCGTCCTTGCCGCGCTCGTACGGGCTGGCGTTGACGACCAGCACCAGGCCCGGGTCGTGCTCGGCCGCCGCCAGCTGGGCCGTGACGCCGCCGTCGCGCCACAGGTCCTCGCAGACCAGCAGGGCGACGTCGACGCCGCGCACGTTGACCCGCTGCCCGTGGGTGCCGGGGGCGAAGATGCGCCGCTCGTCGAACACGCCGTAGGTGGGCAGGTGGTTCTTGGCGTACGAGGCGAGCACCCGCCCGCCGTGCAGCACGCCCGCGCAGTTCTGGCTGGCCAGCGGCGGCACCCCGGTGCGGTTGACGTCGCGGCCCGCCGCGTCCACGTCCTGGTCGAGGTAGCCGACCACCACCACCACGTCGCCGTGGCCGTCCTCGGCCAACCCGGCCGCCAGCGAGGCCAGCGCGGTCCGGGACGCCGCCACGAAGGCCGGGCGCAGGGCCAGGTCCTCCACCGGGTAGCCCGTCAGGGCCATCTCGGGCAGGGCCACCAGGTGGGCGCCCTGCTCGGCGGCCTCGGCCACGGCCGAGCGGATCCGGGCGACGTTGTGCGACAGGTCGCCGACGACGGTGTCCACCTGGGCGAGCGCGAGACGCAGTCGGGGCACACGGCCAGGCTAGCCACCGGGGCCCGCGTCCCCGCGACGGACCACCCTGCGGCGGGCGCGAGGGCCCCGGCAGCCCTCACGCACTACCGTGCAGCCATGGACCGTCAGCAGGAGTTCGTCCTCCGTACCGTCGAGGAACGAGACGTCCGGTTCGTCCGGCTCTGGTTCACCGACGTGCTCGGCTCGCTCAAGTCCGTCGCGGTCGCCCCGGCCGAGCTGGAGGCCGCGTTCACCGAGGGCATCGGCTTCGACGGCTCGACCATCGAGGGCCTGGCCCGGGTGGTGGAGTCCGACATGCTGGTCCGCCCGGACCCGTCGACCTTCGCGGTGCTGCCCTGGCGGGGCGGGCCGGACGGCCGGCAGGGCACGGCCCGGATGTTCTGCGACGTGCTCACCCCCGACGGCGAGCCGGCGGGGCAGGACCCGCGGTTCGTGCTCAAGCGGACGCTGGCCAAGGCCGCCGAGGCGGGGTTCGCGTTCTACACGCACCCCGAGATCGAGTTCTACCTGTTCGAGAAGGACCTGGACTCCCAGGGCGTGCCGATCCCGGTCGACCAGGCCGGCTACTTCGACCACGTACCGGCGGGCGTGGCCCACGACTTCCGGCGCGAGGCCATCACGATGCTGGAGGCGCTCGGCATCTCGGTCGAGTACTCCCACCACGAGAACGGCCCGGGCCAGAACGAGATCGACCTGCGCTACGCCGACGCGCTCAGCACGGCCGACAACATCATGACCTTCCGCACCGTGGTCAAGGAGGTCGCCTACAGCCAGGGCATGCAGGCGTCGTTCATGCCGCGCCCGCTGGCGGGGCTGCCCGGCTCCGGGATGCACACCCACCTGTCGCTGTTCTCGGGGGAGTCCAACGCGTTCCACGCCGACGGTGCGGAGTACCAGCTGTCGACCACGGGCCGCTCGTTCATCGCCGGCCTGCTGCGCCACGCCCGCGAGATCACGGCCGTCACCAACCAGTGGGTCAACTCCTACAAGCGGCTGTGGGGCGGCAGCGAGGCGCCGTCCTACGTCAGCTGGGGGCACAACAACCGCTCGGCGCTGGTCCGGGTGCCGATGTACAAGCCGAGCAAGGGCCAGTCCACGCGCGTGGAGTACCGCGCCCTGGACCCGGCGACCAACCCCTACCTGGCCTTCGCGCTCATGCTCGCCGCCGGGCTCAAGGGCGTGGAGGAGGGCCTGGAGCTGCCGCCGGGGGCCGAGGACGACGTCTGGAGCCTGACCGACGCCGAGCGCCGCGCGCTGGGCATCGAGCCGCTGCCGGGCAGCCTGGCCGAGGCCGTGGCGGTCATGGAGGGCTCGGAGCTGGTCGCGGAGACGCTCGGCGAGGGCGTGTTCGACTTCTTCCTGCGCAACAAGCGCGCCGAGTGGGACGACTACCGCCGGGAGATCACCCCGTTCGAGCGGCGTCGCTACCTGCCGCTGCTGTGAGCCGGGAGCCGACCCGCACCGCCACCACCCGGTTCGCCACGACCTGCGGGTCCGCATGAGCCCGACGTCGGACCGGGTGGCCGGCGAGCGTGTCGACGGGGGGCGCTCGGCGTCCTCGCGGGCCCGGGTGGCCCGGCAGGGGTTCACCGACGTGGACGTCGCCCTGCCGCGCCTGCTCGACCTGGCCCGCTCCGAGGCCGGCGCCCTGGCCCTGGCCGAGCTGCTGGGCGACACGGCCGATCCCGACGCGGCCCTGCTGGGCCTGGTGCGCCTGGTCGAGTGCGTCGACGAGGCCGACGACCTGCCCCACCGGCTGCGTGACGTCGTCGTGGACGACCGCGACCCGTGCGAGGGGCCGGGCCCGATCCGGCGGCTGGTGCGCGTGCTGGGCGCCAGCCGGGCCCTGACCGACCACGTCGTCCGACACCCGTCGTCGTGGCGGCGGGTGGCCCGCGACGGCCTGGCCGTGACGGCCGACCAGCGCCGCGACCTGCTGCTGCAGGCCGTCACCGACCACGAGGGCACGCCCGCCCGCGACGCGCTCAAGGTGGCCTACCGCGACCAGCTGCTGGCGGTCGCCGCGACGGACCTGTGCGCCGAGGACGCCGCCGCGGTGCTGCCCCGGGTGGGCGCGGCGCTGGCCGACCTGGCCGACGCGGCGCTGGCGGCGGCCTGCGCGCTGGCCGCGCGGGAGGTCCCCGGCGCCGACCAGGTGCGTCTGGCCGTCATCGCGCTGGGCAAGACGGGGGCGCAGGAGCTCAACTACATCAGCGACGTCGACGTTCTGTACGTGTGCGAGCCGGTCGAGGGCGCGGTCGACGACTCCCGCGCGCAGGCCGTCGGGTCCCGGCTGGCCGCCGCGATCGGGCAGATCTGCGGCGGGCGGACGCCCGAGGGGTCGTTGTGGCAGGTGGACGCGGCGCTGCGGCCCGAGGGCAAGGGCGGCCCACTCACCCGGTCCCTGGCCAGCCACCTCGCCTACTACGAGCGCTGGGCCGAGCCGTGGGAGTTCCAGGCCATGCTCAAGGCCCGGGTGGCCGCCGGCGACGCCGAGCTGGGGCGGGAGTGGCACGACGCGATCTGGCCGATGGTCTGGCAGGTGACCGAGCGCGACGGGTTCGTCGAGTCCTCCCGGGCCATGCGCCGCCGCGTGGTCGAGCACATCCCGGCCAAGGAGGCCGACCGGCAGCTCAAGCTGGGCCGCGGCGGGCTGCGCGACGTGGAGTTCAGCGTGCAGCTGCTGCAGCTGGTCCACGGCCGCATCGACACCCGGCTGCGGGCCCCCAGCACCCTGGTCGCGCTGGAGGCGCTGACCGCGCACGGCTACATCGGCCGCGACGACGGGGCCGAGCTGGACCGGGCCTACCGGTTCCTGCGGGTGCTGGAGCACCGGCTGCAGCTGCAGCGGATGGCCCGCACCCACGTGCTGCCCGACCGGCCCGAGGGCTGGCGCCGGCTGGCCCGGCTCGTGCTGCGGCCGGGTGCCGACACCGACGACCTGCGCACCGCCTGGCGCGAGACCGTCCGGGTCGTCACCCGGCTGCACGAGAAGCTGTTCTACCGGCCGCTGCTCACGGCGATCGCCTCGCTGTCGACCGACGAGGTGCGGCTCACCAGCTCGGCGGCCACCGAGCGGCTGCAGGCCCTCGGCTACCGGGACCCGGCCGGGGCGCTGCGGCACATGGAGGCGCTGTCGGGCGGGGTGAGCCGACGCGCGGCGATCCAGCGCACCCTGCTGCCGGCCATGCTCGGCATGTTCGCCGACGCGGCCGACCCCGACGCGGGGCTGCTGGCGTTCCGGCGCATCTCCGACGAGCTGGGCTCGACGCACTGGTACCTCAAGATGCTGCGCGACTCCGCCGGGGCGGCCGAGCGGTTCGCCCTGGTGCTGGCCTCCGGCCGGCTGGTGCCCGGGCTGATCGAGCGCGCCCCGAACACGACGGCGCTGTTCGACTCCGACGACCGGCTGGTGCCGCCCACCCACGAGTCGCTGCTGGCCGAGGCCCTGGCCGTCGCTCGGCGCAGCGCGGACGCCGAGGAGGCGGTCTGGGCGCTGCGGGCCATCCGGCGCCGCGAGGTCGTCCGGACCGGGATCGCCGACGTCACGGGGCTGATCGACGGCGAGACCGCCGGTCGGGCGCTGGCCACCAGCGCGGCCGTCGTCACCATCGTGGCGCTGCAGGCCGTGGCCCGGGACGTGGCCGCCGAGCGCGGGGAGACCGCCGACCTGACCGAGGCGATGGACCGGTTGCCGACCCGGCTGCTGGTGCTGGTGCTGGGCCGGCTGGCGGGCGGGGAGTCCAGCTACTCCAGCGACGTCGACGTGGTCCTGGTGCACGAGCCGCACGAGGGCGTCGACCGGGAGCAGGCCACCCAGGTGGCCCGCGACGTGGTGACGCGCGCCCGGGAGCTGCTGCGCCGCTCCGGCGCCGAGCCGCCCGTGGAGCTGGACGCCGGGCTGCGGCCGGAGGGTCGCAACGGCGAGCTCGTCCGGACGCTGGAGGCCATGCGGTCCTACTACGGCCGCTGGTCGGTGCCCTCGGAGCACCAGGCCCTGCTGCGGGCCAACGTGCTGGTGGGCGACGCCGGCCTGGCCGAGCGGTTCGCCGAGGTCATCGACCCGCTGCGCTACCCCGACGGCGGGCCCGGCAAGGACGCCGTGGTCGAGATCCGTCGCATCAAGGCGCGGATCGAGTCCGAGCGGCTGCCGCGCGGGGTCGACGCCCGCCGTCACATCAAGCTGGGGCGCGGCGGGCTCACCGACGTGGAGTGGACCCTGCAGCTGTTGCAGCTGCAGCACGCCCACGCCCACCCGCAGCTGCGGACGGCCTCGACGCTGGAGGCGCTGGCCGGGGCCCGCGAGGTAGGCCTGCTGGACGACGCCGACGCCGACACCCTGGAGGGGGCCTGGCGGATGGGGTCCCGGCTGCGTGACGCCCTGACGCTCTGGCGGGGCCGGGCCACCGAGGTGCTGCCCACCGACCGCGGCGACCTGGACGGCATCGCGCGGCTGATGGGCTACGGCCCGGGTCAGGCCTCGCACCTGGAGGACGACTGGCTGCGCACCGCCCGCCACGCCCGCGCGGTGGTGGAGCGGGTCTTCTTCGGCTGGGAGTGACGGGTCCGCCGTGCCGGGCCCGTCGTGCGCGCCGCTGCGGCTTGAACCTGACGTAGGGGAGGGTCCTAGCGTCCGGGGTGTGACGCAGCCAGAGGACGGGACCGGTCGGGACGACGAGCCGACGCAGCCGCAGGTGGACGACGTCCTCGCGTGGGTGCGGGCGCTGACGGGGGTGGTGGTGACCACGGCCCGCGAGGGCGACGGGTCCCCGCCGAGCGCCTGGGGCGACTCCTTCGTCAGCCACGACCCCGACGGGAGCGCGGACCAGGGCCGGTGGCAGCCGTTCGCGACCGTCGTGACGTCGGACTACCCGGGCTTCGACACCGCGTCCCGGCTGGACCGCCCGGGCGTCTACCGGGTCAACGTCGCCGCGGGACGCGAGCTGTTCGCCGAGCTGCTCGGCTACCCGCCGGCCGCGGCCGAGGCCCACCAGGACGAGGTGGACCACGCCGCCGCCGACGTGTGGCTGCCGCACCCGGTCTACGCCGCCCAGGGCTGGGTGTGCGTCGTGCGCCCCGGCCCGGTGACGACGCCGCGGCTGCGCCGCCTGCTCGAGCAGGCCCACGCCCGGGCCGCCGCCCGGTACCGCGAGGCCTAGGTGGTCGAGCAGGGCGCGGACGGTGACGGCGCGGCGGGCCACGGCGCGGCGGGCGCCGGCGCGGCCTGGACGGTCGGGCAGGTCGCGGCCGCTGCGGGGACGTCGGTACGGGCGCTGCACCACTACGACCGCCTCGGCCTGCTGCGACCGTCGGGACGCAGCCCGGGCGGGCACCGGTGGTACGGCCCGGAGGACCTGGTGCGGCTCAGGCGGGTGCTGTTCTACCGCGAGCTGGACCTGCCGCTGCCGGTGATCGCCCGCCTGCTCGACGACCCGGACGGCGTGGACCACCTGCGCCACCAGCACGCGCTGCTCCGCGCCCGGCTGGAGCGCACCCGCGCGCTGCTGCGGGCCGTCGAGGACGAGCTGGACGCCCGGCGGGCCGGCGTCTCGCTCACCCCGGAGCAGCAGCTGGCGGTCTTCGGCACCGACACGTTCGCCGAGCGCCTCGCGCGGGCCGACGTGCCCCCGCGCGACGGCGCCGCCCCGACGCCGGGTGAGTCGGACGTCGACGACGCCGAGCGGCTGGCCCGGCGCACGGCGGCCTACACCGAGGCGGACTGGCGACGCATCAGGGCCGAGGCCCACGCCGCCGTCGACGCCTTCGCCACCGCCCTGGCCGCCGGTGAGCCGCCGGACGGGCCCCGGGCCGCGGCCGCCGTGGAGCAGCACCGCCGCCACCTGGACGACTGGTTCTTCGACTGCGACCGGGCTCGGCACCTGCGCGTCGCCGACGGCTACCTGGCGGACCCCACCGCCGCGCAGCAGTGGGACGCCGTCGCCCTCGGCTTCGCCCGGTACGTGCACGCCGCGGTCGCGGCCGCCCTGGAGCAGGGCCGCTGAGGTCGCTGTTCCACTCAGCCTCAGCGTCCTGCGACTCGGGGGGCTCCGATCCATGAGGTGAAGTCCGTTGAGATGAGGACCTCGCACGAACCGCAGGTCCGCTACGTCTGACGGTCGGCACCTGCACCGGCATCGTGGCGTTCTCAGTGGCAGATGGACGTCCAGCCAGTACGTGCGTCCGCCATGCTCGGCAACGCCCCGGGCACGGGTTCTTCGCTGGCCTGGTCCACAAGTGCGGGCGGCGCCGCCGACGTCGACGACAGGACCCTTGACCAGCGCGCATGTCCGCCCCGAGCCGGCGGCTGGGTGCCGACCTGCAGTCGGCACCCAGCCGCCGGGCGGACTACTCCATCAGTCCCAGGTGGGAGAAGAAGACGGCCGCTTCGTAGCGCTGGACCTCGTCGCTCCACGAGACGTTGGGGCTCAGGACACCCCTTGCCACCGCCTTGCCGACGGCCGGTCGCGCCCAGGACGGGATACCCGTCGACCATGCACCGTTCGGCGCGGGTGCGCCGTCGCCGAGGAGTCCCAGCCTGTCGGCGACCACCGCGAAGTCCGCACGCTCCACGGTCGCGTCGCCTCGAGCGTTGGGCGAGAACAGCCCCTGAGCGACGGCGATACCCATGCTCGCCCTTGCCCACTCCGGCACGCCGCTGGACCAGGTCCCCGACGAGGCGGGCTCCAGCGACTCGTCCAGCAGGCCGGAGCGGCCGAGCATGACCGCGTACGTGTACCGGGTGACGTCATCGCCACCCGCGACACCGGGGGAGACCAAACCGCCGTACACGGCAGAACGCATCGTCGGGATGGCGTAGTCGGGCGTGCCCTCCAGCCACTTCCCCAGCACTCCGACGTGCCCGAGGATTATGGCGGCCTCGAACCGCTGGACGTGGTCGTCCCAGGGAACGGCGCCGGACATGGCACCCGACCGGACCGCGCGCCCCATCGCTTGCTCCGCGTGGGCGGGGACGCCTTGGCTCCACTCGCCGGGGGGCGCTGGGGCGGCGGTGCCGAGCAGCCCCAGCCGGTCGAGGAAGACGGCCAGGTCGGCCCTGGTCACGACTGTGTCTCCTGGGACCGACGACGAGAACAGGTAGGACGCGACAGCTGTCCCCATCTGGTCCTCGGCCCAGCCCGGGGTCCCGTTCGTCCACGGGCCGGAGGTGCTCGCCGTCGTGGCGGGCAGAAGGCCGAGCTTGTCCAGGGTCACGGCGATCTCGTAACGCCGCGTGTCGGCGTCGCCACGCACGCTCGTGGACCAGACGCCGAGGTCAGCAGCGAGGTCCATGGCATCCCTCCCGTAGGAGGGCACCCCTGTGAGGTGGTCGACGGCGGGGATCGCGGGGTCGGTTGCGCAGTTTCTGCTGACGAAGGCGGGGCCGTTGTACTTGAATATGTAGTTCACCCTCGAGCCGTCGAACGCGATGTGCTGCAGCACGCCGTCAAGACGCTGCTCGTAGTGGAGGTGGTAGGCGCCAGGCGAGCCCACGTCGTCGACGAAGCCTATGAGCTGTCCGGCACGGACGGACTGCCCCACCTGGACCTGGAGTCCGCTCATGTGCAGGTAGCGCGTGCTCCATCCCCCGGCGTGATCGATGTGAACGCTGCCGTAGGCCCCACCTCGTGACGTGACCGTGCCGGCGGCGCTGGCAACCACCTCCTCTCCCCGATCGTCCGAGCCGCTGCCCTTGTTGAAGTCGAGCGCGTAGTAGCTGGTCGTGCTCGACGGGTGCTGCGGCCTCGTTGCCCCGTTCCAGACCTCACCGCATGGGAAGGGCATCTGCAGCAACGGGTCGCTCTCGGCC
Organism: Jannaschia sp. R86511; assembly: GCF_042466345.1. Lineage (NCBI taxonomy): Bacteria > Pseudomonadati > Pseudomonadota > Alphaproteobacteria > Rhodobacterales > Roseobacteraceae > Jannaschia > Jannaschia sp. R86511. The sequence continues at coordinate 2,618,262 of NZ_JAXHCD010000001.1, forward strand.
GCTGTGGCTGGCGACACCACCAGTAGTCCTGTGACGGCCAAGGCGCCGGCCGTCATGGCGGCAGCCAGTTTCCGTGTTCTCACGATTGGTCCCTTCTCCGTTCTCGCGGCCTCCCCACGAGATGACGGGGCGCCGTGCTCACGCCGAGCGGCGTCGACCCCCGGCCTCAAGCTATGAGCCTGTCAGGCGGCTGTCAGACAATTGGGAAAGGCGTAGTCACGCATGAAGTCAGTTCACCTATTCGGCGCAACGTCGCGGGAACTGATGCCCGGTGACTCGGTCCGAGGTGTTCAAGCTCTGCGAGGTGGCCCCGGCCGCTCAGCCCCGGCCCGTGCGGTAGCGCAGGTAGAGGATGCCCGAGGCGAGTGCTCGGCTCTCGACGGGCTCGAGCCTCACCAGGCGCTGGTGCTGGGCGAAGTAGGGGCTCCCGCCGCCGACCAGCACGGGGTACACGCGGATCCGGTACTCGTCGATCAGTCCTAGGTCGGCCGCATGCGAGGCGAGCCGCGGACCGCCGATCGCGATGTCGCTGTCGCCGGGCTCGGCCCGCAGCCGTGCCACCTCGTCGGCCAGCCCGGCCGTGGCCAGCCGTGCGCCGGGTCCGGTCACGGACGTCAGGGTGGTCGAGAAGACGATCTTCGGGAGCGCGTTCCACAGGTCGGCGAACTCCTGCTGCGCAGGGGTGAGGCGGCGGTCGGCGGCGGACTCCCAGAAGAGCATGGCCTCGTAGAGGTGACGGCCGAGCAGGTGGACGCCGGCCCTGCGCACCTCGTCGGTGGCCAGCTCGAACACCTCGGGGTCCGGCTCGGACCAGTTGAAGTCCCCGTCCGGCCCGCTGATGTAGGCGTCCAGCGACATGCTCATCGAGTAGGTGACGTCACGCACGCGCTGCTCCTCGGGTCGAGTGGGGACGGGGCTGTTGGGGTCGACCACGCGGCGGTCGCCGAATCATCGCTCCGGGCGGCTCACGGCGGTGGGCTCACGACGACCGCCAGCGGAGCGGCCGAGTCCGCGGACAGCGTGGCCTCGCCCGGGACGGCGTCCGGCGGCACGGTCACGACGACGACGAACGCTCCGGCGCCGTCCACGTCGGCCACGGTCACCAGGTCCACGACCGCGCCGTCCTGCTCCCAGGTCAGCGTCACCGCGGGGAACGGCGTCCGGGACTCGCCCCGTCCCTGGTCGTCGCAGCCGTCGAGGAAGAGCTCGCCCCGCACCTGCACCTGCTGGCCCGGCCGCACGGTGGACTCGTCCAGCAGCAGGGCCGGCGAGTCGCACGCGTCGCCGACGCTGCCGCCGCAGCCACCCAGCAGCAGGGCGGCCGTCACGAGCGGGGCGACGGCGAGCACGCGACCGGTCGGCCCTCGTCGGCGTGGAGGGCGGGTCCTCATCGTTGCCTCCACGGTGGGGTGCGGCCCGTCATCCGGGCGGGGTCGGCGACCGTCGCCGACGAAGGCTCCCACTGACTTACGCAAAGAGTCTTTGCAAACTGGCTTTGCGGTTCTACGCTGACGAGGTGGACACGCCGTACAGCCGCATCAGCGGCAAGCCGGTCTCGGTCATCAGCACCTCCGACGCGCTGCGGGCCGTCGCGCACCCGCTGCGCATGAGACTCATCGCGCTGCTGCGTCGACACGGCCCGTCGACCGCGAGCCGGCTGGGCCGCGAGGTGGGGGAGTCCAGCGGGTCGACCAGCTACCACCTGCGCCAGCTGGCCCGCTACGGCCTGGTCGAGCTGGACCCGGAGCAGCCCAACCGGCGCGACAAGCTCTGGCGGGCAACCACCGACAGCACGGACGTCGACGTGCGGGACCTCGCTGAGGACCCCGCGGGCCGGGCGGCGCTGGGCCGGGTCGTCCGGATGCAGGTGGAACGGTTCGGTCGGCACGCCGCGGCCGCCACCCAGCTGCCCGGGGACGAGCTGGCGGTCTGGGGCCCGGTGATGGGCTCCAGCGACGCGACCACCCGGCTGACGCCGCAGATGCTGCAGGAGCTGCGCGACGACCTGCTCCGCGTGCTGTCGACGTGGGTCGACCGGGGGGACGCCCTGCCCGAGGACGACCCGGAGGCGCGGCGTGTCAGCGTGTACCTCGGCGCGGTCCCGATCCAGGACGACGGGACGGACTGGTGAGCGAGCGCCGCTACGTCCGAGCCTTCACCGCCCTGTCGGCGCTGCAGTACCTGCCGCTGGGCCTGGTCGTCCCCGTCGAGATCCTGATCATGCAGGCGCGGGGTCTGGGCGCCGGCGAGATCGGGATCGTGGTCGCCGTCATCGGCCTGACCACCGCGCTGCTGGAGCTGCCCACCGGCGGGCTGGCGGACGTGGTCGGTCGACGAACCGTGCTGGTGGCCGGCGCCGTGGTGACCCTGGGCTCGCTGCTGCTGTTCGCCACGGCCTCCGACCTGGGGCTGTTCCTGCTCGCGGGGGCCGCGTTCGCCGTCGGCAAGGCGCTGGAGTCCGGTCCGCTGGAGTCCTGGTTCGTCGACGCCGTGCACGACATCCACCCGCCGGGCGAGCGCCGCGACGCGACCCTGACCCTGGGGCTCGGCCGGGCCGGGACGGCGACCGGGTTGGCGCTGGCCGCCGGGGCCGTCGGCGGCGGGCTCGTCGCCGAGCTCGCCCGGCGGGGCGGCCTGCCCTCGGACGGCATCACCGCGCTCGTGGCCCTGTCGGTGCCGCTGCTGGTGGGTGCCCTGCTCCTGGTCGTCCACGTCGTCGCGCTCCTGGTCCTGATGGACCCCCACCCGTTCCCGCGGCAAGGGCTCGGAGCGGTCCTGCGTGGCGTCGGCCCGGCCGTCGCCGACGGCGGCCGGCTCGTCGTCGGCGACGGGGTGCTGCGCTGGTTCGGGCTGCGCTGGCTGCTCATCCCGGCCGGCTTCCTCGCCTTCGAGGTCGTCACCCCCGTCCGGCTGTCGGGCCTGCTGTCGGACCCGGCCACGGCCGCGGCCGTGCTCGGACCCCTGGTCGCGGTCTGCTTCGTCGCGCAGGGGCTGACCGCCGCCCTGGCCCCGGTGCTGCGTCGTCGCCTGGGTGGCCTGCTGGCGGCCGGCCTCGCCACGGCGTCCGCCGGCGCCTCGTTCGTCCTGGCGGGGGCCGGCGGGCTCGGTGTCCTCGTCGCCGCCCTCGTGGTCGCCCACCTGGTCATCGGTCCCGTCAACGCGCTCAACGGACCCTTCCTGCACGCCCGCGTCCCGAGCAACCGCCGGGCCACCATGCTCAGCTTCGAGTCCGTCGTGGCCAACCTGTCCGTGGCGGCGGGTGCGATCGCCCTCGGTTGGAGCGTCGACGTCGGCGGGACACCGGCCGCGTTCGTCGTCGCCGGGGTCCTGACCGCGCTGGCCGCGCTGCCGCTGCTCGGTGTCGCGGCGGTCCTGCGGCGCGAAGCCGCGACGGTGGGGCCGCGTCAGGCCGTGACCACCTGACCTCGGGCGCGCCACGGGCGACCGAGCGCTGCAGGGAGGCCCGCCCCGCAGAGGCCCGTCACCCGGCGGGATCGACCTGCCGCCGCATGACCCAGCGCCACTTGGCGATCCGGCGGTGCCGGACGAAGCCGAGGCTCTCGTAGAGGGACTCGGGCCCGGTGTGGAGGTACGCGCCCCGTTGGGGCTTCCGGTCGACGACCTGCTCCGGGTAGGCCTCGAGCAGGCCTCCGCCCGCGGCCGCGACCTCGGCCAGGACGGCGGTGACCGCCGCCCGGGCGACCCCACGGCCGCGGTGCCTGCTGCCGGTGAAGATGCACCCGATGCGCCAGGTGGGCAGCACGTCCAGCTCCGCGGCGTAGGCCTTGGGGTTCTTGATGCTGGGCAGCTCGTCGGGCGTGCCGTACTGGCACCAGCCGACGCAGTCGTCACCGTCGTAGACCAGCACCTGGCGGACGGCTCCGGCGTCGACCAGCGCGCGCTTGAGGTCCCGGTTGCCGTCGTAGCTGCCTGTGAACGGCTCGGCGTGGAAGCCCACGCACCAGCACCCGCCCCACACGCCCCGGTTCGCCTCGACCAGCGCGGCGAAGTCCGACCAGGTCTGCGGGGTCAGGGCCCGGGCCGAGTAGCCGTCGGACGCCGTCTCGGTGGCTGCCACGGGGACGATCCTGCGCCGCCGAACGCCGTTGCGCCAGGTCCGTCGCCGGATGCGCCCGGTGCCCGGGGCGGGGCCGCACGAGCCCGGGCGGACCCGCACGCTGCGTACCGCGTTCACGTAGCCTGCCCCGGTGCAGTGGTGGGGGACGGGGGTCCTGAGGTCCGGACGCGTGCGTGGTGTGCTGGGCGTAGCGCTGGCGGTGGCGATGCTGGCCGCCGCCGCGGCGGCGTGGTGGTTCCTCTGGTACCCGAACGACCGTCCGTCGCTGCGGGCGGGGGAGTCGTACGGCCTGGACGTCAGCAACCACCAGGGCCCCATCGACTGGCCGACCGTGGCCGCCGACGACGACGACCTCGCGTTCGCGTACATCAAGGCGACCGAGGGCGAGACCTTCGTCGACGCGCGGTTCGCCGAGAACTGGGCCGGGGCGGAGCAGGCCGGGCTGCAGCGGGGGGCCTACCACTTCTTCACCCTGTGCCGGCCGGGGCTGGAGCAGGCCGAGAACTTCCTGCGCACCGCGCCGCCGGTCGCCTCGGCGCTGCCGCCCGCGGTGGACCTGGAGCTGGCCGGCAACTGCAGCCGTCGCCCGAGCACCGCGGCGGTCGACGCCGAGCTCGACGCGTTCCTGGCCGAGGTGGAGGCCGCCTGGGGCCGCGACGTGCTGCTGTACGTCGGTGAGGACTGGGAGGACCGCTACCCCGTGCTGGAGCGCTCGCAGCGCCCCCGGTGGCTGGTCAGCCACGTCGGGCGCCCGGACACGACCTGGACGGTGTGGCAGTTCCTGTGGGTGGGCCGCGTGGACGGCATCGACGGCCGGGTCGACGTGAACGTGGCCCGGCTGGACGACCTCGACGCTCGCTGACCTGCTTGCGCCACGTCGCCGGGCGCGGGAGGGTCCAGGCATGTCAGCCGGAGCCGGTTCGCGCGTACGGACCTCGGCCAGGGCGGCCGCTGTGCTCCTCTTCTCGGTCGCCGGCTTCCAGGTCGCCGTGGCGGCCGGTGCGCCCTGGGGGCGGTGGACCCAGGGCGGCACCGCGCCCGGCGTGCTGCCGCAGCCGCAGCGGGTGGCCGCCGTGGCCTCGGCCGGCCTGCTCGTCACCTGGGGCGGGGCGCTGCTGGGGCGGGTCGGGGAAGGGCCGATGCGGGACGCCCACCCGCGACTGGTGGCCGGACTGTCCTACTCCGCCGCGGCCTACGCCGTCCTGGGCACGGTGGTGAACGCCCTGTCCCGCTCGCCGCACGAGCGCGCCCTGTGGACCCCCGTGAGCGCCGTCATCGCGGGGCTGTCGATCGTGACCGTCCGCGGCAGCCGCCGCGGGGGCTCGGCCGAGGCGCCGACCCGCTGACGGCCGGGCCTGCCTCGGTCAGGACCGCTGGACCACCCACTGCTCCTGCACCAGCACGAAGCCGCAGCGACCCAGGACGCGCGTCGACGTCGACCCGACCGAGGTCGTGGCTCCGACGAGGTCGCACCCGGCCTCGGCGGCCAGCCGGAGCCGGTGTCGGACCAGCGCGGTCTGGACACCGTTCCCCCGGGCCTGCGGGACGGTCGCGGCGGCACCGAGCCATCCGGTCCGGTACCCACCGGCCGCGACGACCGACAGGGACCCGCAGCCCACGGGCTCCCCGTCGAGCAGGGCCAGCAGCTGGGTCGTGCCGTTCGCGCGGCGGTCCGCGGCCATGAACTCGTCGCTGGCCGTACGACCAGCACCGCGGCCCAGCGCCTCGGCGGCCATCACGTCGGCGGCTCCAACCGCCCGTGCGGCGTCGTCACCCACCGCGACGACCTCGACCCCGGGGTTCGGCGCGGGGGACCGTGGCGCCGTCACGACGGCGGCGTCGGCCACGAGCACGGACCGGCACCAGACAGGGACGAAGCCCGCCGCGCCCAGGGCGGAGACGGTGGCGGCCGGCGCCCAGGACGACAGCTGGACCGCAGCGGGCAGACCGGCGTCCGCGTAGTGGCGCACGACGGTGCTGACGTCTTCGGCTCTCAGCTCGGCGAGGGTCACCCCCACCGCGCGGTTCACGTACCGTCCGCCGCCCGTGACCACCATCAGACCCCCGGCCAGCGGCACGGCCGTGGGGACGGGGTCCGTGGACCCGCCCGCGACCAGCGCGTCGACCAGCGCCTGGACCGTCGCGGTCTCGGCCGCTTCGAGCCGTGCGACCGTCTCGATGTCCATCCCCGCTCCTCCCTACACTGCGCCGTGACCTCACGATCCGCCGAGCGCGGCCTGCTGCACCACGTCGAGCTGTGGGTACCCGACCTCGCCGCCGCCCAGACCCCGTGGGGATGGCTGCTCACCGAGCTCGGCTACGAGCCGTTCCAGTCCTGGGCGCACGGCGTGAGCTACCGCCTCGGACCGGCCTACGTCGTGCTGGAGCAGTCGCCGGCGATGACCGGGGGACGCCACGAGCGCCGCCGTCCCGGCCTGAATCACCTCGCCTTCCACGGTGGCTCCCGCAGCCAGGTCGATGACCTCGCGAGCCGCTGCCCCGAGCACGGCTGGCAGCTCATGTTCGTCGACCGGCACCCGTTCGCGGGTGGTCCGGAGCACTACGCCGCCTACCTGCAGGACGGCGCGGGCTACGAGGTGGAGCTGGTCGCGGCCTGAGGACCGCCGCGCGTCTGCTCAGCCGGCATCGAGCACGAAGAAGAGGAAGCACACGAACGCGGTCCGGTCGGCCAGGTCTGGCGGCAGCAGCTCGCGCGGGGTGTCGGCGACGAAGGGGGGTTCGCTGACGACGGAGATCGTGAACCCGGCCCGGGTGAACGCGTCCGTCATCGCGTGCAGCGGGCGGTGCCAGTAGGTCAGGACCGCCTGCTGCCCCGCGAACTCGAACTCCTCGGAGTACCGGACGGTGTCGAAGTAGGTGCTGCCCCCGTAGTTGACGAGGTAGACGCTGGGGTGGGGCACCGACAGGACCAGCCGACCGCCTGGGCGCAGCACGCGGCGCAGCTCGGTGAGGGGTCCGACCCAGTCCTGCAGGTAGTGCAGGACCAGTGAGGCGACGACCAGGTCGAAGACGTCGTCGCCGAACGGCAGCGGGCGTCCGAGGTTCGCGACCTGGACGTCGGCGTCGGCGCCCAGTCGCTCCCGCGCCAGCTCGACCATCTGCCGGCTGGAGTCGAACCCGGCGACGACCGCGCCCCGCTCCCGCAGGGCCGCGGTCAGGGGACCGGAGCCGCAGCCGGCGTCCAGGACCCGCAGCCCCTCCACGTCACCGGCCAGCCCGAGCATGGCCGGCCGCTCGTAGAACGCGTTCAGCAGGTTGGACTCGTTGGCGCGCGAGTACGCCCGCGCGAAGGAGTCGTAGTCCCCGGCCGTGACCGGCTCACCCTCATCCGTACCGGACATGGGTGCCTGACTACCGGGACGGTGGGCGGGCGATGACGCGACACGCCGCGCCGCGCGGCCGAGGTCCTGTCACCCGATGGCGGCGAGCAGGTCCTCGCAGGCCTGCAGGCAGTCCTGGCAGGCCTGGGCGCACACCTTGCAGTGCTCGTGCACGTCGCCGTGCGAGGCGCACTCGTCGGCACAGGCCCGGCAGACGACGACGCACGCCTGCAGCACCGCGCGGGTGACGTCGGCGTCGTAGGCGGTCTGGCGGGACAGCACGCGCGCGGCGGCGGTGCACACGTCGGCGCAGTCCAGGTCCGTGCGGATGCACGTGCGCATGTCCTCGACGTGCTCCTCGGCCAGGCACGCGTCGGCGCACACGGTGCAGGCGGCGCTGCAGGCCAGGAGCAGGTCGACGACCCGGGCCAGCTGGGCCCGGTCGACGCCGGTCGTGGCGGGGTGGGAACGGATCATGGTCTGGACGGTCTGCATCGTCGGCATGCCGCAGGGGTACCCGCGCGCTCGCCGGGCAACCGCCGCGCGGGTCTATCGGCCGATGGTGTCCAGCTCGGCGACGTCGACGGCGGACAGCCGTACGCCCGCGCCCGTGATGTTGTCGTGCAGGTGGCTCACCGAGCTGGTGCCGGGGATGAGCAGGATGTTGGGGGACCGCTGCAGCAACCAGGCCAGGGCGACGGCCGTCGGAGTGGAGCCGACCCGCCGGGCCACGGCCGACAGGGCGGCCGACTGCAGCGGGGTGAACCCGCCGAGGGGGAAGAACGGCACGTAGGCGATGCCGTCGCGGGCCAGGTCGTCGACCAGGTCGTCGTCCTGCCGGACCGCGAGGTTGTACATGTTCTGCACGCAGACGATCGGCGCGATCGAGCGGGCCTCGGCGACCTGCGCGGCGGTGGCGTTGCTCAGGCCGAGACGCCGGACCAGGCCCTGCTGCTGCAGGTCGACGAGCGCGCCGAAGGCCTCGCCGACGCTCTCGGGGACGGGGCCGTCCGCGTCGCCGAGACGCAGGTTGACCAGGTCGAGGACGTCCACGTCGAGGGCGGCCAGGTTGTCGTGGACCTGCCGCCGGAGGTCGTCGGGGGTACGGGCCGCGGGCCAGCCGCCCTGGGCGTCCCGGGTGGCGCCGACCTTGGTGGCCACCAGCAGCGAGGCCGGGTAGGGGTGCAGGGCCCGCCGGATCAGGTCGTTGGTGACGCGCGGGCCGTAGGCGTCGCTGGTGTCGATGTGGGTGATGCCCGCGGCGACGGCCGCACGCAGGACGGCCACGGCGCCGTCGGGGTCGGCGGGCGGTCCCACCACCCCGGGCCCCGCGAGCTGCATCGCGCCGTAGCCGACGCGGCTGACGGTCGTGCCGGCCAGGTCCCAGGTCCCGCCGGGGAGCGTGGCCGTTGCGGCAGTCGTTGCCGTGGTCGTGGAACCGGTGGTCGGGGGAGTCATCGGGTCTGCTGCCTCTCGAGGGACGGTGGTGCGGCCGGTCGACCGCCCGTGAGAGTCTGCTCAGGCCGCTTTCCGACAGGAAGTAGGCACCTGAAAGTGCGTTACCCACCAGGAGGAGATGGCCATGGCCGTGACGGCCGCTCAGCGTCGGGCCCGGGCGAAGGTCGAGTACGACGCCTTCCTGGCGGTGTGCCCGAGCCGACAGCTCCTGGACCGGATCTCCGACAAGTGGGTCACCCTGGTGCTGTGCGCCCTCGGGGGCGACGGACCGGTGCAGCCGGCGGAGGGTCACGGCCGGCGGGTGCTGCGGTACTCGCAGCTGTCCCGACAGCTGGCTGGGGTCAGCCAGAAGATGCTCACCCAGACCCTGAGGACCCTCGAGCGCGACGGCCTGGTGACCCGCACTGTCACCCCCACCGTGCCGGTCACCGTCACCTACGAGCTGACCGAGCTCGGGGTGTCCCTGGCCGAGGCGGTCCGCACCATCAAGGCATGGGCGGAGAGCCACATGGACGACGTCCTCGCCCACCGCGCGGCCCACGACGAGGAGCCGACCGCGTGACGCCGCCGCACGCCACCGCTCGCCACGCACCCCGCTTCGCCGGCGTCCTGCTCGACTGGCGCGGCACCCTGGTGGTCGCGCCGACGTACGCCGGGCTGGTGGAGCGGGCGCTGCGCGGCCTGCAGCGGGCCTGCGACCCGGCCGCGGTCGAGGCCGTCCTGGTGCGGTTGCGCACGGCGGACGCCACCGAGGTGGAGTCCTCTGCGGTCGACGTCGACGCCGGGCTGCACCGCCGGGCTCATGCGGCGTGGTTCGCCGCGGCCGGCGTGGACGACGAGCTCGCCGCTGCGCTGTACGCCGCCGAGAGCGACGTCGCCGCCGACCCCTTCGCCGGTGACGTCGGACCGCTGCTGGAGACGTTGCACCGCAGCGGCGTCCGCGTCGGGGTCCTCAGCGACATCCACGTCGACCTGCGCCCCGTCTTCGCCGCCCGAACCCGGCGCGGCGGGGGTACCTGGGCCGACCTGGTCCACGCCTGGACGCTGTCCTACGAGGTCGGTGCGGCCAAGCCCGACCCGGTGGTCTTCGAGCACGCGCTGCAGCAGATGGGTCTGGCCGCGGCTGAGGTGCTGATGGTCGGTGACCGCGGCACCCACGACGGCGCCGCCGCCGCGGTCGGCATCACCACCCTGCTGCTGCCGCCGCTTCGCTCGACCGAGGAGCACCGGCTCCAGCGGGTCGTCGACCTGCTGCTGCCGGGGACCGACCTCTGACTGACGGTCACGGGTCGTCGGGCCTACCGTCGACCCCATGTACGCAATCTCGACACGCGCCCGCTGAGGGACCGGCCGGCGACGTGGAGCAGCGCTGCGCCGTCCTGCTGCGGGGCATCAACGTCGGCAAGGGCAACCGGCTGGCCATGACGGACCTGCGCGCCGTGCTGCAGGGTGTCGGCTGCCTGGACGTGAGCACGTACCTGAACAGCGGCAACGCCATCGTGACCGCCGACCCCGACGGGCTGGCCGAGCGGGTCGAGGCGGCCCTTCCGCTGGCTGTGCGGGTCGTGGTCTTCACCGCCGCCGAGCTCGCCGAGGCGGTCGACGGCTGCCCCTGGCCCGACCGTGCGGAGGCGTCCCCCAAGCTGGTGCACGTGGGCTACCTGGACCGGCAGCCGTCCCCGGCGGAGCTGGCGACGCTCGGGTCACGGCACGGTGGCGACGAGGTCGCAGCGGGCCCGCGGGTGCTCTACCTGTCGTACGAGAGCACCTCCGTGCGCTCGCCGCTGGAACGGGCTTTCGCCCGGGCGCGGCTCGATGTCGTCATGACCACCCGCAACTGGACGACGGCGACCAGGCTCGTGCAGCTGACCGGGTAGGCCCTGGGTCCTCGGGACGCGCGGGTTGACCCGGCCTCGACGGCACGGTTGAGGGTGGGCCGCGTTCGTCGACCGGCGGACGACCGGACGGACCACGGGAGAGACATGCTCCGCAGAACTGCCCTGACCCTGGCGGGACTGGCACCGGTGCTCGCGATCAGCGCCTGTGGCGGCGCGTCCGAGCCGCTCGCCGAGTTCCACGACCAGCAGGTCGACTTCGAGTCGTGCGCGCCCTACGCGATGAACGCGGCCGACGAGCAGACCTTCGCCGACGACCGCTTCGACTGCGCCCGGGTCGAGGTGCCGCTGGACTACGCGGACCCGGACGGCGAGCGTGGCAGCGTCGCGCTGCTGCGCGCCGAGGCGCGAGGCGACAAGATCGGGTCGCTGCTGATCAACCCGGGTGGCCCCGGGGTGTCGGGGATGAGCTTCGCGGCCGCCCTCGGTCCGGTCTGGGACAACACCGTCATCGGTGAGCGGTTCGACATCATCGGGTGGGACACCCGTGGGGTCGGTGCGTCCACCCCGCTCGTGCAGTGCCACACCGACGAGCAGCTGGACCGGAACGAGTCACCGTGGCCGTACCTGTTCTCGTTCACCAGCGAGCAGCAGGCCGACGACCTCGCCCAGCGTTGCGTCGACGGCACCGGTGGGGTGGCGGAGCTGACCAGTGTCGGCAGCGCCAACGTGGTGCAGGAGATGGACGTGCTGCGCGAGGTGCTGGGCGACGACCAGCTCAGCTACCTCGGGTACAGCTATGGCAGCGAGCTCGGCGCGATGTACGCCGAGACCTTCCCCGACAACGTCCGGGCCATCGTGCTGGACGGCGCGGTGCACCCCGAGCTGACCGAGCCGGAGTTCCGGCAGACCCAGTTCACGGCGTTCCAGGAGGTCTTCGACGGCATGGCCGCCTTGTGCGCGCAGGACGCCGACTGCCCGCTCGGGACCGACCCGGCTGGCGCCTCCGCCGCGTTCCAGGAGCTCATCGACCCCCTGCGTGAGGAGCCGCTGGCGGTCTCCCGTGGTCGCGAGCTGACCTACGAGGACGTGCTGCGGGTCGTGCCGACGTCGCTGTTCAACTCGAGCCACTGGCCGGCCGTCATCGAGGGCTTGGCGGACCTCGCCGAGGGCGACGGCACCGCGCTGCTGCAGCAGCGGGACAGCACGCTCGGACGCGGACCGGACGGCCGGTACGGCGGCGCGCTCAACGTCGACGCGAACCTGGCGATCCGGTGCATGGACAACCCACGCAGCCCCCAGGAGCAGGACGCGCTGCTCGAGCACGCCCGCGAGGCGGCCCCGTTCACGGCCCCGGGGTTCCCGGAGGGGTCCAGCGTGTACGAGTGCGCCGGCTGGCCGGAGCCGGTGAGCCGGGACCTGCCGTGGGTCACCGGGGACGTCGACCTGCCGCCCACGCTCACCGTGTCCTTGACCGGCGACCCGGGGACCCCGCACGACGGCGGCATCAGCATGGCCCGCGTGCTGGGTGGGAGCCTGGTGAGCGTCGAAGGCATCCAGCACGGCGTCTCGCTCTACTTCGGCAACACCTGCGTCGACGACGCCGTCACCGACTACCTGGTGGACCTTCAGACGCCGGCGGACGACCTGACCTGCACGCTGTAGGTCCCGGCTCGACGGATCGAGCGGTCTGCGACGCTGTCCGGGTGCCCGATGCCCCGGTCCTGGTCCTCGTCGGACCGGCAGCCGCGGGCAAGTCCACGCTGGGGACCCTGGTCGCCGCCCGGCTGGGTGTCCCGTTCGTCGATCTGGACGCGGTCGGGGACCAGTACTACGCCGAGGTCGGCTGGACGGTCGACAGGCTGGTCGCGCGAACCGGCCAGATCGGTCGGGTCCCGGCGGAGCGGGAGTGGGAGCCCGCGCGGGCGCACGCGGTGCGCCGCGTGCTGCAGGACCACCCCGGGGCGGTTGTGGCGCTGGGTGCCGGCCACACGAGCTACGACGACCCCACTCTTGCCCACGAGGTCGGTCGCGCGCTGTCGACCGTGCCGCACGTGCTCCTGGTCCGGCCTTCCGAGGACCGGACCGAGGCGCTCGCGGAGCTGCGCGAGCGAGCGATCGCCAGCAAGGGCACCGACTGGGTGGCCGGCGGGCACGACTTCCTTGCGCACTGGCTCGACGACCAGAACAGTCGGACGATGGCGACCGCCGTGGTGCTCACGGGCCGGGAGACACCCGAGCAGACGGCAGCCCGCATCGTGGACCTGGTCCGCAGTCACCACCCCGTGAGCGGTTCGAGGTGACCCGCCAAAGTGACGGGCCGGCGTGGTGCTCAGCCGGACGTGGGGGAGAGCAGTTCGAGGACCTTTCCGATGCGGCGCTCACGCGTGCTGTCGGTCTTCGCCTCGGCCACCTGCCGGGCCAGCTCCTTCCGTCTGGAGTAAGAGAGCGCCGCGAACCGGTCCGATAACCCCTCCCGGTCCAGCGCTGCGCTCAGCGGAGCCGGCACCTGCACCTCGCGGGGACCTTCGTCGAGCACGAGCGTGACGTCGACCGTGTCACCCGCCGCGAGGCCGGCCGCATCACGGTGGGCCTTGGACAGCGAGACGAGGCTCCGCCCGTTCATGGCCCCGACCGTGCTCCTGTAGTCGTAGCCGGCCACCGTGACGAGGACCGGTGGCCGCTTGCCGGCGCCGAGCTCGCGCAGGCTCGCCTCCGGCACCTCGATCCCGGTGTTGTTGCCGAACCCGAGGATGACTGTGCGGAAGCTGGTGCGCATCGTTCCTCCGTCGATCGTTTGCGTCACCCGTGGGACTGACAGCAGCCCAGGAAGTCATCGGTGGCTACGGAGTCGGACCCTCGCTCGGCTCGGGCGCTGCCGTCGTCGGCCAGCGCTCGCTCGTGATGCTGTAGACCACCTCGCCCTGATCCGCCCCGGGCAGGGGTTCGTCCCACGAGCGGTGCTCGGTGCGCACATGTCGCATGCCCAGCTTGGTCATCACGCGCCGGCTCGCTTCGTTGACCGCCATCGTCTCCGCCCGGACCTCGCCCAGACCCACGGTCCCGAACCCGTGGGCCAGGAGGGCTCGAGCTCCCTCGGTGGCGTATCCCTGCCGCCAGTGCCGACGCCCGATCCTCCAGCCCGCCTCGGCCCTCGTCGGCCGGTCCGGCACGGGCCGGTCCGGCGAGAGGGCCCACCAGCCGAGGAAGGCGTCGTCGGCAGTGGTCCATCCCACCCACCAGCCGAGACCCACCGCGTCCGCGCCGAGGTCGTCACAGACCGGCGCCCAGTGGTCCTGCGCCTCCTGGACGGTGCGGGCTCGGCCGATGATGTACCGAAGGACCTCGGCGTCGGTGTCCAGCTCGACCAACCGCGGCAGGTGCTGGCCGGTCATGGGCTCCAGCTGGATGCGCGAGGTGGTCAGCACCGGCCGGTTCATCCGGTCATTGTCGGTCTGGGGATGGCGGGTCGCCCGTTGCTACCGTCCCGGGATGAAACGGACTCTCCTCGGCGGTCTGGTCGGCGGTGTTCTGGGGGTTCTCCTGTCCCAGCTCCTGGTGGCACAGGGCCTGTGGCCCGACTCCACGCTGAGCCGAGTGCTACTCGTCGCTGCGGCTGGCGTGGTGATCATCGGCGTGGGGGCCATCAGTCGTCGGCGTCACGATCAGAGGGTGCCGATCGATGACCCCGACGCCGTCGAGGGGCCGCGGCAGCCGTAGGGGGTCGCCCCGCCGGCGGGTGCGGGTCGTCTCGCGGTGGTCAAGGGGTGGTGTCGATGCCGCCGGAGCACGGGGCGCCGGGCTCCTGGGTCTGCTCGCCCTGCAGGTGCCTGACGAGGAACTCCGGGAGCCGCCCGTCGTCGACGGAGTCGAGCTGCAGCTGCAGGCCCCACGCGTTGGCCACGACGGGGCGCGGCAGCCCAGCCATCGGTGAGACCAGCAGGTAGCTGTTCTCGGCGGCCAGGCCCTAGAGGTCGGTGACCTGCTCGGCGGTCTGCTCGCCGAGAGTCTCGAGGCCCTCTACGGCTCCGCCGGTCTTCTGCTCGAGCGTCGTCCGCGTGGCCTCGATCCGGGCGATGACATCGACGACGACGACGCCGATCAGGACCAGAGCCAGGGTCACGGCGATCCCGACGATCAGCAACGGCGTCCGCGCCCGCCCTCCTGAGCGGCCCGCAGCCTCGCCGCGCCGCCTCGTCGGTCGTCAGGGGTCGTCATGGCACGGGACGGGCTCCTCGTGTCGGTCCGAGTCTCACATGTGCTCGGTGTCCTGGAAGCTGCCTTCCGAAGTGGCCACGCCCAGGCCCGCCACGACGACCGCGACCGCTGCGAGGACCACGCCGAGCCAGACGACCCCGAAGCTGAGCGCCACCGCGGCACCGCCGGCGAGGACGGATGCACCCAGCCAGCAGCGCAGGATGTGGATGATCGCCGTCCCTTGCTCCCTCGTCATGTGGTCAGGATGCAGCATCGTCGGCTCCGGCAGAAGGCGGACCTGGTCGGGCATCTGAGATCCCGCCTTGCGGTTGACGCGGCGTCAGCTCCTACCGTCGTGCAGGCCGGTGGGATGGTCCTTCCGGCACCGTGGTGAACGGGAACGGACAGGGGTGGACCGTGGCGTGGACGACGGCCGAGGTGGCGCGGATGTCGGGGACGACGGCGCGCACGCTGCGGCACTACGACGCCGTCGGTCTGCTCGTGCCTGCCGGCACCGGGGCGGGCGGGGTCCGGCTCTACGAGCGGGAGCACCTGCTGCGCCTGCAGAGGATCCTCCTGCTCCGCGAGCTCGGGGTGCCCCTGGCCGTCGTCGGGCAGGTCCTCGCCGGTCAGCGCGACCAGGTCGCGGCCCTGCGCGCCCACGCCGACGAGCTCCAGGCCGAAGGGGGCCGTCTGGCCCGCCTCGCCGAGACGGCCCGTCGCACCGCGGCCCACCTGGAAGGAGAGGACGACATGACCGAGCAGCAGTTCTTCGAGGGGTTGGCCCGCGACCGCGACCGCTACGAGGAGGACCTCGTCGCCCAGCACGGCGAAGGCGTCCGGACCGCGTCCGCGCAGTCACGCGAGCGGACGGCCGGCTGGAGCCGGGCGGACTTCGAGCGCGCCGGGCAGGAGCACCGCGAGCTGGCCGAGCGCATGGGCGCGGCCAAGCGAGGGGGCGCGGCACCGGGCGACGAGGCCGTCCAGGTGCTCGTCGCCGAGCACCACGCCGCCGTGGCCGCGCACTGGACGCCGGACCGCACCGCCTACCGCGGGCTCGCGGACACCTACGTCGAGGACCAGCGGTTCCGCTCCTTCTACGACGACGTGGAGACGGGTCTCGCCGCCTGGCTACGGGACGCCATGGGCATCTGGGCCGACGCCCACCTCGCCTAGCACCGGGACGGCGGCACGGGGACCTGCCTGCCCCGTCCCGCCCGAGGTGACGCCTACGCTCCGAGGGTGCTCACCCGCCTCGCGACCGCGTCGAACGACATGTTGCTGCCGGCTTCGTACGACCTGCTGTGGTCCCTGGCGCTGGTCGTGATGGTGCTCTCTCCCGTCGTCCTCGCTCTCATCGGCTACGGCGTGGTCCGGCTGGCGGTGCGCCACGAGCTCGCCCGGCGGGACCGCAGCCGCGCGCGGACGTCGCTGTCGGTCCACGACTAGGGGTGAGAACCGCCGGTTCTAGACGCTGGTGACCTCGAGAAGGTCCTCGAGGCCGCTGAGGTCGGCGGCGTTGCGGGTGTAGAGCCGTGCGTCGTGGAGGGCGCTGGTGTCGCCGGGGTCCTGACGGGCACGCTTGTCGTCGTGGAGGTCCGCCGAGGTTCCCCGTCAGAGCTGCTCGACCGGTGCGCCTCCCTGCTCGTCGCCGACGCAGTGAGCACCAACGTCGTGGCCACGGTGGCCACCGCCGAGGCCGCCCGCGGAGAGGCGCTCTCGGCGTACCTGTGGCTCGAGCGCGACGGGGAGCCGACTGCGGTAGCCGTGGTCACGCCGGGCCTGCCCGTGGCGCTGTCACGCTGCGACGACGACGAAGCAGCAGCGTTCGCCGACGCGCTGCACGACTCCGGCGACGACGTGGTGGGCGCCGCGGGACCGGACGGCAGCGCCCGCGCGTTCGTGCGTCGCTGGACCGGGAGGACGGGAACCGTCGTGACCCGGGAGATGCGGCAGGGCGTCTACGTCTGCGACGAGATCCAGCGGCCAGCCGGGGTCCTGGGCGCGTCCAGGCTCGCGGCGTCCACCGACGCGGCCCTCGTCACCGGCTGGCTGCGGGACTTCGCCGTCGAGGCCGGCCTGGACCCGGCGCCGCCTCACCTGGTCACCACCATGCTCGCGGGGCGGCGTGCGCACCTGTGGACCGTCCCGGCGGCGCACGTCGCCGGTGCGAAGGTAGTCAGCGAGAACGTCGCCGACGACACGGTCGCGTTGCTCGCCGTGCGGACCTCGCGCGCAGGCATGGCTCGGGTGGGTCCGGTGTGGACCCCGCCGGACCAGCGGCGGAGGGGGTACGCCTCGGCGCTGACCGCGGAGGTCACCGCGCAGGTGCTCGCCCGCGGTCACCGCGCCATGCTCTTCACCGACCTCGACAACCCCACGTCGAACGGGATCTACCAGGCCATCGGCTACCGACGGGTCGGGGACGCGGCGATGCTGCGCTTCTGAGGTCCCGCGTGGCGGCCTGCCGCGGTCGCTGACTCTCGGCCCGGTGTCGGGGGCAGGTCGCGCCGGAGGAGGGTCGCCCGTCAGGACGTCTACGGCTTGCGCGTGGAGGTCACCGAGGCGCAGTGGCCTGTCCGGAGGACGAGGGGGGTGAGTGCCGCCATGACCGCGGTGAGCGCGGCGACGGCGATCATGGCGCCGCGCAGGCCCACGGCCTCGGAGGTGAGGCCGACGTAGGCGGGGCCGGCGAGGAAGCCGACGTAGGCGATGACGGTGATGGTGGCCGTGGCGCGGGCTCGGCGGTGCTCGGGGACGGTCCGGGAGGCCACGCCGAGCAGCGTCGGGAAGAGCACGGCCGTGCCGGCCGCGGCCAGGGCCAGCGCTGCCAGTGCCGTGGGCAGGGTCGGGGCCTGGGAGAGCAGCACGGCGCCGGTTGTGGCGGCCACGGCACCGGTGAGCACGAGAGCGCGGGCATGGCGGGGGTCCAGCCGAGCGACGGCAAAGCGGGTGGTGGCCACCACGGCGGCGAAGACGGCCGGTCCGAGGGCGCTGAGGCTGGAGGGGGCGGCGAGCTCGTCCTCCAGGTACACCGCGCTCCAGCTCTGGTGCGCGTTCTCGCTGGCGAAGGCCAGCGCCCCCAGGGCGCCGACCCCGACCAGCAGCGCGTACGGGGTCCCGGAGCCCCGAGCCAGCAAGGTCGGAGGTGCTGGCGAGAACGGCGTCGGGGTGGTCTCTGTCCGCGTGGGGGCGCCGAGGCTGCGCACGATCGCCCCACAGGTCACCGCGGCCGTGAGCAGCACCAGGCCGAAGGGCAGCAGCAGTGGCGCGCCGACTGCGCCCAGCGCGCCGGTGCCCAGGCTGGCGATGACCACGACGGCCGAGAAGGTCGCGTGCACGGGCGTGATCACCGGGCGAGCGGCAGCTTGTTCGACGCGACCGGCGAGGGAGTTCAGCGCCACGTCGGCTGCACCGCTGGTTGCACCCATGAGCGCCAGGCCGGCGCTGAGGGTGAGCAGACCGCCGCCGGCGGTCAAGGCTACGACGGTGCCGGCCAGGCCGAGCGACAGCAGGAGTGGTCCAGTCAGCCACAGCCCCCAGCGGTCCACGGCCCGCCCGGCGAGCAGCATCGCGGGCAGCGCGCCGGCGCCGACGAACAGGAGGGCGACGCCGAGCTCGGCGTCGGTGACACCGGCCTGTTCGCGTATCCGCGGGATGGCCGCGCCCCACACCCCCCAGAAGGCACCGAAGGTGGCGAAGCCCAGGAAAGGCGAGCGGGTCGAGGCGGGGCTCGTCTGCATCTGTGTAACGCTACACACGTACAGTGGGAGGCATGACAGCGAACCGACGACGCGTGACGTTGGATGCCGTCGCCGCCGCGGCCGGGGTCTCGCGAATGACGGCCTCCTACGCCTACAACCAGCCCACCCGCGTCGCCGCGACCACCCGCCAGCGGGTCCTCGCCGCGGCCGAGGAGCTCGGTTTTCTCGGCCCCGACCCATCCGGCCGGTTCCTGCGCCAGGGGGCGCTGCGGTCGCTGGGCCTGGTCCTGGGTGAGAGCTTGAGCTACGTCTTCGAGGACCCGCAGGCGACCAGGTTCGTCGCCGGTCTGGCGCAGGTCTGCACGAGCAACGGGTACGCACTCACGATCATCCCGACCACCGGTGGACCACAGGACGGCGAGCGGATCGCCGCGGCCGCCGTCGACGCCTTCGTGGTGTGGACCACCACGGC
Source organism: Jannaschia sp. R86511 (assembly GCF_042466345.1). NCBI lineage: Bacteria > Pseudomonadati > Pseudomonadota > Alphaproteobacteria > Rhodobacterales > Roseobacteraceae > Jannaschia > Jannaschia sp. R86511. The sequence continues at coordinate 2,637,347 of NZ_JAXHCD010000001.1, forward strand.
CGACGACCCCGTCCTGGACGCCGTGCGTGCCACCCACCGTCGCGCGGTCATCCACGGCGGACCACCGGTCGACGGGTTCACTCTCGTGGGCATCGACAACCGCGCTGCCGCGCGGGCCCTGGCCGCCGAGGTGTGGGCCACCTCCAGCGCGCCCGCGGTGCTCTCGTTCCCGCTGGACCGCGACCGCCGCGCCGGTGTCCACGTCGGCCTGGACCTGCAGCGGGTCGCCTACCCCGTCACCCTTGACCGGCTCGCCGGTTTCCGTGACGCGGCAGGCGACCTCGGCCTCGACTGGTCGACCGTGCCCGTCGCCGTCTGCTCCCTGAACCACGCCGGCCACGCCCGAGCGGCCATCACGGAGCTGCTCGCGGCCGGTCACCAGTTCGACGGTCTCGCCGCGATGAGCGACCAGCAGGCCCTCGGTGCCCGAGACGCCATCCTGGTCACCGGTCGAACCATCCCCGCCGACGTCACCCTCGGGGGTTTCGACGACTCACCCGAGGCAGCCGTCGCCGACCTGACGAGCGTCCACCAGTCGCTGCTCGATCAGGGCGCCCGTGCCGCCACCCTCGCCCTCCGCTACGCAGGAGCAGCCACCGGCACGGTCGACGACTGGCAGCTCAGCCGCCGCGCCAGTACCTCGGGCCGGTAGTCGGACAACCCTGGAATCGCGGAGGAGGCCTCGGACCACGCCGACGAAGGCTGCACGACCGACCCTGCGCTCCCTGGACAAGGGTCCGAACAGGCGTCGCCAAGTGGGAGCGACTCTGGGGGACGGCGGTTAGTCCTGGTGTCGGGATCGGTCGTAGTCGGTGAACCCATCTCCGTTGGAGGAGCGATGTCGTACCAGGCCTACCTCGACGCGGTCGAGGCCAAGACCGGCAAGGCGCCCCGTGAGCTGCTGGACCTAACGGCCGAGCGAGGATTCGGCCCCACCACCAAGGCCGGGGAGGTCGTCACCTGGCTGAAGGACGAGTACGGCATCGGACGCGGTCACGCGATGGCCTTTCACGGGGTGCTCAAGAACGGTCCCATGATCAGCGACGCCTACGTCGGCTCGGGCGGGAGCCACAGCGACCCCTCGACAGAGCTGCATCTGGACGGAGTCGCCGCGCGGAAGCCGATCAGGACGATCCCAGCTCCTCCGACCGGCACCGGGGGTGAGGTGGCGTGACGACCTCGCACGTGATCAGGCCGCTCACTCTTGAGACCTACCCGGCGTGGCTGGCGCTGGCCCAGAAGCACAACGGGGTCTGGGGTGGCTGCTGGTGCTCCTACTTCCACGGCGACACCGAGCGCACCGTCAAGAACGAGCACGACGGGCCGACCTTCAAGCAGCGGCTCGTGGCGGAGGGCGTCGCCCACGCGGCGCTGGTCTTCGACGGAGACCAGGCGATCGCGTGGTGCGAGTACGGCAGTCCGCTGGAGCTGCCGAACATCTACCACCGCAAGCAGTACGACGCGGGCGAGACCAGGCCGGCGCCGTGGCGCATCACCTGCTTCTTCGTCGACCGCGACCACCGGCGCTCGGGCGTGGCCCGGGAGGCGCTCGACGGTGCGCTGGCGCTCATCGCCCAGGCCGGCGGGGGCGAGGTGGTCTCGTTCCCGAACGAGCTGGTCCCGGACAAGAAGACGTCGTCCTCGTTCCTGCACAACGGCACGCGGGCGATGTTCGAGAAGGCGGGGTTCACGTTCGAGCGCCACATCGGCAAGCGCAAGACCGTCATGCGCAAGACGGTCATGCCGGCTCGCGGGTAGCGGCCGGCACCGCCCGTCCACCGCTGACGGTCGGATCCAGGTGCAGACGGTTCTCGACCAGCGTGGCCTCGGGCAGCACGGGCAACGGGACCCCGGGAGTCAGACCCCTCGGGTCGACGACGGCGAGTCCGTCGACCCACTCCGCTCGCGAGCCGTTCATCGCGGTCAGCCGGGCCCCCCAGCGGTCGAAGCCTTCCAGAGCTGGGGCATGGACGTAGCCGACCGCGGCTGGCCAGAACGCACAGGCCCACCGTTGATCGGCGCGCCACCGCAGCAGGTCTCGACGGAGCAGCGTCCCATCGCCTCAGGCGCCGCCGCCCGGGTCGCCTGGACGCACAGGCACCTCGTAGAGCGCGGCCCGGCGGGACATGACGCTGGGATAGCCGTAGTCGGCTGGTGAGAGCTCGCGACCGCCACCGCACGGATCGCTGACCCGCACGAGCCTGTTGGGCCACTCCAGGCTCGATTCGAGAACCAGGCACGCCTCGGTCGCCACCCGCAGGGCGGCCTCAACCTCGTCCGGTTGCAGGTGCACCGGCTGCGCCTTCGTGCGCAGTATCGTGTAGACGGACGTGCCCAGCTCCTCGATCGTGAAGACCACGAGGCCGCCGTTCGTGAGGCGGGGGACGCCCCACCGGTCGACCGCCGGATCTCCGACGTGGGCCGGTTTCCTGGCAGGCCGCCATTCGAGGCCGTCCAGCTCACTGGTCTCCCTGCGCACGGTACGGGCGTGCAGCGGCAGGGTTCTTCCGTTCCACCTGAGCAGGTACTGCTGCCCGCTCTGGTCGCGTCCGAGCCCGCCGGCGGCGGCGAGCACCTCGCCGGTCGCGATGTCCTCGACGTACAACCCCTCGACCAGCTCGACGCCCGGGCCGAAGAACGCGGCCACGTCCTGGGCCGACAACTCGTCGTGGAACTCGAACATGCTGCTCCGTTCGTCCGTGTCGAGGCCCGGTGGCCCGACCCCTCGCCGGCCTACCGGACGTGCGTCAGACCTCGACGGGCGCGACGGCGTCGACCGGCCCGGCCTGGGCGGGGATCAGCTCGGCGGGGGCGACGGCGGTGAACTGGTCCTCCAGCAGGTCGGCCGGCACGGCCCGGCCCCAGAACCAGCCCTGGCCGTAGCCCACGCGCAGGTCGTGCAGGGCGCGGGCGTCCTCGGCGGTCTCCACGCCCTCCGCGACCACGAGGGCGCCCAGGCCGGCGCCGAAGTCCACGAGCGAGCGCACCAGGCTGTGCAGCACCCGGTCGCCGGCCAGCCCGTCGACGATGCTGCGGTCGAGCTTGATGACGTCGGGCTCGGTCACCACGATGTGGCGCAGCGACGAGAAGCCCGCCCCCACGTCGTCGATGGCCAGGCGCATGCCCTCGGCGCGCAGCGGCGCCAGCGCGGCGCGCAACGTGTCGTAGTCCTCGACCTGGTCGTGCTCGGACAGCTCGAGCAGGATGCGGGGCAGCGGCAGCGCGGCCAGGAACGCGGCGGTGTCGGGGTGCAGCAGGGTGGCGGGCGAGACGTTCATCGACACGTAGCCGTCCACCCGGTCCAGCAGGCCGGCCGCGCGCTGCAGCGCCATCAGCTCCAGCCGGTCGCCGCGGCCCACGCTGTGGGCCTCGGCGAAGACCACGTCGGGGGCCTTGCCCCACTCCTGCGGGAACCGGCTGAGCGCCTCGGCGCCGACCCGGCGCCCGGTGACCACGTCGACGATGGGCTGCAGCAGCACCCGGGGACCGCCGGCGCGCTCGAGCGGGTCGAGGCGGGCGTCGATGTCCTCGCGGCGGGCGCGCTCACGCACCTCGGGCTCGATGACCACCGAGGCGGCGTGGGCCAGCACGTCCATCAGGCCCTTGTCCCGGTCGGCGAGGCCCTTGTCGGTGGTCAGCCCGGCCGCGCAGAACGTGCCGTACAGCGACCCGTCGCTGAGCACGACGGGCACCGAGACGTAGCTGCGGATGCGCGGGAACCTGGCCGCGGGCAGCTTCATGGCGTTGGGGTGGGCCTTGAGGTCGGGGATCACCGGCGGCAGGTCACCGTCGAGGATCGCCTGGCACAGGGTGGTCTCCTGCCGCTGCGTCACGCCCTCCTGGAACAGGAACGGCACGGACGACTCGACGACCTCCAGGTGCTGCGTGGTGCCGTCGAGGCGGGACAGGAACGCCACCGACAGGTGCAGCGACTCCTTGGCGGTGCGCAGCAGGTCGGCGATCTGCTCGTCGGTGTCGCTGCGCTTACGGCCCATGGGGTGCTCATCGGCAGGACCTGCCCGTCACCTGAGGCGGCGCTAGCGTGACGGGCGTGCTGTCCACCGAGCTCACCGTCCGCACCGGCTCGCAGGTCGTCACCGACCTGACCGACCGGGCCGCCCGCTTCTGCGCCGACGCCGGTGACGGCCTGCTGAACGTGTTCGTGCCGCACGCCACGGCCGGCGTCGCCCTGATCGAGACCGGCGCCGGCAGCGACGACGACCTGGTCGCCGCGCTGGCCGCCCTGCTGCCCGCCGACGACCGGTGGCGCCACCGCCACGGCTCCCACGGGCACGGCCGCGACCACGTCCTGCCCGCCTTCGTCGCCCCGTCCGTCACCGTGCCGGTGCTGGGCGGGGTCATGCAGCTGGGCGTGTGGCAGTCGGTCGTGCTCGTCGACACCAACGTCGACAACCCGGAGCGCCGGGTGCGGCTCAGCCTGCTGGCCGGCTGAGCAGCTCCTCGCGGACCTGGCGGCGCAGCACCTTGCCGATGACCGAGCGCGGCAGCTCGTCGACCACGACCACGCGCCGGGGCACCTTGTAGCCGGCCAGGTGCTCGCGGCCGGCGCTGCGGACCTGCTCGGGGTCCAGCTCGGCCCCCGCCTCGGCGACCACCGCGGCCACGACCTGCTCCCCGCCGTCGTCGGTGGGCAGGCCCACCACGGCGGCGTCGGCCACCCCGGGCACGCGCCGCAGCGCGTCCTCGACCTCCGAGGGGTAGACGTTGAACCCGCCCGTGATGATGAGCTCCTTGATCCGGTCGACCACGGTGACGAAGCCGTCGTCGGACATGACGACGACGTCACCGGTGCGCAGCCAGCCGTCGGGCAGCAGCACGGCCGCGGTCTCCGCGTCGCGCCCCCAGTAGCCGGAGAACACCTGCGGGCCGCGCACCAGCAGCTCGCCGGGCTCGCCCTGGGCCCGGTCGCGGGAGGTGTCCTCCGGGTCGACGATGCGGATCTCCGTGGACGGGAACGGCACCCCCACGGTGCCGGGACGCCGGGCCGCGGACACCGGGTTGCCCAGGGTGATGGGCGAGGTCTCCGTCATGCCGTAGCCCTCCACCAGCAGGCCGCCGCTGACCTGCTCCCAGTCGGTGACGACCGCCGGCGGCAGGGCCATCGCCCCGGAGATGCCGTACCGGACCGACGTCAGGTCGACCCCGCGCTCGCGGGCCCGGCGCGCCAGCGCGGCGTACACCGGGGGCACGGCGGGCAGGAACGTCGGCGCCCGACGACCGACGGCGTCCAGGACCTGGTCGGCGTCGAAGCGCGGGAACAGCACCAGGGTGGCGCCGATCGACACGGCGAACGTGAGGCACAGGGTGAGCCCGTAGGCGTGGAACAGCGGCAGCACGGCGTAGACCGTCTCCTGCCCGTCGCGCAGCCCGGGCACCCAGGCCCGGCCCTGGGTGGCGTTGGCCAGCAGGTTGCGGTGGGTGAGCACGGCGCCCTTGGGGGCGCCGGTCGTGCCGCCGGTGTACTGCAGCAGCGCGACGTCGTCACCGCCGGGTCGGGGGTGGCTCGCCGGCAGCGGCCGGGCGGCGGCGACCAGCCGGTCCCAGCCCGTCGTGGCCGGGGCCGGGGCCGTCATCGCCGCGCGGGTCGCGCGGGACCGGGCCAGGGGCAGGCGCAGCGCCAGCCGCTTGACCCGGGGCAGCGCCGTGGTCAGGTCGACCGACACCACGGTCTCGACCGCGGTGCGCGGCTGCGAGGCGAGCACGGCCGGGGCGGCCTTGTCCCAGGCCACGACCACCCGGGCGCCGTGGTCGGCCAGCTGCTGCTCGAGCTCCGCCGCGGTGTACAGCGGGTTGTGCTCCACGACGACGGCGCCCAGGCGCAGCACGGCGTAGAACGCCACGACGTGCTGCGGGCAGTTGGGCAGCACCAGGGCCACCCGGTCACCGACGCGCACGCCGAGCCCGGCCAGCGCCGCCGCGGCCCGGTCGACCCGGTCCAGGAGGTCGGTGAACGTGGTCCTCGCGCCGTAGAAGTCCAGGGCGACCGCCGGGCCGAAGCGCTCGGCCGAGCGCTGGAGCAGGTCGACGAGCGAGCCGTCGGGCACGGTGACGTCGGCCGGGACGTCCGGGGCGTAGCTGCTGAGCCAGGGCCGTCCCGAGGTCGCCGTCATGGCCGCGACCCTAACCTACGGTGCCGTAGGTTCCGGTCGGCTCAGGCGCTCGTCGGGTCGTCGCCCGACCCGGTGAACAGGGCGCTGTAGGCGTTGAGCGCGGGCTGCCCGCCCAGGTGGGCGTACAGCACGTTGGAGCCCGGCCCGATGTCGCCGCTGCGGACCAGGTCGATGAGCCCGGCCATCGACTTGCCCTCGTAGACGGGGTCGATGATGACGCCCTCGAGCCGGCCGAGCAGCCGGATGGCGTCCAGCGTGGACTGCACCGGGATGCCGTACAGGTCGCCGGCCCAGCCCTGCAGGACGGTGATCTCGTCGTCGCGCAGGTCCCGGCCCAGGTCGATCAGGTCGGCGGTGTGCCGGGCGATGCGCCCGACCTGCTCGCGGGTGGCGTCGATCTTCGCCGAGGCGTCGATGCCGATGACCCGGCGGGGGCGGTCCTGACCGGCGAACCCAGCGATCATGCCGGCGTGGGTGGACCCGGTGACTGAGCAGACCACGACCGTGTCGAAGAAGACGCCCAGCTCGGCCTCCTGCTGCTGCACCTCGTAGGCCCACTGCGCGAAGCCGAGCCCGCCGAGCGGGTGCTCCGACGCCCCGGCCGGGATGCCGTAGGGGACCCCGCCCCGGTCGCGGACGTCCTGCATGGCCTGCTCGTAGCTGTCCTTGATCCCGATGCCGAAGCCCGACGGGTCCAGGCGCACCTCGGCGCCCATGATGCGCGACAACATGATGTTGCCGACCCGGTCGTTGACGGAGTCGGGCCAGTCCACCCAGCGCTCCTGCACCAGCACGGCCTTGAGCCCCAGGTGCGCGGCGACGGCCGCGACCTGCCGGGTGTGGTTGGACTGGAAGCCGCCGATGCTCACCAGGGTGTCGGCGCCGGAGGCCAGCACGTCCGGGACGATGTACTCCAGCTTGCGGGTCTTGTTGCCGCCGTAGGCCAGGCCGCCGTTGCAGTCCTCCCGCTTGGCCCAGATGCTCGCCCCGCCCAGGTGCGCGCTCAGCCGTTCGAGGCGGTGGACCGGGCTGGGCCCGAAGGTGAGCGGGTGCCGAGGGTGGTCCTGCAGCGCGGTCATCGGTGTCTCCTCACGGGGGCGGGGGCGTGCGGGACAGCCTGGCCCACCCGGGGCGCGGCGCGGCGTGGCGCCCGGGGACCGGGACCGCTCACAGGTCGAGCGCGCGGGCGGTGGGCATGCCGGGGCGGTAGGCCAGGTGCACGTGGCTGGGCCCGTCGACGACGGTGACGTCGGCGCGCGCCCCCACGCCGAGGCGGCCGACGTCGTCGCGACGCAGCGAGGCGGCGGCCCCGGCCGTGGCCGCGTGCAGCGCCTCGGCCGGGCTCAGGCCGCACTCGCGCACGGCCAGGGCGATGACGAACGGTACCGAGCTGGTGGCGCAGGTGCCCGGGTTGCAGTCCGAGCCCAGGGCGAGCCGGACGCCCGCGTCCAGCAGCCGGCGTCCGTCGGGGTACGGCGTGCGGGTGGAGAACTCGACGCCCGGCAGCAGCGTCGCCACGGTGGCGGACCCGGCCAGGGCGGCCACGTCGTCACCGGTGAGGAACGTGCAGTGGTCGACGCTGGCCGCGCCCAGCTCCACCGCCAGGCGCACCCCGGGGCCGGGTGCGAGCTGGTTGCCGTGCACCCGCAGCCCGAGCCCGGCCGCCCGCCCGGCCAGCAGGACGGCGCGGGCCTCGTCGGCGTCGAAGGCGTGCGGGCTGGCCGGCTCGCAGAACACGTCGACCCAGCGGGCCAGCGGAGCGCAGGCGGTGAGCATGGCGCCGGTGACCAGGTCGAGGTAGTCGTCCCGGTCGGCGCCGGCCGGGACGACGTGCGCGCCCAGGAACGTCGTCTCGGTCGTCACCTCGCCCGCGAGCCGCAGGGCGCGGACCTCCGAGGCGACGTCCAGGCCGTACCCGCTCTTGACCTCCAGCGTCGTGGTGCCCGCGGCCCGGGCCTGCGCCACCCGCCGGGCCAGCAGGGCCCGGAGCTCGTCGTCGCCCGCCGCGGCCGTCGCGGCCACGGTGGCGGCGATGCCCCCGCCGTCGTAGCGCTGCCCGGCGGCCCGCGCCGCGAACTCCGCCGCCCGGTCCCCGGCGTGCACGAGGTGGGTGTGCGGGTCCACGAACCCGGGCACCACGGCGCGACCACCCAGGTCGCGCGCGCCGTCGCAGGACGGCGCGGACGCCGCCGGGCCGACCCAGGCGACCCGGCCGGCGTGGACCACCAGGGCCGCGTCGGCCAGCAGCCCCAGCGCCGAGCCGTCGCCCAGGCCGGGGTCGTTGGTGACCAGCTCGGTGATGCCGTGCAGCAGCGTGCTCATCCGCGGCCTCCGACGGGGCCGACGTCGAGCGCGGCGATCGCGTCGCCGAGCAGGCGGGCGACGTCACCCAGGACGTGCCGGCCGTCGGAGACGACGGTCCGGCCCTGGACGACGACGGTGTCGACGTCGCCGGCCCCGGCCACCAGCGGCACCTGCTCGGGCCGGCAGCCGGCGGTGCGGACGGTGTCCAGCCGCACGGCCACCAGGTCCGCGAGCGCCCCCACCGCCAGCCGGCCCGCCTCGGGCCAGCCGATCCGGTCGTGGCCGGTGGCGGTGGCCAGCAGCTCGGCCGGGGTGAAGCAGCCGCGGCGCCCGCCGGCCAGCCGCTCGTGCATCTCCACCCCGCGGGCCTCGCCCAGCAGGTCGGCCACGGCGTGCTGGTCGGAGCCGACCGACAGCGGTGAGCCCGCCCGCCGCAGCGCGAGGGCCGGACCGATCCCGTCGGCCAGGTCCTGCTCGGTGCTCGGGCACAGGCACACGCCGGTGCCGCCGGCGCCGAGCAGCCGGACGTCGGCGGCGTCCACGTGGGTGGCGTGCACGGCCGTCGTCGCGGGTCCGAGCACGCCCTCGGCGTCCAGCAGGGCCACGGGGGACAGGCCGTGCGCCTGCCGGCAGGCGGTGTTCTCGGCCGGCTGCTCCGACACGTGCACGTGCAGCGGACGGCCGGCGGCGACCTCGACCACCCGGCGCAGCGCCGGCCGCGGCACGGCGCGGACCGAGTGCGCGGCGACCCCGACCCGCGTGCCCGCCGACGGGCGCAGCGCGTCGACCCGCTCGGCCCAGGCGTCGACGTCGGCGTCGGCGAAGCGCCGCTGCGTGCCCGTCACCGGCTGCGGGCCGTCGACCCCGAGGCCGCCGGCCAGGTAGCAGGTGTCCAGCAGCGTGAGCCGCAGCCCGGCGTCGGCCGCCGCCTGCCGCAGCGCCTCGGCCATCGCGTTGGGCTCGGCGTAGGGCCGCCCGTCGGGGCCGTGGTGCAGGTAGTGGAACTCACCGACCCCGGTCACCCCGGCCAGCACCAGCTCGGCGTACGCCGCCCGGGCCAGGGCGAGGTAGGTGTCGGGGTCCAGCCGGTCGGCCACGGCGTAGGCCTGCTCGCGCCAGGTCCAGAACGACCCGCCCCCGGCGTGGGTGCGCCCGCGCAGGGCCCGGTGGAACGCGTGGCTGTGACCGTCGGCCAGCCCGGGCAGCACCACCCCGGGCAGCCGCACGGCGCCCGCGGGGGACCCGCCCGGGACCACCGCGCTGAACATCCCGCCCGTGACCTCCAGACGCACGTCGGTGGCCATGCCCCCGGGCAGCCAGGCGTGCTCGGCGAACCACGCCGACGTGCTCACCGGTGCTCCGCCGCGACCGGGGCCGCGCCGACGAGGTCGGTCAGGACCGCGGTCAGCGCCGCCACCCCGGCCAGGCAGTCGTCGCGCTCGGCGTGCTCGTGCGGGGAGTGCGACACCCCGGTCGGGTTGCGCACCAGCAGCATCGTCGTCGGCACGCCGGCCGCGGCCAGGACCCCCGCGTCGTGGCCCGCCCCCGTGCCCAGGACGGGGGCGTCGCCGAGCAGGGCGGCCGCGCGGGCCGTCAGGGCGGGGTCGAAGCGGGTGGCGGCCGTGAGCGACTCCGGCTCGGGCTCGACCCCGGCGGCCCGCGTCACGTCCGCCACCACGGCCTCGACCGCGGCGGCGTCCTCGCTGCGGACGTCGAGCCAGGCCCGGGCCGCCGAGGCGATCGCGTTGGTGCCGTTGGGGGTGACGTCGAGGCGCCCGACCGTGGCCAGGGCCCCGTGCCGCTCCGCGGCCGCCCGCGCCGTGAGGACCAGGTGGGCCAGGCGCAGCACGGCGTCGTCGCGGTCCGGCAGCGGCGTGGTGCCGGCGTGGTCGGCGCGCCCGGGCAGGTCGAAGCGCCAGCGCCCGTGCGGCCAGATCGACGCGCCCACCCCGACGGGCCGGTCGTGGTGCACCAGCCCCCGGCCCTGCTCCACGTGCAGCTCCACGAACGCCCCCACCCGGGACAGGGCGCGCGGGTCGGCACCGAGGGAGCCCGGGTCGTGCCCGGCGGCCTCGTAGGCCTCGGCCAGCGTGGTGCCCTCGTCGTCCCGCAGCGCCCGCGCCCGGTCGGGGTCCAGCGCCCCGGTCAGCAGCCGGGTGCCAGCACAGGCCACGCCGAAGCGGGCCCCCTCCTCGTCGGCGCTGACCAGCACCCCGACCGGTCGGGTCAGGGCCACCCCGGCCGCCCGCAGCGCGTCGAGCGCCGCCAGGGCCGACACCACCCCCAACGGGCCGTCGAACGGCCCGCCGGAGGGCACGGAGTCCAGGTGCGACCCGACGACGACCCCGGGGTCCCCGGTCCGGACCGCGGCGTCGGGGTCGCCCCACCAGGCCCACAGGTTGCCCGCGCGGTCCTGGTCCACGTCGAGCCCACGGGAGCCGGCCGCGGCGACGAACCACTCCCGCAGGTCGCTGTCGGTCCGGGTCCACGCGAACCGGTCGTACCCGCCGCGGCGGGAGCGGCCCAGCGGCGCCAGCTCGGCCCACATGGCGTCGAACGAGGCGGGGGAACCGCTCACGCCTCAGCCCTCCCGCATCGGCACGCGCACCCGCTGGGCCTCGGCGGTCCGGTCGGCGACGTCGTAGCCGGCGTCGACGTGACGGATGACGCCCATGGCCGGGTCGTTGGTCAGCACCCGGCGCAGCTTCTGCCCGGCCAGGTCCGTGCCGTCGGCCACGCAGACCTGACCGGCGTGCAGCGAGCGGCCGATGCCGACCCCGCCGCCGTGGTGCAGCGACACCCACGACGCGCCGCTGGCCGTGCTGACCAGCGCGTTGAGCAGCGGCCAGTCCGCGATCGCGTCGGAGCCGTCGGCCATGCCCTCGGTCTCGCGGAAGGGCGAGGCGACGCTGCCGCAGTCCAGGTGGTCCCGCCCGATGGCCAGCGGGGCGCTCAGCTCGCCCGAGGCGACCATGTCGTTGAACCGCTCGCCCGCGGCGGCGCGCTCGCCCAGGCCCAGCCAGCAGATCCGCGCGGGCAGGCCCTGGAACGCGATCCGCTCCTGCGCCCCGCGCAGCCAGGTGCGGAGCCGGTCGTCGTCCGGGAACAGGTCGAGCATCGCGGCGTCGGTGGCGGCGATGTCGGCCGGGTCGCCCGACAGCGCCGCCCAGCGGAACGGCCCCCGGCCCTCGCAGAACAGGGGACGGATGTACTCCGGCACGAAGCCCGGCACCTCGAAGGCCCGGGTGCAGCCGCCGAGGCGGGCCTCCTCGCGGATGGAGTTGCCGTAGTCGAACGCCTGGGCGCCGGCGTCGCGGAAGCCGACCATGGCCTCCACGTGGCGGGCCATCGACTCACGGGACCGGTCGGTGAACCCGTCGGGGTCCTTGGCGGCCAGGTCGGCCCAGTCGGCCAGGTCCACGCCGCTCGGCAGGTACGACAGCGGGTCGTGGGCGCTGGTCTGGTCGGTGACCACGTCGACGTCCACGCCGCGGCGCAGCAGCTCCGGCAGGATGTCGGCGCAGTTGCCGACCAGCCCGACCGACAGCGCCCGCCGCTCGCGGCGAGCGGCCAGGCAGCGGGTCAGCGCGTCGTCCAGGTCGTCGCCCACCTCGTCCAGGTAGCGGTGCTCGACGCGCCGGTGCAGCCGGCCGGGGTCGACGTCGACCACCAGGCAGACCCCGCCGTTGAGGGTCACCGCCAGCGGCTGCGCCCCGCCCATCCCGCCGCAGCCGCCCGTCACGGTCAGCGTCCCCGCCAGCGTCCCGCCGAAGTGCCGGTCGGCGACGGCGGCGAAGGTCTCGAACGTGCCCTGCACGATGCCCTGGGTGCCGATGTAGATCCACGAGCCGGCCGTCATCTGGCCGTACATCGTGAGCCCGAGCGCCTCCAGGCGGCGGAACTCCGGCCAGGTCGCCCACTGCGGGACCAGGTTGGAGTTGGCGATCAGCACGCGCGGGGCCCACTCGTGGGTCTGCATGACGCCCACGGGCTTGCCCGACTGCACCAGCAGCGTCTCGTCGTCGGCCAGCGTGGTCAGGGTGCGGACGATGCCGTCGTAGCTGGCCCAGTCCCGCGCGGCGCGGCCGGTGCCGCCGTAGACGACCAGGTCGTCCGGGCGCTCGGCCACCTCGGGGTCGAGGTTGTTCATGAGCATCCGCAGCGGCGCCTCGGTCTGCCAGGACCGGGCGGTCAGCGTGGTGCCGCGCGCGGCGCGGACGGGACGGGCTCCGATCACGGGGTGCCTCCGGGGTGGGGGGTGGTGGGGGTCATCGCAGGTCGCCCACGACCTGCTCGGCGTCACGGAGCACGGCCCCGGACCGGACGTGGGCGACTGCGGCCTCGATCTCGGGGGACAGGAACCGGTCCGGGCCCGGACCGGGCACGTGCGCCCGCAGCCCCGCCACCACCGCGGCGGTGGCCGGGGCGGGGGTGAGCGGGCCGCGCAGCTCCAGGGCCCGGCCGGCCACCAGCAGCTCGACACCGAGGACGCGGGTCAGCCCGTCCAGCGCGCGGCGCAGCGACCGGGCCGCCGACCACCCCATCGACACGTGGTCCTCCTGCATGGCGCTGGAGGGGATCGAGTCCACCGACGCCGGGGCCGCGAGCCGCTTGAGCTCGCTGACCACGGCGGCCTGCGTGTACTGGGCGATCATCAGCCCCGAGTCCACGCCGGGGTCGTCGGCCAGGAACGGCGGCAGGCCGTGGCTGCGGGCCGGGTCCAGCATCCGGTCGGTGCGCCGCTCGGCCATGCTCGCGACGTCGGCGACGACCACGGCCAGGAAGTCCAGGACGTAGCCGACCGGGGCGCCGTGGAAGCTGCCGTTGCTCTCGACCCGGCCGTCGTCGGTCAGGACGGGGTTGTCCACCGTGGCGGCCAGCTCGCGCCCGGCGACGGTCTCGGCGTGGGCGAGGGTGTCCCTGGCCGCCCCGTGGACCTGCGGGGCGCAGCGCAGCGAGTAGGCGTCCTGGACCCGGGTGCACGCCGGGCCGCGGTGGCTGGCCATCACGCCGGACCCGGCGAGCAGGGCGCGCAGGTTGGCGGCGCTGTCGGCGATCCCGGGGTGGGGGCGCAGCGCGGCCAGGTCCGCGGCGAAGGCGCTGTCGGTGCCCAGCAGCGCCTCCACCGACAGCGCGGCGGTCACGTCGGCCGTGCGCAGCAGGACGCGCAGGTCCTCGCACGCCAGCAGCAGCATGCCGAGCATGCCGTCGGTGCCGTTGAGCAGGGCCAGGCCCTCCTTCTCGCGCAGCTCCAGCGGCTCGATCCCGGCGGCGGCCAGCGCCTCGCCCGCCGGGAGCAGCCGGTCGTCGGCGTCGCGGACCTCGCCCTCGCCCATGGCCGCCAGGGCGCAGTGCGCCAGCGGGGCCAGGTCGCCGGAGCAGCCCAGCGACCCGTGCTCGCGGACCACCGCGGTCAGGCCGGCGTCCAGCAGCGCCGCGTAGGTCGTCGCCGTGACGGGACGGACCCCGGTGCGCCCGGTCGCCAGGGTGGCCAGGCGCAGCAGCATGAGCGCCCGGACCACCTCGCGCTCCACCTCGGGCCCGGTGCAGGCGGCGTGGGAGCGGACCAGGCTGCGCTGCAGCCGGCTGCGCTGCTCCACCGGGATGTGGAGGGTGGCCAGCGCGCCGAAGCCCGTGGAGATGCCGTAGTGCGGCTGCGGGTCGTCCGCGAGGGCCTCCACCACGGCCCGGCCCCGGGCCAGCGCGGCCAGGGCGTCGGGGCCGACCCGTACGCCGGCGCCGTGGCGGGCCACCGCGACGACCTCGCGGGCGGTGAGCGGGCCGGTGCCGACCTCGACGACGTCCATGCCCCCATGTCAGCGCTCCGCCGGGCCCGCCCGCCACGGTCGCGCGGCAGGTACCGTCCGGGATCACAGACACCGACGGACGGGGGAGCGCGTGGAGCGGGTGCAGGTGCCGGCCGGTGCGCAGGTGCCGGCCGCCGCGCAGGTCCTCGCGGTGCTGCGCTGGCTGGCCGGCCAGGCCGCACCCGTGCCGGCGGCGGCGGTCGCCCGCGCCCTGGACCTGCCGCGCTCGACGACCTACCACCTGCTGGCCGAGCTGGTCGGGCAGGGCTTCGTCGTGCACGTGGCCGAGCAGCGGCGCTACGCGCTGGGCGTGGCCGCCTACGAGATCGGTCACGGCTACACCCGGCAGGCGTCGCTGCAGCGGCTGGCCCGGGTGCCCATGGACGACCTGGTGGCCCGGACGGGGCACACGGCGCACCTGGCCGTGCTGGCCGGTCGCGAGGTCGTCTACGTCATCGAGGACCGGGCCCCGGGCCGGGCCCCGCTGGTCAGCGACGTCGGCGTGCGGCTGCCGGCGCACCTGACCGCGACGGGCCGGGCCCTGCTGGCGGCGCTGCCGGCCGCGCACGTGCGGGCGCTGTTCGGCGACCGGTCGGCCTTCGTGCTGCGGCACGAGGCGGGACCCACGTCGGCGTCGCAGCTGCGGGCGCTGCTGGCCGGCACCCGTCGGCGGGGCTGGGCGGAGGAGGCCGACGAGGTGACGCCGGGGTTCGCGTCGGTGGCCGCGGCGGTGCTCGACGCGGCCGGCCACCCGGTCGCGGCGGTGGCGGTCACGTTCCCGGCGGGCGAGGTCGACGGGCCCGCCCGGGCGGGCCTGGCCGCGGCCGTGACCGCCGTCGCGCGGCGGCTGAGCCGTCGGGTGGGTGGCGCGCCGCCCGTGGGTCGCAGAAGTCCCACCACGGGGGGATGAGCCGTACCATCGACCCTCATGGATCCTGCGTCACATAGCCATCCCCGCCCCGACGAGCGAAGTACCGGCGCGACGACGGGTGGGGCCATCATCTGATGGAGATCGCGCTCTCGCTCCTGCTCGGGTTCGTCGTCGTCCTGCTCATCACCGCCGCCACGGGCTACTTCGTGGCCCAGGAGTTCGCCTACGTCGCCGTGGACCGGTCGTCGCTGGCCGCCAAGGCCGCCGCCGGGGACACCACCGCCAAGCGGACGCTGTCCATCACGCGCCGCACCTCGTTCATGCTGTCCGGGGCCCAGCTGGGCATCACCGTGACGGCCCTGCTCGTCGGCTACGTGGCCGAGCCGCTCATCGGGCAGTCGCTCGGCACCATCCTGGGCGGCGTCGGCGTGCCGACCGGGATCGGCGTGGCCGTCGGCACCGTCCTGGCCCTGGTCGTCTCCACGCTGGTCCAGATGCTGTTCGGCGAGCTGTTCCCCAAGAACCTGGCCATCGCCCGGCCCGAGCCGGTGGCCCGCTGGCTGTCCCGCTCCACCGTCGCCTACCTGACGGTGTTCGGCTGGCTGATCTGGGTCTTCGACCAGGCCTCCAACCTGCTGCTGAAGGCCCTGCGGATCGAGCCCGTCCACGACGTCGAGCACTCGGCGACCGCCCGCGACCTCGAGCACATCGTCGAGGAGTCCCGCGAGAGCGGTGACCTGCCCGAGGAGCTGTCGCTGCTGCTGGACCGCATCCTCGACTTCCCGCACCAGGACGTCGAGCACGCCATGATCCCGCGGCACCGGGTCGACGTGGTCGGCACGGACGAGCCGCTGCACGAGGTCCGCGTGCGCATGAGCGCGGGACACTCGCGCTACCCCGTCCTGGACGACGAGGGCGAGGTCGTGGGTGTCGTGCACCTGGACGACGTGCTGGCCCACGGCGGCGCCCCGGGCACCGCCGGGCAGATCATGCGCGAGGCGCTGGTCCTGCCCACCCTGATGGCGCTGCCGGACGCCCTGCGCGAGCTGGGCCGGACCCGCAACCAGCTGGCCTGCGTGGTGGACGAGTACGGCGGCTTCGACGGCGTGCTGACCATGGAGGACGTGGCCGAGGAGCTGGTCGGGGAGATCACCGACGAGCACGACGACGAGGACGGCCCGAGCGGCGAGTCCTCCGACGACGGCCGCTGGCTGGTGGACGGCGAGGCCCACGTGGACGAGGTCGAGCGCCTGCTCGGCACCGACCTGCCGCAGGGCGACTACGAGACGCTGGCCGGCCTGGTCATCGCCACGCACGGCGGCCTGCCCGCCGTCGGCACGGTCCTGGACGTGGAGCTGCCGCCGGACCCCGCGGACCTGGTCAACGACGGCGACCCCGTGGCGCGGTACCTGCGCGCCGAGGTCGTCGAGGTCGAGCACCACGTGCCCGCGTCCGTCCGGTTGGAGCTGGTGCCGGTCGAGGAGCACGCCCCCGAGCCCGAGGAGGCCCGGCGATGACCGACAACCCGTGGCTGCTCGCCCTCATCACCGCCGCCATCATCGCCGCGAGCGCGTTCTTCGTGGCCGTCGAGTTCGCCCTGCTGGCGGCCCGCCGCAGCCGGCTGGAGGACGCCGCGCCCAACAGCGCGGCCGCCCGCGCGGCCCTGCGCTCCTCCTCCGAGCTGACGGTCCTGCTGGCCGGGTCGCAGCTGGGCATCACGGTGTGCGCCCTGGCGCTCGGTGCCATCACCAAGCCCGCCGTGCAGTACTCCCTCACCCCGTGGATCGCCTCCTTCGGCGGGCCCGACTGGATCGCGGGCGTGGCCGGGTTCGCCCTGGCCCTGGTCGTCGTCACGTTCCTGCACCTGGTCGTGGGCGAGATGGCGCCCAAGTCCTGGGCCATCGCCCACCCCGAGAAGTCCGCGATCATGCTGTCGATCCCGATGCGCGGGTTCATGTGGCTCACCCGGCCGCTGCTGACCGCCCTCAACGAGGCCGCCAACTGGTGCCTGCGCCGGGTGGGTGTGGACCCCGCCAACTCGGTGGCGACCGGTCACACGCCGGACTCGCTGCGCCAGCTGGTCGAGCACTCCGTCGACGCGGGCGTGCTGACCGAGGAGTACTCCACACAGCTGCGCGGGGCGCTGGAGCTGCAGGAGCTGCAGGTGCGCGACCTGCTCCGCCCGGACGCGCGGGCCACCTCGGTGCCGCCGGGGGCCACGGTGGCCGACGTCCAGGCCGCCACCCAGGCGTCCGGTCACCTGCGCATCCTGGTCGGCGACGAGCAGACCGTGGCGGGCGTGGTGCACGTGCGCGACACCCTGGCCATGGCGCCGGAGGAGCCGGTGACCGACCTGGTCCGGGAGCCGTTCGAGCTGCACCCGGACCTGCCGGTGCACGAGGCGCTGGCGCAGATGCGCGCGACCAGCACCCACCTCGCGGTGGTGCGGGAGGACGGTCGGCTGCTGGGCGTGGTGACGCTGGCCGACGTGCTTCGCCGGCTCGTGCCCCAGGTGGAGGTCCTCGCGGCCTCGCCGGCCGGGCGGCTCAGCGCGGCCGGTCGCCGGTGACCACGGGCCGGTCCGCCGCCGCGGTCCAGCCGGAGTAGGAGCCGGGCCACAGCCGGCCGGGCGGCAGGCCGGCGTGCTGGCGCACCAGCAGGGTGAAGCAGGCCGTCACCCCGGAGCCGCACGAGGCGACCACGTCGGCCGCCGCTCCCGCCCCGACGGCGTCGAACCCCGCCCGCAGCCGGTCGGGCGGGAGCAGGCGGCCGTCGGGGCCGAGCGCGGTGGTGGCCGGCAGGTTGACCGCGCCCGGCACGTGGCCGGGGCGGGGGTCGACCGGTTCGTGCTCACCGCGGTACCGGGCGGCCTCGCGGGCGTCCAGCAGCACCGACTCCGGGGCGGTGGCCGCCGTCAGGTCCACCAGCAGCCCGCCCGGCCAGGGCCGGACCTCGGGGGTCGTGCGGGCTCGGTGCACGGGGCCGTGCGCCCAGGGCCCGGGCCAGGCGTCGGTGCCGCCGTCCAGCAGCGACGCGCGCCGGCCGGTGACCCGCAGCAGCCACACCAGCCGGGCGGCGACGCGACCGCCGGCGTCGTCGTAGGCCACGACGTGGTCGTCGTCGGCGACGCCCGCGCGGGCCAGCCCTTCCGTGAAGCGCTCCGGGCTCGGCAGGGGGTGCCGGCCGTCGTCGGGGCCGCCCGACGGGCCGGTGAGCCACGCGTCCAGGTCCAGGAACACCGCGCCGGGCAGGTGGGCCCGGTCGTGCGCGTCGGCGCCCGAGCGCCCGTCCAGGTACCAGCGGACGTCCACGAGCACGGGCGCGGGGGACAGCGCGGCCAGGTCGGCCACGGCCACGACGGGCGGTGGTGGGGTCACGCCCCCGACGCTAGGCCGTCGTGACGCCGGGCGGGTGGTTCGGACCGGCGGATTTGCCACCCGGACCAGATCGGTCCACCCTGAGACCATCATGGTCGCAAACGACATCGGGACGGTCCGCGCCCCCAGCCGCACGGCCCGCCCGTCGGCCGACGAGATCGACGCCGCCATCCTGGACACGGCGGCCGAGGTGTTCGCCCGGCACGGTTTCGCCGGCACGTCGGTGCAGCAGGTGGCCGACGCCGTCGGCTACTCCAAGACCGGCCTGCTGCGGCGGTTCCCGTCCAAGCAGGCGCTCTACGACGCCGTCGTGGAGCACGTGAGCGACCAGCTCGGCGTCCTGCGCGAGCAGACCGTCGGGGCGCGTCGCCCGGGCGGCGGGGCGCAGATCGTCCGCACGGCCGCCTCGGCCGCCTTCGCCCACCCCGGCGCCGTCCTGCTCATGCTCGAGGCGATGCGCTCGGTCACCGACCTGCCGCACGCCGACCGGCTGGGCGAGCTGGCCCACCTGCTGGTCCAGGACCTGACCCTGGACCTCGCCGACGGCCGCGACCAGCTCCGCGCCGTGCTCGCCGTCCAGCTGGTGGCCAACGCCGCCCTGCTGACCATCACCCCGGAGGCCCAGGCCTTCGGGGTCACCCCCGCGCAGGTGCACGACCTCGCGGTCGAGCTCGCCAGCGACGTGCTCGGCGCCCCCGGCGCCCCCTGACCCTGCACGCCCCACCCGTCGCCCCCGGCGACCCGTTCCTCCGAGGACAGCCATGTCGTCGCTCCTGTACTCCTTCGGTCGCCTGGCCCACCGGCGCTGGCGTGCCGTGCTCCTGGTGTGGCTGCTCGTGCTCATCGGTGCCGGCACCGCCGCGCTGACCCTCAACCAGGGCACGAGCGACTCCTTCTCCATCCCGGGGACCGAGTCCCAGGAGGCCCTCGACCGGCTCGACGCGACGTTCCCGCAGGTCGCGGGCTCGTCGGTGCAGCTGGTCGCGCGGGCCGAGGGCGGTCTGGACGACGAGGCCGTGCTGGCCTCCGTCGCCGACGTCGTGGCCCAGGTGGAGGACCTCGACGAGGTGAGCGCGGTGCTCAGCCCGCTGGGCTCCGACGGCGGGCTCGGCCCGGACGCGCAGGTCTCCGACGACGGCGACACCCTGCTGGTCAACGCCCAGCTGGACGTGGGCCGGGACGACGTCACCGAGCAGCTGCGGGACGAGGTGTCGGCCATCGTGGCCGACGCCTCCGACGCGGACGTCACCTGGGTCGCGGGCGGGGACGCGTTCGCCGTGCAGACCGTGGCGCTCAGCTGGGTCGAGCTGGTCGGCCTGGCGGTGGCCGCGGTCGTGCTCACGCTCACCCTGGGCTCGCTGCTGGCCGCGGGCATGCCCATCGTCGTCGCCCTGGTGGGGGTGGGCGTGGCCATGGCCGTGGTGTTCGCCTCGACGGTGGTGGTCGAGCTGTCGAGCACGGCGCCGCTGCTGGCCGTCATGATCGGCATCGCGGTCGGCATCGACTACTCGCTGTTCGTGCTGGCCCGGCACCGGGACCAGCTGGGCGAGGGCATGGACCCCGAGGAGTCGACGGGACGGTCGGTGGCCACCGCCGGCTCCGCGGTCGTGTTCGCCGGCCTGACCGTCATGATCGCCCTGGCCGGGCTGTCGGTCGCGGGCATCCCGTTCCTGACCGTGATGGGGATCTCGGCCGCCCTCGCGGTCGCCGTCGCCGTGCTGGTCGCGCTGACGCTGCTGCCCGGGTTCATGGGTCTGGCCGGGCACCGCCTGGCGCCCCGGGCCCGGCGCTCCCGCCGACCGGCCCGCACCGCCGGCGGCCCGGCCGGCCGCTGGCTGGCCGTCGTCACCTGGCGGCCGCTGGTCACCGTCGTCGTCCTCACCGCCGGTCTGCTGGTCGCGGCGCTGCCCGCCCTGGACCTGCGCCTGGCCCTGCCGGACGCCGGCACCGCGGCCGCGGACACCCCGGCCCGCACCACCTACGACCTGCTGAGCGAGGAGTTCGGCGCCGGCTTCAACGGCCCGCTCATCGTCACCGGCGACATCGTGGCCAGCACCGACCCGCTCGGCCTGGTCGACGACGTCGCCGAGGAGATCCGCGCCCTGGACGGCGTGGCCGCGGTGCCGCTGGCGACGCCCAACCAGGGCGCCGACACGATGATCGTCCAGGTCGTGCCCGAGGGCGGCCCGGCCTCGGACGAGACCCGGCAGCTGGTCCAGGACATCCGCGACCTGCGCGAGCCGATCTCCGACGAGCTCGGCGTCGACATCGCCGTGACCGGGGCCACGGCCGTGGCCATCGACATCTCCGACCTGCTGCTGCGGGCGCTGCTGCCGTTCGTCCTGCTGGTCGTCGGGCTGTCGCTGGTGCTGCTGGCCATGGTGTTCCGATCGGTCTGGGTGCCGGTCACGGCGGCGGTGGGCTACCTGCTGTCCATCGGGGCGGCGCTCGGCGCGGTCGTCGCGGTCTACCAGTGGGGCTGGCTGGAGGGCCCGCTGCACACCGTCGCCCTGGGCCCGGTGATCAGCTTCATGCCGATCCTGCTGCTGGGCATCCTGTTCGGGCTGGCCATGGACTACCAGGTGTTCCTGGTGTCCCGGATGCGGGAGCACTGGGTGCACGGCGAGGACGCGCGCGACGCGGTCCGCACCGGGTTCACCTCGGCGGCCAAGGTCGTCGCGGCCGCCGCCGTCATCATGTTCGCCGTCTTCGCGGCCTTCGTGCCCGAGGGCGACGCCACCCTGCAGCCCATCGCCCTCGGCCTGGCGGTCGGCGTGTTCGTCGACGCGTTCGTGGTCCGGATGACCCTGATCCCGGCCGTCATGACGCTGCTGGGGGAGCGGGCCTGGTGGCTGCCCGCCTGGCTGGACCGGCTGCTGCCGAGCTTCGACGTCGAGGGCGAGGGCCTGACCCGCCAGCTCGCCCTGGCCGACTGGCCCGTCCCGGACGCGGGGCCGGGGGTCTACCTGGGCGAGGCCGAGGTCGCCGCGGGGGAGCGGGA
The DNA here is from genome assembly GCF_042466345.1 of Jannaschia sp. R86511. Taxonomy (NCBI): domain Bacteria; kingdom Pseudomonadati; phylum Pseudomonadota; class Alphaproteobacteria; order Rhodobacterales; family Roseobacteraceae; genus Jannaschia; species Jannaschia sp. R86511. The sequence continues at coordinate 2,658,838 of NZ_JAXHCD010000001.1, forward strand.
CGCCCTGCGCACCGGCCAGGCCCTGCTGCTGGGACCGGTGTCGGTTGTCGCGCCGCCCGGGCACCTGGTGCTGGCCGAGGGCGGTGACCGCACCGCCCGGACCGCCCTGGCCATGCTGCTGGCCGGGCGCACCGCGCCGAGCCACGGCGCGGTCAAGGTCGCCGGGGCCGTCCTGCCGCAGCAGGCGGTCCGCGCCCGCCGCGCCGTCGCCCTGGTCCGGGCGGTCGAGGAGGCCGACCTGCCGGGCGCCGTGCGTCGCGCGGTCGCCGGCCCCCGGCCCGCCACGGTGGTCGTGGTGGAGAACCTCGAGCGGGCCGACTCGCCCGAGGTCCGCCAGGAGGTGCTCGACCTGCTCGCCCAGGACTGCCTGACCCGGGGCGTCACGGCCGTGCTGACGGTCGCCTCGCACGAGGGCCGCTCCCTGGTCCTGCCGGTGGACGTGCCCGTCGTCCACCTCGACCTGGACGCCGTCGCGCCGTCCCAGGACGCCTGGGTCACCGACCAGGACCCCGCCCCGGGGCCCGACCCCGCCGGACCGGTCGACGACCACGCCTACGCCCAGACCGTCGGAGGGCCCCGCTCATGAGCCGCACCACCAGCTGGACCGCACCGTCCCGACGCCGCCGGGCCGCCGTCGTCGCAGGCCTGGGCCTGGTGCCCGCCCTGGTCGCGGGCGCCCTGGCCTGGGGCCTGTACGACCCCGTCGACGACCTGGACCGGATCGAGGCCGCGGTCGTCAGCCTCGACGAGCCCGTCGAGGTGGACGGCGACCTGGTGCCCCTGGGCCGGCAGGTCGTGGCCGCCCTGACCGCGGGCGTCGGCCTGGACGGCGAGCCGATCGACGTCGAGGGGGCCCCGACCGGGATCACCTGGACCCTGACCGACACCGACGGCGCCCAGGACGGCCTGACCACCGGTCGCTACGCCGCCGTGGTCACCATCCCGGAGGACTTCTCGGCCGCCGCCACGTCCCTGTCGGCCAAGGACCCCGACGACGCCGGCTCGGCCACCATCGACGTGGCCACGGCCGACGACGGCCCGGTCGCCGACAGCGCCGTCGCGGCGGCCGTGGGTGACGTCGTCGCCGCCACCCTGGGCGGGGAGCTGACCACCACCTACGTGGAGAACCTGTACGTCGGCTTCAGCGACGTCGCGGGGTCGCTGAGCGACGCCGCCGACGGGGCGACCGAGCTGCGGGACGGCTCCGGCCAGCTCGCCGACGGGCTGGCCGCCAGCGGCGACGGCGCGCAGGACCTGGCCACGGGTCTGGGCGAGCTGAGCAGCGGCACGTCGCAGCTGGCCGACGGCACGGGTGATCTGGCCGACGGGGCCGGCGCGGGCGCCGACGGGGCCGACGCCCTCGCCGACGGCCTCGCCCGGCTCAGCGAGGGCAGCCGCAGCCTGCCCGCGGACACCCGGTCGCTGGCCGACGGCGCCCAGGAGGTGGCCGGCGGCACGGGTGAGCTGGCCTCGCAGCTCGGCCTGCTCGCCGACGGCCTCGACGAGGCCGCCACCGGTGCGGCCGCCCTGCCCGAGGGCACGGGCACGCTGGCCGGGCTCGCGGGCCAGGTCGACGACGGCGTGGCGGGGCTGGCCGGCGGTACGGCCGGGGTGTCCGACCTGGCCGGGCAGTCCCTGGCCGCCTGCCAGGACGGCGGCGGCGAGGCGTGCACGACGCTGCTGCAGCAGCTGGTGGGCACGGCCGACGGGGTCGCGGGCGGCGCGGCGGACCTGACGGCCGCGTCGGCCGGTCTGGCCGGCGGGCTGGCCGAGCTGGACGAGCAGGCCGCCGAGGTGCCCGCCGGGATCCGGGAGGCCGCCGACGGGGCCCGCGCCGCCGCCGACGGCACGTCGCAGCTGGCCGATGGCGCGCAGCAGCTCGCCGACGGCAGCGACGCCCTGGCCGACGGGCTGCCCGCCCTGACCTCCGGGATCGCGGCCTCGGCTGACGGGGCGCGTGAGCTGGCCGACGGCACGTCGCAGCTGGCGGCGGGGGTGCGGGAGCTCGACTCGGCCGCGGGCCAGCTGGCCGACGGGGCCGGCAGCGCCGCGTCCGGGGCGGGCGAGCTCGCCGACGGCACCGCCCAGCTGGGCGAGGGCGCGACGGGCCTGACCGACGGGGCGGACCAGCTCGCGAGCGGGCTGGCCGAGGGCGCCGAGCAGGTGCCGACCTACGACGAGTCCCAGCGCCGGCGCCTGGCCGACGTGGTCGCGGCCCCGGTCGCCACCACCAGCGCCGACGTGAGCACGACCGGCCAGCGGGGCATCGCCTACCTCGCCGTCCTGGCCGCGGGTATCGGCGCGCTGGCCACGTTCCTGGTGCTGCGGGCCGTGCCCCGCCGGGCGGTGAGCAGCCGGTCCGGCTCGCTGCGGCTCGCGCTGCAGGCCTTCGCCCCCGCGGTGGCGGTGGTGCTGCTGCAGGCGGTCCTGGTGACGCTCGTGCTGGCCGTGACGCTCGACCTGACCTTGGGCCGGACGCTGGCCGTGGCCGGGGTGCTCCTGGTCGTCGGGCTGGCCCTGGCGGCCACCAACCAGGCGCTGGTCGCCTGGCTGGGCGGCGCGGGGCGGCTGGTGTCGGTGGCGGTGCTGGCGCTGAGCGTGCCCGCCGCCCTGGTCGGCACGGCCCCGGAGGTCGTCCGCGCCGTGGTCGGCTGGACGCCGTTGGCGGCGGCGACCGACGCGCTGCGGGCGGCCGTCCTGGCCGACGGGGCCGGCGGCGCCGTCGCGACGCTGCTGGTGTGGACCGTGGCCGCGCTGGCGCTCAGCGTGCTGGCGGTGCGGCGGGTGCGATCGGTGGGCCCGGCCCGGATCGGTCGGCTGTCCACCCGCCCGGCGTGAGGGCGGGCGCCTGCGCGACACTGCTGCCCGGGGCCGGCGGTCGGCCCCGGACGGCGGAGGAGACGGTGTGAGCACGGCGACGAGCGAGCAGGCCCCACGGGGCGTCACGACCTGGGGGCCGCTGCGCACCGTGTCGTTCATCCTCGTCACGTCGCTGGCGGGGGCCCTGCTGGTCGGCGGCGCCGCCTTCGCCGCGCTCACGTTCGTCGTCGGCCCCGGTGGCCTGGCCGGACCCGGTGGTCTGGCCGGGCTCGGTGGCACCGACGGGTCGGGCGTGCGGGCCGACGGGTCCATCGAGGGCGTCCGCACGTTCGAGGGCCTGACCAACCGGCACCAGGACGAGCCGGTCGACTACGCGCAGCACCCGCCGGTGGGCGGGGACCACCTGGCGGTCTGGCAGGACTGCGGGTTCTACGACGCGCCGGTCGTCACCGAGGCGGCCGTGCACTCGCTGGAGCACGGTGCGGTCTGGCTGACCTACGACCCCGACCTGGGCCCCGAGCAGGTCGAGCGGCTGCAGCAGCTGGCCGCGAGCAACCCCTACCTGCTGGTCTCACCCGTGCGGGACCTGCCCTCGCCGCTGGTGGCCAGCGCCTGGGGGCTGCAGCTGCAGCTCGACGACGTCGCCGACCCCCGGCTGCCGGCGTTCCTCGTCGCCTACCAGCAGGGGCCCCAGAACCCCGAGCCCGGGGCGCCGTGCTCCGGCGGGCTGGCCGGCACCGCGTCGCAGCTGTCCCAGGTCTGAGGCCGCCCCGGGCACCGGGCACCGGGCCCCGTCAGCCGCCGGGGGCGGGGGCGCCGAGCTGGGTCGACAACGTGGCCGCGCAGCGGGCGAGGTAGGAACCCAGCTCGTCGAGCCGCTCGCCCAGACGGGTCCGCGGCGCGCTGACGTTCAGGGCCGCGACGACCGAGCCGGTGGCGTCGCGGACCGGCGACGACGCGGCCACGACCCCGGTCTCCAGCTCCTCGTCCGAGACGGCCCAGCCCCGCCGCCGGACGCGGGCCAGCTCGGCGTGCAGGCTCAGCAGGTCACGCACCACCACGCGGGCGGGGTCCGGCGCCGCCGGGACCGAGAAGGCGCCGAGCGCGGGCGGGGTCGGGTGGTCGACGAGCCCGGCGTCCTGGCCGTGCGCCGCGTACCAGGAGTCGACCGACGCCCGGTCCCAGTCGCTGATCAGCACCCGTCCCGACGGGGTGAGCCAGGCGGCCGTCGTCGACCCGGCCCAGGCGAGCGTGCCCACCTGCTGAGGGCTGACCTCGCTGACGAGCGTCAGGACGTTGCCGCCGCGCAGCACGCACAGGTGGGTGGTCTCGCGCAGCTGGTGGACCATCTGCCGCAGCACCGGTCGCGCCTGGCGCGCCAGCGACGACTCGGCGGTCAGGGCCGCCAGGGCGTACAGCCGCGGGCCGAGGGAGTAGGTGAGCCGGTGCGGGTCGCGGCTCACCAGCCCCGCGTCGGCCAGCGTGGCCAGGGCGCGGGACACGGCCGCCTTGTCCCGGCCGAGGGCCGCCGCGACCCGCAGGACGCCCAGCCCGCCCTCGCCGGTGCGCTCGGCGTCGGCCAGCAGGTCGAGCACCGCCACGTCACGGGCGAGACCGGAGGTGTTGCGGCGGACCGTCGGCGGCTGCGGCATCGGGACAGCCTGGCACGCGCGTTGACATATGGACAACACGCGTTGCGTCGAATCACCCGGACCTGTCACGTTCCTGGGGTGGACATCACGGACTTCGGCCTCGACACGTTCTCGCTGGCCGGGCGCCGGGCCATGGTCACCGGGGGGAACACCGGCCTGGGCCGGGCCTTCACCGTCGCGCTCGCCCGGGCCGGGGCCGACGTCTACGTGCCCACGGTCGCCGACGACGACGGCGTCACCGAGCGCCTCGTCACCGGAGCCGGCCGCCGCTACGTGCAGGCGCGCCGCGACCTCGCCGCCCCGGGCGAGCCGGCCCGCGCGGTGGCCGACTGCGTTACCGCGCTCGGCGGGATCGACGTGCTCGTCAACTCCGCCGGCATCTGCCTGCTGGCCGACGTGGAGGACTTCGACCGGGACGCCTGGGACCCGATGGTGGCGCTCAACCTGACGGCCGCCTTCGAGACGGCGCACCACGCCGGTCGGCACATGACCGCCCAGGGCGCCGGCAAGATCATCAACGTCGCCTCGCTGTTCGCCTACCTCGGCGGGCGCCGCTCCCCGGCCTACGCGGCCACCAAGGCCGGGGTGGTCGGCTTCACCAAGGCCTACTGCGACGAGCTGGCCGGTCGGGGGGTCCAGGTCAACGCCATCGCCCCCGGGTACTTCGCCACCGCCATGACCGAGGCCGCCCGGGCCGACGTCGACGCCGACCGCCGGGTGGTCGAGCACATCCCGGCCGGCCGCTGGGGGGACCCGGGCGACCTGATGGGCGCCACGGTCTTCCTGGCCTCGCGCGCGTCGGACTACGTCAACGGCCACGTCCTCGTCGTCGACGGCGGCTACCTCGTCCGCTGAACCGCACCGTCCGCTGAACCGCACCGCTCGCTGAACCGCACCCCGCACCCTCCGACAGGAAGGCCCCACCCCCATGGTCAGCTCCCGATCCCGCCTCGACCGCGCCGAGGTCGTGGCCGCCGTGACGGCCCTGCTGCGCCCGGACCAGGTCGACACCGACGAGGCCCGGCTGCGGGCCAGCAGCGTGGACCGGTTCCGCAAGTACACCGCGGCGCACGGCATCTACGACGGCCCGTTGCCCGCGGCGGTGGTCTACCCCGAGTCCACCGAGGAGGTGTCCCGGCTGCTGGACCTGGCCCAGCGCGAACGCATCGCCGTCGTGCCCCGCACCGGCGGCACCAGCACCGAGGGCGGTCTGGAGACCGTCGTCGAGGACTCGCTGGTCGTGGACGGCTCGCGGCTGGACCGCGTCCTGGGCGTCGACGTCGACAACATGATGGTCACCGTCCAGTGCGGCGTCCCGCTGCAGGCGCTGGAGGACTCCCTGCGCGCCCAGGGCCTCACCACGGGCCACTCGCCGCAGTCCAAGCCGGTCGCGCAGCTGGGCGGTCTGGTCGCCACGCGCTCCATCGGCCAGTTCTCGACGCTGTACGGGGCGATCGAGGACATGGTGGTCGGCCTGGAGGCCGTGCTCCCCGGCGGCGACGTCGTGCGGGTCAAGAACGTCCCCCGCCGCGCGGCCGGGCCGGACGTCCGGCACGTGCTCATCGGCAACGAGGGGGCGCTGGCGTACGTCACCGAGGTCACCGTCAAGCTGTTCCGCCACCACCCCGGCACGACCAGGTACCGGGGGTTCCTGCTGCCGGACTTCGCCGACGGGGTGCGTCTGCTCCGGGAGGTCGTCACCACGGGCTACCGGCCGTCGGTGGCGCGGCTGTACTCCCCGGAGGACGCCCGCCAGCACTTCGCCGACCACCCGGGTGACATGAACCTGGTCGTCCTGAGCGCCGAGGGCCCCGAGCCCCTGGTGCACGCCACGACCGGGGCGATCGAGCAGATGGCGGCCGAGCTCGGCGCCCGGCCGCTGCCCGAGGAGCGCATCCGCAGCTGGTTCGAGGGTCTCAACTGGGGCCAGGACAAGATCGACGCCGAGCGGGCGAGCATGGTCGAGCACGCCCACCTGGGCTTCACGACCGAGGTGTCCGTCGACTGGTCCCGCACGGCCGAGCTGTACGAGGCCGTCATGACCCGGGTGCGGACGACGTTCCCGCGCGCGGCCGACCTGACCCTGCTCGGGGCCCACTCCTCGCACTCGTACCAGACGGGTACCAACCTGTACGTGGTCTACGACTACGAGATCCGCTGCGACCCCCGCGACGAGATCGACCTGTACCACCGGCCGATCAACGCCATCGTGGTGGAGGAGGCGCTGCGGCTGGGCGGCTCGATGGTGCACCACCACGGGGTCGGCAAGTACCGCACGCCCTGGGTTCAGCAGGAGCACGGTAGCGCCTACCGGCTGCTGGCCGGGCTCAAGCGCGAGCTCGACCCGCGCAACGTGATGAACCCCGGCTCGGTCTTCCCCGTCGACGCGGCCGGCGACGCCGTCCTGGACGTCCTGGACGCGGCGGACCTCCCGCCGGCCGACGGCCACCCGGCCCCGGCGGCGCCGTGACCGCCTACCTGCTGGCCGTCGACGGCGGCTCGCAGAGCACCAAGGTGTCGGTCGTCGACACGGCGGGGCGGGTGCACGCCACGGCCCAGGTGCCGCTGCGTCCCTACGAGCTCGGTCCCGGCGGGCGGGCCGTGCACCCCGACGACGACCTGTGGGACAGCCTGGTGCTGGCGTGCCGCCGCGCGCTGGCGGCCTTCGACGGCGACCCGGGCGACCTGGTGGCCGTCGGGCTGTGCGGGATCCGGTTCTGCCGGGCCCTGCTGCGCGCCGACGGCCGGCTCGCCGAACCCGTACTCAGCTGGATGGACGCCCGCGTCTCGCAGCCCATGGGCCCAATCGGCCCCGACGTCGCGACGGTGACCAGCGCCGGCGGGTACCTGGCCGTGCGGCTGACCGGTCGCCGGCGCGACAGCGCGGCGGCCTTCCGCGGCATGTGGCCCCTCGACCCGACCACCGGCCGCTGGTCGCCGGACCCGGCCGAGCACGAGCGGACCGGCATGCCCGCGCACCTGCTGCCGGAGCTCGTCGACCCCGCCGGCCTGCTCGGTCGGGTCACGGCCGAGGCGTCGGCGCAGACGGGTCTGCCGGTGGGCCTGCCCGTCCACGCCACCGCCAACGACAAGGCCGTCGAGGCGCTCGGCTGCGGCCTGCTCGAGGCCGGGCCGGTGCTGCTGTCGCTCGGGACCTACGTCGCGGCCATGACGGTGGGGGAGGGTCCTCGCCCCGACGACGACCGCTGCTGGGTCAACGCCGCGGCGGTCCCCGGTCGCTACCTGTACGAGAGCGCCGGGATCCGCCGCGGCATGTGGACGGTGTCGTGGCTGCGCCGGCTGGTGAGCGCGGCGGCCCCCGACGCGGTCGGGACCGAGGCCGTGCAGCAGTGGCTCGACGCGGGTGCGGCGGACGTGCCGCCCGGCTGCGGCGGCCTGGTGACGCTGCCGGACTGGTTGGCCCCGGGGCACGCCCCGCACCGGCGGGGCGCCGTCATCGGCTTGGACGGCTCGCACGGGCCGCACCACCTGCACCGCTCGGTCCTCGAGGGCATCGTCATGACGATGCGCGGGCACACCGAGGCGATGGAGCAGGCCCTGGGGCGTGCGCCCGGTCGACTGCTGGTGTCCGGCGGCGGGTCGCGTTCGGACCTGATGGCCCAGCTCGTGGCCGACGTGTTCGGCCGACCGGTGGAGCGGGCCGCGGTCGCCGACGCCGCCGGGCTCGGGGCGGCGGTCTGCGCCGCGGTGGGGCACGGGGTCCACGACGGGTTCGAGGCCGCGGTCGCGGCGATGTGCCGGGCGGGGGACCCGATCCAGCCGGACCCGGACGCGAGCGCCGCCTACGACGCGCTCGTGCCGGCCTACCTCGACCTGACCCGGCACACCGACCCGGTGATGGAGCAGCTGGCGGCGCTGCGAGCGTGACCGGACGTAGGGTCGGACGATGGACGCCCGGAGCGACGACGACACCCCCGCCCTGCGCGCCCTGGCCGGCTCCGGGCTGGCGTACACCGTCACCCGGCACGGCCCCGTGCGGTCGCTGGCCGAGGCGGCCGAGGCGCGCGGCGTGCCGCCCCACTCGCTCGTCAAGACCATGGTCGTCCGCCGCGCCGCGGGCGACCACCTGTTCGTCCTCGTCCCCGGCGACCGCGAGATCTCGTGGCCGAAGCTGCGCGCCCTGCTCGGGGTCAACCGGATCTCGATGCCCGACGCCGCCGCCGCACGCGATGTGACGGGCTACGAGCGGGGCACGATCACCCCGTTCGGCTCCGCCGCTGTCCTGCCCGTCCTGGCCGACGAGCGGCTGGTCGGGCGCACGGTGTCCATCGGCGCCGGAGCCCACGGCGTCGCCGTCACGGTGTCCGCCGACGACGTCGTCGCCCACCTGGGCGCCCAGGTCGCGGACGTCACCGACCCCGCCTGACCGCCCGCCCGTACCGACCAGCGACACCGGACGGGGCCCCGCCGGGCCACCGGCCCCCTGCCGGGCATCCGTTTCGCTGGTCGGTACGCGGTCACGCCGAGGTGAGGCGGCCCTGCTTAAGCCGGTCAGTGAGGGCGCGCCGGGTCGTCGATGTCGGGGGACCAGCTGATGCGGCGGATACCTGCCTTGGCGCCGTTGTAGTCGTCCGTCAGCGTATGGCGGTCGTGGAGCCAGAACTGCTTGCGCTCGACGAAGCCACCCTCGTCCTCGAAGAAGAGGTACAACGACCCGGAGCCCACACCGGTCGGCCCCTGGCCGTCGATGAACAACGTGTAGTTGAAGCCGACGAGGGCCGAGCGGTCGAGCCGGATGGAGTACACCCGGGCGCCGCTGTTGCCCACGACCACCCCGCTCAGGTCGGTGGAGCCGTTGACGGCGACCTGCTCACCCTGGAACAGCGACCCGCCCGTCGCGCGGGCCGTGCCCTGCACCTTGCCGGCGTCACCGGTCGAGAACTCGGCCGTGGCGGTCTGCCCCGGGATCAGCAGGTAGGTGTCGTGCTGGTTGAGGACCCACGGCCGGTTGTCCGGACCGCCCGCCGCGACGCGCTGGGCCACACCGCCCATGTCCTCCCAGTCCAGCTCCAGCCGCGTGCCCGTGGCCGGCCGGTCGGCCCCGCGCCCGTTCCAGACCATGACCCCGGTCCCGGTCGTGATCCAGACGCACGTCCGCGACCCGGTCCCGACCCCGATGTCCGTGGCCTTCCGACCCGCCGGCGTGGCGTCGACCCAGGTCGCCCCGTCGCCGACGGCGGGGTCGGGCCCGTTGCCGGGGACGAGCCTGAGCACGGAACCGGCCTCGTTGACGACCCAGGGGAGTCCGTCCGGGCCGACCGACACGGCGGTGGCCCCACCGGCGACGGGCTGCCACGAGTGGCTGCCGGTGCCCTGCACGCAGCGCATCAGCTGGTGCCCGCCGGGCACGGGTGCCTTGGCCAGCGCCCACACCGACCCGTCGGTGCCGGCGGCGATGTCGACCAGGCCCTCGACGCCGGACACGACGGCACGCTTGCCCTTCTGCCAGGCGACCTTCTGCTTCGGGGTGTAGAAGGAGTCGCCGGCCGCGTTCACGAGCCACGCGCCGCCGTCACCGTCCGCCGCGATCCGGACACCGGCCCCATCGGCGTCGACCCACCTCGCCCGGGTCAGCTGGTCCCGGTACCGGACCCGTCCGTTCCCCTGCGCGTCCAGCCGGTCGGCGTCCAGCGCCCACGCCACCCCGTCGGCCCCCACGGCCACGTCGAGGGCCTCCCCCTCGACCCCTGCCCATCTCCAGCCGCCGGTGCTGTCGATGGTGATGGGGGCCAGTCGGGTACGGAGGAAGCCGACCAGACGGTTCTTCACCCCGTCGAACACGGCACCCGCCTGCTGCTGGTAGCCGTAGGCCCACTCCTCCAGGCTCTGGCTGACGGCCGGGGACCCCGCGTCGTGCACCCGGCTGGGGAACCGTCGGGCGATGTCGGAGGCCGTGACGGTGGTCGTGCCCCCGGCCAGCAGCTCGGTGATGGACCGCTGCGAGAGCTGGGCGGTCGCGCTGGCGACCTGGTACCCGTCGCCACCCTTGATCATCGTGTTGTCCCCGTACAGCTGGAAGGCCTGCGGGTGGTCCTCCGACGACACCCACAGCGAGGAGGAGTTGAAGTGGTCGTGGACGGTGTTGCTGGCCAGCTGCACCACCCCGACGCTGAGGAACGCCAGCCACCGCTTGTACGAGCTGCCCAGCGGGCTGCCGTCCGCCCGGACGCCGGACACCGCCGTCCGTCGGGCCAGGGACCAGTGCTCCGACGCGGTCTGCGGGTCGCGCACCTCGCCCCGCCGGTTCGGGTCGTGGAACGCCGAGTACAGCGGCCGTCCGGCCAGGTCGGGCTGGTGGGCCAGCGTCATGAACTGCAAGAGGTCCCAGTCCGGCACCGAGGAGAACGTGCCGACCCAGTCCAGGTACCACTGCATCACCAGGGTCTTGTTGACCAGGTGACCGGCTGCGAACGAGTCGTGCAGGAAGTGGTCGGCGTACCCGTGGTTGATCCACGCGAGGTTGGTCAGCCGGTCCTTGCGGTGCCCGGTCGCGTGGGCGGCCTGGACCGCGAAGGCCCGGGCCTGCAGGTAGAACTGCTCCCAGCGGTACCAGGAGTGGGGCGCGAAGTGGCAGGCGTTGCGGGCCAGCAGCGAGGAGTAGGCGTTGATGCCCCGGGGGCCGAAGGTGGTGGTGAAGCCGTCCAGCCTGTAGGTCTCCCACAGCGCGTCGGCGGTGTCGGACCCCGTGGTGTCGGCGACGGAGCCGACGAAGCCGCCGAACACGAGGTCCTTGTCGAGCCACTGGTCCTCCAGCACCCAGCTGACCCAGGCGAAGCCCTCCTGCCGTACCTGCTGCAGCAGCGGCAGGAGCAGGTTCTTCGGCATGCTGTCCAGCTCGGCTGGCGAGGCCAGGTAGTCCGCCAGGGTGTTGAGCTCGCCGTAGGTCACCACCAGCCCGCTCACCCGCAAGGTCAGGGGGCGGATCTCGGGGAACCGCTCGGTGATGCTCGCGGCGCTGACGTCCGGGTCCGTCGACCAGAGCAGCAGGAAGTCCCTGACCCGGCGCAGGTAGTCCTTGCGGCCCTCGCCGCCGGCGGCGATCGCGGCGAAGTCGGCGGTGCGGACGTCACCCAGCATCCGGTGCTCCCAGGAGGAGTGCCGCTGCACCACCACCGGACCGGCGTCCGCGGGGCGTGCGGCCCGGTGGCGACGGGTACCAGCCGGCAGCGTTTCCGCGGTGAACGCCCGGGCCGCGGCGACGGCCTCGTCCTCAGCCCGCAGCCAGCCCTCGGGCTCGACCGGGTCGGGCCGGTCCGTGGACTGCTGTGGGTCAGCGGACTGCTGGAGCACGTGGGCGACCTCGTGCGCGAGCAGCTCGACCCCGGCGTCGGAGTCCGGGCGCGGTGCGCCTGCGCGCAGGTAGATGTCCGTGCCGGAGGTGAACGCGTCCGCGTCGAGCGTCCGGGCCAGCGAGTCGGCCTCGGCGTCCTCGTGCAGCCGGATCTGCCTCAGGTCGGCGCGGTACGCCCGCTCGAGCGCGGCCAGCAGCCCGTCGGGCAGGCGTCGTCCCTGGCCACGCCGCGCCCGGATGCGCCGGCCCGCGCACTCGGGGACGGGTCCGTCGGCTGATGGGTGGGGATGTGGTCGTGCGCTCATGGCGTTCCCTCCTGGACGCGGGGAGGGAGGAGGCGACGTCCGGCCAGGGGGTGCGTCGGACCGTGACGGCGGACCTCACCCTCCTGGGGCCTGGGCGGCCCGGTCGACCGAACCTAGTCAAGAAGGCAGGTCACGATCCGCGATACGACTCTGACTCACCCTGTGCGGGTGAGGGCGGGACGCCGCGGACGGACGCGGGTCCCGAGAGGACCTCCCTGCGTCGACGGAGGTTGCGGCTACGGCGTGCCCTGGCGTCTCGCCGGGCGGCCGGCCCTGCGTCGTTCGCGCCGTTCGCGCCGGGCGCGGAGGTGGTCGGCCCGTTCTCGGTGCAGGGCCTCGTCATGGTCGTTCCGCGAGGCCAGCATCCCGGTGGCCCCCCACAGGTCCCAGGCGTTGGCGGTGTTCAGGTGCCCGTACCGGGCGCGCCACGCCCTGCGCGCCGAGGGCCGGCTCAGCCTCACGCTGCGCCAGAGCCGGCGCCAGACGCGCGCTGTGGGGGCGAGGCTGAGCAGGTCCAAGGGGACGAGGGCGGTGAGCACGGCGAGCACCGGGGCGGCCGTACCGAGGGCGAGGACCTGTCGCCAGCTGTTGGGTCCGTCGATGACGGGGCCGAGGGCAACAGCGGACCAGATGAGCAGGACCACAACGACGATGCCGACGGAGTGCAGCGCCCACGACAGCAGAGCCCGCCGCAGTCGTGCCCCCTTGGATCTGCGTGCTCGCACCTCGGGGGCGTCCGCCCGGCGACGCTGCCGTTCGCGCTGCGGTTCCGCCGCTTCACCCGCGAGCCCGCGACCGGGTGGTCGTCGCATGGGGATGATGGTGCCGCAGGTGGGCAGGCTGCGCTGGTGCTTCCTCAGCGGCCAAGCGAACGTGCCTCACCCGGCGCCTGCGTACTCGACGCGCGTCAACCACGCCGAACTCGGTTCGAGCGGGGTGCTGGACGTCCCCGGGGTCGGCCAGGTCAGGCGCGCGGAGGCCTGCCGTGCAGACGGTCCCGATCATGTCGAGCCATGCGAAAGCGGGTCCCCCGGACGGGGACCCGCTCCGCGAACGCGCCGGTCAGCGCGTGGTTGCGGTCACGAGGACCGCAGTGGATCAGATGTCGTAGTACAGCTCGAACTGTTCTTGCGGAAACGGCCAGTCGTCGTCATTGACCGAAAGGCGGTCTGACCTGCGGAAACGTCTATCGTGGCTTGCGGTCCCCGGCGAGGGTTTTCCGACCTCTTGCGGACTGTCTGCGGACTGCGGTCGGGTATCGCGGGCAGCGCAGCCGCCGTGGACAGCTCGGCGTGGCGGTCCCCGGCGGCAGCACGTGACGCCCCTTCGTCGCGCATCTGGTCACCGATACCGTCAGGCACTCTGCCCATGACAACTCGGTGAGTGTGGGGGGCGGGATGGCCAGCGGTCATCACAATCCTGGCTAGCGGAGCTCAGCCACCGAGAGTTGCATCCCATGCAAGAACACTGGACCCACCGCGATTGACGTTGGGCTGGGGTCAGTCAGCACCCTCGACGGTCGACCAGCGGTCGACGGTAGGCGACTGCGGTCCGAGACGCCTCGGTCGCCGGCTCCGTGCACTGGACAGACAATTCCACCGCCGCGTCGTTCAGCGCACCTGAGCGGGACGGTCGGCCGGACGGGTCTGGCGGGGGACCGTAAGCCCTGGGTACTCCCCTCCCGCCTGGCGGCCTGGGCGACCCAGCCGGCGGTCGGCTACCGGAACAGCTCACGCCACAGGCTGGATGTCACCTACTCGTGCAGCAGTCCCTATGGCAGTGGCGTGGCCTTGAGCGGGGGGTCCGCTGCGGGCCCTCCGGTGCGGGTCTGCGCTTGTCGCTCCCCGTACCCTGATGGGGTGCAGTGCCGTGAGGTCCGTAGCGGGCAGGTGAGCCGGTGGGCCCACCTGGGCGTGCTGCTGGTCTTCGCCGCGGGCTTCTTCACGATGCACGGGTTCCTCGCGATATCGGCCCATGCGGACATCCACGGTCAGCAGCACCAGGTCGCCACAACCTTCCCCGCGAACACGGCCGCCCACACCGAGGTCCAACCCGGCCCTCAGACCGGTGGTGCGGAGTTCGGCCCGTCCGCGGCCATCGAGGCGCACGTTGGGGCGGGGAGCACCGATCTTGGGCATGCCCCGGACCGGCCGACGCCTGCGGAGCACCACGACCTGGCTGCGGGCTGTGTGGTCGCCCTGGTCGGGGTTGCCCTGGCCGGGGTTGCCCTGCTGCTCCTACGCCGTTCTACGACGGTCGAGCACCTACGCATCTGTGTCTGCGATGTGATGCAGGGCGTCAGCGTCCTGGCGTCGCGGTGGTCTCCACCACGCGTCGCTCTCTGCGTCATCCGGGTGTAGCCGGGCTCGGCGTCCGCGCCGGCACGGCCCTTTCACACACCCGTACATGACGACAGGAGTTCCACCATGACCACGCCGCGACGCGGCGCGGCAGCCTTTGCGGCTGCCGCGACCCTGACCCTCGTTCTCGCTGCCTGCGGGGACGACACCACCTCGGCCTCGGCCGGGGACGCCCCGACCGCGGCCACCGAGGTGGCCGAGGCCCACAACGACGCCGACATCGCCTTCGCGCAGGGCATGATCCCCCACCACCGGCAGGCGGTGATGATGTCCGAGCTGGCCGAGGACCGCACCGACAACCCCGACGTCCTCGAGCTGACGGAGGAGATCTCCGCCGCGCAGGAGCCGGAGATCCAGACCATGACCGCGTTCCTGGACGCATGGGGCGCCGACGCGCCGATGGGCGACGCCTCCGAGATGCCCATGGACGACATGGAGGGCATGGACCACAGCACCATGGACGCCGACGACATGGCCGGTATGGAGGGCATGTCCGGGATGATGACGCCGCAGCAGATGGCCGACCTCGAGGCCGCCCAGGGCGCCGAGTTCGACCAGATGTTCCTGACCATGATGATCGAGCACCACGAGGGTGCGGTCGAGATGGCGAACACCCAGCTCGACGAGGGCGAGAACCCCGACACCCGCGCCCTGGCCGAGGACATCATCACCGCCCAGGAGTCCGAGATCACTCGGATGCAGGACCTGCTCGACGCGTCATGACCCGCCGGCGGGTATCGCGCGTCCTGCGTGCGGTGGCCCCGTCGCTGCTGGGTTCGTTCGTCCTGCTGCTCGCCGGTTGTGCCGGCGGGCAGGAGGGCGGCGACCCGGCGGCGGGTTTCACCGATCCCGGGATGGGTCATGTCCACGGTCTCGGCGTGGACGCGACGTCGGGGGACGTCTTGGTGGCCACGCACACCGGCCTGTTCCGCCTGAGCCAGGACGAGCCGGACGAGTCGCCGGTTCGGGTCGCGGACCGGTGGCAGGACACGATGGGGTTCACCGTGGACGAGGGGCGCCTGCTGGGCAGCGGGCACCCCGACCTGCGCGAGGACCTCCCGGCCCACCTCGGTCTGATCGAGAGCACCGACGCGGGTCAGACGTGGACGTCGGTGTCGTTGCTGGGCGAGGCGGACCTGCACGCGCTCACCGCGGAAGGTTCGGACGTGTTCGGGTGGGACTCCGTGAGCGGTGCCGTCCTGGCCAGCGACGACGGCGGCAGCACCTGGCAGGACGGTCAGACGTTCGAGGCCGTCACCGACCTCGCCGTCGACACCGGGTCGACCCGCGGGACCGCGCTGCTGGCCACCACCGTGGAGGGCCTGCTCGCGAGCCCGGACCACGGGACCACGTTCACGCAGTTCGACCCGCAGCCGCCGGTCCTGCTGTCCCAGGTCGAGACCACGTCCGTAAGCCCGAGCAGACTGGTCGGGGCAGCCGTCGACGGCACGATCTGGCAACTCACCACGGACTCCTGGACCCGAGTCGGTGCGCTGCCCGCCGCGCCGGCCGCCTTCGCGGTCACCTCAGATGGCCGCTACCTCGCGGCCACCGAGGAGGAGGTCCTACGTTCCGACGACCAGGGACAGACCTGGGACCGGCTCGCTCTTCTGAGTGCCGGCGGCCCGTCGTGACGCGGCCGGGCTCACCCCGGTCCGGTGACCGGGTCCGGCCGCCGGCCGGGACAGCGGTACTGGTCGCCGGGTTCGTGACGTGCCTGCTGCTCGTCGGAGCGGTCCTGCTGGGCTCACGCGGTCCCGGCCCGCTGGACCAGCCGGACGCCGCACAGCAGCGGGACGGCCTGGTCCTGGACGGCCCGACCGTGGCAGCAGACGTTGCGGGCGTGCACCTGCGCGACGTACCGAACGTGCTGCTCTTCGTACGGGACGCACCCGATCCTGACGTGCTCGACACCTGGCGCCACTCCCTCCCAGCCGCCGTGCAGGTCACCGTCGTGGTCCAAGGCCCCCCGCGCGAGGACGACGCTCAGGGCCAGGACGACAGCAACCGCCGCCCCGAGGACCGCACCGAGGACCGTCCCGAGGACAGCCCCCGCCTGGTGGACGTGGTCGAGGACCCGCAGGAGTCGCTCGCCGCGGCGGTCCGACTGCCGCGGCCTGTCGACGAGGGCCCGGGGATCGGCTACGCGGTGGTCGACGCCGCCGGGGTGGTCCGCTACTCCACCCTGGACCCGTCATGGCCGGACAACGCGTTCGAGGTCACCACCATCCTGGAGTCCACCCCATGACCACCAACCTCCCGCCGGCCCTCCCGCCGGCCCTCCCGCCGGGCCTCCCGCCGGGCCCCCCGCCGGCCCTGCGGCCGCTGACCCTGGCCGTTCAGGCGGTCGTGCTCGTGGTGGCCGAGGTGGTCCTGTACCGGACCTACACCGGTCACGACGCGGCGTTCCACTGGTCCACGCACTTCCTCGTCGCGGTCATCGTCACCGTCGCCTGGCACGCGTTGCACCTGCGATGGCGCGCCCGGCCCGCCCCGGCCCAGCTGCTGAGCGTGCTCGGCTTCCACCTGGTCGCGATGGCCCCGGACCTGCTGTTCCGCGCCGGCGTGGCCCACGAGCGGTGGATGGACGTGTTCCTCGGCCACATCAGCAGCCACTACATCCCCGGCGGAGACCGCACCTGGCTGGCCCTGGCCGTCCTCGCCGTCCTGGCCTACACCTGGCAGCTGCGATCCGGGCTCACCCCCGCCCCGGCCTCCCGACCCACCGCTGGAGGGGCCAGGTGAGCGTCCTGCCCTTCGTGAGCGACCTGTCTCAGGTGGTCTCCGCAGCCTCCCCCGGGATCCCTAGCCCCTCGCAGGGCACCTGGTATCTGTGGGTCATCCCGGTCCGGCCCTACGCCCTGCTCATCCTCACCGGCATCGTGGTCGGCGGCTGGCTCGCGAACCGGCGCTGGATCGCCCGCGGCGGGCAGTCCGGCACCGTCGTCGACGTCCTGATGTGGGCCGTGCCGGGCGGCATCATCGGCGCCCGCGCCTACCACGTGCTGTCCCGGCTGCAGGACTACGTCGGAGCGGGCCGGGACCCCTGGGACATCCTCCGGATCTGGGAGGGCGGCCTAGCCATCTTCGGCGGCCTGATCGGCGGCGGCCTCGCCGCCTGGTACGCCTGCCACCGCCTCGGCATCCCCCTGCCCGCCTTCGCCGACGCCCTCGCCCCCGGCATCGCCATCGGTCAGGCCTTCGGCCGCTGGGGCAACTACGTCAACCAGGAGATCTACGGCCGACCCACCAGCCTTCCCTGGGGGCTGCGGATCGACCCCGAGAACCGGCCCGCCGCCTACCCCGACGCCGAGACGTTCCACCCGACGTTCCTGTACGAGTCGCTGTGGAGCCTGCTCACCGCGGCCGTGGTGATCTGGGCCGACCGGCGCTACCGCCTCGGGCACGGCCGGGCGTTCGCGCTGTACCTGGCCATGTACGGCACCGCACGGGCCGTCCTGGAGCTGCTGCGAGTCGACGAGGCCAACCTCGTCCTCGGGGTCCGCGTGAACCAGCTCACCGCCCTGCTCGTCGTCGTGCTGGCCGTGGGCTACATCCTCATCAGCAGCCGACGACGACCCGGACGCGAGACGCACGTCGAAGGCGGCACGGCCGCAGCCGCCGAGGACGTGGATGAGACGACACGCGCAAGCGAGTTCCCCAGGACAACCCCGACCCGAGCCCCGACGGGCACCTCCGCCGCCAACGGCCGCGGCTCGCCGCCCCGGCGACGACATCCGAGTCCGTAGGCAGGGAGCAGGACCTCGACACCCCGACATCCCCTCTCGGCCGAGACAGGGCGCCTGTCCAGCCAAGCTCGCGAGAAAGCGACCACCCCACCCGTACGCGTCGAGACCACGCACGCGACGACGAGATCCCTAGGAAAGGCCCGACGATGGTTCGCACGAACGACAAGATCTCTCTCACCGGGTCGATATCACTCGGTACCGGCGTGATGATCGGCGCGGGGATCTTCGCCCTGATCGGCCAGGTCGCCGGACTGGCCGGCGACTGGTTCCCGGTGGCGTTCCTGCTCGGAGCGATCGTGGCGGGAGTCAGCTCCTACTCCTACGTCCGCTACTCCAGCGTCAATCCTTCTTCCGGCGGCATCGCGATGCTGCTGAAGGACGCCTACGGTCCGGGCGTCGCCGCGGGGTCGTTCTCCCTGTTCATGTACGTGTCGATGGTGGTCGCCGAGAGCCTGCTCGCGCGCACGTTCGGCACCTACCTGCTGCGCCCGTTCGGGCTGCAGGACTCGCAGGTCCTCGTCCCCCTCCTGGGTGTGACGGCGATCGTCGCCGCGGCCGCGGTGAACCTCGTGGGCAACACCCTGGTGGAACGGTCGGCGACCACGACGGCGGTGCTGAAGATCGTCGGCATCGCGGTCCTGGCGATCGCCGGGCTGATCGGCGTCGCCTCGACCGGTGACGGGTTCGGCGCACAGGCGTCGGGCAGCGGGTTCGACGTGGTGGGGCTGCTCGCCGGGACCACGTTGTGCGTGCTGGCCTACAAGGGCTTCACCACCATCACCAACCAGGGTGACGACCTCCAGGACCCCAAGAAGAACATCGCACGATCCATCATCGGCTCCCTGCTCATCTGCACGGTGCTGTACCTGCTGATCACCGTCTCCGTCGAAGCCAGCATCGGAGCCGAGGGTGCGGTCGAGGCCCGCGACTACGCCCTCGCCCAGGCCGCGGAACCGCTCTTCGGCGCCTGGGGCGTCGGGATCACGGTCGCGGTCGCCGTCATCGCCACCCTGTCAGGGCTGCTCGCCAGCCTCTACTCCGTCTCGCGCCTGTACGCGATGCTGCAGGACATGGGGCAGGCGCCGTCGCTGCCGAAGACAATCACCCACCAGCCGATGGTCATCACCGCCGGCCTGGCCATCCTGGCCACCGCGTTCCTCGACCTCACCCAGATCGCGTCCATGGGTGCGTTCCTCTACCTCGCCATGGACATCGCCGTGCAGTGGGGCACCATCCGCCACCTCCGAGACAAGACCGGCGCGACGCCCTGGATACCGGGGCTCACGGTCGTGCTGGACCTCGCCATCCTCGTCCCCTTCACCGTCCTGAAGGTCCAGGACGACCCCTTGACGGTCGTCGTCGCCGCGGCCGTCGCCGCCACCATCGTCATCGCCCAGACCATCGCCACCAGGAGCCACGGGACACCCGCGCCGCAGGCCCACTCCTAGGCCACCCGCTGGTGACGGGCTGAGCGCAGGGGTGGGTGATCGGCTCGACGCGACGGCACTGGACGATCACCCGGCACCGTGTACCGGGCTCTGGTCGACCGGGGGTGAACCCGACGTGCTTATGGTGCGCCAGAACGCCCGGGCCCAGACGGCGTGGCCGTGGTCGTTCGGGTGGAACGCGTCGGCCGCGGTCTGCGTCAGCATCGCCGACCACCCCTGGCCACGGAGCTCGTCGTTCAGCGGCACCACGACCAGGCCCGCCTCGCGGGCGGCGTCCCGGATGATGCCGGCCGCCTCGGCGGAGTCGGTCTCCCAGTGTCCGTGCATGAAGTACGGCACGTCCGCGACGAACGTGCCCTCGGGCAGACCTGCGACGAGGCGGGCCACGTCGGCCTCGAACCGGGCGCGGTCATAGCCGATGACGTCGTTGCCGCCGATGGCCACCGTCACCAGATCCGGAACCAGGCCCGGGACCAGGTCCGGATCCAGGTCCGCGAGGCGGGGCAGCTGCCGTTCGGTGACGTCGGCCACCTTCGCCCCGGACACGCTGAGATTGATCACCAGCACCGGTTTCCCGCTGCCCTGGCGGAGCGTCTCGGCGAGCTGCCCGACGTAGCCGTTCCATGGTCGGCTCGCGCCGACACCCTGCGCGGCCGAATCACCCAGGGCCACGTAGACCAGACCCCCCACGTCCCCGCGGGGTCGCGACCAGTAGACGCGGGCCCGGTCCACGCCCCGCCGCACGCGCACCACCCGCCCCAGCCACACCATCAGCGCCACCCCGACCAACCCCGCAACGACCAGCCCGCCGATCGGCTCGCCGGCCGATCCGCTGGCCATCCCGCCGGTTGATGCTCGCCTCATGCGTCAGCGGGCTCTGCCGTCCGCGCCGCCACAGGTTCCTCATGCTCCAGACCCTCCAGCCGGACCCGGCGCAGCAGCTGCGCGTTCAGAGCGACCACGACGGTGGACGCGCTCATCAGGACGGCCCCCAGGGCCATGGGCAGCACGAACCCGACGGGGGCGAGGACGCCGGCCGCGAGCGGGATGGCGAGGATGTTGTAGCCGGCGGCCCACCACAGGTTCTGCATCATCTTCCGGTACGTCGCGGCCGACAGGGTCCGGATGGCGAGCACGGCCCGGGGGTCGTCGGAGGCCAGCACGATCCCGGCGGACTGCACCGCGACCGCGGTCCCGGCGCCGATGGCGATGCCGACGTCGGCACGCGACAGCGCGGGGGCGTCGTTGACCCCATCACCCACCATGGCCACGCTCAACCCGCGGGCCTGCAGCTCGGTGACCTTGGCGTCCTTGTCCTGCGGCAGGACCTCCGCGAACACCTCGTCGATGCCGAGCTCGCGCCCGACGGCCTCGGCGACGGAACGGGCATCGCCGGTCACCATCGCGACGGTGACCCCGCTGTCCTGCAGGGCCCGGACGGCCTCGCGGGACACGTCGCGCACCTCGTCCTCCAGCGCCACGGCCCCGACGACCGTCTCGTCGGCCACCACGTGCAGCACGGCGGCCCCACGCTCGGTCCAGGGCCGCGCCCAGGCGGCCAGCTCGTCGGGGACGTTGACGTCCAGCTCACGCAGCAGCGCCGGGCCCCCGACCGACACCGTGCGACCTCCCACGTCGGCCTGGACCCCGCGGCCGGTCAGCGACCGGAACCCGGTCGCGGTCGGCAGGGTTGCAGACGCCTCGACGGCGTGGGCGTGGATGGCCCGCGCGAGCGGGTGCTCGGAGTCCGCCTCGACCGCACCGGCCAGGCGCAGCACCTCGGTCTCGTCGTGCCCGGGGGCCGTGCCTACGGCCGCGACGACGTGCTGGCCGCGGGTCAGGGTTCCGGTCTTGTCGAACAGGACCGCGTCGATGGTCCGCATCCGCTCCAACGCGATCCGGTCGGTGACGAGGATCCCGGACCGCGAGGCCTTCGCGGTCGAGATGGCCGTCACCAGCGGGATCGCCAGCCCCAGGGCGTGGGGGCAGGCGATCACCAGGACCGTGACCGTGCGGTCGACGGCGAACGCCGGCTGACCCAGCAGCGTCCACACCAGCGCCGTCAGGACCCCCGAGGCCAAGGCCACGTAGAACAGCAGCGCGGCCGCCCGGTCCGCCAGGGCCTGGGCGCGGGAGCGGGACGACTGCGCCTGCTCGATCAGGCGCCGGATCCCCGCCAGGGAGGTGTCGTCGCCGGTGGCGGTCACGCGCACCCGCAGGCTGGAGTCGGCGACGACCGTGCCCGCGACCACTGTGTCGCCGGTGGACCGGCTGACCGGGGTGGACTCCCCGGTGATCATCGACTCGTCGACGTCCGCGGTGCCCTCGGCCACCACGCCGTCGGCAGGGACCCGGGCCCCGGGCCGGACCAGGACCAGGTCGTCGGTCTGCAGGTCGCTGCTGCGCACCGTCTCCGTGCTGCCGTCGGGCATGACCCGGTCCGCCTCGTCGGGCAGCAGATCCTCCAGCGCGGCCAGCGCGCCCTGGGCCTGGCCGATGGCCCGCATCTCGATCCAGTGCCCCAGCAGCATGATCGCGATCAGCAGCGCCAGCTCCCACCAGAGCTCCTGGTCGAACACCCCCAGCGCGGTGGCCATCGAGGCCACGTAGGCCACGGTGATGGCCAGGCTGATCAGCAGCATCATCCCGGGGGTGCGGGACCGCAGCTCGCTCGAGCCTCCGGTGAGGAACGGCCACCCGCCGTAGAAGAAGATCACCGACCCCAGGACCGGGCCGATCAGGTCCTGGCCCGGCACCTGCGGCGCGGCATACCCGAGCAGCATCTGCACGTGCTGCGACCAGACGACCACCGGCACCGCGAGGACCAGCGTCAACCAGAACCGGTCACGGAACTGCGCGGCATGGTCCCCGTGCCCACCGTGCCCGCCGCGTCCGTCCACCTCATGAGCCGAACTCGATTCGGCGTCGGGGGCGGTGTGCTCCTGATGAGCACTGGCGTCCTGTCCGTGCGAAGCAGGTTCGCTGTGCAGGTTAGTCACGATGTCTCCGTTCGCAGGTACCCCTAGGGGGTATGCACAGGCTAGTCCTCATCCGCTAGATCACAACCTCCACGCGGCGAGTCGCGCTAGGGCGACGAGACCTGCTGCGCCCCCGAAATACCCCACGCGTGCCGTCCCAGTAGAGGGCCGGCTAGCGGCCCCAGCGCATGCGGACCTCGTCGCCGACGCCGAAATCGGTCAACGGGACGCTGCGTTCGGGCCGTCCGGCAGGGGGGATGGTTCAGCGGGGACCCGGGCCACGGCGCATCTCGCGAGTGCCCCGAGCCTCAGCGGCCCGTCGGGCGAGCCGCACCGTTGGAACAGCGCCGCCCGTAGCCGCTCCCGGTCCTCGTCGTCCAGAGAGACGCAGTACGCGCCGGCGGGTCCGATGCCCGCAAGGAAACCGTTCCACAGCTCGTCGAAGGACGCGTACGTCGACGCGACGCTGAGCGTCGACTCGGCGACATCCTCCAGCGCTACGGAGGCAAAGAGTTCGGCGATCTCACCCGGTCGCCCGAACCTAAGCGTTCGGGCTTCGTCGGGAGCATGCGGGTCCACGCTGAGGGCGGCGTCCCAGAACGCGCGCAGCATCTCCATGCCGTCCGCGAAGTCCCAGACGCACGCGGCGACGGTTCCACCGGGTCGGGTGACGCGAGCCATCTCAGTGGCAGCCCGGCTCGGGTCGGACACGAAATGCAGCACCAACTGCGCCAACGCATGGTCGACGGTGTCGTCCGCGAAGGGGATCGCCTCGGCTCGGCCCAGCGTCACGACCACTCCCGGAAGCCTGGCCGCGCAGGCGTCGCGGAACGGCGGGGAGGGATCACATGCGTAGACGGCGTCAGGCCCGAGGCGCGACGCGAGGACTTCGGTGAGCGCCCCCGGACCACAGCCGAGGTCGAGCGCCGTGGCACCGGCTGCCACGCCCGCCTCGTCGGCAAACAGCTCGCCGAGCGGGACGGAGTAGCGACCCATGAACGAGTCGTACGCGGAGCCCGCGACGGAGAAGGTGCGAGCGCCCTCGACGTGGTCCATCGGCACCTCCATTAGGTCGTGACGAGACGCTACGCCCTTAGGGCCCCCGTCGTGGTGAGCAGCGCAGAGAACGACCCGGGGGTGGGCTGCCGGCCGCCCTTCCCGATCGCGGATCGCCCTCTGAACCGGTCCGGTTCCAGTCCTGATACACCGGAGTATCGCAACTCGACCGATGAGTCCGGCGTCTGCAGCCGGTCAGAGCCACAACTACCCACGGAGGACACATGGCACGCGAGCTCGTCTGGACCGGCTTCACTACTATCGACGGCAAGGTCGACTCACCCGGCGGCACCGAGGAGGGGCATCATGGCGGCGGCTGGGTCATGCAGACCGAGTTCCTCCCCGAAGCGTTCGCCCTCAAGGGCGAGGAGCTGGCCGAAACCTCGGCGCTGATGTTCGGCAGGCGCAGCTACGAGGCGTTCGCCCCCATTTGGAGCAAGTCCTCCGACCACGCCGCGTACCAGGAACTGCCCAAGTACGTCGTCTCCAGCGGCATCGCCAACGATGACCTCGCCGACAACTGGGGTCCGACCACGGTCCTGCGCTCCACCGACGAGGTCGCAGCGCTGAGGGAGGAGCAGGGTGGTGCGATCTTCATCCACGGCAGCGCCGAGCTGGCCCGCCGACTTGGCGAGGCGGGTCTGATCGATCGCTACCACCTTCTGGTCTTCCCCTACGTGCTCGGCGGGGGCAAGTCGCTGTTCCCCGAGGGCGGTCAGCGACAGTCGCTGCGGCTACTGGCGTCGGAGACCTATCCCAACGGCGTCATGAAGGCGGTCTACGAAGTGTCGCGTCCCTAACGGACGACTCTCGGGTCCGTCTGAGCCGCGAGCGGCACAGGCAATCGGCCGCAGAGCCCGCCCGTCACCGGCAACCGACCCTCTACCGGTGCGACCCCGCCAAAGGTCGCGCTGCGAGCCCTTGAATCGGCCGCGGCGCCGCACAAACCCCTCTTCCCGGCTGACGATCCGCCTGCGGGACGCCCTGCGCAGCACCCTCCTCGACCTCACGGCCGTCTGGAGCCTTGGGGGGCAGCGCCACCGGCGGGTTGGGCCGAGGAAGGTCGGGGCACGGGTCAGGAATCGCCGGTTCCGCGCGGCGGGTTTGAGCGAAGGGCCCATCCTCGCGGAGTTGGCACCCGCGTACAGGCGGAGCAAGAGTCAGCCGGACGACGCCAAGCCGAGCCGGCGACCGGTGAGCTCTTCACCCGCGGCGACCCCACTCTCAGGACTTCCTCGATGCCGCTCTCTCAGCACCATGAGAGGCCGCCACACGGCAGCGTTCCCCCTGTGCCGGATGCTCAAGATCATCTGGCACACACCTCTTGCATCTCCGGTTCGGTTCTGGCGGGCGAAATTCAGCGGACCCCCGAGGCGGCAACACGGTTGGGCTGACTGGCGTCGGCACCTTGGGTGGCCCACCCCGTCCCTCAGTTGAGCGCACCGCCGCGCCCTGAGGCAGGGGATGACTCCGGCAGGCGGGTTCGGGGTCGATGGAGGTAGGCCTCCGGCGATGGGGCGGCGCGCCCGCATGGCGCCTACATCGCCTGCTCGGCCGCCTCGAGCAGACGCTGGTTGATGGCGCCGGTGGCCACGCCGCAGGCGACGTGGAAGCTCCACCCCGGGGGTACCGGGATCGAGAGGGCAGCCCCCTTGAGGAGGTCGGCCAGTTCTCGTGCCGAGTTGCGGTCGTCGCCGAGGCGAACCGCCATGAACTGACCGCCGCTGACCCGGTACACCTCTACGTCCGGAGGGGCAGCGGTCTGCAGAGCCGTGGCCAGGCGGATGAGCAGCAGGTCTCCAGCGACGGGGCTGAAGTCCATGTTGAACCGCAACATGCTGGCCGGGTTGAGGAACACGGCCGTGCCGGGGCGGTCCCTGTGGCCCGCCACCCATGCGTCAAGGGCAGGCCTGCTACCCAGCAGGGTCATGCCGTCCAGGCCCCACGGGGGGCGCAGGTCAGCGCGCACCCGATCCCGCCTGCCGCAGCGGGCGCACCTAAGCGCAGACCAATGCTCCTGGGCGTTCCAGCCGTCAAACCGCCAGTCGTGCTTCGGGCAGTGCCGCTCCTCGGTCACGCCGAAGCATGGCAGTCCGAGCATGTACCCCGACGCTGCATCGCTGGGTCCTGGGCGGGGTCCGTCAGCCGTGTCGTCCTCGAGCCCGCCGGGGGAGCGGCGGCGGCGTCATCAGTCCGCCATCGGAGGGGACCGGCCGCAAATTGCTCCGGTCCGAGGTGATCGCCAAGGCGCTCGGATGGCCCTTCTCGAGTGACAGGCAGTGTCGGCCAACCACTCACGAGGAGACGAGCACATGGAGAACAACGCGGACGGCGAGCGCCAGCCGGCGCTCTGGGAGGGCGCTGACATCAGGCGAGACAGGACGCACGCGGGCATCCGCCCGTCGAGGGTGGCGGCGGCACCGGTACGCCCGGGAGCGTCGACGCCGAAGGACGTCGGCGACCTCTGGACCATCAACGAGGTCGCGAGCTACCTCGGGGTGCCCAAGCAGACCGTGTACTGCTGGCGCACGACCGGCTACGGGCCCCACGGCTTCCGCGTCGGCAAGCACCTGCGGTGGAGGGCCGCAACCGTGATCGCCTGGACCGTCGAGATGGAGCGCCAACAGTGATCGTCGAGCGCGCCTGCCCCAGGTGCGGCGCGGCCATCCACGACGTCGTGGATCCGCGCCCCGCCGGTCGGCCGCGGCGGTGGTGCTCGCCACGCTGCCGTCGGGCGGCGTCGGAGGAGCGACGCGCGGCAGTGAACGGGGCGATCGCGATCGAGTACGTCACGGTGGAGGCCGACCTGGACGAGCACGTGCGCGCGGTCCTCGACTCACCCACCGCCTGCCGTCGGGTGCTCCGCGACGTCCGGGAGCGGGCCGAGGCCGGCCTGCTCGAGGGCGCACGCTGGAGCAGCGTGCACTCTGAGATCGAGCGCTTCCGACCCCGAGCCACATCACCCATGAGGTGGCGACTGCGGTGACGAGGCAGGACGACCGGCAGCGACTACGCCACGACCGCATAGAACGCCGGCTCCACGCGCTGGAGAAGCGTGAGCGAGAGGCGGAACTGCTCGTCGCGCAGGTTCACGACGCCCTCGCCCAGCGTGCTGCCCTTACCGCGGAGATGGAGCGACGAGCGGGCCGCCTCCTGGTCGAGATCAAGGCGCTCGGGTGGCCGCCGGTCCGTGCCACCGCCCACCACTGCGGCGTCAGTGTCCACGAGCTGCTCCGCCTCCGTCGCCTGGCTGAGGCTGTGGACGAGCCGGATGGCCGTCCGGCTGGTCTGCCTACCCTGGACGGCCACGAAGCAGGTGAGTGATGGCCAGCATCAACAAGCGCCCGAACGGCACGTGGCGTGCCCGGTACCGCGACGACACCGGCCGCGAGCACGCCCGGCACTTCGGCCGTAGGGCCACCGCGCAGGCGTGGCTCGACGAGCAGACCGCCAAGCTCGTCGCCGGCACCCACGTCACGCCGCGGCAGGCGCGGACGACCGTGGGGGAGTGGTGCGACACCTGGCTCGAGGGCTACCGCGGTCACCGACCCACGACGGTGCGGCAGGCCGAGGTGCACATCGCCCGTATCCGCGCCGAGTTCGGCGGCAAGCGGCTGTCCGACATCCGCCCGTCGCACGTCCGGACCTGGTGCGCCGACCTCAGCGCCGAGGGCCTGGCCGACTCCTACGTGTACGCCCTCCACGCCCGGCTCGCCCAGCTCTTCGCCGACGCGGTGCACGACGGACTCGTGGCGAAGTCGCCGTGCTCACGGCGCACGTCCCCGGCGGCCGGCAAGCAGCGGGCGTACGTCGCCACCACCGAGCAGGTGTGGGCGCTGCACGACGCGGTGCCCGAGCACCTGCGCGCCGCAGTCCTGCTTGGCGCCTTCGCCGGCCTCCGCCTGGCCGAGGCGTGCGGCCTGCGGGTGAGCGACGTCGACTTCATGCGGGGCGTCGTCTCGCCCGCGGTGCAGTACCCGGCGGAGCCGCTGAAGAGCGAGACGTCGCGGGCGAGCATCCCTGTCGGGCAGTCGATGGCGCTCGAGCTCGCCGGGCACGTCGGACGTCATCCGTCAGCCCACGGGTCGCTGCTGATCGACCAGCTCGGTCGGCAGCTGGCGCCCTGGACGCTCGAGCGGGCAATTCGTCGGGCCCGGTCCAGCCACGTCGCCGGCCTCGGCACCGCCCACGCGAAGAAGTGCACCGGCTGCCTCGTGCCGGGCCTGCCGCCCGACTTCCGGTTCCACGACCTCCGGCACTACTTCGCGTCGCTGCTCATCGCCAGCGGTGCCGACGTGAAGGTCGTCCAGGCGCGTCTGCGGCACGCGAGCGCCAAGACGACGCTGGACACCTACGGCCACCTGTGGCCCGACTCCGAGGAGCGGACCGCGGCGGCCATCGACGCCGCCCTCGCCTCGCGGACCAGAACGTCGAACGGGGTACCGCCACCGACGACAAGGGTCCGCCGACGGTGACGTCGGCGGACCCTCGTGCGGACTTCTTGCGGACTCCCTGCGGACTGCAGGTGGGTGCAGCGCCTATAACCCCAGGTCAGACGGGGTGCAAGGATCAGATGTCGTAGTACAGCTCGAACTCGTGCGGGTGGGGCCGGCTCTGGATCGGCAGGACCTCGTTCTGCGTCTTCCAGTCGATCCACGTCTCGATGAGGTCGGGGGTGAACACGTCGCCCTCGGTCAGGAAGTCGTGGTCGGCCTCGAGGGCCTTGAGGACCTCGGGCAGCGTGGTCGGGACCTGCTGGATGTTGGCGTGCTCCTCCGGCGGGAGCTCGTACAGGTCCTTGTCGACCGGTGCCGGCGGCTCGATCCGGTTCTGGATGCCGTCGAGCCCGGCCATGAGCATCGCCGAGAAGGCCAGGTACGGGTTGCTCGAGGGGTCCGGCGCGCGGAACTCGATGCGCTTGGCCTTGGGCGAGGTGCCCGTGATGGGGATGCGGATGGCGGCGGAGCGGTTGCGGGCGGAGTACACCAGGTTGACCGGCGCCTCGAAGCCCGGCACCAGCCGGTGGTAGCTGTTGACGGTCGGGTTGGTGAACGCCAGCACCGCCGGGGCGTGGGCGAGCAGGCCGCCGATGTACCAGCGGGCCATGTCCGACAGGCCGCCGTAGCCGGCCTCGTCGTAGAACAGCGGCTCGCCGTCCTTCCACAGCGACTGGTGGGCGTGCATGCCCGAGCCGTTGTCGCCGAAGACGGGCTTCGGCATGAAGGTCGCGGTCTTGCCGTTCTTCCACGCGGTGTTCTTGACGACGTACTTGAACTTCATCAGGTCGTCGCCGGCGTGCAGCAGCGTGTTGAACTTGTAGTTGATCTCGGCCTGGCCGGCGGCGCCCACCTCGTGGTGCGCGCGCTCCATCTCCAACCCGACGGCCTGCAGCGTCTTGACCATCTCGTCACGCAGGTCGGCCTGGTGGTCGGTGGGGGAGACGGGGAAGTAGCCGCTCTTGTAGCGGGTCTTGTACCCCCGGTTGCCGCCCTCCTCCTGGCGCGCGGTGTTCCACTGCGCCTCGATGGAGTCGATCTCGTAGTAGCCGGTGTTGGGCTTGGTCTCGAAGCGCACGTCGTCGAAGACGTAGAACTCCGCCTCGGGGCCGAAGAACGCCGTGTCGGCGATGCCGGTGCCCTTGAGGTACAGCTCGGCCTTGGCGGCGACCTGGCGCGGGTCGCGGCTGTACGGCTCGGAGGTGAACGGGTCCACGATCGAGTGCGTGATGACCAGCGTCTTGGCCACGCGGTACGGGTCGATGTACGCGGTGGCCGGGTCCGGGATGAGCTTCATGTCGGACTCGTGGATGGCCTGGAAGCCGCGGATCGAGGAGCCGTCGAACATCTGCCCGTCCTCGAAGGCGGACATGTCGAACGCGGCCGCCGGCAGCGTGAAGTGCTGCATGACGCCGGGGAGGTCGATGAAGCGGACGTCGACGAACTCCACGCCCTCGTCGGCGATGTACTTCAGTACCTCTTCCGGGGAGCTGAACATCGGTTCTCCTGTCGCTCGGGGTGCTGGGCTCTTCACGCTGCCGCAGGGGCGGACGTGCGGTCGGTACCGCACGGTACGGAGCGGTGCGTCCGACGGCACGCTAGGCCGTGGCCGTGTCGGGTCGGTGTCTCGATTGTTTCGCCCATGTGACGACGCGGGCCGTCAGGTGACAGGAAGATGTCCGGCGGGGTGGCACGTACGCTCTGTGCGTGAGCGACGACAGCGGGAGGCCGGCCCTCGGCGGCTGGATGTACGGCCCCGGCGGGCCCCGGGAGCCCACCCAGGACTTCCCCGGCCAGCGGCTGGGACGCCCGCAGCACGGCCCCGGCTCCGTGGCCCCCATGATGCGCCGCGTGCTCGCGCTGGTCGTCGACTGGCTGCTGGCCGTCCTGGTGGGCGGCACGCTGCTGACCGGGCTGTCGTCGTTCGGCCCCCTGGTCGTCTTCGGCGTGGTGCAGGTGCTGCTGGTCGGCACGATCGGGTTCTCGGTCGGTCACCGGGTCATCGGCCTGGCCGTCACCCGCCTGGACAGCGGCCCGTTGGGGCCGCTGGGCGCGCTGGTCCGCACGGCGCTGCTGCTGCTGGTGATCCCCGCGCTGGTGATGGACGAGGACGGGCGCGGCCTGCACGACCGCGCCGCCGGCAGCGTGGTCGTCCGCCGCTGACGGATCCGCCGCTGACGGATCAGCGCCCGCGCATGGCCTTGCGGTCGGCCCGCGCCCGGAACGGGTCGATGCCCTTGGGCACCGGTGCGCGCAGGCCGCCCAGGGCCTGCATGCGCTTGACCACCGCGCTCACCTCGGCGCCGGTCAGGCTGCGGGGCAGGCGCATCATGCGGCGCGACACCTTGCGCAGCGGCGTCTGGTCCGGGCCGTTGCCCACGTAGAGCAGGTGCACCGGCACCCCGGAGGCCACCCGCGAGTGGCGCTTCTTCTCGTTCTCGCCCAGGCGCAGCGCGCGGGGCAGCGGGCCCTCGACCAGCAGCACGATGCCGGGCTTGCCGACGGCGCGGAACACCAGGTCGCCGCTGCGCGGGTCGGCCGCGACGGGCTCCTCCGACGTGGTCCAGCCGCGGCGCAGCTGCTGCATGACGATGGCGGTGCTGCCCTGGCGGCCGTCGACCTGGGCGAACAGGGCCCGGTCGGCCCGCCGGGTCAGGATGGCCAGGCCCACCAGCAGCGCCGCCATGAGCGTGGTGACGACACCCAGGATGCGGCTGAACACGCCGTCGGTCAGCAGGAACGTCAGCGCGAGCCCGACGGCCAGCACGAGCAGCGCGGAGCCGAACACCCACAGCGGGGCGGGCTTGTCGTACTGCGCGGTCAGCTTGTAGACCTGCGCGAACTGCTTGAGCCTGCCCTGCTTCTTGGGTGCGTCTGCTGCCGGTGCGGTGTCTTTGCGGGCCATGGGCACGAGGATACGGGGGCGGCCAACTACGGTTGCGCGCGTGGAGACCGACGTCGCGCGCACCCTGCAGCAGCAGCGGGACTGGTACGGGGCGCCGCTGGGCGAGGTGTTCGAGGGCCTGTGCGGGTCCCTCGGCGTGTCGCAGGCCGCGCTGGCCCGGCTGCTGGGGCTGTCCCCGGCCATGGTGTCGCAGCTGCGCAACGGGCAGCGCGCCAAGATCGCCAACCCGGCCGCCGCGCACCGGCTGTCCCGGCTGATCGACCTGGTCGCCCAGGTCGACGCGGGGGCCACGACCCCGCAGGAGGCCCTGGCCCAGGCCGAGGTCTCGCGCGAGGACACGACGGCGTTCGGCCGCCTCGACGAGCCCGCCGCCGCGGACCAGGACGCCGCGGCCCGCGCCCTGCGCGCCGCCGCCCCCGCCGACGTGCTGGTGCGCCTGGCCGAGACCGCCGACCCCGACGCTCCCGACCTGGCCCGGCTGCTGCGTCACGCCGCCCGCGACGCGTGAGCGGGTCCCACCCCGACCTGCCGGCCGGGACGTCGCTGCTGGCCGGCCGGTACGCGTTCGTCGACGTGCTGGGCAGCGGCGGCATGGGTGCGGTGTGGCGGGTCTGGGACGTCCGCGAGAGCCGCTACCGCGCCGCCAAGCTGCTGCGCCAGCAGCGGGCGGACCTGCTGCTGCGTTTCGTGGCCGAGCAGGGCACCCGGATCGAGCACCCGCACGTGCTGGCCCCGGAGTCGTGGGCCGCGGAGGACGACCGCGTCGTGTTCGCCATGCAGCTGGTGGACGGTGGCTCCGTGGCCGACCTGCTCGGCGACCACGGCGCCCTGCCGCTCGCGGTCACGGTCGAGCTCGTCGACCAGCTGCTGCAGGGGCTCGTCGCCGTCCACGACGCCGGCGTGGTCCACCGCGACGTCAAGCCCGCGAACCTGCTGCTGCGCGCCACCGGGCGCGGCCGGCCGCACCTGCTGCTGTCGGACTTCGGCATCGCCGTGCGCGAGGACCTGCCGCGGCTCACGTCCCGGGACGACCGGTTGCTCACGCTGGGGTACTCGGCGCCGGAGCTGGACCGGGGGGCGGACCCGCACACCAGCGCGGACGTGTGGTCCGCCGGTGTGGTCGCCCTGGAGCTGGCCACCGGGGTGCGGCCCGCGACCACCGCGGGCTCGTCGCCGACGCCCCCCGCCGGGGTGCTGCCGGCCGGTCTGCGGGACGTGGTCCTGGCCATGACCTCGGCGGCGCCCGAGGCGCGCCCCGGCGCCGCGGAGGCCCTGGACCGCTGGCGGGCGGCCACGTCCGCGCTCACCCTGCCGGCCCCCGTGGACGCCGGCGGGGAGCCGTTCGAGGTCTTGGCCCAGCTGCCGCCGCTGCCCGCGGCTTGGGGGACGGACGGCCCGGCGCCGGCGGGTCCGGTCGGGGGAGAAGGGGTGGCGCCCACCGAGGACATCCCCGGTGCCGGTCCGGCCGCGACGTCTACGGGCGTCGTGGCGGACCCGCCGTCGGGACCGCCGGCCTGGTGGCGACCGGCGGTCCTGAGCGTCGCCGCTGCGCTCGGGATGGTGCTGGTCGCCATCGCGGCCCTCGCCTGGGCCTGACCGGCCCGGCTTGACCGGCCCTGCCGCCCGGGGCGGCGTCGGCGGCGGCGGTCAGCCCTCGCCCGTCGGTCGCCGTCGCGTGGACACGACGCCGAAGGCCATCAGGCCCACCAGGACGATCAGCAGCAGGGCGGCCACGCCCACCAGCACGGGCAGCAGGGCACCCAGCCCGCTGTCGGCGGACGCGGCGGCCGCCTCCAGCTGGGCCGGCTCGCTGGGGTCGACGGCCGTCGGCTCGGCGGCGGGCGACGCCGACGCGGGTGTCGACGCCTGGGTCGACGACGACGGCTCGTCGACCTCGGAGGTCGTCGCGTAGTCCGGCCCCGCGGTCTCCTCTCCCAGCAGGTCGACGGTCAGCTGCACCGGTATCGTCCCGGCGAGCTCGTCGCTGCTGGTGCTGTCCCGCTGGACCGTCAGCTGCACGTAGTAGGTGCCCGGACGGGCCACGTGTCGCTGCTCGGGGTACACGGTCTCCCCGCGGTTGGTCCAGGCCACCGGGTGCGTCGTGCTCCACAGGGACCCGCCGTTCCGGTCGACGAACTCCAGCGGGCTGGAGCTGTCGCCGAAGGGAGCGACGCTCTTGCGGACCGGGTTGTAGACGGCGAGGTTCGTGATGGTCTGCCGGCCCAGGAGCTGGTCCAGCTCGGAGCCGTCGGCGGACTCCGGGAAGTCCGCCCGGACCGCGAGCTGCTGTCCCCAACCGACCTCGATCGCGTAGTAGGACGTCTCACCCTTGCGCAGCCCGTCCTCGTAGGCGCCGGGGGTCAGCAGGGGGGCGGTCGCGAAGTCACCGCTGCCCTGGACGGTGCCGCTGGGCTCGACGGGCTCCAGCGCCGGGTACACCTCGTCCCGGTCGGCCACGGGTGTCACCTCGGCGGGCGCGCCCCTGACGGCGTCCTCGGTCTGGATGAGCAGCTCCAGGGGGTGGTCGTCTCCCTCGCTGCCGGCAGACCTCCAGTCCACCTCGAGCAGGACGGTGCCCACCCCGTCGCAGCCGGCGTCGAGCCCGCCCCCCACCTCGTCGGACGGGCCGTGGAGCAGGGCACCGGTGAGCGGGGTGGGACCCACGGCTGTTCCTCCCTGCTCGAGGAAGCACCGGTCGCCCGTGAGGGGGTCGTAGGTCGCCATGATCAGGAAGCCGCTGACCCCTCCCCGCTCGGCGCCCGGGGCTCGGACGATGGTGGCCCCCACGTGGAGGCTCTGGCCGGGCGGGAGGTCGACGAGGTAGTGGTTGGTGCCGCTGACGGGGATGGTGTCCAGGTACTGCCCGGGGCCGACGGTCGGAGCCCCCTCGCTCGTGGGCGTGCCCTCGACGGGTTCGCCCGTGGTGACGTAGCCGCGGAACGAGCGCCGGGCGCTGGTGTCGAGGGCGGTGGTGAGCTCGGCGGCGTCGGTGGCGTCGACGTAGGTGCCGTTGCCGGCGTCGGCGATGCACTGCAGGACGTCGCGGGCGGCGTCGTCGACGAGGAGGCCGATGACGTCGATGCGGAGGTCGATGCCTTGGTCGGCGAGCTGGGCGGCGACGGGGCAGGGGTCGGGGTCGCAGGTGGGTTCGCCGTCGGAGACGAGGACGACGGACTGGGGGCCGGTGCCGGTGAAGTCGGTGGCGGCGGCGAGCAGGGCGGTGCCGATGGGGGTGTCGCCGCGGGGGGTGAGGTCGTCGACCTGGGTGGTGAGGGCGTCGCGGTCGACGGGTCCGACGGGTACGCGCAGGGTGGTGTCCTCGCAGGAGCCGGGGGCTTGGGAGTCGACGCCGTCGCCGTAGGTGCGTAGTCCGATGCGGGTGGTGTCGGGGGTGCTGGTGGCGAGGTCGGTGACGGCCTGCTTGGCGGCGTCCATGCGGGTCTGGCCGTTGCCGGCATCGGTCTCGGCCATGGAGCCGGAGGAGTCGAGCACCACCACCAGCTCCGGGGCCTCCGACGTGGCGGGTGAGGCGGCGGCGGTGACGGTCGAGGCGATGGTCAGCGCGACCGCAGCAGCGAGTGCGGTCGAGGTGGCGAAGAACCGAGACATGGTGTCCCCCTGGGTCGGACGGGCGTCGGAACGGTCATGAGGGCCGGGCGGCACGCGCCCCGGCGGCGCGGCGCGGCGCGTCCGGGCCGGGAGCGGCGCGGACTACGGGGAGGCCTGGGCCCGGCCCCGGCGTGTGGAGCGGGCGCCGTAGACGAACAGGGCGACCAGCGCGGCGGTGAGCAGCACGGCGATGACGACCAGCGTGACGACGAGCGGGCCGGTGTCCTGCGAGGCCGGGGCCGCGTCGTCGAGGGCGACGGGCGGTGACGCAGGCTCCGACGTCGGCGCGCTCGTCCCGGCCGGTGCGGGGTCGTCGGGCTCCGCCGTCGCGCTCGGCGCGGGGGCGGCCGCGGCCTGGTAGGCCGGTGCGTCCACGACCTCGCCCGTCACCCCGACGCTGAGCACGAAGGGGATGGCGACCCCGACCTCGTCCGGGTCCTGCGCCTCGGAGCGGCCCAGCGTGAAGGCGACGTAGTGCTCCCCGGCCAGCGAGGCCGCCGCGATCCTGTCGTCCACGGCCTCCGTGCGGTTGGCGAACAGCACCGGGACGGTGCCGGCGCCGACGTCGGAGGGCAGGCCGGGGACCACGAACGAGGTCGCGCTGGCCCCGGCGTCCGGGCGTGCGCCGATCACGGCGGCGCGCGCCGGGCCGAACAGCTCCATGCTCAGCCACGGGCCCCTGACGGAGTCGCCCAGGGCCTCGCCCTCCGCCGAGTCGCGGTCGATGGCCGCGATGTCCGCCCGCGCGCTGAGCTGCTGGCCCCAGCCGACGTCGACCTTGTAGAACAGCGTCTCGCCGGGGCGGATCGTGTCCTCGTACCCGCCGGGCCGTACCGGCTTGGCGGTCACGAACGACGCGCCGCCCTCGACCGGGCCGACGACCTCGCCCGCGGGCTCGGCGCTGACCGCGTCGGTGTCCTCGGCCACGGCCGTCCCGGGGTCGGCCCCCGGCGCCAGCGGGTCCTCGACCAGGACGAGCAGCTCCATCTCGGTGGGCGGGTCGCCCTCGGTGCCGGTCCACTCCACGGCCAGGACCACCGGCCCGCCGGCGTCGCAGGCCACGTCCCGCTCGCCGATGGCCTGGCCCACGTACGGGCCGTGCCGCAGGGCCGCGGTGACCGGTCCCTCGACGCCGCTCGTGCCCCCGGTGGAGAAGGCGTCGCTGCAGCGGGCCTCGCCGGCCGTGGTCTGCAGCTCCAGCTGCCCCCGCCCGGCCCGGATGTCGGCGCCGTCCCCGTCTCGCACCGCGGTGGCGGCCAGGTGGGCGGTGGCGCCGGCCGGGACGTCGACGACGTAGTGGCGGGTCTCGTCGGGCGCGAACGCGTCGCGGTACAGGCCGGGCTCCAGCTGAGGGGCGCCGGCCGGGGTGGCCGAGCCCTCGACCGGGGCGCCCTCCGCCTCGTACACGCGCGACGAGCGCTCGGCGGCGGTGTCGAGGGCGGTGGTGAGCTCGGCGGCGTCGGTGGCGTCGACGTAGGTGCCGTTGCCGGCGTCGGCGATGCACTGCAGGACGTCGCGGGCGGTGTCGTCGACGAGGAGGCCGATGACGTCGATGCGCAGGTCGATGCCTTGGTCGGCGAGCTGGGCGGCGACGGGGCAGGGGTCGGGGTCGCAGGTGGGTTCGCCGTCGGAGACGAGGACGACGGACTGGGGGCCGGTGCCGGTGAAGTCGGTGGCGGCGGCGAGCAGGGCGGTGCCGATGGGGGTGTCGCCGCGGGGGGTGAGGTCGTCGACCTGGGTGGTGAGGGCGTCGCGGTCGACGGGTCCGACGGGTACGCGCAGGGTGGTGTCCTCGCAGGAGCCGGGGGCTTGGGAGTCGACGCCGTCGCCGTAGGTGCGTAGTCCGATGCGGGTGGTGTCGGGGGTGCTGGTGGCGAGGTCGGTGACGGCCTGCTTGGCGGCGTCCATGCGGGTCTGGCCGTTGCCGGCGTCGGTCTCGGCCATGGAGCCGGAGGAGTCGAGCACGACCACCAGCTCCGGCGTCTCCGACGTCGCGGGGGCCGTGGCGGCCGCGGCCGGCGCCGCGAGCCCGGCGGCCAGCACGGCCAGGGCGAGGACGGGCACGAGGCCGGTCGGACGGGTTCGGGTCATCAGGTCCCCCACGTGTTTACGGATGCGAACGTTCGCTACTGTAAACACGTCCCGACCCGCCGCGCAAGCGGTTCGCGCGACCGGCCCCCGTACGTCTCAGCGGGCGGCCGAGCGAGCCGCCAGGGCCTCCCGGTACAACCGGCCCGCCCGGTAGCTGGAGCGCACCAGCGGACCGGACATGACCCCGGCGAAGCCGATCTCCTGGGCCTCGGCCTCGAGCTCGACGAACTCCTCGGGCTTCACCCAGCGCTCGACCGGGTGGTGACGGGGGGTGGGGCGCAGGTACTGGGTGATCGTGATCAGGTCGGTGCCCGCCTCGTGCAGGTCGACCAGGGCCTGGTGGACCTCCTCGCGGGTCTCGCCCATGCCCAGGATGAGGTTGGACTTGGTGACCAGGCCGGCGTCACGGCCCTGGGTGATGACGTCCAGCGAGCGCTCGTAGGTGAACGCGGGGCGGATGGCCTTGAAGATGCGGGGGACCGTCTCGACGTTGTGCGCGAAGACCTCGGGCGCGGCGTCGAACACCTGCTGCAGCAGCTCGGGCACGCCGTTGAAGTCGGGCACGAGGATCTCGACCCCGGTGCCGGGGTTCAGGTCGTGGATCTGCCGGATGGTCTCGGCGTACAGCCAGGCGCCCCCGTCGGGCTGGTCGTCCCGGGCGACGCCGGTGACGGTGGCGTAGCGCAGGCCCATCTTCTGCACGCTCTCGGCGACCCGGCGCGGCTCGTCGCGGTCCAGCGGCTCCGGCTTGCCCGTGTCGATCTGGCAGAAGTCGCAGCGCCGGGTGCACTGCCCGCCGCCGATGAGGAACGTGGCCTCCTTGTCCTCCCAGCACTCGAAGATGTTGGGGCAGCCCGCCTCCTGGCACACGGTGTGCAGTCCCTCGGACTTCACCAGCTTCTGCAGGGCCGTGTACTCCGGGCCCGTGCGCACCCTCGTCTTGATCCACGAGGGCTTCTTCTCGATCGGGACCGAGGCGTTGCGGGCCTCGATACGCAGCATCCGGCGGCCGTCAGGAGCGAGAGTCACGCGGACCACGGTACGCCCGGTGACCTGCGGGCACCGCACGGGTGGCTCGGCCTGCCGGGCACGGTGCCCGGGCCTAGGGTCGAGGCCCATGGAGCTCCGCGTCTTCACCGAACCGCAGCAGGGGGCGAGCTACGACGACCTGCTCGCCGTGGCCCGGACGGCGGAGGAGTGCGGATACGGCGCGTTCTTCCGCTCCGACCACTACATGCTGATGGGCGACGGCGGCGGCCTGCCGGGGCCCACGGACGCCTGGGTCACCCTGGCCGGCCTGGCCCGGGAGACCGCCACGATCCGGCTCGGCACGCTGGTCACCGCCGCGACGTTCCGCCACCCGGGCCCGCTGGCCATCGCCGTGGCCACGGTGGACGCGATGTCGGGCGGGCGGGTCGAGCTGGGGCTCGGGTCGGGCTGGTTCGAGCAGGAGCACCGGGCCTACGGCATCCCGTTCCCGGAGCTGGGGGAGCGCTTCGACCGCTACGAGGAGCAGCTGGCGATCGTCACGGGCCTGTGGTCCACGCCGGTCGGCGCCCGGTTCGGCTTCGAGGGCCGGCACCACACGCTGGTGGACTCCCCGGCCCTGCCCAAGCCCGTGCAGGACCACGTGCCCGTCCTCGTCGGGGGCACGGGGCGGCGACGCACGCCGCGCCTGGCTGCCACGTACGCCGACGAGTTCAACGTGCCGTTCGCCTCGACGCCGGACGCGGCCGCGCAGTTCGGCCGGGTCCGCGACGCCTGCGAGGCGGCGGACCGCGACCCCGCGAGCATGGTCTTCTCCGCGGCGCTGGCCACCTGCGTCGGCGCCGACGAGGCCGAGGTGTCGCGGCGCGCGGCGGCCATCGGCCGCGCCCCCGACGAGCTGCGCGAGAACGGTCTGGCGGGCACCCCCGCCGAGGTGCTGGACACCCTCGGCCGGTGGGCCGAGGCCGGGTGCGAGCGCGTCTACCTGCAGGTCATGGACCTGCACGACCTGGACCACCTGCGCCTGGTGGCCGACGAGGTCATGCCCCACCTGCCGTCGTGACGGCGGTCGGGCCCGGGCAGCCGGTCGTGCTGGACGTCGACACCGGCGTCGACGACGCGCTGGCCCTGCTGTACGCCCTGGCCTGCGACCGGCTCGACCTGCGGGCCGTGACCTGCGTCGGCGGCAACGCGCCGCTGCCGGAGGTGCTGGCCAACACCCTCGCCGTCATGACGGTCGGTGGCGGGGGCGACGTCCCCGTCCTGGCCGGTCACGCCCACCCGGCCACCGGCCCGCGCGCGGCCGCGGAGGCGTGGCACGGGGCCGACGGGTTGATGGGCTGCCGACCGGACCCGGCCGAGCCGCCCGGCCGCCCCGCGGGTGGGCCCCCGGCGGCGCCCTCGGACGCGCCCGCCGTCGCCCGGGCGTCGACCGAGCACGCCGTCGCCGGGCTGGCCGCGCTGCTGCGATCGGGCCAGGAGCCCGTCACGCTGGTCCCGCTGGGGCCGCACACCAACGTGGCCGACCTGCTGCTGCGCCACCCCGACGAGGCGGCCCGCCTGCGGGCGGTGCACTTCATGGGGGGCAGCGGGGTCGGCGGCAACGTCACCGCGGCGGCGGAGTTCAACGTCCACCACGACCCGGAGGCCACGGCCGTCGTGCTCGCGGCGCCCGTCCCCGTGAGCATGTACGGCCTGGACGTCTTCGAGCAGGTCCGCCTGCCGCGGGCCGACGTCGAGCGGCTGCGGGCCAGCGTCCGGCCCGCCCTGGCCCTGGCCGGTCGGCTGTGCGCGGCCTCCGCCGCCCGCAGCGGCACCGACGACGCCGGGCTGGGGGACGCCGGGGCCGTGGCGGCCCTCGTCCGGCCCGACCTGGTGGGGGCCGTCCGGCGTCCGGTGGCGGTCCAGGTGGGGGAGGGCCCGGGCCGCGGGGCGACCGTCGTCGACCGCCGGCCCCGGACCGGTGACGACCCGGACGGTGCCCACCTGGTCGACGTCGTCGAGACCGTGGACGGGCCCGCCCTCGCCCGGCACTGGCTCGACACCCTGCTCGCCGCGTACGGCTGAGCGGGGGGCCGGGCGCGCCGGCGCCGCCGCTGGGGCACACTCGGGCCCTGCCCGGCGGTCGACGCCGGGCCTGCTCCGGCGGTCCCTGCCGGTCGAGGAGCCCAGGAGGACGTCGATGAGGTCGTCCCGGCTGCGACGGCGCCTGCGTCCGCTGCTGCCGCTGGCCGCCGCCGGACTGGTGCTGTCCGCCCTGGCCACGACGCTGTGGTGGTTGGTGACTCGGCGCCGGCCCGTGGGCGCCGACGTCGTGGGGGCGATGTGGCACCGCGAGGCGTCGCCGGCCAACGACGCCGAGCCGGAGGCCGTGGTCGCGGCCGAGGCGGACCCGGGGCGGGAGGCACCGCACGAGCCGGTGCCGGTGGTCCTGCTCCACGGCCTGGGCATGTCCAGCCGGTCGATGTCCGCCCTGCTGCGGGCCCTGGGTCGGCACACCCGCGCCCTGGCCCCCGACCTGCCGGGCTACGGCCTGAGCCCCCAGCCCCGCGCGGGCATGCTCGGGATCGACGAGCTGGCCCGGGCCGTGCTGGCCTGGATGGACGAGGTCGAGCTCGACGAGGTCCTGCTGGTCGGCCACTCCCTGGGCGGTCAGGTGGCCGGCGAGGTGGCCCTGCGGGCGCCGCACCGGGTGCGCCGCCTGGTGGTGGTCGCGCCCACGGGTGACCCCGCGCGGCGCAGCGTCGGTCGGCTGGCGCTGCACCTGCTGCAGGACGCCCGGCTCGAGCCGCCGTCCCTGCTGCTGCTGGCCGTGGGTGACTACCTGCGGGCGGGCCCGGGGCAGATGGTGACCCTGATGGGCCGGGCCATCCGACGCGCCGTCGAGCGGCTCGACGTGACGGTGGAGGTCCCCCTGCTGGTCGTCCGCGGGGAGCGCGACCCGGTGGTGCGGCAGGAGTGGTGCGAGAGCGTGGTGGCCGGCACCGCGGGGTCGCGCCTGGTCGTCGTCCCCCGCGCCGCCCACGGGGTCGCCTTCAGCGCCCCGCCGGAGCTGGTCCGGGTGCTGCTGGACGAGCTGCGCCGTGCGGGTCCGACCGGTCGGTGACCGCAGCGGGCGGAGCCGGCGACCGGGGGACGGAACCTGTTGTCCATGTGTCGTTCGGCCCTCGTTCACTCGTGGTATCCGCACTGGTCAGCGCGTTGCGTTACGCGTCCGAGCCCGGAGGGCTGTACTTTTCGACACGATGGAGACGATTTTGGGGGAGCGTCAGGGCTCTCGCGTGCAGAGCCCGACGTGGCGCCGGCTGTACCTGGGCGGCGTCGTCGTCGCCCTGGCCTTCGGTGCCCTCACCCTCATCACGGCCGCGCTGGCCGATCTCCCGCTCCGGGACCCGGACGGGTTCCTCGGGCCGAGCTACGTCCGGCTGCCGCTGATCGGTCTGGCGATGGTCGCGCTGGACGTGGTGCCGCGCGTCGTGGCCCGGTTCGCCCGCGAACGGGACCTGGTCGCGGTCGTCCGGGACGTGCTGCGTGAGCGCCTGGCGCCGCGGCGGGTCGGGCTGATCTCGCTCGGCTTCGGCGTGTTCTACGTCTGCTACGTGTCCTACCGCAACCTCAAGAGCTTCCTGCCGTTCCTGCGCGACGAGCTGCACGACCCGTGGCTGGTCGAGTCGGACCGCTGGCTCGCCTTCGGCAGCCACCCGGGCGACATGCTCCACGAGCTGCTGGGCACCGGCGCCAGCGCGGGCCTGCTGTCGTTCGTCTACATGGCCTTCCTGCCTCTGGTGCCGCTGTCGCTGGCCGCGGCGCTGGTCTGGGGCGACAACGTCACGCGGGGCGCCTGGTACGCGCTGGCGCTCAGCCTGAACTGGGTGCTGGGCACCCTGACGTACTACCTCCTGCCGGCCCTCGGTCCCATCTACGTCGAGGCGTACCGGTTCACCGACCTGCCCGACACCGCGGTGGCGTCGCTGCAGGACGGGCTGTGGCGCAACCGGGTCGAGGTGATGGCGGACCCGTTCGCCACCTCGTCCGTGCACGGGGTCGCCGCCTTCGCCTCGCTGCACACCTCGATCACCCTGACCGCGGCGCTGCTGGTGACCATGACCCGCATGAACACGCTGGTGCAGTGGGTGACCTGGGGGTTCTTCGGCCTCACGGCCGTCGCGACCGTCTACTTCGGCTGGCACTACGTGCTCGACCTGTTCGCCGGTGCCCTGGTCGCCGTCGCGTCCGTGGCCCTGGCTCGGATGATGGTGGGCCGGGCCTCGGCGGCGTCCGCCGCGACCGGTCCGCCCCGGACGCGCGGACGGGCCGTGGACGCCTTCGGCGCCGACGGCACCGCGGTGAGCGCGACGACGGAGACCGGGGCGACCCGCTAGTCGCCGCGCGGCAGCGCCGCCAGGACCTCGCGCTCGACCAGGTCGAGCACGTCGGCGACGCGGACGGGCCGACCCAGCTCGGCCGTCAGCGACGTGACGCCCGCATCCGGGATGCCGCACGGCACGATCTGTGCGGCCCACGCCAGGTCGCAGTCGCAGTTGAGCGCGAAGCCGTGCATCGTCACGCCGCGGGCCACCCGGATGCCGATCGCCGCGACCTTGCGGTCCGTCCCGGACGGGCCGGCGGAGCCGTCGCCCCGGACCCAGACGCCCGAGCGGCCCTCGACGCGCTCGGTGGCCAGGCCCAGCTCGGCGCACACGGTGATGAGCGCACCTTCCAGCGCGCGGACGTAGGCGACCACGTCGATCGGGTCGGGCAGGCGCACCAGCGGGTAGCCCACCAGCTGGCCGGGACCGTGCCACGTGATGCGACCGCCCCGGTCCACGTCGACCACGGGCGTGCCGTCGGTGGGCCGGTCGTCCGGGTGCGTCCGCCGGCCCGCCGTGTACACGGCCTCGTGCTGCAGCAGCAGCAGCCGGCCCGCGCCGCCGTCGGCGACGAGCGCGTGCTCCTGCCGCTGCCGCTCCCAGCCGTCCAGGTAGGGCACCAGACCGGGCAGGCGGGTCACGGTGACCGGCTCGTGCTGCACCCCGGTGCCGCTCACGCCTGGTCCTCCCGCTCCAGCAGGGCCAGCAGGGCGGCGCGGAACGACGGCAGGTCGCAGTGCCGGGCGATGCGCTCGTCGACCAGCTCGAGGTCCAGCTGGGACTGCGCCACGGTGGTGAACGCCTCGCGGCCGCTGCCGGTCACGGACACGATGCGGCGGCGTCGGTCGGTGGCGTCCCGGGCGCGTTCGATGTGGCCCTGGCGCTCCAGCCGGTCCAGGGTCCGCGAGATGGTCTGGTCCTCGACCTTGGTCCGGCCGGCAATCTCGTGCTGGGACAGCGGCCCCGTCATCAGGTGGGCGATCACCCCGAAGCCCGCGTGGGTCAGGCCGTGGGCGGCCAGCCCCTCGTTCCAGCGCTGCTCGACCAGGCGTGCCGCGGTGGACAGCAGCCGCCCGGTGGCCCAGCGTCGGGGGTCGTCCCCGCTCTCGGCTGCGGTGTCCCGGGGCCGGGCGGTCGGCATCAGCTGCTCCGGTCGGCGTCGAACCACCCGGTCAACGGTAGTCCGTGGCTCCGGAGATGACGTGGGGGGTGCACGCGTCATACCCTACGCCTGCTGATGGTTCGTGTACGAACAACCAACGAGAACGAGGTAGGTCACCGTGCCCGTCGACCCCCACACCCACCG
Organism: Jannaschia sp. R86511; assembly: GCF_042466345.1. NCBI lineage: Bacteria > Pseudomonadati > Pseudomonadota > Alphaproteobacteria > Rhodobacterales > Roseobacteraceae > Jannaschia > Jannaschia sp. R86511. The sequence continues at coordinate 2,702,282 of NZ_JAXHCD010000001.1, forward strand.
GGCCGAGCCCGTGCAGGACCGGGACCGGACCAGGGGCCGGCTGCGCTGGCTCCTGCCCGCCGTCCTGCTCGTCGTGTGGCTGGCCGTCGCGGCCGTGGGCGGGCCGTTCCAGGGCCGCCTGGCCGAGGTGCAGGAGAACGACGCCGCGGCGTTCCTGCCCGACGGCGTGGAGTCCACCGAGGTGAGCGAGCTCGCCGCCGGGTTCAGCGACGACGAGACGTTCCCCGCCTTCGTCGTCGTCGAGTCCGAGGACGGGCCGCTCACCCCGGAGCAGCTGGAGGGGGTCGCCGGCTTCGCCGCCTCGCTGCCCGACCTGACCGTGCCGGTCGGCACCGCCGAGCAGGACCTGCCCGACGTCGTGCTCGGAGACTTCCTCGTAGAGCCCGACCCGGCGGCGGCGCAGGGTCCCGGCGGCGGCGGTCCGGTGGCGGTCGTGCCCTCGGAGGACGGCGAGGCCGTCCTGCTGCTGCTGCCCTTCGACGCGGCCGCGGTCGAGGAGCCGCTGGCCGACGGCGAGACGGCCGTCGGGGTCCTGGTCGAGGCGGTGCGCGACGCGGACGGCGAGGGCCTGCCGGACGGGCTCCGGAGCTACGTGGCCGGGCCCGCGGGCGCCAGCGCCGACTTCGTCGAGGCCTTCGGCGAGATCGACGGGATCCTGCTCGGCGTCGCGCTGGCGGCGGTGCTGGTCATCCTGCTGCTGGTGTACCGCAGCCCTGCGCTGCCGTTCCTGGTCATCTTCTCCTCGGTGTTCGCCCTCGCCGCGGCCAGCGTCGTCGTGTACTTCCTCGCCCGGGAGGGGGTCGTCGACCTCAACGGGCAGTCGCAGGGGATCCTCTTCATCCTCGTCGTGGGGGCGGCCACCGACTACGCCCTGCTGCTGGTCGCCCGCTACCGCGAGGAGCTGCGCCGCCACGACGACCGCTACCGCGCCATGCGGATCGCCTGGCGACGGGCGTTCGAGCCCATCGTGGCCTCCGGCAGCACCGTCGTCCTCGGTCTGCTGTGCCTGCTGCTGTCCGACCTGGGCAGCAACCGGGGCCTGGGGCCCGTGGCCTCGGTCGGCATCGTCACCGCGATGCTGTCCGCGCTCACCTTCCTGCCCGCCGCGCTGCTGCTGCCGGGCCCGCTGGTGGCCCTGCTCGCCGTGGGGGCGGGCGCCGGCGTGCCGGCCCTGGCTGGGCTGCTGCTGGGGGCCGACACCCCGGTGGTGCTCGCGCTGGCCCTGGTGGGCGGCCTGGCCGGGCTGGCGCTCACCGTGCTGGTGGGCCTGCGGCTGCGGGCGCGGGGGCGCCGTCGGGCGGCGGCGGGGGAGCCGGTCGAGCAGGGCCGCTGGGTGTTCTGGCCCTCCGAGCCGCACCTGGGCAGCCCCGACAGCAGCTCGACGGGCGTGTGGGCCCGGCTGGCCCGCACCATCGGGCGTCGGCCCCGCCGGGTCTGGGTGTCCACCGTGGTCGTGCTGGGGGCCCTGGCGGCGTTCCTGCCGCTGCTGGACGCCGACGGCGTGGCGCAGTCCGACGTGTTCCTCGTCGAGGTGGAGTCGGTGTCCGGTGGCGAGGTGCTGGCCGAGCACTTCCCGGCCGGGTCGGACCAGCCCACCCTGGTCGTGGCCCCCGAGGCCGACGCCGACGCGGTGCTGGAGCTCGTCGCGGCCCGCAACGGGGTGGAGTCCGCCGACCTGACGCGGGAGCCGGGTCCCGACCCGGCGAGCCCCGGGGACCCCGTCGTCGTCGACGGGCTGGTGCAGGTCGAGGCCGTGCTCGCCGACCCCTCGGACTCCCTGGCCGCGCAGGCCACGGTGGAGCAGCTGCGGGCGGACCTGGACCAGGTCAGCCCGGACGCCCTGGTGGGCGGGGCGACGGCGCAGCAGCTGGACGTGCTCGACGTGTCCACCGCCGACCTCTACCGGATCATCCCCGTGGTCCTGGTCGTGATCTTCGTGGTCCTGGCGCTGCTGCTGCGCAGCATCGTGGCCCCGGCGCTGATCCTGGCCGCCAACATCCTGTCCTTCGCGGCGACGCTGGGGGCCTCGGCGCTGGTCTTCCGCTACGTCTTCGACTTCCCGGGCGCGGACCCGGCGGTGCCGCTGTTCGGCTTCGTGTTCCTGGTCGCGCTGGGGATCGACTACTCGATCTTCCTGATGACCCGGGTGCGCGAGGAGTCGCAGCGGATCGGGACCCGACCGGGGATCCTGGCGGGGCTGTCGGTGACGGGCGGGGTCATCACCTCGGCGGGCATCGTGCTCGCGGCCACCTTCGCCGCCCTCGGCGTGCTGCCGATCCTGTTCCTGGCCCAGATCGCGTTCATCGTGTCCTTCGGGGTGCTGCTGGACACGTTCGTGGTCCGGTCGCTGCTCGTGCCCGCCCTGGGCTACGAGATCGGCCGCCGGATCTGGTGGCCGCACCGGATGTCGCGGGCGGACGCCCCGGGCGAGCTCGCGGCGCAGGCCCACGGCCGCCACGTCGAGGCGCAGCCGGCCGCGACCGGCTGAGGCCACCGGACGGGCGGGGGGTTGCGGACCCCCGCCCGGCCCCGGGCGGTGTCAGAGGGCCGTGAGCACGGCCAGCGCCGCGAGCAGGGCCACCTCGACGCCGGCACCCAGCACGTCACCGGTCAGCCCGCCGAGGCGGCGGTGCGCGTGGACCGCGAGCCCGGCGGCGGCGACGAGCCCGGCGACGACGGCCAGGGCGGCCGGCCAGCCGGCGCCCAGCAGACCCAGCGCGCCCAGCAGGGCCGCGGGCGCCCAGCAGACCGAGCGGGGGACCGAGCCCAGCACGCCTGCGCCCAGCCCGCTGCGCTGGGCCGGCCGGGTGCCGACCGCGGTCAGCAGGGCCAGCACGGCCCGCGAGCCGGCCCAGGCCAGGGTCAGCAGGCCGACCACCGCCCACCACGGGTGCCCGGCACCGGCCACGGCGGCGACGGCCGTGGCCTGACCCGCCAGCACCAGGACCAGCACGGTGGCCCCGGCCGGTCCGACGTCGCCCCGGTGCATCACCTCCAGGGCCCGCTCCGGGGTGTGCCCCGCGGTCAGGCCGTCGGCGGTGTCGGCGAGCCCGTCCAGGTGCAGGAACCGGGTCAGCAGCACCCCCACCCCCACGGCCACGAAGCCCACCGGCAGCGGGGCCAGGCCGAGCGCCAGCAGCAGCGCGGTCGTGGCCCCGACCGCCAGGCCGAGCAGGGCGCCGGGCAGCAGGGCGGCCGTCATGGCCACCGCGGCCGCGTCCCGGTCCACCACCGTCGGGGCCCGGACCGGCAGCAGCGTCAGGGTGCCGAAGGACAGCCGCAGCCCGTCCCGCAGCGCGCCGGGCCGCATCAGCCCGGCAGCAGGTCGGCCAGCAGCGCGGTCTCCGCCAGCAGCGTGGCGGCCGCCCCCAGCAGCGGCAGCGCCAGCAGCGCCCCGCTGCCCTCGCCCAGGCGCATCCCCAGGTCCAGCAGGGGCTCCAGGCCCAGGGCGGCCAGCGCCGGGGCGTGGGCCGGCTCGGCCGAGCGGTGACCCGCCGCGAACCAGGCCGCGGTGCCGGGGGCGAGACGCTCGGCGACCAGGGCCGCAGCGGTGACGACGACCCCGTCGAGCAGCACCGGGGTGCGCCGGGCCGCGGCCTGCAGCTGGATGCCGGCCATGCAGGCCAGGTCGGCGCCGCCGAGCGCACCCAGCAGGGCCCGGGGGTCGGTGCCGTACCGGGTCAGGGCCCGGTCCACGGCCGCGGCGACGACGTCGGCCTTGCGGTGCAGCCCCGAGTCGTCCACGCCCGTGCCCCGGCCGGTGGCGGCCCGGGGGTCCAGGCCCAGCATCGCCGCCACCAGGGCGGCCGACGGCGTGGTGTTGCCGATGCCCATGTCGCCCACGACGAGCAGGTCGGCCCCGGCGTCGACTGACTCGTCGGCGATCCGGCGCCCGGCCGCCAGCGCCGCGTCCAGCTCATCCGTCGACAGGGCGTCCTCGGTGTCGATCGACCCCGACGAGCGGCGCACCTTGTGCTCGGTCAGGCGGGCGTCCGTGCCCGCGGGCCAGTCGACGTCGACGGCCAGGTCGTGGGTGCGCACGTGCACGCCCTGCTGCCGGGCCAGCACGGTCGCCGCGGCGCCGCCGTCGACGAAAGCGCCGACCATCAGCGGCGTGACGGCGGCCGGGAAGGCGGACACGCCCCGCGCCGTCACCCCGTGGTCCCCGGCCACCACGTGCAGGTGCACCGCGCTCGGCGGGGCGGGGCAGGCCTGACCGCGGACCCCGGCCCACCAGACGGCCAGGGCGCCGACCCGACCGAGGGCGCCCGGCGGGGTGGCCAGCGCGGCCAGCCGCGCCGCGGCGGTCGCGGTGGCGTCGGCGTCGGGGCGCGGGGGAGCGGCCCAGGTCACCGCCGGACGTCCCGGACGTCGAGGCGCTCCTCGACCGCGGCGCCCGAGCCGTCCCGCTCGACCACGTAGGCCCCGGCGCCGTCCCGCTCCACGACGGCCTCGACCAGCTCGGTGCCGCGGTAGACCAGCCCGGCGCCGTCGTCGGTGCAGTACGTGCGGCCCAGGGTGCCGTCCGCCACCAGGGCGTGCACCAGCGGCCGCCGGCGGGCCTCGGAGTCGTAGTGGACGCCGTTGTCGTAGGGGATCAGCCCCAGCCCGTTCGTCACCGGGTCCAGGCCGGGACCGAAGGAGTCGGTCGTCCCGCCGGTGTGCCAGCAGATCGAGCCGGCGCTGACCCCGCCGAGCACGACCCCCGCCTCCCAGACCTGACGCATGACGCGGTCCAGGCCGTGGGCCCGCCAGACGGCCAGCAGGTTGACCACGGAACCGCCGTTGACCCACACGACGTCGGCGTCCAGCAGGTGCCCGGCCACGTCGTCGACGCTGGGCATCGGGAACAGCGACAGGTTGGTCGTCTCCACCCCGGCCGCGCGACCGGCCTCCAGCACCCAGGCGTTCCAGTGGCCCTGGTCGCCGCCGGCCGTGCCCAGGTGGGTCAGCCGGGGCGTGCGGCCGTGCACGCCGGACAGGTCCAGGCAGTGCTGGATCAGCGGGCCGAACGCGATCCGGGTGCGGTGCCCGGGGACCCACCCCCCGGACGTCGCGACGATGGTCGGTGCGTCAGCGGGCACGGCTGGCCTCCGGGTCGGTGCTGGTGGGGGCGGGTCGGTCCGCGGCGCCGGGTCGCCCGGCCGCGGCCGGGTGCAGGCCGAGGTGCGCGAGCACGGCCCGGGCCCCGCGCCGGCCGGACACCAGCGCCCCCTGGATGGACGGGGTGTCGCGGTGGTCGCCGACGACGAATCGGCCGTCGGTCAGGTCGACGGGGCGCCGCACGTCCAGCGGGGGGACGGTGCGCGGCAGGGCGTGCGGGATCTCGTGGACGGCCACCACCCGGCCCAGGGCGGCGGCGTCGGTGCCCACGGCGCGGGCGGCCTGGGCGCGCACCTGCGTGAGCGCCGCGTCCCGCTCGTCCCCCAGGGTGCCCAGCACGGTGGTGGCGACGAGGTCGCTGCGGCCGTGCAGGGACGTGGGCAGGTAGCCCGGGGCGCTGCGGTTGACCACGACGGTGTTGACCAGGCCGTGGCGGCGCAGGTGGGACCGGTCGCCGTCCACGTGCAGGTAGGGGCCACGCCGACCGACGTCGAGCGGCTCGTCGCTGAGGTGCCAGACGGTGGTCAGGCCCTTGTCGGGGGCGGCGGGACGGTCGAGCAGGGCGGCGGCCGACCGGGCCTCGCCGGCCACCACCACGGTGGCGGCCACCAGCTGGAAGTCCCCCTCGGCGTGCGTGCCGTGCACCGCCCAGCGGTCCCCGGTCGGGGTCAGGGACTGCACCCGGGCCCGGGTGCGCACGGACCCGGCCGGCAGGGGCACGGCGACCGCGTCGGAGAACGCCTGCATGCCGCCGGTGGGCAGGCCCGGGGCCGCCCCCAGCCCGGCCCGGGCGAACGAGCGGAGCAGCAGGTCGACGTAGCGTCGCGAGGTGGTGCCCGCCGCGTCGGCCAGCGTCCCGGTCAGGAACGGCTCCACCACGTGCCGGCGCAGCGGCCCGTCCAGCCCGGCCGCGTCGAAGGCCGCGTGCCAGCCGGTGTCGGGGGCCTGCTCCAGCCGCCGTGCGGGCAGCAGCAGGGCCCTGGTCACCAGGCGCAGCAGCCCCAGCAGGTCCCCGGCGTCCAGCAGCCCCGAGCGCAGGATGCCCGGCAGCGCGTCGGGCCGGCGCAGCGGGTCGGCGAGCAGGGTCCGGGTCGTCGGGGCGTCCCCCCGCGCGACGACGACCCCGGCGCCCAGGGCCTGCAGGCGCAGCGCGTCCACGTCGACGAACCACGGCAGCACCGGGTAGGTGGGGTTGAGCAGCTGGAAGCCGCGGTCGACCAGCACGCCGTCGACGTCGTCGGTGCGCACCCGGCCACCCACGCCGTCGTCGGCCTCGAGGACCACGACGTCCAGGCCGCTGCCCATCAGCCCGCGGGCGCAGGCCAGGCCGGCCAGGCCCGCCCCCACGACCACGACGTCGGCGGTCCGCGGGACCCCGGAGGCGTCGACGGGGCCGGGGCGGGCGGGGGGCGTGTCGCGGTCGGGCACGACAGCACCGTAGCCGCCTGCCTGTGGACGGCGCCTGCGGGCGGGGGGCCGGCCGTGGTGGCATCGGGGGATGACGCAGCGTGCGGGGTACGACGAGCCGTCGGCACCGGCGGCCGAGGCGGGGCGCGTGGTCGCGGGGGTGCGGCTGCGCGAGCTGGTGGGCCGAGGGTCGACGGGGCAGGTCTGGGCGGGCACGGACCTGTCCGACGGCTGCCGGGTCGCGGTCAAGCTGCTCGACGCCGGGCCGGAGCCGGCCGACGTCGCCCTCGCCCAGGGGCTGCGGCACCCGCACGTGCTGGCGGTGCTGCGGGTGCAGCAGGACCCGCCGGCCGTGGTGACGCCCCTGGCCGGTGGCGGGTCGCTGGCCGCGCAGGTGGCCGCGCGCGGCGGCCTGGGCCCGGGGGAGGTGGTCACGGTCCTGGCCCCGCTGGCCGACGCCCTGGCGTGGCTGCACGCCCGCGGGGTCGTGCACGGCGACGTCAGCGCGACCAACGTGCTGTTCGTGGAACGGGGTCGCCCGGTGCTCGCCGACCTGGGCTCGGCCCGTCTGGCCGGTACCGGCCACGCGGTGGCCACCCCGGGGTTCGCGGCCCCCGAGGTCGTGGCGGGCGCCGAGCCCACGCCGGCCTCCGACGTGCACGGCCTGGCCGCGGTGGGCTGGCTCGCCCTGACCGGGCACCTGCCGGTCCACGCCGAGGACCGGCTGCCGTTGCGGCTGCTGGTCCCGGACTGCCCCGAGGCGCTCGTCGAGGCGGTGCTGCGGGGCCTGGACCCCGACCCGGCCGCCCGGCCCGGGCCGGCAGAGCTGGCCGCGCTGGTCCGTTCGGCCGCCCGGCCCGAGCCGGTCGGGCTGGTGCCGTCGGCCGCGGTGGGCGTCCGACCGGAGGAGGCGGTCACCTACCGGGTGCGCCAGGCGGCCCGCGCCGACGACGCCCGTCCCCGTCGCGGGCGGGTGCGGTTGCGGGTGCGGTTGCGGGGGCGGTTGCGGTTGCGGTCGCGGGTCGTCGCGACGGCCGTGGGTGCTGCCACGGCGGTGGCCGCGGCGGTGGTGCTGGTGCTGGCCGTCGGCGGTGGCTCGTCCGGGGTGCTGCCGGGCGGTGGGGATACGCCGGGACCACCGGGCGCCGACGACGTGGTGGCCGCGGGCGACCGGTCGGCGGCGGGCACCGGGGCCGTTGGGGCGGCCTCGCCGACGCCGGAGCTGGTGGCCGGACTGGTGGCCGCGCGGCAGGCGGCGCTGCGCAGCGGTGACGTCACCCGCCTCGATCGGGTCCACCACCCGGACGGCCGCACGCTGGGCGCCGACCGCGCCCTGCTGGCGGCCGGTCCCGTGGCCGTCACCTACCGCGTGCTGGCCGTCGACCCCGTCCCGGCCGACCCCGTGGGCACGTCCGGGGCCGCGGCGCCGGACGAGCCGTGGCGGGCGTCGGTGCGGCTCAGCACCGCCCTGGGCCTCGACCCGGCCGTGACGGAGGAGGTCGTGGTGGAGCTGGGGCGCCATGAGGGTCGCTGGCTGCTCCGTGCGGTCGACGACGGCTGAGACCGGCCGGGCGGTGCGAGGAGCCCCGGTCGGCGCTGCGACCGGGGCGGGGCGGCTACTGCTCGGCGAGCCAGCCGGCCGCGTGGTCGAGGTCGGCGTGGACGAAGTCGAACCCGGCCTCGGACAGCGTCTGCGGCACCATCCGCTGGCTGGAGGTGACGTCGTCGGCGAACTCACCGAGCACCACCCGCAGCGCGAACCCGGGCACGGGGACCAGGGCCGGACGGCCCAGGGCGCGGGCCACCGCCTTGGTGACGTCGACGTTGCGCGCCGGGTGGGGGGTGCCGAGGTTGACCGGGCCGGACACGTCGGCGTCGAGCAGGAACTCGATGGCCCGCACCTCGTCCACCAGGGTGATCCACGGCCACCACATCCGGCCGTCACCGATCGGGCCGCCCAGCCCGGCCTTGATGATGGGCAGCAGCCGGCCGAAGGCCCCGCCCCCGGGTGCCATCACCAGGCCGGTGCGCAGCAGGGCGGTCCGGATGCCGGCGTCGGCCGCGGGCTGCGCCTCGGCCTCCCAGGCCACCACCACGTCGGACAGGAACCCCTCGCCGCGGGCGCTGCTCTCCAGCAGCACCTCCTCGCCCCGGTCGCCGTAGTAGCCGACGGCCGACCCGGACAGCAGCACGGACGGCCGAGGATCCAGCTGGAGCATGGCCTGGACGATGGTGCGGGTGCTGTCGACGCGGGAGCGCACGATGGTCTGCTTGTAGGCGTCGGTCCAGCGCTTGTCGCCCACGCCGGCCCCGGCCAGGTGGACCACCGCGTCGGTGCCCGCCAGCCCGGCGAGGTCGACCGTGCCCTCGGTCGGGTCCCAGGTCACCTCGTCCTCGGCCGTCGCCGGGCGCCGGACCAGCCGGACCACGTCGTGCCCCGCCGCACACAGCGACGGCACCAGCGCGGACCCGATCAGCCCGGACGCACCGGTGACGGCGACCTTCACCGGCTCAGAGCCCCAGGGCGGACTCGAAGGCGCCGTCCTCGAGCCGCTGCTTCATCGCGGACAGGAACCGGGCGGCGTCCGCCCCGTCGACGATGCGGTGGTCGTAGGACAGGGCCAGGTACACCATCGACCGCACCGCGATCGACTCGTTGCCCTCGCTGTCGGTGACCACCGTGGGCCGCTTGACGACCGCGCCCGTGCCCAGGATGGCGACCTGGGGCTGGTTGAGGATGGGCGTGTCGAACAGGGCGCCCCGGCTGCCGGTGTTGGTCAGCGTGAAGGTGCCGCCGCTGAGGTCGTCCGGGCTGATGGAGTTGGTGCGGGTCCGCTCCGCCAGCTCGGCGATCTTGCGCGCGAGCCCGGCGATGTTCAGGTCGCCGGCGTCCTTGATGACGGGCACCAGCAGGCCGCGCTCGGTGTCCACGGCCATGCCCAGGTGCTCCGCACCGTGGTAGACGATCTCGTCGCCGTCGATGCTGGAGTTCACCACCGGGTAGGCCTTGAGCGCCTCGACGGCGGCCAGGGCGAAGAACGGCAGGAACGACAGCTTGACGCCCTCGCGCTCGAGGAACCGACCCTTGGCGCGCTGCCGCAGGGCCGCGACGCGGGTGACGTCGACCTCGACCACGGTGGTCAGCTGGGCCGACACCTGCAGGGACTCGACCATGCGCTGGGCGATGACCTTGCGCAGCCGGGACATCTTCTCCCGGGTGCCGCGCTTGGGGGAGACCTCGGTCCGGGGGGCCGCAGCCGCCGGGGCGGCCGGGGCCTGCGCCGGCGTCTCGGGGGCCGGGGCCGACGGCTCCGGCTGCGCGGCGGCCTTCTCGGCGGCCTCGGCCGCGGCGAGCACGTCCTGACGGCGGATCCGACCGCCCACCCCGGAGCCGGACAGCGAGGAGAGGTCGACGCCCTTCTCCGCGGCCAGCTTGCGGACGATGGGGGTGATGTAGCCGCTGCTGTCGCCGCCGGACACGGCCGCCATGCCGGTCGAGGAGCCCGACGACTGTGTGCCCTCGTCACCCTGGCCCTGCTCGCTGCCGGTGGTGGTCGGGGAGGTGTCCAGCGCCGTGGGCTGGGGCACCTGCGCCTCGGGCGAGGAGTACTGCCCCGCGGAGCTCTGCTCGGCGTCGGTCGCGTCGCCGCCCTGGTCCTGGCTCGACTGCTCGTCCTGGCCGGACGGCTCGTCCTTCGTGGGGGGCTGCTCGGCAGCCGCGTCCTCGGCGTCGGCCGCGGGGGCGTCCTCGGTCGAGCCGGTGTCCTCCGCCGAGCCCGTGTCCTGGGCCGGCGCGGAGCCGGCGGCGGACGGGTCGCCCACGACCACGAGCGGGGCGCCGACCTCGGCGGTCTCGTCCTCGGCCACGATGATCCGCAGCACGGTGCCGGCCACGGGGGACGGGATCTCGGTGTCGACCTTGTCGGTCGCGACCTCGACGATGGGCTCGTCGACCTCGACCGTGTCACCCTCGGCCTTGAGCCAGCGGGTGATGGTGCCCTCGGTGACGGACTCGCCGAGCGCCGGCATGACGATCTCGGTGCCGGCGTCGCCCTGCTGGGTGTCGGCGGACGGCTTCTCGGCCGGCGCGTCGGCAGCGGTGCTGGGCGTCTCGGACGGCTCGTCGGCGTCCTCGGCCTTCACCTCGTCCTGGCCCGCGTCGGAGCCCTCGGACCCGTCGGAGCCCTCGGACCCGTCGCTGCCGGAGTCCTGCTGGGCCGGCAGGTCGGACCCGGAGGCCTCGCCGGAGGACTCGGCCTCGTCGGAGCTGCCGGAGTCGTCGGACCCGGAGTCGCCGGACCCGCCCGCCTCGGACTCCTCGCCGATGACGGCCAGCTGGGAGCCGACCTCGGCGGTCTCGTCCTCGTCGACGCTGATCTCCAGGAGGGTCCCCGCGAACGGGGACGGGATCTCGGTGTCGACCTTGTCGGTCGCGATCTCGACCAGGGGCTCGTCCTGCTCCACCCGGTCACCGACCTGCTTGAGCCATCGGGTGACCGTGCCTTCGGTGACGCTCTCACCGAGGGGCGGCATGTTGACCGGGTTCGCCATGTCTGGTCGTCCTCCGTCGTTCGTGCGGTGCGGGAGTGGGCTGGCTCCTGCGGAGCCGTGGGTCGGGCCGGGGCCCGGGTGGGTCAGGAGTGCGCGTGCAGGGGCTTGCCGGCCAGGGCCAGGTGGGCCTCGCCCATCGCCTCGTTCTGGGTCGGGTGCGCGTGGATCAGGGCGGCCACGTCCTCGGGGTAGGCCTCCCAGTTGACGATCAGCTGGCCCTCGCCGATCTGCTCGCCCATCCGGGCGCCGACGGCGTGGACCCCGATGACCGGGCCGTCGACCTCGCGCACCAGCTTGATGAAGCCGGCCGTGCCGAGGATCTGGCTCTTGCCGTTGCCGCCGAGGTTGTACTCGTAGGTGGACACCTTGTCCTCGCCGAGCTTCTCCTTGGCCTGCGCCTCGGTGAGGCCGACCGAGGCGATCTCGGGCTCGGAGTAGGTGACCCGGGGCACCATCGAGTCGATGACCGGCTGGGGGTTCAGGCCCGCGATCTCCTCGGCCACGAAGATGCCGTGGGCGAAGCCGCGGTGGGCCAGCTGCAGGCCGGGGACGATGTCGCCGACCGCGAACACGCCGTCGACGCCGGTGCGGAGCCGCTCGTCGGTGGGGACGAAGCCGCGGTCGACCGTCACGCCCGCCTCCTCGTAGCCGAGGCCCTCGGTGACGGGCCCGCGGCCCACGGCGACCATCAGGTAGTCGGCGCGCAGCTCCTCGCCGGACTCCAGCGTCACGGTCACGCCGTCGTCGTCCTGCGTTGCCCCGGTGAACCGGACCCCGGTCTTGAAGGCGATCCCGCGCTTGCGGTAGGCGCGCTCGAAGGCCTTGGAGATGGCCTCGTCCTCGGCGGCCACGAGCCGCGGCAGGGCCTCGACGATGGTGACGTCGGCGCCGAAGGAGCGCCAGACGCTGGCGAACTCGACGCCGATGACGCCGCCGCCCAGCACGATGACGCTGCCCGGGACGTGGTCCAGGGCCAGGGCGCCGTCGCTGTTGAGGACGCGGCCACCGACCTCCAGGCCCGGCAGGGTGCGGGGGTAGGAGCCGGTGGCCAGGACGACGTTCTTGCCGGCCAGCCGGCGGCCCTCGACCTCGACGACCTTGGGCTCGACCAGGCGGCCGGTGCCCTCGACGTAGGTGACCTTGCGGCTCTTCACCAGGCCCTGCAGGCCCTTGTAGAGCCGGCCCACGACGCCCTCGCGGTACTTGGTCACCGCGGGGACGTCGACGCCCTCGAGGGTGGCCTTGACGCCGTAGCTCTCGCTGTCACGGGCGGAGTCCGCCACCTCCGCCGCGTGCAGCAGCGCCTTGGTGGGGATGCAGCCGCGGTGCAGGCAGGTGCCGCCCAGCTTGTCCTTCTCGACCAGGGCCACCGAGAGCCCCAGCTCGGCGCCGCGCAGGGCGGCCGCGTAGCCACCGCTGCCCCCGCCGAGGATGACGACGTCGAACTCTTCCTGCTCAGCCACGTGCTGCTCCTCGTACCTCGCTGCGTCGCGTGCTCACGGTCGCGTCTGCCCGCGTCCCGCTCGGTCTGTCATCCAACCACCTCAACGGGCGCGTGCCTCGAGCAGGCGCACCAGCGTGGCGACGGCGGCCCCGGTGCCGCCCTTGTGGACGTGGTCGTAGGCGCCGGACTCGTTGAACGCCGGGCCCGCGATGTCGACGTGGGCCCAGGGCAGCGGGGCGCCGTCGCGCTCGGCCACGAACTCCTGCAGGAACAGCCCTGCGGTGAGCATCCCGCCGTCGCGCGAGCTCGCCACGTTGGCGATGTCGGCGACGGTGGAGTCCAGGCCGCGGCGCAGGTGCGCGGGCAGCGGCATGGGCCACATCTGCTCGCCCGCCTCGCCCGCGCCGTGCAGCAGCTCGCTGCGCAGCGACTCGTCGTTGCCCATCACGCCGGACACCCGACCGCCGAGCGCGACGACCTGCGCGCCGGTCAGGGTCGCGACGTCGATGACGGCGTCGGGCGACACCTCGGCCGCCGTGACCAGCGCGTCGGCGAGGACCAGCCGACCCTCGGCGTCGGTGTTGAGCACTTCGACCGTGGTGCCGCCGTACATCGTGATGACGTCGCTGGGCCGCTGCGCGGACCCGGACGGCATGTTCTCGGCCAGGGCGAGGTAGCCCGTCACGGCCACGGGCAGACCGAGCCGGGCGGCGGCGACCACGGTGGCCAGCACGGCGGCCGCCCCGGCCATGTCGGCCTTCATGCCGGGCATGCCGGCCGGCGGCTTGAGGGACAGCCCGCCGGAGTCGAAGGTGATGCCCTTGCCGACCAGGGCGACGTGGCCCTTGGCGCGGCTGGGGGCGTAGGTGAGGGTGACCAGGCGCGGCGGGCGGGTCGAACCCATGCCGACGGCGAGGATGCCGCCGTAGCCCTTGCGGGCCAGCTGCTTCTCGTCCAGCACCGACACCTTGAAGGGCAGCTGCTTGGCCAGCTCCTGGGCGCGGTCGGCCACGGCGGCGGGGGTCAGGTCCAGCGGGGAGGTGTTGACCAGGTCGCGGCACAGCCCGACGGCGTCGGCCAGGACGGCGCCGGTGTCGACGGCGGCCTTGGTCGCCTTGTCGCGGCGGCCGGCGGCGTGGACCAGGACCTCGTCGACCAGGGTGGGGGTCTCACCGGTCTTGTAGGTGCGGAAGCGGTAGGCACCCAGCAGGGCCCCCTCGGTCGCCGCCCGCACCTGCTCGTCGTCGTCGGCGGGCAGCACGAGCAGGACCGTGGCGGCCTTGGTGACCGCCCGCAGCGCCGCGCCCGCGGCCCGGCGCACCACGTCGGGGTCGACGGCGCCGTCGTCGGTCTCGCCGAGCCCGACCAGGACGACCTGCTCGACCTCGAGGCCCTCGACCCCGGGCAGGCGCAGCGTGTGCGAGGCCTTGCCGGTGAAGTCCAGCGCCTCGGCGGCGGCCTCGAGGGCGTGCACGCTGTCGGCCGGCAGGTCGTCCACCGCCACGGCGGCACCGTCGGGTCCGCTCACCATCCCGACGACGGCGGCGTCGGCGCGGACCGACGACAGCTTCTTGCTGCTCAGCGTGGCGCTGGGGACGGGGGTGTGGTCAGCAGTGCTCACAGGGCTCCTCGGTCGGCCCGCCTCGAGGGCGGGCGGGTACACGGTCGGCGCGGGAGCCGGGCACCCGCGCGCGCCACGAGACTACGGTGCTCGGGTGGCCGACACCTCTTCTCGACAGCCCGGCGGCGACGAGCTGCGCCGCTCGCCCCTGCACGACGCGCACACCGCGGCCGGGGCCCGGTTCGCGTCCTTCGGCGGCTGGGCGATGCCGGTGGAGTACGACGGCGGGGGGACCCTGGCCGAGCACGCCGCCGTGCGCGAGCGGGTCGGTCTGTTCGACGTCTCGCACCTGGGGACGGTGCTCGTGCGGGGCGAGGGGGCGCTGGACCACGTCGACTCCGTGCTCAGCAACGCCCTGGACCGCGTGGCCGACTCCCAGGCCCAGTACACCCTGTGCCTGGCCCCGGACGGCGGCATCGTCGACGACCTGATCGTGTACCGGGTCTCGCCGGAGGACCTGGTGCTGGTCCCCAACGCCGCGAACGCCGCCGCGGTGGTCGCGGCCCTGCGGGAGCGGGCCCCGGCGGGGGTGGTGGTGGACGACGTGCACGGCGACGTGGCCGTGCTGGCCGTGCAGGGCCCGCGCGCCGACGCGGTGATGGCCGCGGCCGGGCTGGCCCACGGCCACGGCTACATGTCGTTCGTGCTGGCCGGGGAGACCGGACCGCGCGAGCGCACCGTGGTCTGCCGGACCGGGTACACCGGGGAGCGGGGCTACGAGGTGCTGGTCCCGGCCGACCGGGCGGCGGAGCTGTGGCGGACGCTGCACGAGGCGGTGCTCGCCGAGGGCGGTCGCCCCGCCGGGCTGGGCGCGCGCGACACGCTGCGCACCGAGATGGGCTACCCGCTGCACGGCAACGACATCGGGGCCGACGTCACCCCCGTGCAGGCCGGCCTGGGCTTCGCCGTGGGGTGGGCCAAGCCGGAGTTCGTGGGGCGCGACGCGGTGGTCGCGGAGAAGGAGGCCGGTCCCGCCCGCCGGGCCACCGGGCTGCTGTCGCTGGGCCGCGGCGTGCCGCGGGCCGGGATGGCCGTGCACCGGGCGGACGGCGACGGCCTGGGCGAGCGGGTCGGGACGACCACGTCGGGGACGTTCTCGCCCACGCTGCGGGCCGGGGTCGCCCTGGCTCTGCTGGACACCGCGGCCGGCCTGAAGGCCGACGACGAGGTGGCGGTCGACGTGCGGGGGCGGGCGCTGCGCTGCCGTGTCACCCGACCGCCCTTCGTCGCCTCGCACGTGCGGGACTGACGACCTAGGGCCTGGGGCCGAGGTCCGCGTCCGGCTCGCCGGTCCCGGCCGGCTCGCCGGTCCCGGCCGGCTCGCCGGGCTCGGTCTGGTCGCTCGGGTCGGGCTCGGTCCGGTCGGTCGGCCAGTACGTCGCCCGCGTGGCCGAGCCGGTGGCCAGGGCGACGGCGGCCCGCAGCGTGCCCAGCGCCAGCAGCCCCGGGACCGCGAGCCCCGTCCGCGTGCCCAGGTCGTGCACGGGCTGCATGCCGAGCGCGTCCTGCACCAGGTGGACTGCGGGCTCGTCCCCGCGCTCGGCGAACAGCCACCACTGCCGCGACGTGGGGGAGACCCGGTGCGCGAGCACCGCCGCGGCGGTCGTGACGGGGCCGTCCAGCACGACGGGCAGGCCCCGCGCGGCGCAGCGCAGCAGCAGGGCCGTGGCGGTGGCCACGTCGGCCGAGCCCACCGCGGCCAGGATGCTGGGCACGTCCCGGGGCCGGGTGCGCGCGCGCCGCAGGCCCTCGCGGACCGCGGCGGCCTTGCGCATCCAGGCCGTGTCGTCGACGCCGCTGCCGCGCCCCACCACCTCCAGGACGCGGCGGCGCTGCGCGGCCCCCACCACGGCGGCGGCGGTGGTGGACCCGCCGACGTTGAGCTCGCCGAGCACCAGCAGGTCCAGGCCCTCGTCGGCCAGCTCGTCGGCCAGGGCCACGCCGCGCGCCACCGACTCCGCCAGCAGCGCCTCGTCCAGGGCGTCCCCGACGTCGAACGGCTGCGCGCGCGGCCCGGCGGGCCCGGCCACGTCCGCCAGCTCGGTGCGTACCGCCACCCCCAGGCCGGCCGCCACGGCGTGCGTGGCCGACGTCCCCTCGCGCAGCGTCCGGGTGGTGACCGCGGTGTGGCCCAGCGGCGAGGCCGAGACGCCCCGCACGGCGATGCCGTGGTCGCCGGCGAGCACCAGGGCGGTGACGGCGGTGGGCGCGGCGGCCTCGGCGTCCCGGCGGACCCCGGCCCACCACACGGCCAGGCGGTGCAGCGAGCCCGTCGCGCCGACCGGCAGCAGCAGGTCCTCCAGCCCCTGGCGGGCCCGCTGCTCGGCCGCGCGGCCGGTGGGGCGCACGTCGCGTGCGATCTCCTGCAGGTCGGCGGGTGTGGTCACGCGAGGAGTCTGCCCGCTGCGGCGACCGGTGGCCGCCCCGCCCCGGGCGGACGCCTGGTCGGGCGCTGACCTGGGCGTATTAGCGCATGACCAGACGGGCGTCCAGCCAAACGTCGGGTTTGTCACACTGTGTCAGCGTGCGTGGCGGTACGTGCCGCTCATATGGTCCTGAGCGCCGTCGAACGACGGATCCGGGGAGACCCGGGCACCTGAACTCTCAGGAGGAACCATGCGCAGGACCATCTCCGGTGCGGCCATCGCCGTTCTCGCCAGCGCCACCCTGCTCGCCGGCTGCGCCGACGACTCGGCGGACACCACCGACCCCGCGGTCGACGACCCGGCGGTCGAGGACACCATGGCCCCCATGGAGGAGGACACCATGGCCCCCATGGACGACACCATGGCCCCCATGGACGAGAGCACGATGGCTCCGACCGACGGCTGACAGGCCGCACACGCGGGCGAGGGCCGGTCGGGGGAGACCCCGGCCGGCCCTCGCTGCGCGTCCGCCCGACCCTGCGTCCTACGGTGGCCGGGTGAGCCAGACGTGGAGCGAGACCTGGACGTGGCGCTACGAGGACTCCTCCGGCGAGGTGGTGAGTGCGGGTGGCCTGCCCACCGGGTCGTTCCCGTCGCAGGCCGACGCGGAGTCCTGGGTGGGTGAGGCCTGGCGGGAGCTGCTGGACGGCGGCGTCGACGCCGTCACGCTGCTGCGCGACTCCGACGTCGTCTACGGCCCGATGAGCCTGCACCCGCCCGAGGCCTGAGCGCACGGGAGCCCGCGCCGGACTCGGCGCGGGCTCCCGTGGTGGCTCGTGGGCCGGGTGGACCCGGCCTCAGGCCACCGCGCGCTTGCGGGGCATGTCCTGCTTGGTGCGGGCCGGGTCGCGCTCCACGACGTCACCGAGGACCTCGTCGATGCGCGCCATGGCCTCGGCGGGGATGCGGACCCCCGCCGCCTTGACGTTCTCCGTGACCTGCTCCGGCCGCGAGGCACCGATGATGGCGCCGGAGACGTTGTCGTTCTGCAGCACCCAGGCCACGGCCAGCTGGGCCATGGACAGGCCGAGCTCGTCGGCGACGGGTGTGAGGCCCTGGACCCGCTCGAGCACGTCGTCGCGCATCCAGCGGGCG
Source organism: Jannaschia sp. R86511 (assembly GCF_042466345.1). Classification (NCBI taxonomy): domain Bacteria; kingdom Pseudomonadati; phylum Pseudomonadota; class Alphaproteobacteria; order Rhodobacterales; family Roseobacteraceae; genus Jannaschia; species Jannaschia sp. R86511. The sequence goes on from NZ_JAXHCD010000001.1 coordinate 2,719,929, forward strand.
ATCATGTTGGAGCCGCCCTTGTCGTCGGTCGCGCGCGAGCCCTCGGGCAGCGGCTGGCCCGGCTTGTACTTGCCGGTCAGCACGCCCTGGGCGATGGGCGACCACACGATCTGCCCCAGGCCCAGCTCGGCGGAGGCCGGCACGACCTCCTCCTCGATGACGCGCCAGAGCATGGAGTACTGGGGCTGGCTGGAGACGAACGGGATCTTGAGCTCGCGCGCCAGGGCGGCCCCGGCGCGGATCTGGTCGGCGGTCCACTCGCTCACGCCGATGTAGTGCGCCTTGCCCGAGTGCACGACGTCGGCGAAGGCGCTCATCGTCTCCTCGAGCGGGGTCGTGACGTCGAAGCGGTGCGCCTGGTACAGGTCGACGTAGTCGGTCTGCAGCCGCTGCAGGGAGCCGTCGATCGCCTCCATGATGTGCTTGCGGCCCAGGCCGGTGTCGTTGTGACCCTTGGGCCCGGTCGGCCAGTAGACCTTGGTGAGGATCTCGAGGCTCTCGCGGCGCTGGCCCGCCAGCGCCTCGCCGAGGACCGTCTCCGCCGCCGTGTTGGCGTAGACGTCCGCGGTGTCGAACGTGGTGATGCCGGCGTCGAGGGCGGCGTGGACGCACGCCGTGGCGGCGTCGTTCTCGACCTGCGAGCCGTGGGTGAGCCAGTTGCCGTAGATGATCTCGCTGATGACGAGACCGCTGCGTCCTAGGTGTCGGTAGTCCATCCCTCAATCAGACACCGCCGGACGGGGGCCGCGCGAGTCAGCGGGTCAGGGGCGGGGCACGCCGCCGTGCTTGACCTTGGCCGTGGGCCGGCGCATGCGGCGCATCTGGGTGGCCCGCATGACCGCGTACCAGCGCAGGCCCTTCTCCTCGGCCGCGGCCTGGCCGAAGCGCTCGGCCACGGCGCCCTTGACGGTGCGGGACAGCAGGATGCAGTCCAGGACGAGCACGCCCAGCATGGTGTACATCGCCACGGCGGAGACGAGGATCGCGGTCTGGTTGGGGATGACGGCCAGGAACAGCACCGCGAACGCCACCGGCAGGAAGTACTGCCCGACGTTGCGCCGGCGGTCCACCAGGTCGCGGACGTAGCGACGGACCTCGCCGCGGTCCCGGGCCGGCAGGAACCGCTGGTCCTCGGTCTCGTAGGCCTGCACGACCTTGGCCTGGTTGGCCCGGCGCTCGTCCCGCGCCTTGCGCCCGGCCGCCTTGCGGTCGTCCGGCACCAGCGGCTGGCGCTTGGCGGCCTGCGCCGCCGAGCGCTTCGGGGTCGGGCGGCCCTTGCCCGGCCCGTGCTCCTGGACGACGACGGGGTCGGTGGTGGTGCTGCTGCGTGAGCCTCGGCCGAACATGAGCACAGGGTAGCCGCGGCGGTAGCGTCCCCGGCATGCCAGCCGATCCGACCGCCCAGCCCACCGACGCCCCGACCGACCCGGGGACTCCGTCGCCGACCTCGGGGCGCCGACCCGGCCCGGACGTCGTGGCCGCGACCCGGTCGCGCGTCGAGCAGGAGCTGCCCGAGGTGCTCCGCACCCTGACCCGGCTGGTGGCCATCCCCAGCGTCGGCGCGGCCGCGTTCGACCAGCAGACCGTCGAGACGTCCGCGCAGGCCGTGGCCGAGCTGTTCCGCACCGCAGGGATGCCCGAGGTCGAGGTGCTCCGCTCGCCGCGCCCCGACGGCACCCCCGGCGCGCCGGCGGTGCTGGCCCGACGCCCCGCCCCGCCCGGCGCCCCGACCGTGCTGCTGTACGCCCACCACGACGTCCAGCCGCCGGGGGACGCCGCGCTGTGGTCGTCGCCGCCGTTCGAGGCGACCGAGCGCGACGGCCGGCTCTACGGCCGCGGTGCGGCCGACGACAAGGCCGGGGTGTGCGCCCACCTGGCGGCCGTGCGCGCCCACCTGGCCGCGCACGACGCGGGCAGCGGGGTCGGCATCACGGTGTTCGTCGAGGGCGAGGAGGAGATCGGGTCGCCGTCCTTCCAGGCGTTCCTGCACGAGCACGGCGACCGGCTGCGCTCCGACGTCCTGGTCGTCGCGGACTCGACGAACGCCGCGGTCGGGGTGCCCGCCCTGACCACCACGCTGCGGGGCATGGTGCAGGCGGTCGTGTCGGTCGCGACGCTGGACCACACGCTGCACTCCGGCATGTACGGCGGCGCGGCCCCCGACCCGATGACGGTGCTCCTGCGCCTGCTCGCCTCGCTGCACGGCGCGGACGGCTCGGTGGCGGTGCCCGGTCTGGACGACATGCCGGAGCACGCGCGCCGCGCGGCGGCCGCCCAGCAGGACTGGCCCGAGCCGCAGTACCGCGACGAGGCGGGCGTGCTGCCCGGGGTCGACCTGCCCGGGACCGGCTCGGTGGCCGAGCGGGTGTGGGCGGGGCCCGCCATCACGGTCATCGGCGTCGACGGGCCCGACGTGGCCCACGCGTCCAACACCCTGCAGCCCACGGCCCGGGCCCGGCTGTCGGTCCGTATCCCGCCCGGGGCCGACCCGGACGCGGCGTTCGAGGTGCTGCGGGAGCACCTGCTGGCCCAGCCGGCGGGCGGGGCCGAGGTCACGGTCCTGGCCGAGGAGGGTGGCCACGGGTTCGCGGCCGACACGTCGTCGGCGGCCTTCGGCGCGGCCCGCTGGGCCCTGGCCACGGCCTGGGGCCGCGACGCCGTCGACATCGGGGTCGGTGGGTCGATCCCGTTCATCGCCGACCTCGACCGGGTCATGCCCGGCGCGACGGTGCTCGTCACCGGGGTCGAGGACCCCGACAGCCGCGCCCACGGCACCGACGAGTCGCTCCACCTGGGCGAGTTCGCGAAGGCCTGCGTCGCGGAGGCGCTGCTGCTGGAGGCCTTGGCCGCCGAGGCCTGAGCGCACGCCCCGCCCGGTCGCCCGGGCGGGGCCTCAGTCGCGGGCGGTGGGCCCGGGGAGGGCGAGCATGCGGTCCAGGGCGACCCGGGCCCAGTGGGCCGTCTCGTCGTCGACCCGGATCCGGTTGACCACCCGGCCGTCGGCCAGCGACTCCAGCGCCCAGACCAGGTGCGGCAGGTCGATCCGGTTCATGGTCGAGCAGTAGCAGACGTCCCGGTCCAGGAAGTGGACCTGCTTGTCCGGGTGGGCGGCGGCGAGGCGCTTGACCAGGTTGAGCTCGGTCCCGATCACCCACTGCGAGCCGGGCTCGGCCGCCTCCAGGGTCTTGACGATCAGCTCGGTGGAGCCGACGACGTCGGCCCGGGTGACGACCTCGTGGCGGCACTCCGGGTGCACGATCACGTTCACCCCGGGGATGCGCTCCCGGTAGCCGTCGACCGCCTCGGCGCTGAACCGCCCGTGCACCGAGCAGTGGCCGCGCCACAGCACCATCCGGGCCGTGGCCAGCGCGTCGGGGTCGACCCCGCCGCCCGGCTGCCACGGGTCGAACACGACGCAGTCGTCCAGCGACAGGCCCAGCTCCAGGACGGCGGTGTTGCGGCCCAGGTGCTGGTCGGGCAGGAACAGCACCCGCCCGCCGGCGTCCAGCCCGCCGGTCTGCTCGAACGCCCAGCGCAGCGCCTGCTCGGCGTTGCTGGACGTGCAGACGGTGCCGCCGTGGCGCCCGGTGAACGCCTTGATGGCGGCCGAGGAGTTCATGTACGTCACCGGGACGGTGGTCTCGGCCAGCCCGGCGTCGGCCAGCACCTGCCAGGCGTCCTCCACCTGGCCGATGGCGGCCATGTCGGCCATGGAGCAGCCCGCGGCCAGGTCCGGCAGCACCACCTGCTGGTCGTCGGAGGTGAGGATGTCGGCGCTCTCGGCCATGAAGTGCACGCCGCAGAACACGATGAACTCCGCCTCGGGGCGGGCCGCGGCCTCGCGCGCCAGCTTGAAGCTGTCACCCGTGACGTCGGCCAGGGCGATGACCTCGTCGCGCTGGTAGTGGTGGCCCAGCACGAACGCCCGGGAGCCCAGCCGCTCGCGGGCCCGGTGGGCGCGGGCGAGCAGGTCGAGGTCCGAGGGCTGGGGCAGGTCGCCCGGGCACTCCACGCCCCGCTCGCTGGCCATGTCGTCGGTGCGGCCGAGCAGCAGCAGGGCCGGGGGGACCACGGGGGCCGGTAGACCGACCGGTGCACTCATCCGAGAAGTCCATCACACCCGGACACCGTCCGGGTCCCCGGTCCCCGGTGCGCCGGCGGCCCGGCAGACTGCCGCCATGCGCGTCGTCGTGGCCCCTGACTGCTTCACCGGCACCCTGACCGCCCGGCAGGCCGCCGCGGCCATGGCCGCGGGGTGGTCGGCCTGGGCGCCCGACGACGAGGTGACCCCGGTGGCGCTGTCCGACGGCGGCCCCGGGTTCGTCGACGCCCTGGCCGGGTCGCTGCCCGGTCAGCTGCTGACGGTGACCGTCGGCGGGCCGACCGGGCAGCCGACCCCGGCGACCGTGCTGCTGGTCGAGGCCGGCGACGACCCCTCGGGCCTGCGGAGCGCCTACGTCGAGAGCGCGCAGGCCTGCGGCTCGCACCTCGTGCCCGCGGCGGAGCGGGACCCCGGCGCCGCGACCTCCTACGGGGTGGGCGAGCTGCTGCTGGTGGCGCTGGAGGAGGGCGCCCAGCGCGTCGTCGTCGGTCTCGGCGGGTCGGTGACGGTCGACGGCGGGGCGGGGCTGCTCGCCGCGCTCGGGGTGGCCGCGACCGGGGCCGACCTCGCGCACGGGCCCCGGGGTCTGGCCGGTCTGCCGGTCGACGGCCTGGGCGGGTTGCACGCGGCCCGCGAGCGCTTCGCCGGGGTCGAGCTGGTGGCGGCCTCCGACGTGGACGTGCCCCTGCTGGGCCGCCACGGCGCCGTGCACGGCTTCGCCCGGCAGAAGGGCGCCACCGCCGAGCAGCTGCCCGGCCTGGAGGCGGTCATGACGGCCTGGGCGTCGGCCGTCGTCGAGGCGGCCGGGCACGCGGGGGCGCCCGACCCGGGTCGCCTGGTCGCGCTGCCCGGCGCGGGCGCCGCCGGCGGTCTGGGGTTCGGCCTGCTCGCGCTGGGCGCCGTCCGCCGGTCGGGGGCCGAGGCCGTCACGGCGGCCGTGCGCCTGGCCGAGCGGCTCGACGGCGCCGACCTGGTGCTGACCGGGGAGGGCAGCTTCGACTGGCAGAGCCTGCGCGGCAAGGTGGTGGCCGGCGTGGCCCACGTGGCCGGCGGGCTCGGGGTGCCGGTGGTCGTCGTCGCGGGCCAGGTGGCCGTGGGCCGCCGCGAGCTGGCCGTGGCCGGGGTCGAGTCGGCCTACGCCGTGGCCGACACGCCCGAGCAGGTCGCGGCATCCCTGGCCGCCCCGGCCGCGGCGCTGAGCGCCCGGACCGAGCGGGTCGCACGCACCTGGCACCGCTGAGCGGGTCCCCCTCCCGGGGCCGCCCCGCGGTGGGTCGGGGGAGGGGCGGCACGGGAATCCCCGGGCCGGACGTAGCATTGACGTCCACGGGAGCGGGTGGACCGCCTGCTCCGGACCAGTGCCCCCGGCGATCCAGGAGCCGAACATGACCGACACGACCACGACGCCCGAGACGACCGGCACCACCGTCGACACCTCGGCCGACACGGCCAAGGCCCCGCACGAGGTGACGCTCACCGCCGTCGCCGCCGACAAGGTCAAGGCCCTGCTCGCCCAGGAGGGTCGTGACGACCTGCGGCTGCGCCTGGCCGTGCAGCCCGGTGGCTGCTCCGGCCTGATCTACCAGCTGTACTTCGACGACCGCACCATGGACGGCGACGCCGTGCGCGACTTCGACGGCGTCGAGCTCGTCGTGGACCGGATGAGCGTTCCCTACCTGGCCGGCGCCACCGTCGACTTCGCGGACACCATCGAGAAGCAGGGCTTCCAGATCGACAACCCCAACGCGGGTGGCTCCTGCGCCTGCGGCGACTCCTTCCACTGATCGCCCCGCACCCACCTCGCACCACGACGGAGGGCCAGCTCGAGCTGGCCGTCCAGCGCGCCCCCGACGGCCAGGACCTGGTCTGCGTCGGGGGCGCGCTGTCGTCGGACCTGCTGCTGGCCGGCTACCGGGCCGGCGCGTTCGCCATGTCGGTCCGGGTCAGGAGGCGCGAGGTGCTGGGCTGGTTCTCGCCCGACCCGCGCGGCGTGCTCCGGCCGGAGCAGGCCCACGAGTCCCGCTCGCTGCGCCGTCGCCGCCGTGACTTCGAGACCCGGGTCGACACGGCCTTCGACGAGGTCGTCGCCGGCTGCGCGGACCCCGGGCGCGACGGCGCCTGGATCGACCGTGACTACGTGGCCGCGTACCGCGACCTGCACGCGCTGGGCCACGCCCACTCCGTGGAGACCTGGCAGGACGGCCGGCTGGTCGGGGGTCTGTTCGGCGTGGCCGTGGGCGGGCTGTTCTGCGCGGAGTCCAAGTTCCACCGCGAGACCGGGGCGTCCAAGGCGGCCGTGCTGGCCCTGGCCGAGCTGCTGGCCGACGAGCCCGGACCGCCCCGCCTCGTCGACGTGCAGTGGGCCACGCCCCACCTCGCCTCGCTCGGCGTGGTCGAGCTGACCCGCACGCAGTACCTGGCCGGGCTCAGCGACCTGGTGCGCCGGCCGCCGCCGCGCTGCTTCGACCGCCCGTCCTGACCCGCACGCACCAGACCCCGGCGTCCTCGGCCACCAGCAGCACCTCGTGCCCACGCATCCCGGCCCAGGCCGGCACGTCGTGCTGCACGGCGGGGTCGGTGGCCAGCACCTCGGCCGTGGTCCCGGCGGGCAGGTCGCGGACCGCCCGAGCGAGCCGGAGCACCGGCACGGGGCAGCGCGCGCCCCGGGCGTCGACCTGCACCTGAGGCGTCGAGCCTCGGGCGACCCCGTCCGCGTCCCCGTCCGCACCCGCACCCGTGCCCGTCACAGCCCGTCCGCCCCGAGCTCGCGGCGCAGCCAGGCCACGACCCCGGGCAGGACGGCGCAGAACCGGTCGACCTCGGCGGCCGGCACCCCGCGGGGCAGGCCGAGCCGCACGTTGCCGTGGGTGAGGGCCCCCACCGCGGCCAGCACGTGGCTGGGCCGCAGCGTGTCCGCGGTGCACGCCGACCCGGACGCCACCGAGAACCCCTCGGCGTCCAGGCCACGCACCAGCTCCTCGCCCGGCACGAACAGCGCCGACATCGTCAGCACGTGCGGCAGCCGTGCCTCCGGGTCGCCGACCACGACGGTGTCGGGGACCGCCCGGACCGCGGCCCGCACCTGCTCGATCAGGCCGTGGCGCGGGTCGGCCCGGCCCAGCGGCCCGGCCAGCACCTGCTGCAGGGACACCGCCGCCGCCAGCGCCGCGGGCACGTCCACCGTCCCGGGCTGCTCACCGGGGCGACGGGACGCCCCGGCCTCACCGGGCTCGTGGGCCCGCCAGCGCACCCCGGGCCGCAGCGCCAGCAGCCCGACCCCGGCCACCGAGCCCCAGGCGCGGGGGGAGCCCACCAGCACGTCCCAGTCGGCCGGGACCGGCACGTGCCCGAGCGAGGCGCCCGCGTCGACCAGCAGCGGCACCCCGGCCGCCCGGCACACCGCGTGCACGGCCGGCAGGTCCTGCACCGTGCCGATCTCCACGTTGGCGTGCTGCACGCACACCAGCCGGGCCCCGGCCGAGGCCTCCGCCAGCGCCGCCAGGTCCACGTGGCCCAGGTGGTCGACCCCGACCTGGCGCACCGGGGCCCCGTCCCGGGCCGCCGCCCACGCCGCGGCGTGGTGCACCGCGGAGTGCTCGACCGCCGAGACCACGACCGGCGCCCCCGCGCGGGCCGCGCCCCCGGCCGGGCCGCAGCCCAGCACGGCGGCGTGCAGGGCCCGGACGTGGTCCGGCGGCAGCGACACCGCCTCGGGTGCGACCCCGACCGCCCCGGCCAGGGCCGCCCGCGCGGCGTCCAGCAGGCGCCGGGCGGTGGCTGCCGTCGCGTGCAGCCCGCGGGCGTCCGCCCAGCCGTCCGGACCGGCGCTGCGCCAGGCCTCCAGGGCCGCGGCCGACGGGGGCGCGGCGGCCGCGGTGTCCAGCTCCACCCGGTGCGGCCCGGGCCCGGCGGACGAGGTGCTCATGCGGGCACGCTAGCCGGGCGAGCCCACCCGGTGACCGGCCGGAGGGCAGGGGTAAGGTTCGGCGCAGCACCACCGCACACGGCATCGGGCTCGTCAGCGCCCTCGACAGACTCATCGGGAAGGGCTCAGTGGTGACAACTCGCTCCGCGGCCACCAGGTTCCGGTTCGCACGCGCCGGCCTCGCGGCCCTCGCGCTGCTCGCCCTCAGCGGCTGCTCGGCCGACCAGCTCGCGCGCGGGTACCTGCCCGCCGAGTCCGTGGGGGCCACCAACCAGACCCCGGTGATCCAGCAGCTGTGGAACGGGTCCTGGATCGCCGCCCTCGCGGTCGGCGTCCTGGTCTGGGGCCTGACGATCTGGTGCGTCATCGCCTACCGGCGCCGGGCGGGCGACCCCGACGTGCCGCCGCAGTTCCGGTACCACCTCCCGCTGGAGGTCATGTACACGGCCGTCCCGCTGATGATGGTGGCGGTGCTCTTCTACTACACGGCCGTGTCGCAGGCCGACATCCTCAGCCTGGAGGAGGAGCCCGACCACGTCGTCGAGGTCATCGGCAAGCAGTGGTCCTGGGACTTCAACTACGTGGACGAGGACGTCTACGAGACCGGCGTGCAGGCCGGCCTCGACGGCACCGAGGGGGCCGAGGAGCGCATCCCGACGCTGTGGCTGCCCGTCGACGAGCGGGTCGAGTTCCACCTGTTCGCCCGTGACGTCAACCACTCGTTCTGGATCCCCGCCTTCCTGTTCAAGATGGACAACATCCCGGGCCGCGAGAACCGCTTCCAGGTCGTGCCGACCAAGGAGGGCGTGTTCAAGGGCAAGTGCGCCGAGCTCTGCGGCGAGTACCACTCCGAGATGCTGTTCAACGTCAACGTCGTCAGCCGCGACGAGTACGACGACTACATCGCCTCGCTCGAGGCGGCCGGCCAGACCGGGGCGCTGCCCAACGACCTCAACCGCAGCGGCGTGATCGAGAACGACCGCCGCCTCGGTGGCACCGTGACCGGCACCGGCCGCACGGGCGAGACCGGCAGCACCACCGCGGACCAGGACGACATCCAGGAGGGTGACAGCTGATGGCCACCGTCGAGAGGTCCGACAGCCGGGTCACCGAGCGGGCGGACGACGTCACCACCGCGATCCGCACCCGCTCGGCCGGGCAGGTCCTGGCCGACTACCTGACCACGACCGACCACAAGAAGATCGGGACGCTGTACCTGATCTCGTCCTTCTTCTTCTTCATCATCGCCGGCGCCATGGCGCTCGTGATCCGGGCCGAGCTCTTCGCGCCCGGTCTGCAGGTCGTCGAGAGCCGCGAGTCGTACAACCAGCTGTTCACGATGCACGGCACGATCATGCTGCTGCTGTTCGCGACGCCGCTGTTCGCCGGTTTCGCCAACTGGCTGCTGCCGCTGCAGATCGGCGCCCCCGACGTGGCGTTCCCGCGGCTCAACGCCTTCGCCTACTGGCTGTACCTGTTCGGCGGGCTCATCGCCGTGGCCGGGTTCTTCACCCCGCAGGGCGCGGCCGGCTTCGGCTGGTTCGCCTACGCGCCGCTGTCGACCGAGGCCTACTCGCCCGGTCTGGGCGCGGACCTGTGGATCTTCGGCCTGGCCCTGGGTGGTTTCGGCACGATCCTCGGTGCCGTCAACTTCATCACCACGGTGATCGGCATGCGCGCCCCGGGCATGGTCATGTTCCGGATGCCGATCTTCGCCTGGAGCACGCTGATCACCAGCGTGCTCGTGCTGATGGCCTTCCCGCCGCTGGCCGCCGCCCTGCTCGTGCTGGGCGCGGACCGTCGGCTGGGCTCGGTGGTGTTCGAGGCCGAGAACGGCGGCGCCATCCTGTGGCAGCACCTGTTCTGGTTCTTCGGCCACCCCGAGGTGTACATCATCGCGCTGCCGTTCTTCGGCATCATCAGCGAGGTCATCCCGGTCTTCAGCCGCAAGCCGCTGTTCGGCTACAAGGGCATGGTCTTCGCGATCATCGCCATCGCCGGCCTGTCGGTCGCGGTGTGGGCCCACCACATGTACGTCACCGGCGCGGTCCTGCTGCCGTTCTTCGCCTTCATGACGATGCTGATCGCGGTGCCCACCGGGGTGAAGTTCTTCAACTGGATAGGCACGATGTGGCGGGGGTCGTTGACCTTCGAGAGCCCGATGCTGTGGTCCATCGGGTTCCTCATCACGTTCCTGTTCGGCGGCCTGACCGGCATCATCCTCAGCTCGCCCACGCTGGACTTCCAGCTGTCCGACAGCTACTTCGTGGTGGCGCACTTCCACTACGTCGTGTTCGGCACCGTGGTGTTCGCGATGTTCGCGGGCTTCTACTTCTGGTGGCCCAAGTTCACCGGCCGGATGCTCAACGACAACCTGGGCAAGCTGCACTTCTGGATGACGTTCGTCGGGTTCCACACCACGTTCCTGATCCAGCACTGGCTGGGGGTCGAGGGCATGAGCCGGCGCTACGCCGACTACCTGCCCGAGGACGGCTTCACGCTGCTCAACCAGATCTCCACCGTCGGGGCGTTCGTCCTGGGCGCGGCGACCCTGCCGTTCCTGTGGAACGTCTACGTCACCGCGACCAGGGGCCAGAAGGTCACCCAGGACGACCCCTGGGGATGGGGCGGGTCGCTGGAGTGGGCCACGTCGTGCCCGCCGCCGCGGCACAACTTCGCCAGCCTGCCCCGCATCCGCTCGGAGCGGCCGGCGTTCGACCTGCACCACCCGGAGGTGGCGGCCGCCGACCAGGCCTTCGCCGACAAGACGGTCCTGGAGCAGGTGCTCGGCGACGCCGACATCCGCCGGGAGCCGGGTGTGCCCACCGACGAGCGGAAGGGCCGCTGACATGAGGGTCGAGACCTGGGTCCTGGGATCGGGCGCGTTCTTCTTCGTGCCGCTGGCGTTCGTCTACGGGCTGCTGTCCGGCTGGGAGTACGTCGGCTTCATCGCCATCCTGCTCACCGGCGGGCTGTCGGCCATGATCGGGCTGTACCTGTACCTGGTGTCGCTGCGGGTCGACGCGCGCCCCGAGGACGACCCCGTGGGCGAGATCGCCCAGGGCGCCGGTGACCTCGGGTTCTTCAACCCCCGCAGCGTCTGGCCCATCGGGGTCGCCGCCGGCGGCGCCGTGATCTTCGCGGGCATGGCCGTCGGGGTGTGGATGTTCCTGATCGGCCTGGGCATCCTGGCCGTGACGTCGATCGGGCTGCTGTTCGAGCACTACGTCGGCGACTTCGAGCACTGACCGAGCCGCACACCAGGGGTCGGCCCGCACCGACCCCGCGCCTCACCCGAGCACCGACGCCCACGGGCGCCGGTGCTCGCGTGCGTCAGCGGACCGTGACCGCCACGCCGTCGCCGGTTCGGGTCATGGTGACCCCCGCCAGGTCGCCCACCACGCGGTCCGCGTCCAGCTCGGCCGCGCTGTGCGTCGTGGTCACCGCGAGCGTGGTCATGCCGGCGGCCCGGCCGGCGCTCAGGCCCGCGGGGGCGTCCTCCACGACCAGGCAGCGGGCGGGCTCGACCCCCAGCACGCGGGCGGCGAGCAGGAACGGCTCGGGGTCGGGCTTGCCGCGGGTCACGTCGTCGGCGGTGACGACCACCTGCGGCACCGGGATCCCCGCCGCCTGCTGACGGGCCACGGCCAGGTCCGCGGCGCACGAGGTGACGATGGCCGCGACGGAGCCGACGGCCCGCAGGGCGGACTCGGCGCCCGGCAGGGCCACCACGCCCTCGACGTCGTCGATCTCCAGCGCGGTGATGCGCTCCAGCGCCGCGGCCCGACCGGCGGGCGGGAACAGGTCGGCGACGATGTCGCGCGCCGGTCGGCCGTGCCCGGCCGCGGCCTGGAGGGTCTCGACACTGATCCCGTTCTCCTCGGCCAGGCGCACCCAGGAGCGGACCACCGACGGCGTGGAGTCGACCAGGGTGCCGTCCATGTCGAACAGGACGGCGGCGAAGGTGGTGCCGTGCACGGGCCGGGGGCCCTGGGCGCGGGGGGCGGTCGTCGACAGGCTCACCGGCCCAGTGTCCCAGCCGCCGCGCGGTGGTCCCGGTCGTGCCGGTGGCCGGCCGGTCGTGGTGGGTGCCGCCCGCTAGCGTGGGGCGGGTGAGCAGCGACGCCCCCGACACGACCCCGCGGTTCCGTTCCGACATGGACGTGGAGCTGGTCAAGCACAGCGCCCGCGACGCGGACGTGCTGTTCGCGGCCCGGGTGTCGACCAAGGGGGAGGCGAGCCTCGCCGACGTCGAGGCGGACGCCAACGCCTCGGCGGGCCTCATCCGCTACCTGATGCGCGACCGCCACGGCAGCCCGTTCGAGCACGCCGTCATGACGTTCTACGTGTCGGCCCCGCTGTTCGTGTTCCGCGAGTTCCAGCGCCACCGGGTCGCCTCGTACAACGAGGAGTCGGGCCGCTACCGCCAGATGCGGCCGGTGTTCTACGTCCCGGGTCCCGAGCGGCGGCTGCGCCAGGTCGGCAAGCCCGGCGCCTACGACTTCGTCGAGGGCACCGCGGAGCAGCACGAGCTCGTGGGCCGCCGCAGCCGCGAGGCCGCGCTGGCGGCGTGGCAGGCCTACCAGGACATGCTCCAGGCCGGCGTGGCGCGGGAGGTGGCCCGCATCGTGCTCCCGCTGTCGCTGTACTCGTCGATGTACGTGACGCTGAACGCGCGGGCGCTGATGAACTTCCTGAGCCTGCGCACCAAGCGGGAGGACTCGACCTTCCCGTCGTACCCGCAGCGCGAGATCGAGCTGGTGGCCGAGCAGATGGAGACGGCCTGGGCCGGCCTGATGCCGGTCACCCACGCCGCGTTCGACGGCAACGGTCGCGTCGCCCCCTGACCACCCGGAGCGTAGGCAAGGTGTGACGTACGTCACGCCCAGCCCCTCGTCATGGGGTGTAACGAATGTCCGTCCCGCCACGATGCAGCCGGTGAACCGCGGTGCCAGCCGGACCCCCCGAGCGACTGGTGCCGCGGTTTCCTCGTCCCGGCGCGCCCGGGCCGGCGACCGCCGGCGGTCGCCCCGGTCGGTACCCTCGCCCGCATGTCGCATCGCCCCTTCGGAGCCGTCCTCACGGCGATGACCACCCCCATGACCGCGGACGGCGCGGTCGACCTGGCCGCAGCCGCGGCGCTGGCCGACACGCTGCTGGCCGACGGCCACGACGGCCTGGTGGTCAGCGGCACCACGGGCGAGTCGCCCACCACCTCCGACGCCGAGAAGGACGCGCTGCTGCGTGCCGTCGTGGCGGCCGTCGCGGGCCGGGGCCCCGTGCTCGCCGGCGTGGGGACCAACGACACCGCGCACAGCCAGCAGCTCGCCCGGGCCGCCGCAGCCGCGGGTGCCGACGGCCTGCTGGTGGTGGCGCCGTACTACTCCCGGCCGAGCCAGGCGGGCCTGCAGGCCCACGTCGAGGCGGTCGCGGACACCACCGAGCTGCCCGTGATGCTCTACGACATCCCCGCCCGCTCGGCCGTGGCCTTCGACACCGAGACGCTGCTGCGCCTGGGCGAGCACCCCCGTGTCGTGGCGGTCAAGGACGCCAAGGGCGACCTGCAGGCGGCCACCCGGGTGATGAGCGGCAGCGACCTGGCGTTCTACTCCGGCGAAGACGGCATGACCCTGGCCTACCTCGCCCTGGGCGGGGCCGGCGTGGTGGGCGTCACCACCCACCTGCTCGGTTCCGCCTTCGCCCGGCTGGTCGCCGCCGTCGACGCCGGTGACCTGGCCACCGCCGTCGCCGAGCACCGCCGCGCCCAGCCGCTCGTGGACGCCGTCATGGGGCGGATGCCGGGGGTCGTGTCGGTCAAGGCCGCGCTGCACCTGCTGGGCCGGGTGCCGAGCCCCGCCGTCCGGCTGCCGCTGCTGCCCGCCGACGACGCCCAGACCGCCGACCTGCGGGCCGCGCTGGTCGCGGCGGGGCTGCTCTAGGCCCGCCGCCGTGCTGCCCGCGAGGACCGAGCTCGGCCCGCCGCCGCCGCTGCGCCCCGGGGTCCTGCGGGTCCTGCCGCTGGGCGGGCTCGGCGAGATCGGCCGCAACATGGCCGTGCTCGAGCAGGACGGCAAGCTGCTGGTCGTCGACTGCGGCGTGCTGTTCCCCGAGGACGACCAGCCCGGGGTCGACCTGATCCTGCCCGACTTCGGACCCATCGCCGACCGGCTGGACGACGTAGTCGCGGTGGTGCTGACGCACGGCCACGAAGACCACATCGGTGCCGTGCCGTACCTGCTGCGGCTGCGCCCCGACATCCCGCTCGTGGGCTCGCGGCTGACGCTGGCCTTCGTCGAGGCCAAGCTGCGCGAGCACCGCCTGACGCCGTACAGCCTGACGGTGAAGGAGGGGACGACCGAACAGCTCGGACCGTTCTCCTGCGAGTTCCTGGCCGTCAGCCACTCCATCCCCGACGCCCTCGCGGTCGCCGTCACCACCAGCGCCGGCACCGTCCTGCACACGGGTGACTTCAAGCTCGACCAGGTGCCGCTGGACCGCCGGATCACCGACCTGCGGGCGTTCGGCCGGGTGGCCGACCGCGGCGTCGACCTGCTGATGATCGACTCCACCAGCGCCGACGTGCCGGGCTTCACCCTGCCCGAGCGGGACATCGGCCCGGTGCTGTCCGGGATCTTCGCCCGGGCGCGCAAGCGGGTCGTCGTGGCCAGCTTCGCCAGCCACGTGCACCGGGTGCAGCAGGTGCTGGACGCGGCGGCCGAGCACGGCCGCACCGTCGCGTTCGTCGGCCGGTCGATGGTCCGCAACATGGCCGTGGCCCGCGACCTCGGCTACCTGCAGGTGCCCGACGGCGTCCTGGGCGACATCAAGGCCGTGGAGCGGCTGCCCGACGAGCGCGTGGTCATCATGTCGACCGGCTCGCAGGGCGAGCCCATGGCCGCGCTGTCCCGGATGGCCAACGGCGACCACCGGGTCCAGGTCGGCCCGGGCGACACCGTGGTGCTGGCCTCCAGCCTGATCCCGGGCAACGAGAACGCCGTGTTCCGGGTCATCAACGGGCTGACCCGGCTCGGGGCGGACGTGGTGCACAAGGGCGTGGCCCGGGTCCACACCGGTGGTCACGCCACGGCCGGCGAGCTGATGTACGTCTACAACCTGGTGCGCCCCGGCAACGTCATGCCGGTGCACGGCGAGCCGCGCCACCTGCGCGCCAACGCGGCGATCGCCGTGGCCTCCGGCCTGGACCCGGAACGGGTCGTCGTCGTCGAGGACGGCCACGTCGTCGACCTGGAGGACGGGGTGGCCCGGGTGGTGGGCGCCGTCGAGGTCGGCCTGGTCTACGTCGACGGCGCCACGGTGGGGGAGCTCACCGAGGCCGACCTCAAGGACCGTCGGATCCTGTCGGAGGAGGGGTTCGTGTCCTGCTTCGTCGTCGTCGACCACGACACCGGCCGCGTCGTGGCCGGACCGCACCTGCACGCGCGTGGCTTCGCCGAGGACGACACCGGCTTCGACGACGTCACCCCCCGGATCGAGGCCGCGCTGCTGGAGGCCGTGGCGGGCGGGGCCACCGACCAGCACCAGCTGCAGCAGGTCGTCCGGCGCGTGGTGGGCCGTTTCGTCAACGAGCGGTTCCGCCGCCGACCCATGATCATCCCGGTCGTGCTCAGCGCCTGAGCAGGCCCGGCGGCCCGGCGTGGGAACCGACCCGGGGCCGCGGGGCGCGCGTACGGTGGCCGCGTGACCCGATCGTCGTCCTCGCGCCCCGCCGGCGCCTCCCGCGGTGCCGCCCGCCCCGCCGGGCGCTCGGGCGGCTCGTCGCGGGGCGGCACCGCCACCACCAAGGTCACCACGACGAAGGCGGCCGGCAAGGGCGGCAGCCCGCGGTCGGGCGGGGCGAAGACCGCCACCACCGGTCGCTCCGCAGGCGGTCGCTCCGCAGGCGGTCGCTCCGCCTCCGGCGGGCCCGGCAGCCGCGGCGGCAAGGTGCCCGCCCGCCAGGCCCAGCGCTCCGGCGGGGCCGGGCGGCTCCTGCTGGCGCTGCTCACCCTGCCCGGTCGACTGGTCGGCTCCGTGGTCCGCTCCGTGCACCGCAGCGCGAGCGAGCTGGACCCGGCCCACCGCCGTGACGGGATCGGGTTCCTGCTGCTGGCCGCGGCGGCCGTCGTCGCCGCGGGCGAGTGGTTCCGCCTCGACGGCGTGGTCATCGAGTGGGTCCACCTGGGCGCCGCCGGCCTGCTGGGGCGGGCGGCCCTGGCCCTGCCGGTGGTGCTGCTGGCCCTGAGCCTGCGCCTGTTCCGGCGCCCGGACGCCGAGCGGGAGAACGGCCGCATCGGCATCGGCCTGCTGGCCCTCGGGGCCGCCAGCGCCGGCGTGCTGCAGGTGGCGGCCGGCTTCCCCGCCCCGCCCGAGGGCGGCCCCGCGCTGCGGGCCGGGGGAGGCGTGCTGGGCTTCCTGGTCGCCAACCCGCTCGAGGCGGCCGTGTCGGTGTGGCTGACCGTGCCGGTCCTGGTCCTGCTCGGCTGCTTCGGGGTGCTGGTGGTCACCGCCACGCCCCTGCACGAGGTCACCGACCGCGTGCGGGACGGCCTGGTCTGGTTGACCGGGGGCGCGGCACGCCCCGACGAGCTCGACGACGACCTCGACGACGACCGTGCCGACGACGACCCGGTCGCCACGGGCCGGCACGGCGAGGAGATCGTCCCCCGCCGCAAGGGCCTGCGCGGTCGCAAGGCGCGCGCCCTGGCCCGGGCGGAGGCCGACGAGCTCGCCGAGACCGAGAGCACCGAGGTGCCCTACGACTCCGCCGCCGTGGTGTGGCACGAGGACGACCCGCTGGGCCCGGACGCCGGTCCCGCTCCCGCCGGAGCGGGTCGCGGTCGCGGCCGGGGCACGACCGGGACCGCCGCCGACGTCGCGGCCGGCGGGCCCCCGCCGTCCGCCGTCGTCCAGCCCGAGCCCGAGCCGGTGGTCACCCCGATGCCGGAGCTGCCCGACCTGCCGGGCCGGGTGGAGCAGCTGACGCTCACCGGCGACATCGTCTACACGCTGCCCGACGTCCACCAGCTGCACGCCGGCACCCCGCACAAGACCCGGAGCCCGGTCAACGACGGCATCGTCGAGGCCCTCACCGACGTGCTCACCCAGTTCGGCATCGACGCGGCCGTGACCGGCTACACCCGGGGCCCGACGGTCACCCGGTACGAGGTCGAGCTCGGCCAGGGCGTCAAGGTCGAGCGGGTCACGGCGCTGTCGCGCAACATCAGCTACGCGGTGGCCAGCGCCGAGGTCCGCATCCTGTCCCCGATCCCCGGCAAGTCCGCCATCGGCATCGAGATCCCGAACGCCGACAAGGAGACCGTCGCCCTGGGCGACGTGCTGCGCTCCGAGGTCGCCCGCCGCAGCACGCACCCGATGACCATCGGCGTGGGCAAGGACGTCGAGGGCGGCTACGTGGTGGCCAACCTGGCGAAGATGCCGCACCTGCTGGTGGCCGGGGCCACCGGGGCGGGCAAGTCGTCGTTCATCAACTCCATGATCACGTCGGTGCTGGTCCGGTCCACCCCGGACGAGGTGCGGATGATCCTCGTCGACCCCAAGCGGGTCGAGCTGACCAGCTACGAGGGCGTGCCCCACCTGATCACCCCGATCATCACCAACGCCAAGAAGGCGGCCGAGGCGCTGCAGTGGGTCGTGGCCGAGATGGACCACCGCTACGACGACCTGGCCGCGTTCGGCTTCCGGCACGTGGACGACTTCAACAAGGCCGTCCGCAAGGGCGAGGTCAACCTGCCCCCGGACTCCAAGCGCACCCTGGCGCCCTACCCGTACCTGCTGGTCATCGTCGACGAGCTGGCCGACCTCATGATGGTCGCGCCCCGCGACGTCGAGGACTCCGTCGTGCGGATCACCCAGCTGGCCCGCGCGGCCGGCATCCACCTGGTGCTGGCCACCCAGCGGCCCAGCGTCGACGTGGTCACCGGTCTGATCAAGGCCAACGTGCCGAGCCGGCTCGCGTTCGCCACCAGCTCGTTGGCCGACTCCCGCGTCGTGCTCGACCAGCCCGGCGCCGAGAAGCTGATCGGGCAGGGCGACGCGCTGTTCCTGCCCATGGGGGCGAGCAAGCCCATGCGCGTGCAGGGCGCCTGGATCAACGAGTCCGAGATCGCCCAGGTCGTCAGCCACGTCAAGGAGCAGCTCCAGCCGTCCTACCGCGAGGACGTCACGGCCCCCGTGGCGAAGAAGCAGATCGACGAGGACATCGGGGACGACCTCGACGTGCTGCTGCAGGCGGCCGAGCTGGTCGTCACGACCCAGTTCGGCTCCACGTCCATGCTGCAGCGCAAGCTGCGGGTCGGCTTCGCCAAGGCGGGCCGGCTGATGGACCTGCTGGAGTCGCGCGAGATCGTCGGGCCGAGCGAGGGCTCCAAGGCGCGCGACGTCATGGTCCGCCCCGACGACCTGCCCGAGGTGCTCGCCCGGCTGCGTGGGGACGGACCCGTGGCGGGCGCGGCCCCGACGGCGGGCGAGACGACGGGTGCGGCGACGGGTGGTGCCGGCCACGGTGCCGCCCCGGTGTACGACGAGTCGGACGAGGACGTGGCCGAGGACGCATGGGAGCTGACCGGACGTGGCTGACCGCTGGACCGACGTGACGGGCGCGGCGCACGGCGCCGACCCCGCCGACGTGTACGACGTGGACGAGGACGCCCTGGACAGCGCCGACGACGGCTACGAGGACGCCCCGGCCACGGGGCACCCCGCGAGCCAGCGGCCGACGCCGGAGTACCCGATGCCCCCGGGCGACGGCCCCGTCGACCTGATGGTGTGGGACGCGCCCAACATCGACGCGACCCTGGCCCAGGTCATCGGGGCCAAGCCGACCGCGGCCAACCGGCCGCGCTACGACGCCATCGCCCGCTGGCTGGTCGAGCGCTCCCGCGGCCACGAGGTCGAGGCCGCCGTGTTCGCCAACGTCCCGCCGATGCTGGCCGGGCAGATGCGGGGCTGGGTGGAGGCCGTACGGTCCCTCGGCTTCGCCGTCTTCGCCCGCCCGAAGCTGGCCGACCGCGACGACGTCGACCTCGACATGCTCGAGCACGTCCACCACCGCGCCCGGTCGGGCCGGCTCAAGCGGCTGGTGGTGGCCAGCGGGGACGGTCGCAACTTCCTGGAGCCGCTGGAGGTCCTGGCCCGCGAGGGCGTCGAGGTCACGGTGCTGTCGTTCTTCGAGGTGGCCGGCTACGCCGCGGAGTCGCCGCACATCCGGTTCCTCGACCTGGAGGAGGTGCCGGGGGCGTTCCTGCAGCCGCTGGACCGCACCCGGTTGGACTCGCTGCCCGTGCACGGCGCCTGGCTGCGGCCGACCAAGACCCTGCGCGAGGTCGCCGCGGAGGGCTGAGCCACCGCACGGCTCGGTCGAACCACCGGACGGCTCAGTCGAACCACCTCGCGGCCGCCCGGTGCAGCCGGCGGACGGGGCGGTCCAGGTCGGCCAGCACGGCGCGGGCGGACGCGAGCTCCAGCCCCGCCAGGGTCCCGAGCAGGAACGTCTCGTCGCGGTCGTCGGTCCGCCCCGCCGCGCCGCGCAGCACGTCGCGGGCCAGCACGGAGTCCTGGTGCTCGCCCAGCCGCTCCTGCAGCGCCTCGGCCCGGCGGGCCAGGCGACGGGCGGGGGCGCCGTGGACCGTCGTGACGGCCTCGCAGGTGTAGCGCAGCCGCTCGGTGGCCTTGCGAACCTCGTGCCAGGCGGTGTCCTGCTCCGGACCGGGGGCGGCGGGTACGGCGGCCAGCGCCCGGGCCACGCGCCGGTAGGCGTGCCGGGCGGCGCGGCGGGTGCCGCGGCGCCGACCCCGGTGGGCCACCACCGGGGGGTCGGCCACGAAGCCGTCGAGCGCGGCGAGCAGCTGCAGGTACCGCGCCCCGTCCAGCGCGGCCACCGCACCCGGCGCGGCCGGGGGAGCCGGCCACACCCGGTCGCCGCCGCCGGCCGGCAGCTCGCCCAGGCGGGTCGCGAGCCGGGCCCGCACCACCTCCGCGTCGCGGGGCCCGCCCAGCACCTGGCCCAGCCAGCGCAGCTCCTCACGCAGCGGCTCGCTGACGGCCGGGTCCAGCTGCGGCCGGAACGCGGCCAGCAGGCTGCGCAGCCGACGGCAGGCCACCCGCATGCTGTGCACGGCGTCCGGGGCGTCCAGGCGCACCAGCGGGTCCTGCACCAGCAGGGTCTCCCGGTGCCGGACCACCGCGGCCAGCAGCACCGCCGCGGCGCCGTCACCGCCGGAGGCGCCCGGCGTCCCCGGCCCGGGCGGCGCGAGCCGGGGGCCGGCGCCCGCGGCCGCCAGGGCCCGGCCGACCTTCGAGGGGTGCGTCGAGGTCGTCGCCCCGGCGGCGAGGAGCACGTCCACCGCCGCCCGGCGCAGGTCGTCGTCGCCGGCCACGAGCTCGACCTCCAGCTCGCGCCAGCCCGGTCGGGCGGTCCCGCCGTCGGCGGCCACGGCCGGGGGCACCTCGGCGGCCACCGTGTCGTCGGCCACCTCGGCCAGGACCGTGCCGTCGGCCGCCGTCAGCAGCACCGTGCGGCGCTCGGTCCGCAGCTGCGCGACCACGACCAGCGGGAGGTCCCGGTGCCGCGACCGGGACAGCCCGAGCAGCGGGGCGGGCACGGGGCCGTCGACGGCGGTGAGGGGCGCGTGCTGCTCGAGGCGGCCGCCCTCGGCAGGAAGCTTGAGGTGCCAGCCGGCGTCGGCGCCGCCCTCACGGCGCCGCAGCGTCAGCCCCGCCCGCAGCAGCGCCAGGCCCGTGGTGTCGTGGTAGCGGGCCCGCAGGGTGACGGGGGGCGGCTCGACGACCCGGTCCACGCCGGGCAGGTCCCGCAGCCGGTCCACCGGCAGGGCCCAGGTGGGGTCGGCCTCCGGTGGCTCGAGGGTGGTCTCGACCTCCAGGTGCGACGCCGTCATCGGGCCATCCTGCTCGCCGCACGCGGCCACCGACAGCCCGTGCGCGGGAGCGCCGGGGCGCGGGCGGACCGACCGCGGCCCCACGGCCCGTACCCTTCTGGTGTGCCTGCCCCCAGCCCGACCCCGACCCGCCGGGTCGCGATCACCAGCCTCGGCTGCGCCCGCAACGACGTGGACTCCGAGGAGCTGGCGGGTCGCCTGCAGGCCAACGGCTGGGAGCTCGTGGCCGACGCCGCCGATGCCGACGTGGCCGTGGTCAACACCTGCGGCTTCGTCGAGCAGGCCAAGAAGGACTCGGTCGACACCCTGCTGGAGGCGGCGGAGCTCAAGGACGGCGGCCACGACGGCGCCAGCCGGACCCGGGCCGTGGTGGCCGTGGGCTGCCTGGCCGAGCGCTACGGCAACGAGCTCGCCGAGTCCCTGCCCGAGGCGGACGCCGTGCTCGGCTTCGACTCCTACGCCGACCTGCACACCCACCTGCAGGGCATCCTCGCCGGCGAGCGCCCGGCCAGCCACACCCCCCGCGACCGCCGGCTCCTGCTGCCGCTGAGCCCCGTGGACCGGCAGGCCGCCCGCGCCGGCACCGCGGTCCCGGGCATGGGTGGTGCCCCGGCCGCCCCGTCGGTGGCACCGACCGGGCCGGGGACCGTGTCGACCGCGCCGGCCCCGGGGCAGGTGGCCGAGCAGGCCGGCCTGGCCGCAGTGGCCCCCGCCTCCGGCCCGCCCGTGGTCCGGGCCCGGCTCGGCACGGCCCCCTGGTCGCCCCTCAAGCTCGCCTCCGGCTGCGACCGGCGGTGCACGTTCTGCGCCATCCCCGCCTTCCGCGGCTCGTTCGTCTCCCGCCGCCCCACCGAGGTGCTGGACGAGGCCCGCTGGCTCGGTGAGCGGGGCGTGCGCGAGGTGTTCCTGGTCAGCGAGAACACGACCAGCTACGGCAAGGACCTGGGCGACCTGGACCTGCTGCAGAACCTGCTGCCGGCCGTGGCCGCCGTCGACTGCGTCGAGCGGGTGCGGGTGTCCTACCTGCAGCCCGCCGAGCTGCGGCCCGGGCTGCTGGAGGCCATCGCCACCACCCCCGGCGTGGCGCCGTACTTCGACCTGTCCTTCCAGCACGCGGCCCCCGCGCTGCTGCGGCGGATGCGCCGCTTCGGCGGCACCGCCGACTTCCTGTCCCTGGTGGAGCGGGTCCGGGCGCTGGCGCCGACGGCCGGCATCCGGTCCAACGTGATCGTCGGGTTCCCGGGCGAGACCGAGGCCGACGTCGAGGAGCTCGTGCAGTTCCTGGCCTCGGCCCGCCTCGACGTCGTGGGCGTGTTCGGCTACTCCGACGAGGACGGCACGGAGGCGGCGGGCTACGACGGCAAGCACGACGCCGACGAGGTCGCCGCCCGGGTGGAGCACGTGACCGCGGTCGTGGACGAGCTGGTCGCCCAGCGGGCCGAGGACCGCATGGACGAGGAGGTCGTCGTGCTGGTCGAGGACCTGCTGGACGAGCAGTCCGCCGCCGAGGTGCTGGCGCTGCTGCCCGGGCCCACCCGGTCCGGTGACGCCGTGGTGGTGTCCGGCCGCGCCGCGCACCAGGGCCCGGACGTGGACGGCAGCACGTCGGTCGTCCTCCCCGGCGGCACCGGCGCCGGGGTCGGCGCGTTCGTGACGGCGCGGGTCGTCGGCTCCGACGGCGCCGACCTGCTGGCCCTGGCGCCCGGGCGGGAGCGCTGATGGACGCCGGCTCCTGGCGGCGCAACGCCAACGTCCCCAACGCGCTGACGTTGCTGCGCATCTTCATGGTGCCCGTGTTCCTGTGGCTGCTGCTGGCCGAGGGCGGGCAGAACGACGGTCTGCGGTGGTGGGCGGCGGGCGTGTTCGCCGGGGCCGCGGCCACCGACCGCCTCGACGGCTACCTGGCCCGGCGCAACGGCACGGTGACCACCTTCGGCATCGTCGCCGACCCGATCGCCGACAAGGCCCTGACCGGGTCGGGCTTCGTGGCCCTGAGCGCGCTCGGGCTGCTGCCGTGGTGGGTGACGGTCCTGGTCCTGGGCCGCGAGATCGGCGTGACCGCGCTGCGGGCCGCCGTCATCCGGCACACCGTGGTGCCGGCGTCCAAGGGCGGCAAGCTCAAGACCGTCCTGCAGACCGTGGCGCTGACCGCCCTGGTGGCCCCGCTGCCGCCCGCGCTGACCGCGATCGGCTACGTGATCATGGCGGCCGCCGTCGTGGTGACCGTGGTGACGGGCGTGCAGTACGCCGTGGCGATCCTGGGCGCAGCCCGCCGGCACCGGGCCGGGGTCGGCCGCGACCAGGCCTGACGGGCCGACCCGGGTCGACGTCGTCCGGCCCGGTCGGGACACCGGCGCGGGTGGGAAGGCCGGCAGGGTGGGAAGGCCGGAGCCGTCCCGGGCGTTGACCCCTGCAGCACGGTCCCTCCGGGTCCGCTCGGGTGGCTTTACGTGATCGCAACCTCCCCGCGAGGTGCCCGGGCCGGGCTCGGGGTACCGTGGAGCGACCATCCGCTGCAGCGGATCCTCCCCGGGGAACGCCGCGGGGTGGACGCACCGCATCGAAGGCCGGCCAGATCCGGTCGGGAAGGGAGGTCGTCATGGTCCTGCTGAGAGAAGAGATCGGCGACGTCCTGCGCGGTGCCCGCCAGCGGCAGGGGCGCACGCTGCGGGACGTCTCCTCCACGGCACGCGTGTCGCTCGGCTACCTGAGCGAGGTCGAGCGTGGTCAGAAGGAGGCCTCGTCGGAGCTGCTGCTCAGCATCTGCGAGGCGCTCGACGTGCCCATGTCAAGCGTGCTGCGCTCCGTCAGCGACCGCGTCGCCGTGTCCGAGTCGCTCGCGGCCCGGCTGAGCGAGCCCGCGGGTGCTCCGGCCCGAGCCGGTCGTGCGCCGGCACGCCCCGTGGACGCGATCCACAAGACCGTCATCCCGGCCCCGGTGGCCTCCGAGGACGACCTCGCCCCCGTCGCCTGACCCGCGCACGTCGCCTGACCCGCGCACGTCCCGAGCGGGCACGTCCCGACAGGGCCGGGCCCGGACCGGGTGCCGTCCCGCTCAGGGGCGGTAGCGCGTCCGGCCGACCGTCCGGGGCAGCAGCTCACGGACGGGCACGGGCTCCGGCGCGGGACCCTGCTGGCAGGACGGGCACCACCAGGCCACGCGCTCGACCCCGGCCCGCCCCGTGTGCGCGGTCAGCACGCGGGTGCCGCAGCGCAGGCAGGCGCGCCGCTCGAACACCCAGTGGTTGCGTCCCTTGCGCAGGTCGCCCGTCGTCGCCTGCACGTAGCGGTCCTTGTTGGCGTCCAGCAGCCGCTGCCCGACGGTGACGACGCGGGCGAGGTCGGTGCCGTGCTCCGCCAGGGCGCCCACCGGGGTGAACGGCGTCACCCCCACCAGGAAGCAGGTCTCGGTCCGGTAGATGTTGCCCAGGCCGGCGATCAGCCGCTGGTCCAGCAGCGCGTCGCCGATCATCCGGTCGGGGTCCTCGGCGAGGCGTCGCACCGCCTCGTCCGGGTCCCAGCCCGGCCCGAGCACGTCGGGGCCCAGGTGGCCGACGACGCTGTCCTCGTCGTCGGTGCGGACCAGGTCGACCACTGGCAGCCGGTAGCCGACGGCCGTGGTGCCGGGCACCCTCAGGACCGCCCGGACCTGCCAGTCGGCGCCGCCGCGCCAGGCCTCGCCGTCGGGGTACAGGTGCCAGGTGCCGTCCATCCGGAAGTGGGTGTGCAGCGTCAGCCCGTCGCCCGGGCCGCCCTCGAACCGGGTCAGCAGGTGCTTGCCCCGCGGCACGACGGCCGCGACGGTGCTGCCGGTCAGGTCCGTCGTGGCCAGCTGAGGCACCCGCAGGTCGAAGCCGACCAGCTCCTTGCCCGCCAGCGCCCGGTCCAGCCGCTTGGCCGCCAGCCAGACGGTGTCGCCCTCCGGCATCAGCCCGCCCGCAGCCCGCGCGGCGTGGCGCGGAACCCCGCGGCCTCCAGCACCTGCGCGACGGTGCCGGAGGCGTCCAGCACCCCGGCGCCGTCGGCCTTGGTCACGGTGACCCGGCCCAGCCGACCGGCCCGGACCGTGTGGGCCAGGGCCTGGGCGGCCGACGTCAGGACGGTCTCGTCCTCGGAGTAGGTCAGCAGGGACCGCGCGCCCCGCTCCACGTACATGGCCAGGTCGCCGTCGACCAGCACGACGAGCGCACCGGCCTTGCGTCCTGCCCGGTGGCCCTCGCGCTCGGGCCACGGCAGCGCCGCGCCGTACGGGTTGGCCGGGTCGGTGGCGGCGAGCACCAGGCCGGGGCCGGCGGGAGGCCGCCCGGTCCCGTCGAGCGGCTCGTCGCCGGGCTCGGGCTCCGCGTCGGGCCCGGCCGCGCCGGCCCGCAGCCGGTCGACGGCGCCGACGGTCGCGAACTGCGCGGCACCCAGGCCCTCGACGAAGTAGCCGCGGCGCACCCGACCCGTCTCCTCCATCGCGGCCAGCACCCGGTAGACCCCGGCGAACCCGCCGACGACCTCCTCGGCCACCACCGAGCCCCGGGTGACCACGCCGTAGCGGTCCAGCAGCACCTCGGCCGTGGCCGCGGCCCTCACCGTCGCGTCGGTCTCGACGTCCGGCACCAGCGACCAGCGCCCCGCGGTGGTGGGGGGACCGGAGCGGGCCGCGGCGCCCAGCAGGCCGCCGGCCCCGGACGGCCGCATCCGCGGCGCGCGCCGGTACCGGGACCGGGGCGCCTTGGCCGGGGTGCGGTGGGTGGCGCCGCCGGACACCAGGGCCCGCAGCGGGGCCAGCGTGTCGTTGGTGACCCGGCCCGACCAGACCAGGTCCCACAGCACCCGGACCAGGTCGGCCTCGGACACCCCGCCGGGCGCGACGGCCGTGGCGAGGCGGTTGAAGAAGAACGCCCCGCCGGAGCCCAGCAGCTCCAGCACCCGGGCGGCGACCTCCGGGTCGGCCTCGCCGGGGGACCCGCTCGCGGCCACCTCGGCCGGGTCGGCGTCGGGGTCGGCGTCGGCGGCCGGTCCGGGCGGGGGCACGGGTGCCGGGGCGAGCCCCGGCACGGGCAGGGTCAGGTGGGCCGTGTGCGCGGCGTGCAGCGACACCCAGCCGTCGCCCCCGGCCAGCGGGCCGTGCCCGACCCAGACGACCTCGCCGGCCGCGGTCAGCTCGTCCAGCAGGGCCGGCTGGTAGTCGGTGACCCGGGCCGGCAGCACCAGGGACTCCAGCGCGCTGGCCGGCACGCGGGCCCCCGCCAGCTGCTCGACGGCGCGCAGCAGCCCGTCCGCGCCCCGCAGGCCGACGGCCCGCCCGGACCCGCCGGGCGCGGTCACCGACTGCCACGACGGCACGAACCGGGCGAGGTCGCGGGCCGTCACCGGCTCGACCTCCTGCCGCAGCGCCGCCAGCGAACGGCGGCGCAGCACGCGCAGCACGCCGGCGTCGCACCAGTCGAGGCCCTCACCGCCGCCACCGACCGACAGCGGCCGGATGGCGCCCGACGTCAGCCGTCCGGCCTGCTCCAGCCGGCGCAGCGCCGTCTCGACGACGGCCACCCCGAGGCCGAAGCGGGTGGCGACCTCGGCGGCGGAGAACGGGCCGTGGGTGCGGGCGTGCCGGCTCACCAGGTCCCCGACGGGGTCCGGCACCGGCACGAGGAAGGCCTCGGGCAGCCCCACGGGCAGGGCGGCGCCCAGCGCGTCCCGGAGCCGGGCGGCGTCCTCGACGGCCGCGACGCAGGCCTGCCCGCCGATGCGCACGTCGACCACGCGCCGTTCGGTCCGCAGCCGCTCGACGTGGGCGCCGGCCTGGTCCGGCTCGACGCAGCGGCGGGCGATCTCGGTCAGGGGCAGCGGGCCCAGCACGCGCAGCAGGTCCGCGACGTCCTCGGCCCCGCGGGCGCGCCGCTCGGGCACGAGCCGCTGCAGCTCCTCCTCGGTCGTGGTGACGGAGTCGGGGTCCAGCAGGTCGCGCAGCGACGCGCCGTCGCCGCGGCCCAGCAGCTCGGCCAACAGCTGCGGGTCCAGCGAGAGCGCCGCCGCCCGGCGCTCGGCCAGGGGGGAGTCGCCCTCGTAGAGGAACTGCGCGACGTAGCCGAACAGCAGCGAGCGGGCGAACGGCGACGGCGAGGCCGTCTCGACCTCCACGACCCGCACCTCGCCGGAGGCGATCTCGCGCATCAGCCCGACCAGGCCGGGGACGTCGAACACGTCCTGCAGGCACTCCCGCACCGTCTCCAGCACGATCGGGAAGGCCGGGTAGCGGCGGGCCACGTCCAGCAGCGACGCGGCGCGCTGGCGCTGCTGCCACAGCGGCTGCCGGCGCCCGGGTGTGCGGCGGGGCAGCAGCAGGGCCCGGGCCGCGCACTCCCGGAACCGGGAGGCGAACAGGGCCGAGCCGCCGATCTCCTGCGTGACCAGGTCCTCGACGTCGTCGGCCTCCAGGACGACGATGTCGGGCACGTCGATGCCGGCGACCTGGGCGGCCCCCGGCCAGGCGGGCCCGTCCCCGGGCGGCGTCTGCCACGGGTCGGGCTCCCGGTCCGCGCCACCGCCGTCGTCGCCCCAGCCGCTCACCTCGACGTCGGGCAGGCGCAGCACGATCCCGTCGTCACCGTGCATGGCCTGCACGTCCACGCCGTGCCGCTCCCGGAACCGCGCGCCCAGCGCCAGCGCCCACGGCGCGTGGACCTGCCCGCCGAAGGGGGAGTGCACGCACACCCGCCAGTCGCCCAGCTCGTCCCGGAAGCGCTCCACGACGATGGTGCGGTCGTCGGGGACGTGCCCGGTGGCCTCCTTCTGCTCGCCGAGGTAGGCGAGCAGGTTGTCGGCGGCCCACTCGTCCAGCCCGGCGGACATGGCCCGGGTGCGGGCCTTGGCCGGGCTGGCGCGGACCAGCTCGCGGACGAACGCGCCGACCGCGTGGCCCAGCTCGGCGGGACGGCCCAGGGCGTCGCCGTGCCAGAACGGCAGCTTGCCGGCCCGGCCCGGGGCCGGGGTGACGAGGACCTGGTCGCGGGTGATGTCCTGGACCTGCCAGGAGCTGGCCCCCAGGGTGATGACGTCGCCCACCCGGGTCTCGTAGACCATCTCCTCGTCGAGCTCGCCCACCCGGCGCCCGGCGCCCTCGGAACCGGCCAGGAACACCCCGAACAGGCCCCGGTCGGGGATGGTGCCGCCGCTGGTCACGGCCAGCCGCTGCGCCCCGGGACGACCGGTGACGGTGTCGGTGACCCGGTCCCAGACCAGCCGTGGCCGCAGCTCGGCGAAGTCCTCGCTGGGGTAGCGGCCGGCCAGCATGTCCAGCGTCGCCTCGAACGGGCCGCGGTGCAGGTCGGCGAACGACGCCGTCCGGCGCACCAGGGCGTACAGGTCGTCGACGGCCCAGTCGTCCATGGCGCACATCGCGACGACCTGCTGGGCCAGGACGTCCAACGGTGACGTCAGCACCCGCAGCGCCTCGATCTGCCCGGCGACCATCCGCTCGACCACCACGGCGGACTGCACGAGGTCGGCCCGGTGCTTGGGGAAGACCACGCCTCGCGACACCGCACCGACCTGGTGCCCGGCGCGGCCGATCCGCTGCAGGCCGGAGGCCACGCTGGGCGGGGACTCCACCTGCACGACCAGGTCGACCGCGCCCATGTCGATGCCCAGCTCGAGGCTGCTGGTGGCGACGACGGCGGGCAGCCTGCCGGTCTTGAGGTCGTCCTCGATCAGGGCGCGCTGCTCCTTGCTGACCGAGCCGTGGTGGGCCCGGGCCAGCACCGGGTCCGCACCGGACGAGGTGCCGGCCTGCGCCATCACCTGGGCGGGCGGGCGCCGCTCGGCGGGCCGCACCGGCGCACCGGCCCCGTCGGCCCCGTCGGACGGGTCGGATCCGTCGGCCTCCGCCGCCGCGGCGTCCTGGCGGTCCTGCCAGGTCTCGTTGAGCTGGGCGGTGAAGCGCTCGGCCAGCCGCCGGGAGTTGGTGAACACCAGGGTGGACGTGTGGGCCGCGACGAGGTCGACGACGCGGGAGTTGACGTGCGGCCAGATGGAGCGGCGCTCCTCCTCGCCGGCGGCGCTGCCGACCACCTCGCCCGTCGGGGTGCCCAGGTCGGACAGGTCGGGCACCGGGACCACGACCGAGACGTCGAACTGCTTGTCCGACGGCGGCTGCACCACCCGGACCGGGCGGCCGCCGGACAGGAACCGGGCCACCTCCTGCACCGGGCGCACGGTGGCCGACAGCCCCACCCGCTGCGCCGGGCGGTCCAGCAGCGCGTCGAGCCGCTCCAGCGTCAGGGCCAGGTGGGCGCCGCGCTTGGTCCCGGCCACGGCGTGTATCTCGTCGAGGATCACCGTCTGCACCCCGAGCAGGGACTCCCGGGCCCGGGAGGTGACGAGCAGGAACAGCGACTCCGGGGTCGTGATCAGGACGTCCGGCGGGCGCAGGGCGAGCGTGCGCCGCTCCTGCGGCGAGGTGTCGCCGGAGCGCACCCCCACCGTCGTGGTCGGCTCGGGCAGCCCCAGCCGCTGGGCGCTGGCGCGGATGCCGGTCAGGGGCGAGCGCAGGTTGCGCTCGACGTCGACCGC
This sequence comes from Jannaschia sp. R86511, assembly GCF_042466345.1. Lineage (NCBI taxonomy): Bacteria > Pseudomonadati > Pseudomonadota > Alphaproteobacteria > Rhodobacterales > Roseobacteraceae > Jannaschia > Jannaschia sp. R86511. The sequence continues at coordinate 2,749,429 of NZ_JAXHCD010000001.1, forward strand.
CAGCGCCTTGAGCGGGGACACGTACAGCACCCGGCAGCGACGCTGCGGCTCCTCGGGCACCGGCTCGGCCGCCAGCCGGTCCAGCGACCACAGGAACGCGGCCAGCGTCTTGCCGGACCCGGTGGGGGCGACCACGAGCGCGTCCTCGCCGCTGCTCACCGCGTCCCAGGCCCCCACCTGCGCCGGCGTCGGGGCCGGGAACGCCCCGTCGAACCAGTCCCGCGTGGCGGGGGAGAACCGCTGCAGCACCGAGGCGGCGGAGGGGGTACGGCTCACCGGCTCATCATGGTGCCAAGGACCGACATCCGGCCTGTCGTGGTAGACCTCTGGCGTGAGGATCAGCGAGTTCAGGACGCTCACCCACGAGGAGTTCGGGCGTGCCCTGGGGGACACGCTGGTCGCAGACCTGGTGCTGGCGCCGCTGGACGCGACGGCGGCCCAGGCGATCGAGGCCGGGACCGACCCGAGGACGGTCTGGCTCGCGCTGTGCGACGCGATGGACGTGCCGCCGGAGCGGCGGCTGGGGCGCGACCGCCGGCGTCGGGGCCGGCAGGGCTCCGACGGGCAGGCGGCGCGCACGTGAACGCCCCCGCGGACACCCCCGCCGACCAGCTGGCCGCCGCGGCGGAGGACGCCGGCCGCCACATGGCCGCGATCGCCGAGGACGTGGTCAACCGGTTCTCGGTGCGGGTGCTGCGTCGCCGGGGCTGGGTGGCCCGCGTCCAGGTCAACCGCGGCTACGGCGCCACGGTGGACGTGCCGGCCGTGCACCGCCCGGGCTGGGTCCGGGTGTTCGGCCGGGTGCTCATGGCCCGCCCGGAGACGCCCTACCGGGCCTGGGTCAAGCGGCGCGGCTGGCGCAGCTTCCTGACCGCGCAGGTGGAGTACTGCCCCGTGACGGTCGAGGTCGCCGGGCACGCCTACCAGGTGCGGGCCGACCGGGCCGGCCTGGTGGACGCCGTCCTGCAGATCGACCTGCCGGCCGGGCGGCACCCGGTCACCATGACCCCCGCCGGCGGCGAGCCCGGCGTGGGCGAGGTGGTCGTGGTCGGCGCCGACACCGACGCGGGCCTGGTCAGCGACATCGACGACACCGTCATGGTGACGTGGCTGCCCCGGCCGTTCATCGCGGCGTGGAACACGTTCGTCCGGCAGGAGACCGCCCGGGCGGAGGTGCCCGGCATGCAGGAGCTGTACCGGCAGTTCCAGCAGGCGCACCCGGGCGCGTTCGTGCTGTACCTGTCCACGGGCGCGTGGAACACGGCGCCGTTCCTGCGCCGGTTCCTGCGCCGCCACGGCTTCCCGGTGGGCCCGTTGCTGCTCACCGACTGGGGCCCGACCAACACCGGCTGGTTCCGGTCCGGCCGGGAGCACAAGCTGGCCTCGTTGCGCCGGCTGCGGGTGGAGCTGCCGCACCTGCGCTGGCTGCTCGTCGGCGACGACGGCCAGCACGACCCCGACATCTACTCCACGGTCGCCCGCGAGGCGCCGGACCGCATCCGGGCGGTGCTGCTGCGCGAGCTCTCGCCCGCCGAGCAGGTGCTGGCCCGGGGTCTGGCCGTGCCGGACACCGACGAGGGGGCGGGCCCGGTGCCGGTCCTGCACGGCGGCGACGGCCACCGCCTGGCCGAGCGGCTGCGCGCCATCGGCCAGCTGCCCGCCCCCGAGCCGGCGCCGGACCGGGCGTGAGCGGGGCCGCCGGTCCGCTGCTCGAACCGTCGGCGGGGGAGCAGCCGGGTCCCTCGGGGCCCGTCCTGGTGCACGCGCGCGGGCTGCGCAAGGTCTACGGCGGGTTCACGGCCGTAGACGGCATCGACCTGGACGTCCGGCAGGGCGAGTCGTTCGGGATCCTGGGGCCCAACGGAGCGGGCAAGTCCACCACCATGCGGCTGGTGGGCTGCGTCTCGGACCCGACCGAGGGCGAGCTGAGCATCCTGGGGCTGGACCCCCGCCACGACGGGCCCAGCATCCGGGCCCGCCTCGGCGTGGTGCCGCAGAAGGACACCCTGGACGAGGACCTGACGGTCCGGGAGAACGTGGTCGTCTACGGCCGCTACTTCGGCATGAGCCGGGCCGCGGTGCGGGCCAAGGCGGACGAGCTGCTGGAGTTCGTGCAGCTGTCCGACCGCGCGGACTCCGTGGTCGAGCCCCTGTCCGGGGGCATGAAGCGACGGCTGACCATCGCCCGCGCGCTGGTCAACGACCCGGACATCCTGCTGCTCGACGAGCCGACCACGGGCCTGGACCCGCAGGCGCGCCACGTGCTGTGGGACCGGCTGTACCGGCTCAAGCGCGAGGGCGTGACCCTGGTGCTGACCACGCACTACTTGGACGAGGCCGAGCAGCTGTGCGACCGCCTCGTGGTCATGGACGGCGGGCGGTACGTGGCCGAGGGCAGCCCGGCCGACCTGATCCGGGAGCACTCCACCCGCGAGGTCCTCGAGGTGCGCTACCGGACCGACGACCACGAGCCCTACGCCGAGGCGCTGCAGCGGCTGGCGCAGCGCGTGGAGGTGCTGCCGGACCGGGTTCTGCTGTACGTGCAGGACGCGGACGAGACCGCCACGGCCGTGCTGGCGCTGGGCGGGGAGCGGCCGATGTCGCTGCTGCCGCGCCGCTCGACCCTGGAGGACGTGTTCCTGCGCCTGACCGGCCGGACGCTCGTCGACTGACCCGGGTCGACGGGCGTCCGGCCGCCGGGCTCAGCCGGCGTTGGCGACGGCCGCGGACAGCTCCTCGACGTAGGTGTCGAGGCCGTAGGTCAGCGACAGGGCGGTCGGCGGGCTGACCGAGGAGACCAGGGCCTGGCCCTCGATCGACGCGACGGCCCCGGCCTGCACCTGGGGCAGCGTGGCCGCGTAGGGCTTGGCCAGGAACGCCTCGGCCGCCTCGGGGGTGTCGGAGTACGACAGCAGCACGTCGGAGGTCAGGCCGCCGACCAGCTCCGGGCTCAGCGTGTAGAAGAACGTCGACTCGCCCGTGGACAGCTCGCTCACGCTGGGCGCGACCTCCATGCCCAGGTCGGTGAGGAACTCCACGCGCGGGTCGGCCTCCTCGTACACGTAGAACGCGTCGGCGGTGTCGGCCACCGCGGCGACGGTCCGCCCGGCGAGCTCGGGGTTGGCCTCGGCGGCCGCGGCCACCTCGGCGTCGGCGTCGGCGACGACCTGCGCGGCCTCCTCGGGCGCGCCCAGCGCCTCGCCCACGGTCAGCACCACGTCGCGCCACGGCGTCGACCAGGCCTGGTCCGGGTAGGCGACGGTCGGCGCGATCTGGCTCAGCGTCTCGTAGTCCTCGGCCGTGATGCCGGAGTAGACGGCCAGGATGACGTCCGGCTGCTGCGCCGCGACCTGCTCGAACGGGATGCCGTCGGTGTCCGGGATCAGCTCGGGGGTCTCGGCGCCCTGCTCGTCCAGCGCGTCGGCGACCCAGGGCAGCAGGCCGTCCTCGTCGGCGCCGTAGGTGGCCAGCGGGATCGCCACCGGGACGACGCCGAGGGCGATGGCCGCGTCGGTGCTGCCCCAGCCCAGCGTGACGACGCGCTCGGGCGTCTCGTCGATGGTGGTCTCACCGAAGGCGTGCTCGATGGTCACCGGCAGCGTCCCGCCGCCCTCGGCAGCAGCGCTCGCGGGCGCCGCGGCCGGGCTGGCCTCGGAGCCGCTGTCGGCGGAGCCGCAGGCGGCGGCCAGGAGGGCGGTGGCGACGGCACCGGCCAGGAGAGCCGCGCGGCGGGAGGGTGTGGTCACGTTTAGGTCCTTCGGGGCGGAGGAATAAAGCAAGGCGAGCCTAACCATACCCATGGTCCCGGTGTCAGGGCGTCCGGGTCCGACGGCGGGCTACTCTCGCCCCCGGCGAACGGGGGAGGTGGCCGTGGACGGGTCGGGAGCGGGATCGGTGCGTGCCGTGGTCGCTCCGGTGCACCCCCGTGGCCTGCTGTGGTGGCGCGGCGCCGGGCTGTGGTTCGTGGTCGCCCGCCGCTGGTGGCGCTCCCTGGTGCTGCGGTCCTTCCTGGAACCGCTGCTGTACCTGTTCGGGCTCGGGTTCGGGCTCGGCACCCTGGTGGACGCCGGCGGGGACGCGCCGGGCGGGGTGCCGTACGCGGCGTTCGTGGCCGCGGGGGTGCTGGCCGCCTCGGCCATGCAGTCGGCCTTCAGCGAGGCGTCGTGGCCGGTGCTGGGCGCGATCAAGTGGCAGCGGCAGTACCACGCCCAGCTCGCCTCGCCCCTGCGCGTGGTCGACGTGCTGCTCGGTCACCTGGTGTTCATGCTGCTGCGCCTGCTCGTCAGCGTGGTGCCGTTCTGGCTGGTCATGGTCGCGTTCGGGCTGGTGTCCTGGCCGAGCGCCCCCTGGGCCGTGCTGAGCGCGGTGCTGTGCGGGATGGCCTTCGCGGTCCCCGTCGCCGCGTTCGCCGCCGTCACGGAGAACGACACGTCGTTCGCCCTGCTGCTGCGCTTCGGGATCATCCCGATGTTCCTGTTCTCGGGCGTCTTCTACCCCGTGGCCGACCTGCCCGGCTGGCTGCAGCCCGTCGTCCAGGCCACCCCGCTGTTCCACGGCGTCGAGCTCACCCGGGCGGCGTCGCTGGGCACGGACCTGGGCGCGGTGGCGGTCGCGGGTCACGTCGGGTACCTGCTGCTGCTCGTGCTCGGCGGGCTGGTCGTCGCCCACCGCACGTACACCCGGCGGCTGACGTGAGCGGCCGCGGCACCACGTCCGGGCCCGGCGCCCGGGTCCAGGACGAAGCGCAGGTGCCGGCGTTCGGCCTGCTGGGCCGGCTGCTGCCCGCCGGGTCGGTGTCGCGGCCGATGAGCCTGCTCGAGCGCAACGTCCGGGCCTACCGCCGGGCCTGGCTGCTGCTGCTGTCGGGGTTCGTCGAGCCCGTCATGTACCTCTTCGGCCTCGGCATCGGGCTGGGCTCGCTGGTCGGCGACGTCACGACCGACTCGGGCCGGCAGGTGCCGTACGCGATGTTCGTGGCGCCGGCGCTGATGGCGGCCTCGGCCATGAACGGCGCCGTGTTCGACTCGACCTTCAACGTGTTCTTCAAGCTGCGCTACTCCCGGCTGTACGACTCGGTGCTGGCCACCCCGCTGGGACCCCGCGACGTCGCCGTGGGCGAGATCGGCTGGGCCCTGGTCCGCGGCAGCCTGTACGCGGGCGCGTTCTTCGTGGTCATGGCGCTGGCGGGGCTGGTGCGCACGCCCTGGGCGCTGCTGGCCCTGCCGTCGGCCCTGCTCATCGGCTGGGCCTTCGCGAGCATCGGCATGGCCGTCACGACGTGGATGCGCAGCTGGCAGGACCTGGACCTGGTCCAGCTGGCGGTCGTGCCGCTGTTCCTGTTCTCGGCCACGTTCTACCCGGTGGCGACCTACCCCGACCAGGTGGCCTGGCTGGTGCAGCTGTCACCGCTGTACCACGGCGTCGCCCTGGTCCGGGGGCTCATGCTGGCCGAGGTCGGGCCCGGCCTGCTCGTGCACGTCGGCGTGCTGCTGGGCCTGGGCGTGCTCGGCGTCGTCGTCACCGAGCGCCGGCTGCGCCGCCTGCTGCTGCGCTGACCCTGCCTCCGGCCCCGGCGGCCCTCGGCGGGCGGCACGGCCTGCGAGCGACAGGGCCTGCGGGCGACACGCCGCCCGCGTGTCGCGTCGTGTCGAACACGTGTTCGGGCTAGTGTCCCTCGTGTCCACAGCGCGTCAGGGGCCTCCTCGTCCACAGCTCGGCGAGGCGCCGGACGTTCTGTCGGGGGAGTTGCCTAGCGTCTCCTCCGTGGCCAACAGACGACCCGTACGAGGTGACCAGATGCCCGCTCCAGCCATCAACGGCGGCGACCGCGAGAAGTCGCTCGCGACCGCGCTCGCCCAGATCGACAAGCAGTACGGCAAGGGCTCCGTGATGCGCCTCGGTGACGAGGCCCGCGCCCCGATCGACGTCATCCCGACGGGTTCGATCGCGCTCGACATCGCGCTCGGCATCGGCGGGCTGCCCCGCGGCCGCATCGTCGAGGTCTACGGCCCGGAGTCCAGCGGTAAGACGACGGTGGCCCTGCACGCGGTGGCCAACGCGCAGAAGGCCGGCGGCATCGCGGCCTTCGTCGACGCCGAGCACGCGCTCGACCCGGACTACGCCCGCGCCCTCGGCGTGGACACCGACGCCCTGCTGGTGTCCCAGCCCGACACCGGGGAGCAGGCGCTGGAGATCACGGACATGCTGATCCGTTCCGGGGCGCTCGACATCATCGTCATCGACTCCGTGGCGGCCCTCGTGCCGCGCGCCGAGATCGAGGGCGAGATGGGCGACAGCCACGTCGGCCTGCAGGCCCGGCTCATGTCGCAGGCGCTGCGCAAGATCACCGGTGCGCTGAGCCACTCCAAGACCACGGCCATCTTCATCAACCAGCTGCGCGAGAAGATCGGCGTCATGTTCGGCTCGCCCGAGACCACCACGGGCGGCAAGGCGCTCAAGTTCTACTCCTCGGTCCGTCTGGACGTGCGTCGCATCGAGGCGCTCAAGGACGGCACCGAGGTCGTGGGCAACCGGACCAAGTGCAAGGTGGCCAAGAACAAGCTGGCCGCCCCGTTCAAGATCGCCGAGTTCGACATCATCTACGGCACGGGCATCAGCCGTGAGGGTGGCCTCATCGACATGGGGGTCGAGCAGGGCTTCGTGCGCAAGGCCGGCGCCTGGTACACGTACGAGGGCGACCAGCTGGGCCAGGGCAAGGAGAACGCCCGGGCGTTCCTGCGGGACAACCCCGATCTGGCCGACGAGATCGAGAAGCGCATCAAGGAGAAGCTGGGCATCGGCGCCAGGCTCGACAAGCCGGCCGACCCGGCCGCCGCGGCGGTCGAGTTCTGATGCTGCTCGGCCTCCCGAACCGCTGAACCCGCCCGATGGCCTACGCCAGGGGCAGCCGTTCAGCCACTGACCGCGACGGCGCGCGCCCGTCCGCCGGAGACTCCTCGCCCGAGTCCCCGGAGGACGTGGCACGCGCCGTCGTGCTGCGCCGGCTGTCGTTCGGCCCGCGCACCCGCGCCCAGCTCCACGAGGCCATCCTGGCCAAGGACGTCCCCGCGGACGTCGCCGACGCCGTCCTCGACCGGTTCGTCGAGGTGGGTCTGGTCGACGACGCGGACTTCGCCCGGGAGTGGGTGCGCGTCCGCCACCGCGACAAGGGGCTGTCCCGCCGGGCCCTGGCCGACGAGATGCGCCGCAAGGGCGTCCCGACCGACGACGCCGAGGAGGCCCTGTCGGCGCTCGACGGCGACGACGAGCGCGCGGCGGCCGAGGCCCTGGTGGCCCGCAAGCTGCCGGCCAGCCGCGGCCTGGACTACCCCAAGCGCGTCAACCGGCTGATGGGGATGCTGGCGCGAAAGGGCTACGGCCCGGGACTGGCGGGCGAGGTCGTGCGCCAGGCGCTGGCGGGGGAGGGCGAGGACGACCAGCCCTAGGGTCCCGCGTCGGCTGTCCGGTCCGTCCGACCGGCCGGCCCTCTCGCGGTCGTCAGGTCGAGAAGCCGCCGCCCATGTCGGGCACCTTGGTGCTGGTGACGGTGTGCTTGTCGTTGGCCGGGTCGTCTCTCTCGCCCTTGTCGCGACCCTTGGACCGGCTCAGGCGCTTCTCCACGAACACCGCCAGCCGTCCCAGGATGCTGTTGAGGAAGATGAAGATCAGGGCCACCAGCAGGTAGGCCTGGAGCGGGTTGTCGAAGAACTGGGACAGCCGCTGACCGGTGTTCAGGAGCTCCTGCGGCCCGGTCAGCACCAGCGCGGCCAGCGACGTGTCCTTGACGATGACCACCAGCTGACTGATCAGCGCCGGGAGCATGAGACGGAACGCCTGCGGCATCTGGATCTGCAGCACGGTCTGCTGCCGGGTCAGCCCGATCGCGAGGCCGGCCTCGCGCTGCCCCTTGGGCAGAGCGGCCACACCGGCGCGCAGGATCTCGCCGATGACCACGAAGTTGTAGGCGGTCAGGCCGATCACCAGGTACCACAGCTGTGACAGGTCGACCCCGAACTGGGGAAGCACCCGGGCCGCGAAGAAGATGAGGATGACGACCGGCGCCCCCCGCAGGACCTCGGCGAGGAGGACGACGGGCAGTCGGCTGTACCGGCCCAGGAGCAGGCGCAGCGTGGTGAGCGCCGTCCCCAGCACCAGGCTGAAGGCGATGGCCAGCACGGCCGCCAGCAGCGTGTTGGTCACACCGATCCGGATCTGACCCCAGACCTGCGCGAACGACTCGTCGGTCGGCCAGTACAACGGCGACCACAGGTCGGGGTCGAACTGCCCGGTGGACCGTAGGCGCAGCACGACCCACACCGCTATCGCGAGGAAGACGAGGCTGGAGACGACGGACAGGACCAGCGACCGTCGCCGGGCCTTGGGCCCGGGGGCGTCGTACAGGACGGACGGTGCTGCGCTCATCGCAGGATCGCCACCTTCTCCTCGATGCGGCTCAGGATGGCCGCGGTCGGCAGCGTGATGGCCAGGTAGCCGAGCAGCACGCCGGTCAGGACCGGCAGCGCGGCGAAGCCCTGGGCGCTGGTCAGGCGGGTACCGACCGAGAACAGGTCGCCACCCACGCCGAACGCACCGACCACCGCGGAGTTCTTCATCATGGCGATGACGACGCTGCCCAACGGCGGGACGACCGTCCGGATGGCCTGGGGCATGACGACGCTGCCCAGGGACTGCCCGAACGTGAGGCCGACCGAGCGGGCGGCCTCGGCCTGCCCGGCCGGGACGGCGTTGATGCCGGAACGGACCGCCTCGCAGACGAACGCAGCCGTGTACAGCGTCAGACCCAGGACGCCGAGCCAGAAGAACGGCGCGTTGAAGCCGAGCTCGGGGAGCACGAAGGCGGTGACGAAGAGCATGACCGTCAGCGGGCTGTTGCGGACCACGGACACGTACCCGGATCCGAAGCGCTGCAGGGGAGGGACGGGTGACACCCGCATCATCGCCAGCAGGGTCCCCAGGACGAGGGAACCACCCAACGCGTAGGCGATGATCTCCAACGATCCCAGGAACCCGTTCACGAACAACCCGAAGTTGTCGGTCAGAACGTCCATGCCCACCTCCGGTCGCAGTCAGGCCGACCCACGTGGGTCGGCAGAGGGCTGCGGGCCCGGTCCGAGGACCGGGCCCGCAGCATCAGGTCACTCGCAGGGGGTGAGCTCCGGGAACTCCGGCGCCTCGGCGCCGGCGATGCCACCGGCGGTGGAGTCCCACGCCTCGAGGTAGCGGCCGTCCTCGTTGGCCGCCTCGAGCGTGTCGTTGATGAACTGGCAGAACTCGACGTCCTCGTTCTGGACGCCGATGCCGTAGGGCTCCTCGGTGAACGCCTCGCCGACCAGCGTGAAGGCACCCTCGGAGGCGTCGACCAGGCCGAGGAGGATGACGTTGTCGGTGGTCACGACGTCGACCTGGTTGTTGCCGAGCGAGTCGGCGCAGGCGGAGTAGTCGGCGAACAGCGTCAGCTGGTCCTCGCTGCCGAGGTACTCGCGGATGTTCTCCGACGGGGTGGACCCGTCGACCGAGCAGACCCGGATGGCCGTGTCGGACAGGTCCTCGGGCGCCGTGATCGTCTCGGCGTCCTCCTCGCGGACCATCAGCGCCTGGCCGGCCACGTAGTACGGCCCGGCGAAGTCGATGCGCTCGGCCCGCTCGTCGTTGATCGTGTACGTCGCGGCGACCAGGTCGACCTCGTCGTTGATCAGGACCTCCTCGCGGATGGCGGAGGGGGTCTCCACGTACTCCCGGCCGTCCTCGGGGATGCCCAGCTCGTCGGCGATGATGTTGGCGATCTCGACGTCGAAGCCCTCGGGCACGCCGTCCAGGTTGGCCAGGCCGAAGCCGGGCTGGTCGAACTTGGTGCCGATCCGGATGGTCCCGGCCTCGGCGAGCTCGGCCATGGTGGTGCCCTCGGCGAAGTCCGCCGCGCCACCCTCCATGCTCTCCTCGGCGCCCGCGCCGGCGTCGGTCGCACCGGTGTCGTCGGCGTCGCCACCGCAGGCGGCCAGGACGAGGGCGGCGGAGCTGAGCAGCGCCACGCCCGTCATCAGTCGACGTGTCTTCATGTGGGTCCCTCCCGGGGATGTAGCGGTACGCCCCGGACGGGCGCACCAGGTGGTTCGGGTGGTCGGTGGGGTCGCCTGGCTCAGTGCGTGAGGATCTTGGACAGGAAGTCCTTGGCCCGCGCCGACGTCGGTGCGGTGAAGAACGTCTCCGGGACGGCCTCCTCGACGATCTCGCCGTCGGCCATGAACACGACGCGGTTCGCCGCCTTGCGGGCGAAGCCCATCTCGTGGGTGACGACGATCATCGTCATGCCCTCCTTGGCCAGCGAGGTCATGACGTCGAGGACCTCGTTGATCATCTCGGGGTCCAGGGCGGAGGTCGGCTCGTCGAAGAGCATCACCTTGGGCTGCATGGCCAGGGCGCGGGCGATGGCCACGCGCTGCTGCTGGCCGCCGGACAGCTGGGCGGGGTACTTCTCCGCCTGGTTGGCCACGCCCACGCGCTCGAGCAGCTTCATGCCGAGCTCGTCAGCGTCGCGCTTCTTGAGCTTGCGCACCTTGATCGGGCCCAGAGTCACGTTCTCCAGGACCGTCTTGTGCGCGAACAGGTTGAACGACTGGAACACCATGCCGACGTCGGCTCGCAGCTTCGCGAGCTCCTTGCCCTCCTCGGGCAGGTCCTGGCCGTCGATGGTGATGCGGCCGGACTCGTAGGTCTCCAGCCGGTTGATGGTGCGGCACAGCGTCGACTTGCCGGACCCGGACGGCCCGATGACTACGACGACCTCACCGTGCGCGACGTCGAGGTCGATGTCCTTGAGGACGTGGAGGTCGCCGAAGTGCTTGTTGACCTTGTCCATGACGACGAGGGGCGCCCCGGGGGCCGACTGATCGGGCATGACGGGCAACCTAGACCGGATCACCCCGTGACAGCCACGACGGGCCCGGCCGTTGCCGAGTCGTGACCTGCCGTGCCACTGGCTGTAACACCTCAGGCCACCGACAGGCGACATCTGCTCACCTGTTGTGACCGGCGCATACCGAGTCATACGGTGCCTGCACCGTCACTCACCGGAGGTCATCACCATGACTCGTCCCACCTCGCTCGCCGCTGCCCACCAGGTGTCGCGCCGCGCCGCCCTGGCAGCGATCGGCGGCACCGCAGCCGCCGCCGGCACCGTGCTGGCCGCACCGTCCTGGGCGGCCGACGCCGCCCGCCCGGGCAGCGTCCGCTCGCCCCGCCTGACCGCACGTGATCGCGTGGTGGTCGGCCGGGTCCGCGCCGAGCTCGCCGTCGACCACATCCTCGAGCTGTCCGAGGGCATCGGCCCGCGCATCGGGGGCACCCCTTCCGAGCGCGCCGCCGCCGACTACATGGCCGCCGTGCTCGACGGCTACGGCTACGACGTCGAGCTGGAGACCTTCCCGGTCGCCGACAAGTTCCTGGCCGAGGTGGACGGCGACCCCGTCCTGGACCAGAGCATCTGCTGGCAGATGGGCGCCGCCCCCCTCGGCGGCCTGGACGTCAGCGTCACCGGCCCGGCCGTGCTGGCCGGCGACGGCAGCCAGGGCGAGCTCGGCGGCGCCATCGCGCTGGTCGAGACCCCGGCGGGCGTCTCGACCGCGGTCCGGACCCAGCGGGTCCAGCTGGCCGTCTCCCGGGGCGCCGTCGCCGTCGTCGTCCTGCCGGCCGACGCGGCGGACCCGATCCGCCGCACCCAGGCCTCCTCGCCCGCGCTGAGCACCGCCGTCGCCGTGCCCGTCCTCGGTGCGGCGCAGGTGCAGAAGGCCCGGCTGGTCGCCGCGGTCGGGGCGGGCGCGCTCACGCTGACCGTGGCCACCACCGCCTACCGGGGTCTGACGTCGCAGAACGTCCTGGCCAGCCGGGCCGGCCGCGGTGGCCCGGTCGGGCAGAACGAGGCCGTCATGGTCTGCGGGCACTACGACTCCGTCATCGGCGCCCCGGGTGCCAACGACGACGGCTCCGGCACCGCGCTGACGCTGGAGCTGGCCCGGGTCATGCGGTCCCTGCCGACCCAGCGCGACATCCGGTTCTCGCTGTGGGGCTCGGAGGAGCAGGGCCTGATCGGCTCGCGCTACCACGTGGCCCAGCTCGACCAGGCCGAGCGCGACCGGCTGGTCGGCGTCTACAACAACGACATGGTCGCCACCAGCTGGGACCCCGCCACCCGCTACTGGGTGCTGTCCTGGGACGGGTCGGCCAACGTCGTCAACACCTCGGTCATCGCCGCGGCCGAGCGGCTTGGCTACTCCCCGCACCTGTCGCCCATCACGACCCGCGGGGCCAGCGACCACCAGTCGTTCCAGGAGCGGGGCGTGGCCAGCTCCAACTTCAGCTGGCGCGGCGAGGCCTCACCGGCCCTGCTCGAGCCGCCGTACCACTCCCCGGAGGACACGGTCGCGCTCAACATCTCGATGGAGCGGATGCAGGTCAGCCTCGAGCTGATCGGCGCCGCGATGTACCAGGTGGCCCGCGAGGCCTGACCCGGCGGCACGTCGCGCCGTCGGGCCGCAGGTGACTGCGGCCCGACGGCGTACCCTGGCAGGCGCCATGAGCAGCCCTGACACCCTCACGCCCGCCGCCGCCCGCACCTACCACGTGCGCACGTTCGGCTGCCAGATGAACGTCCACGACTCCGAGCGCCTGACCGGCCTGCTCGAGGCGGCTGGCTACGTGCCCGCCGACCCCGACGACGTGGTCGAGCACGGCGCCGACGTGGTCGTGCTCAACACCTGCGCCGTCCGCGAGAACGCCGACAACAAGCTGTACGGCAACCTCGGGCACCTGGCCCCGGTCAAGACGAAGCGGCCCGGCATGCAGATCGCGGTCGCCGGCTGCCTGGCGCAGAAGGACAAGGGCGAGATCGTCCGCAAGGCGCCCTGGGTGGACGTCGTCATCGGCACCCACAACATCGGCTCGCTGCCGGCCCTGCTCGAGCGCTCCCGGCACAACGGCGAGGCCGAGGTCGAGATCCTCGAGTCCCTCGACGTGTTCCCCTCCACCCTGCCCACCCGGCGCGAGTCCGCCTACGCGGCCTGGGTGTCGGTGAGCGTCGGCTGCAACAACACGTGCACGTTCTGCATCGTGCCGAGCCTGCGCGGCACCGAGAAGGACCGCCGCCCCGGCGACATCCTGGCCGAGGTGGAGGCCCTGGTGGCCGAGGGCGTCGTCGAGGTGACGCTGCTGGGCCAGAACGTCAACACCTACGGCGTGGAGTTCGGCGACCGGCTGGCCTTCGGCAAGCTGCTGCGCGCGGTCGGCGCCGTGCCCGGGCTGGAGCGGGTGCGCTTCACCAGCCCCCACCCGTCCTCGTTCACCGACGACGTCATCGCCGCCATGGCCGAGACGCCCACGGTCATGCCGCAGCTGCACATGCCGCTGCAGTCCGGCTCCGACCGGGTGCTGCGCGCCATGCGCCGGTCGTACCGCTCGGAGCGCTTCCTCGGCATCATCGACAAGGTGCGGGCCGCCATGCCCGACGCGGCGATCAGCACCGACATCATCGTCGGCTTCCCGGGCGAGACCGAGGAGGACTTCCAGGCCACCCTCGACGTGGTCCGGGCCTCCCGCTTCGCCAACGCGTTCACCTTCCAGTACTCCTCGCGCCCGGGCACCCCGGCCGCCGACATGGTCGACCAGGTGCCCAAGGCCGTCGTCCAGGAGCGCTACGTGCGCCTGGTCGCCCTGCAGGAGGAGATCTCCTGGGCGGAGAACCTCACCCAGGTCGGCCGCCGGCTCGAGCTGCTGGTCGCCGAGGGCGAGGGCCGCAAGGACGTCGCCACCGAGCGGCTGTCCGGTCGGGCCCCCGACAACCGCCTCGTGCACTTCGCGCCGCGTCCCGCCGAGGGGGCCGAGGCCTGGGCGGACCCCATCCGGCCCGGTGACGTCGTCGAGGTCGAGGTCACCTACGCCGCCCCCCACCACCTGGTCGCCGACGCCGGCGTCCTGTCGCTGCGGCGCACCCGCGCCGGTGACGCCTGGCAGGCCCGCCAGGACGCCCCGGCCGGAGCCGCGACGGCGCCCCGGGTCGGTCTCGGCATGCCCCGGATCGGCGCCCCGACGGCCTGAGCCGGAAACCGCGGGACACGCGGAGGCCGCTCGGCAGAAGGCTGCTGCGGTGGCCCTCAGGTTGACCTCAGACCGGCGGGCGGACCCCTCAGGCCCGCGCCGTGCGGGCTCAGCCGTACCTCGGTGTCGGCCCCCCGGTAGGGCGCGTGACCGACCGATGTGCCGGCACCCGGCTCAGGCCGAACCTGGTAGGGCCCGGAGGACCGACCACCGGGACCACCTGGAGGTCATCATGATCCACTTCGCTCTGACGCCCGGCCTGCTGGCCGACGCCGAGGTCAGCTACCGCCACGAGCAGGTGGCCCGCGACCTGTCCGGTGGCCCCCGCGCCCGTCGCTGGTGGGACCTCCGCCCGCGCCGCGCCCGGGCCGGCGGCGACGACCTGACCCTGGCCGCCTGAGGCCCGACCCGACCACCACGGACCGGCACGCCGCTCGCCCCCGTCGGGGGTCGCTGCCACGATGACGTGGTGTCCCGGATGAGCATCGACGCCCCCCTCGTCGGCCGGGACCGTGAGCTCGCCGAGCTGCGGGACGCGCTGGGCGCCGCCCGCGGCGGGCGGCCCAACGCGGTGCTGCTGGCCGGCGACGCTGGCGCGGGCAAGACCCGGCTGTTGCAGGCGTTCGCGAGCGCGGCCGCGGCCGAGGGGGTGACGGTCCTGCAGGGCCACTGCGTCGACTTCGGCGCCGCCGGCCTGCCGTACCTGGCCTTCGCCGAGGCCGTCGGGGCCCACCTGTCGGGATCCGGGGCGGCCGTCCCGCCGGCCCTGGCCACCCTGCTCGGCCACAGCGGCCAGGGCGCCGGGCCCGGGCCGACCGCCGACCCGACCGCTGCCCCGACCGCCGGCCCGACCCACGCTCCTTCCGACGACCCGGGCGCGGACCCGGTGGGTGGTCCCGCCGCCGTCGAGGTCGGTCGGATGCGGCTGTTCGAGGCCGTCGCCCGCTACGTGGGCTCGCTGGCCGCCACCGCACCGGTGCTGCTGGTGCTGGAGGACCTGCACTGGGCCGACCCGTCGTCGCGGGACCTGCTGCGCTACCTGCTCGGCCGGATGCGCCGGGAGCAGGTGCTGGTGGTGGCCAGCTACCGCAGCGACGACCTGCACCGCTCGCACCCCGTCCGCGGCCTGCTGGGCGACCTGACCCGGCTCCCGCACGTGCGCCGGGTCGAGCTCACGCCCTTCGGCCCGGCCGCGATGACCGAGTTCCTGTCCGCCCTGGCCGACGGCCACGTGAGCGCGGGGACCGTGCGTCGCGTCCTCGAGCGCTCCGAGGGCAACGCCTACTTCGCCGAGGAGCTGTTCGCGGCCGGTGACCGGCCCGGCGTGCCCGACGGCCTGGCCGAGGTGCTGCTGGACCGGTTGGAGCGGCTGAGCCCGGCGGCGCGCCAGGTGGCCCGCCTCGCCGCGGTGGGCGGGCGACGGGTGGCCGACGAGCTGCTGCTGGCCGTCAGCGGCCTGGACCGGGCCACGCTGGACGAGGCGCTGCGCGAGGCGGTGTCGGCGCAGGTGCTGCGGGCCGAGGGGGAGCGGTACGCCTTCCGCCACGCCCTGCTGCAGGAGGCCGTCTACGCCGACCTGCTGCCGGGGGAGCGCTCGCGCTGGCACGCGGCCTACGTCACGGCCCTGTCCACGCCGGGCCGGCACGCCCCCGGGTCCTGGGCCGAGCTCGCGCACCACGGGCTGGCCGCGCACGACCTGCCCACCGCGCTGCTGGCCTCGGTCCGCGCCGCCGAGGCGGCCACGGACATGCTGGCCCCGCGGGAGGCGCTGCAGCACCTGGAACGCGCCATCGACCTGTACGACAGCGTCCCGGACGCCGAGGCGGCCATCGGCATGGACGCCGTCGACCTGCACCGGCGGGCAGCCGGCTACGCCAGCCGCTGCGGCCGGGTCGAACGGGCGGTCGCGCTGGCCCGGGTGGCCCTGGAGCGCGCCGAGGCGGCGGTCCCGGCCGGGGGCGACCCGCGCCGCCCCGCCCTGCTGCACCACCGTCTGGCCCAGCACCTGATCGCCGCCGAGCGGCTGCCCGAGGCGCTCGGTCACGCCCGGCTGGCCGTCGACGGCTACCGGGCCGTGTCCGGTGACGTGGCCGCGGACCGGGACCACGCCTGGGCCCTGGCCGGTCTGGCCCGTGCGCTCATGCTGTCCGACGGGCCCGGGGCGCTCACGGTGGCCGAGCAGGCGCACCGGGCGGCCGTCGACCTGGGCGCGCCCGACGTCGAGGCCGACACGCTCGCGACGCTCGCCGTCGTGCACTCCGTCGACGGCGAGGTGCCCGACCACGTGGTCGACGCCCGGCTGCTGCAGGCGCTCGAACGGGCCCGGGAGTCGCAGGACGTGCTCACCGAGCTGCGCGCCAGCGTCAACCTGGCCTGGAACCGGTACAGCCGGGCGGACGTCACCGGCGCGCTCACCGTGCTGGAGGCGGCCTGCGACCGGGCCGCGGCCACGGGCCTGACCTGGAGCCCCATGGCCGTCGAGCTGCGGGTGCTGCGCCGGGTCGCCCGCTACGTCGCCGGGCGGTGGGTGCTGCGGCCCGACGGTGACGCCGACCTGGCCCCGGACACCGCGGCGGCGCGGCTGGCGTCGGCCTCGCTGTACGTGCAGGTGGGCCGCGGTGACGACGGGGCCGACGCGGCGCTCCGGCGCCTGGTCCCGCTGCGGGGCCGCGACGTGCAGGTCCAGGTGGCCGTGGACGGCTGCCTGTCCGAGCTGCGCCGCTGGCAGGGCCACCCCGACCAGGCCGCCGACCTGGCACGGGCGGCCACCGACGACCTGGCCCGTTGCCACGGCACGGACTCCCTGGGCGCGATCTGGTTCGGGGCGGTCGAGGTCGCCGCCCTCGCCGACGTGGCCGACGAGGCCGCGCTGCGCCGGGACCCGGACACGGTCGCCAACCTGCAGCGGCGCGCCGAGGAGCGGGTCGAGCAGGCCCAGCGGCTGTACGACACCGTCCTGGCCGCCGCCCCGGACGGTATGCACCGACCCGGCCCGGAGGCGCTGGCCTGGCTGGTCCGGGGCCGGGCCGAGCTGGCCCGGCTGCCCGTGGCGGCCCGGCTGGCCGGCGGCGGCAGCGCCCACGACCTGGCCGAGCAGACCGTCACGCCCTGGCGGGAGGCGCTGGCGGTCTTCGGCTACGGCTACCCGTTCGAGCAGGCCCGGTGCCGGCTCGGGCTGGCGGCGGCGCTGCTGGCCACCTCGTCCCGCGGCGGGCCGGCCTGGCGGGAGGCCGAGGACCTGCTGGGCGCTGCCGCGCGGACGGCGGCTGACCTGGGCGCCCGTCCGCTGGCCGAACGGGTGGCGGCGCTCGGCCGCCGGGCCGGGGTGCCGGTGGCACCGGAGCGCGACGCGGGTGACGGCGCCGCCCCCGGGGCCGGCGACGAGCCCGGCCGTCCCATGCCGGTCGGGCTGACCGCGCGGGAGCAGGACGTGCTGCGCCTGGTGGCGCAGGGCTGGACCAACCGGCAGGTCGGCGCGGCCCTGTTCATCAGCGAGAAGACCGTCTCGGTCCACCTGAGCAACGTCATGGCCAAGCTCGGCGCCTCCGGGCGGACCGAGGCCGTCTCGCTGGCCCACCGCGCGGGCCTGCTGGCCATGGACCGCTGAGACCGGCGCCGATCAGTCAGCCCGACCGGTCGGCCCGACCGGTCAGCCCCGACCCGGGACCGCGACGTCCACCCACACCAGCCGGTGGTCGCTGGAGGGGAACGGGAACGTCCCGGTCAGCCGCGACAGCGGGTCGCCCGTCTCGGGCCAGAAGACCCCGGCGTCGAGCAGGCGCAGGTTGCGCGAAGGCAGCACGTAGTCCACCCGCAGGTTGCCCGGGGCGCCGTCCGCGAAGTCCGCCGTGTCCTGGGCCGGGTCGCCCCGGTGGGTGAGGTTGGCCCCGCCCTGCAGGACGGCGGCCTCGGCGCCGCCGGCCGACGTCGGCGTCAAGCTGGTGTTGACGCGGGGGTGCTCCAGCAGCTGCTGGGCGGCCCCGGCCACGCTGTCACCGTCCAGGGGGTCGGCGTTCAGGTCACCCGCGACGACGAACCGCTCGCCGGGCTTCAGCCCGCCGCGCCGGCCCTGGTCGTCGTACACGTAGCCGGCGGCCCGCGGCGTCACGTAGTCCGCCCAGAACCGGATCTCGTCGTGGTTGCGACGGCCGTTGCGGTCCTCCGGGCCGTCGAAGGTGGGAGGCGTCGGGTGCGAGGCCAGCAGGTGCACCGGGCGCCCGTCCACCAGCACGGGTACGTCCCAGTGGGACTTGCTGGACAGCCGCACCTGCGAGCGGACCTCCTCCGGCCAGAACCCACCCGGCTCACCGGTGGCCGGGTCGTCGGGCAGCAGCGCCCCCGGCATGTCGGCCCAGCGGAACTGCTGGAACGTGCGCACCCCGGCCAGGTCTATGGGGTGCTGCGACAGCACGAGCATCCCGTACTGCCCGGGGAACACCCCGAAGCCCCAGGCGTCGTCCGGTCCGCCGACGGTGCCGTCCTGGTTCAGGTCGAGCCCGCTGGGCACGCCGGTGTTGCTCGGCGCGACGAACGCGTACGGGTACTCGATCGGCTCGGCGCCGTTCTGTCCCACCCCCAGGTAGTTGTCCAGCAGGCCGGCCACCGCCGGGCTCGTGCGCGCGTCGGCGGGGTCGGTCGGGGCGACGTAGTCGAACTCGTTGACCAGCAGCACCTCCGGCCGGGTCCGCTGGACGATCTCGGCGACGGCCGCCGCCTGCGCGTTGCCCGGGGCGGACAGGTCGGTCGTCAGCCGCCCTTCGGCCTCCCGGTTGAGCGAGGCGTTGAACGTGGCCACCCGCAGCTGGGTCGGCCCGACGGCGGGCTGCCCGTCGGCGGACCGGTCCGGTCCCGGTGCCGCGGCGGCCGGGGCGGCGAGGGCGAGGGCGGCGACGGCCGCGACCGTCAGGGCGGCGCGACGGGCACGGGCGGGGTGGGAGACGACCATCGGGCCAGGCTAGGACCGCAGGCGCCCGGACCGGGAGAACCGGGCATGTCGGGCAGGTGGCCGGTCGGTGACGGACCGCTCCTACAGTGGCCCGGTGCCGCTGCTGGTCGTCTGCCTGGTCCCCGCCGCCCCCGCGCTGCTGCCGTGGCTGACGGGCACCCACGTGCCCGAGGTCGAGCCGGTCCGCGAGGCGGTGCGGCGGGTGCTGGCCGACCTGGCCGGGCTGGACCGTGTGGTCGTCGTCAGCGCGGAGGAGCCCGGGACGCTGGCCGGGTTCGGCGCCGTGCCCGCGTCCGCCCCGGGGGCCGCGGCGGGGGAGCGGCCGGGGGGCGGAGCGGTCCAGACGTCCTGGCCGCGCGAGCTGGCCGACGCCCTGCTCGACGGCGCGCTCGACGCCGAGCCGGTGGCGGCCGAGCCGGTGGACGCAGCGAACGGCACCGCCCGCCCGGTCCGGCAGCACCACCGCTGGTCCGCGGTGCCCGACGGGCTGGTGCCGACCCTCGACGGGGCCGGTGACCGCGTGGGCCTGCTGCTGCTCGCCGACGGCAGCCGGACCCGGGGACCACGCGCCCCGGGCGGGGAGGACCCCCGCGGGGACGCCGTCGACGCCGAGCTGGTGGCGGCGCTGCGGCAGGGCCGGCCGGCGGACGTGCCCGACGCCGCGGCGGTGGGCGCGACGGCGGGCCCGGCCGTCGCGCTGCTGGCCGAGGCCCCCGGCGGCGGCACCGAGCTGCTGCACGACGACGCCCCGCTGGGGGTCTGCTACCTGGTCGCCCGGCGCCGCCGGGACCGGTCGTGACCGCGGCCGCGCCCGTCGTCGCCGTCGTCGGGGCGACGGCCACCGGCAAGTCCGACCTGGCGGTGGAGCTGGCCCTGGCGCTGGGCGGCGAGGTCGTCAACGCCGACTCCATGCAGCTGTACCGGGGGATGGACGTGGGCACGGCCAAGGTGACCGACGCCGAGCGGCGCGGGGTGCCGCACCACCTGCTCGACGTCTGGCCGGTCGATCGGGCCGCGGCCGTGGCCGAGTACCAGGGCATGGCGCGGGACCGCTTCGACGCCCTCGCCGCGGCCGGCGCCGTGCCGGTCCTGGTCGGCGGCTCGGGGCTGTACGTCCGGGCGGCGCTGGACGACCTGCGCTTCCCCGGCACCGACCCGGAGGTTCGCGCCCGCTGGCAGGGCGAGGCCGACCGCCTCGGACCGGGCCCGCTGCACGAGCGGCTGCGCGAGGTCGACCCCGCCGCCGCGGCGGCCATCCTGCCCAGCAACACCCGCCGCGTGGTCCGGGCGCTGGAGGTGGTCGAGCTGACCGGCCGACCGTTCTCGGCCTCGATGCCGGCCGCCGGGGCCGAGGCGCGGGTCGTCCCGGCCGTCGTGGTGGGCCTGCGCCGCGACCGCAGCGACGTCGACCGACGGATCGAGGCCCGGGTGGACCGGATGTGGCGCGACGGCCTGGTCGAGGAGGTCCGCGGCCTGCTCGACCAGGGCCTGGAGACCGGCCCCACCGCGTCCCGGGCCGTCGGCTACGCCCAGGTGCTGGACCTGCTGCGGGACCGGTTCACCGAGGCCGAGGCACGCGAGCGGACCGTCGCCGCGACCCGCCGCCTGGTCCGCCGGCAGGAGTCCTGGTTCGGCGCGGACCCGACCGTCACGTGGTTCGACGCCGCCGAGGCGGACCTGCCGGTTCGGGTCCTGGGCCACGTCCGCGCCACACTGGGCGGGTGAGCAGCGCAGCAGCAGGCACCGGACCGCTGCGGGCCGACGGCCTGCACGTCCTCAAGGCGCACGGCACGGGCAACGACTTCGTCGTCCTGCTGGACCCCGACGACACCTACCCCCTGGACCCGGCCGTGGTCGTGGCCCTGTGCGACCGCCGCAGCGGGCTGGGCGCGGACGGCGTCATCCGGGTGGTGGCGGCGGACGTCGACGGCACCGACGGCTGGTTCATGGACCACGTGAACGCCGACGGCAGCAGCGCCCTCATGTGCGGCAACGGGGTCCGGGTGCTGGCCCACAGCCTCGTCGACGCCGGTCTGGTGGACCCCAGGGCCACCGAGGTCCCGGTGCTGTCCCGCTCCGGGCCCCGGCCGGTCCGCCTCGTCGCGGCGGGCTACCCCGTCTACAGCGTGGACATGGGCCCCGTGACCGTGTCCGAGGAGGTCGTCGCGGTGACGGTGCTCAGCGAGGACGGCCGCAGCCGCCGGCTGCCGGGCGTCCCGGTCTCGGTGGGCAACCCGCACGTGGTGGTGGACGTGGGCCCCGGTGACGCCCTGACCGGGGTGGACCTGCTCCGGCGGCCGGCGATCGAGCCCGAGCCGGTCGACGGGGCCAACGTCGAGCTGGTCGGCGACGTCGCCCAGGGCGAGACCCTGGCCTCGGGCCGGCTGCGGATGCGGGTGCACGAGCGGGGCGTCGGCGAGACCCGTTCCTGCGGCACCGGGGCCGTGGCGGCCGCCGCGGCGGCCGCGGCCCGCCGGGCGGGCTCGCCGAAGGAGTGGACCGTCGACGTGCCCGGGGGGCGGCTGCGGGTGCGGCTGCGCCGGCGCGAGGGCGAGGGCGTGGTGGGCTCCGAGCTGTCGGGCCCGGCCGAGGTCGTGGCCCGGGCCGTCGTCGACCCGGGCTGGCTGGAGCGCGTCAGGGGCTGAGCGGCCGCTCGAGCACCAGCACCCGGTAGCCCTTGCTGCTGGCGCTGCGGTGCACCGGCAGCTCGGGCAGCGACTCCTCCAGCCACCGGTGCAGGGAGTCCGCCCCCAGGTTGCGCTGGACCACCAGCTCGGCCCGCCCACCGGGCGTGAGCCGGGGCAACCAGCGCAGCAGCAGCGCGTGCAGGGCGTCCTTGCCGATCCGGATCGGCGGGTTGGACCAGATCCGGTCGAAGGCCAGCTCCGGGTCGACGTCGTCGGGGGCCAGCACGCGGACCCCGTCCAGGCCGTTGTCCCGTGCGTTGGCCGCGGTCAGCTCCCGGGCCCGCTCGTTGACGTCGACGGCCCAGACCCGGGCCCTCGGCGCGGCCGCCGCGAGCGCCAGGGTCAGGGGACCCCAGCCGCAGCCCAGGTCCAGCAGGTCGCCCTGCTCGGGCACGGGGGCGGTGTGGCGCAGCAGCACCTGGGTGCCCAGGTCCAGGCGGTCGCCGCTGAAGACGCCGGCCGCGGTGCGCACCTCCATGGTGCGGCCCTGCAGCTCGACGGTCCGTCGTCGCCGGGTGCCGTCGGTCGCGGGCTGCGCGTCGAAGTAGTGCGACCCCTCGCCGCTCATGCGTCCACCGGCCCCGGCGTCGGGTGTCCCCGCCCGTCACGGGCCGCGCGCCGCCGGCGCAGCTCGCCGGTCAGGAGCACCAGCAGGATGATGCCGGTCAGCGGGAGCAGGAACCCTAGCACCACGCCGCTGAAGGTGCCCAGGGCGTCGTGACCGGTCGAGTCCAGCACCAGGTAGGCGACGTAGACCCCGTAGTAGCCCACGAACACGAGGCCCTCCGGGCGTGACACCGCGGCGCCGGTGATCGCCACCGGCAGCAGGGCCACCGCGACCAGGATCATCACCGGCAGGTCGAGGGCGACGGCGCCGGGCTCCAGCCGGATGCCCTCGGGGCTGATCGCGCCGGACAGCCCGAGGACGGCCCCGATGTTGAAGATGTTGCTGCCGACCACGTTGCCGACCGCCAGGTCGCGCTGCCCGCGCACGGCCGCGATCACCGAGGTGGCCAGCTCC
This sequence comes from Jannaschia sp. R86511, assembly GCF_042466345.1. Lineage (NCBI taxonomy): Bacteria > Pseudomonadati > Pseudomonadota > Alphaproteobacteria > Rhodobacterales > Roseobacteraceae > Jannaschia > Jannaschia sp. R86511. The sequence goes on from NZ_JAXHCD010000001.1 coordinate 2,772,188, forward strand.
GGCAACGACGTGCCCACCGCCACGACCGTCAGGCCGATCACCAGCTCGCTGACCCCGAGCGCCTCGCCGATGGTGGTGGCCGAGCCCACCAGCAGGTCCGCGCCCAGGACCAGCAGCCCCACGCCTGCCACGACCAGGACGACGTCCAGCACGGTGCGCCGACCGTCCCGCACCGGCCGGGCGTCCGGTGCGTCGGCGGCCGCCGCCGCACGGCGCTCCTGCCGACGCGACACCAGGACGGAGCGCGTCACGTAGACCACGAGCAGCACGACGAGCAGGACCCCGTCCAGCCGGCCGATGCTGCCGTCCAGGGCCAGCAGCAGGGTGAGCAGCGACAGGCCGATCATCACCGGCACGTCGGTGCGGACCAGCTGCGTCCGCACCACCATCGGCAGCACGGCCGCGGACAGGCCCAGCACCAGCAGCACGTTGGCGATGTTGCTGCCCACGACGTTGCCGATGGCCAGGCCCGGGTTGCCCGACAGGGTCGCGTCCAGGCTCACCGCCAGCTCGGGGGCCGACGTGGCGAAGGACACCACCGTCAGCCCGACCAGCAGGGGCGACAGCCCGAGCGCCGCGGCCAGGCCGCCGGCGCCGCGGACCAGCAGCTCACCCCCGCCCACGAGGGTGACGAACCCGGCGAGGAGGAGCACGACCGTCAGCACGTCCACGCGAAGAAACTAGCGCCGGGAGCGCGGCCCGCCCGCCGTGGCTGCGGGGGCCTGCTGCGCGCAGGGCGAAATCCGATCGAGCCCGGGGCGCCTGCGTGCGATCCTGGGACGACGATGACAGCAGCAGACAGCAGCCCCCGTACCGGTCACGGATCCGCCGACGCCCCCGCCGCGACGACGCGCGACGCCGCGGAGACCCGGGCCGGTTACGACGGGGAGCAGTACGACCTCGCCGACCGCCAGGCCCTGCGCCGGGTCGCGGGCCTGTCCACCGAGCTGACGGACGTCACCGAGGTCGAGTACCGGCAGCTCCGGCTGGAGCGGGTGGTGCTGGCGGGGCTGTCCACCTCGCGCGACCCGCACGAGGCCGAGGTGTCCCTGGCCGAGCTGGCGGCGCTGGCCGAGACCGCCGGCTCGCAGGTGCTCGACGCGCTGCTGCAGCCGCGCGAGAAGCCGGACCCGGCGACGTTCCTCGGCTCCGGCAAGGCGGCGGAGCTGCGCGACGTGGTGAGCGAGACCGGCGCGGACACCGTCATCTGCGACGGCGAGCTCAGCCCCTCGCAGCGGCGCGGCCTGGAGGACGTCGTCAAGGTCAAGGTCGTCGACCGGACGGCGCTGATCCTCGACATCTTCGCCCAGCACGCCAAGTCCCGGGAGGGCAAGGCCCAGGTCGAGTTGGCGCAGCTGGAGTACCTGCTGCCGCGGCTGCGCGGCTGGGGCGAGTCGATGTCCCGGCAGGCCGGTGGCCGGGTGGCGGGTGGGGCCGGGATCGGCTCCCGCGGACCGGGTGAGACCAAGATCGAGCTCGACCGGCGCCGGATCCGGACCCGGATGGCCAAGCTGCGCCGCCAGATCGCCGACATGCGGACCTCGCGCGACACCAAGCGCTCCGAGCGCCGCCGCGGCCCCGTCCCCTCGATCGCCATCGCCGGCTACACCAACGCGGGCAAGTCCAGCCTGCTCAACCGCATGACCGGGGCGGGCGTGCTGGTCGAGGACGCGCTGTTCGCGACCCTGGACCCCACGGTCCGGAAGGCCGAGCTGCCGGACGGGCGCGCGGTCACCCTGACCGACACCGTCGGCTTCGTGCGCCGGCTGCCGCACCAGCTGGTCGAGGCGTTCCGCTCCACCCTGGAGGAGGTCGCCGACGCCGACCTCGTCGTCCACGTGGTCGACGTGTCCCACCCCGACCCCGAGGGCCAGCTGAGCGCCGTGCGCGAGGTCATGGCCGACGTGGGGGCGCACGCGGTCCCCGAGGTGGTGGCGCTGAACAAGGCCGACGTGGCCGACCCGGAGGTCGTCGACCGGCTGCTGCGGCGCGAGCGCAACGCCGTCGCGGTCTCGGCCCGGACCGGGCAGGGCCTGGCCGACCTGCTGGAACGGGTGGCGCAGGACCTGCCCCACCCGGAGGTCGAGGTCGACCTGGTCGTGCCGTTCGCCCGGGGGGACCTGATCAGCCGGACCCACGACGACGGCGAGGTCCTGGACGTCGAGCACGTCGCCGAGGGCACCCGCATCCACGCCCGGGTCGACCAGGCCCTGGCCGCGGCGCTGAGCGACGCCAGCGCGGGCGGCGCCGGGTCCTGAGCCCGTCCCCAGGCGCCCGCCCGCACGTCCGGGTCGGCCGTCGCGGACCACTACTGTCCTACCGGTGAGCCGGGCAGCCCAGGAGCAGGTCGAGGGCACCGGCACGGGTGACGCGGGTGAGGGCGAGGCGGTCGGCACGGGTGCCACCGGCCCGGGGCCCGAGGCCGTGGCCCTGCTGGGGCAGGTCGTCGCCGCGACCGGCGGGACCCGACGGACCGGCCAGGACGAGATGGCCGCCGCCGTCGCCGACGCCGTCGAGGACGGTCGCCACCTGCTGGTGCAGGCCGGCACCGGCACCGGCAAGTCGTGGGGCTACCTCGTGCCTGCCGTGGCCGCGGCCGTCCGGCGCGACCGGGGGGTCGTGGTCGCGACCAGCACGCTCGCGCTGCAGGGGCAGCTGGTGCGCCACGACCTGCCCCGCCTGGCCGACGCGGTCGAGAAGACGCTCGGCCGTCGCCCCACGTGGCAGCTGGTCAAGGGCCGCAACAACTACGTCTGCGCCCACCGCCTGGCCGGGGGCAGCGCGGCGGAGGAGGACTCGATGTCCTTCTTCGAGGAGGAGGCCACGGGCGGGGCCCGGACGTCGCTGGAGCTGCAGGTGGCCCGGGTGCGGGAGTGGGCCGAGGGGACCACCTCCGGGGACCGGGACGAGCTGGTGCCCGGGGTGTCCGACCGGGCCTGGCGCGCGGTGTCGGTCACCGCCCGCGAGTGCCTGGGCGCGGCGCGCTGCCCCGTGGCGGCCGAGTGCTTCAGCGAGCAGGCCCGCGCCCGCGCCCGCGAGGTCGACGTCGTGGTGACCAACCACGCCATGCTCGCCATCGACGCGACCGACAACCGCAAGACCCTGCCCCAGCACGACGTCGTGGTCGTGGACGAGGCGCACGACCTGCTGGACCGGGTGACGGCCGCGCTGTCGCGCGAGGTGACCGTGGCGTCGGTGCGCGCCCTGGCCACGGCCGCTCGCCGCGCCGGCTGCTCGCAGGCCGACGTCGCCGACCTCGACCGCTGCGCGGACGGTCTCGAGGTCGCGCTGGAGGACCTGCCGCCCGGCCGGCTGACGGACGGCGCCCCGCCGGCACTGCAGGACGCGCTGCTGCTGCTGGCCACCGCGAGCCGGTCGGCCCTGCGGAGCCTGCCCAAGGACCCCGACGCGGCCTCCGCCGCCGGCGTGCAGACCGCCCGGGCCGGGCTGCTGGAGCACGCGGGTGTGGCCGAGCGGCTCGGCGGCGTGCCGGTCCCCGCCGACGGCGAGGCGCTGGAGGGCGGGGTCGAGGCGGTCGACGAGACCGAGGAGGCGCCGATCGGCGAGGACGTGGTGTGGCTGGAGTCCGACGAGCGGCGGGGCCGGGTGCTGCGCGCCGCGCCGTTGAACGTCGCCGGGCTGCTGCGCTCCCGGCTGTTCGACGCCCGCACGGTGGTGGCCACCTCGGCGACCCTGACCGGCCCCGGCGGCTTCGACGCCCTGGCCCGGCGGCTCGGCCTCGGCCGGGGCGGCTGGCGCGGTTTGGACGTCGGCAGCCCGTTCGACTACGGCCGCCAGGCCATCCTGTACGTCGCCGCCCACCTGCCCGCGCCCGGGCGCGACGGGCACGGCGACCCGCTGCACGACGAGCTGGTGGCCCTGGTGGAGGCGGCCGGGGGCCGCACGCTGGGGCTGTTCTCGTCCCGGCGGGCCGCCACCGCGGCGGCGGAGGTGGTGCGGGCCCGCACGGACCTGCCCGTCCTGCTGCAGGGCGAGGACGTCGTGCCCACCCTGGTCCGGCAGTTCGCCGAGGACCCCCGGACCTGCCTGTTCGGCACGCTGGGCCTGTGGCAGGGCGTGGACGTGCCCGGCCCGTCGTGCAGCCTCGTGGTGCTGGACCGGGTGCCGTTCCCCCGCCCGGACGACCCGCTGTCGCAGGCCCGCAGCGAGGCCGTGGACCGGTCCGGCGGCAGCGGGTTCATGACCGTGTCGGTGGCGCACGCCGCGACCCTGCTGGCCCAGGGGGCCGGGCGGCTGGTCCGCAGCGGCGAGGACCGGGGCGTGGTGGCCGTCCTGGACCCGCGGGTGGCCACCAAGCGTTACGGCTCCGCGCTGCTGGCCGCGCTGCCGCCGTTCTGGCGGACCACGGACCGCGAGGTCGTGCTCGGCGCCCTGAGGCGGCTGCGCGGCTGAGCCGGCCGCGGTTCAGGCCAGGGCGCCCAGCAGGCCCAGGACCGGGCCCCCCATCGTGCCGAGCCAGGCCGCCAGCGTCTGGATCGGCCCGACGAGGACCGCTCCGGCGGTGGCGAGGGAGCCCGTGGCCACCAGCACCCGCGTCAGGCGTTCCAGCGTCACCGCGACGGCCGACCGGTCGGGATGCGCCGCGGCCAGGTCGTCGTCCAGGTCGTCCAGCAGCTCGCCCGTCTCGGTCGCCGTCGGCTCGGGGACCGGTTGCGCGGTGATCCCGTCCCGCAGCGAGTGCGCGGCTGCTCGCGCCTGGTCGTCGCTCACGGATCCGTGCTGCCCGCCGGTGATCCGCTGGTCCCGGCCGACGTTGTTGATGACCCCCGCCTGCTGGTTGCCGATGTTGAAGGTCATGTCACGTCTCCCGTTCGTTCGTCCCGGATGGCGGTGTCGGACGGTCGTGCCCCGTCAGTCCGTGGCCCGTCGGGCCCGCGGGGGGCCGTAGGACCCACCCGGCCCGGGCAGCGGTGGCAGGGGCAGCTCGCGGTCGACCCGCCGGGCCCGGGCCGTGGCGGTGACGTGCAGCACGATCCCGACCAGCATCAGCGCGCCCCCGACCCCGGCCATCGAGAACCCCCAGACGAACAGGGGCAGGCCCAGCGGCTCGGGTCCGGTCAGGTCCGGCCCGAAGACGTCGGGCGGCTGCGACGTGGGGCCGTCGGCCAGGACGTCGGAGATCGCGACCAGGAAGCGCAGGACGAAGCCGGCGAAAAGCGCGAACCCGGCCAGCTGCAGCCCGAGCCCGAGCCACACCAGCACCCGAGCCCGGCTCCGGGTCGCGGCCACCTGCTGGAGGAAGCCGTCCCGCTGCTGCATCACGTGCAGCACGTGCTGGTTGTACACCTGCTGGTTGTACTGGTCCCGCTGGACGTTGTGGATGACGCCCGCCTGCTGGGCCTGGACGTCGAAGCGCGTGCCCGTGGTCGGTTCCCCGGCGGTCGGGCTCGTGGGGCCGGGGGCGACGAAACGCAGCGCGGTCCCGGCGAGGCGGAGCACGTCCCCGTCGTGCAGGGGACGGCTCTGCGTGACCGCCGACTCGTTGACGAACGTGCCGTGCGTCGAGCCCATGTCCGTGACCCACACCCCGCCCGTCTCCTGCCGCAGCTCCGCGTGGTGCCGGCTGACGTCGGGATCCGGCAGCCGGACGTCGTTGGAGGGGGCTCGCCCCACCCGCGTGGTGGCCTTGTCGAGCGGGATGCGTCGCCCCGGCCCGCCCGTCGGGTCGGGCAGGACCAGGTAGGCCGCGTCGGTCCCTGCTCTCGACATGTGCGCCTCCTCGGCCGGGTCGCCGTCGAGCAGGAGCCGGTCGTCGAGCCGTTGATACCGTCCGGGCCGGGGGCAGGTCACGGCCGCCCGGCGCCGGCGGCCGGTGGTGCCCTCAGACGGCGGCGGCGGTGACGCGGAGCGCGTCCAGCACCGCGGCGACGCTGGGCACGCGGGCCAGGTCCGGCGTGGTGACGCCCAGCACCTGACGGCGGGCCGGCGGCGACAACGAGACGGTCCTGACCCCCGCCACCGGTGCGTCGGCCTCCGCGAGGGAGGGCAGCAGGGCGACGCCGAGGCCCTCGCGGACCAGGCCGAGGACGGCCACGTGGTCGTCGGTCTCGTAGCGGATCCGGGGTGCGAACCCGGCGGCGGCGGCCAGGTCGACCAGGTGGCCGCGGCAGCGCGGGCACCCGGCGATCCAGTCCTGGTCGGCCAGCCCGGCCAGCGTCACCGGCGCGCCGTCGCCCCAGGGACCGCTGCTCGGCAGGACCAGCCGCACCTCGTCGGCCAGCAGCGGGACCGCGAGCAGCCCGTCCCGGTCCGGCGGCCAGGATTGGCCGGGCACGACGTGGTCGAAGGTGACGACCACGTCCGCGCGGCCCTGGCGCAGCAGCTCCAGCGAGCCGGGCGGTTCCACCTCGGCCAGCGACACCCGCAGGCCCGGGTGGCTGAGGCGCAGCGCGGCCAGGGCCCGCGGCACCAGCCGCGCCGACGCCGAGGGGAAGGCGACCAGGCGGACCGTGCCCGCGGCCAGGCCCGCCACGGCCATGACCTCGCTCTCGGCCGCCTGGAGCAGGTTGTCCACGGCGACCGCGTGCCGCGCCAGCACCCGGCCCGGCTCGGTCAGCCGGCTGGTGCGGCCGTTGCGCTCCACCAGCGCCGTGCCCAGGCGCCGCTCGGCCCGGCGCAGCTGCTGGCTGGCTGCGGGCTGGCTGACGCCGAGGCGGCGGGCCGCGGCGGAGATGGAGCCCTCCTCGTTCACCGCCCGCAGCAGGCGCAGCAGGTCGACGTCCAGGGCCACGCGGTCAGCCTAGGTCCCGTCCATAACCCCAGGCAATGGGACTACGGGCAAGCCGTGCCTTGTCGGATGGGTCGGCGACCGGGACGCTGGTCGCATGACGACCGACGCGTGGGCCCCGGCCCCGGGCTACCTGAACGCCAGCACCCTCGGGCTGCCGCCCCGGCGTGCCGCCGAGGCCCTGCACGCCGCCGTCGACGACTGGCAGGGCGGGCGGGCCTGCGCCGTCGGCTACGGGGCCGAGGTCGAGGCCGCCCGCGAGCTGTACGCCGGCCTGGCCCACGTGCCGACCGGGTGGGTGTCCGTGGGCTCGCAGGCCTCGGTCATGGTCGCCGAGGTGGCGGCGGCCCTGCCCGACGGGGCGCTGGTCCTCGGCGTGCAGGGGGAGTTCACGTCGGTGACCGGGCCCTTCGAGGCGCAGGCGCACCGGGGCGTCCGCATCGACGTCGTGCCGCTGGACGACCTGGCCGCCGCCGTGCGGGCCCGCCGCCCGGCCGTCGTCGCCTTCTCGCTCGCCCAGTCGGCCGACGGTCGGCTGGCCGACGCCGACGCGGTGGCCGAGGCCGCCCGCCGCGTGGGCGCCCTGACCGTGTGCGACACCACCCAGGCGCTGGGCTGGCTGGACGTGGACGCGACGCGCTGGGACGTCACCGTCTGCTCGGCCTACAAGTGGCTGTGCGCCCCGCGCGGCAGCGCGTTCCTCACCGTGCGGCCGGAGGCGGTGGACCGCTTGGCTGGTCACAACCGCGGCTGGTACGCCGGGGCCGACGTCTGGGCCTCGGTGTACGGCCTCGGCTTCCCGGCGGCATCGGACGCCCGTCGCTTCGACGTCAGCCCGGCCTGGCTGGCCTGGGTCGGTGCCCGTCGGTCGCTGGAGGTGCTGACCGGGCTGGGCGCGGAGCACCGTCGCCGTCACGGCAGCGACCTCGCCGACGGGCTGCGGGAACGGCTCGGGCTGCCGCCGCAGGACCGTCCGGTGCTGACGCTGCCCGACCCGGACGGTGCGGTGCTCGCCGCGCTGCAGGGGGCCGGCTGCAGCGCGGTGGCGCGGGCGGGCCGGGTGCGCCTGGCCTTCCACCTGTGGAACGACGCGGCCGACGTCGACCGGGTCGTCGACGCCCTGGCCGCGCACCGCGGCCGTCCCCTCGCCCGGGCCTGAGCCCGGGCCCGACCCGGGACGCCTACCCTGGGGCGGTCATGCGCTGCTCCTACTTCGACGCCGGCGCCTGCCGGTCCTGCCGGCTCATGGGCGTGCCCCACGCCCAGCAGGTGGCCGACAAGGAGCACCGCTGCCGGGAGCTGCTCTCGGGGCACCCCGACCTGCGGTGGGCGCCGGCCGTGGTCGGCGAGGAGGCCGGCTACCGCAACAAGGCCAAGATGGTCGTCGGTGGCACGGTCGACCGGCCCACGCTGGGGATCCTGGACGCGGACGGCGCCGGGGTCGACCTGCGGGGCTGCGGCATCTGCAGCCCGGGTCTGCGCCAGGTGCTGCCCGCCCTGGCGGACTTCGTCACCCGGGCGCGGCTGACGCCCTACGACGTCCCGGCCCGGGCGGGCGAGCTCAAGCACCTGCTGGTCACGGAGTCGGCCCGGGGCGAGCTCATGGTCCGCTTCGTCCTGCGCTCCCAGGAGCCTCTCGCCCGGATCCGCAAGCACCTGCCCGACCTGCAGGCGGCGCTGCCCCGGCTGGTGGTGGCCTCGGTCAACCTGCAGCCGGCCCACGCGGCCGTCCTGGAGGGCGAGCGGGAGATCCTGCTCACGGCGGCCGGGTCCCTGCGGATGCCGGTCGGAGGGCTGGTGCTGCACCTGCCGCCGCAGAGCTTCTTCCAGACCAACACCGAGGTGGCCGGCCGGTTGTACCGGCAGGTGGGCGACTGGGTGGCGGAGCTGGACCCGGGCACGCTGTGGGACCTGTACTGCGGGGTCGGGGGCTTCGCGCTCACCTGCGCCGCCCCCGGGCGCGACGTCGTCGGGGTGGAGACGAGCGCCGAGGCGGTCGCCGGTGCCCGCCGCAGCGCCCAGGAGGCGGGGCTGGCGGAGGTGCGCTTCGAGGCGGCCGACGCGACGGCGTGGGCGACCGCGGCCGGGCAGGTCCCCGACGTCGTCGTCGTCAACCCGCCGCGGCGGGGGATCGGGGCCGAGCTGGCCGGTTGGCTCGAGGCCAGCGGGGTCCGGAACGTCGTCTACTCCAGCTGCAACGCCGAATCCATGGCCCGGGACCTGCGGGCCATGCCGTCCCTGCGACCGCGGCGCGCCCGCGTGCTGGACATGTTCCCCCAGACCCCGCACTACGAGGTGGTCGCCCTGCTCGAGCGCTGAGGCCGGGCCGTCGGGGACGGCCCGGCCTGCTCAGACGCGGCGCAGGACCGCGGTGACCTTGCCCAGCAGGGTGGCGTCGTCGCCCGGGATCGGCGTGTACGCCGGGTTGTGCGGCATCAGCCACACGTGGCCGTCGCGACGCCGGTACGTCTTGACCGTGGCCTCGCCGTCGATCATTGCGGCCACGATCTCGCCGTTCTCGGCCACCGGCTGCTGCCGCACGACCACCCAGTCGCCGTCGCAGATCGCCGCGTCGATCATGGAGTCGCCGACCACCTGCAGCAGGAACAGGGTGCCGTCGCCGACCACCTGGCGGGGGAGCGGGAACACGTCCTCGACGACCTGCTCGGCCAGCAGCGGGCCGCCGGCGGCGATCCGTCCCACCAGCGGCACCATGCTGGCGTCCGGGACCGTCATGGCCTCGCTGTCGTGCTCGCCCGAGCGGAACCGCAACGTGCCGGTGGCCGCGGCGGCCGCCGTCCCGGCGTCAGCGTCGACCACCCGGGACGGGGTGCGGGCCCGGCGGCCGTCGTCGGGGTGCACGACCTCGATCGCCCGGGGCCGGTTGGGGTCACGGCGCAGGTACCCCTTCTTCTCCAGCGTGGCGAGCTGGTGGGCGACGCTGCTGGGGGAGGTCAGCCCGACCGCCTCGCCGATCTCGCGCATGGACGGCGGGTAGCCACGGGTCTCGACCGCGTCCCGGATGGTGTCCAGGACGTGCCGCTGGCGGGGGGTGAGGCCGTCCAGGTCGGTGGTGGTCATGGCGGGCTCCTTCGCGTGGGCCGAGGTGGGCGACCTCGGTGCTCCGGGGGTTGTGTCCGGCCCCCCGTGTTGTCTCTCGATCATGAAGTTAGGCCGTCGAACACCTGTCCACAAGCACATCGGTCGGTGTGTCCCAGTCATGTCGAGCCCTGGACCTGCACCGATGTGGTCCCGTTCGAACAGGTGCTCGACAAAGTCTCGACCTGAGGTTAACGTACAGGTGTTCGACCGGGCCGCCCTGGCCTCGAACACGCGTCTGGAGGAGATCGACATGAGCACCGCCGCACTCGCCACCGCACCCGTCGTCACCCGCACGACCAACCGGTCCATCGCACGTTCCGGCGTGCGCACCCCGGACGTGGTCGTCCCGGCCGCACGGGAGGACCGCACGGCCCCCGGTGGGAGCCGTGGCGGCCTCGTGCTGACCCGGCGCGGTCGCCGACTGCTCCGTGCGGCGGTGCTGACGGCGGCGGCCTCGGTGCTCGCGGCCGGGCTCGTGCTGCTGTGGCTCGCCGTCGCGGCCGTCGTCGCGCCGGGTGCGGTCGCCGGTGACGGCGGCGAGGGGGTGCGCTCCGGTGCGGAGGTGAGCGAGGCCGTCGTCACGACCTCGGTCGTCGTGGGGCCCGGCGACACGCTGTGGCAGATCGCCCGCACCCACGCGCCCGAGCGCGACCCGCGGTCGGTCGTCGACCAGGTGGTCGCCCTCAACTCGCTGGACAGCACAGGCGTGCAGGCGGGGGCCACGCTGCTGGTACCCACCAGCTGAGCACCGCTGCCGGACCCCGTCGCGATCGATGCGGCGGGGTCTTGTCGTCTGCGTTCGCCGGTGGGTCGACCGGCGCCACGCGGGGGCGGGGTGGGGCTTGCGTTCCTGTGGTCCCCTGTTACGGTTGGCACAACATCTAGTAGTTACACAGATGTCGTTCGTCCACATCTGGTCCACAGCCCGTCCACACCGACACGCCGGTGCGTCAACAGGTTGCCCACAGGTGGATCCACAGGCCAGGCGGCACGGTCGCCCCGGTCGCCCCTCAGCAGGAGAGTAGAGGTCAGCCATGCGGTGTCCGTTCTGTCGGCACGGTGACTCCCGGGTCGTGGACTCGCGGGTGACCGAGGACGGTGCGGCCATCCGCCGTCGGCGGCAGTGCCAGGACTGCGACCGCCGCTTCACCACGCTGGAGTCCGCGAGCCTGACGGTGGTCAAGCGCTCCGGCGCGACCGAGCCCTTCTCGCGGGCCAAGGTCGTCTCGGGGGTCCGCAAGGCCTGCCAGGGCCGGCCGGTCTCCGAGGACGACCTCGCGCTGCTGGCCCAGCGCGTGGAGGAGCAGGTCCGCCAGACCGGCGCGGCCGAGATCGAGGCCCACGAGATCGGCCTGAGCATCCTGCCGCCGCTGCGCGAGCTGGACGAGGTGGCCTACCTCCGCTTCGCCAGCGTCTACCGCGCCTTCGACTCCCTCGAGGACTTCGAGGCGGCCATCACGCTGCTGCGCGTCGAGCGCGAGCAGCAGACCACCTGACTGTCAGCCGTCGCCGGGAGGATCCTCCTGGCCGGCCCGGACCCCCGCACGCAGCACCCGACCCATCACCTCAGCACCGCAGCACGAGCCAGCACAGCCGACCGACGAATGATCAGGGGAAGCACATGACCGAGACCACCAGCAAGCGCACCGGCAAGGCGTCGGGGGGCATGCACGTCGAGCGGGTCTGGACCACGCCGGGGGTGCACCCCTACGACCAGGTCACCTGGGAGTCGCGCGACGTCGTCCAGACCAACTGGAAGTCCGGCGAGACGATCTTCGAGCAGCGGGGCGTCGAGTTCCCCGACTTCTGGTCGGTGAACGCCTCCTCCATCGTCACCACCAAGTACTTCCGCGGGGCGGTCGGCGCCGACAACCGCGAGCGGAGCCTGCGCCAGCTGATCGACCGGGTCGTGCTGACCTACACCAAGGCGGGCAAGGAGCACGGCTACTTCGCCACGCCGGACGACGCCGAGGTCTTCGAGCACGAGCTGACCTGGATGCTCCTGCACCAGGTGTTCAGCTTCAACTCACCCGTCTGGTTCAACGTCGGCACGCCGGCCCCGCAGCAGGTCAGCGCCTGCTTCATCCTCGCCGTCGACGACACGATGGACTCGATCCTCAACTGGTACCGCGAGGAGGGGCGCATCTTCAAGGGCGGCTCCGGCGCGGGCCTCAACCTGTCGCGCATCCGCTCCAGCAAGGAGCTGCTGTCCTCCGGCGGCACCGCCTCGGGCCCGGTCTCGTTCATGCGGGGTGCGGACGCCAGCGCCGGCACCATCAAGTCCGGTGGTGCGACCCGTCGCGCCGCCAAGATGGTCGTGCTCGACATCGACCACCCGGACATCGAGGAGTTCGTCGAGACCAAGATGCGCGAGGAGGACAAGATCCGCGCGCTGCGCGACGCCGGGTACGACATGGACCTCGGCGGCAAGGACATCACCAGCGTCCAGTACCAGAACGCCAACAACTCCGTCCGCGTGTCCGACGAGTTCATGCGGGCCGTGGAGTCGGGCACCGACTTCGGGCTGCGTTCGCGCAGCACCGGCGAGGTCATCGAGTCCGTCGACGCCAAGGAGCTGTGGGGCAAGGTGGCCGAGGCCGCCTGGGCCTGCGCCGACCCCGGCATCCAGTACGACGACACCATCAACGACTGGCACACCACGCCGGAGTCGGGTCGCATCAACGCGTCCAACCCCTGCAGCGAGTACATGCACCTCGACAACTCCAGCTGCAACCTGGCCAGCCTCAACCTGCTCAAGTTCCTCAAGGACGACGGCAGCTTCGACGCCGTGCAGTTCGCCAAGAGCGTCGAGCTGGTCATCACGGCGATGGACATCTCGATCTGCTTCGCCGACTTCCCGACCGAGCCCATCGGCGAGACCACCCGCGCGTTCCGCCAGCTCGGCATCGGCTACGCCAACCTGGGCGCCCTGCTGATGGCCTCGGGCCTGGCCTACGACTCCGACGGCGGCCGGGCGCTGGCCGCGTCCATCACCAGCCTGATGACGGGCGTGTCCTACAAGCGCAGCGCCGAGCTGGCCGCGGTCGTCGGCCCCTACGACGGCTACGCCCGCAACGCCGACGCCCACAAGCGCGTCATGCGCAAGCACGCCGCGGCCAACGACTCCATCCGCACCATGCACGCCCTGGACAAGGACGTGCACGCGCTGGCGGTCAAGGTCTGGGACGAGGGCAACAAGCTGGGCGAGGTCAACGGCTGGCGCAACAGCCAGGCCAGCGTGCTGGCCCCCACCGGCACCATCGGCTTCATGATGGACTGCGACACCACCGGCATCGAGCCGGACTTCTCGCTGGTCAAGTTCAAGAAGATGGTCGGCGGCGGGTCCATGCAGATCGTCAACCAGACGATCCCGCGCGCGCTGCGCAAGTTCGGCTACACCGAGGAGACCATCGAGGCGATCGTCGCCTACATCGGCGAGAAGGGGCACGTCACCGACGCCCCCGGTCTCAAGCCGGAGCACTACGAGGTCTTCGACTGCGCCATCGGCGCCCGCTCCATCAAGCCGATGGGCCACGTCCGGATGATGGCCGCGGTCCAGCCGTTCCTGTCCGGCGCCATCTCCAAGACGGTCAACATGCCCGAGGAGGCCACCGTCGAGGAGGTCGCCGAGGTCTACTTCGAGGGCTGGAAGTCCGGCCTCAAGGCGCTGGCCGTCTACCGCGACAACTGCAAGGTCGGCCAGCCGCTGTCCAGCGGGTCCAAGGCCACGACCAGCGGGGGCGCGTCGGCCGCCGACAAGGCCGCGGCCGCCGAGGTCAAGGTCGAGTACCGCCCGGTCCGGCGTCGTCTGCCCAAGAAGCGTCCCGCCAGCACCACGTCGTTCACCGTGGGCGGAGCGCAGGGCTACATGATCAGCTCGTCCTACCCGGACGAGGGCCTGGGTGAGCTCTTCCTCAAGATGAGCAAGCAGGGCTCGACGCTCGCCGGGATGATGGACGCCTTCTCGGTCGCGGTGTCCATCGGCCTGCAGTACGGCGTGCCGCTGGAGACCTACGTCGAGAAGTTCACCAACATGCGCTTCGAGCCCGCCGGCCTGACCGACGACCCGGACGTGCGGATGAGCGCCTCGATCATGGACTACGTGTTCCGGCGCCTCGCGCTGGACTACCTGCCCTTCGAGACCCGCTCCGCGCTGGGGATCTTCACCGCCGACGAGCGGCAGCGCCAGCTCGAGACGGGCTCCTACGAGGAGGTCGCCACCGACGAGGACGGGGACCTCGGCGACAGCCACTACGACGCCGACACCCTGGCCCAGTCCGCCCCGGCGCAGCCGGCTCCGGTCCAGGCGGCCACCCCGGCCAGCACCAAGGCCGTCCCGGCCCAGGTGCACTCCTCGGCCGAGCTGATGGAGGCCATCCAGGGCCGCACCCAGGACAGCCCGATGTGCATGACCTGCGGGGTCAAGATGCGCCCCGCCGGGTCCTGCTACGTCTGCGAGGGCTGCGGCTCCACCAGCGGCTGCAGCTGATGCTCTTCTGACCGAGCCCGTCCGACCGGTGCCCCGGCTCCTCCTGAGGAGCCGGGGCACCGGCCGTCCCGGGGGGCATCACGGGGGGCGGCGACCGATGACTTGCCTGGGGCCCGGACGTCCTAGGCAGCAGAGGCGCCCGTACCGGACGGCGCCACCGCCCCGAGGAGCCAGCATGCCCCGCTTGATCTTCGTCAACCTGCCCGTCGCCGACCTGCAGGCCTCCGTCGCCTTCTACACCGCGCTCGGGTTCACGACCAACCCCGACTTCAGCGACGACACCGCGGCGTGCGTCGTGGTGGACGAGAACATCTTCGTCATGCTGCTGACCGAGCCCAAGTTCAAGGGGTTCATCACCGGCGACATCGCCCAGAGGGACACCACCGAGGTCCTGACCTGCATCTCCGCGAGCAGCCGGGCTGAGGTCGACCGGATGCTGGCCGCCGCGCTGGCCGCAGGGGGCTCGCCCTGGTTGCCATCGGTCGACGCCGACGGCATGTACTACTCGACGTTCGCGGACCCCGACGGCCACGTCTGGGAGGTCATGGCCATGGAGGGCATGGGCTGAGGTGCCGGCCGTGGAACATCTCGTCATGCGCATGGGTTGGCACCAGACGTGCCTGCGGGCGGACCTGGTCACCCGGGTCCGTACCGCGCCCCCCAGCCACGAGGAGCCCCATGACCACCACCGTGAACGCCTACACCGCCACGTCCGCCACCGACCCGCTGGTGCCCACCACCATCGAGCGTCGTGAGGTCGGCCCGCAGGACGTGCGCATCGACATCAAGTTCGCCGGCATCTGCCACTCCGACATCCACACCGCGCGCAGCGAGTGGGGCGAGACCACCTACCCGGTGGTCGTCGGTCACGAGATCGCCGGGATCGTGGCCGAGGTCGGCTCCGAGGTCACCAAGCACGCCGTGGGCGACCGCGTGGGCGTCGGCTGCATGGTCGACTCCTGCGGTGAGTGCGTGAACTGCGCCAAGGGCGAGGAGCAGTACTGCGTCAAGGGCAACGTCGGCACCTACGGCGGGGTCGACGCGGACGGCCCGACCCAGGGCGGCTACGCGACCGGCATCGTCGTCACCGAGGACTTCGTCCTGCGCATCCCGGACGGCATCGAGCTCGACGTCGCCGCGCCCCTGCTGTGCGCGGGCATCACGACGTACTCCCCGCTGCACCACTGGGGCGTCGGCAAGGGCACCAAGGTCGCCGTCGTCGGCCTCGGCGGGCTCGGCCACGTGGCCGTCAAGATCGCCCACGCCATGGGCGCCGAGGTCACCGTCCTGTCGCAGTCGCTGAAGAAGCAGGAGGACGGCCTGCGCCTGGGGGCCCAGCACTACTACGCCACCAGCGACCCGGCCACGTTCGAGCAGCTGGCCGGGTCCTTCGACCTGGTCCTCAACACCGTCAGCGCGAAGATCGACGTCGACGCCTACCTGTCGCTGCTCGCCGTGGGTGGCTCGATGGTCAACGTCGGGGCGCCGGCCGAGCCGCTGTCGCTCAACGTGTTCTCGCTCATCGGCGGCCGTCGTTCGTTCGCCGGCTCGATGATCGGTGGCATCCGCGAGACCCAGGAGATGCTGGACTTCTGCGCCGAGCACGGCCTGGGCGCCGAGGTCGAGGTCATCCCCGCCGAGAAGATCAACGAGGCCTACGAGCGGGTCCTGGCCTCCGACGTCCGCTACCGGTTCGTCATCGACACGGCCACGCTGGCCTGAGCCCGGGCCGGGGCCCCCTGCGGGCCCCGGTGACCCTGCCACGTGAGACGCCCCGGCCCCCTGGTGGGACCGGGGCGTCGTCGTCCCCGCCGGCGCCGGCCTCAGGTGGGCGGGGCGGACCAGGCCGGGTCGCGGCCGACGAACGCGACCAGCCGCGTCTGCGGGTCGGCGTCCTCGGGCACGGCCACGCGGGGGCCGTACTGGCCCGACGACCGCATCATCTGCTCCGCTGGCTCCATCCCGGCCAGCAGCTCGAGGCAGTGCTCCGGGTCCAGCCCCGGTTCCTGCCCGGTGGCCCGGGCCAGGTCCCAGCTGTGCAGGAACACGTCGGTCGTCCACAGCCGGTCCACGACCTGGGTGAGGGACATGGGCGGGAAGTGCGGGTCCTGCACGAGCCGGTCACGTGAGGCCGGGTCGGCCAGCAGGTCCCGGACCGCGACCGCGTGCGCCTCCCACCGCGCCACCGGTCCGGCGTCCACCGGTGCCGCCCCGAGCTGGACCCCGTGGGCACCCAGCAGTCCCGGGAGCCAGGTGACGAGGTGCTCGACGACGTCCCGGGCGACCCAGCCGTCGACCGGGGCCGGGGCGGACCAGTCGGTCGTGCCCCGGACCAGCCCGCAGAAGCGGGCCGCGACGACGTCGAACCGGGCGACCTCGTCGGTCGGCAGACCCATCAGCCCACGCGGCCGGCGTCCAGCAGGGCGTCGAGCTCGGCGTAGCCGTCGTTCACGCCCACCTCCATGCCGCTGGCCAGCCAGCCGTCGCGACCCTCGAAGCTGTCGCACAGCGACGTCGCGTGCAGCCGGGTGCGGCCGTCACCCAGGTCCTCGAACGTCATGGTCTCCAGGGACACCGCCTCCGGCATGCCCTCCCACGTGAACGTCTGCACCAGCCGGTCGCTGACCTCGTGGAAGCAGCCCCGGAACGAGTACTCCTCCTCGCCGTCGGCGCCGTCGCGGATGTTGGTGAAGCGCCAGCTGCCGCCCGAGCGGGCGTCCCAGTGGTCGATCCGGGTCCGGACGTCCCGCGGCCCGACCCAGGCGGCGTAGAGCTCCGGGTCGGTGTGCGCGCGCAGGAGCTGGGCGGGTGTGGCGGCGAAGTCGCGGGTGATGCGGATGGCGGGGACGGTCGGGTCGGCCTCGATCGTCGCCTCGGTGCGGGTGGTGGTGCCGGTCATGATGCTTCTCCTCGGGCTGAAGGGCGTTCGGGGTCGAGCAGGTCGCCGTGCTCGTCGAGCCGGGCCAGCACGTCGTCCAAGCGGCGGAAGCGCTGCTCGGCCTGGCGCCGGTAGCGCTCGATCCACCCCGTCATCAGGTCGAGCACCTCCGCCTCGAGGTGCACGGGTCGGGTCTGCTGCTCCCGGCTGCGGGACACCAGGCCGGCCCGCTGGAGCACCTGCACGTGCTTGGAGACCGCCTGGAGGCTGACGTCGTAGGGGGCGGCCAGCTCGCTGACCGTGGCGTCGGACGTGGTGAGCCGCGCGACGATGTCGCGTCGGGTGGGGTCCGCCAAAGCGGCGAAGACCCGTGAGAGGTCGTCGGTCACATCGGTTCCTCAACTGATCGGTTGAGTAATCGTGCGCCCGGTCGCCCAGTGTTGTCAACCCACAGGTTGAGTACAGCCGAGCGATCGTCGTCAGGCCGGCTGCCGCGAGGTCGGGAAGGTGGCCCGGTAGGTGGGGTGCCCGCGGAGCCCCGACAGCTGGGGGTCGTGCCTTCGCCAGGCGCGTAGCGCGGGTGCGACCGAGGCCAGCTCGAGGTGCCGCACCGCGGCGGTCACCTCCGTGTCGTGGAGGCTGCCGTCCTTGCGTTCCGCCTCGGTCACGACCGACGCGTAGTAGCAGCCCAGGGCGTAGTTGGCCGCGGGGCCGAGGTTCTCCGGGTGGGGGTGCCCGGCGACGCTCCCCGGCCTGGGGTGCAGCTCGAAGGCCGCGAGCGACATCACCAGGTACCGCGCGGTGCGACGCATCTCCGACCACTGCACCGGCTGGGGCCCCGAGTGGTCGACGGGGCGGTCGGCCTCGTCCAGCAGCTCTCGGGCCCGTTCCGCCAGGCCGTCCGTGTCGTGGGCGTCCAGGCACCGCAGGTTGATGCCGACGGCCACCCGGGAGAACAGCAGCCGCAGGCGCAGGGCCGCCTCCTTCCGGTCCAGGCGGCCCGGGGCCACCGCGGCGGACCGGGCGGGCGCACCTTCCTCGTCCCATGGTCCGAGCAGGTCGTCCAGCAGGCTGCGGTAGCGCTGCAGGGTGGGGGCGTCCACCGCGTCGCGGTACAGGGCGTGCCAGTAGCTGGTGCGGGCCAGCAGGTTGCCCGGGT
The DNA here is from genome assembly GCF_042466345.1 of Jannaschia sp. R86511. Lineage (NCBI taxonomy): Bacteria > Pseudomonadati > Pseudomonadota > Alphaproteobacteria > Rhodobacterales > Roseobacteraceae > Jannaschia > Jannaschia sp. R86511. The sequence goes on from NZ_JAXHCD010000001.1 coordinate 2,790,564, forward strand.
CGATCTCGACCGCCCGCGCGAAGACCGTCCGCTGCGTATCGCGGTCGTCGTCCGCGCACAGCGCCCCCAGGAACTGCATCCCCACGCTCTGCCAGGAGACGGCCCCCGCCAGGCCGGGGTCCTGCCGCTCGCGGCCCATGGTCACCACCGCGAACGCGGCCGGGAAGGTGGCGAGGTCGACCGCGGCCCGCTCGTCGTCCGACATCACCTCGCGCAGCGGCCGCAGCAGCGTCCCGCGGTGGACGGTGTCGGTCTTGATGCGCTCGCCGTTGCGGGTCAGCACCATCGACAGCAGGTCGGCCGAGGCCACGGTCACGACGAGCAGCCACGGCGTGGGCGGCCGGGACAGCTTCCACAGCCGGTCGACGGCGGCGAGCACGGCGTTGGCGGGCAGGCTGTCCAGCGACACCGGGGCCAGGAAGCTGGCGTCGGTGCCCAGCGGCACCTCCAGCCCGCGGGGCGGCGCGGACCCGAGCCGGCCGGCGACCAGACGGATCTGCTCCGCCGAGATCCCGGAACCCTCCACCGCGCCGTCGAGCCGGATGGTCAGCCGCGTGCCGCCTCCCCACGCGGCGGCGAAGGCCGCCGCCGCGCCCAGACCCACCAGGGTTGCCGGACCCAGGGCCGGGACGGGCACCGGGTCGTTGGCGATCATGAGCACCAGCAGGGTTGAAGCCGGTACGACACCCGCTGCGGCGACTGTGAGCACCGACGCCACGACGGCGCTCGAGCCTTCGTTCCGGCTGCCGCGCCACCAGGTGGCCGACAGCACGAGCAGGACGAATGTCATCAACGCGAGGGTGCCCCAACGGTTGGTCCATTCGCCTGGCGCGATCACGACGACGTGAAGGAGCCCCGTGGCGAGGAGCCCGCTGACCAGCAGGGCCGCCCACGCGACGACGAGGAGCACCGGCGCGAACCAGCCGCGCGTCGACACCAGCCGGGCCCAGTCGTTGCCGACCAGCCGGGGCGTGAGCAGCAGCAGCCGGGCGGCCGCGAGCACGAGGGCCGACCACGCCAACAGGGCGAGGGCGGGGACCAGCCACGGCGTGACGTGGTCGTCGAGGAAGCTGGTCCAGGTGTCCTCGACCCGGTTCGCCAGCGTCGGTTCCTGGGGCGTCGTGAGCCCGATGAGCGCGTCGAGGTACTCCGTGGTGCACGCGGGGGCCGCGTCGTCCGGGGCGGCCTCGCGCAGACCGGTGATCAGGGTGACGGCGTCGTCGTGGCGCTCGTCGGCCACCAGCTGCCGGGCCCGCTCGCACCCGTCCTGCACGGTCGTCGTGGGGGTGAGGCCCGACGCCCAGGCCGGACCGGGCGGCAGCAGCAGCAGCCAGGCCACGGCGACGAGGAGCAGCCACGACGTCCGGGGGACCCGATCTCCAGCGTGCGTCCAGCCCATGGCCGACCCTCCGTCGCGGATGAGCAGACGCTACTGACCCGGTGCTCCGGCCGGCGGTGGTTCGCCGGAACCCGTGGGCGACGTCTGCGGCCGCGTCGGCCGCGCGGCCTCGTCAGGCGATGCCGAGCCGACGCCGGGCCGCGTTCTCCATCGGGCTTCGCCGGAGCGCGGGCACGACGGCCCGGACGCCCTGACCGGTCAGCCGGATGGTGCGCAGGGCGGCCGACACGGCCTGCGGCGGCACGGCCGAGGGGCCAGCGCGGAACGCGGCGGGGAACAGGGCCAGCACGGCCGGCGGCAGCGTGGCGAAGGTGATGCCGGCCAGGGTCGACCAGCCGAGCCGGGCGGGGGTGGCGAGCTCCACCACCGGCCGCAGCGGCGGGGCGAGCAGGCTGCTGATCGCCTCCTTGCCGGCGGCGTCCAGGCGCAGCACGGGCGCCATGTCCTGCATGTAGTCGGCCAGGGCGGCCTCGCTGTCGGGCACGGTCGTCGGGTCCAGCCCGACCAGCTCGGCGAAGCGGACCTGCTCGGCGAGGTAGGTGTCGGCGTCGCGGCCGGTCAGCTCCAGACCCGAGCGGCGGGCCACGTGCACGATGGAGTCCACCAGCGCGCAGTGCACCCACAGCAGCAGCTCCGGCTCGTCCAGCCGGCGCTCCCGGCCGTCGTCGGCGTCGGTGAAGCGGAAGGTCGCGTGGGCGTAGCGGACCCGGCGGGCCACGGCGTCGATCTCCGCCCGGGTGCCGAACGTCGTCAGGCCGACGTACTCCGCGGTGCGGTTGAGCCGGCCCCACCAGTCCTGCTGGTAGCCGGAGTTCTGGACGAAACCCAGCACGACGTCCGGGTGCATGGACTGCAGCATCAGGGCCCGCAGCCCGCCCATGACCAGCACCGGGTCGCCGTGCAGCCGCCAGGAGACGCTGCCCGGGCCGAACAGCCCGGGGTCGGGCACGGGGCGCGGGCCGGGCCAGGGGGAGCGGTGGGCGCTCGTCGGCCGGGGACGGGCGGGGGAGGTCATGACCCCATGCTCACCCGGGGCGGCCCGACGCACGACCCGACGCGCGACCCGGGACCACCGACGTGGTGGTCCCGGGTCGCAGCCGGTCGCCTCAGCGGCGCCCGGCCGCCGACACGGTGCGCCCGGCGGGCTCCGGGGAGCCGTCGGCCGGGGTCGGGCCGTCGGGGTCGGTGGACGTCGTCGACTCCACCACGGTCGGCTCGACCGCCTCGTCGTCGGAGAACGGGTCGGCGGCGTTGCTGCTGTTGTAGGTGTCGACGTCGAGGATGCCCTCGCGCTTGGCCACCACCGTCGGCACGAGCGCCTGACCGGCGACGTTCACCGCGGTGCGGCCCATGTCGAGGATCGGGTCCACGGCCAGCAGCAGCCCGACGCCCTCCAGCGGCAGTCCCAGGGTGGACAGCGTCAGCGTGAGCATGACCACCGCACCCGTCAGGCCCGCGGTAGCGGCGGAGCCCACGACCGACACGAACGCGATGAGCAGGTAGTCGGTCAGCCCGAGGTCGATGCCGTAGAACTGCGCGACGAAGATCGCGGCCAGCGCGGGGTAGATCGCGGCGCAGCCGTCCATCTTGGTCGTCGCACCCAGAGGCACGGCGAAGGACGAGTACGCCCGGGGGACCCCCAGGTTGCGCTCGGTGACCCGCTGCGTCACCGGCAGGGTCCCGATCGAGGACCGGGACACGAAGGCGAGCTGGATGGCCGGCCACGCCCCCGCGAAGAACCGCAGCGGGTTCAGGCCGTTGAGCCGCAGCACGACGGGGTAGAGCACGAGCAGCACGATCAGCAGCCCGACGTAGACGTCGACGACGAACACCCCGAGCGGGGCGAGGGCGTCCCAGCCGTACTGGGCCACGGCGTTGCCGAGCAGGCCGACCGTGCCGATCGGGGACAGCCGGATGATCCACCACAGGACCTTTTGGACCACGGCCAGGGCGGAGCGGGTGAAGCCCAGGAAGGGCTCGGCCGCGTGGCCGCTGCGCAGGGCGGCGATGCCGACCACGATGGCCACGACGATGATCTGCAGCACGTTGAACGACAGCCCGGTGCTGATGGCGCCGTCGTCACCGGTGGAGGACGCCGCCTCGAGGCCCAGCACGTTGGCCGGCACGATCCCGGTGAGGAAGTCCAGCCAGGACCCTGTGCGGCCCGGGTCGGTGGCGGCGGTCGCGTCGACCGAGGTGTTCAGGCCGGGGTTGGTGAGCAGGCCGATGGTCAGGCCGATGCCCACCGAGACGAGCGCCGTGATGGCGAACCACAGCAGGGTCTGACCGGCCAGGCGGGCCGCGTCGGTGACCTGCCTCAGGTTGGCGATGCTGGCCACGATGGCCAGGAACACCAGGGGCGGCACGACGGCCCGGAGCAGCGTGACGAAGGTGGACCCGATGGTGTCCAGGGTGACGGCCAGCCAGCTGGGGTCCTCGGCGGATCCCCCCATCTGGCGGGCGACGACGCCCAGGACGACACCGAGGACCAGGCCGACGAGGACCTGGACGGCGAAGGGCACGCGTGAGACGGCACGGATCATTGGGTTGGGACCTCTCGGGAGGGCGGTACGGCTACGGGCAGGACTGACGGGTCGAGCGCGGGGCTCGACCCGGACAGACGCTGCTGGCCAGCCGGCCCAGGTCCACGTGCCGACGTCGCGTCAACCACTCGCGGCGCAACGGGAGGCCGTCGCAGCGGGGGCAGGCGCAGAGGAGTCGCACGGATGGCGGCAACGTCGTCGGCGCGGTTTCATTCCCGGGCCGACCGTGGGCCCGCGCGCGGCCGGCGGGGAGGCCGTCCGGTCGGCCGTCCCCGGCGTTCGGGTACGAGGACGCTCCCCGGCTGCAGGTGGGGGTGCCGGCCGTCGATGGTCCCGGAGGACGACGACGCCGCCCCGCGGTGTCGAGCCCGCCCCGCCGGCACGCGCCGGCCGGGACCCATTCCCCGTCGAACGGGGAGACCGGAGCCGGACCGTGACCCGTCAGCTAGTCGTCAGAACCCTCGCCGCGTCCGCCCTGCTGCTGGCCGGAGCCGTGGTCGCCGTCCCCAGCGCGACCGCCGCCACCGGCAGCACCGTGCACGCCTGCATCTCGCAGTCCGACCGCTACGTGACCAACTACTTCCGTCAGCGCGTCACCGTCATCCCCGTCGGCGCCACCCGGGTGGTCCCGGCCGGCCAGGCGTGCAAGTCCTTCGAGAAGGCGACGTCCTGGGCGCTCAAGGGTGCGACCGGCGCCAAGGGGGCCACCGGGACCAAGGGCACGACCGGCGCCAAGGGTGCCACCGGCGCCAAGGGTGCGACCGGCGCGACCGGCGCCAGGGGCGCCACCGGGACGACGGGCGCCACCGGGACGACGGGCGTCGCCGGGGAGGAGGGCCCGGCCGGCCCCGAGGGCACGGCCGGACCGGAGGGTCCTCAGGGACCGGTCGGCCCCGGGGGCGCCGGCACCGGGCAGGGCACGAACTGGGCGATCGACTACCCCATGCAGTTCGACATGGACTGCGTCACGGGCGAGATCCGCCTCACGGGCGGCGACACGGCGCTGGGGATGGTCGCCGACGGCCGGCTGCTGGACGTGAACGAGTACCACCGGCTGTTCGAGGAGTACGGCTACCACCACGGCGGTGAGGACGGGCTGTTCGCGCTGCCGGACCTGTCGGCGTCGACGCCGGACGGGCTGACGGCCTCCGTCTGCGTGGACGGCTGGCGCCACCCCTGACCGTGCAGCTCAGCCGCCGTCGCTGAACTCCGGGTACGTCGTCATGCCGCCGTCGACGTACAGGGTGGTCCCCGTGACGTAGTCCGCCGCGTCGGAGGCCAGCCACAGCGCCGCGGCGGCGACGTCGTCGACCTCGCCGACCCGGCCGTAGGGGATCAGCTGCAGCAGCTCGGCCTCCGCCTCGGGCGTGGACCAGGCCTCGGTGTTGATCGGGGTCTTGATCGCGCCGGGCGAGATCGAGTTGACCCGGATCCGTCGGGGCGCCCACTCCTGAGCCAGGGTGCGCATGAGCATGTCGATGCCGCCCTTGGAGGCCGCGTAGTTGGCGTGACCCGCCCACGGGATGCGGTCGTGGACGCTGGACATGCAGATGATCGAGCCGGCGGCGCGGGCGGGTCGCTCATCGCTCTGGGCGACGAACTGCCGGGCCGCAGCCTGGCAGCACAGGAACTGCCCCGTCAGGTTCACGTCCACCACGGTGCGCCAGTCCTCGACCGACATCTCCAGCGCCGGGGCGTCCTTCTGCAGCCCGGCGTTGGCCACCAGCACGTCCAGACCACCGAGCTCGGCCACGGTGCGCTCGAACAGGTCGCCGACCTGGTCGGGGTCGCTGACGTCGGCCTTGAGCGCGACGGCGGTGCCTCCGGCCTCCGTTATCGCGCGCACGGCGTCGTCGGCGCCCTCGTCGTCGGAGCGGTAGTTGACGGCCACGGCCGCGCCGGCCCGCCCGAACGCCACGGCCACCCCCTGGCCGATGCCGCTGCTGGCCCCCGTGACCAGGACGCGGTAGCCGCTCAGGTCGGGGCCGTTCGGGTCGGGGCCGCTCACGCGGGGGCCTTCGGGATGATGATCCACAGCGCGATGTAGGCGATCTCGCCGACGCCGAACAGGCCGAAGAGGATGAAGCCGAGCCGGACGAGGAACTTGGGGATGCCGAACCGCTCGGACAGGGCGGCGCAGACGCCGGCCAGGATCTTGCCGCGGCGGGGACGGGTCAGGGTGTGAGCCATGGGGTCTGGGTACCCGCGGCACGGTGAGGCCAACCCGCCCGCCGCTGACCTCGGTCGACGCCGCCGGCCACGTTGCCGGGCCGCGGTCCCGGCCCTAACCTTCGAGCAGCGCAGCACGCCGACCCTGACCCCGCAGGGAGGCAGCCCTCGACTGCGTCGCCGAGGTGGGCATGGTCATAGCAGCGCACGAGCAGCGCCTGGCGCTGGCTCCTGACCTGTCGGCGGTCCGGACCGCCCGGTCGTTCCTGCGCTCCTGCTGCGCCGACCTGGCGCTGCCGGAGCAGCTGGTGGGTACGGCGGCCCTGCTCACCAGCGAGCTGGTCAGCAACGCGGTGCGCCACGCCGGCAGCGGGGCCCGGCTGACGGTGACCTCGCTGCCGGGCGGGGTGCGGGTCGAGGTGGCCGACACCAGTCCCGTGCGTCCGACGGCGTCGATGCCCGCGCCCGAGGCCGACCACGGTCGCGGCCTCATGTTCGTCGACCTGATGGCGACCCGGTGGGGCGTGCGCGAGGACGAGCCCGGCAAGGTCGTCTGGTTCGAGCTCGTCGCGGGCTGAGGCCCTCGACCGGCCAGGCCCACGACCGGCCAGGCCCACGACCGACCGGCCCACGACCGGCCGACCCGCGACGCGGGCCGGCCGGGCGTGCGTCAGGCGTCGACGACGACCGGGATCACCAGCGGGCTGCGGCGGTACGTGCGGTGGGCCCACTGCGACACCGTGCGGGCGATGAGCTGCTCGAGCTGGTGGGCGTCGCCGATGCCTTCCGACGCAGCCTTGGCCAGCGTCTTGCGGAGCATCGGCACCACGGCGTCGAAGGTCGTCACGTCGGCCGCGAAGCCACGCGCGATGAAGTCCGGCTCCTCGGTGAGCTCGCCGGTGTCGGTGTCGATCAGGGCGACCACGGTGATGACGCCTTCCTCGGCCAGCGTGCGGCGGTCCTTCAGCGAGGCCTCGGTGGCGCCGCCCACGTTGCCCCCGTCGACGTAGACGTAGCCCGCGCGGACCTTGCCGACGACCTTCGACACGCCCTTGACCATGTCGACGACGAAACCGTCCTCGGCGATGACCACGTTGCGCTCCGGCACGCCGGTGCGGATGGCCAGGTCGGCGTTGGCGCGCAGGTGACGCCACTCGCCGTGCACCGGCATGACACCGCGGGGCTTGATCAGGTTGTAGCAGTAGACGAGCTCGCCCGCGCTGGCGTGCCCGGACACGTGCACCTTGGCGTTGCCCTTGTGCACGACGTTGGCCCCCCAGCGGGTGAGGCCGTTGATCACCCGGTAGATGGCGTTCTCGTTGCCGGGGATGAGCGAGCTGGCCAGCAGCACCGTGTCGCCCTCGCCGATCCGGATGACGTGGTCACGGGTGGCCATCCGGGACAGGGCCGCCATCGGCTCACCCTGCGAGCCCGTGCAGACCAGGCAGATCTTGTTGTCCGGCAGCTTCTCCAGCTGCTTGAGGTCCACGACCAGGCCCTTGGGCACGTCCAGGTAGCCGAGCTCCTGGGCGATGCCCATGTTGCGGACCATGGAGCGGCCGACGAAGGCGACCTTGCGGCCGTGGGCGTGGGCGGCGTTGAGCACCTGCTGGATGCGGTGCACGTGGCTGGCGAAGCTGGACACGATGACCCGGCGGGGCGCGGTCCGGAAGACCTGCTCGATGGCGGGGTTCAGGTCCGCCTCGGCCACGGTGAACCCGGGCACCTCGGCGTTGGTGGAGTCGACGAGGAACAGGTCGACCCCCTCCTCGCCGAGCCGGGCGAAGGTCCGCAGGTCGGTGATGCGGTGGTCGAGCGGGAACTGGTCCATCTTGAAGTCGCCGGTGTGCAGCACCATGCCGGCGTCGGTGCGGATGGCCACGGCGAGGCCGTCGGGGATGGAGTGGTTGACGGCGACGAACTCCAGGTCGAAGGGCCCGAAGTCGAGCCGCTGCCCCTCCTTGACCTCCTGGGTGACCGGGGCGATCCGGTGCTCCTTGAGCTTGGCCCGGATGAACGCCAGGGTCAGCTTGGAGCCGATGACGGGGATGTCGGCGCGCTCGCGCAGCAGGTAGGGCACCCCGCCGATGTGGTCCTCGTGGCCGTGGGTCAGCACGATGCCGACGACGTCGGCCAGCCGGTCCCGGATGTAGGTGAAGTCCGGGAGGATGACGTCGACGCCGGGCTGGGTCTCCTCGGGGAACAGGACGCCGCAGTCGACGACGAGCAGCTTGCCCTTGTGCTCGAAGACCGTCATGTTGCGGCCGATCTCGCCCAGGCCGCCGAGGGCGACGATGCGCATGCCCCCGCGGGGGAGGGCCGGAGGGGTTCCGAGCTCGGGGGAGGGGTGGCTCACGGGCATGCTCCTAGGTGGTGGGACCGGGGTAGATCAGGTCGGTGGGGCGCGTCGTCGGGGGCCGCCCGTGGGCGGCCGCGCCGGGTCGCGCGACCCCAGGACCGTATCGTGCCCCGGTCCCGGGCCCGTCAGGCCGGGCCGAGGGCGCCCGAGACGGCGTCGGCCACGGCCGTCTCGCCGGCCACGCACTCCACCACCAGCCGGGCCGGTACGCGCCCGCCCTCGGCCGCGCCCAGCAGCTCCACCAGAACGGCGGCCACGTCCTCGCGCGGCACCTCGCCCGAGGGCACCGAGCGCTCCAGCCGGACGCGGCCCGTGGCGGGGTCGTCGGTCAGGCCGCCGGGGCGGAGCACCGCCGTCACCAGGGCGGAGCGGGCCAGCACGTCCTCCTCGGCGGCCAGCTTGGCCCGCAGGTAGGCGACGAACACCTCGTCGACGCCCTCCGGTGTCGCCCCGTCCCGCACGGAGTCCACGCCCATGCTCGACAGCAGCAGGTACGTCGGCACCGACGCCAGCTCGGCCGCGTCGGCCAGGAGCACCGCGGCGCCCCGGTCCACGCTGTCCTTGCGGGCGGTGCCGCTGCCCGGACCCGCGCCGGCCGCGAACACCACGGCGTCGGCGCCGCCGAGCGCGGTGGCGACCTCGCTGGTGCGGGCCTGCTCGAGGTCCACGACCACGGCGCCCGCGCCGTCGGCGGTCAGGTCCGCGACGTGGTCCGGGTTGCGCACCAGGCCCACCACCTCGTGGCCGTCCGCGACCAGGCGCCTGGTCGTGAGGCGGGCGATCGCGCCGTGCCCACCTGCGATGACGACCTTCATGCGTGTGTCCTCCTCCTGCGCGGCCCGTCCGCGGCGTCGGGACCCATCCCACCGCGCCCGCGCCGCGGGCGCGAACCGGGACCGATGAGTCCCGACCGCCGCGGGGGTCCACCCCCCGGGCCCGGTACCGCACCGGGCCGTCCACGAGCCCGCAGGAGGAGCCATGGGCACCACCGTCCTGGCCATCGGTACCCGCAAGGGGCTGTGGCTGGCCACCAGCACCGACCGGACGACCTGGCAGCTGTCGCCGCCGCACTTCCTCATGGACGAGGTGCCGGCCGTGGCCGTCGACACCCGGGGCGGGCGGACCCGGGTCCTGCTCGGCGTCCGCTCGGAGCACTGGGGCCCGACCGTGCGCCACTCCGACGACCTGGGGGCGACGTGGAGCGAGCCCGAGCAGGGCGCGATCCGCTTCGGCCCGGACGACGGGGCCGCCCTGGAGCGCGTCTGGCAGCTGCAGCCGGACCACGAGGACCGCCCCGGGGTGGTCTGGGCGGGCTGCGAGCCGATCTCGGTGTGGCGGTCCACCGACCACGGCGAGCACTTCGAGCTCGTCCGCGGCCTGTGGGACCACCCGCACCGGGAGCACTGGGGGGCCGGATACGGCGGGGCCGCCGCCCACACCGTGCTGCCGAGCCCCGTCGACGACACGGTCCACGTCGCCATGAGCACCGGCGGCGTGTACCGCAGCGACGACGCCGGGGCCACGTGGCGCCCCCGCAACCAGGGCATCTCCGCGTACTTCGTGCCCGGGCCCGCGCCGGAGTACGGCCAGTGCGTGCACAAGGTGGCCCGCGACGCCGGGGACCCGCGCCGGCTGTACGCCCAGAACCACCACGGCGTCTACCGCAGCGACGACTCCGGCGACACCTGGACGTCGATCGCCGACGGGCTGCCCGCGGACTTCGGGTTCGTCGTGCTCGCCCACCCGCGCACGGCCGGGACGCTGTGGGTGGTGCCGCTGGTCGCGGACGGCGAACGCGTCCCGCCGGGGGCGCGGCTGGCGGTGCACCGCAGCACCGACGCCGGCCGGACCTGGACGGCCCTGACCGACGGGCTGCCGGAGCGGTGCTTCAACGCGGTGCTGCGCGACGCCGCCTGCGTCGACACCGACGACCCGGCGGGGGTGTACCTGGGCACCCGCGGCGGCGACGTGTACGCCTCCAGCGGCGACGGCTTCGTGACGGTCGCCGACGGGCTGCCCGACGTGCTCAGCCTGCGGGCCGGCGTGGTCGGACCCTGATGCCGGGGGGCGGACCGGCCGCCACGACCGGGCCCGACCGGGACGGCGTCCGGCTGCGCGTGCCCCGGGCGCTGGCCGGCGACGTCGGCGGCGGGCGCGAGGTGGTGCTGCCCGCGCCGGCCGGTGGCGACCTGCGGGCGCTGCTGGGCGAGGTCGACGCCGCCCACCCGGCGCTGGGCCGACGGCTGCGCGACGAGACCGGTCGGCTGCGCCGTTTCGTCAACGTCTACGTCGACGGGGTGGACGTGAGACGCGACGACGGCCTGGCCACCCCGGTGCGGGGCGGCCAGACCGTCGAGGTGATCCAGTCGGTGGCCGGGGGCTGAGCCCCGGCCACCGACCTGCGGGTCAGTCCTGCCAGAGCGCCTCGGCGACCTGGGTGAACATGCCCTCGGGGTGGCCGCGGTACAGCGGCTCCGTGCCGAACAGGGTCACCTGGGCGCCGCGGGCGGTGCCGCTGACGACCACGGGCTGACCCGCGGCCGCCTCCTGACCGATCCAGTGCCCGGCCAGGAAGAAGTCCCCGCCGGCCAGGCGCTGGTCGACCCGGACCCCGGCACCCACCGTGCTGAACCAGCGCGGCGAGCTGACGAACGACTCCTCGATGGCGTCGCCCGTGACGGGCGAGGCGGGGTCGTTGACGACCGCCGCGATGCCGTTGGCGTCGCCCCGACCGGCCGTGGCGGTGACCGGGAGCAGGGCGGCGCGCGAGTTGAAGGTCACGCCGCTGGAACCCCGTCCGACGACCGCGTGGCCCTCGGCGAGCCACGCCTCGAAGGCCGCAGCGGCCTCGGGGGTGAACGACAGCGGGTTCAGCGCCGTGGACGACACGTACATCGCGTCCAGGTCGTCGAACGACACGGTGCCGTCGTTGACGGCGGCCGTGCTGACGACCGTGACCTGGAAGCCCATCCGGCGCAGCGCGAACAGCTCGTCGGCGGGGCCGGAGAAACCGACCTGCCGCGCGTCGACCGGCTCCGCCGCGGGCAGCTGCCCGGGCCGGACGGCCGTGAAGTCGACCCCGAGGTCGCCGGCGACGGCCCGGACCACGGCGTAGTCGGCCAGCACCACGAACTCGCCGCTCGGGGTGCGCGAGACCGCGACGCCCTCCGCCTGCAGCCGGTTGACCGCCTGCACCCCGGCGACGCTGTCGACGTCCAGGACATAGGCGGGACGGCGCCCGGTGGGGGCGCTGCCGGTGGGACCGACCTCGGACACCTCCGCGAGCCGGTTGCCGGGCAGGTCACCGTCCTCGACGGTCACCACGTCCGCGCCCCACAGCGACGCCAGGCTCCAGGCCGAGATGTCGTACATCGTCGGGTAGAAGGTCGTCACGTCGGTGCCGACGTCGAGGATGACGTTGGCCATGCCGCGCTTGGCCTGGTGCATGTCGACCACGTAGGAGCCCGCCGCGTAGCGGGTGCCGTCGATGGTCACGGGGGCCGTGGTGCGGTCCACCTCGACGTCGTTGTCCAGCAGGAACTCCACGACGCGGGCGGTCGCGGTCTCGCTGCGCTGGGCGTCACCGGCCGGCAGGACGTAGGCGCGCGGGTAGTCCTTGTCGAGGGTGCCCGTGTTGTCGATCCCACGCTCCGGGTCGACGCCGAGCTCGAGCGCCAGCGGGTCGTCGATCGGGCGGGACGACTCACCGGCGGCGCCGCGACGGAACAGCTCGATCTGGTCCGCGAGCAGCGTCGCCTTGTTCTCGGTGGCCCAGGCCAGGTTGGCCTGCATGGTGTCGTGGGCGATGTTGGTGTTGATCCGGGTGCGGTTGTGGCGCTCCTGCACCGACAGCTGCGTGCTGCGCGGGTTGAGCGGGAACTCGATGGTGTGGCCGATGGCGCCGTGGAACATGGCGTACATCGGGGTGAAGATCGGGGGCCAGTCGTCCCAGCCGTCCGTGTCGTCGCGGTAGGGGATGACCACCGAGTCGTAGTCGGGGTAGTACGGCAGCAGGTCGGCCGTGTTCTCGGCGACGACCTTGGCCTCCATGGCCAGCCCGTTGCGCAGGGCGTTGCGGATGTACAGGTCGTACTCGTAGTTCTCGCCGTGCGGGCCCGTGGTGGGCTCGATCAGGGTCCGGCCCACGTAGCCGTGCAGGTCGAGCATGGTCAGCGGGTCGTAGCGGATCAGCTGGTCCCGCATGACCTGGACCTCGGGCTGGGACTGGGTGATGAAGTCCCGGTTCATGTCGAAGCTGTTGGCGTTGGCGCGGGTGGCGGCGACCCGTCCGTCGGGGTTCATCGACACCACGACGGCGATGACGTTGCGGTCCAGCAGGTCGTCGGTGGTGTCGTCCTCGGCGAAGGCCAACTCGTCGAGCAGCCGGAAGGCCGCGTCGGTGCCCTCCCACTCGTTGCCGTGGATGTTGTTGTTGATGAACAGCGGGGACTTCCAGTCGTCGTACTCCCCGGCCTCCAGCGCCGCCGCCGCGGCGACGGGGTCGGCGGTGCGCAGGTCGGACAGCCGCTGCCACTCCGCCCACTCCGCGTCGGTCATCGGGTTGGTGACCACGACCATGTGCAGGTCGCGGCCCAGGGTCGACTGCCCGACGATCTCCACGCTGATGCGGGGGCTGGCCTGCAGGGCCCGCAGGCGCGGGGCGAACTCGTGGTACGGGATCAGGTTGAGCGGGATCGAGGCGTCCGCGGGGTTGACCGGCACGTCGACGATGACGTCGTTGCGCGGCTTGCCGGGCAGCTGGCCCGCCGCCGCGGCAGCGAGGGCGGTCGACTGCGGCGCGGCGCTGCGGGCCGCGGTCGCGGGCCCGGCCTGACGGGCGGCCGCGCGCTGCGCGACCGGTGGCGCGACGGTGCCGCGGTCCTCGGCGACACGCGTGCTGGGGGACTCCTCGGGTTCGGCGGGGGCCGCGCTGGCGGCGGGGACGAGCGAGAGCGCGAGTGCGGACGCGACAGCGGCCGGCACCCAACGGCGTCGGTTCATCGGGACCTTTCCGGGACGGAGCCCGGCGGCGGCGGCGCCGCCGGGGGCAGGGGCGGGGGTCCCGGCTCACTATGGTCCGAACGGGTGACGCCGACAAGGGTTGCGTGACCAACCGGTCGGGAATTGACACCGCGGTTACACGACCGACTCAGCCCAGCTGCTTCATGCCCCCCGTGGTCGTCGCGTCCAGCAGCAGCATCCGGCCCGAGGCCGCGTTGTGCACCACCACCTCGTCCCCGGTGGTGCCGTCGACCTCGAGGGCCTGCACGGTCGTCCACCCGGTGCTCCAGGCGTGGCTGGCCAGCGACCTGGCCTTGCCGTCGGCGGCGAGGTCGAGGACCAGGGCGCGGCCGGTGCGGCCGTCGTAGGTGAGCAGCTCGGAGCGCGCGCTGCGGTCGACCTCGACGGCGGTGACGACGCTCAGGCCCTTGGCCCAGGTGTGCTGGGCGATCGTGCGGCTGCTGCTGCCGTTGCCGAGGTCCACCAGCAGGTGGCGCCCGCCGGTCGCGGAGTAGACCGAGACCTCCGAGCCCGCGGTGCCGTCGGCCTCCACGGCGGACACGTGGGTCCAGCCCTTCGACCAGGTGCCGCGGTGGATGTTGCGCAGGCTGCCGTCGACGGCCAGCTTGACCACCGCGTAGGCACCGGTCGCCTTGTTGTACAGCAGCAGCTCCGAGCCGGCGCGGCCGTCGACCTCGACCTGGACCACGCTCGTCCAGCCGCGGGACCAGGTGCGGTCCAGCAGCATGGGGGTGGCCCCGGCCGTGGTGGTGTCGACCGCGACCGCACGGCCCGTGCCGGCGTTGTACAGCAGGACCTCGTGACCGGCGGTGCCGTCGAGCTCGAGGGGTACGACGTGCCCCCAGCCCAGCGTCCAGGTGGAACGGGAGCGGGCCGTGACCTTGCCCTTGGTGGTGGTGTCCAGCACGGTGCGGGCGCCGGACCCGGAGGGGGCGTAGGCGAGCAGCTCGGCGCCCGTGGTGCGGTCGACCTCCAGCGGGACGACCATGCTGCCGCGCAGCTCGGCCGCGGTGACCGGCGAGCTGGTGGGTGGGGGCGTCGGCGTCGGCGTCGGCGTGGGGGTCGGGGTGGGCGTCGGGGTCGGGGCGGGGGCCGTCGCGGCCTTGGCCGCGGCCCGGATCGTCGGCATCTTGGCCACGAGGTTCACCCCGGGGCAGGCGGTGGAGCCGACGTCGCGGTGGGCGAAGACGGTGGGCAGGCTGACCGAGCGGCCCGCCGGGTAGCGAGAGGTCGACCCGCCCGCCGAGGTCAGCGTCACCGAACCGGTGGGGTTGCGGCCGGTCAGCGACAGCTTCCAGCCGATGACGTCGCCGATGGCCTCGACCATGGCCTGCGGCGCGGCGGCGGTCTCGTAGTTGCCCATGGCGGACACGCCGAAGGTCCGGTCGTTGAACCCGCCGGCGTGGGCGCCCCGGACGGCCCGGGTGATGCCGCCGTAGCGGCCCTCGTAGACCGTGCCGAACCGGTCGACCAGGAAGTTGTAGCCGACGTCGCACCAGCCCAGCGTGCCCGTGTGGTAGGCGTAGATGCCGCGCACGATGCCCGGGCTCTCGGAGCGGCTGTAGCCGTTGGTCCCCGCCGTGTGGTGGACCGTGGCGGCCAGCACGGTGCTGGAGTAGCTGGGCGAGCAGCGCCGGCGGGACTCGTCCGCGCCCCAGGACGCACGGCTCACGATCGCCGGGGTGCCGGCGGCGGCACCCGACAGCGGCTCGGTGCTCACGGCGTCGTCGGCGGGGCTCGTCCCGGGGTCGATGACCACGGCCGACATGCCGTCGGGCAGGGCGCCGTCGGTCCCGGCCACCCGCACCTGCAGCGCGTCGGCGGACGGGGTGACCAGCGGCTCGGTCGACCCGACGTGGGCCGCCAGCGCGGCTTCCTCCGTCCCGGGGTGGGGCGCGGCGTCGTTGGTGTCCAGCGGGGTCCACGCCGTCCAGCCGTCGGTCTCGCGCACGCGGACCTCGACCTGGACGTCGGGGTCGGCCCCCTCGTCCCAGGTGACGCCCATGACGGTGAAGTCCTGGGTGGGCACCGGCTGCGTCAGCACGGCTGCGGCCTCGGACCCGGTGGCCGGCACGGCCAGCGACGCGGCGGCCGCCGACAGCGGGACGACCGACTCCGTGGCGGGCACGGCCTCGCGGGCGCCGGGGCCGGTGCCGACCACGTCGAACACGAGCAGGGCGCCTACGAGGCTGACGGCACAGGTGCTGGCCAGGGCACGACGCATCAGGGGGACCTCCAGGAGGCGCCCGACGTGGCCGGTCCGCGTCACGCTGCCTCGTTGTCGTCCCCGGTGTTCGACCTGCTCGGGACCAGGCTTGACCTGTGCCGGGGCATCCGGGGCCCGACTCGCCCGGATGGCCCCGTCAGGCCAGGCCGACCACGAACAGGGTCGTCAGCGTGGTCGCGGCGACCAGGCTCCAGACTCCCGCGGCCAGCAGCGCGGGGGCCCAGCCGGCCCGGGACACGTCCCGCAACCGGGTCGAGCAGCCGACGGCCGCCAGGGCGCAGGTGATGAGGACGTCGACCGCCCGCGCCGCGCCGTCCACCGCGGCCGCGGGCAGCAGACCCGTGGCGGCGACCGCCACCGCGAGGACGAAGAGCAGCAGGAAGCCGGGCGGGCGGCTGCGGCCGGGGCCGCCGGCCGACCGGTACCGGGCCAGCAGCAGGGTCACCGGCACCAGCGCGAGCACGCGGGTCAGCTTGACCACCACCGCCACCGTGAGCGCCGCGCCGCCCCAGCCGCCCGCGAGGGCGACCACGGCGCTGGTGTCGTTGACCGTCGCGCCCACCCAGGCGCCGAACGCCGCGTCCCCCAGACCCAGGTGGCGGGCGAGCGGGGGCAGCAGCCCGATGGCCACCAGGTTCATGGTGACCACGACCGACAGCGCGTAGGACACGTCGGCCGGTCGGGCTCGCAGCACCCCGGCGGTGGCCGCGATGGCCGAGGCCCCGCAGATGCCGGTCCCGGCCCCGACCAGGGTGCGCAGCTCGGGCCCCACCCCCAGCAGGCGGCCGAGGACCGCGGCGGCGCCGAAGGCGGTCAGCACGGCGACGGCCACGACCGGCAGCGCCCGCGGGCCGACCTCCGCCACGCCGGCCAGCGGCACCGTCAGACCCAGCAGCACGATCCCGGTCTGCAGCAGCCGGGACGCCGACCAGGCCAGGCCCGGTGCCGTGGACGGTCCCGGGGCGCGGACCGCGGTGGTCACCACCCCCAGGACGAGGGCCAGCACCGCGGGTCCCGGCGACCCGGTGCGCGGCAGCAGCACGGCGTGCAGCGCCGTGGCCAGCAGCGCGACGACCGCGGTCAGCGCCAGCCCCGGCCCGAGGACCCGCAGTCGGCCGGCGGTCGGCGGCCCGGCCGGCGCGTGGCTCACCGCGGGGGAGCCGCCGCGGGCAGGTCGGCCCGCAGGGCGGCGGCCAGCTCGGCCACGGCGTGCCGGCTGCGGACCCGGTCCAGCCCGGCCAGGGTCAGGAAGCCGTGGACGGCCCCGGGGTAGTCGCTCAGCCGCACCGGCACACCCGCGGCGCGCAGCGCGGCCGCGAACCGCGTCCCGTCGTCACGCAGCGGGTCGTGCTCGGCGGTCAGGACCGTCGTCGGCGGCAGCCCGGCCAGGTCCGCCGCGTGCAGCGGTGACAGCCAGGGGTCGCGGACCTCGACCCCCGTGCCCTCGGTGTACAGCTGCAGGAACCGTTCCATGTCGGCCCGGGTCAGGATCGGGGCGTCGGCGTTCGTCGTGACCGACGGCGAGGACAGCGTGGCGTCGACCGCGGGGTAGACCAGCGCCTGGTGGGCGACCGCGGGGTCGCCCGGCCGCGGCTCGTCCCGCAGCCGGGCGGTGGTGACGGCCACCAGGTTGGCGCCGGCGCTGTCGCCGACCAGGCCGAGGCGGTCGGTGCGGACCCGGGCCTGGGCCCCGACGTGCTCCGGGTGCGCCGCCACCCAGCGCACGGCCTCCAGGCAGTCGTGCACGGCCGCCGGGTACGGGTGCTCGGGCGCGAGCCGGTAGTCGACGGACACGACGACGGCGGGCACGGCGAGCGCCAGGGCCGCGACCCACCACGGGGTGTCCTCGACGCCCCCCAGCACCCAGCCCCCGCCGTGCACGTGCACGACGACCGGCAGCACGGTCCCGACCGGGGCTGGTGGGGTGTGCACCACGAGCGCCACGCCCGAGGGGGTGCGCGCCGAACTGCGCCGGACCCTCGGGTCGGGCCGGCCGAGGACCCGGTCGGCCACCCGGCCCAGCGCCGGCGGCGGGGGACGTCGCCGCGAGGCCACGACCTGCTCGGCCGAGGCCCCGCTGATGCCCACCGCGCCGAGGCGACGGCCCACCACCGACAGCAGCCGCACCGACGCCGGCACCGGCAGCGACACCCCCGCCGGGCGCACGGCGGTCACCGGGGCACCGGCGGTCTCAGTCCTGGCCGAGGTCGGCCAGCAGGCCGGTGAACCACGGGGTCGAGGTGTCGAAGGCCTTGCCCCCGGCGATCCGGTCGAACTCGACCGCCCGCAGCCGGCCGCCGTGGCCCTCGTCGTGGCCGATGACCCCGCCCTCGCGCCGCAGGGCGCACTCCACGGCCAGGTCGGTGCAGGACTTGATCAGGCGCAGGTCGTCGCGGTTGGCCGCGGCCGAGCGCGAGAAGTAGCCCGACTTCTGGACCATGGTCTTCTCCGCGCCGATGCCGGCGGCGAACTGCTTGGCGAACCAGGCGCCGGGGTTGATCGTGTCGATCTTGACGTGGCCGAAGGGGTCGCGCCCGACCTCCTCACCCGCCTTCTCCAGCTCGGCGACGATGGTCTGCACGCCCGCGCCCTCGGAGACGAACAGGTTGACGCAGCCCGTCTCGTCCATGACGGTGCGCAGCCGGGCCGACTCCGCGGCCACGTCGAACTCCCGCTCCGGCAGGTAGACCCCGTGCACGTCCCAGCGACGGGGGTTGTTGCCGAAGGCCGGCAGGAACTCCTGCTGCTGCACCCAGCGGTGGTGCTCCAGCGCCGTGGCGGCGGTCAGCCAGCCGCAGCCGCGCCCCATGACCTCGTGGACGATCAGCATGCGGGGGTTCGAGGAGTGCTCGGCGATGATGTTGCGGGCGAACACCGCCCCCTGCTCCGCGGCGCTCCAGGCCCCGAGGGACTGCCGGATCGGGACGACGTCGTTGTCGACCGTCTTGGGCAGGCCGACGACCGTGAGCTCGTAGTCGTTGCGGGCCAGGAACGCGGCCAGGTCGGCGGCCGTGGTGTTGGTGTCGTCGCCGCCGATGGTGTGCAGCACGTCGACGCCGTCGGCGGTCAGCTGGTCCGCGGCCACCTGCAGGGCGTCCTGCCCCTCGGCGATCAGGCCGCGGGAGACCAGGTCCGCGGTGTTCGTCAGCTTGACGCGGCTGTTGCCGAGCGGGCTGCCGCCGAAGCGGTGCAGCAGGTGGGCCCCGGCGCGCACCTCGTCGGTCACGGCGATCGAGCGGCCCGACAGCAGGCCCGCGTACCCGTCGAGGTAGCCGATGATCTCGATGTCGGGGGAGATCTCGGTGTAGCGCTCGATCAGCCCGCCCACCGCGGACGACAGGCAGGGGGCCAGACCCCCGGCGGTGAGCATCGCGACCTTGCGGACGGGGCGGTCGGACATGCGTTCCTCCTGCGTGAGCGGGCTGGCCCGGGGGTGGGCGGGACGTCGCGGGCCACCCTAATGTCCTTGCCGGACCGCCCCCGCCCATGATCGACGGGCGGGCGCGCGGTCCCGGGCGCACCCTGGGGGCAGACGTCCCGCCCGGCCGTCGCCCACCGACCAGCAGGGAGCCCGACCATGACCGACAGCACCGACGTGCGAGGCGCCGGAACCACGAACATCGCCGACTTCGGCCGCGAGATGTGGTCCTTCCTCACCGGCAAGGGCGCCGTCATCGACTACACGTTCGTCGACATGACGATCGAGGTCCCGCGCGAGACCGGCCCCGACTCCCCGCGCGCGACCTGGAAGGTCGACGGGACCGTCCGGATCACCACCACCGACCGCGACGCCACCGGGGCCGTCTCCTCGTGACCGGGGCCGGGGGGCCCCGGCTCGTCGTCGACGCCGACCTGCGCGTGCGGGTGACGGACCCCCGGGGCCGCACCGCCGACGTCGTCGTCGACGACCACGACGGCGCGCTGCGGGTGCGCCTGGACCGCGCCGGCGACCTGGCCGTCCTGGTGGCCTCGCTGCCCGCACCGCCGCTGGCCGCGGCCCTGGCAGCCCCCCTGCGGGGACTGCGGTCCGGCTCGGGCCCTGTGCCCGCCCGCTGGGACCAGGACGTCGAGGTCGTGCTCGGCTCGCGGCTGCTGCTGCGACGCCGCGCCGGTCGCTGGCGACCCGCCGGCGCGGCCCTGGTGCCGGTCGCCGGGGCCGCGACGCTGCTGGCGGGCCTGCTGGTGCTGCTCGTGGCCCTGGTGCGGTCGCGACGGGAGCGGCGGGACCGGTCCGGCCGCTGAGCCCGGGCGCGGCCGCGGGCCCGACCGGGGGCGCGGGGGATCATCGGGGCGCGTCGTAGCGTTGCTTCGGAAGGCGGACCGTCCGCGGGCCCGCCGTCCTGACCCCACCGACCCCGGAGGCCCCCCGTGCACCGTCCCGACAGCGACCCGCTCGTCCGGCTCGTCGACGACGTTGACGTACCCGACGGGCTGGTGCTGGCCCACCACCTGACGGGCTTCTCGGACGCCGGCTCGGCCGCGAGCGGCGCGCTCACCGCCCTGCTCACCGACCACCAGCGGGTGGACGTGGCCCACTTCGACGCCGACGTCCTCGTCGACCACCGCAGCCGCCGCCCGACCATGCACTTCGACACCGACCGGTGGGTCTCCTACGAGGAGCCCCGCATCACGGTGTCCCTGCTGCGGCGCCACGACGACCCGGGCCAGGCCCTGCTGCTGCTGCACGGCCTGGAGCCCGACGTCCGCTGGGAGGCGTTCACCCAGTCGGTGATCGGCCTCGTCCGCCGGCTCGGCGTCCGCCTGGTCGTCGGGCTCAACGCCATCCCGATGGGGGTGCCCCACACCCGCCCGGCCGGCGTCATCACCCACGGCACGAGCGCCGAGCTGGTGCGCGGCCGCCGGGCCTGGATCGGCCAGGTGCGGGTGCCGGGCAGCATCGGCAGCCTGCTGGAGCTGAGGCTCGGCGAGGCCGGTCTGGACGCCATCGCGTTCACGGTGAACGTGCCCCACTACGTGGCCTCCTCCGAGTACCCCGACGCCGCCGCGGTGCTGCTGGAGCACCTGTCCGGGATCAGCGGGGTGCCGATCGACGTCGACGGGCTGCGGGTGCGGGCCGTGCAGACCCGGGGGGAGATAGACGCCGAGGTGGCCAAGAGCCCCGAGGTCGCCGCGGTCGTCCAGGCCCTGGAGGAGCAGTACGACAACCTGGCCGAGACCGCAGCGTCCGACCTGCGCAACGACCTGCCGGACGGGGACGAGCTGGGCGCCGAGCTGGAGCGCTTCCTGGCCGAGAACGACCGGGAGACCGGGGCCGGGGGTTCCGGCCCGACCGGTCCGGGCGGCCCCGGGGGCACCGGGCTGTGAGCGTGCGCGCGCTCGACGCGGCCGAGGTGCTGCCGCTGCGCCTGGCGCGGGGCCTGCGGGAGGCCGGCCTGGCCTGGCGGCCCACGGCCGGTGACCGGTTCGTGCTGGCCGACCGGGACATGGACGCCGAGGTGTTCGTCGTCTCCGACATGGTCGCCGACGTCCACGAGTTCCCCTCCGGCACCGTCATCGGGTTCAACGGCACGGTGGAGTGGGCCCTGGACAGCGTCGGTACCGAGCAGGCGGTCTGGCTGCCCGCGGAGGACCAGCTGCGGCGGCTGCTGGGAGGGACCTTCCGCGCGCTGCAGGCGACCGACGACGGCGCGTTCACGGTGCGGCTGCGGCTGCCCGGGGACCCGGCGGACTCCGAGACGGCCGGCGGCACCGCGGCCGAGGCCTACGCCGAGGCGGTCCTGCTGCTGCTGCGCCGCGCCACCGACTGAGCCGCGCCACCGACTGAGCCGCCCGGGCGGCCACGGGCCGCCCCCGCGCGACGCTCACCCGGATGCGCCGTCGCCTCGCCTCAAGCAGGCGGACCGGCGAGCCGAGGTGGACAGGGTGAGCGACCCTGCCGTGCCGATGGTCCGTCCGCGCCGCTCGGCCCTCCTGCCGCCGACCGGGGCCGCCGACGTCGCCCCCGGTGCCCGCCCGGCCGTCACGGCCGAGCTGCCCGGCCCGGTGCCCGCCGCCGCCCCGGCCGACCTGGTCCTGCCGACCACCGCCTCGGCGGCCCCGGGGGTCGCCGCCATGGTGTCCGCGCTCGGCCAGGGCGTCCTGCTGCACGACAGCGTGGGTCGGCTGACCGACGTCGACGCCACGGCCGCCGCCGTGCTGGGCCTGGCCGCGGCCGACCTGCTCGGCCGGACCTGGCACGACCCGTCCTGGTCCGCCGTGCGCGAGGACGGTCGCCCGCTGGCCGGGCACGAGCACCCCGTCATGCAGGTGCTCGCCGACGGCCGGACCCGCCACGGCGCCGTCGTCGGCCTGGGCACCTCCGGCGGGGTGCGCTGGCTGCGCTTCGACGTCGCCCTGCTCGAGCAGCCCGACGGGCCCCCGGTGGTGGGCGCCCTGGTCGGCGACGTCACCCGCGAGGTCCACGCCGGGTACGCCATGGCCGTGGAGAGCGTCCGCTCGCGCCGGCTGCTGGCGCCCGAGCGGGACGTGCTGCTGCGGGTTTCCCGCTGGGGTCGCGTGGTCGGTGCGGGCCAGGCCGTGGAGGACGTGCTGGGGCGGACCGTGGACGAGGCCGTCGGCTGCTCCGTGGTCGAGTTCGTGTCGCCGGCCGACCGACCGGCCGTCAAGGCGCGGCTGGAGTCGTTGGCCTACGACGAGACCGCCGTGCTGCAGGTGCGCGTCCGTCGTCGCGGCGGCGAGCGGCGCTGGACGCGGCTGGGCATGCGCTGGGTCGACCCCGACATGTCCGAGGCGCACGTCGTGCTGGCCGACGAGCACGACGCGGTGGTGGCGGCGGGCGAGGCCGGTGAGCTGCGGTCCCGGCTGCGCACCGTCAGCCTGCTCGCGCACGACACGGTCGCGCTGCACGGCGCCGACGGGACGTACACCTGGGTCTCCGACCGGTGCGCGCTCGACCTCGGCTGGGAGCCCGAGGACCTGCTGGGCCGCCCGCTGCACTCGCTGGTCCACCCGGAGGACGTGGCCCGGGTCGACGCCGCGCACTCCGCCGCCGCCGCGGGCGACACCGTCCAGGTGCGCTACCGCTTCCGCGGCGCCGACGACGTGCACCGCCTGGTCGAGACCTCGCTGTCGGGCACGCTGGAGTCCACCACCGGCCGGCTCGTGGAGCTCCGCTCCGCCACCCGCCCCGCCGAGGAGCTGCTGCGCGGCGAGCGGCGGCTCGACGTCGCCGAGGAGCTGCTGCGCCGCTGCGTGGACCAGTCCCCGGTGGGCACGGTCGTGCTGGGCCCGGACCGGTCCTGGCGCCGGGTCAACGACGCCCTGCTGCGGGTCCTCGGCCACGCCCGCGGGTCGCTGCTGCGCCGCCACCACGACGAGCTGCTGGTCGGGGCGAGCCGCTCCGACGTGCTGGCGGGGATCGACGCCGTGGCCGGTGGGCAGCGCGACGTCTGGCAGGGCCCGGCCGAGTACGCCGGTGCCGACGGCACGGGGGTCGAGGTCCAGCTCGGCGTGTCGGCCGTGCGCACGGCCGAGCACGAGCTGGTCGACCTCGTCCTGCACGTGCAGCCGCGCGCCGGGGCCGGCGGCGCCCCGCTGCCGGCGGGCCGGGCTGCGGGCGTGGACGAGCTCACCGGCATGTCACCGGCCGACCTCGCGGTCGACCGGCTGGTCAACGCCCTGCAGCGCTCCACCCGGACCGGACGGTCGGTGGGCGTGGTCTGGATCGTGCTGGACGGCCTGGACGACGTCGTGGCCCAGCACGGTCAGGCGGCCGGCGACTCCGTCCTGGTCGAGGTGTCCTCCCGGCTGCGCCGGACCCTGCGCCTGGGGGACACGCTGGCCCGGGCGGGTGACGACGCGTTCGTCGGCGTCTTCGAGGACGTCCACGAGCTCGAGATGTCCCGGGTCGCGGCCCGGGCCGGCGGCTGCGTCGACGTGCAGGCCCCGGGGACGCCCCGCGGTCGGGTGACCGCCAGCGTGGGCTCGGCCGCCCGGCCCTGCTCGGGCACCGAGGACCCGGAGGAGGTGGCCGAGGAGCTGCTGGCGGCCGCCGACGCCGCGGCCCGCCAGGTCCGGCTGCGCGGCGGCGCGGGGTGGCACCACAGCAAGCACACCTTCCGCTGAGCGTCGGCGGGCGGGGCCCCGGCGGGCCGTGCTTGCATGGCTCCCCGTGACCGAAGCCGACACCGCCCGCCCCGTCCGCCGCGTCGCCGACGACCACGTCCGCGCGTGCACCCTGCTCAACCCCGCCCTGGCCACGCAGCTGGGCACCGACCCGCTCGCGGACGGCCTGCCCGACCTGACGCCGCAGGGGGCGGACACCCTGGCCGCGCTGCAGCGCAGCACGCTGGCGGACCTGGCCACGCTGGAGGCCGCGGGGCAGGTCGGCGACGAGCCCGCCGAGCGCCGCTGCGCCACGTTGCTGCGTGAGCGGCTCGGGGCCGAGCTGGCCGCCCACGACGCCGGTGAGCACCTGCGCTCGCTGGGCAACCTGTTCAGCCCGGTGCAGCAGGTCCGCTCGGCCCTGCTCGTCATGCCCACGGGGTCGCCGGAGTCGGCCGCGGCGGCGGTCCGGCGGGTGGCGCGCGTCGGCGAGGCCTACGACCAGTACGCGCAGACCCTGCGCGAAGGGCTGAGCCGGGGCCTGCCGGGCGGGCCGGCTCAGGTCACGGCGGTGCTGGAGCAGCTGGACGCCTGGTCGGCGGTCGGGGACGGCCGGGGCTGGTTCGCGGCGCACCTGGACGGTCTGCTCGACGGGCTGGCGGGGGGCGGCGGCCCTGACGGCGTGACGCCCGGGCTGCGCCGGGACGCCGACGCGGCCGGCACCGCTGCCGCGGCCGGGGTGGCCCGGCTGCGGCGCTTCCTCGCCGAGGAGTACCTGCCCGCGGTCGCGACGGCGCCCGACGCGGTCGGTCGCGAGCGCTACCTGCTGGGGGCGCGTCGGTGGACGGGCTCCGACATCGACCCGGTGGAGGCCTACGACTGGGGCTGGCGGGAGCTGGCCGCGATCCACGCCGAGATGGTCGACGTCGCCGAGCAGGTGCTGCCCGGCGCGAGCCCGGCCGAGGCGATGGCGCACCTGGACCGGCACGGCGAGGCCGTGACCGGGGTGGAGGCCGTGCGCGAGCGGCTGCAGCTGATGATGGACACCGCGATGGCGCAGCTGCACGGCACCCACTTCGACATCGCCGAGCCCATCCGTGTCGTCGAGGCGCGCATCGCCCCGCCCGGCTCGGCCGCGGCGCCGTACTACACCCGGCCCAGCCTCGACCTGGTCCGTCCTGGCCGGACCTGGCTGCCCACCCTGGGGCGGGAGCGGTTCCCGCTGTGGGACCTGGTCTCGACCTGGTACCACGAAGGCGTGCCCGGCCATCACCTGCAGCTGGCCCAGTGGGCCCTGCTGTCCGACGAGCTGTCGATGTTCCAGACCAGCACGGGGTCGGTCTCGGCGGCCACGGAGGGCTGGGCGCTGTACGCCGAGCGGCTGATGGCCGAGCTGGGCTACCTGGAGGACCCCGGGCACCGGATGGGGTACCTGAACGCGCAGGCGCTGCGGGCGGCGAGGGTCGTGGTCGACATCGGCATGCACCTGGGGCTGACCGTCCCGGACGACCAGCACGGGCTGCCGGTCATCGCGCCCGGCGAGCGCTGGACCCCGGCGCTGGCCGGCCGCTTCCTGGCCGCGCGCACGGGGCTGGACGAGGCGTTCCGGTCGTCGGAGGTCGTGCGCTACCTGGGGATGCCGGGGCAGGCCATCAGCTACAAGCTGGGGGAGCGGGCCTGGCTGGCCGGACGCGAGGCGGCGCGGGCCCGGGCCGCCTCGCGCGGGGCCGAGCTGGACCTCAAGCGGTGGCACACCGCCGCCCTGGGCACGGGGTCGCTGGGGCTGGACGACCTGGCCCGGGAGCTGGCCGAGCTGGGCTGAGCGGGGCCGGACCGGTCGTCACGCCCCTGGTCCCGGCGGCGCCGCGGGCTGCGGGCACCGGCACGGGCCGCGTACCGTTGGACAGTCGTGGGGCACCGCCGCGGGGCCCGGACGGGAGGACGACCATGAGACCGGGACGGGTGGCGGCACTGCGCGTGCTCATCGACGCCCTGCGCGGGGACGGCCCCTACGGCCTGGCCCAGCGGCTGGCGGCCCTGCCCCGGCTGGTGGTGGGCGCGGCCCGGGGCGCCTACGGCGGCTGGGACCGGCGCCGGGTGCTCGGCGTCGTGCTGGGGCTCGCCTACGTCGTGTCCCCGGTCGACGTGGTCCCCGAGCTGTTCCTGGGGGTCTTCGGGCTCGCGGACGACGCGCTGGTCGCGGCCTGGCTGGCCGGTGCCGTGCTGTCGGAGGTCGACCACTTCCTGGACTGGGAGCGGGCCCGGGACCGGGTCGTCCGCGGCACCGTCGCCTGAGCGGTCCTCCACAGGTTGCTCGGGCGGTCCACAGCCCCAGGTGCCCCGTCGCGGACCGGTGGGTGGCCGCACGCTCGTCCGATGACGAGTCGAGCCGTGCCGGCCCCGCCCCCCGACGACCCCGCACCCGAGGTGCGGCTGCGCGACCCCGCCGGCGTGGTGGCGGCCGTGCCCTACCTGCTGGGCTTCGCCCCGCGCCGTTCCCTGGTGGTGGTGGGGCTGGACCGGCAGCGCTCGGTGGGACCGACGATGCGGGTGGACTGGTCGCCCGACCGGCCCGTGGGCACCACCCGGCCCGTGTGGCAGCAGCTGGCGAGGGTGGCCGTGCGCAACGACTGCACGGCCGCGCTGGTGGTGGTCTACGTGGACACGCCCCTGCTCGACCTGCCCGCGGCCTGGGACGACGACCTGCGCGAGGCCGTGCTCGGGCCCTGCGACCTGCCCGGGCCGGCGGGGTCGCTCGAACCGGACGGGACGGCCGGGCCGGACGTCCTCGACCTGCTCGTGGTCGGCCCCGACCGCTTCCGGTCCCTGCTGTGCGGCGACCCGTCGTGCTGCCCGGGGGAGGGGACGGCGGTGGCCGGCACGTCGTCGCACCCGGTGGCGGCCGGGTTCGTCCTCGCCGGCCGCAGCCCCGCACCCGACCGTGAGGCCCTCGTGGTCGAGGCGGTGGTGACGTCCCGGGACCGGCTACGGGCCCGGGACGCGGCCCGGGCGGCGCGCACCACCTCGGGGCGGGGTTCCCGCCCCGAGGTCGGGTCGGCGGACCTCGACCTGTTCGAGCGGTGGGCCGGGTCCCTGCCCGACGGTCCGGACCCCGAGCTGGCCGGGACGCTCGCGGCCGCCTGGGTGACCGCCCCGAGGCTGCGGGACGCCTGCCTGGCCCTGCTGCTGCCCGGCGGACGGGACTGCGCCCTGGCCGTGCTGGCCCCCCACGCCCAGGCGGGCTCGGCGCTGGGGCGGGTGCTCGCCGACCCGGCCTGCTCCCGGGCCACCCGGGTGGGCACACCGGTGCTGCGTCGCCTGGCGGCGCTGACCGAGGGCCCCGAGCGGGCCACGGTCCTGGCCGCGCACGCCTGGCTGTGCTGGGTCGCGGGCGAGGGGACCGCGGCGGTCGTGCTGGCGGAACGGTCGCTGGACCTCGACCCGGCCCAGTCCCTGGCCCGGCTGGTCCTGCAGTGCCTGGGTCACGGTCTCGGCGCCGCCTGGACGACGGCCGGCCCCCGGCCCGGGCCCGGCGGGCGCGGGGGCAGCGGAGCCCGGGGCCGACCGGGTGAACGACGGGTGGACGCCCGCCGGGGGTATCAGGACGGGCCCCGACCGGCTCCTCGGGACATGTCCGGAGGCTGGTGGGGATGATCGGGGAGCGGGTACGGTCCGTGCGGACCCGGGTGCCGACGACCGTCCGCACCCTGCCCGGCGCCAGGTCGTCCCCGGTCCCGGGGCGTGCGCCCGCCGGGTCGACGCCGCACCCGACAGGAGGAGCGATGGCCAGCAACGCGAGCGGTCGCCCTGCGGGCGCCCGGGCCGGTGCGGCGGACGCCGCCGCGACCGGCCCGCGCGCGCCGGGCGACCCGCTGCCGGACCTGGCCGTGCTCACGACCTCGCCGCGCCGCCACGACCTGGCCGACCGGTCGGCCGCGTGCTTCCGGCGCTGGTGCGACGGGGACCCGCTGGCCAGCGCCGAGCTGGTCGCGCTGCTCACCCCGACCCTGTGGCACACGGCCCGGGCGTACCGCGTCGACGCGGCCACCGCCGAGGACGTGGTGCAGAACGCCTGGATGGCCCTGGCGCGACGCCGGGACCAGGTCCGCGACCCGCAGGCCGTCCTGGCCTGGCTGCTGGTCACCGTGCGCCGGGACGCCGCCCGCACCGCCGCCGCGGCCCGGGTCTCGGTCGCCGACCCCGAGCCGCTGCTGTCGGTGCGGGCCGACCCCGCGCCCGGCCCGGCCGCCACGGTCCTGGACGACGACCGCGCCCGACGGCTGTGGGACGCGGTGGGGCGGTTGTCCGAGCGCTGCCAGCGGCTGCTGCGGGTGGTGGCCTTCTCCGACCGGCCGGACTACGCGTCCCTGTCCGTCGACCTGGGCATGCCCATGGGAAGCATCGGGCCCACCCGCGGCCGGTGCCTCAAGAAGCTCCGCGAGCACCTGGGGGAGGAGTCGCAGTGGTCGACGACCTGAACCACGAGGTGGACCACGGGGGCGGAGGGGACCCCGAGGAGCGTGGTGGCGCCAGCGCCGTGCCCGACCAGGCCCGGCGGGTCGACGGCCCGGGCGCCCCGGAGCAGCTGGCCGGTGAGCTGCGGCAGATGTGGGAGCGGCTGGACCCGGTGCCGGCCGGTCTGGCCGAGCGGGCGGTCTTCGCCCTCGAGGTCGGGTCGTTCGGCCCGGACGACCTGGACACCGAGCTGGAGCTCATGCGGCTGCAGCAGAGCGACCTCGCCGGCGCGGGGGCCCGCGGCGACGACGCGGTCCGCACGGTGACCTTCGGCAGCGAGTCCATGACGGTGATGCTCGCCATCAGCGACGTCGACGGCGGGCACCGGATCGACGGCTGGGTGGCGCCCGGCGGGCGACGGGGCATCGAGGTCCGCACGGCCGGCGGCTCCAGCCGTGAGGAGTGCGACGAGACGGGGCGGTTCGCGCTGGCCTTCGTCCCGCCGGGGCACTTCCAGCTGGTGCTCGTCGGCGAGGGCACGGGTGAGGCCGCCCGGGCCGTCGTCACGCCCGCTCTGACCCTCTAGGCGTCGGCCCACCGGCTGGGCCTTCCAGGGGTCCCGTCATCCGGACGCCTGGCGGGCCGACGACGCCGTGTCGTAGTCTCACGGCAGGTCATGAGCACCAGCGTCAAGCCCCGGCTCGCTGGTCGGCAACCCTCCTCCGCGGTGGGGTGCCCCGGGTGAGGACCTGGTCGTCACCGACCGGTGGCGGCAAGCGCGGGCCCCTCGGGGCCCCGGTGACCACGGGAGGTCCACCCCAGTGAACGACGCCTGGTCCTTCGAGACCCGCCAGATCCACGCCGGCCAGCAGCCCGACCCCACCACCGGGGCCCGGGCGCTGCCCATCTACGCCACCACGTCGTACACGTTCTCGAGCACCCAGCACGCGGAGGACCTCTTCGCGCTCAAGGAGTTCGGGAACATCTACACCCGGATCATGAACCCGACCCAGGACGCGGTCGAGCAGCGCATCGCGAGCCTGGAGGGCGGCGTGGGGGCGCTGCTGCTGTCCAGCGGGCAGGCCGCGGAGACCGTCGCGCTGCTCAACGTGGCCGAGGCGGGCGACCACGTCGTGTCCAGCCCCCGGCTGTACGGCGGGACGTACAACCTCTTCCACTACACCTTCCCCAAGCTGGGCATCGAGGTCTCGTTCGTCGAGGACCCCGACGACCTGGACAGCTGGCGGGCCGCGGTCCGGCCCAACACCAAGGCGTTCTTCGGCGAGACGATCTCCAACCCCTACCAGGACGTGCTCGACATCGAGGGCGTGGCCGCGGTGGCCCACGAGGCCGGTGTCCCGCTGGTGGTGGACAACACCGTCGCGACCCCGTTCCTGATCCGCCCGCTGGAGTGGGGCGCCGACGTCGTCGTGCACTCCGCGACCAAGTTCCTCGGCGGGCACGGCACGGCCGTGGCCGGCGTGATCGTCGACGGCGGCCGCTTCGACTACACGGCCCAGCCCGAGCGGTTCCCCGGCTTCAACACCCCCGACCCCAGCTACAACGGCCTGGTCTACGGCCGGGACCTCGGGGTCGGCAGCCCGCTGGGGGCCAACCTGTCCTACGTCCTCAAGGCCCGGGTCCAGCTGCTGCGCGACATGGGTTCGGCCGTGAGCCCGTTCAACGCGTTCCTCGTCGCCCAGGGCCTGGAGACGCTGAGCCTGCGGATGGAACGGCACGTGCAGAACGCGCGCGCCGTGGCCGAGTGGCTGCAGGGCCGGGACGAGGTCGAGCGGGTGGCCTACGCCAGCCTGCCCGGCAACCGCTGGCACGAGCGCGCCGAGCGCTACGCGCCGCGCGGGTCCGGCTCCGTGCTCGCCTTCGAGATCGTCGGTGGGGTGGACGCGGGCCGGCGGTTCGTGGAGGCCCTCGAGCTGCACAGCCACGTGGCCAACATCGGCGACGTCCGCAGCCTGGTCATCCACCCCGCCTCGACCACGCACAGCCAGCTCAGCGTGGCCGAGCAGCTGGCCAGCGGGGTCACCCCGGGCCTGGTGCGGCTGTCGGTCGGCCTGGAGCACGTGGACGACATCCTCGCCGACCTCGAGGCGGGCTTCCGGGCGGCCAAGGGCGCCTGAGGTGGTCGTGTGGCGTGAGGGGGACCCGGTGGGCGGGCGCAGGTTCGTCGCGCTCGGCCCGCTGCCCACCGAGTCCGGCGTCGTGCTGCCGGACGTCAAGGTGGCGTACGAGTGCTGGGGCACGCCCCGGACCGGACCGGACGGCAGCATCAGCAACGCGGTGCTCGTCCTGCACGCCCTGACGGGTGACTCCCACGTCGTCGGCCCGGCCGGCCCGGCCCACCCCTCGCCCGGTTGGTGGGGCGGCGTGGTCGGCGACGGCCTCGCCCTGGACACGCGGCGCTGGTTCGTGGTGGCGCCGAACGTGCTCGGCGGCTGCCAGGGCACGACGGGTCCCGGCAGCCCCGCCCCGGACGGCCGGGCCTGGGGCAGCCGGTTCCCGCACGTCACCGTCCGCGACCAGGTGGCCGTCGAGGCGGCGCTGGCCGACCGGCTCGGCGTCCGCCGCTGGGCGCTGGTGGCCGGCGGGTCGATGGGGGGCATGCGGGCGCTGGAGTGGGCGGTGGGCCGACCGGACCGGGTGGCCGCCCTCACGGTCCTGGCCAGCACGGCCGCCGCGACCGGCGACCAGATCGCGTGGTGCGCCCCGCAGATCGCGGCCGTCACCGCCGACCCGGCCTGGCAGGGCGGCGACTACTACGACCGGCCCGGGCCGGGGCCGGTGGACGGCCTCGGCGTGGCCCGACGCATCGCTCACGTCACCTACCGGTCGCGCTGGGAGATGGACACCCGGTTCGGCCGGGACCCCCAGCCGGGGGAGGACCCGGGCACGGGCGGCCGGTACGCGGTCGAGTCCTACCTCGAGCACCAGGCGGGCAAGCTGGCCGGGCGGTTCGACGCCGGCTCCTACGTCACGCTCACGCGCTCCATGAACAGCCACGACGTCGGGCGGGGGCGCGGCGGCACCGCCGCGGCGCTGGCCACCGTGACCGCGCGCACCACGGTGGTCGCGGTGGACTCCGACCGGCTCTACCCCCCGGAGCAGCAGCAGCACGTGGTCGACCACGTCCCCGGGGCGCGGCTGGTCCTGGTGCGCTCCCGGTACGGCCACGACGGGTTCCTCGTGGAGACCGCGGCCGTGTCCGCGGCGCTGTCGCAGACCCTGGCCGAGGTCGCCGCCCCGGAGGACGGGGCCCGCTGCGGCGCCTGATCAGGCGTCGGACGCGGTCCTGACCCGGTCCGCCAACCGGTCCCAGTCGCGGGCCAGCCCGGCGTGCAGCGGCAGCCCCGGCACCCGGGCCACGGGCACCCAGCTCAGGTCCGCCGTCTCGGCGTTGGCGGCGTGCACCCGGGTCTGCGGCGTGGTGCTGGCCAGGACGTAGTCGTAGCGCCAGTCCTCGTGGTCGGTGCCGGTGACGGTGCCGCGGACCTGCACGTGACCCGCCGCGAGGCCCACCTCCTCGTCGGCCTCCCGCAGCGCGGCCTGCACCGGGTCCTCGTGGGAGTCGCGCGCCCCGCCGGGGACCGCCCAGGTGCCGCCGTCGTGGACCCAGCTCGCGCGGTGCTGGAGCAGCACCTCCGGCCCGTCGTCACCCGGCCGGAAGAGCACCAGCCCGGCGGCGCCGTTCAGACCCCAGTGGCGGTGGCCGCAGCGGCAGGCCACCCAGCCGTCGCCGTCCCTGCTCGCCACCCTCCCAGCCTACGAGGCGGCGACCTGAGCGATACGGTGGCCCCGCGGACCCGCTCCGACGACGGAGGGGGCGGCGCGACCAGGAGGTGCCATGGCCGTCGTGGTGGGCTACCTGCCCAGCCGGGAGGGACGTGCGGCGCTCGCCCACGGGGTGGACGCCGCGATCCGACGACACGTCGGGCTCGTCGTGGTCAGCAGCAAGGAGGACACGGCCGAGGCCGTGGAGGCGGACCTGGCCCCGTTCACCGACCAGCTGCGCGAGCACGGCCTGACCTACGAGGTCCGGCACCTGCCCCGCAGCAGCGACCCGGCCGACGACCTGCTCGGCGTCGCCGACGAGGTGGACGCGGACGTCATCGTCATCGGCCTGCGTCGCCGTTCGCCGGTCGGCAAGCTCATCCTGGGCAGCAACGCGCAGCGGATCCTGCTGGACGCGACCTGCCCGGTGCTGGCCGTCAAGGGCGAGGGCGCCTGAGCGTGGCCGGGGACGCCGAGCCCGGCCCGTCGATCCGGATCGCCCAGGACCAGCGGGCCGACGAGGTCCTCAGCCAGGACCCCTTCGCCCTGCTCGTGGGCATGCTGCTCGACCAGCAGTTCCCCATGGAGCGGGCGTTCGCCGCCCCGGCCACGGTGCTGGAGCGGTTCGGCACGCTCGACCCGGCCGCGGTGGCGGCCGCCGACCCCGAGGAGTTCGCGCGGCTCTGCTCCGTCCCGCCCGCGATCCACCGCTTCCCGGGGTCGATGGCCGGCCGGATCCAGGACGTCGCCCGCATCGTGGTCGAGCGCTACGACGGGGACGCCGCACGCATCTGGACCGGGGCCGCGGACGGGGCGGACCTGCTGCGGCGGCTGCAGGCGCTGCCCGGCTTCGGCCGGCAGAAGGCGCAGATCTTCACGGCGCTGGTGGCCAAGCAGCTGGGGGTCACGCCGGACGGCTGGCAGCAGGCGGCCGGCGACTACGCACTGACCGGCTTCCGCTCCGTCGCCGACGTGGTGGACCCCGACTCGCTGCAGCAGGTGCGGGCCCACAAGCAGCAGCTCAAGCGGGCGGCGAAGGCCGCCACGGCCGACGGCTGACCCCCGCCGCGACGGGGCCCCGACGGAACAGCACCGCCGGACCGGGCGTTGTCACCGGTGTCGGCAGGTGGCGCGTGCGGCTGCGCTCGCGCAGGACAGCCTGTCGGGCCGGAGGCCGCGATGGCACTACAATGGTACTCGCTGGTCGTCGCGTTGACGGACGACGCCAGTCCCCCTGACCGTAGTCGACGAAGGGCTGTGCGTGTCGTCGGAGCACGAATCTCGTACCTTGCAGGACATCCTCTCCCACCCCGCTCTCACGCGGATGCGTGAGCGCATCGGGAGCGGTGCGGCGGTCTCCGCGGTGGACCTCCGGCAGGTGGTGACCGACGCGGACGTCCCGGCGGCCCGGATGAAGGCCGTCATGGCGGACCTGGTGGGAGCCGGCCTGGACATGGGCTCCATCGGACTGCCCCAGACCACGGCACGACGCACCGTGGCGGCGGCGCGCACCCGGATGCCGGCGGCCACGGCCACGATCGACGACGGGAGTGTGGCGACGATGACGACGACGACGCGCAAGAAGACGGCGAGCAAGGCCGGGGCGACGGTGGTCGACGCCGAGCCGGGTACGGACGCGCCGGTGGCCCCCACGAAGGCGGCCGCCAAGAAGACCGCGGCGAAGAAGGCCGCGGCCACCAAGACGCCGGCCAAGACGCCAGCCAAGAAGACGGCGAAGAAGACGACCGCCAAGGGCGCCAAGGCGACGGACACCGCTGCTGCGGCCGGTGACGTCGACTCCCCGGAGGACGTCGAGGTCGAGCCCGACCTGACCGAGGTCGCCGACGTCGTCGTGGACCCGGCGGCGGAGGTGGCCGAGGTGGCGGTGGTCGTGGAGACCCCCGCGGCGGCGGACGCCGACGAGGACGACGACGAGGACTCCGACAAGCCCGTGACCCCCGTGGTCAAGGGCAAGGGCGCCTCCGAGTCGTTCGTCCTGACCAACAAGGACGACGACGACCCCGCGCCGACCGTGGTTCAGGCCGGCGCCACCGCCGACCCGGTCAAGGACTACCTCAAGCAGATCGGCAAGGTCGCCCTGCTGAACGCCGAGCAGGAGGTCGAGCTGGCCAAGCGGATCGAGGCCGGTCTGTTCGCCGAGGAGCGGCTCAGCGCCGAGGGCGACACGATCGACCCCAAGGCCAAGCGCGAGCTCTGGTGGATCTCCGAGGACGGTCGGCGGGCCAAGAACCACCTGCTCGAGGCCAACTTGCGCCTGGTCGTCAGCCTGGCCAAGCGCTACACCGGCCGCGGCATGCTGTTCCTGGACCTGATCCAGGAGGGCAACCTCGGTCTGATCCGCGCGGTCGAGAAGTTCGACTACACCAAGGGCTACAAGTTCTCGACCTACGCCACGTGGTGGATCCGGCAGGCCATCACCCGCGCCATGGCCGACCAGGCCCGCACCATCCGCATCCCGGTGCACATGGTCGAGGTCATCAACAAGCTGGCCCGCGTGCAGCGGCAGATGCTCCAGGACCTGGGCCGCGAGCCCACCCCGGAGGAGCTGGCCGTCGAGCTGGACATGACGCCCGAGAAGGTCGTCGAGGTCCAGAAGTACGGTCGCGAGCCCATCTCGCTGCACACGCCCCTGGGCGAGGACGGCGACAGCGAGTTCGGCGACCTGATCGAGGACTCCGAGGCCGTCGTGCCCGCCGACGCGGTCAGCTTCACGCTGCTGCAGGAGCAGCTGCACTCGGTGCTGGACACCCTGAGCGAGCGTGAGGCCGGCGTGGTGAGCATGCGGTTCGGCCTGACCGACGGGCAGCCCAAGACGCTGGACGAGATCGGCAAGGTCTACGGCGTCACGCGCGAGCGGATCCGGCAGATCGAGTCCAAGACGATGTCCAAGCTGCGTCACCCCAGCCGGTCGCAGGTGCTGCGCGACTACCTGGACTGAGCTCCTACGCACCTCAGCACCTCAGCACCTCAGCACCTCAGCACCACGCACGACCCGCAGGCCCGTCACCCCACCGGTGGCGGGCCTGCGGGCGTTCTCCGGCGCGCTCTCGGGCGCACCCGGCACGTAGGCTCGGGCCGGCCGGGCGGACGCGACCCGGACGGCAGAGGGAGCGACGTGCGGCGAAGCGCGGTGGTGGCGGTGGTGACCGGGGTGGCCCTGCTGCTCGCGGTGGTGGCGGTGCGGGACGGCACGGCGGCCCAGGAGGCCGACCTGGCCGGCCCGCAGGAGCCGTTGCCGCCGGCCCCGCCCCCGGAGGGCCCGGTCGCGCTGTCGGCCAACGGCGTCCCCGGGCTCCGGCTGGGGGCCGCTCCGCCGGCCACCGGCGCCGGTGAGGTGCGGACGCCGTCCGGCTGCCGGATGGTGTGGGTGCCGCTGGGGGAGGGGGACGCTCCGTTCGGCCCCACCGTCCCGGTGTCCTGGGAGACCTCCGGCTGGGTCGTCGACGACGAGGTCGTGGCGGTCGTGCTCGGGGCGTGGTCGGACGGCGCCGACGTGTCGGCCGACCTCGAGACCTGGTTGGGCCCGACGTTCGGCTCCCCGATCGAGGCGGCCCAGGAGCTGCCCGGGGCGCGCACCACCACCGAGCGGCCGCACGGGCCCGACGGGCCGGCGGTCCAGGTCGTCACCGTCCCCGCGAACGGGGTCGAGGTCGTGCTGAGCGACGTCCCGACGTTCGGCGGGACGGACCTCGCCGTGACGGGGTCCGGTCGCATCACGACGATGGAGGTCCGCAAGCCGGCGGCCCGCGCCTGCGCCCTGGCGGATGCGGCCGGGGCCGAGGGCCGGGGCTGGACCGTCGACCTGGACGGCATCGGGCCGCTGCGGCTGGGGGCGGCTGCGGCCGGGTTGCGACGGGCGGAGGGCGTCACGGTCGACGGGCCTCCGGGCGTCGACCCGGCCCCCGCCACCCCGTGCCAGTCGTTCAGCCTCAGCGGGTCCCCCGGGCTCACGGGGGTGGCGAGGGCGGTCGCGGTCGACGGCGTCGTCACCGAGGTGCAGGTCTACGACAGCGGCGTGGGCACCTCGTTCGGGCTGCCCGCCGGGGCCGACGCCGACGACGTGCGCGCCCGCTTCCCCGAGACGGCGAACCGGCCCGGCGACACCATGGGCTCGGGCTCGGTCCAGGTGGTCGTCGACGGGGTCACCGTCGAGCTGCAGCTGGCCGACCGGTCCGCGTGGGTCCCCGACGTCGAGCGTCCCGTCCAGGGCGGCGTGCCCACCCTGGCCGCCGTGGTGGTCCGGGCCCCCGGGGCGCCCTGGTACCCCTGCTGACGGGCTCGGCGCCGACCGCAGACGCGACGCCCCGGTAGCCGGCCGGGGCCGGGCCGCGGGGCCGTGTGGCAGCATCGGGGCCGGGGGGTGCGACGTGAGACGCAGCAGGATCGTGGTCGCGGCGACGGGGGTGGCGCTGCTCGGGGCGGTGCTGGCGGTCCGGGGCGGCACCGCGGCCGAGGACGCCGACCTGGCGGGCCCGGTGCAGCCGTCGCCGGCGCCGTCGGAGGACACCGGGCCGGAGCCGGTCCTGCTGGCCGCCAACGGGCTGCCGGGGCTTCGGCTGGGGACGCGACCGGACCGCCGGCAGGTCCCGATGGAGGAGCTCGCCAACGGCTGCCAGATCGTGTGGGAGCCCGGCGGCACGGAGTGGGTCGACGTCTCGTCCGACGGGGTCTCCGCCTGGGAGACGGCCGCCTGGGTGGTGGACGACGAGGTGGTGTCGGTCGTGCTGGGCACCTGGTTCCACGCGACCGAGGTCTCCGCCGGGCTGCGGACGTGGCTCGGTCCCGGCTTCGGCTCGCCCGTGCAGGCCGCGCAGGAGCTGCCGGGGGCCCGCACCGCCGTCGAGCGTCCCTACGGCAGCACCGGACCCGTCGTCAACGTCGTCACGGTGCCCGCGCGCGGCGTCGAGGTGGTGTTCTCCGACGCGCCCCCGCCGGGGCCGCCGGGTCCCGGCGGGCCGGACGACGACGGCCGCATCACGACCATCGAGGTCCGCAAGCCGGCGGCCCGGTCGTGCGCGCTCGCCGACACCTACGGCAGCGCCGCCACCGGCGGTGACAGCCTGCCCGGGTCGACGGTGGACGTCGACGGGGTCGGGCCGCTCCGGCTGGGGGCCACGAGCGAGCAGCTCGTCGACGCCGCCGACGTCGTGGCCGAGCCGACCGTGACCGGGGGGCGGCTCGCGGGTGGTGATCTCGCCGACGAGGCCGACGCCGACGTGGTCTGCCAGTCCTTCACCCTGGCCGTGCCGCCGGGGGCCGACGGCTACGTCCGGGCGGTGGCGCTGGACGGGGTCGTGACCGAGGTCTGGGTGTCCGGTCAGGCCCTCACCACGTCCTTCGGGCTGGCGCCGGGCGCCGACGTCGACGACGTCCGCGCCCGGTTCCCGGAGCTGGCCGACGTGTCGGACCAGCTGCTGGACGTCGCCTACGTGGAGGTGGACGGGGTGCCGGTACGCCTGGAGCTGCAGCGGGAGCTGGTGTGGCTGCCGGACCTGGAGCGGCCGGTCGAGGGGGGCACGCTGCGCGTGGCCGGCATGGTGCTGCGTACCCCGGGCACCCCGGAGTTCGCCTGCTGACCCGGGGCCGGTGGAA
Source organism: Jannaschia sp. R86511 (assembly GCF_042466345.1). Classification (NCBI taxonomy): domain Bacteria; kingdom Pseudomonadati; phylum Pseudomonadota; class Alphaproteobacteria; order Rhodobacterales; family Roseobacteraceae; genus Jannaschia; species Jannaschia sp. R86511. Next base: position 2,828,201 of record NZ_JAXHCD010000001.1, read on the forward strand.
GCAGCACGGCCGCCGCCGTCGGCGTCGCCGTCGCGGCCCTGCCGTGCGACGCTGAGGCGTGGACCGCCCGCCCCCCACCCGGTTGCTGCTGGTCGCCGGTGCCGTGGCGGTGCTGGGCGTGCTGGCCGTCCTGGTCCGACCCGGGACGGCGGTCGACGAGCAGGCCGTCTCCCGGGCCGTGGCCTCGCCGGCCCCGGCGTCGGCCCCGGCGACCCCCTCGCTCCCGGTCGCGGGCGCGGGTCCGCTGGTCGTCCGGGCCGACGGGGTGGACGGGTTGCGGCTGGGGATGGCGGCCGACGAGGTCGTCGCGGCCGGGTTCTCGGTGCAGCCGGGGTCCTACGGCGGCTGCCGCCGGGTCCTGCCGGGCCTGGCCGACGCGGGACCCGGCCCCGGCACCGCGGCCTGGCTCGTGGACGGTGTGGTCGAGGTCGTCACGGTGGACGAGCGGGCCGGGAACGGCCCGTCGTTCCTGGGACCGGGGCTGGGTGACCCGGTGGACGACTGGGCGGCGCTGGCCGGGGCGGAGGTGGTGACCCTGACCACCGAGGTGCCGTGGCAGGCGGCGCCGGTGGCCCGCGAGGTCGTGCTCGTCGTCCCGTCCCGCGGCCGTCGGGCGGCCTTCGCCGACCTCACCGGCGACGGAGTCGTCGACCACGTCCAGCTGCGCACGGACCGCGGCGCCCGCTGCGGCGCGGCCCAGGGACGTCTGCTCGAGGCGCAGCGGACCGGGTTGCCCCCGCTCACCACCGAGGGCTGGGGCGAGCTGCGGGTGGGGACCCCGCTGGCCGAGGCGGACGCGCTGGTGGGCCTGCAGCCGGGTCGCGAGGACGTGGCGACCCCGCTGGGCCGCTGCCGACTGGTGCTGGCCGATCGCGAGCCCGGCCTGGTGTACGTCGTCGTCGGGCCGGACCCGGCGCGGCCGGACGCGGGCCCGGTCGTGCGCTCCGTAGCGGTCGACGCCGGCCGCACTGGGACCGGGCTGGCCGTGGGGGCGCCGGCCGACCGCGTCCAGGACGCCTACCCGGGGGTGACGAGCGCGTTCCTGGAGGACCGCTGGGACCAGGGCCTGGTCGCGGAGTGGCAGCTGCCGGACGGTGTCCTGCGGCTGGCACCCACCCGCGAGCAGGTGCGGGTCGACGAGGTCGACGGGGTGCTGCGCGGACCGCGCAACGTCGTGGGGATGGTCCAGCTGGGCCAGGGCTGCTGAGCCGGGGTCAGCGGTCGACCCGGCTCAGCGGTCGACCTGGCTCAGCGGTTGGCCAGGGTCCAGGCGATGACGTAGGTCACCACGCACAGCATCCCGCCGGTCAGCTCGATCAGCTGGGAGATCCCCACGGCGATCACGGCCTGCCAGGTCGAGCCGACGGAGCGCCCCAGGTGTCGGGCCCGCAGCGACTGGACGAGGTAGATGGCCCCCACGAAGAACAGGGGCAGGCCCAGCACGGGGACCACGAAGAACCCCACGACACCGGCCAGACCGGCGACGACGATCACCCAGGTCGGCACACCGGCGTCGACCAGGCGCTTGCCGGGGACCAGGTACTGCAGCGCGAAGGCCGCGCCCCACAGCGCCAGGCAGACCCCGAGCGCGGTCCAGCCGTAGGGGCTCTGCTCCAGCAGCGCCCACACCAGCACGGCGGCGTTGATCAGGCCCAGCCCGGGCAGCACGGGGATGATGATGCCGGCGATGCCGACCAGCATGACCAGCAGCAGCAGCGTGCCGGTGAGCACCTCGGTGGTCATGCGGGAACCCTAGGCCCGGCACGACGACGGCCCGGCACGACGAAGGCCCCCGGCAGGTGCCGGGGGCCTTCGGGGTCGGTGGGGCTGCGCGCCCCGCGGACTCAGCTGGTGGCTGCGTCCTCGGTGAGGCGGACCGTCTCGTCGACGACGTCCGCGCCCTGCGCCTCGAGGGTGGGGGCGAACTCGCGGCCGTGGTGGCCGCAGAAGAGCAGCTCACCCCCGCCGGGGAGAACAGCCTTGACGTAGGCCTGGGCGCCGCAGCGGTCGCAGCGGTCGGCGGCGTTCAGTGCCGGAGCCGTCAGAGTCGTCATGATGCGGTTACCGCCTTTCCGGGCAGTTCGGATGCACCTGTGGTGCTCGGGGGGGTGCGAGGGGACTGGGGGATCTCGGGCGCTGTCATGTCGATCGGTACAACCATGCCCGGTCAGGAGTCGTTCCCGTCGGACATTCGTTCCGCTCGCCGCGAAACCGCTGTGGTGAACCCCACTGGCCCAGCCGCTGCGGCGAGGCCTGCCGGGTCCGGGCGGCCCGGCTGGGTACCGTGACGGCGTGCCCGACACCACCACCGCCCGACGACGCGCCGCCGGCGCCGGCGACGCCTCCTACACCGCACGGCACCTGTCGGTCCTGGAGGGGCTGGAGGCCGTCCGCAAGCGACCGGGGATGTACATCGGCTCCACGGACACGCGCGGGCTCATGCACTGCCTGTGGGAGCTGATCGACAACTCCGTGGACGAGGCCCTGGCCGGGCACGCGAGCGTGGTCGACGTCACGCTGCACCCGGACGGCTCCGCCGAGGTCCACGACGACGGCCGCGGCGTGCCGGTGGACACCGAGCCCCGCACCGGGCTCAGCGGCGTCGAGGTCGTGTTCACCAAGCTGCACGCGGGCGGCAAGTTCGGCGGGGCGTCCTACGCCGCCTCGGGCGGGCTGCACGGCGTCGGGGCCAGCGTGGTCAACGCGCTGTCGGCCCGGCTCGACGTGGAGGTCGACCGGGGCGGGCGCACCCACGCCATGAGCTTCCGCCGCGGTGAGCCGGGCGAGTTCGACGACCCGGACGCCCCCGCCCCCGGCTCGCCCTTCGCCGCCTTCACCGACGACTCACGGCTGCGGGTGCAGGGCAAGGTGCGCAAGGGCGTCAGCGGCACCCGGGTCCGGTTCTGGCCGGACGCCCAGGTGTTCGTCAAGGGGGCGTCGTTCGAGCGTGACGACCTGGTGGCCCGGCTGCGGCAGACCGCGCACATCGTCCCGGGCCTGACCCTGACCGTCACCGACCGCCGCGGCGAGGAGCCCGTGCGGGAGGAGTTCCGCTACGACGGCGGCATCGCCGAGTTCGTCGACTACCTCGCCACCGGCGAGGCCGTCGCCGGGACGTGGCGGCTGCAGGGCAGCGGCACCTTCACCGAGACCGTCCCCGTGCTGGACGCGACCGGGCACCTGGAGTCGCGCGAGGTGGAGCGCACCTGCGAGGTCGACGTCGCCGTGCAGTGGGGGACCGGCTACGAGACGGTCGTCCGCTCCTTCGTCAACGTCGTGGCCACACCGCACGGCGGCAGCCACCTGACCGGTTTCGAGCAGGCCATGCTCAAGACGCTGCGCGCCCAGGTGCACGCCAACGCCCGCAAGCTCAAGGTCGCGGCCAAGGACGGCTCCGACCGGGTCGAGAAGGACGACGTGCTGGCCGGGCTCACCGCCGTGGTGGCGGTCCGGCTGCCCGAGCCGCAGTTCGAGGGCCAGACCAAGGAGGTCCTCGGCACCCCCGCGGTCCGCCAGATCGTGGCCCGGGTGGTGGAGACCGAGCTGACGGGCCTTCTGACCTCGACCCGGCGCGAGGACAAGGCCCCGGCCTCGGCGCTGCTGGAGAAGGTCGTCGGCGAGATGCGGGCCCGGGTCGCCGCGCGGCTGCAGCGCGACACCCAGCGCCGCAAGAACGCCCTGGAGTCCAGCTCCCTGCCGGCCAAGCTCAAGGACTGCCGCAGCAACGACGTCGAGCGCAGCGAGCTGTTCATCGTCGAGGGCGACAGCGCCCTGGGCACGGCCATGAGCGCCCGCAACTCCGAGTTCCAGGCCCTGCTGCCCATCCGCGGCAAGATCCTCAACGTCCAGAAGGCCTCGGTGACGGACATGCTCCGCAACGCCGAGTGCGCCTCGATCATCCAGGTGATCGGCGGCGGGTCGGGCCGCACGTTCGACCTGGACGCCGTCCGCTACGGCCGCATCGTGATCATGACCGACGCCGACGTCGACGGGGCCCACATCCGCACGCTGCTGCTGACGCTGTTCTTCCGCTACATGCGGCCGCTGGTCGACGGGGGCCGGGTGTACGCCGCCGTGCCGCCCCTGCACCGAATCGACATCGGCTCGGGCGCGTCCAAGGAGGTCGTCTACACCTACTCCGACGCCGAGCTGGCCAAGGCGCTCAAGGACGCCCAGCGGCGCAACCGAGCGGTCAAGCAGCCGATCCAGCGCTACAAGGGCCTGGGCGAGATGGACGCCGACCAGCTCGCGGAGACCACGATGGACGTGAGCCGGCGCACCCTGCGCCGGGTCCGGGTCAGCGACGCGGCCGCCGCCGAGCGGGTGTTCGAGCTGCTCATGGGCTCCGACGTGGCGCCCCGCAAGGACTTCATCGTCGAGCGCTCCGACCACCTGGACCGGGACCGCATCGACGCATAGTCAGAGATTCGTCCCCCTGGGACAGCATCATGTCTAGGCTTAGCGCATGACAGCCAACGACGTTGTGATGATTCAAACGATGCTTGATCGCAGTCGGCTTCAGGTCGCGAGTCTATTGCCCACTGAACATCACAACTTCTGGGTTGCAGAGCAATATCTGAAGCACTACAACCTGTCGCACGAGGAGTTGTTGGCTGGCATTGTTGACGGCGAGAGGGATTGTGGTATTGATGCCATCTATCTTTTCGTCAACGGGGTTCACGTGTCGAGACGACACTCCTGTTGCGGCTCTCGGAAAGCGCCCGAATGTTGAGCTTGTCATCTTGCAGGTTAAGGATGCCAAGGGTTTCGGGGAGGACGCCATCGACAAAATGATGATCAACGTTCCAAGATTACTCGTCTTTGATCGGAATGAGAAGGCACTCTCAGCGTCCGTCAACTCGCGTCTCCTGGAGATTACCCGACGCTTTCTGGCGACCTATCAGGCGCTGGAGATGCCCGAGATGGCGGTATACGTTGCATTTGCCTCCCTCAAGGCCGGGCAGGTGCATCCCAACGTCGTGCTCAAGGGTAATCAACTGTCTCAGGCTATTGGACACATGCTGGGCGAATGTCCCGTGCAGGTCGACTTTCTCGACGCCGCTGCACTGTGCGCCTCTGCACGTGAATCACGCGTGACTCATCGAAAGCTGCGTCTTGCTGAGAACGCAATCTCAACCGATACTTCAGGGGGCTACGTTGGCGTGGTCCGCCTGGAGGAGTACGAACGCTTCATAACCACAGAGTCGGGCGAGATAGACAGTTCATTGTTTGAAGCCAATGTCCGCGACTATGAGGGCGAGACAGACGTAAACCGATCGATCCAGTTGACCTTGATGACCTCGGAGCCGGGGGTGGACTTTTGGTGGCTCAACAATGGTGTGACCATTGTCGCTCAAGAGGTGCGCCTCGCCAATAAGCTGCTTGAGTTGGAGTCTCCGCAGATCGTCAATGGCTTGCAGACGTCTACAGAGATCTTTAAGCGTAAGGAGGGAGCGGCCCAGAGTGGAGACACTCGCTCCGTTCTGGTGAAGGTCATAGAGGCAAAAGATGCCGCCATTCGTGAGCGAATCATCCGTGCAACGAATTCGCAAACTGCTTTCGGTCCAAGCGTGCTGCGCGCGACGGACAAGGTGCAGCGGGAGATCGAAGAGTTCCTCCTGGGCCGAGATCTCTTTTACGAGCGACGCCGTCGGCAGCACTTCAACGAGGGGCGACCAATCAACCAAATCGTATCAATCGATGCCATGGGTCAAGCCATCCTGTCTATTCTGGCTCAGAAGCCTCATATATCGAGGGCCACGCTGACCGAAATTTTCAGCGCGGATATATACGACAGCATCTTTTCGCCAGAGTATCCAGTCGAAATGTACGCCGGTGCGATTAACATCCAACGACAGTGTGACGACTTTCTTCGTCGAGGCATGCCCCCCGTCTGGGAAGACTACCGTTTTCAACTGTCCATGGCTGTTGCGATGCGGCTGACGCGGCGCCACCAGCCGTCGGCCGCAGAGGTCGCCGCCCACGCGGACTCCTCTATCGATGCTCTCCTGCTGTCGGACAGTCTTGAAGTTGTTCAGGCGGCCTTCGCAAGTGTTGGCGCGCATAAGGGACTTCTTCTCATGGATCAGATAGCTAAGCACGCGAACACTACGGCTGAGGTCCAGACTGCTGTCCGAAAGCGATTGGCTGGAACGGGCCGCGGCTAAACCCGCTTGCTGTCGATGCGCGTCGCCGCGTGAAGGATCCTAACAACCTGGTTCATTGGGTTTGGAGTGCAGCCAGCCCGCGCCACATGCGCGCTGGCAATCAGACCAAGTTGCCCTGCCAACGCGGCGGTACTCCTCCGACCCCGACGGCTCAGACCGGGGGGCCGGCGGGCACCAGGACCGGGTGCGAGACGGCGTCCCAGCCCGGCACCTCCGCGCCCTGGACCCCGACGTCGGCGGTGAACAGCCGACCGGAGTCCGGGTGCGCGGCGGCCTGCTCGGGCGTCAGCTGGGAGCTGCCGGTGGTGACGACCAGCACGTCCAGGTCCGGACCGGCGAAGGCGACGCTCGAGGTGTGCGGGGCGTCCACGGACACGGTGGCCAGCAGCGAGCCGTCCGCCGCGGCGTGGCAGCGCACCTCGCCCGCGCCCCAGACCGCCACCCACAGGTCCCCGTTCGCGTCCAGGCACATGCCGTCCGGGCTGCCGTCGGTCACCTGCAGCTGCACCGACCGGGGCCCGGCGGTCCCGGTGGCCGGGTCGTAGTCGCGGACGTAGATCGTCCCGGACGTGGTGTCGGTGCTGTAGAGCCGACGCCCGTCCGCGGTCCAGGCCAGCCCGTTCGACAGCGTCAGGTCCTCGTCCAACGGGCGCAGGTCGGTGGCGTCGTGGACCACGACCAGCCGCTCCTGCCCGGTCCGGTCGTCCAGGGCCATGCTGCCGACCACGAAGCGGCCGGCGGGGTCGCAGGCGCCGTCGTTCAGCCGGCTGCGCACCCCGTCGGGCAGCACGTGCACCGCCGGGCGGACCCGGCCGTCCGTCTCCACGACGTGCAGCGCCCGGGTGCCGGCGACCAGCAGCCGGCCCTGCGCGTCCGGCACCACGGCCCCGACGGTCCGGTCCACCTCGACGGCACCGGTCTCGTGGACGGTGCCGCCGGTCAAGGACCCCTGGTGGACCCGGCCCGCGTCGACGTCCACCCACAGCAGACGGTGCCGGGCGGCGTCCCAGAACGGTCCCTCCGCCAGCTGGTGGACGGTCTCGGACGCGGGTACGGCGACGTGGTGGGCGGTCACGGTGGGCTCCTCCTGCGTGGACGGTGGCGGCGCCGTTGGTCCGAGAGGGTCAAACCCGTGGCACCGCGGGTGCGCATACTGCCAGGATCCGGGCATGGTCGACGTCCCGTCCCCGGTCGAGGGGGTGCGCCTGCGCCCGCCCACGCCCGCCGACGCCCCGGCCGTGCACGCCCTGCTCGAGGCCTGCTACGCCGAGGACGACGCCCAGGAACGGGACACCCTCGAGGACGTGCAGGAGCAGTTCGCCACGCCGTGGTGGGACCACGCCCGCCAGGGGCTGCTGGCGGTGACCGACGACGGCCAGGTCGTCGGCCACGCGCAGGTGATGCTTCGGCCCGGGCAGCTGCGCACCCGCCAGGTGCTCCTGTTCGGCGGCGTCCACCCCCGGCTGCGGCGGCGCGGCCTGGGCCGGGTGCTGCTCGACTGGCAGGTGGCCCGCGCGCAGGAGGTGCTGGCGGGTGTGCAGGCCGGCCCCGACGTGCCGCGGATGCTGCGGACCTACGTCGAGGACCACGTCACCGACCGGCCGCGGCTGCTGCGCTCGGCGGGCTTCGAGCCGCGCCGGTTCTCGGCCACCATGGGTCGGGAGGTGTCGGGGCCCCTGCCCGAGGTGCCGCTGCCGGCCGACGTGCGGCTGGTCCGCCTCGACTCGGCCGGCCCCGAGGCCCACGAGCAGGCCCGGAGGGCCCACAACGAGGCCTTCGCCGACCACTGGGGGAGCGAGCCCATCGAGCCCGACGACTGGCGGCGCGCCGCGGTCGAGGGTCCCGGCGCCCGGCCCGACCTGTCCTTCGTGGCCCTGGACGGCGACGGGACGACGGTCGGCTACCTCATCAGCGGCACCTATCCGCAGGACTGGCAGCCGCAGGGCTTCTCGGAGGGCTGGACCAACCTGCTGGGCGTCGCCCCGGCGCGACGGGGCCAGGGCCTGGCCCGCGCGCTGCTGCTGCGGGCCGTGGCCGCGTACGCCGAGGCGGGGCTGGACCGGGCCGGGCTCGCCGTCGACGTGGAGAACCCCCGTGCCCTGGAGCTCTACACCGGGCTGGGCTACGTCGAGCGTGGCCGGGAGACCAGCTGGGTCCGCGACGTGCCGGTGGCGCCCTACCCGGAGAAGTAGAAGCCGGGGACGCCGTCCGGGACGACCTCGCTCGCCCAGACCAGCACGGGGGTCGGCTCGGCCCCCGGGGACGCGGCCCGCAGCAGCTCGGTCTCGACGGGTTCGACCAGGACGGTGAACGTGCGCCCGCCGCTGTGCCGGACCAGGACGCGCCGGCCGGGGCCGTCGTCGCGGTCCTCCCCGCCGTCGACCCGGACGTCGTCGGGCCACGCGCTGACCCCGACGACCGCCAGGTGACGCCGCACGGCGGTCTCGGCGGCCTGCTCCGCCGGCAGGTACGTCGAGCGGCCGCGGTAGCCCGTCAGGACGGGACGCCCCTCCAGCAGCGCCTGCACGGCGTCGGGCAGCGCGGCCGGGTCGGGGCCCAGGCCACCCAGCACCATGCCCGAGGGCAGCAGCACCGCCGAGGGCTCCAGGGCCGGCCCGCCCAGCGGGCCTGCCCCCCAGACGTCGGCCCGCGGCTCGGCCCGCCCCAGCAGCCGGCGACGCGGGGCCCCCAGCCGACGCACGAGCTCCACGGCGGCGTCGCCGCCCGGACCGTCGGTGCACACCAGCACGGCCGGACGAGGGCTCAGGGTGCCCAGGCCGGGGTCCCGGCCGGCGGCCAGCCGCCGGGCGGCCTCGCCCGCCGGGTCGGCCAGGCGGTCCAGGACGGCGACCACCTGGTCCGCGGCCACCAGGCGCAGCCAGGACCGGCCGGGCACCGTACCGGCCAGCACCAGACCGACCGGTCCGTCCCCGGCCGACGCCGACGGGGCACCGCCGTCCACCGGGTGCAGCCGGACGACCCGGACGCCGGGCAGCTCCGGGGCCACCGGCGCGCTCCCCGGGGCGGCGGGGCCGTCGGGTCCGAACAGGCCGAGCCAGGACACCGCGTGGGGGGCGGTGGCCTCGACCGGCTCCTCGGCCTCGGCCTCGGGCTCGGTCTCGGGCCAGGAGCCGGGGTCGTCCGGCGCTGCGGGCGTGCTCACCGGGGCACGCCGCCCAGCACGGCGACCGTCCCGGCCGGGCGAGCACCCGAGCCGTCGCGCCGGGCGTCGGGCGGCGGCATCGGCACGGGGGCCCCGGTGGCACCCGCCGCCAGCACCGGGCCGAGGCCGACCCAGGCCGCGACGAGCACGTCCTCCCCCTTGAGGAACCGGTGGGCCCGGACCCCGCCCGTGCCCCGGCCCTTGGCCGGGTAGAGCGAGAAGGGGGTGACCTTGACCGACGAGGCGGGGCTGCCGGGCAGCTGGCCCGCCCCGCCCGCCGCGGTGGCCAGGACGACCTCGGCGGACCCGGCACCCGGGTCGCCGGACCCGTCGGCGTCCGGGTCGGGCGGCCGCACGGCGCCGGCGAACAGCACCCGGGCGCCCGGGGCCAACCGCACGCCGGCCATGCCGCCGGCCGGGCGGCCCTGCGGCCGGACCGCCGTGGCGGCGAAGCGCAGCAGGCTGGCGTCGTCGGTCACGATGACCAGCTCGTCGTCGTCGGCCACGTCGAAGGCCGCCACGACCTCGTCGCCGTCGGCCAGCCGCACCACCTCCCACTCGTCCCGACCGGGCGGCACGTCCGGCACGACGCGCTTGACCACGCCGCGGGCGGTCACCAGGCCCGGACCCGCCCCGGGCCGGTCGCCCGCGGTCAGGTCGACCATGCCCACGACCCGCTCGCCCGCCGCGAGCCCGGCCGCCTCGCTGACCGACACGCCGCCGGACAGCGACACCGGTGAGGCGGTGGAGGGAAGCGCGGGCAGGTCGACGACGGGCAGGCGGACAAGCCGGCCGGTGCTCGTCACCACGCCGACGTGCGCCCGTGACGTCGTGGTCACCGCGGCCAGCATCACGTCGTGGCGGCTGCGGTCGCGTGCGGTCAGCGGCAGGGTCAGCGGGCTGAGGTCGGCCGTGCGGGCCAGCAGCCCGGTGGCGCCCCACAGCACCCGGCACGGCTCGTCGGCGATCTCCAGCGAGACGTCGGCGGCCCGGCCGCGCTGGACCGGGACGTCACCCTCCAGCAGGACGGTCCGTCGCGGGGTGCCGTGCTCGGCCACGACCTCGTCGAGCTCGTCGGCGACCTGGTCCCGGAGCCGCTCCTCGCTGCCCAGCAGCGCCCGCAGGCCGTCGATCCGCTCGCGCAGCTCGTCGCGGCGGGCCTCCAGCTCGATGGTGGAGAACCGGGTCAGCCGGCGCAGCCGCATCTCCAGGATGTGCTCGGCCTGGACCTGGGACAGCTCGAAGACGGTCATCAGCCGGTCCCGGGCGGTGCCGGAGTCGTCGCTGGTGCGGATCAGCTGGATGACCTCGTCGATGTCCAGCACCGCGACCAGCAGGCCCTCGACCAGGTGCAGGTCGCGCTCGGCCACCTGCAGCCGGTGGGCGGTGCGGCGACGCACGACGTCCAGGCGGAAGTCGACGTAGACCCGCAGCAGCTCCCGCAGGCCCAGCGTGCGGGGCTGGCCGTCGACCAGGGCCACGGCGTTGACGCTGAAGGCCTCCTCCAGCGGGGTGAGCCGGTACAGCTGCTGCAGCACGGCGTCCGGGTCGAAGCCGGACTTGAGCTCCACGACCACGCGCATCCCGCGGGTGCGGTCCGACAGGTCGGTCAGGGCCGCGATGCCGTCCAGCTTCTTGGCCTGCACGGCGTCCTTGATCTTCTCGATCAGGCGCTCGGGGCCCACGCCGTAGGGCAGCTCGGTGACCACGAGGCCCTTGCGGCGGGCGGTGACGGCCTCGACCTCGACCCGGCCCCGCACCCGGAACGACCCGCGCCCGGTCTCGTAGGCCTCCCGGACGCCGTCCAGGCCGACCACGATGCCCCCGGTCGGGAAGTCGGGGCCCGGCACGTACCGGCCCAGGTCGGCCGTGGTGGCCTCCGGGTGGCGCACCAGGTGCCGGGCCGCCGCGACGACCTCGGCCAGGTTGTGCGGCGCCATGTTGGTCGCCATCCCGACCGCGATGCCGCTGGCCCCGTTGACCAGCAGGTTCGGGTAGGCGGCGGGCAGCACCTCGGGCTGCTGCAGCGAGCCGTCGTAGTTGTCGACCGTGTCGACGACGTCCTCGTCGAGGGCCGCGGTCAGCAGCGCGGCGGCCGGCGCCGGGCGGGCCTCGGTGTAGCGGGCGGCGGCGGGGCCGGCGTCCAGGGACCCGAAGTTGCCGTGCCCGTCCACCAGGGGAAGCCGCATCGTGAACGGCTGGGCCATCCGGACCAGGGCGTCGTAGATCGCGCCGTCGCCGTGCGGGTGCAGCTTGCCCATCACCTCGCCGACCACGCGGGCGCTCTTGACGTGGCCCCGGTCGGGCCGCAGGCCCATGTCGGCCATCTGGTAGACGATGCGTCGCTGCACCGGCTTGAGGCCGTCGCGGGCGTCGGGCAGCGCGCGGGAGTAGATGACCGAGTACGCGTACTCCAGGAACGCGCCCTGCATCTCCTCCTCGACGTCGATGTCGACGACGTGCCCGCCGTCCAGCGAGCCGTCCGGGGCGTCCTCGGGGCGTCGTCGTGTGGGGCTCACCCCCCGATTGTGGCGGAGCGGGCCCGGGTCCCCGGCCACCGGAGGGGGCGGCGCGTCGCGGCGGGGTCGCCGGTAGCGTCAGGACCGTGAGCGACAGCGGGCCCGTCGCGGCGTACCCCTCGCACTGGGAGGCCGACGTCGTCCTGCGGGACGGCGGGGTGGCGCACGTGCGCCCGATCCGGCCCGACGACGCCGCCCGGATCGAGCGCTTCCACGCCGCGCAGAGCCCGGAGAGCATCTACTTCCGCTTCTTCGCCCCGATGCCGCGGATCAGCGCCGCCGACATGCGGCGCTTCGTCCACGTCGACCACAGCCGCCGGGTGGCCCTGGTCACCACGGTGCGCGACGAGATCGTCGGGATCGGCCGCTACGAGGGCACCTGGCGCGAGGGGGCGCCCCCCGGTGGGCACCGCGAGGCGGAGGTCGCGTTCAACATCGCCGACTCCCACCGGGGGCGGGGGATCGGCTCGGTGCTGCTGGAGCACCTGGCCGCCGCGGCCCTCGAGAACGGCGTGTCCCGGTTCACGGCGGACGTGCTGCCGTCCAACCAGCGCATGCTCGGGGTGTTCCGGGAGGCCGGCTACGAGGTCACCCACCACCTCGACGACGGCATCATCGAGGTCGGCTTCGCCATCGACCCCACCGAGCGCTCCATCGCGGTGATGGCCGCCCGCGAGCACCGGGCGGAGTCGCTGAGCATGCAGGCGCTGCTCAACGCCCGCTCGGTGGTGGTGGTGGGGGCCAGCCGGGACGCGTCGTCGTTCGGGGCCCGGGTGCTCCAGGCCGTCACCGAGGGGCGCTTCGCCGGGCCCGTGCACGTGGTCAACCGCGAGGCGCTGGAGGTGGGCGGCTCCCGGTCGTTCGCGTCGGTGGACGAGGTGCCCGGCCCGGTTGACCTCGCCGTGGTCACCGTGCCGGCCGCGTCGGTGCCGGAGGTGCTGGGCCAGTGCATCGACCTGGGCGTCAAGGGTGCCGTGGTCGTCTCCAGCGGGTTCGCCGAGGCCGGGCCGGAGGGGGTCGCGCTGCAGCACGAGGTGGTCCGGCTGGCCCGCGCCAACGGCATCCGGGTGATCGGGCCCAACAGCTTCGGGATCATCAACACCGACCCGATGGTCAGCCTCAACGCCTCCGTGGCCCCCGTGATGCCGACGGCGGGCCACCTGGCCCTGTTCAGCCAGTCCGGCGGCCTGGGCGTGGCGGTGCTGTCCAGCGCCGAGCGCCGGGCCCTGGGGCTGTCCTCGTTCCTGTCGGCGGGCAACCGGGCCGACGTGTCCGGCAACGACGCCATGCAGTACTGGCTCGACGACCCGCGCACGTCCGTCGTCGGGCTGTACCTGGAGAGCGTGGGCAACCCGCGCAAGTTCTCCCGGATCGCGCGGCGGCTGGCCCGGGTCAAGCCGACCATCGTCGTCAAGTCCGGGGTCAGCGAGTACGGCGTGCCGCCGGGGCACGAGGTGCGGGAGTCGGCGGCCCCGCCCGAGGCCTTCGACGCGATGCTCCGCCAGGCCGGGGTGATCCGGACCGAGAACCTGCACCAGCTGTTCGACGTGGCCCAGGTGGTGCTGCACCAGCCGCTGCCCGCCGGGGACCGGGTGGCGGTGGTCGGCAACTCGCCGGCGCTGAGCGCGCTGGCCGCCGACGCCTGCGCCTCGTGGGGGCTGCGGGTCGTGGGCGAGCCGCTGTCGGTCCGCTCCGAGGCCGACGCCGCGGAGTTCGACGCCGCGCTGCGCCAGGTCTACGACCGGGACGACGTCGACGCCGTCGTGGCCAGCTTCATCCCGCCGCTGCAGGCCGACACCGACCAGATCCAGCTCGCCCTGCAGGAGCGCGCGCACGGCTCCGGCCGGACCACCGTGGCCTGCTTCATCGGCCCGCGCCTGGTGGGCTCGGCGACCGGGGACCGGGCCCCCGTGCCCGCTTACCCGCTGCCGGAGGACGCCGTGCGGGCGCTGGCGTCGGTGGTGCGCTACGCCGAGTGGCGCCGGCGCGACACCGGCCCGCCGGTCGACCCGCCGGACCTGGACCTGCACCGGGCCCGCAGCCTGGTGGACGACGTGCTGGCCGAGCAGCCGCAGGGCCGGGACCTGACCCGCGACGAGGTCCGCCGGCTGCTGGCCTGCTACGGCGTCGAGGTCTGGGCGAGCCACGAGGTGCACGACGCCGACGAGGCGGCCGCCGCGGCGACCGCCATCGGCTACCCCGTGGTGCTCAAGGCCGAGCGGCTGCGGCACCGCCTGGACACCGGCGGCATCCGGATGAGCATCGACGACGAGCAGGAGCTGCGGGTCGACGTCGACGGCATGCAGGCCGAGCTCGGGCGGGAGGACGCCGGCACGCTGCTGGTGCAGCGGATGGCCCCGCGCGGGGTGTCGACCGTGCTCACCACCACCGAGGACCCGCTGTTCGGCCCCATCGTGTCCTTCGGGCTGGCCGGTGACGCCATCGACCTGCTGGGGGACGTCTCCCACCGCATCCCGCCGCTGACCACCACCGACGTCCACGACCTGGTCCGGGGCGTCAAGGCGGCCCCGCGGCTGTTCGGGCACGGCGGCCGGGTCGCGGTCGACGTGGCCGCCCTGGAGGACGTGGTGGCCCGGGTGTCCCGCCTGGCCGAGGACCTGCCGCAGGTGGCCCGGCTGCGGCTGCAGCCCGTGCACGTGCACCCCGAGGGCGTGGCCGTGCTGGACGCCTCCGCCCGGGTCGCCCCGCCGCCCACCCGGGCCGACGGCGCCCGCCGCGCCCTGCCCGCACCGCCGTGACCTGCGCCGGGCCGGCCACGACGACCGGGCCGACGACGAGGCCGACCACGACCGGACCGACCGGGCCCGGCAGCGCCGTAGGGGTGGGCCTGTGGGTGGCGGTGCACGGCCGCCCCGCCCCGGTGGGAGGATCGCCACGTGCGTGAGACCAGGCCCGGCGCCCGCAGCGCCCACGACGCCCAGCTGCCCCCCCTGCTGGTGCGCGCGATCGAACGAGCGGGGTACTACCCGGCCGTGGTGGCGGACGTCGTCCGCACGTCGGTCGCGGGCGAGGAGTGCGTCGACCACTTCGTGCACCCGGAGACGACCTTCGACGAGGGTGACCAGGTGCGACGCCACGTCACGGTGCTCGTCCTGACCCCGACCCGGCTGATCATCGCCCACGCCGACGACCACAGCGAGTCCGACGGGCACGCGCCGGGGGAGCCGGGGCACCCCGACGGGGTCCGGGCCGTCGACGCCGGCCGGACGTACGCCGCGGCCAGCACCGAGGCCGTGCCGCTGGACCGGGTGACCGCCGTGGTCGTCACCCACGTCATCGACCGTCCCGAGCGCTACCGGCCGGGCGGCATGCCGCGCGAGGTGACGCTGGGCGTGGCGTGGGGGATCGCCAGCCGGGTCGACCTCGAGCCGGCCGGCTGCGCCGACCCCGAGTGCGAGGCCGACCACGGCTACACCGGCAGCGTCACCGGCGACGACCTGTCGCTGCGGGTCAGCGCCGAGGCCGAGGGCCACGCGGCCGTGGAGGACGCGCTCCGCTTCGCCCGGGCCCTGTCGGCCGCGACCTCCCGGCCCCGGGTGTGACGGGCTCCTCGCCGTCCGCCCCCGCGCCGGGGGCACCGCCCCGGGTCCCGCACGGCGGGGCCGGGGAAGCCGCGCTGCCCGACTACGCGACCGGGTCCCTGGCCCAGCTGCTGCCCTCCGTCGCCGGCGCCATTGGCGTCCCCGGCCACACCGACACCGTCGGCCTGGGCGAGCACCAGCGGGTCTGCACCGTGCTCGTCGACGGCCTGGGCGCCCGGCTGCTGGCCGAGCGGGGCGGGCACGCGCCGTTCCTGCGCCGGGCGGCGGCGTCCCAGCCGTCCGGCGTCCCCACCGAGCTGCGCACGGCGGTGCCGTCCACCACGGCCACCGCCCTGGCCACCCTGGGCACGGGCTGCGAACCCGGCCGGCACGGCGTCATCGGCTACCGGGCGTTCGAGCCCGGCGGGCTGCGTGTGGTCAACCACCTGACCTGGCCCGCCGACCTGGACGCCGAGACCTACCAGCCCTGCCGGACGGTGTTCGAGCGCGTGGCGGACGCGGGCGTCCCGGCCACGATGGTGGGCCCGGCCGCCTTCGAGGGCTCCGGCCTGACCCGGGCCGCGCTGCGAGGCCCGGCCTACGTGCGTGCGGAGTCGCTGGAGGCCCGGGTCGACGCGGCCGTCGCCGTGCTCGCGGCCACGCCGCGCGCCATGGTCAACGTCTACTGGGGCGACGTGGACAAGACCGGGCACGCGAAGGGCTGGCTGTCCCACGCCTGGGCGCAGGAGCTCGAGCGGGTCGACGCGGCGCTGGCCGACCTGCGCCGCCGCGCCCCCCGCGACGCCCTGGTCGTGGTGACCGCCGACCACGGCATGGTGGACTGCCCGCCGGAGGCCCTGTTCGACGTGGCCGACCGCCCCGGCCTGCGCACCGACGTCCTGGCGACGGCGGGCGAGCCCCGGCTGCTGCAGCTGCGGGTCCGGCCGGGTCGGGCCGAGCAGGTCGCCGACCGCTGGCGCGAGGCGCTGGGCGAACGGGCCTGGGTGCTGACCAGCACCGAGGCCGTCGCGGCCGGGTGGTTCGGCGACACCACCGCCCCGGCCGGGGCCGACCCCCGGGACGCCGTGATGGAACGCGTCGGCGAGGTGCTGGTCGCCGCGCGCGGCGACCTGGCCGTCGTGGACAGCGAGCGGGACGACCGGGCCGCGCTGTCGATGGTGGGCCAGCACGGCTCGCTCACCGACGACGAGACCGCGGTGCCGCTCGTGCGTCTGCTCGCCTAGGTCCCCGGTAGCGTCAGCCCTCATGGCCGAGCTGGTGTTCTTCTGCGGGACCATGGACTCCGGCAAGTCCACGCTGGCGCTGCAGGTCGACCACACCCGCGCCGCCCGCGGTCTGGTCGGGCTGCTGTTCACCCGCCGGGACCGGGCCGGGCGCGGCCTGCTGTCGAGCCGCCTGGGCCTGGAGCGACCGGCCCGGGAGGTGGACGACGGCGACGACCTGTGGCAGGCCGTGGTCGACGAGCGGCTCGCCGGGCGCCGCACCGACTACCTGGTCTGCGACGAGGCGCAGTTCTACACCCCGGCGCAGGTCGACCAGCTGGCCCGGGTGGTCGACGAGCTGGGGGTGGACGTGTTCACGTTCGGGATCACCAGCGACTTCCGCGCCAAGCTGTTCCCGGGCTCGCAGCGCCTGGTGGAGCTGGCCGACCGGGTCGAGGCCCTGCAGGTGGCGGCGCTGTGCTGGTGCGGCGTCCGGGGCACCCACAACGCCCGCACGGTCGACGGGCGGATGGTGGTCGACGGCGCCCAGGTGGTGGTCGGTGACGTCACCGCGGCGGACGAGGACGCCGAGGCGCCCGCCGAGGTCGCCTACGAGGTGCTGTGCCGCCGGCACTTCATGCGCCGGATGACGGCGGCTGCGGCCCGCGCCGCCAGCCTGTCGCCCGACGTGCTGCCCTGGGCGCCGGACCAGTGCCCGATCGACCCGCAGGCCCAGCTGGCCGTGCTGCTCGACGAGGCCTGAGCCACCGCCTTCACCGGCGTCCCGCGGGGGCGGCGTCCGGGCGGCGGGTCAGCCGTCCTCGCGCTTGGCCCCGAACACGATCTCGTCCCAGCTGGGGACCGCGGCCCGGCGCCGGCGGGAACGACGCTCGCCCGCGACCCCCGGGGCCGGCGGCGGCACGCGGGGCGGGCCGGTGAGGGCGGTCGGACGGGACGACCCGGCCGACGACGGGGCGGGCGCGGACCGGGCGGAGGGCGACCCGCCGGCCGGACCGGTCGAGGGGTCCAGATCGAGCTCGCTCAGCAGGTCCGGCTCGATGCTCGCCACCGACGCGGAGACGTCCCGGTCGTCGGGCGGGGTCGGCGCGGTGCGCAGACCGGGGCCCGCCGGGTCGCCCGCGGCGTCGGTCCCTGCGGTCGTCTGCCCGGGGGCGGGACCGTCGTGGTCCGTCGTGCCGGCTCGGTCGGCGTCGCTGTCGGTGCCGTCGCTGTCGGTGTCCCGGCCCTGGTCACCGTGGTCGCGGCTCTCGGTGGCGTGGTCAACGCCCTCGCGAGGTCGACCGGCCTCGCCGGAGTCACCGGGGTCGGCGGTCCCACCGGCGTGGCCGGCGGCGGGCGGGGTGGGACGTCGGCCACGCTGCCGGGCCAGGGCGTCGAGCAGGTCGACCGTGCCGCCCCGGGGGGCGGTCGCCGCGGGCCGCTCGACGTCGAAGACCGTGTCGCGCACCGCGCTGAGCCGGCGGCGGCGCTCGACGCCGGTGAGCCGCTCGGCCTCGGCGTCGACGGGCTCCAGCGACCGCGTCCCCGTGTCGAAGGACCAGGTGGCCTCGCTGCGCGCCGAGGCGGTACCGGTCACCACGAGCACCTCCCAGCGGGTGCCGTCGCTGCGCCGCGAGTCCCAGGCGATGTCGTCGACGTCGTGGCCCTCGCCGGTGAGGACCTCCAGCACCACCCGCTCCAGGGTCAGGCCCGGGTCGCCGCCGCGGTCGACCGCGGTGCCACGCGCCAGCTCGGCGACGTGGGCCCGCTCGGCCAGGACCGGTCCCTCGAAGCGCCGCACGTAGTCCACGTCGAGCCCGGTCTGCTGGGCCACCTGCTGCGCGTCGGCGCCGGAGCGGATGCGGGACTGGACCTCACGGGGGCCGGGGCGGTCCGACGCGGGCGTGACGTGGGTGCCGTTGCGGGAACGGCGCACGGCGGAGCGCACCTGCTCGTCGACCGCGAGGGAGAAGCGGCGACCGTCACCGGTCATCAGCACCAGGTCACCGTCACCGGTGACCTCCACCAGTCGCAGGGTGTCCATCCGTGGTCCTCCGTCCCGACGCCGACGACCTGCAGGCCGCAGGGGCATCCGTCCCTGCACTGTGCCACCGCCCGGCACCCCGGCCGCGCAGGCCGGGCCGTGTGTCGGGCGCCGCCCGGGGTGCCGGGCCGGCGGGGCCCGGGTGAGAATGGCCGGGTGACCGATGCCGACCTGAGGCCCTACGACGCCCTGCTCCTGATGTCCTTCGGTGGGCCCGAGGGCCCCGACGACGTCATGCCGTTCCTGGAGAACGTCACCCGCGGGCGGGGCATCCCCCGCGAGCGGCTGACCGACGTTGCCGAGCACTACCTGCACTTCGGCGGGCGCAGCCCGATCAACGACCAGAACCGCGCGCTGCTGGAGGCCCTGCGGGCCGAGCTGGACGCCCGTGGCGTCGACCTCCCGCTGCACTGGGGCAACCGCAACTGGGACCCGTTCCTGACCGACACGCTGCGCCAGGCCCACGAGGCCGGGGCCCGGCGCGTGCTGGCCGTCGTCACGTCGGCCTACTCCTCGTACTCCGGCTGCCGGCAGTACCGCGAGGACTTCGCGGCGTCGGTGCTGGAGCTCGCCGGGGAGGGACGCACCGTCGCGGTGGACAAGATCCGCCACTACTTCAACACCCCCGGCTTCGTCGGGGCCAACGCCGACGGGGTGGTCGCCGCCTACCGCCGCCTCGCCCCCGACCTGCGGGACGGCGCCCGGCTGGTGTTCGTCACCCACTCGGTGCCCGACGCCATGGAGGACGCCTCCGGTCCCGACGGCGGCGCCTACAGCGAGCAGCACCGGCAGACCTGCGTCGAGGTGGCCCGCGCCGCCGGGGCCGAGCTGGGCACCGAGCCGGCCTGGGACCTGGTCTACTGCTCGCGCTCCGGCCCGCCCACGCAGCCCTGGCTCGAGCCGGACGTCAACGACCACCTGCGGGCCCTGAAGGACGCGGGCGTGCCCGCCGTCGTGGTGTCACCGGTCGGGTTCGTGTCCGACCACATGGAGGTCAAGTTCGACATCGACACCGAGGCGGAGGAGACCGCGACCGAGATCGGGCTGCCGTTCCAGCGGGCCGCCACGGTCGGGGTCGCCCCGCAGTTCGTCCGTCAGCTGGTCGAGCTGATGGTCGAGCGGGCCGAGGTCGCCCGCGGCGGCTCGCCCGAGCAGCCGGCCCTCGGCCCCTGGGGGCCCAGCCACGCGGTCTGCCCGGTCGGCTGCTGCGCCAACCTGCGCAGCCCCGACCGGCCCGCCGCCTGCGGCGAGGACTGGCAGCAGCCGGAGGTGCCGGGCCGTGACGGCGTCACCGTCGCCTGAGCAGCTGCGGGCCCTGGCCCGCGAGGTCGCCCGGGCGGCGGGGGAGGTGCTGCGGCAGCACCGCCGCGGCGCCGTCACCGTGGCCCGGACCAAGTCGAGTGCCACCGACGTGGTCACGGCGGCCGACCTGGCCTCCGAGCGCGAGCTCCGTCGTCTGCTGGGCGCGGCCCGGCCCGACGACGGGGTGCTGGGCGAGGAGGAGGGGGTCGTGGAGGGCCGCAGCGGTCTCACCTGGGTGGTGGACCCGCTCGACGGCACCGTCAACTACCTGTACGACACCGGGACCTGGTCGGTCAGCGTGGCCGTGGTGTCCGGTTCGCCCGACCCCGAGCACTGGCAGGTGCTGGCGGGCGCGGTGTACGACGTGGAGCGCGACCAGATGTACTCCGCCGCGGCCGGCGGTGGCGCGGACCTCGACGGGGCGCCGCTGCGGGCCTCCGGCTGCACCGAGCTGGCCGCCTGCCTGCTGAGCACGGGGTTCGGCTACGACCCGGTGCAGCGGGCGGAGCAGGCGGCGGCCGTGGCGGTGCTGCTGCCCCAGGTGCGCGACCTGCGCCGGATCGGGTCGGCCGCGGTCGACCTGTGCCTGGTGGCGGCCGGCCGGCTGGACGCCCACGTCGAGCGGGGCCTCAAGCCCTGGGACCACGCGGCGGGTGCCCTGGTGGCCGCCGAGGCGGGCGCCGTCGTCGTGGGCCGTGACGGCGGCCGTCCCGGGGCGGGGCTCCTGATCGCCGCGGCCCCGGGGGTCGCGGGCGCGCTGCAGGCCGCCGTGACGGCCTCCGGCTACTGACGGGAACGGCCTGCTCACGGTCCGCTGGTCGACCCCGGCGTGGTGCGCGGCGCCGAGGTAGGGCACAATCCGCGCCGCACCACCGTTGCGGGCATCAATCGAGGCCCACCGACGTTGGCGTGACAGCCCCAACGGGACCGGTGGGGCAGACGACTTCCAGACGTGGAGTGTGACGACGCCAGTGGCGACCGACTACGACGCACCGCGCAAGACCGACGAGGACTCCGAGGACTCGATCGAGGAGCTGAAGGCTCGCCGCGGCGACGCCAAGACCGGACAGGTCGACGAGGACGAGACCGATGCGGCGGAGGGCTTCGAGCTCCCCGGCGCTGACCTGTCCAACGAGGACCTGTCGGTGCAGGTCCTCCCCGCCCAGCAGGACGAGTTCACGTGCGGCTCGTGCTTCCTGGTCCACCACCGCAGCCAGCTGGCCGGCGAGAAGGACGGCCTGCCGATCTGCTCCGAGTGCGCCTGAGCCATCGGTGAGGCCCGCCCGGGCAGCCCCGGACGGACCAGGCGCGGCCCGGACGGGCGGTGGCACCCCGTGGGTGCCGCCGCCCGTTCAGCCGTCGTGGCCCACGGCCCGCCCGGCGTCGAGCGCGGCGGCCAGCCGGGCGGGGGATCGGGTGCTGACCAGCCAGTAGGGGACCGGGTCGCGGGGGTCCGTGACCGGCAGCCGCACGCCGCTGCCCACCCAGCCGCGGGTGACACGGTGCGACCGGGCGTCCAGGGCCGGGCCCAGCGCGGCCCGCATCCCGTCCTCGTCGAGCTCCACGGGCTCGCCGAGCGCGGCGAGCGGGATCCGCGACTGCCCGGCCTGCAGCCACAGCCCGGCGTCCGGGGTGGGCTCGACCACGCGGACCACGGGGCTCCAGGACCGCAGCAGCAGGAACACCCCGACCAGGGCGAGGGCGCCGACCACGACCGCGACGGGGATGCTGGTGGCGGGGACGAAGACGACACCCAGCGTCAGGGCCACGAGCACGCCGCCGGCCCAGACCCAGGCCGCCGGCCACAGCCGTTCGGAGTAGACGGTAGGCACGGGAACAGCCTGCCACGGCCGTGGCTAGAGTCGTCGGGTGCACCCGAGCGACGACGACACCGGCACCCCGCCCCACGGCGGGGGCGACGACGCCGACGTCGACGTCCTGGTGCGACGCGCGGCCGGGGCGGCCATGCCCGCCCGGGCGCGACCCGGGGACGCAGGCCTCGACCTGGCCACCACCGAGCAGGTGACCCTGGCCCCCGGGGCCCGCGCCACGGTGGGCACCGGGGTGGCGGTGGCCCTGCCCGCGGGGACCGCCGCGTTCGTGCTGCCCCGGTCGGGGCTGGCGGCCCGGCACGGCGTCACGGTGCTCAACGCGCCGGGCACCGTCGACGCCGGTTACCGCGGCGAGATCCGCGTCACCCTGCTCAACACCGACCCGGACACCCCGGTCACGCTGCAGGTCGGGGACCGGGTCGCCCAGCTCGTCGTGATGCCGCTGCCGTCGGTGCGCCTGGTCGAGGTCGACCGGCTGCCGGGCTCCGACCGGGGCGAGGGCGGCTTCGGCAGCACCGGCACCTCCCCGTTGAGCGGCACGGCCCCGTTGACCAGCACGACCACGCACCTCAGCGCACCGGGCGGACCCCCGTCGGGCGCAGGACACGGAGGACACCAGTGAGCCCCTTCTGGAGCGGCAGGACCCGCCCCGACCCCAGCCAGCCCGACCCCGCGTCGCAGGAGCAGGTCGTCTCGCCCGAGACCGGCCCGATGGACTCGCGCGACCCGGCCGCCCCGACCGAGGGCGTGCTCGACCTGGGCGCCCTGCGGCTCCCGGCGCGCAAGGACCTCAAGATCCGGCTCGACGTGGACAAGACGTCGGGCAACGTCGCGGCCGTCACCGTCCAGGCCGACGCGTCGTCGGTGCAGCTCACGGCCTTCGCCGCGCCCCGCAGCGCCGGGGTGTGGGACGAGGTGCGCCCGGAGATCGCCAAGGCCGTCGCCGGTGGCGGCGGGTCGACCGAGGAGCGCGAGGGCAGCTTCGGCACCGAGCTGGTCGCCCGCGTCCCCACCACGCTGCCGGACGGCCGCAAGGTGCTGCAGGTGCAGCGGTTCTGCGGCGTGGACGGCCCCCGCTGGTTCGTCCGTGCGGTGTTCAGCGGGCCGGAGGTGCTGCAGTCCGTGGGCGCCACCCTGCCCGACGAGCTCGCCTCCCGGGCCCGGGGCACCGACCTGGAGGACCTGGTCCGCGGCACCGTGGTGGTCCGGGGCACCGACCCCATGGCCCCTCGCGAGCCGCTGCCGCTGCGGGTGCCGGAGTCCGCGCGCCGGGTCCAGCCGGCGGCGGCCCCCGCCGCGCCGCCCGCGGCCTCCGACGGCCCGGCCGCCGGCGCGCCGGGCCTGGACGCAACGGGACCGACGGACGGGTGAGACTCCGGCACCGCGTCCCCGAGCACCCTCGGTCCGGTCGTACCCTCGAGCCATGAACGATCGCAGCTGGCGGAGCGCGCTGTCGTCCCTGACGCGCAGCGACGACGAGGTGGCCGCCCGGCGGCAGGCCGAGACGTCGGGGCGCCTCGGTGGCACCCCGGTGACCTCGCTGCCCGATCGGTGCCGGGCCACGCTGTGCGGCACGCTGCGCTCGGTCACCGTCGAGCCCGCGGCGACGTCCTGCACGATCGAGGCGGAGCTGTACGACGGCTCCGGCACGGTCCGGCTGCGCTGGATCGGCCGCAGCGCCATCGCCGGCATCGAGCCCGGCCGGCAGATCAAGGTGACCGGCACCGTGAGCCACTGCAGCGGCGGCACCCGGGTCATCTACAACCCGTCCTACGAGCTGCTCCCGCTGCGCGCGTGACCACGG
This sequence comes from Jannaschia sp. R86511, assembly GCF_042466345.1. Taxonomy (NCBI): domain Bacteria; kingdom Pseudomonadati; phylum Pseudomonadota; class Alphaproteobacteria; order Rhodobacterales; family Roseobacteraceae; genus Jannaschia; species Jannaschia sp. R86511. The sequence continues at coordinate 2,851,797 of NZ_JAXHCD010000001.1, forward strand.
ACCCCGGTCCGGACGAGGCCCTGCCCCCGGCCGCGCCCGCCGCCCCGACCACGGTCGAGGAGGTCGTCCGCACCGAGCTGCTCAAGGCCCTCGGCGGCTGGCGCGGCACGCTGGAGGCGGCCGTGCCGATCCTGCTGTTCGTCGTCACCTGGAGCCTGAGCGACCAGCTGCGCACCTCGCTGGTCGTGGCCGGGGCCGGCATGGCGGTGTTCGTGCTGCTGCGGCTGCTGCAGCGCCAGACCCTGGTGCACGTCATGTCGGGCGTGCTGGGGCTCGTCATAGCCGCGGTCGTGGCGACCCGTACCGGCAACGCCAGCGACTTCTTCCTGCCGGGCATCCTCTACAACGCCGCCCTGGCCGTCGTGTTCGGCGTGTCCATGGTCACGGGCTGGCCGGTCGTCGGGTTCCTGTTCGGGGCCGTGACGGGCGACCCGACCGGCTGGCGCCGGCGGCGCGGGGTGCGGCTGCTGTTCCAGAAGCTGACCGCCGTGCTGCTGGCCAACTACGTGATCCGGGTCGTGGTCCAGCTCCCGCTCTACCTGGCCGGGTCCGTCGTGGCCCTCGGGGTCAGCAAGATCGTGCTCGGCTGGCCCCTGCTCGGCGTGTCCGTCCTGGTCATCGGGGCCCTGCTGGCCGCCGGCCGGACGCCGCTGACCGAGGCGGACGACCTGCCCGCACCGGCGGCGCCGCAGCCGCTGCCCGAGAGCTCCTAGCCCCGCCCGGCCTGGCGCGCCTCGGACCGCCAGGAGGCCAGCAGCCCGGCCAGCTCCTGCTCCTGGTCCGGGGTGGTCAGCAGCATGAGCTCGTCGCCGGCCTCGACCGTGTCGTCCGGGGTGGGTGCGATGGGCCGGTGGTCGCGGACGATGCAGGTCAGCACCGTGTCCTGGGGCAGCGTGATGGCCCGGATGGCGGTGCCGGCCACCGGGGAGGCCGCCGGCACGGTGAACTCGAACAGCGACGCCGAGCTCTGCTGCAGCTGGAACAGCCGGACCATCTCGCCGACCTCGACCGCCTCCTCCACCAGCGCGGTCATCAGGCGCGGTGTGGACACGGCCACGTCGACGCCCCAGGCGTCGTCGAACAGCCACTCGTTGCGCGGGTTGTTGACCCGGGCGACCACGCGGGGGACCCCGTACTCGGTCTTGGCCAGCAGCGAGACGACCAGGTTGACCTTGTCGTCGCCCGTGGCGGCGACCAGCACGTCGCAGGTGTCGAGGCGGCCCTCGTCGAGGGTCTCGATCTCGCAGGCGTCGGCGTACAGGAACTCCGCCTGCTCGAGGGCGTCCTTCATCCGCGCGGCCTTGGACAGCCGGTCGATGAGCAGGACCTGGTGGCCGTTGCCGATCAGCTCGCGCGCGATGGAGCGGCCCACGCTGCCGGCGCCGGCGATGACGACGCGCATCAGGAGCGCTCCGCCGGGGCGGCGGCGGCGTCGACGGCGGCCCGGCGGCGGGCGGCCTCGACGACCACGAAGACCCGGTCGCCGTCCTGCAGGACGGTCTCCGAGCGCGGGATGACGGCGTGCCCGAGCCGGGTCAGGTAGGCGACCCGCACCTCGGTGGCGGCCTCGAGCTCGCGCACGGGACGACCGAGCCAGCCGTGGTCGGGCGACAGCTCGACCATCGCCACCCGGGTGGCCTCGTCGGTCCACATCGGGGCGGAGTCGGTCGGCAGCAGCTCGGCGATCATCTCCCGCGAGGTCCACGGCACCGTGGCCACGGTGGCGATGCCCAGACGGCGGTACACCTCGGCGCGGCCGGGGTCGTAGATCCGGGCCACCACCCGGGCCACGGAGTAGGTCTCGCGGGCCACGCGGGCGGAGATGATGTTGGAGTTGTCGCCGCTGCTGACCGCGGCGAAGGCGTAGGCCTCCTCGATGCCGGCGCGCAGCAGGGTGTCGCGGTCGAAGCCGATGCCGGCGACCGTGCGGCCGGAGAAGTCCGGGCCGAGGCGCCGGAACGAGTCAGGGTCCATGTCGATCACGGCGACCGAGTGCCCCTGCTCCTCGACGTCGTGCGCCAGCCGGGCGCCGACCCGTCCGCATCCCATCACCACGAAGTGCACGACGTCACGGTAGCGCCGCGGCCACCGAGGGGGAGGGCACGGGCCTAGCATCGGCGCGTGACGTCGCTGCTCGCCGTGCCCAAACGCCTGCTTCTTGGCCGGGCCCGTCCCAGCAGCCGCGAGGAGGACACGCTGCTGCCCAAGCGGCTGGCGCTGCCGGTGTTCGCCGCGGACCCCGTCTCGTCGGTGGCCTACGCCACCCAGGAGCTGCTGGTCATCCTCGCCCTGGGCGGGGTGGCCACGCTCGTGCTGGCGCCCGAGGTGGCGCTGGCCGTGTGCGTGGTCGTCGCCGTGGTCGTCATCTCCTACGGGCCGCTGGTGCGGGCCTACCCCGGCGGCGGGGGGTCCTTCGCCGTCGCCTCGCGCAACCTGGGCCCGCGTGCGGGCCTGGTCGCGGCGGCGGCGCTGCTGGTCGACTACACGCTCACGGTGGCGGTGAGCGCGGCGGCCGCGATCGACAACCTCGTCTCGGTGCTGCCGGTGCTGGACTCGGCCCGGATCCCGCTGGCGGTGGCCGCCGTGCTGCTGGTCATGGTGGTCAACCTGCGCGGCCGGCGGGAGGCGGGCTGGTCGGCCATGCTGCCGGTCTACGGGTTCGTCCTGGTCATCGGCGTCCTGGTCGTCACCGGCCTGCTGCGCTGGGCGGGCGGGGACGCCCCGGTCGCGGCCAGCGCCGGCTACGAGGTGGTGCGCGACACCGACCTGACCACCGTGGCGCTGGGGCTCATCGTGCTGCGCGCCTTCGCCGGCGGCGGCGCCGCCCTGGCCGGGGTGGACGCCATCGCCAACGGCGGGCCGGCGTTCCGTCGCCCCAAGGGGCGCAACGCGGCGGTGACCCTGCTCGGCGTGGGCGGGATGACGATCGCCCTGATCGGCGGCGTGGTGGCGCTGGCCGTGATCAGCGGCGTGACGGTGACGCGCGACGCCTGCGACCTCGGCGGCCTGCCCGAGCCGTGCGAGACGTTCACCCAGCAGACGGTGCTGGCCCAGCTGGCCGAGGCCGTGTTCGGGCCCGGCAGCGTCGGGGCGGTCCTGGTGGCCGTGGTCACCGTGGCCGTCCTGCTGGCCGCGGCCAACAGCGCGTTCAACGGCTTCCCGCTGCTCGCCGCCACGCTGGCCGACTCCGGCTACCTGCCGCGCCAGCTGGCCCGCCGCGGCGACCGGCTGGCCCACAGCAACGGCATCCTCGTGCTGGGCCTCGGCGCGGTGGCGGTGCTGCTGGTGCTGGAGGCCCGGGTCGGCCCGCTGCTGGACCTGTACCTGGTCGGGCTGTTCACGTCGTTCACGCTGGCCCAGGTGGGCATGGCCCGGCACTGGTCGCTGCGGACCCGTCCCGGCTGGCGCGGCCCGCGGGCCGGGCCCCGGGCGGGCATGGCGCTGGCCGTGGTGGCGGCGGTCTGCACGGGCACGGTGCTGGTCGTGCTGCTGCTGACCAAGGTGCCCAACGGCGCCTGGGCCTCGGTCCTGGTGATGGTGGTGGTCGGCGTGGGCATGCAACGCATCCACGGGCACTACGCGCTGGTGGCCGACGAGGTCGCCCTGCCCGACGACGACGCCACCGAGGCCATGCCGGCCCGGGTGCACGCCGTGGTGCTGGTCTCGCGCCTGCATCGCCCGGTCACCCGCGCACTGGCCTACGCCCGCGCGACCCGCCCTTCGACGCTCGAGGCGGTCACGGTGGCCTCCGACCCGGCCCTGGCCCAGGAGCTGGCCGAGGAGTGGGCCCGCCGTCGCATCACGGTGCCGCTGCGGGTGCTGGACTCGCCGTACCGCGAGATCACCCGCCCGCTCGTCGAGCACGTCCGCAGCCTGCGGGCCCGCGGCCCCCGCGACGCCGTCACGGTGTTCCTGCCGGAGTACGTGGTCGCGCACTGGTGGGAGGCCGTGCTGCACAACCGGTCGAACATCTGGCTGCGGGCCCGGCTGGCCGCCACCCCGGGGGTCATGGTCGTCAGCGTGCCGTGGCAGCTGGCCTCCACGCTGGCCGACGGCGACCTGGCCGCCCGGGCCGCGGGGGAGCGCAGCCTGGTCCAGGAGGCCACCCGCGCGGGCGCCGCCGACAGCGACCGGGACCCGCTGGGATGAGCGAGGAGCTGCTGGAGCTGACCACGGGGCCCGTGGCCCACGGCGGGCACGTGGTGGCCCGGGTCGGGGACGTGCCGGACGGTCGGGTGGTGTTCGTGCGCCACGCCCTGCCGGGGGAGCGGGTGCTGGCGCGGCTGACCGACGCGCCGGAGGGGGCGAGCTTCTGGCGCGCCGAGGCGGTGGAGGTGCTCGCGGCCTCCCCGGACCGGGTCGAGCCGCCCTGCCCCCACGCGCGCCCGGGTGGTTGCGGCGGCTGCGACCTGCAGCACGCGTCCCTGCCGGCGCAGCGGCGGCTCAAGGCGCAGGTCGTCACCGAGCAGCTGGTCCGGCTCGGTGGAGTCGACCCCGAGACGCTGCCGGGCGGGCCGCTGCAGGTCCAGGCGCTGCCCGAGCCCGGCCGGGCCCCGGGGCAGGAGACCGGGCTGGGCTGGCGCACCCGGGTGCGCTACGCCGTGGACGCGCAGGGGCGGACCGGGTTCCACCGGCACCGCAGCCACGCGGTCCTGCCGGTCGAGCGCTGCCCCCTGGTCACCGACGCCGTCGACGCGACCGGGGTCACCCGGCTGCCGTGGCCCGGGGTGGCGTCGGTGTCGGTGTCCACCGGGGACGACGGGGCCGTGGTCCGCGCCGAGCAGGGCCCGCGCCGCGGCCGGCTGCCGCGGGTCGACGCGCTGGGCCTGGTGGGCGGACCCGCCGGCCGGCCGGCCCGCGTGGCGGGGCGGACCTGGGTGCGTCACGACGTGCCGGGGGCCGGCCGGCTGCGGGTCGGGGTCGACGGCTTCTGGCAGGTGCACCCCGCCGCGGCCGAGACCTTCGTCAGCACGGTGCGCCGGTACGCCGGTGCGGGCCCCGGTGACACGGTGCTCGACCTGTACGCCGGGGCCGGGCTGTTCACCCTGGCGCTGGCGGACGACCTGGCGGGCCGGGGCGAGCTCGTCGCCGTGGAGTCCGACCGCGGGGCCGTGTCCGACCTGCGCCGCAACGTGCACGACCGGGCCACGGTCCGGGTGGTGGCCGACCGGGTCGAGCGGGCGCTGCGCTCCCCGGAGGTCCCGGCCCGGGCGGACGTCGTGGTGCTCGACCCGCCGCGGGTCGGCGCCCGCTCGGCCGTGGTGGACCAGGTGGTGGCCCGAGGTCCCCGCGCGGTGGTGCTCGTGGCGTGCGACCCGGCCTCGCTGGGCCGCGACACGGCGCTGCTGCGGGACCGGGGCTACGGCCTGCGCGCGCTGGAGGCGTTCGACGCGTTCCCGATGACGCACCACGTCGAGTGCGTCGCGCTCTACACCCCCGAGGCTCCCGCCTGATATCTTGACGTCAAGAGACTTTGGCTGTCCGTCGCGTCCCACCTGGGGCAGGATGGACGGCCGGGAGCCCGTACTGACCCGATGCACTGACTCGACGCCGAGAGGGACGCCCATGAGCGCAGGACAGCACCCGAACACCTTCGACAGCCGTGACAGCCTGGAGGTCGGCGGCCGCTCCTACGAGTACTACCGGCTCGACGCCGTCGAGGGCTCCGCGGACCTGCCGTTCAGCCTCAAGGTGCTGCTGGAGAACCTGCTGCGCACCGAGGACGGCGTCAACGTGACCGCGGACGCGGTCCGGGCGCTCGGGTCCTGGCGGGCCGACGCCGAGCCGGACACCGAGATCCAGTTCAGCCCGGCCCGCGTGGTGATGCAGGACTTCACCGGTGTGCCCTGCATCGTCGACCTGGCCACCATGCGCGAGGCCGTCGTCGACCTGGGCGGTGACCCGGGGCGGATCAACCCGCTGGCCCCGGCCGAGCTGGTCATCGACCACTCCGTCATCGTCGACAGCTTCGGCCAGGCGGACTCGCTCGAGCTCAACATGGCCATCGAGTACGAGCGGAACCGCGAGCGGTACCAGTTCCTGCGCTGGGGCCAGACGGCCTTCAGCGACTTCGTCGTCGTCCCGCCCGGCGTGGGCATCGTCCACCAGGTCAACCTGGAGCGGCTCGCCCGCGGCGTCATGACCCGCGAGGTGGACGGCCGCACGGTGGCCTACCCCGACACGCTGGTCGGCACCGACTCCCACACCACCATGATCAACGGCATCGGCGTGCTCGGCTGGGGCGTCGGCGGGATCGAGGCCGAGGCGGCCATGCTCGGCCAGCCCGTCTCGATGCTCATCCCGCGCGTGGTCGGCTTCAAGCTGTCCGGCCAGATCCCCGTGGGCGTGACCGCCACCGACGTCGTGCTCACCATCACCGAGCGGCTGCGCCAGCACGGCGTGGTCGGCAAGTTCGTCGAGTTCTACGGCGACGCCGTCTCGGCGGTGCCGCTGGCCAACCGCGCCACCATCGGCAACATGAGCCCGGAGTTCGGGTCCACCTGCGCGATCTTCCCCGTCGACTCCGTCACCACGGAGTACCTGCGCCTGACCGGGCGCAGCGAGGAGCAGGTCGCCCTGGTCGAGGCCTACGCCAGGGCGCAGGGGATGTGGCACGACCCGGAAGCCGCCGACTACGTCGAGCCGCGCTTCAGCGAGTACCTCGAGCTCGACCTGTCCGAGGTGGTCCCCAGCATCGCCGGGCCCAAGCGGCCGCAGGACCGGATCGCCCTGTCCGAGGCGCGCGAGAAGTTCCTCGCCGTGCTGCCGGACTACGCCGGCTCCGACGGCACGGCCGACGGCGGCGTCAGCACCCTGACCGACGCCTCCTCGGCCGAGAGCTTCCCGGCCTCCGACGCGCCCGCGGTCAGCCCCGGCGCGGCCGACGACGAGCCCGCCCCCGGTGCGGGCGTCGGCTCGGTCCCGGCGCAGCACCGCGCCAGCCGGCCCACCGCCGTGACGATGGCCGACGGCACCGCGACCGAGATCGACCACGGGGCGGTCGTCATCGCGGCCATCACGTCCTGCACCAACACCTCGAACCCGACCGTCATGGTCGCGGCCGCCCTGCTGGCCAAGAAGGCCGTCGAGCGCGGCCTGGCCCGCAAGCCCTGGGTCAAGACCTCGCTCGCCCCCGGCAGCAAGGTCGTCATGGACTACTACGACGCCGCCGGCCTGACCCCGTACCTGGACAAGCTGGGGTTCAACCTCGTTGGGTACGGCTGCACCACCTGCATCGGCAACTCCGGCCCGCTGCCGACCGAGGTGAGCGAGGCCATCCAGGCCAGCGACCTGGCCGTGACCAGCGTGCTGTCCGGCAACCGCAACTTCGAGGGCCGGATCAACCCGGACGTCAAGATGAACTACCTGGCCAGCCCGCCCCTGGTGGTGGCGTACTCGCTGGTCGGCAGCATGGACTTCGACTTCGCGACCCAGCCGCTGGGCACCGACCCGGACGGCAACGACGTCATGCTCGCCGACGTGTGGCCGAGCGCGGAGGAGATCCAGGGGGTCATCGACTCCACCATCACCGAGGGCATGTTCACGGCCGGGTACACCGACGTGTTCGCGGGCGACGAGCGCTGGCAGGCCCTGCCCACGCCCGAGGGCGACACCTTCGCCTGGGACAGCGAGTCGACCTACGTCCGCAAGCCCCCGTACTTCGACGGCATGACGATGGAGACCTCCCCGGTCGCCGACGTCACCGGGGCGCGGGTGCTGGCCCTGCTGGGCGACTCGGTCACCACCGACCACATCAGCCCCGCCGGGGCCATCAAGGCCGGCACGCCCGCGGCGGCCTACCTGGAGGCCAACGGCGTCGAGCGCAAGGACTACAACTCCTTCGGCTCGCGGCGCGGCAACCACGAGGTCATGATCCGCGGCACCTTCGCCAACATCCGGCTGCGCAACCTGCTGCTGGACGGGGTCAGCGGCGGCTACACCCGCGACTTCACCGCCGACGGCGAGCAGGCGTTCATCTACGACGCCGCGCAGCACTACGCCGAGGCCGGCACGCCGCTGGTCGTGCTGGCCGGCAAGGAGTACGGCTCGGGCTCCAGCCGCGACTGGGCGGCCAAGGGCACGGCCCTGCTGGGCGTGAAGGTCGTCGTGGCCGAGAGCTTCGAGCGGATCCACCGCTCCAACCTGATCGGGATGGGCGTCCTGCCGCTGCAGTTCCCGGCGGGGGAGTCGGCGGCGTCGCTCGGCCTGGACGGCACCGAGACCTACGCCGTGACGGGGGTGACGGCCCTGAACGAGGGCACGACGCCGCGCACGGTCCGGGTCGTGGCCACCCGCACCGACGGGGCCGAGGTCGCCTTCGACGCCGTCGTCCGGATCGACACGCCGGGCGAGGCGCACTACTACCGCAACGGCGGGATCCTCCCGTACGTCCTGCGCAGCCTGGTTCGCGGCTGATGTCCGTGGGCTGATCGGGGCCCCTCCGACTACGCAGCGGTACGCCCGGGAGCCAATTAGTTGCGTGTCCGAACCGTGACCAGGAAGTGCTGGTCAGGGACGGTTTCCCGGGCCTACCGTCGGTCCACCCCGTAGGGGCCCCGAGGGCTGTTCGACTGCTCCCTGCAGCACGAGCCCAGAGGTGCACTGTCGCATCCAGGAGGCTTCACCCATGAGAACAAATCGTGCTGTCGTGGCAGCGACCGGCGTCGTGCTCGCCCTCGCGGTCGCCGCGTGCGGCGACTCCGGTACCGCCGACACCGACACCGACGCAGGTGCCGCTGGCTCCGAGGCGCCCGCCGACGACGCGAGCGACCCGGCGACCGACGAGGCCGCCGGTGGCAGCGCGGAGGGGGGCACCGTCGGTGTCATCCTCCCCGACTCCGCCAGCTCGGCCCGGTGGGAGACCGCCGACCGGCCCTTCCTGCAGGAGGCCTTCGAGGCCGCCGGCGTGACGGCCGACATCCAGAACGCCAACGGCGACACCGCCGCCTTCCAGACGATCGCCGACGGCATGATCAACGCCGGCGTCGACGCCCTGCTGATCGTGAACCTCGACTCCGAGACCGGCACGGCCGTCATCTCCGACGCCGCGGCCGCGGGCATCCCCGTGATCGACTACGACCGCCTTACCGTGGGCGGCGGCGCCGACTACTACGTGTCCTTCGACAACGTGGCCGTCGGCACCACCATCGGGGAGGGCCTGGTGACCTGCCTGCAGGACGCCGGCACCACCGAGGGCGACGTCGTCCTGCTCAACGGCTCGCCGACCGACAACAACGCCACCCTGTTCAAGGAGGGCTACCAGGCCGCCATCGAGGCCGCCGGCTACGGCATCGCCGACGACCAGTCGGTCCCGGACTGGGACAACACCCAGGCCGGCACCATCTTCGAGCAGATCGACACCAACACCAACGGCGAGTACGTGGGTGTGGCGTCGGCCAACGACGGCCTCGGCGGGGCCGTCATCTCCGTCCTGGAGCGCAACGGCACGGCGGGCACCATCCCCGTCACCGGTCAGGACGCCACCGACGAGGGCCTGCAGCGCGTGCTGCTGGGCACCCAGTGCATGACGGTCTACAAGGCCGTCCGCGCCGAGGCCGAGGCGGCCGCCGAGCTGGCCATCGCGGTCATCTCCGGAGACACCGCCGCGGCCGACGGCCTGGCCACCCAGGACGTCGACGGCACGCCGTCGCTGCTGCTGGAGCCCGTGGCCATCTTCCGCGACAACGTCCAGGACGTCGTCGCGGACGGCTACACCACGGCCGAGAACCTCTGCACCACGCCGGAGCTCCAGGCGGCGTGCGACGAGGTCGGCGTCGAGTAGTCGCGACGCACCGGTGACGGGGGTCGTGGCATCACGCCACGGCCCCCGTCACCGTCCCGCGACCCGCTCACCCGTCCCGCCGTACCGCTACGACCCGTGGCGGAGAGGAACAGACATGGCAGATCCGCAGCCCGTGCTGCAGCTGAAGAAGGTGGACAAGCACTTCGGTGCCGTCCACGTGCTCAAGGGCGTCGACTTCGAGGCCTACCCGGGCGAGGTCACCGCCCTGGTCGGCGACAACGGCGCCGGCAAGTCCACCCTGGTCAAGTCCATCGCCGGCATCCACGCCTTCGACGCCGGCGAGTACCTGTTCGAGGGCCGGCCGGTCACGGTCGAGTCCCCCAAGCAGGCCAACGCGCTGGGCATCGAGGTCGTCTACCAGGACCTCGCGCTGTGCGACAACCTCGACGTCGTGGCCAACATGTACCTGGGCCGCGAGTCCACCTCCGGCGGCGTCCTGGACGAGATCGCCATGGAGCGCTCGGCCACCGAGACGCTCAAGGGCCTGTCGGTGCGGACGCTGAAGTCCGTCCGGGCCCCCGTCTCGGCCCTGTCGGGCGGGCAGCGGCAGACCGTCGCCATCGCGCGCGCCGTGCTGTGGAACAGCAAGATCGTCATCCTCGACGAGCCCACCGCGGCGCTCGGCGTGGCCCAGACCGAGCAGGTGCTGCAGCTGGTGCGCCGGCTGGCCGACCGCGGCCTGGCCGTGGTGCTGATCAGCCACAACATGAACGACGTCATCCGGGTGGCCGACCGGGTCGTGGCGCTGTACCTGGGTCGCACCGCCGCGCAGGTCAAGGCGTCGGAGTCCAGCACCAGCCAGATCGTCGAGCTGATCACCAGCGGACGCAGCGGCGACATCGGCCTGACGGCCGAGGAGAGCGGGGCCGTCGCATGACCGCCGCCGGCACCACCAGCGTCGCCCCGGCGCCGACCCACGACGAGGGCCCGCGCGGGTCGCTCGGCCAGGCCGTCTCGGACTACGTCGCCAAGGTCAAGTCCGGCGACATCGGCTCGCTGAGCTCGGTGCTGGGCGTGATCGTGCTCGTCGTGCTGTTCTCGGTGCTGCGACCGGGCGTGTTCAACACCCCGGCCAACTTCGCCAACCTGCTCAACCAGTCCGCCGCGGTCATCTTCATCGCCATGGGCCTGGTCTTCGTCCTGCTGCTGGGCGAGATCGACCTGAGCGCCGGCTTCACGGCGGGGACGGCCGCGGCGGTCCTCGCGGTGGCGCTCGGCAGCTGGGGGGCGCCCTGGTACGTCGCCATAGTGCTGTGCGTGCTCACGGGGACGCTCGTCGGCCTGCTCATCGGCCTCCTCGTGGCCATGCTCGGCATCCCGTCGTTCGTGGTCACCCTGGCCGCGTTCCTCGGTCTGCAGGGGGTCATGCTGCTGGTCATCGGCACCGGCGGCACCATCCCGGTCCGCGACTCCGCCGTCCTGCGGGTGATGAACACCAACCTCCCGGACTGGGCCGGCTGGGCGTTCTGGGCCGTGGTCGTCGTCGCGTTCGTCGCCGTCGGCCTGCTCAACCAGGCCCGGCGCCGGCGGGCCGGCCTCGCCGTCGGCAACCAGACGCTGTTCTGGGCCAGCGTGGTCGGTCTCGCGGTGCTGCTCGGCGCCGCGGTGTTCGTGCTCAACCTCGAGCGGGCCCGTCCCAACGCGCCCGTCTCGCTGTCGGGCGTGCCGTTCATCGTGCCGGTCGCCGTCGTGTTCCTGGTCGGCCTCACGTTCCTGCTCACCCGGACCACCTTCGGTCGGCACGTGTACGCGGTCGGCGGCAACGCCGAGGCCGCCCGACGTTCCGGCATCAGCGTGGCCCGGGTCCGGATCACCTGCTTCATGATCTGCTCGTCCATGGCCGCGGTGGCGGGCATCCTGTTCGCCTCCCGCGACAACAGCGTCTCCCCGACCACGGGTGGCGCCCAGACCCTGCTGTTCGCGGTCGGGGCGGCCGTGATCGGCGGCGTGTCGCTGTTCGGCGGCCGCGGCAAGGTCCAGAACGCCATCCTCGGTGGCCTGGTCATCGCGGTCATCGCCAACGGGCTGCCGCTGGTCACCAGCGCAGCCGGCATCCAGTTCGTGGTCACCGGCCTGGTCCTGCTCCTGGCGGCCAGCGTCGACGCGATCTCGCGCCGCAAGTCGCTGGTGACCTAGCGCCGTCCTGCACCACACCACGAGCGCGGGCCCGTCGACCACGGCGGGCCCGCAGCCGTGCCCGGGGGCCGTACGTGCGACGGCGGAATCCCCGGGCGTGGCATGCTGTTGGCACGAGAGCAACGCGTGCTCCGGGGTCGGTGAAATTCCGAGCCGGCGGTGACAGTCCGCGACCCGACCGCAGCCAGCGGCCGGTTGACCTGGTGGAAATCCAGGACCGACGGTGAGAGTCCGGATGAGAGGCGCACGCGACGGCCCGGGCACCCGCCCGCGGCCGGTGCCTGGGTAGGCCTGTACCCGACCCCCCGGAGCGCCCTGACGAAGGAGCGCAGACGGGGTGGACACCGGTTCGCACGACCGCGGGGCCACGGCCCACGGGGTGACGGCCCACGGGGTGACCCCTCGGGAGACCGAGGCGATGCTGCGCGCCCTCGACCTGGCTGCCCGCGCCGCCCCCCACGGACCCAACCCCCGCGTCGGCTGCGTCCTGCTCGCCCCGGACGGCCGGGTGCTGGCCGAGGGCCACCACACGGGTGCCGGCGCCCCGCACGCCGAGGCCGAGGCCGTGGCCGCCGGAAAGGCCGCCGGGGTCGACCTGACCGGGGCCACCGCCGTGGTCACCCTGGAACCCTGCTCGCACACCGGACGCACCCCGCCGTGCGCCCGCGCCCTGCTCGAGGCCGGGGTCAGCCGCGTGGTGGTCGGCGCGCAGGACCCGAACCCCGTCGCCGCCGGGGGCACGGCCGTGCTGCGGGCCGGGGGCGTCGACGTCGTCACGGGCGTGCTGGCCAGCGAGTCCACGTCGCTCAACCGCTACTGGACCCACGCCGTCACCCGGGGCCGACCGTTCGTCACGCTCAAGTGGGCGGCGACGCTGGACGGGCGGGTCGCCGCCGCCGACGGCACCAGCCGCTGGCTCACCGGGTCGGCCGCGCGCGCCGACGTCCACGACCGGCGCGCCTGCGCCGACGCCGTCCTGGTCGGCACGGGCACCGCGCTGGCCGACGACCCCTGGCTGACCACGCGCCGGACCGCCGCCGACGGGCGCACCGAGCTGGCCGCCCACCAGCCGCTGCGCGTCGTGCTGGGTGAGCGGGACCTGCCCGCGGGGGCCCGGCTGCGCGACGACGCCGCCGAGACCCTGCAGCTGCGCACCCGTGACGTCGAGCAGGCCCTGACCGAGCTCGCCGCGCGCGAGGTGCGCCACCTGTGGGTCGAGGGCGGGCCCACGGTCGCCGCCGCGTTCCTGCGCAGCGGCGCCGTCGACGAGCTCGTCACCTACGTCGCCCCGGCCGTCCTGGGCGCCGGCGCCCCCGCCGTCGGGGACGTCGGGGTCGGCACGGTCGACGACACCCTCCGCTTCCGCCTGTCCGACGTCACCCGCCTGGGTGGCGACGTGGTCCTGGTCAGCACCCCCGAGAAGGAGCCCGTCTGATGTTCACAGGGATCGTCGAGGAGCTGGGCGACGTCGTCGCCGTCGAGCACGGCGCGGACTCGGCCCGGCTCACGGTGCGCGGGCCGCTGGTCACCTCCGACGCCGTGCTGGGCGCCTCGATCTCCGTCAACGGCGTCTGCCTGACCGTCACCGACGTCGGCGACGACGTGTTCGCCGTCGACGTCATGGCCGAGACGCTGCGGCGCAGCTCGTTGGCGGCGCTGGCCCCGGGGGAGCAGGTCAACCTGGAACGGGCCATGCCCGCGAACGGCCGGTTCGGCGGCCACGTCGTGCAGGGCCACGTCGACGGGGTGGGCGAGGTGCTGGCCCGCGTGCCCGGGGACCGCTGGGAGGTCGTCCGGGTGTCGCTGCCCGAGGCCCTGCGCCGCTACGTGGTCGAGAAGGGGTCGGTCGCGGTCGACGGCACGTCCCTGACGGTGTCCTCGCTGCTGCCGGACGCCTTCGAGGTCTCGCTCATCCCCACCACGCTGGCCGCGACCACGCTGGGGCACCGCGCCGTGGGTGAGCGCGTCAACCTCGAGGTGGACGTGCTGGCCAAGTACGTCGAGGCGCAGCTGGCCCACGGCGGTGCCCGGTGAGCGCCGGGCAGGCCGTCGGCGGGCCCGGGCCGGCCTCGGCCCTGGCGAGCGTCGCGGACGCGGTCGAGCAGGTCCGGCTGGGTCGCCCGGTCATCGTGGTCGACGACGAGGACCGCGAGAACGAGGGCGACGTCATCATGGCTGCGGCCGCGGCCACGCCGCACTGGGTCGGCTGGACCGTGCGGCACTCGTCGGGCTACATCTGCGCCCCGATGCCCGACGAGCTCGCCGACGCGCTGCAGCTGCCGCTGATGGTCGGCGAGGGCCAGGACCCGCTGCGGACCGCCTACACCGTCAGCGTCGACGCCCGCAGCGGCGTGACGACGGGGATCTCCGCGACCGACCGCTCGCGGACGCTGCGGCTGCTGGCCGACCCCGCGACCGTGCCCGCCGACCTGGTGCGCCCCGGTCACGTGCTGCCGCTGCGCGCCCGCCCGGGCGGCGTGCTGGAGCGCAACGGGCACACCGAGGCGGCGGTCGACCTGTGCCGGGCCGCCGGCCTGCCGCCGGTCGGCATGATCTGCGAGCTGGTCGACGACGTCGGCGAGCCGCTGCGGCTGCCCGAGCTGCTCGAGCTGGGCGCGCGCGACGGGCTGCTGGTGCTGTCCATCGCCGACCTGGTGGCGTGGCGCCGGGCCCAGCAGGAGGGTCCCGACGCGGGGTCGACCGGCAGCCGCGGGGCCGTCGACGGGTCCGGCGGCCGGTCCGCGCCGGACGTCCGGCCCCGGGTGCGCCACGTGGCCTCCGCCGACCTTCCCACCGTCGCCGGGTCGTTCCGGGTGCACGCCTACGTCGACAACGTGACCGGGGCCGAGCACCTGGCGATCGCCGCGGCCGGCCCGTCAGGCCCCGCGGGGCCCGGGGACACCCCCGGCCACCGGTCGGTGCTGACCCGGGTGCACTCGGAGTGCCTGACGGGGGACGCCCTGTCCTCGCTGCGCTGCGACTGCGGGCCGCAGCTGGACGCGGCCCTGGCCCGGATCGCGACCGAGGGCGGCGTCGTGGTCTACCTGCGCGGGCACGAGGGCCGGGGCATCGGCCTGGCGGCCAAGGTGGCCGCCTACTCCCTGCAGGACGCCGGCCTGGACACCGTGGACGCCAACACGGCCCAGGGCCTGCCGGCCGACGCCCGCGAGTACGGCGCCGCCGCGGCGGTGCTGGCCGACCTGGGCGTGCAGCGGGTCCGGCTGCTGACCAACAACACCGACAAGGTGACCGACCTCGAGGCCCACGGCGTCCACGTCGACGAGCGCGCGCCGCTGGTCGTCGGCACCGGACCGGACAACATCGGTTACCTCGCGGTCAAGCGCGACAGGATGGGCCACGTGCTCCCGGGCGACCTGCCCGGCAGCGCCCCCGCACGACGCGGGACCACAGGACCTGGGAGGACCGCATGAGCGGCGACGGAGCACCGGCAGTCATCGTGGAACCCGGCTCGGGGGCGGGCCTCAAGGTCGCCGTCGTGGCCGCCAGCTGGCACCCGGAGGTGATGGGCGGGCTGCTCGCGGGTGCGCGTCGGGCGCTGGAGCAGGCGGGCGTGAGCGACGTCGTCGAGGTCCACATCGCCGGGTCGTTCGAGCTGCCCGTGGCCGCGGCCGCGCTGGCGCCGCAGGTCGACGCCGTGATCGCGCTGGGCGTGGTCGTCCGGGGCGGCACCCCGCACTTCGAGTACGTCTGCCAGGCCGCCACCCAGGGCCTGACCGACGTGGCCGTGCGCACCGCGACCCCGGTCGGCTTCGGCCTGCTGACCGTCGACACGGTCGAGCAGGCCCTGGACCGCGCCGGGCTCGAGGGCTCGACAGAAGACAAGGGCGCCGAGGCGGCCGAGGCCGCCGTCAGCACCGTCCTCGGCCTGCGCGCCGCCCTCAAGCGCGGTGGCGCCGTCGGCTTCGGCGTGCGCTGAGCGACCCGCCGGGACGGCGTGCTGGACGTTCCGCGCGGTCCACGCGGGGGCACGACGGCCCCGGGGGCTCGCGCCCGGGGCGGCATGGTCGGACGGATGCGGGGCACGGGGAGGGCACGCACGTCCCACCGACGAGAGGCACCTCATGCATGAGCCCGTCACCCCCGTCGCCGCCGCCGTCCTGGCCGCTCTGCTGCTGGCCGGCTGCGGCGGGAGCACCGACGACCCCGTCCCCACCGGCGGGGAGGTCACCGGTGACACGTCCGTGATCGAGACGCCGACCGGCGCCGCCACCGAGCCGACCACGGGCTGACCCGGCCGGCCGGTGTCGCCCGACCGTGCCGGTCGGGTGCCCCCCGGTACGGACCGACGCACCCCCCCCGCGCGCGTAGGCTCGACCCGTGACCGACCTCCCCGTGCCGCCGGTCCCCGCCCCCGCCCCCACCACCCGTCAGGTCGAGCGCGCGGTCGCCCGGGCCCGGGCCGGCAAGGCGCTGGACGCCGCCGAGGCGACGGTGCTGCTGCACGCCCGCGGCGAGCACCTGGCCGCCCTGGCCGAGCCCGCCGGCCGGGTGCGCGACGAGGCCATGGCCCGCGCGGGCCGGCCCGGCACCATCACCTACTCCCGCAAGGTGTTCGTGCCGCTGACCCGGTTGTGCCGGGACCGCTGCCACTACTGCACCTTCGTCACCGTGCCCCACCGGGTGCCCTCGGCCTTCCTCGAGATGGAGGAGGTGCTGCAGATCGCCCGTGACGGCGCCGCGGCCGGTTGCAAGGAGGCGCTGTTCACCCTGGGCGACCGGCCCGAGGACCGGTGGCCGGCGGCCCGGCAGTGGCTGGACGAGCGCGGCTTCGACGACACGCTGTCCTACGTCCGCGCCTGCGCGATCGCCGTGCTGGAGGAGACCGGCCTGCTGCCGCACCTCAACCCCGGCGTGATGAGCTGGCAGGAGATCCAGCGGCTCAAGCCCGTCGCGCCGTCCATGGGGATGATGCTGGAGACCACGGCCACTCGGCTGTGGTCGGAGCCGTCCGGTCCGCACTACGGCAGCCCCGACAAGGACCCCGCCGTACGGCTGCGGGTGCTGGAGGACGCCGGCCGCCTGGCGGTGCCGTTCACCACGGGCATCCTGGTCGGCATCGGCGAGACCCCGGCCGAGCGGGTCGACTCCCTGCTGGCGATCCGACGGGTCTCGCGCGAGCTGGGCGGGATCCAGGAGGTCATCGTCCAGAACTTCCGGGCCAAGGACGACACCGCGATGCGCGGGACGCAGGACCTGGACCGGGACAGCTACCTGGCCACCCTGACCGTGGCCCGGCTGCTGCTGGGGCCCACGGTCACCCTGCAGGCCCCGCCCAACCTGAGCGACGACGACGACCTGACCGCCTTGCTGGCCGCCGGGGTGGACGACTGGGGCGGCGTGTCGCCCGTGACGCCGGACCACGTCAACCCCGAGCGGCCCTGGCCCCACCTGGACGACCTGACCGCCCGCACCGAGCAGGCCGGGTTCCGCCTGGCGGAGCGACTCACCATCCACCCCGGCTACGCCCGGGCGGCGTTCGGCGAGGCGCCGGGCTGGCTGGACGCGCGGCTGCGCGGCCACGTGGCGGCCCTGATGGACCCGGCGACCGGCCTGGCCCGTGAGGGCGCGATGCCGCAGCCGCTGGTCTGGCAGGAGCCCGACGGCGGCCTGGTGAGCTCCGGGCGGACCGACCTGCACGCGAGCGTCGACACCACGGGTCGCACCGACGACCGTCGCAGCGACTTCGCGGACGTCTACGGCGACTGGGACGCGGTGGGGGAGCGGCGCCACGCCGAGGCCCCGGCCGTGCTCGGCACCGACGACCTGGCCGTGGCCCTGCGCAGGGTGGCCGAGGACCCCGCGGGGCTCAGCGACGAGCAGTACCTCGCCCTGCTGACCGCCGACGGCGCCGACCTGGACGCGGTCACCGGCATCGCTGACGCCGTCCGCCGCGACGTGGTCGGTGACGACGTGACGTACGTGGTCAACCGCAACATCAACGTGACCAACGTCTGCTACGTCGGCTGCCGGTTCTGCGCCTTCGCCCAGCGGGCGAGCGACCCGGACGCCTACACCCTGGACCTGGACGAGGTGGGCCGCCGCGCGGCCGAGGCCCAGGCCCTGGGCGCCACCGAGGTCTGCATCCAGTCCGGCATCAGCCCCGACCTGGGCCCGGGCGCGTACGCCGACATCGTCCGCGCGGTCCTGCAGGCCGCCCCGGGGATGCACGTGCACGCGTTCAGCCCCATGGAGGTGGTCAGCGCGGCCGCCCGCGCCGGCGTCAGCATCGCCGAATGGCTCACCGAGGTCCGCGACGCCGGCCTGGGGTCCATCCCCGGCACCGCGGCGGAGATCCTCGACGACGACGTCCGCTGGGTGCTCACGAAGGGCAAGCTGCCGACCAGCGCCTGGATCGAGGTCGTCGAGACCGCCCACCGCCTCGGCATCCCCAGCAGCTCGACGATGATGTACGGCCACGTCGACCACCCGCGGCACTGGGTCGGGCACCTGCGCACCCTGGCGGCGCTGCAGGACCGGACCGGCGGGTTCACGGAGTTCGTGCCGCTGCCGTTCGTGCACACCAGCTCACCGATCTACCTGGCCGGCCTGGCCCGGCCCGGGCCGACCATGCGGGACAACCGGGCCGTGCACGCCGTGGCCCGGCTGATGCTGCACGGGCGCATCGACCACATCCAGACCTCGTGGGTGAAGCTGGGCGTCGACGGCACCCGGGCCATGCTCACCGGCGGCGCCGACGACCTGGGCGGCACCCTGATGGAGGAGACCATCAGCCGGATGGCGGGCTCGGCCCACGGCTCGGCCAAGACGGTCGAGGACCTGACGGCGATCGCGGCGGGGATCGGTCGCCCGGTGCGCGAGCGCGGGACCACGTACGGGCGGGTCGCTCGGGCCGCTTAGGCTCTACCCACGTGAAGACCTTCGAAGAGCTGTTCGCCGAGGTGTCCGAGCGGGCCGTGACCCGCCCGGCGGGCTCGGGCACCGTCGCCGCCCTCGACGCGGGCGTCCACGCCATCGGCAAGAAGGTCGTCGAGGAGGCCGCCGAGGTCTGGATGGCCGCCGAGCACGAGGGCGACGACCGGACCGCCGAGGAGATCAGCCAGCTGCTGTACCACCTGCAGGTCCTGATGGTCGCGAAGGGCCTCACGCTCGCCGACGTCTACCGTCACCTGTGATGAGCACCGAGGCGATGACCAGCGGACCGAACGGCCAGGCCATGCTGCGCGTCGCCGTCCCCAACAAGGGGGCGCTGTCCGACGCCGCGCACGACATCCTGTCCGAGGCCGGTTACCGCCGACGCCGCGACCCGAAGCAGCTGCGCCTGGTCGACGAGGCCAACGGCGTCGAGCTGTTCTTCCTGCGCCCGCGCGACATCGCCGTCTACGTCGGCAGCGGCACGCTGCACGTCGGCATCACGGGCCGCGACCTGATGATCGACTCCGGCGCCCCCGCCCAGGAGCTGCTGGCCCTCGGGTTCGCGAGGTCGACGTTCCGGTTCGCCGCCCCGGTGGACAGCGGCGTCGCCGACACCGCCGACCTGGCCGGTCGGCGCATCGCGGCCGCCTACCCCGGGCTGGTCCGTTCCTGGCTGGACGAGCAGGGTCTCGACGCGACGGTCGTCGGCCTGGACGGGGCGGTGGAGTCCGCCGTGTCGCTGGGCATCGCCGACGTGATCGCCGACGTCGTCGAGACCGGCACCACGCTGCGCCAGGCGGGGCTGCAGGTGTTCGGCGAGCCGCTGCTGCGCTCCGAGGCGGTGCTGGTGGTGCCCGAGGGCGGGACGACCCACCCCGGGGTCGAGGTGCTGGCCCGGCGGCTGACCGGGGTCATCACCGCCCGGCAGTACGTCCTCATCGACTACGACGTGCGCAACGACCTGGTCGAGGCCGCCGCGGCGGTCACCCCCGGCCTGGAGTCGCCCACGGTGTCCCCGCTGCGCGACTCCGGCTGGTCGGCGGTGCGCGCCATGGTGCCCCGCGCCGACACCAACCGGGTGATGGACGAGCTGTGGGAGGTGGGCGCCCGCGCCATCCTCGTCACGGAGATCCACGCCTGCCGGCTGTGAGCGCGCGGTGACCGAGCGCAAAAACCGGCGCCAGGAGCTGCACCGACCGATCCGGCCGCGCGCCGGGCGCTGGGTGCCGCTGGTGCTGGCCGCCGTCTGGCTGCTGGTCTTCGGCGCCCTGGCGGCGGGCTACCCGCCGTACCCCGGCATCGGCACCGGCGACCGCGTCGGCTTCACGCTGGTGGCCCTGGTCGGGGCCTGGGTGCTGTACCGGTTCGGGTCGGTGGCCCTGCTGCCGGACGAGGACGGCCTGGTCGTGCGCAACGTGCTCGGCCGGCGGCGGCTGACCTGGGCCGAGGTGGTCGGCGTGCGCTACGGCCGCGACTCCACCTGGGCCCACCTGGACCTGTCCGACGGCACCAACGTGGCCGCGCTCGGCGTGCAGACCGCCGACGGGGCCTGGGCCCAGGCGTCCGCGGTCAGGCTGGCGACCCTGGTCGAGCTGCACGCCCGCGAGCTCGGCGGCCAGGACCCCGACCGCGGCTGAGCGCCCCGGCGCCGGGCGGTGTGAGCGCTCCGGTGACGGGTCCCGCCGGCGTGTCGCCGTCAGCTAGCCGCTCTCACCGCCGACCCAGGGCTCAGCCCTGGCCCCGGCCGACGTCGCTGCGGCGGTCGACCTCGGTCGGCTCGACCGGGGTCGGCTGGTCGGCGGTGGGGAAGTCGTCCAGCGTCCCGGTCTCCTGGCTGTCCCAGTCCGCGAAGGTCAGGTCGGTCTGCAGGTAGACCGCCAGCAGCTCGGCCAGGTGCAGCAGGCCGTCCAGGTGCGTCCGCTCGTGGCCGTGGCTGGAGTCCAGACCGAAGCCGAGCAGGGCGGTCCGTGCCTCCACCCCAGACTCCACGGCCGGCGCGGCGTCGGAGCGGTAGACCCGGTACACGTCGCGGACGGCCGGGACGGCGAACTCGTCGGCCAGGGCCAGCAGCCGCCGCGTCAGGTGGTAGTCGTGCGGCCCGGTCGAGTCCATCATGCCGACGGCGACGGCCTCCTCCCGCGACTCCTGGCCCGGGGCGACGACGCCGTTGTCGACGGCCACGATCTCGGCGGTCCCGGCGTCGAAGCCGTGGGTCGCGCCGTGGCCGACCTCCTCGCCGATGGTCACGAGCAGCCGGGCCGTGACCGGCGGGGTGATGCCCGACTCGACCAGGGCCTTGAACGCGGCCAGGCAGGCGGCCAGACCGGCCTTGTCGTCCAGGTGCCGGCTCTTGACGTAGCCCAGCGGGGTGATCTGCGGCGCGGCGTCGAGGGCGACGAAGTCCCCGACCTGGATGCCCAGGGCGGTGAGGCCGGTGACGTCGTACACGGGGGCGTCGATCCGGATCTCGACCTGGTCCCAGCCGATCGCGGCCGTGTCGATCTCGTCGCCGTAGGCGTGCCCGCTGGACTTCAGCGGCAGGACCGTCCCGGTGTAGGTCTTGTCGGGGTCGTCGGTGAGGATCGTCACGTGCGCGCCCTCGGCGAAGCGCGCGGAGTGGGTGCCCACCTGCACCACCTCGAGCCGGCCGTTGTCCTTGAGGCGCTTGACCATGGTCCCGATGGTGTCGGCGTGCACGACCACGGCCCGGTTCACGTCCTCGCGGTGCCCCGGCACGGTCGCCCGCAGCACGCCCCGGCGGGTCAGGTCGAGGGTGACGCCCAGCTCGGCCAGCAGGTCACCGACCCGCTGCATCACCGAGTCGGTGCGCCCGGACGGGCTGGGGATCCGCAGCAGCTCGAGCATGACGTCACGCAGGTAGTCGGCGTCGATGGGCAGGCGGGTGGGCGTGGTCGCGGAGCGGGGGTGCGGGGGAGTCACCCCAGCATCGTGGCAGAGTCCGAGACCCCCCTCGACCGTCCCGGCACGGGCGGTCGCGGGACGGCCCGGACGGGGTCACCATGGAGGCAGCGACGAGGAGGTCGGAGGGGCGATGGGTCGGTTGTCGTGCTGGCTGGGATGGCACCTGTGGCGTCGGCACCACGCGACCGAAGCCGATGGCAACGGCATCTTCTACCTGTGCGACCGGTGCGGTCACGAACGGACGCTGCCCAAGGCCGAGGGCGTCTGGGGCAACTACTCCTGACCCCGAACCCGACGTGGCGGATCAGTCGCCGCGGGCGGAGGAGCGGGGCGAGCGACCCGCCGTGGCGGGGAACAGCAGGTCGACGAAACGGGCCGCGGTGGGGCGCGGCTCGTGGTTGGCCAGCCCGGGCCGCTCGTTGGCCTCGACGAACGTGAACTCCTCGCCGCGCAGGTCCGGGACCAGGAAGTCGACGCCGGTGACGGGGATGCCGATCGTGCGGGCCGTGCGCAGGGCGGCGTCGCGCAGCGACAGCGAGATCTCGTCCGTGCAGTCCTCGATCGTGCCGCCCGTGTGCACGTTGGCCGTGCGCCGGACCTCGAGCCGCCGACCGTCCGGCAGCACGTCCGCCAGGTCGTGCCCGGCGGCCCTGACCACGGCGGTGGTCGTCTCGTCCAGCGGGATGGTCGACTCCCCGCCGGTCGCCCGCTCGCGACGACGCGACTGCGCCCGCACCAGGTCGGCGATGCTGTCCCGGCCGTTGCCGACCACGGTGGCCGGGCGGCGCACCGCCGCCGCCACCACGGCGTCGTCGATGACCAGGACCCGTACGTCCGCGCCGTGCACCCGCTCCTCGAGCAGCACGTCGGGGCAGTGGTGGTACGCCTCGGCCACGGCGCGGCGCAGCTCGTCCAGGTCCGAGACGCCCACCGTGATCCCGCGGCCCTGCTCACCGCGGGCGGGCTTGACCACCAGGTCGCCGACCGCGGCCAGGAACTCCTCCTCGGCCGGGCCCACCTCGCCGGCCCGGACCTCGTGACCGCGGGCGACGGGCACCCCGGCGCGCTGGAGCAGGCTGCGGGTGACCCGCTTGTCGTCGCAGCGGCTCATGGCCACGGCGCTGGTCAGCTCGGACAACGACTCGCGGGTCAGCACCGTGCGCCCGCCGTGGGTCAGCCGCATCTCGCCCCAGCGGCCGTCGGTGACCTCGACCCGCACCCCGCGCCGCAGCGCCTCCTCGGCGATGATGCGGGCGTAGGGGTTGAGGTCGTCCAGCTGGTCCGGGCGCGGCGCGAACAGCGGCTCGTTGATGGGGTTCTTGCGCTTGACGCAGACCGTCGCGGTGCGGACGAAGCCGAGCTTGTCGTACAGCGACAGCGCCCCGGAGTTGGTGGCCAGGACCGACAGGTCCATCCAGGAGCGGCCGCGGGCCTGGTAGCGCTGGGCCAGGGTGCGGGTCAGCGCCTCACCCACCCCGGGCACGCGCGACTGCGGGTCCACGGCCAGCGCCCACAGGCTGCTGCCGCCGTCGGGGTCGTCGAAGGCCAGCACGTGGTCCACGCCGGTGACCGTGCCGACGATGTCGCCCGTGGACGTGTCCTGCGCGACCAGGTAGGTGAACGTGCGCGTGCGCTGGTTGGCCCACAGCGTGTCCACGTCGCCGGTGACCATGCCGACCGAGGCGCAGATGCGGTTGGCCTCCAGCAGCTCGTCGCGCGCCCCGACCGTGCGCACCAGCAGGCCGCGGGTCGGGGTGGTCTGGCGGCGGTAGCGGTGCAGCGGCAGCCGCAGCGTGTAGCTGGGGTCGATGAACAGCTCGCTGGGGGCGAGCCCGACCAGCACCTGGGGGTCCGGCGGGTAGATGCAGATGTCCCGCTGGCCGCTGCCCTCGGCCCGGAGGACGTCGAGGATGTTGCCGTGCTCCCGGAACGTCTGGCCGAACACGAGCCGTCCCCAGCCCATGTCGACGACCACGTCGCCCTGCATGTCGCGGCGCAGGTGCTCGGGGACCTTGGACCAGGGCTGGGACGTGATGGTCGGCCGGCTGCGGAGGCCGGCGACGCGGGGTCGACGCGGGGCCACCCTGCTCAACCCACCTCGTGCGACTGCAGCCACCACTCGAGCAGGCCCAGCTGCCAAAGCTTGTTGCCCCGCAGCGGGGTCAGGCCCGAGTTGGGCTCGCGCAGCAGCTGCTGGACGTAGTCGTCGGCGAACAGCCCTCGCTGCCGGGCGGCCGGCGCGAGCAGGGCGTCGCGGACGACGTCGAGCACCTTGCCCTGCAGGTGGGTGATGGCCGGCACCGGGAAGTAGCCCTTGGGCCGGTCGATGACCTCACGGGGCACGACGCGCCGGGCGGCCGCCTTGAGGACGCCCTTGCCGCCGTCGGCCAGCTTGTGCTCCGGCGGGATCCGGGCGGCGAGCTCGACCAGCTCGTGGTCCAGGAACGGCACCCGGGCCTCCAGGCCCCAGGCCATCGTCATGTTGTCGACCCGCTTGACCGGGTCGTCGACCAGCATGACCTCGGTGTCCAGGCGCAGCGCGGCGTCCACGGCGGTGTCGGCCCGGCCCTGCGTCAGGTGGTCGCGGACGTAGGCGTAGGACGGGCCCGCGGGGTCGTGCGCGCTCATCGCGGCGTAGACCTCGGGGCTGACGACGCGGGCCATCTCGGCGTGGTCGCGGTCGAAGAAGGCCTTGGCGTAGGCGTCGGGGGCGTCCTCGACGCGCAGCCCGTCCAGCGGCGGGTACCAGTGGTAGCCCGCGAACACCTCGTCGGCGCCCTGGCCGGACTGCACGACCTTGATGTGCTTGGACACCTCGCGGCTGAGCAGGTCGAACGCGACGACGTCGTGGCTGACCATGGGCTCGGACATGTTGGCCACGGCGTGCTCGATCGACCCGACGAGCTCGTCGGAGCCGACCCGGAGCCGGTGGTGGTCGGTGCCGAAGCGCTCGGAGACCATGTCGGAGTAGACGAACTCGTCGCCCTCGCGCCCGGCCACGGCGTCGAAGCCGATGCTGAACGTGGCCAGGCCGGCCTGGCCCTGCTCGGCCAGCAGACCGACGACCAGGCTGGAGTCGACACCGCCGGACAGCAGGACGCCGACGGGCACGTCGGCCACCATGCGCCGCTTGACCGCGGTGCGCAGGCTGTCCAGCGTGGCGTCGGTCCAGTCCTCGAAGCTCATGCCCTCGTGCTCGGGCAGGCGCTCGTAGGCCGGGCTCCAGTAGCGGACGTCGGTGTGGCTGCCGTCGCGCTCGTAGGTGCGCACCGTGGCCGGCGGCATCTTCCGGACGCCGTTGAGGATCGTGTACGGCGCGGGGACGACCGCGTGCCAGGACAGGTAGTGGTGCAGCGCGACCGGGTCGATGCTGGTGTCCACGTCGCCGCCGGCCAGCAGGGCGGGCACCGTGGAGGCGAAGCGCAGCCGACGGGCGCCGCCGGTGCCCTCCGACAGGTAGAGCGGCTTGATGCCGAGGCGGTCGCGGGCGACGACGACCCGGCCGGTGTCCCGGTGGCTGATGACGCAGGCGAACATGCCGAGCAGCCGCTCCACCCAGGACGGGCCCCACTCGGCGTAGCCCTTGAGGACGACCTCGGTGTCGGAGGTCGAGAAGAACCGGTGGCCCAGGCCCTCGAGCTCGGTGCGCAGCTCGCGGTAGTTGTAGATCATCCCGTTGAACACGATGGACAGGCCGAGGTCGTTGTCGACCATGGGCTGGGCGCCGCACTCGGACAGGTCGACGATCTTGAGCCGACGGTGACCGAAGGCGACTTGGCCCTGGGACCAGACCCCCGAGCCGTCCGGACCCCGGGGGGTCATGACGTCGGTCATCCGTGACACGGCGGCCACGTCCGCCCGCGTCCCGTCGAAGGTGACTTCTCCACAGATGCCGCACATGGCCCCTAGCCTTCCAAAGATCGGGGCCGGAGGCAGGACCTGACCGATCCCGCGCGGGTCACGTGGTCCGGGACGGGCCCGACCGGGCCTCGAGCGGGCCCTGCGTCAGGCCTGGGAGAGCCGCCGCGCCTGGGCCGCCCAGCTGGACAGCGTGGGGGAGCGGCGCAGCCCGGCGGCTTCCAGGGCGGCGAGGACCGCCGCGTCGTCGCTGGTCGCGAGCACGGCCAGGGAGTCGATGCCGGCCGCCACGAGTGCGTCGGCGCTGCGGCGGCCGATGCCCTGCACCCGCAGCAGGTCCTCACCGGTGCGCACGGAGGCGTCGGGCGGCTCGGGGACGGCAGTCGGCTCGGGCGCGGCGAGGGACGGCTCGGGCTCAGCGGCCGCCGGGGCGACGGACGGCGCGGCGGCAGGCACCGGCGTGCCCGCCGACGCCTCGGCCGCTTCGGGAACGGCAGCGTCAGGCGACTGTGCGGGGACGGGCCGGGACGTCGTGCCCGTACCGGTGCTCGGCCGCGCCTCGTCGACGAAGGCGGGCAGCGCCGGGTCCCGACGTCGCAGCGTGAACCACAGCCCGACGCCGACCACGAGCACCGCCGCCAGCAGCGAGGCCAGCGCGCCGCGACGTCGTCCGGGTGCGGGCTCGGGCGCCTGGGGCGTGGACGGGGCCATGGCCGAAGCCTGTCAGAAGCCCTGCAGGGTGCCCAGCGAGACCGGGCTCACCCGGGACATGGCATCCAGCCGGCGGACGCCGCCGGGGGTGTGCTCGTCCAGCCGGCCGGCGGAGTGCAGCAGCGGCAGGTCGAGGACACCCGTCAGCACGGCCGGCAGGGTCTGCACCGGCAGCGTGACGTCGGCGGACCGGGTGGTCGCCGTCACCTCCGCCCGGCCGCTGCCGTCGGCCGCGACGGCCCACCGGCCCGCGGCGTAGCCGTCGGGGTCGACCACCTCGAGCACCACCTCGCCCGGCGCCGACCAGCTGCGTGCGCCCAGGGCCGCCGGCGCGTCCAGGACCCGCCACCAGTGCCCGTCGTTGCTGGCGGTCACGCGGACGGCGCGGGTGTCCAGCGGCAGGTGGGCCAGGAGCTCACCGTGCCCCCGGTCGGGCAGCACGAGCGTGGTGACCAGGTCCAGGTCGGTGCAGAAGCGGAGCAGGGACGCCACGACCGCCGGCGTGGTGCCGACCAGGTCCTGCGCCGTGGCCTTGTTGCGGGGGGCGCCGTCGGTCCACACCATCTCCAGGCGCAGCCGGACGTAGCCGTCCACGGTGCCGTCGGGGGCGACGTGCACCGCGCGCATCCGGGGCCCGTCCGGCTTGGGGGTGGGGGCCACGCGCTCCAGGGCCCGCAGCCAGCTGACGTCGTTGCGGCCCACGGCACCGGGCATGTGGCGCCGGGCCCGGTCGAACAGCCCAGGGCCGAGGGCGGCGATCTCGTCGTCGTCGGACAGCCGGACGGTGCCGGCGGCGACCGGGACGCCGGCCGGCCAGTCACGGGCGGCCCGGGTGTCGGCGGTCAGGTCCTGCGCCCGGGTGGCGACGCCGTAGCCGAAGCGGCCGTAGATGGCGGCCTCGCTGGCGAACAGGCTCGACACGACCGCGCCGGACTCCGCGGCGTGGCGCAGGCTGTCGGTCATCAGCCGCCGCAGCAGGCCGCGGCGGCGGTGGGTAGGGGCCACGCAGACCGAGCTGACCAGGTCCGTGGCCACCGTGCGGGTGTCGTCGGGGTCGTGACCGGTCAGGGCGCCCCCGGGGACCGTGCTGTCGCCGGCCCAGGTCCGGAAGGTGGCCACCCACCGGCCGTCGTCCCGCACCCCGGTCAGGCGCTGCTCCCGGTAGAGGGCACGGACCGCGTCGACCTCCTCCTCGGTCGCCTCGCGCATCGCGAAGACGGTGGCGAAGGTGTTGCGCCACGCGCGCAGGTCGTCGGTCTCGACGTCGGGGGACTGGATGGGCAGGCCGGAGGTGTCGGTCACGCCCGCGAGGCTAGGGGGCGGCACCGACACCGCACGACGGGTTTCCCGCCGTGCGGACCACCACGTCGGCGGCGCCGGCCGGACCCTCGTGGGCCAGGTACTGCTCCTCCTGGTCGGCCCAGCGCCGCCAGTGCGGCGCGTACCCGTCGCCGTCCCGCGCCATCGCGCGGTCGTGCCGGACCGCCTCGGGCGCCTCCAGCCACACCAGCAGGTCCGCGCAGGCCCGCGCGGCGCGGCTGCCCGCACCCACGCCCTCGATCAGGACGACCCGCGCGGGGGTGACGGTGACGTCGGGGCCGGGCCGGTCCCGCACCCAGCTCCACGCCGGGTACGTCGCGGGTCGGCCGTCCCGCAGGAGCGGCAGCAGCTGCTCACCGACCAGGCGGCTGGCCGCGGCCAGGCCGTCCCAGCCGGGGTAGACGTGGTCGAGGTGGAGCACCGTCACCGACCAACCCGCCTCCCGGAGGGCCCGGGTGAGTCGCCGGGCCAGCGTGGTCTTGCCGCTGCCGCTGCGCCCGTCCAGCAGGACGAGCACCGGCCGGCCGGCCTCGCGCTGCGCCACCAGGTCCCCGACCCGACCGGTGAGCCACGCCACGGCCTGCTCCTGGGGCAGGGGCAGGGGCAGCGGTGCGGGCGCGTCGTCGCTCACGTGCCGCACCGTGGCGGCGGGCCCGGCCGCAGCGGCCCGCCGGGATCACCCGGCGACCGGCCGGGGTCGCCACCCGGAGATACTGGGGCCGTGATCGATGCCGTCGTCCTGGTGCTGTCGGTCGGGGCGACCGTCCTGACGGTCTGGGGCCTGGTGGCCGCCCGGCGCGGCCGGGCCCCCGGTCGGGCGATGCTGTGGACCGGCGCCGGCCTGGAGCTGCTGCTGCTCGGGCAGGCGGCGGTGGCCGTGGTGCTCATGGCCACCGGGAGCGGACCGGTCGGCTCGACCGTGCTGTTCGTGTCGTACCTGGCCACCGTGGTCTGCGTGCTGCCGCTGGCGGTGTGGTGGGCCTCCGCCGAGCGGGACCGCTGGTCGTCGGCCGTCGTCGCCGTGGCCGCGTTCACCGTGGCGGCCATGGTGCTGCGGCTGTGGGACGTCTGGCGCGGCGGGGTGCAGATCGGGGGCCCCGGTGGCTGAGCCGGTGTCCTCAGGCGGCGGGCAGGTCGCGCACGACCAGACCCGCCCGGGGTGCCGCCCGCGGCCGGAACCGGGACCCCAGGTCGAGCAGCGCCATCTTCCAGCCGTACTTGCGCCGCAGGGCGGCCTCCACCCGACGCACCAGGTCGCCGTCGACGACCACGGCCACCCCCTCGACCGGTCCGCCGCGCGGGTTGCCGCGCACGTCGCAGGCCGACAGGGTCACCTGCGGCTGGTGGCGCACCCGGCGGACCTTCCACGCGTCCGCGTCGCTCACCGCGACCAGGGCGTCGCCGTCACGGGCCGCCCACACCGGGGTCGGCTTGGCCCGCCCGTCCTGGGTGTACGTGGTCAGCAGCACGTACTCGCAGTCGGCGAGGTCGTGGACCGACGTGGGGTTGCTGTGCTCCGCCATGTCGCCAGGGTAGGTGCGTCGTGAGCGCCCCGTCACGGCCGGTCCGGACCGGGGCGCGGGCCACGCGCAGCGGCTTCGGCAAGGTGCTCGTCACGCTCTACGCCGTGTTCGCCGTCGGTGCCACCAGCCGCGCCCTGTTCCAGATCCTCACCAAGTACGACGAGGCCCCGCTGGCCTACGGGCTGTCGGCGGCGGCGGCGGTGGTCTACGTCGTCGCGACCCTCGCCCTGGTGGTGGACCGCGGCTGGGCCCGGCGGCTCGCGTGGGCGGCCGTGTCGTTCGAGGCCGTCGGGGTGCTGGTCGTCGGGACGTTCAGCCTGCTGCGCCCCGAGCACTTCCCCGAGCCGACCGTCTGGTCCGACTACGGCCTCGGCTACCTGCTGATCCCGCTGTTCCTGCCGTTCCTCGGGTTGTGGTGGCTGCGCCGGACCCGCGGGTGAGCGGGGCCGCGGGCCGCGACCCCCGGGTGCAGCGGGCGCGGTGGGCGGTCGGGACGCTGTTCCTGACCAACGGCGCCCTCATCGCCAACGTCGTGCCCCGCTACCCCGACCTGGTGGCGCGGCTGGACCTGAGCCGCACCGAGCTGGGCGGGGCGGTCGCGGCCTACGGCGTCGGCGCCCTCGTGCTCGGGCTGACCGGGGGCGTCCTGGTGCACCGGTTCGGTTCCGCCCGGGTCGCGCTGGGTGCGGTCCTGCTGGCCTCGGCCAACCTGGCCCTGGTCGGGGTGGCGGGCACGTGGCTGGTGCTGGCGGGCGCCCTGCTGCTGGCCGGGGCCGTCGACGCGGTCGCCGACGTGGCCGAGAACACCCACGGCCTGCGGGTGGAGCGGCTGCTGGGCCGCTCCGTGCTCAACACCATGCACGCGATGTGGAGCGTGGGCGCCGTGCTCGGCGGGTCGCTGGGCAGCCTCGCGGCCGCCCTCGACGTGCCGGTGCAGGTCCACCTGCCCGTGGCGGGCGCGCTGGTGGCCGCGGTGGGCCTGCTGGCCTACCGCCGGCTGCTGCCCGGTCCGGACCGGGACGTCGCCCCGGTGGCCGCACCCGGGGCGGTCGCCGCAGGCCCGGCGGACGGCGCGCCGGGGTCGAGGGCCGGCCGGCGGCGCGAGACCGCCTCGACCTGGTCGGCGGCTCTGCCCCTGCTGGTGGCGCTGGGGCTGGTGGCCTCCTCCGCCCAGCTGATGGAGGAGACGACCGCGACCTGGAGCGCGCTGTACCTGCGCGGGGACCTGGCCGCGGGCGCCGGCGCGGCCGGGCTGGGCTTCGTGGCGCTGCAGGGCGCGCAGTTCGTGGGCCGGCTGCTGGGGGACCCGGCGGTCACCCGGTGGGGAGACGTCGCCGTCGCCCGGGTCGGCGGTCTGCTCGCGCTGGTCGCCATGGGGACCGGCCTCGCCCTGGCCGACCAGGTCCAGGTGACCGGCACGGTGGTGGCCTTCGCGCTGGTCGGGCTGGGCATCGGCACCGTGATCCCGTCGGCGATGCGCCGGGCCGACGAGGTGCCGGGGCTGCGGCCGGGCACCGGGCTCACCCTGGCCAGCACGGTGCTGCGGGTCGTGGTGACGGTGGCCCCGCTCGCGCTGGGCGTGGTCGCCGACGCCTTCGGGGAGCGGGCGGCGCTCACGGCGGTGCCGCTGTCCGCCCTGCTGCTGGTGCTCATGGCCGGCGTGCTGGCCCCGCCGCGCCCGGTCGGGGGACGCTGACCGCTTCCCCCGACCCGTAACGCTGTGGTTACATGTTGGCGTGGACGTCTTCGACGGGCTCGCGGACCCGGTCCGGCGGGACCTGCTGCGGCGCCTGACGTCCGGCCCCCGGCGCGCCGGCGACCTGGTGGCCGGGCACGGCATCAGCCGGCCCGCGGTCAGCCGTCACCTGCGGGTGCTGGCCCAGGCCGGTCTGGTCGAGGCGTCCAGCGTCGGCCGGGAGCGCTGGTTCCGGCTGCGCGAGGAGGGGGTCGAGCCGGTGCACCGGTTCCTGACGGAGCTCCGGGCCGCCGGGCCGCGTCGCGCGGCACCCGTCACCGAGGAGCAGCTGCTCGCGCTCGACACCGAGGTGCGCCGGACCGTGCGCGAACGGGCCGGGAGCAGTCAGGCCACCGGCCACCCCGACCGCACCGACACGTCCGATCACCCCGAACGCACCCGACCCGCCGAGCACCAGGAGAGCGCATGAGCCCACGACCCACCGGCCGCCTGGAGGACCGCGAGTTCGGGGAGGCCGTCGTCCTCGAGCGGTCGTTCCGTGCCCCCGTCGACGACGTCTGGGCGGCGGTGACCGAGCCGGCCCGCCTGCAGCGCTGGATCGGGACGTGGACCGGCGACCCGACCTCCGGCGAGGTGGTGTTCCGGATGACGGCGGAGGGCGAGGACGCCGGGCCCGAGCCCGTGACCATCCACGAGTGCTCGCCGCCCCACCGGTTGCGGGCCACGGTCCGCACCGACGGCGACGACGCCGAGTGGCACTGGGACCTGAGCCTTGCCCAGACCGGTGACGTCACCACGTTGACCTTCGCCCAGTCCACGGCCGGGGGCGTCCCGGTCGACAGCGTCGGGCCGGGGTGGGAGTACTACCTCGACCGGCTGGCCGCCGACATGTCCGACCAGGACGTCGCGGCCGTCGACTGGGACCGGCACTACTACCCGGCCATGCAGCAGTACTACCGCGACCTGCGCAGATGATGGCCGCGCGTCCGATTCGTCGGTAACGTCCGGGTCCCACCGCACGCCCGGATCGGCGAAGGGTCCCCGCATGACGACGACGCCGTCGTTCGGCCGCAGCACGCCCGGAGCTCCCGTAACGCCCGGAACGCCTCACCGGGGGCCCCACCCGGTCGTCGCCGCGGTCACGCCGTCCGTCCGGACCGTCCGCAGGCGCCGCAACGGCGTCGTCGCGGGGCTGGCCTGGGGGCTCGTGCTCGCGCTGGTGGCCCTGCTCGTGCCGGCGGGCGCCGCGGTCGGTCCGGACGGGGTCGGGCCCCGGTTCCCGTCGTCACCCGCACCGGTGGTCGACGCCAACTTCCCCGACCCCGACGTGGTCCGCGTCGACGGCGTCTATCACGCGTACGCGACCAACTCGGGGGGCCGGAACGTGCAGCACCGGACGTCCACGGACCTGCTGAGCTGGACGGAGCGTCCCGACGCCGCGCCGCAGCTGGGGGCCTGGGTGGGGGAGTGCAGCTTCGCCCCCGGCGGGGCGACGGACCGCTGCGTCTGGGCCCCGGAGGTCACTGAGGTCGAGGGCGGGTACGCGCTGTACTACACCGCGCGCGACCGGGCCTCGCAGCGGCAGTGCATCGGGTTGTCGCTGGCCGACACCCCGGACGGGCCGTTCGTCCCGGTGGGGGAGGACCCGCTGGTCTGCCCGACCGCGCTGGACCCGCCCGACCTCGGTGGCGCGATCGACGCCGCCACCTTCGCCGAGGACGGTCGGCTGTGGCTGCTGTGGAAGGCCGACGGCAACTGCTGCGACCGTGCCGCCATCCTGTTCGCGCAGGAGCTGTCGGCCGACGGGACCACGCTGACCGGACAGCCGGTGGAGCTGCTGCGCAACACCGAGCCGTGGGAGGGCGCCGTGGTCGAGGCCCCGACCGTCGTCGAGCGCGACGGCACGTACTACCTGTTCTACTCCGCGAACGACTTCGCGGGCGGCGGCTACCGGACCGGGTACGCGACGGCGCCCGCGCTGACGGGGCCGTGGACCCGCGGCGACGCCGAGCTGCTGACGACCGACCTGCTGCAGGGCGGGGTACGCGGCCCGGGGGGCCAGGACGTCGTCGAAGGGCCCGACGGTGGGCTGCGGATCGTGTTCCACGGCTGGGACCCGACCTACAGCTACCGGGCCATGTACGACAGCCGGCTCGACCTGCCCGCCGACGGCGTCCCGCACGTCGCGCTGGCCCCGACGCGGTACCAGGCCGAGGACGCCGTGATCCGGGACGCCCGGGTCGTCCCGGACGCGAGCGCGTCCGGCGGGGCCGCGGTGGGTGGGCTGGACGAGCCGAGCAGCTCGGTCACGTTCCAGGTGCACGCCGAGCGCACCGGTCCCGCCACCCTGGCCGTCCGCTTCGCCAACGGCACCCTCGACGACCAGGGGCGCGCGCGGCCCGCGGTGCACCGCATGAGCATCGGCGGGCGGACGGTCGGCACCGTCACCTACGCCCACACCACGTGGGGCAACTGGCAGACCGTGACCCAGCACGTCCGGCTGCGGGCGGGCTGGAACACCGTCACCCTGACCAGGGTCGAGGGCTTCGTCGAGGTGGACGCGCTCGACCTGCTGGCCGCGGACCGGGAACGTGCGCCCGCGCTCACCACGCCGCCCACGGTGCCCGGTGACGCCGTCCGGTACGAGGCCGAGGCCGGGGTCGTCGTCGACGCCCGGGTGCGCCCCGACGCCGGCGCCTCCGGTGGCTCGGTCGTGGGCGGGCTGGACCTGCCGACCAGCTCCGTCACGGTGCGCGTGCGGGCCGAACGGGCGGGGCCGGCCACCCTGGGCATCCGGTTCGCCAACGGTTCCGACCGCGGGGGCTACCCGGTGGAGGCCACCCACGACGTCACGGTGGCCGGGCGGGACGCCGGGACGGTGACGTACTGGCACACCCGCTGGGGCAACTGGACCACCGTCACCCACCCGGTCGTGCTGGCCGAGGGCTGGAACGACGTCACCCTGACCCGGGCCACGTTCTTCGCCGAGGTGGACGCGGTGGACGTCTGGTGAGCGGGGTCCCCACGACCGAGGTCGTGCTGCTGCGCTACCTGCAGGCCGGCCGGGAGGCCGCCCTCTGGAAGCTGGAGGGGGTGTCCGAGCACGACGCCCGACGGCCGCTCACCCCGACCGGGACCAACCTGCTGGGGGTCGTCAAGCACCTGGCCGGGACGGAGGCGGGGTATCTCGGCTCGGTGTTCGGGCGGCCGTTCCCGGAGCCCCTGCCCTGGATGTCGGACGACGCCGAGCCCAACTCCGACATGTACGCCGCCGCCTCGGAGTCGCGCGAGGACGTGGTGGGTCTCTACCGGCGGGTGTGGGCGGCCTCGGACGTGACCGTGGCGGCGCTGGACCTCGACGCCCTCGGCCACGTGCCGTGGTGGCCGCCCGAGGCCAACCCGGTGACCCTGCACCGCGTCCTGATCCACCTGATCGCGGAGACGCACCGTCACGCCGGGCACCTCGACATCCTGCGCGAGGAGCTCGACGGGACCGCCGGGATGCGGGCCGAGGCGCCGAACCTGCCCGGCGGCGACGCCGAGTGGTGGGCGGCCTACTGGCGTCGCGTGTCGGAGGCCGCCGACCGGTACCGGGCGGACCCCACGCACCCCTGAGCAGGTTTTGCATATCTATGCATGGACCTGGATACTGCTCCTCATGTCCAAGGTGCTGAACTCCCTCCCCGTCGGCGAACGCGTCGGCATCGCCTTCTCCGGCGGCCTCGACACCTCCGTGGCCGTGGCCTGGATGCGCGACAAGGGCGCGGTGCCCTGCACGTACACCGCCCACCTGGGCCAGTACGACGAGGACGACATCGAGTCGGTCCCGGGCCGTGCCACCGCCTACGGCGCCGAGGTGGCCCGCCTGGTCGACTGCCGCGAGGCGCTGGTGGAGGAGGGGTTCGCCGCGCTGACGTGCGGGGCGTTCCACATCCGCTCCGGCGGTCGCACCTACTTCAACACCACCCCGCTGGGCCGCGCGGTCACGGGCACCCTGCTGGTGCGGGCGATGCTCGAGGACGACGTGCAGATCTGGGGCGACGGCTCGACCTACAAGGGCAACGACATCGAGCGGTTCTACCGCTACGGCCTGCTGGCCAACCCGTCGCTGCGCATCTACAAGCCCTGGCTGGACGCGGACTTCGTCCACGAGCTGGGTGGGCGCAAGGAGATGTCGGAGTGGCTGCAGGCCCACGACCTGCCCTACCGCGACAGCACCGAGAAGGCGTACTCCACCGACGCCAACATCTGGGGCGCCACGCACGAGGCCAAGGCGCTGGAGCACCTGGACGCGAGCATGGAGACCGTCTCGCCGATCATGGGCGTGGCCCACTGGGACCCGACGGTCGACATCGCCCCGGAGGACGTGACCATCGGCTTCGCCCAGGGTCGCCCGGTGTCGATCAACGGGCAGACGTTCGCCTCGCCGGTCGACCTGGTCATGCAGGCCAACGCGGTCGGCGGCCGGCACGGGCTGGGCATGTCCGACCAGATCGAGAACCGGATCATCGAGGCCAAGAGCCGCGGAATCTACGAGGCCCCGGGCATGGCGCTGCTGCACGTGGCCTACGAGCGGCTGGTCGCGGCCATCCACAACGAGGACACGGTCGCCAGCTACCACAACGAGGGCCGGCGCCTCGGCCGGCTGATGTACGAGGGTCGCTGGCTGGACCCGCAGTCGCTGATGCTGCGCGAGTCGCTGCAGCGCTGGGTCGGCATGGCCGTCACCGGGGAGGTGACGCTGCGGCTACGTCGCGGCGAGGACTACTCGATCCTCGACACCTCCGGCACCTCGTTCAGCTACCACCCGGACAAGCTGTCTATGGAGCGCACCGGCGACTCGGCGTTCGGCCCCGTCGACCGGATCGGCCAGCTGACCATGCGCAACCTCGACATCGCCGACTCCCGGGCCAAGCTCGAGCAGTACGCCGCGCTGGGCATGGTGGGCGGGGCGCAGCCGGCGGCCGCGGGGGCGCCGGTGACGGCCGGCACCGGCCTGATCGGGTCCCTGACCGCGGGCGGGGCCGAGGCCATCGCGTCGCGCGGGAAGGTGTCTGAGGAGGACGCGGCCCTGGACCGCGCCGCCATGGAGTCGGGCACCGACTGAGGAGGAAGCGTCCCGGTCGGGGCGGTCAGTCCGCCTCGTCCGGGCGCCCGAGCACCGAGACCGGCGCCAGCGGCACCAGGCCCTCGGCGCGGGCCGCCATGGCCGGGTCGACGGTGACCAGGGCGTCCGCCTGCAGCCGGGCCACCGCCAGGTACTCGGCGTGCTCGAGGGAGTCCCATCCCTGCTCCCTCGCGATCCGCCAGGCGGTGCGCCGGGACACCCGGTCGCCCAGCAGCCGGATCTTCAGGGCGGTCATGGCCTCGTGCTGGTCCATCGCGTCGACCTCGGTCAGCTCGCCACGCTCGACGGCGCCCAGCAGCAGGGTCAGGGCCTGGGTCCGGACGGCGTTGGGCGCCACGAGGCGCTGGCTCGGGTCGACGAGCACACCCGTGCCGACCAGGTGCAGCAGGGTCGGGGCGTCGACGACGTAGCGGGCCACCCGCGTCACGGTACGCACGGGCTCCGACAGCCCCGCTGGTGGCGCTCTTCAGCCCGGTCCCGCCGGCAGCCGCAGCAGCAGCCGCAGGCTCTGTCGGCCGGGCACGGGGCCGTGACGACCACCCCGGACTAGCCTCGGCTGGGACACCCAGTCGAGCAGGAGCCGCCTCATGAAGCTCACCTACCTGTACCTGCCTGTGACCGACCTCGGGGCCGCCGTCGCGTTCTACCGGGACCAGCTCGGGCTGCAGGAGGTGTGGCGCGAGGGGGAGACCACCGTCGCCTTCGCCGCCGCCGACGGCTCGGTGGAGCTCATGGTGGACACCGAGGACTACCCACCGGGTCCGATGTACCTGGTCGACGACGTGCTGGCCTGGCGCGAGGCCCACGCAGGAGTCCCGGTCCGGGTGCCCCGCTACGACATCCCGGGCGGGACGGTCGAGGGCTACGAGGACCCCGCGGGCAACGTGTTCTACGTCTTCGACCTCGCCGAGGCATAGCCGTTGTCCAGGCTCGGCAGGTCGGCCGGAATGGTCGTGACGGCGCCGGGGGAGCGGTGGGCCGCCCGGACGCCGCGCCGACGGCCCGTCGGCCCGGTGGGACGGTCATGACCGTCAAGCCGGACCTCCGTCGCACCCTCGACGGCTACCGAGCCCGGTCGGGGGAGCTGCGTCTGCTCGACGTCCCGCCGCAGCAGTACCTGGCGATCGACGGCCACGGTGACCCCAACGGGCCCGGGTTCGTTGTGGCCGTGCGCGCCCTGTACCCGATGGCCTACGCCGTGAAGTTCGACAGCAAGCAGCGCGGCCGTGATTATGTCGTCCCGCCGCTCGAGGGTCTGTGGTGGGCCGAGGACATGGCCGCGTTCACCGCGGCGCGCGACAAGTCGCGGTGGTCCTGGACGCTGCTGATCCTGCTGCCGGACTGGCTCGGTGGGGTCGACGTCGAGGCCGCCCGCGCGAGGCTCACCAGCACGCGCCGGCCGGAGCGGCTGGCGGACGTCCGCCTGGAGACGCTGTCCGAGGGACGCTGCGTCCAGACGCTGCACGTCGGGACCTTCGACGACGAGGCCGGTGTGCTGCACCGCCTGCACCACAAGTTCCTGCCCGCGCAGGGCCTCCGGCCGACCGGGCGGCACCACGAGATCTACCTGAGCGACTTCCGGCGGGTCGCTCCCGAGCGACGCCGGACGATCCTGCGCCAGCCGGTGGTCAGGGAGGGGCCACCCCGTCGTGATCTGACATAACGCACGTTATCGGCGTTAGGCTACCGGGGCGTTGCAGCAGGCGAGAGCGTCTCACAGCAGCTGGTCGTCAGTTGGGGATTCCTTGCGAAACGCTGACCGGGCAGCGACTGGTGACTGGCTTGCCCCGGCGCCCGGGAGCTCGGCTCGATGGTCCGGCCCGGCGTGGGGGCGAGGGGCAGCAGATGGCATTCTCCGACCCAATGCCGCTGCACGCGCAATCCCGCCTTCATCGCGACTTGAACAAGCCCCCATTCGTGACCTAAGGAGAAGACGGTGAGAGAAAGAGTCCTAATTGATCGGTATCTGCACACTATCGGGCAGCGCCGTCCGCGACTTTCAGTTGGTCTCGCTACAGGTCTGCCCGTGTCTGAGATCGTAGACGGTCTGGCGTCAATGCAAATCGAAGTAACCGATGATGTGGTTGCGGTCTTTTCTGCGATTAATGGGGTCGATGTCAGTGCGGGCGGACGGAGAAGCGATATGGAAGTCGCACGAGACCTCGTCCCCGTTGATCTCGAAACGGCGCTCGCTGTGCCCTACGGCCTGTACTGGGGCGACAGTAATCGAGAGGTCGAAGTTCCGTTTGTGCGACTGATGTCCACGAACGGTTGGGGCTCGATAGGGGTGACTGTAGATGCAGACGCCCCGCCCAATCCCGTTTACTTTGCCTCACATAGTGGTGAGATAGTTTCACAACTTTCCGAAAGTGTCGAGGCAATGCTATTGACATGGCTTGATCAAGTACACGCGGGCGCCGACGTGGGTTGGTTGAACCTGCCGCGATGAGCTTTGCATCGGCGGCCCGTCCCCATGACTCTGTCGTCGGTGGCCCGGTCGCAGTTGGCGTTGGCTCAGACTAGTGGGGCTGCCCTGAGAGTCCCCAGCGACGTCTGCACCGGTTGACGATCCAAACCTGGGGACTCTCGCCCGGCCTCCGGGCACTTCCCCACTCGAGGATGGTTCAGTTGCGGTCTTCTACTGGATGGTGCTGAAGGAGTCGTGGGCGGTGCCGAGGGCGGCGTGCTGCCAGCCCCACCATCGGCGCCTGGAGACGGTCCAACCGCCCAGGGTGACCTCCGTGATGCCGGCTGCACGCGCCGCGGCCTGCATGCGTTCATCCCATTGTGCAAGGACAGTCGCGACGTCGGGGGCTCGCCTGACGAGTCGGACCGTTGCGGTGGGACCTACAACGCTGAGGCCATCTCCCCAGGCTTCGGACAAGGTCCGCGCGACGTCAGCGGCAGTCGGGCACTGCGCAGGGTCGAGGGCGGGGACGTACCAGCCAAGCACGCCCCGCCAGCGCGGCTGGCGTCGGCTGTCATGCGACGCCGCACCGTCGTCCTCCGCTACCACCGTCTTCATCGTCCGATGGTCCAGCACGACGGCCCGTGTCCGCCAGACGACCCCTGAGCGGCACTTCCGACCGTCGGAACGGGCCGACGACGCCAAATCGGGGGTCGAGGGCCCTGGGACGCTCCGTCCGGCTTCAGGCTGCCCGCCGCCGGGCTGGGTGACCGAAGAGTCAGGGCGGCTTCAGCGGCGCCGGAAGCTCGGCTGCGCCCAGGACTCGACGCCCAGCAGACGTCCTTGACGGTCGAAGTCGAGGACGACCTCGGGCCCACCCTCCACGGGGTTCTTCACGATCTCCTGGTGCTGTGGCGATGGGCGGCTAGCTCGCGACCCAGCGCTTCACCATGTCGACGACTTCCGCCAGGCGCTGGTCCAGGACACCCGAGTCCGTCAGGTCGACCACGCCCCGGTCGGGTGACGCCCGGATCAACCCAGTGGTGTCGTGGAAGTGGAAGTCAGCGGTGTCGTCACGGACCCGGCTGCCACGGTGCAGGACCAGCTGGAAGGCGTCGTGGGGGGCCAACCGCATCGTCACCCGGTCCTCACAGCGGAAGCGGAAGCTCGGGGCGTTCCACTTGATGTGCTCGCTCATCCCGGCGTCGACAGCGAGGATGGCCTCGCGAAGCGCCAGGACGCCCACCTTGTGGGAATGCTCGAGGCCGTTCAAGTACCTGTCCAGGTCCTCGGTATCCATGCTGGTTCGACTGCTTCGGCCCGGCCGACTCATCGGTGTCGTAGTGATTTGCCCGCCGCACCCCACTGCAGCAGTCCGCTACCGCGGTTGTGACCCTGGGCCCCAGGTGAGCCACAGCTCCTCGGCGATGGAGTCGTAGCGCGCCTCAGGCCCTGCGATCTCTAGGTCGAACCACCGCACGAACTCTTGGTGCATCATCGTCCGGAGCGCGTCCACCGAGTGGACCTCATGTCTGCGGAGGGTGATCGTCTCGGCCTCTGGCCGGTACTCGTCGGTGTTGTCCTTGAAGGCTATGCCGACAGGATCATGTCGGAACAGCAGGGCCTCCAGATCGAAGACATCTGCCTCCTGGCCGGCAAGCAGCTCACGTCGCTCGTCTCCCTCAGCCTTGACGGCGGCGGCGCGCCTCGTCCACTGGTGGTCCCGGCGGCGGCGCCGTAATGCGTCGATCCACTTGAGCACCGGGTGATCTTGGCAGGCAATCCTCGGCAGCCCTGCCCAGCAGCCGATCAGTTGGTGGCAGGGCCCCGGGGGGCACG
Source organism: Jannaschia sp. R86511 (assembly GCF_042466345.1). Lineage (NCBI taxonomy): Bacteria > Pseudomonadati > Pseudomonadota > Alphaproteobacteria > Rhodobacterales > Roseobacteraceae > Jannaschia > Jannaschia sp. R86511. The sequence continues at coordinate 2,892,033 of NZ_JAXHCD010000001.1, forward strand.
TCGGCAGGCTCAGGGCCCGGGCCATTTGTGCCGACATCAGGCCGGTGGAGGAACCGTTCGTCGAGCCGCAGCTGCGCGTCGTGCGGGAGGTCGTCTCGAGCGTGCTCGGGCGTGACCGTCACGGCGGTCCCCAGACCTTGGACCGGGTCGTCGGTGAAGCCGCGGGGCGCCTTCTCGGGTCGGGCCCGGACAACGGTCGTACGGGCACGCTGCAAGCTGCCGCGCATCTGGTGCAGCGTGGCGATGAGCCCGGGGCGCGGCTGCTGCTGCGCACCGCCTTCCGGGTTGCTCCCGACCCCGCCGTCGCTGAGGCGGCCAGGCGGCTTCGACCCGTTGGTGCGCTGAGGCGGCTGACTGTGGTCGCCGTCGCCGTGACGTCCTGCGTCGGGCTGCTCTTCGGAGGACTGGTGGTCGCGGTGCTCGCCGGCGCCGAAGCCGTGGCCTCCGGACTGCTCCTGGGCAGTTTCGTTCCCATCCTGGCGGCTCGTCTGGCGTGGATACGCTTCATACGGCTACCAGGGCTGACGTTGCAGGAGAGCCAGGTCTGGCGCGCACTGGGGGTGCTACGTCGTGGCGACGTCAGCGACCTCGCGGTACTCGGCAACGGGCGCCTGCGGGGGGCCATGACCGACCTCAACTCACCCCGAGGGCAGCGCCTGCCGTCAGCGTTCGGAAGACCGGACGTCTCCGGGTGGGTCGGATTGGCCGGCGTCACGGGCGCCGTGCTCTGCCTCATCGCCGGCTCTACCTTCCCGGGGTTGCCTCCCGGCGCGTTCTTGGCGGCCATGCCGATCGGCGCTGCCGTGGCAGCCGTAGCGGTGCGGGCTGCCCTCATCCGGGCCAGGGCACGAACAGAGCACTACTTGGAGCCGTGACCGCGGGGCCAGTTGGATCGCCGGCCAGGGATCGGTGGCCGGACAGGATCTCGGCGAGCTCGTCCTTGGTGCTGAGGCGAGCAGTGTGAAGCCCTCTCGTGGCATGCGTTGCTGCTCCGGCCGGTAGCCCAGGGATGAGGTGACGATCGCTGATGGGACCAGGGTCAGCATGCCCGGCCACCGCCCCGCTCAGGTGGCGGCCGCCCCCGCCCCGAGCCCGCGCAACCCCGTGGCGAGCACGTCGGCGAGGAGCCGGGCGTGGCGGCCGTCCGGATCGAGGTCGGGGTCGGGGTCGAAGACGGTGACCTGCGCGCCGACGGCACCCGGCGCAAGAGCTTCGAGGAGCGTGACGAGCTGCTCGGGGTCCAGGCCACCGTCGTCGGGGCTGTCCACCGCCGGCATGTGCCGGGGGTCGAGCACGTCGACGTCCAGGTGCAGCCAGAAGCCGGCACCGCTCGAACCGCCTGCCACGCGGAGGGCCGTGGCGGCTGCCACCTGTGCGCCGACGGCGTCCACCCGGCCCGCCGGGAGTACAGCCCCGAGGAGCCGCTGGACCTCGGGCAGGTGCTCGTCGTCATCGCGGCACCCCAGGTGCGCGGTCCGGCCGGCGGAGAAGTAGGGCCGGTGCCCGTCGATGTCGGCGACGGCGTCCCAGTGGTGGCCGACAGCGGCCGCGAGGTCCTCCCCCGCCAGGCTCACGCACTGGTCGCTGTTGCCGGGGTGGCGGAAGTCGGTGTGCCCATCGAGATGGACCAGCCCCGCGCCGCCGCGGCGGGCCAGGGCGAGCCCGGCTCCGACCAGCAGGCTGCAGTCCCCTCCGAGCACCAGCGGTACGCGCCCGTCGTCCAGCAGAGACCCGAGGCGGTCGGCCAGCCGCCGGCTGTGGTCGACGATCGCGTCCTGGTTGCGTAGCCGATGCGACCCGGGGTCTCCGTCATCGACGTAGCGGCCGGGCAGCACGACGCCGGCGTCCACCGCGCCGGCTGCGGCCAGGCGGGCGTGCAACCCGGCCTCGCGCAGCGCCTCGGGGGCCTTGGCGCACCCCGGCACGCTTGACGGTCGAGGCGGACGAAGCCCGAGGTTGCTAGGGGCAGCCAGCAGAGCGATCACGGCTGCAGTCTCCTCCGGCGCCCGTGGACGTCCGTCAGCAGCGGCCGCGGCGGCTTGCTCCGCACGGCCAACGCTGTCGGAACGCCAGCGGCACCGAGCCGCCCGCGGGGCTCTGAGTTCAGCGGTCCCCCGCCGAGCCCGAATCACGTCCGTCCCGCTTCGCCCGACGCATCTCTTCTTGCCGCGTCTTCGATATGAGGAAGCGCGGCCGGTTGAAGAGCACCGTCGGAACCATGATCAACACAAGCACGGCGAGGGAGCTGGCCACGGCTATACCGGCGGTCGGATACGAGGGAAGAACACCCCCCGCAGTCAGTAGTGCGGCCCAGACAACGGCTGTGGCATTGGTCAGCACGAGGGCTGCAGAAAGTACCCACTGGGGCGGAACCGGGAACGAACGCCTCTTCCGGTAGAACGCTGGAGCTGCATCCAGGTGGAACTCCCAGTACGCGTAGGACCAGTACAGAACCGCGAGCGCGGTCACCACGACACCGGTGAGCACTTCCTCCAGCACGACCACTTCTCCCACGTTCGCGGTAGTCCGACGGCTTCACGCCGCCGAGGGAGGCGCCCTCAGCATCCTGCAGGCTAGAGGTGGCCCGCCGCTGCTGCTGTCAGCGGCGACTCGACCCGTTCGCCGCCGCCGCCCGCTCCCCCGCCGGTCAGGATCTCGGCGCTTCACCGCCTGGTCGGGTGGATCGCTGTCGTTCCCTGTCGCCGCGTGGCACCATCGGGTGGTCGGCGCAGGACTCCGGGACCCCGGGGGCACCCGCCGACCCGATGCGCACGTGCCCGTCATCGTGACGAGAGCCGGCAGCCCGCTGCCGAGCCCGTCCGCCGGCCGGCTCGGGCGTGGGAGGCACCATGGACGTGATGACGACGGGACGTCGACCGCTGGGGCCGTCACCGTGGCCGGGCTCCCGGCACGAGGACCGGCACCGCTGGCAGCTGGACCGCTCGCGCGACCTGGCCGAGGCCGCCTCGATCCTGCGGCTGATGGCGGGCGAGCTCGTGGCCGCGCACCGGGCGGGGTGGTGGTTGGTCGAGCCGATGCGCAACGGGCACCTGCTGGCCCAGCGCGCCTCTCGTCGGACGCGACGTGACGCCGACCCTCCAGCACCGGACACCACGCCCGTCCCACCGCCCGGACTGCCGCCGTGGCGGCTCCGGGTCGTCGACGACCCGCCCGCCGCCGGGGAGCCGGTCCTGCGCCTGGGGACGGCCGAGACCATGGGGACCCCGGTGATCCGTCGCGACGGTGACGGCTGGGCCCAGACCAGCGGTCCCGGGTTGTCCCCCGAGGTCGTCGGGGCGTTGGGCCCGCGCCTGGACGACGTGGACCTCCGGGACCTGTCCTGGGCGGTCGTCCCGGCCCGGGTCGGACCGTTGCACGACCTCGTCGCCGACGGGTCCGGCCTGCGGGTGCACTCGGTACGGGACGGGGTGCTCGTCCGCACCATGGAGGTGCTCCCGGTCCAGCACGCCGCCGACGGAGCGGCGTCGCTACCGGTCGCCGCGGCCGCCTACGGACGCGTCGCCGACATCGCCGACGCCATGGCCGCCGCGGGCGGTCGGCTGTCCGGGGTCGACGACGGTCTGATCCTCGTCGGCTACGACCGGTGAGCGCACCGGCCACCGCCGCGCCGCACGGCCGGACCACCCACGCGCAGCACGTCGTGCTCGCGGCCCGTCTCCGCCGGGCCGGGTGCGTGTTCGCCGAGGAGGAGGCGGCCCTGCTCCTGCGCACCGCCTCCGGGGCCGGCGACGACCCGGACCGGCTGGAGCAGCTGGTCCGGCGACGCGAGCAGGGCGAACCGCTCGAGCACCTGCTGGGCACGGTGCGCTTCGACGGCGTGGACCTCGCCGTCGGACGAGGCGTCTTCGTCCCTCGCGTGCGGACCCTGACGCTGGCGCACCGGGCGATAGCTCTCGCCCGCCACCGGTCGGTCGTCGTCGAGGCGTTCGCCGGGGTGGCGCCGGTGGCGGCCCTGGTCGCCCGGACCGTCCCCGGCACCCTGGTCCACGCCACCGACGTGTGCCCGGCGGCCCGGGCCCTGGCCCGGGACAACCTGCCGCCGGACGCGGCCGTGCACGGCGGCGACGTGCTGACCGGGCTGCCGGCAGCGCTGCGAGGCGACGTCGACGTGCTGGCCGCGGTGCCGCCCTACGTACCCCTCGGCGCTGAGTCGCTGCTCAGCCACGAGGCACGCGACCACGAACCGGCCCGCGCGCTGTACGGCGGAGTCGACGGCCTGGACCTGGTGCGGCGGCTGCTGCGGGAGTCCGTGCCGTGGCTCGCGCCAGGGGGTCGGCTGCTCGTCGAGATCCACCGGTCGCAGGTGCCGGACGCCCTCGGTCATGCGGCCGCGGTGGGCCTGACGGGGTCCGCCCGTCGGGCCGACGACGGCCAGACCGCCGTCCTGGAGCTGCTCGCGTCCCAGGGGGTCCACTCCTCGCGGTAGCGGCCCGGCGGCGAGATCCGCCCCGTGACGGCGAACCGCCGCCGGGTGGCGTCGTCGGGCCGATCTCGACCGCGCACGGACGGCGCCTGGGCGGCGGACGGCCCGTAGGGTGCGGCAGGTGGGACCTGACCGTCGGCCGACCTGGTACCTGTTCGACTACGGCATGGTCGTCTCCACGGCCCCGCAGCCGGCGGACTGGGCACGGTTGGAGCAGGTGGTCGGGCGCGACCTCGCACCGCCCGGCAGCCCCTACTGGACCAACCGGCTCCGGTTCGACGCGGCCGCGCTGAGCCCGCTGGAGTACTGGTCCGAGGCCGCGGGCCGACCGCTGGACCTGCAGCTGGTCGACACCCTGGAGGCGCTGGACACCGCCCAGTGGTCTCACCTGGACCCGGTCACGCTGCAGGTCCTGCGCGACCTGCGGGACAGCGGCGCCCCGATGGCGTTGCTGTCCAACATGCCCCTGGGCATGTCGCACCGGCTGGGTCGCGCGGACTGGCTGGAGCCGTTCGCGCACGCGTTCTTCAGCGGTCGGCTCGGCCTGGTCAAGCCCGACCCGCGCGTGTACCGGCACGTGCTGGCCGAGCTCGGCGCCGAACCGCAGCAGGTGGTGTTCGTCGACGACAGCCCCGTGAACATCGCCGCAGCCCGCGAGCTGGGCCTGCGCACCGTGCTGCACACCACCTCGACCGACCTCGCCGCGGAGCTCTCCCGGGTCCGGCCGGCGACGCCGTAGCGGGCGCGACCCGTCAGCCGCCCGGGTCCGGCCGCGGCCAGGTGGGCCGGGTCAGGCGGAGCAGTCGGGCATCTCCGCGGGCAGCTCGAGGTCGATGAGGTAGTCGGCCGCTACGTCGACGACGCAGGGGTTCGTCCCCGCGCTCACGATCGTGTGCTCCGCGCCCTGCAGCGTCAGCAGCGAGCTGCCGAGCGCGTCGGCGAGCGCGATGCCGCCGGTGTGCGGCGTGGTGGGGTCACCGGTGAACGAGACGACGAGCGTCTCGGGCAGCCCGTCGACGTCCTGCGCGTACGGGAACCCGAGCGTCGGCGGTTCCGGCCACTGCTCGCAGGCGTCCCGCGCGCCGACGACCTCCTCGCCGCGATCCATGAACGGCGCCGCCTCGTAGGTCAGCTCGCGCAGCCGTGCGACGTCGTCGGGGCTGAGGCGCTGCTCGTCCATGCAGTTGATCGCGAAGAGCGCCTCGGGCTGGTTGCCGTTCACCGCGGCGGCGGGGTCCTCGCTGCCGGAGGTCGCGTCGAGCGCGAGCTGCTGCAGGATGTCACCCCGACCCTGCTCCACCTCGGCGATGCCGTCGATGATCGTGGGCCACTGCTCGGCCGAGTAGAGCCCGAGGATGACGGCACCGATCGCGCCGTCGAAGTCCAGCTCCGTGTCGAGCGCCGGCACAGGCTCGTCGGCGAGCGGCTGCATGATCGCCTGGAACTCGGCGGTCGCGGCGGCGGGATCGTCGCCGAGGGGGCAGGTGGAGTCCTGCGTGCACTGCGCGGCCATCGCCTCGAACGCGGCCTGGAACCCGGAGTAGGTCGTCGAGAAGCGGTCGACCGTGGCGAGCGTCGGGTCGAAGGCGCCGTCGAGGATCATCGCGCGCACCCGCTCGGGGAACTCCTCGGCGTAGACCGCTCCCAGGCGGGTGCCGTAGCTCTGGCCGAGGAAGGTGAGCTGCTCCTCGCCCAGGGCCGCGCGCAGGACGTCCATGTCCCTGGCCGACGTGCGGGTGCCCAGCTGCACCAGCACCTCGGCGCCGCCGGAGCCCTCCGCGCACCGCTCGAAGACCGCGCGGGTGTCGGCCTCGGTCAGCTCCGGACGGACGGCGAGGGACGGGAAGAGCTCGTCGCCACGCGTCGTGCCGTCCGGGGAGTAGCAGTCGGCGGGTGTGGTGACGCCGACTCCGCGCGGGTCGAAGCCCACCAGGTCGAACGCCTCGCCGATGCGGGTCTCGCCGACGCCGACGCTCAGCGCGAGAGCCCCCAGGACGCCGGAGCCCCCGGGCCCGCCCGGGTTGAACACCAACGACCCCGTCGCCTCGCCGGCCGAGGCCATGCGGCTCACGGCGACCGAGGCGGTCTCGCCGTCGGGCTGGGCGTAGTCGAGCGGCACCGTCAGGAAGGCGCACTCCGCGGGACTCGCGGCCAGGATCTCGGCCTCGCGCTCACTCGTGGCGAAGTCGTCGTCGCAGGCGCCCCAGGCCAGCTCCTGGTCGTAGAACTGGGCCAGCGCGGCGTCGTCCCCGGGGTCGGCCGTGCTGGCGGCGTCGTCGGGTGCGCCCGACGCGCACGCCGCGAGCAGCAGCATGGCCGCGGCACCGGCAGCGACGGCCACGACCGTCGTGGGCCGTCGTCGTCGCCCGTCGCTGCCGGCCGACGTCGTGCTGGTCCTCGTACCGGCCGTTCGGCGCCACCCACCACTCATGCCGGCAGCACAAGCCGTGCCGTAGGGACCAGGTCAAGCCCTACTCCCCCACGTACGCCGCCAGGTGCTGACCGGTCAGCGTCGAGCGGTCGGCCACGAGGTCCGCAGGGGTGCCCTCGAAGACCACCAGCCCGCCGTCGTGACCGGCGCCCGGGCCCAGGTCGATGATCCAGTCCGCGTGGGCCATGACCGCCTGGTGGTGCTCGATGACGATGACGGACGTGCCGGAGTCGACGAGGCGGTCGAGCAGCCCCAGCAGGTTGTCGACGTCGGCCAGGTGCAGGCCCGTGGTGGGCTCGTCGAGGACGTAGACCGCGCCCTTCTCGCCCATCCGGGTGGCAAGCTTGATGCGCTGCCGCTCCCCGCCGGACAGCGTGGTCAGCGGCTGGCCGAGCTTCAGGTAGCCCAGGCCGACGTCCACCAGCCGGGTCAGGACCTTGTGCGCGGCGGGCAGCCGGGCCTCGCCCTCGGCGAAGAACTCGGTGGCCTCGGCCACGGGCATGGCCAGCACCTCGGCGATGTTCCGGCCCCCGAGGGTGTACTCCAGCACCTCGGCCTGGAACCGCTTGCCCTCGCAGGCCTCGCAGGTCGAGGCGACCCCGGCCATCATGCCCAGGTCGGTGTAGATGACGCCGGCCCCGTTGCAGGCCGGGCAGGCGCCCTCGGAGTTGGCGCTGAACAGGGCGGGCTTGACGCCGTTGGCCTTGGCGAACGCCTTGCGGACGGGTTCGAGCAGCCCGGTGTAGGTGGCCGGGTTGCTGCGCCGGGAGCCCTTGATGCCGCCCTGGTCGATGGCCACGACGCCGTCTCGACCGGCCACGGAGCCGTGGATCAGCGAGCTCTTGCCGGAGCCGGCCACCCCTGTGACGACGACCAGCACACCGAGCGGGACGTCGACGTCCACCCCGCGCAGGTTGTGCGTCGCGGCCCCGCGCACCTCCATCGTGCCGGTGGCGCGGCGCACCGTGGGCTTGACCCCGACCCGGTGGTCCAGGTGCCGCCCGGTCAGGGTGCCGCTCGTGCGCAGCCCGTCCAGGGAGCCCTGGTAGACCACCTCTCCCCCGGCGCTGCCGGCGCCGGGCCCCAGGTCGACGACGTGGTCGGCGATGGCGATGGCCTCGGGCTTGTGCTCGACCACCAGCACTGTGTTGCCCTTGTCGCGCAGCTGGAGCAGCAGCTCGTTCATCCGCTGGATGTCGTGCGGGTGCAGCCCGATGGTCGGCTCGTCGAACACGTACGTCACGTCGGTCAGCGACGAGCCCAGGTGGCGGATCATCTTGGTCCGCTGCGCCTCTCCCCCGGACAGCGTCCCCGACGGCCGCTCGAGCGACAGGTAGCCCAGCCCGATCGAGACGAACGAGTCCAGCAGGTGCTGCAACCCGCCCAGCAACGGCGCCACCGACGGCTCGTCCAGGGCCCGGACCCACTCGGCCAGGTCGCTGATCTGCATGGCGCACAGGTCGGCGATGTTCACCCCGTCGATCCGGGACCCCAGCGCCTCCGGCGACAGCCGGGTCCCGGCGCAGTCGGGGCAGGTGGTGAACGTGACGGCCCGCTCGACGAACGCGCGGACGTGGGGCTGCATGGCCTCGACGTCCTTGGACAGGTACGACTTCTGGATCGACGGGATGAGCCCGCTGTAGGTGAGGTTGATGCCGTCGATCTTGATCTTCGTCGGCTCCTTGTGGAGCAGGTCGTGCAGCTCGCGCTCGGAGTAGTCGCGGATGGGCTTGTCCGGGTCGAAGAACCCGCAGCCGCGGAAGATCCGGCCGTACCAGCCCTCCATCGTGTAGCCGGGGATGGTCAGGGCGTTCTCGTTGAGCGACTTGTCCGCGTCGTACAGGGCGGTCAGGTCGATGTCGGTGACCGACCCCCGGCCCTCGCAGCGAGGACACATGCCGCCCAGGCGGTTGAACGTGGCCTTCTCCGTCGTGGTCTTCCCGGGGCCGCGCTGGACCGTGATCGCGCCGCTGGCCTTCACCGACGGCACGTTGAAGGAGTAGGCGTTGGGCGGACCGATCTGCGGGTCGCCGAGCCGGCTGAACAGGATCCGCAGCATGGCGTTGGCGTCGGTGACGGTGCCGACGGTCGAGCGGGGGTTGGCCCCCATCCGCTCCTGGTCGACGATGATCGCGGTGGTCAGCCCGTCCAGGACGTCGACCTCCGGCCGCGCCAGGGTCGGCATGAACCCCTGCACGAAGGCGCTGTAGGTCTCGTTGATGAGCCGCTGCGACTCCGCGGCGATGGTCGCGAACACCAGCGAGCTCTTGCCCGAGCCGGACACCCCCGTGAAGACCGTCAACCGCCGCTTGGGCAGCTCGACGCTGACGTCCTTGAGGTTGTTCTCGCGCGCCCCCTGCACCCGGATCAGGTCGTGGCTGTCCGCGGTGTGCGTCGCCGTGCTGCGCTCGTCGGTCGTGGTCATGCTCGTCCGCCTCCAAGGGGTCGCCGGCGCCCGAGTGTGGCGCACACCCCCGACACCTGGGGCGGGTTCACGCGCGCTGCTGGATCCGGAGCAGGTTGCCGGCCGGGTCGCGCAGGGCGCCGTCGCGGATCCCGTACGGCTGGTCGACGGGCTCCTGCACGATCTCGACGTCGCGGGAGCGCAGCCGCTCGAACAGCCCGTCCAGGTCGTCGCTCGCCAGCAGCAGGCCCGCGTACGTGCCCTTGGCCATCATGTCGGCGACGGTGGCGGCCTCCGCCTCCGTCACCCCGGGGTCGGACACCGGCGGCTGGAGCACGATCGACGTGCCGGGCTGGCCGGCCGGGCCGACCGTGATCCAGCGCATCCCGCCGTAGCCGACGTCGTTGCGGACCTCGAAGCCGAGCACGTCGCGGTAGAAGACCAGCGAGGCCTCGGCGTCGACGTGGGGCAGGAAGCTGGCGGCGATGGTGATGTCCATGCCGGTCACGCTAGGCGCGCACCCGGTGCGCCTGCTTCTCCGTTCCTGACCGGTCGGGCCACCCAAGAGACCACGCAGGACGGCAGACCCGCCGCGGGCCCTGCCGCCCCGGCCGCGGCTCGGCGCCGGTACTCGCTCGGGGGGACGCCGACCAGCTCGGTGAAGCGGGTGCTGAAGCTGCCGAGGGACGAGCAGCCGACCGCGACGCACACCTCGGTGACGCCCAGGTCCCCGCGGCGCAGCAGCGCCATCGCGCGCTCGATCCGGCGCGTCATCAGGTAGGCGTGGGGCGGTTCGCCGTAGGCCCGCCGGAACGCCCGGCTCAGGTGCCCGGTGGACATGTGGGCCTCGCGCGCCAGGGTCGGCAGGTCCAGCGGCTGCGCGTGGTCGCGGTCGATCCGGTCGCGGACCCGGCGCAGCCGGACCAGGTCCTCCCGCCGCTGCTGCGACGCCGTCCGGCCGGCCACCCGTCGATGGTGCCACGCGGTACGCCCAGCGGTACGCCCCGCACTGCGGTCCCGACTTTGCTGGTCCCGCAACAGGACTTGTCGTGCCCGCACCCCCGGCGGCACAGTCGGACCATGACTCAGCCGACCGCACCGCACGTCCACGGCGTCCGCAACGGGCACACCGCCGCCGAGGGCGACACCGACACCACCTACTGGGAGGCCCGCTACGCCGAGCAGGACCGGGTCTGGTCGGGCCGGCCCAACGACCTGCTGGTGCGCGAGGTGGCCGACCTGCCGCCGGGTGCGGCGCTGGAGATCGGCTGCGGCGAGGGCGCGGACTCGATCTGGCTGGCGACGCGGGGCTGGACCGTGACGGCGGTCGACATCGCGGCCACGGCGCTGCAGCGGGGGGCGTTCCACGCGGTCGAGGCCGGCGTGCAGGACCGGATCGACTTCCAGCAGGTCGACGTCACCGCGGCCGAGCTGCCGGCCGGGGCCTACGACCTGGTCTGCGCGCAGTACTACCACTCCCCCGCAGCCACGGCCGAGGCCCGGCAGGCCGTCCTTGACCAGGCCGCGACCCGGGTCGGGCCCGGTGGCCGGCTGCTCGTGGTGGGCCACGCCGAGTTCCCCGACTGGCTGCCGCAGGAGGACCGGCCCGACGTTCACTTCCCCACCACCGCCGAGGTGCTGGCGTCGCTGCGCCTGCCCGCCGGCTGGGTGGTCGAGACCGACGAGCTGGTCCCGCGGGAGGCGGTGTCCCCCGAGGGCGTCGTCGGCACCCGCGCCGACAACGTCCTGCTGGTGCGCCGGGGCAGCGAGGCCTGACCGCTCAGGGGCCGAGCAGGTCCGCCAGCGGCCGGGGCGTCGGGCCCAGGTGCTGCTGGGCGCCGTCGAGCAGCAGCCGGGTCCGGCCCCGACCGACCGCACGCACGGTGCCGTCGACCAGCAGCACCCCACCCGCCTCCGGCAGGCCCCACCGGGGGCCGTCCGGGTCGCCCGGGTCGGCCCAGCGGGCGTCGCCACCGTCGTCGTGGACCAGGGCCAGGCCCGGCAGCAGGCCGAGCCCGTCCACCACGGCCGGCCCCGCGGGGCCCCGGCGTCCGGGCAGCACGGTCCGCGCGCACAGCACCATCGCCCCGGCCGACGCACCGGACAGGGCCACCCCCTCCTGGTGCAGCCGCAGCAGCTCCCCGCCCAGCCGCGCGTCGTCCTCGTCCAGGCCGGCGTGCAGCCGGTCCGGCGACCCGCCCGGCAGCACCACGGCCCCCGCGTCGGCCAGCGCGGCCACGCAGGCCGCGAGGTCCTGCTGGGGGTGGGCGGTGACCACGACCCGCCGGGCCGTCAGCGCGCCGTAGTACGACCCGGCCCGCCGAGCGGCGCGGTCGTGGTCCGCCCCCGGCGTCGGCGCCCCCAGGACCACGACCACGTCACCGGCGGGCGCCCGGTCGAGCAGGTCGGCGTCCATCGCCCGGCACGCCGGCTGCATCTCGGCCCCGCCCTGGAGCAGGACGGCGCCGGTCATCGCCGTTCCCCTGCTGCGGCCGACGGCCCGAAACCCACCGCGCCCGGGACCGCGGCGTCCCGCCGCAACCGCACGCTGCCGCCCACGTGCCCGGTCCGTTCCGGCGCACCGGGCAGCACCTCGAAGCCGTGCCGCGAGGCGAGCCGCACCAGGTGCGGGTCGCGGGCCGGCAGCCGCAGGCCCACCTCGCCGACGTCGGGCAGCGCGCCGAGCAGGGTCGCGAACGCCGACCGGCCGCGCCGGGTGCCCGGCACGACCACCCGCACCACCTCCAGGACGCCGTCGTGCTCCACCCAGCCCAGCATGGCCAGCACCGCCTCGACCGGGGCGCCGAGCCAGACCGCCCGCCGCTCGGCCCGGGCCTGCGCGGCCGGGTCGTGCTCCCCCGCGGCGACGTCGACGTGCATGGGCACGACGTCCGGACCGGTGAGCCGGCCGACCTCGGCCCGGGCGTGGTCGAGCCGGTCGGCGCCGAGCCGGTCGGCGTCCTCGGCCCGCTCGAGCAGGGCCATGGCCGTCCGGGCGGCCACCAGGGCGCGGTCGCGCCGTCCGCTGGTCTCGAGCCGGAGCGCGACGCCCAGCCAGCCCTCGGCCTCGGCGCTGCGGCGGTCAGTCACGACCGCTGATGTCCTCCAGCTCGGCCAGGTCCTCGGCGGTCGGCTCCCACAGCCCGGCCCGGACGTTGGCCCGCACCTGCTCGGCGCTGGTGGCACCCGCGATGACGCTGCCCACGGCCGGCTGTGCGGCGAGCCCTCCGACGGCCACGGTCAGCAGGTCCAGGCCCCGCTCGGCCGCGAAGCGCTCGAGCGCCTCGATGGTGTCGAAGTCCGCCTGCTCCAGCCGCGACGCCATGCGCGGCGAGGCCAGCCGGGACCCCTCGGGGGCGGCCTGGCCGCGGCGGTACTTGCCGCTCAGCAGCCCCGAGGCCAGCGGGTAGTACGGCAGGATCCCGACCCCCACGTGCTCGCAGGCCGGGACCAGCTCGGCCTCGGCGGAGCGGTCCAGCAGGTTGTAGGCGTTCTGCGCCGACACGAACCGCTCCGTGCCGATGGCCTCGGCCGCCCGGTCGGCGTCCACGACCTGCCACGCGGCGAAGTTCGACGACCCGAGGTAGCGGACCTTGCCCTCGCGGACCAGGTCGTCCAGCGCCGTCAGGGTCTCCTCCACCGGGGTCATGGGGTCCGGCGTGTGCATCTGGAACAGGTCCACGTGGTCGGTGCCGAGCCGTCGCAGCGAGCCCTCCAGGGCTCGGCGGACCGCGCTGCGGGAGCCGTGCGCCTCCCACGCGGGTGCGTCCACGCGGCCCGCGGGGTGGCCGAACTTGGTGGCCAGCACCACCTGGTCGCGGCGGCCGCGCAGGGCCGCACCCAGCAGCTCCTCGCTCTCCCCCGGACGGGTGCCGTACAGCTCGGCGCAGTCCAGGAACGTGACCCCGGCGTCCAGGGCGGCGTGGACGACCTCCCGGGTGGCGGCCGCGTCGATGCGGGCGCCGAAGGTGTTGCCACCCAGGCCCACCGTGGACACGACCAGGCCGGAGTCACCCAGGTGGCGGTAGGTCATCTCGGGCACGGCGCTGGTGGGCTCGGGCATGGCCCCGACGCTACGACAGCACCGCCCGGGCCGCCGCGCGGAGGACGGCCGTGCCCACGACGGCCACCGGGCGCAGGACCAGCGTCCCCCGGGCCTAGGGTGGCGCCGTGACCGACGGACGACGGTGGTGGCGGCGTCGGCGGGTGCTGGCGGTGACGACCGGCGTGGCGGTGCTGCTGCTCGCGGTGGTCGCCGTCCTGGCCGCCCGGGCGCTGCTGGTGGTGGCCTCGATCGACCCCCGGGCCGACTACTGGGCGCAGCGGGCGCAGCAGCCGGGGGACGTGGCCTACCTCGCCCTGGGCGACTCGCTGAGCCAGGGCATCGGGTCCTCCTCCCCCGAGACGTCGTTCGTGGCCGTCCTGGCCGACGACCTGGCCGAGCGGGAGGACGCGGACGTGCGGGTGGTCAACCTGTCGGTGACCGGGGCCACCACCGCCGAGCTGGTCCGCGACCAGCTGCCGGCGCTGGAGCGGACGCTGGCCGAGCTGGAGCAGGCCGGGACCCCGGTCGGGCTCGTGACCCTGTGCATCGGCGCCAACGACGCCGGGACCACGACGCCGGAGGACTACCGGCGCGACCTGGGCACCGTGCTCGACGCCCTGCCGCCCGGCAGCTACGTCAGCGACGTGCCCGACTTCAACGGCGGGCCCCGGCAGGAGCCGGCGGCCGAGCTCGCCGCCGTGGCGCGCGAGGAGGTCGCCGCCCGGCCGGACCTGGTCCTGGTCCCGCTGGAGGCCGCCACGGGCGAGCAGTCGGTCACGGAGTACGCCGCCGACTTCTTCCACCCCTCCGACGAGGGGTACCTGCGCTACGTCGACGTCTTCCGCGACACCATCGAGGCGTCGGCGTGAGCCCGCGACCCACCCACCCCGCGCTGCGGGGCACGCCGCTGGGGTTCGCCCACCGGGGCTTCACCCCGCCCGGTGAGGCGGGCACCGAGGTCCCGCACGCCTGGGAGAACACGCTGGCGGCGTTCGGGCACGCCCTCGACCTGGGGCTGCGGCACCTGGAGACCGACGTGCACGCCACGGCCGACGGGGTCGCGGTGGTGCTCCACGACCCGGACCTGGCCCGCACGACCGGGCGCAGCGTCCCGGTGGGGCGCGTCACCTGGGCGGAGCTGGCCGAGGTCCGGGTGGCGGGTCTGCACCGGGTCCCCCGCGTGGAGGAGGTCCTCGAGGCCTTCCCGCAGGCGGTGCTCAACATCGACGTCAAGGACCCCCGCGCCGTCCGACCGCTGGCCGAGGCCGTGCTCGCGGCCGGTGCGGGCGACCGGGTGGTGGTGGCGTCCTTCGACGGCCGACGGGCCCGGGCCGTGCAGCACCTGGCACCGGGGGTGGCCCGTTCGGCCGGCATGGCCGGCAGCGCCGGGGCCCGGCTGGCCGCCTCGCTGGAACGCGTGTCGTCCCGGCTGGGTCGCGGCCTGCTGCTGCGCACCGCGGCCGGCGCCGACGCCCTGCAGCTGCCCGAGCGCGCCGGCCGGGTGAGGGTGGTGACCCCCCGACTGGTCCACCTGGCCCACGAGGCCGGGCTGCAGGTGCACGTCTGGACCGTGGACGACCCCGCCGACATGGACCGGCTGCTCGACCTGGGCGTCGACGGCCTGATGAGTGATCGTGCCGATCTGCTCTCCGCCGTGCTCGCCCGACGGGCAGGATGAGGCCTCGTGACGTCGTCGAGGTCCCGCACGGCCCCGCCCGGACCGCTCGCCGACCCCGCCGCCCGGCGGCGTGAGCAACGCTCCTGGTACGTGTACGACTGGGCGAACTCCGCGTTCGTCACCACGGTGGGCACCGTCCTCATCGGGCCCTACCTGACCGCTGTCGCCACGGCGTCCGCGTGCCCCGACCTGGCCGAGGGCGACGAGTGCACCGGCACCGTGGCCCTGCTGGGCCTGTTCGACGTCAGCCCCGGCAGCCTGGTGCCGTTCCTGATCAGCATCTCCACGGTCGTCATCGCCCTGCTGCTGCCGTTCGTCGGCGCGGTGGCGGACCGCTCGTCGCGCAAGCGCGTGCTGATGGCCCGGTTCGGCTGGGCCGGCGCCGCCTTCGCCACGGCCCTGTTCCTGGTGACCGGCTCCGACTGGGCCCTCGGTGCGACGCTGCTCGTGCTGGCCAACGCCTGCCTGGCGGCGTCGCTGACCGTCTACGACGCGATCCTGGTGGACGTCGCCACGATGGACGAGCGGGACGGCGTCTCCAGCCGCGGCTGGGCGCTGGGCTACCTGGGCGGGTTCCTGCTGCTGCTGGTCAACCTGGGCATCGTCCTGGGGGCGGAGACCCTGGGCCTGTCGGAGTCGACGGCCGTGCGCATCAGCCTGGCCATGGCCGGGCTGTGGTGGGCCGGGTTCACCCTCGTGCCGTACCTCGGTCTGCGTGACCGGCCGGCGACCGACGTGGTCGGCGGGCCCGACCGCGGCGTGTCCGGGCTCGTGGGGGGCACGTTCCGGCAGCTGGCCGACACGTTCCGGGAGGCCCGCAACTACCCGCAGACCCTGCTGTTCCTGCTGGCCTACGTGCTGTTCAACGACGGCGTCCAGACCGTGATCGCCGTGTCCAGCATCTACGGCTCGCTCGAGCTGGGCTTCGCCACGGACCAGCTGATCATCGCCATCGTCGTCGTCCAGGCCGTCGCGTTCGGCGGCGCGCTGCTGTTCGGCCGGGTCGCCCGGGTCCTCGGCGCCAAGCGGACGATCCTGCTCAGCCTGGTCATCTGGACGGTCGTGGTCGGCACCGCGTACCTGCTGCCGGCGGGTGAGTTCGGCCTGTTCGTGGGCCTGGCGGCCGGCATCGGGCTCGTGCTGGGCGGGACGCAGGCCCTGAGCCGGTCGCTGTTCAGCCAGCTGGTGCCCTTCGGCAAGCAGGCGGAGTACTTCAGCCTCTACCAGGCGGCCGAGCGGGGGACGTCGTGGTTCGGCACGTTCACCTTCGGCGTCGTGCAGATGGTCACGGGGTCCTTCCGGCTCAGCATCCTGGCCGTCGTCGCCTTCTTCGTCCTGGGCGGCCTGCTGCTGCTGCGCGTGGACGTGCGCAAGGGCATCACCGACGCGGGCAACGAGCTGCCGGCCGTGCTTTGAGCCTCCCGGGGCGCTCCGAGCCCCCCGGGTGTGACCGCTGACACCTGGTAACGCGCCTCCCACCCTGGAACACCCTGCATCCGCCCTGCGTTTCTGGTGACGTAGTACTGGTAGCGCACCGCCCGGGTGCGCCGCACGGCGAGACGGAGGTGTGTGGTGGCTGAACGAAGCAGTCTGCGAGGTTCCCGGCTCGGTGGGGTGAGCATGGAGTCCGACACGGCCGTGGCGCCCGCGCCGCGGCGCGTGGCGGAGTACCTGTGCCCCAACGGGCACACCGTGGTCATCCCCTTCTCGGTCGAGGCCGAGGTCCCGGCGCTGTGGGAGTGCCGGTGCGGGGCCGAGGCCCTGCTGCGGGACGCGACGCGTCCCGACCCCAAGCCCACCCGGCCGCAGCGCACCCACTGGGACATGCTGCTCGAGCGGCGCACGATCGCCGAGCTCGAGGTGCTCCTGGAGGAGCGCCTGGCCCTGCTGCGCGAGGGCAAGCTGCCCCGCTCGGCCTGAGGCGTCCGCTCAGCCCCGGGGTGCGGTCCTCGTGACCCGGTCCCGGGGCCGCAGCAGGCCGGCGAGCTGGCGGGCGCGGTGCCGGGCGCCCCAGACCGTGACGCGCCAGAGCGCCTCCCGGACGATGCCGGAGGACATCTTGGACGCGCCGGCCTCGCGCTCGACGAACGTGATCGGCACCTCGACGATCCGCAGGCCCGCGCGGTCGGCCCGCCAGGCCAGGTCGACCTGGAAGCAGTAACCCGCGGAGGCGACGTCGGCCAGCGGGATGGTCCGCAGCGCGTGGGCGGTGAACGCCCGGTAGCCGGCGGTGGCGTCGTTGACGGCCAGGCCGAGCGCGAGCCGGGTGTAGGCGTTGCCGCCCCGGCTCAGCAGCCGCCGGGACGAGGGCCAGTTGACGACCTCGCCGCCGCTGACCCAGCGTGAGCCGATGGCGAGGTCCGCGCCCTCGGCGACCGCGGCCAGCAGCCGGTGCAGCTGCTCCGGGGAGTGGGAGCCGTCGGCGTCCATCTCGCACACGACGTCGTAGCCGTGCTGCAGGCCCCAGTCGAACGCCGCCAGGTAGGCCGCCCCCAGGCCCTGCTTGCCGGCCCGGTGCAGCACGTGCAGCCGGGGCTCGTCGGCGGCCCGGGCGGCGGCGTACTCCCCCGTGCCGTCCGGGCTGCTGTCGTCCACCACGAGCACGTCGACGTCGTCGTGCGCCGACAGCAACCGGTCCAGCAGCCGGGGCAGGGACTCGATCTCGTCGTAGGTCGGGACGCAGACCAGGGTTCGGGTCACGGCTGCTGCTCGCTCTCGTCGTCGTCGTCGCCGGCGTGTTCAGCGGCGGCGGCGCCGTCGCGGCGCACCGACACCACCCCGTGGCCCAGCACGAGCAGCAGCGCCACGCCCGTCAGCGCCAGCTCCGGCGCCGCGCCCAGCACGGTCGCCGGGGTGCGGCCGCTGCGCAGCTGGACGGCGTCGACGAGCACGTCCGGCTCGAACAGCGCCGTGCGCCGACCGGTGCTGCCGTCCGGCGCGACCAGGGCACTGGTGCCGACGTTGCTGATGTGCACGACGCTGCGGCCGTGCTCCACGGCCCGCACCCGCGACATGGCCAGCTGCTGGACGTTCTCGTCGGTCAGGCCGAACGTGGCGTTGTTGGTGGGGACGACCAGCAGGTCCGCCCCGGCCAGCACCTGCCGCCGGACCACGTCGTCGTCGACCACCTCGAAGCAGATCGCCGGCCCGACGAGGGCGCCGCCCATCTCGAGGACGGCGGCCCGCTCGCCCGGGGCGAAGTCGGTCACCTGGTCGACGAACGGGGAGAACCTGCGGAAGAAGTCGCGGTACGGGATGTACTCCGCGAACGGGGCGATGGCCTGCTTCGCGTAGTAGCCGTTCTCGGCCTGGTCGTCGCTGCGGCCGCGGTAGCCGGTCTGCGGGTCCCACAGCAGCATGGCGTTGGTGATGTTCTCGCCCGGGCCCTGCAGCACCGCGCCGAGCAGCACCGGAGCCGCCACGGCGTCGGTGGCGCGGCCGATCTCGGTCGCGGCGTCGTCGTTGGTCAGCGGGTCGATGTCGGACGCGTTCTCCGGCCACAGCACCAGGTCGACGGGCTCCTCCTCGCCGGCCTCGATCCGGGCGGCCAGGTCGAGGGTCCCCGTCACGTGGTTGTCCAGCACCGCGCGGCGCTGGGCGTTGAAGTCCAGCCCGGCCCGCGGCACGTCGCCCTGCACCGCCGCCACCCGCACCGTGGTGTCGGTGGCCTCGTCGAGCGTGCCGGCGTTGCGCTGGGCGCCGGAGGCCGCGGGCAGCAGCAGGAGCGCCAGGGCCACGAACGGCACCGTCGCCCGGACCGGCCGGCCCGGCCGGGGACCGACCAGCAGGCGCCGCACCTCCAGCACGGAGCAGACGCCGACCGCCGCCAGCGCCACGACGCCGAAGCCCACCAGCGGCACCCCGCCCAGCGCGGCCAGGAACACCAGGGGGCTGTCGGCCTGCGAGAACGCCAGCCGCCCCCAGCCGAAGCCGTCGAACGGCCAGCGCGAACGCAGCGCCTCCGAAGCCACCCACACCGCGCCCGCGGTGACCGGCAGCGTCCACAGCAGCCGGCCGCCGGAGCGGTCGGCCAGCCGCCAGGCCACCGCGAACCCCGGCAGGACCAGCGCCAGCAGCAGCCCCTCCAGCGTGGCCAGGGCCAGCCACGGCACGGCACCCACGTAGATCCCGGACCACTGCAGCTGCGGCACCATGAACCCGAGCCCGAAGAGGACCCCGTAGCCGTACGAGGCGACGACGCCGCGACCGCGGGCCAGCAGCAGGACGACCGCCACGGCGACGTAGGCCAGGCCCCAGGCCCCCACCGAGGGGAACGCGGCGTCCAGGAGCACTCCGGAGACGACGGCCAGGGGCACCGCGACCGTCCACGGCACCAGCGGCCGGGAGACGTCTCGCGGGACCTCGGGTGCAGGTGCAGCGAGCGCGGTCACCCCCTCAGGGTACGCAGCCGGCGGCGGTGGACCTGCGCCCACTCCTGCCCCGCACCGGGGTCGGCCACCAGCCACAGCGACGGCTCCGTCAGCTCGAGCTCCAGCAGCAGCGGGTGCCCGTCCGGACCGGGCACGGTGTCCACCCGCGCGTACAGCAGCGGCGCGTGCTCCGGGAAGCGCCGCAGCAGGAACTCGGTGACCGACCGGGCCACCTCGAGCTGCTCGGCGGTCGCCGTCGTCGCCGCGATGTCCTCCTCGGCGTAGAGCCCGTCGGTGGCCTCGGCGTCGGCGTGCAGCAGCTGGCCCTTGCGGAAGGCGTGGGACACCGTCCCGTCCAGGACCACCATGCCGGTCTCCCCCAGGGTGTCGACCCCGTCCAGGTACGGCTGGACCAGGACCGGGCGCCCGGCGCGCAGCAGCTGCTCGGCGTGCGCCAGGGCCTGGGCGGCGTCGCCGTGGCGACGGGTGTCCTTGGACCCGGCGGACACCGTGGGCTTGACCACCACCTCGGCGGCGCCGGCGAACGCCTCGGCCACGGCCCCGGCCACGTCCTCGCCGGGTCGCACGGTGCGGGTCGGCACCACGGGCAGACCGGCCTGCACCAGCTCGTCGAGGTAGACCTTGTCCGTGTTCCAGGCGATCACCTCGGCCGGGTTGGCCAGGTGGGGCACGGACGCCGCCCAGGCCAGGAACTCCTCGCGGCGCAGGGTGTAGTCCCAGGTGCTGCGGACCACCACCAGCGACGAGCGGACCTCCGGGTCCTGCCACGCCTGCTCGTCGTCCCAGGCGAGGTAGCGCACGTCCAGACCCGCCGAGGCCATCGCGGGCAGGGCCAGGTGGTCGTCCGGGTCGCCGTCGGGCAGGTCCGCGCAGGTCACCCAGACCACCGTGGCCGGGTCGTCGGCGGGGGCGCCGACGTCGTGGACCAGCTCGTCGAGGAGCTGCTCGCCGCTCACCCGCGCACCGGGACGACGACGGTGCCGCGGGCGCTGGTGGCCAGCAGCGGCGGGTCGAGGACCTGCGCGGCGGACGCGGACACCTCGGGCCGGGCCCGGCAGACCACGCGGGCCTCGAAGGCCACGTCACGGCTGCGGCGGCCGACCCGGACCAGCTCCGCGGACACCTCGACCACGTCGCCGGCGCGGACGGCGGCGTGGAAGGCGACCTCGCCGTAGCCCGCGAACAGGCCCTCGTCGCCGTCGGTGCGGATGCACAGCTCGGTGGCGACGTCGCCGAACAGGGCCAGGCTGAACGCGCCGTCGACCAGCGCCCCGCCGTAGTGCGCGTCCGCGTGGGACACGTAACGGCGGTGGACGACGACGGTGCCGACCTGCGGCCCGTCGTCGGGGGTGGTGCTCACGTGGCTTCTCCTCCGGGGCTGGTGGGGCTGGTGGGGCTGGTGCGGGCGGCGACGGCGTGGACCAGGTAGCTGGCGACCTCGCCCGGGGTGGTCCCCCGGCCGAAGATCCGGTCGACGCCCAGCGCCGCCGTGGCGTTCTCGTCGAAGCGGGGCCCGCCCACCACGAGCAGGGGACGCCGGTCGGCCGGGAACGCCTCGCGGAAGGCGGCGCTCATGGTCGTGGTGTTGTGCACGTGGGCGTCCCGCTGGGTGACGACCTGGCTGACCAGGACGGCGTCGGCCCGTTCCTCGCGGGCGCGCTCGACCAGGTCCGGCACCGACACCTGCGCCCCCAGGTTCACGACCTTCATCTCCCGGTAGTACTCCAGGCCCTTCTCCCCGGCCCAGCCCTTGACGTTGAGGATGGCGTCGATGCCGACGGTGTGCGCGTCGGTGCCGATGCAGGCCCCGACCACGACGAGCTTGCGCTGCAGGGTCTCGCGGACCGCCGCGTTGGTCTCCTTGGGGCTGAGCAGCGGGTACTCCCGCTCGACGACCTCGACCGCGGCCACGTCGACGACGTGGGACACCGGCCCGTACACGACGAAGAACGTGAAGGAGTCGCTGATGGCCTTGGCGTGGACCACCATCGGCGCGTCCATGCCCATCCGCCGGGCCAGCTGGGCGGCGGCGCCCTCGGCCCGCTTGCCCGCGGGCAGCGGCAGCGTGAACGACACCTGGACCATGCCGTCGCCGGTGGTGTCGCCGTAGGGCCTGACCACCGGCGGCAGCCCGTCGGGCAGCCGGGCCGGGCCGGGGGCGGCGGCGGGGCCGTCGCCCGCCGTGCCGGCGACGTCCGAGGCGCTCACGCCCCCACCCCCTCGAGGATCTCGCTCACCGGGTTGACGTACTGCTCGTCGCGGACGACCACGCCGTCCAGGCCGCGGCCGCCGTCGGCGGGGCGCTTCATGCCACCGAAGGTGCCGTGCGCGATGGCGCTCAGCAGCCCGCCCTCGCTGTCGACGATGGTCTGCAGCAGGTCGACCGCCTCGCCGAGCACGTGCTGGGCGCGGGTGGCGATCAGGCCGTCGGGGGCGGGCACGAAGTCCTCGGCCAGGTTGCCCGCGGCGCGCTGCACGTAGCGGACGTTCTGCAGGGCCAGGTCGCGGTCGCTCAGCCACGGCGTGACCACGGCCTCGGTCATCATGCCGACCAGCAGGATGTCCTGGTCGGTGAGCGAGCCGACCAGGTTGAAGAACCCGTCGAGCAGGTAGCCCTTGAACACGTCGCCGGTCATGTGCCGGGTCGGCGGCATCCACTTCAGCGGCGCGTCCGGGAACAGCGTCCGGGCCAGCAGGGCGTGGGCCAGCTCGAGGCGGAACGACTGCGGCACCTCGGGGTCGATCTCGAACGCGTGCCCCAGGCCGAGCAGGTGGTCCGGCAGGCCCGCCTCGTGGGCGAAGGTCTCGTTGAGCAGCTGCGACACCGTGACGGTGTGGGCGGCGTCGACCGCGTCGGCGGTGGTGAGGTAGTTGTCCTCGCCGGTGTTGATGATGATCCCGGCGCGGGCGTGGACCTGGCGGCTGAACCGCTGGTCGACGAAGGTCCGCACCGGGTTGATGTCGCGGAACAGGATCCCGTACATCGAGTCGTTGAGCATCATGTCCAGCCGCTGCAGCCCGGCCAGGGTGGCGATCTCGGGCATGCAGAGCCCGGAGGCGTAGTTGGTGAGCCGGACGTAGCGGCCCACCTCGTGCGACACCTCGTCCAGCGCGGCCCGCATCAGCCGGAAGTTCTCCGCCGTGGCGTACGTGCCGGCGAAGCCCTCGCGGGTGGCGCCCTCGGGGACGTAGTCCAGCAGCGACTGCCCGGTCGAGCGGATGACGGCGATGACGTCGGCGCCGGCGCGGGCGGCGGCCTGGGCCTGCGGGATGTCCTCGTAGATGTCGCCCGTGGCCACGATCAGGTAGATCCACGGCCGCTGCGGCGGGTCGCCGATCCGACGGACGAGCGCCTCGCGCTCGGCCCGGGCGGCGTCGATGCCGGCCACGCCGCGGGCGGCGGCGGCGCGGGCGCCGACCAGGGCGTGGTCCCGGGCGGCACCGGTCGGCAGCGTGAACCCGGCGGCGTCGACCGCCGCCTTCTGGGCCAGCACGGTCAGGTCGGGGGCCTCGGCGCGGGCCAGCGCGTCCCAGACCGGCACCGCGATGCCCTGCTCGAGGCCGACCTGACGGCGCACGGCGTCCACCAGGTGGTTGACCCACGGGATGCCGTCCGCGTCGGCGCCCGCCAGGCCCGCCGCCCGCAGCACCGCCCGCTCGACGCTCACGGTGGTGCGGGTGCGCGCCAGGTCGACGACGGGGCCCGAGGCGGCGTCGGCCAGGGCTCGGGCGCGGACCACCAGGTCGGGGTCCAGGTGCAGGCGGGGTCGGCGCCGGGTCACGGGGTGCTCCTCATCGGCTCGTGCTGGTCAGCTCGTCGGTGTCGTGGACCACGCGGCCGGCCGCGACGGTGCGCAGGCAGCGCGGCCGGGGCGCGCCGGGGGCGACGTCCGGCAGGGCCGGCACGCGGGAGCGCGGGTCGGTGCTCCACGCCTGGATCCGGTCGTCCGGGGCCTGCACCACCAGCTCGCCCGCCTCCCAGACCGCGAGGTCGGCCGGGGCCCCCGGCACCAGCACCCCGGCCTGCTCGTGGACGTGGACGTCGTCGCGGGCGGCCCGGTGCGCCCCGCGGGTGTGGGCGGCGAACGCGGCCCGGGCGCTGATCCGCTGCTCGTCGTCGTGGTGGAACGCCGCCGCGGAGATCGCCCCCCACGGGTCGAGGGCGGTGACGGGCGAGTCGGAACCGAAGGCCAGCGGGATGCCGGCGGCCGCGATCGTGCCGAGCCGGTTCAGCCGCCGGTCGCCCAGACGCCGCTGGTACAGGCCCTCTCCCCCGCCCCACAGGGCGTCGAACACCGGCTGCATGCTGGCGACCACGCCCAGCTCGGCCAGAGCCGCGACCTGCGCGTCGTCGGCGGTCTCCACGTGCTCCAGGCGCAGCCGCGCCGTCCGGAGCCGCGACCCGCCGAGGCGCTCGGCCGCCTCCCGGCAGCCCTCGACGACCGTGTCCAGCGCGGCGTCGCCGATGACGTGGAAGCCGGGCTGCACCCCCGCCTCGACGCAGGCGGTGACGTGCGCGGCGATGGTGGCGGCGTCGAGGTAGGCGTGGCCGCGGTGCCCGGCGTCGTCGGCGTCGTTGTCGGCGTACGGCTCCCGGAAGGCGGCGGTGCGGGAGCCGATGGACCCGTCGGCGGACAGGTCACCGGCCAGACCGGCCAGACGCACGCCCTCGGGCAGGTCGAGCGCGGCGACGACGCGGCGTACGTCGTCGGGGTCGGTGGCGGCCTCGCCCCAGTACGGCACCACGCGCACGCCGACCCGCTCGGCCACCCCCAGCAGCACCCGCAGGTCGTCCGGCCCGCCGATGAACGGGCCGGACATCTCGTGCAGGGTGGCCACGCCGCGTCGCGCCGCCTGCCGCAGGGCGGCCTCGTGGGCGGCCGCCCGCTCGGCCTCGGGCACCTGGCGGGCGTGGTGCCGGGCCCGGTGGTGGGCCTCACGCTCGACCCGGGCGGTGCCGTCCCAGTCGGTCGCCGCCGCGCAGCCCGCGGCCTCGGCCAGCGCCGGGCTGACGAGCGCGGAGTGCACGTCGACCCGCGACAGGTACACCGGCGCGCCACCCGCGGCCCGGTCGAGCTCGGCCGGGGTGGGCAGCCGGCCCTCGGCCAGCAGGGTCTCGTCCCAGCCGTGGCCCAGCACGGTGCGCCCGGGATGGGTCGTCGCCCAGGCCGCCACCGCGTCCAGCAGCTCGACGACCGAGCGGGCGGCCGTCACGTCGACGCCGGTGACCAGCAGACCGGTGTCGAAGGCGTGGACGTGGCCGTCGACGAACGCGGGGGTCACCAGCGCACCGGCCAGGTCGACGACCACGTCGGCGCTGCCGTCGGCCGCCATCGCGTCGGCGGTCTCGTCACCTCCGACCCAGGCGACGGTGCCGTCGCTGACCAGCAGCGCCTGCGCGTAGGGGTCGGCCGGGGAGTAGACCGCGCCGTGGCGGTAGAGGACGTTGCTCACGCGTCCATCCTGGCCCCGTGCCGACCGCCGAACAGCGCCCGCACCCCGTCGGTACGGCGGAACAGGTCCAGGGCCAGGTCGGCGTGACCCGGGGTGTAGCCGTTGCCCACGAGCATGGTGACGTCGGCCGCCAGGCCCTCCGCCCCGAGCGCGGCGGCGCTGAACGACGTCGCCATCGAGAAGAACACCACGGTCCCGCCGTCGTCGGTGGCCAGCACGGCACCGTGCTCGCAGCCGGGCACGTCCACGCAGACCACCGTGACGTCGGCGCCGTGGCCCAGCGCGCCCCGGATCGCGTCGGCGGTCGCCACGGGGTCGGTCGCGTCGGCCAGCACCACGTCGTCGGCCAGGCCCGCCCGGCCGAGCGACTCGGCCTCGTGCGCGACGGGCACCAGGCCCACGAGGCGGCCGGCGCCGGCCGCACGCGCCGCGGCCAGCGACAGCGAGCCGGACTTGCCCGCGGCGCCCAGGACGGCCACGTCGGCCCGCAGGCCCCGCGCCACGCGGTCGGTGACCACGCGGCGGACCAGGGCGGGGGCGCCGCACACGTCCATCACCGCCAGCACGTCGTCCTCGGCGAGGTCGTCCGGCACCACGGCGGCGATGCTGCGGGAGAAGAGGACGGCGTGCCCGCTGGTCGGCACCTGCTCCGAGCGGCCGTCCCAGCGCTGCAGGTCGTCGTCCAGCCGCAGCGGCGTCAGCGTGAGGCTGACCAGGGTGGCCACCCGCTGCCCGACCCGCAGGCCCAGACCGCTCTGCGGCCCGACCTCGGCCACGGTGCCCAGGAGCATCCCGCCGGAGCCCGTGACGGGGTTGTGCATCTTGCCGCGCCGCCGCACGATCCCCGCCACGGCGGCCCGGACCCGGTCGGGGTCGCCGTCGTGGGCCTCGCGCAGCTGGCGGGCGCTGGCGGCGTCGAGGTTGAGCCGGTCGACCGCGACCAGGGTCTCCCCCGGCCACAGCTCCGGCCTGGTGTCGAGGACCTCGGCGGCCTGGGGCAGCACCCCGACCGGCGCGACGACCCGGTGCAGGCCGACGGGGGACTCCGTGGCGCGGGCAGCAGACGGCGACAACTGGGGCACAGGAGGAGCCTACGCACAAGGTTTGTGCATGGGAAGCGTGACAGGCGCAAAGATCCTCCGTACGCTGCTCCTGTGAGCGATGCCCGTGCCCTCCAGCCGTACACCTACGCCCGTCGTGAGCTCGTCGAGCCGGACTGGCGCCGCATGCCCGGCTGGGCCGACGTCACCGAGGAGCAGTGGCGCGACGTGCAGTGGCAGCGCAGCCACTGCCTCAAGAACGTGCAGCAGCTGCGCGAGGTGATGGGCGGCCTGCTCGCCGACGACGTCTACGACGACCTGGTCGCCGACCAGCAGCAGCGGGCCACCATGTCGATGCTGCTGCCGCCGCAGATGATGAACACGATCGTGCCCAGCACGGGTCCGGACGGCATGCCGGCCGCCGGCGCCGCCTACTCCGCGGCGTTCCGGGCCGACCCGGTGCGCCGCTACATGCTGCCCCTGCTGAGCGACCGGTTCACCGAGTGGGCCTCGCACCCGTTCTCCAGCCGGGACTCCCTGCACGAGCACGACATGTGGGCCGTCGAGGGCCTCACCCACCGCTACCCGACCAAGGTGCTGGCGGAGATCCTGCCCACCTGCCCGCAGTACTGCGGGCACTGCACCCGGATGGACCTGGTCGGCAACTCCACCCCCCAGGTCGAGAAGCTCAAGTTCACGCTCAAGCCCAACGACCGGCTGCAGGACATGCTCGACTACCTGCGGCGCACCCCCACGGTGCGCGACGTCGTGGTCTCCGGCGGCGACGTGGCGAACATGCCCTGGCCGCGGCTGGAGCAGTTCCTGTCCGCGCTGCTGGAGATCGACAACATCCGCGACGTCCGCCTGGCCACCAAGGCCCTGATGGGCCTGCCCCAGCACTGGCTGTCCGCCCCCGTGGTCGAGGGCATGACCCGGGTGGCCGGTGCGGCCCGTACCCGCGGCGTGGCCCTGGCCATCCACACCCACGTCAACGCGGTGGGCTCGCTCACCCCGCTGGTGGCCGAGGCGGCCCGCACCATGCACGAGGCGGGCGTCCGCGACGTCCGCAACCAGGGCGTGCTGATGCGTGGCGTCAACGACACCCCCGAGGCCCTGCTCGACCTGTGCTTCGGCCTGCAGGACGAGGCGTCGATCACGCCGTACTACTTCTACATGTGCGACATGATCCCGGCCGCGGAGCACTGGCGGACGTCGCTGGCCACGGCCCAGGACCTGCAGCACGCGATCATGGGTTACCTGCCGGGCTTCGCCACCCCGCGGATCGTCTGCGACGTGCCGTTCGTGGGCAAGCGCTGGGTGCACCAGGTCCACGCCTACGACACCGTCCGGGGCATCAGCGAGTGGACCAAGAACTACCGGACGTCGGTCGAGGGCGACGACGCCGACGCCCTGAGCCGCACCTACCCGTACTACGACCCGATCGACACGCTCCCCGAGGAGGGGCGGCGCTGGTGGGCGGACCGTGCCCGCCTGGAGGCCGGGTTGGGGACGCTCGTCAGCGGCTGACCCCGCCGGCCGGCTCAGGTCGGCCCGCCGCGCGGCCGATGTGACACCCATGCCGGTCCACCCCGCGCCGCGGGACCTCGCCGGGGGTCGCGTGCGGGCCGACCGCCGCGCGCAGACCTCCGACGCCGTGCTGCCGGCCCTGACGGCGGCCGCGGTGCTGCTCGCCCTGTTCGGGGTGCTGCGGCTGCTGGTGGCGCCGCCGCAGGAGCTGCTGGTGGCCGTCGTGCTGCTCGTGACGGCCGCGGTGATCGGCGGGGTCCGGCTGGCCTGCCTGCGGCCCCGCACGCGCGCGTGGGTGGGCCGTCACGCCGACGAGGTGGCCCTCGGCGCCTGCCTGCTGGCCTCGACCACGTCGTTCGCCGAGCTGGTCGTCACCGGCCGGCCGGCGACGGCCGGGGGGCTGATGGTGTTCCTGCTGGCGACCGGGGCCATCCTCAACCACCGGCGCTACTCCCTCGTGGTCACCCTGGTGTGCCTGGTCCAGTGGCTGGCGGTCGCGACGGCCCACGGCCTGCGCGACGAGTGGGCCGCCATGACGGCCCTCGTGGTGTGCGCGGCCGTGCTCGCCCGCGTGCTCAACGCCCTGCGGTGCCGGGCCGCCGACCGGCTCGCGACGGCGGAGGCGGCGGTCGTCGCGGCCGCGGTCACCGACGAGCTGAGCGGCCTGGCCAACCGGCGTGGCCTGCTGGCCGCCGGCACGGCCGTGGTCCGGGCGGCCGACCGGGCCTCCCCCGTCAGCTGCCTGTACCTGGACATCGACGGGCTCAAGGCGACCAACGACCGGTTCGGGCACGACCGCGGCGACGACCTGGTGCGGGCGACGGCGGCGGCCCTGCGGTCGCGGCTGCGGCCCGGGGACGTGGCCGCCCGGCTGGGCGGCGACGAGTTCGCGCTGCTGCTGCCGGGCACGTCCGCCGCCGAGGCGGCCGGGCTCGCCGAGCGGCTGCAGGCGGACCTGCTGGGCCAGGGCGTCACGGCGAGCACGGGCTGCTCCGTCGGCACCGGTGAGAGCTCGGTGGCCGAGCTGCTGGACGCCGCCGACGCCGCCATGTACGCCGGCCGTCACGTCCGCCGCGCGGTGCCCTCCCCCCGCGGTCCGACGTCGGCGGACCCCGCGGCCCCGGAGCCGACCGCCGCGCCCCCGGACCTGCCCGCCGCGCTCCCGGCGACCGGCCCCGACGGTTCGCCGCGGCCGGGTCCGGTCCCGCCCCCGGCCTGGGTCGAGCCCCCGGCGTCCCGGACCGACGCCGCGGCGCTGACCCGGGTCGGGGTGTGGCTGCACCTGGCGCTGGTGCCGGTGCACCTGCTCCTGCCCGACGCGCCCCGGGGGCCGGCCACCGCCGCGCTCAGCTTGGCCGTCGCCGCGGTGCTGGCCGTGCTGCACCGCCTCGCGGCCTCCCGGAGGACACGTCGGTGGTCGCCGCGCCGGGCGGAGGTGCTGACGGCCCTGACCGTGCTGCTGGTCTGCGCCGAGGTCCTGCTGTACGCCCGCCTGGTGGCCGAGCCCTGGGCGACGCTCCCGGTGGTCCTCGCCGTGGCGGCCGCCGGCGGCATCCTGGCCTCCCGCGGGCTGGCGGTGCTGGTCTGCTCGCTCACGCTGGCCGGCTGGGCCACGCTGGCCCTGGCCCAGCCGGGGACATGGACCTGGTCGGGCTCGTCGGTGCTGTCCTCGGTGCTCGTCGCGCTCCTCCTGCACGTCACCCACCAGCGCACGCTGGACCGGCTGACCGCGGCGCAGGCCCGGGTCCGGCAGGTGTCGCTGACCGACGAGCTCACCGGCCTGCCCAACCGGCGCGGCTTCCAGACGCGCGCCCGGCCGCTGGTCGAGGTCACGTCACGGCGCGGTGGGCACCTCAGCCTGCTGTACCTGGACCTGGACGGGCTCAAGCAGGTCATCGACGCCCGGGGTCACGCCGCGGGTGACGACCTGATCATGGCCACGGCGGACGTGCTCGAGCGCAGCAGCGGCCCCACGGACGTCTGCGCCCGCCTGGGCGGTGACGAGTTCGCCGTTCTGCTGCACGACTGCCCCGTGGCCGAGGTCGGTGACCGGGTGCGCTGGCTGCAGGACGCGCTGGCCTCGGCGCAGGTCCGGGCCAGCGTCGGCGCGGCCCACCTGCCCGAGGACGCCACGACGCTGGACGGCCTGCTCCGCCACGCCGACCAGGCGATGCTGCGGGCCAAGCAGGCCGGGCGGGCCGGGCAGCCCGGGCGGGCTCAGATCCTGGGCGGCCGGTCCTCGTAGGGCGTGCTGAGCACCACCGTGGTCCGCGTCGACACCCCGGCCTTCTGCCGGATCGTGGTCAGCAGGTCCTCGAGGATGGCGGGCGAGGCCACCCGCACCTTGATCATGTAGTTGGCCTCCCCGGCGACCGCGTGGATGGCCTCGACCTCGACCAGGTCCTCCAGCCGGACCGGCACGTCGTCGGGGGCGGACTGGTCGAGCGGGGTGAGCGAGATGAACGCCGTCAGCGGCAGCCCCAGCGACGTCGCGTCGACGACCGCCCGGTAGCCGCGCAGCACGCCGCGCTGCTCGAGCCGGCGCACCCGGTGGTGCACCGCCGACGTCGACAGGCCCGTCAGCTTGCCGAGGTCGGTGTACGACATCCGGCCGTCGCTGGACAGCGCCCGGACGATCGCCCGGTCGAGGTCGTCGACGAAGGCCCTGCCGTCGATCGTGGTCATCGCCGCAGACTAGCCAGACGGAGATAACGACGGTGCAACGATCTGCGCACCA
This sequence comes from Jannaschia sp. R86511, assembly GCF_042466345.1. Classification (NCBI taxonomy): domain Bacteria; kingdom Pseudomonadati; phylum Pseudomonadota; class Alphaproteobacteria; order Rhodobacterales; family Roseobacteraceae; genus Jannaschia; species Jannaschia sp. R86511. Next base: position 2,922,184 of record NZ_JAXHCD010000001.1, read on the forward strand.
ACCGGACGAGGACCGCAAAAGCCCGTCAGGACGGCGGATCAGCCCCGGGCCAGCGCGCCGGCGACGACCACCCGTTGGACCTGGTTGGTGCCCTCGACGATCTGCAGCAGCTTCGCCTCGCGCATCAGCCGCTCCACCCGGTGGTCGGTGACGTAGCCCGCGCCGCCGAGCACCTGGACGGCGTCGGTCGTCACCCGGACCGCGCTGTCGCTGCAGAAGGTCTTGGCCATGGCCGCCGCGGCCCGTACCCGCGTCGCCTCCTGCGCCCCGCCGGCGCCCGCGTCGAGCAGCCGGGCCCCGTCCAGGTACAGCGCCCGCGAGGCGGCCACCGCGGTCGCCATGTCGGCGAGCATGAACCCCAGCCCCTGGAAGTCGATGATGCGCCGGCCGAACTGCTCGCGCTGCCGGGCGTAGGCCACGGCGTCCTCCAGGGCCGCCTGGGCGAGCCCGGTGGCCACGGCGGCGATGCCCAGCCGGCCGGCGTCCAGCGCGGACTTGGCCAGCGCGAAGCCCGCTCCCTCGGTGCCCAGCAGCCGGTCGCCGTCGACCCGCACGCCGTCGAAGGTCACCTGCGCCGTGCGGGACGCCGCGAAGCCCATCTTGTGCTCGGGGGCCGCGACGGACAGGCCGTCGGCGTCGGCGGGGACGAGGAACGCGGAGATCCCCGCGCTGGGCGGGCCGTCGGCGGGGGCGGGCGACGTGCGGGCGAACACCGTGTAGCTGTCCGCCATGCCACCGTGGGTGATCCAGGCCTTGGTGCCGTGCAGCCGCCAGCCGTCGCCGTCGCGCTCGGCCCGGGTGCGCATGGCCGCGGCGTCGGAGCCGGACTCCGGCTCCGACAGGCAGTAGGCCGCGAGCAGGTCCCCGGCCACCAGGTCGGGCAGCCAGCGGCCGACCTGCTCGGCCGTGCCGGCGTGGGCGAGGCCGTGGCAGGCCAGGACGTGCACGCTCGTGCCCATGGCCACGGTCCCCCAGCAGCGGGCGAGCTCCTCCAGCACCTGCAGGTAGACCGCGTAGGGCTGGCCGCCGCCGCCGTGCTCCGGGTCGTAGGGCAGGCCCAGCAGCCCGGCCTTGCCCAGCAGGCGGTAGGTGTCGCGCGGGTACTCCTGGCTGCGGGCGGCCCGCTCCTCGGCCTCGGCGGCCACGGGGGCCAGCTCGGCCTCGGCGATGTCCCGCACCAGGGCCAGCAGCTCGACGGCCTCGTCGGTGGGCAGGTCCCGGGCGGGGGTGGGGAAGGGTCGTCGTCGACCGGTCACGGGGGTTCCTCGGGGTGTGAGGGGCGGTGGGGTGCCGCGGGTGGCGGCTGGGCCAACGATAACCGGGTGGTCGCGGCCCTGCCTCGGGTCCGACCCGCCTGCCAGCATGGGCGCGTGAGCAGACTGCTGGCCGTCGACGCCGCCACGCTGTACTTCCGGGCCTTCTACGGGGTGCCGTCCTCGGTCCGGGCCCCGGACGGCGCCCCGGTCAACGCCCTGCGGGGCTACCTGGACATGACGTCGATGCTGCTGGAGCGCTTCTCCCCCGCCGCCTACGCGGCCTGCTGGGACGCCGACTGGCGTCCGGCCTGGCGCACGGACCTGATCCCGTCCTACAAGGCCCACCGCGTCGCCGAGGGCCAGGCGGAGGAGGTCCCCGACGAGCTGTCGCCCCAGGTGCCGCTCATCGCGGAGGCCCTGGCGCTGCTGGGCCTGCCGCGCGTGGAGGCGACCGGCATGGAGGCCGACGACGTCTGCGCCACCCTGGCGCGGCGGTGGACCGACGCCGGGCTGGGCCCGGTGGACGTGGTCAGCGGTGACCGGGACCTGCTGCAGCTGGTCGACGACGAGGCCGGCGTGCGGGTGGTCTACGTGGCCAAGGGGGTGCGTGACGCCCCCGCCATGACCGCCGCGGACCTGCAGGAGCGCTACGGGGTGGCCGACGGCCGGGCCTACCTGCACATGTCGGTGCTGCGGGGGGACCCCTCCGACGGGCTGCCGGGCATCGCCGGCATCGGCGAGAAGTCCGCCGCGGACCTGGTGCGCCAGCACGGCGACCTGCACGCCGTGATGGCTGCGGCGGCCGACCCGGCCCGGCCGATGACCCCGGCCCGGCGCGCCCGGCTGGTCGGCTCGCTGACCTACGTGCTGGCCGCGCTGCAGGTGGTCGGCGCGGTGACCGACGCCGACGTAGTGCCGGCCGGCCCGGACGACTGGCTGGTCCGCGGCCCGGCCGACGACGACGCGGTCGCGGCCTTCGGCGAGCGCTGGGGCTGCGCCCGGCAGATGGCCCGCACCGCCGAGCTGGCCCGCGCGGCCGCGGGGCGCTGAGCCACCGGGGGCCGGCCCCGGGAGCCTGCGCGGTGCGCACCACCTCCGACCGGCGGGTCAACCTCCGGTCGTGAGGAGCCGCCCGGCCTCGAGCCGCACGACCCGGTCCGCCACGGCCAGCAGCCGCTCGTCGTGCGTGGCGACCACGACCGCGGTCCCCGGGGTGCGGGCGACGATCGCGTCCACCACCCGGTCGGCGTTGCCGTCGTCCTGGTGGCCGGTCGGTTCGTCGAGCACGGCGCAGCCCGGTGAGGTCGCCAGGGCGCGCGCCAGCGCGGTCCGCTGCTGCTCACCGAGCGACGACTCGCCGGTCAGCCGGTCGGCGATGTGGTCCAGGGCCAGGGCCTCCAGCAGCCCGGGGCGGGGCGTGGCGCCCGCGAGCCAGCAGGGCCAGGCCACGTTCTCGGCCACCGACAGCTCGGCGGTCAGGGCCAGCCGCTGCGGCAGGAGCGTCACGCGGGTCCAGTCGGCCCAGTCGTGCGCGGACCGACCCAGCACCACGACCGTGCCCCGCGTCGGCCGCCCCACGCCGGCGACGAGGTGGCACAGGCTGCTCTTGCCGCTGCCCGAGCGGCCCGACAGCACCACCAGCTCACCCGGGGCCACGTGCAGCGACACGTCGTGCAGGACACCCGGCCGGCCGGGCACGTCCAGCCCCACCCGGTCGACCCGGACCGCCGGGCCGTCGGGCGGCCGGAGATCCGCCGTGCCGTCCGCGACGCCGCTCACGGGTCCTGCCGGGGGTCGAGACGGACGTGGTCCTCGTGGACGCTCACCACGGCCCGGCCGCCGCTCAGCAGGTCCAGGGCGGCCTGCGGCAGCTGCAGCCGACCCGCGGAGTCGATGACGGCGCTGTCCCCGCCCCCGGCGGCCCGGTCGGTCGACAGCACCCCGTGTCGCAGCAGGAGCACCCGGTCGGCCCCCGCGACCAGACGGGCGTCGTGGGTCGTGACCACGACGCAGCTGCCCCGCTGCGCCGCCTCGGACAGCGCGTCCAGGACGAGGCCGGCGGAGTCGTCGTCGAGCTCGGCGGTGGGCTCGTCGGCCAGCACGACGGGCGGGCGCCCGGCCAGCGCGCACGCCACGGCCAGCCGTTGCTGCTCCCCGCCCGACAGCTGCACCGGTAGGGAGTCCGCCCGGTGGGCGAGGCCGACCCCGGTGAGGGCCTCGACCGGGTCCAGGGCCGCGCGTCGCAGCCGGGCGGCCAGTCGCAGGTGCTCCACCGCGCTCAGGTGCGGGAACAGGCTGTGGGTGGGGCGCTGGGCGATCCAGGCGATCGACGAACGTCGCTGCGCCCGCAACCGCGACGAGCCGGCTTCCGTCGTGCTGGTCCCCAGCACCTGCAGGGTGCCGCCGTCGGGCCGGTCGCGCAGGGCCAGCAGGGCCAGCAGGCTGCTCTTGCCGCTGCCGGAGGGACCCAGCACCCCGGTGAACCGACCGGCGTGGAACTGGGCGTCGACCCCGCGCAGGGCGTGGGTCTCCCCGGTCGCGGCCCGGTAGATGCGCACCAGGCCCTGGCACCGCACCGGCACGTCGGTCACGTCAACGGTCGTCACGCAGCAGCACCTCCTCCTTGACCTGCCGCAGCCGCAGCCGGGTCGTACCGGCGGCGACGGCCAGCGGCACCAGGCCGGTCACGAGGACGGCGACCGTCCCGGTCAGCACCGACTCCGGGCGGACGAGCAACCCGGGCAGCAGCGCGGGGTCGGGATCCAGCAGCTGCCCCATGATCGGCACGAGCAGCAGCACCGACACCAGCGCCGCCGCGGTCGCGACCCCGACGAGAGCGGCCTGCTCCAGCACGAGGGCCCGTCGGATCCCCCGCCCGCCCAGCGGGGTGCGGCGCAGCACGACCGCGGCGGTCAGGCTGCGGTCCGCGGCCCGGTCGGCCTGCACCGCCAGCCCCACCACCCCGATCAGGACGAGGGCGACCGCCAGGGCCAGCTGGTACTCCCGCACCAGGGCGGTGGCCACGAACGCGGGCCTGACGCCCTCCTCCGCCAGGCCCTGCAGCTGCAGCAGCGGGACGTCGGCGGCGGCCAGCGTCTCGGCCACCGCCGCCGGGTCGTCCCGCGACAGGTAGGTGCCCTGCAGGTCGAGCCGGGCCAGCTCGGGTTCGCCCTCGGGCGCCTCGTAGCGAGGGTCGTTCAGCTGCAGCAGCGGCAGGTACGTCTCGCTGTCGGCGATCACCAGGGTCTGCTCCGTGCCCTGGCCGGGGAACGCGGGCACGTGCGCCACCGGTCGTACGGCGAGCTGCTTGCGGATCTCGCTGCGCAACCTGGACACCTCACCGACGCGCGTGCCGAGGGGGTCGCCCGCGATGACCACGGGCACCGGCGCCGGGACGCCGAGCGCCTCGTCCCGGGGCGGGACGACGGGGGGCGGTGGGTCGCTCACGTGGTCCTCGGCCGCCGCGCGGAGCGTCTCCAACGCCACCCGGGCGGGGGCGAGGGCCCCGTCCGAGGGTCCCCACGCCAAGGCCCCGTCGGCCGTGCCGGGGTCCAGCACCAGCAGCCGGACGGGTCGCTGGGAGTCGACCCGGACCGCGTCCGACCACACCACGGTGGAGCCGGGCGCGGTCCGGAGGTCCCGGGCCGGCGGGAGGTCGGGCAGGTTGTGGAACACCTGCACGCTGTCGGGGTCCTGGCGCAGGGCGTCCGAGTCGTACCCGTCGGGCAGCCGCGGCAGGGCCACGGCTTCGGGGTCCAGCCGGGGACCGACCGGTCCGTCCAGCCGTACCGCCGTCTCGGCCCCGGCCAGGACGGCGGACTTGTCGCGCACGGCCTCCTGGACGCCTCGGTCGGCGACGGCGACGAACCCGACGGTGCCCAGCCCGGCGGCCACGAGGACCACGACCAGGTCGTGGCCCACCGGCGCGGCCGCGAGGCGGCGCAGCACCAGCGCGTCCACGGCCCGGCCGACCGGCAGCCCGCCGTGCGCCGGGGTGCGCCGCCGGCTGCGGGCCACGCGGCGGCGCAGCACGGGCTTCAGCACCGACACCGCCACGGCGCCCGCGCTGGCCGCGACGAGGATCGGCACGACGACGTCCGCGCCGCCCGTCTCCGTCCGTCCCGGCAGGCCCAGCACGCCGGCCGCGGTCGCGACGAGCAGCACCGTCCGCCAGGGCAGCCGTCGGGACACCGACGACCGACCGGGGTCACGGGCCGACCGTGCGGTCACCCAGGCCCAGGTCGCCCCGATGACCCCGACCAGCAGCAGCGCCCCCGCCGCGGCGATCGCCCCGTCCAGCAGGGCGGCGCGCACCCCCTGGCCCGACACGGCGCCGTCGGGCCCCGCCACCCGCACCCCGACCCAGGCCAGGCCCGTGCCCAGCCCCACCGCCACGACCGCGACGGGCAGCAGCTCGACCACTCGGAGCCCACCGACTCCGGCCGGGTGCAGGCCCAGCCCGGTCTCCAGCTCGCGCTCACGGCGGCGCCGCGCCTCCCCGGCGACGGCCACGAGCAGCGTGGCCAGCCCCGCCAGGGCGATCCCGCTCCAGGCCGCGGCCCGGGTCCGTTCCACCGACGCCAGGGCGATGCCCTCGGCGCGGTCGGCTATGGCCGGCAGACCGGACACCACCTCGTACTCCGGCAGGAGACCGGCCGAACCGACCTGCGGGGGCAGGTCGCGGCCGAGGCCCTGCACCACGTCCGCGGCCCCCCGCACCTCGCGCAACGTCGTCCCGTCGTCGGCCAGCGACGCCTCGACCGACCACAGGACGACCTCGTCCAGCGGGATCGCGGCGGAGGCGAGCGTGGAGGCGCTGGTGATCAGCACCGGCGGACGGCGTCCGATCAGGTCCGTCGACAGCGGCAGCGCGGCTCCGCGCCGGTCCCAGAACGACGAGCCGTCACGGTCGACGGGTCGGTTGCCGGTGCGCACCTCGTAGACCCCCGCGACCGGGAGCCGGGTCCGGGTCGGCGCCTGCTCCCCGGGGATGGTGAGGGAGACCGTCACCTGGTCGTCGGCGACGACCCCGAGGGTGGTGGCGGTCACCTCGTCCACCCACACCCCACGGGGGGTCTCGCCCTGCCCACCGACCGCGACCAGCTCGGCGGCCGGGTCGTCCACCGCGACCAGGCGGGCCTCCACGGGGGCCTGCCCCGGTACCGACACCTCCGAGCGCCACCGCCGGGCGTCGGACGACACCTCGGCGCCGAACGAGGCCCCGAACAGCTCGGGCTCAGCCAGCCCCGGCGCCTCCTCCAGCAGCCTGCGCGTCGGCGAACCCGGCAACGGCGGGCCCCCGCCGGTGATGCGGACGACGGGGGCCACCGCGGCGGACGACCCCTCGGGGACGGTCTCCAGCACCCGGACCACGGCCGCGTTCTGCGCGGCCTCGGTGACCATCGGCACCGCCGCCGTGCTCGCGACCAGCAGCAGCAGCGCACCGGCGACCAACGCCGACCACAACCGGTCGGCACGCCAGCGCCGGGGCGCGCGAAGCAGCAACGGCGACACCCCTGCCCCGGTCGCCCGACCCCCCATGACCGGACCCTACGCCCGCGAGGACGGGCGGCACAGGGGCCACCACCGGGCGGCATCCGCTCACCCGGTCAGCGCACCGGGACCGTCCAGCAGGTCGAGGTGGGCGCCGAGCAGCAGCACGAGCGCCAGCGCCGCGAGCACGGCGGCGGCGGCCCAGCCGTCGCGCGCGTGCAGCCGGGCCGGGCGCCAGGTGGTCCGTGGCCGCAGGCCCAGGCCCCGGGACTCCAGCGACTGGGCCAGCCGCTCGCCTCGCCGCACCGAGACCACCAGCAGCGTGAACACGACCCCGGCCAGGAACCGCGGTGAGCGCGGCAGGGTGCCGTCGGCCCGCAGCGGGGCGCGGACGGCGTGGGCCTGCCGGATGGTCTGCCACTCCTGCGGCATCTGCTGCAGCATCCGGTAGCCGGCCAGCAGCGCGTGCGACACGCGCGCGTCCAGCCGGGCGTGCCGGTGCAGGCTCGTCACCAGCGCCACCGGCCCGGTCGAGGCGACGAAGCCGATGGCCAGCACCCCGACCAGCAGGGTCCGGGCGGCCAGCGCCGTGCCCACCTCCAGGCCCTCGACGGTCACGCGCAGCACCCCGGCCCGCCAGAGCACCTCACCCGGCCGGCTCAGGGCGTTGACCACCAGCAGCCCGGTGGCGAAGGCGACGAAGGGCAGGTGGGCCAGGGCCAGGGTCCGGGCGGGCAGCCGGGTCCCCGCCGCCACCGCGAGAAGCCCGAGCAGGTACAGCACGGTGGGCACGAACGGGTGCAGCACGAACAGCATGACGGCGGACACGACGACGAGCAGGGCGAGCGTGACGGTGGGGTCGAGCCGGCCGAGCGGGCTGGGCTCGGCCCGCTCGTCGGGGGCCAGGGCGGCGGTGACGCTCATGCGTCCACCGCCACGGGCAGCTCGTCCAGACCGCGCAGGACCCGGTGCAGCGCGCGGGGATCCTGCGGGTCGAGCCCGGCCAGCAGCCAGGCGAGCAGCGCGGGCAGGGCGAGCCCGGCGGCGCGCAGGACGTCGCTGCGGCGCAGCACCTGCTCGGTGGGGCCCTGGAGCAGGACCCCGTCACCGGCCAGCACGACCAGCCGGTCGGCGACAGTGGCCGCGCTGCGCAGGTCGTGGCTGACCAGCAGCACCGACCGGCCGGCGGCGGCCTCGCGGCGCAGGGCGGCCAGGGTGGCCACGGCGTCCCGGCGGTCCAGGCCCAGGGTCGGCTCGTCCAGCAGCAGGCACGGCCGGTCGTGGGCGAGCATGGCGGCCAGCGTCACCCGCCGCTTCTCCCCGCCCGAGAGCCGGTACGGGCTCTGCTCGGCCAGGTGCGTCAGGCGGTGGGTGCGCAGGGCGCGGTCCACCACCTCGCCCGCGGTCGCCGGGTCCAGGCCGTGGGCCACCTCCTGCGCCACGGTGGTGGCGAGGAGCTGGTGCTCGGCGTGCTGGAAGACGAGGCCCGGTCGGGGTCCCACGACCCGGCCGGCGGCCGGGGCGAGCAGCCCGGCCAGGGTGAGCAGCAGCGAGGACTTGCCGACGCCGTTCGCCCCGAGCACCGCTACTGTCTCGCCGGCGCGCAGGGTCAGGTCGACGTCGCGCAGCAGCGCGGGCGGCGGGGCGACCGGCTGACGACGTCGACCGAACCCGACCCGGCGGCGCTGGCCACCGGCGCGACCGGCGCGGCCGGGGCCGCCCTGACCGCGGTCGGCCACCGCCAGCCCCGTGGCCCGCAGGACCACCTCCCCCGGTGGTGCCGGGACCGTCGTCGCGGTCGCGGCCAGCCCGCGCAGCAGCGTCCGGTTCGCCTCGGCGGCCAGGCCACCGGCCACCCCGGTCAGGGCGTGCATCTCGGCCTCCAGCGGCAGCCAGCAGCCGCCGGCGCGCAGCTCGGCGGAGCGGCCGAGCAGCACCTCGCGGGTGGGCCCGTCGGCGACGACGCGCCCCTGCTCGGACAGCACCACGGAGCGCCCGGGCAGCCCGGCCGTGCCGGCCTCGCCCGCCAGCTCGTCGAGGCGGTGCTCGACCATGACCACGGCCGGGCGGTGGTGGGCCACCACGGCGGCCAGGGCCGTGCGGACGGCGGCGACCCCGGCCGGGTCGAGCATCGACGTGGGCTCGTCCAGCAGCAGCACCTCGGGCCCGGTGACCAGGGCGGCGGCCAGCGCCACCCGCTGCGCCTCGCCGCCGGACAGCCACGCCGTGGGCCGCTCCTGCAGGTGGCCGGCCCCGACCAGCGCCAGGGCCCGCTCGACCCGGGCCCCCACCAGCTCCGGTGCGACGGCCTGGTTCTCCAGCGGCAGGGCCACCTCGGTGTCGACGTGGGGCAGGCAGACCGCGGCCACCGGGTCCTGCGCGAGCACCCCGACCCGGCGCGACAGCTCGACCACCGACGTGGCCGCGGTGTCGACCCCGGCCACCTCGACCCGGCCGGACAGCCGCGCGGTCAGGGTGTGGGGCACCACCCCGGTGACGGTCTGCAGCAGGGTGGACTTTCCGCAGCCGGATGCCCCGACCAGCAGCACCTGCTCCCCCGCGGCCAGCTGCAGGTCGACGTCGACGAGCACGTCCCGCCCGCGTCGCGGGAACCCGACGCCCACCCCCCGGAGCCGGACGACCGGCCCGGCGGGCGCCGCGTCGGCGCCCGCCGTCACGGCCTCAGCCACGTCCGCCGGCCAGCTCGGCCCGTCCGACGGCGAAGTTGTCCAGCACGCCGGTGCGGGCGAGCCGGTCGACGACCACCTTGGCCAGCAGCCCGCCCAGCACGACGCCGGAGACCAGCTGGACGACGAGTCGCAGCACGAAGACGTCCTGGCCGTACCAGCCGAACCGGAACGCCGACCAGAAGAACACCAGCCCGGCCCCCAGCAGCCCGGACACCGCGAACACCGCCCAGCCGTAGGAGCGGTACCGGGTCGCGGCGAAGGCCATCTCGCTGCCGAGGCCCTGGATGGCGGCGGCGACCACCAGCAGCGGACCCACCGGGGAGCCGAGGAACACCACCTCGACCACCGACGCGAGAACCTCGGCCACGATCCCCGCGCCGGCCCGGCGGACGATGGCGATGGTGATGGGGGCGACCATGAGCCAGCCGCCGAACACGACGTGCTGGGCCAGGTCCCCGGCCGGGCCCATCAGGATCGCGAGCCCGGTCCAGGCCTGCACCAGCGCCCAGTAGACGAACCCGAACACCACGGCCAGCACGACCATGAGCACGATGTCGCGCAGCTGCCAGCGCAGCAGCCGGGGGGCCCCGGTGACGGGGGTGCTCACCGGGGCACCGCCGTGGGCGAGCCGACGGACAGCGTCAGGTGGCTGACCACGTGGGCCACGGCGGAGCCGACGTCGCCCCAGGCGTCGGCCACGGTGGCGAGCACCTCGGCCACGTCCCCGGACAGCCGGGTGGCGTAGTGCGCCGCGCCCCGGGTCGTGCCCCGCTCGACGGCCTGGGCGATGGCCCGCTCGATGTGGGCCATGTGCGCCCCGTCGTCGGAGCCGCCGTCCAGCAAGGGGTACAGCGACCACTGCGCGGCCGCCGCCACCCCGGTCGCCGGCACGCGCACCGGCTCGGGCCGCGGCAGGCCGGTCACCGACAGGTCGCAGCCGACCTCGCCGGGGCAGCCGCGCGACAGCAGCACGTGGGCCACCACGTGCCCGCCGTCGCTTCGCCGGTGCGCCGCGGCCACGACCGCGGCCAGGTAGGCGACCAGCCGCTGCTCCGCGGGCTCGTCGACGGCGCCCACCCAGGTGCTGACGTCGTCGGTCTCGATCGTCAGGCCGGCGGTCAGACCCGCGCGCTCGGCGTCGTCGAGCGCGCCGAGGATGACGGCGACGAAGTCGTCGCAGTGCGGGTGCAGGCTGAACCGCATCCCGATGCCCCGCTCCCGCGGCGTGGCGGTGGGGCTCCCCGTGGTGGGGCTGGTGGTGGTGCCGGGCGTGGTCATGCGTCCTCGCTGTCCCGCCCACGGGTCGAGGCAGACGACCGGCGTGCCGGACGCACGTCGGTACCTGGCCCTGCTCCCTACGCCGGTGCTAACCGGATCAGGTGACGGGTCTGCGGACGTTCCGCACTCTCAGCGCTGCTGCGCTCCCCGGGGGTCGCCGCCGACCCTACGCAGCCGCCACCACCCCTGTCGAGGCGGCGCACGTCGCGGTCAGGACGCCGGGCCGAGGCTGTACGCGACGACCCCGCGCCGGACCCGCTTGACGGCGTCGCCGGCGGCTGCGCGCAGCAGGCTGCCGCGGGGGGCGGAGGCCTGCACCTGGTCCAGCAGGTCGAGGGTCTGCCGGCACCAGCGGACGAAGTCGCCCGGGCTCAGGTCGCTCTCCCGCAGCACGGTCTCCAGCGGCTGACCCTGGGCCCAGCGCCAGACCGGCGCGGCGAACCCGGGATCGGGCTCGCGGGTGGAGGCCACCTTGTGCCGGGCCTCGACGTCGGTCAGGGCGGACCAGGCCCGCACGGTCTCCGCCCAGGCCTGGGCGGTGCCGCGGCCGGGCAGTCGGGGGTCGACGCCCTCGACCTCGCGCCGCGCCTCGAACACCAGCGTCGACACCACCGCGGCCAGGCCCGGCCCGTCCAGGTCCTCCCAGACGCCGGTCCGCAGGCACTCGGCCACCAGCAGGTCGGACTGGGTGTAGATCGTCCGCAACGCGTCCCCGGCCTCGGTGACCGTCTCGCCGTCGAGGTAGCCGAGCTCGTCCAGCACGTCGCACACCCGGTCGAAGGTGCGGGCGATGACGGCCGTGCGCCCCTGGATGCGTCGCTGCAGGCCCCGGTGGTCGCGCTCGAGGTCGTCGCGGCGCTGGGCCCAGCGGGCGTGCTCCTCCCGCTCGGCGCAGCCGTGGCACGGGTGGGCCTGCAGCTCGCGGCGCAGCTGGACCAGCTGCAGCTCGCCGGCGTCCTGCCCGGCGGCGGGGCCGCGACCGGATGCCGTCTCGTCCTGGTGCGGCGGGACCACCTCGCCGCCGCCGACCGCGGCCAGGGCGTTGCGCATGCTGCTGGCCAGGTCCTTGCGGGCCCGGGCGTCCCCGGCGTCGAAGTTCTTGGGCACGCGCACGGTCGTGGCGACCCGGACGGCGGACGGGAACGCGACCGTCTCCAGCCGACGCACCTGCCGCTCCGCGGTCAGCACCGTGGGTCGGGGGCCCGGGCCGTTCAGGCCCGGGTCGAGCACGACCGCCCAGCCCCGGCGCTTGCCGGCCGGGACGTTGATGACGTCGCCGCGGCGCAGCCGCTCCAGGGTGGCGGCGGCGTCGGCGCGACGGTCCGCCGACGCCCGCCGGGACAGGTCCTTCTCCAGGGCCGAGATGCGGCCACGCAGCCGGTGGTAGGCCTCGAAGTCGCCCAGGTGGCAGGTCATGGCCTCGCCGTAGCCGGCCAGCGCCTCCTCCTGCTTGCGCAGCTGCGTGGCCAGGCCCACGACGCCCCGGTCGGCCTGGAACTGCGCGAACGAGGTCTCCAGGATGGCGCGGGCCTCGTCACGGCCCACCCGCTGCACGAGGTTGACCGCCATCGAGTAGGTCGGCGCGAAGCTGGAGCGCAGCGGGTAGGTGCGCGTGGACGCGAGGCCCGCGACGTGGTCGGGCTGCAGGCCGTCGCTCCACAGCACGACCGCGTGGCCCTCGACGTCGATGCCGCGCCGGCCCGCGCGCCCGGTCAGCTGGGTGTACTCCCCCGCCGTGATGTCGACGTGCTGCTCGCCGTTCCACTTGACCAGCTTCTCCAGCACGACCGAGCGGGCGGGCATGTTGACGCCGAGGGCCAGGGTCTCGGTGGCGAAGACCACCTTGACCAGGCCGCGGCGGAACAGCTCCTCGACGGTCTCCTTGAACGCGGGCAGCAGCCCGGCGTGGTGGGCGGCCACCCCCCGCTCCAGGCCCTCGACCCACTCCGACCAGCCCAGCACGCCCAGGTCGGCGTCGGGCAGCGACGCCGTGCGCTCCTCGGCGAGCAGCCGGATCTCGTGCCGCTCGGCGGGCGTGGTGAGCCGCACCCCCCAGGCCAGGCACTGCCGGACCGCGGCGTCGCAGCCGTTGCGGCTGAAGATGAAGTGGATCGCCGGCAGCAGGCCGTCGGCGTCCAGCGCCTCGACCACGGTGGCCCGGCTGGGCGCGCCGCGACGGCGGGGTCGGCTGCCGCCGCGCTGCGGCCGTCCCTTGTAGCGCCGCTCGAACCGGGACTCCTCGCGCGCCAGGGCGACCAGCTCGGGGTTGACCAGACCCGGGTCGTCGCCGGGCAGGCCCAGGACCGGGTCGCCGTCGGGGTCGACGAACAGGTCGTGCAGCCGCTTGTCGACCAGGACGTGCTGCCACAGCGGCACCGGCCGGTGCTCGCTGACCACCACCCGGGTGTCGCCGCGCACCGTGGCCAGCCAGTCGCCGAACTCCTCGGCGTTGCTGACGGTGGCCGACAGCGACACCAGCTGGACGTCGTCGGCCAGGTGGATGATGACCTCCTCCCAGACCGCGCCCCGGAACCGGTCGGCGAGGTAGTGCACCTCGTCCATGACCACGAACCCGAGCCCGGCCAGGGTCGAGGAGCCCGCGTAGATCATGTTGCGCAGCACCTCGGTGGTCATCACCACCACCGGGGCCTCGCCGTTGACCGACACGTCGCCGGTCAGCAGGCCCACCGCGTCGGGGCCGTGGACCGCGACCAGGTCGTTGTACTTCTGGTTGCTGAGCGCCTTGATCGGCGTGGTGTAGAACGCCTTGCGCCCGGTGCGCAGGGCCAGGTCGACGGCGAACTCCCCGACGACGGTCTTGCCCGCACCGGTCGGGGCGGCCACGAGCACGCCGTGCCCGTCGGCGACGGCCTGCATGGCCTCGACCTGGAACTCGTCCGGCTCGAACGGCAGCCCCGCCACGAAGCGACCGAGCGGTGAGCGTTCCTGCTGCTGCCTGGCGCGTGCCGCAGCGAACCGTTCGGCGGGGCTGGACATGCCCTCCAGGTTACGTCCGCGCGGGTGACAGCACCGCCACCGCCCCGCCGTGGACGGTGAACGTCCGCGGCAGCGGGCCCAGCCGCTCGCCGTCGCCGTAGGCGACGATGGGCCGCGGCCGACGGCCCGCGGGGTCCACGTGGACCTCCACCCGGCGGGCGCGCCGGACCTCCACCGCGTCGATGTCCACGTGGGTGCCTTCGTAGACCCGCGGGAACAGCCGGACGAAGCGGTGCAGCGGTACGGGGGTGACCACGACGACGTCGAGCAGGCCGTCGGTGGGGTCGGCCGCGGGCGCGATCTGCATGCCGCCGCCGTAGGACGCGGTGTTGGCCACGGCCACGAGCAGGCCCTCCGTGCGCCACTCGACCCCGTCCAGCACCAGCCGGTACGGCACGGGGCGGAACAGCGGCAGCTCGCGGGCGATGGCCAGGTTGTACCGGGCCGCCCCCCGCGGCCAGCGCCAGCCGTTGGCCCGCTCGTTGACGACGGCGTCGAAGCCGGCCGCGACCACCCCGGCGACCCAGACCGCCAGGTCCCCGGCCTGGCCGTCCGGCTGCTCCACGCGGACGGCGTCGAAGCGGCGCACCGAGCCCAGCCGCAGGCAGCCGTCGATGCTGTCGACGGCGGCGACGGGGTCCGAGGGCAGGCCCCAGGCCCGGGCGATGTCGTTGCCGGTGCCGGCGGGGACGACGCCCAGCGGGACGTCGCTGCCGGCCAGCACCTGGACCCCCAGGTGCACGACGCCGTCGCCGCCCACGACCACGAGCGCGTCGCAGCGCCCGGCGCCGTCGCGGGTCACGGCCTCGCGGGCGAGCCGGGCGGCTCCGACCGCGTCCGGCGCGAGCACCGGGTGCACGTCGTGGCCCAGGCCGCGCAGCCGCGCCAGGGCGGCGTCGCCGACCACCGCCCCTCGCCCGGCCCCTGAGCTGGGGTTGACCAGCAGGACGATGCGGAGCCCGGAGCCCCCGGACCCGACGGCTGCGTCCGCGTCGTCGCGGTCCCGGTCGATCACGCCCGGAGGCTACCTGCCGCTCGGTGGGGCGCCCGACAGGCGCTCCGGGCCACGGCTCAGTCGAGCGTCGAGGGCTCCTCGTCCAGGGCCGAGGGCTCCTCGTCCAGCGTCGAGGCCTCGTCGTCGGCCAGGCCGGCCGTGCCGTCCCGGCGACGGCGGCGCCAGTCGTTGACGCACGACACGCCCACGGCGACCCAGTACAGGCCGACGATGGGGATCGCCAGGGTGAACATGACGATGATGTCGGGGGTGGGGCTGGCGATGGCCGCGAACACGAACGACGCGACGATGGCGATGCGCCAGCCCTTGAGCAGGGCGCGACCGCTGGCCAGGCCGGCGAAGTTCAGGGCGACCATGACCACGGGCAGCAGGAACGCGATGCCGAAGCCGAGCGCGACCCGCGTGACGAACGACAGGTACAGGCTGAAGTCGAAGATGCTGCCGACCTCCTCCGGGTTGAGCCCCGTGAGGAAGATGAACGCGTTCGGCAGGACCAGCCAGGCCAGGGCCACGCCGGCCAGGAACAGCGGGACCGACGCCCCGAGGAACCCGATCGAGTACCAGCGTTCCTTCTTGGTGAGCCCGGGCGTGATGAACGCCCAGATCTGGTAGATCCACACCGGGCTGGAGCCGATCAGGCCGATCCACAGCGACAGCTTGATCTGCTGGTCGAACGCCTCGGTCGGCGACGCGAACCGCAGGTCGAGCTCCATGTCGTTGGCGGCGGAGGCGACCTGGATCGGGTTGACGAGCTCGGCGATCAGGTACGGGTAGACGAACCAGCCGCCGATGGCGCCCAGGACGATGAACGCCGCGGCGACGAAGAAGCGGTTCCGCAGCTCGATCAGGTGCGCCCGCAACGGCATGCGGCCGTCAGGGGTGCGGGCCTTGCGGAGCACGGGAGCCTCCCGGCGTCAGGAGCGGTCGGGACGGGTCAGGCGTCGTGCCGGGCCGGGTCGGTGCGGCGCGGCTCGTCGAGCGGGTCGACGCGGGGGGCGTGGTCGTCGGTGATCACGCGGCCCTCGAGCGGCTCGGTCTCGTCGTCGGCGGGACCCGGCTTGGGGGCGGCCTTGGACTTGTCGCCGCCCTCGTCCTTCATGGTCTTGACCTCGCTCTTGAAGATGCGCATCGAGCGACCGATCTGGCGGGCCGCGTCGGGCAGACGCTTGTACCCGAACAGGACCACGACGGCGAGGATGATGATGACGAGCGCGAACGGCTGGTCGATCAGGTTGCGGAACATGCGCCTACCTCCATAGGTCGATGGCGGGGAGTCTACGTCCGAACCGGTCCGGCGGGGTGCGAGGTCGGCTGCGACGCCGCCTCGGCCCGTGCCGCCGCCGCCTCGACCTCGCCGAGCAGCAGCCGCGCCTTGCGCCAGACCTCCCGGGCCTGCAGGAACAGGTAGACCAGACCCACGAGCGCGATCAGCACGCACGCGATGACCCAACCCACGCGCGCCACGGTAGCCGGTCGCGGCCGGGGTGGGGAGCACCTCGGCTGTGCGTTGCCTGGCAGTCCCGCCGCGGTCCCGCGGCGGGCCGTCAGAGCGCCGTCAGAGCGTGGCGGACTCCCCCGCGGGCCGGCCGCGGTCACGGCCCTGGGCGGCGGCGGACACGAGGTCGGCCTGCTCCAGCCAGAGGCAGAAGTCCAGCAGGTCGTCGTGCGACAGCGCGGGGCCGTCGTGGGTCTCCAGCGCCTCCGCCGGGATCACCCAGCGCTCGGGCAGCACGCCCCCGGTGCGCAGCAGCGCGACCACGTCCCCGCCCGCGGGCTTCTTGACCTCGTCCCCGCACTCGGAGCACGAGAAGCTGTAGAAGCTCCGGTCCTCGACCGAGCACACGACGAGCCGGACCTGTCGCGGGGTGAGCTCGACATCACCGCACGACGGGCACGACGCCTTGATGACCGTCATCTCACCCTCCTCGCTGTCCGGCCCTTCCTGGGCCTTCGGGGGAGCCTCCTCGGCTCCTCGTGAGGAACGGTTCGGCAGCAACCGCCGGGAACTTGAACGTGCGGCGGGCGATCGGTCCGGTTCGTCGTGCTAGCGGGGTCCCTCGGCCCCCGCCACGTCCCCGGGACCACCCGAACGGTCCAGCGCGGCGCCCGCGGCCGCGGCCACGGCCGCCCGCACCTCGGGCGGCGACAGGACCTCCGCCCGCCCGCCGAGGCCCAGGACGAGCCGCACCACCCGCGCCGGGTCGCCCACCCGCATGAGCACGTCGCGCGCGCCGTCGTGGCCGGCGACCTCCTCCACGGGGTAGCTCTCGGCCACCCACTGGGCCCCGCGGTGCAGCCGCAGCAGCACGGCGGCGTCGTCCGGGTCGGTCGGCACCCGGCCGTGGCCCCCGTCCGGACCGGCGGCCCGCGGCGGCGGCACCGCGGTGGGCGCCACCACGTCGAGCACCTCGGCCCGGACCACCCGGTCCAGCCGGAACAGCCGTACCGCCCCGGCGCGGTGGCAGTGGCCCTGGAGGTAGTGCCGGCCCTGCTCGGACACGACGCGCTGCGGGTCGACCTCGCGCCAGGCCAGCTCGTCCCGACCGGCGGACAGGTACAGCAGCCGCAGCCGGCGGTGACCCAGCAGGGCGCGCGTGACGGTGTCCGCGTGGCGCGGTGGTCCCCAGGGGTCCGGGACCAGGCCCACGTGGGCCTCCTGGCCGGCCGTCAGCGCCTCCAGCGTCGCCGTGGCGGACGTGAGGGCGTCCCGGTCGTGCGGGCCGGGCACGTCGACCAGCAGGCGCAGGCCCAGCAGCAGCACGACGGCCTCCTCGCCCGTCAGCCGCAGCGGCCGGCTGATGGGCTCGGCGTTGCCGATCCGGACCACCCCGCCCTCCCAGTCCGCCTCGATCAGGTCGTCCGGCAGGTGACCGGGGGTGCCGCAGACGAACAGCAGCTCCAGGTCCTTGACGACCTGCTTCTCGCTCACCTCGAAGTGCCCGGCGAGCTCGGTCAGCGTGACGCCCTCGCGCCGCAGCACGAACGGCACCATGGCCAGCAGCCGCGACAGCCGCTCGGTGGCGCCCGGGCCGTGCGCCGCCGGGACCGTGCCCGCCGGCGGGGCCACGGCGGCCCCGCGGGTCTCGACCGGCGTGCCGTGGCGCTCGCGCACACCGCGCCACACCTCGTCCACGGCGCGGACCAGCTCGGCCGGCTCCAGGACCTGCACGTCGGGGCCGGTCGCCGCGACGGCCTCGACGACGAAGGTCGGCAGGTGGTCGCTCCGGTCCGGGTCCCCGCCGTGCAGCCTCACCCGGACCTCGTCGGAGGTGCCGGGGTCGCCCGAGCGGACGGCCATCGCCCGCAGCCGGCCGCCGCGGCCGGGGGCCAGGCGCAGCACGGCCGTGCGCTCCGGGCCGCTCGGGGCGGGACCGGGGCCCTCGCCCGCGCTGAGCACGTGCAGCGCGTCGGCCACGGCCGCCTCCGACGGGGCGCCCTGGGCCCGGCGGCCGCGCACCACGGTCACGGGGCCGTCGATCCGGCTGAGCCGGAACACCCGGGCCGCCGCGCGGTCGTCGTCGCGCCCGACCAGGTACCAGGTACCCGAGCGCAGCACCAGGCGCCACGGCTCCACGGTCCGGACCGCCCGCTGGCCGTCGGGGCGGCGGTAGCCGAAGCGCACGACGTGCCCCTGCCGCAGCGCCTCGTGCAGCGGCGAGAACGACCGCTCCACGGTGCGCACCACGGGGTCGACGAGGTCGGCCAGGTCACGGCCCGCGTCCACGGCCCCCTGCGGGTCGTCCGAGGCCCCGACCGCCTTGAGCTTGGTCAGCGCCCGGGCCGCGGGCACCGCCAGGGCGGCCTGCTGCCAGACGTGCGCGGCCAGGCCCAGCACCGCCACCTCGGCCGGGGTGAACGTGACGGCCGGCAGCTCGTAGGCGCCGGCGTCGATCCGGTAGGCGTCGTCGGCGTCCACCAGGACGTCGGAGCGCACCGTGACGATCGGCACCCCGATCTGGCGCAGGTCCTCCTTGTCGCGCTCGAACATCCGCTCGAAGGCGGTCTCGTTCGGCGACGCGGCGTACTGCGGCACGGCCCGGCGCAGGTCGTCGCGCCGCAGGCCACGACGGGTGGCCCGCAGCGCGATGACGAGGTTGAGCAGCCGTTCGGTGCGTGAACCCGACATGACCGCCCCACCTCCTGCTGCGCCCGGACCGCGCAGGAGGTTACTGCTACTCCGACGACTCCGGGGCGGGCTCGGCCGGCGCCTCGGGGGCGGCGGCGGTGTCGAGCACGTCGATGACGAAGACCAGCGGCGCGTCGGCGGGGATGGTGGGAGGGCTCCCGGCCTCGCCGTAGCCCAGCTCGGCGGGCACCTGCAGCACGACGCGGCTGCCGACCGGCACGCCGGTGAGGCCCTGCTGCCAGCCCTGGATCAGGTTGCTCAGCGGGAACGACGTGGGGGCGCCGCGGTCCCACGAGGAGTCGAACGGGGTGCCGTCCGCGGCGAGCACGCCGGAGTAGTGGATGGTCACGGTGTCCGTGGCCTGCACCTCGTCGCCGTCGCCCTCGATGACGGGGGTGACCACGAGCTCGGTGGGAGGCTCGATGCCCTCGACCGTGATCCCCGTGACGTCACCCTCCTCGCTGGTCTCGACGGTCGGGACGCCGTCGACCGGGTCGACCGGGGTGCCGTCCGCCCGCTCGGGCACGACCTCGAGCATGTCGATGACGAAGATGATGGTGTCCTGCGCCTGCTGCGGGGCGGCGGACGCGTCCGCGCCCTCCGGCGGCGCCTCGGGCGCCACGGCGACCAGCACGCGCGAGCCCAGGTTCTGCCCCACCAGCGCCTCGATCAGGGCGGGCGTGGTCTGGCCCTCGGCCAGGGGCAGGCTGATGGTGGTGGCGCCGAAGCTGGTCTCCAGCTCGGTACCGTCGGTGCCGGAGGCGATCGAGTAGTCGATCGTCACCGTGTCACCCGCCTCGACCTCCTCGCCGTCGCCCTCGGCCAGGACCTGGCTGTCGGACTCCTCCAGGTCGAAGGGCGCCTCGAAGTCGATGGTCGGCGGCTCGCCGAAGCCGCCCTCGACCGAGATCCCCTCCAGGGAGCCCGTCGCGGCGACGCTGCTGTCACCACCGCTCTCGCCGTCGCCGCAGGCCGCGAGGCCCAGCACGACGGCCGCACCGACGGCGGCGGCACGCACGCCGGAGCGGGTCCTGGGCACCGCCTGGCGGTACGTGGGGTGGACACTGGCCCGGAGGGGTGAGAGCACCCGGTTAGACGACATCACGGCAGAGCCTATGCGCCGTTCCTGGGTGCTGGCTGACAACGGCCGTGACCGGCCCTCGCCCGCCCGGGCCTCACATGCCGGCGATGAGGCGCTCCACCCGGTCGTCGACGGAGCGGAAGGGGTCCTTGCACAGCACGGTCCGCTGGGCCTGGTCGTTGAGCTTCAGGTGCACCCAGTCGACCGTGAAGTCCCGGTGGCGCTCCTGGGCCGCGCGGACGAAGTCGCCGCGCAGCTTGGCCCGGGTGGTCTGCGGCGGCACCACGGTGGCCTCGAAGACCTCCAGGTCTCGGCTGACCCGCTCCACCAGCCCGCGCCGGGCCATGAGGAAGTACAGCCCGCGGTTGCGGTTGATGTCGTGGTAGGCCAGGTCGAGCCGGGCGATGCGCGGGTCGTCCAGGTCCATGCCGTTCTTGGCCATGTACCGCTGCAGCAGCCGGTACTTGATGACCCAGTCGATCTCGCGCTCGACCAGGGACAGGTCGTCGGTCTCCACGGCCCGCAGCGCCCGCTCCCACAGGTCCAGCACCTGCTTGAACGTGCCCTGCGAGGTGCCGACCGCGTCCGCGGTGCCCCCGGCCTCGACGAACGCCTTGGCCCGTTGCAGGTACTCCCCCTGGATGTCCAGCGCGGAGGCCGTGCGGCCGCTGGCCAGGCGGACCGTGCGCCGACCGGTCAGGTCGTGGCTGATCTCGCGGATGGCCCGGATCGGGTTCTCCAGGGTCAGGTCCCGCACCGGGTGCCCGGCCTCGACCATCCGCAGCACCAGGTCCGCCGCGCCCACCTTGAGCAGCGTCGTGGTCTCCGACATCGACGAGTCGCCGACGATCACGTGCAGCCGGCGGTAGTGCTCGGCGTCGGCGTGCGGCTCGTCGCGAGTGTTGATGATCGGCCGACTGCGGGTGGTGGCGCTGCTGACGCCCTCCCAGATGTGGTCGGCCCGCTGCGACAGCGAGTAGACGGCGCCGCGGGGCGTCTGGGTGACCTTGCCCGCCCCGGCCACCAGCTGCCGGGACACCAGGAACGGGATCAGGGTGTCGGACAGCCGGCTGAACTCGCCGTGCCGGCTGACCAGGTAGTTCTCGTGGCAGCCGTAGGAGTTGCCGGCGGAGTCCGTGTTGTTCTTGA
This sequence comes from Jannaschia sp. R86511, assembly GCF_042466345.1. NCBI lineage: Bacteria > Pseudomonadati > Pseudomonadota > Alphaproteobacteria > Rhodobacterales > Roseobacteraceae > Jannaschia > Jannaschia sp. R86511. The sequence goes on from NZ_JAXHCD010000001.1 coordinate 2,943,269, forward strand.
ACAGGAAGACCTCGCCCTTGACGCCCTCCTCCTTGAGCCGCTGCTCGGCGTCGGTGGCCAGGCCCTCGAGGATGCGCTCCCCCGCCCGGTCGTGGACCACCAGGCTGCGCACGTCGTCGCACTCGGCGGTCGCGTACTCCGGGTGCGAGCCGACGTCCAGGTACAGGCGCGAGCCGTTGCGCAGGAACACGTTGCTGGACCGGCCCCACGACACGACCTTGCGGAACAGGTAGCGGGCCACCTCGTCCGGGCTGAGGCGCCGGGTGCCCTCGAACGCGCACGTGACGCCGTACTCCGTCTCGAGCCCGAGGATCCGTCGGTCCATGGCACGACGGTACGCGAACGACCTACCCCTGCTGCAGGGCCTCGCGGACCTCGTCGACGTCGGGGCGGCGGAACGCGCGCCGCGGCCGGCCCCGCACGAGGGTGGCGACCTCCAGGGCCTCCGCCTCGACGCTGCGGGCGGCCCCGTCGGCGCCGGCGGGCGCCCCGGCGGCCAGCGCCGCCACGGCCAGGCGCAGCGCGGCCGCGTGGTCGAGGCCGGCGTCCCAGTGCTCCCGGAGGTAGGCGCTGATCTGCTCGGCACCGGCGCCCATGGCGACGAACCCGTGCTCCTCGACCACGGACCCGTCGTAGGTGAGCCGGTACAGCTGGTCGGTCTCGGCGGTGGGTCCCACCTCGGCGACGACCAGCTCGACCTCGTACGGCTTGGACTCCTGCGTGAACACCGCGCCGAGGGTCTGGGCGTAGGCGTTGGCCAGCCCGCGCGCGGTGACGTCGGAGCGGTCGTAGGAGTAGCCCCGCAGGTCGGCGTAGCGCACGCCGGCCACGCGGAGGTTCTCGAACTCGTTGTACTTGCCGACCGCGGCGAAGGCGATCCGGTCGTAGATCTCGCTGACCTTGTGCAGCGCCCGCGACGGGTTCTCCCCGGCGAAGCTGATCCCGTCGGCGTGGGCGATCGTGACCACGGCCCGGCCGCGGGCGACACCCTTGCGGGCGAAGTCCGCCCGGTCCTTCATCAGCTGCTCGGGCGAGACGTAGAACGGCTGGCTCATGCGGGTGTCCCCCCGACCTCGGGCACGGCCCCACCGGGGCTGTCGTCGTCGCTGCGGCGTCCCAGCAGGTCCCTGACCAGGGCCTCGACCTCGACGTCGTCCAGCTCGCGGTACCCGGCGGCGTCGACCACGGCCACCACGGGCCAGATCCGGCGCACCACGTCCGGTCCGCCGGTGGCGGAGTCGTCGTCGGCTGCGTCGAACAGCGCCTCGACCGCGACCGCGGCGGCGTCGGCGGTGGTGATGCCGTGGCGCCAGCGCTTCTTCATCGAGCCGCGGGCGAAGTAGCTGCCGGAGCCGATCGAGTGGTGGTCGGACTCGGTGTAGCGACCGCCCGTGGCGTCGAAGCTGAAGATCCGGCCGCGGGAGTGGGTCAGGTCCCAGCCCGCGAACAGCGGCACGGCCGCCAGGCCCTGCAGCGCCATGCCCAGGTTGCCGCGGACCATGGCCGCGAGCCGGGTGGCCTTGCCCTCCAGGCTCAGCGTGGCGCCCTCGATCTTCTCGAAGTGCTCGAGCTCGACCTGGAACAGCCGGATCATCTCCAGGCCGATCCCCGCGGCCCCGGCGATGCCGATGGCGGAGTGGGTGTCGGCCGGGTGGACCTTGACGATGTCGCGGCTGGCGATGACGCTGCCGGCCGTGGCGCGCCGGTCACCGGCCATCACCACGCCGTCGGCGCAGGCCAGCGCGACGATGGTGGTCGCGTGCGGGGTCAGCGGCGTACCGGCCGTGCCCGGCGGGGGCGCCAGCTGGGCCAGCGTGTCGGGGGCGTGCCGGCCGAGGAACTCGACGAAGGAGGACGTGTCGGCCGCCAGGAAGGCTGCGGGCAGCCGGCCGGTGCCGTCGTGGCGGTGGCTCACTGACCACCCTTCTGCACGAAGCCGCGGACGAACTCCTCGGAGTTGGTCTCCAGCACGTCGTCGATCTCGTCCAGGAGGGAGTCCACCTCCGACGCCGCCGGCGCCTCGGACGTGGTCGCGGGCACCACGACCTCGTCGGTCTCCTCGGGCGCGTCGCTGCGCCGCTGGGGGCGCTGCTGCTCCTGACCGGCCATCGCCGTCACCTCCGTGCGTCGTGCCGCGGCCCGGGGGCCGTCGGCAGCGGTTCTCCTCCAGCCTACGACCCGGGACGGGTCAGGGCCTCGACCAGGGCCGTGGCGGTGGGGTTCGCGTCGAGCAGCGCCCCTACGTGCTCGCGGGTGCCGCGCAGCGGCTCGGTCGTCGGCACCCGCTGCAGCGCGCCCCGGCCGGGCACGTCGAAGATCACCGAGTCCCAGCTGGCGGCGGCCACGGCGCTGCCGTAACGCGACAGGCACTGCCCCCGGAACCAGGCGCGGGTGTCCTCCGGTGGGTGCTCGACGGCCGCGCGGACCTCGTCGTCGCTCACCAGCCGGTCCACCTGGTCGCGGGCCACCAGGCGGTGGTACAGCCCGCGGTCGGGCCGCACGTCGGACCACTGCACGTCGATGGCGGCCAGCCGGGGGCTGTCCCAGGCCAGGCCGTCCCGCTCGCGGTAGGACTGCAGCAGGCGCAGCTTGGCCGCCCACTCCACGTCGCGGTGGGTGCCGGCCGGGTCGGCCTGGAGCCGGTCGAGCACGTCGCCCCAGCGGTCCAGGACGTCGCGGGTCTCGGTCGCGGTGACCACGTCGGTGTCGTCCCGGCGCGCCTTGACGTGCTTCTCGGCGGCCTCCAGGTAGGCCCGCTGCACGTCGATGGCGCTCAGCTGCCGGCCGTCCAGCGTCCGCACCAGGGTGCGCAGCGTGGGGTCGTGGCTGACCGCGTGCAGGGCGTGCACCGGGTTGGCCAGGGCGAGGCCGGCGGGCAGGGTGCGGGCCTCGATCATGTCCAGCACCAGGGCCGTGGTGCCGACCTTGAGGTAGGTGGCGGTCTCGAGCAGGTTGGCGTCGCCCAGGATCACGTGCAGGCGCCGGTAGCGGTCGGCGCTGGCGTGCGGCTCGTCGCGCGTGTTGACGATGGGCCGCTTGAGGGTGGTCTCCAGGCCGACCTCGACCTCGATGTAGTCCGCCCGCTGCGACAGCTGGAACCCCGGCGTGGCGCCGTCCGGGCCGATCGACACCCGGCCCGCGCCGGTGAACACCTGCCGGGTGACGAAGAACGGGATCAGCCCGGAGACCACGTCGGCGAACGGGGTGGCCCGGCTGAGCAGGTAGTTCTCGTGCGTGCCGTAGCTGGCGCCCTTGGAGTCGGTGTTGTTCTTGTACAGCCGCACCTCGCCCAGGCCGGGGGTCGCCGCCACCCGCTCGGCGGCCTCCCGCATCACCAGCTCGCCGGCCTTGTCCCACACGACCGCCGCGCGCGGCCCGGTGACCTCCGGCGAGGAGTACTCCGGGTGGGCGTGGTCGACGTACAGCCGCGCCCCGTTGGTCAGCACGACGTTGGCGGTGGCGGGGTCCTCCAGGTCGGGCATGGCCCCGCCTTCGGCGGCCGGCACGTCGGTCAGCTGGCTGCGGTGGGCGCCGGCCCGGGGCTGCTCGCCGCCGCGGGCGTCCCGCAGCGGGGCCTCGTCCTCGTAGTCCCAGCGGGCCCGGCCGACCTTGCTGCCCGGGCGGTGGGCGAAGGCGTTGACCACCTGGCTGGACAGCAGCATGGGGTTGCTGTCCGGGCGTCCCGGCGCCGTGATGCCGTACTCGGTCTCGATCCCCATCACCCGGCGCGTCGTCACGCCTCGCAGGCTACGGGTGGGGGCGGTCACCCGGTCACCGGGTGGGGCGACGCGGCGGCGTGGCGTCCGGTTCAGCGGTGGGCGTGCGGCTCGACGGCGCTGCCGTCGCCCCAGCCGTCCGGCCCGACCACGGCGAGCTGGCCGTCGGACTGCAGCAGGACCGCGCGCACCTGGTCGAGGGAGCCCCAGCCCTTCTCGCGGACCGCGCTGGCCAGGTCCTTGTCGGTCATCCGGTGCCGGCGCAGCGCCCGGGTCACGGGCTCGCCGTCCAGGAACAGCACGGTCGGCTCGACGTCGACCAACGACGCGACGCGCCGGGACCTCGCCCGGGCCGCGGCCAGCAGCCACTGCAGCAGGACCAGCACGCCGAAGGTCACGACGGCGTCGACCAGGCCCACCTCGGCCGCGGTCAGGGTGCGCCCGAACGCCGAACCCAGCGTGACCGTGATGACGAAGTCGAACGGCGTCATCTTGGCCATGGTCCGCGCGCCCGACACCCGCAGCAGCAGCACCAGCCACAGGTAGCCGACGGTGGCGACCACCACGATGCGCAGCAGGTACTCCCAGCCGCTGGAGAGGAAGACGACGTCCACGGAGCTCCTTACCGCGGTCGACCCTCGACCGCCGACGCCCACACTCCCGCACCCGACGGACCCGCCCGACCACCCGCCCCGCTGCCCGGTGCGGCGCGCCACCTCGGGTGGCCTGCCCGTGCCGTCGCTGCCTCTTGGCGGCGTACCGAGCAGCGACAGGAAGCGGCCCCCACGCGTCCTCGCCCCGCCGACACCCCGACTTGGGTCGCTGTCCGGTACGCGGGGACCGCTCCACGTCAGCGGGCGCGCCAGGCCTGGACCCCGGCCACCACCACGCAACCGACCAGCCCAGCGAGGCCCAGGTACGGCGAGGCGAAGAAGGCCAGGAGCAGCACGATGTCGGCCTGCGACATGCAGCCGAACACGGTGGGCTGGCACTCATCCGGGGGGACGTGGTGCGGCAGCACCAGGTACAGCACGAGCACGGTCACGAGCGGCAGGAGCCAGAGCACCCCCGTCACCCACAGGTAGGGCCGGACGGAGGACGAGCCGCGTGGAGCCGTGGGCGTGGTCGAGGTCATGACCCGAGCGTCGCCCGGACCTGGACCGCCGCGACAGAGCAGAACTACCTACCCGACCTGCCGTCGCTACCCGTCTTCGGCTGACGGGGCACCGGTCCGCCTACAGGTACTGCCCGGTCGGGCCCACGTTGTCGATGCTGCGACCGGGCTCGGTGCCCTGCTTGGACTGGATGAGCGTGCGGATGAAGACGATCCGCTCGCCCTTCTTGCCCGAGATGCGCGCCCAGTCGTCCGGGTTGGTGGTGTTGGGCAGGTCCTCGTTCTCCTTGAACTCGTCGACCACGGCCGAGAACAGGTGGTCCATCCGGATGCCCCGCTGGCCCGTGGTCAGCAGGTCCTTGATGGCCATCTTCTTGGCCCGGTCGACGATGTTCTGGATCATCGCGCCGGAGTTGAAGTCCTTGAAGTACAGGACCTCCTTGTCGCCGTTGGCGTAGGTCACCTCGAGGAACTGGTTCTCCTCGGTCTCGGCGTACATCCGCTCGACGATGCGCACGATCATGTCCTCGACGCAGGCGTCGGCGTTGCCGCCGTGGGCGCCCAGGTCGTCGGCGTGCAGCGGCAGCCCGGCCAGCAGGTACTTGCTGAACACGTCCTTGGCGCCCTCGGCGTCGGGCCGCTCGATCTTGATCTTCACGTCCAGGCGTCCCGGGCGCAGGATGGCCGGGTCGATCATGTCCTCGCGGTTGGAGGCGCCGATGACGATGACGTTCTCGAGCCGTTCCACGCCGTCGATCTCGGCCAGCAGCTGCGGCACGATCGTGTTCTCGACGTCGCTGGAGACCCCCGACCCGCGGGTGCGGAACAGCGACTCCATCTCGTCGAAGAACACGACGACGGGCGTGCCCTCGCTGGCCTTCTCGCGCGCCCGCTGGAACACGAGCCGGATGTGGCGCTCGGTCTCGCCGACGTACTTGTTGAGCAGCTCCGGGCCCTTGATGTTCAGGAAGTAGCTGCGCGCGGTGCTGCCGTCCTCGCCGCGGGTCCGGGCGACCTGCTTGGCCAGGCCGTTCGCGACGGCCTTGGCGATCAGGGTCTTGCCGCAGCCGGGCGGGCCGTACAGCAGGACGCCCTTGGGCGCCTTGAGGCCGTGCTCGGCGAACAGGTCCGGGTGCAGGAACGGCAGCTCGACGGCGTCGCGGATGGTCTCGATCTGCGAGCCCAGGCCCCCGATGTCGGCGTAGTCGATGTCGGGCACCTCCTCCAGGACCAGGTCCTCGACCTCGGCCTTGGCGATGTGCTCGTAGGCGAACCCGGTCCGGGTGTCCACGGTCAGCGAGTCACCGATGCGCAGCGTCACGCCCAGCAGCGGGGTGGCCAGGCGGACCACGCGCTCCTCGTCGGCGTGCGCGCCGACCAGGGCCCGGTCCGGCGGCAGCAGCTGCTTGAGGGTCACGAGCTCGCCCACGCGCTCGAACGCCGTCACGGCCACCACGTTCATCGCCTCGTTGAGCATGACCTCGCGGCCGGGCTGAAGGTCCCCCGGCGGGACGGCCGGGGTCACGGCGACGCGGAGCTTGCGCCCGCCGGTGGTGATGTCCGCCGTCGTGCCGTCGTCGCCCACCGCGACCAGCGTCCCGTACGAGGCCGGGGGCTGCGCGAGACGCTCGACCTCGCCGCGCAGGCTGACGATCTGCTCGCGGGCCTCGCGCAGGGTCTCGGCCAGCCGCTCGTTCTGCATCGCCACCCGGCCGGCCTCGGCCCGCGCGCGCGTCACCTCGTCGGTGAGCCTGTCGATCCTGATGCGTTCGCCGGACTCGTCCACGTGTGGCCTCCCGCTGGTGTCGAGGTGCCCGCTCACGGTAACCCCGCACCCGTCGTCACGAGAGGTGGAGGGGGGTGTCGTCCGTCACCCGGCCCACGGCGGCGCCTCGCCCCAGCCCCAGCGCGGCACCGGGGCGGCCGGCGGCGGCGAGGCCCCCGGGGCGGAGTTGGCCATGGCCAACCGGGTGCCCCACTCGACGTAGGCCACGAAGGCGGACCGGAACTCGGGGTCGTCCGGCAGGCCGGCCGCGTCGGCGCTCCCGGCGACGAGCTGCGCCCACCGGACCCGCTGCGCCTCGCTGATCGCCAGGCCCAGGTGGTGGGCGAGCATCGCCGGGTAGCCCCCGTGCCGGTCGGTGTAGACGGCCGGCCCGCCGAGCACCTCGCCCAGCCAGTCGGCGACGTGCGCCCGGTGGTGCGGGCCCATGTGGCGGAACACCGGTTCGAGCACCTCGTCGGCCAGGACCCGGTCGTAGAAGACCTCGGTCAGGCGGTGCAGGGCCGGGGCACCACCGGCCCAGTCGTACAGCGTGGGTACGGGGTCGTCGGCCATGGGCACCTCCGGTCAGGACGGTAGCCCCGGGCCCGGGACGTGCGACAGGGCCTCAGCGGCCCCAGCCCGGGTCCTCCTCGGTGAACTGCGAGGGGGCCGGACGGCGGCGGCGGCGCGGCGCCTCGACCCCGTCGGCCATCCGGCGCGCGCTGATCAGGAAGCCGGTGTGCCCGACCATGCGGTGCTGCGGGCGGACGGCGAGGCCCTCCAGGTGCCAGCCGCGCGACATGGACTCCCACGCGTTGGGCTCGGTCCAGCAGCCGGCCTCCTTGGCGGTCTCCGCCACGCGCGACAGCTGGGTGGCGGTCGCGACGTAGCAGACCAGGACCCCACCGGGCTCCAGGGCTCGGGACACGGCGTCCAGGCACTCCCAGGGCGCCAGCATGTCCAGCACGCACCGGTTGACGCGGACCGGGTCGCCCGCGGCCTCACGGGCCTCCAGCGTCTGGACCAGGTCGCCGACCTCGAGCTGCCAGGCCGGGTGCTCGGCCCCGAAGAAGGTCTCGACGTTGGTGCGGGCGATGGTGGCGAAGTCCTGCCGCCGCTCGACGGAGTGGACCAGGCCGGTCTCCCCCACCGCACGCAGCAGCGACATGGTCAGCGCGCCCGAGCCCACGCCGGCCTCGAGCACGCGGGCGCCGGGGTGGATGTCGCCCATGTGGACGATCTGGGCGGAGTCCTTGGGGTATATGACGGCCGCCCCGCGCGGCATCGACATGACGTAGTCGCTGAGCAGCGGTCGCAGCGCGAGGTACTGCAGGTCGGCGGTGCTCCTGACGACGGAGCCCTCGGGCTGCCCGATCAGGTCGTCGTGGGCGATGGCACCGCGGTGGGTGTGGAAGACCTTGCCCTCGGCCAGCGTGATGGTGTGCAGCCGGCCCTTCGGGTCGGTCAGCTGGACGCGGTCACCGACGTGCAGCGGTCCGGTCCGGTGGCTCTCCAGCGGCTGGGTCTGCCCGGTCTGCTCGGTCACGACAGGCCCATCGCGGTGGCGAAGTCGTCGGGCCGGACCCGGCCCGCGGGCCGGCCCGCCCCGTCGACGAGGACGATGCCCTGCTCGCCGGAGCGGGCCAGGCCCTCGACCGCACCGAGGGCACCGCCCGCAACGGGCACGACCGATCCGGGGGGCAGGGTGCGCGCGAGCGCGGAGGCGGGGGTGGTGGTTCGCAGGTCGTCGGGCACGGCCGCGACGCTACCGCCCGGGACGAGGGCCACAGGCCGCCCGGCCGCATCGACCAGGACGACGTCGAGGGCCCCGCCCAGGTCCCCCTGGTGACCGACCAGCTCGGCCACGGTGGCCGTGGCGGCGGCGACGGCGGCGGGCCGGGTCACCGAGGCGAGGTCGACCCGGGCGGCCCGCCGACGGAACGTGCCCACCTTGAGCGCGGCCGAGGCCCCCCGCCACAGGAAGAGCCCGACCAGCCCGCCCCACACCAGCGTGAACGTCGACGGGACCCGTCCGGCCAGCAGCGGCGGGAGCACGAGCCAGGCGACCAGGGCCACGGCGACGACCCGGCCGGCCCAGCCCGCCACGACGCCGGCGGTGTCCTGGTCCCCGGTGACCTTCCAGACCAGCGCCTCCAGCACCCGGCCGCCGTCCAGCGGCAGGCCGGGCACGAGGTTGAACACGCCGACCAGCGCGTTGGTCAGGGCCACGCCCAGCAGCAGGAACGCCACGACCGCGGCGGCCGAGCCCGGCACCGTGGCCGGCAGCTGCCGGCGGACCGCCTCGGCGAGGACGGCCAGCGCGATGTTCACCAACGGCCCCACCACCGACACCACGGCCGACGCGCCGGGGCTCTGCGGCCGACCGAGGGACGTGTGGCCGCCCCACAGGTTGACGACCACCTCGGTGACGGGCAGGCCGTAGGCCCGGGCGGCGACGGCGTGGCCGGCCTCGTGCAGCAGCACCGACACCGCGAGCAGGACCGCGAGCACGAACGCGATCAGGTACGCGCCGATCCCCGGCACGCCGGTCGCGCTGGACGCGGTGCCCGCGAACAGGAACGTGATGACGGCCGCGATGATCAGCCACGACGCCGACAGCCTGACCGGTACCCCGCCCACCCGGGCGAGCGTGACGTCCTTGATGGTGACGGGCGCCGGGCCGGGGCGACGGTCCGGACCGCGCCGGGGGCGCCCCGGGGACGGGCGGGGACCCGGGCTGCTCACCGGCCGATCGTACGGGGCGGGTGCCGGGCCGACGCGGGCACGCCCCCGGGGCTGCCGGGTTCTGTCCGAGCCCCGACCTACCGTGGGCCCCATGTCGACGAGTCCGAGCGTGACGGGACCGAGCACGACGCTGTCGGGGTTCAGCACCGACGAGCGCTCGGGCAGCCTGTCGCCGTCGCGGGCCGGCGATTTCAAGCAGTGCCCGCTGCTGTTCCGGTTCCGGGTCGTCGACCGGTTGGCCGAACGGCCGTCGTCCGCCGCGGTCCGTGGCACGGTCGTGCACCGGGCCCTGGAGCAGGTGTTCGACGTCCCGGCGCCCCGCCGCACGGTGGAGCACGCCCGGTCCCTGCTGGCCCCGGCCCTGGCCGAGGTGGTCGAGCGCTGGCCGGAGGTGGCGGACCTGTTCGGCGCCCCCGAGGCCGGGGCGGAGTCGGAGCAGGCCTGGCTCGCCGAGGCCGAACGCCTGGTGGGGCGCTGGTTCGAGCTGGAGGACCCGACCCGGCTGGAACCCGACGGCCGAGAGGTCCGGGTCGAGCACCGGGTCGCCGACGACCTGGTGCTGCGGGGCATCGTCGACCGGGTCGACGTGGCCCCGGACGGCCGGATCCGGATCGTGGACTACAAGACCGGCCGCGCCCCGAGCGAGGCGTTCGAGGCCCGGGCCCTGTTCCAGATGAAGTTCTACGCCCTGCTGCTGTGGCGCACCCGGGGCCGGGTGCCGACCCGGGTCCAGCTGGTCTACGTCGGCGGCCGCGGCCAGACCCTGCCGCTGGACGTGGACGAGACCCAGCTGGCGGCCTTCGAGCGGACGGTGCTGCAGCTGTGGCAGGCCATCCGCCAGGCCGCCCTGACGGGTGACTGGCGGCCCAGCCCCAGCCGGATGTGCGGCTGGTGCGACCACCAGGCGCTCTGCCCGGCCAAGGGCGGTACTCCCCCGCCGCTGCCGGCCGACGCGCTGGACCGGGTGCTGCGCCCGGTGCCGGTCGAGGAGCCGGGCGCCGACGAGGGCTGAGCACCGGCGGCTGGGCAGCCTCCCGTTACTCCCCCACCCTACGGAGCACCCGCGTCGCGTCCCCCGTTGCGCCTCGGGTCCGTCCGCTCCACCGGTAGGTGGACCCCGAGGTCCCTCAGGGAGGTCCCTGACGTCCACCACCCGCAGGATCGGGGGCAATCCCCCTGGACGCTGACGTAGGGGGAGGTGGTTCGCTAGTCGTATCGGAACGTCCGCCGACACCCCCTGCAGCACACAGCCCGGCCCATCCCTGACACAGAGACGGAACGCCCGTGAGCGAGCCCACCACGTCCACCGACACCATCCGCCACGGCCGGCACGAGGCCGGCTCCGCCGACGCGGTCGCCACCGCGCGCGGGCTGACCAAGGTCTACGGCAAGGACGAGGCCGCCGTTCACGCGCTGGCCGGCGTCGACATCGACTTCGCCCGCGGCGAGTTCACCGCCATCATGGGGCCGTCCGGCTCCGGCAAGTCCACGCTCATGCACTGCATGGCCGCGCTCGACACCCCCACCGCAGGCACCGTGGTGGTCGACGGCATCGACGTGTCCACGTTGGGCGACAAGGCCCTGACCCGGCTGCGCCGCGACCGCATCGGCTTCGTCTTCCAGTCCTTCAACCTGGTCCCCACGCTGAACGCGGCCGAGAACATCACGCTGCCGCTGGACATCGCCGGCCGCAAGGTCGACAAGGACTGGTACGACACCGTCATCGGCATCCTGGGGCTGGGCCCGCGGCTGTCCCACCGGCCCAACGAGCTGTCCGGCGGCCAGCAGCAGCGCGTGGCCGCCGCCCGGGCCCTGGTCGGCAAGCCGGCGATCGTGTTCGCCGACGAGCCCACCGGCAACCTGGACTCCCGGTCGTCGGCGGAGGTGCTGGGGTTCCTGCGGCGCAGCGTCGACGAGTTCGGGCAGAGCATCGTCATGGTCACCCACGAGCCGTCCGCGGCCGCCTACGCCGACCGGGTGGTGTTCATGGCCGACGGCCGCTTCGTGGACGAGATGCGCGACCCGACCGCGGAGTCCGTGCTGGACCGGATGAAGACCATGGGTGACGTCTGATGCTCAAGGTCACGCTCGCCAACGTGCGCGGGCACCTGGTGCGGCTGCTGCTGACCGGCATGGCGGTCATGCTCGGCACGGCGTTCGTCGCCGGGTCGTTCGTGCTCACCGACTCCATCGACGACACCTTCTCGGCCATCTTCGCCACGTCGGACTCCACCGACGCCGTCGTGCGGCTCACGGAGGACACCGAGGTGCCCGGCCTGGAGCTGGCCGTCGGCGACGAGATCCAGGACGTCGACGGCGTCGAGCGGGTCGTCCCCAACCTGACGGGCACGGCCGTCATGCAGGGCGAGGACGGGACCGCCGTGCGCAGCGGCGGCGCCCCGTCGCTGGGTTTCGCCTACGACCCCGACGACCCCACGATCACCCTGCTGGACGGCCGCGGGCCCGAGGCGGCCGACGAGATCGTCGTCGAGACCAGCACCCTCGAGATGTCGGGGCTGTCGGTCGGCGACGAGACCGTGGTCATCGTCAACGGCACGCCCCTGGACGTCACGGTGGTGGGCGAGGCGACCAACGACACCCCGACCGCCGGCGCCACCATCGTCCTGCTCGAGCAGGGCGTGGCCTCGGAGCAGTTCGCCCCGACCGGGCTGGTGTCCGGCTTCACCGTCACCGGGGCCGACGGCGTGGCGCAGCAGGCCCTGGTCGACGACATCGCCCCGCTCCTGCCCGACGGCACCGAGGTGGTGACCGGTGAGCAGCAGGCCGACGAGACGCAGGAGGTCCTCAGCCAGGCCCTCGGGTTCGTGTCGACGTTCCTACTCGTGTTCGCCGGGGTCGCCCTGTTCGTCGGCGCGTTCATCATCTTCAACACCTTCTCGATGCTCGTGGCCCAGCGGACCCGCGAGCTGGCCCTGCTGCGGGCCATCGGCGCGTCCCGGGCGCAGGTCACCCGGTCGGTGCTCGGCGAGTCGGTGCTGGTGGGCCTCGTCGGCTCGATCGCGGGCCTGGGCGTCGGGATCGGCCTGGCGGCCGCGCTGCAGCTGGTCCTCGGCTCTCTCTTCGGCCTCGACCTGGAGGGCCTGCCCGTCAATCCCCGCACCGTCGTCGCGACCCTGCTCATCGGCGTGGTGGTCACCGCTGTCGCGGCCGTCCTGCCCGCCCGTCGGGCCTCGGGCATCGCCCCGGTCGCCGCGATGCGCGACGACCAGGCGCTGCCGAAGTCGACCGTCCGGGTCCGCGCGGCCCTGGGCCTCGGCCTGGCCGCCCTCGGGGCCGTCGCCATGGCGCTCGTGCTCACCGACACCGTCACCGAGCAGGCGCTGGCCATCCTCGGGGCGGGCGTCGCGGCGGTGTTCGTCGGCGTCGCCGTCGCCAGCCCCGCGGTCTCCAAGCCCGTCGTCTGGCTGGTCAGCGCCCCGTTCGCCGGCGGCGCCGTCGGCCGCCTCGCCCAGCGCAACGGCCTGCGCAACCCGCGCCGCACCGCCGCCACGGCCAGCGCCCTGATGATCGGCCTGGCCCTGGTGGGAGCGGCGTCGGTGCTGTCCAGCTCCGCCTCGGCCAGCGTGTCCGACATCGTCGAGGACCAGTTCGTGGGCGACCTGGTCGTCAGCGACGGCGGCCAGCCGACGATCCCGGTCACCGTCGTCGAGGAGGTCCGCGGCGTCGACGGTGTCGAGGCGGTCCTGCCGCTGCCGTTCACGCCGGGTCAGGTCGACGGCGAGGACGGGTTCGTCATGTCGGTCGACCCGCAGACGCTGCCCGGCCTGATCGAGCTCACCGCCGTCGACGGCTCCCTCGAAGAGCTCGGTGACGGGGTCTGGCTGAACGAGACGGAGGCCGAGGACCGCGGCGTGGGGGTCGGCGACACCGTCGAGGTCCAGGTCGCCACCAGCGAGACCGCCGAGCGCGAGGTGCTCGCGGTGTTCGAGGACTCCCAGCTGCTGGCCGCGAACGTCGTCGTGTCCGACGAGGTCTACGCCGCGGCCACCGAGACGCCGCAGGAGACCGGCCTGCAGTTCGTGCTCGTCGACGTGGCCGACGACGCCGACCTGGCGGCGGTGCAGGACGACGTCACCGAGGTCGCGGCGCAGTACCTGACCCTGTCGGTGCTGGACGCCGACGAGTTCACCTCCGAGCAGACCGCCCAGATCAACACCCTGCTGGGTCTGCTCTACGCGCTGCTCGGCCTGAGCCTGGTCATCGCCACCCTGGGCGTGGTCAACACGCTGGCGCTGTCGGTGGTGGAACGCACGCGCGAGATCGGGCTGCTGCGCGCCATCGGCCTGACCCGCGGCCAGCTGCGCCGGGTGGTGACGATCGAGTCGGTCGCCACGACCGTGTTCGGGGCGCTGCTGGGCATTGCGCTCGGCCTGGCCTTCGGCATCGCGTTCCAGCGGGCCATCGCCGACGACGGGCTGGAGGTGCTCGCGGTCCCGTGGGCCACCGTGGTCGTCGTCCTGGTCGGCTCGGCGGTCGTCGGGGTGGTCGCGGCGGTCCTGCCCGCCTGGCGCGCCACCCGCATCGACACGCTGCGCGCCATCACCACCGAGTAGCCCGCCTGCCTCGGCGCCCGCCGTCGCCGCCGCCGCCGTCGCCGAGAGGGCCGGATCATCACGCCGCAGACCTCTGCGCGTGCCGATCGGGCCTTCTCGCTGGCGGTGCGGGCGCAGGTGGGCGACGGGGTGTGGAGGGTCGGTGGGGGTTCGGTGGGGGTCTGCGGCTCGGGCCGCGCCGGCCCGGTACCGGCTCCTAGCGTCGCGGGCATGCAGACCACGGACGTCCTCGTCGTCGGCGCCGGCCTGGCCGGGCTGCGCACCGCCACCCGGCTCGCGGAGCGCGGTCACGACGTGCTGCTGGTCGACCGACGCGAGCAGCTGCGCACCGCGATCCGGACCACCGGCATCTTCGTCCGCCGCACCCTGGAGGACTTCGCCCTGCCGGAGGACTGCCTGGGTCCGCCGATCCGACGGGTCGTCCTGTACCCGCCCAGCCTGCGGCGTCCCGTGCGCCTGGACAGCGGCCACGACGAGTTCCGGGTCGCCGACATGGCCGCGCTGTACGAGGCGTCGGTCGAGGGTGCCGCAGCGGCCGGGGTGCGCGTCGCGCTGGGCACCCGGTACGCCGGGCGGCACGACGGTGAGTCGCTGCTGGTCGGTCCCGACGGGCCCCGGGCCGTCCGGGCCCGCTTCGTGGTCGGCGCCGACGGCGCGCACTCCCGGGTCGCCCGGGACCTCGGCCTGGACCGCAACCACCACCTGCTGTCCGGCGCCGAGGAGGTGTTCCCCCTCGCCCGGCCCACCACCGGGCCGCCCACGTTCCACTGCGTGGTCGATCCCTGCCTGGCGCCCGGCTACCTGGCCTGGGTCGTCGACGACGGTCGGCACGCCCACGTCGGGGTCGCCGGATACCCCCACCGGTTCCCGAACGGCATGCGCGCGGCGCTGCGTGAGCTCGCGGCCCGGGCGCCCGGTCTGGTGCCCGACGCGCCGGCGGAGCAGGTCGAACGGCGGGGCGGTCCGATCCCCGTGGGCGGGCTGCTGCGGCGGATCGGGTGCGCCGAGGGCCTGCTGGTCGGCGACGCCGCGGGCGCCGTGTCCCCGCTGACCGCCGGCGGACTGGACCCCTGCCTGCGGCTGTCGGACCACGCCGTCGACGTCCTGGACGCCGCCCTGCGGCACGGCCACGCGCAGCGGGTGGCCGGCGCCTACGAGGGGGCGACGCTGCGGGCCCGGTTCCGGGGTCGGCTGCTGATGCGGCACGGCCTGGCGCAGGTCCGCTCCCGCGCCGTGGCCGAGGCCGCCTTCACCGTGCTCCGGACCCCGCCCGGGCGGACCGCGGCCGCCCGGGTGCTGTTCGGCCACGGCTCGTTCCCCGACCCCGCCCCCGCCGGGCTGGCCCGCACCGGAACCTGACGCCCCCCCGAAGTCGAGAAGGCCGGATGGTCACGCCGCGGTCCGCTGCGGGTGACGATCCGGCCTTCTCGGCGGGCGGGGGTCAGCCGGTGTTGCGCAGGCCGGCGGCGATGCCGTTGATCGTGAGCAGCAGCGCCCGCTGGAGCTCGGCGGGCACCTCGGCGTCCTCCGGCAGGGCCCGCGCCCGGGCCAGCAGGGACACCTGCATGGCGTGCAGGGGCGCCAGGTAGGCGTCGCGCAGCTCGAGGGTCTGCCGCAGCACCGGGGCGGACTCCAGCAGCTGCGACTGGCCCGTCACTGCCAGCACCTCGGTGACGGTCCGCTCGTGCTCGGCGCGGATCGCGTCGAACAGCCCGGCCGCGTCCCCGGGGACGAGCTCCTTGACGTAGCGGGCGGCGATGTCCAGGTCGGTCTTGGCCAGCGACATCTGCACGTTGGACAGGAACGTCCGGAAGAACTTCCACTCGGCGTACATCGCGCGCAGGTCGTCGGCGCGCCCGTCCTCCCGGGCCGCGGCCAGGCCGCTGCCGACGCCGAACCAGCCGGGCAGGATCATCCGGGACTGGGTCCAGCCGAACACCCACGGGATGGCGCGCAGGTCGTCCAGGCCACCGGGGCCGCCGGGGCGCTTGGAGGGCCGGGAGCCGATGTTCATCTTGCCGAGCTCCTCGACCGGGGTGGCCGAGACGAAGAACGGGACCAGCGCGTCGTCGCGGACCACGGCCCGGTAGGCGTCCTGACCGGCCCGGGCGACCCGGTCCATCGTCGCGTCCCACCCGTCGAGGACGTCCTGCGGCAGGCTCGGCCCGCGGTGCAGCACCGACGCCTCGACCACCGCGGCCAGGGCGCTCTCCAGGTTCCACCGGCCCAGGCCGGACAGGATGTACTTGTCGGAGATGACCTCGCCCTGCTCGGTGATCTTGATGGGCCCGTCGAGGCTGCCCCAGGGCTGGCTGAGGATGGCCTCGGCCGTCGGGCCGCCGCCGCGACCGACCGACCCGCCGCGGCCGTGGAACAGCCGCAGCCGGACGCCGTGCCTCGCGGCGACGTCGCGCAGCGACCGCTGGGCGCGCTGGATCTGCCACTGCGAGGCCGCGATCCCGGCGTCCTTGGAGGAGTCGGAGTAGCCGAGCATGATCTCCTGCAGGTCGCCGCGGGCGGTCACCACCCGCCGGTAGGACGGGTCGCTCAGCAGGGCGTCGAGCAGGTCACCGGCGATCTCGAGCTCGGCCACGGTCTCGAACAGCGGGGCGAAGCCGATGCGCGACGTGGCGGGCTCGGTGTCCGAGCCCAGGTCGACCAGGCCGACCTCCCGGGCGAGAACCACCACGGCGAAGATGTCGTCGACGTCGTGGGTCATCGACACGATGTAGGTCTCCACCACGTCCGGGCCGTAGGCGTCGAGGACGGTGCGGATGGTCGTGAGCAGCCCGAGCGAGGCGGCGGCCGGGCCGTCCTCGGCTACGTTGCCCTGCCCGACGATCGGGCGACGGCCGGCCATCTCGCGCGACAGCAGCGTGATGCGCTCCTTGCGGTCCAGGTCGCCGTAGGGGGTCTCGAGCTCGCCGAGGCGGTCGTACAGCTCGGCGAGGGCGGCGTGGTGCTTGCCGCTGTGCTCGCGCACGTCGAGGGTGGCCAGGCCCATGCTCATCGCGGTCGCGGTGCGGATCAGGCGCAGGATGACGCCGTCGCCGGTCAGCTTGTCGCCCCCGGCCAGCATGGAGTCGCGGACCAGGACGAGGTCGGCGAGCAGCTCGTCCAGGCCCAGGTAGTCGCGGCCGGGCTCGTGCGGGGTGCCCTCGAGCAGCCGCTCGCGGGTCCGCTGCAGCCGGACCCGGACGAAGCTCAGCTTGAGCCGGTAGGGCTCCTCGGAGTTGAGCCGGGCGATCCGGGAGTGCGTGATCGGCAGCGCCTCGGCGTCGGCCTCCAGCGACGCGACCAGGGCGTCCGAGGCGGTGACGACCCGGCTGGACGACGACATCTCGGTCAGGGCGTCCTCGACCTGGCGGATCAGCTCGCGCAAGCCGGCGTCGTGCTGCAGGGCCAGCACCTCGACCGTGACCTCGGGGGTGACGTTGGGGTTGCCGTCCCGGTCGCCGCCGGCCCAGCTGCCGAAGCGCAGCGGGCGGGCGTCGGCGGGCAGCTCCACGCCGATGCCGCCGAGCTGGCGGTCCAGCTCCTCCATCAGGTCCGGCACCACGTCCGCGGCGATGGAGGTCAGGTAGTACATCGCCGTGCGGGCCTCGTCCTTGGGGTCCGGCTTGGCGATGCGCAGCTCGTCGGTCTGCCAGAGCAGGTCCACCAGCTCGGCCAGGCGGCGCTCCTGCTGGTCGGCCTGGGCGGGGGTGCGGCGCGGGTCCTCGGCCGCGTCGACGATGCCCGCGATGCGCTGCAGCAGCCGCAGGACGGTGCGTCGGCTGGCCTCGGTCGGGTGGGCCGTGAAGACCGGCCGGTACTCGATCCGGTTCATCACGTCGCGGACCAGGTCCGCCTCGACGGTCCCCGCCTCCACCGCCGCACCGATCCGGGACACCGTGGCCGACAGCGGGCCGGCGGTGTCGGTGGTGACCTCGCGCCAGCGGTGAAGCTGCTCGGTGACGTTGACCAGCTGGAAGTAGCCGGTGAACGCCCGGGCCAGGACGACGGCCGTCGCGTCGTCCACCCCGGCCAGCAGCTCGTGCAGCGCGCCGTCGTCGGGCTCACGGGCCATCTTGCGGACCTGCTCGACCAGGGCCAGCAGCTCCGGGCCCTCGTGGCGGGTCAGCGCCTCGCCGAGCAGGGTCGCCAGCTGACGGACCGACGCCCGCAGCGCCGTGTGCTGGGTGGTGGACGAGACGCCGGCGGCGAACCGCGCGACGTCGTCGTCGCGACCGCCGCCGTCGGTCTCGTCGGGGGTGGGGGCCGTGGGGTCCTCGGCTGTGCGCATGGTCGCAGTCTGGCAAGAGACTGTGTCGCGGGTGTGACGGGTGCGGCGTGGTCCCGAGGTCTGGACAGGGAACTAGGCCGAGACGCATCCTTTACTCATGCGTGCTCGGGTAAAGCGTCGCCGGGGACTGACCCGCGTCTCCTCGAAGAACCAGGTGACCCTGCCCGTGGACAGCCTCCGTGCGGCCGGGCTGGACGTGGGCGACGAGCTCGAGGTGACGGTCGACGGGCGGGGTCGACTTCTGCTCACCGCCACGGCTGACCCACTGACCGCGTTGATCGGCGCGGCGCCAGGGTTGTCCGAACGGGTCGACCTCCAGCGACTGCGGGACGAATGGGAGCGGTAGTCCTGGACGCGAGCGTCGTCATCGCCTTGCTCGACCCCGCTGACGCCCTCCACACGGCAGCGGCGCTGGCCGTCTCGGCTGCACGCGACGACAAGGCCGACTTCGTCCTCCCGGCGAGCGTCCTGGCCGAGGTGCTCGTCGGCGCAGTCGCCGACGAGGACGTCGACCGGGTGCGGACGCTGGTTCTGGACGCCTTCGGCCCGGTCCGACCGCTCGACGAGCGCGTCGCTGTGGCCGCCGCGGCCCGCCGGGCTCGGCACCCCGGTCTGCGTCTGCCTGACGCCCTGGTACTGGCAACCGCAGACGTGGACGACGCGGACGCCGTGCTGACGGGAGACCGGCGTTGGCCGCCTCTGGACGAGCGGGTCCGCCTGGTCGTCGCAGGGGGAAGAACAGACTGAGGTTCCTCGGGGCCGTGTGCCCTCGGTGTCGCGGGAGGCAGGACCTCCTCGCGCGGCCGACGCCCCGCGCCCGCAGACTTGCTTCGTGCCGAACTCCGACGACCACGGCTTCCCGCCCGGCTTCTTCGACCGGGACGACCCCACGCCGGACGACCGCTTCTACGCCCCGCCCCGGCTCGTCACCCACATCGACGACGGAGCGATCGCCGCGGTGGGGGCGTTGTACGCCGAGCTCGGTATCGACGGGTCCGCTCCGGAGCCCCGGCACGTGCTCGACCTGATGTCGTCGTGGGTGTCTCACTTCCGGACCCCGCCGGCGGAGCTGACCGTGCTGGGGATGAACGAGGTCGAGCTGGCCGCCAACGAGGCCGCCACCACCCGGGTCGTCCGCGACCTGAACGTCGACCCGGCCCTGCCGTTCGACGGCGCGACGTTCGACGCGGTGGTCTGCTGCGTGTCGGTCGACTACCTGACGCGCCCCGTCGAGGTGCTGCGTGAGGCGGCGCGGGTGCTGCGGCCCGGTGGCGTCGTCGCGCTGACGTTCTCCAACCGGTGCTTCCCGACCAAGGCGGTGCACGGCTGGCTGGCCACCGACGACGAGGGCCGGTGCGCCGTCGTCGCGGAGTACCTGCGCCGGGCCGGCGGGTTCACCGAGCCCGAGGTGTCGCTGCGGACCTCGCCCCGGTCGTGGGGCGACCCGCTCTACGCCGTGGTGGCGCGGGTGGACCGCCCCCACGACCACTGAGAGGTACCGACTCCACGTCGTCAACCGCCGGGATCAAGGCGGTATCGATCGGATCAGGCCGGATCGGGTCGACAACCGCTGTGATCAAGGCGCTGTCGATCGGCTCGGGCCGGATCCCGTCGACAACCGCTCTGATCAAGGCGCAATCGATCGACCCGGGCTCGGACTCAGGCGGCGCGCCTGACTCGTCCCGCCTTGATCTCCTCCGCGTAGTGGCAGGCCACCTTGTGCCCCGGGGCGACCTCGCGCAGCGCGGGGCGCTCGGTGGTGCAGCGGCCGGGCTGCACCCACGGGCAGCGGGTGGAGAACCGGCAGCCCGTCGGCGGGTCGGCCGGGCTCGGCAGGTCGCCGGTCAGCAGGATCCGCTCGCGGGTGGCCTCGATCACCGGGTCCGGCACGGGGATGGCCGACATCAGGGCCAGGGTGTACGGGTGCATCGGCGCGTCGTACAGGGTGTCGCTGTCGGCCTCCTCGACCAGGCCGCCCAGGTACATCACGCCGACCACGTCGGACACGTGCCGGACCACGGCCAGGTCGTGGGCGATGACCACGTAGGTCAGGCCCAGGGAGTCCTGCAGCTCCTCGAGCAGGTTGACCACCTGCGCCTGCACCGACACGTCCAGGGCCGACACGGGTTCGTCGGCCACGACCAGCTCCGGGCGCAGCGCGACGGCGCGGGCGATGCCGATGCGCTGGCGCTGCCCGCCGGAGAACTCGTGCGGGAACCGTGACGCGGCCGAGGCGGGCATGCCGACCTGGTTGAGCAGCTCCTTGACCTTGGCGCCGAACCCGCCGGCGCCCGGGTCGACGCCGTGGGCGCGCATCGGCTCGGCCAGTGCGGCCTCCACCGACTGGCGCGGGTCCAGGCTGGACATCGGGTCCTGGAAGATCATCTGCATCCGGGACCGGGCCCGGCGCAGCTGCTCGCCCTTGAGGGTGGCGACGTCGGTGCCGTCGAACCACACCTGTCCCCGCGACGGGGTGAGCAGGCGCAGGACGGCCCGGCCCAGCGTGCTCTTGCCGCAGCCGGACTCCCCCACCAGGCCGTACGTGCTGCCGCGCCGGACGTCGAGCGAGACGCCGTCGACGGCCTTGACGTGGCCGACCACCCGGTCGCGGATGATCCCCTTGGTGATCGGGAAGTGCACGGCGACGTCCTGCACGGACAGCAGGACGTCCTGCGCCCGGCCCCCGGCGTCGGTGGTCTCGGAGGTGACGGTCATGCTCGCTCCCCGTTCGGGTCGACGACGGACGCGGGCCCGGGCGCCCCGTACGGGTACAGGCAGCGCACGGCGTGACCGTGCTGGGCCTCCATCGCCGGGGCAGAACCGAGGCAGTCCGGCTGGGCGCGGGTGCACCGCGGCTCGAACGCGCAGCCCGTGCTCCACGGCCGGGTCAGGGTGGGCGAGCCCGGGATGGGCGTCAGCGGCTCGCCTCGGGGCGAGTCCAGGCGCGGCACCGAGGCCAGCAGGCCGTGGGTGTACGGGTGCTCGGGCCGGGCGAACAGCTCGTGGCGGTCCGCGGACTCCACCAGCCGCCCGCCGTACATCACGTGGACGTCGTCGCACATGCCGGCGACCACGCCCAGGTCGTGGGTGATGAGGACCAGCGCCGTTCCGGTCTCGGCCACCAGGCCGCGCAGCAGGTCCAGGATCTGCGCCTGGATGGTCACGTCCAGGGCGGTCGTGGGCTCGTCGGCCACCAGCAGCCGCGGCGAGCAGGCCAGGGCGATCGCGATGAGCGCCCGCTGCCGCATGCCGCCGGACAGCTGGTGCGGGTAGTCCTTGAGCCGGCGCTGGGCCTCGGGGATGCCGACGCGTCGCAGCAGGTCGACGGCCTCGTCGCGGGCCTCGGCCTTGTTCATGTCGCGGTGGCGGCGCAGCACCTCGGTGACCTGCACCCCGATCGGCACGACCGGGTTGAGCGAGGACATCGGGTCCTGGAACACCATGGCCATCTCGGCCCCGCGCAGCGAGCGGCGCCGGTCGTCGGACATCCCCAGCAGCTGCTCGCCGTCGAAGGTGACGCTGCCGGCGACGTCGACGCCCCGCTTGGGCAGCAGGCCCATGATCGCCAGGGACGTCACGGACTTGCCGGAGCCGGACTCCCCCACGATGCCGACGCTGCGCCCGGCCGCGACCTCGAAGCTGACGCTGTCGACGGCGGTGACGGGCGCGCGGCCCTTGCGGGTGAACCGGACGGACAGGTCACGGACCTGCAGCAGGGGCCCGTCGCCCGACGGACGTCGGCCGCCGGCGTGGCCCGTGACGGGGGTGGTGGTCACGCCGCTCACCTCCGGTACTTGGGGTCGAGGGCCTCGCGCATGGACTCGCCCAGCAGGGTGAAGCCGAGCGCGGCGAGCACGATGGCCGCACCGGGGAAGAACGCCAGGTGCGGGGCCGAGGCCAGGAACCGCTGGGTCTCCGCCAGCATCCGTCCCCACTCCGGGATGGCGGGGTTCTCGCCCGACAGGCCGAGGAAGGCCAGCGCGGCCGCGTCGACGATGGCCGTGGCCAGGGTCAGCGTGCCCTGGACGATGACGGGCGACAGGCTGTTGGGCAGCACGTGGCCGAGCACCACCTGCCGGTCGCGCACCCCCAGGCTGCGCACGGCCACCACGTAGTCGCTGTTGCGCTGGGCCAGCATCGACCCGCGCAGCAGCCGGACGAAGATCGGCACGTTGACCACCGCGATGGCGATCATCACCGACAGCAGCGAGCGGCCCAGGACCGCGGCGATGCCGATCGCGAACAGCAGGCCCGGGATGGACAGCATGATGTCGGTGACCCGCATGACGAGCGTGTCGACCCAGCCGCCGAACGCCCCGGCCAGCAGGCCGATCGAGATGCCGACGGTCGCGCCCAGGAGCAGGGACACCACGCCGACGAGCAGGGACTGCCGGGCGCCGTAGACGACTCGGCTGAACTCGTCCCGGCCCAGGTTGTCCAGGCCGAACCAGTGCTCGGCCGACGGGCCGGGGATGTTGGTCGGGGTCACGCTGCCGACCGGGGTGGTCGGCGAGTACGGCGCGATCCACGGGGCGAAGGCGGCCACCACGACGAAGGTGAGCACGAGGAACGCGCCGAACAGGGCCAGCGGGTCGCGGACCACGCGGCGGACGGCCTCGCGACCGAGCGACGTGCCCGCCTCGCCGGGGGGCAGCTCGGTCGCGGTGCGCGAGGCCAGCGCCTCGGCGCTGCCGGGGGCGCCGGGGACCGCGGCGTCGGTGGACGTCGCCTCGTCCCGGGCGGGCTCGGTGGGGTCGTGGGGTCGCATGGGCTCAGACACCTGCACCTACGTTGGAAGCGGTCGGGGCCTGCGTCATGGTCGAGGCCCGGACCCGCGGGTCGATCAGGCCGTAGGAGATGTCGACGAGCAGGTTGACGACGACGATGATCACCGCGATCACCAGGATGAACCCCTGGACCACGGCGAAGTCGCGGTTGGTGATGGCGTCGACCAGGAACGAGCCGACCCCGGGGAACGCGAACACCGTCTCGGTGAGCACCGCCCCGGACAGCAGCAGGCCGATCTGCAGGCCGATCACCGTGACCACCGGCAGCAGGGCGTTGCGCAGCACGTGCCGGCCGCGGATGGTCGCCCGCGACAGGCCCTTGGCGTCGGCGGTGCGGACGTAGTCCTCGTTGACCACGTCGAGCACGCTGGCCCGGGTGATGCGGGCGATGATCGCCAGCGGGATCGTCGCCAGCGCGGCCGCCGGCAGGATCAGGTGCAGGAACGCGTCCCAGGCCGCGTCGGGGCGGCCGACCAGGAACCCGTCCAGGACGAAGAACCCGGTGGGGTGCTCGGAGAACAGCCTCGGGTCCTGCCGGCCGGACGACGGCAACCAGCCCAGCTGCACGGAGAAGACGTACTTGAGGATGAACCCGAGGAAGAACACCGGGATCGTCACGCCGATCAGCGAGGCCAGCACGGCGGTGGAGTCCACCCAGGTCAGGTGACGGCGCGCGGCGACGTAGCCGAGCGGGATGCCGAGGCCGACCGCCAGCAGCAGGGCGAAGGAGGCCAGCTCGATGGTGGCCGGGAACAGTCGGACCAGCTCCTCGGTGACCGGCTGCCGGGTCGTCGTCGACACCCCCAGGTCACCCTGCAGGACCCGGCCCATGTAGGCGAAGTACTGCTCGATGACCGGCCGGTCGAAGCCGTACAGCCGCTCGAGCTCGGCGACCGCCTCCGGGGTGGCCCGCTCCCCCAGCAGGGCCTGCGCGGGCCCGCCCGGCAGGGCGCGCACCCAGGTGAACAGCAGCAGGCTGAGCCCGAGCAGGATCGGCACCAGCAGCAGCAGGCGCCGCACGACGAAACGGAGCACCGGGGGTCCTCGTCTGTTGGGGGGCGTGGGGGGTGGTGACGTGCCTGCGTGGGCGGCGGTCGGTGACCGCCGCCCACGCAGGCGGGTGGATCAGGTCAGCTGTCGGAGACCGTCAGCAGGTTGAACACCTCGTTGGAGACCGGGCTGGGCGTGAAGCCCTCGATACCCGGACGCAG
Source organism: Jannaschia sp. R86511 (assembly GCF_042466345.1). NCBI lineage: Bacteria > Pseudomonadati > Pseudomonadota > Alphaproteobacteria > Rhodobacterales > Roseobacteraceae > Jannaschia > Jannaschia sp. R86511. The sequence goes on from NZ_JAXHCD010000001.1 coordinate 2,967,466, forward strand.
CGCGAGCGCCGCCTCGGTGGTGGCGTAGGGCAGGCCCGGCAGCAGGTCCATGATCTGCCGGTTGGCGTCCTCGTACAGGGCCGTGCGGGCGTCGACGTCGGTCTCGGCCTCGGCCTGGTCGAGCAGGTCGAAGATGGCCTGGTCCTCGAAGCCCCAGGCGGGGTCGGGGCCCTGGAAGAACGTGCCCAGGAAGTTGTCCGGGTCGCCGAAGTCGCCCGTCCAGCCGAGCAGGTAGATCGGGGCGCCACCGCTCTGGGCGGCGTCCAGGAAGTCCGGCGTCCAGGGGGCGCCGGTCGCCTCGACGGTGAACCCGACCTCCTCGAGGTCGGCCGCCATCAGCTGGAAGTTGGCGGCGGGGTCCGGCATGTAGGGCCGGGAGACCTCGGTCGGGTACCAGAAACTCGAGCGTGAGGTCGGTGACGCCGGACTCCGCGATGAGCTCGCGGGCGCGCTCCGGGTCGTACTCGTAGGTCGTCACGTCGTCCGCGTAGCCGAACAGCGACTCCGGCATGAACTGCGTCGGGACCGACGAGCCCTCCGGGTAGTTGGTCGAGATGATGTTCTCGCGGTCGATCGCGTGCGCGATGGCCTGCCGGATCTGCAGGTTGTCCAGCGGCGGCGCGGCCTGGTTGAAGCCGATGTAGCCCACGGTGAACGCCGGACGACGCAGGATCGTGTAGCCCTCGGACTCCAGGACGTCGACGTCGGCCGGGTCGACCAGGTCGTAGGCGTCGATGCCGCCGGACTGCAGCTCCTGCGCCCGGGCGGGGCCGTCGGCGATGGGCCGGAAGACGAGGTTCTGGATGTCGGCCGTCTGGCCCCAGTAGTCGTCGTTGCGCTCCAGCACCAGCTGGTTGCCGCGCTCCCAGGAGACGAACCGGAACGGGCCGGTGCCCGTGGGGTTCTCGGTGCCGTAGGTGCCCGTGAACTGGGGCTCCTCACCGCTGCCGGTGATCTCGTCGGCGCCGAACTCCTCCAGCGCGGCCGGGCTGCCGATGCTGAACGCGGGCAGCGACAGCGCCGACAGGAACGTCGACGACGGCCGCGTCAGGGTGATGGTCGCGGTCAGCTCGTCGGTCGCCTCGCAGGAGGAGTACAGGCTCTCCGGCGCGGCCGGGTCCTCGTTCTCGGCGAAGCCGCCCATGACGGTCGACCAGTAGTACGACACGTTGCTGGCCTGCTGGATGCCGGTGAAGTTGTACCAGCGGTCGAAGTTGAAGCAGACCGCCTCGGCGTCGAAGGCCTCGCCGTCGTGGAAGGTCACGCCCTCGCGCAGGTCGAAGACCCACTCCAGGCCGTCCTCGCTGGGCGTCCACTCCTCGGCGAGCTGCGGCACGATCTCGGTGCCGCCCTCCTCGGTGGTGACCAGGCCCTCGAAGATGGACCGGATGACCCGCAGCGACTCGCCGTCGCTGACGTAGGCGCCGTCCAGGATGACCGGGTCGGCGCTGGCGCCGAACACGAACGTCGCGTCGGAGGCGGAACCGTCCCCGCCGGCCGCGCCGGACTCCTCGTCGGTGCTGGCGGTGTCGCCGCCGCAGGCGCTGAGGGCCAGGGCGGCGGCAGCTGTGACCGCCGCGACCCTGAGGCCGCGCTTGGTTGTTGACCGCATGTGACTCCCCTGTAGGTGCGACCCGTGGGGCGGGTCGGATCGTGCGAACCTACGACCTCCGGGCGCAAATTTTGTGAGGCAGGCGTCACGGTTCCATCACGAATCGCGCGGACGGTCCGGTTTGCGGAGTCATCCGCACCGCCCCGTGGAACTCAGCGGACGAGGTCGACCACCGAGCCGGAGGCCAGCCGGCCGAGCATCTGGACGTCCAGGCCCTCGAAGCCCGGCAGCCGGCTGCGGCCGACCTTGGCGGGGATCGCCACGTGCAGCGGGACGGCCAGCACCCGGCACCCGGCCGCCTCGGCCGAGGCGACGCCGGGCGGGGAGTCCTCGATGGCCACGCACCGGCCCGGGTCGACGCCCAGGCGTTCCGCCGCGGTCAGGTACGGCTCGGGGTGGGGCTTGCCGTGGGTGACGGCGTCCCCGGTGACCACGGTGGCGAACGTGCCCGCGGGCAGCGCGTCCACGATCGCCCCGGCGAGGTTGGCGTACGACATGGTCACCAGCGCCTGCGGGACCCCGGCGGCCGCGCAGGCCTCCAGCAGCTCGCGCGCGCCGGCGCGGAACGGCGGGTCCTCTCTCACCCGGACCACCATGCGCTCCAGCAGCGCGTCCACCACCTGCTCCGAGGTCAGGTCGATCCCGCTGCGCTCGACCAGGATCTGGCCGCTGACCGGCAGGGCGTTGCCCACCAGGGCCAGGCCGTCCTCGTGGGTCCAGGTGCCCCCGTGCGCGGTGACCAGCTCGGTCTCGGCCTCGATCCAGTAGGGCTCGGTGTCGACCAGGGTGCCGTCCATGTCCCACAGGACGGCGGCGGGCAGGGCGTCGCGGGTGGTGCTCGGGCTCACGGGGCTCCTGTCGGATCGGGTGCCGTTGGGATGGACGCTCAGGTCGCGTTGAAGTACTTGGCCTCGGGGTGGTGGACGACGATGGCGTCGGTGGACTGCTCGGGGTGCAGCTGCAGCTCCTCCGACAGGTCCACGCCGATCCGCTGCGGCTCCAGCAGCCGGACCAGGTCCCTGCGGTGCTCCAGGTCCGGGCAGGCCGGGTAGCCGAAGGAGTAGCGCGAGCCGCGGTAGCCCTGGCCCAGGATGCCGTCGATGTCGGGCGCGTCCTCGGCGACGACGTCCAGCTCCTCGCGGATCCGGGCGTGCCAGCGCTCGGCCAGCGCCTCGGTCAGCTGCACGGACAGCCCGTGCAGCTCCAGGTAGTCGCGGTAGGCGTCGCGCTCGAACAGCTCGGCGGTCACTGTGGCGACCTGCGAGCCCATCGTCACCAGCTGCAGACCGAGCACGTCGGGCCGGCCGTTGGCCTGCACCCACTCGCGCGACTTGTGGAAGTCGGCCAGGCACAGCCGGCGGTCGCGGCGCTGGCGCGGGAAGGTCCAGCGGGCCACGACCTCCTCGGAGTCCGGGCCGGCCAGGACGCACAGGTCGTCGCCCTCGGACCAGACCGGGACGTAGCCGTAGACCACGGCCGCCTCGAGCACGCCGTCGGTCCGGACGCGGTCCAGCCAGTGCCGCAGCCGGGGTCGGCCCTCGGTCTCCACCAGCTCCTCGTAGGACGGGCCGCCGTCGGCCCGCGAGCCGCGCAGGCCCCACTGGCCCAGGAACGTGGCGCGCTCGTCCAGGTAGCCGACGTACTCGGCCAGCGGGATGCCCTTGACCACGCGCGTGCCCCAGAACGGCGGGGTGGGCACGGGCGCGTCCGGGTCGACGTCGCTGCGACCGGTCGGCGCGTCCTTCTCGGCCTCGACCAGCGCGGCCGGGCGCTGCTTGACCCGGCGGGCCCGCAGCGCGGGCAGCGCCTCCCGCTCCCCGCGCTTGACCTGCATGATCGCGTCCATCAGCCGCAGGCCCTCGAACGCGTCGCGGGCGTAGCGGACCTCGCCCTGGTAGATCTCCGCCAGGTCGCCCTCGACGTAGGCCCGGGTCAGCGCCGCGCCGCCCAGCAGGACGGGCATGTCGGCGGCGATCCCCCGGGAGTTCATCTCCTCGAGGTTCTCCTTCATGACCACGGTGCTCTTGACCAGCAGCCCGGACATGCCGACCGCGTCGGCCCGGTGCTCGGTGGCGGCGCGCAGGATCTCCGACACCGGCTGCTTGATGCCGATGTTGACCACGGTGTAGCCGTTGTTGGTCAGGATGATGTCGACGAGGTTCTTGCCGATGTCGTGCACGTCGCCCTTGACGGTGGCCAGCACGATGGTGCCGCGGCCGTCGTCGTCGGTCTTCTCGATGTGGGGCTCCAGGTGCGCCACGGCCGTCTTCATCACCTCGGCGGAGGTCAGCACGAAGGGCAGCTGCATCTCGCCCTTGCCGAACAGCTCGCCGACGACCTTCATCCCGGCCAGCAGGTTGTCGTTGATGATGTCCAGCGCGCTCTGCCCGCCCGCGATGGCCTCGTCGAGGTCGGCCTCCAGGCCGTTGCGCTCGCCGTCGACGATGCGCCGGGCCAGCCGCTCGCCCAGCGGCAGGGCCAGCAGCTCCGCCTGCCGCTCGGCCTTGACGCCCGCGGTGTCGACGCCGGAGAACACCTCCAGCAGCTTCTCCAACGGGTCGTAGCCGGGCCGGCGCCGGTCGTGGATCAGGTCCATCGCCACGTCGAGCTGCTCGGCGGGGATCCGGGACAGCGGGACGATCCGGGCCGCGTGGACGATGGCGGAGTCCAGGCCCGCCTTGACCGCCTCGTGCAGGAACACCGAGTTGAGCACGACGCGGGTGGCCGGGCTGAGCCCGAAGCTCACGTTGGACACGCCCAGGGTGGTGTTGACGGTGGGGTGGCGCTGCTTGAGGACGCGGATCGCCTCCAGCGTCTCCACCGCGTCGCGACGCGTCTCCTCCTGACCGGTCCCGATCGGGAAGGTCAGGGTGTCGACGACGATGTCCTCCTCGCGCATCCCCCAGTCCTGGGTGAGCGCGGTGATGAGCCGCTCGGCGATGGCCACCTTGTGCTCGGCGGTGCGGGCCTGGCCGGTCTCGTCGATGGTCAGCGCCACGACCGCCGCCCCGTGCTCGACGACCACGGGCATCACGCGGGCGAACCGGCTGCCCGGGCCGTCGCCGTCCTCGTAGTTGACGCTGTTGACCACACCGCGCCCGCCGGACAGCTCCAGGCCCCGCTCGACGACCTCCGGCTCGGTGGAGTCGATGACCAGGGGCAGGGTGGAGGCGGTGGCCAGTCGGCCGACGACCTCGGTGACGTCGCCGACGCCGTCCCGGCCGACGTAGTCGACGCAGACGTCCAGCAGGTGGGCGCCGTCGCGGGTCTGGCCGCGGGCGATGTCGACCAGGTCGTCCCAGCGGGACTCCAGCATGGCCTCGCGGAACGCCTTGGAGCCGTTGGCGTTGGTGCGCTCCCCGATCGACAGGTAGCTGACGTCCTGCTTGAACGGCACGTGGGTGTACAGGCTGGCCACGCCCGGCTCGGGGCGGGGCCGCCGACGCGCGGGGGTGCGTCCCCCGACCCGGTCGACGACGGCGGCGACGTGCTCCGGGGTGGTGCCGCAGCAGCCGCCGACCAGGGCGAAGCCGAGCTCGGCGGTGAACTGCTCGTGGGCGTCGGCGAGCTCGGTCGGCGTGAGCGGGTAGTGCGCCCCGCCCTTGGACAGCACCGGCAGGCCGGCGTTGGGCATCACCGACAGGCCCGTGTCGGCGTGGCGGGACAGGTGGCGCAGGTGCTCGCCCATCTCGGCGGGGCCCGTGGCGCAGTTGAGCCCGACCCCGTCCACCCGCAGCCCCCGCAGCACCGTGAGCGCGGCGGGCGTCTCGCTGCCCAGCAGCATGGTGCCGGTGGTCTCGACCGTGACCTGGACGTAGACCGGCAGGCTGAGCCCGGCCTCGGTCATGGCGCGGCGGGCGCCCACGACCGCGGCCTTGGCCTGCAGCAGGTCCTGGACGGTCTCGACCAGCAGCAGGTCGACCCCGCCGGCCAGCATGCCCGCGACCTGCTCGGCGTACCCGTCGCGCAGCGAGGCGTAGGTGGCGTGGCCCAGGCTGGGCAGCTTGGTGCCCGGCCCGATCGACCCGATCACCCAGCGCGGCCTCGCCGGGGTCGACCACGCCTCGGCCGCCTCCCGGGCGATCCGGGCGCCGGCCTCGGCCAGCTCGCGGACCCGGTGCTCGATGCCGTACTCGCCGAGGTTGCCGACGTTGGCCCCGAACGTGTTGGTCTCCACCAGGTCGGAGCCGGCCTCGAAGTAGGCGTCGTGGACCGAGCGCACGATGTCGGGGCGGGTGACGTTGAGGACCTCGTTGCAGCCCTCGTGGCCCTGCATGTCCTCCAGGGACGGGTCGGCCGCCTGGAGCATGGTGCCCATCGCCCCGTCGGCGACGACCACCCGGGTGGCCAGGGCCTCGACCAGCGAGGCGGCGCGCGAGGTCATGGCCGCGAGTGTAGGTGCGTAGGCTTGCCGCCGGTCCGAGGAACCCAGGAGGTGACATGACGGACGACCCAGCAGGCGGCAGGGCCCACCCCGACGGTGACGGCCCCGCCGGCGCGGCGGGCGCACCGCTGCTCGTGGCGGCGTTCCGCGGCTGGAACGACGCCGCCGACAGCGCGAGCGACGCCGTCACCCACCTGGCCGAGTCCTGGGGGGCCGACGTGCTGGCCGAGCTGGACCCGGAGCCGTACTACGACTTCCAGGTCAACCGGCCCGAGGCGGTCATCGGGGAGGACGGCTCCCGTGAGCTGGTGTGGCCGGGCACCCGGGTGCTGCGCGCCGAGGTCCACGGCCGGACGGTGCTGCTGGTCGACGGCACGGAGCCGTCCACCCGCTGGCGCTCGTTCTGCGGCGAGATCCTGGCCCTGGCCGCCGCCCACGGCGTGCAGCGCGTGTTCACGCTGGCCGCGCTGCTGACCGACGTGCCCCACACCCGGCCCATCCCGGTGAGCGTGACCACGCAGGACGTGGCCACCGCCGAGCGCTGGGGCCTGGAGGTGTCGACCTACGAGGGCCCGACCGGCATCGTGGGCGTGCTGCAGCACGAGGCGGCCCGGCTGGGCGTCGGCGGGGTGTCGCTGTGGGCCGCCGTGCCGCACTACGTGGCCCAGCCGCCCAACCCCAAGGCGAGCCTGGCCCTGCTGAGCCGGCTGGAGGACCTGACGGGCCTCGCCAGCCCGTCCGCCGACCTCGGCGAGGAGGCCGAGGCGTGGCAGCGCGGGGTCGACGAGCTGGCCGCCGACGACGAGGAGATCGCCGAGTACGTCGAGCAGCTGGAGCAGGCGCGCGACACCGCCGACCTGCCCGAGGCCTCCGGCGAGGCCATCGCCCGGGAGTTCGAGAAGTACCTGCGCCGCCGGGAGCGCTGAGCCCCGCTAGCGGCCCGGCGCGGCCCGGCGTCCGGTCGCAGCGAGCCCGATCGACGACGCCTTGATCCACGCCCCCGTCGACCGGGCCCCGGGCCGGCTCGATCGACGACGCCTTGATCCTCGCCCCTGTCGACCGGGCTCCGGGCCGGCTCGATCGACGACGCCTTGATCCACGTCCTCGTCGACCCTGTGGGCCCTGTGGAGCGCGCCGAACCCGCGCCCACGGCCCGCCGGGCGGGCTAGAGCCGGACGCCCAGCAGGGCGTCGACGGCGCGGGACACGAGGCCCGGGGCGCCGAGGTCGTGGGGCTCGGCGTGCTCGCCGGCCTCTTGCCGGGTGCACCAGTCGTCCACGGCCCGCAGGGCGGTCGGGGCGTCCAGGTCGTCGGCCAGCGCGGCGCGGACCGCGGCCAGGGTCGACCCCGCCTCGGGGCCGCCCTCGCGCGAGACGGCCGAGCGCCAGCGGTCGGCGCGGGCGGCGGCGGACTCGACCTCGGCCGCGCGCCACGTCCAGTCGCTGCGGTAGTGGTGGGACAGCAGGGCGAGCCGGACGACGTGGGCGGGCACCCCGGCGGCGGTCAGCCGGTGGACGAACTCCAGGTTGCCCTTGGACTTGCTCATCTTCTCGCCGTCCAGCCCCACCATGCCGGTGTGGGCGTAGGTCCGGGCGTACGGGCGCAGGCCGAGGGCGTGGCTGTGGGCGGCGCCCATCTCGTGGTGGGGGAAGGCCAGGTCCGACCCGCCGCCCTGCACCGCGAACCCGTGGCCCAGCTCGGCCAGGGCGATGGCGACGCACTCCACGTGCCAGCCGGGCCGCCCGTCCGGCAGGCCGTCGGCGGGCCAGGACGGCTCGCCCTCGCGGCGGCCGCGCCACAGCAGCGGGTCCAGCGCATCGCGCTTGCCGGCCCGGTCGGGGTCGCCGCCGCGCTCCGCCGCCAGGCGCAGCATGTGCTCGCGGTCCAGGCCGGACACCGCCCCCAGGTCGGCCACGGCCGCCACGTCGAAGTAGACGTCGTGGGTGTCGCTGCCCTCGACGGGCAGCCGGTAGGCGGCACCGGCCTCCTCCAGCCGGCTGACCAGGGCCCCGACCTCGGCGACGACCTCGGTGACGCCGACGAACGCGTGCGGCGGGATGACGGCCAGGGCCGCCATGTCGTCGCGGAACACCTCGGTCTGGCTGTGGGCCAGGTCGCGCCAGTCGACCCCCGTCGCGGTGGCCCGCTCCAGCAGGGGGTCGTCGACGTCGGTGACGTTCTGCACGTACCGGACCCGGTGGCCGGAGTCGAGCCAGGCGCGGTGCAGCAGGTCGAAGGCGACGTAGGTGGCCGCGTGGCCCAGGTGGGCGGCGTCGTAGGGGGTGATCCCGCAGACGTACATGCCGGCCCCGCCCGAGACGGGCACGTCGACGACCCGCTGCAGCGAGGTGTCGAACAGGCGGACCTCGTCACCGGTGCCGGGCAGGTGCGGGATGGACGGCTCCGGCCAGGACTTCACGGCGGGCAGCCTACGACGACGGCCGGGTCGGTCCGGCCACCGGGACCGGGCTCAGATCGCGGGCCACGGGATGGACGGCCAGCCGCCCGACGGCTCGGGCATGACCCCGGCGTCGAGCAGCTCGGCCACCCGCTCCCGGGTGCGGTCGAGCTCGTCCAGGCGCAGCAGCCGCTCCAGCATGTCGCTGAGCGGGGCCCCGTCGGCCAGGGCGTCGGCCAGGTGCGCCAGCTCGGCCCGCTCCCCCGCCTGCAACGGCTCGCCCGCCCAGCCCCACAGCACGGTGCGCAGCTTGTCGTCGGTGTTGAAGGTCAGGCCGTGGTCGACCCCGCGCACCTGACCGACCGGCCCGCGCAGCACGTGCCCGCCCTTGCGGTCGGCGTTGTTGGCCACCGCGTCCAGCAGGGCCATCCGCCGCAGCCGGGGGTCGTCGCGGTGCACGAGCAGCAGCGGGTCGCCCGCGGCGGACTCCGCCTCCAGCACCGTCAACCAGCCCTCGCCCAGGGCCGTCGGCTCGACGACGTCCACCAGCGGCTCGCCGTCGGTCTCCTCCACCCACAGCTGGACGCTGCCGGGCCCGAACGGTCCGTCCGGGCGCGGGACGGTCAGCGGCACCGTGTCCCAGCCGGCCGCGTCGCACAGCAGGTACGTGGCCACCTCGCGGTCGGCCAGGGTGCCGTGCGGGAAGTCCCACAGCGGGCGCTCACCGCGCACCGGCTTGTAGACCGCGCGTGTGGCGAGCCCGTCCAGGGACACCTCGACCAGCAGGGTGGCGTTGGACGCCTGCACCAGCCGACCCACCACCTCGACCGCGCCGTTCATCAGCACGACGGCCATGGCGGCGGGGTCGGCCAGGCGGGGGTCGGCCGGGCGCGGGTCGGGGGCCGGGTCCGTGGCCGGACGTCGGGGGCTGGTGCGACCGGGGCTCACGCGACCAGTGTCAGCGGCGGTAGCCGTTGGCGCGCGGGCAGACGTGCCCCTGCGGGTCCAGCGGGTCCCCGCAGAACGGGCACGAGGGCCGGCCGGCCTGCACGACGGCCTCGGCCCGGACGACGAACGCGCGGGCGGCGGCCCCGTCCAGGCTGACCCGGAGCATGCCGAGGGTGGGGTCGGCCTCGACGGCCTCGGCCGGGTCGCTGACGCCCTCCGTCTCGGTCACCTGCAGGGCCTCGATGACGACCCGGTCCCGGTCGGAGTCCCAGGCCAGGCTCATGATGCCGACCCGGAAGTCCTCCTCGATGGGGGTGGTCAGCGGGTCGGTGTCGACGCTGCCGTCCGGCGCGAGGGCGGGCACGGGCGCCGTGCCGCCGCTACGGCTGACGACGAGGTCGAGCAGCTCGTCGATCCGCTGGGCCAGCACCTGCACCTGGGCCTTCTCCACGGCCACCGAGGTGACGCGGCCACGGTCGCTGGCCTGCAGGAAGAAGGTCCGCTGCCCGGGGTCGCCGACGGTGCCGACGACGAATCGCCGGGGCGGGTCGTAGTCGTAGACGGGCACCGGAGCACCCTATCCGCGACCGTCGGTGCCCGAGCCCGATCCCCCGCCCACCACGGCGTCGGAGCTGTCAGCCGTGCGCGAACGCCCCCGCCGGGGCTTGGTCCCGGTGAACCCCGACAGGTCGCCGCCGGTGTCGTTGAGCCGGAGCAGGAACGGCCGGGTGGCGGTGTAGCGGATGGCCGTGACCGAGGCCGGGTCGGCGACGATCCGCTGGAACGTGTCCAGGTGCGAGCCCACCGCGTCGGCCACGACCGCCTTGATGACGTCGCCGTGGGTGACCGCGACCCACACGGCGTGCTCGCCGACCTCGGCGCGCAGCCGGGCGTCGGTGTCGCGCACCGCGGCCACGGCCCGGGCCTGCACGTCGCGCAGCGCCTCGCCGCCGGGGAACTGCGCGGCCGAGGGGTGCTGCTGGACCACGGCCCAGTGCGGCTCCTTGGCCAGCTCCTTGAGGGCTCGGTTGGTCCAGTCGCCGTAGTCGCACTCGCTGAGCCGCTCGTCCAGCACCAGATCGGGCCGGTTCCGGAGCCGGCCCCGCGGGCCGTGGACGGCGCGGACGGCCTCGGCGGTGTCCACGCAGCGCTGGACCGGGCTGGACACCACGGCCGACAGCGCGACGGGGGCGAGCCGGGTGGCCACCGCCTGCACCTGGGCGCGCCCCACGTCGTCCAGCAGCACCCCCGGGGTCCGACCGGCGAGGACGCCGGCGGTGTTGGCGGTGCTCCGACCGTGGCGCAGCAGCAGGACCGTGGGCACGAGGCGAGGGTACGTCCCCGCCGGGTCAGGCCTGGACGGTGCCGGTGATCAGCAGCAGGTAGATGACGGCCGCCAACCCGATCCGGTACCAGACGAACACCCCGAACCCGCGGGTCGAGACGAAGCGCAGGAACCAGTGGATGACCGCCAGCGCCACGACGAAGCCGATGGCCGTCGCCAGGATCGTCGGGCCCCACGCGACCGGACCGTCGCCGATCTCCCGCAGCTCGAACAGCCCGGAGGCGTAGACGGCCGGGATGGCCAGCAGGAACGCGTACCGGGCCGCGGCCGCGCGGCTGTAGCCCAGCAGCAGCCCGGCGGTGATGGTGCCGCCGGAGCGGGAGACGCCGGGGATCAGGGCCATGGCCTGGGCGAAGCCGTAGAGGATGCCGTCGCGCCAGGTCAGGTCGCGCAGCTCCTTGACCTCGCTGGCCTTCTTGTCGGCGTAGCCCAGCAGCAGGGCGAAGACCCACAGCATGGTGGCCACGATCCACAGGCTGCGCAGGTCATCCCGGATGAAGTCCTGGAACACGAACCCAAGCACCCCGATGGGCAGGGAGCCCAGGATGATGAGCCAGCCCATCCGGGCGTCGGGGTCGTCGCGCGGCCGCTTGCCCACCAGGGACAGCGACCAGGCGGTGACGATCCGGACGATGTCGCGGAAGAAGTAGACGACGACGGCGGTCTCGGTGCCGATCTGCGTGACGGCCGTGAACGAGGCGCCGGGGTCGGTGCCCATGAGCTCGCCCACGACGCGCAGGTGCGCGCTGGAGCTGATCGGGAGGAACTCCGTCAGCCCCTGGACGAGACCGAGGACGGCACCCTCGAGGTAGCCGACGCTCATCCCGCGCGACCCGAGGCGTCCAGCGCCTCGGCGGCCGAGCGGAGCATCTGCAGACGACCGGGCAGGTCGGGGGCGAAAGGCACGACGTTGAGGGTAGTGACCCCGGCGACGGCCAGCGCCGCCATCCGCTCCGCGACACGCGCGGGCGGGCCGAGCAGGCTCGTGCGGTCCACGAACTCGGTGGGGACCGCCGCCGCGGCGTCGCGGGGACGACGGTCCAGGTAGGCGTCCTGGACCTGCTCGGCGGCCTCCTCGTAGCCCATCCGCCGCGCCAGCGCGTTGTAGAAGTTCTGCTTCCGGCTGCCCATGCCGCCGACGTACAGCGCCGCGTAGCCCCGGACGGGGTCCGCGGCCGCCTCGACGAGCCGGGACTCCGGGCCGTCCGGGGTGATCACCAGCGGGCTGGTCGCGCACACGTCGAAGCCCGACAGGTCGGTGAGGCCCGAGGCCCGACGGCCGGCCAGGAGCCGGTCGAGTGAGTCGCCGACGTGCTCGGCGGAGACGAACAGCCCGAGCCAGCCGTCGGCCACCTCCCCCGTGAGCTCCAGGTTCTTCGGCCCCAGGGAGGCCAGGTACACCGGGATCCGGTCGCGGACCGGGACGACGGTCAGCCGCAGCGCCTTGCCCGGCCCGTCCGGCAGCGGCAGCACGTGGTGGCGGCCGTCGTAGGCCACCGGCTGCCGCGACAGGGCGAGGCGGACCACGTCGACGTACTCCCGGGTCCGACCGAGCGGGGCGTCGAAGCGCACCCCGTGCCAGCCCTCGGACACCTGCGGCCCGGACACCCCGAGCCCCAGCCGGAACCGGCCGCCGGACAGCGTGTCCAGCGTCGCCGCGGTCATAGCGGTCATGGCCGGTGTGCGGGCGGGGATCTGCATGATCGCGCTGCCGACGTCCACCGACGTGGTCTGCGCCGCGATCCACGCCAGCACGGTCGGCGCGTCGGAGCCGTAGGCCTCCGCCACCCACACCACGGCGTAGCCCAGCCGGTCCGCCTCACGGGCCAGCTCCAGGTTGTCGGCGTCGTTCCCGCCACCCCAGTACCCGAGGTTCAGCCCTAGTCGCATCGGACCAACCTAGCCACCCCCCTAGGCTGGAACCGTGGAGCACAGACCGGTCGGCAGCAGCGGCCTGACGACCTCGGCGCTCGGTCTGGGGACGCTGCACTGGGGCGCGGACACCGACGAGCACGAGGCCGGCGAGATCCTCGAGGTGTTCCTGGACGCGGGCGGGACCACGGTCGACACCACGGCCGGCATCGGCGCCGGCGAGGAGGTGCTGGGCGCGCTGGTCGGCTCGACCGTGCCCCGCGAGGCCCTGACGATCGTGGCCAAGGCCGGGGTCGACGGGGAGCTGAGCAGCCCGCGGGTGGACGTCTCGCGGGGGCGGCTGATGGCCTCGTTGGACCGCTCGCTGCGTCGGCTGGGAACCGACCACGTCGACCTGTGGCTGGTGCAGGCCTGGAGCCCGCACGTGCCGCTGGCCGAGACCCTGTCGGCGCTGCAGTGGGCGCAGCGGACGGGCCGGGCCCGCTACGTGGGCGTCAGCAACTACAGCGGCTGGCAGACGGCCCGCGCCGCGACCCTGGAGCCCGACCTGGTCGCCACCAGCGTCGAGTGGTCCCTGGTGGCGCGCGGGCCCGAGCGCGAGGTCGAGCCCGCCGCCCTGGCCCTGGGCCTGGGCGTGCTGGCCTGGAGCCCGCTGGGGCGGGGCGTGCTGACCGGCAAGTACCGGGTCGGCACCCCGGCCGACTCACGCGCGGCCGCGGCGCACCTGAGCAGCTTCGTGTCCCCGCACCTGACCTCCGGCGCACGCCGCGTCGTGGAGGCCGTGGTCACGGCCGCGGACGGCCTGGGCTGCTCCCCGCAGGCGCTGGCGCTGGCGTGGCTGCTCGACAAGGACGTGGTGGCCTCGGCCGTGACCGGTCCGCGGACCGCCGCGCAGCTGCGGGGCGCGCTGCCGGCGCTGGACGTCGAGCTGCCCGAGCAGATCGTCGGCGTGCTGGACGAGGTCTCGGACCCCCTCGCCCGCTGAGCGACGGTCGGCCCCGCCCGGCTCAGAGCCGGGGCGCCGGCTCCTCGTCCTGGTCGTCCTCGTCGTCGTCGTCCTCGTCGTCCTCGTCGTCCTCGTCCTCGTCGTCGTCGTCGTCGTCGTAGTCGTCGTCGTCCTCGTCCTCGTCGTCCTCGTCGGTGAGGTCGAACGGGGTGACCTCGTCGAAGGCGTCGAAGAGGGCGTCGTCGTAGGCGACGAAGGCCACGGCGAGCTCGTCGTAGGCGGCGACCACGCTCGGGTCCAGCTCGGACCGGCGGCCGGACGCGGCCTCGAAGTGACGCTGCAGGGCGACGACGAACTGGTCGAGTGCGGCGCGCGGGTCGGAGGCCATGACGGAACCGTAGCGCCGCAGGTCCCCCGGACGGCAGCCGGTTCTGGCGTGCCGTCCGATCCGGCCCGCCGGGAGGTGGCACCATCGACGGCGATGACCACCGTGACGCGTCCCCCGGCGGAGTTCGAGTACCGCGTCCTGGTCGTCGGCCGGGGCGCCGACCGCAGCCGGTTGCGCCAGGAGCTGACCGACGCGGCGGAGTACGGCAAGTGGGAGCTGGCCCGTACCCGCGTCTACGTCGGCGGCGCGCGCAAGATGTGGCTGCGCCGCCGCATCATCCGGGCCGCGCGCACCTTCTGACGCCGGCGCCCGGTCGCCGCCGCCGTGGGTCCGCGCTGCCGTTCAGCAGGTCCGGATGAACCGCCCCAGCGTGCGGGCGCCGAACTCCAGCGACGCCACGGGGACCCGCTCGTCGGTGCCGTGGAACAGCGACGCGAAGTCGAACCCGGCGGGCAGGCGGAGCGGCGCGAAGCCGAAGCCGCGGATGCCGAGGCGGTCGAAGTGCTTGTTGTCGGTGCCGCCGGACAGGCAGTAGGGCAGCACGGCGGACCCCGGGTCCTCCGCCTGCAGCGCCGCGGTCATGGCGTCGACCAGGGTCCCGTCCGCGGTCGTCTCCAGGGCGCGGTCCTCGTGGACGACCTCGATCTCGATGCCCTCGCCGGCCAGCTCGTGCACGGTGCGCATGACGTGGTCCCGGTCCCCCGGCAGGAACCGGCAGTCGACGAGCGCGCCGGCGCGGGCGGGGACGACGTTGTGCTTGTAGCCGGCCTGCAGCACGGTCGGCGTGGCGGTGTTCTGCGTCGTGGCCCGGATCCACCGGGCCGTGGTGCCCAGCTCGGCCTCCAGCGCCTCGGGGTCGTGCAGCGGCAGGGGCGAGCCGGACAGCTGTGCGTAGCCGTCGGCGAAGGCCTGCACGGACGCCGGCATCGCGGTGGGCCAGCGGTGCGCGCCGATGCGGGCCACGGCCGCCGCGAGCCGGGTGACGGCGTTGGCGTCGTGGACCTGCGAGCCGTGGCCCGGGCGCCCGGTCGCCGTGAGCCGCAGCCACAGCAGGCCCTTCTCGGCCACCTGGAGCAGGTAGGCGCGGTTGCCGGCCACCTCGACGCTGAAGCCACCGACCTCGCTGACGGCCTCGGTGACGCCCTCGAACAGCTCCGGCCGGTGCTCGACCAGGTGGCGGGCCCCCTTCATGCCGCCGGCCTCCTCGTCGGCCAGGAACGCCAGCACGACGTCGCGCGGCGGGCGCCGCCCGGCGCGGGTCATGGCCAGCACGTTGGCCAGGATCATCGCGTCCATGTCCTTCATGTCGACCGCGCCGCGGCCCCACAGCTCGCCGTCGACGACCTCGCCCGAGAACGGCGGCACCGCCCAGTCGCCGGCCTCCGGGGGCACGACGTCCAGGTGGCCGTGCAGCAGCAGCGCGTCGCGGGCCGGGTCCTCGCCCGACCAGCGGGCCACGACGCTGGCCCGGCCCGGCTCGCTCTCGACGAGCTCCGGCTCCAGCCCGGCGTCGCTCAGCAGGCCGGCCACGTGCTCGGCGGCCGCACGCTCCCCCGGCCCGGAGCCGTCACCGTAGTTGGACGTGTCGATCCGGAGCAGGTCGGCGCAGATGCCGGTCACGAGCTCGTCGGCGGTCGGGGCGGTCTGCTCGCTCATGCCTCGCACCCTACGTGCCGCCCAGGGTGGCCCCCGGTGGCCCCGGCGGTCAGCGGGTGCGCTCGGTGACGGTGCGGCGCAGCTCGTCGCGGGCGTCGGCCACCGTCTGCGCGGCGTCGGGCAGACCGGGCTGCTCCACGCCGCCGGTCCGCAGCGACACCTCGGTGTCGAGGGAGTCGCGCAGCCGCAGCAGCGCCTCGGACAGGGCGTTGAGGTCGGCCGCGCGGGCGGGGCGCCGCTCCTCGTTCGCCGCGGCCCACACCCGGCGGTCCAGGTCGTCGAAGCGTCGCGCGCCGTCCTGCCAGCGCGCGGCCAGCGTCACCGGGTCCAGGGCCCGGTCCTGCACCGCGGGCACCACCCGCTCGTCGAGCCAGCGGGCCTCTCCCGTGAGCTCGTGCCACAGCGCCGCCCAGGCCAGCTCGACCGCCTTGGCCCGGCGCAGCGCCACCGCGGCCGCGACCAGGCCGACGACGGCCAGCAGCACCAGCAGCCAGCCCCACCACGGGACGCCACCGGCGGCCGCCGCGACGTCGTCGACCAGGCCGGGCTCGGTGGAGGCCCCCGGCGAGGCCGGCTCGGACGCCGGCGTCGTGGGGACGGGCGCGGCCAGCTCGTCGCTGGGCTCCTCACCGGGCGGGGCCGCCGTCTCGTCCGGGCTGACGGGCGCGGCGCTGGGCAGCTCGGTCGGGACGCCCTCCGGCAGCTGGGTGGGCACCGTGACGGGCAGGTCCGAGGGCACCTCCGACGGCACCCCGCCGGGCAAGCCGTCGCACCCTCCGGCCGAGGCCATGACCACGGTGGTCATGACGGCGAGGGCGAGCAGCTTGGGCGACATTGGGACCTCCTGGACGGGCGGTGTACCCACCCAACCTGCCATGGACGGCGGGGACCAGCAGGTGTGCCCGGCGATTCGCCTGCGTGCTATCTTTCCGGTCGCGCTCGTCCCGGCAGAAGCATGCCCGGGGCGGTCCACTCGTCCGGGTGGCGGAATTGGCAGACGCGCTAGCTTGAGGTGCTAGTCCCCTAACGGGGGTGGGGGTTCAAGTCCCCCCTCGGACACACGAGGCAAGACGCACGGGAGCAGCCGTGCGAGCACGGTCGGGCCGGGTCCTCAGGACCCGGCCCTCGTCGTCTCCCGGCTGACCGCCTCACCTGTTGCCGCGCACCTCGGGCCAGCGGTCGACGTCCCACCACACGTCCTCGCCCAGGCCGGCCGCCTGCCGCAGCAGGCCGACGACCTCGGGGTCCTCCGCGGCGCCCGGCCCCTCGTAGGTGGCGTAGTAGTCGCGCAGGAACTCCGCCGGCGCCACGGGCTCGCCCGCCCCGCGTCGCAGCCGGAGCAGCAGCATCCCCGTGCCGCGGCCGGGCCCGCCCGGCAGGGACGGCTGGACGTAGGGCAGCCCGGCGAGCCGGGCGCCGTGGCGGGCGTAGAAGCGCAGCCTGGCCCGCGGGTCCCCGCCCAGGGCGTCGGCCGGCCACACGGCGGGGTCGTCGACCTCCGCCAGCACCGTGGGCTCCGGCTCGTCGCCCCACCACGTGGGCAGGGCCTGCTCGAGCAGCCGGGTGCCCAGACCCGCGCCGCGGACCGTGTCGGACACCGACAGGTAGGACAGCAGCAGCGCCCGCCGCCGGCAGAACCACTCGCCCAGCATCACGGCCACGGGCCGGTCCCCGGCCAGCAGCACCGTCGACGGCGAGCTCCCCCCGGGCCCGTGGCCGGCGCGCAGGTCTGCCGGCGACAGCAGCTCCTCGGGGCGGAACACCGGCGCCAGGAGCGTCGCGTGGACCGCGGCCACCGTCGCCTCGTCGAGGTCGCCGACCGTGACGGTGGCGTACTGCTGGTCCGGCTGCATCTGCTCGCCCCTCCCGCCGGGGCGGCTCCCTGCGCCCTCGGGTGGGTGGACACTAGCCAGACCCGACCGACCGTCCCCACCTGGAGGCCGCCGTGCCCGTCCCCCCGATGCCCGACGACGTGGCGGAGCTGTTCGCCCGGCCCAACCCCGCCGTGATGGCCACGATCGCCGCCGACGGGCGCCCGGTCACCGTGGCCACCTGGTACCTGGTGGAGGACGACGGCACGGTGCTGCTGGGCCTGGACGCCGGCCGCGCCCGCCTCAAGCACCTGGCGAAGGACCCGCGGGTCTCGCTCACCGCGCTGGCCGGGGACGACTGGTACACCCACGTCAGCGTCCAGGGCCGGGTCGTCTCCACCCGCCCCGACGAGGGCCTGGCCGACATCGACCGGCTGGCCCGCCACTACACCGGCCAGGCGTACGCCAACCGCGACTCGCCCCGCGTCAGCGTGCACGTGCAGGTCGAGCGCTGGCACGGCTGGGGCGCCGCGAAGGACTGAGCCCGGCCGTGCTCAGGCGAACGGAGCGGCCACGTGGCCGGCCCGTGCCTGCTCCAGGACGTGGTCTCGGAACAGCACCGCCGAGGGCAGCATCCGGCGCGACTCCGACCACACCAGCCCGAGCTCGCGGGTCGCACCCCGGTCGGTGAGGCCCACCACGTCGCAGCGGTCCCCGACGCCCGAGGCCGGCACCAGCGCCACGCCGAGCCCGGCGGCCACGAAACCCTGCACGGTGGCCAGGTCGTCGGCCTCGAACGCCACCTCCGGCTCGACGCCAGCCGCGGCCAGCAGCTCGTCGTGCGAGCGTCGGAACGGTGAGGGGCCCCGCATGACGACGAAGTGCTCGTCACCCGCCGCGGCCAGCGCCACCGCGCCGCCGCCGGCCAGCCGGTGCCCGACCGGCACGACCAGCACGAGCGGCTCGCTGAGCAGGCGGGCCCAGCGTAGACCGGGCGCGCCGGGCCGGCGGCTGGCCAGCTGCAGGTCCACCGGGCCACCCTCGGGCTGCGGGCCGTCCAGCACGGCGGTGCTGCGTAGCAGCCGCACCCTGACCCCGGGGTGGTCGACCCGGAAGCCCCGCACCAGCTGCGGCAGCAGCCAGGTGCCCATCGAGCGTTCGAAGGCCACGCCGACCACGCCGGTCTCCGGGTCGAGCAGCTGCTCGACCGCGGCCAGGCCGTCGTCCAGCTCGTGCAGCGCGACGTCGACGTGCCGCTTGAACGCGGCACCGGCCTCCGTCAGGCGCAGCGTGCGGCCCTGCTTGCGCAGCAGCGGGGTGCCGACCTCGGCCTCCAGGCGGGCCAGGGCGCGGGACAGGCCGGGCTGGCTGATGTGCTCCACCTGGCTCACCTCGGTCACGGTCACCCCGTCGGCGACCTGCTGGAACCAGCGCAACGCCTCCGTCTCCATCCCATGACGCTAGCGCATCGATCCTGTCCGTAACAGTCATTGGACGCATCGGGCCAGGTCACGGACACTTACGGCATGACGAACCTGACGACCATCTGGACCGCCACCCGCGACGACCTGCGTTCGCGCCGTGAGCGCCGCGCCGAGGACCGTCGGCTGCAGCGCGAGCTCGCGGCCTACAGCTCGCCGTCCGACCGGGCCGAGCTGGACGCGATCCTCGCCCGCCACCCGGCCGACGCCGTCGCCCCGCTCGAGGACATCCTCAACCGCCAGCGCGCCGCCTGAGCCGACCTGCCCCCGGCGGCGCGCCACGCGTCAGGCCGGGTCCGCGAGCTCCTGCCGCAGCACCCGACGCAGGATCTTGCCCGAGGCGGACTTCGGGATCGCCTCGACCACCAGCAGCCGGTGCAGGTGCTTGTACGTCGCCGTCCGCTCCGCGACGAAGGCCATGACGTCCTCGGCCGTGGCCTGCGCGCCCGCCTTGAGCACGACGTGCCCGACCGGCAGCTCGCCCGCCTGCTCGTCGACCACCCCCACCACCGCGGCGTCGGCGACGTCGGGGTGGGTGAGCAGCAGCGCCTCCAGCTCCGCCGGCGCCACCTGGAACCCCTTGACCTTGATCAGCTCCTTGAGCCGGTCCACCACGAACAGGTACCCGTCGGCGTCCACGTGGCCGATGTCCCCGGTGCGCAGCCAGCCGTCGGCCGTGAGCGTCGCCGCCGTCGCCTCGACGTTGTTCAGGTAGCCCGCCATCACCTGCGGGCCCCGCACCCACAGCTCGCCGTCGGCGTCCACGCCCAGGTCCTCCCTCGTGGCGGGGTCCACCACCCGGTGCTCGGTCCCGGCCACCGCGACCCCGACGGACCCGGCCCGGTACTGCCCGGGCCGCGTGAAGTGCGAGACCGGTGACATCTCCGTCATGCCGTAGCCCTGCACGATCTCGACCCCCAGCCGGGCGGACGCCTCGGCCGCGAGCTCGGCCGACAGCGGCGCGGCGCCGGACACCACCTGCACCAGCGAGGACAGGTCCACCCCGTCCACGGCCGGGTGCTTGGCCAGCGCGACCACGATGGGCGGCGCCACGAACGAGCGCGTCACCCGGTGCGTCTCGTGCAGCTGCAGGAACTGCTGCAGGTCGAAACGCGGCATGGTGACGATGGTCGCCCCGGCGACCAGGCCGACGTTC
This sequence comes from Jannaschia sp. R86511, assembly GCF_042466345.1. Lineage (NCBI taxonomy): Bacteria > Pseudomonadati > Pseudomonadota > Alphaproteobacteria > Rhodobacterales > Roseobacteraceae > Jannaschia > Jannaschia sp. R86511. The sequence goes on from NZ_JAXHCD010000001.1 coordinate 2,987,463, forward strand.
ATGACGACGTTCATGCCGTAGATGTGGAAGAACGGCAGCACGCCCATGAACACCTCGCCCTCGCCCGTGCCGAGGATGTCCGCGGTCTGGGCGACGTTGGCGACCAGGTTGCGGTGGGTGAGCATGACGCCCTTGGGCAGGCCCTGCGTGCCCGAGGAGTAGGGCAGCGCGACGACCGCGTCCGTGCCCACGGCCACCTGCTCGGCCAGCGGCTCGGCCATGAGCGAGGTCAGCGGGACCGCGTCGGCGCCCTCGGGGACCTCGCCCATGACGACCACCTGCTCGACCGCGGTGCCGTGCGCGGCGGCGGTGGCCGTGGCCAGGAACGCGGGGACCGTGACGAGCAGGCGCGCGCCGGAGTCCCGCAGCTGCTGGCCTACCTCGTGGGCGGTGTAGGTCGGGTTGATGGTCGAGATCGTGCCCCCGGCGAAGGCCACGCCGTGGAACACCACCGCGTACTCCGGCACGTTGGGCGCCATCAGGGCCACGGCGTCGCCGGGCGCGTGGCCTCGGGCCAGCAGGCCACCGGCCAGCGACCGGACGCCGGCGTCGAGGTCGGCGTAGGTCAGCACCCGCCCGGTCGGGCCGTCGACCAGCGCGGGGCGGTCGGCCAGCTCGGCGGCCCGGCCCAGCACGTACGGCGTGAGCAGGACGTCGGGGACGTCGACGGCGGGGACGGGCGTGGGCAGGTTCACGGGCGGGCTCCTCGTCGAGCGACCGGACGACCGGGTGTCCCCGGCCGTGGGCACCCATGTAACCCCACCCGTGCGCCCGCGGCACGGCGCACGCGGGCGGCGGCGCAGCCGGACGGGTGCCACCATGGCCAGGTGCCAGCCACCGACGCCGCGACCGCCCGCCGGGTGAGCCCTCCCGACCCGTGGGGCGCGGCCGCGGCCCGCTACCGCTGGCAGGAGCCGCTGGAACGACGCAGCCTGCGGGCCATGCTGGCCGTGCTGGCCCCGCGCTCGTCGGAGACCGTGCTGGACCTGGGCAGCGGGGTGGGCCACGTGCCGCGGCTCCTGGCCCGGGACGCCGCCGCCCCCACGCTGGTGGTGGAGCGCAGCCACCGCATGCTGGCCGCGGGCGACTTCGCCGGGGCCGTGCCGCTGCGCGCCGACGTGACCCGGCTGCCCCTGGACGACGGCTCGGTCGACGTCGTCACCGCCGCGTGGGTGCTGCACGTGCTCCCGCCGGCCGACCGCGAGCAGGCCGTGGCCGAGGTGGCGCGGGTGCTGCGGCCCGGGGGCCGGCTCGGCGCGGTCGTGCCCGCCGTGCCGCGCACCGGCGCGCAGGTCCTGGCCCGGCGCCTGGCCCGCGCCGGCGCCCGGGCGGGCGGGCTGGCCGCGTTCGCGGTGCCGCACGACCTGCCCGCCCTGCTGACCGACCACGGCCTGCAGGTGCGCCACCACCGCCGGACCGGGCGCGGCTACCTGGCCGACGTCGTCGTCTGCACCCGCGCCGCGTCCGCCCCGGGCCGGCCCGGGTGAGGCCCGCGGTCGCCCGCGCCAGCGGCCCCGTGCACCCCGACGAGGCCTGGGACCGCTACGCCCGCCCCGACCGGTGGTCGCAGTGGTCGCCCCAGGTCCGCCAGGTGCACACGGACTCCGACGTGATCGTGGCCGGCTCGGCCGGAACGGTCCGCACCCTGGGCGGGGCCGAGGTGCGCTTCGTGGTGCTCGACGTCGACCCGCGTGCCCGGTCCTGGAGCTGGCGGGTGCGCGTCGGGCCCGTGGCCATGGTGCTCGAGCACCACCTGCAGGCCCGGCCCGAGGGCGGCACCCGGGCCGAGGTCGTCATCCACGGCGCGTGGGCCGTGGCCCGGCTCTACCGGCTGCCCGCCACCCTGGCCCTGCACCGGCTCGTGCACTGACGGCGCCCCCCACGCCCGCACGCCGCCCCCGAACGCCGCCCCGCACGCCGTCGCCGTACCGACCAGCGACACCCGAGGCGCCCAGGGCGGTCCCCGCCCGCCCGGCCGGCGTGTCGTGTCGCCGGCCGGTACGCGAAGGCGGCCGGCTCAGCGGACCCGCGTCGCCCAGAACGCCACCGCGGCGGCGCTGGCCACGTTGAGCGAGTCGACCCCGCCCGCCATCGGGATGCGTACGACCCGGTCCACCGCGGCGACCGTGCCCGCGCGCAGGCCGTGCCCCTCGGTGCCGAGCACCCAGGCCAGCCGCTCGGGCGGGTCCGCGGCGAAGTCGTCGAGGTCCTCCGCCCGGTCGTCCAGGGCCAGCGCGGCGACGGTGAACCCGGCCGAGCGCAGGTCCGCGAGCCCACCCGGCCACGGCTCGATGCGGGTCCACGGCACCTGGAACACCGTGCCCATCGACACCCGCACGCTGCGGCGGTACAGCGGGTCCGCGCAGCGGGGCGTGACCAGGACGGCCTCCACCCCCAGGGCCGCGCAGCTGCGGAACACCGCGCCGACATTGGTGTGGTCGACCACGTCCTCCAGCACCACCAGGCGGCGGACGCCGGCGACCACGTCGGACACCGGCGGCGGCACCGGGCGGTGCATCGAGGCCAGCGCCCCGCGGTGCAGGTGGAAGCCGGTGATCTGCTCCAGCAGCGGCTCCTCGGCCACCAGCACCGGCGCCCCCTGCTGCTCGGCGGCGGTGAGGACGTCGGGGATCTCGGGCAGCCAGCGCGGGGCCACCAGCACCGAGCGGAAGCGGTGCCCGGCGGCCAGCGCCCGCCGGATCACCTGCGTGCTCTCGGCCATGAAGAGGCCCTCGGCGGGCTCCCGGACGCTGCGCAGGCGGACGTCGGTCAGCTGGGTGTAGTCCCGCAGCCGCGGGTCGTCCGCGCTGGTCAGCACCTCCGGGAGGGCGTCGTCGCTCACGGCCCTCAGCCCGCCACGAGCGACACGATGGCCACCACCCCGACGACGACGATGACCCCGCGCAGCAGCACGGACGGCAGCCGCCGACCGATCCTGGCCCCGATCAGACCACCGAGGACGGAGCCGACCGCGACGGCGGCCACGACCGGCCACACCACCCGCTCGGGCGCGACGAGCACGAACACGACGGCAGCCACGGCGTTGACCGAGCCCGACAGCAGGTTCTTGAGCCCGTTGAGCCGCTGCAGGTCCTCGTCCAGCACCGCGCCGAGCCCACCCATCAGCAGGACACCCTGCGCGGCGCCGAAGTAGCCGCCGTAGACGCCGGTGGCGGCGGTGATCGGGACGGCCGCCAGGTAGCGGTCGTGGTGCCGGCCGCGGGCGTCCAGCGCGGCCCCGTCGGCAGCGGCGGCCTCCCGCCGCCGCCGCAAGCCCGCCTGCAGCCGGGGCTGCACGACGACCAGGATGAGGGCGACGGCGATCAGCACGGGCACCACGGCCTGGAACGCGGACTCCGGCAGCACCAGCAGCAGCACGGCCCCGACGAGCCCGCCGACCACGCTGGCCGGCAGGAGCCGCATGATGCGGCCCCGCTGCCCGACCAGCTCGCGCCGGTAGCCCCAGGCCCCGGTGAACGACCCGGGCACCAGGCCCAGGTTGTTGGTGATGTTGGCCGTCAGCGGCGGCAGCCCGATGGCCAGCAGCAGCGGGAACGAGATCAGGGTGCCGCTGCCGACGATGGTGTTGATGGTGCCGGCGGCGATGCCGGCCAGCGCGGCGATCAGCAGGTCCGGCACGTGCGGCGACGCTACTGCACCGCGCCGGCCTCAGGGCGCGGCGTCACCCCGCTCGGCCTCCTGGGCCAGCAGGGCGTCGCGGTCGGTCAGCCGGTCGAGCCCGGACACGGCCCGCGAGGTGCGCGGGTTGCGGCCCATCCGGTCCCGGTGCCGGTCGACGAAGGCCCAGTAGCCGGCCGTGAACGGGCAGGCCTTCTCGCCCACCCGCACCTTGGGGTCGTAGACGCAGCCCTTGCAGTGGTCGCTCATCCGGTCGATGTACGCCCCGCCCGCGGCGTAGGGCTTGGTCGCCATCACGCCGCCGTCGGCGTGCAGGGCCATGCCGACCACGTTGGGCACCATCACCCAGTCGTAGCCGTCCACGAAGCTGCGGTGGAACCAGTCGGTCGTGGCCTGCGGGTCGTAGCCGTGCTGCAGGGCCCAGTTGCCCAGCAGCATCAAGCGCGGGATGTGGTGCGCCCAGCCGTCCTCGCGGACCGAGGCCAGCACGTCGGACAGGCACGCCGCCCTGACGGTCCCGTCGGCGTCCAGGTCGGCGAACCAGGCGGGCAGCGGCGTCGTGGCGCGCAGGTCGTTGCGGTCGCGGTAGTCCTCGCCCTGCTGCCAGTACAGGTGCCAGACGTAGTCGCGCCAGCCCACCACCTGCCGGACGAAGCCCTCGACGCTGGCCAGCCGGGCGCCCTCCGACAGCCGGTCCGTCGCGGCCCGGGCGACGTCGACGGGGTCCAGCAGGCCCAGGTTGATCGGCACCGACAGCAGCGAGTGGGCCATCCACCGGTCGCCGTGCAGCATGGCGTCCTCGTACGGGCCGAACGCCTCCAGCCGGTGCTCGAGGAAGTGCGCCAGAGCGGCCCGCGCCTCGGTGGCCGTGACGGCGAACCGGCGCGGGCCGTCCTCGCCCACGAAGCGCACCCCGTCGGCGGCCATGGCGTCCAGGTCGTGGCGGACCTGCGCGTCGACGTCGTCCTCCTCCGGCCACCACGGCTCGGCCAGGTCCACGGCGTCCGACAGCTGCGCGGCCTTGCGCGGGGGCCGCTCGCGGTTGTCCTCGTCGAAGGACCACTGCCCGCCCACGGGGCCGCCGTCGGGCTCGACCAGCAGGCCGAGGCGGCGCCGCTGCCGGCGGTACCAGTCGTCCTGCAGCAGCCGGCGCCGGCCGCGCTCGTCGACCCAGCGGGCGAACTCGTCGTGCCCGGCGGCGAAGCCCCGGGCCTGCACCGGCACGACCGAGCCGGCCCCGGGACCGACGTCGCCCGCGGCCAGGCGCCGGACGAGCCGGCGCGCGGGCCACGTCGTGGGGTCGCAGACCGACACCGGGTCGGCCGGGCCGACCCCGGCCTGCGCGAGGCCCTCGACGTAGGTGTCGGCCCGGACCAGCCGGGCCCGGTCCCCCAGCTCCTGGGCCCGGTGGCGCAACGCCGACAGGACGAGGTGGGCCTTGCGGCGGTGGAACGGCCGACGCCGGAAGACCGACGCGGCCTCCACCAGCAGGACCTGGGCGTCGCCGTCGTCGAGGAAGTGGTCGCCGAGCTGGTCGGCGAAGCACCAGCGGGTCGAGCCGGGGTCGCGGTGGGGCAGGTCCAGCCCCAGCAGGTCGGCCCCGCGGTCGGCCTCAGCCAACCGGTCCGCCGGACGGCGGGGTGCCCGGGCCCTGCGGCTGCCCCGGCTCGGGGTAGCCCTGCTGGGGGTAGCCCTGCTGGGGGTAGCCCTGCTGGGGGTCCTCCGGCAGCGTCGGCGGGGCCTGCGGCGCGGCCGCCGGGGCGGGCGGTTCGGCCGGGGCGTCGGCGGCCGGGCGCGCGGCCCGACGCGCGCTGGTCTTCTCCTCGGCGAGCCGGGCCTCACGGGAGGCGTCGGCGGCCTCGGCCTTGGCCCGCTCCAGCGCGGCCTGCGGGTCCTCCAGCTCCGGCACGTCCATGTCGTCGTCGTTGCCCGGGGTGCCCACCGTCGGCTGGCCCAGGAAGCCGCCGGTGTCCTCGGCCCGGCCGCCGATGGCGCGACCGATGCCGCCGAGGGCCTCGGTCAGCTCGCTGGGGATGATCCACATCTTGTTGGACTGGCCGCGGGCGATCTGGGGCAGCATCTGCAGGTACTGGTAGGCCAGCAGCTTGTCGTCCGGGTTGCCCTTGTGGATGGCCTCGAACACCTGGAGGATCGCGCGGCTCTCGCCCTGCGCCTTGAGGATGGCGGACTGGGCCTGGCCCTCGGCGGTGAGGATGGCCGACTGCTTCTCGCCCTCGGCGGTGAGGATGGCCGACTGCTTGACGCCCTCCGCGGTGAGGATCGTGGCGCGGCGGTCGCGCTCGGCGCGCATCTGCTTCTCCATCGAGTCCTGCACGCTGGCGGGCGGGTCGATGGCCTTGAGCTCGACGCGGTTGACGCGGATGCCCCACTTGCCGGTCGCCTCGTCCAGCACGCCGCGCAGCTGGCCGTTGATCTGGTCGCGGCTGGTCAGGGTCTGCTCGAGGTCGAGCGAGCCGATGACGTTGCGCAGCGTGGTGACGGTCAGCTGCTCGATGCCCTGAATGAAGTTGGCGATCTCGTAGGTGGCCGACTTGGCGTCGTTGACCTGGAAGTAGATGACCGTGTCGATGCTGACGACGAGGTTGTCGGACGTGATCACCGGCTGGGGCGGGAAGCTGACGACCTGCTCGCGCAGGTCGACCGTGGCCCGGGGCCGGTCGATGAACGGCACCAGGAAGTGCAGGCCGGCGCCGAGCGTCTTCTGGTACTTGCCCAGGCGCTCGATGATCACCTCGGTGGCCTGCTGCACGATGCGGACCGCCCGGATCACGGTGACCGCCGCGACGACGATCAGCAGGATCAGGACGATCGTGGTCAGTACCTGTGTGAATCCCACGCTCATTGCTCCATCGGTGGTGGTGTCCGGCCCGGCTCGTCACCGGCGCCCGGGTCGTGCTGCTGGGGGTGGGGCTCCGCGGGCCGCTCGGCGGGCTGCTCGGCCCGGACCAGCGCGGTCGCCCCCTCGATCCGCACCACGACGACGTCGACGTCGGCGTCGATGCGGCTGCCGCGGTCGGCGGTGCGCGCGGTCCAGGTCTCGCCGCTCAGCTTGACCTGCCCGCCCCGGTCGTCCACCACGCTCAGGGTCAGCGCGGGTCGACCGGTCAGCGCGTCGACGTTGGTGGGCTGGTCGGGGTTGGACCGCATCGCCCAGCGCTTGAGGTAGGGCCGCACCAGCAGCAGCCCGAGCAGGCTCACCCCGGTGAAGACGAAGGCCTGCACGGTGAACGAGAAGCCGAGCCCGGCGGCCAGGGCCGCGGCCAGGGCGCCCGCGACCAGCATCGAGAACACGAAGTCCAGGGCCGTGAGCTCGAGCAGCCCGAGCACCAGCGCACCGGCCACCCAGAGCAGCCACTGCGACTCCCGCAGGAACTCCTGCACGGCGTCCCCCTCCGTCAGCGGACCGCGCGTGCGGCCCAGCGCCCCTCGTCGACCTGCAGGTCGAGCGCGATGCCGAAGGTATCCGACAGCGCGGTCGCCGTCAGCACCAGATCGAGCGGACCCGCGACGACGACCTCGCCGCCGCGCAGCAGCAGGACGTGGTCGAAGCCCGGCGGGATCTCCTCCACGTGGTGGGTCACGAGCACGGTCGTCGGGGCGGCCGCGTCGCGGGCCAGGACCGACAGACCGGCCACCAGGTCCTCCCGGCCGCGCAGGTCGAGCCCGGCGGCGGGCTCGTCGAGCAGCAGCAGCTCGGGGTCGGTCATCACCGCCCGCGCCACCAGGACCCGCTTGCGCTCGCCCTCCGACAGCGTCCCGAACGTCCGCTCGCCGAGACCGGTCACGCCGAAGGCGGCCAGCAGGGCGTCGGCCCGCTCGACGTCGACGCTCTCGTAGTCCTCGCGCCAGCGACCGAGGACGCCGTGGGCGGCGGTGAGCACCACGTCGCGCACGCGCTCGCGGCCGGGGACCTGGGCGGCCAGCGACGCGCTGCTCAGCCCGATCCGCGGGCGCAGGTCGGCCACGTCGGTCTCGCCCAGGGTCTCCCCCAGCACGGTGGCCCGGCCCTCGCTGGGGAAGGTGCGGGCGGCCATGACGTCGAAGAGCGTGGTCTTGCCCGCGCCGTTGGGCCCGAGCACCACCCACCGCTCGCCCTCGCCCACGGCCAGGTCCACGTCACGCAGCAGGTGGTTGCCGCTGCGGACGACCCCGACGGCATCAAGGTCGACGACGGCGTCCGGCATGCGAGCAACCGTAGCGGGGCGCCTACCCTGCTCGCGTGACCATCCCCCGCTCGGCGTTGCTCGCGGCCTGGGCCGGGGCCGTGGCCGCGGGCCGGGCCCGCGTGGGCGACGCCCTGGAGGCCGTGGCCGGCGACGACGAGCCGCACGAGGTGCAGCCGGCCCCCGGGTTCGTGGCCCCGCCGTCCCTGCCCGTGCCCGACCCGGGCTACCTGTCGGACCTGCTCGTGCTGCTGGGCGCGGCCGGGGAGCGCTCCCCCGTGACGGTGCGCTGCGTCCTGCCGGTGCCCGGGGACGTGCTGGGGGTGCCGGGGCCGGGCGACCTGCAGGCGGCGGCCGTGACGGCCGGCGAGTGCGTGGTGCTGGCCGGGCTGCCCGACGGCGACGGGTCGCTGGCCCTGGTGCCCGAGGTCGAGGAGTTCGGCCCCGCCGACGACGTCGGTGTGCACGTCCGCTGGCAGGCCCACCGCGCCGAGCCGCTGCCGGGCACACCGCTGGCCAGCAGCGTCGCCGAGGCCGACATGGCCTTCCGGCTCGCGCTGGCCGAGGCGACGACCGCGCTGGAGGGCCTCGACCTGTCCAGCTGGCGCCCCGACGCGACGGCGGGCCTGCGGGGGCGGCGAGACGACGACGGGCAGCCGCTGCCGCCGACCCTGGGCCCGCGGTCGCTGCGGCTGCTGACCCGCGCCGAGCGGGTGCTGGCCATCCTGGCCGTGGCCGAGGCCGACCACGGCGGCGTCGTCACCGGCTGGGAGGCCGGTCGGCGCAGCGAGCAGCTGACGGCGCTGTCACGGGCCACGCGGGCCGCGGTGGTCGCCGCCGTCAGCCTGCCCGGCTGAGGTCGGTCGCGCCTCAGACCAGGGCGGCGCGCTCCGAGCGGACCGCGTCGACGACCTCGCCCAGCACGCGCTCGGCGTCCTCGTGCGCGACCTGGCAGGTGCCGGCGGCGTGGTGCCCGCCGCCGCCGTAGGACAGCGCCACCGCGCCCACGTCGACCGGCGAGGTCCGGTCCAGGATGGACTTGCCGATGGCCAGGACGGTGTTCTGCTTGCCCTTGCCCCACAGCACGTGGACCGACACCCGGGCCTGCGGGAACAGGGCGTAGACCATGAACCGGTTGCCCGCGTGGATGACGTCCTCCTCGCGCAGGTCGACCACGGCCACGTCGCCGTGCAGCGTGGTCACCCGGCGAAGCCGCTCGACGAACAGCGTCTCCTGCGCGCGGTAGAGCTCGGCGCGCTCGGCGACGTCCGGCAGGGCGAGGATCTCCTCGACGTCCTGGTGCTCGGTGCACCAGTCGATCAGCTGCATCATCAGCTGGTAGTTGCTGATCCGGAAGTCGCGGAAGCGGCCCAGCCCGGTGCGGCTGTCCATGAGGAAGTTGAGCAGGGTCCAGCCCTGCGGGTGCAGCACGTCGTCCAGCTCGTACTGCGCGGAGTCGGCCTGGTCCACGGCCCGCATCAGCCCGTAGGACACGTGCTGGAAGCGCTCGGGACCGCCGTAGTGGTCGAAGACCACGCGCGCCGCCGACGGCGCCGAGGCGATGATCACGTGGTTGTCGGCCGTGCCCCCGGTCCGCAGCTCCTCCGAGTGGTGGTGGTCGAAGACCAGGTGCGCGGCCGGGGCGTACGGCAGGTTGGTGAGGATGTCGCCGGGGCCCACCTCGACCAGGCCGTCCTGCACGTCCTTGGGGTGCACGAACAGGACGTCGTCGATCAGGTCGAGCTGACGCAGCAGGACGGCGCACACCAGGCCGTCGAAGTCGCTTCGGGTGACGAGTCGGTAGCGCACGGTGGTCCTGTCCGTCGGGTCGCGTCCCGGCGGGCACCGGGTCGTGACCCTCCATCGGCCGCCCGGACCGCCGCCTTGAGCCCCCGGACGGGCGAGGCCGCCGGCGCCGTCAGCCGCGAGGCGCCAGCGCCCGCTCGTAGACCGCGAGCGTGCGCTGCGCGACGGTCGTCCACGAGAACTCCTCGGTGGCCCGCCGCCGTCCCGCCTCGCCGTAGGCCCGGGCGCGGGCCGGGTCGCTGACCGCCTCGCGCAGGGTCGCGGCGAGGTCGGCCACGTAGCGGTCCGGGTCCACGGGGGTGCCCGTGCCGTCGCCCAGCTGCTCGATCGGGACCAGCCACCCGGTGACCTCGTGCTGGACGACCTCGGGGATGCCGCCGGTCGCGGTGCCGACCACCGCGGCCCCGCACGCCATGGCCTCGAGGTTGACGATGCCGAGCGGCTCGTAGACCGAGGGGCAGACGAAGACGGTGGCGTGGCTGAGCACCTGGCACACCTGCGCGCGCGGAAGCATGTCCTCGACCCACACCACGCCGTCGCGCCCGGCGCGCAGGTCGGCGACCAGCTGCTTGACCTCGGCCATGATCTCCGCGGTGTCCGGCGCCCCGGCGAGCAGCACGACCTGGACCTCCGGCGGCAGCGCCGCGCAGGCGCGCAGCAGGTAGGGCAGGCCCTTCTGCCGGGTGATCCGGCCGACGAACACGACGGCCGGCCGGGCGGGGTCGATGCCCAGGCGCGTGACGACGTCGGTGCCCTCGTCCCGCACCCAGTCGGTGGTGTCGATGCCGTTGTGGACCACCTCGACCGCCGCCGGGTCCAGGAACTCGTAGCTGCGCAGGATGTCGTCACGCATGGCGCTGCTGACCGCGATGATCCGGGCCGCGTCGCGGTAGGACGACGACTCGGCCCAGCCCGACACCTTGTACCCGCCGCCGAGCTGTTCGGCCTTCCACGGCCGCAGCGGCTCCAGGCTGTGCGCCGTGATCACGTGGGGTGCCCCGGTCAGCTTGGAGGCCAGGTCGCCGGCCAGGTTGGCGTACCAGGTGTGGGAGTGCAGCACGTCCGGCGCCGGGTCCTGCTCGGCCAGCGCCGCCGCGATGCGCAGGTCCACCCCGAGCGTGCGCAGCGCCGCGTTGGCGCCGGCCAGCTCGACGGGTTCGGTGTGCCCGTGCACGCCCGGGGCCGGCTCGGGCTCGCCGAACGCGTGGACGGACACGTCGACGCCCGAGGCCCGCAGCGCCCGGGTCAGCTCCACCGCGTGCACGCCCGCACCGCCGTAGACCGCCGGTGGCCACTCCTTCGTGATCACTGTGATCTTCACTCGGCACACGCTAGGGCAGGCCACTAGGGTCGGGCCATGCCACGACGGACCGGTGCAAAGGTGCTCGCGATCGTCCTCGCCGGCGGAGAGGGGAAGCGGCTGATGCCGCTCACCGCCGACCGGGCCAAGCCTGCGGTGCCCTTCGCGGGCAACTACCGCCTCATCGACTTCGCGCTGTCGAACGTCGTCAACTCCGGCTACCGCAAGGTCGTCGTCCTCACCCAGTACAAGTCGCACTCCCTCGACCGCCACATCGCCCAGACCTGGCGGCTGACCACGCTGTTCGGCAACTACGTGGCGCCGGTGCCGGCCCAGCAGCGGATGGGCAAGCACTGGTACCTGGGCAGCGCCGACGCCATCCTGCAGAGCCTCAACCTGGTCCGTGACGAGCGCCCCGACTACGTGGTCGTGGCGGGCTCGGACAACGTGTTCCGGATGGACTTCTCGCAGATGCTCGACGCGCACATCGACACGGGCGTCGGCTGCACGGTCGCGGCGATCCGCCAGCCGCTGGGCCTGGCCGACCAGTTCGGCGTCATCGAGAACACCCCGGAGCGCCCGGACCGCATCGCCCGCTGGCGCGAGAAGCCGACCGACGCCGTGGGCCTGGCGGACTCCCCCGACGAGGTCCTGGCGTCGATGGGCAACTACATCTTCACGACCAAGGCGCTGATCGACGCCGTCACCGCCGACGCCGACGTCGAGGGCAGCAAGCACGACATGGGCGGCGACATCGTGCCCCGCTTCGTCGACGCCGACGACTGCGGCGTGTACGACTTCATCCGCAACGACGTGCCCGGCTCCACCGACCGCGACCGCGACTACTGGCGCGACGTGGGCTCCATCGACGCCTACTACGAGGCGCACATGGACCTGATCTCGGTGCACCCGGTGTTCAACCTCTACAACTACGACTGGCCGATCATCACGGCCCAGACGTACTACCCGCCGGCCAAGTTCGTGCACGGCTGGCAGGGCCGGATCGGGCACGCGGTCAACTCGATCGTCAGCCCGGGCTCGGTGGTCTCGGGGGCCTTCGTCGAGAACTCGGTGCTGAGCCCCAACGTCTACGTCCACTCCTGGGCCACGCTCAGCGACTCCGTCGTCATGGACAACGTGCAGATCGGCCGGCACGCCGTGGTGCGCCGGGCCATCATCGACAAGGACTGCGAGATCGGTGAGGGCGTGCGGATCGGCATCGACGCCGAGGAGGACCGGGCCCGCGGGCTGGTGGTCACCGAGTCCGGCCTGACGATCCTGCCCAAGGGCATGGTGCTCAACCGGTGAGCGCGACGGAGCCGACGGGCGCCCCCGGCTACGACGGGTCCCGGGCCGCGGCCGGCCGGCCGGTCCGGGTCGGGGTGCAGCTTCAGCCCCAGCACGCCACCTACGACCAGGTCCGGCACGCCGTGGACGCCGCCGAGGCCGCCGGCGTCGACGTCATCTTCAACTGGGACCACTTCTTCCCGCTGTACGGCGAGCCCGACGGCGCGCACTTCGAGTGCTGGACCATGCTCGGCGCCTGGGCCGAGCAGACCGGCCGCGCCGAGATCGGCGCGCTGGTCACCTGCAACAGCTACCGCAACCCGGAGCTGCTGGCCGACATGGCCCGCACCGTCGACCACATCAGCGGCGGCCGACTGATCCTCGGCATCGGGGCGGGCTGGTTCGAGCGGGACTACACCGAGTACGGCTACGAGTTCGGCACGGCCGGGCAGCGGCTCGCGTCCCTGGGCGACGCGCTGCCCCGCATCGAGGCCCGCTGGTCGGTGCTCAACCCGGCGCCCACCCGCAAGATCCCGGTCCTGGTGGGCGGCGGCGGCGAGAAGAAGACGCTGCGCATGACCGCGCGCCACGCGGACATCTGGCACGGCTTCGGTGACGCGGACGTCATCGCCCGCAAGCACCAGGTGCTCGACGAGTGGTGCGACTCCGAGGAGCGCGAGCCCTCGGCGGTCGAGCGCTCGGCCGGGGTCGAGGGCGCGCCCGACCAGCGCGCCGAGCGGCTGCTGGCCCTGGGCACCAGGCTGTTCACCGTCGGCACGGACGGCCCCGACTTCGACCTGACCACGGCGGTGCAGTGGCTGCGCTGGCGGGACCAGGTCAACGAGCGGGACGGCCTCGGCGGCTGAGCCGCGTCCCACCTAGGCTGGGGCGGTGACCAGCGGCCACGCACCCACCACCCTCCTGGTCACGGTGACCGGCCTCGACCGGCCCGGCGTGACCGCGGCCGTGTTCGCGGCGACCTCGGTCGCCGGGGTCGACGTGCTCGACGTGGAGCAGGTCGTGGTGCGCGGCCACCTGACCCTGGGCGTGCTGCTGGGCACCGCCGACGTGGCCCCGGCCGACCTGGACGGGCTGCGCGCGCGCCTGGCCGTGGCGGGGCAGGAGCTCGGGGTGTCGGTGGACACCGAGCCGGGCACGGGCGAGACGCCCGGACGGCGCGGCGGCCGGCTGCACGTCACCATGCTCGGCCGCCCGCTCGCCCCGACCGCCGTGCAGGCCGTGACCGCCGAGCTGGCCGCCCGCGGCGCCAACGTCGACCGGATCCGCCGGCTGGCGTCCGAGCCCGTGACGGCGCTCGAGCTGGACGTGTCCGGGGTGCCGGACCTGGGCGAGCTGCGCTCCAGCCTGACCCGGGCCGCGGTGGGCCACGGCGCCGACGTCGCCGTGTCACCGGCCGGCATCGTGCGCCACGGCCGCCGGCTGGTGGTCATGGACGTGGACTCGACCCTGATCCAGGACGAGGTCATCGAGCTGCTGGCCGCCGAGGCCGGCCGCGAGGCGGACGTGGCCGCGGTGACCGAGCGGGCCATGCGCGGCGAGCTGGACTTCGCCGCGTCCCTGCACGAGCGCTGCGCCGCCCTGGCCGGACTGCCGGTGTCGGTCTTCGGGGCCGTGCAGCAGCGGGTGCGCCTCACCCCCGGCGCCCGCACCCTGGTGCGCACCCTGCACGAGCTGGGCTTCACCGTCGCGCTGGTCTCCGGCGGGTTCATGGAGGTGGTCGGCCCGCTGGCCCGCTCGCTCGGCATCCGCGACGCCCGGGCCAACCGCCTCGAGGTCGCCGACGGCCGGCTGACCGGCCGGGTGCTCGGCACGGTCATGGACCGCCCGGGCAAGGCGACGGCGCTGCGCGACTTCGCCCGGGCCGAGGGGCTGACGATGGACCGCACCGTGGCCATCGGCGACGGCGCCAACGACCTCGACATGCTGGGCGCCGCAGGGCTCGGCGTGGCTTTCAACGCCAAGCCCGTGGTCCGCGAGCAGGCCGACGCGTCGTTGACGGGCCCCTACCTGGACTCGGTGCTGTTCCTGCTCGGGCTGTCGGCCGACGAGATCGCGGACGTGCAGACGTCCTGATCAGGTGCGCGGCACGACCACCCGGGACAGCACGACCCCACCCAGCGCGGTGTCGGCCCACTCGCTCCGCTGCCGCATCACGACGACCCCGGCGGTGGGGAACCGGTCGCTCAGCCCCGCCAGCTCCTGCGGGTCGGAGGTGTCGGGGTCGGCGAGCGTGCGGGCCAGGGTCGACAGGCCCGGCTCGTGGCCGAACACCGCGACCGTGTGCGCGTCGCCGCCGTGCTCCCGCACCAGCTCCAGGACCGTGTCGGCGTCGGCGTTGTACAGCCGCCGCTCGACGTGCACCTCGACCTCGGCGTCGGCCAGCGCACCCGAGGCCAGCTGCCAGGTCCCCGAGGCCCGCGCCGCGGTGGAGACCAGCGCCACGTCCGGCACCAGCCGCTCGGCGGCCAGCCAGGCCCCCAGCGCCACGGCGTCGCGCTCCCCGCGCTCGGTCAGCGGCCGGTCGTGGTCGGTGACGCCGTCCGGGTAGCCCGCCTTGGCGTGGCGCACGATGAGCAGCCGGCGCGACCCGCGGCGCGCGGTGGCGGCCACGTCAGACGCCCATGGCGTGGACGCCGCCGTCGACGTGGACGATCTCGGCCGTCGTGGCGGGGAACCAGTCCGACAGCAGCACGCAGCAGGCCCGGGCCGTGGGCTCCGGGTCCGACACGTCCCAGCCCAGCGGCGCCCGCTCGGCCCAGGTCGACTCGACGGCCTCCAGGCCGGGGATGGACGTGGCGGCCGTGGTGCGCAGCGGGCCGGCCGCGACCAGGTTGACCCGGATGCCGTCCGGTCCGAGGTCGCGGGCCAGGTAGCGCGAGGTCGACTCGAACGCGGCCTTGGCCACGCCCATCCAGTCGTACACCGGCCAGGCCACGCTGGCGTCGAAGGTCAGCCCCACGACGCTCGCCCCGGGGCCCAGGAGCGGCCGCGCGGCCATGGTGAGCGACTTCAGCGAGTAGGCCGACACCTGCACGGCCGTGGCCACGTCCTCCCACGGCGTGTGCAGGAAGTTGCCGCCCAGCGCGGTCTGCGGGGCGAAGCCGATCGAGTGCAGCACGCCGTCCAGGCCGTCCACGTGCTCGCCCACCCGCTCGGCCAGGGAGTCCAGGTGGTCGGTGTCGGTGACGTCCAGCTCGACCACCGGGGCCGGGGCCGGCAGGCGCCGGGCGATGGCCTGGGTGATCTTCATCATCCGCCCGAACGACGACAGCACCACGGTGGCGCCCTCGTCCTGGGCCAGGCGGGCCACGTGGAACGCGATCGAGTTGTCCTTGAGGACCCCCGTGACCAGCAGTCGCTTGCCCTCGAGCAGACCCATCAGTGATTCCTTCCGTAGGCGCGCACGCGCTGGTTCAGTGACCCATGCCCAGGCCGCCGTCCACGGGGACGACGGCACCGCTGACGTAGCCTGCCTGCTCGGCGACCAGGAAGGCGACCGCCGCGGCGACGTCGTCGACCGCGCCGAACCGGCCCGCCGGGATGGCGGACAGGTAGCGCTGGCTGGTGGCCTCGTCCAGGGCCGCCGTCATGTCGGTGTCGATGAAGCCCGGCGCCACGACGTTGACCGTGATGCCGCGCCCGCCCAGCTCGCGGGTGACGGAGCGGGCCAGACCGACCAGCCCCGCCTTGCTGGCGGAGTAGTTCGCCTGGCCGGGCCCGCCGTAGAGCCCGACCACGGAGCCGATCAGCACGACCCGGCCGTAGCGGGCCCGGATCATGCCCTTGCTGGCGCGTTTGAGGACCCGCCAGGAACCACCGAGGTTGGTGTCGACGACCGAGGCGAACTCGTCCTCCGACATCCGCATGAGCAGCTGGTCGGACGTGATGCCGGCGTTGGCGACGAGCACCTCGACGGGGCCTGCGGCCGCCTCGGCCTGCGTGAACGCCGCGTCCACCGACGCCGCGTCGGTGACGTCGCAGGCGACCACGCGCAGGCCGGCCGGGGCGTCCTCGCCCAGCGCGCCGCTGCGCGAGGTCACGGTGACGTCGTAGCCGTCGGCGAGCAGGCGGGTGGCGACACCGAGGCCGATCCCCCGGTTGCCGCCCGTGACGAGTGCGTGACGGGACCCTTCGGACATGCCGACGACGCTAGCCGATCGGCGGGGTCCGCCCGAGCGCCCGCCTGGACACCGAGCCCGGCGACCCGGCCGCCCGGCTAGGGTCCTGCCCGTGCGAGCCGTCGTGGTCCAGAGCTTCGGCGGTCCGGAGGTCCTCGTCGTGCACGAGGTCCCCGACCCGGTCCCGGGCGAGGGCGAGATGCTGGTCCGGGTGGAGGTCAGCGGCGTCAACTACGCCGACACCCACACCACCGAGAACACCTACCTGGCGCCGCAGCAGCTGCCCCTGGTGCCGGGCGCGGAGGTCGTGGGCCGGGTGGTCCGCACCGGCCCCGGCACCGACGAGTCGATGCTCGGTCGGCGCGTCGTCGCCCTGGTGCCCTCGGGCGGGTACGCGGAGCTGGCCGTCGTGCCGGTGGCCACGACCGTCGAGATCGGCGAGGACCTGCCCGGCCCGGAGGCCTGCGCCCTGGTGCTGCAGGGGGTCACGGCCTGGCACCTGCTGCGCTCCTCCACCCGGATGGCCACGGGCGAGGCCGTCGTGGTCCACAGCGCGGCCGGCGGCGTCGGCACCGTGGCGCTGCAGCTGGCCCGGCAGTGGAACGCCGGCCGGGTGATCGCCTCCGCGTCCACCCCCGACAAGCGCGCCGTGGTCGCCGACCTGGGCGCCGACGTCGTGGTGGACGTGAACGCCGCGGCCGACGCCGGGGGCGCCGGCGCCGTGCGCGACGTGCTGATGTCGGCCAACCACGGCGCCGGGGTGGACGTCGTCCTGGAGATGACCGGCGGGGACGTCTTCAACGGCTCCTACCTGGCGCTGGCCCCGCTGGGCCGCCTCGTGGTGTTCGGGCTGGCCTCGCGCCGAGCCGGGCGCAGCATCGCGCCGGTGGACCTGATGGCCTCATCCCGCACGGTCGCCGGGTTCTGGCTGCAGCACGCGCTGGCCCGGGGCGGGCTGGCCGCAGCCATGGACGAGCTGCTGTCCATGACCCGCTCCGGGCTGCTCCGCCCCGTGCTGGGCGGGGAGTACGCGCTGGCCGACGCGGCGCTGGCCCACGGCGACCTGCGCTCGCGCCGCACCACGGGCAAGGTCGTCCTGCGGGCGTGACCGCCAGGGTCCGGCCCGCCCGATACGGTCCGGGGGTGACCGGCACCCACGAGGTCGACAGCGACTTCCTCGCCCTGCCCCTGGACGCCCTCGCCGACGCCGCCCTGCAGGTGGCCCGCGACGCGGGCGCCAGCTACGCCGCCGTGCGGGTGCAGCGGGTCCGTGACGTCGTGGTCCGGGTGCGCGACCACGCCGTCGAGGGCACCAGCGACGAGACCGACGCGGGGCTCAGCGTCCGCGTGGTCCTCGACGGCGCCTGGGGCTTCGCCGCCACGGGCGAGCTGAGCACCACGGCGGCGGCGGCCACGGCCGCGCTGGCCCTGCGCTCGGCCGCGGTGGCCCGGCCGCTGGTGCGCCGCCGGGTCGAGCTGGCCCCCGTCCCCCGGCAGCAGGGCACCTGGGTGTCGGACTACGACGTCGACCCCACGACCGTCCCCGCCCACGAGCAGGCCGCCCTGCTGCAGGGCTGGACCGAGCAGGTGCTGCGGGCCGGGGCCACCCACGCCGACGCCACGGTGATGTCGGTCAAGGAGCAGAAGCTCTACGCCGACCTCGACGGCAGCCGCACGGTCCAGCAGCGCGTCCGGATGCACCCCGAGGTGACGGCCGTCGTGGCCGCCGACGGCGACGTCGACACGGTGCGAAGCCTGGCGCCGCCCGTGGGCCGCGGCTGGGAGTACCTGACCGCGCCGGGGGCGCCGCTGCCGGCGGAGGTGCCCGGCCTGGCCGAGGCCGCGCGGGAGAAGCTGGCCGCCCCGTCGGTGGCACCGGGCCGCTACGACCTGGTCATCGACCCCAGCCAGCTGTGGCTGACCATCCACGAGTCGGTCGCCCACGCCACCGAGCTCGACCGGGCGCTCGGCTACGAGGCCGCCTACGCCGGCACCTCGTTCGCCACGCCCGAGAAGCTGGGCACGCGCCGCTACGGCAGCCCGCTCATGCACGTGACCGGCGACCGGAGCGAGCCGCACGGGCTGTCGACGGTCGGCTGGGACGACGAGGGCGTGCCCGCCCAGCGCTGGGACATCGTCCGTGACGGCGTCCACGTCGGCTACCAGCTGGACCGGGCGATGGCCGCCGAGCGCGGCGAGCCGTCCAACGGCTGCGCCTACGCCGACACCGCCGTGCACGCCCCGCTGCAGCGCATGCCCAACGTGAGCCTGGCCGCCGACCCCGACGGGCCGGACCTGGCGGGCCTGGTCGCCGGGGTCGAGGACGGCATCCTCGTGCTGGGCGACCGGTCGTGGTCGATCGACATGCAGCGGTACAACTTCCAGTTCACCGGCCAGCAGTTCCACCGGATCAAGGGCGGCCGGCTGGCCGGGATGCTGCGCGACGTCGCCTACCAGGGCAGCACGCCGACGTTCTGGGCCGGGCTCAGCGCCGTCGGGGGCCCGTCGACCTGGTCCCTGCAGGGTGCGCTCAACTGCGGCAAGGGCCAGCCCGGGCAGGCCGCGCCCGTCAGCCACGGCTGCCCCGCCGTCGTCGTGTCGCAGGTCTCCGTGCTGAACACCGAGGAGGAGGGCGCATGACGCCGGAGCAGGTCGTCGAGCAGGCGCTGGCCGCCGGCCGCGCCGCAGGGGCCGACGACGTCGTGGTGGTCGTGGAGCGCCACGACGCGACCAACCTGCGCTGGGCCGCCAACCAGCTGACCACCACGGGCACCACCGGCACCACCTCGGTGGGGGTCGTGGCCGTCCAGGACTCGGCCGGCGGACGCGCCTACGGCAGCCTGACCCGCCAGGTGGCCGACGCCGCCCAGCTGGAGGCGCTGGTCGCCGACGCCGTCGCCGCGGCCCGCCGGGCGGCACCGGCCGAGGACGCGGCGCCGCTGCCGCCCGGGACGGCCCACGACGACTTCGCCGGGCAGCCCGAGCCCGCCTCGCCCGAGCGGCTGTCGGGCACCGCGGCGGCGCTGGGCCGGCTGTTCGATGTCGCCGAGGCCGAGGACCGCGAGCTGTTCGGCTTCGCCGAGCACGTCGTGACCACCACCTGGACCGGGACCAGCACCGGCACCCGGCACCGGGCCGTTGAGCCTTACGGCACCGTCGACCTCAACGGCAAGAGCCACGACCGGTCACGGTCCGCCTGGGCGGGCGCGGGCACCCGCGACTTCGCCGACGTGGACGTCGACGCCCTGGCCGCGCAGGTCGAGCAGGGCCTGGCCTGGCAGGCGCGCCGGGTCGACGTGACCCCGGGCCGGCACCGCGTGCTGCTGCCGCCCTCGGCCGTGGCCGACCTGATGGGCGAGTGGCTGTGGTCCGGTGACGCCCGCACGGCCTCGGAGGGCCGCGGTGTGTTCGCCCGCCCGGGCGGCGGCACCCGGGTCGGCGAACGGCTCACCGAGGTCCCCGTCACCGTCCGCGACGACCCGCACCACCCGGTCCTCGGCACCAGCGACCGGCTCTCGACCACCAGCACCGGACCGACGGCCAGCGTGTTCGACAACGGGCTGCCCGTTCCGGGCACCCGCTACCTCGACGAGGGCGTGCTGCGGGCGCTGCCCTCGACCCGGCACACCGCGGCGCTGGCCGGGGTGCCGCTGGCCCCCCTGGCGGGCAACCTGCTGGTGGAGGTGGCCGGTGGCCACGGCGACCTGGCCGACGTCGCCGCGCGGATGGGCGACGGCCTGCTGCTGACCTGCGTCTGGTACGTCCGCACCGTCGACGAGCAGACCATGCTGCTGACCGGCCTGACCCGCGACGGCGTGTACGTCGTGCGCGGCGGCGAGGTGGTCGGCGCGGCGGGCAACTTCCGGTTCAACGACTCCCCCGCGGCGCTGCTCGGGCGGGTGGCCGACGCGGGCGCGAGCCGCGTCTGCCTGCCCCGCGAGCTCGGCGACTACCTGCCACGGGCCTCGGCCCCGCCCCTGGTCGTGGAGGACTTCCACCTGTCGTCGGCGAGCGAGGCGTCCTGACGTACCGTTGCACCGTGGACAACGAGCCGCACCAGCCGGGACCGGCCCCGCGCGTCATCGAGGTCGAGCCGCTCCAGCGCATCACCAGCGCCCGCTCCTCGCACACGGCCGACGTGTCGCGCCGGATGCGCAACTACGCCTTCAGCATGGGCATCCGCACGCTGTGCGTCATCGGGTTCATCCTGCTCATCCCCCACTGGACGGCCTGGCTGTTCGTGCCCGGCGCCGTCGTCCTGCCCTACGTCGCGGTCCTGCTGGCCAACGCCGGGCCGGAGCGGACGCTGCGCTCGGTGGCCCCCGTCAGCCCGCTCGACGTCCAGGTCCAGGCCCTGCCGCCGCGACGCGACGACGCCGCCTGACCGTGGTCCTGCCGCCCGACGACGAACCGGCACGCTGCAGCGCCAAGGGCTGCCGGGCCGACGCGGTGTGGGCGCTGCGCTGGAACAACCCCGCCCTGCACACGCCCGAGCGGCGCAAGCTGTGGGCGGCGTGCGAGGAGCACCGTGACCACCTGGCCGGCTTCCTGACCGCCCGCGGCTTCCTGCGTGACGTGGTGCCGCTGGCCGAGGCCGAGCCCGACCCGGGACCCGCGTGAGGGCCGCGCTGCGCGACCCGCGCTGGCTGGCCGGGCTCGCGGTCGCGGTCGTCTTCGCGCTGGCGTGCGTGTGGCTGGCGCAGTGGCAGCTGGACCGCCGGGTGGCCCGGGCCGAGCGCAACGCGGCCGTGCTGGAGAACTACGACGCGGCCCCCGCGCCGCTGGCCGACGTCCTGACGGACCCCGCGGCCGAGCTGGGGGTGGCCGGTGAGTGGCAGCCGGTGGCGCTGCGCGGGCGCTACGACGACGAGCGCACCGTGCTGGTGCGCAACCGGCCGCAGGGGGGCAGCAACGGCTACCTGGTGACGACGCCGTTCGTCGTGGCCGACCCGGGCACGACCGTGCTGCTGGTGCGGGGCTGGCTGCCCTCGGGGGCGGACGCCTCCTCGCCCGGGGCGGTGCCCCCGGCCCCCGCCGGGCAGGTCGACGTGCTGGCCCGGCTCCGGGCGGCCGAGCCGACCACGACGCGGCAGGCGCCCGCGGGCCAGGCCTACCGGGTGGCCCCCGTCGAGCTGCTGGCCGGGGCGTCGGACCCCGCGGCGGGCACGGCGGGAGGAGCCACCGTGACCGGCGCCTACGGCGTGGTGGCCACCGAGGCCGGTGGCGCGCCCGCCGGCCTGGCCCCGGTGCCGCGCCCCGACACCGACCCCGGCCCGCACCTGGCCTACGGCGTGCAGTGGTACCTGTTCGCGCTGGCCGGGCTCGGCATCTGGGTGGTCCTGGCCCGCCGCCACGCCGGCGAGCAGGCCGAGCGCGCGACGGCTTCCGGGGCCGGCGGGCCGGACCGCGGCGACGGCACGGGGCCCGACGGCCCACCGGACGGGGCCGGCCCGGGCGGGCCGCGGGCCCGGGGCGGGAGCGGCCGCGGCGCCCGCGAGGACTGGGTGTACGAACCCGGCCGGTGAAGCGCGGGACCCGGGGGCCCGGGGTGCGCCACTATGGGGCGTATGGACTGTGGGCTCGAGGGTCGCGTGTACGTCGTCACCGGTGGCTCCAGCGGCCTGGGCCTGGCCACGGCCCGGCAGCTCATGGCCGACGGCGCCAAGGTGGTCCTGTGCGGTCGTGACGAGGCCCGGCTCGAGGCGGCGGTGACCGACCTGGGCGACGGCGACGGCGTCATGGCCATCCCCGGCGACCTGGCCGACCCCTCCACCTCGGGCCGGCTGGTGGCCAGCGCCAACGCCCGCTTCGGCCGCCTCGACGGCGCCGTGGTCAGCGTCGGCGGGCCGCCGGCCGTCCGCACCTACGAGGCGACGGACGAGCAGTGGCGCTCGGCCTTCGAGTCGGTGTTCCTCGGGGCGGTCCGCCTGACCACGGCCGTCGCCCGCAGCGCGGGGTTCGAGGGCGGGTCCGTCGTGCTGGTGCTGTCCACCTCGGTCCGCCAGCCCATCAGCGGCCTGGGCATCAGCAACGGCCTGCGGCCGGGGCTGGCGATGGTGGCCAAGGAGCTCGCCGACGAGCTCGGCCCGGTGGGGCTGCGCGTCAACGCGATCCTGCCGGGCCGGTTCGACACCGAGCGGGTGCGCGAGATCGAGCAGGCCACGGGCGACGCGGCCTCGGCCCGGGCGGAGTTCGAGGCGTCCGTCCCGCTGCGCCGCATCGGCATGCCGGAGGAGTTCGCCCGGGTGGCCGCGTTCCTCGTCTCCCCCGCGGCGTCCTACGTCACGGGCACCTCGGTCACGGTGGACGGCGGGCTCACCCGCTCGCCGTGAGCGCCCCGTCCCCCAGCTCCTGGTGCCCGTCGAGCAGCTGGGTCCGGTACAGCCGCGCGTAGGCGCCGTCGGCCGCCAGCAGCTCCTCGTGCGTGCCCTGCTCCACGAGCCGGCCGGCCGCCACGACCACCACCAGGTCCGCGTCGCGCACCGTGCTCAGCCGGTGCGCCACCACGATCGCGGTCCGGCCGGCCAGGGTGCGGCGCAGCGCCTCCTGCACCGCGGCCTCCGAGGCCGAGTCCAGGTGGGCGGTCGCCTCGTCCAGGACGACGACGCCGGGGTCGCGCAGCAGCAGCCTCGCGATGGCGATGCGCTGCTTCTCCCCGCCCGACAGCCGGTGCCCCCGGTCGCCGACCACCGTGTCCAGGCCGTCGGGCAGCGAGCGCACCAGGGTCGCCACCTGGGCGTCGGCCAGCGCCTGCCACAGCCGCTCGTCGTCGGCCGTGGGGTCGGCGTAGAGCAGGTTGGCGCGCAGCGAGTCGTGGAACAGGTGGGCGTCCTGCGACACCACCCCCACGGACTGGCGCATCGACGTGGTGGCCACGTCGCGGACGTCGTGGCCGCCCAGCAGCACGCGCCCGGTGCTGACGTCGTGCAGCCGGGACACCAGCCCCGTCAGGGTGGTCTTGCCCGCACCCGACGGCCCGACCAGGGCCACGGTCCGCCCGGCCGGCACGACGAGGTCGACCCCGGCCAGCGCCGGCGCGTCACCCCTGGTGTCGGGGGCCCCGGGCGTCTCCAGGGACGGCAGCGACACCAGCGACGCGCTCGGGTAGGTGAACGACACGTCCTCCAGCCGCACCTCCAGCGGTCCCGCGGGCAGCCGCACCGGGTCGTCGGCCTCGCGGACCAGCGGCGGCAGGTCGAGGACCTCGAAGACCCGCTCGAACGACACCACCGCGGTCATCACGTCGATGCGGACGTTGGACAGCGCCGTCAGGGGCCCGTACAGCCGCCCCAGCAGGGTGGCCAGCGCCAGCAGCGTTCCGACCGTGAGCGTGCCGGAGATGGCCAGCAGGCCGCCCACGCCGTAGGTGAGGGCCGTGGCCACGGCGGCGACGAGCCCGAGGGCCACCACGAAGAACCGGTTCGCCATGGCGATCCGGATGCCCACGTCGCGGACCCGCGCCGCCCGCTCCGCGTACTCGTGGCTCTCGGTCGCCGGCACACCCAGCAGGCGGACCAGGAGCGCGCCACCGACGTTGAACCGCTCGGTCATCCGGTTGCCCAGGTCGGCGTTGAGGGCGAACGACTCCCGGGTCAGCAGCTGCAGCCGCCGGCCGACGTAGCGGGCCGGGACCAGGAACACCGGGACCAGCAGCAGCGAGGCCAGCGTGATCTGCCAGGACAGGGTGAGCATGACCACGACGACCGCGACCACGCTGACCACGTTGCTCACCACGCCGGACAGCACCGTGGTGAACGCCCGCTGCGCGCCGATGACGTCGGTGTTCAGCCGGGTGACCAGCGAGCCGGTCTGGGTCCGGGTGAAGAACGCGATGGGCTGGGACTGCACGTGGTCGAAGACCTCGGTCCGCAGGTCGTAGATCAGGCCCTCGCCGATCTTCGCGCTCAGCCAGCGCAGCACGAGCGTGACCACGGCCTCGGCCAGCGCCACCCCCAGGGCCACCCCGGCCAGGACGAGGACCAGCTGCCGGTCCCCCTGGTTCACGCCGTCGTCGACCAGGCGCTGCAGCAGCAGCGGGGTGACCACCACCAGGCCGGCGGACAGGCCCGTCAGCAGCAGGAACACCGCCACGGCCCGCTTGTACTGGCCGGCGTAGGAGGCGATGCGCCGCCAGGTGGCCCGGTCGACGTCGCGCCCGGCGACGCTGCGGTCCAGGCGGTAGCTGCGGGCGGCGCGACCGCCGGAGAATGTGCTCATCAGCGGCGTCAACGCCGCGCCGGCCCGGGACCTTCCGCGCCGTCCGCCGGGCCGGTCCCGGGCGGGGTCCCGGTCGGACCGTCCGGCGCCCCGGGGGCGCCCACCAGGCCCCGCAGCAGCCTCACCTGGGCGGTGCGCTCCCGCTGCCGCTGCTCGACGTCGGCCCGTCCCGCAGCCCCGCGCAGCAGGTCGAGCGTGGCCGCGGTCGCCGCCGCAGGGGCCGCCAGCACGGCCTGCACCAGGTCGTCGGTGGCCTGCTCGAGCTCGGCCTCCGGCACCCGGGCCCGGGCCAGCCCCAGCCGGACCGCCTCCTCGGCACCGACCGGGCGGCCCGTCAGGCAGATCTCGATCGCCGCGGCCTCGCCGACGGCCCGGACCAGCGGGGCGGTGCCGGCCAGGTCGGGCACCAGCCCCAGCGACGTCTCCGCCATCCGGAACGACGCGGTGTCCGCGACCAGGCGGAGGTCGCAGGCCAGCGCGAGCTGGAAGCCCGCCCCGACGGCCGGCCCGTGGACCGCGGCCACCGACAGCACCCCGGCCGCCCGCCAGCAGGTGAACGCCTCCTGGTAGCCGGCGACCTGGGCCGCGGCCTCCTCCGCGGGGCGGGCACCGAGCTCGGCCAGCAAGGGCATGGCCGCCCGGTCCAGGCCGGAGGAGAACGCCCGGCCGGCACCGCGCAGCACCACCACCCGGGTCCCCGGGGGCAGCGACCGCCCGGCCGCGGCCAGGGCGGCCCACGTGCCGGGACCCTGCGCGTTGAGGGTGCGGGGGCCGTCGAGCACGACGTGCACGACACCGTCACCGCGGGGCTCGACCCGGACGGCCGTCCCAGCGCCCGCCCCGGCGGACGTCAGGAGCCGGACGCCTTCGCGCGGCCCCGGGTGGCGCCACCACGCCCGCGCAGGGTCACGTCGGACTCGCTGAGCACCCGGTGCACGAAGCCGTACGACCGGCCCGTGTCCTCGGCGAGGGAACGGATGCTCGCCCCCTGCTCGTACTGGGCCACCAACCGGGTGGCCAACGCCTCCCGCTCCGCCCCCGTCAGCCGGACACCCTTCTTGATCTCCACCACGAACCCTCCAGTCGTCGTCGGCCCATCGTGGAGGCCATGGCCTCCTCCCGCCAATCGATGTGAGCGTTCGCCGCCGGCCCCCCGCGCCGCGGGTGCCGGCTCACGGGCCCGGACCGCTCAGGCGAGGGCGACCAGCTCGCGGTAGTCGGCGCCCCACATGTCCTCGTCGCCGTCGGGCAGCAGCAGGACCCGTTCGGGCTCCAGGGCGTCCACGGCGCCCTCGTCGTGGGTGACCAGGACCACCGCACCGGCGTAGCCGCGCAGCGCGGTCAGCACCTCGTCGCGGCTGGCGGGGTCCAGGTTGTTCGTGGGCTCGTCCAGCAGCAGCACGTTGGCCCCGGACACCACCAGGGTCGCCAGCGCCAGCCGCGTCTTCTCGCCGCCGGACAGCACGTGGGCCGGCTTGGAGACGTCGTCGCCGGAGAACAGGAACGAGCCGAGGACCGTGCGCACCTTGGTGTCGTCCAGGTCCGGGGCGGCCGAGCGCATGTTCTCCAGCACCGTGCGGTCCGGGTCCAGCGTGTCGTGCTCCTGGGCGTAGTACCCGAGCCGCAGGCCGTGGCCCGGGACGACCTCGCCGGAGTCCGGCGTCTCCGTGCCGGACAGCAGCCGCAGCAGCGTCGTCTTGCCCGCACCGTTCAGTCCCAGCACGACGACCCGGCTGCCCCGGTCGATGGCCAGCGACACGTCGGTGAACACCTCGAGCGAGCCGTAGGAGCGGCTCAGCCCCTCCGCGGTCAGCGGCACCCGCCCGCAGGGCACCGGGTCGGGGAAGCGCAGCGCGGCGACCTTGTCGGCCTTGCGGGTCTCCTCCAGGCCGTCGAGCAGCCGCTCGGCGCGCTTGGCCATGTTCTGCGCGGCCACGGCCTTGGTCGCGGTGGCCTTCATCTTCAAGGCCTGGGCGTGCAGGTGGGAGGCCTTCTTCTCGGCGTTCTGCCGTTCGCGCCGGCGGCGGCGCTCGTCCTGCTCGCGCTGGGCGAGGTACGTCTTCCAGCCCATGGCGTAGACGTCGAGGACGGAGCGGTTGGCGTCCAGGTGGACGACCTGGGTGACGGTGGCCTCGAGCAGCGCCGTGTCGTGGCTGATGACCACGAACCCGCCGGGCCAGGTGGCCAGCCGCTCCCGCAGCCAGACGATCGAGTCGTGGTCGAGGTGGTTGGTCGGCTCGTCCAGCAGCAGGGTGTCGGCCCCGGAGAACAGGATCCGGGCCAGCTCGACGCGGCGGCGCTGACCACCGGACAGCGTGCCGATGGGCTGGCCGAGGACGCGCTCGTCCAGGCCCAGGTTGCCGGCGATCCGCTCGGCCTCGGACTCCGCGGCCCAGCCGCCGAGCGCCTCGAAGTCGGCGTCGGCGCGGGCGTAGCGGTCCATCGCCTTCTCGCGGACGGCCTCGTCGCCCTCGGCCATGTCCCGCTCGGCCTTGCGCAGCCGCGCCGCGACCGTGTCCATGCCGCGCGCGGCCAGGATGCGGGCCCGGGCCAGCTGCTCCAGGTCGCCGGTGCGAGGGTCCTGCGGCAGGTAGCCGATGGAGCCCGTGCGGGTCACGGTGCCGGCGGCCGGCGCGGCCTCGCCGGCGATGACCTTGGTCAGGGTGGTCTTGCCGGCCCCGTTGCGGCCGACCAGGCCGACCCGGTCACCGTCGCCGACGCGGAAGGTGGCGCCCGAGACCAGCAGCCGGGCGCCCGCGCGCAGCTCGACGTCCTGGACGGAGATCACGCGGGGCTCCCCATCGTCTGGGACTGGTGGGACAGGGCACGGGGGGTGGGGGCAAGTCTGATCACGGCTACTCGATGGTACCGGCGCGGGCCCGGTACCTTCACCGCTGTGACCGCCCCCACCCCTGCCCCGGGCGTCGAGCCCGCACGTCCCGGCCCGGGCGCCGGCCGCGACGTCGCCCTGGTGTCGGTGTTCGCCGCCCTGGTCGTCGTGCTGTCCCTCGTGCCCGCCATCCCGGTGGGGGTCGCCGGGGTGCCCATCACCCTCCAGGGCCTGGGCATCATGCTCGCCGGGCTGGTGCTGGGTCCCGGTCGCGGCGTCGCGGCCGTGGGGGTGTTCGTGGCGCTCGGCCTCGCCGGCCTGCCGATCTTCGCCGGCGGCAACGCGGGGCTGGGGGTGCTGGCCGGACCGACCGCCGGCTACATCGTCGCCTGGCTGCCCGGCACGGTCGTGACCGGCGTCGTGGCGGTGCTCGCGCTGCGCCGCCGCCGGGGACGGCTGCCGATGCTCATGCTCGCGGCGTTCCTCGGCGGCATGGTCGTCACCTACCTGGGGGGCTGGCTGGGCCTGATGCTGGTGGCCGGGCTCGACCCGTGGGCCGCGTTCCTCGGGGGCGTGCTGCCGTTCCTGCCGCTGGACGGGGTCAAGGTGGTCGTGGCGGCCTTCGTCGCCGCCAGCGTCCACCGCGCCTTCCCCGACCTGCTGGCCCGCCGCGTGCCCGTCTCCGCGCCGGCGGCGACGAGCTGAGGCCCCACGACGACGCCCCGCCCGAGCCCTCCGGTGGGGGGTCGGCCAGGCCCTACCTCACGCTCGACGACGTCCACCTGCGCGTCGACGCCGTGTCGGTCCTGCGGGGGGTGTCCTTCGCGCTCACCGAGCGCCGGGTCGCGCTGGTCGGCGCCAACGGCTCGGGCAAGTCCACGGTGCTGCGCTGCCTGAACGCCCTGGTGACCCCCACCGCCGGCCGGGTCCTGCTGGACCTGCCGGGCGCCGACGGCTCGCCCGGTGGGACGGTCGACCCCGCCCGCTCCCCCGCGGTGGCCCGGTCCATGGTCGGGTTCGTCTTCACCGACCCCGACGCCCAGGTGGTCATGCCCACCCCGGCCGAGGACGTCGCCCTGTCGTTGCGCCGGCTGCGGCTGCCCCGGGCCGAGCGCGACGCCCGGGTGGCGGCCGCCCTGGACCACGTCGGGCTGGCGGACCGGGCCGACGTCCCCGTCCACGACCTGAGCAGCGGGCAGCGGCAGCTGCTGGCGGTCGCGGCCGTGCTGGCCACCGGCCCGCGGCTGCTGGTCCTCGACGAGCCGACCACGTTGCTGGACCGCCGCAACACGCGGCTGGTCCGGCGCACCGTGGACGAGGTCCGGGTGCCGGTGGTGCTGGCCACGCACGACCTGGAGCTGGCCGCGTCCTGCGACCGCGTCCTGGTGGTCGAGGACGGCCGCGTGGTGGCCGACGGGGCGCCGGGACCGACGCTGACCGCCTACCGCGACCTGATGGACGCGACGTGACCCGCCTCGGCCACCGCGGGGCGGACGACCGCGGGCCGACCCCGTGAGACGCCCCTCGCTGGTCCCCCCGCACCGGGACGGCACGACGTGGCTGCACCGCGCGGGCCCCGGCGTCAAGCTGCTGGGGGTGGCCGTGGCCGCGCTCCTGGTGGTGCTGCTGCGCACCACCGGACCACTCGGCGAGGCCGCGCTGCTGCCCGGTGCCCTGGTGCTCGCTCTGGCCCTGGTGGGTCACGTCCACGTCGGCACCCCCGCCAGGGTGGTCCTCGGGATGCTGCGTCGGCTCGCGCTGCCGCTGCTCGTCCTCGCCGGCTACCAGGCGGTCAGCCGCGGCCCGGTCCAGGGGCTGGAGGTGCTGCTGGACCTGTCCGGGCTGGTCCTGCTGGCCGGGCTGGTCACCGTGACCACGCCCATGGACCGGGTGCTCGACACCGTGGCCGCGGCGGTCGGTCCGCTGCGCCGGGTCCCGGGCCTGCGCGCGCACCTGCACCCTGACCGCGTGGCCCTGACGTTCGCGCTGGCCCTGCGCAGCGTCGACGTGCTGTGGGACGTGGCCTCGCAGGCCCGCGACGCCGCCCGGGCCCGCGGCCGGGGCCGCGACGTCCGGGCCCTGGTGACCCCGACCGTCATCCGGGCGGTGGCCCACGCCCGCGCCACGGGCGACGCCCTGGCGGCTCGCGGCCTGGTCGACTGACACGGTCACCGCTCAGACCGGCTCCAGCGCCATGCCCGCCGTGCTCCGCACCCGCCCGTCACGGCTCACCACGGTGGCCTCGTAGCCCGGGTGGTCCGCCAGCAGGGCCAAGGCGTCGTCGCCCGCCACGAACGCCGCGGTCGCGAGCACGTCGGCCCACAGCAGGGTGGGCCCCCGCACGGTGACCTGCGTCGACGCCGAGGGCGCCCCACCGTCCCGCGGGTCGCGGATGTGGGCGCCCCGGGCGGCGGTGCCCGACGTCGCGACGGCCCCGGACCGCAGCCTGACCACGCCTAGCAGCCCTCCGCCGACCGGGTCGGTGACGGCGACCCCCCACGACCGCCCGGCGGTGCGGGTCCCCACCACGACGTCGCCCCCGGCGTTCAGGCACACGTCGAGGTCGCCGGCCGCCATCAGCCGGGCGAACACCCGCTGCGCGGCCCAGCCCTTGACCACGCCGGACGGGTCGAACCGGGTGCGTCCCTGCCCGTCGGGCAGGTGCGCCGAGAACCGGCCGCCCGTCCGGGCCTGCGCCACGTCGGCCAGGCGGAGCACCTCCGCGACGTCGGGGTGGGCGTCGGACACCAGGAGCAGGCCGGCGTCGATGCGGCTCACGTCGCTGTCCGGGCGGTAGGTGCTGAACACCTCGTCGACTCGGACGAGCTCCTCGTGCGCCTGCTGGACCAACCGGACGGTCTCGGCGCTGCGGGCGCCCGGGCCGCGCAGGTGGAGGCTGAACGGCAGACCCATGACGTGCAGGACGTGCACGGCGGTCCCTGCCGCCCACGGGTCGTGACCGGTGGCCGACGGCGCAGGACCCAGGACCCGGCCCTCAGTCGTCGTCCCCACCGCCCGACGGGGCCGCCACGTCGCCCCAGGCGGCCTCGGCCCCGCTGTGGCCGATCAGCACGGTCTGCACCAGCGTCCCGCCGACCCCGGCCACCACCAGGAGCAGGGCCGCCGCGCTCAGCAGCAGCACCCCGGGGCCGCGGCGGGCGGGGGTGCCGGCGACAGCGGCGTCGCGGCGGTCGGCGACGCTCGGGGTGCGTCGGGCGACGTACCGGTCCCTCACCCGCAGGGCCACCGCCGCCAGCACCAGCACCGCGACCCAGACCAGCAGGCCCTCGCCGAGCTCCGCGTGCCGCTCCACCAGGGCACCCTCGCCCACCCGCTCCTCGAGGGACTCCCCCGAGGACGTGGACAGCGGCACGAGCACGAGTGCGGCCAGGGCGAGTGCGAGCGGCCCCCAGCCCGCCCAGCGGCGCACCCGTGACGACAGCGCGGTGACGGCGACCGCGAGCGCCGCGGCGGGCACCACGACCACGGTGGCGTGCACCACGAGGGGGTGGATCGGGAGTCCGGCGATGGTGTCCAGCACGGTCTGCTCCTGGTGGCAGGGGGTGGGGCGGACGGTCGTCCGGCCGCTCCCGAGCGTGCGGCAGGTTTCTGGGAACGTTCTCAGAGCCGTCGTCGTGGCTCAGCCGGTGACCGGCAGGCGCAGGGTGAACGCCGCACCCCCGCCGTGCGCCCGCGCCACGGACAGCTGACCGTGGTGGGCCCGGGCCACCTCGTCCACCAGGGCGAGCCCCAGGCCGAACCGGCGGCCGTCGCCCTGCGTCGTGCCGCGGGCGAACCGCTCCAGCAGCGGCCCCAGCTGCTCGGGGTCCAGGCCCGGGCCCTCGTCGGTCACCACCAGGCAGACGTCGCGCGCGGGCGCGGGTCCAGCCGGCTCGGGCAGGACCTGGAGCACCACCTCGCTGCCCCGGGGGCCGTGCCGCAGGGCGTTGTCGACCAGCGCCGTCAGGGCCCGACGGAGCGCCGTGGCCGTCCCCTGCACCACGACCGGTCCACCCCCGGGCGGGGCCTGGAGGCGGAGCCGGAGGCCGAGGTCCGCGGCGAGCGGCTGCAGGCTGGTCACCACCTGCCCGGCCAGGACCCCGACGTCCACCGGGCCGTGGGGCCGCTCGGCGTCCTCCAGCTGCGCGGCCAGCAGCAGGTCGTCGACGACGTCGGCCATGGCGCGAGCGTCCGCCACCAGCTGGTCCAGCTCCTCCCGGGAGGCGGAGTCCAGACCGGGGCCCGCTCGACGCCGCAGCAGCTGCGCCCGCGTCAGCACCACGGACAGGGGCGTCCGCAGCTCGTGGCTGGCGTCCGCGACGAACCGTCGCTGCAGCGCCAGCGCGGCCCCCAGCGGACGGACCGCCCGCCGCGCCACCGCGGCCCCGACGCCGGCGGCCCCGACCGCCCCCAGGACCACCGAGACCAGGACGGACACCCGGACCCGGCGTTCGCGCAGCTCCAGCGGCCCCATGTCGTAGGCGGCGCTCACCCGGCCGATCGGCCGGTCGCCCGTCCAGACGGCGAACCCGCGCTGGTCGGGACCCGCCTCGCTCGGCCCGTCCGGCAGGGCCGCGGGGTCCAGCCGCCGCACCGCGTCCGGGGCCCCGGGCGTGACCACGGTGCCGTCCGGTCCCGCGACCACCAGCCAGGTGCCCGGCGCGGGGTCGTCGACGTCGTCCGCGGACTCCCAGACGGCCCGGCTCGCGTCCTGCGCCGTGCGGCTCTCCTGCGCGTCCCCCACCAGGACGACCACGACGCCCACCGCCCCCAGGACCAGGGCGACCGCGGCCGCGATGAGCAGCGCCACGTCCCGGGCCGCGCGGCGCAGCATCCGCTCGTCCGCCCCCGCCGCGCCGCGCCGGGCGGGGCTCACAGCGACATCACAGGCGAGATCACAGCGACCCCAGCCGGTAGCCGACCCCCCGGACGGTGCGGACGACGTCGCGGCCGAGCTTGCGGCGCAGGTAGTGCACGTAGGTGTCGACCGACCCCGGCGTGTCGGCGGCGTCGAACACCCGCTCCAGCAGCTCGTCCCGGGAGAACACCTGACGCGGGCGCCGGGCCAGCACCGCGAGCAGGTCCGACTCGGTGCGGGACAGCTCGACCGTGCTGCAGTCGGCCCGCTCGACCAGACGCCGCCGGGTGTCCAGCGTCCCGCCCGGAGCGGCGAGCACGTCGGTGGCGTCGGCGTGCCGGCGCAGCAGCGCCCGCAGCCTCGCCAGCAGCTCGTCGACGTCGAACGGCTTGACCAGGTAGTCCTCGGCGCCGGCGTCCAGCCCGTCCACCCGGTCGCGCACGGTGCCCTGCGCGGTCAGGACGAGGACCGGGGCGAGGACGCCCTTGGCCCGCAGCCGCCGCAGCAGCTCCAGCCCCTCGACCACGGGCAGGCCGCGGTCGACGACCAGCAGGTCGTAGGCGCGGCTGAGCCCGAGGTGCAGCCCCCGCTGCCCGTCGCGCGCGACGTCGACGTCGTAGCCCTCCTCGCGCAGCAGGCCGGCCAGCATCTCCGACAGCGCCCGGTCGTCCTCCACCAGCAGGACCGTGGCGCGCGCCGGGACCGCCCGGGGCCGGTCGCCGTCGTCGCTGGTCACGGCCCGATGGTGGCACGCGTCACGGGTCCGGCTCCGTGACGTAGGTCGGGGGCCGGCTCCGCGGCCACGGCGGGAGCCGCGCTCTGAGACTCCTCTGAGACCGGGCCGTCACCGTGGCACCAGCGTCCGGGCCGACCGGGCGCCCAGGGAGGGAACCATGAGCGCAGGCACCACCGCGCGGCGCGGACCGCGGCAGGACCGCCCGCCGGCCCCTCGGCCGCAGCCGAGCCTCGCCCGGGCCGCGGCCGCGTCCCCCTTCGAGGCGCGTCCGGACGTCGTGCGGCGTCGCCGGTCCCGCGCCGGCCGGGCGGACGTGCTCGAGGCCGCTGCCGTCCTGCTGCTGGTCGGCGTCCTGGCGCTGTTCCTGCGCGGCGGGGGCGGCAGCGACCTCGTCGGCGGGGGCGCCCCGGGCGCGCTGGTGGCCCTGGGTCGGCTGACGGGCCTGCTGGGCACTGCGCTGCTGCTGCTGCAGCTGCTGCTCGCCGCGCGGCTGCCCTGGGTGGACCGCACCTACGGCCAGGACCGGGCCCTGGCCGCGCACCGGCGGCTGAGCACCATCGCCCTGCCGCTGCTGCTGGCCCACGCCGCGGCCCTGCTGGTGGGCTACGCCGTGCTGGACGGCCTGGGCTGGACCAGCGGCTGGGTGGTCGAGCTGTGGCGGCTGTGGCAGGGGGCGATGCCGGACATGGTGACCGCGTCGCTGGCCCTGGCCGGGCTCGTCGTGGTCGCCGTGACGTCGGTCCGGGCGGCCCGCCGCCGGGTCCGGCACGAGACCTGGCACCTGGTGCACCTGCTCGCCTACGCGGCGGTGGTGCTGTCGGTACCGCACCAGCTGAGCACCGGCACCGACATCGCCGGCAGCCGGCCGGCCCAGGGCGTGTGGCTCGGTGCGTACCTGCTCACCGCGGGGGCCGTCGTGCTGTTCCGGGTCCTCCTGCCGGTCGCGCGCTCCCTGCGTCACCGGCTCGTCGTCGAGCGGGTCGAGGACCTCGGTGACGGCGTGGTGTCGGTGGTGATGACCGGCCGGGCGCTGGACCGGCTGCCGCTGCGGGCGGGGCAGTACCTGAACTGGCGGTTCCTCACGCCCGGGCTCTGGGCCGCGGCCCACCCGTGGTCGGTCTCGGCCGCCCCCGACGGCCGGCGGGTGCGCATCACCGTGGCCACCGGCCTCGGCGACCACTCGGCGCGCCTGGCCCGGTTGCGTCCTGGCACCGCGGTCGCCGTCGAGGGCCCGTACGGGGCGTTCACCACCGAGCGACGCACCCGTCGACAGGTCCTGCTGGTCGCCGCCGGCATCGGCGTGACCCCGGTCCGGGCCCTGCTCGAGGAGCTGGTCACCGGCCCCGACCACGTCGCCGCGGACGTCACGGTCCTGCTGCGGGTGCCCGCCTCGGGGTCGGCGCCGTTGCGCGCGGAGGTCGAGCAGCTGCACCGGCGCCACGGGTTCCGGCTGCTCGTGGCCGCGGGCGCCCGGGCCCGCGGCTCGTGGCTGCCCGCAGGGGCG
The DNA here is from genome assembly GCF_042466345.1 of Jannaschia sp. R86511. Classification (NCBI taxonomy): domain Bacteria; kingdom Pseudomonadati; phylum Pseudomonadota; class Alphaproteobacteria; order Rhodobacterales; family Roseobacteraceae; genus Jannaschia; species Jannaschia sp. R86511. The sequence continues at coordinate 3,021,963 of NZ_JAXHCD010000001.1, forward strand.
GCGCACGGCGGTGACGCCCGCACGCTGCGGCAGCTCGTCCCCGACGTGCGCGACCATGACGTCTACGTCTGCGGCCCGACCGCGTGGACGGACCTGGTCCGGCGCTCCCTGGAGCGCAACGGCGTGCCGGCGGCCCAGGTCCACGACGAGCGGTTCTCCTGGTGAGGGTGCCCGCGGCGGCCGTGACCGCGGCGGCCTCCTTCGCGCTGCTGGGGTCCGCCTGGCACCTGGGGGCCTCCCCCACGCTGCTGGCCCCCCCGGTCGCGGTCGGGACGGTGTCCGCCGCCCCGGTCACGACCGAGCCGGCCCCCAGCGAACCCGTGAGGACCGAACCCGTGGCGACCGAACCCGTGGCGACCGAACCCGTGGCGACCGAACCCGTGGCGACCGAACCCGTGGCGACCGAACCCGTGGCGACCGAACCCGTGGCGACCGAACCCGTGGCGACCGAACCCGTCGTCGTGACCGCGCCGACGCCGAGCACCACCCCGACCCCACCGCCGCCGCCCGCACCGGTGACCGTCGACGGGGCCGTGGTCCCCACCCGCTTCGGCGACGTGCAGGTGCAGGTGGTGGTCCAGGACGGCGTGCTGCTGGACGTGGTGCCCCTGCAGCTGACCGACGCCGACGACCGGTCCCGCGGGATCAGCGCCGCCGCGGCGCCACGGCTGCGGCAGGCGGTCCTGCAGGCCCAGTCGGCCCAGGTCGACACCGTGAGCAGCGCCACCTACACCAGCGAGGCCTACCTGCAGTCCCTCCAGTCGGCCCTCGACGCCGCGGCCGGAGCCTGAGGGCACCGACGGCCGACGAGGGCACACGTCGTGGGGCCGGGCGTCGTGCGGCCGGGCGTCGTGGGGCTGGGCGTCGCGGCCCCGGTCACGGGGCGTCGTGCACGGTCACCCGCACCGACAGGACGCGGGCAGCCGCGGCGTCCAGGTCGGCCCGGCGCGGCTCGCCGACCTCGATCGGGCCGAGCACGGGCAGGGCGTGCGCCGGCGTGCCGGCCAGGACGGACTCCGCCAGACGCCGGTCCCCGCCCACGACGACCCCGGTCGCCCCGGGGGCCTGCGCCATCATCCGGGTCAGCGCCGACGAGGCGTCGTCGGCCAGCTTGTCGGTCTGCCCGCCCCGGCGGCGGGCGAAGCGCTGCTGGCTCCAGCCACCGGCGGCGGTCGTGCCCTGCACGTAGCGACGGCCGGTCTTGCCGGTCAGCACCCTCCCGTCGCGCACCACCCCCACGCTCCAGCCGCCCCGGCGCACCAGGCACACGAGCAGGGTGCGGCTGCGGCCGGCCTCGTCGGCCAGCCGCGCGGCCAGCGGCTCCGGAGCCACCTGGGACGCGCCCTCGACCGCCGCCTCGGGGACGTCCGCGTCCCAGCCCCCGGCCTCCAGCAGCCCCAGCGACGCGAGCGAGCCGTCGTCACCCACCAGGTCGAACCCGGTGGACGTGACGACGGCTCGGACGGCGCCGGGGCGGGCCGCGACGTAGCGCGCGACCCAGCCCGGCAGCCGGGGCGGCGAGACCTCGAGGAAGCGGCTACCGCTCACCCGAGGCCCGGACCGACCCGCTCAGACGTTGAACGACAGCGCGCGCAGCTGCTCGCGACCGTCGTCGGTGATCTTCTCGGGACCCCACGGCGGCATCCAGACCCAGTTGATGGTCGCCGACGCGGACAGCGGGGCCAGCGCGTTGCGGGTCTGGTCCTCGATGACGTCGGTCAGCGGGCAGGCCGCGCTGGTGAGCGTCATGTCGAGCACCACGTTGCTCTGGGCGTCAACGTGGATGCCGTAGACCAGGCCGAGGTCGACGACGTTGATGCCGAGCTCGGGGTCGACCACGTCGCGCATGGCCTCCTCGACGTCGGCCGCGTCCACCGGCGTCGCCGACGGCGCCGCCGAGGGGGTGCTCACGTCGACCTGGCCGGTCGGCGCGTCCACGGGGCCCGGCGAGGCCGCAGGGGTGGGCGAGGCCTGCGGGGCCACGGGGGTCTGCGGGGTCTCGGTCATGTCGTCCTCCTCAGGCGCCGGCGGTGACGTAGCGGTCGTAGCCCTCGTTCTCGAGCCGGTCGGCCAGCTCCGAGCCGCCCTGCTCCGCGACCCGGCCGTCGACGAACACGTGGACGAAGTCGGGCGTGATGTAGCGCAGGATGCGGGTGTAGTGGGTGATGAGCAGCACACCCAGGCCGGTCTCGGCCTTGACCTCGTTGACGCCCTCGCTGACCACGCGCAGCGCGTCGACGTCCAGGCCCGAGTCGGTCTCGTCGAGGATCGCGAGCTTGGGCTGCAGCAGCTTCATCTGCAGGATCTCGTGCCGCTTCTTCTCCCCGCCCGAGAAGCCCTCGTTGACGTTGCGGGAGGCGAAGTCGGGGTCCATCTTGAGCCCGGACATGGCCGACTTGAGGTCCTTGACCCAGTGGCGCAGGACGGGGGCCTCGCCGGAGACCTCGGTCTTGGCGGTGCGCAGGAAGTTGCTGACGCTCACGCCGGGGATCTCGACCGGGTACTGCATGGCCAGGAACAGCCCCGCCCGGGCGCGCTCGTCGACGCTCATGGCCAGGACGTCCTCGCCGTCCAGCGTGACGCTGCCGCTGGTCACCTCGTACTTGGGGTGCCCGGCGATCGAGTAGGCCAGGGTCGACTTGCCGGAGCCGTTGGGCCCCATGATCGCGTGGGTCTCCCCCGAGCGGATCGTCAGGTCGACGCCCTTGAGGATCTCCTTGGCCTCGCCGTCGGCGGTCACGCTGACGTGCAGGTCGCGGATCTCGAGTGTGGTCATGACGTGAACTCCTGGAGGTGTGCGGAACGGTCGGTGGCGAGGTCGACGGTCGTCTCGTCGGGGCGGTCGAGCAGCGCCGCGTCCTGCAGCCGCTGCTCGACGACACCGAGGAGGCGCTCCTGGACCGACTCGATGCCGATCTGCTGGAGGACCTCGGCGAAGAAGCCGAGGACGACGAGGCGTCGGGCCTGCAGCGGCGGGATGCCCCGGGCCTGCAGGTAGAACAGCTGCTCGTCGTCGAACCGGCCGGTGGCGCTGGCGTGGCCGGCGCCCTCGATCTGGCCGGTCTCGATCTCGAGGTTGGGCACGGAGTCGGCCCGCGCGCCCTCGGTCAGGACGAGGTTGCGGTTGAGCTCGTAGGTGTTGATCCCCTCGGCCTCCTTGCGGATCAGCACGTCGCCGATCCACACGGTGTGCGCGTCCTTGCCCTGCAGCGCGCCCTTGTAGACGACGTTGCTGGTGCAGGTGGGCGCCGAGTGGTCGACGAACAGCCGGTGCTCGAGGTGCTGGCCGGAGTCGGCGAAGTACAGCCCGAAGCACTCCGAGGACGCGCCGGGGCCGGTGAACTCCACGTTGACGTCGAGGCGCACCAGGTCCCCGCCGAGGCTGACGGCGACGTGGCGGAAGGTGGCGTCGCGGCCGAGGACCGCGTCGTGCTGGCCGACGTGGGTGGCCGTGCCGTCCCAGGACTGCAGCGACACCACGGTCACGTTGGCGCCGTCGCCCACCCGGATGCCGACCGTGCCGGCGAAGACGGCGTCACCGGTGTGGTCGAGGACCACGGTGGCCTTGCTGAACGCGCCCACGTCGACCACCAGGTCGACGGCGCCACGGCCGCCGGTCCCGCTGAGGTCGACGAGGACCGGCTCGGCCACCTCGTGCTCGGCGGGCACGCGGACGGTGCGCCGCACCGGGGCCGTGCGCTGCGCGACGGCCGCGACGCGGTCGCCGGGCCGGGCGAGGGCGTGCGCCGCGTCGTGGTCGGAGACCTCGACCGCCTCGTCCTGGGTGCGGACGGTGACCGACACGGCGTCCTGACCGGCCGGGGCCGGCTCGAAGAGTTCGCGCACCCGGTGCATCGGGGTGAAGCGCCACTCCTCCTCGCGCCCGGTCGGCACGGCGAAGTCGGCCGGGTCGCCGGAGCGGACCCGGTCGGCCCGGCTGACGTCCGGCACGGTCGAGTCCGTGTAGGACCGGACCGCCGCCAGGGCGGCCTCGACGGCCTCACCGTCCGTACCGGTGGTGCTGGTGGTGCTGTGGTCAGTGGTGCTGGTCGTCACCCGACGGCCCCTTCCATCTGCAGCTCGATGAGCTTGTTCAGCTCGAGGGCGTACTCCATGGGCAGCTCGCGGGCGACCGGCTCGATGAAGCCACGGACGATCATCGCCATGGCCTCGCTCTCCGGCATGCCGCGCGACATGAGGTAGAACAGCTGGTCCTCGGACACCTTGGAGACCGTGGCCTCGTGGCCCATCCGGACGTCGTCCTCGCGGACGTCGACGTAGGGGTAGGTGTCGGAGCGGCTGATGGTGTCCACGAGCAGGGCGTCGCACAGCACGTTGCTCGCGCTGTGGTGGGCGCCCTCGAGCACCTGGACCAGGCCGCGGTAGGACGTGCGCCCACCACCGCGCGCGATCGACTTGGAGACGATCGAGCTGGAGGTGTGCGGCGCGGCGTGCACCATCTTGGCGCCGGCGTCCTGGTGCTGGCCCTCGCCGGCCATGGCGATCGACAGCGTCTCGCCCCGGGCGTGCTCGCCCATGAGGAACACGGCGGGGTACTTCATCGTGACCTTGGAGCCGATGTTGCCGTCGATCCACTCCATGGTGGCGCCGGCCTCGGCCACGGCCCGCTTGGTGACGAGGTTGTAGACGTTGTTCGACCAGTTCTGGATGGTCGTGTACCGGACGCGGGCGCCCTTCTTCACGACGATCTCCACGACCGCGGAGTGCAGCGAGTCGGACTGGTAGATCGGGGCGGTGCAGCCCTCGACGTAGTGCACGTAGGAGCCCTCGTCGGCGATGATCAGCGTCCGCTCGAACTGGCCCATGTTCTCGGTGTTGATCCGGAAGTAGGCCTGGAGCGGGATGTCGACGTGCACGCCCGGGGGCACGTAGATGAACGACCCGCCGGACCACACGGCCGTGTTCAGCGCGGCGAACTTGTTGTCGCCCACCGGGATGACCGAGGCGAAGTACTCCTTGAACAGCTCCGGGTGCTCCTTGAGCGCCGTGTCGGTGTCCAGGAACAGGACGCCCTTCTCCTCCAGGTCCTCGCGGATCTGGTGGTAGACGACCTCGGACTCGTACTGGGCCGCCACGCCGGAGACCAGGCGCTGCTTCTCGGCCTCGGGGATGCCGAGGCGGTCGTAGGTGGCCCGGATGTCCTCGGGCAGGTCGTCCCAGGAGGCGGCCTGCTTCTCCGTCGAGCGCACGAAGTACTTGATGTTGTCGAAGTCGATGCCGGTGAGGTCCGAGCCCCAGGTCGGCATGGGCTTGCGACCGAACAGGGACAGGCCCTTGAGGCGGGTCTTGAGCATCCACTCGGGCTCGTCCTTCAGCGCCGAGATGTTGCGCACGACGTCCTCGCTCAGGCCGCGGCGGGCGGTGCTGCCCGCCACGTCGGAGTCGGACCAGCCGAACTGGTAGCGCCCCAGGCTCTCGAGCTGCTCGGCCTGGGTGGGGGCCGTGGTGGTCTCGGGGGACGTCGTCATGGGAGGTCCTTCCTGACGGTGCTGCTCGTGGTGGTCGTGCTCGTACCGGTCGTGGTGCCCGCAGCCGTGGTGCCCGCGGTTCTCGTGCGCCGCTCCCCTGCGGCAAGACGCGAGGGCCGGGATGTGTTCCGGACCGGCACGTCGGGGGTGGGGACGAACGTGGTGCAGACGTGCTCGCCGTGGGCGATGGTCGCCAGCCGCTGGACGTGGACGCCCAGCAGGCGGGAGAAGACGCGGGTCTCGGCCTCGCACAGCTGTGGGAACCGGGCCGCCACGGCGTGCACCGGACAGTGTCCCTGACACAGCTGGACGCCGCCGACCGGGGACCCGCCGGGCCTGGCGGCCAGGGGGGACACGGCGACCGTGCGGGCGCTGGCGGCGAAGCCGTCGGCCGACAGCTGCCCGGCCAGGGCCTTGGCCCGTTCGCGCGGGTCGGGCCCGGCCGCCTCGACCACCGGGGCGTAGCGACGCTCCAGGTCGCCGAAGCGCTGCTCGGCGAAGTCGCGGACCGCGTCCGGGCCGACGTGGGCGTCCAGGTACTCCAGCGCCGCGACCGCCAGCAGGTCGTAGTCGCCCCGGGCGGCGCCCTGGCCGCGCTCCGTGGCCACGAACACCCGGGCCGGCCGGCCCCGGCGCCCCGTGGTCGGGGCGGACCGGGGCTCGATCAGCCCCTCGTCGCTCAGCGTCTCCAGGTGGCGGCGCACCGCAGCCGGGGTCACGCCCAGCCGACCGGCGACGGACGCCGCGGACACGGGTCCGTGCTCCAGGACCGCGGCGAAGACGCGGTCGCGCGGCGCGTCGGTGGCCTCTCGCCTCGTCTCGCCCTCAATTTGCACACGTGCAGCATGACGTAAATGCCGACGGATCTCCACTCGGGCCGCGGCTCGTACCATCGGCGCGTGCCCCACGCCCCCGCCGCACCGCCGGTCGTCGTCCGCGACCTCCGTCGGGTGCACTCCTCCCGGCGCGGTCGCGTCGTCGCCGTCGACGGGGTCGACCTGCAGGTCGACCCGGGCGAGGTGGTCGCGCTGTGCGGCCCCAACGGGGCGGGCAAGACCTCGTTGCTGGACTGCGTGACGGGCATGCGGCGCCCCGACGGCGGCACCGTCCGGGTGGTGGGCAGCGACCCCTGGCGCGCCACCCCGGCCGACCGGGCCCGGGTCGGGGTCGTGCTGGCCGACCTGGGCCTGCCCCTGGCCGCCCCGGCGCGGGCGGTGCTGGAGCACCACGCGGGCCTGCACCGCGCGCCGCGGGCCACCGACGACCTGGTGGCGCGGCTGCAGCTGGGCCACGTGGGCCGGACCGCGGTGCGCCGGCTGTCCTCCGGTGAGCGGCAGCGCCTGGCCGTGGCCTGCGCGCTGGTCGGCGACCCCGACGTGCTCGTCATGGACGAGCCGACCGCGGCGCTGGACCCCGAGGGCCGTCGGTCGGTGCTGGACCTGGTGCAGGAGGCCGCCCACGACGGCTGCGCCGTGCTGTGGTCCTCGCACACCCTCGTCGACGTCGAGCGCGCCGCGGACCGCGTGGTCGTGCTGCACGAGGGCCGGGTGCTGGCCGACGGCCCGCCGGACCGGGTGACCGGTGAGGAGGTCGTCCGCTTCGAGGCGCCGCCCGGCAGCCCGGCCGACGACCTGCGGGCGGCGCTGGGCCCGGCCACGGTGCTGGTCGAGAAGCAGCCCGGCCGGTTCGAGCTGCACGGCTCCCACGGGCCGCAGGACCTGGTGAGCATCGCCTCCTGGCAGGCCGGCGCCGGGGCGCGCGGGGGCATCACCGTCGGCCGGCCCAGCCTGGAGGAGCTCGTCCTGCGCCTGGGCGACGAACGGCGGGTGTCGTGAGCAGCGCGGCCGGGACCCGCCCCGGGCAGGTCGGCCGGGCCTCCGGTCCCGCGCCGTGGTGGCGACGCGTGCTGCGTCAGGCCGGCTGGGACCTGCGCGCCGTGCTGCGCAACGGCGAGCAGCTGCTGGTGACGTTCCTGCTGCCGGTGGCGGTGCTCGTCGGCGTGGTGCGGACCGGGGTGCCGGACCTCTCGCCCCTGCCGCAGCCGCAGGCGGCCCTGGCCGGGGCGCTCGGCGTGGCCGTGGTGTCGTCGGCGTTCACCGGTCAGGCCATCGCCCTGGCCTTCGACCGCCGCGCGGGGGTGCTGCGGCTGCTGGCCACCACCCCGCTCGGCCGGGGCGGTCTGGTCGCGGCGCGGGTGCTGGCGGTGACCGCCGTGGTGGCCCTGCAGGTCGTCCTGCTGCTCCTGGCCGGGGCGGTCCTCGGTGTGCCGCTCGACCCGGCGGGGGTGGCGGCGGCGCTGCCGGCCCTGCTGCTGGGGACCGCCGCGATGCTGTCGGCGGGCCTGCTGCTGGCCGGCACGGTGCGCCCCGAGGGCGTGCTCGGCCTGGCCAACCTCGTCTGGGTGGCGGTGCTGGTCGGCGGTGGCCTGGTGCTGCCCGTCGCCGCGACGGGGGCCGGCGCGGTCCCCGGGCTGGAGACCGGGCTGGGCCTGCTGCCGACCGCGGCCCTCGGCGAGGCGCTGCGGGCGGCGCTGGTCGACGGCCGGCTCGCACCGGGCGCCCTGCTCCTGCTCCTGGGGTGGACCGCGGTGCTGGCGGCGCTGGCCGGGCGCACCCTGCGCTGGGACTGACCCGGCCCACGGCGTCCCGGCACCGGGTCCGGCGCGCAGCCCAGGACGAGCACGTCGCGCGGGGCTGCATCCGTTCCGCCTGGCCCGTCGGTAGTGGGGGTGTCAGTGACCAGATGGTCACCGGGTCGCGCCTCCGGGCCGCCCGACCGACACACCGACCGAAGGGACCACCATGCGGACCATCCTCGCTGTCACCGGTGCAGCGCTGCTCCCGATCGCCTTCGCCGCCCCCGCCGCGGCCGCCGACTCCGACGCCCAGGTCTCCGTCTTCCACGGCGTGCCCGACCTGGTCGTCGACGTCTACGCCAACGGTGACGTCATCCTCGAGGACTTCGAGCCCGGCACCATCACCGACCCGCTGACCCTGCCGGCCGGCGACTACGACCTCCAGGTGTTCCCCGCCGGCGCCGACCCCGAGGCCGACGACGCCGCCATCGAGGCCAGCGCCACGGTCCCGGCCGGCGCCAACATCACCGTCGCGGCCCACCTCGGCGAGGACGGCACACCCACCCTGACCCCGTTCGTCAACGACGTGTCGGAGATCGCGGCCGGCGAGGGCCGGCTGACGGCGCGCCACACCGCCGCGGCCCCGGCCGTGGACGTCCGCGCCGGCGGCGAGCCCGTGTTCGAGGGCGTCACCAACCCGAACGAGGGCACGGTCGACCTGCCGGCCGGCACGGTGAGCGCCGACGTGGCGCTGGCCGGCACCGACACCGTCGCCATCGGCCCGGCCGACGTCGACGTGGCCGAGGGCGTCAACACCATCGTCTTCGCCTGGGGCTCGGCCGAGGACGAGAACCTCGCCCTGGCCGTGCAGACCATCGACGGCCTGCACAGCGGCCCCGACGGCGTGCCGTCCGGTACCGGTGGCCTGGTCTCGGACGCGCTGCCCTGGCAGCTCGCGCTCGTCGGCCTCGCCGGCGCCGGCGCCCTGGTCCTGCTGGGTGGGCGCGCCGTGGCCGCCCGCTCGCGCGACTGAGCACCAGCACCGCAGCACCACCAGCACCACCAGCACCAGCTCGGGCCGGGGGGTCGCACCAGACCCCCCGGCCCGCGTCACCCTGTCCCACCGCGTCACCCTGTCCCACCGCAGCACCCGCCCTCGAACCCCCGACCCGGAGGACCGCCCCGTGACCGCGACGCCGCCGCCCGACCAGACCCGGCCGCCCCGCCGGGGACCGTCGCGCTGGACCGTGCTGCTGACCGCGGTCGCCGTCGCCGCCGTGCTGTCACCGGCGGCGTGGTTCCTCACCCGGCCCGCGCCGGACGCCGGGGTCCCCCTGGAGCAGGCCCTGGCCCGTCCCGCGGCGGTGCCCACGGCCGAGGGTTCCCCCGCCGCGTCGTCCGCCCCGGTCCCCCCGACGGCGCCGGCGGAGCCGCCCGCCGCGTCCCCCTACGGCGAGGTCGGCGTGCGGGACGCGTCCCTGGACGCCGTGGCGCGCGAGGCCGACCCCACGCCCACCCGGCTGGTCGTCGACGAGCTCGGCGTGGACGCGGTCGTGGACGCCGTGGGCGTGGAGGACGACGGCTCGATGGTCGTGCCGGCCGAGATCGACCGGGTCGGCTGGTACCGCTACGGCCCCGCCGCGGGCGCCGACCGGGGCAACGCCGTCATCGCCGGCCACGTCGACGCCGCGGGCGAGGGCCCGGGGGCGCTGTTCGAGCTGCGCGAGGTCGAGGTGGGCACCGTCGTCACGGTCGTCGACGAGACCGGCGCCGAGCACGACTACGAGGTCGTGGGCCGCGAGACCGTGGTCAAGGACGTGCTGCCGGTCGACGACATCTTCGCCCGCGACGGCGAGCACCGGCTGGTCGTCGTGACCTGCGGCGGGCCGTTCCAGCCCGAGCTCGGCAGCTACCGCGACAACGTCGTGGTCACCGCGGTCCCCGTGGACCGGGCATGAGCCTGGCCGCCACCGCACCCGGACGGCTCCACGGCCGTCGGGGCCCCGAGGTGTCGGCCACCCCCTCCCGCCCTAGCCTGAGACTCGTGGAACCCGCTCATCCCCTGGCGCCCGCCCGCGCCGCCGGTACGGTCGAACCCGTGCCTGACCTGCCCCCGGGACTCGCCCGACCCCACGACCGGGTCGACGACGCCGTCCTGGCGCAGGCGTTCTGCGCCGGGCAGGAGTGGGCGCTGGCCGAGGCGTACGAGCGCTGGGCGGGCCTGGTGCACGGCATCAGCCTGCGCGCGCTCGCCGACACCGGCGACGCCGAGGACGCCACGCAGCAGGTGTTCATCCGGGCCTGGCGCGGTCGCGCCACCTTCGACCACACCCGGGGGGGCCTGGCCGGCTGGCTCGTCGGCATCGCCCGGCACGTCTGCGCCGACACCTGGCACCAGCGGGCCCGCCAGGCCAAGCAGGTCGACGCCGCCCGCGCCGTGATGCCGCCCGAGCAGGCGCCCGCCGCCGACGCGCCGGAGCAGACCGTCGAGCGGCTCACCCTGCTGGACGCGCTGGACGACATCGACCAGCCCGCGCGCGGCATCGTCGAGCTGGCGTTCTTCCACGACCTCACCCACACCCAGATCGCCGAGCGGACGGGTCTGCCGCTCGGCACGGTCAAGAGCCACATCCGCCGCACCCTGCTGCGGCTGCGCGACAGCCTGGAGGTGGGTCGTGCAGCAACATCCTGACCCCGACCTGCTCGCGCTGCAGGCCCTGGGTGAGCCCGTGCTCGACCACGAGGCCGCGCTGCACGTCGTGGTCTGCGCCGAGTGCTCCGCAACCGTGCAGGACCTGGCCCGGACCGTCCGCACCGTGCGCGGCCCGCGCGACGACGCGGACGCCGCCGTCGCGGCCGTCCCGTCCGCCGGCACGGCCGGTCTGCCGACGGGAGCCGCGACGGCCACCGCCCCCGTGCCGGCGCACGTGTGGCAGGGCATAGCCGCCGAGCTGGGCCTGGACCCCGCGGTCCGGCCCGCCTCCGTCGGACCGTCCATCGTCCCGTCGACCCCCCGACCCGAGGCGCACCGCGGCCAGACGTCCGGGCCCGTCTCCGCGGTCGTCCGGCCGGTGCGCGCCCTGCCCCCCGAGCGCACGCCGTCCCGGGACGACGCCGACACCACCGCCGCACCTGACGGCACCGCCGCACCCGACGGCGCCGCCGCACCCGACGACGTCGCGCGTCGGCGCCGGTCCCGCGCGTCGGGCCGGCGACGGGCCGCCCCGCTGCTGGCGGTCGCGGCCGCCGGGCTGGCGGTCGGCGTCGCCGGCACCGCCCTGGTCACCTCGCTCACCTCCCCCGCGCCGCCGGAGGGTCCGCTGGTGCTGGCCGCGGCCGACCTGGACGCGTTCGGCCTCGGTGCCGGCACCCCCGTCACCGGCTCGGCCCGGCTGGCAGAGCTGCCCGCGACCGCCGCGGACGGGGTGCCCGCCGAGGGTGCGTCGGACCGGGTGCTGCAGGTGTGGCTCGACCAGCTGCCCGACCGCGGGACGGAGGGCTTCCTCGAGGCGTGGCTGATCGACCCGGTGACGGGCGCGATGGTCTCGCTCGGTCCGGTCGACGACCGCGGCGAGGGCGCCGTCACCGTGGAGCTGACCGTGCCCCGCGGGCTCGACGTGGGCACCTACTCCCTGGTCGACGTGTCGGCGGAGCCGCTGGACGGCGACCCGACGCACTCCGGCGAGAGCCTGCTGCGCGGGACCCTGTCCACCTGAGCCCGACGAGCGGCCGACCCGCCCCGACCGGCGCCACCCCGCGGGCCGCGGCACCCGGGCCGCGCCCTATCCTGGACGGCATGGCCGCACCTGCAGCCCGGCTCCCCCGGGTCCTGTCCGTCGCGGTGCTGGTGAACCTCGTGGTCCAGGTCGGCATCGTCATCACCGGGGGCTGGGTCCGGCTCACCGGCTCCGGCCTCGGCTGCCCCACCTGGCCCGAGTGCGTCCCCGGCTCCTTCACCCCCGTCACCGAGCAGGAGGAGGGGCTGCGCGCCGCGATCGAGTTCGGCAACCGGCTGCTGACCTTCGTGGTCGCGCTCGCCGCGGTCGCCGTCGTCGTGCTGCTCTGGCGCCACCGCCGTCGGCTGCTGGGCTACGGCCTCGCCGTGCTGCTCGGCACCGTGGCCCAGGCCGTCATCGGCGGCTTCACGGTCCTGCTGGGCCTGCATCCGGCGACCGTGGCGGTGCACTTCCTGGTCTCGGCCGGGCTCATCGCCGTGTCCGCCGCCCTGGTGCTGCGGGTGCGCGAGCCGGACGGACCCGGGCAGCGGCTGCTCCCCCGCCCGCTGCGTGCGCTGCTGGCCGGCCTGGTCGTGACCGGGGCGGCGACCCTGGTGCTCGGCACCGTGGTGACGGGCTCGGGCCCGCACTCCGGCGACGCCGAGGTGCCGATCCGCTTCGACCTGGACTTCGCCGCGGTGTCCGTGCTGCACGCCGAGGCGGTGGTGCTGTTCGTCGGCCTGCTGCTCGGCCTGCTCGCGGGCCTGCACGCCGTGTCGGCGCCCCGTCGGCTGCTCGGCCGCACCTGGCTGCTGCTGGGCGTCACCCTCGCCCAGGGCGGCGTCGGCTGGCTGCAGTACTTCACCGGGCTGCCGCGGGCGCTGGTCAGCCTGCACATGCTCGGCGCCTGCCTGCTCGTCGTGGCCCTGGTCGCCGTGGTCCTGGCCACGCGTGAGCGCGGCCCCCGCACCCCGGACCTCGCGCCGCGGCGCTCCACCGCGGGCGAGCTGGTGGGCTCGTGACCCACAGCCCCACGACCACGCCCCCCGGCACCACCGAGCCACCCCCGACCCGCAGCCTCGCCGCGGCGTACCTGGCCCTGACCAAGCCGCGCATCATCGAGCTGCTGCTGGTCACCACGGTGCCCACCATGGTCCTGGCCGCGGGCGGCCTGCCGGGCTGGGGCACGACGCTCGCCACGCTGGTCGGCGGCAGCCTGGCCGCAGGCAGCGCCAACACCCTGAACCAGGTCGCCGACCGGGACATCGACGCCGTCATGCGCCGCACCCGCGGTCGGCCGATCGTCACCGGCGAGATCAGCCCGCGGGCGGCCCTGCTGTTCGGCCTGGGCCTCGGGGTGGCGGCGGTCGTCGTGCTCTGGGCGTTCACCACCGTGCTGGCCGCCGTGCTGGCCGTGGTCGCCGTGTTCTTCTACGCCGTCGTCTACACGCTGCTGCTCAAGCGGCGCACCTCGCAGAACATCGTCTGGGGCGGCGCCGCCGGGTTCATGCCCGTGCTCATCGGCTGGGCGGCGGTGACCGGGGACCTGTCCTGGGCGCCCGTCGTGCTGTCCGCCGTGATCTTCTTCTGGACCCCGCCGCACTACTGGCCGCTGTCGATCCGCTACCGCGACGACTACGCCGCCGCCAACGTGCCCATGCTCCCGGTGGTGGGCTCGCCGGCGTCGCTGGCCTGGCAGACGCTCGCCCACACCCTGGCCATGGTCGCCTGCACCCTGCTGCTGGTGCCGGTCGCCGGCATGGGCGTGGTCTACACCGTGACCGTGGTCGTGGCGGGGGCCGTGTTCACCGCCGCCGTCGTGCGGCTGTGGCAGCAGCTGCGCCGAGGTGGCGCCCTGCAGCCGATGCGGGTGTTCCACCTGTCGATCAGCTACCTGTCGGTGGTGTTCCTCGCCGTGGCGGTCGACCCGTTCCTGCTCTGAGCCGGCCGGGGGCCGTCCGTCCGGTCGGCGGACCGGTCGGGCGCACCCCGTCGCACTCACTAGGCTGTCAGCAGGACGTGGCAGTCCACGTCAAGCACGCTGCACGAGCACTGCCTCGAGGGGTCGGATGCGGCCCGGATGGAGTCCCGTTGTGACCGACACCGCCAGGAGCACCACTGCCACCGACGCGCTCGAGTGGGGTGAGCTCGACCGCAGGGCCGTCGACTCGGCCCGAGCCCTGGCGATGGACGCGGTGCAGAAGGTCGGCAACGGCCACCCCGGCACGGCCATGAGCCTCGCCCCGGTGGCCTACCTGCTGTACCAGCGCATGATGCGCCACGACCCCGCCGACACCGCCTGGACCGGCCGCGACCGCTTCGTGCTGAGCGCGGGCCACTCCAGCATCACCCAGTACGTCCAGCTGTACCTGTCGGGCGCGGGCCTCGAGCTCGACGACCTCAAGGCGCTGCGGACCTGGGGCTCCCGCACCCCGGGCCACCCGGAGTACCGCCACACCGCCGGCGTGGAGACCACCACCGGGCCGCTGGGCCAGGGCCTGGCCACCGCGGTCGGCATGGCCATGGCCGCCCGGCGCGAGCGGGGCCTGCTCGACCCCGACACGCCGGCCGGCGAGTCCCCCTTCGACCACACCATCTGGGTCATCGCCTCCGACGGCGACATCCAGGAGGGCGTGACGGCCGAGGCGTCGTCGCTGGCCGGGCACCAGGAGCTCGGCAACCTGGTCGTCGTCTACGACCAGAACCAGATCTCGATCGAGGACGACACCGACATCGCGCTGTCGGAGGACACCGCCAAGCGGTACGAGTCCTACGGCTGGCACGTGCAGACCGTCGACTGGCGCGGCACCCGGGAGTCCGAGGGCGGCTACACCGAGGACATGGTGGCGCTGCACGACGCGCTGCAGGCCGCGAAGCAGGACCCGCGGCCGTCCTTCGTGGTGCTGCGCACCGTGATCGCCTGGCCCGCGCCCAACGCCCAGGACACCGGCGCCTCGCACGGTTCGGCCCTCGGCGTCGACGAGATCCGGGCCACCAAGCACATCATGGGCATGGACCCGGACGCCGACTTCGCCGTCGCCGACGAGGTGCTGGCCCACGCCCGCCAGGTGGGTCGCCGCGGCGCCGAGGCGCACGCGGCGTGGAGCGAGGCGTTCACCTCCTGGCGCGCCAGCAACCCCGAGCGCGCTGCGCTGCTGGACCGGATGTCGGGCGGCCAGCTGCCCGACGGCTGGACCGACGCGCTGCCCACGTTCCCGGCCGGCAAGGCCGTGGCGACCCGCGCGGCCTCCGGCGAGGTGCTGACCGCGCTGGCCGGCGTGCTGCCCGAGCTGTGGGGCGGCTCCGCCGACCTGGCCGGCAGCAACAACACGACCATGAAGGGCGAGCCCAGCTTCGTGCCCGCCCGGCGCGCCACCGAGTCCTTCCCGGGCGACGTGTACGGCCGGACGCTGCACTTCGGCATCCGCGAGCACGCGATGGGCTCGATCCTCAACGGCATCGCCGTGCACGGCGGCACCCGGCCCTACGGCGGCACGTTCCTGGTCTTCAGCGACTACATGCGTCCGGCGGTCCGGATGGCGGCGATCATGGGCCTGCCCGTCACCTACGTGTGGACCCACGACTCCATCGGCCTCGGCGAGGACGGCCCGACGCACCAGCCGATCGAGCACCTGGCCGCGCTGCGGGCCATCCCGGGCCTGTCCGTGGTCCGTCCCGCCGACGCCAACGAGACCGCGGTGGCGTGGCGGACCGTGCTCGAGCGGGCCCAGCCCGCCGGCCTGGCGCTGTCCCGGCAGGGCCTGCCCGTGGTGGACCGGGCCGAGGGCACGGGCTTCGCGTCGGCCGACGGGGTCGCCCGCGGCGGCTACGTGCTGCGCGAGGCCGACGGTCTGGCCGACGGTGCGCTGCCCGACGTCGTGCTGGTCGCCACCGGCTCGGAGGTCCAGCTCGCCGTGACCGCGCAGGAGCAGCTGGCCGAGCAGGGCGTGTCCGCCCGGGTGGTCTCGATGCCGTGCCTGGAGTGGTTCGCCGAGCAGGACGCGGCCTACCGCGACGCCGTCCTGCCGCCCGCGGTCCGCGCCCGGGTCGCCGTCGAGGCCGGGGTCTCCATGCCGTGGCACGGTGTGGTGGGCGAGTCCGGCCGGATCGTCTCCATCGAGCACTTCGGCGCCAGCGCCGACGCCAAGACCCTGTTCGCCGAGTTCGGCTTCACCCCCGAGGCCGTGACCGCCGCCGCGCTGGACAGCGTGTCCACCGCGCGCAGCGGTGCGGTGGCCCGCTGAGCCCCGGGCCGCCCACCGCCAGCCACTCCAGCACCCCGACCAGCCAGGAGCCGCACGTGAGCACACAGCCCACCGAGTCCGACGCCGTGTCCGCCCTCGCCCGCCACGGCGTGTCCGTGTGGCTGGACGACCTGTCCCGCGAGCTCGTCCGGGGCGGGGAGCTCGCGTCCCTGCTGGCCCGCGGCGTCGTCGGGGTCACCAGCAACCCGACGATCTTCGCCTCGGCGCTGGCCAAGGGCGACGCCTACGACGAGCAGGTGGCCGAGCTGGTCGGCCAGGGCGCGGACGTCGAGGCCGTGGTCACGGCCATCACCACCACCGACGTCCGCGAGGCCTGCGACGTGCTGCGCCCGGTGCACGACGCGACCGACGGCGTCGACGGCCGGGTCAGCCTCGAGGTCGACCCCCGGCTGGCCCACGACACGGCCGGCACGATCGCCCAGGCGCGGTCGCTGTGGGCCACGGTCGACCGGCCCAACCTGATGATCAAGATCCCGGCCACCGTCGAGGGCCTGCCGGCGATCACGACGGTCCTGGCCGAGGGCATCAGCGTCAACGTGACCCTGATCTTCTCCCTCGACCGGTACCGCGCCGTCCTCAACGCCTGGCTCGACGGGCTCGAGCGGGCGGTCGAGGCCGGCGTCGACGTGTCCCGGATCCACTCGGTGGCGTCGTTCTTCGTCAGCCGGGTGGACGCCACGGTCGACAAGCGGCTCGACCAGGTCGGCACCGACGAGGCCCTCGCCCTGCGGGGCAAGGCGGCCGTGGCCAACGCCCGGCTCGCCTACCAGGCCTTCGAGGAGATGCTGGCCTCCACGCGGTGGACCGACCTGACGGCCGCCGGGGCCCACCCGCAGCGTCCGCTCTGGGCCTCCACGGGGGTCAAGGACCCCGCCTACCCCGACACCAAGTACGTCGTCGACCTGGTGGCGCCCGACACGGTCAACACCATGCCCGGGGCCACCCTGGAGGCCACCGAGGACCACGCCGAGGTCGCCGGCGACACGGTGCGCGACACCTACACCGACGCCGCCGACACGCTGGACGCCGTGGAGCGCCTGGGCATCGGCTACGTCGACGTCGTCACCGCCCTGGAGAAGGAGGGCGTGCAGAAGTTCGCCACCAGCTGGGACGAGCTGCTGACCACGGTGCAGGGGGCCATGGACGAGCAGGGCGCCCGCCGCGCGGGCGACGGGCAGGACCGGTGAGCGGCCCGGTCACCGCGCGGGTCACGGTCTCCGGGCCCGCCGAGGCCGGCGTCCGGGCCGGCCTGGACCGGCTGGTGCAGGCCCGGGTCGCCTCCCGCGTCAGCGCCGGCGACGCCGACGTCTGGGGCCCCGAAGCCCGGGACGAGGCGTCGGTGCGGCTGGCCTGGACCACGCTGCCGAGCACCTCGCGGGAGCTGCTGGAGCCGCTGCTGGCCCTGCGCGACGAGCTGCGGGCCGAGGGCGTGGACCGCGTCGTGCTGGCCGGCATGGGCGGTTCGTCGCTGGCCCCCGAGGTGGTGTGCGCCGCGCACGGCGTGCCGCTGGTCACCCTGGACGCCACCGACCCGGGCCAGGTCCGGGCCGCCCTGGTCGACCTCGAGCGGACCGTGCTGGTCGTGTCCAGCAAGTCCGGCTCGACCGTGGAGACCGACAGCCAGCGCCGCGCGTTCGAGGCGGCGTTCACCGCGGCCGGCATCGACCCCCGCACCCGGGTCGTCGTGGTCACCGACCCGGGCTCGCCGCTGGAGGCCACGGCCCGCGAGGCGGGCTACCGCGCCGTGTTCCGGGCCGACCCGCACGTCGGCGGGCGCTACAGCGCCCTGACCGCCTTCGGACTCGTGCCCTCGGCCCTGGCCGGGGCCGACGTGACCGCGCTGCTGGACGAGGCCCTGGCCGTGGTCGGGCAGTGCGCCGCCGACAGCCCGGACAACCCGGCGCTGGTCCTGGCCGCGGCCGTGAGCACCAGCCCCGCCCCCGACGGCGGTGACCGCGACAAGCTGGTCCTGGTCGACGTGCCCGGCTCCGGCCTGCCCGGTCTGGGCGACTGGGCCGAGCAGCTGGTGGCCGAGTCGACCGGCAAGCAGCAGACCGGGCTGCTGCCGGTGGTCGTCGGCACCGACGCCGCCGAGGTCACCCACCCCCTGCCGGACGCGGTCCGCGTGGCCGTGACCAACGGCGCCGACGTGCCCGCCCAGGTGGCCGACGTCGTCGTCACCGCGTCCCTGGGGGCGCAGCTGCTGCTGTGGGAGCACGCCACGGCCGCGGCCGGGTTCCTGCTGGGCATCAACCCCTTCGACCAGCCCGACGTCGAGAGCGCCAAGAACGCGGCGCGGGGCCTGCTGGACGCCACCCCGGAGCCGGCACCGGCGCGGTTCGTCGACCGGGGCGTCGAGGTCGTCGCCGACGACCGCACCCTGCCCGAGTCGCTGCCCGAGGGCCTCGACACGGCGGTGCAGGGCCTGCTGAGCCACCTCCACGACACCGGTGACCGCGGCTACGTGGCGGTCATGGTGTACCTGGACCGGGTGGCCAACGCCGACCTGTCGCACGTCCGCGACAGCCTCGCGGCCCGCACCGGCCGGCCGGTGACGTTCGGCTGGGGGCCGCGGTTCCTGCACTCCACGGGCCAGTTCCACAAGGGCGGCCCGCGCTCCGGCGTCTACCTGCAGGTGGTCGGTGACGTCGGCGAGGACCTCGCGGTCCCCGGCCGCGAGTTCACGTTCGGCCGGCTCAAGGCGGCCCAGGCCGACGGCGACGCGACCGTGCTGCGCGACCTCGGTCGACCGGTGCTGACGCTGCGGGTGGCCGACGAGGCCGGGCTGGCGGCCGTGGCCGAGGTGCTCGACGCGGGCGGTCCCGCCCGCAGCGGGGCCCACGCGGCGGATCCCGGCGGCGAGGGGTGAGCCTGCAGGGCGAGGGCGTCGCCGACAACCCGCTGCGCGACCCGCGCGACCGGCGGCTGTCGCGCATCGCCGGCCCGGGCGGCCTCGTGATGTTCGGCGTCACGGGCGACCTGGCCAAGCGCAAGCTGATGCCGGCCATCTACGACCTGATGCAGCGCGGGCTGCTGCCGCCCGGCTTCGCGCTGGTCGGCTTCGCCCGCCGGGACTGGGACCGGCAGGACTTCATGGCCGTCGTGCACGACGCGGTCAAGGAGAACGCCCGGACCCCGTTCTCGGAGGAGGTCTGGCAGCAGCTGGCCGACGGGCTCCGCTTCGTCCAGGGCACGTTCGACGACGACGCCGCCTTCGACGAGCTCGCCCGCACGGTCGCCGAGCTCGACGAGCAGCGGGGCACCCGCGGCAACCACGCGTTCTACCTGTCGGTGCCGCCCAGCTCGTTCCCCGTCGTGGTGCGGCAGCTGGCCCGCAGCGGGCTGTCCGACAGCGAGGCCGACGCCTGGCGCCGGGTCGTGGTGGAGAAGCCGTTCGGCCACGACCTGGCCAGCGCCCGTGAGCTCAACGAGGTCGTCGAGTCCGTCTTCCCGCCGGACTCCGTGTTCCGGATCGACCACTACCTGGGCAAGGAGACGGTGCAGAACCTGCTGGCGCTGCGCTTCGCCAACCAGCTGTTCGAACCGGTGTGGAACGGCAACTACGTCGACCACGTCCAGATCACCATGGCCGAGGACATCGGCATCGGCAGCCGGGCCGGCTACTACGACGGCATCGGCGCCGCCCGCGACGTCATCCAGAACCACCTGCTGCAGCTCTTCGCCCTGACCGCGATGGAGGAGCCGGTGTCCTTCGGCGCCGACGACCTGCGGCTGGAGAAGGAGAAGATCCTCTCGGCGGTCCGGCTGCCCGACGACCTGTCGCTGGCCACCGCCCGCGGGCAGTACGCCGAGGGCTGGCAGGGCGGCAGCAAGGTCAAGGGGTTCCTGCAGGAGGACGGCATCCCCGCCGACTCCCGCACCGAGACCTACGCCGCGATCCGGCTCGACGTCGACACGCGCCGCTGGGCCGGGGTGCCGTTCTACCTGCGGGCCGGCAAGCGTCTCGGCCGGCGCGTCACCGAGATCGCCGTGGTGTTCAAGCGCGCCCCGCACCTGCCGTTCGAGCAGACCGCGGCGGGCGGGCTCGGAAAGAACGCCATCGTCATCCGGGTCCAGCCCGACGAGGGCGTCACGCTGCGCTTCGGCTCCAAGGTGCCGGGCACGGCCATGGAGGTCCGCGACGTGACGATGGACTTCGGCTACGGGCACTCCTTCACCGAGTCCTCGCCCGAGGCCTACGAGCGGCTGATCCTCGACGTCATGCTGGGCGACCCGCCGCTGTTCCCCCGCCACGCGGAGGTCGAGCTGTCCTGGAAGATCCTCGACCCGATCGAGCGGTACTGGGCCGAGAACGGCACGCCCGAGCAGTACCCGTCGGGCACGTGGGGCCCCGCCGGGGCCGACGAGATGATGGCCCGCGACGGAAGGACCTGGCGCCTGCCATGAGCCGACGATGATCCTCGACCTGCCCTCGACCACGACGTCGGGCATCAACCGGCGCCTGGTCGAGCTGCGTGCCAGTGCGGGCGCGGTCGCGCTCGGCCGCGTGCTCACCCTCGTGGTGCTGACCCGCTCGGAGGACGCGGAGGACGCCATCGGCGCCGCCACCGACGCCAGCCGCGAGCACCCGAGCAGGGTGCTGGTCGTGGTGTCCGGCGACCCCGACGGCGAGACGGGCCTGGACGCCCAGATCCGGGTCGGCGGGGACGCCGGGGCCGGCGAGATCGTCGTCCTGGGGCTGCGGGGCGAGCTCGCCGACCAGGGCGCGTCCGTCGTCGTGCCCCTGCTGCTGCCGGACGCCCCGATCGTGGCCTGGTGGCCCGGCGAGGCACCCCACCGCCTCGCCGAGGACCCGATCGGCCGGCTGGCCCAGCGCCGGATCACGGACGCCGCGGCCTGCGCCGACCCGCTCGACGCGCTGCGCCGCCGGGCCCACCACCACAGCGACGGCGACACCGACATGGCGTGGACCCGGATCACCCGGTGGCGGGCGCTGCTCGCGGCCGCGCTGGACCTGCCGCCGTTCCAGCCCGTCACCGGGGCCGTGGTCCGGGGGGCCGCCGACAGCCCGTCGACGGACCTGCTGGCCGCCTGGCTGCGGGGCCGGCTGGACTGCCCCGTCGAGCGCGAGGTGGCCGGTGACGCCGGCATGCACTCCGTCGAGCTGCACCGCGAGGCGGGCACGGTGAGCCTGTCCCGCCCCGAGGGCGCCCAGGCCGTGCTCAGCCAGCCAGGGGAGCCCGACCACCGGCTCGGCCTGGCCCGGCGCTCGGTGGCCGAGTGCCTGGCCGAGGAGCTGCGCCGGCTCGACCCCGACGTCACCTACGCCGAGGTCGTCCGGTCCCTCGACGAGGACGCGGCGTGAGCTCGCCCACCTCGGTCGTGGTCCACGCCGACAAGGCCACCCTGGCCGCGGCCGCGGCGGCCCGGTTCCTGACCACCGTCACGGACCTGCAGTCCTCGGGCCAGGTGCCCCACGTGGTCCTGACCGGTGGCTCGGTCGGCATCGCGGTGCTGGCCGAGCTGCGGGACTCCCCCGCGCGCGCCGCGGTCGACTGGGCGCGGCTGCACGTGTGGTGGGGCGACGAACGGTTCCTGCCCGCCGGTGACCCGGAGCGCAACGAGACGCAGGCCCGCGAGGCGCTGCTCGACCACGTCGACGTCGACGAGTCGCTCGTGCACGCCGTGCCGGCCGCGGGCAGCCCGGACGGCGCCACCGCGGAGGCGGCCGCGGACGCCTACGCGGCCACGCTGCGCGCGCACCGCCGACCGGGCGACCGCGTCGAGGTGCCCCGCTTCGACGTGCTGATGCTCGGCATGGGGCCCGACGGGCACATGGCCTCGCTGTTCCCCGAGCACCCGGCCCTGCACAGCGGCGGCACCGTCACCGGGGTCCGGGGCTCGCCCAAGCCCCCGCCCGAGCGGGTCAGCCTGACCTTCGAGGCGATCCGGGCGGCCGTGGAGGTCTGGTTCGTCGTCGCCGGTGAGGACAAGGCGCCCGCGGCGGCCATGGCCCTGGGCGGCGCGGGCCGCCGGCAGATCCCCGCGGCCGGCGGCCAGGGGACGCGCCGCACCCTGTGGCTGCTGGACCGCGCGGCCGCCTCGCGCCTGCCCGACGGCCTCGCGCGACCGTCCTCGCCCTGACGCGCAGGGAGCCCCCGCTCCGACCGTGAGACGCAGCGAGCCCCGGTCCAGCAGGACCGGGGCTCGTGACGTCGAGCGGGTGACGTCGCTCAGACGATGATCTTGCGCTCGCGCAGCCGGGTGAGGGCCTCGTCGAGGATGGCCGCGCCGTCGGCGTCGCTGCGCCGCTCCTTCACGTAGGCCAGGTGCGTCTTGTACGGCTCGACCTTGTGCGGGGCCGGCGGGTTCTCCGGGTCGCGGCCCGCGGGGAAGCCGCAGCGGGGGCAGTCCCACTGCTCCGGCACCTCGCTGCCGCTCTCCTCGGCGAAGGAGGGGCGCACGGTGTGACCGTTCGCGCAGTAGTACGTGACGTTGACACGAGGGGCCGCGTCGCCGCGCTCCGCCTCGCCCATCGGGCCTGCCCCGACCCTGCTACCGCGGATCGCGCTACCGCCTGCCATGGGTGTCCTTCCTGCCGTGCTGCCGTGTGGTGCCTGGACCGCCCCGCCGGCTGCCGGCGGGGACCGGGTGGTGCGTCGTCAGATGTCGAAGCGGGTGAGCAGGTTGAGCAGCACGATCACGGTGAACCAGATGAGGCCGACCGAGATGGTGAGCCGGTCGAGGTTCCGCTCGGCGATGCTGCTGCCGCCCATGGCCCCGGAGGCGCCGCCACCGAACATGTCCGACATGCCGCCGCCCCGACCCTTGTGGAGCAGGATGAGCAGGATCAGGATGAGGCTCGTCACGGCGAGGATCACCTGGAGCGCGATGGTGAGGACGTCGGTCACGGGTGCGTCGGTCTCCGTCGTTCGTGGTCACCGTCCGGCGGGGACCACTGGGTGGGCATGAGGGCGTGCGGCCTGCAGAGGCGAGGATACGTCACGCCGTCGGGTGCTCCCGGAACCTGACGATCCCGGCGAAGTCCTCGGCCTTGAGCGAGGCGCCGCCGACCAGGGCGCCGTCGATGTCGGGGTGGCTCATGATGCCGGCCACGTTGGACGGCTTGACCGAGCCGCCGTACAGGACCCGGACGCGGTCGGCGACCGCGTCGCCGTGCGTGGCGGCGATCCGCTGCCGGATGGCGCCGCACACCTCCTGGGCGTCCTCGGCGTCGCAGGTCTTGCCGGTGCCGATGGCCCAGACGGGCTCGTAGGCCACGACGCTGCTCGCCACCTGCTCGGCGTCGAGCCCGGCCAGGGACCCGTCGAGCTGCGCGAGCGTGTACGCCACGTGCTCGCTCGCCTCGCGGACGTCCAGCGGCTCGCCGACGCACACGATCGGGACCAGCCCGTTGCGGTGGGCGGCCGCGGCCTTGGCGGCCACGGTCGCGTCGTCCTCGCCGTGGTACTCGCGCCGCTCGCTGTGCCCGACGCAGACGTAGGTGGCACCGAGCCGGGCGAGCATGGAACCCGCGACCTCGCCGGTGCGGGCGCCGCTGTCCTCGGTGGACAGGTCCTGCCCGCCGGTGCGGACCGGCAGGTCGTCGGCCTCGACCAGCGTCTGCACGCTGCGCAGGGCCGTGGCGGGGGGCAGCACGGCGACCTCGACGCTGCTGTGGTCGTGCCCGGCGTCGCGCAGCAGCCACGAGAGCTTCTGCACCAGGTGGGTGGCCTCGAGGTGGTCGAGGTTCATCTTCCAGTTGCCGGCCATCAGCGGGGTACGGGTCGCCATGCTGCTCCTCATCCGTGCGGGGGGCGCGTTCGTCACGCGCGGTGGGTGGTGCGGGCGGGGTGCCCGGTGCGGTGGGGCTCAGTCCTCCAGGACGGTCAGGCCCGGCAGGGCCTTGCCCTCGAGGTACTCCAGGCTCGCGCCGCCACCGGTGGACACGTGGCCGAAGTCGTCGTCGGCGAACCCGAGCGCCCGGACGGCCGCGGCCGTGTCGCCGCCGCCCACGACGCCGAGGGCGCCGAGGTCGTCCAGCGCGGCCAGGGACGTGGCCACGGCACGGGTGCCGTGGCTGAACGGCTCCATCTCGAACACGCCCATGGGCCCGTTCCAGAACACGGTCCGGCACGTGGCCAGCTCGGCGGAGAAGGTCGCCGCCGCGTCGGGGCCGATGTCCAGGCCGATCCGGTCCGCGGGGATCGCGTCGACCTGGACCACCTCGTGCTCGGCGTCGGCCGCGAAGGCCGTTGCCGCCACGATGTCGCTGGGCAGCACGATGGTGACGCCGCGCTCGTCGGCGGTGGCCAGGTAGCCCTTGACGGTCTCGACCTGGTCCTCCTCCAGCAGGCTGTTCCCGACCTCGTAGCCCATGGCCTTGAGGAACGTGAACACCATGCCGCCGCCGACGAGGATCCGGTCGGCGGTGCCGAGCAGGTTCTCGATGACCGCGAGCTTGTCGGACACCTTGGCCCCGCCGAGCACGACGGCGTAGGGCCGCTCGACGTCCTCGGTCAGGCGCTTGAGCACCTCGACCTCGCGCAGGACGAGGCCACCGACGGCGTGCGGCAGGCGACGGGCCACGTCGTAGACCGACGCCTGCTTGCGGTGCACGACGCCGAAGCCGTCGGAGACGAACGCGTCCGCCAGCCGGACGAGCTCGTCGGCGAACGCGCCGCGCTCCCCGTCGTCCTTGCTGGTCTCCCCCGCGTTGAAGCGCAGGTTCTCCAGCAGCAGGACGTCACCGGGCGAGGCCGCCGCGACGGCGGCCTCGGTGTCGGCGCCGACGGTCTGCGGCACGAACGTGACGTCGCGCTCCAGCAGCTCCGACAGCCGGGTGGCGACCGGGGCCAGGGAGTACTTGTCCTCCGGGACGCCCTTGGGCCGGCCCAGGTGGGCGCAGACGACCACCACGGCCCCGGCCTCGGACAGCTGCCGGATGGTGGGCACGGAGGCCCGCACCCGGCCGTCGTCGGTGATCACGGGGGTGTCGCCGGAGTGGTCCAGCGGCACGTTGAGGTCGCTGCGGACGAGCACCCGGCGGCCGGAGAAGCCGCCGAGCGCCGTCCCGAGCTGGTCGACGTCCTGCACGGGGCTCAGAGCGAGCGGCCGACGAGGGCGACGAGGTCGACGAGGCGGTTGGAGTAGCCCCACTCGTTGTCGTACCAGCCGACGACCTTGACCTGGTTGCCGATGACCTTGGTCAGGCCGGCGTCGAAGATGCAGGACGCCGGGTCGGTGACGATGTCGGAGGACACCAGCGGGTCCTCGGTGTACTTGAGGTGCACGCCGTCGGCGGCCTTCTTGACGGCCGCGTTGACCTCCTCGACGGTGACGTCGCGGCTGAGCTCGACCGTCAGGTCGGTGGCCGAGCCGGTGGGGATCGGGACGCGGACCGCGTAGCCGTCGAGCTTGCCCTTGAGCTGCGGCAGCACCAGCGCGATGGCCTTGGCCGCACCGGTGGAGGTGGGGACCAGGTTCACGGCGGCGGCGCGGGCGCGGCGCATGTCCTTGTGGGGGGCGTCCTGCAGGTTCTGGTCCTGCGTGTACGCGTGGATGGTCGTCATCAGGCCCTTGACGATGCCGAACTCGTCGTCGATGGCCTTGGCCATCGGGGCGAGGCAGTTCGTCGTGCAGGAGGCGTTGCTGATGATGTGGTGGTTCGCGGGGTCGTAGTCGCCGTCGTTGACGCCCATGACGACCGTGAAGTCCTCGTTCTTGGCGGGCGCGGAGATGATGACCTTCTTCGCCCCGGCGTCGATGTGGGCCTTGGCCTTGGTGCCGTCGACGAAGATGCCGGTCGACTCGATGACGACGTCGGCGCCCAGCTCGCCCCACGGCAGGGCCGCCGGGTCGCGCTCGGCGAGGGCCTTGAAGGTGTGCCCGCCGACGGTGATGGAGCCCTCGTCGAAGGAGACGTCCGCGGGGAGGCGGCCGAGGATGCTGTCGTACTTGAGCAGGTGCGCCAGCGTCGCGTTGTCGGTGAGGTCGTTGACCCCGACGATCTCGATGTCTGCGCCTGCGGCCAGAGCCGCCCGGAAGAAGTTCCGGCCGATGCGCCCGAACCCGTTGATGCCGACCCGTACGGTCACGTCGTTCCTCCACTGTCGTTCGGTCACGGCCCGCGTTGCAGGAGCCGTGCTGTGCTGGGCAGGAGTGTCGTCCTCGTCACACCAGCGACGACCCTACAAGTGCGGTGCGCCGGGCGAGTAATCGCGTCCGGGCTGCGGGCAGCCCCGCGCGGGGCGGACGGGTGGGGCCGGCGCGGCCGACGGGCAGGGCTGGCGCGGCGCTCAGACCTCGAGCATGTCGGGGGTCAGGTTGGCGTCGGTGCCCGGCAGCCCCAGGTCCGAGGCCTTCTTGTCCGCCAGGGCCAGCAGGCGGCGGATCCGGCCCGCCACGGCGTCCTTGGTCATCGGCGGGTCGGCCAGCTGGCCGAGCTCCTCGAGGCTGGCCTGCTTGTGGGCCAGGCGCAGGTGGCCGGCCTCGCGCAGGTGCTCCGGCACGTCCTCGCCCAGCAGCTCCAGGGCACGCTCCACCCGGGCCCCGGCCGCGACGGCCGCCCGGGCCGAACGACGCAGGTTGGCGTCGTCGAAGTTGGCCAGCCGGTTGGCGGTGGCCCGCACCTCGCGGCGCATCCGCCGCTCCTCCCACACCATCACGGCGTCGTGGGCACCGAGCCGGGTGAGCAGGGCGCTGATGGCCTCCGCGTCGCGCACGACCACACGGTCGACGCCGCGGACCTCGCGCGCCTTCGCCTGGATGCCCAGCCGACGCCCCGCGCCGACCAGGGCCAGCGCCGCCTCCGGACCGGGGGCGGTGACCTCCAGCGAGCTGGAGCGGCCGGGCTCGGTCAGCGACCCGTGGGCCAGGAACGCCCCGCGCCAGGCGGCCTCGGCGTCGCACACGGCGCCGCCCACGACCTGCGGCGGCATACCGCGCACGGGTCGGCTGCGGGCGTCCAGCAGCCCGGTCTGCCGCGCCAGGGTCTCGCCCTCGCGGCTGACGCGGACGACGTAGCGGGTGGCCCGGCGCAGCCCGCCCGGCTGCAGGACGAGCAGCTCGCTGGGGTGGCCGTAGACCTCGCCGATCTCGCGGCGCAGCCGGCGGGCGGCCTGGGCGGTGTCGAACTCGGCCTCGACGACCACCCGGCCCGCGACGATGTGCAGGGCGTTGGAGAACCGGAGCATGGCGGTGACCTCGGCCTTGCGGCAGCACACCCGGGTGACGGGCAGCCGGCTCAGCTCGTCCTTGACCGATGCCGTGAGCGCCATGGCCTCATCCTGCCAAACGAACCGGCCCGCGTCCGACGGTCCGGGCCACCGAGGTGGCCCGCTGCGGCCCGGTTCCCGCCCGCCACCTGCGACGGGACCGGCGCGACGGACCCGACAATCCGCCCGGGCCGGGCCCCCCGACGGCCGCCTGCGCCCGCGGTCAGCCCGCGACGTCCCCGGTCACGCCGGAGAACACGTCCGCGTAGGCGGCGGCCAGCCGGAGCGGGTGGTGCACGGCGCTGCCGTCGGCCTCGGCCACCTGCCGCATCACCAGGACCGCCCCGAACCGGGCGGCCGCCGCGGACAGGGCGTCCACGTCCTCGACCGCCGACGGGTCCGCGACCACGGCGTCGAGCGTCAGGTCCGGCGCGTACCGGCCGAGGGTCTCCAGCAGCTGCTCCGGCCGGTAGCCGGCGGTCTCGCTGGCGCCCGCGTCCAGGTTCAGGGTGACGCAGCGGCGGGCGGGGGTGGCCTGCAGGGCCCGGGCCAGCTCGGGGACCAGCAGGTGGGTGCAGACCGACGTGAACCACGACCCGGGCCCGAGCACCACCCAGTCGGCGTCCATCACGGCCTGCACGGCCTCCGGGTTGGCCGGCGGGTCGGCGGGGACGAGCCGCACGGTCCCCACCCGGCCGGTGGTCGCGGCCACCTGGTTCTGCCCGACCAGGACCTCGGGCCGGCCGGTCGCCGCGTCGTCGACGTCCGCCTCGATCGTCAGCGGCTGCAGCGACATGGGCAGGACCCGCCCGCGGGCGCCGAGCAGCTCACCGACGACGGACAGGCCGTCCGAGGGGTCGTCGAGCAGCTGCCACAGGGCCACGATGAGCAGGTTGCCGACGGCGTGGCCCGCCAGCGGCCCCTCGCCGGAGAAGCGGTGCTGGAGCACGTCACGCCACAGGTGCCCCCACCCGGAGTCGTTGCACAGCGCCGACAGGGCCATCCGCAGGTCCCCCGGCGGCAGCACGCCGAACTCGTCGCGCAACCGGCCCGACGACCCGCCGTCGTCGGCCACCGTCACCACGGCGGTCAGGTCCCCCGTGACGTGGCGCAGCGCCTGCAGGGAGGCCGACAGGCCGTGGCCGCCACCCAGGGCGACCACCTTGAGCGGCACGGGCGAGGCCCGGCGCAGACCGCGTCGCGCCGGCCCCCGACCCGACGACGTCGTCGGTCCGGCCACGGCTCACTCCCTCCCGAGGTCGCGGTGCACGGCGTGGGTGACCACGCCCTCCCCGGCCAGCCGCGCCACCAGCGCCTCGGCCACGGCGACGCTGCGGTGCTTGCCCCCGGTGCAGCCCACCGCCACCACGGCGAACCGCTTGTTCTCCTCGCGGTAGCCCTTGGTGATGACCTCCAGGCAGCGGCTGTACGCGTCGACGAACTGCTGCGCGGCGGGGTCGGCGAACACGTACTCGGCGACGTCGGCGTCCATGCCGTTGCGGGGGCGCAGCTCGGGCACCCAGTGCGGGTTGGGCAGGAAGCGGACGTCGGCGATGTTCTCGGCGTCCACCGGGATGCCGTGCTTGAACCCGAACGACAGCACGGTCAGGTGCAGGTCGGCGGAGGAGGCCTCGTGCGGGCGCAGCGCGCCACGCACCTTGGCCGCCAGCTGGTGCACGTTGGTCTCGCTGGTGTCGATGTACAGGTCCGCCATGTCGCGCACGGGCTGCAGCAGCTTCCGCTCGGCCGCGATGGCGTCGAGGATCGTGCCGGGCGGCTGCATGGGGTGGGGCCGGCGCACCGACTCGAACCGGCGCACCAGCACGCGGTCGGCCGCGTCCAGGAACAGCACGACGGGCGTCATGCCCTTGGCCCGGACGTCGTCCAGGGCCCGGCTCAGGTCCGGGGTGAAGGTGCGGCCGCGCACGTCGATGGCCACCGCCAGGCGGGGCACCGCGCCGGCGGCCCGCAGCGTCAGCTCCGCCAGCGGGGGCAGCATCTGCGGCGGCAGGTTGTCCACGACGAACCAGCCGTCGTCCTCCAGCACGTTGGACACGGTGGAGTGCCCCGCGCCGGACAAACCGGTGATGATGAGGACCTCGGAGTCGTCGCCGGGCTGCTGCTCGGTCACGGTGGTGGCTCCTGCCGGTTCGCGGGCGGTCGGTGGTCTCGTGCCGGTCGGGTGGTGCCGGTCGGGTGGTGCCGGTCGGTTGGTGCCGGTCGGTTGGTGCCGGTCGGTTGGTGCTCGTCGGGCTGCGCCGGCGGCGGGTGCCGCTCGGTGCCGCTCGGTGCCGCTCGGTGCCGGCCACCAGCATGCCCGCTCAGGCGCCCAGGATCTCCCCGGTCGCCATGTCCACGCCCTGCCCGGCACCTGGGCCGTCGCCCTCGCCGGCCTTCGCCTCGCCCGGCGCCGGCACCCGCCCGGCCGGGGCCAGGGCGCTCACCACGGCCTGGGCCAGGGCCGGACCGATGCCCTTGACCTCGGCGATGGCGTCGGCGTCGGCCTGGCGCACGGCCCGGACCGAGCCGAACGCGTCCAGCAGGGCCTTGCGGCGGGCGGGACCGAGGCCGGGCACCGCGTCCAGCTCGCTGGCCGTCATGCCCTTGGTGCGCCGGCTGCGGTGGCGGCTGATGGCGAAGCGGTGGGCCTCGTCGCGCAGCCGCTGCAGCAGGTACAGGCCCTGAGAGGTGCGGGGCAGCACGAGCGGGTGGTCGTCGTCGGGCAGCCAGACCTCCTCCAGGCGCTTGGCCAGGCCGACCACGGCGACGTCGGCCACGCCCAGGTCGGCCAGCGCCGCCCCGGCCGCCGCCACCTGGGGCGCCCCGCCGTCGACGACCACGAGCTGGGGCGGGTAGGCGAAGCGCCGGGGCCGGCCCGTGGTCGGGTCGATCGCCCCGGGCCCGACGACGGCGTCCTCGTCCTCGGGGTCGGGGCCCATCTCCAGGTCACCGGCCTGCTCGCGGTCCTCCAGGTAGCGCCGGAACCGACGCTGGAGCACCTCGCGCATGGCGGCCGTGTCGTCCTCGCCGTGGTCGCCGCGCACGTTGAAGGTGCGGTACTCCCCCTTGCGCGGCAGGCCGTCCTCGAAGACGACCATCGACGCGACCCGGTCGCTGCCCTGCAGGTGGGACACGTCGTAGCACTCGATCCGCAGCGGGGCCTCGGGCAGGGCGAGGGCCTCCTGCAGCTCCTGCAGGGCCAGGCCCCGGGTGGTCAGGTCGCCGGCCCGACGGGTCTTGTGAAGCGCGAGGGCCTGCTTGGCGTTGCCCGCGACGGTGTCCATCAGGGAGCGCTTGTCACCGCGCTGCGGCACCCGGACGTCGACCCGGGAGCCGCGGCGGGCGGTGAGCCACTGGACGACCTCGGGCAGGTCGGTCGGCTCGGTCGGCACGAGGACCTCGCGCGGCACCGTGCCGGTGGCGGCACCGGCGTCCTCGCCGCCGTAGACCTGCTGCAGCAGGCGTTCGACTAGGTCGGGGGTCGAGACGTCCTCGACCTTCTCGACCACCCAGCCGCGCTGGCCCCGGATGCGCCCGCCGCGGACGTGGAACACCTGCACGGCCGCCTCCAGCTCGTCCTCGGCCAGGGCGAAGACGTCGGCGTCGGTGGCGTCGGGCAGCACGACCGCGTTGCGCTCCAGCGCCTTCTGCAGCGCGCCGATGTCGTCGCGCAGCCGGGCGGCCCGCTCGTAGTCCTGGGTCTTGGCCGCGTCCCGCATCCGGCCCTCGAGCCGGCGGACGAAGCGCGCCGCGTCTCCGGCCATGAAGTCGACGAAGTCGTCGACCACGGCGCGGTGCTCGTCGGCGCTGACCCGGCCCACGCAGGGCGCGGAGCACTTGTCGATGTAGCCCAGCAGGCACGGCCGACCGACCTGGCCGGCGCGCTTGAACACCCCGGCGCTGCAGGTGCGCACCGGGAACACCCGCAGCAGCAGGTCGACGGTCTCGCGGATGGCCCAGGCGTGGGAGTACGGGCCGAAGTAGCGGGTGCCCTTGCGCTTGGGCCCGCGCAGCACCTGCACCCGGGGGAACTCCTCGCCCACGGTGACCGCCAGCCAGGGGTAGGACTTGTCGTCCCGGTACTTGACGTTGAAGCGAGGGTCGAACTCCTTGATCCAGGTGTACTCCAGCTGGAGCGCCTCGACCTCGGTCGCCACGGTCGTCCACTGCACGGAGGCGGCCGTGAACACCATCTGCTGCGTGCGCGGGTGCAGGCCGGCGGGATCGGCGAAGTAGCTGTTGAGCCGCTGCCGGAGGCTCTTGGCCTTGCCGACGTAGATGACCCGGCCGTGCGGGTCGGAGAACCGGTAGACCCCCGGCTGCTCGGGGATCTCCCCCGTGCGGGGACGGTAGGTCGAAGGGTCCGCCACGCCGTCGAGGGTAGGACGTCAGGCCGACAGCAGGACGAGGTCCCCCTCGATGCGCGCCTGGACCTGCCCCAGCGGCGCCGAGGCGGGCCCGTTCAGCACGGCCCCGGCGTCCCCGGCGTCGAACCGGCTGCCGTGGTTGGGGCACAGCAGCTCCAGGCCGCCCGCCGCCTCGACCGCGGTGCCCTGGTGGGTGCACGCGGCGGAGAAGGCGACGACCTCGCCCGCGGTGGGCTGGGCCACGACGAAGCGCGACCCGAGCGCGTCGACGACCACGGCCTCGCCGACGGGGACGTCGGCCAGCGGCACCGACGCCTCGTCCGCGCCCGCCGCGTCACCGCCGGCCGCGTCACCGCCCGTCGCGCCGTCGCCGGCCGTGCCACCGCCCGTCGCGCCGTCGCCGGCCGTGCCACCGCCCGTCGCGCCGTCATCGCCGGCCGTGCCACCGCCCGTCGCGCCGTCATCGCCGGTGTCGTCACCCGCCGCGCCGCCGCTCGTGTTCTCGCCCGCGGCGTCGTCCGCAGCGGTGCCGCCGCCGGTGCCGCAGGCGACCAGCACGCCGGCGGCGATGGTGGTCACGCCGATGCCGGCCAGGGAGCGCAGCACGCCGCGGCGGGAGGGGCAGTCGAGGATGTCGTCCACGTCACGATCATGCACGCCAGGGGTACGGCGCGCGCACCCGGCCCGGATGGGCCGGCCGGCCGGACGGCCCACCGCACGCGTCGGTGGACCGTCCCGTGCCTCAGCCCGCCTTGCGCCGACCGCCGCGACGGGCCGGCGCGGGGGTCACGAGCCCGGCCAGGAACTGACCCGTGAAGCTGCTCTCCACGGCCGCCACCTGCTCCGGCGTGCCCTGCGCGACGACCTGGCCGCCGCCGGACCCGCCCTCGGGGCCCATGTCGATCACCCAGTCCGCGGACTTGATGACGTCCAGGTTGTGCTCGATGACGATCACGGTGTTGCCCTTGTCCACCAGGCCCTGCAGCACCTCGAGCAGCTTGCGGATGTCCTCGAAGTGCAGACCCGTCGTGGGCTCGTCCAGCACGTAGACCGTCCGGCCCGCCGAACGCCGCTGCAGCTCGGTGGCCAGCTTGACGCGCTGCGCCTCGCCCCCGGACAGCGTCGGGGCGGGCTGCCCGAGCCGGACGTAGCCGAGACCGACGTCGACCAGGGTGTTCAGGTGCCGGGCGATCGCCGGGACCGCCGCGAAGAACTCGGCCGCCTCCTCGATCGGGGAGTCCAGCACGTCGGCGACGGTCTTGCCCTTGAAGTGCACCTCGAGGGTCTCGCGGTTGTACCGCGCTCCCCCGCACACCTCGCACGGGACGTAGACGTCCGGCAGGAAGTTCATCTCGATCTTCAGCGTGCCGTCACCCTGGCAGTGCTCGCAGCGACCGCCCTTGACGTTGAAGCTGAACCGGCCGGGCTGGTAGCCGCGGATCTTGGCCTCCGGGGCGGAGGCGAACAGCTTGCGGACGTGGTCCCACACCCCGGTGTAGGTCGCGGGGTTGGACCGCGGGGTGCGGCCGATCGGGCCCTGGTCGACGTGCACGACCTTGTCCAGGTGCTCCAGCCCCGTGACCGTCTTGTGCCGGCCGGGCACCTGGCGGGCGCCGTTGAGCTTGTTGGCCATCACCGTGTAGAGGATGTCGTTGACCAGGGTCGACTTGCCCGACCCGGACACACCGGTGACGGCGCAGAGCACGCCCAGCGGGAAGTCCACGTCGATACCGGTCAGGTTGTGCTCGCGGGCGCCCTTGACGCCGACCATCCGGGCCCGGTCGACCGGGCGCCGCTTCGCCGGGGTCGGGATGGAGCGACGGCCCGACAGGTAGGCGCCCGTGATGGACGCGCTGTTGGTCAGCAGGTCCGCCAGCGGCCCGGAGTGCACGACCTTGCCGCCGTGCTCACCGGCGCCGGGGCCGATGTCGACGACCCAGTCCGAGGCGTTGATGGTGTCCTCGTCGTGCTCCACCACGATCAGCGTGTTGCCGAGGTCCCGCAGCCGGGTCAGCGTGCCGATCAGGCGCTGGTTGTCGCGCTGGTGCAGGCCGATGGACGGCTCGTCGAGGACGTACAGGACGCCCACCAGGCCGGCCCCGATCTGGGTGGCCAGCCGGATCCGCTGCGCCTCGCCGCCGGACAGCGTGCCCGCGGCCCGGTCCAGGCTCAGGTAGTCCAGGCCGACGTCGAGCAGGAACCCCAGGCGGGCGTGGATCTCGCGCAGCACCTGGTCGGCGATGGCGTGCTCGCGGCCCGACAGCTCCAGGTCGGACAGGAAGCCGGCCGCCTCGCCGATGGTCAGCGACGACACCTGGGCGATGTTCCGGCCCGCGACGGTGACGGCCAGGACCTCGGGACGCAGCCGCGCCCCGCCGCAGACGCCGCAGGGCACCTCGCGCATGTATGCGCCGTAGCGGTCGCGGGCCCACTCGGAATCGGTCTCCGTGTGGCGCCGGTTGATGAACGGGACCACGCCCTCGAAGCCGGCGCGGTAGGCCCGCTGCCGACCGTGACGGGTGCGGTAGCGCACGTCCAGCTGGCCGTCCAGGCCGTGCAGCACCGCCTCGCGGGCCCGCTCCGGCAGGGCGCGCCAGGGCGTGTCCATCGAGAACCCGAGCGCGTCGGCCAGGCTGGCCAGCAGCTTCTGGAAGTAGTCGACCGACTGGGTCCCGGAGCTCCAGGGCGCGACGGCGCCCTCGGCCAGCGACAGGTCGTCGTCGGGGATGACCAGCTCGGGGTCGACCTCGAGCCGGGTCCCCAGCCCGCTGCACTCCGGGCACGCGCCGTAGGGGGCGTTGAACGAGAACGTGCGCGGCTCGATCTCCTCCAGCGCCACCGGGTGGTTGTTGGGGCAGGCGAGCCGCTCGCTGAACCGGCGCTCACGGGGGGCCAGGTCGTCCTGGTCCGGGTCCGCGTCCGCCGGCACGTCGACCAGCTCGACGATGACGATGCCCTCGGCCAGGCCCAACGCGGTCTCGACCGAGTCGGTGAGGCGGCGCTTCGTGCTGCGCTGCTTCTCCTCGTCGCCCTCGGTCCGGGAGACGAGCCGGTCCACGACCACGTCGACGTCGTGCTTCTTGCGCTTGTCCAGGGCGGGCGGCTCGGCCAGCGACACGATCTCGCCGTCGACGCGGGCCCGGGAGTAGCCCTTGCCCTGCAGCTCGCGGAACATCTCGAGGTTCTCGCCCTTGCGCCCGCGCACCACGGGGGCCAGGACCTGGAACCGGGTGCCGTCGGGCAGCTCGAGCAGGCGGTCGACGATGGCCTGCGGGGTCTGCCGGCCGATGGGCTCGCCGCACTGCACGCAGTGGGGGCGACCGGCGCGGGCGTAGAGCAGCCGCAGGTAGTCGTGGATCTCGGTGATGGTGCCGACGGTCGAGCGGGGGTTGCGGTTCGTCGACTTCTGGTCGATGGAGACCGCGGGCGACAGGCCCTCGATGAAGTCGACGTCGGGCTTGTCCATCTGGCCGAGGAACTGCCGGGCGTAGGCGCTCAGCGACTCCACGTAGCGGCGCTGGCCCTCGGCGAAGATCGTGTCGAAGGCGAGCGACGACTTGCCCGACCCGGACAGGCCCGTGAACACGACGAGCGAGTCCCGTGGGAGGTCCACCCCGATGTCCTTGAGGTTGTGCTCACGTGCACCACGAACGACGAGACGGTCTGCCACCCCCCCATCGTAGGTCGGCCGTCCGACAACGCCGTCCGCCCCGCGTCAGCCGCCGAGAGGGTGACCCTCCCCGCCGCCCCTCAGCCCCTGGCCGTGGCGTGCCGAAACCCCGGCGTGACCTCCGCGCCCGGTGCGACCGGCCCGACGACCGAGCAGGGCGACCGGTGGGCCTCCCGACCGGCCCTGGCCGTGCTGCTGCGCCTGACCATCCTGCTGACGCCCGTGGCCGTGTCGGTCGCGGTGGGGCTGACCGTCTCCCGGCAGCTCGCCGGCGCGTCCCTCTGGCTGCTGGTGCCGGTCCTGGCGGTCGCCTGCCTGGTCGCGGCCCTGGGCACGGAGCGGCTGGTGCGTCGGTGGCTGCCCCTGGAGGCCCTGCTGCGCATGACCATGCTGTTCCCCGGGCGGGCGCCCTCCCGACTCGCCGTGGCCCGGCTGGGCCGCGACCGGGAGCAGCTCACCCGGCGCCTCATGGCCCCGCAGGGCGCCGAGGACATGGCCCACCTCATGCTGGCCCTGGTCACCTCGCTCGGCGACCACGACAAGCGGTCGCGCGGGCACAGCGAGCGGGTGCGGATGCTCGTGGAGCTCCTGGCGGACCACGTGTCCCTCACCACCGGTGATCGTGACCGGTTGCGGTGGGCGGCCCTCCTGCACGACATCGGCAAGCTGGACGTGGCCTCGTCCATCCTGAGCAAGCCGGGCCCCCTGAACGACGCCGAGTGGCACGAGATGAGGCGGCACCCGGTCCACGGCGCCCGGATCGCCGGGCCGTTCGCGGACTGGCTCGGTGAGTGGCAGGGCGGCATCCTGCACCACCACGAGCGTTGGGACGGTGGTGGCTACCCGGCCGGTCTGGCGGGCGAGCAGATCAGCCGCGCCGGGAGGCTGGTGGCGGTCGTCGACACCTTCGAGACGATCACCGCGGCCCGTTCCTACAAGAAGGCGGGTGGCACCAAGGCGGCCCTCGCCGAGCTGACCCGGTGCGCGGGGTCGCAGTTCGACCCGGCGGTGGTGAGGGCGTTCCTGGCCATCCCCCTGCCCCGGCTGTGGTGGGCCACGGGTCCCCTGGGTCTGCTCGTGCAGGTCCCCGTCATCGGCTCCGCGCAGCAGTCGGCCGTCCAGCTGACCGCCGGGGTGGTCTCGAGCGCGAGCACGTCGGCCGCCGCCGCGGGGACGGCAGCCGTGATCGGTGTCGGCAGCGCGATCGGGGCCGCGCCCGCGCAGGTCCCCGTCCCCGTCACGACCCAGGTGGTCGAGTCGGTCGGGGCCGTCGGGGTGGACCCGACCGTCGACCCGACCCTGGACCCGACCCCGTGGGGCGCCCGGCCGGTCACCGGCCCGTGGGCGCCCGGTCCGCACCCCACGGGATCCGGCACGACCGACGAGGTGCCGTCTCCCGCTGCCGGCGGATCGAGCCCGACGACCGGGGCCCCCGGGGTCACGGCCCCGGTCGGCACGCGGGCCCCGACGGGCGACGCGGGGGCCGGTGCGACGACGACGCCTGACCCGGCGCCGACCCCTGCCGACTCCCCGTCCGCCCCCTCGCCGGGCCGTGGGTCCGCCCCGGGACCCGAGGCCGCCCCCGCCGGGAGGTCGGCCCCGCCGGCCGAGCGACAGGGTGTGGAACGTCCTGCCCCGCCCTCGGAGCGGCAGACCTCCGCCCCACCCGGCGGCAGCGGCAAGCCCACCAAGCCCGCCAAGCCAGCAGACAAGGGCAAGGACAAGCCCGCAAAGCCCACCGACGCACCCGCCGACAAGGGCAAACCCGCCAAGCCCACCGACCCACCTGCCGGCAAGGGCAGGGGCACACCCGCCGACAAGACCAAGCCCACCAAGCCCACCAAGCCCACCAAGCCCGCCAAGCCCGCCGACCCACCCGGCGAGGCCGACGACACACCCGCCGGCAAGAAGAAGCCCGACCGCACCGGATGAGCCGGCAGCCATGACGGCCGCGCAGCCAGGACGCCGCAACCAGACGCCGGCGTCGTTCCGCGTCTCGCCGTACCCCGCCGTACCCCGCCGTACCCCGCCGCGCCCGGCCGCGTGGTGCGGCGTCGTGCCGCGCCGCGTCCGGCCGCACCGGCCCGTGCCGTGCCGGGCCGGACCGCGCCAACCGGTGAGGCGGACGCGTCCTGCCGGGCACGACCCCTGATGGCGCCGGTCACCGCCGTCCGCGGGGCGGTGCCCGGCTCGGGGCCCCGGCACGGGTAGCGTCCCGACCATGAACACGCCCGCCCCTGCGGTGCCGATCGAGCAGTACGCCCTCCTGGGGGACCTGCACTCGGCCGCCCTGGTATCCGAGCGCGGCAGCGTCGACTGGCTCTGCTTCCCCCGGTTCGACTCTCCCGCCTGCTTCGCCGCCCTGCTGGGCGATCCCGACAACGGCCGCTGGCTGCTGGCCCCCACCGACCCGGACGCCGTGGTCGAGGAGCGCGGCTACCGCGAGGACACGCTGACCCTGGAGACGGTCTGGCGGACCGCGGCGGGGCGGGTGCGCGTCGTGGAGACCATGCCCGTCGGTGGCCGTCGCGCCGACCTGGTGCGCCGGGTCGAGGGCGTCGAGGGCACCGTCCGGATGCGGCAGGAGCTGGTGATCCGCTTCGGCTACGGCCGCGACGTGCCGTGGGTCCGGCGGATCCGGGACGACGGGTCGGCGGTCGACGCCGCCTTCGCGCTGCCCGCCCCGCGCCCGCAGCGGGTCCGGGGCGTGGGTTCCGGCCCGAACGCCGCCACGTCGGCCACCGACGAGGGCGGGGCGCAGGCGCTGCTCGCCGTGTCCGGTCCCGACGCCCTGCTGCTGCGCTGCGACCCGCTCCCGGTCCCGGTGGACCACCGTCACGTGGGCGAGTTCGACGTGGTGGCCGGCGGTCGTCACGACCTGGTGCTGACCTGGTACCCGTCGCACCGGACGCCGCCCGAGCCGGTCTACGTCACCGCGGCCATCGACCGCACCGAGCAGTGGTGGCGGGAGTGGGCGGTCCGCTGCGACCACGACGGCCGTTACGCCGGGCCCGTCAAGCGCTCGCTGCTGACGCTGCGGGCGCTGAGCCACGAGGACACCGGCGGGATCGTCGCGGCGCCGACGACGTCGTTGCCGGAGGAGATCGGCGGGGTCCGCAACTGGGACTACCGCTACTGCTGGCTGCGGGACGCGGCGCTGACCCTGGAGGCGCTGCTGGCCCACGGCTACCTCGACATCGCCGACAGCTGGCGGCAGTGGCTGCTCCGTGCGGTCGCCGGGGCGCCGGAGGACGTGCAGATCATGTACGGCGTCGGCGGCGAGCGGCGCCTGGAGGAGTACGAGCTGGACCACCTGGCCGGCTACGAGGGCTCCCGGCCCGTGCGGGTGGGCAACGCCGCGGCGTCCCAGCTCCAGGTCGACGTCATCGGCGAGGTCATGGTCGCGCTGCACGCCGCGCGCTGCGCCGGTGCCTCGACCGACGTGTTCAGCTGGTCGCTGCAGGCGGCCCTGCTGGACCACCTGGCCGAGATCTGGGACAGCCTGGACAACGGCATCTGGGAGATCCGGGGTGACCTCAAGCCGTTCACCCACTCCCGGATCATGGCCTGGGCCGCCTTCGACCGCGGGGTCCGGGCGGTGGAGGACTACGGCCGTCCCGGGCACGCCGACCTGTGGCGCGAGACCGCCGAGACGATCCGGGCGCAGGTGCTCCAGCGCGGGGTGGACCCCGAGCGGGGCAACCTCGTGCAGTACCTGGGCGGGAGCAGCGTGGACGCCGCCCTGCTGCAGGCCGCCCAGGTGGGCTTCCTCGACTGGGACGACCCCGTGATGCTGGCGACCGTCAAGGCCGTCGAGAGCGACCTGATGCGGGACGGGCTGGTGCTGCGGTACCGCGCCGAGTCCGGCGTCGACGGCCTGGCCGGGGACGAGCACCCGTTCCTGGCCTGCTCGTTCTGGCTGGTCGAGCACTGGGCCCGCACCGGACGCCGCGACGAGGCCATCGCGTTCATGGACCGGCTGTGCGGGCTGGCCACGCCCGGGATCGGCCTGCTGGCCGAGGAGTACGACCCGGCGGCCCGGCGCTTCACCGGCAACTACCCGCAGGCGTTCAGCCACCTGGCGCTGGTCCGGGCCGCCGAGGCGCTGGACCACGTGCACGAGGTGCGGGACGAGTGGTGACGGTCCTCGCCGTCGGCGACCCGCGGCTGCCCGCGCTGCACGTGGACCGCTCGGACGCGCCCGTCCACGTCGACCTGGGGGCGGCGCTGCTCAGCAAGGCGTCCGTCAGCGAGCAGGACAACACCGCCTACGTGCTGACCTGCCGCGCGACCGGGGCCCAGCTGCTCGTCGACGCGGCCGACGACCCGGAGGCCGTGCTCGGGCTGGTGGGCGCCGCGGCCGCGGCGGCGGGCCCGGACGTCGCCGGAGCCCCTGACGTCGTGGCGGTCGTCACCACGCACGGGCACTGGGACCACCACCGGGCCCTGCCGGCGGTGGCGGCCGCGGTGGCTGCCCCCGTCCTGTGCGGCCGGGACGACGCCGGTGACCTGCCGGTGGCCGTCGACCGGTTGCTCGACCACGGCGACGTCGTCGTGGTCGGCGACCTGCGGCTGGACGTCGTGCACCTGCGCGGCCACACCCCGGGGTCGGTGGCGCTGGTGCTGCCGGCGTCGGGGGCGGTCCCCGCCGTGGCCCTGACCGGTGACTCGCTGTTCCCCGGCGGGGTGGGCAACACCTGGCAGGACCCGGAGCGGTTCGTGTCCCTGCTCGGGGACGTGGAGGAGCGGCTGTTCGCGCGGTTCGGCGACGACACGCTGGTCCTCCCCGGCCACGGGGACGGCACGACCCTGGGGGCGGAGCGGCCGGCGCTGCCCGTCTGGCGCGAACGCGGCTGGTGACCTGATCCGGTCGCGGCCAGGACCTCCGTCCTGTCCAGCGGCCCCGCGCGGGCGTAGCGTGCGTGGATGCCCCGCTACGACGACTGGCCACGACTGCTGGAACGGGTGCGCGGGCACGCCGAGGCGTACCTGATGTCGCTACCGGCCCGGCGCGTGCCGTCGCCGGTGCGGCGACCGGAGGACCTGCCCGGCCTCGGCGGCGACCTGCCCGACGGACCCTCGGACCCCGTCGAGGTGCTGGACGCGCTGGTCGCCGGGGCCGAGGACGGCATCACGGCCACGGGCAGCGGCCGGTTCTTCGGCTTCGTCATCGGTGGCGCGCTGCCCGCGGCGGTGGCGGCGGACATGCTGGCGACGACCTGGGACCAGAACGTCGGGATGCGGGCCCTTACCCCGGCGGCCTGCGCGGCCGAGGACGCCGTGGAGCGGTGGGCCCTCGACCTGCTCGGCCTGCCGGGGACGGCGGTCGTGGGCCTGGTCCCCGGCGGGATGTCGGCCAACTTCACCTGCCTGGCCGCGGCCCGGGGCGAGGTGCTGCGGCGGGCGGGCTGGGACCTGGACGCCCACGGCCTGCAGGGGGCGCCGAAGGTGCACGTGCTGGCCAACGCCGACCGCCACGAGACCGTCGACCGGGCGCTGCGTTTCCTGGGCCTGGGCCGACCGGTGCCGGTGGCCACGGACGAGCACGGCCGGATGCGGCCCGAGGCGCTGGTTGCGGCGCTGGCCGAGGTGCCCGAGGACGCCCCGCTGGTGGTCTCGACCTACGCCGGGCACATCAACACCGGCGCCTACGACCCGTTCGCCGAGCTGGTGCCGCTCGTCCGGGCCCGGGGCGGCTGGGTCCACGTCGACGGCGCCATCGGCCTGTGGGCGGGCGCGTCGGAGCGGCTGAAGGACCGGGTGGCCGGGGTCGAGGCCGCCGACAGCTGGGCGACGGACGCGCACAAGACCCTCAACGTGCCCTACGACTGCGGCCTGGCCGTCGTGGCCGACCCGCAGGCCCTGCAGGCGGCGATGTCCATGCACGCCGACTACCTGATCACCGAGGACTCCTCGCCGCTGGAGCCGTGGTCCCGCACCCCCGAGTGGTCGCGGCGCGCCCGCGGCTTCCCGGTCTGGGCGGCGCTGCGGTCGCTGGGGCGCAGCGGGGTCGCCGACCTGGTCGACCGGCTGCACGACAACGCCCTCGCCATGGCGGACGGGCTGGCGGGCATCGACGGGCTCGAGGTGGTCAACCAGGTCTGGTCCACGCAGGTCTGCGCGCGCATGGCGACCGACGAGCAGACCCGCGCGCTGGTGGACGTCGTCCTCGCGGACGGCCGCACCTGGATCTCCGGGTCCCGCTGGCACGACCGGGCCGTGATCCGGGTGTCGATGAGCAACTGGATGACCGGTCCCGGCGACCTCGAGGCCGCCCTCGACGTCGTGCGGGGCGCGGTCACCGCCGTGCGTGGTCGGCCCCTGCCCGCCGGGGCGGGCTGAAGGGCGGTCAGACGCCGGCGGCCTGCATCCCCCGCAGCTCCTTCTTCAGGTCGCGGATCTCGTCGCGCAGCCGGGCCGCCACCTCGAACTGCAGCTCGGTCGCCGAGACGTGCATCTGGTCGGTGAGCTGCTGGATCAGGTCCGCGAGCTCGGACTGGGGCATGCCCTCGTGTCGTGACACCGGCAGCGGGGCCACCGCGCCGTTGACGCCCTTGCCCCGCGACTGCCGTTGACCCGACCCGCCGAGCAGGGCCTTGGTGTCCTCGTCCTCGCGCTGGATCAGGTCGGTGATGTCGGCGATCTTCTTGCGCAGCGGCGTCGGGTCGATGCCGTTGGCCAGGTTGTGGGCCACCTGGATCTCGCGGCGGCGGTTGGTCTCGTCGATCGCCTGCTCCATCGACGGGGTGATCCGGTCGGCGTACATGTGGACCGCGCCGGACACGTTGCGGGCCGCGCGGCCGATCGTCTGGATGAGCGACGTGGCCGAGCGCAGGAAGCCCTCCTTGTCGGCGTCGAGGATCGCGACCAGCGACACCTCGGGCAGGTCGAGACCCTCGCGCAGCAGGTTGATGCCGACCAGGACGTCGTACTCCCCCATGCGCAGCTCGCGGAGCAGCTCCACCCGCCGCAGGGTGTCGACCTCGGAGTGCAGGTACCGGACCCGTTCCCCCTGCTCCAGCAGGTAGTCGGTCAGGTCCTCGGCCATCTTCTTGGTCAGGGTGGTGACGAGGATGCGCTCGTTCTTGACGGTCCGCTCGCGGATCTCGGCCAGCAGGTCGTCGATCTGGCCCTTGGTCTGCTTGACGACGACCTGGGGGTCGACCAGACCGGTCGGCCGGATGATCTGCTGCACGACGTCACCCTTGACCCGACCGAGCTCGTACGGCCCGGGGGTGGCCGAGAGGTAGACGGTCTGGCCGATGCGCTCGGTGAACTCCTCCCACCGCAGCGGCCGGTTGTCCATGGCCGACGGCAGCCGGAAGCCGTGGTCCACCAGCGTGCGCTTGCGGGACATGTCCCCCTCGTACATGCCGCCGATCTGCGGCACGGTGACGTGCGACTCGTCGATGACCAGCAGGAAGTCCTCGGGGAAGTAGTCCAGCAGGGTGTTGGACGCCGACCCAGGCGCGCGTCCGTCGAAGTGACGGGAGTAGTTCTCCACCCCGGCACAGGTCCCGACCTGGCGCAGCATCTCGATGTCGTAGGTGGTGCGCATCCGCAGCCGCTGGGCCTCCAGCAGCTTGTTCTGCTTCTCCAGCTCGGCCAGGCGGCCGTGCAGCTCGGCCTCGATCGTGCCGACGGCGCGCTCGAGCCGTTCGGGCCCGGCGACGTAGTGGGAGGCGGGGAAGATGTACATCTCCTCCTCCTCGCGGACGATCTCGCCCGTGAGGGGGTGCAGCGTGTAGAGCCGC
Source organism: Jannaschia sp. R86511 (assembly GCF_042466345.1). Lineage (NCBI taxonomy): Bacteria > Pseudomonadati > Pseudomonadota > Alphaproteobacteria > Rhodobacterales > Roseobacteraceae > Jannaschia > Jannaschia sp. R86511. The sequence continues at coordinate 3,064,976 of NZ_JAXHCD010000001.1, forward strand.
TCGATCTCGTCGCCGAACAGCTCGATGCGGACGGCGAGCTCCTCGTACTGCGGGATGATCTCGACGGTGTCGCCCCGGACGCGGAAGGTACCGCGGGTGAAGGACAGGTCGTTGCGCGTGTACTGCATGGTGACGAACCGGCGCAGCAGGTCGTCGCGGTTGACGGTCTGGCCGACCTTGAGCCGGGCCATCCGGTCGACGTACTCCTGCGGGGTGCCCAGGCCGTAGATGCAGGACACGGTCGAGACCACGATGACGTCGCGCCTGGTCAGCAGCGAGTTGGTGGCCGAGTGCCGGAGCCGCTCGACCTCGTCGTTGATCGACGAGTCCTTCTCGATGTAGGTGTCGGTCTGGGGGACGTAGGCCTCGGGCTGGTAGTAGTCGTAGTACGAGACGAAGTACTCGACCGCGTTGTTCGGCAGGAGCTCGCGGAACTCGTTGGCCAGCTGGGCGGCCAGCGTCTTGTTCTGCACCATCACCAGGGTCGGGCGCTGGACCTGCTCGACCAGCCAGGCTGTGGTGGCCGACTTGCCCGTGCCGGTGGCCCCCAGCAGGACGGAGTCCTTGTCGCCGCGGTTGACGCGCTTCGTCAGCTCGGCGATGGCGGCCGGCTGGTCCCCGCTGGGGGTGAACGGGCTGATGACCTCGAAGGGGGCGACGCGGCGGGTGATGTCGGAGACGGGGCGCACGTACCTACGGTAAGCCGCAGGTCCGACAACGCCATCCCGTGGGGCGGCCGGCGGCGGGGCACCGCGGATCGGCTTCGCAGGTCCTCGGACGGGGCTGCCGCCGGTTCCGGGATCCGCGCTGCCGCAGGTCCTGGGAAGGGGCTGCTGACGATCCCGGGACAGGGCTGCCGCGGGTCGGACGTGCCGGTCAGTCCCAGCGGCCGCGCAGCTGCTTGAGCTGTGAGCGCTGCTTCTTGGCCGTGATGCGCCTCTCCTTCGAGCCCCGGGTGGGCCTCGTGGGCCGACGTGCCCGCCCTGGCGGGGCCAGGGCCTCGCGGAGCGCCGCGGCCATCCGGGCCCGGGCCGCCGAACGGTTGCGCAGCTGCTGACGGTGCTCCGACGCGGCCACGGTGAGGACCCCGTCCACCAGTCGGCCCCGCAACCGGTCCTGCAGCCGGGCACGCTGCTGCTCCCCCAGCCCCGGCAGGTCGAGCGGGCGGACCGACAGCTCGACCCGGCTGTCGGCCGTGTTGACGCCCTGACCACCAGGGCCCGACGACCGGCTGAACCGCCACGAGAGCATGGCCGCGGGTACGACGACCCGTCCACTGACCGGCAGGTCGCCGGACGGGTCGTCGCTGGGCACGGTGCAGTCTCCCGTGCTTCCCGCTGCGCTGTCTCGTGAGTTACCGCCCGACGCTCACGCCCCGAGCCCGACGCCGCGCCAGCCGCCGACGCACGCGCCAGCCGTTGACGCGCGCACCCGCCGCCGGCGTCGGGGTCCTGACGTGTCTGCCACCCCTAGAACGGCGGCGGGTCGTCGTCGGGCGACTCGGCCGCAGCGTCGTCGGGGTGCATGTCGGTGGTGGGTGGTGGTCGTCCCCAGCTGGGTGGGTGGGTGACGTGCTGGTGGCCGGTGGGGGTGGTCCAGGTGGTGGTGCCGTCGGGGGTGATGGTGAGGGTGTAGCCGGCTTGGTGCTTGCAGGTGTGGTGCAGGCGGCACTCGCTGGCCATGGTGGTGTGGCAGGTGGGGCCGTGGGGGAAGGGGGTGACGTGGTCGAGGTCGCAGGCGGCGGCGCGGCGGCGGCAGGTGGGGAAGCGGCAGGTCTGGTCGCGGGCGCGGATGAGGGCGGCGACGGCGGTGCTGGGTCGGTAGGTGCGGTGGCGGGTGTCGGCCAGCCCGCAGCCGCAGGGGGTGCCGGGCGCGGAGCCGGCGCCGGATGCGGGAGCTGAACCGGAGCTGGGCGAGGACGCGGAGCTGGGCGAGGACGCGGAGCTGGGCGAGGACGCGGCGCCGGGCGAGGGCGCGGAGGCGGGCGCGGGTGCGGAGCCGGGCGCGGGTGCCGGCGCTGATCGGGAGCCGGGCGAGGACGCGGCGCCGGGTGCGGACGCGGCGCCGGGTGCGGACGCGGGTTCGGTTGCGGGGGACGCCTCGGGTCCTGAGGTGCCAGGTCCGGTCTCGGCTCCGCCGGGTCCGTGCGGGCCGCCAGCGGCGCCAGGGCTGGCAGGGCTGTTGGTGGTGCAGCCGCAGCTGCTCTTGCTGGTGTGGGTGAGGTGGCCGGTGGTGGGGTCGCTGGTCCAGCGGCGCCAGCGGGCGTCGGCGGCCAGGGCGCGGGTCAGGGGGGCGGGGACGGGGCCGTAGCCGTCGAGGTCGCCGGGTTCGTCGCCGCCGGCCAGGACGGTGCCGGCGGTGGCGACGAGGGCCAGGTCGATGCGGACGTTGTGGGCTCGGGTCAGGTCGTGGGAGTCACCGAGCAGGGTCGCGAGGAACACGTCGACCCGGGTCTGGTCCAACGTCCGCGCCGCGTCGTAGCCGGACGCGCCTGCGAGTGAAGGGTGCGGCACCAGCGCCCGCGCCTCTCCGCCTGTCGCCGTCTCGACGGTCTCGGACGTCCCGGTCCCGGTCCCGTCGCTGACAGCAGGCTGCGTGCTGGTGCTGGTGCTGGTGCTGGTGCTGGTGCTGGTCCCGGTGCTGGTGCAGGCGATGCTGTTGGTGCTGCTCCTGGTGCTGGTGCGGTCGGCGCGCAGCAGCTCGCGGGCGGTGCCGTCGAGCCGGGCGAACGCAGCTCCGAGCAGCTCCGCGCGCCCGGTGATCGACAGCAGCGCCATGCCGTCAGGCAGGGCCCGGTAGGTGCAGGCGCGGCGGGCGTCGGCGGTGGTCGTCCGTTCGGTCGCGTGGTGGGGGTCGGCGCGCAGGACCAGGCGCGTGAGGCGGGCGGTGAGCTGGGCCGGGGTCAAGGCCCCCGCGGCGCGGGCGGGTCGCAGGTCGGTCAGGGCGGCCACGCTGCCCGGGTAGAGCACCTCGGCCTCGACCGCCGCCGCCAACCGGTCCGCACCAGCCGTCCCACCGGCCGTGACACCCGCGGCGTCAGCTCCGGCGCCCGCCTGGTCCCTCACCGCCCCGTCAGCTGCCTCGTCCGCCCCAGCCCCGTCACCCCCGTCACCCCCGTCGGCCCCGTCACCCCCGTCGGCCCCGTCGGCCCCGTCGGCCCCGTCGGCCCCGTCGGCCCCGTCGGCCCCGTCGGCCCCGAGGGGCGGGCGTGCCCCGTCGGTCTCGTCGGCCGTCGGTGAGGCGGTGTCGTCGAGGCGATGGCGCGGCAGGCTGCGGACGGCGTCACAGATCCGCCGCGCCCGCACCAGGTCGATCTCACCGCGCCGCAGCGCCTCGAACGTCACCGGCCGTCGCAGCACCAGCTCGACCGCCAGCTCCAGACGCTCCCGGGCGACGACCGGGGACAGCGTCAACGCGAGCGACACCTCCTGCGCGGTGAACCGGTCCACCCGGTCCACGTCCACCCGCCGTACCTGCGTCGTGCCCGGCACCACGCCACGCGCGTCGTCGCTCTCCCGGGCCGCGGCCCGGGCCTCGGCCACCGCCTCGCGGCGGCGCACCTGGACCAGGGTCGCGATGGCCTGCAGCTCCATGGCGTCCGCCGCCGCCCGCACGAACCCCGTCGAGGACATCGCCACCACCGCCGCCGCGGCCAGGTCCGCACCGGCACCACCGGCCCCGCCCGGCACCGACACCACGCTCGACGACATGCCGCAGACGGTAGGCAGCACCCCGGACACAACCCCCCGGCTGCCGCGTGACCACCGTCGGACCGACCGTCGGCGGGGGTTGGACGCCTCGTCAGACCCGAGCGACCCACCCCGTGGCGGCGGCCCAGGTCTGCATGCGCGGCCACGCGACGTCCGTGAACCACGGCTCCTTGGCGGTGGCGTAGTCCGCCCTGACCGGGTGCAGGAGCGCCAGCCGGCGCTTCTCGCCCTCGTACTCCCGCCGCGCGGCCGCCTCGGATCGCAGCCAGTCCCGGAACATCACGGCGTAGGACGCCGCCCCCGACCCGGTTACGCGGACGTGCAGGTTGACAGGGCGAGCGGGGTCCGCGCTGCCGTGCAGCCGCTTGCCCCAGGGGCCGGCCGCGCCCGGCTTGGGGGTGTCGGTCCACTCCCCCGGCCGGGCCGGGAAGCCGGCCTCGGCCAGGGCGGGGGCCAGGGCGTCCGCCACGGCCAGGTCGTCGACGACCAGCTGCAGGTCCACCACGTCCTTGGCCGCCAGCCCGGGGACCGCCGTCGACCCGACGTGCTCCACCGAGCGCGCCCGGTCCCCGGCGGCGCGTCGGACCCGGGCGGCCAGCCGGCGACCGGTGTCCGCCCAGGTGGGGTCGGGCGCGACCAGGTCGGTCAGGCGGGCGGGCGCCGACGACCGCCCGTGACGCACGTTCGACTCGAACGGCAGCAGCCGGTCCCGCCACAGGCCGTCCACGGAGGCCGGCAGGTCGTCCTCGGCCGCCGTGTTGTCCAGCCAGACGTCGGCGGCGGCGCGTCGCGCCCGGTCGTCGGCCTGGGAGGCGACCCGGGCACGCGCCTCCACCTCGCTGCTCCCCCGTTCGGAGACCAGCCGACGGACCCGCTCCTCGACGTCGGCGTGGACGACGACGGTCAGGTGGTAGCGGTCCTCGTACCCGAGCTCGACCAGCAGCGGCACGTCGTGCACCACGACCGCGTCGGACCGCGCCGCCTGGAAACGCTCCTCGGTCAGGGCCCGGATCCGTGGGTGCGTGACGGCCTCCAGGTCGCGCCGGGCGTCGGGGTCGGTGAACACGACCCGACCGAGCGCAGGCCGGTCCAGCGCGCCGTCGGCCGTCAGCACCTGCGGCCCGAACCGGGCCACCACCTCGGCCAGCCCGTCGCTGCCGGGGGCGACGACCTCACGGGCCAGGACGTCGGCGTCGACCAGCACCGCCCCGTGCGCGGCCAGCCGCCGGGCGACGGTCGACTTGCCGGACGCGATCCCACCCGTCAGACCCACCCTGAGCACGGCGGCAGTCTGGCACGACGGAGGCCCGCCCCCCGGCTGGGGGACGGGCCTCCGTCGACGTGCCGTCAGGCGGCGCTGACGCCGCTCAGACGTTGGTGCTGGTGCCGGTCAGCGGCCGGTGAGCTTCTCGCGCAGCGCGGCCAGGGCCTCGTCCGAGGCGAGCGTGCCGCCGCCGGACTCGCTGTCGTCGTCGCCGCCGGAGCTGAACGACGAGGCGCTCGAGCTTCCGGAGCTGGGCGTGCTGGAGCTGGTCGCCGCCGTGGCGGAACCGGCCTCGAGCTCGGCCTTCTGAGCCGACACGACCTGCTCCTTGTGGGCCTCCCAGCGCTTCTGCGCCTCGGCGTACTGCTTCTCCCACTCGGCCTGCTGGGTCTCGTAGCCCGGGAGCCACTCGCCCGTCTCGGGGTCGAAGCCGTCCGGGTACTTGTAGTTGCCCTGCTCGTCGTACTCCGCGGCCATGCCGTAGAGCGTCGGGTCGAACTCGGCCGACTCGTCGGCGATGCCGCCGTCGTTGGCCTGCTTGAGCGACAGCGAGATCCGGCGACGCTCGAGGTCGACGTCGATGACCTTGACGAAGATGTCGTCGCCGACCTGGACGACCTGCTCCGGGATCTCCACGTGGCGCTCGGCCAGCTCGGAGATGTGGACCAGGCCCTCGATGCCGTCCTCGACGCGGACGAACGCGCCGAAGGGGACCAGCTTGGTGACCTTGCCGGGCACGACCTGGCCGAGGCCGTGCGTGCGGGCGAAGTGCTGCCACGGGTCTTCCTGGGTGGCCTTCAGCGACAGGGAGACGCGCTCGCGCTCCATGTCGATGTCGAGCACCTCGACCGTGACCTCCTGGCCGATCTCGACGACCTCGGTGGGGTGGTCGATGTGCTTCCAGGACAGCTCGGAGACGTGCACCAGGCCGTCGACACCGCCGAGGTCGACGAACGCGCCGAAGTTGACGGTCGAGGACACGACACCGGTGCGGATCTGGCCCCGGGCCAGCTGCTTGAGGAACGAGGTGCGGACCTCGGACTGGGTCTGCTCGAGCCAGGCGCGGCGGGACAGGACCACGTTGTTGCGGTTCTTGTCCAGCTCGATGATCTTGGCCTCGAGCTCCTTGCCCACGTAGGGCTGGAGGTCGCGGACGCGACGCATCTCGACCAGGGAGGCAGGCAGGAAGCCGCGCAGGCCGATGTCGAGGATGAGCCCACCCTTGACGACCTCGATGACGGTGCCGGAGACGACGCCGTCCTCTTCCTTGATCGTCTCGATCTTGCCCCAGGCACGCTCGTACTGCGCGCGCTTCTTGGACAGGATCAGACGGCCTTCCTTGTCCTCCTTCTGGAGGACCAGGGCCTCGACCTCGTCGCCGACGCTGACGACCTCGTTGGGGTCGACGTCGTGCTTGATCGAGAGCTCGCGGCTGGGGATGACACCCTCGGTCTTGTAACCGATGTCGAGGAGGACCTCGTCGCGGTCGACCTTGACGATGGTGCCGGAGACGAGGTCGCCGTCCCCGAAGTACTTGATGGTCTCGTCGACCGCTGCGAGGAAGTCCTCGGCGCTGCCGATGTCGTTGACGGCGACGATCGCGACGCGGGAGCTGCTCGCAGGTGCAGTCGTGGTGGTGGTCATGAAGTAGGGGCTCCGGCTGATGGATTAGGTGGGATCGATAGCGCACGGGCGCGCGCGCCGACAGTCTATCGATCCCCGTCGGGCAGGGTCAACGCGGCCCTCTGGCACCCTGACCGGGTGCACGACACCTCCGCCGGCCTGTCCGACGACGTCGACCCCGCCGACGCGGTCCGCGCCAACCGGACCTGGTGGGACCGGGAGGCCGCCGGCTACCAGGCCGAGCACGCCGCGTTCCTGGCCGGCCGGCCCGGTGGGACGGGACCGGGCAGCACCGACCCGGCCAGCACCGATGCGTCCACCGACGAGGCAGCCAGCACCCACCCGGCCGCGCTCCCGGCCCGGCTCATCTGGTGCCCGGAGGGCCTGGACGAGGCCGACGCGGGCCTGCTGGGCCGGCCGGAGGACCTGGCCGGCACCCGGGTCCTGGAGGTCGGCGCGGGTGCGGCCCAGGGCAGCCGGTGGCTGGCCGAGCAGGGGGCCCGCGTGGTGGCCCTCGACCTGTCGACGGCCATGCTCGCCATGCGGGGCCCGGTCGTGCCCGCCCTGCAGGCCGACGCCTGCGCGCTCCCCCTGGCCGACGGCTGCGTCGACCACGCGTTCTCCGCCTACGGGGCGCTGCCCTTCGTCGCCGACGCCGGCGCGGTGCTGCGCGAGGTCGCACGCGTGCTGCGCCCGGGGGGCCGGTTCGTGGCCAGCGTCACGCACCCCTTCCGCTGGGCGCTGCCCGACGACCCGGGCTGGGACGGCCTGCGGGTGTCGCTGTCGTACTTCGACCGGCGCCCCTACGTGGAGCACGCCCCCGACGGCCGACTGGACTACGCGGAGTACCACCGCACGGTGGGCGACTGGGTGCGACTGGTCCGGGCCGCGGGGCTCGTCCTGGACGACCTGGTGGAGCCGGAGTGGCCCGAGAGGCTCACCGACACCTGGGGTGGCTGGTCGCCGCTGCGCGGGCAGTACCTGCCCGGCACCGCGATCCTCGTCACCCGTCGCCCGGCCGCGACCGTCGGGTAGGGCCCGGTGCGGCCGGCGCTCAGTGGGCCGCGTCGAACCACGACCGGCCGAGGCCCACGGACACCTCGAGCGGCACCCGCAGGTCCGCGGCGCCGCCCATCTGGGCCACGACCAGCTCCTGCACCTGCTCGAGCTCACCGGCCGCGACCTCCAGCACGAGCTCGTCGTGCACCTGCAGCAGCATCCGCGAGCGCAGGCCGGCGGCGTCCAGGCCTTCCTGCACCCGCAGCATCGCCACCTTGATCAGGTCGGCCGCCGAGCCCTGGATCGGCGCGTTGAGCGCCATCCGCTCGGCCGCCTCGCGCCGCTGCCGGTTGTCGCTGGTCAGGTCGGGCAGGTAGCGGCGACGACCCAGCAGCGTCGCCGTCCAGCCGTCCTTGCGCGCCTCGTCGACCACGCTGCGCAGGTAGTCGCGCACCCCGCCGAAGCGCTCGAAGTACTCGTCCATGAGCCCTCGCGACTCCTCGACCGAGGTCCGCAGCTGCCGCGACAGGCCGAACGCGCTCAGCCCGTAGGCGAGCCCGTAGCTCATGGCCTTGACCTTGGAGCGCATCTCGGGCGTCACGTCGGCCGGCTCGACCTGGAACACCCGGGAACCCACGAACCGGTGCAGGTCCTCCCCCGCCGTGAAGGCCTCGATCAGGCCCTCGTCGCCCGACAGGTGGGCCATGATCCGCATCTCGATCTGGGAGTAGTCCGCGCTCATCAGGCACTCCAGCGGCCCGTCCGCGTCGGCCCCCACGACGAAACCGCTGCGGATCCGCCGCCCCTCCTCGGTCCGGATGGGGATGTTCTGCAGGTTGGGCTCGGTCGAGGACAGCCGGCCCGTCGCGGCGATGGTCTGCTGGAACGTGGTCCGGATCCGGCCGTCGTCGGCCACCGAGGCCAGCAGCCCCTCGACCGTCTGCCGCAGCCTGATCGCGTCGCGGTGCTCCAGCAGGTGCAGCAGGAACGGGTGCTCGGTCGACTCGTAGAGGTCCTGCAGCGCCTCGGCGTCGGTGGTCCAGCCCGTCTTGGTCCGCTTGGTCTTGGGCATCTCGAGCTTCTCGAACAGCACCCGCTGCAGCTGCTTGGGCGAGCCCAGGTTGATCTGCTCGTCGATCTCGGCGAACGCCAGCCGGGCGGCCTCCGAGACCCGCATGTCGTAGTGCTCCCGCAGGCCCTGCAGGTGCTCGACGTCCACGGCGATGCCGGTGCTCTCCATGCGGACCAGCACCCGCTCCAGCGGCAGCTCGAGGTCGGCCAGCAGGGCGGTGCCCTCCCGCTGCTCCAGCTCGGCCAGCAGCACGGCGTCCAGCTCGGCCACGGCCGCGGCCCGGATGCCCGCGCGCATGTCGCGCCGCGCCCGTGCCGCCAGGACGAGGTCCTCGGGGCTGTCCTCGGCGTCGGCGGCCTCGGACCCGTCGAACCCCAGGCTCAGCTGCTCCTCGGCGGGGACGTCCTCGGTGGCCGGCTCGGCCGTGACCAGCGTCCGCCCCAGGTGGCGCACGGACAGGTCGGCGAGGTCGTAGGAGCGCTGGTCGGGCCGGCACAGGTACGCCGCGAGCGACGTGTCGCCCGCCGGCAGCCCCGCGATCGCCGACGCCAGCCCCCGGGAACCGGTCGTGCCGTCCTCGCTCACGTGGTCCGGCGCGCCCGCGTCACCACCCGGCGTGCCCTGCCCCGTGGTGGCGGGGTCGTCGTCGGCGGCGTCCTCGGCCACCTGGGCCAGCCCGCGAGCCCAGGCCGCCCGGGCCAGCGCGTGCAGCTGCGGCTTGGCGTCGTGCAGGACCAGGGCCGGGCCGGTGGGCGAGGCGACCCAGTGCAGCAGGTCGGCCACGTCGAGGACCGCCACCGACCCGTCGGGCGCGGCGACCGCGACGCCGTCCAGCGCGGCCGGGCTGGTGGGACTGCCGGGCCCGGACAGGTCGGCGGCCAGCACGACCTCCGCCCCCACCCGCGCCCCGGCGGGGACGGCGCCCGTCCAGGCGGCCACGTCCTCGCCGGTGGGGCGGGCCACCTCGATCGAGAAGCCCCCGGTGACCTCGGGCTCGTCGTTGTCGAGGGTCTCGAACAGCCGCTCGCGCAGGACCCGGAACTCCAGGCCGTCGAACACCCGGTGGATGGCGTCGCGGTCCCAGGCCGGCCGCTCCAGCGCGTCGACCTCGACCCCGAGCGGCAGGTCGTCGACGAGCCGGTTGAGCCGCCGGTTGCGCTCGACGTCGGACAGGTGGGCCCGCAGGTTCTCCCCGGCCTTGCCCTTGATCGTGTCGGCGTTGGCCACGACCCCCGTGAGCCCGTCGTACTGGGTGATCCACTTGGCGGCGGTCTTGGGCCCGACGCCGGGCACGCCCGGCAGGTTGTCGCTGGTCTCGCCGACCAGGGCGGCCAGGTCCGGGTAGCGCTGCGGCGGGACGCCGTACTTGGCCTCCACCGCCGCGGGGGTCATGCGCGTCAGCTCCGACACGCCCCGGACCGGGTAGAGCACGGTGACGTGCTCGTCCACCAGCTGGAACGCGTCACGGTCGCCGGTGACCACGAGCACGTCGTGCCCGGCGGCCCGGGCCTGCTTGGTCAGGGTGCAGATGACGTCGTCGGCCTCGAAGCCCTCGGCGGTGACGATGGACACGCCCATGGCGCCCAGCACCTCGCGGATGAGCGGGATCTGCCCCGGGAACTCCGGCGGGCTGACCGAGCGCCCGGCCTTGTACTCCGGGTACTCCGTGAGCCGGAACGTCTGCTTGGACACGTCGAAGGCGACCGCCAGGTGCGTGGGCGCCTCGTCCCGCAGCACGTTGATCAGCATCGACGTGAAGCCGTACACCGCGTTGGTGGTCTGCCCCGTCGAGGTCGAGAAGTTCTCGGTCGGCAGGGCGTAGAAGGCCCGGTAGGCGAGCGAATGACCGTCGACGAGCAGCAGGCGTCCCACGGCGGCAACCCTAGGCTTCTGGGTGTGACGGACCACGCAGACCACCCGGCCGACGCCCTCGAGACCGTCCTGGCGGCCGTCCCCGGCACGTTGATCGAGCGGCTGGGCATCGAGTTCGTCGAGGTGTCGGCCGAGCGCCTCGTCGCGACCATGCCCGTGGCGGGCAACACCCAGCCCTACGGCCTGCTGCACGGCGGGGCCAGCGTGGCGCTGGCGGAGACGCTCGGCTCGTTCGGGGCCATGCTGGCCGCCGGCGAGGGGCGCGTCGCCGTGGGGGTCGACATCAACGCCACCCACCACCGCGCGGCGCGCTCGGGGGTGGTCACGGCCGTCGCCACCGCGCTGCAGACGGGCCGCACCCTGGCCAGCTACGAGGTCGTGGTGAGCGACGACGCCGGGCGCCGGGTCTGCACCGCGCGCATCACCTGCCTGCTGCGCGACGCCGTCCCCGGCTCGTCCGGCTGAGCCGGCGGTGACGCTGTTCGTCGGCGCGGGGACGGTCCTCAACGTCCTCACCGTGCTGCTCGGCGGCACCATCGGGCTGCTGCTGGGGTCACGGCTGCCGGAGCGCGTGCGGCTCGTGGCCATGGACGCCCTGGGCCTGGGGACGCTGTCCATCGCGGTGCTGTCGATCCTGGACGTCGCCGACCCCGCGCTGAGCGAGGCGGTCGGACCCGGCGCCGCGCTGGTCGTCATCGGCTCGGCCCTGCTGGGCGGCATCATCGGCGCGCTGCTGCGGGTGGAGTCCCGGCTGGAACAGCTCGGGCACGTCCTGCGGCGGGTCCTGCTGCGCGGGAGGACGGAGCCCGCGGGCGACCCCGAGCCGGCCGAGGCGGACGCCGGGTCACGGACCGCCCGCGGCGACTCCCGCTTCGTGGAGGGGTTCGTCACGGCGTCGCTGGTGTTCTGCGTCGGACCGCTCACCGTGCTGGGCTCGATCAACGACGGGCTGGGCCGCGGGATCGACGAGCTGGCCGTCAAGTCGCTGCTGGACGGGGTGGCCGCGGCGGCGTTCGCCTCCGCCCTGGGCTCGGGCGTGCTGCTGAGCGCCCTGTCGGTGGCCGTCGTCCAGGGCACGCTCACCGTGGTGGGGTTCCTGCTCGGCGACCTGCTCGACGCCGCCCAGGTCGCGGCCCTGTCGGCCACGGGCGGCCTGGTGCTGCTGGGTGTCGGCCTGCGGCTGCTGCGCCTGCGTGACGTGCCCGTCGGCGACCTGCTGCCCGCCCTGGTGGTGGCTCCGGTGCTGGTGGCGGCCGTGGGCGCGTTCGTGACGTGACACCCGGCGACCACAGCGTGAGCGCGCAGCAGGACGTTCCGGGCGCCGGGTTACTTTCCGATGTCGTTTCGGCGCCGTGGGGTCCCAACCCGCACTTTCTGTGGCTAGGGTTCGGCGGTCACTCCCGCTGAGACCCAGCGAGGGTGTCCCCTGCCGCAACACCCTGCCGACCAACGGAGGAACGAGGGTGCGTCATATTTTCGCGCTCGTCGGGCTGATCCTGGCCCTGACCATCGCCGGCCCCGCCGCAGCGCTGCAGCCGGTCACCAGCACCGCCCCACCGCCCGACGTGCTCGCCGCGAGCGCACCTCCCGAGGACGGCGAGACCATCAACGTCCGCGTCCGCGACGACGAGACCCGCGAGGACGTGGCCGGTGTCGACGTCACCGTCTCGTTCGAGGGCGAGGTCGTCGGCGAGGGCACCACCGACGCCGAGGGCACCGTGAGCTTCCCGGTCCCGCAGACCGGTGAGTACGAGATCGAGCTCGACCTGGAGACGCTCCCGGAGGAGCTCGCCGACCTGGGCGTCGAGGAGAACCCGTTCACCACGACGGTCCAGCCGGGCACCCCCCGCACCGTCGCGTTCCGGCTGGAGGCCGGTCTGGGTGACGGCTCCGGCGTCGAGGTCCCGGGAGCCGGCTTCTTCGCCGACATCCCCTGGCGGCTCGCGCCCCAGTACGCGGTGTCGGGCCTTCGGTTCGGTCTGATCCTCGCGCTCGCCGCGATCGGCCTGTCGCTGGTGTTCGGCACCACCGGGCTGACCAACTTCGCCCACGGCGAGCTGGTGACCTTCGGCGCCCTGGTGGCCTACGGGCTGCACGTCATCGCCGGGCTGCCCCTGCTGGTGGCCGCCCCGTTGACGATCCTGCTCGCCGGGGCCTTCGGCTGGTTCCAGGAGACCTTCATCTGGCGGAACCTTCGCAAGAAGCAGGTCGGCCTGATCGCCATGATGATCTTCTCGATCGGGTTCAGCTTCTTCCTGCGCTACGGCTTCCTGTACCTGTTCTCGGGCCAGACGTTCTTCTACCGCGACTTCAGCGGCCAGGCCGGCATCCCCATCGGGTCGGTGACGATCCCGCCCTCGCACATCTTCAGCATGGTGCTGTCGGTCGTGGTGCTCCTGGCCTTCGCCTTCTCGCTGCTCTACACCAAGACCGGCAAGGCGACGCGAGCGGTCTCCGACAACCCGGCGCTGGCCGCGGCCAGCGGGATCGACGTCGACGGCGTCATCCGGATCGTGTGGATCGTCGGCACGGCCCTGGCCGCGCTGTCGGGCGTGCTGTTCGGCCTCACCCAGGGCATGAACTACCTGCTCGGGTTCCAGGTGCTGCTGCTGATCTTCGCCGCGGTCGTCCTGGGCGGTCTGGGGACCGCCTTCGGGGCGATGCTCGGCGCCGTCAGCGTCGGCCTCCTGATCGAGCTCAGCACGCTGATCATCCCGGCGGAGCTGAAGAACGTCGGCGCCCTCGCCGTGCTGATCATCATCCTGCTCGTCAGGCCCCAGGGCCTGCTCGGGCGAAGCCAGCGGGTCGGCTGAGGAAGGTACTGACATGGACTTCGGAAGCATCCTCGACACGGCCCTGGGAAACATCCTCGGCATCGACACCATCGTGTTCTGCCTGGCTGCCATCGGGCTCAACATGCACTTCGGCTACACCGGCCTGCTCAACTTCGGCCAGGCCGCGTTCGTGGCCATGGGCGCCTACGGCGTCGGCATCACGGTCACATACCTGGACGCGCCGCTGTTCCTGGGCGTGATCGTCGCCCTGACCGCGGCGACCGTGCTGGCCCTGCTGCTCGGCATCCCGACCCTGCGGCTGCGGGCGGACTACCTGGCCATCGCGACGATCGCCACGGCGGAGATCTTCCGCTTCGTGGTTCGCTCGAGCACCTTCGACGAGGTCACGGGCGGGTCCAACGGCATCAACGGCATGGCGCGGGAGTTCTACGCGATCAACCCGTTCCCCTCGGACACCTACGGCTTCGGCCCGTGGACCTACAGCGAGCGGGGCCTGTGGATCCGCCTGGTCGGCGTCGCGCTGATCGCGCTGTCGCTGCTGGTGACCTGGCTGCTGGTCCGCAGCCCCTGGGGCCGGGTCCTCAAGGGCATCCGCGAGGACGAGGACGCCGTCCGCAGCCTGGGCAAGAACATCTTCGCCTACAAGATGCAGGCGCTGGTCCTCGGTGGCCTCATCGGCGCCCTGGCCGGCATCGTGCTCAGCCTGTCGCGCGGCTCGGTGCAGCCGGACAACTACGCCACCCAGCTGACCTTCCTCGCCTACACCGCCCTGCTGCTGGGCGGCGCGGCGCGGGTATGGGGCCCGGTCCTCGGCGCCGTCATCCTCTGGGTGACGCTGTCGCTGACCGACACCGTCCTGCGCGGCGCCGTGGGCGCCGGCTACATCCCGACCTGGCTGATGGACGGCGTGCAGGTCGGTCAGATGCGATTCATCCTGGTGGGGCTGGCGCTCATGCTGCTCATGACCTACCGCCCACAGGGAATTCTCGGCGACCGGAGGGAGCTGGTGCTCGATGCCCGCTGACCAGACGAACACAGGCCCCGGCGACGCGGGCGCACCCGTGGCCCCGGCCGCGGACACCGCCTCGGGCTCGGCCGTGGCGGTCGACCACGAGGTGGGCGCCGGCACGGAGTTCCGCGACCGGGCCACCGCGGCCCTCGCCGACGTGCCGCGGGTCCCGGGCTCGAAGAAGCCGGACCCCATCCTCGTGGCCGACCACGTGGTGCGCCGCTTCGGCGGCCTCACCGCGGTCGACGTCGAGCACGTCGAGATCCAGCGCAACGCCATCACCGCGCTGATCGGCCCCAACGGGGCGGGCAAGACGACGCTGTTCAACCTGCTGACCGGGTTCGACTCGCCCGACGAGGGGGCCTGGACCTTCGACGGCGAGAAGTTCTCCAAGCTGGCCGCCCACAAGGTGGCCCGCAAGGGCATGGTCCGCACGTTCCAGCTGACCAAGGCGCTGTCGCGCCTGACGGTCATCGAGAACATGCGGCTGGGCTCGCAGAAGCAGCGCGGCGAGGGCATCTTCGCGGCCCTGTTCAAGCCGCTGTGGGCCGGCGAGGAGCGCGAGATCACTGAGCGCGCCGACGACCTGCTCAAGCGGTTCAAGCTCGACGCCAAGCGCGAGGACTTCGCGGGCTCGCTGTCCGGCGGTCAGCGCAAGCTGCTCGAGATGGCCCGGGCGCTCATGAGCAAGCCGCAGATGGTCATGCTCGACGAGCCGATGGCCGGGGTGAACCCGGCGCTGACGCAGTCCCTGCTGGGGCACGTCAAGGACCTGCGCGAGCAGGGCATGACGGTGCTGTTCGTCGAGCACGACATGGACATGGTCCGCGACATCTCCGACTGGGTCATCGTCATGGCGCAGGGCAAGATCGTCGCCGAGGGCCCGCCGGACTCGGTCATGGCGGACCCCGCGGTCATCGACGCCTACCTCGGCGGGCACCACGACGCGTCGCTGGACGTCGCGCCGCTGGAGGAGGTCGACCCCGGTCACCACTACACGCACGAGGAGCCCACGGGCAGCACGGAGGCCGAGAAGGCATGAGCCAGTCCCCCACCGCCCCCACGGGCGGCTCGACGGTCGTCGGGCGTGACGACCACCTCAAGGGCGCCGAGAACGCGGTCCTGCGGGTCGACGAGCTCGTCGCCGGCTACCTGCCCGGGGTCAACATCCTCAACGGCACCGACCTGTACGCCGCCCCCGGCGAGCTGGTCGGGATCATCGGCCCCAACGGCGCCGGCAAGTCCACGCTGCTGAAGGCCATGTTCGGCCTGGTCAAGGTCCGCGAGGGCAGCATCACGCTGCGCGGTGAGGAGATCACCGGCCTCAAGGCCAACAAGCTCGTCAGCAAGGGCGTCGGCTTCGTCCCGCAGAACAACAACGTGTTCCCCTCCCTGACCATCGAGGAGAACATGCAGATGGGCTGCTACCAGGCGCCCAAGAAGTTCAAGGAGCGCTTCGGCGTCGTCACCGACCTGTTCCCGACCCTGGGTGAGCGCCGCTCGCAGCGGGCGGGCTCGTTGTCCGGTGGTGAGCGGCAGATGGTCGCCATGGGCCGCGCGCTCATGATGGACCCCAGCGTCCTGCTGCTCGACGAGCCGTCGGCCGGCCTGTCGCCGGCCAAGCAGGACGAGGTGTTCCTGCGCACCCGCGAGATCAACGCCACGGGCGTGTCCGTGATCATGGTCGAGCAGAACGCCCGGCGCTGCCTGCAGATCTGCGACCGCGGCTACGTCCTGGACCAGGGCCGCAACGCCTACACCGGCGCCGGCCGGGCCCTGGCCAACGACCCCAAGGTCATCGAGCTCTACCTGGGGACGCTGGGCAAGGTCGACTGACCCCGCTCCGCTCCCCTGACGCCCGGTCCTCCCCTCGGAGGGCCGGGCGTCGTCGTACGGGCGGGCGTGTGGGACGAAACTGCACGCCCGGACACCCCGAGCCCGCACGGAACGTCCCACCCCGCCGGCCGGACCACCCCGATCCTCGCGACCCGTCACCCGCGACCCGTGACCCGCGAGATCGGCGCGATGACGTCGACACGCCGCAGGGGCCCGTCGTTCGGCCGATCTCGCCGCAGGCACGGGGGGCACGGGCGCGGGCCCGGGTTGCCCGCGCGCGGGGCCGCGCGCGGTGGTCCTGCCCGGGGCGGCGTGCCCGGACCGCGCGCGATCACCCCCGTCACGTGACGAGGCCCCCCACCCGTTGCCGGGTGGAGGGCCTCGTCGTCGGAGTCAGGCGCTAGGCCCTACCTCCTGCTGTGTCGCGACTCAGATGGTGCCCGAGAGGCTGTCGACACGGCTGATGTTGTTCTCGGCGTCGTACTCGAAGATGCCGATGGTGGCCTCGGTCGGGTCACCGTTGTCGGACATCTCGATGGGGCCGGAGACACCGTCGTAGTCGATGTCCGTGCCCGCGTCGAGCAGCGCGACGCAGTCGGCGAAGGTGGTGCACTTCTCGCCCTCACGCGTCACGTCCGGGATGGCCGCACCGATCGCGGCACCGCTGTCGTCGCCCGCCGCGATGGCCGCGAGGCCGATCACGATGGCCGCGTCGTAGGACTCCGCCGCGTAGGAGAAGTCGTCCAGCGGGCCGTAGGCGTCGACCAGACGGGTCTGGAACTCCTCGGACGCCTCGGCGCCGGGGAGCGTGCCCTTGTTGCCCTCGAGGGTGCCCGCGGGCAGGTCCTCGCTGTAGCCGGCCAGGTTGCCGTCCACGAAGTAGGTGGGCACCTCGGTGGGGTTGACGCCCTGGGCGACCATCTCGTTGATGATCTGGACCGTCTCGGCGAAGCCGATCAGGACCACGCACTCGGCGCCCGCGTCGGCGACCTGGGTCACCTGGGCGGAGAAGTTGCTGGTGCCCTCCGGGTAGAGGATCGGGTCGGCGACGAGACCGCCACCGCCGGCCTCGAGGGAGGCGGTGAAGTTCTCCGCCAGGCCGGTGCCGTACGGGTCGTCGAGGACGATGGCCCCGACGTCGAGGCAGCCGTCCTGGACGAGCAGGTCACCGAGGACGCGGCCCTGGAGGACGTCGGACGGGGCGGTGCGGAAGTACAGCCCGTTGTCGTCGTAGTCCGTGAAGTCCGGGCTGGTGTTGGCCGGGGAGAAGTGGACGACGCCCGCACCGGTGATCTGGTCGATCACGGTGAAGGACACGCCGGAGGAGGCGGCGCCGATGATGGCGTCCACGCCCTCGCCCAGCAGACGCGTGGTGGTCTGCGTGGCGATGTCGGTGGTGGTGTCGCCGGAGTCGCCGTCGATCTTGACGACGTCGTTGTCCAGCACGCCACCGCCCTCGTTCATCTCCTGCACGGCCAGCTCGACGCCGGCGAACTCGGGCGGCCCGAGGAACGCGAGGCTGCCGGTCTCGGGCAGCAGGGTGCCGATGGTCAGGGTGCCGTCACCCTCGCCACCCGCGGCGGGCGCCTCGGACGACGCGTCGTCCATGGGCTCCTCGGAGGCGGCGGTGTCGGCAGGGGCGGCTTCGGAGGTCGCGGGGTCGCTTTCACCGTCGCCGCAGGCGGCGAGGGCGAGACCGGCGATACCGAGGACGGCGACAGACTGCCATCCACGACTGCGTCGGATCATGGGGTGTGCTCCTTCGGACAAAGGACGGCCGGCACCGGACGATGCGGCTCTGGACGCAACGTAGCCGACCGATCGGTCGGCGTCAGTAGTCCGCACTCACCGGTTACCCAGGCGTTGCAGGTTCGTGACCTGCGACGACGCGTGCCGCCGAAGGGTCGGCACCCTGTCGCGACCGGTGACGCTCAGCGACCGCCCGACTTGCCCGCATTGGCCGCCGCGGCCAGCACGCCCGAGGCGACCTCGCGCATCGACAGCCGGCGGTCCATCGACGTCTTCTGGATCCAGCGGAAGGCCTCGGGCTCGCTCATCCCGTACGTGGACTGCAGCGCGGCCTTGGCGCGCTCGACCAGCTTGCGGGTCTCGAGCCGGTCGGCGAGGTCGGCGACCTCGTCCTCCAGCTGCAGCAGCTCGCTGTGGCGGCTGACCGCGATCTCGAGCGCCGGCAGCAGGTCCGCGGCGGTGAACGGCTTCACGACGTAGGCCATGGCCCCGGCGTCGCGGGCGCGCTCCACCAGCTCGGTCTGGCTGAACGCCGTCAGCAGGACCACGGGCGCGATGCGGGCGGCGGCGATCCGCTCGGCCGCGGTGATGCCGTCCAGCTTGGGCATCTTGATGTCGAGGACGACGACGTCCGGTCGCTGCTCCTCGGCCAGGCGCATGGCGCTCTCGCCGTCGCCGGCCTCGCCGACGACGTCGTAGCCCGCCTCGGTCAGCATCTCGACCAGGTCCAGGCGGATCAGCGCCTCGTCCTCCGCGACCACCACCCGACGGCGGCTGGACGTGCTCGTCGGAGCCGGCGCGGGGTCCCCGACGGCCTCCAGCGGAGGGAGGAAGGGGTCGTTCACGCCGGGCGTGTCGTCGCTGTCAGCCACGGCGGTAGCCTAGCGGCCGTCGGAACGAGCGACGTCCGCGCGAGACGGCACCACCCGCCGGCGTGGTGGAACGGCAGACACGGCGCACTCAAAATGCGCTGCTCGAGAGGGCGTGCGGGTTCGAGTCCCGCCGCCGGCACGGAACGAGCCCCGACCGGCTGACCGGTCGGGGCTCGTCTGTCCGTGCGTGGGCTGCTACCGCGCTCCGGCCCGGCCGGTGGACGGCCGGGGCGGAGCGGGCCGGGTGGGCCCGCTCAGCTGTTGTACGCCGGGGCGGCCGAGGCCACCGCGTCGCCGACCCGGTGCACCCGCATCGCGTTGGTCGAGCCCGGGGTGCCGGGGGGCGAGCCGGCCACGATGACGACCTCGTCGCCCACGGCGCCCAGACCGCTCTCCAGCAGCGACGTGTCCACCTGGCGGACCATGTCGTCCGTGTGCTGGACGGTCGGCACCAGCAGCGCCTCGATCCCCCACGACAGCGCGAGCTGGCGGCGCGCCTCGGCCGACGGCGTGAAGACCAGCAGCGGGATGTTGCTGCGCAGCCGGCTCATCCGCTTGGCCGAGTCGCCGGACTGGCTGAAGCAGCACAGGTACTTGACCCCCAGCTGGGCGCCGACCTCGGCCGCGGCGCGGGTGATGGCGCCGCCCTTGGTCCGGGGGGCCGTGCCGAGCGGGGCGATCCGGTCCAGACCGTGCTCCTCGGTGTTCTTGATGATGTCGGCCATGGTGCGGACCGTGTCGAACGGGTAGGCCCCGACGCTGGTCTCACCGGACAGCATCACGGCGTCGGCGCCGTCGAGGACGGCGTTGGCCACGTCGCTGGCCTCGGCCCGGGTCGGGCGCGGGTTGGTGATCATCGACTCGAGCATCTGGGTGGCGACGATGACCGGCTTGGCCTGCCGGCGGGCGAGCTCGACGGCGCGCTTCTGCACCAGCGGCACCTCGTACAGGGGCAGCTCCACCCCCAGGTCGCCGCGCGCGACCATGATGCCGTCGAAGGCGTCGACGACCTCGCGCAGGTGCTCGACCGCCTGGGGCTTCTCGACCTTGGCGATGAGCGGGCGACGGACACCCACCTCCTCCATGATCGCGCGGACGCCCTCGGCGTCGGCCCCGCGGCGGACGAAGGACAGGGCGACGATGTCGACCCCGAGCGAGAGCCCGAAGCGCAGGTCCTCGACGTCCTTCTCGGTCAGGGCCGGCACGCTGACGGCGACCCCGGGCAGGTTGACGCCCTTGTTGTTGGACACCTTGCCGCCCACGACGACCTCGGTCGTCACGCGCGGGCCGTCGACGGACACCGCGCGCAGGGCGA
The DNA here is from genome assembly GCF_042466345.1 of Jannaschia sp. R86511. NCBI lineage: Bacteria > Pseudomonadati > Pseudomonadota > Alphaproteobacteria > Rhodobacterales > Roseobacteraceae > Jannaschia > Jannaschia sp. R86511. The sequence continues at coordinate 3,085,092 of NZ_JAXHCD010000001.1, forward strand.
GGCGGCCGTCGTCGATGAGGATGTCGTCGCCGGGCGACACGTCGCCGGGCAGACCCTGGTAGGTCGTCGAGACCTGGTGGACGTCGCCGGGCACGTCCTCGGTGGTGATGACGAAGGTGGCCCCGACCTCGAGGACGACGGAGCCCTCGGTGAAGCGCCCGATCCGGATCTTGGGGCCCTGCAGGTCGAGCAGGACGGCGACGTTGCGCCCGGTGGCCTCGGCCGCCGCGCGCACGTCGGCGAGGTTGGCCTCGTGGTCGGAGTGGTCGCCGTGGCTGAAGTTCATCCGGGCGACGTCCATGCCCGCCTCCACGAGCCGGCGGATGTTGTCCGCTCCGGCGACGGCGGGACCCAGGGTGCAGACGATCTTGGCTCGGCGCATGGTGTCGAGATTAGTGGTCCGGCTCACGTGCCGACGCCCCCGGGTCCGAGGCTCGGACCAGGGGGCGTGGGCGCGTCCCGGCTGTTCACCGGGCGTTCATGATCAGGCCGGGGCGACGATCCGCTGCCAGACCTCGTCGCCACCCGGCTCGAGGCCCTCGGACTCCGCCTGGGCGAGGATGCCGGTCACCCGGCGGTACTCCCGGGGCACCACCTTGCGCATCCGCGCCCGGAGCACGTCGGGCTCGACCACCAGGTCCTCGGCGACCAGCGAGCCGGTCTCCTCGACGTGGTGGCGCAGCAGCGGCAGCAGCAGCTCGACGTCGGCGTCGTCGACCGCCTCGATGTCCACCAGCTCGCGGTTGACGCGGCCCTCGCGCAGGTCGAGGACGTAGGCCACGCCCCCGGACATGCCGGCCGCGAAGTTGCGCCCGGTCCGGCCGAGCACGACCACGGTGCCGCCGGTCATGTACTCGCAGCCGTGGTCACCCACGCCCTCCACCACGACGGTGGCGCCGGAGTTGCGCACGCAGCAGCGCTCCCCCACCTCGCCCTGGATGAGGATCTCGCCGCTGGTGGCGCCGTAGGCGATGACGTTGCCGCCGATGATGTTGCGCTGGGTGTTGAAGCGCGTGCCCCGGTGCGGGCGCACGACGATCCGCCCGCCCGACAGGCCCTTGCCGACGTAGTCGTTGGCGTCGCCCCACAGCCGCAGCGTGACGCCGCGGGGCAGGAACGCCCCGAGCGACTGCCCCGCCGAGCCGGTCAGCGTGACGTCGATGGTGTCCGGCGGCAGGCCCTGCTCGCCGTGGCGGACGGTCACCTCGTGGCCGAGCATCGTGCCCACGGTCCGGTTGATGTTGCGGACCGGGACGCTGATCCGCACCGGCTCGCCCCGCTCCAGCGCGTCGCCCGACATCTGGATCAGGGTCTGGTCGAGGGCCTTCTCCAGGCCGTGGTCCTGCGCGACGGTGCGGTGCCGGGGCGCGTCGGGCTCGATGCCGGTCGGCGCGTGCAGCACCGGCGACAGGTCGAGCCCGTCGGCCTTCCAGTGCTCGACGGCCTTGCGGGTGTCGAGCAGGTCGACGCGGCCGACGGCCTCCTCGACCGAGCGCAGCCCCAGGGAGGCCAGGTGCTCGCGCACCTCGGTGGCCACGTAGCGGAAGAACGTCTCGACGAACTCGGGCTTGCCGGAGAACTTGGCCCGCAGCTCCGGGTTCATGGTCGCCACGCCCACCGGGCAGGTGTTGAGGTGGCAGACCCGCATCATGACGCAGCCGGACACGATCAGCGGGGCGGTCGAGAAGCCGTACTCCTCGGCGCCGAGCAGCGCCGCCACGACCACGTCGCGGCCGGTCTTCATGGCGCCGTCCACCTGCACGGTGATCCGGTCGCGCAGCCCGTTGAGCATCAGGGTCTGCTGCGTCTCGGCGAGGCCGAGCTCCCAGGGGGCGCCGGCGTGCTTGAGGCTGGTCAGCGGCGAGGCCCCCGTGCCGCCGTCGTGCCCGGAGACCAGCACGACGTCCGCGTGGGCCTTGGACACCCCGGCCGCGACCGTACCGACGCCGATCTCGCTGACGAGCTTGACGTGGATGCGCGCCTGCGGGTTGGCGTTCTTGAGGTCGTGGATCAGCTGGGCGAGGTCCTCGATGGAGTAGATGTCGTGGTGCGGCGGCGGGGAGATCAGACCCACGCCCGGGGTGGAGTGCCGGATCTCCGCGATCAGCGGGTAGACCTTGTGCCCCGGCAGCTGGCCGCCCTCGCCGGGCTTGGCCCCCTGCGCCATCTTGATCTGGATGTCGGTGGCGTGGGTCAGGTACATGCTCGTCACGCCGAACCGGCCCGAGGCGACCTGCTTGACCGAGCTGCGCCGCTCCGGGTCCAGCAGCCGCTCGACCGCCTCGCCCCCCTCACCGGTGTTGGAGCGCCCGCCGACCCGGTTCATGCCGATGGCGACGGTCTCGTGCGCCTCCGGGCTGATGGAGCCGAAGCTCATGGCGCCGGTGGCGAAGCGCGTCATGATCGCCTCGACGCTCTCCACCTCCTCCAGCGGGATCGGGCCGCTGCCGGCCGGCTTGAGCTCGAACAGCCCGCGCAGCGTGCCCAGGCGCTGGGACCGCTCGTCGACCGAGCGGGTGTAGTCCCGGTAGACGTCGTAGCGCTGGGCCCGCGTGGCGTGCTGCAGCCGGAAGACGGTGTCGGGGTCGAACAGGTGGATCTCGCCGTCACGGCGCCACTGGTACTCCCCGCCCTGGGCGAGCAGCCGGGGACCGGTCCGGCCCTCCGGCGGGTAGGCCACGGCGTGCCGGCGGGCGACCTCCTCGGCCACCACGTCGATGCCGATCCCGCCCAGCTGGCTCGTGGTCCCGGTGAAGTACCGGTCCACGAGCTCCTGGCCCAGGCCGAGCGCCTCGAACACCTGCGCCCCGCGGTAGGACGCGACGGTGCTGATGCCCATCTTGGACATGACCTTCAGCACGCCCTTGCCCAGCGCCTTGATCAGGTTGCGGACGGCGTCGCGGGGGTCCAGGTCGCCCAGGGTGCCGCGCCGGACCAGGTCCTCGGCGGACTCCATGGCCAGGTACGGGTTGATGGCGGCCGCGCCGTAGCCCACCAGCAGGGCGCAGTGGTGCACCTCGCGCACGTCGCCGGCCTCGACCAGCAGGCCGACCAGCGTGCGGGTGCGGCGCCGGATCAGGTGGTGGTGCACCGCGGCGGTCAGCAGCAGCGACGGGATCGGCGCCAGCTCGGCCGTGGAGTCGCGGTCGGACAGCACGACGAACTGCGCGCCGTCGGCGATGGCCCGGTCGACCTCCTCGCAGATCTCGTCCAGCCGCGCCTCGAGGCCGGGGCCGCCCTCGGCCACCCGGTACAGGCCGCGCACCACGACGGTCGCCGGGCGGCCGTCCTCGGTCTCGATGTGGACGATCTTGGCCAGCTCGTCGTTGTCGACCACGGGGAACGGCAGCACGACCATGCGCGAGTGCTCGGGCGTCGCGGCCAGGATGTTGAGCTCGGGGCCCATCGAGCCGCGCAGGCTGGTGACCAGCTCCTCGCGGATGGCGTCCAGCGGCGGGTTCGTGACCTGGGCGAAGAGCTGGGTGAAGTAGTCGAACAGCAGCCGGGGCCGGGTCGACAGCACCGCGGGCGGGGTGTCGGTGCCCATCGAGCCGATCGGCTCGGCCGCGTTGCCGGCCATCGGGGCCAGCAGCAGCCGCAGCTCCTCCTCGGTGTAGCCGAAGGTCTGCTGGCGCCGGGTGACCGAGGCCGCGGGGTGCACGACGTGGACCCGCTCGGGCAGCTCGGTCAGGTCGATCCGGTTCTCGGCCAGCCAGGTGGCGTACGGCTGCTCGGCGGCCAGCTGGGCCTTGACCTCGGCGTCGTCGATGATCCGGCCCTGGCCGGTGTCGACCAGCAGCATGCGTCCCGGCTGCAGCCGGCCCTTGCGGACGATGCGGTCGGGCTCGATGTCCAGCACACCGGACTCGCTGGCCATGACGACCAGGCCGTCGGTCGTGGTCCAGTAGCGCGCCGGGCGCAGGCCGTTGCGGTCGAGCACGGCGCCGATGACGGTGCCGTCGGTGAAGGTGACCGAGGCGGGGCCGTCCCAGGGCTCCATGATGTCGGAGTGGTAGTCGTAGAACGCCCGGCGTGAGGCGTCCATCTCGGCGTGGTTCTCCCAGGCCTCCGGGATCATCATCAGCACGGCGTGGGGCAGCGTCCGACCGCCCAGGTGCAGCAGCTCGAGCACCTCGTCGAAGCTGGCCGAGTCCGAGGCGCCCACGGAGTTGATCGGGAACAGCCGCTCGAGGTCGCCGGGGATGACGTCGCTGGCCAGCGTGGACTCCCGGGCCCGCATCCAGTTGCGGTTGCCCCGCACGGTGTTGATCTCGCCGTTGTGCGCGATCAGCCGGAACGGGTGGGCCAGCGGCCACGACGGGAACGTGTTGGTGGAGAACCGGCTGTGGACCAGGGCCAGCTCGGTGGCGAAGCGCCGGTCGGACAGGTCGGGGAAGAACGGCTCCAGCTGGCCGGTGGTCAGCATGCCCTTGTAGACCATGGTCCGGCACGACAGCGACGGGAAGTACACGCCGTGGTCGTTCTCCAGCCGCTTGCGGGCGCAGAACGCGAACCGGTCCAGCGCGACCCCGGTCAGCCCGGCGGCGGGGCCGCCCTCGGTCGGGACCAGGAACACCTGCCGGAAGACGGGCATGAACGCGCGCGCCGTCGGGCCGACCAGGTCCGCCGCGACGGGCACGTCGCGCCAGCCCAGGACGGTCAGGCCCTCCTGCTCGGCGACCGTCTCGACCGCGGCGACGGCCAGGGCCTGCTCGTCGTCGTCGGTGGGCAGGTACGCGGTGCCGACGACGTAGGCGCCGGCGGCGGGCAGCCGGACGCCCTGCTCGGCCGCGACCGCGCGCAGGAACGCGTCCGGCACCTGGGTGAGGATCCCGGCGCCGTCACCTGTGTCGGGCTCGGCGCCGACCGCACCGCGGTGGTCGAGGTTGCGCAGCGCCGTCAGGGCGTGCTCGACGATGTCGTGCCCGGCCGTGCCGCGCAGGGTGGCGACGAACGCCACCCCGCAGGCGTCGTGCTCGGCGGCGGGGTCGTACAACCCCTCGTGGGGCCGCGGCGCGAACCGCTGGAAGGCCGACGTGGTCATGCTCACCGTCCGGTCTGTGCTGAAGGGGCTGCCAGGCTGCTGCCAGGTTCTCGGGGCAGTGTGGTGCCGTCAGGGCGGAGGTTCCAGGGTACGCAGGGCGGGACCCCGGGCGTGCTCCTGCCCGACGCTCGGACTCCCGGTCCGGTGCGGCCGTCGGCGGGTGGCCGCACCGGGCCGGGGCCTCTCAGGCGCGCGGGCGGTCGACGCCCTCGGCCAGCCGCGCCGCGAGCTCGCCCGCCGCGGCCGGTCCGCCCGGGCCGCCGTCGGCCCCGCTCAGCGCGCGGACCAGCGCCGAGCCGACGATGACGCCGTCGGCGAAGGCGGCCACTTCACTGGCCTGCTCGGGGGTGGACACGCCGAGACCGACGCAGACCCGCGTGGCCCCGGCCTCGCGGGTGCGCCGGACCAGGTCGGCGGCCCCGCCGCCGACGGTGGTCCGCTCCCCCGTGACGCCCATGGTGGAGGCCGCGTAGGTGAACCCGGTGCTGGCCCGGGCCGTCATCTCGATCCGCTCGGTCGAGCTGGACGGCGCCACCAGGAACACGCGCTCCAGGTCGTGCGCGTCGCTGGCGGCCAGCCAGTCACCGGCCTCGTCGGGAGTCAGGTCGGGCGTGATGACCCCGGTCCCGCCGGCCTCGGCCAGCCGGGTCGCGAAGCTGTCGACCCCGGTGCGGGCCACCGGGTTCCAGTAGGTCATGACCAGCACGGCGGTGTCGGGGCTGGCCTCGGTCACGGCCCGGACGGCGGTGAAGGTGTCGGCCAGGCGGGTGCCCTGGCGCAGCGCCTGGTCGGCCGCGGCCGCGATCACCGGGCCGTCCATGACGGGGTCGGAGTACGGCACGCCGATCTCGAGCACGTCGCAGCCGGCCCGGGCGATCGCGACCATCGCCTCGATCGAGGTGTCCAGGTCGGGGTAGCCGACGGGCAGGTAGCCGACCAGGGCGGCCCGCCCCTGTCCGACCGCCGCGTCGACCGCAGCGGCCGCCCTCACAGCGCGAACCACTCGGCGGCGGTGGCGACGTCCTTGTCCCCGCGTCCGGACAGGTTGACCAGGACCAGGCCGTCGGGGCCGAGCCGCTTGCCCTCGCGCAGCGCCCCGGCCAGGCCGTGGGCGGTCTCGATCGCGGGGATGATGCCTTCGGTCCGGCACAGCAGACGGAACGCCTCCATGGCCTCCGCGTCGGTGACGGGCTCGTAGCGGGCCCGCCCGGTGGCGTGCAGCCAGGCGTGCTCGGGCCCGACGCCCGGGTAGTCCAGGCCGGCGGAGATGGAGTGGCTCTCGGTGGTCTGGCCGTCGGCGTCCTGCAGCAGGTAGCTGCGGGTGCCGTGCAGCACGCCCGGCGCGCCGCCGGAGATCGAGCTGGCGTGGCGGCCCGTGTCGATGCCGTCGCCGCCGGCCTCCAGGCCGAGCAGCTCGACCTGCGGGTCGTCGAGGAACGCGTGGAAGATGCCGATGGCGTTGCTCCCGCCGCCGACGCAGGCCGCGACCACGTCGGGCAGCCGGCCGTGCTCGGCCAGGACCTGCTCGCGGGCCTCGACGCCGATCACGCGGTGCAGGTCGCGGACCAGGGTGGGGAACGGGTGCGGCCCGGCCACGGTGCCCAGCAGGTAGTGGGTGTCGGCGACGTTGGTCACCCAGTCGCGCATGGCCTCGTTGATGGCGTCCTTGAGGGTGCGCGAGCCCGACGTGACCGGCACGACGGTGGCACCGAGCAGGTTCATCCGGGCGACGTTGAGCGACTGCCGCTCGGTGTCCTTCTCGCCCATGTAGACCACGCACTCCAGGCCCATCAGGGCGGCGGCGGTCGCGGTGGCCACGCCGTGCTGGCCGGCCCCGGTCTCGGCGATGACTCGGGTCTTGCCCATGCGCTTGGTGAGCAGGGCCTGGCCCAGCACGTTGTTGATCTTGTGGCTGCCGGTGTGGTTGAGGTCCTCGCGCTTGAGCAGGACCGTCGCCCCGCCCGCGTGCTCGGCGAAGCGCTTGGCGTTCGTGATCGGGCTGGGCCGGCCGGTGTAGCTGCGCTGCAGCTCGTCGAGCTCGGCGGTGAAGGCCGGGTCGACCCGGGCCGAGGCCCAGCCGGCGTCGAGCTCCTCGAGCGCGGCGACCAGCGCCTCGGGCACGAACCGGCCGCCGAACTCGCCGAAGTAGGGGCCGACGACGTCCTGCAGGCGGGCCGGGGCCGTGGCCTGGGCCAGCTCGGAGGCGACCCCGCCGGCGAGGTCACCCGTCACGGCGGAGGCGTCGTGCGTGGTGGTCACGGGCGGGCCACCCGCAGGCTCGGGTGGGAGCCGGCGGCCACCAGGTCGGCGACGGCGCGGCGGGGGTCGGGCTGACGCACGAGGGTCTCCCCGACGAGGACGGCGTCGGCGCCGGCGCGGGCGTAGTCCATGACGTCGTGGGGACCACGGACGCCGGACTCGGCGATGCGCACGATGCCGTCGGGGATGAGCGGGGACAGCCGGGCGAAGTTGGCCCGGTCGACCTCGAGGGTGCGCAGGTCGCGGGCGTTGACCCCGATGACCTTGGCGCCGGCGTCGACGGCGCGGGCGATCTCCTCGCCGTCGTGCACCTCGACCAGCGGGCACATGCCCAGCGACGTGATCCGCTCGACGAGCGACACCAGGGCCGGCTGGGTGAGGGCCATGACCAGCAGCAGCACCATGTCGGCGCCCGCGGCCCGGGCCTCCCACACCTGGTACGGCGTGACGACGAAGTCCTTGCGGATGACGGGGACGTCGACCGCGGCCGAGACCAGCTTCAGGTCGTCGATCGAGCCGCCGAAGCGCCGGCCCTCGGTGAGGACGCTGATGACGCTCGCCCCGCCCGCCGCGTACTCGCTGGCCAGGGCCGCGGGGTCGGCGATGGGGGCGATGTCGCCCTTGCTCGGGCTGGCCCGCTTGACCTCGGCGATGACCTTGACGCCCTGGTGGGCGGTCAGCGCGCCGAGCGCGTTCCGCGCCGAGGGCATGCGCATGGCGCGTTCCTTGACGATCTCCAGAGGCACGTCGGCCTCACGAATGGCGACGTCTTCTCTGACGCCGTCGAGAATGCTGTGGAGCACGCTCACGTCCGCCTCCCTCACCCTGTGCGGTGCGAGCGATCGTACGCGCGCCGAGGTGCTGGTCCTGACCACGGGTGGCCGGACGGGGAACCCGGCGCCCGCCGACGACGTTGGAGGGGCTGCTCAGCCCGGGGCGAGCAGCTCGAGCCCGGGCAGGTTGCGCAGCACCCAGTAGGCCATCACGACCAGCAGGAACGTCCACACCACCCACGAGGCGAGCGGGGCCCCGCGGGGACGGCCCGTGACCACGTGGTAGGTCCACTGCCCCCAGTACGCCAGCAGCACCGGCAGCAGGACGAAGCCGAGCGGGTTCATCCAGAAACGCGTCGGCCACGTCGCCGTCGGTCAGGTGGTGCAGCATGCGCATGGACCCGCACCCCGGGCAGTACAGCCCGGAGAACAGCAGGAACGGGCACGACGGGTAGTGGCCCGGCTCGTTGGGGTCGACCTGGTTGAGCAGCACCAGCCCGGCCACGGCACCCGCCGCGGTCAGGACCGGTCCCACCAGGGTCCGACCCAGGACGTGCTCCAGCCGGCCCGTCCGCGTGGTGGCGGACGGACCGGCCGGGCGGCCGTGGTCGAGCTCGGTCACGCGGACGACCTCGGGCCGTCGACGGACCGGCTCACGGCCGGGTGCGCTTCGGTCACGGGACGTCCGGTCAGGGCGACGTCGTGGTGGCGGTCTCGGGCAGGGCGAGGACGCCGCCGACGAGCAGCGCGATCACCAGGCCGTTGGCGACGAGGCCGAGGATGAGCGCGATCAGGGCCCACAGGCGCGCCTTGCGGCTGGCCTCCTGGGCGCCGGCCTGGTCGCCGACGGCCCACTTGCTGTTGACCTGGGTGGCGAACACGATGCTGACGATGCCCGGGATCAGGCAGCAGAAGACCGTGGTCAGGATGCCGAAGACGAGGTTGGACGACGGCGGCTGGCTGCCGGCGGGGCCGGCCGGGGCGGACTCGTACGGGGTGGACATGGGCTCTCCTGGGTCGGTCGGGCGGACACTTCGGGCCGAAACCTATCGGCGCACGACGTCCGCCGTCCGCTGCGGCGCCCCGTGTCGGGTCCGCAGGTCAGCGGACGGCGCGCGGCCCACCCGTGAACTCGCGGTTGGGGACGTGCTCGCCGTAGCCGGCGCGGACCAGGACCGGGCCGGACACGGCGGCCAGGACGATGACGACGGAGCCGACGACGATGACCGGCACCCACATGAAGATCATGGCCAGGCAGACCAGGAACGCGCCGACGGAGACGCCGATGGTGGCGGTCCAGGCGGCGACGGACGTGCCGTGGCCGCCGTGCACCTCCTGGGGCTCGGCGCCCGTGCCGGGCCGGGGTCCGGGGGCGGGGGTGGGGTCCTGGGGCATGTGCCCTCCTCGGGTCGCGTGGTGCGGGGGTCGCGTGGTGCGGGGGCCTCGTGGTGCCGGGATCGCGTGGTGGCTGGATCGCTGGGGACGCGTCGGCGGCTCGGGTCCCGATTGTGCCAGGCGGGCGGGGGGACGGTCGCGGGGCGCCACCCCGGACGGCCCATCAGGTGGGGTCGCGGCCCTCGTCCAGCTCGCGCCAGAGGTCCGCGGCGGCCGGGGGCTCCTCGGCGCGAGGGTCGTCGGCGCGGGGGTCGTCGGCGCGGGGGTCCTCGGCGCGGGGGCGGTCGGCCGCGGGCTCGTCCCCGGCGGTCCGTCCGGCGCCGGTGGCCGGTGCGGTCGCGGTGAGCCACGCCGCGGCGCCCGCGCACGCCACCACGACCAGGCAGGCCAGCAGGGCCACCGCGGGGACGGCGGTGGTGGTGCCGCCGTCCGGGTCACCGCCGAACGCGAACCGGGCCGCGGCGACGGCGGCGGCGGCCGCGCCCAGGCCGGCGAGCACGAGCGCCGTCACGCGCCAGGCCCCGCGCAGCAGCAGGGCCACGACCACGACGGCGGCCACCCCTGGGACCAGGGCCGCCACGACCGGGGCCACCTCGCGACCGGGCAGCTGCTGCAGCTCGGCCGTGCCGGCGGCCCCCAGCGGGCCCTCGACCGTGCGCGTCACCCAGGTCAGCCCCACGGTCGACAGCGCCAGCAGCGCCGCCGCCGCGCCGAGGCCCGCGGGCAGCGCGACCGGGAGCCGGCGACGCGCGCGGACGGTCGTCCGGGGCCCCCCGGGCGGGGACGTCGGGCTCATCCGGCGTCGAGCGGACGCAGCCCGGCCGCCCGGCGCTGGGCCGCGAGCACGGCGGCCGCCTTGGTGCGCGACTCCTCGTACTCGCCGTCGGGCGTGGAGTCGGCGACCACCCCGCCCCCGGCCTGCACGTGCAGCCGGCCGTCCACCAGCAGGCCGGTGCGGATGGCGATGGCCAGGTCCAGGTCGCCCGCCAGGTCGAAGTAGCCGACCACCCCGCCGTAGACCCCGCGCCGGGTCGGCTCGAGGGCGTCGATGAGCTCCACCGCGCGCACCTTGGGCGCCCCCGACAGAGTGCCCGCGGGGAACGTCGCGGTCAGCACGTCCACCGGGTCGGCGTCCGGGCGCAGCCGCCCGGTCACCGTCGAGACGATGTGCAGGACGTGGCTGAAGCGCTCGATCTGCATGAACTCGACGACGTCGACGCTGCCGGGCTCGCACACCCGGCCCAGGTCGTTGCGGGCCAGGTCCACGAGCATCAGGTGCTCGGCCCGCTCCTTGGGGTCGGTCAGCAGCTCCTCGGCCCGCTGGGCGTCCACGGCCGGGTCGCCGGAGCGGGGCCGGGTGCCGGCGATCGGGTGGGCGATGACCGTGCCGTCCTCCACCGTCACCAGCGCCTCGGGCGAGGACCCGACCACGTCGAACCGGCGCCCGTCCGGGCCCTCGAGCCGCACCAGGTACATGTACGGGCTGGGGTTGGTCAGCCGCAGCGCCCGGTACAGGTCGAGCGCGTCGGCGTCGGTGTCCACGCTGAGCCGCTGCGACAGCACGACCTGGAAGACCTCGCCGTCGCGGATGGCCTGCTTGCCGTGCTCGACCATGTCGTGGAACTGCTCGCGGGTCCGGGTGGACGCGGTCGGCGGCGCCTCGGCCACCCCGCCGACCAGGACCGAGGAGCCCGCCGGGCGGGCGAGGTCGGCCGTCATGGCGTCCAGCCGCGCGACCGCGTCGGCGTAGGCCTCGTCGACCCGCTCGTCGCTGCCGTCGTGGTTGACGGCGTTGGCCACGAGCCACACCGTGGCGTCCCGGTGGTCGAGCACGGCCAGGTCGGTGGCCAGGCACAGCGCGAGCTCGGGCAGGTGCAGGTCGTCCTCGGCCTGCCAGGGCAGCCGCTCCCAGCGGTGGGTGACGTCCCAGCCGAGCATGCCCACCAGGCCGCTGGTCAGCGGCGGCAGGCCGGGCACGCGGGGGGTGGCCAGCACCCGGAGCGTCTCGCGCAGCAGGTGCAGCGGGTCGCCGCTGGTGGGCACCCCGGCGGGCGGCTCACCGATCCAGCAGCCGTCGTCCGGGCCGCGCCCGGTGCTGCTCAGCACGGCCGCCGAGCGGGCCCCGACGATGGACCAGCGCGCCCAGGAGCCGTCGTGCTCGGCCGACTCCAGCAGGAAGCTGCCGGTGCGGTCGGCGGCCAGGCGGCGGTACAGCCCGACCGGCGTCTCGCCGTCGCCCAGGAAGCGTCGCAGCACGGGGATGACGCGCCGGTCGCGCGCGGCCGCCCGGAACTGCGGCAGCGACGGCCAGGTCGCACCGAGCGGGGCCTCCAGCGGACCGGGGACGAGCGGGTCCTCGCTCACGCCGGCACGCCCGGGTCGAGCAGGACGCGGCCGTCGAAGCAGGTGCGGGTGCCGGTGTGGCACGCCGGGCCGACCTGGTCGACCTCGACGAGCAGGGTGTCGCCGTCGCAGTCGCTGGACACCCGGACCACGTGCTGCACGTGCCCGGAGGTCTCGCCCTTGCGCCAGCGCTGCTGCCGGGACCGGCTGAAGTACGTCCCCCGGCGCGAGGTCAGCGTCTCGGTGAGCGCGTCGGCGTCCATCCAGGCCACCATCAGCACCTCGCGGGTGTCGTGCTGCTGCACGACGGCGGTGATGAGCCCGTCGGCACCGAACCTCACCTGGTCGAGCAGCTCGGTGTCCAGGCCGGTGTCGATGCCGGTGTCGGGGTCGCTGGTGTCGCGGTCGACGGGGTCCCGGTCACTGGGGTCGCGGTCGCTGGTGTCCACGGCGCTCATGCTTCCACGCTGCTGCGCTGGGCCACCCAGCTGGCGTGCAGCGCGGCGTAGGCGCCGCCGGCGGCGACGAGCTCCGCGTGCGGGCCCACCTCCACGACGCGGCCCGCGTCGACGACGACCACCAGGTCCGCGGCCTCGGCCGTGGACAGCCGGTGGGCGATGGCGACGCTGGTGCGGCCGCGCGTCAGCCCGTCCAGGGCCCGGTTGAGGCGGACCTCGGTGGCGGGGTCGACCGCGCTCGTCGCCTCGTCCAGGACCAGCAGGTCCGGGTCGGCGAGGTAGGCGCGGGCGACGGCGACCAGCTGCCGCTCCCCGGCCGACAGCGACTCGCCGCGCTGCCCGACCCGGGTGTCCAGCCCGTGCGGCAGCCCCGACACCCACGGCTGCAGGCCCAGCTCGGTGACGACCAGCTCGACGTCCTCGTCGTGCGCCTCGGGCCGGGCCAGGCGGATGTTGTCCCGCAGCGACACGTCGAACAGGAAGCCCTCCTGCGGGACCAGCACCACCCGGCGCCGCAGCGAGGAGAACGGCACGTCGCGCAGGTCGACGCCGTTGAGCAGCACCCGCCCGCCCGCGGGGTCCTGCAGCCGCGTCAGCAGCTTGGCCAGCGTGGTCTTGCCCGAGCCGGTCTCTCCCACGACGGCCACCCGGGTCTGCGCCGGGATCTCCAGGTCGATGCCGCGCAGCACGAGCGGGCCGTCGGGGTAGGCGTAGGACACGTCCTCGAAGCGGGCCGTGACCGGACCGGTCGGGACGGGCGTGGCCCGGTCGAGCCCGTCGGGGTCGGCGACGTCGGCCTCGGTGTCCAGGACGGCGATGACCCGCCGCCAGCCGGCGATGGCGTTCTGCAGCTCGTTGAGGACCTCGGTGGCGATCTGGACCGGCTGGGTGAACAGCTGCACGAGGAACAGGAAGGCGAGCAGCTCGCCGATGGTCAGCGAACCGGGCGCGCCGAACCACACGCCGACCCCGACCACGGCCGCCACGGCCAGCCCGGAGACCAGCGTCCCGGTGGCGAAGATGCTCGAGGCGAACACCCCGGCCCGGGTGGCGGAGGACCGGTGCTCCTCCACGCCGGCGTCGATGCGCCGCTGGGTGCGGGCCTCGGCCCCGTAGGCGCGGATGGTGTCGGCGCCGACGACCGACTCGCTGATGCCGCCCAGCATCAGGCCGACGTTCTCGCGGACGCGGCCGAAGTACACCGACAGCAGCCGCTGCAGCGGGCGCAGGCTCAGGAACAGCGGCAGGAAAGCGCCCCAGACCAGCAGCGCGAGCCACCAGGAGTAGACCGCCATCAGCACGCTGGCCACGACGATCTGGCCCAGCGAGATGAACAGGATGAGCCCGCCGAACTGCACGAACGTCGAGATGGTGTCGACGTCGCTGGTGACCCGGGACACCAGGGCGCCGCGGCGCTCGGTGTTCTGCGTCAGGGTCGACAGGTCGTGGATGCGCCGGAAGGCCTTGATGCGCAGCGTGGCCAGGCCGGCCTCGGTGGCCTTGAACAGCCGCACGTTGACCGCGTAGGAGCACAGCCCCGTCAGCAGGACCGCGACCGTGGCCCCCACGACCAGCAGGACGATCCGCTGGACGTCCGGCCCGCCCTCGGCGTTGATGCCCGTGTCGACGGTCTGCTGGACGCCGACCGGGACGATGACCCGGCCCAGCGTGGACACCGCGGCCAGCGCCAGCGTGACCCAGATGCCGACAAGGATCTCCGGGGACAGCTGCAGGCCGCGCCGCACGGTGGCCCAGGCCCCGCCGGCGGAGGCGACGGCGATCCGGCCCTGCTCGGGGGCGGGGTCCTCCGGCGGCGTCGTCGGCTCCTCGACCGGTTCGGAGCGGGGGTCCGGCTCGACGGGGCCGCGACCCCGGGCCGGCTCGCTCACGACGTCCCCCCGGCGGCCAGCTGCTCGCGCTCGGCGGCGTCGCGGGCGTAGGCCTCGACCAGGTTGCGGTAGGCCTCGTCGCGGGCCATCAGCTCGGTGTGGCTGCCGGTGTCGGTGACCCGGCCGTGCTCGACGTGGACCACGGTGTCGGCCAGCGAGATCGTGGAGCGGCGGTAGGCCACGACCACGACGGTCACCCCGTCGGTGCCACGCAGCCCGGCCAGGATCTGCTGCTCGACCGTGGGGTCGACGGCGCTGGTCGCGTCGTCCAGCACCAGCACGCTCGGCCGACGGACCAGGGCCCGGGCGATGGCCAGGCGCTGCCGCTGCCCGCCGGACAGGCTGGCGCCGCGCTCCCCCACCCGGGTGTCCAGCCCGTCGGGCAGGGCACGGACGAAGGCCTCGGCGCGGGCCGCGCGCAGCGCCGCCCACACCTCGTCGTCACCCACGGCCAGCGGGCCGTCCTCCAGGCCGAGGGTGATGTTGCCGCGGATGGTGTCGTCGAAGACGAAGGTCGACTGCGGCACGTACGCCACGGTCCCGGCCAGGCCGCCCGCGGCGACGTCGCGCACGTCGGTGCCGTCCAGCAGCACCCGGCCCGCGACCGGGTCGACCAGGCGCACCAGGACGGTGGTCAGGGTGGACTTGCCGGAGCCGGTCGAGCCCACGACCGCCACGGTCGAGCCCCGGGGCACGTGCAGGTCCATGCCGTGCAGCAGCCGCTGCGTGCTGCCGTCGGGGTCCACCACGTCGTGGTCGATCCCGGTGGCCCGCACCTCGCGGCCCTCGCGGGTGCCCGGCAGGTCCGTGGCGCCGAAGGTCATCCGGCCCTGGGCGGCCAGCACGGCGCCGACCCGTCGCCAGCCGACCGTCGAGCGCGGCAGCTCCGCCAGCACCCAGCCGATGGCGCGGACGGGGAAGGCGAGCAGCGTCAGCTGGTAGGCGATCTGGACCACCACCCCGGCGGCGATGGCCCCGTCGGCGACCCGGACCGTGCCGACGGCCAGCACGACCAGGGTCCCGATGGTGGGCAGCGCCTCGATGACGGGCTCGAAGGCCCCCCGGGCCCGGCCCACGGACACGTTGGCCTCGCGCAGCTCGTGGGAGCGGGCGGAGAAGCGGGCGGTCTCCTCGGTCTCGCGGCCCAGGGTCTTGACGACCAGGGCGCCCTCGAACGACTCGTGGGCCACGTCGGACACGTCGGCCCGCAGCTGCTGGGCCCGGCTGACCCGCGGCGACATGGCCCGCTGGTAGAACGCGTTGGCCACGACCAGCATGGGCAGCACCGTGAACGCGACGGCGGCCAGCACGGGGTCGGCGTCGAACATGGTGACGCCGGCCACCACGAGCATCACGGCCACGCCGAAGCTGAACGGCAGCGGCGCGAAGATGGCGAAGGCCGCCTCGACGTCGGCGTTGGCGTTGCTCAGCAGCTGACCCGTCGGGTGGCGCCGGTGCCAGGCCAGGGGCAGGCGCAGGTACTGCCGGCTGACGGCGCGGCGGTAGCGGGCCTGCAGCCGGTACTGGGTGACCGTGGCGTAGCCGCGCCGGATGATGACCCCGACCGCGGTGAGGACGCCGACCAGGGCCATAGCACCCGTGGCGGCCCAGGCGTCGGACGCGGACACCGAGCCCAGCTCGAAGGCGGGGACGAGCACGGCGTCGGTGACCTGGCCCAGCACCCAGCCGCTGCCGGCCAGGGCCGCGCCGAACAGCGCGCTGCCCAGCACGGCCAGGGTGAAGGTCCGTGGTTCGTCGCGGATCCCCCGGGCGATGACGCCGAGCCCCTCGCGGAATGTGGGGGAATCGGGCACCGGCCCAGCGTGCCACGCCTCGTCCCCGGTCGCGGACCGGGGACGGGTGGCCGCAGGATGGCGCCATGTCGTCGAACAGCTCGTCGAGCGGGTCCCTGGTCACCGCGGAGCGTCACGCGCTGGCGGACGCGCTGCTGGCCGCCGGCGCCGCCGCGCCCACGCTCTGCGAGGGCTGGGACGTGACGGACCTGGCCGTGCACCTGGTGGTGCGGGAGCGCCGCCCGGACGCCTCGCTGGGCCTGCTGCTGCCGCCGCTGGCCGGGCACACGGCCCGGGTGTCGGCCGGTCAGGCAGCGGCCGGGCTCGACGCCGTGGTGGAGCGGTTCCGCTCGGGGCCGCCGCCGTGGTCGCCGTTCGCGCTGCCCGGCGTCGAGGGCCTGGCCAACCTGGCCGAGTTCGTCGTGCACCACGAGGACGTCCGCCGAGCCGCCGGCGCCGGGCCGCGCCCGGACGTGCCCGAGCTGCAGGAGGCGGTCTGGCAGCGGCTGCCCGGCGTCGCGCTCATGACGCTGGCCCGCACCCGGGTGCCGGTCGTGGCCGTCCACGCCGACGGTCGCCGACGGGTGCTGTGGCGCGGCCCGCACCCGGTGGTGCTGACGGGTGAGCCGATCGAGCTGCTGCTGCTGCTGTTCGGTCGCCGCGCCGTCGCCCAGGTGGACGTCGGTGGACCGTCGCTGTCGGTCACCCGGTTCCGGGCGGCGTCCCAGGGGGTCTGACCCGGACCGGGTGCCCGGCGCTCGCCAGCGCGTCCTTCACGTCGCCGACGGTCATCGTCGCGAAGTGGAACACCGACGCGGCCAGCACGGCGTCGGCTCCGGCCTCGACCGCCGGGGCGAAGTGCTCGACGGCGCCGGCCCCGCCGGAGGCCACCAACGGCACCCCGACCACCGGGCGGACCGCGCGCAGCATCGTCAGGTCGAAGCCCGCCTCCGTGCCGTCGGCGTCCATCGAGTTGAGCAGGATCTCCCCCGCGCCGAGCTCGGCGCCCCGGGCGGCCCAGGCCACGGCGTCCAGGCCCGTGCCCGTGCGACCGCCGTGGGTGGTGACCTCCCAGCCGGACTCGGTCTCGGTGCCCGGCCCGCAGCGGCGGGCGTCCACGCTGAGCACGAGCACCTGGCTGCCGAACCGGTCGGCGATGTCGGCGATGAGCTCGGGCCGGGCCACGGCGGCGCTGTTCACGCCGACCTTGTCGGCCCCGGCGGCCAGCAGCCGCTGCACGTCGTCGGGGCTGCGGACCCCGCCTCCGACCGTCAGCGGGACGAAGACCTGCTCGGCCGTGGCGCGCACCACCTCCAGCGTGGTCTCGCGGCCCGCGGAGCTGGCGCTGACGTCGAGGAACGTGATCTCGTCGGCCCCGGCCGCGTCGTAGCGGCGGGCCAGCTCCACCGGGTCGCCGGCGTCGCGCAGGCCCTGGAAGTTGACGCCCTTGACGACGCGGCCCGCGTCGACGTCCAGGCAGGGGATGACACGGACGGCCAGGCTCACGCCGGTATCCTGGCAGGTCGGTACCGGGGCCGCGGGCGGGCCCCGACCGCACCCGTGCCCGCCCGGGCCCGTCGCCCGCAGCCACGACCCCCTGGAGGACGACCGCATGCCGGCAGCGCAGGACCCGCCCGGTCCGACGCCGCCGACCCCGTCGCCGCAGCCGGCCCCGCCGCGGGTGGCGCCGGGTGCGAGCGGTGGCTGGGGGCGCCGGCTGGCCCGCCGGCACCGCCGGCTCACGGTGCTGTCGGTCGTCGTGGTGACGCTGCTGGTGCTGGCCGCCGGCGCCGTGGTCGTCGGCCTGCTCGCCGAGCGCGAGGAGCCGACCGCCGCCTGCACGGGCGGCCCGACGGTCCGGGTCGTCGTCGACCCCACGCTGGCGCCGTCGCTGCAGCGGGTCGTCGACGAGGCCGAGGGCGACCTGCTGGTCACCGGGGTGTGCGCCCGGGTGGAGCTGACGGCGCGGGCGTCGTCGCAGGCGGCGGCCGACCTGGCGGCGGCCGGCGAGGACGCCGCCGGCGTCCACCTGTGGCTGCCGGACTCCTCGCTGTGGCTGGGTCGCGCGGCCCCCGGTGGCGGCCCGACCGCGGCGACGCCGGCCTCCCCCGCCCCGTCGGCCGCGACCTCCCCCGCGCCGGCGGCCGAGGCGTCGGGCGAGGCGTCGGTCGAGGCGTCGACCGCCCAGGCCCCGGAGACGTCGACCGGACCGTCCACCGCGGCGTCGACCCCGTCGTCGACCCCGACCGGGCCGTTCGCGCTCACCGCGCTGGGGTCGCTGGTCACCACCCCGGTGGTGCTGGCCGCCAGCCCCGAGGTGGCCACCCGTGCGGGCTGGACCGAGGCCCCGCCCAGCTGGGCCGTGGCCATGGCCGCCCCGCAGGGGCTCGCGCTGCCCGAGCTGTCCGGCAGCGCGGCCGGGCTGCAGGCCCTGGTCGCGCTGCGGTCGTCGCTGGCCGACCCGGACGAGGCCCGCGGTGCGCTGACCGCGGCCGCCCTCGCCGTGGAGCGCGGCCGGGTCGAGGACGGCGCGGCCGCCCTGGGCCTGGTGGTCGAGGGCGGCGGCGAGGCACCGCTGGCGCCCACGACCGAGCAGCAGGTGTTCGTCGGCAACCGCGGCGCCGCCACCACCTCGGTGGTGGCGGTCCAGCCCGCCGACGGGCTGACCAGCCTGGACTACCCCCTGGTCCGGCTCGACACCGCCGAGTCCGAGGCCGGGGTCGACGCCGCGGCCATCGAGGGCGTGGTCCGGCTGCTGGAGGGGGCGGGTCGCGACGCCGCGGTGGTCGACGGCTTCCGGCGTCCCGTCGAGGCCGCAGCACCCGCCGGCTCACCGACCGGCGCACCCACCGGGACCCCGGCCGTGGTGCCGGTGCCCACCGTGGCGGACGTGGACGGCCTGCTCGCCCGGCTGAGCGAGCTGAGCCGGCCGAGCCGGGTGCTGGCCGTGATCGACGCGTCGGCGTCCATGCGGGCCGTGACGGACAGCGGGGCCACGCGCGCCCAGATCGCCCAGGACGCGGCCACCGAGTCGCTGGCGCTGTTCCCCGACAGCGCAGCCATCGGGCTGTGGTTCTTCGCCGTGGGGATGGGCGAGGGCGGTGACGACTTCGTCGAGGTGGTCCCGGTCGCACCGCTGGACCCCGACGCCGGCGAGCAGCGCGAGGCCCTGGCCGACGGGGTCTCGACCCTGCCCGACCGGCTGACCCCGGGCGGCACGGGGCTGTACGACACGACCCTGGCGGCCGTGCGGGCGCTGCGGGAGGACTTCGACCCGGGGGCCTCCAACTCCGTCGTCCTGGTGACCGACGGCCGTGAGGAGGACCCGTCGGGCATCAGCCGGCAGGAGCTGCTCGACACCCTGGCCGCCGAGGCCGACCCCGACCGCCCCGTGCGCGTCGTCGCCATCGGGATCAGCGATGACGTGGACGCCGAGGAGCTGACGGCTGTCGCGGAGGCCACGGGCGGCGCGGCCTACCTGGCCGAGCGGCCCGAGGACTTCCGGATGGTGCTGTTCGACGCGCTGCGCCGCCGCTGACCCGGGCGCACGCCGGGGCGCCCGCCGGCCCGGGACTCACTCCAGGACGAGGATCAGGTCGCCGCCCTCGGTCTGCTGCACGTCGCCGACGGCGAGCCGGGCCACCGTGCCCGCCCGGGCGGCGGTGATGGCCGCCTCCATCTTCATGGCCTCGATGCTGGCCACGGTCTGCCCCGCCTCGACCTCGTCGCCCACGGCCACCCGCAGCGTGACCACGCCGGAGAACGGGGCCGCCACGTGCCGGTCGTTGCCGACCTCGGCCTGCTCGGTCGGCTTGGAGTCCACCTCGACCGACCGGTCGCGCACCTGCAGCGGACGCAGCTGGCCGTTGAGGGTGGCCAGCACGGTCCGCATGCCCTTGGCGTCGGCGTCGCCCACGGCCTCCAGCCCGGCGATCAGCTGGACCCCCCGGCCCAGCGAGATCGTGTGCTCGGTCCCGGCCTGCAGCCCGTACAGGTAGTCCAGCGTGTCCAGGACCGACACGTCGCCGTAGGCCTCGCGGACCTCCGCCAGCCGGGCGGTCGGGCCGGGGAACAGCAGCCGGTTGAGCGTGTCGCGGCGGACGGCGGGCTCGGCGTCGGCGGCCAGCGCGGCCTCGTCCGCCGCGCTCACCTCGGCGTCGCGCACCGGGGCCGTGCGCCCGGCCAGCGCCTTGCTGCGGAACGGCTCGGGCCAGCCGCCCGGGGGGTCGCCCAGCTCGCCGGACAGGAAGCCCACGACCGAGTCGGGGATGTCGTAGCGCGAGGGGTCCTCGGCGAAGGCCGCGGGGTCGGCGCCCACGGCCACCAGGTGCAGGGCGAGGTCGCCGACCACCTTGGAGCTGGGGGTCACCTTGACCAGCCGGCCCAGGATCCCGTCCGCGGCGGCGTACATGCGCTCCACCTGCTCGAACCGCTCCCCCAGGCCCAGCGCGATCGCCTGCTGGCGCAGGTTGGACAGCTGGCCGCCGGGGATCTCGTGGTCGTAGACCCGGCCGGTGGGGCTGGTCAGGCCCGACTCGAACGGCCGGTAGGTGCGGCGGACGACCTCCCAGTACGGCTCGAGGTCCTGGGCCGCCCGCAGCGACACCCCGGTGTCCAGCTCGGTGTGGGCGGTGGCGGCGACGAACGCCGACAGTGGCGGCTGGCTGGTGGTGCCGGCCATGGTCGCCGTGGCCACGTCGACGGCGTCGGCCCCCGCCTCCACCGCCGCCAGCAGCGTGGCCAGCTGGCCCCCGGCCGTGTCGTGGGTGTGCACGTGGACCGGCAGGTCGAAGCGGTCCCGCAGCGCCGTGACCAGCCGCCGGGCCGCGGCGGGACGCAGCAGACCGGCCATGTCCTTGATCGCGAGGACGTGCGCCCCGGCGTCGACGATCTGCTCCGCGAGCCTCAGGTAGTAGTCGAGGGTGTAGAGGTCCTCGGCCGGGTCGAGCAGGTCGCCGGTGTAGCAGAGCGCGACCTCGGCCACGGCGGTCCCGGTGGCCCGGACCGCGTCGACGGCCGGCCGCATCTGGGCCACGTCGTTGAGCGCGTCGAAGATCCGGAAGACGTCGATCCCGGTGCGGGTCGCCTCCTCGACGAAGGCCTCGGTGACCCTGGCGGGGTAGGGCGTGTAACCCACGGTGTTGCGCCCGCGCAGCAGCATCTGCAGGGCCAGGTTGGGCATGGCCTCGCGCAGCGCGGCCAGCCGGTCCCACGGGTCCTCCCCCAGGAACCGCAGCGCCACGTCGTAGGTCGCCCCGCCCCAGCACTCCACGCTCAGCAGCCCGGGCATGGTGCGGGCCACGTGCGGGGCGACGGCCAGCAGGTCGGTGGTGCGGACCCGCGTGGCCAGCAACGACTGGTGGGCGTCCCGGAACGTGGTGTCGGTCAGCATCGGCACGGGCGAGCGACGCAGGTCGGCGGCGAAGCCCTCCGGCCCCAGCTCGAGCAGGCGCTGCCGCGAGCCGGGCGCGGGCGGGGCCGACAGGTCCGTCGGGGGCAGCTTGAGGCTCGCGGGCAGCTCGACGGGCGACTCGCCGTGCGGCCGGTTGACGGTGACGTCGGCCAGGTAGGTGAGCAGCCGCGTGCCCCGGTCCGCCCCGGGGCTGGCGGTGACCAGGTGCGGGCGCTGGTCGATGAACGAGGTCGTGAACGCCCCGGCCTGGAAGTCGGGGTCGGCCAGCATGGCCTGCAGGAACGGGATGTTGGTCGCCACCCCGCGGATCCGGAACTCGGCCAGGGCCCGGCGGGCGCGGGCCACCGCGGTGGCGAAGTCGCGTCCCCGGCACACCAGCTTGGTCAGCATGGAGTCGAAGTGCGGGCTGATCTCGGCCCCGGCGTAGGCCGTGCCCCCGTCCAGCCGGATGCCCGCGCCGCCGGGGTTGCGGTAGGTGGTGATGCGGCCGACGTCCGGCCGGAAGCCGTTGGCCGGGTCCTCGGTCGTGATGCGGCACTGGATGGCCGCCCCGTTGACCCGCAGCCGGTCCTGCGTCAGCCCCAGGTCGGCCAGCCGGGCACCGGAGGCGATGAGCAGCTGGGAGGTGACCAGGTCGACGTCGGTGACCTCCTCGGTGATGGTGTGCTCGACCTGGATGCGGGGGTTCATCTCGATGAACACGTGCTCCCCGGCCCGCTCGCCCTCGGTGGCCACCAGGAACTCCACCGTGCCGGCGTTGCGGTAGCCGATGGCGCGGGCGAAGGCCACGGCGTCGCGGTGCAGCGCGTCGCGGGTGGCCGGGTCGAGGTCGGGGGCGGGCGCGACCTCGATGACCTTCTGGTGCCGGCGCTGGATCGAGCAGTCCCGCTCGAACAGGTGCACCACCTCGCCGTCGGCGTCGGCCAGCACCTGCACCTCGATGTGGCGGGGGCTCAGGACGGCGCGCTCGACGAACACCCGGGCGTCGCCGAAGGCCCCCTCGGCCTCCCGCATGGCCGCGGCCAGCGCCTCGGGCAGGGCCCCGGCGTCGTCGACGCGGCGCATGCCCCGCCCGCCGCCGCCGGCGACGGCCTTGACGAAGACGGGGAAGCCGACCTGCTCGGCCCCGGCCAGCAGGGTCTCGGGGTCGTCGGAGGGCTCGGTGGACTCGAGCACCGGCAGCCCGGCGCGCCTCGCCGCGGCGATCGCGGTGACCTTGTTGCCGGCCATCTCCAGCACGGCCGCCGACGGCCCGACGAACGTGATGCCGGCCGCCTCGCACGCGGTGGCCAGCTCCGGGTTCTCCGACAGGAACCCGTAGCCCGGGTACACGGCGTCCGCGCCGCACTCCTGCGCCACCCGGATCACCTCGGCCACGTCGAGGTAGGCGCGCACGGGCGAGCCCCGCTCGCCGATCAGGTACGCCTCGTCGGCCTTGATCCGGTGCACGCCGTTGCGGTCCTCCCACGGGAACACCGCCACGGTGCGCGCCCCCAGCTCGGTGGCGGCGCGGAAGGCGCGGACGGCGATCTCGCCGCGGTTGGCGACCAGGACCTTCTGGAACAACGTGACCCCCGGGGCAGGCGGCGACCGTGCGGACGCGGCGAGGCTATCGGGCGGCTGCCCCACCGGGTCGCGGCGGCCTCAGCGCGTCGCGGCGGCCAGGGCCCGGTCGAGGTCCGCCAGCACGTCCTCGACGTCCTCCAGCCCGACCGACACCCTGACCACGCCGTCGGTGATGCCCTGCGCGCGCCGCACGCTGCCGGACAGCGCCCGGTGGGTGGTGGTGGCGGGGTGGCAGGCCAGCGAGCGGGTGTCGCCCAGGTTGTTGGAGATGTCGACCAGCTCGAGGGCGTCGAGGAACGCGAAGGCGGCGCGGCGGGCACCGGCCGGGCTGCCGTCGCCGGCCAGCTCGAGGGCCAGGACGGTCCCGCCGCCGCTCATCTGGGCCCGGGCCAGGTCGTGCTGCGGGTGCGAGGCCAGGAACGGGTGGCGGACGGCGGCGACGCCCGGCCGGCCCTCGAGCCACCGGGCGCAGCGCAGCGCCGCCTCGGAGCTGTGCCGCACCCGCAGCGGCATCGTCTCCAGGCCCTTGAGCAGGGTCCAGGCGTTGAACGGGCTGAGCGTGGGGCCGGTGTGACGGACCAGGTGCCCGATCTCGCCGTCGACCAGGTCGGCCGGCCCCAGCACCGCGCCGCCCAGCACCCGGCCCTGCCCGTCCATGTGCTTGGTGGCGGAGTAGACGACCACGTCGGCGCCCAGGCCGAGCGGCCGGCACAGCACCGGCGAGGCCAGCACGTTGTCCACGACCACCACGGCGCCGGCCGCGTGGGCCAGCTCCGCCACGGCGGCGACGTCGACCAGGTCGAGCATGGGGTTGGACGGTGACTCCAGGAAGACCGCCTGTGCCGGGGTGGCCAGCGCCTGCGCCCAGGCGTCCAGGTCGGTGCCGTCGACCAGCTCGGTCCGCACGCCCCAGCGGGGCAGCACCTCGGTGACCACGACCGCGCAGGAGCCGAACATGGCCCGCGAGGCCACGAGCCGGTCGCCGGCGGCGAGCAGCCCGCCCAGCGCGGCGAAGACCGCGGCCATGCCGCTGGCGGTGCCCAGGCAGGCCTCGGCCCCCTCGAGCAGG
This sequence comes from Jannaschia sp. R86511, assembly GCF_042466345.1. NCBI lineage: Bacteria > Pseudomonadati > Pseudomonadota > Alphaproteobacteria > Rhodobacterales > Roseobacteraceae > Jannaschia > Jannaschia sp. R86511. Next base: position 3,109,094 of record NZ_JAXHCD010000001.1, read on the forward strand.
CGCAGCCGCTCGGTGAAGGCCTCGACGGTGGGGTTGCCGTAGCGGGAGTACACGTAGCGGTCGTTGTCGCCCAGGAACGCGTCCTCGGCCTGCTCGGCGTCGTCGAACACGAACCCCGACGTCAGGTGGACGGGTTCGGAGGTCTCCCCCGCCGGGCTGCGTCGCAGCCCGCCCCGCACCGCGGTCGTGTCCGGGCCGGGCCCCGCCCCGCGCCCGCCCGTCGTCCCGGCCCCGCCCGTCGTGCCGCTCTCCCCCCGGCCCCCCGCCACGGCTCAGCCGTCCTGGTCCACCAGCCGGGCCGGGAAGCCGCCGGTGGCCACCGGGCCCCAGCGGCTCGGCGTCACCCGCAGCAGGCACTTGCCCTGCTCCAGCATGGCCGCGCGGTACTCGTCCCAGTCCGGGTGCTCCCGGCCGAAGGACCGGAAGTAGTCGACCAGCGGCTCCAGCGCCTCGGGCAGGTCGAGCACCTCGCACTCGCCGTCGACCTGGACGTAGGGACCGTCCCAGTCGTCGGACAGCACGACCAGCGTGACCCGGGGGTCCCGGCGGGCGTTGTGCACCTTGGCCCGCTCCGGGTAGGTGGAGATGACGAAGCGACCCTGCTCGTCCACGCCGCAGGACACCGGGGAGGCCTGCGGGCTGCCGTCCGCGCGGTGGGTGATCAGCACGACGTGGTGCCGGTCACGGCAGAACGCCAGCAGCTCGTCCCGCTCGGGGCGACGGGCCGTCGCCGCGGTGCGGCTCACTGCTCGGCCCAGACGGCCGAGGCGTCACCGGTCAGGTCGAACGTGGCCCCGATGACGACGACCCCGCCGCCCACCTCGGCCTCCGGGACGTCCAGGCACCAGCTGACCGGCGTGCTGGCCCCGGGCTCGACGTCGGCCAGGGCCACGGCCTGGCCCTCGAACGAGGCGTCGCAGGTGAACTCGTCGTACTCGGTGCCCGACGCCGCCTGGTAGGCGGTGTTGAGCCCGAAGTAGACGCTCTGGGCGTCGGCGGAGGTGTTCGTGACCTCGGCGGTCACCACCACGTACTGCCCGTCCGGCTCGCCGTTGCCCTGCGCGACGAGGACGTCGGTGGCGTCCAGGTCGACCCCGGTCACGGTCACCTCGAACTCGCCGACCTCGGCCGTGCCCCCCAGCGGCAGGGCCGTGGCCGGGTCGACCGGCGCGTCGGAGGGCAGCAGGTCCTCCAGCTGCTCCGTCAGCTCGTCCAGGCCCGCGGGCCCGCTGGCTCCCGGCGACGGGACCGACAGTCCCTCCTCCAGCTGCTCGAGCTCCTCGATGAACGCGGGGTCGTCCAGGCCCGGGGTCACCACGCGCTCCCACCACGCCCCGAAGGCCACCACGGCGACGACGATGCCGGCCGCGACCAGGCTCAGCACGACCGAGACCACGATGCCGGCGATGGCCAGCCCGCGCCCCCGGCGCCGGCCGTCACGGGTGCGGGCGACGCCGACGATGCTGAGGACCAGACCGACGGGCGCCAGCAGGAACGCCAGGACCAGGCCCAGCACGGACACCACGTCCGTACCGGGGCCGGGGTCGGGGCGCACCCCGGTGCCCTGCCCGTAGCCCTGCCCGTACCCCTGCCCGTAGCCCTGGGGCGGGGGGCCGTACGGGTCGGCCCCGGGCGGCGGGCCGCCCTGCCCGGGTGGCGGGCCGCCCTGACCCGGCGGCGGGCCGTACGGCCCCTGGGGCGGCGGACCGTACGGACCCGGGGGCGGCGGGGGCGGGGCGGGCGGCTGGGACATGCTCGAACGCTAGCGCGCGGCCACGGGCTCGCGGTCGCCCCGTCCGGGGTGGGTGCCGGCCGCCGTCCCCGTCCCGGTCGCCGGCTCCGCGCCCGTCTCGGCCGGCTCCTCGCCGAACGCGCTGACCGGGGGGCAGGCGCAGACCAGGTTGCGGTCCCCCCAGGCGCCGTCGACCCGGTTGACGGGCGGCCAGTACTTGCCCCGGGTCGTGCCCGCCGGGTACACCCCGAGCCGGCGCTCGTAGGGCCGCTCCCAGTCACCGACCAGGTCCTCGGCCGTGTGGGGGGCGTGGCGCAGCGGCGAGGTGGCGACGTCCCACTCGCCGGACTCGACCCGGGCCACCTCGGCCCGGATCTCGATCATCGCGTCGCAGAACCGGTCCAGCTCGGCCTGGTCCTCGCTCTCGGTGGGCTCGACCATGAGCGTGCCCGCCACGGGCCAGCTCATGGTCGGGGCGTGGAAGCCGTGGTCGATGAGCCGCTTGGCGATGTCGTCCACCGTCACCCCGGCGCTCTTGAGCACCGGCCGGACGTCGAGGATGCACTCGTGGGCCACCGTGCCGTTGCGGCCGGTGTAGAGGACGTCCCAGTGCCCGCGCAGCCGTCCGGCCACGTAGTTGGCCGCCGCGATGGCGCGGGTGGTCGCCTCCGTCAGGCCCTCGGCCCCCATCATCCGCACGTAGGTCCAGGGGATGGTGAGGATGCCGGCCGAGCCGTACGGCGCCCCCGACACCGGCCCGACGGGGTTGTCGGCCAGCGTGGGCTCCAGCGGGTGCCCGGGCAGGAACCCGGCCAGGTGGGCGCGCACCCCGATCGGGCCCACGCCGGGCCCGCCGCCGCCGTGCGGGATGCAGAACGTCTTGTGCAGGTTGAGGTGGCTGACGTCCGCGCCGAACCGGCCCGGCCGGGCCAGGCCGACCAGGGCGTTCAGGTTGGCCCCGTCCAGGTACACCTGCCCGCCCGCCGCGTGCACCTCGTCGCAGATCTCGGTGACGGTCTCCTCGAACACCCCGTGGGTGGACGGGTAGGTGATCATCAACGCCGCGAGCCGGTCGCCGTGGGTCGCGATCTTGGCGCGCAGGTCGTCGACGTCGACGTTGCCGGCCTCGTCGCAGGCCACGACCTGCACCCGCATGCCCGCCATCACGGCGCTGGCGGCATTGGTGCCGTGGGCGCTGGACGGGATCAGGCAGACGTCGCGCTCGTGGTGGCCCTGGGCGCGGTGGTAGCCGCGGATCGCCAGCAGGCCCGCGAGCTCGCCCTGGGCGCCGGAGTTCGGCTGCATGCTGACCGCGTCGTAGCCGGTGACCTCGGCCAGCCAGCGCTCCAGGTCCGCGACCACCTGCCGGGTGCCGGCGGCCTGCTCGGCCGGGGCGAACGGGTGCAGGTCCGCGAACTCCGACCAGGTGACGGACTCCATCTCGGTCGTCGCGTTGAGCTTCATGGTGCAGGAGCCGAGCGGGATCATGCCCCGGTCCAGGGCGAAGTCCGCGTCGGCCAGGCGGCGCAGGTAGCGCAGCAGGCCGGTCTCGGAGCGGTAGCGGTGGAACACCTCGTTGGTGCAGAAGGCGCTGGTGCGGGCCAAGGCGCCCTCGACCGGGGTGGCCACGACCTCGACCGGCAGGTCGGCGGTGCTGCCCGACACCGTGGCCAGCGCGGCGACCACGGCGTCCACGTGCCCCTGGCGGGTCGTCTCGTCGGTGCTGACCCCCACGTGCGTGGCGTCGACCCGGCGCAGGTTCACGCCCCGGGACAGCGCCTCGGCCACGACGGCGTCGGCGTCGGCCACCTGCAGGGTGACGGTGTCGAAGAACTGCGTCGTCACGACCGTTACCCCTATCGAGGCCGCGGCCGCCGCCACGGCGCCCGCGTGGTCGTGGGCGTGGGCCGCGATCCGACGCAGCCCGTCCGGGCCGTGCCACACCGCGTACATCCCGGCCATCACGGCCAGCAGCACCTGCGCGGTGCAGATGTTGGACGTGGCCTTCTCGCGCCGGATGTGCTGCTCACGGGTCTGCAGGGCCAGGCGCAGCGCCGGGTTGCCGGAGGCGTCCTTGCTGACCCCGACCAGGCGGCCGGGCAGCAGACGCTGCAGCCCGTCCCGCACGGCCATGTAACCCGCGTGCGGGCCGCCGTAGCCCATCGGGACCCCGAAGCGCTGCATGGACCCGACGACGACGTCGGCGCCCCACTCCCCCGGCGGGGTGAGCAGGGTCAGCGCCAGCGGGTCGGTGGCGACCGCGACCCGGCCCCCGGCCGCCACGACGGCCCCGGTGACCGCGCGCAGGTCACGGACCTGGCCGGAGGCACCGGGGTACTGCAGCAGGGCGCCGTACACCGCGCGGTCCCCCAGGGCGCGGGTGACGAGGTCGCCCGACGGTTCACCGCCGTCGCCCAGGTCGAGGTCCACCAGGTCGATGCCCAGCGGCTCGGCGCGGGTGGCCAGCACGGCCCGGGTCTGCGGCAGGACGTCGGTGTCGACGAGGAACACCGCGTCGTCGGCGGCCTTGGCGGCCCGACGCAGCAGGGTCATCGCCTCGGCCGCGGCCGTCGGCTCGTCGAGCAGGCTGGCGTTGGCCACGTCGAGACCGGTCAGGTCCGTGACCAGGGTCTGGAAGGTCAGCAGCGCCTCGAGCCGGCCCTGGCTGATCTCCGGCTGGTAGGGCGTGTAGGCGGTGTACCAGGCCGGGTCCTGCAGCACGTTGCGCCGGACCACCGGCGGGGTGACGGTGCCGTGGTAGCCCAGGCCGATCATGGGCTGGACCACCCGGTTGCGGGCCGCGACGGCGCGCAGCTCGGCCAGCGCGTCCTCCTCGTCCAGCGGGGCCGGCAGGTCCAGCGGCTCCTGCTGCCGGATGCCGGCGGGCACCGTGGCCGCGACCAGCTCGCTCAGCGAGTCGAAGCCGGTCGCCCGGGCGAAGGCCTCCGGGTCCGGCACGTGACCGAGGTGCCGGTCCGGGAAGGCCGTGCGCGGGCTCGGGCTGGGCGTGCTGGGGCTGGGCGTGCTGGGGGTGGTGGGCACGTGGCTCCTCGGCGTCCGTGAGCCCGCACCGGGCTCGTCACATCGGACCCCGACAGTCGGGGCGGACCCCTCCTGCGTGCCTGTGCCCTGCGGTCCTGGTGCCTGAGAGGTTCCGGGGAGGTTGCCCCTTCGGCGCCGACGCGGTGGTTCGAGGACAGTCACGACGGACTCTCCCGCAGGGTGTGTGCAGCGTGGGCCAGGCTATCAGCCGGGTAGCGTCGGGGCCGTGATCGTGCTGAGCGTGGGGAGCCTCAAGGGTGGCGTCGGCAAGACCACCGTGACCCTGGGTCTGGCCTCGGCCGCGCTGGCGCGGGGGGTGCCGACGCTCGTGGTCGACCTGGACCCTCAGGCCGACGCGACCACCGGGCTGGACGTGGCCGCCCGCCGGGACTCGACCGTCGCCGACGTGCTGGCCAACCCGCGCCGCGGCGAGCTGGCCAAGGCCATCGCGCCGTCCGGCTGGGCCGGGGACCAGCCCGGCGTGCTGGACGTGATGCTGGGCTCGGAGGCCAGCACCGACCACGACTACGCGACCCGGCCGCGGGCCATGCGCTCGCTGGCCACGGCGCTGGCCAAGGTCCCCTGGTACGACCTGGTGCTGGTGGACTGCCCGCCGTCGCTGGGCGGGCTCACCCGGACCGGCCTGGTGGCCAGCGACCGGGCCCTCGTGGTCAGCGAGCCGGCGATCTTCTCGGTGGCCGCGGCCGACCGGGCGCTGCGGGCCATCGACGCGCTGCGGCAGAGCGACGCCCCGGACCTGATGCCGCTGGGGATCCTGGTCAACCGGTTCCGGGAGCGCTCGCCGGAGCACCGCTACCGGCTGGAGGAGATGACGAGCCTGTTCGGCCCGCTCGTGCTGCGCCCGCCGCTGCCCGACCGCTCGGCGGTGCAGCAGTCGCAGGGCGCGACGACCCCGGTGCACCGCTGGCACGGCCACGGCGGCAGCGAGCTGGCGGCCGCGTTCGACCTGCACCTGGACCGGGTGCTGCGCGCGGGCACCACCCGGCGCCGCACCCGCTGAGGGCGGGCGGGGCTCAGCCGGCCTCGCGCGCGGCCCGGCGGCGGGCGAGCTCGTCGCCCGGCACGGGGACGGTCTCCTCGTCGCGCTCGGCGGGCAGCTCGGCCAGGGTGCCCTCGACCTCGCGCCAGACCCGGCCCACGGCGATGCCGAACACGCCCTGCCCGCCCTGGACCAGGTCGATGACCTCGTCGGCCGAGGTGCACTCGTAGACGCTGGCGCCGTCGGAGATCAGGGTGATGTTGGCGAGGTCCTCGACGCCGCGGCTGCGCAGCACGTGGGTGGCGGTCCGGATCTGCTGCAGCGAGACGCCGGTGTCCAGGAGCCGCTTGACGATCTTGAGCACGAGGATGTCGCGGAAGCCGTACAGCCGCTGGCTGCCGGAGCCGCTGGCGCCGCGCACGGCGGGCTCGACCAGACCGGTGCGGGCCCAGTAGTCGAGCTGGCGGTAGGTGATGCCCGCGGCCCGCGCCGCGACCGGGCCGCGGTACCCGGCGGACTCGTCCAGGTCGGGCAGGCCGTCGGAGAAGAGCATGCCCTGGTCGCGGTCGGAGCCGGTCACGGAGACGGCGCCCGCTCGTGCGGCGGCGCCGTCTACCTCGTGGTGTGCCATGCCGGGCTCCTCTCGCGCGGGACGGCCGGGCACTGAGGTGCCCGGTACCGCTCCGTCACCTGCGACGGTAGGGATCGCCCGCCCAAGGGTCAACCACCACTGGAGGGTTTGGGCGGCGTGTCGTCGCCGTCGGGTCCGTCGGGGCCTTCGGCGTCGTCCTCGGACAGCTCGTTCTCGAGCTCGTCGAGCTCGTCCATCAGGTCGGCCCCGGTCGACCGGCCCTCGTCGAAGGCGAAGTCCTCCGGGTTGACGTTGTCGAGGAACTCGCGCAGGCGCTCCACCTCCACCTCGCCCTCGTCCTCGTCGGGGACGGGCACGCCGACCTCGTCCAGGACGTCCTCGGCCCCGACGATGCGGCAGCCCGCCCGCAGGGCCAGGGCGACGGCGTCGGAGGTCCGCGAGCCGACCGTGGTGCCGCCGTCCAGCAGCAGCTCGGCGTAGAAGATGTTGTCGCGGTAGGCGGTGATCCGGACCTCCTCCAGCGTGCGACCGAGGGCGGTCAGCACGTCCAGGAGCAGGTCGTGGGTCTGCGGGCGGGGCGGTACCAGGCCCTGCTGGGCGAAGGCGATGGCGCTGGCCTCGGCCGCCCCGATCCAGACCGGCAGGTACCGGTGGCCCTCGCGCTCGCGCAGGAGCACGATCGGGTTGTTGGAGGGCGTCTCCACCCGGATGCCGACCACGTCAAGCTCACGCACGACGCTCACGCTACCCCCGAGCCGGCCGCGCGGCCGTCCCCAGGGCCACCGGCGGGCGAGTCAGCGGCGGGCGCGAGGCGGGTCAGCGCCGGGCGAGCGAGCCCGCGACCAGCGCGGCGTGCAGACGCAGGCAGGACGCCGCGACCTCGCGGGCGGTGTCGGCGACCTCGCCGGCCGCCCCCGACCGGCCCGAGCGGCCCGACCGGCGCAGCGGCGCCACGACCTGCTCGACCAGGTCGACCTCCTTGTCCGCCGCGGTCCGGAACGAGCGCAGGTGGCGCGCCTGCACCCCGTGCGCGGCCAGAGCAGCAGCGGCGCGCACCACCTCGACGTCGTCGGGGCTGAACCAGCCGTCCGCGGCGGGCCGGACCAGGCCGTGGCTGAGCAGGTCGGCGACCAGGGCCGGGTCGGCCTCGGCGGCCCGGGCCAGCGACTCGACGTCGGACGCGCCCTCCACGGGGCCGGAGCCGGGCTCGAGCACCCGGACGAACGGGCCGGGGCGCCCCGTGGGCGACGGCTGCGGCCCGGGGCCCTCACCGTCCAGCTGCTCCCGGATCACGCGCAGCGGCAGGAAGTGGTCGCGCTGCAGCGTGAGCACGTGGCGCAGCCGGTCCACGTGACGGTGCGAGAACTTGCGGTAGCCCGACGGGGTGCGGTCGGGCTCGACCAGACCCTGCTCCTCCAGGAAGCGGATCTTGGAGATGGTGACGTCCGGGAACTCCTCGCGCAGCACGGCGAGGACCTCGCCGATGGTCAGGCCGGACGGCCGGGGACGGCCCGCCAGAGCCGGGCTGCTCACGCCCCGGAGCCCTCACCGTCCGCCGCGACCAGCTGCTGGCGGGACGGGTGGTAGACCAGCCGGTACTTGCCGATCTGGACCTCGTCCCCGGCGTTCAGCACGGCGGACTCGATGCGCTGCCGGTTGACGTAGGTGCCGTTCAGGCTGCCGACGTCGACCACCCGGTAGCCCTCGCCCACGCGGCCGAACTCGGCGTGACGCCGGGAGACCGTGACGTCGTCGAGGAAGATGTCGCTGTCGGCGGCCCGCCCCGCGGTCGTCCGCTCGGAGTCCAGCAGGAACCGGGCGCCGGCGTTGGGGCCGCGCTGCACGACGAGCAGGGCGGAACCCTGCGGCAGCGCCTCGACGGCGCGCTGGTCGTCCCGTGTCAGCCCGCTCGCGGGGTCGGTGTCCGTGGCCTGCGCGTACGTGATGGTCGTGTCCACGCCCTGGCCAGGGGTCACCGGGATCGCAGCCGTGCCGCGCTGGCGGGGTGCGTCCGGGGTCTCCGTCATCGGTTCTCCTCCTCGGTTCCCACCAGCGTAGTGGTCACCCTCATGCTCAGGTAGACGTGCAGACGATCGGGGCCGGAGCTCACCCGTCCGTCAGCGCCCGGTAGGCCGCCGCGTCGTGCAGGGCGTCCACCGCCCCGTCGTCGTCGGGCCGGACCTCGAACATCCAGCCCTCACCGTACGGGTCGCCGTTGACGGTCTCCGGGGCGGCCTCCAGGCCGTCGTTGCGGGCCGTGACCGTGCCGCTCACCGGGGCGAACAGCTCGCTCACCGACTTGGTCGACTCGACCTCGCCGCACGCCTGGCCGGCGACGACCACGGCGCCCGCCTCGGGCAGCTCGACGAACACGATGTCGCCCAGGGCGTCCTGGGCGTAGTCGGTGATGCCGATGCGCACCGAGCCGTCCTCGCCCCGACGCAGCCACTCGTGCTCGTCCGTGTACCGCAGCCCGTCAGGCACGTCCACCGGTCTCACCGCTTCCTTCAGTTCGGGTTGGCCGTCCGTCCCGGGTGCCGAGCGATGACGCCGCGCGAGCAGCCGGTCACTGTTCGGGCTGGGCCGGGCGAGCGTACTCAGGGGGTGCGGCGACCCGCAACGCGTCGACCAAGACGTTCTCCAGCTCGGTGACCGTCACGGCGTCGCCGAAGCGCTCCAGCCGGGGCACCACCCCGCCGGGGATGCGCAGCGCGGGCTCCATGACGTCGGGGTCGCCGATGGCCCGGATGGTGAAGGGCGAGGCGACCACCGTGCCGTCCACGGCGATCCCGCTGCGGTCCGGGGCGTCGACGAAGGACGTGCTGGCCACCACCCGGACGTCGCCGATCTGGATGGCCTCCGCCCCGGCGTCGCGCAGCTCCTGGACGGTGTCGAGCATGAACGCGTCGGTGACGGTCCGCTCCCCCTGGTCGCGGATGACGACCGTGATCCCCGGGCCCTGCGCCGCCGCGGTCCCGGCCAGGATCGAGTAGACGGCGAGCCGCTCGCGGGCCGCCCGCTCGGCCTCGGCGCTGGCGTCGGAGCTGGTCAGCAGGGCCTGCCGCTGCTCCTGCAGCTCGGCGGCCTCGTCCTCCAGCCGCTGCCGGCGCTCGCTCACGCCGTCCAGCAGCCGGACCAGCTCGGTCTCGCGCAGCGTGGACAGGCCCGCCTCGGAGGTCTGCCGGGCCTGGGTGACCACGGCGAAGCCCAGCAGGAACAGCAGCACCGCGGCCAGCACCTGGAAGCGGCCCGGCCGACGGCCCACGCCGTTGCGGAGCCGGCGCCAGGCCGACGTCCGGTCGACGGTGTCCGGGTGGTAGGTCATCGCGGCACGACCGTCGCTCGGCGGGTCACGTCAGGACCCCAGCAGGTGCCGCCGGATGGCCGCGGCGTTGGAGAAGATGCGGATGCCCAGGACGACGACCACGCCGGTGCTCAGCTGCGCGCCGACGCCCAGCTGGTCGCCCAGGAACACGACGAACGCGGCGATGACGACGTTGAACACCAGCGACACCACGAACACGCGGTCGTCGAAGATGCCCTCGATGACCGCGCGGAAGCCGCCGAACAGCGCGTCCAGCGCCGCGACGATGGCGATGGGCAGGTAGGGCTGCAGCGCGGGCGGGACGGTCGGCTCCAGGAACACGCCGACGGCGACGCCGAGCAGCAGGCCGATGATCGCGATCACGTCTGTCCAGCCTCCTCCGGCGGCGTCTGCGGGGCGTCCTCCCCGACCGGGCCGTCCACCCCCTGCGCGTGGCGCAGCGTCAGCCTGGACGCCGCCGGGAGCTCGAGGTCCTCGGCGACCTCCACCGACACGGAGATACCGTAGCTGTCGCGCAGGAACGCGGCCCACTGCCCCGCCGACCCGGTGCGTGCCTCGTCCTCCAGCGTGCCGGGGTCGCCGACCGCCGTGATGGTGTACGGCCGGGCCAGCTGACGCAGGTCCACGACGATGGCGTCGCCGGCGTGCCGGATCGTGCTCAGCGAGGTGAGCCGCTGGTGGTTGACCGCGACCCCCTCGGCCCCGGCGGACCACAGGCCGTTGACGACGGTCTGCACGTCGACGTCGCGGACCCGGCCGTCGTCGGCGATCTGGCTCGGCTCCTCGACGCCGTCGCTGGGGGCGTCGTCCAGCACCACCACGACCCCGTCGCCGACCACCGGCACGGCCCCGGTCACCACGGCCAGGCGCTCGGTGTCCGCCAGCAGCGTGGTGGCACCCTCACCGATGGCTGCGGCCTGGTCGGCCTCGATCTGCAGGCGCAGCTCCGCGTTGGCCTCCGCCACCTCGTCGGCCAGGGCGGTGCGTCGCTCGATCTCCGCCTCCAGGACGGCGCGGTCCTGCGCCTGCAGCGGCCCGGAGCGCAGCTGGGCCACCGCCGCGCCGGCGACCAGGCCCAGCACGACGCCGGCCACGACGACCGAGGTGGTGACGTCCCAGCGCCGGCCGACCCGTCGGCGCCGGGGGGACCCACCGTCGCCCTCCGGGCCGGGCGGCGCCGCGCGGCGGCGGGCCGCCGCCTCGTACCCGGGGTCCAGCGGCCGCTGCATGATGTCGGTCAGCAGCGACGAGGACGAGAAGACCGACCTAGGCACCGGTCACCGCCGTCGTGGGGTCCTCGCCCCGGCGGACCCGGCCGACGAGCACCCAGGTCTGGCGCAGGTAGCCGACGGCGGCCCAGTAGTACAGCGCCACGCCCCACAGCAGGACGGCCCAGGCCAGCGGGCGGACGACCACCGCGACCGGCTCGGCGGTCTGCGCCAGCAGCAGCAGCGGCAGCGCCACCAGCAGGGCGAACGTCGCGGTCTTGCCCACCAGGTGCGGCGGCAGGGACGACAGCCCGTGGCGGCGCAGCACGAGCACGTTCAGGGTCAGCACCAGGTCGCGGCCGACGATGGCCCCGACCAGCCACCACGGCAGCACCTCGCGCCAGCCCAGGCCCAGCAGGGCCACCGTGACGTACAGCCGGTCCGCGGCCGGGTCCAGCAGCTGCCCGAGCCGCGTGACCTGGTCCCAGCGGCGGGCCAGGACGCCGTCGACGTAGTCGCTGACCCCGGCCACCAGCAGGACCACCAGGGCCGCCGCGTCCTGCCCGGTCAGGATGAGGACCGCGAACAGGGGCACGCACAGCAGCCGGGCGAGGCTGATGCCGTTGGGGATGGTGAGCACCCGGTCGCTGACGGCGGTGGTCGTGGCGGCCTCCCCTGGCTACGGGCCCGAGCCGGTCGACCGGCTCCGGTCGACCGGGCCTGTCGACCCTGTCGGGACGGCGGGATTCGAACCCACGACCCCTTGACCCCCAGTCAAGTGCGCTACCAAGCTGCGCCACGTCCCGGTCGGCCGCGTTCCCGCGACCGCCGGGCGGAATCGTATCGCAGCCTCAGGTGCGCTTCCGACGCTCCCGCGCCCGGACGGTCACCTCGATGGGCGTGCCCTCGAAACCGAACTCCTCGCGCAGCCGCCGCTCGACGAACCGGCGGTAGCCCGCCTCCAGGAACCCGGTCGTGAACAGCACGAACGTGGGCGGGCGGACCCCCGCCTGGGTGGCGTACAGGATGCGGGGCTGCTTGCCCCCGCGCACCGGGTGCGGGTGCGCGGCGACGATCTCCGCGATCAGCGCGTTCAGCCGGCCCGTCGGTACCCGGGACTCCCAGGACGCCAGCGCACGGTCCATGGCCGGCACCAGCCGGTCCAGGTGGCGTCCGGTGCGGGCGGACAGGTTGACCCGGGGGGCCCACGGCACCTGCACCAGCTCGGTCTCCAGCTCGCGCTCCAGGTAGCGGCGGCGCTCGTCGTCGACCAGGTCCCACTTGTTGATCGCCAGCACCACCGCGCGGCCGGCGTCGACGGCGTTCTGGACCACGCGGACGTCCTGCTCGCTGAGGATCTCGGAGGCGTCGACCAGGACCACGGCGACCTCGGCCCGCTCGATGGCGGCCTGGGTGCGCAGCCCGGCGTAGAAGTCGGCCCCGACGCTGCTGCGGTGCTTGCGGCGGATGCCGGCGGTGTCCACGACCCGCCAGGTGCGCCCGCCGAGCTCGACCATCTCGTCGACCGGGTCGCGCGTGGTGCCGGCGACGGAGTCGACGACGACGCGCTCGCTGCCCACCAGCGCGTTGAGCAGGCTGGACTTGCCGACGTTGGGCCGGCCGACCAGGGCGACGCGACGCACGGCGGAGGACTCCGCGGTGGCTGCGGTCCGCTCGGGCAGGACCTCCAGGACCGCGTCGAGCATGTCGCCGCTGCCGCGCCCGTGCAGGGCGGACACCGGGTAGGGCTGGCCCAGGCCCAGGGACCACAGGGCGGTCGCGTCGGCCTCGCCGCGGGCGTCGTCGACCTTGTTGGCCACCAGGACGACGGGCTTGCCCGCCCGGCGCAGCATCTTCACGACCGCCTCGTCGACGGCCGTGGCGCCCACGGTGCCGTCGACCACGAAGACCACGGCGTCGGCCAGCCCGACGGCGACCTCGGCCTGCTCCGCGACCTGCGCGGCCAGGCCCTCGACGCGGGCGTCCCAGCCGCCGGTGTCCACCAGGGTGAAGCTGCGCCCGGCCCAGTCGACCGGGTAGCTGACCCGGTCGCGGGTGACGCCGGGGACGTCCTGGACCACGGCCTCGCGCCGGCCGAGGATGCGGTTGACCAGCGTCGACTTGCCGACGTTGGGCCGGCCGACGACGGCGACGACCGGACGGACGTCCTCGTGCTCGAGGTCGCCGTCGGCCAGGTCGCCGCCCAGGACCGCCAGGTCCTCCTCGGCCAGGTCGTAGTCGGCGAGCTGGCTGCGCAGGACGCGCTCCGCGGCCTCGTCGGGCACGCCCGTCCCGGCCTCGGGGGTCGAGGGCTCGTCGTGGTCCCCGCCGCCGGCCGCGTCGAGGGGCTGGTCGAGGGTCTGGTCGTCGGTGGTGCCGTCGGTTCCGGTCACGGTGTGCTGCCTGCCTGTCCTGGGTCCTGGTTCGGGGTGGTGGTGCCGGGGTCGTCCGGCAGCGGCTCACCGGTCAGCGCGACCGCGGCCTCGACGTGCTGGCCCAGCCGGACCCGCACCTGCTCGGCCGCCATGGCCAGGGCCTGCTTGCCCGGTACGCCGTCGGGCCGCAGCAGCTGGAACGGCTCGCCGTGGACCACCCGCAGCCGCCGGCGCAACCGGGGCAGCCCGCCCGACCTCTCACCGGTGCGACGGGTGCCGAGCACCGCGACGGGCACCACGGGGGCGCCGGACTGCAGCGCGATCCACGCGATGCCGGTCCGCACCGCCGCCACGTCGCCGCGGCCCCGCGAGCCCTCGGGGAAGATGCCGGCCACGCCGCCGTCGCGCAGCACGGCCACCGCGGAGACCAGCGCCGCCCGGTCGCCGCCGGAGCGGTCGACGGGGATCTGGCCGACCTGGTGCAGCACCCAGCCGAAGAAGCCGCGGAACATCTCCTTCTTGACCAGGAAGTGCGCGCCGCGACGCCAGTTGCTGGAGTACACGAGCGGGCCGTCGAGGACGCTGACGTGGTTGACCGCCAGCAGCACGGGGCCGGTGGCGACGTGCTCGAGGCCCCTCACGTCGGTCCGCCAGATGACGTGCGCGACCAGGAAGCCCACGATGCGGCCCCACCACCGGCCCGGGGCGGTCGGGGCGGTCGGGCTGGCCGGGGCGGTCGCGGCGGCGCTCACGTGCGCTCCCCCGCCAGCGCCCCGACGGCGCGCTGCCGGGCGGAGACCACGAGGCGGAGCACGACGGCGACCGTCTGCTCGAGGTCCAGCTCGGAGGAGTCCAGCTCCAGCACCCCGTCGGCGGCGGTCCGGAAGGACGTGACGAGCGAGTCCGCCGCGTCACGACCGAGGACGGCCTCGCGCACGTCGACCTCGGTCCGGGGCCCGTCCGTGCCGCTGCCGGCCTCACCCGTGGCCGGCTCGCCCAGCTGCAGGGCCCGGCGGCGGACCCGGGCGTCGGGGTCGGCGGTCAGCAGGATCCGGACGTCGGCGTCGGGGGCGACGACCGTGGTGATGTCGCGGCCCTCGGCGATGCAGCCGTGCGGCGCGGCGACCATGGCCGCCCGCTGGGCCAGGCGCAGCTCCTCGCGCACGGCCGGGTGCGAGGCGAAGCGCGAGACTGCGGCCGTCACCGCGGCGCCCCGGATGTCGGCCGTGACGTCGGTGCCGTCGACCCGGACCAGGGCGGAGTCCGGGTCGGTACCCACCTCGACGTCGGCCGCGCGGACGACGGCGGCGCTGGCCTCGGGGTCGGCCACGTCGACGCCGTCGCGCAGGGCCGCCCAGCAGTACGCCCGGTACATCGCCCCGGTGTCGAGGTAGGCCAGCCCGGTGCGGCGGGCGACCTCGCGCGAGACCGACGACTTGCCCGACCCGGAGGGGCCGTCGACGGCCACGAGGACCCGGGCGGACGGCTCGGACCGGGACGGCACAGGCACGGAGGGGCTCCCGGGAGGTCGGTGGCGGCGGGCGGGCCCTGACCGGGGCGACGGCGGGCGACCCCCCAGGTTACCGGCTGCCTAGTCGGGCACCGACCAGCCGCGTTCGGTCAGCGCCTCCACCAGCCGGTCCCGGGCCGCCGGCACCACCGAGACCTCGGCCACGCCCGCGAGCCGGCCGGGGCTGTGCTCGATGCGCAGGTCCTCGATGTTGACGCCGACCTCGCCGATGGTCCCGATCAGGGCCGCGAGTGACCCGGGGCGGTCGGGCACCAGCACGGGGACCACGGCGTAGACCGTCGGGGCGCTGCCGTGCTTGCCGGGCACCATCGCGCGGCCGGCGTTGCCGTCGGCCACCAGGCGGGCCAGCGTCCCCACCGGGCCAGCCACCCGGACGGGCGGGCCGTCGGCGCGGCCCGCGCCACCGTCCAGGCCGTCGGCGACCGTCCCGCCAGCGGCCGGGCCGTCGGCGCGGTCGGGGTCCAGCTGCTCCAGCGCGGCCAGCGTGCGGTCCAGGTCGTCGCGCAGCAGCCGCAGCTGGTGGGCCAGCGGGGCCGCGTTGCCGGCCAGGATCTGCGCCCACAGGACGGGGTCGCTGGCGGCGATCCGGGTGACGTCGCGCAGGCCCTGCCCGGCCAGGGCCACCGCCGAGTCGGACGCGCCCACCAGCCGGGCCGCGACCAGGCTGGCCGCCACCTGCGGCAGGTGCGACACCAGGGCGACGGAATCGTCGTGCGTGGCCGGGTCCAGCTCGACCACCACGGCCCCGAGCCGGGCGGCGGTCTCGCGCACCAGGGCGGTGGCGGCGGGCGAGGTGCCCGGCGCCGGGGTCAGCACCCACGGCCGACCGACGAACAGGTCGCCCCGGGCCGCCATGGGCCCGGAGCGCTCCCGCCCCGCCATCGGGTGCCCGCCGACGTAGCGGTGGGCGTCGGCCCCGGCCCGCGCGACCACCTCGGCCACCACGGCGGCCTTGGTGCTGGCCACGTCGGTGACCACGGCGTCGGGGTAGCGGCCCAGGTAGGCCACGACCAGTCCGGCGGTGACGTCCGGCGGGGCCGCGACGACCACCAGGTCGGGCCCGGCGTCGTCGTCGCGCCGGTCCGGCAACCGGCCCGCCCCCAGGTCGGCCGCGACCGCGGCCACGGTGGGCGAGGCGTCGTGCAGCACGACGTCGGTGCCGGTCGGACGCAGCCCCAGGCCGATGCTGGCGCCGACCAGGCCCGCCCCCACCACCAGCACGGTGCCGGGCGAAGCGCCGGCCGAGGAGTGGGCGGGCGACGGGACGGGTCCGGTGGTGCTCACTGCGCGATGTCGCGCCGCAGCGCCGCGGCACCGCGCAGGTACACGTGCTGCACCTGCTCGCGGGGCAGCTCGGTGTCGGCGTGCGCCATGAGCCGGACCACGCGGGGCAGGGCACCGGGCACGTCGATCTCCACGGTGCACAGCAGCGGCACCGACCCCAGCCCCACCTCGCGGGCGGCCACGGCCGGGAACTCGCTGGTCAGGTCCGGGGTCGCGGTGAACACGATGCTGATCAGGTCCTCGGGCGTCAGGCCGTTGGCCGACATGACGGCCGAGACCAGCTCCCGGGTCGAGTCGAGCAGGTGCTCGCGCTCGTCCTGGTCGAGCTGGACCGCACCCCGGATCGCCCTGACCGCCATGGCAGGACGTTAGCGAGCGGGCCGGGGGCCGCGGCTCACAGGCCCACGTCGCGGAACAGCCCGGCGACCTCGCCGGCGTTGAGCCGGCGGGTGTGCCCGGGCGGCAGCTCGCCGAGGCGGATCGACCCGATCCGGGTCCGGACCAGCCGCTCCACCGGGTGGCCGACCTGCTCGAGCATGCGCCGCACGACGTGCTTGCGGCCCTCGTGGATGACGATCTCCAGCAGCGCCTTGCCGGGCGCGGAGTCGACGACGGCGAACTCGTCGACCTTGACCGGGCCGTCGTCGAGCTCGATGCCCTCCTTGAGGGTCCGGCCGACGTCGCGCCCGATCGGGCCGGGGACCTCGGCCAGGTACCACTTCTGCACGCCGTAGCTGGGGTGCTGCAACCGGTGGGCCAGGTCGCCGTCGTTGGTCAGCAGCAGCAGGCCCTCGGACTCCATGTCGAGGCGACCGACGTGGAACAGGCGCTCGTCCCGGTCGCGGGTCAGGTCGCCCAGGTTGGGCCGGCCCTCCTCGTCCTCCATGGCCGACAGCATCCCGACGGGCTTGTTGACCGCCAGGTACACGCGGGTGTCGTCGACCTGCACCCGCATCCCGTCGACGTGGACGACCTGCTCGGGGTTGACCCGGGTGCCCAGCTCGGTGACGACCTGGTCGTCGACGGTGACCCGACCCAGGGCGATCAGCTGCTCGGCCCGGCGGCGCGAGGCGACGCCGGCCTTGGCCAGCACCTTCTGCAGCCGCTCGCCGCCCGGGTCGTGGACGTCGGCGCCCGGCTGCTGGGCCGCGTTGGCCGCGCGCTGGTCCTCGCCGCGCTGCTGGCGCATCTTGCGTCGGTCGGCAGGGCCCGGGCGGAACCCGCCGTTGCCGCCGGGTGCGGTGCGGGCGGGCTGCTTGCGGCCGCCGCGGGAGCTGGTGGGGCTCATCGGGAAGCCCCTGCGATGTCGTCGAGCACGTCGGCCTCCGGCAGGTAGGGGGCGAGGGGCGGCAGCTCGTCGACGCTCGTCAGCCCGAGCCGCTCGCAGAACTCACCCGTCGTCACGTACAGGATCGCACCGTTCGGGGACTCGTCCCCGCTCTCGGCCACCAGACCCCGCTGCACCAGGGTGCGGATGGTCGCGTCGGCGCTGACCCCGCGGATGCTGGAGACCGTGCTGCGGGCCACCGGCTGGCGGTAGGCGATGATCGCGAGGGTCTCCAGCGACGCCCGGGACAGCCGCGCCGTGGCCCCGTCGCGGACGAACCGCTCGACCACGTCGGAGAACTCCTGCCGGGAGTACACCCGCCAGCCCGACGCGCTCTCGCGCAGCTCGAAGCCGCGCCCGCCGGCGTCGTAGTCCTCGGCCAGCTCGTGCAGCAGCTGCTCGACGCGTTCCAGCGGCAGCGCGAGGGCCGCGGCCAGGACCAGCGCGGGGACCGGCTCGTCGGCGACCATGACCACGGCCTCGACCGCCGCGCGGGCACCACCGGGCAGGGCGTCGACGTCCAGGCCCTCCTGCAGGCTCATGCGGTCTCCTCCGGGGTCTCGGGCTGGTCGGGCTGGTCTGGTTGGTCGGGCACGCGGTGCAGCGTGGCGCGCTGCTCGGGCCGGATCAGCCGGATGCTCAGCTCCGCCAGCGGGCCCGCCTGCTCCAGCGCCACCAGCTCCTCACGGTAGAGGTCCAGCACGGCCAGGAACCGGGCCACCACGGTCGGGCGGCCGTCGGCGTCGGCCACCAGGGTGCGGAAGGACACCGCGCGACCGGTCTGCAGCCGGCGCAGCAGCTCGGACTTCTGCTCGGCGACGCTGACCTCGGGCGCGTGCAGGTGCTCCAGGCCCACGGTCGGCACCGGCTTGGGCCGCAGCGCCTCGGCGGCGACCCGGGCGAACGCCTGCGGGTCCGAGGTCCACACCAGGTCCGGCAGCAGCCCGACCGCGGCGGGGTCGTCGCCGCGTCGGCGCGGGTGCCGCCCGGCGTAGGTCTCCAGCCGGCGCTCGACGTCGGCGGCGGCGGTGCGGAACGCGCGGTACTGCAGCAGCCGGGCGAACAGCAGGTCGCGGGCCTCGAGCAGGGCCAGGTCCTGCTCGTCCTCGACCACGGCGCCGGGCAGCAGCCGGGCCGACTTGAGGTCCAGCAGGGTGGCCGCGACCAGCACGAAGCCCGTGACCTCGTCGAGGTCCCAGTGGTCCATGGCCCGGATGTGGGCGACGAACTCGTCGGTGACCTCGGCCAGGGCGACCTCGGTGACGTCGAGCCGGTGCTTGGCGATCAGGCCGAGCAGCAGGTCGAACGGGCCGGTGAAGACGTCGAGGTGGACCTCGAAGGACGACGTCGGGCCCTCGCCGTCGGGGGCGGGCTCGGTGGCCGGGGCGCCCACGTGGCTCAGGCGACCAGGCCCCGGGAGACCAGCTCTCGCGCCAGCTGCCGGTAGGCCTGGGTGCCCGGGTGCGTCGGCGCGTAGGTGGTCATGGGCTGGCTCGCGGCGGAGGAGTCGGGGAACTTGACGGTGCGCGCGATGACGGTGTGGAACACCTTGTCGCCGAAGACGTCGACCAGGCGGGCGACCACCTCGCGGGAGTGCAGCGTGCGCGGGTCGTACATGGTGGGCAGGACCCCGTCGATCTCCAGGCCGAAGTTGAGCCGGTCGGTGACCTTCTCGATGGTCTGCTGCAGCAGCGCCACCCCGCGCAGGGCGAAGTACTCGCACTCCACGGGGATCAGCACGCCGTGCGCGGCGGTCAGCGCGTTGACCGCGAGCAGGCCCAGGCTGGGCTGGCAGTCGATGAGCACGACGTCGTAGTCGTCCTGCACGGGGCGCAGCAGCCGCTTCAGCACCATCTCGCGCGCCACCTCCGAGACCAGGTGCACCTCGGCCGCGGACAGGTGGATGTCGGTGGGCAGGACGTCCACGCCGGGCACGTCGGTGCCGCGGATGACCTCGCGGACGTCGGCGTCCCGGTCGACGAGCAGCTGGTACAGCGACGGCTCGTCCTCCTCCGGGCGCACGTTGAACCCGGCCGACAGCGCGCCCTGCGGGTCGAAGTCGACGAGCAGCACCTTGCGGCCGTACTCGGCCAGCGCCGCGCCCAGGTTCATCGTGGTCGTCGTCTTGCCGACGCCGCCCTTCTGGTTGCACAGGGCGATGATCCGGGCGGGGCCGTGGGAGCCCAGCACGGGCGGGACGCCGAAGTCGGGCAGGGGCCGACCGGTCGGGCCCAGCTCGCCGGACCCGTCGCCGGTCGCGGCGTCGGTCGCAGAAGTCACGGCCCCGACCCTAGTCCGGCCGCCGGGGTGCCCCGCCCCACCACGCCGCTCAGCGGGCGCGCGGGTGGCTGGTGGCGTAGACCTCGCGCAGGGCGTCGACCGACACGTGCGTGTACACCTGGGTGGTCGACACCGAGGCGTGGCCCAGCAGCTCCTGCACGACCCGGACGTCGGCGCCGCCCTCGAGCAGGTGGGTGGCGAAGGAGTGGCGCAGCAGGTGCGGGCCCACGGCCGGACCGCCCGGCTCGGGCAGGCCCGCCACGGCGGCGGCCCGCTGCAGCACCACCCAGGCCGACTGCCGGCTCAGCCGCCCGCCGCGGGAGTTGCGGAACAGCGCGCGGGGGTCGGCGCTGCGGCCCAGCAGCCCCGGCCGGGCCCGCACCAGGTACGCCTGCAGCGCCGTGCGGGCGTGGCTGCCGACGGGCACCTCGCGCTGCTTGCCGCCCTTGCCGGTCAGGCGCAGCACCGCGACCAGCTCGCCGTCGGAGCCGACGACGTCGTCGACGTCGAGGCGGACGAGCTCGGAGATCCGGGCCCCGGTGGCGTAGAGCAGCTCCAGCAGGGCGCGGTCGCGCAGCCCCAGCGGTGTGGCGGTGTCGGGGGCGTGCAGCAGCCGCTCGACCGCGGCGACCCCCAGGGCCTTGGGCAGGCGGCGCGGCAGCTGCGGCGAACGCACCTCGCGCGTGACGTCGACCGCGACCAGGCCCTCCGCCAGCCAGAACCGGTGCAGGCCCCGGACGGCCGCCAGCGCGCGGGCGGTCGAGGCGGCCGACAGCGGGGCGGTGCCCGCCGCGGGGGCGCGCAGGGCGACCACGAACCCCGACACGTCGTCCTCGGTGACCTCGTCGGGGCGGCTGCGGCCCTGCGCGTGCAGGTAGGCCGTCCAGCGGGCGATGTCGCGCCGGTAGGCCGCCAGGGTGTTCGTCGCCGCGCCGCGCTCGACCGCCAGGTGGGTCAGCCAGGTGCCGGCCGCCACGTCCAGCGGACCGGGTGCGCCCCGCTGTCGCGGTGGGACGTGCGGCTGGTCGGCCACGTCAGGCGAGCACGTCCGCCAGCGGGGTGTGGTCCATCCCGTGGGCCACGGCGACCGGCTCGTTGACCACGGCGCCGGCGTGGGTGTTGAGCCCCAGCGCCAGGGCCGGGTCGGCCTGCAGCGCCTCGCGCCAGCCCCGCGTGGCCACCGCCGAGGCGTACGGCAGGGTGACGTTGGTCAGCGCGTAGGTCGAGGTGTTGGGCACCGCCCCGGGCATGTTGGCCACGCAGTAGAAGACCGAGTCGTGCACGGGGAACGTCGGCTCGGCGTGGGTCGTCGGCCGGGTGTCCGCGAAGCAGCCGCCCTGGTCGACGGAGATGTCGACGAGGACGCTGCCGGGCCGCATCCGGGAGACCAGCTCGTTGCTGACCAGCTTGGGGGCCTTCGCGCCGGCGACCAGGACGGCCCCGATGACCAGGTCGGCGCCCAGCACGGCCCGCTCGAGCTCCAGCGGGTTGCTGGCCACCGTCTGCACCCGGCCCTGGTAGATCCGGTCGGCGGCCCGCAGCCGCGACACGTCGCGGTCCATCAGGACCACCTCGGCCTGCATGCCGACGGCGGTCGCGGTGGCGTTGAGCCCGGACACCCCGGCGCCGATCACGACGACCTTGGCCGCGTAGGTGCCGGACACCCCGCCCATCAGCACGCCACGCCCGCCCTCGGCGCGCATCAGGGTGTGCGCGCCGACCATGGGGGCCAGCCGGCCGGCCACCTCGCTCATCGGGTACAGCAGCGGCAGCGACCCGTCGCGGGTCTGCACCGTCTCGTAGGCGACGGCCGTGACCTCCTTGGCCACCAGCTCCTCGGTCAGGCGGCGGTCCGCGGCCAGGTGCAGGTAGGTGAACAGGGTCAGGCCGGGACGCAGCCGGTGGTACTCCTGCTCGACCGGCTCCTTGACCTTGAGGACGACGTCGGCACGGCCCCAGACCTCGTCGGGGTCGTCGAGGACCACGGCGCCCTCGGCGCGGTAGTCGTCGTCGGTGATCGACGAGCCCGCACCCGCACCGGCCTGCACCAGGACCTCGTGCCCGTGCGTGCGCAGCTCGTGCACGCCGGAGGGGGTCAGCGCCACCCGGTACTCGTGGTTCTTGACCTCGGACGGGACCCCGACGACGGTGGCGGTAGCAGTCACGACCGCACTCTAGGGCCGTACGGTGGGACGGTGGACGAGGTGGTACCGGACGTGTCGCGTGTCACCCCTGCTCAGGGGCCGGTCGGGCCGGGTCCGGACCCGTTCGGGGGCACCCGGACGCTGCCGGCCGGGCGTCGCCTGCTCTGGTACGCGCAGACGCCGGGCCGGCGCTCGCGGCAGGTCGCCGCCGACGTCGCGGTGCTGCTGTGGTGCCTGGCGTGGGCGCTGGCCGGCTGGGCCGCGTACCGCGCCGTCCGGCTGCTGGTGGCTCCCACCCTCGACCTGGCCGGCGGCGCCGACCGCACCGCGGAGCAGCTGCGGCGCGGCGGCGACGGCGTGGCCGGGCTGCCGCTGGTGGGCGAGGACGCGGCGTCGCCGCTGCGTTCGGCGGCCGACGCCGTGGCGGACATCTCGGCCTCGACCACCCGGCTGGCCGACCTGGTCGGCGACCTGGCGGTGGCGGTGGGGCTGCTGGTCCCGCTGGCCCCGGTCGCGGTCGTGCTGCTGGTGTGGCTGGCCCTCAGGCTGCGCTTCGCCCGCCGGGCGGGCGCGGCGAGCGCCATGCTGGCCGTCGGGGCCGACCCGCAGCTGTTCGCCCTGCGCGCCCTGACCACCCAGCCCCTCCCCCGGCTGGCGGCCGTGTCCGCCGACCCTGTGGGTGACTGGCGCCGGGGCGACCCCGAGGTGACGGCACGCCTGGCCGGCCTGGAGCTGGACCGGCTCGGCCTGCGCCCGCCGGGCGACCGCGCCGCCCTGCCGCGCCGCTGACCCGAGGCGCCACGGCACCGAGCTGAACTGCCCCGGCACCGTACGGACGGGTCGGGACGGCCGGGACGCTCAGGCCTCGGTGCGGACCACCCGGACCCGGCGGTCGGCCTCCGGCGGGGACCAGGTGCGGGCGTCCGCGTCCACCTGCTCGCCGGAGCGGATGTCCTTGGCCTGCCCGAGGAGGTCGTCCTCGCCGTCACCGGGGAAGAAGACGAACGGGATGCCGTTGCGGTCGGCGTGCTTGATCTGCCGACCGAACTTGGCGGCCGTCGGGGCGGTGTCGGTGGGGATGCCCCTGGCGCGCAGGGTCCGGGCGACCGCGTCGCTGCGCGAGCGAGCCTCCTCAGCGGTGACAGCCACCAGGACGGCCGTCGGCGTCGGCCGCGTCGCGGCCACCGAGCCGTCGCGCAGCAGCCGCGACACCAGCCGGCTGACGCCGATGCTGAGCCCGACCCCGGGGTGACGGGTGGAGCCCTCGCTCACCAGGTCGTCGTAGCGACCGCCGGAGCAGACCGAGCCGAGGTCCTCGTGGCCGACCAGCTCGGTCTCGTAGACGCTGCCGGTGTAGTAGTCCAGGCCGCGCACCACCGCCAGGTCGGCGACCACGACGCCGGGGGCCACCTGGCCGGCCGCGTCGAGCAGGTGCTGCAGGTCGGGCAGGGCGGCGTCCAGCTCCGGCGAGCCCGCGCCCAGCCGGGCGGCGGCCGTCGCGACGACGGACAGGTCGGTGCCCGTGACCCCGGCCACCTCGAGCACGGCGGCCGCCTGCTGCTGGCTCGCGCCGGCCCGCTCGACCAGCAGCCGACCGACCGCCTCGGGGCCGATCTTGGCCAGCTTGTCGACGGCGGCGAGCACGGCGGGCACGTCCGTCAGCCCGAGCCCGCGCACCAGGGCCTCGACGACGCGCCGGTCGTTGACCCGCATCCGCACCTCGCCCACGTCGAGCGCCCGCAGCGCCTCGACCATGACCAGGGGCAGGTCGACCTCGTAGTGCCGCGGCAGGGTGTCGACGCCGACCACGTCGACGTCGGCCTGGACGAACTCGCGGAACCGGCCGTCCTGCGGCCGCTCCCCGCGCCAGGACCGCTGGATCTGGTACCGCTTGAACGGGAACGACAGGTGCCCGCCGTGCTGCAGCACGTACCGCGCGAACGGCACCGTCAGGTCGAAGTGCAGGCCGAGGGTGTCGGGGTCGGTGCTCCCGTCGTCCTCGGCGTGCAGGCGCCGGACGACGTAGACCTCCTTGTCGATCTCGCCCTTGCGCAGCAGCTGCGACAGCGGCTCGACCGACCGGGTCTCGAGCGAGGCGAAGCCGTGCAGCTCGAACGTCTCGCGCAGGGTGTCGAGCACGTGCAGCTCGACGGCTCGCTGGGCGGGCAGCCACTCGGGGAAGCCCGACAGCGGCGCGATCCTCGCCATCAGCGACCACCCACCGTCAGCGACGTCAGGTAGGGGTTCGTGGCCCGCTCCCGCGCCATGGTGGTCGTGGGTCCGTGACCGGGCAGCACGAGCGTCTCGTCGGCGAAGCGGGGCAGCACGTCGCGCAGCGAGGTGGTCATGGCCGCCGGGTCGCCGCCGGCCAGGTCGCTGCGTCCCACCGACCCGGCGAAGAGCAGGTCCCCGCTGAGCAGCAGCGGGCCGTCGTCACCGGCCAGCGCGAACACGACGGAGCCCTCCGTGTGCCCGGGGGTGTGGTGGACGGTCAGGTCGAGCCCGGCCGCCTGCAGCGGGACCGGGGCGCTTACCGGGCCCGCGGGTGCCCCGACGGGCAGCTCCACCACGCGGTCCGGCTCCTGCCAGCGCTCCGAGGGCCCGAACTGCTGCCGGAGCATGTCCAGCAGCGCGGGGGAGAACGTGGCCAGCGGGTCGCGCAGCCGGTAGCGGTCGTCCGGGTGGACGTGCACCGCGACCGGGTCGCCCGCGCTGCGGCAGACCGGGGTCACGGTCCAGACGTGGTCGGCGTGGCCGTGCGTGGCCAGCACGGCGGCCGGCCTCAGCCGGTGCTCGGCCAGCAGCTCCCGCAGCGGCTCCACCACCCCGAACCCGGGGTCGACGACGAGGCACTCCTCGCCCGGTCCTGCGGCCAGCACCCAGCAGTTGGTGCCGAACGCCGAGGCCTCGACCGCGTGCACCAGCATGTTCGGCAGGGTACTTGCCTATGCTGTCGTCCCTGCCCGCAGGCGGACGGCAGGAGCGTCGCTCCTCGCCGTCGTCACCCAGGAAGGACCCAGCCCCCGTGACGTCCAAGCGTGAGCGCGAGTACGCCCGCCGCCGGCAGGAGAAGTTCGAGCAGAAGATCGCCGGCAAGGAGGCCGTGCGGGGTCGCTCCCGGGTGCGCAACGCCGTGGTCGCGGGGGTCGCCGTGCTGGCCGTGGTCGGGGCCGTGGTGGCCGCGACGGTGTGGGGCGGACCGGGCGACGGGACGGACGGGGAGCTCGCGGCCGATGCCGTCGCCAGCACCCTCCCGGAGGAGGTCGAGGACACCCCGGCCGCCGCCGACGCGGCGACAGGCGAGGCGGCTCCCCCGGCCGACGACACCTGCCCGCCGGGTTCGGAGGTCGACCCTGCCCCCGCCCAGTTCGACGCCGCGCCCGAGCCGGTGTCCGGGTCGTGGACGGTCACCCTGGCCACCACGTGCGGCGACGTGACCCTCCAGCTGGACGCCGACGCCGCGCCGCAGGGCGTCGGCAACCTCGTGTTCCTGGCCCAGGAGGGCTGGTACGACGGCACCCCGTGCCACCGGCTGACCACCCAGGGCATCTTCGTGCTCCAGTGCGGCGACCCCACCGGCACCGGCACGGGTGGCCCCGGCTACGCCTTCGGGCCGATCGAGAACGCACCGGCCGACGACGTGTACCCGGCCGGGACCGTCGCGATGGCACGTGTGGGTGGCGACGGTGAGAGCATGGGCAGCCAGTTCTTCCTCGTGTACGAGGACTCGACCATCCCGTCCGACGGCGCCGGGGGGTACACGGTCCTCGGTCGCGTGACCGAAGGGCTCGACATCGTCCGGCTGGTCGCCGAGGGTGGACTGGCCGCGGACGGGGTCGCCCCCGCCCGCAGCATCGGAATCGACAGCGTCACCGCGGAGGAGACAGCGTGAGCACCGAGCCCAGCCCGTCCGGTCCCGACCAGCAGGAGCCGGTGGACGTGGCGCCGGCGGCCGTGCCTGCGTCCGAGCCCGACGCGGCGCCCGAGGCCCAGGCGGCCACCGAGCCCGAGACGTCGAGCGAGGTGGAGGCAACCACGGAGGCCACGGCCGACGCGGAGCCCGAGACGGCCGAGGAGTCCCAGACCGTCGCGGAGCCCGAGACGTCGAGCGAGGTGGAGGCAACCGCGGAGGCCACGGCCGCCGCGGAGCCCGAGACGGCCGAGGAGTCCGAGACCGTCGCGGAGCCCGAGACCGCCGCAGAGCCCGAGACCGCCGCGGCGACGGAGACGACGCAGCCGATGGACGTGGCAACCCTCGCTGACGCCACGCAGCCGACCGACGCCACGCAGCCGACCGACTCGGCCGGGGCCACCCCGGCGCCGGCGCCGACCCCCACCGAGGCCCCCGCCCCGGTGCCCTCCGCGCCGTCGCACGACGCACCGCGGCCTTCGGACGTCATGCCCGCGCGCGCCCACGCACCGGCGCCGGTCGCGGCGGTCACCCCGCCCCTGGCGGTCGGCGCGGCCGGCTTCGGCCGCGTGGACGAGGCCGGCGTGGTCCACGTGCGCGACGGCGACGAGGAGCGCGAGGTCGGCCAGTACCCCGACGTCCCGCACAGCGAGGCGCTCGCGTTCTACGTGCGCAAGTTCGAGGACCTGGCCGCCCAGGTGCACCTGCTCGGCCAGCGCCTGGACAACGGCACCGTCCCCGCCAAGGAGGCGCGCTCGTCCCTGGCCACGCTGCGCGAGTCGGCCACCGAGGCCAAGGTCGTCGGAGACCTGCCGGCCCTGCGCACCGAGCTCGACCGCCTCGACGGCCTGGTGGCCGAGCGGACCAAGGTCGAGGACGCCCAGCGCGCCCAGGCCCGCGCGGCCGCCCTGGCCGAGCGGGAGGCCATCGTCGCCGAGGCCGAGCAGATCGCCGCCACCCCGGCAGCGAGCATGCACTTCAAGAACGCCGGTGAGCGCATGCAGGCGCTGCTCGACACCTGGAAGACCGCCCAGCGCTCCGGCACGCGCCTGGACAAGCGCAGCGAGGACCCGCTGTGGAAGCGGTTCGCGGCCGCCCGCTCCACCGTGGACCGGATGCGCCGGGCCCACTTCGCCCAGGTCAGCGAGCAGCGCAACAGCACCAAGGCGACCAAGGAGCAGCTGATCGCCCGGGCCGAGGAGCTGCAGACCTCGACCGACTGGCGCGCCGCCAGCGACGAGTACCGCAGCCTGATGGACCGCTGGAAGTCCGCCGGGCGGCTGTCCCGCAAGGACGACGACGCGCTCTGGGCCCGCTTCCGCGCCGCCCAGGACGTCTTCTTCGCCGCCCGCACCACGGCCAACAGCGCCCAGGACGAGGAGTACCGGGCCAACCTGGCGGTCAAGGAGCAGCTGCTCGCGGAGGCCCAGGGGCTGCTGCCGGTCACGGACGTCGACCGGGCCAAGAAGGCGCTGGCGTCGGTCCAGGACCGCTGGGACGACGCCGGCCGGGTGCCGCGCGGCGACCTGGACCGGATCGAGAACGCCCTGCGGGCGGTCATCGACACCATCCGCGAGGCCGACTCGGCCAAGTGGGGCAAGGGCAAGCCGGAGGTCGTCGCCCGCGGTTCGGGCCTGGTCTCCACCCTGCGTCAGCAGGTCGCCGACCTCGACGCCAAGGCCGCCGAGGCGGAGGCCCGCGGTGACAGCCGCACCGCCTCGCGGGCGGCCAAGGAGCGGGCGACGAAGCAGGCCTGGCTGGACCAGGCCGAGGCGTCGCTGGACGACATCTCCCGCTGAGCGTCGCGATCGGGCTCGCGGCCCCCGGTGTCCACAGGGACCCGGGGGCCGCGGCCGTCCACACCGGTGCCGCCGGCCGCTGCCCACCGGCACCACGCCGGGCACGCTGACCGGGTGCGCGACCGTCATCCCACCCCGCTTCCCTGGCTGTCCGACCCGTGCCCGCGGGCTCCGCTCGTGCTGGCTCGGGAGGTGGCGCTGCCCGCCGGTCGTCGGCTGCCCGCCCCGCGGCTGGTGGGTGACGTCCACGTCACGGCTGCGGTGGTCGGCGCCCGGGACCGGGCGCTGGCCCTCGCGCTGTGCGCCCGTGCCGGCCACGGCGTCCTGGTCCGGCGCAGCGCCGCCTGGGTGTGGTCGGGCGAGGCCGAGCTCCGCCCGGAGCACGTCGACCTGGCCCGGCCGCCGGACGGACCACCCCTGCCGGGTCGACGGCCGGACGTCGGTCCCGGCCTGCCGGTCCGGCTGACCCGCTGGGAGCCGGCCGGGACCTGGACCCTGCTGGACGGCGTGCCGCTCACCGACCCGGGACGCACGGCGGTGGAGTGCGCCCGGTCGTTGCCGCTGCGGCTGGCCCGTACCTGCGTCGAGGCCCTGGCCGCGGCACCGGGCTTCGACGTCGCCGCGGCCCTGACCGAGGTACGGGCCGGCGGGGCGCGGCCAGGCCGTCGGCAGGCCGAGGACCTGCTGGGGTCGCTGCCGGACCAGCCCCTGCCGGGTCAGCCCTCGACGACGTCCCGCTGCACGCCGCTGGTGACGCGGTAGACGTCGAACACGCCCTCGATCCGGCGCACCGCGGCCAGCACGTGGTCCAGGTGCTGGGTGTCGCCCATCTCAAAGGTGAACTTGGACAGCGCCACGCGCTTGTCCGACGTGGACACCGAGGCCGACAGGATGTTCACGTGGGCGTCGGACAGCACCCGCGTGACGTCGGACAGCAGGCGGCTGCGGTCCAGCGCCTCGACCTGGATCTGCACCAGGAACACGCTGGCCGACGTGGGCGCCCACTCGACCTCGAGCATGCGCTCGGGCTCGCGCTGCAGCGTGGAGATGTTGCCGCAGTCCGTGCGGTGAACCGACACCCCCTGGCCCTTGGTCACGAACCCGACGATCTCGTCACCGGGCACCGGCGTGCAGCAGCGGGCGAGCTTGACCCAGACGTCGTCGGCGCCCTTGACCACCACACCGGACTCGTTGAACCGGGGCCGGGCCACGCGGCGGCTCGGGGTGGTGACCTCGGCCAGGTCCTCCTCCGTGCCGTCGGCCCCGCCGAGCGCGGCCACCAGCTTCTGCACCACGGCCTGGGCGCTGACGTGGCCCTCGCCCACCGCGGCGTACAGGCCCGACACGTCGGGGTAGCGCATCTCCTGCGCCAGGGCGACCAGGGCCTCGTGGGACAGCACCCGCTGGATGGGCAGGTTCTGCTTGCGCATGACCCGGGCCAGGGCGTCGCGGCCGGCGTCGATCGCCTCCTCGCGGCGTTCCTTGGAGAACCACTGCCGGATCTTGTTCCGGGCCCGGGGCGAGGCGACGAACCCGGCCCAGTCGCGGCTGGGCCCCGCCCCGGCGGCCTTGGAGGTGAAGATCTCGACGACGTCGCCGTTCTGCAGCGTGCTCTCCAGCGGCACGAGCCGGCCGTTGACGCGGGCCCCCATGCAGCGGTGGCCCACCTCGGTGTGCACGGCGTAGGCGAAGTCGACCGGCGTGGCGCCCGACGGCAGCGACATCACGTCGCCGCGCGGGGTGAAGACGAACACCTCCTGGGCGGACACCTCGAAGCGGAGCCCGTCGAGGAACTCCTCGGGGTCGCCGGTCTCGGCCTGCCAGTCCAGCAGCTGGCGCAGCCACGACATGTCGGTCGGGTCGGCCATGACCCCGGCCGAGGCCGTCTTGGCGCCCTTGCCGCCCTGACCGCCCTTGTACTTCCAGTGCGCCGCGACGCCGTACTCCGCCCGCCGGTGCATCTCGAAGGTGCGGATCTGCACCTCCACGGGCTTGCCGCCGGGCCCGATGACCGTCGTGTGCAGCGACTGGTACATGTTGAACTTGGGCATCGCGATGTAGTCCTTGAACCGCCCCGGCACGGGGGTCCAGCGGGCGTGCAGCGCCCCGAGCACCGCGTAGCAGTCACGCAGCGTGTCGACCAGGACCCGGGCGGCCACCAGGTCGTAGATGTCGGCGAAGTCGCGGCCCCGCACGATCATCTTCTGGTAGATCGAGTAGTAGTGCTTGGGCCGGCCGGTCACGCTGGCGTGGATCTTGGCCTCGCGCAGGTCGCCGGCGATCTGCTCGCGCACCTTGACCAGGTACTCCTCGCGGGCCGGTGCGCGCTCGGCCACCATCCGGACGATCTCGTCGTAGACCTTGGGGTACAGGGCCGCGAACGACAGGTCCTCCAGCTCCCACTTGATGGTGTTCATGCCCAGGCGGTGCGCCAGCGGGGCGTAGATCTCCAGCGTCTCGCGGGCCTTGCGCTGCGCCGAGCCGGCCGAGACGAACTTCCAGGTGCGGGCGTTGTGCAGCCGGTCGGCCAGCTTGATGACCAGCACCCGGATGTCGCGGGCCATGGCCACGACCATCTTGCGGACGGTCTCGGCCTGCGCGGCGTCGCCGTAGTGGACCTTGTCGAGCTTGGTGACCCCGTCGACAAGCAGGGCGACCTCGTCGCCGAAGTCCCCGCGCAGGTCGTCAAGGGAGTAGTCGGTGTCCTCGACCGTGTCGTGCAGCAGCGCCGCGGCCAGCGTCGAGGTCGGCATGCCCAGCTCGGCCAGGATCGTGGCCACCGCGACGGGGTGGGTGATGTACGGGTCGCCGCTCTTGCGCAGCTGCCCCTCGTGCGCGCGCTCGGCGACCAGGTACGCGCGCTCCAGCAGCGAGGTGTCCGCCTTGGGGTCGGCCGCACGCACGGTGACCAGCAGCGGCTCGAGGATCGGGCTGACCGGGGGGCGCGCCGGACCCCGGCGGGACCAGCGCGACAGCAACCGCCCGGACGGCGTCGTCGCCCCGACGGCGGGGTCGGGGCGCGGCTCGGTGGCGGTGGGTCCCGGGACGGGCCCGGGCGCAGCGACGGGCGCGACCTCGGTTCCCTGCCTGGTCTGCTCGTCCACAGCACCTCCCTGCCCCAGAGTCTAGGCGTGCGGCGTCGAGCGACCACCCGGACCGGCCGGTGGTCACGGAGGGTAGGCACCAACCGGTCCCGGCACTACGACCGCTCGGCGCTGCACCGAGACGACCTGCCCCCGCACCGCCCCGACGTCTGAGGCCGCGGCCCGCGCCGGTCACGGGCACCGCGTCAGCCCGGCGCCGGGTCCTCGCCGTCGCGCCGGGCGAGCCACTCGGCCAGCTCGTCGACGGGCACCCGCCGGGGCAGCGGGGCGGTCGTGCCGTCGCCCAGGCGCAGCACGGGACGCGACCGGCCGAACCGGCCCCGCTGCTGCTCCAGGCCGGTCACCGCCGCCCACGGCCGGCTGGTGGTGACCCCGCGCACCCGGGTGACGACGCCGTCGGGACCAGCCACGAGGAAGTCCCGCGGACGCAGGCCCCGCCACAGGTCGGCCAGCAGGGCGGCGGCGACGACGACGGCGACGACCGCGAGGTCCCAGTTGCGCGCGACCAGCGACGTGGCCCCCACGACCACGCAGGCGCCGAGCCCGCCCGCCAGCAGCAGCAGGGACGTCCGGGACGGGTCCGGCTCGTGCCAGCTGCGCAGGGGCGGGTCGGCGCCCGTGGTCAGCGGCGCCGGCGCGGCGGCCGCTTGGGCTGCGTGCGCTGCCCCAGCTGCTTGTCCGCGAGCAGCGTGCGTCGGTCGGCGAGGTCGGTCTCGTCGTCCTGCTCGGCCAGGGCGACGCCGCCCGCGGGGACCGGGTGCGCCGCCCGACGGGCCTCGACCTTGCGGGCGTGCTTGACCAGCGGCTCCTCGCGCTCGCGCAGGTGCACCAGCAGCGGGGTGGCCAGGAAGATCGAGGAGTAGGTGCCGACCGCGATGCCGATGAACAGCGCGAGGCTCAGGTCCAGCAGCGTGCCCGCCCCCAGCAGCAGGGCCCCGATGAACAGGATGGACGCCACCGGGAGCAGGGCCACGATGCTGGTGTTGATCGACCGCACCATGGTCTGGTTGACGGCGCGGTTGGCCGCCTCGGAGTAGGTCTCGGTGGTGGAGTCGGTGACGTCCTCGGTGTTCTCGCGCACCTTGTCGAACACGACGACCGTGTCGTAGAGCGAGTAGCCGAGGATGGTGAGGAAGCCGATGATCGTGGACGGCGTGACCTCCAGGCCGATCAGCGCGTAGATGCCGACCGTGATGACCAGGTCGTGGGCCAGCGCGACCAGCGCGGCCACGGCCATCTTCCAGGTGCGGAAGTACACCGCGATGACCAGGCCGACGAGCACGAGGAACACCACCAGGCTCTGCAGCGCCCGCTGGGACACCTGCTCGCCCCAGGTCGGGCCGATGAAGCTGCTGGTGATCTCGCCCGGGTCTACCTCGTAGGCCTGCGCGAGGGAGTCGACGATCTCCTGCGACTGCGCGGTCGTGACCTCTCCGGTGCGCACCCGCAGCGAGTCCCCGCCGATGGTGGTGGCCTGGACCTCGCTCGCCCCGATGACGTCGGTCACGGCGGCGTCGGCGAGGCTCTCGTCGACGTCCCCGCCGATGTTGCTGATCTGGAACGACGCGCCACCGGTGAAGTCGATACCGAGGTTGAGACCCCGGATCCCGAGCGCGCCGATGCTGATGAGCAGCACGACGGCGGCGATGACGTACCAGGTGCGGCGCCGGCCGACGACGTCGTAGGAGGTCTCGCCGGTGTAGAGGCGGTTGCCCCAGCGGTCGAACTTCACAGCACTGCTCCTTCGTTGGCGGCGCGCTCGGCGTCACGGGCGGCGCGCTTGCGCTCGGCGAGCGTCAGCCCGTCGGGGTCGACCGGCCTGGCCCCGGAGCGCACGGCGCGCCGGGCGACGGTGGAGCCCAGGTGCTCGGGGTCGAAGCCGGACAGCTTGTGGCCGCCGCCGAAGAACTTGGTCCGGGCCAGCAGGGTGACCAGCGGCTTGGTGAACAGGAACACGACCAGCAGGTCGACGATCGTGGTCAGGCCGAGGGTGAACGCGAAGCCGCGCACCCCGCCGACGGCCAGCAGGTAGAGCGTGGCCGCGGCCAGGAACGACACGGCGTCGGAGGCCAGGATCGTGCGGCGGGCCCGCTCCCAGCCGCGCTCCACGGCGACCTCGAGGCTGCGACCGTCGCGGATCTCGTCGCGGATGCGTTCGAAGAACACGATGAACGAGTCGGCGGTGATGCCGATCGCCACGATCAGGCCGGCCACACCGGGCAGGCTCAGCCGGTACCCCTGCCGCCAGGACAGCACCAGCAGCAGCCCGTAGGTGATGAGCCCGGCGAGCAGCAGCGAGGCGACGGTGACCAGCCCCAGGGCGCGGTACTGGATCAGCGAGTAGACGACCACCAGCACCAGGCCGATCAGGCCGGCCAGCAGGCCGAGCCGCAGCTGCTCGCTGCCCAGCGTCGGGGAGATGGTCTCGGTGGACTCCACGCTGAACGACAGCGGGAGCGCGCCGAAGCGCAGCTGGTTGGCCAGCGACTCCGCGGTCTGCTCGGTGAAGTTGCCGGAGATCTGCGCCTCGCCGTTGGGGATGATCCCGTTCATGGTCGGGGCGGAGATGACCACGCCGTCCAGCACGATGCCGAACCGGTTCTGGTCACCGGTCAGCCCGAACAGCCGACGGCTGGTCTCGGCGAACTGGCTGGTGCCCTCGCCGTTGAACTGCATGTTGACGACGACCTGGCCGGTGGAGACCCCGGTCTGACCGGTCCCGAACCCCCAGGTCGAGTCCTCGATGTTCTCGCCGGGGACCTCGACCGGGCCCAGGACGTACTTCTCGGTGCCGTCGGAGGAGCAGACGACCAGGGCCTCGTCGGGCTCGCCCTGCTCGACCCGCGTGACGGCGGCCTGCGGGTCCTCCGGGTCGATAGCCGTCGGGTCGATGCAGGTCAGGGCGGCGAAGGCCTCGGAGACCTCGGGGGTGATGTAGGCGAGGTCCGAGGGGCTGGTGGGCTCGACGGCCGGCTCGGCGGAGGGGTCCGCGGGCACGGCGGTGGCCTCGCCGCTGGGGACCGGGACCGCGGTGGGCTCGGCGGCGGGGACCTCGGTGGCGCCGGCCGTGGGCTCGGCGGCGGCGGTGGGCTCGGTCGAGGCGGCCGCGGCCAGGTCCGCCGCGGCCAGGTCGGCCCGGGGCAGGGCGCGTCCCTGGGTGGCGGGGGCGGTGGGCTCGGCGCCCTCGCCCGGGGTGACCGACGGCGGCGCGGACGCCGGGGCGCTGGGGTCGACCGCGGGGGCGCTGGGGTCGCCGGCGGGGGCCGAGGCCCCGTCGCTCGGCTCGGCCGTCGGCTGCAGCAGGCTGGGGTCGAAGCCCGCCCCGGTCAGCAGCACGGGGCGCATCTCCAGCTGGGCGGACTGCCGGACCAGGTCCAGGGTGGCCTCGTCGGCCTGCCCGGGCAGCGCGACGACGATGTTGCTCGCGCCCTGCTGGGTGACCTCGGCCTCGGTGACGCCGGAGCCGTTGACGCGCTGCCGGATGATCTGCACCGCCTGCTCGACGGACTCGGCGGGGATGTCGGCGTCCTCCTCGGCCTCGGGCTCGAGGATGATCTGCGTGCCGCCCTCGAGGTCGAGGGCGAGTCCGGGCGTCCACCGGGCGTCGGAGGCGAGGTAGCCGCCCGTCACGATGCCGAAGATGGTCGCCACGATCACGGCGAGGAGGATGAGGGTGCGCACGGGGCGCGACCGTCGGGTGGTCGTGGTCACGGCTGCATCAGTCCTGGGGTCGAGGGTTGCCGTCGTCGTCGACGGCGTCCGTGGGGGTGGCCGGCTCGGTGCCCGCGGTGGTCCCGGCCGGGGCCTGGTACCGGGAGGAGGCCGGGTCGGTGTCGGGCAGGACGCGGATCACGGCACCCCGGACCCACCGCGACAGGGTCCCGTCGGGACCGCGCAGGGTGAGGGTGGCGTCGTCGACGCTCACCACGGTGGCGACCATGCCCGCTGCCGTCAGGACGTCCGCGCCCACCTCGACCGCCGCCTGCGTCTCCTTGACCACGCGCTGCTGCTTGCGGACCCGGCTGAACTGCATGACGAGGATGAGGGCGAGCCCGCCGACCAGCAGCAGGGAGACGGGATCCAACGGAGCGTCCTTCCGGTCCGGCCGGCGACTCGCGACGGCGCACGTCAGCCCCGGGATCCCGGAGCTCCCGCGGGAGTCTAGGCGAGCCGACCGCCCTCTCCGAACTCCCGCCACAGCGGGGCGTCGTCGACGTCCGCGCCCGGCGGGTTCGACGCGCCACCCACGGACTGCACCGGGGGCGTCAGGCCCAGGTGCTGCCAGGCGGCGGGAAGCGCCACCCGGCCGCGCGGGGTGCGGGCCAGGAAGCCCTGCCGCAGCAGGAACGGCTCGCAGACGGTCTCGACGGTCTCCGGCTCCTCGCCCACGGTCAGGGCCAGGGTCGACAGCCCGACCGGCCCGCCGCCGAACCGGCGGCACAGGGCGTCCAGCACGGCGGTGTCGAGGCGGTCCAGGCCCAGCCGGTCCACGGCGAACAGCTCCAGGGCGGCGCGCGCGTCGCCGAGGGTCACCGCGCCGTCGCCGGACCCGTGCACCTCGCCGAAGTCGCGCACCCGGCGCAGCAGCCGGTTGGCGATGCGGGGGGTGCCGCGGGAGCGGCCGGCGATCTCGCGGGCCGCGTCGGGGGCCAGGTCGACGCCCAGCAGGCGCGAGCTGCGCTCGAGCACCCGGGTCAGGTCGGCCTGGTCGTAGAAGTCGAGGTGCCCGGTGAAGCCGAACCGGTCGCGCAGCGGCGATGGCAGCATGCCGGCCCGCGTGGTGGCGCCGACCAGGGTGAAGCGCGGCAGCGGCAGCGGGATCGCGGTGGCCCCGGGGCCCTTGCCGACGACGACGTCGACCCGGAAGTCCTCCATGGCCAGGTACAGCATCTCCTCGGCCGCCCGCGACATCCGGTGGATCTCGTCGAGGAACAGCACCTCGTGCTCGTCGAGGGAGGACAGGATGGCGGCCAGGTCGCCGGCGTGCTGCAGGGCGGGTCCGCTGGTGACGCGGACGGGGACGCCCAGCTCGACGCCGACGATCATGGCCAGGGTGGTCTTGCCCAGGCCCGGGGGCCCGGCGAGCAGGACGTGGTCCGGGGCGCCGCCGCGCCGCTTGGCGGCCTCGAGGACCAGGCCCAGCTGACGGCGGACGACGGGCTGGCCGACGAACTCGCCCAGCGACCGGGGGCGCAGCGCGGACTCCTCGGCCATCTCTCCCGGCGTCACCTCGGGGTCGACCTCGCGGGCCGGGCCGTCCCCCGGACCGGGGCCGTCGGCGGGGTGCGGACCCGCGTGCGGGCTCACGTGCGGGCCAGCCCGCGCAGCGCCGTGCGCAGCAGGTCGGCCGGCTCGCGACCCACCTCGCCGTCAGCACCGTCGCTGCCGTCGTTGCCGGACCCGGCGTCGGGGCCGTCGGCGCGCTCGGCCCGGTCGGCCGCGATGACGGCGTCCACGGCGTCCTCGGACTGCTTGGCCGCCCAGCCGAGCCCGACCAGGGCGGCGACGACCTGCTCGCGCGTGCCGTCGGCCGCGGTCCCGGCCGGCCCGGGCTGCGGGCGGGGCGCCGGTCCGGCGCTCGAGTGGGGCGGGCCGAGCCGGTCGCCGAGCTCCAGCAGCATGCGCTGGGCGCCCTTGCGGCCGATGCCCGGGACCTTCATGAGGGCGGCCTCGTCACCGGCGGCCACGCCGCGGCGCAGGTCGTCGGGCTCGAGCACGGCCAGCACGGCCAGCGCCAGCCGCGGCCCGACGCCGCTGACGGTCTGCAGCAGCTCGAAGACGTCGCGCTCGTCGTCCTCGGCGAAGCCGAACAGGGTCAGGGAGTCCTCGCGGACCACCAGCGAGGTCGCCAGCCGCGCCTGCGCCCCGGTCCGCAGCCCGGCCAGCGTGCGGGGGGTGGCCCGGACCAGCAGGCCGAGCCCGCCGACCAGGACGACGGCGCCGTCGAGCCGGGTGTGGAGCACCTGGCCGTTGACCTCGGCGAGCATGGGACCTCCGCTGCAGCTCCGAACACGTGTACGACACGCTAGCGGGCGGGCTCAGGCCCTCGGTCGCGGCGCGCCGGTGGCCGCGGCGAGCCGGCTGGCCGCCCGGCCCCGCCACAGCTGGCACAGCGCCAGGGCGACGGCGTCGGCGGCGTCGGCGGGCTTGGGCGCGGCGGGCAGGCCGAGGATGCGGGCCACCATGAACCCGACCTGGGCCTTGTCGGCCCGTCCGGAGCCGGTGACGGCGGCCTTGACCTCCGACGGCGTGTGCATGGCCAGGCGCACCCCGCCCTGCGAGGCGACGAGCATGACGATGCCGGCCGCCTGGGCCGTGCCCATCACGCTGCGGACGTTGTGCTGGGCGAACACCCGCTCCACCGCCACGACGTCCGGGCGGTGCTCGGTCAGCAGGGTGGTGAGCTCGGTGTGCACCTGGGCCAGCCGGTCGCCGGTCTCCAGCTCCAGGGCGGTCCGCACCACCCCGACGTGGACCAGGGACGCCCGGTGCCCGGTGCCGCCGTCGACGACCGCGACCCCGCACCGGGTCAGGCCCGGGTCCACCGCCAGCACACGCACGTCCTCACCCTGCCCCGAGGACCGGTCCCGGCCGCGCAGGCGCGCCCGGGCCGCGCGGCTCTCAGCCGACGAGCTCGAGCTCGGCCAGCACCTCGTCGGAGACGTCGACGTTGGAGTAGACGTTCTGCACGTCGTCGGAGTCCTCGAGCGCGTCGATGAGCCGGAACACCTTGCCGGCGGTGTCCGCGTCGACCGGCACCTGCGTGGCCGGCACGAACGACGCCTCGGCGGAGTCGTAGTCGATGCCCGCGTCCTGCAGGGCGGTCCGCACCGCGACCAGGTCGGTCGCCTCGCTGATGACCTCGTAGGACTCCCCCAGGTCGTTGACCTCCTCGGCGCCCGCGTCGAGCACGGCCGCCAGCACGTCGTCCTCGCCCAGGCCGCCGTTCTGGTCCTTGGCCACCACGACGACGCCCTTGCGGGTGAACAGGAACGACACGCTGCCGGGGTCGGCCATGGTCCCGTTGTTGCGGGTCACGGCGACCCGGACGTCGCTCGCGGCCCGGTTGCGGTTGTCGGTCAGGCACTCGATGAGCACGGCGACCCCGCCCGCGGCGTAGCCCTCGTACATGATCGTCGCGTAGTCCGCGCCGCCGGAGTCCGCGCCCGAGCCGCGCTTGACCGCCCGCTCGATGTTGTCGTTGGGCACCGAGGACTTCTTGGCCTTCTGGATGGCGTCGAACAGCGTCGGGTTGCCCGCGACGTCACCGCCGCCCGTCCGGGCCGCGACCTCGATGTTCTTGATCATCTTGGCGAAGAGCTTGGCTCGCTTGGCGTCGACCGCAGCCTTCTTGTGCTTGGTCGTCGCCCACTTGGAGTGACCCGACATCGTTCACGTCTCCTTCGTCGTCCGGGGCGTCAGGACGGTCCGGACCGCCCGCCCGCCTGCTCGACCAGCTCCAGGAGGAGCCGGTGGAACCGGTCGTCGCCCGACACCTCGGGGTGGAACGCGGTGGCCAGCAGGACCCCCTGCCGCACGGCGACGATGGTATCGCCGCCGCCCACCGGGTCGGGAACGGTCGCGAGCACGTCGACCTCGGGGCCGACCTCGACGGCCACCGGCGCCCGGATGAACACCGCGTGCACGGGCGGGCCGGGCAAGCCCACGGGCTCCAGGTCGGTCTCGAAGCTGTCGACCTGCCGGCCGAAGCCGTTGCGCCGCACCGTCATGTCGATGCCGCCCAGGGTCTGCTGGCCCGCGGCGGGCTCGACGAGCCGGTCGGCGAGCAGGATCATCCCCGCGCACGAGCCGAGCACCGGCAGCCCGGCGGCGATGCGACGCCGCAGCGGGGCCTGCAGGTCGAAGGCCCGCACCAGGCGGTCGATGGCGGTCGACTCGCCGCCCGGCAGCACCAGCGCCTCGACCTGGTCGAGCTCGGCCGGCCGGCGCACCAGGACCACGCGGGCCCCCAGCCGGTGCAGCACGGCGACGTGCTCGCGGACGTCGCCCTGCACGGCGAGCACCCCGACGACGGGGCCGGACACGGCCTCGGGGCGGGCGTCGGCGACCACCGGGACGTGGGACCCTCGGGGGGTGGCGTTCACGACCTTCCTCCTCATCCAGGCTCTGCTCGTCGGGGTCTCGGTCGTGCTGCTCCGCCCCGGTACCGACGTGCTGGCGGCGCGGGTGCTGGGCGGCGAGGTCCGCCGCGGTGACCTGAGGCTCGTCGGCGGCATCGTGGTGACCGCCGCGGTGCTGCTGGTGCTGGGCGCGCTGCTGCTCAACGGGCTGCTGGCCGCGCTGCCGCTGCTGCTGGTGTCCGCCGCGGCGGGGGTCGGCGCGGAGCTGCTGGCCCGCCGGCTGCACCGTCCCGACGTCCAGGCCCGCCTGATGCGGTGGCTGGAGCGGACGCTGCTGCGCACGCAGGACCTGGGCCGGGCGGGTGGCGCGAGGGCCACCCGCCTCGGCCGCGACGTCACCAGCCGCGCTCGGCGAGCCGGTGCGGAGCTGGCAGCTCGTCGACGTTGATCCCGACCATGGCCTCGCCGAGGCCGCGGGAGACCTTGGCGATGACGTCGGGGTCGTCGTGGAACGTGGTGGCCTTGACGATGGCCTCGGCCCGCGCAGCGGGGTCACCGGACTTGAAGATGCCCGAGCCGACGAACACGCCGTCGGCGCCCAGCTGCATCATCATCGCGGCGTCGGCCGGGGTGGCGATGCCGCCGGCGGTGAACAGCACGACGGGCAGCCGGCCCTCGCGGGCGACCTCGCGGACCAGCGGCAGCGGGGCCTGCAGGTCCTTGGCGGCCACGTAGAGCTCGTCCTCGCTGAGCGAGGACAGCCGGCGGATCTCGCCGCCGATGGTCCGCATGTGGGTCGTGGCCTGGCTGACGTCACCGGTCCCGGCCTCGCCCTTGGAGCGGATCATGGCCGCGCCCTCGCTGAGCCGGCGCAACGCCTCGCCCAGGTTGGTCGCCCCGCACACGAACGGCACCGTGAAGGGCCACTTGTCGATGTGGTGGGAGTAGTCGGCCGGGCTCAGCACCTCGGACTCGTCGACGTAGTCCACGCCCAGGCTCTGCAGGACGCGCGCCTCGACGAAGTGCCCGATCCGGGCCTTGGCCATGACGGGGATGGAGACCGCGCCGATGATGGCCTCGATCATGTCCGGGTCGCTCATCCGCGAGATGCCGCCCTCGGCACGGATGTCGGCCGGGACGCGCTCGAGGGCCATGACGGCCACGGCGCCGGCGTCCTCGGCGATCTTGGCCTGCTGGACGTCGACGACGTCCATGATGACGCCGCCCTTGAGCATGTCGGCCATGCCGCGCTTGACCAGGTCGGTGCCGGTGACGGGGCCCGCGACGGGGCCGGAGGTGCTGGGGTCGCTCATGGGGCCATCGTAGGTTCGCCGCCGGCCGGGCCCGTACCCGGTAGGCGCCGGGGTCGGGCGGGGTCCGGGGCGTCAGCCGGTCGTGAGGGTGGGGGCCTGCCCGGCGGTCATGAGCACGACCCAGGTGGTGCCCACGTCGAGCAGCAGGTCCTCGCCGTCGGCGGCCTCGAACCGGGTGGGCTCGGCCGCCGCGCCCCGGGACCAGGTGCCCGGCACGGCCACGCCGTCGCGCAGCAGGGTGACGTCCCCCTCGCCGACCGGGAGCACCTCCGGGCTGCGCGCCCCGTCGGTGTCGACGTACGCGTCCGGCTCGACCGGCACGGCCATGAACAGCACGTTGTCGGCCAGCACCGGCTCGCCGGCCTCGTCCCGGGCCGCCTCGCCGCCCCGCTGCTGCACCCAGGCGTCCTCGTCGCCGGACCACGCGAACTCCACCGCCGAGGCCGGCCACCGGTACTCCCCGGCCCGGGTCGGGCTCCCCCCGTCGACCGGGCCGAAGCGCAGCCCCACGTCGCGGGCCTGCCCGGAGCCCGGCACGCGGGCCAGCAGGGCGGCCGCGTCGCCGACGAGGTCGTGGGGCGCGTCGCGGTCCGGGTCGCGCAGGAACCCCTCGGGCCCGCCGGTCGGCGACACGAGAGTCGGCCCGGCGGCGGCCGACCCCGAGGGCTCGCTGGTCGGCTCGGTGGTCGCCTCGGCGGTCGGCTCGGCGGCCGGGTCCGACCCGCCGCCGGCCGCGACGGCCAGGGCGACGTCGCCGTGGCTGGCCAGGACCGCGGCGTCCCCGGGACGGGCCGGGCCGATCGGGCCCACCCGGTCCGGCAGCTCGGTCTGGAACAGGGCCAGCAGCCGGGTGGCGCCCTCCTCCACCTCGGCCACGTACACCAGGTCGGCCTGGTTGAGCCCGGCCTGGGGCAGCGCGGCGGCCGTGTTGTCGACGGTGACGGCCAGCACCCGGCCGTCCGGCAGCGGCTCCCCCGTCAGCACGTTGCGGGTCCCGCTCGCCCCGACGCGCGCGCCGCTGGCCACCGGCACCGGCAGCTCCGACGGCGCCTGCACGGCCGTCTGGTCGACGGGGGCGTCGGGCTCACCCAGCACGCCGCTGCAGGCCGGCAGCAGCAGCACGGCCGGCACGAGCAGCGCGACGAGGGTGCGGCGCGGCGGGGTCGCCGTCAGCTGTGCCCGCCGACCGGCGGCGCGGTCGAGGCGTCCCACCCGGGCAGGCTAGGGCACCAGGGCCACGTCACCCGGGACGTCCCCGCGCCGCCTGCGTCGTCGTCGAGCTCGGTCGTGCCGAGCCCCCGGCGGCGGGCCGCGTCGTTGGCCAGCGCCCGGACCGCCGCCACCTGGGCCGTGGCCTGCGCCAGCTGCTGCGCGACCGGCCCGGGCAGGGCGCCGGAGCGCACCAGCGCCGTCAGCCGGCTCTGCGCCGGCAGGTCGTGCACGTCGGACGCCGCCCGGGCGGCCTCGGCCAGGGCCGCCACCCACCACGGCCGCGCCCCGGCCGCGGCGGCCAGCGACGTGGCCGTCGCGGCCCGGGCCGCCAGGTCACGGTGCAGCCGGGCCAGGGCGGCGTCGGGTCCGGCGGCGACCTCCAGCGCCAGCTCGTACGTGAGCAGCCAGGCCTGCCCCACGGCGTCCCAGCCGTAGCCGTCGGCCCGGCGGCGGGCGGCGGCCGTCAGCGCCGGCGCCCGGCGGCCCTGCAGCACGTCGAGCACGGCGGCGGCCAGGGCCGCGGGGTCGCCGGCCGGCACCAGCGCACCGGTGCCCCCCAGGACGTCGCGGAAGGCGGGCAGGTCCGAGGCCACCACGGGGGTGCCGGTCGCCATGGCCTCGACCAGCACTATGCCGAAGCTCTCGCCCCCGCGGTGGGGGGCGACCAGGACGTCGGCGCCGGACACCAGGGCGCGCTTGGCGTCCTCCGTCACCCGGCCGACCAGCTGCACCCCGGCCCCGCCGCCCGCGCCGAGGTCCCCCCGCGCGGGGCCCACCACGACCAGCCGGGCCCCCGGCACCGCCTGCCGGACCCGGGGCCAGGCCCGCAGCAGCACGTCCACGCCCTTGCGGGGCTCGTCCGCCCGGCCGAGCACGACCACCACGGGGCCGTCGTGGTCGCGGCGCGGCGCCGCCGCGGCCCAGCCGGTGACGTCCACCCCGTTGGGCACCACCAGCGGCACCCGGCCCAGGTGGTCCACCAGGGTGCGCCGGGCGTGCTCGCTGACCGCGCTCAGCACGTCGACCTCGTCGAGCAGACCGCCGACGTGCCGGGACGCCGTGCGCAGGCTGCGCGAGCGGCCCGCCGGCCACGGCGACATGGCCACGTGGACCGTGGCGACCACCGCGGGGCCGCGACCGCCGGCCGGCCGGGAGGAGCCCCGTCGGGCGGCCGCCAGCCGCCGGAGCACGGTGTGGCCGACCCCCGGCGGGATCGGCTCGTGGACGTGGACGACGTCGAAGTCCCCGTCCAGGGCCCAGTTGGCGGCCCGGTGCCGGGCCCGCGGCCCCAGCCCCAGCCGGGCGGTGGACCCGTTGGTGGGCAGCGGGACCGCCGGGCCCGCGCTGTGGACCAGGACGCCGTCGACCGTGGCCCGGGGCGCGGTGCCGCGGGCCCGCGGCGCGAGCACGCTCGCCTCGTGCCCGGCGCGCAGCATGGTGCGGGCCAGGCCCAGCACCTGCTCGCGGACACCGCCGGGCACGTCGAGGTCGTACGGGCAGACCAGCCCGAGCCGGAGCGGCCGGGTCAGCGCCACGGCCCGCTCACCACGGCCCGCCCGCCACGGCCGCTCACCACGGCCCGCTCACCACGGCCGGGGCTCGCGACCGACGTCGGCCACGAACACGGCCTGCAGCATGTGCCAGTCGGCCGGGTCGCGGCGGATCTGCTCGCCCAGGCCGTCGGCGAGCCGCTGCGTCGCGGCGGCGACCTGCTCGGGCGAGTCGTCGGGCACCTCGAACGGCTCGCCGAAGCGCACCACGGTCCGCCAGCCCGACGGCGAGTCGGCCGCCCGCTCGTAGACGATGCCGATGGCCAGCAGCAGCGACCCGGTCCGCCCGGCCAGCACGGCGGGGCCGGAGGCGACCCGGGCGGGCTCCCCCAGCAGGTCGACGGTGACGCCGCGGCCGGACAGGTCCCGGTCGGCCAGCAGCGGCACGAAGCCGCCCGCCCGCAGCCGCTCCTGCAGCACCTCGGTGACGCCCGGGCCGCCGCCGGGCCCGGGCTCGTCGCGGTGGGGGTGGACGAGGATCTCGATGCCGATCTCGGTGCGGAAGCGCAGGAACCGCCGCAGCACCGCCTCCGGTCGCAGCCGCTCGGCCACGGTCGTGACGGTGGCCAGGCGGTGGTGGGACCACGCGCCGGCGTGGTCCCAGTTGCCCAGGTGCGCCAGCGCGCCGACCACCCCGCGGCCCTGCGCGAGGGCCTCGCGGACCGCGGCGTCGCCCTCGGTCCGGATCGTGCCGACCACCCGCTGCTCGTCCCAGTCCGGCAGCCTGAACGCGTCGACCCAGTAGCGCAGGTAGGACTCGACGCCCCGGGCCGTCCAGCGCCGCAGCTCCTGCGCGTCGGCCTGCGGCAGGGCCCGGGCCAGGTTGTCGCGCAGCCGTCGCACGCCCCGCCCGCCCCGGCGCACCAGCACCCGGGCGACGAGGTCGCCCAGGGCGTAGGCGGTGCGCTCCGGCAGCAGCCGCACGAGACGCCAGCCGGCCAGGTAGCCGACGACCACGACCCGGTCGCGCACCCGGTCCAGCAGCCGGCTCACCGCGGGTCGGTCGCCGGCACGTCCGCGGGGGCCGCCACGGGGGTCCGGCCCACGGCGCGGTGCACCCGCGCCCCCCGCTGGACCGTCGTGATCACGCTGGCGGCCAGCAGCAGGGCCAGCACCACGTGCAGCACCACCACGGGCGCTCCCAGCGCCTGCGTCGACCAGGTGGCGCAGATGCCGACCGCCAGCCGGTCGCCGCGCTCGGCGATGCCGTTGTCGGCCACGACGCCGAAGGACTCGGCCTTGGCCCGGGCGTAGGGCACGAGCGCACCGGCGCCCACGACCAGCACCGACAGCACCAGGCCGAGGGTGTCGCCCTGCAGGTGGAACCAGATGGCCAGCGCGCCGAAGATGCTGGCGTCCGCCACCCGGTCCAGCGTCGAGTCCAGGAACGAGCCCCACTGCGTGGACTTGCCCGACAGCCGGGCCACGGTGCCGTCGAGGGAGTCGAACATCGCGAACAGGAAGATCAGCCACGCCCCGACCTCGAGCCGGCCCGCGGGCCAGAACCGAGAACGCGCTGATGACCACGCCGAGGGTGCCGACCACCGTGACGGCGTTGGGACCGATGCCCAGCGCCACAAGGCCACGGGCCGGGGCCTGCAGCAGCAGCCGGATCGTGCCGCGCAGCCGGCGGGCTAGCACGAGG
Organism: Jannaschia sp. R86511; assembly: GCF_042466345.1. NCBI lineage: Bacteria > Pseudomonadati > Pseudomonadota > Alphaproteobacteria > Rhodobacterales > Roseobacteraceae > Jannaschia > Jannaschia sp. R86511. The sequence continues at coordinate 3,153,548 of NZ_JAXHCD010000001.1, forward strand.
CCTGCCAGGCGTCGGCCAGCAGCCGGCGGGTCTCGCCCAGCAGCACCGGCACGGCCTTGGTGCGGGCCACGATGGGCAGGAAGTTCGCGTCGCCGCCCCAGCGCGGCACCACGTGCTGGTGCAGGTGCGCCGCGACGCCCGCCCCCGCGACAGGGCCCTGGTTCATGCCCAGGTTGAACCCGTGCGGGTGCGACACGGCGCGCAGCACCCGCATGGCCGAGCGGGTGAGCGAGGCGACCTCGGCCACCTCGGTCTCGTCGAGGTCGGTGTAGTCGGCCACGTGCCGGTGGGGGCAGACCATCAGGTGGCCCGGGTTGTAGGGGTACAGGTTGAGCACGACGAACGCCCGCTCGCCCCGGTGCACGACCAGGCCGTCGGCGTCCGGGACGGTCTGCGCGCGGCAGAACGGGCACTCGCCCTCGCTGTCGTCGGCGGGCTTGTCCTGCCCCGACAGGTAGGCCCAGCGGTGCGGGGTCCACAGCCGCTCGAACACGTCCGGGGCCCCGGCCAGCCGCGCCGGGTCCTCCGGCCCGGCCGGGCCCGGGGTCTGCTCGCCGCTCACACCTGCACGCGCGTGCGCACGGCCTCGACGATGCGGGACACGGCGTCGGCCACCGGCACCGTGTTGTCCTGCCGGCCGTCGCGGTAGCGGAACGACACCGCCCCGGCGGCGACGTCGTCGGCCCCGGCGATCAGCTGGAACGGCACCTTCTGCTTGGTGTGGGTGCGGATCTTCTTGGGCATCCGGTCGTCGGAGGTGTCGACCTGGACCCGGACCCCCTGCTCGCGCAGCAGCCCGGCCACGTGCTGAAGGTGCGGCACGAACTCCTCGGCCACCGGGATGCCGACCACCTGCACGGGCGCCAGCCACGGGGGGAACGCCCCGGCGTAGTGCTCGGTCAGCACCGCGAAGAACCGCTCGATCGACCCGAACAGGGCGCGGTGGATCATGACCGGCCGCTGCCGGGTGCCGTCGGCGGCCTGGTACTCCAGCTCGAAGCGCTCCGGCAGGTTGAAGTCCAGCTGGATCGTCGACATCTGCCAGGTGCGCCCGATGGCGTCACGCGCCTGCACGCTGATCTTGGGCCCGTAGAACGCCGCCCCGCCCGGGTCCGGCTCCAGGTGCAGCCCCGAGGCCTCGGCGACCTCGGCCAGGGTGCGGGTCGCCTCCTCCCAGGTGTCGTCGTCGCCGACGGACTTGTCGGGGTTGCGGGTCGACAGCTCGAGGTAGAAGTCGTCCAGGCCGTAGTCCTTGAGCAGCTGCAGCACGAAGGTGAGCAGGCTGGTCAGCTCGTCCTTCATCTGCTCGCGGGTGCAGAAGATGTGGGCGTCGTCCTGGGTGAAGCCGCGGGCGCGCGTCATGCCGTGCACGACACCGGACTTCTCGTAGCGGTAGACGGTGCCGAACTCGAACATCCGCAGCGGCAGCTCGCGGTAGGACCGGCCTCGGCTGCGGTAGATCAGGTTGTGCATCGGGCAGTTCATGGGCTTGAGGTAGTAGTCCTGGCCCTGCCGGCGCACCTGCCCGTCGGCGCCGCGCTCCTCGTCCAGGTGCATGGGCGGGTACATGCCGTCCGCGTACCAGTCCAGGTGCCCGGAGGTCTCGAACAGCGCGGCCTTGGTGATGTGGGGTGAGTTGACGAAGTCGTAGCCCGCCTCCTCGTGCCGGCGCCGGGAGTAGTCCTCCATCTCGCGCCGGATGATGCCGCCCTTGGGGTGGAACACCGCCAGGCCGGACCCGATCTCCTCCGGGAAGCTGAACAGGTCCAGCTCGCTGCCCAGGCGCCGGTGGTCGCGCTTCTCGGCCTCGGCCAGGCGCTCGGTGTAGGCGGTGAGCTCGTCCTTGGTCGGCCAGGCCGTGCCGTACACCCGCTGCAGCTGGGGGTTGGCGGAGTCGCCGCGCCAGTAGGCGGCCGCGGTGCGCATCAGCTTCCAGCCGTTGGCCAGCAGCCGGGTGCTGGGCACGTGCGGGCCGCGGCACAGGTCCTTCCACGCCACCTCGCCGCCGCGGCGGACGTTGTCGTAGATGGTCAGCTCGCCCGCGCCGACCTCGGCGTCGGCGCCCTCGGCCGCGGCGGCCGCGTCCGGGCCCTTGAGCCCGATCAGCTCGAGCTTGTAGGGCTCGGCCGCCAGCTCGGCCCGGGCCTCGTCCTCGGTGACGACGCGGCGCCGGAAGGTCTGGCCCTCCTTCACGATGCGCTGCATCTGCTTCTCGAGCGCCTTGACGTCCTCGGGCGTGAACGGCTCGGCGACGTCGAAGTCGTAGTAGAAGCCGTCGGTCACGGGCGGGCCGATGCCGAGCCGGGCGTCGGGGCGCACCTGCTGCACGGCCTGGGCCAGCACGTGGGCCGCGGAGTGGCGCAGCACGACCAGGCCCTCGGGGTCGGCGGTGGTGACGGGCTCGACGACCTCGCCACCGGCCAGCACGTGGTCCAGGTCGCGCAGCGTGCCGTCGACCCGGGCCACCACGACGTCGCGGCCCAGCACGCCGGCGGCCTCCAGCGCGTCGGCCGCGCTGCCCCCGGCGGTCACGGCGACGTCCGCGCCGCCGACCGTCACCGTGACGCCGTCCGTGCCGTCGAGGGACGGGGTCGGGGCGGCGGGGTCGGGCGGAACCGGCACGGTCTGGGTCATGGCCGCAACGGTAGAGGTTCGGCGAGGCCGGCCGCCCCGCCCCCGCCGTCCGCGGCCGCGACGCGCCGTGTCACCACGCCGTGACACGGTCGTAACCGCCCGCCACCCAACCGGCGGTGTTCGTGACCTGGGCGACATCCACCTGACGCACGACGTCCATACCGTCACCGCGTCCCCCCACCCCCGTGCCCCAGGAGCCACCGATGAGGCGTTCCCTGTCCACCCGAGCCGCAGCCGCGGCCGGAGCGTTCGTCGCGACGGTCGCGGTGTCGACCGGGGCGGTCGTCGCCGTGCCGGGCGCCGCCCTGCCGTCGCTGACCACCCCGGCCGCCGTCCGCGGCCCGGTCGCCGAGCTCGACCTCGAGACCGCCACCGCGGCCGACCTGCGCGACATGGTCGTCTCCGGCGAGGTGTCCAGCCTCGACCTGACCCGGGCCTACCTGGACCGGATCGCCCTGCTCAACACCGACGGGCCGGGCCTCAACGCCGTCCGGTCCCTGAACCCGAGCGCGGCGGCCGACGCCCGGCTGCGTGACCGCGACCTGCGCATCGGCCGCGAGCCCGGCCCGCTGCACGGGGTGCCCGTCCTGATCAAGGACAACATCGACGTCAAGGGCATGCCCACCACGGCCGGCTCCATCGCCCTGGAGAACAGCTACCCGGCCACCGACGCCCCGCTGGTGACCGCGCTCGAGGCGGCCGGCGCCGTCATCGTCGGCAAGACCAACCTGAGCGAGTTCGCCAACTTCATGACCAGCGGCATGCCCAGCGGCTACAGCTCGCTCGGCGGTCAGGTGCTCAACCCCTACGACGCCAGCGTCACCCCCAGCGGGTCGAGCTCCGGCACCGGCGCCGGCATCGCGGCGGGGATGTCCCCGATCGGCGTCGGCACCGAGACGTCGGGCTCGATCCTGAGCCCCGCGCAGGCCAACTCGCTGGCCGCGGTCAAGCCGACCGTCGGCCTCATCAGCCGCACCGGCGTCATCCCGATCTCGGCCACGCAGGACACCGCCGGCCCGATGACCAAGACGGTGCTGGACTCCGCCCTGCTGCTGGAGGGGCTCGTCTCCGTCGACCCCGAGGACCCGGTGACCGCCGGCGCCGAGCCGTTCGTCGGCTTCTCCTACGCCGACGCGCTGTCGGAGACGTCGCTGGAGGGTGCTCGGCTGGGCTACGTCAACAGCAACAACCCGCTGTTCGCTGCCGCGCTGGAGACGCTGGCGGCCGAGGGCGCGATCCTGGTGCCGGTCACGGTGCCCAACACGTCGGCCCCGGGCATCCTGTTCGACGAGTTCGAGCGGGACCTCAACGCGTACTTCTCGCGGCTGCCGGCCTCGGCCCCGATGGACACCCTCAGCGACGTCATCGCGTTCAACGAGGGCCGGCCGGAGATCAAGTTCGGCCAGACCATCCTCCAGCAGTCCGAGGCGGTCGACCTGACCGACCCGGCCACGCTGGCCACCTACGAGGCCAACCGCGACCGCGGTCTGGCCGAGAGCCGCGGCAACATCGACGCGGTCCTCACCAGCAACGACCTGGACGCCATCGTGTCGCTGTCGGGGACGACCGGTGTCGCGGCCAGGGCGGGCTACCCGAGCGTGTCGGTGCCGGCGGGCTACACGGCCACCAACGGCCGCCCGAGCAACGTCACGTTCATGAGCACGGCGTTCACCGAGGCCACGCTGCTGAGGCTGGCCTACGACTACGAGCAGGCCAGCCTGCTGCGCGAGCCGCCGTCGGTCATCAACCCGACGCTGTTCCGCTGCCTGGAGCCGGTCCGCGAGCGGGCGGCCAGCTGCGCGCCGTGACCCCTCACCACCAGGCCTGACCACGCACCACATGGCCTGACCCCGGACGCCCCCGTCGCATCTCGGCGGGGGCGTCCGTCCGTCAGGGCCCTTCCGCCGACTCGTCGCGCAGGGCCTCGAGCAGCTGCTCGCCGTAGGTGGCGAGCTTGGCCTGGCCGACCCCGCTGACGCCGCCCAGCTCGTCCAGCGTCGTGGGCCGCTCGAGGGCGACCTGCCGCAGCGTGGCGTCGTGGAAGATCACGTACGCGGGCACGCCTCGCTCCTTGGCGGCCGCCGCCCGCCAGGCGCGCAGCCGCTCGAACACCGGGGCCACGTCGGCCGGCAGGTCCTCGACCGCCGCCCGCGCCCTGCGTCCGCCGCGACCCGCGCCCGGCCGCCGCGGCGCCTCCTTGCGCAGCCGCACCTCGGCCCTCCCGCGCAGCACGTCCTCCGCCGCGGCGGTGACCGCCAGCACGCCGTACTCCCCCTGCACGTCCAGCAGCCCCTGCGCGAGCAGCTGCCGGACCACGCCGCGCCACTCCCCCTCGTCCAGGTCGGTGCCGACGCCGAAGACGCTCAGCTCGTCGTGGCGGTGCTGGGTCACCTTGGGCGTGGTCCGCCCCAGCAGGATGTCCACCGACTGCCCCGCCCCGAACGCCTGGCCGCGCTCGCGCTGCAGCCGCAGCACCGTGGACAGCAGCTTCTGCGCCGGCACGGTGCCGTCCCAGGTCTCCGGCGGGACCAGGCAGGTGTCGCAGTTGCCGCACGGCTCGCTGGCCTGGTCGAAGTAGGCCAGCAGCCGCACCCGCCGGCAGGACGCGGTCTCGCACAGCGCGAGCATGGCGTCCAGGTGGGCCGACAGGACCCGGCGGCGGGCCAGGTCGGCGTCGGAGGTGTCGATCATGCGGCGCTGCTGCACGACGTCGGCCAGGCCGTAGGCCAGCCAGGCCGTCGACGGCAGCCCGTCGCGGCCGGCGCGGCCCGTCTCCTGGTAGTAGCCCTCGACGGACTTGGGCAGGTCGAGGTGGGCGACGAAGCGCACGTCGGGCTTGTCGATGCCCATGCCGAAAGCGATGGTCGCCACCATCACCAGGCCGTCCTCGCGCAGGAACCGCTGCTGGTGCGCCAGCCGCGTGCCGGCGTCCAGGCCCGCGTGGTACGGCAGGGCCTCGATGCCGTTGTCGACCAGGAACGCCGCGACCTTCTCGACCGAGGCCCGCGACAGGCAGTAGACGATGCCGGCGTCGCCGGGGTGCTCGGTGCGCAGCAGGTCGAGCAGCTGCCGGCGCGGCTCGGCCTTGGGCACGATCCGGTACTGGATGTTGGGCCGGTCGAAGCTGGCCACGAAGTGGCGGGCGTCGTCGAGCTCCAGCCGGGTGGCGATCTCGGCCCGGGTCTGCGTGGTGGCCGTCGCGGTCAGCGCGATCCGGGGCACGTCGGGCCAGCGCTGGTGCAGCATCGACAGGCCCAGGTAGTCGGGCCGGAAGTCGTGGCCCCACTGGGCCACGCAGTGCGCCTCGTCGATGGCGAACAGCGAGATCCGCCCCCGGTCCAGCAGGGCCTGGGTGGCCGGCGAGCGCAGCGCCTCGGGCGCCAGGTACACCAGGTCCAGCTCGCCGTCGACGTAGCGGCGCTCCATCTCACGCCGGGTGGCCGGGTCCTGGGTGGAGTTGAGGAACCCGGCCCGCACGCCGAGCGTGGTGAGCGCGTCCACCTGGTCCTGCATGAGCGCGATCAAGGGCGAGATCACGACGGCCGTGCCGGGCCGGACCAGGGCGGGCACCTGGTAGCACAGCGACTTGCCGCCCCCGGTGGGCATCAGCACCAGGGCGTCGCCACCGGCGACCACGTGGTCGACGACCTCCTGCTGGCCGGGCCGGAACGAGTCGTAGCCGAAGACCCGCTGCAGGACCCCCGTCGCCGTCTCGTGCTCTCGGGTCGGGGTGGGGGTCGTCACGGGGTCGAGTCTATGGACGGTTCCGCCGGGCGGGGATCGGTGCTGTGATCTGTGCACGCACGCCCCCGTCCGGGGGACGGCGCCCCGGAGGTGGTCGGCGTGGTGGTCGGTCGGGTCGAGGTCGGCGCCGGCGGTCCCGCCGGGCACAGCTACCGCGGGGCGGTCCTGGTCGGCGACCGCGACGCCGTCCTGGCCCACCTGGCCCGGGCCCGGTTCAGCGGCTGGGTGGGCCCGCAGGAGCACGACCACGTCGTGCTGGTGCCGTCGTCGCCGCACCTGCTGGTGGCCTCGGGCGGGCGCGACCTGGAGGCGCTGGGCGTCGACCTGGCCCAGGCGTTCGGCCCGGTGCTGGTGGTCGAGGTGGTCCGGGACCGGCTGCTGTCGCTGGTGCTGCTGGCCGGGGGCGGGCAGGAGCCGCTGCGGTACCTGTCCGACCCGTCGGTGCTGGACCCCGAGGACCTCGACGAACCGCGCGGGGCCCACCACGCGCCGGCCCTGGCCCGGGCCTACGGAGTGCCGGGGGTGGCCCCGACGCTGCGCGACGTGCTGTCGGAGTCGCTGGACCCCGAGCACTACATCGAGTCCGAGCGGGTGGCCCGGGTGCTGGGCCTGCTCGACCTGCCCACCTGGCTCGTGTCGTCGTGGACGCTGCCCCGGCGGGTGTCCTACGGCCCCGAGCCGCGCACGGTGGTGCGGCTCGGGGCCGGGACGCCCGGTCCGGCCGGCTGGCCGCTGCGGTGGGCCAGCCAGCCGGTCCGCCGGGTGCGCCAGCTGCTGTCGCGCCGCCCGGACGGCCCCCGTCCGGACGGCCTGGCCGTGACGGACGTGGACGGGACCGGGCTGTGGTGAGCCGGGCTGTGGTGAGCCGTCAGTCGGGCACGCGCCCGGTGCGGGCCAGCTCGGCGAACCAGTGCGCGCTGTCCTTGGGCAGCCGCTCGAGGGTGTCGTAGTCGACCCGGACGATGCCGAAGCGCTTGGAGTAGCCGTAGCCCCACTCGAAGTTGTCCAGCAACGACCAGACCAGGTACCCGCGCAGGTCGACGCCGCGGGCCAGGGCGCGGTGGCAGGCCGTGACGTGGCGGCGCAGGTAGTCGGTGCGCTCGACGTCGTGGACCGCCCGCCCGCCGGGCCGGGAGTCGTCGACCACGACCTCGTCGCGGAACGCGGCGCCGTTCTCGGTGACCATGAGCGGCACGTCGGGGCAGCGCCGCGACAGGTCGACCAGGACCTCCTCCAGCCCGGCGGGCTCGATGTTCCAGCCCATGTCGGTGTACGGCCCGGGCTGGGGCAGGAACTCCACGTCGTCGGCCCCGGGCCAGGGCGTGCCGCCCATGTCCTTGTGCCCGTCCGCCATCTGCCGGGGCGAGGTGCCGTCCCAGCGGCGCACCCGGGTGGTCGAGTAGTAGTTGACGCCCAGCAGGTCCAGGGGCTGGCGGACCAGCTCGGCGTCGCCGTCCCGGACGAACGACCAGTCGCTGACCGCGGCGGTGTCGGCCAGGACGTCCTCGGGGTAGCCGCCCTCCAGCAGCGGCTGCAGGAACACCCGGTTGGACAGCCCGTCGACCTGCCGGACGGCGTCGGCCGCCCCGTCGCCCTCGCCGCGCCACACGTGCATGTTGAGGGTGATGGACACCTTGGCGTGGGGGCCGAGCACGTCGCGCAGGGCCAGCACGCCCAGGCCGTGGGCCAGGTTCAGGTGGTGCACGGCGGCCAGCGCGGCCGCGGGCTCGGTCCGCCCCGGGGCGTGCGCGCCGGAGCCGTAGCCCAGGTACGCCGAGCACCACGGCTCGTTGAACGTGGTCCACACGTCCACCCGGTCGCCGAGCGCCTGCGCGACGACGCGGGCGTAGTCGGCGAACGCCTCGGCCGTGGCCCGGACGGGCCAGCCGCCCGCGTCCTCCAGCGGCTGCGGCAGGTCCCAGTGGTAGAGCGTGGCGATCGGCGAGATGCCGCGGGCCCGCAGGCCGTCGACCAGGCGGACGTAGTAGTCCAGCCCGGCCTGGTTGACCTCGCCACGCCCGGTTGGCAGGACCCGGGACCACGAGACGGAGAACCGGTAGGCGTGCAGGCCCAGCTCGGCCATCAGGTCCAGGTCGGCCTCGAGCCGGTGGTAGGCGTCGGCGGCCACGTCGCCGGTGTCGCCGTCGGTCACCTTGCCGGGCGTGCGGCTGAAGGTGTCCCAGATGCTGGGGCCCCGGCCGTCCTCGGCCGCTGCGCCCTCGACCTGGTAGGCCGCGGTGGCCGAGCCGAGCACGAACCCCGGCGGCAGGAGCAGCCCGCGGCCGCGGTAGTCGTCGGGGTGGGTCGCGGGGCGGGGGCTGCCCGTGACGACGCTCACGGGACGAGCCTCGCGTGCCCGGCCTCGGCCGCCACCTCGGACGCGCCGGCCAGGCGGGCCCGGAACGGCACGGCGGGCTCGGCGCTGACCGTGGCTCCGGCCCCGTCGCGGACCACGCGGAACGTGGTGACCGCGCCGGTGGTGGGGTGGGTGACCACGACGTCCCGGTCGGTCGAACCCGGGTAGACCGTGACCAGGGCGTCCTGGGCGAAGTCGTACTCGGGGGTGTCGTCGGTGGCCCCGGTGACCAGGACGGCGTCCTCGCGCACCCACAGCGGCAGGGAGTCGAAGCCGTGCCGCTCGCGCCGCCAGGCGCCGCCCGTGGCCACCTCGCCGGTCAGCAGGTGGGTCCAGGTGCCGGCGGGCAGGTAGTAGTCGACGTCACCGGTCGCGGACATGACCGGGGCCACCAGCAGGTCGCGGCCCAGCAGGTACTGCCGGTCCAGGTGGTCCACGGCGGGGTCGCCGGGGAACTCCAGCTGCATGGGCCGCATGAACGGCACGCCGTGCTCGTGGGCGTGCAGGCCCACCTGGTACAGGTACGGCATCAGCCGCAGCTTGAGCCGGGTGAACGCAGCGGTGACCGCCACGGCGCTGGGCCCGTCGGCGTCGGCCCCCTCGGCCTCGTCGAACACCCACGGCACCCGGTAGCTCTGCGAGCCGTGCAGGCGGGAGTGGCTGGACAGCAGGCCGAACGCCAGCCACCGCTTGAACACGGCCGGGTCGGGGGTGCCCTCGAAGCCGCCGATGTCGTGGCTCCAGAAGCCGAACCCGCTCATCGCCAGGCTGAGCCCGCCGCGCAGGCTCTCGGCCATCGACACGAACGACGACGAGCTGTCACCGCCCCAGTGCACCGGCATCCGCTGCCCGCCGGTGGTGGCCGAGCGGGCGAACAGCACGGCCTCGCCCTGGCCGCGGACCTCCTGCAGCACGTCGAACACGGCCTGGTTGTACAGCTGGGCGTACCAGTTGTGCATGACGCCGGGGTCGGACCCGTCGTGCCACACCACGTCGGTGGGCACGCGCTCGCCGAAGTCGGTCTTGATGGCGTCGACGCCCTGGGCGAGCAGGCCGCGCACCTTGTCCTGGAACCAGGCCGTCGCGGCGGGGTTGGTGAAGTCGACCAGGCCCATGCCGGCCTGCCACAGGTCCCACTGCCAGACGCTGCCGTCGGCGCGCCGGAGGAGGTACCCGGCCTCGACGGCCTCGTCGAACAGCGCCGAGCGCTGCGCGACGTAGGGGTTGAGCCAGGCGCTGACCCGCAGGCCGCGCTCGTGCAGCCGCGCGAGCATGCCCTCCGGGTCGGGGAACGTCCGCGGGTCCCACTCGAAGTCGGTCCAGCGGAACTCGCGCATCCAGAAGCAGTCGAAGTGGAAGACGCTCAGCGGAAGGTCGCGCTCGGCCATCCCGTCGATGAACCGGTTGACGGTGGCCTCGTCGTAGTCGGTGGTGAACGACGTCGACAGCCAGAGCCCGTAGGACCAGGCCGGCACCTTGGCCGGTCGCCCGGTCAGGCGGGTGTAGCGCTGCAGCACCTCCGCCGGGGTGGGCCCGGCGATCACCAGGTACTCCAGCGCCTGTCCCGGCACCGAGAACTGGACCTGCTCGACGGCCTCGCTGCCCACCTCGAACGACACGTGCTCGGGGTGGTTGACCAGCAAGCCGTAGCCGCGGTTGGTCAGGTAGAACGGCACGTTCTTGTACGCCTGCTCGCTGGAGGTGCCGCCGTCGGCGTTCCAGACGTCGACGCTCTGCCCGTTCTTGACCAGCGGGCCGAACCGCTCCCCCAGCCCGTAGACCAGCTCGCCCACGCCGAGGCTCAGCTGGGTGCGCACGTAGGAGGCCGCCGGGGCGAGGCCGTCCACGCTCACCCCGGCCACTCCGGCCGGCTCGGCGGTGACGGGCGCGTCGTCGGCCAGGCCGAGCCAGCCCACGGACTTGTCGCCGCTGCGGGTCAGCACCTGACCGTCGGCCTCGAAGCGCAGGTCCCACGGCGCACCGCGGGCCACCCGGGCGCGCAGCGGGCCGGACTCCAGCCAGCCCGCGTCGTCGTCGGTCCAGGCGCTGCCGTGGCCCTTCTCGGCCCCGACCAGGTCGAAGCCGGGGGTGGCGGGGGCGCCGCGGTGGTGCTCGACGCGGACCCGGACGACCCCGTCCATCGGGCTGGACAGCGTGACGGTCAGGACCGGGCGGTTGAGGGTGTCGCCGCGGCCGGTGATGACGCGGGTGGGGGCCTCGACGACCAGCCGGTCGCCCTCGGGCGAACCCACGGTGTCCAGGTCGTGGGCCTCGCGGACGAGCCGCGCGTCGACCCCGGGCCGGTCGTGCCAGAACCCGTCGGTGAACTTCATTACTTGACTGCTCCTGCCGTGATGCCGCGCGTGAGGGTGCGCTGGAAGATGAGGAAGAACACGAGCGTGGGGATCAGGCCGAGCAGGGCCGAGGCGGACGTCGTCGTGACGTCCATCATCCGGTCGCCCTGCAGGACGGTCACCGCCACGGGGACGGTCTGGACCGCGTTGCTGACCAGGAACGTCAGCGGGATCAGGAACTCGTTCCAGGTCCAGATGAAGAAGAAGATGAGCAGCACCGCGAGCGTGGGCCGCGAGATCGGGAACACGATCCGCCACAGGATCTGCCGGCGGTTGGCGCCGTCGAGCGCCGCGGCCTCCAGCATCTCCTTGGGGAACGTGCCGTACACGGCGGCCAGCAGGTAGGTGCCGAACGCGCTCTGGATGACCGTGAAGATGATGATGACCGGCCAGATCGTGTTGTACAGCCCCACCTCCTTGAACATGAAGTAGAGCGGGTACAGCAGCACCTCCTGCGGCAGCATGTTGGCCAGCAGGATGAGCAGCACGATCCACATCCGGCCCTTGATCCGGCCGATGCCGAGGGCGAACGCGTTGAGCACCGACAGCAGCACGGCGAGCACCGCGACGCTGCCGCTGATGACGAAGCTGTTGAGCAGCTTCTGCGGGAAGTCGACCCGCTCCCAGAACGCGACGATGCCGTCGAGGTACAGCGAGGTGGGCAGCGACAGCGGGCCGCCGGTGCTGTAGTCCGCCGGGGACTTGAACGAGTTGACGAGGATCAGCAGGAACGGGACCGCGATGAGCAGCCCGACCAGGCTCGCCACCCCCAGCAGGGTCCAGTCCAGGGCGGTGCGGCGGCGCCGCCGACGGCGGGGCGGGGCCGGTCGCGGACCGGTGGTGGCCGCCGGGGTGTGCCGCTCGGTGGTGGGCGCACTCATGAGCTCCGCTCCTCTGCCTTCTCGAGCCGGCTCTGGACCAGGACGAACACCACCGCCAGCGCCGCGATGACCACCGTCAGGGCGGTCGCGATGGTGGCGCCGTAGCCGACCTGCTGGGACTGGAAGAACTCGCTGTAGGCGTAGTACGCCGGGACGATCGTCGAGGTCCCCGGCCCGCCCCCGGTCAGGGCGTAGACCGGGCCGAACACCTTGAGCGCGGCGATGGCGCAGGTGAGCACCACGACGAAGATCTCCGGGCGGATGATGCTGACGGTGATGGCCCGGAAGCGCTGGAACCAGTTGGCCCCGTCCAGCTCCGCGGCCTCGTACAGCTCGGGGTCCACGCGCTGCAGCGCGGCCATGAAGATGACGACCGGGTAGCCGATCTGCACCCAGACCAGCACCACCATGATGCTGGGCAGGGCGAAGCGCGGGTCGCCGAGCCAGTTGGCCTGCAGCGCGCCCAGACCGACCGCGTCCAGCAGGGTGTTGAGCGCACCGTTCTGCGGGCGCAGGATCCAGCCGATGACGATGGCCGCGATGACCGACGGCAGGATCTGCGGCAGGTAGTAGGTGGCCCGCAGGAAGCTCGCCACCCGGCCGCCGAACTTGCGACCGACCAGGTCGAACAGCATCGCCGCCAGCACCAGGCCGAGCCCGGTGGGCACGACCACCATCGCCACGATCATGGCGATGGAGTTGCGGAACGACTGCCAGAACGTGGCGTCGCCGAACAGCTCGACCCAGTTGTCCAGGCCGATGAACTCCGGCGGGCGGATGCCGCGGTAGGACGTGAACGTCAGGTACACGTTCCACACGAGCGGGACGAGGATGACCACCGTGAGCAGCGTCAGCCCCGGGATCAGGTAGACCCAGTAGGTGTGGCGGCGCAGGCCCGGGATCAGGCTCGGCTGCCCCCGCCGGGGGGCGACGGGCCCCCCGGCGGGCGCGGACGTGGTCACGGTGGCCATCGCGGTCAGCCCGTGATGTCGGAGACGCCGTCGGCGTACTGCTGACCGAGCTGGTCCTGCACGGCCGCGGGCTCCAGGGTGCCGTTGAGCAGCTCCTGCAGTCCGGCGTTCAGGTCGTCGTAGAACGTCGCGGTGGGCCAGTCCGGGTAGAACGCGATGCCGTCGCGCTCGTTGAGGGTGTTGAAGTTGGCGATCAGCTCGGCCGACTTCTCGTCGGTGATGTCGGCCGGGTCGGCCGCGACGGGCACGCCGCCGTTGTTGCCGATCAGGGCCTGGATCTCCGGTCGCATGGTGATGTCGATGAACTCCGCCGCCAGGTCGGGGTTGCGGGCCTCGACGGGGATGACCCACATGTTGCCGGCCGACCCGGGCGACATCTCGGCGCCGGGGAACAGGAACGTGCCGAACTCGAAGCCGGAGATCTCGGTGGTGAACCGGTTGTGCCACCAGCTGCCCGAGAAGAACATCGGGTACTCGCCGTTGATGAACGCCGTGCCGGCGTCCTCGGCGGCCAGGCCGGTGGCGTCGGCGCTGATGTAGCCGGCGTCGGTCCACTCCTTGACCGTCTCGGTGGCGTAGCTGATCTCCTCGCCGCTGAAGTCGACGTCGTCGGTGTACAGCTGGTAGGCGTCGACCCACTCGCGGTCGGCCTGGGTCAGCGCGAGCTGGTACCAGAAGCTGGCCGAGCGGGTACTCCGCGGCGGCCTCGGCCAGCGGCGTGACGCCCGCCTCGGCGAAGGTCGCCATGGCGGCCTCGAGCTCCTCGACCGTGGTCGGGACCTCGACGCCGTACTCGGCGAACATGTCCTCGTTGTAGTAGAACTCGACGAACTCGCCGTAGTTGGGGACGCCGTACCAGCTGCCGGAGCCCATGATCCCGGACTCGTCGTAGCGGGCGGTGGTCTGCAGGGCGGGGGCGAGCATCTCGTCCCAGCCGTACTCCTCGACCTGGTCGTCCATCGGGCTCAGCAGGCCCTGGCTGGCCAGCAGGCCGGCGGTGGCGTTGCCCTTGTTGTACTCGAGGATGTCCGGGGCCTCGCTGGAGTTGAGGACCTGGCTGGCGGTGGTGCGGATCTGCTCGAAGCTGCGCTCCTCGAACTCGACGGTCGCGCCGGTCTCGGACTCGAACGTGGCGATGGCCTCGTCCCAGGCGATGCCCATGGCGCTGGTGTCGGACTCGAAGTGCCACAGCCGCAGCACGTCGCCCTCGCCGCCGGCCTCGGTGTCGCCGGAGCCGCCGCACGCGGCCAGGGCCAGGGCCCCGACGAGTGCTGCCGTGCCCAGTCGGACGGTGCTGGTGGTTCTCCTCATGGTGTGCCTACCTCCTCGTAGGTGGTGCAGATCGATGCGTTTCGAGTTCGAAGCGTTTCGACGTTGATCAGACGGGCCTCCTGCGGCGCTGCGGTCGGGACGTGGGGGTCGGTCGGTGGGTCAGGGTGACGGCGGCGGGGCGAGCGAGCCGTGCCCGACGTAGGTCGGGGCGATCAGCTCGACCCGGGGCTCGACCCGGCTGGTGAGCTGCTCGATTGCCAGCTCGACGGCCCGGTCACAGCTGCGTTCGGGCACCAGCGGGATGACGTCGAGCGGGACCGGCAGGGCCGCGGTGTCGAAGGTCGAGGCGGCCGAGACGACGGACACGTCCCCGGGCACCGACAGGCCTCGCTCGCGCAGCAGCTCCACGGCGGTGGCCTGGATGCCCTGCTCGCAGTGCATCACCAGACCGGTCAGGTCGGCGCGGGGGCCCAGCAGGTCGGTCACCGCGGCCCGCGCGGCCGCGGTGTCGCGCTCGGGCATGGCGAAGCGCGCCTGCAGACCGCGGGAGCGGGCGTGCGTCAGGAACGCGTCGCGGAACCGGGGCGGGAAGTTGGAGCCGCGCTCGTACACCGAGCGGGGCTCGCCCAGCAGGCCGACGGTGCGGTGGCCGGCGTCGGCCAGCCGGTCCACGGCCAGCCGCGCCGCCGCCTCGAAGTCCAGGTCGACGCAGACCAGCCCGTCGGTGTCGTCGGGCACGCCCACGACCACCGACGGCACGGCCAGGCCGCGGACCAGCGCCACGCGGTCGTCGTCCTTGGTCACGTCCAGGACGATGATCCCGTCGACCAGCCGGCTGGAGGTGACCCGCCGCAGCCCGCCGGCGGCCTCGTCCTGCAGCAGCAGCAGGACGTCGTAGTCGTAGCGGCGCGCGGCCGTGGCGGTGGCCAGCACGAAGGCCATGTGGGCCGGGGCGTAGGTGTCGGCGCGCAGCGGCTCGGTGACGGCGAGGATGTAGGTGCGCTTGCCGGCGAGCATGCGGGCGCCGGCGTTGGGCCGGTAGTCGAGGTCGCGGACGGCGGCCTCGACCCGCTGCCGGGTGGCCTCGGTGATCGACCGCTTGCCGGACAGGGCGTAGGACACGGTGCTGATCGAGACCCCGGCGGCACGGGCCACGTCGTGGATGCTCGTCATGTCCTGGACTCCGTCGTCAGGTCCGCGGGCGGCGGACTGGTGAAACGCTTCGACAGTGAGGCGCTGGCGAGAAAGTACGCTCGGACCGACGAATTCGCAAGGGGCGTCAGCCGCGCACCAGGGCCACCACCTCGGCCGCCACGCCCGGACGGTGGTGCAGGTAGCCCTGGCTGATGTCGACCCCCAGGTCCGTGACCATGGCCTGCTGCTGGGCCGTCTCGACGCCCTCGGCCACCACGGTCAGCCCCAGCGAGTGGCCGAGCGCGACGACGGAGCTGGCCACCGCCCGGTCGGTGGGCTCCTGCAGCCCGGACACGAAGCACTGGTCGATCTTGATCTCGTCGAAGGTGAACCGGCGCCGGTAGTCCAGCGAGGCGTACCCGGTGCCGAAGTCGTCCACGGCCAGGCCCACCCCGAGCCGCCGCAGCGCCCGAAGCTCGTCCGCGACGTCGTCCACGCGCCGGGCCAGCTGGCGCTCGGTGACCTCGAGCCCCAGCAGCGACGCGGGCACGCCGTGCGCGGCGAGCCGGTCGGCGACGACGTCGACCAGGTGCCCCCGGCCGAGCTGGTCGCAGGACACGTTGACCCACACCACCGGGGTGTCGGCGCCGAGCTCCCGCTGCCAGGCCTCGGCCTGGGCGCAGGCGGCGTCCACCACCCAGTCGCCCACCAGCTCCAGCAGGTGCGGTCCCTCGGCGGCGACGAGGAAGTCGCGGGGCAGCAGCAGCCCGCGCGTCGGGTGCTGCCAGCGCAGCAGGGCCTCGGCGCCCACCACGGCGCCGCCGTCGACGGCGACCATGGCCTGGTGGTGCAGCGTGAGCTCCTCGCGCGCCACGGCGAGCCGCAGCTCGGTGACCAGCGGGCCGTGACGCAGCGAGTCCACCCGGCGCCGGGCCAGCTCGGCCACCCGCCGGGCTGAGCCCGACGCGACGACCGAGGCGGCCTCGGTCGCCACGCTGGCGTGGGTGGCCCCCAGCGCCCTGCCGTGGGCCCCGACGGCGGCCGCCTCGACGAGCGACGCCGCCGTTCCCGCGGCCAGGGCGGCGGCCTCGGCGGCCAGCCGGACGGCCTCCTCGACCCGGGCGGCGGCCTCCGCGGTCAGCGCGGCCTGGCTGCGGACGTCGGCCGACACCAGGGCCGCGACCTCCGCGGCGAGCCGGCGCGCCTCGTCGGGGCTGACGGTGCCGTCCGCCCGGGCGAGCACGGACTCCCGTGCGACGACGGCGGCGGCCGCGACGTCCTCCGCGCGGGTGCGCGCGCGCTCGTCCACGGCGGTCGCGGCCAGGGAGGCCGTCTCGGCGGCGGCCGAGGCCGTGGCCGCGACCACGTCCGAGGCGGCCCGGCGGGCCTGGGCCAGCACCGCCGACGCGGCCTCGCTGGCGGTCTCGGCCGCCACGACCGTCTCGGCCGCGGACCGGGCGACCGCCTGCGCGTCCTGCGACGCCATCGTCGCCGCGGCCCCGGCGACGATGGCGTCGCTGTGCGCCTGGTTGCCGTCGTGGTCCGTCGTGTCCGTCACCCGCACACCCCGCCCCGTCCGGCGGGCCCGCTCGGCGGGGCTCGTCGTCGCGACGCTAGCGGGTGACCGGCGCCCGTGTCCGCAGAACTTCGCGCCCGCGGCGCCCGGTCGGCGCCGGCCAGCGGCTGCACCAGTGGATGTTCGCCACCCGGTTCTGGGCCGAGCAGACCGGCCCGGACGGCGGCGGCGGGTCGACCGGTGTGGACGACGCGTTCGCCCGCCGGCACGCCGTCGAGGCCGTCCCCTCCCCCCAGCGGGGTCACCCACCTGACCCTGACGCGGCGGACGGGCGCCTGACGGTCGGGCACTCCGACGGGCCTGCCCGGTCGCTCGGAGACCGACGGGATCGCGCCGTTCCGCTCACGCGGGACCAGCCGGCGTGCCAGCATCCCGGACGTGACCGACCCCTTCTCAGCGGCCCGAGCCGGCCGGCGCCTGCCCGACGTGGTGACCGTGCCGGCCGTGCTGGGGCGGTCCATGTCCGGGGCGCTGGCGGCGGTGGTGCTGCTGCTGGCCGCCTCGCTCACGCTCGCCCTCGTCACCGGCTCCGGTGAGGCCTGGTTCGCGGTGGCCGTAGCGGCAGCATTGGCGGTCGCTGTCGGCGCCCTGCTGCTGGGCCGCGGACCACTGGTCCTGTCCCGCGAGGGTGTGAGCGCCCGGACCCTCGGGCGGCGGCGCACCTACGCATGGCAGGACGTCATCGGTGTCCGACCGACGGTCGTGGGTGCGACGCAGATGGTTGCCGTCGACCTGCACGGCGGCACGACGCCCCGGCAGACCCTGCTGGAGACGTACGGCCGGACGCCCACGGAGCTGTGCGAGCTGCTGGCTGCCTACCGGGCGCAGGCGCTGGCCGACGACGCCGGCCCCTGATCGAGACCCAGGCGGGCATGGGGCTGCCCGTCTTCGCGGGCCCTTCGACCGATGGGGGGATCGGTGGGGGTGAAGGACTCTCCGGCAAGCCAGGCGAGGACGGGCAGCGGGGCCGAGTGGGGGAACTCGACCCGGTGATCACAGTACGCCCGCACCGGCCCCGCCGACCAGTCGCCTCCGGGCCGACACCGGTTCGGCGCTGACGTCGCGAACAGCCACGCACACGCTGTCACCAAGGGCCGCGGGGCGAGCCGGACAAACCTGGGTCGACCGGGCCTCTCCTCCCCCGGTGGCGCGCTCGGATGACGTGGACCAGCATCCGACCGAGGGGGCTCAGACCGGTGCGGCCCCGCCCGCCTGCGCCGAGGAGACCATCGAGTGTCCGTCACCGCCGTCGTCCTGCTCGTGGTGGGGACCGTCGTGATCGTCGGAGCCGGCCTCCTGGTCAACCGCACGATCTACCGGGAGTGGTCACGTCCGGGGCGCGCCCCGGACGGGTCCTGGGAGAAGGGTCGCCGCGTCCGGGACATGACAGCGGGCGGAAAGGCGCTGCTGCTCGTGTCCCTGGTCGCGTTCGTCGTAGCGCTGGCCCTGAGAGTCGTGGACCGCTGGCCGGTTGCGCTCTGGGCCTGTGTCGCGGTCGCCATCGTGGCCGCCTTCCTGAGCCACGGCTCGGAGAAGCGGCGACTGAAGCGCGAGGGGATCGAGCCGCGGCCCGACCACCAGACCGGCGCCTCGCAATGACGTGACCCTGCCCGCCCGAGAAGCGTCGCAGCCCGGTCCACCGCCCGGGGTACCTGGCGGCGACGCGGCGCAGGGACGACGCGACCCAACAACGTCCGGCCCAGCTGATTGCGCCGGTGCCGGCGTGCCCCTCTGCGGCCACGCCGTCTGTGGCAGCAGGTGACTGCTCGACTCTGCCGACGTAACCGGCCGAGCTGACGCACCCGGCGCTGCCGCGTGGTCTCGGCCGACGGTGCCAGCGCCCGTGTCAGCATGGCCGCTTCCGACGAACCGGGGAGACGTGGCTGGCAACGAGGCACCGACGGGAAGCGTCACATTCACGTGGCGTGGCGAGCCGAGCGAGGGCGCACGGATGCGGTGGCTGAGGCCTGGGCGCCCGAGGCCGCTCGCGGCGGCACTGGTGGTCCTGTCCGCCGTTGCCACCTTCATCGCGACCGGCAACTGGCTGGAGCGTCGTCTCGACATGCTGCCGACGGGCGAGATCGCCCTCCTGGAGTTCTCGCCGCTGCTGAGTGGCGCGGTCCTCACGCTCGCACTCTCGGCTCTCGTCCTCGGTGGCTCACCGATGTCGCGCGTCGTGGGCATCGCTGCGGCCGGTGCTGGTCTGCTGCCCCTGATGCTCCCGTTGGTGCTCTTCGGGGTCTCACTGGGTGACGTCGGTCCCGTTGCGGTCCCCTGGGCGTTCGCCATCGCGCTCCACTGCGCCACGGCCCTCGCCTTGCTGCTGCCGGCTCGCGGCCTGGGCCGCAGGCGATCCGTTGACGGAGCCGTGAGCGCACGCGGTGGAGCCAGCGGCTTGGCCGACGGGGACACGGCCAAGCGTTGACTGCGGCGCTCGAGCGTCTGTCTCCGCCGGCTCGAGCGTCGTCGGCACCGACGACGATCGACCGGCCACCTGCGGCTGGCACGCTACCGACGTGCACATGACCTACCAGGCGGGGACGTGGCGCGACCCTCGGCAGGTGTCGTTCGGGCTCAGGCAGCGCACTGTCGTCGACCGCCAGGGGGTGACCGTCGAGCGCAGCCTCCGGCAGTGGGTCGTCGTCCCTGCGGTCCACATCGCCGCGGTCACCACGCACCCGTACTTCCGGGGCCACGGGGCGCAAAGGGCTGCGCTCCTGTGCCCCGGCCATAAGCCGATCCTGCTGTGGGCGACGATGGAGCACGACGCGTCTTGGGAGTCCCGGCAGATCGCCAAGGTGCTGAAACGACCGTGGGTGCCTTGGCGCGACCGCCGGCCGTACCTGCACGAGGACTACGAGATCCGGGCTCACTAGGTGGTTCGGGGCCCCCGCCATCTGTCGGTGGCGCGGTGACCGAACAAGCATCCCGGAACCCAGCCGGGGTGCGGAACTGTCTCGGTTGCCAGTTCCTAGCCCGACGTAGGACGTCTCGACGACAGCACGAGGATGGCCACCATCGCGATGACGGTCAGCACACCGCCGAGCATCGACGCCAGGCCGAACCGCAGAGCCTCCACTGGTTCACGTCCGCAAGGGGAGCCTGGCTGGCACGGCGCTGAAGGCGCGGCACCTACCATGAGAGCCAACAGGCCAACGCCGAACATGACGGAGGCGACCAAGGCGAACGCGACCGCAACCACGAACGCAAGTCTCGCCCGACGCGGGCTCGGTTGGCTTTCCGCTTCTGGCATCGCCGGAGGGTATCGCCCCCGCAGGAGCGCCCCCGGGCCCCGACCCTCGACGAGCGGCAGCAATTGCGGGGGTCTGCGGTTCCACGAACTCCGGTATGCCTCCGCGAAGCGCCTTAGCTTCGACAGGGTGCCGGAGCGCGTCGTCCAGCGCGTCGTGGTCACTCGTCCGCGGGCCCCAGATCCAGCACGTCCGGGTACGCCAGCAGCGACCCGATGACGCGGTGAAGACAATCCCCGGACCAGGCCACCTGACCGTGACCCGTGCACGACCTTCGGCCAGGTGGTGTTCGTGCTGGTGGGCGGTACTGGGTTCGAACCAGCGACCCCTTCGGTGTGAACGTCGCCGGGGCACTCCGGCGACGCGCCACACCGCTCTCACCTGCACTTTCATGATGTCGTGTGTTGTCTAGCGCAGGGGTGCCTGCTGACTTTCTGCTGACTTTCTGGGACGGCCCTCCGTTCGGCGGAGGTCTCATCCTCCGCTCGGCCCGTGGTGACCCATCTGACTGCCTGCGTCCGGCCGGCTGACTTACGTTCCGGATCTGCCCTATCCGTCCGGGTAGGCGAGCCCACGACACCCGGGAGGCGTCATGCGCTACAACCCACCCCCGAACTGGCCCCCGCCCCCGGAGGGATGGACGCCTCCTCCTGGATGGGAGCCGGACCCGGCCTGGGGTCCCGCCCCAGACGGCTGGGAGCTCTACACGACGGAGCCCGGCGACCCGCTGGTCGAGACCACCGGTCGGACCCCGCGCCCTTGGTTCAAGAAGAAGCGGTTCGCCATCCCAATCGGCCTCGTCGGGCTGTTCATCGTGCTGGGGCTCGTGGCCCCCGACCCCGCTCCCGACGAGGAGGCGGCCTCCGTCGCTGCGAGTGCGCCGGCCTCACCGTCGGCTGAACCGTCGCCGAGCGCGGAGCCGACGGAACCGACTGCCGAGGAGCTGGCAGCTCAGGAGGAAGCGGATCGAGTGGCCGCGGAAGAAGCGGCGGCCGAGGAGGCGGCGGCAGCAGCGGAGGCCGCCGAGGCTCAGGCAGCGGAAGAGGCGGCTGCTGCTGAAGCGGCTGAGGCAGAAGCGGCAGCAGCTGAAGCCGCAGCCGCGGAAGCCGCTGCCGCCGAGGCCGAGGCCGTGGCGGCTGCCGGCACCGTCTCCCAACAGAACGCACTCGGGTCGGCGGAGAGCTACCTGGACTTCACAGCGTTCTCCCTGACTGGGCTCATCGAACAGCTCGAGTACGAGGGCTTTTCGAACGAGGACGCCACCTGGGCCGTCGAGCGAGTGACGGTCGACTGGAATGAGCAGGCGGCCAAGTCGGCCCAGTCCTACCTGGAGTTCACTTCGTTCTCCCGCTCCGGCCTGATCGAACAGCTGGAGTACGAGGGCTTCACCCCCGAGCAGGCCGAGTACGGCGTGAGCCAGACGGGGCTGTGACGCTCGCGCAACGTTGATGGGGGTCGGGGTCTCGCCCGCTACCCGTCGGCTGGGTGGTGATCCCGTCGCGTCGGCCGGGGGTCGTTTAGCTGCCCCGGGGTCGGCCTGGCAGGGATGACGTAGTCACCGCGTAGCGGCCGTAGGTCCTTGCCAGGCCGGCCCCGGGGTGGCTGACCTCCGGACGGTCGGCGCGACGGGATCACCACCCTGGTGCCCCTCAACGCATCCCGGAGCCGAGGCCGGGGTCCGGGGCGGAGCCCCGCTAGGGTTCCGAGCGTCGTACATCATGGAACTGCCCAGCAGGGACTATGAGGCATGACCTAGCATGCCAACACGCGTGTGAGGGAGAGTGACGTGGCGATTCCGGTTGCGGGCGTGTCCGTGCCTAAGCGAGCTGTCGGGACACTGGAGTACTTGGCTCGGCTGAGTGCTGAGAAGGTGTCTCGTCTTGTTGCTGCGCTCGAAGATATCCCTAACCCCCCATCTGATGATGCCGTCGCCAACAGCATCGATGAGGCTCTGGATGCAGCGGGGGAATCCATAGACGGAGAAGATGTCCTTCGTGAGGCTTTCTCACTGACGGCCCTTATCGGCTCCCATGGCTACCCTGTTGGTGAGATGGCTGCGGCATTGTCGCAGTCGAGTGATCTGGATATCGATGTTGCCGAGCGGGGCTCACTGACTGCAGTCCTCACGCAGGTCTTGGCATCCCCTGCTATTCGCAGTCTGGGCAAGGCGCATGACCTGGCGCAAGAGCATGAACGGCTTGTCCACACCTCTAGAGTAGTCACAGATATTCGGCCGATATTTGAAGAGGCAACCTCCGCCCCACTCGGCGCGATTGTGACACACAAGCTTCGACTAGGTTATTGGAAGAATGGTCGCATTGAGGAAATAGAAGTGACACTTCCGGACAGTCAACTCGAACGTCTTCGAGTTGCGCTCGATCGGGCAAAAGAGAAGGGACGTTCTGTCCAGGCCCTTCTGAGCGATTGGGAAGTTCCCATCTTCACCACCGATGATGAGGACGCCTCATGACCTATGGAAAGAACCTTGCGGCTTCAACGTCCGGGTACGAGATCGACCCCTACAGCCCTACCGGCAAGGCAGAACTTTGGCACGACTGGATGACAGACGTTGATTTTGAGTCACCCGAGCGAACTCATATGGCGGCGCACAGAGTCCACCACCTCGTTATTTTGCCCGCGCGAGGCAGGCAGCCCCGATTTGCGCCACTCCTGATGACGTTGCAAGTCGGTTCGGCAAGTTGCGAGATCTTTGGGAGGAGGAGACTGCTTTCCTTTCCGATGCCTCTCGCCTCTTTATGCACCCTGCCTACCAGCAGATTATCGGGCTTGGGCCCGCAGTTGTCCCTTACCTGATTGACGAACTCCGGCACTCTTCTAAACCGTGGTTCTGGGCACTTGCTTCTATCATCGGGGAGGATCAAGGAGAGGGAGCCGACACGCCGGGCGAGGCAGCGACTAGGTGGGTTGAATGGTTTGACGGGGAAGGCGGAATTTCGGGGTATGGCGTTTGACATCGAGCGCGCGTTCCCTGGCCTGCGTGGTTCGTCCTGGAAAATAACTAGTCCCCCAGATGAGCAGTACAACTGTATAGCCTGGGCGGCAGGGGACGACGAGCGGTGGTGGTGGCCCATCTCTTGGCTAGGGGGAAAGCCGCTGGGCGGGTCTTTTTGGCCTGATGGTGTCGGCGCGGAGACCGTCGAAAGCTTTAAACACGCGTTCGAAACGCTGGGCTATGAGGTGTGCCCTGACGATGTTCTCGAACGCGGTTTCGAGAAGGTGGCGATCTACATGAACGCTGCGGGCTCGCCCACCCACGCAGCACGTCAGCTACCGGACGGGTCTTGGACTAGTAAGTTGGGTCAAAGCCACGACATCGGACACCCCGACGCCGCCTCCATCACGGGCAATGCCTACGGTCAAGTGGCCATCTACATGCGCAGGCGTGTGTAAGCGGCAAGAGCCAGCCCGCGCCGCTGGGCCCGGAACGGCGCTTGCGCCGCACGCCCGGCCCAGCGGCGCGGCCGGCGAAGCCGGCCGGGCCTTGATCCTCTAGAGGTGAATGCAGCAACGCCAGCACCAGGCGACATCGCGAGGCGACCCCCCGCTGTCCCGGGCTGCTGACCCGGATGGTTCGCTCGGACGTCAGCCGCGAGAGGCATGCCACCGCGCCAGCCGTGGGTGGTTCTGTAGCCGAGCGACTTGGGGAACGACCGCATCTGGCGACGATCGGATGCTGTACGCCGTGGCATGTGGTCCGCATCGCGCTGCCGGGCGGATCGGAGCCAAGCACCGATCCGCCAGACACGTCGACGTCCTACAGATGGGTAGTGCCGGATTCTGACCGTCGGGTGACATAGACGACTGCACCACGCACCACTCGCTGGCCGTCGCTGCACCCCGGATGGGAAGAGCGAGCAGGCGCCGCAATCCCGCAGTCGCGCATTTCTCCGGCGCTCGACGCCCAGGATGTGGGAGAGTCACGGCACCATGGCCAATTCATCCGACACCCCTCCGAAGTCGTCGCCAGCGCAGCCCAACGACTACGCCATCACTCTGGAACACTGCAACAGCATCGCTGAAGCGCCACTTACCCTCAGGCGCGGGTCACTCAATATCAAGTACGGACCCAATGGACTCGGGAAGAGCACCATCGCCCGCGCGCTCGTTCTCAATACTCAGGGCGCGGATGCCCTTCAAGAGCTACTTCCTTTTAAGTACCGTCAGGGCGGTAGCGACAAGAAGCCAACAGTGGTTGGCGCGGACGAGATAGAACACGTTCTCGTTTTCGACGAGCACTACGTATCCCAGTTCGTCTTCCAGCCCAACGAAGTAGTCAAGAACAGTTTCGACATCTTCATCAAGACGCCCGAATATCAGGCGGGGATCGAGGAGCTTGAGGCCATCTTCGACGATGTGAAGAAGGTTTTTCTGGAGAATGCGGCACTTGATGCCGCAATTGCCAGCTTCACCGAACTACGAAACGCCTTCACGCTAACGAAGTCCGGTGGGATCTCGAAGACCAGCAAGGGCTTTAAGGCGCTTGGCATGGGCGGGAAGCTTGCCACGATCCCGAAACCTCTCCTGGGTTTTGAGAAGTTCCTCCATAGCGACAATCCAGCGGGATGGCTGTCCTGGCAATCAAAGGGCAAGAGTTTCCTTGAGCTGTCAGATAACTGCCCCTTCTGTTCGGTCTCCCAGGTGAACAAGACGACCGCCGTCTCTGTGTCTGTGGAGTATGAATCTGCCGCGGTGAAGAATCTAAGTGCATTGCGCCTCGTGCTAGATAATCTGGCGGGCTTCTTCGTGCCTGAGCGCCTTCAGCAATTGCGGAAAATCACGTCGAGTCTGGAGGAGCTGTCCCCGGAGCAAGACCACTTCTTGGCAAGCTTGCGGGGTCAGGTCGAGACCCTTTTGAACAAGTTCACTGCACTCAAGGGACTTTCGTTCGTGTCGCTCCGCGACGAACCCGACGTTGACAAGGCACTTAGAAGCCTAAAGATCGATCTCGAACTTCTTGACGCGCTCAATTCTGAGGGCACCCAGGACATCGTCAGGGGGATGAACGAACAGCTAGAGCATGTCGCCGAGCGGATCAACGACATCAAAAGGCGCGTGGGTATACAGAAGTCGCAAGTAGCTTCGTCAATCGAACGAAACCAGGACGAGATTAACGAATACCTTCGGTCGGCTGGCTATAAATATGCCGTACGGATCGAGTCCAGCGGCGACTCCTATCGGATGATACTTGAGCATGAAGATTCGCCAGGGCACCTGGAGGCGGCCGGCAGCCATCTGAGCTTCGGAGAGCGCAACGCCTTCGCGCTTGTCCTGTTCATGCATCAGGTCCGCCGTGACGCCCCTGACCTCGTTGTCCTCGATGATCCCGTGTCGAGCTTCGACAAGACAAAGAAGTTTGCCATCCTCCATAAACTCTTCCACGGCAGACAAAGCCTTCGAGGCTTCACCACGCTTCTCCTGACTCACGACATTGAGCCTGCCATTGACATTGTCCGCACGGCCACCTCGGGGCAGTTCCAAGCGGCCACCCCCGCCGTTCATTTTCTCCGAAGCCGAGCGGGGCAAGTCGAGGAGAAGCCGATCAAGTCATCCGACATCATGACGTTCTCACAGGTCTGCGACGAAAACATTGACTCATCCGCAGACTCCGTAATCAAATGTATCTATCTCCGGCGCCGCTACGAGGTCCATGGCCAACAGGGGGCGGAGTACGACGTCCTCTCAAGCCTTCTCCACGTTCGGGACGAGCCCAGTTCGAAGGGTGAGAGTGGGAACTTCGTTCCCCTCGACGAGCATGACCGCGAACAAGCAATCTCCGAGATTCGGCGAGTCATCCCCGGTTTTGATTACAGCGCGATCCTCGCGCAACTGAAAGACCGCGAGGTTCTGAAAGCCAAGTTCGACCAAACCAAAGTGGGCTACGAGAAAGTCCAGCTCTTTCGCATCGCGTCCGCGCTTGATCCTGACGCGGCTGGAGGGGATCCCGCGTTCAAGAAGTTCGTCAACGAGTCGTATCACATCGAGAATGAGTACGTCATGCAACTCAACCCGCGCGAGTTCGATGCAGTCCCAGAGCATGTCGTCCAAGCGTGCGCGGATCTTCTCGCGTAACGCGAGCCTTCCCTCATTATCGGCTCTTTCGAGACCGACGCGTGAGTCAGGTTGGACGGCGGGTGGCGTTGCGACGTCGCGCCAAAGCGACCCCTGCGAGCACGAGGGCGCTCCCGAGGAGGAGTGTCGGAGTCAGCGGCTCCCGAAGGACCACGGCGCCAAGGATGAAGGCCACGACAGGCAGTAGGTAGGTCACAGTCGAGGCGGCCACGGGGCCGTCGTCCGCGATGATCCGATACAGCAGGAGGTAGGCGAGTCCGGTGCCGCCGATTCCCAAGACGAGGACGGCAACGGCCACTTGTGGCGATAGCGCGACGGGCGTGAGGCCGGCGAACGGCACGGTGATCGACGTGAGAAGGGTGGCTGCGGTCAGTTGTGTGGCGGCCATGCCAGAGTTTGGAAGGCCTGTGGGGGTGAGCCGCGAGGCGATGAAGACGTACCCAGCCCCGTATGACGCGGCGGCCAACAATGCCATCAGAGCGCCGAAGAGGGGGACGCCGCTGCCTCCCGGTGAGAGAATGATCGTGGTTCCGGCCAAACCGATCAGGAGTCCTGCTACCTGGACAGGGGACGTGCGCTTCTGGACGCGGGCTCCCAGAGCGATCAGCAGCGACCAGAAGGGTGTGGTGGCGTTGAGGGCGCCAGCGAGGTTCGAGGGGATGGTCTGCTGCGCCACGGAGAACAGGGTGAACGGGATGGCGTTGGCTAGTAGGGCGGCGATGAAGAGCGGGACGTAGACGTCGCGTCGCGCAAGGACCGTGCCGAGCTCTTGGCGCGCCACGATCAGGAGCAGCGCGGCGCCAAGGGTGAGTCTCGCGACGGTGATCTGTACGGGGCCTAGACCGTCGAGGGCCAGGTCGATCCAGAGGAAGCTGCTGCCCCAAAGGAGGGCTAAGGCGGCAATGCGGAGCGTTCCGGCGAGCGTGGGGTTCATTCGACGGGAGTGTCGTAGTGCAGCCCGGTCAGGTCGGCGCGCATGACGAACCTGGTGATTTCGTACGGGGTGCCGTTCTGGTCGACGCTCGTGTGCCAGACGTCGAGTACGGGAGAGCCCTTGGGCAGGGCGAGTCGGCTGGCCTCATCCGGGGTGGGCATTCGTGCGGTTACGTCCTCGACGATGCGAGTCATGGTGTGGCCGGCCTCTTCGAGGCGACCGTGGATGCCGTACGGGTGGTCGATCACGGGCTCGCGCAGGTCGGTGCCATCGGTCAGTGCCGCCGGCAGAAAGGTGCTCACGCGGTAGACCGGGTCCTCGTCGGCGTAGAAGACGTTCTCGCGGCGGGTGACCTCAACGTCCTCACCGGCTGGTGCCCCGAGTCGGCTTGCGACGTCCCACGACGCGCGTTCCTGGGTGATGGACAGCACCTCGAACTTGCCGGTCTTGCCCTGGCGCTGGCATTCGAGCAGGAACGGAGACAGCCCGAGGTCACGGTGCCGCGGTGAGTACCTGTCGCTGCCGAGGCGGATGAGCGGGTGACGCTGACGAACGAACACCCCCTGGCCATGGTGGGCGATCACCAGGCCCTCGTCGGTGAGGATCCGGACGGCCTCGCGGGCGGTGTTGCGAGCGGCGTCGAACCACGCGGCCAGCTGTCGCTCGGAGGGCAGTTGCCCGCCTTCCGGGAGGTCTCCGCTCTCGATCCGCTCGCGCAGGGCGTCGGCGATGACACGACTGGCGGGGCGCCGGTCGTCGGATCGGTCGTTGGTCGGGGACACCAGCGGATCGTACAACTGGTCCAAGCCAGTTGCTGTCGCGATCTTGCGCCACTGGCTCAAGCCAGTGCATAGTTGGTGGCAACTGGCTCAAGCCAGTCATATCGAGAGGGGAAGGTCATGCCGGCTTACGTGGTGGACAGCAGCAAGCAGCCGATGGTGGCGACGGGGGTGGTGGACGCCCGCTTCGACTGGGTCGAGACGGCCGGCGGTGGCCGCGCGCAGTCGGACGTGCAGACGCGGGATGACGCGACGGGGATGCCGGTGTGGGGGGTGGAGGTGATGTACCAGCAGGTCCAGTACGGCCGGACCAGTTCGGTCATTGCGTCGGTGACGCTCCCGGCCTATGACCGGCCCGACGTGACGGCGCTGGGTCCGATCGGGTTCGAGAACTTGCGGGTGGAGGTCCGGGTCAACAAGAACACCGGGGGCCTGGTCGAGTACTGGTCCGCCGACAGCGTCGCCGCGCCGGTGCCGGGTTCGGCCCGCCGGCCGTCGTCGAGTAGCAGCTCGTCGGGCTCGGCGTCCGCTGAGGCGGCGTGACATGGCCGCCGGCCTCACCTCCACCGGCACCGGTGGCGGAGTAGGTGGTGTTGCGCCCGGTCGGGTCGACGTCGTGGTCTGGGCTCGCGCGCTCGGGGTGCGGAATGCGGATGAGGTGTGGGAGCACGTCATCAAGACCAGCGCTGACATCGGCCGGGTCATGGACGACCTGTCGGCGGTGGTGCAGCGGATGGCGGAGTACCCGGACGACGAGCTGCGGACGGATCTGCTGCGGGCGTTTGGGCTGATCGACAACGTCGGTCACGAGGTGCTGCGGGTCGCACGCTCGACCCACGCCGACTGATGACCACCACCGCCGCCACCGCGACCCCCACGGCCCCTACGGACGCCCGGCGGGGTGTCGGTCTCGGCCGCGTGGCTCGCGGGTCCTGGCGGCTGACGGTGCGGGTGTGGCGCCGGGGCTGGTGGGTGTTCTGGCTCCTGCTCGCCGACGCCCTCCGCCGCCCCTTCCGCACCATGTTCGGCACCGGTCTGCTCGCTTTCGGGATCTACGTCTTGGTGCTGTCGGCCCGGTGGCAGGACCAGGCCGCGATGGCCGCCCTCGCCCTCCTAGCAGGGCTCCTGCTGGTCCTGTGGCGGTGGCGGGCGCGCCGGTCGTATGAGTGGGTGATCGGGCGCCGGTGGGGCTCGTGGTGGCGCCGCAGGTACGTCTACGGCCCGTCGTGGAAGACGCTGGCGTTGCGGCACAACCTGTACGTCACCGACCGCCGCCAGGACCCCGGCCTCGCCCGCGCTCTCGTCCTCGCCTGGGCGGACACCCCTCGGGCGCTCAGGCGGGAGGGGCAGTCGGTGGAAGTCGCCCACCTCAAGCGCGTCCGCTTCACCGGCCCCACCGACCACCTGCTGATCGCGCTACCGGCGGGCATCACCCCGGACACAGTGGCCGCGGCGTGTGACTCCCTCGCTCACGCCTGGCGGGTACTTGCCGTCCGAGTCCGTCCGGCCGGTCCGGGGTGGGTGTGGCTGGACATCACCCGCGCCGACACCCTCGCCCGCCCCCTCGTCCTCGGCGGCGTTCCGCAGCTGACCGACCCCGCCTCGGTCCTCGCGGGGCTCGGTGCCCTGTCGGTGGGGGTGCTCGAGGACGGCACCTCGTGGCGTCTTCGGCTGCGCGGGGCGCACGTTCTCATCGCCGGCACCACCGGCTCGGGCAAGTCGTCGCTGCTGTGGGCCATCGTCGCCGGGTTGTCGACCGCGATTCACGCGGGGCTGGTGCGGGTGACGTGGCTGGACCCGAAGGGCGGGATGGAAGCCACCCCCGCCCGCCCGCTGGCGCACGTCGTTGACCGGATCGACGACATGGCCGACACCCTCGAAGCCCTGGTCGTCGAGCTCGACCAGCGGGCCGCCTCGTTGGCGGGGTCCTCGCGGCAGCACACGCCCTCGGTCAGCAGCCCGCACCGGGTGGTGGTCGTCGACGAGCTGGCCACCCTCACTGCCCTGGCGGACTCCAAGACCACGCGCCGGGTCGAGGCCGCACTCGGTGCGCTCCTGTCCCGGGGTCGGGCGGTGGGCTTCACGGTCATCACCACCACCGTCGACCCGTCCAAGGAGGTCGTCCGCTGGCGGGGTCTGCACGCTGTCCGTGTCGCGTTCCGACTCGATGAGCCGATCCAGGTCGACATGGTCCTCGGCGATGGGGCCCTGCACCGCGGCGCCGCCTGCGACCGCATCCCCCTCGCCACCCCGGGCGTGTGCTTCGTTCGGCTCGACGGCGTTCCTGACCCGCTGCGTGCCCGGGCGGTTTACCTGCCCGACGAGACGATCGAGCAGCTGGGCCGCGCCTACCCGGCCCCGGTGGACGTAGGGCTGCCCGTCTTCGCGGGCCCTTCGACCGATGGGGGGATCGGTGGGGGTGAAGGGCACTCCGGCAAGCCAGGCGAGGACGGGCAGCCGGGCCGAGTGGGGGGACTCGACCCGGACGCTGACGCTACGCCTCGGCGGACCAGGGCCACCAGCCGTCCGGGCGTGGACACCGGTTCGGCGGTGGCCTCGTGAACACCCACGCACGGACCGTCACGCCCGAGACGCTGGGCGAGCTGGACCACTCCTGGATGGCCCGCGCGCTGTGCGCCCGGCGGACGGATCTGCCGTGGACGGAGGACGCGCACCGGGTGGAGGACGAGATCCGGGAGGTCATGGCCCGGATCTGCGCCCGCTGCCCCGTCCGCGGCTATTGCCGCCGCTACGCCACCAAGTCCCACGCCTCCGCCGGGTTCTGGGCCGGCGGCTTCCGCGGCGGCGCCTACACCGGCGACCTCCTCGACCTGCTGGCCGAGCTGCCCGAGGACGAGGTCCAGGCGCACTACGAGCCCAACGCCCACAACGCCCGGGGCGTACACCGCAAGGCACTGGCCTCATGAGCGCCACCACGGTCGAGCGGGCGGGCGCGGTCTGGACGAGCGGGGAGCAGCGCGTCGTCGACGACCCCACCTTGCGGGTGGACGGGCGGATGGTCCGGACGTGGGCCGAGCATGCCGGGGTCTGCGTTCGGCCCCTCCTGCGGCTGGTGGTGGACCACGAGACCGGGGACACGGCCAAGGTCCCGATCCCTTGCAAGTCCACCCGCGAGAACGTCTGCCCACCCTGCGCCACGAAGGCACGGAAGGTGCGCCAGCAGCAGTGCCGCGAGGGCTGGCACCGCGAGGACGAACCCGAGGAGGACGCCGACCCGGTTGACGAGCCAGGCGAGGTCGAGGAACCGGACGACGTCGAACTGCCCGCCGCGGACTCGGACCGTCGGGTGCGGTCGACCCGTCGCCGTGACGACGTGTCAGACCTGCCGCGGGTGCCGCAGGAGAACCGCACCATCGGCCGCACCTTCACCGGCAACCACGGCCAGGTCTACCGACCCTCCATGTTCGTCACCCTCACGCTGCCGTCGTACGGGCGCATCACCCCAGGCACCGGCACCCCGGTCGACTCGAACTCCTACGACTACCGGCGGGCGGCGCTCGACGCGATCCACCTGCCCCGGCTGTTCGCGCGGTGGGTGCAGAACCTGCGCCGCTGCGCCGGTTACAAGGCCCAGTACTTCGCGGCCGTCGAGCCCCAGAAGCGGCTGGCGCCGCACGTGCACGTCGCTATCCGGGGGGCCGTCCCCCGGCAGGTGCTCCGCGAGGTGACGAAGGCGACGTACGTGCAGGTGTGGTGGCCCGCCTTCGACCAGGTCGTCTACGACGAGCAGACCACCGGCCTCCCGGCCTGGTGTGACGGCGCCTACCGCGACCCTCAGACCGGCATGCCACTGCCGACGTGGGAGGAGGCGATGGACGACCTCGACGCCCAGGTCGACGCCGACCCCGCCCAGCCGGCCGCGCACACGATGCGGTTCGGGCAGCAGACCGACGTGAAGGGCATCCTCGGCACCAGCGAAGACGCCGACCGGACCATCCGCTACCTGACGAAGTACCTGACCAAGAGTCTCGCGGACACGTTCACACCGGAGGAGCCGGACGAGCCGGCCGCCGACCACGTCGGGCACCCTGACGACTGGGACGCCAAGAGCGCCCGTGAGCGGGCCCGTGCCGCTGCCCGGCGGGCCGCGTACGAGGCGCACGTCGACCGGTTGCACGAGGAGGTCCGCTGGCTCCCGTGCTCACAGGAGTGCTCGAACTGGCTGCGGTACGGGATCCAGCCGAAGGACTGCCTGCCCGGCCTCGAGCCCGGCGCGTGTGAGAAGCGGGCCCACGAGCGGGACAACCTCGGGTACGGCGGGCGCCGCGTCCAGGTCTCCAAGCAGTGGTCCGGCAAGACCCTCGCCGAGCACCGCGCCGACCGCGCCAACGTCGTCCGCGAAACCCTCCTCGCCGCCGGCATCGAAGCCCCCGAGGTCGACCGGATGGGCGTCGACCACGTCCTCGACGACGGGTCCCCCCGGTTCACCTGGAAAGACGTGCCCATGCCTGAGGCGGACTACGCCTCAGCGATCCTCGCCGCGGTCCAGGAACGGAACCGGTGGCGGGCTCAGTACGAGTCCGCGAAGCAGTTGATGGCGGCCACCGGACCCGGGTCGACCGGGCCACCCGGCGGGGCTGTGGATAACGGTCAGAGCAACGATCCGAGGAGGGCAGCATGACGACAGGGACGAGAACGCAGAGAGGTGAAGAGGTGGCCGCTTTGGTGGCGCGGGGCCGGTTGACCTACACGGTCGACGAGGCGGCCGAGCTGCTGGGCGTGTCCCGTGGGGCGGCGTACGCGGCCGTGCGGGCTGGTCATGTGCCGGCGGAGCGCATCGGGCGTCGGTGGGTGGTGCCGTGCGCGCGGTTCCACGCCTGGCTGGGTGAACCGGTCCGCTCCAGCACCGGGGCTCGCGTTCGCTGATGGGCCACGTCGTGTCGACACCGGCCGGGTCCTTCCGCGCGAACTGGCGGGACCCGACCGGGCGGCAGCGGGCGCAGACGTTTTCGACGAAGCGGGCCGCGCGGGAGCACCTGGCCCGGATGGAGTCGGCGATGGCGGCGGGCAGCTACGTCGACCCGCACGGCGGCCGGATCGCGCTGATCGAGTACGCCGAGCGGTGGGCGATGGGGCACCAGGGCGAGCGGACGACCCGGTCGAGGGACGCGAGCATCCTGCGGGTCCACGTCCTCCCCCGCTGGGGCGACTGGCCGCTGCGGCATATCGACCACCTGTCGGTCCAGCAGTGGGTGAGCGAGCTCGCGGAGACCCGCTCCCCTGCCACCGTCCGGGAGTGCGTCCGGATGCTCCGGCTCATCCTCGCCTCTGCGGTCCGGGACCGGCTCATCCCCCACGACCCGACGGAGGGCGTGAAGGTGCCGCGGCGCCAGCGGGCGGACCGGACCGAGATCCCCCTGACGCGCACGCAGCTGCGGACGGTGCTGCTGCCGGCCGTGACGCCCCGGTACCGGTTCCTGGTGGCGCTGGCAGCCGGCTGTGGCCTGCGCTGGGGTGAGGCAATGGGGCTGGCGATGGACATGGTCGACCCGGACGCCCGGCGGCTGCGGGTCAGCCGGGTGATCGAGGAGGTGGACGGGCAGCTGCGGCTCAAGCCGTACCCCAAGTCGGAGTCCGGCCGCCGGACCGTCCCGCTGCCGCCACTGGTGCTCGAGGTCCTGGCCGAGCACCAGGAGATGGTGAACCCGGCCCGGTGGAACGGGGTCGACCTGGTGTCCTCGACCACGGCCGGGACGCCGCTGAGCCGCAGCGTGTTCCGGCAGCGGGTGTGGCGCCCGGCCCTGGTCCGCGCTGGCCTGCTCGGCACCCTCGTCGAGCTGCCGTCAGGCGGTGTGCGGGCCGAGTGGTCCGACCGGACGGGCCAGGACGTCGGCGGGATCTTCCCGACCCGGCAGGCGGCCGAGGCCGAGCTGGTCCAGCGTGCGGCGGGTGGTCTGCGGTTCCACGACCTGCGGCACGCCTACGCGACCTGGCTGATCTCCGACGGGGTGCCGGTGAACGTGGTCCAGCGGGTCATGGGGCACTCGTCCGCGAGCACCACGCTGAACCTGTACGTCCACGCCAGCAGCGACCACGACGACGCGGTCCGGGCGATCCTCGGATGAGGCGTGCTGACTTTTTGCTGACTTTGGCCCCTGCGGGACCTTCGGTCAGATGGTGTTTGTGCTGGTGGGCGGTACTGGGTTCGAACCAGCGACCCCTTCGGTGTGAACGAAGTGCTCTACCACTGAGCTAACCGCCCGCGGCCGCAGAACGGCCGGGAAGCATCGTAGGACATCCGAGGGTCAGCTCACGCCCGGGAGCCGGGTCAGCACGTCCTCGGCCGTGTCGGGCAGCCAGCCGGGCAGTCCGGTCAGCGCCAGGGAGCCCCACAGCACGGCGAGCAGGATGGCCGTCACGGCGAACACGCCCGCCGTCGCGAGCACCAGACGGGTCCGGGGTCCGCGCCGCTCGTACCAGGCCCGGCCGGCCAGCAGCCGCACCCACAGCCCGTGACGCAGCCGGTGCGCCCACGAGAACTCCGTCGACAGGATCGCCAGGGCGAGGAACACCGTCGCCCAGCCCTGACCGGGTCCCGGGATCATGATCACTCCGGCGACCAGCAGCACGCCGCCGACCACCCCGACCCCGATCCGCCAGCCCAGCCGACCAGCCGGCGTCCGGCGGACCCGCGCCCGCACCGCCCGGGTCCGGGCCCGCGTTCGACGCCACCAGCGGCGGGCCCGCGACGACGTGACCCGGCCGTCGTCGACGGCGACCTGCGAACCGGGATCCACGGCTCCAGAGTAGGTGGGCCGTGACCGAGGGTGCTCATCGGCCGCAGCCGGGTGGTGCGCGTTGGGCCGATGGGGTGACGCGGTGACCCGGGGGATGTTTCGCGGCCCCCCCGACCGGGAATGTCGTCCTCGACGCCAACGGGTGGACCCCGCCGCCCAACGCTCTGAAGGAGACACCGTGGTCGAGAAGCACAAGGTGGACGTGGACGTCGAGGTGACGCTCCGACTCGTCGTCCCCGACGCCGGTCCCGTCCCGCTCCCGGTCTCCCTGCGCTACGTCGCGGCAGACCCCTACGCCATCCGCGCCCTGTTCCGCGGCGGCGACGGCGAGACATCGGTCGAGTGGGTGTTCGCCCGTGACCTGCTGGTCGACGGCCTCGAACGCGCCACCGGTCTGGGTGACGTGCACGTTTGGCCGTCCCGCGGCGCCGAGGGCGACATCGTCGTCATCGCACTGTCCTCCCCCGACGGTCGCGCCGTCCTGCACGCCGACGCCGACGACCTGCGGCTGTTCGTCGGGCGCACGCTCGCCGTCGTCCCGGCCGGTCACGAGGCCCTCCACCTGGACCTCGACGACGTCGTCACGCGCCTCACGGCCTGAGACGACACGGCCCGACCCGGTCGTTTTGGCGCGGGTCGCCGCCTGGGCTAGTCTGCTCCAGCACCGCACGGGGCGATCGGATCGGCCCGGACGGACAGCAATGCGGACGTGGCGCAGTGGTAGCGCATCACCTTGCCAAGGTGAGGGTCGCGGGTTCGAATCCCGTCGTCCGCTCGGAGCCGCTCCGCGCGGTTAGCACTCTCGCGGGTGCGGATCGTGGTGGAGTGGCCGAGAGGCGAGGCAACGGCCTGCAAAGCCGTGTACACGGGTTCGAATCCCGTCTCCACCTCTCAACAGCACGGGCGATTGGCGCAGCGGTAGCGCGCTTCCCTGACACGGAAGAGGTCACTGGTTCGATCCCAGTATCGCCCACACAGGTCAGAGGCTTGATCACGGGTGTGGAAGCACCACCTGAACGGGCCCGGGTGACTAACCGGGTGACTAACTCTCGAACAGTGAGTCCATGACCACCGCGCCGTCCAAGATCACCGGTTGAAGCTGGTGGCGGTAGACGGCCTGAGTGACGCGGCTCCCCCGGTGGCCGAGCAGTTCGGCAATCTGCTCGATGGGCATCCCGTTCGCGGACAGCAGCGACACGAAGCTGTGACGTAGTTCACGTGGCGTCCACGCCGTCGGATCCAGACCCGCCTTGGCCACCACCGCGCGGAACGCTCGACGGATGTTGGCCGCGTCGGGTGGCCCACCGCTCGAGGTGGCGAAGACCAACCCTGTCGGATGCCAAGCCGTCTCAGACGCTGTCGTCGCCTGTTCTTGCTGACGTTGGTGCTGGCGCAGGGCGGCCACACAGACGGCTGGCAGGGCCAGGGTGCGGCGGGACGACTGGGTTTTGGTGTCACCGCCCCGACGGACGGAGCGCCAAACCTGCATGGATGGTGGCCGCGGGTGGACAGCCGCTTCATCCCCCTCGAGATCGACGTGGACCCAGGTGAGCGCGCGCATTTCCTCCGTACGGGCCCCCGTCAGCAGTGACACGGTGATGTACGCGTGCATGGGAGTCTCGGCTGCCGCTGAGAGGAGGGCCTTCGCCTGCTCGAGCGTGAGGGAGCTGGAGGGACGTCCTCGCTGTCCGCGAGGCACCGAGCAGAGCTCGACCACGTTCCGCTTGACGCGGTCTCGAGCCATGGCCTGCTTCACAGCCCGGCTGAGGCCGTTGTGGAGGTTCTGCAGCGTGCTGGTGCTGAGGGTGTTCGCCTTCTCCGCGAGCCAGCGGTCTACCTCTCCGGCCGTGAGGTCCGCCAGCCTTCGCCGGCCCAGGCTCGGCAGGACGTGCGTAGCGGTCAGGTGCTCCCACTTGGCGATCGTGGCTGGCGCACGGCCGACCAGCCCGAACGCGAGCCACTCCCCCACAGCGTCCGAGACGGTGTAGGTGCCGCGAGCGATCGGCAACCCGTCGTCCTGGTCCTTCAGCGCTTCGCGGAGCTTTTCCCGGGCCTCTGTCTTTGTTCGGCCCAGGCGGCGTCGGACTCGACGCTTGCCGGTGGGGCCAAAGCCCACGGTGATCTCTGCCACCCACCGGTTGCGTTGGGTGTCGAAGTATAGCCCACCTTCGCCCCGCCCGCGCCGGCGCTCAGTCACTCCGCCTCACGTTCGAGCAGCCGAACGTAGTCGTCGATTGCGGCGTCCGGCACGAGGCGGGTGCGGCCGACCTTGACCGTTCGGAGACGACCCGATCGGATCTGCTCGTAGATGACGCTGCGGCTCACGTTGAGCAGCGACATCGCTTCCGGTACCCGCCACAGCACGGGACGTGGAGCCGCTCCTGCGGCGGTGCTCGCGACTCGTCTGGCCGGGTCGATGATCGTCTTCACGGCGCTCTCCTCCACGTTGCGCAGGCCCAGTAGGACCGTCGGTCGCCGGGCTCAGGGCAAAATGCTGCTGCACCCGAAGGCTGCGGGCGTCGCCCGCTACCTATACAAGGGCGGACAACGCCGCCCGGTGGTCAACGTCCTCGGACTCGCTTGTTGGCGCCGTGTGCACCTGCGTCGAAGCGTCTCCCTTGGCGTTGCTGAGCCGTACCGTGGCTGGCGTCGGCCGCGCTGCTCCCGCACCCCCCCGACGGTTGAGCGGCGGGGTCGGCTCTACTCACCACCCGCGCGCCAGCACCAGCACCAGCACATCAACGGCCTCTTCGACGCCCGCACTACGCCCTCGACTTTCCTCAGAGCGCCGCGGTCAACCCTTTCCCCCCCGACACCGCGGCCGGCGAGGTCGGGCCTGAGCGCACCACCGACGGATTGTGAGGCGGAGGTAGGGGGCTCCGCGTCTCCCGGTTCAGCGGTCAATCTCTCCGTGACCTGCGAGGACGCTTGACGGGTATTGACGCTCCCTGACGTCGTTCTCGGGCCTCGTGTGCCCCGGATGCGCCCGAAGGCGGCTGGAGACGCTCCCGACCACCCGGCCAGGCGGGGTTCGGGGTCTGAGCCAGGAACTTCCTCGAGCGGAACTGACCGGGCTGCCGCGGTCGGAGTGGACGATGCAGCCGGCCACTTGGTTGACACCGCCGCGGCGGGCGACGGCGCTGCTCAGGGCGTCGACGGCGAGGCGGGACTTCATCCGGTCGGCGATGGAGTAGCCGACGATCCGCCCGGAGTAGACGTCCTTGATGGCGCAGAGGTAGAGCTTGCCTTCGCCGGTCCAGTGTTCGGTGATGTCGGTCAGCCAGAGCGTGTTCGGAGCCGCCGCGACGAAGTTCCGTTGGACGAGGTCGTCGTGGGCAGGCGGGCCGGGCTTCTTGCCGTTGGTGCCGCGCTTCTTGCCGAACGCCGACCACCAGCCGTTGTCGCGACAGACCCGCCAGACCGTCCGGTCGCAGCGGGCCTGGCCCGCGTCGCGGGCCTCGTAGGCCAGATACCGGTAGCCGTACTCGGGGTCGTCGCGGTGGGCCTCGAACAAGGCGTTGGCGAGATACGCCTCGGCCAGCTCTGAGCGGGTGATGGGCGCGGCGAGCCACCGGTAGTAGGGCTGTCTGGCGATGTTCAGGACCCGGCACGTGAGGGCGACGGGGATCCCGTCGGCGGCGAGCTCTCTCACGAGCGGGTAGAGCCTTTTCCCGGCAGGTTCGCCTGGCTCAGGTAGGCCGCGGCGCGGCGGAGGACCTCGTTCTCTTGCTCGAGCAACCGGTTCCGGCGGCGCAGCTCACGCAGCTCCGCAGACTCGGTGGCGGTCAGGCCGGGACGGTTGCCGTCCTCGACGTCGGCGGCACGGAGCCAGTTGCGCAGGCAGGAGTCGGAGATCCCGAAGTCCTTGGCGATCTGCTGCAACGGAGCCTCGCCCTTGCGGGCGACCGCCACGACATCGTCGCGGAACTCTCGGGGGTGGGGCTTGGGCACGGTGAACATCCTTCCAGCGGCGCCCAACAGCGCCACAGGTCAGGTGTCACCTATCCGTGCAGCAGACCCGTCGTCAGAGTCGACCGGCGCGGTGTGTCCTTGCCCGCTCACCCGGGATGCGGAGCTCGCGTTCGGCTTCGACAGCACCGCTGGCGCGTCCCCGCCGACCCCAACGAAGGGGGTGGGCTCCCGATGGGACCGCACTCACCGGCTGACAAGCAGAAGCATCACACCGTCCTTCGACGCCACAACCTGGCACTGACCGGCCTAGGGAGCGACATGCCCCCAAGCTCATTCAAGGCTGACGGTCTCGTCCGCAGGAACGGTGGCGTCGACATCGGCAGGACACGGCGCGTCCTCAACCTCGGTCGCGCCCGAACCGGGCGCGACCGAGTAGCGGAGGCACAGCCGAGCGACGAATCCCTCATACGTGAGTCCCCCGCCAGCGAAACGGTGCTCGCTCAGGGCTCCATCGACCAGAACACCGTCGTCGCCCACCGCGACTTCAAGCATGGTGCCGGCCACAACAGTCCGTACCGCCTCCGCCTGCGCCGGTCCGGAGGTGCCTCGCGCCGCCGCCTCAACGGCCCCCTGCACCGCCCTGGCCTGGGCGCGGACTGCCGTCACCGCCTCGTCCCGTGCGACCTCCCGCGAGCTCGCGCACCCGGAGGCTGACAGCGCAGCCACCACCAGGAGGCCGGCGGCGACCGACCGCGCGACGGGCGAGCCGCTAGGCCAGAGAGGTCGACCGAGCCGCGAGCGCGTGCTCACGCCCCCTCCGGTGCCAACACGTCACGGGTGCGCGAGACCGACCGCACCTAGAGACCCATCCGCCGGAGGGTCTCGTTCATCGCGGTCGCATAGTTCCCCTGCCCGTCGACCTTGGGGTGGAACGACTGCTGAGATGGCTTGGCCCCATCACCCGATGACGGCAACGTCGGCTCGCCGCGGGTGCGGTCCCACGGCGCAACAATCCCATGCACCGTCTCAGGGTCACCGCACACGGCCTCACCGTCGAACGGGGCGCTCGGGTCGGAGAACCAGGCGTAGGTCTCACCTGCTGCCACGTTGGCCCGATCGACCGCCTGCTGCATGTGCTCGAGCAGGAGCTCGCCCATGGCGTTCAGCCATGGTGCCTCTTCCGTGCCGATGCCACCGACGCACTGCCCGTTGTTCTCGAACAGCTTCGGGTAGCCCATGAGCATCACCTTCGCGTTGGGCGCCTTCTTCCGCACCTCCGCCAGCACCGTGACGATCGAGTCCTCCACGTTCCCCTGGATGAGCGCGGGGATTTCTTCCCCCGCAGGGACCGAACTGTCCGGTAGCTGGGCGTCCTGGCACAGCTTGAGTCCAGCCAGGATGACGCACTCGGCGATCACGTCGCCAAAGCGGGAGTCGTTACCGCCGATGGAGAACGTGACGAGGGTGGTGTCCTGGTCGAGGAAGCCCTTGTCCAGCTGCGACAGCTCGCCGTACTGACCACGACCGGTCTGGCCCCAGGCGTTGGAGGGTTTGGCAGCGCCCACCGTGTGGAAGGGGAGCAGGTTCTCGGTCTGAGCGCCGGAACAGGCGATGAGGTGGTGCTCGACCTGGGAGCTCCGGGCGTCCGTCAGTGCACCGATGGCCCCGGACGTGCCGGCGATCACCCCCAGACGTGACCACGCGTGAGGCGATCGGTGACACGCGTTCTGGGCCTCTGGGTCGTTGCCGTTGTTGTCCGTCTCGGGGTAGTAGTCCACGCCGCCGTCAGCGGAGGCACCCTCCCCGGAGGAGTACGAGTCACCCATCGACACGACGATGTTCGTCGGTTTGGCCGCCAGCGGCTGGAATGCGACGGCGTCCCAGGCGATCGCTTCGTTCTCGATCGGGCTCAGGCCGTCGTCACCGTCGAACGTGTTGCTTACCAGGCGGACCTTCGGCGTCCCGTTGAACGGGAAGGAGCCCAGGGACACCCAGGTGTTCGCCATGGTCCGCTGCAGGAGCACACGGGTGCGTGTCCCGTCGCCCAGGTCGACCTCGTACCGGGCCTGCTGGGTATGCGCACCGTGATCAGGAATGTGGACGAACACACGCGCCCACTGGGTGAGCGGTCGGTTCAGCGTCCACGTGCCCGTGATGTCCATCGACCCACCGCGCAGGTCCGGCGTGCGTGTGCGGCTGTACCAGAAGTGCCCGCTGAACCCGGCCCCGAGCTGGTGGAAGTCCGTCTTGGACGGGAACTTGCCGTTGCCGTCGGCAGCGAACTGCAAGGTGAACGTCCCCTGGTTCGTGTGCGGACGTGAGCAGCCGGGCCTGACGATCGGGGCCGAATCGGGCTGGTCGTCCACGATCAGCGCACCGACGGGAAGACCGCTCAGCCCACAGTTGGGTGGGTAGGCCGTGCCGTCCTCCTGGTACGCATAGCCCGGGCTGAACCGTAGGAGCTCGTTGCCGCAGCTGTAGCTGCAGTCGGACTTCCACGTGCTCGGCGTGTGCGCCCAGCACTTCAGGTCGTAGAGGCCAGCGGAGTTCTCGTGTGCGCAGGGACCAGCCGGCTCACCGATGACCTCCGGGGAGTTCGGGGTGTACTTGGCACCGGGCACGCAGTCGTTGCTGCTGTCGCAGAACTGGCTCACGGGGGGCTTGACCGCGGCCCGGTTCGCCGGACCCGTGATCTCGTCACCGTTCCACCAGGCGGGTCTGAAGCCCGAGACGAGGGTCCCGGGTGACTCAAGGATCTCAACGGGGTGCCCCGCCCAGCCCATGACCTTCTCCGGGTAGGGCCATCGCTGCGGATTGCGCGCGTCCTCGTAGCTGAACTCCAGAAACGGCGCACGGTTGGCCGGGTACTTCGGGTTGACCGGGTTGTTCAGCCAGCCGACACCCCAGGCCCCGTTGTTGGAGGACGCCGTCGACTCCGGGTAGAAGCCGGAGTTGTAGGCCCACACGGCGTAGAACCAGTTCTCGATCTTCCGCACGTCCCCGTTGTTGATCGTGAGGCCGGCGTTGCGGGTCTGGTTCCACTTGTCCTGGAGGATCTGGAGGCCACCGGCGACGTTGGCGGTGAAGTCGAGTGCCGCCGCGCGCTGGGTGTCGTAGGGCAGAGCCGTCTCACCAGGCTTGGTACGACCCGCCATACGCATGCCATCAGTGATCTGGGTGACGCCGTAGCCGCAGTCGGCTTGGGTGAAGTCGATGTCCCAGTCGTTGGCCGAGGAGGAGTCGTAGATCTCGAGCCCGTAGTAGTTGCCGATCAGCGGGTTTCCCGTGACCCCGGGCACGACGCTACCCGGCGCCATCCACATGTTCGACTCTTGTGCGATCACGCCGAGCATCACCTGGGACGGCACGTGACCACCCCCCGACAGCGCCCGCGGCGGGAACAGCCCCTGAGCGGTGTACGCCGGCATGCCCAGGTTCTTCCAGTTGGTCGGGCGGGGAGTGGTCAGCACGCCACGAACAGCCTGGTTGACCGCCCACTCGACCTGACGCGGCTTCGGCTGCATGACCTGGTTCTGCACGTCGTTGCGCGGCACGGAGCAGTAGCGCTCCGCCTCCACGGAATTGGTCGGCGACCCGGCGGAGGCGATGCCGACGCCTGCGCTCTCGGCCTCCGCAGCGTCCCGGGAGAGGAGGGCGGGATGCGGGGCGTCGGCCTCGGCGGTGGTGCCCGAGGACGGGGTCACGACGAAGCTGGGGGTCGCACCTGTCGCCGCCACGGTGGTGCGGATCTCAACGGGTCGCAGCAGCTGGGTCGGGTCGTCAGCCGTTCCCCTCGGGGGGCGCCCTGACGCCTGGACGGACTCGATCCGCAGCGCGCCCGTCATCGACACAGCGGTCCGCGTGGTACTGCCCTCGAGGACCGTGAGCGACGCCGGCATCGGCGCGATTGCGTCGACCTCTCCGGTGAGGAAGACGGCGCCGGCCGGGGTGCGGGTGATGCCCACCCTGTCGAGCGGACCGCTGGCCAGCACCCGCGAGGGGGCTAGGCCACCGGCAAGCGCCTGAGGAGCGACCCGGTGGTAGGTCGCGGTGTCGCCACGGCGGTCCATGAAGACCAGACCGCCGTCGGCGTCCGGCGTCAGGTGGAAGGGGCCACTGGTGCCGACCGCGACGATTCGTCGGACCCCCTTCCCGTCCACGCTGACGAGCGCGTTCGCGTCAGCCGCGACGATTCGCTCGCCAACCGGCACGGCGGAGGTGAGCTCGCCAGGTACCTGCACGGGTTCAGAGACCGTCCCGGTGCTCGTGTCGATCCGAAGGACGCGGGTCTGACCGCCGTCATGACCGTCGCGGAACTGGGTGACGACGGCGTCGTCGCCGCTTCCGCAGGACGGGGAGAAGTACGCCAGCGTGCTCGTGACCGGCAGCTTCGTCACCTGCCCGTCGCTCACACGCACGACGGCCACGAAGCCGCCCCGGTCGAACAGCTCTCCGTTGTTGGTCGCCACTCGCGGCGCGTACGCCACGACGACCGAGCGACCGTCCCCCGTCATGCACGAGTTCCCGATCCAGGTGTCGGCGTCGACACCAGGCTCGGCCAGCGTGGCGAGCGTGCGCCAGGCGTACCCCTCGGCAGCGGGTGCCACCAGCAGGTGCAGGCCCTTCCCGTCCCCCGACGTAGTCCAGGCGATGTCTTGCGACGCCTGCCATCGCGGACCGAGAACCCGCTCGCGCCGGTCGTCGGGGACGACCGTCGGGCCGTCTGTGGGAACGGGTGACGGCCGCTCGGCAACCGCAGCCCCTGCGGGGTGGCCGGCCTCTCGGGGCTCCGGCTCGGGCGGTGCCGCGGCCGCACCCTGCCCCCCACCGACGAGCGTCGCCAGCAAGACGGAGGTGCACAGCATGGCGAGCGCGAGGCGTGGCCGTGGGACAGCGCGCATGTGGAGCCCTTCTGTCGGTCGGCAGGTGCCGAGACGGTCAGCGTCACGACCCGGGCAACCGTGGCGAAAGGTCCGCAACCACAGCGGCATAAGCCCGTCCTCATGCGAATACCGCGCAGCGGACCCGGTCAGGTGCCCTCGGGCACCACCCTCGTCAGAAAGTCCTCAAGCACCGGGCC
The DNA here is from genome assembly GCF_042466345.1 of Jannaschia sp. R86511. Taxonomy (NCBI): domain Bacteria; kingdom Pseudomonadati; phylum Pseudomonadota; class Alphaproteobacteria; order Rhodobacterales; family Roseobacteraceae; genus Jannaschia; species Jannaschia sp. R86511. The sequence continues at coordinate 3,197,274 of NZ_JAXHCD010000001.1, forward strand.
GGCGGTCCTCGACCCGCCCGCACCGCGTTCGACGAATGCCGCGACGGCGAGGTCACCCTGGATCCCGATCATCCACGCGTGCGTCGCCAGGTCACCGGCGCCGTCCGGCTCCCCAAACTCTGCCGTACCGGTCTTTGCGGCCACCGGGTCTCCTGGCACGTCGGCCAGGAACGTGGCGCCGCCCTCGGTGACCACGGCCCGAAGCATGTCGAGCATCTGTCGGTGCTCGTCATCGCTCAGGGCCTGCCCGGGATCAGATGTCTTGGCGTCGTTATCCACGACCAGGACCGGCTGCACCGCGGCACCGCGCTGCAAGCTCGCTGCTACGGTAGCCATTCCGAGCGGGGTTGACAGCACGCGACCCTGCCCGATCATGGCCGCCGCGGCCTCGACGTCGCTGTCCGGCTCGGGCACGCTGCCGAGAGCGACCGGCACCCCGGCGACGGGCTCCGCCGCCAGACCAAGCGCAGCCGCCGCGTCCGACAGGCTCGAGCGCTCGAGCCTGCCCCGCTCCTGCATCAGGGCGGTGTTGCACGAGTTCGCGATCGCCGTCCGCAAGGAGACCTGGCCAAGCGCGGACGCGGGGTAGTCGTCGAAGTTCTTGAAGCGGCGCCCGTCCACGACCACCGTCTGGGGACAGTCGACCTCGCTCTCGTCGGTGAGCCCGGCACGGAGCAGGGCCAGTGCCGACACCGCCTTGAACGTCGAGCCCGGCGCGTACTGTCCAAGGGTGGCCGTGGAATAGCCCTGGCTGCCCGGCCCGCTCGCGGCAGCCAGGACGTGGCCGTCCGACGGGCGGATGGCCACGACCGCACTGGCCGGCTCGACCGCTGCGAGCACGTTCTCGGCCGCTGTCTGGTGAGCCACGCTCAGGGTCAACTGGACGGGTATCCCGTCGCGCGCGGGCACCTCGTGCAAAGCGCGGGCCTCGTCGGTGCCCGTGTCGACCGCCTCGACGACGAAGCCGGGCAACCCGGCCAACGACTCGTCGTACGCCGCCTGCACGCCGCTGAGTCCGACGAGGTCCCCGGCCCGGACACGGCCCTGTGACTCCTCGATGATCTCAGCGGTGGCCTCACCTGCCGTCCCGAGGATCGGGCGGGCGAACGACGACGAAGGGGCCAGCGGCAGCTCGTCGTCGACCCCCACGGCTCCCGTGACGGCTCCCAGCTCCGGTAGCACCGCCGCCAGCTCAGGTGCGTCGACCCGGTAGGTGATCGCCTCCACGAACGCCTGCGGTCCGGAACTCGTCACCTCGGCCACGAACCGAGCAGCATCCACGCCGAGCAGCCCGGCGAGCTGTCCGGCGGAGCGGGCCGCCTCCGCTTCGTCCGGCACGAGGCTCCGGTCGACACCGAGCCGCACGACGTCGCGCATCCGCACCAAGGGCTCGCCGCCCGCCCCGAGGACGTCCGCACGCTGGGCGTTGAGACGGACGGCCCGGATGCGCTCGTCCACGGCCAGACCGTCGACGACGACGTCGGGCGACCAGGTCCCCCGCCACGAGTCCCCCACGCGCTCCAGGGTCATCTCCGTGCGGTAGGTCCAGGGCTCCTTGTCGGGCTGGATCGTCCAGCGGTGGACCAGCTCGACCTCGCCGCTCTCGGCCCGGGCACCCACGGCCACGTCGGTGACCTCCACCTCGTGGGTCAGCGTCCCCATGCCGGCGAGGATCACGTCGAGGTCCACCTGGGCCGCCTCGCGGTCGGCGACCTCGACCATGGGTGGCAGCCGTCCGGCAGCGAGCGCAGCGGCGACCGCATCGGCGTAGGCCGTCGCGGCCTGGAACACCTCCCGCTGCTGCTCACGCCACCACCAGGCGCCGCCCGTAACGGCGGCCGCGCAGAAAGCTCCTACCAGGACCAGGGTCACGAACCGGACAGCGCGTCGTTGCGAGCGCCGTCCGTACCGAGTGCGCGAGGCCGTTGAGACAGTCACTTACTCCTCCTGTTCACAAACGTCGGATCGCGACGTACTCTACCGAAACAATCCGTACAGACGGTTTTTAGGAGGACGTGTGGAGGCGTTGTCACCCACTGAGTGCTCGCTGCTGGCGGCACTGCTGCGTCGACGCAGCATCAGGTCGGCGGCGGGGGTGGTGGAAATGTCGCCGTCGTCGGCGATGCGCCTCATCCAGCGCCTGGAGCGAAAGAACGACGTCCAGCTGGTGACCTCGGGTGCCGCCGGTCCTGCCCTGACCGCGTACGGTCGCCTTCTCCTCCGCGCCTCGGCCGAGCTGCACGAGTGCCTGCGCACCCGAACCACGATCGACCACCCGGACCACCGGCCCGTCCGCCTGGCCTCCGCGCTGGAGAGCAGGATGGACGTGGAACCCCTGGCCCTGCTTTCGCCGCCACTCGTCGTGGACGTCACGGAGACGGACAGTGCACACGCCATCGACCTGTTCGACGGCGGCGCCGCGGACGCGCTCGCCCTGTGGCAATGCTCAGGCGCCGCGTTGCCCGCGCGAGACACCATCACGACGTCGCTGTTCGAGGAGGACCTGTGGGTCGTCGGCAGGGACGTGCCCGCCAGGCCGTGCACGACGTACGAGCTCGCCGAGACCCTCGCGTGGACGACCACCTCCTCCCAGTCCGACCTCTTCCACTCGCTGCTGGGAATGCCCGCAGGGTCCGAGCGGGTCCGGGTCGTCGAGAGCCGGCAGGCGCACCGCATCCTCATTCTCGCCGGGCGCGCGAGCGGCCTCGTCCCGGCGTCGCACCTCGCCGAGTACGAGTGCCGTGGGCTCGGTCGCGCTCGTCCCGAGGGGCTGGTGCGACGAGCTGTGCTGTACACCGACCCCATGTGTCGCCAGCAGGGACGGCTCGACCAGATCCAGGCGATGTTCCGGGACCGCACCCGACGGATGCCTAGCACCGGGACGACCGGGGGCTCCTCGGTCCCGCCACCGACGGCACACGTCACCGGCCTCGAGCTGGACGACGTCGCCCTGCTGCGGGCCATCGGTCGGCACGGCAGCCTCAACCGCGCCGCGTCGGACCTCTGCCTCACCCAGCCTGCCCTCACCCGACGGCTACGCAGGCTCGAGCAGCGCGTCGGCACGGTCTTCGTCCTCCGCACCGCTACCGGGTCGAGCCTCACCCACGAGGCCGAGCAGATCGTGAAGTCCGTCGACACCGCGCTGTGCCGATTTCGCGCGGCGGTGTCGCGGCCCCGTCAGGACCCGCCCCGACCGGGCCCGGACACCGGCCCGACGACCGTCGCAGGCGCCCCTCCCGCAGCTGGGCGTGGCTTAGGTGGTGTAGTCGGAGTTGGACCGCACGTAGCCCTCGGTGAGGTCGCACCCGTACACGGTCCACGACTCCTCCCCGAGGCCGAGGTCGACCTCGAGCAGCACCTCGTCACCTCGTAGGTGCTGCTCGACAAGGGCGAGCGTGTCGCGGTCGGCGGCGCGGGGGAACACCTCGTCGCCGCCGAAGCTGATCCGCAGCCGCTCCGGCGCCAGGTCGGGCTCGTTCACGCACTTGCCCACGGCCATGACCACCCGGCCCCAGTTCGGGTCCGCACCGTGCACCATCGTCTTTACCAACGGGGAGTTGATGACGGATTTCCCCACCGTGCGCGCCTGCCCCGGGGAGCCGGCTCCCGTCACCGTGCAGGTGATCAGCGTGCCGGCGCCCTCGCCGTCGGAGGCGATGTCCCGAACCAGTCCCGTGCACACCTCCGCCAGTGCCCGCTCGAAGGCGTCGTTGTCCACCGGTCCGGCCGTGCCGCTGGCCATCACGAGGGCGGTGTCGCTGGTCGACGTGTCGGTATCCACCGACACCGAGTTGTAGGTCCGCTCGACGACCCGCCGGAACGCCGCGTCGAGGACGTGAGCCGGTACCTGGGCATCGGTCATCACGAACGAGAGCATCGTGGCCATGTCCGGCTCGATCATCCCCACGCCCTTGGCGATGCCCGTGACCTCGAAGCCTGCACCGGGCACCGAACGCACCTTGGGCCGCGTGTCGGTCGTCATGATCGCGGCAGCTGCGGCCTCGATCGAGTCGGACGGGGGCCAGGTCAGCGCGCTCAGGTGCGCCCGGATCGACGCCATCGGGTACCGCCGTCCGATCATCCCGGTCGAGCACACGACCAGCTCGTCCGGATCGGCGCCGACGACGCGGGCGACGGAGCCACGAACCTCAACTGCGTCCCGTAGGCCCTGTTCGCCGGTGGCGACATTCGCGTTCCGAGCGAGCACGACGAACCCACGAACGGCGCCGGCTCGGGCCTGTCGGCTCAGCACCACGCACGGTCCCGCGGTGCGCGAGCGCGTCGTCACGAGGGCACTGGTCGTCCCTGGCGGACCTACGACCACCGCGAGGTCGTCGCGGCCGTCGGGAAGCACCCCGGCCGCGCCGCAGTGGACGCGGAAGTCGCGCGCGACTGACACCTCAGACCTCCCACACCAGGACACGACGGTACTGCCACGGCCGGAAGCCCAGTCGCCGGTTCAGAGCTGACATGGGTCGGTTCTCCTCGTCGTTCGCGGTCCACATCCGCCTGACCCACGGCCTCTCCCGTCGCAGGGCCGCGAAGCTGAGCGACTTGAGAAGCCACCCGTGGCCCCGCCCGCGTGCCGTGGGGTCCACGACCGTCATGCCCTGCTCGACATCCAGGGGCGACGATGCCGGTAGTGAGATGCTGGTGTATCCAACGACCCGACCTCCGCCCTCGTCGACGAGGGCAGTGTGCCGGGCGGTTCGCCCCCTGACGCGACGCATGCGCTCCAGCGAACGCAGCATCTCGAGGTTCCGGTGGCCGTCCAGGGCGGACACGCCCGCCGCCATGTCGTCCGGCGCCTGCGCCTCCCACCGGACGACGGCCAGCCCAGCCGGCACGTGGGGCAGTGTGACGGCAAGGTCCTGCGCAGCGACGTGCATGACCTGGTGCACCTGTCTCGGCCTTCCCCCGTCGTGGCCACCCCATGCCGTCGCCATGGACACCAACGGCTCGGGGACGGCCACCAGCACCTCGCGCCTGCCCTCGGATGCGGCAGCGCGGCGCACGAGGTCGAGCAGGCACCGCCCGACCCCGCAGCCACGGTGTCCCGGGTCGACGACCAACGACTCCACGGTGACCGGTCCGCTCACGTCGACCGGCTCGATCACCCGGGCCCAGCCGGCCACGTGCCCGTCGCGGCGCGCCAGCAGGTCGATCGCCCGAGACCCGGGCGGGTCGACCGCGAGAGAGCCCAGGCAGTCGACGCCGCACACCGGCGGGCCGAGCGAGCCGTCCGCCGTGCGCGCGTCCGCCCGGAGGCGCACCCAGCCACCCAGCGACGGTGACCCTGTCGTCAGCACCTCGACACCGGTCTGCGCCCACCAGGTCCTGGTCGCGGTCACCGGCCCTCCTCGATCCCGAGCGCGTGCACGTCGTAGAGCCCGAACGCCGGGTGGACGTAGACGTTGGTGAGCCGAGGTCCCCGCACGTGCACCGTGCGGTCGTGGACCACGGGCAGCAGTACCGCGTGCTCCATCACACGTTCCTCCACGGCACGCCAGCAGGCCAGCGACGCGGTCGGGTCTGACGTCGCGAGCGCGTCGTCGACCAGCCCGTTCACGACGGGGTCGTCCAGCTCGGGGAGGTTCCAGTTGCCACCATCTCGTCGAATCATCCGACCGTCGACGAGCGGAGCCAGGAAGCCGTGCTCGGTCGGGTAGTCGGCACCCCAGTCGGTCACCGCGAGGCCGAACCCGCCGGCTCGCAGCGTCCCCGGGTTGCCCACGCCCTGGGAGAAGTACGTGGCGATGTCGAGGTCGACGACTTCCAGGTCGATCCCGACCCTGGCCACGGACGCCGCGAGCGATGTTGCGACCTCGTGGAACTTGCCTCGCTGGGCCGCGATTCGACCGCGGATCGGCCCCTGGTGGTGCGAGCGCGCGAGCTCGGCGCGGGAGGCGTCGAGGTCCCCGCGGAGGTCCGGGCCGCTGCCGTACCGCGCCCACGGCCGGTGGGCGGCGAACGTCGGCGGGAACAGCTGGGTCGCGACATCCCCTCCGAGCTCGGGCCCCCCGCGGGCACGCTGGAGGTCGATCCGGTCGACGGCGTGGTGCACCGCTCGGCGGACGTGGCTACAGTCGAACGGCTCGACGAACGGATGGATGGTGACGAACTGCAGGAACCCGGTCGCCGGGTTGTCCACCAGCCGCATGAGGTGGCTGCGTCGCTCAAGCACGGCCTGCGTCGACAACTGGACCCCGCGACCTTCCACGCTCAGGTCCAGTCGACCCTCGAGGACGGCCTCGTCGACCTCCGCGTGGTCCAGCCCCATCACGACGTCCAGACCGTCCAGGAAGGCCGGCCGAAGCGGGTCCCCCGCCCGCTGCCACACCGGGTTCCTGCGCACCTGCAGCTCCTCGCCCGGCCGGTGCCTCACGACGCGGTAGGGCCCTGTCCAGGCCGGCGCGTCCTGGTAGCCCGAGCCCGTGTCGCGTTCGGGCGGCACGGGCGCGAGGGCGGGCTGGGCGAGCACATGAGGGAAGTCGGCGAACGGCGCCGCCAGCGACACGGTCAGCGTGCGCGAGCCGTCCGCCCGCAGGCAGTCGAGGTGCTCACCGGTGTAGGGCCCCCCGTACCCCTGCACCCCCGGGAGCAACGAGTGGATGGTGCGGAGACCACCGGTGACGGAGGGGTCGAAGGTGCGCTCGATGGCGTGCCGCAGGTGCGAGGCGGTCACGATCGTGCCGTCGTCGTAGCGGACGCCGTCACGCAGGCGGAGGGTCCACACCCGCCCGTCGGACGTCTCGGGCGCCGCCACCAGCAGGTCCGGCACGGGGGTGCGGCTCGCAGATCCGGGCGAGCTGGGGTAGGCCATAGGAGTCCGGCTGAGCATTCGGTGCAGCAGGGCAACCCAGACGTAGTAGGTGCGCGCCGGGTCCAGGGAGTCCACCCCGGCGGCCGAACCCATGCGCGCCACCCCTCCCGGGGAGCGCGAGGACCGGTGGACCCGCCCGACGGCTGCGTCGCGCGTCATGCGGTCCACCGCACCCAGCAGGACTGGGGGTACGCCACCGCTCCACGGCTCACCTTCGCGTCCGTGCTGCCCATGCCGACGTGGATGGCCTCCACCCCGCGCTGCGCGGCCCACTCGTACGGTGAGTAGAACAGCACTTCGAAGTACAGGGGGGCTTCTCCCTTCATGTCGTAGTCGAACCCCGCCCGGTTGCCGAACCACCGCGTGCACCCGTCGACCCGCAGCTCCACCATGGCGCCGAAGCCGGCCACGACACCACCTCGTGTGGCCAGGCTGACGAGCACCTGCGGCCCGTCGGCCAACGCCTCGAGGACGGCGAGGCTGTGGGCGCGGTCGGCGTGGTGGTTGCCGTGCTTGCGCAGCAACGCGACGTCGAGCTCGGCGAGTCGCTCGACGTCGCACTCCGACAGGGGGCGCAGCTGCAGCTCGAAGCCGCTCTCGGCGACCTCGCGGCGGTCGCGCCGCACGCCGCGCCGCCGCTGCTGGCTCAGCCCGGCGAGGTACCCGTCGAAGGTCGTGCCGACCGGGAAGACGCAGTACGGATCCACGCCGGCGGGCTCGAATCCCGCTGCGGCGAGCTCGCCGGTCAGCGGGTCGTCGTCGCGGACGTGCGGGAAGAACGCACAACGACCGCCCTGGGCGGCCGCGCGGTCCGCGCACTCCAGCAGCAGGGGTGCCGCGGCGCTCGCGTCGCGGCCGGGTGCCAGCAGGATCCGGGTGTTGCCGAGGTGTCGCCCCCCGCACGTCAGCGCGGGGAGCGACACCTCGGCAGGCAGGTCCAGCAGCACGTCCGGTCGGGCCATCGTCCAGGGGCTCCCGACGTCGGTCTCGACGCTGACCATCGCCGCGACGAGGTCCTGGCCCTGCCACAGGCAGGTCAGGTGGAGCCTGTCGCCCAGCATGCGCTCCTGCACCCGCAGCCAGCTCGTTTGCTGGAAGCCGTCACCGGGACCGAGGAGGCCGTCCCAGCCGGCCCGGGCCGCCTGCTCGACGGTCAGCCGCTCGACCGTGCCACGCACCGTCAGCGGGGCACGAAGGTGACGACGTCCCCGGCCCTGGCGTCTTCGGACACCAGGTCACGGGTCCGGATGTACATGCGGTGGAGCCACCGGTCGGCACCGTCCCAGCGCGGCGTGAAGGGCGTGCGGGCGTGGGTCGTCCGGTAGTTGTCGACGATGAGGAGCTGACCCGGGCTCAGCTTCACGCTACGGGTCACCTGGTCGAGCGCGTCGGACAGCTCATGCAGAGCACGCGCGTGCGTGTCGTCCTGCGGTACGAGCAGCTCACGGTCGTACGCGAGGAACGGGTCCTCCCGGTCGCCGTAGAGGACCGTGACCTGAGCCTGCGGGCTCGGGTCCTGACCGCCGCGGAAGGCGACGTCGAGGTTGCACGGCATGGGACTTCCGAAAAGGACGTCCACCGCCTCCTGCGACATCAGCGGAAGGGCGTTGCGGATCGAGGCCACCAGCGTCGCTGCCTTGCCCTCGTGGTCAGAACGGGAGCAGGCCAGCATGACGAAGCGCGGCTGCAGCCGGTGGTAGGCCATCTCGGTGTGGAACTCCAGCAACGTCTCCGAGGTCTCCGAAGACAGGTAGTGAGCCCCTGGGGACGGGTACACGTCGTGGTACACGGTGCCCTCACGGAGCTCCTGGTAGCCGGTGGCCAGACCGAGGCGACCACCGACCAGCGCGAGCCAGGCCTCCCCGGCGATCAGCCGCCGGTCGAGCGGAGCGGGGGTGCTCGTCGGGGTCGTCGGCAGGTCGGCATCCTGCGGCAGGCCGGTCAGCAGGAGGTAGCCCTCCTGGTTGCCACGCTCTCGGAAGCCGTCGAGCTCGACCGCGAGCTGATCGGGCAGCTGCGCCGCCCGCTCGACGGCGTTCTTGAGGTAGACCGTCAGGTCCTCTCGGGGGACGGCTGGCAGCTCGTCGCGCAGCGCACGCAGCTGCGCGGCGCTCGCGGACAGGTCGACCACGGGTGGCGTTGTGAGGGACGTGCTCATGGGGGGAACCTCCTGGGATCGGGTAATGGTGGTGGTGCGGGCACGCGCGTACTGGTAGAGCAGCTCGGCACCGATCTCGGCAGCGGCGAGCGAGGTGATGCCACCGGCGTCGAACGGAGGGCTGACCTCCATGACGTCGAAGCCGACGGGATCCAGGTCGCCGACGACACGGAGCAGTCGCAGCACCTCCCGGCTGGTGAGGCCGCCCGGTGCGGGCGTCCCGGTCCCGGGGGCGAACGCCGGGTCGAGCACGTCGATGTCGACGGACACGTAGAGCGGACGACCGGCGAGCGCCTCGGCCACCTGGACGGCCAGCGCGTCGACGTCGTCGCGCCCCTCGACCTCCTCGGCCCGCACGATCCGGCCACCGCGTGCGCGGACCCAGTCGAGGGAGTCGGGCGCGGGGTTGTGCCCGCGGATGCCGACCTGAACTAGGTGCCCCGGCGCGATCACGCCCTCGTCGAGCCCCCATCGGAATGGGGTCCCGTGATGGTGCAGGCCGCCGTAGACAGGAGCGTTTGTGTCGGAGTGCGCGTCGAGGTGGAGCACGGCGAGAGGGCCGTGCCGAGCTGCTGCCGCGCGCATGGCCGGCAGCGTCAGCGAGTGGTCACCTCCCAGGAGCAGGACGGCCCCGTTGTCGGCGACGAGACGGGTCAAGGCACTCGTGGCCGTCTGCATCGCGAGCTCCATGTCGAATGGGCTGATGTCGATGTCACCGCCGTCGACCACGTCGATCAGGTCGAACACGCCGGGACCGCGGTCGATACCCACACCGTGCAGCAGGCACGACTCGTGCCGGATGGCGCGTGGCGCCAGGCGTGCACCGGGCCGGTAGCTCGTCCCGCCGTCGTACGGCGCCCCGACGATGACCGCGTCTCGCCCCACCGATCCCAGCTCGACGGGCAGGCGCATGAAGCTGGCGACCTGCGCGTAGCGCGGTGAGGAGGTCGTCTGCTCGCGGGCGTACAAGTCAGACCGCCACGAAGGTCAGCTTGGCCGCGGCACGGTCGGCGATCGCTGCCGCGGTCTCGACGTCGTCGCCGGTGGCGTAGGTGAACCCCACGCAGGAGGAGTTGTCCATCCGCGCCATGAGCTGCTCGCCCTCGTCGACGTGCAGTAGCACCTGGACGTCAGGGTCGGAGCGCGCCTCATCGACCCCCTCGACACGCTGCAGCGCGCCGGCGCTCGCGGGGTACAGCATCCTGACGGCGGCTCCCCCGGTCCAGGTGACCGGCTCGACCGCGGGCACCTCACCGAGGGCCAGGAGCCATGCATCGAGGATCGGGCTGCGACCGGTGACGTCCGTCACCAGCATGGTCATGCAGCTCGAGGGTGTGCGCGGGTTGGCCTCGATCAGCCGCCAGCCCCGGTCGGTGAGGCGGACCTCGGTGTGGCAGGGGCCGTAGTCGTACCCGATGCAGGCCAGTGCCCGGCGGACCACCCCGTACAGCTCGGCGCGCGAGTCGTCCGGCAGTGCCACCGGGAACGTGTGCCCGCACTCGATGTAGTACGGGTCACCGAACAGGTCCTTCGACGTCACCCCGTAGATGTGTGTCGTGCCGTCGAACGACATGGACTCGACGCTGACCTCCACGCCCTCGACGTACTCCTCGAGCAGCACCTCGCCCGTGCGGGGCTGGCCCCGCAGGCTGGAGGTGTAGCCCGCCAGGTCGGCGAAGGCACGGACGAGCTGGTCGGCGTAGTCGACCCGGCGCACCCCGTAGCTGATCGCCTCTGCCGGCGGCTTGGCGATGAGCGGGTAGCCGAGCGTGTCCCCCGCCTCGAGCGCCTCCTCACGGGTCGCCACCAGGGCGGACCGGAGGTTGCCCTCGTCGGGCCCGAACGCCGCGCGCAGGAGGTGCTTCTGGTTGGCCTGTCGCAGCGCGTGGGGGCTCGGGCCGGGCAGTCCGAGCTGCTGCGCGACGGTCGCCGCCACCTCCGTGTGGTAGTCCGAGAAGGTGGTGACGGCGTCGTAACGCGGGCGACCGTCCGGACCCGACACCACGGAGCGGACGGCGTCGACGTCGTTGGTGTCCACGTGCACGACCTCGTCCACCACCGACAGCGGCGCCTCGGCCCAGGAGCGTCCGTGGGTGTACCACTCCTGGTCCCGCACGAGCAGGGTGATGCGGGCACCAGCGGCCTGCGCCTGGCGGACACCGAGCACGTAGGGGTGGTGGAGCATGTGCTCGACCAGGGCGATCGAACGACCGGCGAGCGCGGAGTAGTCCGCCAGCGGCGCGGGACTCATGCGCGCACCGGCTCGGCCGCGACCACCGTGCTGGTCAGGTCGTCGAGATCGACGGCTCCCGGTGCCTCGCCGTCGACCACCACCCGGTCGTACACCGCGCGGGAGATACGGGCCTTGGTGGCCGTGACGTCGGCGGGTGAGACGCCACGCTCGAGCAGCACCTCGGACCAGTGGCTCGTGGTTCCCGAGCCCTCATGGATCCCGAGCTTCGGCCGCAGCACCGTCTGCTCAGGGAGGAGGTCGCGGAACGCCTCGCGCAGCACCCACTTGTCCCGTCCGTGCCGGCGCTTCAGGCCGGCTGCCAGCGTGACCAGGCGCCCGAGCACGGCGCGGTCCCAGTACGGGTGGCTCGTCCAGAGGCCCAGGTGGCTGCCGAGGTTCGGCGACAGCTCGTTCAGCCCGTCGAAGCTCGACATGTCCTCGACGATCAGCTCCTCGAGGGCGAGGTCCGCCCGGCCCCGGTGCATCCCCCCCAGAGGGATGTCGGCGCCGTAGCCCGTCATCACTCGGTGCCCGGCCGGGATCTCCCGGTAGAGCCGGGCGAGCGGCAGCAGGTACTCGTTGACCGATGGGTCCGCCGACTCGGTCAGGGCCACGACGATCGGCAGCTCCGCGAGCACCGAGGCCACGGTGGTCGACACCTCGGTGTGGTGTGCGCCGAGGTGCTCGGCGACGAGGGCCGCGGGCCCGAACTCGTCGGACCTGTCGGTCCCCATGGTGACGGTGGAGACAGAGCCGCGCTGGGACCGGACGGTCGCCGCGACGGCGCTCGAGTCGATGCCGCCCGACAGGACGGTCGTCATGCCGTCCCTGGCCTGCCAGGCCACGGCCTCCTCCACCACCGCGCGGACCTGCTCGGCAGCAAGGTGGGGTTCGACGAGCTCGCGGTGCGCCGGCACGACCCACGTCCGGCGGGCGCGGGCCTGACCCGGTCCCGCGAGGGACAGGCACGTGCCAGCGCGCACACGACGCACCCCGCCCAGCCCGGGCATCTCCTGGGTGCCCGGCAACGGCCGACCGCGCCCACGCAGACGAACGAGGGCCTTCGCCTCCGTGGCCACGGCGATGTGCCCGTCCCAGGTGTGCACGACGTGCAGGGGAACCGTGCCCGCATGGTCGGTGGCGACCGTCACGCTTCGGTCGGCGGAGTCGACGACGACCGCCGCGAATCGGCCGGAGAGCTGGCTGAAGGCGCACGGTCCGAGGTCGCGGAACAGGTGCAGGACGGCATCGGGGCCACCCGTGTCGGGGACCTCACCGACCAGCAGCACCGCCAGCCCGCCGTCCCTGGCCACAGCAGCCCGCGGGGAGCTACCGGCGACGGTCGCGTCGAGGTGCCATCGGGCGTCCCGGGCCAGCTGGACCGTGTCGTGCGCCGCCTGCGCACTCAGCGCGACGTCGTCGGTGTCGAGCGTGCTCACCCGGCACGCGACAGCGGCCGGGACGGACGTGCCCGTCATGGCTGCGCTCACACGTCCAGGGCACCGAAGTCACCGCCGCCGAAGTCGTAGGCGATCGGCACCTCGACCAGGTACGGACGACGCACCTCGGTGGCCTTTCGCAGTGCCTGAGCCAGCTCGGCGCGAGTTCGGGCGTGCTCGCCGTCGATGCCGTTCGCCTTGGCCAGGGCGACGAAGTCGACCGAGCCGAACCCGACAGCGGGGTCGTGCGACTTGCCGTGACCGAGGTTCTGGTAAAGCTCGATGAGGCCGTTCCTATCGTTGTTCACCACGACCATCACGAGGGGCAGGCCGAGGCGGGCGACCGTCTCGAGGTCGGCGCTGTTGGAGTGGAAGCCGCCGTCGCCGGCGATGAGGACCACAGGCTGGTCCGGTCGGGCGATCTGCGCGCCCATCGCGGCGGGGAGCCCGTAGCCGAAGCTCGAGCAGCCGGCGCTCGTGAGGAAGCCGTAGGGCTGGTCGGCCTGGGCGAAGAGCACACCGAAGTGGCGGAAGTAGCCGATGTCGCTGACGATCGTCCCCCGGCCGTCGACGACGCTGTTCACCGTGTCGATGACCTGGTGCACACGCATACCGTCCGCGTACTCCTGCGGATCGGACAGGAACTCCCTTACCCGAGCGCGCAGCGGCTCGACGTCGTGCGGGGTGTTGCGCATCTCACCAGTGTTCGCCAGGGCGTGACGCAAGAACGACCGCGCATCGACGATGACGTCGACGTCGGGGGTCAGCACCCGCGGGATCGGGTTCACGGTCGGCGACACCCGGACGACCTTCGCCGGGTCGCCGTGCTGCCACATCGACGGGCGGAGGTCCTCCGCGTAGTCGTAGCCGAGCGCGATGATGAGGTCCGCCGGCCCGAAGAGCGTGTCGAGCGCCGGGAAGTCCAGGATGCCGTCCATGTACCCGCTGACGGCCCCGTACGTCATCGGGTGGTCGTGGCGGAGGACGCCCTTGGCCACGTAGGTGGTGATGACAGGGATCTGGTGGCGCTCCACGAACTCACGCAGGAGCTCGACGGCCTCCGCGCGGATGGTCGCGGTGCCGACGACGAGCACCGGGTGCTCGGCCTCCTGCAGCAGCCGGATCGCCTCGTCGGCCTCGCGCCGCCAGTCCGGGTCCTGCAGGCCCCGGATCCCGCTGGTCACCGGGGGCTCCTTCGGCTCGTCCGACACGGCGGAGGCGAGGAGGTCCACCGGCAGGCTGAGGAAACTGGGCCCCACCGGCTCGACCATGGACGCGGACACGGCGCTGTCGACCAGGTCGGCGATGTCGTCGCCGCGTTCCAGCTGGCCGCACCACTTGGTGAGGGGAGCCATCATGCGGACCGAGTCGAGGCACTGGTGGGTCACGTTCGGGAACAGGTCGTGCGACTCCGACTGGGCCGCCATCGCGATGACCGGGCTGCGGTCCAACGCGGAGGTCGCGATCCCGGTCGACAGGTTCGTCATGCCCGGGCCCAGCGTCGCGAAGCACGCCTGCGGCCGGTTGGTGATGCGGGCCACCACGTCGGCCATGACGCCGGCCGTGAACTCGTGCCGGGTCAGGACGAACTCCAGCCCGGGCGTCTCGTCGAACAGGATGGCGGCGGCCTCGCGGCCGACGATGCCGAAGACGCGCTCGATCCCGTGCTCGTGCAGCCGGCTCAAGAGGGCCGACGCCGCGGTGGTGGCGGACTTCACAGCGACTGTCTTGTGCATCTGATCTCCTACGGGATGAGCCGGGCAGGGCCGGGCGGGTGGTGGGCCATGGCCTGGACTCCGTGCTGTCCTGCCTCTGGCTTCGACCCACGCTCCCCCGCGCCCTCCCCACGGCGCCATGGTCGGGACCGGGTCCGTATAGCCGTGATCGAGCCCGGCATAACGAGGAGGCGGCGCAGGGTCAGTCCGCGGCGCCACAGCTCATGTAGTCGTACATCCCGAAGCTCCCGGCGACGTAGACGTTCGTCGCGCGGGGTCCGCGGTAGAGCAGGGATCGGGGATAGAGGTAGGGGACGATCACGGCGTGGTCCATGACCAGCCGGTCCACGTCGCGCCAGATCCGTTCGCGCTCGCGCGGGTCCAACGACGCGGCACCGGCCTCGAGCAGCTCGTTGACGACCGGGTCGTCGAGCTCGCCCATGTTCTGGTTGCCCTTCGGCTTGATCGCCCGCCCGTCGACGATCTGCTGGAAGAAGCCGTAGCCGTCGGGGAAGTCCGCCCCCCACCCGAACATGACGATGCCGATCCCGTTCTCGCGCAGGAAGGCCGGGCTGCCTGCCTGGTGCTCGAAGTAGCCCCCGGAGCCGAAGCCTCGGACCGGCGCCTCGATCCCGACCCGCGCGAGCCCGCGAGAGAGGGCCTGTGCCGCCAGGTACTCCTTGCGACGGTCGGTCCGGGCGGCGATCGCGGTGCGGAACCCGTCCGGCATGCCGGCGAGCGCGAGCTCGTGACGGGCGGCCTCGAGGTCGCCGGTGGAGTCCTCGCCCACCGGGTAGCGGTCGGTGTCGATGTACCCCTCGATGGTGGGCGGGAGGATGGTGGTCGCGATGTCCCCGCACAGCGGGCCGCCGTACGCCTGCTGCATCGCCGACTTGTCGGTCGCGAAGTGGACGGCCCGGCGCGCGTGCACGTTGCCCATCGGCGGCACGGAGCTGGCCAGGCAGTAGATCCAGGTGAAGCCCTGCAGCGGGTTGTCCAGCCGGTCACGGTGCCGGGGGTCGTCGAGCACGCGCGGCAGCGACTCGGGCTGGAGCCCGAAGCCGGCGAGGTCGATCTCCGCCTCGCCCCGGATCAACAGCTCGTCCACGTCCAGCGGGTCACGCCCGAGGAGGACCTCGATCCGGCTCGCGGCGCGACGCCGGACGCTGTCGGTCCTGCTCTCCCACGACGGGTTGGGCACCAGCACCAGTCGCTCCCCGGGGTCGTAGGACTCGACGCGGTACGGGCCGGTCGCGACCGGATGCAGGCCGTAGTCGCCGCCGGAGTCGAGCCCCCGGGGGACCGGCGTGCAGCTGGGCAGAGTCATCACCTTGTCGAAGGCGGCGAACGGCTTGCGGAGCGTGAAGACGATCGTCCTGTCGTCGGGGACCTCGATGCCGGGCGCGTGCCCCGTGGGATCGGTGTACGGCCCCTGCCACTCCCCGACGAGCAGGTGCCGCAGGTACATCGGTCCGGCGCCCAGGACGTCCGTCCCGTAGTTGCTGCGCTCGATGGCGTACCTCACGTCGTGCGCGGTGACCCCGCTCCCGTCCTCGAAGCGGAGCCCCTCGCGCAGGCGGTACGTCCAGGTGCGGCCGCCGTCGTCCGTGGAGCCCAGTGCCTCGGCGAGGTCCGGGACGACCCGGCGGCCCGCGGGCCCGGGAGCCCCCGCGAACGTGGTCATCGTCCGGCCGAGCAGCCTCAGGAAGTTCCAGGAGTACCCGTAGTAGGTGTTGCCGGGGTCCAGGGAGTCGAAGTCGTCGGTACGCACGTACCGCAGCACGCCGCCCTCCTCCTCCGACGGGCGAACGACTCCGGCGAGAGCGGCGTTGAACGACATGCGGGCTCACTTCATGTTGGGCCCGACCACCGGGACGGGCACGGTGCGTGACGTCCGTCGCGGTGAGACGGGCTCGTCCACGACGTCGTCGGATGGACGTCAGTCGGCCCGCAGCCGGACCGGGAGCGTCTCCAGCCCGTAGCTCGACGCGTCGTGGCGGAACGACAGGTCCCGCAGAGGCGTGGTGAGCCGGGCCGAGGGGAAGCGCGTCGTGAACCGGTGGAGGCACTCCTCGAGTTCCACCTTGGCGAGCCACTGACCGAGGCACTGGTGGCTGCCGTGGCCGAAGGCCAGGTGACGCCGGGCGTCGCGCCCTGGGTCCAGCTCGTCGGGCACGGGGAAGGTGTCGGCGTCCCGGTTCGACGCACCGATGGCGAAGATGACGCCCTCGCCCGCGGCGATCGTCACGTCACCCACCTCGATGTCCGCCACGGCCGCGCGGACCAGTCCGTTCTGGACGATCGTGTGGAACCTCAGGAGCTCGTCCCCCAACGAGACCACCGCCGGTGCACCGGCTGCGGCCGCCTCCCGGGCCGACGGCTGGTCGAGCACCGAGGCCAGGCTGAGCGAGAGCTGGCTGGCGGTCGTCCCGTGACCGGCAACGAGGAGGAGCCGGCACATCGGGACGACGTCCTGCCGCTCGATCTCGCCGGTCAGCATCCGCTCGTGCACGAGGACCGACACGAGGTCGTCACCGGGCTGGTCGACGCGCTGGTCGACCACGCCGTTGAGGAACACGTCCAGCTCCTCCCGGGCCTCGCGGACCTCCGCCGTCGTGCGGGTCCGGTCGATGAGGCGCGCGCTGCGGTCCTCGAAGAAGGGTCGGTCCTCGTCGGCGATGCCGAGCAGCGTGGCGATGACCGCCGCGGGGAGGGGAGCTGCCAGCGAGGGCACCAGGTCCGCCTCGTCCAGTGGCTCGAGCGCCTCGAGCCTCTGGTCGACGAGCCCGCCGATGACGTCCCGCATGCGTTCGGCGTCGGCCGGGCGGAACCGGCTGCTCAGCATGCCTCGGAGTCGACCGTGCTCCGGCTCATCCATCCGGATGAACGAGGCCGACCGGGGCTCGGCCCTGAGCACCATCGAAGCAGGCGACAGCATGGGGAAGCCCGGGGCCGCGGTGTTCGCTGACAGCCGTCGGTCATTGAGTAGCTCGCGGGTCAGGTCGTGCGACGTGATCACCCATGCCGACGACCCGTCCCACAGGGCCGCCCGGTGCGGGCCACCGCTCAGCCCGGTCAGGGCGGTAGGCGGCGCCAGCGGGTCCTCTCGAGGCGTGGGGTAGTCGATGTGCGGGCTTTTGGTCGGACTGGTCATGGGACGCTCCTCTCGCAGGTCGAGCCTGCCGGGCCGCCCACCTGGGGTCGCGGCGAGGAGCGTGTCCGGCATGACTGCCGCGGGCGCGACATAACCGGTTGCCAAGCGTTAATCTTGTCCGCTGTCGAGGGGCAAGGCCGTCTCGCGAATGGTCGGGCGAGACCGAGAAGGGACGGGTATGCCGCAGCAGCAGCGCGCGATCGACACACGGCGCAACGCGCTCGTCGGCTCCGCCGTCGTCATCGACCGCTTGGGCTACGAGACCGCGACGATCGCCGAGATGGTCCACGAGAGCGGCATCACCAAGGGCGCGCTGTACTTCCACTTCCCGTCGAAGGAGGCCGTGGCAGAGGCGATCATCGCCGAGCAGGCGGAGTGGCTGAGCCAGCAGTACGGCACCGACGACCCACCGGTCCAGACGGTCGTCGACATCTCCTACGCGTTCGTAGAGGCGCTCATCTCGGACCCGCTGATGCGGGCCAGCATCCGGATGACCATCGACCGCGCAGCTCCGCCGGAATCGATCGTCCACGGCTACAGCAGCTGGATCACCGCTGTCACGGAATTGCTCGACCGGGCTCGGGACGCGGGGACGCTGAAGGACGACGTGAAAACCAGTGAGACCGCCTACACCATCACCTCGGCCGTCACCGGGCTGCAGCTAACGAGCGCAGCCCTCAGTCAGCGGCGCGACCTCCCCGAGCGCGTGGAGAACCTCTGGGCGCTCATCATCCCGGCAGTCGTCCGTCCCGAGCTGCTACCGAGGGTCGAGATCAGGCCGCCTCAACGTCGACGACGGAAGAACGTCTCCCCTGTCTAGACCATCGTTCGCGCAGCGCCGGCCGGAGGGGTGCCGTACCAGCGACGGGCGGCCTCGCTGATGACCGGGCCCTCGGGCTCCCAGCCAACCACCTGCCAAACATGTCGGGAGTCGACCCACCGGTCGGTGTCGAGCATCGCCGCGACTTGGCCGTGCGCCTCGGTGTCAGGGGGTGGCCGGTACCCGGCATCGTCGAGCAAGCGTGCGAGCGGGACGGGTTCTCGCCGTGACACGTGCAGCAGCGGCGGGACGTCGTCCATCACCGCCACGGACAGGGTCAGCCGCGCGAGGTCGTCGACGTCGACCACGCCCACACTCGCGCGGGGGACCCGCGACAGACTGGCCGCTGCGGCCGCTGCTCCTGGAACCGCCCACCGATCCCCGGGGCCGACGACGATCATGGGTCGCAGGACGGTGGCCCCCGCACGCATCGCCTCTTGCTCGCCGGCGGCGCGGCTAACGCTCAGGTCCGACCCCGGGGCCACAGCCACCCGACCCTCGGCGCCCCCGCGCAAGGGCCCCCGTCCGTACACGGCGGCCGTCCCCAACTCGATGCACTTGGCACCCGCGATCGCCGCGGCCCGCGCAACGACCGCGGGGCCGATCCGGTTCACCTCGGTGGCCGCGCCGGTACCGATGACGTGGGCGGCGTTGACCACCACGTCCGCGCCCGCGACGACCGCGGCCACCTGCTCGGGGTCACGGACGTCGGCGACGACGCCGTTCGGCGAGGAACCGGGTCGACAGACCGCCCGGACGTCTCCGACATAGGGGTTCTTGCGCCCAGCCCGTACGACTGCGGAACCGAGGAACCCCCGGGCACCGAGGACGACGACGCGCAACGGGCTCACGGCCCGACCACCACCTGGAAAGTCGCACCCACCAGGTCAGCCTGACGAACGGTGACGGACAGATGGTCAGCCTGGGGCACCAGCTCGACCAGCGTGGGCTCATCGACCTCGAGGTAGGACCCGAAGTGGGCACCGATCGAGACCACCTGACGCCCGTCGCTCGTGAGGAGGGCGGCCTGCCTCGCCGCCTCGAACAGCAGCATCCCGGGCAAGTGGTCGGACGGGTGGTCGAACAGGGTGGCGTGAGTCGTGTCGACCCGCAGTTCCCAGCGGTGCTCACCCTGGGCCACGAGGACGACGTCGCGCGCACGGGTGCGCCCCACGGCCCTGCAGTCGATGTCGGGCGGCCCGTCCATCCGTCCGACGGGCCGGACCCTGCCAGCGCGCAAGGCTTCGAACACCTGTGGTCGCAGCACGATCACAGTGCCCGAACCACTAACCACCGTCCCCTCCGCGGTAGCCATGCTCACCTCGAGGTCGAACCGTCCGGGTCGCACCGCAGGCGTGAGCGAGAGGGTGACCCCCAGGTCGAACGGTCTGACCCCTACCAGTTGCGGCGCCGTCACCCATCGGACGCGCATCTGCTTCATGACGAAGTGGTCTACGGCTGAGGCCACACCCATAGTGTGCAGCGCAGCGATCGCCGTCTGGCGGAACGTCTCGGCGCCGAGCAGGATGCAGTAGTTCCCGTCGCCGGTGTCGAAGTAGGCGTGGTGGCGTGGCCACTGCGCCACGGCCTCGACGCGGTCCTGTCCCTCGCAGCGGAGCGCGGTCACGAACACCTCGGCGACACTCCACCGGTGGACGAGCGAGCGGTCCAGAGTGCGCGTGCTGTCAAGGCTCGTCATGACACCGAACGGTACCGCCTGTTCGGTATGTATCGGGGGCCCTGCCACGACCCTGCTGCTACCGGAAGTCCCACCCGACGGCACCGGGGCCGGGCGTCTCCGGGGTGTCGGCGGGACACGCGACCTCTTCGACGGTGACCGCCTCGGCCACCACGTACTCCACGCATGCACGGCCCCAGGTCCGAGACGCGGCGAACGACCGGTCGTCCCAGAGGTAGTACGAGGTCAGGGCCACCCTGGCCCCCCCAATCTCGCCGACCACCCAGCTGGAGTCGGAGTTGAACCCGAGGAAGTCCCGGTCCGGCTGCTCGAGCCACGCGACCACCTCGGCCAACCGCGTACTCGGCGAGGCGGAGCCCGCCTCCTCCTGGAGACTGGCGAGCAGCACGGTGTCCGCGAAGAGCGCTGCCTGCTCGTCCGCGTCGGCCCGGACCAGCGATGCACCACATCCCCCCGTCGCGAGGACCGTCGCCGCGAGCGCGCCGCCGAGTGCTGCGAAGAAGGGCGAAGGCGTCACCGACGCCGCCCGAGACGGAACCGCGTGGCCGCTCGACGTCGGTCGGGGTCGAACACGTCGACGTCACCGGCACCGCCGGCCACGTCCATCCGGTCCACGTGAGCGAAGCGGTCTGCGAGCCCGCTGAGAGCGGGAGACGAAGGCCGAACGTCGACGTAGAGCAGGCCCTGGTCCGGCACGTCGAGGTGACCGCCCCACGCGAGGACGCCACCGGCCTCCGCCGTGATGTCCTCGAGGACGGTGAGCTGCTCGGGGAAGAGGTTGCCGTCCGTCCCCCGGGGGAACGACCCGGGTCGGATGTGGACCGCGGTCCCGGACAGGAGGTTGGAGCGCTCCGGTGACAGCACCTGCCGGTCCGGGGTGAGGCTCACGACGTCCCCGGGCCGCAAGGTGTCCACCTCGTAGGCGAACCGACGAACGGCGTGCAGCAGCACGGTCGCCGCCGGCCCGTCCGCCAGCATCACGGCAAGACCCGTGCCCTCGATCAGGTGGCTCCTGCCCGTGCTGAGGACCGGCCAGCCGTTCGCGCTCCGTGCCCCCGACCAGGTGTCCGTCGACCCACCTGCAGCAGCAGCGGACCGGGTGCCCCCGCCGACGACTGCCGCCACGACCGCGGCGCCGAGGAGCGCGCGCCTGGAGAGGGTCCTGTCTCGTACGTCCATCGGTGTACCTCTCAGCCGATCGCGGCCAGGTTGTGGAGCGCCTCGGCGAAGCCCTCGACGAAGGGGTCCAGGTCCTCGGCAGCCAGGTCCTTGGGCAGCAGCACGAACGGGCTGGACGTGCCGATGATGGCAAGGTCGCGCAGGGTGTCCAGCCCGTCGTCGGTGCCCACGTCGGTGAGCATGGTCCGCGCGGCGCCCGTCGCGGTCGTCAGCGACGACCCGAAGCGCGAGCCGAAGAAGTCGCGGAACCTGGTCGTGTGGCCGCTGCCCGTCAGGTGGGCGCGGAGAACCGTGCTGAACTGCGCCCCAGCACGGCACGCGGTGCCGAGCAGGTAGCCGTCCACGTCCTCGACCATGTCGGTGAACCCGTACGACGACACCACACCCCGCTTTGCCAGGCGGTCCACGCAGAACGTGTACCCGGACGCGTAGCTCCTCCGGTTGTTGCGCCACTCGGCGTAGAACGTCGACAGGTCGCCTCCCCAGCCACCGAAGTCCCCACGGGCTGCCGCCGTACCCTCACCCGAACCCTTGAGCAGCCCGGCGTTCGCCGTAGCCGCCAGGTGGTCCACGTTGATGGTGTCCCCGTACGAGGGGTCGATGAACGTCGGGAACCGGCGCCCGAGCCTCCAGGCGGCGTGGTCGATCCAGTCCTGGTCCCATGGACCGAGCAGCAGGTCCCACCCCTTGTACTGCTGCGTGTACCGGGGTGAACGAAGGAACTCCAGCGTCCGCAGCTCGGGGTCGGCTCCGCCGTAGGCAACGGCCTCGGCCCGGACGGCGTCGACGTAGTCGAGCAGCTCGCCGACGGAGGAAGGCGTCGAGCCACCGACACCGTCGGAGCCGATCCCCGGGTCGATGCCGACCCGGTGCACGACGCGGTCGAGATCGATCGTCTGCCCGCCTCCGGTGTAGCGGAACTCCTTGATCTGGTTGAACGCCCAGTTGAAGGGCAGCGGGAACCCGAGGTTGCCCGAGAACCCCCAGGACATCCCGGAGACGAACGAGCTGACGACGAGGGTCTCCTCGGACACCCGGGCACACACGTTCCGAGAGCCGTACACACCGGCCAGGTAGCGGCGGCCCCGCGAGGACAGCGCCGCCTGGACCCCACGGAAATAGGGGACGATGTTGCTCGTGATCTCGGGGTCGGTGGCGTCGTAGTCGACGGCGAAGTAGACGATGGCACCCCCGTTGAACCCGTAGTGGAGCATCCGGTCGTGAGCCCGCACCCCGTGGTCGTAGCCCATGGTGTAGGTGAAGTCGACCAGGCGGCGGGCGTTGTACTGCCAGATCGGGAAGACCTTCATGCCCCCCGCGAAGATGTCCTCCAGCTCGCCCGGCTTGATCACCTTGTCCAGGGTGCTGGTGGCCTCCTCGTCCAAGTACCGCCCCACCACCAGGTAGTCGTCCGCCTGCAGCGACGCGGCCATCTCCCGCGTGATGGTGAAGCGCGTGTCACATGCGCCGGCCTCCCGGTCCGGGTCCCCCATCGAGACGAGGAGCTGGCACCACGTCGGGTAGTCGGCCCACCCGTTGTCCTCGAGCAGGCTGAACTGCTGGAAGTACGACAGGTACTCGCCGAGGCGGCCGTCGAAAGTCTCCTTGAACACCGTCCGGGCGATGGTGCCGCCCGCCGGGACCGGGCCGTTAAAGACGCAGGCGGCGGACAAGAGGCGTACGAACCTGCCGGTCGCACCCTGCTGGAGCTGATGGTCGCGAAGGCCCTGCTGGGTCGCGGGGCCGAAGTTGCCGGTGACCTGCCCGTCCGGGATCCCGAAGGCGGACTGCAGGGCCTTCATCAAGGACTTCTGGACGTCCCGGGAGTAGTGCCCGTCGCAGGGGATCAGGAAGGCGAAGCGCTTCTGCCAGTAGGTCCGGTTCAGCCACTGCTGGATGGTGCGGATCTCGGGGTCGCCACCGGCGACGAGAACGTAGGCGTCCATGGTCAGCAGAGCCTTGAAGGCCTTGGTGGGCAGCGTGCCGTCACGCGCGTCGTCGAGGCCCAGGTCCCCCATCAGGCGGTTGACGGCGAAGTCGGTACTGACCCCCAGGAACCTGTTGCCCCACGAGCCGTTGATCCCACCTGCGTTGTAGCCCTTGCAGTAGCACGCCGACTGGACGATCCTGATGATGTCCCCGTTCGGCTCCGCCGGCCCGACGGGGCCGCGGGCGTCGAGCGCCGCCATGGTGGCAGGGCCGAAGCTGTCGGACAGCGCTGACAGGCCGAGTTCTTGCTGCAACGCCCGGGTGAGCGAGCGCATGGTCGCCCAGCCGGTCCGCCCGTCCTCCGGGCACAGGTTGTAGCCGACCACATCCGAGTAGGTCTCGTTCAGCCACTGCTGAGCCATGAGCACCACTCGTCGACCACGGTCACCCCTCCGTCGCTGCCGTCCGTCGCGGTGACGAGGCCAGGCACCACCCTCACCCCGACCGGGTCGACCGGTCGAAGTGACGACGCGAACCGCTATAGCCCGTGCCGCCAGGACATAGCCCTCGGACGCGCCGCTGCTCAGCGGGTGTCTCGCACGCTCGCGTCGGTCCGGAGCCCGGGGCGAGGTGCCGCAGCACGCCCCACCGTGGCGACCGCGACGCCGAGGAGGACCACGCCGGCCCCGACCACGGAGACCTGTGACGACCGCTCCCCCAGGGCGATCCAGGCTGCGCACATCCCGACCACCGGGACCAGCATGGAGAACGGCGCCACGGTCCCGGCGGGGTTCGTCTTGAGCAGGGCGCTCCACAGCGCGGCGCTCACGACCGTCCCGAGCAGGACGATGTAGAGCAGCGCGAGCAGTGGCGCCACGTCCGGTCCGCGCACGGCGGCGACGGTCGCATCCCACCCGGTCCTGGGACCTTCCATGACCATCGACAGCAGCAGCAGCGGAACCGGCGGGACCACGGTCATCCACAACGCGAACCGCAGCGGGCTGTCCGGCTGCGCCAGCCGGCTCGACAGACTCCCCAGGGCCCAGCCGAGCGCAGCCAGCAGCGTGAGCCCGAAGGGCACGAGCGCACCGGGTCCTTCCAGGCGTTCCCACCCGATGATCGCGAGGCCAGCCACGGCGAGACCACCGCCGGCCACCGCACGCCCCGTCGGTTGCTCACCGAGCAGGACTGCGCCGAGCGCGATGACCATGGGCACGCCCATCTGCAGCACCACCGACGACAGTCCGGCGGGCATCCCACGGTCGATCGCGAGGAAGAGCAGCCCGAACTGCGCCACGCCGAAGCCGAATCCGTACCCGAGCAACCAGTGCCACCGCACGCCGGGCCGAGGGACGAGCAGCAGCACCGGTACGGCGACGACGAGGTAGCGCAGCGCGGCGAGCCAGAACGGGGGGAAGGACTCGAGAGCGAGGTCCACCGCGACGAAGTTCAGCCCCCACAGCACCGCCACGAGCACCGCGAGCGCGCTGTCGCGCCTGCTCACACCAGCAGCCTGTGGATGATGGTGTCACCGAGCCGACGCAGGGCGAGCCCGTCTCGCAGCACGCCGACCTCGGGGCATCGCTGCTGCAGCACGACCGCGTGCTCGATACCGGCTGGGTCCTCCAGCAGCCAGGCGAACATGACGGCGCCAGGCGAGGACCCTCCCTTGAAGGTCGAGCGCGGCCACCGCTCGCGGTCGACCTCCAGCCCCGGGTTGGCGGCGAGGATGTCGGGCAGCGGGCCGTCCGGAGCAGCCGCGGCCAGCTCCCACAGCGACGACATCGCCGTGACGACGTCCTGTGAGGACATCCACCAGTCCAGGCCGAGTGGGTGGGCAGCGTGGGTCAGGTCGGTCACGCCGATCCGGAGGGGGTGCCGGTGCTCGTCGAGCATGGCTCGGCGTCCTCGGGCCGACGTCAGAGCCCAGGCCGCGAGAGTGTTCGGGTGGCCCCACCCGATGTCGAACAACTCTCGCGTGGTGGGAAACGGCCGAAGCAGGTCGGGGGCCGAGTGGCTGGAACGTTCTGCGGCAGCTTCCACCGCCTCGCGGCCGAGGTGCTCGAGGACCATGTCGGACGCGGTGTTGTCGCTGCGAGCGAACATGTTGAAGGCGGCCTGGGCGAGAGTGGCGCGGGTGCCGTCAGGCAGGTCCTGCATCTCGCCCGTCGGCAGGCTCCGTGTCGTCGGTCCCACCGTCACGAGGTCGCTCCACCGAGCGTGCCCCGCCGAGACGGCATGCACCGCCGCGAGAAGCACGTAGACCTTGAAGACAGATCCGCCGGGCATCTGACGGTGAGCGTCGCGGGTCCACAGGGGCACCCACCCCTGCGGGCCGCGGCGGCCGACGTACCCCGTGCTCTCGACACCATCTACAGCCCCGAGTGCCCTGTCAACATCGTCGAACGCGAGGCCCGAAGCGGCCCGGGAGTCCTCCTCCAGGACGACGCGTCGGATCTTTCCCGTGGTGTCCACGGTGACGGCGAGGACGGTTCGCTCCCCCCCGGGCGCGGCCAGCGTCGCCCACCCCTTGTGAAGCGCGGCCTTGACCTCGACGACCTCGAAAGGACCGCCCGCTCGCCAGCGCCGGAACATGCCGTCGAGGTCGTGGTCGTACCGGGCCAGGAGTGATTCGACGAAGCGATCGCCGGCGCGCTCGACCGGTGCGGTCTCGTTCGCCAGCACACCGGCGAGCCAGCTCACGCTGTCGACGGCCTGCGCCGCCGACCCGCCACGGCCTGGCTCGTAATCAGCGGTCACGACTGGCTCCTCTGGTGGTCGCCCCCACGCTAGGTCGGCCCGACGAGGACCGGTCGTCGCGTGGAGTGCTCGCGCATAACCGCACCCGACCGCGCATGAGGCAGGGGACTGGCCCGTCGCGGCATCGTGCCTACTGTGAACGTCGTCTTCAGGAAGGGCACCGGCGGCTGAGACCGCCAGAAGGGGGAGATCCGGTGCGTGAGCGGATGGCGGACCTGTGCCTTGTCCAGGCTCGGCTCTGCGCCCAGCTCGGATCGACCATGTACGCGCGGTTGCTCGACGAGGTCGCGGTCGACGTGCGGCTGGGGGGACCGGCGTGGCAGGTCCTGCAGCAGCTGGCGGGCTGCCCCGAGGGTGACTATCCAGCCCTCCGTCTGCTCGGTTCGGTCCACGGCCTCGTGCTTCAGGGGCGCGCACCGGAGCTCGCGCTGCACTACCCGTCGGTCGGCGGAGCTCCCCAGGACGGACTGTGGGACCAGTTCCGCGCTGTTCTCGAAGACCACCGCCAAACGCTCAGAGGACTCGTCACCCGGGCGCCGCAGACCAACGAGGTGGGGCGCAGCGCCGCGCTCCTGGGGGGATTCGCGACGGTCTCGACGCAGACCGGCCTGCCCCTTCGAACCCTCGAGATCGGCTCGAGCGCGGGGCTGAACCTCCTGTGGGACGCCTACCGCTACCGGTCGGGTTCGTGGTCGTGGGGGGATCCGCTGTCCCCCGTGGTCCTCGACGACGTCTTCGACGGGCCGGTCCCATCCGTCGGAGCCGTGACGGTCGACGAGCGTGCCGGCTGCGACCTCACGCCTGTCGACGTCGCCACCGAGGAGGGACGACTGACGCTGCTTGCCTTCGTCTGGCCCGACCAGCAGGTGCGCCGTCGACGGCTGGAGGCGGCGATCCAGGTCTTCCGCGCCTCACCCTCGCAGCCTCGGGTCGAAAGGGCTGATGCGCTCTCATGGCTCGAGCGGCAGCTGGCCGAGCCATCGACCGGCACCGCGACGGTGGTCACCCACTCGGTGGTCACCACCTACCTCGACCGCGAGACCAACGCCGCGCTGGACGAGCTGCTCGCGCGTCATGGCCGGCGAGCCACGATGCGTTCCCCGCTGGCCCGGCTGTCCGTCGAGTCGGTCACCGGCGGTCCGTTCGAGATCCGCTTGCGCACCTGGCCCGGGGACAATGAGCGGCTCCTCGGTCACGCCGGGGGGCACGGGCTCCCGGTGGTCTGGAAGGCACGTGGCCTCGCTCATCCGGCAGCCGCCATCACGTCGGGGAGGCAGACATGACTGGGCAGGGCCGGAAGCTCTCCGGGATGACCGCCTTCGTGACCGGTGCTGCGTCAGGTATCGGCCGCGCCTGCGCGCTCGCCTTGGCAGCGCGCGGAGCAACGATCGTGGCTACGGACATCGACGACGCCGGGCTGGAGGCCCTGCTCGACGGGCTGCACGAGATCGAGACCACGGTCGTCACCGCTCGGCTCGACGTGCGTGACGAGCCTGCGGTTCGAGCAGCCATCGCCAAGACGGTCGCGGACCACCGACAACTCGACCTCGTGCTGAACTGCGCCGGCATCATGCCGCTGGCACCTGCACTGGAGGCCGATGTCGACGAGTGGACCGCCACGATCGAGATCAACGTGCTCGGCCTCATGTACGTCACGCACGCCGCGCTGCCCCACCTGGTGCAGTCGAAGGGGTCGTTGGTCCAGATGTCGTCCATGGCCGCGCGGGCCGTGGGTCGCGGCGCGTCGGCCTACTACGCCAGCAAGTTCGCGGTCAACGGCTTCAGCGAAGGCATCCGTCAGGAGGTCACCGAGTCGGGCGTCCGCGTCGTCGTCGTGGAGCCCGGTAGTACTCAGACGTCTCTCCGCACCCACATCACACATGAGGCGAGCCGGGCAGCGATCGAGGCGCGGGTGGCCACCTACCGCCAACTACAACCCATGGACGTGGCCGACGCGGTGATGTACGCCATCACGGCACCTCACCACGTCGCGGTGAACGAGATCCTCCTCAGACCCACCGACCAGGCGTGACTGAGAACCACCGCACGCAGCGACCGAAGAACCGTCGCGACGTCGGAGGCGACGTTGCTTGGGCGCCGACGCGAACGGGTCCCTGGGCCGTCATGTCCATGAACCAACCCGTTGTTCGTCGGCGCCAGCCGCCGGGGTCGCCGACAGCGCCGATCGATCCACCTGGAGGGCGTGCAAAGAACGAACCAAGCACCGCCCATCGGCTAGACACCGCCTGGCAGCAAAGTGTCTCGCCCCGGGATTGATGGAGGCTCTCAATCCACGGAGGATGAGAGTCATGGCAGCACCACGGAAGTACCCGGACGAGCTGCGGGAGCGGGCCATCAGGCTCACCGTCGATGCGCGGAAGGACCCGGCGAGCAGGCCCGGGGCGTGCAAGCGGATCGGTGAGCAGCTGGGCATCAACGCCGAAACGTTGCGGGGCTGGGTCATCCAGGCCGAGATCGAGGACGGCGCTGGAGCAGGCACCACGACCACCGACGCCCAGCGGCTGGCAGAGCTCGAGCGTAAGGTGAAGGAGCTCCGTCGGGCGAACGCGATCCTGCGAAGTGCGTCGGCTTTCTTCGCGTCAATGCCAGGGGAGCTCGACCCCCGACACCGATGATCATGGGCTTCATCGACAGCCTCCGGGCCGAAGGCCGTGCGGTCGAGTCGATCTGCCGGGTCCTGCGCGAGCAGGGCTGTCAGGTCGCCGCGCGGACCTACCGAGCCTGGCGTTCCCGCCAGCCATCTGCGCGGACGGTCAGCGACGCCCGCGTCGTCGATCAGGTCCGTGACCTGGCCTGGACCGTCGGGCCGGACGGGCGCCGCCGGCTGACCCCGGAAGGCCTCTACGGGCGCCGGAAGATGACCGCGCTGCTGCGCCGCGGCGGGCACGAGGTGAGCCGCGGGGCGGTGGATCGGGCCATGCGGACCCTGGGCCTGGTCGGTGTCCGCCGCGACAAGGCCCACCGGACCACGATCCCGGCCAAGGACGGGATCCGGGCCGGTGACCTGCTCAACCGGGCGTTCACCGCGACCGCCCCGAACCAGGTCTGGGTCACCGACTTCACCTACTGCCGGACGTGGGCCGGGTTCATATACGTCGCCTTCATCGTCGACGTGTTCGCCCAACGGATCGTGGCCTGGCACGCCTCGACCTCCAAGGCCACCGACCTGGTGATGACGCCGTTGCGGATGGCGTTGTGGCAGCGGGCCGAGACGGTCACCCCACCGTCGCGGGCGAGCTGATCCATCACTCCGATGCCCGGTCAGTACACGTCGCTGAAGCTGACCGAGCACCTGGCGCTGGAGGACATCAGGCCCTCGATCGGCAGCGTCGGCGACGCCTACGACAACGCCCTGATGGAGACTATCAATGGCCTGTTTAAGGCCGAGTGCATCCGGACCACCGTCTTCCACGACGGGCCCTACAAGAGCCTCGCCGACGTCGAGTACGCCACCGCCGGCTGGGTCGACTGGTACAACAACCGCCGCCTGCACTCGACCCTGGCCATGGCCACCCCGGTCGAGCACGAGCAGTCCCATGAGCAGTACACCTGTGAAGCGAGACACCCTCAGGCGCGCTTGGCGCGGGTCCGCGGTCGCGTCTGTCCTCCTGTTGTCCGTCGCCACCGTGAGCGCCTGCAGCGGGGCCCAGGACGCGGGTACGGCCAGCGGGAGCGGGGCTCCGGTCCTTGCGACGACGCAGGCCCCGGGCCCGGCCTCGGCGACGACCACCGGGATGGGTGAGCCCTCCACGACCTCCAGCAGCGGGACCGTCACGGCCTCCGCCGCTGCGGGCGCCGCGGCCGCTTCTGACGAAGACCCGCTGCTGCCGCGGGGTCAGGTGCTCGTGGCCAACGAGGACGGGGTCACGCTGCTGGCGACCCGGGGCACCGGCGGGGTGGTGGGCGAGGACAGCGCCGTGCGGGCCTTCGACGACGGGCGCGGCGGTCTCGTCTACCAGTCCGCCATGCTGGAGGGGGCCGGCGGGATCCTCTGGCAGCAGTCGGTCGACGTCGAGCCGGTCGAGGTCGTGGCGCCGGGGTTCGCGGACCAGGTGACGCTCGAGGGTGCGGCCGTCGTCGAGGGACAGCCGACCATCGTGTTCAGCGTCTCCGTCGTCGGTGAGCAGCCGGACGACTACGAGGAGTCGATCCAGAGCGTGCGCCTGCCCGCGGGTGGGCGTCAGCGGATCGACTTCACCGGCGGCTTCGAGTCCGGCCTGTCCGGGGCGACGCTGGCCGCAACCGGCACGATCTCGTTGCAGACCTTCGACACGGCCGTGACGGACTTCCGCTTCGTCGACCTGACCGGTCGTGACGTCGCGGCCCCAGCGAACCCCCTGGCTGACGGCGCGTGCGGGGACGAGCCCGACTGCCCCACCGGGCTGACGCTGGACCTCGCAGGGGATCGACTCGCCTGGCTGCAGGCCGAACCCGTCGATGGCGGCACACGCTACGACCTGATCGTCCAAGGCATCGAGGACGACGAGCCCACGACGGTCGTGCCGATCGACGCCGCGCTGCTGCCGGACGGGGTGCTGCCCTCCACCGTCGAACTGGCCGGCGACCTCGCCATCGTCAACCGGGCCAGCACCAACGGCCCCAACCCTCCGCCGTCCTCGGCCCTGCTCGTCAACCTCACCGCCGGCGAGGTCACCGAGCTGCCTGAGTCCGGCTACGCGTCCCTAACCCAACCGGGCAGCTCGAGCCGCTAGTACATCCAACCTGACCGATCGTGTGCGGAGGCCGTTCGGTCGCCTGCGGTCCGCTGATCGCCTCTGCTGCTCCAGCGAGGTGGGGCTTCGCGCTGACGAAGAGGTCGGGGCAGGTTCGGCTGCTCCACCGTCAGTCGAGGACTGCCGTGGCCTCGAGCTCGACGAGGACGTCGGGGTCGAAGAGGATCGAGACGCCGATCAGGGACGCGGGCGGCATCGGTGTCGGCAAACCCACCTCTTCGGCCACGGCTTGGACGCCGGCCAGGAACGCGCTCATGTGCCCGGGCTGCCACCCGGCGACGTAGAACGTGAGCCGCACCACGTCATTGAACGTGGCCCCACCCGCGGCCAAGCCCCGAGCGGTGGCATGCAGCACGTGGGCGACCTGCCCGGTGAGGTCGCCCGCGGCGACGGGCTGCCCGTCGGCGGTGCGTGCCACCTGCCCGGCGACGTGCACCTGCCGGGTGCCGGTAGCCCACGGCGACGTGGGCGTACGGGACGGGCTGCATCATGGTTTCGGGGTTCAGGCGCTGCACGGCCACGGCGATCTCCTCTGGCGGGGGTCGAAACGGATGCGACCCTTCCTAGTCACCACCGGGAGACCACTTCAACGAGACCACAGCACCTCGAGGAGACCAGGTGTCATGACCGATACCGCACCAGCGCACCCCGTCCCGCTGCACGTCGACCGGCCCCACCGCGAGCTGCTCGACCAGGTGCTGGACTCCTGGTCCCTCGGTGTTCTCGCGGAGCTGTGTGAGCGACCGTGCCGCTTCAACGAGCTGCGTCGCGCCATCCCCACGGTCACCCAGAAGTCGCTGACAGCGACCCTGCGGCGACTCGAACGCAACGGCGTCGTCGAGCGAGAGGTGCTCAGCACCCGCCCCGTCGCGGTGCAGTACCGCATCACCCCGCTCGGCAAGACACTGCGCGCGCCCATCGACGTGCTCCTGGCCTGGGCGCACGAGCAGATGCCACGGATCGAAGCAGCACGACGCGCCTACGACGACGCCCAGGAGGCCTGACGTACCAGGACCACCAGCAGCCCCAACAGGGGACCGGCTACCAACGACGGGGAGCGACCCAGGAGCTCGTCATTAGGGCCGGCCCCCCGTCCCGCAGGGGATCGGCGAGTTTCGGGACGACCTCACGGCTTGCGGAACAGGTACTCCGCGAAGATGCCGTCGGGGCTGTACTCGGCGGTCTCGACGTGGAAGCCGGCCCGCTGCGCCAGGGCTTCGAAGACTCAGGTGAACGTGGAGTGCTCGTCTCGGACGTGCTCCTCGTAGTCCGCGCGGCTCCACCCGTCGCCGTCGTTGGGGCCGCCCGTGGCGCACCACGCCTCGAGGCGGTCCTCGGCCTCGTGTGGCTCGAAGGAGTAGACGACGTCCCAGACCCTCAGGAGTCCGCCGGGTCGCAGCATCCGGTGGATGCGGGCCAGAGCCACGCCCTTCCAGAAGTCGGGCAGGTGGTGCAGGGCGTACCGGCTGTAGACGACGTCGGCGGGTGCGCCTCCGTGCTCGTAGTCCAGAAAGCCGGCCTGCATGACGTCGACGTTGTCGACATGCTCGCGGGCGAGCTTGGTCTGAAGCTCGGCGATCATCACTGGAGACACGTCGACGGCGACGACCCGGTCACAGACGCGTGCCGCCGCGACCGCAAACTGGCCCGTACCCGTCCCCAGCTCCACGACCACGGACTCTCGGGCCATGCCCCACTGCTGCAGGAGGGCCACCTCGCGGTCCGGGGAGGCGTCCTCGATCGCGTCATACCGAGCGACGTGCTGGGCATCGAGGTTCTCGCGGCCGGCACTGGCGACCTGGTCCAGACGCCAGCCAGGCTGGCGGACGGTGTCAGTCCTACTCATGCCGGGACGCTAGTACGCGACGTCCCAGCTGCCGACCCCTGAGTGACACGGCTGGCCCTCAGAGCGGGCCGACGACCCGAAATCCGGAGCTGGCGCCGCTTCGACGCGCTGTCCGGCCGGGGATCGGTTACCGGTGCGGACCCACGCTGACGGCTCTAGCCGCAGCGGTGGTAGCGGGCCGACCCAGCGTCTGGCTAATGACGTCGTCTTAGACCGCTGAGCAAGAAGACGCTGAAGGGAAAGAGTAGTACTGACACGGCCAAGAGCTCCCATGACTGCCTACTGATCGACCTGTCGCCCACGAGCCTGGCCGTTTCTGCGCTGGATCCGGGCTGGACGAACGTCAATGTCGTCCCTGCCGGCGGGACTTCCTTCAGAGGTGTGACGTCGACGGAGACGAGGCTCGAGTCGTCGTTGGAACGGGCGAGGCAGGTGGTTCTTGCAGACCCGTCGGTGGTCTGTCGTTGACACGCGGCCTCCCCGGGACCAACCCAGGCTCCACCGCGGCCAGTCTCGGGCCCACGACAGTGTGACTAACAGGGTGACTACAGGGCCGGATTCCGACGTTCGACGGTGGACGCCCGTGGACTATGCACGCAGGTCAGGCGACATTCCGCCACTAGCTTGGGACCTCAGAATCTCCCTGACACGGAAGAGGTCACTGGTTCGATCCCAGTATCGCCCACACAGGTCAGAGGCGTGATCACCTCCGACAGAACCCCCTCCCGCAGGGGAAGTGCGACTACTTGAGTGACCACGGGTCCGGACGTCGCGAGATCCGGTCCGGGCAGGTCGCCGCCGCCGGCGACAGCGCGGCGATGGAGTCTTTCTTCGCCTTGCGGCAGAAGAACGTCCTCGACCGGCGCTGCTGGACCGAACGCGCCGAGCTCCCCAGCGCGATCGCCACCTGGATCGTGCAGACCTACCACCGCCGCCGACGGGCCCGACTCGGCCGCCTGACTCCGGTCGAGTACGAGACCATCAACGCCCCTCAGGTCGCACTCGCCGCCTGACACCGACTGTCACCTACTCGTGCAGCAGTCCCAGCGATCACGGGGCCGGGCGAGCCGGGCTCCCGAGAGCCGCGGCGCACATCGCATCCCCGATCCAGTCCTGGTACTGCTCACCGGTCCACCCGCGCGTGCCGGTGAGCAGGTGCCAGACCTGGACGCTGTTCAGGGTCCAGATCCGGTCGCGGGCCTGCTCGACGGTGACGCCGGGGGCCAGGGCACCCAGGCCGGCGAGGCGCTGGGCCACCATCGTGGTGCCCGTCAGCCGCTCGCCGTCGGTGACCTGCTGGTGGGCGACGAGGTCGGCCTCGCCGGCCGCGGCCCCCGCGGCGACCTGCAGCATGAGTGGTCCCACCCGGTCGAGGAGCTCGCGGCCCAGCCGGGCGTAGCCGTGCAGGAGCTGCCAGGCGTCCGAGGTCTCGTACAGGGCCCGTACCTCGGGGCGTTCCGCCAGCGGGACCGCCTCGGCGTCGCCGACCAGGGTGATGTCGTAGGCCGCCTTGAGCAGCCCCGCCTTGGTCGTGAAGGTGTTGTAGACCGTCTGCGCGGACACCCCCGCGTGCCTGGCCACGCCGGCGACGGTGGTCGCCGCGTAGCCGTCCTGCAGGAACAGCTCGACGGCGGCCTCGGCGACACGACGGCGGGTCGCCTCCGCCTGGCGGGCCCGCAGGGAGCCTGCGTCCGAGTCCCCTGAAATCACTTGACTCCCACTACAGTCATTGTAGTCTCACTACATCGGTTGCCTCGATCCTGGCCCTTCTGGCGGATCCCCGCAAGGCGACGATCCCCTCGCCCGAGGGTGACCTCGGGCGCCCGACTGCGAGGACGACCTGATCATGACTCGACCCGCCCTGGTGGACGCCCGCCGGCCCGTCTCCCGCCCGCCGCGCTGGCGACGCTGGAACCTGCTGGGCCTCACGGCCCTCACCGCGTACTCGACCGCCATCGCCTGGCAGGCGCAGCTGGTGTCGTACCCGCTCTACCGCGCCGTCGACCCGGCGAGCTTCGCCGCGTACCACCAGCAGTACAACGAGGCCATCCCCGTCGTGGTGATCGCGCCCGGCTTCGCCAGCTTCCTGGCCGGCGCGGCGTTCTGGTGGACCCGACCCGCGGACATTCCGCGACCGGCCGCGGCCCTGGTCGGCGTCGCCGGTGTCACGGCGCTGCTGTCGACGGTGCTGTGGGCCATCCCGATGCACGTCCGCCTCGACGACATCGGGCAGTCGGCGGCGACGATCGACAGCCTGCTCGACGCCAACCTGCTGCGCACCGCCGCCCTGAGCACCGCGACCGTGGCGCTGCTGTGGTGCCAGGTCCGCGCCGGACGACAGGACTGACCGCCGGGGGCGGAGCCGGTCAGCGGAGCCGCGTGGGCCCGAAGGTCAGCGGGCCAGGCCGTTCCGGTAGGCCCAGACCACGGTCTGCAGCCGGTCGCGGGTCCCCACCTTGGCCATCGCGCGGCCCAGGTGGGACTTGACCGTGCTCGTCTCCACGACGAGCTCCTGCGCGATCTCCGCGTTCGACAGCCCCCGGGCGAGCAGCCGCACGATCTCCGCCTCACGGGCCGTGAGCTGCGCGGCGAGGTCCGCGGTCGGCTGCGGCGGGGCCTTGCGCCGGGCGAACTCCGTGATCACCCGGCGGGTCACCGCCTGGTCGATTAGGCCGTGCCCGGCCGCCAGGCGCCGCACCGCGTCGATCAGCTCCTCCGGCTCGCAGTCCTTGAGGATGAACCCGCCGGCCCCGGCCTCGAGGGCGCCGAACACGTACTCGTCGAGGTCGAAGGTGGTCACGACCAGCACCACCGGCCCCGAGCCGTCGGGCCCGGCTGACACCCCGGCCGACACCCCGGGCGCGTCGCCGGCGACGATCTCCCGCGTCGCGGCCAGGCCGTCGCCGCCCGGCATCCGCACGTCCATGCAGACGACGTCGGGGCGGTGGCGGCGGGCGAGCTCGACCGCCATCGGGCCGTTCGGGGCCTCGGCGACCACCTGGTTGTCGTCGGCCTGCTCAAGCAGGAACCGGAACCCGGCCCGGATCACCGCCTGGTCGTCGACGAGCATGACCCTGATCATGCGCGTGGTCCTTCCGTGCTCGGCGCCGAGGCGGGGGGCGGGGCGGCGGGCGGGGCAGACGGCGGGGCGGGCGCCGGCTCGTCGGGCAGCGGCAGAGCGAGCCCGACCCGCCAGCCGCCGTCCGGGGTGGGCCCGGTGGTGAGCGTCGCCCCCACCAGGTGGGCCCGTTCCCGCATGCCGAGCAGGCCCAGCCCTTGCCGGTCGTCCGCTCGGTCCGCCGTCCGGTCCGCGCGCCGGGTCCGGTCCGGGGCCGCGTGGCCGGCAGGTGCGTTGACCACCTCGAGCGCGACGTCCCGCCGCCCGAACCGGACCCCGACCCGCACCCGGGCCTGCGGGGCGTGCTGGCGGGCGTTGGACAGGGACTCCTGCACCAGCCGGTAGAACGCGGCGTCGGCGAGCGGCGCGAGCGGCCTGGGGCTGCCCTCGCGCACCAGGTCCACCGCGCTGCCGAGGCTGCGCGCCGTCCGGACGAGCCCGTCGAGGGCGTCGAGGCCCGGCGGGGGCGCGTCGTGCGGGTCGTCGGCGGGCCCGTCGGCGCCGGGGCCTTCCCGGAGCACCCCCACGACCGACCGGAGGCTGTTGAGCGTCTCCTTGCCCTGCGCGCGGATCCACGCGGTGCCGGTCCTGGCGGCCTCGGGGTCGCTGTCGATCTGCCGCTCGACCATCGCGGCCTGGACGACGAGGCCGGACAGGTGGTGGGCCGCGACGTCGTGCAGCTCGCGCGCCATGCGCGAGCGCTCGGCCAGCAGCGCGGCCCGCGTCATCGCCTGCTGCGCCTGCACCAGCTCGGCCGCCCGCCGGCGGAGCAGGTCGACGTAGGCGCGCCGGGTGGCCACCGCGCCGCCGACCAGCGCGCTGACGACGTAGGTGAGCAGTCCCGAGACGAGCTGGTTGGTGGCGGGCAGCCACAGCCCCTCCCCCGCGCCGGCGGCGGCCACCGCCGCCGCGAGCGTCCCCGGGACCACGGCCACGCCGGTGACGGCCAGCGCTCGGCGCGCCGGCACGATCGTCCCGACCGTGTACCCCGCCACGACCTGCGGGATGCCGCCGAAGGACAGGTCCGACGGCGAGACGGCGACGATGGCCACCTGGCACGCCGCGACGAGCCCGAGGGCCAGCACGGGACGGGTCCGGCGCAGGGCCAGCGGCAGGGTCTGGGCACAGGCGGCGACCACGAGCACCGTTCCCCGTAGCGGGCCCACCGCGAGCTCGTGCGCGGTGACGAGGACCACGACCGGCGCCGTCACGAGCAGGACCACGGCCGCCAGCAGGCTGTCGCGCGCCAGGACCCCCGTCAGGCCGACCCGGGTGAGCACCGCGTCGAGCCGGCTGCGGCGGGGCGGGAGGGCCAGGTCCGCGAGCACGGTGGAGCCGTCCGTCGGAGGCATCGCTCAGTACGATACCGACGGCGCGAGCAGCCCGAGGCTGACGGCGCACCACGCGATCCCGGCGAGGGCGAGCACCACCAGCCCGGTGCCTGCGACCCGTCGCCACCCGTGCCGGTGCCGGACCGCGCCGACCAGCTGCAGCACCGCCGGCACCAGGCCGAGCAACCCGAGGACCTGCACCACCTGGACCTGGCGCAGGGAGGCGGGCGCGACGTCCTGCAGGTTCATGACGGACACCAGGGTGACGGCCCAGCCGGCGAGCGCGAGCAGGGTGCAGGTCGCCGCGACCATGGTCAGGACCCTGCTCACCCGACCGGTGCCGCGCGGCAGGGTCTGCCCGCGGACCCGGCGGCGGACGGCGCCCACCGGCCACGCGAGGACGGCCACCAGCAGGACCAGCGCCGATGCTCCGACGACCGGCAGCAGCACGGTCTGGCTGCGTCCCGGCTGGGCCGGCAGGAGGGCGAAGGCCGGGCTGATGCCGATCGCCTCGACCCGGTCGCCGTCCACCCGCGCAGTGATGGTGCGCTGGCCGTCGACCTCGCGCCAGACGAAGGGCTCGACCTCCTCGTACAGCGCGGGCGCGGCCGACGTCGGGCCGGGCGTGAGCAGCAGGCGACCGTCCGGTCGGGCCTCGACCTGGGTGGTGCCGAACGCCTCGAGGGCGGCCAGGAAGTTGCTCCGGACGGTGCGGGACGAGACGTAGCTGCCCTCGACGACCGCGGCGTGCTCCTTCGCGGTGGTCTCGTCCACGCTGCCGCGCGTGGGGTCGGGAGCCTTGGTCTCCCCTGCCCCGGCCGGGAAGTACCGGTCCGTGAAGCCCTCGAGCAGGGCCGCGCGCAGCGCGAGCG
Source organism: Jannaschia sp. R86511 (assembly GCF_042466345.1). Taxonomy (NCBI): domain Bacteria; kingdom Pseudomonadati; phylum Pseudomonadota; class Alphaproteobacteria; order Rhodobacterales; family Roseobacteraceae; genus Jannaschia; species Jannaschia sp. R86511. The sequence continues at coordinate 3,235,104 of NZ_JAXHCD010000001.1, forward strand.
TGGAGTAGCCGTCCTCGCCGGAGGAGTTGACCGAGACGTAGATGCCGGCCCCCTCCTCCGGGTGGAGCAGCAGGTCGGAGTGGAAGTACTGGGTGTCTCCCCCGTGCCCGAGCATCCGGTGGCCGTTGCGGCTCTCCTCGAAGAACCCGAGCGTCATCCGCGGGCCGGCGGCGAGGGTGCCGAGGGTGCTCTCGTCCAGCGCGGGCGCGTGCATCAGCTCGAGGGTCTCGGGCCGCAGCAGCGGCCGGGTCCCGGGCTCGCCCAGCTGGGCCAGCATGAAGCGCGCCATGTCCGGTGCCGACGCGGTGAGCGCCCCGGCGGGCGGTGCGCCGACGATCTCGAACGGTCCGGGCTCGTCGGCGGAGGTGGGGTACCCCTGCGACATCCGGTCGCGCAGCCCCGCCGGCAGCGGCTGGGCGAAGGTGGACGACGTCATGCCGGCGGGCTCGAGGACCTCGCGCCGGACGTACTCCTCGAACGGCACCCCGCTGACGCGCTCCACGACGTACCCGGCGAGGGCGTTGCCGTAGTTGGAGTAGGCCGGGACGGTGCCCGGTGCGTAGATCTGCTCCGGCGGGTCCTCGGCCAGGCTGTCGCGCAGGACCACCTCGACGTCGCCCGACCCGATCAGGCCCCGGATGCGCTCCTCGAACCCGGCGGTGTGGGTGAGCAGGTGCCGCAGCGTGACCGGCTCGTCGAAGGCACGCGGGACCTCGAAGTCCAGGTACTCGGCGACGTCGGTGTCCAGGTCCACCTCGCCGCGCTCGACGAGCTGCATCACCGCGGTGGCCGTGAACAGCTTGGAGATGGAGCCGACCCGGAACAGCGTGCGCTCGGCGTCGACCGGGACGGCCTCCCCGCCCGTCGTGCCCGTGTCGGCGTGGCCGTAGCCGCGGGTGGTGACGACCTCGCCGTCGGCCACGACGGCCACCACGGCACCGGCGTGGCCCTCGCGCTCCAGGGCGGCGGGCAGCATGCCGTCGAGCCAGGCGTCGACGTCGGACGGCTCGAGCGTGTGCTGCCCGGCCGGGGCCGGGACCGGAGGGGGCGGCGTCGGGTCAGCGACGCTCGACCCGGCCGCGGCGCCGGGGGCGAGCCCCGCGACGGTCACGGCCAGCAGGGCGAGCGCCGCGAGGGACCTGAGGCCACGTCGGAGGCGGGGCCCCGGGCGGTCGGGGCGGCCGCGGGACGGCCGCCGGCTGGGGGTCTGGTGGTAGGTCGGGGACATGGTCGCGCTCCTCGTGCTCGGCAGGTGCTCGGTCTGGTCCGGGGCCTTCGTCCGGAGGACCTCGAGCCTGTCGAGATGACTGCGGCGCCACATCGCCCGCGAGCAGGCACTGCGTCTACGACCTCTGGCGGAGGCGGGACCCTCCCGAGGTGCCGGGGGCCGACGGGCCGTTCGGCGGCCGGAGGCGTCCTTGCCAGCGCCCGGGTCGAGGAGGATCGTTGCCGCACCGGCGCGCAGCCACGTCGCCGACCCGCACGGGCGGTCCGTGCGCCACCGAGGAGGACGCATGTCCGAAGCCGTCCAGCAGAGCACGGACACCGCGGTCAAGGCAGCGGTCGTGATGAGCGCCGCCGCGCTGGTCCTCTCGGGGGTGACCTTCGTCCTGTCCCTCGACGACTCCGAGCGGGAGCGCGAGGTCGACGCACGCCTGACCTGCCTGGAGATCCCCGGTCCCAACGACTGCGGGATCGACGACTAGCCCGGCCTGCTCGCGGCCGCGCACCACGGCCTCAGGCGAGCACCGCCGCGGACCGTCGACGTGCCTGCGCCTGGACCACGGGCCGGGCAGGCCCCGTGGCGAGCTGGTCCGACCCCGGGCCTGAGGCGTCGCCCGGGCGGGCGGGCCCCGCCCCGGGAGCGGACGGGTCCCGGTCGCCGGCCAGGTGCGCGGCGACGAGCGCGCGGGTGCGGGACGACGGGGCGATGCCGAGCTGCGCGCCCAGGACCGCGCCGAGCGTCGTGAACTGGCGCACCGCCTCGGCCACGTTGCCCTCGGCGAGGTGCACCTCGATCACGGCCCGGTGGGCGCTCTCCCGCAGCGGGTCGGCGGCCAGCGCGGTGAGGGCGGCGTCGAGGGCGCGCGCGGGGCGACCGGCCAGCAGCAGCCGGCGGGCGAGGGCCTCCAGCGCGTGCAGGCGCAGCTGCCGGAACCGCTCCCGCTCGAGCTCGACGAAGTCGTCGTACCAGGCCGGCAGCAGGTCCCGCGCGAGGTCGCCCACCTCCATGCCGTCGACGTCGACCCCCGCCCGCTCGTCGATCAGGGTCCGGGCGCGGACCAGCAGGTCGGCGGCGTCCACGTCGACCTCGGCCGCGAGCCCGACGTGGGTGGCGGTCACGGTGACGAGCTCGACCGGGCACTGACGCAGCCGCCAGAGCGCGGAGCGCAGGTTGGCCCCGGCCCGCTGCTCGGACTTGTCCAGCCACAGGCTGGCCGAGGCGTAGCCGCGCTCGACCTCACGCCCCTGCAGGGCCAGGAACGCGACCAGGCGGTGGGTGCTGGCCGGGACGTCGACCGGCTCCCCCGCGCGCTCCACCCCGAACTGGCCGAGCAACCTCACCGTGCTCCGGCGGGCCGTCGTCCGCGGTCGTGCCGTCGTCGCCGGTGGACCCATCTCGCGACCTCTCCCAGAACGGTGGCCCAACTGTGGCACCGATCGTCGCCGGCGTCACTGGTCGGGTTCGAGCGGCCCGTGACCCTGCGTCGGTCGCGGCCCTGCCGCGGAGGAGGAGGCCGTCAGCACCGCGTAGATACCGTCGACGGCGGTCCCGACGAGCTCGCGGGCCTCCTCGGCGTCCGCGACCCGCAGCGACACGACCTGCGGGGCCCCGTCGTCCAGGCCGACGAGGACCCGCACGAGCAGCCGCGGCGGCGCGGCGTCGGCGCCGTCCTCGAGGCGCTCGATGCGGACCACAGCGACGGCCCACCGCGGGGACATGCCCACCAGAGCAGCACGGCGGCGTCACGGCGCCGTCACCAGCCCCGGCAGCCCCCGGCCGGCACCGCCCGTGGTGCCTCCCCCCGGTGGTGACGGCTCGGTGACGGGACCGCGACGCAGCGGTGACGCGGTGGGGATGCGCCGGGGACGCCGGGACGACGCCCCCGCGACCCCGCACCTGCTGCAGTGCTGCCTGTGATCGTGCGGCCGATGATCGGCGAGTGGGAGCTCCCCTGCATCGAGCAGGTGGAGCTGCTGGAGTCCCGCCGCCTGGCCCGCCTGGGGGTGCCGGGCCTGGACGGCGACCTGCACCAGGACCTGGGCCGGCAGAGCCTCACGGTGGCGATCACCGGCAGCCTGTCGGGCGCCGAGGCGCGCACCGGCCTCCTCACCGAGCTCCAGGCGGCCTTCCGGGCCGGTGAGCCGCTGCCCTTCGTCGCCGACATCGTGGAGTCCAGCGAGCTCGAGAACGTCGTCATCACCCAGTTCGAGGTCACCGAGACCGCCGAGTGGACCGACGCCGTCCGGTACCGCGTGGTGCTGCACCAGTACGTCGAACCCCCTGAGCCGCCGAGCCCCTTCGGCGACCTGGGCCTGGACCTGCTGGACGACCTGATGGACCTGGCGGGGGGCCTGCTCGACGGCCTCGACCTCGCCGGCCTGCTCGGCGGGATCCCGGCCCTGGCGGACCCCAGCGCCCCGCTGGAGCCGGCCCTGGACGGCGTCCGCTCGGCCACCGCCGCCGTGCCCGCGCTGCTCGACGGGCTGCGCGAGGCGCTGGGGGTGGCGGGCCCGTGAGCCTGGACCGGGTCGTCGACCTGCTCGCCGACCGCCTCGCGGCCGCCATGGGCCCGGGCACGCGCGTCGACGACGTCGCGCCCGTCGGGCCGGCGGACCTGCCGTGCGTCGTCCTCAGTCTCGACACCGTCCGGACCACGCTCGTGGGCGTGGGGCGGGTACCGCGCGGGACCCGGACCGGCGCGCTGCAGCTGACGGCCGTCATCGACCTCGCGAACCCCGTGCTGGACCTCGGCGACGGCGAGCAGCTCACGCTGCTGTCGGCCGACCGCCTGACCGTCACGCTGCCGAACGGGCCCCTGGTGGGCGCCGACGGGACCGAGGGCGGTCCGATCGGCCCCGACGACCTGTCGGCCGACGACGGCACCCCCTTCACCGTGGTCACGAGCAGCCCGACGGGGCGCGGTGTCCGGGCCGACGCCGCCGAGGGCACGCTGCGCTTCGGGTCGGCGCTGGCCGCCGACCGCACCCTGACGGTCACCTACCACGTGGGGCGGTGGGACGTGGTGACCTCCCGGGCCCAGGGAGCGCTGGCCCTGGACGTCACCGCCGTCGAGGTGGCCGCGGTCCGCGGCACCAGCCGGGCCCTGGCGGAGGCGCTGGCCGTCGGCCCGTCCCACGGCGGGGTCTCGCTGCGGCTGTCGCCCCTGGCCTGGGGCGCCGTGACCCCCGGCCGGCTCGACGACGACACCACCGTGCGCAGCCAGCGCCTGCTGTTCGACCTCGACGCCGAGGTCGAGGACCCCGTCCTGACCACCGGCGGGGGCGTCATCACCCGGGTGGCCGTCACGGGGGCGTTCACACCCACCCGGTCCGGCCAGGCGCCGGAGCCCTTCGAACCCTTCGACGTCACCCGAGGAGTCCCGACATGAGCGAGTCCATCGCCGAGATGGTGGTCCCCGGCACCTACATCGAGGTACGAGCCGAGGGCCTCATCGCCGTGGGCGGCATCTCGACCGGCAACGTCGGCATCGTGGGCACCGCCGGTCGCGGGCCCGTCGGCGCCGCCGTCCCGGTCGGGTCCTACGCCCAGGCGGTCGAGGCGTTCGGCGGCCCCGACGCCTTCGCCGCACCGCGGACCACCGACCGGCCCCTGACGCTGGTCAGGGCGCTGGAGCAGGCGTTCAACGGCGGCGCGCGCAACGTCTTCGCCGTGCGGGTGGTCAACGGCACGCCCACCCCGGCCACGCTCGCGGTGCGGGCCGCCGGGGACACCGACGGCTTCACGCTCACGGCCAGGGGCCACACCGACGGCGAGGGCGACGAGATCCCCGACAGCTCCGGCACCTGGGGCCGGGACACCACCGTCGACGTCGTCGCCGACAGCTCCTCCGGCGTCGTCCGCTGGCGCCTCACGCTCACCCAGGGCGCGCGGCGGGAGGTCTACGAGGGCGCCGACGTCGGGCAGGTGCACGCCCAGCTGGCGGCGTCGGCACTGGTCACGGTCGGGGCGGTGTCGAACGCCGGTCAGGCCTTCGACCCGATCAGCGCCCCGCTGGCCGGCGGCACCGACGGCGCCGACGTCAGCCCGGTCGACGTCGCGGCGGGGCTGGCCGCGCTGGAGACCCAGCCGGTCAACCTGCTCCTCGTGGCCGGGCTGGGGGCCGACGTCGTCGGGTCGATCGTGCTGGCGCACCTGGACCGGACCGAGTCCGAGGGCCGCGAGCGCATCGCCGTCCTCGGGGCCCGCGCGTCGGGCACCGCGACGTCGGCGCCGGGCGTGGAGAGCGACGCGGCCGCGACGTCCGACGACCGCATCGTGCTCGTGGCCCCCGGCGTCGCGACCACCGACGCGGCCAGCGGCAGCGGCGTGAACCTGCCCCCCGCGTACACGGCCGCCGTCGTCGCGGGCAAGCTCTCCCAGCTGGCCCCGCACGTGAGCCTGACCAACAAGGTGCTGCCCGTCGTCCCGGACGTCCGGTACGCCACGCCCCTGCTCACCAGCCTGCTGCAGCAGCGGGTCCTGCTCGTGCGGCAGAAGTTCGGCACCCAGGTGGTCCGGGGCATCACCACCGACGGCGGGGCGTTCCGGCAGATCAGCATCCGGCGCACCGTCGACTACGCCAAGGCCGGGGTGCGCCAGGGGTCCGACCCCTACATCGGCAAGCTCAACAACGCCCGGGTGCGGGCCGCGCTCAAGGCGACGCTCGACGGCTTCCTGTCGCAGATGGTGCTCGACGAGATGCTCGTCGACTACTCCCTCGACGTGTCCGCCTCCCGGCCGCAGGAACGCGCCGGGATCTGCTCGGTCGTCATGACCCTGCGACCCACGTTCTCCATCGACTACATCCGCGTCACCATGAACCTGGAGTGAGAGGGACCCGCCGTGCCCAACACCAACGTCTACACCGGCATGGACGGCGCCATCACCATCGCCGTCGACGACGCCGCCAGCCCCGAGGGACTGGCCGCCTCCACCGTGGCCGAGGCGTTCTCGCTCGCTCCGATCGGACGCGCGACCGACGTCACCGTCAAGGTCACGTCGGCCATGCGCCCCTTCCACGAGGTGGGCCAGCGCTACGCCACCGAGCTGCGCGCGGGCAACGTCGACGTGACCGGCACCATGGGCCGCGCGCACATCAACGGCGCGCTGCTGCGCCTGATGCTCGGCGACGCCGGCGCCGGCACCCGCCCGGCCGGGCCGTTCGTGAGCCCCACGTTCAACCTCAGCCTGCTGCTGGAGAACCCCGCCCGTCCGGGCCAGCGCTCCACGCTGACCGTCCACGGGGTCAAGCTCGACGGCTGGTCGTTCGTCATGCCCGAGGACGAGTTCGTGCTGGAGTCGGTGTCGTTCCGTGCCCTGTGGATCGGCGCCGAGGACAGCGCGGGCGACGAGGGGTGACGGTGCCCGCGCCGGCCACGCTCAGCGTGGAGGACCTGCTCGCCGGGGCCGCGCTCACCCACCGGGTGGCGCTGCCGGAGCACCTCGCGCCCGACGGCGGCGGGCAGGTCGTCCTGCGCCCGCTCGTGCTGGCCGACATCACCCGGCTCAACCGGGCCGGGGGCGCCGACGGCGACCTGACCGGCGCGCTGATGGTCTCCCAGGCCCTCGTCGAGCCGCGGCTGACCGTGGAGCAGGTCCACCGGCTGCCCGCCGGGCTCGTGGAGTTCCTGCTCGGGGAGGTCAACCGGGTCAGCGGTCTGGCGACGCCGCCGGACGAGCTGGCCGACGCCGTCCACGCACCGCTGGCCCGGGCCTGCTTCGTGCTGGCGCGCGAGTTCGGCTGGACGCCGCAGCACTGCGCCGAGCTGACCGTCGGCCAGGTGCTGCTGTACCTCGAGATGCTCGGCCGCGGGGAGCGGGTGGCGTCATGACGGCGCTCCCGTGGCTGCCGGGTCACGCCGCCGTGCGGCGGGCCGCCCGCTCGCTCGCCGGGGGCGGCGCCGTGGCGGCCGGGCTGTCGCGCCTCGAGGCGACCGGCGCCCTGCGGCGCACGACGGCCGGGCTCTGCGACCCCCTCGTCGAGCACCGGTCCCTGACGCGGCCGCTGGCCCGGTGGACCGAGCGCGTCACGGGCACCTCCGCCGCCGCCGGCCACGCCCTGACCCTCGCTCTCGCCGGCCTCGACGCCCGAGCGGCGACGCCCGACCCCGACGCCGTGGCCCCCCGCGGCCGCGACCGCCGGACGCGGCCCGGTCCGGCGACCGTCCCCGCGCCCCCGGTGGTCCCGCCGCCACCCCTCACCGCGGCCGACGGACCCCGGGACGCCCCGCACGGCGGCGAGGACGCCGACGTCACCTCCGTCTTGCAGGTGATGCGACCGGCCACGGGCGGACGCACCGTCCCGGAGCGGTCCGGCGCCGAGCAGGCCTGGGCAGGGCCACGGTCGCCGGGCCCCCACCCGCGGGCCGAGCACCCGGCCCCGTCGGCGCCGGGCTCCGGCGCCGACGGTCGCCGTCGACCGGGCGCCGTGGCGGCCGCCGCCCGGCCCGCTCCCCCCGCGCCCGCAGGCACCGGTGGTGGCCTGGCCGAGCTGCTGCGACGCCACGAGCCGCCGCCGCTCCCGCCCGGCACCGGGTCTCCCGGGGCCGGCTCGTCGGGCGACACCTGGCCCCCCTCCCCTCAGTCGCCCGCCGACGAGCCGGAGCGGTCCGGAGGGGCCCCGGGCGCGGGCACCGCACCGCTGCGACCGGCGGCTGACGCCGGAGCCGCACGGGCACCCCAGGACCCACCACGGGCGGCGGACGAGCAGGTCGCGACGGTGGCGGCGGACGGGCCGGTTCCGGCCGCGGGGCCGCCGTCGGCCGCCCGCTCGGGCGGGGACGGTTGGCCCGTACCCCCGGCCGACGCGAAGGGTCGGGGCTCGGCGTGGGCGGGGCCCGACCGGGACGCCCCGTCAGGGTGGCTCGGTGACGGGGGCGCGGGCTCCCACGACGCCGGGGGCCTCATCGGCCAGGACGACCTCGGCACAGCACCCGAGGGGCTGGAGGCGGCCCTGGCGGAGCTGCTGCGGCGGGAGGCCGTCCGGTACGGGCTGGAAGCAGGGGCACCGTGACGCCGCCCCGCCCCGACGCGCGGCTGGCCCTGGCGTCCGGGACCGCGCTGAGCCTCGCGGAGGCAGGCGTCGCGCGCCTGCAGGTGGACCTGTCCCTGTCGGAGGCGCACGACGCCGTCCTGCTGTGGCTGTGGCCGGGGTCGAAGCTGGCCCGGGCGGCCGCCGGTGACCCGCTCACCGTGGCCCTGGGCACGGGGGACGGCGACCCGCAGGCCGTGCTGGCCGCCGAGGTGACCGGGGTCGACCTGCGGCCCGGCGGCACCCTGGTGACGGCCCTGGCCCCCAGCCACCGCCTGAGCCGCACCTACGTGGGGCGGTCGTGGCGGGCCACGACGCTCGGCCAGGTGGTGCGCGACCTGCTGGGTGAGGGTGAGGTGGACGCCGGCACGATCGACGCGTCCCTCACCCTGCCCGCCCTGCACGTGGACCCGCGCCGCAGCGTCTGGGCGAGCCTGCACGACCTCGCCCGGCGGACCGGGCACCAGGTCACGACGACGGCGGACGGCGCCCTGACGTTCTCTCCCGCGCCGGCGGCCGGCGGCGGGCCGGGCGGGCTCGCCGGCGCGGCCCTGGGCGCCGTGGCCGGTGCCCTCGGACTCGGCGGGACGGCGCTGCGCGAGGGCGCGGACCTCGTCAGCTCCTCGCGGGGCTCGCGACTGGCCGGGGTCGCGGCCGGCCCGGCCGGTCCCCGCGTCTCCCCCGCCAGCGCCCGGGCCTGGCACCTGCTGGACGCGGCCCCGGACGACGGCCGCACCGTCAGCGTGCTCGACCCGGCCCTGCGCACCCGGGAGGCGGCCGACGCGGCCACCGGTGCGGCCGCGGGAGCGGCGGCGCGTCGTGGTCGCACCGGGCGGCTGCGTGTGACCGGTCGCCCCGGTCTGCGGGCCGGCACCACCGCGGACGTCGACGCCGGCGGGTCGAGGTCGAGCTACCGCCTGCTGGCCGTGCGGCACGGTCTTGGGGCCGGCACCGGGTACGTGTGCGACCTCGACGTGGAGGCGGCCTCGTGAGCACCTTCGTCCCCCTGATGACCCAGGTGGTCCGGCGCGAGCTGGCGGCCCAGCGCGGTATCGGCCTCGGCGTGGTGGACGCCGCCCGCACCAACGACGGCGGCGGTGGCGAGCACCACGTGGAGTGCGACGTCCGGCTGCACGGCTCGGGCCTGGTCCTGCAGTCGGTGCCGGTGGCGGTGGCCCGTCCGGGAATCTCCGCCGTGCCGCGACCCGGGGACCTCGTGGTCGTCGGGTTCGTGGACGGCGACGTCAACGGCGCCGTGGTGCTGGGCGCGCTGCACGCCGCGGGGACGCCGTCCCCCGACGCCGGCCCGGAGGAGGTGGTCTACGCCGTCCCCGACAGCGGGGGCGAGCGGCGCCTGGAGGTCCAGCTGCCCAACGGCAGCACGCTGACCCTGACCGACTCCGCGCTCACTGTCACGATGGGCTCCACCACCCTCACCGTGGAGCAGGACGGCGCCATCGCCCTCGAGGCCGCCGGCGACATCACCCTCAAGGCCAACGGGTCGCTGTCCCTGGAGGCGGCGACGTCGGCCACCCTCACGGGCGCGAGCGTCACCGTGGAGGGCTCCGGCTCCGCCACGCTCAAGGGCGCGACCACGACCATCGCCGGCACGACGCAGTTCTCGGCCGGGTGAGCGAGGTGCCCGGCCCGGTCGTGAGCATCGGCTGCTCGGTCCTGCTGTCTCCCGGGGCGGCCGGCCCGCCGGACAGCGGCGTCATCACCGCCGTGCTGCAGAGCGTCGCGACCGCCGGCGGGATGCCATTGGCCACCGCGGGCTCGCTGTGCACCATGGTCAACAGCGGCACCGGCGTGCCCTACACCCTGCCGATCGGCACACCGGGGGCCTCGACCGGCGTGCAGGTCGCGGGCCAGGCCCTGGTGCGCCTGGGCGACCGGATCCCCAGCGGTCCCGGGGTCTTGCTCGTCCTGGGCCCGCCCGCCGCGCCGTACGTGATCGACGGGACCGCGCCGTGAGCCCGCCCGCCGTCCGCCGCAGCGCCACCGAGCTCGAGCGGCTGTGGCCCCGGCTCGGGCGCGACCTGGCGCTGGTCTGGGCCGGCCCCGCGGGCGGGTTCGACGGTGGCGACCTGCTGACGACCGCGCGCCCCGGGCCCGGGCTGCCGCTGGCCGACGTCGCGGTCACCGAGAGGGTGGACTCCGCCGTCCAGCTGCTGGTCAACCGGCTCATGACCCGGCAGGGCGAGCTGGCCCCGCTGGGCCACCCCGAGTACGGCAGCCGCCACCACGAGCTCGTCGGGGAGCCCAACAGCGAGCGCACCCGCAACCTCGTCAAGCTCTACGTCCTGGCCTGCCTGCGCCAGGAGCGGCGGGTGCAGCGGGTCGACCGGTGCGTCGTCACCAGCCCCGACCGCCGCACCGGCGTCGTGCGCATCGAGCTCACCGTGCGGCTGGTGGACGACGACCGCCCCCTGGACGTCGTCCTGCCCCTGGAGCTGGCCGGGGGTGCGGTGTGAGCTTCGCCGCCGAGCCGTTCGGCCTCTTCGCCGCCGACCTGCTGGCCAACCTGACCGGCGGGGTCAGCCGCGTGCGCTTCCGCTACCTGGAGGAGGAGCGGCCGTACCGCCTCGGGGAGCACGAGCGGGTCCAGGCCGGCACGTTGCGGGTCAACGGCATCGCCGCGGGCGAGTTCACCCTGTTCGTCGAGGGCGTCGACCTCGACCTCGGCCCCGACGGGACGCTCGTGTGGCGCGAGGCCTCGCCCGGGGTGGCCGCCGCCGGTGCGACCGTCCCCGACCTGGGCACCGACTTCTGGGTGGGCTTCGACCGCGCGCCCGGCGGCCCGCCGCCCGTGCTCACCGACCGCACGCCGGGCTCGGTGACCCGCACGCTCGCGGAGTCCTTCGCCCGCGAGCTGGCCGTCCTGTCCCTGCAGCTGGACGCCGTCTACGACGGCGCGTTCGTCGACACCGCCACCGGCCGCGACCTCGACGGCCTCGCGGCGCTGGTGGGGGTGGACCGCCGCGGCGCCACGCAGGCCGCCGGCCAGGTGGTCGTCAGCCGGACGACGCCGGCGCCCGCCGACATCACCGTCCTGGCCGGCACCCTCGTGTCGACCGACGCGCAGGCACCGGTGGCGGCCACCGTGGAGACCACGGAGACCGTGACGCTGCGTCGGGGGACGGTCTCGGTGCAGGCGCCGGTCCGGGCGCTGACCGCCGGGCCGTCCGGCGTCGCCGCGGCCCGGACCCTCACCGTGCTGCACCGACCGATCTTCGGCGTCGACGACGTCATCAACCCCGAACCGATGGCGTTCCGCGGCGGGGCGGAGACCGACGTCGCGCTGCGGGCGCGCATCCAGCGCTCGCTCGACGTCGCGGGCCGCTCCACCGTGGGTGCGATCGTCGGGGCGCTGACGGCGGTGGAGGGCATCGGCGAGGCCGACGTGCACGTGGAGGAGAACCACCTGGCCTTCCCCGGCGTCGTCCGGGTCACCGTGGCCGCGCCGATCGACGCCGCGACGGCGGCCCTCGCGCACGCCGCGCTGGGCGAGGCCCGGCCCGCCGGGGTGCGGATCGACCACAACCTCGTCGTCCCCACCGCACCGGACCCCACGCTGCCCCAGGACAGCGGCGGCGGTGGGGACGGCCCGGGCGCCGGCGTCCGGCTGGACGGCGTCCTGCTGCCCCTCGAGGCCCTGCTCACGGTCACGCCGGCGGACACCGCGCTGCGGGAGGACCAGCGGCGAGACCTCGAGGCCCGCACGGGAGAGGCGCTCACGGCGGCGGTCCGCGCCGTCGCCGTCGGGGAGCCCGTGGTCTACAACCGCCTGGTGGCCACCGTCATGGCCGTAGAGGGCGTGCTCGACGCCGTGCTCGAGATCGGGGCCGCCGACCGCGACGCCGCGGAGCCGTTGCGGCGGTTCAACATCCGGCCGCCGGCGGCCTGCAAGCCCACGCTCGACGCGGCCGACCTCACGGTCGTCCTGCGCGGCGAGCGCATCGTCCTCGACCTCACCGTCGTGCTGGAACGCCGCGGCCTCGCGGCCTCCGAACCCGCGGGCACGGCGCTGGCGGCGGCCCGCGCGGACATCGAGCGGCGCCTCGTCGAGGCCCTGCAGGTCACGCCGCCGGAGGTGAGCACGTCGGTGCTGACCGGGCTGCTCGACCCCACCGACGACTACGCGGTCGAGAGCATCTCCTACCGCGTGGAGCTGCTCGACGAGGGCGTGCGGGTCAGCGCCACCGACGTCACGGTGCCCGTGGGCCCCGCGCAGCAGATCTGGATCCGCAGCGTCGTCGTGACCGAGGAGACGGTGTCATGACCGTCACGACCGACACCACGGGAGCCGCGCCCGAACGGGTCGGCGTCCCCGTCGAGGGCCGGCGGGCCGCCGGCATCCTCGCGCGCTTCCCGCGCTACCTGGAGGCCGACGACCCCGGCAAGCGGCTCGGCGCCGTCGTCACGGCCCTGGCCACCGGGGTCGACGTGCTGACCCGCCAGGTCCAGGACGTCCGCACCGCCCACCGCGTCAGCGAGGCACCCACCACCCAGGACCTGCTCGCCCTGGCCTCGCTGCACGGCCTGACCGACGCCCGCCTGGCCCTGCTGGACCTGCGTACCGGCGCCCTGGGTGACCTCGTGGGCACCGAGCCGCTGGACACCGCCGCGCTGGCCGCGCACCTCGCGGTCCCGGTGGCGGCGCTGGACGCCGCGGTCACGGCGGAGCCCGAAGCCGTCGCGGCCGCCCTGGCGCGCGCGCTGCACCACCGCGGCCTCATGGCCCGGCGGCGCGAGGTCGTGCGGGGCGTCCTGATCGCCCACACCAGGGGCAACGGCACCCCCTCGGGGCTGCTCACCGCGGCGGCCGCGTACGTGGGCCTGCGCGTGGGCGCGGTCCGGCACGTGGCCGACGACTGGTGGCACCTGGCGACGTGCACGGAGAGCCACACCGTCACGGTGCCCCCCGGACCGCCGGCCCCGGACGGCACCCCGTCCCCACCGCCGCCGGACCTCTCGCCCCACCCCGACGTCCTCGCGCTGGAGGAGAACCCGTTCCGCCACGCCGACATCGAGCCCTCCCCCAAGCGGCACGGCCAGCGCACCCGGGTGCTGCGCGGCGGGCTGGACGACGTGAGCGTGAGCGTGCGCGTCCTGGGGACCGGGGACCGCACGGTCCGGCCCATGGTGGTCCACCTCGGCACGGGCACCGGCGTCGCCTTCGAGGGCGACGTGCCGGACGGCGCCGAGCTGTCGTTCGGCGCCAGCGGGCGCGTGAGCCTGGGCGGCAGCGACGTCACCGGCTCGGCCTGGAGCTTCCACGGTGCGGTGTTCGCCGACGCCGATCAGGCGCTGGCCTCGGACGACTTCTCGTTCACCGAGCCGGACGGCGGCCTTCCGGTGCCCGGCGGGGAGCCCGTCGGCGGCCAGGCGGGCCGCTTCGCCGTCACCGCCCCGGTGGCCTCGGCGTTCGACCTGCCCTCCGGCCTGCCCCACGGGGCGGCCGCCGTGGGGCCGCTGGTGCTGCCGCGCGGCGAGAGCCGCTGGACCGTGCTGACGCGCCAGGCCCGCACCGGCGGCGTCACCGGGCCGCCCGCCCCGCGCCCGTTCGCCGGGCGCTTCGACGAGGCGGTCTTCGCCGCCGACGTGGGCGAGACCCTCGAGCCGTCGCTGCAGCTCGGGTTCGCCTGGGAGGAGCGGGAGCCCTTCGCCGTGCGGGTGCTGCTGCCGCAGCGCCTGTCGGCGGTGGACGACGAGTCGGGCTCCCTGCTGCGCGAGCCGTTGCGTCGCCTGCTCGACCGCCACCGCGCGGCCGGCGTGAGCCTGCGCGTGGAGTACGCCGACCCGCGGTGGCGCCTGGGTGAGGGCGTGGTCCGCGCCGAGGAGGACGACGCCCTCGGGGTGGTCCTCGCGGGCACCCGGTTGTGGCCCGACGACCCCCCGGACGACCCCTGACCGCAGGCACCGCGAACCGGTCAATACCCAGCCGCACGACCCGGACACCGGCACAGCCCGCCGACACAGCCACCGGCACAGCCACCGGCACAGCCACAGGGACGACGAGGAGACACGATGCCGCTCACGACACCGGCGCTGGCCACCGTCACGGCCGGCGAGCCCGTCACCGCCCAGGGCTGGAACGGGATCGTCACCGGCCTGACCGCCCTCTACGAGGCCGTCATCGCCCTGGGCGGCGGCTCGCTGGACGTCACCGTGACCACGGCGGGGGCCGCACCGGCGCCGCTGCCCGAGGCCCTGGTCGTCGCCGAGCCGCTCGGCGAGGGACGACCGCTGCGGGCCCTGCCGCCGTTCGGCCCGCGCACCTCCCACCTGCTCGTCGGGCTGACCGACGGCCCGTGGCGCCTGCACGTGCAGGCCGACGGGTTCGCCGTGTCGACCAGGGACGTCACGCTGCCGGCGACCGACCCCGTCGCCTTCGCCCTCACGCCGGCGGGCGTCGTCGTCCCCGACCTGTTCGGGGTCAGCCTGCAGGCCGCCCTCGACCAGGTCCGCGCGCTCGGCATCGACGCCGACATGGTTCTCGACACCACCGGGCGCGAGGTGTCCCGCACGGCCGTGCCACCGGAGTACCGCGACACCCCGGTCCTGCTGCAGCTGCCCGCCACCGGCGCCGTCGTGGCCACCGGCACGGGACGGGTCCGCCTGGTGGTGGCCTCCGCGCTGCGCCGCGACCCGGTGGTGACCATGCCGAGCATCATCGGCCTGACCCTCGGCGAGGCGCAGGAGGTCCTCGAACGCGTGGGTCTGCACCTGGGCACGAGCTCCATCCGCGACATCTGACCGTCCCGCCGACCTGAGGAGCCCCCCGGTGAGCGAACGCAGCTTCGACCTCTCCAACCTGACCACCTCCGGCGCGTTGGCCAAGGCGTCCGCGGTGCGATCCACCCAGGACGTCGTGTTCATCGACGTCGGCGCCCGCAAGATCGAGTCCAAGGTCGTGCGCGACGGGGTGCCGATCGGGGTGCACACGGTCAACCAGGACGTCCTGAAGGACATCATCATCGACCGCCCGGTCGTCGCCTTCCGGATCATCAGCCAGTCGGTCCCCGCCGGGACGCCCGTGCCGGAGGGCACGACGATCGAGGTCACCATGGCGCGGCCCGGTCGGCTGCCCGTCGGCGTCATCTCGGGCGTGCACCTGGACCTGGTGCGGAGCAACGTCGAGGACGTCTTCACCCCGCTGGTGACGCCGGCCACCCGCCGGATCGTCGCCCGGGCCGCCGAGGGGGCCCTCAGCGCGGCCGACGAGCAGACCATCAAGGACGTGTTCGCCAACGTGGCCCCGGTCACCGACGAGCCGGGCAAGGACGTCGGCGCCGCCCTGGAGACGCTGCGGATGCTCACCACCTTCGGTGGCGCCTGATGGTCCAGGAGTCGCTGCTGCCGCGCACCACCGCCGGGGAGGCGGGTCTCGTCTGGGGCCAGGGTGCGGGCATCCTCGTCGTGGGCACGGGCTACGTCCTGGACTACGTGCCGTGGTCGGTGCCGGCCACCAGCACCAAGGCCGGGACGACCGCGCAGGTCTCGATCTCCCTGCCACGCGACGCGCGGATCGAGAGCGCGGTCTTCGAGGTGAGCGCAGACGCCGTGGCCGACGCCGCGCTGTCGTCCGTGGCGGTGGTGGCGGCCACCACCCCGACCAGCACCGCGTTCATCTCCGCGGCGAGCATCGACCTCGGCGCGATGGTGACGGTGGGCGGCATCCTCACCTCGGGAGTCCTGAGCGCCTCCCTCGGCATCGTCGACGTGCGGCGTTGGAGCGGGACGGGCTGGCAGCTCCTCTCCTCCGGACCGTCCTTCCCCGACACCACGACCCAGCGCCTCCTGGTGCAGTCCAGCACCGCGGGGCGGACGTCCGAGGCCCTGGCCGACGCCCTCCGGAGGGCCGCGAAGGTACGGCTGCCGGTCGTCCCCACCGGGCTGGAGCTCATGGTCGACGGGCGCAGCGTGTGGTTCGAGCGCCAGGGCAGCAGCGTCGTGCCCGCGGCCGGTCCGACCACCCCGCAGGCCGCGGGCGCAGGTGTCAGCTACGTCGTGGAGCGCACCGACGCCCTCCGCGAGGCCTTCGCCCGCGCCGTCGCGGCCGCACCCCCGGACGCCACCGAGGTGGTGGTGCCGGTGACGCTACGCACGAGCACACCGGGTGCCCTCGTCCTCACGCCCCGGGTGGACGCCCTGCGCGTGCACACCGTGGCCTTCGTGCCCGAGGGGCCCTCGCGCAGCCTGGACCTCGCCGAGGAGGGCCTGGTCGCGGTCGACGTCTCCGTCCCCGGGGCGGCTGCCGTGCACGAGGTGGCGGTGACCACCCGCGGGCGCTTCGGCCCCGAGCGGGTCTCCCCCGCCGTCGGGCCGGACCTCACCGCCGCCGCACGACTGGTGCTCGCCGGGGGTCGCAGCGTGCTGATCGGCCTGCCCCGCACGCTCCTCACCCGGTTCTCCACCCTGTCCGGCGTGCGGCTGCGGCTGCAGGTGCCCGAGGGGGGAAGCGGCGGCCAGCTGACCGGACGGCTGCTGGCGGGGGCGGCCCCGGGACGCCCGGGGGAAGCCGTCGCGGGCGCCGAGCTAACCCCTCTCGCCGTCACCGCGACCGCGCCCGCCTGGTACACGCTCCCGCTCGCCGAGTCCGTACCGGTCCCGGCGCCGGCCCTCGTCGCCGCCGAGCCTCCGCCGCCCGGGTCCGCCGCCCCGCCGGACGACGGCGTCGGACTGTGGCTGGAGCTGCAGCCCTCGTACGGCGAGGTCGAGTGCCTGCTGACGACGACCCCGGTCACCGACGTCGCCGCCCCCGGCGCACCCCTGCGTCGTCGGCTCGCCGGCGGGGCGACCACCGCGCCCACGACCGTCCCCGCCATCGGGACCCTGTACGCCGCCGTCCGGCTCGTGGGCCTGCCCGACCGGGACGCCCCGCTGCCCGCGGTGACGATGCAGGTGCAGGGCAGCCCGGAGTCCCTCGGGGTCACGCCCACCGCCGACGGCGTGGGTGTCGTGCTGACGCTGCAGACGCCGGTGGCCGCCGTCGCACCGGTGACGCTGGCCGTCACCTGCGCCGCCCCTGGTTCGCTGACCCTCGAGGAGGTCCGGGTGACGTACCGACCTGCGACGCCGCCGTCATGACGACGACCCCGGGCACGCGCTTCGTCGACGGGCTGCGCGTGACCCCCAAGCACCTCAACCACCTGCAGGAGGTGGCCGACGCCGCGGTCGAGGACCTGCGGCGCGTGGTCGGGCACGACCGCGTGGCGCTCGGGTTCCGGCTCCTGGTCGAGGGCGCGGACGTCGTGCTCTCACCCGGTCTGGGCCTCACGCCCAGCGGGCTGCCGGTGCGGCGGGAGGAACGCGTGGTCCTCGCGCTGCCGGCGGGGACCGACCCGGTCACCGTGGGGCTGCGGGCCGTGGCGCGGGAGGACGACGCCACGCGGGTGGCCGGGCAGGCGACCATCGTCGAGCTGCTCACCGAGGTGGTGGCCCCGGCCGACGCCGCCGACGCCGACACGCTCGTCGTCGGCACCGTGCGGCGGGACGGCGGCGCCACCGTCGAGCAGGACCCCACGCGCTTCGTGCCCGCCCACGAGCACCGCCACGGCGGTACGTGGCTCGAGGGCGCCGACGGCTTCTGGCGCTTCGACGGCGCGGCGGTCGACGTCTCGGCGATCCCCGGCGAGCCCGGCCCGGCAGGCGACCCCGGACCCGCGGGCGACCCCGGACCGGCGGGTGCAGACGGACCGGCAGGCGACCCCGGACCGGCAGGCGCGGACGGACCGCCCGGACCCGCAGGCGACCCCGGACCCGCAGGCGCCGACGGACCACCTGGACCCGCAGGCGACCCCGGACCCGCAGGCGCCGACGGACCACCTGGACCCGCAGGCGACCCCGGACCCGCAGGTGACCCCGGACCCGCAGGCGCGGACGGACCGCCCGGACCGCCCGGACCGCCCGGACCGCAGGGGCCGCAGGGTGAGCAGGGCCCGCAGGGAGTCCCCGGGCGCGGCATCGACATCGACGTCACCCGCCTCAAGGGCCTGTCGTGGGAGCCCTGGGGGCCGGTGCCGATCGGCGAGCTCGAGGACGTCGCCAGCCGCCTCACCCTCGACTTCACGGCCGAGCTCGACGCCCGCGCGCTGCGCCGCTTCGGCAGCGCGGCCGTGGCCGTCTGGCTGGCCCCGGGGAACATGGCCATGCCCGTGCTGGCCCTGGGCCACAAGCTCGACCTCGACGCCAACCAGCTCGTCATCTCCGTCACGCTGGAGCAGGAGGCCATGGGCACGCTGCGCGAGGTGGGCGGCAGCATCCTGATCGACCTGGTGTGCGACGTCCTGCTGGACCGCAACGGGCTCCCGGTCTCGGCCTCCCTGGCGCTGGTCGTCGGGGCCGACGTGCCCGCGCTGCCGGGCGGCCTCATGCGCCTGGCCCTGCAGGTCCAGCAGTAGCGGGGCGGGGACGACAGATGCTGAGCGCGGACATCACGGTCGCCGTCGACCTCGACCTGGGCGACGTCTTCTCCGCCCTGGGGCGGGCGATGGTCGACGTCGACCTCGGCGACGTCCGGTTCGACGCCGGCGCCGTCCTCACCCTGGTGGCGCAGGCGGCGCCGCCGGACCTGACCGGGGTCGTGGGCGCGGCGGACGCGGCCGGTACCCAGCTCGCAGGCCGGGTCTCGGTGGGCCTGCCCGGCGCGGGCCTGCCCGGCGAGATCGACCGCCTGCTGACGCTGCTCGGTGGCCTGGACGGGATCGTCCCGGACGTCGAGCTGCCCGACGACGCCGGCCTGGACGCCCTGCTGTCCCAGGTCACCTCCGTCACGGGCGCGTTGGAGACCGGCCCCCTGTCGGTGCTCTTCGGCCTGCTGCCGAGCCTGGACCTGAGCGGCGCCCTGGGTCGGGTCGGCGGCACGGTCGGCGGGCTGGTCGACCTGGCCCGGGTGCTGGCGGGGCTGACCGCGATCAGCGCGACGTCGTCGCGGCTGGTGGTGGGGGCCGACGTGCTGGGGGCCCGTCTGGACGTCGAGACCGCCACCGGGGCCGGCCGACGCCTCGGGGAGCTCTGCGCGGACACCGGCCTCGTGGCCGCCGTGCGCGCGGTCGACCCCGACGACGCCGCGGCCGTCGACGCGTTGTCCGTCCGGCTCGGCGCGTTCCTCGAGGCCGTGCTGGAGGTCGGCGACCGCTGGAGCCTCGGCATGGGCACGGGCGAGGCGGCGCTGCTGGGCCTGGACCTGACCGGCCGCGCCACCGCCCTGGAGCTCGCGCGGCTGTCCCTGGACGGTGCCGACCTGGACGCCGTCGCCACGCTCGCCACCTCGGTGCGGGCCGCCGCCGCGCCGCTGCTGTCCACCCCGCTGCCGCAGCCGGTCGAGGCCGGCGTAGACGTCCTCCAGCAGGCGTTCGAGCTGCTCGAGGGGCTCACCGTCACCCTGCGCGCCTGGGACCCCGGCACGCTCGTGGCGCCGGTCTCGGGTGTGCTGGGGGTCGCGACGGCGCCGCTGGAGCAGGCCCGGCAGGGCATCGAGACCGTGGCCGGCACCGCCACCTCGGCGATCCGGGCGCTGCGCGACCTCGTGACGGAGGTCGACCTCGGCGCCGTCAGCACCGCCGTGCAGGTGGCGCTGCAACCCGTGGTCGACACCCTCGACGCCGTCGAGGAGGCGGTCGGGGCCGCCGAGGCGGTGATCACCCAGGTCTGCCAGAACATCGTGGGCGGTCTCGAGGCCGTCGCCGACGAGGTCGAGCAGGCGACCGCGACGGTCCGGGCGGGCCTGGACCGGGCCCGGGCCCTGCTCGCCGAGCTGAACCTGCAGGACCTCGCCGACGCGCTGCGCACCGAGCTCACCCAGGTGGCCGCCGTGCTCGCGGCCGCGCAGCTGTCGCCGTACTTCGACACCGCCGTCGACGTCATCGACACCGGCACGGAGGTGATCGACGCCGTCCCGTTCGGGATGCTGCCCACCGACGTCCAGCAGGAGATCGTGGACGTGGCGCGGCCCATCAAGACCCTCGACCTCGACCCGGTCGAGGCCACGCTGCTGCAGACGCTGCAGGAGATCCGCAGCACCCTCGACGATGAGGCGCTCGACGCCGTCCGCGCCGCCTTCGACGCCGTCCTGGACGTGCTCGTCTCCCTCGACCCGGAGCCCTTCCTCGTCGAGCTCGAGGAGGGCCCGCTGGCCACCCTCGGCGAGGTGGTCGCGGGCATCGACCCCGAGGCCCTGCTGGCCCCGGCGCAGGCGGCCCTCGACTCCTTCCGCAGGCTGCTGGCCGGGGTCGACCTGGAGGCGGAGGTCCTCACGCCGCTGGCCGACCTGTTCGACCCCGTGACCCAGGCCCTGGCGAGCCTCGACCCGGCCGGCGCGTTCGGGCCCGTCCAGGAGGCCCTCGACGCCGTCCGCGCGCGGGCGCTCGCCGTCCTGCACCTCGACGAGGTCACCGCCGCGGCGACGCTGCTGCGCGACCGGGCCGTGAGCGGTCTGGCCCGCCTGGACCCCGCCTCGCTCGTGGCGGTGCTGGACGCCGAGGTGGCGGCCCGGTTGCAGGCCCTGCCCCCCGGCCCGGCCGGGGGGGCGTTCGGGTCGGTGCTCGTGACGCTCGCCCACGCCTCCGGGCTGGACGCCACCGAGGGGGCGGTGGCGGACGCCCTCACCTGGACCCGGGTCGCCGGCGGCAGCGTCCCCGTCGCGGCGGACGGCACCCCCGAGCCGGGCGGCGCCACCGCCGTACGGGGGCGCCTGGAGCACGTGGCCGCCGTCCTGGAGCGCGTCCGCACCGAGGTGACGTCGTTGGACCCGGTACCGCTGGCCGCCGCGGCCACCGCCCAGCACCGTGCCCTGACCACGGCGCTGGCCGTGCACCCTGCGGGCAGCCTGCTGCGGGGTCGCGTGGACGCCTCGTTCGCCGGCGTCGTGCCGTCGGAGGTGCTCGGCCCGCTCGCGGAGAACCGCCGCCGCTACCTGGCGGCCCTTACGGTGGCGGCCGGCCAGGCGGGCACCCTCGCCGCCTCGGGGCGCAGCGAGGTCGACACCGCCGCGGCCGGGCTGGCCGCGGCCCTGGCGCCGCTGCAGGCCTTCCCCGCCTTCGCACGCTCGCTGCTGGCCGCCCTGGGCGTCGAGGGCTCCGACGCCCCGCTGCCGGACCTCGTCCGCGCGCTGTGGGCCCTGGCCGGCCCGGCCCGTGTGCTCCCGGCCCTGAGCGAGATCGTCACGGTGGGCCGCGACAAGGTCGTGGCCGCCCTGGACGCGCTGCTGGCGCCGGTGCTGGCGACGGTCGACGCCGTGCGCGCGGTGGTGGACGGCCTCGACGTCGGGCCCGTGGTCGAGGAGATCGAGGCCCTGCACGCCACCGTGGTGGCGGAGGTGGCGGCGCTGTCGCCCGAGACGATGCTGCGCCCGGTGCTCACGCAGGCGCAGGACGTGGTCGACCGGGTCGAGGCCTTCGACCCCCTCGGAGCCGTGCGGGACGTCGTCGACGCCGCCAAGCAGGCCGCGGACCGCGTGCTCGAGGCCGCCCGGCCCACCGTGGTGTTCGCCCCGGCCGTGGACATGCACGCCGACGTCCTGGCGCTGGCGCAGGGACTGGACGTCGAGGCGCTGCTGCGACCGGTCCTGGACGCCCTGGCGGGCCTGACGGTGCAGCTCGACGACGGATTCGTGCGGACCACGGACGCGCTGCAGCGTCTGCAGGCGGCGCTGCCCGACCGGGTCGAGGAGTCGTCGGTGTCGGCGTCGGTCTCGGTGGGGGTGTCCCTGTGACGCGCACGGCCGAGCCCGACGGCGGACCGTCGCGCCGCAGCCGGGCCTTCATGACCCCGCGCCTGCTGGGGGGCAGCCGCGCGGCGGGGCTCACGGCCGGGCGCGTCACCGACGACGGCGACCTGGTGCTGGCCGAGCTGGAGAACAGGGTGCGGCAGGCCCGCGCCTTCCACGCGGCGAAGGCGGCCGCGCACGACGACCGGAGCCCTGCGACCGGCGGGGCGGGCCTGGTCGCCACCGCGGCCGGGCCCAACTGGGTACCGCTGGGGCCCTTCGGCGCCGTCGCCGGCCAGGCCTCCGGGCTGCCGGTGGTCAGCGGGCGGGTGCAGGACATCGCGGTCTCCCAGGAGGGGCAGCGGGTGTACCTGGCCACGGCCCAGGGCGGGGTCTGGCGCAGCCTGGACGCCGGGCGCACCTGGGAGCCGATGACCGACGGCCTGGACCTGATGGAGACCGGCGGCGTCACCGTCACGGCGCTGGCCTGCTCCCTGGCGACCGGCGCGGTCGCGCTCGCCGAGGGGGGCGACGTCGGTACCGACCGGCTGTACGTCGGCACCGGCGAGCCGGCGTCGGGCGCGTCGTCGGCCCCCGACCTCTTCGGCGTCGGGATGATCCGCTCGGACGACGGCGGCCGCACCTGGCAGGCCGAGGCGGGCACCCCGTCGTTGGTGGGCACGGGGGTCTACGAGCTCGCGCTGGACCCCGACGACCGCGACCACCTGCTCGTGGCCACCCAGCGCGGGGTGTTCCGCCGCACCAGCGGCACCGCCGGCACGGCCACCCCCTGGCGACGCGAGACCCTGCCGGGCCAGGCCGCCACCGTCCGGGTGACCTCCGTGGTCGTGGGCCGGCTCGCCGGCGCGCTCGCGTTCTGGGCCGGTGTCCAGGGCGGGGCGGTCTTCCAGTGGACGGCGGCCTCGGGCTGGACCGCGCTGCCCGCCCTGCCGGTCGGCGGACCGCCGGGGGCACCGGGCCGGTTCAGCCTGGCGTGCTCGGCGGGCGGGACGCCTGTCCTCTACGCGCTGGCGGCCCGCGCGGCCGACCACCACCTGCACGGCGTCCACCGCTACGACCCGGTGTCCGCCCCGGCGGCGTGGGACACGGTCGCCGGGGCCCCGGCCGCGGTCTTCGGCCCCGACCCGACCAAGCCGGGCCAGGGCTGGTACGACCAGGCGATCGTCGTCGACCCCACCGACGCCACCCGCGTCTACGTGGGCGGGTCCATCGCCATGGTGGGCGGCGAGTGGTCCGCGGGGCTCTACCGCCTGGCGGTGACCCCGGCCGGACCCGGGTTCGCCTGCACGAGCTCGCTGATCGGCGGTGGCGTGCACGGGGACGTCCACGCCGTGGTCATGCGCCCCGGGGTCGCGGACGAGCTTCTGGGTCGGCTGCGACGGCGGCGTCTTCGTCAGCGGGATGCCGCGGGGCAACGGGGACACGCTCTTCGACGCCCGCAACGCCGGGCTGTGCGTGCTGACGCTGACCCGGCTGGCCCACCTGCCGGGCGAGGACTCCTACGCGTTCGCCGGCGCCCAGGACAACGGCGGACTGCGCTACGCCGGCTCGGAGGTGTGGGACCACCAGCTGCCCGGCGACGGCGGCGGCGTGGTGCTGGACTACCAGGCGGGCAACCGGCTCGTGAACGGCTACATCAACGCCACCGTGCGCCGGGCCGCGCTGTCCGGCGCGCGGTACACCTCCACGTCGGTCGACCTGCCCGCCGGCACGGCCACCCTGTTCTACCCGCCGCTGGCGCAGGTGCCACCGCGCTTCGCCCCGGGCGACCTCGTCACGCCGACGAACCCCGGTGACGCGGTCACCATCGCCGTCGGGTCCGACGTGCCCTACGTGAGCACGGTCTTCGGGGGCGCGTGGACGGCGCTGCCCGCGCGCACCCCGGCGCCCCCGGCGGGGGTGCTCGTCAGCAGCCTCGCGTTCGCCGGCCCCAACCTGCTGTGGGCCGGGTGGACCGACGGGCACGTCGCGCGCTACGACCTCACGGGGGCCGGGTGGGCGTGCACGGACGTGCCGAACGCCGGGGAGACCCGGCCGGTGACCGGTATCGCCGTCGACGCCTCGGTGGCCTCGGGCGACGCCGTCCTCGTCACCCTCGGCGGGAGGTCGGGCGGCACCGACCGGGTCTGGCGCGTCTCGGCCCCGCCCGCGGCACCGGTGGTCTGGACGGCGGCCGGCGCCGGCCTGCTGGACGTCCAGCACAACGCCATCGTGGTGGACGCGCAGGATCCCCGGCGGCGCTGGGTGGGCTCCGACCTCGGGGTGTGGCGCTGGGACGACGGCGCCGCCCGGTGGCGGGTGCTGTCCGACGGGCTGCCCGACGCCGCCGTGCTCGACCTCGACCTGCTGGAGAGCCACGACCTGCTGCGGGCGACGACGTACGGCCGCGGCGCGTGGGAGCTCGACGTCTCCGGCGGGCCGCCGCAGCCTGTCCGCCTGTCGCTGCGGGCCAGTGCGGCCGACCGGGGCCGGCCCGGGCGGGCCGGCACCACCGTGCCCGCCACCGCCGCGGCGACACCCCTGGACGCCAGCCCGGACATCCTCGTGGACCCCTCCGCCCTCGACGGTCGGTTCAGCCTCGAGCCGGTCGGACGGCCGAGCCTGGCCGAGCTGCGCACGCTCGCGGGTCGGCGCACGGTCCTGGCGAGCGTCCCGGAGCTGCCGGTGACCACCCGGGTGCACGTCGTGGTGCGCAACCGCGGTGTCCGGGCGAACGACGAGGCGGTGGACGGCGTGCGCGTGGCCCTGCTGGTGGGCCCGGCCGGCGACGACGACGCCACGGCGCCCACGGACCTTCCCGCCGGGTACACCGCCGCACCCCGCGACGGCACGGTGGTGGAGGGCGACGGCTGGCGGGTCGTGGGGTTCCAGAACGTCTCCGGCCTTCGTGCCGGCCGGCCGGCCGTCGCGACCTTCGACCTGTCCAGCACCCAGCTCCCCGTGCTCACCGACGCCGAGACAAAGCGCTTCGTGCTGGTGGCGCTGGTCCACCACGCCGAGGACCCGTTCCCCGACCCCTCGCCGCGGGTCGTCCTCGACCTCGTGAGGGCCGAGCCCCGTGCGGGGGTGCTGCGCGTCACGGCCGTGGCCCCGGGCCGGCGGCCACCGGTGGGCACCGAGACCTCCGGCGCCGGCTCCGGGGACGCCGCGGGTCCGCCGATCGTCTCGGGAAAGGCGGCCCACGCCCCCGGGTCGCTCCTGGTGCCGTTGACCACCGCCCTGCTCGCGCACCAGCGCCTGGGGGACGTCGTCGACCAGCTGACCCGCAAGGTGCGCGCGGGCCGGGTCGTCCTCGACGGCCTGCCGGGCACGACCGCGGTGCGGGCCGGCCCCGTGGAGCGGCGCGTCCTCGCGCTGGCGACGGCCGCCCGGGACGGTCAGCGCGCGGGCCCGGCCGCCGGCGTCCCGCTGCACCTGCCGGGCTCGGACATCGGCCAGTTCACGCTGCTCGGCGCGCTGGGGTTCGAGCTGCCGACGTTCGCCTCGGCCGTCCGCCCGGACGCCGGGTGGATCGCCACCGCGCTGCGCCGCGGCACGCCCGACCCGCACCGCAGCCGGGTCGCCGTGCCGGCCTCGGAGCTGCCCCTCGCCGTCGCGGCGGCCGGGCTCGCCGCGGCGGGGGCCGACGTCGGCACGCGGTCGGCGGTGACCGGCCTGGCGCACGGGATGCTCGCCGCGGCCGCGGCGGGGGTCGCCGTCGGCCCGCAGCTGACCGACCTGCTGGCCCAGCAGACCCGCGCCGACTGGTCGCGTGCAACCCGCTCGGACGGGGCGGTCGCCGTCGACCACCACCTGCGGGCGCGCTTCCTGGACCCCGCGCGGTCGCAGCGACCACCATCCGCCTGGCTGCCGGACGCCCGGTCCGTGCCCGACGCGGTCTGGACCGGCTACCTCGCGGGCATCGAGACCACCTACGGCCTGACCGCCTCCCGCCCGCTCGGCCTGCCGTCGTTCGAGCGGGACTTCAGCGCCGGCCCGGTGCCCGGCCAGGAGCGGCTGCGCACCTCCTACGCCCTGCTGCTGGACGAGCTGCGGGGCGCGGGCTGGCCGGCGATCGCGTGGTTCGGGCTGCTCACCCCGGTGCTGCTGGCACCGTCGGTCGCGATGCTGGCCGCCCGCGAGCTGCCGCACGCCCGCGCCTTCTTCACCGCCGACGCGGACGCCGGCGAGCGCGCCGTCTTCGAGCTGCTGACCACCGGCATGGGCGTGGGGGCCGTGAGCCCGGCGGTGTACTCCACCCTCGCGGCGGCCGTGCTCGGGGGCGAGACCGAGGCGGTGGTGACGTCGGTCCTGTTCGCCCTGGCGCGGACCGGTCTGGTGGCGGGCGGGCTCGGCACCGCCGGCGACGAGACCCAGGACGACCTGACGCGGTGGCTGGCCCTGTTCCTCCCCCTGGCCGGCATGGACGTGTACGCCGCGATCCGGGCGGGGACCGAGTGGAACCGCCACCCGGCCCTGGGCACCGTGCTGCTGCTGCAGACCCTGCCGGCCGTGACCGGCCTGCTCACCCTGGGTGCCACGGGCCTGCTCAAGGCCGCGGGCATCAGCCACGACTGGCCGTTCTGGCTGGCGTGGAGCCTGTTCACCGCGGGCCTGTGGCTCGGGGCCGGCATCCCGCTGTCGATCATGCTGGCCGACGACGGTTCGTGGCGGGCCTGGGTGCTGCACTCCCACCGCCGCCACCCGCTGGCGGACAGCGTGGTGGCCGCCGGCCTGCTGCCGCCCGAGCCGGTGGCGTCCGCCCGGGTGCTGGACGACTCCACGCTGTGGGCGGACCCGGACGCCCCCGCACCGGGCGACCTGGCGGGCATGGCCTACCCCCGGGGGACGTCGCCGCTGGTCCGCGTGTGGTGGCCCGGCCCGGGCGTCCTGACCGTGCGGTACGCCGACGACGTCGTCACGTTGCGCCGCGACGGCGGTGAGGTGACCGTGAGGCTGCCCGCCGGGACCGACGCCTCGGCGCTGGCGCAGCTCCTCGTCGCCGCGCTGCCCGGGGTCCAGGCCGAGGTGGACCAGCCCGGGGCCCCCTCCCCCGCGCTGCCCTGGCCGCAGTCCCTGGACGACCCCGGGGTCGACGGCTCGACGGCGGCCGAGGCCGTGGCGGCGGCCCGCTTCGTCACGGCCGGGTCCACGCGCAGCACCGCGCTGGTGCTGCGGCACTCCCCCCGCGCCGACCTGTCCACCCGCGCCGGTCTCGCGGCCCTCGACCCCGAGGCGTTCCCGGTGGTCCCCACCGCGGGGCTGGGTGACCTCGAGGGCAGCGGGCTGGGAGCCGCGGCCGACCTCGCGGTGCTGCTCAGCCTGGCCGCCGCGCCGTCCCTGGGCACGGTCACGGTCTCCGACGGCCTGCCCGCCCTGGCCGACCCCGCGGTGGGCGAGGTGGTGCAGACCTTCCGCCGGTGGAACCTCGACGAACGGCGGCTGGTGGAGTGGCAGCAGCTGGTCTCCGGCGGCGCCCCGGCCGAGGGCAGCCCGCCCGCGCCCCCGGACCCGCTGTGGCGCACCCCGCCCGCCGCCGGCTACGCGGCCCAGCCCGTGGGCGCCGACCTCGTCACCGCCATGGGCTGGGTCCCGCTGTGGCGCGCGTGGCTGCGCGTGGCGAGCGACCTGCAGGCCGACGCCGCTGCGCCGTTCGCGCTGGCCAGCACCCCGCTCGTGCGCTTCCCCGACGGCGCCGTGCGGCGGCCGACCAACGCCGAGCTCACCGAGGGCGTGCGGTACCTGCTCGACCTGGGGGCGACGTGAGCGAGGAGCGGGACCTGGCGCTGGGGCAGCGCGACGAGGACGGCGAGGACCTCGCCGCCCGCGCGTCGTCCGGGCCCGGCCAGCCGCCCCCGGACGCCGAGCTCGCGTCGTGGGCCCCCTCGCTGCTGCCCGCACGGACCGGGCGGGCAGCCGTCCCCCCGGCGGGCGACCGCGAGGTGCACCGCCCGGCCACCACCGTGGGCAGGCCGGCCTCCGCCCGGCACAACTGGGTGCCGATCGGCCCCCGCAACGTCGCCGGGCGGATGCGGGCGATCGTGTGCGGCGAGGACCCCGCGGGCGCTGACCCGCAGCTGTGGTTCGCCGGCTCGGCAGGCGGCGGGGTGTGGCGCTCCACCGACGGCGGCCGGCGGTGGGAACCGCTGCCGGGCTGGCACCGCCAGAGGAGCCTGTGCGTGGCCGCGATGGCGGTGGCCCCGAGCGACCGACGGTTCGTCTACGCCGCGACCGGCGAGTCCCGCCCGGGCAGCTTCATCGGGATGCGCGGGGTCGGGGTCGTGGTCTCCGAGGACGGCGGGCGGACGTGGACCAACCACGCGGTCGGGGCGGGCCAGAACCCGGTGCACGTCGGCGGGTTCGACGCCGTGGCGGTGCACCCGACGACACCCACCCACGCCTGGGCGGTCGGGCTCGACGGCGCCTTCCGCACCCTGGACGGCGGTCGGACGTGGGACCGCATCTCCCCCGCCCACCACACCGACGCCGTCTTCACCCCGGCGGGTGCCCTGTTCCTGGTCCCCGGCCGCGGCGGCGGGGCCGAGGGCGCCGTCCTGCGCCTGGACGACCCCGGCAACCCGAGCGCCGCCACCGTGACGGCGGCGCTGTCGCACCCCGACGCCCGCTCGGTGGTCCTGGCCGCCCGGGGCCTGCGCCGGGCCTGGCCCAGCGGGGGCAAGCTGGCGATCTCGCCGGGCTCGCCGGCCCGGGCCTACGTGCGCCTGGTCGACGAGGAGGGCCGGCACGCCGGGGTGTTCCGGAGCCTGGACGCCACCGCCGCCCGCGGGAGGGACCTGACCTGGACGCGGCTGCCCGAGCACGCCGACTGGCCGGCCGAGGGCCAGGGCATGTACTGCCTGTGCATCGCCGTGGCCTCCACGGGCGGGCACGACACCGTCGTCACCGGCATGGTGCTGCTGCACGCGGCCACCGACGCCGAGGGCCCGGCGGCCGGCGTGCGGTTCCACCGGGTCATGCACTGGGGGCTGCACTCCGAGGGGCTGCGCGCCCACCACGCCGACAACCACCACCTGACGGTGGCGGGCAACCCCGGCTTCGTCTGGCTGGCCAACGACGGCGGCATAGCGCGGGCCCCGGTGGCCTCCCTCGCCGCGACCGTCGAGCCGGACGGCACGCGCCCCCTGGGCCGGGGTGCCCCGGTGTGGGAGCGACGGGACGCCGGCATCAGCGGCGCCCAGGCCTACGACCTCGAGCAGAGTCCCCACTCCTCCACCGCGCTGGCGGTCGGGCTGCAGGACCACGGCACCTACCTGCGCTCGGGCGGGCTGTCCTGGCGGCCGGTGTTCGGCGGCGACGGCGGCTTCGCGGCGTTCGACCCCGACGACCCCTACCGGCTCGAGATCGGGTTCTACGCCGGGATGTTCTCGCTGCAGTACCCCGGCCTGCTGGACGCGCACTTCCCCGACGACGCCCGCGGGGCCGAGCCGGCGGTCGGTCGCCTTCTGGCCGCGGGGCTGGCCGACGACCCGCCCTTCGTGCCGCCCACCAGCCGGGACGGCCGGGACAGCGGTCGGGCCTTCCACGCCCGCCGGGGCCGTCTCTACAGCCTCAGCACCGCGCGCGGCGAGCTCTTCGTCACCGAGCCCGTCGGCCGCTCGTTCGCGCTGTGGGTCCGTCCCGCCGTGGCGGCGACGGCGGTGCCGGACCCGCCCCGGCCCCTGCGCAGCAGCCAGGCGATGCCGCCCGAGCCGCGGGTCGACGTCGAGGTGGCCGACACCGCCGGTGCCCGGGCGCTCGGCCTGGTGCCGGGGCGGAGCGTGACGTACGAGCACCTCGACGGGCTGGTCACCGACCGGTTGACGCTCTTCAGCCGGCTGGCGGCCCCCTACCGGGTCGGCGACGGCGACGAGGTCCGGATCACCCTGGACGGCACCGTGCACACCGCGCGCTTCACGGCCGCCGACGTCGCCGACCTCGCCGCCGTCACCGTCGGGGAGGTCCTGAGCAGGCTCGGCACGCTCGGCGGCGACCGGCTGGTGCCCGTCGCCTCGCTGTGGAACGTGCCCACCGCCATCACGCTGGTGACGCGCGGCAGCGGCCCCGGCCGGAGCCTGCGGCTGGGCGGCGACGCCCTGGACGCCCTGCCGGACGGGCTGTCCCGGCTGGGGCTGAACCCCGGCGCGTACCCCGGTGACACCGGCCGGCCGGCGTCGGTGATCCTCGCCCACGTCGGGGCGGACGACGCCGCCCGGGAGGTCAACCGCGACTTCTCCGCCGGCGCCGCCACGTTGGAGGTGACGGTCGACGGCGGCACCACACGACGGGTGCGCCTGGACGGCCCGACCTTCCCCGACCGCAGCCGCATCGGCACCGGACGGCTCGCGGCGGCGCTGCGCACCGCGCTCGCGGACGACCCGGTCGACGTCGTCGAGGGACCGCTGGACAGCTGGGTGCAGCTGGTCTCGGAGGCCGGCACGCGCGTGCTGCTGTCCGGCACCCTGGCCGACCACCTGTCGCTGCCCCCCGCCGGGGCGCCGCTGGTCCGGCTCGGCCCCAGGACCCGCGAGTCGGTGCACCTGGGCCGGCAGGTGCGCAACGCGGCCGGCACCCTCGACCTGCGGCCCGCCGCGGCGGCACCGCCGCTGGAGCTCGTCGTCTCCGACGGGACCAACGCCACGCCCCCGATGCCCGTGCGGCCCACGGACGTCGTGAGCCTGCGGGCCGTGACCCCGGAGGAGCTGTGCACGCTGCTGCGCCGCCACCTGGCCGCCAACCCGGCGGTGCGGGTCGGCGCCGACCTGGTCGTCGCACCCACCGAGGGCTGGGCCAAGGAGCCCACGTTCAGCCCGGCCGTGCCGGGGGTGGCCTGGGTCGCCTCCCGCGACGGCGGCCTGCACCGGACCCGGGACGGCGGCGCGCGCTGGGCCGACGTCACCGACCTGCGGATGCGCCTGGCCGACCTGGACGTCGAGGCCGTCGTCGCCCACCCCACCGACCCGTCGACCGCCTACGTCGGGCTCGCGGGCGAGGCCCGGCCGGTGGCGGCGGTCGGATCGGCGACGCCCGCCGAGGTCGCGGGCGGCCAGGCGGCCACGGTGTTCCGCACCGCCGACGGCGGCGCGCACTGGACGGCCCTGGGCCTGCCGGGCGCCGACGGCACGGGCGGGGTCGCCGTCGACGGGCTGGTCCTGGGCGTCAACGCCCTCGTGCTCGACCCCGCCGACGACGCGGTCCTGCTGGCCGCCACCGACGCGGGGGTCTTCCGCAGCCCCGACCGCGGGCTGACCTGGGCGCCCGTGAACGAGGGCCTGCCCAACGCCCCGGTGGTCGACCTCGCGGTCGACCGCGAGCGGCGGTTGCTGCGGGCCTGCCTGTGGAGCCGCGGCGTCTGGGAACGGCGCCTGGACGACGGGCCGCCAGACGACGTCCGGCTCGTCATCAGGGCCACCGAGGCCGACGACGGGCACCGGCCGGCCCGGCGGGCGCCCTCGTTCGGCACCGCCGCCGCCGGCCCGGTCACCCCCGGCTCCCCGGACCTGCGCGTCGTGCGGCGCCGGCCCGCCGCCCTCGGTCCGGACCCCACGGCCGACGAGCACGTGGACGGCGTCCTGGTCGACCTGGCCCTCGACGACGACGAGCTCGTCGCCGGGACCGCGGCCCACGTGGTCGTGCAGGTCTCCAACTACGGGCCCACCCCCGTACCGGTGGGCAGCCCGCCCGCTCCCGCCGAACGGGCACGGGTGGTCCTGCTGCTGGCCGAGGTGGACGCCGGCCCGCCCCTGCTGCCCGGTGACCTGTGGGCGCGGATCCGGGCCGGGACCCTGCCGGCGGGGGCGATGGGGGCCTGGACCGTGCTGGGCGACGGCGCGGTGCCCCGGACGATCGGGCCCGGCGACACCGGGGTCCTGAGCCTGCCCGTGGCGTGGCCGGCCCTGGTGGGGGTGCGCCGGGTGGGCCTGCTGGCGCTGGTGACGGCGCCGGCCGACCCGCTGCTCACGGGCCCGCCGGACGTCGAGACCCTCGTGGCCCGGGAGCGGCGCACGGCCTACCGCGAGCTGCCGGTCACCGGTCTGCCCGCCGACCGCACCCTGCAGCTGCGGACCACCGACGGCCGGGCGTTCTCGCTGGCGGCGCCCCCGGCGGCGGAGGCCCGCACGGCCCACACCGCGCTCGGGTTCGTCGCCGGCGACCTCGGCGGGGCCGGCGTGCTCGTCCGGACGGCGCCCACCGCCGCGGGCGACGAGGTGGCGCTGCCCACGGCGGACCCGGGCCCGGGCCTCGTCGTCCGCTCCGGTACGCCGCAGGCCGCCGCGCTGCTCCTGACCCCCGAGCCCGGCGAGGTGGCCTCGCCCACCGCGGTGACGCCCGGCGGGGTGGCCGGGATCATCTCGGCGCGGGCGCGCGCGGCCGGGGTCCCCGTCGAGGCGACGACGACGGACGTCGGCCTCCGGCTGCGCTGCCGGGGCGGCGTCCTCGTGCGCTGCTCCGGGCCCGCGGCGCCCGTGCTCGGCCTGACCGTGGGTGGTCCGGGGGCGCCGCAGCGGGACTCGGCCACCACCGGGTCCTTCGCCCTGGCGGGCGCGGCGAGCCTGACGCTGACCCTGGTCCTGCCCGCGGGCGGCACGCTCCCGGTACTCGTCGACCTCTCCGCCCCCCGCCTGGGCGGCCGGACCACGGTCCGCGCGCGCGACGTCGTCCGTGCGGTCGTCGAGGACCTGCGGGCCGCCGGTGCCGAGCCGCTGCTGCTGTGCCACACGGTCTCCGCGCTGGTGGTCCTCACCCCCGGGACGACGACGATGACGCTCGGCGGCACCGCCGCCGCCCCGCTGGGGCTCACGCCAGGGACCGGCGACTGGTTCGTCGGGGGCACCACGCCGGTCGACCTGACCGCCGGACCGGTGCTCGACGTCGCCGTCACGCGGCACGTCCTGGTGCGCTTCGACGCCGACCCCTCCCAGATCCCCGACCCGGCCCGCGCCCGGCACGCCGACGTCCGGCGCACCATCACGCGGGCGTGCGCGCTGGCCGACGTGCCCGTGGTGGCCGGCACCCCGACGGTGGACCTGCGCGTCGCGGACTCCACCGCCGGCCCCGGCCGGCACGACCCGGTGCTCGGCGACGCTCACCTCGCCGAGCTGGCGGTGACCACCGCGGCGGTCGCTGCGGCCGGTCGGCCCGGGCTCCTGCAGGTGCGCCCCGCGATTCGGCCCGACCGGCTCGTGGTCGGGGGCCCGAACTTCCTGTACGTGCGGGTGCGCAACCTCGGTACCGCCGACGCCGCCGACACCCAGGTGCGGGTGTTCCACCTGGTGGAGACCGGCGTCACCGTGACCGCCACCCAGGTGGCCGTAACCGCGCCGGGCGCGGCCGCCGTCGCCGGCCCCGGGGTGGCGGTGCCCGAGCTCGGCTGGGCCGCCGCGGGCGTGACGGCTGGCTCGCACCTGCTGCTGGTCGTCGTCGACCGGGTGGCCGCCCCCGTCGCCGTGCCCGCCGCCTTCGCCGACCTCGGGCAGGTGCGCCTGTTCGCCCGCCGCCCCGACGCCGCCCTCCGGCGCATCGACGTGGGGCCCTGACATGACCGACCGCCGGACACCGTCCGGGTGCAGCCCGCACCCACCAGCCAGGGAGTGACCATGCCCAGAGAGATCGACGTGCGACGCGAGCAGGGCCGCCCGGGGCGGGCCGGGGTGCGGGCCGGGGCCGTGGTCCCCGAGCGCCGTGAGGCGCTGCAGACCGCCGCGGAGGAGGCGTCCGCCCGCCTGCCGGGCGACCACGAGGTCCGCGTGGTCAGCTTCGACACCGACTCCGGCGGCGCCGCCGTGCTGGTGTCCGACGACGCGCCCGCGGGCGAGGGGGACTACGTCACCCGGGCGCTGCAGCACGTGCAGGTGGTGGGCGACGCCCTCGGCCTGACCCCCGGGCAGCCCGTGGAGTACGTGGCCGACCCCGGCTACCAGACGACCTCGACCGGAGGGGTGGCCGTCCACCTGCGGCAGCAGCTCAAGGGGGTGCCGGTCTACGACGCCGCCGAGACGGTCCGCTTCGGCACCGACGGCCGCCTCACCGAGGTGGCGGGACGCACCTACCCCGTGGGCGAGGACCTGGCCGTGTCCCCGCGGCTGACCGCGGCCGACGCCCTCGACGCCGCCGCCCGCCACCTCGCCACGGCCGAGGAGACCACGCCGGGAGAGACGCCGGTCGACGCGTTCGGCGAACCCGCGACCGAGCCGGTGCTCGACCTGACGGAGTTCAGCCACCGGCTGGTGACGGTCGCCCAGGACTCACCGGACCTGCCGACCGTCTTCGAGGCCACCGGCCTGGACGGGCCGGTGACGGTCTCGCTCATCTGGTTCCCCCTGGAGGACACCCTGCGCCTCGCCTGGCACCTGCGCGCCCAGGTGGTCGGCGGCCCCGAGTACCGGGTGGTCGTCGACGCCGCCGACGGGCGGACGCTGCTGGCCCGCCGGCTGACCCGCGGCCTCGGCGGCCGGGCCCAGATCGTGCTGGCCGCCGGTGGTCCGCGCACCGCGGTCGTGCTGCCGCTGGCCGCGGACTCGTACGGTCCCCCGCTGCCGCCCGACCTCCCGGACTCCTGGCCGGACCCCTGGCTGGTCGACGACACGACGTCGGGCAGCTGCGTGCGTGCCGTCAACGCGGGCTCCGGTGACGCCACCGTGGCCGGCAGCCGGCAGGGCGAGGAGGTCGTCTTCGCCGCACCGACGCAGGTGGGCTCGGACGACCAGCTCGTCGTCAACCTCTTCGCGTTCTGCTCCGCCATGCACGACGCGCTCTACCTGGTGGGCTTCCGGGAGGCCGACGGCAACTTCCAGCGCGACTCCATGGGCCGCGGGGGTCGCCCGGGCGACGCCGTCCTGGCCAAGGTCCACCCGGGCTCGGTCTGGGGCACCGCCAACATGGGGACGCGCTCGGACGGGCTCGCGCCGCTCATGAACATGGGCCTGGTCACCTCCACCGGCCGGCACACGGCGCTGGACCCCGACGTCGTCTACCACGAGTACGTCCACGGCCTGACGAACCGGCTCGTGGGCGGGCCGATGAACGACACGGCCCTGGACGCCGAGCAGTCCGGTGGCATGGGCGAGGGCTGGAGCGACTACGTCGCGTGCACCCTGCTGGGCAAGACGGTGGTCGGTGACTGGGTGGTCGACCGCTCCGTCGGCATCCGCCGCCAGCCCTACACCGACGACTACGTCGGTACCTACGCCGACGTCGGCACGCCCGACTACAGCCAGGTCCACGACATCGGGGAGCTGTGGTGCGCGGTGCTCATGTCGCTCGGTCGCCGGATCGGCACGTGGGAGTGCCTGCAGGTGGTGGTGGACGCGCTCAAGCTGACGTCGGCCAACCCGAGCCTGCTGGCCGCCCGCGACGCCATCCTGTTCGCCACCCGCCAGCGGGGCCGGGTGCGCGGCGACGACGACGCCGTGGCCGAGGTCGTGCACGCCGCCTGGGAGGTGTTCGCCCGCTACGGCATGGGGCCGGCCGCGCGTACCGACGGCGCCGCGCTCACCGGCATCGTCGCCGACTTCGACCCGCCGCCGCGGCCGTCCACCTCGACCGTGCGCGGGGAGGCCGGCCCGGGGCTGCCGATCCCGGACGACGACGTCGGCGGTGCCGTGTCCACCGTGTCCCTGCCCGAGGCCGGCCCGGTCCGCGGGCTCGTCGTGTCGGTCGACGTCGCGCACACCTACCGAGGGGACCTCGTGGTCACCCTCCAGGCTCCGGACGGGCGCACGGTCGTGCTGCAGGAGCGGACCGGGGGCCGCGAGCAGGACCTGCACGAGACCTGGGACGCGCGTTCCTTCCCGCCCCTGCAGGAGCTGTACGGGCTCGGTTCCGGCGGGTCGTGGTCGCTGCGCGTGGCCGACCACGCGGCGGTGGACGTCGGCACGCTGCGGCGGTGGTCCCTGGAGGCGGAGGTGGGTGAGCGGCGGCCCACGGTGCACGCGGTGGCCGCCCCGGGCCTGACGATCCCCGACGACGACAAGGCCGGCGTCCGCGTACCGCTGGTCGTCCGGGCCGAGGGCACCGTCAGCGACGTGGTGCTGTCGGTGGACATCACGCACACCCACGTCGGCGACCTGATCGTCGCCCTGCGCGCCCCCACCGGCAAGCGGCTGACGGTGCACCGGCGCCGCGGCGGCGACGCCGACAACCTCATCGCGAGCTACGGCAGCGGTCCCGATCAGCCCCTCGAGCCGTTCGTCGGGCTCGGCGCGGCCGGCACCTGGACCCTGGAGGTCTCCGACCGGGAGGGCCGCGACCTGGGCAAGCTCAACCGCGGGAGCCTCACCCTCGGCCTTTGACGACGGCGCGCAGCCGGTGGCCGCCGCCGGCGGGAACGGCCGCGCCCTAGTCTGAGCGGCCTCCGCCGCACCGGGCGGTCCTGGACAGGAGGGTGGACCGCGATGGTCGGGTCAGGTGGTCGCGTCCCGGCGACGCTGGAGTCCGTCGCCGCCGCTGCCGGCGTGTCCCGGGCCACCGCCAGCCGGGTCCTGACGGGCTCGCCGCGGGTGAGCGAGGACGCCCGGGCCAAGGTGCTGGCGGCGGCGAGCCGCCTGGCCTACGTGCCCAACGCCGCCGCCCGCAGCCTGGTCACCCGGCGCAGCGACACCGTGGCGTTCGTGGTGTGCGAGCCCGAGGACAAGTTCTTCTCCGACCCGTTCTTCTCGACCGTCCTCAAGGGCGCGCACCGGGTGGTCGCCGCGCACGGGCTGCAGCTGGTGTTCGTCCTGGTGGCCACCGACCCCGACCGCGACCAGCTGGAGCGGTTCGCCGCCGGCGGCCACCTCGACGCGGCCATGTTCGTGTCGCTGCACCACGGTGAGAGCATGCCCGCCCGGTTGCACGCGCTCGGCCTGCCCGTTGTGATGGCCGGCCGCTCGCACGATCCCGCCGCCGCCGGGCTGCCCGTGGTCGACGTCGACAACGCCGACGGTGCCGCCGCCGCCACGCGCCGGCTGGTGGAGCGCGGCTGCGCCCGGGTCGCGACCATCAGCGGCCCGGCCGACATGACCGGGTCGATGGACCGTCTCGCCGGCTGGCGGCAGGCGTTGACCGAGGCCGGCCGCGAGCCGGGCGACGACGACGTCGTGACCGGCGACTACACGGTCGAGAGCGGCCACCGCGGCATGCTCGCCCTGCTGGACCTCCGGCCCCGCGTGGACGGCGTGTTCGTCGCCAACGACCTGATGGCGGCGGGGGCGCTGCGGGCCGTCGCGGACCGGGGCCTGTCGGTGCCGGACGACGTCGCCGTCGTGGGCTTCGACGACGTCCCGATCGCGCAGGCCACCCAGCCGCCGCTCACCACGGTCCACCAGCCGATCGAGGAGCTGGGCCGCAGCATGGCGCAGTCGCTGGTCACGGCCCTGGTGGGGGGCGAGCCGTCGCCGCTGCACGTCCGGCTGCGCACCCACCTCGTGGTGCGTTCGTCCGCCTGAGGCGCACCGGGTGCGGCCACCCGCGCGCCGGCCGGCTGATCATGGGAACGCTCCCACGAATCTGACCCAGCCCCTTGACACCGTCGGAGGCGACGGTGGACTGTCGTCCCCGAGCGCATGGGAGCGCTCTCACACCTGCGCACGACAGTGGCGCCGGACCTCCAGGGGTTGCCTCGACGACGAGGCGGAAGGACTGATCACATGATGTCTGGTCGAGCACGCACGGCCATCGCGACGGTCGCGGCAGGAGCCCTCGTGGCTCTCGCGGGCTGCGGGAGCGGGGAGGCCACGGCCGCGGCCGAGGGCGGCGAGAGCGGCGGCACCGGGTCCACGGAGCTGACCGTCAGCCTCTTCGGCACCTTCGGCATGGACGAGGCCGGCCTCTTCGACCAGTACGAGGAGGAGAACCCCGGGGTCACGAT
The DNA here is from genome assembly GCF_042466345.1 of Jannaschia sp. R86511. Taxonomy (NCBI): domain Bacteria; kingdom Pseudomonadati; phylum Pseudomonadota; class Alphaproteobacteria; order Rhodobacterales; family Roseobacteraceae; genus Jannaschia; species Jannaschia sp. R86511. The sequence goes on from NZ_JAXHCD010000001.1 coordinate 3,272,914, forward strand.
CTCCTACGAGACGACCCAGGGCGAGGACACCTACTGGCCCGCGCTGCTGACCAAGCTCAACGCGGGCAGCGGCGCCGCGGACATCCAGGGCATCGAGGTGGCCCGGATCCGCACCGCCACGACCGACCTCGCCGACAAGTGGGTCGACCTCACGCAGACCGAGGCGGCCGACCAGCTGGGCGACTACGCGCAGTTCAAGCAGGACGCCGCCACCACCGAGGACGGCGCCGTCATCGGGCTCGGCACCGACATCGGCCCGACCGGCATCTGCTACCGCACCGACCTGCTCGAAGAGGCCGGCCTGCCGACCGACCCGGCCGAGCTGGCAGCGGCGATGGGCTCGTGGGAGGACTACCTCGCCCTGGGCGAGGAGTACAAGGCCGCGGCGCCCGAGGGCAGCGCCTGGACCGACTCCGCGGGCGGGCTCTACAACGCGATCATCTCCACCGAGACGGAGATCTACTACGACGAGGCGGGCGAGCTCGTCTACGACTCCAACCCCGCCGTGCGCGAGGCCTTCGACCTGGCCGCCACCGCGGCGGACAGCGACCTCACCGCCAAGTTCGCGCAGTTCGAGGACCCGGAGTGGAACCCGGGCTTCGGCAACGGCGCGTTCGCGACCATCGCCTGCCCCTCGTGGATGCTCGGCTACATCAAGGGCCAGGCCGGCGAGGAGGGCAGCGGCAAGTGGGGTGTGACCTCCCTGCCCGGTGGCGCGGCCGGCAACTGGGGCGGTGCCTACCTCGGGGTGCCCGCGAGCTCGGAGAACCAGGAGGAGGCGGTCAAGCTCGCCATGTGGCTGACCGCCCCCGAGCAGCAGGAGAAGGTGTTCGCCGCCGGCGGCAACTTCCCGTCGAACACCACGGCGATCGACGCGGTGGCGGACACCACGGACGAGTACTTCAGCGACGCCCCGATCGGGCAGGTCTTCGGTGACATCGCCAAGGCCGCACCGACCCAGATCCTCGGGCCGGACGACGGCGTGCTCAAGAACGAGATCACCAACGCGCTGCTGACCGTCGAGGTCAACGACATCGACCCCGACGAGGCGTGGACGTCGGCCCAGCGGGCCATCGACAACCAGCTCGGCTGAGACCGGGGTGGGCGGGCGCGCCCTTCCGCGCCCGCCCACCTCCCGAGCCCGTCCACCCGTCCGAGCCCGTCAGCGGCACCCGCGCGACCAGGTCGCCGGGCGTCCCGACCGAGGAGGCCGTCATGGCTGTCCAGACCCGTCCGCCGGCCAGCACCGACGACGCCCCCACCGCGCGCGCCCGCCCGTCCGCACCGCCCGTCGGGTGGCGCAGCCGGATCTTCCGCTTCGAGGCGAAGGCCGCGCCGTACCTCTACATCTCGCCGTTCTTCCTGCTGTTCTTCGCCTTCGGGCTGTTCCCCCTGGTCTGGACGGCGTGGATCAGCCTCAACGACTTCGAGCTCGGCTCCCCCATGGTGTTCGTCGGGTTGGACAACTACCGGTGGCTGTTCGACAGCCCGGAGTTCTACAACTCGCTGTGGCGCACCATCACCATCGGCATCCTGGCCACGGTCCCGCAGCTGATGCTCGCGCTCGGCCTGGCCCACCTGCTCAACTACCAGATGGTGGTCCGGAACTTCTTCCGGATCAGCATGCTGATGCCGTACGCGACCTCCGTCGCCGCGTCCACGCTGGTGTTCGCCCAGCTGTTCGGCCGCGACAACGGGTTCGTCAACTGGGTGCTGTCGTGGGTCGGCATCGACGCCGTCGACTGGCGCAACGGCGACCTGACCGCGCAGATCGCGATCGCCGTCATCGTCACCTGGCGCTGGACCGGCTACAACGCGCTGATCTACCTGGCCGGGATGCAGTCCATCTCCCAGGACCTGTACGAGGCGGCCTCGCTCGACGGCGCCAGCAAGTGGCAGCAGTTCCTGCACGTCACGCTGCCGGGCCTGCGCCCGACGATCCTGTTCACGATCGTCGTGTCGACCATCGGCGCCACCCAGCTGTTCGGCGAGCCGCTGCTGTTCGGCAACGGCCAGGCCGACGGCGGGGCGCTCGGGCAGTACCAGACGCTCGGGCTGTTCATGTACCAGCAGGGCTGGGACTACTTCCAGCTCGGCCGCGCGGCCACCATCGCCTGGGTCACCTTCGTCCTGGTGGTCGCGCTCGTCCTGCTCAACACCGGGATCGCCCGCTGGCGCACCCGCGACCGGAAGGCCACCCGATGACCGCGACGACCGTCCGCGACGCGGCGGCGGTGAGCCCGCTGGCCGACCGGCCCCGACGTCGGCGACGCCGCCGCAGCGGCGACCACGCCGGTCCCGTGGCCTACGTCCTGCTGGTGGTGACGGCGTTCCTGTTCCTCGCGCCGTTCTACTACATGGTCGTCGCCGCCAGCCGGCCGATGTCGGAGATGAACCAGTTCCCGCCGCCGCTCACCCCGGGCAACGGGCTGTGGCGCAACATCCTCAGCGCCTGGGACGCCCAGCCGCTCGGCCTGGCGATCTGGAACTCGCTGCTGGTGTCCGGCGTCATCACCGTGACCACCGTGCTGCTGTGCACCCTGTCCGGGTACGCGTTCGCCAAGCAGCACTTCACCGGCAAGAAGCAGCTGTTCGCCATCACGGTCGGCACGATGATGATCCCGCCGACGCTCGGCATCGTCCCGCTCTACCAGGTGATGGCCGCGCTCGACCTGACCGGCAAGCTGTCCGCCGTCGTGCTGCCCTCGCTGGTCACCGCGTTCGGCGTGTTCTTCATGCGCCAGTACCTGATCCAGTCCCTGCCCGACGAGCTCATCGAGGCCGCGCGGGTGGACGGGGCCACGTCGTTGCGGACGGTGTGGAGCATCGTGCTGCCGATCGCCCGACCGGGCATGGCCGTGCTGGCGATGCTGACGTTCATGGCCGCGTGGAACGACTTCTTCTGGCCGGTGATCGCGCTGGTCTCGTCCAACCCCACCGTGCAGGTGGCGCTGAAGAACCTAGGGAGCGGGTACGTGCCTGACCAGGCCATCATCATGGCGGGGACCCTCGTGGGGACCCTGCCCGTCGTCGTCGTGTTCGTGCTGCTCGGCCGCCAGATCGTCAGCGGCATCATGTCCGGGGCGGTGAAGGGGTGACCGCCGTCGAGGCCCGCCCCGCGCAGACGGAGCCGGCCGGCTCCCCCGCCGGGCTCCGCTTCCCGCCCGGGTTCGTCTGGGGTGCGGCCACCGCGGCGTACCAGATCGAGGGCGCGCACGACGAGGACGGCCGGGCGCCGTCGATCTGGGACACGTTCTCCCGCACGCCCGGCAAGGTGTTCGACGGCCACACCGGGGACGTCGCCGACGACCACTACCACCGCTACGTCGACGACGTGGCCCTGATGCGCCGGCTCGGCCTCGGCTCGTACCGCTTCTCGGTCGCCTGGCCCCGGATCACCCCCGGGGTGACCCCCGACTCGCTCGGTCCGGTCAACCGGGCCGGGCTGGGCTTCTACGACCGGCTGGTCGACGAGCTGCTCGCGGCGGGCATCACGCCGGCGGCCACGCTGTACCACTGGGACCTGCCCCAGGCGCTGGAGGACGGCGGCGGCTGGACCGACCGGCGGACCGCCGAACGGTTCGGCGAGTACGCCGCCGTGGTGGCGCAGCACCTGGGCGACCGGCTGAGCACGGTCATCACGCTCAACGAGCCGTGGTGCTCGGCCTACCTCGGCTACGCCAGCGGCGTGCACGCACCGGGCCGGACCGAGCCCGCGGCCGCGCTGGCCGCGGTGCACCACCTGAACCTGGCCCACGGCCTGGCGGCCCTGGCCGTGCGCGAGCACGCCCCCGACCTGCCGGTGGCCATCACCCTCAACCTGGCCTGGGTGCGCCCGGAGGACCCGGACGACCCGGCCGACCTCGACGCCGCCCGGCGCGTGGACGGCCTGCAGAACCGGGTGTTCCTCGACCCGGTGCTGCACGGGCGCTACCCGGCCGACGTGCTGGCCGACACCGCCCACGTCACCGACTGGTCGTTCGTGCGCGACGGCGACCTGGCCGTGGTGCACCAGCCGCTGGACGCCCTCGGGCTCAACTACTACTCCCCCACCGTGGTCCGGGCCTGGGACGGCGTGGGGGTGCGCGTCGAGGCCGACGGCCACGGCAGCAGCGCGTCCAGCCCGTGGGTGGGCAGCGGTGACCTGGAGTTCCCGGAGCCGGTCGGCCCGTTGACCGCGATGGGCTGGCCCGTGGACGCCGACGGCCTGCACCAGCTGCTCGTGCGGCTGCACACCGAGGCCCCCGGCGTTCCGCTGCACGTCACCGAGAACGGCGCCGCCTATCCCGACGTGCTCACCGCCGACGGGGCCGTGCACGACGACGACCGGATCGGCTACGTCGACGGGCACCTGCGCGCCGTGCACCGGGCCATCACCGACGGCGCGGACGTCCGCGGGTACTACCTGTGGTCGCTGCTGGACAACTTCGAGTGGGGCTACGGGTTCTCCAAGCGGTTCGGCATCGTCCACGTCGACTACGACACCCAGACGCGCACCCCCAAGGACAGCGCGCTCTGGTACGCCGAGGTCATCCGCCGCAACGGGCTGCCCGGGGCGTGAGCACCCGCCGACGACTGCCGGGGCGTGTGGGCCGGCCGACCGGGGGCGTCAGGAGGTGACGCAGGTCTCCAGCCCGCGGAGCACCTTGTCGAGACGGGCGGAGGCCTCCGGCGACAGGGCGACGAACTCGACCCCGAGCTCGAGGCCGTCCCCGTGGGGCTCGACCCGGACGACGTGCCCGGGCAGGACGGTCTCCCGGCCGTCCAGGACGGTCTGCACCTCGATCGGGGTGCCGGCCCCGACCCGGAGCGCGCGCGGCGTCACCACGCGGGTGCCGCCGGCCCCCAGGTCGGCGTGGCGGACGGTCATGCGGTCGGCCCCGAGCACGAGGACGGCGTCGACGACGAACGGGAACCGCTCGGTGCGGCGACGCTCGAGCTGGGCGGCGATGTCGCTCATGTCCTCGATGCGCCGCATGGTGCTGCTCATCGCCCGGTCGAGCGCCTCGACCACCTCGAGCTGACCGGCCGCGACCCGTCGCAGCGCCTCGGACGCCTCGTCGATGCCGCTGATGCCGGCGCTCATGCTCGTGATGCTGGTCGACACCGCACGGGCGTTGTTCTCGACCTCGGCGACGGTGGTGGCGATCTGCTCGGTCGAGCCCGCGGTCGCGGTGGCCAGCGCCTTGACCTCCTCGGCCACGACGGTGAAGCCGCGACCCGCCTCGCCCGCCCGGGCGGCCTCGATGGTCGCGTTGAGCGCGAGCAGCTTCGTCTGCCCGGCCACCCCCGCGATCGTGGCGGCCATGCCGGTGATGGACCGCAGCGACGAGGTGAGGGCCCCGACCACCTCGTCGGCCGCCCGGGCCTGGTCGACGACGCCCCGGGTGACGGCGTCGGCGGCGACGACGCGCTGGTCGATGGTCCCGGCGGCCGCCCGGACCGCGGCGACCTGCTGGACCACGTCGTTCAGCTCCTGGATGATCTCCCGCGACGCGGTGGTGATGACGGTCTGGGCCCGTTCGCGCGACTGCTTCTCGGCGGTCCTGGTGTGGATGAAGGTGGCCCGGATCTGCTCCTCCCGCTCCGCCGCCGCCGCGGCCAGGTCCGCCTGCTGGTGCGCGAGCTGCTCCCGGGCGCCGGCGACCGCGGTCCCGATGTCGCCGAACTCGTCCTTGCCGCCGGGCAGGGGCCTGGGCGTGAGGTCGCCGGAGGACAACGACGTCACGCCCGTGAGCACCAGCGCGACGTCGCTGCGGGTGCGCCACCAGACGGCCGCGGCCAGCCAGACCGCCACGAGCAGCCCGCCGAGCGAGACCAGCAGGGTGCGGGTCCGTCCCGCCTCCAGCCGGTCGATCCGGGCGCTCAGCAGGTCGTCGAGCACCTGCGTCGCGGACCCGGTCGCCGCGGCGGCCAGGTCGGCCAGCTGCTCGGGGTCGGCGGCGGCGGGCGAGTCCAGCGTCGTCGACAGCGTCGTCGACAGCGACGTCCCGAGGCGGCCGGCCTCCTCGGCCGCGAGCGTCATGTCGTCCAGCGGCGCGAGGCCGGCCGGGTCGGCGGCGGTGCTCTCGCGAGCGGTCGTCACGTCACCGGCCAGGGAGGCCCCGGCGCCGGACAGCGTGCCGGCCAGCACGGCCTGACGGGCGATGACGTCGGCGTCGGCCCCGGGGTCGGGGGCCGCGGCCTGCGCGGCGGCGACCAGGGCGCGAGGCAGCTGCACGACCAGGGAGTCCATGACGTAGAACGAGTCGAGGTCGGGGTCGAGGATCAGGTTCGAGCTGTTGCCCACCTCGGTGACGAGGGCCGCGACGGCCTCGGCCGTGTCGGCGCGACCCGCGGGGGTGCCGGCCTCGGGCGCCTGGACGAGCTCCTCGACGGCCACGAGCTGGTCGTCGACCCCGAGCCCGGGGTTCGCGGCGACCGCGGCGGCCAGGTCGACGGTGGACGGGTCCCGACCGGCGACGACGTCGGCGAGCACCAGCAGGGCCGGTTCCACGACCCTGACGCCGCTGCGCTCCTGCTCGGCGAACGACGCCTGGGCACCGACCGTCCGCGCGAAGGCGGAGGCGGACACCACTCCCGGGACCAGCAGGACGAGCACGAGCGCGACGAGCCGGGTGCTGGTGCGGAAGCGGTCGGTGACGGCCAGCGCAGGGCGCAGCGGACGTGGCGGCCGGGGCAGCGCACGGTCATCGGTCACGGGGCGGCTCCCGCCGGGTAGTCGGTTCTGCGGCACGTGGCGGGCGGAGCCCGCACCGACGACATCGGCACGAACGGTGGGGTACGCGCACGGACGTGGGCCGACGTCACCCGCCCGGGTCAGGCCCGGCGATCCGGTCGGCCCCGCTCGGGCCCGGACCGTCGGGGGCACCTCGTGGCACCATCGCTGTCGTGCTGACCGCCATCGTGCTGATCAAGACGACCACCGACCGCATCCCCGAGGTGGCGCAGGAGATCGCCGCGATCCCGGGGATCAGCGAGGTGTACTCCGTGACCGGTGACAGCAACCTCGTCGCCCTCGTACGGGTGCGCGAGCACGACGAGCTCGCCGACGTCATCGCCGACCGGCTGGCCAAGGTGGCGGGCGTCGTGGAGACCAACACCAAGATCACCTTCCGCGCGTACAGCCGCCACGACCTCGACGCCGCGTTCGCCATCGGCCTCGACTAGGTCGGGCGATCGGCCTCACGAGCGGGCCACGGCGCGAGAGGGCAGCAGCGGCTACGGCCCGGTCGTGCGCTCGGTGTAGAGCATGAACCAGTGGTCCCGCTCCGGGTCGTGGAGCATCTCGGTGTCCAGGTCGAGCCAGCCCCTCGACGGGTGTCGCACCCGCTTGAACGCGGACCGCCACACGCCGACCTCGCCGCTGTCCCAGCGTTGCTGGAACGCCGGGCTGCGCCCCAGCAGGTCCTCGAGCAGCCCCCGCAGGTAGGGGTCGTCGGGGTAGCGGGTCAGCGCGCCGCGCAGCTCGGCGGCGGCCACCCGCAGCAGCTGCTGCGTGCCGGCCTCGTCGAGGCTGTCGGTGAGCGCAGGGGACGTGAACGTCCGGTGGACGATGTTGCGGCCGTACGGCCCGGGCTCGGTCAGCGGACCGAACAGCTCCACGGCGGACGGGTTGGCAGCGACCACGTCGAGCCGGCCGTCGTGCACGGTCACCGGGATCACCGGGTCGAGGTGCGCCATCAGCCGCAGCAGCCCCGGCCGGACGGTGCGGGACGGCTCGGCCGGCTCGGGCGGCAGCTCGCCGGCGAGCCGGAACAGGTGGCCACGCTCGGCGTCGTCGAGGTCGAACGAACGGGCCAGCGCGGCCAGCACGTCGCGGGACGGACGCGGTGCCCGCCCCTGCTCGAGGCGCGTGTAGTACTCCACGGAGACCGACGCCAGCTCGGCCAGCTCCTGGCGTCGCAGCCCCGGGACCCGTCGACGGGAGGCCCGCGGACCGGCCGAGCCCCCGGACGGCGACATCATGGCCCGCCGCCGTCGGAGGAAGTCCCCGAGGTCCGGTCGTCCTGCGTCCTGCACGGCCCGAGTCTGCCCGCCCCGGCGTCCGGCGGGGTACCGCGAGGCTGGCCCTGCCGGTACCGGTCTCGTCGCGGCCTTCCTCCGGCGTCGCCCGCTCCCCATCGTGGTCTCGACGGCCTCTCGGATCGACCCGATCGCGTAGGCACGGACCGTCGGCGACGCACCTCGGAGGAACATCCCCATGACCGCACCGACCCGCACGATCGTCATGACCGGCGCCACCCGCGGCATCGGGCTGGAGGCCGCGCAGGACCTGCTGCGCCGCAGCCCCGACGCCCACCTGGTCGTCCTCGCCCGGGCTGCCTCGGCCGCGCAGGTGCTGCCCCGGTTGCTCGCGGTCTCCCCGCACGTGACCGCGGTCGACGTCGACCTGGCGAGCACCGCCGGCACCCTCGACGCCGCCGCACAGGTGGAGGACCTGCTCGACGCCGGCCGGCTGCCACCGATGCGCGGCCTGGTGCTGAACGCCGGGGTCCACCTGGACAGCGCCGCGCACGCCACGGCCGACGGCTACGAGAAGACCTTCGCGGTCAACGTACTGGCCAACCACCTGCTGCTGCGCCGCCTGCACCCCCACCTGAGGACGACGCCCGCCCGTGTCGTGGTCACCGTCTCTGACGCCCACTTCGGCGACCTCCGTCACACCGGCGGCATCTTCCCGCCCATCCGCTGGAGCACGCCGGAGCGGCTGTCGGAGCCCGGCGCGCACCCGCGGCCGACGACCGGGCGGGCCGGGCGGGCCGCGTACGCCACGAGCAAGCTCGCCGCCGTCTACCTGGTCCACGAGTGGGCCCGCAGGCTCCCCGAGGGGGTCGACGTCGTCGCCTACAACCCCAGCCTGGTCATCGGCACCGGGTTGGCCCGTGACGCCGGCGGCGCGTCCGGCTGGCTGATGGAGCACGTCGTGCCGGCGCTGGCGCTCACGCCGCTCGCGGACACCCCACCGGTCGCGGGCCGGCGGCTCGCCGACACCGTCCTCGGCACGACCAGGGCCGCCACCGGTTCCTACGTCCACCGCAGCCGGGTCGCCCCGTCCTCGGACGAGTCGTACGACGTCGACCGCGAAGCAGCGCTGTGGACCTGGCTGGAGCAGGCCGCCGGGGCGTGACTCACGACTCGCCGTGAGCGCAGGCCCGGATCGGCGGAACCAGGAGGTCGGGCGACCAGCCGGTCGGCCCGGATCAGCTGCCGGGTACGGGTGCCTCCGCCGGGTCGGCCCGGCGCTCGCACGACCTCGGCCACCTGACCTACCCGACGCCCTCTGGTCGGTCGGGCCGGGCCGCCTGACCGGGCGCCCTCGGCGGGACCCGCCTGCCCATCACTGCCCGGGCGCACCGGGCCCGGTCGGGGCGTGCATCCCCTCGGCCGCCGGACGGCCGCAGACCCGGCACAGCAGCACCGGCTCCAGGTCGTGCTCCGGGTTCTCGGCCCCTCCGTGCGACCACACGACCGGGGGCTCCTCCGACAGGTGCCGGTCACCGAAGGCCATGAGCAGGAGCAGCACCTCGCTGGCCTCCCGCCCGAGCCCGGTCAGGTGGTACTCCGAGCGCGGCGGCCGCTCGCTGTACGGGCGCCGCAGGACGAGCCCCGAGTCCTCCAGGGTGCGCAGGCGCTTGGTGAGGACGTCCCGCGGCGCCCCCGTGGCCCGGGCGATGCCGTCGAAGCGGTGCACGCCGAAGGTCAGCTCCCGCAGCACCAGGAGCGTCCACCGCTCACCGAGGACGTCCAGGCTGCGGGCGATCGAGCAGGGGCGGGGCGACAGGCTCACGCCAGCAGGGTACGCGAGTCGGTTGACAATCCAAACTCTCCATGCCTACCGTCATGTCAGTTGGACTTTCCAACTCACTTCGAGAGCGAGGACCCGCCATGACCACGACACCGGACCGCCACACCGCCCGCCCCGCCCCCGACCGGACGGGACGGCGGCTCGCGGACCTGTCCCCCACGCAGCGCGCCGTCCTGGCCAGGTGGGGCGTGGTCGTCGTGGTCTGGGGCGTGGTCGTCGCCGCCCTGTCGACCGCCGGCCTGCTGAGCAGGGTCCCGCTGCTCGTCCTGCCGACGCTGATCGCGGTCGGCATCGCCGTCCCGCTGCTCGTGGTCCGACGGTCACCCGTGCAGCGCAGCGTCGTGCGGGACCTCGACCTCGCCCACCTCACGCTGTTCAACGTCTGGCGGGTGCTCGCGGCCCTGGCGTTCTTCGCCGTGGGCGCCCAGGGCCTGCTGCCCGCCCGGTTCGTGACCAACGCCGCCTGGGGGGACCTCGTCGCGGGCGTCCTGGCCGGAGTGGTCGTCGTCGCGGGGACCAGGCTCGCCGGGCGGGGCCGTGTGCGGGCCTACACGGCCTTCCACGTCTTCAGCTTCGGCGACTTCGTCGTCGCCGTCGGCACCGGGCTCACCTTCACCCTGCTCGGCGACCCGCTCATGCGCACCCTGCTGGACACGCCGATGGCCCTCATCCCCCTCTGGGGGGTCCCGATCACCGGCGCGATCAGCCTGCTGGCGCTGCACCGGCTCCTGACCGCCCGGGCCTGAGGGGTCTACTCGTACCTGAGGGCTTCGATGGGCACCTTCCTGGCCGCTCGCACCGCCGGCATCGTGCCCGCGACGAACGCGATACCCATGATCAGGGCGACGACCGAGAGCACCGACAGCGGGGTGAACGCGATGAGCGTGAGACCGGGCAGGTCCCCCAGGAGCCCTTCGGCCAGGAGGCCGCTGGTCGCGGTGCCGACGACTATGCCGAGGACCGATCCGACGACGCTGCCGAGGAAGCCGATGAACACGGCCTCGACACTGAACATCGCGAAGATCTTCCGACCGCCCAGACCCACGGCCTTCATCAGCCCGATCTCCCGGGTGCGCTCCTGCACGCTCATGAGCAGGGTGTTGACGATGCCGAAGCCGGCCGCGACCAGAGCGATGGCGGCGAAGGCGTTCAGGACCAGGATCACTCCGTCGATCACGGTGCGGAAGGTGCCGATCTGCTCGCTCACGGTCTCGCTGTCGTAGCCGAGGTCCGTCAGCTCGTCCCGCAGGGTCGTGACGTCCTCGTCCGTCAGGTCGGGGTCGTGGGTCACGGTCGCTGCGGCGTAGCTGCTGGTCTCGGTCTCGCTCTGACCGGTCGACTGCAGGGCGTACAGCTCGTCGACCAGGGCGATGTTGGCGCTACCGGTGTTGGTCGTGCCGAGACCGGCTTCGGCCACGCCCACGATCTCCGCCTCCACCAGGTGCTGGACGTCTTCGCCGTCGGTGATGCCCACCGTGGCCGTCTCGCCGACGCAGCTGTCGGCGTCGTCGCACGACAGCGCGTCCAGGTAGTCGACCGGGATGACGAGCTCGAGGTCGCGGGAGTCGTCGTCGAGCTGGTCACCGGCGGCGAGCTGGAGGGTGGCGCCCGGCACGAACGAGCTGATGGAGAACTCGAAGGCGGTGTCGTCCCCGAGCCGGATGAAGTCGGTCCGGACGCTGACCTGGCGTTCCACGGACTCGACGTCGTCGAGGCCACGGAGCTGCTCGATCTCGTCCTCGGTGATCGCCTCGACGGTGCCGCCGGAACCGGGGCCAGGAGGCCCCGAGGTGTCCGTGACGAGGGTGGTGGCCGGGTCGTACTCCCGGATCCCCTCGTCGGTCTGGGTCGTGTCGTCAGGCGTCCTGCTCACCGTGAGGACGTTCTCCGCGCCGATCGCCGACACGGTCTCGGAGATGAAGGCGTTGATGCCCGTCCCGAGCCCGTTGGTGATCGTGATGGTGAAGGCGCCGATCACGATGGCGATCACGGTGAGGGAGGTGCGCAGCCTGCTGCGGAAGGTGGAGCGCACGGCCGAGCCGACGACGTCCGCCCGCTTCACGCGGCCAGCTCCGCCCGGGTGACCACGAGCCCGTCCTTGAGGTACACCTGCCGGTCGCAGCGAGCGGCCAGCGCCTCGTCGTGGGTGACCACGACGACGGTGATGGCCCGGTCACGGTTGAGGGCGAACAGCAGGTCCTCGACGACGCCTCCTGTGACGGAGTCGAGGTTGCCGGTCGGCTCGTCGGCGAAGATCACGCTGGGGTTGTTGACCAGGGCCCGGGCGATCGCCACGCGCTGCTTCTGCCCGCCGGAGAGGTCGGTCGCGCGGTTGCCGGCCTTGTCCGCCATCTCCAGCTGCTCCAGCGTCTCCATCGCCCGGCGACGACGCTCCCGGCGAGGCACCCCTGCCACCGTGAGCGGGAGCACCACGTTCTCCAGGACCGTGGCGCCGGGGACGAGGAAGAACTGCTGGAACACGAAGCCGAACGTCTCGTTGCGGGTCTGCTCGAGGTCGGCGGTCCTGAGCCCGGTGGCGTCCTGACCGAGCACGTGGACCGACCCCGCGCTCGGCTGGTCGAGCAAGGCCATGAGGTGCATGAGGGTCGACTTGCCCGAGCCGCTCTTGCCGACGACGGCCAGGGACTCCCCCAGCCGCGCCTTGACGTTCACACCTCGCAGGGCCGCGAACCTTCCGCCGCCCTCGCCGTAGTACTTGGTCAGGTTCTTGACCGCTATCGCTGCCGTGGCCATCTCGACGTCCTTTCCCTCGTGTGTGTCCCGACGCCACAACCCTTGCTCCCGGCGAGTCTCAGCGCGTCGTCCGAGGACCCTCAATGCGCCTGCCACCACGGGTGGACGCAGAGCGGTCAGCTACCGCGGACGCGGTAGGTGGTGGCGTCCCGGGGGTGGATGCGGCGTGGTCACCCGGTGGGCGACGATGGTCGGGTGACTCCCGCCCGCGAGCTCGTCGGACGCCCGGGGCGGACCGGCGTCGGTGCTGGGTGGCGGGCGCACCTGCTGACCGTGGGCGCCGGCGTCGTGGTGGTCGCCTCCGGCTTCGTCGCCGGCTCTCCCCCGTCGTCGCCGACCGCCCAGGTCCCGCCCTGGTACCTGGTCGTGATGCAGGTCTGCGCCGTCACGGCCCTGCTGGTGCGGCACCGTTGGAGCCACCTGGCGGTCGTCGTCACCGTCGGTGTGCTAGCGGTCGCCGAGGCCCTGGACGCCGTCTCGCTGGGCTTCTCCCTCGCGGTGGTCGTCTGCCTCGCGCCTCTCGTGGCGCGGCGGTCACGCGCCCGGTCGCTCGTCCTCGCTGCACTGATCCTCGTCGCCGTGGTCGTCCCGGCGCTGCTGGTCCGACCGGGGTCGGCTACCGACGGCACGCTCGTGCAGACGGCTCTGGTGCTCGGTCTCGCCACCGCCCTCGGCGACGCGTTGCGACTGCACCGGGAGCAGCTCGCCGGCTACGTGGCCCGGGCGGAACAGGCCGAGGCCTCCCGCGAGGCCGAGGCCCGGCGGCAGGTGACCGACGAGAGGCTCAGGTTCGCGAGGGACCTCCACGACGCGGTCGCTCACCAGATCGCGGTGATCAACCTGCACGCCGGAGCGGCCCAGCAGTCCCTGGCGCACCGCCCGGAGGCGGCGCAGCAGTCCCTCGCGATCATCCAGCAAGCGGCTCGCGAGGTGCTGTCGGAGATCAACTCGCTGCTCACGTGGCTGCGCCACGAGGAGGACGGCGACGTCACCGCCGCAGCCGAGACCCCGGACGGCCACCGTGGCCTCGCCGACGTCGGCCGCCTCGCCGACGCGATGACGGCAGCCGGGATGCCGGTGGACCTGGCGCAACGCGGACGGCCCGCCCGGCAACCGGCGCACATCGACCACATCGCCTACCGAGTGGCCCGCGAGGCGCTGACCAACGCCTACAAGCACGGCGACCGTTCGCGCGCCACGCTGTCGATGACCTGGACGGCCGACTCGTTGGTCATCGACTGCCGCAACCCCGTCGCGACGTCCTTGCCGGCCGGACCGCCGCGGGCAGGTCACGGTCTCACGGGGATGAAGGAGCTGGTCCGTACGGTCGGCGGAACCGTGGTCGCCGCAGCCACGGACGGCCGGCACCGGCTCGTCGTCACCCTCCCCCACCAGGAGCAGCCCACATGATCCGGATCGTCCTCGTCGACGACCAGGCCCTCATCAGGACCGCCATCAACAGCATCCTGGCCGGCACCACGGACATCGTCGTCGTCGGCGAGGCGGACTCGGGTGAGACGGCCCTCCGGGTGACGCTCGACCAACGACCGGACGTCGTCCTGATGGACATCCGGATGCCGGCCGGAGACGGCATCCAGGCCACGCAGGCCATCGTCGCCCGCCCCGAGCTGGCGGGCACGCGTGTCCTCGTCCTCACCACCTTCGAGGACGACGACAACGTGGCCCGCGCCCTCACGGCAGGCGCCAGCGGGTTCATCGGCAAGGGCATCGACCCGACGCAGCTGGTCGACAGCATCCGTGCCGTCCACCGCGGCGACGCGCTGCTGTCGCCCACCGCGACGCGGAGCCTGATCAAGCGGTTCCTCGACGGCACCCGAAAGGACCACCGGTCCCAGCCGTCGGTGACGCTGGACCTGTTGACCAGCCGCGAGGTCGAGGTGCTCCGGCACGTCGGTCTCGGCGAGTCGAACGACGAGATCGCCGCGGTCCTGTTCATCAGCTCGGCCACGGTCAAGAGCCACATCAACCGGAGCATGGCCAAGCTCGGCGTCCACGACCGGGCACAGCTGGTGGTCGCCGCGTACACGAACGGCCTCGTGTGAGCGACGGCACGGCCTCGACGCCGGCGACGCGGCTCGGTGCCCGTGCTCCCCTCGCGAGGTGCCGAGGTCGGAGGCAGCTTGCCCCCGGGGTCCTGGCGAGCCGATGACTTCTGGCCCGAGGCGACGTCTCCACAGGTGGTAGGACGCGCGGGTCGCAACGGTACCCGCACAGGAGCCACGGACAGGAGGCAGGAATGCGGGAGGACGCCGACCGCAGCAGGTGCAGCGCATGCTGAGGCACGTCACCCAGCACGTCCTCCTCCACCGGAGCGACCTGCTGAGGAACAACACCGTCGTGGTGCGGGGCCGATCGGGGGTGCTGCTGGTCGACCCCGGGATCACGAGCGCGGAGCTCGCGTGCCTCGTCGCCGACCTGCGCGACCTGGGCGAGACCGTCGCGGTGGGGTTCGCGACGCACCCCGACTGGGACCACGCGCTGTGGCACCCCGACCTGGGTGAGGTCCCCCGCCTGGCCACGGCCCGGTGCGCGGCGTTCCTGCGGGACCTGCGCGCGAAGCCCGACTGGCAGTCCCGCGTGGTCGAGGGCCTGCCCCCCGAGATCGCCGACCGGACGCCGACCGAGCTTTTCGGCCTGGTCACCGGGCTGCCCGACGGGACCACCCGGCTGCCCTGGGACGGCCCCGCCGTCCGCGTGGTCGAGCACCCCGCCCACGCCACCGGCCACGCGGCGCTGCTGGTCGAGGAGGCCCGCGTCCTGGTCGCCGGCGACATGCTGTCCGACGTCCTCGTCCCCATGCTCGGCGACGACGGCGACCCGGTGTCGGCCTACCTCACCGGGCTGGACCTGCTCGAGGCGCTGGTCGACGACGTCGACGTCGTGGTCCCCGGGCACGGCTCGGTCGGCACCGCCGAGCAGCTGCGCGCCCGCCTGGCGCTGGACCGGACCTACGTGGAGGCCCTGCGGGACGGCCGGCCGGTGGACGACCCCCGCATCGGCGCGTCGGCCGAGCCGGGGTGGGAGTGGGTCGCTGACCTGCACGACGCGCAGGTCCGCTCCATCGCCGCCCGCGAAGGCCGCACACCGCGGACTCACTGACGGGGGCCGGCCTCCACGCGCACGAGCAGCGACGCGACGACCGGCGTGAGCTGACGCCGGAGACCCCGCCCAAGCAGGAGCGCCCAGACCCATGCCGCCGGTCCGACGAACGCGACCTCGTGCCGCACGTGACCGGAGCCGGCAGCGTCCGCTGCAGCCCCAGGCGGGCGCCGACCAGCGGCACCTCGTAGACGCAGCGCCTGCCCGGCTCGAACTCGGTGACCAGGAACGGGGACGTGCGACCGGACAGGTCCGTCACCGTGCCCCGGGCCCCGACGACGAAGGGGCCCTCCGGCTGCGACCTCGGCATTCACCGCGCGGACGCCTCCTGAGCCCGACCCGGGGCGGGTAAAGGCCAGCTCACGCCGCGTCGAGCCAGGCCCCGATCTGCTGCTGCACCTCGGCCCGTGGCGTGCGGGTCGTGTCCAGCACCCATCCCCGGGTCCGCAGCCACGGCTCCGCGGCCCGGTAGCGGGCGACGGCGTCCAGACGCCACTGCCGCGCACCGGCCTCGACCTCGTCGGTCTCGATCCGGCGGCGCAGCTCCGGCTCCGCCACGTGCAGCAGGACGTGGCCCTGCACCACCCCGGCCGCCGCGACCCGCTCGAAGACCTCCTCGGCCCACGGACGGTGGAGCAGGCTCATCGGCGCCAGCAGGTCCCCGCCGTAGTGGGCCTGGAGCTGCACCGCGGTCTCGGCCACGAGCGCCCGCCAGGCCGGCCGGCTCTGGAAGTCGTCCACGGGCTCGACGATCAGGCGTCGCAGCAGGAACCCCACGAGCTCCGGGTCGAAGACCCGGGTGTCCGGCCGCGTGGCCGCACACCCCTCCGCCGCGGTCGTCTTGCCCGCGCCGAACGCGCCGTTCACCCACAGCAGCATGTGTCCCCCGAGCAGCCTCCGACGCCAGGACGGGTTCGCCCGGTGCCCTTCCCCACGGAACCCGGCCGCCTCAGAGCAGCGACCGCAGCAGGTGCAGGCAGCTCGTCACCGTCCGGGCTCGCACCTGCGCACGCCCGCCGCCCAGCCGGAGCTCGCGGTGCTCGGTGCCGTCCGGGCCGGCCAGAGCGACGTGGACGAGGCCGACCGGCTTGCCGGGCCGGGCTCCCCCGGGCCCGGCGACACCCGTCACCGACACCGCCAGGGTGGTGCCGAAGCGGGCGCGGGCCCCGCGCGCCATGGCCACGGCCACCTGCTCGCTGACCGCCCCGTGGGCCGACAGCAGGTCCGCCGGGACGCCGAGCTCGGCCGTCTTGACCTGGTCGCGGTAGGCGACCACCCCGCCCACGAGGTAGTCGGAGGAACCCGGCAGGTCGGCGAGCCGGCCCGCCAGCAGCCCCGCGGTGCAGGACTCCGCCGTGGCGACGGTCCACCCGCGCGCCCGCAGCCCGGCGGCGACGACCTCGTCCAGGGTCGACCCGTCGGTGCTGTAGACGGCCGTCCCGAAGTGCTCCTGCAGCGACCCGACCAGCCGGGCGTACGCGGCGTCCGCCTCGGGCCGGAACCGGGTGACCACCTCGAGGTCGCCGTCGCGCAGGCAGGTCGTCACCTCCAGGCCCGCCCCCTCGAGCGGGCCGTGGTCGGACTCGTGCCCGCGCAGCAGGTCGGCCAGCTCCGCCTCGGGCAGGCCGGTGGCCCGGACGGTCTCCTGCCGCAGCGACACCGGCTCGCCGAGCCGCAGCGCCGCGGCGACCACCGGGTCGGTCAGGGCGGCCCGCCACATGGCCTGCAGCTCCGACGGCGGGCCGGGGAGCACCAGGACGGGCGGGCCGCCGGCGTCCCCCGGCAGCACCAGACCGGGAGCCGTGCCCACCGGCTCCAGCACCCGGGCCCCGGCCGGTACCAGCGCCTGCTTGCGGGTGCCCGCGACCATCCCGGGTGACGTGGCGCTCCAGCCGCGGGCGGTCGACAACCGCGCCACCACCGCCGCGATCCGCCCCTGCAGCGCCTCGTCGACGACCGTCGGGCGGTCCAGGACGTCGGCGACCACCTGGACCGTCAGGTCGTCGGCGGTCGGGCCGAGCCCGCCGGTGGTCACCACGAGGTCGTGGCCGGCGCGCAGGTGGCGCAGCGCCGAGGCGAGGTCCTCGGGCCGGTCGCCCACGACGGTGACGGCGCCGATGTCGGCCCCCAGCTCGCGAAGCCGCTCGGCCAGCCACGGGCCGTTGGCGTCGGCCACCCGGCCGGTCAGCACCTCGGTGCCGGTGACGAGGACTGCTGCTCTGGCACCCATGCGGTGATCGTCCTACGCGCCCGGGCGCGCGGCACGGCGAGGACCGAGCCGAGCAGCATCCACGCCACCACGGCGATCCACACCGGGTCGTCGGCCACGGCGCACCACCTCCGAGGCGGCCAGCACGGCGCGGACCGGGTGCGCCGGGCCCGGGACCTAGGTCCCCGGACCGGTCCCGCCGCCGCCGCGAGGATGGCCGCGGGACGGCGAGGACGGGAGACGGACGTGAGCACGCTGCTGGTCGTCGAGTCGATGTGGGGCAACACCCGGCAGGTCGCGCAGGCCGTCGCCGCGCAGCTCGGTGACGACGCCCGGGTCGTGGACGTGGCCGACGCACCCACGACCCTGCCGCCGGACGTCGACCTGCTCGTGGTGGGCGGGCCGACGCACGCGTTCTCGATGAGCCGGGCCCGCACGCGTCACGACGCCGCAGCCCAGGGCGCGCCGGTGGCCGGGCTCGACGTGGGCATCCGGGAGTGGCTGGACCGGTTGCCGGACCACGACCCGGTGGACGTGGCGACGTTCGACAGCCGGGTGGGGTCGATGCGCCACACCCCCGGATCGGCCGCGAAGGCGGCGGCGCGGCAGGTCCGGCGTCGTCACCTGGGCCGTGTCCTGGACACGCAGAGCTTCTACGTCGCCGGTTCGGCCGGCCCTCTGCTGGACGGCGAGCTGGAGCGGGCAGGCGCCTGGGGCCGGTCGCTGCTGGCGCAGCGGGACCGTCCGGGCCGACGCCGCCGCTGAGCGCAGCCGCGCCGGGAGCGTGAACACGTCGGGGGGCGGGAGCGCCGGCGCGTGAGGGTGACACGCCTCACACCGGTCGGCGCTTGAGCCTGCCCTTGGGGCAGGGCTTCCCATGGCCGTGGGGCACCGACCGGTGACCTGTCCCACCGCCCTGAGGACCGCACGTGGAGCCGCCACCATGAGCCAGCACACCAGCAGCAGCACCACCACCGCCGCCGAGACGGACGTCGCGGCCGGTCCCCGCAGCTCCGGGGCCGTCATCGCGGTCGAGGACCTCGACGTGCGCTACGGGGACTTCCACGCCGTCCGGGGCCTGTCCTTCGAGGTCCAGCGGGGCGAGCTGTACGCGCTGCTCGGCACCAACGGCGCCGGCAAGACGTCGACCATGGAGGTCGTCGAGGGGCACCGCCCGGCGTCCTCGGGCACGGTCCGGGTGTTCGGCCGCAGCCCCTCGGACCGGCGGACGGTACGACCGAGGACGGGCATCATGCTGCAGGACAGCGGCTTCTCCCCCGACCTGACCGTGCTGGAGTCCGTCGAGCTGATCGGGCGCCTGACCGGGCGCCGGGACACCGCGCAGCGCGTGCTGGGCGTCGTCGACCTGGGCCACAAGACCGACACGATGGTGTCGCAGCTGTCCGGCGGCGAGAAGCGCCGGCTGGACTTCGCCACCGCGGTCTACGGCCGCCCCGAGCTGCTGATCCTCGACGAGCCCACCACGGGCCTGGACATCGCGTCCCGCGACGCGCTGTGGGCGGCCGTGGAGCAGCTGCGCGAGGACGGCGCGACCGTGGTCCTGACGACCCACTACCTGGAGGAGGCGCAGCAGCGCGCCGACCGCATCGGCCTGATGCACCGGGGCGTGTTCCGCCGGCAGGGCACCGTCGCCGAGCTCGTCCGGTCGCTGCCCGCGTCCATCCGCTTCCGGCTGCCGTCGCCGGCGCCGGCTCCGGCGGGCCTGACCCCGGCCGCCGACGGGTCCTACCTGCTGGAGACCTTCGAGCTGCAGCGTGACCTCAAGCAGCTGCTCAACTGGGCGGACGCCCACGCGGTCGAGCTGCAGGGCCTCGAGGCCGCCCCCACCCGCCTGGACGACGTGTTCCGGGCCGTCGACGCCGAACCCACCGGATCCTGAGAGAGACGAGGCCGCCACCATGCTGCTCATCGCCCGCAGCGAGCTGCTGCAGCTCCTCCGCAACCGCGCCGTCCTGGTCGCGAGCCTGCTCATGCCCGTCGCCGCCGCGGTGTTCTTCATCGCGCAGCGCGACGTGTTCCAGCGCATCGGCAGCCTCGGCTACATCGGCGCCGTGATCCTGATGACCATCGCGGCGTTCACCCTGTACGCCACCACGGTCACGACGCTGGCCGCGCGACGCCAGAACCTGTTCCTCAAGCGGCTGCGCTCGACCGCCGCCGGGGACCGGTCGGTCCTGTCGGGCCTGCTGCTGCCGGTGAGCCTCATCTCGCTGCTGCAGGTCGTGGTGCTGCTGGGCGTGTTCGCCGCGCTGACCGGCACCCCGGCCCGGATCCCGCTGCTGCTGCTCGCCGTGGTGGCGACGTTCCTCATGATGCTCGCGCTCGGCGTGGCCACCGCCGGGGTGACCCGCTCCCCCGAGCACGCCCAGGTCACCACCCTGCCCCTGAGCCTGGGCGTCATCGCCGTGGCCAACTGGGTGGCGATCACCGGTACCGAGGACCTGGGCCTGCTCAAGCGGCTGCTGCCCGGCGGGTCGGCCACCGAGCTGGTCGTGCAGGCGTGGAACGGGGGCACCCCGGTCGCCGACTCGCTGCTGCTGCTCGCCCCCACGGCGGGCTGGGTGGTCGTGGCCGTCGCCCTGGCCACCCGCATGTTCCGGTGGGAGCCACGCCGGTGACCGGCAGCGGTGGCCGGTCGGGCCTGGTTCTCTCGGTTCCGGTGTCCACCCGACCATCGGACGCCCTGCCCCGAGGGCAGGCTCAAGCCGAGGCCGTTGTGGCCCGCCTCACACGGGCGGCGCACGTCCGGGCGACGTGAGCCGCCGGGCGGCTCAGCCGACCCACGCCTGCCTGAGCGAGGTCCACATGTCGTCGAACGCCCCCTCCATGCTGCACAGCACGACGAGGTTGACGCCCTGCTCCGGCGACCGGCTGACGGCGCACTCCACCCCGGGGTCGCCGCCGCCGTGGCCGAAGCGGCCGTCGGGGGCCAGGTGCACGCCGTAGCCGCTGCGGTAGCCCGCGTCGCCCGTGTCCGCGTGCGGCTGCAGCAGCAGGTCCCGCAGCCCGCCCAGCAGGGTGCCGTCGTCGTAGGCGGTCAGGAAGCGGTCCAGGTCCCGGGCCGTCGCCAGCATCCCCCCGTCCCCGCCGCCGACCACGGGCACCCGGTAGACGTTGGAGCGCCAGGGCTCCTGCGGCGAGCGGCGCGGCAGATACCCCACGGCGACGTCGGGGTGCGCCTCGTCCAGGCGCAGGAAGCCGCTGGCCGTCATCCCGGCGGGCACCAGGACCCGCTCCTGCACCAAGTCGGCGAACGGCTGGCCGGTCAGCTCCTCCAGGACCAGCGCCAGCAGAACGAAGCCGGCGTTGCAGTACTGGTACCGGACCCCGGGGGCCCGGTCCGGCGGGAGGTCGGCGAACATCGGCAGGAAGTCGTCGGGCCGCTCCATCCGGTAGCTGGGCCGGTCGTCCCACAGGGCGCCGTAGTCCTCGCAGTACCGCGGGTGGTCCTCGTCCTCCTCGCAGTAGTCGGCGATCCCGGAGGTGTGGCAGAGCAGGTGGTGCACGGTGACGTCGCCGCGCAGGGTCGAGGGCCGGCGCGACGGCGGCAGGAGGTCCACGACGGGTCGGTCCAGGCCCGTCAGCAGGTCCCGCCGCAGCAGGTCGACCGTCGCCACCGCCGTCATCATCTTGGTCACCGAGGCCAGCCCGAACCGGGTGCGGGACGTGACCGGGGTGCCCGTGGCCCGGTCCGCCGGGCCGTAGCAGCCCTCGAGCAGCGTGCGTCCCCGCTGGGTCAGCAGCACCGTCCCGGCCAGGTCGCGCCGGTCCACCCAGGACCGGAACGTCGAGTCGAGCCGCTGCAGGGTCTCGTCGTCGAGCATGTGGCCACTGTCCCAGCCGCCCTGCCGACGGACCAGCGGTTGTGCCGGCAGCGGCCGGCGGCGCGGACCGTGGCGCACCGCGGACGACGGCGCCATGCTGGGCCGCACGGCCCGGCCGACGGCCCGGCCGACGGCCCGGAGGCGGAGGTGGTGGCGGTGAGCACGTTCGTCCTGGTGCACGGGGCCGGGGACGACGGCTGGTCCTGGCACCTGGTGGCGGCCGAGCTCCGGACGCGCGGGCACGACGTGGTGGTCCCGGACCTGCCCGCCGACGACGACTCCCTGACCCTGGTGGACTACGCGGACGCCGTGCTCCGGGCCGTGGGCGAGCCCCGCGAGGTGGTCGTGGTCGGGTACTCCTTCGGTGGCTTCACCGCCCCGCTGGTGGCCGACCGGCTGCCCACGAGGGTCCTGGTCCTGCTCGCCGGCATGGTCCCCGCCCCCGGGGAGGCGCCGGCGCAGTGGTGGGACGCCGTCGGCTACGGCGACGCGGTGACCGCGCAAGCCGGCCGGGACGGCGGGCTCACCGGCCACGAGGACCCCTACGTCGCCTTCCTGCACGACGTGCCGCGGGAGCTGGCCGACCAGGCCCTCGCGCGCGAGCGGGCCCACCCGTCACCGGCGGCCACCACGGCGGTCTGGCCGCTGGGCCGCTGGCCCGACGTGCCGACCCGGTTCCTGCTGTGCCGCGACGACCGGTTCTTCCCCGCCGAGCTGTTCCGGCGCCTGGTGCCCGAGCGGCTCGGTCTGGTGCCGGACGAGATGCCGGGCAGCCACTGCGTCGCGCTGAGCCGTCCGGTCGAGCTGGCGGACCGGTTGGAGGCCTACGCGCGCGACGCACCCACCCGCACCGGGTGAACCGGGCCCCGACCCGGCAAACCGGTTGCCGCGGCCGCCCCGGAGGGTTGCGATGGCCCCGTGGTCGACGTGCAGGGCTCCTGCGACGAACGCTTCCAGGCCGTGGCGGACGGCCTCGGCCTGCTGCTGGCGGGCGGGGACGTCGGGGGCTCGGTGGCCGTGCTGGTGGACGGCGAGCCGGTGGTGGACGTGTGGGGCGGCTTCGCCGACGCCGACCGGACGCTCCCGTGGCGACGGGACACCATCACCGACCTGTGGTCGGTGACCAAGACCATGACGGCGCTCGTCGCCCTGCTGCTCGCCGACCGGGGCGAGCTGGACCTCGACGCCCCCGTCGCGCGGTACTGGCCGGAGTTCGCCCGGGCGGGCAAGCAGGCGGTGCTGGTGCGCCACCTGCTGTCGCACTCGGCGGGCCTGCCGGACTGGGTCGGTCCCGTCGACCAGCTGTACGACTGGGCCGCGGTGACCTCGCGGCTTGCCTCCCTGCCCCCGCAGTGGGAACCCGGCACCGAGTCCGGTTACCACTCCCTCACCCAGGGGTTCCTCGTGGGTGAGGTGGTGCGGCGCGTGACAGGACTGAGCGTGGGGCAGGTGTTCGCCCAGCAGGTGGCCGGTCCCCTGGGCGCGGACCTGCACCTGGGCCTGCCCGCGGCGCACGACCACCGGGTCGCGCGGACGGTGCCCCCGCCCGGGCACGACGAGGACTACGCGGCGGCGGCAGCCGTCGGCGCGGCCCTGCCTGCGGGGGTCGAACCGGTGCGGGTGCGCGACGGCAACAGCGTCGCGTGGCGGCGCGCGCAGATCCCCGCGGCCAGCGGCTTCGGCAACGCCCGGTCCGTCGCCGAGGTGCAGTCGCTGCTCGCCTGCGCCGGCACCTCGGCCGGGGTCCGGGTGCTGTCACCCGCCGGCTGCGAGGTGGCGGGGCAGGTCCAGGTCGACGGCGTCGACCGGGTCCTGGGCGTCCGGACGTCCTGGGGCCTGGGGTACGCGCTGTTCGGCAGCGCGCTCGGCTGGGGCGGCTGGGGCGGCTCCCTCGTGCTGGTCGACCCGGCGGCGCGGATGGTGGTGGCCTACGTGACCAACCAGATGCGGGAGCCGGGTGACGACGACCGCGGCCTCGGGCTCGCTGTGGCCGCGCACGACGGTCGGGCCCCGGGGTAGGGCCCGACCGACGACGCGCTCAGCGGGGCCTTCTCACAGCCGCCGGCACTGGTCCTCCTTGTTGCCGCCGACGACGTTGCCGGTGCCGGTGGGGGCGGGCGAGTTCTCCTTGCACTGCAGGTTGCCGTTGATGCGGTTGGACGAGATGACCTGGGTGCCCCGGTTCGTGAACGACTGCACGTCCCCGGTCACCCGGTTGCTGCGCAGGTCGGCCGCCTTGCCCTGCTTGAGCTGGATGCTGCCGCCGACGGTGCTGGAGGCGACGTTGACCCGGGTGTGGCCCTCGGCCTGGATGTTGCCGACGACGTTGACCTTGCTCGCCCGGAGCGTGGCGTTGCCCTGCACGGTGATGGTGCCCTTGACCTTGGTGCCGGTCAGGGTGCAGGTCGCCCCCGACGGCACCCGCAGGTTGTCCACGGTGACGGCGCCGAGCGAGCCGCGGCAGGTCCGCTCGTCGGCGTGGGCGGGGGTGGCCGTGAGCAGGGAGGCGCCGAGGACGGCGAGGACGGCGGCGGCGGCGGCGAGGTGGTTTCGCATGACGGAGCCCTTCGGTGGGGGGCCGGGCCGGCGGTGGCGCGGTGAGGCCACTGTCCGCAGCGCTGGTGAGACAGCGATGGCAGGCCCGTGAGACGGCTGTCATCCCGGGGCGCGGCCCTGCGGCGGCCTAGAGCAGCCGCCCCCAGACCGGGCGCAGCAGCTCCAGGCTCGTGGCCGCGGCCGCGGCCGTCGGTCGGGCACCGTCGGCGACGGCGCGGTGGCCCACGGCCTGCATCAGCGCGGCGCCCATGGCGGTGACCAGGTCGGCCTGGCGCTCGAGGTCCTCCGGCCGCTCGTCGTCGCCGGCGCCGGCCCGCAGCCGGGTGAGCACCAGGCCCCGCACCTCGTGCAGCAGCGGCAGCAGCCGCTCGCCCTGCCGGCGGTACAGCGCGGGCGAGGCCGCGACCAGCCGCAGCCGCGCCAGCTCCAGCGCCGCGTCCGCCGGCGAGCCCTCGGGCAGCCGGACCAGCGAGACCGCGCCCGACAGCACTCCGATCCGGGGGTCGCTCAGGTAGTCGCGCACCCGCTCCTCGTCCAGCACGGGCAGGTCGAGGCCGAGCAGCGCGTCCTCCTTGGTGGGGAAGTGGTGGAAGAACGTCCGCTGGCTGATGCCGGCCGCCACGCAGACGGCGTCCACCGTGAGCGCGTCGGGACCGTGCTCGGTGGCCAGACGCACCGCGGCGGCCTCGATCCGACGGGCCGTGGCCCGGCCGCGGGCGTTGCTGCGGGAGCTGCTGCGGGCCGGCTGCACGTGGCCTCCTGCGTCACTCGTAGCGGAGCGCGTCGATCGGCGACTTCCGGGCCGCGGCGCGCGCCGGGAGCGTACCGGCCAGGAACGCGATGACCACGATCAGGGCGACGACCCCCAGCACGGACAGCGGCTCGAACACCAGCAGCTGCAGGCCCCCGAGGGCGGCCAGCGGGCCGTCGGCCAGCGTCGCGCTCAGGCCCGTGCCGACGCCGATGGCCAGCAGGGCCCCCAGACCGCTGCCCAGCAGGCCGATGAACGCGGCCTCGAGGCTGAACAGGGCGAACACCCGGCCGTTGCTCATGCCCATCGCCTTCATCAGGCCGATCTCGCGGGTGCGCTCCTGCACGGCCATGAGCAGGGTGTTGACGATGCCGAAGGCCGCCGCGAACAGGGCCACCGCCGCGAACGCGCTGAGCACGCCCGTGATGCCGGCGATCACCGTGGTCACTATGCCCAGCTGGTCGGCGACGGTCTGCCCGGTCATGCCGGCCTCGGCGACCCGGTCCTTGAGCGCCGTCAGCTGCGCCTCGTCCAGGTCCTCGTCGAAGCGGGCCGTCGCCACGGCGTAGCGCGCGGGCTGCTCGACCCCGGCCGCCTGCAGGTCGGCGAGCGCGTCTACCAGCGCGTCGTTGGCGCCGGCCCCCGCGGCGAGCAGGCTCGGGTTGGACACCCCCACCAGGGTGGCGTCGACCTCGTGCCGCTGCCCCAGGACGTCGGTCACGGCCAGGGTCACGCTGGCGCCGACCGCCTGCTCCGCCCCGCCCAGCCCGAGCGGTCCGACGTAGTCCACGGGCAGCACCACCTGCGGCCGGGCCCCGCCGCGGTCCAGCTGCTCCCCCGCCGCCAGGTCCGAGCGCGCGACCGAGGACGTCGGGGCCACGGACACCTCGTAGCGGTCCGTCGAGCCCGCCGCGGCCACCCAGTCCACCGTCACGGTGCTCAGCGGCTCGATGTCGCTCAGCCCGTCGACCTCGGCGAGGGCGGCGAGGTCCGCGTCGGTGAGCGCCCCGGCGGCCCCGGCGCCGGGCAGGGGCCCCGCCGCGGCACCCGTCGCGCCGGTCGAGCGCTCGGGGTCGAAGCGGGTGGGGCCGTCGCCGCCCGCCTGGGCGGTGGCCGTGACGACGAGCACGTCCTGCGCCCCGAGCGCGTCGACCTGGCGCGTGACGTAGTCGGTGACCCCCGCCCCGAGGGCCGTGGTCAGGGTCAGGGTCGACGCCCCGACCACCAGGGCCAGGACGGTCAGCGTGGTGCGGAGCCGGCTGCGCAGGGTGCTGGCAACGGCCGTCCGCACCAGGTCGCCGGTCCTCATGCCGCCACCGCCTCGTGCTGCTCGAGCCGGCCGTCCCTGACCGTCACCTGGCGGTCGCAGCGACCGGCCAGGTCGATGTCGTGGGTCACCAGCACCAGCGTGATGCCGCGTTCGGCGTTGAGGGCGAACAGCTCGTCGGCCACCACGGCGCCCGTCGCGGAGTCCAGGTTGCCGGTCGGCTCGTCGGCGAACACGACGTCCGGCCGGCCGACCAGGGCCCGGCACAGCACGGCCCGCTGCTTCTGCCCGCCCGACAGCGCGGTCGCGCGGTTGCCGGCCTTGTCCGCGAGGTCGAACTGCTCCAGCAGCTCCATCCCCCGCCGCCGGCGCTCGGCGGGCCGGACCCCGGCGATGGTGAGCGGCAGGACGACGTTCTGCAGCACCGAGGCGCCGGGGTCCAGGAAGAACTGCTGGAACACGAAGCCGAAGCGACGGTTGCGCAGGGCCCCGACCTGGCGGACCGTCAGGCGGGCCGCGTCCTGGCCGTCCACGAGCAGCGTCCCCGCGTCGGGGCGGTCCAGCAGGGCGGCGACGTGCATCAACGTCGACTTGCCGGACCCGCTGCGTCCCACCACCGCGAGCGCCTCGCCGTGGGCGACGCTCAGCGAGACGTCGGTCAGGGCGTCGAAGCGCGCGGTCCCGCTGCCGTACCACCGGCAGACCTGACGGAGCTCGAGCAACGGGGGCGTCGGTGACGAAGTCATGCCAGTCACTGTAGATACTTATGGTTGCTACTGCAATATCTCTGGGTCCTGGGGCCCTCGTGGCGGAGCCGCCCGGTCGTCTAGGGTTCGACCCACTGCCCCGGGCGCCCGGGAACCCTCGTCCCGACCGGGCCCAGGGAGGCGCCTGCGGCCCGTTGTCTTCGGTGGGAGGTGGGTGCGCCGTGGTCCCTGACGACCGACGCACCCGACGCCCCCGCCAGGACGAGACCGTCATCGACCTGCGCCAGGCCGCGGCGACCCGCAACCGCGGTGCCGACAGCCCGGAGGTCCTGCCCACGGTCGGCGACACGGACCTGGCGGCGGCCGACCAGGCCCTCCTCGACGCGGTCCGCCGGCACGGTGGCCCGGCCCTGCTCCCCGGGCTGCACGAGCTGGGCCGGCACGTCGGCGCCGTGGCGCAGCGGGCGCTGGCCGAGGCCGTGGAGGCCTCCCCGCCCCGGCTGCAGGCCTTCGACGGCCGCGGCGAGCGGGTGGACCGCGTGCTCACCCACCCGGGCTGGTCGCAGCTGCAGTGCCAGGGCACCGAGGCGGGACTGGCCGGGCGGCCGTGGCAGGCGGCCGGCGAGGGCCACGCCCACCTGGCGCGCGCCGCAGGGCTGCTGCTGTGGGCGCAGACGTCCGGCTCCTCGGCCATGGCCCTGAGCACCCACTACGCCGCCGCCGCCGCGCTCGTGGACAGCCCGGCGGCCGCGCAGTGGCTGCCGCGGCTGGCCTCCCGGCGCCTGGACACCGGCTCCCGCCGGGCGGCGGCCAAGCCGGGCTGCAGCGCCGGGGTGGCCGTGACCGAGCGCAGCAGCTCCGCCCCCGGGTCGTCGCCGGCCACCACCGCCACCCGCGCGCTGGGCGGCCCCGTGGAGGGCGGTCCGACCTGGCGGCTCAGCGGCCGCAAGTGGTTCGCCGGCAACGCCGACGCCGACGCGCTCCTGGTCACCGCCACGACAGAGCAGGGCACCGGGGTGTTCCTGCTGCCCCGGCGCCTGGACGACGGGTCGACCAACGGGGTCCGCACGCAGCGGCTTCGCCCCGGGCACGCCTACCGGGCCTGGGTCGTCGGCGACCTGGAGCTGGACGCGGCCTGGGCGGTCCGGCTGGACTCCGGACCCGGTGCCTCGCCGCTGCAGGCGCTTCAGGCGGCCCGGTCGCTGGACGCCACCGTGCTGGCGGCCGCCGACGCCCGGGCCCTGCTGTCCCGGGTGGGGCACCACGCCCGGCACCGCGTGGTCCCCGGCGGCCCGCTGGACACCGCCCCCCTGGCCCGGACCCTGCTGGCCGACCTGGCCGTGGAGTCCGAGGCGGCCACCGTGCTGGCCCTGCACCTGGCCGCGGCCACGGACGCCGCCCACCCCGACGGCGGCCCCGGCGCCCCAGGCGGGCCCGGCACCGGTGACGCGGCCGAGGCGGCCGCCCTGCTGCGCCTGGCCGCCCCGGTCGGGGCGGCCTGGGCGTCGCGGCGCGCCCCGCAGGTGGCGCTCGAGGCGCTGGAGTGCCTGGGCGGGGCCGGCTGGGACGACGACTCGGACGTGGCCCGGCTGCTGCGGGACTCCTCGGCCGTGCTGGCCGGGGCGACCGGCAGCGGCCTGGCCCTGGAGGCGGTCCGCGTGGTCGCCGACGACGCCGACGCCGTCGAGGCCTTCGTGGCCGAGTGCGAGCGCTCCCGCGGCGGGCACCCGCGCCTGGACGCCGCCGTCACGGGCTGCGTCGACCTGCTGCGCACCGCCGGCAGCGAGGCACGGCAGGACCTGGCGGCGGTGCAGGGGGCCGCCCGCTGGCTGAGCGAGCGGCTGGCCGTCACGCTGCAGGCCTGCCTGGTCGTCCGGGCCTGCCCCAGCCCCGTGGCCGAGGCCTACCTGGCCGCCCGGCTGGACGGGGCCGGCACCCGTGGGCTCGGCACCCTCCCGCTCGGGGCCCGCCAGACGGCCCTGGTCGTGGACCGGGCGCTCGGCGACGCCTGAGCCCACCTGCCCTTGGCGGCCCCGCTCGGTCCCCACGGCGTGCGGTGCTCGCCGGGGCGTGGACAATGAACAGCCCGCCCGGACGTCCGGGCGGGGTCGAAGGGATGCAGTTGTGATGGATGTGTGGCCGGGTCACCCCTACCCGTTGGGCGCGACGTACGACGGGAGCGGCACCAACTTCGCCGTCTTCTCCGAGGGGGCGACCAAGGTCGAGCTGTGCCTGCTCGACGACGCCCGGCGCGAGCGCGAGCGGATCCAGATGCCGGAGGTCGACGGCTTCGTCTGGCACTGCTACCTGCCCGGCGTGCAGCCCGGGCAGCGCTACGGCTTCCGCGTGCACGGGCCGTACGACCCGTCGCAGGGCCTGCGCTACAACCCGAGCAAGCTGCTGCTGGACCCGTACGCCAAGGCCATCGAGGGCATGACGGACGCCGACGAGTCGCTGCACAGCTACCGGTTCGGCAAGGACGAGAACAAGATCCAGCGGTTGGACTCGCGGCTGCACACCATGCACTCGATCGTCGTCAACCCGTACTTCGACTGGGGCAACGACCGCGCGCCGCGGCTGGAGTACCACGAGACCGTGGTCTACGAGGCCCACGTCAAGGGCATGACCCAGCTGCACCCCGGCATCCCGGAGTCCATCCGCGGCACCTACGCCGGCATGGCGCACCCCGCGATGATCGACCACCTGCGCGACCTGGGGGTCACCGCCGTCGAGCTGATGCCCGTGCACCAGTTCGTCCAGGACGGGCACCTGCAGGAGAAGGGGATGCGCAACTACTGGGGCTACAACACTATCGGCTTCTTCGCGCCCCACAACGAGTACTCCGCCACCGGCCAGCGCGGCCAGCAGGTGCAGGAGTTCAAGGGCATGGTCAAGGCCCTGCACGCCGCCGGCATCGAGGTCATCCTCGACGTGGTCTACAACCACACCGCCGAGGGCAACGAGAAGGGCCCGACGCTGGCCTTCCGCGGCCTGGACAACAAGGCGTACTACCGCCTGGTGGAAGGCGACGAGAAGCACTACTACGACACCACGGGCACCGGTAACAGCCTGCTCATGCGCCACCCGCACGTGCTGCAGCTGATCATGGACTCGCTGCGCTACTGGGTGACCGAGATGCACGTCGACGGGTTCCGGTTCGACCTGGCCTCCACCCTCGCCCGGCAGTTCCACGAGGTCGACCGGCTGTCCAGCTTCTTCGACCTGATCCAGCAGGACCCGGTCGTCAGCCAGGTCAAGCTGATCGCCGAGCCGTGGGACCTGGGCGAGGGCGGCTACCAGGTCGGCAACTTCCCCCCGCTGTGGACGGAGTGGAACGGCATCTACCGCGACACCGTCCGCGACTTCTGGCGCGGCGAGGCGGGCTCGCTCGGCGAGTTCGCGAGCCGGATCACCGGGTCCTCGGACCTGTACGCGCACTCCGGGCGCAAGCCGATCGCCAGCATCAACTTCGTCACCGCCCACGACGGCTTCACCATGCGCGACCTGGTGTCGTACAACGAGCGTCACAACGAGGCCAACAACGAGGACAACAACGACGGCGAGAGCCACAACCGCAGCTGGAACTGCGGCGTGGAGGGCCCCACGGACGACTCCCAGGTCGTCGCGCTGCGCGAGCAGCAGCACCGCAACTTCCTGGTCACGCTCCTGCTGAGCCAGGGCGTGCCGATGATCGCGCACGGCGACGAGATCGCCCGCAGCCAGGGCGGCAACAACAACGGCTACGCCCAGGACAGCGAGATCACCTGGATGGGCTGGGACCTCGACGAGTCCCAGGAGATGCTGCTGGAGTGGACCCGGCGGCTGGTCGCCATGCGCCACGGGCACCCCGTGTTCCGACGTCGCCGGTTCTTCTCCGGCACCGGCAGCCCCGACACCGCCGCGGCCGAGAAGGACGGTCACGTCACCGACGACATCGCCTGGCTCAAGATGGACGGGCGCCGGATGGACGACGGCGACTGGAACAACGGCTACGCGCAGTCGGTCATGGTGTTCCTCAACGGCGACGCCATCCACGAGCCGGACGCCCGGGGCGAGCGGATCGTCGACGACAGCTTCCTCATGCTGTTCAACGCGTCCCCGCACGACCTGCCGTTCACGCTCCCGGGCCAGGAGTACGGGCACAGCTGGCACGTGGTCGTCGACACCGGCGACCTCGAGCACCTGCCGCCGCGCACGCACTCCTACACCGGGTCCGCGGAGTCGGCCCGGCTGTCCAGCGAGCGCGACGCCGAGGCGCTGCCGCACCTGGAGCCGGGGGCGACGCGCGACGTCAAGGCCCGCTCGGTCGTGGTCCTGCGCAGCGACAAGCGGGGCGAGGCGTGAGCACAGCCGGCGGCCCGGCGGCCCGGCCGGTGCTGAGCACGTACCGGCTGCAGGTGCGGCCGGAGTTCGGCTTCGACGACGCCCTGGCCGTCGTGGACCACCTGGACGCGCTCGGCGTCTCGCACGCGTACCTGAGCCCGGTGCTGCAGGCCTCCCCCGGCAGCGCCCACGGCTACGACGTGGCCGACCACTCCCGCATCAACACCGAGCTCGGCGGCCAGGAGCGCCTGCGGGCGCTGGCCGACGCGCTGCACGCCCGGGGCATCGGCGTGATCGCCGACGTCGTCCCCAACCACATGGACGTGCCCAGCCCGCTGTGGCACAACCGCGCCATGTGGTCGGTGCTGCGCGACGGGCCGGGCTCGCCCTACGCCCGCTGGCTCGACGTGGACTGGACCGTGCCGCAGCGCGCCGTGCTGATGCCGCTGCTGGGCGCCCGGATCGGTGACGTCCTGGACGCCGGCGAGCTGAC
The DNA here is from genome assembly GCF_042466345.1 of Jannaschia sp. R86511. Classification (NCBI taxonomy): domain Bacteria; kingdom Pseudomonadati; phylum Pseudomonadota; class Alphaproteobacteria; order Rhodobacterales; family Roseobacteraceae; genus Jannaschia; species Jannaschia sp. R86511. Next base: position 3,304,747 of record NZ_JAXHCD010000001.1, read on the forward strand.
CCTGGACACCGCCGACGTGCCCGTGGGCGAGGACGGGGCGATGCGGACCGAGACCGTGCTGCGCTACTACGACCACGTCATGCCGGTCCGCGCGGGCACCGAGGACCTGCCGATGGCCGAGCTCGTCGACCGGCAGTGGTACCGGCTGGCCTACTGGCGGGTCGCGGACGAGGAGCTGAACTACCGCCGCTTCTTCGACGTGGACACCCTCGCCGCGGTCCGTGTGGAGGACCCCGAGGTGTTCGAGGCCACCCACCGCGTGCTGCTGGACCTGCACGCCGAGGGCGTCCTGGACGGGTTCCGGATCGACCACCCGGACGGCCTGGCCGACCCGCGCGGCTACCTGGCCCGCCTCGCGGCGGCCCGCGGGCCGGAGGGCGACCGGCCCTGGGTCGTGGTGGAGAAGATCCTGGAGGGCGAGGAGCAGCTGCCCACCGACTGGGTGTGCGACGGCACCACCGGCTACGACACGCTGCGCCGCATCACCGGGGTGCTGGTCAACCCGTCCGCCGAGGCGCCGCTGACCCTGCTGCACGCCGAGCTGGGCGAGGGCTCCCTGGGCGACGACTTCCACCAGCTGGTGGACACCGCCAAGCGCGAGGTCGTGCACGGCGGGCAGTACGCCGAGGTCCACCGCCTGGTGGACCTGCTGGTCGAGATCTGCGCCGACGACGTCCACCTGCGCGACCACACCCGTCGGGCGCTGGAGGACGCCGTCACCGAGCTGCTGGTGGCGATGGACCGCTACCGCGCCTACGTCGTGCCGGGCGAGGCGCCGGACGCCGAGGCCGTGGCCGTGGTGTCGGAGGCCGCCCACCGGGCCAGCGCGAACCTGACCGAGGACCGGCAGGCCACCCTCGACCTGGTCGTGGACCTGGTGCTGGGCCGGGACCTGGTGCCCGGGGCCGACGGGGCCGAGGGCACCGAGGGCGACGACCGGGGCGGGGTGGCCGGCCTGGCTCGCCGCCGCGAGCTGGTCGTCCGCTTCCAGCAGACCTGCGGCCCGGTGATGGCCAAGGGCGTGGAGGACACCGCGTTCTACCGCTGGCAGCGCTTCGTCGCGCTCAACGAGGTCGGCGGTGACCCCTCCCGGTTCGGGCTGACGCCGGAGGAGCTGCACGCCTTCGCCGAGACGCAGGCCACGACCTGGCCGTCGACCATGACGACGCTGTCCACCCACGACACCAAGCGCAGCGAGGACGCCCGGGCCCGGCTGGTCGCGGCCGTGGAGGACCCCGAGCGCTGGGTCGAGGCCGTGCGCGGCTGGCACGAGGCGGCCGCCGGTCACCGCACCGGTGACCTGGTCGACGGCGACACCGAGCTGCTGCTCTGGCAGACCCTGGTCGCCACCTGGCCGATCAGCGAGGAGCGCCTGCTCGGCTACCTGACCAAGGCCACCCGCGAGGCCAAGACGCGCACCACCTGGACGGCCCCGGACGAGGCGTACGAGCAGGCCGTGGCCGACCTCGCCCGCGGCGTGCTGGGCGACGAGGCGCTGAGCGCTGACCTCGACTCGTTCGTGGCCGGCATCGAGCCCTGGACCCGGGCGGTCACGCTGGCGCAGAAGGCGCTGCAGCTGGTGCTGCCGGGCGTGCCCGACGTCTACCAGGGCACCGAGGTCGTCGACCGGTCGCTGGTCGACCCGGACAACCGGCGCGCGGTCGACTACGACGACCGGCGGGCGCGGCTGGCCCACCTGGACTCCGGCGGGGCGGCCCGGGACCTGGACGACGAGAAGCTGCTGCTGACCTCCCGGGCGCTGCGGCTGCGTCGGGAGCGACCGAGGGCCTTCGTGGGTCCCGACGCCGGCTACGAGCCCGTGGCGACCTCCAGCGGCAACGCGCTGGCCTTCGCGCGGGGCCGGGCCGGTGACGCCGACGTGGTGCTGGTGGTGACCCGCCGGCCGGGCGAGCTGGACCGGCTCGGCGGCTGGGGCCGGCACACCGTCCACCTGCCCGACGGGCGGTGGGAGGACGTGCTGACCGGCACCACCTGGCCGGGCGGCGGCACGGCGCTGGCCGAGCTGCTCGACGTCCTGCCGGTGGCCCTGCTGCGGCGGACGTGAGGCCGCGACCGCTCGGGCGTGACGGGGCCCACAGCCGGTTCACCCGGCAGGGTTTCGCCTCGCCGGTCGGCGCGTGGCAGGGTCGTCCCCGATGAGCCACACCTTCGCCGTCTGGGCGCCCTCGGCCGGCGCCGTCGACCTCGTCCTGGTCCGGGACGCGACCGGCCCGGACGACGGCCAGCGCACCGTCAAGCCGATGAACCGGGCCGACGGGGGCTGGTGGCACCTGGCCGTCGGCGGGGCCGGCCACGGCAGCGACTACCTGTTCTCGGTCGACGGCGGCGACCCCGTCCCGGACCCCCGGTCGGCCTGGCAGCCGTTCGGGGTGCACGGGCCGAGCCGGCTCTTCGACCCCTCGACGCACCACTGGGGCGACGACGGCTGGCGCGGGCGCGACGTGCGCGGTGCGCTGCACTACGAGCTGCACGTGGGCACGTTCACCCCCGAGGGCACCCTCGACGCGGCCGTCGGCCGACTCGACCACCTGGTGGCCGCCGGGGTCGAGGTCGTCGCGCTCATGCCGGTGGCGGCGTTCCCAGGTCGTTGGGGCTGGGGCTACGACGGCGTGCACCTGTTCGCGGTCCACGACCCCTACGGCGGCCCGGCCGCCCTGCAGCGCCTGGTGGACGCCTGCCACGCCCGCGGCCTGGCCGTCAGCCTCGACGTCGTCTACAACCACCTCGGTCCCGCCGGCAACTACACCTCGGTGTTCGGGCCGTACTTCACCGACGCGCACGAGACGCCGTGGGGCCAGGCGGTCAACCTGGACACCGAGCACGCGGCCGAGGTGCGGCGCTGGATCTGCGACAACGCGCTGCGCTGGTTCCGGGACTTCCACGTCGACGCGCTGCGCCTGGACGCCGTGCACGCCATGGTCGACGACAGCCCGCGGCACATCCTGGCCCAGCTGGCCGACGAGACGGCGGCGCTGGCCGACGGCCTGCGCCGGCCGCTGTCGCTGGTCGCCGAGTCCGACCTGAACGACGCCGTCATGGTGACCCCGACCGCCGACGGGGGCCTCGGCATGACGGCCCAGTGGGACGACGACGTCCACCACAGCCTGCACGCCCTGCTGACGGGCGAGCGCCAGGGCTACTACGCCGACTTCGGCAGCCCCGAGGTGCTGCGGACGGTGTGGCGGGAGGCGTTCTGGCACGCCGGGCGCCACTCGTCGTTCCGCGGCGGGACGTGGGGCGCGCGCGTGCCCGAGGGCGTGTCCGGGCACCGGTTCCTGGCCTTTGCGTCCAACCACGACCAGGTGGGCAACCGGGCGACCGGTGACCGGCCCGCGGCCGGCATGTCGCCCGGCGAGGTCGCGGCGTCGCTGGCCCTGGTGCTGACCTCCCCGTTCACCCCCATGCTGTTCATGGGCGAGGAGTGGGGCACCCGGCAGCCGTTCCAGTTCTTCACCGACCACGGCGACCCCGACCTGGCCCGGTCCGTCAGCGAGGGCCGGCGCCGGGAGTTCGCCTCGCACGGCTGGGACGCCGACGAGGTCCCGGACCCCCAGGACCCCGCCACCCGCGCCGTGTCCGTCCTGCCCTGGGGCGAGGAGGAGCACGGCACCCACGCCGGCCTGCTGGCCTGGACCCGGGACCTGGCCGCGCTGCGCCGTCGTGAGCCCGACCTGCGCGACGACGACCTGGCCTCGGTGGACCTCGAGGCGGGCCCGCCCGACGAGGACCGCGACGACGAGCGGCCGGAGTGGCTGGTCGTGCACCGCGGCTCCTGGCGCGTCGTGGTCGTCCTCGCCGCCCGCGAGACCCGCGTCCCGCTGCACGGTGGCGGCCACGTCGAGCGGCACTGGGGCCCGGCCCGCGCCGACGGCCACACCGTCGTCGTCGACGGCCCCGGCGTCGCCCTCGTCCGCCTGCACCCCTAGCCGCGATCAGCGCACCCACCCACCCCACCTCGCCCACCTCGCCGAGAAGGCCGGATCAGCCCACCCACCTCGCCGAGAGGGCCGGATGAGCTCACCCAGCGGCCCGGACCGCGACGATCCGGCCCTCTCGGCGCACGCCCGGGGTGGGCACAGCCTCCCCGGCACCGGTCCGCCGAGAAGGCCGGATCGGCCTCCCCACTTCGCCGAGAAGGCCGGATCAGCACGCACAGCGGCCCGAACCGAGACGATCCGGCCTTCTCGGCGGGGCCGGGCCGGGCGGCCGGGGGGACCGGGCGGCGGGGCAGGGCGGCCGGCCGGGGCCGGCAGGTCCAAGGGCGGCGGCTCGGGGTCAGGTGGGGCGGGGCTCGCGGGCCAGGGCGGTGAGGCGGCTCAGGGCGCGCAGGTACTTCTTGCGGTAGCCACCGGCCAGCATCTCCGGGGTGAACAGCTCCGACAGCGGCACGCCCGAGGTCAGCAGCGGCAGGCCCCGGTCGTACAGCCGGTCGGCGAGGACCACCAGGCGCAGCGCGACGTTCTGGTCCGGCAGGGCCGTCACGTCGGACCAGCCGACCTCCTGCACACCGTCCAGCATGGTCCCGTAGCGGCTCGGGTGGACGGTGGCCAGGTGCTCGCACAGCGCGCCGAAGTCGTCGACCGTGGCCCCGTCCCGGGAGCGCAGCGCGGCGACCTCGTCGGCCGAGGCGGGGACCGGGGCCCGGGGGGCGCCGCGGTGGCGGTAGTCCTCGCCGTCGACCGTGACGACCTCGAACAGCCGGCCCACGGCCTGGATCTCGCGCAGGAAGTCGTCGGCCGCGAACCGGCCCGTGCCGAGCGCGTCGGGCAGCGTGTTCGACGTGGCCGCCAGCCGGGTGCCGGAGTCGGCCAGCTCCCGCAGCAGCCGGGCCATGAGCACCGTGTCGCCGGGGTCGTCGAGCTCGAACTCGTCGATGCAGACCAGGTCGGCGCCGGACAGCGCGGCCACAGCCCCGCGGAAGCCGAGCGCCCCGGCCAGGTTGGTGTACTCCACGAACGTGCCGTAGTACCGCCGCCCGGACGCCTCGTGCCAGGCCGCCGTCAGCAGGTGCGTCTTGCCCACGCCGAAGCCGCCGTCCAGGTAGACGCCCTGCGCCGCGTCGGCCGTGCCGCCGCGGGAGGTGTCCCGCCGGCCGAGCAGGCGGGCCAGCCCCCCGCCCCGGCCGCGGTCGTCGGCACCCGCGCCGGTGGCGGCCGCGAAGCGCTCCAGCCGGGCGCGTGCGGCGGCCTGCGACGGCTGGGCCGGGTCCGGCTCGTAGGTGGCGAACCGGGCCTGGGCGAACCGCGGCGGGGGCACCAGGTCCGCCAGCACGCGGTCCCGGTCCAGGGACGGGTGGCGGTCCACCAGCCGCCCCGACCCTGCACGCACGAGGCAGCACGCTACGGGAAGCGTGCGGCGCCCGCCGGAGTTGGCAGGATGGACGCACCAGCCGCACCGACGAAGGAGACGCAGTGCCCATCGAGCACGACACCGCAGCCCGGCTCGCCGCCTACGCCCACCCCGAGCGCCTCGTCACCACCGACTGGCTCGCCGAACGGATCGGCACCCCCGGCCTGGTCGTCCTGGAGTCCAGCGAGGACGTCCTGCTCTACGAGACCGGCCACATCCCCGGTGCCGTCAAGATCGACTGGCACACCGAGCTCAACGACCCGGTGACCCGTGACTTCGTCGACGGGGCGGCCTTCGCCGAGCTGATGAAGGCCAAGGGCATCAGCCGCGACGACACCGTCGTCGTCTACGGCGACAAGAACAACTGGTGGGCCGCGTACGCCCTGTGGGTGTTCAGCCTGTTCGGCCACGCCGACGTACGCCTGCTCGACGGCGGCCGCACCAAGTGGGAGGCCGAGGGCCGGGCCTACACCACCGACGCCCCCACCGTCCCGGCCGCCGAGTACCCGGTGGTCGAGCGCGACGACGCCACCCTGCGCGCGTTCATGCCCGACGTCGTCGCACACATCGGCAAGCCGATGGTCGACGTCCGCTCGCCCGAGGAGTACACCGGCAAGCGCACCCACATGCCGGCCTACCCCGAGGAGGGCGCGCTGCGCGGCGGCCACATCCCCGGGGCGCAGTCGGTGCCGTGGGCCCGCGCGGTCGCCGACGACGGCGGCTTCAAGACCCGCGAGGAGCTCGAGGCGATCTACCAGGGCGAGAAGGGGCTGTCCCCCAGCGACGACGTCGTGGCCTACTGCCGCATCGGCGAGCGCTCCAGCCACTCGTGGTTCGTCCTGACCCACCTGCTGGGCTTCGAGAAGGTCCGCAACTACGACGGGTCCTGGACCGAGTGGGGCAACGCCGTGCGCGTCCCGATCGTCAAGGGCGAGGAGCCGGGGGCCGCGTGAGCGGGCTGCCCGGGCGCTTCGACGCCGTGGTGGAGGACTTCGAGGCGCTGGAGGAGCGGGAGCGCCTGGAGCTGCTGCTCGAGTTCGCCAACGGCCTGCCCGACCTGCCGCCGCACCTGGCCGAGCACAAGGACCTGATGGAGCCGGTGCCGGAGTGCCAGTCCCCCGTCTTCGTCCACGTCGAGGTCGACGGCCGCGGCCCGCAGGCACCCGTGCAGGTGTACCTGAGCGCCCCGCGCGAGGCGCCGACCACGCGTGGCTTCGCGGCCATCCTCGCCGAGGGCATGACGGGCCTGGACGCCGAAGGGGTGCTGAGCGTGCCCGACGACGTCCCCGACCGGCTCGGCCTCGACCGGGCCGTCAGCATGCTGCGGCTGCGGGGCATGTCCGGCATGCTCGGCCGGATCCAGCGGCAGGTGCGTGAGAAGGCCGGTGTCTGACCTGGACGTCCTGCTGGGCCCGGGGGCGCACGACCCGGCGCGGCTCGACCGGTCCGACGTCGCGGCGCTGGCCGCGGCCTACGACTGGCCCGAGCCGGCGCCGGGTCGGGCCACCTGGGTGCGGGCCAACATGGTGGCCAGCCTGGACGGGGCGGTCGCCGGGGACGACGGCCGCTCCGGCAGCGTCAGCAGCGACGTCGACCGGGAGGTGTTCCGGGTGCTGCGGGGCCTGGCCGACGCGGTCCTGGTCGGGTCCGGGACCGCGCGCACCGAGGGCTACGGTCCGGCCCGGCCGCACCCGGACCTGCAGGACCGACGACGGGAGCGCGGCAGCGCCGAGGCGGCCGTGGTCGTGCAGGTCACCCGCTCCGGTGACGTCGAGGCCGGCCAGGGCATGTTCGACGGACCCCACCACGGCCTGGTGGTGATGGCCGACGGTGACGACGAGGCCGTGCGGCGGGCCCGCGGCACGGCCGGGGCGGACCAGGTGCTGCTGGCCGGGCACGTCGACCACGGCGGGGTGGACCTGGCCGCGGCGCTGGAGCAGCTGGCCGGGCGCGGCCTGACCCGGGTGCTGTGCGAGGGCGGGCCGTCCCTGCTCGGCGCGCTGGCGCAGGCGGACCTGCTGGACGAGCTGTGCCTGACGACGAGCCCGGTGCTGGTGGCCGGCGGCGCGGACCGGGTGGTCACGGGAGCCGGGGTGGACCCGCGCGACTACCGGTTGGCCTCGCTGCTGCACGCCGGCTCGACGCTGCTCACCCGGTGGGTGCGCGAGCGCTGACGCGGGCGAAGGCGCGCCTCGGGGACCCCGCCGGGCCGGCGGCCTGGGTGACGGGACGACGCCCGCACCGTTGTCGGTGCCGTCACCTAGGGTCCCGGCCATGCTGGACCACCTGGGAGTGCCGGTCGCCGACGTCGAGGCCTCGAAGACGTTCTACCTGACCGTGATGTCGCCGGCCGGCTGGCACGAGGCGGTCCGCATCCCCACCGACGCCGGCCCGGTGGTGGGCCTCGCCGCCGCACACGGTCCGCCAGCGTTTCTGGCTGAGCCCGTCCTCGGGACCCGAGACCCGCGAGCTGCACGTGGCGTTCTCGGTGGCCGACCGAGCGGGCGTGGACGCCGTGCACGCTGCCGCCCTCGCGGCCGGCGCCGAGGTGCTGCACGCCCCCCGGGAGTGGCCGGAGTACCACCCCGGCTACTACGCCGTGTTCCTGCGCGACCCGGACGGGCACAACGTCGAGGCCGTCACCCACCACTGACGCAGGTGCGGGAACGACTGCTCTCCCGGTCTGCCGAGGGGCGGTGCGATCAGCCGCCCAGCCCGAGCTCGGTCCGTAGGTACTGCTCGACCACGCGCTCCCACCGCTCGGGGTCCACGTTCCACTCCTGGCAGTGCCGGGCCCCGCGGAACGCGACGTGGGTGACCAGGTCGGGCCGCGCCTGGGCCAGCGCCCGCGACGGCCCCGAGGGGACGAACTCGTCGTCGTCGGAGTGGATCACGAGCATGCGGTGGCGCAGCTCGTTGGCCCGGGCCACCCAGTCGAAGCGGTCCAGCTCGACCGGCCCCTCGACCCCGAACAGCTTGTCGGCCTGCTTCTGGCCCAGCAGCTCCAGGCCGAGCCGGGCCATCCACACGGGGACCCGGTTGACCTTGGCCTGGTGGTCCAGCACGTCGGCCCACGACACCACCGGGGCGTCGAGCACCACGGCGCTCACCACGTGCAGCAGCCGGGAGCGCGACAGCAGCTGCAGGACGATCGCCCCGCCCATCGACCAGCCGAACAGGACCACGTGCGAGGCGCCCCGGCGCAGCGCGAGCCGGATGGCGTGCTCGATGTCCGCCCACTCCGTGTCGCCCAGGTGGTATCGCCCACCGGGCAGGGCCGGCGCGTCGGCGTCGTTGCGGTAGCTGGGCACCACGGTGGGGATGCCCATCCGGTGCAGCACCGGCACGGCGCGCAGGCACTCCTCCCGCGTGGCGCCCCGGCCGTGGACCAGCACCGCCCAGGTGTCGCCGCCCGGCAGCCCCGGCGCGGGGGGCACGACCCACGCCGGCAGCGGCCCGACCTCGCCGTCCAGCACCACGTCCTCGTGGTCCAGGCCCAGCGCGCTGGTCGGCGTGCCGGCGTAGTAGTACGGGTTCCAGCGGGCCGGGCCCACCTTCATGGGGCCGTCGACCTCGACCAGCTCCCGGGTCACGGTGGGGCCGTCGGCCCGGATCACCTCGCCCAGCAGCGCGTGGCTGGTGCCGCCGGCCAGCCGCAGCCCGAACCGGCCCCGGGCCACGGTCTCGTCGGTCGCCCGGACGGTGACCGTGCCCGGTCCCACGCTCAGCACCTCGGTGTCATCCGGCTTGAGCCGCTCCGGGGTCAGCACCCGCCGCACGAAGTAGGCCGCCACGGCGCTGACCAGCGCCGAGAACAGCAGCCCGGCCGCCAGCGCCGAGCCGGCGACCACGAGCGCCCCGGTCAGCGGTCTGGCCGCGGGCGCGGTCCGGGTCTCCGGCGGGACGGGCTGGGAGCGGGGGCGGCGTCGCACGGGCCGAGTCTGGCAGGAGCACCGGCCCGTTGCGGAACAGCGCACGCGACCGGCTCGTTGGCACCGGCAGGAGCGACGCCGGTACGCGGCGCGTGCCACGGAGAGGGGTACCTGACATGCTCGGTTTCTCGAGGTCGTCCGACCGCACCGGCGCCGACGAGGCGGCCGCGCCCGCCGAGGAGCAGGCCCGCTACCCCAAGGCCCGCACCGACGCGGAGTGGCGGGAGAAGCTGTCGCCGCAGGAGTACCAGGTGCTTCGCCTGGCCGGCACGGAGCGTGCGTTCACCGGTGAGTACACCGACACCAAGGACGTCGGGGTCTACTCCTGCCGCGCCTGCGGCACGGAGCTGTTCCGCAGCGAGCAGAAGTTCGAGAGCCACTGCGGCTGGCCGTCGTTCTACTCCGCCCTGGCCGGCGACGCCGTGGAGGAGATCACCGACACCTCCATGGGCATGAGCCGGACCGAGGTCCGCTGCGCGGCCTGCGGCTCCCACCTGGGCCACGTCTTCGCGGGCGAGGGCTACGACACCCCGACCGACCTGCGCTACTGCATCAACTCGATCAGCATGGACTTCCGGCCCGGCACCACCGCCTGAGCCCCGCTCAGACCCGGAAGCGGGCCACCTGGGAGCTCAGCCCGGTGGCCATCCGGGCCAGGTCGTCCACGGCGGCCCGGGTCTCCCGGGCCGCCTCGTCGGTGCTCTCCGCCGCCTCGGCCACCCCGGCGATCCCCGCGGCGATGTCGCCGGACCCGGCGGCGGCCTGCGACACCCCGCGCGACATCTCGGCCGTGACCGCCGTCTGCTCCTCGACCGCGGAGGTGATGGACACCTGCAGGTCGTTGATCGAGCCGATCACCTCGGCCAGGCGGGACAGCTGGTCGGTGGTGCTGGCGGTGCCCGCCTGGATGGCGCCCACCCGGGTGCCGATGTCCTCGGTCGCCTGACCGGTCTCGTGCGCCAGCTCCTTGACCTCGCTGGCCACCACGGCGAAGCCCTTGCCGGACTCCCCCGCCCGGGCGGCCTCGATCGTGGCGTTCAGGGCGAGCAGGTTGGTCTGCTCCGCGATCGAGGTGATGGCGGCGACCACGCTGCTGATCTGGTCGCCCGAGGACCCCAGCTCGGCCATGGTCCGCTCGGTGGCGGCCACCACCTGGACGGCGTCGGCAGCGACCCGCGCCGCCTCGCCCGCCGCGCGGGCGATCTCGTCGATGGACGCGGTCATCTGCTCCGACCCGGCGGCCACGGTCTGCACGTCGGAGGACACCCGGCCCGCGGCCTGCGACACCGCGGCGGCCTGCTCGGCGGAGCGCCGGGCCCCGGCCTCTATCTGCTGGGAGGACCGCGTCAGCTCCTCCGCCGCGGCTGCCAGCGCGTGCGCCCCGGCCGCCACCTCGGAGACCAGGCCCCGCATGGTCGTGGTCGCGCGGTCCAGCGCCTCGCACGTGAGGCCGACCTCGTCGGTGGCGGTCACGCCGGAGCGGACGGTCAGGTCACCGTCGGCCAGGGCGGTGGCGACGTCCTGGAGCCGTCGCAGCGGCCGGGTCAGCGACCTGACCACCAGCCCCGCCAGCGTCAGCAGCAGCACCACGGCCGCAACCGTCGACATGAGCAGCACGGCCACCGCGGTGCGGCGCTGCTCGGCGACGTCGGCCTCGGCCGCCTCCGCGAAAGCGGTCACGGCGTCACCGACCTGGGGCAGCCGGGCCTCCAGGTCGTCGAACCCGACGAGGAACTCGGGGTAGGCCGCCCCGGCCGCGTCGACGTCGTCCTCGGCCAGCGCGACCAGGGCCTCGGCGCGGGCGAGGTAGTCGGTCACCCCCGGCATGACGTCGGCGACCGCGGCGTCCACGGCCGGGTCGAGGTCCGCGTCGGCCACGGCCGCCAGGCGGTCGGTCATCAGGGCGCCGTGCTCCTGCAGGTCGGCGGCGGCCACCGCGTACGCCGGCCCGCCGCTCTCCCGCATCGCCTGCAGCACGTCGGCGCGGACGGCGTCGTGCATCATGTCCGCCTCCAGGCCGGCCCGGGTGGCGTCCGCGGCGGCCAGCAGCTGGTGGCTGGTGCGCTCGGTCCCGAGCAGCCCGTCCATGCCGACGGCCCCGGCCACCACGGCGGCGAGCGCGGCGACCACGACGAGCGCGGCCATCCGGCTGCGGATGCTGCGGTCGGACAACCAGGCCATCGGCCCCCGGGCGGGGACCGCCTCGGTCGTGGTGCTGGACATGGTCGCTCCTCGGGGGACGGTGGGCCCCGCCCGCGCGGGTGGGGCCGGTCCGTGGATCGACGGCCCGACAGCCGACCTTGACCGCGGCGACCGGATCTCGGCCGGCCGGTCTACCCTGCGCCTGTGACGCACGTGCTGGCCCGGGCGGGCATCGAGGACCTGGCCGCGCGGCAGCTGTACGAGCTGCTGCGGCTGCGGAGCGAGGTGTTCGTGGTGGAGCAGGACTGCGTCTACCCCGACCTGGACGGGCGGGACCTGGAGGCGGGCACCGAGCACCGCTGGGCCCACGAGGCCGACCGGCCGGAGCAGGTGCTGGCCTACCTGCGGGTGCTCGTGGACCCCGGGGCGAGGCGGATCGGGCGGGTCGTCACCAGCCCGGCCGCGCGCGGTCGCGGGCTGGCGGGCGAGCTGGTGGCCGCCGTGGTGACCGAGCACGGCCCGGGCACCCGGCTGGTGCTGGACGCCCAGAGCCACCTGGCCGACTGGTACGCCCGGTTCGGCTTCGGCCGCGACGGCGACGACTTCGTCGAGGACGGCATCCCGCACACGCCGATGGCCCGCCCCGCCGGCTGAGCGGGAGGGCGCCTCAGGGCAGGGTCTGCACCAGCGCGTCGAGGTCCGCCCGGGGCCCGGTGAAGAACGGCAGCTCCTCGCGGACGTGGCGCCGCGCCTCGGTGGCCCGCAGGTCGCGCATCAGGTCGACGATGCGGTGCAGCTCGTCGGCCTCGAACGCCAGCAGCCACTCGTAGTCGCCGAGGGCGAAGGACGACACCGTGTTGGCGCGGACGTCCGGGTAGGGCCGGGCGGCCTTGCCGTGGTCGATGAGCATCTGGCGCCGCTCGTCCTCGGGCAGCAGGTACCACTCGTAGCTGCGCACGAACGGGTAGACGCAGCAGTACCCCCGCGGGTCCTCCCCCGCCATGAACGCCGGCACGTGCCCGCGGTTGAACTCGGCCGGCCGGTGCAGGCCCATGACCGACCACACCGGCGAGAGGTGCCGGCCCAGGCCGCTGCGGCGAAGGGCGTGGTAAGCGGCCTGCACCGTCTCCACCCGGGGCGCGTGCCACCAGACCATCAGGTCGGCGTCCGCGCTCATCCCGCCCAGGTCGTACCAGCCCCGCACCACCAGGTCCTGCTCGGCCTGCAGCGGGGCCAGGGCCTGCTCCACCTCGGCGACCAGACCGGCCCGGTCGCCGCCCGGCAGCGCCTCGGTGGAGGCGAACACCGACCAGGCCGTGTACCGGATGGTCGCGTTGATGGAGTCGGCGGCGGCCTGGGCCTCGGGGGTGTCGTGGTGGCTCATGGGCCCAGTATCCCGCCGGGGCCCGGTTCGCGGCGGACCGGGGCCTCAAGCCAGGACGGCCGCCGCGGCGGACCGGCCCGACCCGATGCACGCGGGCACGCCCACCCCGTCGAGCCACGCCCCGGCGACGGCGAGGCCTGGGACGGCGGCCACCTCGGCGCGGACGGCGGCCACCCGGGCGTGGTGCCCGACGGTCTGCTGCGGCAGCGCCCCGCCCCAGCGGACCACCTCGGCCGCCGACACGTCGGGCTCGCCCTGGAGGCCGTCCACGGCCAGCAGCGTCCGCAGGTCGCGGCGGGCCAGCGCGACCAGGTCCGCGTCGGCCAGGTGCAGCACGTCCTGCTCGCCGCGCCGGCCGTAGGACACGCGCACCAGCTGACGGTCGGGGACGGCCTCGGCGAGCCAGTCCCACTTGCGGCTGCTGAACGTGACGGCCTTGGCCCGGACCCCGGCCGCAGCCGCCTCCCCCGGGGGGACCAGCAGGCCTGAGCGCAGCGGCACCGGCGAGCGCAGCGCCAGCGCGACGACACCGACCGAGACCACCGGGACCTCGGCCAGCTGCTCGGCGGCGCCCGGCACCGGGCCGGCCAGCAGCCGGCGGGCCGGGACCACGGGCAGGGCGAGCACGACCGCGTCCGCGGCCAGCGTCCCGACGCCGGTGCCCGCCTTGGCGTCGGCGGGCGAGCCGTGCACCGACCAGCCGGACGCGGTCCGCCGGACCTCGTGCACCAGGCACCCCGTACGTACCTCGGCTCCGTCGCGGCGCAGCCGGTCGACGGCCGTGGCGACCAGCCGGGCCATGCCGCCCCGCAGGCCCGTGAAGACCGGCGCCCCCGGCACCGCCGCCGCCCCGGCCGCCGCCACGGCGTCGGCGAACGGCCGGCCGGCGCGCCACGCCTGCCACAGGGCGGGCACGGTGGAGCGCAGCGACAGCTCCTCGGTCAGCCCGGCGTGCACCCCGCCCAGCAGCGGCTCGACCAGCACGTCGAGCACGGCCCGGCCCGCCTCGGCCACGACGGCCTCGGCCACGCTGACGTCCTCGGCCGCGCCCCCGCCCCCGGCTCCGGCGTGCGCCCCGGCCCCCGCCCCGCCACCGCCACCGCCACCGGTCGACGACCCGTCCCGGGCCCGGGCGGCCATGGCCGCCCGGGTCAGCGCCACCTCCTCCGGGCGCAGCGCCACCGCCAGGTCCGTGGCGTCACCGGGCACGCCCATGACGGTGCCCCCGGGCAGGGCGCGCACCCCGTCGCGGCGCCAGACCGCCGGCCGGGCGCTGCTGGGGCTGACGAGCTCGTCGCCCAGACCGAGGCGGTGCACCAGGTCGACGCCCTCGGGCCGGCGGGCCAGCAGGGCCTCGACGCCCACGTCCAGGGGCGCACCCGCCAGCCCGCCGCGGCGGACCAGGCCGCCGGCGACCGGGCCGGCCTCGAGCACCGTGACCCGCGCCCCGGCCCGCACGAGGTCCAGCGCGGCGGCCAGGCCGCTGGCCCCGCCGCCGACCACGACCACGTGCTGCGGCCTCATGCGTCCCGTCGCTCCCGCAGGGCCTGCGTCTCGGCCGTCCGGTCGAAGCCGTGGACCAGGTCGACCAGCCGGGCCAGCTGGTCAGGGTCGGTGGCCGGCAGCACGCCGTGGCCGAGGTTGAACACGTGGCCGGGCGCGGCCAGGCCCGCCCGCAGCACCTCGGTGGCCTTGTCCGCCACCACGGGCCACGGCGCCAGAAGCAGCGCCGGGTCGAGGTTGCCCTGCACCGGCCGCGGGGTCCCGGCGGCCTCCAGCCGGGCCAGCGCCTCGTCCAGACCGAGGTGGGCGTCGACGCCGACCACGTCGGCGCCCGCGGCGGCCAGGGCGGGCAGCAGGTCCTGGGTGCCCGTGCCGAAGTGGATCCGCGGCACGTCGGTGACCTTCGCCAGCACCCGGGCCGAGTGCGGCGCCACGAAGCGCTCGTAGTCGCGGCGCGACAGCGCGCCCGCCCAGGAGTCGAACAGCTGCACCGCGGCCGCCCCGGCGTCGACCTGCACCCGCAGGAACCGGGCGGTGATGTCGCCCACGGCCTCCAGCAGCGCCGCGAACAGGCCGGGGTCGGCGTGCATCATCGACTTGGTCGCCGCGTGGTCCCGGCTCGGGCCGCCCTCGACCAGGTAGCTGGCCAGCGTGAACGGGGCCCCGGCGAACCCGAGCAGCGGGGTCTCGCCCAGCTCGGCCCGGGTCAGCCGCACGGCCTCGGCCAGGAACCCGAGGTCCGCTGGCGGCAGCGCGGCCAGGGCGTCCACGTCGGCCGCCGTGCGCACCGGCGCGCCCATGACCGGCCCGGTGCCGGGGACGATGTCCACGTCGACGCCGGCCGCGTGCAGCGGCACGACGATGTCGCTGTAGAGCACGGCCGCGTCGACGCCGTAGCGGCGGACCGGCTGCAGGGTGATCTCCGCGACCAGCTCGGGCGTGCGGCAGGCCTGCAGCATGGCCGTGCTGCCGCGGGCGACCTTGTACTCCGGCAGCGAGCGGCCGGCCTGCCGCATGAACCACACCGGGGTGCGCTCGACGGGCTCGCCTCGGGCGGCGCGGACCAGGTCGGGGGTGCTCACGTCCCGATGGTGTCACCTGCCCGCAGCCGGCCCGGACACGCCCGGGCCGTACCGCCGCTGGGCCCCGTGCGCGACCTACTCTGCCGTGGTGACCTCCATCCGGTCCTCGGCGTCGTCGTCCGCCGTGTTCGACGAGGCGGTGGCCGCGCTGCGCCGGGTCCAGGTGCGCCCCGAGGTCCGGCTCGACGAGATCCCCGCGCCGCGCCGGGTGGCCCCGTTCGCCCACGCCGTCGAGGGTCACGTGGACCTCTCCTCGCTGCGCGCGACGGACGACGACGAGGACGGGGACGACGCCGAGGAGGCCGGCGGGCGGTTCGTGCTGCTGCACGACCCCGACCGGCCCGAGGCGTGGGGCGGTGACCTGCGGGTGATCGCCCTGGTCAAGGCCGTCGTGGAGCCGGAGCTGGCCGAGGACCCGATGCTGGCCGACGTCGCCTGGGCCTGGCTCGGGGAGGCGCTGGTGGCCCCGGACGCCCCGGCGCACCGGCTGGGCGGCACCGTCACCCGGGTGGTGTCGGAGAGCTTCGGGTCGCTGTCGGACCGGCCCGCCGCGATCCAGGTGGAGCTGCGCGCGTCGTGGACCCCGCTGGGCCCGCTGGAGGCGCAGCTGGGCGCCTGGGCGGACGTGCTGTGCCGGCTGGCCGGGCTGCCGCCGCTGCCCGCCGGCGTCAGCGCCCTGCCCCGCCGCCGCTGACCCGGACGTCGCGTCGCCCGTCGTCCCGTCGTCCCGTCGCACGCGGTCCTCAAGGTCGCGCTCCGCTGCGCCGATGAGCCATTCGGTGAGGCAGACGCCTGCCACCGGACGAGGAGGCACCCCATGACCACCGTGGTCGAGCGCGCTCGGATCCCCCTGACCCGGGGGCGGTTCCACGCCGCCGTCGTCGCGGGCTCCCCCGGCCTGCGCGAGTCGCTGGCGCGGGTCCTCACCTCGCTGGGGGCCGCGGACGTCACCACCGTCGGCCTCGCCGAGGAGGCGCGCTCGCTGGGGCGCGGCACCCCCACGTCGCTGGTCGTCGTGGAGTGCCAGCTGCCCGACGGCTCCGGCATCGCCGCGGTGGAGACGCTGCGCTCGATGGGCTGGACCCGCACGGTCCTGCTGTCGCAGTCGACCGACCCCTTCACCGTGCGCGGTGCCCTGATGGCCGGCGCGCGGTGCTTCCTGGTCACCAACCGGCCCACGACCCCGACCGGCCAGCCCGGTCACGTGGACCCGGGCGTCGAGCAGCTGTCGGCGCGCGAGGTCGAGGTGCTGGCCCTGGTCGCGGACGGTCGCTCCAACAAGGAGGTCGGCGAGTCGCTCGGCCTGTCCGCCCTCACCGTCAAGAGCCACCTGGCCCGGATCGCCCGCAAGCTGGGCACGGGCGACCGCGCCGAGATGGTCGCCATGGCCATGCGGGCCGGCGCCGTTACCTGAGCGTCCCGGGACGCCGCCGCGGCACGCCCGGACCCCCCTCGGCGGAGGCCGCGCGGGGCTAGAGTCAGCAGCGTGCCGCAGGACCCGTTCTCGGGGCTCGCCGACGACGAGCGCACCGCCGTGCTGGCCCGGATGCGGCCGCGGTCCTACGCCGCGGGCACGCTGGTCTTCCTCGAGGGGCAGGCCGGTGACGGGCTGCACGTCATGACCTCCGGGCACGTGATGGTGCGGCGCAGCACCGACGACGGCGACCTGGTCTCGCTCACGGTGCTGGGCGCCGGGGACTCCTTCGGGGAGCTGGCCCTGCTCGCACCGCACGCGCGGCGCACCGCCGACGTCGTCGCCCTGGACGAGGTCACCACCCTCGTGCTGATGCGCAAGGACCTCGACCTGCTGCGCGCCCGCTACCCGCGCCTGGACCGGGGGCTGCTGCTCGTGCTCGTCACGCAGGTGGAGCGCCTCAGCGAGCAGGTGCTGCAGGCCCTGCACACCCCCGTCGAGCAGCGTGTCGTGCAGACCCTGCTGCGCCTGGCCGGGCTGTACGCCAGCGGCGACGGGCCCGTCACCATCCCGATCCGGCAGGAGGACATCGCCTCCATGGCCGGCACCAGCCGCCCCACCGTCAACCGGCTGGCGCGGCGGCTGGAGGTCGAGGGCGTCCTGCGGCTTGGTCGCGGCCGGACCGTGGTCCTCGACCGCGACCGCCTGGCCCGCTCGTGAGCGCCGGCTGCGGCACCTGCCACGCGCCCCTGGCGCCCGCGGCGAGGTTCTGCAGCCACTGCGGTGCCGCCGTCGGCGACCCCCCGCGGGGCGCCGAGCGCCGCCGGGTCAGCGTCGTGTTCGCCGACCTGTCCGGTTTCACCGCCCTGACCGAGGCGCACGACCCCGAGGACGTCCGCACCGCGGTGGAGGAGTTCTTCGCCCTGGCCCGCGACGCCGTCGAGCGCTGGGGCGGTCGGATCGACCAGTTCGCCGGCGACGGGGTCATGGCGGTGTTCGGGGACCGGGTCGCGCACGAGGACGACGCCGAGCGCGCCGCACGTGCCGCCCTGGCCGTGCGTGACGCCGCACCCACGGTCCAGGTGCTGCGCGACGGTCGGCCCGCCCCGGGCGCCCCGGTGCTGTCGGCGCACGTGGGGGTCGCGACCGGGACGACGGTCACCGCGGCCGTCACCGCCGCCAGCGGCGTGACCTCGCCGATGGGGGACGCCGTCAACGTGGCCGCGCGGCTGCAGGCCGACGCCGATGACGGGCAGGTGCTGTGCTGCGGTACCACGGCCCGGCTGCTGCCCGCCCACGTGGCGCGGACGCCGCTGGGTCAGCGCCGGCTGCGGGGCCGGGCGGGCCCGGTCGAGGTGTTCGCCCTCGGCGGGGCGGCCGCGGCGTCGGCGACCGCCCCCGCGCGCCGCAGCGCGCTGGTCGGGCGCCGGCACGAGCTGGCGGACCTGCGGGCGGCGTGGCGCCGGCTGCACGACGGCGACGGCGGTGACGCCGTGCTCGTCGTCGCGGAGGCCGGCGCCGGCAAGACCCGGCTGCTGGAGGAGCTGCGGGGGCTGGTGGTCGCCGACCGGCCGGACGTGCAGTGGTGGGAGGGGCGCACCGAGGCGCTGGGGGCGACGGCGGCCCACGCCCCGCTTCGGCAGGTGGTGGCGGCCGCCGCGGGGGTCGACGACACGGCGGACGAGGAGGCCGTCCGGCGGCGGCTGCGACTCCTCGTGGACGACCTGGACCTGGGCCGGGAGGACGTGCTGGGCCCGCTGCAGCGGCTGCTGGCCGCGCCGGACGCCGAGGAGGAGGCGCAGGACCGCGAGGGGTTCCGCCGCCGGCTGCCGCTGGCGCTGGAGCGGCTGCTGCTGACGGCGGCCCGGCGGGCGCCGGTGGTGCTGTGCCTGCAGGACCTGCACCGCGCGGACCCGTCGACCACGCAGCTGCTGACCGCGCTGGTCCCCCGGCTGCGCCGCGACGTGCTGGTGGTGGCCAACGCCCGACCGGCCCCGCCCGCCGCGAGCGGCAACGGCCCGGGCACCGTCGTCCTGGCGGGGGCGCGGACCATGGCGCTGTCGGACCTCGACGAGCACGACGTGGCCCGGCTGGTGGCCTCCCGCCTGGGCGGGGACGTCGACCCCGACCTGGTGCGCCTGGTCCACGCCCGCAGCGGCGGCAACCCGTTCTTCGCCGAGGAGGTGCTCAACCGGCTGCTGGACCAGGTCGGCCTGGTGAACGGGCCCCAGGGCTGGACCCGCTCGGACCCGCGGGCCGGTGACGGGGTGCCCGACACGGTCGAGGGCGTCATCGCCGCCCGGCTCGACCTGCTGCCCCCGGACGCCCGCCGCTGCCTGCAGCAGGCCGCGGTGCTGGGCCGCGAGGTCACCACGGCCGACCTGCTCGGCCTAGGCACCACGGTGACCGCCCCCGACGACGCCGCCGCCGCCGACGGCCCCCCCGCGCCCGGACCGGCCCCGGTCGAGACCGCGGTCGAGACCGTGGTCCAGGCCGTGGCGGACCTGCCGGGCGCGCTGGCCGTGCTGGTGGCGGCCGACCTGCTGCAGCCGGCGGGACCCGCCCGGTTCCGGTTCAAGCACGTGCTCACCCAGGAGGTCGCCCGCTCCGGGCTGAGCCGGCCCCGGCGACGGGCGCTGCACCTGGCCGCGGCCCGGACGCTCGCGGCCCGTCCCGGTGGCCGCCGGGCGGAGCTGGCCGAGCGGCTGGGCCAGCACTACCGCGAGGCCGGCGAGGTGGAGCCGGCGGTGGTGCACCTGTCGGAGGCCGCGGCGGGCGCGCTGGACCGCTACGCCGTGGCCGAGGCCGACGCCCTGTACGCCGAGGCGTACCGGCTGCTGCTGGCCGACGGCGACGCCGCCCGGCGGGTCCGGCTGCTGGGGCCGCTGCTGGTCCGCTGGGCGCTGGTCCACTACTACCGGGGGTCCTGGCACCAGGCGACGGAGCTGCTGGTGCGCCACGACGACGACCTGCGGGCCTGCCCCGACCCGGCGGTACGGGGCCTGTCGCTGGCCTGGCGCGGGTTCTCCGCCGCCATCGCCCGCTCGGCCGTGGACGAGGCGGTGGCGCTGCTGGACGAGGCGGTGGCGACGGGCCGGGCGACCGACGACGCCGAGCTGCTGGCCACGGCGGCGACCTGGCGCGCCTGGGCCCTGTTCCTGGCCGGCCGGCACGCCGAGGCGGTGGCGGACGCCCGGACCGTGCGGCAGGTCGCGGACCGGCTCACCGACCCGCGCTTCCCGCTGGTCAAGTCCGCCGGCGCCCGCGGCCTGGCCCACATCGGCCTGGGCGAGGTCGAGCAGGCCCGGCAGGTGGCGGACTGGCTGGTCGACACCGGCAGCCGGACCGGCAGCACCCGCGCCACGTCGATGGGCCTGTGCGTACGGAGCCTGGCCGCCCTGGTGGCCGGGGAGGCCGATGTGGCCGCGGACACCGGCGCGCAGGCGGTGGCGGCGGCCACCGACCCGATCTACACCGACATGGCCCGGCTCATGGCCGTGCACGGCATGGTCGCGGCGGGCCGGCTCGAGCAGGCCGGGGCCGTGCACGCGGACATGGTCGCCTCGTGCACCGCGCTGCGCCTCGACGGGCTGCTGCTGGCCGTGGCGTCGGCCGACGGCGTGCTGCGGCTGCAGCAGGGCCGGCTCGGTGAGGGCATGCGCCTGCTGGAGGGCGCCATCACCCGGGCCGACGCCGACGGCAGCCGGTTCCTGGCCTGCCTGGCCCGGGTGTACCGGGCTGCCGTGCACGCCCGGGTGGCCACGGGCGCCGCGGCCGTGCCGGTCCGGGCCGTGCTGCGCAACCCCGGCTTCGTGGCCCGTCACGCGTTGCCCGCCCGGCGCCGGGCCGCCACGGAGCTGACGGACCTGCTGGCGACCCTGCCCGAGCGCGGCGGTGCCGGGCTGCGCGGGCTGGTGCACATCGAGCTGGTCGCACTGCTGCGCCAGCGAGGTGAGGCCGTGCGGGCCGACGAGCTCGACCGCGGTGACCCGCTGCTACCCGGCCGGGGGACCTCGACCATCACGGGTACCTGACGTCGATGCCGCCGGTGACACCGTTCTCCATCGGCTCGTAGCGCACGATCGCGCCCGCGTCGTCGAGCACCCGCCGCATCCGGAAGGTCATCCGCCAGTCCACGGGCACGGTGTCGCTCGTGACCCGTGGCTGGTCCGGGAAGCAGTGCGGTGGCCCCGACAACGTGCTCGTGCTCACGCTCTTCCCCCGCACCTGCGCCTGCAGCCACGAGGTGCCGTCGGCGAAGTCGCTGATCCAGAAGCTGTCCGCGGTCGCCGACATCCGGACCGACGAGACCCCGGAGCAGGACCCTTTGGTCATCGACCGGTCGTCGGTCACCGTCCACTCCGCCCGACCCCGGTAACCGTTGGACGCGTCCACGTCGATCCGCCGGGTCTGGCTCCCGGTCCAGACGGTCGTGCCGGAGGCGTCGGTCCGGGATCCGCTGGAGGGCGCCGTCTGGACGACGGAGCCGGCGTACCGGTGGAAGGTCGGCTCCGGCTCCGGCTCCGGCTTCGGCTCCTCCTCCTCCTCGTCCTCGTCCTCGGCGGGGGTCACGGTGATGGTGCGGGTGACGGTCGGCGAGGTCGTGCCGTCCCGGCTCGCGACGGCGCGCAGGGTGACCGTCGCCGGCTCGGACAGACCCTCGGTGCTGGTCCAGGCCGCGCAGGCCACGCCGTTGTCGACCGTGGTCGCCTGAGCCGAGGCGGGGCTGCCGGGGCCGTCGAAGGTGAGGTCGACGGTGGCCCCGGCGACCGCGTCGTCCACCTCGTCGGTCACGGTGACGCAGACGTCGAGCGCGGCCCCGGACTCGACGGTGCCGGGCAGCGTCGGGAACAGGACGGCCGTCAGGGCCGGCTCGGGCCGCAGGTCCAGGGTGAACGACGTCCGCGTGGCGCGCTCCAGGTCGGTGGGGTCCGGCAGGCCCGGGGGCACGGCGCCGGGCAGGGCGCGCGCCAGGTCGACGTGCAGGCCCACCTGGGGGGTCCGCGCGTCCTCGTCTGCCCCGCGGTCGATGGTCAGCGTCCGCCGCCCGACCGCGTCGGTGACGCCGTCCAGCTGCTCCTGCCCGGCGACGGTGCCACCGGTCACGACCGCCCCGTAGGCGAACGGGCCCAGGTCGATGCGCTGCGGCGTTGCACCGACGTCGCCCCCCTGGGCGACGACCTCCAGGCGCGCGGCGAAGGTCACCTCGACGAAGCGGTCGTCCGCGTCGACGTGCTCCGGGGCGTCCAGCTGTTGCACGACCGCCCGCAGGCAGAAGGGCCGGTGCGCGGGTCCCGACGCCCCCGGGGAGAGGACGGCCGCCATGGCCGGCGACGGGTCCTCCCCCAGGTCCTGCAGAGCGGCGAGCAGCGTGAGAGGCACCCTGACCCAGTCCCGGATGTCGGAGGCCAGCGCGGTGCAGGTCGGCAGCAGGTACCGGTCGCCGAGGGCCACGGTGGCCTCCCGCAGCGACGTGAACGAGGCCGTGCGCTGCGCCGTCAGGCCCTCGTCGTCGAGCAGACCGAGGCACTGCACCATCTCCTCCCACTGCGAGGCGCGGCGACCGGCGTCGCCGAGCTCGTCGACGCTGTCGGCCGCGGCGACGAACGGGGCCACGGCCCCGTCGTGCCAGGCGTGCATGGTGGCGACCAGGGACGCCGTCACCGTGGCCGGGTCGGCCCCGGCCCCCAGCTGCTGGACGTAGGCGCCGACCAGCAGCTTGTACTGGTTGGCCTCCGGGTGGCTGGTGCTCACCGACGGGCAGCCGACGATGCCGGGGGTCCCCACCCCCGCCCCCGAGAAGTGCGGCACGTCGACGCGGGCCGCGCCGCCCGGGCCGCGCCGCCACGGGACCGGCGTGGCGGCCGACGGGTCGTCCTGCCAGCGCACGGCGACAAGGGGTTGGGTGGTGCCGCCGCCGGGCACCCGCAGGTCCAACGTGGCCGGCCGGTCGAACTGCAGCCCGCTCGGCTGCAGGTCCACCCCGACCAGGGCCCGGCCCAGCAGGTCGGAGGACGTGAAGCCGGTCGTGGCGGTCAGGGTGATCCGCACCGGCTCGGCCAGGGCGCCCGCGGGGACCGTGAGCACGGCGGCGTCACGACCCTCCGGGGCCAGGCGCACCGTCCCGCCGGCGGCGCCCACCACGGCGGACCCCGTCACGGGGCGGGCCGGGGCGGTCGAGGTCGGCGCCGCCGACGGCGTCGTCGGCGCGGCCGTGGGGGACGTGGGGGGCCGCACCGGGTTGGTGGGCCGTGCGGTCGGCCGGGAGGTCGCGGTGGACCTCGCGGACGGCGCCGGTTCGGGGGACGCCGACGGCCGGGGAGACTCCGTCGGCCGGGTGGACGCCGACGGCCGGGTGGACGCCGTGGGCCGGGTGGACGCCGACGGCCGGGCGGACGCCGACGGCCGGGTGGACGCGCCCACCGGGGTCACGCGCCCCGGGGCCCCGTCCGCCCCGTCCGCCCCGTCCGCCCCGACCGCCCCGTCCGCCCCGTCCGCCCCGTCCGGGGTGCCCGGTCCACCGTCGTGGTCACCTCCGGCGATGGCCGGACCCGCCGGGTCGTCCGGCTGCCCCGCGGCGGCCGGAACGACCCGCACGTCGTCCGCGCCCGCCAGCCAGACCAGGGCCGACGCGGTGAGGGCGACGGCCAGGACCGCGGCCAGCAGCCCCCTCAGCCGTGGCGTCCCCGGCAGCCTGCGGCCCCGACCAGGGGCTGGTGTCGTCGTGGCGTCCATGTCGACCTCCTCCGTGGGCACCGGGTCGGCCGGGGCCACGAGGTGATCGTCGGCACGCGGGCGCCACAGTTCCGTCGCCGGCGCGACACAACGCGGACCCGGTCGGTGCCCACGGTCCGGCGGCCCCGCGGCGGCCCGTCGTAGGGTCGGGACGTGACGGAGGGCGGGGAGCCGGGCCACGGGCTGCGGGTGCGGGGCCTGTGCCGTCGTTACGACCAGGTCGACGTGCTCCGCGACTGGGACCTGGACGTGGCTCCCGGGCAGGTCGTGGTGCTGGTCGGCGGCAACGGCGCCGGAAAGTCCACCGCGCTGCGGTGCGTGGTCGGGGCGGACCGGCCGGACGCGGGCGAGGTCGAGCTCGACGGCCGTCCTCTCGAGGACCGCTCCCCCGCCTCGCGCCGGGCGGTTGCCTCGTCCCTGGACGACGCCGACCTGCTGGACGACCTGACCGTGCGCGAGCACCTCGACCTGCTGGCGCGGGCGCACGGCGTGCCCCACCCGGACGGTGAGGTCGACGCGGCCCTGGCCGGGCTCGACCTGGCCGACCTCGCCGACCGGCTGCCCGCGACGCTGAGCTCGGGCCAACGACGCCGGGTCCTGCTGGCCGCGACGGCCGTGCGCCCCTGCCGGCTGCTGGTGCTCGACGAGCCCGAGCAGCGGCTCGACGCCGCGGGGCTTCGCTGGCTGCGACAGCGGCTGCGGACCGTGGCCGGGCGGGGCGCGGCCGTGCTGGTGGCCAGCCACGAGCCCGGTCTGGCGGCCGACGTCGGCGGCCGGGAGGTGCGTCTGGGTGCCTGAGGCCCCCGGGACGGGCCGCGGCCCCGACGCCGACGCCGCTAACGCCGACGACGCCGACGACGCGGCCCGGCGGCTCCTCCGGGTGCGGCGCGAGGCGGCCCGTCGCCGCCGGCCGTCCTGGCGGGAGCGGCTGACCGGCTGGTACCTCGGCCTGCTGACGGTCGCGGTGGTGGGCGCCATGGCCGTCGCCGCCCTGCTGCACGTGGGCGCGGGCGTGACGTGCACGGCCCCGGCGCCCTGCCTGACCCCATCGGCGCGACCGCTGCTCGCCGCCGGTCTGGCCGTGCTGGCGCTGGGGGCGCTCCTGCTCGCCGGGCGACGCCTGGGCCCGGTGAGCGCCTCACCCGGCGAGGTGACCTGGCTGCTGTCGTCCCCCGCGGCCCGGGGCCGGCTGCTGCGGCCGGCGCTGCTGCGGGTCCTGCTCGTCGGTGCCGTCCCGGGCGCTGCGGCCGGGACGGTGGTCGCACTGGTCGGCGCCGGTCCCACCGGGCCCGGTGGGGCGCCGGCCGCGGCCGCGTCGGTGCTGGCAGTCGCCGCAGCGGCCGGGGCCGCGGTCGCCGTCGCGGCGCTGTCGGCGCTGGTCCTGCGCCAGGCGGCGGCTCCCGGCCCGCGAGCCCGGTCCGGCCGGGACCAGCAGCACCTCGGCCGGTCGGTCGTCGCCGTCGGGGCGGCTGCGTGCGCCGTGGCCGTGCTGCTGCCCGGGGCCCTGCCGGCGACCGGCCTGTCCGCCGCCACCGCCGCGCTTCCGTTGCTGGGCCCGGGGTTGCTCGCGGCGGCCGCCCTGGCCGTCGCGGCGGTCCGCGCGCTGGACCGGCTCCCCGTGACGGCGCTCACCGCGGGGGCCTCGGCGCGCCACGACGTGAGCGGTGCCTGGCGCCGTCTGGACACCGACGCCCTGCTGCTGGACGGCGGGAATCCCACGACCTCCCGACGCCCGTCGCGGTTGGCGCGCACCGGTGGGGTGTGGTCGGCGCTGGTGGTCGTCGGGGCCCTCGGGGCGACCGCACGACCCGAACGCCTGCTCGACGCCCTGGTCTGGCTCGTGCTCCCCCTGGTCGTCGCGTCGCTGCTCGGCCCGTCGGTCGGTGCCGCCGCAGCCACCGCCGCGGCCCTCGTGCTCGGCTCGCGCCTGGCCGGACCGCTGCGGCGCACGACCCGCTCCACCGCCCTGACGCGGGCGCTGCCGCCCGACGGCCGGGCCGCCCGGGCCGCGCTGCTGGTGGCCCCGACGGCCCTGCTGGGGCTGTGGGCCCTGCTGGCCGTGCCCGTCCTGGGCCAGCCCTGGTGGGCGGCGCCCGTCGTCGCGCTGGCCGCGGCCGCCGGGACCGTCCGGGCGGCGTCGCCCGCGCCCGGCCTGGCCGGTGCCGTGGTGATGACCGAGGCCGGACCCATGGCGCTGGGCACCGTCGGCGACCCGCTGCGCGGCGCCGACGCGGCCGCGCTGGCGGTGCTGCCGCTGCTGCTCGGGGCGCCGGCCTGGGCCGTCCTCGCCGCCCCGGCCGCGCTGCTGGTCCTGCTGCTCCGCACCGGGCCCCGCTGAGGCCTCCCCTACTGTGTCGGGGTGCCCGACCCTCTCGCCGACCCGTTCCAGGTGCCCGAGCCCGCCTCCGCGCAGCCGGGGCCCGCAGCCGACGGGGCCGCACCGGCGACGGACCGGGCGCCGTCCAGCGAGCCCGCGGAGGCCGTGGCGGCCGACGGCACGCCGGAACCGGCCGAGCCGGCCGCGGTCCCGGTGCTGAGCGCCCCGCGGGACGGCACCCCCGACGTGATCACCACCCAGGAGGCGCTCGACGCCGCCCTCGCCCACCTGCGCGAGGCCGTGGGCCCCGTGGCCGTCGACGCCGAGCGCGCCTCCGGCTACCGGTACGGCCAGTCCGCCTACCTGGTGCAGCTGCGCCGCGCCGACGGCCCCATCGTCCTGCTCGACCCCGTGGCCAAGCTCGACCTGACCGGGCTGGCGGAGGTGCTGGACGGGCCCGAGTGGGTGCTGCACGCCGCCTCGCAGGACCTGCCGTGCCTGGCCGAGCTCGGGCTGCGTCCCCGCACGGTGTTCGACACCGAGCTGGGCGCGCGCCTGGCCGGGCTGCCCCGGGTCGGCCTGGCCGCGGTCACCGAGCACTACCTGGGCATCGGCCTGGCCAAGGAGCACTCGGCCGTCGACTGGTCGACCCGCCCCATGCCGACCACCTGGCTCACCTACGCGGCACTGGACGTCGAGCTGCTGCTGGACGTGCGCGACGCCCTGGCCGCCGACCTCGAGCAGCAGGGCAAGCTCGACTGGGCCCACGAGGAGTTCGCGGCCGTGGCCGCGGCCGGGCCCCCCGCCCCCAAGGTCGACCCGTGGCGCCGGACGTCGGGGGTGCACAAGCTGCGCTCACGACGCGCGCAGGCCGTGGTCCGCTCCCTCTGGTACGCCCGCGAGGAGCAGGCCCGTCGCCGCGACGTGTCCCCCGGCCGGGTGCTGCCCGACGCCGCGGTGGTCAACGCGGCCACGCAGCAGCCCCGCACCACGGCCGCGCTGGCCGCCCTACCCGTGTTCTCCGGCCCGGCCAACCGCCGGCTGGGCCGCTACTGGCTGGACGCCATCGACACGGCCATGGCGCTGCCGGAGTCGGAGCTGCCGGGCCCGCCGCCGCGCAGCGACGGCCCGCCGCCGGTCCGGGCCTGGGCCGACCGCGACCCGGTCGCCGCGGCCCGGCTGGCCCGGGTCCGCACGGCCCTGGCCCGGCTCGCCGAGCAGCACACCCTGCCGCTGGAGAACCTGCTCACCCCCGACACCGCCCGCCGGCTGGCCTGGGACCCTCCCGGCACCACCGCCGACGACGTGGCCGGGTTCCTGCGGGCGCGCGGCGCCCGCGCCTGGCAGGTGTCGCTCACCGCCCCCGTGCTGGCCGACGCGCTGGTCCGGGCCGCCGCGAACCAGGCCGGCACCTCCCCCGAGGCCCCCGGCAGCGACGGGGCCCCGGAGGCCGACGCCTCCTAGGGGACGACCGCACCCGGGGCCGACGGGGTGACGGCTCGCGCGTGGTCGCCGCCGTGGTTGCCCGGTAGTTACTGAGGAGTAACATAGGTCGGGACGCCCGTGAGGACGCGGGTGCCCAGACCGAACCGGGAGGCTCCGTGCCCACCACCGTCAGAGATGTCGTCTTCGTCGACGGCGTCCGCACCCCCTTCGGCAAGGCCGGGGACAAGGGGATGTACGCCCAGACCCGCGCGGACGACATGGTCGTGCGCTGCATCCGCGGCCTGCTCGAGCGCAACCCCTCGCTGCCGCCGGCGCGGATCGACGAGGTCGCGGTCGCGGCCACCACCCAGACCGGTGACCAGGGCCTGACCATCGGCCGCACCGCCGCGCTGCTCGCCGGCCTGCCGAAGTCGGTGCCGGGCTTCGCGATCGACCGGATGTGCGCCGGCGCCATGACGGCCGTCACGACCACCGCGTCCGGCATCGGCTTCGGCGCCTACGACGTCGCCGTGGCCGGCGGCGTCGAGCACATGGGCCACCACCCGATGGGCTCCGGCGTCGACCCCAACCCGCGCTTCGTCGCCGAGCAGATCGTCGACCCGTCGGCGCTGGTCATGGGCGCGACCGCCGAGAACCTCCACGACCGGTTCCCGCACATCACCAAGGAGCGGGCCGACGCCTACGCCGTGGCGAGTCAGACCAAGCTGGCCGCCGCCTACGAGGCCGGCAAGGTGCAGCAGGGCCTGGTCACCATGGCCACCCGCCACGCGGAGCGCGGCTGGGGCCTGGCCACGGCCGACGAGCCGCCGCGCCCCGGCACCACCGTCGAGGACCTCGCGTCCCTCAAGACCCCCTTCCGCCCCCACGGCCGCGTGACGGCGGGCAACGCCGCCGGCCTCAACGACGGCGCCACCGCGTGCCTCATGGCCGAGGCGGGTACGGCCCGCGAGCTGGGCCTGACCGCCCGGATGCGCCTGGTCGGCTACGCCTTCGCCGGCGTCGACCCGTCGGTGATGGGCGTCGGCCCGGTGCCCGCGACCGAGAAGGCGCTGAAGCGCGCGGGCCTCACGATCGACGACATCGGTCTCTTCGAGATCAACGAGGCCTTCGCCGTGCAGGTGCTGGCGTTCCTCGACCACTTCGGCATCGCCGACGACGACCCCCGCGTCAACCCGTGGGGCGGCGCCATCGCCGTCGGTCACCCGCTGGCGTCCTCCGGGGTGCGGCTGATGAGCCAGCTCGCCGACCACTTCGAGGCCCACCCCGAGGTCCGCTACGGCCTGACGACCATGTGCATCGGCATCGGCATGGGCGGCACCGTCGTCTGGGAGAACCCGCACCACGCCGACGCCGGCGACTGGGCCCGTCCCGCCACCACCACCGACCCCCAGGAGGGCGACGCCGCGTGAGCACCTCGACCGAGACCCGGTACGACCGGGACGAGATGACCACCCTGTTCGCCGACGAGGTCGTGACCAGCACCCACGTCCAGCTCGTCCCGCTGGTCGACGGCGGCCACCTGGCCCTGCTGACCCTGGACAACGGCCACGACCACACCAAGCCCACGACGTTCGGCCCGGCCGGGCTGTTCGGCATCGGTGACGCGCTCGACTCCCTGGCCGAGGGCATCGGCTCCGGCCAGGTGCGTGGCGTCGCGCTGACGGGCAAACCGTTCATCTTCGCCGTCGGGGCCGACCTCAAGGGCACCGGCCAGGTCGTCGCCCGCGAGCAGGCGCTCGCCGTGGCCCGCCTCGGCCACGACGTGTTCCGCCGGTTCGGCGAGCTGGGCGTGCCCACGTTCGCCTTCGTCAACGGCGCGGTCATGGGCGGCGGGCTGGAGATCGCCCTGCACTGCACCCACCGCACCATCTCCTCCGGGGTGCCCGCCGTGGCCCTGCCCGAGTGCTTCCTCGGCCTGGTCCCCGGCTGGGGCGGCACGTACCTGCTGCCGCGCCTGATCGGCGTGCCCGGCGCGCTGACGGTGATGGTCGACAACGCCCTCAACCAGAACCGGATGCTCAGCGGGCCCAAGGCGTTCGGCCTCGGCATCGCCGACGTCATGTTCGAACCGGCCGACTTCCTCGAGCGGTCGATCGCCTGGGCCGCCGACGTCATCGCCGGCCGGGTCGCGGTGGAGCGCACCGACCACACCGCCGACGCCGCCACGTGGGACGGCGCCGTCGCGGCCGCCCGCGCCGGGGTGGAGGCCCGCCTCGGGGGTGCCGCCCCGGCCGCCCCGCGGGCCATCGACCTGGTCGAGGCCGCCCGGACGAACGACCGGGACGCCGGGTTCGCCGCCGAGGACGAGGCCCTGGCCGACCTCATCGTGTCGCCGCAGTTCCGGGCCGGGATGTACGCCTTCGACCTGGTCCAGCGCCGCGCCAAGCGTCCGGTGGGGGTGCCCGACAAGGCCCTCGCCCGCCCGGTCGGCTCCGTCGGGGTGGTCGGCGCCGGCCTGATGGCCTCGCAGCTGGCGCTGCTGTTCGTCCGCCGGCTCAAGGTGCCCGTGGTCATGACGGACCTCGACCAGGGCCGCGCCGACGCCGGCGTCGCCCGCGTCCACGGCGAGCTCGACACCCTGGCGGGCAAGGGCCGGATCGGCCCCGACGAGGTCAACCGGCTCAAGGCGCTGGTGACCGCCGGCACCGACCACGCGGTCTTCGCCGGCTGCGACCTGGTCATCGAGGCCGTCTTCGAGGAGATGCAGGTCAAGAAGGACGTGCTGGCCAGCCTGGAGCGGGTCGTGCGCCCCGACTGCGTGCTGGCCACCAACACCTCGAGCCTGTCCGTGGCCGAGATGGCCGCCGACCTGCAGCACCCCGAGCGGATGGTGGGGTTTCACTTCTTCAACCCGGTGGCGGTCATGCCGCTGGTGGAGATCGCCCGGGCCCCCCGGACCGACGACGCGACGGTCGCCACGGCCTTCGCCGTCGGCAAGCAGCTCAAGAAGTCGTGCGTGCCGGTGCAGGACGCACCCGCGTTCGTCGTCAACCGGCTGCTGATCCGGATGCTGTCCGAGGCGTTCGCGGCCGTGGACGAGGGCACCCCGCCCGACGTCGTCGACGCCGCGTTCCGCCCCCTGGGTCTGCCGATGTCACCGCTGGTGCTGCTGCAGCTGGTCGGCCCGGCCGTCGCCCTGCACGTGCTCGAGAGCCTGCACGAGGCCTTCCCCGACCGGTTCACCGTGTCGACCACGCTGCAGCAGGTCGTCGAGGCGAAGCAGCCGGGCATCTGGTCGTGGGACGAGCGCGGGAAGCCCTTCCTGGCCGAGGAGACCCTGGCCCTGCTGCCCACCGGTGGCACGCCCAGCACCCCCGACCAGGTCCGCGAGCGGGCCCTGTCCGCCCTGGCGCAGGAGGCCGGGCTGCTGCTGGCCGACGGTGTGGTCGCCGACCCGCGCGACATCGACCTGTGCATGATCACGGGGGCCGGCTGGCCGTTCCACCTGGGCGGGCTGCTGCCCCTGCTGGACCGTGACGGCTACAGCGAGCGGGCCGTCGGGCGTCGCTTCCTGCCCGCCGGGGCGGCGAGCCTGCCCGCCTGAGCACTCGGGCCGCGTCGCCGACGCCGGTCGCCGCAGCACGCTCCGTGCACCAGGGAGCACCTGCGGTGACCGGCGTCGGTGCATCCGGGTGATGTGCCCGCCGGCCGGCCCCGGCGGGTTTGTCCCCGTCGGACGAGCGGGGAGGCTGAGGGCGTGACCGACACCGCCGCCACCCGCCGCACCCGGGCGGAGCTGCGGCAGGCCGTGCTCGCGCTGGCCGTGCTGGACGACGTCGACCTGGAGCCCCGGGACGACGGCGTGGTGCTGGCCGCGGGCGGCGAGCTCGGCTGGGACGACGTGGCCGCCGCGCTCGGCCCGTGGGCGGCGCTGCCGGACCACCCCGTCACCCGGCGCCGGCTGCGGCTGGCCACCGAGGTCGTGGGGGTGCTCGCGGTCGGCGGCCCCGACGCGCTGCTGGGCACCTGCCACGCGCACGGCGAGCCGGTGGCGACCGCGGCCATGGGGTGCGGGCCGGACTGGGTGCGCGAGGCCGTCCCCGGGGACGTCCTGGCGCTCGGGCTGGGCGTCAGCGACCTGGCCGGGGTCGCCGGCCCGCACCCGCTGCCCCCGATGCCGGGTCTGCTCGGTGCGCTCGGGCCCCGCCTGCAGGTGCGCTGGGTCGAGGTCCGCGAGGACCTGGAGCGGCTCGGCGGGCTGGTGCAGGAGCGGCTGCTGCGGGACCAGCGCGAGGGCCGCCCGCTGGTGCTGCGCCCGACGGGGACGGCCGACGTCGTCACGCTGCTGGGCAGCCGGAGGCTGCGCACGTCGCTGGCCGAGGGGGACGGGACCGGCATGCGCGCCGTCGCCGTCCCGGTCCGCGACCGCGGCTGGTTCGACCTGGCCCGGATCGACCCCGCCTACATCGGCGCGGCCTGGACGGCCAGCGAGCCCCTGGAGCGGGCGTTCGACCGTCCCGTGCTGGTCACCGCCGACGCGGTGAGCGCGCCCGTGGTCTCAGGTGACGTCCTCGCCGGTGTCCTCGCCGACCCGGCCGGACAGAGCCTGGACCGGCACCTCCGGCGTCGCTGAGCCGTCGCCGGCCGCGTCGGTCCCGCTGACCGCGCCCGTGCGGGTGGCCACCTCCACGACCCGGCGGGCCACGTCCTGCGGCGTCAGGCCGCTGCGGGCCAGCACGTCGGCGCGGGACATGTGGTCGAAGAACTCCTGCGACAGGCCGAACCCGACGACCGTGGCGTCCACGTCGGCGTCGGCCAGGGCCTGGCGCACCGCCGCGGCGACACCACCCACGCGGCCGCCGTCCTCGACCACGGCCACGACGCGGTGGCTGCGGGCCAGGTCGACCAGCGAGGCGTCGACCGGCTTGACCCAGCGCGGGTCCACGACCGTGCAGTCCAGCCCGTGCGCGGCCAGCCGCTCGGCCACCTCCAGGCACAGCGGGGCCATGGCGCCGACGCTGACCAGCAGCACCTCGGGGGCCTCGCCGCGCGGGGTGCGCAGCACGTCGGTCTGGCCGTGGCGGGCCAGCGCGGGCACGTCGGCCGCGACCGCGCCCTTGGGGAAGCGGACCACCGTCGGGGCGTGGTCGACGTCCAGGGCCTCGCGCAGCTCGGCGCGCAGGGTCGGCTCGTCGCGGGGCGCGGCCAGGCGCAGCCCGGGCACCAGCTGCAGCACCGACATGTCCCACATGCCGTTGTGGCTGGCCCCGTCGTCACCGGTCGCCCCGGCGCGGTCGAGCACGAAGGTCACGCCCGCCTTGTGCAGGGCGACGTCCATCAGCACCTGGTCGAAGGCCCGGTTGAGGAACGTCGCGTACACGGCCATCACCGGGTGCAGGCCGGCCAGGGCCATGCCGGCGGCGCTGGTGGCACCGTGCTGCTCGGCGATGCCGACGTCGACGATGCGGTCGGGGTGCGCCTCGGCGAACGGCTTGAGCCCGACGGGGATGAGCATGGCGGCGGTGATGCCGACCACGTCCTGCCGCTCCCGGCCGACGGCCACCATCTCGTCGGCGAACGCGGCCGTCCACGACGGCTTGGCCTCGCTGAGCGCGCGGCCCGTCAGGGGGTCCATGGCGCCGATGCCGTGGAAGCGGTCGGCGTCGTCGGCCTCGGCCAGCTCGTAGCCGCGGCCCTTCTGGGTGATCACGTGCACGATCACCGGACCGCCGAAGCGCTTGGCCCGCTCCAGGGCACGCTCGACGGCGACCCGGTCGTGACCGTCGACCGGACCGACGTACTTGAGGCCCAGG
The DNA here is from genome assembly GCF_042466345.1 of Jannaschia sp. R86511. Lineage (NCBI taxonomy): Bacteria > Pseudomonadati > Pseudomonadota > Alphaproteobacteria > Rhodobacterales > Roseobacteraceae > Jannaschia > Jannaschia sp. R86511. The sequence goes on from NZ_JAXHCD010000001.1 coordinate 3,337,825, forward strand.
TCGCTGAACATGCCCTGCGGCGACATGTAGTCCTTGACCGCGGCCTTGGTCGCGTGCAAAGCGCTGTACAGCCAGCGCCCGAGCCGGCCGCGCCGGGTCAGGCTGTCCCGGCCCCAGTGCAGCACCCGCTCGTACCGGCGGTCGGTGCGCAGGCCCTCCAGGTGGGTGGCCAGGCCGCCGATCGTCGGGGAGTAGGACCGGCCGTTGTCGTTGACCACGACCACCACGGGCCGCTCGGGGTCGTGGGCGATGTTGTTCAGCGCCTCCCACGACATGCCCCCGGTCAGGGCGCCGTCCCCCACGACCGCCACGGCGTGACGGTCACGCACCCCCTGCACCTGGAAGGCGCGGGCGATGCCGTCCGCCCAGGACAGGGCCGTGGAGGCGTGGGAGTTCTCGACCACGTCGTGCTCGGACTCGGCCCGGCTGGGGTAGCCGGAAAGCCCGCCCCGGCGGCGGAGCATCGAGAAGTCCTGCCGCCCGGTCAGCAGCTTGTGCACGTAGGCCTGGTGGCCGGTGTCGAAGACGATCCGGTCGCGCGGGGAGTCGAAGACCCGGTGCAGCGCCAGGGTCAGCTCGACGACGCCCAGGTTCGGCCCCAGGTGCCCGCCGGTGGCGGTGACCGAACGGATCAGGTGCTCGCGGATCTCACCGGTCAGGGTGTCCAGGTCGTGCTCGTCCAGGGCGCGCAGGTCGGCGGGGCAGGTCACCCGCGGCAGCACCCGGGCAGGGCCCACCGTGGCCTGGGGCACACCCGGCACAGCTGCGGCGGGTGGCACGGGGACCTCGGCGTCGGTCGAACCGGCCTGGTCGTTCCTGTCCGTGATGATCACTCCCTCGCCTACGGCGGGCGTGGCGCCCGGCCGACGAGACCTCGTCGGGTCGTCGGTCGCTCCACGATACGTGGCCCCCGGCCCGCCTGCTCCCCGCGACCTCGGTGCGCCGGGGACCTGCACACGATCTCCACGCCGGTCCCGAGGTCATAGCGCGAGGTCAGAGCCCGACCTCACAGCCCGACGTCAGAGCCGCGGCACCCAGCGGCTGCCCTGCAGCGCCCCGGCGAGCAGCTCGCAGCCGCGGGCGGCGGCCCGCAGCCGGGTGCCCTCGCTGTGCAGCACCTCCAGCACCTCCTCGACCGTGCCGGTGGACACGCCCTGCGCGCGCAGCTCGGCGCGGCCCTGCGCCAGGGCCACCGTGCTGGCCTCCAGCTGGGCGCCGACGTGCCGGCTGGCCAGCCAGGCCAGCACGGGCGGGTGCTTGAGCAGCACCGGGTGCTCGCGGTACTCCGGCGGGCAGACGTCCAGCAGCCAGCCGACCGCCCGGTCCACGAACCCGGGGGTCCCGGGCGGCGGCACCACCCGAGGCCACCCGGGCGGGACCCGTCCGGAGGCCGAGCGGGTGTGCTCCGACCGCGCCCCGCGCGGACCCTCGTGGCCGCTCACGGGGCCGGCGGGTGCGCGTGGGCGGCCGCCAGCTCCCGCAGCCGGCCCACCGCCGCCGCCGCGTCGTCGGCGCCGTAGACGGCCGAGCCGGCGACGAAGACGTCGGCCCCGGCCTCGGCGCAGCGGCCGATGGTGTCCTCGGACACGCCGCCGTCGACCTGGACCCGGACCTCGAGCCCGGCGGCGTCGACCGCCCGCCGCACCCGGCGCATCTTGGGCAGGACGACGTCGAGGAACTGCTGGCCGCCGAACCCGGGCTCGACCGACATCACCAGCACCATGTCGAACTCCGGCAGCAGGTCCTCGTAGGCCTCGAACCCGGTCCCGGGCCGCAGCGCGAGCCCGGCGCGGGCCCCGGCCGCCCGAAGCTCGCGGGCCGTGCGCACGGGGGCGTCGGAGGCCTCGGCGTGGATGGTGACGCCGTGCGCGCCGGCCTCGGCGTAGTCGACGGCCCACCGGTCCACGTCGGTGATCATCAGGTGGCAGTCGATCGGCACGGGGCTCACGGCGGCCAGCGCCTTCACCACGGGCAGCCCGAGGGTCAGGTTGGGCACGAAGTGGCCGTCCATGACGTCCACGTGGGCCCAGTCGGCGTCGGCGATCCGGTGCAGCTCGTCGGCCAGCCGGGCGAAGTCGGCGCTGAGGATGCTGGGGGCGATCAGGGGTGCGGCCACAGGCCGCAGACTACGACCGGTCCCCGACGCGCCGCCGCCCGCCGGGGGTCAGCGGCGCCGCAGCAGGGCCAGGAACATGCCGTCGGTGCCGTGGGCGTGGGGCCACAGCTGCACCGACGTGCCGGCGGCGGCGCCGGTCACCGGACGACCCACGGCCGCGTCGAGGACCTCGGCCGTGGGCAGCAGCTCGACCTCGACGCCCTGCTTGCGCGCGGCGCGGACGGCGTCCTCGACCACCACGGTGGTCTCGGCCAGGTGCGGGGAGCAGGTGACGTAGGCGACGACCCCGCCGGGACGCGCCGCCTGCAGGCCCGAGGCCAGCAGCGACCGCTGCAGCTGGGCCAGCCCGGCCAGGTCACCCGGTGTGCGGCGCCAGCGGGCCTCGGGCCGCCGGCGCAGCGCCCCGAGCCCGGTGCAGGGGGCGTCCACCAGCACCCGGTCGTAGCCGCCGGGCTCGTCCTCGCCGACCTCGCGGCCGTCACCGGTGCGGACCTGCCACACCCGCTCGGCCCCGCGGACGGCCTGCTCGACCAGCCGGGTCCGGTGCTCGGCCAGCTCCACGGCCACGCCGGTGGCGCCGTCCCGCATCGCCAGCGCCGACAGCAGGGACGACTTGCCACCGGGGCCGGCGCAGAGGTCGAGCCACCGCTCCCCCGACCGGCCGGGGTCCGGCTCGCGGACGTCGCGCGGCTCGTCGTCGTCCAGGCCGGCCCCGACCAGGGCGGCCGCGACCAGCTGGCTGCCCTCGTCCTGCACCCGGGCCCGGGAGTCGCGGACGGCACGCAGACCGCCCGGCGAGCCGGCCGCCATGGTCACGGCGAAGGGCGACCAGGCGCCGGCCGAGCCGCCGTCGGCCAGCAGGTCGGCGACCTCGATCAACCCCGGACGGGCCAGCAGGCTGACGTCCGCGGGGGCGTTGTCGGCGGCCAGCAGGTCCTCGAGCTCCTCGGCGGCGCGGCCGTGGCCGACCAGGGCCTGGCGCAGCGCCCGCACGATCCACTGCGGGTGGGAGTGGCGGGTGGCCAGCGTGGCGTCGCGGTCCTCGCCGTCGGCCGGGGCGATCTCGTCCAGCCAGCCGGCCAGGTCCTTGTCGGTGATCTTGCGCAGGCAGGCGTTGACCAGCCCGGATGAACCGATGCCGAGCTCCTGCCGGGCCAGCCCCACGGTGGAGGCCACCGCGGCGTGGTCGGGCACCCGCATGCTCAGCAGCTGGTGGGCACCGAGACGGAGCACGTCCAGCGTGGGCGGGTCGAGCTTGTCGAGGGGCCGGTCCACCACCCGGGCCAGGACCTGGTCGTACAGGCCCTGAAGCCGCAAGGTGCCGTAGGTGAGCTCGGTGGCGAAGGCCGCGTCACGGCCCACCAGCCCCTCCCGGCTCAGGGCGCCGGGCAGGACCAGGTTGGCGTACGCGTCGTCCTGACCCACCTGGCGCAGCACGCGGAAGGCCACGGTGCGCGGGGCGTCGGAGCCCCGCAGCCGCTCCCGCGCGGGGGCGCGGCCGGCCCGGTCGGGACCGCCGCCGTCGCGGCGGGGGCCCGGGGGGCCGCCGCGCCGGGGTGCGCCGGTGCCGTCGGGACGCCCCCGGTCGGGACGCCCCCGGTCGGGGCGGTCGGGGCGCTCGGATCGGTCGGGTCGGTCGGGGCGCTCAGGCATGGGGGTCCTCGTCGGTGGTCGTGGCTGCGGGCTCCCCCAGGACGGTCTCCGGGCCCGGACGGGCCCCGCGGGCCCAGTCCCCCGCCGGCATGGCCCGCTTGCCCTCCGGCTGGACGGTGCTCAGCCGCACCGGGACCGTGCCGGTCCCGACCAGCACCTCGCCGTCGGCGACCCGGACCCGCCCCGGCGCCAGCGGCTCGGCCGTCGCCTCGACCGGGACCACCGGGCCGAGCTTGAGCCGGCGTCCCTGCAGCGTGGTCCACGCGCCCGGCGCCGGCGTGCAGCCCCGGACCAGGCGGTCGACCGCGACCGCCGGCCGGGTCAGGTCGACGCGGGCGTCCTGCACCCCGATCTTGGGCGCCAGGCTGGCCCCGTCCGCAGGCTGCGGCACCGGCTCGACGGCGCCGTCCTCGAGCGCGTCCACCACCTGCACCAGCAGCTGGGCCCCGGCGGTGGCCAGCCGGTCGAGCACGTCACCGGCGGTGTCGTCGGGGCGCAGCCGCTCGGTCATCGTGGCCAGCACCGGGCCGGTGTCCATGCCCTCGTCCAGCCGGAACACGGTGACGCCGCTGATGTCGTCCCCGACCATGATGGCGTGCTGGACCGGGGCGGCGCCGCGCCAGGCCGGCAGCAGCGAGAAGTGCAGGTTGACCCAGCCGTGGGTGGGCACGTCCAGCGCCCCCCGCGGCACCAGCGCGCCGTAGGCGACGACGGGCACGCAGTCGGGTCGCAGGTCGGCCAGGGCGGCCTGGAACTCCGGCTCGCGGGGGTGCCGCGGGGCCAGCACGGGGACGCCGTGGGACTCGGCGAGCACCCGGACCGGGCTGGGCCGGGAGCGGCGGCCGCGCCCGGCCGCGGCGTCGGGCCGGGTGACGACGCCGACGACGTCGTGCCGAGAGGCCAGCAGGGCGGCCAGGCTGGGGACCGCGACCTCGGGGGTGCCGGCGAGGACGAGCCTCACTCAGCGCGCCGCACCGAAGGTGGAGTGGGGGCTCACGCGCACGGTCGGCGCCTGCAGCCCGGCCCACTCGGCCTCGCGGATCATCCGCATGGCCTGCTTCTTCTGCTCGCGGTCCAGCCGGTCGATGAACAGGATCCCGTCCAGGTGGTCCGTCTCGTGCTGCACGGCCCGGGCCAGCAGCGCCGAGCCCTCGACCGTGACGGGCTCGCCGTGCATGCTCCAGCCCTTGGCCACGACCCGCATGGCGCGGGGGGTGTCGGCGTAGATGCCGGGGAAGGACAGGCAGCCCTCCTCGCCCTCCTGCATCTCGTCGGACAGGTCCAGCGACGGGTTGACCAGGTGGCCGAGCTCGTCGTCGACGTACCAGGTGAACACCCGCAGCCCGACCCCGATCTGGGGCGCCGCGAGCCCGGCGCCGGGCGCCTCGAGCATGGTGTCCTCGAGGTCCTTGACCAGCTGCCGGAGCTCCTTGTCGAACGTGGTGACCTCGACCGCGGGGGTCCGCAGCACGGGGTCGCCGAAGAGCCGGATGTTCTTGAGCGCCATGGCGTCCAGTGTAGGAGCGCCACGACCCCGCCCCCGTCGCCTGCCGTCGTGACGCGACCGCACCGAGGCCTCGGACCTCGTCGCGCCGTGCCCGGGCTCACGCCTCGCCGAGAAGGGCAGCGGACAGCTCGGTCGTACTGGGCACGATGTCCCGGACCGGCTGTGGCAGGGCCTCGTAGGACGCGACGGCCATGGGAGCCGTGCTGCCGGCCAACGAGTACCTGACCACCCGGTCGTTCCGCCCCCCGCACAGCAGGATGCCCACGGTCTCGGCGTGCTGGGCCGGCCGACGCAGGTTGTCCTCGACCCAGGCGACGTAGAAGCCGAGCTGTCCGGCGTGCTGCGGCGCGAACGTGCCGGTCTTGAGCTCGACCACGACGAACCGGGACTGAGCCCAGTTGAAGAACAGCAGGTCGATGTGGAAGTCGTCGCCGTCCACCTCGAAGTGCCACTGCCGCCCGACGAACGCGAAGCCGTGGCCGAGCTCGAGCAGGAACGCCTGCAACCGGTCCATCAAGGCCGTCTCGAGCTCACGCTCCCCGGCCCGGCCGGCCAGGTCCAGGAAGTCGAAGACGTACGGGTCCCGGAGCATCTGCTGGGCCAGGTCGGTGTCCGCGGCGGGCAGCCGGTCCTCGAAGTTGGAGGGAGCCGCACCGGCCCGCTGGTGCAACCGAGCCTTGATCTGGTGCGCGAGGACATCACGCGACCAGCCGTGCTGCACGGCCGCTGCGGCGTACCAGTCCCGCTCCCGGGGCCCGTCGATCTTGTCGAGCAGCACCGTCACATGGCCCCACGGCAGTAGTGCAACGCCCTGCTGCACTTTCTCCAGGTCCTCGTACTCCGCGGCCAGGCTGCGCATGTAGAACAGGTTCCGACGCGACAGCCCTCGCATCCCCGGGAACTCGACCCTCAGATCGACCGAGAGCCGCTCGACGACCTTGCTCCCCCATCCCTCCTCGACGCGCCGGTCGAGGATCAACCGGCCGAGCCGCCAGTAGAGGGACACCAGCTCGGTGCTGGCGGCCCGGGTCGCCCGGATGCGGGAGGTGCGGACCTCGGACTTCACCTGCTCCAGCAGGTCCCCGTAGCCGGCAGGGAAGACTTCGTCACGCATGTCCTGACGGTACGAGGACGGGTGGACACAACCGACGGCCTCAGCCCGCCGAGCAGCGCCCTCGAATCGTCGCCACGCCGGGCCCCGTCAGGTCGTCGCAGCAGACCTCCCGGCCCGCCATGGCCATGGTCAGCGCGAGGGTCGTGCCGCGGACCAGCGGGCCGTCACCGGTGGCGAAGGGGCCGTCCGTGGCCTCCAGCCGGAGCCCGCCGGCGTTGCTGAGGCCCGGGACGGTGAAGTCCCGGCTGGCGACGAAACGAGCCACCTCGGTAACCGTCTCGACGGGCGGCCTGCGGGGCAGACCGAGTGGGCGGCGGACGTCCTGGGCGTGGACCACGACCTCGCCCAGCCATGCGGCCGTGTCACTCGTGGGACCGGTGGAGCTCGTGACCACACGGCGGAAGCGCGACAGCGTCTCCGCCGGGGTGGCGCCCCGGTGCTCGACCATCCGGCGCTGGTTGTGCCGGTCGGTGTCGAACCGGGCCCCGACGACGCTCACCAGCCACCGCAGCCGCCCGACGGAGGCCGCCGCGGTCAGGTGGGCGACGACGTCCTCGACGGTCCACCCCTCGCACAGCGACGGGTGGACCCACTGCGCCTCGTCGAGGCCGGCGAGGTCGTCGGCCAGGGCGGCGCGCTCGACGTGGGTGGCGGCCCAGAGGCTGCGGCGGGCGGCGGTCGAGCTGGTCATGGGTCCTCCGGTGCGGGGGTGCGGTCGCTGACGGAGGGTCGACCGGGGTCGGGAACGCGAGTCATCGGTCCGCCCGCCGCAATCGGTCCAGGTCGTGCGCGTCGCCCCGTCCGCCGCAGTCAGTCCAGGTCGTGCGGGTCGACCCGGACGACGAGCCGTCCGGGCGCCTTGGCGGCGGACCGGCCGGCCAGCAGGTCCTTGACCGCGCCGACCACGACGTCCGCGGGCCCGGTGAGCAGCAGCTGCCAGCCCTCCCCGTCCTCGGTGGGCGCGGGCCCGAGCACGGTCGGCCGCGCGGTCGCCGGACCGGCCGACGCCGCGACGGGGTCCGGCAGCAGCGTGCTCTCGCCCCGCAGGTCGGCGGCCACGTCGGCCAGCACGTGCTCGGTCGACAGCAGCCGCGCCACCGTCCGGGCCGGGGGCAGGCCCACCTCGGTGCGCTCGTCGCACAGCCGCTCCGCCAGGGCCTCCGGGGCGTCCTGGACCAGGGCCTGGACCACCCGGTGACCGGGGTCGGCCACCACGACCAGGCGGCCGTCGGCGTCGGCCGGGCGGACCAGGGCCGCGACGGCCAGCCAGCGGCGCAGCGTCTCCTCCTCCACCGCCAGCCCCCGGCGCGACAGCGCCAGGTCGCCGTCCAGGACGAGGGCCGCGGCGTAGCCGTCCACGGCCGGCGGCTCGGTGCCGGGGGTCGCCACCACCAGGCGCGGCGTGCCGGGGACCGCCGCGCTGCGCTGGCCGGCACGGCTGAGCGTGACCGGCACCCCGGGGAAGGCGCGGCCGAGCTCCTCCGCGGAGCGGGTGGCGCCGACCACCCCGGCCCGCACCTGGGTGCCGCTGCACTCCGGGCACACCCAGGCGTCGTCGTGACGGGTGCACCAGCGGCAGGCGAGCTCGCCGGACGCGCCGACGACGGCCAGCGGGCCCGAGCAGCGGCGGCAGCGCACGGCGTGCCGGCAGCGACGGCACTGCAGCGCGCTCGCCCAGCCGGTGCGCGGCACGGACACCAGCACCGGCCCAACCCGCAGCGCCTCGGCCATCACCCGGTGGGCGAGGCGCGGGACGCGGGCGTGCACCTCCAGCGGGTCGGCCGGGTCGGGCACGACGACGCGGGGCGCGGCCCGGCGACGGGCGGCCCGGTCGGGGGCGACGTCCTTGACCCGACCCGTACGGACCCACCACTGGCTGCGGGCCGACCGGGAGTGCGACACCAGCGCCAGGGCGGCCCCGGACCCCTCGGCCCGCAGCAGGGCCGCCAGCGCCGAGTCCCAGCCGGGGGCGTGCGGCTCGACGTGGCCGTCGTCGCCGTCGTCCCACACCAGGACCAGCCCGGGCCGCAGCACGGGCGCGAACACGGCCGACCGGGTGCCGACGACCACGCGGGCCCGACCCAGGCGCAGCCGCAGGAACGACCGCCAGCGGGCCGCCGGGCCCAGGCCGTGGTGCAGGGCGACGACGGGCAGGTCCGGGCCGAGCGCCTCGGCCAGCACGACCGTGCAGGCCTCGACGTCGACCACCTCGGGCAGCACGACCACGGCGTCCCGGCCGGAGTCGAGGGCGGCCCGGACGGCCGGGACGACCGCCGGCCACGGCTCGGCGTCCAGCGGCAGCCGGACCGCGGCGCGGGGGCCCTCCCCGGCGCGCACCCGCTGCAGGAACGCGGGCCCGGCCACGCACGACGCCCAGGGGCCCGGGTCAGGGTCGTCGGCCTGCGGCTCCTCGGCCCCCGCCTCGTCGGCCCCCGGCTCCTCGGCCACCGGCTCCTCGGCCACCGCCTCGTCGAGCACCGCCTCGTCGAGCACCGCCTCGTCGGGCACCGGCTCGTCGGCCAGCAGCAGCCGCTCGGCCGCGGCGTGCCGGGGCGGGACGGCCGCCCGCAGCACGTCGGCCAGCGTGCCCGCGGTGGCGTCCGCCACCGCCCGGGCCAGCGTGGCCACCTCGGCCGTGAGCGGCGGGTGCGGCGTCACGACCCGGCGCACCGGCCGAAGCCCCGAGCCGTCCCCCTCCCCGACCGCGAGCACCCAGCCGTCCTCGGTGCGCCCGGCGAACGGCACCACCACCCGCGCCCCGGGGCGCACCTGGTCGACCAGGGCGGGCGGGACGGCGTAGGAGAACGGGTGGTCCAGGTGGGCCAGCGGCACGTCGACCACGACCGAGGCGACCGGGCCCCCGGCGTCCGGGGCGGGCGGGCCCGACCGCGAGCCCGCTCGCCGCCTCGGCGCAGGGCCGAACAGGGCCTGCTGCGCGGCCGGCCCGCTCACCCGCGCCGGTGGTCGCGGCTCAGAGGCCCGTGGCGCTACGGAGCGCGTCGACCCGGTCGGTGCGCTCCCAGGTCATGCCGGGCAGCTCACGGCCGAAGTGCCCGTAGGCGGCCGTCTGGGCGTAGACCGGACGCAGCAGGTCGAGGTCGCGGATGATGGCGGCCGGACGCAGGTCGAACACCTCGCGGACCGCTGCCGTGACCCGGTCCAGCGGGACGGTCTCGGTATCGAAGCACTCGACGTACAGCCCGACGGGCGCGGCCTTGCCGATCGCGTAGGCGACCTGCACCTCGCAGCGGGTGGCCAGGCCCGCCGCCACGACGTTCTTGGCCACCCAGCGCATGGCGTAGGCCGCGGAGCGGTCCACCTTGGACGGGTCCTTGCCGCTGAACGCGCCACCGCCGTGGCGGGCCATCCCGCCGTAGGTGTCGACGATGATCTTGCGGCCGGTCAGGCCGGCGTCGCCCATCGGGCCACCGATCTCGAAGCGTCCCGTCGGGTTGACCAGCAGGCGCATGCCCGAGGTCTCCAGCCCGACGTCGGCCAGCACGGGGCGGATCACGTGCGCCTCGATGTCGGGCGCCAGCATGCTCTCCAGCGAGATGTCGGCCGCGTGCTGCGTCGACAGCACGACCGTGTCGATCGCGACGGGCGTGGTGCCGTCGTAGGCGATCGTCACCTGGGTCTTGCCGTCGGGGCGGAGGTAGGCCAGCTCGTTGCTCTTGCGGACCTCGCTGAGCCGCGCCGAGAGTCGGTGCGCCAGCGCGATCGGCAGCGGCATCAGCTCGGGCGTGTCGTCGCAGGCGTAGCCGAACATCAGGCCCTGGTCGCCCGCGCCCTGGGCGTCGAGCGGGTCCTCGGCACCGGAGGTCCGCAGCTCGTGGGCCTTGTCGACGCCCTGGGCGATGTCCGGGGACTGCTGCCCGATGGACACCGACACGCCGCAGGAGCTGCCGTCGAAGCCCTTGACGGAGGAGTCGTACCCGATCTTGAGCACCGTCTCGCGGACCACGCGCGGGATCTCGACGTAGGCCTCGGTCGTGACCTCGCCGGCGACCTGCACCAGGCCGGTCGTGACGAGGGTCTCCACCGCGACCCGGGAGCGGGGGTCCTGCTCGAGCATGGCGTCGAGGATCGCGTCGCTGATCTGGTCGCAGATCTTGTCCGGGTGGCCCTCGGTGACGGACTCGGACGTGAACAGGCGGTGGCTCATCAGGTCTCCCACGGGTGGCACCGTCGAGGGTGCGCATCTGGTGCTGGACGGCGCCGGCTCACCCGGCCTCGCTCACCCTAGAGGGTGGCGATCGGTCCGACCGGCGGTACCGGCCAACCGGTGGACGAGGGCGTCCAGGACGGTCTCGGCCACGGCGCGCTTGTCGGTCGTGCCCGTGGCCGCGACCTCGGTCGCGGGCTGCCCGGCCCGGCCCGGGGCCAGCACGTGCACCGCGTTCTGCTCGCTGCCGAACACGGCCCCGCCGGACACGTCGTTGACCACCAGCAGGTCGCAGCCCTTGCTGCGCAGCTTGGCCTCCGCGTGGTGGCGGACGTCGCCGCTGTCGTCACCGGTCTCGGCCGCGAAGCCGACCACGACCAGGCCGGGGTGCGGTCGGTCGTGGGCCACGGTGGCCAGCACGTCGACCGTGCGGACCAGGCGCAGCGTCGGGGCGTCGGTCCCGGCACCCTTCTTGATCTTGGTGCCGGAGACCGTGTCGGGCCGGTAGTCGGCCACCGCGGCCGCCATCACCAGGGCGTCGGCGTCGACGACGGCGGCCGTCACGGCCTCGAGCAGCTCCTGCGCCGAGCCGACGCGGGTCATCCGCACCCCCGACGGCAGGGCCGTCTCGACGTGCGCGGCGACGAGGTGCACCTCGGCGCCGCGGTCGCGGGCGGCCTCGGCCAGCGCCACGCCCTGCCGCCCGGAGGAGGCGTTGCCCAGGAAGCGCACGGGGTCCAGGGCCTCGCGCGTGCCCCCGGCGCTGACGACGACACGGCGCCCGGCGAGGTCGGCGGGACGTCCCGGCGCCGCCGTCCCGGCCAGGACGGCGCGGACGTGGCCCAGCAGGTCCTCCGGCTCGGGCAGCCGGCCCGGGCCGCTGTCGGAGCCCGTGAGCCGCCCGACCGCGGGGTCGACGACGGTGACGCCGCGCTCGCGCAGCAGGGCCACGTTGGCGCGGGTGGCGGGGTGCTCCCACATCTCGGTGTGCATGGCCGGGGCCAGCAGCACCGGGCAGGTCACCGTGAGCAGCGTGCTGGTGAGCAGGTCGTCGGCCAGGCCGTGGGCCGCGCGGGCCAGCAGGTCCGCGGTCGCCGGCGCCACCACGACCAGGTCGGCGCCGCGCCCGATCTGCACGTGCGGCACGTCGTGGGCGTCGGTCCAGACGTCGGTGGCCACGGGGTGGCCGGACAGCGCCGACCAGGTGGGCTCACCGACGAAGCGCAGCGCCGACGCGGTGGGCACGACCGTGACGTCGTGCCCGTCCGCGCGGAGCAGGCGCAGCAGGGTCGCGGCCTTGTAGGCCGCGATGCCCCCGCTGACACCGAGGACGACCCGCAGGGGTCTCAGTCCTCGGTGGCGGGCGGGTTGGCCTCGATGGTGAGCAGGCCGGCGTCGATCTCGCGGAGCGCCACCGACAGCGGCTTCTCCTGCACGTGGGTCTCGACCAGGGGGCCGACGTACTCCAGCAGGCCCTCGCCCAGCTGGGAGTAGTACGCGTTGATCTGACGGGCGCGCTTGGCCGCGTAGATGACGAGGGAGTACTTCGAGTCGACCGTGGTGAGCAGGTCGTCGATGGGCGGGTTGGTGATGCCCTCGGGGGCAGCAGGTGTTCCGGGCACTGAGGACTCCAGACGTCGGGTGCTCCGGTCCGCGGACGGCGCTGACGCCGTGAAGAGCCGGGTCGGGCTCAGTCGCGGACCGGCAATCCCATCAATGATACGAGGTCTCGGGCGGCCTGGCTGACATCGTGGTTGACGATGGTGCGGTCGAACTCCGGCTCCGCCGCCAGCTCCACCCTCGCGGTGGCCAGCCGGCGCTCGCGCTCGGCCTCGTCCTCGGTGCCGCGCCCGACCAGCCGCGCGACCAGCTCCTCCCACGTCGGCGGGGCCAGGAAGACGAACTGGGCCTGCGGGTAGCTGGTGCGGATCTGCCGGGCGCCCTGCAGGTCGATCTCCAGCAGGACGGGGCGGCCACCGGCCAGGGCCTGCTCGACCTCGGCCCGCGGGGTGCCGGAGCGCTGCAGGCCGTGGACCAGCGCCCACTCCAGCAGCTCACCGCCGGCGACCATGGCGTCGAAGCGCTCGTCGGACACGAAGTGGTAGTGGACGCCGTCCACCTCACCGGGCCGCGGGCGCCGGGTGGTGGCCGACACGGAGATGGCCACCTCGGGGTAGCGGCGCCGCACCTCCGCGGCCACGGTGCCCTTGCCGACCGCCGTGGGGCCGGCCAGGACCGTGACGCGGGGCGCCGACGAGCCGCCGTCCCCGGCCGGGGCAGGGGACGGCGTCGGGCCTGAGGTCACTTGCCGCCGAAGCGCTCGATGAGGGAGGCGGTCTGGTTGGCACCGAGACCACGGACGCGGCGCGTCTCGCTGATGCCGATCTCCTCCATGATCGCCTTGGCGCGGACCTTGCCGGTGCCCGGCAGGGCCTCCAGCAGGGCGGCGACCTTCATCTTGCCGATGACGTCGTTGGTCGTGCCCTCCTTGATGACCTCGGCGAGCGTCGCGGACGAGTTCTTGAGCCTGTTCTTCACCTCGGCGCGCTCCCGACGAGCGGCGGCGGCCTTCTCGAGCGCGGCGGCGCGCTGCTCGGGCGTGAGTGTGGGAAGGGGCACGTGACACCTCTGTTGTCTGTCGGTCGGTGAGATCGGTCGGTGTTGGTGCTGTCCTGGTCCAACGTGTCGTGCGTGGTCGCCGGTTCCGGCCCTGACGGCCCGGTGATCACCGGCAGGAGGTGAACGTACCCATGCCCCCGCCCCTGGTCCAACACGGTCCGGGTGTCGGCCTCCCCGGGCCGTGCGCCAGGGGCCGGACGGGCCCGGTCGTGCTGGTCACGGGGCCAACGAGGCGGCCAGGTCCGTGGCCAGCCGGTCGGCCGCGCGGCGCAGGTCGGCGACCTGCGGACCGGCGTTGAGGACCTCCCGGCTGGCGCTGGGGACCAGCAGGTCGGCCAGCGGCGCCAGGTGGCGGGCGACGTCGTCGGCGGTGGCGCCCTGGGCCCCCAGACCGGGCAGCAGCAGGTGACCGCGGACGGCCTCGAGGTCGACCCCCGTCGCGCCCAGCTGGTCGCCCACCGTGGCGCCGACCACGAGGCCGACGGGCCCGGGCGGGCGGCGGCCGTCGGCACCGGCCGCGGGGGCGAGCCGGTCGTTGTCCGCGGCGGCCCGCGCGGCCACCTCGGCCGCGACGCTGGGCGAGACCCCGTCGGCGGGCCGGGCGTGCTGCACCGACGCGCCCTCCGGGTTGGAGGTCAGGCACAGCGCGAACACGCCCCGGCCGTGGGCGCTCGCGGCGTCCACCAGGGGCGCCAGGCTGCCGTAGCCCAGGAACGGGGACACCGTGACGGCGTCCGCGGCCAGGGGCGAGCGCGGGTCGAGCCAGGCGTCGGCGTAGCCCGCGGCGGTCGAGCCGATGTCGCCGCGCTTGGCGTCGGCCAGGACGAGCTGCCCGGCCGAGCGGCAGTCGGCCAGCAGCCGCTCCAGCACGGCCAGGCCCGCCGAGCCGTGCCGTTCGAAGAAGGCCACCTGGGGCTTGAGCAGGGCCGTGCGACCGGCCAGCGCCTCCAGCACCGTGCCGCAGAACCGCTCCAGGCCCGCCACGTCGTCGGCCAGGTCCCAGCGGGCCAGGGTGGCCGGGGCGGGGTCGATGCCCACGCACAGCGGCCCGTGCCGGCGCAGCGCGGCCTGCAGGGCCGGCGCGAACGGCCGCTCGGGCGTGGTGGTCAGGGGCTGCGTGCTCATGCGTGGCCTCCGCTGCGGACGGCGTCGTGGGCGGCCCCGACCAGCTGCGACAGCGACGTCGCGCCGCGGGCGGCGGCCCAGCCGGCCAGCTCGGCCTGCACCCGGGCCGGGGCGGACGGGTCGCCGAAGGTGACGGTGCCGACCTGCACGGCGGCGGCCCCGGCCAGGACCAGCTCGGCGGCGTCCCGACCGGTCCGCACGCCGCCGACCCCGACCACCGGGGCGGTGGGGAGCAGCCCGGCCCGCATGGCCGCCGTGACCTGCCAGATGCAGCGCACGGCGACGGGCCGGATGGCCGGGCCGGACAGGCCGCCGGTGACCCGCGAGAGCACGGGCGCGGCGCGGTCGACGTCGATGGCCACGCCCAGCAGCGTGTTGACCATGACCAGGCCGTCGGCCCCCGCGGCCAGCACCGACGCGGCGATGGCGACGATGTCGGTGACGTCGGGCGACAGCTTGGCCAGGACGGGCACGCGGGGGTCGGTCGCCGCCCGGACCGCGGACACCACGTCGGCGGCCGTGCCCGGGTCGCAGGCGAACACCAGACCGCGGTTGGCCACGTTGGGGCAGGAGATGTTGACCTCGACCGCGGCGAGCACGCCACCGTCGGTGCCCGGGGCGCCCAGCTCGCCGCCGCCCGACGTCGCGTCCCGCACGGCGGTGGCGACCTCGACGAACTCGCCCACGTCCTCCCCCGCGACGCTGACCACGGCGCGGGCGCCGCGCCGGGCCAGCCACGGCAGGTCGGTGGCCAGGAACGACGCGACCCCGGGGCCCTGCAGGCCGATCGAGTTGAGCATCCCGGACGGCGTCTCGGCCATGCGCGGGGTGGGCCGGCCGGAGCGCGGGTCCCGCATGATCGTCTTGGTGACCACGCCGCCCAGCGCGGTCAGGTCGAGGTAGGGGTCGAGCTCGCGGCCGGCCGCGGCGCAGCCGCTGGCGGTCAGCACGGCCCCGGTCAGGTCGACGGGGCCGGCTGGGGCGACGAGCCGGGCGGACAGGTCCACGGCGGCGCCCGGCCCGACCGGGTCGACGGCGCTCACGCGGCCCCGCCCTCGGGTGCGCCGACGGCGTCGGCGGGCACGGAGGCCCCGTGGGCGCCCACGCAGTCCCAGCGGACCCGCTCGGCGTCCAGCACGGGGCCCTCGGTGCAGGAGCGGAGCATCCGGGTGCGGCCGTCGGCCCCGCGGACCGGCAGCACGCAGGTCATGCAGATGCCGATGCCACAGGCCATGGCCTCCTCGACGGCGACCTGGACGGTGACGGGACGGCCCGAGCCCTGCGTCGCGCGGCCGGCGGTGGTGGCGACCGCGGCCAGCATGGCCATGGGACCGCACGCAGCCACCCCGGTCGCGGTGCCGGCGGACGCGGGCGGCTCGGCGAGCAGGTCGGCCAGGGCGTCGGTGACGCGCCCCTGCCGTCCGGCGCTGCCGTCGTCGGTGGTCACGTGCAGCCGGCCCCCGGTGGCCTCGACGGCGGCCCGGATGCCGTCGACGTCGCACAGCCGCTCGGCGTCACCGGCCCCCGCGACGGCGTCCACCACCACCCCGGCCGGGACCGAGGCCGCGGTCCAGGCGAACGGCGCCGAGCCGTAGCCGCCGCCCACCAGCACGAGGCGGCCGGAGGCGGGCAGGTCGAACCCGGTGCCCAGCGGACCCACCACGTCGACCACGTCCCCCACGTCCCGCGCGCAGACCCAGGCCGTGCCGGGCCCGTGGGCGGCGACGACGACCTCGACGGTGCCCGCGACCGGGTCCGCCCGGTGGACGCTGAACGCCCGCCGCAGCAGCATGGCCGAGGACGTCGGGTCGCCCACGGCCACCGCGACGAACTGCCCCGGCCGGGCCCGCGACGCGGCGGGCGCGGCCAGCACCAGGTGCCGGTAGACCCCGGTGTCGGCGGCGGCCACGACGGCCGCGCGCTCCTGCGCCGGGACCGGGACCTCGGCGGGCACCGACGGCGCCGACGTCACCGGTGGCCCTCCCGCTCCCGCGAGATCTGCGCGGCGTGCTGCTGCAGGCTCATCACGTCGAACCCGCCGCCGATGACGGCCTCGATGCCCTGCACCGCCGCGGACAGCTGCTGCACCGTGGTGATGATGGGCGCGTCCACCGTGGTGGTCGCGGCCCGGATGTCGTAGCCGTCGGCGCGGGCCGCCCGCCCGGACGGGGTGTTGACCACCATGGCCACGCCGCCGTCCAGGATCAGCTGGGTGATGGTCGGCTCGCCGGCCGGACCGGGGCCCTGGCTGTGCTTGCGGACCACGGTGCTGGCGATGCCGTTGCGGCGCAGCGTCTCCGCGGTGCCGGCCGTGGCGAGGATCTCGAAGCCGAGCGCGGCCAGCCGGCTCATCGGGAACAGCATGGCCCGCTTGTCGCGGTCGGCGACGGACACGAACACCCGACCGCTGGTGGGCAGCCCGCCGTAGGCCGCGGCCTGGCTCTTGGCGAAGGCGCGGGGGAAGTCGACGTCGATGCCCATCACCTCACCGGTGGAGCGCATCTCCGGGCCGAGCATGGAGTCCACGACCGCCCCGGTGGTGGTGCGGAACCGCTTGAACGGCAGCACGGCCTCCTTGACCGACACCGAGTTCGGCGGGTGGCTGGCGCCGTCGCCGACCGTCGGCAGCATGCCCTCGGCCCGCAGCTCGGCGATGGTGGCGCCGACCATGATGCGCGAGGCGGCCTTGGCCAGCGGCACGTCGGTGGCCTTGGACACGAACGGCACGGTTCGGCTGGCGCGGGGGTTGGCCTCCAGCACCAGGACGGTGTCACCGACCAGCGCGTACTGGACGTTGAGCAGGCCGCGGACGCCGACGCCGTGGGCGATGGCCTCGGTGGCGTGCCGGACCTGGGCGATCACGGCCGCGCCCAGCGTGACCGGCGGCAGCACGCAGGCGGAGTCGCCGGAGTGCACGCCGGCCTCCTCGATGTGCTCCATGACCCCGCCGATGAACACCTCGGTGCCGTCGCACAGCGCGTCGACGTCGATCTCGACCGCGTCGTCCAGGAACCGGTCCACCAGCAGCGGGTGCTGCGGGCCGACCCGGACCCCGGTCTGCCCGGCGCGGGCGATGTAGCCCTCCAGCGCCTCGGCGTCGTCGACGACCTCCATGCCGCGCCCGCCCAGCACGAACGAGGGCCGCACCAGCACCGGGTAGCCGATCCGGGCGGCCACGTCCTGCGCCTCGTCGAAGCTGGCCGCGGTGTCCCACATCGGGGCGGGCAGGTCGGCCCCGGCCAGGACGTGGCCGAACGCGGACCGGTCCTCGGCCAGGCGGATGGCGTCGGGGCTGGTGCCCAGGATCGGCACGCCGGCGGCGGCCAGCTCGTCGGCCAGGCCGAGCGGGGTCTGCCCGCCCAGCTGGACGACGACGCCGAGCAGCTCGCCGGAGCGCGCCTCGGCGTGGACGACCTCGAGGACGTCCTCGACCGTCAGCGGCTCGAAGTACAGCCGGTCGGAGGTGTCGTAGTCCGTCGACACGGTCTCGGGGTTGCAGTTGATCATGATCGTCTCGAGGCCCGCGTCGCGGAGGGCGAACGCGGCGTGCACGCAGGAGTAGTCGAACTCCACCCCCTGCCCGATCCGGTTGGGCCCGGAACCGAGGATGACGACCTTGCGGCGGTCGGAGGCGACGACCTCGTCCTCCTCGTCGTAGGAGGAGTAGTGGTACGGGGTCAGCGCGGCGAACTCCGCGGCGCAGGTGTCGACGGTCTTGAACACGGGCCGCACGCCCAGCGCGTGGCGGAGGCCCCGGACGACGGGCTCGGCCATGCCGCGGATCGCGGCGACCTGCTCGTCGCTGAACCCGTGCCGCTTGGCCAGGCGCAGCGTGGCCTCGTCCAGGTGCGCGGCGTCGGCGACCTGGTGGGCGACGTCGCTGATCAGCTGCAGCTGGTCGAGGAACCAGGGGTCGATGCCGGACGCGTCGTGCACGGCCTCGACCGTCGCCCCGGCCCACAGCGCCTGCTGCACCGCGAGCAGCCGGTCCTCCGTCGGCACCCGGGTCGCCTCGACCATGGCGGCCAGGTCGACGGTGACGGCGTCCAGGCGCGGGAACGCGAACGCCGAGCCGCGCCGCTCCAGCGAGCGCATCGCCTTCTGCAGCGCCTCGGTGAAGCTGCGCCCGATGGCCATCGCCTCCCCGACCGACTTCATGGTCGTGGTCAGGGTGCGGTCGGCGGACGGGAACTTCTCGAACGCGAACCGGGGGATCTTGACCACGACGTAGTCCAGCGTCGGCTCGAAGCTGGCCGGGGTGGACCCGGTGATGTCGTTGAGGATCTCGTCCAGGGTGTAGCCGATGGCCAGCCGCGCGGCGATCTTGGCGATGGGGAACCCGGTCGCCTTGGACGCCAGGGCGCTGGAGCGGGACACCCGGGGGTTCATCTCGATGACGACGACCCGGCCGTCGGTGGGGTCGACGGCGAACTGGATGTTGCAGCCGCCGGTGTCGACGCCGACGCCGCGGATGATGGCCAGCGAGATGTCGCGCAGCCGCTGGTACTCCCGGTCGGTCAGGGTCAGGGCGGGGGCGACGGTGATGGAGTCGCCGGTGTGCACGCCCATCGGGTCGACGTTCTCGATCGAGCAGACGACCACGACGTTGTCAGCGCGGTCGCGCATCAGCTCGAGCTCGTACTCCTTCCAGCCCTTGATGCTCTCCTCGACCAGCACCTCGTGGGTGGGGCTGGCGGCCAGGCCGGCGACGACCATCCGACGCAGCGTGGGCTCGTCGTCGGCGAAGCCGGAGCCGAGCCCGCCCATGGTGAACGAGGGCCGCAGCACGACCGGGTAGCTGAACTCCTCGGCCGCGGCGAGCGCGCCGTCCAGGTCGTGCACGATCCGGCTCCGGGCGCTCTCGGCCCCGGCGGCGGCCACGACGTCCTTGAACTTCTCGCGGTCCTCGGCCTTGTTGATCGCCTCGATGTCGGCGCCGATGAGCTCGACGCCGTACCTGTCGAGGATGCCGGCCTCGGCCAGCTGGATGGCCGCGTTGAGCGCGGTCTGCCCGCCCAGGGTCGGCAGCAGCGCGTCGGGGCGCTCGGCGGCGATGATCCGCTCGATGACCTCGGTGGTGATGGGCTCGACGTAGGTTGCGTCGGCGAACTCGGGGTCGGTCATGATCGTCGCGGGGTTGCTGTTGACGAGGATGACCCGCAGGCCCTCCTCGCGCAGCACGCGGCAGGCCTGGGTGCCGGAGTAGTCGAACTCGCAGGCCTGGCCGATGACGATCGGGCCGGACCCGATGACCAGGACGCTGCTGATGTCGGTGCGCTTGGGCATCAGGCGCTGCCCTCCTCGTCGGTGGTGACGGCTCGACCGCGCTGGGGGTCGGTCGAGGGGTCGGTGGTCATGACGTCCACGAACCGGTCGAACAGGTAGCCGGCGTCGTGCGGGCCGGCGGCGGCCTCGGGGTGGTACTGCACGCTGAACGCGCGCCGGTCCAGCAGGCGCAGGCCCTCGACCACGTCGTCGTTGAGGCCGACGTGGCTGACCTCGACCCGGCCGAGCCCGCCGACCGGGGCCTCGACGGGCCCGTCCAGCGGGGCGTCGACGGCGAAGCCGTGGTTGTGCGCGGTGATCTCGACCCGGCCGGTGGCCCGGTCCAGGACCGGCTGGTTGATGCCGCGGTGGCCGTAGCCGAGCTTGTAGGTGCCCAGGCCGAGCGCACGGCCCAGCAGCTGGTTGCCGAAGCAGATCCCGAAGAACGGCAGGTCCCGCTCGAGGACCTGCTGCAGCAGGTCGACCGGGCCCTCGGTGGCGGCCGGGTCGCCGGGGCCGTTGGAGAAGAACACCCCGTCCGGGCTCACGGCCAGCACGTCGGCCAGGGTCGCGGCCGCGGGCAGGACGTGGACGTCGACGCCGCGCTCGGCCAGCCGCAGCGGGGTGGCCGTCTTGATGCCCAGGTCGATGGCGGCCACCGTCAGCCGCCGCTCGCCGACGGCGGGCACCAGGTAGGCGTCGGCGGTGGTGACCTCGCCGGCCAGGTCGGCCCCGGCCATCGAGGGTGACTCCCGCACGATGCCCAGCAGGTCGTCGACCGGTCGGTCCGCGGCGGGGCCGGAGAACACGCCGGCCCGCATCACGCCGCGCTCGCGCAGGTGGCGGACCACGGCCCGGGTGTCGACGCCGGCGATGCCGACGGTCCCCTGCTCGCGCAGCTCGTCGTCCAGGGTGCGCCGGGCCCGCCAGCTGCTGGAGCGCGGCGAGGCCTCCCGCACCACGTACCCGGCGACCCAGACCCGGCGGGACTCGCCGTCCTCGTCGTTGACGCCGGTGTTGCCGATGTGCGGCGCGGTCATGACGACGACCTGGCGGTGGTACGACGGGTCGGTGAGGGTCTCCTGGTAGCCGGTCATGCCGGTGGCGAAGACGGCCTCGCCGACGGTCTGGCCGACGGCGCCGAACGGCCGGCCGCGGAAGACGCGGCCGTCCTCCAGGACGAGCAGCGCGTGGGTGGTCGAGGGGCTGGTGCTCATGGCTGGCCTCCGGGGACGAGGGGCTGCAGGGTGGCGGCGAGGACGGCGGCGTCGGCCCACCGTCGGGGGCGGAAGCCGGTGTCGAGCTCGGTGCCGCCGCAGCTCCAGCGGACGACGAGCAGGCCGTCACCGACCGTGTACTTGCCGGCGATACCGGTCTCGACCCGCACCGCCCGGACGTCGGCGGCGGGGACGAAGACGTCGGGGGCGCCGTCGCGCTCGAACCAGAGCCCGGCCGGCCAGGCCTGCAGGGTGGCACCGGAGCGCACCCCGAGGCCGTGGACGACGACCCGGTCGAGCCAGTCGCCGGCCCGCACGCTGGAGACGTAGGTGCCGTCGACCGGCTCGAGCAGGGCCGCACCCCGCTCGGCCGGCGGGACGAGCGCGGGGGCTGCGACGTCGCCCTGGCGCCGGGCCCGGCCCCGCCAGCCCCACCACATCAGGGCGAACAGGACGGGCACGACGAGCAGGACGACCAGGCCCGCGACCCACTGGCTCATGCGGCGCCCCCCGCGGCGGCCGGCTCGAGCGGCACCGGGCGGCCGTCGAGCACCGTGGCCCGGCCGCGCAGGAACGTGGCGACCACCCGGCCGGGCAGGCGGTGGTCCCGGAACGGGCTGTTGCGGCCGGAGGTCTGCTGGGCTCGGGGGTCGACGGTCCAGGCCGCGGCGGGGTCGTGCAGCGTGACGTGCGCCGGGGCGCCGACCACCAGGCCCAGACCGTGGGCGTGCCCGCCCAGGGCGGGGTCGTCGAGCCGGCCGATGCGGGCCGGGGCGGCCGACATCCGCTCGGCCACGCCGGCCCAGTCGAGCAGGCCGGTGTCGACCAGGGTCTGCTGCACCACGGCGAGCGCGGTCTCCAGGCCGGTCATGCCCATGGCGGCCGCGGCCCACTCGCAGTCCTTGGCCTCGGTGGGGTGCGGCGCGTGGTCGGTGGCGATGCAGTCGACCGTGCCGTCGGCCACGGCCTCGCGCAGGGCCTGGACGTCGGCCGCGGTCCGCAGCGGCGGGTTGACCTTGTAGACCGGGTCGTAGCTGCGGACCAGCTCGTCGGTCAGCAGCAGGTGGTGCGGGGTTACCTCGGCGGTCACGGGCAGGCCGCGCTGCTTGGCCAGGCGGACGATCTCGACGCTGCCGGCGGTCGAGACGTGGCAGACGTGCACCCGGGAGCCGACGTGCGCGGCCAGCAGCACGTCGCGGGCGATGACGGCCTCCTCGGCCACCGCGGGCCAGCCGGTCAGGCCGAGCACGGCGGACACCTCGCCCTCGTTCATCTGCGCGCCCTCGGTGAGGCGGGGGTCCTGGGCGTGCTGGGCGACGACGCCGTCGAAGGCCTTGACGTACTCCAGGGCCCGGCGCATCAGGACGGGGTCGGACACGCAGTGCCCGTCGTCGCTGAACACCCGCACCCGGGCGGTCGAGGTGGCCATGGCGCCCAGCTCGGCCAGCCGGCTGCCGGCCAGGCCGACCGTGACCGCACCCACCGGTCGCACGTCGCACCAGCCGGCCTGCTGGCCCAGCCGGTACACCTGCTCGACGACGCCGGCGGTGTCGGCCACCGGGCTGGTGTTGGCCATGGCGTGCACGGCGGTGTAGCCGCCGGCGGCGGCGGCCCGGGTGCCGGACTCCACGGTCTCGGCGTCCTCCCGGCCGGGCTCGCGCAGGTGGGTATGCAAGTCGACCAGCCCGGGCAGGGCCTGCAGGCCGTCGGCGTCCAGCACCGTCGCCCCGCTCACCTCGGCCCGTCCGGCGCCGGTGACCTCGGCGATCAGCCCGTGGGCCAGGACCAGGTCGGCGGGGGTGCCGTCGGGCAGCCGGGCGCCGCGCAGCAGGTAGGTGGTCTGCTCGCTCACGTGTCGTTCCCCTCTCCTGCCAGCAGCAGGTACAGCGCGGCCATCCGGACGGACACGCCGTTGGTGACCTGGTCGAGCACGACGGCGCGGGCGCTGTCGGCGGCGTCGGCGCTGATCTCCAGGCCGCGGTTCATCGGGCCGGGGTGCATGACGATCGCGTGGTCGGGCAGCAGGTCCAGGCGGCGGGCGTCCAGGCCGTAGCGGCGCGAGTACTCCCGCTCGGACGGGAAGAACGCGGCGTTCATCCGCTCCCCCTGCACCCGCAGCATCATGACCGCGTCGAGCGTCGGCAGGACCGCGTCCAGGTCGTAGGACACCTCGCACGGCCAGGCGTGCACCCCGTACGGCATGAGCGTGGGCGGCCCGACCAGCACCACCGAGGCGCCGAGGGTGTGCAGCAGGTGCACGTTGGAGCGCGCGACCCGGGAGTGCAGGACGTCGCCGACGACGGCGACGCGCAGCCCGGCCAGGTCGCCGGTGCCGCCGGCCAGGTGACGGCGCAGGGTGAACGCGTCCAGCAGGGCCTGGGTGGGGTGCTCGTGCGTGCCGTCGCCCGCGTTGAGCACCGCGCCCCGGGTCCAGCCCATCGCGGCGAGCCGGTGCGGGGCGCCCGAGGCCGGGTGCCGGATGACGACCGCGTCGGCCCCCATGGCCTGCAGGGTCTCCGCTGTGTCCTTGAGGCTCTCGCCCTTGGACACGCTGGAGCCCTTGGCCGAGAAGTTGATGACGTCCGCCGACAGCCGCTTGGCCGCGGCCTCGAACGAGATCCGGGTGCGGGTGGAGTCCTCGAAGAAGAGGTTGACCACCGTCCGGCCGCGCAGCGTGGGCAGCTTCTTGATCTCGCGCTGCTGGGTGGCGGCCATCTGCTCGGCCGTGTCCAGCAGGTGCACCGCGTCGGCGTGCGACAGGTCGGCCGTGGACAGCAGGTGCCTCACGCGGCACCGCCCCCGTCGCCGCGGTCGGCCGCCGGGGTGCCGAGCGGGCGCAGGATGTCCACGCCGTCGCTGCCGTCGGTCTCGCGCAGCCGCACCGCGACGCGCTCGTCGGCAGCCGTGGGCAGGTTGCGACCGACGTGGTCGGCGCGGATCGGCAGGTCCCGGTGGCCCCGGTCGACGAGCACGACCAGCCGGATCGCCCGCGGTCGGCCCAGGTCCGCGACGGCGTCCAGCGCGGCCCGGATGGTGCGGCCGGAGAACAGCACGTCGTCGACGAGCACCACCACACGGTCCGTGACGTCGACCGGCACCTCGGTGACGGCCAGTCCTCGCGTCGGGTGCTGACGCAGGTCGTCGCGGTACATCGTCACGTCGAGGGAACCGGTCGGTGGGCGCACCCCCTCGACCCGCTGGAGGGCCTCGGCGATCCGCTCCGCCAGCGGGACCCCACGCGTCGGGATGCCGAGCAGGACGAGGTCGGCGGCCGAGCGGTTGCGTTCCAGCAGCTCGTGCGCGATCCGCTGCACCACGCGGTCGATGTCGTCGGCGCTGACGACGGTGCGTTCGTAGGTCTGGTCCGACGGCATGTCGGGTGGACCTCCTTCCCCGCCTCACGGGACGGGACTTAAAGGACGTCGGTCGGGGCGAGCGTAGCGCGTGGGGCCCCCCGACCGGTCACGGGTCTCGAGCCGATGGGACTAGCCCGGAACGGTGACTGAGCGTGCGGGTCGGCTTGACCCCCGGCGTCACTCTCCGTGATATTGAGCAAGTGGCAACCGACTACGCACGTGCCCTCGGCTCGCGACTGCGCGCGATCCGCACCCAGCAGGGTCTGTCCCTCCACGGCGTGGAGGAGAAGTCCCAGGGCCGGTGGAAGGCCGTCGTGGTGGGCTCCTACGAGCGCGGCGACCGAGCCGTCACCGTGCAGCGCCTGGCGGAGCTCGCCGACTTCTACGGCGTGCCCGTGCAGGCCCTGCTGCCCGACGGCGCCCCCGCCGGCTCCGGCGAGCCGCCGCCGCGCCTCGTGCTGGACCTCGAGCGGCTGATGAACGTGCCCGCCGAGAAGGCCGGCCCGCTCGCCCGCTACGCCCAGACCATCCAGTCCCAGCGCGGCGACTACAACGGCAAGATCCTGTCGATCCGCGCCGACGACCTGCGCTCCCTGGCCGTCATCTACGACCTGGCCCCCGCCGCCCTGGTCGACCAGCTGATCAGCTGGCAGGTCCTGGACGCCGACGCCCGCCGCGCCGTCCTGGACTGAGGACCGACCTCGTGCCGGGCCGCGCACGCGGCCCGGCACGTGCGCGCCTCAGACCTCGAGGGTGGCCTTGAGGCTGCGCAGCCGGGCCAGCAGGCCGTTGACGAACGCGGGCGACTCGTCGGTCGACAGCTCGCCGGCCAGGGTCACGGCCTCGTTGATGACGACGTCGTCGGGCACGTCGTCGTTGTGCACCAGCTCCCAGGTGGCGATCCGCAGGATGATGCGGTCCACGGCGGGCATCCGGTCCAGGGTCCAGCCGTGGGCGTAGGTCGACAGCGCCTCGTCGATCCGTTCGGCGTGGGCCACCACCCCCTCGACGAGGGTGACGGCGTACTCCGGGACGGGCGGCTCGCCGCCGGCGATCCGGGTGGCGAGCAGGCCGATCGGGTCCAGGCGCCGCTGCTCGGCCTCGAACAGGACGTCGAGGGCCCGCTTGCGCGCCTTGTGCCGCGCGCTCAGCTGACGCGCCCGAGGTAGTCCCCGGAACGGGTGTCGACCTTGACCTTGGTGCCGGACTCCAGGAACAGCGGGACCTGGATCTCGCGGCCGGTCTCCAGGGTGGCGGGCTTGGTGCCGCCGGTGGACCGGTCGCCCTGCAGGCCGGGGTCGGTGTGGCTGATGACGAGCTCGACCGAGGCCGGGAGCTCGATGTACAGCACGGTGCCCTCGTGCACGGCGACCGTGGCCACCTGCTGCTCGAGCAGGAACCCGGCCGCCTCGCCCGCCGTGACCCGCGGCACGTAGACCTGGTCGAAGGTGCTCTGGTCCATGAACACGAAGTCGTCGCCGTCGGCGTACAGGTACTGCATGTCCCGCTTGTCCACCGTCGCGGTCTCGACCTTGACGCCGGCGTTGAAGGTCTTGTCGACCACCTTGCCGGACAGGACGTTCTTGAGCTTGGTGCGGACGAAGGCCGGACCCTTACCGGGCTTCACGTGCTGGAACTCCACCACCGACCAGAGGTTCCCGTCGATGTTGAGCACCAGGCCGTTCTTGAGGTCGTTGGTCGTCGCCATGGTGGGTGATCCTATCGGTCGCCGGCTGCAGCACCGGCCGCCCGAACAGCCACCCCTGGCCCCGCTCGCAGCCCAGGTCGAGCAGCAGCTCGGCCTCCGACGTCCGCTCCACGCCCTCCGCCGTGACGGCCGCGCCCGTGCTGCGGGCCAGGTCGACGACGCGCGCCACGGCCGCCAGCCGGTGCGGGGCGGAGTCAACGCCGCTGACCAGGGAGCGGTCGACCTTGACGAACGCGGGCTCGAGCATGCGCACGTGCTGCAGGCTGGTGGCCCCGGACCCCAGGTCGTCCAGCGCCACCTGCACCCCGGCCCGGCGCAGCTGGAGCAGCTCGTCGCGCACCAGCTCCAGGTCGTCCAGCGTCAGCTGCTCGGACAGCTCCAGGAGCAGCCGGTCACCGGCCACCCCGAAGTCCCTCAGCGTCCGCAGCACCTGCTCCACGAAGCCGCGCTGCAGCAGCGTGCTGCGCGAGACGTTGACGCTGGTCGGCACCACGAAGGGCGAGGCGGCCAGGCGCCGGCAGGCGCTGCGCAGCACGAACCCGTCCAGGGCCGGCATGGCGCCGACCGTCTCGGCCAGGTGGAGGAAGTCGCCGGGCAGCAGCAGGCCGAGGCGGGGGTGGGCCCAGCGCACCAGCGACTCGGTGCCGGACAGCCGGCCGTCGGCCAGCGACACGATGGGCTGCTGGGCGATCGCGAGCCGGTCGTGGCGCAGCGCGCCCAGCAGCTCCGTGGTGGTGGCGGCCGGGCCCGACCGGGTGGGGGCGGGGCCCTGGGCACGCCCGCGCTGCCTGCTCCCCAACCCCATGACGGGCAGCCTGTCGCAGCCGTGCGCCGATGGGAACGGTTGGGCGGCGACCCGGTCCGAAGGTCGCGGCCCGCCTCCGCCGATCGGGGGATGCCGCCCGGTGCCGCCCGGTCAGCCGTGCCGGGCGGCGACGGCCCGCAGGGCCAGGGCGTAGCCCTCGGTACCGAACCCGGCCACGACCCCCGTGGCGACCGGGCTGACGACGCTGTGGCGCCGGAAGGCCTCCCGGGCGTGGGGGTTGCTGATGTGCACCTCGACCAGCGTGAGGCCGGCCCCGCCGACCAGGGCGGCCGCGTCGCGCAGGGCGTAGGAGTAGTGGGTGAAGGCGGCCGGGTTGATCACCACGTGGCGGCCGGTGTCCACGGCCTCGTGCAGCCAGCGGACCAGGTCGGCCTCGTCGTCGCTCTGCCGCACCTCGGCCGCCAGCCCCAGCTCGGCGGCGGTGCGCTCCACGAGCGCGACCAGGTCCGCATGGGTGGCGTGGCCGTAGACCTCGGGCTCCCGGGTGCCCAGGCGTTGCAGGTTGGGCCCGTTGAGCACCAGCACGCGGGGGCCGCTCACGAGTCGCTGACCTCGACGTAGGCCGCCTGCAGCAGCGACGGGTCGGGGCCCTCGAGCCGGGTGGGCCGGCCCGAGCCGTCGAGCACGACGAAGCGCAGCAGGTCGCCGCGGTTCTTCTTGTCCTTGCGCATCGCGTCGTACAGCGCCGACCAGCGGTCGCCGCGGTAGACGATGGGCAGGCCCAGCCGGGTCAGGATGGTGCGGTGCCGGTCGACGACCCGCTCGGGCAGGTGACCGGCCAGACGGCCCAGCTCCGCGGCGTAGACCATGCCGACGCTGACCGCGGCGCCGTGGCGCCAGGAGTAGCGCTCGACCAGCTCGATGGCGTGACCGAAGGTGTGCCCGTAGTTGAGCACCTCCCGCAGGCCGGACTCCTTGAGGTCCTCCGACACCACGGCCGCCTTGACGGTGACGGAGCGCTCGATGAGCTCGGCCAGGACGGGCGAGTCCCAGCGGACGGCCTCCTCGGGCTGGGTCTCCAGCACGGTGAGGATGTCCGGGTCGGCGATGAACCCGCACTTGACGACCTCCGCCAGCCCGGCCCGCAGGTCGAAGTCGGGCAGCGTCTGCAGCGCCGACAGGTCGGCGAGCACGCCCGCCGGCGGGTGGAAGGCCCCGACCAGGTTCTTGCCCTCCGTGGTGTTGATGCCGGTCTTGCCCCCGACGGCGGCGTCGACCATGCCGAGCAGGGTGGTCGGGACGTGGACGACCTTCACGCCGCGCAGCCAGGTGGCCGCGACGAACCCGGCCAGGTCGGTGACCGCTCCCCCGCCGACCCCGACGACCGCGTCGGAGCGGGTGAACCCTGCCTGACCGAGGACCTGCCAGCAGAAGGAGGCGACCTGGGCGTTCTTGGCCTCCTCGCCGTCGGGCACCTCGGCGGTGACGGCCTCGTAGCCCAGCGCCGCGAGGTCCTCTCGCACGGCGTCGCCCGTGCTGCGCAAGGCCCGCGGGTGCACGACCAGGACGCGCCGCACGTCGGTGCCGAGCAGCGCGGGCAGCCGGTCCAGCAGCCGGTGGCCGATGACGACGTCGTAGGGCTGGGCGCCCTCGACCCGGACGACCGTCGCCGCGCTCACGCCGGGCTCCCGGCCGGACGAAGGTCGGTGAACGCGGTGAGCACCTGCGCCGCCACGCCGTCCGGGTCCAGCTCGGTGGTCATGACCACGAGGGTGGCGACCTCGGTGTAGACGGGGCGCCGCTCGTCCATCAGCCGCAGCCAGGTCGCGCGGGGGGCGTCCAGCAGCAGCGGGCGCGGGGCGTCCATGCCGATCCGCTTGGTCGCGGCGGCCAGGCCGACGTCGAGGAACACCACGCGCTGGTCGTGCAGCAGCTCACGGGTGGCGGGGTCCATCGGCGCTCCCCCGCCCAGGGCCAGGACACCGCGGTGCTCGGCCAGGGCCGTGGCGACGGCCGTTCGTTCCAGCTCGCGAAACGCGGGCTCGCCCCGGTCGTAGAAGATCTCGGGCACGGTGGCCCCGGCGGTGCGCTCGACGTCGGCGTCGGTGTCGCGGGCCTGCACGCCCAGCCGGGCGGCCAGGGCGCGGGCGACGCTGGTCTTGCCGGAGCCGGGCGGGCCGACGAGCACGACCAGCGGTGCGTCCACCCCCGGGGTCGGGGCGGTGGCGGGTGCAGTCATCAGGTCCTCGTCATCGGATGGTGAGGGTGTCCAGGTAGGCGCGGACGTTGCGGGCGGTCTCGCCGACGCTGTCCCCGCCGAACTTCTCCAGCAGCGCCTCCGCCAGGACGAGGGCCACGGCGGCCTCGGCCACCACGCCGGACGCCGGCACCGCGCAGACGTCGGAGCGCTGGTTGATGGCCTGCGCGGCCTCGCCCGTGGACACGTCGACGGTGTCCAGCGCCCGCGGCACCGTGCTGATCGGCTTCATCGCGGCGCGCACGCGCAGCACGTCACCGGTGCTCATGCCGCCCTCGGTGCCACCGGCCCGGCCGGTCCGGCGCCGCAGCCGGCCGTCGCCACCGGTCTCGATCTCGTCGTGGGCCACCGAGCCGCGGCGGCGGGCCGTGGTGAACCCGTCGCCGATCTCGACGCCCTTCATGGCCTGGATGCTCATGACGGCGCCGGCCAGGCGGCCGTCGAGCCGGCGGTCGGCGTGCACGTGGCTGCCCAGACCCGGCGGCAGGCCGTAGGCCAGCACCTCGACCACCCCGCCCAGGGTGTCGCCGTCGCGGCGGGCCTGGTCGATCTCCTCGACCATGGCCGCGCTGGTGGCCACGTCGTGGCAGCGCACCGGGTCGGCGTCGAGCGCGTCGACGTCCTCGGGCGCGGGCAGCGGCGTGCCCTCCGGCACCGCCACCGACCCGATGGCCACGGTGTGGCTGAGCAGGCGGACGCCCGCGGCCTGCCGCAGCAGGGCCGCCGCGATCGTGCCGAGCGCCACGCGGGCCGCCGTCTCGCGCGCGCTGGCGCGCTCCAGCACCGGACGGGCGTCGTCGAAGGCGTACTTCTGCATGCCCACCAGGTCGGCGTGGCCGGGCCGGGGCCGGGTCAGCGGGGCGTTGCGGGCCTGGCCGGCCAGCTCGGCGGCGTCGACCGGGTCCGGGCTCATGACGGTCTGCCACTTGGGCCACTCGGTGTTGGCCACCTGCACCGCGAGCGGCCCGCCCATGGTCACCCCGTGGCGCAGCCCGCCCAGGAAGCTGACCTGGTCCTGCTCGAACTTCATCCGGGCGCCGCGGCCGTGACCGAGTCGGCGACGGGCCAGGACGGCGGCGACGTCGTCGGAGGTGACCTGCACCCCGGCGGGCACCCCCTCGACGACGCCGACGAGGGCGGGGCCGTGGCTCTCCCCGGCGGTGATCCAGCGCATGGTCCTCATCGTGTCAGACGCACCGGACGCCGCTGCGTGGTGGCCGTCGCTCGGACGGCCACCGCGCAGGCGGGGCGGGCGGGGTGGGGCTCAGGAGAGCTGGAAGCTGAGGCTGGCCCCGGTCGACACGGTGTAGGTGGTGGAGCCGACCTGCAGGGTGACGGTCTCGGGCGTGGCCTCGCCGTCGTAGGACAGGTACCGGACCGTGATCTCGAAGCCGCCGCTCGTGGTCGCGATGGTGGTCGAGTCGGTGACGTCGGTCTCGGGGTCCAGGTCGACAGTGCGCTCCTCGCCGTTGACCAGCAGGGTCAGGGTCAGGGCCTCGGCGTCGTCCTCGTCCACCTCGAACACGTTGACGAAGACGACGCTGTCGATCTCGTCGGCCAGCTTCTCGGCCTCCTCGAGCAGGTCCGCGTAGCGCTCCTGCACGTCGGCGAGCTCGTTCTCCAGGGCGGAGTCGTCGCCGGCGACCTCGAGCCGCGTCTGCAGGTCGGCGATCTCGGCCTCCAGCTGGGCGACGCGCTCCTCCGAGGCCCGGAGGGCGTCCAGCGCCTCGGTGTCGACGGGCTGGGTCACCACGATCCCGCCGCCACCACCCGTGCTGCCGCCGCCGGGGCTGACGGGCGTGACGTCGGTGACCGGGGTGACGTCGACGTCGACCGACCCGCCGTCCGCGGCCTCCTCGTCCTCGCCCTCCTCGCTCGAGCTGGCGTTGTCCACCAAGGGGACGAAGATGTTGCGGCTCCGGACGGCCGAGACCGGCAGCGGCTCGACGACCTCGGCCGCGGACGGCTCCGGGCTGGGCTCCACGGCCGCGGGGGCGGGGGGCGCCGCGACGGGCACGTCGTCCTCGCCGCCGGGCGCCAGGACCAGGGCCGCGGCCCCGCCCAGCACGCCGAGGGCGACGACGCCGGCGGTGACGACGATGGCGACGGTGCGGCCGCGGCCCTGCACGACGGGCTCGGGCTCGGGGGCGGGCGTGGGTGCGCTCGGCTGGCCGAACGTCGACGGGGTGGTGGTCATGTCTGTCTCCTGCTCAGTCGGTCGCGGGGACCGGGGCGTCGATGGAGTCCACGCTGTCGGGGTCGACGAAGACGAAGACGCGGGCGGTGATGGACGTGGTGACGGTGCCGGGGTCCACGTCCTCCTCGTCGATGGCGGTGATGGTCAGCCCGTCCACCAGGACCGCACGCGAGATGTCCGCCTGCAGCGCCTTGAGGAACAGGTTGGTCTCGAAGAAGCCGCCCCGGGTGTCGATGGTGATCGGCACGGCGGCCAGCACGGCGCCGGCGGGCGCACCCTCGACGACGGTGACCCCGGCCGCGGCGTCGGCCGGCTCCGCCGAGGCCTCGGTCGACGGCTCCGCGCTCGGCTCGGCACTCGCCTCCGCCCCGGCCTCGGCGCCCTCGTCGGTCACCTCGGTGACCGCGTTGGGGTCGACCACGGCGCTCACGGCGCCCGTCGTGATGCTGCTCAGGACGATGTCGACGTCGTCGGCCGACTCGTTGACGGCGCGGATCAGACCGGCGAGCGCGGGCTCGTCGGGCAGCGCCTGCCGGATGGCGGCCAGCTCGGCCTGCCGGGTCGGCAGGTCGGCGTACTCCTGACGCAGCTGCTCGATGCGGACCTCGAGCTGGGCGTTGGACTGCTCGGCCGCGACCGTCTGCTCACGGGTGTCGGCGGCCTCGGCGCGCTCCGGCTCGATGGCCAGGAACCAGGCCCCGGCCGAGAGGGCCACGCACAGCCCGAGCGTCCCGAGGGACCACGCGGACGTCTTGGTCAGAGCCATGTCACTGCCCTTCCTGGGCGTAGCGGTCGGAGAAGGCGCCGGGGGCGACCTTCGAGGTCGCCGTGAAGTCGACCCACGGGTCCTCGCCGGTGTCGTCGTCCAGCGTCGCGTCGGTGAAGAAGACGTAGTCGAGGTCCTTGATCCCGTCCATGGCGTCCAGCCAGGTCGCCACGTCCGGGTAGGACAGGGCGCGGCCGGTGGTCGAGACCTCGGCGACGGTGTCCTGCGGGGCCAGCGGGTCGGCCGTCAAGGAACCGGGCGCGACCGTGGCGGCGGTGATGGTCTGGAACCAGACGGTGTCCGGCGCGCTCTGCCCGATCTGCGACAGGTACCGGTACCACTCGACGTCGGAGGCCATGGCCGTGGCCAGGGCGCTCTCGGCGCGGCCCACGCTGGCCAGGATGGCCGGCACCTGCGCGAACTGGGCGGCCTCGGCCTGCAGCTCGACGGTGCGGGCCTGCTCGGCGGCGAGCTCCTCCTGCGCGGCGGCGGCGTCGGCCGCGGCCAGGTACCAGCCGGCGCCGAGCCCGGCCGAGACCGCGACCAGACCGACGACCATCCAGCCACGGGCCCTGGCGAAGCGACGACGCTCGGCGATCTCCGGCGGCATCAGGTCGACGCGCGCGACCGGGTACTCCCCGGTCAGCGGGACGACGGTCTCGCGGCTGGTCTCCTGCTGCTGCGTGCTCATCGGTTGGCTCCCATGGCGAGGCCGACGGGCACGGCCGCCAGCGGTTGCACGAGCGCGAGCTGCGCGTCGTCGAGGCCGGTCCGCCCCAGCCGCATGGTCTGCATGGGGTTGCCCTGCACCACGGGGATGCGGACGCCCTGCTCGAGGCGGGCCGCGAAGCCCCGCAGCGTGGAGCCGCCGCCGGACAGCACCACCCGCTCGGGCGGCGTGCCGGCGAAGGAGGACCGGAAGTAGTCCAGCGAGCCGCGGATCTCGTCGACCAGCGCCTGGGCGGAGCCGTCGATGGTGCGCACGGCGTTGGGGCTGACCCCGGGGCCGGCGTCCAGGCCGGTGCTCTGCTTGATGCCCTCGGCCTCGGCCAGCGAGGTGCCGAGCCGCTCGGCCAGGGCGTCGGTCAGGTCGTTGCCGCCCATCAGCAGGATGCGGACGAAGTGGGGGACGCCGGCGGTGTGCACGACGATGTTGGTGACCCGGGCGCCGACGTCGACCAGGACCTCGGTCCGGGTGTCGTCCAGGCCGCGGGCGCCCAGCGAGCGCAGCACGGCGAAGCTGGTCAGGTCCACCGAGGTGGGTCGCAGGCCGGCGCGCTCGACGCAGCGCACGTTGCCCAGGACGCTCTCGCGGACGGCGGCGACCAGCAGGCCCCGCAGCATCCGGCCGCGCGGGCCGTGCACCTCCTCCAGGGGGTGGAAGTCCAGCACCGCGTCGTTGACGGGCATGGGCAGCTGGTCGGCCACCTGCAGCGGCAGGCTCTTGCGCAGCTCCGCCGGCGGCAGCCAGGCCACCTCGACGGTGCGGACGACGACGCGCTGGTTGGCGATGCCGAGCACCACGTCCTTGCGCGAGAACTTGGTGGCGGCCCACAGCTCCCGGATCGCCTCGGCGACGGCGACGGGTTCGACGACCTCGCCGTCCCTGACCGACCCGGGCGGCACGGCCACCTGGCCGAACTTCTCCAGCGTCACCCCGTGACGTCCGAACGACAGCTCGGCGGCGCGTACGCCTGACGTCCCGATGTCGAGACCGATGGCGCTTCGTGCGGCCACGGCGCGTCTCCTTCACCTCTGCGACGGGGCCGACGCATCGACCCCCGGGCGGCGGTCCTCCCGCTTCCCAGGGCAGACATCGGCCGTGCCGGGGGGCGCTTGAGCGGCGACGTGCCGGTCGGTGGCCCCCGGGCGCCACGGTCACCCGTCCGGGTCATCCCCGGCTGCCGCACCGGGTCACGCCCGGACGCAGCGGGTGGGTCGGCAGGTGGGTCAGCGCAGACCGGCGGTGCGCAGGTACGCGTCCGCGATGCCGCCGCCGAAGCCGATCGCGAGCCAGGCCCCGACGATCATGTACGGGCCGAACGGGATCATCGTCTTGCGGTTGCCCAGGCGCAGGGCGATGAGCGCGATGCCCACCACGCCGCCCAGCAGGAAGCCGAGGAACGTGCCCACCACCAGGTGGGCCCAGCCGTACCAGGCCAGGGCCGTGCCCAGCACGCCGGCGAGCTTCACGTCGCCGAAGCCCATGCCGCCCTTGTAGAGCAGCGCCAGCAGGTAGAAGAACGCGAAGCTCGCCACCGCCCCGATGGCCGCGCGACCCAGCGCCCACCAGTCCCCCGTCGCCGCTGACGCGATGGCCAGCAGGACGAGCATGACCGGGTAGCTCGGCAGGACGATCGCGTCCGGCAGCCGCCTGACGTCGACGTCGATGAGCGACAGGGCGATGCTGACCGCGGCCAGGTACAGCAGGGCGGGCAGCACCCACGGGGTCGGTCCGGTGGTCAGCACGGCCGCCACGACTCCGGCGAACGCGAGCGCCGTCGCCAGCTCGACCAGCGGGTAGCGCGGGCTGATGGGCTCGCCGCAGTCGCGGCACCGGCCACGCAGCAGCAGCCACGACAACACCGGCACGTTGTCCCGGGCCCGGATCGCCGCGCCGCAGCCCGGGCAGGCGCTGGGCGGCGAGACGACGGACTCCCCGCGCGGCACCCGGTGGATGACCACGTTGAGGAACGAGCCGATGATCGCCCCGAACGCGCCCGCGGCGACGACCGCCAGCACCAGCAGGGGCAGGTCGGGACCGGCGACGTCGACCACTGCGTTCACCGGCCCATCCCAGCACGGGGGCGCGGCCGCCGGGTGGCGGCCGCGCCGTGGTGCCCCGGCCGGGGCCGGACGACCGGCTCAGGAGCCGGGGAGCTCACGGGTGTCACGGGTGACGGAGGGGGCGGCGTTGGGCGGGGCGTTCCACTTCTGCCGGCCGCTGCCGTCGCAGGTCTCGGCGATGATGCTCGACCACTGGTGGATCGAGGTGTCCGGGGCCCCGGTGTTGGGCGGGCCGACCGACATGCACCGGTTGTTGGTGTCGACGATGGTGTAGGAACCGGAGTAGTCCGAGACCTTGCGGTTGACGGTCCACTTCTGGTTGTTGGGGATGGTGCCGGTGGCGCAGGGCTTCATGAGCACGAAGCCGCCGTTGCTGGCCGGGGACTGCACGCAGTACTTGGCCCCGCCGGCGTCCACCGCCTGCTGGTAGCTGCGGTTGCTCGACGTCGTCCGGGTGTACAGCTGCTTGGTGGCGTCGTCCCACAGCAGCGTCTCGTTCCAGCCGACCGCCGAGACCGGGTCCTGCTTGCAGGGGAACGCGATCATGGACTGGTAGTTGACGTTCCAGTTGCTGATGTCGAAGCAGCGGCCGAACTCGAAGAAGTTGACCCACTGGAACGGCGTGTTGACGAAGTTGCCCTCGATGTCGCCGACCGAGCCGGCGCCGACGCGGGCCTCCGGGCGCCAGGTGGAGCGGCGGTTGTAGCCGGCGCCGCAGGAGCCCGTGGTGGCGTTGACGAACGACCCGGCCGTGTTGTCGGTCGCCACGATCAAGCAGTGCCGGCTGGTGGTGTCACCGGCCAGGCGGCCCTGGAACTGGGCGCCGTCGTTGTAGCCCCACTTCTGGTCGAAGCCGTTGCCGCAGGTGCGCAGCTGGACCTGCCGGTCGTTGCCGGTGCCGACCGCCGTCACGCACAGCGAGGTGCCGGTGTAGGAAGGGTCCAGCGTCAGGGCGAGCGCGATCGTGAAGTCCTTGCGCCAGGACCAGAGCTGACGGCCCTGGCCGGGCTGGCACAGCTGCACCGTCAGCCGGGTGTTGACCGCAGGCGCCTCGCTGCCGGCGTCGAAGCACAGGTCACGGCTGGCGGCGTTGCCGTCGTAGTAGGTGTGGATGAGCCCGCCGGCGACGTTGGCGTTGGTCAGCTGGAAGTCGTAGATGGTCTCCAGCCGCCGGTTGCCGTCGGTCTCCTCCCGCTGCGGCACGCCCTCGCCCAGGCCACGGGACTGGATCAGCGCGAACGTGGGGGTCAGGGTGGGGCCGCCGCCGGCCGCGCAGGCCAGTGCGTTGTCCGCCCGCCAGGTCTCGTTGCGTCCGGCCGGGTCCTCGGAGTAGTAGCGGATCTCGACGTCGTAGCTCAGGTCGCCGGGCGAGGCGCCCAGCTCACCGGTCAGGTGGCCGAACTCCTCCCCCGTCACGCAGGGGAGACCGCCCCGGTCGCCGACCAGCTTGGTCGCGTCCAGGGGGTCCGCGGCCGTGGCGGCGCGGATCTGGCCCAGGGCGACGTCGATGCCGGCCTCGGCCGCGTGGACGGTGCGGACGTTCTTCTGACCGAACTGCACGGGCCCGACCTGCGAGATGATGGTGCCCAGCAGCAGCAGGCTGATCGACGTCGCGATCAGCATGGTCAGCAGGACGAACATCATGGCGGCGCCGTCGTCGCTGTCGCGCAGGCCGGCCCCGGTACGGAGCCGGGCCTCCAGCGCGCGGTGGAGACGCACGAGGGCGCTGCTGCGGTGCTGGTTCACGATCGTCCCACTCCCTGGTTCATGCAGACCTCGCTGTCGCTGCGGCCGTCGGCGTCCTGGTCGGCGTTGGTCCCGGTGTCCGGTGTGGTGTTGCGGGCCACGAAGGTCGTGTCCAGCTGCTGCACCGGGGTGGCGGGCTGCTCGACGTCGACCGCGACGGTCAGGCGCTGCCGCACGTAGGTGTCGTCGGCGGGGCGGACCAGCCACGGCGAGCCGGCCCGCGGCACGACGTCCACCGCCAGGGTCGTCCAGCCGGTCAGCCCGAGCGCCCCCTCGGTGTTCCAGCTCCGGACCTGGACCGCTCGGGCGGAGGTGTCCAGCCGGTACTGGGTGCAGAACGGCCTGGCCCCGGCCTCCGTCGAGTCGGTGAAGTACTCGAGGTACCAGTCGCCCCCGGACAGCACCTGGCGGTTGAGCGCCGTGGCGTAGGGCACCTCCTTGTCCAGCCGGTTGTAGAGCCGGTTCAGGTCGGTCATGGCCTCGCCGCTGGCGGTCACCCGCACCGTCGAGCGGCTCATCGCGCTGATCCCCGCCGTGAGGATGACGAGCAGGATCGAGAAGATGAACATCGCGACCATGAGCTCGACCAGGGTGAAGCCCGCGTCGTCGCGCCGGGCGACGCTACGCAGCCGGGTCAGCACGACGTCCCCGGCCGCAGCTGGATGGTGCCGTCGGCCGTACGGCCCAGGCTGTCGGTCACCCGGTAGGTGAACGAGCTGTTGTTCGGGTTCTGGTTGTTCGAGGTGCGGTAGACCACGACTCCGTCGGGTTCGGGCCCGGACCGCAGCGTGTAGCGGTTGTTCGGGGCGGTCCGGATGGTGATGCTGCTGCCGTCCACCCCCGGACCGGTGACCAGGGCGAGCAGGTCGATGCTCACGTTGCGGTTCCTCTGGTTGGGGAAGCAGGCCGTGCCGGAGGCGGCCGTGGGGGCCGGCGGGGCCGGGATCGTGATTGTCACGTTGGCCGAGGAGCTGAGCCCGCCGCTGACGACCTCGTAGACCAGCGAGTCGCTCGTCGCCGTGGTGCTCGGGTCCACCGTGTAGCGGACCTGGCCGTTCACCACGGCCACCGTGCCGTGGGAGGGACCGTTCGTGACGGTCACGGTGCCCGAGGCGAAGGCGGTGTTGTCGTTGCCGCGCACGTTGATGTCGACCGCCGAGCCCCGGACGGCCTGAGCCGTGTCGTCCACGGCGGTGGGAAGCGGCGGGATGGTGATGGTGACCGTCGCCGTCGCCGTCAGCGGTCCGTTGGTCACGCGGTAGACCAGCGAGTCGCTCGTCCCCGGCGTCATCGGCGTGGCCGTGTAGCGCACCTGGCCGTTGACGACCTGGGCCGTGCCGCGGGACGGGGCCGTCACGATGGTGACGGTGGCGGCCGCGAACTCCGGGGAGTCGTTGGACCTCACGTTGAAGTCCACGGGACCGGTCCGCGAGGCGCCGTAGGCGTCGTTGGCAGCCGTGGGCGGGGCGACGGTCACCGTGACCACGGCCTCGGCCGTCTGCCCGCTCAGGTCGGTGATCCGGTAGCGGAACGTCTCGGTCCCCGCGAACAGCGCCGGCGCGGTGTAGCTGATGACGCCGCCGGAGATGCTGATGGCGGCCCCGCTGGCCGGGGCGGTCACGATGCTGACCGCGTTCGTCCCGTGCCACTTCGCGTTGACCGGGCTGAGCACGGTGACGGGGCGGGCCACGCCGCGCGTCCCGGTCAGGGCGAGGTTGGCGGCGGTCGGGACGGGCGGGCGGTTGACGGTGACCGTGACGAAGACCTCCTCGGACACCAGGCCGGAGGAGTCGGTGAGCTTGTAGACGAAGCCGTCGACGCCGTGGTAGTTGGCGTTGGGCGTGTAGGTCATGGTGCCGGTGGCCTGGCTCGCGGACAGCACGCCGTTGGCGGGCTGCTGGGTCACGCCGACCGGGTTGGTGGCGAAGCCGTTGTCGCCCGGGGAGTCGTTGGTCAGCACGTTGAAGCTGGCGCTGACGGTGTTGAACGCGACCGACACGTCGTCGGCGGCCCCGCTGGGCCCCTCGACGTCGGCGCCGGTGTTGAAGATGAAGTCCCCGTCGGCGTTGACGAGCGTGGTGAGCAGGAACTCGCAGTCCCCGCCGCCGCAGGTCTCGGTGCCGCCCCGCTCCCAGCTGACCCGGACCAGCACGCGGTAGGTCAGCACGCCGTCGGCCACGGTCGTGGCGCAGGGCCCCACGGGGACGCCGGTGGTCGGGTTCTGCGCCTGGGTGCAGGTACCGATGTACGTCTCCAGCACGTAGGGCTGGTCGTCCACCGTCTGCTCGCTGCGCAGCGGGACGGCCGGCGTGCCGCTGGGGCTGGTGTCCCAGGCCGGGTCGGTGCCGGCCAGCTCGGCCGGGCCGTCGGCCCACTGGCCCTCGACCGCGGACTGGCTGCGGCCGTCGAGCAGCTTGCTCGCGCCCGGGTCGGTCTCGGTCGGCCGGACCGCGCGGACCAGCTCCATCTGCTGGTCGGACAGCTGCGCGGCCACGTTGGTGCGCGCGAGGTGCGCCGCGCTGGAGGTGCTCCGGATCAGCAGGCCCGCGACGCCGGCCAGGATGATGGCCATGAGCATGACCGCGACCACGGTCTCGATGAGGGTGAACCCCTCGTCGCGGCGGTCTCGCCGGTCGGTGCGCGTCATGTGGTGCTCCAGGTCTCGTCGGTGGCGCGGGCGCGTCAGGTGCAGGGGGCGCCGGGGGCCAGCAGGCCGCCGCCGTCGGAGTCGTAGTGGATGGTGCTGTCGCTGTGCGGGCTGGTCCCGACCAGGCAGTAGGCCTGCTCGTCGGTGAACGCCGGCACGAGGGCCACCTCGTTGTCGCCGCTCAGCTGGGTGGGGGGCGGGACGGCCGCCGCCAGCACCTCGAGGTCACCGGCGTACTCGCCCTCGTCGACGTAGTAGGTCTCCATGATCCGGGCCACCTCCCGCAGGTCGGCGCGGACGCTGGTGTCGAAGGCCGAGGCGCGCTGGTTCAGCAGGACCGGCACGGCGATCGCGGCGAGGATCCCGATGATCACCATGACGACGAGCAGCTCCACGAGGCTGAAGCCCGACTCCCGGCCTGCTCCGTCCATGTCGTGCGCTCCCGGTGGTGGTGGCGAGATGGTGCCGCCTGGCCCCCGACTACCGGGGGCCAGGCGCGGATCAGGTGGATCAGGCGCAGGCGTCGACGAGGCCGCCGGCGTCGCTGTCGTAGGAGACCGTGAGGGCGTCGGAGGGCGAACCGGGGACGCGGGTGAGCTCGATGCAGAAGGCGTCGGCGGTCGCGGTGAGCTCGGCCCGGTTGTTGGCGGACAGGTTGATGTCGTTGCCGTTGAGGTTGGCCGCGGGGACGGTCTCCACCGGGCCGAAGTCGCCGGGGTACTCCTGGTTGTCGACGAAGAACGTCTCGACCTCGTTGGCGACGGTGCGGGCGTCGGACTCCATGGAGGAGACGACGGCGCGCTCGCGCTGGTTGAGGAAGACCGGGATGGCGATGGCCGCGAGGATGCCGATGATGATCATGACGACGAGGAGCTCGATCAGGGTGAAGCCCTGGTCCTTGTCGCGCATGGACTTGTGGATACGAGCGAGCATGTGGGGTGTGTCCCTTCGAGAAGACTGACCGTGAGCTGTGACCGGTCCCTCGCGGCGCGGGTGCGCCGGCCGAGGCAGCTGGGCCGACCCGGACGGGTCCCCTGGCTTTGCGACCCCGCCTCGCGGCGGGAGTGCCTTGTCTGGCCGTGCTCGATGACACCGGGGACATCGGCGTCCGACCGCGTCCCTTGAGCCCTTCGCGACCGCCGTCACCCGGAGGGCGTAGCGGGCACGTCTGCGCTGGTCACGGCACGGTTACGGCCCGGCCGCCCTGTTGGGCGACCGGGCCGTGTGGCACCGTCCTGGATGGCCTGTCCGGCCGCCCCGCGGTCTACTCGATGAGGGTGAACACCGAGAAGATCGGCATGTAGAGCGCGACGATCATGGCGCCGACGATGGCGCCCAGGAACGCGATCATCAACGGCTCGATCAGGCTGGTGAGGGCCTCGGTGGTGGCCTCGACCTCCTGGTCGTAGAACTCGCTGATCTTGTGCAGCATGGTGTCCATGGCGCCGGTGTCCTCGCCGACGGCCAGCATCTGCACCACCATCGACGGGAACACCGGGTGGTTGTTCAGCGGGCCGGCCAGGCTCTCGCCCTGCCGCACGCTCTGCTGCACGTCACGGATGGCGCGGGCCAGCACCATGTTGCCCGTGGTGTCGGCCACGATGTCCAGCGCCTGCAGGATCGGCACGCCGGAGCTGATCATGGTGCCCAGGTTGCGGGCGAACCGGCTCAGGGCGATCTTCTGCACCAGCTGGCCGAACACGGGCATCTTGAGGGACAGCGGGTCCACGACGTTGCGCACCTTCTCCAGGTGCTTGACCCTCCCCCAGACGGCGACCGCGACCACGATGAGCACGGCGATGGGGATGGCGGTCACCTTGAGCGCCGCGGACAGCCAGACCAGCACCTTGGTCGGTGCCGGCAGCTCACCGCCCAGGTCGGCGAACATCGTCGAGAAGATCGGGACGATGAAGAGCAGCATGCCGATCACGGCCAGGATCGCGATGACGAACACCACGACGGGGTAGGTCATCGCCGACTTGACCTTGTTGCGGAGCTTGACCTCGGCCTCGTAGTTCTCGGCGATCTGCAGCAGCACCGCGTCCAGGAACCCGCCGACCTCGCCGGCCCGGATCATGTTGATCATCAGCGGCGGGAAGACCTCCGGGTGCTTGGCCAGCGACGCCGACAGCGACACACCGGTCTCGACCTCGCCGCGGACCTCGCCCAGCGTCCTGGCCAGCTTCTTGTTGTCCGTCTGGTCGGCCAGGATCGTCAGCGCCCGCAGCAGCGACAGCCCCGAGTTGATCATCGTGGCGAACTGCCGCGACATGATCGCGAGGTCCTTGAGCTTGACCCCGTTGCCGAACGGCAGCTCGATGTCCTTGTTCAGCCCGCCGCCGGACTCGCGCACGCTGACCGGGGCGTAGCCCATGGCCTTGAGCTTGGTGACGAGGACGGCCTCGTTCGGGGCGTCGAGCTTGCCCGAGGCCAGCTTGCCCGCGCGGTCGCGGACGCTGTACTCGTAGGTCT
The DNA here is from genome assembly GCF_042466345.1 of Jannaschia sp. R86511. NCBI lineage: Bacteria > Pseudomonadati > Pseudomonadota > Alphaproteobacteria > Rhodobacterales > Roseobacteraceae > Jannaschia > Jannaschia sp. R86511. The sequence continues at coordinate 3,379,308 of NZ_JAXHCD010000001.1, forward strand.
TGGTCGCTGCCATCAGGTGGCTCCTCTGCTCCGTCGCCGGGCTCAGCCGCGCCCGGTCAGGCGCTGGTAGTCCTCGACGTGGTGGCACTTCTCGAGCCCGTGCTCCCACGTGATCTGGTTGGTGCGCACGAGCTCGGCCAGGTGCTGGTCGAGGGTGTGCATGCCGTGCTGCGCGCCGGCCTGCATGGCCGAGTAGATCTGGTGCGTCTTGCCCTCGCGGATCAGGTTGCGGATGCCGGGGGTCGCCACCATGACCTCGGTGGCCACGACCCGGCCGCGTCCGTCGGCCTTCTTGCACAGGGTCTGGCAGACCACGCCCTGGATGGCGCCGGCCAGCTGGGTGCGGACCTGCTGCTGCTGGTGGGCCGGGAACACGTCGATGACGCGGTCGATGGTCTGCGCGGCGTCCGCCGTGTGCAGCGTGCCGAACACCAGGTGGCCGGTCTCGGCCGCGGTCAGGGCGACGTGGATGGTCTCCAGGTCGCGCATCTCGCCGACCAGGATGATGTCGGGGTCCTGGCGCAGCACGTGCTTGAGCGCGGCGGCGAAGCTCAGGGTGTCCTCGCCGACCTCGCGCTGGTTGACCAGGCAGCCCTTGTGGTGGTGCAGGAACTCGATCGGGTCCTCGACGGTCATGATGTGGTCCTTGCGCGTGCGGTTCGCGCGGTCGACCACGGCGGCCAGGGTCGTCGACTTGCCGGAGCCCGTAGGCCCGGTCACCAGCACCATCCCGCGCGGCAGGCCCGAGAAGTTGTTGACCACCGGCGGGACGCCGAGCTCCTCCAGGGGCTTGATCTCGAACGGGATCAGCCGGAACGCCGCGCCCAGGGACTCGCGCTGGCGGTAGATGTTGACGCGGTACCGGGCGTGGCCGGGCACCGAGTACGACAGGTCCAGCTCGAGGTTCTCCTCGAACTTCTCGCGCTGCTTCTGGGTGAGGATCGAGTACAGCACCCGCTGCGTGTCGGCCGGGGTGAGCTTGGCGTACTCGTCGAGCTGCACCAGCTCCCCCGACAGCCGCATGGCCGGCGAGGCGTTGGCGGTCAGGTGCAGGTCGGAGCCGCCGCGCTCCTTGAGGTCGATGAGCACGGCGTTGAGCTCGAACTCCTCGTGCGTCGACGCCGGCATCTCGACCTCGACGGGCCCGGCGGGCACGTCGTCGAAGCGCGCGGCCACGGCCGAGAAGTCGCCGTCGATGTCGACGCCGTGCCCCTCGAGCTGGTCGTCGCCGACGTACGCGCCGGAGTCGCGGACGGCGCTGCGGTAGTCGTAGGCCTGCGCCGCGGGCGCGGCCTGCCACTCGTCCTCGCGCGGCAGCACGCCGGGGGTGTACACGGCCGCCGCGGCCGGCGGGACGGGCGGCGCCACGGGGCCGCCGACGTCCTGGTACCCGGCCGCGGGCACGCCCGGGGCCGGGTGCGCGCTGCCGTCGAAGGCGTAGCTGTTCGGCTGGTAGCCCTGCTCGCTCACGTGTCATCCCTGCTGTGCTCAGGCCTGCGTCGGTCGGACCGGGGTCCGGGGGACGGGTGTCCTGGGGGTCCATCGGACGTCCCGGGGGCCGCCTTGAGGCGCGAGGTCACGCGACCACCCGCAGGATCTCGTCGATGGTCGTCACACCCGCGCGGACCTTGGCCATGCCGTCCTGGCGCAACGTGGTCATGCCCTGCTCCCGGGCCACCGCGGCGATCTCGGTGGCCGAGGCGCGGCTGACGGTCAGGCGCTCGATCTCCTCGCTGACCGTCATCACCTCGTGCAGCGCCAGCCGGCCCTTGTAGCCGGTCTTGGCGCACGACGGGCAGCCGACCGGGCGGCGCAGCACGGGCACCGGCTCGTCGTCGGGCAGGCCGAAGCGGACCGCGCGCAGGTCGTCCCGCTCGGGCGTGTACTCCTCGGCGCACTTGCTGCACAGCTTGCGGGCCAGCCGCTGGGCGAGCACGGAGTCCAGCGCCGAGCCGACGAGGAACGGCTCGACGTCCATCTCGGTCAGCCTGGTGATGGCCGACGGGGCGTCGTTGGTGTGCAGCGTGGACAGCACCAGGTGCCCGGTCAGGGCCGCCTCGATCGAGATCTGCGCGGTCTCGTGGTCGCGGATCTCACCCAGCAGCACCACGTCGGGGTCCGAGCGCAGGATCGAGCGCAGCGCGGCCGCGAAGGTCAGACCCGCCTTGGGGTTGACCTGCACCTGGTTGATGCCCGGCAGGCGGTACTCGACCGGGTCCTCCACCGTGATGACGTTGATCTCGGGCTTGGAGACCACGTTGAGGGTGGCGTACAGCGTCGTGGACTTGCCCGACCCGGTGGGGCCGGTGACGAGGATCGCGCCGTACGGCTTGGTGTAGCTCTGCTCGAACCGGTCGAAGTTCTCCTCGCTGAAACCCAGGTCGCGCAGCCCCATCCGGGTGTTGCTGTTGTCCAGGATCCGCATGACGATCTTCTCGCCCCACACCGTGGGCAGCGTCGCCACGCGCAGGTCGATCTTGCGGCCGTTGGCGTTGATCGACAGCCGGCCGTCCTGCGGCTTGCGCCGCTCCGCGATGTCGATGTCACTCATGATCTTGAGCCGGCTGGTGACGCCGGACGCGATCGCCTTGGGCGAGCGCATGATCTCGTGCAGCACGCCGTCGATGCGGTAGCGGATGCGCAGGTTGTCCTCGCCCGGTTCCACGTGGATGTCGCTGGCCCGGTCCTGGATGGCCTGGGTGATGAGCATGTTGACGTACTTGACGATCGGCGCGTCCTCGACGATCTCGCGCACGTGGCTGAGCTCGTCCTCGAGCTCGTCGGCGTCCATCGCGTTGGTGATGTCGTCCATGTCCGCGTCGGCGCGGCAGTACCGGTCGATGGCGGCCAGCAGGTCGTCGCGGGTGGCCACGATGGGCCGCGGCTCGCGCCCGGTGATCTGCCGGACGTCGTCCAGGGCGAACACGTTGCCCGGGTCGGCCATGGCCAGCAGCAACCGGCCCTGCTCGTCGTAGCCGATCGGCAGCACGGTGTGCCGGCGCGCGATGGCCGGGTTGAGGACCGCCACCGCCGTGGCGTCGACCGCGTGGTCGGACAGGTCGACGAAGTCCAGGCCGATCTGGCTGGCCAGGGCCGCGACCAGCTGGGCCTCGGTGATGTGGCCCATCTCGACGAGGATGCGCCCCAGCGGGCGGCCGACGCGTTCGTGCTCCTGCCACGCCTCGTCCAGCTGGGCCGGGTCCACCAGCTGCTCGTCGAGCAGGATGTCGGTGAGCTGCTTCATCGGCTCACCCGGGTCCCGCCGGGCAGGCCAGGGAGGAGGGTCATGCGGGTCAGTTCGGCGCGACCGGGCCCCGCCTTGACGCCGTCAGGAGATCTCGGGCCGGACCTCCGCCAGCGCCACCCGCATGGGCGCACCCGGGGCCGGCCGCCCCGTCATGAGCCGGACCTGCTCCGCGGCCTGGTGCAGCAGCATGAGCGACCCCGGGGCCACCGCTCCCCCGGCCGCGCCCCAGGCCGCCGCCAGCCGGCTCGGCCAGGGGTCGTAGGCGACGTCCAGCAGGGTGCCGGTGACGACGCCGGGCAGCACGGCGGCCACCGCGTCGGCGCTGCCGGCCGGGGTGGTCGACACGACCACGTCGGCGGCGGCCAGCGCGGCGGCCAGACCGGTCCGGTCCGGCCAGGGCTGCAGGTCCACGGCGCTGCCGCAGCGCTCGGCGGCGGCCAGCACCGCCCCGGCCCGCGCGCGGTCGCGGACGTGCACGACGGGCACCGGGCAGCCCAGCCGGCGCAGCGCGAGCACCGTGGAGGCTGCCGTCGCGCCACCGCCCAGGACGTGGGCCACGGCGACCGTGCCGTCCGGTCCGGCGCCGGCCTCGCGCAGGGCCGCGAGGATGCCGGCCACGTCGGTGTTGGCCCCCGACCGGTGGCCGTCGCGCAGCAGCAGCGTGTTGCACGCGCCCGTCACGGCGACCGTGTCGTCGACCTCGTCCAGCAGGGGCAGCACGGCCTGCTTGAGCGGCATGGTCAGCGACAGGCCCGCCCACTCCGGGCCCAGTCCGGCCACGAAGCGCGCCAGCTCCGGCTCGTCGACGTCGACCGCGTCGTAGCGCCACCCGGTCAGGCCCAGGGCGCGGTAGGCCGCCCGGTGCAGCAGCGGCGACAGCGAGTGCCGCACCGGGTGCCCGAGCACCGCGGCCCGGCGGTCGTCGCCCGGCTCAGCCACAGATCAGCGAGCCGTCGTCCGCCGTGTTCTCGCGCTGCCACGCGTTGAGCACCTGCACGTTGGCCTGGTGCTCCTCGAAGGTCTCGGCGAACGCGGTCTCCCCCGTGCACAGGTCCACCGTGACGAAGTACAGCCACGGCCCGGGAGTGGGCGACACCACGGCCTCGATGGCCTGCCGGCCCGGCGACTTGATCGGTCCCGGCGGCAGCCCGGGGAACCGGTAGGTGTTGTACGGCGAGTCCGAGTCGCGCTGCTCGGCCGTCGTGCGGGTGTCGAAGGTCTGCGTGGCGTAGTTCACGGTCGAGTCCAGGCCCAGCGGCTGGTCGATCGCCAACCGGTTGTCCACCACCTGCGCCACCCGGCCGAAGTCCTCGTCCAGGCGGGCCTCGCCCTGCACCAGGCTGGCCTTGGTCAGCACCTCGAGCTGGTCCTCCGGGGCCACGCCCAGCTCGGCCAGCACCTCCTGGCCCCGCGCGATCATCGTGTCGACGACCTCCTGCGCCGTCGGGTCGTCGCCGAACTGGTAGCCGTCGGGGTACAGGAAGCCCTCGGCCGGGTCGACGACGCCCTCGGCGCCGGCCGCGGGGGGCAGCTCGGCGGCGGCCACGGCCGCCTCCAGGTCGGCCAGCGGTAGCCCGGTGCCCTCGGCGAGGCGCTCCAGGGCCTGGTCCACCCGCAGCCCCTCGGCCACGACCACGGTGTTGGTCTCCCGGTTGGCCGGGTCCACCAGCGCGGCGACGGCGTCGGCGGCCGGCAGCTGCTGGGCCACCGTGTAGGTGCCGGGCTGGACCGACGTGAAGCGCGGGTCGGCGTTGGCGGCCTCCACGAACGCCTCCACGCTGGCCACCACCCCGGCGTCCAGCAGCGTCTGGCCCATCTCGCGGCCCGTGTCGCCGGGGGCCACGACCACCTCGACCGAGCCCGTGCCGCTGCCCTCGAAGTCCTCGGCCCCGGCGAACAGCTCGACGCCCTGGATGTCCGCGATCACCGGGCGCAGGCCCTGGTAGGCGAACCAGCCGGCCACCCCGACCACGCCGACGGTCATCACCAGCGCCAGCAGCCCGACCCAGCGGGGCCGGCGGCGGGGCGGCGGCGCGAACGCGGCCGTGCTGACGTAGCCGTCGCTGACCGGGTCGCCGAAGGCGTCGTCGTGGTGCGGCTCGTCGAAGTGGTGCTCGGCGTACGGCGCGGCGCCGGCGTAGGCGGGCTCGTGCGCGTAGTCGTGCACCGGCTCGTGCGCGTGGTCGTGGACCGGTTCCGCCGCGGGCTCGTGGGCGTGCTCCGCGTGGTCGTGCGCGTGGGCGTCGGGGTGCTCCGCGTGGTCCGGGGCGTACCCCGGCGCGTGGTCGTACGGGTGCTCCGCGTGGTCCGGGGCGTACCCCGGCGCGTGGTCGTACGGGTGCTCCGCGTGGTCCTGCGCGTGCTCCGTCGCGTGCGCGTCGGGCCCCTGGTCGTGGGTGTGGTCCTGAACCGGCCCCGGCGCGGGGTCCCGGGACTCGTAGGCCCGGACCGTCGGCTCGTACGCCTGGCCGTGACCCGGCTCGGGGGCGTACTGGTCGAACGGCTGGTCCGCGGCGGGCGTGACGGGCACGGCGCCGGGGGCCGCAGCCACCCCGCCCCGCGCGCGCTCGGCCTCGATGCGGGCTGCGCGGCGCGGGCTGGTGCGGCGCAGCTGGTCGAGGTCGGCGTCGGTGGTGGCGCCGTCGCCGGACGTGGGGCTGCCACCGGGGTCCCGGTAGGTCATTCGTCGCTCCTGTCGGCCGTCCCCGTGGGTGGTACGGGTTCCCCGAGTGCTGCGGTGCTCCCCGGGCTGCCTGCTCCCCCGCTCCCCGTCTCGGCGTCGAGCACCGTCTGGAGCAGGATCGCGGCGGCCGTCCTGTCCACCACCGTACGGTGCCGTCGGCCCGGACGCCCTGCGGCGTGCAGGACCTGGTGCGCCGACGTGGTCGTCAGCCGCTCGTCGACGAGCAGCACGGGCAGCGGGGCCAGGGCGTCGGCCAGGGTCTGCGTGAACGCCCGCACGGCCGTCGCCGCGGGCCCCTCCCGCCCGGACAGCCCGACCGGCAGCCCGACCACGACGTCGTCGACCTCGCGCTCGAGCGCGATGGCGGCCAGCGCCCGCAGGTCGGAGCCGTCCTTCGCCCGGGCCACGGTGTCCAGCGGCACCGCCACCGCGCGGCGGGGGTCGCTCACGGCGACCCCGATCCGCACGCTGCCGACGTCTACGGCCAGGCGGGCACCCACGCGATCAGGCCCCGACCGTCCCGGACACCTCGCGCCGGACGGCCGCCAGGGCCTGCTCGACCGCGCCCGGGTCGGTCCCGCCGCCCTGGGCCAGGTCCGGCTTGCCGCCGCCCCCGCCGCCGAGTACCCCGGCCGCGACCTTGACCAGCGCCCCGGCCGCGACCCCGGCCTCGCGAGCCGCCTCGTTGGTGGCGATCACCACGAGCGGGCGGCCCTTGGCCACCGCGGTCAGGGCCACGACCGCCGACGTCGCACCCAGCCGCTGCCGCACGTCCAGGACGAGCGAGCGCACGTCGTCGCCGCCGACCTCGCCGACGTGGGCCGCGACGAACCGGGTGCCGGCCAGGTCCTCGGCCTGCGCGGCCAGGGTCGGGGCGGCCGCCAGCACCTTCTCGCCCTGGAGGCGCTGCAGCTCCTTCTCGGCCTCGCGCAGCCGGGTGACGATCTGCTCGACGCGCTCGGGCACCTCGTCCGGGCGGACCTTGAGGGCGTCGGTGACGCTGGCCAGCAGCACGTGCTCCCGCGCCAGGTGGGCGTAGGCGTCCACGCCGACCAGGGCCTCGACCCGCCGCACGCCGGCGCCGATGCTGGCCTCGCCCAGCAGCGTGACCACGCCCAGCTGGCCGGAGCGTTCGACGTGGGTGCCGCCGCACAGCTCGCGGGCCCAGTCGCCGACCGACACCACGCGGACTGCGTCGCCGTACTTCTCGCCGAACAGGGCCATCGCGCCCGCGGCGCGGGCCTGCTCCTGGGTCATGACCTCGGCGGTGACCTCGAGGTCGTCCGCCAGCAGCGTGTTGACCCGCTGCTCGACGTCGCGCAGCACCGTCGGCGGGACCGGCCCGGAGGAGCTGAAGTCGAACCGGAACCGGCCGGGCGCGTTCTCCGAGCCGGCCTGGGTCGCGGTCTCCCCCAGGGCCTCGCGGATGGCCTTGTGAACCATGTGCGTGGCGGTGTGGGCGCGGCTGATGGACCGGCGCCGCTCCAGGTCGACCTCGGCGCGCACGCCGTCGCCCACCACGACCTCGCCGCCGGTGACCCGGCCGCGGTGCACGATCAGGCCCGTGATGGGGCTCTGCACGTCGACCACGTCGACGCTCGCCCCCGAGGACGTCCGCACGGTGCCCGCGTCGGGCAGCTGGCCGCCGCCCTCGGCGTAGAACGGGGTGCGGTCCAGGACCAGCTCGACGTCGGCGCCCTCGGTGGCCGCGGGGACGGACGCGCCGTCCACCAGCAGGCCGACCACGGTGGCGTCCCTGGTGGTGGTGTCGTAGCCGGTGAACGTGACGGGCCCGCCCGCCCCGTCGGCCACCGCGCGGTAGACGCTGGTGTCGACCCCGCCGGTCTTCTTGGCCCGGGCGTCCGCGCGGGCGCGTTCGCGCTGCTCGCCCATGAGCCGCCGGAACCCGTCGGCGTCGACGGCCAGGCCCTGCTCGGCCGCCATCTCCAGCGTCAGGTCGATCGGGAAGCCGTAGGTGTCGTGCAGCGCGAAGGCCTCCTTCGCGGACACCGACCGGCGACCCTGCGCCCGGGTGCCGTCGGCCGCCGCGGTGAACCGGGCGGTGCCGGAGTCCAGCGTGCGCCGGAAGGCGTCCTCCTCGGCGTAGGCGATGGTGGAGATCCGGCCGAAGTCGGCGCGCAGCTCGGGGTAGGAGCGGCTCATCCGCTCCATGCTGACCGGCAGCAGCTCGGGCAGCACGGGCGTCTGCACGCCCAGCAGCCGCATCGCGCGCACGGCCCGACGGACCAGGCGACGCAGCACGTAGCCGGCACCCTCGTTGCCGGGGCGGACGCCGTCACCGATGAGCATGAGCGCGCTGCGGACGTGGTCGGCGACCACGCGCAGGCGGACGTCGGTCTCGTGCGCCGCCGCCTGCTCGGGCGTGCCGTCGGTCGCGTCGTGCCCGTCCACGGTGCCGGCGCCGTAGGTGACGCCGGCCAGCGCGGCCGCGCGGTCCAGCACGGGGCGGACCTCGTCGATCTCGTACATGTTCTCGACGCCCTGCAGCAGCAGCGCGACGCGCTCCAGGCCCATGCCGGTGTCGATGTTCTTGGAGGGCAGCTCGCCGAGGACGCGGAACTCCTCCTTGCTGCGGACCTGGTCGATCTCGTACTGCATGAACACGAGGTTCCAGACCTCGAGGTAGCGGTCCTCGTCGGCCACAGGGCCGCCGTCCACGCCGTAGGCCGGGCCGCGGTCGACGTAGATCTCCGAGCAGGGGCCGGCCGGGCCCGGCTGGCCGGTGGACCAGTAGTTGTCGGTGCGGCCGCGGCGCTGGATCCGCTCGGGCGGCAGCCCGGCGACCTCCTGCCACAGCCCGTACGCCTCGTCGTCCTCCTCGTAGACCGTGGCCCACAGGGTCTCCGGGTCGAAGCCGTACCCGCCGTCGTCCTGGCTGGTGGTGAGCAGGTCCCAGGCGAACCGGATCGCATCGGCCTTGAAGTAGTCGCCGAAGCTGAAGTTGCCGTTCATCTGGAAGAACGTGCCGTGGCGCGTCGTACGGCCGACCTCCTCGATGTCGAGGGTCCGGACGCACTTCTGCACGCTGGTCGCGCGGGAGTAGGGCGGGGTCTCCCGGCCGGTCAGGTACGGGATGAACGGCACCATGCCGGCCACGGTGAACAGCAGCGACGGGTCGGGCGAGACGAGCGAGGCGCTCGGCACCACGGTGTGGCCGCGCTGCTCGAAGAACGACAGCCACCGGCGGCGGATCTCGGCGGTCTCCATCTGGGGGTCCTCTCACGGGCCCGCTGGTCGCGGGCCGGGTGATCGTGCGGGGTGGTGCCGGGCGGGTGGTGCGGCGGGGTCGGCGTCGGGCCGGCGCGCTCAGCCGGCCCGTCGGTCCTCGTGGCGCTGCGTCGGGTGCTGCAGCAGGTCGCGGGCGTCGTCCGGGTCGATGCCGCCGGTCTCGACGTCCACGCCGAGGGCGCTGCGCAGCAGGTCCTCGCGCTCGGCCGCGTTCTCGCGCACGGCGGCGGCGAAGTCGGCGACGTTGTCGGCCAGCCGGCGCACCTGGCCGGTCAGCCCCTGCGACGCCTTGCTGCCCACGGCGCCGGCGAACCGGGCGCCGGCGTCGGCCACCGACTCCGGCGTGGCGCGGCGCAGCGAGGACGTGACCTTGCGGACCACGACGACGCCCACGACGGCGCCGGCGGCCGCCCAGAGGGCCCGGCTCACCGGGCCCGCCGTCCGGCCTTGCGCCCGCTGCGGGCGCCCGTGACGGCCTGGCGGACGCCGTAGGTGAACGCGGCGACCCGGATGATCGGGCTGCCCAGCGTCGCGGCGAACAGGGCGGTGAGCGCCGACACGTTCGTGGTGGTCGAGGCGACGTTGGTGGTGATCACGTCGACCTTGCCGAGCTGGGCGTTGGTCTGCTCGACCGTGGTCGTCACGCCCGCGATGAGCGGGGTGGTCTCGTTCGACAGGTTGCGGACGGTGATCCGCGCCTCGTCGATGAGCGAGCCGAGCTTGACCAGCGGCACGGCGAGCGCGCCGACGAGCAGCACGAACGCGATGGCCGCGATCAGCCCTGCGACATCTCCTGCAGACATGTCGGGGACCCTACCTGCTGGACCGGCGACCCAGCAGCGCCCGCAGCCGCTGCAGCCGCTCGCCCAGGCGGGCCTCCACCCCCCGGTCGGTGGGCCGGTAGTACTCCGCGTCGACGAGGTCGTCGGGCAGGTACTGCTGCGCGGCCACGCCGTGCTCCTCGTCGTGGGCGTAGCGGTAGCCCTGCCCGTGGCCGAGCTTCTGGGCGCCGCTGTAGTGGGCGTCACGCAGGTGCGCGGGCACCCCGACCCCCTTGCCGGCCCGGACGTCGGCGATCGCGGCGTCCACGGCCAGGTAGGCGGCGTTGGACTTGGGCGCGGTGGCCAGGTGGACCACGGCCTGGCCCAGCACGATGCGGGCCTCGGGCATGCCGATCAGGGCGACGGACTGGGCCGCGGCCACGGCGGTCTGCAGCGCCGACGGGTCGGCCATGCCGATGTCCTCCGACGCGCTGATCATCAACCGCCGGGCCACGAACCGGGGGTCCTCCCCCGCCTCGAGCATGCGCGCCAGGTAGTGCAGGGCGGCGTCCACGTCGCTGCCCCGCACCGACTTGATCAGCGCGCTGGCCACGTCGTAGTGCTGGTCGCCCTCCCGGTCGTAGCGGACCGCGGCCACGTCGACCGCCGCCTCGGCGTCGGCCAGCTCGACGACCACGGCCGTCGCATCATCCGTCGCGCCGTCCGTCGCGCCGTCCGTCGCGACGTCGCCCGCGTCGTCGGGCGCAGCGTGGGCGGTCCGGGCCAGGGCCGCCCCCGCCGCGGCCTCCAGGATCGTCAGCGCGCGCCGGGCGTCCCCGCCGGCCAGGCGCACCAGGTGCTCGCGGGCCTCCTGCGACAGCTCCACCCGGCCCGCCAGGCCACGCGGGTCGGTCAGCGCCCGGGCCAGCAGGCCGTCGATGTCGTCGTCGGTCAGGGGGCGCAGCGTCAGCACCAGCGAGCGCGACAGCAGCGGCGAGACGACCGAGAACGACGGGTTCTCCGTCGTCGCCGCGACCAGCGTCACCAGCCGGTTCTCCACCGCCGGCAGCAGGGCGTCCTGCTGGGAGCGGCTGAAGCGGTGGATCTCGTCGATGAAGAGCACCGTCTCGGCCTGCTCGAGCCCGTCCCGGGCGTGGCGGGCGTCGTCGATGACCGCGCGGACGTCCTTCACCCCGGCCGTCACCGCGGACAGCTCGCGGTAGCGACGGCCCGGGACCGAGGCCACCAGGTGGGCGATGCTGGTCTTGCCCACCCCCGGCGGGCCCCACAGCACGAGCGAGCTGGGCCCGATCCGGTCGGCCCCCGGGCGCGGCTCCACCAGCCGGCGCAGCGGTGAACCGGGGGCCAGCAGGTGCTGCTGGCCGACGAGCTCGTCGACCCGGCCGGGTCGCATCCGCACCGCGAGCGGCAGGGCGGGGTCTGGGGTGGCGTCCACTGCTGCCAACCTATCGGTGTGCGCCGTCATCACAGTCTGCTCGGTCGTCTCGGTGGCCTGGTCGGCCACCACCCTTGGGTGACCCTGGTGACCTGGCTGGCGGTCGCCCTCAGCGCGTTCACGCTGGCCGGCGGCGGGTTCGGCAACCAGTCCCTGTTCGACCGGCTGACCTCGGGCGAGCCCACGGTGCCGGGCGAGTCGCTGACCGCGACCGAGCTAGTCGCCGAGGCCTCCGAGTCCGGCGCGGTGCTGACCACGCTGCTGCGTGACGTGGACCCCGCCGACCCGGTCCTGGCCGAGCTGGTCGGGCAGGCCCGGGAGGACCTGGCCGCCGTGGCCGGGGTCCAGTCGGTCGCCGACCCGTTCGCGTTCGGGCCCGACGACCCGCGCGCCGGGGCCTACGTGTCGACCGGGGCCGACGCCGTGGTCGTCGTGGTGGTGCCGGCCGACGACATGGCCGAGGCCGACCTCGAGGCCACCGTGGCCCGCCTCGACCGGCTGGTCGCCGACGTCGAGGCCGACCTGCCCGGGACCTCCGGCACGGTCGGCGGGGTCGACCAGCTGGTCGAGGCCATCACCGGCCAGGTCGAGGAGGACCTGCGCAGCGGCGAGCTGATCGCCCTGCCGCTGTCCCTGGCGGTCATGGTGTTCGTGTTCGGCGGGTTCCTGGCCGCGGGCATCCCGATCGTCGGGGCGGTGGCGTCGGTCGCGGCCGCCCTGGCCAGCCTGCTGGGCTTCTCGTACCTGGTCGAGATCGACTCCTCCGTGGTCAGCATCCTCACGGTGCTGGGGCTCGGGCTGAGCATCGACTACGGCCTGCTGATCGTGTCCCGCTACCGCGAGGAGGCCCGCCGGGACCCGGCCGACCTGCCGGCCGACGCGCAGGTCCCCGGCCACCGGCACCGTCACAGCGCCCGCGAGCAGCGGGTCGACGCGCTGCGCCGGACCATGGCCACCGCCGGCCGGACGGTCATGTTCTCCGGCATCACGGTCGCCCTCAGCCTGTCGGGCCTGCTGCTGTTCGAGGCGTCGATCCTGCGCGCCGTGGGCGCGGCCGGGCTCAGCGTCGTGGTCGTCGCGCTGCTGGTCGCGCTGACCCTGGTCCCGGCCCTGCTGGCCGCGGGCGGGGACCGGCTGCTGCGCCCCGGCACGGTGCGCCGGGTCCCGGGGCTGCGACGCCTGTCGACGGCGTTCGGCGACGTCCCGCCCGAGACCGGGTTCTTCTCCGTCCTGGCCGCGTGGACCCAGCGCCGGCCCTGGCTGGTGGCGGTGGGGACCACGGCGGTCCTGGCCGTGCTCACGGTCCCGGCGCTGGACATGCAGCTGCGCTCGTCCGGCACGGCCCTGCTGCCCGCCGGCAACGAGCAGCGCGAGCTCTTCGACACCCTCGACGAGGACTTCCCCGCCCTGTCGGCGCCCGCCGTGACGGTGGTGCTGACCACGACCGACGAGGCGGTCGTCGCGGACCTGGTGCAGCAGGTCGAGGACCTGGACGACGTCGACGCGGTCCGCCCGCCGCGCCCGTCGGGCGACATCACCGTCGTCGACGTCGACCTGACCGTGCCGGACGCCTCGTCCGCACCGGCCCTGGCCGTCATCGAGCAGGTCCGCGCGCTGGACGTCGGGACGGAGACGTACGTGACGGGGCTGGCCGCGTCGTTGGACGACTTCACCGCCTCGCTGGTGCGCGACGCCCCGCTGGCGATCGGGGTGGTGGTCGCGGCCACGTTGGTCCTGCTGTTCCTGATGACCGGCTCGCTGCTGATCCCCGCCAAGGCGCTGGTCCTCAACGTGCTGTCGCTGGGCGCGTCCTTCGGCGTCCTCGTGCTCGTGTTCCAGGACGGCTGGGGCGAGGACCTGCTGGGCTTCACGTCCACCGGGGGCATAGAGGCGTTCATCCCGCCGCTGGTCCTGGCCCTGGGCTTCGGCCTGGCCATGGACTACGAGGTGTTCCTGCTGGCCCGGATCAAGGAGCTGCGCGACGCCGGGATGGCCAACGACGAGGCCGTGGCCGCCGGGCTGCAGCGCTCCGGGCGGATCATCACCTCGGCCGCGCTCATCATCGTCTTCGTGTTCGCGGGGTTCGTGACCGGCGAGCTGCTCATCATCAAGCAGACCGGCGTCGCCCTGGCCACCGCCGTGGCCATCGACGCCACGCTGGTCCGGATCCTGCTGGTGCCGGCGACCATGACGCTGCTGGGCGAGTGGAACTGGTGGGCGCCGCGGCCGCTGCGCCGGCTGCACGACCGGTTCGGGGTCAGCGAGTGACCCGGTCGCCCGGTGCGGCCGGCGCGACCGGTGCGGCGGGCGCGACCGGCGCAGCGGGCGCGACCGGCGCGGCGGGTGCGACCGGCGTTCCCGGTCGGGCGGTCGGCCGGGCCTGGACCGACGCCGTGCGCGCCTCGGGCCGGGACCCCTACGTCGTGCACCACCTGGCCCCGGCCGCGGTGCAGCAGGTGCGTGTGGGCGAGGGCTGGTGGGCCGTGCAGCACGCGCCCACGTCGTACTTCGCCCGGGGCGGCCTGCACGTCGGAGGCGACGTGGCCCGGGTCGGTGAGGTGGTCGAGGACCTCTGCCGGGCCCGCGCCCGCACGAGGTCACGGTCGACGCCCGTGTCCCGCTGCCCTTCGCCCACCCGGACAACGGCGCGCTCTGGCGCTGGGTGGCCACCACCCGCCCGCTGCCGGCGGTGCCGGGCGAGGACCGGCTGACCTGGGACCCGGACCCGGCCGCCGTCGACGCCCTGCTCGACGAGGCCAACCCGGACGCCTACGTCCGACCGGGCCGTCCCGGGGGGCTGGCCTGGGCGGCGGTCCCCGGGCCCGACGGCCGGCTGCTGGCCTGCGGGGCCGCGTCGTACCACCGGCCGGGGGTGCCGCACCTGGCCTCGATCGCGGTGTCGCCGTCGGCCCGGCGCCAGGGCCTCGGCGCCGCCCTGACCGTGGGCATGACGCGGCACCTGCTGCGCACCGCCCCGGCGGTCAGCCTGGCGCTGTGGTCGGGCAACACCGTGGCGAGGGCGCTGTACGAACGGATCGGGTTCGCCACCGGCCACGACTACGCCACCCGTGAGCTCACCTGACCGTCCACAGTGCCCCCGTCCCGCCCTCCGGCCCGCCGACCCTGGGGTTGGCAGTCGGCACGGTCGTGATCCGGGCCCCGGAGGCGGTCGATCCCGACACTTCCGGCTGCCAACCCCCGGGGGACGGGTCAGGCCTGGGGCGCGGGCTCCGGCTTGGCGTCGATGCCGGCCTCCTTGCGCTGGAGGGCGCTGATGGGGGCCGGCGCGCCGGTCAGCGGGTCGTGGCCGCCGCCGGACTTGGGGAACGCGATGACCTCGCGCAGGGACTCGGCCCCGGCCAGCAGCATGACGATCCGGTCCCAGCCGAACGCGATCCCGCCGTGGGGCGGGGCGCCGAACTTGAACGCGTCGAGCAGGAACCCGAACTTCTCCTGCGCGGCGTCGGCGTCGATCCCCATGATCCGGAACACCCGCTCCTGCACGTCGCGGCGGTGGATACGGATGGACCCGCCGCCGATCTCGTTGCCGTTGCAGACGATGTCGTAGGCGTAGGCGAGTGCGCGGCCCGGCTCGGTGTCGAACGTGTCGAGGAACTCGGGCTTGGGCGAGGTGAAGGCGTGGTGCACGGCCGTCCACTCCCCCGCGCCGACCGCGACGTCGCCTGCGGCGGTGGCCGAGGCGGACGACTCGAACATCGGCGCGTCGACGACCCAGACGAAGGACCAGGCCTTGCCGCCGGGCGCCGCGGCGTCGGCCGCGTCGATCAGGCCCGTGCGGCGGGCGATCTCGACCCGCGCCGCACCGAGCAGGGCCCGGGCCTCCGACGCGGGGCCGGCGCCGAAGAAGATGCAGTCGCCGACCGAGGCGCCGACGTGGGCGACGAGGCCCTCGCGCTCGGCCTCGGACAGGTTCTTGGCCACGGGGCCGCCCAGGGTGCCGTCCTCCGCGACGAGCACGTAGGCCAGGCCCTTGGCGCCGCGCTGCTTGGCCCACTCCTGCCAGGCGTCGAGCACCTTGCGGGGCTGCCCGGCACCGCCGGGCATGACAACGGCGCCGACGTGCCCGCCGGTGGCCTTCTGCTGGAACACCCGGAACGGGGTGTCGGCGAAGTAGTCGGTGCAGTCGACCAGCTCCAGGCCGAAGCGCAGGTCGGGCTTGTCCGAGCCGTAGCGGGCCATCGCGTCGGCGTAGGTCATCCGCGGGACCTCACCGACCTCGTGGCCGACCAGCGACCACAGCGCGCGCAGCACGTCCTCGCCGACCGCGATGACGTCGTCCTGCTCGACGAAGCTCATCTCGACGTCGAGCTGGGTGAACTCCGGCTGCCGGTCGGCGCGGAAGTCCTCGTCGCGGTAGCAGCGGGCGATCTGGTAGTACCGCTCGAGCCCGCCGACCATCAGCAGCTGCTTGAACAGCTGGGGGCTCTGGGGCAGCGCGTAGAACGAGCCGGGCGCCAGGCGGGCCGGCACGACGAAGTCGCGGGCGCCCTCGGGCGTGGACCGGGTCAGGGTCGGCGTCTCGACCTCGACGAAACCCTGGGCGTCCAGGACGGTGCGGGCGGCCTTGTTGACCTCGCTGCGCAGCCGCATCGCGGCGGCGGGGCCGGGGCGGCGCAGGTCGAGGTAGCGGTGACGCAGCCGGGCCTCCTCACCCACCTCGACGTGCTCGTCCACCTGGAACGGCAGCGGGTCGGCCGGGCTCAGCACCTCGAGCTCGTCGACGTCGACCTCGACCTCGCCCGTCGGCAGCGCCGGGTTCTCGTTGCCCTCGGGGCGGCGGCGCACCGTGCCGGACACCTTGACGCAGTACTCGTTGCGCAGCTCGTGGGCGCCGGAGGACTCGATCGTCTCGTCCCGCACGACCACCTGCACGACGCCCGAGGCGTCCCGCAGGTCGATGAACGCGACGCCGCCGTGGTCGCGACGGCGCGCGACCCAACCGGTCAGGGTGACGGCGGTGCCGGTCGTGGCGGCGCTCAGGGCGCCGGCCGTGTGGGTGCGAAGCACGGGGTGGACCTCTGTCTTCTCGGGGCTGACGGGCTCCGGGGAGTCTAGGTGCTCAGCGCGTCGCTGCCGCGCGGGACGGGACGGCGGGTGGGGTGCATCGGCCACGGGCTGTCGACGGGGCGCAGGGTCGACCAGCCGGCCCGGCGGGCGGCGTCGGCCGCCAGCACGGCGATCACGGCACCCGGGTTCTGCACCCGTCCGGCCAGGACGTCGGCCACGGCCTCGGCCAGAGGCACCCAGGCCGTGATGATGCCGGCCTCCTCGTGCTCGCGGGTGAACCGCTCGGCCTCGGGCACCAGCTCGACGTCGCGGGCCAGGAAGACGCGCTGCGCCTCGTCCGAGCCGCCCGGGGAGTTGAGGAAGTCCACGAGCAGGTCGTAGCGGCCGGCCCGCAGGTCGACCTCCTCCCAGAAGCTCGCGCGCCGCGGCCAGCACCGGCTCCTCGCCGTCCAGGTCGAGCAGGCCGGCGGGCAGCTCCCACAGGTCGTGGCGCACCGGGTGGCGGTACTGCCGCAGCAGCAGGACCCGCTCCTGGTCGTCCAGGGCGAGCACGCTGACCGCGCCGGGGTGCTCGAGGTACTGCCGACGGACGGTGGAGTGCTCCTCGCCGTCACGGCCCTCGGGCGGCTCCAGCAGGAAGTCGTCGGCGACGACGTCCCACTTCATGCCGTCGACGAGCCGCTCGCGCCGGACGACCGGCCGCGGGGCGTACCGGTCGGCGGGCACCTCAGGCCCCCGCGCGGGTGGCGGCGGCGACCGGGGCCGAGTCGTCGGCGACCTTCTCCGGTCGCTCGTCGCCGTGGTCCGGGTCCAGGTCGGTCTCGTCCAGGTCGAGCCGCTCCTCGGCCTGCCGCTGCAGCGCCGCGGCGACGAGGCCGGCGAAGAGCGGGTGGGCCCGGGTCGGCCGGGACCGGAACTCCGGGTGGGCCTGCGTGCCGACGTAGAACGGGTGGACCTCGCGGGGCAGCTCGACGAACTCCACCAGCGCCCCGTCCGGGCTGGTGCCGGAGAACACCAGGCCGGCCTCGGCGAGCCGGCCGCGGTAGGCGTTGTTGACCTCGTACCGGTGCCGGTGCCGCTCCACGCAGGTGGTGGCGTCGTAGACGCCCGCCACGACGCTGCCCTCCGCCAGCCGGGCCGTGTAGGACCCCAGCCGCATGGTGCCGCCCAGGTCGCCGCCGCCGGCCACGATGTCCTGCTGCTCGGCCATGGTCGCCACGACCGGGTGCGTGGTGTCCGGGTCGAACTCCGAGCTGCTCGCGTCCTCGAGGCCCAGCACGGTGCGGGCGTACTCGATGACCATGCTCTGCAGGCCCAGGCACAGTCCCAGGGTCGGCACCCGGTTCTCCCGCGCCCAGCGCAGCGTGCCGAGCTTGCCCTCGATGCCGCGGATGCCGAACCCGCCGGGAACGCAGACCGCGTCCACGCCCTCCAGCGCGCGCCGCGCACCCTCGGGGGTGTCGCAGCTGTCCGAGGGCACCCAGCGCAGCCGGACCCGGGCGTCGTTGGCGAAGCCGCCGGCCCGCAGCGCCTCGGTCACCGACAGGTAGGCGTCGGGCAGGTCGGTGTACTTGCCGACCAGCGCGACCTCGACCTCGTGGGCGGGGTGGTGGACCGTGCGCAGCAGCTCGTCCCACTGCGTCCAGTCGACGTCCCGGAACGGCAGGCCCAGGCGGCGCACCACGTAGGCGTCCAGGCCCTCGGAGTGCAGCACCTTGGGGATGTCGTAGATGGACGGTGCGTCGATGGCGGCGACGACACCCTCGAGGTCGACGTCGCAGGAGTTGGCGATCTTGCGCTTGACCGAGTCGGGGATGTGGCGGTCGGCGCGGCACACGATGGCGTCGGGCTGGATGCCGATGCTGCGCAGGGCCGCCACGGAGTGCTGGGTCGGCTTGGTCTTCTGCTCCCCCGACGGGCCGATGAACGGCACCAGGGAGACGTGGACGAAGAACACGTCGTCGCGGCCGACGTCCTGGCGTACCTGGCGGGCGGCCTCGAGGAAGGGCAGGGACTCGATGTCGCCGACCGTGCCGCCGATCTCGGTGATGATGACGTCGACGTCGGAGCCGGCCTTGGCCCGCATCCGGGCCTTGATCTCGTCGGTGATGTGCGGGATGACCTGGACGGTGTCGCCCAGGTACTCCCCGCGCCGCTCCTTGGCGATGACGGCCGAGTACACCTGCCCGGTCGTCACGTTGGCTGCGGCGTCCAGGTCGATGTCGAGGAACCGCTCGTAGTGCCCGATGTCCAGGTCGGTCTCGGCGCCGTCCTCGGTGACGTACACCTCGCCGTGCTGGAACGGGTTCATGGTGCCGGGGTCGACGTTGAGGTAGGGGTCCAGCTTCTGCATGACCACCCGCATGCCCCTGGCCCGCAGGAGCCGGCCCAGGCTCGAGGCGGTCAGCCCCTTGCCGAGGGACGAGGCGACGCCCCCGGTGACGAATATCTGCTGAGTGACCGCGCGCTGCACCACGGACCTCGACGTTATCAGTCGGCGGGGGCCACCGGGTTTCGCCGCGGGCCGGTGGGACGGACGGCACAGGCCTCGGCGTAGGCGTCGAGGACGTCGACGGCCACGTCGTCCTCGTCGGGCAGCGAGCCGGCCCGGCGGCTGGCCGACTCGGCCAGGGCGAGCGCCCGCGCCGGGTCGCTCAGCAGGTGCGCCACCTCCACCGCGAACGCCTCGAGGTCACCGCCCGGGACCAGCACGCCGGTGTCACCCAGCACGTCCGGCACCCCGCCCACGGCCGTGGACACCACCGGCAGGTGCGCCCGCATGGCCTCCTGCACCGACAGCGCCGGGGCCTCCCAGCGGGAGGTGAGGACGAACACGTCTGCGGCGTGCATGAGCGCCGCGATGTCGTCCCGCGCCCCCAGCAGGTGCACGGGCAGGTCGGCCTCGGCGATGGTCCGCCGCAGCCGCGTCACCACCGGGGCCGGCCCGACGCCGACCACGAGGACCTGCGGGCACGGGTGCAGGCCGCGCCAGCGGGCCGAGGCGTCCAGCAGCAGGTCGTGGTTCTTCTGCGGCACGATCCGCCCGACCGTGAGGATCCAGGGCACGTCGACCGGCAGGCCGAGCTCGGCGGCCAGCGCGGCCCGGACGTCGGCCCGCTCCCCCGCAGGCGGGCGGGCCGCCGGTGCGGCCACCGGGGACAGCCGCGCCCGGCGGGCCCCCAGGCCCTCGGCCCGTCGGAGCAGGTCGCTGCTGGGGGCGAGCGTGACGTCGCTGGAGCGGGCGACCAGCCGCTCCCCCGCGCGCAGCGCCACCCGGCCGCCGTCGCCCGGGTACGGCAGCGAGTGCCACGTGGTCACCAGGGCCGGGCGACGGCGCAGGGTCCGCACGGCCAGCGCCGCGACGGCCCCGGCCCGGAAGCCGTGGGCGTGAACGACGTCGGTGCCGTGGTTGCGCAGGGCGGCGCGCAGCGTGCTGGCCGCCGCCAGGTCGTGGACCGGGCGGACGTCCTCGCCCAGCGGCAGCACGGTCCCGTGGACGTCCACGTCCAGCACGTCGGCGAAGGACGCCAGGACGGCGCGCGACGCGGCCAGGCGCACGTCCACCCCCGCCAGCAGCAGGCGGCGGACCAGGCCCCGGACGTGCACCCGGACGGTCTTGGTCGGCGAGGAGAGCACCACGACGGCGCGGGGGCACCCGGTGGCCCCGTGGGGCGGCGTCGCACCGCCGGCCACCGTCGGGGTGGGCCTGGTCGTCACTGCCGGGACCTCCTGACCGCGCGGGCCGAGCCCCCGGGCCCGGTCGGGCCGGGGTGCTCGACGTCGTGGGCAGACGGTAGCCCGGGGCCCCCGGGCACGGTCGAGCCGGGTGCGGCCGGCCGCGCGCCTAGCCTCCGGAGCCGCCGGTTCCCGTCCACGGCCAGCCGCGGGCCGCCTCGGCCAGCCCGGCCAGCTGGTCCTGGCCCCAGGGGGTGGCCGCGGCGACCGACAGGCCCGCCACCAGGACGGCCAGCACCAGCAGCAGCACCGTGGCCCAGTGCCGGCGCGGCTGGTGCAGGAGCGCGACCGTGCCGGCGTCGACCAACGTGCCGCCCGCCCGCAGCCGGGTCAGGAACGAGCTCGCCGACCCGGACCGGCCACGGTCGAGGAACTCCTCGAGCGTGGCGTGGGAGCCGACGGTGACGATGCAGCCCGCCCCGTTGCCGTGGGCCAGCAGGATGGCGGTGTCCTCGGTGCTCAGCCGGGACTCGAACCGGCTGCTGCCCGGGTCGGACGACGACGGCGCCGCCCCGCCCGGACGGCAGTGCACGACGACGTGGGCCCCGGACGACAGCGCTGCCACCCCGGCGGGCACCCCGTCGCCGGCGTCGGCGTCGGTCACCACGACGTCGGGACGCAGCCCGGCCTCCACCAGCGCGTCGGCGCCGCTCTCCACCCCGACGAGGACCGGTCGCCGCTCCGCCACGAAGGTCCTGAGCCGGCGCAAGTCCTCCCGGTGCCCGTACCCGGCGGCCACGACCACCACGGGCCGGCCCGCCAGCCGGACGGGCAGCTGCGGGACGCCGTCACCCTCCAGCAGCAGGTCGCGCTCGACCGACAGCACCTGGGCCGTGCTCTCGGCGAAGGCCTCCAGCTGGGTGGTCATGCTGCGGGCCGCCTGCTCCACGGCCGCCCGGACGCCGGCGAGGTCCTGCACCCGGCCCTGCAACGGCACCTGGGTGTCGACCCAGCGGTCACGTCCGGCCCCCACGAGCACCCGGCCGTCGTCGACGCGCACCGTGGTGCCGTCGGGGAAGGTGTCCATCAGGTGCGGCCCGAGCCGGTCCACGAGCGGGATCCCGGCCTCCAGCAGCAGCTCGGGGCCCCGGTGGGGGTAGCGGCGCGAGGTCGCGTCCCCGGCCAGCAGCACCGCCGCGGGGGCGCGGTCGACCAGGGCCTGCGCGGTCGCGCGGTCGAGGTGGGGCAGGTCCAGGACGGCGACCTCACCGGCGCGCCGACGCCCCCGGGGCAGGTGGCCGGTCTCGGCGACCCGCGCGGTGCCGACCACCCCGAGGTCGTCCGGCTGGGACCGGCGTCGTCGCAGGAGGGTCCTCATGCGCTCGAGCGTGTCACGCCCCCCGGCGACGGGCCGGCTGCCGGGACGGCGCGTCGCGCATCTGCGCCGCGGTGGCCAGCAGCTCCTCGGCGTGGGCCGCGGCCGTGGTGGACGTGCCGAGGCCGGCGAGCATCCGGGCGATCTCCTGCACGCGCTCCGCCCCCTGCACGGCGGCCACGTCGGACACGGTGCCCGTGCCGTCGTCGGCCTTGGTGACCACGAGGTGGTGGTCGGCGAAGGCCGCGACCTGGGGCAGGTGGGTGACGACGACGACCTGGCCGCCGTCGGCCAGCCGGGCCAGCCGCCGGCCGATCTCGACCGCGGCCTCGCCCCCGACCCCGGAGTCCACCTCGTCGAACACGTAGGTGCCCACCGGCTCCGCGGCGGTCGTGACCACCTCGACGGCGAGCATGACCCGGGACAGCTCACCGCCGGAGGCCGACCGGGCCAGCGGGCGCGCCTCGGCGCCGGAGTGCGAGGCCAGCAGGAACTCGACGTCGTCGGCCCCGTCGGGACCGGGCTCGCCCGGGCGGACCTCGACCTGCAGCCGGGCCCGTCCCAGCGCCAGCTGTCCCAGCTCGGTCGTCACCGCGGCGGCCAGGCGGTCGGCGGCCTCCCGGCGCGAGGTGTGCAGCCGCCCGGCCAGCCCGGTCACCTCGGCCCGGGCCTGCTCGACCTGCTGGCGCAGCCGCTGGGGCAGGCCGTCGTCGTCCAGCTCGTCGAGCCGGGTCCGGGCCTGCTTCGCCCAGACGGCGGCCTGCTCGAGGTCGCCGTGCGAGCGCAGCAGCGGGGCCAGGTCGTTGCGCCGGGCGTCGACGTCGGCCAGGCGGGCGGGGTCCGCGTCGACGCCGGAGGCGTACCCGGCCAGGTCGGTGCCCAGGTCGGTGGTGAGGTAGGTGAGCTCGGCGACCCGGTCGGCCAGCTCGGCCGCCCGCGGGTCGTGCTCGCGCACCGCCTCCAGGGCGTTGCGGGCCGCGGCCAGCAGGCCCTGCGCCCCGGGCGTGGTCCCCTCGTCGTCACCGGCGACGGCGGCCAGCGCCTCGTGCCCGGCGCGCTGCAGCTCGTCGGCGTGGGCCAGGCGCTCCCACTCCTCGTTCAGCTCGTCGGCCTCCCCCGGCACCGGCTGCACCCGGTCGTAGTCGGCCAGGGCGAGGCGCAGCATCTGCGCCTCCTGCGCCCGTTCCCGGGCCCGGGCGTCCACCTGCGCGAGCTCGGCAGCCAGCCTGCGGTGCTCCCCCCAGGCGGTCCGGTAGGACGCGAGCAGCCGGCCGTGCCCGGCCCCGGCGTAGCCGTCGAGCAGGGCCCGCTGGTGCGTGGTCGAGCGCAGCCGCAGCTGGTCGGACTGCCCGTGGACGGTGACCTCCTGCTCGGTGACCGAGCCCAGCACCGACACCGGGACCGAGCGCCCACCGGCCCAGGCCCGCGCCCGTCCGTCGGCCGGCACGGAGCGGGCCAGCAGCAGGGCGTCGTCGTCGAGCTCGCCGCCGGCCTCCAGCGCGAGCCGCGCGGCCTCGCCGTCCACGGGCACCCGCAGCAGGCCGTCGACCGTCGCGGCCCGGGCGCCGGCGCGGACCAGGGCCGGGTCGGCCCGGACGCCCAGCAGCAGGCCCAGGGCCGTGACGACCATGGTCTTGCCGGCCCCCGTCTCGCCCGTCAGCACGTTGAGGCCCGGGTGCAGCGGCAGCGTGGCGTCGGCGATGACGCCGAGGTCGCGGATGCGCAGCTCCTCGATCACGACCCGGCCCCCGGTCCGCGCCAGCCGTTGACGGGCAGCCGGAACCGCTGCACCAGCCGCTCGGTGAAGCCCGTGGCGGACAACCGGGCCAGCCGGACCGGCACCTCGCCGCGCCGCACCTCGACCCGGGCCCGTTCGGGCAGGTCGACCGAGCGCCGCCCGTCGGCCCAGAGCACCCCGGGCCCGCCGAGCCCGGGGACGGTCTCGACGGCCACGACGCTGCTGGTGCCGACCAGGAGCGGGCGGGCGAACAGGGCGTGGGCGCTGAGCGGGACCACCAGCATGGCCTCTACCTCGGGCCACACCACCGGACCGCCTGCGGAGAAGGCGTAGGCGGTCGAGCCCGTGGGGGTGGCGGTGACGATGCCGTCGCAGCCGAAGCGGGTCAGCGGCCGGCCGTCGACCTCCAGGATGATCTCCAGCATCCGCTGCCGGCTCGCCTTCTCCACCGCGACCTCGTTGAGGGCCCAGGTGCGGGCCACCTCTCGGCCCGCGTCGAGCACGACCACGTCGATGGTCATCCGCTCCTCGACGTCGTAGTCGCCGGCCAGCAGCCGCTCGACGGTGTCGGCGAGGCCGTCGAGCTCGCTCTCGGCCAGGAACCCCACGTGGCCCAGGTTGACGCCGAGCAGGGGGGCCGGCGTGCCGCGCACGATCTCGGCCGCGCGCAGGATCGTGCCGTCGCCGCCCAGGACCAGCACGAGGTCCACCCCGTGCAGGACCTCGGGCGAGGGGGCACCCACCTCGTCGACGGGGACGTGGCGGAACTCGCCGGTCACCTCGGCGTAGTGCATGGCCGCGGCCAGGGCCTGGGCCTGGTCCTCGCCGACCACCACGTCGACCCCGGCCGAGGCCAGCGCCGACACGACGGACACGACGGCCTGCAGGGCCTGCTCCCGACCGGTGTGGGCGATGACCAGGACGCTGCGCGGCGCCAACCGCTCGCGGCCGCTCACGACTGCTCCCCCGGGCCCGGGTCGTCGGCCGCGCCGGTGGGCCCCTCGACGACGGCCCGCTCGACCTCGGCGCGGTCCCGTCCCGGACCTCCGTCGCCTCCCGGACCGGTGCCGGCCGCCCCGCTGTCCTCGGCCCGACGCAGCAGCACGAAGTACTCGACGTTGCCGGACGGGCCCGGCAGCGGGCTGGCCGTCGCCGCGACGAGCCGTCGTCCCAGCGTCCTGGCCTGCTCGACCACCGACAGCACCGCCGCCGCCCGCAGGGCCGGGTCACGGACCACCCCGCCGGCCCCGACCTTGTCGCGACCGACCTCGAACTGCGGCTTGACCATGAGCAGGTGCGCGGCGTCGGGCGTGGCGGTGCCGACGAGGGCCGGCAGCACCAGGGCCAGGGAGATGAACGACAGGTCGGCGACGACCAGGTCCGGGGCCGGGTCGAGCCAGCCCGGACCCAGCTCGCGCACGTTGGTCCGCTCGCGCACCTGCACCCGCTCGTCCGTGCGCAGCGGCCAGGCCAGCTGGCCGTAGCCGACGTCGACGGCGTGGACCACCGCGGCCCCCCGGGCCAGCAGCATCTGGGTGAACCCGCCCGTGCTGGCGCCCGCGTCCAGGCACACGGCGTCCTGGACCACCGGGGCCAGGCCGCGGGCGGCCAGCGCGTCCAGGGCGCCGTCGAGCTTGCCGGCGCCCCGGCCCACCCAGCGGTCCGACGGCTCGGGCTCCGTGACGAGCACGGCCGCCGCGGCGTCGACCTGGGTCGCGGGCTTCTCGGCGCGCTGCCCGGCCACGCTCACCCGACCGGAGGCCACCAGCTCACCGGCGTGCTCCCGGCTGCGCGCCAGCCCGCGACGGACCAGCTCGACGTCGAGGCGTCGTCTCACGCCCGGTCGGTCCCCGGGGCGCCCGCGGTCGCGGTGAGGCGGGCGTCCAGGGCGTCCGCCGTCGCCTCGAGGCGGGCCACGGCGACCGCGAGGTCGTCGAGGTCCTCGACGGCGTCCCTCGTCTGGTCGTGGCCGGTGTCCGCCTGCATGGACCCGACCGTACCCGTCACCGTGGACGACGCACGCCCTCACCCCGGGGCTGGGGACAGCTGCCGGGACCACCTGGACAGCGCCTCGTCGCGCTCGTCGTCCGACAGGCCGGCGTCGAGCTCCGCCCAGGCCCGGTGGAGGCCCCGGGTGAGCGCGTCGGCCGCGTCGTGCCCAGGCCCGGGCCACAGGTCACCCAGGTCCTGCAGCAGGCGGTCGGGCCGGTGGCTCGGCTCCGCCCGCAGCGCGTCGAGCACCCCGTGGACCCCGGTCAGCACCAGGGCCGTCCGTTGCCCGGCCGCACGTCCCCCCGCCACGTCGGTGTCGAGACGGTCGCCGACGACCAGCGGGGTGACCGCCCCGCACGACTGCGCCGCGACGGTGAACAGGTGAGGCCCGGGCTTGCCGGCCACGGCGTCCGGTCGACGGCCGGCGGCCTCGGCGACCGCGCGCACGAGCAGGCCGTTGCCGGGCGCGATCCCCCAGGCCGTGGGGATGGTGGCGTCCAGGTTGGTGGCCACCCAGGGCACGCCCTGCGCCACCAGGCGGCTGGCGGTGGCCAGGTCCTCCCAGGTGGTCGCCGGCGAGAACCCCTGCACCAGCGCCGCCGGCGTCCCGTCGAGACGGGACACGTGCTCGGCGGTCAGCCCGGCCTCGGTGACGGCCTGGAGCAGGCCCTGCCCGCCCGCCACCGCCACCCGGTCGCCGTCGTCCAGGCCGAACCGGCCGCGCAGCAGGCCGACCGCGGCGCGGGGCGAGGCGAGCACCTCCTCGGCGGTGGCGGCCACACCCACCGACACCAGCTTGTCGGCCACCTGCTGCGGGGTGCGGAAGGCGTTGTTCGTGACGAACCGCAGGGCCACGCCGTCCGCGCGCAGCCGGGCCAGCGCCTCGGGGGCCCCGGGGACCGCGCCGTCGCCGGCGTAGACGACGCCGTCGAGGTCCAGCAGCAGCGCGTCGTGCTCAGGACTCCGCACGGGGGCTCCCCTCGGCGACCGTCCGGGCCCGGGCCAGCAGGGCCTGGTACTCCGCCCGACCGGGACGCATGACGTCGGCCATGACCAGGTGCGGCAGCGCGTCGGCGTGCCGGCCGAGGCGCACCAGGCTCGCCCCCAGCCCGAAGCGGGCGTAGTCGGAGTCCGGGCTGCTCTCCACCAGGTCGGCGAACAGGTCGCGGGCGGCGACGAAGCGGCCGGACTCGAACTCGGCCCGGGCCAGCGTCTCCACCAGCTCCGGCGAACCCGGCTCCTCGGCGACGGCGTGGCGCAGCAGCGTGGCCGCCGCCCCGGCGTCGCCGCGGGCCAGCAGCGCCCGGGCGCGGGAGAGCCAGTCGTAGACGTCCCCGGCCGGTCGCCTCACGTCGCCGGCCGCCACGTCCTCGGGGCTGCCGTCCCGGCTGCCATCCGGACCGCCGTCCGGGCCACCGTCCGTGATGCCGTCCGTGGTGCCGTCCGTGGTGCCGTGTCCGGGCTCCTGGGCTGCACCCACCGGCCACCTCCGTTCCTGTCGGGTCGCACCGCCGGAGGACCGTACGATGCCGGGCATGATCACCGGGACGGCGGGGGTCTCGCCGGTCCGGCTTCTCCATCCTGACCCCGAGGCGGCCCGGCACGACAGCCGGCTCCGGGATGCGGGCTGGACCGAGCACGGTCGTGACCTGCTCGCACCCCCCGCGGTGTTCGCCGTCGAGCTCGACTCCCCCGCGGCCGTCGTCCGCGGCGTGGTGGCGGTCTGGGACGTCACCGACCCGCCGTCGAGCGGTGGGCTGCTGCCCCACGAGCAGACCGACGGCAAGGCGGTCCGCCGTCGGGTCAGGGCGCTGCGCACCGCCCACGTGGACCGCGACCCGCTGCTGCTGACCCACCGCGGTGCCGGTCGGGTCGCCGACCTGGTGGACGGGCGGACGACGCCGGTGTACGAGGTGACCGAGCGCGACCGGCACGTCCGGGTGCTGCAGGTGGACGGGCACGCCGGCGACGCCGTCCTGGCGGAGCTGCGCGGCGGTCGGTACCTGGTGGCGGACGGGCACCACCGGCTGGCCGGGGCGGTGCAGCTGCGCACGGAGGGGCACCGGGCGCAGGTGACGGCGCTGGTGGTGGACGCCGACGACTCGCCGCTGGCGCTGGGTCCCGTGCACCGGGTCATGCTGGACCGCCAGGGCCGAGACCGGGTCGGCGACGACGTGGTGCAGGAGGTGCTGGAACGCTGCCGCGCGGTCGGCGCCGTGGCCGAGCCCGCCGGCCCGGACGCGGCCGGTCAGGGCTCGGTCACCCTGCTGCACGGGGAACGGACCTGGCTGGTGGCCTGGCCCCAGCACCCTGGGACCGACGTGACGACCCTGGTCGAGCACGTGCTGGAGGACACCACGGGCTCACGCACCCGGCGTGAGCCCGACACGGCGGTCGCCGAGGCCTCGGCCCGGCACGGTGCGTTGACCGCCCTGCTCCCCGCCCCGGACCTGGACGAGGTACTGCGGCTGGCCGCGCGGGGCGCCCTGCTGCCCTACAAGGCGACGGCCTTCGAGCCCAAGCTCCCCTCGGGGGCGCTCGTGCGCCCCCTGGAGGCCTGGCAGCCCGGTCCGGTCCGGAGCTCGTCGACCTGACCCGGCGTCACTCCGGGCGGCCGAGACCGCCGTCCACCCGCTCGTCCTGCTCGTCCTCCGGGTCGAGGTCCACGATGTCACCGACGGAGCCGTCCGCCGCGTCGTCGACCTCCAGGCCCGCGGGCGCCGCCGGATGGGACGCCGCCCGACGCCGCCAGACGGCGGCCTCGTCGAGTCGTCCGGCGTCGGCCAACGCCTCCGCGTAGCCGGCGACGAGGCGGTAGTGCCACTCCTGCTTGTGCCGGGCCTCGAGCTCCGGGACCTGCAGCGTCAGCACGGCCGCGTCGGCCTGCCCCAGGTCCTTGCGGGCCCCCGAGGCCACGAGGAGCATCTCGATGCGCCCCTCGAGGTCCAGACGGCCGGCCTCGGGCGAGGCCGCCAGCTCCAGCGCCCGCTCGGGACGGCCCAGTCCGCGCTCGCAGTCGGCCAGCACGGGCAGGGTGTCGTTCCGACCGCTGATGCGTCGCGCGGCCTTCAGGTCCTTCGAGGCCAGGTCGTAGCGGCCGCAGCGGTAAGCGATGACGCCGGCCGCCTCACGGGCCGCGGCGAGCCGGGCGCCGGCGACCCGCACCACGGCGATGTGCCCGAGCGCCGTGTCGACGTCGCCCTCGTCGGCCGCCACGTAGGCGGCCACCAGCCGACGCGCCACCTCGGTCGAGCGACGCTCGCCCAGGGCCTCGAACTCGCGCAGCACGTGCCGGTCGAGGGCACCTTCGGTCGCCCAATCCGGGATGGGGGGCCCGAGCGGCACCACGGCCCGCTCGTCGCGTGCCCCGTGAGGACCCGGCTCGAACGCCTCCCGCGACTGGCTGGGTCGGTTCGGGGCACCGCCACGGCCGCCCGAACGCTCCGGACGGCCGGTGCCGCGATCGGGCCGACCGGCTCCGGCAGAGCCACCACGCGGCGGACCGTCCCGACGAGGGCCGCCCTCACCACGCGGCGGACCGTCCCGACGGGGACCGCCCTCACCACGCGGCGGACCGTCCCGACGGGGACCGCTGCCGCCGCCTCGAGCGGGGCCGCCCGGCCGTCCACCACGGGACGGGGGCCGGCCGCTGCCGGATCCGCTGGGTCGTGAATTGCTGACCATCATGTCTCCTCGTGAACGCACGATAGGCCGCCCCAATCGGGGCGGCCTATCGTAAAGAATGTCCGGCGGTGACCTACTCTCCCACACAGTGTCCCGTGCAGTACCATCGGCGCAGAAGGGCTTAGCTTCCGGGTTCGGAATGGGACCGGGCGTTTCCCCTTCGCCATGACCGCCGAAACTCTATCGAGATGTCAGGAACCGACACACCACCCGCAAGCACACACTCGTGCTCACGATGGTCTGTCGGGCCCCCGTATCCCGGGAACCGCATAGTGGACGCGAAACAAATCGTTGTAATCAAGTCATCGGCTTATTAGTACCGGTCAGCTGCACGTGTTACCACGCTTCCACCTCCGGCCTATCAACCCAGTAGTCTAGCTGGGAGCCTCTCGGGCCTAAACCCATGGAGATCTCATCTTGAAGCAGGCTTCCCGCTTAGATGCTTTCAGCGGTTATCCCTTCCCAACGTAGCTAATCAGCGGTGCTCCTGGCGGAACAACTGACACACCAGAGGTTAGTCCGTCCCGGTCCTCTCGTACTAGGGACAGCCCTTCTCAAATCTCCAACGCGCACAGCGGATAGGGACCGAACTGTCTCACGACGTTCTAAACCCAGCTCGCGTGCCGCTTTAATGGGCGAACAGCCCAACCCTTGGGACCGACTCCAGCCCCAGGATGCGACGAGCCGACATCGAGGTGCCAAACCATGCCGTCGATATGGACTCTTGGGCAAGATCAGCCTGTTATCCCCGGGGTACCTTTTATCCGATGAGCGACCGCGTTTCCATTCACCACGGCCGGGTCACTAGTTCCGACTTTCGTCCCTGCTCGACTTGTCAGTCTCGCAGTCAAGCTCCCTTGTGCACTTACACTCAACACCTGATTGCCAACCAGGCTGAGGGAACCTTTGAGCGCCTCCGTTACATTTTAGGAGGCAACCGCCCCAGTTAAACTACCCACCAGGCACTGTCCCTGATCCGGATTACGGACCGAAGTTAGATGTCCAGAACGACCAGAGTGGTATTTCAACGTTGACTCCACCGACACTAGCGTGCCCGCTTCACAGTCTCCCACCTATCCTACACAAGCCGTTCCGAACACCAATACCAAGCTATAGTAAAGGTCCCGGGGTCTTTCCGTCCTGCTGCGCGTAACGAGCATCTTTACTCGTAGTGCAATTTCGCCGAGTCTGTGGTTGAGACAGTGGAGAAGTCGTTACGCCATTCGTGCAGGTCGGAACTTACCCGACAAGGAATTTCGCTACCTTAGGATGGTTATAGTTACCACCGCCGTTTACTGGCGCTTAAGTTCTGAGCTTCACCCACGAATGAGTTAACCCGTCCCCTTAACGTTCCAGCACCGGGCAGGCGTCAGTCCGTATACATCGTCTTGCGACTTAGCACGGACCTGTGTTTTTAGTAAACAGTCGCTTCTCCCTGGTCTCTGCGGCCATCAGCGCTCTCACGCCTCCGGCCCCCCTTCTCCCGAAGTTACGGGGGCATTTTGCCGAGTTCCTTAACCACAGTTCACTCGATCGCCTTGGTATTCTCTACCTGACCACCTGAGTCGGTTTGGGGTACGGGCGGCTAGAACCTCGCGTCGAAGCTTTTCTAGGCAGCATAGGATCACCCATCTTCCCGCATACGCGGTCACTATCGCGCCTCAGGTACGTAGAGCACGGATTTGCCAATGCTCAACCCTCGGACACTTGGACGGGGACAACCATCGCCCCGCGGAGGCTACCTTCCTGCGTCACTCCTGTTAATACGCTTACCTACTACAGATCTGGGTCGCACGATCCACCCACCCCAGCAAGCTGGGACAAGCTTCATGGTGCTCAGCATCGTCTGCCTCGATATGGGCGGTTCTTCGCCGGTACGGGAATATCAACCCGTTGTCCATCGACTACGCCTGTCGGCCTCGCCTTAGGTCCCGACTTACCCAGGGCGGATTAACCTGGCCCTGGAACCCTTGGTCATTCGGCGGACGGGTTTCTCACCCGTCTTTCGCTACTCATGCCTGCATTCTCACTCGTGTGGCGTCCACGACTGGGTTACCCCGCCGCTTCACTCGCCACACGACGCTCCCCTACCCATCCACACGCCTGGACCCGGATCAAGTCCGGATCGGGCTGAAGTGTGAATGCCACGGCTTCGGCGGTGTGCTTGAGCCCCGCTACATTGTCGGCGCGGAATCACTTGACCAGTGAGCTATTACGCACTCTTTCAAGGGTGGCTGCTTCTAAGCCAACCTCCTGGTTGTCTGGGCAACTCCACATCCTTTTCCACTTAGCACACGCTTAGGGGCCTTAGCCGGTGGTCTGGGCTGTTTCCCTTTCGACTACGGAGCTTATCCCCCGCAGTCTCACTGCCTCGCTCTCACTTACCGGCATTCGGAGTTTGGCTGACGTCAGTAACCTGGTGAGGCCCATTAGCCATCCAGTAGCTCTACCTCCGGTAAGAAACACGAGACGCTGCACCTAAATGCATTTCGGGGAGAACCAGCTATCACGAAGTTTGATTGGCCTTTCACCCCTACCCACAGCTCATCCCCCAGGTTTTCAACCCTGGTGGGTTCGGTCCTCCACGCGGTCTTACCCGCGCTTCAACCTGGCCATGGGTAGATCACTTCGCTTCGGGTCTAGATCACGCGACTCAACCGCCCTATTCGGACTCGCTTTCGCTACGGCTTCCCCACACGGGTTAACCTCGCCACGTAACACTAACTCGCAGGCTCATTCTTCAAAAGGCACGCTGTCACCCCGTAAGGCTCCAACGGCTTGTAGGCACACGGTTTCAGGTACTATTTCACTCCCCTCCCGGGGTACTTTTCACCTTTCCCTCACGGTACTTGTCCGCTATCGGTCATCAGGGAGTATTTAGGCTTACGAGATGGTCCTCGCAGATTCACACGGGATTTCTCGGGCCCCGTGTTACTTGGGATCCCTCCAGGGCCGCCATGCCATTTCGCCTACGGGGGTCTCACCCTCTGTGCCGGACCTTCCCAAGTCCTTCGGCTATGACACGAACGTCACCCTGCTGGAACGGCAGTCCCAGCCAGGAGGTCCCACGACCCCGCCCACGCAACGCCTGCCGGCTATCACACGTGAACGGTTTAGCCTGATCCGCTTTCGCTCGCCACTACTCACGGAATCGCTGTTGCTTTCTCTTCCTGAGGGTACTGAGATGTTTCACTTCCCCTCGTGCCCTCCGCACGCCCTATGTGTTCAGGCGTGGGTGACTGGACATGACTCCAGCCGGGTTGCCCCATTCGGAAATCCTCGGATCACAGGTCGGTTACCACCTACCCGAGGCTTATCGCAGGTTCCTACGTCCTTCATCGGCTCCTGATGCCAAGGCATCCACCGTGTGCCCTTATCAACTTGGCCACAAAGATAAAGATGCTCGCGTCCACTATGCAGTTCTCAAGAAACGGGAGGTCCCCTGCAGCACCTCGGCGCCTACCAACCCACCACCAGCCCGACCTGAGCTTCCAGGCACTCGAGCAGGTGTTCACGTAGGTGGCGGTTCGACCGACCACAGGGTCCCCGGAGTTCGTGACCGCAGCCACTCCCTCAGGACCCAACAGCGCGCCAAGCGACCAGACCCCGTCGATGTCGTTCCATCCCCCACAGCAAGCTGCAGGGAAGTACTGGACACACGAGAACCCGATCGCCAACTAATTGATGTATCCACCCATGAGCCACCCCTCGGAGACGAACGCCCCGAGCGGGCACTGGACAACCCCCACCGAAGTGACGGCTGCCAAGATGCTCCTTAGAAAGGAGGTGATCCAGCCGCACCTTCCGGTACGGCTACCTTGTTACGACTTCGTCCCAATCGCCAGTCCCACCTTCGACGGCTCCCTCCCACAAGGGGTTGGGCCACCGGCTTCGGGTGTTACCGACTTTCGTGACGTGACGGGCGGTGTGTACAAGGCCCGGGAACGTATTCACCGCAGCGTTGCTGATCTGCGATTACTAGCGACTCCGACTTCATGGGGTCGAGTTGCAGACCCCAATCCGAACTGAGACCGGCTTTTTGGGATTCGCTCCACCTTACGGTTTCGC
Source organism: Jannaschia sp. R86511 (assembly GCF_042466345.1). Classification (NCBI taxonomy): domain Bacteria; kingdom Pseudomonadati; phylum Pseudomonadota; class Alphaproteobacteria; order Rhodobacterales; family Roseobacteraceae; genus Jannaschia; species Jannaschia sp. R86511. Next base: position 3,412,264 of record NZ_JAXHCD010000001.1, read on the forward strand.
AGCCCTTTGTACCGGCCATTGTAGCATGCGTGAAGCCCAAGACATAAGGGGCATGATGATTTGACGTCATCCCCACCTTCCTCCGAGTTGACCCCGGCAGTCTCCTATGAGTCCCCGGCATAACCCGCTGGCAACATAGAACGAGGGTTGCGCTCGTTGCGGGACTTAACCCAACATCTCACGACACGAGCTGACGACAACCATGCACCACCTGTACACCGACCTTGCGGGGCACCCATCTCTGAGTGTTTCCGGCGTATGTCAAGCCTTGGTAAGGTTCTTCGCGTTGCATCGAATTAATCCGCATGCTCCGCCGCTTGTGCGGGCCCCCGTCAATTCCTTTGAGTTTTAGCCTTGCGGCCGTACTCCCCAGGCGGGGCGCTTAATGCGTTAGCTGCGGCACGGAATCCGTGGATAGGACCCCACACCTAGCGCCCAACGTTTACGGCATGGACTACCAGGGTATCTAAGCCTGTTCGCTCCCCATGCTTTCGCTCCTCAGCGTCAGTTACGGCCCAGAGATCCGCCTTCGCCACCGGTGTTCCTCCTGATATCTGCGCATTCCACCGCTACACCAGGAATTCCGATCTCCTCTACCGCACTCTAGTCCGCCCGTACCCACTGCAGATCCGAGGTTAAGCCTCGGACTTTCACAGCAGACGCGACGAACCACCTACGAGCTCTTTACGCCCAATAATTCCGGACAACGCTTGCACCCTACGTATTACCGCGGCTGCTGGCACGTAGTTAGCCGGTGCTTCTTCTGCTCCTACCGTCACTTTCGCTTCTTCGGAGCTGAAAGAGGTTTACAACCCGAAGGCCGTCATCCCTCACGCGGCGTCGCTGCATCAGGCTTTCGCCCATTGTGCAATATTCCCCACTGCTGCCTCCCGTAGGAGTCTGGGCCGTGTCTCAGTCCCAGTGTGGCCGGTCGCCCTCTCAGGCCGGCTACCCGTCGTCGCCTTGGTGAGCCATTACCTCACCAACAAGCTGATAGGCCGCGAGCCCATCCCTGACCAAAATTCTTTCCACCAACAGACCATGAGGCCGAAGGTCGTATCCGGTATTAGCACCGGTTTCCCGGAGTTATCCCAGAGTCAAGGGTAGGTTGCTCACGTGTTACTCACCCGTTCGCCACTGATCCACCCCGAAGGGCTTCACCGTTCGACTTGCATGTGTTAAGCACGCCGCCAGCGTTCGTCCTGAGCCAGGATCAAACTCTCCATAGATGCATAACCCCCGACCACCGAAGCGGACGGGACATCTGCGTGATTGATCTCGGCATAAACGACCCCCCACTACAGGAGGCCGCCACCATAACGAATCGACACCAACGAACCCCCGAAAGGGAACGCCAGGCCGAACATATCTGGCATCAATTTTTGGCACGCTGTTGAGTTCTCAAGGAGCAGATGCACGCCGCCGGGACCCGCGAAGGTCCGTCTGGGGCTTGTGGCCGCCCGGCCCTGCACCTCTCGGTGACCTGGCCTGTGTCGGGGCCGACCACCTCTCGGTGTTCGGCGCTCCCTGTGGGGCGGCGAAGAGAAAGTTACGGGCGTGCGTCCTGCGGGTCAAATCGGCTGGTCAGAGCCATGATCACCCGATCCGGCGACGTCACCGCGCCGGCAGCACCGCGGCCAGCGTCTTGCGGCCGCGGCGCAGCACGGCCACCCGGCCGTGGACGAAGTCCTCGGCGCCCAGCACGGCGTCCTCCGCCGTCGCCTTGACGTTGTTCACGTGCACCGCTCCCTCGCCGATGGACCGCCGGGCCGCGGACCGGCTGGGCGACAGCCCGGTGGCGGTCAGGGCGTCGACCAGACCGGACCCGACGGGCAGCGTGGCGGAGGGCAGCTCGCCGGCCGCGTCCACCAGGGTGCGCTCGTCCACGCCGCGCGGGTCCTCGCCCCCGAACAGGGCCCGCGCCGCCGCCTCCACGGCCACGACGGCGTCCTCGCCGTGGACCAGCGCCGTCACCTCCGCCGCCAGCCGTCGCTGCGCGGCCCGGGTGTGCGGCCGTTCCGCCACCTCGACCGCCAGCCGGGACGTCTCGTCGTCGTCGAGGAACGTGAAGTACCCCAGGTACCGCATCACGTCCTCGTCGGCGCTGTTGAGCCAGAAACTGGTGGAACGCGTACGGGCTCGTCATGTCCGGGTCCAGCCAGACGGCGCCCCCCTCGGACTTGCCGAACTTGGTGCCGTCGGCCTTGGTGACCAAGGGGGTGCCCATCGCGTGCACGGCCTGCCGTTCCACGCGGTGCAGCAGGTCCACACCGGCGGTCAGGTTGCCCCACTGGTCGGAGCCACCGGTCTGCAGCCGCACCCCGTGCCGGCGGTACAGCTCGAGGAAGTCCGCGGCCTGCAGCAGCTGGTAGCTGAACTCGGTGTAGCTGATGCCGTGCTCGCTGTTCAAGCGCGCGCTGACGGACTCCTTGGCCAGCATCTTGCTGACCCGGAAGTGCTTGCCCACGTCCCGGAGCAGCTCCAGCGCGCTCATCCCCCCGAGCCAGTCGAGGTTGTTGACCATCTGCGCCGCGTTCGGCCCCTCGAAGTCCAGGAACGGGGTCAGCTGGTCGCGGATGCGCCCCACCCACTCCCTCACCTGCTCCTGCGGGTGCAGGGTCCGCTCCGAGGTGGGCCGAGGGTCGCCGATCAGACCGGTCGCTCCCCCCACCAGGGCGTAGGGCCGGTGCCCGTGCTGCTGGAACCGGCGCAGCGTCAGCACCTGGGTCAGGTGGCCGACGTGCAGGCTGGCCGCCGTCGGGTCGAAGCCGCAGTACAGCGACACGGGCCCTCGCGACAGCTCGCTCTGCAGGGCGTCGGCGGGCGTGCTGAGCGCGACCAAGCCCCTTCGCTCGAGGTCCTGCCAGACCGCGCCGGTGGACGTGCTCACGTGGCTCCTCCTCGGAGGTCGTGCTGCTGGTGGCCCTCGGGCCCGGGTCCGTCGGCAGCACGGTACGCGGACGCGTCGGCCGGTGCTGGGACCGTCCCGTCGCTCAGGCCCGACGGTAGGCCGAGACGGTCGGGTCCTCGTCGAGCCAGAACCGCCACGGGTACGTGCCCGCCTCGCCACCGGCCCCGCTCACGCCCACCCGGGCTCCTCGCCGCACCCCCGCCGCCGGCCCTCCCGGGGCGGGCCGCAGCCGCACCGGCCCGTGCGGGTCGAGCAGGTCGACCCCGTCGTGCTCGCGGGTCAGGCCCAGCACGACGGCCAGGCGGGCCGGCCCGCGCGCCAGGTCCCGGTCCCGCCGGCAGACGCCGCGTCCGGTCGTACGCCGCTGCCAGGCGACGTCGTGGCCCTCGACGACCTCACCGGCGCGCAGCAGCACGGCGGCGGCGCTGCCGGCGGGCCCGCACACCACGTTGACGCAGTGGTGCAGCCCCAGGTGCCGGTAGACGTACAGCCGCCCCGGCGGGCCGAACATGACCGCGTTGCGCGCCGTCGGTCCTCGGAAGGCGTGGGAGCCGGGGTCGTCGGCCCCCTCGTATGCCTCGGTCTCGCTGAGGCGCACCGAGACCGTCGCCCCGGCCACGCGGCTGGTCACGACGGCGTCCAGCAGCTGCGGAGCGACCGTGAGCGCCGTCCCGGCGAGGAAGGACCCCACGTCGTCGCTCCCCCGCCGGCTCACCCGGGCTGCGGCCCCCGCGCCCAGGCCAGCGCCTCCTGCAGCTGCGCGCGCAGGCTGGTCCGCTGCTCGCCCACGCGGACCGGGGCGGTGCCGCCGACGGCGTCGCGGGAGGCGATCGCACCCGCCACGTCCAGCACGGAGCGCACGTCGGGTCGCAGGTGCGGGCTGATGGCGGACAGGTCGTCGTCGGACAGCTCGTGCAGCTCGATGCCCCGCTGCTCGCAGGTCTGCACGCACGCCCCCGCGACCTCGTGCGCCACCCGGAACGGCACGCCCTCGCGCACCAGCCACTCGGCCACGTCGGTGGCCAGCGAGAACCCGGCCGGGGCCAGGGAGGCCAGCCGCTCGGTGTCGAAGCGCAGCGTGGCGACCATGCCGGCCATGGCGGGCAGCAGCAGGCCCAGCTGGGCCACGGAGTCGACGACCGGCTCCTTGTCCTCCTGCAGGTCGCGGTTGTAGGCCAGCGGCAGGGCCTTGAGCGTGGCCAGGAGCCCGGTCAGGTTGCCGATCAGGCGCCCGGTCTTGCCCCGGGCCAGCTCGGCGATGTCGGGGTTCTTCTTCTGCGGCATGATCGAGCTGCCGGTGGCCCAGGCGTCGTCCAGGCGGGCGAAGCCGAACTCGTGGGTCGTCCAGATCACGACCTCCTCGGCCAGCCGGGAGACGTCGACCGACGTCATGGCCAGCACCCAGGCCGCCTCGGCGGCCAGGTCGCGCGAGGCGGTGCCGTCGATGGAGTTCTCCACCGGGCGCGAGAACCCCAGCTCGGCGGCGACCATCGCCGGGTCCAGCCCGAGCGAGGTCCCGGCCAGCGCCCCGGAGCCGTACGGGCTCGCGTCGGCGCGGGCGTCCAGGTCGCGCATCCGACCGATGTCGCGCAGCAGGGCCCAGCCGTGCGCCTGCAGGTGGTGGGCCAGCAGGACGGGCTGGGCGTGCTGCAGGTGGGTGCGCCCGGGCATGGGCGCCTCGGGGTGGGCGTCGGCCTGCAGCAGCAGCGCCTCGACCAGCCCTCCGACCTGGGAGGCGACCTGCCGCAGGGCGTCACGCAGCCACATCCGCAGCAGGGTGGCGACCTGGTCGTTGCGGCTGCGGCCCGCGCGCAGCCGCCCGCCCAGGTCCGCGCCCAGCCGCTCGATCAGCCCGCGTTCGAGCGCGCTGTGGACGTCCTCGTCGGTCGGGGCGGGGGCGAAGGTCCCGTCGGCCACGTCGGCGGCCAGCCCGGTGATCCCGGCCAGCAGCCCGTCCCGCTGCTCGTCGTCCAGCAGCCCGGCGCGGTGCAGCACCCGGGTGTGCGCCGCCGAGGCCCGCAGGTCGTAGGGCGCCAGCACCCAGTCGAAGTGGGTCGACACGCTCAGCGCGGCCAGGGCGTCGGACGGCCCGCTGGCGAAGCGGCCGCCCCACAGGGCCCCTCCGGCGGTCGCGCCGGGGACGTGCTGGGGGTGCTGGCGGTCGGGGGCGTCGGGGCTGGTCGGCACGCGTGCTCCTGTCTGGGGCGTTCGGGGGCGGGGTCCTGGCGGTCGGGCCGCCCGCTCAGGTGTGCTGCGGCTCGCTGAGCTCGAGGAACCGCTGCGCGACCGCCGGACCGCCCGCCGGGTCACGGGTGATCACCAGGACGGTGTCGTCGCCCGCGATGGTGCCGAGGACGCCGGACACCACCGCGTGGTCGACCGCCGAGGCCAGGAACTGGGCCGCACCCGGAGGGGTGCGCAGCACCACCAGGTTGGCAGAGGCCTCGGCGCTGACGAGCAGCTCGGCGCAGCGGCGGGCCAGCCGTGCGCCCAGCACGTCCTCACCGACGTCGGCGACCGGGCTGGCGTCGCCGCCCTCGCCCGGCACGGCGTAGACCAGCGTCCCGTCGCCGTGGCGGACCTTGACGGCGCCGACCTCGACCAGGTCGCGCGACAGCGTGGCCTGGGTGACGACGTACCCCGCCGCGGCCAGGACCTCGCCCAGCTGGGTCTGCGAGCGCACGGCCCGCCGGGTGATGGTGTCCACGACGGCGGCCTGCCGGGCGGCCTTGCTGCGGACCACGGGGCGCTCGCCGGCGGCGGCGTCGCCCGTCACGTGGCGCCCTGCGAGCGCTCCAGCAGCCAGACCAGCAGGGCCTTCTGCGCGTGCAACCGGTTCTCGGCCTCGTCCCAGACCGCCGACGTCGGGGCGTCGAGCACCGACGCCTCGACCTCCTTGCCGCGGTAGGCGGGCAGGCAGTGCAGCACCACGGGGTCGGTGCCGGCCGCGGCGAGGGCGGCCTCGGTGACGGCGTAGGGGACGAACGGGGCCTCGCGGTCCAGGGCCTCGTTCTCCTGGCCCATCGAGACCCAGGTGTCCGTGGCGATCACGTCCGCCCCCTCGATCGCGGCCCGCGGGTCCTCGGTCACCATGACCGACCCGCCGGTCAGCGCGGCCCGACGCTCGGCGTCGGCCACCACGTCAGGACGCGGCAGGTAGCCCGAGGGTCCGGCGAGGCGCACGTGCATGCCGGCCGTCGCGCCGGCCAGGGCGTAGGAGTGGGCCATGTTGTTGGCCGCGTCGCCCAGGTAGGTCATGGTCAGCCCGGCCAGCCGGCCGGTGCGCTCCCGAACGGTCTGCAGGTCGGCCAGCAGCTGGCACGGGTGGAAGTCGTCGGTGAGCGCGTTGACCACCGGGACCGTGGCCACGTCGGCCATCCGCTGGATCCGCTCGTGGGCCCCGGTCCGCCAGACCACGGCCTCGACCTGGCGCTGCAGCACCCGGGTGGTGTCCTCGATGGGCTCGCCGCGGCCCAGCTGGGAGCCGGCCGCGTCGATCACCAAGGGGTAGCCGCCCAGCTGGGCCACCCCGACGGAGAAGGAGATCCGGGTGCGGGTGCTGGGCTTGTCGAACAGCACGGCCACGGCCCGGGGTCCCTCGAGCGGGCGGGCCGAGAACGGCTCGGCCTTGAGCCGGTCGGCCAGGTCGAGCACCTCCAGCAGCTCGTCGGGGGCGAGGTCGTCGTCGCGCAGGAAGTGCCTGGGCGTGGGCGAGCCGGTCATGCCGTGCCTCCGGTCGGGGGGCCGCTCCGCTGGAGGACCCGGTCGAGGACGCCCGGCAGGGCGTCGAGGAAGGTGGTGGCCTGGGCGTCGGTCAGGACCAGGGGCGGGGCGAGCCGGACGGCGTCGGGGGCCACGGCGTTGACCACGAACCCGGCCCCGAGCAGCTCGGCGGTCACGTCCCGGGCGACCGGGGCCGACAGCACCAGGGCCAGCAGCAGGCCCTCGCCGCGGACGCCGAGGACCAGGGGGTGGTCCACGGCGACCATGCCGTCGCGCAGCAGGGCCCCCACGTGCCGGGCGCGGTCCAGCAGGCCGTCGCGCTCGATCACGTGGATGGTCGCCAGCGCGGCCGCGGCCGCCACGGGGTTGCCGCCGAAGGTCGTGCCGTGCTGGCCGACACCGAGCAGCCCGGCCACGGCGGGGCCGTAGGCCACGGCCGCCCCGACGGGGATGCCGCCACCCAGGCCCTTGGCGAGGGTGACGACGTCGGGGCGCATGGCCGGGTCGGCCGCGATGGCGTCACCCAGGTGGTGGGGCTGCTGGTGGGCCAACCAGGTACCCGTGCGGCCAGCCCCGGACTGGACCTCGTCCAGCACCAGCAGCGCGCCGTGCTCGCGGGTGAGGCGACGGACGGCCGCCAGGTAGCCGGCCGGCGCCGGGCGAACCCCGCCCTCGCCCTGCACCGGCTCCAGGACCACGGCGGCGACCTCGCCGGCGGAGGTGTCCGCCAGGGCCGCGGCCATCGCCTCGACGTCGCCGAACGGGACGTGCTCCACCCCACCGGGCAGGGGTGCGAACGGCTCCCGGTAGGCGGGGTTGGCGGTCAGCGCGAGCGCCCCCATGGTCCGGCCGTGGAACCCGCCCTCCGCGGCGAGCACCCGGGGCCGACCGGTCCGCCGCGCCATCTTGAACGCCGCCTCGTTGGCCTCCGCCCCGGAGTTGGTGAAGAAGACCCGGCTGCCCTCGGGGGCGTCGCAGGTGCGCAGCAGGGTCTCGGCCAGACCGACCTGGACCGGGGTGGCCGCCAGGTTGGACACGTGACCGAGGGTCGCCAGCTGCGCGGAGACCGCCCCGGTCAGGGCCGGGTGGGCGTGGCCGAGCGCGTTGGTCGCGATGCCGGCCAGCAGGTCGAGCAGCTGGTTGCCGTCCGCGTCCCACAGGTGGGCGCCCTCGCCCCGCACCAGCACGCGCGCCGGTCGCCCGTAGGTCCCCATGACCGACGCGGCGTGGCGGTCGAGCCACTCCTCGCTGCGGGGGCGATCGAGGGCGCCGCCCCGGCTCGTGGTCACCGTCATCTGCATGACTATACATGCCAACGCATGACCGAGTGGCGGCGCGCGCGGCCGGTATGGCAGGTTCCCGGCGTGACCCACGACCCCGGTACGACCACGACCCCCGATCCCCTCGACGTGACGCGGGTGGTCGCCGCCGGACGCCCCGCCGCGGTGACCGTCCGCAGCGGGGTCGTCGAGTGCCTGCACCACGGCGTGGGGGCCGCCGTCCGGCTGGGGGCCGGGGCCCCCGACGACGAGCCCGGGGACCTGGTGGCTCACCTGGGTGACGAGTCGTGGGTGCTGCTGCCCCGCTCGGCGCTCAAGCTGCTGCACGCGGTGGCGTTCCTCGAGGTGGGCCTGGAGGTCGACGACGAGCTGCTGGCGATCGTCTGCGCCAGCCACTCCGGTGAGCCCGGCCACCTGGACGTCGTCCGCCGGCTGCTGGGCCACGCCGGGTTGTCCGAGTCCGACCTGCGGGGCACGCCGGACCTGCCCGTGGACGCCGAGGCGGCCTTCGCGTGGCGGGCCCGCGGGGGCACCGCCTGCGCGCTGACCCAGAAACTGCTCGGGCAACCACGCGGGGATGCTGGCCGCCTCGGTCGCGGCGGGCTGGGACCCCGCGGGCTACACCGGGGCCGAGCACCCGGTGCAGCGGGCGATCGCGGCGACCACGGCCCGCCTCGCCGGGGCGGTGTCCCCCGCCGTGGCCGTCGACGGCTGCGGCGCCCCGGCGTTCGGCACCACCGTGGCCGGGCTGGCGCGCGCCTACGCGGCGCTGGCGGGCGCCCCGGCCGGGACGCCGGAGGCCCGGGTGCGCGACGCGGTGCTGGCCCACCCCTGGCTGGTCGGGGGCACCGGGCGCCGCAACACCGCCCTGATGGGGGCCCTGCCCGGCGTCGCCGTCAAGGACGGCGCCGACGGCGTCATCGCCGCCGGGTGGGCCGCACCCGACGGCACGGGTGTGGGCGTGGCCGTCAAGGTGCTCGACGGGTCGGACCGGGCTCGCGGGGTGCTGCTGGCCGAGGGCATGCGGCGGGCCGGCCTGGACGTCCCGGTGACCACGCCCGGGGTGACCGACGCCGTACTGGGTCACGGCGAGCCGGTCGGTGCGGTCGTCGCGCTGCCGTGGGGCTGACGGGCCCGGACGGGCTCAGCAGAACGGGCAGGAGTGGGGCGCCCCGAGGACGACGACGACCACGGGCACCAGCACGGACAGCCGGCGGCGGCGGTTGAGCCAGCCGAGGAACCGCGCCTGCCAGCCGTCGGCGGGGCCCAGGTCGGGCCCGCCGCGGCGAGCCCGGACGTCGGTGCCCGGGGGGCAGGTGGGGGCGGGGCTCGTCATGGGCGGCAGGGTACGACGCCCGCCTGGGAGCACGGACCCACCCCTCAGGCGGTCACCATCGTGCCGGCCCCGGCGTCGGTGAACACCTCGACGAGCAGGCTGTGGGGCCGCCGCCCGTCGATGACGTACGCGGCGGGCACCCCGCCGCGCACGGCCTCCAGGCAGCCGGCCATCTTGGGCACCATGCCGCTCTGCAGGCGCGGCAGCATCAGCTCCAGGTCGTCGGCGCTGACCTGCGACAGCAGGCTGGCCCGGTCGGGCCAGTCGGCGTACAGCCCCTCCACGTCGGTCAGGACCACGAGCCTCCTGGCCCGCAGGGCGACGGCGAGCGCGGCCGCGGCGGAGTCGGCGTTGACGTTGAGCACCTGCCCGGTGGGCTGCCCGGCGGCGTCGACCTCGGGGGCCACGCTGGACACGACCGGCACGCGACCGGCGTCGAGCAGGTCCATGAGCGAGCTGACGTCGACGTCGGCGACGTCCCCGACCAGGCCGATGTCCACCTCGTGCGTGCTGCCGTCGTCGTCGGTCACCGTCGCGGTCCGGCGGCGGGCGGTGAGCAGCCCCGCGTCCTCCCCCGACATCCCGACGGCGTACGGGCCGTGGGCGTTGACCAGGCCGACCAGCTCGCGCCCGACCGAGCCCGTGAGCACCATCCGCACGACGTCCATCGCCTCGGGCGTGGTGACCCGGTACCCGCCGCGGAACTCGCTGGCGATGCCCATCCGGTCCAGCATCGTGCTGATCTGGGGTCCGCCGCCGTGCACCACGACCGGCCGCAGCCCGGCCAGGCGCAGGAACAGGATGTCGGCCGCGAACGCGGCCTTCAGCTCGTCGTCGACCATGGCGTTGCCGCCGTACTTGACCACGACGAGCGCGCCCTGCAGCTGCTCCAGCCAGGGCAGGGCCTCGACCAGGACGGCGGCCTTGGCCCCGGCGGACTCGAGCTCCTCCGCGCGGCGGGCCGTGGTGCCCCGGGACGGGGCCGGGCGGCCGGGCTGCGTGCCGCTCACGTCGTGTACGCCGAGTTCTCGTGGACGTAGGCGTGGGTCAGGTCGTTGGTCCACACGGTCGCCTCGGCGTCGCCGGCGTGCAGGTCGACGAGGACCGTCACCTCGCGGCCGGACAGGTCGACCCCGGCGCGGTCCTCCCCTGGGCCGCCGGCCCGGCAGACCTGCACCCCGTTGACGGACACGTCGACCTCGAGCGGGTCGAACGCGGCCGCGGTGGTACCCACGGCGGCCAGGATGCGGCCCCAGTTGGGGTCGCGGCCGAAGATGGCGGTCTTGAACAGGGCGCTGCGGGCGATCGCCCGCCCCACCTCGACGCCGTCGTCCTCGGTGGCGGCGTGCACGACGCGGATGGCCACGTCGTGCTCGGCACCCTCGGCGTCGGACAGCAGCTGCATGGCCAGGTCGTGGCAGAGGTCGGTGAGCACGGCCGTGAACGCGGCCTGGTCGGGGGTGACGCCGCCGGCGCCGGAGGCCATCAGGGTGACGGTGTCGTTGGTCGACATGCAGCCGTCGGAATCCAGCCGGTCGAAGGTCACCCGGGTCGCGGCCCGCAGCGCGGCGTCCAGCACGGCGGCGTCCAGCACGGCGTCCGTGGTCAGGTGCACGAGCATGGTGGCCAGGCCGGGGGCGAGCATGCCCGCCCCCTTGGCCATCCCGCCCACCGTCCACCCGTCGGCGGTGCGCACGGCCTGCTTGGCCCGGGTGTCGGTGGTCATGACCGCGGTGGCGGCGGCCAGGGCGTGGGCGTCGTCGTCGCCCAGGTCGGCGGCGGCGGCGCTCATGCCCGCCAGGACGGTGGCCGTGTCCAGCGGCACGCCGATGATGCCGGTGGAGCACACCACGACGTCCCCGCCGCCGACCTCGCGGTCGGCGGTGCCCAGCAGTCCGGCCACGTGCTCGGCCGTACGGTGGGTCACCAGAAACCCGTCGGGGCCCGTGTAGCAGTTGGCGTTGCCGGCGTTGACGGCCACGGCGCGGGCGCTGCCGCTGCGCACGACCTGCTCGCTCCACAGCACCGGGTGCGCCCGGGCGCGGTTGGCGGTGAAGACCGCGGCGACGGCGTCCAGCGGGCCGTCGTTGACCAGCAGCGCCACGTCCGGGCGCCCCGACGGCTTGAGCCCGGCGGTGGCGGCCCCGGCGCGGAAGCCGGCCGGTGCGGTGACGCCCAGCCCGGTCACGGGGCGAGCCCGGTGGTGCTCAGGCCCAGGGTCTCGGGCAGGCCCAGCGCGAGGTTGACACCCTGCACGGCGGCCCCGGCCGTGCCCTTGGTCAGGTTGTCGACGGCGGCGACCACGACGGCGCGTCCGGCCCGGGGGTCGAGGGTGACCTGCAGGTGCACGGTGTTGGCTCCCAGCGTGTCGGCGGTCCGGGGCCAGCGACCCTCGGGCAGCAGGTGGACGAACGGTTCGGCGGCGTAGGTCGCCGACCAGGCTTCCCGCAGCGCCGCGGCGGTGGTGCCGGGGACCACGCGGGCGGTGCAGGTGGCGAGGATGCCCCGGGGCATGGGGGCGAGGGTCGGGGTGAAGGAGACGCCCACCGGGACCCCCGCGGCCAGGGTCAGGTTCTGCTCGACCTCGGGCGTGTGACGGTGCCCGCCGCCGACGCCGTACGGGCTCATCGAACCCATCACCTCGCTGCCGGCCAGGTGGGCCTTGGCGGCCCGACCGGCACCGGTGGTGCCCGACGCGGCCACCACGACGACGTCGTCGGGCTCGAGCAGGCCCTCGGCGAACCCGGGGGCGAGCGCGAGCGACACGGCCGTCGGGTAGCAGCCGGGCACGGCGAGCCGGGCCGGGGCGTGCGGGTCGAGCCCCGGCAGCCGGTGCCGCTGCCGGCTGCCGTCGGCCAGCACGAGCTCGGGCAGGGCGTACGGCCACGCGCCGGCGTGCTCGCCGCCGTAGAACTCCCGCCAGGCCCGGGCGTCGCTGAGGCGGTGGTCGGCGGCCAGGTCGACGACGAGGACGTCGGGACCGAGCTGGGCGGCGACGGCCGCGCTGTGCCCGTGGGGCAGGGCCAGGGCGACCACGTCGTGCCCGGCCAGCGTCACGGCGTCCGTCGGCTGCAGCACCCGTTCGGCCAGCGACGGCAGGTGGGGGTGGTGCTCACCGACCGTGCTGCCCGCGCTGGCGGCGGCGGTCAGCGCGCCCACCTCGAGCTCGGGGTGGCCCAGCAGCAGACGGAGCATCTCGCCGCCCGCGTACCCGCTCGCCCCGGCCAGCGCCATTGTATACGTCACAGTGCATGACTATACACAGGCGTCAGTCGGCCCCCAGCAGCTCCCGGCCGGAACGGGTCAGGCCCTCGACCTGCGCCTGCGGGTGGCCCTGGTCGCGCCAGCGCTCGAGGCTCATGCGGTAGCGCCGGGCCTCACGACGGGCACCCCGCACGACCTCGACGGCCTCGCCGTCGCGCAGGTAGCCGGCCTTCTGCGACACCCGGTCGCTGGCCAGGTTGTCCTTGTAGGCGCCCGTGACGGCCGACCCGGCCCCCAGGTGGTCGAAGGCCAGCGACAGCACCGCGAGCCGCATCGCGGTGCCGGTGCCCCGCCCCTGGTGGACCTGGCCCAGCCAGGAGCCCGTGGCCACCTCGCGGGTGAGGGCGAACCGCGTCGACTGCAGGTCCTGCCGCCCGACGACCACCCCGTCACGCAGCACGGCGAAGGACAGCAGCCAGTCCTCGGCCGACAGCGCGCCCCGCGTGCGCCAGACGTGCTGGACGACGGCCCGGCCACGCTCCAGGTCGCTCACGTCGGTCCACTCCGTCAGCGGCTGCCAGGACGCGTCGTGGATGCCGTCGGCCGCCACGGAGGCCAGCGCCGGCAGCAGGTCGTCGTCGACGTAGCGCAGCTCCACCCCGCCCGGCGCGCGCAGGGTCAGGCCGAAGAACGGGTGCAGGTCGTCCCAGCCGAGCGTCATAGGTCCTCCCACCCCACCCGGGCACGTGCTGCCGGGTGCACGACGGGCACCGCGGTGCGCCGCGCGCCCGACGCTACTCCGCCCCGGTCCCCGACCAGCAGGGACCGGGGGGCCGACGTCGGCGGGGCGGGCGGGCTCAGGTGCGCAGCGTGGCCCCGACCGCCTCCGCCGCTCGCAGCGCCCCGGCGCGGGCCGCGGCCACCTCCTCGGCGGTCAGGGTCCGGTCCGGCGCCCGGAACCGGAGGGCGTAGGCCAGGGACTTGCGACCCTCGCCCACCTGCGCCCCGGTGTAGACGTCGAAGAGCCGGACCGACTCCAGCACCTCGCCCGCACCGAGCACCAGGGCCGCCTGCACCGCCCCGGCCGGCACGGACCGGTCGACCACCAGCGCCAGGTCCTCCTTGGCCACAGGCTGCCGGGACAGCGGCTCCGCCTCGACGACGCCGCCGGCTCCGGCGGTCACCACCTGGTCCAGGTCGAGCTCCACGGCGCAGGTGCGGGCCGGCAGCCCCAGGCGGGCGGTCACCCGCGGGTGCAGCTCGCCGGCGTGGCCCACCAGCACGGGGTCCCCGTCCGCCCCGGCGACGTGCAGCGCCGCGCAGCGTCCCGGGTGCCAGGGGGCGTGCTCGTCCGGGGTCACCGTCAGCTCGGTCCCGGCGGCCGAGGCGACCTGCCGGGCGACGTGCACGGCGTCGTCCCAGCCCACCGGTCGCCCGGGGCCCTGCCACCCGGCCGGCTCCGCCTGCCCGGCCAGGACGGCAGCCAGGCGCCGGGGCTGGTCGGGCAGCGCCGCGTCGAGGGCGGCCAGCTCGTCGTCGCTCGGCCGGCCGGCGGTCCCGGGCACCCCGGCGGGCGCGACCTCCGGCGACGGCCGGACGACCAGGCCGACCTCGAAGACGGCCAGGTCGGTCTCGCCCCGACCCAGGTTGCGGACCGCCGTGTCCAGCAGCGGCGTCAGCAGGTTGGTGCGCATCTCCGGCTGCTCGTCGCTCAGCGGGTTGGCCAGGCGCAGGGCCCGGCGCCGGGCGTCGTCGGCGGGCAGCTCGAGGACGTCGTGGGCGGTGGGCGCGACGAACGGGTACGACAGCACCTCGACCAGTCCGTTGGAGACCAGGTGGTCACGGACCCGCCGGACCGTCCGCTGCGCCTCGGTGAGGCCGCCACCGGGCGGCGGGGTGGGGACGCGCTCGGGGATGGCGTCGTAGCCGCGCAGCCGCGCCACCTCCTCGGTCAGGTCGGGGGCGCCGGTCAGGTCGGGGCGCCACGACGGCGGGGTGACCAGCAGCGGGCCGCCCGGCTGCTCGGTGACCTCGCAGCCGATGGCCACCAGCGTGTCCACGACCTGCTCACCGGTGTAGTCCACTCCGACCAGCCGGGCCGGGAAGGCCGGGTCCAGGGTGATGACCGCCGGCGCCTCGACCTGGTCGAGGTCGGTCCACGCCTGCTCGGCCGTGCCGCCGCCGTGCTCGACCAGCAACCGGACCGCGAGCTCGGCCGCCGCGGGGGCGAGCCGGGGGTCGACGCCGCGCTCGAACCGCTTGCTGGCCTCGCTCGGCAGCCGGTGCCGGCGCGCGGTGCGGCCCACGCTAACGGCGTCGAAGTGCGCCGCCTCGACGAGCACGTCGCGGGTGGCGTCGCTGACCTCGGTGTCGGCCCCGCCCATCACGCCGGCCAGGCCGAGGATCCGCGAGGCCGGCTCGCCGGTGCCGCTGTCGGTGATGAGCAGGTCCTCGGTGTGCAGGGTCCGCTCGACGTCGTCGAGGGTGCGCAGCGTCTCGCCGGACCCGGCGCGCCGGACCACGACCGGACCCGACAGCAGGGCCAGGTCGTAGGCGTGCAGCGGCTGGCCGAGGGCGAGCATGACGTAGTTGGTGACGTCCACGGCCAGGCTGATGGGGCGCATCCCGGCCTGGGTCAGGCGCCGGGTCAGCCAGGCGGGGCTGGCGGCCGTGGGGTCGATGCCGCGCACGGTGCGGGCCACGAAGCGGTCGGCGCCGACACGGCCACGGATGGGGGCGTCGTCCTCGACGCGGACGGGGTACCCCTCCCCCGAGCTCGGCGCCGGCGCCAGGTCCGCGACCGGGTCCGCGAAGGGCCGCCCGGTGCTGTGGGAGTACTCGCGGGCCACGCCGCGCACGCTCAGGCAGTACCCGCGGTCGGGGGTGACGTTGACCTCGACCGTGCGCTCGGCCAGGCCCAGCAGCCCGAGCGCGTCCTGGCCCGGGGCCAGGTCGGCGGCGTCGTGACCGAGGCGGGTCAGCACGATGATCCCGTCGTGGTCCTCGCCCAGGCCCAGCTCGGCGGCGGAGCAGATCATGCCGTCGGACACGTGGCCGTACGTCTTGCGGGAGGCGATGGCGAACCCACCGGCCAGGACGGCCCCGGGCAGCGACACGACGACCAGGTCACCGGGCGCGAAGTTGTGGGCCCCGCAGACGATGCCGCGGGGCTCGCTGGTCCCCTCGGGCCCGTTGGGGCCGACGTCGACGGTGCACCAGTTGATGGTCTTGCCGTTCTTCTGCGGCTCGGGCTGCATCGTGAGGACGCGGCCGACCACGACGGGGCCGGTGACGTCGCCGCCGTGGATGCCCTCCTCCTCCAGGCCGACCCGGACCAGGTCCGCGGCCACCTGCTCGGCCGTGGTCCCGGCCGGGACGTCCACGTGCTCGGCGAGCCACGACATCGGTACGCGCATCAGGCGATCCCTCCGAGCTGACGGGCGAAGCGGACGTCGCCCTCGACCATGTCGCGCATGTCGGCGACCCCGTTGCGGAACATCAGGGTCCGCTCGATGCCCATGCCGAACGCGAAACCGGAGTACACGGCCGGGTCGACGCCGCAGGCCACCAGGACGTTCTGGTTGACCATGCCGCAGCCGCCCCACTCGATCCACCCGGTCCCGCCGCAGGTGCGGCAGCCGGGGTCGACCGTGCCGGTGCGCGCCGCGCAGACGAAGCAGCGCAGGTCGACCTCGGCACTGGGCTCGGTGAAGGGGAAGTAGGCGGGCCGCAGGCGCGTGGTCACGGCGTCGCCGAACATCGCGCGGGCGAAGTGGGTCAGGGTGCCCTTGAGGTCGGCCATCGTCAGGCCCCGGTCGACGGCCAGGCCCTCGACCTGGTGGAACACCGGCGTGTGCGTGGCGTCCAGCTCGTCGGTGCGGAAGGTGCGCCCGGGGGCGATGACGTAGACCGGCACCCCGCGGGCCAGCAGCGAGCGGGCCTGCACGGGCGAGGTGTGGGTGCGCAGCACCAGGTTGGCCTCGCGCGGCTCGACGTAGAACGTGTCCTGCATCTGGCGGGCGGGGTGGTCGGCGTCGAAGTTGAGGGCGTCGAAGTTGAACCACTCGGCCTCGACCTCGGGGCCCTCGGCCACCTCCCAGCCCATGGCCGTGAAGACGTCGACGACCCGGTCGGTCAGGGCGGTCAGCGGGTGGGCGGCCCCGGGGGCCCGACGCTCGGTCGGCAGGGTGACGTCGACGGCCTCCTCGGTGAGGATGCGGGCGTCGCGCTCGGCCTCGAGCTCCACCTGCCGCGCGGCCAGGGCCGTGGTGACCTGGCCCCGGGCCTGGCCGACGAGCTTGCCGGCCGCGGCCTTCTCGCTGCCGGGCAGCTGCCCGATGGACCGGTTGGCCAGGGCCAGCGGGGAGCGGTCGCCGGCGTGCGCGAGCCGGACCTGCTTGAGGCCGTCGAGGTCCCCGGCCCCGGCCGCAGCGGCCAGGGCGGCGGCGACGGCGGCGCCGACGGCCTCCTCGGTCAGCTCGAGCGGGGCGACGGGCTGACCGTCGGGCGGAGCCGTGGTGGGGGCTCCGTCGGGGGCGTGGTGAGGCTGGCCGGACACGGTTGCGGAGTCTAGGTGCGGGCCGCCGCCCCGCGCGCCCGGGTATCGCGGGCGAGCGCCACCGGGCGCCGCGTCAGCGTGCGGCCCGTCAGCGGGCGGCCCGTCAACGGCGGGCGCGGGCGGAGGCGTACAGGCAGACCGTGGCCGCCATGGCCAGGTTGAGGCTCTCGGCGTGGCCGTGGATGGGGACCGACACCGTGGTGTCGGCCAGCGCGGCATCCTCGGCGGGCAGTCCCCAGGCCTCGTTGCCGAGCAGCCAGGCGTGCGGGCCCACGAGCAGCCCGCGACCGTCGGCGGCCTCGTCCTGCAGGTCGTCGAGGTCCTGCCGGCCGTCCGCCGCCGTGGCGAGCGTGGCCAGACCGCCCTGCCGGCAGGCGGCCACCACGTCCGCCAGCGGCACCCCGGTGACGACGGGCACGTGGAAGAGGCTGCCCGCGGTCGAGCGCACGACCTTGGGCCCGTGGACGTCCACCGACTCCGTGGTCAGCACCACGGCGTCGGCGCCCGAGGCGTCGGCGGCCCGGATGACCGTGCCGGCGTTGCCGGGGTCCCGGACCCGGGCCAGCACCACCAGGGTGCGGGGCCGCCCGGCCAGCACCTGGGCCAGGTCCACGTCCACCCGGTGCGCGACGGCCAGGACGTGCTGCGGGGTGACCGCGTCGGCCATGGCGGCCAGCACCTCGGCGCTGGCGGTGCGCACCTCGACCCCGGCGGCGGTCGCTGCCCGCGCGTAGCCGGGGTCGGCGTCCAGGCCCACGTACAGGGTGTCGACGACCACCCCGACGGCGGCGTCCGGGTCCACCACGGCGGCCAGCAGCTCGGTGACCGGCCCGTGGCCCTCCACGAGGAACCGGCCGGTGGCCTGACGCACCGAGCGCCCGGAGAGCCGGGCCACCTTCTTCACCCGTTCGGCACGGGGGTTGGTGAGCTCCGGCGCCTCCGGGCGCTCGGTCACGTGCGTGGTGCCTGGGTCCGGCAGACCGCTCAGGCGGCCTTGTCGGCGGCCGGCTTGGCGTTGGCCGGCAGGGCCGTCTTGGCCGCCTCGACGAGGACCGCGAAGGCCGCCTCGTCGTTCACGGCGAGCTCGGCGAGCATGCGACGGTCGACCTCGATGCCGGCGGCGTTCAGGCCCTGGATGAAGCGGTTGTACGTGATGCCGTTGGCGCGGGCCGCAGCGTTGATGCGCTGGATCCACAGCCGCCGGAAGTCACCCTTGCGCGCCTTGCGGTCGCGGTAGGAGTAGACGCCGGAGTGGAGCAGCTGCTCCTTGGCCTTGCGGTACAGGCGCGAACGCTGACCCCGGTAGCCGCTGGCCTTCTCGAGGACCTCGCGGCGCTTCTTGTGGGCATTCACTGCCCTCTTCACGCGTGCCATGTGGTGCTCCTGCTAGTTCGTGGGGAGGTCGCTGCCGACCCGGACGTGCGAGGGAGGGCTCAGAGACCGAGCAGCTTCTTCGCGTTGCGCGTGTCCGCCTTGGACAGCACCTGGTCGACGTTCAGCTTGCGCTTGCGCCGCGAGCTCTTGTGCTCGAAGAGGTGCTGGTTGTTGGCCTGCTCACGCATGAGCTTGCCCGAGCCAGTCACCTTGATGCGCTTCTTCGCACCGGAGTGCGTCTTCATCTTCGGCACCGTGGTGCTCCTGTCTGTGTCGTGGGCCGCGGGGCGGCGGCCCGGTGTCGCAGGACTCGGTTCAGGCCTGCGGGGCGTCGGTGGTGGCGGAGGCCTCGACCTCGGCCGCCGGGGCCGCGGGGGCAGGGGCGGTGGCCTCGGCCCGGGCGGCGTCCTTCTCGGCCTGCTTGGCCGCCTTGGCCTCGGTCTTGACCTCGGCCTTCTTCTTGTGCGGACCGATGACCATGACCATGTTGCGACCGTCGACCCGCGGGGTGGACTCCACCGAACCGAGGTCCTCGACGTCCGCCGCGACGCGCTGCAGCAGACGCAGACCCATCTCGGGCCGGGACTGCTCGCGACCGCGGAACATGATCATGACCTTGACCTTGTCGCCGGCCTTGAGGAACCGGGTCACGTGACCCGTCTTGGTGGCGTAGTCGTGGTCGTCGATCTTGAGCCGGTAGCGGATCTCCTTGAGGACCGTGTTGGCCTGGTTCTTGCGGGCCGCACGCTCCTTCATGGCCGACTCGTACTTGAACTTGCCGAAGTCCATGAGCTTGACGACCGGCGGGCGGGCCTCGGGGGCCACCTCGACCAGGTCGAGCTCGGACTCAGTCGCGAGCTTCATGGCCTGTTCGATGCGGACGATCCCGACCTGCTCGCCGTTCGGCCCGACGAGTCGGACCTCGGGGACACGGATGCGGTCGTTGATACGTGGCTCGGTGATGTGCGTGCTCCTCGGTGAGGGTCTGTGGTCTGTCCGGCGGCCTGTCGACCCGGCGGCTGCCACGGGGCAAGCACTGGCCGGGTCCGGCGCGCGGGGACGACAGCTGTTGCACACGTGCTCGGGTGGTCAGACTGGTGTCGTCCCGCCCGTGGACCTGAACCGCGGACACCGTGGGTGTCCGGGTGGGAGTGGCCTCCGCTTGCTGCCGTCCCGGTTACCCGTGACGGCTGGTCGGCTGCCAGGGTAGCAGGGTGAGCCCCGACCCCCTGCCCGACGTGGCACGTGACCTGGCCGACGTCCCTGCCGTGGAGGTCATCACCACGGCCGCCGTGCACCTGATGAGCGCCGCCGCGGTCAAGTGCGGCCTGGTGTCCCCGGCCGACCTGGACGGGGCGGTCGGCGAGGACGGCGCCCCGCTGACGCCGGCGGACCTGATGGACCTGGCCGAGGCGCGCAGCCTCATCACGTCCCTGGCGGGGCTGGTGACCGCGGCCGCACCCGAGATCGGGTCGCAGCACGCCCGGGCCCTGCGCGACGGGCTGCGGTCGCTGCAGCTGGCGTTCCGGGAGGCGTCGGTGGTGCCGGACGCGCCGGGCCAGGGCCCGGGCGAGAAGCTCACCGGCCCGGTGCGCTGACGTCGTCCGCCTGCTCCGCCGACGTCCGCGCCACCGACGTCCGGTGGCGCCGCACCATCCCGAGCGCGACCAGCGCCAGCGACCCCGAGACCACCGCCACCAGCACGAACGCGCTCCACGGGCCGAGCAGGTCCGCCGCCCCTCCGGCCAGCGGCGCCCCCAGGCTGAACCCGGCCGTGGTCGCCGAGCCGTGCCAGCCCATCGCCTCGCCCCGGTTCCGCTCCCCCACCCGACGGCTCACCCCGTCCGCGCTGGCCGACAGCGTGGGGGCGACCAGCACCCCGGCCGGCACCACCAGCAGGAACAGCAGCAGCGGGTCCACCGCCAGGGCCAGCGGCAGCGTGGCCAGCGACAGCCAGGCCAGCAGGACCAGCGGGCTCGAGGCCCCCCGTCGCATCGCGCCGTAGACCAGGCCACCCGCGCCCGAGGCGACGCCCCACACGGCGAACACCCAGCCCACCAGGTCGACGCGCTCCAGGCCCCGCAGCAGCGCGATGACGCCGACCTCGGAGCCGGACAGGACGAACGCCGTCCCGAACGAGCAGGCGTACATGGCCATCAGGCCCGGGCTCATCCAGGCCGGCAGCGGCAGCCGGAGCCGGCGCAGCCGCCGGTCGTCACCGCCGGTCAGCCCGGCCGCGACGTCGGCCTCGCCGTCGGGTCGCTGCTGCACGCCGACGCCGCCGGCCCCCGGATCCCCCGGCCGGCTCCGCAGCTGCGGGTTGAGCAGGGCCAGCAGGACCCCCGCCAGCGCCTCGCCCACGCCGATCGCGATCAGCGCGGCCGGGGCCCCGACCTGCAGGACGCCGATCACCACCAGCGGCGGACCGGCGACGAAGCTGGCCTCGACCAGCACCGAGTCCATGGCGAAGGCGGCTCGGCGCGAGCGCAGGGGGACGATGACGCCGATGGCCTGGCGCAGCACGGTGAAGACCGGCACGGCCAGGGCCCCGGCCACCAGGGCCACGGGGATCAGCAGCCAGTACGGGCTGAACGCGGCCGCGGTCCACAGCAGCGGCATGGCCACGACGCTGGGGACCAGCGCCCGGCGCAGCCCCACCCGGTCGACCAGCCGGCCCCGCCACGGGCTTCCGAAGGCGATGCCGATGGTGAGGGCGGCGGTCACGAGGCCGGCCTCGAAGTAGCCGCGCCCCAGGCCTTCGGTGACGTACAGGGTGAGCGCAAGCCCGCCCCCGACGTGCGGGACGCGGGCCAGCACCCCGACCAGGTACAGGGCCCTCATGCCCGGGACGGCGAGGACCTCGCGGTAGGCGCCGGGTCCTCGGGACTCGATCTCGGTGCTGCTCACGGCGCCCAGTGTCGGGCACGGCACCGACACCTGCGGTCGCGTCATCTTGAACCATTCCAGTTGCCGTGCTGTCCTGGCGGGACGGCTCGACAGGTGTCCGACCGCCCCGTCCGGGGTACCAGTCCTACGAGCCAGGCACGCGCACACCACCACCGATCGCGAGGAGCGCACATGAGCACCGACCAGACACCGGCGACGACCACCACCGCCGGGGCACCGGTCCACAGCGACGAGCACTCGATGACGGTGGGGCCCGCGGGCCCGCTGCTGCTGCAGGACCACTACCTGATCGAGAAGATGGCCCAGTTCAACCGCGAGCGCGTCCCGGAGCGGGTCGTGCACGCCAAGGGCGGGGGCGCGTTCGGGCGGTTCACCGTGACGAACGACGTGTCGCAGTACACGATGGCGAAGGTCTTCCAGCCCGGCGCCGAGACCGAGACGCTGCTTCGCTTCAGCTCCGTCGCCGGCGAGCAGGGCTCCCCCGACACCTGGCGCGACCCGCGCGGCTTCTCGCTGAAGTTCTACACCGAGGACGGCAACTACGACCTGGTCGGCAACAACACGCCCGTGTTCTTCGTGCGGGACCCGATGAAGTTCCAGGACTTCATCCGCTCCCAGAAGCGCGACCCGCAGACCGGGCTGCGCGACCACGACATGCAGTGGGACTTCTGGTCGCTGTCCCCGGAGTCCGCGCACCAGGTGACCTGGCTGATGGGCGACCGCGGCCTGCCGAAGTCGTGGCGGACGATGAACGGCTACGGCTCGCACACGTTCATGTGGATCAACGCCGAGGGCGTCCGGTCGTGGGTGAAGTACCACTTCAAGACCAACCAGGGCCACGAGTTCTTCACCCAGGACGAGGGTGACGCCATGGCGGGCCAGGACGGCGACTTCCACCGCCGGGACCTGTTCCAGGCCATCGAGGACGGCAACTACCCGACCTGGTCGCTCAAGGTGCAGATCATCCCGTTCGAGGACGCGGCCGGTTACCGGTTCAACCCCTTCGACGTCACCAAGACCGTGTCGCAGAAGGACTACCCGCTCATCGACGTCGGGACCCTGGAGCTCAACCGCAACCCGGCCAACTACCACGTCGACATCGAGCAGGCGGCGTTCGAGCCCAGCAACTTCGTGCCCGGCATCGGCCCCAGCCCGGACCGGATGCTGGTCGGCCGGCTGTTCTCCTACGCCGACGCCCACCGCTACCGCATCGGCGCCAACTACAACCAGCTGCCGCCGAACGCCCCCCGCGCGGCGACGGTGAACTCGTACTCCAAGGACGGCGCGATGCGCTTCCAGCACGACGGCGACGCGCCGGTCTACGCGCCCAACTCCCGCGGCGGGGCGGCCGCGGACCCGGCGAAGGCCGGGCCGATGGCCGGCTGGGACGCGGCCGGGTCGATGACGCGTGAGGCCGAGACGCTGCACGCAGAGGACGACGACTTCGGCCAGGCCCGCACCCTGCTCATGGAGGTGTTCGACGACGCGGCGCGGGAGCGCTTCCTGACCAACGTCACCGGCCACCTGCTGAACGCGGTGAGCGAGCCGGTGCTGGAGCGCGCGTTCCAGTACTGGAAGAACGTCGACGAGGGCATGGGCACCCGGATCGAGAACGTCGTCCGCGGCGCCCTGGCCGGTGGCGACGGCGGCGCCCCGGAGCCCGGTGACGGCGTCACGGGCCCGTCGGACAACGTGAACGCGGACGCGGACGAGGTCGACGTGCGCGACCGGGCCGGCATGGCCTGAGCGTCCGGGTGGGCCACGGCCACCCCTGACCAGCGACACAACGGCACCCTGCGTCGGAACGCGTCCGACGCAGGGTGCCGTTGCGTCGGGTAGAGCGACGCAGAGTGCCGTTGCGTCGGTACGCGACCGACGGAGAGTGCCGTTGCGTCGGGATGCGGGCCCTCAGCCGGCGACGGCAAGCGCCTCGGGCAGGGTGAAGGCGCCCGCGTAGAGGGCCTTGCCCACGATGGCGCCCTCGAGCCCCTCGCCCACGATCGCCCGCAGCGCCTCGAGGTCGGCCAGGCTGCTGATGCCGCCGGAGGCCACGACCGGCTTGTCCGTCGCCGCGCACACCTGGCGGAGCAGGTCGACGTTCGGGCCGCGCATCGTGCCGTCCTTGGTCACGTCCGTGACCACGTACCGGGCGCAGCCGTCGGCGTCCAGGCGGGCCAGGGTCTCCCACAGGTCGCCCCCCTCCGAGGTCCAGCCCCGGGCGGCCAGGGTGGTGCCCCGCACGTCCAGGCCGACGGCGATCCGGTCGCCGTGCTCGGCGATGGCGCGGCGCGTCCAGTCCGGGTCCTCCAGCGCCGCCGTGCCCAGGTTGACGCGGCGGCAGCCGGTGGCCAGCGCCCGGGCCAGGGACTCGTCGTCACGGATCCCGCCCGACAGCTCGACGGCGACCCCCGCATCGTCGACGGCCCGCACCACGGCGGCCAGGGCCTCGGCGTTGCTGCCGCGACCGAAGGCCGCGTCCAGGTCGACCAGGTGGATCCACTCGGCCCCGTCACGGACCCAGGCCAGCGCCGCGTCGAGCGGGTCGCCGTAGGAGGTCTCGGAGCCGGCCTCGCCCTGGACGAGGCGCACGGCCTGGCCGTCGGCGACGTCGACCGCCGGCAGCAGCTCCAGCCGACCGGTGGGGCGGGCGGTCCCGGTGGGCCCGGCCTGCGGTCCGGGCGCCTGGCCCGACCTCTCGGCGGCGGGGACGGACGGGGTCGCGGAGGCGTCGGGCGTGGTCACGGACGCCGACGGTAGCCCAGCCGGCGCCCGCGCGCGGAGTCGGTCACCACCACCCACAGCAGCGGCGCCGCGAGCAGGGTGACCCCCAGCCCGACCAGGCTGGCGCGTGCGTCACGGACCAGGAACCACAGCAGCAGGTGCGCCAGCACGAGGACGGCCAGGACCGGCAGCCAGCGCCGCCGGGCGGCCCGTCGGGTGGCCGAGCGGACCTTGGTGGGCCGGATGCCCAGCGCCCGCCGGAACGACCGGGCCCGGGCCTCCCGACGCCCGCGACGCTCCACCGTGGCCAGCCGGTCGCGCTCCGACCGGTCGCGGGCCGCGGCGGCCTCGGCCTCGCGCGCCGCCCGTCGCCGGGCGCGCTCCCGGCTCATGCCCTGCTCATCCGCTGCTCGCCCGCTGCTCGTCCGCTGCCCGACCGACGGGTCAGGCGCGCAGCGAGCCGACCCAGCCGGCCAGCAGGGCCGCCCCGGCGTCGCCGGACTTCTCGGGGTGGAACTGGGTGGCCGTCAGGGCCCCGTTCTCCACCGCCGCCACGAACCGCACCCCGCCGTGCTCGGCGTAGGTGACCAGCGGCGCCGGGATCCGGTCGTTGCCCAGGTCGGCGACGTGCTCGGCGTCGGGCTCCTCCCCCGTCACCGGCGGCTGGCCGGGGGCGAGCACGGCGTAGGAGTGCACGAAGTAGAACCGCTCGTCGGCCAGGCCCTCGAACAGCCGGCTGCCCGGGGCGACGTCCACGGTGTTCCACCCCATGTGCGGCACACGGTCGGCCGGCAGCCGGCGGACCGTGCCGGGCCACTGCGCCAGGCCGTCGCGGTGACCCGCCCCGGGCTCGGTGGACGCCTCGAACATCACCTGCAGGCCGACGCAGATCCCGAGCACGGGACGACCGCCCGCCAGGCGTCGGCCGACGACGCGGTCCCCGCCGACGGCCCGGACGCCCTCGACGACCGCGGCGAAGGCGCCGACACCGGGCACGACCAGCCCGTCGGCGGCCATCGACTCGTCGTGGTCGGCGGTCAGGCTGACGTCCGCACCGGCCCGCTCGAGCGCACGGACGGCGGAGCGGACGTTGCCCGAGCCGTGGTCCATCACGACCACGGTGGGCCGGGCGGCCTCCGTCACAGGGCGCCCTTCTCGCTGGGGACCCCGCCCACGCGCGGGTCGGGCTCGACGGCGGCGCGGAAGGCCCGGGCGAGCGCCTTGAACTGGGCCTCGACGACGTGGTGGGGGTCGCGGCCGGACAGCACCCGGACGTGGACGGCGATGCGGGCGTTGTGGGCCAGCGCCTCCAGCACGTGCCGGGTGAGCGAGCCGACGTAGTGCCCGCCGATGAGGACGTGCTCCTGCCCGGCGGGCTCGCCCTCCTGCACGCAGTAGGCCCGCCCGGCCAGGTCGACCGCCGCCATGGCCAGGCACTCGTCCAACGGCACCGTCGCGTCGCCGAAACGACGGATCCCGGCCTTGTCGCCCAGGGCCTGGTCGATGGCCTGGCCCAGGACGATCGCGACGTCCTCCACGGTGTGGTGGGCGTCGACGTCGGTGTCGCCGTCGGCCTCGACCCGCAGGTCAACCAGGGAGTGCCGGGAGAACGTCTTGAGCATGTGGTCGAAGAAGCGGACCCCGGTCGACACCTCCGACCGGCCCGTGCCGTCGAGGTCGAGCTCGACGAGGACGCGGCTCTCCTTGGTGGCTCGTTCGATGCGTGCGGTCCGCGACGGCGTGCTCACGTGGGGCTCCTGGGGGTGGGTCCGGGTGGGTCCTGGCTGGTGGGTCGGGCGGGTGGTCGGGGGCCGGGTGGTGCCCGTCCGGGCCCGACGCTACCGGGCGCCGGGGCGGCTCCGGCCGAGCGGGATCAGGTGCCCGGCGCGGTCGCGGGAAGCTCCCGCAGGGCGGCCAGCAGCGCCGAGGTCTCGGCCTCGGTGCCCGCCGTCAGCCGCAGGTGCCCCGGCAAACCCACGTCGCGCACCAGCACCCCGGCCG
The DNA here is from genome assembly GCF_042466345.1 of Jannaschia sp. R86511. NCBI lineage: Bacteria > Pseudomonadati > Pseudomonadota > Alphaproteobacteria > Rhodobacterales > Roseobacteraceae > Jannaschia > Jannaschia sp. R86511. The sequence goes on from NZ_JAXHCD010000001.1 coordinate 3,438,279, forward strand.
CCAGCAGCCCCCGCCAGGCCGCCTTCTCGTCACCGAACCCGCCGACCAGGACGAAGTTGGCGTCGCTGGGGACCGGCGCCAGCCCGAGCTCGCGGACGCCTTCCACGATGCGGTCCCGCTGGGCCTTGGTGTCCGCCACCGTGGCGAGCAGGTCGTCGGTGTGCGCGAGCGCGGCCCGCGCCGCCGCCTGGGTCAGGGACGACAGGTGGTAGGGCAGCCGCACCAGGCGCAGGGCCGCGGTCACCGCCGGGTCCGCCGCGAGGTAGCCCACCCGCGCCCCGGCGAAGGCGAAGGCCTTGCTCATGGTGCGGGTGACCACCAGACGGGGCCGTCCGGGCAGCAGGGTCAGGGCGCTGGCCGTGCCGGGCCGGGCGAACTCGGCGTAGGCCTCGTCGACGACGACCAGGGCCGCGGGGGCCGCGTCGTGCACGGCCTCCACCACGTCCAGGCCGAGCGCGGTGCCCGTGGGGTTGTTGGGCGAGCAGAGGAACACCACGTCGGGGTCGACGTCGGCGGCCTGGGCGGCCGCGGTCTCCGCGGTCAGGTCGAAGGGGTCCTCGGGGCTGCCGGGGCGGTGCCCGTCCACCCAGTTCGTGCCGGTGCCCTGGCTGATGATCGGGTGCATGGAGTACGCGGGCGTGAACCCCAGCGCCACCCGGCCCGGCCCGCCGAAGGCCTGCAGCAGGTGCTGCAGGACCTCGTTGCTGCCGTTGCCCGCCCACAGCTGGTCGGCGACGAGGTCGACACCGGCCGTGCGGACCAGGTAGGCCGCGAGGTCCTCGCGCAGCGCCGTCAGCTCCCGGTCGGGGTAGCGGTTGAGGCCGGGGGCCGCTGCGGCCACCGCGGCCACCAGCGCCTCGACGACCGCGGGCGGCACCGGGTGCGAGCTCTCGTTGGTGTTGAGCCGGACGGGCACGTCCAGCTGCGGGGCGCCGTAGGCGGTGGCGCCACGCAGGTCGTGGCGCAGCGGCAGGCCGCTGCCGTCCAGCCGGTCGGCGCGCTCCTGCCCCGGCGCCGGGGGCCGGCCGGTCACTTGGGCGGCGCCGGGAACCGGGCCGTCACGGCGTCCCCGTGGGCCGGCAGGTCCTCGGCGTTCGCGAGCGCCACCACGTGGTGGGCGACGTCGGCGAGCGCCTGCTCGTCGTAGTCGACGACGTGGATGCCGCGCAGGAAGGTCTGCACGCTCAGCCCCGAGGAGTGGCAGGCGCAGCCGCCCGTTGGCAGCACGTGGTTGGACCCGGCGCAGTAGTCCCCCAGGCTGACCGGCGCCCAGCGGCCGACGAACACCGCACCGGCGTTGCGGACCCGCGCCGCCCGCTCGCGCGCGTCGACGGTGTGGATCTCCAGGTGCTCGGCGGCGTAGGCGTCCACGACCTGCATGCCCGCCTCGAGGTCGTCGACCAGCACGACCGCCGACTGGGGACCGGCCAGGGCCGTGGCGACCCGCTCGGTGTGCTTGGTGCCCGCCACCTGGCGGACCAGCTCGGCCGTGACCGCCTCGGCCAGCGCGGTGGACGGCGTGACGAGGACGGCGCCGGCCATGGGGTCGTGCTCGGCCTGGCTGATGAGGTCGGCGGCGACCTCGGCGGCCACGGCGCTGTCGTCGGCCAGGATGCCGATCTCGGTCGGCCCGGCCTCGGAGTCGATGCCGATGACGCCCTTGAGCAGGCGCTTGGCCGCCGCGACGTAGATGTTGCCGGGACCGGTGACGATGTCCACGCCCGGCACGACCAGCACGCCGTCGGCGTCGCGGGCCCCGTAGGCCAGCATCGCGACGGCCTGGGCGCCGCCGACGGCGTAGACCTCGTCGACGCCCAGCAGGGCGCAGGCGGCGAGGATGGTCGGGTGGGGCAGGCCGCCGAAGTCCTTCTGGGCGGGGCTGGTGACGACGATCTGCTCGACCCCGGCCTCCTGGGCGGGGACGACGTTCATCACCACGCTGCTCGGGTAGACGGCCAGGCCACCGGGCACGTAGAGCCCGACCCGCTCCACGGGGACCCACCGCTCGCTGACGCTCCCGCCCGGCACGACCTGCACGGTCGAGTCGGTCCGGCGCTGGTCGGCGTGCACCAGGCGGGCGCGCCGGATCGACTCCTCCAGCGCGGCCCGGACCGCGGGGTCCAGCGAGGCCAGCGCCTCCGCGAGCGCCGCCGCAGGCACCCGGAGCCGATCGAGGCGGACCCCGTCGAAGCGCTCGGTGGCGTCGACGACCGCCGCCACCCCCCGGGCGCGCACGTCGTCGCAGATGGGGCGGACGACGGCGAGGGCGCCCTCGACGTCGAGCTCGGCGCGCGGCACGACGCCGCGCAGCTCGCGGTGCTCGAGCCGTCGTCCCCGCAGGTCGAGCGTGCGGATGGGGGCGTCGACGAGCGCGGGCGTCCCGGACGGGGCCGTGGTGGTCTGCACCTGCCCATGGTAGGTCGACCCCGGTGGGCGAGCGGTCGCCGGGCGCCGGGCCTGGGTACCGTCTGGGGCGTGACGCGAAGCAGCGCGACGGGAGCCGGCGGCACCCCGGCCACGGTGGCCCTCGAGCAGGCCGGGATCCACCACACCAGGCACAGCTACGCCCACGACCCGCGCGCGGCGGCGGGCCGGGGCGGGTACGGCCTCGAGGCGGCCGACGCCCTCGGCCTGGAGCCGGCCACCGTGCTCAAGACCCTCCTGGTCACCCTGGACGGTGCCCCGCGGCCGGGGCTGGGGGTGGCCGTGGTGCCGGTGACGCACAGCCTCGACCTGAAGGCGGTCGCGGCGGCGCTGGGGGTCAAGCGGGCGGCGATGGCCGAGCCGCGCGCGGCCGAGCGGGCCACCGGGTACGTGGTGGGCGGCATCTCGCCCGTCGGGCAGCGGACCGTCCTGCCCACCGTGGTCGACGTCTCCGCCCTGACCCACCCCGTGGTGTTCGTCAGCGGCGGCCGGCGGGGCTTCGACGTGGGGCTGGCCCCGCAGGACCTGGTCCGCGTCACCTCGGCGGTCGTGGCTCCCGTCGCCCGCTGAGCGGGTCGGGGGCGGGCGACCTACGCTGGGTCGATGAGCACGACGGTGCCCCTCTTCCCCCTGGGCACGGTGCTGGTCCCCGGTCTGGTCCTGCCGCTGCACGTCTTCGAGCAGCGCTACCGCGACCTGGTGGCGGACCTGCTGGCCGCGGACGAGACCCGGCAACACTTCGGCGTCATCGCGATCCGTTCCGGCCACGAGGTCGGCGACGACGGGGTGCGGGCGCTGCACGAGGTGGGCACCCTGGCCGAGCTGACCGACGTCACGGCGCTGCCCGACGGCCGCTACGACGTGCAGACCGTGGGCACGAGACGCTTCCGGCTGCTGGGCCTGGACCCCGACTCCGGTCACCCCGGCGCCGCCGTGCCGTACCTGCGCGGTCGGGTCGAGGTCCTCGACGAGCCGGTCGGTGACACCGCCCAGCTGCTCGCCGGGTCGGTGCGAGCCGCGTTCGAGCGCTACCGGACCCGGCTGCGCGGGGCCGACAGCGTGCTGCCCGACGACCCGCTGCTGCTGTCGTACACGGTGGCCGCGAACATGCTGCTGGACCTCGTCGACCGGCAGCAGCTGCTGGAGTCGCCGGACACGTCGCAACGGCTGCGGCGGGCGCTACGGCTGCTGGCCCGCGAGGAGGTCCTGCTGCAGCTGCTGCGGGCGGTGCCGGCAACCGACGTCGTCCGCCGCGCCCCCGGCCTGAACTGACCGAGGGCCGCGGCCGCGTCGGGGCCTCCCCGCCGGTCCGTCAGTCCGTCCGGTCCCGACCGTCCTTGACCAGGGACTGCCAGGCCAGGTCGCGCAGGGTGTCCACCAGCACCAGGACGCCGGTGGCCAGCGGCCACAGCAGGACCGCCGCCAGCACCCCCGCGACCGGCTGCGGCGCGACCAGGTCGGCGACGACGTCCGCCGGCACGACGCCGACCTCGACCGGCGCCAGCAGGCGCAGCACGGCCCCGGTCCCCCAGGCCAGCACGGCCCCGACAAGACCTCCCACCAGCAGGCCCACCAGGCGGCCCACGGCCCGACCGTCGTGCTCGTCGTCACGGGACAGGACCCAGCCGACCCCCGCCGACGCCCCCGACAGCAGGCACCACAGCGCGAAGGACGCGTGCGCCTGCCCGCCCGCCTGCAGCAGGTCGAGGTAGGTGTCACCGGGTGAGCGGAGCCCGCCGGGTGCCGTGAGCCACCACCCCAGGCCGACCAGCGGGCCGGCCAGGAGGCAGGCGAGGCCCGCGCGCACCCCCACGGCGCGCGGGGTGCGTCGGCGACGCCGGCGGTCCGGGCGAGGCCGGCGCGGCAGGACGGTGTCCGGGCTCACCCCAGGCACGCGGGACCGAGCAGGGCCTTGAGGTCGCCGAACAGGGCCGGCGTGACCGTGACCCGCAACCCCTCGTCCAGCCGCATCAGCGTGTCGCGGCCGGGCTGCTGCAGGCGCAGCCGGACCTCCGTGGTGCCCGGGTGGGTGTCCAGCACGACCTTGAGCCGCTCCACCACGACGGGGGTGCAGCGCGCCAGGTCCATCTGGATGGTCACGGGACCGTCGGCGCGGGTGTCGACGTCGGGCAGGGTGATCTCGGTCGCCCGGATGCTGACGCTCTCGTCGGAGCGGTTGAGGTCGCCCTTGACCACGACGACGACGTCCTCACCCAGGACCGGGCCGGCGATCTCGTACTGGCTGGGGAACACGAGGACCTCCACGGAGCCCGCGAGGTCCTCCACGGTGACGATGGCCCAGGTCTTGCCCGCCTTGGAGATCTTGCGCTGCACCCCGGTGACCAGGCCGGCGACGGTGACCTTGGCCCGGTCCTTGATCGTCTCGTCGGTGGCCAGCTGGGCGATGGAGACGTCGGCCAGCCGGGCCAGGATCCCCTCGATGCCGCTCAGGGGGTGGTCGGAGACGTACAGGCCGAGCATCGACCGCTCGCGCGACAACAGCTCCTTCTTGTCCCACTCCGGCAGGTCCGGCACGACCACGCTGACGCCGGTCGCGATGGAGGAGTCGGCGTCGGCGCCGGAGTCGAAGGCCGCGAACATGTCGTACTGGCCGGAGTCCAGCTTGCGCTTGAGCGCCACGGCCTCGTCCACGGCCTCCTCGAACACCGCGGTCAGCGAGCGCCGGGTGTGACCCACCGCGTCGAAGGCCCCCGAGGCGATCAGGGACTCCACGGTGCGCTTGTTGCAGACCTGGGCCGGGACCTTGTCGAGGAAGTCACGGAAGTCGGCGAACGCCCCCTCCTTCTCGCGCGCGGCCACGATGTGGTCGACCACGGCGCCGCCGACGTTGCGGACCGCCTCCAGGCCGAAGCGGATCGACCGGTCGACCGGGGTGTAGTCGCGGGCGGAGGTGTTCACGTCCGGCGGCAGGACCTGGATCCCCATCCGGCGGCACTCCTGCAGGTAGATCGCCGACTTGTCCTTGTCGTCGCGCACGCTGGTGAGCAGCGCGGCCATGTACTCGGCCGGGTAGTTGGCCTTGAGGAACGCGGTCCAGTAGCTGACCAGGCCGTAGGCGGCGGAGTGCGCCTTGTTGAACGCGTAGTCGGAGAACGGGACCAGGATGTCCCACAGCGTCTTGATCGACTCGGGGCTGAAGCCGTTGGACTTCATGCCGTCGGCGAACCCGACGTACTCCGCGTCCAGGACCTCGCGCTTCTTCTTGCCCATGGCGCGCCGCAGCAGGTCGGCCTTGCCCAGGCTGTACCCGGCCAGCTGCTGGGCGATGGCCATGACCTGCTCCTGGTACACGATCAGGCCGTAGGTGGTGCCGAGGATGGGCTCCAGCGCCTCGGCCAGCTCCGGGTGGGGGTAGCTGACCGGCTGCAGACCGTTCTTGCGCAGCGCGTAGTTGGTGTGCGAGCCCGCGCCCATCGGGCCCGGCCGGTACAGGGCGCCGACGGCGGAGATGTCCTCGAAGTTGTCGGGCTTCATCTGACGCAGCAGCGCCCGCATCGGACCGCCGTCGAACTGGAACACGCCCAGGGTGTCGCCCCGGCCGAGCAGCTCGTACGTGACGGGGTCGGTCGGGTCCTTGCTGAGGGCGTCCAGGTCGATCTCGACGCCGGCGTTGGCGCGGACGTTGATCAGCGCGTCGTCCAGGATCGTCAGGTTGCGCAGGCCCAGGAAGTCCATCTTGACCAGGCCGAGGTTCTCGCAGCTCGGGTAGTCGAACTGCGTGATGACCTGCCCGTCCTGCTCGCGGCGCATGATCGGGATCAGGTCCAGCAGCGGCTCGCTGGACATGATCACGCCGGCCGCGTGGACGCCCCACTGCCGCTTGAGGTTCTCCAGGCCCTTGGCCCGGTCGATGACGCCCTTGGCCTCGGGGTCGGTGGCGTACAGGGTGCGGAACTCGCCGGCCTCGGCGTAGCGCTTGTGCTCGGGGTCGAAGATCCCGGACAGCGGGATGTCCTTGCCCATCACCCCGGGCGGCATGGCCTTGGTCAGCCGCTCCCCCATGGAGAACGGGTGGCCCAGCACGCGGCTGGCGTCCTTGAGGGCCTGCTTGGCCTTGATCGTGCCGTAGGTGACGATCATGGCCACCCGGTCGTCGCCGTACTGCTCGGTGACGTAGCGGATGACCTCGGAGCGGCGGCGCTCGTCGAAGTCGATGTCGAAGTCGGGCATCGACATGCGCTCGGGGTTGAGGAACCGCTCGAAGATCAGGCCGTGCTGCAGCGGGTCGAGGTCGGTGATCCCCATGGCGTAGGCGCACATCGAGCCAGCACCGGAGCCACGGCCCGGGCCGACCCGGATGCCGTTGCGCTTGGCCCAGTTGATGAAGTCCGCGACCACCAGGAAGTACCCGGGGTAGCCCTTGCCGACGATGACGTCGGTCTCGAACTCGGCCTGTGTGCGGCTGGCGTCGGGGACGCCGTCGGGGTAGCGCGCGTGCAGGCCCCGCTCGACCTCCTTGATGAACCAGCTGGTCTCGTCCTCGCCCTCCGGGCAGGGGAAGCGGGGCATGTAGCGGCCCTCGCCCTCGGTGAAGGACACGTCGCAGCGCTCGGCGATGAGCAGCGTGTTGTCGCAGGCCTCGGGCAGCTCGCGGAACAGGTGGCGCATCTCGGCCGGGGACTTGAGGTAGTAGCCGTCGCCGTCGAACTTGAACCGCTTGGGGTCGTCCAGGCGGGAGCCGGACTGCACGCACAGCAGCACCTCGTGCGCGGCGGCGTCGGCCTGGGTGGTGTAGTGAAGGTCGTTGGTGGCCACCAGCGGCAGGTCGAGGTCCTTGGCGATGCGCAGCAGGTCCTCGCGGACGCGCTGCTCGATGTCCAGGCCGTGGTCCATCAGCTCGCAGTACAGGTTGCCCGCGCCGAACAGGTCCTTGAGCTCGGCCGCGGCCCGGACGGCCTCGTCGTACTGGCCCAGCCGCAGCCGGGTCTGCACCTCGCCCGACGGGCAGCCCGTGGTGGCGATCAGGCCGTGGTGGTAGCGCTCGAGCAGCTCCCGGTCCATGCGGGGCTTGAAGTAGAACCCCTCGAGGCTGGCCAGGCTGGAGAGCCGGAACAAGTTGTGCATGCCCTGGGTGTTCTCGGCCAGCAGGGTCATGTGGGTGTACGAGCCGCTGCCGGACACGTCGTCCCGGCTGCCGTCGCCCCACTTGACCCGGGTGCGGTCGAACCGGCTGGTCCCGGGGGTGATGTACGCCTCGGTGCCGATGATCGGCTTGATGCCCGCCTTGGTGGCCTTGGACCAGAACTCGTAGGCCCCGAAGACGTTGCCGTGGTCGGTCATCGCGACCGAGGTCATGCCGAGGCGCTCGGTCTCCGCGAAGAGCTCGCCGATGCGTGCCGCGCCGTCCAGCATCGAGTACTCGGTGTGGACGTGGAGGTGGGAGAACGACTCGCTGGACATCGTGGGTGAGTCTAGGTCGCCCCCCGGACGCTTCGACCCCGGACGCGCGGTCGGCCCGTCAGGCCCCCGGCCAGTCTCCTGCCCCCTCCTCCCCCTCCTCGCCGTCGTGGGTGGATCGAGAAGGCCGGATCGACCCACCGAGCGCCCGACGACGGGTCGAAGTGGCCCTCTCGGTGGCTGACCCGGGCCGGGCCGGGCTGGGCCGGGCTGGGCTGGGCCGGGCCGGGCTGGGCTGGGCTGGGCTGGGGCGGGTGGTCAGGCGGCCTGGTCGGCGCAGGAGAGGTGCAGCGCGGCGCGGATGCGGGTGACGGCGGCCGCGGGCCCCCACCGGAAGTCCTCGGCGGTCAGGACGACGACCCGCCAGCCCAGCGCCTCCAGACGCTCGCGCCGCAGCAGGTCGCGCCAGCGCTGACCGGGCTCCAGGTGGTGGCGGCCGTCGTACTCCACGAGCACGCGGTGCGGCTCCCAGGCCAGGTCGACCCGGGCGACGAAACGGCCCGCACCGTCGCGCACGACGAGCTGCGGGGTCGGGGCCGGCAGCCCGGCGTCCAGCGCCGCCAGCCGGAGGAGGCTCTCCGGCGGTGACTCGGCGCGACCGTCCAGCACGGGCAGCGCCGCCCGGGCGCCCCGCACCCCCCGGCGACCCATCCCGGCCGCGACGGACCGGGCGAGCGGGACGGCGAGCCGGGGCCACCGGTGCAGCAGGGCGTCACCGACCACGACCAGCTCGTCGCGGGTGGCCCCCGACCGCGCCAGGTCGCACCAGGTCCGCACCGGTGCGGTGACCGCCACCCCGTCGTAGCGGACGGACGCCACGGCGCCCTGCGCGGTGTGCCCCACCAGATCCGACCGGCGGGTGGCCCGGTGAGGACGGTCGGGTGTCGTCACGTGCACGGGCAGCACCTGTCGTCTCCTCGGCAGGGGCAGCCTCAGCACCGCGACCGCCGTCCAGTGGCTGACCACGGTCCCGGGGCCGCACCGTGAGAGCACGGCCCGGCAGCGTTCGGCGAGGGGCGCCCCGGCCGGGACGTAGGCCCCGCTGGTGGCCCGCTCGAACTCCGGCCCGAGGAGCCGACGACGGCTTATCCCCCTCGCGCGGGCGTCTCCCACATCGACCCACGTCCACTCGCCACCCTCCACGGTGCCACGGTGCCGCCGCCGGCACGCGGGCCGGGCCCCGTCGACGTGTCTGTGGACACCGAAGCCCCGTCCACAGGTCCTCCCGGAGTGGGCTGAGATGGCCACCGCGTGCTCCGAGAGGGCTGGATCGACCCGCTCGGGTCGCCACGAGGGGACGATCCGGCCCTCTCGGCGACGGGAGCGCGGCACCGGCCCGCCCGACCGGCCCGCCCGGCCGGGGCCGGACGTGGGGCATGACGCGGCGCCGAGGAGGCCGGATCGGCCCCGCGAGCGAGCCGGAACAGGCCGATCCGGCCTTTTCGGCGTCCGGGGCGGGCCGGGGCGGGGGCGGGCCGGGGCGGGGGCGGGGCGGGGGCGGGGGCGGGGGCGTCCGGGGCGGGGCGCCGGCGGGTCAGGGGCGGGCGTCGTCCTCGCGGAGGACGTCCAGGGCGCGGACGAGGTCGTCGGGGTAGGACGACTCGAGCCGCACGCGCTCACCGGTGCCGGGGTGCTCGAAGGCGAGGCGGTGGGCGTGCAGCCACTGGCGGGTCAGGCCGAGGCGGGCCGACATGACGGGGTCGGCGCCGTAGGTCAGGTCGCCGACGCACGGGTGCCGGAGCGCGGACATGTGGACCCGGATCTGGTGGGTGCGCCCGGTCTCCAGGTGCACCTCCAGCAGGGTCGCCGCCGGGAAGGCCTCGACGGTGTCGTAGTGGGTGACGCTGGGCTTGCCGTCCTCGACCACGGCCCAGCGGTAGGAGTGGGTGGGGTGACGGCCGACCGGCGCGTCCACGGTGCCGGAGCTCGGGTCCGGGTGACCCTGCACCAGCGCGTGGTAGGTCTTGTCGACCGTCCGCTCGCGGAACTGGTCCTTCAGCGAGGTGTAGGCCCGCTCGGACTTGGCCACGGCCATCAGCCCGGAGGTCCCGACGTCGAGGCGGTGCACGACGCCCTGCCGCTCCTCGGCCCCGGAGGTGCTGATCCGGTAGCCGGCCGCGGCGAGGCCCCCGACGACGGTGGGACCGGTCCAGCCGGGGCTGGGGTGCGCGGCCACGCCGACGGGCTTGTCGACGACCACCACGTCGTCGTCGTCGAGCACGATCGACATGCCCGGCACCGGAGCGCCGTCGACGGGCAGGTCGGGCTCCTCCGGGATCTCGACCTCCAGCCACGACCCCGCGACCAGGCGGTCCGACTTGCCGACCGCACGGCCGTCGAGCAGCACGTGACCACCCGCGGCCAGCTCGGCGGCGCGGGTGCGGGACACGCCCAGCAGGCGGGCCAGGCCGGCGTCGGCCCGCTCGGAGTCCAGACCGTCGGGCACCGGCAGGGAACGGCGGCTCATGAGTCCTTCGGGTGGTCGGTGCGGGCGTCGACGTCGGGCCGGGCCTCGTCGGCGGCCGGTGCTGCCGGGGCCGGAGCGGCCGCGAACGGCACGTCGCGCAGCGACAGCAGGACGATGAGTACGGCCCCGGACACCACGGCCATGTCGGCGATGTTAAAGATGGGGAAGCTGGGCAGCTCGAAGAAGTCGACCACCTCGCCGCGGCCGACGCCGGGGTCCCGGGTCAGCCGGTCGACGAGGTTGCCCGACGCCCCGCCGAGCAGGACGGCCACCGACACCGCCCAGGCCGTGCTCCACGTCCGGGCCAGCGCGACGAGCATGGCGACGACGGCCAGGCAGGCGAAGGTCGTCAGCACCGGCGTGATGCTCGTGCCCAGGCTGAAGGCCGCCCCGGAGTTGTAGAACAGCCGGAAGCCGAACAGCTCACCGAGCACGTCCACCCGGACCCCCGGCTCGAGCCGGGCCTCCGCGAGGTGCTTGGTGAGCTGGTCGAGGACGGCGATGACAGCGGCCGTCACGACCCCGAGGACCAGCAGACGTGCGCGCGGCCTCGGGGGCGTACGGGACGGGGTGATCAGTTCTGGCCGCCGAAGGGGAAGCCCGACGCTGCGGCCTCGTCGCCGCCCAGACCACGACCACCGGTGGCACCGGGCGTCCGGCCCGGCACGACCTGGCCCTTGCTGTCGAGATCCCGGAGCTGGTTCTCCAGGTAGCTCTTGAGGCGGCTGCGGTAGTCGCGCTCGAAGCCACGCAGCTCGTCGATCTTGCGCTCGAGCAGCGCCCGCTCCTGCTCGAGCGAGCCGAGCGTCTGGGCCTGCTTCTCCTCGGCCTCGCGGATGAGCCGGGTCGACGTCTCCTGGGCCTCGCCCACGAGACGGTCGCGCTCCTGCTCGCCGTTGCGCACGTGCTCGTCGTGCAGGCGCTGGGCCAGCGCCAGCATCCCGGCGACGTCGCCGTTGCCCGTGTCGACGCCCGAGCCCGCGGTGGGCACCGCACCGGTGCCGGCGGACTCCACGGCGGCCGGGGCCGGGGTGGGCGCGGGTGCGGCCTCGACGGCACCGCCGCGGCCGGAGTCCGAGGCGCGGGCCTCGGCCTGAGCGAGCTGGCGCCGGAGGTCCTCGTTCTCCTCGTTGAGGCGCCGCAGCTCCGCGACCACCTCGTCCAGGAAGTCGTCGACCTCGTCCTGGTCGTAGCCCTCACGGAACTTCGTGGGGTTGAACCGCTTCTGGACCACGTCGTCTGCGGTCAACGGCATGTCGTCACCTCGTCGAGTTGTCTGTGGGGGCCGGGGAAGGCCCCCGTCACGTTAGCGGACGATCGTGCTGGAGCACCCCGACCGTTGCGCGGGGTGACGCAGAGGCTACCCCCGCACCGCGGGTCCGCCTCACGACCCGCCCGGCTCGCGGGGAGGCTCAGAAGGAGGCGGCCAGGCTCATCAGCACGTTGTAGAGGATCACCGTCACGAAGAACAGGATCATGAAGCCGAGATCGAGCCGGATCGAGCCGAGCGTGAGCGGCGGGATGATCCGGCGCAACGCGTTCAGGGGCGGGTCCGTGGCGGAGTACACGACCTCCAGGACGACCACGAGCGGGCCGGCCGGACGCCAGTCCCGCGCGAACACCCCGATCCAGCCGATGACCAGGCGGGCGAACAGGAGGATCAGGTAGAGGAAGACGACGAACGCAAGGATCCCGAAGACGACGCCCACAGGTACAGCCTAGGTGCCGTCGGGAGCGCCGCTGACCTCAGGACTGGTTGAAGAGACCAGCACCCGCGGTGACCTCGTGCTTCTCGTTGGTCACCTCGACGGCGGACGGCGACAGCAGGAACACCTTGCTGGTGACCCGCTCGACCGCGCCGTGCAGCCCGAACACGAGGCCGGCGGCGAAGTCGACGAGCCGCTTGGCCTCGACGTCGGTCATCTCCGACAGGTTCATGATGACCGGCACGCCCTCGCGGAAGTGCTCGCCGATGATCTTGGCGTCGTTGTAGGTGCGGGGGTGCACGGCCGTGATGCGCTGCAGGTCACCGGCGGCGCGGACGGCACTGGGAAGGTGGGTCACGGTGGCCCCTCGGGACTCGTCCTGGCGGGCACGCACGGGACGGCGGTCCGTCTCGGGCTCCTGCTCCTCGACCTCGTACTCGTCGTAGCGGTCCTCCTCGGCCAGGCCGAGGTACACGAGGGTCTTGCGTAGTGCGCCCATGACGCCCTCCTTCTGCCGTGGCCTTGCCAGACCGCCTGCGGTGCGAGGCGGTACACCTCTACCGCCGTCGACGCTAGCCCGTCGGGGGGCGCGAACCGAGGACCGCGGCCCCGACACGCAGGTGTGTCGCGCCGTGCCGGAGCGCGGCCTCGAGGTCGCCGCTCATGCCGGCGCTGACGGCCGTCGCCGTGGGGTGCTCGGCCGCGACCCGGGCGGACAGGCCCCGGAGCCGGGCGAAGGCCTCGTCCGGGTCGGCCCCTCGCGGCGCGACCGCCATGACGCCCAGCAGCCGCAGCGACGGCGTACCGGCCACCTGCTCGGCCAGCGCCAGCAGGTCCGCCTCGGTCACCCCGCCGCGGCTCGGGTCGCCGTCCAGGCTCACCTGGACGAAGCAGCCGAGCTCGCGACCGACCTCGGCCGCCCCCTCCGACAGCCGCAGCAGCAGACGGACGTCGTCCACGGAGTGCACGACGTCGGCCAGCCGCCCGACCGAACGCGCCTTGTTGCGCTGCAGCCGGCCCACCAGGTGCCAGCGCAGGGCCAGGTCGGGCAGCTGCTCGCGCTTGTCGCGCAGCTCCTGCTCCCGGGCCTCCCCCACGTCGCGCACGCCCAGCGACGCCAGCGCGGCCACGTCCGAGGCCGGGTAGGTCTTGGTGACGACCACGAGCGTGGTCAGCGAGGGCTGGCGGCCGACGGCGGCGCAGGCGTCCGAGACCCGCGCCCGCACCCGACCGAGGGAGGAGACGAGCTCCGCGACCCTCGACCCCGCAGCATCCTGCGCCGGGGACGGGCCGTCGGCACGAGAGGAGCCGGACGGGTCCGTCGGGCCAGGCGGGCCGGCGAGGCCGGACGGGTTCACGGTGCCACCGCCACGAGGCCGGCGTGCCGTCCGGTCGGCGCGTCCCGCCGGTGGCTGAACCACGCGGGGTCCTCGACCGTGCAGGCCGCCCAGGAGGTGTCGACCTCGACGTCGACGCCGTGCGCCCGACCGGCGCGCATCAGCTGGTCGCCGACGCCGGCCGGGATGTCGAGCGCCGCCGTGCCGCGGGGCGTGGCCGAGGCGGCGGCCGGCACCGCGGCGGCGACCTCGTCACGCATGGGCTCGGGCACCTCGTAGCAGCGGCCGCAGACCGTGGGCCCGGGCAGGGCCAGCAGCCGACGGGCCCCGGCGGCGGCCAGGGCCGCCACCGCCACGCCGGCGATGCCCAGGTGCAGGCCGCGCCGTCCGACGTGCACCGCCGCGGCCAGTCCGCGGTCGGGGTCGCCCAGCAGCAGCGGCATGCAGTCGGCGGCCAGCACCCCGGCGACCAGGCCGGGAGCGCTCATCACGACGCCGTCGGCCTCGGGACCGCCGTCGGGCCAGGGCCCGTCGGCGGCGACCACGCGGTCGGCGTGCACCTGCCGGGGCAGGCGCAGAGCCGCCACCGGCACCCCCAGCGCCGTGGCGACCGCCTCACGCCCCCCCGACGCCTGCGCGCCGACGGCCAGGTCGTACCCGCCCGTCAGGGCGAAGCGGACCCGGCCCACCGTCCGGTCCAGGCGCAGCGGCGTCGCACCACCACCCCCCGCGACCGGCAGCCTCACCGCCTCACGTGCCGGGCTTGACGAAGTCCGGCACGTCGAGGTCGTCGTCGTCCAGGAAGCCCGGCCGACGCCGGGTGTCGCCCGGCAGCTCCACGACCCGCGTCCCGCCCGACGGCGCCTGCAGCGGGTTGGTCGGCTCGGCCGCGACCGGACGGGCCTGGCCCTCGTGCTGCGCGGCCGGGGCCGGCTGGGCCGGCGGCTGGTACGACGGCTGCTGCGGGGCCTGCTGCTGGTACGAGGCCTGCTGGTAGGAGGGCTGCTGGTGGGAGGGCTGCTGGTAGGAGGGCTGCTGGGGCGCCTGGTGGGACGAGGGGGCGTGAGGGGCCTGCTGCTGGGGCGGCTGCTCCGTCGACCGGCGCGAGGCGGGCTGCTCCTGGGCGGAGGCCGAGGACGCGGCGGGCTGACCGGCCGCGGCGGCGACGCTCTGCCGACCACCCGTCGCCTCGGACGTGTCCTCGTCGTCGAACCCGGCCGCGATGACGGTCACCCGGACCTCGTCGCCCAGGGCGTCGTCGATGACGGCGCCGAAGATGATGTTCGCCTCGGGGTGGGCGGCCTCCTGCACCAGCCGCGCGGCCTCGTTGATCTCGAACAGCCCGAGGTCCGAACCGCCCTGGACCGACAGCAGGACGCCCTGGGCACCGTCGACGCTGGCCTCCAGCAGCGGGGAGCTGATCGCCATCTCGGCGGCGCAGACGGCCCGGTCCTCACCGCGGGCCGAGCCGATCCCCATCAGCGCGGTGCCGGCACCCTGCATGACGCTCTTGACGTCGGCGAAGTCCAGGTTGATCAGACCGGGGGTGGTGATCAGGTCGGTGATGCCCTGCACGCCGGACAGCAGCACCTGGTCCGCGGAGCGGAAGGCGTCCAGCACGCTGATGCCGCGGTCGCTGATCTGCAGCAGCCGGTCGTTGGGGATGGTGATGAGGGTGTCGACCTCGGCCTGCAGCTGCGCGATGCCGTTGTCGGCGCTCAGCGCGCGGCGCCGGCCCTCGAAGGTGAAGGGCCGGGTGACGACCCCGATGGTGAGCGCGCCCAGCGAGCGGGCGATCTTCGCGATGACCGGTGCGCCGCCGGTGCCGGTGCCGCCGCCCTCGCCCGCGGTCACGAAGACCATGTCGGCGCCGCGCAGCACCTCCTCGATCTCCTCGGCGTGGTCCTCGGCGGCCTTGCGGCCCACCTCCGGGTCCGCGCCGGCACCGAGGCCGCGCGTGAGGTCGCGGCCGACGTCGAGCTTGACGTCGGCGTCGGACATCAGCAACGCCTGGGCGTCGGTGTTGACCGCGATGAACTCGACGCCCCGCAGGCCGACCTCGATCATGCGGTTGACCGCGTTCACGCCGCCGCCGCCGACTCCGACGACCTTGATGACGGCGAGGTAATTCTGCGGTGCGGCCATGGGCGTACCTCTCGCTCGGTGCCGGGAGCCCCCGTGCGGGACGCCCTCGCTGGATCAGCCCTAACCCTCTGGTAGAGGGTTATTGTTATGTCAGCTTCTCCTCATGAGGACGGTAGGTACACCCGGGCGCACCCACAACGACCGACACGGGTGTGTCGCGCGCGGGTCCCGTCCGCGCCCCCACCGGATGACCGGTGCCCGCCGTGCGGACGTGGCCGGGGAGCGTCAGGGCCGGACGGCGGGGGCGCCGGGCGCCGACACGTCGTAGACCGACGCGGGCACCGAGTCCAGCAGGCCCAGCAGGACCTCGACCTTGCGGTCGGAGTCCGCTGCGGTCCCCCACCGCACGTCCGCGCCGTCGACGACCAGCCGGACGTCGGCGGGCGAGGCGGCGGAGATGTCGGTGGTCCGGCGCTGCAGGTCCGCCGGCAGCGCCGCCAGCACGTCCCGGGCCGCAGCCAGGGTGTCGGTGCCGGCCGCCTCGACGTCGACCCGGAGCAGGGGCACGTCCGGGGGCGGCTCGGTCGCGGTCGCCAGCACGACGCCGTCGGCGTCGACGACCTCGTAGCCACCCTCGTCGGCCGGGACGACCGCCACCGCCACCCGCTCGGTGACCACGACCCCCAGGGTCCGCGGCCAACGGCGCTCGACCTCGACGTCGAGCACGAGCGGCAGCTCCTGGACCGCGGCGTCGATCGCACCGACGTCCACGGCCACCAGCGGGGTGCCGACGGCCTGCTCGGCCAGGGCCTGCACCTGCTCGACGGGTACCCGGTCGGTGCCGCTGACCTCGACGACGCGGGTGTCCAGGTGCCCGGCGTCCCAGGCCCACCAGGCGGCGCCCGACACGACGGCGAGCACGAGCAGGAGCACACCGGTCCCGACCAGCCGGGCCCGCAGGGACGCGGCGCGCACCCCCGCCACCCGGTCGTCGAGCCAGGTCACGCTCACGAGCCGCCCCGGCCCTCCCCCGCCCGCTCGGCCAGGGCGGTCACGATCCGCGGCCCCAGCTCGGTCACGTCCCCGGCGCCCAGGGTGAGCACCAGGTCGCCGCGCCGGGCCACGGCGGCCAGCGCCGCCACGGCCTCGTCCCGGTCGGGCAGGAACCGGGCCCCCGGCACGCCCGTGGCCACCAGGGCGCCGTCGACCCCCGGCTCGGGCTCCTCGCGCGCGCCGTAGACGTCGAGCACGACCACCGAGGCGGCGTCGCCCAGCGCCGTGGCGAAGCCGTCGGCGAACAGCCGGGTGCGGGAGTACAGGTGGGGCTGGAACAGCACGTGGACCTTGCCGCGACCGGCCACCGTCCGGGCCGCGGCGATGGTGGCGGCCACCTCGGTGGGGTGGTGGGCGTAGTCGTCGACCACCCGGACGCCACCGGCCTCGCCGACGGGCTCGAACCGCCGGCGCGCCCCGGTGAAGCCGGCCAGGCCCTCGACGACCCGGGCGGGGTCCAGCCCCAGGCCCAGCACGGCTGCGGTGAAGGCCAGCGCCGCGTCGACCACGTTGTGCCGGCCCGGGACCTGCAGCCGGAGCTCCCAGCGACCGGGCCCGGGGGCGTCGCCGTCGGCGGTGACCAGCTGGGCCACGGCGAGCTCGTCGGGCCCCCGGTCGGCCTTGGGGTCCACCACCACCCGCACGTCGGCGTCGGCGGCCTCCCCGACGGTGACGACCCGTCGGGC
Organism: Jannaschia sp. R86511; assembly: GCF_042466345.1. Lineage (NCBI taxonomy): Bacteria > Pseudomonadati > Pseudomonadota > Alphaproteobacteria > Rhodobacterales > Roseobacteraceae > Jannaschia > Jannaschia sp. R86511. The sequence continues at coordinate 3,455,455 of NZ_JAXHCD010000001.1, forward strand.
CGCGGCCGTGTCGTCGCCCGACAGGGCCCGGGCCAGCGCCCGCGACCCCCGGTCGTCGGCGCCCACGACCAGCAGCCCGTCCGGGGCGACCCGGTCGGCGAAGCGGGCGAAGGCGGCGTGAACCGCGTCCACGTCGCCGTAGTGGTCCAGGTGGTCGGCCTCGACGTTGGTGACGACGGCGACGTCGGGGCGGTAGGCCAGGAACGAGCCGTCCGACTCGTCCGCCTCGGCCACGAACACCCGGTCGGCGCCGCGGCGGGCGTTGGTGCCGTCCGCCACCAGGTCGGCCCCGATGGCGTAGGAGGGCTCCAGGCCCGCCGCCCGGGCCGCGACCGTCAGCATGGACGTGGTCGTCGTCTTGCCGTGGGTGCCCGCGACCGCGACCACGCGGTCACCGTGCATGAGGCCGGCCAGCGCCACCGAGCGGTGCACGACCGGCACGTCGGCGGCCAGCGCCGCGACGACCTCGGGGTTGTCCTCGCGCACGGCCGTGGACACGACCACGAGCGCGGCCCCGGCGACGTGGGCCGCGTCGTGGCCGACGTGGACGGCCGCCCCGGAGCGGCGCAGGTCCTGCAGGGTGGCGGAGTCGCGGGAGTCCGAGCCCCCGACCGGCACCGAGTCGGCGAGCAGGAGCCGCACCAGGGCGCTCATGCCCGCGCCGCCGGCCGCGACGACGTGGACCGGACCGGTGCGCAGCCGCCGGAGCAGCTCGTCGCCGCTGATGGTGGTGGTGGGCATCACGAGGTCTCCCGGGCGGCGTCGACGACGAGGTCTGCGAGGCGGTCGGCGGCGTCCAGCACGCCCGAGGCGCGCGCGGCCTCCGACATGTCGCGCAGCTGGTCCGGCTCGCGCAGGACGGGCAGCAGGGTGGTGCGGACCCACTCGGGGGTGAACTCGTCGTCGTCGACCAGCAGCCCTCCCCCGGCCGCCACCAGCGCCTCCGCGTTGTGCCGCTGCTCGCCGTTGCCGACGGGCAGCGGGACGTAGGCGGCGGGCAGGCCGAGCGCGGCCAGCTCGCACACCGTGCCCGCCCCGGCACGGCAGACGACGGCGTCGCACGCGGCGTAGGCCAGGTCCATCCGGTCCACGTAGGGCACGACGACGTAGCGGGGGTGCGCGCCGTCGGCGTCCGCCCCCGGGGCCGCCGGGCTGCCGGCGGGCAGGCGGACGTCCTTGCCCCGCCCCGAGACGTGCAGCACCTGGACGCCCGCGGCGGCCAGGTCGGCCGCCGCCTCGGGCATGGTGCGGTTGAGGCGCTGGGCCCCGAGCGACCCGCCGGTCACCAGCAGCACGGGCAGGTCGGGGTGCAGGCCGAAGAACGACCGCCCCTCGGCCCGCAGCCGAGCACGGTCCAGCGTGGTGATGGCCGTGCGCAGCGGCATGCCGAGCTGCTGGGCGTGGGGCAGCCGGGTGCCGGGGAACGTGGTGGCGACGTGCGGGGTCAACCGGGCGCCCAGCCGGTTGGCGATGCCCGGCATGGCGTTCTGCTCGTGCACGACGACGGGCAGCCCGGCCTTGCGGGCCGCGAGGTAGGCCGGCGTGGCCACGTAGCCGCCGAAGCCCACCACCACGTCGGCGTCCACCTCGGCCATCACCCGGCGGGCGGTCGCGACCGCGCCGTAGAGCCGACCCGGCAGGCGCAGCAGGTCCGGCGAGGGCCGGCGCGGCAGCGGCACGCGGGGCAGGTGCCGCAGCGGCAGGCCCGCCTCGGGGACCAGCCGGGCCTCCAGGCCCTCGGCCGTGCCCAGCACCGTGACCCGGGTCCGCGGGTCACGGCGAAGCAGGGCCTCGGCCGTGGCCAGCAGGGGCGCCACGTGCCCGGTCGTGCCGCCACCGGCCAGCACGACCGACACGGGTCGGTCCTGCGCCCGGTCCTGCGCCCGGTCCTGCGGCCGCGACACGCCGGTCACCGGCGCGGACGGGCCGTGGTGGCCCGCGGTCGGGGACGCCCGGCCTCGACGACGACGGCGGCCCCGGACCGGGCGGTGCGCGCGCTGGTGGCCAGCGCCTCCCTGGCCCCGGGCTCGGCCCGCGCGAAGGACATCACCATGCCGAGCGCGACCATGGTCGTGACCAGCGAGGAGCCGCCGCTGGACACCAGCGGCAGCGGGACGCCGATGACGGGCAGGACCCCGATGACGACCCCGATGTTGATCAGCGCCTGGCCCAGCACCCAGACCATCACCCCGGTCGTGGCGATGACGACGAACGGGTCCTGCGCCCGGTGGGCGACCCGGACCATGCCGACCGCCAGGGCCACGAACAGCCCCAGCACGGCCAAGGTGCCGGGCAGGCCGAGCTCCTCGCCGACGATGGCGAAGATGAAGTCGTTGTGGGCCTCGGGCAGCCACGCCCACTTCTCGCGGCTGCCGCCGAGGCCGAGGCCCCACCAGCCGCCGGAGGCCAGCGCCCACATGCCGTGCACGGGCTGCCAGCACTCGCCGTAGATGTCGGTGCACTGGTTGCCCGTGAGCCAGGTCTGGATCCGGGTCATGCGGTAGGGCTCGCGGATGACGAGGGCAGCCACCCCGGCCAGGACGACGGCACCGCCGATGGCGAAGTAGCGCAGCGGGGTGCCGGCCGCGTACAGCAGCCCGGCCAGCAGGAGCAGGAGCACGAGGCCGGTGCCGAGGTCGTCGCCGGCCAGCACGAGCCCGAGGGCCAGGAAGCCGAAGGGGAAGAGCACCGGCACCAGGACGTGGCCCAGCCGGCCGAGCAGCTCCTGCTTGCGGGCCAGCACGGTCGCGGCCCAGACCACGAGCGCGAGCTTGATGGCCTCGCTGGGCTGGGCCGTGAAGCCCGCCACGCTGATCCAGTTGCGGTTGCCGTTGACCTCGAACCCCACGCCGGGCACGAACACCAGCGCCTGCAGCGCCAGGGCCAGGCCCAGCACGGGCCAGGCCAGGCGCTTCCACCAGTGCACGGGCAGCCGGGTCGCGACGAGCATGAGCGGCAGGCCGACGGCGGCGAACATGACCTGCCGCCCGGCGATGGCCCACGGGTTGCCGGAGGTTGCGTAGGACTCGACGCTGCTGGAGCTGAGCACCATGAGCAGGCCGAAGACCAGCAGCAGCCCCGTGGCCGAGGCGACCAGCACGAACGACGTCACGGGGGTGTCCAGGGCCGCCGCCCAGCGCGCCAGCGGGCCGGGCAGCCAGTGGCTGCCCGCCGCGGGGGTCGTGGTCGTGCCGGCGGTGGTCGGGGCGGAGGGGGTCCGGGAACGACCCGGCGCCGGCCGGCCCGCGCGTCCGGAGCCCGGCCGGTCGGTGAGCGTCGTCACGAGCCGACCACCCCGGCGTCGCCCCGGGCCCGCGCGACGGCGGCGGCGAACGCCTCGCCCCGGGCCACGTAGGACGTGAACTGGTCCATCGAGGCGGCGGCCGGGGCCAGCAGCACCGTGCCCCCCGGCGTGGCCAGCGACCGGGCGGCGGCGACGACGCGGTCCATCAGACCGGCGGTGCCGGCGTCGTCGAGTGCTCCCACCCGGTCAGTGTCGGGGGGGTCGACGAGCACGACGGGGATCTGCGGGGCGTGTCGGGCCAGTGCTGCGGCCAGCAGGCCGCGGTCGGCCCCGATCAGGACCGCCCCCCGCAGCCGGGCGGCGTGCCGGGCCACGAGGTCGTCGTAGTCCGCGCCCTTGGCCAGCCCGCCGGCGACCCAGACGACGTCCTCGCCCGCCCCGAGCGACGCGTCCGCCGCGTGAGGGTTGGTCGCCTTGGAGTCGTCGACCCAGCGCGCGCCGTCCAGCTCGCCCAGCACCGCGGCCCGGTGCGGCGGCAGGTGGGCGCCGCGCAGGCCGTCCCGGACGGCCTGGGCGGGGACCCCGAGGGACCTGGCCAGGGCGGCGGCGGCCAGGGCGTTGGCCAGCACGTGGTCGGGCACGGGCTCCCCGGCCAGGCCCGTCAGGTCGCCGACCGCGGCCAGCTCGGCCGCGGCCCGGTCCCGCTCGGCGATGAACGCGCGGTCGACGAGCAGGTCCTCGACCACGCCCAGGTCTCCGGCCCGCGGGGCGCCGAGGCCGAAGCCGACGGCCCGGCAGCCCTCGACGACGTCGGCGTCGCGGACCAGCTGCGTCGTGACGGGGTCGGCCAGGTTGTGCACGCAGGCCACCCGGGTGCGCTCGTACACCTGCCCCTTGGCGTGGCGGTAGGCGTCCAGCCCGCCGTGCCAGTCCAGGTGGTCGGGCGCGACGTTGAGGCAGACCGAGGCGTGCGGGCTCACCGTGCGCACCAGGTGCAGCTGGAAGCTGGACAGCTCGACGGCCACGACGTCGTGGCCGGGGGTGCCGTCCGGGCCGACGTCACGCACCACGTCGACGATGGGGGTGCCGATGTTGCCGGCGGTACGCGCCCGCAGCCCGGCCGCGGTGAGCACCTGGCCGAGCAGCTCGACCGTGGTGGTCTTGCCGTTGGTGCCGGTCACGACCAGCCAGGGCGGGCCGTCGGGCCCCTGGAGCCGCCACGCGAGCTCGACCTCGCCCCAGACGACCACGCCGAGCCGGTCGGCCGCGACCAGCACGGGGTGCGTGGGGCGCCAGCCCGGCGAGGCCACGACCAGGTCGACCTCGGCCAGCAGGGGCTCGGGGTCCTCACCCAGCCGGGCCGCGTCCGGACCCAGCACCAGCCGGGCCCCCAGCACGTCGAGCAGGTGGGCGCGCTCGGCGGCGGTTGAACCCTCGACGGGGAGGGCGTCGTCCACGACCGTCACGGCGGCCCCGCGCTCCAGCAGCGCGTCGGCCGCGGAGAACCCGGACAGGCCCAGCCCGGCCACGACGGCGCCCAGGCCGCCCAGGTCGCAACCCAGGCCCTGCACCCGCGCCACGGCGGCGGCCCGGTCGCGACCGCTCACGCGCCGACCACCCACTCGGCGTAGAACACCCCGAGCCCGGCCCCGACGCAGAGCCCGGCGATGATCCAGAACCGGATGACGATCGTCACCTCGTTCCAGCCCTTGAGCTCGAAGTGGTGCTGCAGCGGCGCCATCCGGAACACCCGCTTGCCGGTCAGCTTGAACCCGGCCACCTGGATGATCACCGAGGCGGTGATGATGACGAACAGGCCGCCCAGGATGATGAGCAGCAGCTCGGTGCGGGTCGTGATGGCCAGACCGGCGATGGCCCCGCCCAGGGCCAGCGACCCGGTGTCGCCCATGAAGATCTTGGCCGGGCTCGCGTTCCACCACAGGAAACCGAAGCAGGCCCCCAGCAGCGCGGCCGCCACCACCGCGAGGTCCCGGGGGTCACGGACCTCGTAGCACTGCGTGCTGACCTCGGTCAGGCACGACTGGCCCGACTGCCAGATCCCGATCAGGGTGTAGGCGCCGAAGACGAACAGGCTGGCGCCGGTGGCCAGGCCGTCGAGGCCGTCGGTCAGGTTGACGCCGTTGCTGGCCGCGGCGATGAGCAGGTACGCCCACGCGATGAACAGCACGGTGCCCCCGACGGCGCCGGTCACCGCGAGGTCGAGCAGGTCGATGTCGCGGATGAACGAGATGGCCGTGGAGGCCGGGGTGCGCCCGGCCTCGTTGGGTCGCTGCAGGGCCAGCACGGCGAAGGTGATCGCGACCAGCGACTGCCCGGTCAGCTTCTGCCAGGCCTTGAGCCCGAGGCTGCGCTGGTTGCGGATCTTGGTGACGTCGTCCAGCATCCCGACCGCGCCCAGCCCGGTCATCAGGAACAGCACGAGCAGGGCCGAGTAGGTGAGCGGCGTGAGCGTGACCAGGTGGGCGAACAGGTACGACACCAGGACGGCGGCGATGATGACGGCGCCACCCATGGTCGGGGTGCCGCGCTTGGTGTGGTGGGTCGTCGGGCCGTCGTCGCGGATGAACTGGCCGTAGCCCTGCCGGACCAGCACGCGGATGAACAGCGGCGTGGCGAGCAGGGTCAGCACGAGGCTCGTGCCGGCGGCGATCAGCACGGTCCTCATCGGTCGTCCTCCTGCTCCTGGGTCGTGGTGGGGGGTCGGCGTGCCGGGTCGGGGCGGGGCTGGTCGGGGCGGGGTGGCTCGTGGGCCAGGGTGTCGCCCAGGCGCCAGAGGCCGATCGAGTTGCTGGCCTTGACCAGCACGACGTCCCCGGGCCCGGTCTCGGCCCGCAGCAGCTCCAGGGCGGCGTCGGCGTCGGCCACGTGCACCGACTCCTCGCCCCAGCTGCCCTCCTGCGTGGCCCCGGCGTGCACGTGCAGCGCCCCGGGCCCGACCGCCACGAGCCGGTCGATGTTGAGCCGGACCGCCAGCCGGCCGACGCGGTCGTGCTCCTCCCGCGCCGCCGATCCCAGCTCGAGCATCTCACCGAGCACGGCCCAGGTGCGCCGCGGCGGACGCGCGGCGCGACCCATGTGGGCCAGCGCCCGCAGCGCGGCGGCGACGGCCTCGGGCGAGGCGTTGTAGGCGTCGTTGACCACCCGGACCCCGTCGGGACGGTCGACGACCTCCATCCGGTAGCGCGAGCCCGAGCGGGCCACGGACAGGCCCTCGGCGACGACGTCGCCGGGCACGCCCAGGTGCAGGGCCACGGCGGCCGCGGCGAGGGCGTTGCCCAGGTGCTGCTCCCCGGTCAGGGCGAGGCGGACCGGCCAGGGCCCCTGGTCGGCGTCGGGACGGCGGCGGTCGAGCAGGCCGAAGCGCAGCCGGGCGTCGGCGTCGAGCTCGACGTCCACGGCCTGCACCTGGCTGCCCTCGCCCTCGCCGAACAGCACGACGGGCGCGTCGGTGACCCCGGCCATGTCCCGGACGGCGGGGTCGTCACCGTTGAGGACGGCCAGGGCCCCGCGCCGCGAGCCGTCCAGGGCCCGGACCAGCTCCGCCTTGGCCGCGGCGATGGCCTGCCGGCTGCCGAACTCCCCCAGGTGCGCGGAGCCGACGCCCAGGACGACGGCGACGTCCGGTCGGGCGACCCGCGTGAGGTGGGTGATGTGGCCCGGGCCCCGGGCGCCCATCTCCAGGACCAGGGTGCGGGTGCCCTCGTCGGCCCGCAGCACGGTGAGCGGCAGGCCCAGCTCGTTGTTGTAGGAGCCGTGGGTGGCCACGAGCCCCGCCCCTCGGCCCGCGTGGCGCAGGACGGCCGCGAGCAGGTCCTTGCTGGTGGTCTTGCCTGCGCTCCCGGTGACGCCCACCGTGACCAGCCCGGCGGCCCGCAGCCGCTCGTGGTCGGCGCGCGCCAGCTCGGTCAGCGCCTGCACCCCGTCGGCCACGACGACCACGGGACCCGTGACGGCCTGGTGGGGCTCGCGCTGGACCAGGGCCGCGGCGGCCCCGGCGGCCAGGGCCGCCTCGACGTAGTCGGCCCCGTCGACGTGGTCCCCGGGCAGCCCGACGAACAGGTCGCCCGGCGCGACCGCCCGGGAGTCGACGACGGCCGCACCGGTGAGGCGGGGCGGCGCGGCACCGTCGGGCAGGTGCAGCCGGCCACCGACCGCGGCCGCCAGCGCCTGGGCGTCCCGGGCGATCATGCGGCACCGTCCGGTCGGGGGGCCCAGCGGGCGAGGCCGGCCCGGGCGACGTCGCGGTCGTCGAACGGCGCGACGGTGCCACCGGCGCTCTGCCCCGTCTCGTGGCCCTTGCCGGCCAGCAGCACGGTGTCCTGGGGACCCGCGCAGGCGGCGAGCGCCGCCGCGACGGCCTCGGCGCGGTCGGCCACCTCGAGCACCTCGGTGACGACGCCGGCCAGCACCGCGGCGCGGATGGCCGCCGGGTCCTCGCTGCGGGGGTTGTCGTCGGTGACGACCACGAGGTCGGCGGCCGAGGCGGCCTCCCCCATGCCCTGGCGCTTGCCGCGGTCGCGGTCGCCGCCGGCCCCGAGGACCACGACGAGCCGGCCCGGGGTGGCCGCGCGCAGCGCCGCCACGGCCCCGGCGACGGCGTCGGGGGTGTGGGCGTAGTCGACCACGACCAGCGGCAGGTCGTCCCGGCCGGGCAGCCCGACCCGCTCCATGCGCCCGGGGACGCCCGTCACCCCGGCCAGCGCGGCCACGAGCTCGTCGGTGCCGGACCCCGAGGGCAGCAGGCCGGGCTCGCCCGGCCCCCCGTCCTGGCCCAGGACGTGGACGGCCGTCAGCGCCAGCGCGGCGTTGGTCGCGTTGAACCCGCCGGGCATGCCGAGGCGGACCGCGAGCCGGAGCGCCGCGCCCTGCGGGCCGAAGGGGCCGTCGACGGCGAGCTGCTGGTGCCCGGACGGCTCGACCGCGGTCACCGTGACCGTGACGTCGGCCTCGCTGCCCGGCGCCCCCACCGTGGTGACGGCGAGGCCGGCCCCGCGGGCGGCGTCGGCCGTGGCGCGGCCCCACTCGTCGTCCACGCCCACGACGGCGCGGCGGGCGAAGCCGTCGGTGAACAGTCGCCGCTTGGCCGCGAAGTAGTCCTCCAGGGTGCCGTGGAAGTCCAGGTGGTCCCGGGACAGGTTGGTGAACACGACGAGCGCGAACCGGGTGCCGTCGACCCGGTGCTGGGCCAGGGCGTGGCTGGACACCTCGGCGGAGACCGCCCGGCAGCCGGCGTCGGCCATCCGGCGCAGCAGGTGCTGCAGGACGGGCGCCTCGGGCGTGGTGAAGCTGCTGGGCAGCACCTGGTCGCCGATGCGGGAGCGGATGGTCCCGATCAGGCCGGTGCGCACGCCCAGGGCGCGCAGCAGCTCGTCGACCAGGCTCGAGACGGTCGTCTTGCCGTTGGTGCCGGTCACGCCGACCAGGGCGAGCTCGTCGGAGGGGTGGCCGTTGACGTCGGCGGCCACCGGGCCGAGCCGCTCCCGGGGGTCGTCGTGGACCAGCAGCGGCGGGACGGGCAGCCGCTGCTCGCCCAGCACCTGCACGGCCGTCCGGGCCCCGGCCGGGTCGGTGAGCAGGGCCACGGACCCCGCGCGGACCGCGTCCGGCGCGAACTTCGCGCCGTGGGTGCTGGCGCCGGGCAGGGCCGCGTACAGCTCCCCCGGCCCGACGGTGCGGGAGTCCAGCGACACCCCGGTCACCGGGGCGTCGGGTCCGGGGACGCGGGGTCCGCCCGGACCGCTGCCGACCGCCGCCTCGGCAGGGTCGTCCCGGAGCAGCAGGGCGTGACGGTCCGCGAGCTCGCGGACCGTCGGGGGGGTCATCCGCACGCGCCGGAGGTTACCGTCCGACGAGGGGTGGGGGCCCCCGACGGTGGCGTCCACGCTCACCAGGTGAGGGGGTAGGGGCGGGGCTCGCCCTCCGAGGCGGGCACCCCCTCGGCGGCGAGCGCGGCGCTCATGATCTGCTGGAACACCGGGGCGGCCGTGGTGCCGCCGAAGATGCCGCGCACCGGGTCCTGCACCATCACGGCGACGACGACCTCGGGGTCCTCGGCCGGGGCGAAGCCGACGAACGAGGCCGTGTAGCCGCAGTAGCCGCCGCACGCCTCGTCGTAGCGCTGGGCGGTACCGGTCTTGCCCGCCACCCGGTACCCGGGGACGATCGCGTTGGACCCGGTCCCGGTCTCGCCCGACACGGCCGACTCCAGCATGGTGCGCATGCTCGCGGCGGTCTCGCTGGTCAGGACCCGCTCGGCCTCGCCCGTGGGCTCGGGCGTGACGTCGTCCTCGCCCTGCCGGGTGCCGACGACCACGGACGGCTCGACCCGGACGCCGTCGTTGGCGATGGTCTGGAACACCGAGGCGATCTGGACGCTGTTGACGCTGACGCCCTGGCCGAACATGACCGTGTAGCGCTGCGAGCCGGACCAGTCCTGCGGGTCGGCCAGCAGGCCGGGCGTCTCGCCCGGCAGGCCCAGCCCGGTGGACCGGCCGTAGCCGAACGCCTCGAACCAGGCGTGCAGCTGCTCGTTGTCCAGCGCCTCCCCGGCCAGGATGGTGCCGACGTTGCTGGACTCGGCGAGCACCCCGGCCGTGGTCAGCTGCTGCAGGGCGTGCGGGTGGGAGTCCTTGAAGCGGGTGCCGCCGCGCACGATGGTGTCGGCGACCTCGAACGGCGTCTCCGGCGAGACGACGCCCTCCTCCAGGGCCGCGGCCACCGTGATCACCTTGGAGGTGGAGCCGGGCTCGAACGCCTCGCCCACCGCCCGGTTGCCGCGGTCGTCGGCGTCGGCGTCGCCCGGGTCGTTGGGGTCGAAGCCGGGGGCGTTGGCCATGACCAGCAGCTCCCCGGTGTCCACGCGCATGGCGATGGCCGTGGCCGACTCCGCGCCCGACGTGCGCACGGCCTCGGTCAGGGCGTCCTCGGCCATCCACTGCAGGTCCCGGTCGAGGCTCAGCACCACGTCGGCGCCGTCCACGGGGGCCTTCTCCTCCGTGGCGCCGCCCGGGATGGGCCGCGACGAGCGGCTCTCGCCGCTCACCTCGTAGCGCAGGTAGCCGTCCTCGCCGCCCAGCTCGTCGTCGAGGCTCATCTCCAGCCCGCCCAGGCCGTGGCCCTCGTCCCCGACGAAGCCGAGCACGCCGGCGGCCACCTGCCCCGAGGGGTAGGTCCGGCGCGAGGCCTGCTCGCTGAAGAGACCGACGATGCGCAGCTCCGCCACGGCCCGGTACACCTCGGGCTCGATGTCCTTGACCACGTAGGCGAACCGGGCGTCGCCGTCGAGGCGCTCGGTCAGCGTCTCCACGTCCAGGCCCAGCACGGGCGCCAGCCGGGCGGCCGCCGCACGCGGCCCGGCCCGGCGCGGGTCCTCGGGGTCGACGTAGGTGGCGACCAGGGTCTGGTCGACCGTGATGTGCCGCTTCTCGACCGTGGAGGCCAGCACCTGGCCGTGCCGGTCGACGACGTCCCCACGGTGCGCCAGCAGCTCGGAGGTCCGCAGCCGGCTGTCCAGGGCCTCCTGGGCCAGCGCCGTGGACTCCAGGGCCTGGATCTGGAACAGCTTGCCCGCGTAGAGGCTGCAGACCAGGCACACCACCACCAGCGCCACGCGCAGCCGCAGCGGGGTCCGACCGGTCCGGGGCGCGCGGCCCGCGGCCGGGCGGGTGCGGTTCGCGGCCGCGCGGGAGCGGTCCGGGCCCGGGCGGGAGCGGTTCGCGCTCGACGTGGTCGCGGTGGACCCGGTGGGCCGGGGGGCGGTCGGGCGACCGGGAGCCGGTTCCCGCCCCGCCGCGGGCCGTCGCGCGGGCGGACCCTGCCGGGGCCGTGCGCCGCGGGACCCGCGTCGGTCCTCCGCCATCCCTGGTCCTGCCCTTCGCGTCCGTGTCGGCCGTGCCGGTCCTGCTGCTGGTGGGGTGCTGCTGGTGGGGTGCTGCTGGTGGGGTGCTGCTGGTGGGGTGCTGCTGGTGGGGTGCTGCTGACAGGTGCGCGGTGGGGCCGGGGGCCTCAGGGTTCCGCGTCGGGGTCCTCGGGGAGCGGGGACGCGCCGGTGCCGTCCGGTGCGATCACGAGGACCTGCGGGGCCGGCACCATGCCGAGCTCACGGGCCTGGCCGGCCAGGGCCTGCGGCGACGAGCGCACGAGCAGCTGCTGCTCCAGCGCCTGCTGCTGGTCCACCAGCAGGCTGCGCTGCGACTGCAGCTCGGCCATGGTGAACGCGTTGCCGGAGATGGCCACGTTGAGCAGCAGCAGACCCAGCATCAGACCGGCCAGCAGCGCGGTGCAGGTCAGGGCGAAGCCCATCCGGCGCGGACCGGCGTCGGGCCGGGTGAGGACCCGCATCCGCGGCCGCGGCTCGGCCGGGGCCGCGGGACGCGGCAGGGCACGGGCCGTGGCGGCCCGACCCACGGCGACGCCGACGACCGCGCGCGCCGAGGCGGCCCGTGCCGAGGCCGCCCGGCCCGGGGCCGTCCGCCCTGAGGGCGTCCGCCCCGCGGGAGCTCGTCCTGCGGGGGTCCGACCCGAGGCCGGGCGTCCCGGGGCCGGGCGTGCCTGGGTGGAGCGTCCCGGGGTGGACCGCTCGGGGCCGGGTCGAGCCGGACGACTGCTGGGGGCCAGGGCCGGTGCGCTCATGCGGTCCTCCTCGTGATGGCTCGGAGCCGCACGGAGGCGGCGCGTGGGTTGGCCTCGACCTCGGCCTCGGACGCCTTGACGGCGCCCTTGACCAGCAGGCCGTAGGGAGCGGGAGCGGGCTCCACGGGCAGCCCCGGTGGCACGTCGACCGTGCTCACGGCGGCGAACGCCCGCTTGACCAGCCGGTCCTCGCCGGAGTGGTACGACATGACGACCATCCGCCCACCGGGCCTCAGCCGCTCGAGCCACGCGGGCAGCGCCCGGGCCAGACCGGCGATCTCGTCGTTCACCTCGATGCGCAGCGCCTGGAACAGCCGCTTGGCCGGGTGCCCGCCCGTCCGCCGGGCCGCGGCCGGCACGGCGTCGTAGACCAGCTCGACGAGACGGGCGCTGGTGGTGAACGGCTGCTGCGCGCGGGCCGCGACGACGGCCTTGGCGATCCGGTCGGCGAACTTCTCGTCCGCGTGCGCCCGCATGATGCGGACCAGGGCCCGCTCCGGGTACTCGTTGAGCACGTCGGCCGCGGTCGGGCCGCTGTCGCCCATCCGCATGTCCAACGGCGTGTCGCGGGAGTAGGAGAAACCGCGCTCGTCCAGGTCGAGCTGCATGGAGGACACACCGAGGTCGAGCAGGACGCCGTCGACCGCGGCCACCCCGGCCGCCGCCAGCACCGCGTCGACGTCGTCGTGGACGGCCCCGACGCCGACGAAGCGATCGCCGAACCCGGCCAGCCGACGCCGCGCCTCCTGCAGCGCCACCGGGTCACGGTCCACCCCGACGGCCACCGCCTCGGGCGCCGCGGCCAGCAGCGCCGCGGTGTGCCCGCCGAGGCCGAGCGTGCCGTCGACCACGACGGCACCCGGCTGCTGCAGCGCAGGCAGGAGCAGCTCCACGCAACGCTCCAGCATGACGGGCACGTGCGCCGCCCCGGCACCGGCCGGGCGGACGAGGCCGGGGCCGGGGCCGGGGCCGCCCGGGTCGACCGGGTCGCCGAGGCCGGCGGGCTCGGACGAGCGGTCCGGGTCGTCGACCTCGGTCATGTCGTCCTCCAGGGGGGTGGGTGCGGTGGGGGCACCGACCGGTCGGGTCCCTCGCCGCCGCGGACCGGCCTGGCACCGGGGAAGGTGAGCCAGGACGGTCGCGGCGGCGGGAGACCCCACCGGTCGGGCGGGGGTGCGGCGGAGCGTGGCGGCCGGGCTCACAGCACGCCCGGCAGGATCTCGGTGGAGCGCTCGGAGAAGGCCTGCTCGCCGGCCTGCTGCAGGTCCTGCCAGGTCGTGGCGTCCCAGATCTCCAGCCGGCGACCGACCCCGAGGACGGCCAGCTCGCGCGTCAGGCCGGCGTACTCGCGCAGCAGGGGGGCGATGGTCACCCGGCCCTGCTTGTCGGGGACCTCGTCCTGGGCCCCGGCCAGCAGCATGCGGGAGTACTCGCGGGCGTCCCGGTTGGTGAGCGGGGCCGAGGCCAGCTCGTCGACGAGGGTCTCGAACGAGGCCCGGGCGAAGGCGAACACGCACCGCTCCTGGCCCCGGGTCATGACGATCCCGCCGTCGAAGGCCGGCCTCCACTTGGCGGGGAGGATCAGCCGGTTCTTGTCGTCCAGGCGCGGGGAGAACGTCCCGAGGAACATCGGCCACCCCTTCCTCGCCCGTCGTCAGCCCATCTGGCTCCACGCTACTCCACTTTCCTCCACTTCGTCGGTCCCCCGCTCCACCCACTTGAGCCGTGTCGACGAACTGCCTGATCAGGCCCGGTTGAGGCCGTCGCCACCGACCCTGCGACGCCGACCCGACACGGCCCCCGCCTGCGACCGACCCAAGGGCGTACGAAGAAGCCCGGCCGCACTTTTGGCTCTGACCTGCTGGTTCATGGACCACGCCCGGGGCGTTGGAGTGGTCCGGGGAGCGCGGGGGCGCCAGGTGGAGGATTGTGGAGGGTGGGGGTGGCCGGTCCCGGCGGCCCGTCGGGGCCACGACGAGGCGCCGGACCCCGGGGACCCGGGCGGTGGCGCCGTGCGACGATCTGCACCGGACGACGAGGTGCGGAGGGGAACATGACGACGGTCGACGGGCAGGCGCCGACGCTGGCGGAGGCGGCGGCGACGGCGGGGGCGGTCCGGCAGGCGGTCCGACGGGTGGTGGTCGGCAAGGACCACGTCGTCGACCTGGCCGTGGTGACCCTCCTCGCGGAGGGCCACCTGCTGGTGGAGGACGTGCCGGGGGTCGGCAAGACGCTGCTGGCCAAGGCGCTCGCCCGCAGCATCGACTGCTCGGTGCGCCGGATCCAGTTCACCCCCGACCTGCTGCCCAGCGACGTCACGGGCGTGAGCATCTGGAACCAGGAGCGCGGCGACTTCGAGTTCCGGCCGGGGGCGGTCTTCGCCAACGTCGTGATCGGCGACGAGATCAACCGCGCCTCCCCCAAGACGCAGTCGGCGCTGCTGGAGTCGATGGAGGAGCAGCAGGTCACCGTCGACGGCACGACCTACCCCCTGCCGCCCCCCTTCCTGGTCGTGGCCACGCAGAACCCGGTCGAGATGGACGGCACCTACCCGCTGCCGGAGGCCCAGCGCGACCGGTTCATGGTCAGGGTCGCCATGGGCTACCCCCGCCCCGAGGACGAGCTGCGGCTGCTGGACACCCACGTCGGCGACGACCCGCTGCTGAGCCTGGCCCCCGTGGCCGACGCCGAGTCGGTCCGTCGGGCCGTGGCGGCCGTCCGCGGGGTGCACGTCTCGGACGCGCTGCGCCGCTACGTGCTGGACCTGACCCAGGCGACACGCACCCACCCGGACCTCCGCCTCGGCGCCTCGCCGCGCGCGGGCCTGCAGCTGGTGCGCGCCGGGCGGGCCATGGCGGCCCTGCAGGGCCGCGACCACGTGCTGCCCGACGACGTCCGGGCGCTGGCCGGACCGGTCCTGGCCCACCGGCTGCTGCCCAGCTCCCGGGGCCGGACCGCCCGCAAGGACCCCTCGGGCGTCGTCGCCGAGATCGTCGGCGCCACCCCCGTGCCCGGCGCACGCGGCTGAGCGGGGCCCTCGTGCGCCTCGCCGACCTGCGCGCCAGCTGGTCCGGTCTCACGGCACGGGGCACGTCGTTCCTGACCGCCGGGGTGGTCGCGCTGGTCTGCGCCCTGCTGCTGGGCCAGGCCGACCTGGTCCGGGTGGCCGGCCTGCTGGCCGCCCTGCCGCTCGTGGTCGTGCTGGTCATGACCGGGCAGCGGCTGCAGCTGGCGGTCGCCCGCTCGACCGAGCCGCCTCGCGGGTCGGTCGGGCAGGAGGTCGAGGTGGCCGTCGAGGTCGTCAACCGCGCCACGACACGCACCCCGGTGCTGCTGTTCGAGGACCAGGTCCCGGCGGGCCTGCTCGCCTCGACGCGGGTCGTGCTGCCGCCGCTGCGCCCCCGGGAGTCCGCCCAGGTGTCCTACCGGCTGCTGGCGACCCGGCGCGGCCGGTTCGCGGTCGGCCCCGCCCGCCTGGTGGGGGCCGAGCCGTTCGGCCTGGTGGAGCGGACCTGGGAGGCGACCAGCCGCGACGAGCTGCTGGTCCGCCCGGTCGTCACCGCTCTGCCCCGGGTGCTGCCGGTCCGCCGGACCGGTCGCGGCGGCGACTCCGACCTGGGTGGGGCCGGCATCGTCGGCGACCCCGACCTCAACGTCCGGGAGTACCGCGACGGAGACGACCTGCGCCGCGTGCACTGGCCGACCACCGCGCGCCGCGGTGAGCTGATGGTGCGCCCCGACCAGCACCCCCAGGACCACAACGCCGCCGTCCTGCTCGACACCCGGGCCGACGGTCAGCGGGGTCGGGACGAGGCCTCCACCCTGGAGGTGCTGGTGGCCGCGGCCGCGTCGGTCGTCGTCCACGCCGCCGACCTGGGCCAGCGGGTGGTGCTGCTGGGCGACGGCGAGGACCCGACCGCCGGCTCGCACGACACCGCGCACCGCGACGACGCCGACGACGACCCCGTCGAGGACGCGCTGGACCGGCTGGCCGTGGCCCGGACCACGGGGCCGGACAGCCTCGCCGTCGCCGTCGAGCAGCTGCCGGGGACCCACCCCTCGATGGTCGTGGCCCTGCTGGGCGAGGTCGGGCCCGAGGACGTGGACGAGCTGGCCGGGTCCGCCCGGGAGGCGTCGCGGGCGGCGCTGGTCTGCGTGAGCACCCGCTGGGAGGAGCTGTCGGCCGCCCGGCGACGACAGGTGCAGGACCGGCACGAGGCCGCGGTGCAGCGGCTGCAGGAGGCCGGCTGGCGGGTGGCCCCGCTGCACCCCGGTGACGACCTGGCCCTGGTGTGGGAGCAGCTCGGGACCTCGCGGGTGCCGGTGTGAACCGCGACGTCCGCGCGGCGCTGCTGTCCGCCGCGGCCACCCTGCTGACCATGCTGTCGCTGGCCCCGCTGCTGGCCGACCGGTCGTGGCTGCAGCCGGTGGCCCTCGTGGTGGCGGCCGTGGGCCTGGCCGGCACGGCCGTGGCTGCGGCTGGGCTGCCCCGCTGGCTGGCGCCGCCCCTGGCCGCGCTGGCCGGTCTGGTCATCGCCACCGCGCTGCTGGTGCCCTCGCTGGCGGCCGTCGGCGGCTTCGTGCCGACCCCGACGTCGGTGCGGGCCCTGGGCACCCTGCTGCGCAGCGGCCTGGCCACCACCCAGGTCGTGGTTCCTCCCGCCCCCACCGACGACGCGGGCGTCGTGACCATGCTGACGCTGGCTGCCGGCGCGGTCGCGGTCCTCACCCTGCTCATCGCCGGGCCGCTGCGCCGACCGGGCGCGGCCGGCCTGCCCCTGCTGCTCGTGGTGTGCGTGGCCACGGCGCTGGCGCCCGACGGGATCGGCGTGACCGGGTACCTGTCCGCCGCCCTGGGCTACCTCGGACTGACCCTGACCGACGCCGACCAGCGGGTCCGCCGCTGGGGCGAGGTGCTGGGCCGGCAGGGCCGCAGCGGTGAGCCGGCCCCCTCGGGGGTCCCCGAGGCGCTGACGCGCGCCGCGGCCGTGACGGCCGTGGTGGCCCTGCTGGCCGGCGCGCTGCTACCGCTGCTCACCCCGGGCAGCGGTGGTGACCGGTTGCAGTCGATGGTGGTGGACCGCTTCGGCGGCGGCGCCGGTGGCGGCGGGACGACCGTCAACCCGTTCCTGGACCTGCGGGAGGACCTGACGTCGCAGGACGACACCGTGGTGCTGCGGTACGCGACCGACGACCCGGACCCCGACCCGCTGCGCATCGTCACCTCGGACGCCTTCGACGGGGCCATCTGGCGTCCCACCCCGCCCGACCCCCCGGCCGGGCAGGACCTGACCGGCGGCCTGCCGCCGCCACCGGGCGCGGACGCCGAGGTCCTGGCCGCTGCGGAGCAGGTGAGCACCGCCGTCAGCGTGGGCCCGCTGGCCGAGTCGTACCTGCCGCTGCCCTACCCCGCCTCGACGGTGGCGGTGGAGGGGGCCTGGGGCGTGGACGCCCGGACGCTGAACGTGCTGTCGGGCCAGGACACGACCGAGGGCCTGTCGTACTCGGTCACCCACTACGACATCCGTCCGGACGCCGACCAGCTGGACGCCGTGCCCGCCGACGGGCTCGACCCGGTCTGGACCGAGCTGCCCGAGGACATGGCCGACCTCGTGCGCGGCGAGGCGGAACGCGTGGTCGAGGTGGCCGGCGCGACCACCCGGTACGAGCAGGCCCTGGCCCTGCAGCAGTGGTTCCGCAGCTCCGGGGGCTTCACGTACTCCCTGGACGCGCCGGACGTCACGGACCGCGACGCCGTCGAGGCGTTCCTGCAGGACCGGCGGGGCTACTGCGTGCAGTTCGCCTCGACCATGGCGCTGATGGCCCGCAGCCTCGACGTGCCCGCCCGTGTGGCGGTGGGGTTCCTGCCGGGGGCGGAGACGTCGCCCGGGCAGTGGGAGATCCGCGCCGACGACGCCCACGCCTGGCCCGAGCTGTACTTCGAGGGCGTGGGCTGGGTCCGCTTCGAGCCGACGCCCGCGACCCGGACCCAGGCCCCGCCGGACTGGGCCGTCCCCCGCAGCGAGCCCGCCGACCCGGGCGCTCCCGCGCCGAGCCAGGCGCCGCAGCTGCCCGAGCAGGACCAGCAGCCGGGGGCGGCCCCGCCGCCCGGGACCACCACGCCGGAGGCCGGCCCCCTGCAGGACGTGCTCGCGGTTGCCGGTCAGGTCCTGCTCGTGCTCGGCGCGCTGCTGGTGGTGGCCGCGGTGCTCGCCCTGCCCCGGGCCTGGCGCTGGTGGCGCAGCCGGGCGCGGTGGCGCCGTGCCGCGGGCGACGACGCGGCGAGGGCCGCGGCGGCGTGGCTCGAGCTGCTCGAGCGGTTGGCCGACCTGCAGGCCCTGCCCCGGGGCGCGACGGTCAGGGACCAGGCCGCCGACCTGGAGGAGCGGGAGCGGCTGGGTGCCCCCGCCCGGGAGGCGCTGGAGCGGCTGCGGCTGGCGACCGAGCGCGCGCTGTACGCGGCCGGCCCCACGGCGTCGGACTCGTTGGAGCAGGACGTACGGACGGTCCTCGACGACGTGGCGGCCTCACGGGACCGGCGGCAGCGGCTGGCCGCCACGTGGTTCGCGGCGCCGTCGCCGGACGTCCAGGTCCGGCGCGAGGACCGGGTGGCGCAGCGGGTGGGCTGAGGCCCCCGCGGACCGAGCCCGCTCGACCGGTCAGCGTGCCCGACCGGTCAGCGTGCCCCACCGATCAGCGTGCTCGACTCAGAGCCCGCCACCGTCGGCGCGCCGTTCCCAGCGCTCCTCCATCCGCTGCACGAACGAGGACTTCTGGCCCCGAGCGGGCCCGCGCGAGGAACGCCCGGTCGTGGCGCCGGCCTTCTTCTTGCCGGTCGAGGTCGAGGACGGGGCGGCCACCGCGAACACGACGCCACCGAACATGACGACGAAGCCGACGACGCTGAGGCCGAGCCAGTACAGGCTGCTGCTGTAGCTCGCGATGCCGATGATGATCAGCGTGAGGCCGACGGCCACCGAGCCGATGCCCACCAGGGCGCGGGAGACGGAGCCGACGCCCCGTTGGCGACCGGTGAGGGTCGTGGCGAACTTGGGGTCCTCGGCGTAGAGCGCCTGCTCCATCTGCGCGAGGAGCTTCTGCTCGTGGTCGGAGAGCGGCACCGCTGACCTCCTGGCTCTCTGTGGGTCCCGTAAGGATAGACGTGCGGCCGGGGCCGCGACACCTGGTGTCCTCATCGGCTCAACGACGCGACCTCTTCAGTCGTGCCCGGAATCCGCTGCGGCATCTCGGCGCCGCCGGTCGACCAGTGTCCCAGGCCGCACCACGCCCGCCCCGAAGCGCCGGCTGAGGCTGTCCACGGCCCGTTCCGCGTCCCGCCAGCCGTGCTCCGGAGCGCCGAGCTCGAGCTGCAACGGCGCCGTGTCGGCCGGCTGGAGCCCCTCGACCCTGACCCCCACCAGCCGGATCCGCGCCCGGTCGAGCCCCAGGCCGTCGAAGGCGGCCACGGCCGCCGCGTGGACGTCACGGCCCAGGTCGGTCGGCTGACGCAGGGTCCGCGAGCGGGTGATGGTGGTGAAGTCCGCGAAACGGACCTTGAGCACGACGGTCCGGCCGACCACGTCGTCACCGCGCAGCCGGGCCGCGACCCGCTCGGACAGCCGGAGGATCTCGCGGTGCACCACGCGCGGGTCGTCCACGTCGCGGGCGAAGGTCTCGTCGGCGCCGATGCTCTTGCCCGCCGTCTCGGGGACCACGACCCGCGGGTCACGTCCCCAGGACAGCTCGTGCAGGTGCGAGCCCTGCGCCTGCCCCAGCGCGCGGTGCAGCGTCCGCAGCGGGGTGTGGGCCAGGTCGGCCACCGTCCGCAGCCCCAGCCGGGTCAGCACCTCCTGGGTGCGGGGCCCCACCCCCCACAGGTCCGCGACCGGCAGGGAGTGCACGAACGGCACCGTGTCCGTCACGCCCACCACCAGCATGCCGTCCGGCTTGGCGGCCGAGCTGGCGAGCTTGGCCACGAACTTGCTCGCCGCCACGCCCACCGAGCACGTGATCCCCTGCTCGTCGGCGATCCGGTCCCGCAGCAGCGTGCCGATCGCGGCCGGCGGGCCGAGCCGACGCAGCGCCCCGGACACGTCGAGGAACGCCTCGTCCAGGCTGAGCGGCTCCACCACGGGGGTGACGGAGCGGAACACCTCCATCACCCCGCGCGAGACCTCGGCGTACAGGCCGTGGTGCGGTTCCAGCACCACCGCCTGCGGGCAGAGCCGTCGCGCCCGGCCCATGGGCATGGCCGCGTGGACGCCGCTGCGCCGGGCCTCGTAGGTCGCCGACAGCACCACGCCCCGGGTGCCGCCACCGACGATGACGGGACGGCCGACGAGCTCGGGCCGGGTCCGCAGCTCGACCGCCGCGTAGAACGCATCCATGTCGGCGTGCAGGACCGTGCAGCCGGTGTCGTCCCCGCCCAGCCCCAGCGCCGCCGCCCGACCGTCGGCCCGGCCGACCTGCCGGCGGCTCATCCGGACCCTGCCGTCGTCGCGTCGGCCGTCGTCGCGTCGGCCGTCGTCGCGTCGGCCGTCGGGGCGCGGCCGGGCCCGCGGGTGGTGCGGCCCACCTCAGCGCCGCACGGCGTGCCAGTGCAGGTGGGAGGCGAGCCCGCGCAGGTCGGGGTGGTCGGCCGCGGCCAGCTCGAGGCGCCGCAGCGACTCGCGGGCCCGGGGCGAGGAGTCCAGGACGGCCTCGGGGACCAGGTCGGCCAGGACGGGCACGCCGGTGACCTCGACCACGTCGAGCCCGGCGTCCCCGAGGAGCGCGGCCGTGGCGTCGGCGTCGAGCCGTCGCAGCAGCGGGTCGTCCGGACCGGTCCGCCCGTCGGGGTCGCTGAGCGCGGCCAGGGCCTCCTCGACCCGGCCGACCGCCGCCCGCAGCGCCACCGCCCCGCTGCGCTGGGCGGTGAGCAGGCTGAGCGAGGCCCCTGGCCGCATGGCCGCGGCCAGCTCGGCCAACGTCGTAGCGGGGTCGTCGACCAGCTCGAGCACGTCGTGGCACAGCATGACGTCCACCGCGCGGCCGCCGCAGAGGCCGGGCAGCGCCCGGGCGTCGCCCTGGTGCCCGCGCACCCGCTCACCGACCCCGGCCTCACGGGCCCGGCGGGCCAGCGCGGCCAGCGCGTCCGGGCTGGGGTCGACGACGAGGACGTCGTGCCCGAGCAGGGCCAGCTCGACCGACAGCGTCCCCGCCCCGCCGCCGAGGTCGACGACGAGGGCGGCACCACCGTCCGGTCCTGGGGCGCGCAGCAGCGGCCCGACCAGGCGGCCGATCGCCTCGTGGCGCAGCTCCGCGCGCGTCGAGCGGCGCTCGCGGCGCAGGGCTGGGCTGGTGTCGGGCACGGCCACAGCCTACGAGCACCGGGGCCCGACCGGTCGGGCCCGACACCCGTCGGTCGGGACCGGCTCCGTGGCCGCTCCGCGCTCACCGGCCGGAGCTCCCTGGGCTGGCGTGCCACAACCGCCTCGGGACCCGGGACGCGCGGGCGGCCTCCTCGGCCAGCTTGCGGGGGTCCTTGCCGCTGACCCCCGCCGGTGTGATGTCGGCGTACGGGGACTGCCGGAACCCGCTGGCGTGGACCAGCACCCGCCGCCTCGCCCCGCCGCCCATCCCGCCGGCGCTGTCGCCCGCCTGCTCCTCGACCGGCCCGTCGGGTCCACCGACGCCGGTGCCGGCCAGCCGCCCCGGACCGCCCGGCCCGCCCGGTCCCCCACCGGGGCCGGTCGGCGGCCGGACCACGACCGGGCGGCTGGAGCGGCTGGCCGCCGCCCCGGCCACGGCGTGCCCGGACACCTGGTCGGCGTCCTCGAAACCGGCCGGCACCTCGGCCAGCAGCGCGTGCACCGCCTCCAGACCGCCGTCCTTCCAGCAGGCCCACAGCGTGGGCAGCTCCCACGCCCCGGTGGCCCGCAGCGACACCCCGCGCGGCCCGGTGCGGCGCAGCACCCCGCGCACCAGCAGCAGCCAGGAGTGGAACACCGTGGCGGCGTACGGGCCCTGGACGTCCTCGAAGAACGTCGCGTCCACCGCCCCGGTGGCGTCGTCCAGGGTGAGGAACACCACGCGCCGACCCGACCGGATGGGCGGGGTCTGGGTGGCGACCTTGACCCCGGCGACCAGCAGCTCGCTGCGGCTGCGCTGCCGCACCAGGTCCGGGCTGCGGGTGACCCCGAGGGCGGCCAGCAGCGGGGCGTAGAAGTCCAGGACGTGCCGGGAGGCGTCCAGGCCGAGGACGTCCAGCTCGGCCACGACCCGTTCGGCGCTGGTCATGTCGGGCAGGTCGGTGCCCTCGGTCTCGTCCGGCGCGTCCCCCAGGTCCAGCGCCAGCTGGGTCACCGGCTCCGGGGCCGTCACCCCCGCGCTGCCGGCCGTGCCGCCGCTGCGGCGGCGGTCCACCCCGCGCCCGCCCTTGACCGCGCCCACCGAGCGGCTCCACCGGTCCAGCTCGGCCACCTGCAGCAGCAGGTCGCGGCGGGTGGTCCGGCCGCGTCGTCGGGACGGCAGCCGGTAGCCCGACCCGCCGCCGGGACCCGGCCCGTGCACCCGGCCGGTCAGCCCGTACAGCTCGTCGAAGCCGCCGGCCATGACGAGCCGCTCGACCACGGGCCGGGACACGCCCGCCCGGTGCCAGAAGTCGGCCAGCGAGCCGTAGGGCCGCCCCGCCACGACGCGCGCGACCTCGGCGTCGCTGATGCCCTTGACGTCCGCCAGCGACAGCCGGATGCCGTAATCCCGCCCGTCGGGCAGGCCCTCCAGGGTCGGCGCCTCCCGACCGGGCACACCCAGCAGCTCCGGCGGCGGCTCGTCCCAGGGGGCGACCTTCTCGACCCGGTAGGTGGCGTCGGAGGCGTTGACGTCCAGGCCGAGCACGGCGATGCCGAGCTGGCGGGCGTCGTCGAGCACCAGCCGCTTGGGGTACATGCCGGGGTCGTGGGTGAGCACCCCGGCCAGGAACGCGGCCGGGTGGTGCCGCTTGAGCCAGGCCGACTGGAACGTGGGCAGCGCGAACGCGGCCGCGTGGGCCTTGCAGAAGCCGAACGACGCGAACGCCTTGAGCACCTCCCAGAACCGGCCCACCACCTCGGGGGTGTAGCCGCGCCGGACCGCCGTGGGCACGTACCACTGCTTGACGGACTCCTGGCCGGCCGGTGAGCCCATCGAGCGGCGGACCTCGTCGGCCTCGGCCAGCGTGCACCCGGTCGTGACGGCGACGATCCGGATGACCTGCTCGTGGAAGACGACCACGCCGTAGGTCTCGGCCAGCACCGGTTCGAGGTCCGGGTGCAGGTACTCGGGGGCGTTCCAGCCCTGCCGGGCCCGCAGGAACGGCGTCACCATGTCGGACTTGACCGGTCCGGGCCGGAACAGCGAGATGTCGGTGACGATGTCGGAGAAGCAGTCCGGGGCGAACTTGCCGACCAGCTCGCGCTGGCCGGGCGACTCGATCTGGAAGATCCCGAGGGTGCGGGTGGTGCGGATCAGGGCGTAGGTGTCGGGGTCGTCCAGCGGGACCTGCTCGGGGTCGTCGACGTCCACCTCGACCCCGTCGACCCGGGCGATCTCCGCCGTGGCGTGGGCCATGGCCGACTGCATCCGGATACCGAGCACGTCGAGCTTGAGCAGGCCGACCTCCTCGACGTCGTCCTTGTCGAGCTGGGTCATCGGGTAGCCGTCGTAGCTGGGCTCCACCGGGGTGCGGTCCAGCAGGCCGGAGTCGGAGATGATCACCCCGCAGGGGTGCAGCGCGACGTGGCGCGGCAGCCCGTCGACGCCCTCGACCAGGTCGAAGAACTGCTCGAGGTCGGCCGAGGCGAGACCGGAGGCCCGCAGCTCGGGCAGCTCCTCGATGGCCTTGCGGGCGTCGCGGGCCCGGATGTGGGGGAAGGCGGTGGCGATGGCGTCGACCTCGCCGGGCGGCATGCCGAGCGCGGCGCCGACGTCGCGGACGGCGTGGCGCACCCGGTAGGTGTCCATCATCGACACGCAGGTGACCCGCTGCGGGCCGAACTGCGCCAGCACGGCGTCGTAGACCTCCATCCGGCGGTCGGACTCCACGTCGACGTCGACGTCGGGCAGCGTGGCCCGCAGCGGCGACAGGAACCGCTCCATCAGCAGGCCGTGGCGGACCGGGTCCACCCCGGAGACGCCGAGCACGTGGCAGAGCAGGCTGCCGGCCCCCGACCCCCGGGCGGCGACCCGGATGCCGAGGTCGCGGGTCAGGTCGCACACCCGGGCGACGGTGAGGAAGTAGGCCGCGAACCCCAGCTGGTCGACGACGGCGAGCTCGTCGGCCAGGCGGGCCTCGATGTCGGCGGGACCGACCAGCCCGGTGGGCGAGCGCACCGAGCGGGAGCCGTAGCGGCGTTGCAGGCCCTCACGGCAGCGGGCGGCCAGGACGGCCTGCAGGTCGGTGGTGGCCGAGAACCCCAGCACCTCGGCCTCGGGCAGGTGGACCGAGCCGACGGACAGGTCGGCGGCGGGGTCCAGCCGGCACCGGTCGGCCAGCGCGGCCGTGGTGCCCAGCAACCGGCTCGCCAGGGCGTCCGGGCCCGACCCGGCCTCGTGGCCGGGCAGGCCGGCGGCCAGGACGGCCACCTCACGGGCTCGCCGGGCCATGTCCGCCCCGTCGGCCAGGTGCCCGGCCGAGGTGGTGCGGTCCAGGTGACGGGGGTCCAGGGCGACCAGCCGACGGGCGGCGTCCAGCACGTCGACGACCAGGCCCTGGTCGGGGTCGACGTGGCGCACGGCGTTGGTGAGCACCGCGGGCACCCCGGCGGCGTCGGCCACCGCGAGCATCCGCCCGGCCAGCCCCACGCTGCCCACGGTGTCGCGGCGGCTGCGGTGGTGGACGAGCTCGACGTAGAGGCTGCCGGCCGGCAGCCGGTCCGCCCAGCGCCGCAGCAGCCGGACGGCCAGGTCGTCGCGACGGGCCAGCACGGCCCGGCCGACCTCGGACCCGGGCCCGAGCAGCACCGCCAGCGCCGGCGCCCCCGTCCCGCCCGAGGGGCCGGAGGTGTCGACGGCGTGGGCCACCAGCAGGTCCTCGGTGCTGACGGGACGCCCGCGCGGGCTGCGGGCGTGCCCGGCGCTGACCAGCCGGCAGACCTGGGCCCAGCCCGCCCCCGGCGGCAGCCCGGTGCGGGCGTCGGCCGCGAGCGCGAGGACCGTGACGCGGGGGTGGCGGGGGTCGACCACGGCGCCGCCCCGGGCGGGGTTGCGCCGGGCCCCGGTCGTCCCGGCACCCCTCGCCCCGGACGCCCCGGACGCCCCGGCCCGACCGGCCTGCGACGGGTCGGCCCAGGCGGGCAGGCCGACGAGCGCCCCGGACGGCTCGACGGCGACGTCCACCCCGATGATCGGGTCGATGCCGGCGTCGGCGCAGGCCACGGCGAACTTGACCGCGCCGTAGCAGCCGTCGCGGTCGGTGAGCGCGAGCGCGTCCATGCCGAGCTCGGCGGCCCGGGCCACCAGCGCTGCCGGCGTCGAGGCGCCGTGGCGCAGCGAGTAGCCCGAGGCGACGTGGAGGTGGGTGAAGCCGCTCATCGGCACCGCCCCCGGACGGGCCGGGTCACCGGGAGGCCGGGACGACGTCGGGCAGCACGGGCCGCCACGGCAGCGACAGGGCGCGCGTGACGGCGCAGAGGAACCGCTCGGCGTCGCGCAGCAGGTCGTCGGCGGCCCGGGAGTGCCCGCCGGGACGCTCGGGCAGCCGCTGCAGCCCACCGAGGAAGACCGCCCACTCCGCCAGCTCCGGGGCCAGCCGGGGCAGCACCTGCCAGACGCTGCGCGGACGCGACCGGGCCGGACCGGGCCGGCCGCGCACCGCGAGCACCGCGGTGGCCGCGCGCAGCGCCGCCAGGTGCGCCCCCGACCAGCGGGCCCGGGCGTCCAGCTCCGCCGCCGCGGTGCGCAGCCCCTCGCGCGAGCGCTCCAGCAGCGCGACGACCGCGGCGTTGACCTCGGCGGGACCGACCACGACGGCCAGGTCGCCGGGACGGGCCTCGGGACGGGTCTCGGGGCGGGCCTCGGGACGGGCCTCGGGACGGGCCTCGGTCATCAGTCGAGCTGGCACAGCAGCCACCACTCGTCCGACCCGCCGGCCCCGGCGGGGGTGCCACCGGGGGCGCCGGCCCCCGCCATCGCGGGGGCCGCGACGGCCTGGGCCAGGTCGTACACCCCGGTGCCCAGCTGGCGCCCGGCCCCCGCCTCGACCCGCCAGACCGTGCGCTCGGGGGCGACCCGGTGCCCGGGGGTGCGGGCGGCCTCCCACCACGGCTCGCTCTCCAGCCAGGTGGCGAGCACCTCGCGGACCACGTAGAGACGACCGCGCCACAGGAAGGCGTCCGGCACCCCCTGGGCCTCGTCGCCGATGGTCCTGAGGCGGACCTGGACGGGTTCGTCATGACGACGCACGATGACCTCCTGACGACGGACGACGGACGAGCCGTTCGAACACGTGTTCTACCGAACGCGTGTTCGAACAGTAGGCCGGGACCCCGACATCCGTCCACCGCCCCGGCGAGTCGCCCGTCCGCACGGGGACCGACCCCTGACCGGCCGGTGACCCGGGTCTGACGGAACGGTGACGGCCACCCCCGGTGGCGCCCGGCGGGGGCCCGGGCCGCGCAGGCTGGCCGGGTGCGCATCCCCCGCGGACCGCTGCTGGTCGCCTCCGTCCTCGCCCTCGTCGCCGTCGTCGGCACCGCCCTGGCCGTGCTCCAGCCGTGGCTGCTCGTCCTCGACGAGCAGGTGTCCGAGGCGCTGCCCGTCGCCGCCCCGGCCCCGACCCCGGCGACCAGCAGCCTCCCCGCCGCACCGACGCCCCCGCCCGCCCCGGGCCCGAGCACCACCGGACCGACACCGGCCGGGTCCCCCACCGCCGCGACCGACGCGACCGGCCCGACCGCCGCGACGCCCACCGCACCCCGCCCGACCGGACCCATCGAGCTGGCGCGGGGCGAGCTGGTCAGCCACGAGCACGCCACCACCGGGACGGCGCGCGTCCTGCTGCTGCCCGACGGCAGCCGGGTGCTGCGCCTGGAGGGGCTGGACACCTCCAACGGGCCGGACCTGCACGTCTGGCTCAGCGACGCCCCGGTGCTGACCGGTCGCGACGGCTGGTTCGTGTTCGACGACGGCGCCCACGTGGACCTGGGCGAGCTCAAGGGCAACCAGGGCGACGCCAACTACCCGATCCCGGCCGACGTCGACCTCGACGCCCTGGGCAGCGTCAGCGTGTGGTGCGCCCGGTTCTCCGTGTCGTTCGGGGCGGCCGCCCTGACCTGACCACCACCCGCGGGTCGGCGCCTAGGATCCCTCCGTGACCGAGCCCCTCGACCTCGCGACCCACCCGGGGGTGTCCCGGGTCCGGGCCGCCCTGGCCGCCGCCGGCGTGCCCGACCGGGTCCAGGTGCTGGACTCCGGCGCCCGGACCGCGGCCGAGGCGGCGGCCTCGCTCGGGGTCGGGGTCGCCCAGATCGCCAACTCGCTGGTCTTCGTCGCCCACCCGCACCACGACGCGGTCGGGGGCGACGACCCGTTCCCGGTCCTGGTCCTCGCCTCCGGCGGCCACCGGGTGGACACCGACCTCGTCGCCGACCTGCTCGAGGTCGCCTCGGTGCGCCGGGCGTCCCCCGACCTGGTCCGCAGCGCGACAGGGTTCGTGATCGGCGGGGTCTCCCCCGTCGGGCACCCGAACCCGCTGCCGACCCTGGTCGACGCCGACCTGGCCGACCTGGGCGAGGTGTGGGCCGCCGCCGGGCACCCGCACACCGTGTTCCCCACCAGCCACGACGAGCTGGTGCGCCTGACCGAGGGCCGCAGCGCCGTGGTGGCCCGCCCCTGACCGCAGCCCGTGACGACACCTAGACTCACGGCCATGCCCGACGCAGGACCGCCGACCGCCCGGCGGGCCCTCCTGTCGCCGTCGGGCCTGCCCCTGGCCCTGGCGGCCTTGACGGTGCTGGTGCAGATCACCTACCCGCTGCTGGACGGGCGCGCCCTGCTGGCCTCGACCGTGGCCACCGTCCTGCTGTTCTGCGCGACGAGCCTGAGCCACGCCGCCCTGACCCTGGGCGCCCGCGTCGCCGTCCTGGTCCTGCTCGTCGCCGGCGGCATCGGGCTGGTCGCCGAGGCGGTCGGCACGGCCACGGGCTTCCCGTTCGGGCCCTACGTCTACACCGGGACCCTGGGCCCGGAGCTGCTCGACGTGCCCGTCGTCATCCCGCTGGCCTGGACCATGATGGCCTGGCCGACCCTGCTGCTCGGCCGTCGGCTGGCGGCGGCCCTGCTGGGCCGCGTCGAGGCCCGCCGCCGGCTCGGTCGCCGCGCTGCGGCGTCGCTGCGGGCCGCGACCACGGCCGTGGTCGGCGGGCTGGCCCTGGCCTCGTGGGACCTCTACCTCGACCCGCAGATGACGGACGCGGGCCACTGGGTCTTCGCCGCGCCCGAGCCCGGGCTGCCCGGGGTGCCCGGCATCCCGCTGACCAACTACGCCGGGTGGTTGCTGGTCGCGGTCCTCATGGTGAGCGTGCTGGACGCCGTCGTGCCGCACCGGGACGTTGAGGAGTCCGTGCCGGCGCTGCTGCTGGCCTGGACCTGGCTCGGCTCCGCCCTGGCCAACGTGGCGTTCTTCGGCCGCCCGGAGGTCGCCGCCTACGGCTTCGTCGGGATGGGTCTGGTGGTGGCGCCCTACCTGTGGCTGTTCGTCTCCGAGCAGCGCCGCACGACGACGGCCCGGCCGCACCACCCCGACCGCCGCACGTCGCGAGCGTGAGCCGGGGACCCGAGCGGCTCACCCTGCTGGGCACCGCGCTGGCGGTCGGGCTCACGGCGCACACGGCCTGGAACGTCACCCGGCTGCGCCGCCCGCGCGACGAGCCGCCACCGACGGCGGAGCGGGTCAGCGTCCTGGTGCCGGCCCGGGACGAGGAGACCACGCTGCCCGCGCTGCTGGACTCCCTGCGGGAGCAGACCGGGGTCGCGGACCTGGAGGTGCTGGTCTGCGACGACGGCAGCACCGACGGCACCGCCGGGGCCGTGCGCGACGCGGCCCGCCGTGACCCGCGGGTCCGGCTGCTCACCTCCTCGCCGCGACCCGAGGGCTGGGGGGGCAAGGCGTTCGCCTGCCACCAGCTGGCGCAGGCCGCCACCGGTTCGGTGCTGCTGTTCGTCGACGCCGACGTCGTGCTGGCCCCCCACGCGGTCGCCGGCACGGTCGACCTGCTGCGCGCGGCGGGGCTCGACCTGGTCTCGCCCTACCCGCGCCAGCTGGCGCTCGGCCCGGGCGAGCGGCTCGTGCAGCCGCTGCTGCAGTGGTCCTGGCTCACCACCCTGCCGCTGGACCTCGCCGAGCGGTCGCCGCGGGCCAGCCTGGCCGCGGCCAACGGCCAGCTGCTGGCCGTCGACGCCGCGGCCTACCGCAGGGCGGGCGGCCACGCGGCCGTGGCGGGCGAGGTCCTGGAGGACATCGCGCTGCTGCGGGCGGTCAAGCGGACCGGCGGGCGGGGGGTCCCCTGCGACGGGTCGGGGGTCGCCATCTGCCGGATGTACACCTCCTGGGCGCAGGTGCAGGACGGCTACGGCAAGTCGCTGTGGTCCGCCTTCGGCTCCCCGGCCGGGGCCGCCGCCGTCATGGCCGTGCTCGGCCTGGCCTACGTGTGGCCGGCCGCGGCGGCCCTGCGCGGCTCCCGGGTCGGTCTGCTGGGGCTCGGGGCGGGCGTCCTGGGCCGCTACCTGACCGCCGAGGCCACGGGGGCCAGGTCGTTGCCGGACGCGCTGGTCCACCCGCTGTCCGTGCTGGCCGCGGCGTACCTCACGGTGCGCTCGTTCGTGGGACGGTACCGGGGCACGTTGCGGTGGAAGGGCAGGGAGGTCCGGTGAGCAGAGTCGTCGTGGTGGGTGCGGGCCTGGGGGGCCTGGCCGCCGCCGTCCGGCTGGCCCACGCGGGCCACGACGTGACCGTCCTGGAGCAGTCGACCGCCGTCGGGGGCAAGCTCGGCCGGTACGCCCGGGACGGCTTCGTGTTCGACACGGGCCCGTCGCTGCTGACGCTGCCGTCGGTCTACGAGGACCTGTTCGCGCAGACCGGCGCCCCGCTCAGCCGGTTGCTCGACCTGACCGCGCTCGACCCGGCGTTCCGCTACCGCTTCGCCGACGGCACGGTGCTGGACGTGCCCGGCGGCGGGGGCCGACGGGTGGCCGCCGCCATGGACGCGGCCCTGGGCGAGGGCACCGGGGCGCAGTGGCTGGCCTTCCTGGAGCGGGCCGGCGACATCTGGCAGGCGGCGCGCGGGCCGTTCCTGGACTCGCCCCTGGACGGTGTCCGGACGCTGGCCCGGGAGGCCCGCAAGGTCGACGACCTGCTGCGCATCGCCCCCTGGCGGAGCCTGCGCTCGCTGGGCCGGCGCTACCTCAAGGACCCGCGGCTGCGCACGCTGCTGGACCGCTACGCCACCTACACCGGCTCCGACCCGCGCCGGGCGCCGGCGGTGCTGGCCACGGTGCCCTACGTCGAGCAGACCTACGGGGCCTGGTACCTGCGCGGCGGGCTGCAGCAGCTCGGTGAGGCGCTCGCCCAGCGGGCGCTGGAGTGCGGGGCCCGGATCCGGACCGGCGCCGACGTGGCCGAGATCATCGTCAAGGACGTGCCCGGACCGATGGGCTGGCGCACGCAGGGCGTGCGGCTGCGTGACGGCTCGGTCGTCGACGCCGAGGTCGTGGTGTCCAACGCCGACGCCGCCCACACTTACCACGAGCTGCTCGCGGGCCCCCCGGGCGAGCTGGGACGGCGCCGGCTGCGCAAGGCCGAGCCGTCGCTGTCCGGGTTCGTGCTGCTGCTGGCCCTGCGGGGACGGACCGAGGACCTGCAGCACCACACCGTCCTGTTCCCCGCCGACTACGACGACGAGTTCGACTCGGTGTTCGGCACCGGCCGGCACCGCGGCCGGCCCCGACCGGCCCCGGACCCGACGGTCTACGTGTCCGCCCCGGACGACCCGGCGCTGCGCCCCGACGAGGACCACGAGTCGTGGTTCGTGCTGGTCAACGCCCCCCGGCACCGTCCCGGGGACCCCGCGGGCGGGGTGGACTGGCGGGCCGAGGGGCTGGCCGAGAGCTACGCCGACCGGGTCCTGGAGGTCATGGCCGAGCGCGGCCTCGACGTGCGCGACCGGCTGCTGTGGCGGGTGGTGCGCACCCCGGCCGACCTCGAGACGGCCACCCGCAGCGTCGGTGGCTCCATCTACGGCAGCTCCAGCAACGGGGCCCGCTCGGCGTTCCTGCGCCCGGCCAACGCCAGCAACGTCGAGGGCCTGTTCCTGGTGGGCGGCTCGGCGCACCCCGGCGGCGGCATCCCGCTGGTCGGGATGAGCGCACGCATCGTGGCGGACCTCATCGGCCCGGTCGCGGCTCCGGAGGACGGTCCCGGCGACCCCACCGCGTGACCCCACCGCGTGACCCCGTCCTGACCCCGGCGGCTCCGGCGGCCCCGTGACGCGGCACGGCCCGTCCGACGCGGCCCCGGCCACGTCTCGGCCGGGGGCGGTCAGGGTCGCGGCGCCGCTGGTGCGACGGCACCGCCCCGGCCGGGGGCCAGACCCAGGTTCGACACCAGCTCCAGCGTCGCGGTCGAGGAGTTGAGCGTGTAGAAGTGCAGCCCCGGCGCGCCGGCCGCGAGCAGCCGCTCGCACAGCCGCGTCGCCGCCTCGATGCCGACCTGCCGCACCGCGACCGGGTCGTCGGCCACCCGCTCGAGCCGGGCCACGAGGTCGGCGGGCAGCGGCTGGCCGGACAGCTGGGGGAAGCGCACGAGCTGGCGCAGGTTGGTGACCGGCATGATGCCGGGCAGGATCGGCAGGTCGGCCCCGGAGGCCGCCACCCCGTCGACCAGGCGGACGTAGGCGTCCGGGTCGAAGAAGAACTGCGTGACCGCGAACTGCGCCCCGGCGCGGGCCTTGAGCGCCAGCACCCGCGCGTCGTGCGAGGCCGACGGCGACTCGGGGTGCACGTCGGGGAACGCGGCCACCCCCACCGAGAAGCTGCCCAGGCCGGCCACCAGCTCGACCAGCTCGATGGCACGGTCCAGGCCGCCCGGGGTCGGCTGCCACGGTGCTCCGGGCCCGCCGGGCGGGTCCCCGCGCAGGGCCAGCACGCTGCGCACGCCGGAGTCGGCGTAGGCGCCGATGACCTGGCGCAGCTGCTGCCGGGTCCGGCCGACGCAGGTCAGGTGGGCCACGGGCGCCAGCGAGCTCTCGCGGGCGATGCGCTGGGTCGCCCGCACGGTCCGGTCCTGCGTGCCGCCCCCGGCCCCGTAGGTGACCGACACGAAGTCCGGCCGCACCGCCTCCACGCGCCGGACCGCCTGCCACAGCTGCTGCTCCGCGGCGGCGTCGCGGGGCGGGAAGAACTCGAAGGAGACCGTCGGTCGGCCCTGCTCGCGCGCCGCGCCCAGGGCCTCGACGACGGTCCGGTGACGCTGCGGCATGACGGAGGCCTCGGGCACGTCACCAGGCTAGGCGCCCGGCGCCCCGCGGGCCGGGTGTGCCCGCAGGTCGGCGCGAACATACGCTGGGCCACCATGACCACCCCGCCGCCCCACGACCCCCCAACCGCCCCGGTCGCCGTCGGTGCGGTGGCATCGGCCCGGGCCGTGCTCGACCGGGCGTCGCTGCGGGCCCGGGTGCAGGCGGTCCTGGACGAGGTGCTGGCCCGGCAGGTGGCCACGGTCGCCGCCGTGAGCCCGCACGCCGCCCCGCTGGTGGACTACGTCGTGGACCTGCTGGCCGGGGGCAAGCGGCTTCGGCCGGCGTTCGCCTACTGGGGCTGGCGCGGCGCCGGCGGCGTCGACTGCGAGGAGATCATCACCGCTGCGACCAGCCTCGAGCTGTTCCAGGCGGCGGCCCTGATCCACGACGACGTGATGGACGACTCCGACACCCGACGCGGCCGGCCGGCCGTCCACCGGCGCTTCGGCCAGCTGCACCGTGGTTCGGGCTGGCACGGCGACACCGAGCGCTACGGCATGGCCGGGGCGGTCCTGGCCGGCGACCTGTGCCTGTCCTGGTCGGACGAGACGCTCGCCACCTGCGGCCTGCCGACCGAGTCCGTCGCGCGCGGCCGGGTCGTGTTCGACCGGATGCGCACCGAGCTGATGGCCGGGCAGTACCTGGACATGCTCGAGCAGGCCACGGCCGGTCGGACCGACGACGACCCCGTCGCCAGCGCCCGCACGGTGATCCGGTATAAGAGCGCGAAGTACACCATCGAGCACCCGCTGCTGATGGGCGGCACCCTGGCGGGCGCCCCCCCGTCCCTGCTGGCCTCCTACAGCGGCTACGGCCTGCCGCTGGGCGAGGCCTTCCAGCTGCGCGACGACGTGCTCGGGGTCTTCGGCGACCCCGCGGAGACCGGCAAGCCCGCCGGGGACGACCTGCGCGAGGGCAAGCGGACCGTGCTGGTCGCGCTCGCGCTGGAACGGGCCACCCCGGCCCAGGCCGAGCAGGTCCGGCGGCTGCTCGGGGACCCGCACCTGGACCCGGACGGCGTCGCGACCCTGCGCGAGGTGCTGCTGGACACCGGGGCCGCCGACCGCGTGGAGGCGCTGATCGCCGCGGACGTCGAGGCCGCCACGGCCGCCCTGGCGACGGCCGACGTGGACCCCGAGGCCCGGGAGGTCCTCGAGGGCCTCGTGGTGGCCGCGACGTCGCGCACCACGTGAGGGCCGTCACCCGGCCGGCTGCATCCGCCGGGCGGGCGGACGCCGCAGCACCAGTGAGCCGGACCACCAGCACCAGCACCAGCACCAGCACCAGCAGGGCCACCACCAGCGCACGTCCGACAGACCGGAGCACCGCATGAGCGCCGTCCTCACCCCCGCCCGCCTCGCCGGCTGGCTGCCCGGACGCGTCCGCACCGTCCACGGCCCCACCGACCACGTGGTCGTCGTCGGGGCCGGCCTGGCGGGGCTGTCGGCCGCGATGCGGATCGCGGGCGCCGGGCGCAAGGTGACGCTGCTCGAGCGCGAGGACGTCCCCGGCGGCCGCGCGGGCCTGGTCGTCAAGGACGCCCCGGACGGCTCGGGGCAGTACCGCTTCGACAACGGCCCGACCGTGCTGACGATGCCGGACCTGATCGCCGACTGCTTCGACGCACTCGGCGAGGACATGCACGACTGGCTCGACCTGGAGCCGGTGAGCCCGCTGTACCGGGCGTTCTACGCCGACGGCAGCCACCTCGACGTCCACGCCGACACCGAGGCGATGTGCGAGGAGATCGAACGCGTCATCGGACCCGACGAGGCCGCCGGCTACCGGCGCTACGTCGACTTCGTGGCCAAGCTCTACAAGTACGAGATGCGGGACTTCATCGACCGCAACATCGACACCCCGCTGGACCTGCTCACCCCCAACCTGGTGCGCCTCGCCGCGATCGGCGGGTTCGGCAAGCTGGCGCCCAAGGTCGAGCAGTTCCTGTCCGACCCCCGTACACAGCGGGTGTACTCCTTCCAGGCGCTGTACGCCGGGGTCAGCCCGTACGACGCGCTGGCCATCTACGCCGTCATCGCCTACATGGACTCCGTGGCCGGCGTGTTCGCGGCCAAGGGCGGGATGAACGCCATCCCCCAGGCGATGGCCGCCGCGGCCGAGAAGCACGGCGTCGACATCCGCTACGGCACGACCGTCGAGCGGATCGAGCACAGCGGCGGGCGGGCCCGGGCCGTCATCACCAGCACCGGCGAGCGCATCGTGGCCGACACCTTCGTCCTCAACCCGGACCTGCCGGTCGCCCACGCCGACCTGCTCGGAAAGCCGCACTGGCGCTCCAAGCGGCTCACCTACTCCCCCAGCTGCTACCTGATGCTGGCCGGGTCGAACCGGACGTACGACTTCACCGCCCACCACAACATCCACTTCGGTGAGCAGTGGAAGGGCGTCTTCGACGACCTCACCCACGGTCGCCTGATGAGCGACCCCAGCATCCTGGTCTCGCGCCCCACCGCGTCGGACCCCTCGCTGGCCCCGGCCGGCAAGGAGATCTACTACGTGCTGTTCCCCACGCCCAACATGACCGCCGGCATCGACTGGGCCGCCAGCGCGCCCCGCTACCGCGACCACGTGCTGCAGCAGCTGGAGTCCCGCGGCTACGAGGGGTTCGGCGACGCGATCGAGGTCGAGGACGTGACGACCCCGCTGGAGTGGGAGCAGCGCGGCATGGCCGCCGGGGCGCCCTTCGCCAGCGCCCACACGTTCGGCCAGACCGGCCCGTTCCGGCCCGGCAACCTGTGGGGCGAGAACGTCGTGTTCACCGGTTCGGGCACCCAGCCGGGCGTCGGGGTGCCGATGGTGCTGGTGTCGGGCCGGCTGGCCGCCGAGCGCGTGCTGGGCAAGGACAAGAGCTACCGCTCCCGGGCCTGGCGCGGGATCTGAGCCATCGCCCCCGCGGGGGCGACGACTCAGGGCGCCGGGGTCTCGGTCGCCCCGGCGGTGCGGGCGGCCAGCAGCTGCACGAGCAGCGTCTGCAGCGCGTTGGGGTTGCGGGCGTCGACCGCCTGCGCAGGGCCCCCGGCCCCCGTGGCCGCCACCTGCTCCAGCGCGGCCAGGTCGGCGTCCGGGCCGAAGCCGACGAGCACCAGACCCACGGG
The DNA here is from genome assembly GCF_042466345.1 of Jannaschia sp. R86511. NCBI lineage: Bacteria > Pseudomonadati > Pseudomonadota > Alphaproteobacteria > Rhodobacterales > Roseobacteraceae > Jannaschia > Jannaschia sp. R86511. The sequence continues at coordinate 3,490,998 of NZ_JAXHCD010000001.1, forward strand.
CCGCTCGGGGTCGCCGACCTCGGTCAGCCGGTCGATCAGGCCGTCGAGGTCCAGCCCCGTGCTGTCCTCGTTGCGGCCGTCGGTGATGACGACCACGGTGCTGACCGCCTGGTCGTCCCACTGCTCCTGGGCCGAGGCCACGGCCGCGGCCACCGTGTCGTACAGCGAGGTGCCGCCGCTGACCAGGGATTCCGGCAGCGCCGCCACCTCGTCGGCCAGCAGGTCCCGCTGCCGCCGGCCGTCGACGCTGCCGCCCAGCTCGCGCACCGGCAGCACCTCGACGTGGTCCTGCTCGCCGTCCAGCTGAGAGGCGAACTGCCACAGGCCCACGCGCGAGGAGTCGGGCAGGTCGACCAGGGCCCGGTCCAGGGCCTCGGCCGCCACGTCGGCCCGGGTGAAGCCGTCACCCACCTCACCCGACATGGACAACGACACGTCCACCACGACCAGCAGCTCCGACGGCGGGGCCAGCCGGGTCAGGTCCGCCGTCAGCCGGTCCAACGCCTCCTGGTCCGGCTCCAGCAGCAGCGGCAGGCTGGGCTCGACCAGCCGGGCGACCCCCGGCAGCGGCTCCAGCCCGGGTCCCCGCAGGCCGGCCTCCACGGCCATGGCCCGTCCCGTCCCCGACGTCAGCGCGGCGAGGACCAGCTCGACGGCGGCCGCGTCGTCCTCGTCCCGCTCCCCGACCGGCGGCACGGCCAGGACCGGGTAGTCCAGCACCGGGGTCCCGCCCGCCGGGGCCACCGCGGCCAGCGGCGAACGCTGCGCCCCGTCGGTCCGACGCAGCACGTCCTGCTCGGAGGTGACGACCAGCGGGGCGGCGGCGCCGTCGCTGGCGGCCTGCACCAGCCCCTCCGACGGGGTCAGGCTGCCCGCCCGCTGCCTGGCCAGGGCCGTGCGGACCGTCAGCAGGGACGCGTCGTCGCCCGCGGCCTCCTGCGCGGCGCCGATGGCCATCAACGCCCCGGCGCTGCCGGCGAGGTCCGGCACGGCCAGCGCCCGATCGGTGCCGCCGAGCACCTCTGTCCAGGTCGGGGCGGTCTCGCGCCAGCCGAGGGCGGACACGACCTCGTCGCTCGTGGCGATCACGACGGGGGTGGTCCCCAGGCTGCCGCGCGACTCCACGGCGACCCCGGCCAGCTCGGCCCGGTGCGCCCACACGGTGGAGTCGGGCAGCCACACGTCGGGGCGCCGCTCCCCGTCGCGACCGGCGGCCAGGCCCGCCAGGGCCTGCGCCGGGGCCAGCTCGACGACCCGGGGCCGCGCGCACAGCCCGTCGTCGGTGGGGCCGAGCGGGGCGGCGTCCAGCACGGCCGTGGCCGCGGACAGCTCGCTGCCGACCACCAGGCTCACCTCGACCACGCGGTCGCAGTCCGCGGCCGACCCCACGCCCGCCACCGGCAGCGCCTCGACGGCCTCGCGGCCGGGCAGGCCGACCCCGGCCAGGACGACACCGGTCACCGTGGCCAGCACCACCACGGCCAGGGCCGCCGGCACCACGAGCCGGGTGCGGATCCGGGGAGCCTGGCGGGTGCGTTGACCACGAGGCCGCGCCTCGCCCACGTCCGAGTGACGACCCACCCTTGCCAACCCCCTGAGCCGCCGACCGCACTGTCCGCCTGGACACTAGTGACGGATCACCGGCGAAGTCACTAGTCCGAGCGAACATTCGACGCACCGTCCCTGGGCGGTCACACCGGGTCGCGTCACGGGGCCCCGGGACCCGCACGACCGGGCTCGGGAGGCCGACCGCGGGGCCGTCGGCGGGCCCGCGACCACGAGCCCGCGGGCGGGGCCGGCGGCGGGGCCCGTTCGCCGCGGCCCCGGCCGCTGGGGCAGGATCGCCGCGTGAGCACCAAGGACCTCGACGCCGCCGGCATCACCGACCCCGCCCTGCGCGTGGCCTACGAGAGGTGCCGCGAGCTGCACTCGGGGCACGGCAAGACCTACTACCTGGCCACCCTGCTGCTGCCCCGGGCCAAGCGGCCCCACGTGTGGGCGCTCTACGGCTTCGCCCGCTACGCCGACGAGTTCGTGGACTCCCTCGTGGACCCGGACCCGCTGGCCCTGGTGCGCTGGGGGGACGAGTTCCTCGACCGGCTGGAGCCCGACCCGACGCGACCGGCGGGGGTCGACCCGCGCACCGACGCCGTCGGGGCGGCCATGGAGCACACCATGCGCCGGTGGGGCATCCCCCGCGCCCACGTGGAGGCGTTCCTGGAGTCCATGCGGATGGACATCACCGAGACCGGGTACCCGACCTACGCCGACCTCGAGCGGTACATGTACGGCTCCGCGGCGGTGATCGGGCTGCAGATGCTGCCGGTCCTGGAGCCCACGACCCCCGAGGCGGCGCCACGGGCCCGGGCGCTGGGCGAGGCGTTCCAGATGTCCAACTTCATCCGGGACGTGGGCGAGGACCTGAAGCGGGGCCGGGTGTACCTGCCGCAGGAGGACATGGCCCTGTTCGGGGTCAGCACCGCGGACCTCGCCGCGGGCCAGGTCACCCTGCCGGTCCGGCGCCTGCTGCAGTTCGAGATCGAGCGCACGCGGGCGCTGTACGCCTACGCCGAACCGGGCATCGACATGCTGGACCCGACCTCACGCGACTGCATGCGCACCGCGTTCGAGCTGTACGGCGGGATCCTGGGCGCCGTCGAGCGGGCCGACTACCAGGTGCTGACGCAGCGGGTGTCGGTGTCGATGCCCCGTCGGCTGTCGGTGGCCGGGCCCGGCCTGGTCCGGGCGTTCCGGGCGCGCTCCCGCGCCGGCCGGTCCCAGGACGCGACCGAGGCCCCTGCCGCGGTCGAAGCCACGGACGAGGTCAGAACCCCAGGGCCTGGGCGCGGCGCCTGATCTCGGTCTTGCGACCGGCGAGCAGGGTGTCGATCGGGCGCCCCTCGCGCAGGGTCTCGTCCGGGGTCCACAGCCACCGGATCGCCTCCGCCGTGCTGTAGCGGGCGTCGGCCAACAAGGTCAGGGTGCCCTTGAGGTCGTGCAGCGGGGCCGCGGGGGCCCCCTCGGCGCCGGGCACCACGAACAGGGCCGGCACCTTGAGCACGCCGCCGACCCGGACGGCCGCGAGCTCGCCGTCGCCGATCAGCCGCCGCACCTTCATGATGTCGGTGCCCAGGCGGTCGGCGACGTCCGGCACGGTGAGCCAGTCGCCGACCAGGGACTCGAGCTCGGCCAGCCCGGCGGCGTCCAGCGTCTCCTCCGGGACGGGACGCAGGCCGGGGGCGGGGACATGGGGACGTCGGTCACGGGAGCGGGCCACCGCGGCAGGGTGCCACGACCGGGCCCGGCACGTGTAGCCGAGCCGGCCGGGACGGTCCCGGTCGGCGGGCGCCGGCGGCGACCGGGACCGGTCGCAGCGACCGTCCGGACCGCCGCGCCTCCCCGGGGGACCCGCCCCGTGCTCCCTACACTCGGCAGGTGGACCCCTCCGCCCGCGACCCCCTGGTGGGCCGGCTGCTGGCGCAGCGCTACCGGGTGCTGGGCCGCATCGCCCGGGGCGGGATGGCCACGGTGTACCGGGCCGAGGACGTCCGGCTGGGCCGGGAGATCGCCCTCAAGGTGATGCACCCGCACCTGGCCGAGTCGGCGGACTTCGTCGACCGCTTCCACGACGAGGCGCGGGCGTCCGCGTCGCTGTCGCACCGGCACGTCGTCGCGGTCCACGACCAGGGCGAGGACGGCGAGGTGGTCTGGCTGGCCATGGAGCTGCTGCCCGGCCGCACCCTGCGCGACGTGCTGCGCGAGCAGGGCGCGTTCACCCCCGCCGAGGCGTTCGAGGTGATGGAGGCCCTGCTGCTGGCCCTGGCGGAGGCCCACGCCACGGGACTGGTGCACCGGGACGTCAAGCCGGAGAACGTGCTGCTCGCGCGCGACGGCACCTGGAAGGTCAACGACTTCGGCCTGGCCCGGGCGGCCGCGTCGTCCCGCACGGCCACCGGGTCGCTGCTGGGCACCCCGGAGTACATCGCCCCCGAGACCGCGCAGACCGGGCAGGTCGACGCCCGGGTCGACCTGTACTCCGCGGGCGTCGTGCTGTTCGAGCTGCTCACCGGGCGGCAGCCCCACACCGGCGACGTGCCGTTCCAGGTGGTCTGGGCCCACGTGACGACCGACGTGCCGCCGCCGTCGCGCTGGGCGCCCGGCCTGCCCCCGGCGGTCGACGAGCTGGTGGCCGACGCCTGCGCCCGCGACCCCGAGGCCCGCGTCAGGACGGCCACGACGATGCTGGCCGACATGCGGCAGGTCTGGTCCGCCCTGCCTCCCGACGTCCTGGACCGACGACCCGCGAGCGCACGCGACCGCGCCGGGTCGCGCCCGCCGGGTGACGGTCCGGACGGCGCCACCGCCGTCATCGCGCGCTCGTCCTCGCCGGCCACCGCGACCCTGACCCGCCCGGGCGCGGACCGCGCCACGGGCCCGGTCCACCACGGCGGCCACCACGGCGCACCCGACGACCACGCGCCCGACGACTACGCACCCGACGACTACGCACCCGACGACACGTCAGGCGCCCCCTGGGACCGGTACCCGCCCGACGGGTACGGCCCGGACGGTCACGGGCCGCCGGGCGGGACCTCGCCCACCGCCGTGCTCCGGCGGCCCCGCCGGCGTCCCGGTCTGGCCGGTCTGCTGCTGGTGCTGCTGCTGGCGAGCCTGGGTGCGGGCGCGGCCCTCTGGTACCACGAGGTGGGTGCCGGGGCGCTGCGCGACGTGCCCGACGTCACCGGGCTGACGAGCGAGGCGGCCGAGCGGCAGCTGCAGGCGGCCGGGCTGGGGTCGACCACCACCACCCGGTTCGACGAGCAGGTGCCCGCCGGCACCGTGGTCGCCAGCCGCCCCCCGGGCACCCAGCAGGTGCACAAGAACGGCACGGTGACCCTGGTCGTGTCCGCGGGACCCGAGCTGTTCGGCGTCCCCGACCTGCGTGAGCTGTCCCTGCCTGAGGCCCGGGAGCGGCTGGCCGAGGCCGGGCTGTCCGCCGGTGCCGTGGACGAGGCCTGGTCCGCGGCGGTCGACGAGGGTCTGGTCCTGGCCAGCGACCCGGCCGCGGGCACCGACCTGCGGTCCGGCACCGAGGTGGCGCTCACCGTCAGCCGCGGGCCGGAGCCGGTGGCGGTGCCCGACGTCACGGGTGGCGGCGTCGAGGACGCCCGGGCGGCGCTGGAGGACGTCGGGCTGCGGCTCGGCGAGTCCACCGAGGCCTTCGCCGACTCCCCCGCCGGCACGGTCGTCGACCAGGACCCCGCCGACGACCGGGTCCTGCCCGGTGAGGCCGTGGACGTCGTGGTGTCGCTCGGTCCCGAGCCGGTGACGGTGCCCGACGTCTTCGAGCGCCCCTACGACGACGCGGTCGCCGAGCTGGAGGGCCTGGGCCTGGTGGTCGAGCGACGAGGGTCCGGGATCTTCGACCGCGTCGTCAGCCAGGACCCGGCGGCGGGGACCGAGCTGGCGCCCGGCTCCACCGTCACGGTCACGACCTTCTGAGCCCCGACCTCCTGAGCCCACGACCTCCGGAGCCGACGGCTACCGCCTGACGGTCCAGGCCGTGGAGTACGCCTCGGTGGTGGTGGCGGTGGCCACGACCTTGACCCGGTACTGGTTGGTGGGCCGGGTCATGGTGTGGCTCAGCCGGAACCCCGTCGTGGCGGTGGTGCGGGCGACCTCGCTGTAGGAGGACCCGTTCCAGCGCTGCAGCACCACGGTCTTGGCCAGGTACGGGGTGGCGTTGCCGCGGACGGTGAAGGTGCTGCCGCTGCGGGCCGTGCTGAGGCTGCTCAGGGTGGCCTTGACGACCAGCGTCCGTGAGCCGGAGACCTGCTGGTTCGTCGCGACCCGGTAGGAACCGGGCCGGACGGCGGTCAGGACCACGGGCACGGAGCCCGACGTCGTCGTCACGGTCGCCCGCGCGCGGGTGGTCCAGGTGGACCCGGTCCGCTGCTGCAGGCTGACCACGGTGCCGGTGGCCGGGCGCCGGCCGCCGGTCCAGGACACGGAGAACGTGGCTGTGCCGGTCGGGGCCACCGCCGCCGTCGGCCCCGACAGGGCCATCGGGCCCAGCTGCGGCTCACCGGCGTCGAAGGCGGCCCGCGGGTCCACGACGCCGTAGCCGAACACCTGGTCGCGACCGGCCGGGCCGATGTCCCGGGCCGTGGCGTTCAGCCGGCTCGCCACCTGCCAGTCCTTCAGCGCGGGCTCCTTGGCCCGGACCAGCGCGGCGACGGCCGACACGTACGGGGCGGCCATCGACGTCCCGTCGTAGGCCACGTACCCGCCGCGTCGCTCGAGCGACACGATGTCCACCCCCGGGGCGGCGAGGTCGACGTAGCTGCCGCGGTTGGCGAACGGGGCCCAGCGCAGCCGGGAGTCGACCGCGGTCACGCCGATGACGCCGGGCAGGGCCGCGGGGTAGGTGACGGGGTTGCCGTACTCGTACTCGTTGCCGACCGAGGCCACGACCACGACGTCCTGGTCCAGGGCGTAGGCGACCGCTGCGGCCGTCGCGGAGTCGGGGTAGTCCCCGCCCAGCGACAGGTTGATGACGTCGGCACCCTGGTCGGCGGCCCAGATGATCCCTGCCGCGGTGTCGGAGGCGTAGCCCCAGCCGTCGGCGTCGAGCACCCGCACCGGCAGCACCTGGGCACCCCGGGCCATGCCGGCCGTCCCGACCCCGTTGTCGACCACGGCCGCGACGATGCCGGCCACGTGGGTGCCGTGGCCGTTGGGGTCGCTGCCGCCGTCGTAGCGGGGATCCACGAGGTCCAGACCGGGCAGCACCACCCCGGCGAGGTCCGGGTGGGTGCGCTGCACGCCGCTGTCGATGACGGCGACGACCTGCCCGGTGGCGTCCCGGCGGGCCCAGGTCGCCTCGGCGCGCAGGGTGTCCAGCGCCCACTGCTGATCCCGCAGCGGGTCCCCGGCGGCCCGGACCCGGCGGTCCACGTCGGCGGCGACCACGTCGGGCTCGCTCCGCAGGTCCTCGGCCAGGTCCTCGGCCTGCTCGACGGTGTCCACGGCGACGGTGCGCACGGCCAGACCGTCGCCGTCCTCCTCGACGACCACGACGCTCGGCTCCGCCTCGGCCGCGGGACCGGCAGCGACGTCGGCCGTGGCCGCGGCAGGCAGGGTGACCGCCGGGACCCCCAGCAGGAGCACCGTGGTCAGGCCGGCCGCGAGACCGCGTGACAGGGCGGGTCGGGGCGTGCCGGGGCGTCGCTGCGGAGCAGTTGTCATGAGGACCTCGGGTTGACGTGGAGGGGCTGCCCCGCGGGACGGGGGCAACGGTCGACCACGGGGAGGCCCACGGTGCGCGACTGCGGACAACCTACGACCCGGGACGCGGCTGACGCCGGGAATCGGGGACATCCCGCCCCGGACGGGTCAACCCTCGGGCCCGCGCGCGGCCCGCCGCCCCTCAGCCGGCCAGGACCTCGCCCAGCACCGTGCCGGCGACGTCGACGTCGGTGTCGTCGACGTCCAGGTGGGTCACGGCCCGGACCATGTGCGGGCCGAGCGCCGAGACCCGGACGCCCCGCTCCGCCGCCGCCGCCGCGACCTCGGTCCCGGAACGGGTCCCGGTGCGCAGCACGACGATGTTGGTCGGGACCGCCCCGGGGTCGACGCTGCCCGGCGCGGCGGCCGCGCAGGCCTGCGCCAGCCGACGGGCGCGGGCGTGGTCCTCGGCCAGCCGGTCGACGTGGTTCTCCAGCGCGTGCAGGCCGGCCGCGGCCAGCACCCCGGCCTGGCGCATGCCGCCGCCGTAGCGCTTGCGCAGCACCCGGGCCTGCGCGACGCGCTCCGCCGAGGCGACGAGGACCGACCCGACCGGCGCGCCCAGCCCCTTGGACAGGCAGACCGAGACCGTGTCGAACAGGCGCCCGTAGACGTCCAGCGGCACGCCCGTGGCGACGTGCGCGTTCCACAGCCGGGCCCCGTCCAGGTGCAGGGCCACCCCGGCCTGCTCGGTGCCCGAACGCAGCGCCTGCAGCTGGTCGAGGGGCTGGACCGTGCCACCCCCGAAGTTGTGGGTGTTCTCCACCGCGACGGCCGCCGTCGAGACCAGGTAGGGCCCGGCGTCGGGCACCATCAGGGCCAGCGGGACCCGCGCGTCCAGCACCCGGGCCGGGTTGCTGCCGTCGACCAGGCCGTCCGACCAGGTCCTCGACGTGATCCCGCCGAGCGCCCCGTGCCCGCCCAGCTCGGCGCGCAGCACGTGGCTGGTCACGTCGGCCAGCAGCTCCCGGCCCGGCTCGACGAGCAGCCGGACCCCGACCATGTTGGCCATCGAGCCGGACGGGAAGAAGAGCCCCGCCTCGTGGCCCAGCAGGTCCGCGACCCGCTCCTCCAGCGCGTTCAGCGTCGGGTCCTCGCCGTACACGTCGTCGCCGACGGGCGCACCCGCCATCGCCTCGCGCATGGCCGGCGTCGGGGCCGTGAGCGTGTCCGAGCGCAGGTCGACGACCCGTGCACCGCGGGCCGGGGTGGGGCCGGCGCTCACCTCTGCCCGAGCATCTCGGCGACGAGGAAGGCCATCTCCAGCGACTGCTGGTGGTTCAGCCGCGGATCGCAGACCGACTCGTACCGGGTGGCCAGCGCCGCGTCGGAGATCTCGTCCGAGCCGCCCATGCACTCGGTGACGTCGTCACCGGTCAGCTCGACGTGCAGGCCGCCCGGGACGGTGCCGAGCGCACGGTGCACCTCGAAGAAGCCGCGGACCTCGTCGATGACGTCGTCGAAGCGCCGGGTCTTGTAGCCGCTGGCGGAGGAGAACGTGTTGCCGTGCATGGGGTCGGTGATCCACAGCGGCTGGGCGCCGGAGCCCGCCACCTTCTCGACCACGGCCGGCAGCACGTCGCGGATCTTCCCGGCCCCCATCCGGGTGATGAACGTCAGCCGTCCCGGCGTGCGGTCGGGGTCCAGCTTGTCGATCAGGGCCAGCGCGTCGTCCGGCGTGGTCGTGGGGCCGAGCTTGACGCCGATCGGGTTCTGCACGCGGGCGGCCAGGTCGATGTGGGCGCCGTCCAGGGAGCGGGTGCGCTCCCCCACCCAGACGAAGTGCGCCGAGGTCGCGTACGGCTTGCCGGTCCGCGAGTCGATCCGGGTCAGGGCCCGCTCGTAGTCCAGCAGCAGCGCCTCGTGGCTGGCGAAGAACTCCACCCCGCGCAGCGCCTCGAAGTCGGCCCCGCACGCGGCCATGAACCGCATCGCCTTGTCGATCTCCTTGGCGACCGCGTCGTAGCGGGCGTGGGCGGGGTTGGCCGTGAAGCCCCGGTTCCACTCGTGGACCTGCCGCAGGTCGGCGAAGCCACCGGTGGTGAAGGCCCGGATCAGGTTCAGCGTCGAGGCGGCCGTGTGGTACGCCCGGACCAGCCGCTGCGGGTCGTGCGCGCGGGCGGCCGCGGTGAACTCGTAGGCGTTGACGGCGTCGCCGCGGTACGCGGGCAGGGTGACGCCCTCGCGGGTCTCGTCGTCGTTGCTGCGCGGCTTGGCGAACTGCCCCGCCATGCGCCCCATCTTGACCACGGGCAGGCCGCCGCCGTACATGAGCACGACGGCCATCTGCAGGATGGTCTTGACGCGGCGGCGGATGGCGTCGGCGTTGGCGTCGGCGAAGGTCTCCGCGCAGTCACCGCCCTGCAGCAGGAACGACTCGCCCCGGGCCGCGGAGGCCAGCCGGTCGCGCAGGTTGTCGCACTCGCCGGCGAAGACCAGGGGCGGATAGGTCCGCAGCTCCGCCGTCGCAGCGGACAGGGCGTCGGTGTCGGACCAGCCCGGCTGCTGGGCAGCCGGGAGGTCGGGCCAGGCGAGACTCACGGTCCCAGCCTAGGACCGCGCGGACCGACGCTCAGCCGCGGTCCGACTGCTGGTCCGGCCGCTGGTCGGACTTCTGGTCCGGTTGCTGGTCGGACTGCTGGTGCGGCTCCTGGTCCGACTGCTGGTCGGCCGTCGCGCCGGCGGCCTGCTGGTCCGCGGGCTCTTCGGTCGGCTCGTCCGCCTGCCCCTCGGCCCGGGCCGAGGTGTAGTCGCCGGGCGACAGGTCGTCGCCGAACAGCCGCTCCGACAGCCGGGAGGTGTCCCGGCCCGTGATGCGCTCGACCGTGCCGAGGACGTCACCGACCACGCGGGCCCGCTTCTCGGCCGCCAGCCGCTCCTTGGCCGCTGCGGCGTACTCGTCGACGTACTCCTGGCCGGACAGCCGCATCAGCTCGTACATGATCTCGTCGGTCACCGAGCGCAGCACGTGGCGGTCGTCGGCCATGCCGTCGTAGCGCGAGAAGTCCATGGGGCGGCCGATGACGATGCCGACCCGGTGGATGCTCGGCAGCTTGCGCCCGATGGGCTGGACCTTGTCGGTGCCGATCATGGCGACGGGGATCACGGGCACCCGGCTCTCCAGGGCCATCTTGGCCACGCCCACCTTGCCCCGGTACAGCCGCGCGTCCGGCGAGCGGGTGCCCTCGGGGTAGATGCCGAGCAGGTCGCCCCGGCGCAGCACCCGCAACCCGGAGCGGAGCGCGGCCTCGCCGGCCTTGCCGCCGCTGCGGTCCACCGGCAGCTGGCCGACGCCCTTGAAGAACAGGGCCTTGGCCCGGCCCTTGACCCCGGTCCCGGTGAAGTACTCCACCTTGGCCAGGAACGTGAGCCGCCGCTTGAGCATGAGCGGCAGGAAGATCGAGTCGGAGAACGACAGGTGGTTGGAGGCCAGGATCGCGCCACCGGTGGTGGGCACGTGCTCCGCCCCGCGCACCCACGGCCGGAAGAGCGACCGCAGCACCGGGCCGAGGATGGTCTTGACGACCCAGTAGAACCACACCGTCACCCGCGCGATGCTGTCACAGTCCACCCCGGTTGGCTCACGTCATGGTGATCAGGGCCTCCGACGTGCGACCATCGCCGTGTGCCGATCCTCCCGGGAGCAGAGTCGTTCCAGGCCGACGGCGGTGATGTCGCGGTGCTGCTGGTGCACGGCTTCACCGGCTCCCCCCAGGCCCTGCGCGACTGGGGCGAGCACCACGCCGCCGCGGGCCTGACGGTCCGCCTGCCGCGGCTGCCCGGCCACGGCACGACCTGGCAGGAGCTCAACCGCACCCGCTGGCCCGACTGGTACGCCTGCGTGGAGCGCGAGCTGCTGCTGCTGGCCGCCGACCACACGGTGGTCGTCGCCGGGCTGTCGATGGGTGGCGCCCTGGCCCTGCGGCTGGCCCAGGAGCACCCGGACCTGGTGGCCGGGCTGGTGCTGGTCAACCCCGCGGTGCTCAGCGAGGACCGTCGCCTGGCGGCGCTGCCGGTGCTGCGTCACCTGGTGCCGTCCTTCCCCGCCATCGGCAACGACATCCGCAAGCAGGGCCCCACCGAGCTGGCCTACGACCGGACCCCGCTGCACGCCGCGTGGACGACCACCCGGCTGCTGGACCTGGTCCGGGGCGAGCTCGCCCGGGTCCACGCCCCGCTCCTGGTGCTGCACAGCCCGCAGGACCACGTCGTGCCGCCGTCCTCCACCGCGGCCGTCCTGGCCGGGGTGTCCTCGCTCGACGTGCGCGACGTCGTGCTGGCCGACAGCTACCACGTGGCCACGCTCGACCACGACGCCCCGGCGATCTTCGAGGAGTCGCTGGCCTTCGTCCGCCGGGTGACCGGCGAGCGCACCGCCCCCGCGGGGGCCGCGGACGGACGGGCCGGCTCGTGAGCGGCCCGGAGGACCGTCGCGGCACCGACGGCGGCGAGCACCCGCTGGACGTCGACGCCCGGTTCGCGGACATCATCGCCCACTTCCACGACGACGAGCCCAGCCGCCCGCGGGTGGTGGACGGCTACGACGACGGCCCGGGGTCGCAGGACCCGGCCGGACCCACCGACGCCCCGGACGCGAACCCGACCCCCGACGGGGGCGAGGGCGCCGGGTCGACCGGCACGGCCGCCACGGGTGCGACCGACCCGACCCGCACGGCGGCACCGGGGGGTCCAGGTCCCGACGTCGCCTCGTCGCCGGACCCCGAGGCCGACCTGGCCGCCCTGCGCCGCGAGTACGAGGCCCGCGTCGCGGCCGAGGTCGACCGGGCCGTGGACGGCGCCGACGGTGGGCACTTCGTCCCCGACGAGCCCCCGCCCCTGCCCCGCCCCGACCTGCCGGGCCGGATCGCGTGGGCCGCGGTGCTCGTCGGGCCCGTGCTGCTGCTGCTGTGCGCGATGCTCTGGCGCACGGCGCAGGCCCCGTCGTGGCTGCTCGGCGCCATCGTCACCGCCGTCGTGGCCGGCTTCGGCTACCTGGTCTGGCGACTGCCCAGGTCAGGTGATCGCGACGACCGGGGTGACGGTGCCATTGTGTGACGCGTGACCCCGCCCTCCCCCTCCAGCACCGGTCCGCGTGAGCTCGTCGAGCTGACCGGGCACGTCCTCGACTCCGGTCTGTTCACCCTCGTCCTGGACGACGTACGCGCCCTCGGCGGCGACTACGAGGTCGTCCGCTTCGACGTGGGCAAGGACAAGGACGACACCAGCACCGTCCGCCTGGCCGTCACGGCGCCGGACGCGCGCACCCTGGACTCCGTCGTCATGCGGCTGCACACCCACGGCGCGAACCTCGTCGAGGTGGAGCCGGCCCGGCTGACGGTGGTCGAGCGCGACGGCGTCTTCCCGGTCGACTTCTACGCCACCACCAACCTGCCCACCCACGTCCGGGTCGGCGAGGCCTGGTACCCCGTGGAGAACCCGGAGATGGACTGCGGCATCGTCGTGGTGCGCGACCCCCGCGACGGTCAGGTCACGTCGGTGCGGACGGTCCCGGTCAGCGACGTGGTGGCCGGGACGCAGGTGGTGTGCGGCGCCGTCGGCGTCCGCGTCACCCTGCCCCCGACGCGCGGGGACGACGGCGGCTTCACGTTCATGCAGTCGGAGGTGTCGAGCGAGAAGCCGCAGGCCCTGGTGGTGCAGCAGATCGCCGACCAGATGCGCGAGGTCAGGGCCGCGGGCGGCCGGGTGCTGTGGGTGCTGGGACCGGCGGTGGTGCACACGGGGGCCGCCCCGGCCATGGCCGCGCTGGTCCGCGACGGCTGGGTGGACGTCATGTTCGGCGGCAACGCCATCGCCACCCACGACGTCGAGCAGTCGATGTACGGCACGTCGCTGGGGGTCGACCTGTCGGCAGGTCGTGGCGTGGAGCACGGGCACGAGCACCACCTGCGGGCCATCAACGCCGTCCGCGCCGCGGGGTCGCTGGCGGCGGCCGTCGAGCAGGGCGTCGTGCGCAGCGGGATCATGCACGCGCTGGTGAGCCAGGGCAAGCAGTTCGTCCTGGTCGGCTCGGTCCGCGACGACGGCCCGCTGCCCGACGTGCACACCGACGTGCTGCAGGGTCAGCGGGCCATGCGGGCGGCCCTCACCGACGTCGGCTTCTGCATCGTGGTCGCGACCATGCTGCACGGCGTCGCCACCGGCAACGTGCTGCCCGGGCACATCCCGCTGGTCTGCGTGGACATCAACCCGGCCACCGTCACCAAGCTGTCCGACCGCGGTTCGGCCCAGGCGCGCGGGGTCGTCACCGACGTCGGCCTGTTCTGCGCGGCCCTGGCCCGCGAGCTCACCGGCGCCGAGGCCTGACCGGCCCGTTCAGTTCACGTCAGGTCAGGTCAGGTCAGGTCAGGTCGACCTCGACCAGGGTCGGCCGCGCCGGCAGCACGCGGGACAGCAGCTGGGGCCGTCGCCCCGGCTCGCCCGGCAGCTCCAGGCCGCGGGCGGCCACGTCGGCCCCCAGCAGGCCCAGCGGCCGGCGCCTCGGCTCGGCCGCCGGGCTGGTGGGGCCCGCCCCGGGGGTGAGGTCGGCCAGGTGCCGGGCCAGGGTGTCGCCCGCCGCCGTCCCCGGCAGCGGGCCGGCCACGAGCGTCGGGACGCCGTCGGCGGGACCGACGAGCGACAGCAGGTGCGCGGCCAGGGCCGCCTGGTCGGCGTCGTCCCCGCGGGCGTCCACCGTGGCCACCCGGAACCGCTGACCCCCGGTGAGCCGGCCCGCGAGCAGGGCGATCCCGCCGCCCGCGCCCCGGAACACCGTGGTCGTGGTCGGCTCGACGCGCAGCGTGGTGAGCACCGCCGCGCCCCCGGCCGCCCGGCCGCCCGCCCCCACCAGCAGCCCGACGTCGGAGCCCAGCGCGCCCAGCCGGTGGCTGCTGGCGGGGTGCGTCGGCACCCGGTGCAGCAGCACGACGTCGGCGGCGACCTCGCGCAGCAGCCGGACGAGGCCGCCCCGGCTGCCGCGGAAGCGGTCGGCGTCGGCGGCCAGGACGCGCAGGGTGGCCACGTCGCTCACTCGGCCAGCGCCAGGTCGGCGGCACCGACGAGACCGGCGTCGTTGCCGAGCTCGGCCAGCACGATCGACGCGGCCGGTCGGAAGCCGCGTCCGGTCAGCTCGTGCTCGTAGGACTCGCGGGCCGGAGCGACCAGCAGGTCCCCGGCGTCCGACACCCCTCCGCCGACGACGACGACGCCCGGGTCCAGCAGCGCCACGAACGTGGCCACGGCGATGCCGAGCTGGCGACCGAGGTCGGCCAGCAGCTCCACCGCGGTCGGGTCGCCGTCCCGGGCGGCGGCGGTCACCAGCGGCCCGGTGATGCGCTTGACCTTGCCGTCGGCCCGCTCGAGCATGCCGCCGGCCAGCGGGGACCCGGACTCCGCCAGCTCACGCGCCTCGCGGGTCAGGGCCGTGCCGGAGACGTACTGCTCCCAGCAGCCCCGGTTGCCGCAGCCGCACCGGTGCCCGTCGGGCACCGCCCGGGCGTGGCCGAACTCCGCGGCCACGCCGTGGGCGCCGCGCACCAGCCGGCGGTTGATGACCAGGCCACCGCCCAGGCCGGTGCCGACGGTCAGCATCAGCATGTCGTCGAAGTCGCGTCCGGCCCCGAACTGGAACTCGCCCCAGGCCGCGGCGTTGGCGTCGTTCTCGATGACCACGGGCAGGTCGACGTGCTCCTCGACCTGCGCCTTGAGCGGGTTGTCCCGCCAGGCGAGGTTGGGCGCGAACATCACGGTGGAGCGGGCCGCGTCGATGTAGCCCGCGGCCGCCACGCCCACGCCGCTGACGTCGTGGCCCGCGCGCAGCTCGGCGATGCCGTCGGCGACGGCGCCGACGATCTCGTCCGGCCGCGACGGCTGCGTCTCGCGACGGGTCCGGGCGACGACCTCGCCGGCGGGGGTGACGACCCCCAGCGCGATCTTGGTGCCACCGATGTCGACGCCGATCGTCGCGGTCATGCCTGCTCCTCGTCGTGCTGCTCGGGGTGCTGCTCGGGGTGGGGGGTCTGCCGGGGGGTGCGCCCGTCGGGACCGTCCGGCCGGTCGGTAGGGCCCACCACGGGGATTCTGGTGCGTACGGGGCCGGGCGCGGGCCGCGGGTCCGCGAGCCGGGCGTCCCCGGGTCCGGGCGGCGGCCCCGTGTCCGCGACCCCGCGGTCCGCCGAGGCCGTCCCGGGCGGGGAGGAAGCCTCCGGGGACGAGGCCTCCGGGGCGGCGTCGCCGGGTGTCGGGCCCGGGGCCCCGCCACCCGGGGCGAGAGCCGCCAGCAGCTCGCGCCCGGCGGACACGACGTGCCCCACGGCCTGCTGCAGGTGCTCGGCCGTGGCCGGGTCCAGCCGTCCGGCGGACTCGCTGAGCCGGCACACCGGGCAGCCCGGGCACTCGGCCGCGTCCCCGCCGCCGAGGGCGTGCCAGCCGTCGCGCAGCGAGTCCAGCACGCCACCCGGACCCGGCCGGCGACCTCCCGGGGCGGCGTCGTCGGGCCCGGGGTCCGACGCCGTCACGGCCTGCCGCCCGTCATCGCCACGCCTGCGGGTCCGGTTCGAAGACGACCTCGAGCTGCCGCGGTCCGTGGTCGACCACGGCGGCCCCGCGCACGTGGCAGCGGCGCAGCGCGGCGGGCAGCCGGAAGGTCCGGCGGCTCCCGCCCGTCACGACGACGAGCCGGTCCTCCTCCTGGTGCAGCTCGGGCTCGGCCCCGGCCGGCAGCTCGAGCCACCAGACCAGCCGGCCGTCCCCGGTCCGCACGCCCTGCGTCGGCTCGGCCGGCCCGCCGAGCGCGTCGAGGGTGGGCAGGCCCAGGCCGGCCGCACCGGCGCAGCCGTGCGCGCCGTGCCGCGCACGCGTCCCCCACGTGCCGACCGACCCGGCCAGGTCGGCGAGCGCGGCGAACCCCGGTCGCAGCTGGACCCAGGCCGCCACCTGCGCGGCCGCCACCCGGTCGTCGCCGACGGCACCCGCCGTGGCGTCCAGGCGCGCGTCCAGGACCCGCAGCACCACGCCGGGCGCCTCGAGCAGCGCCACGGCCGCCCCGGACCCGACCGGGACGACGACCGCGTCCCACCGGCCGGCGTCGACCTCCTCGGCCGCACGCGCCCAGGTCGTCACCGCGTCCGCCAGCGGCACGGGGCAGCCGGCCAGCAGGGCCTCGCGGCTGATGCCGACGACGTCGGCGACCCGCCACGCCCAGCCGCCGGCGTCCGGGGTCCCGTCCTCGCGCAGCGGCGAGCCTCCGGTGGCGGGCCGCACCCGGACCGCCTTGCCGCCGGCCCGCTCCACCGCCACCGCCGCGGCCCCCGCGGGGCAGCAGCCGGGCTCCAGCAGGACCGCCGTGGCCACCTCAGCCCTCGACGCGCTTCTTGAGGTCCTTCAGCGCGGCGTCCGTGATGACCTTCTCGGCCTTGCGGCGCAGCAGGCCGGGCATGCTGATGGCCACGTCCACCTCGAGCCGGTAGGTCACCCGGGTGCCGTCGCCCTGCCCGACGAGCTCGTAGCTGCCGTCCATCAGCGACGTCACCCGCCCCGGCTCCACCAGCGACCAGGACATGGTGCCGGTGCCCGCGGTCGTCACGGCCCACTCGTAGCCCACGAGCAGGGTGTCGCGCACGGGGCCGCTGCTCATCGTCAGCCGCGCCTGCAGCGGGCGCCCGTCGGCGTCGGTCTCCAGCACCTCGACCTCGGTGATGCCACCGGCCCACTCCGGGTAGGCCTCGAGGTCCGTCACGACGGCCAGCACCTCGGCAGGCGGTGCCTCGACGGTCGTGGACGACTCGGTGCGCTGGGCCACGTCGGCTCCTGTGCTCGCGGGTGCCCCGGCACCCCCGGGGATGTGGGTGCCAGCAACCTACCGCCGCGACGGGTCCGCCGCGTCCCTCAGAGCAGCAGGCCCACCAGCGTCAGAAGGCCCACCCCGACGGCGACGAGGACGACGGCCGCACCGACCGCGAGCAGGGTGCGCACGCCCCTGCTGGTGCCGGACAGCGGCCCCGACGACAGCGGGCGCTCGGCCGCGGTCGTGGCGGCCAGCTCGGCCAGCATGGCCTCCGCGGCCCCGGGGGGCAGCGGGCCGGGTCCGGAGACCCCCGCGGGCAGCCCCGGGAGCGCCCCCGCCGGCTCGCCCGGCGCGTCGGACGGCCCAGCCGGCCCGTCCGGCCCGGGTCGCGCGTCGGATCGCGCGTCGGGCCCGACGTCGGACCCGGCGACAGGTCCTCCGTCGGACCCAGCGGCGGGTCCCGCGTGGGGCCCCGCGTCAGGTCCCGCGTCGCCACGCGCGTCCAGCCGGGCGTGGCAGAGGGTGCACCACTCCTGGCCGGGCGCGACCCTCGCCCGGCAGGACGGGCACTGCCCCGGTGCCGTCGCGGTCCCCGGGTGCTCGCTCATCCCGGCCACTCCCCCTCCATCAGGTCCTTGCTCCGGTTGAGGCCTCGCTTCCAGCCGACCCGCAGCCTGTCGGGCAGACGACGCTCGCGCCAACCCGGCCGGGCCGCACCGGACCGGGCCGGGTCGAGCCGCACGTACAGGTGGACCACGGTGCCACCGGGTACCGCCTCCAGCCACACCTCGGCCGTCCCGGCCAGGTCGGCGCTCGACCCTCGCGCCGTCGCGCGGGAGACGGCGGACCAGCGCACGCCGGCCTCGGCCCGGTCCTCGGCGACCCGCAGCCGCAGACCCGGCAACCAGGAGCCCCACAGCGACCCCGTCTCGTGCCGGACGGCGGCCCGCCCGGCCCGCACGAAGGTGTCGTCCAGCACGTCGACGAGGGGCACACCCCCAGGATGCCTCCCCCGGCAGGGCCCCCTCCACTACCCTGGGCCGCCAGACGCCCAGCAGTCTCGACGAGGAGCAACCGTGCGCGAGTTCACCGTCCCAGCCGCCGTGGAGCCGTACCCGGGCTCGATGGCCGACGTCGTGGTCGACCGGGCGCGGACGACGCCCGACGCGGCCATGTTCTCCCGCCGGGACGGTGAGACCTGGACCGACGTGTCCGCCGCGCAGTTCCTGGCCGAGTGCACGGCGCTGGCCAAGGGCCTCATCGCCTCGGGGATCGGACCCGGCGACCGGGTCGGGCTCATGTCACGGACCCGCTACGAGTGGACGCTGGCCGACCACGCCATCTGGTTCGCCGGCGCCGTGACGGTGCCGATCTACGAGACCAGCTCGGCCGAGCAGGTCGCCTGGATCATGTCCGACTCCGGCGCCAAGGCCGTCTTCGTCGAGGCCGAGCACCACGCCGCCACGGTCGCCTCCGTCGCCGACCGCACGCCCACCTGCACCGCGACCTGGACCTTCGACGTCGGTGGCCTGGACACCCTCGTGGACTCCGGGGCCGACGTGGCCGACGACGCGGTGGACGCCGCCCACGGCGGCCGCACCGCGGCGGACCTGGCGACCATCATCTACACCTCGGGCACGACCGGCCGCCCCAAGGGCTGCGAGCTGACCCACGGGAACTTCATCGACCTGTGCCGCAACGCGGAGGCGAGCCTGTGGGAGGTGCTGCACATGGAGGGCGCCTCCACGCTGCTGTTCCTGCCGCTGGCCCACATCTTCGCCCGGTTCATCCAGGCGCTGTGCGTGACGACCGGGGTCCGGATGGGCCACCAGCCCGACCCCAAGGACCTGCTGCCCGCGCTCGGGTCGTTCCAGCCGACGTTCATCCTGTCGGTCCCCCGCGTGTTCGAGAAGGTCTACAACTCCGCGGAGCAGAAGGCGACGGCGGAGGGCAAGGGCAAGATCTTCGCGGCCGCGGCCCAGACGGCCATCGACTGGTCCCGGGCCCAGGACACCGGTGGTCCCGGGCTGCTGCTCAAGGCCAAGCACGCCCTGTTCGACAAGCTGGTCTACGTCAAGCTCCGCGACCGGCTCGGCGGCCGGGTCAAGTACGCCGTGTCCGGCGGGGCCCCGCTGGGCGAGCGGCTGGGCCACTTCTTCCGCGGCATCGGGCTCATCGTGCTGGAGGGCTACGGCCTCACCGAGACCACGGCACCGGCCACGGTGAACGTGCCCGAGCGGGTCAAGATCGGCACCGTGGGCAAGGCTATCCCGGGCTGCGGGGTGCGGATCGAGGACGACGGCGAGGTGTCGCTGACCGGTGTCAACGTGCTCCGCGGGTACTTCAACAACCCGGCGGCCACGGCCGAGTCCATCGTCGACGGCTGGTTCCACACCGGGGACATCGGCGAGCTGGACGACGAGGGCTACCTGCGGATCACCGGTCGCAAGAAGGAGATCATCGTGACCGCGGGCGGCAAGAACGTCGCCCCGGCCCAGCTGGAGGACCGGATCCGCGCCCACCCGATCGTGGGCCAGTGCATGGTCGTGGGCGACCAGCGGGCGTTCGTGGCGGCCCTGGTCACCCTGGACCCGGAGATGCTGCCGATCTGGCTGGAGAACCAGGGCAAGCCGGCGGACCTGACCTCGGCGCAGGCCGCCGAGGACCCGGACGTGCTGGCCGCCATCCAGTCCGCCGTCGACGACGCCAACACCCTGGTGTCCAAGGCCGAGTCCATCCGCAAGTTCAGCGTCCTGCCCGTCGACTTCACCGAGGAGACCGGTCACCTGACCCCCTCGATGAAGCTCAAGCGCAACGTCGTGCTCAAGGACTACGAGGCGCAGGTGGAGAAGCTCTACGGCAGCTGAGCGGCACGCCCGGGACACCACCCCGGTCCGGGACGGGTCCGACCGGCCCCGGCTGGCGCACACTGGAGGCATGACGGGACCGGAGCCCCTCGTCGACGTGGTCGACCTGCAGGTGCGCTTCGGCGCGGTGCGGGCGGTCGACGGGGTCGGCCTGGGGGTCGCCGCGGGGCAGGTCCTGGCCCTGGTGGGCGGCAACGGCGCCGGCAAGTCCACGACCATGCGGGTGCTGGCCGGGGTGGTGCCCGCCACCTCCGGGCGCGTCACGGTGGCCGGCGTCGACGTCACGGCCGACCCGCTGTCGGCCAAGCACCGCACCGGCTACTGCCCCGACGTGGGCGGCCTGCTGCCGCGGGCCACCCCGTGGGAGCACCTGCAGCTGTCCGCCGGGCTGCGGGGCCTGCAGGGCTGGGAGCCGCGGGCGGAGCAGCTGCTCAAGCGCTTCGAGCTGGCCGACGTCGCCGACCGGGTCACGGCCGGGTTCTCGCACGGCATGGGCCGGCGGCTGTCGGTGGTGCTGGCCGGGCTGCACCGACCGCCTGTGCTGCTGCTCGACGAGCCGTTCGACGGGGTCGACCCGCTCGGCGTGGAGGCGACGTTCGAGCTCGTCGACGACCTGAGCGCCTCGGGCAGCGCCGTCCTGGTGTCCACCCACCAGCTGGACCTGGCCACCCAGGTGGCCCGGGACGCCGTCGTCCTGCGCGGCGGTGCCGTGGTCGGGCGCTGCCCCACGTCGGACCTGGTGGGCCGGGACGGCGTCCGCCGCTACCGCGAGCTGCTGGGCACGTGAGCGGTCGCGTCGCCGTCCGGCCCGGCGTCGGGCTCGTCCTGCACGAGCTGCGCGTCCTGGTCCGGTTCCGGCTGCGGACCGGGGGCCACGACCCGCGGCAGGCGGTCCTGGTCGCCCTGGCCGTGTTCGTCCTGCTCGGGGTCGTCGGGCCGCTCGTGGTCGCGGCCCTGGCACCGCGGTCCTCCACCGCCCCCCTGGTCACCCTGTCGCCCAGCCTGTGGTTCGCGTTCCTGCTGCTGGCCGTCGGCACGTCGCTGGCCAGCGGCGGGGGGCGCGAGCTGATGCCGCGCGGCGCCGGGGCCGTGTTCCCCGTGAGCGCGGCCACGGACCAGGCCGGGGCGTTGCTGCTGACCCCGCTGAACCTGGCGTGGTCGGTGCAGGCCACGCTGGTCGTCACCGTCACCGCCTACACCGCGGGCACCGGCGCCCGGGCGGTGGCGGCGCTGCTCGCGGCCTGGGTCTGGGTGGCCTGCGCCACCACGCTGGCCCAGCTCGTCGGCTGGTCCGCCGAGCTGGTCAGGACCTTCCGCCACGGCACGGCCGCGCTGCTCGGGCTGCTGGTGCTCGTGGTCGTGGCGCTGGCGCTGCTGGTCGAGGCCCTGGACCTGGGGACCCTGCTCGCCGCCCTGCCGACCCTCCCGCTGTACGTGGCGGCGGTGGCCGGGCCACCGGTGACCTTCGTGGCGGTCCAGGCCGGGTTGCTCGGCGTCACCGCGCTGGCGCTGGCGCTGACGGTCCCCGTCGTGGAACGGTTGCAGCGACGACCCGCCGGCCGGCAGGCCCGGGCGGAGACACGCTCGCTCACCCGGCCCAGGATGCCCGCGGGCCCGCTGGCCGCAGCCGTGGCGACGGACGTCCGCTCGGTGCTCCGGTCCAGCCCGTTGCGTCGCAGCCTGCTGCTGGTGCTCCTCGTGCCGCTGGTTCTGGCCCTGCTGCTGCCGCTGCCCTGGACCGCCGTCGTGGTCCTGCCCGCGCTGGTGGCCTCCGGCACGGCGCTGCTGCACGGCGTCAACGTCGTCGCCCTCGACGGCGCGGGGGCCGTGTGGCGGGAGTCCCTGCCCCACGACCCCGACACCACGCTCGTCGGCCGCCTGCTGGCGCTGGCCACCCTGTGCGGGGCGGCCGCCACGGTCCTGGTGCTGCTGGCCGCGGTGCGGGCCGGCACCCCCACCCCGTCCGAGGCGGTGGCCGCGGTGGCCGCGGTGCTCGTCGCCACGACGCAGGTCGTGTCCCGCTGCGCCCGCTGGTCGGTCCGGCACCCCTACCCGGCCGAGCTGCGGCACGGGCGCGACGCCCCCGCCCCGCCCGTCGCGATGGCCGGTTACGCGGTCCGGCTCACCGCGGCCACGACGCTGGCGGCGCTGCTGCTGACCGCGGCGGCCTCGACCGGTGGGGTGCTGCTGGTGCTGGCGGTGGCCAGCGCCCTGGTCTCACCCGGACTGCTCCGGCTCCGACGCGCCTTCCGGGAGCACTCGGACCACCGCACCCGGGCCCGCGTGGTGGCGGCGGTGACCGGCGGCTGACCCCCCGGGACGCCGGCCCAGGTCACGGCACGGTCACGACCCGGTCACGGCCCGAGCGGTCCCCCGAGGGGATGCTGACGACGCGGGGGCGGTGCGACAAGATGGGGCGATCCGGGACGCCTCGACGTCGTGCCCGGGGCAGCAGACGAGGACCCAGATGCGACGACGGGCAGCGAGGCCGGACTCCGGCGCGGCCGCCGTGGAGTTCGCCCTGGTGTCCGTCGTGCTGTTCACCCTGCTGTTCGGCATCGTCCAGTACGGCTTCTACTTCTTCCAGGCGACCTCGGTGGCGTCCCTGACCGGCCAGGTCGGCCGTGCCGCCGCCGTCCGCGTCGACTGCGACGACTGGCGGCAGCAGGTCTCGCTGCAGGTCTCTGGGACCCGGACCGGGGCCGCCGTGGTGTCGGCGTCCGTGGGGCCGACCGACGACGACCGCGTCGACGGGCCACGGCGAGGTGACACCGAGACCGTGTCGGTCACCTGGGAGCCCACCGAGGTCGGCGTGGTGGCGTTCCCGGCGATGGACTTCGAGGAGCGCCTGGTCGTGCGCCACGAGCGCCTGGGCCAGCGGCCCGAGGCGTCCTGCGCGTGGACCCGGCCCGCGACGTGAGCGGCCGGTCGCCGGCGGACCGCCCACGACGCGGTCCGGGCCCCGGCGTCCCGGCCCCGGTGCGGGCGCGGCCGCGCGGGGACACGGGCGCGACGGCGATCGTCTTCACGGTGGTCGTCCTGGTCCTGCTGGCCGTGGCGGCCCTCGCGGTCGACCTGACCAACCTGTACGCCCAGCGTGCCGTGGCCCAGGCCCGCGCGGACACCGCTGCGTTCGCCGCGGCCCAGGCGCTGCCGGACGCCTGCGCCGACGCCGACGGGCTGCGGGCGGTCGACCGCGCCGCCCGGGACGCGCTGCGGGCGCGGGACGGTGGGGACACCGGCGAGCCCGAGGTCGTGGTCCTCGCCGCCGTGGTCGACCCCGACGTCCCGCTGCGCGTGGTCGGTCCCGCCGACGCCGACTGCCGGACCGCCGGGGCCTCGGTCGAGGTGAGGACCCCGTCCCGCGAGGTGCCTTTCGTGTTCGCCGGGGTGTTCGGGGTCTTCGACGACCGCTCCGGGCGCAGCAGCGCGACGGTCGCCGCCGTGGCCCGCGTCGAGCTGGCCGCCCCCGACCTGCTGCCGCTGGTGCTGCCCGCCGGCTGCGTGGACCGGGGCGAGGACGAGGTGTACCTGCTCACCTCCACCCCCGAGCCCAGCACCCCCGAGCCCAGCGGCACCGCCACCGCCGACCCGAGCGAGCCGGAGCCCAGCGAACCCGAGCCGAGCGAACCCGAGCCCAGCGAACCCGAGCCCAGCGGGACCGCGACGGCCGAGCCGAGCGACCCGACCACGTCGGCCCCGCCCACCGCCGGCTCGCCGCCACCGACCAGCCCCGCACCGACCGACCCGCCCTCCTCCGGCGACCCGACCGCGACGCCGGCCCCGCCGGGGACGCCCGAGCCCGTCGCGCCGCGCGCGACCGACGCGGTGCCCGCGACCCCCACCGGTGCCCTCGGGGTGCTGCTGCGGCCCGTGCCGCGGGTGGTCACCGTCCCGGACGACGGCTGCGCCGCCACGAACCCGGAGGCGGGGCTCGGGGTGCTGGACTCGCCGCTGGGCAGCGGCGAGACCGGCCCGGAGGCGCTGGCCCGCAACCTGCGGGTCGGGCTGGACCACCTGGTGCAGGCGCGACCGGGCGCGACCCCCGCACCCACCCTGACCACGCAGGTCTGCGAGGACGACGGCCGGCCCGCGGGGGCCGTGCTGGACCGCCCGGGTGCGGTCGGCACGCCCACCTGCGTCCGGGTGAGCACCGACGTCGACCCGGCCGCGGTCGCGGCCGCGCTGCAGGCGCGCCGTGACGACGCCGGCGTGCCGCCCTGCCGGGCCGTGCTGCCCGGTGCCTCGCCCCGGGACGTGGTGCAGGCCTGCTACCTGCGCGAGGGCCGGGGCCTCGACGACGTCCGCGACGCCGCGCTCTCGCCCGGCCCGCCCAGCCTGGACGAGGCGGTCCTCGCCGACCCCCGCTTCGTCGTGGTCCCGGAGGTGGCGCTGACGGGCCCGGTCGGCGGCGAGTTCGTCTCCGTGACCGGCCTGCGGGGGGCGTTCCTGCCCGACGACTGGACCGATCCCGAGGACGGGCTGCTCGCCTACGTGTTCCCGCTGCAGGCCCTGCCCCCGGACGTCTTCGAGGTCGGGGCCGGGCCGCCGCGCACGTTCGTCCTGACCCGGCCGCGGCCCGCGCCCACCCCGGGCGGCGGCCCGTGAGCAGCCCCGCGCCGCACGGTCGGCCGGTCGGAGCAATAGGGTGCACACGCAGCGTCATCATCGAGGTACCGCAGGACAGGGAGGTGGGGGCCGGATGGTCGGTCGTGTGATCGTGCTCGTCACCGCCGTGCTCGTGGCGGTGGCCGGTGTGGCGCTGGTGGTGGTCTACTCCCAGCGCACGGTCGAGGCGGCCGAGGCCAGGCTCGAGCCAGTGCCCGTCCTGGTCGTGCAGCAGCAGGTGACCCCCGGCACGACGGTCCGCGCCGCGCTCGCCGCGGGCGCCCTGAGGCTGGCCGACCGACCGCGGGGCACCCTGCCCGCCGGGTACCTGCAGGACGCGGACGACGTCCTGGACCAGGAGGTGAACGCCACCCTGCTGCCCAACGAGGTGCTGGTCGGGTCACGGCTGCGCGAGCCCGGCACGAGCGACGGCCTGGCCATCGAGCCGGACGAGCTGGCCGTCACCCTGCCGTTCGGCGACCCCAACCGGGTGGCGAGGTTCGTGGAGCCGGGCGACCTGGTCGCGGTGTTCCTCACGCAGCAGGCGGGCGGCGAGGACGGCACGGCCAACACCCAGCTGCTGCTGCCGGGCGTCCGCGTCATCGGCGTCGGCTCGCAGACCGCGCCCGGTCAGGCCGCCGCCGCGCAGGAGGCCGACCAGTCGCTGGTCACCGTGTCGGTGCTGCAGGACGACGCCCAGCGGCTCATCCTGGCCCAGTCCCTCGGCGAGCTGTACCTGGCCCTGCTCACCGAGGGCGAGGGTCAGTCGCTCGTCGAGACCGGCCGCGGCGTCAGCGCCGAGAACCTGTTCCGGACCGACTCATGACCCTGGCCGTCGACCCGTCGCCCGCCGCCGAGGCGTTGCGGCCCGACCTGACCGTGCTGACCTCGGTACCGGACCTGACCAGCGCCCTGCTGTCCCGGCCCGGACCGCGCACCGTGGTGCTGGGCCCCACCGTGGCGCTGACCGACGCCGTGGCCCTGGCCGCGCAGCTGCGGGTGACCCGGCCGGAGGTGGGCGTGGTGCTGCAGCGCGGTTCCGTCGACACCGCCGTGCTGGCGGAGGCGCTGCGGGCCGGGGTCCGCGAGGTGGTGCCGGCCGAGGACGCCGGCGCGCTGGTCGAGGCGGTGCGGCGCAGCGACGACGTGGGGGCCGCCCTGGCCCGGCGTCCGGACGCCCCCGGCCACGGCGGCGGGCCGGGGCGGGTCGTCACGGTCTTCTCCGCCAAGGGCGGTTGCGGCAAGACGACCATCTCGACCAACCTCGGGGCGGCCCTGGCCGACGGCGGGCGCCGGCGCGTGGTCGTGGTGGACCTCGACCTGGCCTTCGGCGACGTCGCCATCGCCCTGCAGCTGTTCCCGGTCCGCACCATCGCCGACGCCATGCCCATGGGTGCCGAGGACCTCGACCTGGCCGCGCTGAGCACTCTGCTCACGCCGCACTCCCCCGGGCTGACGACGCTGGTGGCGCCCGTGGAGCCGGGAGCGGCCGACGGCATCCCCGCGTCGCTGGTGACCCGGATCCTCGAGCTGCTGCGCGAGAGCTTCGACTTCGTCATCGTCGACACCCCGCCCGCCTTCGACGACCAGGTGCTGGCCGCGTTCGACCTGTCGGACTCGATCGTCCTGCTGGCCACCCTGGACATCCCGGCGCTGAAGAACCTCAAGCTGACCCTGGAGACGCTCGAGCTGCTCAGCTACCCGCGCGAGCGCTGGCGGATCGTGCTCAACCGCTCCGACTCCAAGGTCGGGCTGTCGATCAGCGAGGTCGAGAAGACGCTGCGCACGGCCATCACCGCTCAGGTGCCCAGCAGCCGCGACGTGCCGGCGTCGGTCAACCGCGGCGTGCCCATCGTGCTGGACGACCCCAAGCACCCCGTCAGCCTGGCCATCAAGCAGTTCGCCGAGAACGACCTCGCCGCCGGCACCCCGTCGGCGCCGGCCGAGCCGGTCCGGGGCGACCGTCGCGGCTTCCTGCGCCGGCGGCACCGGGCCTAGGGAGGGGAGAGCGCCATGAGCCTCGCCGACCGGTTGGCGGCCGCCCGGGCCGGCCAGCAGGGCGACCGCGACACCCGTACGGTCGACCCGGGCAACCGGATGCGCCGCAGCGAGCGGCTCGACCCGTTCGCCGACCTCAAGCGCGAGGTCCACCGGGCCCTGCTGGCCACGCTGGGCCCGCAGCTGTACGACGCCACGCTCAGCGCGGCCGAGCTCGAGCAGCGGGTCCGGCGCACGCTCGTCGACGTGCTGGCGGGCGGCGAGACGCCGCTCACCGCCGCCGACCGGACCCGGCTCAGCCAGGAGATCGCCGACGACATCCTGGGCTACGGCCCGATCGAGCCGCTGCTGCGTGACCCGGACGTCACGGAGATCATGGTCAACGGTCCCGACCTGGTCTTCGTCGAGCGGTCGGGCCGGCTGCACGAGGTGGACGTCCGCTTCGCCGACGAGGGGCACCTGCGTCGCACCATCGACAAGATCGTGGGCCGGGTCGGTCGGCGGGTGGACGAGTCGACCCCGATGGTCGACGCGCGCCTGCCCGACGGCAGCCGGGTCAACGCCATCATCCCGCCGCTCGCGGTGGACGGGTCCCTGCTCACCGTCCGCAAGTTCGCCACCGAGCCGCTGACGGTGGACGACCTGGTGCGCTTCGGCAGCGTCCCCGCCGAGGTGGCCGGGTTCCTGCGCGACTGCGTGGCGGCGCGGCTGAACATCATCGTCTCCGGCGGCACGGGCGCCGGGAAGACCACGACCCTCAACGTGCTGAGCGCCTTCATCCCCGGCGACGAGCGCATCATCACCGTCGAGGACGCCGCCGAGCTCCAGCTGCACCAGCAGCACGTGCTGCGCCTGGAGTCGCGCCCGCCCAACATCGAGGGCCGCGGCGAGGTGACCATCCGGGACCTGGTGCGCAACGCGCTGCGGATGCGCCCCGACCGCATAGTCGTCGGCGAGGTCCGCGACGCCGCGGCGCTGGACATGCTGCAGGCCATGAACACCGGCCACGACGGCTCGATCTCCACCGTGCACGCCAACAGCCCGCGGGACTCGCTCGCCCGGCTGGAGACCATGGTGCTGCTGGCCGGCATCGACCTGCCGGTCCGGGCGATCCGCGAGCAGGTGTCCAGCGCCGTCGACCTGATCGTGCACCAGGCCCGGTTCCGGGACGGCGGCCGGCGGATCACCCACGTGACCGAGGTGGCCGGCATGGCCGGCGACGACGTCGTGCTGCACGACCTGTTCGTCCTGGACCGCACCGCCGGCACCGACGTCGACGGGCACCCGCTCGGCCGGCTGTCGCCCACCGGGTGGCGGCCCTCGTTCGAGGCCCTGCTGGCCGCCGCCCGCGCCGAGGCCGACGGCAGCGCCGGTCCCCCGCCGTGACCGCGACCCGGTCGGCCGCGGTCGGCCCCGGCTCCTGGACGGTGCGGCTGGTGCTCGCGCTGCTGGTCCTCGTCGTCCCCGCCGTCGCGGCCGGCGGTCGGGCCCCGGCCGGTGCGGCCACGGTGGAGCCGTCGTCCGGCGAGACGATCGTCCGCATCGCCGACATCCGTTCCGCCGACGGGGCGCTGCAGTTCGTCGTCACCACCTCGGGCCTGCCGCCGGAGACCGACCTCGGCGCCGCAGACGTCTCGGTCGCCTTCCGGCCCGACACGGGCGACGCCGTCCCGCTGCGGACCACCGAGGAGGCCGTGCCCGAGCAGGTGCGCCGGCAGACCGCGGTGCTCGCGGTCGACGCCTCCGGCTCGTTGGGTGACGAGGGCCTGGACGACGTCCGAGACGCCGTCGACGTGTTCCTCGACACCGTCCCCGACGAGGTCGAGGTCGGCCTGGTGACGTTCGAGGCGCCGCCCGTCGTGCGCGTCCGGCCGACCACCGACCGTGACGCGGTGCGCGACGAGCTGGCCGGGCTGGAGGCGGAGGGCGCGACGGGGCTCTACGACGCCGTGGTCGCGGCCACCGGGCTGCTGCCCGGGGAGGGCTCCGAGCGCGTGGTCGTGCTGAGCGACGGCCGCGACGAGGGCCTGGAGGGCGGCACCCCCGGCAGCGTCGTCGATCTGCAGACCGCCGTCGCCGCCGTGCAGGCCTCGGGCGCCGAGCTGACCGCCATCGGCTTCCGCGACGGGGCGCCGCGGGAGGCGCTGCAGGCCCTGGCCGACGCCGGCCAGGGCCAGCTGGTCGACGCCGCCCAGGGCGACGACCTGGACGACGCCTTCGACGTGGCCGCCACCAACTTCACCACGGAGCTGGACGTGACCGCGCAGGTGCCGCCCGAGCTCGCCGGCAGCCGGGGCAACATCGAGCTGACCCTGGGCCTCGACCCGCCGATCAGCACCCGGGCCTACTACACCCTGCCCGGTGTCGGCGGCGGGGCCTCCGCCCCGCCGTCGCCCGAGCCGAGCGAGGCGGTCGCGTCGCCGCTGCGGTCGGTCCCCGGGGTGAGCGTCCGGTGGGGCGGCCCGGTGGTCTGGGCCGGGCTGGCCGGCTTCTTCCTGGCGGTGGGCACGGTCGTCGTGCTGCTGCTGACGCTCGGCGCCCGGCGGGAGCGACCCGAGGACCAGCGACGCCGCCAGCTGTCGCTGTACACCCTCGGCGGGCCGCGCCGCGGCGCCGCCGAGCCCGCGTCGGGCCCCCGCACCACCCGCCTGGGCGACAACGCCGTCGCCCGTTCCGCGGTCCAGCTGGCCGACCGGGTGGTGGACCGCGGCGGCGGCCTGACCACGCTCAGCCGACGGCTGGAGGTGGCCGACATCCCGCTGCGCCCGGCGGAGTGGGTGGTGCTCCAGGTGTCCGCCGCGGTCGCGGTCGGGCTGCTGCTGCTGCTCGTCGGCGGGGGCAACCCGCTCCTGGGTCTGGTCGGTCTCGTGCTGGGGGCCGTGGCCCTGCCGGTCTACCTGTCCGTGCGCGAGACCCGCCGCCGCCGCGAGTTCCTGCGCCTGCTGCCGGAGACGCTCGGCCTGGTGGCCTCCGGACTGCGGGCCGGCTACTCGGTCCCGCAGTCGCTGGAGGCCGTGGTCCAGGAGGGGCAGGAGCCGATGCGCGCCGAGTTCAACCGCGCCCTGGTCGAGGTCCGTCTGGGCGTGGCGATCGACGACGCGCTCGAGGGGGTCGCCGCGCGGATGCGCAGCCAGGACTTCCGCTGGGTCGTGATGGCGATGCGGATCCACCGCGAGGTCGGCGGCAACCTGTCGGAGATCCTCGACACGGTGGGGGCGACGCTGCGCGAACGGTCCCGGCTGCGCCGTCAGGTGGACGTGCTGTCCGCCGAGGGCCGGCTGTCGGCGTGGATCATCGGGCTGCTGCCCGTCGTCTTCTCGTTCTACCTGCTGCTCACGCGACCGGAGTACCTGCGCCCGCTGTACACGGAACCGCTCGGCGTCCTGCTGCTGGTCGTCGGGGTCGTGCTGTTCGTCGTGGGTGTGCTCGGGCTGCGCTGGGCCGTCAAGGTGGAGGTCTGAGATGGACCCCCTGCTGCTGGCCGGGTCGGCGATGGTCGGGCTCGGCGTGCTCGCCGCCGCGGTCGCGGTGGCCGGCCTGCTGGTGCGCCGGCGCAGCGGGGTGCCCCGGTCGCTCGCGGCCCTGGGCAACCTGCGGGCGACCCCGCGGTCGGTCCGCGAGCGCGAGCTGCAGCAGCCGCTCGCGGAGCGCGTGCTCGACCCGCTCATGCACACCGTCAACCGGATCGGGCGCCGGCTGACACCGCGGGAGCAGCTGGCCCGGGTGCAGCGGCGCCTCGACCTGGCCGGCAACCCGCCCGCCTGGGACCTGGACCGGGTGCTGTCGCTGCGGGTGCTGATGGCGTTCGTGCTGGGCAGCGTGGCCCTGCTGGTCTGCGCGATCGCGGACGTGCGGCTCCTGCAGGCCACGGGCATCATCGTCGTGGCGGTGGGCCTGGGCTGGGTGGTGCCGTCGCTGATCATCTACCAGCTGGCCTACGACCGTTCCGAGGCCGTGCTGCGCGAGCTGCCCGACGCCCTGGACCTGCTGACGATCTCGGTGGAGTCGGGGCTGGGCTTCGACGCCGCCCTGGCCCAGGTGTCGCGGAACTCCTCCGGCCCGCTGGGGCAGGAGCTGTCGCGGGTGCTGCAGGAGATGCAGATCGGCACCGGCCGGCCGGACGCCCTGCGCGCCCTGGGCGAGCGGACCGACGTCGACGACCTGCGCTCGTTCGTCTCCGCCATGGTCCAGGCGGACTCCTACGGCGTCCCGGTGGCCGGGGTGCTCCGGGTCCAGGCGCGCGAGATGCGCACCCGGCGCAGCCAGCGCGCCGAGGAGGCGGCCCAGCGCGTCCCGGTCAAGATCCTCTTCCCGCTGATCTTCGGTGTGCTGCCGGCGTTGTTCGTGGTCGTCATCGGCCCCGGCTTCGTCCAGGCCTTCGACGTGTTCCGTGGCCTCTGACCCGGGCGGCCGTGCCTGCCCCGGGGGGCCTGACCGTTGTGCCACGGTGTCACCGTGAGAGGTCAGAGGCTGGTCGAGGGGCCCGTGCTGCCGCTGCTGGTCCGAGCCGTGCTGCTGCTCGCGGGGGTGCTCGTCGCCACCGTCGCGCTCATCGCCGACGACGTCGACCCCACCCTGCTCCTCGGCCCCGGCCTGGCCCTGCTGGTCGTGATCGCGCTCGGTGCGCTGCCGCTGCCCGGGCACACCTCGAAGGTGCTGCAGTCCTTCGCGGAGGTCAGCGCCCTGGGCCTGGTCATCGGCAGCATCGGCTACCTGGGCCCGACCTTCGTCCCCCTGATGCTGCTGCCGGCCCTGGCGGCCGGCCAGCGGGGCGGTCTGGCCCTGGGCGCGGGGGCCGGGGCCACAGGTGGTCTGGCCTGGGTGCTGGCGATCCTGAGCACCACGGCCCCGTCCGCCCTGCCGTCCGAGATCGGCAACCCGGCTCTGTGGACCACGATCCTCGTCGCCACGGGGCTGATCGGCGGCTGGATCCGACGGCTCACCCTGCAGACCCGAGACGAGGGCGGCAACGGCTACGAGGACGCGTTCCGGCTGCTCAGCGAGCTGCAGGAGGTCGCCCGCAACCTGAGCCTGGGGCTGGACCCGGTGACGCTGGGCAGCGCGCTGCTGGAGGAGACGGCCCGGGTGCACCCGCAGGGCCGACGCTCCATCGCCGTGAGCTCGGCCGAGGGCCGGCTCACCCCGCTGGTCGCCTCCGGGGCCCTGGCCGACGACGACACCGACGTCGACGAGACGTCGCTGCGGGCCTGGGGCTCGGGACGCCGCGAGTCCGACCACGAGGACGGCCTGGCCCGCGAGGCCTTCCCGGTGCGGATGGGCGACCGGGTCGTCGCGGTCCTGACGGTCCGCTCCGGTCGGCTCGAGCGCAGCGAGGTGGAGGACCTGGAGCGGGTGGTCGCCGACGCCGGGCCCAGGCTGGCGGCCGCCCTGACCTTCGACGAGGTGCGCCGGCTGGCCACGGTCGACGAGCGGCTGCGGCTGGCCCGTGAGATCCACGACGGGATCGCCCAGGAGCTGGCCAGCGTCGGCTACCTGCTGGACGACCTGGCCGAGCGCGTGCCGACCGAGGCCGTGGCCGAGGTGACCGCGGTCCGGGACCACGTCCGCCGCGTGACCGGTGAGCTGCGGCTGAGCATCTTCGACCTGCGCTCGGGCGTGGACGACGAGATCAGCCTGGGTACCGCCCTGGGTGAGCACGCCCAGCGCGTGGGCCAGCAGAGCGACCTCGTGGTGCACACCGTGCTGGACGAGCACGGCCCCCGGCTGCCGGTGTCGGTCGAGGTCGAGCTGCTGCGGATCGCGCAGGAGGCCGTGACCAACGTGCGCAAGCACGCCGAGGCCAACAACCTGTGGGTGGAGTGCACGGTCGACGCGCCGCGCGCCTGGCTGCGCATCGCCGACGACGGCGTCGGCCTGCAGCCCGCCGGACCGCAGTCGATGGGGCTGCGCGGCATGCGGGAGCGGTCGAGGCGGATCGGCGGGGACCTGCACGTGCTGGCTCGTCCCGGTGGCGGCACCGTGGTAGAGATCAGCATCGGCGACTGGGACGAGGAGACGGGCAGAGCATGACTGGGGACGCAGCCGCCGCACCGCGGCGACGGGCCGACGACGACGCCTCGGCGCCGGGGCGCACCGTGGTGCTGGTCGACGACCACGAGCTGATCCGGCAGGGCCTGCGCCGGGCGTTCGAGCGCGCGGGCGACTTCGTGGTCGCGGGCGAGGCGGGCTCGGTGGCCGAGGGACGGGCCCTGGTCGAGGAGACCGCACCGGACGTCCTCGTGACCGACGTGCGGCTGCCGGACGGCAGCGGCATCGACCTGGCCGCGGACGTGCGGCGCAACCGGCCGCAGCTGGGGATCGTGGTGCTGACCATGTACTCCGGCGACGAGCACCTGCTCGGCGCCCTCGAGGCCGGGGCCAGCGCGTTCGTGAACAAGGACGCCCCCAGCGACGACGTGGTCGCGGCCGCCCGCCACGCCGTGGCCGCCCCGGGCTCGTTCTCCGCCGCCGACCTGGCCGGCGCCATGCAGCGGCGGCTGTCGACCCCGGCCGGGCCGGCGCTGTCCCCGCGCGAGACCGAGGTGCTGGTGCTGCTGGCCGACGGGCTCTCGGCCGGCCAGATCGGGCGGCGGCTGTTCATCAGCGAGTCGACGATCAAGACCCACATCGGCAAGATCTACGACAAGCTCGGGGCCGCGAACCGCGCCCAGGCGGTCATGACCGCCGTCCGGCTGGGCCTGCTCACTCCCGGGGACGACAAGCCGTGACAGCGGCATCCTCCGAACGGAGGATGCCGGGTAGGTCCGGTCCACCGATACCGAACGGCCTAGCGCCGGGCCATGCTCGGTACCTGTACAACTACCGGGAGTCGTCATCCCCGACCCCTTCGAAAGGACCCGCTGATGCCCGCACGTCTGCGCCGCGTGATCTCCTCCGGCGACTCGGGGGCCTCCGCCGTCGAGTACGGCCTGCTGGTGGCGGGTATCGCCGCCCTGATCGTGGGCATCGTCTTCGCCTTCGGCGGGTTCATCAGCGGCATCTTCAACGACACCTGCGACCAGATCGTCGACCAGTCCGAGGGGACGGTCGGCCCGGACTGCACCGGCGGCACGGGCACCCCCACGACGTCTTGACGCGCGGGATCCACCTGGGTTCGCACCTCGCGGTCCTCACCAGGCGGCCGCAACGGCCATGATCTGCGGATGACCTCGTCACCGGACACCCCGGCTGCGCGAGCGGGCGAGGCGTCGGCGCGCGTCGACGTGTCCGCCCGCCCCCTGCTGCTGGTGCTCGCCTGGCTGACGGCCCGGGCGACGATGGCCCTGGTCTACGCGAGCAACGACTTCGCCGGCCGGTCGCTGGCCTGGGGCGACCTGGCCCTCTACGAGTTCTGGGCCGACCAGATCCGTTCCAGCGGGGCCATGCCCGACGGCGTCACCTGGATGTACCCCCCGCTCACGGCGCTGGTGCTGCTGCTGGTCGGGGTGCTGCCCGGCCCGTTCGGCGGCGGGTTCGTGCTCGTGGTGCTGGCGGTGGACCTCGCGGTCCTGCTCCTGCTGCTGCGTGCCTGCCGCCACGAGGGCGGTCATCCCGCGGGGGCCTGGGCGTGGGTGGTGCTGGTGCCGCTGCTGGGTCTGATCAGCTGGGCACGCCTGGACCTGCTGCCGGTCGGGGCGGCGGCCGCCGCGCTGCTGCTGGCTGCGCGGCAGCCGGTGCTGGCCGGGGCGCTGGCCGCGCTGGGGACCTCGGTCAAGGGCTGGCCCGTGGTGCTGGGCCTGCTGTTCCTCGACCGGCCGCGCTGGGTGGTGAGCGCCGTGGTCACCGGTTCGCTGGTGGCCGCCTCCACCACCCTGCTGCTGTCGGGCACGTGGGACTTCCTGGCCAACCTGTCCGGGCGCGGCATCCAGGTGGAGTCCGTCATGGCGCTGCCCTGGACCGTGCAGCAGGCGCTGGGCAGCCCCGTGACCGGCGACTTCGTCAACGGGACCTACGAGGTGCTCGAACCCGGGGCGGCCGGGCTGGCGCGGGTGTCGACCGGGCTGATGGTGGTGCTGGTCGGGACCGCCCTGTGGCTGTCACGCCACCGGGCCCCGGCGCTGCGCTGGTACGCGGCCGTGACGGCGCTGCTGGCCACCAGCCCGCTGCTGTCCACCCAGTTCGTGCTCTGGCTGATCGGCGGTGCCGTCGTGGCGGCCGCGCTGCCCGGGGCCGACGGCGCGGTGGCCCGGCGCACGCTGCCCCTGGTCGCCGTCGTCGTGCTCCTCACCCACCTGACCTTCCCGCTGCAGTGGGGCGGCCTGGTGGGCGACGGCCGGCTGGCCGCCACCACGCTGCTCGCCCGGAACCTGCTCCTGCTCGGTCTCGCGGGGTGGCTGCTGCTGGCCGTCCGGGGCCGCGGCGCGGAGGCGTCGTCGCCGGACGGCGACGCCGACGGGGCTCACCAGCGCGGCACGGGCTCCCCCGCCAGCAGCGACCTCAACCGCTGAGCCGTCCGGTCCCAGGTCCACGCCCGCCGCACCCAGTCCCGGCCCGCAGCGCCCCAGGCCGCAGCCGTGCCCGGGTCCGACAGCACGCGGTCCACGGCAGCGAGCAGGGCCGCGGGGTCGGTGGCGTCCAGCAGCAGCCCGGTGCGCTCGTGCAGCAAGGCCTCGGCCGTGCCGCCGGCCCGACCGGACACCACCGGCAGGCCGGCGGCCGCGGCCTCGAGCAGGACGATGCCCAGCGACTCCGTCACCAGCCCGCCCAACCGGTCGGCCACCGGCAGCACGAACACGTCCGCCTCGGCGTACAGCCCGGCAAGCCGCTCGTGCGGGACCCGGCCCAGGACCTCGACCCCGGGCACCGACCGGGCGCGCCGCCGCAGCCGCTCCAGCTCGGGACCACCGCCGGCCAGCACCAGGCGGGCCCCCGGGTGGCGGCGGCGCAGCTCCGGCCAGACGTCCAGCAACCGCCCGTGGCCCTTGCGGGGCACGGCGCGCGAGACGCACAGCACCACAGGGCCTCCCGGTCGACCGCCGTCGTCGACCGCGGCCACGCCGGCGAACCGGTCGGCGTCCACGGCGGGCGAGAGCAGCACCGTGCGGGCGGCGGCCCCCGGGCTCAACGCCGAGGCGATGGGACGGCGCACCACGGCCGAGTCGACCGTGAGCACGTCGACGACGTCACCGATCCGGCGCAGCACGGCCCGGCTGCCCGGCAGCCGGGCCCACCAGACCTCGTGGCCGTGGGCGCTGGCCACGACGGTCCTGACGCCCTCGCGCCGCAGCGCGGGCGCCAGCAGGGCCAGCGGGGCCGCCGACGGGAACCAG
The DNA here is from genome assembly GCF_042466345.1 of Jannaschia sp. R86511. NCBI lineage: Bacteria > Pseudomonadati > Pseudomonadota > Alphaproteobacteria > Rhodobacterales > Roseobacteraceae > Jannaschia > Jannaschia sp. R86511. Next base: position 3,526,808 of record NZ_JAXHCD010000001.1, read on the forward strand.
ACGGTGTCCGCACCGTGCCGACGGGCGGTCTGCCGCACGCGCCGCGCCAGCCCCGGCCCCGGCAGCAGCAGCCCGTCGGGGTCGCGCACGACCGGGTAGGGCAGCCTGCGGTCCCAGTCCTCGGCCGCGTCCTGCGCGCACGCGTGCACGACCACCCGGGCCGGGTCGAGCCGGCCCACCAGCTCCTCGACGTAGGTCTCGATGCCGCCGGCGCGCGGCGGGAAGTCGTTGGTGACGACCAGGACCCGGGGCTCGGCGGTGGGCGGCGACGCCGGGATCACCGAGGCTCCGCGGCCAGGCCGCGCAGGTACTCGGCCCACCGGGCCCGGAATGCCTCCCGGCCCTCGCCCGTCGCCTCGAGCAGCGCGGCGTCGGTGCGCTCCCGGGTGCTGCCCTCTCCGGTGGAGGCCGCCGCGTAGGCGTCGAGCAGGGCGTCGGTGCCGACCTCGTCCTGAAGCAGCAGCGCCGCCAGCCACGACCCCTCGTAGGCGTCGCCGACCACGTCGGAGTCGTCGGAGCCGAAGTCGTCCAGGTCGGGCAGGTCGGCCAGGTCGGCCGAGCCGTCGGCCACCCGCTCCAGCAGGCGGGCCGCCACCACGTCCCGGTCCACCCGCCCCGGCACGACGCTCGACCAGCCCACCAGGTCCGCGAGCCCCTCGGCCAGCCAGATCTCCTGCTCGTCGCCGTGGATCGCGCCCGAGGCCACGTGGACCAGCTCGTGGGTGACGGTGACCTGCCAGGTCTCGTCGGCCAGCTGGTCGCGCACCGAGGGGTTGAGCACCACCACGTCCCCACCCCCGTCGGGGGTCTCGACGTCCGCGGTCACGGCGGCGAACACGTCGTCGGACTCCGGGGCGGGCCCCGGGACGAGCGCGTCGTACTGCTCAGGGGTGGCCGGGACGAGCACCAGCGACAGCCGGGGCCAGCCGTTGCCGAGGTAGGAGTCGACGGCCACGGCGCCGGTGTCGGCCCACGACAGCACCTGGGGACCCCAGCCCGCGTCCCGGTCGGTCGACGGGGCGCCCGACGGGTCGAGCGCCGCCTCGTCGTGCCAGCTGAGCACGACCGCCCGCTCCCCGACGACGGCCCGCACCGGGCCCAGGTCCCACGGCGCCGCCGTGCCGATCTCGCCCTGCTGCGGGAACGGGGCCCAGGACACCAGCTCCCAGTCCGCCTCACCGGGGCCGGGCGGGTCGAGGCGGACGGTGTCGGTGCGGACCACGGCCGGGCCACCGGCCAGCTCGTAGGACGTCTCGACCCGGGCCTGCCACTCCCCCTCGGCCGCGTCGACCCCGTCGGCCCTGGCCCCGTCGGCCCCGTCCCGGTCCGCCCCGGTCCGCCCGGTCGCTCCCCCCGGCTCGTCACCGTCGAGGGCGACCACGCTGTCCGGCACGACGGAGGACGCGAACCCGGTCACCGGCAGCGCCGTCACCACCTCGAAGGAGTCCTCGGCGCCCAGGCTCCAACCCTCCGCCCGTCCGGACCTCACGGCCTCGTCACGTCGCTGGAGCAGGTCGGCGAGGGCCGCCGCGGCCAGCGCCCCGCTGTCGGGCTCGCGCAGGGCGGGTTCGCCCGAGGGCGTCACCACCCGTCCCGGTGGCACCGCGGGCGCAGTGGTGGCCCGACCCGTGACCGCCGGGTCGACCGGTGACCCCGCGGACACCCGCACCAGCAAGGAGGAAGGGGAGAGGATGAGGGCCACGAGCAGCAGCAGCGCGACCAGACCTGCCGCGGGGCCGATCACCGATGCCGGTGTCGGAGTCACCCCGGGGACGTCGAGCGCCCGGTGACGCTGCGCTGCCACCGACCCACGGTATCCGCCCGCCCGGTCGTGCGACGGTGCACCGGGCCGGTCACCGCGATCCGGGTCGGGCAGGTCGGACGCCGCGGCCCGGGTCGGCGGGTCAGGCCGGGCGCGCGTCGGTCACCAGCCGCAGCGGGGGCACCAGGCCGCCCGCCGCCAGCACCCCGACCGCGGCGATCTCCGAGGCCGTCAGGTCGGCCGGGGCCCGGTACGCGGGCGGGGGGACGGGGACGGCGGCGGGCGCCGAGGACAGCAGGTGGGTGACGATGCAGTCGCCGCAGGCGCGGGGACGTGCCGTGCACGAGTCGCAGTCGATGAGCATGGTCGGGACGCTAGGGACGGGCCCGGACACAACCCGCACGCCGCGCTCCCGGCCCCGCCTCTGCGGATGTGTCCGGCCCCCGTCCTAGCGTCGCGCCCATGAGCACGCACCCCCTCCTGGACCCGGCGGACCACCCGGTCGCACCGCTGGGGTCCGGGGTGCCCATGCAGGTCCAGGGCAGCTTCGACGACCTCGGCCGCCCGCTGCACGAGACCACGTTCTGCGTCGTCGACCTGGAGACCACCGGGGGCAGCCCGACGGCCGACGCCATCACCGAGATCGGCGCCGTCAAGGTCCGCGGCGGCGAGGTGGTGGGCGAGCTGCAGTCCTTCGTCGACCCGGGCCGGCCCGTCCCGCCGCAGATCGCCCTGCTCACCGGCATCACCGACCGCATGCTGGTGGGTGCGCCGTCGGTGGGGGCCGCGCTGTCGGCGTTCCTCGACTTCGCCGAGGGCACCGTGCTGGTCGCCCACAACGCCACCTTCGACATCTCGTTCCTGCGGGCGGCCTGCCGGTCCAGGCAACGCCCGTGGCCCCGGTTCGAGGTCGTCGACACCGTGCTGCTCGCCCGTCGGCTCGTCACCTCCGACGAGGTGCCCAACCGCAAGCTGGCCACGCTGGCCCGGTACTTCCGCGCCGGGACCACGCCGGAGCACCGGGCGCTGGCCGACGCGCGGGCCACGGTGGACGTGCTGCACGCCCTGCTCGGCCGGGCCCGCGGCGTGGGCACCGTGGAGGACCTGCTGGAGTTCTGCCGCACCGACGACGGCCGCCGGTCCCGACGGCACCTGGCCGACGGCCTGCCGAGCAGCCCGGGGGTCTACCGCTTCGTGGACGGCGGCGGGCGCGTGCTGTACGTCGGCTCCTCGCTGGACGTGCGGACCCGGGTGCGCAGCTACTTCACCGCCGCCGAGAAGCGCCGCCGGATGACCGAGATGGTGCGCATCGCGCAGCGCGTCGAGACCGTGGCCTGCGCCACCGCGCTGGAGGCCCAGGTCCGTGAGGTGCGGCTGATCGCCGAGCACCGGCCGCCCTACAACCGCCGCTCCACCCGGCCCGACCGGGCGGCCTGGGTCAAGCTGACCGACGAGCCCGCCCCGCGGCTGTCCGTGGTCGGCCGCCCCGGCCCCGACCACCCGCGCGCGGCCTACGTGGGCCTGTTCAGCTCCCGCTCTCACGCGCGGGAGGCCGTCGAGGCCGTCCACACCGCGTTCGACCTGCGCCGCTGCACACCCCGGCTGGCCCGCCGGGGCGGCGGGACGGCGTGCGCCCTGGCCGGGATGGGGCGCTGCGCGGCCCCGTGCGTCCAGGGCCCGGACGACGCCTACGCCGCGGTCGTCCAGGCCGTCCGCGACGCCCTCACCGGCGACCTGTCACCGCTGGTGGACACCGTCATGCACCGGGTGCGCCTGCTCGCCCAGCAGCAGCGCTACGAGGAGGCCGCGGTCGAACGGGACCGGCTGGCGGCCCTGGTCCGGGGCGTGGACCGGGCCCAGCAGCTCGCCGCGCTGACCCGGACGGGCCGGCTGGTGGCCGCGCGGGCGCGTCCGGTGGGCGGCTGGGAGCTGGTGTGCGTCCGGCACGGCCGGCTGGCGGGGTCGGCCGTCAGCCGGCGCGGCGAGCCCGTGATGCCGACCGTCGAGGCGCTGCAGGCCACCGCGGAGGAGGTGAGCGCCCCCGACGGTCCGGCGTCCGCCGCGCTGCCGGAGGAGTCGGCCCTGGTGCTGCGCTGGCTCGAGGCCCCGGGCACCCGGTTGGTCAGCAGCGACGCCGGCTGGGCCCTGCCCCGCGGGGCGGCCTCCCGCTGGGCGCAGCTGCACCTGCTCGACCGAGGCCGCAGCGGCGCGTCGGTGTGGCGGGTCCCCGGGGACCACGGCTGACGGGACGGAGCGACGCCGATCGATCCGGAGGGCTCAGCCCAGCCAGTCGCCGAGCACCGTGGCGGCGGCACCGTCCTGCAGCGCGGCCCGGGCGCGCTCCAGCCCGGGGGCCAGGGCCCGCGGCAGGTCTGCCGCGACGTCGGCCGCGCTGCGGCCGTCCTGGGTGAGCTCCAGGGCCAGCAGCCCCGCGGCCGCGTTGAGGACGACCACGTCCGTGACGGGCCCCGTGGCCCCGGCCACGACGTCCCGGACCACACGCGCGTTCACCCCGCGGTCACCGCCGCGCAGGTCGGCCACGGTCGCGCGCGCCATGCCGACGTCCTCGGCCTCCAGGACGGTCTCAACCACCTCGCCACGCACCACGACGCGGACGCTGCTGGGCGCCGTCGTCGTCAGCTCGTCCAGCCCGTCCTGGCCGCGCACCACCAGGGCCGTGGTGCCGCGGGAGGCCAGCACGCCGGCGATGATCCCGGCGTGACGGACGTCGGCGACCCCCAGGCACATGGCGCCGGGGCGGGCCGGGTTGGTGAGCGGACCCAGGGAGTTGAACACCGTCCGGATGCCCAGCGAGCGACGGACCGGGCCCACGTGGCGCATGGCCGGGTGGAACCGCGGCGCGAAGGCGAACGTGATCCCGTGCGCGCGGGCCGCCGCGGCGACGTCGGCGGGGTCGAGCTCCAGGTCCAGGCCCAGCTCCTCCAGCACGTCCGCCGTGCCGCAGCTGGACGAGGCCGCGCGGTTGCCGTGCTTGACCACGGTCGCCCCGGCCGCCGCGGCCACCAGCGCCGCCATGGTCGACACGTTGACGGTCCGCGCCCCGTCACCACCGGTACCGACGATGTCCAGCGCGGGGCCGGGCACGTCCAGCGGCACCGAGTGGGCCAGCATGGCCTCGGCCAGGCCGCCGACCTCCTCGACGGTCTCGCCCTTGGCCCGCAGGCCGACCATGAGACCGGCGAGCCGGGCGTCGTCGGCGTCCCCCCGCATCACCTCGTCCAGCGCCCAGCGGGTCTGCTCCCGGTCCAGGTCGCGACCGCTCGCCAGCGCCTCCAGCACGCCGGACCACGTGGGCGGCGCGCTCACCGGGGACGTCCGGACCTCGGCGGCGGCGCTCACGCCGGCGGCGCGGCGAGGCGGCGCCGGGCCAGCGAGGCCACCGCGTCGGCGACCGCGCGGGGGTCGAGCGGGTGCGGCACGGCCGCCTCGGCCCGCGACCAGGCCGCGAGCCAGGCGTCCTGGGGGCGGCCGGTGAGCACCAGCACGGGCGGGCAGTCGAAGATCTCGTCCTTGAGCTGCCGGCAGACGCCCAGCCCGCCCGCGGGCGCCGCCTCGCCGTCCAGCACGATGACGTCGAACCCACCGGCGTCGACCGCGTGCAGCAGGGCCGGCAGCGTCGCGTAGTCCTCGACCGCGACCAGGGGCAGGTCGGCCGCCGGGCGGCGGCCCACGGCACGCCGGACCTTGTCGCGCGTCGTCGACTTGTCGCTGTACAGCGCGATCCGTAGCCGGGGCCCACCGGCGGCGGGGGCCGGGGCGGTGCCGCCGTGGGCGGCTGCGGGCTCGACGGGTGCGGAGGCTGCGCTCATGCGGGGGAATCTACCGGGCGGCCCGCTCGTTGCCCGAACGGATCGCGCCCCGACGACCGGCCGGGGGGTGGTCTCTCGTTCTGCGCGCCTTCCAGTTAACCTGACGTCGTGGCAGCAGCAACGGCAGTCGGCACCGGCGCCCCCGCAGTGGTGAACCGTCCCAACCTCACGTCCGTCGGGACGATCGTCTGGCTCGCCAGCGAGCTGATGTTCTTCGCGGCGCTCTTCGCGATGTTCTTCACGCTCGGGTCGATCAGGCCCGACGAGTACGCGGCCGGGCAGGAGATGCTCAACATCCCGTTCGCGGCGGTGAACTGCATCATCCTCGTCTCGAGCTCGGTCACCTGCCAGTTCGGGGTGTTCGCCGCCGAGCGGCTGCAGGCCGCCCGCACCGGCCGCTGGTACCAGCTGTCCCAGTGGGGCATGCGCGAGTGGTACGTCCTCACGTTCCTGCTGGGCGCGGTGTTCGTCTCCGGCCAGGTCTTCGAGTACGCCGAGCTCGTCCACGAGGGCCTGACCATCAGCTCCTCGCCGTTCGGCTCCACCTTCTACCTGACGACCGGCTTCCACGGCCTGCACGTGACGGGCGGCCTGCTGGCCTTCCTGATCGTCATCGGCCGCACCTTCGCCGCCAAGCGCTTCGGCCACGCCGAGGAGACCGCTGCGGTGGTGACGTCCTACTACTGGCACTTCGTGGACGTCGTCTGGATCGCACTCTTCATCTCCGTCTACTTCAGCTGAGGGGCCTTACGCCGTGAACGCCGTCATGAGGCACCGCCGCCACCCGCTGGCGCTCGTCGTCCTGCTGCTGGGGGCCCTGCTCGTCGCCGGCATGGCCTACGCCGCCGTCGCCCCGACCGGGGCCCAGGCCAGCGAGGCCGACGGCGTGGACGAGATCGCCTACGGCGAGGAGCTCTTCCTCGCCAACTGCTCCACCTGCCACGGCACCGACGGTGCCGGCGGCTACGAGACGGCCGACGGCCGGGTCGCGGGACCGTCGCTCATCGGCGTCGGCGCGGCCAGCGTCGACTTCCAGGTCGGCACCGGGCGCATGCCCGCCCAGGCCTCGGGCCCCCAGGTGGCCGCCCGGGAGCCGCAGTTCTCGCCCGAGCAGACCGCCGCGCTGGCCGCCTACGTGGCCTCGGCGTTCGGTCCGGGTCCGGGCATCCCCGACGGGGAGTTCCTCGACCCGGCCAACGGCGACGTCGCCGAGGGCGCGGAGCTGTTCCGCGTCAACTGCGCCATGTGCCACAACTTCGCCGGCTCCGGCGGCGCGCTGACCCGGGGCAAGTACGCCCCCAACCTGCGCGGCGTCGAGCCCGTCCACATCTACGAGGCCATGGTCACCGGCCCGCAGTCGATGCCGGTGTTCAGCGACGACACCCTCACGCCGCAGCAGAAGAACGACATCATCACGTACCTCGACTACGTCGAGACCACCCCGTCGGCCGGCGGCCTGTCGCTGGGCTCGCTCGGCCCGGTCGGCGACGGCCTGTTCGTCTGGGTCGTCGGTATCACTGGACTCATCGCCTGCGCGGTGTGGTTGGGAGCCAAGTCTTCATGAGCGACGCACACGGCAACGACGGCACCACGGCGCGCCAGGTGAGCACCGTCCGGCAGGACACCCCCGCGACCGGCAGCAACGCCCCGGGCACCGACCTGCAGCCCCGCGGCACCGCTGTCCCCGAGCGCTTCGAGAACCCGGGGCTGCCGCCCCACCGGCCCCGCATGGCCGACACCGACGTCGCCGCGGCCAAGCGGGCCGAGCGGCAGGTCGCGTTCCTCTTCTTCCTGTCCATCGTCGGCACGGTCCTGACCATCGTCGGCTACTTCGCGGTGCCGCTGCGGGACGTGCCCGCCTCCGACCCCGCGACGGGCCTGTCCAACGCCCTGCTGGGCACCGGCATCTTCCTCACCCTGTTCGGCATCGGCACCGGTGCGGTGCACTGGGCCAAGACCCTGATGCCCGACCACGAGGAGATCGACGAGCGGCACCGGATCGAGGGCTCCCCCGAGGAGCAGGCCGAGGCCGTCAAGATCATCACCGACGGCGTCGACGACTCCGGCATCGGCCGTCGGCCCCTGATCCGCAACACGCTGGTGGGCGCCCTGGCCCTGGCCCCGCTGCCCGCCGTGGTGCTGCTCAAGGACACCGGGCCCAACCCGGAGGGCGCGCTGGCCGAGACCATCTGGGCGGCCGACACGTACCTGGTCACCGACCCCACGGGCAACCGGGTCCGCGCGGCCGACATGAGCGTGGGCGAGGTCGTCCACGTGCAGCCCGAGGGCATCGAGGAGTCCAGCCACTTCCTCGACGAGAAGGCCAAGGCGGCCGTGCTGCTCATCCGCCTCGAGCCGGAGGAGCTCGCGGAGGAGTCCCGGGCCGGTGCCTACGCCGGGATCGTGGCCTACTCCAAGATCTGCACCCACATGGGCTGCCCGGTGGCCCTGTACGAGCAGCAGACCCACCACCTGCTCTGCCCGTGCCACCAGACCACGTTCGACGTGACGCAGAACGCGGCCGTCATCTTCGGGCCCGGCAAGCGGCCCCTACCCCAGCTGCCCATCGACGTGGACGGTGACGGATACTTGCTGGCGACAGCTGGTTTCGCAGAGCCGGTCGGTCCCAGCTACTGGGAGCGAGAGCAGGACCTGCGCCGGATGACTGAGGAGTCCTGATGAGCGCGACGACAGCACCAGCACCGCGTTCGGCGGCCCCGACCACCGCGGCCAAGCTCGGCGGGTTCGCCGACTCCCGCCTCGGCCTGACCGGCGCCATCCGGGCCAACGCCCGCAAGATCTTCCCCGACCACTGGTCGTTCATGCTCGGCGAGATCACGCTCTACAGCTTCGTGATCTGCCTGATCACCGGCGTGTTCCTCACGTTCTTCTACGTGCCCAGCGTGGCCCTGATCGAGTACGAGGGCGCCTACGAGCCGCTGCGGGGCAAGCTGGTCTCCGAGGCCCTGGCCTCGACGATCAACATGTCCTTCGAGGTGCGCGGCGGGCTGCTCATGCGGCAGATCCACCACTGGGCCGCCCTGGTCTTCGTCGCGGCCACGATCGTGCACATGGCCCGGGTGTTCTTCACCGGCGCGTTCCGCCGCCCCCGTGAGCTCAACTGGGTGATCGGCGCCATCCTCGCCCTGCTGGCCATCTTCGAGGGCTTCGCCGGCTACTCGCTGCCGGACGACCTGCTGTCGGGCACCGGGCTGCGCATCGCGGCCGCCATCATCCTGGCCATCCCGCTGATCGGCACCTACGTGCACTTCTTCGCCTTCGGCGGGGAGTTCCCCGGCGAGGCGTTCATCCCGCGGCTGTACACGATCCACGTGCTGCTGCTGCCGGCGATCTTCCTGGCCCTGATCGCGGCGCACCTGTTCCTGGTCGTGCTGCACAAGCACACCCAGTACCCCGGCCCCGGCCGCACCAACGACAACGTCGTGGGCTACCCGCTGCTGCCGGTGTACATCGCCAAGGCCGGTGGCTTCTTCTTCATCGTGTTCGGCGTCATCGCGCTGATCGCGGCGTTCGTGCAGATCAACCCGGTCTGGGCCTACGGACCCTACGACCCGTCACCGGTCACGGCCGGGTCCCAGCCCGACTGGTACATGGGCTGGCTCGACGGTGCGGTCCGGGTGATGCCGGGCTGGCTCGAGGTCAACGTGTTCGGCTACGTGCTGTCGGGCAACATCCTGATCCCGGCCGTCGTGCTGCCCGGTCTGCTGACGACGTTGCTCGTGGCCTACCCGTGGATCGAACGGCTGGCCACCGGCGACGCCCGTGAGCACCACCTGCTGGACCGTCCCCGCAACGCCCCCACCCGCACCGGCATCGGCGTCATGGCGCTGACCTTCTACTGCCTGATGTGGGCCAACGGCGGCAACGACATCATCGCCACGCACCTGAACCTGGCCATCAACGACATCACCCGCTTCATCGGCGTGGCGATGTTCGTGGCCCCCCCGCTGGCGTTCCTCATCACCAAGCGCATCTGCCTCGGGCTGCAGCGTCGTGACCGTGAGCGCGTGCTCCACGGCGTGGAGACCGGCCAGGTCTACCGCCTGGACAACGGCGAGGTGCTGGAGCGGCACGCGCCGATGTCGGAGTACGACCGCTGGACCTTGGTGCAGCACGACAACTACGTGCCGCTGACGCCGGGTCCCGCCACCGACGCCAACGGCGTCAAGCGCAAGGGCGCCCTGCTGGCCCAGGCGCAGCGGCGGCTGTCGCGGTTCTACTTCGAGGACCGCGTCGAGCCGGTGACCCCGGCCGACCTGGCCGCGGCGCACAGCCACGGCGAGCACGACGCCATCGGCGGCGCCCACGACGAGCGCCCCGCCGTCGAGGGCACGTCCGGTCGCGAGGTCGGTTCCGGCCAGGCCTGACCCCGCCCCGTCCGAGGGCCCCGACCGTCCGCGGTCGGGGCCCTCGGTCGTCCGGGCCCCGGGCCCGACGGCCCGGTGAGGGCTCGTGCCGTCCGCGGACCGGGCGCCGGGACGCCGGGCGGCGGGTGACGCTCCCGTCCCGGCCCTCCGGATGAGAGCATCAGCCCATGTCGAGCCCCCCGCTCGGTGCCGTCGGCGCCGACAACTCCGTCCGGCCGGCGCGCGAGCCCGACCTCGACGCCATCGCTGCCGTCCACGCCGCCTCCTGGACCGGTCCCTACGCCCCGGTCCTGCCGCCCCCGCTGGTGGCCGCGCTCACGCCGGCCGTGCTGGGCGAGGCCTGGCGCGCCGCGGTGACCGGTCCCCCCTCCCCCCGGCACCGGGTGCACGTGGCTGTCGGGGACGGCATCGTCGCCGGTTTCGTGGCCAGCGCCCCGGTGGCGGTCGGCGTCGGGCCGGCCGCGGCGGACCCCGGCCAGGACGAGCCCGCCTCACGGGCGGTCGAGGTCGTGGCCCTGGAGGTGCACCCGCTGCACCAGCGCCGCGGTCACGGCTCCCGGTTGCTGGCCGCCGTCGTCGACACCTGCCGCGCCGACGGTGCCGACGAGGTGCACGTCTGGGTGCACGTCGACGACGCCGCGCGGGCGGACTTCTTCCGGGGCGCGGGCTTCGACTCCGACGGCGCCCGCCGACGTCGCGCGGTCGAGGGCGGCGACCCGCACGACTCGCGCTCCGTGTGGCCCGAGCTGCGGCTCGTGGCCTCGCTGCTCGACCCCGCCGACGCCGAAGGGTCTCGCCCGTGACGACCCGGACCACCACCGCGCCACGCCTGCCCGCCCTGCCGAGGTCGCGTCGCCTCGTCGGGGTCGACGCCGCCCGGGGCCTGGCCCTCATCGGGATGATGGCCGCGCACCTGCTCGAGCGCTACGACTTCGACGGCAACCCCTCCCTGGTCTACCCCCTGGCCGACGGCCGGCCGTCGGCGCTGTTCGCGGTGCTGGCCGGGGTCGGGCTCGCCCTGGTCGACGGCGGCCACGAGGGCCCCCGCATCGGGTACGGGCGGATGGTGGGCCGGACGGCCGTACGGGCCGCCGTCATCCTCGTGATCGGGCTGCTGCTGGCCTCGCTGGAGCTGCTGCCCGTGGCGGTCATCCTCCAGTACTACGCCCTGGCCTTCCTGCTGCTGGCGCCCCTGCTGCGCCTGCCCACCGCCGTCCTGGCCGGGGGCGGGCTGCTGTGGATGGTCACCGTGCCGTTCCTGAGCCACGCCGTCCGGGCCGGCGCGGACCTGCTGGGCCCCGGCCCGCAGGTCGGCTTCGCCCGGCTGGTGAGCGACCCGGGCGGCTCGCTGACCGACCTGTTCCTCACCGGCTACTACCCGGTGCTCAGCTGGTTCGGCTACCTGCTGGTCGGGGCGGCCGTGGGTCGACTGGCCCTGACCCGCGCGCCGGTCGTCCTCGCCCTGACCGGGGTGGGGCTGCTGCTGACCGTCGGGGCGTGGCTGACCTCGCGCGTGCTGCTGGGCACCGCCGCCGCGCAGGCCGCGCTGGCCGAGCCCGACCCGCTGACCGGACGGGGACCCGACGGGCCGTGGTTCGGCACCACGCCGACTTCGTCGTGGTGGTGGCTGGCGGTCGACACCCCGCACACCGCGACCCCGCCGGACCTGCTCGGGACCACGGGCTCGGCGCTGCTGGTGATCGGTGCGTGCCTGCTGCTGGCCCGCACCGTGGCCGGCTGGGCCCTGCTGCCGCTCGCGGCGGCGGGTTCCATGACCCTCACGCTCTACACGGTCCACGTGCTGGCCGCGACCTACTACTGGCCGGGCATCAGCCCCGTGACCGACTGGACGGTCCACACGGTCGTCGCGCTGGTCTTCGCGTCGGTGTGGGTGCTGCGGTTCCGACGCGGCCCGCTGGAGGCCGCCACGGCGGCCCTGGTGGACATGGCCGCCGGGCCGTCCCGCGACGCCGAGCCCACCCCGAGGGCGACCGCGGCCCGCTGACCCCCGGGCCCCGGCAGCAGGGGCCGTCGCCGCCCGGGGTGCGCCGCACGGCCCGCCCCGGGCGCTCAGCGGCGGCGCTGCTCCTCGCGGTGCAGCCGCACGGCGTGGCGGGCGGCGCCGCGGGCGCGGCGGCGGTCCCCCGCGCCGTCGTAGGCCAGCGCCAGCCGGAACCAGGCCCGCCACGAGGCCGGCTCGGCCTCCACCTCGCCCCGGTGGTGCGCGAAGACCTCGTCCGCCGCGGCCCGGTCCACCCCGCCGGCCGCGGTACGGGGCACCGGCCCCGGCAGGGCCTCCTCGGCGGCCAGGACCCGGCCCATCCGCTGGGTGGCCAGGCCGAACCGCAGCTCGGCGGCCACCGCGAGCACGCCGACGACCACGATGACCACGATCGCGGCGGCGAGCAGCCAGCCGAGCGGGCCGCCGTCCTGCACGACGGCGGCCGAGCGGGCGAGCAGCCCCGCCAGGTAGAAGGCCAGCACCGCGAGCAGGACCGCGATGACGACCTTGGTCCCCCTCACCGTCCGGGACCCCGCCGTCCGCTCACAGGTCGAGCCAGTGCTCCAGGCCCACGGTCAGCCCGGGGTGGGAGCCGACCTCGCGCACGGCCAGCAGCACCCCCGGCATGAACGAGGACCGGTCCAGGCTGTCGTGGCGGAGCGTGACGTGCTCCCCCGGCCCGCCGAGCAGCACCTCCTGGTGCGCCACCAGGCCCCGCAGCCGCACGGCGTGCACCGGGACGCCGTCCACGTCCGCCCCCCGGGCCCCGGGCAGCGAGGACGTGGTGGCGTCGGGCGCCGGGTGGACCCCGGCGGCCCGGCGGGCCTCGGCGATCCGGCGCGCGGTCCGCACCGCCGTGCCGGACGGCGCGTCGACCTTGTCCGGGTGGTGCAGCTCGACCACCTCGACCGACTCGAAGAACCGCGCCGCGCGCACCGCGAAGTCGGCGACGAGCAACGCCCCCACCGAGAAGTTCGGGGCCACCAGGACGCCGACCTGCGGGTGGCGGTCCAGCTGCTCCCGCAGCGCCGTCAGCCGGGCCTCGTCCCAGCCCGTGGTGCCGACGACCGCGTGGACCCCGGCGTCGACCGCCGCAGCCACGTTGCCCGGCGAGGCGTCGGGCACGGACAGGTCGACCAGCACGTCGGCGCCGACCAGGGCCGCGGCCAGGTCGTCGCCGCGGCCCACCCGGGCGTGCAGGACGAGGTCCTGCGCACCCGCCACCGCCGCGCACGTCTGCTGCCCCATCCGCCCGCCGGCGCCCGCGACGACGACCCGTGCGCCGCTCACGAGCCGGTGGTGCCGAACGTGCGGTCGGCGTCGAACGGGCCGACCACCGCGAGGGTGCGGGGCCGACCGGCCAGCTCGGCCGCCAGCTGCTGGACCTGCTCGCCGGTCACGGCGTTCAGCCGGGCCAGCGTCTCGTCCAGGTCCGTGTAGGCACGGTGCACCAGCTCGGCCTTGCCCAGGCGCGACATGCGGGAGCCGGAGTCCTCCAGCCCGAGCGTCATGCCGCCCGACAGCTGGCCCACGGCCCGCTGCAGCTCCCCCGGCGCGAGCCCGTCGGCGGCCAGGCGCTCCCACTCGGCCGCCAGCAGGTCCACCACGGTGTCCACCTTGGCCGGGTTGCAGCCGGCGTACAGGCCGACGTACCCGCCGTCGGCGTAGGACGCGCTGAAGGAGTACACGCTGTAGGCCAGGCCGCGCTTCTCGCGCACCTCCTGGAACAACCGGCTGCTCATGCCCCCGCCGAGGGCGGTGTTGAGCACGCTGAGCACGTACCGGCGCTCGTCGGTGGCCGACAGCGCCGTGGTGCCGAGCACGACCTGCGCCTGCTCGATGTCGCGGCGCACCACCACGTCGCGCCCGGTGGGCGTGGCGTCGCGGGCGCTGTCGGCGCCCCGCAGGTGCTTCGGCGTACCGGGAGTCCCGGCCCAGCCGGCGGTCGTCAGCTCGGCCTCGACCGCGGCCACGACCTCGTCGTGCTCCAGGCCGCCCGCCGCCGTCACGACCAGGGTCGGGCCCTCGTAGTGGCGGCGGTAGTGGTCCACGACGTCGTCGCGGCCCACGCCCTTGATGGTCTCGGGCGTGCCGCCGATGGGCCGCCCCAGGGGGTGCTCGCCGAGGACGGCCTCGGCGAAGCGCTCGTGCACGACGTCGGACGGGTCGTCCTCGGCCATCGCGAGCTCCTCGAGGATGACCTCGCGCTCGGACTCGAAGTCGTCGGCCCCGATCGTGGAGCTGGTCACCATGTCCGTGATGACGTCGATGGCCATCGGGGCGTCGCCGGCCATCACCCGGGCGTAGTAGCAGGTGTGCTCCTTGCCCGTGGCGGCGTTGGCCTCGCCACCGACGGCGTCGAAGGCCTCCGCGATCTCCAGCGGGCTGCGCCGCGAGGTGCCCTTGAACAGCAGGTGCTCGAGGAAGTGGGTGCTGCCGTGGTGGCCGTCGGCCTCGTCGCGCGAGCCGACACCGACCCACATCCCGACGGTGGCCGAGCGCAGCCCGGGCATGGACTCGGTGAGCACCCGGACGCCGGAGGGCAGGACGGTGCGGGCGACGACGGAACCGCCGTCGGAGGCGACCAGCACAGGCTGGCCGCTCCCGACGGCGGTCGCGTCGTCGATCGTCAGATCGACAGGGGTCATCAGGACTCGAGAGCCCCAGCCGACTGCAGGGCGTCGTCGACGTCGGCCGCGCCGGCGTCGGTGGCGTCGGTGCTGACGACCGACAGCGACAGCTTGCCGCGCTGGTCGATCTCGGAGATCTCGACCTGGACCTTCTGGCCCACGCTGACCACGTCGTCGACGTTGTCCACCCGCTTGCCGCCGACCAGGTCGCGCATCTTCGAGATGTGCAGCAGGCCGTCCTTGCCGGGCATCAGGGCGATGAACGCACCGAAGGTGGTCGTCTTGACGACCGTGCCCAGGTAGCGCTCGCCGACCTCCGGCATGGTCGGGTTGGCGATCTGGTTGATCGCCGTGCGGGCGGCCTCGGCCGAGGGGCCGTCGACGGCGCCGATGTACACGGTGCCGTCGTCCTCGATCGAGATGTCCGCGCCGGTGTCGTCCTGGATCTGGTTGATGATCTTGCCCTTGGGCCCGATCACCTCGCCGATCTTGTCGACCGGGACCTTGACGGTGATGATCCGCGGGGCGAAGGGGCTCATCTCGTCGGGCCGGTCGATGGCCTCGGCCATGACCTCGAGGATGTGCAGCCGGGCCTGCTTGGCCTGGGTGAGCGCCGAGGCCAGCACCGAGGCGGGGATGCCGTCGAGCTTGGTGTCCAGCTGGATCGCCGTGACGAACTCCTTGGTGCCGGCGACCTTGAAGTCCATGTCGCCGAAGGCGTCCTCGGCCCCGAGGATGTCGGTCAGCGCGGCGTAGGTGGTCTCGCCGTCGACCGTGTCCGAGATCAGGCCCATGGCGATGCCGGCCACCGGGGCGCGCAGCGGCACACCGGCGTTCAGCAGCGACATCGTCGAGGCGCAGACGGAGCCCATCGAGGTCGAGCCGTTGGACCCGAGGGCCTCGGAGACCTGACGGATCGCGTAGGGGAACTCCTCGCGGCTGGGCAGCACGGGGGTCAGGGCGCGCTCGGCGAGCATGCCGTGGCCGATCTCGCGGCGCTTGGGGCTGCCGACGCGACCGGTCTCGCCCGTGCTGAAGGGCGGGAAGTTGTAGTGGTGCATGTAGCGCTTGGTCTTGACCGGCCCGAGCGAGTCGATCTTCTGCTCCAGCTTGAGCATGTTGAGGGTGGTGACGCCCATGATCTGGGTGTCGCCGCGCTCGAACAGCGCCGAGCCGTGCACGCGGGGCAGGACCTCGACCTCGGCGCCGAGCTGGCGGATGTCCGCCAGGCCGCGGCCGTCGATGCGGACCTTGTCCGTGAGGACGCGCTGCCGGATCAGCTTCTTGGTGATGGAGCGGACGGCGGCGGACAGCTCGCCCTCCCGGCCCTCGAAGCCCTCGGCGAGGGAGTCCAGCGTGCGGGCCTTGATCTCGTCGAGACGGGCCTCGCGCTCGAGCTTGTCGCCGATCTGCAGCGCGGCGGCCAGGTCGGACTCGGCGGCACCGGACACCGCGGCGAGCGCGTCGTCGGCGTAGGCCGGGAACAGCGGGTAGTCGCGGGTCGGCTTGGCCGCCTTGTCCGCGACCTTCTGCTGGGCCTCGATGAGGACCTTGAGGAACGGCTTCGCGGCCTCGAGGCCCTCGGCGACGACCTCCTCGGTGGGGGCCTGGGCGCCCATCGAGATCTTCTCCCAGGCGCTGTCGGTGGCCTCGGCCTCGACCATCATGATGGCGACGTCGCCGGTGTCGGTGACCCGACCGGCCACGACCATGCTGAACACGGCCTGCTCGATCTGGTCGTGGGTCGGGAAGGCGACCCACTGGCCCTCGACCAGGGCAATGCGCACGCCGGCGACGGGGCCGGAGAACGGCAGGCCGGCGAGCTGGGTGGACAGCGACGCGGCGTTGATCGCGACGACGTCGTAGGAGTCCTGCGGGTTGAGGGACAGCACGCTGACCACGACCTGGATCTCGTTGCGCAGGCCGTCGACGAACGACGGGCGCAGCGGACGGTCGATCAGGCGGCAGGTGAGGATGGCCTCGGTGCCGGGGCGGCCCTCGCGGCGGAAGAACGAGCCCGGGATCTGGCCCGCGGCGTACATGCGCTCCTCGACGTCCACCGTCAGGGGGAAGAAGTCGAAGTGGCTCTTGGGGTTCTTGCTCGCCGTCGTCGCGCTGAGCAGCATGGTCTCGTCGTCGAGGTAGGCGACGGCGGAGCCGGCGGCCAGCTTGGCCAGGCGGCCGGTCTCGAAGCGGATGGTGCGGGTGCCGAAGCGGCCGTTGTCGATGACGGCCTCGGCGCTGTGGATGTCTACCACTGTGATGTTCTCCGTTCTGCCCCCGTCGGGGGCACTCCCCGTTCCTCGGGGCTCTCGCCGGCGAGAGGGCGGCGCGGGCGGCACCGGCGGTGCCTCCCGCTGCGTGCGCGCGCTCTCAGGTGGTGCTCGTTCGTCGTGCTCGTTCGTGGTGTCGTTCGTGTCGTGCTGGTCGTGCCGTGCTCGTGCAGGTGGTGCTCATGCACGAAGGGCGGCCCCCGTCGGGGGCCGCCCTGTGCGTGTCAGCGACGCAGACCGAGACGCTCGATCAGCGAGCGGTAGCGCGAGATGTCGGTGCGCTGCAGGTACTGCAGCATCCGGCGGCGCTTGCCGACCAGGAGCAGCAGCCCCCGGCGGGTGTGGTGGTCGTGGTCGTGCGTCTTGAGGTGAGCGGTGAGGTCGACGATCCGCTTGGTGAGCATCGCGACCTGGACCTCCGGCGAACCGGTGTCGGTCTCGCTCTCGCCGTACTCGGCGATGATCTGCTTCTTGGTGGCAGAGTCGAGGGGCATTCGGTCTCCTTGAGGTCGTTGCGCGGCGCGCCGGGGGCTGTTCCACCCGGGCATGCTGATCCGCGGCCGGTTCACGGCACCGGCCACAGTAGCAACCGGCCTCACCGCTGCCCTAATCGGTCACGGGCCCTCTCGGCCGGGGCCCGTCACGCCCAGGACGGCTCGGGTCCGGTCGACGTCGTCGGCCATCTGGTCGAGCAGCCCGTCGACCCCGTCGAAGCGCAGCGTGTCCCGCAAGCGCTGCACCAGCTCCACCCGCACCCGGCGGCCGTACAGGTCCAGGTCGTCCCGGTCGAGGACGTAGGCCTCCACCCGGCGCTCCGTGCCGTCGAACTGCGGGTTGGTGCCGATGGACACCGCGGCCGGCATCGGCTCCGCCGGTCGACCGCCGGGGCCGGCGCCGTCCAGCGGCCGCAGCCAGCCGGCGTAGACGCCGTCGGCGGGCACCAGGCCCTGCAGGTCGGGGCCCAGGTTGGCCGTCGGGTAGCCGAGCTCGCGGCCCCGGTGGTCGCCGTGGACCACGGTGGCGTCGAGCCGGTGCGCCCGCCCCAGGACGTGCGCCGCACCGGCCACGTCGCCGGCCAGCAGGCAGGCCCGCACCCAGCTGGAGGACCAGCGGCGGCCCTCGGGCGCCTCGACGTCGTCCAGCGCGACGACGTCGAAGCCGTGCTGCTCCCCCAGCTCCCGCAAGGTGGTGAGGTCGCCGGCGTTCTTGTGCCCGAACCGGACGTCGCTGCCGATGACGACCGTGGTGCACCCCAGCGCGCCGACCACGGTCCCGGCGACCCACTCCGCGGGGCTCTGCCCGGCCAGGGCCAGGTCGAAGCGCTGCACCAGCAGCCCGTCGAGCCCGGTGCCGGCCAGCAGCTCGACCCGCTGGTCGGGGCCGGTGACCAGCGGCGGGGCCACGTCCGGACGCAGCACGTGCAGCGGGTGCGGCTCGAAGGTGATCGCGAGCGCCCGCGCCCCGCGCTCCTGCGCCACCCGGCGGACCTGGCCCAGGACGGCCGCGTGCCCCCGGTGGACGCCGTCGAAGTTGCCGACGGTGACGACGGTGGGGCCGCCGTCGCGGGGCACCTCGTCCAGGGATCTCCACACGTGCACGCCGACAGGGTGCCAGGTGGTGGGGGTCCGTACCGTCACCAGGTGACCATCTCCAGCGCCCGCACCGTCGCCGCCCCCGCCGCCCGTCTCCACGACCTGCTCACCGACGTCGACGCGTGGCGGCTGTGGAGCCCGCACGTGGTGTCGGTGGACCCACCGGGAGGTCGTGTCGTGCCCGGCTGGACCGGACGGGTCCGGCCGTTCTTCGGCCCGGCGACCACCATGCGCGTCAGCCACGTCGACCCCGACGGCGGCTACCGCTGGTCCACCACGGCGCTCGGCCACCGGCTGGACTACGCGCACGAGGTCCGCCCCCTGGGCGCGGAGCGCTGCGTCGTGCGGTTCAGGGCCGACGTCCACGGGCCGGCCGCTGCGCTCGTCGAGCGGCTCGTGGGCTGGTTGTCCGCGTTCGGCCAGCGGCGCCGGCTGGAGCGGCTCGCGCTGCTCGCGGAGGGCTGGCGGCGGGTCTGAGCCGACGCCTCCGGGCTCGACGCAGCCGGCCGAGGAGGAGGCGCGGAGCCGGTTCCCGACCGGGTGACCTACTCCCCCGCCGCCTTGCGCGCCCGGTAGGCGGCCGCGTCGGCCCGGTTGCCGCAGCGGGTGCCGCAGTAGCGCCGGGACCGGTTGCGCGACAGGTCGAGGTGGGCGTCGGCGCAGTCGTCGGCCTCGCAGGTCTTGAGCCGGTCGAGCTCACCGGCGCGGACCACGTCGAGCAGGGCCATCGCCGCCTCCACCGCCATGCGGGTGCCGAGCGGGGCCTCGGGGGTGGTGGCGTGCAGGTGCCAGTCCCAGCCGTCGTGGCGCACCAGCTGCGGCAGGGCGCCGCCGTCGGCGAGCAACCGGTTGACGCCCTCCGCCACCACGGCCACGTCGTCGGCCCCCCACAGCCGCCCGAGCTCCTCGCGCAGGGCCCGGCTGTCCGCCAGCTCGACGGCGCGCCCGGCCGCGTCGGCGGCCCGGCTGCCGGTGTAGGACCACTCGGTGACGAAGGCGTCGAGCTGCTCGATGCCGACCAGCGTGTCGTCGGGGTGGCCGGGCCGCCCGCCGGCGGTGTTGATCAGAGCCGCGGCCGTCGCGAGAGCGACCTCGGTGTCATGACTGAAAACCATCTCGCTCCTGACGCTCGGATCCGCTACCGTCAGTACCGAAGCACACTTTACTCCTGACGCAAGTGAGGTCCTGCCGTGAGCACCACCCCGTCAACCACCGTGGCCACCCACCGGACGAGCTTCGTCTCGGGTCTGTGGCTCGCCCTGGCCTCCGCGGCGGCCTTCGGCAGCTCGGGCCCGTTCGCCAAGTCCCTGCTCGAGGCCGGCTGGAGCCCCGCGGCCGCCGTGACCGCCCGGATCGTCGTCGCCGCGCTGGTGCTGGCCGGACCGGCGGCGTTCATGCTGCGTGGGCGCTGGCACCTGCTGCGCCGCAACGCCGTCCTGCTGCTGACCTACGGCGTGGTCGCGGTGGCCGCGGTGCAGCTGGCGTTCTTCAACGCCGTCTCGACGCTGTCGGTCGGGGTCGCGCTGCTGCTGGAGTACCTGGGGGTCGTGCTGGTCGTGCTGTGGCTGTGGCTGCGCCACGGCCAGCGCCCGCGCCGCTGGACGGTGGTGGGGATCGTGCTGGCCGTGCTCGGTCTCGTGCTGGTCCTGGACGTGCTCGGCGGGATGCGGGTCGACGCCGTGGGCGTGCTGTGGGCGCTCGGGGCCGCGTTCGGGCTGGCCGCGTTCTTCGTGCTCTCGGCGCGGGCGGACACGGGGCTGCCGCCCCTGGTCATGGCGGCGGCGGGCCTGCTGGTCGGCGGGGTGTCGCTGGTGCTGGCCGGGCTGGTCGGCCTGGTGCCCGTGCGGGTCAGCTCCGCCGACGTCGACCTGGGCGGCGTGCAGCTGCCGTGGTGGGTGCCCGTGGCCGGGCTCAGCCTCGTCGCCGCCGCGTTCGCGTACGCCTCGGGCGTCGCGGCGACCCGGCGGCTCGGCTCCAAGGTCGCCGGTTTCGTCGGGCTGACCGAGGTGCTGTTCAGCCTGCTGTTCGCCTGGCTGCTGCTGGGCGAGCTGCCGCTGCCGGTGCAGCTGCTGGGCGGGGCGTTCGTCGTGGGCGGCGTGGTCGCGGTCCGCTACGACGAGCTGACCCGGCCCGAGCCGGCCGCCACCCACGACCCGACCGGGACGGCACCCGCGGACGGGCACGACGAGCCCCGCACCCCGACCCCCTCCCCCGTGGAGCCCTGAGGCCACCGGCGCCTCGGCGGGGCATCAGCTGCGCAGCAGCGCCTCCACCCCCTCGAGCACGGTGACGTCCTCGATGGTCGACGGGACCACCGGGTGCCTGCCGTCGGCCATCTCGCGCATGGTGCGCCGGAGGATCTTGCCGGAGCGGGTCTTGGGCAGGGCCGCGACGACGTCGACGCGCTGCAGGGAGGCGATCGGGCCGACCTCGTCACGGACCCGCTGCTTGAGCTGGCGGGCCAGCTCGGCCGGGTCCATGTCCTCCGAGCCGCCCTTGAGCACGACCAGCGCCCTCGGCACCTGGCCCTTGAGGTCGTCGGCGACCCCGAGCACGGCGCACTCGGCCACCGCCGGGTGCCCGGCGAGCGCGGCCTCGATCCCGCCGGTGGACAGCCGGTGCCCCGCGACGTTGATGACGTCGTCGGTCCGCCCCATGACGAACAGGTAGCCGTCCTCGTCGAGGAAGCCGCCGTCCCCGGTCAGGTAGTAGCCGGGGAAGGTCGACAGGTAGCCGTCGACGTAGCGCTGGTCGTCACCCCACAGCGTGGGCAGCGTGCCCGGCGGCATGGGCAGCCGCAGGCAGATGGCGCCCTCCGTGCCGGCCGGCACCTCCTGCCCCGAGCCGTCGAGCACCCGCACGTCGTAGCCGGGCACCGGCACGGACGGGGAGCCCGCCTTGAGCGGCAGCTCCTCCAGCCCGCGCGGGCTGGCGGCGATGGGCCAGCCCGTCTCGGTCTGCCACCAGTTGTCGACCACGGGCACGTCGAGCACGTCACCGGCCCACGCCCAGGTGTCGGGGTCGAGCCGCTCACCGGCCAGGAACAGCGTCCGCAGGCTCGAGGTGTCCCGACCACGGGCCAGGGTGCCCATCGGGTCGACCTTCCGGACCGCCCGCAGCGCCGTCGGCGCGGTGAACATCACCGACACGCGGTGCTGCTCCACCACGCGCCAGAAGGCCCCGGCGTCCGGGGTGCCCACGGGCTTGCCCTCGTACATGACGCTGGTCGCCCCCAGCAGCAGCGGCGCGTAGACGATGTAGGAGTGCCCGACGACCCAGCCGACGTCGCTGGCGGTGAACATCGTCTCCCCCGGCGCCAGCCCGAACACGTTGGCCACGGACCAGGTCAGCGCGACCGCGTGGCCGCCGTTGTCGCGCACGATGCCCTTGGGCCGGCCCGTGGTGCCGGAGGTGTAGAGCACGTACAGCGGGTCGGTCGCCCGCACCGGGACGCAGTCGACCGGGTCCGCGCCGGCCATCAGCCCGTCGAGGTCCAGGTCGCGGCCGGGGACCAGGTCGGCGCGCAGCTGCGGCCGCTGCATGACGACCACGGCGGACGGGGCGTGGGCGGCCTTGGCCAGCGCGGCGTCGAGCATGGGCTTGTACGCGACCAGCCGGGTGGGCTCGATGCCGCACGAGGCCGTCACGACGACCGTGGGCCGGGCGTCGTCGATCCGGGCCGCCAGCTCGGTGGGGGCGAACCCGCCGAAGACGACCGAGTGCACCGCTCCCAGCCGGGCGCAGGCCAGCATGGCCACGGCCGCGAACGGCACCATGGGCAGGTAGACCACGACGCGGTCCCCGGCCCGGACCCCGAGCCCGTGCAGCACCCCCGCGAACCGGGAGACCTGGTCCAGCAGCTCGGCGTAGGTGAGCGTGGTGACGGTCCCGGTGACGGGCGAGTCGTGGACCAGCGCGGGCTGGTCGCCGCGGCCGTCGCGGACGTGGCGGTCCACGGCGTTGAAGCACGTGTTGAGCACCCCGTCGCCGAACCACCGGTAGAGGGGCGCCGCGTCGTCGTCCAGCACGCGGGTCGGTGCACTGAGCCACTCCACGGCCGTCGACGCGTCGCGCCAGAACCCCTCCGGGTCGGCCAGGGACCGGTGGTGCGCCTGCGCCCACGCACCGGTGCGCGGGCCTGACCTCGTCTCGTCGTCGAGCATGCGCCATCCTCGCCCCCGGACCCGGCCCGGGGGAACGGCCCGGCCCGGGACGTCGACGTGCGGTAGCCCCTGGTCGACGGACGGCGCGGCGGCCAGGCTGGGGCCGTGAGTCGGGGACGGGCCACCACCGCGACCGGGCCGGCGTGGCCGGTACCGCGGATGCCGGCCGCGCCCGGCTGGCTGTGGGTCGCGCTCGGGTTCGCGCTGGTGCAGCTGGCCCTGGCGTCGCGCTACGGGTTCCACCGTGACGAGCTCTACCTCGTCGAGGCCGGCCGGCACCCGGCGCTGGGCTACGCCGACCAGCCGGCGTCGGTCCCCCTGCTGGCCCGCGCCTGGTACGACACGGTCGGGGGTGCGCTGGCGGCGTTCCGCGTCGTGCCCGCGCTCGCGGGCGCCCTGGTGGTGGTCGTGGCGGCGCTCACCTGCCGGGAGCTGGGGGGCGGGCGGCGCGACGCGACCTGGACGGCCGCGGTGGTGGCCACCGCGACCACCGTCCTGGCCGTGGCCCACCTGTTCAGCACCACGGTGCTCGACGTGCTGCTCAGCAGCACCCTGGTGCTGCTGCTGCTGCGCGCGGTCAGGACGGGGCGGGCCCGGGCCTGGCTGGGCGCCGGGGCGGTGGCGGCCCTGGCCCTGACCGTCAAGACGCTGCCCGTCTCGCTGCTGGCCTGCGCCGGGCTGGCCCTGCTCCTGGTCGGGCCGCGGGCGCCGTTCCGCTCCCCGTGGGCCTGGTCGGCCGCGGGGCTGGCCGGGCTCGGGCTGGCCCCGACGCTGCTGTGGCAGAGCCGCAACGGCTGGCCCCAGACCGCGCTGGCCGCCGCGATCGCCGACGGTGGGTCCGGGACCTCGGTCGACCGGGCCCTGCTGGTGCCGATGCTGGCCACGCTGACCGGTCCGGGGACGTTCGCCGTCGTCGTGGTCGGCGGGCTCGCGCTGCGGCGCCGGGCCGGGCTGCGGTGGGTGCCGGTGACCGCCGTCCTGCTCCTGGGCGTGGTGCTGCTGACCGGGGGCAAGCCCTACTACCTGCTGGGCGTCGTGCCCGTCCTGGTCGCGGCCGGCGTGCCGGTCTGCCGCCGCTGGGCCGCGGGCCGCCGCGGGCGGACGGGGCTGCTGCTGGGGCTGTTCGCGGTCAACGCGGTCGTCGGGTCGTTCCTGGCCCTGCCGCTGCTGCCGCCGGCCCTGGCCCCGGTCGCGGTCGTGCACGACCACGGCGAGCAGGTCGGCTGGCCGGAGCTGGTCGGGACGGTGACCACGGCGGTCTCGGCCGCCGACGCCCAGGCGGTGCTGACCCAGAACTACGGCCAGGCCGGCGCCCTGGACCAGGCCCGGGACCGGGGGGCGGACCTGCCGCAGGTCCGCTCGGGCCACAACGGCTACTGGTGGTGGGGGCCGCCCACGGCCGACGTGGTGACCGTGGTCACGGTCGGCTGGCGGGACCCGGCCCCGCTGCTGGGCTGGTTCGGTGCCTGCGAGCAGGTCGGGACCGTGGGCAACGACGCCGGCGTCGACAACGACGAGGACGGCACGCCGGTGCGGGTCTGCACGGCCCCCCGGGCGGACTGGGACGAGCTCTGGCCGCAGGTCCAGCGGCTGGGGTGAGCCCCCTCGGGTGCGCAGCCGGGGCGCACAGCCCGGACGCGCGACCCGGGCGTGTCCGGACCGGGCGCGGTCGGGCCGTTGCCTACCGTGTCGCGGTGACCGCCATGCCCCCGCACGACCGTTACGCCGGTGACGTGCTCGCCGCCCGCCGCCGCCCCGTGGCCGTCGAGGAGGTGCCCGCGAGCCCGGGCCTGGTCGTCGAGGAGGTCACGACCGGCTGGTGCGGGGCGGTGCTGCGGGTCGAGAAGGCCGGCGGCATGCACGTCGTCGTGCTGGAGGACCGCCGGCTGAGGACGCGGACGTTCCCGTTGGGCCCGGACTTCCTGCTGGAGGGTCGCCCCGTGACCCTGGTCCGGCCCCGCACCCCCGCTGCGACCGCCCCCGCCCGCACGGCCAGCGGGTCCGTCGCGGTCGTCGGGGCCCGCGCGCGCGTCGCCCGGGCCAGCCGCATCCTCGTGGAGGGGAAGCACGACGCCGAGCTCGTGGAGCGGGTCTGGGGGCACGACCTACGGGTCGAGGGCGTCGTGGTGGAGGCCCTGGACGGCGTCGACGACCTGGCCCTGGCGCTGCGGGACCTCCGCCCCGGGCCGGGGCGACGCATCGGGGTGCTGGTGGACCACCTGGTGGCCGGCAGCAAGGAGTGGCGCGAGTCCGAGGCCGTGTCCCGGTCGCCCGCGCTGCGCGAGCACGTGCTGGTCGTCGGGCACCCCTACGTCGACGTCTGGCAGGCCGTCCGGCCGCAACGGGTCGGGCTGGAGGCCTGGCCCGTGGTCCCGCGGGGCCGGCCCTGGAAGGAGGGGGTGCTGGCCCACCTGGGCTGGCCCCACGCCACGGCGGCCGACGTCGGCCGCGGCTGGGGCCGCATCCTCGGCTCCGTCCGCAGCTGGACCGACCTGGAGCCCGAGCTGCTCGGCCGCGTCGAGCAGCTGATCGACTTCGTCACCGGGGACGGCACCGACGGGTGAGCCGACGCCGGCGGTCGTAGCGTGGCGGCCGTGAGCGACGCGGTACCCGCCTTCGACGGCTTCGGCGAGCAGATGCCCTTCTTCTACGAAGGGCTCGAGGCCGACAACTCCAAGGCCTACTTCACCGACCACCGGTCGCTGTACGAGCAGCAGGTGCGAGGCCCCATGCTCGCCCTGCTGGCCGCGCTGGCGCCGGAGTTCGGCGCGACCCGGATGTTCCGCCCGCACCGCGACGTCCGCTTCTCCCACGACAAGTCGCCCTACAAGACCCACGCCGGCGGGGTGGCCCACCACACGGACGGCAAGGGGTCGCTGTACGTCCAGGTCGACGCGGACGGGGCGTTCCTGGGCGGCGGGTTTCTGGCGGATGGAGCGCGACCAGCTGGCCCGGTTCCGCCGGGCGGTCGACGACGACGGCACCGGGCGGGCCCTGGTCAGGGCCGTCTCCACGCTGGAGCAGGCCGGCTGGCAGACCTCCGGGGAGCGGCTGGTGCGCGCACCGCGGGGGTTCGACCCCGACCACCCCCGGATCGCGCTGCTGCGGCACAAGGGCTTCGCGATGTCGCGCCGTCACGACCTGGAGGACTGGCTGTTCGGACCCGAGGCCGTCGACGTGGTGGCCGGGTACTGGCGCGCGCTCACGCCCCTCAACCGCTGGTTGGCCCGTCACGTGGGCCCGCCGGTGCCCCAGGCCACCGACCGGGACGAGGCCGCCCGCCGCTGAGCCCCGCCGCTGACCCGCCGTCCGGCCGCTCGACCCACCGCCCGCCCCGTTCCCGGCCCCCGGCGGGCCACCGAGGGGTGGATGGCCGCCGACGTGAGCCCCGTGGCGTCCTACGGTTCTGACGTGAGCCCACCCAGCCCGCCGGCCTCCCCGGAGGCCGTCCGCACCGCCCGCCGGGACGGGGTGGGCCTGGGCCTGCTGGGCGTGTACGGCGTCAGCTTCGGCGCCGTCGCCGTGGCCTCGGGCCTGTCGCCGCTGCAGGCCGTCGTGCTGTCGGCGGTCGGCTTCACGGGGGGCTCGCAGTTCGCCTTCGCCGGCGTGGCCGCCGCGGGCGGGGCCCCGCTCACCGGGCTGGCCTCGGCCTGGCTGCTGGGGGTGCGCAACACGCTGTACGCCGTCCGGCTGACCGACCTGCTGCCG
This sequence comes from Jannaschia sp. R86511, assembly GCF_042466345.1. NCBI lineage: Bacteria > Pseudomonadati > Pseudomonadota > Alphaproteobacteria > Rhodobacterales > Roseobacteraceae > Jannaschia > Jannaschia sp. R86511. The sequence goes on from NZ_JAXHCD010000001.1 coordinate 3,553,156, forward strand.
CGCCGCGGGTGGGCCCGCGCTGCGGCGGCGCTGCTGGTGATCGACGAGACCACGGCCATGGCGGTCCGGCACGAGCCGCACGGCGCCGCGGCGGCACGGGCGGCGTTCTGGACCACCGGCATCGGGCTGTTCGCCACCTGGAACCTGACCACGGTGCTGGGCGCCTACGGCGTGCAGGCCCTCGGCGACCCGGCCTCGCTCGGTCTGGACGCCGCTGCGCCCGCGGCGTTCCTCGCCCTGCTGTGGCCGTACCTGCGGCAGCGACGCACGGCCGCGGTGGCCGCCCTGGCCGCGGCGGTGGCGCTGGTCACCACGTTCCTCGCCCCGGCCGGCGTCCCCGTGCTCGCCGGCGGTGCCGTCGCCCTGCTGGGCCTGGCGGACCGGGCGGACGGGCGGGGTCGGGCATGAGCTGGTTCGCGGTCTGGCTGTGCGCCGTCGGTCTGCTGGCGCAGAAGGTCGCCGGCGCCTTCGTGCCGCGGACCTGGGTGTCGGGGGGCCGGGTGCGGGCGGTGCTCACCCTGCTGCCGGTGGCCATGTTCGCCGCCCTCACCCTGACGCAGGCGACCTCCGGGGCGGACGGGCCGGCGGTGGACCTGCGCCTGGTCGGGCTGGCGGTCGCCGCGGTCGCGCTGCTGCTGCGGGCGCCGTTCCTGCTGGTCATCGTGCTGGCTGCGGCCGCCACCGCCGTGACCCGGCTCCTGGTCTGAGCGGCGGACCTCAGCCACCGGCCTCCGCGCGGGCCACGCGCTCCGCCCCGCTGGGGTGGGTGCCGAACCACCACTGGTGCAGCGCGGGCGGTGACGGGTCGCTGCGGTTGGTCACCAGCAGCGTCCGCATCGCCTCGGCGTAGGCCTGCGGGTCCTGGGTGAGCTCGACGGCCCGGACGTCGGCGGCCCGCTCCACCTGACGGCTGACCAGCGACTCCGCCGGCGCGCCCAGGACCTGCACCAGCAGGACCACCAGCAGCACCGCACCGGCGGCCCCGGCCGTGCCGACTCGCCCGCTGCGTCCCCGGCCGACGGTCACCGCCTGGGCGGCCGTGCCGAGCACCAGGACCAGCGAGGCGACCCCGACCGCCCCCAGCACCGTGCCGCGGGCGACGTCGCGCGCCGCGGCGTGCGCGGTCTCGTGGGCGACGACGCCGAGCAGCTGCTCGGGCGGCAGGGCCGCCAGCAGCGTGTCCTGCAGCACCAGCCGCCGGGTGGGGCCGAGGCCGGACACGTAGGCGTTGAGCGTCGTGGTGCGCGTCGACTCCTGCGACACGAGGACGTCGGCGACGGGCGCCCCCGCCTGCACGGCCACCTGCTCGACCTGCTCGCGCACCGGTCCGGCCGGCAGCGGGCCCAGCTCGCTCAGCGCCGGCTCGACCAGCACTGGGTGCAGCAGCGACACGACCACCACCAGGGCGGCGCCCGTGCCCGCCGCCACCGCGGGCCACCACCGGGGCAGCCACCGCGCCAGCAGCACCACGGCCAGGACCACGACGACGAGCACGACGGCCTCCAGGCCGGCCCCGACCAGCCGGTCCCGGGCCCACCCGCCCCAGTCCTGCACCGACAGCCCCGCCTCGCGCCGCAGCCGCTCGGCCCACATCCCGAAGGGCCAGCGGACCAGCAGCACCACGCCGAGCACGAGCAGCAGCTGGGCCACCACCTGGACCACGACCCCGCCCCGGACCCGACGGGCCTGCGCGAGCAGACGCCGACCGGGGCCGGTGAGGACGATCAGGGCCGCCGTGAGCACGGCCGCAGCCAGGGACAGCAGACCGGGCAGCCGCAGCGACGCGGCCACGGCCCGGGCGTCCGCGACGGCCGCCGGGGCCAGGCCCGCGTCCGGGTCGACGGGCCCGGCCGGAGCCTCGGTCCACGGCACCAGGACCCACGCGAGGTCGGCCGACACGGACAGCACCACCAGCGTGAGCCCGACCAGCACCACCGGGACGGCGCGCGGCCCGGTCCGACCGGCGACCGCCTGCTGCCCGCTCACCACCCCAGCCTCACACGTCGCGGCCCGGCCGGCTCAGCCTGCCGGTGGACGGAGCTCGGGCGGGACCACGAGCACACCCCGGGCCTGCCCTTCGACGTCGGCCACCAGCGCCACCAGCCGACCGTCCGGGTCGATCGCGGCCACCGGGGCCGGTCCGGTGCCCCAGGCCGGCAGCCGGCGGCCGTGGCCCAGCAGGGTGGCGGTCGCGGCGTCGACCTCGCGCACCTCGAAGCAGCGTCGCGCCACCGCGGACAGGTCGAGCAGGTGGGGAGCCACCGCGAGCCGCGCGGCGTCGAGGACGTCGTCTCCCACCCGGCGGCCCGGCACGTCGAACGCCTCGGCCTGCTCGAACGGTCCCGACCGGGTGCGGCGCAGCTCGGTCAGGTGGCCACCCACCCCGAGCGCGACGCCCAGGTCGCGGGCCAGCGCCCGCACGTAGGTGCCGGACGACACCTCGGCCCGTACGTCGACGTCGAGCACCCCGTGCTGCTCGCCGCCGGGCCCGGCGGCCCGGCCGGGCCGGACCGCGAGCAGCTCCAGGCCGTGCACGGTGACGGGCCGGGCCCGCAGCGCCACGTCCTCGCCCGAGCGCACCCGGGCGTAGGAGCGGCGACCGTCGACCTTGATCGCGCTCACCGACGACGGCACCTGCAGCACGTCGCCGCGCAGCGGCCCGCAGGCGGCCTCGACGTCGTTCCGGACCAGGTGCGATGCGTCCGCTCCCCCGCTGACCTCGCCCTCGGCGTCGTCGGTGACCGTGGCGACGCCCAGCCGGACCGTGGCCAGGTAGGTCTTGTCGTGGCCGACCATGTACGTCAGCAGCCGGGTCGCCCAGCCCACGCCGACAACCAGCACGCCGGTGGCCATCGGGTCCAGCGTGCCGGCGTGGCCGACGCGGCGGGTGCGGAACAGCTTGCGGCAGCGGGCCACCACGTCGTGGCTGGACGCCCCCGCGGGCTTGTCGACCACGAGGACACCGACGGGGTCGGCCGCCTCGACGGCCACGTCAGGCCTGCTCGTCCGTCCGTCCCGGACCGGCCGGCGACCCGTCGTCCTCGGCGGCCGCGTCCTCGTCGTCGTCGGCCACGACGCGGGGGGCCTTGTACGGGTCGGCCTCACCCGCGGGCTGGGCCAGCAGGGCCGCGGCCGCGATCTCGGCGTCGCGCGCCCGGGCCGCGGCCAGCACGTCGTCGATCCGGCTCGCCGTCTCCGGCACCCCGTCCAGGACGAACTCCAGGGTGGGGGTCAGACGCATCCCGGTCTGCCGGCCCACCTCGGAGCGCAGGAACCCCCGCGCGGACTCCAGCGCCGCGGCGGTGTCCGCCTTGGCCTCGTCGTCGCCGTAGACGGTCCAGAACACCGTGGCGTGCTGCAGGTCGTTGGTGACCCGGGCGTCGGTCAGGGTGACGAAGCCGACGCGCGGGTCCTTGATGCGCTTGTCGAGGGTCTCGGCGACGACCACCTTGATGCGGTCCGCCAGCCGTCGTGCGCGAGCCGGGTCAGCCATGTCGTCTACCTCCTGCGTCGGTCGGGCCGACCGGGGCGAGCGGCCCAGTGACGGCGAGGCGCCGCCGGGAACGTGTCCCGACGGCGCCTGCCCTCGTGCTGCTGGTGCTGGTGGTGCGGTGGTGCTGGTGGTGCTGGTGGTGCGGTGGCTCAGGCGCGCGGCTTCTCCCGCATCTCGAACGTCTCCACGACGTCGTCGGTGCGGATGTCGTTGAACGAGCCGAGGCCGATACCGCACTCGTAGCCCTCGCGGACCTCGGTGGCGTCGTCCTTGAACCGTCGCAGCGACTCGATCTTGAGGTTGTCGCCGATGACCACGCCGTCGCGGACCAGCCGGGCGCTGGCGTTGCGGCGGATGAGGCCGGACCGGACGAGCGCACCGGCGATGTTGCCGAACTTGCTCGAGCGGAAGACCTCGCGGATCTCGGCGGTACCGAGCTGGACCTCTTCGTACTCGGGCTTGAGCATGCCCTTGAGGCCGTTCTCGACGTCCTCGATGGCCGCGTAGATGACCGAGTAGTAGCGCATGTCCACGCCCTCCCGCTCGGCCAGCTGGGTGGCCGGGCCGTCGGGACGCACGTTGAAGCCGATGACGATTGCGCTCGACGCGCTGGCCAGCATCACGTTGGTGCGCGTGATGGCACCCACGCCGCGGTCGATGATGCGCAGCTGCACCTCGTCGCCCACGTCGATCTTCATCAGGGCCTCCTCCAGCGCCTCGACCGAGCCGGAGACGTCGCCCTTGAGGATCAGGTTGAGCGTCTCGACCTTGCCGGCCTGCAGCTGCTGGGTGAAGTCCTCGAGCGTGATGCGCTTGCGTGCCTTGGCCAGCATCGCGTTGCGCTCGACGGCCTCGCGCTTCTCGGCGATCTGACGCGCGGTCCGGTCGTCGGGCGCCACGAGGAACGTGTCGCCGGCGCCCGGGACGCTGGTCAGGCCGAGGACCTGGATCGGACGGGCGGGCAGCGCCTCGGTGAGGTTGTTGCCGTGCTCGTCGAACATGGCCCGGACCCGGCCGTACGCCGTGCCGGCGACGATCGCGTCACCGACGTGCAGCGTGCCGGACTGGATGAGGATGGTCGCGACGGGGCCGCGGCCCTTGTCCAGGTTGGCCTCGATCGAGATGCCCCGGGCGTCCTTGTCGGCGCGCGCCCGCAGGTCCAGGGCGGCGTCGGCGGTGAGCAGGACGGCGTCGAGCAGCTCGTCGATGTTGAGCCGCTGCAGGGCCGAGACCTCGACGAACATGGTGTCGCCACCGAAGTCCTCGGCGATCAGGCCGTACTCGGCCAGCTGGCCCTTGACCTTCTCGGGATTGGCGCCGTCACGGTCGATCTTGTTGACCGCGACCACGATCGGCACGTCGGCCGCCTGGGCGTGGTTGAGCGCCTCGATGGTCTGGGGCATCACGCCGTCGTCCGCGGCCACCACGAGGATGGCGATGTCGGTCACCTTGGCGCCTCGGGCCCGCATGGCGGTGAACGCCTCGTGACCCGGGGTGTCGATGAAGGTGATCGCGCGGTCGACGTCCTCGTGCACGTGGCGCACCTGGTAGGCGCCGATGTGCTGGGTGATGCCGCCGGACTCCCCCGCCACCACGTCGGTGGAGCGGATCGCGTCCAGCAGCTTCGTCTTTCCGTGGTCGACGTGACCCATGACCGTGACGACCGGAGGCCGGGCGATCATGGACTCGTCGTCGTCCTCGGCGTCCAGGTCGATGTCGAAGGCCTCGAGCAGCTCGCGGTCCTCGTCCTCCGGCGACACGATCTGGACGTCGTAGCCCAGCTCGGTGCCGATGAGCATGAAGGTGTCCTCGTCCAGGCTCTGCGTGGCCGTGGCCATCTCGCCCAGACCGAACAGCACCCGCACGAGCGAGCCGGGGTTCGCGTCGATCTTGTCCGCGAAGTCGGTCAGGCTCGAGCCACGACGCAGCCGGACGACGGTCGAGCCGTCGCCGCGGGGGACGTCGTAGCCGCCCATCGTCGGCGCGGACATGTTGTCGAACTCCTGGCGCTTGGCCCGCTTGGACTTGCGCGCCCGCACGGGACGACCGCCACCGCGACCGAACGCACCCTGCGTGCCGCCACGACCACGGGAGCCCTTGCCGAACCCACCGCTGGTGGGCATGCGACCGGGACCACCGGGACCGCCCGGGGCGCCACCGGGGCCACCGGGACCACCGCCGGGACGACCACGGCCGGGGGCGCCACCGGGGCGACCGCGACCTGCGGCCCCACCGGGGCCCGGACGACCGGGAGCCGGACGCGGCGGCATCATGCCGGGGTTGGGCCGCGGCGGCATGCCGGCCGGGCTCGGCCGCGGGCCGCCGGGGCCCGCGGCACCACGGTCCGCCGGCCGGGGCATGCCCTGGCTCGGCGCGAAGGGGTTGTTGCCGGGACGGGCCGCGGCACCGGGCCGGGGCATGCCCTGGCTCGGCGCGAACGGGTTGTTGCCCGGGCGGTTGGGGGTGGCGCCGGGGCGCGGGGCACCGGGCCGGGGAGCGCCGCCGGGACGGGCGGCCGGCTCGGTGTCCGAGGCCGGGGCCTCGGAGGCCGACGCGGCCGGAGCCTGCGCCGCCGGAGCCGGTGCCGCCGGAGCCTCTGCCGCCGGGGCCTGCGGGGCGGGGGCCTGGGGCGCGGGCGCCTCAGGAGCCTTCGCCGCGGGCACCTGCGGGGCCGGCGCCTCGGGGGCGGCCGGTGCGGGGGGCCGGGGACCCGGACGGGGACCACCGCTGCGGGCGGGGGCGGCCGGGGCCGGGGTCGCGGGGGTGGCCGGAGCCTCGGGGGCTGCCGGAGCGGCCTTCGGAGCCTCGGGGGCAGCCGGGGTCGGCGCCGCCGGGGAGGCGACCGGGGTCTCGGCGGCCGGGGGCTTGGGGGCCGCCGGCTTGGCCGGGGCCTTGGCTGCGGGTGCAGGGGCGGCGGACTCGAAGTTCTCCCGCACCTTGCGCACCACGGGCGCCTCGATGGTCGAGGACGCCGCACGGACGTACTCCCCGTTGTCCTGCAACCAGGACAACAGGTTCTTGCTGGTGAGACCGAGCTCCTTGGCGAGCTCGTGCACGCGGACCTTTGCCACTTCTCTCCTGTCTTGGTCCGCAGCCAGACAGGCACGGACCGGGTTTAGCGAGGGCTGTTCATGGCAGCGCGCTCATGGGGTGCTCATACCTCGTCGACCCGCTTCCGGTTGGGTGTGGTTCCTTGACGTGTGGTGCCGTGACGTGTGGTGCCGTGATCTGTGGATCCGTCCGTGCGGTGCTCCTCCGCCGCCGCGACGTGCTCGCGGACTGCGGCCGGGTCCACGGGCCCGGCGAGGCGCAGCGCCCGCGCGAACGCCCTGCGGCGTTCGGCCAGCTCCACGCACCCTCGGTCCCGGTGCACCCAGGCACCGCGGCCGGGCCGCACGGCCGCGGGGTCGGGGACGGCGAGCAGCCGACCCTCGACCTCGACGCCGACGATCCGGACGAGGACGGACCTCGGTGCGGTGCGGCGGCAGCCGATGCACGTGCGCACAGGTCCAGCGGGCACAGGGTCCGCGGACTGCGAGCGCGTGGGTCGGGAGACCGTCACGCCGTTCGAGGCCGTGTCGAGTGTAGCGCCGTCGCGGGCCGGGACGGACCGCGAGGGGGTCACGACGGCCCGACGCGCCCCGCCGGGTCGGCCTCGGCGTCCGTCCCGCGGGGCGCAGCGGCCTCGTCGGAGCGGATGTCGATGCGCCAGCCGGTCAGCCGGGCCGCGAGCCGGGCGTTCTGGCCCTCCTTGCCGATGGCCAGCGACAGCTGGTAGTCCGGCACCACGACCCGGGTCTGCTTGGCCGCTGCGTCCACGACCTCGCAGGACAGGACCTTGGCCGGGCTCAGCGCGGCCGCGACGTAGCGCGCCGGGTCCTCCTCGAAGTCCACGATGTCGATCTTCTCGCCGCGCAGCTCGGACATGACCGAGCGGACCCGCTGGCCCATGGGCCCGATGAACGCGCCCTTGGCGTTGAACCCGGCCCGCCCCGACGTCACGGCGACCTTGGAGCGGTGACCGGCCTCGCGGGCCACACCCATGATCTCGACCGTGCCGTCGTTGAGCTCGGGCACCTCGAGGGCGAACAGCCGGCGCACCAGGTTGGGGTGGCTGCGCGACAGCGTGATCTGCGGCCCCTTCATCCCCTTGGCCACCGACACGACGTAGCAGCGGATCCGCTCGCCGTGCTTCAGGTTCTCGCCGGGCACCTGCTCCGCCGGCGGCATGATGCCCTCGACGTCACCGAGCTGGACCCGGACGTAGCGGGGGTCGCGGCCCTGCTGGACCGTCCCGGACACGATCTCGCCCTCACGGCCCCGGAAGTCCCCCAGCACGCGCTCGTCCTCGGCGTCCCGGATCCGCTGCAGGATCACCTGGCGCGCGGTGGCCGCGGCCACCCGGCCGAAACCGGCCGGGGTGTCGTCCCACTCGCGCAGCACGACCCCGGTCTCGTCGACCTCCTGGGCCATGACGGCCACCCGGCCGGACTTGCGGTCCAGCTCGATGCGCGCCCTGGGCTCGGCGCCCTCGGTCCGCTGGTAGGCCAGCAGCAGGGCCTGCTCGATGGTGCTCAGCAGGACCGGCAGCGGGATCTCGCGCTCGGTCTCGATCAGGCGCAGGGCCTGCAGGTCGATGTCCATCAGGCCTCCTCCCTCTCGTCCTTCTCGTCCGTCTCGTCCGTCTCGTCCGTCTCGTCGTGCCCGTCGTGCCCGTCGGCCTCGTCGCGCCGTGGCCCCGATGCGGCGTCCCGGCGGGTGAACTCGACCTCCACCACGCCCTTGCGGATGCCGTCCCAGCCGGGCACGACCTGCTGCCCGTCGACGTCCAGCACCGGACCGTCGTCTCCGACGTCCAGCAGGCGACCGGTCAGCGGGGCCTCGCCGTCGCGCTCCACCCGGACCAGCCGGGTCCGCGCGCGCAGCCAGTGGCGCCGCTGGGTCAGCGGTCGGTCCACCCCGGGGGTGGTGACCTCCAGCGAGTACGGCTGCGGGCCCAGGGCGTCGGAGGCGTCGAGGGCGTCGCCGACCGCGCGTGACACCTGGGCGACGCGGTCGAGGTCGACGGAGCCGACCTCGTCGTCGGTGAGGTCGACGACGACCCGCACCTGCCGACGGCGGCCCACGCTGGTCACGACGACGTCCTCGAGCACGAGACCGGCACCGTTCACCACCGTGTCGAGCAGCGCGGCGAGCTGCGCGTTGTGCGTGGACACGGTCGGGGCCTCCAGGGTCGGACGTGGACGGGGCCCACACAGTATCCGGGCCGGGCGCGACGTCTGACAGCATCGTCGTCGTGACGCCCCCCGCCGCCCGACGGCCCACCGACGGGCCCCGGGCCACCGACGGGCGGCAGGTCACCGACGGGCGGCGGGCAGCCGACGGGCGGCGGGCAGCCGACGGGCGGTGGCCCCAGGCGCTCTCGCGACGGCGGGCGCTCGGGCTGGGCGCGACGGGCGCGCTCGCGCTGCTGCTGGGCGGCTGCTCCGCCGGCACCAGGCAGCAGCTGCTCGACGTGGACCCCCGCCGGCTGCGGCTCGACGACGACGTCCTGACGGCCCGGCCCCCCGCCGTGTCGGCGCGCGAGCGGCGGCGCAGGCGCGTCCTGGGCGGTGCGCTGGCCGCCGAGCTGGCGTACCGGCAGGCCGGGTCGGCGCTGCCGCCGCTGACGGGCCGCCACGGCGCGGGCGCAGACGTGGCCGCCGCGGTCGCGGTCCACGCGTCGCACCGGCAGCTGCTGGGCGACCCGGTCAGGGCCGCCGGCCCCCTGCTCGCGCCGCAGCCGGACGACGGGGGCCCGGTGCTGGCCCCGCCCGACCGGCCCGCCGCCGTGCTCGGGGCCGGCGGCGCCACCGCCGTCGGCGCGGCGCTGGCCGAGCGGGCCGCCGAGGACGCCGACGTCGCCCTGGCCCTGCTGCACGCCCGGGTGGCGGCCGCGCGGGCCGCCCAGACCGCGGCGCTGGCCGGCACCGGGGTGGCCCCGACGACCTGGCCCACGACCCCCGCCGACCCCGCGCTGGCCGAGGCGCTGCAGGTCGTCCTGGCGCTGGAGCACCGGGCGCGCTGGTCCTACGGGGTGGTGCTGGCCTGGTCGACGGGTCGCAGCGACGACGCCGCCGCGGCCCTGACCGACCACACCGACCGCACCGACGCGCTGGCCGGCGTGCTGGCGCGGCTGGGCACGGTCCCCGCGGCGCCGCTGGCCACCTACCCGACCGACGACGCCGGGACACCGGTCGACGGCCCGGTGACCGCCGCGGCCCTGGCGCTGCGGGTCGAGGACGCCGTCACCGCGGCCACGGCCGGCGTGCTGGCCGAGGCGCTCCGGGTCGGGGACCAGGGCTGGTCGACGGCCGCGGTGACCGTGCTGGCGGAGTGCGAGCGCAGCCGCTGGTCCTGGGGCGGGGTGCCCGCCTCCCTGCCGGGCGCGCCGGACGCCGCCTGACGGGCCGGCGGGCTCAGCCGAGCACGTCCCAGGCCAGCCGCAGCGCCAGGCCCCCGACGACGACCAGGAACACCACCCGGACGAACCCGGAGCCGCGGGCGATGGCGGTCCTGGCCCCGAGCCACCCGCCCAGCAGGTTGGTCGCGCCCATCAGCAGGCCGAGGGTCCACAGCGGCGCCCCCTGCACCGTGAAGACCGCGAGCGCCGCCAGGTTCGTCACCGCGTTGGCGATGCGCGCCAGCCCCGTCGCGTCCAGGAACTGGTAGCCGGCCAGCCCGACCAGGGCGAACACGAAGAGCGTCCCGGTCCCCGGACCGAAGACCCCGTCCCAGACGCCCACACCGAGGCCGATCCCCACCAGCAGGGACGCGAACGACACGTTGCGCACCCGGTGCCGCTCGACCAGGCCCATCCGGGGCTTGGCGACGGTGACGACGCCGATGACGACCACGAGCACCAGCACGAGCGGGGTGAACAGCCCGGGCGGGACGAACGCGGCCAGCGCGGCGCCCAGGGCCGACCCGGCCGCGGCCGAGGCGGTGATCACCCCGACCGCCCGGGGTCGGCGGGGCAGCTTGCGGGCGTAGGTGATCGCCGCGATCGACGTGCCCCACACCCCGGACAGCTTGTTGGTCGCCAGCACCTGCACCGGGCTGGCCGTGGGCAGCGCCAGCAGCAGGGCGGGCAGCTGGACGAGCCCGCCGCCCCCCACCACGGCGTCCACCCAGCCGGCCACCAGGGCGGCCAGCAGCAGCAGGGCCAGCACCTGCCAGGTGATGTCGGGCATGCCTGGCAGGCCGGTGAGCACACCGGCCGGCACGGACGAGGTCACCCGCCGATGCCCAGGCGCGCCGGCAGGTCGTCCAGCGCGACGTCCTCCCGCTCGCCCGTGCGACGGTCCTTCACCTCGACGAAGCCCTCGGCGAAGCGCTTGCCGACCACGACGATCGTGGGCAGGCCGACCAGCTCCGCGTCCTTGAACTTCACGCCGACGCTGGCCTTGCGGTCGTCCAGCACCACGTCCAGACCCGCCGCGTCCAGGCGGGCAGCCAGGTCCTCGGCGCCCTGCGCGACGTCCGCGTCCTTGCCCGCCACGACCACGTGGACGTCCGCCGGCGCCACCTGGGCCGGCCACACCAGGCCGACGTCGTCGCTCCAGGACTCGGCGATGGCCGCCACCGCGCGGGACACCCCGACGCCGTAGGAGCCCATGGTCACGACGACCTGCTTGCCGTTCTCGTCCAGCACCTTGAGGTCGAGCGCCTCGGCGTACTTGCGGCCCAGCTGGAACACGTGGCCCATCTCGATGCCGCGGGCGGACTCCAGCGTGCCGGTCTCGCAGACGGGGCACGGGTCCCCGTCGCGCACCTCCGCGGCCTCGACCGTGCCGTCGGAGCCGTCGTCGCCGGCCGCGGGGAAGTCGCGGCCCGCGACCAGGTCGAAGACGTGGTGCCCGCGGGAGTCCGCCCCCGTGATCCAGGACGTGCCCGCGACCACGCGGGGGTCCAGCAGGTAGCGGATGCCGGTGGCGTTGGCGCTGCCCAGCACGCCGGGTCCGATGTAGCCCTTGGCCAGGCCGGGGTGCGCGGCGAAGTCGGCCTCGGTGAACGCCTCGACCTCGGCGGGCTCGACGGCGGCCTGCAGCCGCTTGGCGTCGACCTCGCGGTCGCCGGGCACGCCGATGGCGACGGGCTCCCGCGTACCGTCGGGGTGGCGCAGCACCACGAGCACGTTCTTCAGGGTGTCCGCGGCGGTCCAGGTCCGGTCGTCGCGGCCGAAGGCGGCGTTGGCGTGGTCGACCAGGGTCTGGATGGTCGGGGTGCCGGGGGTGTCCTCGACGTGGCTGGCGGGCAGCCCGTCGGTGGCCCGCGGCGCGGGCACCCGGGTCGTCACGGCCTCGACGTTGGCCGCGTAGTCGCAGGCGGTGCAGCGGACGTAGGTGTCCTCGCCGGCCGGGCTCGGGTGCAGGAACTCCTCGCTGGCCGAGCCCCCCATCGCCCCGGACACCGCGGCCACGACCACGACGTCCAGGCCGAGCCGTTCGAACAGCCGCAGGTAGGCGGCGCGGTGCTGCTGGTAGCTCGTCTCCAGGCCGGCGTCGTCGACGTCGAAGCTGTAGCTGTCCTTCATGACGAACTCGCGACCGCGCAGCAGCCCGGCGCGGGGACGGGCCTCGTCGCGGTACTTGGTCTGGATCTGGAACAGGTGCAGCGGCAGGTCCTTGTAGCTGGAGTACAGGTCCTTCACCAGGAGCGTGAACATCTCCTCGTGCGTGGGGGCCAGCAGGTAGTCGACCTTCTTGCGGTCCTGCAGCCGGAACACGTTGTCGCCGTACTCGGCCCAGCGGCCGGTGGCCTCGTAGGGCTCGCGCGGGACCAGCGCGGGGAAGTGGACCTCCTGCGCGCCGATGCGCTCCATCTCCTCGCGGACGACGGCCTCGACCTTGCGCAGCACCCGGTAGCCCAGCGGCAGCCACGAGTACACGCCCGGCGCAGCCCGGCGGATGTACCCCGCCCGCACCAGCAGCCGGTGGCTCGCCACCTCCGCGTCGACCGGGTCGTCGCGCAGGGTGCGCAGGAACAGTGAGGACATCCGCATGAGCACGACCGCGAGGGTACCGGCGGCCCCGCCCCTCCCCCGCCTGGTTTCCGTCCGGGCGGACGGGTGGGGCGGACCTGCCACCTGCGCCGAGCCCTTGCGGGGGAACCGGCCATCGGGGCGGAAGACCAGCTCCATCACGCGGTTCCGCGACCTTGGAGGGCCAGTCCTCCTCCTCCATGGCCTGTGGACGAGCCCCGCGAGGCTCGCTGGTCGACGACGAGCATGGGCCGATGACCGACCCGGCGACCGTCCTGCGTGCCCTGGGCCGCCCTGCCACCTTCGCCGAGCTCATGCGACACACCACCAGGCGGGCCCTACGCACCGCGCTGGGGCACGGCACCGTGGTCCGGCTGTGCCACGACCGCTACGTCCCGGCCCCCGACCGGGACGGTCTCGGCGACCGGGCGCGCGCCGTCCGGGCCGGTGGGGCGCTGTCCCACCTCAGCGCGGCCGTGTCCCACGGCTGGGGGGTGCTGCGACCGCCCGACGGCGTGCAGATGACCGTGCCGCCGACCTCGAACCGTTCCTCGCTCCCCGGCGTGCAGCGGTACTGGGCACCGCTGTCGCCGCAGGAACGCGAGACCGGCGTGACCGAACCAGTGCGTACCGCCGTCGACTGCGCCCGGACCCTTCCCCTCCCCGAGGCCCTGGCCGTCGTCGACTCCGCCCTGCGCTCCGGCCTCGTCCCGCGCGAGGAGCTCCTGGACGCGGCCACGGCCACCCGCTCGCCCGGCGCCCGGCGGGCGCGCCTGGTGGCCCGTCATGCCGACGAGCGGGCGGCCAACGCCTTCGAGTCCGGGTTGCGGGGGCTCCTGGTCGCCGACGGGCTCACGGCGTTCGTGCCGCAGCTCGTGGTGGCGGAGCCCGGGTTGTTCGCCGTGGTCGACCTGGGGGACCCGGAGGCGCGGGTGGCCCTCGAGGCGGACGGTCACGGCGTGCACGGGACGCGTCACGCGTTCGCGGCGGACCTGCGCCGGCACGACGACCTGCAGTCGGCCGGGTGGGTGACCCGCCGCTTCGCGTGGGAGCACGTCATGTTCGACGGCGCGTGGGTGGTCGCTCAGGTGCGCAGCGCCTACCGGGAACGGCCACGACGGAGGAGGACTCGGGCCTGAGCCCGCCCACCAGGGCGCCGACGGCGAGTCCTCCTTCTCGGTGGCCGCTGATCGGGGGCCCAGGCGTGACGACCGTGAGGGCGCTGCAGCAGGGGCGCTACAGCAGGACGGTGGCGAAGGAGCCGTGGTGGTAGAACCCCACCCGCTCGTACACGGCGACGGCGCGGGTGTTGTAGTCGTTGACGTACAGCGAGGACCGGGCGCCCAGGTCGCGGCGGACGGCCTCGACCACGGCGGCGACCGCGGGGGCGGCGATGCCCTCGCCGCGGCGGTGCGGGGCGACCCAGACCCCCTGGATCTGGGCGACGGCGCCGGTGACGGCCCCCAGCTCGGCCTTGAAGACGACCTCGGGCCGACCGTCGGGGCCGCGGTCCAGGCGGACGAAGGACCGGCCCAGGCCGACCATCTCGGCCACCCCGGCCCGGTACCCGGCCCCGCCGTCCAGGCCCAGCGGGGAGTAGCCGATCTCCTCGGTGAACATGGCCACCGAGGCGGGGAACAGGGTGTCGAGCTCGTCGGGCCGGGTGCGCCGGACGCGGGGGTCGGGCTCGACCACGGCCTCGTCGCACACCATGAGGGGCTGGTTGGCCCGCAGCTCGCGCGCCGGCCCCCAGCTGCCCTCGAGCCCCGCCCACAGCCGGAGCACGTCCTCGCGCGGGCCGAACACCGACGAGCTGCGCCGGTTGGTCCGCCGGGCGCGGGCGGTGAAGGCGTCGGTGGCGTCGGCGCAGGCCTCGACCGGGACCATGTTGGCCCCCACCCACAGCAGCGAGCGCAGCTCGGACGCCTCGTGGTAGCCCCAGACCTCGGCATGGCCGGCCTCGCCGAGGAGCCCGCCGACCAGGCGCGAGGACACGAAGGCGTGCGCCACCGGGTCCAGGGCGCAGACGTCCACGGCCTCCTCGAGGTCCCGGGCGGCCAGGACGCGGACCGACGGGCGCATCACGGCCACATCCTCACCCATCACACCCTGCCGGACACAGCGAGCCACCGCGGGGCAGCACGAGGCGTGGCACGGCTCGACCCGGTGGGGTGGTCAGGACACGCTGACGACGGGGGCGCCGGAGGGCTCCGCGTCGGCGTCCAGGCCCATCTCCTCGGCAATCCGCATGGCCTCCTCGATCAGGGTCTCGACGATCTGCGACTCCGGCACGGTCTTGACGACCTCGCCCTTGACGAAGATCTGCCCCTTGCCGTTGCCGGACGCGACACCCAGGTCGGCCTCGCGGGCCTCGCCGGGGCCGTTGACGACGCAGCCCATCACGGCCACGCGCAGCGGCACGGTGAGGCCCTCGAGACCGGCGGTGACCTGCTCGGCCAGGGTGTAGACGTCGACCTGGGCCCGCCCGCAGGACGGGCAGGACACGATCTCCAGCTTGCGGGGGCGCAGGTTGAGCGACTGGAGGATCTGGTTGCCGACCTTGACCTCCTCCACCGGCGGCGCGGACAGCGAGACGCGGATGGTGTCGCCGATGCCCTTGCTCAGCAGCGCGCCGAAGGCGGTGGCGGACTTGATCGTGCCCTGGAACGCCGGGCCGGCCTCGGTGACGCCCAGGTGCAGCGGCCAGTCGCCCCGCTCGGACAGCAGCTCGTAGGCCCGCACCATGACGACCGGGTCGTTGTGCTTGACGCTGATCTTGAAGTCGTGGAAGTCGTGCTCCTCGAACAGCGACGCCTCCCAGACCGCGGACTCCACCAGCGCCTCGGGGGTGGCCTTGCCGTACTTCTCCATCAGGCGCGGGTCGAGCGAGCCGGCGTTGACGCCGATCCGGATGGAGACGCCGGCGTCCTTGGCGGCCGCGGCGATCTGCTTGACCTGGTCGTCGAACTTGCGGATGTTGCCCGGGTTGACCCGGACCGCCGCGCAGCCCGCGTCGATGGCCGCGTAGACGTACTTGGGCTGGAAGTGGATGTCGGCGATCACGGGGATCTGCGACTTCTTGGCGATGACCGGCAACGCCTCGGCGTCGTCCTGCGACGGGCATGCCACGCGCACGATGTCGCAGCCGCTCGCGGTGAGCTCGGCGATCTGCTGCAGCGTGGCGTTGATGTCCGTGGTCGGCGTGGTGGTCATCGACTGCACGCTGACCGGCGCGTCCCCTCCGACCAGGACGTCGCCGACCTTGATCTGCCGCGTCTTCCGACGGGGGGCGAGGACGGGGGGCGGGGCTTCCGGCATTCCGAGGCTGACTGCGGTCACCCGTCCAGTATCACGCGTACCGGCCGCTCGTGCGGACCGGGGCTCAGCCGGTCAGCCGGACCGGGTTGACCAGGTCGGCGTAGATGAGCACGACCGACAGCCCGAGCAGCAGGATGGCTACCCCATAAGCCACCGGCAGCGCCTTGGCCACGTCGACCGGTCCGGGGTCGGGCAGGGACCGCGCGCGGGCCCACGCCTTCTTGACGCCCTCCCACAGCGCACCGGCGACGTGGCCGCCGTCAAGCGGCAGCAGCGGGATCAGGTTGAACACGAACAGCGCGACGTTCAGCCCGGCCAGGATCTGCAGGATCGTAGCCACCCGCTCGGGCAGGCCGAAGGTGTCGCTGGGCGCCTCCAGGGACGCGACCTCGCCCGCGAGGCGCCCGACCCCCACGACGCTGACCGGCCCCTCGGGGTCCCGCTCCCCCGCGCCGAAGGCCGCGTCCGCCACGCCGACCATGTACTGGGGCAGCCGGATGAGGACCTTGGCGGTGCCGACGACGGCGTCGCCGACCAGCCCCGGCACCACCGTCACCGGCTGCCGGACCAGGTCCTGGGTCGGTCCGACGCCGAGGAAACCGCCCTCGGTCGTGACGTAGCCGCCGTCGTCGTCCAGGACCGGCTCGCCGGCCTCGTCGAGGGCGATGATGGACGTCTCGCTGGGCGTCGCGGTGAGCGACAGCTGCTCGTCACCGCGCTGGACGACGAACACCGTCGACTCGCCCCCGCTGGCGCGGATCTGCTCACGGACGTCCTGCCAGGTGGGGGTCGCCACGCCGTCGACGCTCAGCACTACGTCACCGGGGACGATGCCGGCGGCCGCGGCCGGGGCGGCGGGGTCGTCCGCGGAGCACTCGGCGTCCACCGGGGCGTCGACGGGCAGGATGCACTGCGAGACGGTGCCGACGGTCGTGGTGGCCTGCACGGCGCCGAAGCCCACGGCGACCACCGCCAGCAGGACGGTGGCCAGGACCAGGTTCATGACCGGGCCGCCCATCATCACGACGAGCTTCTGCCAGACCTTGAGGCTGTAGAAGGTGCGGTTCTCGTCGCCGGGGCGCAGCTCTTCCAGCGACTCCGCGCGGGCGGACTCCACCAGCGAGGCGACCGGGTTGCTGGAGCCGGAGCTGACCATGCCGTCGGGGGTGTCGCGCCGCGGCGGGAACATGCCGATCATGCGGATGTAGCCACCGAGCGGGATGGCCTTGACGCCGTACTCGGTCTCGCCGCGCACGCGCGACCACACGGTCGGCCCGAAGCCCACCATGTACTGGGTGACCCGGACCCCGAACTTCTTGGCCGGCACCATGTGACCGACCTCGTGCAGGGCGATGGAGACCGCGATCCCCACCACCACCGCGAGCACACCCAGCAGGTACGCCACGTCGTCCTCCGTCCCGCGGTCCGCCTAGCGGCGGGCCAGAGCCTCCAGTGTCGCAGCCGCACGGGCCCTCGCCCACGCGTCGGCCGCCATGACGTCGGCGACGTCACGGGGTGCGGTCAGGCCCTCGTCGTGGGCCTGCTCCAGCACATCGGCCACCGTGTCGACGATCTGGAGGAAGCGGAGGTTCCCGTCGAGGAACGCGGCGACGCACACCTCGTTGGCCGCGTTGAGCACCGCGGGCATCACCCCGCCCGCCTCACCGGCCCGCCGGGCGAGGCCCAGGGCCGGGAACGTCACCTCGTCGACCGGCTCGAAGGTCCACGAGGTGGCCTGCGTCCAGTCGCAGCCCGGGGCGGCGTCGGCCACCCGGTCCGGCCAGGTCAGGCCCAGGGCGATGGGCAGGCGCATGTCCGGCGGGCTGGCCTGCAGCAGCGTCGAGCCGTCGTGGAACTCGACCATGGAGTGCACGACGGACTGCGGGTGGACGACGACGTCGATCCGCTCGAAGCCGATCCCGAACAGCAGGTGGGCCTCGATGACCTCCAGGCCCTTGTTGACCAGCGTCGCGGAGTTGGTCGTCACCAGCGGGCCCATCGACCAGGTCGGGTGGTCCAGCGCCTGCTCCGGTCCGACGTCGGCCAGCGAGGCCCGGTCGCGGCCGCGGAACGGCCCGCCCGAGGCGGTCAGCACCAGCCGCCGGACCTCCGCGGCCCGCCCGCCGCGCAGGCACTGCGCCAGCGCCGAGTGCTCGGAGTCCACCGGCACCACCTGGTCCGGCCCGGCCACGGCGGTGACCAGCGGGCCGCCGATGATGAGCGACTCCTTGTTGGCCAGCGCCAGCACGTGCCCGGCCTGCAGCGCCGCCATGGTCGGGCGCAGCCCCACCGCCCCGGCCAGGCCGTTCAGGACGACGTCCGTGTCGGCCCCGGCCAGCTCGGTGGCCGCGTCGGGCCCGGCCAGCACCTCCACGTCGCGGCCGGCCGCCCGCAGCGCCCCCCGCACCTGCTCGGCGACCTCGGTGTCGGCCACGGCCACGACGGGGACGTCGTGGTCCATCACCTGGCGTACCAGCAGGCCGGCGTCACCGCCGCGGGCCGCCAGCCCCGACACCCGCAGGTCGTCGGGGTTGCGCCGGACCACGTCCAGGGCCTGGGTGCCGATCGAGCCGGTGGAGCCGAGCAGGGTGACACGTCGCATCCGGCGATCCTGCCAGCCCGGTGCTGCGGCCGGCCCGACGCTCCGGGCGACCCGGCGCTCCGGGCGGCCCGGCGGCGACGTCGACGCCGGCCCCGGGGCCACCGGGGGTCAGAGGGTCAGAGCTGGATGCCGACGTACTTGGTGTCGAGGTACTCCTCGATGCCCTCCGCGCCGCCCTCGCGGCCGAAGCCGCTGGCCTTGACGCCGCCGAACGGGGCCGCCGGGTCCGACACCACGCCCCGGTTGAGCGCGACCATGCCGCTGGCCAGCTGCTCCGCAGTCCGCAGCGCCCGACCCACGTCCTGGGTGAACACGTACGACACCAGCCCGTACTCGGTGGCGTTGGCCAGCGAGACCGCCTCGGCGTCGTCGTCGAAGGTCATGACGGGCGCGACGGGTCCGAACACCTCCTCGTGGCGCAGCCGCGCCCCGGCGTGCACCTGGGTCAGCACGGTCGGGGCGTAGAAGGCCCCCGGCCCGGGCAGCGGCTCGCCCCCGGTCAGCACCCGGGCGCCGCCGGCCACCGCGTCGGCCACCAGGGCGTGCACGCCGTCGCGGGCCCCGGGCGTGATGAGCGGGCCGACCTCGACCTGCGGGTCCGTGCCGCGGCCGACCGGCATGGCCGCCAGCCGCTCGGCCAGCCGCCGGCCGAACTCCTCGGCCAGCGAGGTGTGCACCAGGAACCGGTTGGCCGACGTGCACGCCTCGCCGATGTTGCGCATCTTGGCCAGCACGGCCCCGTCGACGGCGGCGTCCAGGTCAGCGTCGGCGAAGACCAGGAACGGCGCGTTGCCGCCGAGCTCCATCGACACCCGCTGCAGGTTGTCCGCGGCCTGGGCCACGAGGCGCCGGCCCACGGCGGTCGAGCCCGTGAACGTGAGCTTGCGCAGCCGGGCGTCGGCCAGCAGCGGCTCCACCAGCGCCCCGGCGCGCGAGGTCGGCAGCACGGCGAGCACCCCCGGGGGCAGACCGGCCTCCTGGAGCAGCCCGGCCAGCGCCAGGGCCGTCAGCGGGGTCTCGGCCGCAGGCTTGAGCAGCATCGTGCAGCCGGCGGCCAGGGCCGGCCCGATCTTGCGGGTGGCCATGGCCAGCGGGAAGTTCCACGGCGTGATGGCCAGGCACGGGCCGACCGGCTGCTTCATGGTCAGCAGCCGGCTGCCGCCGGCGGGGGCGGTGGACCAGCGGCCGTAGGCGCGCACGGCCTCCTCGGAGAACCAGCGCAGGAACTCGGCGCCGTAGGCGACCTCGGCGCGCGACTCGGCCAGCGGCTTGCCCATCTCCAGGGTCATGAGCAGCGCGAGGTCGTCGGCGCGGGCCGTGGTCAGCTCGAAGGCGCGGCGCAGCAGCTCGGCCCGCTCGCGCGGGGCGGTCGCGGCCCAGCCGGCCTGCGCGTCCAGGGCGGCGTCCAGCGCGTCCAGGGCGTCGGCGGGCGAGGCGTCGGCGACCTGGGCGAGCACCTGGCCCGTGGCCGGGTCGCTCACGTCCAGCAGGGCCCCGCCGTCGGCCTCGCGCCAGGCACCGCCGACGAGCAGCCCGGTCGGGACCTGCTCGAGAACGGCGCGCTCCCGCGCGGCGTCCACGGGGTCCGGGCGGGCGGGGCTGGTGGTCACGCCCGGACGCTAGCGCGGGCGGGCGTGGGAGGCTACGGGGGTGTCGATGGACCCGCGGTCGCTGCCGGAGGAGGCCCTGGCGTTCCTGGCCGAGCGGCACCTCGCCACGCTGTCGGGCCTGCGGGCCGACGGCAGCATCCACACCGTGCCCGTGGGGTTCACCTGGGACGACGGCGCGGGCCTGGCCCGGGTCATCACGAGCGCAGGCACCCAGAAGGCCGCCAACGCGGCCCGGGGGTCGCGGCTGTCGCTGTGCCAGGTGGACTCCTGGCGCTGGCTCACCCTGGAGGGCACCGGCCGCGTGGTGACCGAGCCCGACGCCGTGGCCGACGCCGTGGCCCGCTACACCGCCCGGTACCGCCCGCCGCGGGAGAACCCGCGCCGGGTCGTGCTGGAGGTGCGTGTCGACCGCGTGCTGGGACTCGTCCGGCGTCCGGGCTGATCCGGGCTGAGCGGCGCCGGGCAGGCCCGGACGCGACCGACTACGAGCCGCGCCGCCGCATCACGTCGACGACCCGGTCGAGGTAGGCGTCCACGGGCGCCTCGCGGTAGCCGCGCACGCCGCGGCCGACCCGGAACACCGAGGTCCGGACGTCGTCGACGCTCAGGCCACGGCCGAGCACCAGGTGCTCACGGACCTGGCGGCACAGCTCGTCGACGTCCCGGATGCGGTAGCCGAGACCCAGGAACCGGCCGCGGGGGAAGCGGGCCCCGTCGGCCCGGTCCAGCCGGGCCAGGACGGCGTCCTCGGCCTCGCGCCAGCTGGCCGGCCCGGCCCGCTCCTCGCGTGACACGAACGCGTCCTCGATCCGGTCCAGGGCGCTGTCCACGGCGGGCACCTGGTAGCCGTTGCGACGCATGTTGAAGCCGACGGTCCGCACGTGCCAGGACGTGATGCCGCCGGGCGGGCCACCGCCGTCCCAGACCTGCTTGGCGCGGTCCAGGAAGACCTCGACCTGACGCCGGTCGTAGCCCTTGCGGAACCGGCCGGTGCGCTGGAACAGGTCGGCGCTCACGCGTCGCTCGCCTCCGGGGGCTCGTCGGTGGCCGGGGCCGCCGGGGTCGGCGGGGGGGCGTCCGAGGGCAGCACGACGGGACGCTCCTGCCCCTGACGGGGCTGCACCAGGTCCTGGGCCGCCAGCTGCCCGCAGGCGCCGTCGATGTCGCGCCCGCGGGTGTCCCGCACCGTGGTGGGGATGCCGGCGTCGCGCAGGGTGCGGACGAACTCGTGCTCCACCTGCGGGTCCGAGGCGGTCCAGATCGAGCCCGGGGTCGGGTTGAGCGGGATCGGGTTGACGTGCACCCAGCCCTTGCCGCGCCGGTTGAGCTCCTGCGCGAGCAGCCTCGCCCGCCAGGCCTGGTCGTTCATGTCGCGGATCAGGGCGTACTCGATGCTGACCCGGCGCCCGGTCGCCTCGAAGTAGGCCCGCGCGGCGTCGAGCAGGTCCTTGACGTTGTGCCGGGTGTTGATCGGCACCAGGGAGTCCCGCAGCTCGTCGTCCGGGGTGTGCAGGCTCACCGCGAGGGTCACGGGCAGCCGCTCGTCGATCAGCTTCTCGATCGCGGTGACCAGGCCGACCGTCGACACGGTGATGTTGCGGGCGGAGATGCCGAGGCCGTCCGGGGTGGGGTCGGTCATCCGTCGCAGGGCCCCGATGACGGCGTTGTAGTTGGCGAGCGGCTCGCCCATGCCCATGAACACCACGTTGGTGACGCGACCGCCGGCGGCGCGGCTGGCGCGGACCACCTGGTCGACGATCTCCGCCGTGGACAGGTTGCGAGTGAGCCCCTGCTGGCCGGTGGCGCAGAACGGGCAGGCCATGCCGCAGCCGGCCTGGCTCGACAGGCACAGCGTCGTGCGGTCGGAGTAGCGCATGAGCACGCTCTCGACCAGCGAGCCGTCGAACAGCCGCCACAGGTTCTTGACGGTGTTGCCGTGGTCGCCCTCCAGCGTGCGGACTCCCTCGAGCAGCTGCGGCAGCACCGACGCGACCACCGCGTCGCGCTCGGCGGCGGGCAGGTCGGTCATGTCGGCGGCGTCGGCGGTGAACCGGGTGAAGTAGTGCCGGGACAGCTGGGCGGCCCGGAACCGGGGCAGACCCGCGCCGGTGACGGCCTCGACCCGCTCGGCGACCGTCAGGTCGGCGAGGTGCTGGGGAGGCTTGCCGCGGCGCGGCGGGGCGAGGACGAGCGGCAGGGGCACGGCCTCAGTGTGCCAACGATCCCGCCGGTACAGGAACATCCCCGGTCCCACCCGGGCCGGAGGTCCCTTGTGCCGTCCCTTTCGTCGCGGTTCGATCGCCGCATGCCTGAGCAGACGGACACCCGCACGGCGAGCGAGCCCTACCTGCCCGACGACGAGCTGGCCGGCCTGCAGGCGTGGTGGCGGGCGGCGAACTACCTGTCCGTGGGGCAGATCTACCTGATGGGCAACCCGCTGCTGCGCGAGCCGCTGACGCCGGAGCACACCAAGCCGCGCCTCCTCGGGCACTGGGGCACCACGCCGGGGCTGACCTTCGTGCACGCCCACCTGAACCGCGTGATCCTGGCCCGCGACCTGCAGGTGCTGAACGTGACGGGGCCCGGTCACGGCGGGCCCGGGCTGGTCGCGGCGGCCTGGTTGGACGGCACCTACAGCGAGGTCTACCCCGACGTCTCCTACGACGAGGCCGGCATGCGGCGGCTGTTCACCCAGTTCAGCTTCCCGGGCGGCATCCCCAGCCACGTCGCCCCGGAGACCCCCGGTTCCATCCACGAGGGCGGCGAGCTGGGCTACGCCCTGTCCCACGCGTTCGGCGCCGCGTTCGACAACCCCGACCTGGTCGTGGCGGCCGTGGTGGGCGACGGCGAGGCCGAGACCGGGCCGCTGGCCGCGAGCTGGCACTCGACCAAGTTCCTCGACCCGGTGGGCGACGGGGCCGTGCTGCCCGTCCTGCACCTCAACGGGTACAAGATCGCCAACCCCACGGTGCTGGCCCGCATCCCCGAGGCCGAGCTGCGCGACCTGCTGTCCGGCTGCGGCTGGGAGCCGGTGTTCGTCACCGGTCACGACCCCGAGCAGATGCACCACGACTTCGCCCGGGCCCTGGACGGCTGCCTGGACGAGATCGGCCGGATCCAGCGCGAGGCACGCGAGCACGGCCGGGGCGAGCGGCCGCGCTGGCCGATGATCGTGCTGCGCAGCCCCAAGGGCTGGACCGGACCGGCCCAGGTGGACGGTCTGCCCGTCGAGGGGAGCTGGCGCAGCCACCAGGTGCCGTTCGCGGACGCCCGCACCGACCCCGCGCACCGCGAGGTGCTCGAGACCTGGCTGCGCTCCTACCGGCCCGAGGAGCTGTTCGACGCCGACGGGGTGCCCGTGGAGCTGGTGCGGCGGCTGTCCCCGGTCGGTGAGCGGCGGATGAGCGCGACGCCGCACGCCAACGGCGGCCTGCTCCGGCACGCGCTGCGGCTGCCGGACTGGCGCGAGCACGGCATCGACGTGGGCCCGCCCGGCACGACCAGCGCGGGCGCCACCGGGGTGCTGGGGAGGTTCCTGCGCGACGTGATGGTGCTGGACGAGCCGCGCCGCTCGTTCCGGGTCTTCGCCCCGGACGAGAACAACTCCAACCGCCTCCAGGCGCTGCTGGAGGTCACCGGCCGGGCCTGGCAGGGCGAGACCCTGGACACCGACGTCGGTCTGGCCCCGGACGGGCGGGTGATGGAGATCCTGTCCGAGCACACCTGCCAGGGCTGGCTGGAGGGGTACCTGCTGACCGGTCGGCACGGGTTCTTCAGCTGCTACGAGGCGTTCGTCCACATCGTGGACTCGATGGTCAACCAGCACGCCAAGTGGCTCAAGACCACGCGCGGCATCGAGTGGCGCCGGCCGGTGTCGAGCCTCAACTACCTGCTGACCAGCCACGTCTGGCGCCAGGACCACAACGGCTTCAGCCACCAGGACCCGGGCTTCATCGACCACGTGGTCAACAAGAGCGCCGACGTCATCCGGGTGTACCTGCCGCCGGACGCCAACACCCTGCTGAGCGTGGCCGACCACTGCCTGCGCAGCGTGGACTACGTCAACGTGATCGTGGCCGGCAAGCAGTCCGCCCCGCAGTACCTGTCGGTCGCCGACGCCGACGTCCACTGCACCAAGGGCATCGGCATCTGGGACTGGGCCAGCACCGACGACGGCGAGGAGCCGGACGTGGTGATGGCCTGCGCCGGGGACGTGCCGACCATGGAGGCGCTGGCCGCGGTGCAGCTGCTGCGCGGGTTCTTCCCCGACCTGCGGGTGCGCTTCGTCAACGTCGTCGACCTGATGCGGCTGCAGTCGGCGGGCGAGCACCCGCACGGGTTGTCCGACGCCGCGTTCGACAGCCTGTTCACCACCGACAAGCCGGTGCTGTTCAACTACCACGGCTACCCGTGGCTCATCCACCGGCTGACGTACCGGCGCACCAACCACGCCAACATCCACGTGCGCGGCTACGTCGAGGAGGGCACCACGACGACGCCGTTCGACATGTGCGTGATGAACCGCATCGACCGCTTCCACCTGGCCATCGACGTCATCGACCGGGTGCCGCGCCTGGGCAGCACCGGGGCCCACGCCCGTGAGGCGCTGCGGGCCAGGCTGATCGAGCACACCCGGTACACCCGCACCCACGGCGAGGACCTGCCCGAGATCCGCGACTGGGTCTGGCCGGGCTGAGGGGTCAGCCCACGCGGTCTCCCCCGGGGCGGTCCCCCGGGGCCGTCCCCGAAGGACGGCCGATCAGGACGTCGCGGGGACCAGGACCGTGAGCAGCAGGTAGGCCACGGGGGCCGCGGGCAGGAGCGAGTCCAGCCGGTCCATGATGCCGCCGTGGCCGGGCAGCAGGCTGCCCATGTCCTTGATGCCGAGGTCGCGCTTGAGCAGCGACTCCGACAGGTCGCCGACCGTCGCGGTCAGCACGATCGCCAGGCCCAGGGCGGCGCCGGCCCACCAGGGGCCGTCCAGGGCGAGGGTGACGCCCGCGACCCCCAGCACGACGGCGAACACCGCGGAGCCGGCCAGGCCCTCCCAGGACTTCTTCGGGCTGACGGACGGGGCGAGCGGGTGCTTGCCCCACACCACGCCGAACGCGTAGCCGCCGATGTCGCTGCCGATGGCGACCATGAGGAACGCCAGCACCCGGTACGGCCCGTCGGGCTCGGCCAGCATCAGCAGCGAGAACGCGGCCAGGAACGGCACGTAGGCGGCGGTGAAGATGCCCGCCGTGACGTCCCGGACGGGGTTGGGGCCGTCCAGCACCCGCCACAGCAGCACCGCGAAGGCCGTCAGGGCGAAGGAGACCAGCAGCGCCTCGACGCCGGCGGCGAAGGCCGACACGAGCATGCCCACCGAGCCGACCACGACCGGCAGCACCGGGATCCGGATCCGTCGGGCGCGGAACGCGTTGGCCAGCTCCCACACCGCCAGCACGATCGCGGCGGCCGCCAGGACGACGAACGCCTCCTTGCGCACGAACAGGCACACCGCCACCAGCGCGCCCAGCCCGACGCCCACGGCCACCGCGGCGGGCAGGTTGCGCCCGGCCCGGCGGTCCCGCAGCCGGCGTCCGGTCCGGGTGGCCGCGGCGGGCTCGGGGGCGGGGTCCGGGACGACGGCCACCCGGCCGGGCGCCGCGGCCAGCACCGGGGGCAGGGCCGGGGGCGGGACGGGAGCCGCTGCGGGTCCCGTCGGCGCCGGGTCGGCCGGGCTGGTCATCGGCTCAGACCTCCAGCAGCTCGACTTCCTTGCCGCGCAGGAGCTCGTCGATCTCGTCGACGTGCTTGCGCGTGAGGACCTCGAGCTCCTTCTCCGCCCGGCTGCCCTCGTCCTCGCCGACCTCGCCGTCCTTGACGAGCCGGTCGAGCTCCTCCTTGGCCTTGCGCCGGATGTTGCGCACCGAGATGCGCGAGTCCTCCGCCTTGGCCCGGGCGAGCTTGATGTAGTCCTTGCGGCGCTCCTCCGTCAGCTGCGGCAGGTTCAACCGGATGACGTTGCCGTCGTTGTTCGGGTTGACGCCCAGGTCGCTGTCGCGCAGCGCCCGCTCGATCGCCGCCATGGAGCTCTTGTCGTACGGCGCGACGATGACGGTGCGGGCCTCCGGGATCTGGAAGGACGCCAGCTGCTGCAGCGGGGTGAACGCGCCGTAGTACTCGACCATGACCTTGTTGAACATCCCGGGGTTGGCCCGGCCGGTGCGGATGCCGGCGAAGTCGTCCTTGACGACCTCGATGGCCTTGGCCATCTTCTCCTCGGCCTCGAAGAGTGCCTCGTCGATCACGTCGTCTCCTCCTGCTGCAGCGTCTGTCCCGGTCGCCCGCGTCGCCCCGTCCGGCCGGTCAGCCGGTGACGAGCGTGCCGATCCTCTCACCGACGAGGGCGCGCGTGACGTCTCCCTCGCCCTCCATGCCGAACACGACCATGGGCAGCCGGTTGTCCATGAGCAGGCTGAACGCGGTGGCGTCCACGACCTTGAGGCCCTGGCGCAGGGCGTCGTCGTAGGTGAGCCGGTCGAGCTTGGTGGCGGTCGGGTCCTTGTGCGGGTCGGCGGTGTAGACGCCGTCGACCCCGTTCTTGCCCATCAGGACCACGTCGGCCTTGACCTCCAGCGCCCGCTGGGCGGCGACGGTGTCGGTCGAGAAGTAGGGCAGCCCGGCGCCGGCGCCGAAGATGACGACGCGGCCCTTCTCCAGGTGCCGGATGGCCTTGCGGGGGATGTACGGCTCGGCGACCTGGCCCATGGTGATGGCGGTCTGCACCCGGGTGTCCCGGCCGGCCTGCTCGAGGAAGTCCTGCAGGGCCAGGCAGTTCATCACCGTGCCGAGCATGCCCATGTAGTCCGCGCGGGCCCGCTCCATGCCCCGCTGGGACAGCTCGGCGCCGCGGAAGAAGTTGCCGCCGCCCACGACGATGGCGATCTGGACGCCCAGGTCGGCCGCGGCGGCGATCTCCCGGGCGGCGCGCGCGACGACGTCGGGGTCGACGCCCACGCTGCCACCGCCGAAGGCCTCGCCGGACAGCTTCAGCAGCACCCGGCGCCCTCGGGGGTCCGAGAGCGCCGGGACTGCCGCGGAGGACGTCTCGAGCTCCTCCGTCACCACGTGATCAGCTGCCGACGCGGAAGCGGGCGAACGCCGTGGCGGTGAGCCCGGCCTCGTCGAGGACCTTGGCGATGGTCTTCTTGTTGTCCTTGCTGAAGGCCTGCTCGAGGAGGACGTTCTCCTTGAGGTAGCCCTTGACGCGACCCTCGACGATCTTGGGCAGCGCCTGCTCGGGCTTGTTCTCGTTGACGGCCGTCTCGTGGGCGATGCGACGCTCGGCCTCGAGGGTCTCCGCGGGCACCTCCTCGGCGCTCAGCACGCTGGGCGACATGGCCGCGATGTGCAGGGCGACGTCGCGGGCGGTGCCGGTGTCCTCGCCCTCGACCGCGAGCAGCACACCGATCTGCGGGGGCAGGTCGGGGCTGGTGCGGTGCAGGTAGGAGGTCACGTGGGCGCCGGTGAGGCGGGCGACCCGACGCACCTCGATCTTCTCGCCGAGGGTGGCGTTGCCCTCGTCCAGCAGCTGCTGGACGGTGCTGCCGTCACCGGTGTCGGCCGCGCGCAGCGCGTCGGCGTCGGCGGCGCCGGAGGCCACCGCGACCTGGAGGACCGTGTCGGCCAGCTCCTTGAAGCGCTCGCCCTTGGCGACGAAGTCGGTCTCGCAGTTGACCTCGACGAGCACACCGGTGCCACCGTCGACGTGGGCGGCGACGAGGCCGTTGCTGGCGCTGCGCCCCTCGCGCTTGGTGACGCCCTTGAGACCCTTGACGCGCAGGATCTCGACGGCCTTGCCGGTGTCGCCCTCGGCCTCGTCGAGGGCCTTCTTGACGTCCATCATCCCGGCGCCGGTCCGCTCGCGCAGGGCCTTGATGTCAGCAGCTGTGTAGCTGGGCACGGACAACTCCTCCGAAGTGGGTGAGGGCCTCGTGGGCCCTGGTCTTTCGTGCGTTGTGGTGCGACGTGCTCAGGCGGGTGCCCGCCCGCACCCGCCGGGCCCGTGGGGGCCCGGCGGGTGGGTGGTGCGGCGCCTCAGGCGCTGGGCGTGGTCTCCGGCTCGGTCGCCTCGGCGGCCGGGGCCTCGGTCGCCTCGGTGGCCTCGGTCGCCTCGGCGGCCGGAGCCGTCTCGGCGGCCGGAGCCGTCTCGGCCGGAGCCTCCGTGGCAGCCGCGTCGGCGGCGTCAGCGGCCTCCGTCGTGGCCTCGGCGGCCGGGGCCGTCGCGGCGGTCTCGATGGTGGCCGTGTCGACCGGAGCCTCGACCGGGGCGGGGGCGTCACCGGTGGCGGCGGGCGCCTCGGTGGCGGCCGGCGCCTCGGTGGCGGCCGGGGTCGAGGCCTCGCTGGTGGCGAGCAGCTCGCGCTCCCACTCGGCCAGGGGCTCCTCGGCCGTCGTGGTGTCGCCGCCGCCGGAGCGGGCGACGAGGCCCTCGGCCACGGCGTCCGCGATCACGCGGGTCAGCAGGGCGACGGAGCGGATCGCGTCGTCGTTGCCCGGGATCTTGTAGTCGACCTCGTCGGGGTCGCAGTTGGTGTCGAGGATCGCGATCACCGGGATGCCGAGCTTCTTGGCCTCGCTGACGGCGAGGTGCTCCTTCTTGGTGTCGACGATCCAGACGGCGCTGGGGACCTTGGTCATGTCGCGCAGGCCGCCGAGCGTCTTCTCCAGCTTGTCCTTCTCGCGACGGAGGACCAGGAGCTCCTTCTTGGTCATCCCGGAGCCGGCGACGTCGTCGAAGTCGACGGTCTCCAGCTCGCGCATGCGCTGGACGCGCTTGGAGACGGTCTGGAAGTTGGTCAGCATGCCGCCGAGCCAGCGCTGGTTGACCCAGGGCATGCCCACGCGCGCGGCCTGCAGGGCCACGGGCTCCTGCGCCTGCTTCTTGGTGCCGACGAACATGATGCTGCCGCCGTGCGCGACCGTCTGCTTGACGTAGTCGTAGGCGACGTTGATGAACTCCAGCGACTGCTGGAGGTCGATGATGTAGATCCCGTTGCGCTCGGTGAAGATGAAGCGCTTCATCTTGGGGTTCCAACGACGGGTCTGGTGCCCGAAGTGGACGCCGCTCTCGAGGAGCTGGCGCATCGTGACGACGGCCATGCCGACGCACTCCTTCCGACGCCTCTCAGGCGCCCTGTCCGGTTCTGCAGCGACGCCGGTTGACGCCGCTTCCTGGCGCCCTGGGCGGTCCTCCCCGCTCCACCGCGGACGGTGGGGCGGGACCGGGGACCTCCCCCGCCTGGGCGGAGAAGGGCGCGCGAACTAGCCGGGCGGACCCGGCTGTCGGGCCATCGTACGGCCCGGGGCACGGGCCTCCAAACCACGTCGCTGCGGTCGACCGGTCGCCCACCAGGGCCGACGGGGTCGGTGAGGACACGGCGCGTGTCCACAACCGCGAGAGGGACCGCCCTGTCCACAACCGGGGACCGGCCCTCTGCGGCCGCTCCCCCGGCCCCGGAGGCTGGTGCGGTGGCTGCAGCGGTGACGGGATGGGTGACGGCGGCGGTGCTCGTCCTGGGCGGCACCGCGGTCGTGGCCGCTGCAGCCACCCCGGGACCGGTCCCCGACCCCCCCGCGCCGGCCACGGTCGCCCAGGGCCCACCGCCGCCGGGCCGGGCGAGCGGCGCGGCCCGGACGACGTCGGCGGGCGAGCGGGTCCCCCCGCTGCCCGGCCCGGTGGTGCGGCCGTTCGTGCCACCCCCGCACGACTACGGCCCCGGCCACCGCGGGGTGGACCTGCCCGCGGCCGCCGGCGCCACGGTCGTCTCCCCCACCGACGGGGTGGTGACCTTCGCGGGGCCGGTGGCAGGGCGCGGCGTCGTCGTCGTCGAGCACCCCGGCGGGACGCTGACCTCGCTGGAACCGGTCACCGCGGCCGGCGGCGTGGGCGTCGGGGTGACGGTCTCCGCGGGCGAGCCGGTGGCCGTGGTGCGGGGCACGCCGCGCCACGCCGGGTGCCCTCCCGGCCCGGGCGCCTGCCTGCACTGGGGCGTCCGGGTGCAGGGGCGCTACGTCGACCCGTGGTGGTGGCTGGGCCGGGGCGGAGCGGTACGGCTGCTCCCGGCGGGGCCCGACCCGTGAGTGACCGGGTCGTCCCCTCGCCGGCCGGAGCCCGGAGAACGGGTCAGCCGTCGCCGGCCGCGCTGAGCTTGGCCCGCAGCTGCATGACCGCCTTGGTGTGCATCTGGCAGATCCGGGACTCGGTCACCCCGAGCACCCGGCCGATCTCGGCCAGGGTGAGGCCCTCGTAGTAGTACAGGGTGACGACGATCTTCTCGCGCTCGGGCAGCAGGTTGATGGCCCGGGACAGCAGGAACTTGGTCTCCTGGGTCTCGAACGCCTGCACCGGGTCCTCGGCGCGGTTGTCCTTGAGCGTGTCGCCCAGCGTGAGGGAGTCGCCGCGCTCGCTGCCGGCGTGCATGAGCTCGTCCAGGGCCACGACGTTGGCGTAGGAGACCTTGGAGAAGATCTGGTGCAGGTCGCCGATGGAGATGCCGAGCCGGTCGGCGACCTCCTGCTCGGTCGGGCTGCGGTGCAGCTCCGCCTCGAGCGCGGCGTACGTGCGCTCGACCTCGCGCGACTTGCTGCGCACCGAGCGGGGGATCCAGTCGATCGAGCGGAGCTCGTCGATGATGGCGCCGCGGATGCGGGAGATCGCGTACGTCTCGAACTTGATGGCGCGTTCGAGGTCGTACTTGTCGATGGCGTCGATCAGGCCGAAGACCCCGTAGGACACCAGGTCGGCGTGCTCGACGTTGGGCGGCAGGCCCACACCCACCCGGCCGGCCACGTACTTGACCAGCGGGGAGTAGTGGACGATCAGCCGGTCCCGGACCGCCCGGTCGCCGGTGTCCTTGTACTCCCGCCACATCGCGACGACGAGCGCCTCGGCCTCCTCGGCCGGCGTCGGGGCCGCGTCACCCGTGTCGTCCGGGGACCCGTCGTCTTCCGACGTGCCCGCCGCGGACAGGTCGACGACCACGTCCGGCGAGCCCTCGTCGGGCTCGGTGCCCTGGGCGGTGTCCTGGCTGCTGTCGGTGTTCGTGCTGACCCCCGTGTCCGTGCTGGTCCCCGTGCCGTTCCGGTCACCCGATGCGCGCCCGCCCGTCATCGACGTAGTGCTCGCCATCGGTCCCCTCCCGGTGCTCAGGCCCGCGGGTGCGCCCGGTGGTAGGCAGCGAGCAGGCGAGCCTGCGACACGTGGGTGTAGATCTCCGTCGTCGTGAGCGTAGCGTGACCGAGTAGTTCCTGTACCAGTCTCAGGTCGGCTCCCCCGTCCAGCACGTGCGTGGCCGCGCTGTGCCGCAGCGCGTGCGGGTGCACGTCGGCCAGCCCGGCCGCGCGGGCGGTCCGGGCGACGGCGTCGCGGGCCTGCCGCTGGTCGAGGCGGCCGCCGCGGCGGCCCAGCAGCAGCGCCGGCGGTGACGTCGGCGTGGCCAGCTCGGGGCGGCCCTCGGCCAGCCACCGGTCCACGGCGCGCAGCGCGGGCAGGCCTAGCGGCACCACCCGCTCCTTGTCGCCCTTGCCCGTGACCCGCAGCGCCCGTCGCTCCCGGTCGACGTCGGCCAGGTCGACCCCGACCACCTCGCCGACCCGCGCCCCCGTGGCGTACAGCACCTCCACCAGCGCGTGGTCGCGCAGGCCGACCGCACCGCCGTCCGCCGCCGCCGCCGCGGCCTCGCACAACCGGCGTGCCTCCGGCTCGTCGAGCACGCGCGGCAGGTGGCGCGGGCGGCGCGGTGACACCAGCCGGCCGGCGGGGTCGGTCGTCAGCACCTGGTGGCGCACGGCCCACGACGTGAAGGTCCGGGCGGCGGCGGCCCGCCGGGCCGTGGTGGCCCGGGACCAGCCCGACTGCTGCCCGGCCCCGAGCCAGGAGCGCACGTGGGCGGTGCTGAGCCCCGACACGTGCTCCTGCCCCTGGCCGAGGGCGTGCAGCAGCAGCGACGACACGTCCGCCCGGTACGCCCGCACCGTGGCCGGCGACCGACCGCGCTCCAGGCGCAGCCAGTCCACGAACCGGGCGAGCACGAGCAGTGACGGCTCGGGCAGGACCGGTGGGCTCTCCGACGCGCTGGGCTCGGCCACCTGCTCATGGGACCACGACGCCCCCCGCCCCGACCGTGCCGCCACGCCGCCAGCCGGACTCGCCCCGGACCGCGACGCCGGCCAGCTCCAACCCGGCCAGGGCCGTGGCGACCAGGCGGTGGGCCAGGCCCACCTCGACCACCAGGTGGTCCAGGTCACGGGCACGCCCCGGCCGCAGCGACTGCCAGACGCGCAGGCCGTGGGGACCGCTGCGCTGCGCGAGCGCCGCCTGCGCGTCCTCCTCGCGACCGGTGGCGCCGAAGCCGGGCGACGTCGGCCCCGGGGCGAACAGGCCCATGCGCCCCAGCAGCTCCACCACGTCGTCGGCCCCGGTGACGCACGCCGCCCCGTCCCTCAGCAGGCGGTTGGTCCCCACCGACGCCGTCGACGTCACGGGGCCCGGGACCGCCGCGACGTGCCGTGACAGGTCGACCGCCGTGCGCACGGTGTTGAGCGCCCCCGAGCGGTGGGAGGCCTCGACCACGACCACCCCGAGACCCCAGGCCGCGATGAGCCGGTTGCGCAGCAGGAAGCGGTACGCCGCCGGCCGGGTGCCCGGCGGCACCTCCGACACCACCGCACCGCCCGCCTCGACGGTGCGCCGCAGCAGGTCCTCGTGCCCCGCCGGGGAGGCGCGGTCCACGCCGCCGGCGAGCACGGCCACGGTCGGCGAGGCGGCGCCGTCCGCCGCCGCCAGCGCCCCGCGGTGGACGGCGGCGTCGATGCCGTAGGCGGCACCGGACACGACGGTCCAGCCGCGCGTCACCAGCCCCGCCCCGAGCTCCGCGGCCACGTGCTCCCCGTAGGCGGTGCAGGCCCTGGCCCCCACGACGGCCACGGCGGGCGGCGGGCAGGCCGGCAGCTGCCCCCGCACCCAGAGGCAGATCGGCGCACCCCCGTCCGGGTCGGTGCGCGGGGACAGCTCGGCCAGGTCCCGCAACCCGTCCGGCCAGGCCGGGTCGGCGGGCGTGAGCAGCTCGATGCCGCAGCGCGCGCCACGCGCCACCAGCTCGGTCGTGGACTCCTCGAGCCGGTCGTGGCGGGTCTGCCAGACGTCGGGCCCGCGGCCGCGCCGCAGGTCCGCCAGCACGGCCGCCCAGCGCCCGGGGGACGCGCTCCCGGTCACGGCCCGGTCCCCCGGCTCGGCCACCCGGGACAGGTGGGCCCGGGCCAGCCGCTCGTCCTCGCAGCCGTCGGCGGGGTCGGACCGACGTGTCACGCGGCGGCCCCCAGGGTCCGGAAGGCCACGGCCTCGGCGATCTCGTCAGGGCCCGGCGAGTCCCGCCCGGCCAGGTCGGCGAGCGTCCACGCGACCCTCAGCGCGCGGTCGAAGCCCCGCGCGGTCAGCGTGCCGCGGTCGACGCCGGACACCAGCGGGGCCAGCACGTCGGTGCGGGGCCGGTGCCGGGCCGAGCGCAGCAGGGGCCCGGGCACCTGGGCGTTCGTCGCCGCGGCCGCACCCCACCGCTGCCGGGCCGCCGAGCGGGCCGCCGCGACCCGGGCGGCCACCACCGTCGTCGACTCACCGGCCTCGTCCTGGGCCCAGCGGGCCGCGGTGACCGCGGGCACGTCGACCTGCAGGTCGACGCGGTCCAGCAGCGGTCCCGAGAGTCGGGCCAGGTAGCCCCGCCGGGCCACCGGGGTGCAGGAGCAGGCGGCCCCGCGCGGGCCGGCCGAGGCCCGCCCGCAGGGGCAGGGGTTGGCGGCGAGCACCAGCTGGAAGCGGGCGGGGAGCCGGGCCACCCCCCGGGCCCGGTGCACCTCGACGACCCCCTGCTCCAGCGGCTGGCGCAGCGCGTCGAGCACCCCGCGCCGGAACTCGGGGCACTCGTCGAGGAAGAGCACCCCGGCGTGGGCCCGGGAGGCGGCCCCGGGACGGGGCAGCCCCGTGCCGCCCCCGACCACCGCGGTGACGCTGGCGGTGTGGTGCGGGCTCTCGAACGGCGGCCGGCGGATCAGCCGCGGCACCGCGAGCGTGCCCGCCAGCGAGTGCACGGCCGTGGCGGTCAGGGCGTCGTCGTCTCCCAGGTCGGGCAGCAGCCCGGGCAGCCGCGTGGCCAGCATGGTCTTGCCGGCCCCGGGCGGGCCCAGCATGAGCAGGTGGTGCCCGCCGGCGGCGACGACCTCTACCGCCCGACGGCCCATCGGCTGGCCCACGACGTCGGACAGGTCGCCGCCCGGTGCCTGGGGACCGGTCAGGTGGGGCAGCCCGCCGCCGGCACCGGCACCCGCACCGCCAGCCGCACGGGCAACGGCGGCCGGCCCCTGGCCGGGCGCCGGACCCGCGGCGGGGCCGTCCGGTGCCGTGTCCGGGGCGACCTCGGGCCATGGCTCCCCCCGGTGCAGGGCCACGGCCTCGGCCAGGCAGCGCACCCCGTGGACGACGACACCGGGGACCAGCCGCGCCTCCTCGGCGTTGGCCGCGGGGACCACGACCCTCGTGACCCCGGCCCGCTGCAGCCCCAGCACGGCCGGCAGCACACCGGGCACCGCACGCACCGCCCCGTCCAGGCCCAGCTCACCGACGTGCCCGACCTCGGCCACCGACGGCGGCACCTGGCCCACGGCCGCCAGCACGCTGATCGCCACGCCGAGGTCGAAGGCGGTCCCGGACTTGGGGAGGCCGGCCGGTGACAGGTTGACCGTCACCCGGGCCTGCGGCGGGGCCTGCCGGCTGGCCACGAGGGCCGAGCGCACCCGGTCCCGCGCCTCGAGCACTCCGGCGTCGGGCAGCCCCACCACGACCCAGCAGACCAGGCCCGGCGCGACGTGCGCCTCGACCTGCACCACGTGCCCGTCCAGGCCCACCAGCGCCGCGCAGGACGTCCGCCCGAGCCCCATCAGCCGACGCCCCTCACGTGGGTCACGTCGCAGGGTCCCGAGCGCCGCAGCTGCACGGCGACGACGTCCACCCGCGCCCCGCCGGCGTACCGCACCCGGGCCCGGGGGTCCTGCGAGGACCACCACACCCCGAACAACCGCCGCAGCCGACGCAGCTTGATCGGCGTCACGGACTCCAGCGCGGTGCCGCAGGAGTCGCCGCGCCGGGTCCTGACCTCGACCACGACCAGGACGCCGTCGGGGTCCACGGCGACCAGGTCGAGCTCCCCCGGGCAGTCGCGGTCACCGCTGCGCCAGTTGCGCTCGAGCACCCGCCAGCCCGCACCCACCAGGCGGTCGTGGACCAGCTGCTCGCCGAACACCCCCACCGCCGCTGTGGACCCCGCCGCTGCGGACCCCGCCGTCGCCCTGGACCCTGCTGTCGCCATGACCCGACGGTGCCCCGGCGGGCGGCGGCCAGGACCCGCCGGCGCTCACCGCTGTGGACGGGTGGGGGGCGCGAGGCGTTGTGAACACACCGCGGGCCGGCGGACCGGCCGGCGGGCGCGCGCTCAGCCCTCGAAGCCGCCGCTCTTGGGCACCTGCAGGTCGGACTTGGCCATCTCCTCGACGTTGACGTCCTTGAACGTCACCACGCGGACGTCCTTGACGAACCGGGCCGGCCGGTACAGGTCCCAGACCCAGGCGTCCGTCAGGTGGACCTCGAACCACACCTCGCCGTCCGCCCCGCGGGGCGTCACCTGCACGGCGTTGGCCAGGTAGAACCGTCGCTCGGTCTCGACCACGTAGCTGAACAGCCCGACCACGTCGCGGTACTCGCGGTACAGCTGCAGCTCCAGGTCGGCCTCGTACTTCTCCAGGTCCTCGGCGCTCACCGGTCCATCGTGGCACCAGCCGGCACCACCACCGGCACCCCGGCCTAGGTGTCCGGGGCCGGTGGGCGGAGCCAGGCCCGCCGCTCCCGGTGGACGAACTCGGCCAGCGGCGTAGGCAGGCGCCCCGTGACCCGTCGGACGTCGTCGGTCAGCGCCGCCGCCCGACCCGCCCGGGCGACGGAGTAGATGGCCGACGTCACCGCGACCATCGGCCAGGGCATCCCGCCGGACCGGGCGTGACGGACGTAGCGGGGCAGGCCCGGGGCGCGGTAGCGGACGTCACGGTCCAGCTCGCGGGCCAGCGCCGCCGCGACCTGCTCGTACGTCAGCGACGCCGGACCGGTCGGGGTCCACGCCCGTCCCTCGTGGGTGCCGGGG
Source organism: Jannaschia sp. R86511 (assembly GCF_042466345.1). Taxonomy (NCBI): domain Bacteria; kingdom Pseudomonadati; phylum Pseudomonadota; class Alphaproteobacteria; order Rhodobacterales; family Roseobacteraceae; genus Jannaschia; species Jannaschia sp. R86511. Next base: position 3,589,433 of record NZ_JAXHCD010000001.1, read on the forward strand.
GCGAGCAGCGCCGTGGCGGCCACCGCCGCGACGTCGTGGGTGTCCACGAACGCCGTCGCTCCGCGACCCGCGGGGACGACGATCTCGTCGGTGTCCCGGATCTCGGCCCGGTGGGTCCCGGTCAGGTTCTGCATGAAGAACGACGGGCGGACGAAGGTCCACCCCACGCCGGACTCCCGCAGCCAGGACTCCAGCGCGGCGTGCGGCACCAACCGGTTGCGCTCGGCCCCCTGCAGGGACAGCAGGACCATGTGCGCGACCCCGAGCGCCCGTGCGGCCCGCAGGGCGGGCAGCATCTGCCGGGTCGGTCGGCTCAGGTGCGGCGGCCGCACGACGAACACGGCCCGGGCCCCGCGGAAGGTGGCCTCCCAGGTCGCGGGGTCCTGCCAGTCGAAGGGGACCCGGTGCACCGCGGCCGGGAACGCCGCCGCCGGGAGCGCCACCGCGGGGGCGGTGCCGGCACCGGGCCTCAGGGCGGCCCTGACCGGCACCCCGGCCTCGTGCAGCCGGTGCACCAGCGGCGTCCCGACGTTCCCGGTCGCCCCGGTCACGACCACGGGGCCGCTCACGAGCTGATGACCGGCGCCTGGTGCAGCCACTCCCGGGTGGCGGCGAGCCCGACGAGGAAGGGGGCCAGGTCCTGCCGCGGCAGCTGGGTGCCGTGGCCTCCCCCGACCTGCCCGACGACGCGGGTGCCACCGGCGGGCGGGCCGTCGGTGAGCCGCGGCGCGCGCACGACCGTCCAGTCCAGGCCCGAGGCGGCCACCACGTCGACCGCCGCGATGCTGTCGCGCAGGACCGCGCCCTGCAGCAGCCTCATGACACCGACGATCAACCGGTCGGCCGGGCCGGGCCTGTCGCCGGGACGGCGGACCCCCGCCCCGGTCAGCCACACCAGCCGCTGCACCCCCTGGGCCCGCGACTGCGCCACGACGGCCCGGGCGGCCGAGACCATGAGGTCCGGCGGGCTGGCGCGTCCCGGCCCCGCCGCGCTGACGACGGCGTCCGCACCCGCCAGGGCGCGTGCCACCGCCGCCTCGTCCTGCAGGTCGCCCGGCACCAGCGTGACCCGGTCGGCGTCGGCGCCGAGCGTCTGCGGGACCGCGGTCGGGGTGCGCGCCAGGACCGTCACCTCGTGCCCCGCCGCCAGCGCCGCAGCGACCACGTACCTGCCCGTCCGCCCGGTCGCGCCCAGGACCGTCAGCCGCATGGTGCCTCCTCAGAGATTGTCAGCCTGCCTGACGATCATACGCACCTAGACTCGCGGCGTGCACCCCAGCGACCCGGCAGACGCCCCCGGTCTGGCCCTGGCCCTGCTGCGGGCGGCGGAGTGGTTCGACCGGGCGCTGCTGGACGCCCTGGCCGCGCGGGGCTGGCCCCGGCTGACTCGCAGCCAGTCGCAGCTGTTCGCGGCGCTGGGCCCGGACGGGGCCAGCGTGGCCGAGCTGGCCCGCCGGGTGGGCGTGACCCGGCAGTCCATGCACAGCGCGGTCGCCGACCTGGTCGGCCACGGCGTCCTGGCGACCCGTTCCGACGCCCGGGACGCCCGCGCCGTCGTGGTGACCCTGACCCCGCGCGGGCAGCAGCTGGTGCGCGAGGCGCTGCGCGAGCTGGGCGCGCTGGAGCAGGTGCTGGCCGGACGGATCGGCCAGGACGCGGTGACGGCCCTGCGGGACGCGCTCGCCCGCCCCTGGGGCGAGCCGCCGGCCCCGGCGACCTGAGCCGCCGGGCCGACGAGGAACCGGGCCGACGAGGAACCGGGCCGACGAGGAACCGGGCCGACGAGGAACCGGGCCGACGAGGAACCGGGCCGACGAGGAACCGGGCCGACGAGGAACCGGGCCGACGAGGAACCGGGCCGACGATCAGCCGGGCAGCGGCGCCGCGGCTCAGCCCATGCCCTCCACCCAGTGCTCCTCCAGCCAGTCGCTCTCGGCGTCGGTGAACAGCCGGGACCGGATCAGGAACCGGACCCCGCGCGGGGCCTCCAGGCTGAACCCGGCACCGCGGCCCGGGACCACGTCGATGGTCAGGTGGGTGTGCTTCCAGTAGGCGAACTGCGGCCGCGACATCCACACCTCCACCGGGACCTCGAGCCCGATGTCGACCGACCCCAGCCGCACGTCGCCGTCCCCGGTGAGGAACTCGCCCTGGACGAAGCACATCGGCGAGCTGCCGTCGCAGCAGCCGCCCGACTGGTGCACCATCAGCGGCCCGTTGTCCTCGGTCAGCTCGCGCAGCAGCTGGGCTGCGGCCTCGGTGAGGTCGACGCGCCGGACCTCGGTGGTCGGGGTCTCCGTGGTCATCGTGGACTCCTTCGTCGGTGCGGGCGGTGCGTCGGGCGGACGAGACGGGCGGGCGGGGACGACGAGGCTCCCGGCGCCGGCGGGGCGGCCGCCGACGCCGGGAGCGTCATCGTGCGCAGGGGCGCCGGATCAGAAGAACCCCAGCTTGGTCGGGGCGTAGTTGACCAGGAGGTTCTTGGTCTGCTGGTAGTGGTCGAGCATCATCAGGTGGTTCTCGCGGCCGATGCCGGACTGCTTGTACCCGCCGAACGCGGCGTGCGCCGGGTAGTCGTGGTAGCAGTTCGTCCACACCCGGCCGGCCTTGATGTCGCGGCCCGCGCGGTAGGCGGTGTTGATCTCCCGCGACCACACGCCGGCGCCGAGGCCGTACAGCGTGTCGTTGGCGATCTCGATGGCGTGGTCGTAGTCGCGGAACGACGTGACCGACACGACGGGGCCGAAGATCTCCTCCTGGAACACCCGCATGCTGTTGTTGCCGTCGAAGATCGTCGGCGTCATGTAGTAGCCGTCGGTCAGGTCGCCGCCCAGGTCCGCCCGCTCGCCACCGGTGACGATGCGAGCGCCCTCGGCCTTGCCGATCTCGATGTAGCTGAGGATCTTCTCCAGCTGGTCGTTGCTGGCCTGCGCGCCCATCATCGTGTCGGTGTCCAGCGGGTTGCCCTGCTGGATGTGCTTGACCCGCTCGGTGGCGTCGGCCAGGAACTTGTCGAAGATCGACGCCTGGATCAGGCCGCGGCTGGGGCAGGTGCAGACCTCGCCCTGGTTGAGGGCGAACATCGTGAAGCCCTCGAGGCACTTGTCGTAGAAGTCGTCCTCGGCGCGGGCGACGTCCTCGAAGAACACGTTGGGGCTCTTGCCGCCCAGCTCGAGGGTGACCGGGATCAGGTTCTGGCTGGCGTACTGCATGATCAGCCGGCCGGTGGTGGTCTCACCGGTGAAGGCGACCTTGGCCACCCGGCTGCTGCTGGCCAGGGGCTTGCCGGCCTCGACGCCGAAGCCGTTGACCACGTTGAGCACGCCGGCCGGCAGCAGGTCCCCGATGAGCTGCATCAGGACCATGATCGAGGCGGGCGTCTGCTCGGCGGGCTTGAGGACGACGGCGTTGCCGGCGGCCAGCGCGGGGGCGAGCTTCCAGGTGGCCATGAGGATCGGGAAGTTCCACGGGATGATCTGGGCGACGACGCCCAGCGGCTCCTTGAAGTGGTAGGCGACCGTGTCCTCGTTGATCTGCGACAGGTGGCCCTCCTGCCCGCGCAGCACACCGGCGAAGTACCGCCAGTGGTCGACCACCAGGGGCATGTCGGCGGCGAGCGTCTCGCGCACGGCCTTGCCGTTGTCCCAGGTCTCGGCGACGGCGAGCATCTCGAGGTTGGCCTCGATCCGGTCGGCGATCTTGTTGAGGATCACCGAGCGCTCGGCCGGGGCGGTCCGGCCCCAGGCGGGCGCGGCCTTGTGGGCGGCGTCCAGCGCCAGGTCGATGTCCTCCGACGTGCTCTGGGCGCACTCGGTGAACGTGCGGCCGTTCACCGGGCTCGGGTTCTCGAAGTAGCGGCCCTTGACGGGCGCGACCCACTCGCCACCGATGTAGTTGTCGTACCTGCTGTCGTAGCTGACGACGCTGCCCTCGGTGCCGGGCGCGGAGTAGACGGTCATGCGCGGTCCCCTTCTCGTGCGGACGGCACCCTTGCCGCCCGTCCCGACGCTAGGCAGCCGACGTTGCAGCAGGGTTGCAGCGGGGCGGGCGGCGTCCCGGACGGCCTAGCCCTCGGCGAGCAGGAGAGCCAGGTGCGCCGCGACCTGGGCCCGGCGCGGCGAGCCGTAGGGCAGCTCGCGCAGCAACCGCTGCCAGACCTCGAGGTCGTCCGGGGCCTGCGTCGAGGCCCAGCGCCACAGCGTGTCGGTGGAACCGGCCCGCAGGACGTGTCCCCGCAGGCTGCCCTGCAGCTCCAGCCGGGTGCGGGTCACCACGGGCGCCTCGGAGGTGGGCAGGACGGGCCCGCCGTACAGCTCCAGCGCCCGCCGGTGCGCCCCCCGGGCCAGGGCCGCGGCGACGTCGTCCGCGTCGCTGCGCAGCGGCACCAGCAACCGGTAGGGCCGGGTGCCGACGGCCTCCACCCCCAGCAGTCGTCGCAGGACGCCCCGCAGCCGCGACACCTCGGCCCGCACCGTGACCGGCGACAGCCGGCCCTGGCTGAGCGACTCCGACAGCACGTCGCCGGACACCCCGGCCTCGTGCCCGGACAGGACCAGCAGGATCTCGGCGTGACGGGGGGTCAGGGTGTGGACCCGACCGGCCACGTGCAGCCGCGGCTGCTCGACCCCCAGCACCTGCAGCCAGGCGGGCGGGGCCGAGGTGTCCGGCGCTCGCCGGGGCCGGACGAGCAGGTCGGCCTCGACGGCGGCCACGGCGGCCCGCACCAGGGCCAGGGCGTACGGCGAGGCGACCTCGGGACCGCCCGTCAGGTCGACCGCACCGACCACCTCGCCGCTGAGCGGGTCGTGCACCGGCGCGGCCGAGCACGACCACGCGTGCACGGGGGTGGCCCAGTGCTCGCCGGACAGGATCTGCACGGGCGAGTCCAGGGCCAGCGCCGTGCCCGGGGCGTTGGTGCCGGCGTGCGCCTCGTCCCACCGGGCCCCGGCGGTGAAGCCCAGGGAGTCCATCCGGGTGCGGACCGCCCGGTCCCCGCTGACGTGCAGCAGCCGGCCGTCGGCGTCCGACACCGCCAGCACGTGCGGCGCGTCCGCGGTGTCCAGCAGCATCCGCTCCAGCAGCGGCAGCGACTCGGTCAGCGGGCTGGCGCGCCGCAGCTCGGCCAGGGTGCCGTCGTCGACGTCGACGTCCAGGGTGGGGTGGTCGGGGTCCACCCCGGCGTCGCGGCAGCGCCGCCACGAGTCGGACACCAGCGGGCGGACGGCCGCCGGGGCACCGGGCCGGGTCTGCCACCGCTCGTGCTCACGGCGCGTGGCAGCGACGTCGGTGTCGCTGGTCGCGGCCTGGTGCACCTGGCCTCCGCTTCGCCGGGGAGACAGCTGGTTACCTCACCAGTCTCGCACGGCCCCCGCCTGCGGGTCGGCGGGCTCGGCCACCTCACCCGGACGGGGTCCGGCACCGGGCAGCCGCCAGGAGCGCCGGTGCCGGTCGCACGGCCCGTGCTCCTGCAGCGCCGCGAGGTGCTCCGGGGCGCTGTAGCCCTTGTTGTGCTGCCAGCCCCAGCGTCGGTCGTGCTCCCCCAGCCGGCTCATGAGCCGGTCCCGCTCGACCTTGGCCAGCACGGACGCGGCCGCCACCGCGGTGCAGCGCCGGTCGGCCTTGGGCATCAGGTCGACCGGCGGGGCCACCGAGGCCAGGGTGAGCAGCTCGACGGGCCCGGTCGGGGCCACCGGCTCGAAGGCGTCGAACAGGGTCTCCTCGCGCGGGGCCGGCACCGGTCGGTGGAGCCAGTCGTAGGTGCCGTCCAGCAGCAGCCGCTCCGGCGCCGCCGACAGCTGTGCCAGGGCCCGCAGCCCGGCCACCCGCAGCGCGACGAGGATGCCCCAGGCGTCGATCTCGTCGTTGTCGGCGTGCCCGACCGCCCAGGCCGGGGCCCAGCGGGCCAGCAGCGGGAAGAGCCGCTCGCGCTCCAGGGGGCTCAGCCGCTTGGAGTCGTCCAGCCCGGCCGGGGCGCTGCGGGTCGCGGCGTCGACCACCACCACCCCGACGGTGACCGGACCGGCGAGCGCCCCGCGCCCCACCTCGTCCATCCCGCCCACGCGCACGAGGCCGTGGCTGCGCATGGCCGCCCGGGCCAGGCGCAGCGAGGGCCGGCCGACCGGCGGCCGGTCGCTCACGAGACCCCTTCGAGCCCGCCGACCTCGTCGAAGACGGTCTCGGGCGTGGGCAGCGTGCCGAACCGGTCGAAGGGCCACATCACCAGGACGGCCCGGCCGACGACGTTGTCCAGCGGGACCATGCCGGCCCCCGGCTGACCCAGCTGGTAGCGCGAGTCCTCGGAGACCGAGCGGTGGTCGCCCTGGACCCACAACCGGCCCTCGGGCACCTCGACGGAGAACTCGATCGTCGAGGGCACGTCCCCGGCGAACAGGTAGGGCTCGTCGACCGGCACGTCGTTGACGAGCAGGCGGCCCTCCTCGTCGCAGCAGGCCACGGTGTCCCCGGGCAGGCCGATCACCCGCTTGATCAGGTGCTCGCCGGAGTTGGCGGGCAGCAGGCCGACGAACGTCAGGGCCTGGACCACGAGGGAGGGCTCGTCCTGGGACGCGGGCAACCAGCCGCCGGGGTCCACGAACACCACGACGTCGCCACGCTCCAGCGTGCCCGGGCCGGGCTCGAGCTTGCTCACCAGCACCCGGTCGCCGACCAGCAGCGTCGACTCCATCGACTCCGACGGGATGAAGAACGGCTGCACCAGGAACGTCTTGACCAGGACGGCGATGACCAGCGCGACCAGCACGGTGACGCCGATCTCGCGGACGTCGCGCCACAGCCGCGCCCAGGGCGAGGCCTGGCGCCGGCCCTTGCCCCGGCCGGCCGGGGCGGCGTCCGCGGTCCAGGCCGCCCGGTGCGCCCGGTCGTCGCCGTCGGCGGGCGACGGCGTGCCGTCCTCGCCCGCGCCGTCGCCGACGAGGTGCTCCCAGTCGGGCTCGCCCTGCCCGGCGGGGCTGGGCCGACTACCCCGGTCCGGCACACGAACTCCTCGGCTGGTGCGCCCCGGCGAGCGGTGCGCGTGCTGCTGCTGGCGCCACGGTACCTGCCGGACCGGACGCGGCCCCCCGGCCCCCTGGAACCACGGGCCGTGCCCCCCGACGGGGAGCACGGCCACCGCTCACTTGGCGGACTTGGCGGGGACGTTGTCGCGGCGCTCGCGGATGCGGGCCTTCTTGCCGCGCAGGTCGCGCAGGTAGTAGAGCTTGGCGCGACGCACGATGCCGCGGCTGGCGACCTCGATCTTGTCGATCACCGGGCTGTGCAGCGGGAAGGTGCGCTCGACGCCGACACCGAAGCTGATCTTGCGGACCGTGAAGGTCTCGCCGATGCCGCCGCCGTGACGACGGATGACGATGCCCTGGAAGACCTGGACCCGCGAGCGGGTGCCCTCGACGACCTTGACGTGGACCTTGAGGGTGTCGCCGGCGCGGAACTCGGGGACGTCGGTACGCAGGCTGGCTGCGTCGAGGTTGTCCAGGGTGTTCATGGGTGTGCCTTCCCGGTCGGTGCCACAGGCCACCGGCCTGCCGGGCGTGGCCCGGCGTCGATGAGGTGCTTGGGTCAGGTCTGGGTGAGGGCCCGAGGGCCCGTCGGTGTCCGGCGCCCCCCTGCGGCAGGTGGACCGGCAACCGGTAGAGGATGCCACAGCCGGGGCCGGGTACGTGAATCGGCCGGGACCGCGGGCGCCGCGGGCCGGGCCTGCACTGCGGGCCTGGTTGGCGGGCCTGGTTGGCGGGCCTGGTTGGCGGGCCTGCGTCGCGGGCCTGCGTCGCGACTCAGCCGGGCGGTGCCAGCCGGTCGTCGACCACGGCCCAGCCGAGCCCGGTCAGGACGGCCACGTCGGCGCGGTCGAAGCCGGTCGCCGGCGCCCCGGCGAGCAGGTCGGGGCGACGAGCCGCCGTGCGACGCAACGACTCGTCGCGCCGCCACCGGGCGACCTTGGCGTGGTCGCCGCTGGTGAGCACCTCGGGCACGGGCAGGTCCCGCCACAGCGCCGGCCGGGTGTAGGCGGGGGCCTCCAGCAGGCCGTCGCTGTGGCTCTCCTCCACCACGCTCGCGGCGTTGCCCAGCACGCCCGGCAGCAACCGGCCCACGGCCTCGACGAGCACCAGGGCGGCCGCCTCGCCACCGGCGAGCACGTAGTCGCCGATGCTCACCGGGGTCACCCGGTGGTGGCGGGCGGCGTCGTCCAGGACGCGCTCGTCGATGCCCTCGTAGCGGCCGCAGGCCAGCACCAGCCACGGCTCGGCGGCCAGCTCGTGGGCCATGGCCTGGTCGAACCGCCGCCCCGCCGGGGACATCACGAGCAGGTGCGGCTGCGCACCCGCGCCCAGCGACGTCGTCCCCGCCTCGCGGACGTGGTCGAGCGCCTCGCCCCACGGCGGCGGGGTCATGAGCATGCCGGCACCCCCGCCGAACGGTGAGTCGTCGACCGTGCGGTGCACGTCGTGGGTGAAGGACCGCAGGTCGTGCACGGCCAGGTCGATGCGCCCGGTCTCCACGGCGCGCCCGATCAGCGACAGCCGCAGCGGGGCCAGGTAGTCCGGGAAGACCGTGACGACGTCGACGCGCACGGGCCTCAGTCCTGCTGCGGGTCGACCGCGGGGAACAGCCCGCCGGGCGGGTCGACGACCACGTGGCCGGCGGCCACGTCGACCACCGGGACCAGCGCGTTGACGAAGGGGACGAGCACCCGCTCGCGGCCGGTGTCGACCTCGAGCAGGTCCTGGGCCGCCCCGCTCTGCAGCGCGGTCACCGTGCCGAGCCGTCGGCCGTCCGGGGTCAGGGCCGCGAGCCCGACCAGGTCCGCGACGAGCCAGGCGTCGTCCTGCGGCTCGTCCGCGGCCGCGTCGACCAGCAGCTGGACGTCGCGCAGGGCCTCGGCGTCCTCGCGGCGGGTGACGTCCTCGAAGCGGAGCACCCAGCGGTCGGTGTGCTTGCGGGCCGCGGCGAGCACCAGCGCCCCCACGTCCGGGTCGGTGAGGAACCAGGCCCCGGGCACGAACCGGCCCTCGGCGTCGTCGGTGCGGACCGCGACCGTCAGCTCGCCCTTGAGGCCGTGGGGACGACCGAGGCGGCCGACCACGAGCAGGGTGCGCTCGGGCTCGGCCGCCTCGTCGGGTGCGGCGTCCACGTGCTGGGGGTCAGCGACCGTCGAGGTCGACGATGTCCACGCGCACCGGACCGGAGTCCGACAGCGCGTTGACGACCGTCCGCAGCGCGGTCGCGGTGCGACCGGCGCGGCCGATGACGCGGCCGATGTCGTCGGGGTGCACCCGGACCTGGACGAGCGGCCCGCGACGGGTGCCGCGCTCGACGACGCTCACGTCCTCGGGGTGCTCGACGATCCCGCTGACCAGGTGCTCGACGACGTCAGCCAGCACGTCAGGAGTCCTTGGCCTCGGTGGCCTCGGCGGCGGGCGCCTCGGTCGTGGTGGCCTCCGCCTTGGGCTCCTCGACCTTGGGCTCCTCGGTCTTGGGCTCGTCGGCCTTCGGCTCCTCGGCCTTGGGCTCCTCGGCCTTGGGCTCGTCGGCCTTGGTGGCCTTGGCGTCGGCGGCGGGCGCCTCGGCCTTGGCGGCCTTCTTGCGGGGCGTGGTGGCCTCGGCGCCGTCGGACTTGGCGTCGCGCATGGCCGCCTCGTAGGCGATGAGCTTGTCGGGCTTGGCCTCCTTGACGCGGAGGGTGCCCTCCGTGCCCGGCAGGCCCTTGTGCTTCTGCCAGTCGCCGGTGATCTTCAGCAGCGCGGCCACCTGCTCGGTCGGCTGGGCGCCGACGCCGAGCCAGTACAGGGCGCGCTCGGAGTCGATCTCGATGAGCGAGGGCTCCTCGGTCGGGTGGTACTTGCCGATCTCCTCGATCGCCCGGCCGTCACGGCGGGTGCGGGAGTCCGCGACGACGACGCGGTAGTACGGGGCGCGGATCTTGCCGAGGCGCTTGAGACGGATCTTGACTGCCACGAGGGGTTGTTCTCCTGAGTCTGTGTGGTCGCTCGACCGGTCGCCGTGGTGGGGACCCGGGCCCGGTCGGGCAGATGGACTCGCGCCGTCACGGTGAGAGGGGCCGGGACGGGCGGGTACAGCCGTCTAGTGTGCCACGACGACGTGCCCGCCGAGGACGACCGCCCGGGGCGTGCGCAGCACGGACGGGGCCACGAGCGGGTCCGCGTCCAGGACCAGCAGGTCCGCCCGGGCGGCCTCGACCAGCCCGTCGCGACCGAGCCACGCGCGCGCGTCCCAGGCGGCCGCGCCGACGGCGGTCGCCACCGGCAGCCCGGCGTCCACGAGGGCGGCCACCTCCTGGGGGACGAGGCCGTGCGGCAGCGTGGCGCCCGCGTCGGTGCCCACGTACAGCGGGACGCCCGCCTCGTGCAGCGACACCACCGTCTCGTGCCGGCGCGCGTGCAGCGCCCGCATGTGGGCCGACCAGGTGGGGAACTTGGCCTGCCCGGCGGCCGCCAGGTCGGGGAAGGTCGCGATGTTGACCAGGGTCGGGACCACGGCCACCTGCTGCCGCGCGGCGGCGGCGACCGTGTCGGCCGTGAACCCCGTGCCGTGCTCGATGCCGTCGATCCCGGCCGCGAGCAGGTCCGGCAGGCTGTCCTCGCCGAAGCAGTGGGCCGTGACGCGGGCGCCGGCCTCGTGGGCGGCGGCGACCGCCTCGACCAGCACGTCGGCGGGCCAGCAGGGCGCCAGGTCGCCCAGGTCCCGGTCGATCCAGTCCCCCACCAGCTTGACCCAGCCGTCGCCGCGCGCGGCCTGGTGGCGGACCTCCTCGACCAGGGTGCCCGGCTCGATCTCGACGGCGTAGTCGCGGATGTAGCGGCGGGTGCGGGCGATGTGACGCCCGGCCCGGATGATGCGCGGCAGGTCGTCGCGGTCGTCCATCCAGCGGGTGTCGGCCGCGGACCCGGCGTCGCGGACCAGCAGGGTGCCGTGGTCCCGGTCGGTCAGGGCCTGGGCCTCGGCGGTGGCCCGGTCGACGGCACCGTGGGCGTCCAGCCCGATGTGGCAGTGGGCGTCGACCAGGCCGGGCAGGACCCAGCCGGGCAGGCGCCGGACGTCGGCGCCGGGCGCGGTCGGCCGCTCGAACGTCAACCGGCCGCCCACCACCCACGCCTGCTCGCGCACCTGCTCCGCGTCCACGCGGACGGGCCCGGTCAGGTGCAGCACGTCGGCCACGGGCGCCTCAGCGGCCGCCGAAGGCGTCGCGGAAGCCCTCGGGCAGGGCGCTCGGGTCCACCTGGTCGCCCCGGGCCTGCCCGCCCAGACCGAACGAGGACCCCGCGGGGGCCTGGGCCGGCGCCGCGGGCAGACCCGCCGCCTCGGCGGCGCGCTTGGCGGGGTTGCCGGAGCGGGAGCCCTTGCTGGGGCGCTGCTGCTGCTTGCCCTTGCCCTTCTTGCCGCGCTTGCCGGGGCCGACGCCGCCCATCCCCGGCATCCCGCCGGGCATCCCGGGCATGCCCGGCATGCCGCCGCCGTTGCGCATCTGCCGCATCATCTTCTGCGCCTGGGTGAAGCGCTCGACCAGGCCGTTGACGTCGCTGACCTGGGTGCCGGAGCCCTTGGCGATGCGCATCCGGCGCGAGCCGTTGAGCAGCTTGAGGTCCTCGCGCTCGGCCGGTGTCATGGAGCGGACGATGGCCTCGACCCGGTCCAGCTCGCGCTCGTCGAACTGCTCGAGCTGCTCCTTGATGTCCCCCATGCCGGGGAGCATCTTGAGCATGTTCTTCAGCGGGCCCATCTTGCGGACGGCCTGCATCTGGTCGAGGAAGTCCGTCAGCGTGAAGTCGTCGCCGCGCTGGAGCTTGTCCGCCATCTTGGCGGTCTGCTCGGCGTCGAAGGCCTTCTCGGCCTGCTCGATCAGGGTGAGCACGTCACCCATGTCGAGGATGCGCCCGGCCATCCGGTCGGGGTGGAAGACCTCGAAATCGGTGAGCTTCTCACCGGTGGAGGCGAACAGGATCGGGCTGCCGGTGACGGTGACGACGCTCAGGGCCGCGCCGCCGCGGGCGTCGCCGTCCAGCTTGGTCATGACCACGCCGGTGAGCGAGACGCCCTCGTCGAACTGCTTGGCCGTGTCCACCGCGGACTGGCCGATCATGGCGTCGAGGACGAACAGCACCTCGTCGGGCTGCACGGCGTCGCGGATGTCCGAGGCCTGCTGCATCAGGTCCGCGTCGACGCCCAGGCGGCCGGCGGTGTCGACGACGACGACGTCGTGGCCGCGGTTGCGGGCGTGCTCGACACCGCGGCGGGCCACGTCGACCGGGTCGCCGACGCCGTTGCCGGGCTCGGGGGCGAAGACCGCGACGCCCGCGCGCTCGGCGTTGACCTGCAGCTGGGTGACGGCGTTGGGGCGCTGCAGGTCGGCGGCGACCAGCACGGGGCTGTGGCCCTGCTCCTTGAGCCAGTGACCGAGCTTGCCGGCCAGGGTCGTCTTGCCCGCGCCCTGCAGGCCGGCGAGCATGATCACGGTCGGCGGGTTCTTGGCCAGCCGCAGCCGGCGGGACTCCCCGCCGAGGATCGCGACGAGCTCCTCGTTGACGATCTTGACGACCTGCTGGCCCGGGTTGAGGGCCTTGCTCACCTCGTCGCCCAGGGCGCGCTCGCGCACCGAGGCGGTGAACGCCCGGACCACGGGCAGGGAGACGTCGGCGTCCAGCAGGGCCAGCCGGATCTGGCGGACGGTGGCGTCCACGTCGGCGGGGCTCAGCCGGCCCTTGCCCCGCAGGGTCTTGAAGGTCGACGTCAGGCGGTCGGAGAGAGAGGCGAACAAGTCGGGTTCCTCAGCAGTCGGCGGTGTCCGGCCAGGGTAGCCGTGCGCCCGGCCCGCCCGGCTCAGCCCGAGCGGCCGGTGCTGGCGGCGAGCTCGGGGTCGGCCGCCTCGACCAGGGCCGCCACCACCGCCCCGACGCGGGGCGGGGTCAGCGGCCGGTGGGTGGTCGACTCGACCACGTACAGCACGTCCACCGCCTGGCCGGCGTGGGTGGCCACGTGCGCGGACCGGATGTCCACGCCCTCGCCCACCAGGGCCCGGCCCAGGGCCGCCAGCAGCCCGGGCCGGTCCTGCGAGCGGACCTCCAGCACCGTCGCGGTCTCGCTGGCGTCCGGCACGACGACCACGGCGGGCCGGTCGTTGGCGGGGCGGCGCAACCGGTGCGAGGCGTCGCGGCGGGCCAGGCGCTCCAGCACCGCCGCGTCCCCGGCGGCCAGCCGCTGCAGGTCCACGCGCAGCACGGCGGGCGAGGGCGTCTCGCCGGCGGCCTGCACCCACCAGGTGTCCACCGCCGTGCCCGACAGGGTGCGGACCAGGGCCGAGCGGACCCCGAGCCGGTGCACGGCCAGGACGCCGGCGATGTCGGCGAACAGCCCGGGCCGGTCGTCGGCCACCACCGTCACCGCCAGCAGGCCCTCGAGCTCGCTGACGCTGACCTGGGTGCCGCCGTGCTCGTCGGCCGCCTCGACCAGCGCGACCTCCGCGTCGGTCAGCGGGGCCGGCCCGGGCGGGCTCTCACCGCGCAGCAGGGCCCGCGCGCGGACCACCAGGTCGTCCACGAGCCGGGCCCGCCAGGGGCTCCAGGCGGCCGGGCCGGCGGCGAGCGCGTCGGCCTCGGTGAGCGCTCGCAGGGCGGTCAGCACGTCGGCCCGGCCGCCCACCGCCGCCACGAGCGCCTCGACCGTGGCCGGGTCGTCCGGGTCCCGGCGCGTGGCCAGGTCCACCAGGGTCAGGTGCTCGCGCACCAGGCGCTCGACGACGTCGCAGTCCGCCGGGGGCAGGCCGACGCGCTGCGCCACGGCCCGGGCCAGCGGGGCCCCGGCCCGGGAGTGGTCCATGGCCCCGGGCCGCTTGCCCAGGTCGTGCAGCAGGCACGCGAGCAGGAGCAGGTCCGGCCGGGACACCTCCCGCAGGAAGCGCTGCGCCTCCACGCAGGTCTGCACCTGGTGCCGGTCCACGGTCCAGCGGTGGACGGCGTTGCGCTGCGGCCGGTTGCGCACCGCGGCCCACTCGGGCAGCCAGCGCGTCACGAGGCCCTGCAGGTCCAGCGACTCCCACACGCCGGGCAGGGCCTCGCCGGCCGCGAGCAGCTCGACGAGGGACTCCCGCGCGGCCGACGGCCACGGCTCGGGCAGCTCCGGCGAGGCCGCGCCCAGGTGCACGGCCGTGACCGGGCTCAGGGGCAGGCCGGCGCGGGCGGCGGTGGCCGCGGCCCGCAGCGCCAGCCCGGGGTCGTCGGCCGGGCTGGTGCCCGCGCCAAGCACCAGCTCGCCGTCGTGCTCGACCAGGCCGTGGCCCAGCGCCCTCAGCCGGGGCCGGCGGGGCCCCGGGCGCCAGCGCCGCTGCGGCAGCGACTGCCGGGCGCGCCGGACGGTGGTGTCCACGGCGTGGGCGATGCCGCGGCCGGACTCGGCCACCCGGGCCAGCAGCTCGTCGGCGTCGGCCAGGCCCAGCACCGCGGCCACCGCGTCCTGGTCGGCCAGGCCGAGCCGGTCACCGGGACGACCGGTGACCATCTGCAGGGCGTCGCGCGCGTCCAGCAGGACCCGGTGGGCGGTGTCGATGTCGGCCCCGTGCGGCCGGTCGGTCAGCCAGGAGGCGGCCAGGGCCCGCAGGGTGGTCACGTCCCGAAGGCCGCCCCGGGACTCCTTGAGGTCCGGCTCGAGCAGGTAGGCCGCGTCGCCGTGCCGCTCCGCCCGCTCGGCCAGGCTGTCCAGCACCTGCGGCAGGCGCCGCCGGGCGGAGGCGCGCCAGTCCTGCAGCAGCACGGTGCGGGCGTGGGAGACCAGCGACGCGTCCCCGGCCACCAGGCTCAGGTCGAGCAGCCCGACGGCGGCGGCCAGGTCGGCCGCGGCCACCTCGCGGCACTGCGCGATGGTGCGCACCGAGTGGTCCAGCCGCAGCCCGGCGTCCCACAGCGGGTACCAGAGCGCGTCGGCGAGCTCCCCGAGCCGGTCCACCGGCAGCCGGCGCCCCTCGTGCAGCAGCAGCAGGTCCACGTCGCTGGCCGGGCCGGCGTCGCCGCGGGCCAGGCTGCCGACCATGGCCAGCGCCACCCCGGGCGGCCCCTGCACCAGCACCAGCCCCGAGTCGTCCGCCGCCCCCGGCGGCTCGGCGACCTCGGCCCGGGCCCCCGCCGGCGCCTCGACGCTCACGCCGAGGCCGGTCGTGACCAGGGCCCGGTGCCACACCTGCTGCAACCGGGACACGACCAGGTCGCTGTGGGCCCGGCGTCGCTCCGGCCCCGGCAGGGCCGACCTGACCGACGCCGCCAGCAGGTCCTTGGCCAGGTCCCGGGGCAGGTCCCCCGGCTGCCCCGCCGCTCCTGCGCTCGCCGTGCGGCTCATGCGTGCTCCTCCCCTGCGTCGACGCGCGCTCCCGCGGGTCGTGGTGCGGACCGGCCGGCCCCCGTCCCGGCGGCAGGATGCGCCGGCGTGCGTTGCCGCGCGCCGGCGCATCCTCGCTCGCTGGGTCCGATCGGGTGCGACCCTAGATCGCGTCGACCCCGCGCTCGCCGGTGCGGACCCGGACGACCTCGTCGACAGGGCTGGCCCACACCTTGCCGTCACCGATCCGGCCGGTCTGGCTGGCCTTGACGATGACGTCGACCACGTCCGCGGCCGCGGTGTCGTCCACCAGGACCTCGATCCGGACCTTGGGCACCAGGTCGGAGGTGTACTCCGCGCCGCGGTAGACCTCGGTGTGGCCACGCTGGCGGCCGTAGCCGGACGCCTCGGACACCGTCATGCCCTGGACGCCGAACGCCTCCAGTGCGTTCTTCACGTCGTCGAGCTTGTGCGGCTTGATGACCGCGGTGATCAGCTTCATGCGGAGACCTCCGACTTGGACGAGGTGGACTTCGGGCTGAAGCCGCGAGCGCCGATGCCGCTGAACTCGTAGGCGGACTCGGCGTGCTCGGTCGCGTCGATGCCCTCGGCCTCGGCGTCCTCGGTGATGCGGAAGCCCATGGTCTTCTGGATGAGGAAGCCGATGATCAGCGTCATCACGAAGGAGTAGGCGAGGACGGCGAACGCGCCGCCGGCCTGGCGGGGCAGCAGCTCCAGGCCGCCGCCGTAGAACAGGCCCGCGGGGTAGCCGTCGTAGGCCGCGGCGACCGAGGGGGCGGCGAAGAACACGATGAGGAGCGTGCCGACGAGGCCGCCCACCAGGTGGACGCCGACCACGTCGAGCGAGTCGTCGTAGCCCAGCTTGTACTTCAGGCCCACGGCGAAGGCGCAGACGACACCGGCGATGAGGCCGATGAAGATGGCGCCGACCGGCGTCACCGCACCGCAGGCGGGGGTGATGGCCACGAGGCCCGCGACGACACCGGAGGCGGCACCGAGCGAGGTCGACTTGCCGTCGCGCAGCCGCTCGACCACGAGCCAGCCGAGGATGGCGGCGCCGGTGGCGACCAGGGTGTTGACCCAGACGTAGGCGGCGATGCCGTCGGAGGTCAGAAAGCTGGCGCCGTTGAAGCCGAACCAGCCGAACCACAGCAGACCGGCGCCCAGCATGACCAGGGGCAGGTTGTTGGGCCGCATCGGCTCCTTGCCGAAGCCCTTGCGCTTGCCCAGCACGATGGCCAGGGCGAGCGCGGCGGCGCCGGCGTTGATGTGGACCGCGGTGCCGCCGGCCAGGTCGATGGCCTCGATGCCGTCGGCGATCCAGCCGCCCTCGCCGTCCTGGAACGCGAACACCCAGTGCGCGACCGGGAAGTAGACGACGGTGGCCCAGATGCCGGCGAAGACCATCCACGCCGAGAACTTGGCGCGGTCGGCGATGGCGCCGGAGATGAGGGCGACCGTGATGATCGCGAAGACCGCCTGGAACGCGGCGAAGGCGATGTCGGGGTACGTGCCCACGACCATCTCCTCCCCGGCCAGCTGGTCGGCGTCGGGCATGAGCCCGGCGAAGCCGAAGTACTCGGTCGGGTCGCCCACCAGGCCGCCCTGGCTGGTGCCGAAGGCCACCGAGTAGCCGTACAGCACCCACAGGACGCTGATGAGCCCGAGGGCGCCGAAGCTCATCATCATCATGTTGAGGACGCCGCGGTGGCGGTTCATGCCGCCGTAGAACATCGCGAGGCCTGGGGTCATGAGCAGCACCAGAGTGGCGCTGGTCAGGATCCAGGCGGTTGTGCCCGTGTCCACCATGTGGTTGTCACCTTCCGAGTCGCGGGACGGCGCAGGGGTCGGTCCCGTGCCGATCAGTGCGCCCAAGGTGGCCTCCGGGTGTTTCGTCGCCCACCGCCTCCGGTTACAGGCACGTGACGAGCAGGCCCTGGATGTGAAAGGTGCGTGACACGGGAACCCACCGGGCACGACCGCTGCACGCAGGGTCACGACCGGCCCGCGCCGCCCCCGGAGCGCTCAGCCGGTGGTGTCGTGGGCCTGCAGGAACTCGAAGACCTCGGTGTCGTCGACCCCCGGGAACGTGCCCGGCGGCAGGGTGGCCAGCAGGTGGCTCTGGGCCCGGGCGCTGGGCCAGGCGTAGCCGTCCCAGCGCCGGGCCAGCTCGGTGGGCGGCCGGCGGCAGCAGGTCTCCTCGGGGCAGCGCGAGGTCGAGCGCTCCGTGGTCTCGCGGCCCCGGAACCACTTGACGTGCGCGTAGGGCACGCCGACGGCGACCGAGAAGTCGTCGGTGTCGTCGGTCCCGGCTCCGGGCCGTCGGTCGACGTGCGCGGTGCACCAGTAGGTCCCCGTCGGGGTGTCGGTGTACTGCCGGTACGGGGCCGAGCCGTCGGTGGCCCCGAACACCACGCGCACCGTCCAGTGCCGGCACACCGTCTGGCCCTCGATGGCGCCGGTGGCGTCGCTGGGGAAGCGGACGCCGTCGTTCTCGTAGGCCTTGTGGATCACCCCGCTGCGGTGGACCCGCATGAAGTGCACCGGCAGGCCCAGGTGCCGCGTGGCCAGGTTGGTGAACCGGTGCGCGGCCGTCTCCTGCGAGACCGCGTAGGCGTCGCGCAGGTCCTCCACGTCGAGCTCGCGGTGGGCCTTCGCCCCGGCCAGCAGGGGCACCGCGGTCCGCTCGGGCACCATGAGCGCCGCGGCGAAGTAGTTGGCCTCGACCCGCTGGCGCAGGAAGTCCGCGTAGCCGTCGGGGTCGCTGTGGCCCAGCACGAAGTGGCCCAGCGTCTGCAGCACGACGGTGCGCGCGTCGTGGCCGAGCCCGTTGGCGTCCAGCGGCACGTACAGCCGGGAGTTGCGCAGGTCGGTGACGGAGCGGACCGAGCGGGGCAGGTCGTCGACCCGGTGCACGGTGAACCCGAGGTGGCCCGCCAGCTCGGCGATCACGCGCTGCGACAGCGGTCCCGCGCCGTGGCCCACGGCCTGCAGCAGCCCGTCGGCGGCCTGCTCGATCTCGGGGTAGTAGTTGTCGCGCGCCCGCATCTGCTCGCGCAGCTCGCGGTTGGCCCGCCGGGCCTCCTCCGGGGTGGCCGCCTGCTCCGTCGCCCGCCGCACCAGCTCGCCGTGCAGGCCGACGAGCGCCTCGAGCACCTCGGTGGACGTGCGCGGGCCGACCTTGACCTCGGGCAGGTGCAGCGACGCGTACAGCGGGCTGCGCTGCACCCGCTCCCAGGCGATCTCCAGCGCGTCGCGCCGGCTGGGCGGCTCGGCCCCGAGCAGGTCGGTCACCGTCACCCCCAGGGCCTCGGCCAGCGACCGCAGCAGGTCCAGCCTGGGCTCACGGCGACCGTTCTCGACCAGCGACAGCTGCGAGCCCGCCCGGCCGACGGCGGCGCCGAGCTGCTCGAGCGTCCAGCCCTTCTCGCGGCGCAGGTGCCGGATGCGACGGCCCACGGTCAGGGAGTCGGCAGAGCCCGACGTGGCAGAGGTCACGCCGATGGCCGTCATTTCGTTGACGATAGCGAAGGATCGGCGTTTCTTGCCACGAAGAAGCCGTGGATCTGACCCTCCGTTCGCTGCAGAGTCCTCTCACCGGGGCCACGGTGGCCCCGGGGCACGTGAGGAGATCACCATGACCACGACCTTCCCCACCCCGACCGGCGCCGACGAGCAGCACGCGGTGGAGGTCACCGCGGGGACCCCGGTCACCCCCTCTCCCGACCTCCTGGACCGCTCCCTGCCCAGCGCGGGCGACCTGGCCCACGAGTGGGCCACCGACCCGCGCTGGGCCGGGATCGAGCGCACGTACACCGCCGAGGACGTGGTCCGGCTGCGCGGTCGCGTCGCCGAGGAGCACACCCTGGCCCGCCGCGGCGCGGAGCGGCTCTGGCGGCTGCTGGGCGAGCGGACCCACGTGCCCGCCCTGGGGGCGCTGACCGGCAACCAGGCCGTGCAGATGGTCCGCGCCGGCCTCGAGGCGATCTACCTGTCCGGCTGGCAGGTGGCCGCCGACGCCAACCTCTCCGGGCAGACCTACCCCGACCAGTCGCTGTACCCGGCCAACTCCGTGCCCGCCGTGGTCCGTCGCATCAACAACGCGCTGCTGCGGGCCGACCAGATCGGCCACCAGACCGGTGAGACCGACGGGCCCACGGACTGGCTGGCCCCGATCGTGGCCGACGCCGAGGCCGGCTTCGGCGGCCCGCTCAACGCCTTCGAGCTGATGAAGCAGATGATCGCCTCCGGCGCGGCGGGCGTGCACTGGGAGGACCAGCTCGCGTCGGAGAAGAAGTGCGGCCACCTGGGCGGCAAGGTGCTGGTCCCCACCCAGCAGCACATCCGCACCCTGAACGCCGCCCGCCTGGCCGCGGACGTCTCGGGCACCCGGACCCTGGTCGTGGCGCGCACGGACTCGCTCGCCGCGGACCTGCTGACCAGCGACGTCGACCCCCGCGACCAGCAGTTCTGCACCGGCGAGCGCACCGCCGAGGGCTTCTACCGGGTCCGCAACGGCATGGCGCCCGTCATCAGCCGGGCGCTCGCCTACGCGCCCTACGCGGACCTGATCTGGGTCGAGACCGGCACGCCCGACCTCGAGCAGGCCCGCGCCGTCGCCGAGGCCGTCCACGCCGAGCACCCCGGCAAGATGCTGGCCTACAACTGCTCGCCCAGCTTCAACTGGAAGGCCTACCTGGACGACGACACGATCGCCCGGTTCCAGCGCGAGCTGGCCGCGATGGGCTACCGGTTCCAGTTCATCACCCTGGCCGGGTTCCACGCCCTCAACCACTCGATGTTCGACCTGGCCCACGGCTACGCCCGGCGCGGGATGAGCGCCTACGTGGAGCTGCAGCAGGCCGAGTTCGCCGCCGCCGACCGCGGCTACACCGCCGTCAAGCACCAGGCCGAGGTCGGCACGGGCTACTTCGACGCGGTCGCCACCGCGCTCAACCCCACCGGGTCGACCCTCGCGCTGACGGGGTCCACCGAGTCCGAGCAGTTCCACTGAGAGGCAGGGACCAGACCATGACGCTGACCGAGATCTCCCTCGACGCCCGCTCGCCCCGCCCGGCCCGGGTCGACGTGCTCGGCCCGGTGCGAGCAGGCTACGAGCGCATCCTGACGCCCGAGGCGCTGGCGTTCGTCGGCCGGCTGGACCAGGCCTTCGCCGAGCAGCGCTGCGAGCTGCTGGCCGCCCGCACCCGGCGCCGCGAGGCCGTCGAGGCCGGCGCCGACCTGGGCTTCCGGGCCGACACGCGGTGGATCCGCACCGACCCCAGCTGGAAGGTGGCCCCGCCCGCCCCCGGCCTGGTCGACCGCCGGGTCGAGATCACCGGCCAGACCGACCGCAAGATGGCGATCAACGCCCTGAACTCCGGGGCCCGGGTCTGGCTGGCCGACCAGGAGGACGCCACCAGCCCCACCTGGGACAACGTCGTCGGCGGTCAGCTCAACCTGCTGGACGCCAGCCTGGGCGAGCTGACCTGGGACTCCCCCGACGGGCGCCGCTACGAGGTGACCGGCGACGCCGACGGGCGCACCCCGACCGTCGTCGTCCGCCCGCGCGGCTGGCACCTGCCGGAGAAGCACCTGCGCATCGACGGCCGGCCGCTGGCGGGGGCGCTGGTGGACTTCGGGCTGTACCTGTTCCACTGCGCCCGGCTGCAGCTGCAGGCCGGCCGCGGCCCGTACTTCTACCTGCCCAAGCTCGAGAGCCACCACGAGGCGAGGCTGTGGAACGACGTGTTCGTCACCGCGCAGGCCCTGCTCGGCCTGCCCCGCGGCACGATCCGGGCCACGGTGCTGATCGAGACCCTGCCGGCGGCGTTCGAGATGGAGGAGATCCTCTACGAGCTGCGCGAGCACGCCGCCGGGCTGAACGCGGGCCGCTGGGACTACGTGTTCAGCGTCATCAAGACCTACGGCACCCGCGGCGGGGACTACCTGCTGCCGGACCGGGCCGACGTCACCATGACGGCCCCGTTCATGCGCGCCTACACCGAGCTGCTGGTCGCGACCTGCCACAAGCGGGGCGCCCACGCGATCGGCGGGATGGCCGCGGCGGTGCCGGACCGCGCGGACCCCGGGCGCACGGCGGCGGCCGTGGCCGCGGTCCGCGCCGACAAGCAGCGCGAGGCCGCGGACGGCTTCGACGGCTCCTGGGTGGCGCACCCGGGCCTGGTGGGGACCTGCCGCGAGGTCTTCGACGCCGTGCTGGGCCACCGGCCCAACCAGGTGCACCGGCACCGCCCGGAGGTGGCCGTCACCGCGGCCGACCTGCTGGACGTCGGGGCCACGCCCGGCGAGGTCACGGCCGGCGGGCTGCGGCAGAACCTGTCCGTCGCGCTGCAGTACCTGACGGCGTGGCTGGGCGGGCAGGGGGCCGTGGCGCTGCACGGGCTGATGGAGGACGCGGCCACGGCCGAGATCTCCCGCTCCCAGGTGTGGCACTGGCTGCGCGAGGAGGTCGTCCTGGCCGACGGCACGACCGTGACGCCGGAGCTGGTCCGGGACCTGCTGGCGCAGGAACGGGCGGCGGCCCGGGCGGCGGGCGGCGACCCGCAACGGCTCGCCGCCGCGGCGGACCTGCTGGCCGAGGCCGTGCTGGCCGAGCGGCTGCCGGCCTTCCTCACCACGCGGGCCTACGCCCGGCACCTCGTCACCCTGGTCGGGGCGCCGGCCGAGGCGCTCGACCTGGCCGCGGACTCCCTCGACCTGACCGGGTGCGTGGCCTGACCGGGTGCGTGGCCTGACCGGGTTCGTGCGAGCGGCCCGGGCGGGTCGTCTGCCTCAGCGCAGGCGGCCCGCCCGGTGCAGCACCCGCAGGATCCGCCAGCCGACCGTGAGGCACAGGACGGCGACCCCGGTCCCGAGCCGCACCAGGGCCCACGTCGCCGGGTCGTCGAGCACCAGGAGCAGCACCCCCGG
Organism: Jannaschia sp. R86511; assembly: GCF_042466345.1. Classification (NCBI taxonomy): domain Bacteria; kingdom Pseudomonadati; phylum Pseudomonadota; class Alphaproteobacteria; order Rhodobacterales; family Roseobacteraceae; genus Jannaschia; species Jannaschia sp. R86511. The sequence continues at coordinate 3,611,723 of NZ_JAXHCD010000001.1, forward strand.
GACCGCGAGACCCGGCACCCCGGCCAGCACGAACAGCCTGACCATGAGCCGGCGCGGGGCCCCGCCCAGCAGGGGCTCGTCGTCGCGCCGGGAGGACACCACCTCGCCCGGCACGGGCGAGCGGTCCCCCTGACCTCCTCGCTGTCGCGGCAGCCCCGGCCCCTCCCCCACGGTCGTGACGCTCAGTCCAGCAGGGCGTCCACGAACGCCTCGGCCTCGAAGGGGGCGAGGTCGTCGGCGCCCTCGCCGAGGCCGACCAGCTTGACCGGCACCCCGAGCTCGCGCTGAACGGCCACCACGATGCCGCCCTTGGCCGTGCCGTCGAGCTTGGTGAGCACGATGCCGGTCACCGCGACGGCCTCGGCGAACACCCGGGCCTGGGTCAGGCCGTTCTGGCCCGTGGTGGCGTCGAGCACGAGCAGCACCTCGTCGACGGGGCCGTGGCGCTCGAGCACGCGCTTGACCTTGCCCAGCTCGTCCATCAGGTCGCGCTTGTTCTGCAGCCGGCCGGCGGTGTCGACCAGCACCACGTCGGCCTCCAGGTCGACGCCGGCCTTGACGGCGTCGAACGCGACGGCGGCGGGGTCGGCGCCCTCGACCTCGCTGCGGACGGTCGGCACCCCGACCCGCTCACCCCAGGTCGTCAGCTGCTCGGCGGCCGCGGCCCGGAACGTGTCGGCCGCACCCAGCACGACGTCCTTGTCCTGAGCCACGAGCACGCGGGCGAGCTTGCCCACCGTGGTGGTCTTGCCGACGCCGTTGACGCCGACGACCAGCACGACCGCGGGACGGTGCGCGCCCTCGCCGGGGGTGGGGGTCACCGCCAGGCTGCGGTCGAAGGTGGGGTCGACCGCGCGCACCAGCTCGCTGCGCAGCAGGGCCCGGACGCCGCCGCCGCCCTCGGCCGCCAGGCGGCTGCGGAGGCGCTCGACCAGCTCCAGCGACGGACCGGTGCCCAGGTCGGCGGCGATCAGGGTCTCCTCGATCTCCTCCCAGGTCGCCTCGTCGACGGTGTCGCGGCTGAGCAGGGCCAGCAGGCCCTTGCCGAGGGCGTTGTTGGACCGGGCCAGCCGGGCCCGCAGCCGGCCGAGCCGGCCGACGACCTCATCGGGGGTCTCCACGGCCGGCGGCCCGGGCACCGGCACGTCCAGCACGTCGGGCCCGACGGCGTCGGGCAGCTCGATGGTCTGCACGTCGCGGCGCGGGGTGTCGACCGGCTCGCCCGCGTCGTCGCCGACGCCCGGGGCGTAGTCGACACCCGGGCGGGGCCGGTCGTCGGTGGTCGGGCCCGACGGGCGGCGACCGCGGCGCAGCAGGCCGACGACCAGGCCGATGACGACCGGGACGCCGAGCGCACCGGCGACGACGATCCAGGTGGTCTCGTCGGGCGACAGGGCCGAGGCTGCGAGCAGGTCCAGGGTGGTGGTCTCAAGCACGGGCCCAGTCTGGCAGCGCCTCAGCCCACCTCGCGCAGCCGCTGGCTGACCACCATCGAGACGCCGTCACCGCGCATGCTGACCCCGTACAGGGCGTCCGCCGCCTCCATCGTGCGCTTCTGGTGCGTGACGACGAGCAGCTGGCTGGACTGGCGCAGCTCCTCCATGAGCACCAGCAGGCGGCCCAGGTTGGCGTCGTCGAGGGCGGCCTCGATCTCGTCCAGGACGTAGAACGGGCTCGGCCGGGCCTTGAACAGCGCCACCAGGAACGCCAGCGCCACGAGGGTCCGCTCGCCGCCGGACAGCAGGCTCATCCGCTTGACCGTCTTGCCGGCGGGCCGGGCCTCGACCTCGATGCCGGTGGTGAGGATGTCGTCGGGCTCGGTCAGCACCAGCCGGCCCACCCCGCCGGGGAACAGCCGGGGGATGATCTGCTCGAACTCCCGCGCGGTGTCGGCGTAGGCGGCGCTCACGACCTGCTCGACCCGCTCGTCGACGTCGCGGATGATGCCCAGCAGGTCCTTCTTGGAGCTGGACAGGTCCTGCTGCTGCTGCAGCAGGAACCGGTGCCGCTCCTCCAGCGCCGTGTACTCCTCCATGGCCAGCGGGTTGACCGTGCCGAGCTCGGCCAGGCCACGCTCGGCCGCCCGCAGCCGCCGCTGCTGCCGGGTCCGGTCGAAGGGCTCGGTGACGGGCTCGGCCGGCGCCGGCCCCCCGTCGGCCCCGTCGGAGCCGTCGGATGACCCGTCGGCGGGCCGGTCGTCGAGGACGGGCACGGGGACCTCCGGGCCGTACTGCTCGACCAGCGCGTCCGGCTCCAGGCCGTGCTCGTCCCGGGCCAGCTCGACCAGCTGCTCCAGGCGCAGCCGCTGCTCGGTACGGGCCAGCTCCTCGGCGTGCGAGGCGGCCACGAGCCGGGAGTGCTCACCGCTCAGGGCCTGCACCGCGGCCGCCGCGTCGCGGGCGGCGCGCTGCACCTCCTCGCGCGCCCGGCGGGCGGCCGCCTCGCCGGCCTGGACCCGCTCCAGCACCCGGGACGCGGCCTCGACCGCGTGCGAGGCGTCGGTCAGCACCTCGCGCGCCTCGGTGGCCGCGCGCACCCGGCGGGCCTGCCGCTCGGCCTGGGCGGCCTGCTCGGCCCGGGCCCGCTCCAGCGCCCGGGTGGCCGCCTCGGCGCGTTCGGCCGCGGCGCGCGCGCGTTCCTCGGCGGTCCTGGCCCGCAGCCGGGCCTCGGTCTCGGCCTGCCGGGCGTCACGCGCGCGGCGCTGCAGACCGGCCACGTCCCGGGGGCCCGGCTCGTCGCCGGCCCCGCCGGACCCGCCGTCACCGGCACCGGTCCCGTCGCCGGCACCGCCTTCACCGGTCCCGTCGTCACCGGCGCCTTGGTCACCGGTCCCGTCGTCGGCCTGGGCCACCTCGGCGGCCAGCTCCTCGGCCTCGGCCTCGGCCAGGGCCTGCTCGGCCGCGGCCAGCTCGGCGCCGTAGCCGGCCCGGCGGGCGGCGATCTGCTCGGCCCCGGCCCGCGCACGGTCGGCCTCGTCGGCCGCGGCCCGGACCTGGGCCGACACCGCTCCCAGCTGCTCGGCCAGGGCGCTCATCCGGGCGTCGAGGGCCGAGCGCTCGGCCTCCGCCCGGTCCAGCGCGGTCCGGGCGGTGGTGGCGACCTCGCGCGCGGCGCGGACCCCGTCCCGGGCGCGGGCCAGCACCTTCTCGGCCTCGACCAGCTCCCGCTCGGCGTCGTCGAGCACCGCCTGCCGCTCCAGCAGCGACGGCGCGGCGCCCGACCCGCCGCGCAGGGCGTCCACCGTGAGCACGTCGCCGATCATCGTCACGACGACCAGGGCGTCGGCCGCGCCCCCGGCCGTCTCCAGCAGGGCCCGGCCCTGGGCCAGGTCGGCGACGACCAGCGTCCGGGCCAGCCGGTGCCGGGCCCACGCCGACACCGGGCCGTCGCCCAGCACGAGGTCGGCGGCCGGGCGCATGCCCTCGGGCAGCCGGACGTCGTCGAGCTCCCCCAGCCCGGGCAGGGTGCTGTCCTGCGCGTGCGGGGTGGCGGCCGGCACGACCAGGGCCACCCGGCCGCCGTCGACGTCGTGCAGCCGCTCGACGGCCGCGGTCGCGTCGGCCAGCGAGGCCATCGCCACGGCGTCGGCGTCGGGTCCCAGGGCCGCGGCCACGGCGTGCTCGTGCCCCGGCTGCACCCGCAGCAGCGAGGACAGCAGGCCGACCACGCCCTCGCCGCGCTCCAGCACACCGGCGGTGGCGTCCACCGGCACGGTGGTGGAGGCCAGGGCGTCCCGCCGGGCCAGCAGCGCCGCCCGTTCGCGGTCGGCGACCCGCTCACCGGACTCGGCCTCGCGCAGGGCGTCGGCCGCCACCGAGTGCTCGGCCACGGCGCGCTCGTGGGCGGCGACCGCCCGCGCGACCGGGTCCTGCTCGTCGGCACCCGGCCCGCCCGCGACCGGGCCCGGTGCGTCGTCCGTCCCGGCCCCGGCGTCCGTCCCGGCCCCGGCCTCCGTCCCGGCCCCCTCCCGGCGGAGCTCCTCGAAGCGCGCCGCGGCGTCCGCCCGCCGCTGCTCCGCCTCGGCCAGGGTGCGGGCCACGCGCTCGGCCTCGGCGTCGGCGGACTCGCAGCGCCCCCGCAGCGTGGACACGGTGCCTCGCAGCCGCGCGATGGCCTCCGAGCGGCGGGAGCGTTCGACCGCGTGCTCCCGGGCGGCCTTCTCGGCCTGCTCGTGCACCTGCTCGGCCTGCGCGCGCCGTTCCCCGGTCGCCTCCAGCTCGGCGTGCGCACCCTCGACCTGGGCGGCCAGCCCGGCCGCGTCGGTCGCGGCCCGCTCGGCCGCCGCCGCCAGCTCGTCGAGGTCGGCCCCACCGGCCGGGCCGGGCTCGGCCAGCAGCCGGGCGCGCTCGTCGGCCACCCGCGCCGTGGCCCGCAGCCGGTCGGACACGGTCCGCGCCCGGCCCAGCTGGTCGGCCCAGGCGTGCGCCCGGGGCCGCACCCGCGACTCCTCCGCCGCGGCCCGGGCGGCGGCCTGCTCGGCCTCGGCCAGCCGGGAGGCCACGTCGGCCAGCCGCTGGGCGGCGGGTCCGGGACCGTCGTGCCCCCCCAGCGCGCCGCGCGCGGCGGCGACGTCGTCGGCCAGCAGGCGCAGCCGGGCGTCCCGGGCGTCGGCGGCGATGCGGCGGGCGCGCCGGGCCGTGTCGGCCTGGCGGCCCAGCGGCTTCAGCTGCCGGGAGATCTCCGTGGTGAGGTCGGCGAGGCGGACCAGGTTGCCGTCCATCGCCGCCAGCTTGCGCAGCGCCTTCTCCTTGCGCTTGCGGTGCTTGAGGACCCCGGCGGCCTCCTCGACGAACGCGCGGCGCTCCTCCGGCGTGGCCTGCAGGACCGCGTCGACCCGGCCCTGGCCCACCACCACGTGCAGCTCCCGGCCGATGCCGGCGTCGCCGAGCATCTCCTGCACATCCAGCAGCCGGCAGGAGCGGCCGTTGATGGCGTACTCGCTGCCGCCGGCCCGGAACATGGTCCGGGTCACCGACACCTCGGCCGTGCCCTCGCCGATCGCACCGTCGGAGTTGTCGAAGGTCAGCACCACCTCGGCCCGTCCCAGCGGGGCCCGGGTCGCGGTGCCGGCGAAGATGACGTCGGCCATGCTGCCGCCGCGCAGCGTGCGCGCGCCCTGCTCGCCCAGCACCCAGGCGATGGCGTCGACCACGTTGGACTTGCCCGAGCCGTTGGGCCCGACCACGCAGGTGATGCCCGGTTCCAGCCGCAGCGTCGTCGCCGAGGCGAACGACTTGAACCCGCGGAGGGTCAGCGACGACAGGTACACCGGAGAGAGGTTAGTGGTCGGGGCCCCGTGCTCCGCCGGACGCGGTGACGTTGGTCCCGGGTGGCTCCGGGGCCGGCCGCCTAGGCTCAGCGCGTGGTGCAGGACGAGCTGGTGCGCGTGGTCGCGCAGATCGCGGAGGGTCTCGACCTGCCGGTCGTGCTCGACCGGCTGATCGAGGCCGCACGCGAGGCCACGGGCGCCCGCTACGCGGCCATCGGCGTGCTGGGCCCGGACGGGCTGCACGAGGAGTTCCGTCACGTCGGCCTCACCCCGGCGCAGGTGGCCGCCATGGGTGAGCTGCCCCGGGGCCACGGCGTGCTCGGCCTGATCACCCGCGAGCGCACCACCGTGGTGGCCGAGGACATCAAGTCCCACCCCGTCTCGGTCGGCTTCCCGCCCGGTCACCCGCCGATGGGCTCGTTCCTGGGGGTGCCGCTGCGGGTGCGTGGGACCACCTTCGGCAACCTGTACCTGACCGACAAGGCGGGCGGCTTCGACGACGAGGACCGGACGACGGTGGAGGCGCTGGCGGCGGCCGCGTCGGTCGCGGTGGACAACGCCCGGCTCTACCGGAGCGCCCGCAACCGTGAGCAGTGGGCCGCGGCGTCGGGCGCGGTGACCGCGGCGCTGCTGGGGGGCCTGGACGAGGAGGACGCCCTGGCGGTGGTGGTCCAGAACGCCCGGGACGTGGCCGAGGCCGACGCCGCCGTGCTGGCCCTGCCCGGCCGCGACGGCGGGCTGGTGGTCGAGGTCGTCGCCGGGGGTGTCGGCTCGCACCGGCTGGTGGGCATGGGGCTGGCGGCCGTGCGCTCGCTGGGCGACACCGTGTCCTGCCCCATGGCCGACGGCGAGGGCGAGACCGGGGTGCTGGTGCTCGTCCGGGCGGACGGGCACCGCCGGTTCGGGCCCGACGACATCGCGGGGGCCGAGAGCTTCGCCGCGCAGGCCTCGCTGTCGATGCGCCTGGCCGCCGAACGGCGCCACGGCGAGGACAAGGTGCTGCTCGACGAGCGGGCCCGGATCGCCCGCGACCTGCACGACCTGGCCGTCCAGCAGCTCTTCGCGGTGGGCATCGAGCTGGGTCGGCTCCGGCTGGTGCTGCCGGGCGGGGACGGCATGGTCGGGCACGTCGACTCGGCCCTGGACGGCCTGGACACCGCCGTCGGGCACATCCGGGCCACGCTGCGACCGCTCCGGCCGGTGGCCACGGCCACCCCGTCCCAGCAGGTGGCGCGGACCGTGGCCGAGGCGGCCGTCGTGCTCGGCTTCCGGCCGGTGCTGCACGACCGCACCGACCCGGAGCAGACCGCGTCCTGGGACCCCCTGCTCGTGCACGACCTGGTCGCCGCGCTGGGCGAGGCCCTGGCCAACGTCGCCCGCCACTCCCGGGCCTCCGCCGCCACGGTCGACCTGGCCGTGCGCGACGGCCGGCTGCGGCTGGTGGTCAGCGACGACGGGGTGGGGGTGCCCGCGTCGCCGCGACGCACCAGCGGGCTGGGCAACCTGCAGGAGCGGGCCCGCCAGCACGGCGGCGGCTGCACGGTCCTGCCGCGCCCGTCCGGCGGGACGCGGGTGGAGTGGTCGGTCCCCCTGGCCTGAGCCGGTCGGTCAGGAGCGGCGGGCGTGCGAGGCGACCCAGGCGGCCGCCTGGGTGCGACGCTTGAAGCCCAGCTTGGCCATGACGGCGGTGACGTGGTTCTTGACCGTCTTCTCGCTGACGCCCAGCCGCTCGCCGCTCTCCCGGTTGCTCAGCCCGTCACCGATGCACTCCAGGACCAGCCGCTCCGTGGGGGTGAGCACCGACAGCGGGTCCTCGGTCCGGTCCCGGCGCCGCTGCAGGGCCCGCTCGTCGAGCATCACCCGGCCCGCGGCCACCGCGACGACCGTCTCGGCGATCTGGGTGCCCCGGACGGTCTTGAGGACGAACGCCGCCGCCCCCACCGTGAGCGCCTCCGCGGCGTAGGCGTCGTCGTCGAAGCTGGTCAGCACCACGAAGCGGGTGCCCGGGGACACCTCGCCCAGGCCCCGCATCAGGTCGATGCCCGTGCCGTCGGGCAGGTGCAGGTCGACCAGCGCCACGTCGGGTCGCACGGCCGCCCCCCGGCGCAGGCCCTCGGCCACCCCGGCCGCCTCGGCCACGACCTGCAGCGCCGGGTCCGCGTCGCAGACGTCGACGACCCCGCGACGGACCACCTCGTGGTCGTCGACGACCATGACCCGCACGGGTGGCGTCGGCATGCGGGCCAGGGTAGCGACCGGGCCCCTCCCGGGCTCAGACCCGCGCGCGTCGCGGCCGCGGCTGGCAGGCGGGGCAGCGGAACGACGAGCGGTTGGTCCAGGCCTCCCGCACCACGGCGGTGCCGCACCGCGGGCACGGCAGGCCCTCCCGGCCGTAGGCGGACAGGGCGCGGTCGTAGTAGCCCGACTCGCCGTTGACGTCGACGTACAGGGCGTCGAAGGACGTGCCGCCCGAGGCCATCGACGCGGCCATGACGTCGCGGACGTGACCGAGCAGCTCCAGCGCCGCGGCCCGGGGCAGCGTCTCGGTCGGTCGGGCCCAGTGCAGCCGGGACCGCCACAGCGCCTCGTCGGCGTAGATGTTGCCGATGCCGCTGGCCAGCGTCTGGTCCAGCAGGGCGCGCTTGAGCCCGGTCCGGCGTCGTCGCAGCCGGTCGGCCCACACCACCTCGTCGAAGTGCGGGTCCAGCGGGTCCCGGCCGATGTGCAGCGCGAGGGCGGGCACGCTGTCGTCCGGCACGTCCGGGGTGGGCAGCAGCTCGTCCACCTCGAGCCGGCCGAACATCCGCATGTCGACGAAACGCAGGTCGCGGCCGTCGTCCAGCCGCGCCACCACCCGGGTGTGCGGGTGCACCGGGTCCTCCCGCTCGACCACCCTGACCTGCCCGGACATGCCCAGGTGCACGACCAGGGCGTCGGGCCCGACGCCAGGACCCGCCACCGGGTCGCGCTCCAGCGGCAGCCAGAGGAACTTGCCCCGCCGCCGCGGGGCCAGCAGGCGGGCCCCCCGCAGCAGCCCGGCGAAGGCCGCGGGACCCTCGGGCTGACGCCGGACCAGCCGGGGGTGCACGATCCGCACCGACTCGACCCGGGCGCCCACGACCAGCCCGGCCAGGCCGCGGCGGACGCTCTCCACCTCGGGCAGCTCCGGCACTAGGCCTCCGGCGTCGCGGCGGGCGCCCGGTCGGTCGCGTTCCCGGACCGCAGGGCGCGGACCAGGTCGGCGGCCGCGGCCTGCTCGGCGAGCTTCTTGCTGCGACCGGTGCCCCGACCCACCACCGGGGCCTGCTCCGGCGACCCGTCGGGGCCTGTCGGCGCCGACGTCCCCGGTCCCAGCTCGACGACCGCCGTGAACTCGGGGTCGTGCGGCGGGCCGGAGTGGCTCAGCTGGTAGCTGGGCGGGGTCAGGCCGCGCTCGGCCGCCAGCACCTGCAGGACCGTCTTGTGGTCGTGGTCGACCCCCTCACCGGGCGCGGCGGCCAGCAGGTCGGCGGTGATCCGCAGGACCAGGTCGCGGGCGGCGTCGGGTCCGCGCTCGATGTGCACGGCCCCGATCAGGGCCTCGACGGTGTCGGCCAGCAGGGAGTCGCGGTCCCGGCCGCCCGTCAGCTCCTCGCCCCGGCCCAGCAGCATGGCGTCGCCGACGCCCAGGGTGCGGGCGATCGAGGCGAGTGCGGGCTTGCTGACGACCGCGATCCGCATCCGCGACAGCAGGCCCTCGTCGGCGTCGGGGTGCCGGGCGTACAGCTCCTCGGTGACGGCCAGCTGGAGCACGGCGTCGCCCAGGAACTCCAGGCGCTCGTTGGTCGGCACCTGCCCGTTCTCGTAGGCGAACGACCGGTGCACCAGGGCGTGCCGGAGCCCCTCGGGGGACAACGAGACCCCGAGCGCCTCCGCCAGGGCGGCGCGCTCGGGGTGGGTCGGACTCACGCCCGGCGTGGGCTCAGGCCTGCTCGTTGTCGTTGCGCAGCGCCTCGTTGTAGCGACGCTGGTCGTACGCACCGCAGGTGGGGCACGCCATGTGGGGGCGACGCACCGCGCGGCACTGCGGGCAGGTGGTCAGGGTCAGCGGGGCAGCCTTCCAGTTGGCCCGACGGGACCGGGTGTTGCTGCGGGACATCTTCCGCTTCGGGACGGCCATCTCAGTTCGTCTCTTCCTGTGTGCGGTCGGGGTCGGCGGGGGTCGCCGTCCCGTCGTTCTGGTCGGTCAGCGTGAGGGCCTGCAGGGCGGACCAGCGCGGGTCCGACTCCTCGTGGCCGTGGTCGGGGTCGTCCATCAGGCGTGCCCCGCAGCGGGAGCAGAGCCCGGGGCAGTCGGGGTCGCACACCGGCTGGAACGGCAGGGACGGGACGAGGGCGTCGCGCACCACGGGCTCGAGGTCCAGCAGGTCGCCGTCGAGCAGCGGCAGCTCCTCGTCGTCCTCGCCCTCGGCCGGCCGCTCGTGCAGGAACAGCTCCTGCACGTCGACGAGCACGTCCTCGGTCACGGGGTCCAGGCAGCGCACGCACTCCCCGGTCGCGGTCCCGGCCACGGTGCCCGAGACCAGGACGCCCTCCATGACGGCCTCCAGCCGCAGCTGGAGCTCCAACGGGGACTCGGCCGACACCGCGATGACGCCGTTACCCAGGTCCGCGGGTGCGGGGACGGTGCGCTGGACCCGGAGCATGGTGCCCGGCCGTCGGCCGAGCTCGTGCGCGTCGAGGACCAGCGGCTTGCGCGGGTCGAGCCGCGCCGGCCGCACCGTCGGAGTCACTGCGGGGCCTTCCTGGGTGGGGTGGCGTTCATCGGTCGGTGGTTCCTGGCTGCTGCGTCGCCCGGTGGCGACGCTCGGCCCTGCCGGGACGAGGTCACCGCAGGGCCAGCCGCCAAAGGTACCGCCAGCAGCGGCGCCTCCCAAACCGGAGCCGCCGAGCAGGTCAGGGACGCAGCCGCTGCAGCATCGGGGCCAGCACGGCGGCCGGGACCAGGTCCGTGACGTCGCCGCCGTTGCGGGCCACCTCCTTGACCAACGAGGACGAGACGTGCTCGAAGCGCGGCTCGCCCGGCAGGAACACGGTCTCCAGGCCGGTCAGGTGGCGGTTCATCAGGGCCATCGGCCGCTCGTAGGCCAGGTCGGTGCCGCTGCGCAGGCCCTTGACCACGGCCCGGGCGCCGATCCGGCGGCAGTAGTCGACCAGGAGCCCGCCGGCGACGACGTCCACCCGGGCCGTGGCGGTGCGGGGGTCGGCCGCCAGCACCTCGCGCAGCAGGTCGGCCCGCTCGTCGGTGCCGAACAGCCCGGCCTTGCCCGGGTTGTGCACCACGGCCGCCACGACCTGGTCGAACAGGGAGGCGCTGCGCGCGATGACGTCCACGTGGCCCAGGGTCACGGGGTCGTAGCTGCCGGGGCAGACCGCGATCCGCGCCTCACCCGTCGCCGGGGGCGCCGCGGCCGTCGGGGGTTCGTCGCGGGCGTCGTGGGGGCTGCTCACCGCCGTCACGCTACGCGCTCGGCGAACCACACCCGGGTCTCGCCGTAGGTGCGCGGCTCGAGCGGGCTCAGCGGCTCGGGCCAGGTCGGCTCGGGGCTCCGGCCGGACCGCTCGACCACGACGACGGCGTCCGGCGCGCACCGGTCCGCGACCCCGGCCAGGACCGCCCCGAGGGTGCCCTCGGGGACGTCGTAGGGCGGGTCGAGCAGGACGAGGTCGAAGCCGGGCAGCCCGTCGTCCCGGCCGCGTCGGGCGTCGAGCCAGCGCTGCACCCGGTCGTGGACCACCTGCAGCGGCAGGTCGAGGGTGCGGGCGTTGTCACCGGCCACCCGCGCGGCCGCGCGGTCGGCCTCGACGCCCACCGCCGACGCGGCGCCCCGGCTCAACGCCTCGAGCCCCAGCGCGCCCGAGCCGCAGTACAGGTCGAGCACGTGCGCCTCGGACACCGCCCCCCAGGCGTCGAGCCGGCCGAAGACCGCCTCGCGGGTGCGGTCGCTGGTGGGTCGGGTCGTCGTGCCGGCGGGCACGGCCAGCCGCCGCCCCCGGGCGCTGCCGGCCACGATCCTCATGCTCGGCGCCTCCTGCCGGTCGTCGTCCGCGATCGCGTCATCTGCATGGCCCCGTCATCTGCATGCACCCGTCAGCCCCGGGCCAGGTAGGCCTCGCGGCCGCCCGCCAGGGCCACCTCGACGGCCTCGGCCAGCTCGGGGTGCCCGGCCAGGTCGGGGTCGGCGGCCAGCAGCGCCTCCGCCTCGGAGCGCGCGGCCGTGATCACCTCCAGGTCGTCGACGACCCGCAGCAGCCGCAGCGACGAGCGCGCCCCGGACTGCGCCGAGCCGAGCACGTCGCCCTCACGGCGTGAGCGCAGGTCGAAGCGCGCCAGCTCGAACCCGTCGACCGTGGCGGCCACGGCCTCCAGCCGGTCCCGGGACTCCGACGGCCCGCGCAGCGACGTCACCAGCAGGCACAGGCCGGGGTGCCCGCCGCGACCGATCCGGCCCCGGAGCTGGTGCAGCTGCGACACCCCGAACCGGTCCGCGTCCATGACCACCATCACGGTCGCGTTCGGCACGTCGACACCGACCTCGATGACGGTGGTGGCGACCAGGACGTCGACGTCCCCCGCGACCACCTCGCGCATGACGGCGTCCTTCTCCTCCGCGGCCATGCGACCGTGCAGCATCTCCACCCGGCAGCCCGCCAGCGCGGGCTCGCCCCGCAACCGGTCCAGGACGTCGAGCACGGCCGCGGCGGGGGGCCGGTCGTCGTCACCGGCCAGGTCGTTCTCCATCTCGGCGAGCACGGCCTCCTCGTCGCTGCCGTCGGAACCGATGCGACCGCACACCACGAACGCCTGCCGGCCGGCGTCGACCTCCTCGCGCACCCGGTGCCAGACCCGCTGCGCCCAGGCGGGCTTCTCGGCCAGGGCGACGACGTGGGTCGTGATGGGGCGCCGGCCCGCCGGGAGCTCGTCCAGGACGCACGTGTCCAGGTCCCCGAACACGGTCATGGCCACGGTCCGCGGGATGGGCGTGGCCGTCATCACCAGCACGTGGACCCCGACCCCGCGAGCCCGCAGCGCGTCGCGCTGCTCCACGCCGAAGCGGTGCTGCTCGTCGACGACGACCAGACCGAGGTCGTGGAACTCCACGGTGTCGCTCAGCAGCGCGTGGGTGCCGACCACGATGCCGGCCTCGCCCGTGACGATGTCCAGCAGGGCCTTGCGCCGCACGGCCGTGGGCACCGAACCGGTCAGCAGGGTGAGCGAGGTGCCGTCCGGGTCGCCGTCCAGGGTGCCCCCGCGGCCCAGCGGGCCCAGCGCCGCCAGCAGCGAGCGGTGGTGCTGCGCCGCGAGCACCTCGGTGGGCGCGAGCAGGACGGCCTGGCCCCCGGCCTCGACCACGGCGAGCATGGCCCGCAGCGCGACCAGGGTCTTGCCGGAGCCGACCTCGCCCTGCAGCAGGCGCTGCATCGGGGTGCCCGAGGCCAGGTCGGTGAGCAGCTGCTCCCCCACCCGCCGCTGGCCGTCGGTCAGCGTGAACGGCAGCTGCTCGTCGAAGCGCGCGAGCAGCCCGCCCGACCGGGGGACGTAGGCGGTGGCGGGCACGGTCCTGATCCGGCTGCGGGTGCGGACCAGACCCGACTGCAGCACGAACGCCTCGGCGAAGCGCAGCGAGTGCTCCGCCTCGTCCCGCTCGGCCTCGTCGGCCGGGCGGTGCAGCCGGCGCAGCGCCTCCAGCCGGGGCAGCAGGTGGTGGCGCTGCCTGACCTCGGCCGGCACCGGGTCGGGCACCTCGTCCTCGGCCAGGGTGTCCAGCACCTGCTCCAGGGCGGCGGCGACGTGCCAGGTCTGGGCGCGCGCCGTGGCGGGGTAGACCGGCTGGAGCCGGCCCGCCCACTCGTCGACGTACCCCTCGGCCACGACCCGGCTGAACTCGTCGTCGAGCTCGTCGTGCGTCGGGGTGCCGTGCAGCTGCATGTCGGGCTGCAGCAGCTGCAGCCGCCCGCCGCGCCGGCTCACCTTGCCGGAGAAGAACCCGCCCCGGCCCGGGACGAGCTGCTTCTCGCGGAACTGCTGGTTGAAGAACACCAGGTCGAGGCGACCGTTGCCGTCGGTGACGACCACCTCGGTGATGAATCCCTTGCGCTGCCGCATCCGCCGGGTGCCGGCCTGCACGACCTGCGCCTGCACCGTGACGTGCTCGCCCTCGCGCAGGCCCTCGAAGGACGTCATGTCGCCACGGGCGGTCCACCGGCGGGGGTAGTGCTCGAGCAGGTCGGCGACCGTGCGCAGGCCCAGGCTCTCCAGCCGCTCGGCCGTCTTGGGGCCGATCTCACGCTCCAGCGGGGTGTCCAGCCGCGAGGGCGGTCGCGGCGCCGCCGGCCGGTCGCGGCTCACTCGCAGCCCAGCAGCAGCAGGTAGCGCGGCTGCCCGCCGGCCACGACGTCCACCTGGGGCCCCGGGAAGCGCGCCCGCAGGTCCGCGAGCAGACGATCCACCAGGCCGGGCGCCGCGTCCTGGCCCGGCAGGACGCTCACCAGCTCGGCCGTGGCCGCACCGAGCGCCGCGACGACCGCCGCGGTGACCTCGACCTCGTCCCGGCCGACGGCCACCACCTCGCGACCGACCGTCCCGACCAGGTCGCCGCGCCGGCACGGGCCCACCAGGGTCGAGCAATCGCGGGCGGCGACCGCGACCGCCCCGTGGCGACAGCCCGCCACCGCGGCCTCGACCGACTCCAGGGCCACCACGGCGGCGGCGTCGTTGGCCGCACCGGCCCCGACCACGGCGAGCGCGGCCAGCACCTGCACCTGCGAGCGGGACCGGGCGACCACGGCGGTGACCCCCTGCTCCTGCGCGGCCAGGGCGGCCTGGTGCGCGACGGCGGCCGTCTCGGCGTCGTTGGGCAGCACCAGCACGCGGCGGGTGCGGCGGCCCGCCTCGAGCACCTCCCGGAGCACCTGCCCGGTGCTGGCCCGCTCCCCCGGTGCGCTGGGCACGACGCTCGCCCCGGCCTGGCGGCAGACCTCCGCCGTGGCGTGCCCGCCGGCGCAGGCCACCACCGCCAGGGCCGCCGTCGCCGGATCGGCGGGGCGGTCGGGCTGCGCCTGCGCGGGTCGGTCGGAGGGCCGGTCGACGTGCCGGTCCTCGCCCCGGCCGGCGGCCTCCCTCGCCGCCGCGAAGTGGGTGATGCGGATGGCCCGCGGGGTCCCCAGGGCCAGCCCCGCCTCCACGGCACCCCCGGGGTCGTCGGTGTGCACGTGCGCGTGCCAGAGCCCGTCCCCGCCCACCACGACGACGCTGTCCCCGAGCCCCTGCAGGCGCTCGCGCAGCCGCTCGCCCGGACCGGCCCCGGCAACCCCGGCGGCTCCGGCGGCTCCTTCAGCAGGCTCCGCCCCCTTCGCGACCGCAGGGGCCACCGCCGCCGGGGGCACGGCCAGCAGGTACATCACCTCGTAGCCCGGGCCGTCGGGGTCCAGGTCGGTCCCCGCCACCCCGCGGGAAGCCAGGTCACCGCCGCCGGAGCGGTCGGCCCCGGATAGGTCGGACCCGGAGCGTTCGGACCCTCCCTCGACGTCCGCCCACGGCGCCCGGGCCGGCCCACCTGCGCCACCGGTGGACCCGACCACGTCCCGCAGCGCCCGCAGGGCCAGCACGAGCCCGGCCCCGCCGGCGTCGACCACGCCCGCGGCCGCCAGCGCCGGCAGCTGCCCGGGGGTGCGGTCCAACGCGGCCTCCGCGGCGTCGACCACGGCGTCGACCACGTCCGGCAGCGCGGCCCCGTCGGCCACGGCGCGCTCGGCGGCGGCCGCGGCCGCGCGGGAGACGCTCAGCACCGTGCCCTCGACGGGCTCGCCCACCGCGGCCCAGGCCAGGTCGTCTCCGCGGCGCAGCGCCTTGGCCAACCCCGCACCGTCCACCCCGCCCAGCGGGTCCCGCCCCCGGACCGTCAGGACGTCGGACCAGCCCCGGACCAGCTGGCTGGCGATCACCCCCGAGCTGCCCCGGGCGTGCACCAGCAGGGCGCGGGCGAGGTCGTCCCCGCCCTCGTCGAGGGCGCCGCGCACCGTCAGGTGCAGGTTGGTCCCCGTGTCGCCGTCCGGCACGGGGAAGACGTTGAGGGCGTCGAGCTCGGCCCGGGCCCCGGCCAGCCGACGCGCCACGAGGTCCACCCAGCGCCGCAGCGCAGGCCCGTCGAGGGCCGGCAGCGGCAGCGGGGCGTCGTCGCCCGGCTCGCGCGTCGACGCCTCCCCGGTCATGGCGGGAGGATACGAGCACCCCCGGACACGCGGCGGCCCACGGCGTCCCGCCCGGCGCGCGTCGGACGCACCGCCCGCATCGGGTACCCTGTCGTGGTTGCTCACCGGGAGTCCCGGGGACGCACCTGGCGGGTCCGGACCGGATCCGCCGCCCGAACGGGCCCACCAAAGGGCCCAGACACCGACTTCCTAGGAGATACCCCGTGGCTGCCACCTGCGACGTCTGCGCCAAGGGCCCCGGCTTCGGCAACAGCATCTCCCACTCGCACCGCCGCACCAAGCGGCGCTGGAACCCCAACATCCAGCGGGTTCGCGCGATGGTGGGCGGGTCGCCGAAGCGGGTCAACGTCTGCACCTCGTGCCTGAAGGCGGGCAAGGTCACCCGCTGACCTCCGGTCGCGCCTGCGCGACCCGCACCGCCTGCACCTCACGGCCGCCGCACCCGATCAGGGTCGGCGGCCGTAGTGCGTCCACCCGCCGGGTCCGTGCCACGGCACGCCGTCGAGCGTGACCACGGCGGGGGCGGGCCCGTCTCCGCCCGCACCGTCTGACCCGTCCGCCCCGGCCGCCCCGTCCGCCCCGGCCGCCGCGTCCCCCCCGGCCGCGACCTCGCCCACGACCCGGAAGCCGGTGGGCAGCGTCGTCCCGGGCGGGAAGCAGCCGAGCATCGCGTGCTCCTCGCCGCTGGTGAGCACCCACTCCAGCGCCTGCGCCGCGGACCGCTCCAGCAGGGCGGCCACCCGCAGCAGGTCGTCGTCGGGGGCGAGCGGTCCCGAGGCCAGCCGCAGCTCCACCCCGGACGCCCGGGCCAGGCGGGTCGCGTCGCGCACCAGCCCGTCGCTGACGTCGATCAGGGCGCCGGCCCCCGCCTCGCGCGCCCGCACCCCCGCGGTGTGGTCGACCGCGGGCGCCCGGTGCACGGCCAGCACCCGGTCGACGGCGGCCGCCAGGTCGGCGGGCAGCCCCTGCCCGGAGCGCCGGCCGGACTGCAGCAGCGCGAGGCCGGCCGCGGACGCCCCCACCGGGCCGCCCAGCGCGACGACGTCACCGGGCCGCGCCCCGGCCCGGGTGGTGGCGGGCGCCGTCCCCGTCAGGACGCCGAACGACGTCCCGGTGACGACCAGCGCGCCCCCGTCGGCGACGTCACCGCCCAGCACCGCCACCCCGGCCCGCTCGGCCTCGTCGGCCAGGCCGTCGGCGAGCGCGAGGCACCAGCCCACCGGCGTCCGGCCGGGGACGACGAGCGAGACGAGCAGCCCCACGCCGACGGCTCCCATGGCCTCGACGTCGGCCAGCACCTGCACCGCGGCCTTTCGCCCCACCTCCTGCGCGCCCGACCAGTCGGTGCGGAAGTCCACCCCCTCCACGAGCGTGTCCGTGCTGGTGACCAGCGGCCCGTCGAGGCCCAGCACGGCGGCGTCGTCACCGGGGCCGACCAGGACCCGCGCCGGGCCCGTCGTGGTGGCCGCGCGACGCAGACGCCGCACCACGGCACGGACCAGCGCGTCCTCGCCGACCTCGGCCACCGTGCGCTCGTCGGAGGCCGGCTGCGGCTCGTCCTGCGGCGACACGGGCACGAGGGTTCCTCCAGGCGGGACGGCGGGACGGCGGGGCGGGCAGGACAGCGGGGCGACGCGACGGGCGGGCGGGCGGGCGGGGCCCATCATGGCGACGTCGACGCCTGCGCGCAGCAGGCCCGGTCGCGGTACGGTCGGCGGGTGGTTCAGGCCTTCATCCTCGTGCAGACAGAGGTCGGCAAGGCGGGTGCCGTCTCCGACGCCATCCGCGGCATGACCGAGACCGTGTCGGTGGAGAACGTCACCGGCCCCTACGACGTCGTGGCCAAGGTCCAGGCGGCGACGCTGGACGAGCTGGGCCGGCTCGTGGTGGCCCGGATCCAGGAGCTGTCCGGGATCACGCGCACCTTGACGTGCCCCGTCGTCCACTTCTGAGACCCCTCCCCCCGGGTCGGCGCCCCGGCAGGCCGGGGCCGGTCGGCACGCTGCTGCACGCCTCGCTGCTGGTCGGCGCGGTGCTGGGCGGTTCGCTGCTGCTGTCCGCCTGCAGCGCCGCCGTCCCGGTCCAGGCCGCCCCCGAGGGCGGCTCCCCCGGGTGCGCGACCGTCATGGCCGCGCTGCCCGCCACGCTCGCCGACGCGCCCCGGCGGGACACGACGGGCGGGGCCGGCACCGCGGCCTGGGGCGACCCCGCCATCCTGCTGCGCTGCGGCGTGGAGCCGCTGGGCGCCACCTCCCAGCCCTGCGTGGGCGTGCCCACCGACGACGGCGGCGAGGTGGACTGGGTCGTGCTGGCCGGTGACGGGACGGGGTCCATCGTGCGCACCTACGGCCGCGTCCCGGCCGTGGAGGTCGAGGTCCCCGGCCGCTACGGCCCGGCGCCCGTCAGCGTCCTGCCGGGCCTGGGCGAGGCCCTGCAGGCGATCGAGCCGACGTCGGTCTGCGTCGACTGACCCAGGCCTAGCGACCCTCGCCGGGCTCGCTGCGCCGCTCGGTGACGGCGTCGGAGGCCGACTCCTCGGGCCGCGGCGGCACGGTCTCGTCCTGCTCCAGCACCTCCAGGGGGACCTCGTGGTGCCCCGGTGCCGTCGGGTCGGACCCGCCGGTGGACCCGTTGTCGGGCTGCTCGCTCATGCCGCCTCCTCCTGCTCGCTCGTGCTGGCTGCTCGCCGACCACCGCCGGTCGCGGTGCCCCCGGCATCGTGGCCCGGACGAGCCCCGGCCGCAGCCCGGGCCGCGGCCCCGGTCGCAGCCCGGGTCAGCGCAGACCGACCTCGCGGGCCAGGGCCAGGCGCAGCAGCCGGTCCACCAGCTCGGGGTAGTCGACCCCCGCCTCCGCCCACAGCCGGGGGTACATGGACGTGGCCGTGAAGCCGGGCATGGTGTTGACCTCGTTGACGACCGCGCGCGGCCCGTCGGGGGCCGACTCGTCGACGAACCAGTCCACCCGCGCCAGCCCCTCGCAGCCGAGCGCCTCGAAGGCGCGCACCGACTCCGCCCGCAGCCGATCGGCCACCGCCCGGTCGAGCCGGGCGGGGGTGTCCAGGCGGACCGCGTCGCCGTCCAGGTACTTGGCGTCGAAGTCGTAGAAGCCGTCGGTCAGCACGACGATCTCGCCGCACACGCTCGCCGTGGCGGGCTCGTCACCCGCACCGCCCAGTACGCCGCACTCGATCTCGCGGCCGCGCACGGCGGTCTCCACCAGGACCCGCGGGTCGTGCCGGGCGGCCTCCTCCAGCGCCGCGACCAGGGCGGCCTGGTCGCTCGGGTCGCCCACCCGCGTGATCCCGAAGCTCGAGCCCGCCCGGGACGGCTTGACGAAGACCGGGGCCCCCAGCCGCTGCACCCGGGCCACGACGGCGGCCGGGTCGTGGCGCCACTCCCGCGGCTGCACCAGCTCCCAGTCCGCCACCGCGAAGCCGGCGTGCTGCAGCAGCACCTTCATCGTGTGCTTGTCCATGCAGGCCGCCGAGGCCAGCACCCCGGAGCCGACGTAGCGGGTGCCGGCCAGCTCCAGCAGGCCCTGCACGGTGCCGTCCTCGCCGTAGGGCCCGTGCAGCAGGGGCAGCACCACGTCCACCGCCCCCAGCGGCGCCGGCGCGGCGCCGGCCTGCACGCGCACCAGGCCGGGCTCGGCGGTGTCGGTGGCCGGCAGGAGGCGTCCCGGCTGCACGGCGTGGGCCGTCGTGACCTCCGGCAGGTCGCGGCCCCGCAGCGCCCACACGGCCGGGTCGTCGTCGACGAGCAGCCACGCGCCGTCCCGGGTGATGCCGACCGCCACGACGTCGTAGGCGTCCCGGTCGACGGCGGCCAGCACGCCGGAGGCGGTGACGCAGGAGATCCCGTGCTCCTCGGAACGACCGCCGAACAGTACGGCGACGCGGGGACGGGCGGACGGGTCGGGGCTCATGGACGGCGAGGCTAGTCGCGAGACCTACCCTGAGGCCGTGGAGCCCTCCCCCGACGCGCCGCTGTCCCCCGCGACCCGCCTGGTGCACACCGGTCGCCCGCCGCGCACGCCCGGCGGGCCGCTGAACCCGCCGGTCGAGCTGTCGACGACGCTGCACGCCGCGACCGACGCCGACGGCGGGGCCGACCCCGACGTCGTCAACTACGCCCGCTCCGGCGTGGCCACCTGGGCGGCCCTGGAGGACGCGCTGGGCGACCTGGAGGCAGGCACGGCCCTGGTGTTCGGCTCCGGGCTGGCGGCGGTCGGTGCCGCGGTCGAGGTCGTCCTGGCCGAGCGCGCCCTGACCGGGGCGACGGGCCCCGCGCGGGTCGTGGCCCCCGTCCACGGCTACTCCGGCACGCTGTCGCTGCTGGCGCACCTGCGCGACACGGGCCGCATCGACCTGGTGACGGTGGACCCCGCGGACACGGCGGCCCTGCTGGCGTCGGTCCCGGGTGCCGACCTCGTCTGGGCCGAGAGCCCGGTCAACCCGACCATGGAGGTCACGGACCTGGCCGCCGTGGCCGCCGCCGCACGCGCCACGGGGGCGCGCAGCGTCGTCGACGGCACCTACGCCACCCCGTTGCTGCAGAACCCGCTGGCGCTCGGCGTCGACGTCGTCGTGCACTCGGTGACCAAGGCCATCGCCGGTCACTCCGACGTGCTCCTGGGCGCGACGGTGACCGCGGACCCGGACCTGGCGGCGGCCCTGCACGCCCATCGCACCCGCTCCGGGGCGGTTCCCGGTCCGTTCGAGGCGTGGCTGGCCCTGCGCGGTCTGCGGACCCTGGACGTGCGCATGGAGCGGTCCCAGGCCACGGCCGGGCTGCTGGCCGGGCGCCTGCTGGAGCACCCGCTGGTGCACCGGGTCCGCTACCCGGGCCTGCCCGGTGACCCCGGGCACCAGGTGGCGTCCCGGCAGATGAGCGGCTACGGCTCGGTGCTGGCGGTGGACCTGCCCGACGCCGCCACCGCCGAGCGGCTCGCGGCCGGCACCCGGCTGTGGACGAACGCCACCAGCCTGGGCGGGGTGGAGTCGCTGCTGGAGCGCCGTCGCCGCCACCCCGGCGAGGTGGCGACCGTGCCCGAGGGCCTGGTCCGGCTGTCGGTCGGGGTGGAGAACGCCGAGGACCTGTGGGCCGACCTGCGGCAGGCCCTGGACGCCGCGGCGGGGGCCTGAGCCTTCAGGCGCCCTCGGCCTTGCGGGCGCGGGCCAGCAGCAGCCGCCCCAGCTCGGCCGGGCGCAGCCGGCCGGCCACGACGGCCGTGACCGCCTCCGTGATGGGCACCTCGACGTCCAGCGAGCGGGCCAGGGCCAGCAGGGACCGGCAGGAGCCGACGCCCTCGGCGGTCTGCCGCGTGACCGCGACGGCCTCCTCGACCGTCCGCCCCAGGCCCAGCTGCTCCCCGAAGGTGCGGTTGCGGCTGAGCGGCGAGGTGCAGGTCGCCACCAGGTCGCCCATGCCGGCCAGCCCGGCGAAGGTCTGCGGGTCCGCCCCCAGCGCCGCCCCCAGCCGGGCGGTCTCGGCCAGCCCCCGCGTGATCAGGGACGCCTTGGAGTTGTCCCCCATCCCCAGGCCCACGGCCATGCCGACGGCCAGCGCGATGACGTTCTTCATGGCGCCGGCGATCTCGACCCCGACCACGTCGGTGTTGGTGTAGGGCCGGAAGTAGTCGGTCGAGCAGGCCGCGGCCACCTGGTCGGCGACCGCCTCGGTGGTCGCAGCCACGACGGTCGCGGTCGGCTGGTGCAGGGCGATCTCGCGGGCCAGGTTGGGGCCCGACACCACGGCCACACGGTCGGCGGCCACCCCGGCGACCTCGGCGACCACCTCGCTCATGCGCCGGTTGCTGCCGAGCTCCACGCCCTTGGACAGGCTGACCAGCAGGGCGTCCGGACGCAGCGAGGCCGTCAGCGGGCCCAGCGTGCCGCGCAACACCTTGGACGGCAGCGCCAGGACCAGCACGTCGGCCGTCGCGACGGCCGCGGCGGCGTCCGTCGTGGCGCGCAGGGTCTCGGGCAGGTCCACGTCGGGCAGGTACGCGCTGTTGCGGTGGTGCTCGGTGATCTCGGCGACGACGCCGGGGTCCCGGCCCCACACGGTGGCCTCGCAGCCCGCGTCGGCGGTGACGGCGGCGAAGGTCGTCCCCCAGGACCCGCTGCCCAGCACGGTCACCCGGACCGGGGCGCTCACGCGACGGGCCGGTCGTCGTCGTGCCCGGGCGCGTACCGGCCGGTCTCGGGCAGCCCGGCGGCGCGCGGGTCGAACAGGGTGGCCGGCGGGGCCTCGCCGCGCTGCTCGGCCACGATGGCGACGAGGGCGGCCATGATCCGGTCGGTGGCCTCACGCAGCACCTCGGCGTCGACCTCGCGCCCTCGCAGGTCGTCCAGGTCCACCGGCGGCCCCGCCCACACGTGCACGGTCTTGCGGGGGAACGGGTGGATCCGCTTGCTGTAGCGGGGCAGCACGCGGTGGGCGCCCCACTGCCCGATCGGGACGACGGGCGCCCCCGTGGCCAGCGCGATCCGGGCCGCTCCCGTCTTGCCGCGCATGGGCCACATGTCCGGGTCGCGGGTGAGCGTCCCCTCGGGGAACACGGCGACCAGCTGCCCGGCCTCCACCGCGGCCACGGCCGAGCGGTAGGCGTCCGCGGCGTCCCCGGTGTTGCGGTGCACGGGGATCTGCTGGGCGCTGCGCAGCAGGGCGCCCAGGCCCGGCACCCGGAACAGGCTGGCCTTGGCCAGGAACCGCATGACGCGGCCGTTGCCGTGGATGTAGTGCCCGAAGGTCAGCGGGTCCAGGTTGGACGCGTGCACCGTGACGGCCACCACCCCGCCCGTCGCGGGCAGGTTCTCGGCGCCGCGCCAGTCGCGGCGCGTCACCAGGCGCAGCAGGGGCAGGCAGACCAGCAGGGTCAGCCGGTAGCCCCACCCCAGCCGACGGGCGGTCTCGGGACGATCGACCACGGGCACCTCCATCGGTCGCGGTGCCGCCCGCTGCGTCTCGGTCACGGCAGCGGCGTCGGGGACACCGCCGTCGTGAACCCTAACGGCGGCAGGACTCGTGGCGGTGGCACGATGCCGCGGTGACGACGGGCGGCGGGAGCGCGACGGGGGCGGCCCCCGACGACGTCACCCGGACGGCCGTCTCCTCCACCGTCGCCGGCCCCGGACCGGTCGGCGCCGTGTGGTCCGTCGTGATGCCGGTCAAGGGCGGCGACCGGGCGAAGTCGCGGCTGCGGGACCCGCGCCGCGCGGCGCTGGCCCGGTCCGTGGCGCTGGACGCGGTGGCGGCGGCGCTGGCGTGCCCGGCCGTCGCCCAGGTGGTCGTGGTCACGGCGGACGCCACCACCGCGCAGGAGCACGAGGCGCTGGGGGCGACCGTGGTGGCCGACCCCGGCGCCGGCCTGGACGGGGCGCTGCTGGCGGGGGCGGCGGCGTGCCACCGCGACCGGCCGTGCGCGCTGCTGCTGGCGGACCTGCCGTCGCTGCGTCCGACGGACCTGCGACGGGTGCTCGACGACTGCCTGGGGCGGTTGGAGCAGCCCGGGCCGGGCGGCGACGCGGCCGCCATGGTCACCGTGCCCGACGCCGACGGTCACGGCACGGTGCTGCTGGCCGCGGCCCGGCCCGCGGCGCTGCGGCCCCGGTTCGGGCCGGGCTCGGCGCAGGCGCACGCGCGGCTGGCCTCGGTGCTGGACCGGGCCCCGGCCGGGGTGCGCCGCGACGTCGACACCGACGAGCACCTGCGCGAGGCGGTCACCCTGGGGGTGGGACCGCGCACCGCGCAGGTGCTGGCGGCTCAGCCCCGCTCGACCATGGCGCCGAGGGCGGCCAGCTTCTCGCCGAAGCGCTCGTAGCCCCGGTCGATCAGGCCGATGCCGTGGACCTTGGAGGTCCCCTCGGCCGCGAGGGCGGCGATCAGGTGGCTGAAGCCGCCGCGCAGGTCGGGGACGGTGATCTCGGCGCTGTGCAGCTTCGACGGTCCCGACACGACCGCGGAGTGCTGGAAGTTGCGCTGCCCGAACCGGCAGGAGGCACCGCCGAGGCACTCCCGGTAGACCTGGATGGTCGCGCCCATCTCGCGCAGCGCCTCGGTGAAGCCGAAGCGGTTCTCGTAGACGGTCTCGTGGACGATGCTGATGCCGCTGGCCTGGGTGAGGGCGACCACGAGCGGCTGCTGCCAGTCGGTCATGAAGCCCGGGTGGACGTCGGTCTCCAGCACGATCGAGCGCAGGTCGCCGCCCGGGTGCCAGAACCGGACGCCGTCGTCGCGGACGTCGAACTGGCCGCCGACCTTCCGGAACACGTTGAGGAACGTCATCATCTCCGGCTGCGTGGCGCCCTCGAGGAAGACGTCACCACGGGTGGCCAGGGCCGCGCAGGCCCACGACGCGGCCTCGATGCGGTCGGTCAGGGCGTAGTGGTCGTACCCCTCGAGCCGGTCCACGCCCTCGATGCGGATGACGCGGTCGGTGTCGACGCTGATGATGGCGCCCATCTTCTGCAGCACCGCGATGAGGTCGGCGATCTCGGGCTCGATGGCGGCGTTCTTGAGCTCGGTGACCCCCTCCGCGCGGACCGCGGTGAGCAGGACCTGCTCGGTGGCCCCGACGCTGGGGAACTCCAGCTCGATCTTGGTGCCCTTGAGGCCCTTGGGGGCGGTGATCCGGATGCCGCTGGGGAGCTTGTCCACCACGGCCCCGAAGCGCCGCAGGCTCTCCAGGTGGTAGTTGATGGGGCGGTCGCCGATCTTGCAGCCACCCAGGTCGGGGATGAACGCCTCGCCGAGGCGGTGCAGCAGCGGCCCGCACAGCAGGATCGGGATCCGGCTGGTCCCGGCGTGGGCGTCGATGTCCGCGCTGTGCGCGGTCTCCACCTCGGTCGGGTCGAGCAGCAGGGTGTCGTCGCCGACGGTCGTGACGCTGACCCCGTGCAGCTCGAGCAGGCCGGTGACGACGCCCACGTCCCGGATCTGCGGGACGTTGCGCAGCCGGCTGGGGGTCTCGCCGAGCAGCGAGGCCACCATGGCCTTGGACACGAAGTTCTTGGCGCCCCGCAGCCGGATGCGGCCGTGCAACGGGGAGCCACCGTGGACGATGAGGGTGTCGGTCACCCCACCATGGTGGCCCATCCCGGGGCGACTCCTGTCACCCCGGGGCGGCCCGTCGCGGACCTGCAGGTCAGGACGGCGACACGGGTGCCGACGCCTGGTCGGGCGTGCCCGCGGGCGCGGACGGCGCCGCCGGGGCCGTCGGAGCCGTGGTCGCGGACGACCCGGTCGTCGGCCCCGCGGTGGGACCGGACGCAGGAGCGGACGTGGCGCCGGACGTGGTCGACCGGACGGCCGGGCGGCGGGCCGGCGTGCGGCTGGAGCCGGCCGGGGTGGTGCTGGCGGTCGTCTTGCGCGCCGTCGTGCTGCCCGCGGTCGTCTTGCGCGCGGCCGTCGTGCCCGCGGTCGTGCTGCCCGCGGTCGTCTTCCGCGCGGCCGTCGTGCCCGCGGTCGTCTTCCGCGCGGTGGTCGGGCCCGCGGTCGCCTTGCGCGCCGCCGTCGCACCCGCGGTCGTCTTCCGCGCCGCCGTCGCACCCGCGGTCGTCTTCCGCGCCGCCGTCGAACCCGCCGCCGTCTTCCGCGCCGCCGTCGAACCCGCGGTCGTCTTCCGCGCCGCCGTGGTGCCAGAGGTCGTCTTGCGGGGGGTGGTGGTGCGAGCTGACGACTGAGCAGACGGCGCGGAGCCGGGCGTCGACGCCGAGGAACCGGCGTCGGCCGGGGCGACAGCCGTGCCGGTGCTCGACCCGCTGCCCGAGGAGGTGGCCGGGCCCGAACCGGAGGCCGCGGGCGCAGGGGGCGCCGTGGCAGGTCCCGTCCGGCCGGCGGTGTCGCTCTCGGTCCGTCGCGTCGCGCTGGCCGTCTTCGTCGCGGTCGTCTTCTTCGCCGCGCTGGCCTTCTTCGCGGGGGTGGTCTTCTTCGCGGCGCTGGTGCCCGCGGCGCTGGTCTTCTTCGCGGCGCTGGTGCCCGCGGCGCTGGCCTTCTTCGCGGCGCTCGACTTCTTCGCCGGGCTGCTCGTCTTCGCCGCGCTGGACTTCTTCGCCGCGCTGGACTTCTTCGCCGCAGACTTCTTGGCGGGCTTCGCAGCGCTGGTCGTCGCCACGCTGGTCGTGGCGGGCCTCGCGCCGCTGGACTTCTTCGCCGCGCTGGTCTTCTTCGCGCTGGTCTTCTTCGCGCTGGTCTTCTTCGCGCTGGTCTTCTTCGCGCTGGTCTTCTTCGCGGCGCTGGTCTTCTTCGCGCTGGTCTTCTTCGCGGCGCTGGTCTTCTTCGTGGCCGGCTCGCTGACGACGGGAGCCGTGGCGGCCGGGACGACCTCGGGAGCTGCGGGCGGGGTCGTCGGACGGGCCTTCTTGCCGTACTTCTTCTCGGCCTTGACCTGGGCCTTGGTGGCGACCTTGCGCACCTTGGCCGCCTTGGCGCCCTCCGCGACGGCGGCGGCGGCGACCGCGATGGCCTGCTCGCCCAGGCCCTTCGCCTCGTCGACCAGCACGCGGAAGCCCTTGGCCGGCTCGAACTTGGGGACCGTGACCCCGGCCACGTGCGCCTTCTCGTCGCTGCTGGCGGCGCGGTACGCGCGCTCGAAGGTCCCCAGGCCGCTGACGGCCACCTTCTCACCACGGGCCACGGCGTCCGTGATCGACTCCACGAGGGCGTCGACGGCCTGCTTGGCCTTCTTGCGGTCGCCGATGCGCTCGGCGATCGCGTCGATGAGATCGGACCTGTTCACGGTGCCTCCTGGCGACGTCGGCGGACCTGGCCCGCCCACGCTACGACCCACCGGCCGCCCGGTCCACGCGGCTGGCCGGGACGCCTCAGCCGCGAACGGGCAGGGTGGTGGGGCGCCAGGCCTCGCGCGCGGCCTCGAACTCGTCGATCGCCGTCGCGTGCTGCAGCGTGATCCCGATGTCGTCCAGCCCCTCGAGCAGGCGGTAGCGCGTGTAGTCGTCGACCCCGACCGGGAACACGAACTCCTGGCAGCGTCCCTGGCGCGCCTGCAGGTCGACGGTCACCTGCGTGCCGGGCTCGGTCTCCAGCATCTTCCACAGCATCTCGACGTCGTCCTGCGCCACCTGCCCCGCCAGCAGCCCCTGCTTGCCGGAGTTGCCGCGGAAGATGTCGGCGAAGCGCGAGGACAGGACGACCCGGAAGCCGTAGTCCTTGAGCGCCCACACCGCGTGCTCGCGGGAGGACCCGGTGCCGAAGTCGGGGCCCGCGACCAGCACGCTGCCGGCCCGGTACGGCTCCTGGTTGAGCACGAACGACGGGTCGTTGCGCCAGGCCGAGAACAGCCCGTCCTCGAAGCCGGTCCGCGACACCCGCTTGAGGTAGACGGCGGGGATGATCTGGTCGGTGTCGACGTTGCTCGCGCGCAGCGGGACGCCGACGCCGGTGTGGGTGGTGAACGGTTCCACGGTCGGTCTCCTGTCAGGCCTGGACGGGCTCGAGGTCGGCGGGGCTGGACAGCGTGCCGCGCACCGCGGTGGCGGCGGCGACGAGCGGGCTGACCAGGTGGGTACGACCACCCTTGCCCTGTCGCCCTTCGAAGTTGCGGTTGGAGGTCGACGCGCTGCGCTCACCGGGGGCGAGCTGGTCCGGGTTCATGCCGAGGCACATCGAGCAGCCCGCGTTGCGCCACTCCGCGCCGAAGTCCTTGAACACGACGTCCAGGCCCTCGGCCTCGGCGTCCAGGCGCACCCGCGCCGAGCCCGGCACGACCATGACGCGGACGTCGGGGTGCTTGGTCCGGCCCTGGACCACCGCCGCGGCAGCCCGCAGGTCCTCGATCCGGCCGTTGGTGCAGGAGCCGATGAACACGGTGTCGACCGGGATGTCGCGCAGCGGCGTCCCGGGTGTCAGGTCCATATAGGCCAGGGCCTTCTCGGCGCTCGCGCGCACCCCGGCGTCGGTGATGTCCTGCGGGTCGGGCACCGACGCCGACAGCGGCAGGCCCTGGCCCGGGTTGGTGCCCCAGGTGACGAACGGCTCGATGTCGGCGGCGTCCAGGACGACCTCCGCGTCGAAGGTCGCGTCGTCGTCGGTGCGCAGGGTGCGCCAGTACTGGACCGCGGCGTCCCAGTCGGCGCCCTGCGGCGCGTGGGGACGACCCTGCAGGTACGCGAACGTGGTGTCGTCGGGGGCGATCATCCCGGCGCGGGCGCCGGCCTCGATGGACATGTTGCAGATGGTCATCCGGGACTCCATCGACAGCTGCCGGATGGCCTCGCCGCGGTACTCCAGGACGTAGCCCTGCCCGCCGCCGGTCCCGATCTTCGCGATGACGGCCAGGATGATGTCCTTGGACGTCGACCCCTCGGGCAGCTCGCCGTCGATGGTGATGGCCATGGTCCGGAACGGGCGCAGCGGCAGCGTCTGCGTCGCGAGGACGTGCTCGACCTCGCTGGTGCCGATGCCGAACGCCAGCGCGCCGAAGGCGCCGTGGGTCGAGGTGTGGCTGTCGCCGCAGACGACGGTCACCCCCGGCATGGTCAGACCCAGCTGGGGACCGACGACGTGCACGATCCCCTGCTCGACATCACCGAGCGGGTGCAGCCGGACGCCGAACTCCTCGCAGTTGGTGCGCAGCGCGTCGACCTGGGTCCGGCTGACCGGGTCGTCGATCGGGATGTTGCGGCCCACACCGGGCGTGGTGGGGACGTTGTGGTCCTCGGTGGCGATCGTCAGGTCGGGCCGGCGCACCCCGCGACCGGCCAGGCGCAGCCCGTCGAAGGCCTGCGGGCTGGTCACCTCGTGGATCAGGTGCAGGTCGATGTAGAGCAGGTCGGGCTCGTCGCCCTCCCCCTTGCGCACGACGTGCGCGTCCCACAGCTTCTCGGCGAGCGTCCTGCTCATCCTCGGTGACCTCCCGCGGCCTCGGGCCGCCCTCGTGGTGCGTTCCGCCGCGACTTCTCCGCCGCGACGCTTGCCATCCACATGTCGAGACGGCAATATCGACTCGTGGACAAGAGTAGCGGAGTCGGCGTCCTGGACAAGGCCGCCATCGTGCTGGGCGCCCTCGAGGGCGGCCCCGTGACCCTGGCCCAGCTGGTCGAGGCGACCGGGCTGGCCCGACCGACCGCCCACCGGCTGGCCGTGGCCCTCGAGCACCACCGGCTGGTGGCGCGCGACGTCAGCGGCCGGTTCGTGCTGGGGCCCCGCATCGCCGAGCTGGCCGCCTCGGCCGGCGAGGACAAGCTGTTCGCGGCCGCCACCCCCGTCCTGCTCGCCCTGCGCGACCACACCGGCGAGAGCGCGCAGGTGTACCGCCGGCAGGGCGAGCACCGGGTCTGCGTCGCCGCGGTGGAACGGCCCAGCGGGCTGCGCGACAGCGTGCCCGTCGGCGCGACGCTGACCATGCTGGCCGGCTCGGCCGCCCAGGTGCTGCTGGCCTGGGAGGAGCCCGACCGCCTGCACAAGGGGCTGATCGGGGCCCGCTTCACCGCGACGTCGCTGTCGCAGGTGCGTCGACGCGGCTGGGCCCAGTCCGTCGGGGAGCGCGAGCCGGGGGTCGCCTCGGTGTCGGCCCCGGTGCGCGACGGGCAAGGGCGGGTCGTCGCGGCGATCTCGGTGTCCGGGCCGATCGAGCGGTTCTCCCGGCAGCCCGGTCGGCTGCACGCCCCGGCGGTGATGGCGGCCGCCAACCGGCTGACCGAGGCGCTGCGGCGGGCCGGTGGCGACGTGGTGTCGGTGGTCGCGGCGACGCCGACCGTGGGGCCGCTGCCGCCGGCGCCCCCGGCCTACCGGACCGCCAGGACCGTCCGGCCGGACCTGCGGGTGCCCACCCGCCCGGCGGGCTGACCGGCCGACCCGGGCTGATCGGGCTGGCCCCGGCTGACCGGGCTGACCGGCTGACCGGCTGACCGCCCCCGGGTACGACGAAGGCCCGCTCCTGCTGGAGCGGGCCTTCGTGATGTAGCCCCGACCGGATTCGAACCGGCGCTACCGCCTTGAGAGGGCGGCGTCCTAGGCCGCTAGACGACGGGGCCAGGTGTGTGCCCTTGCGGGCCGGTGAAGACTACCCCAGGATCTGAGGCGGAACTCACCTGCTGGGGTACCAGGACTCGAACCTAGACTAACTGAACCAGAATCAGTTGGGCTGCCAATTACCCCATACCCCATGGGATCGGACCCCGCCGAGGCGTTGTCGCGACCGTGCGAGGGTAGCCGATCCGGCAGGGCGTTCCAAACCGCGCCGCGTCGGAGCCCCGCGCGGCGCCGCAGCGCCTACGTTTCTGCTGCGGACGCGCCTGTGCCGCAGACGCCACCGACCTGACCTGGGGGACCCGCTGGACACGCCCACGCCCGGTGCACCCGCGTCCACCGGCCACCAGGCCCCTCGTCCGCCGGTCCGGCCGGACGAGGGCGACGTGACCGCGCCGACCGGCACGACCGCAGTCCTGGCCCTGCCCCTGGGCGCGGCGCTGCTGGCCCTGCCGGTGATGGCGCTGGCCGGCCTCACGCAGCACCTGGGCGCCTGGACCCCGTGGACGGGCGCCGCCGGCCTGGTCGCCGGCCTCGCCCTGGCCGTCGCCGTCGTTCCGCGCGTGCCGCTGCCGCGGCTCCCCTGGCGCACCGCCGTGCTGCTGCTCGTCCTGTGCGGGGCCTTCGGGGTATGGGCCGCGCTCACCCACGGCGAGCACGTGGTCGTCCGTCGTGACCCCGGTGCCTACGCCACCTACGCCCTCGCCCTGGCCCGCTACGGCGGTGTGCCGCTCGACCCGGGCCTGGAGGTCTTCGGCCTGGCCGCGTCCGACCCCTGGGTGAGGGTCAGCGCCGCAGCCCAGTACGCCGTCCCCAGCACGGGCGCCGGGGGCGAGACGACGCTGACGGTCGTGCCCCAGTTCCTCGTCGGGGTGCCGGCCCTGCTCGGGCTGGGCTGGTGGGTCGGCGGCTGGAGCGGGCTCATGGTCCTGCCGGCCGTCGTGGCCGCGCTGGCGCTGGCCGCCTTCGCCGGGCTCGCGGCCCACCTGCTGGGCCGCGCGGCGGCCGTGCTGGCGCTCGTGGTGCTCGCCGTCAGCCAGCCCGTGCTGCTGGTCGCCCGGCAGACGTTCTCCGAGCCGTTCTCGCTGCTGTACGTGGGCACGGGCGCCGCCCTGCTGGTCCTGGCCACCACCACCGACCGGCGGCCGCGGCTGACCGCGCTGGTGGCCGGGGCGCTGCTCGGGGCGAACCTGTTCGTCCGGATCGACGCCGTGCGCGAGCTGGTCCTGCTGGTCCCCCTGGCGGCGGTGCTCGTCGGTCGCCGCCACCCGGCCGGCGGACCCCTGCTGGTCGGCGCGCTGCTGACCGGTGTCCCCGCGTCTCTGGCCACGACCTGGTGGTCCTCGCCGTACATCGCCTCCGTGGCCAGCTCGCTGGTCCCGCTGGTGGTGGCCGGTGCCCTGCTGGCCGTGCTGTCGGGGGCCGGCCTGCTGCTGGGCCGGCACCTCCAGCGGCGCTGGCACGACGGCGCCCCGCCGGCTGCGACCCGGTTGGCGAGTGTGCTGCCCGGGGCCGCCGCGGCGCTCGTGGCCGTGGTGGGCCTGGTCCTGGCCAGCCGTCCGCTGTGGCTGGTCGACCGGCGCCTGGACCCGTACCTGCCGGGCATGGACGACTTCGTCGGCGCCCTGCAGTCCCAGCAGGGGCTCGAGGTCGACGGGCTGCGCACCTACGCCGAGATGTCCGTGCAGTGGCTGGTCTGGTGGCTCGGTCCGGTGACGGTGGTGCTCGCGTTCGTCGGTGCGGTCGGCCTCACGTACGTGGGGGCCAGGGCCGTGCTCCGCCCGGGCCCGCTGCCGGGCTGGCTGCTGCCCGCCGCGATCGCCATCGCGGTGACGGTGGTCGCCCTGCACCGCCCCGCCATCACCCCGGACCACCCCTGGGCCGACCGCCGCTACGTCACGGTCACGTACCCGTTCCTGGTGCTGGCCGCCACGGCCGTGCTGGTCCGGATCGCCCGGGTGCGCCCGGGCCCTGACGGACGGCTGCGCGGGGCGGTGTGGCGCCCGGTCGTGGCCGCGGCGCTGGCCGTCACGGTGCTCGTGCCCACGGCCGCCGCCACCCTCCCGATGCTCACCACCCGGACCGAGGTCGGCCAGGTCGAGGCCACCGAGAGCGTGTGCGACGCCCTGGCCGAGGCCGGCCCGCAGCCGGCCCTGCTCAGCGTGGGCTTCCGCGCGCGTGTGGAGTGGGCGCCCGTGGTGCGGGCGCGCTGCGGCGTGCCGCTGGTCGGCATCGAGCCGGTCGCCACCGACACCGGTCGGACCCTGGCCGACGTCCTGGCGAGCGCGGCGGACGCGGCCCGGGCGAACGGCTACGACCCGGTGGTCATGGTCGGCGACCAGGCCAGCGCACAGCTGGTGGCCGACGCGACCGGCCGGACGGTCCCCCTGGTGGTCGACCTGGACACGACCGAGCCCGAGCGCCTGCTCGAGGAGAGGCCGCTGGGCACGCGGCCGCTGCCCGTCCAGGCGTGGGTGGCGCCCCTGCCCTGACAGGACCCGGCGCCGCTGCCCTGAGGACCCGGGCCTCAGCCCGGGAGGGCCGCCTGGAGCCGCTGCAGCCGGGCCAGGCTGGACTCCCGACCGAGCAGCTCCATCGACTCGAACAGCGGCGGCAACACGCGTCGTCCGGTGATGGCCACGCGCACGGGCGCGAACGCGAACTTGGGCTTGACGCCCAGGCCGTCCACCAGCGCCGCGCGCAGCGCCGCCTCGATGGCCGCGGTGTCCCAGGTGGGCAGGGCCTGCAGCGCCTGGACGGTGGCGTCGAGGACCTGCGGGGCCTCCTCGCGCAGCGCCGCCACGCTGTCCGGGTCGTGGGGCAGGTCGGCGTCGGCCACGAACAGGAAGCCCATCATGTCCGGCGCCTGGCCCAGCAGCGTCATCCGCTCCTGCACCAGCGGGGTCGCCGCGTCCAGCAGCTCCTGCTGCCGCGGGGTCGGCGGGTCGGACACGCACCCGGACAGGTACGGCACCAGCCGGCGGGCGAGCTCCTCGGTCGGCAGCGCCCGCATGTGCTGGGCGTTGATCGCCTCGGCCTTGGCCACGTCGAAGCGGGCCGGGTTGGCGTTGACGTCGGCCACGTCGAAGGCCTGCACCATCTCGGCCAGGGTGAAGACGTCACGGTCCTCGGCGATGCCCCAGCCGAGCAGGGCCAGGTAGTTGAGCAGCCCCTCGGGCAGGAAACCCCGCTCGCGGTGCAGCAGCAGGTTGGACTCGGGGTCCCGCTTGGACAGCTTCTTGTTGCCCTCGCCCATGACGTAGGGCAGGTGGCCGAAGCGCGGCGGGCCGGTGCCGATGCCGACCCGGTGCAGCGCGTCGTACAGCGCGACCTGCCGCGGGGTGGAGCTGAGCAGGTCCTCGCCGCGCAGCACGTGGGTGATGCCCATGAGCGCGTCGTCGACCGGGTTGACCAGCGTGTACAGCGGGTCGCCGTTGGCGCGCACGACCGCGAAGTCGGGGACCGTGCCCTGGGCGAACGTGATGTCCCCGCGGACCAGGTCGTCGACCACGATGTCGGCGTCCGGCATCCGGAACCGCAGCACCGGGGTCCGGCCCTCGGCCGCGAACGCCGCCCGGGCGTCGTCGGTCAGGAACCGGTCGTGGTTGTCGTAGCCGAGCTTGGGGTCGCGGCCGTGGTCGCGGTGGCGCTGCTCGACCTCGGCCGGCGTGGAGTACGACTCGTACAGGTGGCCCGCCTCGACCAGGCGGGCGATGGCGTCGTCGTAGTGGGCGCGGCGCTGCGACTGCCGGTAGGGCTCGTGCGGGCCGCCCACCTCCGGGCCCTCGTCCCAGTCCAGGCCGAGCCAGCGCAGCGAGTCCAGCAGCGCGTCGTAGGAGTCGACGGAGTCGCGGGCGGCGTCGGTGTCCTCGATCCGGAACACGAACGTGCCACCCGTGTGCCGGGCGTAGGCCCAGTTGAACAGCGCCGTGCGGACCAGGCCGACGTGCGGGCTGCCGGTGGGGCTGGGGCAGAACCGGACGCGGACGTCGCCGGCGCGCAGCTGGTCGGCGGGGATGTCGTGGGTGCTCATGCGGGCCCTCCCGAGCCGGAGTCGCGGACGGGGTTGCGCAGCACGCCGATGCCCTCGACCTCGACCTCGACCACCTGGCCGTCGGTCATCGGGCCGACGCCGGCCGGGGTGCCGGTGAGGATGACGTCACCGGGCAGCAGCGTGAACGCCTCGCTGACGGCGCTGACCAGGGTGACGACGTCGTGGATCAGCTGCGAGGTGCGGCCCTCCTGCACGGTGCGCCCGTCGAGGCGGGTGCTGATGGCCAGGTCGTCCACGGCCAGCTCGTCGGCGGTGACCAGCCACGGCCCGAGCGGGCAGAACGTGTCGAAGCCCTTGGCGCGCGCCCACTGCAGGTCGCTGCGCTGCAGGTCACGGGCGGTGACGTCGTTGGCGATGGTGTAGCCGAAGACGACCTCGGGGACGCGCTCGTGCGGGACGTCCTTGCACAGCCGGCCGATGACGACGGCGAGCTCGCCCTCGTAGTGCACGTCGGTGCTCTGCCACGGCAGGACCACGGGGTCGTCGGGACCGACCACCGAGGTGTTGGGCTTGAGGAACATCGCGGGCTCGGTGGGGGCGTCTCCGCCGCCCATCTCGGCCACGTGGTCGGCGTAGTTCTTGCCGATCCCCACGATCTTGCTGCGCGGGATGACGGGGGCCAGCAGCCTCACGTCGACGAGGTCGTGGACCACGCCGGTGGGGGTGGGCTCGGCGTAGATCGGGTCGCCGGCGATCTGGCGGACCACCTCGCTGCCGGGCTCCCCCTCGACGATGCCGAAGGCCGGGTCCTCTCCTGCGGTGTACCTCGCGATGCGCACGTCGGCGAGGCTACCGGCGGCGCGTGCCTACCCTTACCGGGTGCAGGTGCTCCCCCGGCGGTCGTGGCAGGCGCTGCTCGTGGCCCACGAGGCGCGGGCAGCGGCGCTGTCGGCGGCGTACCGCGAGCGACGCGCCCAGCGGCGGACGCACGCCGTGGACGACTTCCTGTGGACCTACTACTCGCTGCGCCCGGCCCGGCTGGCCCGCTGGCAGGCCGGGGTCGGGGTCGTGCTGCTGGACGTCGACGAGCCCCCGACCGGGCACCGCGAGGTCGTCACGTCGGCCGGGGTCGGGTCGACGGTGGACCTCGAGGCGTTCGCGGCCCGCCGGTCCGGGGCACTGGAGTGGACCACCGCCGTGCTGGGCGGGGTGGCGTCGCGACCGGCCCGCCACGACTGCTTCGGGCTGCACGAGTGGGCGATGGTCTACCGCTCCGACGACCACCGGCACGCCATGCCCCTGCGGCTGGGTCAGGCGGGGACCGACGCGGTGGTGGAGTCGAGGCCGCTGCGCTGCAGCCACATCGACGCGTTCCGGTTCTTCACCGACGACGCCACGCCGCTCAACGACGTCCGCCCGACCCGGGAGCGGCAGCCGGAGCTGGACCACGCGGGCTGCGTCCACGTGACGATGGACCTGCTCAAGTGGGCCCTCGCGCTCGGTCCCCTCGTGCCGGGTGACCTGCTCCTGGACTGCTTCGAGCTGGCCCGCGACGCCCGGACGCTGGACATGCGGGCCAGCCCGTACGACGTCTCCGGCTACGGGCTGCCCGCGGTCCCCGTCGAGACCCCTGCGGGCCGGGCGGCCTACGCCGCCGAGCAGCGGTCGCTGGCCGCCCGCGCCGTCCCGCTGCGCCGGCGCCTGCTGAAGGTGTGCCGCACGGCTCAGGAGCCGGACCGCTCCTCGGCCCTGACCCGCTCGTAGGTCAGCAGGCGCACCCCGGCCCCGGGGGACGCCTCCGCCGTGGCCCGCCAGGTGGTCGGGGCGAACCGGCCGTCGAACAGGGGCACGCCGGCGCCCAGGACGACCGGGTTGACCTTGAGCACCAGCCGGTCGACCTCGTCGGCCAGCGCGCCGGCCAGCGCCCCGCCGCCGCAGAGCCAGATGTCGCCGCCCGCACGGCGCTTGAGGTCGCGGACGAAGGTCACGGCGTCCTCGGCCACGACGGTGACCCCGGGGTGCTCGGCCGGGTCGAGCGTGCCGGACAGGACGTAGGTGTCCAGGTGCGCGTAGGGGTCGGCGACCCCGGCGTCCAACGCGGGCTGGAAGGTGCCCCGGCCCATCACGACGGTGTCCCAGCGGGTGCCGGGCGGCGTCGTCCCCATGGCCTGGTGGAAGCCGGTGGGCAGGCCGTCGCCCCAGTCCTCGGCCAGTCGGGCCAGGTAGCCCGGGTCGGTGGGGAACGCCTCGGTCTCGCCCGCCGGGCCTGCGATGCGGCCGTCGAGGCTGACGGCGACGAAGTAGACGAGAGCTCGCACGGGGGTGCCTCCTGGGTGCTGGTCGGTCGGTGGGACGGCCGGGGTCGAGGGTGCCGTGGCTCGGTCCGGAGGTCGAGTGGTTTGTCCGTCGGCCCGGGGGTGGCGGGAGGATGGCCCGGTGGACCCGGGTGACCTGCTGGCTGTCGTGGCGCGGCACGTCGACGAGACGGCGGCATCGGCATCGCCCGGTCCGCGCCTGGTGGCGGTCGACGGGGCGGACGGGGCCGGCAAGTCCACCTTCGCCACCGGCCTGGCCGGCGTCCTGCGACGGTCCGGGTGCGAGGTGCACCAGGTGTCCGTCGACGGCTTCCACCACCGCCGGGACCGGCGTTACGCCCGGGGACGACGCTCCCCCGCAGGCTTCTGGCTCGACTCCTACGACTACGAGGCGCTGCGCCTCGAGCTGCTCGTCCCGTGGCGCCGAGGCTCGGGCTCGTACCGGGCCGCGGTCCGCGACGTCAGGACCGACACCGCGGTCGAGAGCCCGTCCCGGGCGGTCCCACCGCGCGGGGTGCTCGTGGTGGACGGCATCTTCCTGCTGCGCGACGAGCTGGCCGGGTCCTGGGACCTGACGATCCGGCTGGAGGCGACCCCGCCGCAGCGGTTCCGGCGGATGGCCCGGCGTGACGGGTCACCCGCGGACCCGCACCACCCCGACAACCGCCGGTACCGGCTCGGTCAGCGGCTGTACGAGCGGGTCTGCGACCCGACGGCCCGGGCCGACCTGGTGATCGGGTGCGACGACTGGGACGACCCGCAGCTGCTGCGGTCCCCGCGCAAACCGGTGGACCCGTAGCCGACGCGTGGGGCAGGGTGCGGCCCCGTGGGACGGATGGTCGAGGTCGCCGACGGAGTGCAGCTGTGGGCCGAGGAGTCGGGTGACCCGGAGGGCAGCCCTCTCCTGCTGGTGATGGGGGCCAACGCCAGCAGCGCGACCTGGCCGACCGGCCTCGTGACCGGCCTCGGGGCGCACCACCGCGTCATCCGCTACGACCACCGTGACACCGGTCGCTCCACCACGTCGGTCGGGCCGCCGACCTACGCGATCCGCGACCTGGCCCCCGACGCGCTGGCGGTCCTCGACGCCTTCGGGGTGGACCGGGCCCACGTGCTGGGCATGTCGATGGGCGGCACCCTCGTGCAGCTGCTCCTGCTCGACGCCGCGCACCGATTGCTCAGCGCGACGCTGCTG
This sequence comes from Jannaschia sp. R86511, assembly GCF_042466345.1. Taxonomy (NCBI): domain Bacteria; kingdom Pseudomonadati; phylum Pseudomonadota; class Alphaproteobacteria; order Rhodobacterales; family Roseobacteraceae; genus Jannaschia; species Jannaschia sp. R86511. Next base: position 3,648,741 of record NZ_JAXHCD010000001.1, read on the forward strand.
GCCACGTCCGCCCTCGGCAGCGGCCTGGCGGGCGACGGCACCGACGGGCTGCCGGGGGTCTCCGACCGCCTGCTGGAGCTCTGGCAGAGCATGGCCGACGACCGCGACGAGGATGCCGAGCTGGCCTGGCGGGTCGAGCACTGGCGGGTCCTGAACGGCGACGTCCTGCCGTTCGACGCCGACGAGTTCCGCGCCATGGAGTCGCGGGCCGCGACGCACGCGGGGACGTGGCACGCCCCGACGGCCCACGCCGTCGCCGCGCAGGACGGGCTGGACCGCGGCCACGAGCTGCGGGCGGTCGCGGTGCCGACGCTGGTCGTCCAGGCCCCCGAGGACCCGATCAACCCTCCCCCGCACGGACGGCACCTGGCGGGCCTGATCCCGTCCGCGACGCTGGTCAGCGTGCCCGGTATGGGCCACGCGCTGCCCGGCAGCGTCGTCCCGGAACTGGTCGCCGCCGTGACGCACCACACCCTCTCCGTGGACCGTACGGTGCCCTCCTAGCGAGCATCGGGCACCGCCCAGCGCTCGGCCCACTGGTCCAGCCTCGGAGTCGGCATGACGGCGTGGTGCTCGAAACGGGCGGCCGTGTCACCGACCAGGAGCAGGTGGTCCTCCTCCTCCCGGCCGTCGTGGTCGACCAGCGGGAACGCCTCGGCCGCCACCGCGGCGACCTCCTGCCCCAGCGGGCCCGCGGCACGGACAGCCCGCACGTCCAGCCGCTCCACGGCCGGGAAGGCACGCTGCCCCCAGGCACGCTTGAGCGCGCGCAGGTTGTCGCGGGCGGCCTCGGTCACGGCGAGGCGGGAGTCCTCGGGGTCGAGCCGGTGCAGGGCGTGGCACCAGGTGGCGAAGTGCGTCGCGGTGCCCAGGTAGCGGTGGTAGGGCCCGGCGCCGTGGCGTGCGGTCCGGCCGTCGAGCTCCCCGGCCAGGGCCACGATCCGCTCGACCCGTTCGTGACGCAGCAGACGGTCCAGGTCGAGGTCGGCCGCGACGTGCCCCTCGGACAACGACAGCAGCGCGAACTCCAGGCACTTGGGGCAGGCGTGGCAGAACCGCTCGCGGCCCACCGCCCGGGTGCACATGACGAGCCGGTCCAGCTCGTCGGGGAAGAGCCGGGCCACCGAGGCGAAGGACACGTACTCGCCGATGGCGGCGTGGGTGCTCTCGCTGTGGACGTCGTAGCCGACGACGTCGACGAGGTAGCGACGCAGCCGCTCCAGCCGCTCCAGCCGTCCCGTCGGGTTGCTGAACGCCTCGGCGCCCACCCGGCCGGGCAGCAGGCGGTAGCCCAGGGCGGTGCGCGAGAAGACCACCTGGTGCACGTCGTGGTGGATCAGCGCGGGGAGCATGGCCGGCACGTAGAGGTTGATGTGCGGCCGTGGTCCGGGCCGGTCCCGCCGCAGCACGGCCATGAAGTCGGTCGACACCAGCTGCACCGGTGAGCGGAGCAGCCGGCGTGGACCGAGCACCGTCAGCAGGCTGCGCAGCGCCGCCCGCCCGTGGGTGCCGGGCTCCCCCCGGAACAGCTGGACCGCGTGCAGCAGCAGAACCTCCCGCGGCGGCCGCCGGCGCAGCAGTGCCCGCAGCGCCAGCGTGCTGTCCTTGCCACCCCCGAACGTGACGGCCAGCGGCCGCGACGGCACCCTACGACCGAGCCTGCGCCTGGGTCCCACCCGGGGGACGACGAAGCGCCGCGTGTCGTCGACCGGCCCCTCGAAACGGACGTTGTCGACGCCGTGGTACGCCGACCAGAACTCCAGCGAGACCCGACCGACAGGTTCGGGGAGCACGACGGTCACCTGCCGCGCCGAGGCCGCCCACAACGGGAGCTGCAGGCTCAGCAGGACCTCGAACAGGACCCGGCGGCCCATCCGTTCCAGGGGGACGCCGTGGTAGTGCACGAACCAGCGGCTGCGCGACTGGTGCCAGCGCGGCACGTCCTGCTGCCAGTGGAACAGGACCCGCCCTCCCCTGACCCGCGGGGCGCCCACGCGCACGGTCGCGCGCTCGGGCAGTTGCCGTTCCGGCGGCATCGTCGTCGCCCCTCCCTGGGTGGTCTGCTGACGGCCGCCCGGAGCATGACTGATCTTGATGAGACGGACGTGAGGACACGCGGTCCGCAGGATCCGCCGGCAGGATCCGTGGGCAGGACCCGCCGGCAGGCCGACCCGTGCGGGACGACGGGTCGACGACGCGGCGCAGGGTCAGAAGGGGTAGGGCTCGTGGGGGTCCCAGCCCGGGGGCCGCCAGGTGTCGCCCCCGCGCGGCGGGTCGGGGGCCTGACGGCCCGCGCGCGGGACCGGGTCCGGACGGCCCTCGTCCACGGACGAGCTGGTGGCCCGGCGGAGGTGGTCGTCGAGGTCGTGGTGGGGGGCTCGGCGGGGTCGTCGGAGGGGGTCGATGCGTTCGGGTGGGATGGCGACGGGGATGCCGTCGGGGCCCATGCGGATCTGCCAGATGCCGTCGTGGACGGCGGTGTGGTGGGAGCCGCAGAGCTGGCAGGTGTTGTGCAGGGTGGTGGGGCCGCCGTCGGCCCAGTGGATGATGTGGTGGGCGTCGCAGTGCGCGGGTGGGGCGCCGCAGCCGGGGATGATGCAGCCGCGGTCGCGGGCGGCCAGGGCCCGGCGCAGGTGGGCGTCGGCCAGGCGGGCGGTGCGGCCCAGGTCGAGCAGGTGCGTGCCCAGGGGTTGGCCGTCGCGGTCCCAGACGACGCGCTGCAGGACCGCGTCGCAGGCGATCCGGCGGGCTGTGTGCGGGTCCACCCGGTCCCCGCCCTCCGTCCACGCCGGCCCGGCGAACGCCGGCCCGGCGAACGCGGGCCCGGCGAACGCGGGCCCGGCGGCTCCGTCCGCCGCCGGAACCGAAGCCGCAGCCGAAGCCGCAGCCGGGGCTGGGGCTGGGGCGGAGGCCGGGGCGGAGACTCCGGCGAGCTGGTCGGCGGTGGTGTGCAGCACCACGCGTGGCCTCTCGCCTCGGACCGGCCCCGCGACGCCGAGCGCGGTCTCCGCGATCGCCGTCAGGGCGTCGGCGCGCCGCTCCCGCGCCAGCCGGTCGTCCCGCACCCCGTCGACCGTCGGCCGCGGCGCCGACGACGCGTCGACCGCCGCCCGGAACGCCGCTCCCGCGGCCGGGTCCAGGGCGAAGCGACCGAGCAGCATCCCGGTCGAGTCCGTCGTCAGGTCCAGGAACCGGCGTTCGTGCGAGCGGGGGTCGAACCGTTCCGCCACGTCCGGCGCCAGGCGCTGCAGCAGCACCGCGGCGTTGTGCCTGAGCTGGAGGGCGTGCCGGGTCGGGGCCAGCGTCGAGAAGTAGGTCGCGATCCTCACCCGGTCCGCGTCCTCGGTCCGCAGGTGCACGGGGATGCGTCCCATGCACTCGGTCGCCACGTCCACGTGGGCCCGGGTGACCTCACCCCGCGCCAGCAGCGGCTCCAGCTCCCGTAGCGGACCCGTGGGCCCCAACGCCCGCGCCGCCGCCACGTCGGAACGCGCCTGCTTGGGCGTCACCGGGACGGTCGTCCGCAGGAACGACTCGGTCGACGACCCGATGCCGGACCTCGCTCCCCGCGGGCCGTCACCCGGCCGCACACCCGACGCACCCGAGGCACCCGGCGCCCCCGAGGCGGAGGAACCGACGCCGGCCCCCGTCACCGGAGCGCCCGAGCGACGGCGGTCGACCTCGGCCACCGCCCGCAGGAACACCGCCTGCACACCCTCACGCAGGCGCGCCAGGGACCCCGTCACCTGCAGCAGCTCGACCTCACCCAGCCGCCACGCGACCCCTGCCGCCAACGACTCGTGAAGCGCGGCCAGCTCGGCCTCGAGCGACCGGACCCGCTCCTCGACCGACGGGCCGCCCACGCCCTCGTCCAGCGTCGGCACACTGCGCAGCGACTCGTCCGTCACCTGCTCGCCCGCCACCCCCGAAGACATGACCCGAACATACGTTCGACCCCGGACACGACGCCAGGCCCGTCCGCAGGGCTGTGGACGACCAGGGACGGGCGGTCCTCAGGCGCGCGAGCCCACCCCGCGCCGCAGCAGGCCGTAGGCGAGACCGTCGACCAGCGCCTCCCAGGAGGCCTCGACGACGTTGGGCCCGACCCCGACGGTGGTCCAGGTGGACCCGTCGTCGGCGGTCTCCAGCAGCACCCGCGTGACGGCGTCGGTGCCGTGGGAGGCGTCGAGGATCCGGACCCGGAAGTCGATCAGCTCCAGCTCGTCCAGCTCGGGGTACGTCGGCGTGAGCGCGGTGCGCAGCGCGGCGTCGAGCGCGTTGACCGGCCCGTTACCCTCCCCGGTCGCCACGGCCCGCGACCCCCCGGTGACCAGGCGAACCGTCGCCTCCGAGGTCGCGCCGCCGTGCCCGGCCCCGGGACGCATCTCCGTGATGACCCGCCAGGAGTCGACGTGGAAGTAGTCCGGCACGCCGTCGGCCTGGCCGAGACCCTCGGCGACGCGTCGCACCAGCAGGTCGAACGAGGCGTCGGCGGCCTCGAAGGTGTACCCCTCGGCCTCGCGCGTCTTGACCGCGTCGGTCACCGCGCCCAGCAGCGCCGGCTCGGACAGGTCCAGGCCCAGCTCACGGCCCTTGAGCTCGATGCTGGCCCGGCCCGCCATCTCGCTGACCAGCATGCGCATGTCGTTGCCCACCTCGGTGGGGTCGACGTGCTGGTACAGGTCGGGGTCGACGCGGATGGCGCTGGCGTGCAGCCCCGCCTTGTGGGTGAAGGCGCTGGCCCCGACGTACGGCTGGCGGCTGTACGGCGGCACGTTGGTGATCTCGCTGACGGCGTGGGCCACGCGGCTGGCCTCACGCAGCCCGCCGGGCGGCAGGACGGGCTGGTCGCGCTTGAGCTCGAGGTTGGCCACCACGGTCACCAGGTCGGCGTTCCCGGTCCGCTCGCCGTAGCCGTTGAGCGTGCCCTGCACCTGCACCGCACCGGCGTCGACCGCGGCCAGCGTGTTGGCGACCGCGCAGCCGGTGTCGTTGTGGCAGTGGATCCCCAGCCGTCCGCCGGTCGCGTCCTGGACGTCGGCGACCACGTCGGCCACGGCCCGCGGCAGGTGACCGCCGTTGGTGTCGCAGAGCGCCACGGTCGACGCACCCGCGGCGAGCGCGACCTGCAGCACCTCCAGCGCGTAGGCGCGGTCCAGGACGTAGCCGTCGAAGAAGTGCTCGGCGTCCAGCACGACCTCACGCCCCTCGCGCACCAGGAACGACACGGTGTCGCGGACCATCTCGAGGTTCTCGGCCGTCGTGGTCCGCAGCGCCTTCTCGACGTGACCGGTGTGGCTCTTGGCCACCAACGTGACGACGGGCGCCCGGGAGTCCAGCAGCGCCCGCACCTGCGGGTCGGAGTGGGCCTGCCCGCCGGCCCGGCGCGTGGCCCCGAACGCCGCCAGGCGGGCGTGGCGCAGCGACAGCTCGTCGGCCGCGCGGGCGAAGAACTCGGTGTCCTTGGGGATGGCGCCCGGCCAGCCGCCCTCGATGACGCCCACACCCAGGTCGTCCAGGTGCCGGGCGATCGCGAGCTTGTCGAGGACCGACAGCGACAGCCCCTCCTGCTGGGCGCCGTCGCGCAGCGTGGTGTCGTAGACCTCGAGCCTCGGCCGGTCCGCCGTCATGCGAGCTGCCGCAGCCAGCCGTGGGTGTCCGGGGTGCGCCCGTACTGGATGTCCAGCAGGGCCTGGCGCACCCGCATCGTGGTCTCGCCGGCCTCGGTGCCCATGACGACCTCGCCGCCGTCCCACGCGAGGCGCCCCAGCGGGGTGACGACCGCGGCCGTGCCGCAGGCGAACACCTCGGTGATGTCGCCGGAGGCCACGCCGTCGCGCCACTCGTCGACCGACACCTTGCGCTCCTCGACCTGCAGGCCGAGCTCGGCGCCGATGGTCAGGATGGAGGAGCGGGTGACGCCCTCGAGGATGGTGCCGGTCAGCTCCGGGGTGACCAGCCTGCCGTCGGCGTGGACGAAGTACAGGTTCATCCCGCCCAGCTCCTCGACCCAGCGGTGCTCGGCGGCGTCGACGAAGCAGACCTGGTCGCAGCCGTGGGCGATGGCCTCCTGCTGCGCGGCCAGGCTGGCGGCGTAGTTGCCGCCGCACTTGGCCGCACCCGTGCCACCGACCGCGGCCCGGGAGTAGTCCGTCGTCAGCCAGATCGACACCGGCGCGACCCCGCCGGAGAAGTACGCCCCGGCGGGCGAGGCGATGACGCAGTAGGTGACCTCCTGCGCGGGGCGCACGCCCAGGAACGACTCCGAGGCGAACATGAACGGCCGCAGGTACAGGCTGGTCTCACCGCCGGTGGGCACCCAGTCGACGTCGGCGCGCACCAGGGCCTCGACCGAGGCGATGAACGCCTCCTCGGGAAGCGGCGGCAGCGCGAGGCGGCGGGCGGAGCGGGCGAAGCGGGCGGCGTTGGCCTCGGGCCGGAACGACCAGACGGACCCGTCGTCGTGGCGGTAGGCCTTCATCCCCTCGAAGATCTCCTGCGCGTAGTGCAGGACGGCCGAGGCCGGCGACAGGGTGATGGGACCGAAGGCGCGGACCCGGGCGTCGTGCCAGCCGGCGTCGGGCGTCCACGTGGCGGTGACCATGTGGTCGGTGAAGTGCTTGCCGAAGCCGGGGGCCGACAGGATCATCGCCCGGTCGTCGTCGGAGCGACGGGCGACCTCGGCGTCCAGCACGAAGTCCACCGTGGATGTCGTCTGCGTCATCTGCGCCTCCCAGCACTCGCCCCGGGCCCGGGGTCCCGTCGGTCGTGCAGAGCCTAGGGGAGAAGGCTCAGCCGTCGAGGCGGGCCAGGACCGCCGCCGTGACGTCCTGCGTGCCCGGTCGCGGGGCCGCCGGGTCGCGGTCGGCGAGCGCCTCTACCACCGCGGTCTGGACCCGGGCCGCGGCGTCCGGCAGGCCGACGTGCTCCAGCAGCAGGGCCACCGACAGGAACGTCGCCGTCGGGTCCGCGACCCCCTGCCCGGCGATGTCCGGGGCCGAGCCGTGGACGGGCTCGAACATGCTCGGCGCGGTCCAGTCCGGGTTGACGTTGCCGCTGGCGGCCAGGCCGATCCCGCCGGTCACCGCGGCCGCGAGGTCGGTGATGATGTCACCGAACAGGTTGTCGGTGACGACCACGTCGAAGCGCTGCGGGTCGGTGACCATGAAGATGGTCGCTGCGTCCACGTGCAGGTAGTCGACGGTGACGTCGGGGAGCTCGGTGTTGACCGCGTCGACGGTGCGGCGCCACAGGTGCCCGGCGTGGACCAGCACGTTGTGCTTGTGGACCAGGGTCAGCTTCTTCCGCGGCCGGGCCGCGGCCCGGGCGAAGGCGTCCCGGACCACGCGCTCGACCCCGAAGGCCGTGTTGACGCTGACCTCGGTCGCGATCTCGTGCGGGGTGCCGACGCGGAGGGCACCGCCGTTGCCGACGTAGGGGCCCTCGGTGCCCTCGCGGACCACGACGAAGTCGACCGGGCCGCGGTCCAGCACGGCCGGGGACAGCGGGCTGGTGGCCCCGGGCAGCAGGACCGACGGACGTAGGTTGACGTAGTGGTCGAGCTCGAAGCGCAGCCGCAGCAGCAGCCCGCGCTCGAGCACGCCGGACGGCACGCCCGGGTCGCCGACCGCGCCCAGCAGCACGACGTCGTGGCGACGGATCGCGGCCAGGTCGTCGTCGGTCAGGGTCTCGCCGGTGCGGTGCCAGCGGGCCGCGCCCAGGTCGTAGTCGGTGGTCCGGACGTCCACCCCGGCCGGCCCGACCGCCGCGCGCAGCACGTCCAGGCCGGCGCCCACGACCTCGGGCCCGATGCCGTCACCGGCGACCACGGCGAGGTCGATGCTGGTGGGGGCCTGGCTGGTCGGCGTCTGGGCGTCGGGCATGGCGCGAGGGTAGACGGGCCCCCGCCGACCGCGACGAGCCGTCCGCGTCCTGGTCCGGTGGACGGCCGGACCAGCCGGGCGCTCAGGTCAGCCGCACGTCCGTCAGCTCCGCCAGCCGCTCCAGCAGCGCGTCCTGGTTCGCGGGGTCGACGGCCTGGGGGTTGGGCTCGAGCTGCTGGAACCGCTTGAGGTACCGGCCGGTGACCCGGGCGCCGTCCTCCTCCGACGTGGCCAGCCACACCTGGGTCGCGGCGCCGTCCTCGACGTCGTCGGTGGCCGACGGCCCACCCATCCGGGTCCGGATCCAGCCGGGGTCCACGCACGTGCTGCGGACCTCCGGCCACCGCCGGGCCACCGCGAGCGCGAGGACCACGTCGTGCAGCTTGGAGTCGGAGTAGGCCTGCATGCCGTCGAACTCGCGGTGCTCCCACTGCAGGTCGTCCAGGTGCAGCCGGCCGCGCTCCTGCAGCCCGGAGGTCAGGTACACCAGCCGGTCGGGCCTCGGCAGCAGGGCGGTCAGCAGGTAGGGCCCGACGGTGTTGACCTGGAAGATCCGCTCCATCCCGTCCCCGGTCATCGTCCGGCCGTCGACGTCGCCCCCGACCCCGGCGTTGTGGACGACGGCGTCGAAGCGACCCACCTCGGTGGCGGCGGCCGCGAGCGCGCGGGTCTGCTCCAGCGAGGTCAGGTCGCCGACCAGGACGGCACGCAGCCCCGGCACGGCGGCGCGCACGTCGTCGGCGCGGGCGTCGCTGCGGGCGTGGGCGACCACCTCGTGGCCGGCAGCCAGCAGCTGCCGGGCGGTCTCCCGACCGATGCCGTCGGTGGATCCGGTGACGAGGACGAGGCTCACGGGTGCTCCTGGGGCCGGGGGACGCGGATGGCTCCACCTCACCGCAGGAGACCCGTCACCGCACACCGGTGCGAGTCACCCGCCGTCGCCGAACACCCGGTCCCGGTAGGCCACGACATCGGAGAACGGGCCGCTGAGCGCCTGCCGGAGCTCCTCCGGTCAGGGCCGGCCGACGCCCTTGCGCCAGGCGCTGAACGACTGGGCCGGGCCGGCGCCGGGGCGGACCAGCCAGGGCCACGGGTGCACCTGCACCGGCGCGACCTGACGGGCCCGGCGGACGAAGCCGGGCACCGGGGCGTGCGTGACCGCGACGGCCCGGCCCGACAGCGCGTCCGCCACCTCCCCCAGGTGCACCTCGACGTCGCGCCGCGTCGCGAGGGAGGCCACGGTCTCGGCCAGGAACACGAGCCGCTTGCCCGACAGCCGCAGCCGCGCCAGCAACGGCTCGTCGAACACCACGACGACCGGCAGGTCGGGGTGGGCCGCGAGCGCAGGGTCGGCGTCACCGAGCGACTCGAAGGTGAGCCACACCGCCTCGACTGCTCCGTCACCACCCTCGACCGACGCAGGCCCGGCCAGCGCGGTGGTGGCTCCCGACCGCAGCCCGGGCGGCTCGTCGGCCACCCGGGCCCCGCTCGTGTCCGCGGGCCAGTCCTCGATCGGGCAGGCCCGCACCAGCGGGCAGCGCTCGCACAGACCCGGCGCCCGCTTGCGGACCTGCCAGCGGCTGAAGCCGTAGGGCTTGCCCGTCCCCGTGCCGACGGTCCACTGCCAGCCCAGCCGGTTGGCGGCCCGCGAGCCGTCCAGCAGGTGACGGAAGAACTCGTCCTCGCCCTCGCGCCAGTCCCACCCGGCGCGCACCGTCCACTGCGAGGCGAGCCACATCCGGGTCTGGTTGACCAGCCAGCCGTCCCCGTGGAGCTCGTCGGTCACGGTGCGCACGCACAGCATCCGCTCCGGCCACGGCTCGTCGCGCCACGGCCCGGCCGCGGGCGGGTCGTACCGCAGCGGGGAGCGCATCCCGGCCCCGGTGCGGGCGTAGACGTGCCGGGCGTACTCCTGCCACATCAGCTCGTCGCGGTACTTCGTCCGGTCCCGCGGCGGGGCGTCGGCGACGTGGCGCCACAAGGTCGGCAGGTCGACCAGCCCGTACCGAACGTAGGGGCTCATCCGGGACGCCCCGCGGGCACCCTCGGGCAGCACCTGGTTGCGGCGCCCGGCGTAGCCGGTGACGTCGAGCGAGGCCAGGGCCACGTCGGCCGCGTCCTGACCACCCCGGAACGCCTCGCTGGCCCGGACGCCCGCCGGGCCCTCCAGCGTCAGGTGGCCCAGCTGCTCGGCCACCCAGGCGACGGCGGCGTCGGGGTCCTCGGCGACGTCGGCGGCGGGCGTGGGCAGCCGGCGGGAGGCCGGCACGACGGGGGGCGGCTGGCGGCTCACCGTCGAAGCGTCTCCCGGGGACCCGGTCGCCGCGACCCGGACGCCCGCCCGTCCCGGCGCCTACGCTGCCGCCGTGACCTCGCCCGACACGAGCACCGTCCCCCGGCCCGGCCCCGGCCGACCGGGCGTGCTCCGCTGGTGGCGCCGGCACACCCTCCTGGTGGACGCGCTCTGGGCGTGCGGTCTGCTCGCGCTCGGCGTGCTCCCTCTGGCGGCCGGCGGGTTCCCCGGCAGCCCGCTGCTGGTCCAGCTGTTCTTCAGCGTCGCCCTGGCCGTGCCGCTGGCCTGGCGCCGCCGCGCACCGGAGGTCGTGGCCGGCGTGGTCGCCGCGCTGCAGTACCTGCAGCTGGCGGTGGGGGCCCACCAGGCGCTGCCCATGAACGCCTTCGCCACGGTGTCGGTGCTGTTCACCGTGACCGCGTACGGCCGGGACCGGGTGTGGCAGGCGTACCTCGGCATCGCCGTGGCCGGGGCCGTCCTGCTGGGCCTGCTGTCGGAGCTCAGCCTGGTCGTGCTCGGGTCGACGACCATGATCGGCGCCACCCTGGCGGGGTACCTGCGCCGGATCGTCCGGGTCCGGGACGAGGCCGCCGTCGAACGGGCCCGGCGGCTGGAGGTCGAGCGGGACTCCGCCGCGACCGTCGCCGCGGAGCAGGAGCGCCGCCGGATCGCCCGCGACCTGCACGACGTCATCGCCCACTCCCTCACCGTGATCGTCGCCCAGGCGGACGGCGGTCGCTACGCCGCCCGGGCGGACCCGCAGGCCGCGCAGCGCTCGCTGGAGACCGTGGCCGCCACGGCCCGGGTGGCCCTGGCCGACCTGCGGGCCGCCCTCGGGGCGCTGCGGGCGCCCGGTCACGCCGAGACCGCCCCGCTGCCCGGTGCCGCGGACGTGCCGTCCCTGGTCGCCTCCGTGCGCGACAGCGGGCACCCGGTGGTGCTGACCGTGACCGGTGAGGCCACCGCCGTGCCCGCCGCGGCCGGCCTGACCGCGTACCGGGTGGTGCAGGAGTCGCTGACCAACGTCCTCAAGCACGCCGGCGGCGGGGTCAGCACGACCGTCGAGGTGCACCACGGCCCCACCCTGGTGCGGGTGGCGGTGGCGGACGACGGCATCGGCACGGCCTCCCGGGCGCCCGGCACGAGCGGGGGCTCGGGCCTGACGGGCATGCGGGAGCGGGTCGAGGCCGTGGGCGGTCGGTTCCACGCGGGCCCGCGCGACGGGGGCGGCTGGCTCGTGGTCGCCGACGTGCCGCTCCAGCCGGCGGTCGCGCCGTGAGCCCCGGGCCGCCCCCCGTGGTCACGGTGGCGCTGGTGGACGACCAGCCCCTGGTCCGGGCCGGTTTCCGGATGCTCGTGGACTCCCAGCCGGACCTGCGCGTCCTGGTCGAGGCGGGGGACGGCCGGCAGGCCGTCGACGCCCTGACCCGCACCCACGTCGACGTGGTCCTGATGGACATCCGCATGCCCGTCCTGGACGGCGTCGCCGCGACCCGGGAGCTGCTGCAGGTCGACCCCCTCACCCGCGTGCTGGTGCTGACGACGTTCGACCTGGACGACTACGTGCTCTCGGCCGTGGCGGCCGGCGCCAGCGGGTTCCTGCTCAAGGACGCCGAGCCGGAGGAGCTGCTCGCGGCCATCCGGACCGTGCACTCGGGCGAGGCCGTGGTGGCGGCGAGCTCGACCCGGCGGCTGCTGGCCCACGTCGCCCCGCTGCTGCGGGGGGACGTCGAGGCGGCCCCGGGTGACCAGTTCCCGGCCGGGGACGGCACGCCGGCCCGGGGCCGCGGCAGCGCGGCCGAGCTCGACGGCCTGACCACCCGCGAGCGCGAGGTGCTCGAGCTGATGGCGCGAGGGCTGTCCAACTCCGAGATCGCCGAGCACCTGGTCCTCGGGCAGTCGACCGTCAAGACGCACGTCGGCCGGGTGCTGGACAAGACCGGCAGCCGCGACCGCGTCCAGGCCGTCGTCCTGGCCTACCGCACGGGCCTGGTCCACCCGGAGGACGACGCCGGGGGCGGCTGAGGGCCGCCACGGCGGCCGGGGTCCACCCACGGGTGGACCCCGGACCCGGCCGCCCTCGCGCAGGGCGTGGAGATCCGCCCCCGGGCCGACGCCCGGGCACCCCGGCCGTCCCTAGCGTCGCCGGTATGCAGAGCACCCGACGCGTCCCGCCGTCCGCCCGGCCCGAGGACCACGCCCGTCCCGACCAGCCGCACCACGCCCCCTCCCCCGGCACCGGCCCGGCGGCGGCCGACGTCGCCGTCGACGTCGCTGCCGCCGTGCGCGCCCGCGGCCTCACCCGCACCTACGGCGAGGGCGACGCCCGGGTGCACGCGCTGCGCGGGGTCGACCTGGACATCCCGCGCGGCACGTTCACCGCGGTGATGGGCCCCTCCGGCAGCGGCAAGTCCACCCTGGTGCACTGCCTGGCCGCCCTTGACCGGCCCAGCTCCGGCGAGGTGGTCCTAGACGGCGTGGCCCTGTCCGGGCTGGGTGACGACGGTCTGAGCCGGCTGCGCGGGGCCCGGGTGGGCTTCGTGTTCCAGTCGTTCAACCTGGTGCCGGTGCTCACCGCCGCCGAGAACATCCGGCTGCCCCTGGTGCTGAGCGGCCGGGCCTGCGACGAGGCCTGGTTCGGCGAGGTGGTCGAGCGGCTGGGCCTGACCGACCGGCTGCACCACCGCCCGCACGAGCTGTCCGGCGGGCAGCAGCAGCGGGTGGCCGTCGCCCGCGCCCTGCTGTCCCGCCCCGCAGTCGTCTTCGCCGACGAGCCCACGGGCAACCTGGACACCGCGACCGGTCACGAGGTCCTCGACGTGCTGCGCGCCTCGGTGCGGACCAGCGGGCAGACCGTCGTCATGGTGACGCACGACCCGGTGGCGGCCTCCTGGGCGGACCGGGTCGTGGTGCTGTCGGACGGCCGGGTCGCGGGGACGCTGGACGGGCACCCCGACGCCGCCGCCGTCACCGAGGCCCTGGCCCGGGTCCGTGCGGGCGGTGCGGCATGAGGCAGCTCGCCCTGGCGCGGCTGCGCCGCACGCCCGGCCGCTACCTGGCGGTCTCGCTCGCCGTCGGGATCGCCGTCGCCTTCGCCGTCCTCGTGCAGCTGGCCGGGGCCGGCCTGGCGCAGGTCGTCCGCGACGGCGACGTGGCCTCCACCGCCGGCGCCGACCTCGCCGTCCGGGCCGAGTGGCAGCAGGCGCAGGCCGACCCGGCCGACGAGGCCGCGCAGGACGCGGCCCGGGTCGGCGACGAGGCGGCGGTCATGACCGCCGCCGGGCTGGAGGGGGTGGCCGCCGTGCACCGGTCCGGCACCGTCTACGCCGAGGCCGTGCTGCCCCGGGCCGCGGCCGAACGGCCCGTCCACGTGGCGGCCGCGCCACCGGCGGGCGACCTCCGCTGGCCGACGCTGCAGGAGGGGCGCTGGCCCGAGGCGACCGGCGAGGTCGTGGTGACCGGTGACACCCGGGTCGGTGAGGAGGTGACGCTGCTGACCTACCCGGTGGCGGCCGACGACGCGGAGCTGCCCGAGCCGGTCCCGGTCGACCTGCGGGTGGTCGGGGTCACCGACGTGGGCCTGGCCTCCGACTTCCCCGTCGACGCGTTGTTCCTGGTCCCGGAGCAGGCCGTCACCCTGGGCGCGGGTGCATCGGAGCTGCTGGTCGCCGCCGAGCCGGGGGCGGACCTGGCTGCGCTGCGCGCCTCGCTGGACGCGGCCGTGGGGCCGGGCTCGGCGACCGCGCTGGGCGAGGTCGTGCCCGCGGACGACGTCCGCGCCGACCGGATGGAGGCCTCGGCCACCCTGCTGCTGGTCGTGCGGACGGGGCTGGGCGCCTTCGCCGGCCTGGCCGTGGCCGTCGCGGTCGTGGTGGTGTCCAACACGTTCTCGGTGCTGCTGGCCCAGCGGGTCCGCGAGCAGGCACTGCTGCGCTGCATCGGCGCCACGCGTCGGGACCTGTGGCGGGCCGGGACCATCGAGGCGGGCCTGCTGGGCCTGGTCGCCGGGGTCGCGGGCCTGCTGCTCGGCTGGGGCGTGGCCGCAGCGGCCGCCGTGGTCGTGACGCGTGCGTTCCCGGTCGTCGTCGACACCCCCGTGCCCGGCCCGCTGGAGGTCGGTGGGGCCCTGGGCCTGGGGGCCGTGGCCACCCTGGTGGCGTCGGTCGCGGCGCTCGTCCGGGCCGGCCAGGTGTCGCCGCTGGCGGCGCTGCGCCCCGTCGAGGCGGTGCCGGAGACCGCCCGGGCCTCGGTGCTGCGGGTGGTGCTCGGCACGCTCCTGGTCCTGCTCGGCGGGGCCGGGGCGGTGCTGGGGGCCGTGGCGGGGCAGGTGCTGCTGGCGCTGCCGACCGCCGTGCTCGCCTTCGTGGGCGTGCTGGTGCTCGGTCGACTGCTGCTGCCCTCGGTCGCGGCCGTGCTCGGCCGGGGCGTCCGGGCGGTCGGCGGTCCCGCGGGTGCGCTGGCCGCGGCGTCGGTCGGACGCAACCCCCGCCGCACCGCCGCGACCGCCGGCGCAGTCGTCATCGGGGTCACCCTCGCGGTGACCGCCGCCGTGGGGGCGTCGTCGCTGCGGGCCACCGCGGTGGCCGAGCTGTCGGCCTGGACCCCGGTCGACAGCACGGTGCGGGTGCCGTCGCTGGACGAGGCCGGCACCGCGGCGCTGGCCACCACGCTGGCTGGCACGGAGGGCGTCGCGGGCGCCGGCATCGGGGTGGAGGCCGACGTGGTGCTGATCCCGCAGCGGGAGCCGGGCGAGGAGCTCAGCTCGGCCACGACCGCGCTGGCCGGCGACCTGGCCACGGCGGTTCCGGCCGCCGACGTGCCCGCGGACGACGACACCGTGGTGCTCTCGCCCGACATGGCCGGTGACCTCGAGGTGGCCCCCGGCGACGTCCTGGGCGTCGCGGCCGACGACGGCACCGCCACGGCCGCACCGGGCCGCTCCCTGGTGGTCGTGGTCGACGAGGACACCCCGGTCGCGGTCCAGCTAGGACCCGGCACCGCACGCGAGCTGGGCGGCACGGACCTGGTGATGGTCTCGCTGGTCGACGGGCTCGGCCGGGACGAGGTGCGGACCACGGTCGACGCGGTGACGAGCGCAGCCCTGGCGGCGGACGACGCGGCCGAGGTCGACTCCCCCGTGCTCCAGCTGGGGTCGTTGCAGCAGATGTTCGACGTGCTGCTCGCCGTGGTCGGCGGCATGCTCGCCGTGACGGTCGCCATCGCGCTGGTCGGCGTGACCAACACGCTGTCGCTGTCGCTGACCGAGCGGCGGCAGGAGAACGCGCTGCTGCGGGCGCTGGGGCTGAGCCGGGTCCGGCTGCGGACCATGGTGGCCTTCGAGGCACTGGTGCTGGGCCTGGTCGGGGCGGTCGTGGGCGTCGCGCTGGGGATCGCGTTCGGGGTCGCGGGCACCTACTCGCTGATCGGCGCCAACGGCGTGACCGTGGTCGACGTGCCGTGGCTGGGTCTGCTCGGCCTCACCGCGGTGGTCGCCTCGGTGGCGGTCGGGGCGTCGCTCTGGCCGGCGGACCGGGCCTCCCGGGTCGCCCCGGCGAGCGCTTTGGGCGCGGCTGCCTGAGGATCGTGGCGGGGCGGTACGGGTACGACGGGGCTCAGCGGGTCCGACGCAGCCGTATCGCCCCCTTCGCCGTGCTCGGGTCCACGACCCGGCCGGCCTGGGTGATCTCGACCTCCCCCGCCACGACCAGGCGCCGGGCGGCCATCCGGGCCGGCTCCATCAGCGCCCGCCAGGCCGCCTCGTCGGCTTGCCGGCCGGCCACGGCCCGGGCCACCTCGCTCGGGCAGACGGTCGCGCTGCGGGCGCGGGCGTCCAGCAGCGCCAGCGTGGTCCGTTCCAGGTCGGCGTCGGTGCCGTCCAGGCCGCGGCGGCGGCAGCCCTGGGAGCAGTAGCGGACCTGGTCCCAGTCCCGGGCCCAGCGGGCACGCCACTCGATCGCCCGGCCGCAGACGACGCAGGTCCTGGGCTCGGGCACGGCCGGGGCACGGTCTCGGCGGGAGGGCACCGGACCATGGTGGTCCCGCCGCGGCCGGCGCACACCCCGGGGCCGACGGCGCGCGGTCGTCCGGGGCCGTTCTGTCGGAGGCCTGCGGCAGGCTCCGGCCATGACGACGACCCAGGGCCCGCGGGCCCGGCCCCACCCCCGCATCGACGCGCTGAGCGTGATCTGCTCCGACCTCGGCCGGTCGGTGGCCTTCTACCGCGCCCTGGGCTGCGACCTGCCCGAGCCCGACGGCACCGGGCACCTGGCCTGCGACCTGGGCGGGGTGTCGCTGATGCTCGACTCGGAGGAGGTGCTGGCCTCCTTCGCCCCCGACGAGCCGGTCCCCCAGGCCCCCAACCGGGTCACCCTGGCCGCGCGCTGCGCCACGCCGGAGGCGGTCGACGCCCTGCACGACGAGCTCGTACCGATGGGTCGGGGGTCGCTGATGGCGCCGTTCGACGCCTTCTGGGGCCAGCGGTACGCCGTCGTCCTGGACCCCGACGGCAGCTCGGTGGACCTGTACTGCGACCAGCCGGGGGCGCCCGTCCTGCAGGCGCCCCCGACGTGAGGCCTCAGCGGGCGGAGGAGCCCTCGGTGTAGTCGTCGTCGCCGTCGGACACCCACGCCATCATCTTGCGGAGCTCGCGCCCGGTGGTCTCGATCGGGTGCTTCTCCTGCTCCTCGCGGAAGGCCTTGAACTCCGGGCCGCCGGCGTCCTGGTCGTCGAAGAACCGCTTGGCGAAGGAGCCGTCGACGATGTCGCCCAGGACGTCCTTCATCCGGGCCTTGACGGAGTCGTCGATGACGCGCGGGCCCGAGACGTAGTCGCCGTACTCGGCGGTGTCGCTGACGCTCCAGCGCTGCTTGGCGATGCCGCCCTCGTACATCAGGTCGACGATCAGCTTGAGCTCGTGCAGGCACTCGAAGTACGCGACCTCGGGCTGGTAGCCGGCCTCGACGAGGGTCTCGAAGCCCGCCTGGACCAGCCGGCTGGCCCCGCCGCACAGCACGGCCTGCTCGCCGAACAGGTCGGTCTCGGTCTCCTCGGCGAACGTGGTCTTGATGCCGCCGGCGCGCAGGCCGCCGATGGCGCGGGCGTAGGACAGCGCGAGCGCCTCGGCCTCGCCGGAAGCGTCGGTC
This sequence comes from Jannaschia sp. R86511, assembly GCF_042466345.1. NCBI lineage: Bacteria > Pseudomonadati > Pseudomonadota > Alphaproteobacteria > Rhodobacterales > Roseobacteraceae > Jannaschia > Jannaschia sp. R86511. The sequence continues at coordinate 3,666,059 of NZ_JAXHCD010000001.1, forward strand.
TCGACCGCGACCAGGACGGGCACGCCGCGACCCTGGACGTACTCGCGCCGGACCAGGTGGCCCGGGCCCTTGGGGGCGACCATGCAGACGTCGACGCCCTCGGGCGGGGTGATGTACCCGAAGCGGACGTTCAGGCCGTGGGCGAAGAACAGCGCCTTGCCGGGGGCCAGGTTGGGCTCGACGGCCTCGGCGTAGACGGTGCGGGCGACCTGGTCCGGCACCAGCAGCATGATGACGTCCGCCTCGGCGGCCGCCTCGGCGGGCGTCATGACCTTGAGGCCCTCGGCCTGCGCCCGCTCGCGGCTCTTCGATCCCTCGGCCAGGCCGACCCGGACGTCGATGCCGGAGTCGCGCAGGTTGAGGGCGTGGGCGTGGCCCTGCGAGCCGTAGCCGATGATCGCGACGACGCGGTCGGCGAGCACTCCGGCGTCTGCGTCGGCGTCGGTGTAGATGTGGGCCATGGGTCAGGTCTCCTCGGTGGGTCGTGGGTCGGTGGGTCGTGGGTGGGTGGGCCTGCCAGGTGATGCTGGCAGGTCGCTCAGGCGGTGCGCAGCGACCGGTCGCTGATGGCGCGGCCGCCGCGTCCCAGCGCGACCGCGCCGGACTGCACGATCTCGCGGATGCCGAACGGGGTCAGCACCTCCAGCAGGGCCGCGATCTTCTCCGGCCGGCCCGTGGCCTCGATGGTGACGGCGTCGGTGGCCACGTCGATGACCGAGGCCCGGAACAGCGCGACGACCTGGACCACGTCGGCGCGGGTCGTGGCGTCGGCGCGCACCTTGACGAGGATGAGCTCGCGCTGCACCGAGTGCTCGGGCTCGAGCTCGACGATCTTCAGGACGTTGACCAGCTTGTTCAGCTGCTTGGTGACCTGCTCCAGCGGCTGGCTCTCGACGTCGACGACGACCGTGATGCGCGACACCGCGGCGTTCTCGGTCGGCCCGACGGCGAGGCTGGTGATGTTGAAGGAGCGGCGGGCGAACAGGGCGGACACCCGGGCCAGGACCCCCGGCTTGTTCTCGACCAGCACGGACAGCGTGTGGCGGCTCATGTCAGATCCCTCGTCATCTCGGTCCCCTCACTCCTCGCGGTCCCACGTGGGGGCGATCCCCCGCGCGACCTGGATGTCGTCGTTGCTCACGCCTGCGGCCACCATCGGCCAGACCATGGCGTCGCGGTGGACGACGAAGTCGACCACCACGGGCCGGTCGTTGATCGCGAGCGCCTTCTCGATGGTGGCGTCAACGTCGGTCGCGCTGTCGCAGCGCAGGCCCTCGCAGCCGTAGGCGTCGGCCAGCTTGACGAAGTCGGGGATGCGGACCGCCTCGTCGCCCAGCTCCCGGCCGCCCTTGCGGTGCGAGCCGAGGTCGGTGTTGGAGTAGCGGGAGCCGTAGAACAGGGTCTGCCACTGCCGGACCATGCCGAGCGAGGAGTTGTTGATCACGGCGACCTTGATGGGGATGTTGTTGATGGCGCAGGTGGCCAGCTCCTGGTTGGTCATCTGGAAGCAGCCGTCGCCGTCGACCGCCCACACCGTGGTGCCCGGCATGCCGACCTTGGCCCCCATGGCGGCCGGGACGGCGTAGCCCATCGTCCCCAGGCCGCCGGAGTTCAGCCACGTGTTGGGCTTCTCGTAGCGGATGAACTGCGCGGCCCACATCTGGTGCTGGCCGACCCCGGAGGCGAAGATCGCGTCCGGTCCGGACAGCGCCCCGAGCCGCTCGATGACGTACTGCGGGGACAGCGAGCCGTCCTCGGCCTCGTCGTAGCCCATCGGGTAGCGCCCACGCAGGTCGTCCAGCTGGGCCCACCACGGCGCGAGGTCCGCGCGGGCCGCGACCGGGTGGTCGGCCTCCAGCGCCGCCAGCAGCTCGGTGATGACCTCGCGGGCGTCGCCGACGATCGGGACGTCGGCGAAGCGGTTCTTGCCGATCTCGGCGGGGTCGATGTCGGCGTGGACGATGGTCGCGCCCGGGGCGAAGGAGTCCAGCCGGCCGGTGACGCGGTCGTCGAAGCGGGCCCCCAGGGCGACGATCAGGTCGGCCTTCTGCAGCGCGCTCACCGCGGCCACCGTGCCGTGCATGCCGGGCATGCCGAGGTTGGCCGGGTGGGAGTCCGGCAGCGCGCCGCGGGCCATCAGCGTCGTCACGGCCGGGGCGCCGGAGGCGTCGACCAGCTTGGCCAGCACGTCGGAGGCCTCCGCCCGGATCACACCGCCGCCCACGTACAGCACGGGCCGGCTGGCCGAGGCCAGCAGCTGGGCCGCCTCACGGATGCGCTTGCCGTGCGGGCGCGTGACGGGGCGGTAGCCCGGCAGGTCGATGCGCTCGGGCCAGCGGAACGTGGTCTGCGCCTGCAGGGCGTCCTTGGAGATGTCGACCAGCACCGGGCCGGGACGGCCGGTGGAGGCCAGGTGGAAGGCCTCCGCGACCACGCGCGGGATGTCGTCGGGGTCCGTCACCAGGTAGTTGTGCTTGGTCACCGGCATCGTCATGCCCGTGATGTCGGCCTCCTGGAAGGCGTCCGTGCCGATGGCCGCGCTGCTCACCTGGCCGGTGATGGCGACCATGGGCACCGAATCCATGTGGGCGTCGGCGATGGCGGTGACCAGGTTGGTCGCCCCCGGGCCCGACGTCGCCATGCAGACCCCCACCCGCCCGGTGGCGGCGGCGTACCCCTCGGCCGCGTGCCCGGCGCCCTGCTCGTGGCGGACCAGGATGTGGCGGACCTTGTCGGAGTCCAGCAGCGGGTCGTAGGCGGGCAGGATCGCCCCGCCGGGGATGCCGAAGACGACGTCGACGTCGGCGGCCTCGAGCGAGCGGACGAGCGAGGCGGCACCGGTGATCGTCTCGGTCGGTGCCTGGGCTGCGGTGGTGTCGGCGGTGCTCGTGCGCAGGTCGCTCATCTCGCTCCTTCGTCGTTCGTCGGGTGCCCCGCGGCCCGGCACCCCGGACACAGGACGACCCCTCGCCCGCGGTGGGCTGAGGGGTCGCGCGTCGCCGGGCCGTGGCCGTCAGGCTCGGTCAGGCGACGCGCCTACCGAGTACGAGTACCCCGGGCGCCGGGGCCATGTCGGCCACGTCGCGAGCGGGGGAACGGTCCTGAGCCACGGGTGGACGGTACGCCCCTCGGAGGACCGTGTCAGGTGCGGCCGGTCTCTGTCTCACTGGTCGAGACGTCGTCCCGCATACCGGCCAGCTCGATGACGCGGTGCCCACCGCGGCGCACCGGCATGACGACCCGCTCGGGCACGTCGTCGGCCCGGCTGGGCCCGGCGAGCAGGAACCCCTGGGCGACCCGGCAGCCCAGCTGCAGCAGCAGGTCGACCTGGGCGACGTCCTGCACGCCCTCGGCCACCACGGACAGCCCCAGCTCGCGGCCGAGCGCGACGATCGAGCGCAGCACGACCAGGTCGCGCTGCGACACGGCCGCCGCGCGGACGAACGCGCGGTCGACCTTGAGCACGTCGATGGGCAGCCGGTGCAGGTAGGCCAGCGACGAGTACCCGGTGCCGAAGTCGTCCAGCGCCACCCGCACGCCGGTGCCGCGCAGCCGCCGCAGCAGCTCCACCGAGGCGTCCAGGTCACGCAGCAGGAGGCTCTCGGTGACCTCCAGCGTCAGCCGCTCGGGCGGCAGGCCGTTCACGCCCAGCACCCGGCGGACCCGGCCCACCAGGTCGTCGTCCACCAGCTGCAGCGGTGACAGGTTGACCGAGATGCTCGTGCTGCGGCCCTCCCGGCACCAGCGGGCCGCCTGCTCCACGGCGCGCTCCAGCACCTGGGCCCCGACCTCGACGATCAGGCCGGTCTGCTCCAGGCGGGGCACGAACTCCACCGGGGACACCCCGGAGCCGGGCCAGCGCAGGAGCGCCTCGACGCTGACCACGCGACCGTCGGTCATGTCCACCAGCGGCTGGTAGACCAGCTCGAGGTCGTCGTCGTCGACCGCCGCCCGGACCCGGCGGTCGAGCTCGGTCCGGTCGACCGCGGCCTGCAGCATCATCGGGTGCGACACCACGACCCGCTCGCCCCCGGAGCGCTTGGCCTCGTACATGGCCAGGTCGGCGTCGCGCAGGACCGTGTCGGCGTCGCTGCCGACCGCGGCCACGGCCAGGCCGATGCTCGCCGCGATCCGGATCCGGCGGGTGCCCACCGCGTAGGGCATGACCACCTCCTGCAGCACGCTGTCGGCCACCGCCCGCACCCGCGCCACGTCGTCGTCGCAGACCATGACCGCGAACTCGTCGCCGGACAGGCGGCCCACCACGTCGTCGTCCCCGACCGCGAAGCGCAGCCGCCGGGCCGCGGCCACCAGCAGCCGGTCCCCCACGGCGTGGCCCTCGGTGTCGTTGACCGCCTTGAACTGGTCGAGGTCGATGAACACGATCGAGGTCGGGGCCTCCTCCGCCAGGCGCAGCGCGAGCGTCCGCCCGAACCACCAGCGGTTGGGCAGGCCGGTCAGGGAGTCCAGCCGGGCGCGGCGCTCCAGCTCGCGCTGCATCCGCACCCGCTCGGAGACGTCCCGCATGACCAGGGTGAGGCCGCCCGGGACGGCCGGGGTGTCGTGCGGCTGCACCCGCAGCTCGACGTGGCGCCAGCCGCCGCCGGCCCGGACCAGGCGCACCCGGTCCACCACCTCGGCGGACCCGGCGAAGCCCCGGTCCAGGGCCGCGGCCAGCACCTCCCGGTCCGCGTCGTGGGCCAGGTCGACCAGCAGCCGGCCGTCCAGCTCCTCCGGCTCGGTGCCCAGCACCGCCCTCGAGGCGGGGCTGACGAACCGGACGACCCCGTCGGAGCCGCAGACCAGGACCACGTCGGAGCTGCCGTCGACGATGGTGCGGAACCGGGTGGAGGTCTCGTGCAGCCGTCGGGCCAGCCGGCCCTGCGCCCGCAGCAGCAGCGCCGTCTGGAGGATGACGGCGAGGACCAGGCTCAGCGCCAGCAGGACGACCTCGGGCTGCGGACCGCCCTCCGGCCTCAGCCCGGTCGACCAGCGCAGCGTCAGCAGGGCCATGACCGCCCCGGCCACCACCGACGGCAACCAGGTGCGGGACTCCTCCCCCGGCACCTCGTCCCCGGCGCGGGAGCCGCGGGCGGCGGTCTGCTCGGAACCACCCGTGGACTCGAACAGCGGGCGGCTGCCGACGGCGACGGCGGTCGCGCAGACGATCGCGACGGCCCAGGCGGCGTCGGACACGATGTCGGGCGTCCCCTGCAGGCCCCACCGCCAGGTGATGCTGTCGGCCACGGTGGCGGCCGCCATCGACGCGACCAGCGGCAGCAGGGCGACCCGGTGCCCGCGTCCGCTGCGGCGCAGCAGCCCCACGAACAGGGCCAGGGCCACCAGGTCCAGCAGCACCCACACCCCCACCAGGGGCTCGGCCGTGCCGAGCAGGCTGGTCCCGCCCGGTGACGGCCGGTCCCCGGCGAGCACGAGCAGGAACACGTACGGCCCCACCGTCAGCGCCCAGCCGTCCAGCACCAGCATGAGCGCGCGGTCGGCGCTGCGCCTGACCCCGGGCGTGAGCACGAGGGCGGCCAGCAGCAGCAGGTACAGCGCCCCCCGGGCCGCAGCCCCCCAGGTGTGCGCGCCGTGGTCCCCGGTCGCCACGACCACCCCGGCCACCGGGGCCAGGGTCGAGGCGAGCAGCCAGGCGCGCCGTTCGGCCCCCCGAGCCCGGGCGGCCCGCAGCCCCAGGGCGGCGGCGTAGCCGAGCAGCAACGCGATGAGCACGGCGTGTCGGGCCGCCTGGGTGGCCTCGACGTCGTCGCCGGCGCGCCCGAGCACGACGACCAGGAGCGCCGCCGCCGGAGCTCCGAGCAGGCACAGCAGCGCGCGGGTCGCGCCGGTGACCGCGTTGCTCATCTGTTGCTCCGGTCCTGTCCGGTCGGGGGCAGAGACCTGATCATGACCGATCCGGGCCCGTACAGGGGGGGGCGCAGACTCTTCGCGCCGAGGCCCCGTCCGGCCCCGTCCGACGCCCCGCCCCGCGCCCGACGTCAGCCCGTGACGGCGCCGAGGCTGGCCGAGCCGACCGTGCGGACGTACTTGGACAGCACGCCGCGCCGCGGCCGGGGCGTCGGGGGGACGTGGGCGGCACGGCGCCGGTCGAGCTCGGCGTCGTCCACGTGCAGGTCGAGCAGGCCGTTGGCGACGTCCAGGGTGATGGTGTCGCCGTCGGCGACCAGGCTGATCGGGCCGCCGTCGACCGCCTCGGGCGCGACGTGGCCCACGCACAGCCCCGTCGTGCCGCCGGAGAACCGGCCGTCGGTCAGCAGCAGCACGTCCTTGCCGAGCCCGGCCCCCTTGATGGCCCCGGTGATGGCCAGCATCTCGCGCATGCCCGGGCCGCCCTTGGGACCCTCGTAGCGGATGACCACGACGTCGTTGGCGACGGTGGTGCCGTCCTCCAGCGCGTCCATCGCCGCCCGCTCGCCGTCGAAGACGCGGGCGGTGCCGGTGAACACGTCGGAGTCGAACCCGGCGCTCTTCACCACGGCGCCCTCGGGCGCGAGGCTGCCGTGCAGGACCGTGATGCCGCCGGTGGCGTGGATCGGCTCCGTCAGGGCGCGGATGACCGTGCCGTCGGGGCTGGGGGCCTTCAGCGCCAGCAGGTCCTCGCGCAGCGTGCGGCCGCTGACGGTCAGGCAGTCGCCGTTGAGCAGACCGGCCTCCAGGAGCGCGTTCAGCACGACCGGGACCCCGCCGATCCGGTCGACGTCGCTCATCACGTGCCGGCCGAACGGCTTGAGGTCGCCGATGTGCGGCACCTTCGCCCCGATCCGGCTGAAGTCCGCGAGGCTCAGGGGCACCTCGGCCTCGTTGGCGATGGCCAGCAGGTGAAGCACGGCGTTGGTCGAGCCGCCGAAGGCCATGACGACCGCGATGGCGTTCTCGAAGGCCTCGTGGGTGAGGATCTGCCGGGCGGTGATGCCCTTCTCGAGCATGTTCACCACGGCCTCGCCCGAGCGCTTGGCGAAGCCGTCGCGGCGGCGGTCGATGGCGGGCGGCGCGGCGCTGCCGAGCAGGCTCAGGCCGAGCGCCTCGCCCACGCTGGCCATGGTGTTCGCGGTGTACATCCCGCCGCAGGCGCCCTCGCCCGGGCAGATCGCGCGCTCGATGGCGTCGACGTCCTCCCGGCTCATCCGCCCGGCCGCGCACGCACCCACGGCCTCGAAGGCGTCGATGATGGTGACCTCGCGCTCGGACCCGTCGGACATCTTCGCGGTGCCGGGCATGATCGAGCCGGCGTAGACGAACGCCGCGGCCACGTCGAGCCGGGCGGCGGCCATCATCATCCCGGGCAGCGACTTGTCGCAGCCGGCCAGCAGCACCGCCCCGTCGAGGCGCTCGGCCTCCATCACGGTCTCCACGGAGTCGGCGATGACCTCGCGGCTGACCAGGCTGAAGTGCATGCCCTCGTGGCCCATCGAGATGCCGTCGGACACGCTGATCGTGCCGAACTCCATCGGGAACCCGCCGGCCGCGCGCACCCCGTCCTTGGCCGAGCCGGCCAGGCGCTGCAGGCTCAGGTTGCAGGGGGTGATCTCGTTCCAGCTGCTGGCGATGCCGACCTGCGGCTTGTCGAAGTCGGCGTCGCCCATCCCGACCGCCCGCAGCATGCCGCGCGCGGCGGTCCGCTCCAGGCCGTCGGTCACGTCGCGGGAACGGGGCTTGCGGTCCACCTGCTCTGACATGCCAGCAGCCTAGGACGCCGCCGCCGCGCCCCGCCCACCCGTCCCAGCCGGACCGGGCCGCCCGGCCGCCGTGCTGCCGTGCCCACCACCCGACCTGGCCCGCCGGCCCGACCCGACCCGCCCGCCCGTCCCAGCCGGACCGGGCCCCCGGCCGCCGTGCCGCCCTGCCCCGAGCCCACCACCCGACCCGGGCGGCCCGCCCCTCCTGCCCATGCCGTCGGGTGGCACACGGTGTGGTCGTGATCCGGGCTGCTGACGCGCCTGTCCGCGACCACTACGCGTGCCACCCCACCGGCTGCACCCGCCGGGTGCCCCCACCCGGGCCCGGCCCGCCGGGCCCGACCCCGGGCCCGACCCCGACCCGCCGACCCCGACCCCGACCCCGACCCCGACCCCGACCCACCCTCGGGTGGCACACGGTGTGGTCGTGATCAGGGCCGCAGACGCGCTTGTCCACGACCACTGCGCGTGCCACCCCACCGCGCGGGTGACGGAAGGCAGGGGACGAACGGCGTGCGGGGCTGTGGACAGCGCCGACGAGGACGCGGCCGGCTGCCCGACGGTGGGGTGTGGACGAACGGATCCGACGCATGGCCTCACGGCGACGCGACCTCGTCCTGGCCTCGGACGCCGAGTCCGCGGGGGTGACCCGGGCCACCCTGCGGTGGGCCGTGACGACCGGTTCCCTGGTCGAGGTGGGACGGGGGGCGTGGGTCCCCGCGTCGACGTGGGAGGCGGCAGGGCCGCGCTCACGGCACCTGTTCGTCCTGCGCGCCGCCCTGCTGCGCTGCCCGGGGTCGGTGGCCGCCGGGCGCAGCGCCGCGGTGGTGTGGGACCTGCCCGTACCGGACCCGCCGCCACCGGTCCCGGTCCTGCTCCGACCCCGCTCGCAGGCACGGCCGGAGCGTGGCGGCCGGTCGCGAGGTGTGCTGACCCGGCGCGCCTGGCTGGAACCCGACCAGGTGACACGGCACCTGGGAGTCCCCGTCACGACGCCGGAACGCACCTTCGTCGACCTGGCCCGCGGCCTGGACCTCCCGTGGTCGCTCGCCGTCGCGGACGCCGTCCGGCGCCAGCTGGGCCGCAGCCGCGAGGAGCTGCTCGAGGCTGCGGACCGCCACCCGGCCGCCGCGGGGCACGCCCGGGCCCGCCGGGTGGCCGCCGTCGCCGAGTCCCTGGTGGAGTCCCCGCTGGAGTCGGTCGCCCGGGGGGTCCAGCTCGAGCTGGGTCTGCCCCTTCCGGAGGTGCAGGTCTGGATCGGCCGGGACTCCCCCGAGCTGCGGGTCGACATGCTGGTGCGGGCCTACGCGGTGGTCGTGGAGGCGGACGGCCGGCTGAAGTACGAGGGCCCGACCGCGCGGGCGGGGCAGGTGTGGTCGGACAAGCGCCGGCTCGACCGCCTGCTGGTGCTGGGCTACGACTACCAGCCCTTCGTCGCCGCTGACGGCTACCGGCCGCGGGCCTGGGGCCGGGACCTGCTGGCGACGTTCGCACGGTCCTGCCGGCGGCTCGGGCGTCCCGCCCCCCGGTTCGACCTGCCCTGGGCATGACGCCCCCTGCCGACCGGGCCACCCCGGACACGTCTCGCCCGCCCGCCCAGTCTCACAAGCCCCACCACGCGCCCGCCCCGCCCGGCCCCACCACCCGCGCCCCATCCCGCCCGGCCCCACCACCCGCGCCACGCCCCGCTCGACGGGCACAGGTGGCACACGCAGTGGTCACGGAACCGCCCCCGAACGCGACGATCGACGACCACACCGTGTGCCACCGGGGTCGGATGGGCGCCCGACCGGCTGCGGGGCGGGTGGGCGGTGGGGCCGACGCCGGCGGCGGGGCGGCCGCGGGCGGGGCGGCCACGGCCACGGGCGGGGCGGCCGGGGGGGCTGGGGCGTCGCGCCGGCACTCCGCACGCCCGCCCGTCCGGGGTCCCGAGGTGCCGGACCGGGTGGCGGGTGCCCAGGATGGGGGCATGGGACCGAGCAGGAGGACCTCGACGGCGACGACCGCGGCGCTGGCCGCAGCGGTGCTGGGGCTGGGTGGTTGCGCGGAAGGTGAGGTGGCCGCCCCGGGCACCGCCGCCCCGCCCGCGTCCGCGGCCCCCTCCAGCCAGGTCCCCGACACCCCGGACGAGACGACCGCCCCCGCCGACCCGGGCACCGCGTCCGTCCCACCGTCGCCGGAGCCGGAGCCGGAGCCGGAGCCGAGCAGCACGTTCGCCGAGGTCGGGGCGGCCGGGACCCCGGACGTGGCTGCGGCCGAGGACCTCGCCACCGGGCTCGACGTGCCGTGGGACCTGGCCTTCCTGCCGGACGGATCGGCCCTGGTCACGCTGCGGGACGAGGCACGCGTGGTCCATCTCGATCCCGACGGGACCGTCTCACCGGTGCAGGCCGACGGCGACGGCGGGGCGGTGGCCGGCCCGGCACCGGACGGCGAGGGCGGGCTGCTCGGCGTCACGACCGACGCGACCGCGCAGCACGTCTTCCTGTACCTGACGGCCGAGGACGACAACCGGGTGGTCCGCTACGCCTGGGACCGCGAGCGCCTCGCCCTCACCGAACCGACCACCGTGCTGGCCGGCATCCCCAAGGCCGAGGTGCACAACGGCGGGCGGATCGACCTGGGCCCGGACGGCCACCTCTACGTCGCGACGGGTGACGCCCGGGACACCGGGGCCGCGCCGGACACGGGGTCCCTGGCGGGCAAGGTGCTGCGCGTCACGACCGACGGCGACCCTGCCCCAGGCAACCCGGAGCCAGGCAGCCCGGTGTGGACCAGCGGGCACCGCAACGTCCAGGGGCTGGGCTGGTCGTCCGACGGCACGATGTGGGCCGCCGAGTTCGGGCAGAACACCACCGACGAGCTCAACGTGCTGGTGGCCGGGGCCGACTACGGCTGGCCGGAGGTCGAGGGTGTCGGCGAGGTCGACGGGCTCACCGACCCCGTCGTGACCTGGGGCACCGACGAGGCGTCCCCCAGCGGACTGGCCGTCACCGACGACGCCGTGTACCTCGCCGCCCTGCAGGGCGAGCGGCTGTGGCGGGTGCCGGTGGCCGACGGCGAGGTGACCGGGGAGCCCGAGCCGGTCCTGGAGGACCTCGGGCGGTTGCGGCACGTCGAGGTCGCCCCCGACGGGAGCCTCTGGGTGCTGACGAGCAACACGTTCCGTGGGGACCCCCGCGAGGGGGACGACCGTGTCGTCCGGGTGCCCCTGGGCTGACCGCGAGGACCTGCCTGCGCCGGTAGCGTCCCGGGCATGGGGACGGTCGAGGCGGTGCACCGGTCGGGGCAGCACGAGTTCAGCAAGGCGCGCGAGGACCAGGTCGACCTGGTCGCGGGCCTCGGGGTGGCCGGGGACTGCCACGCCGGGGCCCAGGTCCAGCACCGCTCCCGGGTGCGGCGGGACCCCACGCAGCCCAACCTGCGGCAGGTGCACCTCGTCGCCGGCGAGCTGCTGGACGAGCTGGCGGCCGCGGGGCACGACGTCGGCCCCGGTGACCTGGGCGAGAACGTGACGACCAGGGGCGTGGACCTGCTGGGCCTGGCGACCGGGGCCACGCTCCGGCTCGGCCCCGACGCCCTGGTGACGGTCACCGGTCTGCGGAACCCGTGCCGCCAGATCGAGGCGTTCTCGACGGGGATGCTCGCCCGCGTCGCGCACCGGGACCACGACGGCACGGTCGTGCGCCGGGCGGGCGTCATGGGTGTCGTCGTGCTCGGCGGGACCGTGTCGCCCGGCGACCAGGTCCTGGTGGCCCCGCCGCCGGGCGAGCCGGTCCCCCTCGCCCCGGTCTGAGCCGGCTCAGCCGGCCGCGCGCTCCAGGACCAGCTCGCGCACCCGGGCCGCGTCGGCCTGGCCGCGCATCTCCTTCATGACGGCGCCGATGATCGCGCCGGCGGCCTGCACCTTGCCGGCCCGGATCTTGTCGACCACGTCGGGGTTCGCCGCCAGCGCCCGGTCGACGGCGGCGTTGAGCGCGCCGTCGTCGGACACGACCTCGAGCCCACGGGCGGTCGCCACCGCCGACGGGTCGCCCTCGCCGGCCAGCACGCCGTCCAGCACCTGCCGCGCCATCGAGTCCGTGAGTCGACCGGAGTCGACCAGACCCTGCAGCTCGGCGACCTGGGCCGGGGTCACGGCCATGTCGGCCAGATCGGTTCCGTCGTTCTTGGCCCGTCGCGCCAGCTCGCCCATCCACCACTTGCGGGCGGCCTGGGGCGTGGCGCCCGCGTCGACCGTGGCGCCGACCAGGTCGAGCGCGTCGGCGTTGACGACGTCGCGCATCTCCATGTCGGCGAAGCCCCAGTCGGCCTGCAGCCGCTTGCGCCGGGCCGCGGGCGGCTCGGGCAGCCGGGAGCGCAGCCGCTCGACCCACTCCGCGTCGGGCTGCACCGGGACCAGGTCGGGCTCGGGGAAGTACCGGTAGTCGTCCGCGTCGGACTTGGGCCGCCCCGACGTGGTGACGCCGGTGTCCTCGTGGAAGTGCCGGGTCTCCTGCGTCACGGTGCCGCCCGCCAGCAGCACGCCCGCCTGGCGGCCGACCTCGAACCGGACCGCCCGCTCGACCGAACGCAGCGAGTTGACGTTCTTGGTCTCGGTCCGGGTCCCCAGCGGTGAGTCCGGCGTGGGGCGCAGCGACAGGTTGGCGTCGCAGCGCAGGTTGCCGCGCTCCATCTTGACGTCGGACACGCCCAGGGTGCGCAGCAGCTCGCGCAGGGTGCCGACGTAGGCCTTGGCCACCTCGGCGACCCGGGCCCCCGTGCCCTCGACGGGGCGGGTGACGATCTCGATCAGGGGGATGCCGGCGCGGTTGTAGTCGACCAGCGAGTGGTCGGCGCCGTGGATCCGTCCGGTGGCCCCGCCGACGTGGGTGGACTTGCCGGTGTCCTCCTCCATGTGGGCGCGCTCGATCTCGACCCGGACGACCTCGCCGTCCTCCAGCTCGACGTCGAGGTAGCCGTCGACGGCGATGGGCTCGTCGTACTGGGAGGTCTGGAAGTTCTTCGGCATGTCCGGGTAGAAGTAGTTCTTGCGCGCGAACCGGCCGTAGGGCGCGATCGAGCAGTTCAGCGCCAGGCCGATGGTGATGGCGTGGTCGACGGCCTGGGCGTTGAGCACGGGCAGCGCGCCGGGCAGGCCCAGGCAGACCGGGCAGGTCTGGCTGTTGGGCTCGGCGGCGAAGGAGTGCGCACAGCCGCAGAACATCTTGGTCGCCGTCGACAGCTCGACGTGGACCTCGAGGCCCAGGACCGGGTCGAACTGGGCGACGGCGTCCTCGTAGCTCAGGACCGGGGTGTCAGCAACCGTGCTCATGCGTGGGCTCCTGCCTTCTCGACGGGACGGGAGTCGCCGGCGGGTCGCGGCGCGGCCGCCACGGCGGGCGCCCGGTCCAGCAGCGGACCGCCCCAGGCGTCGACCAGGCGCGCCTCCAGGGCCGCGCCGACCCGGTAGAGCCGCGCGTCCTCGGCCACCGGGGCCAGCAGCTGGATGCCGGCGGGCAGGCCGTCCTCGTCGGCCAGGCCGCTGGGCAGCGACATGCCGGGCACGCCGGCCAGGTTGGCGGGGATGGTGGCGACGTCGTTGAGGTACATGGCCATCGGGTCGTCGAGCTTGTCGCCGAACCGGAACGCCGTGGTCGGCGCGGTCGGGGACACCAGCACGTCGGCCTGGGCGAAGCAGGCGTCGAAGTCGCGCTGCACCAGGGTGCGGACCTTCTGCGCGCTGCCGTAGTAGGCGTCGTAGTAGCCGGCGCTCAGGGCGTAGGTGCCCAGGATGATCCGGCGCTTGACCTCGTCCCCGAAGCCGGCCTCGCGGGTGGCGGCCATGACGTGCTCCGCGGTCGAGGCCGGGTCGCCGTCGCCGACCCGCAGGCCGAAGCGCATGGCGTCGAACTTGGCCAGGTTGGAGCTGGCCTCGCTCGGCAGGATCAGGTAGTAGGCGGCCAGCGCGTACCGGAAGTGGGGGGCGGAGACCTCGACGACCTCGGCCCCGGCGGCGCGCAGGTGCTCGAGCGCCTCGGCGTAGCGGGCGCGGACGCCGGCCTGGTAGCCGTCGCCGTCCAGCTCTGTGACCACACCGACCCGGACGCCGCTCAGGTCCCCGGTCGCGCCCTGGCGGGCGGCGGCCACGACGGACGGGGCCGGACCGGGCAGCGAGGTGGAGTCGCGCGGGTCGTGCCCGCCGATGACCTCGTGCAGCAGCGCCGCGTCCATCACCGTGCGGGCGCACGGGCCGGCCTGGTCGAGGCTCGAGGCGAGCGCGACGAGGCCGTAGCGGGACACCCCGCCGTAGGTGGGCTTGACGCCGACCGAGCCGGTGACGGCCGCGGGCTGACGGATCGAGCCGCCCGTGTCGGTCCCGACGGCGAGCGGCGCCTGGTAGGCCGCGACGGCCGCCGCGGAGCCGCCGCCGGACCCGCCGGGGATCCGCTCCGGGTCCCACGGGTTGCGGGTCGGGCCGTACGCGGAGTGCTCGGTGGAGGAGCCCATGGCGAACTCGTCCATGTTGGTCTTGCCCAGCAGCGGCGTGCCGGCGGCGCGCAGCCGCGTCACGAGCGTCGCGTCGTAGGGCGGGACCCAGCCGTCGAGGATCCTGGAGCCGACGGTGGTGGGCATGCCGCGGGTGGCGACGACGTCCTTGACCGCCACGGGCACCCCGGCCAGGGCGTGCAGCTCGCGACCGGCGGCGCGGGCCTCGTCGACGGAGCGGGCGGTGGCCAGCGCCTCGTCGGTGCTGACGTGGAGGAACGCGTGGACACCGGAGGTGGCGTCGCCGTCGACGGCGTCGATGCGCGCCAGCGCGGCCGCGGTCAGGTCGACCGAGCTCACGGAGCCGTCGGCCAGGGCGGCGGACATCTCGGCCGCGCTCAGGCGGGTCAGGTCGTCGCCCATCAGTCCTCCTCGAGGATGCGCGGGACGCGGAAGCGGCCCTCGTCGACGGCGGGGGCGCCGGACAGCGCCTCGGCCGGGGTCAGACCGGGGACGGGCACGTCGGGCCGGGTGACGTTGCTCAGCGGCAGCGGGTGGCTGGTGGCGGGCACGTCGGGCGTGGCCACCTCCTGCACCTGCGCGACGGCGTCCAGGACCACGGACAGCTCCCCCGCCAGCCGGTCCATCTCGTCGTCGGTCAGGGCGATGCGGGCGAGCCCGGCGAGGTGCGCGACGCGCGCGCGGTCCAGGTGCTCGGGAGCGCCCCCGGCCCGGTCCGCGGCCGCGGACGGCCCGGTCGTGGTGGTGTCGGCCATGTTCGGTGAGTCTAGGAGACGACGGGGAGCGCGCCGTCGGCCGGCTCAGGCGTCGGGCTCGGCCGGCTCCGACGTCGGTTCCGGGTCCGCGACCGGATCCGGCTCCGCGGCCGGGAGCGCCTCCACCCCGTGCTCCAGCAACGCCCGGAACCCGGCCTCGTCCAGGACGGGCACCCCCAGCGACTCGGCCTTGTCGGCCTTGCTGCCGGGGTTGTCGCCCACCACCACGGCGGTCGTCTTCTTCGACACGCTGCCCGCGGCCCTGCCGCCCCGGGCGAGGATCGCCTCCTTGGCCTCGTCGCGGCTGAACCCCTCGAGCGAGCCGGTGACCACGACCGTGACCCCCTCGAGCGTCCGCGGCACCGAGGCGTCCTGCTCGTCGGCCATCCGGACCCCCGCCGCGGCCCAGCGGTCGACCACGGCGACCTGCCAGTCCACCGTGAACCAGTCGACCAGGGCCTCGGCGATGACGACCCCGACCCCGTCGGTGTCGGCCAGCTCGGCCACGGCGGCATCGCGGTCCTCGCGCTCGGCGACCTCGCGCAGCGCGGTCATCGTGAAGTAGCGGGCGGCGAAGGCGCGGGCGGCCGAGGGCCCGACGTGCCGGATCGACAGCGCCACCAGCACCCGCCACAGCGGCTGCTCCCTGGCCGCGGACAGGTTCTCGATCAGCCGGTGCCCGTTGGCCGACAGCTCGCCGGACTGGTTGGTGAACAACGGCACCCGCAGCAGCCTGGCCTCGTCGAGGTCGAACACCCCGCCCTCGTCGGCGGCAACCCCGTCATCGCCCAGCACCCCGGCCTCGAGCAAGGCCGACGCGGCCTCCCAGCCCATCGCCTCGATGTCGAACGCCTTGCGCGAGGCCAGGTGGAACAGCCGCTCCCGCAGCTGGCTGGGGCAGGTGCGCCGGTTGGGGCAGCGCAGGTCGATGGCGCTGGAGGTCTCGCGGTGCAGCTCGGTGCCGCAGGACGGGCAGTGCGTCGGCATGACGAACTCCCGCTCGTCACCGGTGCGCTCCTCGACCACCGGGCCGAGGACCTCGGGGATGACGTCGCCCGCCTTGCGGATCCAGACCGCGTCGCCGATCAGCACCCCCTTGCGGCGCACCTCGTCGCCGTTGTGCAGCGTGGCCATCGACACCGTCGACCCGGCCACGAGCACCGGCTCCATGACCGCGAACGGCGTGACCCGCCCGGTGCGGCCGACGTTGACCTGGATGTCCAGCAGCCGGGTGCGGACCTCCTCGGGCGGGTACTTGTAGGCCGTGGCCCAGCGCGGCGCCCGGCTGGTGGTGCCGAGCCGTCGCTGCAGCGGCAGCTGGTCGACCTTGATGACGACGCCGTCGATCTCGTGCTCGACGTCGTGACGGTGCTCGGCGTAGTGGGCGACGTACTGCTCGACCTCGGCCAGGGTCCCGACGACCCGGTACGTGTCGGCCGTGGGCAGGCCCCACGCCCGCAGCACGTCGTAGCCCTGCGACTGCCGGGTGATGTCGAACCCGTCGCGCACCCCGAGCCCGTGCACCCGCATGTCGAGCGGCCGCTTCGCGGTCTTGCGCGGGTCCTTCTGCCGCAACGACCCCGCGGCGGCGTTGCGCGGGTTGGCGAACGGGCTCTTGCCGGCCTCGGTGAGCTCGGCGTTGACCGCGGCGAACCCTGCGACGGGGAAGAACACCTCGCCCCGGACCTCCAGGCGCGGCGGGAACGGGTGCTCGTCGGCCGTGAGCCGTTCCGGCACCGAGGCGATGGTGCGCACGTTCAGGGTGATGTCCTCCCCCGTGTACCCGTCGCCGCGGGTCAGGGCCCGCTCCAGCACGCCGTCGACGTAGACCAGGTTGACCGCCAGGCCGTCGATCTTGACCTCGCAGAGGTACTGCACGTCCTCGCCCGCGGCGTCGCGGACCCGGGCGCCCCACTCGCGCAGCTCGTCGACGCTGAACACGTTGTCGAGGCTGAGCATCCGCGAGGGGTGGTCGACGGCGGTGAAGGCGGTGGAGAACCCCCCGCCGACCCGCTGGGTGGGGCTCTCGGGGCTGACCAGGACCGGGTGGGCCGCCTCGAGCTCGGCCAGCTCGCGCAGCCGGGCGTCGTAGACGTCGTCGCCCACAGTGGGGCTGTCCCGGACGTAGTAGGCGAACTGGTCCGCCCGCAGCTGCTCGGCCAGCTCGGCCGCCCGGGCCCGGACGTCGTCGGGCACGTCCGTGGTCTCCATCGTCGGGTCGACGGTCTCCTCGCTCACGACGCCGATCCTGGCACCGACCCCGGACACCGCACGCGGTCGCGTGCCACCATCGGCTCCTGCGGGCACGGGCCCGCAGGGGGACGGGGTGCGAGATGCGTTGGACGTGGCTGCTCGCGGGTGTCGTCGGCGGCGTGGTGGGCGGCCTGGCGGTGGCCCTTCTGCTGCTGCACGGCCCCGTCGACCTGCTGACCGGGGGTTTGGTGGGCGGGACGACCGGCCCCGACCAGGGGTACGCGATCGGCTGGGGGACGCTGGCCCTGCTCAACGCCGGGTTGGCGCAGACCAAGGGTCACAGCGGCCTGGGCTGGTTCCTCGGGTCGCTGCTGCTGGGCCCGGTGGCCACGTTCCTCCTCGTCGTCATGGAGTCCCCGCGCGGCGCCCAGGAGCGGCTCGAGGCCTACCGGGCGTGGCAGCGGGACCAGGCCCGGCCGGATGGTCAGGACGTGGCGCAGGAGCAGCGCCCCAGCACCGGCTGAGACTCAGATCGCCATGGCTGAGCGCACCGCGTCCCGCGAGGCCGCCCCGCCGGGCCCGGTGTCGCTCACCCGCCCCGACGCCAGCACGTAGTACGTGCTGGCCGCGGTGAGCGCGAAGCCGACGTGCTGCTCGACCAGCAGGACGGACAGCCCGCCCCGACGGGTCAGCGCCAGCACGGTCTCCTGGATCTCGGCGACGACCGACGGCTGGATGCCCTCGGTCGGCTCGTCGTGGATCAGCACCCGGGGCCCGGTCATCAGGGCGCGGGCGATGGCCAGCTGCTGGCGCTGCCCACCGGACAGCAGGCCGGCCCTGCGGTCGAGGAGCGGGGTCAGCGCCGGGAACATGTCCAGCGCCTCGGCCTGCCGCTGCCGGCCGTCCCGGCGGGTGTCGGCGATCAGGCGCAGGTTCTCCGCCGTCGTCAGCTGGGGGAACGACTGCTGCCCCTGCGGGACGTAGGCCAGCCCGCGCCGGACCCGCTGGTGCGGGGGCAACCGGGTGACGTCCTCCCCGTCCAGCAGCACCTGCCCGGACCGCGGCGTGAGCAGGCCGACGGCCGCGCGCAGCAGCGTCGTCTTGCCCGCCCCGTTGTGGCCGAGGACGGCGGCCACCCCGTCGGTGGGCACGGACACCGACACCCCGTGGACCACCTCGGCGCGGCCGTAGCCCACCCGGACGTCGACCAGCTCCAGCATCACGCCACCTCGTCGGCCGGGTCGTGGGCGGGTCCGAGGTAGGCCTCCTGGACCCGGGGGTCGGCCTGCACGTCGGCGTAGCTGCCCTGGGCCAGCACCTGACCGGCGGCCAGCACCGTGACGGTGTCGGCGTAGGCGCGCAGGAACTCCATGTCGTGCTCGACCACGACCACGACGTGGTCGCGGGCCACGGTGCGCAGCAGCTCCCCGGTCTGCGCCCGCTCGTCGGCGCTCATGCCGGCGACGGGCTCGTCCAGCAGCAGCACCCGGGCGTCCTGCACCAGCAGCATCCCGATCTCCAGCCACTGCTTCTGCCCGTGGGCGAGCTCCCCGGCTCGTCGGTCCCGCAGGTGGGCGAGGCCGATGGTCTCCAGCGCGGCCTCCACCGAGGCCGGCACGCCCCGACGGGCCCGCAGCAGGCTGAACGGGTTTCGCAGCGCCCCGGCCGCGATGTCCAGGTTGACCAGGACCGACAGCTCCTCGAAGACGCTGGCGGTCTGGAACGTCCGCCCCACCCCGGCGCGGGCGACCTGGTGGACCTTCTTGCCCAGCAGCTCGACCCCGTCGAACTTCGCCGACCCGGTGGCGGGGGTGAGCCCGGTGACGGCGTCCACCAGGGTGGTCTTGCCGGCCCCGTTCGGTCCGATGAGGAACCGCAGGTCGCCCTGCAGCACGGTCAGGTCGACCCCGCCCACGGCGACGAACCCGTCGAACGTGACCCGAAGGTCGCGGATCTCCAGGTAGTCCTGCCTCATCGCACACCCCCGGGCTGGACCTGGCCGGTCGGGTCGTCGACCAGCGGGACGTCAGCCGTCGCGCCAGTGGGCGGTGGGTCGCCGTCACTCCCGTCGCCGGCCGGGGTCGGACCCGCCCGAGGGTCGGAGCGGTCCTCGGCCCGCCGTCGTCGCCACCGCTCGCCTACCAGCGACACGACGCCGCCGGGCAGGAACGACACGACCAGGATGAAGAGCAGGCCCTGCAGGTAGATCCAGACCGACTCGAGCTCCGCCGACAACGTGCTGCCGGCGTAGGACACCGCGAGCGAGCCGAGGACCGGCCCGAGCAGGGTGGCGCGACCGCCCACGGCCACGCCGATGACGAAGCCGATGGACGGCACGACCCCGACGTTGCTGGGCGAGATGATCCCGACCACGGGTACGAACAGCGCCCCGCCCACCCCGGCGAACACCGCCGCGACGACGTAGGCGAACACCTTGACCAGGGCCGGGTCGTAGCCGAGGAAACGGACCCGCTCCTCGCCGTCGCGCACCGCGGTGAGCAGCTCGCCGTACCGGCTGCGCATCAGCTGGTGGACGATCGCCACCATCCCCAGCAGCACGCCGGCGCAGATGAAGAACAGCATCCGCCGGTTGACCGGGTCGTTGAGCACGAAGCCGAAGAACTGCTGGAAGTTGGACAGGCCGTTGGAGCCGCCGATGGTGCCCTGCTGGCTGATCAGCAGCAGCGCGAAGGCCGACGCCAGGGCCTGGGAAAGGATGGCGAAGTAGGCGCCCTTCACCTTGCGCCGGAACACCGCGAAGCCCAGCACGAACGCCACCACCGCCGGCACCGCGACGATCCCCACGACCGCGGCCGCGGGGTGGCGGAACAGCTCCCACCACCAGGGCAGGCCGCTGCCGGTGACCATGAAGCTGGGCCGACCACCCGGTCCGGCGTCGCTCAGCTGCAGGTGGATGGCCATGATGTAGGCGCCCAGGCCGAAGAACACGCCCTGGCCCAGGGTGAGCATGCCGCCGCGGCCCCAGGCCAGGCCGATGCCGACCGCGACCATGGCCAGGCACAGGAACTGGGCCAGCAGCCGCAGCCGGAAGTCGCTCAGCACCAGCGGGGCCAGGACGAACAGGGCCAGCGCGGCCACGGCGTACCCGCTGAGCCCGACCAGGCGCGAGCGCAGCCGCGAGCCCGGGGACGGGACGGCCACCGCCCCGCTCACGCGAGGCTCCTCGTCCGGACGCTGAAGAGCCCCTGCGGCCGGACCTGGAGGAACACGATGACCACGACCAGCAGCAGCACCTTGGCCGTGCTGACGGACTGGGAGTAGGCGAAGACGGCCTGCAGCGTGCCCAGCGCGAACGCGGCGATGACCGCGCCCTTGATCTGGCCGATGCCACCGACCACGACGACCAGGAACGCGTCGACGATGTAGGTGGTCCCCATGTAGGGCTGGGTGGACCCGATCAGGGTGAGGGCGACCCCGGCCACCCCGGCCAGGCCGGAACCGATGAAGAACGTGATCCGGTCAGTGGTGCGGGTGGCGATGCCCGACGTCTCGGCCAGACCGCGGCTCTGCACCACGGCCCGGATCCGGCGCCCGAGCGCGGTGCGCGTGAGCACCAGGGCCAGCGCGGTGACGCAGCCCAGCGACAGCGCCACGATGAACAGCCGGCTGGTGGTGAACGGGGCACCGAGGATCTCGACGTTGCCCTGCAGCCAGGACGGCGCGCGCACCTCGACCGCGGGAGCCCCGAAGACGTCCCGGGCGACCTGCTGCAGGATCAGCGACACCCCCCAGGTGACCAGCAGCGTGTCCAGCGGGCGGTGGTACAGCCGGCTGATCAGGGTGACCTCGAGCAGCACCCCGAGCAGCCCGCCGACCACGAACGCCAGCGGCAGCGAGACCAGCAGCGAGAGCCCCACGTCGGAGAAGATCTGCTGCACGACGAAGGCCGTGTAGGCCCCGGCCATGATGAACTCGCCGTGCGCCATGTTGATGACGCCCATCTGGCCGAAGGTCAGCGACAGGCCCAGGGCGATCAGCAGCAGCACCGAGCCCAGGCTGATGCCGGCGTACAGCTGGCTCAGGACGGCGTCCACGGCCGGTCCCCTCGCTCCCCCGCCTCAACCGCAGTACGTCTCGTCCTTCTCCAGCGTGGCGGCCCACTCGTAGGTCTCCAGGCACGGGTCCGGCTCGATCGGGGCGTCGGAGGACCAGACGGTGTCGATCAGGCCCTCGTCGTTGACCTGGCCGATCAGGGCGGTCTTGGCGATGTGGTGGTTGTCGCCGTTCACGGTCACCTCGCCCTCGGGGGCGGCGAAGCTCACGCCGTCGGCGGCCTCCTGCACGGCGGCCACGTCGAACGAGCCGGCCTCCTCGACCATGCCCTTCCACAGGTACAGCGACGCGTAGGCAGCCTCCATCGGGTCGCTCGTGACCGCGTCGTCGCCGTAGGCGGCCTTGAACGCCGCGACGAACGCCTCGTTCTCGGCGGACTCGACCGTCTGGTAGTAGTTCCAGGCCGTGTACTGCCCGGCCAGGCGCTCGACGCCGATGCCGGGGACCTCCTCCTCGGCGATCGACACGGAGATGACGGGCATGGTCTCCGCGTCCAGACCGACGTTGTCGTACTGGGTGAAGAAGCTGACGTTGGAGTCGCCGTTCAGGGTGTTGAACACCGCGTCGGCCCCGCTGGCCTGGACCCGGTTGACGATCGTGGGGATGCCCTCGACCGAGCCGAGCGGCTCGTAGTCCTCACCGACGATCTCGATGCCGTACTCCTCGGCGTAGGCCTTGATGATCGCGTTGGCCGTCTGCGGGAACACGTAGTCGCTGCCCACCAGGTGCAGCGACGTCACCCCGAGCTCGTCCTTGAGGTAGTCCAGCGCGGGGATGATCTGCTGGTTGGTGGTCGCCCCGGTGTAGAAGATGTTGTCCGAGGCCTCGAGGCCCTCGTACTGCACGGGGTAGAACAGCAGCGCGTCGTTGCTCTCGAACACCGGCAGCATCGCCTTGCGGCTGCTGGAGGTCCAGCCGCCGAACACCGCGGCCACGCAGTCGCTCTGGACCAGCTTGGTGGCCCGCTCGGCGAACACCGTGGGGTCGGAGGCCCCGTCCTCGGTGACCACCTCGAGCTGCTTGTCCAGCACGCCGCCGTCGGCGTTGATCTCCTCCACCGCGAGCTCGAGGGACCGGCGCACCGTGGTCTCGCTGATGGACATGGTCCCGGACATCGAGTTGAGCAGGCCGACCTTGACGGTGTCGCCGCTGGTGTCGACGCAGGACGCGCCGCCCCCGCCGGCCGAGGCCGAGGGGTCGGCCGCCGCGACGCCGTCATCGACCCGGGCCCCGCCGCAGGCGGCGAGCGTCGTGACGAGCCCGGCCACGAGCAGCGACCGGGCGACGGAGCCGAGGGAGGGTCGGGCAGGGGATGCGGTCATCAGGGGTCCCGTCGAAGAGGTGAGGGGACCCGCGCGGGAGGATCCCCTGCGCTGGGGTGGTGCGGTCTGCGGGCCGATGACCTGGCGTGACATCACCTGCCTGACGGACCGAAACCTAGGAACGCCCCGTTTCCCCTCCTCACGCCGCAGGTGAACGGCCGGTTAACTCCTGCGCCGACCAGCCGCGCCCGCGGCTGGGACACTGGTCCGGCCATGACTGCTGCGCCGCACCACCACGACGACCTCGCCGACCCCACCGACGCCTCCGAGGCGCTGGCCGCCATCGCCGCCACGCTGCCGACCACGGCCACCGCGCCGCTGGCCGACGTGGTCCCGGGCACCGGCCCCGACGAGGTGCTCGAGCTGCTGACGGCCTGGACCCAGGACACGGGCCTGACGCTGTACCCGCACCAGGAGGAGGCCCTGCTCGAGCTGGCCGCGGGCTCGAACGTCGTGCTGTCCACCCCCACCGGGTCGGGCAAGTCGATGGTCGCCCTGGGCGCGCACGCCCTGGCCCTGGGCGAGGGCCGCCGGTCCTTCTACACCGCCCCCATCAAGGCCCTGGTCAGCGAGAAGTTCTTCGCCCTGTGCGAGGTGTTCGGCGCCGAGCGGGTCGGCATGATGACCGGTGACGCCGGCATCAACACCGACGCCCCCATCGTCTGCGCGACGGCCGAGGTGCTGGCCAACCTGGCCCTGCGGCAGGGCCGGGCCGCCGACGTCGGCCAGGTCGTGATGGACGAGTTCCACTACTACGGCGACCGGGACCGCGGCTGGGCCTGGCAGGTCCCCCTGATCGAGCTGGTCGACGCCCAGTTCGTCCTGATGAGCGCCACCCTCGGCGACATGGCCCCGCTGGCCAAGCGGATGCAGGAGCGCACCGGGCGTCCGACCGCCCTGGTCACCAGCGCCGAGCGGCCGGTCCCGCTCGCCTTCGAGTTCTCCAAGGAGCCGCTGCACGAGGCGATCGAGCTGTTGCTGCGCGGCAACCAGGCACCGGTCTACGTCGTGCACCCCACCCAGCGCGACGCCCTCGAGCACGCCTCCAGCCTGATGAGCAGCACCGTCCGCACCAAGGAGCAGAAGGAGGCCATCCGGGCCGAGGTCGGCGCGTTCCGGTTCGGCACCGGCTTCGGCAAGACCCTGTCCCGCCTCATCGCGGCCGGGGTGGGCGTGCACCACGCCGGCATGCTGCCCCGGTACCGGCGCCTGGTCGAGCGGCTCACCCAGCGCGGCCTGCTGGCCGTGGTCTGCGGCACCGACACGCTCGGAGTCGGCATCAACGTCCCGATCCGGACCGTGCTCATCGTCTCGCTGACCAAGTACGACGGGCGCAAGGTCCGGCTGCTGTCGGCGCGGGAGTTCCACCAGGTGGCCGGTCGGGCCGGTCGCGCGGGCTACGACACCTCCGGCACCGTCGTCGTGCAGGCGCCCGAGCACGTCA
This sequence comes from Jannaschia sp. R86511, assembly GCF_042466345.1. NCBI lineage: Bacteria > Pseudomonadati > Pseudomonadota > Alphaproteobacteria > Rhodobacterales > Roseobacteraceae > Jannaschia > Jannaschia sp. R86511. The sequence goes on from NZ_JAXHCD010000001.1 coordinate 3,690,033, forward strand.
TCGAGAACGAGCGGGCCGCGGCCAAGGCCAGCAACGATCCGGCCAAGCGCAAGAAGATCGTCAAGAAGAAGCCCGTCCCCGGCACGGTCACCTGGGGCGAGGAGACCTTCGACCGGCTGGTGCACGCCCAGCCCGAGCCGCTGACGTCGCACTTCAAGATCTCGCACGCCATGCTGCTGAACGTCGTGGCCCGCCCGGGCGACGCGTTCACCGCCGTCCGGCACCTGATCGAGGACTCCGACGAGCCGCGCAGCCGCCAGCTGCACCACATGCGCCGCGCCATCTCCGCCTACCGGTCGCTGCTGACCGCCGGGGTGGTCGAGCGGGTCGACCCGCCGGACGCCGAGGGGCGCACCGTGCGGCTCACGGTCGACCTGCAGCGCGACTTCGCCCTCAACCAGCCGCTGTCGACGTTCGCGCTGGCCGCGATGGAGCTGCTGGACAAGGAGTCCCTCGACTACGCCCTGGACGTGGTCAGCGTCATCGAGGCCACCCTCGACGAGCCGCGCCAGGTGCTGGCCGCGCAGCGCAACGCGGCCAAGGGCGAGGCCGTGCAGGGCATGAAGGCCGACGGCATCGAGTACGAGGAGCGGATGGAGCTGCTGGAGGAGGTCAGCTACCCGCAGCCGCTGGCCGAGCTGCTGCAGCAGGCCTTCGACACCTACGCCGAGGCCCAGCCCTGGGTCAGCGAGTACGAGCTGAGCCCCAAGTCCGTGGTGCGCGACATGGTCGAGCGGGCCGCGACGTTCACCGAGTACGTCCGCGCCTACGACCTGATCCGCTCCGAGGGCGTGCTGCTGCGCTACCTGGCCGACGCCTACCGCGCGCTGCGTCAGACCGTGCCCGAGGACGCCCGCACCGAGGAGCTGCGCGACCTGGTCGAGTGGCTGGGCGAGCTCGTCCGCCAGACCGACTCCTCGCTGCTGGACGAGTGGGCCCAGCTCGCGGCCGGCACCGACGAGCACGGCGAGGTGCGCCCCGGCAGCGTCGACGACGGCCCTCCCCCGGTCACCCGCAACGTGCGCGCGTTCCGCGTCCTGGTCCGCAACGAGATGTTCCGCCGGGTCCGGATGGCGTCGCTGCGGCAGTGGAACTACCTGGGCGAGCTCGACGCCGAGGCCGGCTGGGACGCCGACGCGTGGCGCGAGGTCATCCAGGCCTACTTCGCCGAGCACGACGAGATCGGCACCGGCCCCGACGCCCGGGGCCCGGACCGGTTCACCATCACCGTCGAGCGCGACGTCTGGAAGGTCTGGCAGGCCTTCGACGACCCGGCCGGGCACCTGGACTGGGGCATCACCGCCGAGGTCGACCTGGCTGCGAGCGACGAGGCCGGCGAGGCCGTGATCCGGGTCGTCGACGTCGGGCAGCTCTGACCCGGTGACGTCGTTCGCACCGATGCAGCTGCGGCTGGTGACCGAGCGCCTGGTCCTCACGCCGCAGGTGCCGGGCGACGCGGGATGGCTCGCGGAGCTGTTCACCCTGCGGGGGCGGGGCGTGGTGACCCCGGAGCAGGCGCGCGACCGGGTCGCAGCCGTGCACCGGACGTTCGCCGAGCACGGCATCGGAGCGGCCGTGCTCCGTCGGGCCGGCCGCGAGGACGCGCTCGGCTACGTCGCGATCGTCGTTGGTCGGGGCACGCCGGCCGAGCCCGAGCTGGCCTACGAGCTGCTCCCGGCCGCCCACGGTCACGGCTACGCGACCGAGGCGTCGCGCGCGTTGCTGGCGTCGGCGTTCGCGACCGGCCGGGACGTGGTGCAGGCGACGATCAGGCCCTGGAACCACGCCTCGCTCCGGGTCGCGCAGACGCTCGGCCTGCGACTGGACCGGACCACCGTCGACGCCGACGGCGAGATCCAGTGGTGGCGGGCCGAGTCGCGGACCTGGGCGACCGTGATACCAGACTGATACCGTTGATGAATGGCCATGACGCTGCGAACCGACTCCGTGCTGGAGGAGGCCCTGGACGCGCTCGTGGAGCGCGAGGGCCTCTCCCGTCAGGAGATCGTCCGCCGTGCCGTCCTCGAGCGGTACGAGCGATCGGGGCACGCCGACCGGGTGACGGAGGCCGGGGAGCGGCTGGCCGACCGGTGGGGCGACGTGCTCGAACGCCTCGGCACGGTCTGAGCCGTGGAGCACCTCGACGTCGAGGACCTGCTCCGCCTGACGCGCATCCTGGGCGCAGGCCCCGTCCGGGACCTGGGCCTGCTGGACGCGGCGGCGAACCGACCGCGGGCGAGCGCCTTCGGCGAGGACGCCTACCCCACGGTGGCGGCCAAGGCCGCCGCCCTGCTCCACTCCGTCGTGTCCAGCCACCCGCTCGTGGACGGCAACAAGCGTCTGGGCTGGCTCGCCTGCGTGGTCTACCTCGACCTGCACGGGTTGCGCCCGGACCTGACGGACGAGGCGGCCTTCCAGATCGTGATGAGGGTCGCCGAGGGCGGGGCCGACGACATCGCCGCGCTCGCGGACGCGCTGCGGTGCACCGAGATCTGAGCGAGCCACGCCGGACGCCTGCTGCGCCCCTACCTACGCTGGCGTAGGTTGTCGCCCAGGGCCGCACGTCCCGTGGCCCGGGATTGGGGTAAGCCATGACGCTGTCCGACACCACGCGCCTGCTGCACGAGCTCGAGCCCGTCGTGGCCGAGAACCTCGACCGGCACCTCGCCACCAGCAAGGAGTGGATGCCGCACGAGTACATCCCGTGGAGCCAGGGCCGCGACTACGTCGGCCCGGACGGCGAGCCGTGGAGCGTCGAGCAGTCGCAGCTGTCGCCCATCGCCCGGACCGCGCTGGAGCTCAACCTGCTCACCGAGGACAACCTGCCCAGCTACCACCGCGAGATCGAGCGCGCCTTCGGCAACGACGGCCCATGGGGCACCTGGGTCGGGCGCTGGACCGCCGAGGAGGGCCGGCACGGGTACGCGCTGCGCGACTACCTGCTCGTCACCCGTGGGGTCGACCCGGTCGAGCTCGAGCGGGCCCGGATGGCCACCATGACCGAGGGCTTCGACTCCGGCGACAAGCCGCTGCTGCGGGTCTGCGCGTACGTGTCGTTCCAGGAGCTCGCCACCCGGGTCAGCCACCGCAACACGGGCAGGTACACCGACGACCCGATCGCCAACAAGCTGATGGCGCGGATCTCGATGGACGAGAACCTGCACATGATCTTCTACCGCAACCTGGTGACGGCCTCGCTGGAGATCAGCCCCGACGAGATGGTGAAGGCCATCCGGGACGAGATCGTCGACTTCCAGATGCCCGGCGCCGGCATCGAGGGCTTCCAGCGCAAGGCGTTCCAGATGGCCCAGGCGGGCATCTACGACCCTCGCAACCACCTGGACGACGTCGTCATGCCGCTGCTGCGCCACTGGGGCGTCATGGAGCTGACGGGTCTTGGCCCCGAGGGCGAGCAGGCCCGGGCCGAGCTGGCCGCGTTCCTGGCGACGGCGGACTCGCAGGCGGCGACGTTCGTCGAGAAGCGTGAGGCGGCCGCGGCCCGTCGGGCGGCGCGGGCCGGCTGAGCCGTCCCGCCCCGGCCCGGCGACGGAGCAGGACGACGACCGCGACGACGGCGACCACCGACGCCGCGCTCAGCAGCCCGGTGACGCCAACGGCGAGGACCGTCCGGGTGAGCCAGCCCTGGAGCGCGGTGGCGGTCTCCACGACCGGGTCGCCGGCGGTCGGGTCCGCGGCGACGCGCAGCTCGTACACCCCGTACCAGCCGACGTAGGCCCCGGCCAGCAGCACCAGGGCGCCCGCCACGCGCGGCAGCACCGGCGCCAACCGCCGCAGCCCCCGCGCCACCTGGTCCTGGGCCAGGGCCACCGACAGCGCCAGCACGCCGACCACGGCCCCCATGCCGACGGCGTAGACCACGAAGGCGCCGAGCACCGCAGCGGGCCCGCCCCGCAGCGCGGTGGCCCACACCGACAGGAACGGCCCGATGGTGCACGACAGGCTGGCCAGGGCGAAGGTCACCCCGTAGGCCGCGTGACCCAGGGCGCCGGAGCCCCGGGCCAGGCGACGCACCCCCGGCAGCTGGAGGGTGGGCAGACCCCGCAGCTCCCGCCCGGCCAGCAGCCGGACCCCGACCACGACCAGCACCGCTCCCACGACGACCGTCACGTAGGGCAGCACCGGCACGACCACCGCGGCCGCGGCCCCGAGGGCCAGCGCCGCCAGCGCGAACACGACGACGAAGCCGACCGTCATCCCCGCGGTGAACCGGAGCGCCCGCGCCACGGCGGCGCCCCGGGGCACGGCAGCGCCGTCGCCGGGTGCGCCGCCCGTCACGGCGAGGGTGACGTAGGCCGGCAGCAGGGCGAACCCGCAGGGGTTGACCGCCGCCACGGCGCCGGCGGCCAGGGCCAGCGCGAGCAGGGCCGGGTCCATCAGCCGCTCCCTCCCGGCGTCCGGCTCAGCCGAGCAGGGCGGCGGTGACCTGGTCCAGGTCGTCCCCGGCCAGCCCGCCCGGCCACAGCGTCGCGTCGCCGGTCGCGTCGACGACGACGTAGGACGGCTGGGACACGACGCCGAACTGTGCCCACAGCGAGCCGTCGGCGTCCTGCAGGTGGGCGAAGCCGTCGACCCCCGTCTCGGCCACGAAGTCGGCCATGTCGTCCGCCGGCCCCAGCCCTGCCACCCCCACGAAGGTGATGTCGCCCTCGGTCGCGGCCGCCGCGGCGGCGACGTCGCCGGACTCGGCCCGGCACACCGTGCACCAGGGCGCCCAGAACCAGTAGACGACCGGGCCGTCGACCGCGGCGGCGTCGAACGCCTCCCCGCCCAGGGTCACCCCCGTCACGGCCGCGGGGTCGTAGTCGACGGGGCTGGACCCGCTGAGCAGCGCCGCCACCCGCGCGGCGCCGCCGTCGGTGCCCGCGGCGGCGTCGTCCGACGGACCGGCGCCCTCGGCCGAAGGACCGTCGGTCGGGGTGCCGGCACCGTCCGCAGCCCCGTCGGAGGCCCCGTCCGCCCCCTCGTCCGCCCCGTCGTCCGCCCCGTCGACAGCGCCGTCGGTCGGGACCGTGGGACCGGGCGCGTCCGCCGCCTCGCCGGAGCCGTCGGCCCCGGCCCCGCAGCCCGCCAGCAGGACGGCGCCGAGCACGACGGGGGTGAGCAGGGCGGGAAGGGGTCGGGTGGCGGTCCGGCGCAGCGTCATGAGGTCCTCGGTCCAGGTCGGGGGCGTCCGGTGATCGTCACACGGCCGGCGCCCGGGCGTCCTGCCGTGACCCCCGTCCGGCGGTGACGAAACGCTGACGTCCTTCCCGGTCGGCTCAGACCCGTTCGCGCAGCAGCTCGGCGGCGCGCGCCGTGCGGGCCAGGTCGGCCCGCTGCAGGCCGCGCTCGGCGTCGGCCGGCTGGGCCGTCAGCGACAGGAACCGCAGCAGCTCGTGGTCCATCCCCACCTGCGACCAGGGTCCGGTGACCAGGCCCGCCAGCTGCTCGGCGTCCGCGGCGGCGCCCCCGCCGGTGGGGGCCAGCAGCAGCGTCCGCTCCTGCTCGACCAGCGCCGCGAGCCGCTCCCAGGCCGGGGCGTTCGCCCCCGAGGCGGTGGCCGGGACGTGCACGCCCAGCCCGTCGGCCCCGCTCTCGGCCAGCAGGCCCACGGGGGACTCCTCGGCGTGGCAGCGCAGCACCACGGCCGCCCCGGTCGCGTGGGCCGCGTCGACCAGCAGCCGCAGGCCGTCCCGGACCTCGTTGGGCGGCACGGCCCGCAGCGTGTCGTAGCCGCTCGCGGTGGGCACCCGGCCCAGCAGCACGGACGGCAGCGACGGCTCGTCCAGCAGCAGCACCACGGGGACCCCCGCGGCGGCCCGGCGCACGGCGGCCAGCACGTCGGCCAGGCCCTCGGCCAGGGACGACACCACGTCGCGGCGGGCGCCGGGGTCGGACACGGCCACCTCGCCGCGCTGCCGCTGCAGCGAGGCCGCGAGCGTCCAGGGCCCCATGACCCCGACGACCAGCGCCTGCGCGCGGCCGACCTCCTCACCCCGCTCGGCCAGGGCGTCGAGGTCCTGGCCCCACCACGACCGGCCCCGGGCCAGGTCCCGGCCCGGCCGGTCGACCAGCCGCCAGCCGGACGGCTGCAGGTCCACGGGCAGGTCGACGAGGAACGACGCGCTGCGACCCACCGCGTCCGCGCCGACGCCGCGCTCGGGCAGCACCGGCAGGAACGGCACGTGGCCCGCCCCCAGCTCACCCAGGACCAGGTCGAGGGCGTGGTCGGGCCGCGTGCCCGGCAGCGGCCCGTGGGCCGTGGCCCACGGGCCGGCCGGCAGGCTCACCACCGCTCGTGGACCAGGGCCCGGACGTGCCGGTCGTACACGGCCGCGACGTCGGCCCGCTGCGCCTCGGTCAGCGGCTCGCTGTCGGCGACGGCCGCGTTGCGACGGGCCTGGTCGGAGTTGCGGGCGCCCGGGATCACGGCCGTCACGCCCGGGGTGTCGATGACCCAGCGCAGGGCGAACTCGGCCAGGGGACGGTCGCCGGCGATCTCGCGCAGGTCCTCCACGGCCCGCAGGCCCACGTCGAACGGCACCCCGGCGAAGGTCTCGCCCACGTCGAACGCGGCCCCGTCGCGGTTGTAGGTGCGGTGGTCGTCGGCCGCGAACGTCGTGGTCGCGTCGTAGCGGCCGCTCAGCAGGCCCGAGGCGAGCGGCACCCGGGCGATGACACCGACCCCGGCCTCCCGGGCCGCGGGCAGCACCTGCTCCAGCGGCTTGAGCCGGAACGCGTTGAGGATGATCTGCACCGTGGCGACCCCGGGCCGCGCGATGGCGGTCAGCGCCTCGTCGCAGGTCTCCACGCTCACGCCGTAGGCCCTGATCGCACCGTCCGCCACCAGCCCGTCCATGACCTCGAACACCGCGTCGTCGGAGTAGACCGGCGTAGGCGGGCAGTGCAGCTGGACCAGGTCCAGGGACTCCACCGCCAGGTTGGTCCGCGACCGGTCGACCCAGGCGCGCAGGTTGTCGGCCGTGAACTGCGCCGGCTCCAGCGGGTCCGCCCGGCGCCCCGCCTTGGTCGCGACGAACACCTCGGGGTGCCGCGCGGCCGACGACTGGCTGATCAGCTGCTCGCTGCGGCCGTCGCCGTACACGTCGGCCGTGTCCAGGAACGTCACCCCGGCCTCCAGGGCGCCGTCCAGCGTGGCCAGGGCGTCGTCCTCGGTCACGTCGCCCCAGTCGGCCCCCAGCTGCCAGCAGCCGAGGCCGACGACGGACAGGGAACGGTCGAGACGGGGGACAGCACGGGACTCCATGCCCCCGAGACTAGGTGCCCGCAGCGAGGCCGGCCTCACGTCGCGGGGGCCCGCAGGGACGCACGCGGGGCTCAGGCCACCGTGAGCCTGTACCCCATCCCCCGCACCGTCTCGATGCGCTGCTTGCCGACCTTGGCCCGCAGGTAGCGGACGTAGACGTCGACCACGTTCGACCCGGGGTCGAAGTCGTAGCCCCACACCCGGCTGAGCAGCTGCTCCCGGCTCAGCACCTGGTCGGGGTGGCGCATGAACACCTCGGCGAGCGAGAACTCCCGCGCCGACAGCTCGACGGTGCGGCCCTCCACGTCCGCCCGCCGGGTCCGCAGGTCCAGGCTCAGCGCGCCCACCCGCAGCACGGTCTCCTCGGCCGTCGACGTGGTGGCGCTGCGCAGCCGCAGCCGGACCCGCGCCAGCAGCTCCTCGAACGCGAAGGGCTTGCGGACGTAGTCGTCGGCACCGAGCGACAGCCCGGTCACGGTGTCGTCGACGGCGTCGCGGGCCGTGAGCACGATGACCGGCACCGTGTACCCCTGGGCCCGTAGCGCCTTCAGCACCGAGAACCCGTCCATCAGCGGCAGCCCGATGTCGAGGATGACGAGGTCGACCTCGTCGCTGCGGGCCAGGTCCAGCGCGGTGACGCCGTCGGGGGCCACCACGGTCGTGAAGCCGTTGGACCGCAGCCCCTTCTCCAGGAAGCTGACGATGCGCGGCTCGTCCTCGGCGATCAGGATCCGGTTCACGGTTCTCCCCTGTCGTTCCGTGCGGAGACCTGCCCGGCGGAGGCCGGACGGGCGTAGAGGTCGACGGCCGGGTCCGGGCCGAGGTCGGGGGTGTCCACCTCGTCGGACGCGTCGTCGGAGGGGTCGGCGTCGCCGTGGGCACCCACCCAGGGCAGGTCGAGCACGAAGGTGGCCCCGGCCCCGGGGGCGTTCTCGAGCAGCACGTGCCCACCGTGGCCGACGGCGATGGCCTGCACGATGGCCAGGCCCAGGCCCGTGCCGGAGTCGCGCGTCTCACCCGTCCCGCGCCCGAACCGCTGGAAGATGCGCTCCTCGTCGGCCGGGTCCACCCCGGCACCGGTGTCCCGGACCCACAGCTGGACCCGGTCGCGGCCGGGCTCGACGCCGCGGACCCGGTCCGAGCCCAGCGCGATGACGTCGCCGTCCTGGGTGTACGACACGGCGTTGCTGGCCAGCTGCAGCAGGGCCTGGGTGACGCGGGAGCGGTCCAGCAGGATCTCGCCCACCGCCAGGCCGTCGATGCGCCACTGCCGGTCGGCCAGGCCGGCCAGCTTCTCCACCACCTCGTCGGTGAGCACCGTGACGTCGACCGGCTCCGGGCGCACGAAGTCGGGGCGCTCCGACTTGGCCAGCGTGATCAGGTCGTCGACCAGCCGGGACATCCGGTCCAGCTCGTCCAGCACCAGGGCCCGGGTCGCCCGGACGTCGTCGGGGTCGTCGGCGTCGACCAGGTCGAGGTGGCCGCGCACGATGGTCACCGGGGTGCGCAGCTCGTGGCCCACGTCGTTGAGCAGGTCGCGCTGGCTGGCGAAGGCGCTCTCGAGCCGGTCGAGCATGTCGTTGAACCGCTGCGCGAGGTCGGAGATCTCGTCGCTGCCGCGCACGTCGATCCGCTGGGACAGGTCGTGGTCGTCGATCCGGGCGGCCGCGCGGCGCAGCTGCGCCAGCGGTGACAGCAGCCGCCCCAGCAGGAACCACCCCACGGCGGCCGCCACCACGACGACGGCGCCGTAGACCACGGCCCGCTCGAAGATCGTGCCGGTGACCTCGTCGTACTCCCCCTGGGTCAGGTAGGTCGCGACGAACAGCGCCTCGCGCGGGTCGTTGGGGTCCTCGACCGGCACGACGGCGAAGGTCAGCGGACCCCGGTCGCTGGTCTCGACCGTGCCGTACCCCGGCGCGGTGGTGGCGAGGATCTCGTCCAGGACCTGCGGCTCGAGCTCGACGTCGAAGCGGGGGGGTCGACTCCTGCGCGACGACCAGCTCGCCGTCGATGATGCCGAGCAGGTACTGGTCCTCCTCGGGCGCCAGGGTGAGCACCAGGGTCTCCAGCACGTTGTCCAGGCCGTCCCACGGCTCGCCCGAGACGGGGTTGATGGAGCCCGAGGCGAGGCTCTTGAACTCCTCGATCTCCTGCTCGAGCTCCTCCGCCACGCGCTGGTCGACGTCGTTGTACTGCACGATGTAGCTGAGCACGGCGGACACCGACAGCCCGACGACGATGAGCAGCACCATCGCGCCGATGACCTGCGTGCGCACCGAGCGGAACACGCGCCACCCCCGGCCCGGCTCAGTCGTCATCGTCGTCCCCGTCGTCGTCGTCCCCGTCGTCGTCCCCGTCGTCGTCATCCCCGTCGTCGTCGTCGTCCGCGTCGTCGTCCGCGTCGTCGTCCGCGTCGTCGTCCGCGCCGGCGTCGTCGTCCGCGCCGGGACCCGCACGGTCGGGGGCCACACGGGTGCCCGTGACCGCGCCGGAGCCGGCACCCGCGTCGTCCGCGTCGTCGTCGTCCGCGCCGGCGCCGGCGCCGTCATCGCCGTCCGCGTCGTCGTCGACCGGCGCCACGGGCGACTGGCTGGGGCTGGGGCTGGGACTGGGACTCGGGCTCGGGCTCGGGGCGGGAGCCGTGCTCGGCGCGCCCGCGTCGGCCTCCTGCTCGGCGGCCGCGACGGCGGTCGCCCCGACCTCGACCCCGGCCAGGTCCGGCCGGACGGGCGTGACGACGAGCGCGGCGGCAGCCACCACGAGCGCGACCGTCGCGGCCGTGGTGGCGGCGACGACGGCGTTGCGTTCCGTGGTGCTGTGCACCTGCCGAGGATCGACGGCCCGGGTTGCCGGGTCATGAGAGCCGGATGAGACGGGTCTCATCCGGAGCCGACCGGGCTCACGCCGCGCGGACGGCCCCGACCACGCGCGTCCCGTCGTACATCGCGAGGGTCTGTCCCGCCGCCACCGCGGCCAGGGGCTCGTCCGGGCGCAGCCGGACCCGCGGTCCGGACACCTCGGTGACGACGGCGGGCACGGGCCGGGCGTGGGCCCGGACCTGCACGTCGAGGACCGCCCCCGGGACCGGGACCGGGCCCGACCAGACCGGGTCCTCCCCGACGAGCTCGGCGACCAGCAGGTCGGCGGCCCCGCCCACGGTGACGGTGCGCGTCGAAGGGGTGATGGACAGGACGTAGCGGGGGGCGCCGTCCGGTGCGGGACGGTCCAGCCGCAGCCCCCGGCGCTGGCCCACGGTGAACCGGTGCGTGCCCTCGTGCCGCCCCACCGGGGTGCCGTCGGTGTCGACCACGGTCCCGGGGGCCCGACCCAGCCGGCGCTCGAGCCAGCCGGCCGTGTCGCCGTCGGGCACGAAGCAGATGTCGTGGCTGTCGGGCTTGTCGGCCACGGCCAGCCCGCGCCGGGCGGCCTCGTCGCGCACCTCGGCCTTGCCGGACACCTCGCCCAGCGGGAACAGCGCGTGGGCCAGCCGCTCCGGCGGCACCGAGGCCAGCACGTAGGACTGGTCCTTGGCCTCGTCGGCGGCCCGGTGCAGCACGCCGCGGCCGGCGACGTGCTCCACCCGGGCGTAGTGGCCGGTCGCCACGGCGTCGAAGCCCAGGGCCAGCGCCCGGTCCAGCAGCGCCGAGAACTTGATCCGCTCGTTGCAGCGGATGCACGGGTTGGGCGTGCGGCCGGCGGCGTAGGCGGCGACGAAGTCGTCCACGACGTCGGTGGCGAACCGCTCGGCCAGGTCCCACACGTAGAACGGCACGTCCAGCACGTCCGCGGCGCGCCGGGCGTCGCCGGCGTCCTCCACGCTGCAGCAGCCCCGCGAGCCGGTGCGCTGCTGGGACGGCGACCGGGACAGCGCCAGGTGCACCCCCACCACCTCGTGCCCGGCCTCCACCACGCGGGCCGCGGCCACGGCGGAGTCCACGCCCCCGCTCATGGCGGCCAGGACCTTCACGACGCCGCCACCGTCCCGGCCACGCGCGCCGCGGCGGCCCGGGCCCGGGCGAGCACCCCGGGCAGGACGGCCAGGGCGCGGTCGACGTCCTCCTCGCTGCTGGTGCGGCCGAAGGAGAAGCGCAGCGCACCGCGGGCGTCGTCCTCGCCGACGCCGATGGCCCGCAGCACGTGCGAGGGCTCGGGAACCCCGGCACGGCACGCCGACCCGGTCGAGACGGACACGCCCTGGGCGTCGAACAGGTACAGCAGCGAGTCGCCCTCGCAGCCGCTGAAGGTCACGTGCAGGTTGGTCGGCAGCCGGGCGCCGGGCTCCCCCGGGTCCGCCCCGCGCACCACCGCACCGGGGTCCAGGGCCAGCACGCCCGCCGCCAGCCGGTCCCGCAGCGCCGCGACCCGGACCGACTCCACCGGCTGCTCGGCCACCGCCTCGGCCACGGCCACGGCCAGCGCCGCGGCGGCGCCCGCGTCGACCGTGCCGGAGCGGACCCCGCGCTCCTGCCCGCCGCCGTGCAGCACGGCCTCCAGCTCGACCCCCCGGCGCACCACCAGCGCACCGGAGCCGACCGGCGCGCCCAGCTTGTGCCCGCTGACGGCCAGCGTGTCGGCCCCCAGCGCCGACAGCGACCCCTCGAGCCAGCCGACGGCCTGCACGGCGTCGACGTGCACCGGGACACCGACGGCGTGGGCGGCCCGCACGAGCTCGGCGACGGGCTGCACGGTGCCCACCTCGTTGTTGGCCCACATGCAGGTCAGCAGGGCGGTGGCGTCCGGGTCCTGCTCGAGCAGGTCGCGGGCGGCCGCGACGTCGACGCGCCCGGTGGCGTCCACCGGCAGCCAGACCACCTGAGCCCCGCGCTCCTGCTCCAGCCACAGCACGCAGTCCAGGACCGCGTGGTGCTCCACCGGGGAGCACAGCACGCGCGTGCGGCGCGGGTCGGAGCGCTGGCGCGCGGCGTACAGGCCCTTGACGCCGAGGTTGTCGGCCTCGGTGCCACCGGCGGTCAGCACCACCTCGCTGGGACCCACGCCCAGCGCGCGGGCGACCGCCTCGCGCGACTCCTCGAGGGTCCGCCGGGCCACCCGGCCGTCGCCGTGCAGCGAGGACGGGTTGCCGCCGGTGGTGACCGCACCCAACCACGCCTGTGCGGCCGTGGGCCGCACGGGCGTGGTCGCCGCGTGGTCGAGGTACACGCTCACCGGGCCAGGGTATGCCGCCGCGGCACACCCGGCGGCACGGCCTCAGCCCTTGCGCCGGGCGACCTCCTCGGTCACCTTCGGCAGGATGGCGGCCAGGTCGCCCACGACGCCGAAGTCGGCCATCTCGAAGATGGGCGCCTCCTCGTCCTTGTTGACCGCCACGACGACCTTGGACGTCTGCATCCCGGCCTTGTGCTGGATGGCCCCGGAGATGCCCGCGGCCACGTACAGCTGCGGCGAGACGGTCTTGCCGGTCTGGCCCACCTGGTTGCTGTGGGGGTACCAGCCCGCGTCGACCGCGGCCCGGCTGGCGCCCACCGCGCCGCCCAGGGCGTCGGCCAGCGCCTCGACCGCGCTGAAGTCGCCGTCGGTGCCCCGGCCGCCGGAGACCACCACGGAGGCCTCGGCCAGGTCGGGACGCCCCGTGGCGGCCTTGTCGGTGCGCTCGACGATGCGGGCGGCCTTGGCCTGCTCCGACACCGTCGGCGTCAGGGTCGTCACCGTGCCGGCGGCGGGGGCGGGCTCCGGGGCCACCGAGTTGGGCTTGACCGCGACCAGCGGCGTGCCGCGGGTCACGGCGCACCGCGTGGTGAACGAGCCGGCGAAGACCGACTTGGTGGCCACCACCTGCTCCCCCTCCAGCGTGACGTCGACGGCGTCGGTGACCAGGCCCGAGCCGGACCGGATGGCCAGCCGACCGGCGACCTCCTTGCCCTCGGGGCTGCTGGGCAGCAGGACCGCGGCGGGCGAGCGCTCGGCGACCAGGTCGGCCAGCACCTCCGCCTTGGGCGCGACGAGGTGGTCGGTGACGTCGCTGCCGCCCACCAGGACGACCTCCACCGCCCCGTGCTCGGCCAGCGCGGCCGGCGCCTCGGCGCCCTCGGCGGAGCCGAAGACGACGGCCACGGGGTCCCCGAGGCGGCGGGCGAGGGTGAGCAGCTCCAGGGACGCCTTGCGGACCACGCCCCCGCTGGAGTCGGGTCCGGGGACGGCGTCGACGACGACGAGTACCTGTGCCATGGCTGCGGGCTCCTTTGGTGTCGGGCTCAGACGAGCCGGGCGGATGCGAGGAAGTCGACGAGCTTGACGGCGCCGTCGCCGTCGTCCACGACGACGGTGCCGGCCGCCTTGGGCGGGCGGGCCTGGGCCTCCAGCGCCCGGGACCAGGCCCCGTCCAGGCCCACCTCGGCGGTCTCGACGCCGATGTCGGCGAGGGCCAGCTCCTGCACGGGCTTCTTCTTGGCCGCCATGATCCCCTTGAACGACGGGTAGCGCGGCTCGTTGATCTGGTCGGTGACGCTGACCAGCGCCGGCAGCGAGGCCTCGATGGTCTCGGTGCTGGCGTCGCCGTCGCGGCGGATCCGGACCGACCCGGCCGACAGCGTGACCTCGGCCGCGTACGTGACCTGGGGCAGCCCGAGCCGCTCGGCGACCATGGCCGGGACCACGCCCATGCCCCCGTCGGTGGAGGCCATTCCGGTCAGGACCAGGTCGTACCCGACGTGCTCCAGGGCCTTGGCCAGCACCAGCGACGTGCCGACCGCGTCGGAGCCGTGGACCCCCTCGTCGCTGACGTGGACCCCGCTGTCGGCCCCCATCTGCAGCGCCTTCTTGAGGGCGTCGCGGGCGTCGGCCGGGCCGATGGTGAGCGCGACGACCTCGACGTCGTCCCCGGCCTCCTTGAGCCGGACCGCCTCCTCGACGGCGTACTCGTCGAGCTCGGACAGCAGGCCGTCGACCGCGTCGCGGTCGGTGGTCGTGTCCGCCGCGAAACCGCGGTCGGACTGCGCGTCCGGGACGTGCTTGACGCAGACGACGATCTTCATCGGTGACACCCTCTCGGCTCGGTTCGGTGGCGTGCTCCGGGCCCCGGGCGGGGGTCGGCCACGACGCCGGACTCTAAGTTACCCGCCGGTAGCATACGGCCTGCCGGCGGTCCCCGTCCTCAGCCTGCCACGCCCGGTCGACGGCGGCCGCGCGCCCCCGGCCGCCGCCCCGGTCGCCGCCGCACCGGGCCCGCCGGTGCCTGCTCCCGCAGCCGCGCCCGCTCGGCGCGGTCGGCGACGACGACGGCCGGCACGCCGGCCAGGACGACGTCGGCGGGGTACCGGCCCCGCACGACCGCGTGGGCCGCGACGACGGTCCCCCGCCCCAGGTCGGCGCCCCGCAGCACGCTGGCGCGCAGCCCCAGCCAGGAACCCTCGCCCACCCGGACCGGGCTCTTGCGGATGCCCTGGTCCTTGACCGGCCGCCCGACGTCGTCGTGCACGTGGTCGAAGTCGGCGACGTAGCACCAGTCGGCCAGCAGCGTCGCGGCGCCGATGTCGACGTCGAGCCAGCAGGTGACGCGCACGTCGGCGCCCAGGACGACCTTGTCCCGCAGCCGCAGCGTCCCCTCGTGCGCCCGCAGCACGCAGCCGTCACCGACGTGGACGAAGGCGCCCAGGTGCAGCCGGCCGTAGCCGGGGACGGTCTCGATGCGCACACCGCGCCCCAGGAAGACCATGCCGTGCGTGACGACGTCGGGGTGCAGCAGCCGCAGCCGGGCGAGGCGCCAGTAGCGAACCAGGTAGCCGGGCGTCAGCGCGCGGTGCGTCCACACCCAGCGCAGCGAGTCCCGGGACAGGTGCCGGTGCTGCTGCGGGTGACGGCCGTCGCGGAGCCGGACGGCCCAGGCGCGCCAGAGCCGGGACATGCCCCGTTCCTAGCAGGTCCCGGGCTCCTAGCCGGTCCCGACCGGCTCCGGGCTCACCGACCCGGTGGCCCCCGTCCGGGTGACGGGGTGGCGCCGCGTGGGTTCCAACCCGGGCAGGCCCGCCTGCACGGCGGCCACGACGCGCTCCCCCAGGTCCGGGCCGCCGACGTCGTCGCCGTCGTCGGCCCCCTCGCCGACGGGGGCCCGGAAGGCGTAGACCGCGGCGACCCGGGCGGCCGCGAGCACGGCCAGGTCGGCCACCCGCCCCAGGTCCGGCACCGGCCCGTACCCGGCCAGGAACGCCTCGGCGGCGTCGCCCGCGCGGGCCGGCGCCGACCCGGCGCTGCGCAGCGCGGCCTGCCGGTCCCGCAGCAGCAGGTGCACCAGCAGGTTGGCCAGGTCGAGGCCGGGCTCGGCGACGGCCAGCAGGTCGAGGTCGATCACGGACACCGACCAGCCCGCGGTGTCGTCACCGGCCAGCAGCACCTGCTTGTCGTGCAGGTCGCGGTGCGTGGTCACGGGGGCCACGGTCGGCGCGCCCCCGCCCAACCGCTCCAGGGCCGCGGCGCAGCCGTCCCACATCGCGGCCACCCGGCCGGGCGCCATGGCGCCGTGCCGGACCGCCCGTTCCAGCCAGGTGCGCGTGACGTCGGCCTCGGTGCCCAGGCGGTGCTCCCGGGCGTGCGCCGGGGCCGGGGCCGCGTGCAGCGCGGCCACCGCCCGGCCCACCTGCCACCACGCCTGCGCCGTGGCCCGAGCGCCCAGGTCGTGCAGGGTCCGCCCGGGGACGGCCGCCGTGATGACGGTGCCGGCCTCGCGGTCGACCGCCAGGACCTCGGGGACCTGGAGCCCAGGCGCCTGCCAGCGCGCCGAGGCCGCCAGCGCGTCGACCTGCTCGCTGCGGACCACCTTGGTGAACGACGTCCCGTCGGCGGCCCGGACGACGGCCCGGCGTTCGGGCCGGTGCGCGACCAGGGTCACCCCGGGGTCCGCGACCAGGGCGGCCAGCCCTCGCAGCCGTCGGTCGGCCCCGCCCGGCTGCAGCACCACCCCGGTGCCGAGGAGGTGGGTCACCCCCGGCGCGGCGGGGCCGCCCTCGACCACCCGGGTGCGGGCGGCCACCTGGGCCGCACGGTCGTCGTCGGCGAACCACTGCCCCGCCGACCAGGCACCGGCACCGGCACCGGACGAACCGGCCGCACGCGCCGCACCGGACTGCCCCGCCTCGCGGGCCGGGCGGACGTGCAGCAGCAGGTGCTCGGGCCCGCGCGGCCAGGCCCGGACCAGCTCCAGACCGGCGGCGGCCAGGTCGGACCGCAGCCCGGCCAGGCCCCTCACCGCAGCACCCCCTCGCGCGCGGAGCCGCTGCGCAGGACCTGGGCCGCGGCCCGGACCGCCTGACCGACCTGGCCGGCCCAGCCGTCGCGGCCGCTCCGGAACGGCTCCGGCGCCCGGCGCAGCAGGTGGGCGGCGGTCCGCACGCGCAGCTCGTCGGCCCCCGGGGGGGCGTGGTGCGCGGCGTACCCCGCCAGCAGGTCGGCCAGCCGGTCGTCGGCGGTCAGCGGGTGCGCGAGGCGCAGCGACGCGGCCATCCCGGCCAGGTCGTAGGAGGCCGGGCCGAGGGCGACCTCGTCGAGGTCGATGAGGCCGGCGTCGCCGTCCGGTGCCACGACCAGCTGGTCCGGGGACAGGTCGCCGTGGAGCAGGACCGGCTCGCGCCGGGGCAGGCCGAGCAGGGCCCGGCCGAGCTCGGTGGCCACCTCGCCGGCCCCGGCGTCGGGCAGCAGCAGGTCCACGGTGCGGGCCGCGGCTACCAGCGCGCGCAGCTCGGCGTCGGGGCCGAGCCCCGGCACCCCGGCCGTCGCCCCGCCGGCGGCGCCGGCCCCGTGCAGCCGGGCCAGCAGCCCACCGGCCGCGTGGTGGGCGGACGCGGTACCGGCACCGGTCACGTCGTCCAGCGCGATGCCGGGCAGGTGCTCGACGGCCACCAGGCCCCGCCGGCGGTTGACGCCGAGCAGCTGCGGGACCGGGTGGCCCGACGCCCCGGCGCCGGCCAGGGCGTGCGCGGCGGCGCGGTAGCGCAGCACCACGCCCGGCAGCGCCGCGGGCCGGCAGGCCCGCAGCACCACGCCCGCCCCGTCCCGGTCCCCGGCCAGCCCGACCCAGCGCCGTTGCGGCTTCCAGGCCAGCGTCACGGCCGGGTCGTGGCCGCCGGCCACCCGGTTCAGCCGCTGACGGGCCCGGTCGTCGGCCGCGTCGAGCCGGCGCAGCCACCGCGACCCGTGCGTCTGCAGCCGGGCCAGCGCCGGCAGGTCACGGTCCGCCGCGGGCCGGCCCAGCACGGCCAGGGCGTCGTGGTCGACCACCACGAGCGACCCACCGCCCCGCAGCAGCGTCTTGTCGAGCTTGGCGGCGCTGTCGCGGTGCCACACGGCCAGGAACAGGTCGTCCCCACCGGTCCGGCCCTCGTCGGAGGTGACGGGCCCGGCCAGCCGCACCCGGGCCACGCCCCCGGCCCCGGGCTTCCAGCGCAGGTACGTGCGCCGGGCCGCACCCGCCGCGGGCCCGAGCCGCTCGGTCAGCCAGGCCGCCAGGGCGTCGTCGTCCAGCAGCAGGCGCAGCCCGGGCACCCCGGGCTCCTGGCGGACCAGCCGCTCGACCCGCTCGGCCTCAGCGCAGCCCACGGTCGACCCCCACGACCATCGCAGGACGCGGCTGCCCCGCGGGCACCGGCCGCGCAGCAGGATCCGGCTGCGCAGCGGGCTCCGGCTGCCCCGCGGCCTCCGGCGTCCCCGGCCGCCGGGCGCGGGTCCGCAGGTCGGTCGGCGCCGCCCCGAGCACCTCCTCCGGGGTGCCGGAGGCCACGACCCGGCCGGCCTCGATCCGGACCACCCGGTCGGCGTCGCGCACGCTCTCGACGTCGTGGGTCACCACGAACGTGGTCCGCCCCTCGGTGAGCCGACCGAGGGCCTCGACCACCTCGTCCTCGGTGTCGGTGTCCAGGCCGGTCAGGGCCTCGTCGAGCACGACGACCGGCGAGTCCCGGACCGCGGCCCGGGCGATGGCGACCCGCTGGCGCTGCCCGCCGGACAGCGTCGTCCCGCGCTCGCCCACGACCGTCTCGTAGCCGTCGGGCAGCGCCTCGATGAACTCGTGCGCGCCGGCCAGACGGGCGGCCGCCACGATCCGGGTCATGTCGACGCCGGGGGCACCGCTGGCGATGTTCTCGCGGATGGTGGTGGCGAACAGGACGCTCTCCTGCAGCACCACGGTCACCTGCCGGCGGACCGAGGCGATGGTCAGGTCGCGCAGGTCGTGGCCGTCCACCAGGACCTGGCCACGGTCGGGGTCGCGCAGCCGCGACAGCAGGGTCACCAGGCTCGACTTGCCCGACCCGGAGGGCCCGACCACGCCGACCCGCTCGCCCGGGTGGACCACCAGGTCCACGCCGTGCAGCACGGGGTGCCCCGGCACGTAGGCCACCGTGACGTCACGGAACTCGACGTGACCGCGCAGCGGCGGCGCCTCGCGCGCCCACGACCGGTCCTGCAGCTCGGGCTCGATGCGCAGCAGGTCGACGACCCGCTCGCCCGAGGCCGCGGCGCGGGCCAGCCGGCCGGTGTACTTGGCCATGTCCCGCATGGGCCGGAACGCGGTCTTGAGGTAGGTGAGGAACACCGTGGGCTCGCCCGGGGTCAGGGCGCCGTCGACCACGCGGAGCGCGCCGACGTACAGCACGAGCCCGGTGGCGACCCCGACGAGCACGTCGGTCTTGCGTTCCAGACCGGCGGCCAGCTTCTTGGCCTGGACGCCCTCCTTGAGGCTCTTGACGTTGCTGCCTCCGAACGCGTCCTGCAGCGGCTTCTCCATCGAGTAGGCCTGGACGACCTTCATGGCGCCCAGCGACTCGGTGGCCAGCGACGCCAGCGCCCCCTCGTTGACGCGCTGCTTGCGCGACACCCCGCTGATCCGCCGGGTCAGCCGCACGCTGATCAGCCCGAACAGCGGGAAGACCACCAGCACCACCAGGGCGAGCTGCCAGTCCAGCACCGCGATCACGACCAGCATCCCGGCCAGGGTCACCAGGTTGCCCAGCAGCGGCAGGGCCGCGGTCACCGTGGCCTCCTGCAGCCGGCCGATGTCCCCGGTGACGCGGGTGACCAGGTCGCCGGTCCGGGCCTTGTCGTGGAACGACAGCGACAGCGTGTTCAGGTGCGCGAACAGCTGGGCCCGGACCCGGGTGAGCACCCGGTTGCCCGCCAGGGCGAAGAAGATCGTCATCAGGTAGGCCGACAGCGCCCGCAGCGCCACGACGGCGACCACGCCGATGCTGGCCACCAGCAGGATCGTGCCGAGGTCGGCGGGCTGGGCGACGCCGATCTCGGCCCCGTTGGCGGCCACGACGGCGTCGATGACGAACTTGAGCGGCCACGGCTCGAGCAGCCGCATGGCCACCGTGCCCAGCAGCGCGACGCTGCCGGCCACCAGCAGCCGACGCTCCTGCAGGATCTCGGGGCGGAACTGGCGCAGCGTGCGCCGGATGCCGGGCGCGGACTCCCGCAGGGTCTGGGGGCGGGAGCGGCCGAACCGGGTCCGGCCGGCCGGGCTCACGCCACCACCCCGACGCGGACCGGTGCGGCCGTCGCCGCCGGGGCCGAGGCGGCCCGGTGGGCGGGGCGGTCGGCGGGGCGGTCGGCGGCCCGGTCGGCGGGGCGGTCGCCGACGGCCGCGACGGCCAGGACCCGGTCGAGCACCGCGGACCAGGTGTGCTCGCGCTCGGCGGCCGCCCGGGCGGCCGCGCCCACGCGGGCCCGGCGCTGCGGGTCGGCGGCGAGCGCGGCGAGGGCGTCGGCGAGGTCGCCTGGGTCAGCGGGCCGGCACAGGGCGCCGAGGTCGCCTTCGCGCAGCAGCCCGGCCATGCCCGGCACGCGGCTGGCCACCACGGGCAGGCCCGCGGCCAGGTACTCGTAGACCTTGAGCGGCGAGAAGTAGAAGTCGGCGAGGTCGGCGTAGGGCGCGCAGCCGACGTCGACGCCGTGCAGCCGGGCCGCCACCTGCTCCGGCGGCAGCGCACCGACCAGCTCGACGGCGTCGGTGATGCCGAGCCGCTCGGCCCGCTCGGCCAGGGCGTCGCGCTCGGGGCCGTCCCCGACGACCACGAGACGCCAGCCGGGCTCGCGGTCCAGCAGCAGGGCGACGGCGTCGACCAGGTGCTCGGTGCCGTGCCACGGCTTGAGGGTCCCGACGAACCCGACCGTGAGGGGCCGCACCCCGCCCGCGCGGACGGCGGGCGTGATGCGGTCGGTGTCGGTGCCGTTGGCGACGACGTGGACCCGGGCGGGGTCGGTGACGCCGCGCGCCCAGACGGCCACGGCCTCGCTCACGCAGACCACGGCCCCGGCGTGGGCCAGCGCGTGCCGGGCCACGGCCTCCGCGCCGGCCCGGTCGTGCAGGACGCGGTGGGCGGCCTGCTCGCGCACCAGCGGGGCGTTGACCTCCAGCACCGACGGCACGCCGCGCGCGGCGGCCCAGGCGGTGCCGGTGCGGCCCCACAGCGAGTAGCGCTCCAGCAGCAGGTCCAGCGGGGCCTGCCGCGCCAGGCGGTCCAGCACGGCGGCCACCGCGGCGTCGCTGCACCGGGCCGAGGCCTCGCGCTCGGGCGCCGGGCGGCCGGTGACGGCGGGCAGCTCGTGCACCGTGACCCCGGCCAGGGCCGCGGGGGCCGGGCCACCCGGCCGGGGGGTCAGCAGGTGCACCTCGGCCCCGCGCCGGACCAGCTCGCCCAGCACGGCCTGCAGGTGGACCGACGCCCCCTTGCTGCCGAACACCGGGATGCCCGGGTCGCAGCTGACGACGGCGACGCGGCTGCCGGGGGTGACGCCGACGCCGCAGGTGGCGGTGACGCCGGAGGTGGCGGTGACGCCGGAGGTGGCGGTGACGCTCATGCCGGCACGACCTCACGCCGGCGCGCGCCCTCGGCGCCAGCCGCCCCGACCGCCGGGTTCGCGACCGCCGGGTTCGCGACGGCCCCGACGCTCTCCGCCGCGGCGTCCCCGGTCGGCCGCACCGGTTCGGAGCCGGCGCGGGCGAACACGGCCCGCATGCCCTGGGCCTGGACGTCCCGGTCGAAGCGCTGCTCGACCAGGGCCCGGGCGGCCCGCGCCAGGTCGGCCCGCGCCGCCTCGTCGTCCAGCAGGCCGCGGATCGCCGCGGCCAGCTCGGCCGGGGCGCGCTCGGGCACGAGACGACCGGTCCGGCCGTCCACCACGGCCTCGGGCATGCCGGTGACCGGCGTCGCGACGACCGCGGTGCCCAGGGCCATGGCCTCCAGCACCACGGTGGGCAGGCCGTCGCGGTTGCCGTCGGTGCCGACGACGCACGGGGCGGCGAACACCGCCGCGCCGGCCACGTGCTCCCGCACCTCGTCCTGGGTGGCCGCGCCCAGCAGCCGCACCCGGTCGGTCAGCCCGAGCTGCTCGACCTGCCGGGCCAGGTCGTCGTGCAGCGGCCCGGAGCCGATGACGTCGCAGGTGACCGGGTCGCCGTCCGCGGCCAGCAGGGCCACGGCGCCGATCAGGTCGTCCAGGCCCTTCTTCTCGACCAGGCGACCGACGGAGACCACGTGCCGCGGCCGGCCGGCCGGCTCCCGGTAGCCGAAGGCCGTGAGGTCGATGCCGTTGTAGACCCGGACCACCCGGTCGGCGGCCGGCCCGAACCGGGTGCGCAGGTGCTCGAGGTTGTAGTCGCTGACGGTGACCACGGCCAGGGCGTCGCGCAGCTTGACGCGCAGGTCGGCCTCGTCGACCGAGTCGTGGAAGATGTCCTTGGCGTGCGCGGTGAACGAGTAGCCGACCCGGGCCAGGCGCGCCGCGAGCCGGGCGACGGTGGTGGCGACGCTGCCGAAGTGGGCGTGCAGGTGCACCAGGCCCCGCTCGCGCACCGCCGTGGCGACCTCGACGGCCTGCAGCACGTCGCGGACGTCGTGGCGCAGCAGCTCCGGCCACGCCGAGGCCAGGCCGGGCAGCTGGTCGGCGGCGGCGCCGAGGCGGTCCCACGCCTCGCTCGCCCGCACAGAGGACCACGGCACCCACGTCACGCCGGCCCTGACCTCGGCGAGCGCCGCGTGGAACCGGGCGTCCGCGGGCGGTCGGAGCGAGAAGACGTCGACCTCGGTGCCGGCGGCCTCCTGGGCGAGGATCTCGTTGACCACGAACGTCTCCGAGAAGCGGGGGTACATCTTGAGCACGTAGCCCACCCGGCCGGGAGGCCCGGACGCGGTGGACGGGGCGGTCTCAGACGGCGACACGGACGGCCTCCTGCAGGTGGGTGGTGGTGCCGGCGACGAGGTCACGGGCCAGCGCGGGGACGACGGCGAGGCCGTCCAGGTCGACCCGGTGGCGGGCGGGCAGCCGGTCGACGCCGATGGTGCGGTGCAGCCAGTCCCCCACCGCGGCGGGGGTGCAGCGGTCGGGGTGCAGCACCTCGACCAGGCCGAGGTCGGCGAGCCGCTCGGCCCGGACCAGCTGCTCCAGGCGGGGCCGGACCCGCGGCACGAGCAGCGCGGGACGCCCGGCGGCCAGCACCTCGCAGACGCTGTTGTAGCCGGCCATCGACACCACGGCGGAGGCCCCGGCGATGAACTCCACGGCGTCGGGCACGAACTCCAGCAGCCGGGTGGCGGGGTTGGCGTCGGCGGCCTCGCGCAGCAGGCGGCGGTGCTCGGCCGACATGTACGGGCCGCTGACGGCCACGGCCTCGACCCCCTCGGGCACGTCGGCGCGCAGGAACGCGTGGGTCAGGTGGAAGCCGTCCTGGCCCCCGCCGACCAGGCACAGCGCGTAGGGGTCGCGCGGCGGGTGGACGCGGGCCTGCGAGCGCGTCCGGGTCCGGGTGCCGTCGCCGCGGCCGCGGCCCAGGTAGCCGGTGTAGCTGGTCATGGCGGCGACCTCGGGCCCGAGGCCGTACTCGGCCACCGGGTCGAACACGGCCGGGTCGCCGTAGACCCACACCGCGTCGTAGCTGTCGGCCAGCACCTGGTCCGTGCGGTCGCGGTGCCACTCGGCCCGGGTGGCGTCGTGGTCGTCGAGGATCTCGCGCAGGCCCAGCACGACCTTGGTCGGCAGCGCCTGCCGCAGCACGCGCAGCACGCCGTCCAGCTCCTGGCCCACCCCGCGGGCGACCTTGTCCACCACGAGCAGGTCGGGCCGGAACGACAGCAGCGCGGCGGTCATGACGGCCGTGCGGAGGTCCAGCACGTCCGCCAGCGGGGCGTCCAGGACGCGGGCGGTGTAGGCGCCGTGCAGGTCCTTGGCCACCGCCGGCAGCGTGAGCACCTCGGTGCGCGGCGGCAGGGGCAGCGCCGTCGCCTCCGGGGCACCGGTCAGCAGCAGGACGTTGGGGGCGGGGTCGGCGGCGACGAGCGCCGCCGCGAGGGCGATGTTGCGGCGGATGTGCCCCAGGCCCTGCGTGTCGTGGGAGTACAGCGCGACACGTCGCACCTGCGGTGCGCGGTCCCGGGTCGTCGGCTCGGCCACGGTGACTCCTCTGACTCGCGACGAGCGCCCCGCGGCTGCGGGGCGGCTTAACCGCCGGTGAACAGAAGGTGTCCGATTCGTGTGGGACCACCATGAGCGCCCCGTGGCAGGGCTCTCATCTGGGTGAGAGTCCTCTCACCCGTGCTTCAGGTACCTGAGCGGGCCGGGGCGCCGGGCCCGCGTCCGCTCAGGTCTTCGTGCCGGTGACCGAGACGTCGTAGAACAGCGCGTCCGGCAGGACCCGGTTGAGCACCTTGTCGACCGCGCCCAGGCGCTGCCAGCCCTTGTAGGCGAACATCGCCCAGCCCCAGCCGAGCCGGTCGGGGTTGACGGCCGCCTCGAAGGTCCGCACCGGCCAGCCCAGGAACGCGGCCAGCAGCTCCTCGGTCGCCGTCGTGACGTCGACGGCGCCGGCGCGCAGCGCGGTGCGGGCCAGCTCGGACGGGTCGAAGGTGTGCAGGTCGACGACGGCCTCGAGCGCGGCCGCCCGCGAGGAGGAGTCGAGCTCCTCCTTGCTGCGCGCCCACCGCTCGCGCAGCGGCGACAGGTGCGTGACGCGGGTGGTCAGCGCCCAGGTGGCCCGGCCCAGGGCGCGGGCGTAGCGGTCGCCGATCACGGTGGGCTCCCCGGCGAACACGAACCGTCCGCCCGGGCGCAGCACGCGCAGGCACTCGCGCAGGCCGGCCTCGACGTCGGGCACGTGGTGCAGCACGGCGTGGCCCAGCACGAGGTCGAAGGAGTCGTCCGGGTACGGCAGCTCGGTGATCCCGGCCGTGGCCCCCTCGACGTCGTCGTAGCCGAGGTTGCGGGCGTTGCCGAGGGCGACGTCGACCATGCCCTGCGACACGTCGGTGACCACGACCTCGTCCAGCCAGCCGGCCTGGCGCAGGTTGAGCGAGAAGAACCCCGTGCCGGCCCCGATCTCCAGGGCCCGGCCCATCGGCCGGGAGGTGCCGGCCGCGGCGGGGCCCAGGGCGTGGGCGAACCGGTCGGCGGCGAAGGCGATGCAGCGCTCGTCGAAGCTGATCGACCACTTGTCGTCGTAGGTGCCCGACTCCCAGTCGTGGTAGAGCACCTGGGCCAGGTCGGTGTCGTCCCAGGCGGCCTCGACCTCGGCCTCGGTGGCCGGCCGGACCGCGGGGGCGACCCGGTCGGCAGGGGTGGTGCGGGGCGGGTCGGCGGGTGTCGCGTCGCCGGTCCGGTCGGGCCCGCCGTCGGGCGTCTCGTCGGGCACGTCAGCGCCCCTCGAACTCGGCCTTGCCGGGCCCCCGCTCGACGAACGAGGCGAGCCCGTGCTGGGCGTCCCGGGTGCCGAACAGCGCGGCGAACAGCGCCCGCTCCAGCTGCAGGCCGCTGGCCAGGTCGCCGTCCAGGCCGTGGTCGATCGCGTCCTTGGCGGCCCCGACCGCGACCGCGGCCCCGTTGACGTAGCGCGCGACCCGGGCCCGGGCGGCCTGCTCGGCCGTGCCGGCCGGCGCGACCTCGTCGGCCAGGCCGAGCGCGAGCGCCTCCTCCGCGCCGACCATCCGGCCGGAGAACACCAGGTCCTTGGTCCGGGCGCTGCCGACGAGCCGGGCCAGGCGCTGCGTGCCGCCGCCCCCGGGGATCAGGCCCAGGGTGATCTCGGGCAGGCCGACCCGGGCCTCGGCGTCGACGACGCGGAAGTCGCAGGCCAGGGCCAGCTCGAACCCGCCACCCAGGGCGTAGCCGGTGATCGCGGCCACCGTGGGCACGGGCAGCGCGGCCAGCTCGTCCAGGGCGCCCTGCAGGTCGCGCGCCAGGTGCAGCACGTCGGCCGGGCCCAGACCGGCCATCTCCTTGATGTCGGCCCCCGCCGCGAAGACCTTCGCCGAGCCGACCACGACCAGGGACCCCACCCCGCTGCTGCGCGCGTGGGCCACGGCCTCACGGATGCCGTCGCGCACGGCGGCGTCGATGGCGTTCATCGGCGGGCGCTCCAGGCGCAGCGTGCCGATCCGCCCGTCGACGGAGAAGCTGACGTGCTCCCCGCAGCGCACCGGCGCCGTCGCCCCGTCCGCGCGCCCCGCGGCCCCGTCCGTACCGGTCTGCTCCGCCCGATCCATGGACCCGAGTCTGCCAGCCGGGCCAGGGGTGGGCAGACTGCGCACGTGGTCGACGACGCCGGGGCGCCCCAGGTCCGCGTGAGCGGTCCTGGTCGGCCGTACCCGCTGGGCTGCCGACCGGTCGGTGACGGGGTCGACGTGGCCGTGCTGGCCGCGCACGCCGAGCGAGTCGAGCTGTGCCTGCTGAGCCCGGACCCCACCAGCCCCACTGGCTGGGCCGAGCAGCGGCTCACCCTGCCGGCCGTGACCGACGGGGTCCACCACGGTCACGTCAGCGGGGTCGGGGCCGGTCAGCGGTACGTGCTGCGGGCGCACGGGCCCTGGGACCCGGCCCGCGGCCAGCGTCACAACCCGGACAAGGTGCTGCTCGACCCCTACGCCCGGGTCCTGGAGGGCGCGGTCGTCATGGGCCCCGCCGTCAAGGACCACGTGGTCGTCGACGACCGGCCGAGCGAGCAGCGCAGCCGGCTGGACTCCCTCGGCCACACCCCGGTCGGCGTCGTGGTCGCGGACCCCGCGCCGCTGGCCGACGACCGGCCGCACCACCCCTGGTCGCGGACCGTGGTGCTGGAGACGCACGTGCGCGGGCTCACCATGCGCATGCCCGGGGTGCCGCCCGAGCTGCGGGGCACCTACGCCGGCCTGGCGCACCCCACGGTGCTGGCCCACCTGCAACGGCTGGGGGTCACGGCGGTCGAGCTGCTGCCCGTGCACGCCAGCACCGCCGAGGAGCACCTGGCCGCCCGCGGCGCGGTCAACTACTGGGGCTACAACACGTTGTCTTACTTCGCGCCCGAGCCGCGCTACAGCGCCGCCGTGCGCCGCGGCGAGGACGCGTCGGCCGTCCTGACCGAGTTCCGCGACATGGTGCGGGCGATGCACGCCGCGGGCGTCGAGGTGCTGCTCGACGTGGTCTACAACCACACCTGCGAGGGCGGCGTCGGCGGGCCGACCCTGTCCTGGCGCGGGCTGGACAACGCCACCTACTACCGCACCGACGGCGGCGCGTACCGCGACGTCACCGGTACGGGCAACAGCCTGGACTCCTCCCAGCCGGAGGTCGTGCGGCTGACGATGGACTCGCTGCGCTGGTGGGTGCAGCAGATGGGCGTCGACGGGTTCCGCTTCGACCTGGCCCCCGCCCTGGCCCGCCGCGCCGACGACACCGACGGCACGGGCGGCTGGGACCCCGACCACCCGTTCTTCGTGGCCGCGCGGACCGACCCGGTGCTGGCCGGGACCAAGCTCGTCGCCGAGCCCTGGGACATCGGGGCGTACGGCTGGCGGACCGGGCAGTTCCCCGTGCCGTTCGCCGACTGGAACGACCGGTACCGCGACTCGGTGCGCGACTTCTGGCTGGCGGGCTCGCGGGCGGAGCTGGAGGGCCGGCCCGGGCCGGGCGTGCGCGACCTGGCCACCCGGCTGGTCGGCTCCGAGGACCTGTTCGGCGGGCCGCGCCGCACGGGTGCCCGCAGCCCCCTGGCCGGGGTCAACTTCATCGCCGCGCACGACGGGTTCACCCTGGCCGACCTGGTCACCTACGACCACAAGCACAACGAGGCCAACGGCGAGGACAACCGCGACGGCCACGGGCACAACCTGTCCTGGAACCACGGTCACGAGGGGCCCACCGACGACCCGGTCGTCACGGAGTCCCGGCGCCGGACGCTGCGGGCGCTGCTGGGCACCCTGGCGGTCTCGACCGGGGTGCCGATGCTGCTGGCCGGGGACGAGCTGGGCCGCACCCAGCGCGGCAACAACAACGGCTACTGCCTGGACGACGCGACCACCTGGCACGACTGGCAGCTGGCGCCCTGGCAGCGCGACCTGACCGACACCACGGCGTTCCTGCTGCGGCTGCGGGCGCAGAACCCGGTCCTGCGCCAGGACCGGTTCTTCGGGCCCCGCCCGGAGCGTCGCGAGGACGGGACCCGGGACGTCGGCTGGTTCGACGGCGACGGCGACGAGCTGGCCGAGGACGACTGGTCCGACCCGTGGCGACGGACCCTGCTGATGTTCCTCAACGGCGACGGCGTCGCGGTGGCCGACCGGGTCACCGGCCCCGACGGCGCCCCGCTGCGGCCGGCGTCGTTCCTGGTCGTGCTGCACGGCGGCGCCCATCGCCGCGAGGTGCAGCTGCCCGAGCCGCCCTGGGCGGAGCGCTTCCGGCCGGTCTGGTCCAGCGAGCAGGCGCGCCCCGTCTGGCCCGCCGGGCCCGGCGGCGGCTTCGGCGTCCCCCCGCGCGACGAGCTGGGCGGCACCCGGGTGGCCGTGCCGCCCCGCAGCCTCACGGTGCTCCGGGCCATCCGCCCCTGACCCGCGAGGCCCGCCCGCCCGACCACCCCGGCCCGACCACTACCCCCCGACCACCCCCGCCCGACCGCCCCCGCACGACGCCGAGAAGGCCCCATCGTCGCCCTGAGGTGCTCAGGCCGGGCCGATGGGGCCTTCTCGGCGATCGGTGGTGGGAGTCGCGTGGTGGGACCCGGACCCGCGTGGTGGGACCCGGACCCGGGTGGTGGGACCCGGACCCGGGTGGTGGGACCCGGGTGGTGCGGGCTCAGCCGGCGTTGGCGACCAGGCCCATCTCGGCCACCGAGGCCAGCGCCCCGTGGGTGGGCAGGACCCGGACCGTGTAGCCGAACGGGCCGGTGCGGCGCAGCTCCACCGTGGCGGAGAACTTGTGCCGGCCGTGCTCGTAGGACTCGGTGTGCTCCAGCGTGGCGCTGGCGGTGTCGGTCAGCGCGTCCGCGTCGTTGACGCGGCCGTGGACCAGCTCGACGCACACGTCCTCGGGCCGCAGGTCGCCCAGGCTGACGTAGGCGTCGACCCGCAGCGAGTCGCCCACCTGCGGGCTGTCCGCCACGTCACCGGACTCGACGTGGTCCACCCGGACCGCGTGCCAGCCCGCCGTGACGTGGTTCTTCCAGGCCGCGAGCTCCTTGGCCCCGGCGTGGCCCGGCGCCGCCTCCAGCGAGCGCGAGCCGCGCGCGCTGGGGGCGTACAGCTCGTTGACGTAGTCGGCCACCATCCGGTCGGCCAGGACCTTCGGCCCGAGCGTGGCCAGGGTGTGGCGGACCATCTGCAGCCAGCGCCGCGGCAGGCCGTGCTCGTCCCGGTCGTAGAACCGCGCCGCGACCGAGGTCTCGATCAGGTCGTACAGCGCGGCCGCCTCGAGGTCGTCGCGGTGGTCGGGGTCGTCGACGCCGTCGGCGGTGGGGATCGCCCAGCCGTTCTCGCCGTCGTACCACTCGTCCCACCAGCCGTCGAGGATCGACAGGTTGAGCCCGCCGTTCAGCGCCGACTTCATGCCCGACGTGCCGCAGGCCTCCAGCGGGCGCAGCGGGTTGTTGAGCCACACGTCGCAGCCCGGGTACAGCGACTGCGCCATGGCGATGTCGTAGTTGGGCAGGAACGCGATCCGGTGGCGCACGTCGTGCTCGTCGGCGAACCGGATGACCTGCTGGATGAGCCGCTTGCCCTGCTCGTCGGCCGGGTGCGACTTGCCTGCGATGAGCAGCTGGACCGGACGCGTCGGGTGCAGTAGCAGCGAGCGCAGCCGCTCCGGGTCGCGCAGCATGAGCGTGAGCCGCTTGTAGGTCGGCACCCGGCGGGCGAAGCCGATGGTCAGCACGTCCGGGTCGAACGCGTCGTCCACCCAGCGCAGCTCGGCGGGCGAGGCGCCGCGGCGCAGCCACGAGCGGCGCACCCGGCGGCGGGCCTCCACCACCAGCTGCTCGCGCAGCGTGCGACGCAGGGCCCAGATGTCCTCGTCGGGGACGTGGGCCACCGACGCCCAGTCGACGGCGCCGCGGTCGGAGCCGTCGCCGTCCACGCCGCCGTGCTTCGCGATCAGGTCGACGACGCGGGTGTCGACCCAGGTCGGGTGGTGCACGCCGTTGGTGATGGAGCTGATCGGCGTCTCGGTGGGGTCGAAGCCGGTGAACAGGCCCTCGAACATGTCGCGGCTGACCACGCCGTGCAGGCGGGAGACGCCGTTGGCGCGCTGCGCGAGGCGCAGGCCCATCACGGCCATGTTGAACACGCTGGGGTCGCCGCCGGCGAAGTCCTCGGCGCCCAGGGCCAGGATCTTGTGCACGTCGAGGCCCGCCACGGCGTTGTCCCCGCCGAAGTAGGTCTCGATCTGGTCCCGGCCGAAGCGGTCGATGCCGGCCGGCACCGGGGTGTGGGTGGTGAACACCGTGCCGGCGCGCACCGACTCCAGGGCCTCGTCGAACGCCAGGCCCTCCTGCACCAGCTCGCGGATCCGCTCCAGGCCCAGGAAGCCGGCGTGACCCTCGTTGGAGTGGAACACCTCCGGCTGCGGCGAGCCGGTCAGGCGGCTGAACAGGCGCAGGGCGCGCACCCCGCCGATGCCCAGCAGCATCTCCTGCTGCAGCCGGTGCTCCTTGCTGCCGCCGTAGAGCCGGTCGGTGACGGTGCGGGCGCGCTCGTCGTTCTCGGGGATGTCGGAGTCCAGCAGCAGCAGCGGGACGCGGCCGACCTGGGAGCGCCAGACGTGCGCGTGCAGCTGGCGCCCGCCCGGCAGACCGACCGTGACGACACCGGGGGTGCCGTCGGCCTCGCGCAGGATCGACAGCGGCAGGCCGTCGGGGTCCAGCACCGGGTAGGTCTCCTGCTGCCAGCCGTCGCGGCTCAGCGACTGCTTGAAGTAGCCGGTCTTGTAGAACAGGCCCACGCCGACGATCGGCACGCCCAGGTCGGAGGCCGACTTGAGGTGGTCGCCGGCCAGGATGCCGAGGCCGCCGGAGTACTGCGGCAGCGCGGCCGCGATGCCGAACTCCGGCGAGAAGTACGCCACGGCGGCGGGGACGTCCTGCTGGTGCTGGTACCAGCGGTCGCTCGTCAGGTACTCCTGCAGCTCGTCGGCCGCAGCCCGGACGCGGGCCACGACGGCCGGGTCGGCGGCCAGGGCCTCCAGCTCCTCGGGGCTCAGCATGCCCAGCAGACGGGCCGGCTCCGCCTGCGCCTCGGCCCACTTGGCGGCGTCGAGCGAGGCGAACAGCTCTCGCGTCGGCGCGTGCCAGGACCAGCGCAGGTTGAGGGCCAGGTCGCCCAGGGGGGCCAGGGACTCGGGCAGCACGGTGCGGACGGTGAACCGCCGGATTGCTCTCACGTGACGGGAGCGTAAGCGCTTACGTACCCCGGACGGAACCGCTGTCCCCCAGATGGGACCGGACGGGGGCTGCGGGCCCCCACGTCAGGCGGTGGCGTGGGTGAGGCAGACGGCGTGGCCGGCGCTGTAGTCGACCTCGATCTCGGCCGCGGTGCACTCCAGGCGGACGTTGTGCACGCAGCCGGACTCCTTGCAGGCGCCCACCGCCGCGGCGCCGGACTCCGTGCCGCCGCGCACGTCGGCGCCGAGGTACGTCTCGCAGGAGGCGGAGCCGCTGTTGCCGATGGTGATGGCGGCCGCGTGGCAGGTGTGCTCGCCGTTGTAGGCGCACGACGACGCCTCGCAGGAGTGGACGATGGGCAGTGCGGCACCGACGGGCATGGCTGGCTCCTTGGCTCGGGCTGGACGGTCGCCCGGGACGGCGAGCGCCGGTCTGTGGTCACGACCATAACCTCGGGCCGCCATTTACGGAACCCGACACGCATCACATCGTCGCAGGTCAGGACCGGGTTTAGCCGCTGTCGTGTTGCGTAATCAGGTGAGGTCAGGCAGCACTGACCGGCCCGGCACGACGGGCAGGGCGCCGTGGAAGTGCCGCAGGCTGCCGCCTCTCGGTACGGTCGTCGCGTGGTAGCCGACCGGACGTCCGCCCGCCCCTCCCCGTCGACCCCCGCGCCCGCGGCCCCCCCGACCGCCGCCGCACCCGGTGCCCCGTCGGCCGGACGGGCGACGCCGGCTCCGGTCGACCTCTCGGGCCGCCGCGCCGGACGCATCCCCGTGCTCGACGTCACGCCGCGGGTCGACGACGGCACCTGGCCCGCCCGCGCCGTGGTCGGCGAGGCCGTGCCCGTCCGCGCGACCGTGTTCCGCGAGGGGCACGACGCGCTGGCCGCCACCGCGGTCCTCACCGCCCCCGACGGCACCGAGAAGGCGCGGGTGGCGATGACCGAGATCGCCCCCGGCTCGGACCGCTACGGCGCCCACCTGGTGCCGGACGCCACAGGCGACTGGACCTTCCACGTCGAGGGCGCCTCCGACGTGTACGCCACGTGGGAGCACAACGCGACGGTCAAGATCGCCGCCGACGTCGACGTCGACGTCATGCTCGCCGAGGGCGTGCCGGTCCTGCGCCGCGCCGTCGAGCTCGCCCGCGCCGCGGGCGACACCGGAGCCGTCGACCTGCTCGAGGACGCCGTCACCGCGCTGCTGGACACGGCCCGCCCCGTCGGGGCGCGGCTGGCCCCCGCGGTGGGACCGGAGGTCGAGGCCGTGGTCCGGCGCCACCCGGTGCTGGACCTCGTCACGGCCTCCGCGCCGCTGCGGCTGCGGGTCGAGCGCGAGCGGGCCCTGTTCAGCGCCTGGTACGAGTTCTTCCCCCGCAGCGAGGGTGCCCGCTACGACGAGCAGGAGCGCCGCTGGGTGTCCGGCACGTTCCGCACGGCGGCCGAGCGGCTTCCGGCCGTCGCGGCGATGGGCTTCGACATCGTCTACATGCCGCCCATCCACCCCGTCGGCGAGGTCAACCGCAAGGGCCGCAACAACACCCTCGAGCCCGGTCCCGGCGACCCCGGCTCGCCCTGGGCCATCGGGTCCCGCCACGGCGGGCACGACGCCATCCACCCCGACCTGGGCGACGAGGACGACTTCGCGCACTTCGTGGCCCGGGCCAAGGACCTGGGGCTGGAGGTGGCGCTGGACTTCGCGCTGCAGGCGGCGCCGGACCACCCGTGGGCCACGACCCACCCGGAGTGGTTCACCACCCGCATCGACGGCACCATCGCCTACGCCGAGAACCCGCCCAAGAAGTACCAGGACATCTACCCGGTCAACTTCGACAACGACCCCGAGGGCATCTACGCGGAGTCGCTGCGCCTGCTCGAGCTGTGGATCAGCCGGGGCGTCACGGTGTTCCGGGTCGACAACCCCCACACCAAGCCGGTCGAGTTCTGGGAGTGGGTGATCGGCCGCGTCAACGAGGCCCACCCGGAGGTCATCTTCCTGGCCGAGGCGTTCACCCGGCCGCAGATGATGCGCACCCTGGGCAAGGTCGGCTTCCAGCAGTCGTACACGTACTTCACGTGGCGGACCTCGAAGGAGGAGCTGACGGAGTACGTCACGGAGCTGGCGACCGAGTCCGCGCACTACATGCGGCCGAGCTTCTGGCCCAGCACGCCCGACATCCTGCACGCGTTCCTGCAGTACGGCGGGCCCGCGGCGCACCGGCTGCGCGCCGTGCTCGCGGCCACGCTGGTGCCGAGCTGGGGGATCTACGCCGCCTACGAGCTGGGCGAGCACGTCGCCCGGCCCGGGGCCGAGGAGTACATCGACAACGAGAAGTTCGAGTACCGCCCGCGCGACTGGGCCGCCGCCGAGGCCGAGGGCCGCTCGCTGGCCCCGCTGCTGACGCGGCTGAACGAGATCCGCCGCTCCCACCCCTCGCTGCAGCGGCTGCGCGGCATCACGTTCCACCGCACGGACGACGACGCGGTCATCGCCTACTCGCGCCACGTCCCCGCCGAGCACTCCCCCACCGGTCGGGCCGACACCGTCCTGGTCGTGGTCAACCTGGACCCGCACTCCACGCACGAGACGATGGTCCACGTCGACAGCCGGGACCTGGGCCTGCCTGCGGACGCCGGCTACTCCGTGCACGACCTGCTCAGCGGGCAGACCTACGCCTGGGCCGGGTACAACTACGTGCGGCTCGACCCGTACGACGCCACGGCCCACGTGTTCGCCGTCCGCGCCCACTGACGCCTGCCCGGCACGACCCGCCCCGCGACACCCGCGCCACAGCTAGGAGAGCGACAACGTGCAGGGACTTCAGCTGTCCAGCCCCGGGCTGGACAACGACCCCAACTGGTACAAGAAGGCCGTCTTCTACGAGGTCCTGGTCCGGGCGTTCTCGGACTCCACCGGGTCCGGCTCGGGCGACTTCAGCGGCCTGATCGACAAGCTGGACTACATCCAGTGGCTCGGCGTGGACTGCCTGTGGCTGCCGCCGTTCTACGCCTCGCCGCTGCGCGACGGCGGGTACGACATCAGCGACTACTACGCCGTGCTGCCGGAGTTCGGCACGCTGCCGCAGTTCACCGAGCTGGTCTCCGCCGCGCACGCCCGGGGCATCCGCGTCGTGACCGACCTGGTGATGAACCACACCTCCGACGCGCACCCGTGGTTCCAGGCCTCGCGCAGCGACCCCGACGGGCCCTACGGCGACTTCTACGTCTGGAGCGACACCGACGACAAGTACGCCGACGCCCGCATCATCTTCGTCGACACCGAGACGTCCAACTGGACCTTCGACCCGGTGCGGCGGCAGTACTTCTGGCACCGGTTCTTCGGCCACCAGCCGGACCTGAACTTCGAGAACCCGGCCGTGCAGGACGCGATCATCGACGTCGTCCGGTTCTGGATGGACGCGGGCATCGACGGCTTCCGCCTGGACGCCGTGCCCTACCTGTTCGAGGAGGAGGGCACCAACTGCGAGAACCTCCCCCGGACGCACGACTTCCTGGCCAAGGTCCGCAAGGTCGTCGACACCGAGTACCCGGGCCGGATCCTGCTGGCCGAGGCCAACCAGTGGCCCGCCGAGGTCACGCCGTACTTCGGCGACGACGAGGCCCCCGAGTGCCACATGTGCTTCCACTTCCCCGTGATGCCGCGGCTGTACTACGCGCTGCGCGACGAGCGGGCGGGCTCGGTGCTGGACATCCTCGCCGACACCCCGCAGATCCCCGCGACCGGGCAGTGGGGCACGTTCCTGCGCAACCACGACGAGCTCACCCTGGAGATGGTGACCACGTCGGAGCGCGCCGCGATGTACGGCTGGTACGCCCCCGACCCGCGGATGCGCGCCAACGTCGGCATCCGGCGCCGGCTGGCCACGCTGCTGGACAACAGCCGCGCGGAGATCGAGCTGATCCACGCGCTGCTGCTGTCGATGCCGGGCAGCCCGTGCCTGTACTACGGCGACGAGATCGGGATGGGCGACAACATCTGGCTGGACGACCGCGACGGCGTCCGCACCCCGATGCAGTGGAACCCGGACCGCAACGCCGGCTTCTCCACCGTGGCCGACCCCGGCAAGCTCTACCTGCCGGTCGTGCAGTCGCTGACCAACCACTTCGGCGGGGTGAACGTCGAGGCCCAGCTGGCCCAGGGCTCGTCCCTGCTGCACTGGGTGCGCGGCATGCTCGCGCTGCGCAAGCGCCACCCGGTGTTCGGCCTCGGCTCGTTCGTCGCGCTGCCGCTGGTGGACCCGGGCACCGTCGTCACCGACAGCCCGGCCTGCGACAACGAGACCGTGCTGTCGTTCCTGCGGGTGCTCGACCACGACACCCCGGGCGGTGAGCACGAGGACCCCGAGACCGTGCTGGCGGTGCACAACCTGGCGTCCTCGCCGCAGGCGGTCACCCTCACGGTGCCCGGCCACGCCGGCGCCCGGGTGGTCGACCTGTTCGGCGGCAACGGCTTCCCCGACGTGGGGGCCGACGGGCGCATCACCCTGACGCTGGGCAGCCGCGACTTCTTCTGGCTGCGCCTCGTCGACCCGGTCGCCTCGTGAGCGGCGACGGCCTGACGGGCCTGCTGCACACCTGGATGCCCGCCCAGCGCTGGTACCCGGCCAAGGGCCGCGGTGTCGGCCTGCGCGACCTCGGCACCTACCCCTGGCCGGTGCCGGTGGGCCGCGCCGGACGCAGCGGCGGGCCGGCCGGTCCGGCGGGCGACGGGGACGTCCAGGTCGTGGTCCACGTCGTCGGGCTGGACTCCGGCGACCGTCTGGACGTCGTGCAGGTGCCGCTGACCTCTCGCTCGCAGCCGCTGGCGGGCGCCGAGCACGCGCTGCTGGGGACCCTGGAGGACGACGGCCGCACCCGGTGGGTCTACGACGGCCCGCACGACCCGGCCTACGTCGACGCGCTGCTGGCGTCGATGCGCGGTGCCGACGGCGCGGGCGCCCTCCGGCCGGGCTCGCCGTCGCGCGTGCTGCGGGGCGAGCAGTCCAACACCAGCATCATCGTGGAGCCCGACGACGGCGGGCCCGTCATCGTCAAGGTGTTCCGCACCCTGCACCCGGGCGCCAACCCCGACGTCGAGGTGCTGGCCGCCCTGACCCGGGTCGGCTGCCCGCACGTGCCGGGGCTGCGCGGCTGGCTCGAGGGGTCCTGGGCCGCGGCCGAGGGCGGGTCGGCATCCGTCCGGGGCCACCTGGCCGTGGCCGTGTACTTCCTGGCCGGCAGCGAGGACGCCTGGCGGGTGGCCCTGGCCGCCGTGGCCGCCGAGGCCCCGTTCGACGAGCAGGCCCGCGGGCTGGGGGCCGCCACGGCCCGGGTGCACCAGGACCTGGCTGCGGCCTTCGGCACCACGGTCGTCGACGAGGCGGGTCGCGCCCGGATGGTGCAGGCGCTGCGCGCCCGCGTCACCTGGGCCCGGGACGCCGTGCGCGAGCTGGACCCGCTGGCCGAGCGGCTCGACGCCCACGCCGCCGCCCTGGACGACCTGGCGGACCTGCCCGCCCTGCAGCGGGTCCACGGCGACCTGCACCTGGGCCAGGTGCTGCACGCCCCCGACCGGGGCTGGGTGCTGCTGGACTTCGAGGGTGAGCCGCTGCGACCGCTGGCCGAGCGCACCGTGCCAGACCTGGCCCTGCGCGACGTGGCGGGCATGCTGCGCTCGCTGGACTACGCCGCAGGCCACGACACCGTGAGCCGCGGCGACGGGGCTGACCGGACCCGGGCGACCGACGCGGGCCGTGACGGGACCGACGAGGGCCGTGAGGGGACCGACGAGGGCCGTGACGGCGCGGGCGGGGCCCAGGCGTGGGCCGCGGCGGCCCGGGCCGCGTTCTGCGAGGGCTACGGCGGCGTCAGCGGCCGCGACCCCCGCGACGACGCCGCCCTGCTGCGGGCGCTGGAGCTGGACAAGGCGCTGTACGAGGCCGTCTACGAGGCCCGCAACCGGCCGGAGTGGCTGCCGATCCCGTTGGGCGCCGTCACCCGCCTGCTGGGCTGACCCCGCCCCGAACCGGGCCCCTGACGCGGACCGGACCCGGACCCGGCCCGGGTCGCCCGGCCGGGCGCTCAGCGCACCCGACGGGCCGCAGCCGCCTCGGGCGCACCCAGGGCCTGCGGGTGCAGGATGCGGGCGAACGCCTCGACCCCGTCGACCAGCCGCGGGCCCGGCCGGACCACGAGGCCGTCGGCGTCCACCGCCCACACGGCCACGTCCGGCGCCCCGGCCGCGGCCAGCGCCCGCACCACCTCCTGCGCCTGCTCGACGGCGGCGTCCAGGTGGTAGCCGCAGGGGGCCACCAGCACCACGTCCGGCCGGGCCGCCACCACCTCGGCCCAGCCGGTCGTCACCGACCGGCCGCCGGGCGTGCCCAGCACCTCCAGGCCGCCGGCGGCGCCGACCAGGTCCGGCACCCAGTGACCGGCCGCGAACGGCGGGTCCACCCACTCCACGACGACCACCCGCGGCCGGTCCCGGCCGGCCACCGCGTCGGCGACCGCCCGCAGCCGGTCGCGCAGACCGGCCACCACCGCCTCGGCCCGCGCGGCCTCCCCCAGCGCCGCCCCGACGGTGAGGACCGTGTCCAGGACGTCGTCCAGCGAGGCCGGGTCCAGCGCCAGCACGTCCGCCGAGCAGCCCAGGTGGGCCAGGGCGTCGTCGACGACGTCGGAGGGCAGGGCGCAGACCCGGCACAGGTCCTGGGTCAGGACCAGGTCCGGGTCCAGGCCGCGCAGCGCCCCCTCGTGCAGCGTGTACAGGTCCTCGCCGGCCGCCGCCCGCGCCCGTACCTGGGCGTCGATCTCGCGCGGGGTGAGCCCCGTGGTGTCGCTGCCGCCGACCACCACCGCGTGGTCGCTGCGGGCCGCCGCCGGGTGGTCGCACTCGAACGTCACACCCACCAGCCGGTCCGCGGCCCCCAGGGCGTAGACGATCTCGGTGGCCGAGGGCAGCAGCGAGACCACTCGCTGCGGGCTGGGGGTGCTCACCCGGCCAGGGTAGGACGCCTCCGCGGATCATGAGAGGCGGCTCATCCGGACGCTGTACGGTCCGGCGCATGAGCCGCCTGCGCCCCCTGGCCACCGTCGCGGGGACCGTCCTGGTGGCCGCGACCGTCCTGGGCGCCTGCACCGCGTCGGACCCGGCCCCCGACCCCCCGTCGGACCCGGTGACCGGCCCGGAGCTGGTGGAGGGGATGCGGGACGGGGTGTGGCCGGTGGCCGACGTCGGCGACATCGAGTTCCGCCTGGCCCCGCGCGGCCTGGAGCTGGTGGCCATGCGACCGGCCCCGGGCTGGCAGGTCGTCGACGAGGAGGTGGGACCAGACGAGATCGAGATCGACCTGCGCTCCGGCGACGTCCGCACCACGGTCGAGGTCGGCTACCAGAGCGGGATCCTCGAGATCGAGGTGGACCAGCTCTTCGACCCCCCGCCGGCCGGGCCGCTCCGGCTCGGCGGGGCCGGTTCGGTCGACCTGGTCCAGGACGGCGAGGCGGTGCTCGTGGGTGACGTCGAGCTGGCCGACGGCTGGCGGGAGACCCAGCGCTCCGAGAACGCCGGGGACGCCGAGCTGGGCCTGCGCCGCAACCGCAGCGGGCTGGTGGAGACCTGGGAGGTCGACGCCCGGGTGGACGACGGCGGCCTGGAGGTGGCCACCGACTACGAGATCCAGGGCCTGGCCTCGCCGTAGCCCCGCCCGACCCGCCCGAGGGTTTGCGCCTGGTGATCTCCTCGGCAGGATGGGGGTCATGACAACCGACGAGACGGCCCTGCGCCCGAACGACGTGCCGCGGGACGTGCTCGCCGCCGTCGCCGCGGGCGCCCACCACGATCCCCACGGGGTCCTCGGTGCGCACGCAGGTCCCGACGGGGTGACCGTCCGCACGCTCAAGCCGTTCGCCCGCAGCGTCACGGTGCTGACCGAGGCCGGCCGCACCGACGCCCACCACGAGCACGACGGCATCTGGACGGCGCTGCTGCCGGGCGCCCAGGTCTCCGACTACCGCCTCGAGGTCGCCTACGACAGCAACGAGGGCCAGGCGGTCCACACCGTCGACGACCCCTACCGCTACCTGCCCAGCCTGGGCGAGATCGACCTGCACCTGATCGGCGAGGGCCGCCACGAGCAGCTGTGGACCGTCCTGGGCGCCCACGTGCGCAGCTACGAGGGCCCGCTCGGCCCCAGCGAGGGGACGAGCTTCTCCGTCTGGGCCCCCAACGCCCGTGCCGTCCGCCTGGTCAGCGACTTCAACTCCTGGAACGGGCGCACCCACTCGCTGCGCTCCCTGGGGGGCACCGGGGTCTGGGAGCTGTTCGTCCCCGGCCTGGGCGCCGGCACCCGCTACAAGTTCGAGCTGCTGGGCCGGGACGGGCACTGGCACCAGAAGGCCGACCCGATGGCCCGCCACACCGAGGTGCCCCCGTCCACCGCCTCCGTGGTCACGCAGTCCTCCTACTCCTGGGGCGACGAGCAGTGGCTGACCGAGCGTGCCTCCCGCGACGTGCACAACGGCCCGATGAGCGTCTACGAGGTGCACCTGGGCTCGTGGCGCCAGGGGCTCTCCTACCGACAGCTGGCCGAGGAGCTCGTGGCCTACGTGAAGGAGCTCAACTTCACCCACGTCGAGCTGCTGCCGGTCGCGGAGCACCCCTTCGGCGGGTCGTGGGGCTACCAGGTGACGGGCTACTACGCCCCGACCAGCCGGTTCGGCCACCCCGACGACTTCCGGCACCTGGTGGACCGGCTCCACCAGGCCGGGATCGGCGTGATCATGGACTGGGTGCCGGCCCACTTCCCCAAGGACTCCTTCGCGCTGGCCCGCTTCGACGGCGAGCCGCTGTACGAGCACTCCGACCCCCGCCGGGGCGAGCACCCGGAGTGGGGCACGCTCGTCTTCGACTACGGCCGCAGCGAGGTGCGCAACTTCCTCGTCGCCAACGCCCTGTACTGGCTGGAGGAGTTCCACGTCGACGGCCTGCGGGTCGACGCGGTGGCCTCGATGCTCTACCTGGACTACTCGCGCAAGGACGGCGAGTGGGAGCCCAACGTCCACGGCGGGCGCGAGAACCTCGAGGTCGTCGAGTTCCTCAAGGAGCTCAACGCGACCGCGTACAAGCGCGTCCCCGGCATCGTCACGATCGCCGAGGAGTCGACCGCCTACCCGGGCGTCACGCAGCCGACGCACCTGGGCGGGCTCGGCTTCGGCCTGAAGTGGAACATGGGCTGGATGCACGACTCGCTCGGCTACGTCGCCGAGGACCCGGTCAACCGGCAGTACCACCACCAGCAGATGACGTTCTCGCTGGTGTACGCGTTCAGCGAGAACTACGTGCTGCCCATCAGCCACGACGAGGTCGTGCACGGCAAGGGCTCGCTGCTGCGCAAGATGCCGGGCGACCGCTGGCAGCAGCTGGCCACCGTGCGGGCCTACCTGGGCTACATGTGGGCCCACCCGGGCAAGCAGCTGCTGTTCATGGGCAGCGAGCTCGGCCAGGAGGCCGAGTGGAGCGAGTCCCGGTCGCTGGACTGGTGGCTGCTGGACACCCCGTGGCACCGCGGGCTGCACGACATGGTGGGCCAGCTCAACCGGACCTACGTCGACAACCGGGCGCTGTGGGCGGACGACTTCGCCTCCTCGGGCTTCCAGTGGCTGGACGCCGACGACCACGGGCGGAACGTCTTCGCCTGGCTGCGCACGGCCGCGGGCAGCAAGCCCGTCGCGTGCATCACGAACTTCGCGGGCAACCCGCACGAGGAGTACCGGATCGGGCTGCCGCAGGCCGGCGCCTGGCGGGAGGTCCTCAACACCGACGCCGAGGAGTACGGCGGCTCCGGGGTCGGCAACCTGGGCCTGGTCACCGCGGACGACACGCCGTCGCACGGCCGCCCCGCCTCCGCCGTGCTCCGGGTGCCGCCGCTGGCCACGGTCTGGCTCACCCCGGCGGACTGACCCGCGCGACGGGACGACGAAGGGCCCGGGGGACTTCCCCCGGGCCCTTCGTCGTGCTTCGCCGTCCTGCGCTCAGAACAGCGCGTTGGCCAGCTTCACCCGGGCCTGGGCGACGCGCGGGTCGTCGCCGCCGACGACCTCGAACAGGTCGACCAACCGGGTCCGGACCCGGGCGCGGTCGTCGCCGCCGGTGACGCGCACCAGGTCGACGAGCCGGGCGAACGCGTCCTCCACGTGCCCGCCGAACAGGTCCCGGTCGGCCACGGCGAGGCCGGCGTCGACGTTGGTCGGGTCGTCGGCGGCCGCGGTGGCCAGCCCGGTCATGACGTCGGCCGGCAGGGCGTCGACCCGGCCGAACAGCTGGGCCTGGGCCAGGCCGGCCTTGGCGTCGGCGTCGGCGGGGTTCTCGTTGAGCGCCTGCGTGAAGGCCGTGACCGCGGCGTCGTAGTCACCGACCTCGAACGCCTGGGCCGCCGCGGCGTGCAGCGGGGGCAGCGGCGGCTCCTCGGGGGCGGCGGCGGCCTCGGGGTCGGCCTCACCCACGTCGACGGTGCCGCTGACCCCGTTCTGCGCGGCGACCTTGAGCAGCTCGTCGATGACCTGACGGGCCTGCGCCTCGGGGACGGCACCGGTGAACATGGGCACTGGCTGGCCCTTGATCAGGGCGACGACCATGGGGATGGACTGGGCCTGGAACGCCTGCGCGATGCGCGGGTTGGCGTCCACGTCGACCTTGGCCAGCACGAACCGGCCGGCGTACTCCACGGCCAGCTTCTCCAGCACCGGCGAGAGCTGCTTGCACGGCCCGCACCACTCCGCCCACAGGTCGACGACCACCGGGACGGTGAGCGACTGCTGCAGGACGGCGTCGAAGTCGGCCTCGGAGACGTCGACGACGACCCCGGTCGGGGCGGGCCCCCCGGTGGGGGCGGCGCCCGGCGGTGCGGCGGGGGCGGCGGGCCGCGCGAGGGCGGAAAGGTCGACGGCCCCACGCAGGCTGGGTCCGGGCATCGGCTGGGTCATGGTGCTGATCCTCTCGTCATGAAGCGTCGGCCGCCACGAGGCCCTCGCCGACCGCGACGAGCCGGATGGCACCCTGCTCCGCGGGCACCACGAAGGCGAGGGCCGCGAGCGACCGTGTGGACAACGTGCCGTCGGTCTCGTCGATTCCCGCGACGGCGGCCACCTCGGCGTCCGGGCGGAGCACCCCGGCCCCCGGCCGGGCCGTCATGGTCGTGGTGGACTCCACCGCCGTGACCGCCAGGACGTCGCCGTCCGCGCCCCGCACCGCGTACAGCAGGTCGCCGCCGGCGTACGCCTCGTGCGTGACCACGGTGGTCGCGACCGCGTCGACCGCCGCCCGCTCGGCCTCGGTGCGGGCCCGGACGGCGGACACGAACGGGTCGGGCTCGAACTCCGCCGCGGCCGGGCTGGCGTCGCCGTCGCTCAGCACGGACGCGTACCGCTCAGCCAGGTCCGCGAGCGCCAGGCGGAGCTCGTCCTCCTCCGACGGCTCGGCCGTGCCGTCGTCACCGGTCCCCTCGGGACCGGTCCCGTCGGCCAGCGCGTCCGCCCCCACCTCGACGGCCGGGAAGGTCGGCAGCCGCGCCCCGGGCAGCATCGTCATGCGGGCCCAGAGCCGGTAGGGCGAGCGCACGTCCTGGGCGTCGTACAGCTCCAGGACGGGCAGCGCGGCCGGGGACGTCGTCGACCCGGACGTCGTCGACCCGGACGTCGTCGACCCGGACGTCGCCCCCGACGTCGTCGTCCCGGCCGTCGTGGCTGCGGCCGTCGTCGGCCCGGTCAGCGCCCCGGCGTCCGGACTCGTCCCGGCGCCGGGCACGGTCACGGTGGCGAACCAGCGCGGCCAGCCCGCCACCTGGGGCGCGACCAGCACGGTGGCCGGCTCCGGGTCCGGGGCGAGCCCGCCGGGCTGCGCACCGTCCTGCGCCACCCGCAGCCGGGCGAACGCCTCGGCCGGGCCCAGGGCCCCGGCCGGGACCAGGTCGGGGTCGGCGGCCTCCCGGGCCGCCTGCAGCCGGGCAGCCACCTCGCTGCGCACCCGCTGCGCCTGCTCGGCCGTGACCACCGGCGCGGCGGCACCGGTCGCGGGCCGCCCCGCCGCCGGGTCGGCCGTCGGCAGCCCCGCGCAGCCGCTCAGCGCGAGCGCGAGCAGCACGGCGACCGCCGTTGACCGGCCCGGGGCCGCCCGGCCGGGCACGGCGACGGCCCGCGTCACGCTCGACCGGCCGGGTCGCGGGGCCGGGGTCGCGGCCGGGACCGCCGGGCCAGGCGGGCCCGGCGGGCGTTCAGCGCCACCAGCCAGGCCAGCCCCAGCGCCAGCAGCAGCACGCCGCCGAGCAGCAGCGGCCACGCCCCGGGGTGGGTCGCGGACCGCTCCCAGCGCAGGTCGACCGCGTCCGGCCCGGCCGTCACGACCACCAGGGCCTGGTCCGCGCGGGGCGCCTCCAGCCGCAGCCGGGGCGAGGCGCCGCTGACCTCCTGCTGCCACACGTCGGCGGCCTCGGGGTCGGCGGACGGGTCGAGGGTCCCGGGCTCGGCCCCGTCGACCGGCACGGCGCGCAGGGTGGTGGTCGACGCGACCCCGTCCACCCGGATGTGCGCCACCCCGGCGAGCCAGGCCGTCACGTCGGCCTGCCGGCCCACCCCGACGAACGCCTCGCCGCCCACCTGCACCTCCAGCGGCTCGCCGGTCAGGGCGGCCACACCGGGCCCCGTCGTCAGGACCGTGGCCGCCTGGGTGCGCCCGCCGACCTGCTGGTCGGGGGCCGCGAGGGTGAGCACGACGACGCCCACGACGGCGAGGACGAGCCCCAGCGCCGCCACCGCGGTGGGGACGACACGAGGCACCACGCCCGCGAGGATAGGGGCACAGCACCGGGGCGCCGGTCAGGCCGCACGGGGTGCCGCGGGTCGCCCCGCGCGGCGGGGCCCCGGCTCAGGGGGTCATGACCGGGCCGGCGCTCAGAACCGGGCCGGCTCGGTGTACTCGCCCCACTCCGCCCGCAGCGCGTCGCAGATCTCGCCCAGGGTGGCCTCGGCCCGGCAGGCCTCGAGCATGGCCGGCAGCATGTTCCGCCCCTCGCGCGCGGCCGCGAGCATGTCCGCCAGCGACGCCGTCACCCGGTCGTCGTGCCGCGCCGCCCGCCGGGCCTGCAGGGCGGCGACCTGGTCGGTCTCGACCTCGTGGCCGACCCGCAGGATCTCCAGCGGCGTGCTGACCGACTCGGTGTGGCAGTTGACGCCGACCACGCGCTTGTCGCCCTTCTCCAGGGCCACCTGGTAGGCGAAGGACGCGTCGGCGATCTCGGTCAGGAACCAGCCGTCCTCGATGCCCCGCAGCACGCCGGAGGTCATGGGGCCGATGTCGTGGCCCACCCGCCCCTCGGCGTCACGGTCGCGGCCGGTCTCGCCCATCGCCTCGATGGTGGCGAAGATGCGCTCCGCCTCCGCCTCCATCCGGTCGGTGAGCGCCTCGACGTACCAGGACCCGCCCAGGGGGTCGGCGACGTTGGCCACGCCCGTCTCCTCGGCCAGCACCTGCTGGGTGCGCAGCGCGATCTCGGCCGCCTGCTCGCTGGGCAGGGCGAGGGTCTCGTCCAGGGCGTTGGTGTGCAGGCTGTTGGTGCCGCCCAGCACGGCCGCCAGCGCCTCCACGGCCGTGCGGACCACGTTGTTGTACGGCTGCTGCGCGGTCAGCGACACCCCGGCGGTCTGGGTGTGGAAGCGCAGCCACTGGGCCTTGTCGGTCGTGGCGCCGTAGCGC
This sequence comes from Jannaschia sp. R86511, assembly GCF_042466345.1. Taxonomy (NCBI): domain Bacteria; kingdom Pseudomonadati; phylum Pseudomonadota; class Alphaproteobacteria; order Rhodobacterales; family Roseobacteraceae; genus Jannaschia; species Jannaschia sp. R86511. The sequence goes on from NZ_JAXHCD010000001.1 coordinate 3,734,668, forward strand.
TCCCGCAGCCAGCGGGCCCAGATCCGGCGGGCGGCCCGGAACTTGGCCACCTCCTCGAACAGGTCGATGTGCGCGTCGAAGAAGAACGACAGCCCCGGCGCGAACACGTCGACGTCCAGCCCGCGCGACAGCCCCAGCTCGACGTAGGCGAAGCCGTCGGCCAGCGTGAACGCGAGCTCCTGCGCGGCCGTGGAGCCGGCCTCGCGGATGTGGTAGCCGGACACCGAGACCGGCTTGAACCGCGGCACCTCGGCGGCGCAGTGCTCGAGCAGGTCGCCGATCAGGCGCAGGTGGGGGCCGGGGCCGAACAGCCACTCCTTCTGCGCGATGTACTCCTTGAAGATGTCCGTCTGCAGCGTGCCGTCCAGCACCCGGGTGTCCACCCCGGCCCGCTCGGCCGCGACCAGGTACATGCAGAAGACCGGCACGGCCGGCCCGGAGATCGTCATCGAGGTCGTGACCTGGTCCAGCGGGATGTCGCGGAACAGCACCTCCATGTCGGCCGCGGAGTCGACGGCCACGCCGCAGTGACCCACCTCACCCAGGCTGCGGGGGTCGTCGGAGTCGCGGCCCATCAGGGTCGGCATGTCGAAGGCCACGCTCAGCCCGCCGCCGCCCTGGGCCAGGATCTTCTTGTAGCGGTCGTTGGACTGCTCGGCGTTGCCGAAGCCGGCGAACTGCCGGATCGTCCAGGCCCGGCCGCGGTAGCCCGTCGGGTGCAGACCGCGGGTGAACGGGTACTCGCCGGGCCAGCCGATGCGCTCGTCGACCTCGCCCTCGGGCCCGTACACCGGCTCCACCGGCAGCCCCGACAGGGTGGTGAAGTCGGCGTCCCGGACCCGGCCCGCGGCCTCGGCCGCCTCGAACCGTGCCTGCCAGCGTGCGCGCGCGTCCATCGTGACCTCCCGTGCCGACGTCGGTGTCGGACTCGTCCCGGTGAAGCCTACGACGCGCCCGCGCCCGCCCGGGCCGGGGAACCGGCGCCCGTGCCGCTGCGTCCGATCGACGAGGCCGGGCGGTGCCCGGCCGGACGGACCAGCAGGAGGACGTCGTGGACCGAGGACAGGCGAACCCGCCGCAGCAGCAGCCCGACCCGGTCGCGTCCCGCGGCCCCCGCCGGTCCCGGCGACGTGCGGTCGCGCTCGGGGTGGGCGCGGCCCTGGTCGCGGGCGCCGGGGTGGTGGCGCTCGACCTGGGTCGGGCGCCGCAGGCCGCGGCGGAGGCGTCGCTGCAGCCGTTCGGCGGCTGCGACGAGCTCGTCGCCTGGTACCGGGAGGCCACCCTGCCGCACGTCACCGCCTACGGCCTCGGCGGCGGGGTCGTCACGTTCGCGGCGGCGGCGGAGGACGCGGGCGGGGCGGACGCGGGCGGGGCGGACGCGACCGTGGCCCGGGACGGTGCGGCCGCCACCGGCGGGGCGGTCGGGTCCTCGGGCACGGGGACCAACGTGCAGGAGGAGGGCGTCGACGAGCCCAGCCGGGTCAAGGTCGCCGACGGCGTGGCCTGGACCCTGTCCGGGACCCGCCTGGTGGCCGTCGACCTCCTCGACGGGACCGTGCTCGGCGAGGTGACCCTCGCCCCGGGGCCTGCGGCTGGCGGCGAGCCGGGTGCGACCGGTCTGCTCCCCCCGGAGAGGTACTTCAGCGAGCTGCTGCTGCTCCAGGACCGGGTCGTGGTGCTCGGCTCGGCCACGCTGCCGGCCGACGGGGCCGACGGGGCCGACGGGGACGCGGCCGGCTCCGCGCCGGGACCGGCCGACGCCGTGGACCTGCTGCCCTACCCGCAGCCGTGGGGTGCGGCCACGGCCACGGCCACCACCGTCGACGTCAGCGACCCGTCGGCGCCTGTGGTGGTGGACACCGTCGAGGTCGAGGGCGGCTACGTGTCCGCCCGGGCGGCCGGCGGTCACGTGCGGCTCGTCACCTCGGCCACGCCGGTGCTCCCGTTCGTGGACCCGTACCTCGTGCAGCAGGAGGCGTCGGACGACCGGACCGGCGACGACGCCGCGCAGTGGTCGGAGCCCGACGCCGGGACCGAGGCCGAGGCGCTGGCGCGCAACCAGCAGGTCGTCCGCGACGCCACGGCCTCGGACTGGCTGCCCGACCTGGTGACCCGCGACGAGTCGGGCCAGGTCCTGACCCGCGCGCCCGTCGGCTGCGCCGACGTCGCCCACCCCACGACCGAGGCGGGGTCCGGGACCCTGACGGTGCTGACCATCGACCCGGCGGCCGCCACCACCCTGACCGGCACGACGTCGGTGACCGCGGACGGGTCGTTCGTGTACGCCGCGCCCGACCGCCTGTACGTCGCGACGACGACGGGCGGCTGGCTGTGGGGCGCCGGACGGGACGGCGGGGCCGGGGAGGTGACCACGGAGCTGCACGGCTTCGACACCGGCCGGCCCGGACGGACCGACTACCTGGGATCGGGCCAGGTGGACGGCTGGCTGCTCGGCTCGTGGGCGCTGGACGCGCACAACGGCCACCTGCGAGTCGGGGTCACCTCGCGCCCGCCCCTGGACGGCACCGACGGCACCGAGGGCTCCGAGGGCTCCGGGTCCGTCGACGGGCTCACCCGACCGGCCCCGCCCACCGACACCAGCTCCAGCGTCGTGGTGCTGCGGGAGACCGCCGCCGGCCTCGAGCAGGTGGGCCGGGTCGACGGTCTGGGCCCCGGGGAGCAGATCCGCTCCCTGCGCTGGTTCGACGACCTCGCGGTGGTGGTGACGTTCGAGCAGACGGACCCGCTCTACACCGTCGACCTGGCCGACCCGACCTCGCCGCAGGTGCTGGGCGAGCTGAAGGTCCTCGGCTACTCGGGGTACCTGCACCCGGTCGGCGACGGGATGCTGCTCGGGCTGGGCCAGGACGGCACGGCGGTCGGCACCCTGACCGGCGCCAAGGTGGAGACCTACGACCTCACCGACCTCGCGGCCCCCACCGACGTCGACACCCTGACCTGGCCGGGGTCCTCCAGCGCGGCCGAGTGGGACAGCCGGCTGTTCGCCTACCTGCCCTCCAGCCGGACGGCCGTGCTCCCCCTGGACCGTGAGGTCTCGGGGACCTACCGCTCCGGCCTGGTCGCGGTCGCCGTCGGCGCCGACGGCTCGGTGTCGGAGTCGGGCAGCTGGTCCGGTCCCCAGGGCGGCTGGCTCGCCGGCCTGGCCACCACCGAGGACCGGGTGCTGCTCACCCACGAGAGCTGGCAGGTGGTGGACGGCACGGAGGCCGCCCGCACCGTGCTCACAGTGCTGGACGCCGACGGGCTGGCCACGCTGGCCGAGGTGGCTCTGGACTGACTGGCTCAGGCCAGGACGGTGCGCACCAGACGGCGGGTGCGCCAGACCTGGGCCAGGACGCCCACGCCGATGACCGCCAGGGCGAACCACGCGGCCAGCCGGACCGGGGTGGGCGGCTCGTTGAGCGCGACGGCCAGCACCCCCCAGCCGGCGGCGGCGGCGAACGGCCCGGCCGCCACCCTCAGCCGCAGGCTGACGTCCAGCACCACGGCCGCGGCCGCGACCAGGGCCACGATGCCGGCCCCCGAGGCCAGCGCCGTTCCCGTCGGTGCCCCCAGGTGCACCCCGGAGATGGCCACGTTGGCCACGGTCGCGATGGTGACCCAGCCCAGCAGCAACGACGCAGCCACCGTGGGCAGGACCCGGTCGACCCCGGTGGGCTCCGGGTCCTGCAGCCGCCCCAGGGCGAGCGCCGTCGCGGTGACCGTGACCAGGATCAGCCCGTTGGCCACGAGCAGCCAGACGCCCTCCTGCGGGAAGACCACCTCCCAGACCGCGTTGGCCCCGAACGCGACGGCCAGGGGCCAGCCGACCCGACGGTGCACCTGACGGCCGTGCTGGGCGGGCAGCGCCTGGTACACGGCGTAGGCCAGGCACAACGCGAAGATGACGCCCCAGATCGCGAACGCGTAGCCCGCCGGGGTCACGACCGTGGCGAAGGTGTCGGAGACCTCCGCGACGCTGCGGGCGCCGGGCAGCGCCGCACCCAGGGGGCTGCCGACGATCTGGGCGAGCGCCGCCACCGCGACCGCGACGACCCGGACCAGGTCGCTGCGGGCCGGAGGGCGGGTCGCGTCACCGGGGGGCGCGTCGTCGACGTCGGGAGCGGGCGCGGCGAGGGTGCCGTCATCGTGACCAGGCATGCCCGGCATCCTCCCCTGATCCGCCGCGTCCTGCCCGCGCGCCGCGGCGCGGGGCTCGGCCGAGGGGCTCAGCCGAGCTCGTCCAGGGCCGCCTCGAGCCGGTCCAGCTTGCCGGTCAGCTCACCGCTGCGCCCCGGCCGGACGTCGGCCTTGAGGACCAGCGACACGCGCGGCGCCTGCTCGGCCAGCACGTCGACGCAGGACTTGACCAGGGCCATGCACTCGTCCCACTCCCCCTCCACCGTGGTGAACATGGCGTCGGTCCGGTGGGGCAGCCCCGAGTCCCGGACCAGGCGCACCACCCGGGCCACCGCGGCCGAGACGGACCCGTCGGGGCCGGAGACGGACGGGGCGACGGAGAAGGCGACCAGCACGGACCCAGGCTAGCCAGCCGCGGGCAGGACCGAGGCCTCAGCCCTCGACCGCGGCCACCAGCCGGTCCGCGGCGCCGAACGGGTCCAGGGTGCCGCCGGCCACCTGCCCGGCCACGTCGTCGAGCAGGCCGCCGGAGCCCAGCTCGCCGAAGCGGCGACCCAGGTCCGCCAGGGCCAGCGCGCGGACCTCGACCGCCGCCCGGCGGCGGCGGACCACGTCGGCGCGGCCGTGGGCCGTGGACCACTCACGGTGCTGCTGCAGCGCCTCCAGCAGCTCGTCGACCTCGCCCCGGGCGGCCACGGTCCGCACCACCGACGGCCGCCAGTCGCCCGGCGCCCGGCCGTCGGCCCCGAGGGCGATCGACTGGCGCAGCTCGCGCACCGTGGCGTCGGCGCCGTCCCGGTCGGCCTTGTTGACGGCCAGGACGTCGGCCACCTCCAGGATGCCGGCCTTGGCCGCCTGCACCCCGTCGCCCATGCCCGGGGCCAGCAGCACGACGGTGGTGTCGGCCAGGCCGGCCACCTCGACCTCGCTCTGGCCGACGCCGACGGTCTCGACGACGACGACGTCCACCCCGGCCGCCTCCAGCACCCGCACCGCCTGCGGCGTGGTAGCAGCGAGCCCGCCCAGGTGGCCCCGCGAGGCCATCGAGCGGACGTACACGCCGTCGTCCAGGGCGTGGGCGCCCATCCGCACCCGGTCGCCCAGCAGCGCCCCGCCCGAGAACGGCGAGGACGGGTCCACCGCGAGCACGCCGACCCGGGAGCCCTGGGCCCGCAGCGCGGTGACCAGGGCGGACACGGTGGTGGACTTGCCCACCCCCGGGGGGCCGGTGAGCCCGAGCACCCAGGCCGTGGCCGGCGTCCCGTCGGCGAGCGCCCGGGCGACCTCGCGCAGCTGCGGCCCGCCGTCGGCCACCACCGACACCAGCCGGGCGACGGCCCGGTGCGAGCCCTGCCGGGCCGCGTCGAGCTCGGCCCCGACGTCCAGGCGACGACGCTGCCGGGCGCCGCCCGGCATCAGCCGCGGGGGACGCGCAGCAGCAGCGCGTCGCCCTGACCGCCGCCGCCGCACAGCGCCGCGGCACCCACCCCGCCCCCGCTGCGACGCAGCTCGAGGGCCAGGGTCAGGGCGAGCCGCGTGCCGGACATGCCGATCGGGTGGCCCAGCGCGATCGCCCCGCCGTTGACGTTGACCCGGGACTCGACCTGCTCCGGGCCCAGCCCCAGGTCGGCGACGCTGGCCAGCGCGACCACGGCGAACGCCTCGTTGATCTCGTAGCGGTCCAGGCCGGCCGGGTCGATCCCGGCCCGGGCGCAGGCGGCCCGGATCGCGGCCGAGGGCTGGGTCTGCAGCGTCGAGTCGGGTCCGGCGACCATGCCGGCCTCGCCCACCTCGGCCAGCCAGGGCAGCCCCCGGGACTCCACGAGGTCCTTGCGGGCCACCACCACCGCGGCCGCCCCGTCGGAGATCTGCGACGCGGAGCCGGCCGTCACGGTGCCGTCGGGCCGGAACGCCGGGCGCAGCCGGCCCAGCGACTCCACCGTCGTGCCGGCGCGGATGCCCTCGTCGGTCGCGACCGTGACCGGCTCGCCCTTGCGCTGCGGCACCTGGACCTCGACGACCTCGTCGGCGAAGCGGCCCTCCTCCCAGGCGAGCGCCGCGAGCCGGTGGGAGCGGGCGGCGAAGGCGTCCTGCTCCTCGCGACCGAACCGGTACCGGGCCGCCGTGGCCGCCTCGCCCGGCCCACCCGCCGTGCCCGTGGCCTCCGTCGGGTCGTTGGCGTCCTCGGTCAGCGCCCCCATCGCCTGGGCGGTGAACGTGTCCCGCAGGCCGTCGTAGGCCATGTGGTCCAGCAGGGCCACGTCGCCGAAGGTGTGCCCGGCCCGGCTGCCGGGCAGCAGGTGCGGGGCCTGGGACATCGACTCGGTGCCCCCGGCGACGACGACGTCGGCCAGCCCGGCCGTGATCATGGCGTCGGCCATCGTGACGGCGTTCAGCCCCGACAGGCAGACCTTGTTGACGGCCACGGCGGGCACCGACATCGGCAGCCCACCGGCCACGGCCGCCTGCCGGGCGGGGCTCTGCCCGACGCCGGCCTGCAGGACCTGCCCGATGACGGCCTGGTCGACCTCCTCGGGCGAGAAGCCGGAGCGTCGGAGCGCGGCCCGGATGGCGACCCCGGCCAGGACCGGGGCGGGCAGCGAGGACAACGAGCCCTGCAGGCGCCCCATGGGCGTGCGGGCACCGGCGACGATGACGGAGACCATGGCCACACGCTAACGCCCGCGGAAGGGCGCCGCCGTGGCGGGCGTCCTACGGTGGTGAGGTGCCCGAGGTCCCCGGTCCCGCCGACACCGCCGCCGCGGCCCTGGGCGGTGTCCCCGGCCTGGTCGGGGTGGACCACGTCGGGATCGCCGTGCCCGACCTGGACGCCGCGGTCGACTTCCACACCCGGGTGCTGGGCCTGCGGCTGACCCACCGCGAGACCAACCCCGACCAGCAGGTCGAGGAGGCGATGCTGGCCGGGCCGGACCAGCCCGCCGGGTCCGTGCAGGTCCAGCTGCTCGCCCCCACGGGGCCGACCTCGACCCTGGCCCGTTTCCTGGAGCGGTCAGGGCCGGGCCTGCAGCAGCTCGCGTACCGGGTGCTGGACGTCGAGGCCGCGGCGGCCCACCTGCGCGCGGCCGGGGTGAGGGTGCTGTACGAGCGGGCCCGGACGGGCACCGCGGGCAGCCTGGTCAACTTCGCCCACCCGAAGGACTGCGGCGGGGTGCTGGTCGAGCTCGTGCAGCCCGCCGCCGACCCACCGGCGGCGGTCGCGCCCCGCTAGGGTCGAACGCACGGCCCGTGCCGGACACGTGCACAGCAAGTGACGAGGAGCCTCACCGTGAGCGACATCAGCCCGAGCCAGTTCGCCGTGGTCATGCGCGGTTACGACCGGTCCCAGGTCGAGGCCCGGTTGGCCCAGCTGGAACGGTCCCTGAAGGAGGCTCGCTCGCGGGTCGAGGACCTCGACACCCGCTCCATGCAGCTGGCGGGCGAGCTGTCCGAGGCCCACCGGCAGCTGCGGGAGGCCGAGCGGCCGTCGTACTCCGGGCTGGGCTCGCGGATCGAGCAGCTGCTGCGCCTGGCGGAGGAGCAGTCCTCCGACATGGTCAACCAGGCCACCAACGACGCCGACGAGATGCGTGCCCAGGCCCGTCTGGAGATCACCGAGCTACGCGCGTCCGCCGAGAACGCCGTGGCCGAGACCCGGGCCACCGCCTCGCGCGAGTCCCAGGAGATGCTCGACCAGGCGCGCGACGAGGCCGGCGAGATCCTCGACGACGCCCGCCGCAAGGCCGACGACCTGGTCCAGGGCGCCGAGCGCCAGGCGGCCAAGCTCGTCTCCGCCGCCGAGCAGGAGGCCTCGGAGCGGCGGACGACCGCCGAGCGCGACGTGGCCCGGCTGCGGGCGACGGCCGACCGCGAGGCCACCGAGGTGCGCCTGGCCGGCAAGAAGGAGGCCGAGGACGCCCGCGTCGCCGCCAAGCAGGACGCCGACCGGATGCGGGCCGAGGCGGCCGCGCTGCTGGAGACCACGCGCGAGGACACCAACCAGGCCCGCTCGGACGCCGAGATGCAGATCGCCTCGGACCGCGAGGAGGCCGAGCGCGAGATCGCCGGCCGCCACGAGGCCGCCGTGCACCAGGCGCAGTCCATCGTCGGCGAGGCCGAGGGCCGGGCGAACGCGGCCGAGGCCCGGGCGGCCAAGGCGCTGGAGGCGGCGGAGACCACCCGGCGCAACGCCGACGAGCAGGCCAAGGCGCTGGTGGCCAACGCCCGGCGCAACGCCGACGAGGCGCTCGCCCAGGCCAGGATCCACGCCGAGCGGGTGCTGGGCGAGGCCAAGGCGGAGGCCGAGCGCTCCCGCGGCTCCGCCCAGCGCGAGGTCGACGACCTGACCCGGCAGCGCGAGTCCATCACGGAGCACCTCAACCAGCTGCGCAGCCTGCTCGGCGGCTCGGCGTCGCCCGCGCTCACCAAGGCCGTCGACCGGGGCGAGATCGAGGCCCCGGCGGACGCCTCCGCCGCCCCCCAGGCGGACCAGGCGGACCAGGCGGACCAGGCGGACAAGGCGGACGGGCCCGGGAACGGGGCCACGGCCGCCGGCGACGGGAGCAGCGACACCGCGGCCGACACCGACGACGTGGTGGACGGCGACGTGGTGGACGGCGACGTGGTCGAGGACGAGCCGGCGGGCACCGACGACGACGCGATCGACGTAACGGACCGCGCGACCGACGCCGCGAACGACGCCTCGGACGACGCCCCGAACGACGGGGACCGGGAGGCCGTGGCGGCGGAGCGGCGCCCCGACGCCTGAGGCGCAGCCGGGTCGTGACCGGTCGGAACGCCGCGTCCCGCCCCGTCCGGGTACCTACGGGCCTACCGTGGACGGCGTGAGCACCCGGACGTCGCGCGAGGCGGAGGACACCCAGCCCTCCCGCGCCCCCGACCCCGGTGACCACGGGTCGCGCGCGGACGACCCTGCCGCCCCGGACGCCCCGGACGCCCCGGACGGCAACGGCCCCCCGGACGGCGACGGCCCCCGGACCGCGGACCACGCGGACGACGGCCCGACGCGTGACCCGGGGACCACGGCCGAGCCGCTGCAGCCCGTGGTCGCCGTCGCGTCGGGGTCCCGGTCCTTCTCGCCCTTCGCCGTGGGGTTCGTCGGCGCCCTCGGGGTGCTGCTCGCCGTCGGCCTGGTGCAGGCGGTCGTGCAGGCCGGGCAGATCGTCACCCTCGTCTTCGCGGCCCTGTTCCTGGCCCTGAGCCTGGACCCGTTCGTCGTGTGGCTGGAGCGCAAGGGCCTCCCCCGCCCGGCCGCGGTGGGGCTGACCTTCGGGCTGCTGGTGGTGGCGGTGGGCGGGTTCGTCGCGGCCGTGGCCCCGCTGGTGGTGGCGGAGAGCTCCCAGCTGGTGCGGGTGTCACCGATCTACGTCGGCCGGATCGAGCAGAGCGACCTGGCGCAGACCCTCGACGCGCGCTTCGGCCTGTTCGAGCGGATCAACGCCGAGATCGAGAGCCGGCTCAACAGCAGCACCACCATCGACGCGCTGTTCGGCGGCGTGCTCGGCGCCGGCCGCGCCGTGGTGACGGGGGTGTTCAGCGTCCTGCTCGTGCTGATCCTCACCTTGTACTTCCTGGCCTCGCTCAAGACCATCACCGCCGGGGCCTACCGGCTGGTGCCGCGCAGCAGCCGCGAGCGGGTGCGCGAGATCGGCGAGGAGGCGCAGCGCCGGGTCGGCGGCTACGTGCTGGGCCAGCTGGCCGTCGCGACGTTGAACGGACTGCTGTCCTTCGTCGTCATGACGGTCCTGGACGTCCGCTACTCCGTCGCGCTCGCCTTCGCCGTCGGGGTGTTCGGGCTCATCCCGCTCGTCGGCGCCACCCTCGGCGCCATCCTCGCCTGCACCGTGGCCGCGCTGGGCGACCTGACCGACGGGGTCGTGCTGGCGGTGTGGTTCCTGGTCTACCAGCAGGTCGAGAACTACCTGATCCTGCCGCGGATCATGTCGCGCACGGTGGCCGTCCCGAGCACGCTGGCGGTGGTCGCGGCGCTGGTCGGGGGCTCCCTGCTGGGCCTGATCGGGGCGCTGGTGGCGATCCCGCTGGCCGCCACGGTCCTGCTGGTCGTGCAGCGCGTGGTGTACCCCCGCCAGGAGGCGGCCTAGCCACGCACCGGGGGACGAGTCACGACGAATAGTGCACACCGGACATCTGGGCTATACCTGCCTCGCGGGCTCCGACGGCGGGGCCTGCCGGACGTCGAGGAGCCCACCATGACCGTCGCCGCGACCACAGCGCCCCAGCCCGTCCGGAACCGACGGTGAGCCGCGTCGCCGAAGCGGTGGACCGCGGGCCCGGACCGCCGTCGACACGCCCCCGCGGCCCGCTGCAGGTCGCGGTCTGGGTGGCCGTCGCCGCAGTCGGCGGGCTGTCCTGGACCGTGCTGGCCGTGGCCCGCGGCGAGCAGGTGTCGGCGCTGTGGATCCTGTTCGCCGCGCTGGCGTCGTACGCGATCGCCTACCGGTTCTACTCGCGCTTCATCGCCTACCGGGTGCTCGTGCTGGACGACACGCGGGCGACCCCCGCGGAGCGGCTGGACAACGGCGTCGACTACGAGGTGACCGACCGGCGGGTGCTGTTCGGGCACCACTTCGCCGCCATCGCCGGCGCCGGCCCGCTGGTCGGTCCCGTGCTCGCGGCCCAGATGGGCTACCTGCCCGGCACGATCTGGATCGTCGTCGGCGTCATCTTCGCCGGTGCGGTCCAGGACATGGTGGTGCTGTTCTTCTCGATGCGGCGCAACGGCAAGAGCCTGGGCCAGATGGTGCGCGAGGAGATCGGCCCGGTCGGCGGGGTGGCCGCGCTGATCGCCGTGTTCGCCATCATGATCATCATCCTGGCCGTGCTGGCCCTCATCGTCGTCAACGCCCTGGCCGAGTCGCCGTGGGGCGTCTTCTCCATCGCGCTGACCATCCCGATCGCGCTGTTCATGGGCGTCTACCTGCGCATCATCCGCCCCGGCCGGGTGCTGGAGGCCACCGGCATCGGCGTCGTGCTGCTGCTGCTGGCCATCGTGGGCGGCGGCTACGTGGAGGCGTGGGGCCTGGGCGACGCGCTCACCCTGACGCCGGAGACCCTGGTCGTCGCGCTGGTGGTCTACGGCTTCGTGGCCTCGGTGCTGCCGGTGTGGATGCTGCTCACGCCGCGCGACTACCTGTCGACCTTCATGAAGATCGGCGTCATCGTGCTGCTGGCGGTGGCGTTGCTGCTGGCCCGCCCGGTGCTGGCCAACGAGGCCGTCACGTCCTTCGCCACCGAGGGCGACGGCCCGGTCTTCGCGGGATCGCTGTTCCCCTTCGTGTTCATCACGATCGCCTGCGGTGCGCTGTCGGGCTTCCACGCCCTGATCGCCTCGGGCACCACGCCCAAGCTGATCGCCAAGGAGCGCCAGGTCCGTCTGATCGGCTACGGCGGCATGCTGATGGAGTCCTTCGTCGCCATCAGCGCGCTGATCGCCGCCTCGGTCATCGACCAGGGGCTGTACTTCGCCATCAACTCCCCCGCCGGAGCCACGGGTGGCACCGCCGAGTCCGCGGCGGCGTTCGTGCAGGGCCTGGGCTTCTCCACCGACGCCGCGACCATCACGGCCGAGTCGGCCGCCGTCGAGGAGGACCTGGTCTCGCGCACCGGCGGCGCCCCGACGCTGGCGCTGGGCATCTCGCAGATCTTCGCCACCGCGTTCGGGGGCGGGCTGCAGGCGTTCTGGTACCACTTCGCGATCATGTTCGAGGCGCTGTTCATCCTCACCGCCGTGGACGCCGGCACCCGGGTGGGCCGGTTCATGCTGCAGGACACGATCGGCAACGTCTGGCCCCGCTTCGGCGACCTGTCCTGGCGGCCCGCCAACTACCTGGCCAGCGCCGCCGTGGTCGGGGCGTGGGGGTACTTCCTGTACGTGGGCGTCACCGACCCGCTCGGCGGGATCAACCAGCTGTTCCCGCTGTTCGGCATCGCCAACCAGCTGCTGGCCGCCATCGCGCTGACGCTGTGCGTGACGCTGATGATCAAGCACGGCAAGGCCCGCTGGGCCTGGGTGCCGGGCATCCCGCTGGTCTGGGACCTCGTGGTGACCATGACGGCCAGCTACCAGAAGGTGTTCTCCGACGTCCCGGCGATCGGCTACTTCGCCCAGCGCGCCCGCTACGCCGACGCGCTGGCCGAGGGCGAGCTGCTGGCCCCGGCGACCGACGTCGGGCAGATGGAGCAGGTGGTGTTCAACTCGACCGTCAACGGCGTGCTGCAGTCCGTGTTCGCGCTGCTGGTGCTCGTGGTCGTGGTCAACGCGGCTGTGGTCGTGGTCAGGGCGCTGCGGGCCGGGAGCCTGCCCACCACGGAGGTGCCCCACACACCCAGCGCCCTGGTCGAGCCGGCCGGGATGGTGCCCACGGCGCAGGAGCGGCGCGAGGCGGCCGAGCACCGGCAGGGCCTCACCGGGGCGCAGCAGTGACGGTCCTCGGGACGCGGCGGGCGACGCGGGCCCCGGTCGCGGGCCTGGCCCGGGCCTGGCGCGGTCTGGTCTGGTACCTGCGGACCGCCTCGGGCGAGACGCGCTGGGACGCCCACGTCGCGCGCTGCACGCGGGCGGGCCTGGACCCGGGGACGCGGCGGGCGTTCGAGCGCCGGCGTCAGGACGTGGCGGAGGCCACCCCCCAGGCGCGCTGCTGCTGAGCAGGCACGGACGGGCCGCTTCAGCGGTCCCGGCGCAGGACGACCAGGACGGCGCCGGACCCGTCGCGCAGCAGCAGCCGGTCCCCACCCGGGCCTGACGGGTCCGTGACCAGCTCGAAGCGGGCCACCCGGGCCAGCGCGTCGAGGTAGGCCGTCTCGAGGGCGTTGGCGGCCGGGGGCCCGGCCATGCGGGTGCTCAGCAGCGGCGACAGGCGCAGGTCGCCCTCCCCCGGCGCCTCGTACGTGCCCCGGAACCGGTTGACGCCGCCCGTGCCGGTCGCCAGCCCGCCGGCGAGCACCAGGGAGGGCACGGCCTCGGCACCCACGCCGCCCGGGGCGGCCCCGGTCTCGTCCCCCGCCCTCGCCCCGGCCCCGGCCCCGGGCTCCCCCAGCACGACCAGGGACCACTCCCCCTCGGGCGGGGTGGTCCCGGACTGGGTCACGGCACCCAGGCGGTCAGGTCGAGCTCCTGGAACTCGGCGACCTCCGGCAGCCAGCGCTCGCTGACGAACCGGACGTGGTCGGGGTGCTCGTCGTAGGCGCGGTAGGCCTGCTCGTCCGCGAACCGCATCGAGAACTGGAAGCGGTGGGGGCTCTTGGGGCTGACCTGCCGGTTGACGACGAAGCCCTGCACCCCGGGCACGGCCGAGAGCACGGCCCGGCCGTGGGCCAGGAACTCCTGCTCGGCCTCGGAGCCCTCGGGGTGCACGAGGCGGAAGCTGACGGTGTGCTCGATCACGGGGCGGTCCGTCCTGTCGTCGGTCCGGGGCGGACGGCCCCGGTCGGGTCGGGCCCGATCCTGCCAGCGACCGCCGCCGGGGACCTCAGCCGGCTCGCAGGGTGGTGGTGACCCGCTCGTAGGGCCCGTCCCACGTCGTCGGCAGCGGCCCGGCGCCCGGCACCACGGCCGCGACGACCTCGTCCAGCACGCGCTTGACGTGCTGCTCGCCCACCCACAGGTGCTTGGCCCCGTCGACGCCGACGACCCGGGCCTGCGGCACCGCGGCGAACCGCTCCCGGGCCTGCGGCGGCTGGAGGTAGTCGTCGTGCTCCGGCACCAGGGCCAGCACGTCACGGCCGTCGCGGGCCCAGAACGCGAGGTCGTCGTCGGTGGAGAAGCGCAGCGGCGGTGACAGCAGCACCAGGCGGCGCACGTGCGGGTCCCGCGCGTGCATCAGGGCCAGGTCGGTGCCGAAGGACCAGCCGAGCACGGTGACCTCGGGCAGCCCGGCGTCCTCGGCGAACGCGAGCGCGGCGGCGACGTCGTGCTGCTCGCCCCGGGCGGAGTCGAAGCTGCCCTCGCTGGTGCCGCGCGGGCTGCTGACCCCGCGCAGGTTGAACCGCAGCACCGCCGCACGAGCCAGCGCGGGCAGCCGGTAGGACGCCTTGAGCAGCACGTGGGAGTCCATGTAGCCGCCGTGGGTGGGTAGCGGGTGCAGGCACACCAGGGTCGCGACGGGGTCGGCCTCGGGGGGCAGGGCGAGCTCGCCGACCAGGCGCAGGCCGTCGGGGGTGTGCAGCTCGACGTCCTCGCGGCGCGCGGGCAGCCGCGTCGTGGGGCCGATCTCGACCGGACCGGTCCCCTCGCTGACGACGGTCCGGGTGCGGGGGGTGCTGGCGCTGCTCGACACGTCGGGCACGCTACCGGCGTCCGCACGGCCTCATGCCCCCGCGCCCCCCGTACGCCCATCGCCCGAGGCCCGAGGCCCGACACCCGAGGCCCGGGCGTGCTCAGCGGCCCGTGCGGGACCGGCGCTCCCAGCAGGCGGTGTGCCAGTGCCGGCGGGCGTCGGAGGCCTCGCCGCCCAGCAGGGGGCGCGAGTCGGGCCAGGCCACCACGTGCGGCGTCGCGGGCCGGATCCGGCCGAAGCACGACGGGCAGGTGTAGTCCTTGGTGCTGGTGGCCCCGCTGATGCGGCGGACCACCCAGGCCCCGTCGGCGTGGTTCTCGGTGACGTCGCCGCCCCCCAGGCCACCCAGGCCCAGGGGCCGGTCCTGGCCGGCGGCCCGCTGCCACTTGGACAGCCCGCGCGACGGTCGCCCACCGGGGCGTGAGGATCGGGCCATGCCCCCAGTGTCCCCGGTCCGGCGGGGCCCGCCGCACGCCCTAGGCTGCGGGCGTGCGGATGGTGGTCGCGAGGTGCGAGGTGACGTACTCGGGCCGGCTCGACGCCTACCTGCCCCCGGCGGCCCGGCTGCTGGTGCGCAAGGCGGACGGCTCGGTGCTGGTGCACTCCGACGGCGGGTCGTACAAGCCGCTGAACTGGATGTCGCCGCCCTGCACCACGACGGTCCAGGCGCCGGAGCCGACCGACCCCGCCGGTGCGGTCGAGGTGTGGCGGGTCCGGGCCAAGAAGGGCGACGACGAGCTGCGCGTGGTGATCCACGAGGTGCTGCACGAGCACGAGGTCGAGCTCGGCATCGACCCCGGCCTGGTCAAGGACGGCGTCGAGGCGCACCTGCAGACCCTGCTGGCCGCCCACACCGACACCTTCGGCGAGGGCTACCGCCTGGTCCGCCGCGAGCACATGACCCCGATCGGCCCGGTCGACCTGCTGCTGCGGGACGCCTCGGGGGCCCACGTGGCGGTCGAGGTCAAGCGGCGCGGCGAGATCGACGGGGTCGAGCAGCTGACCCGCTACCTGGACCTGATGAACCGCGACCCCATGCTGGCCCCGGTCCGCGGGGTCTTCGCGGCCCAGGAGATCAAGCCGCAGGCCCGGGTGCTGGCGACCGACCGCGGCATCGAGTGCCTGGTCGTGGACTACGTGTCGCTGTCGGGGCGGGACGACCCGACCGCGCGCCTGTTCTAGGGCCCGGTCGGCGCGGTCGGGGCCAGGTCGTCCAGCACCAGGCGCAAATCCCCGGCCAGGTCGTCCAGCAGGGTGCCGGGGCGCAGGTCGGCGGCACCGTCCTCACCGGCACCGTCCCCACCGGCACCGTCCTCAGCAGCACCGTCCTCACCGGCCCCCTCCCCCGCCGACACCCCGCACAGCCGGGCCAGGGCGAAGCCGTCCAGCGCGGCGAGCAGCACCCGCACCCGGCCGGTCTCCCGCCCCGCCCCCCGCAGCACCTGGGCGAGCAGGTCGCTGGCCCCCCGGTCGTAGCGCCGCAGCCGGGGGGCGAGCGCGGGCGCCTGGGCGGCCGAGGCCAGCGACGTCAGCAGGCTCCGCACCCGGTCAGGGTCCGGACCGGCCGGCGTCGGGTCCAGCCACACCCGCACCACGAGCCGGGCGAGCCCGTCGTCGTCCAGCCCGGCGGGGGCCCGGTCGACCAGGTCCCGGGCCGCCCGCAGGTAGCCGTCGTAGAGCCGCTCGGCCGCCGTGCGCACCAGGTCGTCGACCGTGTCGAAGTAGTAGGACACCGCGGCCAGCGGCACGCCCGCCTCGCCCGCCACCGAGCGGGCGCTCAGGGCCCCGGGCCCGTCCCGGCCCAGCAGCGCCGCGGCCGCGACCACCAGGGCCTCCCGGCGCTGCTCCCCCCGCGCGCTCACCGGCTGGTCAGCTGGAGTCCGACGACCCCGGCCACGACGAGGACGATGCTCAGCAGCCGGGCGACCCCGACCCCCTCACCCAGCCAGACCATGCCGACCACGGCGGTGCCGACCGCCCCGATCCCCACCCACACCGCGTAGGCGCTGCCCACGGGCAGGCTCCTCAGGGCCGTGCTCAGCAGGGTGAAGCTCAGGGCCGCGAACACCACGAACCCGATCGTCCAGCCCACCTGCCGGAACCCGTCGGACAGCTTCAACGAGATCGCGAACGCCGTCTCGAACAGCCCCGCCACGACCACCAGTGCCCAGGCCATCAGGCCCTCCTCATCTAGTACGTCCGTACCACTTGGTACGACCGTACCATCACGGGGCCGTGCGCAGCACCTCGTGGGCCAGGTCGACGTCACCGGGGAAGACCATCACCCGGGGCCCGGCCGTGGTGGGGGCAAGCGTCGCCCGGATGCCGTGGGTCAGCAGCCGCTGCCGCAGCAGCTCGGCCTCGACGAACGTGGCGGGGGCGGCCACGGCGGTGAGCAGGCCGTAGTCCTGCTCACCCCCGGGCCGGGCGGGACGCTCGACCAGCGAGCGCCCCCGTGTGAAGGTCCAGCGCAGCAGCAGGACCAGCACGAGCACCACGACCAGGGCCACGAGCGGGCCGAAGGCGAAGCTGTAGTTCTCCCACGAGGGCACGGCACCAGTGTGCGCCCCGGCCGCCCCGCGGGCACGGCACGGCGTCGCTCCCGGGCCGGGCGGGCGCCGGTCGCTGTGGCGGTCCCGCCGCAGCGACCTAGGCTGAGGCGGGTGGTCATCCTCTCGCGCATCTACACGAAGACCGGCGACGCCGGCACGACCGACCTGGGCGACATGTCGCGCACCTACAAGACGGATCCGCGCCTGGTCGCGTACGCCGACACCGACGAGGCCAACTGCGCCATCGGCGAGGCCCTGGCCGGCGCACCGCGGGCGGAGCTGGACGACGACGTCGCCGCCCTGCTGCTGCGGGTGCAGAACGACCTGTTCGACGTCGGCGCCGACCTGTGCACCCCGCTGCGCCCCAGCTACGAGTACCCCCCGCTGCGGGTCACCGCCGACTACGTGGCCGACCTCGAGGCGGCGATCGACACGTACAACGCCGACCTGCCCAAGCTGCGCTCGTTCGTGCTGCCGGGCGGCACCCTGGCCGCCGCCCGCCTGCACACGGCGCGCACCGTGGTCCGGCGCGCGGAGCGGTCCACCTGGGAGGCCGTCGAGCGCTACGGCGCCGAGGCCGTCGCGGCCGAGGACGGCCCCGGCGGCGTCAGCACCCTGACCGCGCAGTACCTCAACCGGCTGTCGGACCTGCTGTTCGTGCTGTCCCGCTACGCCAACCGCGAGGCCGGCGACGTGATGTGGGCCCCGGGCGGGGGCCGCCAGCAGCAACCGGGATGACCGGCCCGGGGTCCGGCGACGAGGTGGGGCTGGTCCACGGCCCCGCCGCCGACGCCGCGCTCCGGCTGGCCGCCGCCGAGCTGGGGGGCGACCTGGAGCGGTCCGCGCTGCGTTCGGTCGACCACCGTCCCGGTTCGGGTGCGACCGCCGTGCACGACGTGCTCGTCCGCCGCCCGGACGGCTCGGCCGTGCCGGCGGTGCTGGCCCTGACCACCGAGGTGGACTCGCTGGACGGGGCCACCGGCACGCTGGTGCTGGCCAGCGACGACGTCCGGCTGGGCGTGTGGGTGCTGCCGCACGACCCGGCCCTGCCGGGCCTGGTCCCCGCGATGGACACCGGGGCCGTCGCGGACCTGCTGAGCGACTGCGGCGTCCCCACCCGCCCGCAGGACGTGACGCTGGACCTGCGCGCCTACCGGCCCCGGCGAAGGGCGGTGGTGGAGGCGCGCGCCCACGGCGCCAGCGTCTTCCTCAAGGTGGTCCCGCCCCGGCACGCCCGGGGCCTGCACCGTCGCCACCGCGAGCTCACCGCGGCCGGGGTGGCCGCACCGCGCAGCCTCGGCACCGACCCGCGCGGCGTGGTCGTGCTGGAGCGGCTGGGCGGCGAGACCTGGCGCTCGACCATGCGGCAGGGCCTGCCGACCCCGGACGCGACCGAGCTGTGGGCGACGATGGACCGGCTGCCCGGCAGCCTGCTGCTGGCGCCGCGCCGGCCGTCGTGGTGCGAGCAGTCCTGGCACCACGTCGCGCTGCTCGGCGCGGCCCTGCCGTCGGCCGCGGACACCGTCCGGACCGTCGCGGCCGAGGCGGACGTGGCCGCCGAGGTCGCGCGGCTGCCGGTGGTACCGGTCCACGGCGACCTGTACGAGGCCCAGGTCATGGTGACCCGCGGCCGGCTGTCGGGCGTCCTGGACCTCGACACCGCCGGGCCCGGCCACCGGGTGGACGACGAGGCGTGCGTGCTGGCGCACCTGGCGCTGCTTCCGCTGGCGCACCCGGACGTGACCGACGCGTGCGCCGCCGAGCTGCACGAGCACCTGGCCGTGGCCACCAGCGAGCCCGAGCTGCTGTGGCGGCGGACCGCCCTGGTCCTGCTGACCCTGGCCACCGGCCCGGTCCGCAACCGGCGCCCGGGCTGGGAGCGCCGCACCCAGCAGTGGCTGGGACTGCCCCGGGTGATGCTGCAGCAGGCCCACCGCCGGCCGTGGACCCACGGACCCGACCTGCTGCCCCGGCTGCTGGCGGCCGTGGACGACTGACGGCTCCCGGCTGCCGGCTCCCGGCTGATCGCTGCGACTGGCGGCGGATGAGAGGCCGCTCATCGCCGTCTCCTCGTCCTCTCGTGGTCGGCGCCCACGATCGGGTCCTGACGAGAGGAGTGGACGATGGGCATCAGCAAGCCCTGGGTGGTGGCAGCGGCCGTCGGCTTCGGCGTGAGCGCCGCGGTCGGCACCACGGCGTTCGCGCTGGAGGACCAGGACGCACGGCTGGGCAGCGGCACGGTGGTGATCGGCACCGGCTCCGGCACCGGGCTCACCGCCGCCGGCCCGTCGCGCAGCCCTGTGTCGGTGGAGGGAGCGGGCGCCACGACGTCGGCCGCGCCGACCCGCACGGCGCTGGACCTGGGTGGGGACCGCGCCACGCCCGCCCCGGCGACCGACGCGGCCGCAGCCACGGTCGTCCCCGCCGCCGCGGACGCGGTCGAGGCGGCGCCCGCCCCGGGCCCGGCCCGCAGCAGCGGCGCGTCGTCGTCGAGCTCGCCGAGCTCGCCGGACTCGCCGGACCGGGCCGCGCCCGCGCCGGACAGCCCCGCCTCGCCGCCGAGCCCGGACACCCCCGACAGCCCGCCCAGCCCCGACACCCCCGCCTCGCCCCCCAGCCCGGACACCCCGGCCTCGCCGCCGAGCCCCGACACGCCCGACAGCCCGCCGAGCCCGCCGAGCCCGGACACCCCGGACTCGCCCCCCAGCCCGGACACCCCGGACAGCCCGGAGACCCCGGACAGCCCCGACTCCTCCGACGACTGACCCGACCGGCAGCGATCGGCCCCGACACCGAGGAGACCTCGTGAGCACCAGTAGACCGTGGGTGGTCGCCGCCGCCGTCGGCTTCGGCACCAGCGCCGTGGTCGGGGTGAGCGGCTTCGCCCTGGAGGACGCGGAACCGAGCCTCACTGACGCCTCGGTCGTGGTGGTCGGGTCCGACCCCGAGGCGACCGACGACGACCTCGCCAGCGCGGCCCGGGCCCCGGGGGTGACGGTGAGCCCGCGCGTCGGCCCGACGCCGGCTGCGACCAGCAGCCCCTCACCCAGCGCGTCGCCCACACCCAGCGCGTCGCCCTCGCCCCGGGCGACACCG
Organism: Jannaschia sp. R86511; assembly: GCF_042466345.1. Classification (NCBI taxonomy): domain Bacteria; kingdom Pseudomonadati; phylum Pseudomonadota; class Alphaproteobacteria; order Rhodobacterales; family Roseobacteraceae; genus Jannaschia; species Jannaschia sp. R86511. The sequence goes on from NZ_JAXHCD010000001.1 coordinate 3,754,769, forward strand.
CGGCCCGCACCGGCGGCCGTGCCCGCACCGGACAGCCCGGCCTCACCGGACACACCCGCCCCGGCGCCCGCCCGCGCCCCGGCCCCGGCCCCGGACAGCCCCGACACCCCGGCGGCCGCCCCGCGGCCCGCACCGGCCCCGGCTCCCGCGCCGGCGCCGGTGGACTCGCCCGACTCACCGCCGGACGCCCCCGACTCCCCCGAGGAGCCCGACTCGCCGGAGGAGGCCGAGTCGCCGGACTCACCGGACGACTGAGCCCGGGCCGGTCCCGGATCCTCAGGCGACGTTGACGCCGCGCCCGGGCGGGCCGGACTCCACCCACAGCACCAGGGCCGCGGCGGACGTGGCCGGCACGGCCAGCTCGACGGTGCGGCCGCGGGCCGAGCCGCGCAGCACCGTCAGCCCGAGGGGGACGCCGTCGTCGTCGTCGACCGGACGGCGCTCGAACAGCTCCAGCTCACCGCGGTCGAGGACCAGGGAGCGGGAGGCGAGCAGGGTGTAGGACGGGAACCACCGCAGCGCGTCGGTGTCGAACCGCGCCGCGCCGCGGCGCCAGCGGCAGAACGCACCGGTGGTGCCGGGCAGCCGCACGAAGCAGCGGAAGGCGCCGAGGCCGCTGGAGAACCGCCGCCAGGCCAGGACCACCGCCAGGGCGACCGCGGCCGCGAACGCGAACAGGACCACGGCGACGAGCACCGACGGCACGTCGGTGCCCGGCACGTCCGGCCCCACCCCCGGGGGCCCCGCGCCGACGAACCACCCCAGGTCAGCCCCCAGCAGCGTGTCCGTCGGCGTGTCCTCTCAGTCCCGGGCCGACCCGGTGCCGACCGTGACCTGCTGGGCCACGATGGTCACGAGGTCGTGGTCCACGGACAGGAAGCCGTTGGAGACCTCGGCGACCACCGAGTCCCCGTCCTGGCCCTGGACCGACACCGGACCGTCCGCCAGCAGCGACAGGAACGGCTCGTGGCCCGGCAGCACGCCCAGGGAGCCCTCGGGCGTGCTGGCCGAGACCATGCGCGCCTCGCCGGACCACACCTCGCGGTCGGCGGCGACGAGCTGGACCTTCAGCGGCATCAGGAACCGGTCTCCTTCTGGATCTTGTCCCACTGCTTCATGACGTCGTCGATGCCACCGACGTTGTAGAAGGCCTGCTCGGCGACGTGGTCGAGCTCGCCGTCCGCGATCTTCGAGAAGCCCTCGATGGTCTCGGCCAGCGGCACGGTGGAGCCGGGGACCGAGGTGAACTTCTCGGCCATGTAGGTGTTCTGGCTGAGGAACTGCTCGATGCGGCGCGCGCGGTTGACGACCAGCTTGTCCTCCTCGGACAGCTCGTCGACACCGAGGATGGCGATGATGTCCTGCAGCTCCTTGTTGCGCTGGAGGATCTGCTTGACGCGGGTCGCCGTGCGGTAGTGCTCCTCGGAGATGAACCGCGGGTCGAGGATCCGCGACGTCGAGGTCAGCGGGTCCACGGCCGGGTACAGACCACGCGAGGCGATGTCGCGGCTCAGCGCCGTGGTGGCGTCGAGGTGGGCGAACGTCGTGGCCGGCGCCGGGTCGGTGTAGTCGTCGGCCGGGACGTAGACGGCCTGCAGCGAGGTGATCGAGTGGCCACGGGTCGACGTGATCCGCTCCTGCAGCTGGCCCATCTCGTCGGCCAGGTTGGGCTGGTAGCCCACGGCCGAGGGCATGCGGCCCAGCAGGGTCGACACCTCGGAGCCGGCCTGGGTGAACCGGAAGATGTTGTCGATGAACAGCAGCACGTCCTGGCCCTGCACGTCGCGGAAGTACTCCGCCATCGTCAGCGCGGACAGCGCCACGCGCAGACGCGTGCCCGGCGGCTCGTCCATCTGGCCGAAGACCAGGGCGGTCTTGTCGATGACGCCGGACTCCGTCATCTCACCGATCAGGTCGTTGCCCTCACGGGTGCGCTCGCCGACCCCGGCGAACACCGACACACCACCGAAGTTCTCGGCGACGCGGTAGATCATCTCCTGGATCAGGACCGTCTTGCCGACGCCGGCGCCGCCGAACAGGCCGATCTTGCCGCCCTGGACGTACGGGGTGAGCAGGTCGATGACCTTGATGCCCGTCTCGAACATCTGGGTCTTGGACTCCAGCTGGTCGAACGCGGGGGCGGTGCGGTGGATGGGCCAGCGGTCCTTGACCTCGAAGGTCTCGCCCTCCTTGAGGTTCAGGACGTCGCCGATGGTGTTGAAGACCTTGCCCTTGGTCTGGTCGCCGACCGGGACCGTGATGGGCGAGCCGGTGTCCACGACGGTCGCGCCGCGGACCATGCCGTCGGTGGGCTGCATCGAGATGGCGCGGACCAGGTTGTCGCCGATGTGCTGGGCGACCTCGAGGGTCAGCGTGCGGGTGTCCTCGCCGATGACGACGTCGGACTTCAGCGCCGCGTAGATGTCGGGCATGGCGTCGACGGGGAACTCGATGTCGACGACCGGGCCGATCACCCGGGAGACGCGGCCGGTGCCGGCAGAACCGGAGGTGGTCTGCTCAGAGGCGGTGGCGGTCATGGGAGTTCCTTCCGTCGTGCTGTGGTGTTCATGCTGGTGGTCATGACTCGGATCCGGACGAGGCCAACGCGTCGGCGCCGCCGACGATCTCGCTGATCTCCTGGGTGATGGCGGCCTGGCGGGCGGCGTTGGCCTGCTGCTGCAGCCGGCGGATGAGGTCCGTGGCGTTGTCGGTCGCGGACTTCATCGCCTGCTGCCGGGCGGCGAGCTCGCTCGCCGAGGCCGACAGCATCGCGGAGTAGATGCGGCTCTGGATGTACTGCGGCAGCAGCGCGTCCAGCACCGTGGCCGGGTCCGGCTCGAAGTCGTACAGCGGCATCAGGTCCGAGCCGGAGCTGTCGGCCTGCTGCGCCTCGGCGACCTCGTCGACGACCTCGACGGGCAGCAGCCGGATGACGGTGGGCTCCTGCTTGACCATGTTGACGAAGCGCGTGAAGACGATGTTGATCTCGTCCACGCCGCCGTCGTCGCTGCCGGCCAGGAACGCGTCGACCAGGGTCTGGCCGACCTCCTTGGCCACCTCGAAGCGGGGCGCGTCGGAGTCGCCGGTCCAGCTCTGCTCGATGTGCCGGCTGCGGAAGGAGTAGAAGGCGACGCCCTTGCGACCGAGCAGGTAGGGGACGACCTCCTTGCCGCCGTCGCGCAGCCGCTCGGCCAGCCGGTCGCCCTCCTTGATGACGGCCGAGGAGTACGAGCCGGCCAGACCGCGGTCGGAGGTGATGAGCAGCATGGCGGCCCGCTTGACCTCGGGCCGCTCCGTCGTCAGGGGGTGGTCGACGTCGGAGAAGCTCGCCAGGGCCGACACCGCCCGGGTGATCGCCCGGGCGTACGGCGCGGCCTCACGGCTGCGCTGCTGGGCCTTGACGATGCGGGAGGCCGCGATCAGCTCCATGGCGCGGGTGATCTTCTTGGTGGAGGTCACCGCGCGGATGCGCTCTCGGTAGACCCGCAGCGAAGCTGCCATCTGGTGTTCGCCGTCCCTTCTGTCGAGGTCAGATCATCGGTGCAGTGCGGCCGCCGGGGCGCCTCAGCGCTTCTGGCGGACGATCTGCTCCTGGTTGACGTCGTCCTCGTCGAGGGCGCCGACCTCTTCCTCGTGCCCGGGGGCACCGATGGCGTGGCCGCTGCCGGCCCGGAAGCCCTGCTTGACCTCGCCGACGGCCTGCTCGAGCACGCCGATGGCGTCGTCGTCGAGCTTGCCGGTCTCGCGGATCCCGCCGAGCACCTGGTCGTTGCGCTTGAGGTGGTCGATGAACTCGCGCTCGAAGCGGGCGATGTCCTCGACGGGCACGTCGTCCAGCTGGCCCGTGGTGCCGGCCCAGATCGACACGACCTGCTCCTCCACCGGGTACGGCGTGTACTGCGGCTGCTTGAGCAGCTCGACCAGGCGCTCACCGCGCGACAGCTGGGCGCGGCTGGCCGCGTCCAGGTCGGAGGCGAACATGGCGAACGCCTCGAGCGCGCGGTACTGCGCCAGGTAGGTACGCAGCGAGCCGGAGACCGACTTCATGGCCTTGACCTGGGCGGCACCACCGACGCGGGACACGGAGATACCCACGTTGATGGCGGGACGCACGTTGGCGTTGAACAGGTCGGACTCGAAGAAGCACTGGCCGTCGGTGATCGAGATGACGTTGGTCGGGATGAAGGCCGAGACGTCGTTGGCCTTGGTCTCGATCATCGGCAGACCGGTCATCGAGCCACCGCCCAGCTCGTCGCTCAGCTTGGCGCAGCGCTCGAGCAGACGGGAGTGCAGGTAGAAGACGTCGCCGGGGTAGGCCTCGCGGCCCGGCGGACGACGCAGCAGCAGCGAAACCGAGCGGTAGGCCTCGGCCTGCTTGGACAGGTCGTCGAAGATGATGAGGACGTGCTTGCCGGCGTACATCCAGTGCTGGCCGATGGCCGAGCCGGTGTAGGGGGCCAGGTACTTGAAGCCGGCGGGGTCGGAGGCGGGGGCCGCGACGATGGTCGTGTACTCCAGGGCGCCCGCGTCCTGCAGGGCGCCGCGCACGCCGGAGATCGTCGAGCCCTTCTGGCCGATGGCGACGTAGATGCAGCGGACCTGCTTCTTGGGATCGCCGGACTCCCAGTTCTGCTTCTGGTTGATGATCGTGTCGATCGCCACCGCGGTCTTGCCGGTCTGGCGGTCGCCGATGATCAGCTGGCGCTGGCCCCGGCCGATCGGGGTCATGGCGTCGATGGCCTTGATCCCGGTCTGCATGGGCTCGCGGACCTCCTGGCGGTCCATCACGCCGGCCGCCTGCAGCTCCAGGGCGCGACGGGCCTCGGGCGCGATCTCGCCCAGACCGTCGATCGGGTTGCCCAGCGGGTCGACGACGCGGCCGAGGTAGTTGTCACCCACCGGGACGGACAGCACCTCGCCGGTGCGGCGGACCTCGAGGCCCTCCTCGATGCCGGTGAACTCACCGAGCACGACGACACCGATCTCGCGGACGTCGAGGTTGAGCGCCAGGCCCAGCGTGCCGGCCTCGTCGCCGAAGCGGACCAGCTCGTTGGCCATGACGCCCGGCAGGCCCTCGACGCGGGCGATGCCGTCACCGGCCTCGGTCACGCGGCCGACCTCTTCGGTGGAGGCGCCGGTCGGCTCGTAGGACCGGACGAACTCGTCCAGCGCGTCGCGGATCTCCTCCGGACGGATGGTCAGCTCGGACATCTCGGTGCTCCTCGTGTCTTCGTCGTGGTGCTGGGCTGTGCTGAGACCAGGTGCTGCGGTGCGGGCGGGGCTGAGGTGCTGCGGCGCTTGAGGTGCTGAGGTGCGGGTGGTGCGTACCGCGTCAGCGGCCGAGCTGCTCGGTCGCGGCGGCCAGGCGCCGGGACACGGTGCCGTCGACGACCTCGTCGCCGACCTGCACACGCATGCCGCCCAGGACGTCGGGGTCGAGGTCGACGGCCAGACGGACCTGACGGCCGTACCGGCGGGTCAGCGAGGCGGCGAGACGCTGCTGCTGCTCCTCGGTCGGCCAGGTGGCGACGACGACGTGCGCGACGACGCGCTCGCGCCGGCGGGCCGCGGCCTGCGTGACGAACTCGAAGGCGTGCTCGGGGCGGCGACCGCGGGGGTTGGACGCCATCCGGCGCACCAGGACCGAGGTCTCGGGTGCGGCGGCGGTGTCCACGAGGCGGCCGACCATGGCGGCCTTGGCCTGGTCGGAACCACGGCGGTCCAGCAGGGCCGCGCGCAGGTCGCGGTCACCGGTCAGGACCTGGCCCACGCGGTGGACCTCCTGCTCGGCCCGGTCCAGCCGACCCGACGCCTCGGCCGCGGCCAGGACCGCGTCCACCGCCAGGATCTCGACGGAGTCCGCGAGGTCGTGCGCGGCGCTCCAGCGCGAGCGGGCCGCGCCACCGAGCAGGTCGGCCGCGTCGGCGGAGACCTTGCCGGCGAGCAGCCGGTCGAGCAGCTGCGCCTTGGCCTGCCCGTCCCGCGAGGGGTCGGTCAGCGCCCGGCGCAGGGGCACCGAGCCGTCGAGCAGGTCGACCACCGCGAACAGCTGCTGGCCCAGCCCGGCGCGGGCGTCCGCGTCGGGGGTGCGGTCCAGCAGCGCCTCGAGCCGCTCGGCGGCCTCGGCGTGCGAGGTTCGGCTGACTCCGCGCATCAGGCGAGGCCACCACCCGAGGAGCGCGGCGCGGCGGTGCCCACGGCCTGGGCGTCGCCGGACTCGAGGTCGGCCAGGAAGCGGTCCACGACGCGCTGCTGACGCTGCTCGTCGGTCAGGGACTCCCCGACCACGCGACCGGCCAGGTCGACGGCCAGGCGACCCACCTCGCCGCGCAGCTGCGCGACGGCCTGGGTGCGCTCGGCCTCGAGCTGGCGCTGGGCCTGCTCGGTGACCCGGTTCGCCTCGGTCTGCGCACGCTCACGCATCTCGGCGATGATCGCGGCGCCCTCGCTGCGAGCCTGCTCGCGGATGCGACCGGCCTCCTCGCGAGCCTCGGCGAGCTGGTCGCCGTACTCCTTGAGCCGCGCGTCGGCCTCGGCCTGGGCCTTCTCGGCCTTCTCGAGCCCGCCCTGGATCTTCGCCCCGCGCTCGTCGAGCACCCGCAGGTACGTCGGCAGCACGTACTTCGTGAAGAGCACGGCGAGCACGACGAAGACGACGAGCGACCAGACGATGTCGTAGGTCGCGGGCAGGAGGACGCTGGGGCTGCTCTCCTCCTCCGTCGCCGCAGCCAGTGCTGCGGAGTGCACGCTGAGCATCAGGAGAAGACGAAGCCGGCCGCGAAGCCGATGAGGGCCAGCGCCTCGGTGAAGGCGATGCCGAGGAACATCGTGGTCTGGAGGCGGCCGGCCATCTCGGGCTGGCGGGCCTGGCCCTCGACGGTCTTGCCGACGAGAACGCCGATGCCGATGCCGGGGCCGATCGCCGCGAGGCCGTAGCCGACGGTGGCGATGTTGCCGGTGAGGCCGGCGAGAACGGTGGTGTCCACGAGGGTTCCTTTCGGGTGGGTGGTCAGTGCTCCGGGTGGAGCGCGCCGCTGATGTACACGGCGGTGAGCAGGGTGAAGATGTAGGCCTGGAGGACCGAGACCAGGATCTCGAACAGCGTGAAGGCGAACCCGCCCACCAGCGTGGCCAGGAAGAAGCCGCCGACCGCGTTGCCGCTCAACGCCTCCCGGAAGAAGAAGTCCGTCGCCGAGAAGCACAGCACCAGCAGCAGGTGGCCGGCGATCAGGTTGGCCAGCAGACGGATGGTGAGCGAGAACGGCCGGATGATGAACGTCGAGGCGAACTCGATCGGCGTCACCAGCAGGTACAGCGGCTTCGGCACGCCCGGGGGGAACAGGTTGGACTTGAAGTAGCCGCCCACGCCCTGGGCGCGGATGCCGACGAAGATGAACGTGACGTAGGCGATCGCCGCCAGCAGCATCGGCACGCCGACGACGCTCGTCCCGCCGATGTTCAGGAACGGGATGACGCCCGTGATGTTCAGGGCGAAGATCATGAAGAAGAACGTGGCCAGCAGCGGGAGGAACTTGCGGCCGTCCTTGACCCCGAGGATCTGGTCGGCGATCTGGGTCCGCACCAGGTCGAGCATGAACTCGATCGTGCTGGTGAACCGGGACGGGAGCAGCCGCGCCCGGTTGACGTAGATCGCGAAGACGAGCACGACCACGGCCATGGCGATGAGCCGGACCATCATGATCCGGTTCATCTCGAACGGCGTACCGACGAAGAGGAAGCTCTCGGGGAAGAACTCGTAGATCCCCGGAGGGTGGAAGCCTTCGGAGTCCTCTGCGGACATCGGTAGCGCGGCGAACGCAGTCAGCGTCGTCAGCGTCGACTCCCGGGGTCTGGCCGGCGTGGGGACCGGCGAGCGAGCAATGAGGTCGGGGCGGCAGCCACAACCTGGTGGCCCGCTGCCCTCGGACGCCCGAACCCTACCAACACGATCAGGGTGCGCCGAACCTGCCTGGGCGCCTCAGCGGGCCGACGTGTCGACGTACGGGATGCGGGCCGAGGTCAGGGCCCGGAACTCCGCGTAGAGGGTGCAGAGCATGCCCACGACGATGCCGACGAACAGCGACACCGGGTCGTAGAACGTCATGTCGTGCAGCACGAACAGGGCCACGCCGACGACGACCACCTTGACCAGCCACGAGCCGAGCACCCAGCCCGCGACGACCACTGGGTCGCCGCCGGCGGTGCGGGCGCCGACCAGGGCCGTGGTGGCCAGGAACGCCAGCGCGATGGCGAAGCCGAGCAGCGCGCCCCACACCCCCGGCAGGCCGACGAGCAGCCCGGCGACCACGGCGGTGACGACGCCGGCGACCAGGCAGACCAGCGCGGCCAGCCGCACGGCCCGACGCAGCGCGGCGCGCAGCGCGAGACCGCCCTCGCCGACCTCGTGCGGGGCCGCGGTCGAGGCCTCCGGGGCGCCGTACGGGACGGCGGGGCCGGCTCCGGTCGGTCCCGTCGGCGGCGTGGGCTCGGTGGGCTGGTCGCTCATCGGGTCTCCTCCTGGCGGGTGGCGGGCGACGCGGGCGCCTCGACGACGTGGGCCTCGCCGACGTCGCCCTCCGGCTCGAGCTGCTCCTCCGGCTCGACGTCACCCTCCGGCTCGGGCTCCGGGTCGTCGCCCTCCCACGGCCCCGGGACGACCTCGCGCAGCAGCTCCTCCGCCACGGCACCCGCACGCAGCAGGCGCGGCCGCTCGCCCGTGCAGTCGACGATGCTGGAGGCCAGCTCGTCGAGGCACGCGCCGCCGTCCAGGTAGATCGCGACCGACTCGCCGAGCATGCCCTTGGCCTCGGCCATCGTCAGGGCGGCGGGCTCCCCGGTGGTGTTGGCGCTGGAGGTCGCGAGCGGCCCGGTGACGGCGAGCAGCTCCAGGGCCACGGGGTGCAGCGGCATCCGCAGGGCGACGGTGCCGCCGGTGTCGCCCAGGTCCCAGCTCAGCGTGGGCTGGGCGGTGACGACCACGGTCAGCCCGCCCGGCCAGAACGCCTCGACCAGGTCGCGGGCGTAGGTGGGCACCTGCATGGCCAGGCCGTCGAGGGTGGCGACGTCGCCGACCAGCACCGGCGGCGGGCTGTCGCGCCCCCGGCCCTTGGCCTCCAGCAGCGACGTCACCGCCCCGGGGGTGAACGCGTCGCAGCTGATGCCGTAGACGGTGTCGGTGGGGACCACCACGAGGGCCCCCCGAGAGATGGCGGCCGCAGCGGCGGACACCCCCCGCTCGCGGTCACGGGGCACGGCGCAGTCGTAGGTACGGCTCACGCGCGTCAGTCTCCCACCGTCGCGGCCGGTGCCCGGCGGGCGCTGGTGGCCCGCGGCCGTCCCGTCAGGTCGTCGTGGTGCTCGACGTCGGTCCAGCCGCCCGACCGGGCGAGCACGTCGGCCACCCCGGCGCACTGCGGCTCGGCGTGCTCCAGCACGAGCAGCCCGCCGGGCGCGAGCAGGCCCGCGGCCACGGCCACGCAGACCCGCAGCACGCGCAGGCCGTCGGGGCCGCCGTACAGCGCCAGCGCCGGGTCGTGCTCGGCGACCTCGGGGTCCACCGGGACCGCGTCGTCCGGGATGTACGGCGGGTTGGCCGTGACCACCGCGCAGCCACCGAGCAGGTGCGGCAGCAGCTCGCCGGCCCGGGCGACGTCGGCCAGCAGCAGCTCGACCCGGCCGTCGCCCAGCCGCTCGACGTTGCGGGCGGCCCACGCGTGCGCGTGCGGGTCGAGCTCGACCGCGGCCAGCCGGGCACCCGGCACCTCGTCGACCAGGGCCAGCGGCACCGCCGCGGAGCCGGTGCACAGGTCCACAGCCACCGGCGACCCCCCGGCCGCGGCCACCGCCCGCAGCTCGTCGACCGCCAGCCCGGCGAGCAGCTCGGTCTCCGGCCGGGGCAGGAACACCCCGGGCCCGACGGCCAGGTCGAGGCCCCGGAACGGCGCCCGGCCCGTCAGGTGCTGCAGCGGGACCCGGTCGGCGCGTTCGGCGACCAGCGCGGCGAACCGCTCCCCCGCCCCGGCGGGCCAGTCCCCGCGCATCAGCACCAGCCGCTGCAGCCCGCCGCGGTCGGTGCCTGCGGCGTGGGCCGCCAGCAGCTCGGCGTCGGTGCGGGCGGAGACGATCCCGGCCGCCTCGAGCCGGGCCGTGGCCGCGCCCAGCTGCTCGGCGACCGTGGCGCCGGGCGCGGTCCCGGCCCCCGGCCTCACGCCTGGTCCTGCTGGGCGCTCAGCTGCTCCTCGGTCCGCAGCCGGACCAGGCTGTCCAGCACCGGGTCCAGGTCGCCGTCCAGCACGGCGTCGAGGTTGTACGCCTTGTAGCCGCTGCGGTGGTCGACGATCCGGTTCTCGCCGAAGTTGTAGGTCCGAACCCGCTCGGAGCGGTCCACGGTCCGCACCTGCGCCGCCCGCACGCGGGCCGCGTCGGCGTCGGCCTCGGCGCGCGCCGCGGCCAGCAGCCGGGCGCGCAGGATCCGCATCGCCTGCTCCCGGTTCTGCAGCTGCGACTTCTCGTTCTGGCAGGTGGCCACCGTGCCGGTGGGCAGGTGGGTGATGCGGACGGCCGAGTCGGTGGTGTTGACGCTCTGCCCGCCCGGGCCCGAGGACCGGAACACGTCCACGCGCAGGTCGCCGGGGTCCACCTCGACGTCGACGTCGTCGGCCTCGGGGTGCACCAGCACGCCGACGGCGGAGGTGTGGACCCGCCCGGCGGACTCGGTGACCGGCACCCGCTGGACCCGGTGGACCCCGCCCTCCAGGCGCAGCAGGCCGTAGGCGCCCTCGGGCGCCTGCACGGCCAGCGTGGCGCTCTTGACGCCGCCCAGGTCGCCGAGCGCGGCGTCGATCACCTCGGCCCGCCAACCTCGCCGTTCGGCCCAGCGGGTGTACATGCGCACCAGCTCGCCCGCGAACAGGGCCGACTCGGTGCCACCCTCCCCGGCCCGGACCTCGACGATGGCGTCGCGCGCGTCGTCGGGGTCGCGCGGCACCAGCAGCAGCTGCAGCCGGTCCGCGGCCTGCTGCTCCGCCTGCTCGAGGCCGGGCAGCTCCTCGCGGAGGCCGACGTCGTGCGGGGCCAGCTCACGGGCGGTGGCGTGGTCCTCGTGGGCCTGCCGCCAGGCGTCGTGGGCCGTGACCACGGCCCCCAGCTGTGCGTAGCGGCGGGCGAGCCGCCGGGCGGCAACGGGGTCGCCGTGCACCGCGGGGTCGGCCAGGGCGGCCTCGACCTCGGAGTGCTCGTCGAGCAGGGGCTTCACCGCGTCGTACACGACACCTCATGACCGGGCTGGGACGGGCAGGACGACGACGGCGCCCGCCCGCGACCGGTGAGGGTGCGGGCGGGCGCCGGTACGACGGTCCTACTTGGCGTCGGACTCGGCCGGGGCCTTGCCGTAGCGCTTCTGGAACCGGGCCACGCGGCCACCGGTGTCCAGCAGCTTCTGCTTGCCCGTGTAGAACGGGTGGCAGTTGCTGCAGACGTCCGCGGCGATCTTGCCGCTGGTCTCGGTGCTGCGGGTCTCGAACGTGTTGCCGCAGGTGCAGGACACGGTCGTGACCACGTACTCGGGGTGGATCTCGGGCTTCATGGCTCTCCTCCTGGGGCGGTCGCCGGGTCGCCAGCCGCGGGGGCGGGTGGACGTGAACCGGAACCTTGTCGTCAGCAAGTGTGACGCATGGACCGAGTGGTCCGTGCCAGTCAATGCGTCAGGCGTCGTCCCTGTTCCCTCCGGGCGCGGTCTTGTTGACCTGCATGAGGAACTCCGCGTTGCTGCGGGACTTCTTGAGCCGGTCCAGCAGCAGCTCGATGGCCTGGTTGGCGTCCAGCGCGCTCAGCACCCGGCGCAGCTGCCACATGATGCGCAGCTCGTCGGAGCCGAGCAGGACCTCCTCGCGGCGGGTGCCGGAGGGGTTGACGTCCACGGCCGGGTAGACGCGCTTGTCGGCCAGGTGGCGGGACAGCCGCAGCTCCATGTTCCCGGTGCCCTTGAACTCCTCGAAGATGACCTCGTCCATCTTCGAGCCGGTCTCCACCAGGGCCGTGGCCAGGATGGTGAGCGAGCCGCCGTTCTCGATGTTGCGGGCGGCACCGAAGAACCGCTTGGGCGGGTACAGCGCGCTCGAGTCCACGCCGCCGGACAGGATCCGCCCGCTGGCCGGGGCGGCCAGGTTGTAGGCGCGACCCAGCCGGGTGATGGAGTCCAGCAGCACCACGACGTCGTGGCCCAGCTCGACCAGGCGCTTGGCCCGCTCGATGGCCAGCTCGGCCACCGTGGTGTGGTCCTCGGCCGGCCGGTCGAAGGTCGAGGCGATGACCTCGCCCTTGACCGTGCGCTGCATGTCGGTGACCTCCTCGGGACGCTCGTCCACGAGGACGACCATGAGGTGGCACTCCGGGTTGTTGGTGGTGATCGCGTTGGCGATCGCCTGCAGCACGAGGGTCTTGCCGGCCTTGGGCGGGGACACGATGAGACCGCGCTGGCCCTTGCCGATGGGGGCGACCAGGTCGATGATCCGGGTGCTCAGCACGCCCGGGTCGGTCTCCAGGCGCAGTCGCTCCTGCGGGTACAGCGGGGTCAGCTTGCCGAACTCGTCGCGCCCGCGGGCCTCCTCGACCGACTGCCCGTTGATGGCGTCGACGCGGACGATGGCGTTGAACTTCTGGCGGCGCTCCTCGTTGGGGCGCTCCTGCTTGACCTGGCCGACGACCGCGTCGCCCTTGCGCAGGCCGTACTTCTTGACCTGGTTGAGGCTCACGTAGACGTCGTGCGGGCCGGGCAGGTAGCCGGAGGTCCGGACGAAGGCGTAGCTGTCGAGGATGTCGACGATGCCGGCCACGGGCACCAGGACGTCGTCCTCGCGGACCTCGGGCTCGGCGTCCATGCCGCCGGGGCCCCGCTCACGACCGCCACCGGGGCGGTTGCCCTGCTTGTCGCGCTGGCGGTTGCGGCCCCGCCGCCGACGGCCACCGCGCTCGTCGTCGAAGTCGTCCCGGGGGCCGGAGGTGTCGCGGTCGTCCCGGTCCCGCTGGTCACGGGCGACCTGGTCACGGCCCGCCTGGTCACGGTCCTGGTTGCGGTCCTGGCCGTTGCGGTCCTGGCCGTTGCGGTCCTGGCCGTTGCGGTCCTGGTTCCGGTCCTGGCCGTTCCGGTCCTGGTTCCGGTCCTGGTTCCGGTCCTGGTTCCGGTCCTGGTTCCGGTCCTGGCCGTTCCGGTCCTGGCCGCGGTCCTGGCCGCGGTCCTGGTTGTTCCGGTCCTGGACGGTCCGGTCCTGGGTGCGGGCCCGGTCCTGCCCCGCGCCGCGGCCGCGCTCGGTCCGCGTCCGGTCGTCCTGGGCCCCGTTGCGGGCCGGCAGGTCGGGCAGGATCGGCTCGGCCTTGAGGACGGCCTCCTCGATCGCCGCCTCGGCGTCACGCTCCGCCCGACGGCGGGCCCGGCTGGGCGTACGGGAGCCTGCGTCACGGGAGCCCGCGTCACGCGACCCGGCGTCACGCGGACCGGCGTCGCGGGACCCGGCGGTCCGCTCGGCGCGGGAGTCGGCCGTGCCACGCTCCGAGGAGCCGGCCTCCGCCGGGGTGGGCTCGACGGTCTGGTCACGGCCGCCGCGGCCGGGCTCGTCGCCGGACCCGCTCGTCCCGCGGTCGGCCTCGGCCCCCGACGGGGACGGGTCGACGACCACGTCGAGCGTCGGGGCGCCGGCGGGCGCCGTGGCCCGGCGACGCCGCGGCGCGCGGGCGGGCGGGGCCTGCTCGGCGGGCGCCGCGTCGCCCTCGGCGGGCGCCGCGTCGCCCTGGGCGTCGGCAGGCGTCTCGGCGGGCGTCTCGGCGGGGGTCTTGGCGGGGGTCTCGGTCGAGCTGCGCCGGGCGGCCGCACCGTTGCGGGCCGCCGGGGCGGACGTGGTGCTGCCGGACCGCTCGCGCACCGCGCTGAGCAGGTCGGCCTTGCGCATCCGGCCGGCACCGGGGATGCCGAGCCGGGCGGCGACTGCCTGGAGCTCGGCGACCTTGAGGCCGCTGAGGTCAGCAGGAGTCTGGGCGCCGGGCGCGGTCGCGGCCACGGCGTCGTGGGTTTCGGTCACGAAGATCATTCCTTCGGATTGTCCGCCTGCCACGGTACGGGCCGGGCGGTGTGGGGCAGCCTGGCGGGGACTCGGGTCCTGGGGGTGTCGACGACAGCTCCGGGAGCTCGGCCACGACGGCTGCGGGACGGCGTCAACGAGGTCCGACAGACCCCCGCCGTGCTGGCAACGTTAGCACCGCGCCTGCTCAGGCGAGGACGGTTGCGCACACCGGCGTGCCCACCTGGTGGGCGCGTACCGACCAGCCCTCACCGGCCGCCGCGGCCACGGTGTCGCGCTCCGCGCCCAGGCACAGCAGCGACGGGCCGGCGCCCGACACGGCGGCCGCGACCCCCGCAGCCCGCAGCCGCACCAGCAGGTCGTGGCTGCGCGGCATGGCCCCGGCCCGCTGCTGCTGGTGGATCCGGTCCTCGGTGGCCGGCAGCAGCAGGTCCGGCACCCCCCGAAGCGCCTGGACCAGCAACCCCGTGCGCGCCCCGGTGAACGCGGCGTCGGAGTGCGGCACCGTGGCCGGCAGCAGCGAGCGCGCCACCTCGGTCATCAGGACCTCCTCCGGCACGCAGGTGACGACCGCCAGGTCCGGGGTCACGTCCAGCGGTGCCGCGCGGTAGGTGGACCCGTCCGACCAGGCCAGCACGGCCCCGCCGAGCACGCTGGCCGCGGCGTTGTCACCGTGGCCCTCGGCCGCCGAGGAGGTCGCGACCAGCCACTGGCTGCGCGACAGCCCGTCCACCTCGTCGAGCTCCCCGTGCACCAGCGCCCACGCGGCGGCCAGACCGGCGACGATCGCGGCGGCGGACGAGCCCAGCCCGCGGCCGTGCGGCACGACGTTGCGGCAGTCCAGCTCCAGGTCGACCAGGTCGGCGCCCGCCCCCAGCCCGGCGAGCCCGCCCCGGACCCAGCGGGCCACCAGGTGGCGCTCGTCGAGCGCGACGTCCCCGGCGCCCTGACCCTGGACCCGGACGGTGGTCCGGGGCGCACCCGGGTCGGAGGCGGGGCGGCAGGACACCGTGACCTCGTCGCGCAGGTCCAGCGCGAGGCCGACCGCGTCGAAGCCCGGGCCCAGGTTGGCCGAGGACGCCGCGACCGAGACCTCGACCGTGCGGGGGGCGAGCGGCTGGTGCGCCTGGTTCATCCCAGGCCCAGGGCGTCGGCCACCTCGACGACGTCGGCCGACACCCGGGTGGGGCGCACGTCGTCGCCGTCGGCGCCCTTGAGCGCCCACTGCGGGTCCTTGAGCCCGTGCCCGGTGACGGTGCAGACGATGCGCTGGCCGGGCTCGACCTCACCGGCGGCGTGCGCGGCCAGCAGGCCGGCCACCCCGGCAGCCGAGGCGGGCTCGACGAACACGCCCTCGCCGGCGGACAGCCACCGGTGCGCGGCGAGGATCTGCTCGTCGGTCACCGACCGGATGGCCCCGCCGGACTCGTCGCGGGCGGCGAGCGCCTGCTCCCAGGACGCCGGGTTGCCGATCCGGATGGCCGTGGCGATGGTCTCCGGCTCGTCCACCGGGTGGCCGAGCACGATCGGCGCGGCACCCGCGGCCTGGAAGCCCCACATCCGGGGCCGGTGCGTGGCCGGGCCGTCGGCCGCGTACTCCGCGTAGCCGCGCCAGTAGGCGGTGATGTTGCCGGCGTTGCCGACCGGCAGGCAGTGGATGTCCGGGGCGTCGCCGAGGACGTCGACGACCTCGAACGCGGCGGTCTTCTGGCCCTCGATCCGGGCGGGGTTGACGCTGTTGACCAGCTCGACCGGGAACGCCTCGGACAGCTTGCGGGCCACCCGCAGGCAGTCGTCGAAGTTGCCGTCGACCTGCAGCAGGGTCGCCCCGTGGGCGATGGCCTGGGCCAGCTTGCCCATCGCGATCTTGCCGTCCGGCACGAGCACGGCGCAGGTGATGCCGGCCGCCGTCGCGTAGGCGGCGGCCGAGGCGGACGTGTTGCCGGTGCTTGCGCAGACCACGGCCTTGGCCCCGTTGGCCACCGCGACGGTCATCGCCGTGGTCATCCCCCGGTCCTTGAACGACCCGGTGGGGTTGCAGCCCTCGACCTTCAGCCAGACCTCGCACCCAGTCGTCTCCGACAGCCGGCGGGCGTGCACCAGGGGGGTGCCCCCCTCGGCCAGGGTGATGTCGCGCGAGCCGGCCGCCAGGGCCCCGACGATCGGCAGACGGTCCCGGTACTCGGGGATGACTCCCCGCCACGGTGCGGCCATCAGCTGCTCACTCTCCCTCGACGCGCATGACGGACGTGACGTCCAGGACGGAGTCCAGGCCGGCCAGGTCGGCGACCGTGTCCGACAGCGCGGTGTCCGCGGCCACGTGCGTGACCACGACCAGCTCGGCGGTGCGGTCCTCGCCCTCGCCCTGGGCCTGCTGGCGCACCTGCTCGATCGAGACCCCGTGGGCGGCGAAGGCGTCGGCGACCCGGGCCAGCACACCCGGCCGGTCGGCCACCTCCAGGCGCACGTGGTACCGCGTCGTCACCCGGGACATGGGCAGCGCCGGCAGCTCGGCGTAGGCGGACTCCCCCGGGCCCCGGCCCCCGTGGACCCGGTGGCGGGCCACGGCCACGACGTCGCCGAGCACGGCGCCCGCGGTGGGCGTGCCCCCGGCGCCCGGGCCGTAGAACATCAGCTCGCTGGCGGCCTCGGCCTCGACGAACACGGCGTTGAACGGCCCGCGCACCCCCGCCAGCGGGTGGCTGCGCGGGACGAAGGCGGGGTGCACCCGCACCGTGACGCCCTCGGGGCCGTCGGGACCGGCCGGGACCCGGGCCCCGATGGCCAGCAGCTTGACCACGCAGTCCATCCGCCGGGCCGCGGCGACGTCGGCGGCGCTGACGGCCGTGATGCCCTCGCGGTGCACGGCCTCGCCCGGGACGCGGGTGTGGAAGGCCAGGCTGGCCAGGATCGCGGCCTTGCTGGCGGCGTCGTAGCCCTCGACGTCGGCGGTCGGGTCTGCCTCCGCGTACCCCAGCGCCTGCGCTCGCTCGACGGCGTCGCCGAAGCCGGCGCCGGTGGTGTCCATCTGGTCCAGCACGTAGTTGGTCGTGCCGTTGACGATCCCCAGGAAGCGTGTGACGCGGTCGCCGGCCAGCGACTCGCGCAGCGGCCGGATCAGCGGGATGGCGCCGGCGACGGCCGCCTCGTAGTACAAGTCGACGTCGGCGGCGGACGCGGCGTCGAACAGCTCGGGGCCGTGCTCGGCCAGCAGCATCTTGTTGGCGGTCACCACGCCCGCACCGTGGGCGAAGGCGGCGTGCATCAGGGCCCGGGCCGGCTCGATGCCCCCGATCACCTCGACCACGACGTCGGCCCGGGCGACCAGGCCCTCGGCGTCGTCGGTCAGCAGGGCGGGGTCGATGCCCGGCCTGACCCGGTCCGGACGTCGCACGGCGATCCCGACCAGCTGCAGGGGCGCACCGACCCGGGCCTCGAGGTCGTCGGCCTGCTCCGTCAGCAGCCGGGCCACCTCCGAGCCCACGACTCCACAGCCCAGCAGGGCGACACGCACCGGATCCACGGCTGCAGTCTGTCAGCCGCCGGTAGCGCTCGCGGCGCCCGGTCGCATCCCGGTCAGGGCGCGGTGCCATGCTGCTCGTCGGCACCGCCGGGCCCGACGGCGCCCCGCTGCGCCCCGCATCAGCAGGAGGTCCCGCGCATGGACGTCCCCACCTGGGTCTGGATCGCCACGCTCGCGCTGCTGAGCACGGTGCTGCTGGTGGACGTGGCCGTCATCGGTCGCCGCCCGCACATGCCCTCGCGCCGCGAGACCGGCACGGCCCTGGCGGTGTACGTGGGCCTCGCGGTGCTGTTCGGGCTCGGCGTCTGGTTCTTCGCCGGCCCGGGCTTCGCCGCCCAGTTCTACGCCGGCTGGCTGACCGAGTACTCGCTGAGCGTCGACAACCTGTTCGTGTTCATCGTCATCCTCGGCACGTTCCGGGTGCCGGGGCACCTGCAGCAGGCCGCCCTGATGATCGGCATCATCATCGCGCTCGTGCTGCGGGGGGCGTTCATCGCGGCCGGTGCGGTGGCCATCGAGCAGTTCTCCTGGGTGTTCTACCTCTTCGGCGCGTTCCTGGTCTGGACGGCGGTCCGGCTGGCCCGCTCCGGCGGCGAGGACGAGGAGTTCGAGCAGAACCGGCTCATGCTGTGGGTCGAGCGCCGGCTGCCGGCGACCAGCTCGTGGGACGGCGGCACCCGGCTGGTCGTGCGCCAGGCGGGCCGGCGGGTCGTGACGCCCATGCTGCTGGTCGTGCTGGCGCTGGGCACGACGGACCTGCTGTTCGCGCTGGACTCCATCCCGGCGATCTACGGCCTGACCGAGGAGCCGTACCTGGTCCTCACCGCCAACGTCTTCGCCCTGATGGGGCTGCGGCAGCTGTACTTCCTGATCGGCGGGCTGCTGGAGCGGCTGGTGTACCTGTCCCTGGGCCTGGCCGTGCTGCTCGGGTTCATCGGGGTCAAGCTCGTGCTGCAGGCGCTGGCCGAGAACGAGGTGCCGTTCGTCAACGGCGGCGAGCCGGTCCCCTGGGCGCCCGAGCTGCCGACGTGGGTGTCGTTGGTCGCGATCGTCGTGGTGCTGGGGGTCACCACGGTGGCGAGCCTGGTGGTGGACCGGCGGCGGGGTGGGCGGCCCGCGCCGCCGGCCGCACCGGGCCCTGCCGGTACGGGCTCGACCGCGCCGGAGGCGCGCGTAGACCCCCTGCCCTGAGGCGTCGCGCACCTCACGGGCCCCGGCGGGATTCTCCCTACCTCGTCGCCGAGGTTGTGTCCGGCCCCCTCCGTAGCGTCCACCTCGTGATCGACCTGGGGGACCTGCCACCGCTGCTGCACCGTCTGGGTGCCGCGGCCACGGTGGCCGTGTCCGACGACGCCCTGGTCGAGACCATGGCCGCCGCCGGGGCGCTGGCCTGCTGGGCCGAGGCCATGGTGCTGGAGACGACGGCCAGGCTCCGGGACCTGCGGCTGGCCACCCAGACCGAGCTCGCGCAGGAGCTGGGGGGCTGGGACGCCGTGGCCGACCGCGGCGGCCCGTGCGACGGGGACGAGGTCGACCGGTTCACCGCGGTCGAGGTCGCCGCCGCGCTGGGGCTGTCGACGCGCACGGCCAGGGACCGGGTGGGGCTCGCCGTCGACGTGGTCACCCGCCAGCCCGTGCTGCTGGCGGCCATGCGGGCCGGCACGGTCTCGGTGGCGCACGCCCGTGCCGTCCGGGACGCCCTCGACCCGGTGACCGACGACACCGTGGCCGCCGCCGTCGTCTCGGGTGTCGTGGCCGAACGGACCGAACAGGCCGAGCAGCACGGGGTGCCCGAGCGCCTCGGCGTCCTGGGCACCCCGGCCGAGCTGGCCGCACACGTGCGACGGGACGCCGCCCGGGCCGGGGTGGACGCCGCCACCCGCTGCCGGGCGGCGCGGGCCCGCCGTCGCCTGACCTCGTGGGGGCTCCCGGACGGGATGGCCGCCCTGCAGGTGACCGGTCCGGCCGTGACCATCGCCGCTGCGGTGGCCGCCGTCGACCACCGCGCCCGGGACGCCGTCGACGCCGCCCGGTCGGCCGTCGCCCGAGACGCCGCCGCACCCGGTGGTGAAGAGGACGATCGGCGTGAGGTCCCGACCCTGGACCAGGCGAGGGTCGACGTGGTCCTCCAGTCGCTCACCGGGTCGCCGGACCTCGAGCGCCAGCCCGGGATCGTCGGCCTCGACGTCACGGTGCTGGTACCGGTGGACGTCCTGACGTCGGTGGCCGCGACGGGCACCAGGTCCGACGACGCGACCTCCGATCCGAGCGGGACCGCCGGCACGGACAGGACCGCCGGCGCGGACCGATCCCGCCCCGGACGCACGAAGGTCACGGGGCCACCGGCCGAGCTGGCCGGACTCGGACCGCTCCCTGACGTCGTCGCCCGCGCCGTCGTCGCCTCGACCCGCAGGCTGCGGGTGGTCCCGCTCGACGAGCGTGGCCACGTGGTCACGCCGTGCAGCGCTCCCCCGGACGGCGCCTTCCCGGGCAGCAGGCCACCGGACAGCGGGCCCCCGGGCAGCGCAGCACCTGGCAGCGGGCCGCCAGACAGCTCGTCGCCGGCAGTCCGGCCCGACCCCGGTGGCGGCTCCGACTCTCGTTCCGGTTCCTCGGCTGGCGTTGCTCACGGCTCCGGCGAGCGCGTCGACCACGAGCCCGGTCACGCCGGTGACCACGCCTGCGACGGCGACCACGAGGGGGCCGGGACGTACCGGCCCGGCGCCGCGCTCGAGCGTGCCGTCAAGGCCAGGGACGTCACCTGCCGGTGGCCGGGCTGCCGGGCCCGCGCGGCCCGCTGCGACCTCGACCACACCTCCCCGTTCCCGGTCGGGCTCACCTCGGCCTGCAACCTGGCGTGCCTGTGCCGGCTGCACCACCGGGTCAAGCACCGGGCGGGGTGGATCGTGCTCCAGGGGCCGTTCGGTCGCCTCGACCTGGTCAGCCCCACCGGTCGCCTGCACGTCACGGAGCCCGGCACCTGGCACCGCCGTCGCGGCCCGGACCCCGAACCCCAGGGAACCGTCCCCGGGTGAGGGCCGGTGGGCCGAGGCCCGCTGGTCAGCCCAGGTCAGCCCAGGTCGAGCGCGAGCAGGTCCTCCTCGGTCTCGCGACGCACCAGCACCCGCGACACCCCGTCCCGAACCGACACGACGGGCGGACGGGGCACGTGGTTGTACTGGCTGGCCAGGCTTCGGCAGTAGGCCCCCGTACCCGGCACGGCGAGCAGGTCACCACGTCGGACGTCACCGGGCAGGAACTCGTCGCGCACGACGATGTCCCCGCTCTCGCAGTGCTTGCCGACCACCCGCGCCAGCACGGGCGGCGCGTCGGAGGCCCGCGAGGCCAGCGTGCAGGAGTAGTCCGCGTCGTACAGCGCGGTCCGGACGTTGTCGCTCATCCCGCCGTCCACGCTCACGTAGGTCCGCTCGCCGCCGCCGTCCAGCCGGATGGGCTTGACCGTGCCCACCTCGTACAGCGTGAACGTCGTCGGGCCCACCACCGCACGCCCCGGCTCCACGCTGATCCGGGGCACGTCCACCCCGGCCGACGCGCACTCGGCGGCGACGACCTCCGCCAGCCGCGCCGCGATGTCCGCGACCGGCATCGGCCGGTCGGTCGAGGCGTAGGCGATACCGAAGCCACCGCCCAGGTCCATCTCCGGCAGGGCGGTGCCGTGCCGGGCCAGGACGTCGGCGTGCAGCCGGACCAGCCGCCGGATGGCGACCTCGAAGCCCGCCGGGTCGAAGATCTGCGAGCCGATGTGGCTGTGCAGACCGCGCAGCTCGAGCTCGGGTCGCTGCAGCACGTCCGCGACCACGCCGGCCGCGACGCCGTCCGACAGCGCCAGGCCGAACTTCTGGTCCTCGTGGGCCGTGGCGATGAACTCGTGGGTGTGGGCCTCCACGCCGACGTTCACCCGCACCATGACAGGTGCCCGCACGCCCCGGGCCCGGGCCAGCGCCGCGATCCGGGCCGGCTCGTCGGCGGAGTCGACGACGATGCGCCCCAGGCCGTGGGCCAGCGCCCGGTCGATCTCGGCGTCGGACTTGTTGTTGCCGTGCAGCGTCATGTGGGCGGGGTCCACCCCGGCGCGCAGCCCGACCGCCATCTCTCCCCCGGTGGTCGTGTCCAGCCGCAGGCCCTCCTCCGCCACCCAGCGCGCGACGGCCACGGACAGGAAAGCCTTGCCCGCGTAGTACACGTCGGCGCCGCCGCACAGCCCGTCGAAGGCGTCGTCGAAGGCCTCGGCGTGGGCGCGGGCGCGGGTCCGCAGGTCGAGCTCGTCCAGCACGTAGGCCGCCGTGCCGTGCTCGGCCGCGATGTCGAGGACCGACACCCCGCCCGCGCGCAGCGCGCCGTCCGCGCCGCGCTCGACCGTGCGGGCCCAGAGCCCGGGCAGCAGCGCGTTGACGTCGTCGGGGGTGCGGAGCCAGTGCGGCGCCGGGGCCAGCGCCCCGGCGTGCATCACCCCGGCCTCGTGGGCCCTCACATCCGCTCCGGCGCGCTGACGCCGAGCAGCGCGAGCCCGTTGGCCAGCACGGTCCGCACGGCGTCGTTCAGCCACAGCCGGGTGCGGTGGACGTCGGTGACGGGCTCGACCGTGCCGTCCTGGGCGACCGAGGGCATGACCCGGCGCTGGTCGTACCACTTGTGGTACGTCCCGGCCAGCTCCTCCACGTAGCGGGCGACGCGGTGCGGCTCGCGCAGCTGGGCGGCCTGGGCGACCACCCCGGGGAACTGGGCCAGCGAGGCCAGCACGACCTCCTCGCTGTCGTGGTCGAGCAGGCTCGCGTCGAAACCGTCCTCGCGGCGCACCCCGGCCGTGGCCGCGTTGCGGGCCACGTTGGCGGTGCGGGCGTGCGCGTACTGCACGTAGAAGACCGGGTTGTCGTTGGTCTGCTTGACGAGCAGGTCCAGGTCGATGTCGATCGCCGAGTCCGCGCTGGAGCGCGCGAGCGCGTAGCGGGCGGCGTCCACGCCGACCCCGTCGACGAGGTCCTCCATCGTCACCACGGTCCCGGCGCGCTTGCTCATCCGCACCGGCGCCCCGTCCTTGACCAGGTTGACCATCTGCCCGATGAGCACCTCGACGCGGTCGGGGTCGTCCCCGAACGCGGCCGCGGCGGCCTTGAGCCGGGCGATGTACCCGTGGTGGTCCGCACCCAGCATGTAGATGGCGAGGTCAGCGCCGCGACGACGCTTGTCCCGGAAGTACGCCAGGTCCCCGGCGATGTAGGCAGGCTGCCCGTCGGACTTGATCACCACCCGGTCCTTGTCGTCGCCGAACTCGGTGGAGCGCAGCCACCAGGCCCCGTCCGCGAAGTACAGCCGGTCCGAGCCCTTGAGCTCCTCAAGCGCCGCCTCGACCGCACCCGAGGTGTGGAGGGAGTCCTCGTGGAAGTACACGTCGAAGTCGACCCCGAAGTCGTGGAGGCTCTTCTTGATGGCCGTGAACATCAGGTCGACGCCCTCGGACCGGAAGACCTCCTGCGCCTCGGCCTCGGGCAGGTCGAGGACGTCCCGGCCCGACCGGGCCAGGACGTCGGCGGCGATCTCCTCGATGTAGGCGCCGCCGTAGCCGTCCTCCGGTGCCTGCTCGCCGCGCGCCCTCGCCAGCAACGAGCGGGCGAAGCGGTCGATCTGCGCGCCGTGGTCGTTGAAGTAGTACTCCCGGACCACGTCGGCACCGCACGCCTGCAGCACCCGCGCCAGCGAGTCACCTACGGCCGCCCACCGGGTCCCGCCCAGGTGGATGGGCCCGGTCGGGTTGGCCGACACGAACTCGAGGTTCACGACCTCACCCGCCAACGAGTCGTTGCGGCCGTACTCCTGCCCCGCCTCGACCACGTCCCGGGCCAGGGCCCCGGCGCTCGCGGTGTCCAGGCGGACGTTGAGGAACCCGGGACCGGCCACGTCCACGCCCTCGATCCCCTCGACCCGCCGCAGCCGCTCGGCCAGCAGCTCGGCGACCTCGCGGGGCGGCCGTCCCGCCGACCTGGCCAGCTGCAGGGCGACGTTGGTGGCCCAGTCGCCGTGGTCACGGTTGCGCGGACGCTCGACGGTCACGCCCGCGGGCACGTCGACGGCGAGGTCACCGGCCTCCACGGCCTCGAGCAGGCAGGTGCGGACGGCGGCGGCGAGGGTCTCCGGGGTCACGGTCGTCAAGGGTACGGGCGCGACCACCGCGGACCGTCCGCCCGTCGTCAGGCTGCTAGCATCTGCGAGTCCTGAGCCCCCGTAGCTCAGGGGATAGAGCACTGCCCTCCGGAGGCAGGGGCGCAGGTTCGAATCCTGCCGGGGGCACCCAGACCGACCGCAGCGCCGCGGGCGCACCGCGCAGGACCGCACTGCAACCCGATCGCCTCTCGGCCAGACTGCGGGGCATGACGACGGGTACGGCGACGACGGGTCCCATCACCGCCGAGGCGTCCGGCACGCCGGGCCGCCTGGCCGCGGCTGGCCTGGTCTGCGGCTCCGCGGTCCCGCTGTTCGGCCTCGAGGAGCGGGTGGTCGGCTACCCGATGCTGCTGGCCGGGCTCGGCCTGGCCTGGGCGCTCGGACGGGGTCGCTCGGCCCGAGCCGACGACGACCGGCTGCTGCGCCACCTCGGCCTGATCGCGACGTCGATGTTCGTCATCAGCCTGATCCCGCTCAAGGCGGACCTGAGCAACGCCGCCATCCTGCGGTTCGCGGTCGTCCTGGGCCTGGCCGTCCTGATCCCGCTGCTGGTCTCCCGGCACCTGTGGAAGGAGGACATCATCCGCTTCCCGGTCCGGACGGGGCGGCGGTGGAGCCGGTTCGAGTGGGGCTACCTGCTGCTCGTCGTGGCCCTGGGCTACCTGGTGCTGCCGGTGTACTTCATCAGCTCCGGCGCGTACCTCAACTGGCCGGCCATCAGCACGGGCGACGAGATCGCGCGCCTGTTCGTCGGGGTCAACGCGGTCGGCCT
This sequence comes from Jannaschia sp. R86511, assembly GCF_042466345.1. Taxonomy (NCBI): domain Bacteria; kingdom Pseudomonadati; phylum Pseudomonadota; class Alphaproteobacteria; order Rhodobacterales; family Roseobacteraceae; genus Jannaschia; species Jannaschia sp. R86511. Next base: position 3,779,316 of record NZ_JAXHCD010000001.1, read on the forward strand.
GTGGGACGAGCTGTTCTTCATCTGCACCGTGTTCGCCCTGCTGCGCCAGCACTTCTCGTTCCACCAGGCCAACGTGCTCCAGGCCGTGGTGTTCGTGTCGTTCCTGTACGAGCTGGGGTACCAGTCGTGGGGGCCGCTGCTGACGATCCCGTTCGCCCTGCTGCAGGGCTACATCTTCAACCGGACGAAGTCGTTCCTGTACGTGCTGGTCGTCCACCTGAGCTTCGACGTGATCATCTTCGGCGTGCTGGTGCACGCCCACAACCCGCAGTGGCTCGACGTGTTCGTGACGGCTCCCGCCTGACGGACGGCCCGTCGCCCGGCGACCCGGCGGCGCCCGGCCGCAGCAGCGACGAGCCGGCGGCGGAGCTCACCACTGCCCGGCGGTGTACTCCCAGTGCCAGGGCTCGTACGGACCGCCGCCGCCGCGCTGCGCCCAGCGCGGGTTCTCGAAGCCGTGGTCCGCCGCGTTCTCGGTCAGCCAGTCGTAGGCCGGTCCGGCCGACTCGACCCCGCCGCACAGGTCCACCGCGAGACCGAAACCGTGCTCGCTGGTCCCGGCCCGGGCGGCCAGACCCGGCTTGCGGGCCCGCAGCGACTCCTGGGCGGCGTAGGAGCGGTAGCCGTCGGTGATGCAGATGTCCCGCCCGAACGCGGCCCGGTACTCCTCGTTGAGCAGCGCCAGCGACACCGCGGCGTCGGCCCGGATCTCGCTGCCGTCCCACAGGGTGCAGAGGTAGCTCTGGTCGATGTTGCCGTTGGACTGCGCGACCTCGGGCGGGGTGCCGTCGCAGCCGGGCAGCACGCTGCGGTCACCGTCGCGGGAGGCGCGGTCCTCGCCGACGCGCAGCAGGCCGTCCTCCCCGGGGACCAGCGACGACCCGGCTTCCAGGTCGGCGGCGGCCGCGGCCGGGGCGATCGCCGCCGGGGCGGCGGCGACCTCCTCGCGCACGAACTGCGGCACGGCACCGGCCGTGGCCGGGACGTCGGAGGTCGAGGCGTACCCGGCGGTGGCCGCCACGAGCGAGCCCACGACCAGCAGCTGCGGCACCCGACGCCACGCGGGGCGGGCCGCGGGACGCGCCGGGACGACGTCGTGCACCAGGTTCGAGGCCACCGGGGTGGGGCGGGGGACGACGTCGTCCACCCACACGTCGTCCCCGCCCTCGAGGACGTGGTCGGCGTCCGGCGTGGCCGTCGCCGCGGCGGGGGGCAGGACCCGAGCGGCACGTGCGGCCGGGACGACTGCGGACCGCGCGGCTGAGGACGGCGCGGCTGCGGGCGGGGCGGCTGCGGGCGGGGCGGCTGCGGGCGGCGCGGCTGCGGGCGGCGCGGCTGCGGACGGACTGGCCTCGGCAGGGACAGCAGTCGGGACGGTCGCCGACGGGACGGTCGCCGACGGGATGGTCGCCGACGGGACGGTCGCCCACGGGACAGCGGTCGGGACGGGCTGCAGCGGCACGGCTGCGGGCGGCACGGTGCGGACCGCGCCTCCCCCGACCGCCTGCCCCTCGCCCCGGGTCGCGGCCCTGGCAGCTCGCGCCGCAGCCCGCGTCGCCCCGGCCTGCGTCGCCCCGGCCTGCGTCGCCCCGGCCGGCGTCACCCCGGCCTGCGTCACCCCGGCGGCCTGGTCGCGGAGCCGCAGCTCACGGCGGGTGAGCGGCGGGCGGACGACCTGCGCCTGCTCGTCCGAGGAGTCGCCGGCGGGCCGTGCTCCGGACGCCGCAGCGGCCCGCTCGGCGGCCCGCAGGGCGCGTCGCGACGGCAACGTCTGCTCGTCGGGGCGCGGCAACGGCACGTGTACTCCAGTCGTGTCGCGCACCAGCGGTACGGCGGACGGATGCGGGCAGGGTTCGGGCAGATCGAACGAGGCAGGTTTGGCGGCCGGCGGGCGGGGGTACCTAGCGCGGCTGCGGTCACGACAACGTAACGACGACCATGCGCCCTTATCAAGTCCGAGACGTCCCGGATGTGGCGGGTTGCGGCCGCCAGGTCACTCCGAGGGCACCAACGACCCGCCTCACCAGCCGGTCGGCAGCGGGCGCCCCTCGTCGTACCCGGACCGGGACTGCACCCCGACCACCGCGCGCTCGGCGAGCTGGGCCAGGTCCTGAGCCCCGACGTACGTGCAGGCCGACCGCAGCCCGGCCGTGACCTGGTCCAGCAGGTCCTCCACCCCCGGGCGCACCGGGTCCAGCCGCATCCGCGAGGACGAGATCCCCTCCTCGAACAGCCCCTTGCGGGCCCGCTCGAAGGGCGAGTCCTCCACGGTGCGGGCGGTGACGGCCCGCTTGGAGGCCATGCCGAAGCTCTCCTTGTACTCCCGGCCGTCCGCATCGACCTGCAGGTCGCCCGGGCTCTCGTACGTGCCGGCGAACCAGGACCCGACCATGACCTGGCTGGCCCCCGCGGCCAGGGCCAGGGCGACGTCGCGGGGGTGCCGCACCCCGCCGTCGGCCCAGACGTGGGCCCCGAGCTCCCGGGTGGCGCCGACGCAGTCCAGCACCGCCGACAGCTGCGGCCGCCCGACGCCGGTCATCATCCGCGTCGTGCACATCGCCCCGGGCCCGACCCCGACCTTGACGACGTCCGCCCCGGCGCCGACCAGGTCCCGGGCGCCGTCGGCGGTCACGACGTTGCCGGCCACGAGGACGACGTCGTCCCCGGCGGCCTCACGGGCCTGCTGCACGGCCGACAGCGCCCGGTCCTGGTGGCCGTGGGCCGTGTCGACCACGAGCACGTCGACCCCGGCGGCGATCATGGCGCGGGTGCGGCCGGCCACGTCGCCGTTGATGCCGACGGCCGCGGCGACCCGCAGCCGGCCCGACGCGTCCAGGGCCGGGGCGTAGATGGTGGAACGGAGCGCGCCGAGGCGCGTCATCACCCCGACCGGACGACCCACGGCGTCCACCACGGGCGCGAACTGGCGCCGGGCGCCGTCGAGGGCGTCGAAGGCGACGCGCGGGCCCTGCGCGTCGACCAGCGCGGCGTCGAGGGTGACGGGGTCGGTGCTCATCACGTCGCGGACCGGGGTGTAGCGGTCGACGCCGCGGCAGTCGGTCGCCGTCACCACCCCGAGCAGGCTGCCGTCGGTCGGGTCCACCACCAGGGCCGCACCGTGGGCCCGCTTGGGCAGCAGGTGCAGCGCCGTGAGCACGACGTCGTCGGGGCCGACCTCGACGGGAGTCTCGAAGACCGGGTGCCGGGTCTTGACCGACGCCACCACGTCGGCGAGCACGTCCATGGGCGTGTCCTGCGGCAGCACCGCCAGCCCGCCGCGCCGCGCCATGGTCTCGGCCATGCGCCGCCCGGTCACGGCGGTCATGTTCGCCACGACGACGGGCAGGGTGGCGCCCGTCCCGTCCACGGGGGTCAGGTCGACGTCGAAGCGGGAGCCCACCGACGACCGGGAGGGGACGAGGAACGCGTCGTCGTAGGTCAGGTCGTGGGGGGGCTGGTGCCCGGGCAGGAATCGCACGGGGGAAGTGTGGCCCACCGACCTCGGTAGGGTCGCGGCCATGGTGGGAGCAGGGGCCGGCGGGAGGCACGCGACGGGGGTGGCGACGGCGTCAGCGGGTGGCGTGACGGCGTCGGGCTCCGCTCGTCGGGTCGTGGCGGAGGGCCTCACCAAGCGGTTCGGCGCCGTGCGCGCCGTGACCGACGTGTCCTTCGCCGTGGAGCCGGGCCAGGTGACCGGCTTCCTCGGCCCGAACGGCGCCGGCAAGACCACGACGTTGCGCATGGTGCTCGGTCTGGTGCGACCCGACGCCGGCACCGCGACCGTCGGCGGGGTCGCCTACGCCGACCTGCGGGCCCCCCTGACCGCGGTCGGCGCGGCGCTCGACGGTGCCGGGGCCAACGGCGGCCGGACGGGCCGGGACCACCTGCGCTGGGTGGCGGCTGCGGGCGGCCTGCCGGCCCGCCGCTGCGACGAGGTGCTGGCCCTCACCGGGCTCACGGACGCCGGGCGCCGCAAGGCCGGTGGCTACTCGATGGGCATGAAGCAGCGGCTGGCCCTGGCCACGGCGCTGCTGGGCGACCCGGGCGTGCTGGTCCTCGACGAGCCCGCCAACGGCCTGGACCCGGCCGGCATCGCCTGGCTGCGGAGCTTCCTGCGCACGCTGGCCGAGGAGGGGCGGACCGTGCTGGTGTCCAGCCACGTGCTGAGCGAGGTGGAGCAGACCGTCGACCACGCCGTCGTGCTGGCCGCCGGCCGGGTGGCCTACGTCGGCGCCCTGTCCGGGCTGGCCGGGCCGCCCGGGGTGCTCGTCGACTCCCCCGACCGGGCCGGGCTGGCCGCCGCGCTGCAGGCCGCGGGCCTGGAGGTCGGGCAGGACGGATCGGGAGCGCTGCTCGTGCACGGGGAGGTCGGCGCCGAGGCGGTCGGGGCCGCAGCGGCGTCCGCCGGGATCGCCCTGTCGCACCTGGCGCCCAACGCCCAGCGCCTCGAGGACGCCTTCCTGCGGACCGTGGCCCGCGCCGAGGCGGGGCAGGACCACGACCACGAAGGGCACGAAGGGCACGAGCGGCACGACGGCCACGTAGGGCACGCACGGCACGACGGCCACGACGCGCACACGCAGGACGCGCACGCGCACGACGCGCACGAGCAGGAGGGGCGGCCGTGAGCGCCACCGGAGGCACGCTGCGGGCCGCGGTCCGCGCCGAGACCGTCAAGGCGACCACCACCTGGACCTGGTGGGGGCTGCTGCTCATCGCCCTGGCCCTGGTGGCGACCAACGTCGGGTTCTTCGCCGCGCTCGCCCCGGCCGACGACAGCGCGGCCGAGCTGTTCCCGCTGCCGCTGGTCACCACCGTCGAGGGCCAGCTGGCCGTCGTCGGCGGCGGCTTCCAGGGCGGCTACCTGCTGGCCGCGGTGCTGGGCACCCTGCTGGCCACCTCCGACCACCGCAGCGGCACCATCGCCCCGACGTACCTGGCCGTGCCCCGCCGCGGCCGGGTCGCCCTGGCCAAGGCCGTGGTGGCCGCCGGGCTCGGGCTCCTCTACGGCGTGGCCGTGCAGGTCGCGTCCCTGCTCGTGACGGTCGGGATCCTCACCGTGCGCGGCGTCGACCTGGTCGACGTGGCCGAGCTGTCCCGCCCGCTGCTGCTGGGCGTGCTGGGCACGGCCGTCTGGGCCCTGATCGGCCTGGCCTTCGGCCTGCTGGTGCGCCAGCAGGTGGTGGCCCTCGTGGCCCTCGTGCTGGTCGTGTTCCTGCTCGACCCCCTGGCCGGCTTCGTGCTGTCCGGGGTGGGCGAGGCCGGCGGGGTCGACCTGGAGGTGGTCTCGTCCTACCTGCTGACCAACGCCTCGACCGCCGTCGTGGAGGGGTTCACGGGGGCCGAGCTGCTGCCCTGGTGGGGAGGCCTGCTGGTGCTGCTGGCGTGGGCCGGAGTCCTCGGGGTACTGGCGTGGACGACGACGCTGCGACGCGACGTCACGTGAACCGCGTCACCCGGGCGCGCCGGCCTCCCGGGCCGGGTGGTGCGCCCGGCCGACGGGTCTAGGCTGACCCGAGCGTTCGACCACGCCCAGCAGCATGAGGAAGAAGGCGAAGCACGCCGTGCCACAGCAGACCCCGGCAGACGACCCGATGACGGGCTTCGGGCCCAACGAGTGGCTCGTGCAGGAGCTGCAGGAGGCCTACCGCAAGGACCCGGGCAGCGTCTCGGCGGAGTGGCGCGAGTTCTTCTCCGACGGCCCGGCCGACCACCACGCCGGCAACGGGGGCCGCGACGGCGACGACGCCGACGAGCAGCCCACGCAGGAGAAGGAGACCATGCAGCAGCGCACGCAGGAGTCCGCCGAGCCCACGACGGCCCCCTCGGAGCCTGCCCGGCCGGAGCCCGCCGCCAAGGCCGAGCCCGCCGCCAAGGCCGAGCCCGCCGCCAAGGCCGAGCCCGCCGGCAAGCAGCCGGCCGCGGACCCGTCGCCGAAGCAGCAGGCGCCCAAGGACCAGCCGGCCAAGGGCCAGGCCCCCGCGGCCGCCACCCCCGCCAAGGCCGACGCCACGCCGTCCACCCGCCGGGCTGCTGCCGCCGACGCCGCCGAGAAGCCCACCCCCAAGGCCGCTGCCGACACCGGCGCCGACGTCGCCGCCGCCTCGGCCCCCACGCGCGGCCCGGGCACGACGCAGACCGAGGGCGTCCGGCTGAGGGGCCCCTCGGCCCGCGTGGTGACCAACATGGAGGCCAGCCTCACGGTCCCCACCGCGACCAGCGTGCGCGCCATCCCGGCCAAGCTGCTCATCGACAACCGCATCGTGCTCAACAACCACCTGGCCCGCGCCCGCGGCGGCAAGGTGTCGTTCACGCACCTGATCGGCTTCGCCCTGGTCGAGGCGCTGCGCGAGATGCCGGAGATGAACTGGGCCTACGCCGAGGTCGACGGCAAGCCCGGTGTGCTCCAGCACACCGCGATCAACGTCGGCATCGCGATCGACCTGCCCCGCCCCGACGGCACCCGCCAGCTCATGGTCCCCGCCATCAAGAACACCGAGGCCAAGGGCTTCGCCGAGTTCTGGGCCGGCTACGAGGACGTCGTCCGGCGCGCCCGCGGCGGCTCGCTCACCGTCGAGGACTTCGCCGGCGTGTCGGTCAGCCTGACCAACCCCGGCACCATCGGCACGGTGCACTCGGTGCCGCGGCTCATGCCTGGCCAGGGCGCCATCATCGGGGTCGGGGCGCTGGAGTACCCGGCCGAGTACTCCGGCACCAGCGAGGACACCCTCGCCCGGCTCGCGGTCAGCAAGACCATCACGCTGACCAGCACCTACGACCACCGGATCATCCAGGGCGCGCAGTCCGGCGACTTCCTGCGCCTGATGCACCGCAAGCTGCTGGGCGAGGACGGCTTCTACGACCGGGTCTTCGCCAGCCTGCGGGTGCCCTACGAGCCCATCCGCTGGGTCCGTGACGTGTCGGTCTCCGACGAGGACGAGATCAACAAGACCGCCCGCGTCGTCGAGCTGATCCACGCCTACCGGGTGCGCGGGCACCTGATGGCCGACACCGACCCGCTGGAGTACCGCCAGCGCAAGCACCCCGACCTCGACGTGCAGACCCACGGCCTGAGCCTGTGGGACCTGGACCGGGAGTTCCCGACCGGTGGCTTCGGCGGCAAGCCCGTGATGAAGCTGCGCGACATCCTGGGCGTGCTGCGCAACAGCTACTGCCGCACCGTCGGCATCGAGTACATGCACATCCAGAACCCGGACGAGCGGCGCTGGATCCAGGACCGGGTCGAGCACGGCTACACCAAGCCCGGCCGCGACGAGCAGCTGCGCATCCTGGGACGGCTGAACGCCGCCGAGGCGTTCGAGACGTTCCTGCAGACCAAGTTCGTCGGGCAGAAGCGGTTCTCGCTCGAGGGCTCCGAGTCCGTGATCCCCGTGCTGGACCAGGTGCTGTCCGACTCCGCCGACGCCGGTATGGACGAGGTCTGCATCGGCATGGCCCACCGCGGCCGGCTCAACGTGCTGGCCAACATCGCCGGCAAGACCTACGGCCAGATCTTCGCGGAGTTCGAGGGCCAGCAGGACCCCAAGACGGTCCAGGGCTCCGGCGACGTCAAGTACCACCTGGGCACCGAAGGCACCTTCACCGCCCCGTCGGGCGCCAGCACCAAGGTGTACCTGGCCGCGAACCCCTCGCACCTGGAGGCGGTCAACCCCGTCCTGGAGGGCATCGCCCGGGCCAAGCAGGACCGGCTCAACATGGGCGGGCGCGAGTTCCCCGTCCTGCCGGTGCTGATCCACGGCGACGCGGCCTTCGCCGGTCAGGGCGTGGTCGCCGAGACCCTCAACCTGTCCCAGCTGCGCGGCTACCGCACGGGCGGCACGGTCCACGTGATCGTCAACAACCAGGTCGGCTTCACGACCGCCCCGATGGCCAGCCGGTCCAGCTACTACGCCACCGACGTCGCCCGCATGATCCAGGCGCCGATCTTCCACGTGAACGGCGACGACCCCGAGGCCTGCGTCCGGGTCGCGCAGCTGGCCTTCGAGTTCCGGCAGACGTTCGCCAAGGACGTCGTCATCGACATGATCTGCTACCGCCGCCGTGGTCACAACGAGGGCGACGACCCCTCGATGACCAACCCGCTGATGTACAACCTGATCGAGGGCAAGCGCAGCGTCCGCAAGCTGTACACGGAGTCCCTGATCGGCCGCGGCGACATCACGGTCGAGGAGGCCGAGGCGGCGCTGCGCGACTACAGCGACCAGCTCGAGCGCGTCTTCACCGAGGTCCGCGAGGCCACCCGCGCCGGCTCCGACGGCAACAAGCGCTCCGGCCTGGAGGTCCCCAGCGCCCAGGCGCAGGACGAGGCCCGCCCGGAGTCCGGCTACACCACGGCCATCGACGTGGACCTGGTGCACCGGGTCGGCGACGCGTTCGCCACCCCGCCCGAGGGCTTCACGCCGCACCCCAAGCTGGCGCCGCTGCTGGCCAAGCGCCAGCAGATGGCCCACGAGGGCAGCATCGACTGGGCCTTCGGCGAGCTCATCGCCTTCGGCTCGCTGGTCGCGGAGGGCACCCCCGTGCGCCTGGCCGGCCAGGACTCCCGGCGTGGCACGTTCGTGCAGCGCCACGCCGTGGTCATCGACCGGCAGACCGGCGAGGAGTGGGCCCCGATCGGCCAGCTCGGCGCCGACGCCCGGTTCTGGGCCTACGACTCCCTGCTCAGCGAGTTCGCGGCGATGGGCTTCGAGTACGGCTACTCCGTCGAGCGCCCCGACGCCCTCGTGCTGTGGGAGGCCCAGTTCGCGGACTTCGTCAACGGCGCCCAGACGATCATCGACGAGTTCATCTCCGCCGGTGAGCAGAAGTGGGGCCAGCGCTCCAGCGTCGTCCTGCTGCTGCCCCACGGCTACGAGGGCCAGGGCCCGGACCACTCCTCGGGCCGCATCGAGCGGTTCCTGCAGATGTGCGCCGAGGACAACATGACCGTCGCGGTGCCCAGCACGCCCGCGTCGTACTTCCACCTGCTGCGCCGGCAGGCCTACGCCAAGCCGCGCCGCCCGCTGGTGGTGTTCACGCCCAAGTCGATGCTGCGGCTCAAGGCCGCCACGTCAGCGGTGGAGGACTTCACCACCGGCACGTTCCTGCCGGTGGTCGACGACCCGGCCGTGGCGGCGGGCCGGCTCGACGCCGGCCAGGTCGACCGGGTGCTGCTGTGCACCGGCAAGGTCTACTACGACCTGGTCGCGGCCCGGGCCAAGCGCGAGGACAGCCGGACCGCCATCGTGCGGGTCGAGCAGCTGGCCCCGCTGCCGACGGCCGAGCTGCTGGCCACCGTGGGCCGCTACCCGCAGGACGCGTCGCTGGTGTGGGTGCAGGAGGAGCCGGAGAACCACGGCGCCTGGACCTTCGTGGCCATGGGCACGCACGAGGCCCTGGGCGGGCGGGCGCTGCACCGGGTCACGCGGTCGGCCTCGGCGTCCCCGGCCACCGGTTCCGGCAAGCGCCACGCCGACGAGCAGGCGCGCCTGGTCGAGCAGGCGTTCGCCCGCTGAGCGGGGACCTGCCCGCGGGTGCGCCGGTGCCGGCCCGTCCGGACGCCGCGCTCGTCGTGGTCGGCGACGAGCTGGTCGCCGGCACCGGTGACCCCAGGGCGATGGGCTGGGTGGGCCGGGTGGCCGCCCGGACCCCGCAGGACGCCTACCGCCTGACCGCCCACGCCCTGGGCGTGCCGGGCGAGACGACGACCGGTCTGGCGGCCCGCTGGCAGGCCGAGGCCTGGCCGCGGCTGGGGGACGGCGGCCGGCTCGTCCTGGGTCTGGGCCGGGCCGACCTGCGGGCCGGGACCGTCACCGCCCGAAGCCGGCTCAACGTGGCCAACGTGCTCGACGCCGCCGCGGCGGCGGGCCTGCGCTGCCTGGTGGTGGGTCCCCCGCCCGTGCTGCCCGGTGGTCCCGACGACGACCTGGCCCCCGGCCTGCGGACCGTGTCGGAGGCCTTCGCCGAGGTGTGCGAGCGGCGCGGCGTCACCTACGTCGACCTGCTGGCGGGGCTCACCGGCAACCCCGACTGGGAGGCGGACCTGGCGGCCTCCGACGGTCGGCTGCCGGGCCAGGCCGGGTACGGGCTGATGGCCTACCTGGTGCTGCACGGCGGCTGGGACCGGTTCGTCGCGGCGTGACCGGCCGGAACCTGGTAGACCCGGGGCATGGTCGCCGTCGTCGTTGCCCGTCCATCCGCCGAGGACCCGCTGTCCGCGCTCGAGGTGCGTGAGCAGGCCCCCGAGCCCACCACCGCCCCGCCCGCGGACTGGGTGCCGGTCACGGTGCGGGCCGCCGCGCTCAACCACCACGACGTGTGGAGCCTGCGTGGCGTCGGCCTGCCCGCCGAGCGGATGCCCATGGTGCTGGGCTGCGACGCGGCCGGCGTCGATCCCGACGGCAACGAGGTCGTCGTGCACGCGGTGCTGTCCGACCCGGCCTGGACCGGGGACGAGACGCTGGACCCCCGCCGGTCGCTGCTGTCCGAGCGCTACCCGGGCACCTTCGCCGACACCGTCCTGGTCCCCCGGCGCAACCTCGTGCCCAAGCCCGCGGGGCTGTCCTTCGAGGACGCCGCCTGCCTGCCCACGGCCTGGCTGACGGCCTACCGGATGCTGTTCACCCAGTCCGGCGTCCAGCCGGGCGGCACGGTGCTGGTGCAGGGCGCCGGCGGTGGCGTGGCCACCGCCCTGGTCGGCCTCGCCGCGGCGGCCGGCATCCGGGTCTGGGTCACCAGCCGCGACGAGGGCAAGCGCGAGCGGGCCCTGGAGCTCGGTGCGGCCGCGGCCTTCGAGCCGGGCGCCCGGCTGCCCGAGCGCGTCGACGCCGTCATGGAGACCGTCGGCGAGGCCACCTGGGCGCACTCCCTGCGCGCCCTGCGCCCGGGCGGCACGGTCGTGGTGTCCGGCGCCACGTCGGGCCCGGCGCCGTCGGCGGACCTGCAGCGGGTGTTCTTCCTGCAGCTGCGGGTGCTGGGCTCGACCATGGGCACCCGCGACGAGCTGGACCGGCTGCTGCGGCTGTGCGAGACCACGGGGGTGCGACCGGTGGTCGACAGCGTCCTGCCCATGGCCGACGCCGCCGACGCGTTCGAGCGCATGGTCGAGGGCGACGTCGTGGGCAAGCTGGTCCTGGTCCCCTGACGGGCTCTTCGGCCCGTCGGCCCGGTGGCCGTCAGCGCGGCGGCCCCGGCAGCCGGCCCGGTCGGGGCCACAGCCGGGCCCGGACCACGCCCAGCACGGCCTCGTCGGCGACGGCACCGAAGGTCCACGAGTCCGTGCCCGCGCTCACGCTGTCCCGCTCGAGCCACCAGCCCTCCGGCTCGCGCCGCACCGCCCGCTTGACGCCCGGCCCCCGACCGTCCGGCAGCCGGGCCACGACGACGTCCCCGGGGGCCGGGTCGGCGCCCGACCGCACCAGCAGGACGTCGCCGGGGCGCAGGGTCGGGCGCATCGAGTCGCCCACCACCCGGACCAGTCGCCACCGGCCGTCCTGGAAGCGCGAGGCGGTGGTCACGGTTGTAGTGTCGCAAGCGTCCGGCGTGGGCGACCCGCCCCCGGACGACACGCTCTTCGAGAGGATGACGAACTCATGATCGGTTTCCGGATCACCGAGGTCGCGGCCCACTGCGACCTGCCCTGCGGCGTCTACGACCCGGCCCAGGCGCGCATCGAGGCCGAGTCGGTCAAGGGCTGCATCACCAAGTTCCACGGCTCGGACGACCCCGAGTTCAAGCAGCGCGCGGTCCAGATCAAGGAGGAGCGCGCCGACCTGGTGAAGCACCACCTGTGGGTGCTGTGGACCGACTACTTCAAGCCCCCGCACTTCGAGAAGTACCCGCAGCTGCACCAGCTGTTCAACGAGACCACCAAGCTCGCGGGCGCCAGCGGCGTCAAGGGCTCGACCGACGTCGCGGTGGCCGACCAGCTGCTGGGCAAGATCGACGAGATCGCCGAGATCTTCTGGGAGACCAAGAAGGCCGCCTGAGCCACCCTCGGTCCCACGGCAGGTCCGTCCGCGACCTGACCTAGGCTGTCCGGCGCCGCCCCCTGCTCGGGGGCGGCGTCGTCGCGTGAGAGGAGGGTGCGCCCGGTGAGCTACGACATCCTGTTCGTGCCGCGCCGCCCGGACCAGTCCTGGGAGGACGCCCTCGACGAGGCCGAGGGCACCGACGTGCTGAGCGTCGCCGTCCCGCCGCACCGCCGGGAGCAGTGGGACCGCATCGTCGCCGCCCTGCGCCGCCGCCTCGGCGAGGTCGAGGAGTCGGTCCAGGACGACGCCCTGGAGGCGACCCACGTCGCCTCGGGCCTGCAGGTCAGCCTGTTCCCGGACGAGGCCGCCGTGACGTTCCCCTACTGGCAGCGCAGCGACGTGGCCGCCTTCCACGACCAGGTGGTCGACGTGGTCGGCCTGGTGGAGCAGCAGACGGGCCTGTCGGCGTGGGACGCCCAGACCGACGCCCCGTTCGACGGCACGCTGCACGACGCGGCCGGGGTGGACGCCTCGCGCCGGCTCACCGAGTCCGGCGGCACGGTCCCCGGCCCGGTGCCCAGCGGGGTCGACGGCACGGTCCCCGACGCCGCCCCCACCGACCCCCGCCGCGACCGGGCGGACCACCGCGGGGACGACGCCACGGCGGGCGTCGACGGCCCCACGGACGGCGCGGTCGCCACGGACGGCCCCACGGACGGCCCGGTCGGCACGGGCCCGACGACGGACGGCACCGCCGGCCCCGCGACGGGCGGCTCGACGGGCGTGGTGGCCGGCCCGCCGGACCTGACCCTGGAGCGGCGGCGCGCGCTGCGCTACGTGGTCCTCGGCGTCATCATCATCCTGTTCGCCCTGCTGATCCAGGCGCAGGGCGAGAGCTCGACGCTGAGCGGCCTGGCGCTGGCGATCGGGGTGGCCGACCTGCTGATCGGGGCCCTGATGTGGCGCTCCTACCGGCGTCGCGCCGAGCAGACGCGGTGAGCGGCGCGACCGTCACCTCCAGCCCGGCCGGGGCGCACGGGGTCAGGGTGCAGGTCGTCGCCCCGGAGGCGGACGCCCTGGTCAGGGCCTGCGGCGACCTGGTGGCCGACGTGTACGGCGGCGAGGAGCTGCTGGAGGACGAGGACGGCTACCTGCCCGTGCTGCGTGACGCCGCCCGCCGGGCCCGGGAGGCCGTCCTGCTGGCCGCGCTGGCCACGTCCGGCACGTCCGGCACGTCCGGCACGTCCGGCACGTCCGGCACGGAGACCCCGTCCGGCACGGAGCCCTCTACCGGCACGGCGGCCGTGCTGCTGGGCAGCGCCACCTACGCCGACGCCGGCAACCCGTGGGCCGAGCTGGCCCGGCCCGGCGAGGCCGAGATGCGCATGCTCGCGGTGTCGCCGGCGGCGCGCGGTCGCGGCGTCGGCCGGCTGCTGACCACGGCCTGCCTGGACCGGGCCCGGCACGACGGCTGCACCCGGTTCGTGCTGTCCAGCGGGCCGCGGATGACGGCCGCGCACCGGATGTACGAGGCCATGGGCTTCCGCCGCACGCCGGAGCGGGACTGGTCGCCCGTGCCCACGGTCGACCTGGTGACCTACGCGCTGGAGCTCTAGGCCACCAGGCCCAGGCGCCGCAGCTCGACCTGCAGGTCGTGCGGGTTGCTCGAGGCGTGACGGGCGTCCTCCAGCGTGATGACGCCGTCGCGGATCAGCGTCACCAGGTGCTGGTCGAAGGTCTGCATGCCGTAGTAGCCGCCCTCCTTGATCAGGTCGCCGATGGTGTTGGTCTTGTCGGCGTCGGCGATCGCGTCGGCCATCCGGCCGGTGTTGACCGCGACCTCCATGACCACGCAGCGGCCCTGGCCGTCGGCGCGGGGCACGAGGCGCTGGCAGATGATGCCGCGCAGCGCGCCGGCCAGGGCCAGGCGGACCTGCTTCTGCTCGTGCGGCGGGAAGAAGTCGATGACGCGGTTGACGGTCTCCTGCGCGTCGGTGGTGTGCAGGGTGGACATGACGAAGTGACCGGTCTCCGAGGCCGCCAGGGCCGCCTTGACGGTCTCGTGGTCACGCATCTCGCCGACCAGGATCACGTCCGGGTCCTGGCGCATGGCGCCGCGCAGCGCGCTGGCGAAGTCGGCGGTGTCCAGCCGGACCTCGCGCTGGTTGATCATGGCGAGGTTGTCGGAGTGCATGACCTCGATCGGGTCCTCGATCGTCATCACGTGCACCTCGCGGTTGCCGTTGATGTGGTCGATCATCCCCGCCAGCGTGGTCGTCTTGCCCGAGCCCGTGGGGCCGGTGACCAGCACCAGGCCGCGCGGCTCCATGGCCAGCTGGGCGATCACCGCGGGCAGCCCGAGGTCGGTCAGCGGGATGGCCCCCACGGACACCCGGCGGAACACCAGGCCGGCCGAGCCGCGCTGGCGGAACGCGTTGACCCGGAACCGGCCGACACCGGGCACGGAGTACGCGAAGTCGGCCTCGTTGCGGGTGGCGAACTCCGCCAGCAGGTCCTCGCGCAGCACCTCGGACACCATGTGCTCGGTGTCCTCGGGGCGCAGCTCGGGGGCCTGCACCTTGCGCAGGCTGCCGTCGATCCGGATCCGGGGCGGCGAACCGACCTTGCAGTGCAGGTCGGAGCCTCGCAGCTCGACCAGGGCCCGCAGGTACGGCACCACGCTCTGACGCTCTTCGCTCACCCGGTCCGCATCGGCACGGGCCGGGCCGGACTTGACGGGCCCGGTCCGCCGATCAGTCTAGGACGACGAGCAGGTCACCCTCCTGGACGACGTCGCCGGCCTCGACCGCGACCCGGGACACCCGGCCGCCGTGCTCGGGCAGGACCGGGATCTCCATCTTCATCGACTCCAGCAGCACGAGCTCCGTGGCCGGCTCGACGGCGTCGCCGACGGTCACGTTGACTGCCAGGACGTTGGCCACCATCTCGGCGCGCACTTCTTCCATGGGACCATCGTGCCGGACCGGGACCCGTCGTGAGGACGAGGGACCGCACGGAGCAGGAGAGGAGTCCCGTATGAGCAAGCGTGCTCGCAAGCGTCGCGCCCGCAAGAAGAACGGCGCGAACCACGGCAAGAAGCCCAACGCCTGACAACCGGGTGGACGGCACGAGGGGGCGGCACCGGTCCGGTGCCGCCCCCTCGTCGCGTCCTCAGGCCTCGCCGACCTGCTGCCGGGCCTCGTCCAGCCGGCCCAGGATCCGCTCCCGCAGCCCGCCGGGGGCCCGGTCCTGGCAGGAGCGCGACACCAGCGCCTTGACGGCCCGCTCGATGTCGGCCTGGTCCAGGCAGGGGGCGCACTCCTGCAGGTGGACGGCGATCTTCTGCTTGACGTCGGGGGTCAGCTCGCCGTCGATGAACTCGTACAGCTTGTCGATCGCCTCGACGCAGTCGGTCTCGTGGGGGTTGCCGCAGCTCATCGCGTCACCTCCACGTTCTCGGTCGGGCCGGTGGCCGCGGTGCCCTCGGTCCCGTCGGCGACGTCGACGGCCGGGCGGATGAAGCCCCGCTCCAGCGCGTAGTCGGTCAGCAGCTCGCGCAGCTGACGGCGGCCACGGTGCAGCCGCGACATCACCGTGCCGATGGGCGTGCCCATGATCTCGGCGATCTCCTTGTACGCGAAGCCCTCGACGTCGGCGTAGTACACCGCCATCCGGAAGTCCTCCGGGATCGACTGCAGCGCCTCCTTGACGTCGGAGTCGGGCAGCGCGTCCAGCGCCTCGACCTCGGCCGAGCGCAGCCCGGAGGACGTGTGGGACTCGGCCCGGGCCAGCTGCCAGTCGGCGATCTCGTCCGCCTGCTGCTGCTGGGGCTGCCGCTGCTTCTTGCGGTAGGAGTTGATGTAGGCGTTGGTCAGGATCCGGTACAGCCACGCCTTGAGGTTCGTGCCCGGCCGGTACTGGTGGAAGGCCGCGAAGGCCTTGGCGAACGCCTCCTGGACCAGGTCCTCGGCGTCGGTGGGGTTGCGGGTCATCCGCAGCGCCGCGCTGTAGAGCTGGTCGACGTACTGCAGGGCGTCGGTCTCGAAACGGACGCGGCGCTCCTCTGCGGTCTCCTCGGGAGCCCGGTCGGTGTCCTCGTCCATGGTCGGCCAGGCTATCGGCCGCACGGGGATACCGGCGCGCGGGGGGCCGCCGTCGACCGGCACCGTCCTCGCTGTCGCCATCATCACGTACGGGCCAACAGCGGCCCCGGGGGTCGTGTTCCCGGAGGCCGGGCCAGGTCGCCGCGGGCGCCCGCCGCTCAGCCGAGGAGCTGGCCCGTCGCGGGGTCCACCACCCCGACCAGCGCGTCCGCGTCAGGTCGGGCCAGGAGCGCCGGCGAGTCGTTGCGGACGTTGCCGACGGCGGCCTGCACCGGCACGGCCCCGAACCGGCCCTGCGGCAGCTCCGCCACGACGGCCAGGGCGTCGGCGGCGGGCACGTCCCGGTCCACCCAGGCGGCCCAGTGCTCGGCGGGCAGCACGACCGGCATGCGGTCGTGCACGGCCCGAAGCCCCGGCTCGGCCGCGGTGGTCAGCACCGTGACCGTCCCCAGCCAGGCGGCGGGGTCGTCGTCGTCGGCGACCTCGCGGTCGCGCCACCAGGAGTAAAGCCCGGCCAGGCCGGTCAGGCCGCCGTCCAGCGGCGACATGAAGAACGGCTGCTTGCGGGCCTTGCCGGTGCCGCTGCGCTCGGCCGGCACGACCTGCCACTCGTACCAGCCGTCGGCCGGCAGCAGGCAGCGGCGTGAGCCCACCAGCCGCCGGAAGGCCGGCTTCTCGGTCACCGTCTCCACCCGGGCGTTGATCATGCGGTTGCCCACCGTGGGGTCCTTGGCCCAGGACGGGACCAGGCCCCAGCGCATGGCGCGCAGCCGGGCGGGCGGGGCGCCCGTCGCGGCCTGCCCGTCGCCGCCCGAGCCGCTGCCCGACCCGCTGCCGGAGCCGCCGCCCGACCCGCTGCCGTCGTCGGGGCGTGGCGCCATGACGGCGGCCACCGGCTGGGTCGGGGCCACGTTCCAGCGGGGGGCCAACGCCTCCCGGTCCGCCTCCGACGGGGCCGAGACCGGCAGGCCGGAGGCCTCCACCTCCTCGACGAGGTCCTCGGGTCTCCTGCTCGCCGCGTACCGCCCGCACATGGGCCCAGCGTGGCACCGAGCACCGACCGGCGCCCCGTCGCGAGCCGGTCCGTGGGCGAGACGTCGCGCCCCGGGTCGACGACGGGCAGGATGGACGCATGTTCCGACGGATCGCACGCCCTCTTCTCGCCGCCGTGTTCGTCAACTCGGGGATCGACGCCCTGCGCAACCCCCAGCCGCGTGCGGAGCTCGCCGCCGGCATGGTGCACGCCGCGGCCGAGCGCTTCGGCACCCCCGACGACCCGCTGCTGGCCGCCCGCGTCAACGCCGGCGTCATGGTGGGCGGCGGCCTGGGCCTGGCCACCGGCCTCGCCCCGCGCCTGTCAGCCCTGGCCCTGGCCGGCTCGCTGGTGCCCACCACGCTGGCCGGTCACGCCTTCTGGGAGTACCCCAAGGAGGAGCGCGGCGCGCAGCGCGTCCAGTTCACCAAGAACCTGGGCCTGCTCGCGGGCCTGCTGCTGACCGTGGACACGCCCTACGCCCAGGAGCGCGCGGCCCGCAAGGCCCGCAAGGCCGTCGAGGCCGAGCACGCGGCGGAGGAGCGGGAGCGTTCCAGCAAGAAGCTCCGCAAGCAGGCCCGCCGCGACGCCAAGGACGCCGCCAAGGCGGAGGCCCACGCGCTCAAGGAGCAGGCCCGGGCGGAGAAGGCGCAGGCGCGCCTGGAGCGCAAGCGCGGCGAGGACTGAACGACCGTCGCAGCCGCATGAGCACCCCCGTCGACGACCTCGCGGACGGCACCGCTGACGGCTGGGCCGCGCCCACCCCGGCCGCCCCGGTCCACGCCACCGTCCGCCTGCCCGGCTCCAAGTCCTTGACCAACCGCTACCTGGTGCTGGCCGCGCTGGCCGACGAGCCGTCGCGGCTGCGCGCGCCGCTGCGCTCGCGCGACACGCTGCTCATGGCCGAGGCCCTGCGCCGGCTCGGTGCCCGGGTCGAGGACGGCCCGGGGGCCGCGGGCGAGGTGCCGGACTGGCTCGTCACCCCTATCCCCCGACCGGACCCCGACACCGACCCCGACCCGCAGGAGCCCGTCGAGGTCGACTGCGGCCTGGCCGGGACCGTCATGCGGTTCCTGCCGGCGGTGGTGGCCGTCAGCGGGCGCTCGGCGCGGCTGTCGGGCGACCCGCGCCTGCACGAGCGTCCCGTGGCCCCGTTGCTGCAGGCGCTGCGTGACGCCGGCGCCCACGTCACCGACACCGCCGGCTCGTTCCCCGCCACCGTGCACGCCTCGCGGCTGCCCCGCGGCGGCGAGGTCACCCTCGACGCGGGCGAGTCCAGCCAGTTCCTGTCCGGGCTGCTGCTGGCCGGGGCCCGGATGCGGGACGGGCTGACCGTGCGCCACGTCGGCGCCACCGTGCCGTCGCGCCCGCACATCGCCATGACGGTGGAGAACCTGCGCGACGTCGGGGTCGTGGTCGACGACTCCACGGACCTGGTCTGGCGGATCGAGCCCGGTCCCGTCGGCGGTCTGGACGTCGACGTCGAGCCCGACCTGTCCAACGCCGGCCCGTTCCTGGCCGCGGCACTGGCCACCGGCGGGCAGGTCCGCGTGCCCGGCTGGCCGCAGCAGACCACGCAGGCCGGTGACACCCTGCGCGACATCCTGGACGCCATGGGCGCCGACGTCCGACTCGACCACGACGGGCTGACCGTCACCCACGAGGGCGACGTCTACGGCGTCGACCTGGACCTGTCCGACGCGGGCGAGATCGCGCCCACCGTCGTGGGGCTGGCCGTGCTGGCCACCTCGCCGAGCCGGCTGCGCGGCATCGGGCACCTGCGCGGGCACGAGACCGACCGGCTGGAGGCGCTGGCCGCCGAGGTGCGCGGCCTGGGCGGCGAGGTCGAGGTGCTGCCCGACGGCCTGCGCATCACGCCGCGACCGCTGCACGGCGGGCGCTGGCACAGCTACGCCGACCACCGGATGGCCACCACCGGTGCCGTCGTCGGCCTGCGGGTGCCCGGGGTCGTGGTCGAGGACATCGGCACGACGGCCAAGACGCTGCCGGACTTCCCGGGCATGTGGTCGGCGATGCTGGGCCCGGACGCCGGAGGCGCCGTCGCAGGCCCGGACCACGCCGCAGGCCCGGACCACGCCGCAGGCCCGGACCACGCCGCAGGCCCGGACCACGCCGCAGGCCCGGACCACGCGGCCGGCCCGGACCGCAGCGCCGACTGACCGTGGTCCGACGTCGCAGCACCGCCTCCTGGGACGAGTCCGACGCCCGCGCCCGGCCGCCGCGGCGCGGCACCCGGCCGCGGACCAAGGACCGGCCGAGCCACACCGACGCCGTCCTGGGCTGGGTGACCACCATCGACCGGGGCCGCTACACCTGCCTGGTGCCCGCCCCCGCCAACGGCGAGCCCGCCGCGGACGACGCCGTGGTGATCAGCGCGGTCCGGGCGCGCGAGATCCGGCCCAAGAGCATCGCCGTCGGGGACCGGGTCGGCCTGGTGGGCGACGTGTCCGGCACCACGGACTCCCTGGCCCGGCTGGTGCGGATCGACGAGCGCTCCTCGGTGCTGCGACGCAGCGCCGACGACACCGACCCGGTGGAGCGGGTCGTCGTGGCCAACGCCGACCAGGTGTGCCTGGTCGTGGCCGCGGCCGACCCCGAGCCCAACCCCCGGCT
Organism: Jannaschia sp. R86511; assembly: GCF_042466345.1. Taxonomy (NCBI): domain Bacteria; kingdom Pseudomonadati; phylum Pseudomonadota; class Alphaproteobacteria; order Rhodobacterales; family Roseobacteraceae; genus Jannaschia; species Jannaschia sp. R86511. Next base: position 3,799,058 of record NZ_JAXHCD010000001.1, read on the forward strand.
GGTCGACCGGGCCCTGGTCGCGGCCTGGGACGCCGGCATCGACCCGCTGCTGGTCGTCACCAAGACCGACCTGGCCGACCCGTCCGGCCTGCTCGCCGCGTACACGGACCTGGGTCTGACGTCGGTGTCGGTCACCTCCCGCGGCTGGCAGGGCCTGGCCGCGGTGCGCGACGCCCTGGCCGGCCGGGTCACCGCGATCATCGGCCCGTCCGGGGTGGGCAAGTCCACGCTGGTCAACGAGCTGTCCCCGGGCGCGCGGCGGGCCACGAGCCACGTGTCGGGCACCACCGGCAAGGGCCGGCACACGTCGACGGCCTCGGTGCTGCTGCCGCTGGCCGCCGGCGGCTGGGTGATCGACACCCCGGGCATCCGGTCCTTCGGTCTGGCCCACGTCGAGGCCGAGACGCTGCTCGGCGGCTTCTCCGACCTGGCCGGGGGCACCGAGGACTGCCCGCGCGGCTGCACCCACGACGAGGCCGAGTGCGGGTTGCAGGCGTGGGTCGAGGCCGGGCACGCCTCCCAGGAGCGCCTCGACAGCTTCCGTCGGCTGCTGCGGGCCGTGCGGGGCGAGCTCGAACCCGCCGAGCGCGAGCGGGAGCGCGGCGACTGAGCGACTGAACGACTGAACGACTCAACGGCGGGTGGTCGCCGGGACCCGGTCGGTCGCGCCCGCTCAGTCCTCCAGGGCCACGCTGCCGCCCGTGCGCCAGTACACGCCGGCCTCCCGGGCCAGGAACAGGTTCTCCACCAGGTAGCGCCGCAGCGCGGCCACGTCGTCGTGGAACGCCCTCAGCCGGTTGTTGACCTCGGTCTCGGCGTAGCGCTCCCCCGGCACGAACTCCTGGGCCAGCAGGTCGAGCACGACGAGGCGCTTGGTGTGCTTGGCCGGGATCCGCACCAGCCGGCCGTCGGCGTCCAGGAACACCCGCAGCACCTGCTCGCGCTCGGCGTCGCCGAGCCGGGAGGCCCACCGCGCGGGCTGCAGGTCCGGGCTGGTCCGGTCGGCCGAGCCGGCCGTGCGGGGGTCGCTCACCGTCCCAGGGTAGGCCGCGCCCCCGTCCCGGGCCGGGTCGAGCGCCCTACCCTCGCCCCATGACGGACACCTGGGACGACGACCTCCGCCTGGCCCTGTCCATCGCCGACCAGGTGGACGCGCTCACCATGCAGCGCTTCGGCGACGCCGACCTGCAGGTGCGGACCAAGCCGGACCTGACGCCGGTCACCGAGGCCGACACCGACGCCGAGCGGGCCGTCCGGTCGATGCTGCAGCGCACCCGGCCCCGCGACATGGTCGTCGGCGAGGAGATGGAGCCCACCGGCCACGGCCGGCGGCAGTGGGTGGTCGACCCGATCGACGGCACCAAGAACTTCGTCCGGGGGGTGCCGGTCTGGGCGACGCTGATCGCGCTCGTGGACGACCGCACCCCGGTCGTCGGCGTCGTGTCCGCCCCGGCGCTGGGCCGACGCTGGTGGGCCGCGGCCGGGACCGGCGCGTTCAGCGGGCGCAGCCTGTCCGCCGCCCGCCAGCTGCGGGTCTCGGCCGTGGACCACCTGTCGGACGCGTCGCTGTCCTACTCCTCGCTGTCCGGGTGGGAGGAGCGCGGCCTGCTGCCGGGCTTCCTGGACCTGACCCGGCGCTGCTGGCGCACCCGCGCCTACGGCGACTTCTGGTCGTACATGATGCTGGCCGAGGGCGCCGTGGACCTGGCCTGCGAGCCGGAGCTGGCGCTGCACGACATGGCCGCGCTGGTGCCGATCGTCACCGAGGCCGGAGGCCGGTTCACGGCCCTGGACGGCACGGCCGGCCCGTGGGGCGCCGACGCCGTGGCCACCAACGGCGCGCTGCACGAGGAGACGCTCGCCGTGCTGCACGGCCGGCACGGCTGAGCCGGCGTGGTGGAGCCGACGGCCGCGACGGTCCTGCAGCGGGTCGCCGCCGCACCGGACGTGGTGACCGTGGCCCCCTCCCGGGCCACCACCGACCATGCGCACCCTGAGCACCCCGGCGACCCCGCGCACCCCGGACACCCCGCGCACGTCTGGTACGTGTCGTACGGCTCGAACCTGCTGCGCGAGCGGTTCGAGGTGTACCTGCTGGGCGGGCGGGTCCCCGGGCTTGACCGCGAGTACCCGGGCGGGACCGGCACCTCCCGCGCGACGGGCGAACGGGCGGTCCTGCTGCCCGGGGTGCTGCGCCTGGCGCTGGACGCGCCGTCCTGGGGCGGCGGCGGGGTCGCCTTCTGGGACCCGACCGGCCCGGGTCCCGGCGTGCTGGCCCGGGCCTGGCGGGTCCGCCGGGAGCAGTTCCTCGAGGTCGTGCACCTGGAGAACGGCGGCACCGACCGCCGGGGCGCCCCGTGGCCGGTACAGGTCCTGCGCACCGGGACGGCGGACGTGGGCGACGGCTGGTACCGGAGGCTGCTGAGCCCGGGCTCGCTGGACGGGGAGCCGCTGCTCACCTTCACCCACCCGGACGCCGGGACGCTGGCCACGCGGGCACCGTCACCGGCCTACCGCTCCGTCGTGGCCCGGGGGCTGGTGGAGACCTTCGCCGCGCCCGGCCGGGGCGCCCTGGGCCCGACCGACGCGCAGGCCTACCTGGCGGACGCCCTGGCCAGCTGAGCGTCGTCCTCCCGCTGAGCGTCGTCCTCCCCCTGAGCGTCGTCCTCCCCCTGAGCGTCGCCCTCCCCCGCCGCGGAGCCTCCGGTGCCTGCGGGGTCGTCGGCGTCCTCGGGGTCGTCGGCCTTCTCGCTGGGGTAGGTCTGGGACCGGCGCAGCATGAGGATGGCCAGCGTCAGGGCGAGCACGACCCCGCCGAGCACCCCGATCAGCACCACCCGGTCGTCGAACAGGGCCCCGTCGCCGATGGCCCCGGCCGCCTCGACCGAGACCACGACGATCTCCTTGATCGAGGCGATGATGCCGATCAGCAGGAACGGCTCGGCCGCGATCTCGTGGCGCGCGAGCGTGACCCGGACCGCGTACAGCAGCTCGACGAAGATGAACACCAGCAGCAGGCCGTCCAGCACCTCGAGCATGGCGGTCTCGGTCTCGTCCAGGACCCGGACGAAGCTCTCGCCCGCGTAGACCAGGACGACCAGCGCGGCGGCCAGCAGCACCACGGCCATCGCGTAGTAGACGCCGTCCTCCGCGACCCGCAGCACGCGCATCGCCCGGTTGTCGTCACCCTCCGCCATGGCGTGATCATGGGGCCACGGGGTCGGGGGCGCTACCCGGTGTCTGCGACCATCGGGGGGTGGGGGTTGGACCGGCACCGGGGACGCTGGCCCGCCCGCCGTCGAGGACCCGGCCCGCCACCCGGCTCCGTGACCGGCTGGCCGTGCTGGTGGGCGTGCTGGTCGTGGGCCTCGTCCACGCCCGGGTGTCGCTGGACGCGGTCGCCCCCGTGCAGACCAAGGACGAGATCGGCTACCTGGCCGCCGCCCGGCTGTTCGCCACCGGTGACGGGGCCGGCCTGCTGACGCCGGACTACGCCGGCGGCTACGCCGTGGGCTGGGGCCTGCTGACCGCCCCGCTGTGGTGGCTCAGCGACCACCCGCCGACGGTCTACGGGCTGTCGGTGGCGCTGAACGTGCTGCTCGCGGCCCTGCTCGTGCTGCCGGCCACGGCCGTGGCCCGGCGCACCGGGCTCGGGACCCCGGCGGCCGTGCTGGCCGCCGTCGTGGTCGCCATGGGCGCCGGTCGGCTCGGCTACACCGGCTACGCCCTGCCCGAGACCCTGCTGACCCTGCAGCTGACCACGCTGCTGTGGCTGCTGCTGCGGCTGTGGGACGTCGGGCCCGGTGCAGCCGCGTCCCCCCGCCGGTCCGACCTGCCCGTGCTGGCGCTGCTGGCCCTGGTGCTGGCGTGGCTGCCGACCACCCACGCCCGGATGCTGCCGCTCACGCTGCTCGCCGCCGCGTCGCTGGCGTCGTGGTCCCTGGCCCGTCGCTCCCCCGCGGGCGCCCTCGCGCTGACGACGGGGCTGCTGGGCGCGGGCGCCGGCTGGTGGCTGAACGGCCGGGTCGAGGCGGCGCTGTACGGCGACGTGGCCCGGACGGCCGTCGCGGCCGAGCAGGTGGCCGGTCTCCAGGTGGGAGACGCGCTGGCCCTGGCCGTGGGGCACGCCTGGTACGCCGCGGTGGCCTGGCTGGGCCTGGCCCTGCTCGGCTGGTCGGTGGCCGCGGCCGGTGTGGTCGACGACTGGCGGGACCGCCGGCTCGGTCCGTGGACCTGGCTGGCCGTGGCCGTGGTGCTGCAGGTCGGCGTGGGCGCGGCGTACCTGTCCGGTCGGCTGGACGAGGGTGGGCGGGTCGACCAGCTGGTCTACGGCCGCTACGGCGACCCGCTGTGGTTCGTGGTCGCGCTGGTGGGCGCCGCGGCTGTGCTCGGGGCCGCCCGTCCGGCCCGGCTGCTGGGCCTGACCGCGCTCGGTCTGCTGACGCTGGCCGGCGCCGCGGCCGTCGCCCTGGCCCGCAACGCCGACCGCGTGGCCGGGTTCGTCCAGCTGAACGTGCCGGGCCTGGAGGCCTGGGCGTGGCGGGACGAGGCCGGGTTCTCGGTGCCGTGGTGGCAGGCGAGCCTCACCGCGGTCCTCGTCCTGGGCCTGCTGGCCGCAGCCGTGCTGAGCAGCCGACCGGGGGCGCGGCGGCGGGTCGTGGCCCTGGTCGTCACCGGCGCGCTGCTGCTGGGCCTGGCCCTGGTCGCCGAACGACGCAACATCGAGCCGCGCGACGCCTGGATCCGCAGCCTGTTCGGGGTGCGCGAGCTGGTCGAGCAGTCCCCGCAGTCCGACGTGCTGCTGGTCGTCGACCGGCCGCTGCTGCTGTCCGGCAACGCGCTGCAGTGGTGGCTGGCCGACCGTCGCACCACCGTCGTCGAGGCCGAGGACGTCGCCGCTGCCGCGGGTCCCGGCGACCTGGTCGTCGCGCCGACGGCCACGCCGCCCACCGGCCGGGACGGCACGGCACCGGAGCTGCTGGGCACCGACGACACCGGCACCTACGGGGTCTGGCGCCTGCCCTGACCCGCCGCGCCGCGGTTCAGGACCAGCGGCGCGGCGGGAGACCGGGGGCGGGAGGGCTCGGGGGTGCGCTCAGCCCTGGGAGTGCGTGGCCGCGCTGCGGTACTCGGTGTAGGTGTAGGGGTTGTCCAGCACCTTGGTCTCGGGCACGTCGGGGTTCATGCCCTTGAGCCAGGCCTCCTCGCCCATCTCGGCGCGCAGGTGCTCGATGGTGTCGGCCACGGCGGCGCGCGCCCCGGCCAGGTCGACGCCCACCAGCCGGTGCTCGTGCTTGACCACCCGACCGTCGACGAGGACGGTGTGCACGTCGCCGCGCTGCGCCTGCATCGCGACGTGGCCGTAGGGGTTGAGCACGGGGAACATCACGGGTGAGGCGTCGTTCTTGATCAGCACCACGTCGGCCTTCTTGCCGACCTCGAGGCTTCCGATCAGCGAGTCCATGCCCAGGCCCTGGGCGCCGCCGCGGGTGGCCCAACCGACCACCTCGTCCGCGCGCAGGTGGCAGTGGGTGACGGTGTCGCCGAGCTTGTGGGCCTCCATGTGCTCCCGGGAGCGGTCGGCGCCGACCGTGCTGCGCATGGCGCTGAACAGGTCACCGCTCATCCACACGCTGGTGTCCATGGAGATCGACACCGGGATGCCGTGGCTGCGCAGGGCCCAGGTGGGGGGGTAGCCCTGCCCGCAGCTCTGCTCGGACTCGGTCGCCACCGACACCGACCCGCCCGTGGCGGCGATCCGGTGGTAGCTGTCGTGGTCGAGCGTGGCGGCGTGGACGTAGGTGGTCCGCTCCTCCATGAAGCCGTTGTCGTGCATCAGCCGGATGCCGTCGTCGTTGGTGGCGCCCCACACCCCGGCGTGCGTGGTGACGGCCAGGTCGAGCTCGCGGGCCACCTCGAAGGCGCGGCGCTCGGGGAACGCCGGGTCGCCGGTGACGTCGAAGGCCATCTGCAGCCCGAGCATGTCGCTGCGCGGGAACCGCTCGACGAAGGCGCGGAAGTCCGCGGAGTCCGACCACTCCCACGGCCCGGCCTGGATGTTGCCGTAGGCCAGCACGAACCGGCCCGGCACCGAGCGCAGGGCGTCGACCGCGGCCTCGGCGTGCGCCACGCTCTGCAGGCCGTGCGACCAGTCCACGGTGGTGGTGACGCCGGCGTCCAGCGACTCCACGGCCGACAGCAGGTTGCCCGCCGCCACGTCCTGCGGCCGGAACGACCGGCCGTGCTCCAGGTAGTACCAGACGAAGTACTGGGTCAGGGTCCAGTCGGCGCCGTAGCCGCGCATGGCGGTCTGCCACATGTGGCGGTGCGTGTCGACCATGCCGGGCATGACGATGCCGCCGGTCGCGTCGACCTCGAACGTGCCCTCGGGCACGTCCAGGGCGGGTCCGACGGCGGCGATGCTGTCGTCGACGACCAGCACGTCGGCGTCGGTCAGCACCGTGCGGGCGTCGTCCATGGTCAGGACGGTGCCGCCGCGCAGGACGACGGGCCGTCCGGGGGCGAGGTCGAGGCCGGGGGTGGCGGGCTGGCTCATCGGGACTCCTTCGTCCGGTGCGGCCCTGCGGCCACCCGTCCCTGACGAGCAGGAACGGACGTCCGTCCGCAGAGCGGGCATTGGGTGATGCCACTGTCTCCGGGGGTGCGCTCCGTGTCAAGGTGTGCCCCATGCCCCGCCGCGACGACGACCCCAACTTCGTCGAGGCCGTCGCCCGCGGCCTCGACGTCATCGCCGCGTTCGAGCCCGGCCGGCCCCGGATGTCGCTCAGCGAGGTGGCCACCGCCACCGGTCTGGCCCGCCCGACCGCCCGCCGGATCCTGCTCACGCTGGAGGCGCTCGGGCACGCACGCAGCCAGGACGGCACCTGGTCGCTGACCCCCCGGGTGCTCGACCTGGGCCTGCGGTACGTGCAGAGCCTGGGGCTGTGGGACGTCGCGCGGCCCCACCTGGAGGACCTGGTCGCCCGCACCGGCGAGTCCAGCTCGGTGGCCCAGCTCGACGGCTCGGACATCGTCTACGTCGCCCGGGTGGCCGTCCCCAAGATCATCGCCCTGCAGGTGTCGATCGGGACCCGCTTCCCCGCCCCGCAGACCTCGATGGGCAAGGTGCTGCTGGCGGGCCTGGAGCCGGACGAGCTCGCCGCCGTGCTGGCCCAGCCCAGCCGCAGCGGCGTCACGGCGTACTGGCAGCCCGGCCCCGACGAGCTGACCGCGGTGCTGCGGGAGGTCCGCGCCCAGGGCTGGGCCCTGACCGACGAGCAGCTGGCCCCGGGCATCCGCTCGGTCGCCGCCCCGCTGCGCGACGGCGACGGCCGGGTGGTCGCGGCCGTCAACGTCACCGTGCACGCGGCCGAGACCACGCTGGACACGCTGACCGGGCACCACCTGCCCCTGCTGCTGCGCACCGCCGCCGACGTCAGCGCGGACTTCGCCCGCCTTGACGCGCTGCCCCGCGTCACGGCCTGACCGCGCCCCGCGCCCCGGACCGCGCCGCACCCCGCCGTGCTTGACACCCGCCACGGCGGCTCGCATGCTGGCCCCGCGGACAGGTGTCCGCTCAGCGGACGAAGGAGTCAGTGATGAGCACCGGACCTGACGGGTCGACGCCTGGGCCCGAGGCCGGCGAACCGGCTCGCGGACCGTTGGACGGCTTGCTGGTCGCCGACTTCTCGCGCATCCTGGCCGGGCCGTACTCCTCCATGCTGCTGTCGGACATGGGTGCTCAGGTGGTCAAGGTCGAGGGCCGCGGCGGCGACGACACCCGCACCTGGATGCCGCCCGTGCGCGACGAGGTGTCGACCTACTACCTGGCCGTCAACCGGGGCAAACGCTCGATCGGCCTGGACCTCAAGGACCCCGACGACCTGGCCCTGGCGCAGGAGCTCGCCGACCGCGCCGACGTGGTCATCGAGAACTTCAAGCCCGGCGGGCTGGCCAAGTACGGCCTGGACCACGCCTCGGTCAGTGCCCGCAACCCGAGGGTGGTCTACGCCTCGATCACCGGCTTCGGCGCCGGGGCCGGCGCGGCGCTGCCCGGCTACGACCTGATGGTGCAGGCGATGTCCGGCCTGATGAGCCTCACCGGTGACCCCGACGGCTCCCCCTACCGGGCCGGGATCAGCGTCTTCGACGTGATGTCGGGCATGCAGGCCACCATCGGCATCCTGGCCGCGCTCACCCACCGCGCCACCAGCGGAGTCGGCCAGCACGTCGAGGTCAACCTGCTGTCCACGGCGCTGTCCGGCCTGGTCAACCACACCAGCGCCTGGGTCGCCGGCGGCACGGTGCCGTTCCGGATGGGCAACGCCCACCCGAGCCTGTTCCCCTACGAGCCGCTGCCGGTCGCCGACGGCGAGCTCATCGTCATCGCCGGCAACGACGGCCAGTTCGCCAAGCTGGTGCAGGTGCTGGGCCTGCCCGAGCTGCTCGAGGACCCCCGCTTCGCCCACAACCAGGACCGCACGGCCAACCGCGAGGCGCTGCGCCCGCTGCTGGTGGACCGGCTGATGACGCGCACCCGCGACGAGTGGTTCCGCACCCTGCTGGACGCCGGGGTGCCGTGCGCGCCCATCAACACCGTCGACGAGGGCGTGGCCCTGGCCGACGAGCTCGGCCTGGAGCCCGTGGTCACCGTCGGCGAGGGCGAGCGCGCCGTGCCGACCGTCCGCAACCCGGTCCGGTTCTCGGCCACCCCGGCCGGCTACGACCTGCCCCCGCCCGCCCTGGACGAGCACGGCGCCGCGCTGCGCGCGTGGCTCGCCGGACCCGACGACGCACCCCTGCCCGGAGGACGAGGATGAGCGACGAGACCAGCCCGGACGCCCCCCGGTACCGGACCTCGCTCGGGACCTCCGACACCCGCAGCATCTCGCTGCTGGGCCACGACCTGGCCGGCGACCTGATGGGCCACGTCGGCTTCGGCGAGCTCGCGCTGTGGATGGTCGCCGGCGCCCGGCCGTCGCCCGGCGAGGTCGCGGTGTTCGAGTCGGTGCTGGTGGCGCTGGCCGACCACGGCTTCACCCCCACCGCCATCGCGGCCCGGCTCACCTACCTGTCGGCGCCGGACTCGCTGCAGGGCGCGATGGCCGCAGGCCTGCTGGGCGGCGGGTCGCGGTTCCTGGGCGTCACCGAGGACACCGGCGAGTACCTGGCCGCGGCGCTGCACACCGCCCGCGAGGGCGACGGCGTCCCCGCCGACGACGACGAGGCCGGCTGGGACGACCTGGCCCGCCGCTGCGTCACCGAGACCCGCGCGGCCAAGCGGTTCGTGCCCGGCCTGGGCCACCCGGTCCACAAGGAGGGCGACCCCCGCACCCCGCGCCTGATCGAGATCGCCACCGACCACGGCACCCTGGGGCCGCACCTGCGGCTGTTCCGCGCCATCGGCCGGGTGGCACCCGAGGTGCTCGGCCGCACCCTGCCGCTCAACGGCGCCGGCGTCTGCGGGGCGACGCTTGCGGACCTGGGCGTCCCGCTGCCCATGCTGCGCGGGGTGGCGCTGCTCGCCCGCGCCGCCGGTCTGCTCGGCCAGCTCGCCGAGGAGCACCGCGACCCGATCGGCATGGACGTCTACCTGTCCGTGGACCGCAACGCGGTCTACGTCCCGAGCCCGCAGCCCGGCACAGAAGGCCCCTGAGCCCCCGCCCGACCGATCCCCCGCACCGACCGCAGTCCGACGAAGGAGTCGCCGTGGCCGAGCTCGTGGCCGTCATCGCCTCGACCCACCACCCGTTCTACCACCGCGCCAGCACCGCCACCGGTGAGGACCGGCCGCCCTTCGCCGACGAGTGGGTGGCCAAGGTCGAGCGGTTCCGCGCGACCCTGACCGCGGCCCGCCCCGACGTGCTGGTGATGGTCGGCAGCGACCACTTCCACCAGCTGTGGCTGGACAACATGCCGCAGTTCCTGGTCGGCCACGCCGAGGCCTACGACGCCAACTGGTACAACGAGGAGCGCGAGTTCGGCCTGCCCCGGATGCACATGAAGGGCGACCGCGACCTGTCCGGGCACCTGCTGCGCAACGGCCTGGACGCGGGCTTCGACCTGGCGTTCAGCAACGAGCTGCGGATCGACCACTCGGTGACCTGCCCGATCATCACCCTGCGGCCGCAGAACGACCTGCCGATCGTGCCGGTCTACACCAACATCTTCGCCCCGCCCCTGCCGCAGCCCAAGCGGTTCGTCCAGCTCGGGCAGGCCATCCGGCAGATGGTCGAGTCGTGGCCCAGCGACAAGCGCGTCGCCGTCATCGGCACGGGCCACCTGAGCCTCGAGCTGGGCGGCCCGCGCCAGTTCGGCCCGCACGGCCCGGACCCGGAGTTCGACCTGCGCGCCATCGAGTGGATCGCCACCGGCGACATCGAGAAGACCTTGGCCGAGGTCACCCTGGACAGCCTGCACCTGCCCGGCAACGCCACCCACGGGTTCATGGACTTCATGCTCATGATGGGCGTCGCGGGCGAGGGCGAGCAGGCCGCGCACGTGGACTCCCTGGACCTGTTCCACACCCGGGAGGCCTACTTCACCTGGTACCCGAAGGGAGCCCCCGCGTGAGCGTGTACCTGATCGACAAGTTCCTGTTCACCGTCGACCGCGACCCCGAGCTGGTGGAGCGCTACCGCGAGGACCCGGTCGGGACGGTGGCGTGGTGGGAGGCCGAGGAGGCCAACCGGATCCTCGCCTGCCACGGTGACGAGCGCTCGACCTGGCTGGCGTTCACCGACGCCGAGCGGCAGGCGCTGGCCACGCACGACTACCCCGCGCTGTTCGGGCTCGGGGCCCACCCGTTCCTCACCCTGACGCTGTTCATCGCCATGTTCGAGCGGGACCACGCCGAGCCGCTGGGGTTCCAGCTGGAGTACGCGCAGCGGCTGGCGCACTACTCGATGCCGTACCCCGACATCAGCACCTGAGGCGGGGCCGGCCCGTCAGCCCTGCTGGTCGGTCTGAGGGCCGGCGGCCGCCGCGCGCTGCTCGGCGACCGAGGCGTGCACCGCGGCCATGTCCAGGTCGCGCACGGACTGGATGACCTGCTCCAGCGCGGTGCCCGGCAGCGCCCCCGGCTGGGCGAAGACCATGACGCCCTCGCGGAAGGCCATCAGCGTGGGGATGGACGTGATGCCGGCCTGCGCGGCCAGGTTCTGCTCGGCCTCGGTGTCGACCTTGCCGAACACGAGGTCCGGGTGCTTCTCGGCCGCGGCGTCGTAGACCGGCGCGAACTGCCGGCACGGGCCGCACCAGGCGGCCCAGAAGTCGACCAGGACGATGTCCTCGTCGCGGACGGTGGGCAGGAACGTCTCCTCGGTGAGGGCGACGGTGCTCATGGCGGGCCTCCTGGCGGTGGTGGGGTCTGGCTGCGTCTGCCCGTGCCAACGCCGGGCGGGGCAGGAGGTGTTCCTGGTCCCCCGGTGGGCTACCGGGAGATGCCGCGGCTGGGCCGGTCGGGTGGCCGCAGCGGCGATCGGGCACCCGAGAAGTCCTGGTTGCGTCACCGTCCTGCTGTGAGCGACCAGCAGTGGACCCCGCCCGGACGACCGGAGCACGTGCCGCCCCAGCAGGCGGTGGCGCCCGCGTCGAGCGGGTGGCCCCAGCCACCGGCCCCGGACCCGTACGCCACCCCGACCGGCAGCCCGACCGGGTACGCGGGCCCCACCGGGTACGCGGGCCCCACGGGGTACGCGCCCGCGGCCGGCACCGCGCCTGCCGGGTACGCACCCACGGCCTACGCACCGGGTTGGCCGGTGACGCCCCGGTTCCGGCCGGTGCACGCGCTCGGCTACGCCGTCGTCGGGGTCGGGGCGGTCTGGCTGCTGCTCGCCGTCCTGGGGGCGTTCCTCGCCCGGCCCGCCGCCGACGCCTTCTCGGCCGCGGCGGCCGCCGGCCTGCCCCAGCCCTACGTCGCCTACGACCTGGTCACCGCACTGGCGCTGCTCGCCCAGGTCACCGCGCTCGTGCTCACCGGGCTTCTGGCTGACCGCCGTGCGGCGCAACGTCGACCAGGTCGCGCGCACGGGCCAGCGGCGCGGGGTCGTGTGGGCGTGGCTCGGCTGGGTGGTGCCCGTGGTCAGCCTGTGGTTCCCCTACCAGGTGGTCTCCGACGCCGGCCGGGCGAGCACGCCCCGGCCCCTGGGCTACGGCGGCTGGTGGGCGGCGTTCCTGGTCTCGCTGCTGCTGCAGAACGCCGCGGGCCAGGTGCTGGGCGGCCCGGCCGGTCTCGTCGACCCGGAGCTGGTCCGGTCGCTGCCGACCATCGAGGCCGTCGGCGCCGTGGCCCTGGCCGTGGCGTTCGTCCTGTGGGTCCGAATCGTGCTGGACGTCAGCGCCGCCCACGACCGCTGGAGCGCGGCCCAGGCCCCCGTCGGCTGAGCCCCCGAGTCCGACGGCCGTCCGCCGGACTCAGACCACGAGCCGGTAGCCGACCCCCGGTTCGGTCAGCACGTACCGCGGCGCCGACGGGTCGGGCTCGAGCTTGCGGCGCAGCTGGGCGACGTAGACGCGCAGGTAGTGGCTCTGCGACGGCACCCCCGGCCCGCGCAGCTCGTCCAGCAGCGCCCGCTGGGACACCACCCGCCCGCCGGCGCGGGCCAGGATCTCCACCAGGTGCCACTCCGTCGGGGTCAGCCGGACCTGGTCCCCGTCACGGGTCAGCGTGCGCAGGGCCAGGTCGAGGGTGAACGCGTCGGTCCGGATCACGGCCTCGGTCTCGGGGCCGGACCGGGGGCGGCGGGTGGCCGCCCGGAGCCGGGCCAGCAGCTCCCCCATGTCGAACGGCTTGGTGACGTAGTCGTCGGCCCCGGCGTCCAGCGCCTCGATCATGTCGTCGCTGGTGGCGCGGGCCGACAGCACGACGACGGGCACTCAGCCGTCCTTTGCGTTCATGGCCGCCGCGATGCCCATGGCGTCGCTGAGTGCCCGCAAGCACGCGCGGGACACCTCATACGGCTCGTGGTGGGTGCTGCGCATCCCGGTGAGGTCGTTGGTCTCGTGGGCCAGGACCGCGCGCAGCGCCGCCCCTACGGCCCCTTGGCCGTGCAGCACGGCTTGGGCCACCGCCGAGCCGGCACCACTGTCACGGACCACTTGGGCCGGGTCGCCACCCAGCACGTCGGTGACCGCGGACAGCAGCCCGGCGGTGTAGGCGGTGTCTCGCTGTTTAGGGACCAGCAGCGCGCAGGCCTCCGCTCGCGCGAGCAGGATGATGACGTCGCCCGTGGCCGTGTGCGACCCTCCGCCCAGCAGGACCAGCACCACCCAGGCCCCGAGCTTGCGTGGCCCCAGCAGCGTCACTGCCTGCTGCACCGAGCGCACCGGGTGCCCGACCCCGGCGGGACTGGCCGCCATCCGCAGGACCCGAAGCGCCAGCCCCGGGTCGGCACTCACCAGCCGGACCAGCTCGTTGGTGTCGGCCTGGCTGGCCAGAGCACCCAGCAGGCGAAGACACGTCAGGTCGGAGGACGTCTAGGTACGGGTCGTCCGGGTCTGCGGCCGGTGCAGGGCATAGCCCTGCAGCAGATCCGCGCCAGCCGCCACCGCCAGGGCCACGTCCTCGGCGTCCTCAACCCGTTCCACGCAGATCGTGATCCCCGGCCGGAGGGCGTGGGCCCGGGCGACGAGCCGGGGCAGGGCGACACGCCCGACAGCAGCCATATCGATCTTGACGACATCGCACACCCGGATCAGCGGATCACGCGAGGAGCAGCCGTCCCAGTCGTCCGCCGCGACCCGGTAACCCGCACCGATGAGGGCGCTGAGGCCGTCGAGGACCTGCGCGTCCAACACCACGTGCTCCAGGACCTCGACCACCAACCGGTCCGGGCCGCCCGGCAGCGGAAGGTCACCGACCAGGAAGCCCCGGGTGGTGTTCACGAACAGGGGGAGCTCACCGGCAAGGTCGTCCACCCCGAAGTCACCGAACACCGACAGCAGGACCTGAGCCGTCGCGGCCTCATGCGCGGCCTCGTCGATGAGGGTGTCCGGCGACAGCTGCCGGAACAACAGCTCATACGCCGCGACACCGCCCGAGGCGTGGTGGATCGCCTGACGAGCAACCCGGACCGTACGAAGATCCGCAGGGGAGACCGCAGACCCCGGCCTCTTCACGTCTGTCCATCGACGAAGGGCCACCGTTTCGCGGGGTACGCGCCCTCGCCGCCCTCGCCGCCCTCGCCGCCCTCGCCGCCCTCGCCGCCCTCGCCGTCCTCGCCGCCGCGGTGGTGGTGCTTGGCGGCGTACATGCGCTGGTCGGCGTGGTGCAGCAGGGCCGCAAAGTCCCCGCCGTCGTGGGGGTGGACGCTGAGGCCGATGCTGGCTGCGACGATCTCCTCCTGTCCGGACAGGACCACTGGTCGGGTGAGGTCCTGGGCGAGCTTCTGGGCGACACGGTGGGCGTGGTCGTGTGCTGTGGCGGGGTCCAGGCCGGGCAGGGCGAGGAGGAACTCGTCGCCGCCGAGGCGGGCCAGCAGGTCGCTGCGACGCACACCTGTGCGCAGTCGTTGGGCCACGACGACCAGCAGGTCGTCGCCTGCGCTGTGCCCGAGGGTGTCGTTGATGGCCTTGAACCCGTCGAGGTCCACGAACAGCAGGGCGAGGGCGTTCCCGGCCGCACGGGCGTCCCACAGGGCCGTCTCGATGCGTTCTTCCAGCCGTCGGCGGTTGGCCAGTCCCGTCAGGGGGTCGGTGTAGGCGAGCTCCTCGATCCGGGCCAGGTAGCTGCGGGCCCGGTCACGTTCCTGCTCCAGGGCCCGCTGGGCCTGCACCCGCGCGGTGACGTCGTTCTGGACCCCGATGTACTGCAGCACACGGCCCGAGTCGTCAAGGACGGGTGCGAGGTAGATCTCGTTCCACCACGGGGTCCTTGCCTCACCGCGGTAGTTCAGCAGCGTGCCCCGCCAGTCGCGGCCTTCGCCGATGGCGGCACGGATCTCATCCACCGCACCCGGATCGGTATCGGTGCCCTGCAGGAACCGGCAGTTGCGCCCCAGGACCTCCTCCGCCCGGAAGCCTGACAGGTCTTCGAAGGCCTGGTTGGTGTAGACGATCGGCTGGTCGGGGCGACGGACGTCGGCGATACAGACCCCGCTAGTGGTCGCGGCCAAAGCCCGGTGCAGCAGCGCCTCACCCGCGGGCGTGGCCCGCGGGACTGCCGCGGGGGTCCTGACCGGGGCCGCGAGCCTGGCCGGCACCCGGGGTGCCACGCTCGGATCAGGCACGGCCGCGGCCGGCGCCGGGACAGCGGGCAGCGCCGGGACGGCGGGCAGTGGGACGCCGGGCAGCGCCGGGACAGCGGGCTGCGCCGGGACAGCGGGCTGCGCCGGGAGGGCGGGCAGCGCCGCCCGCGGCGCGACCCGGGACAGCAGCGCCCGCGCGGCGCCCACGACGGTGTCTCGTTCGTAGGTCAGGGCGAACTCGAACATCCGCTCAGCGTCGGGTCCGGTGTCGCCGAGGTCGCGGGCGAGCAGGGCCGCGCTGAAGTGCGGGGCCAGGACCACCAGGTCCCATTCACCGCGGATCGGGTCGTCAGCGGCCAGCGCCGCGCCCCGCAGCCCGGGCACGGGCTCATCGCTCAGGCCCTCGCCCAGGGCGCAGACGAACCCGGTCCGGGCAACCAGGTCGCGGTAGCGGGCAGCGGTGGCCGGGGTGAAGTGGCGGGCCTCCTGGAACGTCGCGGCCACCACGCACGTGTCGCCGAGGCGCATCGCCTCCCGCTCCAGCTGCTTGCTGAGCTCGATCAGCAACGACTTCGGCGAACGGCGCAGCTCGTCAGCGGCCCTTAGCAGCGCGAACGGCGACTGCCTCGCGTCCTGGACCGCTAGGACCGGTGGCAGCGCCAGCTCGCCGACCTCGTACGCATCGCTGGCTCCGGGCTGCGGGCGACCGAACATCCAGCCCTGACCGAGCCGAGCCCCCAGAGCCCGAGCCACCTTCAGGTGGCGTTCATCCTCGATGCCCTCAGCGAGCAGGCGGGCACCTGAGGTCTGCGCGTAGGCGTTGACCGCGTTCATGATCTGCGCGACCGCCGGGCCCGGCCGGTCCTGCACCAGGCGTAGGTCCAACTTGACCACGTCGGGACGCAGCAAAGGCATGAACGCCAACGACGCCGCGTCGGCACCCACGTCGTCCAGCGCCACACCCCAGCCCAGCTCCCGCACCCGGTCCACCGTGCGCAGCAGCTCGGCCGGGCGCTGCGCCAGGGCCCGCTCGGTGATCTCCACCACGACCCGCAGCTGACGAGGAGACCGCTCAGCCAGCGCAAGCAAGTCATCCAGCGGGGCGCTGTCCAAGACCTCGGGCTCCACATTGACGAACAACGTCAACGGCGCCAGCAACCCGACCTCGATCGCCCCCGCGAACGCGGCCCGCCGACACGCCTCATCCAAACCGGCCAGCACCCCCCGCGCCCGGGCCGCGGCGAACAGCTGGTCCGGACGTTCCCAGTCACTGCCTACCGGCCCGCGGGCCAACGCCTCGTAGGCCACCACCCGACCCGAATCCAGATCGACGATCGGCTGGAACACCGACCGGACACCACCATCGATCACCGACCGAACATCGGCGACCACCCCGGGCTTCGTCTGCACCTGCACGCAGACCGTTGTCGTCATCCCCGTCCGCAGGCTTGAGCCTCCGCCTCATCATCCCCATCACGATGAGGCTGACGACTCCACCACGATCGCCCCGCGCTGCTGTAGCCCGGCGCTGGCCCAGCGCTGGTCCCGGTTCCAGGTCAGCGGCACCGACGGCTGAGGTCACGGGCGGCTCAGGTGCCCGATAGTTGCGGGCGGGGCCGCATCCCCCAGTTGCCGTCATCTCATCCTTGCCCCCCGCTCCGTCTCGACCTCTGAGGTTCCCCAGGGATCTGTTGGTGACATCACCCTGGTGGGCCTGTCACGATGGGCTGGTGATCTCGAGTAGCGCCGAGTGATGGTCCCTGGGCCAGCTTCCAGGGCGGCCGGGCTCCCTGTCATGGGTTCAGTGGAGGTGTGGTTGGCGGACTTCGTCAGCGTGAGCGGGGCCACGGCAGCCGTGCTCCTCTCGGTGGATCAGGCGTCTCTGACAGTGCGCTGGTCGGTCGGGTACCACCCTGAAGTGGTTCAGTCATGGAGCAGGATCGACTTGTCGCTTGAGACGCCGCTCACGGTGGCGGTAAGGACGCGGACACCTGTGATGGTTCGTGGGATGGAGGACCTGGCGGCACGGTTCCCACTCATGTTGTCGCGACCGACGGCCGGCCCGTACAACTACCTCGCGGTTCCACTGCTAGCCCCGGCGGGCACCCCGTTCGGAGTGCTCGGGGTGTCCTTCGCGTCTTGCGCTGACTTGGATCTCATGCCAGAACCAGCCCGTAGGGCTGCCGAGGCCGTCGTTCCCCGCCTGCTTGCCGTGATGTCCAGGACACCGGAGGACGGGACCCCGGAACAGTCCTTCGACGACACGGCCGACGCCGGTCGTCATCCGGACCGTGACCTATCGGCGGAGGAGGACACAGACCTGCCTGCGGAGGAAGACACAGACCTGTCTGCGGAGAAGGGCACAGATGCGGGCCGCGCGAACGACGACGAGACGTCGGCGTTGCTGGACGTCTTGATCATGAACGCCCCGGTGGGTATCGCCCTGCTCGACCTCAACCTGCGCTACGTGAGGATCAACACGGTGCTGGCCGAGGCCAACGGTGTTCCGGTGGCCGACCATCTCGGGCGGACGGTCCGGGACGTGCTGCCCACGCTGGCCGACGACGTGGAGCCCCTGCTGCACACAGTCCTGCGGACGGGCGAGCCGTTCGTCGACGCCACCCTCGAGACGGGCCCGACGCAGACGCCCGCCGCCCGGCGGCGTCAGTGGCGGGTGAGCTTCTACCCGGTGCGGGGGCGGGACGGCGCCATCGTCGGGGTTGGGCTCATAGTCGAGGACGAGACGGACCGGTGGGAGGCGGAGCAGCAGCGGGCCGAGGCGATGGCCGCAGAACGGCGCACGCGCGAGCAGGTGGAAGTGACGCAGGCGCAACTGCGTCTGCTCGTCGAAGCCGGAGACGCGCTGAGCACTTCCCTCGACGAGACGGCCGTGATCGACGTTCTCTGTGGCCTACTGGTCCCGGAGCACGCCGACTGGCTCGTGCTTCTGCTGCCCGACGGCATGGGACACCTGGCGCCGGCACGGTCGATTCACGCGAACCCCGAGCTGTCCGCAGCAGCCGCGGCCCTGCTCGACGCCGACCCGATACCCATCCAGGGTGAAGCCCCTGCCGCCCAGGTGTTCCGCTCCCAGCAGTCCCTGGTGACACCTGAGGTCCGGCCGTACCTGCTCGGGCACGGCACACCGGCCTCCGTGGCCGGGCGCGCACTGCCGCTACGTCCGGGCCCCGGGGTCCTGCTGCCGCTGGTCGTGCGCGGCCGGAGCATCGGCGTGCTGTCGCTGGTCGACACCGAGGACCCGGACAGTGCCTCCATCCCGACCAGCACCAGACTTCGATCGGTGCTCGGAGGGCTCAAGACGCTTGAAGCGATATGCCAGCGGGCTGCCGTGGCGTTGGAGAATGCCCGCCTATACGGCCAGCGGAGCCGTGTCGCGAGGACCTTGCAGGAGTCGTTGCTACCGGCTGACCTGCCCCTCGTGCCGGGCCTGGACATCGCTGTGCACTACGCGACGGCCGAGGAGGCCGTCGAAGTCGGTGGCGACTTCTACGACCTCATCCACACCGGGACACACGCCGTCACCCTGCTCATCGGCGACGTGTCCGGTCGCGGGGTCGACGCCGCAGGAGTCACCGGACTCGCCCGGCACACCCTGAGCGCAGTAGCCCACGACCTGTCTCCCGCCCAGTCACTGCAGAGGCTGAACGACATCCTCCTTACCCAGCACTACGACGAACGTTTCCTCAGTGCGCTGTGCGCTCGGCTGGAGTACCCGCCTGGCGAACCGGCGCGGCTCACCATCGCCAGCGGCGGGCACTGCCGTCCACTGCTCGTGCGCGCAGACGGCAACCTGGAGTACCTCGACTGCGACGGCCTCATTCTCGGCCTGTTCTCCGAGATCGACGTCCATGAGACCACGGTGCCGCTCGACCCCGGCGACATCCTCGTCCTGTACACCGATGGCGTCACCGAAGCGCGGGGGGCAGCCAACGGCGGACTATTCGGCGAGAACGGTTTGATCGACGCCGTGCGGGCCTTCACAGCACCAATTGGAAAGGCCCCCTCCGGTACCCCAAGTGCGGCCGGCCTCATCGCCGCCGTCCAGACCGCCATCGACGCCTACCGCATCGGCCCCTCCGACGACGACATGGCACTGCTCGTCATGCGCCTAACACCACCGGAACGCCAGCGGCTTCCGCCCAGGACGTGACCGGCTCAGGTGCGGGCCCGGACTCCGGGATCACCGGCAGAAGAGAAGCGTCCGGCTACCGGCGGTCGTCGTGGCCGACCCCTGCCGTCTGGCTCTGGCTCGGCCAACCACCGCCTCGCCACAACAGTCCACAGTCAATAATCGGTCGCCGTCCCGTCGTCCGCGTAGGGTCGCCCGATCTCGCTGACCCTGTCTCACTTCCAAGGTTCTGAGACCCCCCGGGACGACCGTTTAGTGTGAGATCACCTCACAGACCACCTGAGCCCACCCATCAGCCCGGCCGCCCACATCGTGCGCCCGCGATCGGCGCCTGACCCGCGAGCCGAGGGGCGGCGACCTGACGGTCCCGGTTCACGGGTCCCTGTCAAGTCCAGCCGACCGGAACTCGTTCAGCCCCACCTGGACGATGTCATCCATCGCCACCAGGTCGTCTACCACGCTGCTGCCGTGGCGGCCGCTGGCCAGATAGTCGGCCCATGCCCGGACCAGCCCTGGCCACAACGACGCCGTCGTCTCGGCGCTGAGGCCGAGGTAGCCCCGCGACGTCACAACGGGCCTGCGACTCCGGCAGCGACCCTGGTGGCGGTGGCTGCGGTGCCTCCTGCGGTGCCGCCCGTGGCGCTGGGAGTCTCATGAGTCCGAGCCTGGCGGGCGAGGCCCCCTGCCCACAAGAACATGCAGGCTGTGGCGAAGGGTTCCTCTCGGCCGCGCCCCCGGCCGGCGCCACCTCGCACCTTGTCCTCAGACGTTTCTCTCGCATGGTGGCGTGTGCCGCGTGAGTGCCGGAGGTTGAGCGGGAGCGGTCCCTAGGGGTCTGGCTGCGCGCCACCGACCTGGCCGCGGCCCAGTTCGACGACGTCGGAGCTTCCGGTGCTCCAGGCGACCACGCGCTCCGGGTGAAACCAGACCGACGTGCCTGGACCTCGGGGATGGCGTCCGTGGTGTTGCTGAGGCACGCAGACGGCGGATGTCTCGGCAGCCGACCGTCTGCCCGCGTCGAACCGGGTCACAATGGCGGGGTCGGCCTTTGCGTGCCACGGGGCACCCTCAGCCGGATGTCGGACAGGCACGTAACGGCCCTCAGCCGGACCCCCTGTCGGGCGCTCCGGTCATTCCCTAAGTCACCCTCGGTGAGGGCGCCGACCCGTTCTCGTGCGACCAGCGGTCGTTCGTACGTGACCATCCGCGACTGGCCCCCCCCCCCCCCCTTGTCAGGGATCGACAGCATCCGTCGTTCCGCAGCACAGCGAGGTCCAGTTCATTCCTTAGGGCCCCCATCGCGTGTTCATCTCACTCCTGTGCTCTTGTTCAGGTGTGTCTCGGCGTGGTGTACTGAGATCTCGGAGGGGAGTATCCCGTTTCCGCTTTGTCGTCATTACGACTGGTTCGTGCCGGTCCGGCGGAGTGGGCCCTGTCAGGGGTAGGAGAGACCTCCGGTCACGCCGACCGGATTCCCTGACCGTGGGTGAGTTCCGGTGGCAGAACAGGAACTGGACGCTCATGCCTCTCAAGGACCGCCTGACAGGCGTTACTCGGCAGGCCCAGGACGCGCTGCGTTCTCGGCAGGCCGGGATCGAGCGTGGCATCGACAAGGCCGGTGACCTCGCCAGTCAGAAGGCCGGTGCACGTCACGATCAACGGATCCGGAAGGTCAGCCGGCAGCTGCGCACGGGCCTGGCCAAGGTCACGGGCAACCCGAGCAGATCCGACACAGCACCCCCTACAGCCGCTACGGCTCCGGAGGCTCCGGAGGCTCCGGAGGCTCCGGAGGCTCCGGAGGCTCCGGAGCAGCACTACCGACCTGCGGATCCCGACGGTGACCGCCCACCCGCTCCGGGAACGACGGAGGATGAAGCGCACCAGGTTCTGTGCCGCATCGTTCCGAGTCGGAAGGATGCTCCCCGTGCCGAAGAAGATCGATCCCAACCTGAAGGCCAGGGCCGTGCGCCTGGTCAACGAGCACCGCGGTGAGTACGCCTCGCTGACCGCCGCGGCCGAGGCGGTGGCTAAACAGCTGGGCGTGGGCAAGGAGTCCCTGCGCCGCTGGTGCCTGCAGGCCGACGTCGACGCCGGCCGCCGCGAGGGGGTGACGTCGCAGGAGTCCGCGGAGATCAAGGCGTTGAAGGCCGAGAACCGTCGCCTGCGCGAGGACGTCGCGGTGCTGAAGGCCGCGACGACTTTCTTCGCGGGGGAGCTCGACCCCCGACACCGATGATCATGGGCTTCATCGACACCCTCCGGGCCGACGGCCGCGCGGTCGAGTCGATCTGCCGGGTCCTGCGCGAGCAGGGCTGCCAGATCGCCGCGCGGACCTACCGAGCCTGGCGCTCCCGCCAACCGTCCGCACGGACGGTCAGCGACGCCCGCGTCGAGGACCAGGTCCGTGACCTGGCCTGGACCACCGGCGCGGACGGGCGCCGCCGGTTGACCCCAGAGGGCCTCTACGGGCGCCGGAAGATGACCGCGCTGCTGCGTCGCGACGGCCACGAGGTCAGCCGCGGTGCAGTGGACCGGCCGATGCGGAGCCTGGGCCTGGTCGGGGTCCGCCGCGACAAGGGCCACCGGACCACGATCCCGGCCAAGGACGGGATCCGAGCCGGTGACCTGCTGAACCGGGCGTTCACCGCGACCGCCCCGAACCAGGTCTGGGTCACCGACTTCACCTACTGCCGGACCTGGGCCGGGTTCGTCTACGTCGCGTTCATCGTCGACGTGTTCGCCCAAAGGATCGTGGCCTGGCACGCGTCGACGTCCAAGGCCACGGACCTGGTCATGACGCCGCTGCGAATGGCGTTGTGGCAGCGGGCCCGGGACGGACATCCCACCGTCGCGGGCGAGCTGATCCACCACTCCGATGCCGGGTCGCAGTACACGTCGCTGAAACTGACCGAGCACCTCGCGCTGGAGGACATCCGGCCCTCGATCGGCAGCGTCGGCGACGCCTACGACAACGCCCTGATGGAGACCATCAACGGCCTGTTCAAGGCCGAGTGCATCCACACCACCGTCTTCCACGACGGGCCCTACAAGAGCCTCGCCGACGTCGAGTACGCCACCGCCGGCTGGGTCGACTGGTACAACAACCGCCGCCTGCACTCGACCCTCGGGATGGTCCCTCCGGTCGAGCACGAGCAGGCCCACTACGCTGCCCTCACCCGAGAGCCGCAACCCACATGACAGCGGCACAGAACCTGGTGCGCCGCAGGACGACACCAGCGGCCCTCACCGCCCATCACCCCGGCCGTAGCACCCGGGCGTGGTGATTCTGGTGATGACCGGACCGCCCCGGCAGGTCCGTCGGGGCGGTCCGGCTGGTTCGGCCTCGTCGCGGTCCGTGGTCGGGCCTGCGGCCGGTGAGTGTCCAGGTCTGGTCTTCCCCTGACACCCGAACCGTGATTCACTCATTTACGTTCGGGAAGGGGAGTATCCCCGAGTATCCGCATCGTCAGTACGGCCGTCCACGGCCCGGTGCGGGTGGCCCGCCTCGGCGGGCTGGGAGAGACCTTCGGTTGACCACTCATCCGGAGGTATGCGATGTCGCTTCTCTGTTCCGCCACCACCCCCACCCCCTTCGCCTTCGCCTTCGCCTTCGCGAGGCTCCTGCGGCTCTTACGACCGCCACGATCCACCACCGGTGGACCACTGGACCCTTCCCCACCACCGTTCTCCCGGTCGGCCCCACCCACCTCAAGGCGGTCCCGGGGCGGGGTGGCAGCGGTCCTGGTGCCCGGCCTGCCCCTGGAGCCAGTGATGGCAGAAGCACTGGCCCATGCCGCGACCACGGCTTCGTCCCTGCAGCTGATCATCCTGCGCCGGACAGCGGGCCTGGGCACCGACATCGCCCTGGTCGCGGCCGTCGAGGACGCCGCCGACCGCGAGTACACCGCTCTTCGCGCCCAGCTGCCCGCCCTGCTGCCCGCCTGGGCGCTGCACGACGGCCAGCTCGACGTCATCCGCACCACCCGCGCCCAGACCCTCAACCCGCCCAGACCTTCCCGGGTTCTGACCACCCGCGTCCTGCGACTGGCCCACCACGCATGCTCCGAGCTCGTCATCACCCCCCACGGCCTCCTCCAACCCCTCGACCCCTCCCTGACCGGCATCCGCATCATCACCGTCCCCCACCCCGACCCGACCCGCCACCCCGACCACCCGCCGATCCCCGTCCAGACCTCACCGAACACTTCGACGCCACGCCGCATCCAGCCCGTCCCACCATGACCACGACCCCACCGGCAACGACCCGACCCGGCGCGCAACCATCCGGCAGACACCCGTCCGGCAGACACCCGTCCGGCAGACACCCGTCCGGGCCGACGGTCCTGCGTCGCCCCGGGACCCCGGGCACGCTTTACCGCGGTGGCGCCGGGATGTGGTCGTGGGTCGCGCACCGCATCAGCGGGACCATCCTGTTCTTCTTCCTGCTGGTGCACGTCCTGGACACCGCTCTGGTCCGGGTGTCACCCGAGGCCTACAACACCGTCATCCAGACCTACAAGAACCCCGTCGTCGGGGTGATGGAGCTGGGACTGGTCGGTGCTTTCCTTTTCCACGGCCTCAACGGACTACGCGTACTACTCGTCGACTTCTGGGCCCACGGCCCGCGCTTGCACCGCCCCATGCTCAACGCCGTCCTCGGCGTCTGGGCCATCCTCATGGTCCCCTTCACCGCACGCCACCTCGGCTTCGTCTTCACCTGACGATGCCCCAGATGCGTGACCGTCGTCGACGCAGGAGAACGTCATGGGTAGGGGGTAGCGACGAGCACCAGGGGACATGGCGGTGCCTCACTCCATGGTGTGGACCGACCGGAGGTCTTTCCCGACCCGTCGGGGGCGGTCCCGGAGGTCATCAGGGCCAGCACGCCCATCCACCACGCTCACGGCGCCGCGGGTGCCGTCCGACCCGATCCGTCGCCCAGAGAGGACCCGTCATGAGCACCACCACCTACCCCGACACCGTCGAGGTGCTGCGGCTGCAGGCGGTGCAGGGCTACCCGGCGGTGTCGCTGCTGCTGAACACCACCCCGGGCGCCGTGATGAGCGCCCAGGACGCCGCCACCCTGCACGCCCTGCACGCTGAGGCGGTCGCCCGGTTGGGTGGTGACGAGCGGGCCGGGGACACCGCCCGGCTCCTGGACCGCCTGGACCGGCTCGTCCGCGACGCCACGCACAGCCCTACCGCTCAGGCGCTGGCCGTGTTCGCCCACCGCAGCACCGGGTCCGCGTTGCGGCTGTCGGTCCCGGTGACCGACCGGGTGGTCATCGACCCGACCTTCGCCACCCGTGACCTCGTCCGGGCCCTGCACCGCACCCCTCAGCACCTCGTGCTCTGCCTGACCTCCACCCAAGCACGGCTGTTCCAAGGCGCCGACGAGCTACGCCCCGTCCACTCCCACCGCTTCCCCCTGAGCAACGACCGCGACCGACGCCGCTCCGCGTCACGCCCGGGTCTGGCCACCGCCGACACCACCGCGTTCCTGCGCATCGTGGACCGCGCGTTCGGGACCTACCTGCGCCTGCACCCCGCACCGGTGGTCCTGGTCGGGGAGGAACGCGTCGTCAACGAGTACGAGCGCCTCTCCAGCCACCTCGACCGCTGCGCAGGAACGCTGCGCGCGAACGTCACCACCGAGCCCCTCACCCGAATCGCGGAGCGGGTCCGACCGCTGCTGCACACCTACCTGCTCTCCCGCCAGGACGAGGCCCTAGCCCTGCTCGAGCGCCGGCTGTGGGCGGACCGGGCCGCGGTCGGCCTGCCCGCCGCGTGGCTCGCCGCGCGTCACGACCGCCCCGAGATGCTCGCCGTGGAGGAGAGCCTGTTCCAGGCCGCCCGGATCGGCGCCGACGGGGACACCCTCGACCTGGTCAACGACCCCCACCAGGTCCGCGACGACCCCGACGTCGTCGACGACATCGTCGATGAACTCATCGAGCTCGTTCTGCGCCGCGGCGGGTGGGTCGCCCTCGTCGAGGACGGCCGCCTCGCCGGAAACGGCGGTGTCGCCCTCACCCTGAAGCGCACCTGACGCATGAACCCAGCCGAGGCAGGAGCATTCCATCCGGCCGGCACGGCGGGCTCGACATGTCCCTGACGCGGGTCGAGGTGGACCCGACGGACCGGCTCGTGGCCGCCGAAGCACTGTGGTGGGCGTGGTTCGAGGACATGGACCTCGGGATCGTCGAGCCCCCCGAGGTGCACGAACTGGTGAACCTGTGCGGCAGCCCCCTGTGCTGGCAGATCCTCGCTCGACATGGCGCGTTCATCGACGCCGCGCAAGGCGTCACGGACCCAATCGAGGTCATACGCCGATTCGACGCCGTCGTGAGGCTCACGGCGGAGGAACTCCCTGAAGAGCTGCTGCGCCGCCTCCGGGCGGCGGGGCACCCGCCCTCGGGACTGCGCCGCGCCGCCCGCCGCACCCTCTTCCCGTACTGGGCCGGCCTCAGCAACCCCCAACTCATGGCCTGGCTCAACCACGGACCACCCGGACCAAGCCCATGAGGGCCAGCTCACGAAGACGGCAACCGCGGCAACCGACCACCCCCCGGCCCGCCAGCCGGATCGTCACGGTGAACGACCGCCTGCCGGCGTCCTCAACGCACCCGCCGCCGGCCTCAGCGTTGGCTGCGTGACCGTCCCGCGGGGAATCCTCGACAGGTCGTGAGTCGGGGCCGCGATGCGGCACCAACCGGCCGGCTGGCGTCTGCGACCCACAAGAAGGAACGGGTCAACGGCTACCTTCGACGGTCCCACAACACCCACCTCTGGATGACGTCGCGATGTCTTTCGAGGTGTCCACCGTCTGGGATCAGGGCCAGTCCATGCACGACTGCACGAAGGCGCGAAGGCGCGAAGGACCTCATCGGCATCCACGCGCCGGGCCCGGGGACGGCGCCGCCGTGCGTGTCGCCGATCACGACCCGGTCGGACTCGACAGGTGGCGGGCGCTGATGACCGCGCCTGTACCGCCACCGCGTCCCGGTCCTGCGGTTTACCCGCGCCTCGCGACACGCCGCGCTGTTGCTCGCCCCGGCCGTGATCAACCGGATGAACAACTCCCGCTTCTCGACCAGCGGCTCACACCCGGACGTCCTCTTCCTGCCATGACGCACCACCCAGATCCTGCTCAGGTGCTGCAACGACCACTGGAATCCGCCCCCCGCCACGGTGGGGCCAGATGAGACTGGGCAGCGCGGGACCGGCTGCAGGCCGTCGCCGGAGTCGACCCCGCCCTGGCGTCGCAGCAGGTGCCAGACCTTCCAGAAACCCCGGCCAGGCCGCGGCCCTTGGACCGGTCGGCATACAACCGGCGGATCTCGGCGAGCACGACCTCGTCGCGTCGAGCACGGGCCGAGGACGGGCGGGTCTTCGCGGCGTAGTAGCTCCTTGATCCGGGCCGCCTCGGTCGTGGTCGTCCCCGGCCTGCGGCCGGCGTCGATCTCGGCCTGCTTGCACCAGCCCCGCAACGTGTCGGGGTTGACAGGCCTTGCGGTGGGAGAACAGGTTCACGGCCAGCATCGCCACGATGCCACCGAGCACGGCGAACCACAGCCACAGGGGGACGTGCATCAGAGGGGAACCTTCTGGTCGATGCTGACCGAAGGTGTCCCCCGACCCCGCCACCCCGATGGTGGTCCCGGGGCCCAGCGCGCCGAGCCCCGGACGGGGCCGTACTGACAAAACGCTGTGCTGGGGTACTCCCCTTCACGAACGACGTGACAATGACGGCGGCGAGGGTCACACGTCAAGGGTCTTGCCCGCTGACTGCTTCGTGTGTTGTGCTTCAGGTGCTCGGATCCGTGCTCGGATCCGTGCTCGAGGAGGGGAGTATCCCCCCGCCCTGACCCCGTCAGTACGGCCCTTACCGGCCCGGGGCAGGGAGCCCGCTCACCCGGGCTGGGAGAGACCTCCGGTTGGCCGACATGACCGGAGGCACCGACATGGCCCTGCTCTGCTCCTCCCTACCCATCACCCCCTCCCTGTCCGGGGTGTCAATGGCGATGCTCCGTCTCCTGGGACCGTCGCGGAGGTCTCCTCGCTGCGACACCGCCGGTCGACCTTTCCCCACCACCCCTGCCACTCCTCGGGGTACCACCACCAACGCCGGCGGGCGGGCCGCGCGAGGGGTCGCCGCGGTGCTGGTCCCGGGCCTGCGACCTGAACCGGTACTGGTGGAGGCCCTCACGCAGGCCGAGATCGCCTCAGCGCCGCTGGAGCTCATCATCCTGCGCCGGACGGCAGGCTTCACCACCGACCCCACGCTCCTGAACGCCACCGAACGTGCTGTGGAACGCGCGGCCGACGAGGACTACCACGCACTCCGCGCCCGACTCCCAGGCCTGCTCCCCGCCTACGCACTCACCGGCGGCCAGCCCCATATCCTCCGCACCACACGCGGGTCCCCCGATCCGAGCGACCGGCCGTCACGGACGCTGACGGCACGCATCCTGCGCATCGCCCACGGATGTGGCGTGTCGGTGGTCGTGGCTCCCCACGGCGTCCTCCAGCCGCTGGACCCGAGCCTCACCGGCATCCGCGTCCTGACCGTCCGCACCGCTGAGCCGCCTCACGCGACCACGGCACCATCCCCCGACCCGCACTGGCCATGACCCCGATACCCGGCACGCCCCAACGGACGACCGCGGGCCCAGTTTCCTCGCCCCGAAGGGGTCCGGTGACGCAGGCTCCGGCCGGCGGATCCGGGCTCAAGGCGCACCTTGATCACGAGAACGAGGTTTCGGGCAACTTAGTTAGGCAGAGAGGTGGTGGAGGGGGTGGTCGGTGGCGATGCTGACCGTGACCTGTCCTCCGAGTTGCAACGGCCGGTCGCCCGGGCCGGTAGCGACATCCACGGCCACGACGGTGCCATCGGCTCGGCGGACGTCGTAGCGCCACACGGCGCCCAGGTAGCGGCGATCGACGATCACGTCGGAGCCGCCGTCGTCGACCGCGAGGTCGTGCGGCCGCACCATCGCCACTCGACCGTCATCGGCGGGGAGGAACGCCGCCTCGCCGAGGAACTCGGCGACGAAGCGGTCGACCGGCCGTTCGTAGATCTCCTCTGGACGGTCGATCTGCAGGATCGTGCCGGCGGACATCACGGCGACGCGGTCGCCGATCGCGAGTGCCTCGTCTCGTTCGTGGGTGACCATCACGGCGGCGGCACCGCGGTCGCGCAGCGCGGCCACCACGTCGGTGCGGACGTCGTCGCGCAGCGACGGGTCGAGGCTGGCGAACGGCTCGTCGAGCAGGACGACCGTAGGGTCCGGGGCCAGGGCCCGAGCCAACGCGACGCGCTGCTGCTCGCCGCCCGACAGCTCGTGGGGATACCGCTTCGCCATGCCCGGCAGGCGGACCAGGTCAAGCAGCTCCTCGACGCGGCGGGCCCGGTCGCGGCGGTGCATGCGGCCGAGACCGAATGCGATGTTCTGGTCGATGCGACGGTGGGGGAACAGGGCGTGGTCTTGGAAGACGAGCCCGATGCGACGCCTCTCGGGGGCGAGCATCGTGACGTCGCGTCCGGCGAGCACCACTCGTCCCCCAGCGGCCGGGTCGAGGCCGGCGATCAGGCGCAGCAGCGACGACTTGCCGCATCCGCTCGGGCCGACCAGGGCGAACAGCTCGCCCTCGGCCACGTCGAACGACACGTCGTCGACGATCGCCCGTCCGCCGATCACTCGCCGCGCGCCGTGCACGGCGAGGGCGAGCGTCGGCTCGGGGCCGCCGTGGTCGAGGTCGGTCATGACGACGTCGCCGCGCCGTGCTCGAGTGTCCACATCAGTGCTGCCACCAGCACCATGCCGACCGCCACGATTGCGAGCGACGGCACCGCCGCCTGCACCCACAGGCTCTCGGAGGTGGCCTGCCAGACCCAGATCGGCAGTGTCTCGGTGCCGAACGGACGCAGCAGCAACGTGATCGGCAGCTCCTTCAGCGTGTCGATGGCGACCAACACCGACGCCGCGATGATCCCGGCACCGGCGATCGGCAGCTCGATGCGGGTGGCGACACGGAACCGTCCGGCGCCGAGGGTCCGGGCACTGGCGATCACCGACGGCGAGACCTTGCCGACGCTCGACTCGATCCCCTGGTAGGCGACGGCGAGAAAGCGCACGACGAGGGCGTAGACCAACCCGGCGAACGACCCGACGAGGAGCCAGCCGTCGGGCAGTGCATCGGTGCGGTCGAGGGCGGCAAGGGTGATCAGCACCCCGATCGCTACGACCGGGCCCGGAACGGCGTAGCCGAGCGTGGCGAGACGGGCCAGCGCCCGGCCGCTGGCGCGGCGGCGGGTGAGACCGGCGACGAGCAGCAGGCCGAGCGCCAGGCAGGTCAGCGTCGCCACGCCAGCGACCCTGAACGACGACAGCAGGTGGAAGCCGAGGTCGCCGGCGACGGTGGCCGTCTGGTCGGTGCGGCGCGCCTCCTGGGTCCAGGTGAGCAGCCGGAGCACCGGGAGGGCGACGGTGACCGTGAACACACTCCAGCCCGCCATCGCTGCTGCGGTGGCGCCCGCGCCCCGGAGGCGGTGCACGGCGAGGCCCTGGCGGGCGCCGCCCTGGGTGTACCGGGCCCGGCCGCGGCCGAGGCGCTCGATGGCGATCAGCACGATCGCCAGCCCGATCAGCACCACCGACAGCTCCGCCGCGGCGTTGCGGTCGCCGGTTCCGAACCACACGCGCAACACCCCGTCGGCCACGGTCGACACGTTGAACAGCCGCACGGTGCCGACGTCGGTGAGCACCTCCATGCCGACGAGCGCAGCACCGCCGGCCAGCGACGGCCGCGCCATCGGCAGCACGACCTTCCAGAACGCCTGCAGCCGGCTGCAACCGAGGCTGCGGGCGACGTCGACAGCTCGCTGCGACTGCTCCCGGAACGCTGCCCGGGCGAAGAGGTACACGTACGGATACAGGGTGAGGGTGAGCACGAGCGCACACAGCCAGATCGAGCGCACGGCCCGGGCGCCGAGCGGCTCCTGCAGCGTGTCGAGCCAGACGAAGCCGAGCACGTAGCCCGGGATCGCCAGGGGTGTCACGAGCAGCCAGCCCAGCAGTCGTCGACCGGGGAACTGGTAGGCGGTGACGAGCCAGGCGAGCGAAGTGCCGAGGACGAGCGTGCCGACGAGCACGGCCACCAGCAACGTCGCTGTGTCGCGCAGCATGCGGGGTAGGCGCGTCGCCCAGAGCTCGCCCCAGACGTCCGGGCTCGGCTGGACGATCGACCACACGATCACCAGCACCGGGATCGAGACGGTGATCGCGACCGCTGCAACGGCGAGTGAGGCCGGGAGCGACCGGGCCCGAGTGGCGATCGTGCCGCCGTGGGGAGGCTGCGTGGGTCCCGGCCGGTCCGCGATGATCTCCTCGCTCGCCAGGGTCGGGGGGAGTGTGTTGGTGTCCGTCATGCGTTCGCCAGGCCGTCCAGCGCACTGGTACAGCGAAGGAAGGCGGGCCTAACGAGGCTCCGGCAGGTTCGCCAACCGACGTGGGGGCCGGTGGCCGACCGGGCCGGGAACCCGTCCCGGTCCGGTCGGTTCCGGATCATTCGTAACCAGTGGCGCTCAAGATCTCGGTCGCCGTCGGCTGGTTGGCGCCGAGCTGGCGCACTGCCGGCAGATCGGGCTCGAACGCGCCCCAGGCCGTCACGATCTCGTTCGGCTCCACCGACGGGTCGGCGGGGAACTCGAAGTTGGCGTCGGCGAACTGTTGCTGGCCGTCGGTGGCCAGCCACTCGATCAGGGCGAGGGCGTTCTCCGGGTTCGGGGCGTTGGCGGTGACCGCTGCGGTGCTCACGTTGACGTGGGCGCCGCGGCCGTCCTGCTCCGGCCACACGATCGCCACCGGGAACTCGGGATCCTCCGTGAGCAGCCGTCCGAGGTAGTAGGTGTTGGCGATGGCGACGTCGCACTCGCCGTCGGCCACGGCGTGGTAGATGTCGGTGTCGCTGTCGATGTACAGCGGGTCGTTGTCGACCCACGACTGCACGATCTCGGTCGCGCGCTCCTCGCCCTCGGCGATCACCAGGCTGGCGACCAGTGACTGGGTGTAGGGGTGCGTACTCGGACGCAGGCAGATGCGACCGGCCCACTCGGGATCGCCGACGCCGGCGTACGTGGTCGGCGGGTCGTCGACGCGCTCGGTGCTGTGGATGACCACCCGGGCCCGCTGGCTCAGGGTGAACCAGTCGTTGCGCTCGCTGCGCAGCTCCTCGGGGATCGTCTCGGTGAGGACGTCGCTCTCGACGGAGGCCAGTGCCCCGGCCTCCGCCGCCAGCTCGATGTTGGCGGCATCCGCGGTCATCACCACGTCGGCCGGGGTGTTCTCACCCTCGGCGAGCAGCCGCTCGCGAAGCTCGGGGTCGTTGCCGGTGGTAAAGCGGACCTCGATGCCGGTGTCGGCGGTGAAGTCGTCGAACACCGGCTCGATACCGTAGTGGCGCCCGGTGTAGACGGTGACGATGCCGTTGCCGTCAGCATCGGCGGTGCTCGTGTCGCCCGTCGTATCGGTGGTGGTGTCGGCCGTGGTGTCGGTGGCGGCCTCAGCGGTCGGCTGGTCGGGGGTCGCCTCGTCGTCGCTGCCGCAGGCCGCGAGGACCAAGGTGCCGGCGACTAGCCCGCCCATCAGTCGTGTTGCGTACTTTCGGTTCATTGCGATGGCTCCGTCGTGTGGTCGTGATCGAGGGGGCCGGTCGGCCGGGTCGACCATACATGAGGATAGCCTTACCTGATTCAGCCGGGCGTGGCGTATGTATTTGGGCCTCAGCTTAGATCCACGGCTGAGGGCCTGCTGGCTGTCCTCGATGTCCTGCAGTCGTCCGGTGACGGCGTCCGGGTCGGCGTTGCCCAGATCCACCAGCTGGCGGGCCTGGTCGAGGTAGCTTCGGGCCGGCGGCCTCAGCGCCTCGAGCTCACGGCGGGCATCGCCGTCCAGTTCACTGATGTCGGCGCTGAGCAGCTCCTCCATTGCCGTGGTCAAGGCCGCAGCGGCGGCCTCAAAGCGGGCGTTCGACGCCTGCTCGTCGGGATCGAGAACGGCCTGGTAGACCGACTCGTTGACGTCGCCACTGACGATGTCCAGTAACAGCAGCCCCTCGACGACGGCGGCGCTCTGCCGTTGCTCGGCGTGGGCGCGGGTCCGCTCCGCGCTGAGCATCGTGGTGGAGCCAAGGATGACGAAGACGGCCAGGACGGTCACCGCAATCTGCACGACCTTGGCCGGCAGCGGCCCGCTAACCGGGGACGGTTCACGTTCGGCACGATCGTCCCCGGGCCGCATCCCTGGTCAGGGGTTGCAGGTGGGGCAGGAGACGGGGTTGGCGGTGGTGGCGGGGCGGGGTTCGGTGTGGGTGTGGGGGCAGGCCGGGCAAGTGTGGGTGTCGGCTCGGGCGAGGTCGGTGGGCCGATGGCAGGTCCGGCAGGGCAGGCCGGGCACGGTGGCGGTGCGGCCGTAGCCGGGGCTGGCGCAGGCGGGACAGGAGGTGTTCAGGCGCAGGGCCAGGCGATCGCCGAGGGCGCGCAGGACGGTGCGGCGGGTGGGGTTGTGGTGAGCGCGCAGATCGGCTTCGACCATCGCGTGCCCGTCCGGGGAGGCCGACGCGGCCCGGCGCAGGGCGCGGTCGAGCTCGGTCCGCTCGGTGATGCCTTTGGACAGGTGAGCCGGGTCGGGTGGCCGGTTCCGGTCGGTGGGGTGGCCGGCGGGTCGGACCACGAGCGCTTGGGCGGGGAAGCCGAAGCGGTGCAGGTGCGGCTCGAGGTCAGCGAGGGTCTGGGCTCGTCGCGGCGCCGGGAGCGTGGTGATGCTGCGTTGTCCTTCGATGACTTCGATGTCGCGGTCGAGGTCGACAAACATCAGGAGTTCCTCGTGGACCGGGACGAGGAGGCCTGTGGGGTCGCCGTAGCTGGCTTCGCTGCCCAGGGCGGTGGGCACCCCGAGGGCGGTGGCGCCGAGCTCGGCCTTGGCGCGTGCGGTCTGTGCGGGGGTGCCGACGCGTCCGACGTCACCGGTGAAGGTGCCGAACTGGTCGGTGTCCAGGTCGGGGGGCGTGAGGACGGTGGCACCGAGGATCTCGGCGAAGGGGCCTGCGACCTGGTGTTCCTTGCCGTGCCTGGTGCCGAAGGCGATACGTCGACCGAGGTAAGGGTGGAGCGGGACGTGCCGACGGGCGCTCATGGGTGATCCGCCAGGGGCGGCTGCTCGGGCCAGTCACGCCAGCGCAGCTGCGGGGTGAGGCGGTGGATCGTGCCCCTGGTGGGGTCGATGCCGGCCAGGCTCATCCACTCGTTGCGCAGCAGCGCGTTCACGGCCGGGCTGGTTGAAAGGACGCGGTCGATGCGGTCCAAGGGGGCCCGGACGACGACGAGCTGCCGCAGGGGCTCGTGCTGGGCGCTGCCGAGGTGGTGGCGGGGGTCGTGGGTGAACAGGGCCTGCCAGGGCAGGCCCTGGCGAAGGTCACCGTGGGCGCCGCTGAGGACGCCAATGTCACCGACGACGTTGTGCGTGGCCTTGTCCCCGGCCCCGTGGACGTCGTGGTCGACGGTGGAGGCGTAGTACTGGGCGTTGATCCACTGCGTCACCACCGCCGGCGCGGTGAGGATCGTGGTCAGGATGCTGTCGTCATCGTCCAGGGCCGGCTCGTAGTCGTGCAGGAACACCCGGCCCTGCAGGTCCAGGCCCCGGGTGAGGGCCCGGGGCCCGATGACGAACGCGGCGTTGCCGGCCAGGCCCCACTCCGGGCAGGGCTGGGCCCAGTCCCCCGCCCGAGCCCGTGCGTGGCGCAGCAACCGGGCCGGTCGCTGCAGGGTGCGCGTGCGGGTCCTGCTGGGCGGCCCGGGCGTACCGGGCGCGCCCGGGAGGGTGGGAAGGCGTTCGGTGCGGGCGGCGTCGCCGGCGCGGCGTAGGTCGGCCTGCACCTGCACGAGCAGCTGGTGGGGGCTGCTGTACGTCGACCTGGGCATGCCGGCGCCGGCGTCGACGCGTTGGGGTGACCTGGCGGCGGCGGGAGAGGTGGCAAACGGGTCGAGGGTGATCTCGTCGGTGGTGGTGTCGTGCACGGCCGCGACCGCGGTGGTGGTGTCCGGGATCGTGATGCCGTGCTCGGCCAGGCCTTCACGGACGGCGGGGTCGTTGAGGATCGAGGCCAGGACCCGGGCGTTGACGTGGCCGCTGTTGCCGCCGCAGGCCCCGCAGTCGTAGGCCGAGGCGAAGGCGTTGTTCTCCACCGACGCCCCGTGCCCACAGAGGATCAGCAGCTCCGCGAACCCCGACACCAGACCGAGCCCGCGCAAGACGTCGCGGGCGAGGTCAGTGCGCTGGGCCAGAGTCAGCGGATCGGTCAGGCCAGCGGTGCCCCACCGGTCCTGCCCGCGGTGCCAACGCTGCACCAGCGCGCGCCAGCGTGCGGGGGCGAACGTCCGGGCCAGGGCCGCGGCGGCCGTGACCGCCCCTCCGGCCTCGGCCACCAGCAGCGCCGTCAACGGTGACGCCTGCACGGCCGACACCGCCGCGCTCAGCTCAGGCGCGCGGGGACGACCCAGCGCACCCGACCGCAGCTGCGGCGTCTCCGCCTGGTGCAGCGTCCCCGTTTGCGTGGGCGAGCCGGTGTGCGGGTGCGGCGCATGCAGAGCGCCCGGTCGGGCGGGGGTGACGTCGAAGGCGGGACGGATAAGGGCGGGACACTGGTCGAAGCTGGCGCCCTCGGCGCTGGTGTAGCGCAGGGCGACACCGAAGAACCCGGCGAAACCGAACGTCGCGTACGGGCCGACGCCCTCGACCGCGCGTCGGATCCGTTCGGAGCGCACGTCGATGCAGAACACCAGCTGCGCCCTGCCCTCAACGCGATCCGCTCCTGGGCTCGACGCCAGGGCCGTCGCGGCCGGGCGCAGCGAGGACAGGAGGTCGTCACGGAAACCGAGCTCGTAGGCCCGCTGCCACACCGCCTCCGGCGGTAGCCCCACACCACGACCGCTGCTCACCACGTCACGGCCATCACGGCCATCACGGCCGTCACGGCCGGCGAGGCCCGGGTCCGACTGCTCTGGACCCTCCTGCTCGCCGTCCGCTGTGGACGGCCCTTCTGCGGCATTTGGCGCCGGTGCCGTCGCCCGGTCGATGCCGTCGCCGTAGCCCCGGAGTGGGGTCTGCCCGCCCGGATGAGGATGGCTCGGGCGGTAGTCGGTGTGGGGGTGGTCGGTGTGGGGGTGATCGGTGTCGCGGTGGTCGGTGACGGTGTGGTCGAGCCCGGTCACGACGAGGACGTCCAGGGCCGCGCGCAGCGCCAGCAGCTGCACCAGTGGGGTGGGGTCGTCCCTCTCGCGGGCGCGCCAGGCGGCGTGCGCGGCCCACCCCGGGGCGGCGCCGAGCAGCTCGGACAGGTACCCGCCGTAGCAGGCCGGGTCATGGCCGGTGAGGGTCAGCAGCTCGGCCAACGCGTCGTGGGCGTCCTCGGGCAACGCCCGCACCAGCCGGTGCAGCCCCGTCATCGCCACGGCCCGGTCGTGGCCCGGGTGGCTAGCGGCGCTTCGCCACGCGGCCCACGGCCCCCCCGGCCGCTCCTGCTGGGCCCGCGACCACGCCCGTGAGCACCACAGGCCCGCGTGGTCATTGACGAACGCCCGCGCCGCGACCCGCACGCCAGCCCGTGGCACAGACGGCTGCCTCCCAGGCCCCCGTCTTCCAGGCCCCCGTCGTGCAGGCCCCCGTCGTGCAGGCCCCCGTCGTGCAGGCCCCCGTCGTGCAGGGTGCGCTGTCACGACGCTCGCCCCGACCGTGCTTGGTCCGCCGTCCGTCGTCCCGTGGCCGGAAGACTCGCCGGACGCTGGGTCACCGCCAGACGGCAGGTCAAACGGCAGGGCGAGGCGATCCACAAGGCGTAGACCTCGCGGTGATGCACTGCCATGCAGCGGCGAGGTCGCGGGCCCGGCGTCGACCTGCTCGGCGTCGACCTGCTCGGCGTCGACCTGCTCGGCGTCGACCTGCTCGGTGTCGACCTGCTCGGTGTAGACCTGCTCGGTGTAGACCTGCTCCAGTCCGGGGTCAAGGACCTTGCCTCGTTCGTCGCCGAGCTGGCTGAGGACCTGTCGCAGGTGCTCCTGGGTGATCCGACCGCTCTGGAACAGGTCGCGGTAGCGGGCGAGGGGGAGGTAGCCCTGAGTGCCGTGCAACACGGCCGAGATCCGCGCCGCGTCGTGGTGGGTGAACCCTTCCAGACCGGCCAGGGGGTTGGCCGCGACCATCGAACGCAACGGCCAGGCCGGTGATGTCCCCCGGGCGGCCACCCGCACCAGGGTCTCCAGGCGCGTCCGCCCCACCGTGGGGGGCCGGCCGCCCGACACCAGCGGCCCGGCGCTGTCTACGCCCACCGGCATCGCCTGCAACGGCCCCATCTCCCCACCCGAACCGGCCGGGACGGCCCGGCGTATCGGGTGAAGCTTGTGGTGGTCGGCGTCGGCGGGTTCCCGGCCGGGCTGAGTCCCGGAGTTGGGGTTGGGAGCTGTCCAGGTGTTCGGGGCGGGAAGGGCGCCCAGCGGGCGGTTGAGACGGCGGGTCCACGGCGGCAGCGCGTCCAGGGCCAACCTCGTCGCCGTCCAGCCGTCCGGTGCCTCCTGCACGTGTCGCAGCAGCATCACCGTTGCGACCGCGACCAGGACCACGACCACCAGCAGCAGCACGGCCACAGAGGTGGACCAGACCGGCTCCTGCGGCAGCGCCGGGGCCAGCAGCTCCTCGAACGCGACGAGCAGCCACCCGTAGACGCCCACCACCACCGCCCCCGCCCCGGCGAGAACCCACAGGGCCGCCGGGTTCGTGGGATCCGCCGGGGTCGTGGGGGCCGCGGAGGAGCGCCTCCAGTCACTGGCGTGGGCGGCGGCGTGCACGGCCACCATGAGCGTGGCCACCGCCGCCGCGACCGGCAGGACCGCGACGAGGCCCAGCGAACCAACCGCGAGAAGGACCGCGGGCAGGGCCGCGGCGACGCCTAGACCCGCCGCCAACCCGATGAGGACCCCGCGCCTGAGCCGATCGCCCGGAGCCTGCCCCCTGCTGGAGCCGGACGGGCCGTCGGAGGTGGTGGACGGTGCGGTCGGGGCGTCGTCGCTCGACCTAGGCCGGTGCGCCCCGGGGGTGGGTTCGCGGCGGGCGCGGGTGACGGCGCCGCCGGCGCGCAGGAACAGCCATGCCTTGTAGCAGCCGTGGCCGATCAGGTGGGCGACCGCGGCCGCCGGGAGCCCCAGGCCCAGCTGCACGCTCATGTAGCCCATCTGCGTGGTCGTCGACCCGGCCAGACGCCCCTTGACATCGGTGCGCACGCTCATCGTCAGCGCGCCCACCGCCACGGACACAACCCCCAGCAGGAGCAGGCCCAGCAGGGCGGCGGGCGCAGCGGCGAACACACCCCAGAACAGGGCCACCATCACCCCAGCCCCATTGACCATCCCGGCGTGCAGGAGCGCCGACACCGGCGACGGCGCCTCCGCGGTCTCCACCAGCCACGACCGCGCCGGCACCAACGCCGACCTCACCACACACCCGATCACCAGCAGCCCCGCCACCACCGTCACCGGCCACCCCGACAACCCACCCGACAGCTCGACCGTGGTCAGGGCGGCCGGGGTCAGATCCGCCCGGTTCAGTGTCGGCAGCCACAGCAGGCCAACCAGCACCGCCGACCACACCGCGGCATCGCCCAGCAGCAGCCGGCGCTTCACGTGACGGGCCGCCCGACGGGCCGACGGGGTGCCGGCGTGAGCCACCAGGCCTACCAGCACCAGCCCGCTTCCGGTCCAGCCCACCGCGACCACCGGAAGACTGGCCCCGGTCATCAGCAGCGCCAACGAACCCAGAGCGGCCAGCAGCAACCAGCCGAAGCCCGTGGTGTCCGAACGCCCGGCCAGGTTGCGGATCGAGTACGACGCCACCAGCACCATCACCGCCGCCACGAACCCCAGCAGCAGCACGCTCAGCACATCCAGACGCAGCCCCACCTGCACCCCGCCCAACTCGACCACGACCCACGACCAGGGACCAGAGACGAGCACCCTCCCCCCAGCCGCCACAGCCAGCACGAGGACGAGAGCGGACACTCCACGGACGAGCTGCACCATCTGCACGACCGGCAACATACATGACGTGCATTACATGTGTTGTGGTTCCTGATCTAGGGTGAGCCCATGACGTGCAGAGCCAACCGTCGGGTGGGCGCGTGACACCTGTTCCCGGGTCGACGCCTCACCGTTCATCGGCCCCCGACGGCCTGTCGACCGACGCCACTACCCCAGCCCCGTCGCGGACCGAGCAGGATCCGCCCGATCGGACCGGGTCAGGCCCCCCGCCGCGCGAGCCGGCGACCTCGAGGTGGCGGTTCCTCACCAACCACGGCCACGTCCTCATCCACCTCGCCCGCCACCCCGAGTCCCGGGTACGCGACATCGCCACCGCGGTCGGGATCACCGAACGCTCCGCCCAGTCCATCCTCACCGACCTCGAGAGCGACAACTACGTCAGCAAGGTCCGCCACGGCCGCCGCAACCGCTACGAGCTGCGCCCCGAACTGCATTTTCGTCACCCCCAGGAAGCCGACCACCAGATCGGCGAGCTCCTCAACATCTTCCGCTGAGCCCCGCACAACGCCCCTGCAGCCGACGCTCAACAGGCCGCTCGACCTCACCAACTCGCCATCGGCACGGTTCACGACGCCGTCGCCGCCCCCGTCATCGCTTCACATCGCCGCGGCCGATCCCACCGTCGTCGATGCCCTCCACCGCGCGGACAGGCAGCAGCCCCATCCCCCCAGGTGCGGCCCGGACGGGGAGGCACGGCCCGCACCGCGCCAGGCGGCGCCCAGACCTGCGGGGGCCGCTCCAGTAGGAGTACGACGTCGCCGCGGTGGTGCTGGGGCTGGCGTCCTTCCCAGAAGACCTCTTTCGGGCGGCGGGAGGTGGTGTGGCGGGGGGTGCTGCGCCCGGGCAGACTGCGCAGCGCCCCAGTCCTCGACGTCAGGAGAGCTCATGAGTGCCGCAGACAAGATCAAGAACGTCGCCGAGGACGTGGGCGGTAAGGCCAAGGAGGCCGCGGGCAAGGTCACGGACAACGAGCGGCTCGAGGCTGAGGGGAAGACCGACCAGTCGAAGGCCGACCTCAAGCAGGCCGGGGAGAACACGAAGGACGCGTTCCGGCAGCACTGATCCGCCCGCTTGACCCGTGAGTCGACGTGGTCGGTGTCCACCACCCGCTGAGGTGGGCACCGGCCACACCGCTGTTGCCCCGATCCTGAAGCCGGCTGCGGCGCCCGTGCGGAGCGAGGTCGACTTCCGGCGGCCGGTTAGCCAGGCCTGCGGGCGGAGGCGTCCTTCTGGCTTTCGCCGGGGTCGGCGGTGAGGTGGTTCCTCAGGCCCCGCAGGGAGGTGCTGAGGACGCGGGAGACCTGCATTTGGCTGAGTCCGACCTCGATCCCGATCTCGGTCTGGGTCAGGTTGCCGTAGAAGCGGAGCGCGAGGATCCGTCGTTCGCGTTCGGGGAGTCGGGCGAGCAGGCCTTCCAACGCCATCAGGTTCACGGTGGTGCTGGAGCCGGCGTTGTCGTCGGCCTCGAAGCTGGGGCCGAGGTGCGGGTTCGCCTCGATGAGGCCGTTCAGGGACACGGCGTTGTACGCCTCGCCCGAGCTCATGGCCTCGATGATGTCGTCCTGGCCGACGTCGAGGCGCTGCGACACCTCTCGCACGGTGGGGGCCCGTCCGAGCTGGTGGGTGAGGGTCTGGGTGGCGCGTTGCACCTGGGTGCGGAGCTCCTGCAGCCGGCGGGGTGGTCGCACGGTCCAGCCGCAGTCGCGGAAGTACCGCTTGAGCTCACCGGTGATCGTGGGCGTGGCGAAGCCGAGGAAGTCCTGGCCCCGGCCGACGTCGAACCGGTCGATGGCCTTGAGGAGTCCGAGCGAGGCGACCTGGACGAGGTCCTCGGTCGGGACCCCGCGGTTGGCGTAGCGGCGGGCCAGGGTGGCGGCGACCGGGAGGTTGAGCAGCACGATCTCCTCCCGCAGCTGCGTGCGCTCGGCCGCGCTGCCGGCGAGGGACAGCAACGCGAACTTCTCCGCAGTCGCACGGGACACGGCCTGCCAGCTCTCAGGACGAGAGTCCTGCCAGGAACTAGCCGCCGTGCGCGCGGCCTGACGATCCGACGACGGACCAGACACAGGGTCGAGCGCGCGGTTGACCGGAGGGCCGGGCGCGGGGCTGATGGGGGGGCCGGACGGGGGTGTGGACGCCACACCACGCGGGGCGCGGCGAACGTCCAGGGCGCCCGCGGTCATCTGCGACCCTCCTGCCGCAGCGTGACGCTGCTGCCGGGGCGGCGTGCCGCCCGGATCCCCACGACGTCCTGGACCCACACCTCGACCGGACCTCCGGTCACCCGGGTGACGGTCTCACGGACGGCCTGCGCGGTCGGCAGCACGGCGGCCCCGAAGCGCAGGACGATGTGGACCTCCGTGGGCTGGCCCTCACGGAGGCGGACACCGGTGACCTTGCGGCCGGGCAGGTGCGTCGCGGCCTCGCCATAGGCACCGGCGTGCAGGTCGGCGACTCCGCGGACCCGCAGGACGGAGCTGGCCACCTCATCGGCGAGGGTGCGGTTGTCGGCGAGGTTGGGGTCCCCGAGCCCGGATACGGCTGCGGATTTGGCGGTCGGTTGGTTGATCACGCAGGTCCTCCTACGATCTGCCTCATGGTCTGGACGTGCAACGCGGGACGACAGTCCCCGATCAGACGGCGGACCACGACGATCGTCACGCCACCCTGCAGTGACGTGCATCACATGCGCCGGGAGCCGCAGATGCGGTTACGGGACGAGGGTCAGGGCATCGACCGCTGTCACGGGTTGCCACGGTGACGCCACGGAACGTCAGCGAAGCGGTCCTTGATGTCACCGACGGTGCGTTGGCTCGACGGGCCGCCCTGGGCGACCGTGAGGCGTTCGCGGAGATCTTCCACCGACACGGGGAGGCCATGTACCGCTACGCGAAGGGGATGCTCGTGGGCTTCCCGGAGGACGCCGAGGACGTCGTGCAGTCGGCGCTGCTCAAGGCGTGGCAGCACCTGCCGTCCTACCGCGGGGAGTCCTCGCTGAAGACGTGGCTGTTCAGCATCACCGCGAACGAGGTCAGGACCATCCGGCGCCGGTCCCGCCCGGTGCTGCTGGAGCACGTCCAGGTGGTGGAGCGGGTGGACCAAAACGCGGTCCACCCGGAGCAGAACCTCGCGGACCGTGAGCTGTGGGAGGTCCTGGACGCCGCCCTGGCCGACCTCCCGCCGCGGCAGCGGGAGGTCTGGATCCTGCGTGAGCTGGACGAGATGTCCTACGCCGACATCGCCACGGTCCTCAACGTCACCCCCACCACCGTGCGCGGGCAGCTGCACCGGGCCCGGCGCGCGGTGGCGCAGCGGATGGAGGACTGGCGATGAACGAGCCCACCTCCGACCGCGGGCCCGGACCCACGCAGCGGCCGCACACCCCCGGAGACGACTACCAGGCCGGCCACGAGACTGGCCAGGAGGCGAGCCCGGTCCTGCGGTCGGCCATCGAGTCCCTGCGCAGTCGCCGCGACCCTCGCTGGGTCGAGGTGTCCGACCGCATCCTCGACACGGCTCTGCGGGCCACCCGCCCCTCCGCGTCGGTGGTGGTGAGCACCCCGACCGGACCGGTGCGGGTCAGTGAGCAGGTCATCACCGCCTACCTGCGTGACGCCCTGGACGCGGCGATACCGGGGGTCGCGATGATGCGCCTGGTCCTGCAGGTTGAAGGCCGGGACCACCTCGGGGGCCTCACGATCTGCATGGTCGCCCGCTACGGCACGAACCTGCTCCTGGCCGCGGACCGGACCCGGGACCTGACCCGGGTGGCGTTGGAGACGGTCCTGGGCCCCAACTCCGTGGCCGTGGAGGTCGCCCCGATGCGGGTGCACTTCGAGGACGTCCTGCCGGGCGACCCCGCGGTCGAGGACCCCTGGCCGGGCTGACGTCCTTGCCGGTTGGTTCGGGTCTGTTTCCGGCCGCGCGTTTAGTGGCATCACCCCCGGGTAGTGAGGGGCGGGTCGCCAGAACGGCGGCCCCCTGCGGCGGACGTCGGTAACCGCGTACCCCCCACTTCACGACGTCCGGATGAAGCTGTCCTGGGCGTTCTTTCCGGAGGCATTCATGCGAGACGCTCTGACGACGTTGTGGACGACGGTGGCGGCGTTCGTGCCGCTGCTGGTCGCGTTCCTGCTCATTCTCATCATCGGGTTGATCATCGCGAAGGTGATTTCCAAGGCCCTGGAGAAGGTGCTGGAGAAGGCGGGCTTCGACCGGGCGGTCGAGCGGGGCGGGGTGAAGAAGGCGCTGGAGAAGTCGAAGTTCGACGCCAGCGACATCGTCGCCAAGCTCGTTTACTACACGCTGGTCCTGTTCGTCCTGCAGTTCGCGTTCGGGGTCTTCGGGCCCAACCCGATCAGCGACCTCATCGCCTCCGTCATCGCGTTCCTGCCTGGCCTGATCATTGCGATCATCATCGTCGTCATCGCCTCGGCCATCGCCGCGGCCGTGAAGACGCTGATCGAGGGCACCCTGGGCGGGCTGTCCTACGGCACGGTCCTCGCCAACATCGCTGCCGTGTTCATCCTCGGCCTCGGCATCATCGCCGCTCTGGAGCAGGTCGGCGTCGCGACCGCGATCACCACCCCGATCCTCGTCGCCGTGCTGGCCACCCTCGGTGGCGTCATCGTCGTCGGTGTTGGCGGCGGCTTGATCAAGCCCATGCAGCACCGCTGGGAGGGCTACCTGGCCAAGGCGGAGGAAGAGGCCCCCAAGATCCAGGCCGAGGCCAAGTCCGCGCCCAGCGTCAAGGCCCAGGCCGAGCAGGCCAAGAACAAGGCCCGCCAGGCCGGCCAGCCCGGCACCCGCGGCGCCACCCGCCACTGACCCCTCAGCCACTCGAACGGCACCACACCAGCGCGGTCCGCGCCGGTGCAGCACCCCTCACAGAGGAGATCCACATGATCACCACCGACCAGATCCAGTCCGT
The DNA here is from genome assembly GCF_042466345.1 of Jannaschia sp. R86511. NCBI lineage: Bacteria > Pseudomonadati > Pseudomonadota > Alphaproteobacteria > Rhodobacterales > Roseobacteraceae > Jannaschia > Jannaschia sp. R86511. The sequence goes on from NZ_JAXHCD010000001.1 coordinate 3,842,467, forward strand.
GCTCAGTGGCGGCGGCACCGTGCTCGGCCGTGACGGCGACAAGATCGGCGGCGCCGGCCAGGTGTTCCTGGACGACCAGACCGGCGCCCCCGAGTGGGTCACCGTGAAGACCGGGCTGTTCGGCGGCTCGGAGTCCTTCGTCCCGCTGGCCGAGGCCAGCGTCACCGGCTCCGACATCACCGTGCCCTACGACAAGGCCACGGTGAAGGACGCCCCGCGCATGGACGCCGACGGCCACCTGAGCCCGCAGCAAGAGGACGAGCTGTACCGCTACTACGGCATGGCCTACTCCGAGCAGGCTTCCGACTCCGGCCTGCCCGCCGGCGGCCGTCAGGACCAGGACCTGTACGACCAGGACCGCAGTGACCAGGGGCGCGACGACCGTCGTGACGTGGCCGGTGAGGCCGGTGTCGTGGGTCAGGACACCTCTGGTCCCACCACCGACGACGCGATGACCCGCTCGGAGGAGAAGCTGCACGTCGGGACCGAGAAGGTCGCGACCGGAAAGGCCCGCCTGCGCAAGTTCATCGTCACCGAGAACGTCACCACCACCGTCCCCGTCAGCCACGAGGAGGTCCGCATGGTGACCGAGCCCATCACCGACGCCAACCGCGGCGACGCGATGTCCGGTGGGGACCTCACCGAGGAGGAGCACGAGGTCGTCCTCACCGAGGAGCGGGTCGTGGTGAACAAGGAGACCGTCCCGGTCGAGCGCGTCCGCCTGGACACCGAGACCGTCACGGAGAGCCGCGAGGTCAGCGAAGAGGTCCGCAAGGAGCAGATCGAGCAGGTCGACGTGACCGACTCGACCCGCACCAACCCCAAGCACTGACCCACCAGCACTGACCCACCAGCACTGACCCACCAGTGCTGACCCACCAGTGCTGACCCACCAGTGCTGACCCACCAGTGCTGACCCACCAGTGCTGACCCACCAGTGCTGACCCACCAGTGCTGACCCACCAGTGCTGACCCACCAGTGCTGACCCACGAGCACCATCGACAGAAGGAGCACGTCATGCAGATCGACAAGTCTCAGATCATCGACATGCTGAAGTCCCGCGGCGACACCGACCAGGCCAGCAAGGCCGACTCGGAGCTGCCCGACACGGTGGACACCGACAAGGACTCGGGCCTGCTGGACAAGTTCGGCATCAACCCCCAGGACCTGCTGGGCAAGATCCCCGGCCTCGGCTAACGGGAACACCCCCGCACGACCCCTGGCGCGCCACGACCCCCTCGTGGCGCGCCAGGCCCGTGTCGGGCACCCCGTCCAACACGCCGACCGGAACCCCGGCCCACACGTGCCGGGTTCCACCTCCCGAAGAAGAGGTCCCCATGAGCAGCAGCGCATCCCCCGACCGTCGCTCCCGTGACCGCTCCACCGACCTGTCCACCGACGACCTGTCGGTGCACCACGACCACGACCGCGACGTACCGGGTGGGCAGGAGCACGCCGCCCACCGCGCCGACACAAGTGCCAACACAGACACGGGTGCGGTCTCCGCGGAGAGCTTCGGCCGTGACCGGGCCTCCGTCGTGGACCGGGAGAAGGAGGAGTACGGCGGCGTCAAGATCGGCTCCGCATTCTTCGGCTGGCTCACCGCGACCGGCACCGTCGTCCTGCTGAGCGCGTTCCTCGCGGCCGTGGGCGCCGTCGTCGGCTTCAACACCCAGCCCGACGCCTCCGACGCGACCGCCGACACCGCGCAGACCGCCGGGATCATCGGCGCCATCGTCTTCCTTGTCGTCCTGTTCGTGGCCTACTACTGCGGCGGCTACGTCGCGGGCCGGATGGCCCGCTTCAACGGCGTCAAGCAGGGCGTGGCGGTGTGGGTATGGGCCGTCGTGATCGCCGCGATCGTCGCGGTCCTCGGCGTGGTCGCCGGTGACCGGTTCGATGTCCTGGCCCAGCTGGAATCCCTCCCGCCAATCCCCGTGACCGCCGACGACCTCACCACGGGCGGGATCGTCGCGCTGCTCGCGGTCGCCGTGACCAGCCTCATCGGCGCCATCCTCGGCGGCCTCGCCGGGATGCGGTTCCACCGCAAGGTCGACAAGGCCGGCCTCGGCCACTGATCACCCAGCACAAGCACCTGCACCTGCACGGCACCGGCACGGCACCGGCACGGCACCGGCACGACACCGGCACAGCACCTCGGCGGGGCTGACACAGACGATCCGTGTCGGCCCCGTCGCGACAAGGCGCATTCTCTGCTCGACCGACCGTGACGTTTCGTGACCACGTGCGTCTCTATGAGTGCACGCCACGGTCCCGCGAGACCCCCGAACAGCCCAACCCTCGACCTTCAGGAGCAGACCACGATGAGCAGCCCCACCTCCGACACCACCCCCACCACGACCACCGGCAAGGACTCCGCCGCCGCACGCCGCGGCAGCGTCACACCCGGCACCGCAGGTACGCCGGGCACCGACCTGGTCACCGAGGGCGGGCGTACCACGATTGCCGACACTGTCGTGTCGAAGATTGCCGGCATGGCCGTTCGGGACGTCAGCGGAGTCCACGCCATGGGTGCGGGCGCTTCCCGCGCGTTCGGCGCGATCCGTGAGCGCATCCCCGGGGCCAGCAGCAGCGTCAGCCAGGGCGTGTCCGTCGAGGTGGGCGAGCGTCAGGCCGCCGTGGACGTTGACATCGTCGTGGAGTACGGCGTCGCGATCCCCGACGTCGCCGACGCGGTGCGCCGCAACGTCGTCACCGCCCTGGAGCGCATGACCGGGCTCGAGGTGACCGAGGTCAACATCACGGTCGACGACGTCTACCTGCCCGGCCAGGACGACACCTCTCAGGACGACGCTGGCAACGGTGACGCGAAGTCCCGCTCGTCCGAGCCTCGCGTCCAGTGAGCCCGGCACCGGCGCGCGCGTCGGTGCCGCCCCTCCTTCCAGGCGGCGGTGAGGACGTCGAACGCCTTACCGCCGCCGCGCTGGCCGTCCCCGGGGTGACCGGGTTGCACGGGGGCCAGTTCGGGGAGGTCGCCACCTACCTGCCCGGACGACGAGTCGTCGGGATCCGCGCCTCCGCCACCTCGGTGACCGTGCACGTCGTCGTGACGGCCGCAGCCCTGCCGGCCGTGCTCACCAGCGTCCGCGCAGCGATCACGGGCGTCGCCGACGGCAGGACCGTCGACGTCGTCATCGCCGACCTGCACCAGGCCCCCGACCCCACCGACGACCCGCCCTCCGGGCCCCGGCCGCCCGCCTGGACCCCCGTCGGCCCCGTCACCCCCGTCACCCCCGTCACCCCCGTCAGCCCCGTCCCGCCGATCACCCCGACTACCCGACCCGGCCCCGGTGACTCACCGGCCATGGAGGAGCGCACCTCATGAACACCACCACCCTCGGCCTCGCCGCCGGCATCGCCCTCGGGTTCGCGGCCGCGTTCGGCGGGTTCTACGCCTTCGTCCTCGTCCTGCTCTTCGGCGCCATCGGGCTGCTGGTCGGGCGGATCCTCGGCGGCCAGCTGGACGTGTCCGCCCTCATCGCCGACCAGCGCAACCGCCGGTGAGCGGCGGCGTCACCACGATCGCCGACCGGGTCGTGGAGAAGATCGCCGGCCAGGCGGCCACCGAGGTCCCGTACGCGGGAGGCTCCGCGCGCCGGGTCCTCGGTGTCGCGGTCGGTGAGGACAAGGAGCAGGACCGCCCCCACGTGGACGCACACGTGCACGGCGGCACTGTCACCGTCGACATCACCATGTCGGTCGTCTACCCCGAACCGGTCCAGGAGGTGGCGCAGGCCGTGCGCCGAAACGTCGAGCAGCGCGTCAGCACCCTCACAGGACTCGACGTCGCCCAGGTCGACATCACCGTCACCAGCCTCCTTCGGTCTCGCCCCCAGCCCAGGAGGGTCCAGTGACCCGTCGCCCCCGCCGCATCATCCCCGCCACCCTGACAGCGCTGCTGCTCATCGCCCTCGGTGCCTACGCCGCCGTCGTCAGCATCGGCAACCTCCTCGGCGAGGAGCCCACCCGGACGCTGACCCCGCTCGTGGACCGGGCGTCCGCCTCACCGTGGGAGGACCCCGGGGTGCTGACCGCCGGCGCCGTCCTGCTTGTCCTCGGCCTGGTCCTGCTGCTGTGCGGCGTCATGCCCGGACGCGCGCAGGTGCTCGCCCTGGACGTCGACCCCGGCTCCACTCGGGACAACCCCACGAACGACAGCTTCACCAACGACAGCTCCACCAACGACAAGCCCACCGGGGCCCGCAATGCCGGGATGGCTGCCGGCAGCACCGCCGGGATCACCCGCGGCAGCATCCACCGCGCCGCGCAGGACGCCGCCGACGGGGTCGACCGGGTCGACTCCTCCCAGGTCACGGTCACGGGACGCCGTGTCGACGTCCACACCCACGCGTCGGTCCGCGACACCACCGGCCTGGCCGAGCAGGTCGAAGTGGCCGTCACCGACCGCCTCGCGAACATCCCCCTGTCCACCACACCGCGGATCACGGTCCGCGCGACCCCCGCGAGGAGCTGACCCGATGGCCGCGACGACAACACGACCCGGCCGACTCAACCGGACCCTGCTCGCCCTCCTCGGCCTTCTCCTCTTCGCGGCCGGCGCGGCGACTCTTGCGGTGAGCCTCGGACTGGTGGGTGTCCTTGCCCCGAACACCCCGGTCCTGCCCGCGGAGCTGCGGACCTACCTCATCGAGCAGCCCTGGGCGCCCTACGCCGTCGCCGCGGTCGGCATCCTCGCCGTCCTGCTCGGGGTGCGGTGGCTCCTAGCGCAGCTGCCCCGGCGATCCAGCACCGGCCGGTTCCGGATCCAGGACGAGAACGGCCGGGGAGTGACGCGCGTGGACGCCGATACCGTCGCCGACGCGCTCGAGGCCGACATCCGGGCCTACCCGGGCGTCAGCTCCGCACGCGCGGACATCACCGGCAGCCGCCTCCGTCCCGACGTCAGCCTCACCCTCGTCGTGGACCCAGGCACCGACATCAAAGCCCTGCAGGAGCGCCTGCGCGACCACGCCCAGGAACGGATGAGCCGAGCCCTCGGCGCGGAGACCGTCACCACCCACCTGCTGGTGAACCTCAGCCGATCCACCCATGAGGACCGGGTGGCATGAGGCCTCCCACCGCCCCGGTGAGGGCCGGCACGCCCGCGACCCCGCTGTCCTGGGCCGTGACCGCAGCCGGCTGATGGACGGTCGCGTGATCGCGGGCCGGACCCTGGCCTGCGCCGCTGTCGGGCTGGGGGGTGCCTTCGCCGTGAGCATGGTCCCGCTGTCCGGCCTTGTCGCGATCAGCGTCCTGGCTGTGCCCGCCGCCGTGGCCACGTCAACCACCGCCCGGGTCCGGGCCGCTGCCCTTACGCTCGGGATCCCCTTCTTCGCCGGGACTGCTGCCGGAGTCGCCGTGATGATGCTCGCCGTCATCGGCTTCACCGCGGCCCTGGGGCTCAGCGGCCTGGCGGTCGGGGTCGCCGCCCTGGTCGGGGGACTGCTCCTGTGCCGCCCACGAGGTGAACGTAACGCCGACGGGGGCGCGACCACGGCCGACGCGTCAGCACCTGGGGGTAACCCCGTGCCGGCGCACTCTCAGCCGCCGGCTCACCACGACCCTCTGGGTCGCCTACGTGACCCTCGCGACCTCACCGACACCGAGCTGTGCGAGGCGTGGCGCGTCAGCTACCTCCGAGCACACCCGCCCGGATCGGTCCCCGAACAACGAACGTGATCAGACACCCAGTTTGTCTCACTACCAGGGTTTCGAGACCCCCACAGTAGAACGGAGGCCGACCTAGGCTGTGAAGCGCAGCGTTATTTGGCCGCCTTGTCGCAGCGTTGTCTGGCCGCTGGGGTCAGGAGCCGATTAGGAGGGCTTCGCGGGCGGCTTCGACGACCTCGGGGGTGACGGCCTGGAGGTTGTTGATCTGCCGGATTCGGTGGATCTGGGTGAGGAGTCGGTCGACGAGGCGGAAGTTGCCGCCGGTGATGCGGGCGACGGCGGCGATCGCGACTGTCTGGCTGAGGGTGTCGGTCGGCGCGTCGGCCGCACCCTGTTCGGGGTGGGTGGCGAGGCCGTCGGTGTGCCAGCGGTGGGTGAGGACGACGGTGAGCTCGTCGGGGTTGAGCGGTCGGTACTCGTGGGCGAATCCGATGCGGCTGTACAGCTGGGGGTAGCGGGCGAGGCGTCGTTCGATGCCGGGCATGCCGATGAGGATGACGCCCATGTGGTGGCGGTCGTAGTAGTCGCGGACCTGTTCCAGGCCGGTGGTCTTGAGCCGGTCGGCCTCGTCGACAATGAGCAGTCGGGTGAGCCCGGAGGCACCGGACTGAGGGTGCACGAACGGGTCGACGTGACCGTGCTCGTGGTAGTCGACGGCCCAGGAGATCTGCTGGCAGGCCCGGGGCAGGGCCCGGTCGATGTCCTTGCCGGTGGCGGTGACGGTGGGCGTCCACAGAGCGGTGCGGGCGCTGAGCACGCGGGCGGGGACGGGGCCGGCGTCGGCGGCTTTGTCGGAAGCGAGGGTGCGTTGCCACCGCTCCCAGTCCTCGGTGCCGGCGTACTGCCGGGCGGACAGGGTTTTGCCGACCCCGGGCGGGCCCCAGCACAGGCCGATGTAGCGGTGCTGGGCGACGGTGTCGGCGAACTCGGTGAACCGACGGTGCTCCCGAGTGATGAGGAACGGCGGCCGGTCCGGAGGAGGCGTGGGGATCGGGCGTCCGAACTCGCCGATGTCGCCGGTAAGGAAGCGTCGGCCATCGTCGTTTGGGCCGAGAAGGCTCACCGGCGGCGGCTGGTCAGTGAGCGGGGCAGCCCGGGGTTCAATCGGCGGCATAGGTGCGCAGCCGGTGTCGCGGAGCCGGTGCGCCCGCGGGCGCTGCCGTGGGGGCGGGGGTCTCTGCGGTGGGCGTCTCGGCAGCAGAGGTTTCGGGCGCGTGGCGTTGGTCGGGGGGTAGCGCGTCGACGAGGCTGCGTCGTTCGCGCAGCTGCTGCTTGAGCTGGCGGCGGCGGGCGGTGCGGGCTTGCTGGAGCTGCTGCAGGGTGACAGCGTCGGTGCCGAGCTCAGGCGCGATGGCCCGGCACAGGTACTGCTCGTGGTGGTATACGCGCAGCTCGGCGGCGTCGCGCGGGTCGTAGCGGATGGTGACGGTCTCCCCGACGTAGGCGGCCAGGACCGTGGAGACGTAGCGGGTGCCGGCGAAACGGATGCCGTCACGCCGCACCTTCCGACCGGTGGCGGCGGTGAGCAGCAGAAGGTCAAGGTCTTCCGGGTGGGCGGGTAGACGCGGCAGCCAGCCGTCGCCGAGCCAACGGGCGACCGGCGGCTGGCCGGTCTCGGAGTGCGGGCGCGCGTGATAGTCCTCGACGACGAACCGTTCGAGAGTTCCGTCGAGCTGCTCGAGGGTGAGGGTCGGTGCGGTGGCGGGCTGGGCCCGGGTGCCGTGCGGGATGTACCCGGGCAGGTGCGGCAGCAGCTCGCTGGTGACGGTGCCGAAGAACCGCTCGATCTTGCCCCGACCTTGCGGGACGCCGACCCGGGAGTGGATCAGCCGGGTGTGGGTGTCCAGGCAGACCCGTTCCAGGCGGGCGCTGGTGAAGTCGCTGCCGTGGTCGCTGTAGAGCACGTCGGGCAGGCCCATCACCGGCCAGGACGGGTTGGTCTTGCGGCTGACCGCCTGGTGCAGCGCCAGCGCCGTCAGCTCCGCGCTCGGCTCGCCGAGGAACACGGTGTACCCGACGACCGCCCGAGAGTGGTCGTCCAGCACAACCGTCAACCACGGCCGGGCCGTCCGCTGCCTCGCGTCGAGCACCTGCAGGTCCAGCAGGGTGTGGTCGGCCTGCCACTGCTCGTTGGGCCGGGCCGCGTCGCGCCGGTGCACCAGCTCGAACAGGTTGCGGTAGGCGGCCTCCCCGTCTAGCGCCAAGGTCCGCAGCCCCGGGTCGATCGCGGTCACGATCGACCGGATGGTCGAGTAGCTCGGCGGTGGCACCCCGCGGTCACGGGCCAGGTCGCAGACGCGGCGGTGGATGAACGCCGTCGTCGGGACCGGCCTGCTGAGCGCCAGCGCCTCGACCACCAGGACCAGGTCCTCCGGCAGCTGCCGACGTCCTCGGTCACTACGCGGGCGGCGCTGCAGCCCCGCGACCCTCGGCTCGCGTCGGTACGCGGCCGCCCACCGGCGCAGCGTGCGCTCGGGCACCCCGGCGTCCTCGGCCAGCCGGGTCAGCGGCACCCCGTCGTCGAGGTGGCGGCGCAGCAGCGCGGCCTTTGCCACCGGTGTCAGCCGCGTCGCAACCACGCTGGGACCTCAGCTACGTCGCCGGCTTGGCGGCGTCGACCCGCTCGTCGACTCGCTTGTTGACTCGCTCGTCGAGGTGGCGGTAGATCGTGGGTCGGGACACCCCGAAGGTGTCGGCGATCTCCTGCACGGTGTGCTTCCCGCCGTCGTACATCGCCCGGGCCTGAGCGATCTTGTTCGGTGTCATCTTGAACTTCGGCCCACCCTTGCGGCCACGGGCCCGGGCCGCGGCCAGGCCGTCGACGGTCCGCTCCACGATCAGGTCGTGCTCGAACTCCGCGATCGCGGCAAGCATGTGGAAGAAGAGCCGGCCGCCAGGCGTCGTGGTGTCGATGCCCTGCGACAACGCCCGTAGCCCGACCTCGCGGGCCTGCAGCTCGTCCGAGAGCTGCTTGAGGTTCCGCACCGACCGGCCGAGCCGGTCTAGCTTGGTGATGACCAAGGTGTCCCCGGCCCGCAGATAGCCCAGCGCTTCGTCCAGCGCGGTCCGGGTGGCCAGGGTCCCGGAGGCGTGGTCGACGAAGACCTTCTCGCAGCCCGCGGCGGCCAGGGCGTCGGTCTGCGCGTCGGGATGCTGGTCCCGCGTCGACACCCTCGCGTACCCGACCAACGCCACCCTCAGACCGTAACGCGAACGTCCCTGCCGTTCCATAGTCCACGGACACGAGTCATGAGACTCGATCAGGGGCCGCGGGCTGTCTCGACTGGGGTGTCTCATGAACGATCGTTCACGGACGCCCGGCTGATAGAACGACCATCGAGGAAAGGCCAGCCCGGCGACCGGAAGCTTGCGCTGACGATCGTCCTCAGTCGGAAGGGTCAGGAGTTGCCACACGATCGAGCCACTTCCGGATGTGCTCACCCAGACCGCTGTCGGCCCCAACGGCGGAGAGCCCACGCAGAATCGTCTCCGCTGTGACGCGGTCGACGTTCAACGTAAGAAAATCCCGGGGGTCGACGACGGAGCCATTCTTGCTTCCTATCTCCTCTGCGGCTCGCAGAAGGGCCTCCGCCTGATTTTCCGTCAAGCGCGACAGGTCGAGGGCCCAATAGAATGACCAGCCTGGCTCAGAATGCATCTTGATTTACGAATCACGTTGGGGAGAGCGTCGGTCGTGGCGATTAGTCGGCTCCTCGACGCCACCTGCCTCGTTGCACGCCGCGCTGCGCCGGGTGCCGTCGAGGGCGCCGGGACTGCTGCCTCCTCATGAAGGGTGCGCTTCTGCCAGATTGCGTGCCCTTACTGGTCAAGTGTCTCCGTAAGGCTCTTCACCTGGGCCCTCGCAACGCGGCGCGGTCCCTCCATCACCCAAAGGTTTGATCCAACCGTCAGAGTGAATCGGGCGCTCTCTGGGCGCAACAGCCTCGCGCGCGCGTGCACGCCATCGGCAAACTTAGACCAGTCGAGCTGAATGCTAAAATGCTCCCCTGATTTGGGCCAATCAGGTAGAACAGACTCATCGTCTCCCCTTATTAGAACAGCCGTCGCCGAATATAGAGGTCCTTCAGGCGGCCCGTCCTTGCGCCCGCCTTCGGCATGTGGCAGCCAGTGCATCTCCAGCATGTAGGGCCACTCCATCACAGGACCCGAATTCGATCGATGACTCGGTTCAAGCGTTCCAGGTCAACCGCGTACCTTGCTGGGCCGATTCCGTCAAGCTTCTCTAGACGCATCAGCGAGTCAGCAACGTCTCGTGGCAAGTTTGTGGTGACGATGTCTCCTGCGCCACCGTTGAGGGCATCCCCCCATTGCTGGGCATGTTCGGAGGTCTCGGCGAACCACTTTCCCTCCATGGAGCCGTTCGCGGACCGGAAGGCACCGGACGCCTGTATGTCCGCCAGTTCATCCGGGGAGACGTGTCTATACAGCGCTACTAGATCATCGCCGCCAGCCCGGGCGCCTGTTGCACCTGCCCTGGCTGCTCCACCGCCAGGGACTGCAAAGGCACCAACAAGTCCGACGCCCTGGCCAGCTCGAGCTACAAAACCCGTGCTCGTGACGGTGGATGAGGCGCCGGGCGAGAGGGTGTTGGCGATGTTGTCGGTGAGGCCTCCGCTGGCGCCGCGGCCGACGTTCACGAAGAAGTCGGCGACGGGTTTGCCGACGACGCCTGCTGTGTTGTGGCCGGTGAGGGTGTTGGCAGCTGTGTTGTAGATGCCGCAGGCGTTGGGTGAGGCGGTGAAGGGGTTGACGTTGCACATCGCGCCGAGCGGGTCGATGTCGACGGTGGGTCGGTGGGCGACGTAGGTGTAGGCGTTGTCGTACGGCGAGGCCGTGGACCAGGGGACGGGGTCGAAGCCTGTCCAGCGTCCGGTGCCGGGGGTGTAGAGCCGGTCGCGGGTGAGGTAGCCGGCGGGGGTGCTGAGCATGCCGGCGTACTGCAGGGCGGTTGTGGGGCCGGTGGGGGTCGGGGCGCCGACGGCAGCGCGTGGGGTCCCGTAAGGGGTGTAGTCGAAGGCGCGGGTGATGGTGCCGGTGGTGTTGATGAGGTCGGTGACGGATCCGATGGCGTCGTGGGCGAGGGTGAGGTCGGTGGTGACGATGCCGGTGGTGGTGGTGTCGCGGGTGGTGAGGGCGCGGCCGGTGTGGTCGTGCCAATAGGAGCTGGTGGTGGTGCCGAGGGTGGCGGTGGCCAGGGTGGGGATCTCGTGGTTGAGGTCCCAGTCCCAGTTGGTAACTGCTGTTCCGGTGGTGGAGCGGGTGGGCAGGCCATCGCCGTTGCGGAGCAGGGTGGTGGTGGTGCCGGTGCCGACTCGGGTGGTGCGGAGCCGGTTGTCCAGGCCGTAGGTGTTGGTGGTGGTGCCGTCGGTGAGCTGGTTGCCGTTGGCGTCGTAGGTGGCGGTGACGGCGGCCGCGGTGCCGGTGCGGCGGGAGGTGAGGCGGTCGGCGGTGTCGTAGGTGTAGGTGGTGGTGGCGCCGGTTCCGGTGCCGTTCTTCTCGGTGAGGCGGTTGCCGTTACGGTCGTAGGTCCACCACTGGGTGGCGGCGGCCGCGCCGGTGCAAGCGGTGAGGGCGCTGTAGCAGATGCCTTGGAGCCGGTCGTTGGCGTCGTAGCGGTAGGAGCGGGTCTCTTGGCTGGCTGCGCGGGTGGTGGTGGTCTGCAGGGGGTTGCCGGCGGGGTCTCGGGTGATGGCCTGTCCGGTGAGCGGGGTCCCGTTCTTGGTGGTGCTGATGTCGGTGAGGTTGCCGGTGGGGTCCCAGGCGAGGGTTTCGACCGTGCCGTTGGCGTGGGTGGTCGCGAGGAGGTTGCCGTCGGTGTCGTGCTCGAAGGTCGTGTCCCCGGCGGGCAGCGTCACCTTCTCGGGGTTGCCGTCCAGGTCGTAGGTCCAGGCCGCGGTGGTGCCGTCGGGTCGGGTGCTCGTCGCGGGGCTGTGGTCGGGCAGGTAGGTGTACGCCCAGGTTTTCGCGGTGGTGGAGCTGCCGGTGGTGGTGCTGGTGAGCCGGTCGAGGGCGTCGTAGGTGTAGGTGCGGGTGCCGGTCCCGTCGACCATGCGGGTGGTGCGGCCGATGGCGTCGTAGGTGTACGTGACGTCGGGGGTGGTGTCGGAGTAGTCGATCTTCGTGGGCTGGTCGAGGGCGTCGTAGGTCGTGGTGATCTGGCCGTCCCCGGCGGTGGTGGTGGCGTTGCCGTTGGCCGTGACGGTCCAGGTGCGGTTGCCGTTGGGGTCGTAGGTGTGGGTCCAGCGCCCGCTGGGCTTTTCTTCTTGGACGAGGCGCCCGCTGCGGTCGTAGGCGTAGGTGGTGGCGGCCCCGGTCGGGGTGGTGTGGCTAGCGAGCTGGCCGTTGGTGTCGTACGTCAGCGCGGTTGCCTGGTTCGGCTGCGCGTCCGGTGCCTGGACACCGGTGAGCCGGGACGCGACGTCGTAGGTCCATCGGGTCGTGTGGTTGTTGGCGTCCGTCATGGCGACACGGTTCGACTGCGCGTCGTAGGCCGAGGTGGTCGTGTGGCCGCGGGCGTCTCGGGTGCTGAGGAGGTTCCCGGCCGCGTCGTAGGCGTAGGCGGTGGTGTAGTCCGCGGCGCAGTCGCAGTCCGCCTCGTTCCCGCGGGGGCTGACCTCCGTCGTGACGCGGGACTCCGCGTCGTAGGTCCAGGTCGTGACGGCGCCGGCCGGTGACGTCTGCTGCGTCACCTGACCGACGGGGTCGTAGGTGAACGTGGTGACCCGCTGCAGGGCGTCGGTGGTCTCGGTCGGGCGGTTGTCGGCGTCGTAGGTGGTGCTGGTCGTGCCGGCTGCGTCGGTCACGCTGACTTGGTTGCCGTTGGCGTCGTAGTCGTAGATGACCTCGTTGCCCAGCCCGTCGACGGTCCTGACGAGTCGGTCGGAGTAGTCGAAAGTCGTGTAGGTGCGCGACTGCTTGGGGTCGGTGGTGGTGATGAGGTTGCCGACCTGGTCGTACTCGTAGTACCAGGAGTTCGCCTCGACGCAGTTGCAACCGGGGACGTTGCCCTTGGGGGTGGTGCGGTAGGTCATCCGGCCCATCGGGTCGTAGTTCCAGGTGGTCTTCTCGCCTTCCCCGCTGGTCTGGCTCTTCAGGCGTCCGGCGTCGTCGTACGTCGACGTGATGGCGACCTGACCGGTCGTGTCGGTCTGCGTCAGCACCCGCCCGGCCGGGTCGTAGGTGTAGCCGACCGTGACGCCGGCGGGGTCGGTGCGGGAGGTGAGGCGCCCCACCTGGTCGTAGGTGTTGCTGGCGACCCCGCCGGTCGGGCTGGTGACGGTGAGGACGCGGTCCAGCGGGTCGTAGGCGGTGGCCGTGGTGTAGTCCTCGGCGCAGTCGCAGCCGGCTTCGTTGCCCCGTGGGTCGACGACCTTGGTCAGCCGCCCGGCTTGGTCGTAGCCGTGCGTGATGACCGCTCCCAGTGGGGACGTGGTGGACGTGTGGTTCAGGTCGCCGTCGTAGCCGAACACGGTGGTGAAGTCCGACGCGGTCGTTCCGGGCCGATTTCCACGGGGGTCGGTGACCGAGGCGGGGAGGCCGTCGGGCCGGTACGTCCAGCTGGTCCGGTTGCCTGCCGGCGTGGTCAGCGTGGCGATGCGACCGGTCGCCGGGTCGTAGGTGCGGGTAGTCACCCCACCGCGCCCGTCCACGTGCTCCGTCTCGCGGTCCTCGGTGTCGTACGCCCACGTCTCGGTGTGGCCCAGCGGGCTGGTTCGCGACGTCTGGTTGCCCACCGCGTCGTAGCCGAAGGACGTGACCGCGCGACGTGGGTTGGTCACCGACACGCGATTCAGGGCCGCGTCGTAGGTGAAGACGGTGCGCTTGCGGTTGGCGTCCTCGGTCGAGGTCAGCACGTTCCCGCCGTACGTGTCCCGGGTGGAGTTGCCGAGCGGGTCGGTGGTGGTGGCGGTCACGCCGTCCCACCGGAAGGTCGTCGTCTTGCCCAGAGCGTCGGCCTGCGACGTGATGCGGCCCGTGGTGGCGTCGTAGACGTTGGTGAAGGTGGAGTGACCCAGCAGGTCGACGGCCTCGATCAGGCGTCCCGCGTCGTCGTAGATGTAGGAGACGACGGCCCCGTCGGGGTCGGTGGCGCTGGCCAACCGGCCGTCGGCGTAGGTGTAGGACGTGTTGCGTCCATCCACGCCGGTGGACCCGACGATCCGATCCGCCAGCGCACCGGTCCCCCAGGCGAGAGTGAGGGTTCTCCCGGCGCTGTCCGTCGCTGCGGTGACCCGGTCGGCCGTGTGGGAGAGGCCCAGGCCTAGGCCGTTTCGGTCGGTCCACTGCGTCAACCGACCGGTCGGGTCGAACGTGAAGACGTCCTTGGCCTTGTTGCGCAGGACGTAGCCGCCACCCGGACCGGCTTCCAAGGTCGAGCGGAAGCCGGCTGACGGAGTGAAGGAACCGTCGGCCTCCTGGGTGAACACTGCTTGGGCGCCGCCCTCGTCGGTGACGGTGACGCTCCCGTCGGCGCCAACAGATGCCCTCACTCCGAGGTTCCATGACCAGCCCGGCCCGAACGGTCCGGAGGTCGCGTCCGCCGAGTTGTAGGTACGGGCCAGTCGCAGCGGAATGCCCGCGGAGGGATAGGCCAGGTCGTCGGCGTGCGTGACGAAGGACCCCGTTGCGGTGTTGACCGGGTCCGCGCGGAACGCCTGCAGCGAACCTGTCGCAGACAGAGCGGTGCCCGCGCCCGGGCAGGTCGCGCAGGTCCCGTAGGTCGACTCGACCGCCACGCCCTCCGGACCCGGCGCCAGCAGGTAAATCAGCTCCCCGCCCCCAGAAGAAATCCAGCGGATCCTCAGCGGATACACCAGAGAACGCGTACCGGTCGACCACGTCGAACGAGGACAGCCCTCCGTATCCGGAATCGGCCATGGGGCGCGGATGCTTAAAGATGCATCGGAGCCAGTGTCTGCCCTCAGGGAGTTGTGCCGGCAGTACCAACCCGTCGCGTCCTCCAGGAACCAAGCACTCGCATCGAAACCTGTCTTGGTCGTGGAGGTGTTGCGGATCACCAGCCGCACGTCCGTCGGAGCAGGCCCCCCGGTCGGCAAGGCTGTACCGACGTAGTTCTTCCCGGTCGTTGCCAGCGACTCCTGCTTCAGCCAGTAGCCGAAGCCAGGAGTGGTGTTCGACGACGAGGCCGATGCTGGCGTGGCGGTCAACGGTGAGGCGGCACTCGAATCTGATCTGTCCACCGACACCGGCAGGCGCAGTGGAAGACGCATCAAGGCTTCGCCCGCACTGGCTCCATATGGTGCTGCGACCGGCGGACTCATCCAGCTGTCCGACACCGACGGCACAACGACCTGCGGGGGTGACGCCACCCGGGCCATGGCCGGCGCCGCGGTGACGTCCGACAGGCTGGCCGTGCTTCCGCTCGAGTCGCCTGGGGCCGTCACCCGCACCGGCTGAACGGCCGTGGCCGTCGTCGTCGACGCCACAGCTGGGACTACGGACACCTGTACCGTCAGCAGCGCCGTGATCAGCGCGCTCAGCCAGATGGTTGCGACACGAAGCACCTTCTTGCTGTGCGGAACGCGTCCCCTACGACTTGCTGGCCACGTCCTTGACGGCAAGCCATGTTCCCGCCTCTGCGGGTCACCGGTCTTGCGTCCGCCGTCGCTCTGGTGCCCCAAATCTGCCACGGAACAGGCCCCCGCCCTGGTAGCGCCTCCGGCCCAGGAACGACGGCGACTGCTGAAGCATCCGGCAGAAACCGAGAATTACGACCGGAGCGAGACGACTGTCGGCGCCAGAGCGGCGGCGGTCAAGGGCACACCGAGCGCCACGTCCCACGGTCGTACCGTCGTCACCCGTTTGGCTCAGCCCGTCGCCGAACGCACCGGGCCGCCGCCGCCGTGGCACAGCGGGGTGCGCCTCAGACCCGCTCGGGCAGGTTCAGCTGAGCCCGTACCTCGCCGGTAGCGTCCGACGAGCGCAGTTCGAACCGACGCTGAGAATGGCCCAGCTCTCACGGCGCCATGGGCTGGCACGCCACAACCCCTACCGCTGACCATGCCGAATAGCGCTGCGAAGTTCGGGCCACCTAGCGCTGCAGGTCACAACCCACCGCCGACCACCCTCCCCACCCAGTGCCAGAAACGCTCGATGCCGGGACGGCGGGCGCCGCTGTGGAGAACCTCCAAGAAGGCGGTGTTGTCCTGGCTTCTCCGGCAAGCCGGCGGACGATCGCTGGCGAGGGACGACGGCAGCGTCTCGCACGGGGTTGCGATCATGGGAAACGTGAACAGCAGCGCGGCCGTCCCGCCCACCGCCCCCGGCGCTCCGCGCTGTCCTGGACGAGCTTGTGGCGCGGAAGCCGGTCTTCCATCGCCCGGAGCTCGACAAGACCCGGGAGGACCTCGAGCGGCAGACCGCGCCGGACTTCTTCGAGGTCAGGGCCTCCGGCCGCGTCTCTACCCGCGGCCACGTGATCCACGTGCTGCAGGAGCCCTACGCGAAGCAGGACGACGATCGTGGCAGACCTCCGGCTTCCACTGCCGTCGCCTGGGCCCGGACACCTACCTCCTGACCTTCCTGCTGCGCCAGCAGCAGCGCACCACGCGGCGGGCCACCGTCTGGCGGCGCAGCGACGGCGCCTGGTAGGTCCTCTACCACCAGGGCACGCCGGCCGACGGGTGAGCACGAGCAGCGTCAGCGAGGTCGGTGAGGTCAATGGGCGGGCACCGACACGCACACCAGCGTGGTGTCCTCGATGGCTTCGACGACGCCGGGTGACTGCTCGGGGACGTGCACGAAGTCGCCGGTGCGGGCCGTGACGGCCTCGGTCCCCGCGCCCACGCGCAGCGCACCGCCGAGTACCACCCAGACCTCCGAGTAGGGCACCGGAAGGTCAGCGCGGGCCCCCGCGGAGAAGGACGCCGTGTAGGCGCTCATCGACCCGCCAGCCGCTGCATCTAGTCCGGGTGCGATCCGGATGAGGTCGCTGAACCGGACGGCGTCGTCGCCGACCACCGAGCTGAATTTGCGGACCCCCGCGGGCGTGACCGTCACCGCTGACTCCTTCCCACGTCGGGCGCCCGTCGTCAGGCGTCGAGCTCAACCACGGCCACGGCGTGCACGGGCGGCGCCTGGAGGCTGAGCTGGCGCGCGATCGCCGGGATCTCGGGGTCCGCAAGGAACCCCTCGTAGTCCTCTTCGTCCCAGTCGAACACGGACCACATCCGGTGCGCGTCATCGGGATCGACGTAGACCCGGGCGACCCGGCAGCCGTGCTCGCGACGCTTGGTCATCCCTACGGTCCGGAAGACCTCGACGAACCGGTCGGGGTGGGCCACCCTGGCGACGGTCACGATCATGACGGACTCCTCAGCGGGTCGGTCAGCGGCGTGGTCTGGGCGGAGGCGATGCGCCACCGCCTGTCCGCATGGACCAGGAGGTGGGTGAGGGCGCCCCAGGCCGGCACCGGCGGATGGTCACCGTCACCGTGGCCGTCGCGCGCCGTCTTGACACTGCTAACCATGGCCGCGTCAGGAGGCGCCAGGCGGACGTCCATGACCTCCACGGTGGCCCGGACCTGCGCCAGGGGTGAGGTGAGGGCGGCGGCCATGGCCCGGGCGAACGCCTCGCGTCCCAGCACCCGCCGCCCCGCGATGTTCGCGACGATCGCGTCGGCGGTGTGCAGTGCCAGCAGCGCTTCGACGTCGTCCTGGGCGTCGGGGGCGGATACCACAACGGCCTCGGTGTCGGACCGGGCCTTCTCGGTCACCACGGGCACGCCGTCTCCTCACCCTCCGGCGGCCGATCCACTCGACCGCTCGTCGCGACGTTAAGACCTCAACCGCGGTAAGGGTCAACCCGTGGGGCCAGGGAGCGCAAAGCGTAAAGCGGGGACTGACCGTCGGTGAGCTGGCGGCGCGCAGCGGGATGACCGTCTCCGCGCCGCACTACCGCGAGCGTCAGGCCCTGCTCTCCAGCACCCGCACGCCGGGCAACCAGCGCCGAAACTGACGCGACCCCCTGCGCCGGGTCGCCGTCCTCCGTGTCGCCCAGCGCCTCGGCATCCCCCTGCAGCAGGTGGCTCAGGCCCCCCCAGATGTACGGCCGGGCGAGGTCATCAGGTCATCGAGCCGGCTGCGGCGAACGCGGAAGCGGCCGCGAGAGCGGAGGCGGTGCGGACGTGGTTCCACCGCCTCCACCTCGTCGACCATGCGGCCCATGCCCCGCAGTCGGAGGCCATGGCGGACGGCCGCGCCGCAAGGATGTTGTTGAACGGAACGTGTCGGGTGGCGGTCAGACCAACAGCCCCGAACAGGTACAGCGCACTACCGGCGACAACAAGGCCGCTGGAACGCTGCTCGGGGTGCAGGGCAGCGTGAACGGCCAGGGCGCCGCAGCCGACTGCAGTGCCGAATAGAACCGTCATGAAGCCTGGGCGCACCGCCGAGGTGTTGATCGATTGCATGGCCGCCGTTGCCGTGGCTGGGGGGAGGCGGTCGAGGCCGTGCATGACGAAGGTCGAGAACCCCAGGAAGACTCCGCCGGTGGCAGCACTACCTACGGTGGTGGCGATCAGCAGCGCGCTCACCCCTTGGTTCATGAGGTGCTCGCAGGCGCCGGGTGACGCCACACCCCGGTGGCGGCCGCTCTCCGCGCGTACCCGGAGAAGTCGCGCGGCGCCCGGCCCAGGGCCTGCTCGACGCCATGAGCGAGGTGGGCGTTGCGTCCGTCCAGGACCTCGGCGAACAGGTACCCCAACAGCTCGACGGCCTCCGGTGGGACACCGACCGCGGTGAGCATGTCGGCGTAGCCGTCTCGGCTCAGCCGCTCGACGCGTAGCGGCCGGCCGCTGGCGACACTGATCTCGCGGGCGGCGTCGGCGAAGGTGAGCAACCGGGGGCCGGTCACCTCGTAGGTGCGACCGCCGTGCCCGGGCGACATGAGTGCGGCCGCAGCGACGTCAGCGATGTCGTCGGCGTCGACGAAGGGCTCCGGCACGTCACCCACGGGTAGAGCGAGGACCCCGGACAGGACGGCATCGAGCAGGTAGTCCTCGCTGAAGTTCTGCGCGAACCAGCTGGCCCGCACGACCGTGCACGTCGCGCCGTCAGCGTTGGCCGCGGCGGCGACCTGCTGCTCGGCCTTCTGGGCGGCTGGCTCTCCCCGCCCGGACAGCAGCACGAGGCGCCGGGCACCTGCGGCGACGGCCGTCGCCGCGAAGGCGGTGACCGTCTCGCCCGCGCCAGGCACGGCCAGGTCGGGGCTGTAGGCGACGTAGACGGCGTCGACGCCGGCTACCGCGGGCTCCCAGGTGCCCTCGTCCTGCCAGTCGAAGGGCCGGTCCCCGGCCCGGGACAGCGCGCGCACCGCCACCCCCCGCTCATGCAGTCGGGCCGCCACGCGGCGGCCGGTCTTTCCGGTGCCGCCGGTGACGAGCACGTTCTTCGGGCTCTCGATCGCCGACGGGTTGACGTGGCTGTTGTGCTCTCGATAGGTCATGGCAGTAGGAGACCTCACACGCGCTGGACTTTCCATGGCTGAGAGGCGCGATCGCGTGCGCGCGCGTCTACGCTGATGCGGTGGATTCGTTCGCGGCGCTGCTGGACGGTCCCCGTGCACGCGGGGCGTTCCTGCTGCGCTGCGTCCTGAACCCGCCGTGGTCGCTGCTCGTGCAGGACCAAGCTCCGCTGACCGTCGTCTCGGTGGTGCGCGGACGCTGCGTCGTCCTGCCGTCCGGGTCGGACACGATGCACCTGGGCGACGGTGACGTCGCCGTGCTACGCGGGCCGGATCCCTACGTCGTGGCCGACTCCCCGCACACCCCCCCGCAAGCCATCATCCATCCTGGCCAGCACTGCACAGACCCGGACGGCAACCCGCTCACAGGCCTCACGGACCTGGGAGTCCGGACCTGGGGCAGTTCACCGGACGGAGCGACCGTCCTGCTGACCGGGACCTACCAGCTGGCCAGCGAGGTCAGCCGACGGCTGCTGGCCGCCCTACCGACCGCCCTCGCGGTCCACGCCGCGGACTGGCGCAGCCCCCTGCTCGGCCACCTTGCCGACGAGGTCAACCGCGATGCACCAGGCCAGGAGGTCGTCCTCGACCGGCTCCTGGACCTGCTGCTCATCGGTGTGCTCCGCACCTGGCTCGCCCGGCCCGACGCTCAAGCCCCCGGTTGGTATGCCGCGCAGTCCGACCCGGTCGTCGGCGCGGCCCTGAGGCTCATCCACGAACGACCGGAGCAGCCGTGGACCGTGGCGTCCCTCGCCTCGGCCGCCGGCGTGTCCCGCGCGGCCCTGGCCCGCCGGTTCCACGACCTCGTCGGCGAGCCGCCCATGAGCTACCTCACCGGCTGGCGGCTCGCCCGTGCCGCCGACCTGCTCCGCGAACCCGGAGCGACCGTGTCCGCCGTGGCCCACCAGGTCGGTTACGGCAGCGGCTTCGCCCTCAGCACGGCCTTCAAGCGCGTCCGCGGCACCACCCCGACCCAGCACCGAGGGTCCCTCACCCCCGCGCAGCGCCCTTAACGACTCAACTACCGTCCTCACGGTCGATGCCCAGGGTGGCAACGAGGTCCTCGTGAAGCTCGAACCAGACGCAATGAGCGGAGTCGACTTCGGTACGGTCCACCCAGGCGGTGCTCCCGGAGTGGGCGCGCCTCAGCGGCATCGAAGCGGCCGGCGTGCCCCGCCGAACCGGGTCAGGACGGCTGTGAGCCCGACGTGGAACCGGGGCCGCTGTGTCCATGCTCCGTAGCATGGGATGGCCGACTCGACTGGCAAGTCTGGGCCGCATGTCAGGAGCAGTCTCCCCGTGGCCCGGTACGACCGACCGCAGCGGCGAGGCTGTCGACGCTCCGCATGCCGTCCACCGAGGGAAGAATGATCTTGACCAGGGACATGAAGCCAGGCGCACCTGATCTTCCGCTTGGCGGGGTTCTCCTGGACCTCGACGGAGTGCTCCGTCGCTTTCCTGCCCAAGCCATGATCGAGCGGGATCATGACTACCCGGTGGGGTCCGTGGCTGCCGTCGCCTTCGATCCCGAATTGTTGGAACCAGCCCTCACCGGCGCCATCACTCACGAGCAGTGGTGCCGCAACATCGCTGTCCGCCTGGCGGCAGCGCACGGTGACCGTCTCCGGGCTTATCAGACGATCAAGCGGTGGGGGCGCGACCGGGGTGTGGTGGACAAGGAGGTCCTCGCCATCGTGCGACACCTCCGTCAGAAGGTTCCTGTCGTCATCTTCACCAACGCCACCAGCCGCCTTCCTAAGGACCTCGAACGGCTGCGGTTGACGGATGAGGTCGATGCTGTCGTGAGCTCCGCTGGTACCGGCGTCGCGAAGCCGGAGCCCGAGGCGTTCCGGTATGCCGTCCGGTCGCTGTCCCGGGTGCACGGAAAGCAGCTCGAGGCCGCCTCTGTGCTGGTTGTCGACGACTCCCCTCGGAACGTCGAAGTGGCAACTGAGCTTGGGTTTCGGGCACACCTCTTCAACGACGCCCACCGACTCCGGATGGTCGTGGACGCGCTCACCCGTCACGCCAGAGACATGCGCTGAACGAATGAGGCACCAAGCGACGTCGACGTCGACCGGCGCACAGCCGTACAGCCGTACAGCCGTACAGCCGTACAGCCGTACAGCCGTACAGCCGTACAGCCGTACATCCGACCGTGCCTGCCAGCCTGGCATTGCGACCGGCCGGGTGACCGCGGTCGATGAGCCACTGCCACTGCCACTGCCACCACGAGTCCCCTTTCGTTCCTCAGGGCCAACCCCGTGACCACACAACAACTCCAGGGACGCGCCACTGGACACCGATCAGCCACCGGCCGCGCCAGGCTCGGCTCAGGCCTCCCCAGCGACAGGCAGTTTGCAAAGCGGTTGGCCAGATCCGAGATCGTTCAGGGCCTGGCGCAGTTCGAAAATGCGGCCCTCGGCTGCGCTGACGAGCTGCTCGGTCAACGACTGCCAGTCAGCCTTGGTGGGCTCCGCGGGGAGTGCCTCGAATAGGGCGACGACCTCCTGAACGGTTAGCCCGACGCGCTGAGCGACCCGGCAGATCCGCACCATGCACGGGGCGTACTCATCGTAGCGACGTTGGTTGCCGCTGGTCCGCAACGAGGTGAGGAGACCCTGGCGCTCATAGAAGCGCACGGCCGAGGTGGCCACGCCACTAGCCTCGGCGACCTGGCCGACGGTGAGGGTATGCGCAGTGGCTGTGGTGCTGGTCATGGCGTTCAGCCTCCCTTGACTTGAACTATTGTTCAAGTCCTAGCGTCGCATCCATGGACACCTTTACGACCTCGGACACCACGACCTCGGACACCACGACCTCGGCGGGGAAGCCCCTGCGGGTGGCGGTGATCGCGGGCAGCACCCGGCCCACTCGCCGCTCCCCAGCTATCGCGCGCTGGGTGACGCAGGACAACAGCCGGCCCGACCTGTGTCTCGCCCCGGGATTGATGGAGGCTCTCAATCCACGGAGGATGAGAGCCATGGCAGCACCACGGAAGTACCCCGACGAGCTGCGGGAGCGGGCCATCAGGCTGACCGTCGACGCCCGGAAGGACCCGGCGAGCAGGCCGGGTGCGTGCAGGCGGATCGGCGAGCAGCTGGGCATCAACCCGGAGACGCTGCGGGGCTGGGTCACCCAGGTCGAGGTCGACGAGGGCGCCCGCGCGGGCACGACGACGACCGACGCGCAACGGCTGAGCGAGCTGGAGCGTGAGGTCAAGGAGCTGCGCCGGACGAACGCGATCCTGCGCAGCGCGTCGGCTTTCTTCGCGGCGGAGCTCGACCGCCCACAGCGGTGATCGTCGACTACATCGACGCCCACAAGACCGAGCACGGGGTCGAGCCGATCTGCACCGCCCTGACCGAGGCCGGCGTCACGATCGCCCCGAGCACCTACTACGCCGCCAAGGTCCGGCCACCCTCGCAGCGCAGCCGTCAGGACGCGGTCACGACCGAGGCCATCCGCACGCTGCACGCGCTCAACTACGGCGTCTACGGAGCGAAGAAGGTGCATGCGGAGCTGCGTCGGGAAGGTCACGTCGTCGACCGCGGCGACGGGCCCCGACCGGTCGCCCGCTGCACCGTCGAACGGCTCATGCGCGCCGCTGGGCTGCGCGGGATCACGCGCGCCAAGGGTCCGCGCACGACCGTCCCCGGCGACGGCCCGGACACCCGACCAGACCTCGTGCAGCGGGCGTTCACCGCGACGGCCCCGAACCAGCTCTGGGTCGCCGACATCACGTACTGCCGCACCTTCACCGGCTGGGTCTACGCAGCGTTCGTCATCGATGTCTTCAGTCGCCGGGTCGTGGGCTGGCAGCTGTCGAAGAACCTTCGCACCGACCTCGCCCTGGACGCCTTGGAGATGGGGATCTGGACACGCCAGCACGCCGGCCAGGACGTCACCGGCCTGACCCACCACAGCGACAAGGGCGTCCAGTACGTCGCTGTTCGCTACACCCAGCGCCTCGCCGAGGCCGGCGCCGTCGCCTCGGTCGGGTCCACTGGGGACTCGTATGACAATGCCCTGGCCGAGGCGTTCAACTCCCTCTTCAAGGCCGAGCTGGTCCGGAACAAGGGCCCCTGGAAGTCCATCGACGACCTCGAGATCGCCGTCGCGGAGTACATCGACTGGTTCAACCACCGGCGCCTGCACGGCGAGATCGGCCTCGTCCCACCCGCCGAGCTCGAGGCACAGCACGAGGCCGCCCATGGGTCTCAGATCGACACGCAGGACCGTCCCAACCTCGCCCCGACTACCGTCGAGGCGTCAGTTCCGAGCCTCCACTGAACCCGGGGCGAGACAGGTGGGCCTCGGCCCCACCACCCGCGAGGCTGCGGAGACAACCGCCGTTCAGACCGAACTCCTGCGTGCACTTGTTGCGCGGGGCTTCGGAACGGTCGTGCTTCAGGACAGCACCGAGATCGGTGAACGCCTGGACCGCTGGGTCCGCACCTCGGCCAGCGTCGACCCCGTGGAGGATCTCGACGCCGTGCTCGCGGACGCGTGGGGACCCTGGCGTGTGGAGCCCGTCCGCCTCCTGTTGACCTGGCTCCGCGACCACAACCTCGCGCATCCAGACGACCCCGGCCAGCAGGTGGAGGTACGAGGGGTCTTTCGACCGAAGGCCGTCCCGGCCGACTACGACCACGTCCTCGCCCTGACCGCTGGAACCGACGGGCACGGGCAGGTGCGGGAGCTGCTGGAGACGATCCGCGTCGCCCACGACGGAGGTGAGCACGTCGAACGCGCCCACGGGCGATGGCACGGCCCGCCGTATGTGGACCTGGCGCGCCGAGCCCGTGGTCTCGTCGAGTCCGCCGACGGCACTGACGCCCGGGCGCGGGCACAGGCGCTGACCGGGCTGGACCGCATCATCGACTTCCACGCCACCTCGCTCAGCCAGGGCCACGACGCGCTGGCTGAGGACATCGCCGCCGCGGACCGCCTCGTGGACCACCTCGCAGCCACCGGGCGTCGCGCGGTCGTGTGGGACGGCATCGCCCACCTGATGGCCCACGGTCGAACGTTCGGCGGGCGGCTACGCGAACACCTGGGACCGAACTACCGCTGCGTGGTCACGACCTTCGGGTCCGGCGCGATCAGAAATCTGCAGCTGCCCACGCCCGCGGCAGGGAGCCTCGACGCGACGCTGCAGCGGGTCGCCGACGCGGTGGGCGGGGCGTGCATCATCGATCTCGCCGGCCCAGCGCCAGATCACGTCCTCCGGTGGCTCGCGGACACCCACCCGTCGCGGATGATCTCCGGCATGTATCGCCCCGACGAAGACGAACGTCACTACCTCGCCGTCAACAACCTCAGCACCGCGGTTGATGTACTCATCCATCTACCCCAGATAACCCCGGTGCAGGATCTGACCTGACAGCCCCGGTTCGGCTCCGCGCATAATCCGCAACTCCAGGAGTCGCGAGCAGCAGCTGGGATGATCGCTCTCACCCACCCAGAGGCGCCGCTACCGGCCCCTCACGATCCAGGGTGTCGCCGGTGGCAGGTCGCCTGGCCCCCATGCCCCGTCGAGGCAGAGGGTCGACCAGGACCGATGACTTTGTCGTAGTCCGGACGTCGTAGACGTGGACAACCCATCGTTGCCACGAGGAAGAGTGTGATTCATGCCGAAGTTCGTCACCGTCGAGTACAGCTTCCGCCGGGGTACGGCCGCACGGTCAGCTACATCCGAGAAGGCATCCGGGCCGACCTAGCCGGTCCGTTCCATCGCCAAATGAGAAGCATCCGATGCTGACACCGTGAACATCATCACGTGATCTCAGCAGAGGTCTGACAACGGTCAACACCAGGACCCAATGGAAAGGACCAAAAATGCGCAAGATCACAACTGGACTCTTCACCTCACTCGACGGCATCGTTGACGCAGACGACGACTGGCAGTTTACCTACTTTGACGCGGAGCTCATGCACGAAATCTCCAACAACAGCGGTATTGACGACCTGCTGATGGGCCGAGTCTCCTATGAGGGTTACGCGCGCCTGCGGACCGAGCACCCGGACTCCCCGGTTTTGCCATTCCTGGACTCAAAGCCAAAGCACGTCGTTTCCACGACGTTGTCTGATCAGGACTTGGATTGGGAGGGAGCAAGGATTATCGGTGGGGACGTCACCGCCGGAGTTAGGGCGCTCAAGCGTTCACCGGGCCGCGGAATCCTAGTCCTCGGCAGCCCGATGCTCGTTCGGTGGTTGCTCGCGCACGGCCTGCTCGACGAGTTGGCGCTCACAGTGTTCCCCATCGTGGTCGGCTCGGGTCCCCGCCTCTTCCAGGATATGCCCGCCGAGCGGGTTGGGCTCCGCCTGACCGAGCACCGGGCACTCGCCAGTGGCACCCTGTCGCTGCGCTACACCCCAGCGACCGGCTGACTGACTCCCAACAGTCGCGGGGCCTGCCTGGTTGCATTTCAGTGCAATGCACTGTTGAGGAAAGACGCGACCACGCGACGGTAGCTGTCGGGGCGCTCGTGGTGGGCGGCGTGCCCCGCTCTCGGGAGCACGACGAAACGCGCCTGCGGGAAGACCTGGATGTTGCTGGTCGTCATCTCGCGGGTCAGGTAGTCGCACTCGGGTCTCAGCACAAGGACGGGTAGCTCGTCGATGGCCTGTCGGTTGAGGACGGTGATGGGCGACCGGTCGTGCAGCTGTGGCATCTGGTTCGCGTAGTAGCCGGCCCCTTGGACACCCAAGCGATCCTGGAGACCAGGATCGCAGAACATGGCGGCTGTCGTGAGGTCGTAGACGGCCGCGAATCGCCGGTCCATCTCGTGGTCGCCTGCGGCGACGTGCGCGACATCCGGTGCAGCAGCGGTGAGGGCGTACACGAACGTATTCCGCGGCTTTGCGAGCTCGGCGTAGAGCCGCAGGGTGTCACGGGTAGACAGGCCAGCCGTGGGGTCGCCGCTGACGGCGGGCGCGGCGCCCAGCGGACTCTGGCCGGGTGCGCTCAGGACGAGGGCCGCGACGCGGTCCGGTTGCTCGGCCGCGAAGACGCTGGCCACTCCGGCGCCCCACGAGTGGCCCAGAAGGACGACGTCGTCGTGCCCCGAGGTGGCCGTGGCTGCATCAGCCACGGCCTCCAGATCAGACACCGCCCGCCGCATCGTGTAACCCGACGGGTCTGCGAGGCGGTCGGAGGCCCCGGCCCCGATCTGGTCGTACACCCAGACGTCCCTCACGGTAGCCAGCCCTGCCAGCACTGGGACGTCATGAGCCATGTCCGCGACACCCGGACCACCGTGCACGTAGACCAGCGGCGGCTGGGTCGGTGGACCGGCACTGGCGCGGGTGACGTGCGCCGCCAGTTGTGTGCCGCCGACACCGGCGAGCCAGAGGCGCCCGTCGATCTCGTCGGGCGTCATCGTGTCGGGGTGTGGAGGGCGGTGGGG
Organism: Jannaschia sp. R86511; assembly: GCF_042466345.1. Classification (NCBI taxonomy): domain Bacteria; kingdom Pseudomonadati; phylum Pseudomonadota; class Alphaproteobacteria; order Rhodobacterales; family Roseobacteraceae; genus Jannaschia; species Jannaschia sp. R86511. Next base: position 3,869,074 of record NZ_JAXHCD010000001.1, read on the forward strand.
GGTGGCCCAGCCCAGTGAGACCCCAACAGCGACCACAGTGAGTAGGGCCGGACCGAGGACCGGGCGGGCCAGTATCGGCGGCGGTGCGACGCGTCGACCACGCGCGCGGGAGGTCCGCCTGCTCCGCACGGCCACCCAGCGACACCAGGCGACGGCACCGACGACGCACGCGCCGAACCCACTGAGCACGGCTGCCGGCCATGAACCCAGCAGCGCCGCGGTGGCGACCACCACGGCAGCCGCGGCGACCGAGAGCAGGAGACCACGCAGGGCAACGCCGGCGACGTTCCGGGCGAGGCCAGCAAACCTGACCATGTGATGTGGTCGGCGGGCAGGGGTCATCCTCCGCCCCCGGGTGATCCTAGGCTCGACGACGCGTCCTGCACCGGGTCGCATCCGACGGTGCCGTACCGGTCACCGATCCGCGCCTGGCCTCGGAGGCGACTCACAGCAGCCCTGTGCGGAATCCGGCGGCGACGGCCGCGGCTCGGTCGCTCACCCGAAGCCGGCTCAGGATGTGCTGCACGTGGGTCTTGACGGTGGCCTCGCCGATGAACAGGGCCGCGGCGATCTGCCGGTTCGTTCGCCCGGCCGCGACCAGGCGGAGGACCTCGACCTCCCGGTCGCTGAGCAGGGCGGCCGCCGGTGGGGTGCTCAGCCGCCCTCGTACGGTCGGCGACAAGGTAGCTCTCCCGTCCCGCGTTGCACGAACCGCGGCGAAGAGGGTCTCGCGATGGGTGTCCTTGAGCAGGTACCCGCGTGCGCCGGCGGCCATCGCTGCCCGGACCTCTTCCTCCGTGTCGTAGGTCGTCAGCACCAGGACCTCTGTGCCCGGATGACGTGCGTGGATGGCGCGGATCAGTTCGACCCCGCCGATGCCGGGCATCCTCAGGTCAGTCAAAACGACGTCGACCGTGCGGACGGACAGGACCGCCAGCGCCTCTTCGGCGCCGGCCGCCTCACCGACGACCAAGAGGTCGTCCTGACTGTCGAGCTGCCCCCGTAGGCCGTCGCGAACCACCGGGTGGTCGTCGACCACCAACACGCGGACCGGCTCAGGCATCGACAGGCCGCGGCAGGAGCGGCACCGTGGCGGTAACCGTCGTGCCGCCGGTCGGAGAGCTGTCCACCTGCACCTGACCCCCGAGAGCCTCGACGCGCTCGCGCATGATGGACAGGCCATGACCACCCCCCGGCGCCCCCGTTCCACCCCCTGTACCCCCGCGACCCGTCACACCCGTCAGGCCCGGGTCGTCGGACTGGGTACCGGTGCCATCGTCGGCCACATCCACGGCGATGGCATCGCCGAAGAAGGACAGCGTGACGTGGGCGCTGCTCGCCCGCGCGTGGCGGGCCGTGTTGGTCAAGGCCTCGTGCGCCGCCCGCAGGAGAACGTCTTCGACCCGTGTGGGCACGGGGGTGGTGTCTCCCGTGATCCGCAGGTGAACGGGGAGACGGTGGGCTTGCTCGAACTGCTCGACTGTCGCGCGCAGCGCGCCCGGCAGGGCCGTGCGGGTCAGCGCGCCGGGGCGCAGGGCCCGTACCGAGCGCCTAGCTTCCTGCAGGGTGTCGCGGGCCAGGTCTGCGCTGCGGTCGACCCGGGCTCGGAGTGGATGGTCCGGTGGCAGCTCAGCGTTCATGGCTTCGAGCTGGCTGACGACACCGGCGAGCCCGGCGGCCAGGGTGTCGTGAATTTCCCCGGCCAGGCGGCTGCGCTCGGCGAGGGTTCCGGCCTGACGTGCCTCGGTGACGAGCCGGTCCTGCAGGGCGACGTTCTCGGCCAGAGCCCGTTCCAGGTCGGCATGGGTTCGGGCCAGCGTGGCCAACGCGGCACGGCGTCGGACGGTCTCCGCTTCCAGCGCGCGGATGGCTCCGCCGACCACGCACACCAGCGCCGCCGCACCGAGACCGACAACCACGTCCTCCACGGAATAGCGCTCACCCGGGAAAGCCGTCACTGCGACGAGCGCGGTCAGGCCGACGCCTGCGTAGGCCCACGCGCCGGGCAGCGCGACGAACGCCATGGGGTAGCAGACCAAGTACAACGGGAAGAAGGTGAAGCTCAGGCATGTCAGGTAGTCCGTCAGAGCCACGAGACCAATGAAGTAAACCGCCATCGGGGCCAGCCGGACCTCCAGCCACTGCGGGTGGACGAGCACCCACCAGCCGTGCCAGGCCAAGACCGCTGCGAGACCCGTCAGTGCTCCCGGCCACACGTCGGCCAGGTCACCCGAAGCCGCCGCGACAACCGCACACACCACAAGCAAGGCGTAGGGCAGCAGAACCCACACCCGGTCCGTGCGACTCAGGGGCGACCGCTCTTCGCTGGCCACGACCATCAACCGATGCTGGCACGGACCGAGCCGCCGCGGGAGTGCTGCCGGCGGGAGGTACTGCCGTAGGTCAATCGACGCAGCATCATCTCGGCCGGGCCCTGACGGTGCAGGTGGCCGAGCCACGCTGCGGCGAGCACCGTCAGAGCCCAAGTGGACACGGCCAGGACCACGGCACCGGAGCTCGAGAGGTCGGCGCCCCATCCCAGCGACCAGGCGGGCAGCAACGTGGCAAACACCACGGTCTGGGCGAGGTAGCAGCTCAGGGACCTTTCCCCGGCGGCTCGCAGCGCCTGGACCAACCGTGGGAGTGCAACCGGACGGGGAGGCGACGACCGTCGCGCCAGCCGCTCCGCCCACAAGGCGATCAAGGCCGCATAGCCCAGCCCGCACAGCACACCCGTGGTGATGTGCAGCCACGACAGGACCAGGATGACGGGGAAGGGAACGTTCCAGACGTCGACGGTGACCAGGGCCATGCCGACGCCGCTCAGGATTCCGGACCCAACCCCGAGCACCGCGACCCGCCCCAGCAGGACCCGGTGCCGCAAGGGGGTCTCCAGCAGGTTCCGCCGCGCGGCCCACATCCCGATCAGCATCGGGCTGAGCACGGCCAACAGCCCGAACGGGGTCATCACCCATTCGAGCGACCGCCATGCAGTTGCCTCGATGGGGTCCTCTATGGCGAACGACCACAGGAAGCTGCGCTGCGTACGCACCCCAGGATTCGCATAAACGACACCCTGCACAACGCCCGCCAGCACCAGCCAGAGGGCCGCGGTGTAGAGCAGCACCCGGTCGCTGACCCCTATCCGGGCGGCGAGGACGACCCCGAGGACGCCGTACCAACCGAGTACGTCACCGGAGAACGCCAATACGGCGTGGGCGGCCCCGAATGAGACCAGCCACCAAGAGCGTCGGCGCAGTAGCGCCCGGACCGCCACCTCGTCCAGCCCCCGGTTCCGCTGGCGTTGCGCGAGGCTGATGAGCCCGTACCCGAACAGCGCGGCAAACAACGGGTACGACCTGGCATCGACGAGAACCACCAGCCCTGCGGTCACCGCGCGGTCCAGCGTCCCGGTCTCCACGATGTGCTGGCGCAGCCCGTACGGGCGAGCGTGCAGATAGATCATTACGTTCGCCATGGCGATCGGCGCGAGCATCACGCCCCGAGCGAGGTCCGGCGCCACTGATCGGCCCGCCGGAGTCGACTCCCGATCCTGCCCTGTCTTCATACCCATCACGCTAGGAACGGCCCAGGAGCACCAGCATCCGCCGATCGGCGGACCAGCGGAGCGAACTTCGCGCACGATCGTGGCCGCCCGACCGTCAAGCACGGTGGGACGTGCGGCGGGGTGTGCTCGGTCGGGGCGCGTCTCAGGGCAGGTATTTCAGACATCTGGGAAGGAGGGGCCGGCCCACGGGGGCGCATACGTGGCTGGCCCGCCCCGCACCTCGAAGCGGCGGCCGCTGTCTGTCGCCGGGGAGCACGTCAGGTGCGCATAGGCATGTGACTTGATTCTCATTCAGCCGCTTGTGGCCGCGGTGACCCGGGGGACGTCGATAGCGAGCTCCGGCCCTGCTCCATCTGCGTCCCCAGCCCAACGGCTGGTCTCCGGCCGCGGAAGGCCCACCCAGGGCCCACGTGCCCAGGCCGAGCGCCGAGACACGCGGCCCGGCAGGCCCACAGGTCCCGCACCGCGGGCCACCCTTTGGCGGCGTCGGTGCTCCGGTCCGATCAGTCGTCATCGGTGCCCTGTTTCCTTGACCCACTCACGGCAACGGGACCGTCGAGGGTTCGTGGACCGTAGGCGACGACACGACACGCCAGCGCCCAGGCGAATCGCCCGACTGATGCCGAGACCGCCCGGGGACCAGCCGGGCGTGCCAGCGCGCGCCAGCACACGTGCCAACGGGCCCGTGGACGGGTCGGCGTGGCGATGGTGGGCGCACCCGGGAGCGCCGACAGCGCGCCGGAGTCCAGGTGCCATTGCCGGACAGCGGCGGCGTACAGCGGGTGTGAGCGAGGCTGACGTGTGGGCATGCCGCTGACGGTAAGTACGATCGGACCGCTGCTACGGTACGGTTTGATGCAGGTTTCACAGACCAATATGCGGCAGGTTCAGCCGGGCGCTCAGCACGCGACGCAGGCCCGCCTGGTCGGCCAGGCTCAGGAACTGCTGGTCGACCTGAGCGAGCAGGGCCAAGGGCCACTGAACGAGCGGCTAAAGCGGGCGCTGCGCGCAGCTGTCAGGTCGGGGCGGCTGCCCGTCGGGACGGTGCTACCCCCGAGCAGGCGCCTCGCGGAGGACCTGGGGGTATCTCGCTGGACGGTCACCGAGGCCTACGCGCAGCTGGTGGCCGAGGGTTACCTCGAGTCCCGCACCGGCTCGGCGACCCGGGTGCGGTGGTCGGGAACCGGGCATCTCGGACCACCCTCGGTGCGGCTGCCTTCGGCGGGCATGGTCCGCTACGACTTGTCTCCAGGGCTCCCGGACCTCCGCGCGTTCCCCCGTCGCGCCTGGGCGAAGGCGTTGAGCGGCGAGGCCCAGGTCGTGCCGTCCGGTGAGCTCGCTTACCCGGACCCGGCGGGTCATCCTCGGTGCCGTCTGGTGCTCGGCGGGTACCTGCAGCGCAGCCGGGGGGTGTCGCTCGACGGCGCGGAAGTGCAGATCCGTACCAGCGCAACCGCCGGGGTGAGGCAGCTCTGCCGGGTACTGGCAGCCGCGGGAATCCGCGAGGTCGCCGTCGAAGACCCAGGCTGGACCCGGTTGCACGAGGTCATCCGCGGGGCGGGGCTGCAGGTCGTGGCTATCCCTGTGGACGAGCACGGGCTCCGCGTCGACGTGCTGTCGGCGCGACAAACGCCGGTCAGGGCTGTCGTCGTCACCCCCGCGCACCAGTTCCCGCAGGGCGTGGTGCTGTCCCCGGCGCGTCGGGGGGAGCTGCTGGCCTGGGCCGACCGGGTCGATGGCGTGGTCGTGGAGGACGACTACGACGCGGAGTTCCGCTACGACCGGGCCCCGGTGGCGACCCTGCAAGGGATGCGCCCGGACCGCGTGGTCCTTGTCGGCTCGGTGTCCAAGACCCTCAGCCCGGCACTGCGTCTGGGGTGGCTCGTCGGCCCCGCCCGCTGGCGAGGCGGGAAGTTGGAGCGGGGCGGGGTCGCCGGTGCCGGGGGCGCCGCCGGTAGTGGGGATCATGACGGGGCGATGTTGGCCGACGGTGCTGAGGTGGCGGTGCCGCCCACCTTGGACCAGCTGGCCCTTGCCGCGCTCATCGAGTCCGGCGCCTACGACCGGCACCTCAGGGCGGCACGTCGCCGCTACCGGGCACGCCGCGACACCCTCGTTCAGGCGTTAGGGGCGCGGCTGCCGGGGACCACTGTGTCCGGTGTCGCCGCCGGCCTGCACCTGCTGCTCCACCTGCCCGGGTCCCCACCCGACGGGGCCGTGGGCCCTAGCTTCGCCTCGGGTGTTGCTCAGGCGGCCGCGCGACAGGACATCGCACTGGTCGCGCTCAACCGGTACTGCATTGAGGCCACAGGGGAGGCTCTCGTCATCGGCTACGGCAACCTAGCCGACCGCGACGTCGACCACTCAGTCCGACTCCTCAGCGCGATCATCGAGGCCCGCCACGACATGATGCCCACCGACAGAGGGGCCGATCTGGACGAGGTGCTCACACCAGAAAGGGCCGAGCGGGACGGTCAACCGGGCGGGTCTGTAGGGACGGCTCGCGCCCGGCCCTGCCTGCCGCTGCGTCCGCCGTGATTCTCGTCCGGTGGACCGTGGCCGATCGGGACGCCCCAAAATTGGCGGCAGTCTGGGTTCGCTGGTTGAGACGATGCCGGGCATGAAGGAACTGACGCTGCAGCGCTGGCAACTGGACCTGACGTGGGCACTTGCGGAGGTGCATCTTGCGGACCTCACCACCGAGGACTGCCTGTGGGAGCCCGCGACACTTTGCTGGACGGTCCACCAGGAGGACGATGGCAGATGGTTCCCCGACTGGCAGGTCCCGGAGCCGGAGCCGGTCCCTGTGCCCACTATCGGCTGGCTGACCTGGCACCTCGGATGGTGGTGGGGCACCGCCGCCGACCACTTAGTCGGTCGCGACATCAGGAACCGCACCGACGTGGCGTGGCCCGGCGACGCCGAGTCGACCGTGCAGTGGCTTCATGTGTTGCACGAGGAGTGGGCGGAGGTGCTCGACACCCTGACAGAGGAGAAGCTGGACAAGCCGTCCGCCTTTCCATGGCAGGCCGAGTCGGGCCTGACCAAGGCCCACACTGTGGCCTGGGTCAACGCGGAACTGATGAAGAACGTCGCCGAGATCGGCAACCTCCGCCTCCTTCGAGCAGCGACGTAGCCCCACCGGTGCGATGAAGCAGGCTCCCTGCGCATTCTGTCGGGCGGGGTCGGCGCTGGCGGCTCGACGCTGCTGACGCCGGACGAGGATCGACTTCTGGGACACCGACGGACCGTGCGGAACCTGGTCAGCCGTCCGAGCTGCAGCCGTGAGGACAGATGAGCCTTGCGCCCACCTGGCACCCGCGGAGGTCGACGGGAGGGCCGCGTGTAGTACCGTTTGTTGTACGACTTCAGGAGGAGCCATGTCAGTCACCGCCAGCCAGGCTCGCGCGCAATTGTTCCCGCTGATCGAACAGGTCAACGAAGACATGGAAGCAGTGGAGATCGTCTCCAAGAAGGGCACCGCCTTCCTGGTTCCCGCCGAGGTCTACCGCTCGCTGCTGGAGACCAGCTACCTGCTGCAGTCCCCGACGAACGCGGAGCACCTACGTGCCAGCCTGGCCGAGGCACACGCCGGTGAGGTGGCCTCCCACGAGCTGCTCCCGGGGTGATCCGCTTCACCACCCGCGGCTGGGCGGACTACACCTCGTGGACCGGCGACCGGAAGACGCTGCTACGAATCAACCGTCTCATCGAGGAGGCCACGCGCGACCCCGGTGCTGGCGTGGGGAAGCCCGAACGACTCTCCGGAGACCTGTCGGGATGCTGGTCGAGGCGCATCGACCAGGAGCACCGGCTCGTCTACACCGTCACCGACGGGGAGATCGTGGTCATCGCGGCTCGCTACCACTACTGACCAGGATCTGGTGCGGCAGGACTCGGGGCCGCGACCGCGCGCCGTAGCGGGGGCAGCGACGTCACCGCGTCCATCCCGATCACCGATCCTCTGCCGGACAGCGCGTCCAGGGGCCCTCGACCCCCGATTCTGCGTCGTCGGCCTTCTCCGAGGGCCAGCCGTGTCAGTCAGGGGTCGTCTCCTGAAGCGACCCAACGCCAAAGGCTCGGCGTTCACCTGTTCCTGCAGCAGTCCGACCAGCGGCGAGTCGTAGACCGGTGCCGGTCATGCCAGGACGAAGCCCAGGTGACGAACGATGAACGGCACCATGAGGATGACCCACACCCCGACGACACCCCAGAAGCATCTGCACCTGGAACCGGGGTCCCTGCCGCCAGAAGTCCACGAGGATGACGCGGATCCCGTTCAGGGCATGGAACAGGAAGACGCCGACGAGGCCGATCTCCATCACCCCCACGAGAGGGTTCTTGTAGGTGGACATCACGGTGTCGTAGGCCTCGGGCGAGACCCGCACCAACGCCGTGTCGAGGACATGGATGAGGAGGAAGAAGAACAGGACGACACCGGTGATGCGGTGCAGCACCCAGGACCACATGCCGGCACCACCCCGGTACAGCGTGCCGGGTGCTCGGCTCGTCACGGCACCCGAAAGACCGCGTGGCCGGCCCCGGGCTGCGGCAGGCTGCGGCGCCGTGCTCACATGTCACCGCCTGACACGGCCAACCCGCGCGGCGGTGGTGACATCACGACCCGGCTCACCACGGGGACCACGACGTACGCCGTCGGCGTGGAGACGAGGACGCCGAGCGCGAAGGACGTGACGAACGCCGGGGGGAAGGCCGACACGGGGACGTTGATCGCCGTCATCACCAGGCCCATGACGAACGACAGGATCGTCGAGATGCCCAGGCTCAGGACCCACCCTGCGACCGGACCGTCGGCGGGCCGCTCCCGAGCGCGCCAACACCGGGCCGCGACCCACCCGGCGCTGAGGAGCACCAGACCCAGGGCCGCGACCGTCGCCACCGCCGTCATCATGGGTGCCATGGGCAAAACCTCCGCCGAGCGAGCCGGTGTCTCTACAGATGGAGAGATTAGCACTACGAGTGGAGGGGACCGCCGGGAGTTGCTGCTGCGCTCCGCGCTGCACGTGCTCGGGACCTCGGGCTGGCACGGGCTGACGCATCGCGCCGTGGAGCAGCACGCTGATGTCCCGCACGGGTCGACCGTGTACTACTTCGGGTCCCGAGACGGTCTGGTGGACGCCTTGGTCGACCACATCTGCACCGCGGACGTCGAGGACTGGACCGCGGCCAGGGCGGACCTCGCCGCCACGCTGGCACGGCAGGAGGACCCCACCGGAGATCTCGTCGATCTGCTCACCCGGCAGCTGGTCTCAGACCGGGCGCGCCTGCTGGCTCGCTACGAGCTGTTCCTAGAGGGCGCGCGTCGCCCTGACCTGGCACGCCACCTGACGGAGCGGGGTCTCGCCATCAGGCAGTTCCTCGTTCCGGTCGTCACCGCCCTCGGCTCCACCGACAGCACGGCCGACTCCGACCTGTTGGCGGCCCTGCTCGACGGGCTCCTGCTGCACGAGCTGGTCGGGCCACCGGCCACCGCCATCGAGGAGCGCCGCGACCTGGCCTCGGCCATCGCCCGCACGCTCCGGGCCGTGGTCCCGTCCCGCTCATCCGAGATCAGGCCCTCGTCGCCCCACTGACCCACGAACAGCGGGCCCACCCGCCACGATCGGGCGCCCCACCTTCCCGCCTGTTCCCGCCGGGCCCGTACCCTCCCCGACCCGAGGTCAGGGGGCATCGCCGCGCCACTGAGCAGCGCCCTGGCTGCGGATTGTTGGCCTACCAGGTTCCCGGCTGCCGATCGTCTAGCGGCAGGGCGAGTGGAGTCCACCAGGGTGGTGTACGAGGCCAGCACGGTGACCGCGTCGTCGTAGACGAGGGCGCGGCCACCGCGTGATCCTTCGAGTGATCTCTCACAACCGACTCGAAGAGGAACCCCGCGATGACCGCTCCGTCGATTATTGACCCTGCCCGCTTCCTGCACGAGCACCTCCAGCAAGCCTCCCCGGACCTGCTCCGGGAGATGCTCACCACCTTCGTCAACACCCTCCTCAGCGCCGATGCCGACGCGGTCTGCGGCGCCGACTACCGCGTCCGCAGCCCAGAGCGGACGAACCGCCGCAACGGCTACCGGGCCCGGGAGTGGGACACCCGCGCCGGCACGATCGACGTCGCCATCCCCAAGCTGCGCGAGGGCTCCTACTTCCCGGACTGGCTGCTCGAGCGCCGACGCCGCGCCGAGCGGGCCCTCACCTCCGTGGTCGCGACCTGCTACCTGCTCGGCGTCAGCACGCGCCGCATGGAGAAGCTGGTCGAGACCCTCGGCATCACCCGGCTGTCCAAGTCCCAGGTCTCGGTGATGTCCCGCGAGCTCGACGAGCAGGTCGAGTCTTTCCGGACCCGACCGCTGGACGCCGGGCCCTATACGTTCGTCGCCGCCGACGCCCTGGTGATGAAGGTCCGCGAGGGCGGGCGGGTCGTCAACGTCCACGCGCTTCTGGCGACCGGCGTCAACGCCGACGGGCACCGGGAGAACCTGGGCCTGCAGGTCAGCTCCGCCGAGGACGGCGCGGGCTGGCTCGGGTTCTTCCGCGACCTCGTGGCCCGCGGCCTGTCCGGCGTCCGCCTGGTGACGTCGGACGCCCATGCCGGCCTGGTCGCCGCGATCGGGGCGACCCTGCCGGGGGCGACCTGGCAGCGTTGCCGCACCCACTACTCGGCCAACCTGATGGCCGCGACGCCGAAGAGCTCATGGCCGGGCGTCCGGGCGGCACTGCACTCGGTCTACGACCAGCCCGACGCCGACGCCGTCCACGCCCAGTACGACAAGCTCCTCGACACCGTCGCCACGTCCTGCCGAAGGTCCACGACCACCTCGACGCGGCCCGCGCCGACGTCCTCGCGTTCACCGGCTTCCCGAAGGAGATCTGGCGTCAGATCTGGTCGAACAACCCCCAGGAACGGCTCAACCGGGAGATCCGCCGACGCACCGACGTGGTCGGGATCTTCCCCGACGAGAACTCCCTCGTCCGACTCGTCGGCGCGGTCCTGGCCGAGCAGCACGACGAGTGGACCGAAGGACGCCGCTACCTCGGAATCGACGTCCTGGCCCGCTCCCGCGTCACCCTCGTCGACGGCGCCGCTGACGCGTCCCCGCCGACCCCGACCAAGGAGGTGAGCACCGACCTGACCGCACTCACAGCCTGAGCAGCAGAAGGATCACGCAGCCCTGCTACACCACGCCCGGGACTTGACCGTAAGGCCTCGAGGTAACCCTTGAGCAACTATTCAGCGAGGCGTCCCGGGACCAGGAGGACCTATACGGATCGTTGCTGGCGACGGACCGGGCCGCGAGGCGGTGGGCTTCCCCGTCCAGGAGGGGGTCAGAGACCGACGGCCGCGCTGCAGCGTGGCCCGGTCAACTTGGACGTTCGGAACGTTCTCTATCGGAAACCCTCCGGATCTGTCCTCCCCACGTGTTTCGCTGACCGCACACGGCGACCCCCGTGGTCGGTACCAACCGTCGGAGGGGACTGCTGCACGGATAGGTGACACCTGACCTGTGGCGCTGCTGGGCGCCGCTGGAAGGATCGTCACCGTGCCCAAGCCCCATCCCAAGGAGTTCCGCGACGACGTCGTGGCGGTCGCCCGCAAGGGCGAGGCCCCGCTGCAACAGATCGCCAAGGACTTCGGGATCTCCGACTCCTGCCTACGCAACTGGCTCCGCGCGGCCGAGGTCGAGGACGGCAACCGTCCCGGCCTGACCGCGACCGAGTCCGCGGAGCTGCGCGAGCTACGTCGCCGCAACCGGCTGCTGGAGCAGGAGAACGAGGTCCTGCGCCGAGCGGCGGCCTACCTGAGCCAGGCGAACCTGCCGGGAAAAGGCTCTTCCCGCTCGTGAGAGAGCTCGCCGTCGACGGCATCCCCGTCGCCCTCACGTGCCGGGTCCTGAACATCGCCCGACAGCCCTACTACCGCTGGCTCGCCGCGCCCATCACGCCCAGCGAGCTGGCAGAGGCGTACCTCGCCAACGCCTTGTTCGACGCCCACCGCGACGACCCCGAGTACGGCTACCGGTACCTGGCCTACGAAGCCCGCGACGCAGGCCAGGCCCGCTGCGACCGGACCATCTGGCGGGTCTGCCGCGACAACGGCTGGTGGTCGGCGTTCGGCAAGAAGCGCGGCACCAACGGCAAGAAGCCCGGCCCACCCGCCCACGACGACCTCGTCCAGCGCCAGTTCGTCGCCGCGGCACCGAACACGCTCTGGCTGACCGACATCACCGAGCACTGGACCGGCGAGGGCAAGCTCTACCTCTGCGCCATCAAGGACGTGTACTCGGGGCGAATCGTCGGCTACTCCATCAGCGACCGGATGAAGTCCCGCCTGGCCGTGGACGCCCTGAACAGCGCGGTCGCGCGCCGCGGCGGCGTCGACAGAGTGGCCGGCTGCATCGTCCACTCCGACCGAGGGTCGCAGTTCCGGTCGCGGCGATTCCTGGCCGAGCTACGCCACCACGACCTCGTTGGGTCGATGGGCCAGGTCGCCTCCGCTGGTGACAACGCGGCCATGGAGTCCTTCTTCGCCCTGCTGCAGAAGAACGTCCTCGACCGCCGCCGCTGGACCACCCGCGCCGAGCTCCGCATCGCGATCGTCACCTGGATCGAACGGACCTACCACCGCCGCCGACGACAAGCACGACTCGGCCGCCTGACCCCGATCGAGTACGAGACCATCAACGCCCCTCAGGTCGCACTCGCCGCCTAATGGGGACTCCTGACCGCTCGCCGGCCCCTCACTGCTGCGCATCAAGCCAATCCCCGGCACGCTGGCCATCGCCAACGGCTTGACCATACGAGCCCACAGCCATGGACGATCAGCCCCAGGCCAGGCAAGGCGGCCTCGTGCCAGATACGTGCCAGATGCACCCGCACACGACCGCACTGCGACGCCTGAGCACGCACAGGACCGGGCCCCTGACCTGCGACGCAGGCCCGATGGCGCACCCTTCAGCACACCCGCTGTCGGTTTCCTAATGCGGAACTCCGAGGACACCGGTTGCCATGATCACCGTGCGTGCAGGGGGCTCCAGCCGGCTCGCGGCGACAGGGCGCCCCACCGCCAGAATTCTGGCCCATGAGCGCCGGAGACCACGGACACCCTGTCCGCGGGTGCGTGCACCACTACCGCGACCCAGCAACGCGTTGACCCGTGAGCACCCGACCCAGACTTGGCCGGCGGGTCATCGGGTACGCGCCCCGGCGGGTCGTCGACCACGGCCCTGACGGAGCGCAGGCTGACCCGCTGGACGTCCACGCGGCCCTCGACTAGGAGCCGGCGCGCCTTGGTCGCCCGGGGCTCCCTCACGTGTCGGCCTGCACGGTCGCCGGGCCGAGGGGGACGGTGACGAGCTCGACGGCGGTGCGGTGGCTGCAACGGGTCAGCCGGGCGCACGTGCAGGACCAGCGCCCCTTCCGGTAGTTGACCAGGTGTCGGCCGGTGTCCCCGTCGACCATCGCCTCGATCCACCGGGGGTACACGTGGGGGACCTTGACCCGGCCAGCGGCGAGTAGACGGAGGGCTTTGGCGTCGAGCTCCGCGCGTGCGCGTGCGCCACGCGCGTTCAGTTGGCTGCGACCGGTCGCGCCGGTGTGTCCGCACGCGGACATCGGCAGTTGCCCGGAACCCCAGACGGCCTGCACCCGATCGGCCTACCGTCCGGGCATGACGATGAGCTCGCGACGGTTGTCCGTTGTTCTGGCCGGTCTCGCCTCGCTAGCGCTGACGGCGTGCGGGGCGTCAGACGCTCAAGTGGCCGCGCTCGCGGAGGCGTCGGCCTCTGTGAACGACGCCATGGCGGCCGTGGCGTCTGCTGAGGCGGAGGCTGACGAGGCGAGGGCGGAAGCCGACGATGCACGGGCGGAGCTCGAGGCGGAGGTGGAGCGAGCCGCGGAGGCTGACGCTCGCGAGGCTGCCGCGGCGGCGAGCGAAGAGGGTCGGTACGAGCTCACCACGTCGTGCGACTACATCCTGGACTTCGACAACGGGCACAGGTTCGTGGGGGACGCCTTCTTGACGTACTTGGGCACGACGCCCATCACGGTGGTGGTGACCGCTCAGTGGATGCAGTCCGGCGGCGAGCCGATCGTCGAGACGCAGGAGGTATCGCTGGCCGAGGGAGACGAGGATGTGCAGGTCCCGTTCTCGGTGGAGGCGACAAGCGGCGAGGTTGACGCGATCCAGGCCCTGCCCCGTGGGAACCAGTGCTCGGTCGACACGGACGGCACCGAGTCCCCCTGACCGGTGCTCGATTCGGAGCGCCGTCGTCTTACCACGTCGCTACGCGGGGCCTCGCTGCGACCAGCTGCGATGCTCGAGGTGCGGGCCGACGCAGGCGTCCAACTCCCCCTGCCAGTCGTCCCGGGCGGGGGGCACGCCTACCTCGATGGCCCACTGGACTGCGAACTCGAACGGGAGCCGTGGGACCGGCAGGTGGGCGTCGAGGCTCTTGCCGACCATGTCCTCGGGGCCGGCTAGACCGGCGTGCAGGTGGGGGTAGGTCACGGGGCTGCGTCCGCCGGGGTGCCAGTGGATGCGGAAGAGGTCGCTTCCCAGCAACGCCAGCCGGTACCGGTAGGCCACCGTGGTAATGCGCCATGGCCCGGTCGGTAGTTCTAGGTCTTTCACGAACCGGTAGTGCATCTGCGCCTCGAAGTGCCACCCGCCGGGGAAGGCGGCCCCTCGGAGCCCGTTGAGGCTCCAGGCATGCGGCTGCTCGTCGCTGCCGGGCGCTCGCCCGCCAGGGCTCACCGCGAGCGTGACCTGACCGAGGACGCCAGCTGCCCGCTGCAGGGGGTCTGCGAACGCTTTGAACGCCTCCGCTGGGGTCCTTCCGGGCACGTCAGCGAGCGAACGGCGCCAGCATGCGCAGTCGCACGACGTCCTCGCGGTCCGTCTCGTCGAAGTCGCCTCGGTCCAGGGCCTCGAGGAAGTCGACCCGCCCTATCCCGAGGGCGTCGCGAACCTGGGCCTCGAACTCAGCACGGGCCTCGTCCGCGTCCACCTCTTCGGTGGTCGCGTCGCACGTGGTGGTCGCCATCGTCGTCTCCTCGGGCCCGGGTCCTGCGTGAGGCTACGCCTTCGTAGCATCGTCTCGTGGGTACATCATGGATGTCGGCTCAGACAGTTGCCCCTTGAGGTGGCCGGCGTAGCAGTACCCGACCGGTTCGGTGGCGCTGGCCTGCGGTTTCGGTATCGGCTGGGCTGGGCTGGGCTGGACGAGCGCTAGTCAGAACCGGTTTGGTCAGCGGGTGATCACGAGTGTGCAAGCGACGCTCACTTCCGCCGAACTTCGGTCCCCGCCGCTGACTCGGTGCTTCACTTCAGCATGGACGACGACGGGACGGCCCGGCCCGACAGGCCATGGAAGGTCGACGAGACCACCAACCAGCCGCGTGGCGGGGGCCTGATGATCGTGTTCGGGCTGCTGCTGTGCCTCTGGGGTGGGGTGAACGTCATGGAGTACGGAAGCGGGATCAGCTATCTCGTGACCCTGCTAGGCATCGGCCTGCTCCTCAGCGGCATCACCGTGCGGAGCGTGCGCGGTTCGGCTATCCGTCAGCGTCACTGACTCGTCGGCCGCCCGGCGCACGGACTAGGACGGCGGGCGCCGCCGAGCCTGACCGCAGGCACGGGTCGTCCTGCGCCGACGCCAGGTCCCACCTGGCCTCAATCTGGCCTCACTTGGGCCGCAAAGGACCACTAGGGATCCCGGTCAATCACAGGTGTTTCCGCAGGTCAGCCGCTATGTGCCCCCTTCCGCCGGCACGCCAGCACGCTCTTCTAATCCGTAGGTTGCAGGTTCGAGTCCTGCCGGGGGCACCGAAGGGACTCCTGCTCACAGACCGTTGCGCTCGCTCCAGAGGCGCTGTCCGCGGGTGCCGGATCAGGTCTGGTCCGCACCTGGTCCGCATTGCGGCTGCGGACCGCGTCGCCGAGGCGCAGCGCGAGGTCGTCGAGGTCGCCTCGACGGGGCCCGCGCACGACCGCGGAGGCGTGCCCGACGATGCGCTCCCGGATCCTTGACCGCGCAGGTGCCCATGAGGCGCGTGTCACGCCGTCAGGGTTGGCACCGGTGGGGCCGGCCGGGGGTGAGGGACTACGGCGTGCTGCAGTCACGGGGTGCGTGACGCGACTCAGAGCTCTGGGCGCTCCTGGGTCAGGCCCGACCGGCCCGCTCCGGTCCTCACCGCCTGGGCCATCGCCGGGGTCGTCGCCGGCCGCCCACGGCACGGCAACCGGCCCAGCGGACGTCCAGCCACGCGGGCTCAGCCCGAAGACTCGCTGCCAGCAGGGGGATCCCTCTCGGGGTGTGGTTGCGGGTCGTGAGTGGCTGCGCCTACCGCCGACGCATGGATCTCCTCTGCTGGCTCGGGGTTCCACCTCGCATCAGAAGGGGTGTTGCAACGACCGACCGAGCCTGCCACCGCTCGTCGGGAACCCAGCCGGCTACGACCCGTCCTTGACCTTGACACCGTGGGAGCGTGTGACGTGGGCGTCGACATGTTGAGCATCGGGGAGCTGGCGCATCGCACGGGAGCCTCCCGGCGGATGCTTCGCCACTGGGAGGAGGTCGGGCTCCTGCGGCCGGCGCAGGTGGACGTGGTGACCGGCTACCGCTGGTACGACCTCAGTCAGACCGGTCGAGTCCACGCCATCACGGCTCTGCGAGCCGTCGGCTTCGGTCTCGAGTCGATCGCAGACCTCCTCAGCTCGGAGCTGTCCGAGCAGCGGCTGGTGGCGCTGCTGCACGCACGCGAGCGCGAACTGGAAGGCCTGATCTCCGAAGCCTCGGAACACCTCCATCAGGTGCGCCAGCGCCTGAGCTCACTAGAGGAAGGGCACCACGCGATCATGAGCACCCTCCAGCTCGGCCCGATCCCCGCCCTGCGACTGGCCGCACTGCGCAGTCGCGTCAACGACGAGTCCGAGATCGGCGCCGCCGTCAGCGACCTGCGCAGCGCTCTGGCTAGTCACCTCTCCGGGAGAGGCGGCCAGGGCACCGACGTCGTCATGGCCTACGACGGGGTCACCGACGCGGACTGCATCTGGGTGAGCGTCGGCGTCGACGCCGACGACGCCGGCCTTGCCGATGGTCTGGACCTGCTCACCCTGGCCGGTGCAGAGCGCGGAGCGACGGTGCGCTACGACAGCGCCCCACGCAGCGTCGGAGACGCGTGGATCACCCTCGATGCCCAGCTGGAGGAGCAGGGTCTGCGCACCCGAGGCGTCTACCGCCAGACGGTGACCGCCGCCGGAGAGGTGGTTCTGGAAGCCCCCGTGGTGGCCTTGGGGTGACGGTCGACGGGCGCAGGTGGGCCTCGTTTCCCGTCCTCGGATCGGGGGTGCGCCGCTGGCGTGGCCAGGCGCTCGGGACGCCCGTCCGGCCGAGATGGCCCGGGTAGCGCCGACCGGTACGAGAGGGGGATCGACGGGGCGTGGCTGCGCGGCCGCCGCAGCAGGTAGGAAGGCCGGATGACGACGAGGGGGACGAAGCCATGATCGACCGGGCGGGCCTGGCGGAGTTCCTCCGTCGACGGCGGGAGTCCCTGCAGCCGGAGGACGTCGGGATGCCTCGCGGCCAGCGCCGGCGCACCGAAGGCCTGCGCCGCGAGGAGGTGGCCGTCCTGTGCCACATCTCCACCGACTACTACGCGCGCATCGAGCGCCAGCGGGGACCCCACCCCTCGGAGCAGATGATCAGCTCGATCGCCCAGGGCCTGCACCTCACCCTGGACGAGCGCGACCACCTGTTCCGCCTCGCCGGTCACACCCCGCCGTCCCGCGGCTCGACCAGCGACCACATCAGCCCCGGCCTGCTGCGCATCCTCGACCGCCTCGAGGACACCCCTGCGGAGGTCGTCACCGAGCTCGGCGACACCCTGCGCCAGACCCGGATGGGGACGGCCCTGACCGGCGACACCACCCGGTTCACCGGTCCGGCCCGCAGCCGCGGCTACCGCTGGTTCACCGACCCGGAGGAACGGAGCCTGTGCTTCCCGGAGGACCGCCCGTTCATGTCGCGGATGTACGCCTCCGGCCTGCGGCAGGTCGCCACCGTACGAGGTCCGTCCTCGCGCGCCGCGCAGTACGCGGACCTGCTGCTGCAGCAGAGCGAGGAGTTCCGCGCCCTCTGGTCGGACCACGAGATCGGCGTCCGGCCGGAGACCTTGAAGCGCTTCGACCACCCCGAGGTGGGCACCCTGGAGCTGCACTGCCAACGCCTCAACGACCCCCAGCAGTCGCACTCCCTGCTCGTCTACACCGCGGTACCCGGCAGCGAGAGCCACGACAAGCTCCAGATGCTCGCCGTCATCGGCGACCAGACGGTGCGCTGACGCGGGCACACGTGCTCCGGGGCGGCGTCCCTCACCCACGTGGCCGTCGCCGGTCTCGCCGTCGCCCCCGTCTGCACCGGCGTCTCGACGGCGTCCGCACTGTTCAGCGGGGTGGGCGAGCAGATGTCTGACCGCTGCCTCGCCCGCCGGGGGTAACCAGGACCTCCCGGTCCCCGGCTGGCCACGCCCCGGACGAGGCCGGGTCGAGCACCGGGGACGAAAAGCAGGGCCTGGCGGTCCTCGGATCGGCAGGCCCTGGATGCGCTCGTCGCCGGGGCGCAACCTGGAGGTCCGCACGAGCCCACTGACCAGCGACCTCACGGAGAAGCGCTCATGGCAACCACCATCACGATCCCCGACCTGCGGGGACAGCTCACCCTGGTCACCGGTGCGAGCGACGGCATCGGCTTCGTCATCGCCTCACGCCTCGCCGAGGCCGGGGCAGAGGTGATCATGCCAGTGCGGTCCGCCGCGAAGGGCGACGCCGCCGCCGAGCGGATCCGGACGGCGACCGGCAACCCGGACGTCACCACCCGGGCCCTCGACCTCTCCTCGCTCGACTCCGTGGCCGCCCTCACGGCGGAGCTCGTCGCGGAGGGCCGTCCGCTCGACGTCCTCGTCAACAACGCCGGCGTCATGACCCCGCCGAGCCGACAGCTGACCAGCGACGGGTTCGAGCTGCAGCTCGGCACGAACCACCTGGGGCACTTCGCGCTCACCCTGGGCCTGCTCCCCCTGCTCCGGGCCGGACGAGGACGCGTCACCCACCAGACGAGCATCGCGGCGCGTCGGGGCGAGGTCCTGTGGGACGACCTCAACTCGCAGGCCGGCTACGACGGCATGAAGGCCTACAGGTCGTCCAAGATCGCGGTCGCCCTGTTCGCGCGGGAGCTCGGCGCCCGCAGCCGCCGGGAGGGCTGGGGCATCTCCAGCAACCTCGCCCACCCCGGCGTCTCGCCCACCAACCTGCTGAACGCGCAGCCCGGGATGGGCCGCGACCGCCAGACGGGCGGCCGCCGCGTCATCCGGCTGCTCTCGCGCCTCGGGATCACCGGCACACCGGAGTCCGCCGCGCTGCCCGCGCTCGTCGCCGCCACCGACCCCTCGGCCCAGGGCGACGAGTTCTACGGTCCTCGGCGGACCATGAGCGGCGGCCCCGCCCGGCAGCAGCCCTGGCCGCCGTTCGCCGGCACGACCGACGGCCGCAGGATCTGGGAGGTGTCCGAGGAGCTCGTCGGCGTCCGCTTCGCGGCCTGAACGACCTGCCCGTCGACAGGGGTCGCCACCCGACGTCCGGCGGTGGACGAACGTGGGCTCCCGCACAGGTCGGACCGCCTCGGCCAGGAACCACCGGGGCACCGGCCTTGCGCCAGGGCCCACCGAGGCCTACAACTCGCGTATGCGCGCAGACAGCAGCATCAGCACGCGGCCCCCTCCGGGGCTGGTCCGCGAGACCGCGCTGACGTTCTCGCTGCTGGCGGACGAGACCCGCCTGCAGCTGCTGTGGGCGCTGCTGGACGCCGAGCTGTCGGTGGGCGAGCTGGCCGAACGGGTGGGCAAGCCGGCTCCGGCCGTCTCGCAGCACCTGGCCCGGCTGCGCCTGGCCCGCGTCGTGGGCACCCGGCGCGAGGGGACGTTCGTGCACTACCGGCTCGAGGACGACCACGTCGCCCAGCTGCTGGTGGACGCGTTCCACCACGCGGAGCACGGCGCCCCCGGGCTGCCGGCGCACCACCGCGACGGCCGGGCGGACGACCGCGCCGCGGACCACCCCCCGCAGGACCCGACCGGATGACGGCCGACGGGACCCACGAGCACGACGCCCACGAGCACGAGACGCACGAGCACCCGACGCACGAGCACGGCCCGTCGCTACGAGCCCGCGTCAGGCGCGCCCTGGTGCCGCACGCGCACGACGCGAACGACGCCATCCGCACCGCCGAGGAGTCGTCACGGGACGGCATCCGCACCGCGTGGATCGGGCTGGCCGGGATGATGGCGACGGCGGCCGTGCAGGTGGCCATCGTCGCGGTCTCCGGGTCGATCGCGCTGCTGGCCGACACGATCCACAGCCTGGGTCACGCCGCGACCACGATCCCGCTCATCATCGCGTTCCGGCTCGGCCGCCGGGCCCCCACCGCGCGGTACCCCTACGGCTACCGCCGGGCCGAGGACCTGGTCGGGCTGTTCATCTCGCTGGTGATCGTGGCCACCGTCGTGCTCATCGTCTGGGAGTCCGTCGACGCCCTGGTCACCCCGCGCGAGCTGACCAACCTGGGCTGGGTGTTCGCCGCCGGGGTCGTCGGGTTCGTGGGCAACGAGGTGGTGGCGGTCTACCGGATCCGGACCGGGCGCCGGATCGGCTCGGCGGCCCTGGTGGCCGAGGGCCAGCACGCACGGGCGGACGGGTTCACGTCCGTGGCCGTGGTGCTGGGGGTGGTGGGCGTGTGGCTCGGCTTCGAGCGGGCCGACGCCGTCGCCGGGCTGCTCATCGCCCTGGCCATCGCCGGGATCCTCGTGAACTCCCTCGTGATCATCGTGCGGCGGCTGATGGACGGCATCGAGCCGGCGGTCCTGGACCGGATGCGAGCCGTCGCCGCGGCCGTGGACGGGGTGGTGCTGGTGAGCGAGGTGCGGGCCCGCTGGTCGGGGCACCGGATGGAGGGCGACGCCGAGATCGGGGTCGCGTCGGACCTGACCCTGCCGCAGGCTCACGAGCTGGCCGAGCTGGTGCAGCACGAGCTCATGCACGCCGTGCCCAACCTGGACCGCGTGACCGTCCACGTGCATCCCACTGTCGACCGCGCGGTGCCGCCGGAGCTGCACGAGCTGTCCGGCCACCACGCCTCGGTCGAGGCCCGCCAGGCCTACCTGGCCCGCACGACCGCGCCCGGACCGGAACCCGGCTGACCCCCGTGGTCGCGGTCAGTCCGGCGGTCAGTCCTGCGTGAGGTCGCGCACCCGGACGTCCCGGAAGCTGACGACGTCCGGCGCCGAGCCGTGCGCCTGCAGCCCGACGTACCCGACGAGTCCCCGGCTCTCCGAGCCCGGGTCCAGGGGACGGCCCGGGAACGGCACCCCCGGCACGTTCTCGTACTCGTTGATCACGACCCCGTTGCGGATCACCGTGTAGTGCTGGCCGACCACCCGGATCTCGAGGTCGTTCCAGACCCCCTTGGGCGTCGGGTTCGCCCGGTCGAGGCCGATGTCGGCGAAGCCGTAGACCGAGCCCGTCTTGCGCGGGTCGTTCGACCCGCCCTCGGGCGAGTCGTTGATCTGGATCTCGTGCCCGCAGTTGACGGCGATCCAGGACAGGTTGTTCTGCTCCTGGCCGTTGAACGTCGTGGGGCAGCCGGGGACCGGGCCGTCGAGGGCCGGGAAGCGCACCTGCACGCCGGAGTTGCCGCGCGCCTCGCCGGGGGCCTCGTCGCGGAACTGCAGCCGCATCGAGAAGTCGCCGAACTGCTCCGGGGTGTACCAGAGCGTGCCGAAGCCGCCGCCGGCCCCGACGCGGCTGCGCACCGTGCCGTCCTCGAGCCGGTCGAACCCGCCGTTGCCCGCGTAGTCCCAGTCGGCGAACGACTCGGCCGAGTCGTCGAGGATGGTCTCGTAGGCCGCGCTGCGCCCGACGTCGGACCGGCCGGCCGCCTGGGTCAGCCGGGTGCGCTCCCGCGGGGCCAGCACGTCGGCGGCCACCAGCTCGCGGGTGACCTCGACGACGTGGCGGACGAAGTCACCGTGCGTGGGCCAGGCGCTCTCGTCGTCGATCAGGTCGTTGACGCTGCACCCGCCGGCCAGCTCGTGGTCGGTCACCCCGGTGTCGACGTCCAGCAGCCACACGGTGGGCCGGGCGTCGCGGCCCTCGGCGCAGTCGGGCAGGGCCGAGCCCTGCGCGGGGGCGCCCAGCAGGGCCAGGGGCAGGGCGAGGGCGGCGACAGCGGCCCCCACCCAGGGCGTCGTACGAGACATGGCGGTTCCCCCGTGTGGTCGCTTCGTTGCGTTCTGCGACGGTAGGGACCGGTTCGTGCCGGGTCAAGGGCGCGCGACGGCTGCGGTCCGTGCGGCGCCGATGGCGGCGTCGAGCACGTCCAGGCCGGCGTGCAGCTCGTCCTCGCTGACCGTCAGCGGCGGCGCGATCCGGAAGATCCCTCCCATCCGCGGCAGCTGCACGATGTTGACGTGCAGGCCGCGCTGCAGGCACTCGCTCGTCACGGCCCGGCCCAGGTCGTCGGCGGGCGCCTTGCTGGCCTTGTCGAGCACGAGCTCCAGGCCCTGCAGCAGGCCCCGGCCGCGGACGTCGCCGACCACGTCGTGCCGCTCGCGCATGGCCTGCAGCCGCTCGCCCAGCTGCACCCCCAGGTCGGCGGCCCGCTGCACCAGCCCGTCGCGGGCCACGACGTCCAGCACGGTGGCGGCGACCGTCGCGGCCAGGGGGTCGTTGACGTGGGTGGTGAAGAACAGGAACCCCCGCTCGTGGCAGGCCTGCTCCACCGCGGCGCTGGTCACGACCGCGGCGACCGGCAGCCCGGCGCCGAGGGTCTTGGACAGCGTGAGGATGTCGGGGGTGACCCCGTCGCGCTCGAAGGCGTACATGTGCCCGGTGCGCCCGACGCCGGTCTGCGCCTCGTCCAGGACCAGCAGCATGCCGCGCTCCTCGCACAGCTGCTTGAGCCGGGCCAGGTAGCCCGGCGGCAGCTCGATGATCCCGCCGGAGGACAGGACGGGTTCGACGACGCAGGCGGCCAGCGCGCCGGTGGACTGCTGGTCCACGGAGTCGAAGCCGTGCTCGAGCTCGGCCAGCCAGTCGTGCGAGCCGTCGGCGGTGCGGAAGGGCGAGCGGTAGGCGTTCGGGGTCGGCAGGGTGAGGCTGCCCGGCATGGTCGGCCCGTGACCGCGTCGGCCGGCCGCGTAGGTCGCGGCGGCCGCACCGGAGGTCATGCCGTGCCAGGAGCGGTCGAAGGACACGACCTCGTAGCCGCCCGTGGCCAGCTTGGCCATCCGGATCGCGGCCTCGTTGGACTCCGCCCCGGTGCTCAGCAGCAGCACCTTGCTGAGCTCCGGCGGCAGCGTCGCGGTGAGCTTCGTGGCCAGGTCGACCACGGGCGGGCTGAGCATGCCGCTGTACAGGTGGTCGAGCGTGGCCACGGCCTGCGAGACGGCCCGGACCACGTCGGGGTGGGAGTGCCCGAGCACCGCGCTCATCTGCCCGGACGTGAAGTCGAGGATCGCGTTGCCGTCGCTGTCGTAGACGTAGCTGCCGGCCGCGCGCTCGATCACCCGCGGCGTCCACGCCGTCCCGTACCGGACCAGGTGCCGGTCCACGTCGTCCCAGAAACTCGGCCGGGCCTGTCGGTGCCATCCGTACCTCCGCGTGGGGGCGTGCTGGGACGAGGTGACTGTAGGTGCGGCCGCAGCCGCGGTGGGAGTGGGCCAGGCTGCACGCATGACCGACGTGCTGGTGCTGGGTGGGACGGCGTGGCTGGGCGCACGCGTGGCGGCGGCGTGGCGGGACCGGGGGGCGCAGGTGACCTGCCTGGCCCGCGGCTCGGCGCCCGTCCCGTCCGGCACCCGGCTCGTCCGCGCCGACCGCACCACCCCCGGCGCCTACGACGACGTCGTCGACCGGGACTGGGACGAGGTCGTCGAGGTGTCGTGGGCACCCCCGCTGGTGACCGGGGCACTCGCCGCGCTGGCGGACCGGGCCCGGCACTGGACCCTGGTGTCATCGGTGTCGGTGTACGCCGACCACACCGTCCCGGGGGCCGACGAGTCCGCGGCCCTGCTGCCCGCCGACGACCCCACGGACTACGGCCGGGCCAAGGTGGCGGCGGAGACCGCCTCCACCGCGGCCGTCGGCGGCCGGCTGCTGGTGGCGCGGGCCGGTCTGGTCGTCGGCCCCGGTGACGGCTCGGACCGGTTCGGCTACTGGGTCTCGCGCCTGGCCCTGGCTCGGCAGCAGGGCGACGGCCCGGTGCTCGTCCCCACGACGGCCGAGCGGTGGGCCCAGGTCGTCGACGTCGACGACCTGGCGGACTGGCTCGTCGCGGCCGGGGCGTCCGGCCTGACCGGCACGGTCGACGCCGTCGGCCCCCCGCAGCCGCTGCGGACGGTGCTGGAGACGGCCGCGACGGTCGCCGGCCACCGCGGCGAGCTGGTGGCAGCCCCCGACGACTGGCTTCGGGCCCACGACGTGGCCCACTGGGCGGGCCCCCGGTCCCTGCCGCTGTGGCTGCCGCCGGACCACGCCGCGATGGCCCGGCGCCGCGGCGAGGCCCTGCAGGCGTCGTTGGCCTCGCTGGGGCTCGCCCTGTCGCCGCTGACCGCGACCCTGGAGCGGACCCTGGCCGACGAGCGCCGGCGCGGCCTGGACCGCGAGCGCCGTTCCGGCCTGGCGCGCCAGGACGAGCTGGCGCTGCTGGCGGCGCTGGACCGGGACGACGGCTGACGGCGGACGCCGGGCCGGCGTCGTGCCCACAGCCCTCCCGCCGTGGGGCCCGCTGAAGTACGGTGAGCCCGTGCACCCGGACCAGCGCGCCGCCGCGGGACCGCTGCGCGCGGCCGTGGCCGCCGTGGCGGTGGTCGGCCTGGCCGGCGCCGGTCACCTGGCCGCGGGTGGCGCCACGCCGTCGCTGCGGGCGCTGCTGCTGGCCCTGCTGGTGGTGGCCCTGATGTGCACCGCGGTCGCGACCCGGCAGGTCTCCGCCCGGCGGCTGGCCGCCGTCGTCGGCGGTGGTCAGGTCGTGCTGCACCACGCGTTCGGCTGGGTGCCGGGCAGCCACGGCTCCGAGGCGGACGCCGTCCCCGCTGCGGTCGAGGCCGCCGGGCACGGGTCGCTCTGGTCGGACCCGACGATGCTGGCCGCGCACCTGCTGGCCACGGTCTGCACCGTGGCCCTGCTGCGCCGGGGCGAGGCCGCCCTGGTGGCGCTCGGCTCCTGGGCCGGCCCGCTGCGGCTCGTCCTGCTGACCGTGTCCCCCGTGGGACCGCCCCAGCCCCGGGCTGCGGCCGACGACCCGCTGCCGCTCGGCGACCCGCACCTCGCGACCGACCCCGTCCGGGGTCCGCCGCGGTCCTTCGCGCTCGCTGCCTGAGGCCGACGCGCACGACCGTCCCCGTCTGCTCACCGTGACCGGTGGGTGGTGCGGTCGGTCCTGACCTGTCGTCCCGCGGCGCCCCGCTGACCACCGCACCCGCGAGCCCTCGCCCCCCCGACCACCCGAACCGCCCGCAGGCGGACGGCGGGACGGACCGGGCGCGACCGTGCGGTCACCGGCCCCCTGCGAGCAGACGCCGGCGCGCCAGCCCGACCGCCCGGTCGGGGTGGCTGACGCCCCCTCGCCCGACCCGGTGCCCCGGGCGAGGCACCCGACCCACCCAAACCGACGGGCCACCGTGGCCCGCACCCGACCCGAAGGACACCTGTGCCATGAAGACGACGACGCCTCTGCTCGCCGCCGCCCTGCTCGCCGCCACCGCCCTCAGCGCCTGCGGGGACTCCGACGCCTCCTCCTCCGACGGCTCGACCGCCGCCGGCTCGACCGGCCTGCGCCTGGACGACGGCGTGGTCCGCGCCGCCGACTCCGGCATGACGGCCGCGTTCGGCACCCTGGTCAACGACGGCGACGAGGACGTCGTCGTCGTGTCGGCCACCTCCGACGTCGCCGAGGTGATGGAGCTGCACGAGGTGGTCGAGTCCGACGGCGCCATGGTCATGCAGGAGAAGGACGGCGGCTTCGTCGTCCCGGCCGGCGGCAGCCACCTGCTCGAGGCCGGCGGCGACCACGTGATGTTCATGGGCCTGACCGACGGCCTCGAGGCCGGCGAGACCGTCACCTGGACCCTGGAGCTCGAGGACGGCTCGGTCGTCGAGCTGAGCGCCCCGGTGCGCGACATCGCCGCGGGCGACGAGGAGTACATGGGCGACATGGAGATGGGTGACGACATGGACATGGAGTCCGGGGACACGGAGTCGATGGAGCCCGGGGACGCGGAGTCCGGGATGGACATGGGGTCCGACGGGTGAGCGGGCACCCGGTCAGCCGTCGGCACCTGGTCGGCGGCGGCCTCGCGGGCCTGGCCGGGCTGGGTGTGGCCGGCGCGGCCGGGGTCGCGGCCGGTCGGGCGCAGGACCGTCCGATCACGCCCGACGGCACCTCGCCCGGCAGCTACGGCCGACCCGGTCTGGACGAGGTCGTGGCCTTCGACGGCGCGCACCAGGCCGGCGTGGCCACGGCGCAGCAGCGTTCGGCCGCGTTCGTCGGGCTGGACCTGCGCGCGGACGTCGGCCGGGCGGAGCTGGTCAAGATGATGACGGTCGTCACCGGTGACGCCCGCCGCCTGACCGAGGGCCTGCCGGTCCTGGGGGCGGCGGACAGCGGGCTGGCCGCGGTGCCGGCGTCGCTGACGGTGACGGCCGGTTTCGGCCAGGGGCTGCTGCGGGCCGCCGGGCTGCAGCAGCAGGCCCCGCCGTGGCTGCGGGACCTGCCCGCCTTCGGGGTCGACCGGCTGGAGGAGCACTGGAGCGGGGCGGACCTGCTGCTGCAGGTCTGCGCGGACGACGACACCACGGTGACCAACGCGGTGCGGTCGCTCACCCGGGGGATCCGCGGCTTCGCCGACGTGCGGTGGGTCCAGCGCGGCTTCGCCCGGGCCACGTCGCTGGAGGCCGGGGAGTCCGTCGGGCACCGCAACCTGTTCGGGCAGGTGGACGGCACGGTCAACCCGCGGCAGGACACCGACGAGCTGGACCGGCTGGTCTGGGTCGACGACGGGCCGGACTGGCTGCGCGGCGGCACCGGGATGGTGCTGCGGCGCATCTGGATGGACCTCGACGACTGGGACCGCCTCGGCCGGGTCGAGCAGGAGCAGGCCGTGGGGCGGGGCCTTGCGGACGGCACACCGCTGGTGGCCGCGGCCGACGACCCGGACGAGGTCGACCTCGAGGCCCGCGAACCCAGCGGGCTGCAGTCGGTGCCGCCGTGGTCGCACGTGCGCCGCGCCCGGGGGGACGGCCCGCCCGGGCCGCAGTTCCTGCGTCGCAGCTACAACTACGACGACGGTCCGGGTGAGTCCGGTCGGCAGGACGCGGGGTCGCTGTTCGTCGTGTTCTGCGCCGACGTCGACGCGCAGTTCGTGCCCGTGCAGCGCCGGCTCGACGAGCTCGACCTGCTCAACGACTGGACGACCCCGGTGGGCAGCGTCGTGGTGGCGGTGCCGCCCGGGTGCGGTCCGGACGGGTTCCTGGGGCAGGAGCTGCTGGCGTGAGACGGACCCGCTGAGACCCGCCGGCCACGGCCACCAGGCCTGACACCGGGAAGAAAGGACCTCCTGCCGCAGCACGGCACGGAGGTCATTCCCATGCCATTCTGCTGACCATTCTCTGGCAATTTCCTGGCAATTTTCGCGACTATTCCGACTTCCCCCCGGTCGCATTCTTCTGTAGCATTCACCACGGCGGCGATCCGGGAGAGTCACTGCCATTCGTCCTTGTTCTTCGGAGCAGGACGGACCTTCGGGAACAGCGCGGCCCGCCTCGCCTGATGGGCGGGCCGCGTGCCCTCGGCCGGCCGGCTCAACGGACGGCGAGGCGGTAGATCAGCAGACCGGTGTCGTGGGTCTCGATCTCGAAGACGCCCGGGATGTCGGCGGTGAACGTGACCTCGCCGCTACCCGGTCCGTCCAGCCGGATGTACTCGTCGAAGCCGTGCACGTGCACCTCGGCCGCCGCGTCCGACGTGACCTGCAGGGTCACCTCGGTCCCCCGCGTCACCTCGGGCGCCTCCTCGGGCACCGTGACCCCGCCGTCCGACAGCTCCGCGGTCAGGGTGACGGGCTCACCCGGTGGTGCGGCGGGGGTGGAGCCGCAGCCGGCCAGGACGGCGGCCGCCGTCAGGAGGGCCGCGGCGAGCGGGGCGGCGGGGCGGTGCGCCATGGCGGGGGCCTCCAGCGGGTCGAGCGGGTGCGTCCAGGGGTGTCGCGGTCAGGCGTCGGGGTCAGGGTGTCGGGGTCCGGGCGAGCGCGACGGCCAACCCGACGGTAGCGGCCATGACGACGACCTCGACGGCGGCCAGGCGCCGGAACGCCGACGGCTGCCCCGCCCGGAGCCGACGGATGGTGCGGCGACGGTGCAGCGCCCCGAACGTCCCCAGCAGCACCAGCGCGGCCAGCTTGGCCAGCAGCAGCCAGCCGTAGGCCGTGGCGGTCAGCAGCCCGGGCTCCGGCACCCGGATCCAGGCGTTGATGGCCCCCGAGACGGCCACGACGACGAAGCAGGTCAGGGCGACGGTGTCGAAGCGGCCGACCGCGACGGCCAGGGCGACGTCGTCCCGACGCAGGTGGACGACGAGCCCGGCGAGCCCGCCGACCCAGGCCAGGGCGGCCAGCACGTGCACGATGAGGCTGGTGATGGCCAGGTAGTGGTTGGCGGCGCTCGCGGCGTGCCCGGTGACCAGCGGCAGCGCCGCGGCCAGCCCGGTCGCGGCCAGCAGCAGCAGCGGCACGAGCGCCGGGGGCGCCTGCCGGCGGCGGGCGACCAGCCCCGCCCCCACGGCGACCGCGAGCGCCAGCAGGGCGGTGAGCCCCTGGTAGCGGGCCTGCGGGATGATCGTCAGGTAGTCCCACAGCAGCCCGGTGCGCAGCACCTGCCCGACCGTCTGGTTGGAGATCTCCGAGGCGGCCAGCAGGGACGAGCCGGCCGCGCTGAGCGCCCACACCAGGGCCCACACTGCGACGGTCCGGCTGAGCGGGGCGCCGCGCAGGGAGCGCAGCCCGACGCCCTCCCGCCGCGCCGGCAGCATCGAGGCCAGCAGCCCCGCGACCACGGCGACCGCCGCGAGCTCGCCGACCAGCCGCGCCACCGGCAGCAGCTCCCGCGTGACGGGCCCCGCGTAGTCCAGCCCCGTCGGCACGCGTGCACCCGACAGCTCGCGGAACACCAGCAGGGCGACCATGGCGGCGGTGACCGCGGCGAGGACCACCAGGACCGGGTCCTGCCACCAACGGCGCGCCACGACGCGCTCGTCCTCGGCTCCCCAGATCGTCCTGGTCACGTTCCTGACCCTAGGCGATCCGTCGGGGCGCTGCGAAAGTCGTCCGAACGCTGTCGCGGTCCGGCGGGCCGGCACTCGTCCACGTCCCCGACCGCGGTCAGTCGGCGAACAGCAGCAGCAGTCCGGTGACCGTGTAGGCCACCATCAGCAGCAGCAGCGGCACCTGCCCGCGCACGGCCGCGCCGTGCGGTAGCAGGGCGACGGCCCGGTCGTGGGCCAGCACGGTGCCCAGCACGTGGCCCACGACGATGGCCACCACCATCAGCAGCGCGACACCGGTGGTGTCGACCAGGGCGGCGCTCGGCACGAGGTCGGCGGTGCCGAACCAGTCGGCCCCGGTGCCCAGCGGGTCGGAGGCCAGGGCCAGGGTGCGCTGCCCCTCGAGCACGAGCAGCGAGTAGTAGTGGGCCACGAGGTAGCCGACGACGATCGGCACCAGGCTGTGGGCCAGCTCGCCGGGCAGCCGGCGTCGCGGCAGGTCGGTGACCCGCCCGGTCGCGGCGGTCGCGGCCAGGTAAGCCAGCAGGACCAGCCCGACGACGGCCACCAGCACCAGCGTGTCCACGGCGACCCGCGGCAGCGGCGAGCTCTGCGCGGCGCGGACGTAGGCGGTGACCCCGGTGACCGAGTCGAACATCGTCGAGCCCAGCAGCAGGCACATCAGCGTGACCAGGCCCGGCGCGGGCCGCAGCGAGGCGACGCCGTCCAGCGGCAGCCGCAGGACCAGCACGCCGTCCTCGCGCCGGCCCAGCACCGACAGCCGCCCGATGACGGCGCTGAACACCTCGAACCCCTCGCCGCGGTCGAACCAGCGTGACCCGTAGGTGACGCCGGCGACGACGTGGACCAGGGCGTACGTGCCCACCCACGTCTGCAGCACGGGCAGCGTGGCCCGGCCGGGGGCCGCCAGCTCCAGCCAGACGAACGCCGCCAGGCTGACCACCGCCGGCCAGTAGCCCACCCCGGCGGGCAGGGCGACGAACCCGTCCCGGGGGTCGCGGCGCAGCAGGGCCGCCACCAGCAGCTGCACGGTCCGCAGCGGGTTGAGCAGGCGCCAGACCGGTCCCAGCAGCAGCGACAGCGGGACGATGCCCGCCCACAACCAGACGTAGAGCATCCCCGGCGCCGGGTTGTCGACGTCGTCCGGGCCGGCCACCAGCGCGAGCACGAACAGGGCCGTGACGGCCAGGCCCACCAGCCGCATGGCCCACCGGGTGCCGGGGTGGTCGGCGAGGGCCTGCAGCCGGGCCGGCACCGGCCGCCCGGCGCCGTGGCTCAGCAGCTGCGAGGTGCGCCACGACAGGCCCAGCGCCAGGAACGACACGACCAGGGCCGCGGCGGCGCCGGCCACCACGTACCCGAACGGCAGGGGAAGGTCCTGGCGGGACCCGACGCCGTGGGCGGGGACCAGGCCGAGCAGCTCCAGCATCAGCGCCGGGGCGCCGGGCCGGCCTTGCCGCGCTTCGGCCCGGTCGAGGTCGCCCGCACCGCGGGGTTGCCGCTGCGCGAGGCCCGGCCCGTGGTCCCGGCCGCACGCGGCGCGGTGGGCGCGGCCCCGGCCCGCACCGCAGGGTTCCCGCTGCGGGCGGCACGCCCGTCCACCGCGGCGCTCGTGCGACCTCGACGGCCGACGAGCACCACCGCCGCGACGGCGGCCGCGAGCAGCAGGCCGACGATCACGTACACGGCGGGCTGGACGCCGGGCCCGTCGGCCGCGGCCTGCTCCGGCTCCACCGCCGGGTCGGCGGCCACGCCGCTCGGGGCGGGCGCAGCGGCGCTGGGGGCGGCGGCACCGGGCGCCGCGGGGGCGCCCTCCTCTGCGGCGGCCAGCTGCGGGTCGGGCCCGTCGGTCGGGGGCACCCACCCCGCCGGCGCCGGGGTCGTGGGCCCGTCGTAGGCGAACACGTACGACCCCTCGACCACGTCGCCGTCGGAGGCGACGCTGGCGTACTCCACGGTGTAGTCCCCGGCCGCCGGCCAGTGCGCGACGCCCAGGTCCACCGGGAACCCGGTGCTGTAGTAGACGGGCTCCCACGTGTCGTCGACCAGGTTGAACTCCTGCACCGGGGTGGCCAGCGGGAACGGCTCCCCGTGGCCCCAGCCGTCGTCGACGCGGGTGCCGTCGGGCGCCGTGACCGAGAAGAACGCGAACGGCGCGGGCGTCTCGGTGAACACCAGCGACAGGTCGCTCAGGGGCTCACCGATGCGCGCCCCCTCCACCGGCACGGACTCCGCCGCCACGAGCTGGCCGTGCGCAGCCGCGGGGGCCGCGCCCAGCAGGCCCCCGACCATCGCGGCGGCCAGGGCGAGCAGGAGCACGACCGGGCGAGGCCGGCGGCGGGGGTGATCGTCATCGATCGGCACCGGCGCAGTATCACCGCCGATCGGTCGCTCGGGCAAACAAACCCCGGCGCTCAGACCCGCCAGCGCCGGACCAGCTCGTCCATCATCCGGTCGTGGTGGGGGTCCACCCGCCGCCGGTCCACCTCGGCGTCGTACCAGTCGACGATCTCGCGCGCGCCCTGCTCGAAGGGGACCCGGCAGACGAAGTCCGGGGCGAGCTCCTTGACCTTTGTGTTGTCGAAGACCATCGAGTGGGCCTTGTCGCCCAGCAGCCCGGCGCCCCACTCCGGGTCGAGCGCGGCGACCGCGTCGGAGGGCACGTGGACGATGCGTGCCTCGGTCCCGGCCGCGGCGGCGAGCGCGTGGGCGACCTGGTCCCAGGTCAGGGCCTCGTCGGAGGTGATGTGGAACGCCTCCCCCAGCGCGCGGGGGTGACCGAGCAGGGGCACGAGGCCCTGGGCGAAGTCGGTGTGGTGGGTCAGCGTCCACAGCGAGGTGCCGTCGCCGTGCACGACGACCTCGGCGCCGCGCCGCATCCGCTCGACGAACGTCCAGCCGGCGTCGAACGGCACCAGGGTCCGGTCGTAGGTGTGGGACGGGCGCACGATGGTCACGGGCAGGCCGGTGTCGCGGTAGGCCTGCACGAGCAGGTCCTCGCAGGCGATCTTGTCGCGGCTGTAGGCCCAGAACGGGTTGCGCAGCGGGGTCGACTCCCGCACCGGCAGCCTCGCCGGCGGCGTCTGGTACGCCGAGGCGGAGCTGATGAACACGTACTGGCCCGTGCGGTCGGCGAACAGCTCCAGGCTGGTCCGCACGTGCTCGGGGGTGAACGCGACCCAGTCGACGACGGCGTCGAACGTGCGGTCGCCCAGCGCCTGGCGCACCGAGGCCGGGTCGCGGACGTCGGCGACCACCTGCTCGACGCCGTCCGGCACGGGGCGCACCGACGTGGTGCCGCGGTTGAGCAGGGTGACCTGCAGGCCGCGCTCGGCCGCGAGCGCCGTGCTGGCCGAGCTGATGACCCCGCTGCCGCCGATGAACAGGACCGTCCGGGCGCCCATGGCTGCTCCCCTCCGTCGTCGTCGCCGTGGTGCGACGTGCCGACTGTGCCCCAGGTCGCGTCGCCGGGCACCCAGGGGCGAGCTGACGGCGACGCGCGGTGGGCCGATGCCGTACCGACCAGCGACGCAGGACGGGTCCTCGACGGGCGAGGAGCCCCGACCCAACCTGTCGTGTCGCTGGCCGGTACGGCCCGGGCTCAGCCCAGCTCGAACCGGTCGAGCACCCAGGCGCCGGCGTCGGGGTCGGTCAGGTCGTAGACCCAGGTCGTGACCTCGCCGGCCTCGCTGTCCAGCAGGGTGAAGGCGGCGTACTGGTTGCCCCACAGGAACGGCAGCGGAGTGCCGTCCTCGGCCCGCAGCGGCGCGACCGTGGGCACGATCGGCTCGAGGCCGCCGGGGTTGCCCTGGGCCACGTACTGCGAGGCGTCCCACGGCGCCCCGGGCACGTGCCGGCTGCGCCCGCTCAGCGGGTGGTAGGCGCCGTAGGAGTTGCCGGTGTTGGACGACTCGAGGAAGTTCGTCCCGCCCTCGGTGCGGAACCGGTTCCACAGGTGGCTGTGGCCGTTGTAGACCAGGTCGACCCCGGCCTCGGTCAGCAGCGGCTGCAGGTCCGTCAGCAGGACGTTGTCCTCCAGCGGGTACTCGTAGCGCACCCCCACGACCTCGCCGTCGGCGTTCGTCTCCTCGATCCGCACCGGGTCGGCGAAGGCCGGGCCGACGTTGTCGCCCAGCCCTTGCGGACCCTCGTGGAGGATGACGACGGTGTGCTCGGCCCGGCGGAACTCGGGGCTCGCGAGCTCGGCCTGCAGCCACTCGTACTGCTCGCTGCCGCGGTCGATCGCCTCGAAGACGAACTCGCCGTGGCCCTGGGCCATCGGGTCGTCCAGCGACGCCGCGGACTCCTGGTAGCGGGAGGACGCCGTCCGGGCGGCGGGGTCGGCCTGGTTGGCCGTGCCGCGCCAGATCCGGGTCGAGTACAGCGAGATCAGCCGGATGTTGCCGACGGTGGTCGCGTAGTAGGTCTCACCGCCGGTCCGGCTCTCGGGCAGGGTGAAGATCTCCTCGTACGTGCGGCTGGAGAAGGAGTTGTCCTCCAGCCACTGCTCGCGCACGGCCGGGTCGTCGGTGGGGTTCACCTCGGCCGCGACCTCGGCGTAGGCGGCCTCGGCCACCTCGCGCGGGACCGGCGAGTTGTAGCTGGTGCCGATCGACGTCATGCCGTCGACGCGGCCCTGCACCTCGTGGTTGCCGACGGCCGGGTAGACCGGCGCGTTCTGGATGATCGGTGCCCCGACGTAGGTACGCCCGTCGGTGGCGACCCGGCCGGCGTGGCCCTGCAGCACCGGGAAGAACGCGCTGCCCCGGGTGTCGTCGAACCACTCCGAGGCGCGGTCGGGCTGGTTGACCAGGTCGCCGGCGAAGAAGACCGCGTCGAGGTCGCCCACGGTCTGCGCCGCGACCTGCAGGTTGGCGGGGGTGTTGACCATGGCCTGGTGGTCGCTGGTCAGCAGCACGCGCTGCCCCTCGTCCCGCCCGGCGGCCGGGGCCAGGGTGTAGGTGGCCGAAGCGGCGTAGTCGCTGCCCTGCGCCGACACCACGCGGTAGGGCGTGTCACCCCGCACGCCGCGAACCGCGGCCTCGTGGCGGTGCACCTCGCGGGCGACGATGCCGTCGGCGGCGGCGGGTCGGGAGGCGGCCGGCAGCTGCGAGGCCGAGTCCTCGACCGCACGGCTGAGCGGGGCGCTGGCGGCCCGGTGCACCCGGATGCCGGCCGGCGGACGGCCGCGGAAGGCGACGGTCGCGAGCTGGGCCTCGCTCAGGTCGTCGACACCGTCACCGGTGAGCACGACGTGGCGCGAGCCGGGGAACTCGGTCATCCAGGCCACGGTCACCCCGGTGGTGGTCGGGCTCTGCAGGAACGGGTCGGTGAGCAGCGGCAGGTCGCCGGCGGCGGCGACGGAGTAGCCGGTGGCGGGGACGAGGGCGTCGGTCGGCGCGGCTGCGGCCAGCGGGACGGTGAGGGCGAGCGCGGTGGCGGCGGCCAGCGTCACGGTGACGCCGCGGGCGGTGGCAGGACGTGCGGGCACGGGGATGCTCCTGGGTCCGGGGACGGGGGGTGACCGCAGGCTCACCGAGCGCGGTTAACCCCAGGTCGACGCCGGGTGACGACAGACCGAACAGAGCGTGAGCAGCCGCCCCCGGGTCAGCGGATGCCGCTGCGGGCGAAGCCCTGCACGAAGTACCGCTGGAAGACGAGGAACAGCACGACCATGGGGGTCACGTTGATCAGCGCGAACGCCATCGTGGCGCCGTAGTCGGCGCCGAACTGCCCCTGCAGGAACAGCAGCCCGATCGGCAGGGTGAACAGCTCGTTCTCGCGCAGCGCGATGAGCGGCCAGGCGAAGTCGTTCCAGGTCTGCAGCAGGCTCATGAAGAACAGCACCGCCAGCAGCGGGCGCGACAGCGGCAGCACGATGCTGCGGAAGACCCGCCAGTGCCCGGCGCCGTCGATGCGGGCCGCCTCGATCAGCTCCCGCGGGATGGTGAGCATGAACTGCCGGGCCAGGAACACCCCGAACGCGGACGCGGCCGTGGGCAGGATGACGGCCCAGTAGGTGCCGTACAGCCCGGTCGAGGTGACGATCCGGAACAGCGACACCATGATCACCTGGACCGGGATCATCAGCGTGGACAGCGACAGCAGGAACAGCGCCCCCGAGCCGCGGAAGCGCAGGTGGGCGAACGCGTAGCCGGCCAGCATGCTCACGGTCACCGTCAGCAGGGACGTCACCAGCGCGATGGCGACGGAGTTGCCGAACCAGGTCAGCACCGGGAAGCCGTCGAGCACCCGCTGGAAGTTGGCCAGGGTCAGCTCGCGCGGCCACAGCCGCAGCTGCCCGCCCAGCAGCTCGGCCCGGCTGGACAGCGAGACCACGACCATCCAGTACAGCGGGAACAGCAGGACGAGGCTGACCGCGACGGCGGCGGTCAGGCGCAGCAGCCACCAGCCGCGGTCGCGCCGGCGGCGGGCGCGGCGGCGCTGCTCGGGCGGGACCGCGGGACGCGGGGCACCGGGGGCGGCGTGCAGCCCGGCCTGCACGGCGGCGCCGGTCGTGTCGGCGGCCATCAGCCGGCCAGGTCCCGGGACCGGCTGGTGCGCCACTGCACCAGCGTGAACGCCAGGGTGAGCAGCAGCAGGAGCACCATGCCGATGGCCGCGGCGTAGCCCTGGTCGCGGGTGACGAAGCCGTTCTCGTAGGCGTAGGTGACCAGGACGGACGTGGCGTCCTGCGGCCCGCCGCCGGTCATCACGAAGATGATGTCGAACACCTGGAACGAGTAGATGACGTTCATGATCAGCAGGAAGAACGACGACGGCCCCACCAGCGGCACGGTGACGTGCCGGAACCGCTGCCAGCCGCCCGCCCCGTCCAGCCGGGCGGCCTCGTACAGCTCGGGGCTGATGCCCTGCAGGCCGGCCAGGTAGATGAGCATGTTGAACCCGACGCGCCACCACAGGGTGACCAGGACGACCGAGGCGAACGCCGCGGCCCCGCCGGACTGCCACGCCACGTCGGGCAGGCCGAGGGCCCGGACCGCCTTGTCCAGGACGCCGGAGTTCTCGTCGAAGACCAGCACGCCGATGAGCGCGGTGGCCACGCCCGAGACGGCCATCGGCAGGATCATCACGGAGCGGAACAGGCCGCGCGCCGGCAGCACCGAGTTCAGCAGGACGGCCACGCCGAGGCCCAGCAGCATCGACAGCGGCGTCACCAGGACGGTGAACAGGGCGGTGTTGAGCAGGACCCGCCAGAACAGCGGGTCGGTCGCCAGCCGGGTGTAGTTGGCGGCCCCGACCCACTCGCCGACCCCGAAGCCGTTGGTGCGCTGCAGGCTCAGCACCGCGGCCCCCAGCACCGGGACCAGCACGAACACGCCGAGCAGGACGAGGTTGGGCGCCAGGAACGAGTAGGCGGCCGCCGCCTCGCCGCGGACCGCGCGCGCCCGGCCCGGTCGGGTGGCGCGCACGCGGCCGGGCCGGGGCGGCGCGGTCGGGGTGGCCGTGCTCACCGAGCGGTGGCCTCGGCGATGCCGGCGGCCATGGCGGCCACGGTGTCGTCGGGGCTCTGGCCACCGACGAACGCGGCCTCCAGCTGCTCCTGCAGCACGGTGATGATCTCGGACATGTTGGGGGAGGCGACCTGACCGGCGTCCTCCGGCTGCACCTGCGCCGCCTGGCCGAGGAACACCTCGGACAGCTCCGGACGGGCGACGAACTCGACGCCGCTCTCGCTCAGGTCGGCGCGGGTCGGCAGCAGCGAGGACACCTCGCAGAAGTCCCGCATGGACTGCTCCTGGGTGAGGTAGTCCAGGAACGCGACGGCCAGCTCCGGGTCGGCCCCGGCCGTGGCCACGACGGCGTTGCCGCCGAAGTCGCCGCCGCCGCGGACCTGGCGCGGGGAGTACGTCGCGCCCCACTCGAAGTCCAGCGTCGCGTCGGCGTCGGGCAGCAGGAACGCCCCGGCCCAGGTCATGGCGACCGTCTCGGCGTACCAGAGGTCGCTGGCGTAGGTCGCCGACTGCACCGAGCCGTTGGCCGGGACCCAGTCCTGGGTGAAGAACGACTGCGTGAACTCGACGGCCGCGCGACCGGCGTCGGAGTCGATGGCCGGGGCGAGGAGGTCCTCGGCCAGGAACCGGCCGTCGGCCTGGAACAGCCAGCTGAGCCAGCGCGTCACGCCGTTGCCCTGCCAGTTGTAGGCCAGCGGGTACTGCGCGGCCGGCAGAGAGGCCCGCAGCGCCTCGGCCACCCCGGCCAGCTCGTCCCAGGTCCACGCGTCCTCGGGCGTGGTCGGCACGTCGGTGACGCCGGCCGCCTCGAGCAGGGCCGTGTTGTAGAGGATCACCGAGGTGTCGGTGTGGTGGGGCACACCGAACGGCGTCTCCTGGTTCTGCACGGCCGCCCACGCGGTCGGGGTGAACCGGTCGGCGAAGTCCGCGGGCAGGTGGGGGCCGAGGTCGAGCAGCTGGCCCTGCCCGGCGTAGCTGCCGAACGTGTAGTAGGGCACGCGGAACAGGTCGGGTGCCTCGCCCGCCTGCAGCTGCGCGTCGATGTTGGTGAACATCTGCTCGTAGGGCACGGCGTTGAGCTGCACGCTCGCCCCGCTGTCGGCCTCGAACCGGCTGATGACGTCGCGGAAGCCGGCCAGCTCGGCGTCGGTGCCCCAGGTGGTGAACGTCAGGGTGCCGCTGCCACCCCCGGTCGAGCTGCTGGGGGCGGGGCTCGCGGCGGGGGCGAACCCGCAGCCGGCCAGGGCGGCGGCGGGCAGCGACACCGCACCCGCTCCGAGGAACTGGCGCCTGCTCAGGTGCATGGTGGTGCCTCCCGTTACGGGTGGGGGGGTTTGGGTGGGATCGTGCGGAAATCGCACGCTAACCCGCGACCGTGATGATCACCTCTCCAGACGAGGACGGCCCCGGACCTGGCGGTCCGGGGCCGTGCTGAGTCGTGCGGAGAGCGCTCGGGTCAGGACACCCCGACCAGGTCGCAGACGAAGACGAGCGTCTCGCCGGGCTTGATGACTCCGCCCGCGCCGCGGTCGCCGTAGGCCAGGTGCGGCGGGATGACGAGCTGGCGCCGGCCACCGACGCGCATGCCGGTGATGCCGGCGTCCCAGCCGGAGATGACCTGCCCGGCCCCGAGCCGGAACTGCAGGGCGTCACCCCGGTTGTAGGAGGCGTCGAACTCCTCGCCGGTGGACAGGGCCACGCCGACGTAGTGGACCGACACGGTCGCGCCGCTGGCGGCCTCGGGACCCTCGCCCACGGTCAGGTCGGTGACGACCAGGTCGGTCGGCGGGGTGGGGTCGACGAAGTCGATCTGGGGCTTGTCCACGGCAGTCCTCCTGCGCTGGTCGGGTGTGTGCCAGGCGAGGCTAGGCGTTGGACGCCCCTCGACCGGCACCGGCACCGGGACCGGCCTGGGCCGACCTCAGCCCAGCAGCAGCGAGACGGCGATCGCCACCATCACCACGGCGATCCCCGCGTCCAGGACGCGCCAGGCGGCGGGCCGGGCGAACAGCGGCCGCAGCAGCCTGGCTCCGTACCCCAGACCGGTGAACCACAGCAGGCTGCCCAGCATCGCCCCGGCCGCGAACCAGCCGCGCTGCTCGCCGTGGGTCTGGGCGATGGACCCCAGCAGGACGACGGTGTCCAGGTAGACGTGCGGGTTGAGCCAGGTCAGGGCCAGCACCGTGGTCAGCGCCGCGACCAGCGAGGTGCCGGGGCCCTGGGCCTGCGTCTGCAGCGCCCCCGGGCGCAGCGCTCGCCGGGCGGCCACCACCGCGTAGGCCAGCAGGAACGCCGCACCCCCGACCCGGAAGACGGGCAGCAGCCACGACAGGCGCTCCAGCAGCACCCCGGCGCCCAGCACCCCGGCCCCGATGAGCAGCGCGTCCGACAGCGCGCAGACCACGACCACGGGCAGCAGGTGCTCCCCGCGCAGCCCCTGCCGCAGGACGAACGCGTTCTGGGCCCCGATCGCGACGATCAAGGACAGGCCGAGGCCGAGACCCGCGAGGGCGGCCAGCAGGGAGGGGGTCACGTCGAGGACGCTACGGACCACCCCGGATCCAGTCCAGCTCATGTTTCTACGGTTGCATTAGCATCGCTGTCGTGGATCTCGAGCTCGACCAGCTGCGGGCCCTGGACGCCGCGGTGACCGAGGGCAGCCTGGACGGGGCCGCCCGCGTGCTGCGGGTGACCCCGTCCGCCGTCAGCCAGCGGCTGAAGGCCCTGGAGTCGCGGGTGGGCCAGGTCCTGCTCGTGCGCAGCCGGCCGGTGCGGACCACAGGCGCCGGCCAGGTGGTGCTGCGGCTGGCCCGTCAGGTCTCGCTGCTGGCCGCCGACGCCGACGCCGAGCTGGCCGGGGTGGGGGTCCAGGCCGGGCCGGGCCCGGCCGGTGCGGCGGGGCCGTCGCTGCCCGTGGCGGTCAACGCCGACTCGCTGGGGACGTGGGTGCTGCCCGCGGTGGCGGCGCTGGCCCACCGGCTGCGCCTCGACCTGCGCCGGGACGACGAGGAACGCACCTCCGAGCTGCTGCGCGACGGCAGCGTCATGGCCGCGGTGACCACGGAGCCGACGGCGGTGGCCGGCTGCCGCGCCACGCCCCTGGGGATCATGCGGTACCGAGCGGTGGCGTCACCGGGCTACCTGGCCCGCTGGCTGCCCGACGGGGTGGGCGAGGCGGCCCTGCGCGCCGCCCCCGTCGTCCTGTACGACCGTCGCGACGACCTGCAGCACCGCTGGCTGCGCGGGCACGGGGTCACGGCCGCACCCCCGGCGCACCACGTGCCATCGACCGCCGACCACCACCGGGCGGTCCGGCTGGGCATGGGCTGGGGCATGGTGCCCGACCTGCTGGGAGCGGAGGACCGTCGCGCCGGCCGCCTGGTCGAGCTCGTCCCGGACCGGGTGGTGGACCGCGTGCTGCACTGGCAGCAGTGGCGGCTGCGCTCCCGGGCCCTGGACGAGCTGGCCGACGCCGTGGTCACCGCGGCCCGCACGCGGCTGCTCCCCGTGCCGGCCGGCGCCGGCTGACGCGGCACGCCCTGCCCGACGCCCGGCCCGGATCTCCGTCGCCCCGCCGGGCGCCCGCAGGTCCTGGCGGATGGCACCCTAGGCCGGGTACGCAGAGTGAGCGGCAACCGTCCCGGGCGCCGCGACGATCGACCCTCAAGGTGCCACCCCGCTCGTCCGATGATCACGTCGTCGTCGGGTGGCACCCGCGTGGCCGCCGCGCCGTGGTGGCCCCGACAGGAGACCGGAGGCCGTGGAGTGCACAGGACGAGCGCGGCGGGCGTGCCCGTCTGGCGCCTGCTCGAGCGGCGCCTCGGCGTCGCCGCGTGGGTGGTGCTCGTCAGCGGCCTGACCGTGGCGATGGTGCTGTCGGGCGCCTCGCTCACCCAGACCCCGCCCGCGCTGCTCGTCGCCGTGCTGGCGACCTTCTTCCTGCTGCTGCTCGGCCGCCTGGCCCTGGTCGCCGCCCACGACCGGGCCCGCCGCACGGCGCTGCTGGTCCTGGCTGCCGGGGTCACGCTGTGGGCCGTCGGCTCGGCCGTGCTCAACGCGGACGGCGAGCTGACCGGCAAGACCTTCCCCGCCCCGGGCGAGGGGTTCTTCCTGGCCTCGTACCTGGGCTTCGCGTTCTTCCTGCTGCTGGACACCCCGCGGCGCACCCGCGCGAGCGCCACGGTCTGGCTGGAGACCCTGCTCGTGTGCTGCGGGGCGATGTCGCTGGCCGGCTTCGTCCTGCTGAGCCCCGTGGGCAGCACGATCGGCGAGCAGGGCCCCGCCCTGTTCCTGGCCCTGCTCTACCCGGTCCTCGGCGTGGTCCTGGGCCTGGTCGTGCTCGCCCAGGTACAGCTGCGCCAGCGCCGGGCGTCCCGACGGACCCTGACCCTGGCCGGCGGCTTCGTGCTGCTGGCGGTGGCCGACTCGACCTTCGTGCTGAACGCCGCGACGACGACGTACGTGTCCAACACGGTCCTGGAGCTGATGTGGGGGGCCAGCTTCGCGCTGGTCGTCGGGGCCGCCTGCGCGCCCCGGCTGGACGCGGTGAGCAGCCCGGCGACCGCACCGTCGCGGCACATCGTCCTCGTCCTGGCCGCGGCCGTCGCCCTGGTCGTCATCGTGTTCCGTCCGGCCGGGGTCGGCGCCTGGTACGTGACCCTGCCCGCCGTGCTCACCCTGGTGGCTGCCGGCACCCGGATGGCGATGGCGCTGCAGGAGGCCCGCGGTGCGGTCGAGGCCCGCCGGCTGTCGGTCACCGACGACCTGACCGACCTGCCCAACCGGCGCGCCGTCATGGCCCGGATCCAGGGCGACATGGCCGCCGGACGACCGCTGGCCCTGATGCTGCTGGACCTGGACGGCTTCAAGGACATCAACGACAGCCTCGGCCACGCCGCGGGCGACCGGGTCCTGGAGCAGGTGTCGGCCCGGCTGCTGGGACAGGTGGGGGCCGCGTCGATGGTGTCCCGGCTCGGCGGCGACGAGTTCGCCATCGTCGCCCCCCAGGACGACGAGGTGTCCCTGCTGCGGACCGCGCAGGTCATCGGCGAGGCCCTGCTCGCGCCGCTGGCCGTGGACGGCCTGGTGCTGTCGGTGCGCTGCTCGATCGGCATCGCGCTGCGCGAGGGCGCCCGCGACGCCACGGACCTGCTGCGCCAGGCCGACGTCGCCATGTACGAGGCCAAGACGTCGCGCTCCGGCGCCCTGGTCTACGACCCGTCGCGGGACGAGTTCTCGCGCTCGCGGCTGCGTCAGGCCGAGGACCTGCGCCGCGGCATCACCCAGGACCAGCTCGAGCTCTGGTACCAGCCGCAGATCGACGCCGCCACGCAGCGCGTCACCGCGGTGGAGGCGCTGGTGCGCTGGCGGCACCCCGAGCTGGGCCTGCTGTCACCGCTGGCGTTCCTGCCCGACGCGCGCCGCTGCGGCCTGATGCCGGCGCTGACCGAGGCCGTCATGCACCAGGTCGTCCGGGACGCGCGGCGCTGGCAGGCCGAGGGGTTCACGTTCACCGTCGCGTTCAACTGCGCCCCGCCCGAGCTGCTCGGGGGCACGTTCCTGCCGCTGCTGTTCCAGGCCGTGGAGCGCGCCGGGCTGCCCTCGGACCGGCTGCTGGTCGAGGTGACCGAGGACTCGTTCGTCAACGACCCCGAGCACGCCCGGGTGGCGCTGCAGCGGCTGCGGGCCCACGGCGTGCAGGCGGCCATCGACGACTACGGCACCGGGTTCTCGTCGCTGGCCTACCTGCGGGACCTGCCGGTGCAGGAGCTCAAGATGGACCGGTCGTTCGTGTCGACCATCCTCACCGACACCCGCAGCCGCACCATCGTCGACTCCACCCGGCAGATGGCCCACGCGATGGGCCTGCGCCTGGTGGCCGAGGGGGTCGAGGACTCCAGCACCGCGGCCGAGCTGGTGGCCCTGGGCATCGACGTGCTGCAGGGCTACCACATCTGCTCACCCGTCCCGATGAAGGACGTGTCCGGCTGGGTGCGGCGCTGGGAGGCCTCGTTGCACGACCGGCGCGCGGACCTCAGCTACCGCCGCCGCGCCTGAGCGGCACGACCGCGACCCGCTCGCGCAGGTCCACCACCCGGCGGGCCGGCAGCAGGAAGGCCTCCGGTCCC
Organism: Jannaschia sp. R86511; assembly: GCF_042466345.1. Lineage (NCBI taxonomy): Bacteria > Pseudomonadati > Pseudomonadota > Alphaproteobacteria > Rhodobacterales > Roseobacteraceae > Jannaschia > Jannaschia sp. R86511. Next base: position 3,911,644 of record NZ_JAXHCD010000001.1, read on the forward strand.
GGGACGCTGACGCCGTCCAGCCCGCTGCCGTGGACGAACAGCCGGTAGGAGTCGGGGTCGATCCGACGCTGGTTGTCCAGCATGACCGCCATCTCCGCGTACACCGGCACGCTCGCGGCCGAGCCCAGGTAGGGCCGCACCCGCGTGCCCGGCAGGGTGCGGTAGTGCAGCCCGACGGAGTCGAGCAGCCGACGCACCCGGATGTCGAGGATGGCGACGGTGCCGGTGACGTCGTTGGCCCGGGTCGCCTGGGCGATGCCGTGGTAGAGCGCCGCGACGTGGCTGACCCCGTCGGCCCGCTGGCTGCGGGCGCTCAGGGTGGCGATGTCCCAGGTCCGCTCCAGGTCGAGGCCGGCCACGCCCGCGCTGGCGCTCGCGTCGGCGTGCCACGGCTCGCGCTGCACGTCGACGAGGCTCTTGAGCCCGGCCGGGCCCGGCACGATGAACCGCACGGCCGCCTCGACCTCGCCGGCCGGGGTGGCCAGGGCCAGGAACACCGAGTGGTCCTCGTACGGCCCGTACTCCTCCGCCAGCTGCTCGCGGGTGTTGCCGTAGCGGGCCATGAACACGTCGGCCTCGCAGGCGCGGGCCGCCTCGAGGAGCTCGCCGCGGGGGTCGAAGACGAGCCGGTGGGTGCCGTCGGGCTGCTCGGACAGCCAGCGCTCGGCCACGGTCGCGCTCATCAGAACTCCTTCCACACCGGCTCGGAGCCGAAGTGGCGGGCGGCCAGCGCCACGGCGTCCCGGGCGTCGAAGGCCTTGCAGGCGTAGACGTCCACGCTGAAGAACAGCAGCGGCTGGTCCCAGGCGTAGAAGTGCGCACCGGAGGTCTCCCAGTGGATCCAGCCCGCCCAGCCGTACAACGGCGACTGGTGGGTCATCGGCTCCATCAGCGCGACCATGTCGATGGTCTCGCTCAGCTCGGACAGGAACGCCTTGATGGCCTCGGCGCTGATGGGCTCCTCGCAGTAGCCCTCGATGACCAGGCGCTGACGGTGGATCATCGGGGCCAGGTCGGGCATGGCGGCGGGCTGCCGGACGGAGACGCCCGTGCCGTGCGCGCGGGCCTGGACCAGCTGCAGGTCGTGGGGGGCGGACGGCTGGAGGACGGCGGGGGAAGGCTGCACGGAGATGGCCCTTTCGTGACTGCTGGGATGCGAGACGGCCTGCTGGGTGGCCGCCCCGGACACTAGGTCGCAGGCACCCCGCCTACGCCTCCTGCACCCCGGAGTTGCTCCCTCCGGGAAGAGTCCGGTACCGAACAGTGACTGTCAAGGCACTGTGGGTAACGAAACGGCGTGAGGCTGCACGGATGGCGTCACCCACATGGCGTCACCGAGGATGTTCGGAGCGTGGTCAGCGGCGACGCGGCCTCAGCCGGACGTTCGGCAGCTCCGGGGCGCGCAGCCAGGAGTCCTCCGCCCAGCCCGGCACCTCCCCGAACCGCTTGTCCTGGTCCTGCCACGCCTCGCGGGCGGCGACGACCTCGTCGTGGCTGCGCCCGACGAAGTTCCACCACATGACCAGCTCCTCGCCGAAGGGCTCCCCGCCCAGGAGCAGGAGCACGGCGGGCTCGACGACGCTCAGCCCGACCTCGTCCCGCCCGGTGCCCAGGTGGACCAGGTCCCCCGGGTCGGGGTGCTCGCCGGCCACCTCGACCCGGCCGGAGACCAGCAGGACCGCGTGCTCGAAGTCCGCCCGCACCGGCAGGCGCACCTCGCCCACCCCGGCCCGCACCTCGACGCCCACGATCGGGCTGTAGGTCGCGGCCGGCGAGGTCATGCCGTCGTGGCTGCCGAGCAGGACGGTGCGGCGGCCGCCGTCGACCTCGCGGCGGGGCAGGTCGGCGTGGTGCTCGAAGTGGGGCGTCTGGTGCCGGTGGGCCTCGGGCAGGGCCACCCACAGCTGCACGCCGTGCAGCGGGGCGCCGTCCCCGGCCAGGGAGCGCTCGCCGTGGGCGATGCCGTGCCCGCTGGTCATCAGGTTGAGCTGGCCGGGGCGGATCCGCACCTGCGAGCCCACCGAGTCGTCGTGCAGCGCCTCGCCGCCCACCAGCCACGTCACGGTCTGCAGCCCGGTGTGGGGGTGCGGCGGGACCACCATGACGTCCGCCCCGGCGGCCGGGCCGTAGGAGTCGACGAAGCACCACGCCCCGACCGTGGTGCGGGCCCGCGAGGGCAGGCTGCGGCGTACCAGCATCGCCCGCGGCCCGCCCAGCGGGACCTCGCGGGCGGGCAGCAGCTGCACCTGGGGACCGTCGGTCGGTGCGCTGCTGCGGGCCCGGCCGCCGACCTCGGTCTCCGTCGGGTCACCCTCGAGGTTGCTCATCCCCCGAGTCTGGCCCGGCGGCCGCCGGGACGCCCGCGCGCTCGGGGGCCGGGGCCGCTGCGGCCGACCCCGCTACGGCCGGGCGCGGGTGGCGGGAGCGGCGCAGCCGCAGGGCGCCCAGCAGGGCCGCACCGAGGACGAGGGCCACGACCAGGAACGGCAGCAGCGCACCGAGCACGACCAGCACGACGGCGGTCGAGGCCAGCAGGGCGTCCCAGCCGGCGGCCAGCCCGCTCAGGAACGGCGGCGCCGGGGTCGGCACGTCGACGTCCGCGGGCCGGGTCAGCACGACGGTGACCGTGGCCAGGGCCGCCCGGTCGGCCAGGGCCGACTGCCGCGACTGCACCGACTCCAGGTCGGCCTGGCGCCGGGTGAGCTCGGCCTCCAGGGCCAGGACGTCCTCCAGGGAGGTCGCCTCCTGCAGCAGGGCGCGGATGCGTTCGACGCCGGCGCGCTGGGTCGCCGTGCGGCTCTCCAGGTCGACCAGCGTGGCCTCGACGTCCTCCGACTCCGCCGAGCGGGCCACCTCCTCACCCAGGGCGGCGGCGGCGGTGAGCAGGTCCGGGCCCGCCTCGACCGGCACCCGGACGGTGATCTCGGCCCGGGGCCGCTCCCCACCCGTCGTGCTCTCGCCGGCCACGAACCCGCCGGCCGCCACGGCGGCGGCCCGCACCCGCCGGGCGGCGGCCGGTACGTCGTCGACGGCGACGTCGACCGAGGACGTGACGACGCGTCGGCCCTGGGCCACCCCGGCGGCGCCCACGTCGACCGCGTCGGCGCCCGCCGAACCCTCGCCGCCCGCCGCGCCGTCGCCGGCCGCCGCATCGTCCGCCACCCCGGCCTGCGCCTGGCCGTCCTCGTCGGCAGCCTCACCGGCCAGGTCATCACCGGCCAGGTCACCACCACCACCGGCGTCGTCTCGGCCGGCCAGCGGAGCCGGCACCGCCTGGTCCGCGGCGCCGGCGTCCTCGGCGGACGTGGCCGAGCCGGCGCAGGCGCTCAGCCCGAGGGCCAGCACGAGCAGCAGCAGCGACCCGGCCCACCGGCGTCGCCCCGTCGCCCACGCTGCCCGCGCCGCCCACCCGGTCCGTGCCGTCCGCCCGTCCCGGCGGGTCCCGGTCCTGCGTGCCTGTCGTCGTCCCGCCACGGTCGCCCTCGTCCCTCCGCACCCCGGTGGTGCGGTCGGGGGTTGGACGGGCCGAGGGGGCGCCGGGGTCCCGGTCCCAGGACACGATCCGGTACCGGTCAGGTCGCGGTGGGGTCGCGGTCCGGTCGGCGTGGCTGCGGCGGAGGGACCTCAGTCGTCCTCGTCGGGGACCACGTGCATCGCGGCCTCCTCGGCGCCCGCGGCGCCGGAGTCGATGCCGATGTCGTCGGCCACGAGGTCCTTCTCGGTGTCGGCGTGGCTGCCCTCGTCGGGGGCGACCAGCCGGCCCGCCCGCTGCTCGCCGACCTCTCCCCCGACGGCCTCCGCCTCCTCGAGCACCTGCCCGTCGCGGTCGTGGCCCCAGTCGGGCACCTCGGCGGCCAGCCGGTCGTCGAGCTGCGCCCCCTCGGCCTCCTCCTCGGCGGTGATGCCGTGGGAGAAGACCGCCCCCGGCGAGTCGGGCGGGGACCAGCTGCGTCCGGCCACCTCCTCCTCGCCGTCCTCCCCCAGGGACTCCTCGAGGTCGGGGATCTCGCCGTCGGACGGCTGCTCGCTCATGCGCTCACGCTGGCACTCCGGCCGCCCCCGGTCCACCCCCTGGCCCAGCGGGTCAGGACGCACCGGGCAGGGCGGCCCGGTGCCGGGCCAGCTCGGCCAGCAGGTCGGCCTCCCGCCGGGCCGCGTCCCAGGGCTGGGTGCCGGACCCGATCCGGTGCCGCAGGTGCGCGAGCCGGACGGCCGTGGCCTGGAACTGCCGCATCTGCCGCCCCGCGCCCGCCCGGCGGGAGGCCTGCAGGGCGGCCCGGCGCGCCGGCAGCGAGACGAGCAGCTGCGCCTCGGGCGGGGAGAACCAGCCGTGCCGGGCGTACAGCGTCACGCCGTCGCGGATCAGCCGGGCCTCGCGCGAGCGCGCCAGCAGCGCCAGGGCGACGAACGCGGCGAACAGCGGCACCCACAGCACGACGAACGTGCCGAGGAAGCCCATGAACGACCCGACGGCCATCCAGTTCCACAGCCCGTGCAGCACGATCGCGACGAGCAGGCCGGCCGTCGCGAGCAGGTACCGCGCCGCGCCGCGGCGGCGCGAGGCCAGCACGAGGCCGATGCCCGTGGCGGCCGTGAACAGCGGGTGGGCGAACGGCGAGACGACGCCACGCAGCAGGAACGTGCCGACCAGACCGGCCCCGCCCGACTCCAGCAGGGCCGCGCCCAGGTAGAGGATGTTCTCGGTGAACGCGAACCCCACCCCGATGACGCCGGCGTAGACGAACCCGTCGACGACCCCGTCCAGGCCGCGCCGGCCGACCAGCAGGATCGCGCCGAGGCCCGCGGCCTTGAGCACCTCCTCGACCACCGGTGCCACGACGACGGCCCCGAGCAGCTCGGGGTCCCCGCCCGCCGCCTGGACGACCAGCGTCGGGGGCAGGCTGAGCAGCAGCGCCCCCGCGGTGGCCACGGCCGCCCCCCAGCCGAAGGCGAACACCAGCAGCCCGCGGGGCTCCGGCTCGTACCGGTCCAGCCAGCCGAGCACGGCCAGCAGCGGCACCACGGGCAGCAGCGCCGCGAGCAGCCCCACCGTGAACGCGCGGGGCCCCACGGACAGCAGCAGCACGACCGCCACCACCAGCGCGCAGACCGCGATGAGCAGGACGCCCAGGACGGTCAGGAGCACCTGGCCGGTGCGACCCGCACCGGGGTGTCGGTCGCCGGTCGGCAGCGGGTCGGGGTGCACCATGTGCGCAGGGTAGGAGGTGCGGGGTGCCGGGCGACGTGGGCGGGCGGGGAAGGCGGGCGCGTCGGCGTGCCGCCGCACCCCGCCCGCCGCTGGGCCCGTGGGTGGCGTGGGTCGTCTTCACGCTGCTGATGAGCGCCGGGGTGCTGCTGTTGGTCGGGGTGCCCGGGTCGACCGTGGCGTGGCTGCTGCTGGGCGGTGTCGTGGTGGGCGCGGTGCTGCTGGTGGCGGTCACCCTGTCCCCACCCGCCCCGTAGGCTGCCGGACGTGAGCAGCGCCGACAGCACCGACAGCAAGAACCGCATCGTCTGGGTCGACTGCGAGATGACCGGGCTCAGCCTGACCGACGACGCCCTGGTCGAGATCGCCGTCCTGGTCACCGACAGCGAGCTGAACGTGCTGGGCTCGGGGGTCGACGTCGTCATCAAGCCCCCGCCCGGCGCGGTCGAGCAGATGAAGGACGTCGTGCGCGACATGCACACCAGCTCCGGCCTGCTGGAGCAGCTGGACGGCGGCACGACGATCGCGGACGCGCTGGCGCAGGTGATGGCCTACGTCAAGGAGTGGGTCCCCGACGTGCGCAAGGCCCCCCTGGCCGGCAGCACCGTGGGCACCGACCGCGCGTTCATCGCCCGCGACATGCCCGAGCTGGACGAGCACCTGCACTACCGGATCGTTGACGTGAGCAGCATCAAGGAGCTGGTCAAGCGCTGGTACCCGCGGGTGCACTTCAACTCCCCCGCCAAGCACGGCGGGCACCGGGCCATGGCCGACATCCTCGAGAGCATCGCAGAGCTGCGCTTCTACCGGGAGGCGGTGTTCGTGCCCCTTCCCGGCCCGGACAGCGAGTCGACGAAGGCCATCGCCGCTGGTCACGAGCTCCCGGCCGGCACCGTCCCGGCCTGGGCGCCCGGACTGAGCGCGCACCTCTGACGGGCGGCTACACTCCTTCTCGCAGCCGGTGCGTGCACCGGCCGTGGTGGGTGTAGCTCAGCTGGTAGAGCGCCGCCTTGTGGTGGCGGATGTCGCGGGTTCAAGTCCCGTCACTCACCCTGAAGGCTCCGCAGGTCAGGAGCTGGTTGCCTGGCTCCTGCCCCCTCGCGAGGGGGCAGGAGCCAGGACACGACCAGACCCGTTCCCGCGCCAAGCCTTCGCCGCCTCCACCGTTGGTCCGTCCGTGGTGGCGGGGGTAGTGCGCAGCGAGCGGGACCCCGCACCGGTCTCTCATGCCAACACCGGCATGACACGAGGAGACCAGCACCATGTGGATCGACCGCCGCCGCCAGCAGTACCGCGTCTACTGGCGCACCGCGAACAAGCGGGACTACCTCCCCTTCGCCAGCCGTGAGGACGCCGAGACGTTCCTCGAGGTCGCCCGCGAGATCGGCCTCGACGCGGCCCGCGAGGCCCTTGCCGTGCCCCGAGTCCCGTCCGCTGCAACGACCGCTTCCCCCAGCACCACCGGGGCCGACCTGACCCCCTCGATGGAGGTCGGCCCCACGACCCTGACGGCGGCGGCGCTCACGCCCCGACAGGGGATGCCGCGACTGGCAGCCGGGCTCACGCTGCCCGTCCCGGCCGGTGTGACGACGGCGTGGCTGGCTGAGCAGTACGTCGAGCACGGCAACCAGGGCAACCCCCAGACCCGGGACGACTACCGCCGCGACATCAGGCGCTACGTGCTGCCGTACTTCGTCGACCACCAGGGCGACAGCCTCGACATCGGTCTCGTGTGCACCTACGACCTGCCGACCGCGGAGGGCGAGCAGCCGTGGTCGCTGCCGACCGTCACCGGGTGGGGTCCTGGCTGGCCGAGCGGCCCAAGCACCGGCGGGACGGCTCCCCCATCCCCGGGACCGAGCTCAGCGCGAAGACGCAACGCAACGTCCAGGGGCTGCTCGCCTCGGTCTTCACCTTCGCGATGAACTTCGCCCCGCAGCCGCTACTGGCGCGCAACCCGTGCGGCCCGCTGTCGCTGACGAAGGCGGAACCGAAGGAGGCGACGTACCTCGAGCGGGGCGCGGCCGAGCTGCTGCTGGCCGAGATCGATCCTCACTTCGTCGTCGCGGTCCGGTTCCTCCTCGGCACCGGGGTGCGCATCGGCGAGCTGACGGCGCTCAAGGTGCGAGACGTCCACCTGGGCGACGGCACCGCCGACGACCCCGCCACGGTGTACGTCCACCGCACCTGGAAGCGGGTCGGACGGGTCCCGAAGGCCCGCGGCTCTGCCGGTCTGACCAAGACCCGCGCGACGTACGTGTGGGGGCTGGGCCGGACCAAGACGGCGGCGGGACGGCGCCGCATCACCATCACCATGGCCATGCGGGAGCAGCTGCTGCCGCTCGTGGCAGGTCGCCCCCCGGAGGCGCACGTCTTCACGATGAAGACCGGCACCGTCTTCCACCGCGGCAACTTCCACGACCGCATCCTCAAGCCGGCCCTGGAGCGCGCACGTGTCCGCCTCGCCGAGCTCCACGCCGCGGCCGACGACAACGACCGCGCCCGGCTGCCCGGGGAGATCCCGGACGTGCACCCCCACTCGTTCCGCCACACCCACGCCGCGTGGCTGATCGCGTCCGGCGCGAGTCCCCTGGAGATCCAGCGGCGGATGGGGCACGCCGACATCGCCACGACGACGCGGCTGTACGGGCACCTGACGCAGGAGACGGTCAACGAGACGCTGCTGTCGTTGCAGACCTACATGGCGCCGCTGATGAGCCCGGGGTTGGCCGCGGTCATCCCCGACAGCGACTACCGCACACCGCCGGTACCGCACCCGGCCGACGCCGCGCTCCCGCTCGTGCTGGACGACGACGACGAGGACCAGGAGGGTTTGCGGGCAGCCTGACCGACCCGCCCCAACCTGAACGCGGGAGACGGCGCCCGGCCGGGCGCCGTCTCCCGCAGGTTGCGCAACCTGCCCACCGCCGCACGGTGCGAAGGCATGACGACGACCGACGACATCCGCCACACCATCGCTGAGGCCGCCGCACTGCTGGGCAAGTCGCGGAGCACCGTGCGCGACATGTGCACACGGCACGAGCTGCACCACCACCGCACCGGCCGGGTCCGGGGCATCTACTTCACCCCGAGCGACATCGAGCTCAACCTCGAGCTGCAGCGCCGACCCGTCGGCCCACGAGAACGCGGCGGGGACCGCGCCCCTGCGTGCGCCGCCACACCGGTCGGGGACACCGGCGCGGTCACTGCTTCGGCACGCGATCGGTTGGTCCGGCTCAAGGTCGTCGGCAGCCGGGCCTAGCCACCAGCCGTTCGGGCTACGACAAACGTCCGAGCCGCACCCCGAGGTTTGTGCGGGTCTCTTCCCCACAGACGTGCCATGTGCTGGGGAGACGACGGCGGTCACGATGGACGCGTCGCAGAGAGCGACAGATCCAACACGAAGGGTCATAACTCCCATGTCCATCAAGCACGCTCGTTCCCGTCAGCGTCAGCAGCAGCAGACGCGCGCCAAGCAGCAGGTCCGCCGGCAGCAGCGAGATGCCGCGAGAGGGCGTCAGACGCCGCCCCGCGCACGGTCCGGCTCCGCGCCTTCCAGCACCGCCGACCACGTGCACCGCTGCGCCTGCCCGGGCGGGTGCAATCCGGCGTACCTGGCCGCCCTCGCACCCCGCGTCAGCGGCGTCGGTGAGCCCGCGCCCACGATCGACCGCCCCGTCAACCCCGTGGTGCTGCTCCTGCAGACCGTCGAGGGCACGGCCTCCCTGCTGCACGTCGAGGCCATCACCGAGTACACGGCGAAGCTGGACCCCGACCTCACGACGGACGCCTGCATCGGCCTGTGGCAGCTCCTGAACCACCTCATGGCGGCCATGACGGACTTCACCGGGGGTCTCGTCTGGCGCACCGTCGACGCCATCGGCACGGCCGTCCCACTGACGGACGGTGAGGCTCGGTTCATGGCCAACTGCCTCGCCGCGGCGATGCAGAACGCCACCGCCTGCGACACGCACCGGCGCGCATACCTGGACACGGCCGACTGGGAGGGCCTCGACTTCGGGCAGCAGGCCAAGGCCTTCGTCATCCTGCTGAACACCTTGCTCATGTCGTTCTCGCACCCCGCCGAGATCATCCGGGTCGGGTTCGACGGGTTCGACGGGTTCGACGGGTTCGACGGGTTCGACGGGTTCGACGGGTTCGACGGGTTCGACGGGTTCGACGGGTTCGACGGGTTCGACGGGTTCGACGGGTTCGACGGGTTCGACGGGTTCGACGGGTTCGACGGGTTCGACGGGTTCGACGGGTTCGACGCCTGACGCTGCCCCGGGCGGCGGAGAGCAACCTCGCGAACCGCGGCCTTGCCCGGCGGCCCGTCTACCTGGCCCCAGGGCAGACGTGCAACCCGTCGACGTCGTGACCGACTCCTAGCCGCGGTCTCGTGCCACGTCGACCACGCCCATGGGGCGTCCGGGATCGAGGCGGAGTCGGTGCCGGAACCCGTGCCGTGGAGGCGGTGGCGCTCGCACCGTCTGGCCGACGGACGAGGTTCGGTCCCACGGTTCCAACCGATGTCCGACGTAGCCGGCGACCACGCAGCTATGGTCCGCTGCGTGAGGGGCAGGGGTGCGGGCTTCGATGAGAGGCTCGTCGCTGCTCTCCTCGACGGAACCGCCGGTCTGCGGCTCGTGCAGCCGCTGACGTGGCGGGAGGGCCCTACCTGTGTCTACGCCATCGCGGCGCTGGCCTCGTCCAGTGGCCGCGCTCTCGACCTGAGAGCCCAGGTGTGCGAGGTGAGTTGGAGCGTCAGCATCCTCGACCGCGTCTCGGGGACCCGGCTGGTGTCCCTCTGCGGCACGAGAGGCCACCTGAACCGTCGCGACGGGCGGCGGTGGCCGGGCGCGCACCTGCACGTGTGGACCGCGGAGTACGGAGACAACGACGCCCGGGCCGTCTCCTGGCGCGTGCCGGATGCTGTCAGCCGGGAGACCTACCGTGACGTTGTCGAGGGGTTCTGCGAGGCTCTCCTCATCACCCGCGACGCGAAGTACGGCTGGACCGAACCACCTCAGGAGACACCCGCTACGACGACCGACGGGAGCGTGACATGAGCGTCTGCGATCAGCTCGGGGAGACTCTCCGCAGCCTCAGCGACTCATGGGCGTGCGAGCCGCTCCCCGGTCGTGACACCGCGGTGCTCGTCCTCACCGGCCGGTACTACGCCGACGGAGACCAGGTGTCGGTGATCGTCGAGCCCGGCGAGGGGCACTTCATGATCCGTGACGCCGGGGCGGCCGGTCGGCTCGACCTCGCCGGTGCGAGTGTCGAGACCAACCGCCAGGTGCAGCAGTACTGGGAGGCCATCGTCGACGACTACGGCTGCCTCACGGTCGGCGGGCGGGTCTACCTCCACGCCGAACCACAGCGTCTCGAGGTGGCGCTCCTGCAGATGGCCGACGCGCTCCTCGCCCTCGACAGCGTCAGGCATCTCGCCCCACCCGGCCGCGGGGACCGGTTCGACCAGCAGGTACGGCGCTGGCTCGTGGGGGAGGTGGGCATCCCGGTACGGGAAGACCGGATCGTCCGGACGATCACCGGCGCTTCGCGCCGCGTCACCGCCATCCTCGACCCGCCCCAGGCTCGCCCCGTCGTCGTCATGGCCGCACAGCGGGGGAAGGCGGCAACGCCGCTGGAGCATGCCTACTTCGTACTCGACCAGCTCAGCGTCGACCAGTGGCCACTCCGCCAGCGGATGACCGTGCTCGGCGGCCCGTCGCACCTCTGGAGAGAGTCCGACCGGCTCGCCCTCTCCAAGGTCGGCTACGTGGCGAGCCGCGAGCAGGCCGTCACCGTTGGTCGAGTCGCTCGGGGAGAGCTCAGGCCCGCCTCGCTCGACCTCCTCGACTTCGACCCGCTCCAGCCGCGTCTCGACGACGCCCAGCCGTAGCAGCCCGCAGACCCGGCATCAGGTGCACCCCTCCCACTGCTTCTAACGTGGGTGGCGCGGCAAGAGGTGGGAGGGCACCGCGACCGTCGGGGGCTCCTGGCAGGTCGTGTCAGGTGCCCCGCCGGGGCCACCCTCGGGACGTCAGGTCGGCCCGCCGGCCTGAGGATCAGCCCGAGTGGTTCCGTCCGTAGCGGCCCGGGGTCGGACACCCAGCCGTCGTCGACGCTGGTGACGACCGTCCGCGTCCAGGCGAAGGGCGTCCCCGCGACCACGACGTCACCAGGGCGCGGTCCTGCCCCTGGTGGGACCGGGGCCAAGACCAGGCCGTCGTCGTCGACGAAGTTGAGGTCAGCAGGCAGGTCGATCTCCACGCGGTGCTCCTCTCGTGCGCCGCGGTCGACGCGGCGTTCGCGCTCTCGAGACTGCGGTGCCGTACGGGGTCGTGGACCACGCTGCTGGTCGTCGTCGTTGTGGTCACCAACGGCCAACGACCGGAGGGGGTTGGCCGCCCGGGTGAGCCCCACCACCCCGTCGGCCGTTGGCGAGTGTCCTGGAACGCTCACCCTCACGCCGTTGCCCGCCCGTCCGCCCCGCAGGTGCACACGCGCCGGCGAGGCGGCCCGTCTGGGGCTCGCGTCACCTGAGGTGACCAGCATCTGATCTACGAACGTCCGCCCCGATCTCGGGCGCGCAATGGTCTGCCCGACTTTCTCAGCGACTGGCCCGATCAGTGCCCGCCCCGCCTCACCGCGCCGTCCCCACCGGCCACCCGACCGACTCGAGGGCGGTATCACACGCGCTCAGCACCCCTTGCACGCTGCCGGCCGCCACGACCAGCCGCAGGGTGGCGGCGACGATCCACCTCTCGTCGTCTGGGAAGGGCAGGTGGGCGGCGGCCATGGCCCACAGCGAGCGGCCGCGGACGGTCTCCCGCTCCGGCGTGGGCAGGGTGCAGGCCTGCACGTGACGGGTCAGCCGCTCGTGATCACCGGCGGACATCGTCATGGCCTTTCCTGGGCGCTCGTGGGCGAGCCAGGCCAACACCTCCTCGACGGCCGCCGGGCCGCTGACCTCACGCTCTGCCGCCACGAGGAGGTACGGCGCCACCGTCGGGCACGCCTCCCGGATCCGTGCCTCCACAACCGCGGCAGGGAGCCCACGGGTCCAGCGCACCCGCACCTGCAGGAAGGGTCCCACCGTCGTGACCTCGAGCACTTCGAAGTCGGCCAAGCCGGTGACGGCCCTTACGTGGTCGGCGACGCGCGTCGCGAGGCTGCCCGCCAGCACGACGTGCTGCAGAACGACAGGCCGGCGGCTGAGCGCGGCCGGCGTCCACCGCGCACTCACGCGTCGCTCCACCTCCTGTCCGAGCTCGTACGGGAGCAGGTCCGGGGCCACGACGAGAACCGGGCCGGGACGGGCCTCCACGACCGCACACGGCCCCCCGGGGGCACCCAGGGGCAACCCGGCCAGGACCGCGCGCACGGCAGCCGCGGACGGCGGACGTGAGCTGCGGGACGTGCAGGGGTGGGGGTTGTTCATGTCTCTCCCCTCTCGACGGAGACCAGCACTGTGCCCGGGCCGTCGGACACGACAGCCGGATCGATGTAGCCACCCGCTGTCGAAGGCCGGTGCAGCCCCGGTGGTCGGGGCGTCCCCTCTCACGCCGTCCGCGACGTCCAGGGCGCCCCAGGCGGGCACTTGACGACACGTGGTGCGACAGAGGTTGCAACTACCGCCGTAGGGCTCTTGGGGGACGCGGCCGCGCGCTGACAGGTGACGCGTGAGCCGTCTGGCTCCGTGCAGCACACCCCGTCCCGGGATGCGCGCGCACCAATTCCGAGGAGCCTCAGTGCACCCACAACCACCCCCCTTCGTCCCCACCGCTGGCCAGCCCAGCCCCACGACCCAGCCCCCTCAGCGGGCATCCTCCGCCCGGCTCTCGCATCCACCGCGCGCCGAGCACACCGATGCCGTCCTGTCGCGGCTTCCCGGTAGCCATCACGGCACACCGTGGCAGCGGCTGCTGCGCGAGCGGGCCCTCAGCGGGGTCCTGCTCGCCGACGTCCTGGCCCACCGTCACGGCGAGGTGGCGACGCAGATCTACCGGGTCCACATCCACCCCCAGGAGGAACAGCTTCGGGCTGACCGGGCCTGGACGGCCGCCGTGGAGGAGCAGCTGCTCCAGGTCGAGGCCGCCCGGGACCACGAACCCGGCCAAGGGCTGGGCTACGTCCGACCGTGGCCTTGCCTTCTGTGCCTGAGGGACGACGAGAGCCTCGGCCTGCCGGCCCCGACCCGGGCCCTGCCCCTGCCCCGGACCGGACGCACGTGGCAGCAGCTGCACCCGCTGCCCACGCGACACGGCAGTCACGGGTTCCAAACCGTGGCGCCCCTCCCCCGCCCTCGCCGGCACGAGGAGGACGCATGAGCGAGAACGACACCACCACGGATCACCACGCCACCGCCGCCCCGGGACCCACCAGGCGGGCGACCTCACCGGCCGCCGCAAGCTCGCCCCTCATCCCTAGCCAGACCGGCAAGCCCGACGTCCAGTCGGTACGCCTCGGAGACGAGGGCACGCTCCTCCTGATCGACACCTGGTCGACCCGCGACCCCGACGTCGTGGCCTCGGCCAGGACGGCCTCCGGGCGGGGCGAGCTCAGGGAGTGGCTCGACACGACCCTGCGTCTGGGGGTCGTGGCCCGTCACGCCGTGGGCGGCAGCGTCCTACGGGACGACGGTCGCGCGGTCATCGACGGCCTCGACCAGGCCGTCCGGACCCTCACCGCATCTCTCCAGCAGGAGGTCCGCGGCTCCATGGACCTCCTCGAGGCCCACGTCACCCAGACCGTCCACCCCGAGACCGGCCCGCTGGCTCTCAGCGTCCAGCAGGGCGTCGACCGACTCGCGACGGGGCTGGGCAGGATGTTCGGCGGGGAGACGGCCGAGGTGCCGGCCCTCATCCGGGCCACCACCGACCGTGTCCTCGCGGACCGGCTCGGCGGCGCCCTGGAGGGCATCCACCTCGCTCTCGGTCAGCACTCGGCCAGCCTGCGAGCCCTCAGCGAGCAGGAGCGCTCCGAGCTGGTCAGGAGCCTGGTCTCCGTCGTCGAGCGGCAGGACCGGGAGCTGCACGACGGGCTCCGTGAACTCCGACAAGCGCTGCACCAGCGGGAGCTGGCCGATGCCACCGCTGCCGCCGACGCCCAGGCCGAGGCCCGGGTGGGCAGCGGCAAGGGCGCCACCTACGAGGACGCCCTCGCCGTCGCCATCAGCGGCATCTCCCACGCCGCAGGGGATGGCCCCTCTGACGCCACCGGGAACATCTCGGCGCCCGGCGGCTCACGAGCCGGTGACGTCACGACAACGCTGACCAGTCTGGGCGAGCCCCACCGGATGCTCGTCTGGGAGGCCAAGGCCAGGCCTGGCCGGCCCCTGACCGCCAGCGCGTGGCGGACCGAGCTCTCCCGGGCTCGTACCAGTCGAGCCGGGCAGGCCCCCGCCGTCGCCATCGGCGTCACACCGACAGCCCAGCTCCCCGGCGCCGGCGCCACCGGCCCGATCCTCATGCTCAGCCCGACAAGCTTCGTCGTCGGGTGGGAGCCCGGGGACGACCCGTCGCTCCTGACGGGCGTCTACCACCTCGCCCGTCTGGCCGCCGCCCTCCAAGGCGGACCGACCGGAACCGGGGTCGACGTCACCGCCGTCGAACGAGGCCTGAAGGACCTCATGTTCCGCCTGCAGCCCCTGCAGACCCTCAGCGGTGAGGCGACAAAGATCACCCGCAGCGCCGCGAAGATCACCGACGCTGCCCAGCGCCTGCTCCAGGACCTCGAACAGGCCATCGCCGCCCTCCAGCGACACCTGGTCGACACGATCAGCACCTCCACCTAGACCCACCTGTGGTGCCCCAGCCAGCCGCTGGGGCACCACAGCCATGTCCACCCCCGGCAGCTCACGTGTCCACGGGGCAGGCACTCCATGGCGAAGTCCAGGTCGGCGTTCGCGATGCCGCGGCGCGCCCAGGTCGCCACCGTGTACCGCTCCGACCTGACGCGCGGCCCGGAGCGCTACGACCGGCGCGTCCGGGGCGAGGGCGAGGTCGCGCGCGTCCTACCGATCAGCGAGCACCACGCCGTGCGCATCCTCAAGGCCGGTGACCACCCGCAGCACGGCCGCAGCACGCGGCTGTTCGCTAACCCCGACACGGGTGGTCAATTAGCCCCGAACTACGTCGGCAGCCCCATCGGCCGCCATGTCGGCGGCATAGTCGGCGCATGACCTGCGGCGCGGTCCCAGCGGCCGTGAAGCTGGTGTGTACGACATCGCCCGACACAGACGCCCTGAACCCCCTGTACAGCGGGTTCAGGGCGCTCTCCTTGCGTGGTCACCGTCCCGGGCGGTGCAGACGCCGACCGGCGGTCTGACCGAGCCCGTGTCCTGACGTTCGCCTCAGATCCAGGTCGCAGGGTCCGTCCCGGACGCGCTCAGCCCCAGGTGTGCGCAGCCCCGCCCACCGGACAATGGACTCGGACCGTCATCCCGCCACCACCGTGTCAGGCAGGACGACCGGGACGAGCACGGCAGAGCCGTCCAGCAGCTGACGGAGGACGTCTTGGTCAGGGTCCGAGGCGAGGGCTTCGATCGTGTCGCGGTGCTGGCGCAGCAGGGCGTCGTAGGTGTCCAGGGCAGAGGTAGCAGCCATGCTCCTGACCGTTGGCGCGCGGCTCGACACCGCAAGCCCGGTGCGCGTTGACCTGCAACGGGGTCGTGGCCGGGACTGCGGGTGTCACCCCACGACTGCATCGTCACGCTGCTGGCGGCGGTCAGCGCGCCCGGCGGCGAGTAGGCAGTCGCGGGAGTGCCACCGCCGACCTGGGCCGTTCAGGGGGTCTCGTACGCGGTCGAGCATGCCGGGCCCCCGGCCTTCGTCGACCCGGCAGTCGGCGTAGCGGCACGGACGCCCAGGGGCGTCGATACGGTCTTCCGCGCGCGCCTGGCCACGTGCGACCCGTGCCTCGGCGATGGCACAGGCACGGGTGTGCCACCGCCGCCTGGCCGCCCCGGCGGTGACAGGCACGATCCCGGGACCCGAACCCTCGTCGACGTCGCAGTCCCGGTAACCGCACCGGCGGACCTCACGCGGCGCGAGCTCCTCCGGCACGGCTCGTCTGGCTCGGCAGTCCGGCCCGTGCCAGACCGCCGTGAGCTGCCCAGCGCCCACCGGCGTGGTGCCCTCCGGGTTGCTGGCGGCGACCGCACCCGGGTCGAGCCACTGCCACACGAGGCCGGCGCCGGCGCCGGCGTCGACACGGCATTCCTGGTAGGCGCAGGCGACCCACTGCCCGGCCAGTGCAGGGGTACGAGCGGCGACGGCCTGCACGTACCAGCTCGGGAACGCCACGGCGCTGTTCGCCGGTCGCAGGCACTTCTCGCACAGCGTGGCGGCACCGAGGCGATCCATCTCCGGGGTCAGGGCCACGTGCCGGTGCAGCCCGTTGCAGCGACCGTGGCCGGTGGCGTCGGGATGCGGGCAGCGGAGGGGCGTCAGTGCGCTGATGGGTCCCGGCGTTGCTCTGCCCTTCGTCTCGGACGGAGCCAGCGGGGACCGCGCCGGTCCGTGGGCCCGGGCCAGGACGGGGACGTCAACGCCCCGGGTGTGGTTCCGGCGGGCGGCGCCAAGAGCGAGCAGCTGCGTTCCGGTGAGACCGGAGGCGGATGCCAGGTGCTGCGGGGTCATCCCCTGGTGGGCGGTGACTGGGTGGGACAGGAGGACGGTCAACGCGCGGTGGCGAGCTCCGGGTGCGCGGAGCCAGACCCGGGGCCCGCTCTTCCGGCTCGTAGCGTCCCCGATGGAGTCATCTCCGTCGCCCTCGGTGGTTCCGGAGCCCTTCCCGGTGGCCGCGCTGCCAGCGGTCTCGGTGGTGAGGTAGGTGTCGACGATGAGCTGCAGGAACGGGGGGGAGACGTTGGCGTCGTCGGTGCCGCCGGACCACCTGTTCCACACGAGGCGTCGCAGCTCGGCCGGGGCGTCCAGCAGTGCGGGTGCGTACCCAGGCCGGAGGACGAGGCGCGCACCGGTCGATGTCGACTGCGTGTCGGGGATCCGGCGGGAGAGCACGTCGTCGATCCAGCGGCGCAGGTTGTCGCGCGTCGCGTGGCTGCGGGCCGCGGCCGCGGCCCCCTCCAGGGTCTGTCCGTCGCGCATGAACGCTCGCGTGAGGGCGAGGAGCCGGTCGGCCTTGCTCCGGTCGGGGATGCGCGACGGGAGGGTGAGCTGGTGCGGGACGTCCACCAGGGACCCGTCGGTCAGACGGAACCGGGCCGCGCCCGTCAGCCGGACGGCGAGGACGTCACCGTCGATCCGCTCGAAGCGCAGCCCGGGCTCTGCCAGGTACGCGCGGACTGCAGCGTTGAGCTCCACGGCCTGCGGACCGGACCCGAACGGCCCCCGCAGGGCGGCGACCAGTCCGGCGACGGTGCTGATGTCGAGCGCGGTGGTGTGCGGCCCCCCAGCGGTGGCGTCAGCGCCGGCGCGCTGGGCGGTTCCGTCGGCTGTCCTGCTGTGGCGCTCGACGCCCTCCGCGGCCGCGGCGATTCGCGAGCCGAGGGTGGCGGCTTCGTGGTGCAGCGCGCGGCCGCGGTCGTACTGCGCCAGGGCGGCTTCGTCCTCACCGCGGGCAGCGAGCAGGCCGGCAAGGCGCTCGGCCCCGTCCGCCTGCTCGGCCAGCTCCTGCATGCGGTTCCGGAGCTCGCGGTCCTCTCGCGCCCGGCGAGCCTGGCTGGGGCTCGTGGAAGGGGCGGGACGATGCACGCTCAGCGGTGCCAGGTCGGCGTCCGGGTGCTGGGTGAGCAGCCGGCGTACGGCACCGTCGAGGAAGTCCGCGACATGGGTGGCGAGCTCGTGGTCGAACCAGCTCGCCATGAGCGTGCTGTTCTCGAGGCGCAGGTCCGCTGGGGTGCCGTCCGCGCGCCGGGGGGCGACAGCGAGGTTTTGGGCACGCCAGTCGTAGCGGCCGGCGTGGCCGAGAACCTCATGGCGGGCACCAGGGGTCTGCCAGGCCATCACGCCGGCCATCGCACGCCTGTCGTGGTTCGTCGTGGCCCGTCCGGGAGAGTTCCGCCGCGGGCTGCCGGCCGGCCACCACTTCGCGGCCACCGCGTCGAGGTCGTCGTCGGTGAAGCCTCGCGGCCACTCCGGCAGGCCGAGCTGCACCTGGTAGCGGACGCTGCCGCGCTCGTCCCCGGGCCAGCGGGGCAGGAACTTGTGCCCGCCGGGCAGCGTCCACAGGCCCCCGCCGACCCCGATGCGCTCGTAGGCCAGCTCGCCGGTCCGGTAGGCCTGGAGCTTGCTCGGGTGCAGCGACAGCTTGGAGGCGGACCGGGGGTCTGCCAGGCGGTCGACCGGGACCCCGTGCTCGTCGACGCCGCGAGCGAGCAGGCCGGCCTCGCCCATCCGACGGGCCAGCTCGCGCCACGTCGTCACCGTGGGATCGAGCGCGGCGCGGACTAGGACCTGCACCTCCCACCACGTCTCCGGGTCGGGCTCAGGGTGGTGCTTGATGACCGACCGGGGGTGGTGGGACTCGTCGGTCGCGCGACGCCACGTCCCGTCGGGCATGGCCTCGTGCTGCCACCGGAAGCCGCGGGGCAGGCTCACCTGCGCGCCGCCGTGCAGCCCCACCCGGTACAGGTTCAGCTCACCGCCGGTGAGCCGGGTGACGGTGGTGGTCTTGGCCGAAGCGCCCTCCCAGGCGTACATCATCCAGCTGGTCTCGCTGTCAGGGGACAGGGTGTCCAGGGGACTCTTGCCCGCGATGCTGAAGACCGCCACCGCGGCGCGGGCGACGTTGAACAGCCGCCAGCCGAGCTCCTGATCGCGGATGAAACGGTCCGCGAAGGGGGCGAAAATCGTCGGTCGGTCCTCTGCGGGCAGATGGGGATCCAGGCCACGGAAGCCCTGGCTGAGGACCAGCTCGCTGACCACCGCGACGAAGGCGTTGGCGTCCTGACCCAGGTCTCGCTGGCTGGCACTGGCGTTGATCAGCAGCACCATGGTCTCTCCGTGCAGGGCGAGGACGCCGAGCTCACGGTTCGTCCCGGGGGCGTGGACGGTCTTCCAGCCCAGGGCCTCCCGTGCGTTCTGGCCGGCCGTCCCCCGGTCCATGACACCCGGCCGCTTCGCGTCCGCGTAGATCTGCGTCACTCCCGGCAGGTAGGCCAGAGGCGGGAGCGTCGTGTCCAGGTGCTCGATCAGGGAGGCCCGGGACCCCGTGGACACCCGGCCCAGGATGAGGTGCCGGTAGGTGCCCGCCGGGCAGAGGGCGCTACGAGGGTCAGGCGGAGTCGGGGTGCACACAGTCGTCATGGGGCGCACCGTGCGGGGCGTCACCCCTCGCGCAATGGTCCGAGGGACCGGCCGGGGACGTTCACGCCGCTGCGTCGCCACCGTGAGACCAGGTGCCCGGTCTCACAGTCGCGACTGCGGAGACGAACTTCGCGCAGGGCAACGGGTCGCAGAAGGCCTCCGCCCCGCCGTCGCCCCCCATCACCGACATGCCCTCCACCGGCGTGCGGCTCATCCGGTGACCATGGACGAGCCTGACGACATCGTGGCTTCAGCAGTCACGGCAATCCGTCGAAGGCAGCGCCACGGACCTTGTGGGAGGGGTGGTGGGCAAGCGGCCTCAGCAACCCCGCCGTGTCATCGTCTACCGTCCCGCTGCCCGCGCCCAACACCCTCGCCAGGGTCAGCGGGACCACCCGCCCACCATCGTCAACGGCCCGCCGCAGGGACTGACGGACGATGTCGCTCCGGTCACCCTCGGCCCAGCGACGGGCCATCCCATGAACGGCGGCAGCCCGCACGTCCGGATCGGAGGCCTGCGACAGGCACGCCAGGAGCTCCGCTCCGCCCTGCTGACCCACTGACCCGGCGAGGTGCGCAACGTCCGTGAGACGCCCCTCGCCGGCGCGGTCCAGGAGGTGCGTGAACAAGTCCTGGCGCTCTCCGGCATCGACCGCGTCCGATCCCGCGACCACGGCATGGTGCAGCAGCAGAGCGGCCCCGCGAACGTCTGGCGGCGGACCGCCACCGAAGAGGGCGTGTCCATCCAGAGGCGAGGGCGCGGCCCCCGCGGCGGCTCGGGCAGTCAGGACCAGCGCCGCCCGCACGTCCGACGGCAGATCGTCGGCGATGATCGCCAGGTACCGAAGCGCACGGTGCTTGTCGTCCGCCGCGACCCTCGGCTCAGCTAAGGCCTCCAGCACCGGTTCCCACGACGCCGCCTCGGGATGCCACCGGTTGATGAGCGCCAGGACGTAGACCTGGTCCACGCCCCCGCCGCTTCGGCTGTTGGCGCGTGCCCGCTGCACCGTCGCCTGGACTCGTGCCGTCAACACGTCCACGAGTCTGCGGGCGTCCTCCGTCTCGAGGGTGGTCACCGGTCCGACGGCAGACAGGGCGTCCGCATCACCGTCGATGGCACTACGCACCAAGGATTGACGCACGTCCTGGTCGTGTCGGGCGAGCAGACCCAGGAGCGGGGTGCGGAGCCTGGGGTGGTGGGAGGCACTGGCGCAGCGGCTGGCGCGGTCGTGGTCCCACACCTTGTCGGGCAGGGCGCCGGCCAGGTCCCGCCAAGCCTCCGCCAAGGACTGATCCTCGACGGGAGCCAGCTGAGCGAGGTGTTCTGCAGCAGCCTCCTGCACCTCCGGGCTGCTCGAGGGAACCACGGCGGTCAGCGCACGGATCCCTTCTCGGGTGAGCAGGAACCGGGGCGTGCACCTCTGACGGGTGGGCGCCTCGTTCCGGAGCAACTGCAGAAGGTCCGTGGCATGGCGGTCCGCCACCGCCGCAGCCAGGACGTCACCACCGATCTCGAGCAGCATCAGGTCCGCCTGCAGCGACGTAGCAGTCGACAGTCCGAGGTCCACCTTCTCGGCGCTGGCGGCCACGGCGAGGCAAGGACCGTCGCGCAGCAGCCTGCCGGCTACCATTTTCAGCTCCGCGGTACTACCTGACAGCCGCAGATCCGACAGGACGGTGACCGTGGTGTCGACGTCGCTGTCGCGGGTGAGCGTGACCGCCCGGTGTGCGGCGAGCAGCCCGGCGTAGTGCTGCCAGCCGTAGTGGTCCCCGGCGCCGCTGGCGGTCAGCATCACCGTGAAGAGCGGCACTTCCACGGGGTCCTCGAAGTGGTGCACCGTGCTGCCGTCACGAGACCACTGACGCAGGGTTCCTTCGAGCTGCGCCGTGAGCCCGTGGGCGAGGGTCTGGGATCGCCACCAGGCGGTCACGGTGTCCTGGTGGCGGATGACCTGCTCGACGTCGGTCTTGTGGAAGCTGGCCGTGCGGTAGACGAGGGACGTCGCCGCGGCGCTGATGGCCCCGGCCGTCACGTCGTGCGGGTGGGAGAGGCGCAGGCCGATGAGGTCATGCGCCAGCTGCCGGGCGTCCGAGACTTCTCCGTGGTCAGCCAAGGCTCGGGCCATCTGCATCCTCATCCAAGCGCGGTCGATGGGCGTCAGGCCCTCGACGTCGAGAAGGGGTGACAGGACGTCGGCGCCGGCCTCCGGGCGGCCCTCCTCCAGGTAGGCCATGGCAGAGGACACCGCGGCGGCCGCGAGACGTTCAGGTGTAGGCGCGCCTGGAAGCAACCGCAGGAGCAGGTCGGGCTCCCCCGTGGTCACGCGGTGGCGCAGGGCGGCGACGAAGCGCCAGTCCCAGTCCGGGTGGTCTCGCGCCTCCTCCATGGGTGGGACCGCTTCGCTCCGGTCCGCAGCGAACGCCAGGTCTCGTAGGCGTACCTGGGTGACTAGCGCCAGCGCCTGAACGGGGGTCAGGGCGTTGACCGACCGGTTGCGGTGGGGCGCGAGCAGACGAGGAGCGATCAGGGCGTGCCGCCAGGAGTCGACGGTAGCGATGCGCCGACCAGCGTCCCAGGCGCTGCCCTCCCATCCCCGGGCGGCCGGGGCGGCGCCTGCCACGCCAAGCAGCGCCGACGAGTCCGAGGGTGAGATCACCTGCTGTGCGGGGACCAGCATCTTCACGCCGCGGCCGGTGGACTCCACCGTCTCGGGCGTGACATGCACCCAGTAGGACCTGTGGTCGCCCGGATGGTGCAGGACGAGAAGAACGGAGTAGGCGCTTCGCAGCCAGTGGTCGACGTGCCGCCGGTCCTCGTCTGCCCACCACCACCCGGTCACATGGCCAGAGGCGTCCTGCTGGGGGCGCTGAAACCAGGATGTACCGGTCTTGACCTGCACCCCCACCATCTGCCCTAGGTCCACCCCGGTCTGCTCGCGCGGCTGCACGAAGAGGTCGATCCCGAGATCGTGCCGGTCGTTGTCGACGGCCCCCCAACCCAGCTGCTCGAACGCCAGCTTCACGGCAGTCTGACCCGCCGCGCCCATCACCTGACCCGGGGTCGCCCGCATGGGAACAGGACAGCAGACGCCCGGGACAGATTCGTCGCGTGCCGCTCGTCGCGTCGAAGAGAAGGGCTTGGGAGTATGGTTTCTCGCACTGGAGGGGTGTGGCGGCGGTACCGCTCACCCACCGGGACCTTCCACCTACTGCCGCGTGATCGCCCCTCGGGGCTCGAGCCGCGACCTGTCCTGAGGAGTCCCATGACCACCTACAGCCTGCTCGGCACCGGCGCCCGCGTGACGCTTATCGCGTCCTGGCCCGGAACGATGTGTGACCTTGCCAGCAAGGTCACCACCGTGGAGGACCGCCTTATCGGCGAAGACCTCGCGGAGTCCCTCACCACCCTGTCGGAGGCCGCCTGGTACGCCGCTACGTGGCTCGACACCTGGCCCCAGACCCACCAGCACCTGACCGACCTCATCGCCTGGCTGCGGGAGCCGGTGCTCGGCGAGCGGGACCCGCGGCTGGACCTGGCCGACTGTCGCCACCACGACGCGGCCAGCAGCTACGACTACGACCAGACTGCCCGGTTCTACCTTCCGCCCCGGTTGCGTGCGCTGTCGCACGCCCAGCGGCTCGCCGTCGCCGACGAGGTAGCCGCCGACTGCGCCGCCATGCTCGAGGCGCTACGCGTGGCGCCCACCGGTGCGGACCTCGCGCCCGAGGCGCGCGGCTGGCAGTTCGGTGAGGTCACCCGCCGCCGCTTCTACGGCCAGGCCGTCTACCTGCCGGACGGTGCCGCGAACTGGGCCGCCACCCTGTTCGACGCCGGTGGCGTGCTGCAGACGATGTGGGCCGCCCGTGGTCACCTGCTGCGCGTGGAGCAGCTCGTCGCCGCAGGCTTGGCCGCAGGTGGTCGCGGAAGCGTCTCCGACGACCCGCTGGTCGCGCACTGCGTCCTGCCGCAGGGCGACGACGTGGACCGCATCATCTACGCCGGACCCACAGGCCGGCCGCACCTGAACGGCCACCTCCCAATGCGGGTTCGAGACCGGCTCAGCCGCCCCGCGCAGGACGGCCCGGAGACGACCTCCGAAGTAGACCCCTACGACACCGACGCCCTTGTGAACCACCTCGGTGACTGGGTCACCGCCGTGCCGATGCGCACCTGAACCCCGGACTCCAGAAGCGCCGGCGAGGCAGGTGTCGCAAGTCGACCCCGCCCCACCCCGGGATCCCGCCCGGGCGGTTCTGCTGGGGCCCTACGTCAGAGCGCGACGCTTCCGAGCCGGTGACCAGCGACTTCGTCAGATGGGGGTCGTCCACTCGCGCACCGCTCCCGACCGGCCGCTCGTGTCGCTCGCTGGAGGGGAGATGTGAGTGGCCATGACTGGGTGCTTGTACCGCTGTCCTCAGGGCATCGCGGGCGGTCGCCCTGGGCTGACTCCGACGTCAATGTGGTCCTGGTGCACCTGGTCGGTGAAGAACCCTGGCCGTTCGCCGTTGACGTCGAAGGGGCCGCCGATCTCGGTGGCGCCGAGGGCCGCGGCTTTGACCATGACCGCGGCGATTAGGTCGTCGGGGGTGTCGGGATCCACGACGAGCTGGTCGTCGATGCGCCAGATGTCGAACGCGCGCCCGACGGAATGGTTGGAGGCGCGTTCGGTGTCGAAGACGTTGGTCGGGTGCCCGCGGTAGAGGACGTGGAGATCAAGGACGTGGTCGGCGGCCAGGCCGTTGAGCAGCCCGAGCAGGCTGTCGTCCATGCGGCCCTCTTCGATGTCGCGGACGGCGGGCTCGGGCAGCCTCAGGTTCGGATTGCTCAGCACCTGCTGGGCTGCAGGCGAGACGTCCCCCACCACGGTCGTGTCGGGGTCGGGCCCGACGGCTGTCACCTGCCAGGGTTCGTCGGCGGTGGCGCGTCCGAGGCGGACGTCGAGGACGACCTGACGTTCAACCGTCGAGCCGTCGAGCAGCAGCAGATGCTGGGTGAGCAGGGTCATGACGCTGGCGTCGGTGGTGGTGAGTCCGCCGTACTGCGGGTAGTCGACGGCCACGTCCGCAGCCGCGGCGTCGTCGTGGAGCAGGCCTGCGGTCTGCTCGGCCAGTACAGGGTTGACCTCGGCCGCCACCAGCCGTCGGCTGGCATCGGCGAGGCCGCCCTGGCTGTCCTCCCACGTCCCGAGGAGCTCGACGAAGCGGGTCGCGGCGAGCTTCACCTCGGGTGCGACCTCACCGGGCCCGGCTTCCCATGCGGGTGATGCCGGCAGGGTGGGTTCGGGGGTCGGTGTCGGGGTCGGTGTCTGTACCGGGCCGCTGGACGCCTCGGACGTCGGGCGGGCGGGTGCGCCCGCCTCAGGCTGACTCGCGGAGGGCCCACACGCAGTGAGCAGCAGGACGACCACCAGCCCTGCTGGCAGTCGGCTCACGTGGCGTGTAAGCCAGGCCTGGTCACGGTTACTGCTGCTCACGCAGGGGGGTTCCTTCCTGGTGGGTCTGCTCGGCGCCGTGGGCCGGGACCGGCTCGCTGGGGTGGATCGGCAGGTGGTAGGTCGCCATGAGGGCTCCGTCGCGGGTGGGGTGCACGTCGCCGCGCCGCCAGCCGAGTGCCTCGTAGAACGATCCGGCTCCGTCGGTCCCGGCCAAGGTGGTGAGCTGGGCCTCGCGGGTGCCTGCGGCGCGAGCACGGGCCACGAACCCGGCCACGAGGGCGGCACCCACGCCGGCCCCGCGACCGTCCGGTGTCACGACGACGGCGGTGATCACGGCGACCGGGTCGCCGCGACCGTCACGTCCGGTGCCGGAGTCGCCGTGGGTGGGCCTGGCCGACGCGGCCGGACCAGTCGGGCCGGTCGGGGCGGGCCGGCCGGTGAGGCGACGTAGGTAGGAGGGGGCGCGCGTCCGCAGGAAGTGCAGGGCGAGGCGGGGCCTGACGAGCAGGGACAGGGCGCCGACGGCTCCGAGGTGCAGGCGGTGGTGTCGGACGACGTGGTCGACGTGGGCGACCTGGTCCACGGCTCCGACCAGGAACCCGAGACGATGGTCGCCGGTGCTGTCGGCCCGGACGGCGACCAGGGCGACGCCGTGGGGTGCGTCGAGGTAGGTGGCGTGCCAGCGGCGCATGAATGCGTCGCCCAGCAGGGGGAACAAGCCGTGGGGCAGGTGCTGGCGGTGGGTGCGGGCGGTGAAGTCGACGTCGGCGGGTGTCGCGCGGCGCACGACGACCTCCGACCACTCGGGGTGTGACGGCATGACGGGGCCTCTCGGGGCTCTGGCGGCTCAGGGACGGACGGCGGACGGACCGCGGCACAGGGGGCCGCGGAGCGCGCTGCAGGCACCGCCCGGGGCAGACCGGGTCGGTGTCGCACGAAGGCGCCCGTCAGTCGGGGCGGCCGCCGCCGTCGGACAGAGAGGCAGGTACCGACGTCACGGTCACCGGTGGCAGGGGTGCGGCCCGGCGCGGGGCGGCTACGGCGACGTGGAGCACGACGCCGGCGTCGACGTCGACCAGGTGGTGATGGTGGTCGTCCTCGGCAGGGTCGTCGTGCGCCGCGCTCGCGTCGATCAGGACGGACGTCAGCTCCTGGCCCACGGGCTCGTCGGGGTGCTCGCCCGGGTGCTCGTGACCGTGGTCATGCTCGCCGACGGGGCTACCTCCCGAGGCGGCCGAGGCGACGGTGTCGTGGACGTGCCCGGCGCCGACTGGGTGCCCACCGGTCTCGGCGTGCACCAGGCCCATCGACAGGGCGGCCAGCAGCGACAGCACGACGAGGGCAGCAGCAGCTCGCGCGGCACGCCACGCGTACCCCACCGCTCCTGCTGTCGTCGACGGACCCATCTCATCATGATGACGGATAACGTCTTGCCGTCCCGACAACCTGCGTTCAGGTCGCGGGCGGCGTCATGTTGCGGGGCAGAACGTCCGGGCTGTGACGGCTCGGGAGCGTCCTGACGCCCTCAGGCCCGGTTTGTCGTGGGTCCGCGGCCAAGGCCAATGGTTCGCCGGTGGAACAGGTAGACCGAAGCAGTCCCGTTGGGCAGGACGAGACGGCTGAGCGCAGGGTCCTCGATCATGTCGAAGTCTGTCTGCGTGCTGTACGCGGCCGTGTTGCCTGCCGCGAAGGCGTTGCGGCTGGTGATGAGGACGTACAGGTCCACGCTCGGGGTGGTGAACACGTGCTTCTCGAAGGTGTTGCCCGGTGGTGGCCAGGAGCAGAGGACGACCTGCGGGGTGTGGGTCCGCAGAGCCTGACGGGCCTCGAGGCGTTCGACGTCGTCCTCGTCGAACCTGATCGCGTGGTCCCAGCTGAAGTTGTCTGTCGCGGTGACGGCGACTCCCTCCGCGGTGAGGAATCGGGAGAGCGTGCCGTCGCCGGCGGCGATCTCCAGGCAGGGGCGTCCGGCGATGAGGCGGGCGAGGGCCTTGACGAGGCGCCGGGAGTAGAAGCAGTAGATGCCTTGCTGCATCACCAGGGGCATGAGTCGCCTCTGCTGGGTGAGCCTGGGCCAGAGGAGGCGGTACGCCGTCAGCGAGACCGGCTTGCGACGGAGGCCGACTTCGAAGAAGAGCCACTGCATGAGGGTTCCGTTGACCCGCCCGAGGCGGATACGTCCGTGAGGCACGTCTGCGCCTTTCGCCACACAGGCGCGTCGGACGAGTTCCAGGGTCATGTGTCGCCGGATGGCCCTGGAGGTCCGGACCTGCTCCGGTTCGCGATGATCCAGCGGGCGGCGGGTCCGGGCGTCTGCCGTGGCCAAGAACGACTTGAGGGCCCCGACACCCCCATGGGCGAGCAGCCGGGACAGCTCGCGCTGGGCGAGCTCCCACTCCTCGGGGTAGTGGTGCTGCAGCTGTTCCAACGACGGGTTGCCCGCCAGCATCGCCTCGACGTGCCGTACCCGGCGGTGTCGGGTGCTGGGAGCGGGTGCGTAGGTCGTGGGGTCCACGACCACCAGCATCGGCAAGCGGTGGCCCTGGGTTGAGGTGCTGTTGCTCACGGCTGCGCAGGCGAACGTCCCTCGCTGAGGCCCACGTGGATGTGGTCCTGGTGCACCGCGTCGGTGAAGAAGCCGGGCCGGTCCCCATTGACGTCGAACGGCCCGCCGACCTCGGTCGCCCCGAGTGCCGCCGCGTCCCGCATGACCTGCTCGAGCAGCTCCCGGGGCGTGTCGGGGTCGCCGACCAGCCGGCCGTCGACGCGCCACACGTCGAGGGCGCGTCCGAGCGAGTGGTTGGACGGGCGGTCGGTGTCGAAGACGTTCGTCGGGTGCCCCGTGCGCAGGACGTGGACGTCGACGACGCGCCGGTCGCCGAGGCCGTCGAGCAGCGCCAGCAGGTCCTCGTCCATCCCGCCGGCCTGGATGTCGCGCAGGGCCGGGCCCGGCAGCCTGACCCCCGGGTTGCCGAGCACGTCCTGGGCCTTGACGGACACCTCGCCCGCCGCGGGCGCGTCCAGGTCGGGCGAGACCGCCGTGACGGCCCAGTCGTCCTCCGTCGTGGCCCGGCCGAGCCGGACGTCCAGGGTCGACTGCCGTTCCTCGAGCTCGCCGTCCGCGGTGACGAGGCGCTGCGTGAGCAGTGTCATGACGCTGGCCGAGGTCTCGGTGAGGCCGCCGTACTGGGGGTAGAGGACCGTCACGGTGGCCGAGAGGGCCTTCGGGTCCAGCAGCTCCGCGGTCTGGGTCGTCAAGGCCGGGTCCCCGCCGACGGTCGCCAGCCGCTCCGCGGCGGAGGCCGGGTCCCCGCCGCCGTCCTGCCAGGTGCCCACGGTCTCCACGAACCGTGTGGCGGCAAGCTTTGCTTCGGGCTGCTGCTCCCCAGGACCGGCGACCCACGCCGGAACCGGGTCCAGCGTAGGTGGGGCCGTCAGGGCCGCGAGAACGGCTACGCCGGCGGCGGCGAGGCCTGCGAGCCCCAGGAGGGCGAGGGTGAGCGTCAGGACACGGGCGAGGGGCCGGGCGGGTCGTCCTCGGCGTGGCTGCGGGGTCTCACGTGCGCGGACGGTCATTGCGCGGACGGTCATGACGACGGGGTTCTTTCCTGGGGTGCACGGGTGTGGCCGCGGCCGTCCGGTACGAGATGGGCGCCCGGCGGGTCGAGAGGGAGGCGGTACGTCACCACAGGCAGGCCGTCTCGCGTGGTGTGCGTGCCCGCCCGTCGCCAGCCGAGCGGCTCGACGAACGGGCCGGCCCCTTCCGGGCCGACCGGAGTTGTGAGGTGGGCCTCGGCGACCCCGGCCGCCGTGGCCCGCTCGACGAAGGCGGCCATCAGCGCCTCCCGCACGCCGGCCTGGCGAGCGTCGGGGGCGACGACCAGTGCCGTGATCACTGCCACCGGGTCGCGTCGGCGGACGGGACGCGGGGCGCCCGGGTCGATGTCGGAGGAGTCCTGGCGCTCGGCCGGGGAGCTCGGTCGACCCGTAAGCCGTCGCGCGTAGGCCAGGGCTCTGGTCCGGACGAAGTGCTGCCCCAGGCCCGGACGAACCAGCAGCGACCAGGCACCGACCACGCCCAGCCGCAGACGGTGGTGCCGGATGACGTGGTCGACCAGCGCGACCTGGTCCACGGAGCCCAGCAGGAAGCCCACGACGCGCTCCTTCACCGGGTCGACGGGGCCGACGTCGACGGCGACCAGCGCGACCGCCTGTGGCGCCTGGAGGAAGGTTCCGTGCCACTGCCTCAGGAACGGTTGCCCCATGCGGGGGAACAGGCCGTGACGCAGGTAGCGGCTGTGGGCTGGGGCGGTGATGTCGATGTCGGGGCGGGTCGCAGGGCGTACGACCGGCCCCGACCTGTCAGGTCGTGACGGCATGGCGGACAGACCTCCCGGAGGGGTAGCACGGGGACAGACGGGGTGCGGCCTCGGGCCGCGGACGCGGGACCGCTGCGGACGAACAGGCCCGGGGCCCGGTCGGCGCGGTGTCGGCGTCGTCTCGTCAGTCGGGTCGGCCCCCGCCGTCGGACAACGACACGGGCACCGCCGCAGCCGTCATCGGACGCGGTGCGACCGCCCGGTCGGGGGCTGGCACCGAGATCGCGAGGACCACCCCGGCGTCCACCTCCACCAGGTGGTGGTGGTGGGACTCCTCCCGGTCTTCGGTGCTTTCGCTGTCGCCGGTGCGGGGATCCTCGCTGCCGCCAAGGGCCTCCGGAGCCGGCACCTCGGCCGTGGTCGGGGCGGCGGCACCGTGCCGCTCGGAATGCTGGAGGCGCTCGGTGGCCCCGGACGTGGCGACCTCGTACGGGTGCGCCGCCGCCGGGTCGGGGTGGCCGGCCTCCGTGTGGCCGGTCTCGATGTGGCCCACCGCCATCGACAGCACCCCGAACAACGCCAGCACCAGGGTCACGCACAGCACGACCGTGCGCGAGGCGCGCCCGGTCGCCGGCTGCGTGTCCTGCCGTCCCACGCCGCCCAGGATGGCGCACGGGACCCCGTGACCGTCCCCGCGACACGTCCGCCCGTGGCGACACGCCAGGACGGGGGCTCCCTCAGAGTCACTGCGTGACTACTCTTCGGTCGTCCGGCTGCTCCGCACCGGACGGCCCTGCCCCAGCACCACCCGGCGAAGGAGCCACCCATGGCAGTCACCGACCGGTCCACCGGGCGTCCGACCCGCCTCCCCCGGTTGTCCTCCGTGGGTGTGGCCACCGCCCTGCTGGTGCTCGTGCCCGCCAGTGCCGCCCACGCCCACGGCCTGCGGGGCATCTCGAACGACTCCCCGTGGGGATTCCTCGCCTCCGGGATCGAGCACATGCTGCTCGGCTGGGACCACCTGCTGTTCATCGCGGGCGTGCTGCTGGTGTCTAAGGGCTGGCGGGTCGCGGCGGAGATGATCTCGCTGTTCGCGCTCGGGCACAGCATCACGCTCATCCTGGCCACGATGTCCGGGTGGCAGGTCAACGCGACCTTCGTCGACGTCGTCATCGGCCTCAGCGTCGTCTACGTCGGGTTCCTGGCCCTGCGGGGCCGCAGGCCCGAGCTCAGGATCTTCGCAGCCGTCGTCTTCGCCTTCGGCCTGATCCACGGCCTCGGTCTGTCCACCCGGCTGCAGGCCCTCGACCTGCCCGAGGAAGGCCTGCTGCTGCGCGTGATCGCCTTCAACGTGGGCATCGAGATCGGCCAGCTCATCGCCATCGCCGGCATCGTCGGGCTCACCATGGGCGCGCAGTGGATGTGGCGCACCCGCAACCAGCAGCAGCCCCAGGCCGTGCAGGTGGCTTCCATCGCCCTGGTCCTCGGTGGCGTGGTCGCCGCCGGTGCCGTGGCCGGCGGCGCCCTGATCGGCGAGGAGGACGAGGTGGCGGCCACGGCCGGCACCACCGCAGCCGGGGGCACCACCGAGGACACCTCCGCCGCGGCCGCGTCCGGCAGCTGCACCGAGGGCGAACGGACGATCGAGTTCCCGGCGACCGGCGGGCACACGGCGAAGGCGTTCTTCGAGCCGGGTGAGGAGGCCCCGCTGGGTGACATCGGGCACTCCCTGGGCGACGGCTACGTGGCCTACCTGTACCGCGCGGACCTGCCCGCGGAGGACGTCGACGCCCTGCGGCAGGCCGTGGAGAACGCACCCAACAGCGGGATCCTGGCCGGACCCGTCACCGGGCAGGAGGAGGCGGTGCTTGCCGTCACCCAGACCTCCACCCTGACCTGCGCGGAAGCCGACCACGCCGCCCTCGACGCGTTCACCACTGCCTGGTTCACCTCCCTGGAGGGCTGAGTCGATCGACCGGCACTACCTGGACGGTGCGCGGCATGGGCTTGCGCCACCCGACGCCGCTGGTCTACGACTTGCATATGCGCGCAGACAGCAGCATTGGGCCGCCCCCCGCCCCCGAGCTGGTCACCGAGACCGTCCTCACGTTCCACATGCTCGCCGACGAGACGCGGGTGCAGCTGCTCTGGGCCCTGCTCGACGCCGAGCTGTCGGTGGGCGAGCTCGCCGCGCGGGTCGGCAAGCCGGCACCCGCGGTCTCCCAGCACCTGGCCCGGTTGCGTCTGGCCCGGATCGTGGGCACGCGACGGGACGGGACGTTCGTGTACTACCGCCTCGAGAACGACCACATCGCCCAGCTGCTGGTCGACGCGTTCCGCCACGCGGAGCACGGCGGGCCGGGGCTGCCTCCGCACCACGACGGCCAGGGGGCCCGCCCCGCAGTGACCGACCACGACCTCGAGGAGTCGACGCGATGACCACCCGACGTCCCGCGCCCGACGCGGCAGGGCACGACCACAGCGACCACAGCGACCACAGCGACCACGAGCCGCACGACCACGACGCCGACCACGACCATGGGAGCTCGTGGCTGGCCCGGGTGAAGCACGCCGTCGTCCCGCACGCCCACGACGCGAACGAGGCCATCCAGACCGCCGAGGAGTCAGCCGGGGACGGCATTCGGACCGCGTGGATCGGCCTGGCCGGGATGATGGCCACGGCCGCCGTCCAGGTGTTCATCGTGGCGATCTCCGGCTCCATCGCCCTGCTCGCGGACACCATCCACAGCCTCGGCCACGCCGCCACCACGATCCCGCTGATCATCGCGTTCCGGCTCGGCCGCCGGGCCCCGACCGCGAAGTACCCCTACGGCTACCGACGCGCCGAGGACCTCGTCGGGCTCTTCATCTCGGTGGTCATCATCGCCACCATCGTCCTGATCGTCTGGGAGTCGGTCGACGCCCTGGTCAACCCTCGTGAGCTGACCAACCTGGGGTGGGTGTTCGCCGCCGGCCTCGTGGGGTTCCTGGGCAACGAGGTCGTGGCCGTGTACCGGATCCGCACCGGACGCCGGATCGGGTCGGCGGCGCTCATCGCCGAGGGCCAGCACGCCCGCGCCGACGGCTTCACGTCCATCGCCGTCGTCCTCGGGGTCCTGGGCGTCTGGCTCGGCTTTCCCCGGGCCGACGCCGTCGCCGGCCTCCTCATCGCCGTCGCCATCGCCGGGATCCTCATCAACTCCCTGGTCATCATCGTCCGCCGACTGATGGACGGCATCGAACCGGCGGTGCTCGACCGGATGCGCGCCGCCGCCGAGGCCGTCCCCGGGGTCGACCTGGTCAGCGAGGTCCGGGCCCGGTGGTCCGGGCACCGCATGGAGGGTGACGCCGAGATCAGCGTGAGCGCGGACCTCACCCTGCCCCAGGCCCACGAGCTGGCCGAGCACGTCCAGCACGAGCTCATGCACGCAGTACCCAACCTCGACCGCGTCACCGTCCACGTCCACCCGACCGTCGACACCGAAGTGCCGCCCGGTCTGCACGACCTGTCCGGGCACCACGCGTCGACGCAAGCGCGGGAGGCGTACCGCGCCCGCCTCGCCGCCCACGAAGCGGGCCTCGACGCACCGTAAGGAACGGCCGGCTGGCCCGGGCGCGCCCCGGGCGCCGGTAAGGCCCTCACGCCCCCGTTGCGTCTTGGCCCGAGGTCGTCCTGTCGCCGGTAGGCGACCACCCCGCCCAGGATCAGCAACGCCACGACCACCACGCCGGCCACCGTCGCCCGCGCGGGCGGGCCGTCGCCGTCGGCCGACGTGGTGGCGGCGGCGATCGCGCCTGGGGTGCTCGCTCACCGCTCCCGCGACTCGGCGTCTCCTGAGGCGAGGGCGAGCCGGAGGACGTGGACCAGCAGCACCGTCACCGCCAGCACGAGGGTCAGAACGGTCGGCCAGCCCCAGCCGGTCGGGTGGTAGCCCCCGGGCAGTCCGATGGTCCTGCTGAGCAGGGTGACGGTGACCACTGCGGCTGCAGTGACCAGGCCCGCCAGGGTCAGGACGAGCTCCTCGAGCCCCCCCAGGTACCCCCGCACGACGCGTGACAGCGTCGCCACGGCCACCGCGCACATCACGAGCCCCCCCGACACGTGGCCGACGGTCACCAAGGCCGGCACCGACGACCACGACACGGTCGCGATCAAGAGGAGCCCGAGCAGGGCTGCGCCTGTGCCCCAGATGACGGCGGCGACGCCTTGCCGGGCGGGGGCGGATCCCCTCCCCCCGCCCTCGACACCCACCTCGAGTCCCGCACCGCTGTGTGATAACCGGTACATGTCACCCTCCGAAGGTGCCGACGGACGCCCGCGTCGGAGCCGGCGAGGGCGAAGACCAGCATCTCCGCCCGGACGTGAGAACGCGGTGAGTGCGGTCCGACGTCGCCGTGAGACCCGGAGACGGTGGCCTGCTGACGCCGCCCGGGGGCGTGCCGTCCCCGGCACGGCCGCCGTCCGGTTGACGCCCCTGTTCCAAGGCCGACCAGTGCGTGTGTGTGAGCGGGCTGGGACCGAGCGGCCGACCGGCCGCCCCCGCGACACAGACCTGGCCACGATCTTGCCTTCCGCTAACCGTCCTCGACCCGGCCGCTGGCCGGGCCCTCCGTAGCGTCGACGACACCCACCGACACGAGGAGAAGACCATGACAGTCCCGGCCATCGAGCTCCGCGCCCTTCGGCACCGGTACGGCGACGTGGAGGTCCTGAAGGGGATCGACCTGACCATCGCACCGGGTGAGATCTTCGGCTTCCTGGGGCACAACGGGGCCGGCAAGACCACTGCGATCAACATCCTCACCACGCTCCTGCGGCCCACCTCGGGCTCCGCGGCGGTGTTCGGGCACGACGTGGTCCGGGAACGGGCCGCCGTCACCGCACGCATCGGGTACCTGCCGGCCGAGGTCCGCCTCTACGGTCACATGACCGCGCTGGAGAACCTTGTCTTCTTCGGGAAGCTGTCCGGGGTGCGGGACGCACGCTCCGCCGCCCACGAGACTCTCGCGTACCTGGGCTGTCGCGACCTCGCCGACCTCCGTGTGGGGTCCTTCTCCACGGGGATGCGGCAGCGGATCGGCATCGCGCAGGCGGTGCTGCACCGCCCGGACGTGCTGTTCCTGGACGAGCCCACCTCCGGCCTGGACCCGGTGGGGGTACGCCAGCTGCGCGACACGGTCCTGCGCCTGAACCAGGACCTCGGGGTCACCGTCTTCATGAACACCCACCTGCTCAGCGAGGTGGCGAGGGTCTGCTCGAGCATCGGCGTCCTCAACCACGGGGAGCTCATCTACCAGGACTCCCTCGCCGAGACGTTGCGGCTCTTCCCGGACGAGGCGTCGCTGGAGGACATCTACGTCCGGATGGAGGCTAGCCCCGCATGACCCGGACGCCGGTCCACCTGCCGCCGCGACCCACCGTCGGCGTCGCGCCCCCCGCTCCCCGATCCGCCGTCCGCGACATCGTCACCATCACCTCACAGCAGGTCGTGTCCCTACGCCGGCAGCGCACGTTCTCGGTCCTGCTGGGCACGCTGGTCGCGGTCACCGCCCTGGCGGGGGTGATCGGCTGGTCGAGCCAGAACACCATCGCCCGGGTGTACGACCAGGCGGTCCTCCTCCTGGCGAGCACTGGTCAGCCGGCACCCGTCAACCCGGTCTCGCTCAAGCCTCCGCTCGCGCTGCTGTCGAACATGGCCATCTACGTACCGCTGATCGGCGCGCTGCTGGCCGTCGTGGTCGGTCACCTCACCCTCGCCGACGACGAGGCGAGCGGCATGGGACGCCTGCTGTTCAGCCGCGGCGTGCGCCGCCAGCACTACATCGCGGGACGGCTCGTCGGCACGGCCCTCGTCCTGGCCGCCGCCCTGGCGGCGAGCCTGCTGGTGAGCGGGCTCGCGCTCGTCGTGGTCCACGGGGGGGCACCGAGCGGGGACGAGGTGCTGCGGCTGCTCTCGTTCTACCTGCTGTCGTGGTGCTACCTCATGGTCTTCGCCCTCGTCGGGATGGTCGCCGTCCTGCTGACCCGCAGCCGGTCCCTGGCGCTGCTGTCCGCACTGGCGGCCTGGCTGGTGGTCACGTTCGCCGTGCCCCAGCTCGTCTCGGGGCTGCGCCCGGTGGAGTCGCTGAACCCGCTCAGCGCACCGGCCACCGGCACGTCGGCGTTCTTCCACGCCACCGGGCTCCTCCGCCCGCTGTCGCTGTCCGAGCAGTACAAGGGCGTCGCCGCCCACATCCTGCAGACCACCCCCGACGGGGCGGTCCTCACGCCGGTGGTGGCCGGCACCGTCCCGGTCCTGCTCGCCGTGGTCGCCCTGGCGGCTCTCACGGTCGTCCTCGTCACCCGGCACGACTACTCCAGGAGCGTCTCCAATGACTAGCGTCGGCCGGGTCCTGACGGTGGCCTCGCACGAGCTGCGCGCGGCGTTACGCAGCCGCATCCTCGTCGTCCTGCTCGTCGTGCTGGTCTGCATGACGGTCGTGTCGGTCCTGGTGTCCTCGGCCCAGTACGCGGGCCAGCTGGCCGACTACCTGGCCTACCGGGACGCCGCCGTCGCCGGCGGGGTGCAGCGCGTCGCTCCCTCCCCGCTGGCGCTGCTGTCGCTGCTGCGCGGCGCCCTGGAGTACGTCGAGATCGTCGGCGCCGTCGTCGCGATCACGCTGGGGTACCTGAGCGTGTCCCGCGAGCGCTCGGCACGGACCATGCCCCTCCTGCGCTCACGGCCGGTCAGCCCCGCCGAGCTCGCCACCGGCAGCGCGCTCGGCGCCCTCGCCCTGATCAGCATCCTGGTCACCTGCCTCGCCACGGTCGCCGTGCTCAGCCTCGGCCTGATCGGCCACGACTGGATCGGTGGGGTGCAGGTCCCCAAGCTCGTCCTCGCCTACCTGGCGGCCGTGGTCTACCTGTTCGTCTTCTACTGCCTGGGAGCCGTCGCCACCAGCCGGGCACGGGTGCCCGTCAACGGGCTCATGGTCGCTCTGGGGATCTGGCTGCTGGTCGGGCTGGTGCTCCCCCAGATCGGAGACACGCTCGACGCCGACAACCAGGTCCCCGGCGGCCTCTTCGCCGCGCTGGGTCTGGGGCACGACGGCGAGGTCACCATCCTCGCCCACCTGAGCGGGTACGAGCGTGTCCGGACCGGCATCGAGGAGGCGTCCTTCACCAAGCACTTCGAGCGCTTCGCCTTCGCGATGACCGACGTCAAGGAGCGCTACCGGTCCCTGAGCCTCACCCAGCTGTTCGTCGAGACCCGCAACGACATCGCGTGGCTGGTCGCCTACCCCGTCGCACTGTCCACCGCCCTGTGGCTCAGCTTCAGGGCCCAGCCCACCACCCCCACCGGAGGAACATCATGACCATCACTCGCAGCCAGCGCAGCACCCCTACGAACGTCCGTGACTCGCGCGCCGTCCGTCGGGCCGCCCCCGTCCTCGCCGGGCTGCTGGTCGTCCTGGCCGCAGCCGGGTGCGGGGCCGCGGCCGACGCGTCCCCGGCCTCCACCGGGTCCTCCCCCGGGGCCGCCGCGACGACCAGCGCCCAGGGGCAGGTCCTGCCCGTCGACGTCAACCCGATCGACACCACCACGACCGGTACGGGACTGGTCGTCGACTCCGTCCTCGTGGAGAACAACGTGGACCCGGTGACCGGAGCCGCCGCGGACGACCACCTCCAGGTGTCCCTGAGCAACTCGGGCCAGACCCCCCTTGCCGGTGTCGAGCTGTTCTACACGGTGACCGACACGGTGGACGGCACGGCGGAGAGCTACTACGCCGCCCTGCCGTCCGACCTCACCGTCGACCCGGGCCAGGCCACCGTCGTCGACGTGGACACCACCGGGGCTGCCGGGCACGTCCCGGCCAACGCCTACGGCCTGTACTACACCTCGCCCAACGCGATGGACGTCGAGGTGATGGTGTCGGCGACGGGGGTCGCACCCCAGAGCCTGACGGTGACCAAGGACGCCGGGGGCGCCGAGACGGCCGACTGAGCGGAGCGGTCCGTGCCCGGTCACCCCTACTCGGGCCGGGCACGGCCCGTGCCCGGCGCGCCCTACCCTCGACCATGACGAGTGGCGAGGGTCCCGTGGTCCTCCTGGTCGAGGACGACCCCGGGATCGGGCCGAGCCTGGTGCGGGCCCTGGCCGGGCAGGGGTACCGCCCCCGCCTGTGCACGACCGGCGCCGACGCCCTGGCCCACCCGCTCACCGACGTCGACCTCGTCCTGCTCGACCTGGGCCTGCCCGACATGGACGGCCTGGACGTGTGCGCGGTCATCGGGCGCCGCGCCCCGACGCTGCCCGTGATCGTCCTGACGGCCCGAGGCACCGAGACCGACGTCGTGGTCGGACTCGACGCCGGTGCGGTCGACTACCTGGTGAAGCCCTTCGGCCTCGCGGAGCTCCTGGCCCGCGTCCGGGTCCACACGCGGGCCTCTGCCCACCGCGGCGGGCCCGACGCCGGTGAGACGGACGCCGGTGAGACGGGCGACGCCGACCTCGGGGACGTCAGGGTGGGGGACGTCACCGTCCAGGCCGCTGCGCGGCGCGTGTTCGTGGCCGGCTCGGAGGTGGCGCTCCGCGCCAAGGAGTTCGACCTCCTCCTGCTCCTCATCCGCAACGCCGGTCGGGTGGTGACCCGGCCGGTCGCCATGGCCGAGGTGTGGGACCAGAACTGGGTCGGCTCCACCAAGACCCTCGACGTCCACGTCGCCGCCCTGCGCCAGCGACTGGGCGGTGGTGGCGCGCACGACAGCCCCATCACCACGGTGCGAGGCGTCGGGTACCGCTTCGAGCAGCCGTCACCACCCGGCCCATGAGGCGTCGGCTGCTCGTCACCATGCTGCTGGTCGCCGTCCTCGCCGTGACCGGCTTCGGGGTCCCCCTGGCCGTGGCCACCCAGGCGTTCTACCGCGACGAGGCGCTGCTGGTCCTGTTTGCCGAGGCCTCCCGGGCCGCGGTCGCCGTGCCGGGCACGTTCCAGCGCGACGGGGACCTCCCCGAGCTCCCCCGCGCCGGCGACGGGGTGGAGCTCGGCCTGTACACGCGCGACGGTCGCCTGCTGACGGGAGCCGGGCCGGCCACCGCCGACGCCCCGGTCCTGGCCGTCCTCACGGGCGCCGCGGACCAGCAGGACCGGAACCAGCTGGTCGTCGTGGTCCCCGTGAGCCAGGAGGAGACCGTCGTCGGGGCGGTCCGGGCCGGCCTGCCGCAGAGCCACGTCTCCGCGCGGACCCACCGGGCCTGGGCGGCCATGGCGGCCCTCGCCGGCGTGGTCCTCGCCCTCTGCGGGGTCCTCGCGACGAGGCGCAGCCGTCGCCTCACCGCTCCGCTGTCCTCGCTGCGCGACGACGCCTCGATCATCGGCTCCGGAGGGCAGGTGGCCCCCCGGCCCACCAGCGGCATGCCGGAGATCGACGTCGTCCACGGCGCCCTCGTCGACGCCTCCGCCCGGCTGAACCGCAGCATCGCCCGGGAACGTGGCTTCAGCGCCGACGTCGCGCACCAGCTCCGCACCCCGCTGGCCTCCCTGCGCATCCGGCTGGAGACCGAGCAGCTCGGCCCGGGAGCCCGCCACGAGCCACTGATCGAGGAGTGCCTGCAGGACGTCACCCGTCTGCAGGAGACCATCACGGACCTGGTCGAGCTGGCCCGCGACGAACAGCCCCGTCGCGGACGGCTCCACCTGGCAGAGGTCCTTGCGGACCTGGACCGCCGCTGGCAGCCCCGCGCGGATGTCGTCCACCGCACCCTCCGCACAGCCGTGGCGCCCCTGCCGGACGTCGCCGGGAGCCAGGCCGCCGTGAGACAGATCCTCGACGTCCTCGTCGACAACGCCCTCAAGCACGGCGAGGGGGATGTCGTCGTGTCGGTCGAGGCGGTGGGCCGAGGCGCCGTGGTCACCGTGCAGGACCACGGGACCCTGACCATCGACCCGGAGGTGGCCTTCACGCGGCGACACCCCTCCGCGACAGGCGCCGGGATCGGTCTGGCCCTCGCGCGCCGGCTGGCCGAGGCGGAGGGGATGCACCTGTCCGTCTCCGGGACGGGCCCGTCCCCCTCGTTCCGTCTCAGCATCGGAGGCGACCCGCCCTCCTGACTGCACCGCCGGGCACACGCCCGCACGGTGGACTCCTCCACCACCCGGGGGGCCACTCATCGTCGTCTCATGATCGGTCCCCCACAGTCGTCGATGACCGGGGCACCCGACCCCGCACCCCCGAGGAGTCGACATGACCAACAGCCCATCGAGCGCCCCCGCTCCGGACGACGTCTGGGTGAGCGTCCTGCGCCGCACCGGTGTCGCCGCCGGCGCCGCCCTGGCCCTTGCCATCGCCTGGATCCACGTCATTGACCAGGGCGGCCTGCTGGGCCTGAAGGACCCGGCCTACCTCGGCTGGGGCTTCCGGGCCCTGGAGGTCACCGCGGTCGTCTGCGCCGTGCTCCTGCTCACCGGGCGCCACCGCGTCGGCTGGCTCCTCGCCGCCGGGGTCGCCGCCGGACCGCTGCTCGGCATCATCGTCAGCCGCAGCGTCGGCCTGCCGAACGCGACCGAGGACATCGGCAACTGGGGCGAGACCATCGGGGTCGCGTCGATGGTCGTCGAGGCCGCCCTCCTGATCGTCGCCGCCGCCGCCCTCCTCACGTCCTCGCGGTCGTCGGTGGGCCGCGAGGCTCGCGTGAGCACCCGCTCCTCCTCCGCCCCCGAGGCGGTGTCCGCGTGAGCGCCGTCACCGCACCCCGCAGCGACGTCCTGCGCGTGATGCTGAACAAGGTGCCCGAGGTGACGGTCGCCTTCTGGGTGATCAAGGTCCTCGCGACGACCGTCGGGGAGACCGCCGCGGACTTCCTCGCCGTCACCCTCGGCCTCGGCCTCACCGTAACCACCCTGATCATGAGCGTCCTGACCGTGGGCGTGCTCGTCGCGCAGTTCCGGGCCCGCCGGTACCGCCCTGGCCTGTACTGGGTCGCGGTGGTCCTGATCAGCATCGTCGGGACCCTGATCACCGACGGCCTCGTGGACGGCCTCGGCGTCAGCCTGTGGGTCACCACCGTCGGCTTCGCGCTGGCCCTGGCCGCGACGTTCACCACCTGGTGGGCGGTGGAGCGGACCCTGTCCATCCACACCATCCACACCACCCGCCGTGAGGCCTTCTACTGGGCCGCCATCCTGTTCACCTTCGCCCTCGGCACCGCCGCCGGCGACTTGCTCTCCGAGGGCCTGGCCCTCGGCTACGCCGTCGCCCTGGGCGTGTTCGCCGCGGCCATCGCCGTCATCGCCCTGGCCTACAACCGGAAGCTGCTGGCCGCGATCCCCGCGTTCTGGGCCGCCTACGTCCTGACCCGCCCCCTCGGCGCCTCCATCGGCGACCTGCTGTCCCAGGCTCCCGCCGACGGCGGGCTCGGCCTCGGCACGGTCGCCACCAGCGGGGTGTTCCTGCTCGTCATCCTCGCCCTGGTCACCTACCTCACCCGGCAGCAGTCCCGCCAGGCGGCGGTGAGCGCCCCCTGACCCGACCACCCGACGCGCACCCGGTCGCGGCCCGACGAGGGCCTCGGCCGGGTGCTTGCGCGTCACGTCCTACGGTCGCGACCACCGCCGTCCTCCCGTGGGCCTTCTCAGTTCATGGTTCAGCGGGGCGGCGCGCGGGTGCCCGGGTAGAGGTCTGGGCTTCCCGCGGACGAGGGTTCTCGCGCTGCCCCATCCAGGAAGACCGCAGCCTCACCCGGCTGCAGACACGACACGCTCAGGGCGGTGCGATGGTGTGCTGTGCAGTCGTGGTGGGACTTGACCTGGCCCGTGCTGACGACCGCGCTGGGGGGCCTGCTGCTGCTGTGGCTGGTTCTGCTGGTCGTGCTGTGGAAGGCGACACCGGATCAGACCGGGCTCCGTGATGCTCTGCGGCTGCTGCCGGACGTCATCCGTCTGGTCAGAGGCCTGGCCGGTGACCGGTCGCTTACTCGTGGCGTGCGCGTGAGGCTGCTTCTCCTGCTGGCCTACCTTGCGTCCCCCATCGATCTGGTCCCGGACCTCGTCCCGGTCCTGGGGTACGCCGACGACGCGATCGCGGTCGTGCTGGTACTGCGTTCCGTCGTGCGCTCAGCCGGCCCTGAGGCGCTGGAACGCCACTGGCCGGGGACCCCGGACGGCTTGGCCGCGGTGCGGCATCTGGTGGGGATCTGAGGGAGGGCCGACCGAAGGCTGCCCGCCGGCCGCGAGACGGGCAGTCACGGCACCACACCCTCGGTTGCGAAGAGCCCGTCATGTCCCGGCAGGACGAGGATCGTCCTCATGGTGCGGTGGGCACGCGGAGGCAGCTGGTTCAGCGGGTGCTGACGGTCGGGTCGCGCTGGTAGATCGCGTACCCGTCGACGTCGGCCACCCGTACGTACCTCGCGTCCAGCGCCGCGGTCCCCGCGGTCGCGTCGACGCCCCAGGTCTCGAGGTCCCCGCCCGGGACGACCACCCAGTCCGGGGCCCGGTCGCCGGCCAGGAGCGCGGCGAGAGCGTGCAGGCGGGGGTCGTGGACCCGGACCGGGAGGCTCCAGATGTCGGGGTAGGGGCTGGCCAGCCCGGCGGCCTGGAGGATGTCGGGCTGCCCGTAGGCGATGACGGCGTCGTCACCCGCCTCGGTGTGGGAGCCGAGCCAGGCGACGACCGGGGCCGCCTCCCGCGCGGGGCCGGGGTGCCCGAGGGTCCAGCCCAGGGCGACCACGCAGGCGACGGCGCCCCAGGCCAGGACGGGGACGGCAGTGACTCGTCGGCCGGACCCGGGCGTTCTCCGCCCGACCTCCAGGACCGCGACCGACAGCACGAGCCCGGGGACCAGCACGAGGAGGTAGTGCAGCCAGTAGGAGCCGCCGGCGAGGACGACGAACAGCTCCCACAGCAGCAGGGCCGCCGCCGGCGCCCGCACGTCGATCGCCCCGTCGACCACCGGCCGCCGCAGGTGACGGACGAGCAGGGCGATGACGAGCGGGGCGCCGCTGACGACGAGGGCCAGCAGCAGGAG
This sequence comes from Jannaschia sp. R86511, assembly GCF_042466345.1. Lineage (NCBI taxonomy): Bacteria > Pseudomonadati > Pseudomonadota > Alphaproteobacteria > Rhodobacterales > Roseobacteraceae > Jannaschia > Jannaschia sp. R86511. Next base: position 3,953,889 of record NZ_JAXHCD010000001.1, read on the forward strand.
CCGCAGCCGGTGGGGGACAGCCGGGGACGCCGAGCGGCCGATCACCCGCGAGGCGTCGAGCCGGAAGGTCACCACCGCGTCCCACAGCGCCGCGGGCCCCGTCCCGAGCGTCGCGGCGACGCCGACCACGAGCGCGCCCACCGCGGCCGCGCCCACCAGAGCCACGAGCAGGTCCCTGGCCCGCATCCGGTCGCGGCCCGACCTGCGCCAGGTGCTGACGAGCAGGACCCCGAGGACCACGAAGACGTCCCACTCGTTCTGCTTGACGAGCACGGCCGCCGCCCCGATCCCGCCCGCACCCAGCAGGGCCGTCGTCCGCGCCGGGCCGGGCGCCCGACGCAGGGCGAGCAGCAGCAGCGCGACCCCGGCCAGGACCAGCGGCATCGCCACCACCTCGCCGTCGACCTCGGCACCGCCGAACAGCGGGGTGGACACGAAGACCGCCGCCGTGAGCGCGCACAGGCCCGCGACCCTCGCCCGCGACGCACCGGGGCTCGCGAGGGCCCCGACGGCTGCCGCGCCGAGGACGGCGGCGGCCACCGCCACCAGACCCAACGACCGCAGGGCCACCGCCCCGCCCAGCCGGTCGGCCAGGGCGAAGAACCCGATCAGCAGCGGGGGACGGTCCACCCAGTAGTCGCCGTACAACGAGCGTCCCGGGCCCCACTGCGACCCGAGCAGCAGGAAGCCGCCCTCGTCCGGGCTCAGCGGCGCGCCGAGCAGCGGCAGCCGGAGCACGACCACGAGGCAGGTGAGCCCCACGACCACCAGGACGGCCACGAGCGCGGACCCGGTCGACCGGCGGGCCGCCGTCCCGGGGGTGAGGAGAAGGCTGGCTCGACCCCCTGTCACGGTGTCGGGGACGACCGCACGGGCAGCCGGACCTGCACCCGGCCACCGCCGAGCGGGGAGTCGTTGTCGGCGATCGCCGTCCCCCCGTGGCTCCGGGCCACCGCCTGGACGATGGCCAGCCCCAGCCCGCTGCCGCTGCCCCCGCGTGAGCGGGCGGGCTGGGCGAAGCGCTCGAAGGCGTGGGGCAGGAACTCCGTCGGGAAACCCGGGCCGTCGTCCGCCACCTCCAGGAGCAGACCCTGCTCGCCCACCGCGTTGCCCGCCGCAGCGGCCCCGGCCACGGTGACGCTCACGTCGGCCCGGGTCGCCCCGGCCATGGCCGCGTTTCGCAGCAGGTTGGACACCGCACGAGCGAGCGCGACCGGGTCGGCGAGCACCGTGACCACCCCGCGCGTCACCGGCGGCTCGGTCCTGCTCACCTGTCCCCGGGCTCCGTCATCGCCGTCCGCGACCACCCGGACGGTCAGCCCACCGGTGCCGGCGGCTGCCTCGCGCAGGTGCACGGCGAGGTCGGCCAGGGTGAGCAGCTCCGGTCGGTGGGCGCTGCCGTCGTCGAGACGGGCCAGGACCAGCAGGTCCTCGGCCGTGCGGCTGAGCCGCTCGACCGCGCCCAGCGCGTGGATCATGCCCTGGCGCGCCAGGGCCGGGTCGGGCTCGTCGGCGGCGAGCTCCAGCTCCCCCCGCAGGACGGTCAACGGGGTCCTCAGCTCGTGGGAGGCGTCGTCGACGAAGGCCCGCTCCCGGGCGACGCCGGCCTCCACGCGCGCCAGGAGGTCGTTGAAGGTCTGCGCCAACCGACCGACCTCGTCGACCGTGCCCGGCAACGGGAGGCGGTCGGGCCCGGGACGGGCCCCGATCCGTGCCGCCGCGGCCGTCATCGCCGACACAGGTCGCAGCACCGCCCCCACCAGGTACCACGCACCCACCGAGCTGAGCAGCACCACCACCGCGGACGTCACCGCCAGGACGTCGGCCACCCGCACCGTCAAGGCCTCCAGGACGGCCAGCCTCGACCCCACCACGGCCACCACCGTGCCCTGGCCGTCGGGCCCGTCGACCGTCAGGGGGACAGCCAGCACACGGATCTCCCCACCCAGGGTGGCGAGGTCGACCTCCGTCCGCAGCCCTTCCGGCGGGACCGATGCCACCTGCGCCGCCGTGAGCAGCGGGATCTCCAGCGGCCCCTGGACGACCTGCCCGTCCGCGCCGAGCACCTGGGTCAGCGGGTCGACACCCGCCTCACCGGCGCCTACGTCGGCCACGAAGTCGGCGGAGCGCTGCCGCAGCCCGTCGTCGACCGCGGCGTCCAGCAGCCGAGGGATCACCAGGACGAGACAGGCGTAGGCGAGGGCGGCGAGCAGGAAGACCATCAAGGTCACCAGCAGGGTCATCCGGCCGCGCAGACCTAGGTTCACGGTGCCCCCATGCACTGCGCCACCATGTTCACGGTGCCACCATGACGCCCTCGGCGTCAGCCCGGCCACCGCCGCTCGGAGCACTCGGCTCAGGGGGAGGTCCGGGCGGTGCGTGCTCGCGAGCGCGAAGGCCGGTCCAGCGCCAGCCCGTGAGGACGAGCGACAGCCACATCGCCGCCAGGAGCCACGCCCCCAGGACGTCGGTGAGCCAGTGGACGCCGAGGTAGAGGCGGCTGAAGCCGATGAGCAGCACGAGACCGGCACAGACCGCGACCCAGGTCACGCGCCACCGCCACGTCACGACCGAGCGCGCAAGCAGCACCCCGACGAGCCCGAGCAGGGCGAGGGAGTTCAGGGAGTGGCCCGAGGGGAACGCGTACCCCGCCTGGTCGACGACCGCGAGGTCCAGCGGCGGCCGGCTCCGCCCGACCACGTACTTGCCGGCCGACGTGATGGCGACGGACCCGGCCGCCGTGACCGCCCCGAGGGCGAGCGGCGCCCAGCTCCGTGTCCGGACGGCGAGGGTGCCCACCGCGGCGCCGGCGAGCAGCGGCAGGCCGACGGGCCCGCCCAGCCAGGTGACCGCTTCCATGAACAGGGAGAACTCGTCGTCCCGGCGTGCGGCCAGCCACGCGAGGACCGGTCGGTCCACGGTGGTCACCCCGTCGCCGTCGAGCACGTTGTCCAGCAGGTGCGCGAAGGCCACCGCCAGGGCCGAGACCCCCGCGACGGTCACCATGACCACCGCGGCGAAGGCCGGCACGTCACCGGCTCGCACCGACAGCCTCCATACCCGTGCCCGGAGCGGCCGGACGAGGGCCGCGCCTCCCGTCGCGGAACTGAGGCGACCGGTCAGCTCCGTCCACCACCGGGGGTGCCGGATGACCCATCGGGTGAGCAGCGCACCGGCGACGAGCAGCACCACCAGCAGCAGGGCAGCCCCGCTGGCCCGCCCCAGCAGCGCGAGGACCCGCGGGAACTGGTTGCCGGCCAGGTAGCCGAGCGTGACGATCACCACCGCCCAGACGGCCCCGCCGAGCGCGTTCCACAGCAGGAACCGGCGGTACGGCATGCCCGTCATGCCGGCCACGGCCGGCACGAGCGCGCGTAGCACCCCCACCCACCGGCCCAGCAGGACGGCCATCCCGCCCCGGTCCGTCACGAACCCCTCCGCCCGCTGCCACCGGGCGGTCCCGATCAACCGACCGAGGCGGCTCTGACGCGCGCCCGGGCCCAGACGTCGGCCCACCTCGTAGCCGACCGAGTCGCCCGCGATGGCCGCCACCACGCCGATGACGCCGACCATGACGACGTCGACGTTGCCCCGGGAGGCGATCACCCCGGCGAGCAACAACGCCGTCTCACCCGGCAGCACCAGCCCCAGGAAGGCCGCCGACTCGAAGAAGACCAGCAGGCCCGCCACCACGTAGACCAGGGGCCCGGGCAGGTTCAGGATCGTGTCGATGATTCCGGTCACGGCGTCTCCCCGGGGCCGAGGCCCTTGCGGGCCTGCATCAGCATCCGGAGGAGGTCGAGCGGCACCAGCGGGGTCGTGAGCGCCGGCCTCGTGTCTGCCCCGGGCCGTCCGCGTGAGGGGCACGACAGTTCCTCGCCCCCTGCCGCCACACCCGCCGTCGGACGCGACTGGATCAGCTGCCCATGCACTAGAACACCCCGAGCTCGCGCAGGCGGTGCTCGCTGAGGCCGACCGCGTGCCCGACCTCGTGCAGGAGCACGGTCCGAACCCGACCTGGTACGTCCTCGCGTCGGGCGCAGCCGCTCAGGATGGGCAGGCGGTACAGCGTGATGGTGTCCGGCAGCACCCCCGACGGCCGACCGCCGTACCGGGTGCGGGGGATGCCCCGGTACACCCCGAGCAACCGACGACCAGGGTGGTCGCCGGCATCGTCCTCCTCGTCCTGCACCAGCAGGGCGACCTGCGCGAGCAGGCCGGCGACCTCGTCGGGCAGCGTGTCGACCACCTCGGCCACCACCTTCTCGAACTCGGCCTGGTCGAGGAGGGCGTGCGGCCCCGGCCGAGGCTCCGAAGCCTCGGCAAGGCCGTCAGAAGTCGTCGATGTCGTCATGCGTGCACCCTGCCCCAGGCCAGGTGAGAGGGGCATGAGGACCAGGCGGCGCACTGCCCCGGGCTGGGCCTGTTGACCGGCACGGGCCGGGACCGATCGGTTCTACCGACCGTCATCCCGTTCTGAGGACGACAGGCACGGGCCAGGAGCGGTCGGCGAGCACGGCGTTCAGGGCGGCCGCGGTGACGAACACCCGGGCCAGCAGGTACAGCCAGGCCAGCAGCCCGATGACCGTGGCGAACGTCCCGTACGTCAGCGTCGCCTCCCGCACCACCCGGTCCAGGTAGAGGCCGCCGAGGACGTGCAGCGCGGTGAAGCCCACCCCACCCACCACCGCCCCGGGGAGCGTGGCCCTGACCGTGGCCGTCCGGCTGGTCAGCAGGCGCAGTGCCGCCATCAGCAGCGCGACGGCCAGCAGCAGCGCGACCAGCAGCGAGACGAGCTGCCCGGCCAGCGGGATGCTGACCGTCGCGGCGGCCGCGCCGGTGACGGCGGCCAGGAGCAGGCACACGAGGATCAGCAGCCCCACCACGGCCGCCCGGCCGTGCTGTCCCAACCAGCTGGCACGGTCCTGGCCCGGGACTCCCGCGACCGTGTCCAGGGCCGCGTGGGCGGTGCGCAGGACCCCGCTCGCGCCGTACGCGGCCACGACGAGGCCGATCACGACCGCGCCGGGGCTGCCTCTCAGCGAGGTGACGTCGGTGGCCAGCTGCTGACCGATGACCGGGACTTCCGACACGGCCGTGTCGAGGATGAGTTGCTGCAGCCGGGCGTCGCCCTGCAGCAGGTACCCCAGTGAGGTCACCAGCAGCAGCAGCGCCGGCAGGAGGGACAGGAACGCGTAGTAGGCCAGGAGGCTCGCCCAGTTCCCCGCGTCGGCGTCGCGGTAGCGGACCAGGACCGCGGCCGGCACGGCCGTCCAGCGCGACCGCTGCTGCTGCCGGTCCAACCACCACACCGGCCGCGCCAGCAGGAGCCACAGCCGCCCGGCCGCCGCCCCCAGCCCACGCGCGGGTGTTGTCACCGCCACCGAGACCCCGGCGAAGGCCACAGGCAAGCAGGGAGATGCGGGTGCGGGTGGTGCGGACCGCCGCGGGTCGTCACGGTCACCGACGCCGCGCCGGTCCCACGAGGCGACCCCTCCGGCGAGGACCGACCCTCCGACGTCGAGCGCCCACACTGGTCGCCCTCAGGTCGACGTCGACATGCTCCAGACGCAGGTCGGCGTCCGCGGCCGACGAGGTGATGTCGCTGGGTCCGCCGAGGCCCTCGTACTTGGTCCGGGGCACCTCGTGAGGGACGGAACCGTCGGTGCTGCTCGAGGACATGCTGTTCAGGGACATGGTCGTTCCTCCTCGCGATCGATCCTGTGGTCGCTGGGCTCGATGCATCGTGCGCTCCCGCAGATGAGGACGACGTGAAAACGTCGCCGTGCGACCCGGTAGGTCCCGTCCCCGGCACGACCCGGCGCCTCTCATCGTCCCCTCATCCCGACCGGCGCAGAGTCGGCCCATGATCACAACAGCTGCCCCCCCGACCACCGCAGCGCCCGCGACACGACTGTGGGGTCGAAGGAGTCCGGACGAGCAGCCGCAGATCGAGCCGCTACGGGTCACCGGGCGGGCAGCGGTGGCTACTGTGACGTCCATGCGGCTGCTGGTCGTCGAGGACGATGCCGGGCTGTCCGACCTCCTGCTCCGGGCACTGCAGAAGGAGGGCTACGCGGTCGACCTCGCCGCCGACGGGGAGGAGGCCCTCTGGTCGGCCCGGGAGAACGGCTACGACGCGATCCTGCTGGACGTGATGATCCCCGCCCCCGACGGGTTCGCCGTGGTGAGATCGCTGCGCGCCGAGGAGTGCTGGACACCGGTGCTCATGCTCACCGCCCGCGACGGCGTCGACGACCGCGTCGAGGGCCTCGACGCGGGCGCGGACGACTACCTGAGCAAGCCCTTCTCCATGAGCGAGCTCACGGCCCGCCTGCGGGCACTGACCCGGCGCACACCGGCCGAGCGACCCGTCGTGCTGCAGGTCGGCGACCTGATGCTGGACCCCGCCACGCACCGTGTCACCCGGTCCGGCCAGGTCGTCCCCATGTCTCCCAAGGAGTTCGCCCTGCTGCAGGAGCTGATGCGACGCCCGGGCCAGGCCCTCACCCGCACGCACCTCATCGAGCACGTCTGGGACTTCGCCTTCGACGGCACGTCCAACGTGGTCGACGTCTACGTCGGGTACCTGCGCGACAAGCTCGACCGGCCGTTCTCCCGCCGCTCGCTGGTCACCGTGCGCGGCGTGGGGTACATGGTCGAGGACGACGCCCACCCGGCGAGCACGGAGCGGTGACCCCCTCGGGCCGCCTGCCTGGGGTGGTCGAGGGGGACGAGGACGACAGAGGGCCCGCAGCGGACGACGTCTGCCCGGCACGGGTGACCCTGCTGCTCCTGGGCCACCGGTCGGTCCTGACCTGGCGCCTGCCCCAGGACCTCCCGCACCGCAGGTCCGCCCGTGCGGACCTGCACGCCGACGTCGCCCGCTCCCTCCGATCCGCCGAGGCCCTGCGCGCCGAGATCGAGCAGACCTTCGGTGCCGGGCGCGGTGAGCTGTCCCAGGTGGCCCGACGACGACTGGACATGGCCGGTTGCCACGGCATGGCGATGGACGTCCTGGAGTTCTGCTGCGACGCCTACCAGCAGACCGACGGCCTCTTCGACGCGTTCGACACCATCGACCTCTCCGCCGACGGCGCAGGTCGACGACATCTCGACCCGGGACTCCTGGGGCTCGCGTGGGCTGTCGACCGTGTCGTCGCGAAGGTCCACGACGACACCGGTCTCGGTCTCGTGCTGCGCGCCGGTCCCGTCGTGGGGGTACGGGCGCCGGCGGGCTCGACACCGTTCACGATCGAGCTCCCCGGCACGGGGCGACGACGGCGGACCGCCACGCCCGAGGACCTCGTCCCCGTCCAGGTGGACCTGCTCGACGGAGGAGCGGTGGTCCGTCCTGGCCTGGGAAACGACCAGGGCACGTCGGTGACGGTCGCGGGGCCGGACCTGAGGTGGTCCGCGGTCTACGCCGGCGTCCTGGCGGAGCAGGGCCGCGCGGGCCTGAGAGTCCTCCGACCGGTGCCCGGTCTGCACGCGACGGTGCGCACAGCGAGCGGAGCGTTGCTCACCCTCGACCGCGGAGAGGTCACGACCCAGGACGCACCGCCCGTCCTCACCCTGTGACGGCGCGGGCACCACCGGTTCCACGGCCTCGAGGCCCACCCGGGTCTCCCTGGGGGACATCGTCTCGCGGGGCAGCCACCACGGGAGCAAGCCCCGAGGCCGCCGACGTCTCCGGCGTGCCGACCTGGTGGCGCCGACAGGGCTCTCAGGATCGCCACAGGTGGACGGGAGGAGGATGGGCGCATGACGCCTCGACCACGCACCGTCCTGCTCGGTCTCGCTGCCGCAGCAGCCGTTGCACTCGCGGGTGTCGTCGCGACCGTGGCGCCGGGCTCACCGCTGCCGGCAGCACTGGGGAGGGCCGAGCGGCCCTCGGTCTCCTCGGGAGAGGCCGTGCCGGCAGTCCTCGATGACCCGGTGGTCAGGATCGCTGTCGCCGGTGACACCGGCACCGGCGAGCCGGCCGAGGCGCTCACGGCCGAGAGCATGGCTGCGCAGAGCCAGGCGGACCCCTACGACGCCCTGGTCCTGCTCGGGGACCTCGTCTACCCGGACGGGGACTCCGCCCTCGTGAAGGACGTGGTGCTCGATCCCTTCGCACCGGTCCTGCGGCAGGGCGCCGAGCTGGTGCCGGTGCTAGGCAACCACGACTACCAGAGCGGGGAGCAGGGGCAGATCATGACGGCACTGGGCCGCGACGCGCCCTGGTACGAGGCGCAGGTCGGCCCCGTGAGGATCCTGGTCCTGGACTCCAGCCGGGTGGACGACCCGGACCAGACCCGGTGGCTACGGGATGCGCTGGCCGCGCCGCAGCCATCCGGGACGTGGACGCTCGCCGCGATGCACCACCCCGCCTATTCAGCGGGCCAACACGGCTCGGACATGGCCGTACGGGCGGCGTGGGCGCCGCTGTTCGCCGACCACGACGTGCCGCTGGTGCTCGCCGGCCACGACCACGACTACCAGCGGTCCTTGCCCCAGGACGGGGTGACGTACGTGGTCTCCGGCGCCGGGGCGAAGCTACGTCCCGCCGGCCGTGAGGACTTCACCGCGGTCAGCGCCTCCACGCTGCACTACGTCGACCTCCTCGTGTTCGACGACCGGCTCGAGGGTCGGGCGGTCGACCAGTCCGGACGGCTGGTCGACACCTTCACCATCACCCGGTGAAGGCGTCCACCGTCCACCGGCCGACGTCTGACACCTGCGGGCCAGGAACACCGTCGAGGGGAGGAAGAGGCATGCGCGTGCTGCTGGTCGAGGACGAGGTGAGGTTGGCCGAGACCGGAAGGCGGGGTCTCAGCGCCGAGGGTTTCAACGTCGAGGTCGTCTCCGACGGTGAGGACGGCTTGTGGTCGGCCACGGAGAACGCCTACGACGTGATCGTCCTGGACATCATGCTGCCGAGCCTGAACGGCTACAAGGTCGTGGAGCAGCTACGCGCCCGGGGGGTCTGGACGCCGATCCTGATGCTGACCGCGAAGGACGGTGAGTACGACCAGGCAGACGCGTTCGACCTGGGTGCCGATGACTACCTCACCAAGCCGTTCTCCTTCGTCATCCTGGTGGCCAGGTTGCGCGCCCTGGTCCGACGGGGCGCGCCGGAGCGCCCGGTGGTCCTGGTGGTCGGTGACCTCGAGCTGGACCCCAGCCGCCGGCAGGTGCGTCGGGCCGGCAAGGAGGTGCCCCTGACACCGCGCGAGTACGGGCTGCTGCTGCACCTGGTGCGTCACCACGGCGACGTCGTCAGCAAGACCGAGATCCTCGCGTCGGTGTGGGACGTCAACTACGACGGCGACCCGAACGTGGTGGAGGTCTACATCGGCTACCTGCGGCGCAAGATCGACGCCCCGTTCGGCCGGCAGTCGATCCAGACCGTCCGGGGCATGGGGTATCGCCTCGTCGCCGACGACGGCTGAGCCCCGGCCCTCAGGAGGGTGGCGGGTCCCGAGCGTCGGCTCATCCCCTCCAGCTGGCGGCCGCCGGCAGCGGCAGGGTCAGGACGAACCGTGCCCCTGACCGGACACCGCTCCCGGTGGGTGCAGTCACCTCCACGTCCCCTCCGTGAGCACGGGCGACCTGCCGTGTGATGGCCAGGCCGAGGCCCGTGCCGCCGGTCCCTCGTTCCCGGCTGGTGTCCAGGCGCACGAACCGCTCGAACACCCGCTCCCGCTCGGCCTCGACGATGCCCGGCCCGTCGTCGAGGACCTCCAGCTGTGCCGTGGCGTCCTGGGCGCGAAGCCTGAGCGTGACGGTCGACCTGGAGTACCTGGCGGCGTTGTCGGTGAGGTTGCGGACCGCTCGCACCAGGTGCTGCGCGTCGCCGCGCACCCGGACCGAGCGGACGTCGACCACGACCTCGGCCACCCCGGCCTGCCGCACGCGGGCGGCCTCGGCGACGACGACGTCGTCGAGGTCGACGTCCTCGGCCCGCATCACCAGCCCCTCCTCGTCGGACCGGGCCAGCAGGAGCAGGTCGGACACCAGCCGCTCCAGCCGGTCGGTCTCGGCCAGCACCGTCGACGCGGCCGCCGGCCAGTCCATTGCCTCCGGGTGCGAGCCAGACACCTCCGCGGCCGCACGGATCGTCGCCAGCGGGCTACGCAGCTCGTGGGAGGCGTCCGCGACGAACCGGCTCTGCGCGGCGGCGGAACCCTGCAGCCGACCCAGCATCACGTTCATCGTCTCGGCGAGCCTGGCAATCTCGTCTCCCGTCGCCGGGACCGGGACCCGGGCCGACAGATCCTGCGCGGTGACCTCACCCACCCGACGGCGGATCGCCTCCACAGGGGCCAGGGCACGGCCGGCGAAGACATAGGACGTAACCCCGACCGCCAGCAGCAGCAGCGGGTACCCCACCCCGACGAGGGTGAGCGTCACCGCGGTGCTGCGCTGCACGGACTCCAGGCTCTGCGCGGTGATGACACGGACGACACCGTCAGGCGTCGCGACCCCGGTGACGACGACGACGAACGGGTCGTCCTCCCCGATCGGCAGCTCCGGCACAGACCGGACGTCCACCTGCCCGGCTCCCGTGGTGGCCGACGAGACGGGCTGTTCCCCCTCGACGTCGGAGCTGGCCGCAACGACCAGCCCGTCAGGCGTCACGACCTGAACCAGGGTCTGCTCACGGCTGGCCCCCCCGACGGCGGCGAGGTCGACCGTACCCACGCCGCCGTCGCGGATCTGCTGGGCCACCGCCTCACCCTGCTGCCGGGCGAGCAGGGTGACGGCCTGAACCAGCTGCTGGCGCTGCAGGACCACCAGCGCGGCGGCGGCCAGGAGCAGGGTGACGGCCACGACCACGGTCGCCGAGATCGCGGTACGGGCCCGCACCCCCCGCGCCCAGCGGACCGGGGCGCGGACCGGGCGACGGCTCACGGGAGGCTCGGTGCGGGCGTCTGTCACGGGTACCACCCTGTCCGACACCCGCCCATCGTGCCGCGAGCCCAGGCCTGAACCCCGGCTCCGACCCCGGTCCCGGCCCTGAGCATGGCCCTGGCCCTCGCCCTGGACCGGGCTCACACCCCGGCCACGGCCAGCAGCAGCCCTCTCGCCAGCAGGACCGCGACGAACACCACGGTGAACGCCAGGTCCAGGCTCACCGGACCGACCCGCACCGGCGGGACCACCCGCCGCACCGGCGCCAGGACCGGCTCCGTGAGCGCGACCACAGCTCCACCGGCTCGGGCGCGCAGCGAGCCGTGGACCGCCGGGCCGGCGAGCAGCACCGAGACGTCCACCACCACCCGCGCGATCAGGACGACCTCCACCAGCAGGAGCACGAACCCCAGGACCACCAGGACGGCCATCGCCGCCACCTCCTCTGTCGCGAACACCCGGACGGACCGGGTGCTCGATGAGCGGCTCCCGGGCGGGAACCGCCACCACTGTCTTGGTCGGCCCCTGTGCAGGGGCTGAGAGCCGGCCCCGGCGTGGGGCGAACCTGTGAGGGCCCTCAGGGAGGCTCAGGGTTGTCACAGGCGGGTGGGCGGAGTCTTCGGGAACGGCAGGCCGACCGGCTCGCCGCCCGACAGCAGAGAGGCACGATCATGAACCGGATCCACAAGAGCCGCCTGGCCGCCGCAGGAGCGGTCGCCGCGGTCGTCGTGGCCGGCGGCGCCACCGTCGCGGCTGCGTCCTCCGACAGCGCCACGCCCGACGCGGGCACGGTCACCGTCACGACGAGCAGCGCGGCCGAGGGTGCCGAGGGTGCCGAGGGTGCCGAGGGTGCCGAGGGTGCCGAGGGTGCCGAGGGTGCCGAGGGTGCCGAGGGTGCCGAGACCGAGGAGGCCTCGGTCGTGGGCTCGGTGCAGGCGCCGGGTGGCGCCGAGGACGAGACCGGTGAGTCCGGCGAGGAGGACGACGCGACCGAAGCCGCGGCCGAGGAGGCCGAGGCGGCGGAGCTCGCGAAGCTGGCCACCGTGAGCCAGTCCGAGGCCGAGGCGGCCGCAATCGCCGCGGTCCCGGGCACGGCAGGCACCGCGTCCCTGGAGAACCAGGACGGCTACGTCGTCTACGAGGTCGAGGTCACCCAGGCCGACGGCACGCTCGTCGAGGTCGCCATCGACGCCGGCGACGGCAGCGTCCTGACCCAGGAGACCGAGGACGGCGGGTCCGAGAACGAGACCGACGACACCGAGACCGACGACGACCAGGAGGCGGTGACGCCCGCCCCGTGACCGGGTCGTAGCTGAGCTGGGGCGCCACCGGGCAACCGCCCGGTGGCGCCTCTGTGTGTGTCGACCTGCCGGAGACCTCGAGTCGGCCCGGGCGAGCGGCGAGGTAGGACGACGGCGGGCCCGGCGAGGGCGAGGCACGACGCCACGCCGGCGGTGAGGGGATCAGGCCGTCCTCATCAACCTCTCAGGCTGGTTGCCCGATGGTGTCGGTACGGCGCCGCCTCGTCCGGCGAGCCGCCCTCCTCCTCGAAAGGCACGTCATGGGCCCTTGCCCCTCCTGGCCGTCATCGGGTCTCCCTGCATCCTCAGATGCCACGGTGCCGGTCGGGATGCTGCGATGAGCGCGACCGCCGGGGTCGGCACCAGCACCGCCGCCGGCGACCTCACGGGCATCACCGGGTTCTTCGCGGACCTCATCGCCTCGATGGGGGAGCCGGGTGTCGGTGTGCTCACCTTCGTGGAGACGGTGATCCCCCCGGTGCCCAGCGAGCTCATCCTGCCCCTGGCAGGGTTCCTCGCCCAGCAGGGACGTCTGTCGCTGGTCTGGGTGCTGCTGGCCTCGACGATCGGTTCGGTGCTGGGGGCTCTGACCTTCTACGCCCTGGGCGCCGTCCTCGGCCTCGAGCGCTCCATCTCCCTGCTCTCCCGCCTACCCCTGCTCGATCGTGAGGACCTGGACCGCGCCTCGGCCTGGTTCCACCGCCACGGGAGGGGCTCAGTCTTCTTCGGCAGGCTCGTCCCCGGCGTGCGGAGCCTGGTCTCGCTGCCCGCAGGCGCGCAGCGGATGCCGCTGAGCACGTTCACCCTCTACACGGCTGTGGGCAGCGGGCTGTGGAACTGCGTCCTCGTGGGGGCTGGGTACACCTTCGCCACGCAGTGGGACGTCGTGGGGCGGTGGGCGAGCTCGGTGAGCAACGCCTTGGTCCTCGTCCTCGTCCTCGTCGCCGTTGCCGGGCTCGGTCGGCGCGCCTACCGCCGCCGCCGAGCGGCCGTCTCGCCCTCGTGAGCTGGTTGACGGCGGTCGTCCTCGGCCTGGTCCAAGGTCTCACCGAGTTCCTCCCGGTCTCCTCCAGCGCGCACGTCAGCGTGGTCGGGCAGCTGCTCGGCAATGCTGACCCGGGCGCCGCGTTCACGGCCATCACCCAGCTCGGGACCGAGGCCGCCGTCGTCGTGTACTTCCGCCGGGACATCGTCCGCATCGCGGGTGCGTGGTTGCTCGCGATGCGGGGCAAGGTCCCCCACTCTCATCCCGACGCGCGGATCGGGTGGCTGGTGATCGTCGGCTCGCTGCCGATCGGCCTCCTGGGCTTCGCGCTGCAGGACACCATCGAGGGCCCGGCCGTGCGCAGCCTGTGGGTGACGGCCACCATGCTGTGGGTCTTCGCGGTGGTCCTGCACCTGGCCGACCGTCGGGCCCGCACGGTGCGGTCCCTGGAGGACCTGACCTGGCGTCACGGGATCATCTTCGGCCTCGCGCAGGCCCTGGCGCTGGTCCCCGGGGTGTCCCGGTCCGGCGGCACGATCGCGGCAGGGCTGTTCCTGGGCTACACCCGTGAGTCCGCGGCGAGGTACTCCTTCCTCCTGGCCATCCCCGCAGTGCTGGCCTCCGGCGGTCTGCAGGTCGTCAAGAGCCTGGGCGACGCAGGGTCGGCCGCGGACCCCACGTTCGCGTGGGGACCCACCCTGGTCGCGACCGCCATCGCCGGCGTGGTCGGCTACGCCGTCATCGCCTGGCTGCTGCGCTACCTCAGCACCCACACGTTCACGCCCTTCGTGGCCTACCGCATCGCCGCCGCCGCCGTCATCTACGCGCTGCTCGGCACGGGCGTGCTCATGGCGGGCACGTGACTTTCCGCCGCCCCGTAGCCATCTCCCGAATCGCAAGGCCTCTGCCGGTCCTCGGGGCGTCCGACCTGGGACCAGTCGGACGCCGCGAGCACCTGCCGGCGCACCACCGATGAGGGCCACGTCCTCGTCGGGCACCGTCACCGGTTCGCTCGTGGTGGTGATCGCCGTGACGGGGAGGCGTAGCCGCGGGGCGTCGAGCCCCTCGAGCAGCTCGCTACGTGACGGCGGAGGGCACTCGTCGAGGCCGTCAGCGAGGGGGCAACGAGGGGGCACTGTGACTGAGCACGACGTTCTTGCACGTCAGAGCGCTGTGCCCGACTGACCGGGTACGCTGCCCACAACACAAAACCGCAGGTGAAAGGCACAAGAGGCCGAGGTTCAAGTCCCGTCACTCACCCCCGGAAAGTGCCCCTGACCTGCGGAAACGTCTCTGCAGGCCGGGGGCACACCCCGTGGGTGGCACGGGGGTGGGTGAGAGATGCCTGCATGAGACCCCGTCAGATGCCGTCGCGCGAGGCTCCGCGGAGGCCGCACGGCCCGTCGCGCGACCGGGTCGGCACCGTCCCTCCGCCACGGCCCCGCTCGATGTGCGGTTGTGGTGGCGGAGCGCCCGGCGAGGCGGGCGCAACGACTCCCGGCGTGCGGTTGTTGTGACGGGTCGCCCGGGTCCCGCGCGCCCACCCGACCGCAGCGACCGGCCTCAGCGCAGCTCGCGCCAGCGTCGGCCGGCCTCCTGCGCCTGCTGCCTCGCCCGCTCGAAGGTGATGCCGACGGCCAGGGCGAGCACGCCCGCCGCGGCCAGGTACACCCACTGCGGGACGGACACGACGAACGGCAGCGCCTGCACCACCGCCACCGGGACCACGACCAGGGCACCGACGAGCAGCGGGGCCCGCCAGCGTCGCCACGCCCCGAGCGCCACCAGCAGCGACCCGGCGACCGCGACGACGAGCGGGCGGGGCGCGACCGGGTCGACCACGGCGAGGACGGCGCTGGGCACCGCGGCAAGCGCAAGGCCGGGCCCGAGGAGCCGGACCGTGCCCGGGGCACCGGGACGCGAGGTCGTGGCGCGCAGCGCCGCGAGCCCGAACCCGGCCAGCACCAGACCGACGGGGACCGTGAGTCGGTCCGGCGGCCAGTCCAGGTCGACGGCGGCCAGCAGCCAGCCGACCACCGACGCGGCCGCACCGACGCGCATCGCCCACCAGGCCCGGGCCTCGGGCGGCACCGGCCTGGGCCCGGCGAGCTGACCGGGCGAGAGGACGACCACGGCGAGCGCGGACACCCCGAGCAGCCACCAGGTGAGCCCGGCGACCCACAGCGGTCGCTCCCCCGCGAGGGCCGCCAGCACGCCGAGGGCGCCGAGCCCGGTGGTGGTGAGGACGGCAATGGCGTCGCGCACCGTCGGCCGGCCCCCCGCACCGACGGAACCCCCCGCCCCACCGGGAGCGGCGGCCGCGCGGCCGGGGCCCCCGTCGGCGCGCAGGACGGCGCTGCGCAGGGCTTCGCGGACCAGGTGCACGAGCAGGCCGACGGCAGCGACGAGGAGCGTCTCGACCTCCGCGGGCAGCCCCGTCGTCGGGCGCGCGGAGGACAGCAGGAGCAGCAGGGTCGCGGCGACGGCGAGCGGCCGGGCCACGTCGCGCGCCCAGCGCGCACCGGCGACCAGGGCGGGGTCCGCACGGCGCAGGGCCACCGAGGTGGCCAGCACGACCGAGGCCGGCAGGCCCGCCCACGCGAGCAGGTGCCCGGCCACGACGTCCGGGTCCAGCAGGGGCCGGGCGGCCGCGACCAGTGTCGCGCCGGCCAGGCCTAGCAGGAGCGGGACAAGGAGGTCCCGCCCGAGCGCGCGCACCGGCGGGCGTGGCGCCCACGGGCCGGTCGGGTCGACCCGCACCGCGACGGCGACGTAGCCGGCAAGGACGAGGAGGACCACCGTCGCGGGCAGCGCCTCGACGTCCAGGGGCAGCCGTCGCACCAGCGGCCAGCCCGACCAGAGGGCGGCGACGCCGACGACCAGCAGCGGGCCGGGCAGCAGGAGGTGGCGCAGGGTGGGCGTCCGGACCGGGACGACGCCGTGCCGTGGCGCGGTGACCGCGACCGCCTGCACCGCGACCGCGAGCGCACCGACCAGCCAGACCAGGCCGTCCCGCTGCAGCAGGTCGGCGCTCCCGGGGACCAGCGGGGGCAGCGTGGCGCTCTTGACACCCAGGACGGTGCCGCCCAGCGCCAGGGCCACCGTGGCCGCGCCGAGACCGGCCGCGCCCGTGCGGGCGCCCGGCCACGCAGGCAGGCGCAGCAGCAGCCCCGCCGCGACGGCGGTGACGACCAGCGCCGCGACGACGCCGTCCGCGAGGGGTCCGTGCAGCACCGGTCGCGCGTGGGCGGTCAGGGCGGCCGCGACCGCGAGCAGCGCGACGCCGGTCGTCACGGTGACGTCGCGAGCGACCACGACGACCTCCCGGCCCGGCCGGCGCACCGGCGGACGCAGCGCCCCGCCCCGGGTACCGACGACCGCGACGAGCAGCGTGCCGGTCCCGGCCAGGAGCAGCACGCCCGCGGCGACGAGCCCGTCGCCGCGACCGGCGTCCTCCGCGGCGAGGGTGGCCAGCAGGGAGTGCACCGCCCAGGCGACGACGACGCCGAGCAGCGGGTCGCGCCGCAGCGGGCCGAGCCGCCACCGGTAGGTGCGCAGCCGACCACGGGTCGTCGCAACGGAGACCGCGGTGACGAGCAGGACCGCGAGCACGGCCGCGCCCGCCCACCGAGCGGCGCCGTCGTCGGTGGCGAGCCAGCCCCACCAGGTGACGCTCGCCGCGGCGACCGCCACGACCGCGGCGACCTCCGTCCACCGACCGGCCGGCCGCAGGGGCCGCACGTCGCCCGCGGCTGCGGCTGCGGACCCGCCGGACCGGCGGCGCGCCGCCCGGGTCCCGAGCCCGGCGGCGCCGAGGACCGCGAGCACTACGGTCGCGGCGCCCGTCGCGGCGGTCCGGGACGTCTCGAGCCACTGCTCGAGCGACCAGGCGGCCGTCGCCAAGCCGTCCACGGGAGCGAGCAGCGCGAGCACCAGGGCGCCGAGCAGCAGGAGCGCGCCGACGACGCCGAGCCCCAGCACGACGACCGCCACCCCCCGACGCAGCCACGTCGCGCCCACCCCGGGCACGGCGAGCACGACGACGAGCAGCACCGCCGTGGCCGTCGTCAGGCCGACGTCCCGCGTGAGGCCGGCCAGCGCGGCGACGGCGACGAGCAGCCCGGTCGTCACGGCGGCCGCGGTGGCGCCCGCGGAGGCTCGCCCCCAGGGCCGGCCCAGCACCAGCGGCACCACGGCGAGGACGACGGCGACGACGGTCAGGGCGAGCAACCGGGCCACGACGGCGAGGACGTCTGCGTCACCGGCCCCGGCCGACGGCCACCACCAGGGCAGCACCGCCGCCGTGACGAGCCCCACGAGCGCAAGAGCCGCGAGGAGGGCCAGGCCACCGGTTCGGGCGGTGGCTCGCACCAGCGCGGCCGGCCCCGTCGTTCGCAGGGCGAGGCCGAGCAGGCTCCCGGCGAGCCCCGCCACCAGGAGACCGTCCAGGACGCCGACCAGCAGTGCCGTCCCGCCCGCGAGGCCCTGCACCTGCTCGGCGACGCCGGAGACGACGACGACCAGGGCGACGAGGGCGACCGGGACCGCGGCGACGGCGACGACCGCTGCGGCGAGCAGGGGTGGGCGGCCCGTGCGTGGAGCCACGGGTGGGTCGTCCGGCGGCGGCGGGGTCCAGGTGACGACGCTGACGCAGGTGCCGGCACCCGCGAGGACCACGGCCGTCAGCAGGGTCCACACGTCGGCGGGCACCGCGCCCAGGCCGGCCAGGTCGAACGCCCGCGCCCCGACCAGGTCGAGCAGCAGGAGCCCCGCGGTCACCGCTGCGAACGTCTCGGCGCCCTGGCGCAGCCGGGCCCGTCGCAGCAGCACGCACGCGACGGCGGAGGCGGCGGTGGCGCCCGCCAGGAGGCCCGCCTGCTGGGCGACGCCGAGCCCGCCCCAGCTGAGGGCGACGAAGACCGCGGCGGCGGACAGCAGCAGGACCGCGCCGACCCCCAGGAGGAGGACCGCCGCCGGCACGTGGCGACGGGCCGGCGGACCGGGCGGAGCGCCGCTGATCGGCCTTCCGACGACCGACGCCGCGGCCGCGGCGGGTGTTGCGGCGGAGGCGGGTCCCGCGGCGGGAGAGGCGGCTGCGGGGACCGGGGGGACGCCGACGCCGGCACCCAGTGCCTCGAGGCGGCCGAGCTCGGCGCGGGCGGCGGCGACCCGCTTCCGGGTGAGGTCCCGGTCGGCGATCGCTCGCGCCCGGTGCTCGTCGAGACGGAGCAGGGCACCGTCGATGTCCTGCAGGTGCGCCTCCGCCGCGCGGAGGTCCGCCTGGACCGCGCTAAGGAGCGCCGCGCCGTCGCCGGTGCCCGCGCTCGTCCCCGAACCCGTGGTGCGGTCCATCGTCAGCTGCTCCCCCGTCGCCCCCGGGCCCCGCCCCACCGGCCCGCACCGAGTGTGGGGGGCGCGGCCGACTCAGGAGGCGGACCCGCCGGGTTCCTGACCGGATGGCCCATCGCCGGCCACGACGGGTCGCTCGGACCGGGGGTGCGGGGCCGCCCCGGTCAGACGTGCTCGGCCTGCTTGCGACCCGAACGCAGGTGCATGAGCGTGACGACGACCGCGCCGACCACGAGGCCGATCAGCGCCGAGACCAGGGTGCCGGCCAGCCAGGACAGCGCGCCGCCGACCCCGGGGACCGCGCCGACGAACACCTCGACGTCGTGCACCAGGTCGTAGGGCAGGTGCCAGCCGAGCTCGTCCGCGCCGACCAGCAGGATGTGCCCGCCGACCCACAGCATCGCGACGATGCCGACGCTCGACAGCACCGACAGGACCTTGGGCATGGCCTTGACCAACCCCCGGCCGGTCGTGGCCACCGCCCCGTTGCGGGTCGTCGCCAGGCGCAGCCCGATGTCGTCCATCTTCACGATGAGCGCGACGACGCCGTAGACCAGCACGGTGATGCCGACGGCGACGACCAGCAGGATGACCGCGCGGGACACCAGCGGTTCGTCGGCGACCTCGTTGAGGGCGATCACCATGATCTCCGCCGACAGGATGAAGTCGGTGCGGACGGCGCCGCGCACCATGCTCCGCTCCTGCTCCTCCCCCTGGGCGCCGGCGGGCAGAGCCGTCTCCTTCTTCTTCTTGGCGTGCCCGGTGAGCACCTCGTAGACCTTCTCCGCCCCCTCGAAGGCGAGGTAGGTCCCACCCACCATGAGGATCGGCGTCAGCAACCAGGGCACGAACTGGCTCAGCACCAGGGCCGCCGGGAGGATGAAGAGCAGCTTGTTGCGCAGCGAGCCGACGGCGATCTTCCGCACGATCGGCAGCTCGCGGTTGGGGGTGAAGCCGTGCACGTAGCGCGGTGTCACGGCGGCGTCGTCGATCACCACGCCCGCGGCCTTGGCGCTGGCCCGCCCGGCCGCCGCACCCACGTCGTCGACCGAGGCCGCGGCCAGCTTGGCCAGCACGGCGATGTCGTCGAGCAGGGCCGCGAGACCGCCCGGCATCAGCGTCCCCCGGTCGGTGACGTGCCGTCAGGTGCTGCTGCCGCCCCGCGGGGCCCGCTGTCCACCAGCAGAGAGTACGGCCGCCGGCTCACCGGGGGTCGCGCAGATCGCGGAGAGACCGCCGACCGGCCGGGCTCAGCCTTCAGCCCCGGCCGCGGCCCGGTCCAGGTCGGCGAGCGTCCGTGCGACCACGGCCGGCGGCGCGGACCCGGCGGTGGCAGCGGTGCGGGCGCACCCGAGCAGCTGCGAGCGCGTCAGCCCGAGCCGCTGCAGCGCGAGGAGGTACTCCGCGGTCAGGGTGGTGCCGAACATGGGCGGGTCGTCGCTGTTGACCGTCACGGCCACGCCGGCCTGCAGCAGGCGCAGCAGCGGGTGCTCGTCGTAGGAGCCGACGACGCGGGTGCGCAGGTTCGACGTCGGGCAGACCTCGAGCACGACGCCCCGCTCGGCGACCTCGGCCATGAGCGCCTCGTCCGCGGCGACGGCGATGCCGTGACCGATCCGCTCGGCCCCCAGGTCGTCCAGGGCGGCCCGGACCGAGTCGGGCCCGGTGACCTCGCCGGCGTGGGGCAGCGAGCGCAGCCCGGCCTCCCGCGCCCGCGCGAACGCCCGCGCGTACGGCCGGCGGTCGACCTCGGGCCCGCCGAGCCCGAACCCGACCACCGACGGCGGCGGCGCGCCGTCGCCCAGCCGGAGCACGACGTCGAGCGTCTCCTCCGAGGCCTCGGGGCCCAGGTGCCCGGAAACGTCGGTCACCCAGCGCACGACCGGACCGCCCGCCGCCTCGACCGCGGTCCGGGCCTGCTCCAGGCCGGCGAAGACCTCCTGCGCCGGGACGCCCCGGGCGGTGTGGAGCAGCGGGGAGAACGTGATCTCGGCGTAGCGGACGTCCTGCTCGGCCAGCCGCTCCAGCACGCCCTGGGTGAGCAGCCGGAAGTCCTCGCGGTCGCGCAGCGTGCGGACCACGCGCAGGTAGGTCGCGACGAAGTGGTCGAAGTCCGTGAACTCGTACATCTCGCGGACCCCGTCCAGGGTGCCGGGCAGACCGGTCTCGCCGTGGCGGCGCGCCAGCACCAGCAGCGTCTCCGGGGGCATGGAGCCCTCGAGGTGCACGTGCAGCTCGTGCTTGGGCAGGGCGGCGACGAAGGCCTCGTCGGACGGCAGGACGCTCACGCCGCGACGCTACTGCGGCGGGCACGCGCGACCAGCCGTGCGGCCGGCGCCGATAGCGTGCCCCCGTGCCCACGCCCCGCCCCACCCCCGAGCCCGACCCGCAGCCGGTCGAGCGGCTCGAGGCGGAGGTCGGGGTCCTGCTCCGGCGGGCGCGGACGTTCTCGGCCCAGATCGCCCGCGACGTGCACCCCGACATCGAGCCGGGCGCGTACAGCATCCTCGTGCGCCTGGCCGAGACCGGCGGGGAGCGGCTGACCGACGTGGCCGCCGCCTTCGGGGTGGGCAAGCCCACGGTGTCCCGGCAGGTCGCGGTGCTGGAGCGGCTGCAGCTGCTCAGCCGGTCCCCCGACCCCGTGGACGCGAGGGCCCAGCTGCTGCAGCTGACCGAGGAGGGCGCGGCCCGGTTGCACACCGCACGGTCGGCGCGGCGGCAACGGTTCCGCCGCCTGCTCGGGCGCTGGCCGGAGGACGACGTGACGGCCCTGGCCGACCTGCTGCACCGGTTCAACGGCCTCGGCACCGCCGACCCCGACGCCGCTGCCGACGACGACCCCGCTGCCGACGACGACCCCGCTGCCGACCTCCCCGACGCTGCCGACGACCCCGGGCCCGCCCCTCCGCACTGAGCCGCTCCACCAGCCTGGCCCCGGTCCCGCTGGCCGTCGTGGCCCTGGTCGCCATCGCCCTGCTGCCCGGGAAGCCGCTGGGCACGCGGTCCGGCATCGAGCAGCGCGCGCTCGAGGAGAAGGCGCCGGTGCCCGCCTGAGGGTGACGGGTCGGTCGCACCGCCTTCCCGCGGGACGGCCCGGGCCTACCGTGAGGACGTGAGCCGACGCCGGAGGGTCCTGACGGTCCTGACGGCGGGCCTGCTGCTCCTGACCGCGGCCTGCTCGGGGGCGCCCGACGGGACGGCCGCCTCCGCTGCGCCACCCCCGGAGGCGGCGGCGACGACCGGATCGACGGGCCCGCTCGACACGACGGCTGCGAGCACGCGGATCGCCGTCGCGGGTGACACCGGCACCGGGTCGCCGGACGAGCAGCGCACGGCCGACGCGATAGCGGCTGCCGGGCCCTTCGACGCCCTCGTCCTGCTCGGGGACCTGGTGTACCCCGAGGGCGACCCGGCCTCGGTCGACGACGTGGTGACCACCCCGTTCGCCACGACCCTCGCCGGCGGCGCCGTGCTCGTGCCCGTGCTCGGCAACCACGACCACGCCGGCGGCGAGGCCGAGGACATCATGTCCGCGCTGGGCCGGGACCGCGGCTGGTACGCCGAGCAGGTCGGGACGGTGCGCCTGGTCGTCCTGGACACCGAGCGGGTCGACGACCCGGAGCAGACCCGCTGGCTCGAGGAGACCCTGGCCGCCCCCGCCCCCGCCGGCAGCTGGACGGTCGTGGCCATGCACCGGCCCGCCTACTCCTCCGGCGAGCACGGGTCCGCGACCGACGTCCGCGAGGCCTGGGAGGACCTGTTCGTCACCCACGGCGTCGCGCTCGTGCTGGCGGGGCACGACCACGACTACGAGCGGTCCACCCCGCAGGGTGGCGTGGTGCACGTGGTCTCGGGCGCCGGTGCCAAGCTGCGGCCGGTGGGCGAGCAGGACTTCACCGCCGTGAGCGCGTCGGTGCTGCACCACCTGGAGCTCGACGTGACCACCGCGCGCCTCGACGGGCGCGCCGTCGACGACACGGGTGGCCTCGTGGACGAGTTCGTCCTCACCCGCTGAGCGTGGGCCCCGCGGTGGCCGGTGAGGTGCCGCCGTCGTCGCGGTGCCGCTCCCGTGCGACGTGCTTGCGGGCGTGGGCGACGGCCGCGGGCAGGTCGGCGAACACGTGGCCGCGGGCCAGCACCGGGCCGAGCGTCCCGACCGCCGTGAGCAGCCGGGTGTGCTCGGCGCTGGCGCCCTTGAGCAGAACGGTGACCCCCCGGCCGGCCAGCTGCTCGACGACCTCGCCGAGGGCGCGGGCGCCGGTGGCGTCGAGCACGCCGACCGCGCCGAGACGCAGGATGACCACGCGGACGTCGCTGATGCTCGTCAGCTCGGCCAGGAACCGGGAGGACGCGGCGAAGAACAGCGGCCCGTCCAGCCGGTAGGTGAGCACGTGGTCGGACAGCAACCGGTGCTCCTCCTGCGTGCCGAGCCCGTCGTCGGCCAGCGGCTCGGGCACGGCCCGGGCGCTGCGGGACAGGTGGACCAGGGCCAGCAGGGCCGCCAGACCGAGACCGAGCACCACGGCCAGGACCAGGTCGAGGGCCACGGTCGCCACGGCGGTCACGACGAGCACCGCGGCGTCCCCGCGGGTGGAGCGCAGCACCGACACGGTGCTGCGCCGCTCGACCATCCGGTACGCGGTGACGACCAGCACGCCGGCCAGCGCGACCAGCGGGATCCGTCCGACCAGGCCCGCGCCGGCGTAGACGACCACCGCCAGGACCGCCGCGTGGGTCAGGGCCGCCAGCCGCGTGCTCGCCCCCGCGCGGGCGTTGACCGCCGTCCGCGCGATGGCCCCGGTCGCGGGCAGCCCGCCGGCGAACCCCGAGGCGATGTTGGCCAGCCCCTGGCCGAACAGCTCGCGGTCGGGGTCGTGCGGCGGGCGGTCCGACATGCCGTCGGCGACCTTCGCGGACAGCAGCGACTCCAGCCCGGCCAGGAACGCCACCACCAGCGCGGGCAGGACCAGGTCCGGCAGACCGGTCAGGTCCGGCACCGACGGCAACGGCAGGGACGAGGGCAGCGCGCCGATCCGGGCCACCTGCGGGACGACCAGCTCGGCGAGCAGCGTCACCACGACCACGGCAACCAGGCTCGCGGGCACGGCCCGGTGCAGCCGGGGCAGCAGGGCCGTCAGCAGCAGCGTGACGGCCAGCAGGCCCAGCACCTCCCACTGCGGGTCGGCCGCGGCGGCCCGGAGCGCGAGCGCCGCGCCCCAGGCGGCGTTGTCCGTCCCCGGTGCGGGCACGCCCAGGGCGGCGGGCACCTGCTGCGCAACGATGACGACGGCGATGCCGAGGGTGAACCCTTCGATGAGCGGCCACGGCACGAAGGCCAGCAGCCGGCCCAGCCGCAGCAGCGCCGCGACGACGACGAACAGCCCCGCCATGACCGCCACCGGGTAGACGACGTCGGGGCCGCGGCTGGCGACCAGCGGGACCAGCACGACGGTCATCGCCCCGGTCGGCCCGGAGACCTGCAGGTGCGAACCGCCGAAGACCGCCGCCACGGCCCCGGCGACCACGGCGGTGACCAGACCGGGGGCCGCACCGACGCCCGTCGCCACCCCGAAGGCCAGGGCCAGCGGCAGCGCCACCACCCCGACCGTCAGCCCCGCCGCCAGGTCCCGCGGCCAGGAGCGGCCGACGCCGCGGTAGTCGGCCGGGCCCGGCAGCAGGGCCAGCACCGGGGCGAGGAGCGGGACCAGCACGTCCCGCGGCGGTCTCACCCGGCCACCGCGGGACCGTGGCGGTGGCCGGCGCCCGCCACCTGCTCGTCCCTGTGGTCAGGAACGGGTCAGCACCACCTTGAGCGCGCCGGTGTCCGCGGCCCGCGAGAACACGTCGTACGCCTCCTCGAACTCGCTCATCGCGAACCGGTGCGTGATGAACCGGCGCGCGTCCAGCTGCCGGGTGGCGACCAGCTGCAGCAGGGTCGGGGTCGCGTAGGTGTCGACCAGACCCGTGGTGATGGTGAGGTTGCGGATCCAGATGTCCTCCAGGTGCAGCGTGGCCGGGGCACCGTGCACGCCGATGTTGGCGACCGTCCCGCCCGCGCGGACCAGCGCGACCGCGGACTCGAACGTCCCCGGCAGACCCACGGCCTCCATCGTCACGTCGGCGCCCAGACCGCCGGTCAGGCCGCGGACGACCTCGAGCACGTCCTCGGTCGTCGGGTCCACGGTGACGTCGGCGCCGAACACCTTGGCCGCCTCGCGCCGGCTGGCGGCCGGGTCGACCGCGACGACGTGGGCGGGGCTGTACAGCTTGGCGCCCATGACGGCCGCGAGCCCCACCGGACCGGCGCCGACCACGACGACGACGTCACCGGGGCGCACCCGGCCGTTGAGCACACCGACCTCGTAGCCGGTGGGCAGGATGTCGGCCAGCATCAGCACCTCCTCGTCCGCGACCCCGTCCGGGACGAGGTGGGTGGACGTGTCGGCGAACGGCACGCGGACCAGCTCGGCCTGGGTGCCGTCGATCAGGTGGCCCAGGACCCAGCCGCCACCGCCCAGGCACTGCCCGTAGGCGGCCTCGCGGCAGTACCGGCAGGCGCTGCACGCGCTGATGCACGACACCAGGACGCGGTCGCCGACCTTGCGGTTCTTGACCCCCGCGCCGACCTGCTCGACGGTGCCGACGGCCTCGTGGCCCAGCACCCGGCCGTCGGTGACCGCGGGCACGTCGCCCTTGAGGATGTGCAGGTCGGTGCCGCAGATGGTGACGGCGTCGACGCGGACGACCGCGTCGGTGTCGGCCTGCAGGACGGGGTCGGGCACCTCGTCCCAGGACTTGCGGCCGGGGCCGTGGAAGACGATCGCACGCATGACGCTCTCCGCTCTCCGCTGGTCCGAGGACCTCCCGGGCCGGTTCGAACGTATGCCTGCGGGTGCATCCCGGGGCGGGACCTAGGTCCGGGCCTCGTCCTACGCTGAGCCATGGCCAGGTATGTCGACGTCCACCCGCAGGACCCGCAGCCGCGCAGCGTCGCCCAGGTGGCGGCGATGCTGCGCGACGACGCGCTGATCGCCTACCCCACCGACTCCGGGTACGCCCTCGGCTGCCACCTGGACAGCCGCACCGGCCCGGACCGGATCCGCCGCATCCGCGCCCTGGACGACAAGCACCACTTCACGCTGGTGTGCGCGGACTTCGCCCAGCTGGGCCAGCTGGTGCAGCTGGACAACTCGGCGTTCCGCGCCGTCAAGGCGGTCACGCCGGGGCCGTACACGTTCATCCTCCCGGCCACCAAGGAGGTGCCGCGGCGCCTGGCCCACCCGCGCAAGAAGACGGTCGGCGTCCGCATCCCCGACCACCCGTTCGTCTCCGCACTGCTGCGCGAGCTCGGCGAGCCGCTGCTGTCCAGCACCCTGCTGCTGCCGGGCGAGGAGGTCCTGACGGACGGCTGGAGCATCAAGGAGCGGCTCGACGCCGTCGTCGAGGCCGTGGTGGACGCCGGGGAGTCCGTCACCGAGCCCACGACGGTGGTCGACTTCTCGTCCGGGGCGCCCGAGGTGGTCCGGGTGGGCTCCGGCGACCCGTCGCGCTTCGAGTAGGCGGTTCGCGCAGCGCAGCAGCCCGGCTCGTACCGACCAGCGACGCCCGGCCCGCCCAGGGCACCGGTCCGCCGCCGAGACCGCCTGCCGTGTCGCTCGTCGGTACGGCCCGGACCCGTCGAACGCCCGTCGAAACGCTTACTACCGGCGGTTTGGACAACGTTTTCGATAACGTTCTACACAAACGGCGGTATCGCAGGTAGAAAGGGCTCGGGCGGCCGCGTCGACGCGGCCGGCACCCACCCACATCCATCGCGAAGGGGCGATCAGATGCCACGGAACCACCCACGCCGTGCGCCGTGGGGGGCGGGCCTGCTGGCCCTCCTCCTGGCCGGCGGAGCAGCCTCGGCGCTGCCCGCGGCCGCGGCCGAGGACGACACCAGCACCGCCGACCCGGTGGTGGTGGTGAGCACCGACTTCTCCGACGACAGCTTCGCGCCCTGGACCGCCAGCGGCGGTCCCGGCCTGCAGGTCGTCGAGGTCGACGGCAACAAGGCGCTGCGCGTCAGCAACCGGGCCAACGACTACGACGGCATCCAGACCCCCACGGGGCTGCTGCAGCCCGGGGCCGAGCACACGTTCTCGATGCGGGCCCGGCTGGCCCCCGGCACGACCGGCTCGGCCGGGGTGCGCTTCGTCGTCACACCCACCTACACCTGGGTCGGCAACACGACGATGACCGCCGACGCCTGGACCACCGTCACCGGCACCTTCACCCCGCCCGCGGGCAGCGACCCCGCGACCATGGGCGTCTACCTGGGCACCGGTGCGCTCACCGGCCCCTACGACTACCTGGTGGACGACATCGTGATCACGCGCGCGGGCGAGGGCGACGGCCCCTGGGAGCCCACCCCCGACCCCGACTTCGTGCCCGGCGGCGCGGTCGACCCGGTCCAGGCGCAGGTCAGCACCGCGCGCGGCACCGGTGACGTCGCGGCCCTGACCGTGGACGACGGCCCCAACCCCGGCGAGACCGACGACCTGCTCGACCTGCTGGCCGAGCGCGACGTCACCGCGACCTTCTGCGTCATCGGCCAGAACGTCACCGCCCCCGGTGGCGCCGAGCTGCTGCGCCGGATCGTGGCCGAGGGCCACACCGTGTGCAACCACGGCACCACCTACACCGACATGGGCGCGTTCAGCCAGGCCCAGGTCGAGAGCGACCTCAAGGCCAACCTGGCCATCATCCGCGAGGCGGCCGGCGACCCCGAGCTGCCCGTGCCGTACTTCCGCGCCCCCAACGGCAGCTGGGGCGTGACCGCCGAGGTGGCCGTCGCCCTGGGCATGCAGCCGCTGGGCCTGGGCAACGTCATCTTCGACTGGGACGGCAACGACCTGTCCGAGGCGACCCTGACCGCCAACCTGCGTACCGCGTTCACCCCCGGCGCCGTCGTCCTCGTGCACGACGGCGGCGGCGACCGCAGCAACACCGTCAAGGCCGTCCGGACGGTGCTCGACGAGCGCCTGGCCGCCGGCTGGCAGCTCACCCTCCCCCGCGGTGGCGCCGAGCCGACACCGCCGCCGCCCGCGGGCGGGGTCGTGCTCGAGACCGGCTTCGAGGACGGCCTCGACGGCTGGGGCCCCCGCGCCGACGGTGACGGCCCGCCCACCGTGGCGGTCACCGACGCCGTCGCGCAGTCCGGCACCTACTCCGCGCTGGTGAGCAACCGCACCTCGCAGGGCGACGGCATCGGCCGCGACGTCAGCGACCTGCTGCGCACCGGCACGTCGTACACGATCAGCGCCTGGGTCCGGCTCGGCGCCGGCGCTCCCCCGGCCGACGTCTGGCTGTCCATGCAGCGCACCACCGGCAGCACCCAGTCCTTCGACACCATCGGGCAGTTCACCGGTATCCGCTCCGACGGCTGGACCCAGGTCACCGCGACCTACCAGGCGCCGGCCTCGGACGCGAAGTTCCTCTACTTCGAGACGGCCTACCCCTCGGGCAGCTCCGCCGACCTGCTCGTGGACGACATCGTCATCACGGCCCAGGTCGCCCCCGAGATCCAGGACCTGACGCCGGTCAAGGACACCGTGGACTTCCCGCTCGGGGTCGCGATCGACTCCCGCGAGACCACGGGTGCGGCGTCGGAGCTGCTCCAGCGCCACTTCAACCAGGTCTCGGCCGAGAACGCCATGAAGCCCGAGGGCTGGTACGACGCGGACCGGAACTTCCGGATCAGCGCCGAGGCGACGACGCTCATGGACTACGCCGTCGCCAACGACCTGGACATGTACGGCCACGTCCTGGTGTGGCACAGCCAGACCCCCGCGTGGTTCTTCCAGAACGCCGACGGCACCCCGCTGGGCACCAGCGAGGCCGACAAGCAGGTGCTGCGCGACCGGATGCGCACGCACATCTTCGACGTCGCCGAGGCGCTCAGCACCGGCGGCGGCTACGGCGAGTTCGGCAGCGACACCAACCCGGTGACCGCGTTCGACGTCGTCAACGAGGTCGTCTCCGACGGCCGCGCCGAGGCCGACGGCCTGCGACGCAGCGAGTGGTACCGCGTGCTGGGCGAGGAGTTCATCGACCTGTCGTTCCGCTACGCCGACGAGGCGTTCAACGGTGAGTTCGCCGCCGAGGGCAGCGACCGTCCGGTCACGCTGTTCATCAACGACTACAACACCGAGCAGGCCGGCAAGCAGGGCCGATACCGCGCCCTGGTCGAGCGGCTGCTCGCCCGCGACGTGCCTATCGACGGCGTGGGGCACCAGTTCCACGTCAGCCTGGCCATGCCCGTGGCCAACCTGGAGGCGGCCCTGGCCCGCTTCGCGGACCTGCCGCTGCTGCAGGCGGTCACCGAGCTCGACGTCACCACCGGCACCCCGGTCACGGAGGCGCTGCTCGTCGAGCAGGGCTACTACTACCGCGACGCCTTCCGGGCCTTCCGCGCCTACAGCGAGGACCTGTTCAGCGTCACGGTCTGGGGCCTGACCGACAACCGGAGCTGGCGCGCCGCCAACGGCGACCCGCTGCTGTTCGACTCCGGGCTGCAGGCCAAGCCGGCCTACTTCGGCGCCGTGGACGGCGACCTGCCCGCGCGGCAGCGCTCGGCGTTCGTGTTCCGCGGCGACGTCCCCGTCGCCGCGGGCGCGACCGACGCGCTGGCGTGGTCGCAGCTGCCCCTGAACGACGTCGACGGGGTCGCGGCCTTCCAGCTGCGCTGGGAGAGCGACCACCTGACCGCCTACGTCGAGGTCGAGGACCCCGACGTCGAGGCCGGCGACTCGGTCGAGCTCGTCGTCGGCGAGCAGAGCTGGACCGTCGCTCGCGACGGCTCCGGTGACGCCGACGCCGTGGTGACGCAGACCGACGGGGGCTGGTCGGCCGTCGTGCGGCTGCCGGTCGCCGGGCTGGCCGAGGGCGACCAGGTGCAGTTCGACCTGCGCGCCACCGACGGCGAGGAGACGGTCGGCTGGAACCTGGCCGGTGCGCTCGGCACCCTCACCCTCGTCGAGCCGCTGTCGTACACC
Organism: Jannaschia sp. R86511; assembly: GCF_042466345.1. Classification (NCBI taxonomy): domain Bacteria; kingdom Pseudomonadati; phylum Pseudomonadota; class Alphaproteobacteria; order Rhodobacterales; family Roseobacteraceae; genus Jannaschia; species Jannaschia sp. R86511. The sequence continues at coordinate 3,983,459 of NZ_JAXHCD010000001.1, forward strand.
GAGGTGCCGGAGACGGCGGTGACCCCGGAGATCGACGGCGAGGTCGACGCCGCCTGGGCGGCCGCGGACGTCATCACGACGGACAAGCAGATCGAGGGCACCGGCGGCGCCACCGCCGAGGTCCGCACGCTGTGGCAGGGCACCACGCTGTACGTGCTCGCGGAGGTCGCCGACCCGGTGCTCGACGCGTCGGGCTCCGACCCGTGGATCCAGGACTCCGTCGAGATCTTCCTGGACGCCGGCAACGTGCGCAGCGGGCCCTACCGCTACGACGACACGCAGATCCGGATCAGCTACGAGAACGCGGTGTCGTTCGGCACCGGGGACGAGGCCTTCCAGGTCAACCGGCTGCGCAGCGAGACCTCGGTCGTCGACGGCGGGTACGTGGTCGAGGCGGCCATCAGCCTGCTCGACTCCTCCGGCGTCGGCACGTTCCACGGCTTCGACGTGCAGGTGAACGACGCCAGCAACGGGGCCCGCACGTCGATCCGCTCGTGGGCGGACCCGACCGGCCAGGGCTACCAGACCACCAGCCGGTGGGGGGTCGCCCAGCTCGTCGGGACGGCCTTCGAGCCCGACCCGGTCGTCACCGCCGCCCGGACCGTCCGGGCGGGCGCGCCGATGGCCGTGGAGCTGACGGGCTACCTGCCCGGCAGCACGGTGACGGTGCAGCTGCAGGGACGCCGTGACGTCGTGGTCGTGACCACCGACGTCACGGTCGGGGCCGACGGGACGGCCTCGGTCGACCTGGCGCTGCCCCGGACCGCCGACCGCGGTCGGCACACGGTGGTCGCGACGGCCGGTGAGGTGACCGCCTCGACCGACGTCGTGGTCGCCGGCCCGACGGTGCCGATCCGGGTGCCCGGGGGTGCTCGGGGCTGACGCACCAGCTCCACGCACCACGCAGCGCCCCCGGTGGTCCGGACCACCGGGGGCGCTGTCGTGCGTGGGACCGGCACGGACCGGCACGGACCGGCACGCCGTCGCCGGACCGGCACGCCGTCGCCGGACCGGCAGGCCGTCGCCGGACCGGCAGGCCGTCGCCGGACCGGCAGGCCGTCGCCGGACCGGCAGGCCGTGGCCGGGCGCCCCGCCCGCCGGGGAAGAGCACAACCGATGGGGGTATGCCGGGTGTACCCCCATCAGCAAGGCATTCGCTTTCAATCGACCGGAGTGCGTCCAGCGGCTCCGTCCCGGTCACGACACGGGACACGGGACACGGGACACGGGACACGGGACACGGGACACGGGACACGGGACACGGGACACGGGACACGGGACACGGGACACGGGACACGGGACGGCGGGCGCACCACCGGCCGCGCCACTCCACCGGCCGCGCCACCCCACCGGCCGCGCCACTCCGCCGGCCGCGTCAACGCGCCGGCCGGGTTGCTCCACCGGCCTCATCGCCCCGCCGTGGCGGCGTCAGGTCGCGTGCATGTGGTGCAGCTGTGGGCCGGGTCCCCTGGTCCGGGCAGGCGATCGGACCGAACCCCGGCCCACAGCTGGTTCAGGTGCGCTCAGGCGCGCGTGACCTCGGTCCGCGACACGCGCGGGCACTCGAGGGTGAGCCGGTGCACGCCACCGACGAGCGTGACCCGGGTCTCGGCGGCCCGGGTCTCGCAGGTGCCGACCCACAGCTCGACGTCGCCCGGCTCCACGACCCGCGTCATCGACCGGTCGCTGAGCCCCAGCCGCGCGGTGGGCACCGTCAGGCGCACCGAGACCTGCTCCCGCGCGGCCAGCTCGACCCGCGCGAAGGCGAGCAGCTGCGCCACGGGACGGGTGACCGAGCCCACGACGTCGTGGCCGTACAGCTGCACGACCTCGACCCCGTCGCGGTCGCCGGTGTTGCGCAGCCGGACGTCGACGACGACCTCGCCGTCGGTGCGCGCGGGCCCGCCGACCAGCTCCAGGGCGTCGTAGACGAACGTCGAGTAGCTCAGGCCGTGACCGAAGGGCAGCGCCGGCGCGGTGGGCAGGTTGCTCACCGACGAGGCCCCGCCGAGGCGGGCGTGCAGGTAGGAGTACGGCTGCGAGCCGCCGGAGCGGGGCAGGCTGACGGGCAGGCGGCCCGAGGGGTTGACCCGCCCGGACAGCACGCCGACGACGGCGGCCGCGCCCTCCTCGCCCGGGAAGAAGGCCTGCACGACGGCGGCGCAGCGCTGCAGCGCCCAGTCGACCGCGTAGGGGCGACCGGTCAGCAGCACCAGCACCACCGGGGTGCCGGTGGCCAGCACCGCCTCGACGAGCTCGCGCTGCACGCCGGGCAGCTCGAGGTCGTCGCGGTCGCAGCCCTCACCCACGGTGCCCCGGCCGAACAGCCCGGCCTGGTCGCCGACGACGACCACGGCCACGTCGGCCCCGGTCGCCGCGGCCACGGCGTCGGCGATGCCGCTGCGGTCGTCGTCGTCGACCGCGCAGCCCCGGGCCGCGCGGACGTCGGCGCCGGGCCACTCGGCGCGCACGGCGTCCAGCACCGTCGGTGCCGACAGCCCCAGCGGCACCGACGGGTGGTGCTCGAGCACGTGGTTGGCGAAGGAGTAGCAGCCGAACAGCGCCTCGGAACGGGCCGAGTTGGGGCCGACGACCGCGACCTTCGACGGCACGGCCAGGGGCAGCGTCCCGTCGTTGGCCAGCAGCACCACGGACTCCTCGGCCAGGCGGGCGGCCAGCGCCCGGTGCGCCGCGGGGTCGAGGTCGACGTCGGCGTCCAGGTCGCCCGCCTCGGTCGGCTCGGCGAAGTCGGCGTCGAGCAGCCCGAGCTCCTCCTTCTGGCGCAGCACCCGCAGGACGGCGGTGTCGACGAGCCCGACGGGGACCTCACCCGCCTCGACGGCGCGCTGCAGCGGCTCCAGGTAGGCGTTGCCGGTCGGCAGCTCGACGTCGACACCGGCGTGCAGGGCCTGCCCGGCGGCCTGGCCGAGGTCCCCGGCCACGCCGTGCAGGCTCTGCAGGAACGCGACGCCGAAGTAGTCGGCGACCAGCGTGCCCTCGAACCCCCACCGCTCACGCAGCAGCTCGGTCAGCAGGCGGCGGTCGGAGACGACCGGCACGCCGTCGACGTCGGTGTAGGAGTGCATCACCGAGCGCGCGCCGCCGTCGAGGACGGCCATCTCGAACGGCAGCAGCAGCACGTCGGCCAGCTCGCGGGGGCCGGCGTGAACGGGGGCCAGGTTGCGGCCCGCCCGGGAGGCGGAGTAGCCGACGAAGTGCTTGAGGGTCGCCACCACGCCCTGGCTCTGCACGCCGCGGACGTAGGCGGTGCCGACCGTCCCGACCAGGTAGGGGTCCTCGCCGATGCACTCCTCGACCCGGCCCCAGCGCGCGTCGCGGACCACGTCGAGCACCGGGGCCAGGCCCTGGTGCACGCCGAGGGCGGTCAGGGACTCCCCGATGGCGGCGCCCATCTCCTCGACGAGCTCCGGGTCGAAGCTGGCCCCCCACGACAGCGGCGCCGGGAACGTGGTCGCGCGCCAGGCAGCGAGGCCCGTCAGGCACTCCTCGTGCGCGATGGCGGGGATCCCGAGCCGGGTCTGGGTGCGCAGGAAGCGCTGCAGCTCACGCAGCCGTCGGCGCCCGGCGGCGGGCTCGATCGGGTTGGTGCCGAACACGCGGGTCAGGTGCCCCAGACCGTTCGCGGCGAACGTCTCGAAGTCGGGGGCCTCGTCCAGCATGGCGTCCTGCAGCGGGGCGACGACCTCGCCCTCGTCCCCGGCACCGACCCACAGCCCGACGATCTGGGCCAGCTTCTCGGGCAGCGTCATCTGCCCCAGCAGGTCCACCACCCGGTCGGAGAAGCCCGTCATGTCGTGACCGGGGTCGAGGGCGGGTCCGCCGTCGCCGACGTGCGCGACCAGTGCGTCGGCGCCGCTCAGGCCCGCGTGCAGGTCCGTCATGGTGGTGCTCCTTCGTTCAGGGACGGCCCGAGGGTGCGGGCCGTCAGGGAAGCAGGGCTCAGCCCTTGACCGCGCCCGCGAGCCCGCCGACGATCCAGCGCTGGGCCAGCAGGAAGAACACGAGCGCCGGGATCATGGCGAGCGAGGCGAAGGCGAGGATCGCCGCGGTGTCCGAGGTGTACTGGGTCGAGAAGTTGGCCGTGCCCAGAGGCAGCGTGTAGTTGTCCGGGCTGCCCAGGATCAGCAGCGGCAGCAGGTAGGCGTTCCACGAGTTGACGAAGGCGAGCACGCCGACGGTCACCAGGCCCGGACCGGACAGCGGCAGCACGATGCGCCGGAAGAAGCCCAGCCGGCTGCAGCCGTCGATCATCGCGGCGTCCTCGAGCTCCTGGGGCAGGGCCCGCAGGAACGGTCGCAGGATGACGACGGTCACGGGCAGCGCGAACGCGGCCTGCTACAGCGCGACCCCCAGCGGGTTGTCGATCAGCTGGAGGCTGCGGACCAGGATGAACAGCGGCAGGATCGCCACCGTCAGCGGGAAGAGCAGGCCGATGGTGAAGAACGTGTAGACGCCCTCACGGCCACGGAACCGGTAGCGGGCCAGGGCGTAGGCGGCCATCACCCCGAAGACGACGACGATGGCGGTCGTCAGGCCGGCGACGAGCGCCGAGTTGAGCACCTGCCGCCAGAACCCGCTGCTGGTCAGCACCAGCTCGTACTTCTCGAAGACCCAGGGGTCGGGCAGCGCCACGGGGGCCGAGGCGATCTGGCCGTTGTCGCGGAAGCCGTTGAGCACCGCGTAGATCACGGGGCCGACCGAAGCCACGGCCACGATGCCGGCGATCACGTAGGTCAGGACGGTGTTGAGGCTCGCCCGGCGACGGCGTCGCGGCGGGGCCTCGGGGGCGGGGACGCCCGTCGGGCGGTCCAGGGTGGTGGTCATCGGACGGCCTTCCGCTTCTTCGGGGCTGAGTCCTCGGTGTTGTCGCGGCTCAGCACGAACCGCTGGTACAGCAGGGCCACGGCGAGGGAGATGACGAACAGGATCACGGCGGCGGCCGTGCCGTAGCCCAGCCGGCCCCGGTCGAAGCCCTGCTGGATCAGGTAGGTCGCCATCGTCTGCGTCGCGTTGCCCGGACCGCCTCCGGTCAGGATCCACACCATGTCGAACAGCTGCAGCGCACCGATCATCGACAGGAACGCCCAGATCCGGATGGTCGGGCCGAGCAGCGGGATCGTGACGTTGCGCTGGATCTGCCACCAGCTCGCGCCGTCGAGCGCCGCCGCCTCGTTGAGCTCCTGGGGCACGCCCTGGAGCCCGGCCAGGAAGAGGATGATCGCGAAGCCGACGTACTTCCAGGTCAGCACCACGAACAGCGTGTACAGCGCGATGTCCTGGTCGCCCAGCCACACCTGACGGGCCCAGTCGAGACCCGCCCCGGCCAGCAGGGAGTCGACGACCCCTCGCGGCTGGAGCATGAGCAGCCAGATCACACCGGCGATGACCTCGGCCAGCACGTACGGGACGAAGATCAGCGTCCGCAGGACCGTGCGACCGCGCAGCGGGCGGTTAAGCAGCAGCGCGATGCCGAGACCGAGCGGCAGCTGCACCGCCAGCGACAGCACGACGATGATGAAGTTGTTGAGGATGGCGCCACGGAAGACGCCGTCGCCCAGGGCCTGCTGGTAGTTGCCGATGCCGATGAAGTCGTCCACCGGACCCAGCCCGTTCCAGTCGAACAGGCTGTAGTAGACGGCCTGTGCCATCGGGACCAGGGCGAACAGGACGAACAGCGCCACCGCGGGCAGCACCAGGACGAGGATCTCCAGGCGCTTGCGCCACTCGTTGCTCAGCGCGGGGCGCCCGTCCCGTCCCGGGCCGGCCGGCCGCGCGGAGGCGCGGCCGGCCGGGTCCCGGGTCAGGACGGAAGAGGATGCAGCAGGCCCCGGGTCGTCGGAGCGTTGCCGCTGCCCGCCCGCTCCGGGGCCTGCTGCGGCGCTCACTGGGTCCCGGCCGCTGTCGTCATCGCGTCGACGATCCCCTGGGCGTCGGACTGCCCGGCGAAGACCAGGGAGACCTCGTCGTTCAGGGCGCCGCCGACGTTGGGGCCGTAGGTGACGTCGAGGTACAGCTGGACGTACCCGGCCTCGTCACGAGCCGCGAGCAGCGTCTGCATGTTGGGGTCCTCGACCGCCGAGGTCGCCGCGGGCAGCGTGGGCAGGCCCGCGCCGGTGGCCCCGAAGGCGCTCTGGTTCTCCTCGTTGACGATGAACGCGAGGAAGTCCGCGCACACGTCGGGCGCGCCGGCGGCGCAGGAGAAGCCGTCACCGCCACCCATCGCGGACTCGTTGCCCTCGCCGCCCTCGACCTGCGGGAACGGGAACCAGCCGAGGTCCTCGCCGAGGCCCTCGCCGTCCGTGGTCAGGTCGGCCATGACGGCCGGGTTCCAGTGGCCCATGAGCTCCATGCCGGCCAGCCCGTTGGCCAGCAGGCCCGCGGAGCTGGTGGCACCCTGCTGCGCCGGCGTGGCGAGGAATCCCTCGTTGAACGGCTCGGCCGCGACCAGCTCCTCGACGAGCTCACCGGCCTCGATGAAGCACGGGTCGGAGAAGTCGAGCTCCAGCTGCGCGGTCTCCAGCGTCTCCGGGGAGCAGGTGCGGGTGGCCGTGTAGTAGTAGTACCAACCGGCCGGCCAGGCGTCGCCCGCGCCCACGGCGATGGGGTCCACGTCGTTGGCCTTGAGGGCGTCGACGGCGGCGAACAGGTCGTCCATCGTCTCGGGGGCCTCGGTGATGCCGGCCTCCTCGAAGAGGGCGGTGTTGTACCAGAAGCCACCCACGCCGAGGCTGTAGGGGATGCCGTACGTGGCGCCCTCGCTCTGCCAGCCGCCGATCGAGCCGCCGAGGGAGTCGATGGCCTCGGGGATGCGGTCGGACAGGTCCATCAGGGCCCCGGCCTCGACCTGGTCGGCCAGCTCGCCGCCACCCCACTGGGGCAGCACGTCGGGCGGGTCGTTGGACTGCAGGGCGACCTGCAGGCGGGTGCGCAGGTCCTCGTTCTGGATGGGCTCGACCTCGATGGTCACGCCCTCGTTCTCGGCCTCGAAGGCGTCGGCGACGCCCTGCCAGTAGCTGAGCAGCGGATCGTTGTTGCCGTTGTGCCACCAGGTGAGGGTGACGTCGCCGCCGGCCTCACAGCCTGCGCTCGCGTCGTCGGTGCCATCGGCCCCGCCGCCGCAAGCCGCCAGGAGGGCCACGCTCGCACCCAGCGCGACGGCTGAGCGAATTCGGTTGATCGACATTGATGTTCCTCGTCTTCGTCGACGGATCGGGACGGCGCGAGCGTCGCACGGCAGAAATCTCGTGTCAATCGTTATCGATAACGTTTTACACACGGTACGTTCGCCCGGTGAACCGGACCCATGGCGCAGCGCCGCGCACGGACCTGCAGCGCGTCACCATCACCGACGTGGCCGAGGCCGCCGGCGTGTCCGTCGCCACGGTGTCCAAGGTGATCAACAGCCGCTACGGGGTGGCGGCCGCGACGTCGCAGCGGGTCCAGCAGGTCATCGACGAGCTGGGCTACGAGTCCAGCCTGGTCGCCCGCAGCCTGCGCAGCCACCGGACCAACGTCATCGGCATCCTGGTGGCGGAGTTCGAGCCGTTCAGCACCGAGATCCTCAAGGGCACCTCGCGAGCCATCGCCGGCACGGGCTACGAGCTGCTGGCCTACTCCGGTGGCGGCCGGGCGGGCGCGCCGGCCGGCTGGGAGCGCCGCTACCTGTCGCGCCTCAGCGGCACCCTGATCGACGGCGCGATCCTGGTCACGCCCACCGTGGTCGACACCGGTGGCCGGGTACCCGTGGTCGCCATCGACCCCCACGCCGGCCCCGCCCACATGCCGACGGTCGACTCCGACAACGAGCACGGCGCGCAGCTGGCGACCGAGCACCTGCTGCGCCTGGGGCACCGGCGGATCGGGTTCCTGGGCGGGCGGGCCGACCTGGAGTCCTCCCGGCTGCGCGAGGCCGGCTACCGGCGCGCACTCGCCGCCGCGGGCCTCGAGGCGGACCCCACGCTGCTGCGGGTGGCCGACTACCAGCAGGAGGGGGCGGCCCGCCCCGCGCGCGAGCTGCTCAGCCTGCCCGACCGCCCGACCGCGATCTTCGCCGCCAACGACCTGTCGGCCATCGGCACGCTCGACGTGGCCCAGGAGCTGGGCCTGTCGGTGCCGGACGACCTGTCGGTGGTCGGCTTCGACAACGTCCCCGAGTCGGCCCTGACCACCCCGTCGCTCACCACCGTGGCCCAGCCCATGCAGCAGCTGGGCTCGGAGGCCGTGACGCTGCTCATCCAGCTGATGTCCGACACCGAGCCCGGCAGCACCCACGTGCGCCTGCCCGTCCGGCTGGTCGAGCGGGGCTCCACCCGCGCCCGCTGACCGACCACCCCGAGAGGACCTCGTGCCCGCCGACACCGCCCGCCCCCACACCCCCGACCGCAGCCACGGCACCGACGCCAGGGCCGTCCCCACCGCCGCCGCGCCGGTCGTCCACGACCCGGCCCTCGCCCACCGCACCGGTGAGGCCGTCGTGCGGCTCCGCGACGCCGAAGGCCGGCCGCTGGCCCGCACCGAGGTCGTCGTCGAGCAGACCCGGCACGCCTTCGCGTTCGGCAACATCGGCTTCGACCTGGTGCCGCTGGCCAACGGCGAGGCCGGCGCCGCGCCGGGCAACGCGTTCGGCGGGGCCAGCGGGTCGCTGGAGCAGCTCGCGGACCTGTGGTTCGAGCTCTACAACACCGCGACCCTGCCGTTCTACTGGGCCGGCTTCGAGCCCACCCGGGGCGCCCCCGACACCGACCGGCTGCTGGCCGCGGCCCGCTGGTTCACCGAGCGCGGGGCGACCGTCAAGGGCCACCCGCTGATGTGGCACACGCTGGCCCCGGACTGGCTGCGCGAGCTGCCGACCGACGAGGTCGAGGCGCTGCAGCGGGAGCGCATCACGCGCGAGGTGAGCGGGTTCGCCGGGGTGATCGACACCTGGGACGCGATCAACGAGGTCGTGATCATGCCGGTCTTCGACAACGAGGAGCAGCAGAACGCCATCACCCGGCTGTGCCTGCAGCGGGGTCGGATCGCCACCATCCGCCTCGCCTTCGAGCAGGCCCGCGCGGCCAACCCCGCGGCGACCCTGCTGCTCAACGACTTCGACCTGTCGACGGCGTACGAGTGCCTCGTCGAGGGCGTCCTCGCGGCCGGCATCCAGGTCGACGCGCTGGGCCTGCAGAGCCACATGCACCAGGGCTACTGGGGTGAGGAGCGCACCCTGGCCACCGTGGACCGGTTCGCGCGGTTCGGGCTGCCCATCCACCTGACGGAGACGACGCTGCTGTCCGGCGACCTGATGCCGCCGGAGATCGACGACCTCAACGACTACCAGCCGGAGCACTGGCCCGGGACCCCCGACGGCGAGCAGCGGCAGGCCGAGGAGATGGTCCGGCACTACCGCGCGCTCGTCGGCCACCCGGCGGTCGAGGCGGTCACGTACTGGGGCCTGACCGACGACGGCGCCTGGCTGGGCGCCCCGGTGGGCCTGGTCCGGCCCGACGGCACGCCCAAGCCGTCGTTCCACGCCCTCAAGGACCTGCTCAAGCGGGAGTGGTGGGTGGCGCCGACGACCCTGCGCAGCGACGACGAGGGCCGGGTCCGCGTCCGGGGGATGCTCGGGGACTACCGGGTGAGCAGCGGCGGCGTGGCCACGGCGTTCTCGCTCGAGAGCCCGGGGGCGGTGACGGTCGAGCTGGACCACCCGTCCGCCGGCCGCCCAAGGTGATACCCCTGGGCCAGGTGCACGCCGCAGCCGCGCAGCGCGGCCAGGTCCTCGGCCGTCTCGACGCCCTCCGCGCAGACCCGGGCGCCCACGGCCGCTGACAGCCCGACCACCAGCTCGACGAGCCGGAGCCGACGGGGGTCGGTGGCGCAGCCGCTGACGACGTCGCGGTCGACCTTGACGATGTCGGGCAGGACGGCCAGCAGCCGCCCCAGGTCACCGGTGCCGGCGCCCAGGTCGTCCACGGCCACCACGGCCCCGCGGGCCCGCAGGCCCCCGGCGGCGTCGGCCACGACCTCGTGGTCCTCGACGCGGCCCGGGTCCCGCTCCTCGACGAGCTCGACGACGACCCCGGTCAGGTCGTGGGGCAGCCGCGCCCAGAACCGCGGCGAGGCCAGGGCGGCGGGGCTGACGTTGACGAACAGCAACGACCCGACCGGCCGGCCGGGCACCGCCGTGGCCAGGGCCACCAGGTGCGCCTCCAGCAGGTCGCCGACGCCGTCCTCGTGGGCCTGGGCGAACACCCGCGGGACGTCGGAGTCGTGGTCGAACCGGGCGAGCGCCTCGTGGCCCATGACGTGGCCGTCGGCGGTGTCGACCACCGGCTGCAGGACGACCCGGGCGGTCAGCGCCCACAGCGGCAGCCCGTCGCGGACCTCGTCGGCGTCGGCCACCACCACCCGGTCGCGACCGCGGCGCTTGGCCTCGTACAGCGCGCCGTCGGCGGCGCCGATGGCCCGGTCCGGGTCGGCCTGCGGGTCCCACACGGCCACACCGGCCGAGAAGGACTGGCCCCCGGGCGTGACCTCCCGCAGCCGACGCAGCACCGGCAGGGCCGAGACGCCGTCCAGGCCGGGCAGCAGCACGGCGAACTCCTCGCCGCCGTAGCGGGCGACCATCGCGCCCGAGCCGTCCAGCACCTCGGTCCACGCGCTGGCCGCCTCGCGCAGGAGCCGGTCACCGGCCTGGTGGCCGTGCCGGTCGTTGTAGCGCTTGAACCGGTCGAGGTCGAGCAGCGCGACCGTCAGGGGGGTGCCGTCCAGGCGGGCGGCGGCGCAGGCGCGGGACAGCTCGTGGTCCCAGGTGCGTCGGTTAGGCACACCGGTCAGCCCGTCCACCCGGGCCAGCGCGGCCAGCTGCACCGCCTGCACCTGGACCTGCTCGAGCAGGCCGGCCATGCGCAGCAGCACGAGCAGCGACATCAGGGCAGAGCCGATCGCCAGGCTCAGCCACGGCACGCGACCACCGGCCCAGCCGTGCACGGCCAGCGTGAGCGCGGGCAGGGTGGAGGCCGCGGCCAGCACCAGCAGGCGCCGCCGGGTGGCCACCACCGGCTCGTGGTGCGGCGGGGCCTCCGACGCCGGGCCCACGGAGCGGGTGAGCACGGCCAGGGCCAGCAGCACGTAGCCCAGCAGCCAGCCGACGTCGAGCCAGCGGCTCTCGACGCCCGCGCCGAGGTTGACCACCGCGACGTTCCAGGCCACGTCGACCACGAGCGTGACCACCAGCGAGGCGACCAGCAGCCGGTACGCGGCGGTCCGGGCCCCGGGGGTGGCGAGCAGGCGGGCCAGCACGGCCAGCAGGAACAGGTCGAGCACCGGGTAGGCCGTGGTGACGAACCGCCCCAGGACGCCGACGTCGCTGGCGGTGGCGGCGGGGGCGATGACGAAGGAGAACGCCGGCACGCCCACGCCGACGGCGACGATGGCGGCGTCCAGCACGGCGGTCCGGTCACGTCCCTGGCGACGGGTGCGGACCATGGCCAGGGTCCCCACCGCCAGCGCGACGTAGCCCACGAGGTAGACGACGTCGGACCACGCCGGCCAGACCTGCAGGCCGAGGACCTCGTTCTCGATCATCCAGACCACGTCACCGGCGACCCAGGCCGAGTAGCCCAGCAGCAGCCACCGCCACCCCCAGGGCCGGACCGGCGCGGCGACCGCGAGCCCTACCCAGGCCACGGCCACGGTGGCGACCGACACGACCGTGTACAGGTCGACCGGGCCGACGGCCACGGCGCCGAGCACGGCGTAGGCCGTCAGCCCGGCCAGCAGCAGGGCGGCGACGGCCGACGCGGGACGAGACACGTCCAAGTCATCGGCGTCGGCGGGGCGCCCGACGAGCGGGCGGCCCGGTGCTCACCCGTTCGGCAGTGCCCCGGGCGGGCCCCCGGGGCCGCCGGCTCCGCCCCCACCGGTGGCCGGCACCGTGGTCGGGTCCACCGGCACGACGAGGGTGACGGCGTAGCCGCCCGCCACGTCACCGGTCACCGTGCCCAGCTGGCTCGCCCCGCCGTCGTCGCCGAACACGTTGTCCGACTCCAGGCTCACCTGGGCCCGGGTGGCCACCGAGGACTCGTAGCCCGGCTCGGCGTACACGGCGTCGCACACGTCGGCGGGCAGGGCCAGCTGGGACGTCGCGACGGCGTCGGCGGAGTCGGCCGTCGACGCCAGGTCGGGGTAGACCTCGAAGTGGACGTGCGGCCAGCGGCCGGTGTAGCAGGCGGGGAAGACGCTGGTGAAGGTGACCGAGCCGTCGACGTCAGCCACCTGCACCCCGCGCAGGTAGTTCTCCGACTCCACGCCCTCGGAGTACATCGAGTAGCGGCCCTCGCGGTCGCAGTGCCACAGGTACACCGCGGCGCCCACGAACGGCGCGTGGCCGTCCGTCATGTCCTGCAGGGCCAAGGTGATGGTCAGGGGCACGCCGTCGGCCACCCCGGTGGGCCCGCCGAAGCTCGCCCGGATGTCGTCGCGGACGATGCCGCTCTCCTCCAGCACGTCGGGGCCGTTGGAGCCGTCGGCCGGGTAGGGGCCGGCGGTCTCGTCGGGGATCTCGGCGAGCCCGGCGGCGGTGGTGGCCCCGGTCGCGGGGGACGTCGACGACGGGGCGCTGGACGCCCCGGCGCTCGACCCGCACCCGGCGAGCGCGAGCGCCCCACCGCTGAGGCCCAGGGCCAGCAGCATCTGCCGCCTGCCCATGAGGGTGGTGACGTCGAAGGGCAGGCCCTGGTCGACGACCTCCTCGTCGGGCTTGGCGAGGGGACGGCCCTCGTAGCTGGGGTGGTCGCGGTCGTGGGGGGCGACGGGCACGGCGGGCTCCTGGGGTCGGCGGACTCTGGTTCGCCGACGCTAGGAACCGACGCTGTGCCGCCGCTGTGCCGCCCCTGTGCCGTGGCGGTGGAGCGGGTGCGTGGGGTGGGTGCGGTCGCCGTGCCTCCGGCTCAGAGCCGGAAGTGCGCCACCGACTGCCGCAGCGCGACCGACACGGCCTCCAGCTCGACGGCCGAGGACCGCGCCGAGTCCGCCGCGGCCCGTGAGGCCGCCGCGGTCTCGGCCGCCTCGCCGATGGCGCGGGCGACCCGGCCGGTGCCCACGGCGACCCCGGCGACGCTCTCGGCCATCTGCGCCGTGGTGGCGCTCTGCTGCTCGACGGCAGCGGCGATCAGGGCCTGGCTGTCGTCGACCTGCCGGACCATGCCGACCAGGGCGGCCACGGCCGCGCCGACCTGCTCGGCGTGGGCCCGCACGGCGCCGACGTGGGTGGTGGCGGACTCGGTCGCCTCGGACGTCTGCCCGGCCAGCTCCTTGACCTCGTTGGCCACCACGGCGAAGCCCCGGCCGGCCTCGGCGGCACGAGCGGCCTCGATGGTGGCGTTCAGGGCCAGCAGGCGGGTCTGGGCCGCGATGGAGGCGATGGCCGTCACCACGCCGTCGATGTCGCCCGCCGTGTCGCCCAGCCGACCGGTGATCTCCTCGGTCCGGCGCACGTCGACCATGCCGGCCGTGGTCACCTCGGCCGCCCGGGCCGTGCCCAGGGCGATCTCGGCCACGGCGGCGCGCATCTCCTCCACGCCGGCCGCCAGCAGCTGCACCTGCGCGTCCACCTCGGCCGCGTCCTCGGCGCTGACGGCGCTGCCGGCGCTGGCCCGGGCCGCCTGCTGCGCCAGCTGCTCGGACACCGCACCCAGGTTCTCGGCCGTGCCGGCCAGGGTCGTCGAGCGGTTGCCCAGGTCCAGCACGGTCTCCCGGAGCGAGGCCACCAGGGTGCGCAGCGCGTCGGCCATGGTGCCCACCTCGTCGCGGGTGCGGGTCAGCGGCGGCCGCGACAGGTCGCCGGCCCCGACGGCGGCGAGGCTGCCCACCATGTCGTCCAGGCCGCGCCGCACCCCGGCGGTGAAGCCGGCCACCAGGTAGGCGGCCAGCGCGAGCGCCAGCACGGCCACCGCGACCACGACCACCAGCTGCGTGCGCAGCGCCTCGACCCGGGTGCCCAGCAGGGCGTCCAGCTCGTCGGTGGCGGTCGCGGCCAGCTCGGCCAGGGCGGGTGCGGCGACCGACACGTCGACCGGGGCCTGCTCCCCCGCCGGGGCCAGGGTGGCCGACACCGTGTCCACCAGCGGGACGAGCGCCGGCTCCAGCCGGTCGGACGCCGTCTGCTCGTAGCTGGTCCCCAGGCCGTCGACCAGCCCGGCCGCCGTACCGGTGACCGTGCCGCGGGCCACCGCGACGTCGACCTGCGCGGCCACCTCGTCCGCGGCCGCGGCCCCGGCCACCGCCTGCTCGGCCACGCCCAGGTCGGCCAGGGACAGCAGCAGCCCGGGGACCTTGATGACGACGGTGTCCATGACGTAGAAGGAGTCCAGGTCGGGGTCGAGGATCAGGTTGGACCCGTTGCCCACGGCGACCACCAGCGCCGACAGCGACTGCAGGGCCGCGGCCCGCTCGGCGTCGGCGGCGTCCGCGGCCAGGGCGGCGGTCACGGCCGTGTCGGCCGCCTCGAACGCCGGCCCCGTCCCGAGCTGCCCGCCCAGCTCGACCTCGGCCTGCGCCACCTCGGCCCAGGCCTGCGTCAGGTCGGCCCGCAGCGGGGAGTCCTCGGCGGGGGCGTCGTCGGCCGCGACCTCGGCGACCCGCAGCTCGGCCAGCACGGCCATGGCCGCCAGCGCGGGGCGGGCGTAGGCGACGCCCACCCGCTCCTTGGCGCTGAAGCCGACCTGGGAGGACTGCTGGTCCACGAAGCCCCAGCCGGCCACCAGCAGCGGCACGAGCATGACGGCCACGAGCACCATCGTCTTGCGGGCGTAGGTGAGCCGTCCCATGAGGTGCTCGGCCGGCCGGGTCAGTACGGACATTTGAGGTCTCCTTCTCTCCGCGAGAAGTGTCACCCCCCGTAGTACAACCGTGAACTACCAGTTGGTCGGGTTCACCCGAGCGGCCCTGGCCCCAGACCGCGGGTCTGACGTCACCGCAGGGGGCAGCGGGTCGGGCCGCCGGGGGCTCAGCCGACTACGCGGCCGCCCTCGAGCCGGACCACGGCGTCGGCGACGTCGAGCACCCGCTCGTCGTGGGTGGCGACGAGCACGCAGGTGCCTGCGGCCGTGGCCGCACGGAGGGCCTGGAGCACCCGGTCCACGTTGGCGTCGTCCTGGTGGCCGGTCGGCTCGTCGAGGACCGCGACGGCGGGGACCACCGCGAGCGCCCGGGCCAGCGCCGTCCGCTGCTGCTCGCCCAGCGAGGTGTCCTTCGCCGCCCGCCCGGCGAGCCCGGCCAGGGCGAGGCCGTCCAGCAGCCCCTCGGGCACCCTGCGCCCGGCCAGCCGGCAGGGCCAGGCGACGTTCTCGGCCACCGACAGCTCGGGCACCAGCGCGAGCCGCTGGGGCAGCAGCGACACGACCGACCAGGCCGGCGCCGGGTGCGCGGGCCGGCCGCGCACCTGCACGCGACCCGACGAGGGGGCACCGACGCCGGCCACCAGGTGGCACAGCGTGGACTTGCCCGACCCCGACCGGCCCGCCACCACGACGAGGGTCCCGGCGGCGGCCGTCATCCAGACCTCGCTCAGCACGGTGACCCCGCCCGCCACGTGGGTGACGTCGCGGACCTCGACGCTCACGGCCGGTCCCCCGGCGGCCGCAGGACGACCTCGTCGTCGCGCACCTCGAGGCGGGCGCGCCCGTCGGGGAACAGGGCCAGGGCCTCCGGCGGAAGCTGCAGCCGGCCGGTGGAGTCGAGCACGGCCTCGGCCCCGTCCCCGGCGCGCGCGTCGGTGGACAGCACGCCGTGACGCAGCAGGAGCACCCGGTCGGAGCGGGTCGTCACGCGGGCGTCGTGGGTCGAGACCACCACGCAGGCACCGGCGGCCGCGCTGCGACGCAGCAGGTCCAGGACCAGGGCGGCGGCCTCGTCGTCCAGCTCGGCCGTGGGCTCGTCGGCCACCAGGACGGGCGGGTCGCCGACCGCGGCCAGCGCCACCGCCAGCCGCTGCTGCTCACCGCCGGACAGCTGCGCCGGGTGCGAGCGGCGACGACGCCGCAGGCCGACCTCGTCGAGGACGGCGCGGACGTCGGCGTCGACCCCGCGCAGGTTGGCCACCTGCACCACGTGCTCGGCGGCGCTCAGGTGGGGCAGCAGCGCGTGGGTCGCCCGCTGCGGCACCCAGGCCACCAGCCGGCGCCGCCACCGCCGCCGGGCGCCGGTGCTGCCGGGCACGGTCGCCTGCCCCGCGAGCCAGACCTGACCGCCGTCGGGCACCTCGCGCAGCGCCAGGACCTGCAGCAGGCTCGACTTGCCGCTGCCCGAGGGACCCACGACGCAGGACACCGTGCCGGCCGCGAACCGGGCGTCCACCCCTCGTAGCGCGTGGGTCTCCCCCGCCGCGGAGCGGTAGAACCGGGTGACCGCCTCGCACCGGACGGCGTCGTCCGGCCCCGCCCCGCCGGGCCGTGCCGCGCTCGCGCCGGCCCGCTCAGTCGAGACCACGCAGCACCTCCTCCTCCGCCCGCTGCCGGGAGCCGGCCCAGGCCACCACGGCCCCCACGCCGAGGGCCAGCGCCACCGCCGCCAGCACGGGGGGCAGCACCTGGTCGGCGACCAGCAGCACCCCGGCGACGTCGACCGGTGGTGCCACGGCCGGCTCGGGCTCCACCAGGCGCGGCAGCAGGGGCAGGGTCGCCGCCCAGCCCAGCAGCCCCAGGCCCAGCCCGGCCCCGACGAGCAGCGCCGCCTCCGCCAGGAGCAGCCGTCGGGGTCCGCGCGCCCCGAGCCCGATCCGGGCCAGGACCACGTCCCCGGCCCGGGAGCGCGCCGCGGCCCGGTCCACCGACAGCGCCAGGGCGAGCACGGCCATCAGGAGCACCAGGACGCTCAGCGCGACCAGGTACGGGGCGACCAGGGCCACGGCCACGAAGGCGGGCCGGACCAGGGCGGCCTCGAGGGTCCGGGTCCGGCGCTCGTCGGTCAGCGTGGCGTCGTCCACCCCACGGCCGCGCAGGTCGGCCTGCACGTCGGCCAGCGACCGGGAGGACCAGAGCTCGACCGACTCCACCTCCAGGTTGGGGATCTCCAGCGCGGTGCCCGCGGCCAGGCGCGGGTCACCGTTGGGCAGGCGGGGCAGGAACGACCCGGTCGCGGCCACCAGCCCGGTGCGCAGGTCCGGGTCCAGCCCGGGGAACGCCGGCACCCGCCCGACGACCTCGACCGCCACCTGGGCGTTGGTGGCCGTCACCGTGGTCGTCTGCCCCACCCGCAGCCCCACGGGGTCCCCGACGAGCAGCACGGGGGCGGGGCCCGGGGCCACGGCGCCGAGCGGGACGCCGGCCGCCGGGTCGGGGGTGGGCGGGCAGGGCGGCGGCTCCGGGGCGCCGGGCTCCGGCTCCTCCGCACCGAACAGGGCCTCGCGCGGGGAGGCCGACGGGCACCGCGGCGCGGCGTGGGCGTCGGCCGCGCCCAGCACCGCGAGCGCCTCGCGGCCCCGTTGCAGCGGGCCACCCTCGCTGCCCCAGGACGCGACGTCGCCGATCGAGGTCGGGTCGACGGCGACCACGTCCACCACCGAACCGCCGGGCAGCCGGCCCGAGCCCCGGTAGACCACGCTGTCGCCGTCGCTGACGTCCGGGTCGGCGGGCCAGCCGGTGAACGGCAGCGACGGGTCCACCTGCCGGGCCAGGTCGAGCTCCACCAGGACCTGCGCCCCGGCCACGACGGCCGCCTTGTCCTGCACGGAGCGCTCGGCGAGGGCACCACCGGCCAGCACGTGCACGGCCAGGCCGAAGGCCGCCGCGAGCGCCGTCACCACGAGCAGCCGCTCCGCCCCGCCCGAGCCGAGCCGCCGTCGCAGCACCAGCCGGCCGACCGCGCCGGGCGCCAGGGGGCCGCCGTCGTCCGCCGGCGCCGAGCGGCGCCCGGCGGCCAGCAGCCGGAGCCCGCTGGCCCCGACCGCACCGACCGCCGCGCACACCAGGACGGGCACGGCCAGGTCCAGCCCCCGCGCCCCGCCCGCCGGGGCCGCGACGAGGCCGACGACGGCCGCCACGGCCGACACCACCAGCACGGGCCGCCAGGGCACGGCCACCGCCCGGCGCTCGTGCCGGGCGCCGGAGCGGGCCGCGGCCGCCGCGGCCAGCAGCGTCACCAGCCCGTGCACCGCGACGCCGACCAGCAGGAGCACGGCGGCCTGCTCCGCGGCCCGACGCACGGCCCACCCCTCGACGGGCACCCCGGTCAGCAGGCCGGCTCCCGCGACCGAGACCGGCAGCGCGAGGGCGAGGCCGAGGGCGGCGGCGGGCAGGACCTCCACGACGCCGAGGGCCGCGACCGCCGGGGGCCGCACCCCGAGGCCGGCCAGCAGCCCCAGCTCACGCGAGCGGCGGGCCGCGGTCAGCACGGACACCGCGGCCAGCACGGCCAGCGACAGCCCGATCGAGCCCAGCACGGGGGCGCGGGCCTCGGCGGCCGTGCGCCGGGCGATGTCGTCGGCCTGCTCGGCCAGCCCGCCGACCCCGCTGACCACGGTCGTGACGACCTCGTCCCCGAAGCCCCGCAGCCCCGCCCTGGCCACGCCCTGCTGCAGCCGGGCCACCCCGGCCGCGGTCGCGCCCAGCTGGTCGCGGGTCGGTCGGGCCGGTCGCAGCCCGGCGTCGACGTTCCACAGCAGCACGTCGCCCGAGGCCCGGGCCACCTGCAGCACCTCGGCCGGCGGACCCACGAGGAGGGCGACCGAGCTGCCGCCCCCGACGTCACCGGGCAGCCGACCCGAGCGGTCGGCCCAGAACGAGGCGCCCGGGACGTCGTCGGGGGTCGTGCCGTCGACGGACACCCGGTAGGTCCCGGCCACCTCCGCCTGCGTCACCTGCTCCGGCTCCGAGCCCGTGCTGGGGGCCAGTCCGACGTCCACGGTGTCGCCGGGTCCCAGGCCCAGCCCGGCCGCCACCTGCTCGGGCAGCCACAGCCCGGCCGAGGGGGCCGCGGCGCCGTCCTGGCCCCTGGCACCGCCGGTCAGCACGGCTGCGGGGTCGTCGACGGCCACCAGCCGGGCCGGCACCCGGGTCGACGCCCCGGCCGCGAAGGACTCGTACCGCACCTCCGTCCCGCCGTCGAGCTCGTCGCGGAAGGACACCCCCAGCAGCTCGGGGGCGCCCAGGCCCGGGACGTCGTCGACCTGCTGCAGCAACCGGTCGAGCTCCGGGCCGGGCGCGGGCGCGGCCCCGACCCGCAGGTCCGGCGCCAGCCGCACGACGGCACCCTCCGGGACCGCGTCCAGCACCCGGTCCGTCGCCGCGGTCCGCCAGCCCGCCACCGACAGGACGTCGGCCGCCCCGGCGAGCGCCGCCAGCAGGAAGGCCCCCACGAGCACCACCGACCACGCCCCCTGGGTCAGCCCCCGGAGCGGGGCTCGGCGCCACAGCGGCCCGGGTCCGGTGCTCACCGGCGGCACTCTGCCATGCCCCCGACCTGCGTGGAATCGTTCCCACCCCGTGGTCCCCCGCAGGAGCAGGCCCGGGCCTCAGCGCGGCTCGAGCAGCCGGTCCACCGCGTCCAGCAGCATGTCCCGCTGCCCCTGCACCGTGAACCCGTCGCCGCCCGCGAGCCGACCGACGAAGCCGTCCAGGACCAGCGCCAGCCAGGACGCGAGCTCGGCCGCCGACCGGTCGCGCCGCACCTGCCCGGCCGAGCGCGCCCGGTCGACCCAGGGCACCAGGCCCTCCTGCTGCGCCTGCTCGTCCCGGGCCAGCGCCGCGGCCACGGCGGGCTGGGTCATGACCGCCCCGACGGCGCGGACGAAGCCGGGCAGGCGCGGGTCCGCGAGCTCGTCGGCCGACCACCGCACCCAGTCGCGCAGGACGGCCAGCGGGTCGTCCCGACCGGCCTGGGCGGCGAACCAGTCCCTGGTCTCCTGGGTGCCCAGGGCCAGGATCCCCAGCAGCACGTCGGCCTTGGTGGGGAAGTAGTGGAAGAACGTGCCCGAGCCGATCCCCGCGGTGCGGCAGATCGCGGCCGTGGTGGCCCCGTCGTACCCGTCGGCCGCGAAGCAGGTGAGGGCGGCGTCGACGATCTGCAGCCGTCGCGCCGCGTGCCGCTCCGGGTCGACCGTGCGTGCCACGGGGCCTCCTGCGTCTATTAATGGAGTGTGTGCTCTGGTATTTTGCCACACATGGCCGAGGTGGAGCGGTGGTCGCTGGAGCACCACGGCCGCAGCCACGTCGTGCTGGTCGAGGCGTCCGGGTGGGGGCGACGACTGCAGTGGCGGGTCGACGGCGGGCTCGTGGCCGAGAGGCGGACCTCCGACGAGAAGGTCCACCTGGCCCCGGGCGGGGACGCCCCGGCCGACGCCGGCGCCCTCGTGCTGAGGTTCGGCTGGGTCGGACCAGCCCGCCGGGTGACCCTGTTCGGGCCCTCGGACGACCTGGACGCGTCGGCGCGGGCGCTGGTCGGGGTGGGCGGGGTCGACCTGCGACCCGACCCGGGCTCCCCTGCCGCGCGGCGGCAGGCCTGGATCGCGACCCACCCGCGCCTGCACACCGCCCGGCAGACGGCGGTGGCCGTGGCCGCCGTCGTCGTCCCGCTCCTGCTGACCTGGTTGCTGGCCCGCTTCGCCTTCAGCCTGCCCTGGCCGGACTGGGACCTGCCGCGCATCCCGTGGCCGGACATCCCCTGGCCCCAGATCCCCTGGCCCCGGATCCCCTGGCCCGACATCACCTGGCCCCGCGTCCCGTGGCCCGACGTGTCCCTGCCCTGGTGGGTCGAGGAGGCGCTGTCGTACGCCCGCTACGTCGTACCCGTCGCCATCGCCTTCGCGCTGGCCCGGCGCGAGGTGCGCCGGCACCGGGCGGCGCAGGACCAGCAGGCGGGGCCCCGCCCCACCGGGCCCCGCACCGGCACGACCCGCACCGGCACGACCCGCACCGAGCCGACCGAGCCGACCGAGCCGAAGGAGCCGACCGGCCCGACCACCGACGGGACCCCTGACGGGACCCGGCCGGGCTGACCGGGTCAGCGACCGGGCGGGCCGGCTCGTCGACGGGGCGTCGCCTGCCTGAGGGGACCGGCCGGTCAGACCCCGCGTCGCCGCGCCGTCAGGTCCCCCGGGTTGTCACCGGTGTTGACCGTCCGGCTCGGCTCCAGCAGCAGCACCTCGGCCCCCTCGGCCGACACCGGCTGGTGGTGGACCCCGCGGGGGACGACGTAGAGCTGGCCCGGACCCAGCACCACGTCGCCGTCGTCCAGCCGGATGGTCAGGGACCCGCGGAGCACGAGGAACAGCTCGTCGGTGTCCGGGTGGCTGTGACGCGTGAACTCCCCGTGGGTCCGGACGGCCCGGACGTCGTAGTCGTTCATCACGGCGACGGTCCGGGGCGCCCACGGCTCGGCGAAGGTGGCGAAGGCGGCGGCCAGGTCCACGACGTCGGTCATGACCGCCATCCTCCGTCGCCCCGGGACCGCGCGCCAGGCCCGCTCGGCCCCTCAGGCGGGTGCCGCCACCATCGGGCGGCCCGTCTCCAGCAGCGTCTTCAGGCCCGACAGGATCGTGACCCAGCCGTGCTCGAGCTGCGCCGCCGCCGGGGTGTCCGGCAGCCCCTCGTGCTCGCAGGTCAGCACGGTCACCCCGGGCATCGGCATGCTCGGGGCGGCGAGGGTGAAGGTGACCCGGGACTCCGGCAGCACGGCCACGTCCGGGGACCAGGTCCCGTTGAACGTCACCTGCAGGCGACGCGAGGGCTCGGCCCGCAGCACGCGCCCGGTGATGACGTCGCCGCCCCCTGCGGTGTAGCGGTAGCCGCCGCCCTCGGACAGGTCGCCGTAGTCCGCCGCGAACCCGTAGTAGTAGGCCGGCGTCGTCGCGCCGTCGGTCAGCGCGTGCCACACCTGCTCGGGCTCGGCCAGCACCGCGAGCTGGATGCGCTGGGTGGTTCCGGCGTCGGCGCCGCGGCCCAAGGGGGTGGTGGTGGTCTGGCTCATGTCGGTCTCCTCTGCTGGTCCCGGGCGACGGTCGCCGCGGTCACACCCCGCAGACGGCGTGGCCCCCACCGGATCGACACCGGACCGGCGCGCCGTCCGTTGTCGATTTCCGGGCCCCGTTCGCGTCTACTTCTCGAGCACGTCCCGTGCGGCGCCCCAGCCGCCGACCCGACCCGGAGGTCCCACGCATGAGGTACCTGGTGCTGGCCGTCGAGGCCCCGTCCGCGTTCGAGGACCGCGAGGACGACGAGCGCTCCGACGGCTACTGGCAGACCTGGCGCGGCTACCTCGAGGCGCTGACCGCCGCCGGGGTGCTCGTCGACGCGGGCGGGCTCCAGCCGCCCACCACCGCGACCACGGTCCGCCTGGTCGACGGCCGGCAGCAGGTGCAGGACGGCCCGTTCGCCGACACCAAGGAGCAGCTCGGCGGGTACTTCGTCCTCGAGGTCGCCGACCTGGACGACGCGCTGGGGTGGGCGTCCCGCTGCCCGTCGGTCCACGCGGGCGGCTCGTGCGAGGTGCGCCCGCTGCTGCCCCCGCGTCGGTGACCCCCGCGGTGGCGGTCCCGCCCGGCGCGGCCCCGCACGGCTCGCCCACCCACGCGGCCGTGGCGGAGGTGGTGCGCGGCTCCTACGGCCGGCTGCTGGCCTACCTGGCGTCCGGCACCGGTGACATCGCGGCCGCCGAGGACGCCCTGGCCGACGCCCTGCTGGCCGCCCTGCGCACCTGGCCCGAGCGCGGTGTCCCCGCGCGGCCGGACAGCTGGCTGGTCACGGTGGCCCGGCGCAACCTCGTCGACGTGTCCCGGCGGCGCGCGACCGCCACGCGTGCCCTGCCGCAGCTGGCCCTGCTGGCCCCGCCCGGCGGCGACCCCTCGGTGGGCAGCGGCATCCCCGACGTGCGGCTGCAGCTGATGTTCGCCTGCACGCACCCGGCCGTCGCCGAGCCGGTCCGCAGCCCGCTGATGCTGCAGACGGTCCTGGGCCTGGACGCGGCGCGGATCGCGTCGGTGTTCCTGGTGCCGACCGCGACGATGGCGCAGCGGCTGGTGCGGGCCAAGACGAAGATCCGCACCGCCGGCATCCCGTTCGCCGTGCCACCCGACGAGGTGCTGCCGGCGCGGCTCGGGGCGGTGCTGGACGCCGTCTACGCCGCCTACACCGCCGGCTGGGACCCCCCCGTCGACCCGGCCACCGACCAGACCCCCGGGCCGGACCTGGCCGGGGAGGCGGTGCGCCTCGCGGGGTTGCTGGTCGACCTGGTCCCCGACCACGCCGAGGCGCACGGCCTGCTGGCCCTGCTGCTGCACTGCGAGGCCCGCCGGCCCGCACGGCGCACGCCGGCCGGGGCGTTCGTGCCGCTGGACCAGCAGGACACGCGGCTGTGGTCGCGCGGGTCGATGGCCCGGGCGGAGGAGCACCTGGCCCGCGCGCTGCCGCTGGGCGACGTCGGGCCCTACCAGCTGATGGCCGCGGTCCAGTCGGTGCACAACCGGCGGGCCGCGACCGGCCGCACCGACCACGCGGCGGTGGAGGCGCTGTACGAGGGCCTGGTCCACGTGTCGCCCACCACGGGCGTTCGGGTGGCCCACGCCGCCGCGGTGAGCGCCGCCGGCGACCCGGCCCGGGCGCTGCACCTGCTCGACGGGCTGGCGGACCGGGGGCAGGGCTACCAGCCGTACTGGGTGGCCCGCAGCAGCGTCCTGGACCGGCTCGACCGTCGGGTCGAGGCGGCCGGGGCCCGCGCGACGGCGGTCTCGCTGACCACCGACGACGCCGTGCGCGCCCACCTGACCGGTCGGTGACCGGCGCGGGCCCGGGGGCCGTGCCCGACGGGCCCCCGGGGCCCCGGTCGGTACGGTCGGGGCATGTCGGACACCGGTGAGGTCGTGGTCAGCGAGGCACCCGAGCGCAGCCGCTACGAGGCCCACGTGGGCGGCGAGCTGGCGGGCTGGTCGGAGTACACGCTGGCCGGCGAGATGCTCGTGTTCACGCACACCGAGGTGCAGCCGGCCTTCGAGGGCCGCGGGGTCGGCGGGGCGCTGACCCGCTACGCGCTGGACGACGTCCGCTGCCGCGGCCTGCGGGCCCTGGCCGTGTGCCCGTTCGTGCTCGGCTGGATCCGGCGCCACCCCGCCTACGCCGACCTGGAGTACCGCTCGCGCACGCGGCCCGACGTGGACTGACCGGCACGGGCTGCTGATCGGGCGAAACCGCCCGCCCCGGGGTCAAGTCCCGCGATGGGCCCGTCGATCCCGTCGGTGGGTGCCGCACCGGGCACCCCCGAGCAGGAGGAGGCACCGTGCCCGACCAGGGGGAGCACGTGGACGAGGCGACCGACGCGGACGAGGCGGTGATGGGGCTGCTGCACGAGCACGTGCCGCTGACGCTGCTCGTCGACCTGGTCGACGCGCCGGCCTCCGAGCAGGTGCTCCTCGAGGAGGGCATCCCCGACGAGCCGTGGTGGGAGGGCTCGACGCCCGCCGACCGGCCGGACGCGGACGACGCCGCCGCCGGCTGAGGGCCGCTCCCGGAACGGATTTCGACCGACCGCCGAGCGCTGGTAATCTCTGTCGCGCACCGCTAGCTCAATTGGCAGAGCAGCTGACTCTTAATCAGCGGGTTGCCGGTTCAAGTCCGGCGCGGTGCACCACGGGACCGGCTCGACCGGTCGGCGAGCGCAGCAGGAGGCCGCCCCCGGTCGGGGGTGGCCTCCTGGCGTTCCCGGACCCGACCCCGGCCCGCCCCCACGCCCGGCCGGACCCGCCCACCTCACCCGTCAGGGGTGAGACGACCCCGGTGCACGGCCCCGCCCGCCCCGGCGCGCAGGTCCTCCTCGACAGCGGTCCTCAGCAGGGTGACACTTACGCCGTGGGCGCCTGGCGAACGGCCGCGGGGGAACGGCCTGCTCCGACGACCGACGTCCCGCGGGTGGACCACCGGCTGCTGCCGCATCCCCGGCAGCAGGCGCTGCTGGCCGCGCCGGACGAGGTCACGGCCGGGCACACGGTCGTCGTGGCCCCGACCGGCTACGGCAAGACCGCGCTGCTGGCGCACCACGCCCGGGCCCTGGAGGCGGCCGGCGCGCCCGTCCTCTGGCTGACCGTCCACCCGGACCTGACCGCCGACCAGCTCTGGTCGACGCTCGCCGAGGGCGTGCAGCGGGTGCTGCCGAGCGCCGACGTCCCCGCCCCGCGCCCGAGCCCGGACGGCGTCACCGAGGCCCCCGCGGCCGAGCGCTGGGCCGCCCTGGCCGCCGACCTGGAACGGCTGCCGCGGCCGCTGACCCTGGTGCTGGACGACGTCGACCGCACCGGTGGGCCGCCGGTGCTGGCCGCCCTGTCCGCGCTGACGCAGCCGGCGGCGGTCCGGGTCGTCTGGGTGGCCCGTCACGAGCCCCCCGTAGGGCTGGCCCGGCTGCGGCTGCAGGGCCTGGTGCACGACGTCGACGCCACCGACCTGGCCCTGCGGCCCGACGAGGTCGCGGCGGTGCTCGCCCGCAGCGGCGTCGACCCGGCGGACCCGCTCGAGGACCGCGTGGCCGAGGTGATGGAACGGACCGGGGGCTGGCCCGCGGCGGTGTCGCTGCTGGGTGGTGCGCACCGGCTGGAGGACTGGGTCGGCTCCGACGTGCTGGGGGCGCTCGGCGCGCCGGAGGTCGACCTGCTGCGCCGCACCAGCATCGTCGACGACCTGCCCGTGGACCTGGCCGTCGAGCTGTCCGGCCGGCAGGACGCGGGGGCCGTCCTGCACGGTCTGCACCGCCGCACCGGCCTGCTCGAGCGCCTGCCCGGTCGCATCGGCACCGTCTACCGGGTGCACCCCCTGCTGCGGGGGGTGCTCCGGGAGCAGCTGCGGGACGAGGGCGCCGGACGCTGCGCCCAGGACCACGCCGTCGCCGTGGCCTGGTTCGAGGCGGCGGGCGACCCGTGGCACGCGGTGGAGCACGCGTCCGCCGCGGCCGACGGCAAGCTGTGGCAGCGCACGCTGCTGGCCCACGGCCTGGGCACCGTCCTGGCCGGCGGCGCCGCGCCGCTGCGCCGGCTGCTGGAGCGGCGCGGCGCGGGCGGACGGACCGCCGTCGAGGTGGTCCACCACGCGCTGGCGGCGCTGGCGATGGGTGACGTGGGGGCCGCGGACGCGCTGCTGGTGCACGCGCGCTCGCTGCGTCACGGCGGCGCCTGGGCCGGTCGGCTGGAGGACCTGTACCGCAGCCTGCTGCTGCAGCGGGGCCGCAGCGTGGCCGGACCGCTGCCCGGCGAGGTGGCCGACGTCGTGGCCGAGCTGGCCGACCCCGCGCGCCGCGAGCTGCTCGACCTCGACGTCGCGCTGCACGTCATGGTGTCCCTGGCCGGCTACGCCTCCCGGGAGGGCGACCACGAGGCGGCCTACGCCCACCTGGTGCAGGCCAGGTCGTTGGCCGAGCTGTACGGGTACGGCCAGCTGGCGCTGCAGTGCCGGGTCGGCCTGGCCGGTGTGCAGCTCGCCCGGGAGGGCCTGCAGTCCGCCCGCGCCCACGCCGAGCCCGCGGTGCGGGCCGCGGCCCGGACCGGGCGGACCGACGCGCCCGAGCTCGTCTTCGCGCACGTCGTCGTGGCCTGGTCGGCGCACCAGCAGATGGACGACGAGCAGGCGAGGGCGTCGGCCGCCCGGGCCCTGGCCGCCCTCGACGGCTCGGTGGACGAGACGACGGCGACGTCCGTGCGGGCCTGCGAGGCCATGATCGCGTTCGCGGGGGGCGAGCGGCACACCGCCCTGCTGCGCCTGCACCAGGTGGTGACCGGTTTCGCGCCCGGTCGCACCGACCGCTCCGTCGCGGCGCACACCCTGCCCCGGGCGCTGCGGATGTGCCTGGCCCAGGGCGAGTGGACCTGGGCGCAGGAGTGCCTGGAGCTGACCGACGCGATCCTGCCGGGCACGGGCGAGGCGGCCCTGGCCCACGCCCTGTGGGCCCGGGCCCGGCACCGGGGGGACCTGGCCCGCCGGACCGTCACGGACGCCGGCCGGCCGGGGACCCGATGCGAGGTGCCCGACACCCGGCTCGCCCTGCACCTGCTCCGCGCCGTGCTGCTGGCCGAGGTCGGCGACGCCGGCGGCACCCACGAGTCGCTGGTCCACGCCCTGGCGGCCTCCCGCACCGACCGGTCGCTGCGCCCGTTCGTCGAGGCCGCCCCCAGCCTGCTGCCGCACCTGGTGGCCGCCGCGGGCCGGGTCGGCGAGCTCGAGGCCTGGCGGGCCCAGGTCACCGAGGTCGTCCGGTCCCGGTCGGGGCCCGGCGCCGCCTCCCCCGAGACGCTCGGCCTGACCCCGCGCGAGATGGCCGTGCTCGTCGACCTGCCCTCGCTGCTGCCGCTGTCGGCCATCGCCGAGTCCCACCACGTGAGCCCGAACACCCTCAAGACCCAGGTCAAGGCCATCTACCGCAAGCTCGGCGCGTCCAGCCGCCACGAGGCCGTCACCTCGGCCCGGCTGCTCGGCCTGCTGCCCTCCTGAACCGGTGGGGCCGACCGGGACGGTCCGGCCACCGCCCGGCACCGCCGTGATCCCCTAGCGTTCCCCTCATGTCGTCGGAGCATCTCGACCGCGCGCGCAGCACGGGGGTGGCCGCCTGGGTGTGGCTGGCGGTCGGCGGGGCGGTGACCCTGACCCTGGGCCTGGTCTCGCTGCTGGCGCCCGGTGCCACCCTGACCGTGCTCGCCGTGGTCCTCAGCCTGTGGCTGATGGCCACCGGCCTGGGCCGGGTGGGCCTGGCCGTGGCCGTGCGGACCTGGCCGGGCGGGCGCCGGGTGGTGCAGGGCGTGCTGGGCGTCGCGCTGGCCCTGGGCGGCCTGACGGGCCTGCTCGGGCTGTGGAACTCGCTGACCCTGGTCACGCTGGTCGTGGCGGTCGGCTTCCTGGTCGCGGGCCTGGCCGACCTGGGCATGGCGCTGACCGGCCCGCGCGGGGTGGGCCGGGCGGCCACGGGCGCCCTCGGGACGCTGCACCTGGTCGTGGGGCTGGTGTTCCTGCTGCTGCCCGACGTCGGCCTGACGGTGCTGGCCCTGCTGGTCGGGGTGGTCCTGGTCGGCCTCGGCCTGGTCCAGCTGGCCGCCTCGGCCCTGGTCCGGGCGCTGGTGCGGCAGAGCGAGGCGCTGGCCCGGCGCGTGGACGGGCTCGGACGGCCGCGCGGCGGGCCCGACGGGGACGGCAGGGGGGACGACGGGGACGACCCCCGCGTCATCCGGGGCGAGGTGCTCTGATGGGGCTGCTGCGCCGCCGCGCCCGCCGGCCCGCCCCCGCCCAGGGCACCGCGCCCGCCGTCCCGCGCCCGGCCGGCGTCATGCTGCCCGCCCCCGTCGTCACCCTACTCGGCCTCGCCGCGGCCGTGGTGGTCCTCGGCGGGATGCGGACCGCACAGGGCGTCGTGGGCCCGATCCTGCTCGCGTTCGTGCTGGCCATCGCCGTGCACCCGGTGCAGGCCTGGCTGCGGACCCGGCTGCCGGGCTGGCTCGCGCTGACCATCACCGTCCTGGTCACCTACGCGGCGCTGACCGCGTTCGCCGCGGCCCTGCTGGTCTCCGTGCTTCGCTTCGCCGAGCAGGTGCCGCAGTACCAGAGCGAGCTCAACGCGCTGCTGGACGAGGGCGAGGCCCTGCTGCTGCAGGTGGGGGTCGACCAGTCGCAGGTCAACGAGTTCGTCCGGCAGTTCGACCTCAACCAGGTCTTCTCGCTGGCGCTCGACGTCATCCAGGGCGTGGCCAGCGTGCTGACCAACCTGGCGTTCATCCTGGCCCTGCTGTTCTTCGTCCTCATCGACGCCGGGTCCGTGCACACCAAGCTGTCCGCCATCGAGGCGATCCGGCCGCGGGTGGCCCGGTCGCTGCGGGAGTTCACCACCGGCGTGCGCCAGTACCTGGTGGTGACGGCCGTGTTCGGTGCGGTCGTCGCCGCCCTGGACGTCGTCCTGCTCATGGCGCTGGGCGTGCCGCTGCCGCTGCTGTGGGGGCTGCTGGCCTTCCTGGCCAGCTTCGTGCCGACCATCGGGCTGGTGGTCGGCCTGGTCCCGCCGGCCGTCATCGGCCTGCTGGACGGAGGACCGCTGACCGGCCTGTGGGTGGTCGTGGGCTACCTGCTCATCAACAACACCATCGACAACTTCGTCAAGCCCAAGTTCGTCGGCGACGCGGTCGGGCTCAGCATCACCATGGCGTTCCTGTCGCTGGTGGTGTGGGGCTTCGTGCTGGGCCCGCTGGGGGCGCTGCTCGCCATCCCGGCGTCGCTGCTGGTCCGGGCCCTGCTCACCGACGACGACCCCCGGCACGCCTGGGCGAACCTGCTGGTCAGCGACCGGGCCCCGGAGGGTGAGGAGCTGGAGCGGATCGCCCGCGAGGCCAGGGCCGCCGACGGCCGGGACTGACTGGGCTGCCGGGGCTGACCGGACTGACGGGGCCGCTGGTCCTTCTCAGGGGTAGGGCCACCCGTTGGGGGCGCAGCCCTGCAGGCCCAGGGTCTGCTGCAGCATGACCGGCGCGGCCTCGCCCTCGGCCGGGCACGGCACGTGGCCGCGGCCCAGGTAGTGGCCGAGCTCGTGGTTGACGAGGTACTCCCGGTAGCCGGCCACGTCGTCGCCCCAGGCGTTCGCCCCCTGGGTCCAGCGCAGCGCGTTCAGCACGACGTCGTCGCCGTTGCGGCACGACACCTGGCCGCGGGTGCGCAGCGGGGCGCACAGCCGGTCGGTGGTGTCCGGGGTGGTCACCCGGATGTGCACGTCCGGGTCGGCGTCGGTGCGCTGCAGCGACCACTCGCCCTCCGCCGTCCACGACCGCGGGTCGGCCAGCACCCCGTCGACGACCCCCGCGACCTCGACGGCGTCCAGGGGCAGGCCGTCCTCCACCTCCACGGTGTATCGCACCAGGGTCCCCTGCGAGCCGACGCGCTCGGTACCCCCGGGCGCCACGGCGAAGGTCCCTGCCCCGGCCTGCGGCACCTCGACCGGCTCGGGGGCGGCGGGGGCCGAGGCCTCCGGCGACGCGGCGGGCGGGGCTGACCCGGGCGCGGACGGCGCCGGCTCGCCGTCCGCCCGGGTCGCTTCGGCGGACGGGGCGGCGGACGGGGGTGCCGGGGCAGCCGCGTCGTCGCCGAACAGCTGCGCCTCGATACCGCCGGGCTCGGCCGGCTCGGCCGCCCCGTCCTCGCCGACCGTCCCGGGCCCGGCCTGCTGGGCGTCGGCCGCCGGGCTGCCGTCCACGGCGTCGTCCTCGCCGGGCGAGGGCACGAGCAGCCAGGCGAACCACAGCAGCAGCACCAGGCCGGCCGCGACCAGCGGCCGCCGCCGCACGGCCGGTGAGGGCGTGAGGGCGTGCCGGGCGCGACCGCCCGTGCCGTCCGGCCCGGACCGCCCGTGACCGACCTGCTGCTCCGTCACCGACATCACCACGACCCTACGACGTGGCGGGCCCGTCGCGTCGTGGGCGCGCGGTCAGGTGCATCCCGCCGCGCGGGCGCAGCGTCACCGAGGGCACGACCCCCGGGCGGGGGCCGGCCGGGGCGACGGTCCGGTCCCGCAGCAGCTCGGCCAGGACCATGACCGACTCCACCACGGCGAAGTCCCGCCCGATGCACAGCCGCGGCCCGGCCCCGAACGGGATGTACCCCTCGCGGCGGGACCCGGCGTCGGGGCCCAGCCAGCGGTCCACGTCGAAGCGCAGCGGGTCCGGCCACAGGTCGGCCCGGCGGTGGTGCAGCCACGGCGAGGTGATGACCAGCGTGCCCTCGGGGATCGCGACGCCGTCCACCACGTCGTCGGCCAGCGCCCGGCGGGTGATGACCCAGGCCGGCGGGTACAGCCGCAGCCCCTCGTCGACGACGGCCCGGGTGACCGGCAGGGCCGCCAGGTCCTCCCAGCGGACCTCGCGGGTGCCGCCGTCCCCGCTGCTCAGCGCGGTGTCCAGCTCGGCGTGGACCCGGGCCACGACCGCCGGCTTCTCGGCCAGCAGCCGCAGCGTCCAGGTCAGGCTGGCGGCCACCGTCTCGTGCCCGGCGATGACCAGGGTGACCAGCTCGTCGCGGACCTCGGTGTCGGTCATCCCCGAGGCCAGCAGCAGCCCGAGCACGTCGGCCCCGCCGGAGCCCGCGGCCCGGCGGGCGCCCACCATGGCCCGGCACGCCTCGTCCAGGGTGACCCGCGAGCGCGCCAGGCGGCGCGCGGTCGGGGTCGGGACGCCCGGCGGCGCCGTCCACGGCTGGGTGGCCCGGCGCATCACGACGGCCAGGGCCTCGTGGACCGCCGCCACCAGCCGGCGCCCCTCGGCGGCCCCGCCGTCGACCAGGTCGGCGCCGAACAGGGTCCGGCCCACCACGTGCAGCGTCGCGCGCATCAGCACGTCGTCGACGTCCACCACCCGGCCCGGGGCGGCGTCCCACTCGCTGCGCACGAACCGCGCCGCCCGCACCGACTCCGCGGCGACGTGGGACAGCGTGTCCCGGTGGAAGGCGGGCTGCACCACCCGGCGGTGGGCCCGCCACACCTCGCCGTCGCTGGTCAGCAGCCCGGCCCCGGTGACCAGCGCCAGGGAGGTGTACTGGATGGTGGCCTTGCCGTAGCCGCGGTGGTTGTCCTGCAGCACCCTGCGGACCCCGGCCGGGCCGTTGACCAGCACGGCGGGGCGGCCGTTCACCGGGAACGGCACCACGTCGCCGTACCGGGCGGCGGTCCGCTCCAGGAACGGCAGGGCGTTGCGCATGATGGCGGGCACCGCACGCACCATGTCCCACGGCAGCGGGCCGTCCGCCTCGACCGGCGTGAACCGCGCGTTGCGGCGGGCGGCCGACCCGGCGCCGGCGACGGGCGGGGCGTCCCGGCTCACAGGTACAGGCCGGTGCCGCCGTCCGGCACCCGCGGCGCCGCGACGGCGTGCAGGTCGCGCTCGCGCAGCACGACGTAGCTGGCCGCGTGCAGCTCGACCTCGGCCTTGTCCTCGGGGTCGAACAGGACGCGGTCTCCCACCTCGACCTGGCGCACGTGCTGGCCGACGGCCACCACCTCGGCCCAGCCGAGCCGACGGCCCATGGTGGCCGTGGCGGGGATGACGATGCCGGAACCCGAGCGCCGCTCGGAGTCGGCCTCGGCCCGGACCAGGATCCGGTCGTGCAGCATCCGCACGGGCAGGCGGCCGTCGGTGCCCGAACCGGGCACGGTGCCCGGGTCGGTCCCGGGTGGGGGGCTGGCGACGCTGCTCACCAGCCCATGCTCCCAGGTGCCCCCTTGAACGGACCCACCACGTCGTCGGTGACCCAGCCGCCGTAGAAGGTGCCCGGCTGCGCCCGGACCACCTCGCCGGCGACCGTCACCTCGTCCACCGCCCCGGGGTACAGCGCGACGTGGTCGGCCAGCGCGGCGAACGCGGCCGTGGGGGTGGGGTAGGTCCAGGCGGCCCGGGACGCCACCCGGCCGTCGGGGGACACGAGGTCCAGGTAGGACGCCTGCCCCTTCCACTCGCACAGCGAACGACCCTCGGCCGGGACGAGGACCCCGGCGGCGAAGGCGTCCCGCGGCAGGTACCAGGTCGGCGGGTGCGAGGTCTCGCAGACCCGGTAGGCCCGGTCGGTGCGGGCGACCTCTCCCCCGAAGGCCACCACGACGGTGCGGCGGTCGGCCAGCAGCGCGGGCGGACGCGGGTAGTCCCAGACGGACTCCTGGCCGGGGCCCGGGACCTCGGGGACGACGCCGGGCGGGAGCCGACGGCCGGACCGGTCGCCGGCCGCGGTCACCGCCGGGACCGGCGGCGCAGGACGACCACGGCGACCACCAGGGCCACGGCCGCGGCGCCGATGGCGACGATCCGCTCGTACAGCAGGTTGCCGTCCTCGTCGCTGACGGCGTCCCGGGCGCGGCTGACCGCCTCGTCCTTGGCGTCGTGGGCCAGGTTGGCGGGCTTGACCCGCTCGACCAGCTCGTCGAGGGTGCCGGCCAGGTGGGCCCGCCGGGCCAGGATCGCCGCCTCGATGGCCTCGGGGCTGGAGGGGGTGGTGCCGTCGGGGCCGGAGTCGTCGCTCATGCCCTCACGGTATCGACGCGGCGGGGTGCGCGCGCCCCCGCGGCACGACGGCGGCCGGGTCGAAGCCCACGGGCAGCTCCAGCCGGTGCCGGGCCAGCAGCTCCGGGTCCTGCAGGACCGACAGCGTGCCGGCGTCGTGCACGATGCGGCCGGCGTCCAGGACGACGCTGCGCTCGCACAGCTCGAGCGCGAACGGCAGGTCGTGCGTGACGACGACGACCGTGACGGCCAGCCCGGCGAGGACGTCCAGCAGCTCGCGCCGGCTGGCCGGGTCCAGGTTCGACGACGGCTCGTCCAGCACGAGCACCTCGCAGCGCATGGCCAGCACCGTGGCCACGGCGACCCGCCGGCGCTGGCCGAAGGACAGGTGGTGCGGCGGCCGGTCGGCCAGCTCCCGCATGCCCACGGCGTCCAGCGCCTCGTCGACGCGGGTCTGCAGCTCGGGCCCGCGCAGCCCCAGGTTGGTGGGGCCGAAGGCGACGTCGTCGCGCACGGTCGGCATGAACAGCTGGTCGTCGGGGTCCTGGAAGACCAGACCGACCCGACGGCGCACCTCGCCCAGCGTGGCCTTGGACACCTCCGTCCCGCCGACCCGGACCGAGCCGACGGCGTTGGAGCCGGCTGCGCGGCCCAGGATGCCGTTCAGGTGCAGCAGCAGGGTGGTCTTGCCCGCCCCGTTCGGGCCCAGCACCGCCACCCGCTCGCCGCGGCGGACGGCCAGGTCGACACCGAACAGGGCCTGGTGGCCGTCCGGGTAGGCGAAGGCGACCCCGGCCAGCTCGAGCGCGACGTCGTCCACGCCGCTCACCCTGCCACCACGAGCCACGCCGTCCGCTCACCGGCGGCCAGCGCGGTGACGGCGACCCCCGCCGCGAGCAGCCACACCGCGGCGACCGCCGCCCACTGCCCCGCGGTGGGCCGGGGGGCGGCCAGCTGCGGCATCGTCCCGGTGAACCCGCGCGACACCATCGCCAGGTGCACCCGCTCGCCGCGTTCGTAGGACCGGATGAACAACGCTCCGGCGGCCTTGGCCACCACGGGGACGTGGCCGAGGTGCCGGGCCTGGAAGCCCCGGGAGGCGCGCGCCAGCGCCATGCGTCGCATGTCGTCCACCACGACGTCCAGGTAGCGGACCATGAACGACAGGATCGTGACGAACAGCCCCGGCACCCGCAGCCGCTGCAGGCCGACGACAAGGTCACGCGGGGTGGTGGTCGCCGACAGCAGCACGGCCGCCACCACGCCGAGGGTGCCCTTGGCCAGGATGTTGAACCCGCCCAGCAGCCCGTCCGCCGACAGCTGCAGGCCGAGCACGTCCACCCGCTCGCCCAGCGCGACGAACGGCAGCAGGACCGCGAAGACCACGAAGGGCACCTCGATGACCATCCGCCGCAGCACCAGGCCCGGTCGCAGCCGGGTCAGCGCCAGCAGGACGAGCAGCAGCACGGCGTAGGCGCCGAACGCCCAGGCCTGCTCGCGCGGCGTGGCCACCACGGTGATCACGAACGCGAGCAGGCCGACCAGCTTGACCTCGGCGGGCAGCCGGTGCAGCGGGGTGTGCCCGTGCACGTAGAGCCCGTCGGAGACGCTCCGGGAGGCCCCGTGCGCGTGGCCTGCGCCCAACTCAGACCTTCTCGGTGTCGC
This sequence comes from Jannaschia sp. R86511, assembly GCF_042466345.1. Classification (NCBI taxonomy): domain Bacteria; kingdom Pseudomonadati; phylum Pseudomonadota; class Alphaproteobacteria; order Rhodobacterales; family Roseobacteraceae; genus Jannaschia; species Jannaschia sp. R86511. The sequence continues at coordinate 4,018,107 of NZ_JAXHCD010000001.1, forward strand.
GGGCGGTCTCGCCCGTGGCCCGCGGCCGGACCGCCCGGGCGATCAGGACGCCCACCGCGAGCGCGATCGCCACCCCGAGCACACCGGCGAGGCCGGTCGCGAGCACCGGGTTGTCGATGCCGGCGACGGCGTAGTCGCCGAACGGGCTGCCGGCCACCACGGAGTCACGGGCGGTCTCGAGGAACCCCACCTCGCCCGCGACGTACTCCAGGCCGTCCGGGTTGGCGGAGGCGAAGCTGGAGACCAGGCCGGCCAGGACCAGGCAGACGCCGAGCGCGGCCGCGACCCAGCCGGTCCCGATCCGCCGGACGCCGTCGGCCACCGGGGCGGCCGCGACCTCGCGGCTGGTGCCGTCGGCGTCGGTCAGCACCAGGGCGGTGCGGTAGCCGCGGGTCAGCCGGACCAGGTCGGGCCGCGTGGCCACCACCGCACCGACCGTCAGGCCGGTGATGACGGCCTCGCCGATGCCGATCAGGACGTGCCAGGTGAGCATGAAGCCGGTCAGCTGACCGAGGTCGAGCTCCGCCGCACCGCCCACGGCGTACAGGCCGACGAAGACCAGGGCGGTGGCTGGCACGGAGACCAGCGCGCCGACCGCGGCGGCGGGCACGGCGGAGGCCGGCCGCTTGGGCAGCACGGCCATCAGGCCGCGGGCGACGGCGTAGCCGACCACGACGGTGACGATGCCGATCAGGAACACGTTGGAGCCCAACGCCGACACCCCGCCGTCGGCGAACAGCAGCGCCTGCAGGGTGACGACCACGGCCAGGCAGATGATCGCCGTCCAGGGTCCGACGAGCACCGCGGCCAGCGCCCCGCCCATCAGGTGCCCGGAGGTGCCGACCCCTACGGGGAAGTTGAGCATCTGGACCGCGAAGACGAAGGCGGCCACCAGGCCGGCCATCGGCGCCGCTGCGGTGGACTCGGCCAGCTCGTCGCGGGCGCGGCGCAGCGACACCGCGACCACCCCGGCGGCCACGACGCCGGTCGCGATGGAGGTGGGGACGTCCAGGAAACCGTCGGGAACGTGCACGGGGGCTCCTCGGGTGCGTGGTGCGGGCGGGCGGCGCCGGACGGCACACCCGTGATCGTCGTCTGGCCCGGCCCTCGGCGCAATGCGAAACTGCAACGGTGTCGCAGCTGACGCCCGGAGACCGGGCCCCCGACCTCACCCTCCCCGCGCACGACGGGACGACGGTGACACTGAGCGACCTGCGCGGGGGGCCGGTGGTCGTGTACTTCTACCCCGCCGCCATGACTCCCGGATGCACCACGCAGGCGTGCGACTTCCGCGACAGCCTCGCGTCGCTGCAGCAGGCCGGCTACCGGGTGCTCGGGGTGTCGCCCGACCCGGTCGAGAAGCTCGCCCGGTTCGCGGCGCAGGAGGGGCTGACCTACCCCCTGCTCAGCGACCCCGACCGCGGCACGCTGACGGCGTGGGGGGCCTACGGCGAGAAGAAGCTGTACGGCAAGGTGGTGACCGGGGTCATCCGCTCCACCGTCGTCGTGGACGGCGACGGCGTGGTCACCCTGGCCCGGTACAACGTCAAGGCGACCGGCCACGTGGCCATGCTGCGCAAGCAGCTCGGCCTGGACGCCGCCTGACCGACCGCACGACCTGGGGGAAGCAGATGACGGACGAGCCCCGCCCCTCGCAGGCGGACGTCCGGGCCGACCGGCCGGCCACGGTCGTCCGCCTGGTGCAGCTGATGTGGGCCGGTGCCGTCCTGGCCGTGCTGACCGGGGTCTACGGGCTGCTGTCGATCGACCGCGCCGTCGCCCAGGTCATGCCCCAGCTCGAGGCCGACCTGGCCGCGGCCGGGGTGGACCCCGCGGCGGCGGTGGACGGCACGGGGTGGCTGGTGGCCGTGGGCCTGGTCGTCTCGACCGTCGTCGCGGCAGGGCTGTGGGCCCTGTTCGCGTGGCTCCTCGGCCGGGGCCAGGGACGGGTGGTGGGCACGGTGCTGGGGGCCGTCAACGGGGTGGGCTCGGTGTGGGGGCTGTTCCAGGCGCTCGACCTGCTCGAGCTGGTGCTGGGCCTGGCCACGCTCGCCGTCGTCGCGGCGGGCCTGGTCCTGCTGTGGCGGCCGACGACGTCGGCCTGGTTCCTGGCGGTCAAGGCCGCGGACCGCAGCATCCCCTGGACCTGACGCGCACCTGCCCCCGGCACCGCTCCTGGGTCCGGCACCGCTCCTAGGTCCGGCACCGCTCGCAGGTGCCGGACAGCGCGACGTGGGCGGCGTCCAGGACGAAGCCCTGGTCGCGCAGCAGCCGGCGCCGGACCGGGCCGAGCAGGGCGACCGGCGCGTCCAGGACGACGCCGCAGCCGTCGCACTGCAGGTGCAGGTGCTCGCCGGCGTCGTCGGTGAGGTGGTACGCCGTCGCGCCGTGGCCCAGGTGGACGTGCTGGACGATCCCGGCGTCGGTCAGCGCCTCGAGGCTGCGGTAGACGCTGGCGCGGTGCACGCCGGGGGCCATCAGCGCCACCTGGGCCACCACGTGCTCGGCCGACAGGTGCCCGCCCTGCTCGGCCAGGACCGCCAGCACGGCGCGCCGGGGTTCGGTCAGGTGCAGCCCGCAGGCCCGCAGCCGACGCCGGACGTCGGGGTCACCGGGCCGCGGCGTGGGGGCCGGAGCCGCTTCGCCCGGGGCCGTCACCACCCCAGGCTAGGGCAGCCGGCGTCCTAGGCTGGGGCGGACGCGGGAGTGGTGGAACTGGCAGACACGCAGGATTTAGGTTCCTGTGCCTCACGGCGTGCGGGTTCGAGTCCCGCCTTCCGCACCGCACGGCCGCGCGCGGGGTCGCACCGGGGTTGCACCCTTGCTCGCACGGAGGTCCCGCGCGGGCCGACGGTGGTGCCGGTGCGTCCGGCTCGTGTCCGGCCCGGCTGTGTCCGGTGCACCCCCTAGCGTGGCCGCATGTTCGTCCTGACCGCCGACCAGCGCGGCAGCCGGCAGGGCTCCGACCGCGTCGGGGCGGCCCTGCAGCTGCTCGCCCGGGTCGTGCCGCGGCCGCTGCGCGCGTTCGAGCGCACGGCGGGTGACGAGCTGCAGGGGGTGCTGACCGGTGGGGACGAGGTCGTCGCCGCGGTGCAGGCCCTGGTCGGCACGGGCCACTGGTCCGTCGGGGTGGGCGTCGGTCCCGTCGAGCAGCCGCTGCCCGGCTCCACGCGCGCCGGTCGGGGCCCCGCGTTCGCCGCGGCGCGCGAGGCCGTCGAGACGGCCAAGACGCGGCCGCACCGGGCGGCGCTCGTGCCGGCCGACCTGCCCGCGCCGGGGGCCGCCGTGGTGGCCGACGCCGACGCCGTCCTGGCCCTGGCCCTGGCCGTGCAGCTGCGCTGGAGCGACGAGGCCCGGGAGGCCGTCGCCCTCGTGGCCCACGGGGCCACCCAGACCGACGCCGCGCAGACGCTCGGCGTGACCCGGCAGGCCGTCGGCCAGCGGCTGGCGGCGGCGCTGTGGCGGCCGCAGGCGGCCGCCCTGGACGTGGTGGCCCGGCTGCTCGAGCAGGCGGACGCGGCCGCCCGGCCGGACGACGACGGCGGTCCCCCCGCCCCGGCGGGGGGCTGAGGCGGTGGGCGTCGTCGAGGTCGGGCTCGGCCTGGTCCTGCTGCTGCTGGCGGTCGGCTGCGTCGTGCTGCTGCCGTTCTCGCTGCGACCCGGGATCGTCACCGGCCCGCCGTGGCTGGGCGCCGTGGTGGTCGCCGGGCTGCTGGTGCCGTTGGTCGGGGGCGGGCTGCTGGCGCTGGCCGCCCCGGCCGCCGGCGGGGCGGGCCGGGTCCTCGCGGTCGGGGCGCTGCTGGTCGCGGCCGCCGCGGGCGGTTCCCCCATGGCCACCGGGGTGCTGCGGCTGGCCGACCCGGCCGCGGCCCGGGCGGCCGAGGGCGTCGACCTGCACCGCGGCACGTCGCCCCTCGACCCGGCCGCCGTCCGGACGCGCCCGGTGGCGGCCACCCTGTCCGCCCCGGGGCTGCTGCGCGGCGGGTCCACGCTGGGCGTGCTGGAGCGGCTGGCCACGTTCGGCACCCTGGCCATCGGCAGCCCCGAGGGCATCGCCGTGGTGCTGGCGGTCAAGGGCCTGGGCCGCTTCGGCGAGCTCAAGATCCCCGCGGCTCCCGAACGGTTCATGATCGGGACGTTCGCCAGCGTGCTGTGGGCCTGCGCCTGCTGGGCGGTCGCCCTGGCCGTCGTGACCTGAGCCGGTCGTCGGGGTCGCGCGCCCGGGCGCCGGGACGCGGCCGTCAGCCCTGGACCGTGACCGTGACGACGTCGTAGCCCTGCGCCCCGTCGGGGGCAGGCGCCGCGGGCTCCTCGGGCTGGACGGTGCCGTCGACGTCGACGGCGCGGACCTCGAGGTCGTGCGTGCCGGGCTCGGCGTCCCACTCCCAGCGCCACTGCCGCCAGGTGCTGCTGGTGCCCGCCTCGGCCAGCTCCGCGCTCGCCCAGTCGCCGCCGTCGACCCGCACCTGGACCTCACCGACGCCGACGTCCATGGCCCAGGCCACCCCGGCCACGGTCGTGGTCCCGGCCGGGACGGTGCCACCCGGCCGGTCGATCCGGGAGGCGATCTTGATCGGGCCCAGCGCCGACCAGCCGCGCGGGGTCCAGTAGCCCTGGTCGGCGTCGAACCGCGTCAGCCGGAGCTCGACGACCCACTTGGTGGCCGACACGTAGCCGTACAGCCCGGGCACGACCAGCCGGGCGGGGAAGCCGTGCTGGGTGGGCAGCGGCTCGCCGTTCATGCCGATCGCGAGCAGGGCCTCCCGGTCGTCGGTGAGGGCCTCCACCGGCGACCCGGCCGTGAACCCGTCGCTGCTGCGTGAGAGCAGCATGTCCGCCTCGGGCAGCGGCCGAGCCAGGGCCAGCAGGTCCCGGGTCAGCACCCCCGACCACAGCGCGTTGCCGATCAGGTCCCCCCCGACGGTGTTGGAGACGCACGACAGGGTCGCCCACTTCTCGACCTGGGTCATGGCCAGCACGGCGTCCCAGTCGAGCTCGACCTCCTCCTCGACCAGGCCGTTGATGCGCAGGGTCCAGTCGGCCGTGGTCAGCGACGGCACCACCAGCGCGGTGTCGATGCGGTAGAAGCTCGTGTTGGCGGTGCGGAACGGCTCGATGCCCTCGATGTCGTCGAAGGTGGCCGCCGCCGGCACCGTGGGGGCCACGCGGGCGGGCTCGGGCAGGACGACGGCCTGCCGGGACTCGACCGTGCCGGTCCCCGACGCCCCCAGGGCCCGGGCCCCCAGCCCCACCCCGAGGGCGGCGGCGCCCGTGCCGCCGAGCAGGACGGCGCGGCGTCCCGGCGCGGCGGTCGCGGGCGCCGGCCCCGAGCCCGCGACCCGGGGCACCAGCAGACGCAGCAGCAGGACCCCGACCACACCGGCCGTGAACGCCGGCAGCACGCCGAACAGCCCCAGGTCCGGCCGGGTCAGGGCCGCCGCCCCGCAGGCCACGGCCAGCAGCGCCGTCACGGGCGAGCCCCAGCCGGGGCGACGGGCCTCCAGCAGGCCCGCGGCCGCGGCGACCGCGACGGCGACCAGGGCGACGACCGTGAACAGGAACAGCTTGTCGTTGGTGCCGAACGCCGCGATGGCGGCGTCCTTGGCCCATGGCGGGGTCAGGTCGACCACCAGGTCGGAGACGGCCAGAACGGGCGTGGAGCCCGGGCCGGTGAGCACCCCCACGACCTCGGCCGCCGCGATGCCGGCGCCCGCCGAAACCACGCCGGCGGCCGCGGCCCAGGGCCGGGACGGTCGCGCGGTCGCAGGAGCCGGGGCGGAGGGCGTCGCAGTGGTGGTCACCCCACGAGCATGCGGCACGTCGGTCCGCTCGACCTCCTCGGCGGGGCGGGCGTCACCGGTTCGTCACCTGGGCGTCGCGTTCCGGCGGCCGACGTGGCCCCGGAACCGGCGCCTCAGCGGGCGAGCGCCGCTACCAGCCGGGGCCGCAGGGCGCGCATGGCCTGGCCCCGGTGGCTGATGGCGTCCTTCTCGGCCGGGCTGAGCTCGGCGCTGGTGCGGGTCCCGCCGTCCGGCACCAGCACGGGGTCGTAGCCGAAGCCGTTCCGCCCCCGGGGCTCGGTGGTCAGCGTGCCGGTCAGCCGTCCGACCGTGACGACCTCGCGCTCGGCGTCGGGGACGCCGGGACGGGGGTCCACGAACGCCGCGGCGCACTCGAACCAGGCGGCGCGGTGCGGTGCCGCCACGTCGGCCAGCTGGGCCAGCAGCAGCTGCAGGTTGGCCTCGTCGTCGCCGTGGCGACCGGCCCACCGGGCCGAGAACACGCCCGGCGCCCCACCCAGCACGGCCACGCACAGCCCGGAGTCGTCGGCCACCGCCGGCAGCCCGGTGGCCCCGGCCACGGCCCGGGCCTTGAGCAGCGCGTTCTCGGTGAAGGTCACCCCGGTCTCGGCCACCTCCCCGGGGTCGGGCAGACCGCGGCCGGCCAGGTGGGAGGCCGCGACCACGTCCTCGTCGCCCAGGTCGGGCACCGCGGGGCGCAGCAGCCGCACCAGCTCGGTCACCTTGTGCTCGTTGCGGGTGGCCAGCACCAGCCGGGGCGCGCTCACGAGGCCAGCGACTGCGCCTGCAGCTCGGTGAGCCGGGCGCAGCCGGCCACGGCCAGGTCCAGCAGCCCGTCGAGCTCGGCCCGGTCGAACGGGGCGCCCTCGGCGGTCCCCTGGACCTCGACGAAGCGGCCGTCGCCGGTGCAGACGACGTTCATGTCGGTCCCGGCGCTGACGTCCTCCGGGTAGTCCAGGTCCAGCACGGCCCGGCCGTCGACGACGCCCACGCTGATCGCGGCCACCGACCCGGTCAGGGCCGCGGCGCCGCGCTTGACGTGCCCCTGGCCCTTGGCCCAGGTGACGGCGTCGGCCAGCGCGACGTAGGCGCCGGTGATGGCGGCGGTGCGGGTGCCGCCGTCGGCCTGCAGCACGTCGCAGTCCAGCTGGATGGTGTTCTCGCCCAGCGCCGAGGTGTCCACCACCGCGCGCAGCGCCCGCCCGACCAGCCGGGAGATCTCGTGGGTGCGCCCACCGACCCGGCCCTTGACGGACTCGCGGTCGCTGCGGGTGTTGGTCGAGCGGGGCAGCATCGCGTACTCCGCGGTCACCCAGCCCTGGCCGGAGCCCTTGCGCCAGCGCGGCACCCCGGGGGTGAAGCTGGCCGTGCACAGCACCCGGGTCCGGCCGAACTCCACGAGGACGCTGCCCTCGGGGTGCTCGCTCCAGGCCCGGGTCAGCCGGACCTCGCGCAGCTGGTCGGGGGCCCGGCCGTCGTGGCGGGCGGGGCTGGTCTGGCTGGTGTCGGTCACCCCCCCATCCAAGCAGCCGCGACCGTGGCCTCAGACGTGGTGGACCTGGCCCGGGGCCGCGGTGACGGTCGGACCGCCGAACACCTCGCCGGCCTCGACCGCGGCGGCACCGGGGTCGTTCCAGGCCGGCACGTGGGTCAGCAGCAGGCGTGCGACCCCGGCCCGGGCGGCGACCTCGCCGGCGCGCCGCCCGGTCAGGTGGATGCCGCGGACCTCGTCCCGGCCATCGACGAACGCGGCCTCGCACAGCAGCAGGTCGGCTCCGGTCGCCGCGGCGTCGAGCCCGTCGCAGGTGTCGGTGTCGCCGGAGTAGACCAGCACGTGGTCGCCGCCGGCCGGGTCGGTCCACACCACCCGCACCGCGTAGGCCTCGACCGGGTGCCGGACGGCGAAGGGCGTCACCCGCAGCGCCCCGACGTCGACCGTCCGACCCGGTTGCCACTCGCGCACGTCGAGCTCGGCGGACATGGCGTCGGGCTCGGTCAGGTCGTAGCCGCGCGCCAGCCGGGCGGCCGTGCCCGTGGGCCCCCAGACCGGCACCCGGCGCCCGCTGGGCCCGTCCGGGTGGTGCCGCTGCAGCACGTACAGCCCCATCAGGTCCAGGCAGTGGTCCGCGTGCAGGTGCGACAGCAGCACCGCGTCCAGCGCGCGCGGGTCGACGTGGCGCTGCAGCGGGCCGATCGCGCCGCTACCCAGGTCGAGCACGACCCGCGTGGTGCCGCCGTGGCCGTCCGGGGCCTCGAGCAGGTAGCAGGAGGCGGCCGAGTCGGGTCCGGGGTAGGAGCCGGAGCAGCCGACCACCGTCAGCCGCAGCCCCGTCGGCCCGTCGGGGGCGCTCACCCGGCCTCCGCCCCGGCGCCCGGCAGTTCCACCGCCCCCACGACCGGGCCGAGGAACCGGCCGGCCAGGGCCCGGAACGCGCCCGCGTCGCCCGTGGCCTGGAACCGGTGCGTGGGCGGCGGCGCGTCGTCGGGCCGGTGCAGGTCGTGGCCGGCCAGCACCCGGTAGACGTCCTTGGCCGTCTCCTCGGCGCTGGAGACCAGGGTGACGTCCTCGCCCATCACGTAGCCGATGACGCCGGTCAGCAGCGGGTAGTGGGTGCAGCCCAGGACCAGCGTGTCGACGCCGGCCTCCCGCACCGGGGCGAGGTACTGCTCGGCGACGGCCAGCAGCTCCGGCCCGGACGTCACGCCGTCCTCGACGAACTCCACGAAGCGCGGGCAGGCGCGGGTGGTCAGGTCGAGGTGGACGGCGGCGGCGAAGGCGTCCTCGTAGGCGCGCGAGCTGATGGTCGCCCGCGTGCCGATCACCCCGACCCGGCCGCTGCGGGTGGCGGCGACCGCCCGGCGGACCGCGGGGGCGATCACCTCGACCACGGGCACGTCGTAGCGCTCGCGGGCGTCGCGCAGCATGGCCGCGCTGGCGGAGTTGCAGGCGATCACGAGCATCTTGACGCCGGAGTCGACCAGGGTGTCCAGGCAGTCCAGCGCGTAGCGGCGCACCTCGGCGATGGGCCGCGGGCCGTAGGGCGTGCGGGCGGTGTCGCCCAGGTAGCGGATCGGCTCGTGCGGCAGCTGGTCCAGCACCGCCCGGGCCACGGTCAGACCACCGACCCCGGAGTCGAAGATCCCGATGGGGGCGTCGAGCTCGTCCAGCACGGGCCCGAGGTTACCGGCGGGGCCGGACACGACGGTGCCGGCTCACGCCCAGAGCTGGCCGTCCAGGGCGTCCTCCGCGTCGTCCAGGTCGCCGTCGAAGGCCCCGGTGGACAGGTACTTCCAACCGCCGTCGCAGACGATGAACGCGATGTCGGCGCGCTCGCCGGCCTGCTCGGCCTGACGGGCCAGCCCCAGGGCCGCGTGGAGGATGGCCCCGCTGGACACGCCGGCCCAGATCCCCTCCACGTCGAGCAGCTCCCGCGTGCGCCGCACGGCGTCACGGGGGCCGACCGAGAACCGGCGGTTCAGGACCGACTCGTCGTACAGCTCGGGGACGAACCCCTCCCCCAGGTTCCGCAGGCCGTAGACCAGCTCGCCGTAGCGGGGCTCGGCCGCCACGACCTGCACGTCCGGCACCTTCTCGCGCAGGAACCGGCCCGCACCCATCAGCGTGCCGGTCGTGCCCAGCCCGGCCACGAAGTGCGTGATCTCCGGCAGGTCGGCGAGGATCTCCGGACCGGTGGACTCGTAGTGCGCCCGGGCGTTGGCCTCGTTGGAGTACTGGTCGAGCATGACCCAGTCGGGGTGCTCGGCCGCCAGGGCCCGCGCGACCCGGACGGCCTCGTTCGACCCGCCCGCGGCCGGCGAGAAGCGCACGTCGGCGCCGTACAGCCGGAGCAGGCGCACCCGCTCCTCCGACACGTTCTCCGGCACGACGACGACCAGGTGGTACCCGCCGCGCCGCGCGGCCATGGCCAGCGAGATGCCCGTGTTGCCACTGGTCGGCTCCAGCAGGGTCGCGCCCGGGCGCAGCCGGCCGTCGCCCTCGGCGGCCCGCACCATCCAGGTGGCGGCGCGGTCCTTGACCGAGCCGGTCGGGTTGCGGTCCTCGAGCTTGGCCCAGACGCGGACCCGGTCACCGGGGACGAGGCGGCCCAGCCGCACCAGCGGGGTGTCCCCGACGGTGTCCAGCACCGAGTCGACGCGCACGGTGGCTCAGCGGTCGCGGGCGCCGCCGGCGACCGCGGGCAGGATCGTGACCTGGTCCCCGTCGGCGACGGCGGTGTCCAGGCCGCCGGTGAACCGGACGTCCTCGTCGTTGACGTACACGTTGACGAACCGGCGCAGGGCGCCGTCGTCGACCACGCGGTCCTGCAGGCCCTGGTGGCGGGACTCCAGGTCGGCCAGCAGCTCGCGCAGGGTCGCGCCCTGCCCCTCGACGCGCTTCTCGCCCCCGGTCAGGGGACGCAGGATCGTGGGGATCCGGACCGTGATGGCCTGGGCGCTCATGCGGGGTTCTCCTCGGGTGCTCTCGGCTGGTCACCGGCGGGAACCGGCGGGCGCCGCGGTCGTATTCCCGCGACCGGGCCGACCAGGACGTTCGTCCTCTGGACACGGGCCCGCCGGGCGAGCAGCCTGGGTGGGTGGGGCAGCCGAGGATCGAGACGTTGGACCGGCGGCAGTGCGTGGGGCTGCTGCGCGGGGCGCAGGTGGGACGGGTGGCGTTCGTGGACCCGGACCTGCCGGTGGGGGCGACCGCGCCGCACGTGGTGCCGGTCGCGTTCGTGGTCGACGGCGGTGACGAGCACGAGGCCGTCGGTGGCGGCGGTGGTGGTGACGTCGTGGTGCGGACCACCCAGGGCTCGCGGCTGGGCGAGCTCGCCCCCGGCTGCCTCGTCACCTTCGAGGCCGACGAGGTGCGCCCCGGGGTGCGCGAGGGCTGGAGCGTCCTGGTGACCGGTCGGGCCACCCGGGAGACCGACGAGGTGCGCACGGCCCGGCTCGCCGGCCGGCTGCAGGCCTGGGCGCCCGGCTTCAAGACGTTGTGGCTGCGCATCCCGCTGGAGAACGTCTCGGGGCGCCGGCTGGTGTCCACCGACCGCGTCGTCGAGCTGCCGGACACCCCCGCGCCGCGCTGGCGCGAGCCCACCGGCTGGGCGCCCGCCACCCGCACCGCCGCGGAGTACACGACCGACTTCGACGGCCGCTGACCCGACGAGCCGACCGGGGCCCGGTCCGGCCCGTTCCGGCTGAGGTCTAGGCCTCGACGACCTCCACGGGCTCCTCGGTGGCCTCGCCGGCCACGATCCGGAAGCTGCGCACCTCGTCGTGCTCGGCCCGGGTCGACACCAGCAGGTAGTGCGCCCCGGGCTCGGAGGCCAGCGCGACGTCGGTGCGCGACGGCGCCGCCTCGGTGGCGGTGTGGGAGTGGTAGACCACCACGGGCTCCTCGTCGCGGTCGTCCAGGTCCCGGTACAGGGCCAGCAGCTCCGCGGAGTCGAACTCGTAGAACGTGGGCGACCGGGCCGCGTTCACCATCGGCACCAGGCGCTGCGGGTCGTCGCTGCCCGCGGGGCCGGCGATGACGCCGCAGGCCTCGTCGGGGTGGTCGCGGCGGGCGTGCGCGAGGACGGCGTCGAGCAGGTCACGGCGGATGCGGAGCACGGTCGGAGCCTACGCAGGACCGCCGGACCGTCACGCGTACCCCGTTCTCGACCGAACCAAACCGATTCATAGGTTGGTCAACTTGCGCGCGCTCGTTCCTGGGCGTCTCCTGGGAGTGCACTGCGGGCCACGAGGACGTGGACCACCCGCATCCGGTGTGTGCACCCGACAACCCCTGGAGGGACGACGCATGGTTGAAGAACTCAGCCAGGCTCAGTTCGACACGGTCTACAACTTCCTGTCGCTCGTCATCGCCGCCCAGCTGTTCACGGCGCTGTTCCTGCTGCTGAACCTGCGCAAGGTGCTGCCCAAGTACCGGATGGCGTTGATCATCTCCGCCACGGTCTGCGGCATCGCCGCCTACCACTACTTCCGGATCTTCGACTCCTTCGGCGACGCCTACGTCACCGACGCGATCGGCGGCATGGGCACGTACGTGCTGGCCGAGGGCACCTCGTTCAACGTGGCCTACCGCTACGTCGACTGGCTGCTCACGGTGCCGCTGCTGCTGCTGGAGGCCATCGCCGTCCTGGCCCTGGCCCGCAAGACGCAGACGTCGCTGCTGCTCAAGCTCATCCCGGCCTCGGCGCTCATGATCGCGCTCGGCTACCCGGGCGAGATCAGCACGGACATCGCGACCAAGATGATCTGGGGGGCGCTGTCCACGATCCCGTTCCTCTACATCCTGTACGTGCTCTTCGTCGAGCTCGGCCGGGTGCTCGAGGGGGCCCCGAAGGAGGTGTCGGTGACCGTGCGCAACCTGCGGCTGCTGCTCATCGCCACCTGGGGCGTCTACCCGATCGCGTACCTGTTCCCCGTCCTCGGCATCGACGGTGCCGACGCGTTCGTGGCCCGCGAGATCGGCTACTCCGTGGCCGACATCCTGGCCAAGGCGTTGTTCGCGATCGTCATCTTCCGGATCGCCCGGCTCAAGAGCGCCTACGACGACCCGGACTACGCCGAGGTGCACGACCCCGGCACCCTCATGCTCATCGAGGAGGTCGACGGCGTGCGCCCGACCGGGGTCGCCGACCCCCGGACCGCCCGGACCGGCGAGGCCGAGCGCGCCGCCGGCGCCAGGAGCTGAACCACCGGCACCAGACGCACGACCCGAGCCACCCGCACCGCCCGCACCGCCCGCACCAGGCGCGACCCCTGCGCGCAGCGACCCCGTCCGCGGCCCCGGCCGCGGGCGGGGTCCGCCGGGACCGGACCACGGTCCCAGGGCCCGACCGCCGGTCAGCGGTCGAGGACCCGGACCACCATGTCCAGCAGCGCCGACAGGAAGTCGTAGACGGCGATGCGGTAGGCGCGCAGGGCCTGATCGGCCGGCTCGTCGCCCTGCAGCCCGCCCTCGGCCAGCTGCTGCTCGTAGGCGTCGAGCTCGGAGTGCAGGTCGTCGTCCTCCCCCACCGCCAGCAGCGTCCCCAGCGCGAGCCGGGCGTCGTTCAGCGCGGTCAGCCAGGCCGCGGCCCGCTCCGGCGACACGGTCAGGGCACCGTCGGTGTCGCGCAGCAGCGCGAGGTCGGTCAGGACGGAGTCGATGGCCGACACCTTGGTCGTCCGGACCACGTCCCCGGACAGCCGCCGGAACTCCGCCGAGCCCGCCGCGTCGTCGAGGTAGACGTCGGGCAGCAGCCGGCGCACCACCGGGTCGTCCCGGCCGGCCTCGGCCGCGGCGCTGCGCCGGGCGGACTCCTCGTCGGCGACGTCGCCCAGCCCGGCGACGATGGCGTCGAACTCGTCCGGCACCGCCCTGCCGCCGTCGGACGCCGGGCCCGGCCCGGACGCGGTCTCGGCCCCGGCCCCGGCCCCCGCGCCGGTCGACCGGTCGCCCAGCAGGCCGTCGTCGTCCTGCGCCGGCGCGACGTCGTCCAGCAGCACGGCCCGGGTCTGCTCCAGCGCCTCGGCGACCACGCCCGCGTGCACGACGTCCAGGTCGAACACCACCCGGCCGTCGCGCCGCCGCCTCACCAGTGCCCGGAACCCGCTCACGCTCATCCCTCCCGCTGGACCGTGGCCCAGAGCCCGTAGGTGTGCATCGCGGTGACGTCGGTCTCCATCTTCTCGCGGCTGCCGCTGCTGACCACGGAGCGCCCGTCGGTGTGCACCTGCATCATGAGCTCCTCCGCCTTGGCGTGGCTGTAGCCGAAGTAGGAGCGGAACACGTACGACACGTACGACATCAGGTTGACCGGGTCGTTCCACACGACCGTCTGCCAGGCCCCCGGGACCTGCTCCACGGGCCGGTCGGCCAGCGCCGTGCCGGTGCCGGGGTCGGCGGCGGGCGCGGCCGGCTCCTGCGGGGGTGTCTGCGTCAGACGGGGGTCGGGCACGCCCCCCAGGGTAGGCACGTGGCGGCCGGCGCGCGGCCACCGCGACCACCGCGACGACGGCGACCGGTGGCACCCCACCGTCTAGCGTGGCGCGCGTGAGTGGCCTGAGCACCGACCGGTACGAGCTGACCATGCTGCGCGCGGCGCTGGCCGACGGCACGGCGCGGCGGGACTGCGTGTTCGAGGTGTTCGCCCGCCGGCTGCCGGAGGGGCGCCGCTTCGGCATGGTCGCCGGGCAGTCGCGGGTGGTGGCGGCGCTGGCCGGGTTCGGCTTCGACGACGACGACCTGTCGTTCCTGGACCGGAACGACGTGGTCGACCGGGACACCCTGACCTGGTTGGCCGGCTACCGGTTCGACGGCGACGTGGACGGCTACGCCGACGGCGAGGTGCACGTCCCCGGCTCGCCCCTGCTCAGCGTCCGCGCCCCGTTCGGCGTCGCGGTGCTGCTGGAGACCCTGGTGCTCAGCGTGCTCAACCACGACTGCGCCGTCGCGGGTGCGGCCGCGCGCATGGTGCTGGCGGCCGAGGGCCGGCCGCTGATCGAGATGGGTTCGCGCCGCACCCACGAGGCGGCCGCGGTCGACGCGGCCCGGGCCGCCCACGTGGCCGGCTTCGCCTCGACCAGCAACCTGGCCGCGGGCGCCCGCTACGGCGTCCCGACCGCCGGCACCAGCGCGCACGCGTTCACGCTGCTGCACGACGACGAGCGCAGCGCCTTCGCCGCCCAGGTGGCGGCCCTGGGTCCGGGGACGACGCTGCTGGTGGACACCTACGACATCGGCCAGGGCATCCGCACCGCCGTGGAGGTGGCCGGGCGGGACCTGGGCGCGGTCAGGATCGACTCCGGCGACCTGGCCGTGCACGCCCGGTTCGCCCGCCGGCTGCTGGACGACCTGGGGGCGGACCGGACCCGGGTCGTCGTGTCCGGCGACCTGGACGAGCACGGCATCGCGCGGCTGTCCGGCGCCCCCGTGGACGCCCTCGGGGTGGGGACGTCGGTCGTCACGGGCTCCGGGGCGCCCACGGCCGGGCTGGTCTACAAGCTGGTGCAGGTCGACGGCCGGGCGGTGGCCAAGCGCTCCTCCGGCAAGGCCACGCCGGGCGGGGCGCACCGCGTGGTGCGCCGGCACCGGGCCTCCGGGGTGGCGACCGAGGAGGTGCTGTGGACCACCGGAGCGGTCGAGGAGCAGGAGGGCGACACGTCCCCCTCGGTGCCCCTGCTGCGCTCCGGGGAGCCGACGCCGCAGTGCGCCGACGCCGTCGACCTGGCCGCGTCCCGGCGGCGCTCCGCCGACCGGCTGGGCCGGCTGCCCTGGGAGGGCCTGTCCCTGGCCCCGGGTGACCCGGCGTTCGGCACGACCTACCGTGGACCGGCATGAGCGAGCCCGCGACCGACCCGACCGGCACCGCGCCGCACCCGCCGCTGCCCTACGACGCCACCACGGCCCTGGTCGTGGTGGACCTGCAGAACGACTTCGCCGACCCGGCCGGCGGCCTGCACGTCGCCGGGGGTGAACGGCTCGCGGAGCTGCTGGCCCCCGAGGTCCGGGCCGCCCGCGACGCGGGCGCCGTGGTCGCGTTCACGCAGGACTGGCACCCGCCGCGCACCCCGCACTTCGTCACCGACGGCGGGCCGTGGCCGGTGCACTGCGTGGCCGGCACCTGGGGCGCGGAGCTCGTGCCCGGTCTCGACGTGCGCGACGGCGACCCCCTGGTGCGCAAGGGCACGGACGGCGAGGACGGCTACTCGGGGTTCTCGGTGCGCGACCCGGTCACCGATGACGTGGCCCGTACCCGGCTGCAGCGCGAGCTGGACGAGCGCGGGGTGGTCCGGGTGGTGGTCACCGGCCTGGCCGGCGACGTCTGCGTGGCCGCCACCGCGCTGGACGCCGTCCGGCTCGGCTACGCCACCGTGGTGCCCGCGGCGCTGACCCGGTTCGTCGAGGCCGAGCCCGGTGACGGCGACCGGGCGCTGCTGCTCCTGCGCGAGGCCGGGGTCGACGTCCTCACCTGAGGCCCGGCCCGGAGCGGGCTCAGCCGGTCCGGCCGGTCAGCAGCCAGCGGCGCACGGTGTCCACCCGCTGGCGCACCTGGCCCAGGTCCGCCTCGGGCACGGCCGGGCCGCCGCAGGAGCTGCGCAGCTTGGCGTGCACGACCGCGTGCGGGCTGCCGGTGCGCCGGGCGTAGGAGCCCACCAGCGACGACAGCTCCTTGCGCGCCGCGGCCAGGGCCCGGTGGTCGGTCACCGCGACCGCCGCGGCGGCCTCGTGCTGGCGCGGGGCGCTGGCCCGCGGGGCCGGCCGACGGCGCAGCCGCTCGCCGTACTCGTCGGCCTCGCTGAGACCGGGCAGGGCCAGCAGCGCCTGCTCGCCGTCGGCGCCCTCCTCGTCGGCCCACGAGGTGTGGTTGGAGAACTCGTCGCCGTCGTAGACCGCGCGGTCGAACGCCGCGTCGGACTCGATCGCCTCGAACGGCAGCTCGTCGGCGTCGGGGGTGGAGCGGGTGGCGTTGGCTGCGGCCAGCTCGGCGTCCTCCGGACCCCACAGGTCGTCGGCGTCGCCGTTGCGGGGCTTGTCGAGCACGTGGTCGCGCTCCAGCTCCAGGTCGGCGGCGAAGCGGAGCAGCAGCGGGACGCTGGGCAGGAAGATCGACGCGGTCTCGCCGCGGCGGCGGGCCCGGACGAACCGGCCGACGGCCTGGGCGAAGAACAGCGGCGTGGCCGTGGTCGTCGCCCACACCCCGACCGACAGCCGGGGGACGTCGACGCCCTCGCTGACCATGCGCACCGCGACCATCCAGCGCGGCCCCGCGGCCCCGGCGGCGGAGAACTCCTCGATCCGGCGTGAGGCGGCCGGGTCGTCGGAGACCACGACGACGGGCTGCTCGCCGGTCATCTCGGTCAGGGTCCCCGCGTAGGCCCGGGCCGACTTCTGGTCGGTCGCGATGACCAGCCCGCCGGCGTCCGGCACGGTGCGGCGCACCTCGCGCAGCCGCTGGTCGGCGGCCTTGAGCACGGCCGGGATCCACTGCCCCGTGGGGGCGAGCGCCGTGCGCAGCGCCTGGGCCGTGAGGTCCTTGGTCAGCGGCTCGCCCAGCCGCGCGGCCACCTCGTCGCCGGCGCGCGTCCGCCAGCGCATGTTCCCGGCGTAGGCCAGGAACAGCACGGGGCGGACCACGCCGTCGGCCAGCGCCTGCGCGTAGCCGTAGGAGTGGTCGGCCCGCGAGCGACGGGACCCGTCGGGCTCGGCCACGTAGGTGACGAACGGGATGGGGTTGGTGTCGGAGCGGAAGGGCGTCCCGGTCAGGGCGAGGCGCCGCTCGGCGTCGGCGAAGCCCGTGGCCACCCCCTCGCCCCAGCTGCGGGCGTCACCGGCGTGGTGGATCTCGTCGAGCACGACCAGGGTGCGCCGCGACGCGCAGCGGCCCGCGAACGCGCTGGGCTTGAGCCCGACCTGGGCGTAGGTCACCACCACCCCGTCGTAGCCGGCGGCGTAGGCGGCGTCGGAGTTGCGGAACGTGGGGTCCAGGCGGATGCCGACCCGGGCGGCCGCGTCGGCCCACTGGGTCTTGAGGTGGTCGGTGGGGCAGACCACGATGACGCGCTCCACGGTGCGCCGGGCCAGCAGCTCGGTGGCGATCCGCAGCGCGAACGTCGTCTTGCCCGCGCCCGGGGTGGCCGAGGTCAGGAAGTCGCGCGGACCCCGCTCCAGGTAGGTGGAGATGGCCTCGTGCTGCCACGCCCGCAGCGCACCCGCAGTGCCCCAGGCCGCGCGTTCGGGGAACGCGGGCGAGAGGTGCGCGGCAGCGGCGGTGCTGGGGTGCTCGGGTGGGTGCGTCCCCACGCTCAGCCGTCGGAGCCGGAGCCGCCGGACCCCGAGCCGCCCGAGCCGCCCGAGCCGTCGCCGGAGTCCTTGCCGGGGCGCAGGCCCTCGTAGATCTCCTTGCAGGTGGGGCAGACCGGGAAGCGCTTGGGGTCCCGGCTGGGGATCCAGACCTTGCCGCACAGGGCGGTCAGCGGCTCGCCCGTGACCGCGCTGGAGACGATCTTGTCCTTCTTGACGTAGTGCGCGAACCGCTCGTGGTCGCCCGGCTCGGCCGGCTCGACGACCCGCTCCTGCTCGATGACCGCGGTGCCCGCCGGGGAGGAGCTGGGCTGGGGGCTCGGCGCTGCGGGCGGGAGAGGCTCGGACATGGGGGCCAGTGTAGGTCGACCGCACGGGTGACCGGGAGACCGACCCGGCCCCGTCCACCATCCGGGGCGGGCCCGGCGACGAACCCCGGGCATGGCCCAGTCCCCCGGCAGCCCCGTCGACATCGACGCCCTCGTGGACCGGATCGAGGCCGACGGGGCCATCGACCTCGGCACCGTCGACTTCACCGCGCCGGACCCGCACCGGGTCCGCGTGGAGCTCGGCGCGGCGCTGGACTACTTCGCCCGGATCGAGCGCGAGGTCGAGCGGAACGTGCTCGAGCTGCAGGTGGTGCTGCCGAACGCCGACGACCGGACCCGCCGCTTCGTGCGGGTCTGGGAGGAGCAGGAGCTGCCCCACGGCTGGATCTTCGACCGGATGCAGCAGGAGGTGGGCCTGCCCCCGGCCACGCCCGAGCTGAACCACATCGGCCGGACCATGAAGGTGGCCGGCGTGCTGAGCCACGTGCCGGGCGTCCACGAGGCCCTGCTGTTCCTGTACCTGAGCATCGGGGCGATGCACGAGCGGTTGACGGCGGTCGGCTACGACAAGCTGCGCGAGCGCCTGCTGCAGCTGGGCATGCCGGGCTTCGCGGCCACGGCGGTCCGGCCCATCCGGGCGCAGGAGTCGCTGCACTACGCCTACTACCGCAGCGCCGCCGTGGAGCAGCGCGACCGCCTCAGCCGCTGGCAGCTGGAGCTGGCCCGCCTGGTGCGGCTGCGGACCTACCGGCCCGTGGGCGCGACCACGCCGCAGCGGCAGGCCGACTTCGGGGCCACGGCGGTGGCCCTGGTCGGCTCCGACGACCCCGAGGCGCTGGCGCGCCCGGTGCAGCGGGTGGCGCAGGACCTGCTGACCCTGGCCGGGGACGGGCTGCGCCTGCCGCCGTTCGTCGCGGCCGCGCTGCGCGAGACGGTCGAGCTGCACCGGCGCCGTGAGGCCGTCCTGGTCTGAGCGCGTCGCTCAGTTGACGTCGGGGTCGGGGCGGAACGTCGCGACCAGGGCCACCGTGGTGGTCTGGCGCAGCAGCACGTCCCGCCACAGGGTGTCGGTGTCGGTGCGGAACCCGTCGCCGGCCTCGCCGTCGACGACGAACCAGGCGTCGTCGTCGAGCTCCTCCTCCAGCTGGCCCGGGCCCCACCCGGAGTGCCCCGCGTAGACCCGCAGGCCGGCCGCGGCGGGGGCCACGATCTCCGGCGGGGCGTCCAGGTCGACCACGGCGAGGGAGCCCGTCAGCCGCTTCAGGCCGGGCGGCTCGCTGTCGTCCCCGGGCAGCCGGGCCAGCCCGATCGCGGAGTCCAGCCCGACGGGACCGCCCTGGAACAGGTGCGGCGGCTCGCTGACGTGGTCCTGCCAGGCGGGCAGCACGTCCCCGACGTCGCTGACCAGCGGCCGGTTGAGCACGAGCCCCAGCGACCCCTCGTCGGAGTGGTTGAGCAGCAGCACGACCGTCTCGCGGAAGTTGGGGTCCAGCAGGGACGGGTGCGCCACCAGCAGGGCGCCCGCGCGCGGCCGCGGGGTGGGTGCGGCGCTGAACGGCCCGAACGACCCGGGCCCGATCACGGTGCCGGCTCGCCCCGGGCGGCCTTCTCGACCGCGGCCGCCACCGCCGACGTCGACTCGGTGTTGAACACGCTGGGCACGATGTACGTGGCGTTGAGCTCGTCGGGGTGGACGGTCTCGGCCAGGGCCCGGGCGGCGGCCAGCAGCATGGCCTCGTCGACGCGGCTGGTGCGGGCGTCGATCAGGCCGCGGAAGACCCCGGGGAAGGCCAGCACGTTGTTGATCTGGTTGGCGAAGTCGCTGCGGCCGGTGGCCACCACCGCCGCGTGCTCGCTGGCCTCGGCCGGGTCCACCTCGGGGGTGGGGTTGGCGAGGGCGAACACGATCGCGTCGGTGCCCATGGTGGCGATGTCGGCGCCGGTGAGGATGTTGCCGGCCGACAGACCGACGAACACCTCGGCCCCGGCCAGGGCGTCGCGCAGCGTGCCCTGCTGGCCCCGGGGGTTGGTGTGCTCGGCCGTCCAGGCCAGCTCCGGCGCCAGGCCGGGCCGGTCGGGGTGGATGATCCCGTCCACGTCGACCACGACCACGTCGCGCAGGCCCGCCGCCACCAGCAGCCGGAGCACCGCGGTGCCCGCCGCCCCGGCGCCGGACATGACCAGGCGGACGTCGCCGATCTGCTTGCCGACCACCTTGAGGGCGTTGGTCAGGGCGGCCACCACGACGATGGCCGTGCCGTGCTGGTCGTCGTGGAAGACGGGGATGTCGAGCTCGTCGCGCAGCCGGCGCTCGATCTCGAAGCAGCGCGGCGCGGCGATGTCCTCGAGGTTGATGCCCGCGAACACGGGGGCGATCGCCTTGACCGCGGCGATGATCTCCTCGGTGTCCTGGGTGTCCAGGCAGATCGGGAACGCGTTGATGTCGGCGAACCGCTTGAACAGGACGGCCTTGCCCTCCATCACGGGCAGCGCGGCGAGCGGGCCCAGGTTGCCCAGGCCCAGCACGGCCGAGCCGTCGGTGACCACGGCCACCATGTTGCGCTTGATGGTGAGCCGGCGCGCGTCCTCGGGGTTGGCGGCGATGGCCTGGCTGACGCGTCCCACCCCGGGGGTGTAGGCCAGCGACAGGTCGTCACGGTTGCGCAGCGGCACCCGGGAGTGGATCTCGAGCTTGCCGCCCAGGTGGGCGAGGAACACCCGGTCGGACACCTTGCCGATCTCGACGCCGTGCAGCTGCTGCAGCGCCTCGGCCAGCTCGTCGGCGTGCTGCTCGCCCCGGGTGGCGGCGGTGACGTCGACCTGCAGCCGGTCGGCGCCCGAGGCGGTGACGTCCAGCGCGGTGACGATGGCCCCCACCTGCTCCATCACCGTGGTCAGCTCGCTCACGGCGGTGGGGCGCGCCGGCAGCTCCAGGCGGATCGTGACGGAGTGGGACACGCTCGCGGAGACCATGGCCCGATCCTGGCCTGCCCGGACGGCCCGGTCCACCGCGGCGCGCCCGGTCCGGGGCGGCACCGGGGTCCGCCCGACGTGCGCCGGTCGGGGGTCCGGCCTAGCGTTCGGGCCTCGGTGGCCGCCCGGGCCGCCCCGCCCCTGGAGGTCACATGTCCGTCCGATCGCTCCGCACCGCCGCCCGCCGCTCGCCCGCCCTGGTGGGGGCGCTGGCCCTGTCCGCGACCCTGGTCCTGGCCGGCTGCGGGGACGACGTGGTGGACGACGACGTCGAGCAGGACGTGGAGCAGGGCGTCGACGACGTCGGGGACGACGTCGAAGAGGGTGTCGACGACGCCGACGAGCGGGTGGACGAGGAGGGCGACGAGATCGAGCAGGACGTCGAGGACGAGACCGACGGCTGACCCGGCCGACCTGCCGACCTACCGACCTACCGACCCGCCGGCCCGGGTCAGTCCGCCGACCCGCCGACCCGCGAGCCCGGGTCAGTCCGCGCGCGACAGGAGCGCGTCGACCGCGACCCGGGTCGGCAGCGACGGGACGGCGCCGTGGCCCTGCACCGCCAGGGCACCCGCCGCGCACGCCCGGCGCAGCGCCAGGGGCAGGGGCTCCCCCAGCGCCGTGGCCGCCGCCAGCGTCCCGACGAAGGCGTCCCCCGCCCCCGTGGTGTCCACCGCCGTGACCGCCGTGGCGGGCACGGCGGTGACCGCGCCCGTGCGGTCCACCAGCAGGGCCCCCCGCGCCCCCAGGGTCACCACGACGGACCGGCGCCCGCCCGCGAGGGCCCGCGCGGCGGCGGCGCCGTCGACCACCCCCGCCAGGGCGGTGGCCTCGTGCTCGTTCACCACCAGCAGGTCGACCAGGTCCAGCAGCGGGGTCAGGTCGGTCCCCTCCGACGGGGCCGGCGCGGCGTTGAGCAGCACCAGCCGCCCGTGCTCCCGCGCCAGCGCGGCCGCGGCGAGGACCGCCCCCGGGTCCACCTCCAGCTGGGCCAGCAGCACCGTGCCGGCGGCCACGGCCGCCTGCGCCGCGACGGTCAGGCCGGACCAGCCGGCGTTGGCCCCGGCCACCACCACGATGGCGTTCTCGCCGTCGGGGCGCACCGTCACGTGGGCGGTGCCGCTGGGCCGGCCCGGCGTGCGCACCACCGCGTCGACGGCCACACCCGCCTCGCGCAGCGCGTGCAGCAGCAGGTCGGCGGCGGGGTCGTCGCCGACCGCCCCCACGAACCCGGTGCGGGCCCCCGCCCGGGCGCTGGCCACGGCCTGGTTCAGGCCCTTGCCGCCCGCGTGCCGGGCGGGGTCGGCCCGCGCGAGCACGGTCTCGCCCGGGGCGGGGATAGCGGGCACGAGCACGACCACGTCCAGGTTGGCGCTGCCGATGACGGTCACGTCGTGGCCCACGACCGGAGTCTCCCACCGGCCGGGGCGACGAGCGAGGTCACGGCCCCAGGCCGGGCGGGCCCGGCGGAACAGCGGGCCCGCGGACGTCGTTGCCGCCCGACGTGACCGCCTCCGGAGCCGCGACCGTGCACGCCGTCCACGAGAACCCGGACTGGTGGCCGCCGTTCGCGGCAGCGTTCGACGCCGAAGGGGTCCCCGTCCAGCAGTGGCTGCTGACCGGTGACGCCGGGCTGGACCTGGCCGAGGAGCCCCCGGCGGGCGTGTTCTGGTCCCGGATGAGCGCCTCGGCCCACACCCGGGGCCACGACCGCTCGATCGCCCACACCCGCGCGCTGCTGCGCTGGCTGGAGGGGCACGGCCGACGGGTGGTGAACGGTTCGGCCGTGCTGGAGCTCGAGGTCAGCAAGGTCGCCCAGGACGCGGCGCTGCGGGCGGCCGGTCTGGACACGCCCCGCACCGTGGTGGCGTTCTCGCCGGAGCAGGTGCTCGAGGGCGCCCGGCGGCTGCGGGCCGACGGCGTCACGTCGATGGTCACCAAGCACAACCAGGGCGGCAAGGGCCTGGGCGTGCAGCGCTTCGACGACCTGGCCGCCCTGGAGCGCCACCTCGCCTCACCCGCCTGGCTGGAGCCGGTCGACGGCGTGGCCCTGGTCCAGGAGTACGTCGCCCCCGCCGAGCCGTTCGTCACCCGCGCCGAGTTCGTCGGCGGCCGGTTCCTGTACGCGCTGGCGGCCTCGACGGCGCAGGGCTTCGAGCTGTGCCCGGCCGACGCCTGCGGGGTCGACGGCGCCCCGCTGTTCCGGCTGCGCGAGGGCCACGTGCCGCCCGCCCTGGCGGGCTACGAGGAGTTCCTGGCCCGGACCGGGGTCGAGGTCGCCGGCATCGAGTACATCGAGACGGCGGACGGGCGCGTCGTCACCTACGACGTGAACACCAACACCAACTACAACCCCGACGTCGAGGCGGTCGCGCCGGCGAGCGGCCCCCGGGAGATCGCGCGGTACCTGGGTTCGTTGTGATGGGCGGTCGTCGGTCCTAGAAGTACATCGTCGGCTCCTCCCGAGGGTCCGCCCCAGGAGCGCTCACGGGTCCCGGCGATACGCGCCCCGACGGACGGAAGGCCCGGTCCCCCGCGTGGGGGACCGGGCCTTCCCGGGTTCAGGAGCGGTTCAGCCGCTCAGGCGCGGACCTCAGAAGGAGGGCTGCGTCTGGGGGTTGAAGTCCTCCGCGTACTTGCCGGCCTTGGCGCTGGCCACGCGGCGGTCGCGGACCTCGAACACGTCGAAGCCCTGCTGG
Organism: Jannaschia sp. R86511; assembly: GCF_042466345.1. Taxonomy (NCBI): domain Bacteria; kingdom Pseudomonadati; phylum Pseudomonadota; class Alphaproteobacteria; order Rhodobacterales; family Roseobacteraceae; genus Jannaschia; species Jannaschia sp. R86511. The sequence goes on from NZ_JAXHCD010000001.1 coordinate 4,041,706, forward strand.
ATGTCGTTGGAGAAGATGTAGCCGTCGTAGTAGTACGCCGACCAGGAGCCGCCGAGCACCAGCGAGGCGTCGGAGACGGGACCGCGGTCGAACCAGGCGAACTCGGTCGGGTTGGCCGGGTCGGTGAAGTCGTACAGCGAGATGCCGCCCTGGTACCAGGCCTGGACCATCACGTCGGTGCCGCGGGTCGGGATGAGCGAGCCGTTGTGGGCGACGCAGTTCTCGGTCGAGGCCTGCTCACGGGGGATCTTGTAGTAGCTGGCGAAGTCCATCGTGCCGTCCTCGGCGAGCTCGAAGATCGCGTTGGCGCCCTTGTTCGGGCCGACGGTCGGGTTGCAGGTCGCGCCGCCGCCGCCGCCGAGCTCGTCGGTGAAGACGACCGAGGTGGCGTCGTTGTTGAACGTGGCCGAGTGCCAGAAGGCGAAGTTCTCGGTGTCGGCGACGCGGTCCAGGACCACGGGGTTCACCGGGTCGCTGATGTCCATGATGACGCCCTCACCCATGCACGCACCGGCCGCGAGGTCCTTCTCGGGGTAGGCGGTGATGTCGTGGCAGCCCTGGGTGCGCTCGATGAGCCCGCCCTCGGGGAAGAGGACCGGCACGGAGACGACCTCGGCGGCGGTCGGCTCGTCGACGGGCACCTCGACGATCGAGATCGCGTCGTGCGGCGGCTGGCAGCGCGCCACGTTCACCGACGGGCTGTAGGAGGAGACGTAGACGTAGATCGTCTCGCCGTCGTCGGTCGGCACCAGGGTGTGGGTGTGCGAGCCGCAGTTGGTCTCGACGGACTTCAGGTAGACCGGGGCGGCCGGGTTGCTGATGTCGAAGATCCGGATGCCCTCCCAGTAGTCGCCCGAGGCGGACTGCGCGCCGGTGGCGGCACCGCTGTTGCAGGTGTCGTCGGTGCGGCGCGAGTCCACGGACAGGAACATCAGGTCGCCCTGGACGGTGATGTCGTTCTGGGAGCCGGGGCAGACGACCTGCACGACCTCCTTGGTCCTGCGGGGGTTCTTGATGTCGTAGACCGTGAAGCCGTTGTAGTTGCCGGCGAAGGCGTAGTCGCCCTGGAAGGCCAGGTCGCTGTTGAACGCGCCGACGGGCTCGAAGGCCCCACGCTTGGGCAGGTTCTGGAGCAGCCGCATGTTGCTGCTGCTGGCGGTCTCGCCCGAGACCAGCATGTCGTCGGTCGAGCTGGCCGAGGCCGGGCCGGCGGCGGCCGCGACGCCGAGGCCCGCCACCAAGGCCGCCGCCGCGCCGATCGCGGCCGCGCGCAGCGCGCGGGTTCTGTTGGCACCTGTCATGGGCTGTCTGCCTCCTTGAGGGGTGCCGCCGGGCGGTGGAGCACGCCGGGCGGCGGTCGATCCGGGATCCAAGCAGCCTTGTCGTCACGAGTCGTGACGCCCAGTAAAACTGGATAACGGATCAATAACGATCCGAACGTTCGGGTCAAGAATGTGTCGTGGACGTTTCCCGCACCTCTGCCCCGCCTGCCGCTGACGTAGCCTCCAGGGCACCACCCACCCGGGCCGACCTGGCCCGGACGGCCGACCCGGAGGACTCCTGTGCGCCACTGGACCGCCCCGCTGCTGGGCCTCGGCGTCGCCCTCACCCTGACCGGGTGCGCCGCCGAGGCGGGTTCCGACGTCGCGCGGCCGGACCCGACCACGACGTTCACGGCCGGTGACGTCCCCGTCCTCGTGCCCGGCGCCCCCGGGGAGTCCGCCGAGGTCATCGACCCCGGTGAGAGCGGGTCGATGGCCAACCCCGGCGCCTACGGCGAGGACGAGGTCGTCTTCGTGAGCAACATGGTCCCGCACCACACCCAGGCCCTGGTGATGGCCGACCTGGCGCCGGGGCGGGCCGGGGACGAGAGGGTGCTCGGACTGGCCGAGCGCATCTCGCTGGGCCAGGGCCCCGAGATCGCCACCATGCAGGCCTGGCTGAGCGCGCAGGGGCTGCCGGAGGCGGACCCGGAGGCGGGCCACGACTCCCACGAGGACATGCGCGGCATGGCCACCCCGGAGCAGCTGTTCGAGCTGGAGTCCGCCAGCGGCGCCGAGTTCGACCGGCTGTTCCTGGAGCTGATGACCGCGCACCACGAGGGGGCCATCGACATGGCCGAGCAGGCGGCGGGCGCCCAGCACCCGATCGTCGCCGACATGGTCGACGGCACCATCGCCTCGCAGGGCGCCGAGATCGAGATCATGCAGGAGCTGCTCGCCGACCTGTGACCGCCGCCCCGTGACCGCCGCCCGGGCGCGACGAAGGCCCGTCCCCCGGCGGGGGACGGGCCTTCGTCGTACAGGGTGGAGGTGGCGGGAATCGAACCCGCGTCCGACGGTGAACGACCAGGACTTCTCCGGGTGCAGCTTGCTGCTGATTTTCTCGGCCCCAGCGATCACGCAAGCAAGTCGCTGACGGGCTCAGTCACGAAGATGTCGGACGGCCCCCCGTGACACGGGACCGACCCAGTGGCTCCTTAGTCGACGCCGGTACCCGGGGCAGGAGCATCCCCGGGCCGACGGACCTCTGCTAGTCCTCGCTCAGGCGGCGAGGGAGAAGTCGCTGCGCTTGGAATCGGCAGCTATTGGTTTCACAGGAACGTTTACGAGATGACCTGTGCTTCTCGACCCGCTTCTCCTGGCGCGACAACCGCCGTCGAAACCTGTCACCCCCTGTGGAGTTATCAACTTCGCCAGTGTAGCGACCGCGGCCAGCGGTTTGTTCCGGTGCGAGCACCTTGCGGCTCGACCACCTGTCTCACGACCCGCCCAGGGCCCGGCGGACCCGCGGCAGCCGGTCGAGCACCGCGCGGAGCCGGTGGACCACCCGGCCCAGGCCGTCGCGCAGCGTCGCCCGGGGGCGGAGCAGCGCCCGGGCGGGCAGCGGGCTGAGGGACATCGACGCCGCGACCCACTCCGTGCGGCGGGCGACCCGGACCGCGTGCTTCGAGCGGCGCACCGACGGCGCGGCGCGGGCGACCTCCGCCGCGAGCCCGGCCAGCCGGAAGGGGCCGGCCAGGTCGACGATCCGCTGCAACCGTCCCTGGCCGACCTCCCACGGGAACGAGGCCCAGGCCCGGGCCTCCCGGTCGGTGGGCCACTCCCAGAACAGCCCCATGACCGCCGTCAGGGCCGTGTGGACGTCCACGTGCAGGTAGGGGTCGTCGGCGTCCACCGGCAGGTGGTCGACGTAGGCGTCGACGGTGCGCCACACCAGCGGCAGGCCCCAGGCCTCGACCGCCTCGGCGCGGCCCTCGGTCAGGACGGGCCGGACCCCGTCGGGGGTGACCTCGTAGTCGGTCAGGGTGCCGTGGTCCCCCGAGCAGAAGATCTCGACCAGGGCGAACTGGGCGATGCCGAGGAACTGGCCCTGCGGGCCCAGGGCGGTCGGCAGATAGGCGGCCCCGGCCACGGGGACCAACGGGCTGCGCACCTCGGTGCGGGAGTCGCGGGAGTCGAAGAAGTAGGCCTCGCGGTGCCCGCCCCACGGGCTGACGCTGTCGTCCAGGCCGAAGAACAACCCCCGCGCGGTCTCGGTGCCCCGCTCCTGCTGCAGCTCCAGCAGCACGTCGTGCTGGGTGCCCCGCCACCCGACGTCGACGAACGCGTGCGGGGTGCCGTCCAGCAGCCCCTGCTCCTCGAGGTACTGCAGGACGACCGCCTTGTTGCGGGCCGCGGCCTCGGCCAGGGTCCCGTCCGCGTCGATCTGCGCCAGGGTGCGGTTGAGCACGTCGCGGTCCTGGGTGGAGGCCCAGACCTCGGCCCCCGCACCGGAGTCCGCGACCAGCCGGTCGACGACCTCCGGCGCCAGCCCGCACCGCTCGAGGATGTCGCGGTTGCCGACCCCGTCCGACGACAGGCCGATCAGGCTGTGCCAGACCTGCGGGTGCCGCGACGGGCTGGCCACCACGCGGTTCCACACCAGCCGGCTGGCGTACAGGTAGCGCAGCTCGACGTCGATGCCGAGGCGGGGCGCCAGCCGTTCGGCGATGCGCAGCAGCACCTGCCCGTCCCGGGCGACGAAGTACACCCGGCGCAGCCCCGCGGCCTGGCAGCGACGCAGGATCCAGGTGACGAAGGACGTGAGCAGCGGCGACATGACCCCGGCGGCCACGTCCACCAGCGCCTGCTCGTGCTCGCCGGTCGGCGCCACCTGCAGCCGGGCCAGCCGGGAGGCGCCCGCCATGGCGGCGGTCAGGCCGTCGGTGGAGTCGCGGTGGCGCTGCAGGGCCTGCTCGTACCGGTTGGGGTTGGCCACCGGCAGCAGCACGCCCGTGGCCCCCGCGGCCGCGGCCCCGCGCACGTCGGAGCGGTTGTCGTTGCCGTGGTGCCGGATCGCGGTCACCGGGACGCCCTCGGTGTCGGCCACCGTCCGGAACAGCGAGCCGCTGCGTTTGGTGTGCCCGTGGCTGTGCGAGACGTACAGCACGTCGCCGGGGCCCCAGAAGCCGTGGCGCCGCAGCTGCTCCTCGATGAACACCGCGGGCAGGTACATGTCGCTGACCCACACCACCCGACCGGCCCGGGCCCGCGCCTGCGCGACCAGCGGCCGGGCCGTCGGGACGGGCCGCAGCAGCTCGGCCTCCACCGCCAGCTCGAGCTCCGCCAGCCGCGCGCTCGCCCCGGCGTCGAGCAGCAGGGAGGCCGCCAGCTCGGCGTGGATGTGCTCGAGGTTGGCCCCGCCCTGGTGCCAGCGCAGCGCGCGCATCTCGGCCCACACCCGGGCCCGGGTGAAGGCCTGCGGCGAGCAGGTCAGCACGCCCTCAGACGTCGCGCGCCGACCGACGACCTGGAACACCGCCTCCGGCGGGGTCACCGCCCGGACCAGGACGGTCTCGAACACGTCGAAGGTGAGCAGCTCACCCCCGCCCGGGCCCGGTGAGCGGGGGGCGGCGCCGCGCCTCTCGGGCGTGACGTCGGCCGGCTCGGGGGTCAGGTCCACGCCCGCGAGTCTCCCCCACCCCGCCCGTGGACCGCAGCCGGTCGCGCGAGCGAACCGGTCCCTGTCCCGGGTCCCGGATTCCCGGTCTCAGGTCTCGCGGCGCCGGACGGCGCTGACCGCCCGCTCGGTCTCGCGCCGGTCCTGCCGCTCCCGCAGGGTCTGCCGCTTGTCGTAGGCCTTCTTGCCCTTGGCCACGCCGATCTCGACCTTGGCCTTGCCGTCCTTGAAGTACAGCTGCAGCGGCACGACCGTCAGCCCGGTGCCCGACAGGGCGCCCATCAGCTTCTCGATCTCCCGCCGGTGCAGCAGCAGCTTGCGCCGCCGACGCGCCGCGTGGTTGGTCCACGTGCCCTGCGTGTACTCGGGGATGTGGACCCCCTCGAGCCACACCTCGCCGTCCTCGACGGTGGCGTAGCCGTCCACCAGGGACGCCCGACCGGCCCGCAGCGACTTGACCTCGGTGCCCCACAGGACCATGCCGGCCTCGAAGGTGTCCTCGATCGCGTAGTCGTGACGGGCTTTGCGGTTGGAGGCGACGACGGTGCGCCCCAGCTCTCTGGGCATCCGACCAGTGTGCCCGACCAGGGGTCGGGTCTCGACCGGGTTGTCGTGCGTCCCGACCCGGCGGACCAACCGGCAGGACCTACAGGCAAGACCTGCAGGCAGGACCTACAGGTAGCCCATGGGGTCGACGGCCGTGCCGTTGCGGCGGGTCTCGAAGTGCAGGTGGCAGCCCGTCGAGGACCCGGTCGTGCCGATGTAGCCGATGACGTCGCCGCGGCTGACGTTGCCACCACGCACCTCGTACCGGCTCAGGTGGGCGTAGGCCGTGGCCAGGGAGTTGCCGCCGACGTTGCCGTGGGCGACGACGATCAGGTTGCCGTAGCCGCCGCCCCAGCCCGCCGAGACCACCCGGCCGTCGGCCGCGGCCCGGACCGGCGTGCCGCACGCGGCGGCGAAGTCGGTCCCGGAGTGCAGCTTGCGGTAGCCGAGGATCGGGTGGATCCGGTAGCCGAACTGCGAGGAGATGCGGGCGTTGACCGGCGCGGACAGGTAGCTGCCGCTGGACGGCGGGGCCGGCGCCGAGACCGGCGGGGGCGGGGCGGGGGCCGGCGCGGGGCCCGGGTCGCGCGGGGCGGGGCGGTTCTCGCGCTCGGCCCGCTCGCGCTCGCGCTCCAGCTCGGCCTGGCGCGCGGCCTCGGCCTCGGCCTCCGCCCGGCGCTGCCGCTCGATCTCGGCCTGGCGCTGGCGCTCCAGCTCCGCCTGCCGCTCCAGCTCCGCCTGCCGCTCGGCCTCGGCGATGGCGGCCAGCTGCTGCTCGAGCTCCTGGCTCTCCGCCTCGAGCGCGGCGATCTCGGTCTCCTCGGCGACCTTGGCCGCCTCGAACTCGGCCACGGCCTGGTCCTCGGCCGCGACCAGGGTCTCCAGCTCGGCCTGCGCGTCACGGGCGGCGGCCTCGGCGGCCTCGGTGACGAGCACCTGCTCGGCGGCCAGCGCCTTGAGGTCGTCGACGCGGACCCGCTCGGCCTCCAGCCGGGCCTCGGCGTTGCGGATGTCGGACTGCTGCACCCGCAGGCGGGACAGGGCCTGCTCCTGGCTGCGTCGGGCGATGCCGGCGAAGGACACCATGTCGGCGTACTCCCGGGCGGACTCCGCCTCGACGAGGATCGTCAGCGGGGTGAAGCCGGAGCCCTGGTACACCTCACGGGCGACGCCGGCGACGACGCGCTCCGTCGAGTCGGCCTCGGTGGTGCGCTCGTCCAGCTGCAGGCCCGCGGCGACCACGGCGGCCTCGGCCGCGGCCAGCTCGTCGGCCAGCTCGGCGTCCCGGGCCCGGGCGGCCACGGCCTCGTCCTCGGCACTCGCGACGGCCTGGCGGGCAGCGGGCAGCTGGCCCTGCAGGTCGGCCAGGCGCTGCGAGGCGGCCACCAGCTCGCCGGTGACGTGCTCGAGGTCCGCCTGGCTCTCGTCCAGGCCGTCCTGGACCTCCTCCTGGCGCTCCTCCACGTCCTCCCGGTCCGGGCTGGCCGAGGCCGGGAGCCCGGTGGGGACCAGGACGGCCAGCCCGAGCAGCACGGCACTGCCGGCAGCGACCATGGTGCGCAGCACTGAGGACCTCCTGGTTGTACGGACGGGTGACCCGGCCGCACGAGTTGTCGGCACGGACACGCCTGTTCTACACCCTGAGGTACCGCTCGAGGGTTATGAGGGAGGACACGCCCGCCAGGAGGATGCCGACCAGGAGCAGGATCGGCACCACGAGCAGGGCGTCGCCGGTGCCCACCAGGCCCCCGATGTTGAACTGCCCGCCGACGTAGTCCTGCACGAAGACCCGGGTGAACCCGACGAGGAACCCGCTGGCCAGCACCGCCCCGATCGTCGCGGCGAAGATCCCCTCCAGCATGAACGGCAGCTGGATGAAGAACTTGCTGGCGCCGACCAGCCGCATGATGCCGATCTCGCGTCTGCGGTTGAACGCGGCCAGCCGGATGGTGGTGGCCACGAGCAGCGTGGCCGCGACCAGCATGATCCCGGCGAAGAACCAGGCGAACGCGGTGGCCCCGTTCAGGAAGCGGAACAGGCCCTGGAACAGCTCCCGCTGGTCGTCGACGGACTCCACCCCCAGCTGCCCCTCGAACCTCGAGGCGACGACGTCGGACTGCTCGGGGTCGACGAGCTGGATCCGGAAGGACTCCGGCAGCTGGTCGGCGGTGATGTTCTCGGTGATGGGCGAGTCCTCGAACTGCTCGAGGAAGCGCTCGTACGCCTCCTCCTTGGACTCGTACGTGTACTCCTGCACCAGCGGCGCGACCTCGCCGTCGGTGAGCTCGGCCACGATGGCGTCGCGCTGCTCCTGGGTCACCTCGCCGTCGGCGCAGGACACGGCGGTGCTCTCCGCACCGCAGAGGAAGACCGACACCTGGACCTCGTTGTAGAGCAGGGTGCGCAGCTCGTTGACCTGCCGCTGGAACAGCAGCCCGCTGCCCAGGAAGAACAGCGACACGGCGGTCACGATGATCACCGAGATGGTGATGGACAGGTTGCGCCACAGCCCGACGCCGATCTCGGTCAGGACGAACTGCGCCCTCATGAGGCGCTCCCGTAGACGCCGCGCGCCTGGTCGCGGATGATCACGCCCTCCTCGAGCTGGATGACGCGCTTGCGCATCTGGTCGACCATCTCGTCGTCGTGGGTGGCCATGACCACGGTCGTCCCGGTCTTGTTGATCCGGTCGAGCAGCTTCATGATCCCGACGCTGGTGGTGGGGTCGAGGTTCCCGGTGGGCTCGTCGGCCAGCAGGATCGCCGGCCGGTTGACGAACGCCCGGGCGATGGCGACCCGCTGCTGCTCCCCGCCGGACAGCTCGTCGGGACGGCGGTCGGCCTTGCCGTCGAGGCCGACCAGCTGCAGCACCTCGGGCACGGTGCGGTCGATGACGTGCTTGGGCTTGCCGATCACCTGCAGCGCGAAGGCGATGTTCTCCCCGGCGGACTTGTTGGGCAGCAGCCGGAAGTCCTGGAACACGACGCCCATCTGCCGACGGAAGCGCGGCACCTTCCAGGACGCGAGCCGGGCCAGGTCACGGCCGGCCACGTGGACGGTGCCGGAGTTGGCCTTCTCCTCCTTCAGGCACAGCCGGAGGAAGCTGGACTTGCCGGAGCCGGAGGCCCCGACGAGGAAGACGAACTCGCCGCGGTCGATGTTGACCGACACGTTGTCCAGCGCAGCGCGCTGCTTGGCCTTGTAGACCTTGGTGACGTTGTCGAACCGGATCACGGCACACCCAGGGGTCGGGGACAGGACGGTGGTCGGTTGGCGCGGAGGCCTCCGGACCGACTGTCGATGGTAAGCCCGTCGCCTGCGAGGAGGGGACCACCGAACCGGTGCGCCGACGACGGGAGCCCGTCACCGCGGTGGCGGTGACGGGCTCCCGGTGGTGCGTGTCAGTGCTGGTCAGACCGGGTCAGGCCTGACGGCGACCCCGCGGCGCGTTGCTGCCGAGGGCCACCAGGGCGCCGCCGGCGGCGAGGAACAGCGCCGCGACCAGGGCGATGGTCCAGGTCTCCGCACCGGTGCGGGCGAGGACCCGCGGCTGGGTGCCCGGGGTGGTCGGGCCACCGGCCGCCGGGGTGGTGGCGGTGGCGGTCGGGTCCGTGTCGTCGTTGGCGTCTGTGCAGTCGCCACTGTCGAAGGACTCGTCGACGAGCACCTCGCCTCCGACCGACACCTGCACGGTGAGCACCTCGTCCAGACCGACCTCGTACTCACTCACCTCCTCGGTACCCCCGGGGACGACGACCACCTCGTCCTCACCGTCCACGACGACTGCGAACGGCACGTCGGCGTCGCTGTCGTTGACGAGAGCGAGACCGACCAGGAGCGACTCGTCGTCGCACGTGGCCAGGGCTGCGGCGAAGACCAGGTCGTCACCGGCCGCGGGCTCGGTCGGCTCGGTCGTGCCGGGCTCGGAGGGCTCCGTCGTGCCCGGGTCCGTAGGCGTCTCGCTCGGCCCCTCGGAAGGCTCCTCGCTCGGCCCCTCGGAAGGCTCCTCGCTCGGCCCCTCGGAAGGCTCCTCGCTCGGCTCCTCGGTGCCGGGGTCGGTGGGCTCGCAGCCCGTGCCACCCATCCAGTTGGCGATCATGTTGCCGTCGATGTTGATGGGCGCGTAGCCGGGACCACGCGGCGTCTCGTCACCGTCGTAGACCTTGTCGGTCTTGTACAGGTCGGACTGGCCGAAGCACTCGGCCGGCTCGACGTCCAGCGTGATGGAGGTGTCGTCGGCCGTCACGGTGTCGGTGTCGTGGTCGATGAAGACCTGCTGGCCGGAGGTCGAGAACGTCGAACCCTGGGCCTCGTAGGAAGCCAGGGAGAAGTCGTACGAGCAGTCGCCCCGGGTGATGTCGACGCCGTCCTTCAGCGTGACGACCGCACGGACCATCATCGAGCTGATGGGGGCCGGGACGGGCCGGTTCAGCCACTCGACGCTCAGCTGGCGGTTCCAGTCGTCGGTGGACCCGAGCAGGACGTCCCCGGCGGCGTAGTACTCGTAGTCGAACAGCGTCCTGTAGTCGACGTCGTCATCGATGCCGGGGCAGAAGGCCGCGGGCTCGGTGCCGGGGTCGGTGGGCTCCGTGGACGGCTCGGTCGGCTCCGTCGACGGCTCGGTCGGCTCCGTCGACGGCTCGGTCGGCTCCGTCGACGGCTCGGTCGGCTCCGTCGACGGCTCGGTCGGCTCCGTCGACGGCTCGGTCGGCTCCGTCGACGGCTCGGTCGGCTCCGTCGACGGCTCGGTCGGCTCCGTCGACGGCTCGGTCGGCTCCGTCGACGGCTCGGTCGGCTCCGTCGACGGTTCGGTCGGGTCCGTCGACGGTTCGGTCGGGTCCGTGCTGGGCTCCTCCGACGGCTCCTCGCTGGCCGGGTCGGTGTAGACGGCGTCCCGGTACCCGAAGTGCTTGACGCGCGATGACACCTCCAGCGCACCGTCACCGGTAGCCATGGCCCGGACCGGCTCGCCCTCACCGTCGGACACGCACAGGTCGACGGTCCAGTCCGCGTCGACGTAGTACTCGAGCTTTTCCCGAGTCGCCTTGAGGCGACCGAAGTCGTAGCTCCCGGACTTCTTGTCGACCTGCGTGTACCCGAGCGAGGCACAGGTCTCGTTCGAGTCCGAGCCGTCATCGCCGCTGGCGAGAGCGCCCGGTGCACCGGCGACCACGGACAGGCCGGCGACGAGCACCGTCCCCGTCGTGACGCCGATGGCACGGCGCAGTCGCCGTCCGATGCGTAGCGTTGTGATCATTCCGTCGCTTCCGTCCGCTTGAGGTGGTTGTCAGACGGTCACGGACGGCCTGACTCGTGACCCTCCGTGTGTCCCGGAGGCGAAACTACCCCGAACGTGGTCACACAGACGGGTCCGGTCCACGGTCTGTGGGCAATATCGTCCGAACGGTTGATGACAACCGGTGACGCCGGGACTCACCGCGACGCGATCTGACGGTGCGTGACGAGATTCCGCCCAGGAGACGTCGAGAACCAGCGGGTCCCCGCACGGTGACGGGGCCGACACCGACAGGCGCCACAGCCACCGACGGCCCGCTCCCCGGGCGGGGAGCGGACCGTGGTCGGGGCCGGTCGCGGACGACCGGTGTGGCGCCCGGGCTCAGGCGGGGGCGGTGTCCTGCTGCCGGCGCCAGCGGATGCCTGCGTCGAGGAAGCCCTCGATGTCGCCGTCGAACACGGCGTCGGGGTTGTTGACCTCGTGCTCCGTCCGCAGGTCCTTGACCATCTGGTAGGGGTGCAGGACGTAGGAGCGCATCTGGTTGCCCCAGCTGGTGCCGGCGTCGGACTTGAGGGAGTCCAGCTCGGCCTGGCGGCGACGCCGCTCGAGCTCCAGCAGCTTGGCCTGCATGACGCGCATGGCCGACTCCTTGTTCTGCAGCTGCGACTTCTCGTTCTGGCAGGTGACGACCGTGCCCGACGGGATGTGGGTGAGCCGCACCGCGGAGTCGGTGGTGTTGACGCTCTGCCCACCGGGCCCCGACGAGCGGTAGACGTCGACGCGCAGGTCCTTCTCGGGGATCTCGATGTGGTCGGTCTCGGCCACGACGGGCAGCACCTCGACCTCGGCGAAGGAGGTCTGCCGGCGGCCCTGGTTGTCGAACGGGCTGATCCGGACCAGGCGGTGGGTGCCCTGCTCGATCGACAGGGTGCCGTAGCCGTACGGGGCGGTGATCTTGAAGGTGCCGGACTTGATGCCGGCCTCCTCGGAGTACGACGTGTCGTAGACCGACGTCGGGTAGCCGCGGCGCTCGGCCCAGCGCAGGTACATCCGCATGAGCATCTCGGCGAAGTCAGCGGCGTCGATGCCGCCGGCGCCGGCGCGGATGGTGACGACGGCGTCGCGGGGGTCGTACTCGCCCGTGAGCAGGGTGCGGACCTCGAGCTCGTTGAGCTGGCGGCGCAGGGCCACGAGGTCCTTCTCGGCCTCGGCCCAGCTGTCGGCGTCGTCCTCGCCGCCGGCCAGCTCGACCAGCACCTCGAGGTCGTCGATGCGCGACTCCATCTTCTCCATGCGGTCCAGCTCGGACTGCGCGGCCGACAGCGCGCTGGTGACCTGGGCGGCGGCGTCCGGGTCGTCCCACAGGTCCGGCGCGGAGGCCTGCTCGCTCAGCTCCTCGATCCGGGAGCGCAGCGCAGACATGTCGACCACGGCCAGCACGCCCTCCAGGGTGTTGCGGAGGTCGGCGATCTCGGCGGAGAAGTCTGTTGCAGCCACGTCGGTGCAGGGTACGCGTGTTCGGCCCGGGCCTCCCCCGGGCCGGGCCCGGGCCCAGGTCAGCCGGCGGTGAACGCGCTGGTCGGCAGGTCCCGCTCGCGGTCGGTGATCGCCCGCACGATGCGGGCGGCGACGTCGTCGGCCGACAGCCCCTCGGGCAGGCGCGGCGCGGAGCCGGCCACGGGGCGGGTGGCCAGGCCGGTCTCGGTGTGGGGCGGGCGGGCGTCCAGCACGCGCACCTTGGCCCGGCGCAGCTCGCCCGCGGCCGCGGCGGCCAGCGCCCACGAGGCGGCCTTGCTGGCGGAGTAAGCGGCCATGTGCGCGGTCGGCTTCTCGGCCACGACGCCGCTGATGGTGACCGCGAAGGCGTCGCCGTGCTCGCGCGAGGCCTCGACCAACGGCCCGTGCGCGGCCCGCAGCAGGCGCAGCGGGGCCAGCGCGTTGATCAGGAACAGCTCGTCGACGGTGTCGTCGTCGACCTCGTGGACGGCGCCGAAGGCGACCACGCCCGCGGCGTGCACCACGCCGTCCAGCCGACCCCGCGCCCCGGTCGCCGCCTGCACGGCCCGGTCCGGCCCGTCCGGCGTGGTCAGGTCGACCGCGACCACCGTGGCCCCCGGCAGGTCGAGCGCCTCCAGCCGGGCCTGGTCGCGTCCCGCCAGGGTCAGGGTGGCGCCGGCGTCGGCGAGCAGACGGCTGATCCTGGCCCCCAGGCCACCGCCTGCCCCGGTCACCAGCACCGACCGACCGCTGAGCGGCCGGTCCGGCCCGGAGGCTGTCCCCGTCGGACCCGCCGAGCGGCCGGCGGAAGGCTGGTCGTGGGACGGCTGGTCGCTGGGCGCGGGCTCGGTGGTCACAGCACACGCTCACACGGCCACCGACGGGCCGCACCCCGACCGCCCCACGAGCGCAGCCGCGACATCAGCCAGGACACCAGCCGCGGCATCGCCCGCGACCGGCCAGACCCTGCGTCGGGACCGTGGTCGTGACAGGGTCAGGGCATGGCTGAGGGGACGGACGGCACGACTGCGGGCGAGGCGGGCGGGCTGACGACGCCCTCGACCCGGCTGGAGGTGCTCGACTGGCGCCGCCGGGTCCGCGAGGCCTACGATGCCGTGCGGACGGAGACGCACGTGACGGTGGCCCACTCGATGTGGAGCCGCCGCCGCGACGAGCTGTTCGCCACGCACCCCGCGTCCCCGCTGAGCCCCGAGGCCCGTCGCGTCTTCCGCGGCCTGCCGGTGGCGCCCTACGACCCGGCGTTCCGGTTCGAGGTCGAGGTGCAGCCCACCGCACCGCACCGGATGGAGGTGCCGACCGGGACGGACGGGGTGGTGCCGTTCGACCGCATCGGCGTGGTCGACCTGCCCGGTGTGGGCACGCTGGACGTGTGGTGGCTCGCCGCCTACGGCGGCGGGGTGTTCCTGCCCGTGCGCGACGGTCTGGCCGGGCGCGACGGCGGCACGTTCGGCGGTGGCCGCTACGTGCTGGACACCGTCAAGGGAGCCGACCTGGGCGGGTCCGACGGCGGGTCGCGGCTGGTCGTGGACCTGAACTTCGCCTACAACCCGTCCTGCGCCTACGACGCCGCGTGGGCCTGCCCGCTGGCCGGCCCCGGCAACACGGTGGACGTGGAGCTGCGCGTCGGCGAGCTCATGGCCCTGCCTGGCTGACCGCGCTGGAGGTCACCCGCAGCGGTACGCCCGCGCCGTAGCGCCCCGCGACGGCGTCCGGCAGCAGCGGCAGCGACCGGGCCGTCAGCACGACGACGGCCGTGCTGCCGTCCGGGGTGCCGGTGGCGGCGACGTCGACCGACAGGTCGACGAACCGTGAGGGGGCGTCCTGACGCTGCAGGTGCGCCACGACGGCGTCACGGACGGAGGCGTCGGTGACGGGGACCGCGTCCAGGCCGCCCTCCTGCTCGGTCGCCTCGAAGTAGGCCGCCTCGTCGAGGGCGTCGGCGGCGTCCAAGGCCGCGGCGTCGGCCACCGCGAGCAGCCGCTTGCGGTCCAGGTGGACGGCCGAGGCGGCCACGACGACCAGCACCAGCAGGATCGCGACGACCCCGTAGACCAGCGCGAGCAGCAGCACCTGCCCGGAGTCGTCCGGGCGTCCGGCGCCCGACGACCCCGTCAGGTCGCTCCCCCGACGGACCGCCCAGGTCCGTCGCGCCGACGGGCGGGCTCGGGGCGGGCTCACGGGGCCACCCGGAACTCGTCGACGACCTGCGTGTGGGTGGCGCTGACCGGCACCACCAGCGGCACCACGCGGGACACGCCGGCCGGCACCGCGGGGAGCGGGACCTCGACGGCGACCGTCACCGTGACGTCGGCCCCGGGGGTCAGGCAGGGCTGGGTGCTGCAGCGGACGGTCACCGCGTCCGCCGGGTCGGCGTCCAGGCCCTGGTCGCGCAGCGCCCAGCCCACCGCGGCCAGGACCAGGCGCTCGGACTGGGCGTCGTCGGTCCCGGTGACGACGATCCGGGCCGCCTCCCGCGCCGCGCTCTCCGTGGCGAAGGCCGCCGCCTGCACCCCGGCCACCGCGACCACGAGGTAGACCACGGGGACCAGCATCAGCACGCCGATGGTGACGAACTCGACGACGGCGCTGCCCCCGTCACCTCGTGGGCGCCGCCCCGCGGCCCACGCCCGGGTGGCGTCCCAGGCCCGACCGCACCGGCGTCGCCCGGTCACGGCAGCCCCTTCTCGTCCACCGCGTGGCCGTCGACCTCCAGGGCGCGGGGGCCGACGAGCCCGATGACGGGCAGCGGCGCGCGGACCGTCACGACGACGGTGTCGACCCCGTCGAGGGTGACCGTGCCCGCCGTCACGTCCTGGGCCAGGTCGTCGGCCAGGCTGGCCCCGATCAGGTCCCGGGTGCGCTGGGCCGCGTCGGCCGGACCGCGCCCCACCAGCGCCCCGTGACGCGCGCCCTCGCCCGCGGCGTCGACCAGCGTGTTGCGCACGTGCAGGGCCAGGGCAAGCTGCAGCACCCCCACGAACAGCAGCGTCAGCAGGGCCGACACCAGGACGAAGTCGACGGCCGCGGAGCCGCGCGTCAGGGCCCGTCGACCACCGAGTCCATCGAGTCGGTGAAGATCTGCGTCAGCCGGTCGCCCGCGACGGCCCACAGGGCGATCACCAGGCCGGCGGTCATCAGCGTCACGAGGACCCAGCCGGGCACGTCGCCCCGGTCCCCCCGCATGGTCTGCAGGCGTGCCGCCGCCCAACGCACCGGTGTCGTGTTCATGTCGTCTCCCCGTTCCCCCGCCTGCGCTGCTGCACGACGGTCCGCCGATCGTCCGGCCCATCATGGCCTGAACCCGCGCCTGCGGGCAGGCCTCGTCCCCAGGTCCGGTCGGACCGTGGCGCCCCTCACAGCTGCAGGTCCAGCGAGACGAGCCCCGGGTAGACCGCGAAGAGCACCGTCACCGGCAGGACCAGGAACACCACCGGGACCATCATCGCGATCTCCTTGCGCCCACCGCTCTCCATCAGCCGTCGCCGACCGAGCTCACGGACGTCCTGCGCCTGCGAGCGCAGCACCTCCGCCAGCGGGGTGCCCCGCTCCACCGCGACAGCCACCCCGTCCACGAACCGGGCGAGCGGCGGCAGGCTGGTCCGGGCCGCCAGGCCCTCCAGCGCCTGGACCAGGCTCGCCCCGGCGCGGGCCGCGGCGAGGGTCCGTCGCAGCTCGACCGACAGCTCCCCCTGGCAGGTCCGGGCCACCCGCTCCAGGGCGCCCACCGCACCCTCGCCGGCGCCGACGCTCAGCGCGAGCAGCTCGGCCACGGTGGGGAACTCCTGCATCATCCGCTCCTCCCGGGCCGTCACCTGCTGCGACAGGTACTGGTCCCGACCGAGCACCCCGACCAGGCCGCCGATGACCACGACGGCGACCATGGGCAGCACGGCCGGACCCCGGCTCAGGCCGATGAGCACGGCCGCCGCCGCCCCTGCGGCCACACCCAGCACCCCCCAGACCACCTGCTCGGCCCGGAACTGCTCCAGGGTCGTCCCGGTGCCCGACTGCTCCAGACGCCGCCGGACCGTGCCGGGGCCGCCGGAGATCCGCTCGACCCACCGGACCAGGTCGCTCATGACCGGGGCGAGCAGGCGTTCGAGGGTGCCGAAGCGCGCCCGGCGTCCGGGCAGGTCCTGCAGCAGCCTCGACGAACGGGTGTCGCGCAGGTAGGGCTCGAGCCGGTCGACGAGGTCGACCTGCCGCCACGTCGGCACCGTCAGCAGGACCAGCAGGAGCCCGACCCCGGCCGTGCCCCCGAGCACCGCGCCCAGGACCACGTCGCTCACCGCAGGACCCGCTGCTCGACGGGAAGCCGTCCGATCCGGAGCATCAGGCGGTAGGCGAGCAAGGAGGCGGCCCCGCCGAAGGCCAGCACGAGCACGCCCTCGGCCTGGTTGTACGGCTCGACCGCCCCCTCCCGGGTGGCGAGGATCGCCAGCACCACCCACGGCGCGGCCACGGCCAACCGGGCCGCGCTCACGGTCCAGGACTGCCTCGCCTCCAGCTCACCCCGGGTGCGGGCGTCCTCGCGCAGGAACGTCGACAGGGTCCGCAGCAACCGGCCGAGGTCGGAGCCCCCGACCTCCCGGGTGATGCGCAGCGACTCGACCAACCGGTCCGCCACGGGGTCCGCGAGCCGGTCCTTGAGCCGCGACAACGAGTCGGCGAAGCGCCCGCTGGCCCGGTAGTCCTCGCCGAACTCGGCGAACGCCGGGCGCAGCTGCTCCGGGCCGCGTTCCCCCAGCTGGGCGAGCGCCTCGGGCAGGGACAGCCCCGCCCGCACCCCGGACGCGAGGTTGTCGACGACCTCCGGCCACACCTCCCGCAGGTCCTGACGTCGCCGCTCCGCGCGGTACCGCACCAGCGCGACCGGCCCCCAGGCGGCCATGAGCCCGAAGCAGAGGGCGATCCACGGCGCCGCGCTGACCAGCAGGACCACGGCGAAGACCCCCAGGCCGGCCCCGCCGCACAGCACCACCAGGGAGCGCACGCTGACCGAGCGCACGCCGGCCTGCACGAGGGCGTCCTCCAGGCCGGTGGTCCAGCGCCGGACGGCGGGCCTCGGCTCGGCGTCGGGCACCCAGCACGACCACCAGACGCAGAAGGCACCGAGCCCTGCCACGAGGCCGAGGGCAAGCCCCTCCCCGGTGCTCACCGCTCGGCCAGCAGCTCGGCGACGTCGAACCCGGCCCGCCGGAACCGGTCCTCGTGGGGCGGGTAGCCACCCGCGGCCACCAGGGCCTCGGAGGCGTCCTGCCGGAAGACGGTGGCCGTCTCCACGACGCCGTCCTCGACCCGGCCCGGGACGGCCAGCACCTCCCGGACCCGCCGGTGGCCGTCGGCGGCGAGCTCCACGTGCACCACCAGGTCGATCGAGCTGGCCACGGTCGGCACGACGAAACCGGCACTCACGTTCTCCCCGGCCAGCAGCGGCAGCGTGCACATCTTGGTCACCGCCTCGCGGGCGCTGTTGGCGTGCACGGTGCACATGCCCGGCAGGCCCGAGTTGAGCGCGATGAGCAGGTCCAGGCTCTCGGCCTGGCGGACCTCGCCGACGACGATGCGGCTGGGACGCATCCGCAACGCCTCCTTGACCAGGCGGCGCAGCGGGATCTCGCCCGTGCCCTCCAGGCTCGGCTGCCGGCACTGCAGACCCACGACGTCGCGGCCGGGCACCTTGAGCTCGAAGACCTCCTCGCACGTGATGATCCGCTCGCGCGCGGGCACGGCCGCGGCCAGGCAGTTGAGCAGGGTGGTCTTGCCCGCCTGGGTGCCGCCGGAGACCAGGACGTTGAGCCCGGCCACGACCGCCGCGTCGAGGAACCGGGCCGCCTGGGCCCCCAGCGTGCCGAGCGCCACCAGGTCGGCGAGCCGGTCGGCCCGGACCACGAACTTGCGGATGTTGATCCGTCAGCTCTAGCAGTACCTGTGACTTTAGCCTATTGCATCTGTCACCCCAAAATTCTACTGTCAGCGGGCTTGAAGAGGGCGGAACAGGCAATCACTGGGGGCGAGTGCATGTATCTGACTGCGTCTGAGACCCGAGTGATCCGCCTGCTGCTCGAAGGCTGCTCCGATCACGAGACTGCAACTTCCGTTGGACTGTCAATCCACACTGTGCGGTCTCACTACTACTCCGCGGCAAAACGAGTCGGCGCACGAAGCCGAGCCCATTTGGCCGCCATCGTCATCCGACGCAATCTGCTGGGGGGTCTTGGGCTTTCGGACGATCATTTAGTTCCTGCCGCAAGAACGTCGCAGCGACGAACGGATCCATTGAATGGGCCACCAACCGGTGAGCCTACAGCAGCAGCAGGAAAGGGCAATGATGCTCAAGAACCAGACTAGCTCCCACCGTCAGTTCTCATCCATCCCTAGGCCAGCTGGGTGGTGGAGCCTGCTGGCACTCCTTCTCGTGGGCGTCATGACGTTCTCGTTGTCTGCCCCTGCCTCTGCCGCGCCGAGGGAAGCGCAGCCCGCAGCGCCGGGCAGCTCACAAGCAAGGATCGCGCTTCAAGCCGAGGCGGTTGACCCGGAGTTGCTCCGTCAGACCGAAACGCTCATCAGGTTGACCAGCGGAAGTGGCACAGGTGCGGCCGAACTGGACGCGGACTCCGCCGCGGAAGAGGGGATTCCCGCAAGTGCTATTGAGGAATGGGAGGCGGGTCTCGCAGCGGCAAACGGAGGGAGCACGACTCAGGCGTCGCGAGAGATCTCCTCTCTTGCGGCCGCTACGTGCAGGGGCTCGAACAAGTGGGTCCAGCGTTGGTATGGATGGGACCTGTACATGAACTCCTGCACCGTGCAGCAGGTGCGAAACTACATGCTGGCTGGGGGTAGCGTTCTGGGGCTTGTTAGCTTCATCACCGGCAAAATTCCGACCCCGCCGACTGTTGCGGCGAGCATCCTTACCGGAATTGCGGCTGGCCTATACGCTATTGGTGCGGCCGCCCTGAACATCTGTGCTCAGTCGGGAAGAGGTGTTATCGTCCGGGGGTCGGCGTCCCTCCCCTTCTGGTGCCAGTCCCAGTGACTGAGAGGTCAACGTGAGTTCACTGTCTATCCTCGTTCTGGTCCTAGAGGCCGTAGGACTGATGCTTCTGGGAGCGTGTCTAGCTCTCCTGCTTGTCGGTCTTGGCGAGTTGGCCGTAGTCCCCGGGCTGCTTGGCCTAGGTGCGCTTGGCTCGGCGGGCCTGATGCGATTCAGACAGCGGAGGGGCCTGCTGCCGCCGCTCGGGGCTGAGACCGAGCAGTAGCGCACCGACCACCGGTCGGGGAGGCCAGATAACACGTCCCGCGTCGCGGGGTGCGGTGATGCAAACGGCGCTGAACGCCCATGTCACCGCACCCCGCACAGCACTGTGATCTGAGAGCCAGGGTTGTGATGGGGTTCGCGCTGTCCTTCATCCCTGTCTTGGGTGCTAGCTGGCCGCACCCACGCTCTGTGGTTCAGGTGGTGGTGATCCCGTCGCCTCGGCCGGTGATCGTCCTGCCGACCTGACGCCGGCCGTCAGGGATGGCGTAGCCACCGCGTAGCGGCCGCAGGTCCTTGACGGCCGGTGGCAGGTCGGCTGATCTTGGGACGGTCGGGGCGACGGGATCACCACCTGCCCACCTCCGCGATCCCGGAACCGAGGCCCGGGGTCCGGGGCGGAGCCCCGCGAATTCGGGAGCCACGACCTCTAGCTCTGCGGGGGTAACGACAGGGCTCGGGTCGCACCTCGACGGGGTCGGCCAGCACATGGTCGTGTCGGCGGCGGGAACCATCGTCGCCGGTCGCGTAGATCGGCACTGAGCGCCTGAGTTCGAGTGGCCGGGCGGCGGCGCGAACGGCGCTTGCGCCGCACGCGCAAGCCGACGCCCGGCCGCGACGCGCGGAGCGCGGCGCCTTGATCCTTTAGAGGTGAACACAGCAACCATCGCTCAAGACATCGCTCAAGACATCGCTCAAGACATCGCTCAAGACATCGCTCAAGACATCGCTCAAGACATCGCTCAGAACGATGGCTCAGAGGACGCGTCTCGTGCTGCGGTCCCAGTCGGCGGTTCGGCGGACTGAGTGCAGTGACCGCCTTGAGCGTTCATCGTCGAAGCATCATGGCAATCCAACAAGAGACGCCTGCGAAACCCGTGAGTCCTGCCAATGTGCGGTAAGTCGCCCCCACCTGGTAGCAATCGCCGGAATTGTACCCGGTGTAGGTGTCGAGCGCGGTGCCACACGGTATCGCCTGCTGGCCCATGTTGAGGGAAGTGACGGTGCCGCTGATCGGCATCAGCGCCAGAAGTATGGCTGCGCCCAAGAGCGCGGCGCCCAGGAAGAAGAGCGGCCCGAGACCGCGCCCTCGTGGAGGAAGGGAGGAGGGAGGGTCGTGGCTCATGCCGCACAGTGTCGCGCCTTGTCAGGTTGGTCTGCCAGGCTTTCCGGAAGGTTGACTGCCCCAGGGCAATGTGTGAGTCCATGAGCTCGAACTCTGAGCCTTGACCACACCTGGAGCGATGAGCCGGATCAGGTGCAGAGGCAACCATATCTAGTTCTGTGGCGTTCTAGGGCGCTTCGAATCGCTGGGTCATGCGGTCGTAACTTAGGCCCCTCGCAAGATCCTCAGCAGGTACGCCAATACGGGAGGCGACCCAAAGACGGAAAATCAATCGAGCGTCTTGCACGGTATTCAGTAGGTCGATGTATTCGGGCATATCATGCTCGGCGTGCTTTACGGCTCGATAACTAATGCGCATCCGGTTAGTCCAGTCCCTCGGCTCGAAGGGTGGAGTCACCAAAAGGTCTTCCATGACTCTTTCAAGTTTGGTGGCGTGGCTGGCCTTACTGGCTTTCCCGACTTCATGACCATCATCCAACAAGAGACGGTAACCTAAGCCGTCTAGTCCAATGCCAAGTTGCGAGACGCTTGTCTCCAGCGCGCGCGGCGTCCGCAATGTGTCAAGTATGTGATTCATTCCACGTTCAAAATGCTGCCGCATTCTCAGCCATTCTTTTGCCCCCGCTGGCCCAACAGACGAAAAATCAAAGAGGAACTGCAACGACTGCGATTCATCATCGTTGGGACGAGTCCGGTAGCTGCGGACATGCGACCATTTGTCGCCGACGATTTTGCCTCCGATGGAGCGTTCGGGATCATCGTTACGCTGGGCCCACTGTGCTCGATATCCGAGCGGGCGCCAACATGCAAGACTTGGCAAGTCGACAAAAGCGCCATGCACCCTCGAGTGGGCCCACCAGTCCTGTAGTTGGGGCAGAGCAGTGTGAATCTCAAGAGTTTCTTGAATTTGAGTCGTATCCGGCCGTCCTGGAATTGTGTACGTGAAGTTCGGACGGATCTGGAGACCCACCTCCTCGTCGATAGGGATGGGATCCGGCGCTCGCAGACGCAAGGTGAGGGTTTGCAGGCGGTTCTCATGGTCAGTCGAAGCTTCATGCGTGAGCGAACGCAACCTCATCCACTGCCCTAGACCCGGCACGTCCGTTCGCAGGGCGTGGATCTGGCTGTAGTCCAGCTCCTCCTGAGCACCAAGAATTGCAGCACCAACTGTGATGACGCCTTGACCAAGGGGCCCCGGCTCCATCGAACTCCTCATCCGGCAGCCGATGAGCGCCACCGACCCAAGAACGTCCCTGAACCAGAGCGTCTCTGGCACGTCGTACGTGTAGCGATCTCGCCCTGGATCGTCCGCGAATTCGACAAAATGACCGTGGAACCAACGCAGATACGGGCTGTCTCGACTTTGCCATGGGACGGTGAGCGTTATCGCCTCACCATCATCGAGCAGCATGACGCTGACGTCAGGTGTACTGGCGTCCCTATCGTAGAGCCACCCAAGTCGGGGGGTGTTCACCCGGAGTACATTCTGGGTCATGCTTGAACACTAGCCCCGGTGTACCTCTCTTGACACGAGATTGGGTGGCCTCACCCGTCCCCCCGTCGTGAACGAGGCTCGTTGCTCGTGGCGAGCGGGGCCATGAGAGGCTTGGGTCATGACGAAGGCTGACCGTGTCTTGCTGCTGTGGGATGTCGATCACACGCTGATTGATAGCGGCGGCGTCAGTAAGATCAACTACGCGAGGGCCTTCGAACTGCTGGTCGGTCGCCCGCCGGCCGTTCCGGCGCGCACGGGCGGCCGCACAGACGTGCTGATCATGAGCACGCTACTAGCGGAGAACGGCATTAGTGAAGCCACCTTCTCCGTGAACGCCCAGTTGAGTGCATTGGCCCGTGCTGGGGCAACTAATCGAACCCTGCTGGGCGAACGCGGGCGCGCTTTACCTGGGGCTCACGAGGCTTTGCATGTTCTCCAGTCCGCGCCGGACATCATCCAATCCGTGTTGACCGGAAACATCCAAGCCAATGCATTCGTAAAGCTTGACACGTTCGGTCTCGCTGACGCTTTAGACTTTTCGGTCGGCGCCTTTGGACATGAGAGCAGTCGCCGCGCCGACTTGGTGCCCGTCGCGCAACGAAAGGCTGAGGAACGGTACGCCTTCGTTCCGGTATCCGAAGCCACCGTGATTTTGGGGGACACGACACGGGACGTGGAGGCCGGCCTTCAGGGAGGTGCACAGGTCATCGGTGTGGCAACCGGAGGGGTGTCCGTGGTGGACCTGCGCTCCGCCGGTGCGGTGGCCGCGATCGAGGACTTGCGGGATCTCGAAGGTCTGATACGTGGAATCGAAGACGCTAGGTCACGAGGGGCCGTCAATCCGTGAGCGACCGATCGAGCTCGTACGCCTGCTTCCAGCCGTGTTCAAGACTGCGTAGGTAAGTTGCAAATAGGTCGCCGGTTCCGGAGTCGCGCAGATGGAGGATGGGCGCCTGGTAGCCGTAAACGCCGAGTGCGTGTTGATTAATCAGCATCTCGTCGTCAAACCGGTAGAACGAGTTGTAGAGCGTAGTTCGGTGAAGTCGGAGATCCACACCGTCGGCGTCGGCCAGAGTCCTAAAGTAGTGCAACGACATGCTGACGCGCATCGGGATCTCGTCGGGCATCCCCTCCTCCCGACCGCGTAGCTTGACCTCTGCGCTGTGGGGGTCGCCGAGTGCAATACGTACAGCAACCCCGGTGGATGCTTTGTGCCTGATGAGCTCAATAACGTCGGGATTATCTTCGGCCAAGAAGAGTCCGGCGTAGGTAAAGACATCGATTCGCTGTCGCGCGCCGAGGACCTGGTCGAGCCATACATGGTTGGGCACCTGCGACCGGTGTGCGTAGAACGCCACCACCTCCCCCGCAGCAGACGACGCCGACTCGTCCGTCAGGCCAGGCCACAGCCAGCTGGACGCGACGCCTAGGAAAGCAGCGGCGTTGAGGGCGGTCACCCTGTGTGGCGTACGCCCCTTCGTGACCCACCGCTGCACCGTCTTTGGGTCCACTGCCAGCCTCGCGGCGAGGCCGGCCTCAGTGACGCCATTGGCGCGAAGCGTGGCCCTTAGCCGCTCGTTCACCATGTGTCCTTCTGTAGACGGTGGGGACGATTGGGACGTTGTGAAGGACGGTGTCACGCCGGGACGTGTCCGCACAAGTCCCGAGGACGACGTATGGGCGTCCCCCGCTCTTGCGGTCCCCTGAGCGCAGGCCGATCCCGGCCCAGACGAGAGGAGTGGGCGATGCCTGCGTATGTGGTGGACAGCAGTAAGCAGCCGATGGTCGCGACAGGGGTGGTGGACGCGAAGTTTGACTGGGTCGAGACCGCCGGTGGTGGCCGGGCGCAGTCGGAGGTGCAGACGCGGGACGACGTGACGGGGATGCCGGTGTGGGGGGTGGAGGTGATGTACCAGCAGGTCCAGTACGGCCGGACCAGCTCGGTGATCGCTTCCGTCACTCTCCCGGCCTACGACCGCCCGTACGTGACGGCGCTGGGCCCCGTCGGGTTCGAGAACCTGCGGGTCGAGGTCCGGGTCAACAAGAACACCGGCGGCCTAGTCGAGTACTGGTCCGCCGACAGCATCGCGGCCCCGGTGCCGGGCTCGGCCCGCCGGCCGTCGTCGAGCAGCAGCTCGTCTGGCTCGGCGTCCTCTGAGGCGGCCTGAGATGGCCACCGGCCTCACCTCCACCGGCAACGGGGGCGGAGCAGGTGGTGCCGCTCCCGGTCGCGTGGACGTCGTGGTCTGGGCCCGTGCGCTGGGGGTGCGGAACGCGGATGAGGTGTGGGAGCACGTCATCAAGACCAGCGCGGACATCGGCCGGGTCATGGACGACCTGTCGGCGGTCGTGCAGCGCATGAGCGACTACCCGGACGACGAGCTGCGGACGGACCTGCTGCGGGCGTTCGGTCTAATCGACAACGTCGGTCACGAGGTGCTGCGGGTCGCACGCTCGACCCACGCCGACTGATGACCACCGCGCCCACCACCACCGCGGCCCCCACGACCGGGGCGAGCGTCCGGCGGGGAGTGGAGGTCGGCCAGGTGGCTCGCGCGTCCTGGCGGCTGCTGGTGCGGGTGTGGCGGCGGGGTTGGTGGCTGTTCTGGCTCCTGCTGGCCGACGCGCTCCGCCGGCCGTTCCGCACCCTCCTCGGCACGAGCCTGCTCGCGTTCGGGGTGTACGTGTGGGTCCTCTCAGCCAGGTGGCAGGACCGGGCCGCGATGGCCGTCTTCGCCCTCCTGGTGGGGCTCCTGCTGGCTCTGTGGCGGTGGCGGGCTCGTCGGTCGTACGAGTGGGCGATCGGGCGCCGGTGGGGCTCCTGGTGGCGCCGCCGCTACGTCTACGGACCCTCGTGGAAGACGCTAGCGCTGCGGCACAACATGTACGTCACCGACCGCCGCCAAGACCCGGGCCTCGCTCGGGCTCTGGTCCTCGCATGGGCGGAAACCCCCCGAGCGTTGCGGAGGGAGGGGCAGTCGGTCGAGGTCGCCCATCTCAAGCGCGTCCGCTTCACCGGCCCCACCGACCACCTCCTCATCGCACTGCCCGCCGGCATCACCCCGGACACCGTGGCGGCGGCGTGCGACTCCCTCGCTCACGCCTGGCGGGTCCTCGCGGTGCGGGTCCGACCGGCGGGTCCAGGGTGGGTGTGGCTGGACATCACCCGCGCCGACACCCTCGCCCGCCCCCTCGTCCTGGGCGGCGTCCCGCAGCTGACCGACCCAGCATCGGTCCTCGCGGGGCTGGGTGCGCTGTCGGTCGGCGTGCTGGAGGACGGCACCTCCTGGCGCCTGCGACTGCGCGGCGCGCACGTCCTCATTGCCGGCACGACGGGCTCGGGAAAGTCGTCGCTGCTGTGGGCCATCGTCGCCGGCCTCTCGAGGGCCGTCCACGCGGGGCTGGTGCGGGTGACGTGGCTGGACCCCAAGGGCGGGATGGAAGCCACTCCCGCCCGACCCCTCGCCCAGGTCGTCGACCGGATCGACGACATGGCCGACACCCTCGAAGCCCTCGTCGTCGAGCTCGACCAGCGGGCCGCATCCCTCGCCGGCGCCAGCCGCCAGCACACCCCGTCGGTCAGCAGCCCGCATCGGGTGGTCGTCGTCGACGAACTGGCCACGCTCACTGCCCTCGCGGACAGCAAGACGACCCGCCGGGTCGAGGCCGCCCTCGGCGCCCTCCTGTCCCGTGGCCGGGCGGTCGGGTTCACCGTCATCACCACGACCGTCGACCCCAGCAAGGAGGTCGTGCGCTGGCGGGGCCTGCACGCGGTGCGGGTGGCGTTCCGCCTCGATGAGCCGATCCAGGTCGACATGGTCCTGGGCGACGGGGCCCTGCACCGCGGTGCCGCCTGCGACCGCATCCCGTTGGCCACGCCGGGTGTGTGCTTTGTCCGCCTTGACGGCGTCCCTGACCCGCTGCGGGCGCGGGCGGTGTACGTGCCGGACGAGACGATCGAGCAGCTGGGCCTCACCTACCCCGCCCCTCCGCTTTCGAGTGGGAACAAGGGGGGGCCCGTCTTCGCGGGCCGCTCGACCGGTGGGGGGATCGGTGGGGGTGAAGGGCTGTCCGGCAAGCCAGGCGAGGACGGGCAGCGGGGCCGAGTGGGGGGACTCGACCAGGACGCTGACGCTACGCCTCGACGGGCCGCGGCCACCAGGGGCCCGGCCGTGGACACCGGTCCGGCGGTGCGGTCGTGAACGCCCACGCACGCACCGTCACCCCGGAGACGTTGGCCAGCCTGGACCACCACTGGATGACCCGGGCCGCCTGCGCCCGGCGACCTGATTTGCCGTGGACGGAGGACGCGCACCGGGTGGAGGATGAGATCCGGGAGGTCATGGCCCGCATCTGCGCCCGCTGCCCCGTCCGCGGTTACTGCCGCCGCTACGCCAACAGGTCCTACGCCTCCGCGGGGTTCTGGGCCGGCGGGTTCCGTGGCGGCGCCTACACCGGGGACCTGCTCGACCTGCTCGCCGAGCTGCCCGACGACGAGGTCCAGACCCACTACGAACCCAACGCCCACAACGCCCGACAGGTGCACCGCAAGGCGCTGGCCTCATGACCGCCATCACCCTCGACCGGCCGCTCATCGACAAGGCTGGGACTGTCTGGACGACTGGCGAGCAGCGCGTCGTCGACGACCCCACCCTGCGGGTGGACGGGCGCATGGTGCGGGACTGGGCCGAGCACGCCGGCGTGTGCGTCCGCCCCCTGCTGCGGCTGGTCGTCGACCACGAGACCGGCGAGACCACCAAGGTCCCTATCCCCTGCAAGTCCACCCGCGAACGGGTCTGCCCACCCTGCGCGGCCAAGGCCCGGAAGGTCCGGCAGCAGCAGTGCCGTGAAGGCTGGCACCGGGAGGACGAACCCGATTCCGACGACCAGGCCGACGACGCGCCCGCTGACGTCGACGAGACGCCGAACGACGTCGAGCTGCCCGTCGGAGGCACCGACCGTCGGGTGCGATCGACCAGGCGACGTGACGACGTGTCGGACCTGCCGCGGGTACCGCAGGAGAACCGCACCATCGGCCGCACCTTCGCCGGCAACCACGGCCAGGTCTACCGACCCAGCATGTTCGTCACCCTGACCCTGCCGTCCTACGGGCGGATCACACCCGGCACCGGCACGCCCGTCGACCCGGACGGCTACGACTACCGGCGGGCCGCGCTCGACGCGATCCACCTGCCTCGGTTGTTCGCGCGGTGGGTGCAGAACCTCCGCCGCTGCGCCGGCTACAAGGCGCAGTACTTCGCCGCCATCGAACCGCAGAAGCGCCTCGCTCCTCACGTGCACGTCGCCATCCGCGGCGCGATCCCGCGACAGGTGCTGCGGGAGGTGACGAAGGCAACCTACGTGCAGGTGTGGTGGCCCGCCTTCGATCAGGTCGTCTACGACGAGGTGACGACGGGGTCTCCGGTTTGGGGTGACGGCGCGTACCGGGACCCACAGACGGGCATGCCGTTGCCGACGTGGGAGGAGGCGATGGACGACCTCGACGCCCAGCTCGATACTGATCCCGGGCAGCCAGCGGCGCACACGATGCGGTTCGGGCGGCAGACCGATGTCAAGGGCATCCTCGGCACCAGCGACGACGCCGACCGCACCATCCGATACCTGACGAAGTACCTGACCAAGAGCCTCGCGGACACGTTCACGCCCGAGGAACTGGACGACCCGGCCGTGGACCACGTCGGCCATCCTGACGAGTGGGACGCCAAGAGCGCCCGTCAGAGGGCCCGCACCGCCGCCCGCCGGGCCGCGTACGAGGCGCACGTGGACCGGTTGCACGAGACGGTGCGCTGGCTTCCCTGCTCCCCGGGGTGCGCCAACTGGCTCCGCTTCGGGATCCAGCCGAAGGACTGCCTGCCCGGCCTCCAACCGGGGCGGTGTGAGAGGCGGGCTCACGAGCGGGACAACCTTGGCTACGGCGGCCGCCGCGTCCAGGTCTCCAAGCAGTGGTCCGGCAAGACCCTGGCCGAGCACCGCGCCGACCGCGCCACGGTCGTCCGAGAGACCCTCCTCGCCGCCGGCATCGAAGCCCCCGAGGTGGATCGGATGGGCGTCGAGCACACCCTCGACGACGGCTCTCCGCGGTTCACGTGGGAGGACGTCCCGATGCCCGAGGCCGACTACGCCAGCGCGATCCTCGCCGCCGTCCAGGAACGGAACCGGTGGCGGGCCCAGTACGAGTCCGCAAAGCAACTGACGGCCACCACCGGACCCGGCGCGACCGGGCCACCCGGCGGGGCTGTGGATAACCCACAAGGCAACAGCACACGGGGGTGATGACGTGAGGCAAGAACCGGCCGAGGTGCCAGAAGAAGTCGGGCGCCAGAACCCCTCGTACGTGCCGATTGCAACGGCTGCGGGGGGCTGTCGGTGGCTCTGGGTGGACCGGGAGGCGGTCGCCGAGTGGGTGGTGCAGTCAAGGCGCGCACAGGGTCTGCCGCCGTTCGTTCGTGATGCGGCGACCAGGGCTCGGGTGCTTGAGGTGCTGCGGGGATCGTGTGTGGTCCCGCGCCGGTCGCCGTCCGACGCTGCGTGATCAGGTAATCCAGTGGATGTGGACGCGAGAGGGGTTGACCCGGTTGCCTCCGTGGCTCGCGGGATTCACGACGACGGCGTCGATGAGGCTCGCCAGGAGTGCCCGTTGCTGCTGGAGGGTCAGGCCGGCCCAGTAGGGGTCGAAGGCGGCGGGCTCTCGCGGCACGTCGGCCAGGAGTCTTGCCCGGGCGGTCGTGGTGTAGGTGGCTTCGATGGCGTCCAGGCGCTGGGCAAGGGCGGTTCGTGCGGTCATCCACTCCGCAGTGGTGATGGAGCGGTCTGCGTACAGGACGGCCAGTTCATCGAGCTGAGAGCGCACGCTGACGGCCTCGGTGTCGACGGGTTCCGGCGTGGCGGTGACGAGGGCTTGTGGGTCCGCCAGAGCTTGGGTGACTGCGGCCACCGTCAGTGTGTCGAGGGCGTCGGCGTTGATGGTGAGGCGGCCGCATCGGGCCAGCCCGGGTTGCTTGGAGCAGACGTAGCGGCGCACACCGGCGCCCTTGTCGTTGTGCCCAGTGAGAGCCGCGTTGCAGCGTCCGCATCGGGCCAAGCCTGCCGAGAGCAGGTAGGTGGCCCGGCCGGGCCGCCCGCCGGTTCGCCGGGCTGGGTCTTCGAGCAGGGCACGGAGACGTTCTGTGGTGTCCCGGTCGAGGATCGCGGGCCAGTCGCCCTTCGCGACCAGCTCGCCGGTGCCTCGTCCACGGCTTCGTTCGCCGCGGGCTGGCGTGGGGGTGTGTTCGCGCCAGCCGCAGTAGCGGGCTGCGGTCACCATCGCCCGGAGGTTGCCTGCTCGCCAGTTCCCAACGCCGCCCTGCGGGGTCGGCACCTGCCGGTGGTTGAGCGAGGTCGCGATGCTGCTGAGGCTGTCCCCTCGCAGGAGACGATCCGCCATTTCGCGGACGATGGCTGCCTCGTCCTCCTGGACGGTCCACGAGCCGTCGGTGGACTGCCGGTAGCCGTACCCAAGCCGGCCCTGGACCTTGCCGGCATGCGCCTCTTGCAGCCGTGCTCGGCGGATGCGTTCGGACTTCTGCTCGCTTTCATGTCGGGCTGCGGCGCCGAGCATGCGCGCGACCATGCGGCCTGCGGCGGTGGCGAGGTCGAGCTCGCCGGCCCGAACGGTGAGCGTGGTGACGTTGTTGCGTTCACAAGCCTCGATGTAGGCCTCCAGCTCCGTTGGCGAGCGGTGGAGGCGGTCGGTGTGCCAAGCGATGACGGCGTCGAGGTTGCCGGCCCGGACGTCGGCCAGCAGGGACTGATAGCCGGGGCGGGTGCGGCCGCTATAGGCGGAGATGTCGTTGTCCTCGTAGACGGCCACGACGGGCCACCCTCGCTGCGCAGCGAGGCGCATGCAGTCGTCGCGCTGCCGCTCGACACCGAGGCCCGCGCCCGCGCGATCGTGCGAGATGCGGCAGTAGACACCCACCCTGGTCATCCTGGCAGTGTAGGACGCTTAGTGATGGGCTGTCTTGACCGCCCAGTGGCGTCGGGTGATGTCCGGGATCACCACGTGCAGGCGGGACCCGTCGGGCAGCGTCGCGTCCACGAACGGGCTGCTCAGGTCCACGCGACGTCCGGACGAGCGCAGCATCCGCTCCACCAGGTCCCGGACCGCGGTGTCGGTCAGGATCGTGGTGGTCAGCTCGGAGACGCCCCGACGGGCGACGAACACCTTGCCCGGCTCGTTGATCCAGACCTCCTCGACCTCCGGGTCGTCGAGGTAGGGCTGGAGCTCGCCGAAGCCGACCACGGCGTCCAGCACCTGCTTGACCGTCGTGCCCGTGTCCAGCACCGGGGCCAGGGTCCCCGACAACGACCGCTCGTCGTAGTCGGCCACCAGGTCCTCGACCAGTCGCCGCATGCCGGCCGGGTCCGTGCCCGGGTCGAGGTTCCGGCGCCGGATCAGCTCCCTCGCCTCGCCGGTCACCGCCGCGACTGCGTCCACGTCTCCCCCTCCAGCCCGACCCACCCCGAGCCGTGGTCGCAGACTACGAACGACGGCCGGGCGAGGGAAGGGCGGCCGCGCCGGCCTGTGGACGGGCCTGGTCGTCCACAGATGCCCCGGGGCGTGCCTACCGGGGCCGGTCGGCCCCCAGGCTGGGTGCCGGGGACCGGTGCGGACGGAGCACCGGCGACAGGGTCGGGAGGGCCGGGGTGCGGTTGCGGTGGACCGTCGTGCTGCGCGGGACCGGGGGCACGACGGGAGTGCTGCCCGGCGCCCCGGCCCGATCCGAGGTGCTGGTGCAGTGCCCGACCGGGACGCCGCTGCGGCACCTGCCCGGTCTGGGGCTGGACACCGGGGAGCACCTGGTCACGGTCCACGGAACCCCCCTGGACCTCCGCACGGCGGTCGTCGGCCGGCCCCCGCTGCTGGACGGGGCCGTGCTGGTGGTGGCCGGCCCCGGTCGACGGCCGCGGCGCGAGCAGGCCCCGCCCACCCCGCACCTGCTCGAGCTGGTGGTCGTCGCCGGGCCCGACGCCGCCGCCGCGCACGCGCTGCGCCAGGGCCGGGCGGTCGTCGGCCGGGCCGGACGCAGCGACGTCGTGGTCCGCGACCCCCGGTTGTCCCGTGAGCACTGCCGGCTCGACGTCGGGCCGGGCGGGGTGGCGGTCACCGACCTGGGGTCCACCAACGGGACCGCCCCGGCGCCCACCGCGACCGGGTCGGGCCCGCCGGAGGCGGCGGCCCCGGACGGTGCTGGGGACCGTGACCGTCGTGGGGACCGGGACGGTCCGACGTGTACCTGGCGGCTCGGCCAGGAGTGGACCCTGGGTGCGAGCCGGGTTGCACTGCGAGCCGCCGGCCAGTCGTCGACGCCGACGCCGACGCTCGCCACCGACGAGGGGACGGTGCTGGTGCCACGCTCGCCCCGGCTGCGCCTGCCCGAGAACGCGCACGAGATCGCGCTGCCGCCCCCGCCCCGGCGGCACCGGTCGACGGGTTTCCCGGTGCTGGCGGTGCTGCTGCCGGCCCTGGCCGCCGGTGGGCTCGCCTGGTGGACCGGCTCCCCGGTCTACCTGCTGCTGGCGGGGCTGGGGCCGCTGCTCGCGGCCGGGAGCTGGCTGAGCGCCCGCCGGGAGTCCGGCCGCGAGGGCGCGCTGAGCCGGCGGGAGCACGCCCGTGAGTGCGCAGCCGGCCAGGACCGCGCCGCGGCCGCGGCCGAGGCCCTGGCCGCGGCCCGACGGGCGACGATGCCCGACGCGGACGTCGTCCTGCGTCTGGCCACGGGTCCGGCGGGCCGGCTGTGGGAGCGCGACCGCGGTGACGACGACGCCTTCCGGGTGCGGCTGGGCCGGGCCGACGTCGATGTGGCGGCGGCCCACCGGCTGGTGCCACGCGTCACGCTGCTGCGCCCCGGCGGAGAGCGCGGGCCCGTCGCCACGGCCGACGACCTGCTGTCGGTCGACCTCGGCGCGGGAGCACTGGGGCTGGTCGAGCCCGGGGACCCGTCGGCCGCCCGCTTCGTCGTGGGGCAGCTCGTCGTGGCCCTGGCCCCGTCGGCGCTGCAGGTCACGGCGGTCGTCGGGACGGCCGCCGCCGAGCGCTGGCGGTGGTTGACACTGCTGCCCCACTGGCTGGAAGGGCCGGCACGTACGGCCGACGGACCGGCGGCCGGCGCCGCCGCGCGGTGGGTCGCCGACCTCGTCACCGCTCGCGCCTCGTCCCAGTCCGCGTCGACCGCGGACCGCCCGGCGCCGGTGCCGCTGCTCGTGGTGGTCGACGACCCCGACGCGGAGCTGACCGGCGGTGACCTCGGCTGGGTCGGGTCGGCGGGGGACGCCGGGATCCGGGTGGTCGCGGTCTCGCCCCGGCCGGCCGGGCTGCCGCACGGCTGCGGGACCGTGGCCGTGCCCGCGGCGGCCGACGGGGTACAGCTGCAGGTCACGCTCGTCGACGGCAGCGGCTCGGCCGGCTGCGTCGCGGACCGGGTGGGGCCTTGGTGGTCCGAGCGACTGAGCCGGGCGCTGGCTCCGTTGCGCGGTGCGCCGACTGACAGCGGTCACCGGCTGCCGGACCGGGTCCGGCTGGCCGACCTGGTCGACACCGCCCCACCTGCCGTCCTCGCGCGCTGGGACCGGTCCGGCGCCGGGCTGGCCGTCCCCCTCGGGGTGGGGCCCGGTGGGCCGGTCACCGTCGACCTGGTCTCGGCCGGCCCCCACGCCCTGGTGGCCGGGACCACCGGATCGGGCAAGTCGGAGCTGCTGCGGGCCTGGTTGCTCTCGCTTGCCCTCTGCCACCCACCGGAGTCCGTCGCGTTCCTGCTGGTCGACTACAAGGGCGGGGCCACCTTCGACGACCTGGCCCGGCTGCCGCACACGGTGGGCGTGCTGACCGACCTCGACGGGGCGGCCACGGCTCGGGTCCTGCACTCCCTGCGGGCCGAGGTCCGCCGCCGGGAGCGCGTGCTGGCCGACGCCGGGGCCCGCGACCTGGACGAGCTCAGGCGCACGGCCCCTGCCGACCTCCCCGACGTCCCGCGCCTGCTGGTGGTGGTGGACGAGTTCCGCGTCCTGGCCGAGGACGCACCCGAGGTGCTGGCCGAGTTCGTCCGGCTCGCCGCCACGGGGCGGTCGCTCGGGCTGCACCTGGTGCTCGCCACGCAGCGCCCCTCGGGGGTGGTCTCGGCGGACATCCGCGCGAACGCGGCCCTGCGCATCGCGCTCCGGGTGCAGGACCCGGCGGAGTCCCGGGACGTCGTGGACCGGGCCGACGCGGCGTGGCTGCCCCACGACCGGCCGGGCCGGGCCGTCGTCGTGGGGGCCGGGGTCGACGTCACGCTGCAGTCCGCCTGGGTCGGCGCCGGCGAGCCGGAGGCGGCCGACGAGCTCTGCGTCAGCGTCGTCCACCCCCGGCCCCTGGGTCCGTTCCGCGCCGGGGCCGCCAGGAGGACCGACGCGGGCACGGGCACGGACGGCTCCGGGGGCGCCCCCGCGGTGGTGGACCGGGTGCTGGCCTCCCTGGCCAGGTCGGGTCGGTCCGGTGCGGTGAGCCCGTGGTTGCCGCCGCTGCCGGCCCGGCTGAGCCGGGACGACGTGACGCTTCACGCCGCCGTGGGCCACGGGGCGTCGGGACAGCAGGACCAGGACGGCACGGCGACCACCGCCCAGGAGGCGTCTCCGGCGGCGGCCCCCGAAGTGCACGCGGCGGGGGCCACGCGGCTGCTGCTCGGTCTCACCGACCTCCCCTGGCTGCAGCGACGGGGCGTCCTGGCCTGGGCTCCGACCGGCGACGGTCCGGCGCTGGTGCTCGGTGGCCCCCGCAGCGGGCGCAGCACGACGCTGGCGGCCATGTCCCGCGCGGCCCAGGAGGTCGGGGTGCCGGCGGCGCTGGTCGACGCGGCCCGGGACGACCCCGACCACGTTGCGGACCTGCTGGCCGCGCTCACCGCCCTCCCCGCCCCCGAGGACGGACGGGATGGGGCGCTGCGGGTGCTGCTGCTGGTCGACGACTGCGACACGCTGCTCGACCCCGCCACCGACCCGACCCCGGTCGACCTGCTGCTGCGGGTGCTGCGCAACGGTCACGGGCACGGCATCGGGGTCGCCGTGGCGGGCGGTCGGCCCACCGCCGCGTCCAGGCTGGCGGCGGGCGCCCGCGTCCGCCTCGTGCACCGGACCACCGACGCCGCGGACCTGGTGGTCGCGGGTGTGCCCCGCGGCCTCGCACCGACCGCGCTGCCGGGGCGTTGCCTGGTCGTCGGCCTCCCCGTGCCGGAGGCGGGTACAGCGGGCGAGGCGCCGGCTGCGGTCGAGGCGCACGTCGCGACCTCCGACGCCACGACGGACCACCCCGGTACAGCCGCCCCGATGGCCACCGACCCCACGACGGCCACCCCCTCGACCACCGACCCCACGACGGTCGCTCAGCACCCGCCCGGGGCGCCCCGGGGCCCGCAGCCCGGGTCGGTGGCGGCGGTCCGGCTCCCCCGGCCGCTCCCGACGCTCGTCGACCGGGCCGAGCTGGGTCCGGTGAGCCCCTCGCGCCTACCCCTGGGGGTCCTGGCCCCCGACGGGGTCCCGTGGCTGCTGGACCTGGACGACACCCGGTTGCTCGTCATCGCCGGTCCGGCCCGCAGCGGGCGCAGCAGCGCCCTGGCGACGCTGGCCGCCCAGTCGCTCACGGGCGGCGTGGGGTTCACGTGGCTCCCCGACCCCGACGCCGACCCCGACGCCCGGCTCGACCCCGACCCGGGCCGCACCGCCGGACCGGGTCCCGGCGGCCGGCCCGCCCCGCAGGGCCTCCGCCACGCACCTCCGGGAGCCCGCCTGCTGCTCGTCGACGACGTGGAGCGCCGCCCGGAGTCGCAGCACGCGGCCGTCGAGCAGTGGCTCGCGGACGGCACCGGCCCCCTGGCGGCGTCCCTGGCCCCGGGCGCGACGGTGGTGGCCGCCGGGTCCAGCGAGTGGTTCGCCGGTGAGTTCCGGGGCCTGGCGGCCCTGGCCCGGCGCCACGGCAGCGGGGTGGTGCTCTCCCCCGGCCGCACGGACGTCCGCGACGTGCTCGGGGCCCGTGACCCGCTGCTGCAGGTCAGCCGCCGGCCGGGCCGCGGGCTGCTGGTGGACCGGGGGCGCACCCGGCGCATCCAGCTGGCGTGGCCGGGGTAGGGAGGGAGAGCACCCCCGCCGGGCTCGCGCCCGACCTCCTCGACCTCCCGAGCTCCTCGAGCACCCCGTGCGGGTCAGTTGTCGCGGTAGCGGAGCACGGCGGGTCCCCGGAGCACTACCGTTCCGGGGGACGCACAGACAGGAGACCCGCCCCGATGACGCCCGCCCCCTCGACACCGCACCAGCGCGACGGCCACGGCCCGGCCGACGACGAGCGCCCGGTCGAGGACCTCGCGCCCGGCCGGGCCCCGGCCCCGGACGTCGTGGAGATCGAGCTGCCCGCCGACCCCGCCTACCTGGGGGTGGTGCGCACCGCGTGCGCCGGCCTGGGCGCCCGGCTGGACCTGACCCTGGACGAGATCGAGGACCTGCGGATCGCCGTGGACGAGGCGTGCACGCTGGTCCTGCCCAAGGACACCTCGACCCACGACGTCGAAGTCCGGCTCCGGGCGTCCTTCGCGGTCTCCGACGCCTCCCTCGCGGTCCGGGTGCAGGGACCGAACCCGCTGCTGCCCGGCGACAGCAGCTACGCCTGGGCCGTCCTGGAGGCCCTGGCCGGTGACGTGGACTCCGGGGTCGAGCCGGCCGGGTCGTGGATCTCGCTGACGCACACCCGCGCGCGAGCGGTCTGAGCATGGCCGCCCGCACCGACCTGTCGACCGACAGCCCCGACACGGGTCCGCTGCCGGTCGTCGCCGACCCGCCGCCCGGGCGCCGGACCCGGCAGCAGTCGGGCCCGGACACCGACCCCCTGCTGGAGCGGCTCGCCGGCCTGCCCGAGGGCGACCCCGAACGCAACCAGCTGCGCGACACCGTGGTCACCAGCCACCTGCCACTGGTGCACCACATCGCCCGCCGGTTCGCCGGCCGGGGCGAGCCGCACGACGACGTGGTGCAGGTGGGCACCATCGGTCTGATCAAGGCGGTCGACCGCTACGAGCCCGGCCGCGGCGTCCCCTTCGCGGGGTACGCCGTGCCCACGGTCACCGGGGAGATCCGGCGCTACTTCCGCGACCGGGCCGGCACGGTCCGCCTGCCGCGACGGGTGCAGGAGGTCCAGGTCGCGGTCACGCAGTCCCGGGAGTCACTGACCCACGAGCTCGGCCGGACCCCCACGGTGGAGGAGGTCGCCCACCGCTCCGGCCTGGACACCGACACGGTGCTGGAGGTGCTGGAGAGCGCCTACTCCCTGACCACGGTGCCGCTGGACGTCGACAACGGCGTCAGCGACTCCCTGGGCGAGGAGGACGTGGCCCTCGACGAGGTCCTGACCCGGGAGACCCTGCGTCCGGTGCTGGCCAAGCTGGAGCCGCGGGAGCGCCGGATCATCGCCCTGCGCTTCGTGCGGGGGATGTCCCAGGCGCAGATCGCCGAGGAGGTCGGCATCAGCCAGATGCACGTGTCGCGGCTGCTCAGCCGGACGCTCACCCGGCTGCGCGCCGACATGACCCGGCCCGACCCCGCCCCCTGAGCCGTAGCGACCCCGGCCCTACAGCACGGCCGGGCTGCCGCCCCGGCGGGTGCGGCCCGCCATGAGCACCGCGCCCGCGACCCCGGTCAGACCCACCAGGACGGCGAGCAGCGTCAGCCCGCCCACCCTCGGGTTGTCCAGCAGGGACAGCACGGCCCGGGAGCCCACGCTCAGCGCCACCAGGACCACGAGCACCTGCACCGTGAGGAAGATGCCGGTCGGCCAGGCCCGCCAGACCGCGAACGCCCGCGCCACCTCGATCAGCAGGTAGGCCACGGCCGCGCAGGCCGCCCCCACCCCCAGGCCCAGCGGCAGCGACCCGCCCTGCAGCCCTGTCACGACGGCGACCACCCCGGCCGCGGCCACGGCGAGCGCCTCGAGCAGCGCGACGCCGACCGCGAGCGCCCGCCCCGCCCGGGCCCGGGCGAGGCCCGGGTCCCCCGCCGGGACGGGCTGGTCCGGCAGCTCGGCAGACATGGCACCCACGTTAACCGGGACGGGTCCTCGCCTCACCCGCGGCGGATGTTTCAGGGGTAGGTCAACCTGGGAAAGACCTGTCAATGGCGCATCTGGGCTGGCTGCGGCCGGGACCGGCGCCTAGCGTCGACCTCATGACGGACCGACGTGATGACGACCGGGTCACAACCGGTCGACAGAACGGTTACGAGCATGTGACGTAGTTGGCACAACTAACTGCTCCGCAGCTCTTGTGAAGGCGTTCACGAAGTGGTCTCCTAGTACCAGGAAGGCACGGGTTCCGACGTGCCGAGCGACAAGGGAGACAGCGGCCAGCAGTGCGCCGCTGCCATCGGTCCGGCATCCCGACGACCGGTGCACCACCCCGACGTGAAACTCGCACGGCTACCCGTGCGTTGACGTGAGATGGAGATGACGATGGACTGGCGTGACCGTGCAGCGTGCCTCGAAGAGGACCCCGAGCTGTTCTTCCCCATCGGCAACACCGGGCCGGCGATCCTGCAGATCGAGGAGGCCAAGGCCGTGTGCCGCCGTTGCGACGTGGTCGACACCTGCCTGAAGTGGGCCATCGAGTCCGGCCAGGACTCGGGCGTCTGGGGTGGCATGTCCGAGGACGAGCGCCGCGCCCTCAAGCGCCGTGCCGCTCGCGCCCGCCGCGCCGGCTGACCCGGTAGCAGCCGACCCGCTCGTAGCCCGACCGAAGGGCGCCCCACCAGCTGGTGGGGCGCCCTTCGTCGTCCGCCCCGCCGTCAGCGGAGCAGGACCTCGACGGTGGCCCGGGTACCGCCCTCGGGCCCGGGACCGCGGCTGAACGTGCCGTTGAGCTCGGTGCGCACCAGGTTGTCGACGATGCGGCTGCCCAGGCCCGGCTGGGCGGCGGGGTCGATGCCCTGGCCGTCGTCGTCCACGTGCACCACCAGGGTGGCGCCGTTGCGCTCCGCGGTCACCCGCACCGTGCCCGAGCCGATCACCCCGCCGGGGCCCTCCACCCCCGCCATGGGGAAGCCGTGCTCGGCCGCGTTGCTGACCAGCTCGTTGAGCACGAGCACCAGCGGGGTGGCGTCGGCCGCCTGCACCCGGCCGAACGTGCCCACCCGCTCCAGGCGCACCCGGTGGGGGCCCGTCGCGGTGGCCAGCTCCAGCGCGTTGGCCAGGCCCGTGTCCACCACGGAGTCGAACGGGACGGTCTCGTCGATCTCGTGGGCCAGGGTGTCGTAGACCCCGGCGATGGCCGCGATCCGGCGGCCCGCCTCCTGCAGCTCGGCCCGGGCCTCGTCGCTGGAGGTCCGCCGGGCCTGCATCCGCAGCAGCGCCGACACGGTCTGCAGGTTGTTCTTCACCCGGTGGTGGATCTCCCGGATGGTCGCCTCCTTGGTCATCAGCGCCCGCTCCGAGCGCCGGACCTCGGTGACGTCGCGGACCAGCACCAGCGCACCGACCCGCTCCGGCGACGCGCCGGCCCCACGCATCAGCGGCACGGCCCGCAGCGACAGCACCGACCCGCGCATCTCCAGGTCGCAGCGCCACGGCGCGCGCCCCATCACCACCAGCGGCAGCGCCTCGTCCACCGGGTCGCGCTCCTGCAGGCTGGCCGTGACCACCTCGGCCAGCGAGCGGCCGCTGACGGTGACGACCCCGACCCGCCGGAAGGCCGACACGGCGTTGGGCGAGGCGTAGGTGACCACGCCGTCGGCGTCCATCCGCAGCAGGCCGTCGCCCACCCGCGGTGCGCCGCGGCGCGGCCCGGTCGGGGCCGAGCTGTACGGGTAGGTGCCCTCGGCGAGCATGCCCAGCAGGTGCGAGCCGCTCTCCCGGTAGACCAGCTCGAGCCGGCCGGGGGTCCGGGTCGAGCTGGGGTCCGTGCTGCGCGCCACCACGCCGATGACCTCGGTCAGCCGGGCGGCCTCGCGGCGGCGGACCGGGAACAGGTCCACCTGCCAGGGCTGGTCCTCCGCCAGCACGGGCGGCTCGTCGGCGGGCGCCGCGACCTCGGGGGCCGCCGTGCCGGCGGCCACGTCGTCCAGGCGCTCGGCCAGGCCGGGGCGGGCCACGGTGCCGACCACGTCGTCGTAGAACACCGTGGCCCAGGTGCTGGGGCGGGCGTGGGCCACGGCGGACCAGCCGCCGGAGCGGTCGCGGACCCAGAGCACCAGGTCGGCGAAGCACAGGTCGGATACCAGCTGCCAGTCCCCGACCAGGGTGCGCAGCCACTCCACGTCGGGCTCCGACACGTCGGCGTGGCGGCGGACGATGTCGGTGATGGTGGTCACGCGGGCATCATCGCGCAGTCACCGGGCGTCGTCCGCCGACCCGCTCTTGACCACGCTGCGCAGGGTCCGCAGCGCGACCGACAGCGGGGCCAGGTCGTGCCCGGACAGCCGCTGCACCTCGTCCAGCGTCACCCGCGCCCGGTCCAGGGCCGCGGTGTTGGCCGACTCCCACTCCCCGATCCGCGCCGCGGCCCCGGGCCCCGTGGTGGTCCGCACCACCACGGTGGTCAGCTCCTCCAGCGCCGCGTACAGGTCGTAGCGCAGCGCGGCCCGGGCCAGGGCCTGCCAGCGGTCGGTGCGCGGCAGCGCCGTGATCCGGGTCAGCACGCCGTCCACGGCGTAGCGGTCGGACAGCGCGAAGTACACCGCCACCACGTCCTCGGCCGGCTCGCCCTCGCGCAACGCGATCTCGGCCACGTCGAGCAGGCAGAACTCCTCGAGGAACCCGGCCGAGCGCTCGGCCAGCGCCGCGGGCACCCCCTGCTCGGTCAGCTCGTCGACGCGGGCGGTCATGTCC
Organism: Jannaschia sp. R86511; assembly: GCF_042466345.1. Classification (NCBI taxonomy): domain Bacteria; kingdom Pseudomonadati; phylum Pseudomonadota; class Alphaproteobacteria; order Rhodobacterales; family Roseobacteraceae; genus Jannaschia; species Jannaschia sp. R86511. The sequence continues at coordinate 4,081,716 of NZ_JAXHCD010000001.1, forward strand.
CGGCCCTCCTGGCCCGCCACCACCTCGCGCAGCGCGCCGCGCAGCTGCTCCACGACCGGGGCGAGCCGGGCGATCTCGGCCTCCACGTCCAGCGGGTCGGGCCGGTTCTGCAGCAGCCAGCGGCAGGCCCGGTCCAGCAGCCGCCGGAAGGACAGCAGCAGCTCCAGGCGCACGTGGGTCGGCAGCCCCGCCGCCTGCTCGGCGACGTCGGCGTGCCAGCGCGCCTGCCCGAACACCTCCCGGGCCACCGCCCAGGCCCGTACCGCCCGGTCGGTCGAGGCGTTCAGCTCCTCGGCCAGCCGGAACACGAAGGTCGTGCCGGAGGAGTTCAGGACGGCGTTGGTCAGCGACGTCGCGACGATCTCGCGGCGCAGCGGGTGGGTGCGCACCTGGTGCGGGTACTGCTCGCGCAGCCGGGCCGGGAAGTAGTCGACCAGGTAGCGCTCCGACCACGGCTCGTCCGGCACGGCCGAGGCGACGAGCTCCGCGGTCAGCGTGAGCTTGCTGTAGGCGGAGACGACGGCCAGCTCGGGCGAGACCAGGCCGCGGCGGCCCTCGGCCCGCTCCTCCCAGCCGGTGTCGTCCGGCAGGAACTCCAGGGCCGGGTCCAGCGCCCCCGAGGCCTGCAGCGACTGAACGAACCGCCGGTGTACCGGCAGCATCTCCGCGGCCTGGTGCCGGGCGTTGCCGAGCTGCACGTTGGCCTCGACGTTGTGCCGGAGCACCTGCGCGGCCACGTCGTCGGTCATGTCCGCCAGCAGGGCGTCGCGCTGCTTGTCGGTGAGGTCGCCCGCGGCGACCACCCGGTCGAGCAGGATCTTGATGTTGACCTCGTGGTCGCTGGTGTCGACGCCGGCGGAGTTGTCGATGGCGTCGGTGTTCAGCCGGACGCCGGCCCGGGCCGCCTCGATGCGGCCGAGCTGGGTCAGGCCCAGGTTGCCGCCCTCGCCCACCACGCGGCAGCGCAGGTCGCGCCCGTCCACCCGCAGCGCGTCGTTGGCCTTGTCGCCCACCTGCGCGTGCGACTCGTCGGCGGCCTTGACGTAGGTGCCGATGCCGCCGTTCCACAGCAGGTCCACCGGCGCCCGCAGCGCCGCCCGGATGACCTCCGTCGGGGTGAGCGTGGTCTCCTGCGCGGACAGCCCGACGGCGGCCGCGGCCTGCGCCGACAGCGTCACCGACTTGGCGCCGCGGCTCAGCACCGCCCCGCCCTCGGACAGCAGCGACGTGTCGTAGTCGGCCCAGGACGACCGGGGCAGCGCGAACAGCCGCTCCCGCTCGGCGTACGACGTCGCCGGGTCGGGGTCCGGGTCGATGAACACGTGCCGGTGGTCGAAGGCGACCACCAGCCGGGTCGCGCGCGACAGCAGCATGCCGTTGCCGAACACGTCGCCGGACATGTCCCCCACGCCGACCACGGTGAACGGGTCGGTGTCGACGTCCAGGCCCAGCTCGTCGAAGTGGAACCGGACGCTCTCCCACGCCCCGCGGGCCGTGATGCCCATCGCCTTGTGGTCGTAGCCCTTCGACCCGCCCGAGGCGAACGCGTCGCCGAGCCAGAAGCCCCGCTCCACCGCGATCGCGTTGGCCACGTCGGAGAAGGCCGCCGTGCCCTTGTCGGCCGCGACGACCAGGTAGGAGTCGTCGCCGTCGTGGCGCACCACGCGCTGCGGCGGCACCACCGGCGCGGGGTCGGTGCCGGCGGTGAGGTCGCGGTCGTCGGTGACGTCCAGCAGCGCCCAGATGAACGTGCGGTAGCACTCCTTGCCCGCCTCGTACCAGGCCTCGCGGTCCTTGGTCGGGTCGGGCAGCCGCTTGCCCACGAAGCCGCCCTTGGCGCCGGTGGGCACGATGACGACGTTCTTGACCTGCTGCGCCTTGACCAGGCCCAGGATCTCCGTGCGGAAGTCCTCCTGCCGGTCGGACCAGCGCAGCCCGCCGCGGGCCACCGCGCCGAAGCGCAGGTGCACGCCCTCCACGTCGGGCCCGCACACCCAGATCTCGTGGGCGGGGCGCGGCTCGGGCAGGCCCGGGACCTGCTGCGGGTCCAGCTTGACCGCCACGGTCGGCCGGGGCCGGCCGTCCGGGCCGGGCTGGTAGAAGTTGGTGCGCTGGGTCGCGACCACCGTGGCCAGCAGCGAGCGCAGGATCCGGTCCTGGGTCAGGTTCTCCACGTCCTCCAGCGCGGCCTCGACGGCCGCGACCGCCCGCCCGGCCGCGCCGAGCCGGGCCGGCGACGGGTGCTGGCCCTCGGCCTGGGCGAACCGGTCCGGGGCGAACCGGGTCTCGAACACCGCGACCAGCAGCCGCGAGACCTCGGGGTTGCCGGCCAGGACGCCGGCGATGTAGTCCTCGGAGAACGTGGTGCCGGTCTGGCGCAGGTAGCGGGCGTAGGTGCGCAGCACGACGACCTGGCGCCAGGTCAGCCCCGCCCGCAGCACCAGCCGGTCGAACCGGTCGGACTCGCTGGTGCCGGTCCAGGCGGAGGTGAACGCCTCGGTGAAGCGCCGCGCCAGCCGGGCCGGGTCGGTCGTGGTGCCCGGCTCGACCGCCACCGACGGCAGGTGCAGGCCGAAGTCGTAGACCCAGTGGTCGACGGCCTCGTCCGGCGCCCGGCCGTCGCCGACGGCGTCACCACCCTCCCCGCTGGTCAGGTGGTAGGGCCGCTGGTCGACGACCTCCACCCCCAGGTGGTCGAAGAACGGCAGCACCTCCGACAGCCCCAGCGGCTCGCGCCGGTACAGCTTGAGCCGGGACGTGCGGGCCGGGGAACCGACCGGGGAGTACAGCAGCAGGTCCAGCTCGGCCGCGGGACCGCTCGCTCGCTCCATCGCCTCCAGCCGCACCAGGTCGCCCACCGCGACCCGCGGCGAGGTGTCCTCCTTGTAGCCCTCGGGCAGCGTGCTGGCCCAGCGCCGGCTCATCCGGACGGCCTCGGCCTCGCCCAGCTCGCTGCGCAGGCCGTCGGCCAGGTCCTCCTCCCAGGTGCGGGTGGCCGCGACCAGACGCTGCTCCACCACGTCCAGCTGCACGTCGGGGGCCTCGCGCCCGCCCAGGCGGACCACGAAGTGCAGCCGGGCCAGCACGGACTCCGACACCCGCGCCGAGTGCTCGATGTAGGTCCCGCCGAAGGCCTGCAGCAGGATCTCCTGCATGACCAGGCGCACCTCGGTCGTGTACCGGTCGCGGGGCAGGAACACCAGGCAGGACACGTAGCGGCCGAAGTCGTCGTGCCGCACGAACAGCCGGGTGCGCCGCCGCTCCTGCAGCTGCAGCACGCCCAGGCTGATCCGGGTCAGCGTCTCCACGTCGGAGGCGAACAGCTCGTCGCGGGGGTACGTCTCCAGGATGGTCAGCAGGTCCTTGCCGGAGTGCGTGCGCGGGCCGAACCCGGAGGTGGCCAGCACCGTGGCGACCTTGCGGGCCACGACGGGGACCAGGCTGACGCTCTGGGTGTAGGCCGCCGAGGACAGCAGCCCCAGGAACCGGCGCTCCCCCACCACCTCGCCCGCGTCGTCGTAGACCTTGACGCCCACGTAGTCCAGGTAGGTCGAGCGGTGCACGGTGGCCCGGCTGTTGGCCTTGGTCAGCACCAGCAGGTCGTGGCGGCGCGCGTGCGCGGTGACCGCGGGGCTCAGCGGGTTGACGGTCGGCCGCTCGTCGCCGTGGCGCATGATGCCCAGCCCCGTGCCCGGCAGCGACTCCAGCACCGCGGTCCGGGGCGAGTCGCCCGGGCGCAGGGCGTACTCGCGGTAGCCCAGGAACGTGAAGTGCTCGTCGGCCAGCCAGCGCAGCAGCTCGGCGGCCTCGGCGGCGTCGTCGGGGTCCAGCGCCCCCGCCGGGAGCCGTCCGGCCAGCCCCTCGACGTCCGCGGCGAGGCCACGCGCCCGCTCCCGCATGGCGGGCCAGTCCGTCACGGCCGAGCGCACGTCGCGCAGCACCCCCTGCAGCGCGGCGGCGAGCGCGCCGTCGGGCCCGGCCCCCCCGTCGTCGTCCGCGTCGGCCCCGGTGGTGCCGGCCCCGTCCGCGTCGTCCCCGTCCGCGTCGTCCCCGTCCGCGCTGTCGGCGTCGGCGCCGCCCACCGCCCGCGGCCCCGCACCGCGCCCGGCCTCCTCGCGCCGCGGCGACAGCCGCCCGGGCGCGGACCGGTCGATCTCCACGTGGATCCAGGACTCCACCACGACGTCCTCGCCCACCGTGGCCGGGTCGGTCTCGCCGTGGGTGACGTCCAGCACGTCCAGCAGCACCCCGGCCTCGTCGCGGCGGACCACGACCTGGGGGTGCACCACCAGGTGGATGCCGCGGCCCTGCCGGGACAGCTCGTTGGTCACCGAGTCGACCAGGAACGGCATGTCGTCGGTGACGACGTGGACGACGCTGTGCGCGGTCGTCCAGCCGTCGCCCTCGACCGTGGGGGTGAACACCCGCACCAGCGACGTGCCCGCGGGCCGGGTGCCGGCCAGCCAGCGGTGCGCGAGCACGGCCCCGCACACGTCCGTCGGGTCCCGGTCGACGAGGTCGGCGTCGGAGACGTCGGCGAAGTAGCCCGACAGCAGCACCTGGTCCCCGGTCGAGCACCCCCGCTCCCTAGCGATGGCGCCGGCTCGTCCCAGCAGTGCCGCCCGTTCGTCGACCATGCCCCCGACCGTAGTCCCGCGCGCCACCGGAGGACGACGACCCCTTCGACCGACCGTGACGCCCCGCTCTGCTCTACCGTCGGGGGGTGGACATCCGGACGACCTTGCACTGGCCCGTTCCTCCCGCCGACGTCGTGGCCGCGCGCTGCGACCCCGCCTACCTGGAGACGCTGTGCCGGCGCACCGGGGCCGTGGACCACTCGGTGGAGGTCGACGGGCTGCGCACCGTCGTGCGCCGGGTGATGCCGACCGACCGCTTCCCCGACTTCGCCCGCAAGATGACCGGCGAGCGGATCACGCTGGTGGAGACCACGACGTGGCGCGCCGAGGCCGACCCCGACGGGGCGCGCCGGGCCGACACAGCCATGCACGTGGAGGGGGCACCGGTCACGTCGGCCACCTCGACCGTGGTCCGGCCCGAGGGCGACGGCGCCGTCGAGCAGGTCACGGGCCAGGTCACCGCCAAGGTGCCGCTGGTCGGCGGCCGGATCGAGAAGGCCGTCCTGCCGGCCCTGGACGCGGCCCTGGAGGCGCAGGTCGACGCCTACGAGCAGTGGCGGGGGCGGTGACGACCGGTGGAGCACAGCAGCGGGCCGGGCGTGGCTGAGGCATGCCCACCCGACCCGGACCGGTGACCGCCTCCGGCCGGCCCCCGGCGCGGGGCGCCGGTCCGGCCGGGCCGCCGGGGTCGCACGGGTCGCACGGGTCGCCCCTGGGGGTGCAGGACCTCGCCGAGGTCGACTCCCGGGCCCGGGCGCTGCTCGGCGAGGACCCCGACGCGGCCGAGGAGCTGCTCAGCAGCACCCTGCGCCACCTGGACCGGGCCGTCGAGGTGGGTCCGGAGGCCGCCGGGGTGTCGGTCGAGGTCGACCTGGCGCACTGGCGCGCCCAGCTGCTGTACGCCCGGTCGGCCCAGCGCCACTACCGCAACGAGCCCAAGGCGCTGGCCGACCTGCAGCAGGCCGCGGAGATCGTCGACCCGCGCACCAGCCCGCTGCTGGCCGCGCTCGTGCTGAACGGCCGGGCCATCTGGGAGGGCTTCGAGGGGCGCATCGAGGAGCAGATCGGCACCCTCACCCAGGCCCTGGACATCGTGCAGCGGGCCGACCGGGAGCGGTCGGTGCCGGTGCGGGTGGCGGTGCGGATCAACCTGGCCGAGATCCTCGCCGACCTCGGCGACATCGAGCGCGCCCTGTCGCTGCTGACCGCGGCGCTGCCGGACAGCCACACCCTGGGCGACCCCGAGCTGATGGAGCAGATCCACTTCACGGCGGTGGCCGTGGCCGGGCTGTGGCTGGTGCGCCCCGACGGGGTGGAGCGCGCCCCCGACGACCGGCGCGCCGGGCTGGAGCGCGACGTGCAGGTGTGGGCCGAGGCCGCGGCGAGGGCCGGGGAGGCCGCGGCCGCGCGCGACCCGCTGCTGTCCAACCGCCGCCACGCCACCTACGCCGCCGCCCGGGCCGCCCACGTGCGCGGCGACCTCGAGCAGGCCCTGGGCCTGGCGGAGGAGGCCATCCGGCTGACCGCCGAGCGCGGCGAGCCCGACCACGTGGTCCGCTGCCGGGCCCTGGCGGGGGAGCTGCTGGTGGCGCTGGGCCGGCACGAGGAGGCGCTGCTGCACCTGCAGGAGGTCGTGGCCGGGCGCGGCGTCATCACCACGGCGTTCCAGCTGACCGCCTGGTACCTGGTGGCCGACTGCCTGGAGGCGCTGGGCCGGCACCGTGAGGCCATCACCGCCCTGCACGAGTACGTCCGGCACAGCGGGGTGTCGCGCGACGTCCGGCTGCGCAACACGGCGTCGATGGCCGCCGTGACGGTCATGCGCGAGCGGGCCGAGGCCGAGCGCGACCTGGCCCGCGAGGACAGCCGCCACCTCAGCCGGCTGGCCCGGATGGACCCGCTGACCGGGGTCGGCAACCGGCTCGCGTTCGAGGACGAGCTGACGGCGCTGGCCGCCACCGGACGCACGACGTACCTGGCCCTGCTGGACCTGGACCACTTCAAGGTGGTCAACGACGTGCACGGGCACCTGGTGGGCGACGAGGTCCTGCGGGCCTCGGCCGCCACCATCAGCGACCGGCTGCTGGCCGGCGACCCGCGCGCCCGGCTCTACCGGATCGGCGGGGAGGAGTTCGCCGCGGTCCTGGGCCCGGACGAGCCCGGCGCGACCGAGCAGGCCCTGACCACCCTGGAGGACGTCCGGCGGGCCGTGGCCCGGCAGGAGGTCCGTACCGGCGGCTCCACCATCACGCTGACGGTGTCGGCCGGGCTGGCCGTGGGCACCGTCGGCGCGGTGGGCGACCGCTCGCACCGGGCGCTGCTCAGCCACGCCGACCAGAACCTCTACCGCGCCAAGCGGCGCGGCCGGGATCGCGTCGTAGCCGACTGAGGCCGCGCCGTCCCGACCGCGCCGTGCGCGGCTCAGCCCATGTGCGGGTAGCGGTGGTCCGTGGGGGCGTCGAAGGTCTCCTTGATGGTGCGCGGCGACACCCACCGCAGCAGGTTGTGCACGGCGCCCGCCTTGTCGTTGGTGCCCGACGCCCGGCCCCCGCCGAACGGCTGCTGGCCGACCACGGCCCCGGTCGGCTTGTCGTTGACGTAGAAGTTGCCCGCCGCGAAGCGCAGCGTGGACATGGCCTCCTCCACCGCGTACCGGTCGCGCGACAGGACGGCCCCCGTCAGGGCGTACGGCGCGACCGACTCCATCTGCACGAGCATGTCGCCCCAGGCACCCGGTCGGGAGTCGTCCCACACGTGGACGGCCAGGACCGGGCCGAAGTACTCGGTGGAGAACACCTCGTCGGCCGGGTCGGCCACCTCGAGCACCGTCGGGCGCACGAAGAACCCCTCCGAGTCGTCGTACGTGCCCCCCGCGACCACGTCGATGCCGGCCGTCGCGTGGGCCCGGTCGACGGCCTGGGCGTTGCGCGCGAACGAGCGGGCGTCGATGACCGCGCCGCCGAAGCCGGTCAGGTCGTCCACGGGGCCGAAGGTCAGCGCGTCGGTCGTGGCCACCAGGGCGTCCCGCACCCCGCCGCGCCACAGCGAGGCCGGCACGTAGGCGCGGCTGGCGGCCGAGCACTTCTGGCCCTGGTACTCGAAGGCGCCGCGGACCAGGGCCGTGACCAGGACGTCGGGGTCGGCGCTGGGGTGGGCGACGACGAAGTCCTTGCCGCCGGTCTCGCCCACCAGGCGCGGGTAGGAGCGGTACGAGGCGATGTTCTGCCCCACCGTGCGCCACAGGTGCTGGAACGTCGGGGTCGAGCCCGTGAAGTGGATCCCGGCCAGGTCAGGGGCGGCGAGCATGACGTCGCTGACGGCCAGCCCGTCCCCGGTCAGCAGGTTGACGACCCCGTCGGGCAGACCGGCCTCGCGCAGCAGCTGCATGGTGAGCACCGCGGCCAGGGTCTGCGTCGGCGAGGGCTTCCACACCACTGTGTTGCCCATCAGCGCGGGGGCGGTCGGCAGGTTGCCGGCGATGGCGGTGAAGTTGAACGGCGTGATCGCGTAGACCGGGCCCTCGAGCGGGCGGTGGTCGAGCCGGTTCCACACCCCGTCGGAGCTGCGCGGCGGCTGCTCGGCCAGCATCTGGCGGGCGTAGTGGACGTTGAAGCGCCAGAAGTCGGCCATCTCGCAGGCGGCGTCGATCTCGGCCTGCTGCGCGGACTTGGACTGCCCCAGCATGGTGGCGGCGTTGATCCGGGCCCGCCACGGCCCGGCGAGCAGGTCGGCGGCCCGCAGCAGGACGGCCGCCCGGGCGTCGAACGGCAGCCGCCGCCACGGCCCGGCCGCCTCGCGGGAGGCCGCCAGCGCCTGCTTCGCGTCGGCGTGGGTGGCGCCGCGGCCGCGGCCCAGCACGTGCCGGTGCCGGTCGGGCCGGACGACGTCGAACGGCTCGCCCCCGCCCGGGCGCACCTGCGAGCCGACGAACACCGGCAGCTCGGTGACCCCGCCCTGCAGGTCCTGCAGCGCCTGCTCCAGCGCCCTGCGCTCGGCCGAGCCCGGGGCGTAGCCCAGGACCGGCTCGTTGCGCGGCGGCGGCGGGCTCGTGACGGCGTCGAAGCCCCCGCCGGGGGCGGTCGTCGGGTGGGGCCGGGACTCCGCGGGGCTGCTCATGGCAGGGCACGCTACGCGCTGGCCGGAGCCGGGACATCCGGACCTCGGGTGTGCGCAGGCGCCCGGCACGTACATACTTCCCCTCGACGACGCCGACGACGGAGGTGAGCGCCGTGCCCAGCGAGCCGGGGACGGCCGTACCGCTGCCCGACGACGTCGGTGACCTGGTGGCCCTGGTCGACACCGACCCCGTGCGGGCCGTGGCCGAGCTCGACGTGGTCCTGACCGAAGCCGTCGGCCCCGACCGGGACCGGCTGGACGGCCTCGAGGGCGAGGAGCGCACCCGCGTCGCGCACCTGCTGCTGCTGCGGGCCCGGGCCGGGCACTTCCGGCGCGACCTGGCCGCGCACGAGGACACGGCGGCGGCGCTGCAGCTGCTGGACGCGGAGGAGGAGCCGCTGCTGGCCGCGCAGGCGCTGAACATGCACGCGATCTCCTCGGGCTACCTGGGTGACCTGCACGCCCAGCTGCGCTGCCTCGACCGGGGGCTGGAGGCGCTGCTGCGGGCCGAGGGACCCGAGGCGACCCGGCTGCGCTCGGTCATGCGCCACAACCTGGCGGTGGCGCTGTACGACCTGGGCGACGCCCGCGGCGCGCTCGGGCTGCTGGCCGACGCCCGCCGGGAGGCCCGCGTGCTGGGCCACCCCCGGCAGCAGGAGTGGGTGCTGATGAGCTCGGTGGCCGCGGCGTCGTTCCTGCTGCGCGGCTACGAAGGCCAGGCGCCGCTGCAGGGCGAGGAGCGCGAGCGGCTGCTGGCCGACATCGGCCGCTGGACCGAGGAGGCCGCGGTCGCGGCCGACCGGGCCGTGCAGGTCGGCGAGGGCCTGGCCAACCGGCGGGGAGCGTCCTGGTGCCTGGCGCGCCACGCCCAGCTGACCGGCGACCTGGAGACGGCCCTGGCCCACGCCCGGGCCGCGGTGTCGCTGGTGGGCACGCTCGGCGAGGTGGACGTGCTCGCCCGGGCCCGGGCCCTGCTGGCCGAGATCCTCATGGACCTGGGCCGGCTCGACGAGGCCGAGTCCATCCTGGTCGAGGCCACCGAGGCCACCGACCGGCTCGGCTCGGTCACCAGCGTCATGGTCTGGCACATGCTCGCGGTCTGCCGCGAGCGCCGGGGCGACCTGCGCGGCGCCCTGGCCGCGATGCGCCGCTACGTCACGGCCGTCACCGCCTCGCGCGACATGCAGGTGCACAACACGGCCTCGGTCAACGCGGCCCGGCTCCGCCGCGAGGAGGTCGAGCGGGAGCGCGACACCTGGCGTCGGACGTCGGAGCACGAGCGCCGGGCGGCCCGGGTGGACCCGCTGACCGGGATCGAGAACCGCCGGGCCTTCACCGACGCCATGGTCGAGCACGCTCAGGCGGGCACCCGGCTGGCGCTGGCCATCATCGACCTGGACCACTTCAAGTCCGTCAACGACCGGTTCGGCCACGTGGTGGGCGACGAGGTCCTGGTCCGGGTCGGCGCCGCCATGACGGCGGCGCTGCCCGCCCCCCGGGGCGCCACACCCACCCCGGGCATCGGCCTGTACCGGGTGGGCGGGGAGGAGTTCGTCCTGGCCTTCGCGGTCGAGGGCCTGGACGACCCCGCGGTGGCCGCCGTCGTGGAGCGGGTCCGCACCTCGGTGTCGGCGGTGGACTTCTCCGACATCGGCGTGCCGGTGCGGGACGAGTACTCCGGCGACCTGGCCGTCACGGCGTCGGCGGGCGTGGCGATCGGCGTCCCGGTGGACGCCGCGTCACCGGCGGGTGACCTGCTGCGGGCGGCCGACCGGCAGCTCTACACGGCCAAGCACAAGGGGCGCGACCGGCTCGTCGGGCCCTGACCGACCGCTCAGAGCGCGTAGGAGTGGTTGCCCACGAACAGGTAGTTGACGCCGAAGAAGTTGAACATCAGGCAGGCGAAGCCGAGGACGGCGATCCAGGCCGACCGGGGCCCGGCCCAGCCGGCGGTCGACCGGGCGTGCAGGTAGGCCGCGTAGACGACCCAGATGACGAACGACCAGACCTCCTTGGGGTCCCAGCCCCAGTACCGGCCCCAGGCCTCGGCGGCCCAGATCGCGCCGGCCACCACCGTGAACGTCCACAGCACGAACGCCACGGCGTGCAGCTGGAACGAGGTCTGCTCCAGGGTGCGACTGTCGGGCACCCGGGCCAGGAACCGGCTGGGCGACACGCCCGCGGCCAGGACGGCCTCCTGCCGGTGCTGCACCAGCTGCACCACGGCCAGGCTGAAGCCGATCGTGAGCAGGGCCGAGGCCAGGAACGCGATCGACACGTGCACCACGAGCCAGGAGTCCTGCAGCGCCGGGGACAGCGCGCTGGCCTCGGTGTAGAAGAACGACGTCGCGACCATGAGCGCCAGCAGGACGGGGACCACGACGAACGAGCCCAGCCAGCTCCACCGCTGCGCGCGGCGCAGCAGCACGACGAACACCAGGCTGACCAGCACCGACCCGGTCAGGGCGAACTCGTACGCGTCGCCCCAGGGCACCCGGTGCACCGACAGGCCGCGGGCCACGATCGCCCCGACGTGCAGCAGCGTGGCCAGCACGAACAGGCTCGTGCCGATGCGGGCGGCCTTGCCCTGCCGCTCCTGCCCACCGGCCCCGACCGGGTGGGGCGCCTCGACCGTCGTCACACCCTCCTGGCCGGCCGCGCCCGCCGCCACCAGCGTCCGCTCCCTCGGCCGGGCCCGGCGGGCCCCCAGGTCCAGGGCGTAGGCCACCAGCGAGGCGGTGTAGACGGCCATGGCCGAGTACACGAGGGCGTCGCTGATCCCGGCCAGGCCCTCGTCGGCGGCGCGGCCGGTGACGAGGACGGCGGGGAGCACCAGCAGGTCCAGGGGTGACGCGGTCATCGGTCCTCGCTCGTGGGTGCTGGCCCGGGGCCGGGCGGGTGGGTGCTGCGCGGTGGCTGTCCGGGCGTGGGGCCGTCGGGCTCGGCCGCCAGCAGGAGGCGGTCCACCTCGGCCTGCAGCCCGGCGTCCCGGCTGCGGGACAGGCCACCGACCTCGACCACGGTACGCCGCCCGTCGGCCCCGTCCGGCTCCGGGGTGAACCGCACCCACAGCCGCCGGCGCGGCAGGAACAAGCTGACCACCAGACCGACCATGGCCAGCGACGCCGAGACCAGCGCCAGCGGGCCCGACGGGTCGGAGCGGACCTGGAAGGCCGCGAACCGGGGCAGGTCGACGAACGTGACGCTGCCCGCGCCGTCCGGCAGGTCGACGGTCTCCCCGGGCGCGAGCAGCAGCAGCGCCGGCTCGCCCGCGTCGTCCACCAGCTGCGTCATGTCGTCGGTGTCCAGGTCGTAGACCGACTGCGGCGTGCCGTCGCCGAGGCCGATGTCGCCCACCCAGGGCGTCAGGACCAACCGCGGCGCCCGCGCGTCGGGGAAGAACGACACCGGGGAGCCCAGCGGGTCGGGCCCGGCCGTGGGCAGGAACACCCCGGTCAGGCCGATGTCCTCGCCCCCGGGCACGGCCGCCTTGACGACACCGGTCGAGGTGTAGCCACCGTCCTCGGGCAGGAACGGCACCGGCCCGGAGAACCGGACCTCGCCCTGGCCGTCGCGGACCTCGACCACGGGGGCGTAGCCGTTGCCGGTCAGGAACAGCCGCGTGCCGGAGACCTCCAGCGGGGAGTTGACCCGGATGGTGCCCGGCTCGCCCTCGGCGCCCGGGGTCGGGGTGACGGTGACGGCCGCCTCGAAGTCGCGCGGCGAGCCCAGCTGGTTGACCTGCTCCTCCTCGAAGGCGACGTCGAGGGCGTCGAGGCGCAGCGAGAACGGCGGCAGCGCGGTGGCGTCGAACCGGGCCCCGGGGTTGATGGAGTCGTACTGCTGCAGGACGTTGCTGAACGACTCGCCCTCGACCACGAGCGCCTCGCCGCGGTAGGAGTACAGCGACCCCGTGGCCATGGCCACCAGCACCCCGACCAGGCTGACGTGGAACAGCAGGTTGCCGGTCTCGCGCAGCCGGCCGGTCTCGGCCGCCAGCGACCGGGCGCCGGGGGCGCGGTCGGCCTCGTCGTGGGCGTCGACCCGGTGCCCGAGCAGCGGCCCGCCCCGGCCGCGCCGGCGCAGCGCCGCGGTCAGGCGGCCCGCCACCTCGTCGACGGGCGCGTCCACCGTGGTGCGGCCGTGCCCGGGGAGCCGCTCGAGCCGGCGCGGGGTCGCGGGCGGGCGGCGGCGCCACTCGGCGGCGTGCGCCCGGGCCCGCGGCACGATGCAGCCCAGCAGGCTGACGAACAGCAGCAGGTACACCGCGGCGAACCACGGCGAGGAGTACACGTCGAAGAAGCCGAGCCGGTCCAGCCACTCCCCCGTGGTGCCGTTCTCGCGCAGGTACGTGTTGACGGCGGCCAGGTCGACCCCGCGCTGCGGGAACAGCGAGCCCGGGACGGTGGCCACGGCCAGCAGCAGGAGCAGGACCAGCGCGGTGCGCATGCTGGTCAGCTGCCGCCAGAGCCAGCGGGCGGTCCCCCGGGCCCCGAGCGGCGGCGGGCTGGGCGGCGCCGGTGAGGCCCCGGTGGCGTCGGGGGTCCGGGTGGGTGCGCTCACAGCAGCACCGGGAACCGGCTGATCGGGGCCCGCATCCACTCGACCATGGCCTCGTACAGGCCGGACAGCAGCAGCAGCCCGACCACGACCAGCAGCACCCCACCGACCCGCTGCACCAGCAGCCGGTGCCGGCGCAGCGGCGACAGCACGCGCAGTCCGCGGGCGTAGCCCAGCGACACCAGGACGAACGGCAGGCCGAGGCCCACGCAGTAGGCCGCACCGAGCAGCGCCCCGCGCGCGGCCCCGCCGTCGACGAACGACAGCCCCAGCACGGCGGCCAGGGTCGGGCCGACGCACGGGATCCAGCCGACCCCGAAGGCCGCCCCCAGCAGCGGGGCGCCCGCCAGCCCGACGGCCGGCCGCCAGCGCGGCCGCCGCTCGGTCCGCAGGAACGGCAGCGCCCCCATGAACACCAGGCCCATGACCACGGCCAGCACACCGGCGCCGACGTAGACCAGCCGCAGGTTGGGGACCAGGGCGCCGGCCACGCCCGCCACGGTGCTGATGGACACGAAGACCACGCTGAACCCGGCCACGAACAGCACGGTGCCCAGCACGAGCCGGGAGGTCGGCACGGTGCCGGGGTCGGCCAGGACCGCCGTCCCGGTCGACGACCGCGGCGCGCTCGAGACCTCCGCCCCGGTCGAGGCGTCCGTCCCGGTCGAGGCGTCCGTGCCGGTCGACGGCCGCGCGCCGGTCGAGGCGTCCGGGCCGGCCAGGCCGGAGACGTAGGCCAGGTAGCCCGGCACGAGCGGCAGCACGCAGGGCGAGGCGAACGAGACCAGCCCGGCCAGCACGGCCAGCGGCACGGCCAGCAGCAGCGAGCCGTCCAGGACGGTCTCGGCCACCACCGACGACCCCGCGGCGAGCAGGTCCACCGGCCCGGGCCCCGCGCTCACGCCCCGTCCCCTCCGGCGACGACGTCCTCGACCACCCCGACCAGGGTGGCCTCGTTCACCTGCGACAGCAGCCGGGCGGCGACGCGGCCCTCCTGGTCCAGGACCAGCGTGGCGGGCACGACGTTGGTCGGGATCTCACCGGCCAGGCGGAGCAGCAGCGCGGAGTCGGGGTCGTACAGGCTCGGCCAGCCGATGCCGTACTCCTCCTCGAAGCCGGCCGCGGCCTCAACGGACCGGTCCCGGATGTTCAGCCCCACGAAGGCCACGTCGGCGCCGGGACCGTCGGGGCCGGTCAGCCGCTGCTCGGCGGCGACGAGGTCGGGGGCCTCGCCGTGGCACGGCCCGCACCAGGAGCCCCAGACGTTGAGCACGACCAGGCCGCCGCGCAGGTCCGCCACGTCGAGCTCCTCGCCCTCCAGCGTGGACCCGACCAGCCCCTCGACGGGCTCGCCGCGCTCGGCGACGGGCAGCACCTGCACCGTGCTGTCGCCGGACACGAACGCCTCGCCCGCCGCCTCGCGCAGGCCGGGCACACCGGCCTCGCCGGAGCTGCAGCCGGCCAGCAGCAGCGCCGCCAGCCCTGCCGCCAGCCCTGCCGCCAGCCCCGCCGCCGGCCTCGCCGTCCGCCCCGCCGCCCCGGCACCGGTCCGCCTCACAGGTCCGCCGCGGGCTCGCGGTAGCCCACGCCGACCAGCCGGTCGCCGTCGTAGGTGAACGAGGTCATCGAGGCCAGGCCGCACTCGCGCCGGCGCGGGTCGTGCCACAGCCAGCGCCCCTCGGCGGCCGAGCGGGCGGTCCAGATCGGCAGCTGGTGGGACACGCAGACGACCTGCCGTCCCGGGGCCAGGTCGCGGGCGGCCTCGACCGCGGCGAGCATGCGCGCGGCGATCTCGCGGTAGGCCTCGCCCCAGGACGGGCGCAGCGGGTTGTACAGGTGGCGCCAGTGCCGGGGGCTGGACAGCGCGCCGTCCCCGACGCCGACCGTCAGGCCCTCGAACACGTTGGCGCTCTCGATCAGCCGGTCGTCGGTGCGGATGGCCAGGCCGTGGCCGGTCGCGACCGGGGTCGCGGTCTCCTGGGCCCGCTGCAGGGGGCTGGCCACCACGGCGCCGACGTCGGCGTCGGCCAGGTGCTCCGCCACCCGCCGGGCCATGGCGTGGCCGCGCTCGCTCAGCCCGTACCCGGGGATGCGGCCGTACAGCACGCCCTCGGGGTTGTGGACCTCGCCGTGGCGCACCAGGTGCACGACGGTGCGCACGGCCGGCGTGCCCGGGCCGCTCACGCCGCACCGCCCGAGGCCGCGGCCGCCGCCGCCCGCGCCGCGCCGCGCAGCGCCGCCAGCACGTGCTCGACCGCCTCGTCGTCGTGGCTGGCGGAGACGAACCACGACTCGAACGACGACGGCGGCAGGTGCACCCCGGCGTCGAGCATGGCGTGGAAGAACGCGGCGAACGCCGTGGAGTCCTGGGTCCGGGCCGTGGCGTAGTCGTCGACCCGGCCGTCGGCGCCGGCGGTGAGGAAGACGCTGAACATGCTGCCGGCGTGCTGCACCACGTGGGGCAGACCGACCGCGGTGAACGCCTCGTCGGCCGCGGCGGAGACCGTGCGGGCCACCTCGTCCACCCGCGCGTACACGGCGGCGTCGGCCAGGCGGAGCGTGGTGAGGCCCGCGGTGACCGCCACCGGGTTCCCGCTCAGCGTGCCCGCCTGGTAGACGGGGCCGAGCGGGGCCAGGTGGCCCATGACGTCGGCGCGCCCGCCGAAGGCCGCCACGGGGAACCCGCCGCCCATGACCTTGCCGAACGTGAACAGGTCCGGGGCGGGCAGCGGGTCGCCACCGGCCGCGGCGCAGTCCTGCTCCAGGCCGTGCCAGCCACCGGGCCCGACCCGGAAGCCGGTCATCACCTCGTCGTAGACCAGCAGCGCGCCGTGGGCGGCGGTGACCTCGCGCATCAGCGCGGCGAAGCCGGGCCGTGGCGGCACGACGCCCATGTTGCCGGCCGCGGCCTCGGTGATCAGGCAGGCGACGCGGTCGCCGTGCTCGGCGAACACCGCCCGCAGCGCGTCCGGGTCGTTGTAGGGCAGCACGACCGTGTCGGCCGCGGTGGCCCCCGTGATGCCGGGGCTGGAGGGCAGCCCGAAGGTCGCGAGCCCCGAGCCGGCCTCGGCCAGCAGGGCGTCGACGTGGCCGTGGTAGTGACCGGCGAACTTGACCACGACGGGGCGGCCGGTGAACCCGCGGGCCAGCCGGACGGCGCTCATGGTCGCCTCGGTGCCGCTGTTGACCAGGCGCACCTGCTCCACCGCGGGGACGCGGCGGACGATCTCCTCGGCCAGCTCCACCTCCAGCCCGGTGGGTGCGCCGAAGCTGAAGCCGTGCCCGGCGACCTCGCGCACGGCCCCGAGCACCTGCGGGTGGGTGTGGCCCAGCAGCATCGGGCCCCAGGAGCAGACCAGGTCGACGTAGCGGTTGCCGTCGGCGTCGACCAGCCACGGGCCCTGCGCCGAGGCCATGAAGCGCGGCGTGCCGCCCACGGCCCGGAAGGCTCGTACGGGGGAGTTCACGCCGCCGGGCACCACCCGGGAGCCACGCTCGAGCAGGGCCCGGGAACGGGTCGTCGTACCGGGGGCGGAGGTGCTCGCGTGGGCTGTCACGCCTCCCAGTGTCCCAACTGCCCCGGCGTGCTCAGGCCAGGGGTCGCAACCGGTCGCGGACCTTGGCCATCGCGGCCCCCAGGGCGAGGAACTCCTCGCGGGTCAGCGGGTCGACCAGGTGCGCCCGCACGCTGCCGACGTGGTGCGGGGCCGCGGCGACCAGGGCGGTCATGCCCGCCTCGGTCATGGTGCACCGCACCCCGCGCTTGTCCTCCTCGCAGGGCTCGCGGCGGACCAGGCCGCGCGACTCCATCCGGCTGACGGTGTGGGTCAGCCGGGAGCGGGAGTGCAGCACCAGGCCGGCGAGCTCGCTCATGCGCAGCGAGCGGTCCTCCTGCTCGGACAGCTGCACGAGGATGTCGTACTCGCTGAACGTGAGGCCCACCGCGACCAGGTCCCGGCTCAGCGCGTCGTCCAGCAGCGCCGAGCCCTCCAGCCAGGCCCGCCAGGCGTCCTGCTGCGCCGCGTCGAGCCACTCTCCCCTGGTCACAGGGCCGGAGCCTACCGTCCGCGATGCGGACACCCCCGGACCGCGCGCCGGGGAGCCCGCCCCGGCGCTCACGCGCCGTGCAGGGCCCGGGCCACGTCGAGCGCCGCGTAGGTCAGCACGACGTCCGCCCCGGCCCGCCGGATCGACAGCAGGCTCTCCAGCATGACCCGGTCGCCGTCGACCCAGCCGTTGGCGGCCGCGGCGGCGACCATGGCGTACTCCCCCGACACCTGGTAGGCCGCCACCGGCACCGGGCTGGCGTCGGCCACGCGCCGCAGCACGTCCAGGTAGGGCAGGGCGGGCTTGACCATGACGACGTCCGCGCCCTCGGCGAGGTCCTGCTCGACCTCCAGCAGCGACTCCCGGGCGTTGGCGGGGTCCTGCTGGTACGTGGCCCGGTCGCCCACCAGGGTGGACTCCACGGCGTCGCGGAACGGGCCGTAGAAGCCGGAGGCGTACTTGGCCGCGTAGGCGATGACGCCGACGTCGGCCAGTCCCGCGCCGTCCAGCGCGGTCCGGACCACGCCGACCTGG
Source organism: Jannaschia sp. R86511 (assembly GCF_042466345.1). Lineage (NCBI taxonomy): Bacteria > Pseudomonadati > Pseudomonadota > Alphaproteobacteria > Rhodobacterales > Roseobacteraceae > Jannaschia > Jannaschia sp. R86511. The sequence goes on from NZ_JAXHCD010000001.1 coordinate 4,099,610, forward strand.
CCGTCCATCATCCCGCTGGTGCCCAGCAGGTGCGCCCCCGCCCGGGCCTGGGCCAGCGCGGCCGAGGCGTACCGGTCGAGGGTGGCGTCGTTGTCGACCCGGCCGCGGGCGTCCAGGACGCCGCAGTGGCCGTGGTCGGTGAACTCGTCCAGGCACAGGTCGGCCATGAGCACGGTCTCGTCGCCGACCGCGTCGGCCAGGTCGGCGAGGGCGACGTTCAGCACGCCGTCCGGGTCGTCGAGGCCGGTGCCGGTCGCGTCGCGGTGCGTGGGCACCCCGAACACCATGATCCCGCCGACGCCCGCGGCCACGGCCTCGCGCGCGGCCGCGACGACCGAGGTGCGCGAGTGCTGGACGACGCCGGGCAGGCTGCCGATCGGGCGGGGCTCGTCCAGGCCCTCCTTGACGAACACCGGCAGCACCAGGTCGGCCGGGTGCAGCCGGGTCTGCGCCACCAGCCGGCGCAGCGCCGGGGTGCCGCGCAGCCGGCGCGGCCGGCGGACCGGGAACGCGCCGGCCGTCACCGGGCGCGCCGCCGCGCCGCCGGTGTGCGCTGCGAGGGCCGGGTCCAGCTCTGCCCGTCCGCCTCGGCCGCCAGCCGGCCGGCCCGGCCGTGGTCGGCCAGGGCGTCCACCAGGGCCCGCACCTCCGGCACGGGGGCCAGCACGTCGACCCGCAGGCCGTGCTCCTCGGCCGTGGCAGCCGTCCGCGGGCCGATGCAGGCGATCACGGTGGCCGCGTGCGGCTTGCCCGCGATGCCGACCAGGTTGCGCACCGTCGAGCTGGACGTGAACAGGACCGCGTCGAAGCCACCGGTCTTGATGGCCTCGCGCACCGGCGCGGCCGGCGGCGCCGCCCGCACGGTCCGGTAGGCCGTGACGTCGTCGACCTCCCAGCCCATCTCCTGCAGACCGGCCACCAGGGTCTCGGTGGCGATGTCGGCCCGGGGCAGCAGCACGCGGTCGATCGGGTCCAGCTGCGCGTCGTAGGCGGGCCACACGTCGAGCAGGCCGTGGGCCGACTGCTCGTCGGTGGGCACGAGGTCGGGCTCCAGGCCCCACTCCCGCAGCGCGTCGGCGGTCACGCCGCCGACCGCGGCGATCTTGAGCCCGGAGAACGACCGGGCGTCAAGGCCCAGCGCGTCCAGCTGCTCGCGCACGGCACGAACGGCGTTGACGCTGGTGAAGCCGACCCACTCGTAGCGGCCCGTGACCAGGCCGCGCACGGCCTTGTCCATCTGCTGCGGGGTGCGCGGCGGCTCGACCGAGATGGTCGGCACGACCACGGGGTCGGCACCGAGCTCGCGCAGGTGCTCCACGACCGAGGTCGACTGGTCCTTGGTGCGGGGCACCAGGACGCGCCAGCCGAACAGCGGGCGGGTCTCGAACCACGACACGGCCTCGCGCTGCCGCACGGCCTCGCCCACGACCAGGCTGACCGGCTCGGGCAGCTCGCCGACGACGTCGCCCACCTTGGCCAGGGCCGACTCGACGCTGCGCTGGCGGGTGGTGGTGGCCTGCGAGACCACGACCGCGGGCGCGTCGGGGTCCCAGCCCATGGCCACCATCCGCTCGGCGGCCCCGCCCAGCAGGGACGCGGCCCCCAGCACCACGACGGTGTCGGCGCCGCCGCGCCCGGGCGCGACGACCTCGGTGCCCGGGTCGGTGACGTGGACGACGTGCACGCGCTCGGTGCCGGTCGGGGCCACGGGGACCCCCGCGTACAGGGGCACGGCGAAGGCGGCGGACACCCCGGGCACGAGCTCGACCTCGGCCCCGGCCGCGCGCGCGGCCTTGACCTCCGCCGAGACCGAGGAGAACGTCGTGGCGTCCCCGGCGACCAGGCGGACCACCCGGGCCCCGGCCACGGCCAGGCGGGCCACGGTGCGGGAGCGGGCCGCCCGGTCCAGCGGCGTGCCGTCGGCGTCGGTGCCCAGCTGGACCACCTCGACCCCGGGCCGGGCGCAGCGGGCGAGCAGGTCGGCGGGGTCGGCCAGGTCCGTGACCACGACGTCGGCCACCTCGAGCAGGGCCGCGGCGCGCAGCGTCAGCAGCCCGGGGTCCCCGGGGCCGGCGCCGACGAACCCGACGTGGGCGCGGCGGCCGGCGTCGGTGGGCTTGACGGCCCGGTCGTCGATGCTGTGCGTGCTCATCGCAGGGTCTCCTCGTGGTCGGTGCGTGGGTTCTCCAGCCGTGCCCGGAGCAGCTCGTGCCCCGCTCGCTCCCCCACCGACGCGGCGTCGGTCACCGCCCCGGTGCTGCGCAGGCGCAGCAGCCGGGGCACCCCCGACGGGTGCTCCCCGTCCGTCACCCGGTCCGTCGAGCGCGACGCGTCCCCGACGTCGTCCTGGGCCACCGCGGCCTCGAGCTCCAGCCGGTCCCCGACCACGGTCGCCAGGGCCCCGACGGGGGCCGAGCAGCCGGCGTCGAGCACCCGCAGCACGGTGCGCTCGGCCGTGACGGCCGCCCGGGTGGCGGCGTGGTCCAGGGCGTCCCGGACCCGGCCGCCCAGCGGGTCCCCGGTCCGGGTCTCCACGGCCAGCGCGCCCTGGCCGGGCGCGGGCAGCAGGACGTCGGCCCCGAGCACGTCGCTGACCTCGCCGTCGCGGCCCAGCCGGCGCAGGCCGGACAGGGCCAGCACGACGGCGTCCAGGTCCTCGCCCACCCGGGCCAGCCGGGTGTCGACGTTGCCGCGGACGTCGACCACCTGCAGCCGGCGACCGCGCCGGGCCGCGTCCACGGCGAGCATGGCCGCCCGGCGGGGGGAGCCGGTGCCCACGCGGGCGCCGTCCGGCAGGTCCACCAGGCGGGCCCCGCCCACGGCGACCAGGGCGTCGCGCGGGTCCTCGCGCTCGGGCACGGCGGCCAGGTCGACCCCGGCGGCCGGGGCCGTGGGCAGGTCCTTGAGGGAGTGCACGGCCACGTCTACGCGCCCGGCCAGCAGGGCCTCGCGCAGGGCCGAGACGAACACCCCGGTGCCGCCGGTCTGCTGGGCCAGCGCCCGCAGCGGCTCGCCGGAGCGGTCGCCGTGGGTCGAGACCAGCACCAGCTCGCAGTCCTCGCCGAGGGCCTGGCCCAGGGCGTCGGCGACCAGCTGCGACTGGGTCCGGGCCAGGGCGCTGGCCCGCGTGCCCACGCGGATCACGCGCCGGTCCCGTCCGGGCCACGACCGGTCAGCGGCCGTTCGGCGCCGGCCCCGGTCCCGCGGTCCGCGTCGAACCGGTGCACCGGCTCGAGGGTGTCGGCGACCTGCAGGCCGAACAGGGTCTGCAGCGCCTCGGCGTACATGGAGCCGTCGGGTCCGCCCGCCAGCTCCTTGACCCGCACGGTGGGCGTGTGGAGCACCTTGTCGACCACGCGCCGCACGGTCCGTTCCACCTCGGCGGCCACGGAGGGGTCCAGCTCGCCGAGCCGGCCACGCAGCCGCGTCAGCTCGGCGGCGACCACCGCGTCGGCCTGCGAGCGCAGCGCCACCACGGTGGGCGTGACCGTCGCGGCCTCGACCTCGGCCCGCCAGATCCGCACCTCGTCGGCCACCACGCCGCGGGCGCGGGCGACCTCGGTGGTGCCGTCGCCCTCGGCGGCCAGCACGCCGCCCAGGCCCTCGAGGTCGACCAGGGTGACCCCGGCCAGGCCGGCGGGCAGCGGGCCGACGTCGCGCGGCAGGGCCAGGTCGACGAGCACCAGGGGACGGCCGTGCCGCTCGGCCACGGCGGCGGCGACGTCGTCGGCCTCGACCACGTGGCCCACCGAGCCGGTGCAGCTGACGACCACGTCGGCCTCGCGCAGCAGCCGGGGCAGGTCGGCCAGCGGCGCCACGGCCCCGTCGACCGAGGCGGCCAGCCGCTCGGCCCGGTCCCGGGTGCGGTTGAGCACCGTGACCGCCCCGACGCCGCGTCGCGCCAGCGTGGCCGTCACCAGGGCGGCCATCCCGCCGGCCCCGACCACCGCGACGTGCGCCTGCTCCAGCGGACCGACCCGGGCGGCGGCCTGGTGCAGCGCCTCGACGACCATGCGGTTGCCGAGCCGGTCCAGGCCCGTCTCGGCCCGGGCCCGGCGCCCGACCCGCAGCGCCCTCTCGACCACCGCGGCCAGCCCACCTCCGGCCTGGCCGGCCGCCCGGGCGCGGCTGTAGGCGCCGCGGACCTGCCCGAGGATCTGGGCCTCGCCCAGCGCCATGGAGTCCAGCCCCGCGACCACCTGGAACACGTGCTCGACGGCCGCCCCGTCGTAGTGGGCGTACATGTGCTCGCCCAGCTCGGCCGCGTCGACGCCGGAGCCCAGCGACAGCGCCCCGGACACCGCGGCCACCCCGGAGTGGAACCGGTCGACGTCGACGTAGATCTCGACCCGGTTGCAGGTCGACACCACCATGGCCTCGTTGACGTACCGCTCCTCGAGCACCCGCTGCGCCAGGGCCGCGGGGTCGGCCGCGGCCGCGGCCAGGCGCTCCAGGGCGGGCAGGGGGCAGGTGCGGTGGCTGGCCCCGACGACGAGCAGGGTCACCGGGCACCCCCGCCCACGACGTGGTCGATCCCGTGGTCGGCCCCGTGGTCGGCCCGGCCGGGGCGCAGCGGGCCCAGCACGTCGCTGCGCTTGCGCTGCTCGTGGAAGCCGAGGATCTGCAGCTCGCTCGACAGGTCGACGGCCCGGACGGTGACGTCCGCGGGCACGCGCACGGCGGCCCCGGCGAAGCACAGGATGCTGGTGACGCCCGCGGCGACCAGCACGTCGCTGGTGGCCTGGGCGGCCCGGGCCGGGGTGGCGATGACGGCGATGCGCACGTTGCGCTCCGCGACCAGCGCGGCGACCTCGTCGACGTGGTGCACCGTGTGCCCGTTGACGACGGTCCCGACCACGGCCGGGTCGGCGTCGAACAGCGCCGCGATGCTGAGGCCCCGGCTGGTGAAGCCGCCGTAGTGGGCCAGGGCCCGGCCCAGGTTGCCGACGCCGACGATGGCCACGGGCCAGTCGTGCTCCAGGCCCAGCACGGCGGACATCTCGTGCACCAGGGTGGCCACGTCGTAGCCCACGCCGCGGGTGCCGTAGGAGCCGAGCTGCGACAGGTCCTTGCGCAGCATGGCGGCCGAGACGTGGACCAGGTCGGCGAGCTCCTGGCTGGAGACGGTCGAGGTGCCGTCCTCGGCCAGGGCGTGCAGGGCCTGCAGGTAGGTGGGCAGCCGCGCGACGGTGGCCTCCGGCACGCCCTTGGCCTCGGCGGCGCGGGCGACGACCTCGTCGGACGGCACCCGTCGCAGGGCCTCGCCCTGGCCCCGGGAGGCCGCACGGGCCCCCGTGCGGGGCAGTCGCAGGCGCTGCAGTGGCAACTGGCTCATCTCCTCGGCCGTGGACCGTCAGCGTACGTGCTTGTGACGACGTGCACAAAGTGACGAGGAGGCCCCCGGGGGCTCAGCCGGTGACCCTCACCACAGCAGGCGGCGCCGTCGCCCCGGCCGCAGCAGCGCCCGGAGCCTGGTCCCGTCGACCCTCAGGTGATCGACCGTCACGCCGTCCACCTGAACCACCGGGATGGTGTCCCAGTACCGCGCGTGCAGGTCCGGGTCGTCGAGGATCGACACCTCGACCAGCTCGGCCCCGGCGCGGCGGCACTCCTCGGCCACCACCGAGCGGGCCTCGTCGCACAGGTGGCAGCCCGGCTTGCCGATCAGGCGGACCTGCGTCGGCGGGGTCCGGGGGGTACGCGCCCTCACCCGAGGAACACGCTGCGACGCTGCACCAGCAGGGCGTAGAGGGTCTGCTGGATGACCTCCCGCACCCGGTCGGTGATCTCGAACACGACCATGGGGTCCTCGGCCGCGCCGGGGTCGAGCTCGTCGGTCGGGATGGGCTCGCCGAACTCGATGAGCCACTTGCTGGGCAGCGGCACCAGGCCCAGCGGACCTAGCCAGGGCCACGTCGGCGTCACGGGCCAGTAGGGCGCCCCGGTGAGCCGGGCCAGCGGCCGGACGTCGGCCAGCATGGGGTGGATCTCCTCCGCGCCCACGATGCTGACGGGCACGATCGGCACCTGGGTGCGGATGGCCGCCGACACGAAGCCGCCGCGCCCGAAGCGCTGCAGCCGGTAGCGGTCCCGGTAGCTCTTGCCGATCCCCTTGAACCCCTCCGGCCACACCCCGACGAGCTCGCCGGAGGACAGCAGCCGCTCGGCGTCGCTGCTGGCGGCCAGGGTCGCCCCCATCCGCCGGGCCACGTCGCCCACGACCGGGGTGGCGAACACCAGGTCGGCCCCCAGCAGCCGCAGGAACCGGCCGCCGGTGCTGTCGTGCACCGCGACCTGGGTCATCAGGGCGTCCCAGGCGACCGTGCCCGAGTGGTTGCCGACCAGCAGCGCGCCGCGGTCGGCCGGGATCCGGTCGGCGCCGCGCAGCTCGACCCGGAACCAGCGGCGGTACACCGGCCGCAGCACCGCGAGCAGCACCCGTTCGGTCAGCTCGGGGTCGAAGCCGAACTCGTCGACGGCGTAGTCCCCCTCGAGGCGGCGCCGCACGAAGTCGAGCGCGTCCAGGAGCAGCTCGGCCAGCTGGGCGCCGTCGGCGGGCGGCCCTGCGTCGGCACCTGGGTCGGCACCGGTCTGCCCCGCGACGGCCGGGTCGTCGGCCGCGCCGGTGGCGTCAGCAGCGTCGGGGGCGGCGCCGTCGTCGGGATCGGCGCCGCCGGGAGCGGCGCCGTCGTCGGGGACCACGCTGAGCCGGGGCGGGCCGGCGGGCTCCAGCGCCTCGACCATCCGCTGGCCGGCCTCTTCGGCGACCAGGTCGATCACCGTCTCGACCGGGTCGTCCCGGCGCAGCGGGGTGACGACGGGCGACCGGCGGGGCCGGGGACGCGGGCGACGGGTCCGCGGCGTCGCCTCGGCCCCGGCCTCCCCGGGTACACCGGGCCCTCCGGGCCCACCGGGCCCCCCGGGCACACCGGGCGTCCCGGTCGCCACGACCCCGGCGTCCGGGACCTGCCCCCGGGTCACGGGCGAGGGCGCCACCGGCTCGAGGTCCGAACCGTCCGGCCCGCCGGCGCGCGGGCCGTCCCCGGTGGCGTCGTCGCGCCCCGGCCCGGGGGCCAGCAGCGGCGTGCCCCGGCGACGCCGACGGGCGCGCTCCGCCGCGGCGCGGTCGGCGCCGAGCAGGACGGGGTTCCCGCCGCCCGGGCTCACCGCTGCCCCGCGGTGCCCGCGCGACGCGACCCGGCCGGCCGGCCGGCGCCGACGGTCTCGACGACGGCCTTGCCCACCTCGTCGGCCACCAGCTCGACGGCCGGTCGCAGGCCGCGCAGCCGGTGCGCGGCCAGGAACTCCACGAACGCCTGGCGGGTGGTCCGCGCCGGGTCGAAACCCATCACCTCGCGGCAGCGGGTGGTGTCCAGCACGCGGCCGTAGCCCAGCAGCCGCAGGTCCTCCGACGACAGCTCCGCCGCCCCGAGGCGGGTCAGCCAGCGCGCGGCCACCGGGGCCATCGCCTCGGGCAGTCCCACCACGGGACGGCCCGCCATGGCGGCGGCCTGGGAGGTGGTGAGCACGCCGTCGCCGGCCACGTTGACCGGGCCGGTGACCTCGCCCAGGCTCGCCACGACCATGGCGTCGACGGCGTCGACCTCGTGGACGAACTGCAGCCGGCCGTCGTGGCCCAGCAGCCCGGGCACGACCGGCAGCGCGAAGGCCCGCGACAGCGGGGTCTCCAGCCCGGGCCCGACGATGCTGGCGAACCGCAGCAGGGCGACCGAGGCGTCGGGGCGGCGCCGGGTGAAGCCCCGGACGTAGCCCTCCACCTCCAGGCAGTCCTTGGCCCAGCCGGTGCGCGGCGGGCTGGCCGCGACGGACTCCTCGGTGAACATGGCCGGGTCGCCCGGACCGGCCCCGTAGACGCCGGCGGTGGACTTGACGACCAGCCGCCGGACGTCGGGGACCTTCTGCAGCGCGGCGAGCAGCTGCATGGTGCCGATGACGTTGATCTCCTTCATCGGCACCCGCCCGCCCGCCGAGCGCGGCGTCGCGATGACGTTCATGTGGACGACGGTGTCCACCTGCTCGTCGCGCATCAGCCGGGCGATGCCGGGGCTGCGGATGTCGGCCCGGACGAACCTGGCCCCGCCCAGCGAGGCGTGGGGCGGGACGACGTCCAGGCCGAGCACGTCGGGGCGGGAGGGGTGGGCGGCCAGCGCGGCCGCGACCTTGCCACCGAGGTATCGCGACACCCCGGTGACGAGCACGACGCGCCGGCTCACGGCTCCCCCGGTCCCGACGGGCCCGACCGCCCGACTACTTCTTGTTGCGGCGCTGGTGACGGGTACGACGGAGCAGCTTGCGGTGCTTCTTCTTGGCCATCCGCTTGCGACGCTTCTTGATGACAGAGCCCACGTGGGTCCTTCTTCCGCAGAAAGTGCTGAGGGTCGGGCACGCCTGGGCGGGCCCCTGGTCCGAGGACCAGGCTACCGCCCCACGCGAACCGGCCCGCCCGAGCCGTCGCTCAGTCGAACCAGGGGTCCAGGCCCAGCAGCGGGAAGACGGCCTTGCGGGTGGCCATGACGGCCTGGTCGACGGGGTCGGCCGGGTCGTAGCCGGACTCCCAGGTCGCGAACGAGGCGCTCTCGCCGTCGGTCATCCGCCGCGGGCCCGGCTGGCCCAGGGCCGCGGTCACGTAGTCCAGCCAGGAGTCCGGCACGGCGGTCGTGGGCGGCACCGGGTGGTGGCCCGCCACCCCCACCAGGTGGGCCCACGCCCGGGGCACCACGTCGACCAGCTCGTACCCGCCGCCCCCCAGGGCCAGCCAGCGACCGCCGGCGACCTCGTGGGCCAGGTCGTGCATCATCACCGCGGCCGCCCGCTGGCCGTCGACGCTGACCCGCAGGTTGGCCAGCGGGTCCAGCACGTGGGTGTCGCAGCCGTGCTGGGTGACGAGCACCTGCGGGCGCACCTCCCGGACCACGGGCCGGACCACGGCGTGGATGGCCCGCAACCACCCGGCGTCCCCCGTGCCCGCGGGCAGGGCGACGTTGACCGCACTGCCCTCGGCCCCGGGCCCGCCGACGTCACCGGGGTAGCCCGTGCCGGGGAACAGGGTGTGGCCGGACTCGTGCACCGACACCGTGGTCACCCGCGGCTCGTCCCAGAAGATCGACTCGGTGCCGTCGCCGTGGTGCACGTCGGTGTCGACGTACACGACCCGCTCCACGCCGGCCGCGAGCAGGGCGTGGATCGCCCCCGCGCAGTCGTTGTAGACGCAGAAGCCCGAGGCGGCGTCGGCCGAGGCGTGGTGCAGCCCGCCCGCGAAGTTGACGCCGTGGTCGATCTCGCCCGCGGCGAGCGCCCGCGCCAGGCCCACCGAGCCGGCGAACACCCGGGCCGCGGAGTCGTGCATGCCGGTGAACGACGGCGTCTCCATGGTGCCCACGCCGTGGCCGACGACCGCCCGGGTGTCGAGCGAGGCGTGCCGGACCGCCTCGACCAGCGCCGCGGTGTGCACGGTGCGCAGCAGGTCGTCACCGGCCACGTCGGCGTCGACCACGTCCACGTGCTCGAACAGGCCCAGGTCCCGGCACAGCCGGGCGGTCAGGGCGATGCGGACCGGGGCGAACGGGTGCCCGGGACCGAAGTCGTAGCGCACGAAGTCCTCGTCCCAGACGACGCGCGTGCGACGGGTCATGGCCTCACGCTAGCCCGGCCGGACCCCCCGGGCGCACGGCCGCGTGCCGCGGCGGGAACCGGGACAGGGCACCATGTGTTGTGCAGGCGGACCGTGACGTCCGTCCCCGCAGCCGATGACCCGCCCCGATCCTGACCGAGGAGCCCGACCGTGGCCGCCACACCGCCCAACGACCGACAGGCCCGCCTGGCCAAGATGCAGGCCGCCCAGAAGAACCAGGAGCGACGCCGCTCCTTCCTGGTCATCGGGCTGGCCGCCGCCCTGGCCGTGGTCCTCGTCGGCGTCGTCGTCGCCGTCATCGTGCAGAGCGAGGGCGAGCGCAGCCAGGTCGAGCAGGCCGCCGAGGCGGACATCGACGGCGTCGAGGACTTCGGCGAGCAGACCGCCAACCACGTCACCACCCCGGTGGACTACGAGGTCATGCCCCCGGTCGGCGGCGACCACCTGCCGCAGTGGCAGAACTGCGGGTACTACGACGCGCCGATCACCACCGAGGCGGGCGTGCACTCCCTGGAGCACGGGGCCGTCTGGTTGACCTACGACCCCGAGCTGCCCGCCGACGACGTCGCCGAGCTGCAGGCCCTGGCCGATGCGAACACCTACCTGCTGGTCTCGCCCATGGCGGACCTGCCGAGCCCGGTCGTCGCGAGCGCCTGGGGCCTGCAGCTGCAGCTGGACTCCGTCGACGACGAGCGGCTGCCCGTGTTCCTGGTCAAGTACCTGCAGGGCGAGCAGACCCAGGAGCCCGGCGCGGCCTGCTCCGGCAGCATCGACACGACGGCCTGAGCGGTCGGGGCACCATGACCGCACGCACCTCCCCGCTGCTGGCGCGGCCGTTCCTGACGGCCCTGGCCGTGGTGGCCGCCGCCCTGCTCGTGGTGGCGGGGCTGCTGCTCGGCTCGGCTCTGGCCGCCCCGGCGGGGGCGGCCACGCCCACCGAGGACAGCGTGGACGCCGGCTTCGCCCGCGACATGCAGGTCCACCACGGCCAGGCGGTCGAGATGTCGGTCATGGTGCGCGAGCGCAGCGACGACCCCACTCTGCGGCAGATCGCGCTGGACATCCTGCTGACCCAGCAGAACCAGCAGGGGCAGATGGCGGGCTGGCTGCAGCTGTGGGGGCTGCCGCAGACCTCGACCCAGCCGATCATGGGCTGGATGTCCGGGCCGTTCGCGGACTCCATGACCGGCATGCCGGGCATGGAGATGGCCGAGGACGAAGCGGCCGGCGGTGCGGACGAGCCGGCGGGCAACCCGATGGAGGCCATGGGCCTGGCCACGCAGGAGCAGATGACCGCGCTGCGCGACGCCGACGGGGTCGAGGCGGAGCGGATCTACCTGCAGCTGATGATCCCGCACCACGTGGGCGGGGTGCAGATGGCCGAGGTCGCCCAGCAGCAGGCCGACCAGCCCCAGGTCCGGCGCCTGGCGACCTCGATGGTCAACGCCCAGAGCTTCGAGATCACCGTGCTGCAGGACCTGCTCGACGCCTGTGGGGGGCCGGTCGGGCTGTAGTGCCCGCAGCACGCTACGGGCGGGCGTACCGTGACCCCTCGTGGGAAACGGGAAGCTGCACTCCGACGCCGTCCTGGTGGTCGGTCTCGGCCGGTTCGGGGCCGCGGCGGCCGAGGCGCTGCACCGGCTGGGCCACGAGGTCCTCGCCGTCGAGCGCAACCCCGAGCTGGTCCAGGAGTGGTCGGGCCGGCTGACCCACGTGGTCGAGGCCGACTCCACCAACCTGCAGGCCATGAAGCAGATCGGGGCCGGCCAGTTCCCCATCGCGGTGGTCGGCATCGGCACCTCGATCGAGGCCAGCGTGCTGTCCACGCTCAACCTCGTCGACCTCAAGGTCGGCCAGATCTGGGCCAAGGCCATCTCGCACGCGCACGGCAAGATCCTCGAGCGGCTGGCCACCGAGGCGGAGGCCGAGCACATCACCGGCGACGCCGACCTGGCCGAGATCGCCCGCCGCAGCCGCGAGGCGCGCCAGCGCAAGGAGGCGGTGATCCGCCGCACCGGCAGCCGCGTGACGGTCGTCTACCCCGAGGCCACCATGGGCGAGCGCACCGCCCACCTGGTGACGGGCAAGCTGCTGGACTACATCGAGTTCGACGACGGCTTCGCGATCGTCAAGATGGCCCCGCCCAAGGAGACCCACAACTTCACCCTCGACCAGGCCGGGGTGCGATCCAAGTACGGCATCACCGTGGTCGGCGTGAAGCGGCCCGGCAACGACTTCACCTACGCCATCCCGACCACCAAGGTCCACCCCGACGACGTCCTGATCGTGTCGGGCCACGTGGACCAGATCGAGGCCTTCGCGGCGCGACCGTGACGGGACCCGACGCCCCGGACGACCCGGTGGGCCGGCCGGACGACCCCCGCGGCGAGGTGGCCGCCCGCGGCCCGCGGCGTCGCCGGCGTGACCGGTTCTCGCCCCGCCGGCTGCTGCCCGGGGGCGACCGGACGCCCTCGGCCCTGGCCCGGCGGGCGGGCCTGGAGGCGTTCCTCTCCCCGGTGCGGATCATCCCGCTGGGGCTGCTGGCCGTCATCACCGTCGGGGCCGCGCTGCTGCACACCCCGCTGGCCGTGCAGTCGGTCAGCGAGGGCGGGATCGGGCCCGAGGGCATCCCGCCCACCGTGGTGGCGGTGTTCACCGCCACCAGCGCCACCGCGGTCACCGGCCTGGTCGTGGTGGACACCCCGACGTACTGGTCGACGTTCGGCCACGTGGTCATGCTCGTGCTGTTCCAGGTGGGCGGCCTGGGCATCGCCACGCTGGGGTCGCTGGTCGGCCTGGCCGTGCTGCGGCGCTTCGGCCTGGGCAGCATGCTGGCCGCCCGGCAGGAGACCAAGGGCTTCGACCTGGGCGAGATCCGGACGATCCTGCCGCGGCTGCTGCTCACCACGGCCGCCATCGAGGCGATCGTCGCGACCGCGCTGGCCCTGCGGTTCCTGCTGCACTACGACGAGCCGCTGGGCCGGGCGGTCTGGCTGGGCGTGTTCCACGGCGTCTCGGCGTTCAACAACGCCGGCTTCGCGCTGTTCAGCGACAGCCTGATCGGCTTCGTGGGCGACCCCTGGATCGTCGTGCCCGTCATGGTCGCCGTGGTCCTGGGCGGGCTCGGCTTCCCCGTGCTGGTCGAGCTGGCCCGGTTCCGGCGCCCGGCCGCCTGGTCGCTGCACACCCAGCTGGTCATCGCGACCTCCGCGGTCCTGCTGGTGGGCGCCGCCCTGACCCTGGGCGCGCTGGAGTGGGGCAACGAGGCCACGATCGGCGAGCTCGCCATGCCGACCAAGCTGCTGGCCATCGCGTTCATGGCGGTCACACCGCGCTCCAGCGGCTTCTCGACCATCGACTACGGCGGCGTGGGCGAGGCGGGCCGGTTCGTCACCGACGCCCTGATGTTCGTGGGCGCGGGCTCGGCCGGGACGTCGGGGGGCATCAAGGTGGGCACCCTGGCCGTGCTGGCCCTGGCCGTGTACGCCGAGGCCCGCGGCGACACCGACGTGCACGCCTTCGGCCGCCGCATCGCCACCGCCACGGTCCGCCAGGCCCTGGCCGTGCTCGGCTTCTCGATCGCGCTGACCGGCGTGGCCATCGTCGTGCTGCTGCAGCTGACCGACTTCGAGCTGAGCGACACGATCTTCGAGGCGGTGTCGGCCACGGCCGTGGTCGGGCTGTCGACCGGGGTGACCGCCGACCTGCCGGAGGCCGCCATGTGGTTCGTCACCGGCTGCATGTTCGTCGGCCGGGTCGGCCCGGTGGCGGTGGCGGCGGCCATGGCCACCAAGCAGCGCCGGCGGCTCTACCGCCTGCCCGAGGCCCGTCCCCTGATCGGCTGACCGGGGTGGACGAGGACACCCCTACCCCGCGACGACCCTCCCGCCGCCGCCCCGACCGCTCACGGCCGCGGCCCGCCGGCGCCCCGCGCGGCCCGCTCTGGCGCCGGCGCCGGCTGCGGGCCCTGCTCACACCCGCCCGCGTCATCCCGCTGGGCTTCCTGGCCGCCATCGCCGTCGGCACGGTGGCCCTGCTGGGCCCGTGGGCGGTGGCCGCGGGCCAGGCGCCCGACGGCGTGCCGTTCGTGACCGCGGTCTTCGTGGCCACCTCCGCGGTGTGCGTGACGGGTCTGACGCTGGTCGAGACGGGGACCTACTGGTCGACCACCGGCCAGACGCTGATCCTCGCGATGATCCACGTCGGCGGGCTCGGCATCGCGACCATCTCGGCCCTGCTGGCCCTGGCCGTGACGCGCCGGCTCGGCCTGCAGAGCCGGATCGCGGCCGGCATGGCCACCCGGGTCGGCACGATCGCCGACGCCCGCTCGGTGCTCGTCGGCATCCTCCGCACCACGCTGGTGGTCGAGGCCGCCGTGGCGCTGGTGCTGACCCTGCGCTTCGCCCTGCACCACGGCGAGCCGCCCGGGCGCGCGCTGTGGCTCGGCGTGTTCCACGCGGTGTCGGCGTTCAACAACGCCGGGTTCTCGCTGTTCCGCGAGAACGCGCTGTACGACTACGCCACCGACGAGTGGGTGACCGGGCCGATCATGGTCGCGATCGTGCTGGGCGGGCTCGGCTTCCCCGTGGTGCTGGAGGTGCTGCGCCGGACCCGGCTGCCGTGGAGCGTCAACACCCGGCTGGTGCTGATCGGCACCGCCGTCCTGCTGGTCGGCGGCACGCTGGCGTTCCTGGTCCTGGAGTGGGACAACCCCTCGACCCTGGGCGGGGTCCAGGGCTCGGACAAGCTGTGGACCGCGGTGTTCCTGTCCGTCACGGCCCGCACCGCGGGGTTCAACACCGTCGACTACGGCCAGGTGAGCGACGCCTCGCTGTTCCTGACCAACGCGCTGATGTTCGTCGGCGGCGGCTCGGCCGGGACCGCGGGCGGCATCAAGGTCGGCACGATGGCGGTGCTGGTGGCCGCGGTGCTGGCCGAGGCGCGCGGCGACACCGACGCCGACGTGTTCGGTCGCCGGATCGGCCCCGAGACCATCCGCCAGGCGCTGGCCGTCATCGGGCTCTACCTGGCGGTGGTGGGGACGGCCACGACCCTGCTGCTGCACCTGTCGGGCGAGCGGATGGCCGACGTGCTGTTCGAGGTGATCTCCGCCACCGCGACCGTGGGCCTGTCGACGGGCATCACCCCCGACCTGCCTCCGGGCGGGGACTGGGTGCTCATCGTCTGCATGTTCCTGGGCCGGCTCGGACCGGTCACGGTGGCCGGGGCGCTGGCCCTGCGCGAGCGGGCCCGGCTGTTCCGGCTGCCCGAGACCCGGCCGCTGATCGGCTGAGGGCCCCGGCCGGGTGCGTCAACGCGGGCCGAGCCGCCGCTCGGGGTGGTTGCGGCTCCACTCCTTCATGCGCTTCGGGTAACCGGTCACCCCGGCCTCGTAGACCGGGGCGTTCAGGCTGCTCGCCAGCCGGCCCGCGGTCCTCGGCGAGCCGACCCGACGCCGGGTCCACTCCCCGTCGTGGGCCACGGCGACCATCGTGGTGTCGAAGCCGTCGGTCTCGGGCTCGAGGTAGAACTCCACCCCGCGCCGCGTGGTCGCGAAGTCGCGCAGGTGGGCCAGGTCCTCCTCCAGCCGGCTCGGACCCGCGGTCCCGGGACGCCCGGGGCGCCCGGACCGCTCGCGCCCGCCGAACACCCTCGACAGCCAACCCACGTCACACCTCCGTCAGCCGGGCGGACCCGTGCCCTCGGGTCGTCGGCTCCTGCCCACGACCGCTCATCGTCAACTACCGGCGAGCCGTCCCAGTTCCGCAGAGCGGTCCCGCGCGGCCTCCATCGCCGTGACGAACGCCGCCCGCACCCGGTGGTCGTCGAGCACGCGGATCGCCGCGATCGTCGTGCCGGCCGGCGAGCAGACCTGCTCTCGCAGCACGGTCGGGTGCTGCCCCGTCTCGGCCACCATCGTCCCGGCCCCACGCACGGTCTGCACGGCCAGCGTGGTCGCCACGTCGCGGGACAACCCCAGCAGCACACCCGCCTCGATCATGGCCTCGACCACGTAGAACACGTACGCCGGGCCCGAGCCGGACACGGCCGTCACGGCGTCCATCTGGTGCTCGGGCACCCGCACCACCTCGCCCACGCTGGCCAGCAGCGCCTCGGCCGCGTCCAGGTGGTGGGCATCGCACCGGCTGCCCGGCGACACGGCGCTCATCCCCATGTCGACCAGCGCCGGCGTGTTCGGCATGACGCGCACCACGGCCACGTCGGCGGGTGCGCCGGCGGCGTCGAGCGCGGCCTCGATCGACGCGGTCATCACCCCCGCCGCCAGCGACACCACCAGCGCGCCCGGGGCCAGGTGGGGGGCGACCTCGGCGAGCAGGCCGGGCACGTCCTGCGGCTTGACCACCACCACCGCCGTCCCGGCCTCCGCCACGGCGCCGGCGTTGTCCAGGACCCGGACGCCGTAGCGGCCGGCCAGCTCCTGCGCCCGCTGCGGCCGGCGCTCGCTGATGCGCAGCGCGTCCACGCCCCGCCCGGCGCGCAGCAGCCCGGACAGCAGGGTCTCCCCCATCACCCCGGCCCCCAGGACCGCCACGACGTCCTCGCGCGGGGTGGGCCCGGCCCCGCCGCTCACCGCCGGCTGCCCAGCGAGCGCAGGAGCAGGGCCAGGTTGGCGGGGCGCTCGGCCAGGCGCCGGACCAGGTAGGCGTACCAGTCCTCGCCGAAGGGCACGTAGACCCGCATCCGGCGCCCCAGGGCGGCCAGGCGGGTCTGCTCCTCGGGCCGGACCCCGAGCAGCATCTGCAGCTCCCAGCTGGACTCCTCGCGGCCGACGTCGCGGGCGAGCGCCTGCGCGATCTCGATCAGGGTCGGGTCGTGGCTGGCGACCATCGGGTAGCCGTCGCCGTTCATCAGGACCTTGAGGCAGCGGACGTAGGAGCGGTCCACCTCGTGGGCGACGTCGAAGGCGTCGGGGTCGGTGGGGGCGTAGGCGCCCTTGCACAGCCGGACCCGGGAGCCCGCCGTGGCCAGGTCCCGGCAGTCGGCCTCGGTGCGGCGAAGCTGCGACTGCAGCACCGCGCCCACCCAGGGGTGGTCGGCGCGCAGCTGCTCGAGGACCCGCAGCGTCGAGTCGACCGTGGTGTGGTCCTCCATGTCGAGGGTGACGGTGGTGCCCGCCAGCGCGGCCGCCTCGACGATGACGCGGGCGTTCTCCAGCGCGACGGACTCCCCCGTCGAGCCCAGCGCCTGGCCCAGCGCCGACAGCTTGACCGAGACCTCGACGTCGCCGTCGTCGGCGAGCCCCACGGCCGACAGCCGTCCCAGCAGGCCGACGTAGGCGTCGCGCACCGCCTCGGCGTCGGCCTCGTCGGTGACGTCCTCGCCGAGGCGGTCCAGGGTGACCAGCAGGCCCTGCGAGCGCAGGTCGGCGGAGACCTCCAGGGCGTGGTCGTCCCCGGTGCCCGCGACGAAGCGGCGGACCAGGTCGCGGGTGACGGGGGCCTTCTCCACGACGTCCCGCAGCCGCGAGTTGCGCGACGCGGCCAGCAGCACTGCCCGTTGGGCCTCGGCGATCACCTCAGCAGGCTAGCCGCCCTGCAGATGACGCCGCGCGAAGGCCAGGCTGCGCTGCAGGTCCAGCTCGCGGCGGGGCTTGTCGCGCCGGGTGTTGATCTCCGCCACCACGTGGCCGGTGAAGCCGCCCGCGGCCAGCTTCTCCAGCACCTCGGCCACGGGCTGGGTGCCGTCGCCGGGCACCAGGTGCTCGTCCTTGAGCGACCCGCTGCCGTCGGTCAGGTGGATGTGCGCGATCCGCTCGCCCAGCACCTCCAGCAGCTGCATGGCGTCCTGCCGGGCGGTGGCGGCGTGCGAGAAGTCGAGCGTGCAGTGCTCGTAGCCGTGGTCCAGCAGGTCCCAGCCGGGGGCGTAGGCGCGCACGTCCTTGCCGCCGACCCGCCACGGGAACATGTTCTCGACCGCGAAGGTGCAGTGGTGCTCCTCGCCCAGCGCGGCGATGCCCTCCTCGAAGCCCGCCCCGTAGGTGCGCTGCCAGCGGAACGGCGGGTGCACCACCACGGTGTCGGCGCCCAGGGCCTCGGCGTGCTCGGCCGTGCGGACCAGCCGGGCCCAGTTGTCGCGGCCCCAGACGCCCTGCGTCAGCAGCAGCGTCGGCGCGTGGATGCTCATGATCTCGACGTCGTAGGTGGCGGACAGCCGCAGCAGGGCGTCGGCGTCCCGGCTGACCGGGTCCGACCACACCATGACCTCGACGCCGTCGTAGCCGAGCTCGGCGGCCAGCCGGAAGGCCTCCTCGGCGGGCTCGGGGTACACCGAGGTCGTCGCCAGGCCCACGAGGGGGCCGGCAGGCGCTCCGCCGTCGGAGCCGGGGGCACCGGTCACGAGCGCTCAGCCTACGTCGCGCGGACGGGGCCCGGCACCGCGACCGGCCGACCGGGCGCGGGGCTACCCTCCCCGGGTGGCAGGCCCCGACCTACCGAGCGAGCGACCGACCGACGAGGTCCCCTCCCCGACCGACCGGTTGTGGCTGGAGCTGTCCGACGAGGGGGACCAGCCGGACACCGTCCACCGCTTCGACCTCACCTGGTTGACGTCCTCCTACCGCTGCATCTTCGGCGCGGGCTGCCCCGGCATCGACGCCTCGGTGCCGGACGCGGGCTGCTGCGTGCACGGGGCCTACTTCTCCGAGCCCGACGACGAGGCCCGGGTGGCGCAGGCCGTGGCGCGGCTGGACCCCTCGACGTGGGCCAACCACGACCACCCCGAGCACGGGGCCGGCGCCGAGTGGGCCGAGGCGGACGAGGACGGCGACCGGCGAACCGCCCGCGTGGCCGGGGCGTGCGTGTTCCACAACCCGCGCGACTTCGCGGGCGGGTACGGCTGCGCGCTGCACGCGCTGGCCCTGGCCGAGGACGTGCCGCCGCTGAGCACCAAGCCGGACGTGTGCTGGCAGCTGCCGCTGCGGCGCACCTACGACACGGTCGAGCGGCCCGACGGCTCGCAGTACCTGCAGGTGACGGTCACCGAGTACACCCGGGGCGGCTGGGGCGGCGGCGGGGCGGACTTCGACTGGTACTGCTCGAGCAGCCCCTCGGCCCACGTGGCGCCCGAGCCCGTGTGGCTGTCGCTGCGGGACGAGCTGGTGGAGCTGGTCGGCGAGGACGTCTACGAGCGGCTGGCGGTGCACTGCGAGCAGCTGCGACCGGCGCGCGGCCGTCGCCGGCTGCTGCCGCTGACCGTGCACCCCGCCACCGCGGCCGCGGCGTCGGCCACCGGCGGGGCCCGACTCACCCGCCCGGGGTCGGCGTCCGACTAGCCACGACGGCCACGGCGCGGGAGGCTTGTCCCATGACCGAGACCCGATACAGCGACGGGACCGCGCGGCGGGAGGCGGAGTACACCGCCCGCGGGCACCGGCCGACGCGCTGGCCGCACCCGGACGTCCGCTCGATCGGTCTGTTCGCGATCTGGACCCTCGGGGTCGCCGTGTCCACGGTGGTGCCGTTCATCCTGGTGCCGCCCACGTCGGCCGCGCCGGACCCGGGCCAGGTGGGCCTCGCCTTCGCCGCGACCATGCTGGGCGTGGCCATCTTCGTCGGGGCCGGGCTGCTGCTCTGGCGCCACCTCAAGGTCCAGTCCGTCCTGGTGTTCGCGCTGGTGCCGGCCGTGTCGATCGTCAGCGGCGGCGTCATCCTGACCGCCACCCTGCTCGCCCTCTGAGCCACCCCCGGCCGGGCGCCGGGTTGTGTCCGGGGGCTGCGTAGGTTGGACCGGTGGCCACCTCCCGCAACCGCCGCGCGGTCTTCGCCTGCACCGCCTGCGGCGCCGAGCACCCCCGCTGGGCGGGACGCTGCACCCAGTGCCAGGGGTGGGGCACGGTCGAGGAGGTCCCGGCCGGCCTGACCGCCGCCGCCCCGGGCGTGCGCGGTCCCGGGGGGCGTGCGCCCCGGCCGGCGCGCCGGCTGGGCGACGTCGACGAGGTCCGGACGGAGCGCACCCCCACCGGGCTGGGCGAGTTCGACCGGGTCGTCGGGGGCGGTCTGGTGGCCGGCCAGGTGGTGCTGCTCGCCGGGGAGCCGGGGGTCGGCAAGTCGACCCTGCTGCTCGACGTCGCCCACCGGTTCGCGCTGGGGCTGCCGGTCGGGCCGGTCGGCGGCTCGGCCCGGCCCGCCCTGGCCGCCGAGCCGGCCCGGCCCCGCACGGTGCTGTACGTCTCCGGCGAGGAGTCGGCCGAGCAGATCGCCGTCCGCGCCCGGCGGACGGGCGCCGACGCCCCGGGGCTGCTCGTCGCCGACGAGCAGGACCTCGGCGCGGTGCTGCACCACGTCGAGCAGCACGACCCCGACCTGGTGGTGGTCGACAGCGTGCAGACGCTGACCAGCGCCGACGTGGACGGCCGCGCCGGCGGCATGGCCCAGGTGCAGGAGGTCACCCAGGTCCTGACGCGGGTGGCCAAGTCCCGGCCCACGCCGCTGCTGCTGGTCGGGCAGTCCACCAAGGACTCCTCGGTGGCCGGACCACGGTCGCTGGAGCACCTGGTCGACACGGTGCTGACGTTCGAGGGCGACCGGCACACCAGTCTGCGGCTGCTGCGGGCCACCAAGAACCGCTACGGCCCCGCCGACGAGATCGCCTGCTTCGAGCAGGCCGACGACGGCCTGCGCCAGGTGCTCGACCCGTCCGAGCTGTTCCGGGGCCACCGGGACGAGCCCGTGCCCGGCACCTGCCTGGCCGTGGCGCTCGAGGGCCGCCGGCCGCTGCTGGCCGAGGTGCAGTCGCTGGTGGCCACGGCGTCCACGCCCAACCCCCGGCGCGGGGTCAGCGGCCTGGACAACGCCCGCACGGCCATGCTGCTGGCGGTGACCGAGCGGGCCGCGGGGCTCCGGCTGGCCGACAAGGACGTGTTCGTGGCCACGGTGGGCGGGGCGCGGCTGGGCGAGCCCGGGGTGGACCTGGCGGTGACCCTGGCCGTGGCCTCCGCGGCGTGGGACACCCCGGTGCCGGCCGACGTGCTGGCCATCGGCGAGGTCGCGCTGTCCGGGGACGTGCGCCGGGTCGCGATGACCCCGCAGCGCGTGGCCGAGGCGGCCCGGCTGGGCTACCGCCGGATCCTGGTGCCGCCGGGCTCGCTCGAGCGGCTGGGCACGCTGCCCGACGGGGTCCGGGCCGTCGAGGTGGGCCACGTGGAGCGGGCGCTCCGGGCGTTGCGCGACCTGGCCGCCCGTACCGGCTGACGGCCGCTGCCCCGCCCGGCGTGCGGCTCACCCGCCAGGGGCGAAACAGGCGACCCCGGGGCCACCGGGGCCCGGGTCAGGGGCCCCCGCAGGTCACCGGCGAGTCACCGGCAGGTCACGGTCCGGTCGCGGGCCGTCCCATCCGGCCCAGCCGCCCTACACTTCGAGACGTTCCAGCAACTGATCGACCTGCGAGCCCGTGTGCCCGGCACGGGGGTCGCACGAGCACGCGGGGGCCGCGACTGTGGACGGTACGGACGAGCGGCTTCGCGAGGTCCTCGCCCTGGTCGCGCCCGGGACCCAGCTGCGGGACGGCCTGGAGCGCATCCTGCGCGGGCGGACCGGGGCCCTGATCGTGCTCGGCTTCGACGACGTCGTGGCCGACATGTGCACCGGCGGCTTCGTGCTGGACGTGAACTTCTCGGCCACCCGGCTGCGTGAGCTGGCCAAGATGGACGGCGCCATCGTCATCGACCACACCGGCAGCGGGAACATCGTCCGCGCGGGGGTCCAGCTGGTGCCCGACCCCCGGATCGAGACGCCGGAGTCCGGCACCCGGCACCGCACGGCCGACAAGGCGTCGCGCCAGTGCGGCTTCCCGGTGATCTCGGTGTCGCAGTCCATGACCCTGATCGCGCTGTACCTGGACGGGCGCCGCCACGTGCTGGAGGACTCCGGCGCCATCCTGGCCCGCGCCAACCAGGCCCTGGCCACCCTGGAGCGCTACGCGTCCCGCCTGGACGAGGTGACCGGCAACCTGTCGGCGCTGGAGATCGAGGACCTCGTCACCGTTCGCGACGTCGCCACGGTGCTGCAGCGGGCGGAGATGGTGCGCCGGATCAGCGAGGAGGTGCGCGGCTACGTGGTCGAGCTCGGCACCGACGGCCGGCTGGTCGAGCTGCAGATGGACGAGCTGATCACGGGCTTCGGCCTGGAGCTGTCCAGCGTGGTGCGCGACTACGTCGGCCCCGAGGGCTCTGTCGCCGAGACCGACCAGGCCCTGGCGGGTCTGGCGTCGCTGGACTCGTCGCAGCTGCTGAGCCTGGACCAGGTGGCCGCCCAGGTGTCGCTGCAGACCGGGGACCCCGGCCTGGACGCCACCGTCAGCCCGCGCGGGTACCGGATGCTGCACCGGCTGCCCCGGTTGCCCGACGTGGTCGTGCAGCGGCTCGTGGGCCGCTTCGGCAGCCTGCAGAAGCTGCTCGCGGCCGGGGTCGAGGACCTGCAGCAGGTCGACGGCCTGACGCTGTCGCGCGCCCGGGCCGTCCGCGAGGGTCTGAGCCGCCTGGCCGAGACCAGCATCCTCGAGCGGTACGTCTGATCCCCTCGCCCGCCGGGTCGCCCACCCCCGCGCCGCCTCACGCCGGGCCGCCCACCCCCGCACCGCCCGACGCCGAGAAGGCCGCTTCGGCCCGGCATATGGGGTCGCCGCGGGTCGATCGGGCCCTCTCGACGCCGGCCGGGGACGCCGGGCGGGCCGGGGACGCCGGGCCGGCCGGGGACGCCGGGCGGGCGGGGGACGCCGGCCTCGTGGACGACGTGGTGGCCTGGTACGCCTCGGCGGCGCGGGACCTGCCGTGGCGGCGGCCGGGCACCGACGCCTGGGCCGTGCTGGTGTGCGAGGTCATGTCGCACCAGACCCCGGTCGCCCGGGTGGAGCCCGCCTGGCGCGCGTGGCTCGAGCGCTGGCCCACCCCCACCTCGCTGGCCGACGACTCCCCCGGCGAGGCGGTGCGGATGTGGGGCCGGCTCGGCTACCCCCGCCGGGCGCTGCGGCTGCACGAGGCGGCGGTGGCGGTGCGGGACCGGCACGGCGGGCAGGTGCCCACGACCTACGCCGATCTGCTGGCCCTGCCCGGGGTCGGGCCGTACACGGCCGGGGCGACGACGGCGTTCGCCCACCGGCAGCGGGCCGTCGTGCTGGACGTCAACGTCCGGCGGGTCCTGGCCCGGGTGCACGAGGGCACCGACGCGCTGCCAGGGGCACCGACCCGCGCCGAGGTCGACCGGGCGGAGCGGCTGCTGCCCGGTGAGGCCGGGCGCTCGGTGGCCTGGAACGCCGCGGTGATGGAGCTCGGCGCCCTGGTGTGCACCGCCCGCTCGCCCCGCTGCGACGCCTGCCCGGTGCGGACCCGCTGCCGCTGGGCCGAGACCGCCGCCCCCGACGCCCGCACACCGGCCTCCGGAGACGCCCGGCCCGCCGGAGCCGCCCGGCCCGCCGGGGCCACCCAGGCCGCCCGGACCACCCAGACCGCCCGGCCCGCCCGCACCACCCGGCCCGCCCGCACCACACGGCCGCAGGCGTGGGTCGGCACCGACCGCTACGTGCGGGGCCTGCTGCTGGCCGTGCTGCGGGACGAGCCCGGCGCCGTGCCGGCCGGGCGGCTGGAGGCGGTGTGGCACGACGACGATCAGACGGCGCGGTGCCTGGCCGGGCTGCTGGCCGACGGCCTGGCCGAGGCCACCCGGGGCGGGTACCGCCTGCCGCTGTGAGGCCGGTACGGGTGAGGGCCTGAACCTGCCGCCGCAGGACAGGTGGCAACCCGCACCTCAGAGCGTCAGCAGCATCCGGTGGTTGCCGAGGGTGTTCGGCTTGACCCGGGCCAGGTCGAGGAACTCCGCGACGCCCTCGTCGTGGCTGCGCAGCAGCTGCTCGTAGACCTCGGGCGCGACGGGTGCGGCCTCGATCTCGCGGAAGCCGAACGAGCCGAAGAACTCCCGCTCGAAGGTCAGGCAGAACACCCGGGCGATCCCGAGCGAACGGGCCCGCCCGATCAGCTCGCGCACCAGCGAGCGGCCGACGCCCGCCCCGCGCAGGCGGCCGCTGACGGCCACGGTCCGCACCTCGGCCAGGTCGGCCCACATCACGTGCAGCGCCCCGCAGCCGACGACCTCGGTGAGCCCGTCGGGGTGCTCGGGCGTGGCCGGCGAGCGGTGCTCGGCGACCACGAACTCCTGGACGTCCTCGTACAGCGTCACCAGGTCCTTGGCCAGCAGCCGCCGGTCGACCACGTACGCCGAGACCAGCTCGGCGATCCGGGGCACGTCGGCCGGGCGCGCAGCACGGAGCCCGACCGTCCCCTGCAGGGTCGGTCGGGCTCCGTCGAGTCGCGGCTGCTGCGTCAGCTGCCGGTCCCGGTGTCGCCGAGCGGCTCGGTGGTGCCGCCGCCCTCCGACGCCGCGGCGCCGACGGGCTCGGGCGCCTCGGGGACGCCCTTCTCGGTGCCCTTGAACGTGAAGTGCGCGAGGTCGTCCTCACCCTCCACGTCCACCAGGATCAGCTGACCGGAGGTCAGCTCGGAGAACAGGATCTTCTCGCTCAGCTGGTCCTCGATGTCGCGCTGGATCGTGCGACGCAGCGGACGCGCCCCGAGGACGGGGTCGTAGCCGCGGGTGGCCAGCAGGCCCTTGGCCGCCGGGGTGAGCTCGATGCCCATGTCCTTGTCGTGCAGGCGCGCGTCGAGCTTGGCGATCATCAGGTCGACGATCGTGACGATCTCCTCCTGCGTGAGCTGGGGGAAGACGATGATGTCGTCGACGCGGTTGAGGAACTCGGGACGGAAGTGCTGCTTGAGCTCGTCCTGGACCTTGGCCTTCATCCGGTCGTAGCCGGTGCGCGTGTCGTTGCCCGCGCTGAAGCCCATGTTGATGCCCTTGGCGATGTCCCGCGTACCCAGGTTCGTGGTCATGATGATCACGGTGTTCTTGAAGTCGACCACCCGGCCCTGGCTGTCGGTCAGGCGACCGTCCTCCAGGATCTGCAGCAGCGAGTTGAAGATGTCCGGGTGCGCCTTCTCGACCTCGTCGAACAGCACGACCGAGAACGGCTTGCGCCGCACCTTCTCGGTCAGCTGGCCGCCCTCCTCGTAGCCGACGTAGCCGGGGGGCGAGCCGAACAGCCGCGAGACGGTGTGCTTCTCGCTGAACTCCGACATGTCGAGCTGGATGAGGGAGTCCTCGTCGCCGAACAGGAACTCCGCCAGCGACTTGGCCAGCTCGGTCTTCCCGACGCCCGTGGGGCCGGCGAAGATGAACGAGCCACCGGGACGCTTGGGGTCCTTCAGGCCGGCCCGGGTGCGCCGGATCGCCTGGCTGAGGCCCTTGATGGCCTCCTCCTGGCCGATGACGCGCTTGTGCAGCTCGTCCTCCATGTGGAGCAGCCGCTGGGACTCCTCCTCGGTCAGCTTGAACACCGGGATGCCCGTGGCGATGGCGAGGACCTCGGCGATCAGCTCCTCGTCCACCTCGGCGACGACGTCCATGTCACCGGACTTCCACTGCTTCTCGCGCTCGGCCTTCTGGCCCAGCAGGCGCTTCTCGTCGTCGCGCAGCGAGGCGGCCTTCTCGAAGTCCTGGGAGTCGATGGCCGACTCCTTCTCGCGACGGACGTTGGCGATGCGCTCGTCGAACTCGCGCAGGTCCGGCGGAGCCGTCATGCGACGGATGCGGAGCCGGGCGCCGGCCTCGTCGATCAGGTCGATGGCCTTGTCCGGCAGGAAGCGGTCGTTGATGTAGCGGTCGGCCAGGTTGGCCGCGGCCACCAGCGCCGCGTCGGTGATCGAGACCCGGTGGTGCGCCTCGTAGCGGTCGCGCAGGCCCTTGAGGATCTCGATGGCGTGGGCCAGCGAGGGCTCGGCGACCTGGATGGGCTGGAAGCGCCGCTCCAGGGCCGGGTCCTTCTCGACGTGCTTGCGGTACTCGTCCAGCGTGGTCGCACCGATGGTCTGCAGCTCGCCGCGGGCCAGCATCGGCTTGAGGATGCTGGCGGCGTCGATGGCGCCCTCGGCGGCACCCGCCCCGACGAGGGTGTGGATCTCGTCGATGAACAGGATGATGTCGCCGCGGGTGCGGATCTCCTTGAGGACCTTCTTGAGGCGCTCCTCGAAGTCACCGCGGTAGCGCGAACCGGCCACCAGGGCGCCCAGGTCCAGCGTGTAGAGCTGCTTGTCCTTGAGCGTCTCGGGGACCTCGCCGCGGATGATCGCCTGGGCCAGGCCCTCGACGACCGCCGTCTTGCCGACACCGGGCTCGCCGATCAGCACCGGGTTGTTCTTGGTGCGGCGGCTCAGCACCTGCATGACCCGCTCGATCTCCTTCTCGCGCCCGATGACCGGGTCGAGCTTGGACTCGCGGGCGGCCTGCGTGAGGTTGCGGCCGAACTGGTCGAGCACCAGGGAGCCGGACGGCGTGTTCTCCGCGGCGGGACCGCCGGAGGTCGCGGGCTCCTTGCCCTGGTAGCCGGACAGCAGCTGGATGACCTGCTGACGGACCCGGTTGAGGTCGGCGCCCAGCTTGACCAGCACCTGGGCCGCCACGCCCTCGCCCTCGCGGATGAGGCCGAGCAGGATGTGCTCGGTGCCGATGTAGTTGTGGCCGAGCTGCAGCGCCTCGCGCAGGCTCAGCTCCAGGACCTTCTTGGCCCGCGGGGTGAAGGGGATGTGACCGCTGGGGGCCTGCTGGCCCTGGCCGATGATCTCCTGGACCTGCTCGCGCACGGCGTCCAGCGAGATGCCGAGGGACTCCAGCGCCTTGGCGGCGACGCCCTCGCCCTCGTGGATCAGCCCGAGCAGGATGTGCTCGGTCCCGATGTAGTTGTGGTTGAGCATCCGGGCCTCTTCCTGGGCCAGGACGACAACGCGGCGAGCGCGGTCTGTGAATCTCTCGAACATTGTTCGCTCCCTCACGAGCGGGCGGCGTCCGACGGAACTCCTCCGGCGGACCTCGTTCCCTCTCGATGCTAGACGTCCGGTGGCTGCGGCACCGGCCGACCACCTGCTCGCAGGGCCTGCGTTCGCGCTGAGCGCAGCAGCTGGCCCTTGGCAGGGTCGCGGTCCGGTCGTCCATCGGCACAACGCGTACCCGGCCTGAGTGTTCCGACGCAGCCGGCGGGTCCGCTCAGGGCGAACCGTGCCGCTCGACGCAGCCGCCACCAGGCCCGCGGACCCCGCCGGGGAGCAGCCGTCGCCTAGCCGAGGAGCACCCCGACGGTCGCCGCGGCCAGCAGCAGCACCCCCGCGGCGGCCGTCCGGGTCGCGGTCGGCGCCGGCAGCGGGGCACCGGTGACGAGCGCCTCGACCCGGGCCCGCAGCTCCGTCCGCGAGCGCCGGACGACGACGAGCCCGCACGCCGCCGCCCCCACCCCGAGGCCCACCAGCAGCAGCCCGACGCCACCCCCGGACACCAGCCCGTCGCGGACGACGACCAGCGCGGTCACCAGCAGGGCCAGCCCGGTGCGCTGCCAGGCCAGGGCGGTGCGCTCGGGCTGCAGCCCCGGGTCGCGGGGCACCGGCGTCCTAGGTCCCGGCGTCGTCACAGCAGGGCGAGGAGCGCCAGGACCGACAGCGCCAGCACCCCCAGCACCACGACGGCCAGCCCGGACGGCGCGGGCAGCGGCTGCTGCAGCCGCATCGCCCGCTCGGCCCGGGCCCAGCGCAGCAGCGCGGTGACCGACAGCCAGGCCGCGACGGTCACGCTGACGACGGCCACGGCGCGCAGCAGGTGGCCGGTGTCGACCACGTCGTCGGCCACGGCGGCGGCCAGCCCGGCCACGACGAAGGCCAGCGCCGTGCGCACCCAGGCCAGCACGGTCCGTTCGTTCGCGAGGGTGAACCGGGGGTCGGGCTCGTCCCCGACGCCGAACACCCGACGAGGCCGGCGCGCGGGGCCGTCCGGGGCCCGCGCCGTCCGTCCCTCCGCCACGGAACCACCGTAACGGCCCGCCCGGCCGTAGCATCGGCGGTGAGGGGAGTACGTCCTCAGAACCGGTCCCGGTCAGCACGGTCGCACCTGCGACCCCGGGTCGAGCCAGTCCGCAGCAGCGGACGGGCGACGGAGACCTCACCGCTGCGGCGTGCCGCACCAGCCCGAAGGACCTCCATGCACCTGCTCAGCCACGCCCTCGTGGCCGTCCCAGCGACGGCGACCGAGCCCGGTTCCGGCGGCCTGACGTCGATCGGCACCCCCGCGCTGTGGGGGGCGACGATCGCGGTCGTCGCCGGCCTGTTCATCTTCGACTTCATCGCCACCCGCAACCCGCACGACGTCTCCATGAAGGAGGCGGCCGGCTGGTCGGCGTTCTACATCGCGCTGCCCCTGCTGTTCGGCGTCTTCGTCCTGACGCAGTTCGGGTCGCAGATCGGCGTGGAGTACTACACGGGCTACATCGTCGAGAAGTCGTTGTCGGTCGACAACCTGTTCGTGTTCATCCTCATCCTGTCCGCCTTCGCGGTGCCCCGGCACCTGCAGCAGCGGGCCCTGCTGTGGGGCATCCTCGGCGCCCTGATCCTGCGCGGGGTGTTCATCGCCATCGGCGCGGTCGCGATCGCCCAGCTCGACTTCGCGTTCCTCATCTTCGGCGCCATCCTCATCTTCACCGCCGTGCACCTGCTGCTGGAGGAGCTGAAGGGCGAGAAGAAGGAGATCCACGTCTCCGAGCTGCGGGTGGTCAAGCTCGTCCGCAAGGTCACCAAGGTGTCCGACGACTACGAGGGCACCAAGTTCCGCGTGACCCGCGACGGCGTCAAGTACCTGACGCCGTTCGCCCTGGTCGTCATCGTCCTGCTGTTCACCGACGTGGTGTTCGCGGTCGACTCCGTGCCGGCCGTCTACGGCATCACCGGCGACCCGTACCTGGTGTTCGCCACCAACGCCTTCGCGCTGCTGGGCCTGCGGGCGCTGTACTTCCTGCTCGAGGGCGCCCTGTCCAAGCTGGTGCACCTGTCCTACGGGCTGTCGTTCATCCTCGCGTTCATCGGCGTCAAGCTGCTGCTGCACTGGGCCCACAACATCTGGCCCGGCGTGCCCGAGATCCCGACCCTGGCCAGCCTGTTCGTCATCATCGGCGCCCTGGCCGTCGTCACGGTCACCTCGCTGCTGTCCCACAAGCGGGCCCGGGTCGCCGAGGAGGACCTGCCCGCCGAGGACGTCCGGCAGGCCACGGACGTGGAGCGCGACCGGACCTGAGCCGCCGCGCACCGACGACGGCGCCCCCCGACCTGCTGGTCGGGGGGCGCCGTCGTCGGTGCGGGTGGGTCTCAGCCGTTGGCGGCGTTGAACGCCTCGATGACCTCGGCCTTGATGCGGCCGCGCTCGGACACCTCGTGGCCGTTGGCGCGGGCCCACTCGCGGATGGTGGCGTTGTCGGAGCCGACGGACGACCGCTTGGTGACCGAGCGGCTGCCCTTGCGGCGGGCGCCGCCGACGCGACGGCCGTGCCCGACCCACTCCGCGAGGGAGTCGCGGAGCTTGGCCGCGTTGTCGACGGTCAGGTCGATCTCGTAGGTGATCCCGTCGAGACCGAACGTCACGGTCTCGTCGGCCGGGGTGCCGTCGAGGTCGTCGACGAGCACCACATTGACCTGCTGGGCCATTTCTTGTCTCCATCTGCAGAATTCGGGCGACCATCTCTGTCCCGGGGTGCGAATACCGGGCTGCGCGACTGGAGTCGCTGTCGCCGCGGATTGATGATTGCACCGCCGATGATCAAGGAGCAAGTCGGTCGGGAAATGACCACCCGAAAGCGCCGGCTGCATTACTCGGTCACAGCACCGAATAC
This sequence comes from Jannaschia sp. R86511, assembly GCF_042466345.1. NCBI lineage: Bacteria > Pseudomonadati > Pseudomonadota > Alphaproteobacteria > Rhodobacterales > Roseobacteraceae > Jannaschia > Jannaschia sp. R86511. Next base: position 4,129,026 of record NZ_JAXHCD010000001.1, read on the forward strand.
GGCCCGGCGAATTCCGCCGCAAGGGACGGTTTCAGACCGCGGGACGGTCCTGGCCGTCGCCCCGGTCGTCGCCGACGCGCGGCGCGCCGTCACCGGCGGCGCCGTCACCGGCGGCGCTGTCCCGGGCGGCGGCGCTGTCCCGGGCGGCGGCGCTGTCCCGGGCGGCGGCGCTGTCCCGGGCGGCGGCGGCCGCGTCCTCCTCCGCCTCGATCCGGGCCCGGTCGGCCCGCTCCCCCGCGTCGGCCCGGACGATGGCCAGGATCGCGATGCCGAACAGCAGGCTCACCCCGATGGTGGGCAGCAGGCCACGCACCACCTCGCCGAGCACACCGAGGTCCACGTCCTCAGCCCTCGGGGCGCAGCAGGGGGAACAGGATGGTCTCGCGGATGCCGACCCCCGTCAGCAGCATGACGAGCCGGTCGACCCCCAGGCCGATGCCCCCGGTGGGCGGCATGCCGTGCTCCAGCGCCCGCAGGAAGTCCTCGTCCAGCTGCATGGCCTCGGGGTCGCCGCCGGCCGCGAGCAGCGACTGCTCCACCAGCCGCTCGCGCTGCAGCACCGGGTCGGCCAGCTCGGAGTAGGCCGGTGACAGCTCGGCCCCGGCCACGACCAGGTCCCAGGCCTCGGCCAGGCGGGGGTCGTCGCGGTGCGGCCGGGCCAGCGGCCGCACCTCCGCCGGGTAGTCGCGCACGAAGGTGGGCTGCAGCAGCGTGTGCTCGACCAGCTTCTCGAACAGCTCCAGGACGACCTCGCCCGCGCCCCAGCCCGGGCGCAGCTCGACCCCGGTGCGCTCGGCGTGGCGACGCAGCACGGCGAGGTCGGTGTCGACGTCGACCGCCTCGCCCAGGGCGCCGGACACCGCGTCGTGCACGGTCACGGTCCGCCAGTCACCCGCCAGGTCGACCTCGCCGCCGTGGCCGTCCGGCACCACGGTCCGCCCCGTGGCGGTGGCGGCGTCCAGGACGAGCTCGCGGACCAGCTCGGCCATCGTGTCGTAGGAGCCGTAGGCCTCGTAGGCCTCCAGCATCGTGAACTCGGGGCTGTGGGTGGAGTCGATGCCCTCGTTGCGGAAGGTGCGCCCGATCTCGTACACCTTCTCCAGCCCGCCGACGACGCAGCGCTTCAGGTACAGCTCGGTCGCGATGCGCAGGCTCATCCGGACGTCGAGGGCGTTCAGGTGGGTGTGGAACGGCCGGGCGGTCGCGCCGCCGTGCACCAGCTGCAGGACGGGGGTCTCGACCTCGAGGTAGCCGAGGCGGTGGAACGTCTCGCGCAGCGAGCGCAGCACGGTGGCCTTGGTCCGGACGACCTCGCGGGCCTCGGGTCGCACCACCAGGTCGACGTAGCGGCGCCGCGCCCGGGTGTCCTCGGCCAGCTGGGCGCCGTCGTAGTGGTTGGGCAGCGGGCGCAGCGCCTTGGCGGCCATCAGCCACGAGGTCGCCATGACCGACAGCTCGCCCCGGCGGCTGCTGACCACGCGGCCGGTCACCGACACCTGGTCCCCCAGGTCGACGTCCTGCTTCCAGGCGTCCAGGCCCTCCTGACCGACCTCGGCCAGGCTGAGCATGACCTGCAGCCGGTGGTCGCCCTCCTGCAGCGTGGCGAAGGCGAGCTTGCCCGTGCCGCGGGCGAACATCACGCGCCCGGTGACCGACACGACGTCCTCGGTCTCCTCGCCGGCCTCGAGGGCCTGCCAGCGGGGCTCGGCCACCACCTCGGCCAGGGCGTGGCTGCGGGGCACGAGCACGGGGTACGCCTCGCCCCCGGCGGCGATGATGCGCTCGCGCTTGGCGGCCCTGACCGCGGTCTGCTCGTCCACCCGCTCGTCGGCCGGCCCGCTCCCGGTGTCCGTCCGGTCGGGCGCGTCGGTCCGGTCGCTGCTGCTGCTCACCCCGTCAGGATAGGGAACCCGCCGCAGGCCCCCGACCGGGCACCATGGCCGGATGAGCCCACCCCCGTCGGCCGCCGGGCGGCACGACGACGCCCACCGCGAGCAGCAGGCCCGCTCGTTCGGCGCCGTCGCGGAGGAGTACGACCGGGTGCGGCCCGGCTACCCCGCCGAGGTGGTGCGCTGGGCGCTGGGCGAGGCGCCGCTGCGCGTCCTGGACCTGGGGGCCGGCACGGGCAAGGCGACCCGGGTGCTGCTGGAGCAGGGCCACGACGTCGTGGCCGTCGAGCCCGACCCGCAGATGCGGGAACGGTTGCGGTCGGTCTCGCCGCAGGTCCGCGCCCTGGCCGGCACGGGCGAGGCGGTCCCCCTGCCCGACGGCTCGGTCGACGCGGTGCTCGTGGCGCAGGCCTGGCACTGGATGGACCACGGCCGGGCCGCCGTGGAGGTCGCGCGGGTGCTGCGCCCCGGCGGGGTGCTGGTGCTGCTGTGGAACGTGCGCGACCGGCAGGACCCGGTGGCGCGGGTCGTGTCGGGGGCGGTGGCCCGGCACGCGCCCGAGCTGGCCGAGCGCGCGCGGGCCGACAGCCACGCCGACCGGCTCGACGTCTCGGTGCCCGACCCGCGCCTGGTCGCGGCGGGTACGCACGCCGTGGACAGCTCGCTGCGCTGCAGCGTCGACGACCTCCTCGCGCTGGTGTCGACCTGGTCCTACGTGGCCCTGTCGCCGCACCGCGAGGCCCTGCTCGCCGAGGTGGCGCGGGGTGCGGCCGGGCTGGTGGGGCCCGACGGGCGGGTCCGGCTGGGGCAGAGCGCCCACGCCCACCGGTTCCGCCGGGGCTGACTGCCGGAGGACTCGGCTCGCCGGGGACGGTGACCCAGGTCACGATGTGAGGCAGACTGCGGGACGACAGCCGCATCCGGGCCCCCGGGTCTGCGGGTAGACCGGACGACGACGACCGGACGACGGAGGTGAGACCGACGTGCAGGGATCCGTACCCTCGCCGCGCGAGGACTCCTGCGACGTGGTCGTGCAGCGCGTGGGGACCCAGGTCGTGGTGCGCCTGTACGGCGTGCTCGACGACCGGGCCGCACCGCGGCTGGCCGGCGCGCTGGCCGACGTCGAGTCCATGGTCCTGAGCCGCGTGGTCGTCGACCTCGACGAGGTGGACGCCATCGAGGGCGCCGGGCTTGACTTCATCGTCGGGCTGCACCGGCGGTGGAAGGTGCGGCTGCTCAACACCCCCAACCAGCTGCGCGGCCGGATCCCGCGGATGGCCTCCGCCCGCCCGATCGACTGACGACCGGACCGGCTCAGCCGACCCAGTCCAGCCCGACGTCCAGCTGTGGCGAGGAGTGGGTGAGCGCGCCCACCGACACGTGGTCGACCCCGGTGGTCGCCACCTCGGGGGCGCGGCCGAGCGTCAGGCCGCCGGTGGCCTCTAGCTCGACCCGGCCCTCGGGCCCGTCGAGCTCGGCGACCAGGGCCCGCACCGCCCGCACGGTGGCCGTCAGCTCCTCGGTGGTCATGTTGTCGCACATCAGGAACCGGCCGCCCGCACGCACCACCGCGAGCGCGACGGCGGTGGACTCGACCTCGACCTCGACCGTGACGTCGGGGCGAGCGCTGCGCACGGCGCGGTAGGCGGCCACCACGGACCCGGCCGCGGCCGCGTGGTTGTCCTTGACCATGGCCACGTCGTGCAGGCCGAACCGCTTGTTGACCCCGCCGCCGCAGCGCACGGCGTACTTCTCCCACGCCCGCAGGCCCGGGGTGGTCTTGCGGGTGTCGAGCACGCTCACCCCGGTGCCGGCCAGCACGTCCACCCACCGGCGCGTGGCCGTGGCCACGCCGCAGGCCCGGCCCACCAGGTTGAGCCCGGTCCGCTCGGCCACCAGCAGGGTGCGGACCGGACCGGACAGCCGGGCCACGACGTCACCCGGCTGCACCGGGTCGCCGTCGGAGGCCAGCAGCTCGACCACCGGGACGGGCTGGCCGAGCCGCCGTGCGGCCTCGGCCAGCAGCGGGGACCAGACCACCTGACCGGCCAGCACCCCCGCCTCGCGGGCCCGGACCTCGACCACGGCGGTCGCGGTGGCGTCGACGGTGGCCGCGGTGGTGACGTCCTCGCCGGGGTCGCCCCCCAGGTCCTCGTCCAGGGCCACCCGGACCAGGCGCCGCAGCTCCTCGGCCGTCGGACCGGCAGGTCCCGTCGTGCCCCCGCTCATGCGCCCGCCCCGCGACGCGCGTCGGACCCCGCACCCGGTCCCGCGGGCCCGGCGCCGGCCCGGTCGACCGCCCCGCGGACCTCGCGCTCGGTGAGCACGAGCCCACCGTCGGCGTCGGCCCGGACCACGACGTGACGGCGCCAGGCCGGGTCCTCGGCCGGGAAGTCCCGGCGCACGTGCCCGCCGCGCGACTCCGTGCGGAGCAGGGCGGCCTCGGTGAGCGCGACCGCGAGGGTGTGCAGGTTGGCGGCCTCCCACTCGGGCCGGTCCACCCGGGCGCTGACGCCCTCGTGGTGGTGGGCGTCGGTCACGACGTCGGCCAGCGCCCGCCCGGCCGCCGCCAGGCCGGCGGCGTCGCGCAGCACGCCGGGCCCGGACGAGGCCGCCCGCTGCACCCGGGACCGCGCCGTGGCCGGCACCAGCCCGGCGGGGCCGCCGCGCTCGACGGCCGCGCCGGGGGCGAGCTCGCCGAGGCGCAGCCGCGCGGCGATGTCGTCGGCGAGGCGGGCCGCGAACACCAGGCCCTCCAGCAGCGAGTTGCTCGCCAGCCGGTTGGCGCCGTGCACCCCGGTGCACGCGGTCTCACCCACCGCGTACAGCCCGGCCACCCCGGAGCGGCCCAGCAGGTCGGTGACGACGCCGCCGGAGTGGTAGTGCTGGGCCGGGGCCACCGGCACGGGGTCGGCGGCCAGGTCGAAGCCGTGCTCGGCCAGACGCCGGACGATGCTGGGGAAGCGCCGGCCCAGGAACTCCGCGCCCAGGTGGCGGGCGTCGAGCAGGACGTGGTCGGAGCCGGTCAGCTGCATCCGGTCGACGATGCCCCGGGCCACGACGTCGCGCGGGGCCAGCTCGCCGCGGGGGTCCAGGTCGGGCATGAACCGGTGGCCGCGCTCGTCGAGCAGCACGGCTCCCTCGCCCCGCAGCGCCTCGGAGATCAGCGGCTGCTGGCCGCGGGCCCCGCCGCCCAGCCACAGCACCGTGGGGTGGAACTGGACGAACTCGAGGTCGGCGAGCTCGGCCCCGGCCCGCAGCGCGAGGGCGACGCCGTCGGCCGTGGCCTCGGGCGGGTTGGTGGTCGAGCGGTACACCTGGCCGATGCCGCCGCTGGCCAGCACCACGGCCCGGGCCGGCAGCCGCCGCGTGCCCTCGGGCCCGGCGACGAGCACGCCGCAGGCCGCACCGTGGGCGTCGGTCAGCACGTCGACGGCGAAGGTGTGCTCGAGCAGGCGGACCCGCTCGTCGGCGGTGACGCCCTCCAGGGCGGCGGTCAGGGCGCGGGAGATCTCCTCGCCGGTGGCGTCGCCGCCGGCGTGGGCGATCCGGTCAGCGCCGTGCCCGCCCTCGCGGGTCAGGGCGATCTGCCCGTCGAGGTCCAGGTCGAAGCGGGCGCCCAGGCTGACCAGGCCCCGCAGCCGGCGCGGGCCGTCGTCGACCAGGACGCGCACCGCGGCCGGGTCGCACAGCCCGCCGCCGGCGGCCATGGTGTCGGCGAAGTGGGCGTCCGGGGAGTCGGTGGGGGCCATGGCCGCCGCGATGCCGCCCTGCGCCCAGCGGGTCGAGCCGCTGGCCACGACCGTCTTGGTGACCAGCGTGACGGCCAGGCCGTGCTCGGACAGGGCCAGCGCGGCGGTGAGCCCGGCGATGCCCGAACCCACGACCACGACGTCGGTCCCCGGCGCCTCGGTGGCGGTGCCGGTGACGAGCCGCCGGGGGACGTGCCTCACGCCGGGCCCCGCACGTCGACCACGGGTCCGCCGTCGCCGGGACCCACGACCAGGTCGACGTTGTCGATCAGCCGGGTGCCGCCCACCCGCGCGGCGAGCAGCAGCACCGCGGGGCCGGTGTGGTCGTCGGCCACCACGGCGAGGTCCTGCGGCCCGACCAGGGCGCAGTAGTCGACCGAGACCCCGGGGACGTCGAGCGCGTCCGCGGCGGTGGCGACGACCTCGGCCGCAGCTGCCCCCGCGCGGGCCGCGGCCACGGCGGCCCGCCCGGCCCGGGGCATCGCCGCGGCCCGGTCCCGGTCGGCGCCGCGCAGGTAGGCGTTGCGGCTGGAGCGGGCCAGGCCGTCGGGCTCCCGGACGGTGTCACCGGGCACGACGCGGACCGGGACGGCCAGGTCGGCGACCATGCGCTGCACCAGGGCCAGCTGCTGCCGGTCCTTGCGCCCGAACACCGCGGCGTCCGGGCGTACCAGGTGCAGCAGCAGCATGACGACGGTCAGGACACCGTCGAAGTGCCCGGGCCGGCTGCGGCCCTCCCAGACCTCGCCCAGGGCGCCGGCCCGGACCCGGACCTGCGGCTCGCCCTCGGGGTACACCTCCCGAGCGGACGGCGCGAAGACCAGGTCGACGCCCGCCTCGGCGCACACGGCCAGGTCGTGCTCCAGGGTGCGCGGGTAGGCGTCGAGGTCCTCGCCCGGGCCGAACTGCAGCGGGTTGACGAACACGGTGACCACGACGTGGTCGGCCTGCTCGGCGGCCAGCCGCAGCAGCGAGCGGTGACCGTCGTGCAGCGCGCCCATGGTCATGACCACCGCGACCCGGCCGGTCAGCGCGGCCCGGGCCGATGCCAGCCCGGCCCGGTCGGTGACCAGGAGCGGGCCGGACGCGCCGGCCCCGACGGCTCTCTCGGCCGTGTCAGGCACGGCAGCACCACCCATCCGGATCACGCTACCCGCGCCCGTCACCGGTCCCTGCGTCGGTCCCTGCGTCGGTCCCTGCGTCGGTGCCCTCGTCGGTCCCGGCCTCGCGGGCCAGGACGGCCTCGAGCCGGTCGGCGACCGCCTCGCCCAGCCGGCCCTGGACCCGGGCCCGGTCGAGCGTCGCCCGCGCCAGCGCCCGGTAGGTCGGGGCGACCGCCTCGTGCGCGCGACGGTCGACGTCCCCGGCCGCCAGGACCTGCAGGTGGGCGGCGAGCGTGCCCTCGTCGCCGCGCTGCACGGGACCGGTCAGGGCCGTGTCGCCGAGCCGGACCGCGTTGTCGACCGCGGCCTGGACCAGCGGGCCGAGCAGCGCGGCCGAGGCCTCGACCCCGGCGTCGGCCAGCACCTGCCGGGCCTGGGCCAGGACCGTGACGACGTGGTTCGAGGCGTGGGCCAGCGCCGCGTGGTACGCCGTGCGGGCGTGCTCCGGGACCACGACGGGCTCGGCCCCCATCTCGATGACCAGCGCCTGCGCCACGGGCAGCACGGCGGCCGGGGCGGTCACGGCCATGGTCGAGCCGGGCAGGCGGGCCAGGTCGAGGCTGGTGCCGGTGAAGGTCATCGCCGGGTGGACCGCCAGGCCGATCGCGCCGGCCCCGGCCGCCGGGGCCAGGACGGCCGTGCCGTAGCGGCCGGAGGTGTGCACGAGCAGCTGGCCCACCTGCCAGGCGCCGGTCGCGGCGAGCCCGGCGACCAGGTCTGGCAGCGCGTCGTCGGGCACGGCCAGCAGCACCAGCTCGGCCCGCCGGACCACCTCGGGCACGGGCAGCCGCGGCACCCCGGGCAGCAGCGTGTCGATCCGCTCCCGGCTGGCCTCGCTCACCCCGGAGGCGCCCACGACCGCGTGCCCCGTGGCCCGCAGCGCCGAGGCCAGCACCGACCCCACGCGGCCCGCGCCGATCACCCCGACACCCAGCCGACCGTCACCGGTCCCGGCCCGCGACCCCTGCTCGTCCACGTCGGCGCACCCTACGCCGTGCCAGCATGTCGGCCATGATCACGACGAGACGGGCGTCCGGGCTCCCCCGCGCGGCCCGCGTGCTGCCGCCCCTGGCCGCGGTGGCCCTGCTGAGCGGCTGCAACGCCTCCGGGGGCACCGTCGTCACCCCGGCCACCGTGACGGTGACGGCCACGCCGTCCGTGCAGGCCGCCGCCCCGGCCACGGGAACCGCCCCGGCGACGGGAGAGGCCACGGCCCCACCGTCGGCGCCGGCCTCGGAGCCGTCGGGCGACGCCGCCTCGGCCACCCCGTCGGGCGACCCGGCCGCCCTGCCCCGGCAGGAGCGGACCTACGACGTCGGCTACCTGGGCGAGCGCACCGACACCCCGGACGGCACCGTGCTCACCCTCGACCGGCTGACGGTGGCGGGGGTGGACGACGCGGAGCTGGCCGAGCAGGGCACCCCGGTGCGGGTGGACGACGGGGAGGTGTTCAGCAACCAGCGCGAGCAGTTCTACGAGGTGGGCGTGTCACCGGAGGCGCGGTTCTTCGTGACCACCTGCGTCGCCGCCGAGGCCGGCCCCAGCATCACCAGCGACCGGGTCGACCTCGACACGTTCCTGGCCGACCCCTCCCTCGACGGGACCGCGGTCTCCTTCGAGTACGCCGACGGGCTGCTGGTCCGCGCCGAGACCAACCCCCGCTGCTGAGCGCTCGCGCCGCATCCACCGCTCCGGTCCGGACGCGGCCCGGGCCGCGCGCGCCCGGGCCCCCTGCTCCCGCAGCAGCCGGGCACCCTCCACCTCGCTCAGGTGCGGCACCACGGGGTCGACCGGTCCGGGCGTGGAGTGCAGCCGGAAGGTGACGACGCCCAGCCGGCGCTGCAGCGGGCCCTGGGCCAGCCCCAGGCTCTGGGTCCGCTCGTGCGGGACCACGACCAGGGAGCGGTTGAGCAGCCCCGTCCGGGCCAGCAGCACCCGGTCGGTCACGGCGTAACCGGTCCGGCGCCAGGCCAGCAGGTCCAGCCAGCGCGCGCGCCGGTCCACGGTGACGAACCCGCCCTCGTCGCCGGAGCCCGACAGCGCCCGGTCGAGCACGTCGTCGGCCACGGCCGGGCGCGGTGACCCGTCCGGGCCCGGGCTGCCGGACACGACCAGGGCCAGCAGGGCGCGAACGTCCTCGCGGGTACCGACGGGCAGCAGGACGGCGCTGGAGGACTGCTGGGCGTCGGCCGCGGCGTAGCCCGCGATGTTGACCTTGACGTGCCACCAGTCGAACCGGCGCCACAGCCACGACTGGCTTACGAGCACGGCCTGGACGCGTCCCGGCGGCACCGTCGCGGAGCGGGTCTCGGTCAGCCCGGCGCGCACCCGCAGGCCGTCGGGGGACTCGGCGAGGCGGAAGTTGAAGGACTTGGCGAACTGGTTGGCCACCGTGAACACGATGACGACCACGGCACCCGGACCGACCCCGGCCATCGGGGCCAGGACCGCCCGCAGCGGCACCCCCGGCAGCAGCGCGGCGACCGTCAGACCACCGAGCAGCACGACGGCGCCGACGACGAGGGCGATGACGGTGCCGGTCAGCGCCGTCCCGGCCACGAGCCGCCCCGGGGGGACGAGGAGGACCTCGCGCTCGGGCGCCTCGGGCGCCTCCTCGGTCTCGTAGTCGACTCCCGCCGCCGCCGCCAGGAGCGCGTTGCGCAGCCGCTGCGCCTCGGCCTCCTTCAGGTAGCGCAGCCGGACCTGCGAGTCGGAGCCGCCCGCGACCTCGATGCGCAGCTCGGCCAGGCCGAACAGCCGGCCGATGAGCGGCTGGACCACGTCCACGGCCTGCAGCCGGTCGAGGCGGGCCTGGCGCTGGGTGCGGCTCAGCACGCCGCTGTTGAGGTGGACGGCGTCGTCGTCGACGGAGTACCGGGTGAAGAACCAGGCGATGACGTTGCCGATGACGACGAGCACCGCGATCGCCAGCACCCCGCCCAGCTGGACGCCCAGACCGCCGAGGAACCCGATGTCGGGGCCGTAGCCCTCGCCGGGCACGATCCCCTCGACGACGATCGCGAGACCGACGAGCAGGGCGGCCCAGCCGCGGACCAGGGGCGAGACCGGGTGCAGGCGCTGCAGCGGGATCCGGGGCGCGCGGACCTCCTCGGGCGCGCTCACAGCCCCGCCAGGCGGGCCTGCCCCGCGGCCGTGAGCCGGTCGCGCAGCAGGGCGGCGGCGTCGGCGGTCAGACCCGGCACCGTGGCGTCGGTGGCCGCGCTGGCGGTGTGCAGCCGGACCGTGGCCAGGCCCAGGGCGCGGTCGACCGGCCCCGCGGTGACGTCGACGTACTGCATCCGGCCGTAGGGGACGACGGTCAGGGAGCGGAACAGCACGCCGCGGCGCACGATCAGGTCCTCCTCGCGCTCGGCGTAGCCGATGGCCCGGACCTGACGGGGCACGACGACGACGGCCACGACCGCACTGAGCACCGGCGGCACCGCCACCCACAGCGGCCAGCGGGTGTCCAGCAGCAGCCACAGCACGACGGCGACGACCACGCCGACCAGGGCCAGGACACCGGCGCCGGCGAGCCGCACCCAGGTCAGCCTGGGGCTGACCCGCTTGAAGCGCACGCCCTGTGGGTCGAAGGGCTCCTCGACGCGGTCCGGTTCGACGTCCATGTCCCGATCCTCCCGCACGCGACGGCCGGCCACGGACCCGACCCGCGGCCCCGGCTGGTCAGGCCACGTCCGTCAGGCCACGTCCGTCAGGCCTGGGTTCGTCAGGCCTGGGTTCGTCAGGCCTGGGTTCGTCAGGCCACGTCGCGGGCGCCGGACCCGCGCAGGCCCGCACCGCCGGCCGCGACGGTCCGCGTCGGGACCGCCCGGGCCGCGGTGGCGGCCTCGTGCTCCGCCCGGCGGGCCGCGCGGGTCGCGTCGGCGACCGGGTCCAGGGCGGGCCCGGCGGCGTGCCGACCGCGACGGGCCGGCGCGTCCAGCACGGCGTCGTCGGCGGCCAGGTCCGCCTCGGCGAAGGCGTCGAAGACCCGCAGGTCGACGCTGGCGAAGCTGCGCTGCCCGACGACCTGGGCCGGCGCGGGCCACGGGTCGCGGACGCCGGCCTCGGCCCGGGCCAGGGCCGCCTCGGCCCGGCGGGCGGTGGCGGCCGCCGCCTCGGCCTCGGCCCGGGCGGCGTTGGCCAGCGAGCGGGCGTCGTCACGCGAGGCGGTGGCGACCTGCGTGGCCGAGCGGGCCCGCGCCACCTGCTCGCGCACCCCGGCCAGCACGGCCCGGGAGGTGGCGAGCTCCACCCGCGCGCGACGCAGCTGGACCCGGGTCCGCTCGAGCTCCGCGGCGTGGTCGCTGGAGCGGTCGGTCAGGGCCTCGACCCGGTCGGCGAGGCGGCGCAGCTGGTCGTCGGACACCGCGACCTCGCCGGCGAGGCGGTGCCGCAGCCAGGACTCGTGGGCCAGGTCGGTGCGGGCGCGCACCAGCCGGGACCCCAGCACGGCCGAGGGCAGCAGGGACGCGCCGACCATGATCGCGGTGCCGGCCCCGGCGTCGACGGTCGAGCCGACCAGCACGCCGGCGACCCCGGTGGAGGCCAGCAGCAGCACCGAACCGATGCCGGCCGCCGGGCGCGTCCCCGGTCCGCGCACGGCGAGGCCGCGCCGACGGGGGGCCAGGAGGACCTGCCACCAGGGTCGACGCGTCAGAGCTCGATGCCTACCGGACACGACGTGGAGGTTACGGGGGGTGACCACACGCAGAGGGCCCGCCACGCCGGGGAGGGACGGGTGCGTCCTCCCCGACGGCGGCGGGCCCTCGCTGCTGGTGCTCGATCAGCCGCCGATCAGGCCGGCCTCGGTCAGGTAGTCCGTGGCGACGTCGGCCGGCAGCTCGCGGTCGGCGTCCACGCGGCGGTTCAGCTCGGCCAGGTCCTCGGTCGTCAGGACCGGGGCGAGCACGTTGAGGGTCTCGACGAGGGTGGCGTCCTCGGCCGAGGCGGCGTTGAGCACCGGCACGAGGTTGTCGGCCAGCTGCAGGGCCTGGTCGTCCTCGAGCAGCACGAGGCCGTCGGCCTCGAGCGTGGCGTCGGTGGTGCCGACCAGGGCCATGTCGGCCTGGCCCTGGACGACGGCCGCCTTGGCCTGCGGGCTGCCGAAGCCCAGCGGCAGGACCTCGCTGATGGCGAAGCCGTAGGTGTCCTGCAGACCCGGCTGGCAGAACGGCCGGGTGCCGCACTCCTCGGTGGCGGCCAGCACGATGTCCGGCTGGAACGCGGCGAAGTCCGACAGCGTGGTGATGTCGTTCTCCGTGGCCACGGTCTCGAGGATCGCGTAGCCGTTCTGGCTGGCGGCCTCGGCGGGCTCGGCCACGACCAGGCCCAGCTCGGTGGCCAGCGGCTCCATGGCGGCGACGGTCTCGGCGGCGTCGCTGGTGGCGACCAGCTCGGCCTCGGCCCCGTTGACCTCGCGGTTGAGGAACTCGGCCATGGTCGCCGCGTACTCGGGCACCACGTCGATGTCGCCGTCGATCAGCGCCTGGCCGTAGATCTCGCGGGAGTCGGAGGAGATGATCTCGACCTCGTAGCCGGCGTCGGTCAGCAGGGCGCCGTACATCTCCTCCATCACCTGCATCTCGGTGAAGTTGGCGCCGCCGACCACGATCGCCCCCGCGGGGGCGGCGGCCGGGTCGGAGGCGCTGTCACCGGCGGCGTCGCCGCCGGGGGCCGCCGAGTCCTCGGCGAGGGGGTCGCCGGAGCCGCAGGCCGACAGGGCCAGCGAGGCGACCAGGGCGGCCGGCAGGAGCGCACGGCGGAGGATGGCTGTCGTCATGGGGGTATCGCCTTCTGTGTCCCGGGGGTGTCCCCGCGTGTCTGGCAGAACAGGTCCGCGGCGCGCGTCGGCGTGCCGGTGCGTGCCGCCGAGGGGCGGTCACGTCGGTGCAGCGACCCCGGCCGTGCCGGGGCTACGAATGTCTAACCCCCGGCACCGACAGCCGCATCCCGGTGAGGGCCGGGATCGGGTCACGATCCGGTGACGGATCGGCGCCGCGGGACCCGTGCGGGGCGGTCAGCGGAGCGCGGCAGGGATCTGGACCTCGTCCTCGGCGACCTCGCGGCTGCTCCGGGCCGGGGTGACGCGACGCTGGAGCAGCTGGAAGGCCACCTCGACCAGGACGGCGAACACGGCCACCAGGACCGCGCCGCCGATCAGCTGGGGGGTGTCCTGGTTGCCCAGGCCCGCGGTGATGAACCGGCCCAGCCCCGGCCCGGCGATGATCGCGGCGATGGTCGCGGTCGCAATCACCTGGGCCGTCGCGATGCGCAACCCGGCCACCACGAGCGGGACCGCGAGCGGGAGCTCGACCCGGAACAGCACCTGCGAGGGAGTCAGCCCCATCCCCCGCGCCGCCTCCACCAGGTCCTGGTCCACGGCCCGCATGCCCGCGTAGGCGTTGGTCAGGATGGGGGGGACCGCGAACAGGACCAACGCGACGACGGTGCAGGTGACGACGTTGGCCAGCCCGAAAGGCTCGGGCGAGAGCACGAGGATCACGAGGACGGCGAGGGTCGGCACGGCCCGCCCGAGGTTGGCCACCGTCGACGCGAGCGCCCCGCCACGGCCCAGGTGCCCCAGGACCAAGGCCACGGGCAGCGCGAGCAGAGCGGCGATGAGCACGCTGAGCCCCGAGACCCACACGTGCTCCCACAACCGGGTCGGGATGCCCGAGTCGCCCTGCCAGTTGGCGGGGTCGGTCAACCAGCCGAGGGCGGCGAGCAGGATCGAGTCGTTCACGCCGTCCTCCCCCGCACCCAGGGCGTGAGGCGTCTCTCGGCCAGCAGCAGCACACCGTCCAGGACCAGGGCCAGCACCACCACCATCACGGTGGCCGTGAGGACCTCGGCGTTGAACCGGCTGTTGAGCCCCAGGATGATGCGGTTGCCGAGCCCGCCGAAGCCGAACAGGCCACCGACCGTCACCAGCGCGACGGTCGACACCGTGGCGATCCGCACCCCCGCGAGGATGGCCGGCAGCGCGAGGGGCAGCTCGACGCTCCACAGCGTCCGGCGCGGGCTGAGGCCCATGCCGGTTGCCGCGTCGAGGGTGTCGTCCGGCACCCCCTGCAGCCCCACCACGATGTTCCGCAGCAGGATGCCCAGGCTGTAGATGGCCAGGCCCACGACGACCACGCCCGGCCCGAAGCTCAGCCCCAGCGCGAGCAGCAGGGGGAACATGGCCAGCGACGGGATCGTGTAGAGCACGGTGGCCACGCCCGAGGCCACGGTCTCCACCGCCGTGGACCGGCTTGCGAGGACACCGACGGGCAGTGCGACCAGCAGGCCCAGGGCGACGGCGGAGAACGTCAGCAGCAGGTGCTGACCCAGCGCGTCGAGCAGGAGGTCCTGCCGGGTCGTCACGTACTCCGGGCAGATCCACGCGTTGCGCTGCAGGCAGGACTCGGCGACGCTCATCGGGTGGACCAGCACCGTGACGACGCTACCGGCACGATCTCGACCTCGCCCGGTCACGACGGCGAGCCGATGATCCGGCTGGCCGGCGTGCGCAAGCAGTACGGCGACGGGACGGTCGCGGTGGACTCCCTCGACCTCGAGGTGCGCCGCGGCGAGCTCGTGGCCCTCGTCGGCCCGTCGGGCTGCGGGAAGTCGACCATCCTGCGCATGGTCAACCGCCTGATCGAGCCCAGCAGCGGGTCGATCGAGGTCGACGGCACCGACGTCATCCACGCCGACGGGCCGAAGATGCGCCGGGGCATCGGCTACGTCATCCAGTCCGGCGGGCTGTTCCCGCACCGGTCGGTCCGGGACAACGTCGCGACGGTCCCCCGCCTGCTGGGCTGGGACAAGAAGCGCACCCGCACCCGCACCGACGAGCTGCTCGGCCTGGTGGGCCTGGACGCCGAGGTGCACGGCCCCCGCTACCCCCACGAGCTGTCGGGCGGGCAGCGCCAGCGCGTCGGCGTGGCCCGTGCGCTGGCCGTCGACCCGCCCGTCCTGCTGATGGACGAGCCGTTCGGCGCCGTCGACCCGCAGGTGCGCGACCGGCTGCAGCTGGAGTTCCGGCGGCTGCAGCAGCGCCTGGGCACCACGGTGCTGCTGGTCACCCACGACATCGACGAGGCCGTGCGGATCGCGGACCGGATCGCCGTGCTCAGCGTGGGGGGTGTGCTGGAGCAGTACGACTCGCCGGCGGTGGTCCTCGGGGCCCCGGCGACCGACTTCGTGGCGTCCTTCGTCGGCAGCGACCGGGGCCTGCGCCGCCTGGCGGTGACCCCGATCCAGACCGAGGACCTGATCCACCCGCCCACGCTGCAGGTCAGCGACACCACCGACCACGCGCTGCAGGTGCTGGCCAGCCACGACCTGGACTTCGCCATCGTGCTGGACGGCGACGACCTGCGCGGCTGGGTGTCGCAGAAGACCTTGCAGCGCGGGCAGACGGTGGGCGAGGTCCGGCGCCGCTTCGACGACACGGTCGACGTCCGGGACAGCCTCAAGACGGGGTTCAGCGAGATCGTCGCCCACGACGCCGGCTGGCTGCCGGTCCTCGACGACGACCGCTACGTCGGGGTGCTGACCCCGGAGTCGGTGCACGCGGCGCTGCGGCGGCTGCTGCCGGACCGGGTCGACGGCGAGCTGCCGTCCGTCAGGGCCGTCGCGGGCTGACCGACCTCGGGCCCGGTCTGCTCGGGCCCGATCGCATCCGACCCGGTCGCGTCCGACCCGGCCACCGCCGCCCGCCCCGCGCCCCGCCGGGCGGCGGCGTGAGCCACCCAGGCCGCCCCGACGACGATCAGCACGTCGCCCACGCTGAAGACGTTGGCCAGCGGCCAGGACGCGGGAACCGCGAGGGCGTCGCCCAGCCAGCCGAGCCGGGCGTCCTGCGTCGAGGCGGAGTTGACGAACCCGGTCTCCCCCTGGATCCCGGCCACGCGCAGCGCCTCCGGCGAGGCGGGCATGGTGCCGCCGTTGGCCACGATCGCCACGCCGTTGCCCAACGCCCCTAGGGCCAGCAGCCACAGACCCGTCACGCGCAGGTTGGCCACGATGAACCCGGCCGCCAGCAGGTAGGACCCCACGTGGACCGCCGGGGCCACGGCCGCGGGCACCCAGGCGGTCTGCAGCAGCACGAGCTGGGTGAGGAGCACCAGCGGCAGCAGCCACGACCAGCGCCAGGTGGTGGCGGCGAGGCCCCGGTAGGTGCCCCCGGTCAGGGGCACGGTCACGACCGCGAGCAGGACCAGGACGGTGATCAGCACGGGACGCCTCCGAGAACGTCGACACCGGTGGTGGGGCGGCGGTCCCGCGGTGCGGGGGCCCCGGCGGGGGCCGGGTCCGCCGCCTCTGCGGGGGCGTCGCCGCCGGCGGTCGCGCGGACCTCGTCCAGGAGGTCCGGGGCCAGGCGCAGCGCCGGGCGCCGGGCCTCCGAGCTGACGGCCCAGCCGGGGACGGGGGCGTCGTCGCGCGCCTGCTTCTCCAGCACGGCCACGGCCTCCGCGGCGGGCACGGGGCGTGACAGGTGGTAGCCCTGCAGCCGGTCGCAGCCCATGGCGGTCAGGGTGGCCGCGGCCCACTCGGTCTCGACGCCCTCGGCGACCACGTCCAGACCGAGGTTGGCGGCCAGGTCGATGATCGTTCGCAGCAGCATGTCGTTGGTCGCGCCGTTGGACAGGTCCGCGATGAACCCCTGGTCGATCTTGAGCTCGTCGACGTCGATCTGCTTGAGCCGGACCAGCGAGGAGTAGCCGGTCCCGAAGTCGTCGATGGACAGCACCACGCCGAGCGCGCGCAGGGACGCCAGGACGACGTCGGCCCGGCGGGCGTCCACCATCAGGCTGCTCTCGGTCACCTCCACGACCAGCGACCCGGCCGGCACCCGGTGGGCCAGCAGCCGGGTCGCGATCCGCTCCGCGAGGGCCTCGTCGGACAGCTGGCGGGCGGACACGTTGACCCCGACCGAGACGTCGTGGCCCGCCGCGCGCCAGGTGGCCAGGTCGGCCAGCGCCCGCTCCAGGACCAGGTCGAACACCTGGTCGATGAACCCGGCGTTCTCGGCCAGCTGCACCAGGGTGTCGGCCCCGACGTGGGCGTGGGCGGGGTCGTCCCAGCGCACCAGCGCCTCGAAGGACACGACCCGGCCGCTCCGGCAGTCGGCCTGCGGCTGGTAGGCCACGGTCAGCCGGCCCGCCTCGACCGCCTCGCTCAGGTTGGCCAGCAGGGTCAGCCGCTCGGTCTCGACGTCGTCGTCGCGGGGCTCGTACACCGCGTGCCGGGCGCGCTCGGTCTTGGCCTCGTACAGGGCGATGTCCGCGTGCTTGAGCAGCTCGGCCACCTGCTCGGCGTCCGTGGCCACGGCCACGCCGACCGAGCCCCGGACGGCCAGGCGGGTGCTGCCGACCTCGACCGGGCGGGCGAAGGCCTCCAGCAGGCGGCCGGCCACGGCCTCGGCCTGGGCGACGGCGGTGTCCCGGTCGGCCATCTGCACGACGACGGCGAACTCGTCGCCCCCCAGTCGCGCCACGTGGGCGTCGTCGGGGGCCACGGCCGTCAGGCGGGCGGCCACCTCGACCAGCAGCCGGTCGCCCACGTCGTGGCCGAGGCTGTCGTTGACGTCCTTGAAGTGGTCCAGGTCGACGATGAGCATGCCGATCGCCGGCCGGCCCGGGGTGGCGCGGACCCGCGCCAGGTGCAGCTGGAGGCTGGTGCGGTTGCCCAGGCCGGTCAGGGGGTCCCGCAGCGCCTGCTGCTCCGACAACGCGGTCATCTGGGCGCTGCGCCGCACGGCGATGATGGGCAGCAGGACCAGCGGCAGCATCGGGGGCGCGTCCACGACGACGAGGGCGGCGACCGGGGCCATGCCCACCAGCACGGCGCTCGTCTCCAGGGTGAAGCGCAGGTCGTCCCCGAGCGCCTGCGTCAGCCGCACGCCGGTGGCCAGGGCCACCACGACGCCGACCAGGGTGTGGTTGACGACGGCGAAGACGAGCCCGGCCAGCACGGCGGGCAGCAGGTCGGCCCCGCCGGCCGGACGGAAGTCGGCCATCAGCGGCACCCCGCTCGTGCTGGCGAAGACGGCGCGGGCCGCCAGGATCGACAGCGCGTACTGGCCCAGGTTGAAGGCCATCTGCACCGGGCGGCGACCGCCCCGCAGGTCGTCGAGGAACACCGCCACCAGGTGGGCCAGCAGCACCAGGGACAGCGGGCCGAGCACGATCAGCGCGACCGCGAACGTCGTGGAGATCGTCACGTTGGACGTGGTCGCGTCGCCCCGGGCCACGGGGATGGGGAACAGCTCGCCCAGGACCAGGCAGCCCATGAGCACCAGCAGCGGGGCCGGCTCGTGGGCGAGCTGGGCGAAAGGCGGGTCGACCCACCACACCACCGCCGTGCCGGCCACCCCGAGCACGCCCACCAGCCAGGCGTAGGCGGACAGGGCGGCCGGTGGGGCGGGGAGCAGCCGGACGAGCGCCCGCAGCGCACCGATGCGCTGCGGGCGCTCGTCCGACCCGCTCCGGGGAGGGTTCACGTCCACTTGTACCCGGGGGCCAGGACCTCGCGGTCGTCCCGGCTCGCACGACCGCCGTGAGGCGGCACGGACTCGGTGGTCACGTCACCACCACTTGACGCCGGCGCCGACGACCGAGGCCAGGGTGACGATGGACGCGGCGGAGACGACGCCGCGGACGATGGTGCTCCTCAGATCCTGACGCTTCATGCTGTGCTCCTGTCTGACGGCCCGTGTTGGCCACGAGTAGTTGAGCGTTTACTCAACGTGGCCGTCCACTGTCCCGAATTTGGCCACCCGAACGGCTTAACCCCCTCTGACCTGCGGTTTTGCCCATCCATGGTTACTGGTCGTGACCCCTCCGACGCCGGGATGTCCGGAGTGCCCGGGCGTGCCCCGAGTGATCGCACCGCCACAGCCAGTGACCGTGACCGTGACATCACGCACGGCAGTCACGCTCCGGACCGGGACTCGCGCCGGACTCGTCCCCGTCCGGTCGCGTCGGGCCGCCGCCGGGGCCATGCTGCGGACGGGCGGCCGGAGGAGTCCGGCCCCGACGACGGAGGAGGAACCATGGCGCTCGACGACGAGATGACGACCACCGGTGGCGACGGCGGGGCCGACGGCGGCGCGGACGGCGGCGCGCACGGTCCGGCCGACGGTGGCGCGGGCAGCGTGCCCGGCGAGCACGACGGCGGCGCTGATGGCGGAGCAGACGGCGGGGCCGACGGCGGGGCGCACGGTCCGGCCGACGGTGGCGCCCACGGTCCGGCCGACGGCGGAGCAGACGGTGGCGCCGACGGCGGAGCTGACGGCGGCGCTGACGGCGGAGCAGACGGCGGAGCCGATGGCGGCGCTGACGGCGGGGCCGACGGTGGCGCGGACGGCGGCGCGCACGGCCCCCTGGACGGCGGGGCCGGGCGCTGACCGTCGGGACCGGGTCACGGAGCCGGGCGGCCGTGAGCGACCGCCCGGCTCTCGCCCGCTGCACGTCGCTGCCGCCGGAGGAGTTCGCCGAACGGGTGTGGTCCCGCGAGCCGTCGCTGAGCCCGGCGGTCGAGCTGCCCCGTGACTTCAGCGACCTGCTGAGCCTGGCCGACGTCGACGCGCTGCTGTCCGAGCAGGGGTTGCGGACCCCGTTCCTACGGCTGGCCAAGGACGGCCAGGTCGTCCCCGAGCGCCGGTGGACCTCCGGCGGCGGCGTGGGTGCCACGGTCGGCGACCAGGTCCGCGACGAGCGCGTCGCCGAGCTGTTCGCCGACGGCGCCACGGTGGTGCTGCAGGCGCTGCACCGCACCCACGCGCCGCTGGCCCGGTTCGCGGCGGCCCTGTCGGGCGACCTCGGGCACCCCGTGCAGGTCAACGCGTACGTCACGCCCGCCCAGAACCAGGGCTTCAGCTCCCACTACGACCTCCACGACGTGTTCGTGCTGCAGGTCGCGGGCGAGAAGCGCTGGCGGCTGCACCCCCCGGTGGTCACCGACCCGCTGCGCGACGACCCGTGGACCGACCACCGGGACGCGGTCGAGCGCGCCGCCGCGGCCGAGCCCTACCTGGAGACGGTGCTGCGGCCCGGGGACGCGCTGTACGTGCCGCGGGGCTGGCTGCACGCGGCCACCGCGCTGGGCGAGGTGTCGGCCCACCTGACGGTCGGGGTGCACGTCCGCACCCGGGCCTGGCTCGTCGAGGCCCTGACCGCGCTGGTGCTCGACGACCCCCGGCTGCGGCAGACGCTGCCCCTGGGCGTGGACGTCACCGCCGCCGACGACCTGGCCCCGCACCTGGCGGCCACCGTGGCGGCCCTGACCGAGCGGCTGCCCGTGGTCCGCGCCGACGACGTGGCGCGACGGCTCACCGGGGCCGTGCTGACCGGCAACCGCCCGGCCCCGCTGGCCCCGCTGGCCCAGGCGGCCGCCGTGGCGTCGGTGGGGGCCGGGACGGTGGTCCGGGCCCGCGTCGGCCTGCGCACGGTGCTCCGTGACGCCGGCGAGGGGCTGCGGCTGGTGCTCCCCGACCGCTCGATCGACTGGCCCGACCGGGTCCGGGCGTCGCTGCAGGTGCTGCTGGGCGGGGACGACGTGGTCGTCGGCGAGCTGCCCGACCTGGCCGGTGACGACGCCGTCCAGCTGGTGCGTCGGCTGCTGCGCGAGGGCGTCGTCGTTCCGGTCCCGCCCGCCGGGCCGCGGTGAGCACCGCGCACCGGGCGCCCCGGTGCGCCGACGCCGCCGAGGAGCGGGGTGACCCCCGCGCCGGCTCGGCCTCCCCGGTGTCGCGCTGGCTGCTGCTGGAGCAGCCCGGGCCGTGGGGCCGCGACGCCCTCACCTCCTCCCGCCTGGACACCCAGGTCGCCGGTGCGCTGTCGCGGCGGGCGGCCGCGGCCGGGGCGCGCGTGCTGCTGGTCCGGCGGCACGGCCGGGCCGGTCACGCCCCGCAGGGCCGGCGCCACTGGGCGCTGGTCGACTCCCGCCCGGGCCACGAGGCGGTCCGCTGGGGCCGGTTCGACCGCGACGACGAGCTGCTCGCCGTGCCGTTGGACGGACCCGTCTCCCCCGCCCCCCACCACGGCCCCGCCGACCCCTCGCGACCGGTGTACCTGGCCTGCGCCCACGCGCGTCACGACACCTGCTGCGCCGTGCGCGGGCGGGAGGTCGCCGCGGCCCTGGACGAGCTGGCCCCCGGCCGGGTGTGGGAGTGCTCCCACGTCGGTGGCTGCCGGTTCGCGGCCAACGTCGTCGTGCTCCCGCACGGGCTCTACTACGGCGGGGTCACGCCGGAGTCGGCGGCCGACCTGGTCGAGGCCACGGACCGCGGCCAGGTCGTGCCGGCCCTGCTGCGGGGGCGCTCGTCGCTGCCCGTCGCGGTGCAGGCCGCCCAGCACCACGCCCGGCAGGTGCTGGGCGGGGCGACCGGCGTGGACGCGCTGCGCCCGCTGGGCAGCCGGACGCTGGACGACGGCTCGGTCGCCGTGGAGCTCGCGCCGCCCCACGGCGAGGAGGTCGTCCGCGTCACGGTGGCCCGCCACGCCACCGCCGCCCCCACCAGGCTGACCTGCGCTGCCACGCGTGAGGCCGCCCCGACCGCCTGGTCCCTGGTCTCGTTGGAGCACGGCTCGCCCCGGTAGGTCGACCGCACAGCCCGCCGCGCACCGGGTCGAGGTTTCGTCCGCGCGCGGCGCGGGGTGCAGGCTGTACCCATGTCCGACGCCGCTGTCGTGCCCGAGCCCACCCGTCCCGCGCGCGGGGTCCACGTCGTGGAGGTCGGCCCCCGCGACGGGCTGCAGAACGAGCGGCTGGTCCTGGACGTCGACACCCGCGTGGAGCTGGTCCGGCGCCTGGTCGAGGCCGGCGTCCGCCGGCTGGAGACGGTGAGCTTCGTCAACCCGGCGCGGGTGCCCCAGATGGCCGGCGCCGAGGAGGTCATGGCCGCGGTGCCCCGCACCGCCCCGGACGGCAGCCACGTCGACCACATCGGCCTGGTCCTCAACGAGCGGGGCCTGGACCGGGCCCTGACCGCCGGGGTCGACGAGGTCAACCTGGTGGCCATCACCACCGAGACGTTCTCGCACCGCAACCAGGGCGCGGGCGTCGAGGACGTCCTGGGCGCGACCGTCCGCATGCTGCAGCGGTCCCGCGCGGCCGGGGTGCCCGCGTCGGTGACCGTGTCGGCGGCGTTCGGCTGCCCGTTCGAGGGCGAGGTCAGCACGGAGCAGGTGATGCGGGTGGTCCGGGCCGTGCTGCCGGGCGAGCCGGTCGAGATGGCGATCGCCGACACCATCGGGGTGGGGGTCCCCGCCGACGTCCGCCGGCTGGTGCGGGCGGTCCGGGCCGAGTCCGACGTGCCGCTGCGGGCCCACTTCCACAACACCCGCAACACCGGGTACGCAAACGCCCTGACCGCCGTCGAGGAGGGCGTGCTGGCCCTGGACGCGTCGATCGGCGGGTACGGCGGCTGCCCGTTCGCGCCGGACGCCACCGGCAACATCGGCACCGAGGACCTGGTCTACGCCCTGGGCCGCTCGGGGGTCGACGTCGGGCTGCGGGTGGCCGACCTGGCCGACCCGTGCGACTTCGTGACGGCGGCGCTCGGCGCCGAGCAGGCCACGGCCCAGCTGGGCCGCGCCGGCGACTGGCCCGGCTGAGGCTGAGCGCGCCGACCCGGGGCAGGCACGGCGACCGACGACCTCGGCCGAGCCCCGGACTACGCCGGGCTGGGCTGCCGCCCGCCCCCGCCGCGGGACCCGCCGCCGTGCTCGTCGTCGTCCTCGGGCGGGATCATGCACCAGCGCTCGGCGACCAGGCCGGCCACCGTCAGCCCGACGGAGGCCAGCACGACGGCGGCCGAGGCGACCACGCGGCCCGGCTGGGAGGTCAGCGTGACGGCCGGCAGGGCCACCCCGACGAACCCGACCCAGCCCCCGGTCAGCAGGGCGCCGGCCAGCGCCGAGGCCTTGGCCAGCGCGACCGTGCGCGCCGCCCGGAGCGGGTCGACCGCCCGGTCCCGCTCCCCCGCGTTCCAGCGGCGGATGGGCCACGCGACGACCAGCAGGGCGAAGGCGAGGGCGGCGACGACCAGCGCCGCGGCCAATGGCGGCGTGGGCGTCGCCGCCCCACCCGCCTGGCGCAGCTGCAGCGCGGCGGTGCTCACCGCGAAGGCGGAGCCGGCGAGCAGCAGGAGCGGGCCGACCCGGGTGGGGGCCAGCCTCATCGTGCGCCCGTCGCCGGCACCGGCAGCCCTCAGCCCGTCGCCGGCAGGCCGAACGGCAGGGCCAGGTCGGGCCGCAGCACCACGTCGGCCTCGTCGTCGAGGGCCTCCTCGACCAGGTCGACCACGAGGCGCTCCTCGTCGAAGTCGAGCAGCCGGGCCTGCGGGTCGACCAGGGCCCAGGGCTGCAGCACGAACCGGCGTCCCGCCGCGCGCGGGTGCGGCAGGTCCAGGTCGAGCGTGCTGAGCGACAGCGGACGGCCGTCGGTGCGGCTGACCGTGACGACGTCGACGTCCAGGGTGCGCGGACCCCAGCGGACCTCGCGGGTGCGCCCGTGCGCCGACTCGACGTCCTGGCAGGCGTGCAGCAGGCCGCGGGGCGACAGCGCGGTCTCGACCAGCAGGACCGCGTTGAGGTAGCGGCCCTGGCTGGGACCGCCCACCGGGGCGCTGTCCACGACGGGCGACGCCTCGAGCACCGTCACCCCGTCGACGGCGGCGAGGTCGAGGACGGCCTGGTGCAGGGTGGCGTGCGCGTCACCGAGGTTGGCCCCCAGGGCGAGCACGGCCCGGACCGGGCGGGAGGGCGCGGCGTCGGCGACCGCGTCGTCGCGGGTGCGCACCACCCGCACCGCGACGTCGTCGAAGGGCACGCCCACCGGGGCCTGCGGCTTGTGCACGACGACCTCGACGGCGTGGACCCGCTCGTCGGTGAGCACGGCCGCCGCGATCCGCTCGGCCACGGTCTCGACCAGGTCGAAGGGCTCACCGGCCAGCACGTCGTGGGCCTGGCGGGCCACCACGGAGTAGTCGACCGCGTCGGCCAGGTCGTCGCTTCGCCCGGCCCGCACCACGGACAGGTGCATCGCCACGTCGCAGCTGAACTCCTGCCCGTCGCGCTTCTCGTGCTCGAGGACGCCGTGGAACCCGCGGGCCCGGATGCCGGTCACGGACACCCGGTCCAGCGGGCCGCCCGCTCCGTCGAAGTGGTCGGTCACGAGGACCGATCCTGCTCCGTGACGGCCCCGCGCGCACGACGCCAGGCCGCGCCCACCCGGACCGCGTCGGCCGTGGGCCGGGCGGTGTGGGCGCGGACCCCCCACACCCCGTGGGCGGCGAGCAGCGCGGCCACCGCGTGCGAGGCGTCCTCGCGGTGCTCGACGTCGCGGGGGGTGCCGTCGGGCGCGGCCAGCAGGGCCCCGAGGAAGCGCTTGCGGCTGACCCCCACCAGCAGCGGCAGCCCCAGGGCGTCCAGCCGCTCGAGCCCGCCCAGCAGCGACCAGTTATCGGACGCGGTCTTGGCGAAGCCGATGCCCGGGTCCAGCACGAGCCGGTCGGGCCGGACCCCGCCCCCGACCAGCACGTCGACCCGGCGGCGCAGCTCGTCGACCACGTCGGTCACGACGTCGCCGTACCCGGCGTGGCGGTCCATGTCCGCCGACTCGCCGCGGGAGTGCATGACCACGAACGGGCAGCCGGCCTCGGCCACCACCCGGGCCATGCCGGGGTCCGCGGTGCCACCGCTCACGTCGTTGACCACCACGGCCCCGGCGGCCAGCGCGGCCGCGGCGACCGCGGCCCTCGTGGTGTCGATGCTGACCGGGACCCCGTCGGCGGCCAGGCGGCGCACCACCGGGACCACGCGGCGCAGCTCCTCGTGCTCCGGGACCCGGGCCGCGCCCGGGCGGGTCGACTCCCCCCCGACGTCCACGGCGTCCGCCCCGGCCGCCACCAGGGCCAGGCCGTGCAGGACCGCGTCGTCCTCACGCGCCCAGAGCCCGCCGTCGCTGAACGAGTCCGGCGTCACGTTGAGCACGGCCAGGACCACGGGCCGGTCGAGGTCGACGAGCCGGGCCGCGGCGGTGCCGCACAGGCCCGCCGGACCGCCCCGGACGACCTGCTCCACGGGGCTCAGGACGGACCGGTCGGGCCCGGCCGGCCGGAGCCGCCGGCGGAGGGGGAGCCGGGGGTGGGCGCCCACGGCCCGGCACCACCGGTGGCGCCCGGTCCGGGTCCCTGCCCGGGACCGTCGCCGTCGGTGGCCGAGCCGCCGTTGCCGGACCCGTGCCCGACGCCGTTGGAGCCGGGCCCGGCGCCGTTGGACCCGGCACCGTTGGACCCGGAGTCCGTGGCGCCGTCCGGACCGGGGTGCGAGCCGTTCGACCCACCGTGCCCGGGGGCGCCGTTGGCCACGGCGAACCCGTTGGTGTTCACCACCGGCCGCGGCGGCACGGGCACAGGCGGCAGGTCGGACACGGCCCGACGCTCGCTGGACAGCCAGACCGCCCGCGAGGGCCGCTTGACGACGTCGGAGAACACCTCGCGGATCTGCTCGGCGTTCAGGGTCTCCTTCTCCAGCAGCTCCTTGACCAGGCGGTCGAGGATCGGCCGGTGCTCGACCAGGATCTCCCAGGCCTCGTCGTGCGCGGCCTCGATCAGCCGGCGCACCTCGCGGTCCACCGTGGCGGCCACGGACTCGGAGTAGTCGCGCTCGTGGCCCATGTCGCGGCCGAGGAACATCTCGCCCGACGCGCTGCCGAGCTTGATCGCGCCGATCTCCTCGCTCATCCCGAACTGGGTGACCATCTTGCGGGCCAGGCCGGTGGCCTTCTCGATGTCGTTGGCCGCACCGGAGGTCGGGTCGTGGAAGACGAGCTCCTCCGCGACGCGCCCGCCCAGGGCGTAGGCGAGCTGGTCGAGCATCTCGTTGCGCGAGGTCGAGTACTTGTCCTCCGTCGGCAGCACCATCGTGTAGCCGAGGGCGCGACCACGCGGCAGGATCGTGATCTTGGCGACGGGGTCGGTGTTGGGCAGCGACGCGGCCACCAGGGCGTGCCCGCCCTCGTGGTAGGCCGTGATCAGCCGCTCCTTGTCGTTCATCAGCCGGGTCCGCTTCTGCGGGCCGGCCATGACGCGGTCGATCGCCTCGTCCAGGGTGGCGTCGTCGATCAGCTGCTTGTCGCCGCGGGCGGTCAGCAGGGCGGCCTCGTTGAGCACGTTGGCCAGGTCGGCGCCCGTGAACCCGGGGGTGCGGCGGGCGATCGACTCCAGGTCGACGTCGGCCAGGGGCTTGCCCTTGCCGTGCACGGTCAAGATCTTGAGCCGGCCCTGCATGTCGGGGGCCTCGACCGTGATCTGCCGGTCGAAGCGGCCCGGGCGCAGCAGGGCCGGGTCGAGGATGTCCGGGCGGTTGGTGGCGGCGATGAGGATGACGTTGGTCTTGACGTCGAAGCCGTCCATCTCGACCAGGAGCTGGTTGAGGGTCTGCTCGCGCTCGTCGTGCCCACCGCCCATGCCGGCGCCGCGGTGACGACCGACGGCGTCGATCTCGTCGACGAAGATGATCGCGGGGGCGTTCTGCTTGGCCTGCTCGAACAGGTCGCGGACGCGGCTGGCGCCGACGCCGACGAACATCTCGACGAAGTCCGAGCCCGAGATCGAGTAGAACGGCACGCCGGCCTCGCCGGCCGTGGCCCGCGCCAGCAGGGTCTTGCCGGTGCCGGGCGGGCCGTACAGCAGGACGCCCTTGGGGATCTTGGCCCCGACGGCCAGGAACTTCTGCGGCTCGGAGAGGAACTCCTTGATCTCCGTGAGCTCCTCGACGGCCTCCTCGGCGCCGGCCACGTCGGCGAAGGTGACCTTGGGCATGTCCTTGGTGATGAGCTTGGCCTTGGACTTGCCGAACTGCATGACGCGGTTGCCGCCGCCGCTCATCCGGGCCAGGACGAACCAGAACAGACCGAGGATGATGATCAGGGGCAGGATGCTGATCAGCAGCGTGGTGAGCAGCGACCCCTGGGGGTTCTCCTCGTTGACGCCCTCGGCCGGCGGGTTGGCGTCGAGCAGGCGGAGGATCTCGTCGCCCCGCTGCTCGACGTAGTAGGCGCGGACCTGCGTCGAGCCGTCGACCTCCTCGCCGTCGACGAGCGTCAGGTCGAGGCGCTGCTCCTGGTCGACCACGAGGGCGGAGGCGACCTGGCCCTCCTCGATCAGCTCCAGCGCCTGGCTGGTGTCGACCTGGGCGAACCGGTCGGTGCTGATGAGTCGCGCCCCGACCAGGACGATCACGATCGCGAGGACGATCCAGATCGCTCCGCTTCGCAGGAACGTGCGCATCTTCATCCGGTTCACCAAACGGGGCGCGAGCCCCGTCCTCCCTGCTGACAGCGTCGGTGGTTCAGTGGATCCGGTCGTGGCAACCCAGGTCCCGAGGGTACAGCGGGCCCACGACGGATGGTCTGGGGAGTCAACGGGGGGCGCGACCCCGGCGTTCCACGCGGGTGCGCTGTTCGCCGCGGGCGAAGCGCACCGCCCGGTCCGACCGGGCGGCCAGGTCGGCGAGCGCCGTCAGCCGCAGCGGTACGTGCGTCCCCCTCAGCGGTACATGTGGGGCGCGAGGATCCCGATGTCGCGCAGGTTGCGGTACCGCTCGGCGTAGTCCAGCCCGTAGCCCACGACGAACTCCTCGCCGATGTCAAAGCCCACCCACTGCACCTCGACCTGGACCTTGGCCGCCGTCGGCTTGCGCAGCAGCGTGGCGATCCGGACCGAGGCCGGCCCGCGCGAGCCGAGGTTGGCGCTCAACCACGACAGGGTCAGGCCCGAGTCGATGATGTCCTCGACGATGAGCACGTGCTTGCCCGTCAGGTCGGTGTCCAGGTCCTTGAGGATCCGCACCACCCCGGAGGACTGAGTGCCGGAGCCGTAGCTCGACACGGCCATCCAGTCCATGGTCACCGGCACGGTCAGGGCCCGCGCCAGGTCGGCCATCACCATCACCGCCCCCTTGAGCACCCCGACCAGGAGCACCTCGGAGCCGGCGTAGAACTCGTCGATCTCCGCCGCGAGCTCGACGAGGCGGGTGTGAACCTGCTCCTCGGTGAGCAGCACGCTGGCGAGGTCTGTCCCGGCGTCACGGGCGTCCATGGAGGTCCTCTCGAGGGGTGCGGTCCGCAGCGATCCGAAGCCTGCCACAGCCGTCGGCCCCCGCGACCCGACCGGCCCGCACGCCCCCGGGCAGCGACACCTCGCCCTGCCCCCGCCAGGCCACCACGAGGTCGTCGAGGGCCACGGTGTGCCGCCGGGTGAGCGGCCCGGCGCCGGCGGCGCCGGCCAGCCGGCGCAGCACACGCGTGCGCACCGCCGCGGGCAGAGCCGCGAGCGGGCCGAGCGGCACCTCCACCGCCCGCGGCCCGGCGCCGTCCGCCGCATCCCCTACCCCCGCGGGGCCACCCCGCAGCAGGTCGTGGGCCTCGCGGGCGGCCCAGCCGGCCAGGGCCTCGTCGTCGTCGCGCAGCAGGTCGGCGCTGCGGGCCAGCGAGGTCGCGGCGGCCTCGCCCAGGACGCCGGTCAGCACCGGGAGCAGCTCGTGGCGCACCCGCGAACGCAGGTAGGCCGGGTCGTCGTTGGCGGGGTCGTGCCACGGCAGGCCCGCTCCGGGCAGCACCGGGCAGGCACGGGCGACCAGGTCGCGGCGCAGCCGCAGCAACGGCCGGACGAACGGCGGGCGCACCGCCGGCATGCCGGCCAGGGCCCGCGCCCCGGAGCCCCGGGCCAGGCCCAGCAGCACCTGCTCGGCCTGGTCGTCCAGGGTGTGACCCAGCAGCACGGCCCGGGCGCCGTCGCGCTCGGCCGCCCCGACCAGGGCGGCGTGCCGGGCGGTGCGCGCGGCGTCCTCCGGCCCGCCGACCCAACCACCGCCGGGGGCGCGGGCCGCCTGCACCCGCACCACCCGCACGTGGTCGGCGCCCAGCTCACGGGCCCCCCGGGCGACCCGGGCCGCCACCGCGGCGCTGCCCGCGCGCCAGCCGTGGTCGACGACCACGGCGTGCACCCGCAGCCGGGTCGGCACGGCGACGTGCACGGTGGCCGCCAGCAGGGCCAGCGAGTCGGAGCCGCCGCTGAGGCCGACGACCACGCACCCCGGGCCACCGGCCCGACCGACCTGGGCGTCGCCACCGACCGTGCCGGGCCCACCGACCCGGCCGACCTCGCCCACCCCACCGATCAGCCCCGGGGCCCGCAGCAGGCCCAGGTCGAGCAGGGCGGCACGGACGGCGAGCTGGACCTCGCGCACCGCAGCCGAGGTCCCTGCGGCCTCGGTCCCGGAGTCCCCGGTCCCGGAGTCCCCGGTCCCGGAGTCCGCCCCTGCGCCGGCCCCGGCGTCCGCCCCTGCGTCCGCCCCGGTCACGGTGCGCGCCGGGTCAGCCGTGGACCCGCGCCACCCAGGCCGCGGGGTCGCGCAGCTCGGCGGCGGCGGGCAGCGTGTCCGGACCGTCCCACACCGCGTTGAACCCGCTGGTGCCCACCCGGTCCGACACCTCGCGGACGAAGCGGGCCCCGTCGCGGTACTGCGCGGCCTTGGCCTCCAGACCGAGCAGACGCCGCACCACGCGGTCCAGCGGACCCGTGCCGCCCCGACGGGCCTGGAACCGCGACCGGATCTGGGCGACGCTCGGCACCACCGACGGCCCGACGGCGTCCATCACCACGTCCGCGTGGCCCTCCAGCAGCGACATCACGGCGGTCAGGGCGTCGAGGCGCTCCTTCTGCTCCGGCGACTGGACGAGGTCGATGAGCCCGGTGCTGGCCGTGCCGGGCGGGGAGTCGTCGGTCGGGGCGGGCGCGCGCAGGATCTCCGGCAGCCGCCCCAGCCCCTCCAGCAGCCGCTCCAGCGACGAGCCCGGGTCGGCCAGCATGTCCTCGAGCAGCTCGACGACCTGGGCCCGGAACCAGGCCCCCAGCCACGGGTTGGCCCCGAACTGGGCCCGGTGGGTCTCCTCGTGCAGGCAGACCCACAGCCGGAAGTCCGAGGGGACGGCCCCGATCTCGGACTCCACCTGGGCCACGTTGGGGGCGACCAGCAGCAGCCGGCCGCCCTCGGGCGCGAGCACGTCGTACTGGCCGAGCACCTTGGTGGCCATGAACGCAAGGAGGCCGCCGGTCTCGGCCGCGTTGACCGCCCGCGCCACTGCGGTGGCCGGCGTCGGCCCCGCCCCCAGCCGCGAGCCGATCCGGCCCGCCCGGGTCTGCCCGCGCCGCTCGCGCTGGGTGGCCAGCGCCGAGGCGATGACCGGGTCCATCAGGTGGCCGAACGAGGCCGCGTTGGCCCGGGCCCAGCCGGCGCGGTCCACCACGAGCACCTCACCGGCGTCGTCACCGGCCTCGAGCTCGGCGGTCTCGGCGACCGGGTCGACCGCGAGCGCGGCGCACTCACGCAGCTCGGCCACCAGCTCGTCGATCTCGACCCTGGTCATCGGCGGGCCGGGAGGCGCCAGGGCGCCCGCGGCGGCGCCGGCCGCGGCCCAGTCGACGACGGTGGCGGTGGCGGCGGGCATGGGACGAGCCTAAGCCTCAGCAGCAGGCGGCGATCGCGGCGGCCACCCGGTCGGCCGCGACCCGCCCCGCCGGTGTGCCGTCGGGCGGCACCTGGTCCGACAGCAGGGCGAAGGCGACCCCCCGTCCGGACGCCGTCGTCGTCACCCCCGCCAGGGCCGTCGTCCCGGTCAGCGTGCCGGTCTTGGCCCGCACCACGCCGCGCCCCGGGGCGCTGCCCTCGGCGCCGGTGAACCGTCGGGACAGGGTCCCGTCCAGCCCGGCCACGGGCAGCAGGCCCGGCAGCAGCGACACGTCGTCCCCGGCGGGGCGGGCCGCGGCCGCGGCCAGCAGGTCGGTGAGCCCGGCGGCCGTGGCCACGCTGCCCTCCCCCAGGCCGCTGCCGTCCACCAGCGCCGTCGGCCCCAGGTCGACCCCGAGGTCCTGCTCGACGACCTCGGCGACGACCTGCGCCGCCGAGGCCAGGCCGGTGGGGCGGTCGCGCGCCGCCGCGACCAGGCCGGCCACGCCGTCGGCCACCGTGTTGTCGCTGCTGGCCAGCAGGTGGGCCACGACGTCCGCCGTCGGCGCGGCCCGCTCCTGGGCCAGGACGGTCGGCACGGGCACGGGCGCCGCGCTCACCCGGACCGCGCCGAGGTCGGGGGCCGCCGCCCCCAGCACCTCGGCCAGCGCGGTGCGGGTCGCGGTCGCGAACGCCGACCCGGCCGTGGCGGCGGGGGCCGCGTCCCGGGCGCGCCCCTGCCCCAGGTCACCGGCGTCCAGGGCCAACGAGGCGGGGGCGGCCGCGAACAGGGCGTCGACCTCACCCCGGGGCAGCTGCTGGGCCCCGCCGAGCAGGGAGTCGTCGACCACGACGTCGATGCGGGCCGCGCCGGGCGGCAGCAGCGGCTCGGTCCCCTCGGTGGCGGCCAGCACCGCGGACCGGGCCAGGTCGAGCAGCCCGACCCGTCCGACCGTGGCGTCCGGGTCCCCCTCGCCCGCCGCCAGCAGCAGGTCCCCGCCACCGACCAGCACCAGGTCGGGGACCCCGTCCGGCGAGGCGTCCGCGGGGACCCAGCCCACGGCCGTCGTCGCCCGGTGCCCGGCCCCCAGCACGTGCAGCGCCGCCGCGGCCGTCACGAGCTTGGCGGTGGAGGCGGGCTCCACGGCCACCCCGGAGTCGCGGGTCAGGACCTCCTGGCCGGTGGCCAGGTCGCGCACGCTCAGCGTGGGCGCGGCCCCCAGTGCCTCGTCGCCGAGCAGCGGGGCGAGCACCGCCACCAGGGCGTCCACGTCCGGCGGGGGCAGGGCGGCGGCGTCGGTCGCCACGTCGAGGACGTCGCCGGCGGGCCCGACGGCCGAGACCGGCGGAGCCGCGACGACCGGCTCCGGCTCCGGCGGGGCCGGTGGCGGCGGCGGGGGCTCGGCCGTGAGCGGCCCCGGGACCAGGTCGGCGGCGTCGGCCCAGACGTATCCCGTGACCCCGGTCAGCAGGACCGCCCCGGCCGTGACGATGGACACACCTGCCCGCCCGAGCCTGCCGGCCATGCTCCGTCCTCCCCCCGGCTGCGCCATGATGGGCGGGCCCGTCCCCGTCGTCCGGGGTCAGGGTCCGTCCCGGCGGCCCGCAGGTCGACGATACGACCACGTCAGGCACCGGTACGTGAGGCGAACAGAGAGGGTCAGTGCGCACATGGAGTTCGACGTCACCGTCGAGGTGCCCAAGGGGCAGCGCAACAAGTACGAGGTGGACCACGCGACGGGCCGGATCCGGTTGGACCGCATGCTGTTCACCGCCACGCGCTACCCGGCCGACTACGGCTACATCGAGGGCACCCTGGGTGAGGACGGCGACCCGCTGGACGCGCTGGTCCTGCTGGACGAGCCGACCTTCCCCGGCTGCCTGATCGCCTGCCGCGCCATCGGCATGTTCCGGATGCGCGACGAGGCCGGCGGCGACGACAAGGTGCTCTGCGTGTCCGCCAACGACGTCCGAATGGCCCACATCCGCGAGCTGACCGACGTCGCGGACTTCCACCGCCTGGAGATCCAGCACTTCTTCGAGACCTACAAGGACCTCGAGCCCGGCAAGAGCGTCGAGGGCGCCCACTGGGCCGGCCGGGAGCAGGCCGAGCGCGAGATCAACCGCTCGGTGGTCCGGGCCCGCGAGGCCGGGTACTCGACCACCCACTGACCCGCCGCCGGGATCCCACCCCGGCTCGACCGTCCCCGAAGGGCGGGGTCCGCCGTCCGCCGCGCACCGAGCGCGGGACCGCGACCCCGCCCTTTGGTGTACCCGGAGTGACATCAGGTCGCGCTGCGTAGCAGATCGGACGATCAAGGCCACGATCAGGTCACGATCACCGGTCCAGCAGGGTCTGACTGGACGCCGACCCCGCAGCCCGGCTTACTCTCGATGCAATCCCGCCAACCACGGTTGCGCAGAACGCATCGCACCCGGCAGGTCCGTGCTGCCTGGGCAGCCCTGGGGCCCGGCCGTGGCCACCGCTGGGCCTGCCGTCCACCCGGACCTGCCCTGCCCGGCGTCGTCCGCCGGGAGCCCCCGAGACCACCAGGAGACCGATGACGCCCGAGGACACCGAGCCGGCCGCCGGCCGCGACCCGGGGCACACGATCGCCCGCGCGGTCGACGTGCTGACCTTCGTGGCCGGCTGCGCCGAGCGCACCGCCCCCGGGGTGGTCGAGGTCGCCCGCGCCCTGGGCCGCGAGAAGTCGGTGGTCTCCCGCCAGCTGCGGGTGCTGGCCGAGGCCGGGCTGCTCCGCCGGGACCCAGTCGGGCTGGGCTACCGGGTCGGGCCGCGGCTGTTCACCATCGCCGCACGCGCCCACGACGGCGTCCTCACCGAGCACGCCCGCTCGGTCGTCGACGAGCTGAGCGCCGGCCTGCGCGAGCGCATCGACGTGCTGGTCCGCGACGGCGGCACCGTGGTGACCATCGCCACCGCCGCCCCGGCGACCCCGCTGCAGGCGATCGGGCGGGTCGGCTTCAGCTACCCGCTGCTGGCCACCGCGGCGGGCCGGTGCTTCCTGGTGGACTCCTCCGACGCCGACGTGCTGGCCCTGCACGGCCGCTACGGCTCGGCCGGCGGTGGTCCGGCGGCCCCCGACGACGCCGCCGAGGTGCTGCGCCGGGTCCGCGAGATCGACACCCTCGGCTACGCCCGCGCCGACGAGGAGATCGACCGCAGCCTGTCCGCCTACGCCGTGCCCGTCCGGGGCGCCGACGGCTCCGTGATCGCCGCGGTCTCATGCGCGGGTCCCACCGAGCGCCTGGCCGACAACGCCGACGTGCTCACCCGCGCCCTGCAGGCCGCCGCGACCACGTTCGCCGAACGGCTCGGCGGGCCGCGGACCTCGTGGAGCGAGCGCACGCGCGGTCGCGACCGGCCGGCCGCGGCCGGGGTCCCGGCGGACGCCTCCGGGCGCCAGGAGGTGGCGTCGTGAGCGACCTGCCCGGCTTCCTCTCCTCCCGCTACGAGGACCTGTTCGAGCTGTTCCTCCAGCACGTGCAGCTCGTCATGGTGCCGATCGTCATCGCCACGGTCATCGCGGTCGGCCTGGCTCTGCTCGTCGAGAGCAACCCCATCGCCCGGGAGGTGGTGACGACGGTGTCCGCCACCAGCCTCACGATCCCGTCGCTGGCGCTGTTCGTCCTGCTGATCCCGCTCGTGGGGCTGGGGGCGACCGCCGCCTACATCGGCCTGACCGTCTACGCCGTGTACCCGATCTTCGTCAACGCGGTGACCGGCCTCGGTCAGGTCGACCGCAACGTCCTGGAGTCGGCCCGCGGCATGGGCTTGAGCGCCCCGCAACGGGTGCTGCGGACCAAGCTGCCGCTGGCCTGGCCGGTCATCCTCGGCGGCATCCGGACCACCACCACGGTGCTGACCTCGATCGCGGTCGCCGCGGCCTACGTCCAGGCCGGCGGGTTCGGCGAGCTGCTGTTCTCCGGCATCAGCCGCTTCGGCGGCACCAACGCGCTGGCCAGCGTCATCGTCGGCATCGCCGGCACGGTCGTGGTCGCCCTGGTCCTCGAGGCCGCCTTCTCCGTCGTCCAACGCCTGACCGTCCCGAGGGGGATCCGTGCCTGAGAGCCTCACCACCACCGCCCGCCCGATGATCGAGCTGCAGCAGGTCACCAAGCGCTTCGCCGGCCAGGCCGAGCCCGCCGTCAATGCGCTGGACCTGCAGGTGCCCGAGGGCGAGATCGTCATGCTCATCGGCCCGTCCGGCTGCGGCAAGACGACGTCGCTGAAGATGATGAACCGCCTGATCGAGCCGTCCAGCGGCCGCATCGTCATCAACGGCGAGGACGTCACCGACGTCGACGTCGACAAGCTGCGCCGGACCATCGGCTACGTCATCCAGCAGGTCGGGCTGTTCCCGCACTGGACCATCGGCGCCAACATCGCGACGGTGCCCAAGATGCTCGGCTGGGACAAGAAGCGCACCGCGGCCCGCGTCGACGAGCTGCTGGCCCTGGTCGGCCTGGAGCCCAAGGACTACCGCGACCGCTACCCCAAGGAGCTGTCCGGCGGGCAGCAGCAGCGCATCGGGGTCGCCCGCGGCCTGGCCGCCGACCCTGCCGTCATGCTCATGGACGAGCCGTTCGGCGCCATCGACCCCGTCACGCGGGACCGGTTGCAGGACGAGTTCCTCGCCCTGCAGGAGCAGGTCAAGAAGACCATCTGCTTCGTCACCCACGACCTGACCGAGGCGGTCAAGCTGGGCGACCGGATCGCCGTGTTCGGCCAGGGCGGCCGGCTGCACCAGCTGGACGTGCCGTCGAAGGTCCTCAGCGAGCCCGCCGACGACTTCGTCGCCGAGTTCGTCGGCGGCGGTGCCGCGGTTCGCCGGCTGGCCCTGGTGACCCTGGACGACATGCCGCTGCGCGACGTGCTCAAGGCCGGGGCGGGGCGCGTCTCGCGCGGCGACCTGGTCGCCGAGGTAGACGGCGGCGGCAAGCCCCGGCGCTGGGCGTCGGTGCCGGGCCACGAGGGCCGCGACATCCCCCTGATCTACGTCGACAAGGACGCCAGCCTGCACACCGCGGTCGACGAGATGCTCACCCACCACGTCCCCGTCGTGGCCGTGGTGGACGGCGCCCGACGCCTGGTCGGGGCGCTGCGCTGGGAGGACCTGGTCAACGAGCGCGACGAGGTCGTCCCGACCGGGTCCGCGGGCACGGCGGCGGCCGACGCCGCGGCGGGCGCATGAGCCTGGACACCCCGCCCCCCGCCGGTCCCACCGCCAAGGGGGCCGAGAGCGAGGCCGCGACGGCCGAGCGCCACGACGCCGCCGCGGCCGAGGACGCGCGGGCCGCCCGCCGGACCGGCATCCGGTCCGCGCTGGAGCTCGTCATCTCCCCCGTCGTCGCCGTCACGGCGGCCGTGGTCGCGGTCCTGGTCATGAACGGCGACCTGGACGAGATCGAGGCCCGGGCGCTGGCCACCGACGAGGTGCTGCGCCGGGTCACGCAGCACCTGGACATGTCGGTACGGGCCGTGGCGCTCATCATCCTCATCGCCGTCCCGCTCGGGGTCCTGTTCTCGCGTCCGGCCTTCGGGCGGGTCCGCGGCGGCCTCGTCTCGTTCCTCACCTTCGCGCAGGCCCTGCCCCCGCTCGGCGTGATGTTCCTGCTGCCCACGTTCATGGGCTTCGGGGTGCGGACCGCGGTGACGGCGATCGTGATCGCCGCCGTCCTGCCCGTGCTGCGCAACGTGCTGGTGGGCCTCGAGCAGGTCGACCGCAGCCTCGTCGAGGCCAGCCGGGGCATGGGCATGTCGAACCTGCAGACCTTGCTCAAGGTCGAGCTGCCGCTGGCGGTGCCCGTGATCCTCACCGGAATCCGGGTGTCGCTCGTGCTCGCCGTCGGGGCGGCCGTGTTCGGCGCGTTCATCAACGCCGGCGGCCTCGGCTACCTCATCGACACCGGCCAGAAGCTGGCCCGCGGGGACGTCACCCTCGTCGGCGCCCTGCTGGTCGCCTCCCTCGCGCTCACCGTCGACTGGCTGTCCGCCGTCGCGCAGCGCGTCCTCCGCCCCCGGGGCGTCTGACCCCGGCCGCACCACCCCTGCACCACACGTGCACCACCCCTGCACTGCCCTGCACCGAACCCGAGACGGAAGTGAGCTCGACGTGAACAGGACAACCATCACCACCGGAGCAGCGGTCGCCACCGCTGCCGCCCTCGGCCTCAGCGGCTGCGGTGGTTCCGACGCCGTCGTGGTGGGCGGCAAGGACTTCACCGAGCAGCTGGTGCTGTGCGAGATGACGGTCATCGCCCTGGAGGAGGCCGACATCCCGGCCGACAACAGCTGCAACCTGCAGGGCACGGTGGCCGCCCGCGAGGCGCTCCTGGCCGGCGAGATCGACCTGTACTGGGAGTACACCGGCACCGGCTGGATCACCCACCTCGGCAACGCCGACCCGGTGCAGGACCCCCAGGAGCAGTTCGACGTCGTCGCCGAGGCGGACCTCGCCGAGAACGACATCCGGTGGCTCGAGCCGTACGCGCCGTTCAACAACACCTACGCCCTCGCCGCCAACCAGGCGACCATCGACGAGACCGGCATCACGACGATCAGCCAGCTGGCCGAGGCCAACGAGGCCGGCGAGGACATCGGCATCTGCGTGGAGTCGGAGTTCGCGGTCCGCAACGACGGCCTGCCCGGCCTGGCCGAGACCTACGGCACCAGCTTCGCGTCCGAGCAGGTCAGCGAGCTCGCCACCGGCGCCATCTACGAGGCGACCGCCGGGCAGGAGTGCCAGTTCGGCGAGGTGTTCACCACCGACGGCCGCATCGCGACGCTCGACCTGGTGACGCTCGAGGACGACCTCGCGTTCTTCCCGAACTACAACCCCGCCCCGAACGTGCGGGTCGACGCCCTCGAGGCCAACCCGGAGATCGCCGACGTGCTCGCCCCGATCTCCGAGGCGCTGACCAACGACGCCATCACCGAGCTCAACGGCCGGGTCGACGACGGCGGCGAGACGCCGGACTCCGTGGCCCGTGACTGGCTGGAGTCCGAGGGCCTGATCGGCTGACCCAGCCGACCGGCACGACCAGCACGACGCCCGAGGGCGGTGGTCAGGTCGTCGCACCCGCCAGGGTGGTGACGACCCGGACGCCGCCCTCGAGCGTGCGGTGCACCGGGCAGCGGTCCGCGATGCGCAGCAGCGCCTTGCGCTGGGCCTCGCTCAGGTCGCCGACGAGGGTGATCTCGCGGGTGAACCGGCGCATGCAGTCCTCGCCGCCGTCGACGACGGCGCTCAGGTCGACGGCGTGGACCTGCTCCTGGTGCAGCCGCACGCTGACCCGCTCCAGCGGGATGTCCTTGCGGCGGGCGTACATCCGCAGCGTCATGGCCGTGCAGGCGCCCAACCCGGCCAGCAGGTGGTCGTACGGCGTCGGGCCGGTGTCCAGGCCGCCCTCGACGTCCGGCGGCTCGTCGGCGACCCAGCGGTGCCGACCGGCGGTGACCTGCTGGGTGAAGGGGCCCTGGCCGGTCTCCGTGACCACGACGACGCCGGCGTCCTCCGCCGCGGCCTCGCCCGCCGCCTGCCCGTCCGCCGCGGCCTCGTCCGCCGCCTGCCCGTCCGCCGCGGCCTCGTCCGCCGGCGGCAGGTAGCGGGACACCCAGGCCAGGACGACCTCGGCCACGTAGGTGGAGTCCTCGCGTCGGCTCAGCAGGTGGTCGGCGCCGTCGAGGGTGACGAAGGACTTGGGGTGGCGGGCCTGGTCGAACATCTCGCGGGCGTTGTCGACCCCGACCACCTCGTCGCCCGGCGCGTGCATCACCAGCAGCGCCGCGTCCAGCGTGGCGAGCCGGTCCCGGTGGTCCTGGGAGTCGAGGTCGTCGAGCAGGGCCTGACGCACCGTGAACGACCGGCCGCCGATCCGGACGCAGGCCTGGCCGGCGGCGGCCAGCTCGTCGGTGACCTCGGCCAGCAGGTGCGCGGCGTGGGACGGGTGGGCGGGCGCGTTGACCGTGACCACGGCAGCCACCTCGGGGATGCTCCCGGCCGCGGCCACGACGGCGGCCCCGCCCAGGGAGTGACCGAGCAGCAGCGTCGGGGCCCGACCCTGCCCGCGCAGGTGGTCTGCGGCCGCGACCAGGTTGGCCACGTCGGAGGTGAACGTCGCGTCGGCGAAGTCGCCACCGGACTCGCCGAGGCCCGTGAAGTCGTAGCGCAGGACGCCGACGCCACGCGCGGCGAGGGCCTTGGAGATCCGGGACGCCGCGTGGGAGTCCTTGCTGCAGGTGAAGCAGTGCGCGAACACCGCCCACGCCCGCACCGGGCCGTCGGGCACGTCGAGCACCCCGACCAGGCGCCCGCCGTGGACGCCGGTGAAGGTGATGTCCTGCTGCGCCACGCTCCCGGTCCCCGCGCCGTCAGTCGTCGCGCGCCGTACGGGGGGCGTCGGTGGGGGTGCTCGCGCCCTCGACCCCGGCCGGGGCGTCCTCGCCGGACGTGCGGTCCTCGGTCGCGCCGGTCGTCGCCGTCACGTCCGTGGCGTCGGTGGCGGTCGTGGCGTCGGTGGCAGTCGTGGCCTTGTCGCCGGGGCGCGCGGGGTCGGCGTCCTCGTCCGAGGCCGACTCGACCGCACGCTGGGCCGCGAGCCGGTCCTGGTAGACCGACGGGCTCTCCCGCCGGCGGGCGGACAGCAGGAACCACAGCCCGACCGGCAGCAGCACGATGCACATGTACTGGGCGCCGGTGAAGCCGTAGACGGTGTCGTCGTAGGTCCGCAGGAAGTCCGAGGCGAACCGGCTGACGGCGTAGCCGACGCAGAAGATGCCGGCCAGGGTGCCGGCGCCGTAGCGACCCTTGCGGTCCGCGAGCAGCAGCACGGCGAGGATCACCCCGACGTAGAGGAACTCGATGACCGGCAGCGCCCAGTAGGTCTCGCCCACCACCAGCGGGCCCTCGACGGTGTCCCCCGGCGTGCCCCGGTAGGTGATGCCCAGCGGGAACGTCGTCGTGCCGCCCAGGTGCTCACCGACGGCGTAGCAGCCGATCCGCCCGAACATCAGGCCGATGGCGAGGCCGATCGCGGCGCCGTCGATCATGTGCCAGCGCTGCTCGCGGGACAGGTTGCGCACCAGGTACGGCGCGATCAGCAGCGCCAGGACGAACCCGCCGGAGAACTGCAGGCCGCCGTCCCACACGGCGACCACGTCGATCGGGCCCTCGATCTGGTCGAGGTTGGTCAGCACCCACAGCAGCCGGGCGCCCACCACGCCGGCCAGCACGAGCGCGATGACGATCTTCTCGGTGTCGTCGGTCGAGATGCCGAGCCGGGCGTTGCGCCGCGCCGTGACCCAGCCGCCCAGCAGCACCCCGGCGGCCACGCACAGGCCGAACACCTGGATCGTCAGGGGCCCGATCTCGATGGTCGGGAAGGGGACGTAGGGGATGCCGGCCGGGACGCCGGAGACCAGGGGGATCACGGCGCCACGGTAGCCGCCGTGGCTGAGGGGTCGTCGCCGTCACCGGTCAGGTCGGTGGCGGCACGACGCTCGAACCGTCGCAGCAGCAGCTGGTGCACGGCCAGGACCAGGCTGAGCCAGGCCAGGGCCATGGTCCAGCCCACCACGACGTCGGTCGGCCAGTGCGCCCCGAGGTAGACCCGGGACGCCCCCATCAGCACGAGGTGCAGCACCGCCAGTGGCACCGCGACGGCGGCCACGCGCCAGGACCGGCTCCGGCTGATGACCAGGTAGGCCAGCACGCCCGCGATGATCGTGGCGTTGAGCGCGTGGCCGCTCGGGAACGACCAGGACGGCTCCATGGGCGTGACGGCCAGGTCG
Organism: Jannaschia sp. R86511; assembly: GCF_042466345.1. NCBI lineage: Bacteria > Pseudomonadati > Pseudomonadota > Alphaproteobacteria > Rhodobacterales > Roseobacteraceae > Jannaschia > Jannaschia sp. R86511. The sequence continues at coordinate 4,169,154 of NZ_JAXHCD010000001.1, forward strand.
ACCGGCGGGCGCACCCGGTCCGCGTAGGCCTTGGTGGACATGGACATGGCCAGGGAGCCCGCCCCGCCCAGCAGCATGAGGACGACGGGGGTCCAGGAGCGCCAGAGCAGGCCCAGGCCGGCCACGGCCAAGCCGGTCGCCACGATGGCGGGGGCCGGGTCGCCCAGGTCGCTGTAGACGGTGATCACGTCGTCGGCCAGCGGGGTGCGGGTGGCGGCGACACGGTCCAGCAGACCCTGGTCGTAGGCGATCAGACCGCTGTTGGTCGACTCCATCCAGAACAGGACGAGGCTGGCGACCAGGCTGGGCAGGAACACCAGCCCCAGGACCACCACCCCGGTCCACCGGGCCCGGCGGCCACGCAGCCGCCCGTAGGGACCCGGGACGGCGCCGTCCCGGGTCGAGGCGGTCGTCGGCTCAGCCGCCATCGAGGACCGCCTCCCTTCGCCGGGACCGGTGCGCGAGCCTTCGGAGCACGAGCTGGTGGACCACGATCACCAGGGCGAGCCACGCGGCGCCGAGGAACCACGCCACGACGACGTCGGTGAGCCAGTGGTGGCCCAGGTACACCCGGGACAGGCCCATCAGGACGGCGTGGGCGACGGCTGCGGTCACGGCCAGCAGCCCCAGGCCGACCGAGCTGGTCCGCAGGACGAGCAGGTAGGCCACGACCCCGGCGATGACGACGGCGTTCAGCGCGTGCCCGCTTGGGAACGCGGCGGACGTCTCGTACGGGGGCACGGCGAGCTCGGTCGGTGGCCGCTCGCGACCGATGACGACCTTGCCGACCGACGTCATCGCCAGCGACCCCGCCGTCGCCACGACCATGAGGACGACGGGGGTCCAGGACCGCCACAGCAGCGCGAGGCCGGCGACCAGCAGCGCGGTGGCGACCGGGGCCCAGACCACGCCGCCCAGGTCGGTGTAGGCCGTGACCAGCTGGTCGAGCCCCGGCGAGCGCGCCTGCACCATGGCGTCCAGCACGGGCTGGTCGAGCCCGGCCAGGTCGTCGGACTCCTGCACGTTCTCGTAGACCTCGGCGCTGGCCGCGACCGCGGCGGCGAACACGCCACCGCCCACGACGAGCAGCAGCAGGAGCGTCCACTGCTGGCGCACGACGGCCAGGACGCGTTCGGCCCCGGTGACCGTCTCGTGCCGGGTGGGCAGGCGGATGTCGGGGGGCATCGGCTCATCGTTGCGCACGGGGCGGGCGACGGCAGGTCGTCCGGGGCGGGACGGGGTCGGACGGGGCGGCCCGGGGCGGGACGGGGGGCGGTGGGACGGCGGGGCCGTCAGAAGGGCCAGAGGTCGAGCAGGGCGGCCCCGAACAGCGCGAACAGGCTGAAGCGGGCCAGCCGGCCCAGGAACGCCGCCCCCAGGAACACGAGGTAGGGGACCTTGGCCGCACCGGCGACGAGACCGGCGACGTCGAAGGCCGGGTTGGGGACGGCGCTGAACAGGACCAGCCCCCAGAACGCCGGCCAGCGGTGCGCGCTCAGCCGCTGCAGCCAGGCCACGAACGCCCCGGCGCGGCCCTCGCTGGGCAGCACCCCGCGGCCCTGGTTGCCGACCCACCAGCCGGTCGACTCGCCGAGCGACGCGCCGGCCGCGGCCAGGACGGCGATGAGCATGGGGTGGTCGACGGCGACCATCAGCTGGATGACGACGGGGTTGTAGGGCACCGGGACGGCCAGCGTGGCGTTGGTGAGCAGGGCGAGCACGAACGAACCGGGGTAGGCCCACTGCTCCACCGACGCGATCCAGCGCTGGGCCGTGTCCGTGGCCAGCAGCGCGTAGGTGGCCACGTTCAGCGCCACGACGGCGGCGACGGCCAGGACCGCGCGCCGACGCGCTCGCCGAGGCGGCCCGGCGGACGACGCCGCGGCGGGCCCGGACGACCTCGACCGGTCCGCACCGGGCGACGTCGCCCCGGCGACCCCGGCCGACGTCGAGCCGTCGGCCGAGGCGGGCGTCGCCTGGGCGTCCGCGGGGTCGCTCATCCGGTCAGGGTAGGTGCGCCGGGGCAGGTCACCGCCCGCGGCGCTCGGCCTCCAGCAGGGACTGCTTGACCGCCAGCCCCCAGCGGTAGCCCGCCAGGCTGCCGTCGGAGCGGACCACCCGGTGGCACGGGACGACCAGGGCCGCGGGGTTGGTGGCGCACGCCCGGGCCACCGCGCGCACGGACCTCGGGCTGCCGATGGCGCGGGCGACCTCGGTGTAGGTGCTCGTGGTCCCGGCCGGGATCTCGCGCAGGGCCTGCCACACCCGGGCCTGGAACGCGGTGCCGGCCATGTCCAGCGGCAGGTCCGCCACGGGCCGCTCCCCCCGGGCCAGGGCCTGGACCGCCGTCGTGACGTGCACCAGGCCGCGGTCGTCGCGGACCAGCTCGGCGTGCGGGAGCTCCGCCCGGACCTCCGCCAGCAGGCCCGCGGGGTCGTCCGCCGTGGCCTCCGCGTCGATGCGCACCGCGCAGATGCCGTCCGGGCTCACCACGACCAGGACCGCCCCCAGCACCGTGTCCACGGCGGCCCACTGCAGCCGTCGACCCCGAGCCCCGGCCACGAACTCCGCCGGGCTCATGCCCAGCCGACGTCCGGCCTCCTCGTAGAAGCCGCGGGCCGAGCCGTAACCGGCCTCCCACACCGCGTCGGTCACCGTGCCGGCACGCAGCAGGACCTCGCGGGCGCGGCCGGTTCGCACGGCCCGGCCGTACTGCAGGGGCGTCACCTGGAGCACGGCGGTGAAGGCCCGGTGCAGCTGACGGGGTGAGCAGTGGGCGGCCGAGGCCAGGTCGACGGCGGGCACCGGACCGCCGGCGTCGTCCATCACCCGGCAGGCCGCGGCCACGCGGGCCCGGTCGGCGGTGGGGGCGGACCCGACGCCCGAGGTGTCGGAGGAGCGGACGGAGAGCTGAGGCTGCGGCACGACGACGACGCTATCCCCGGCCGCCTCCCCGGAGCCTCCCGATCCGTGCCGTCGTGAGCCCGGGTGCACGGGTCCGAGCACCGGTGCCGTCCCGCTGCGTGACCGCCCCCGCCACGTCCGGCACCCGGATGGTCGCTTGACGGCCGCGCGGCGCGCACCATCCAATGGGTGTCGCCCCCCTGCCCTGCGGCGCCTTGACGGCGTCACCTCCTACCCCCACGTCGGGACGCGTCCGCACGATGACCGCACCAGCGCCCCACCCCGCCACCACCCCCCGGTCCAGGGCACGGCGCACGGTCGACCGAGGTGCGACGAGACGCCGGTACCTGCTGGACCAGCTGTACGACGCCGCGACCGCGACGGCCCTGGAGCAGGACCTGGACCGGTTGCTGGCCGCGGTCGGCCCCCGCCAGGTCCCCACCCGGCCCCTGGACGAGAACGACGCCTGGCTGATCGCCTACCCCGACCACGTCCGCGACGACTCCGGGGCCAGGACGCCGCTGGGGTCCCTGGCCGATCTCGTCGACGCGCACCTGTCCCCGGCCGTCTCGGGCGTGCACACCCTGCCGTTGCACCCGTCGAGCTCCGACGGGGGGTTCGCGGTCATGGACTACGACGTGGTGGACCCGGCCTACGGCACCGCGGAGGACCTGCGTCGGCTCGCCTCCGGCGGGACCTGGATGGCGGACGCCGTGGTGAACCACGTCTCGGCCCAGGGGACCTGGTTCCGGCGCTGGCTGGACTGCGACCCCGCCCTGGACGGCTTCTTCGCGACGCTGGACGCGGCGACCGACACCAGCCGCGTCACGCGGCCGCGGACCAGCCCCCTGCGCACCGGGTTCACCCGGGCCGACGGCTCGCAGGTGGGCGTGTGGACGACCTTCTCCGCCGACCAGGTCGACCTGGACTACCGCCGCCCCCAGGTCCTGCTGGCCATGGTGAGGGTGCTGCTGGACTACGTGGCCCTGGGGGCGCGGGCGATCCGGCTGGATGCCATCGGGTTCGCCTGGAAGGACCCGGGCGCCACGTCGCTCAACCTGCCGGGCGCCCACCACCTGGTCCAGCTGATGCGGGCCTGCCTGGACGCGGTCGACCCCGGGCTGTCCCTGGTGACGGAGACCAACGTCCCCCACCAGGAGAACATCGCCTACCTGGGTCTCGGCGGCGAGCGCGAGGCGCAGGCGGTCTACCAGTTCGCGCTGCCGCCGCTCACGCTGCACGCCTTCGTGTCGGGGGACGCGACGGCCCTGAAGGAGTGGGCCGGGTCGCTGTGGTTCGCCGGGCCGGGACGGACGTACCTGAACTTCCTGGCCAGCCACGACGGCATCGGGGTCCGGGCGGTCGAGCGCCTGCTCGCACCGGAGGACCTGGCCGAGCTGGTGGCCGTCACCCGGGCCGCGGGCGGCGTGGTCAACGAGCGCACCGCCGCCGACGGCAGCCGGCACCCCTACGAGCTGGCGGTCAGCTGGGCCGACGTGATGGCCGCCGGTCACGACGAGGAGCAGGCGATGCGGCGGCACCTGTCGAGCCACGCGCTCGCCCTGGCCCTGCGCGGGGTGCCGCTGCTGTACCTGAACTCGCTGGTCGCCGCGGCGAACGACACCGAGACGTTCGCCGCCACCGGCCACGGCCGCGACCTCAACCGACGGCGTTGGGACGCCACGGACCTCGACGCCCGGCTGGCCACGCCCGGTTCGCGGGAGTCGACCGCGCTCGCGGGGATCAGCGCGATGCTCCAGGTCCGTCGCGAGCACGCCGCGTTCTCACCGGATGCCGGGCAGGTCGTGCACGGCGAGCACCCCGCGCTGGTCGTGGTCGAGCGCGTGCCCGCCGGCGGGTGCCGGGCCGCGGTCGCGGTGAACGTGTCGGCGGAGCCGGTGCCGCTCGACCTGCCCGAGGGGACCTGGGCCCGGATCGACGGCGGGGCCGACGCCAGCGGCTCCGCGGCCGGTCACGGTGACCTGCTGGCGCCGTTCGAGAACGCCTGGTTCGTCGAGGTGCGCTGAGCCGACGCACGAGCCGACCCGGGCGGACCGTGTCGCTCAGCCGGCGCGACGCAGCCAGGGCGGTTCGTCGTCCTCGTCCGAGCGGGCTCCCGGCTCCGCAGCCCCAGCGGCCGCAGATGCCCCGGCCGGCTCGACCGACCCGACCGATCCGACCGGCTCGACCCGCCCGACCCGCCCGACCCGCCCGACCGGTGAGGGTGGGACGCCCAGCGCCGGTGGCCTCGTCAGGCGGACCAGGCCCGACGGCGACGTCCACCGCAGCACCCCGTCGCCGAGCTGCTCGAGGTGCCAGCCCGCCCGGTGCTTGACCCGGTGGTGCAGCCGGCACAGGCAGGCCAGGTTGCATCCGGCCGTCGGCCCGTCGGGGTGCGGCACCGTGTGGTCGATGTCGCAGCCCCGCACCGCGCGTCGGCAACCCGGGAACCGGCAGGTGACGTCCCGGGCCTGGATGGCACGGGTCAGCTCGGCACCGGGCCGGTAGAGCGTCGCGCCGTGCTGGTGCCCGACAGACCCGCCGGGCCCTGCCGACGCGTCTGAGCCTGCGTGTGCGCCTGAGCTGGCCGGAGCCGTCCCCTCGGACGGACCCTGCCCCCGCCGACCGCGGTCAGGTGGACCGGTCCCGGTCGGGCTCCCGGGCGGTGGTCCCGCCCACGGCGGGTCGGCTCCGCACGGGACGGCCACGGTCCCGTCCGGGGCGGTCGGCACGCAGCGCCAGGAAGCCGCGCCCACGGCCAGCGCCCTGGCCACGGCCGCCGGCAACGGTCCGTGGCCCGACAGCTCCGCCGGCGCGTCGTCGGCCCCCGCCAGGGACCCCAGCGGCACGAGCACGTCGACCCCCACCGACACGTGGGGACTGGGCTGCTCGGTCAGGTCGTGGCTGCCGGCCAGCAGGCGCAGCACCGTGTCCGCGCGCAGCTGGTCGAGCGTCGGGACGCCCGAGTCCTCGTCACCCTGGGCCGCCACCCCCTCCTGCGCCTCCAGGGCGCGCAACGCCGACCGGGCGCCGTCCTGGGCGTGCCGGGCCAGGGCGTCCACCCGAGCCCAGGCGCCGGCCACGGTCTCGGCCGGGCCGGTGACCCGCAGCGCCGCGACCCCGTCGTCCAGGCCCCAGGTCTCCACCCGTCGACGCTCCCGGGCCTCGACGCAGCGCGCCGCCGCCGCGCGCGGCTGCAGCCCGTCGACCACGCGGCGCGTCCGGGCCGCCAGCTGGCCGGGGGTGCTGGACCCCGCCTCCGGCAGCACCCGTTCCTCGACCGCCCGCACCGCGGGGTCGTCCAGCACCGACACGGCGTCCCGGATGCTGCGGGCCTGCGCGAGGCCCAGCCGCCCGGCCCCCAGCTCGCGCATGGTGGCGGGCAGCCGCCGGCACAGGTCGTCGGCGAGGGCGACGCGGTCACCGGCGGCCCGTTGCGAGAGCCGCAGGACGGTCGCGACCTCGACGGCGCAGAACCGGTCCACCTCGGCGGCGTCCGCGGCCCGGGAGTCGCGCCCGTGCGGGCCGAGCTCGTCGCACAGCTGCTGGTGCTCCTGCTGCCGGCGGTCGCGCAGCTCCGCGACCGCCGCGAGCACCGTTGACTCCGCCCACGCCGCGACCGCGGCCGCATCGGCCATCACCCGCACCAGGGCCCGCGTGGACACCTCGGCGCAGTCGGTCTCGGCCAGGACGGCCACGACCTCTGCGGGAGACACCTCGTCGAACATGTGCACGAACCTACGAGCAGCCCCGGACACAACCCCCGGACCGGCGGCTCACCAGAGCCGTCCCGCCTCCAGCAGGCCGGCAGCCAGCCCCCGCACCAGCGCCACCAGACCGATCCGGGCCTGCACGTGGTCGAGCAGGTGGTGAGGGTGCCCGCCGCACCCCGGCAGCCACCCCAGGTCGGCGGCCACCGGTACGACCCGGCTGCCGTCGAGCAGCCCCGCCCGGACGGTGCTCAACCGCCCCTCGTCCGCCCCGGCCAGGTCGGGCCGGGCCATGAGGTGGTCGGCCGCCGCGGCCTCCATCACGGCCGCGCCGACGTGGGCCGGGGCCGTCAGGGCGTCGCAGAGCAGCGAGTCACCCAGGTCCGCCGTGCCCGGGCGCGCCTCGACGTCGTCGACCGCCACCGCGTCGTGCACCAGCCGCCCGGCGACGACGGCGGCCGCGGCGACGTCGACGTGCCACCCGGCTCCGACGCAGGCCTCGACGCAGTCGGCCAGCCGCGCCGGTCCGGTGTCCCAGTCCAGCAGGGCGGGCAGGCCGGCCGTCGCGGCCGAGACGGCCAGCGCGGCGTCGGACACCAGGTCCGCCGTGACGAGGTCGACGCAGCAGGCGGGGCGGTCCCAGCGGTGGACCGCGACCACGGCGTCCAGCGCGGAGTCGCCCTGCCACTCCAGCCGCTGGAACATCGTCCCCCGCGGATCGAGCACCGCCCGGGCGTCCTCGTCGCCGACCTCGACCCCCAGCACGGCGGCGACCCGGGCGCGGTCGGCGGCGTCCACGCCGCGACGCAGGGGACCGGTCCGGCTGCCTGGCTGCACGGGCCCAGCCTGGCAGCAGGAAGGGCTCAGGCCCCGTTCAGCCGCGCACCTCCACCGCCAGCTCCGACAGCAGCCCCCTGACGCGGCGCTCGATCTCGTCCCGGATCGGCCGGACGGCCTCGACCCCCTGGCCCGCCGGGTCGTCCAGCACCCAGTCGGTGTAGCGCTTGCCCGGGAAGATCGGGCAGGCGTCCCCGCACCCCATCGACACCACCACGTCGGCGGCCCGCACCGTCTCATCGGTCCACGGCTTGGGGAACTCGCCCGAGATGTCGATGCCGCGCTCGCGCATGGCCTCGACCGCCGCGGGGTTGACCCGGCTGGTGGGCTCCGAGCCGCCGGACCAGGCCACGGCGCGGTCACCGGCCAGGTGCTGGAAGAACCCCAGGGCCATCTGCGAGCGACCCGCGTTGTGCACGCACAGGAACAGCACCGTGGGCAGGCCGTCGTCGTGCAGGCCCTCGACCCGGGCCAGGGCGTGCAGCCGCTGCCGGGCGAAGCGCTCGGCCATGAGCGGCAGGAACCGGACGACGGTGGCGTCACCGGCGAACTGGTCGTAGGACGTGACGAGGAACTTCTCGATGGTCTCGGCGCCGAAGACGCCGGCGAAGTCGACGGCCAGCCGGCTCGCGGCCGTCCGCAGCGCGACCTGCTGGTCGAGGGTGAGGGCCAGGTCGGCCAGCCGGGGCCGGTCGACGGGTTCCGTGGTGCTGCCTGCGGTCATGGTCTGTCCTCCTGGGACGAGGTGACGGCCCGCCCGAGCCGGTCGACCCGGGCGGTGATCTGGGTGAGGGCGGTCTCGAAGGCCTGCTCGGCCCCGTCCCGGACCGGGTCCGCGACGGACCAGTGGACCTGGGGACGCTGACCGGCGGCGGCGGGCGAGGACAGCTCCTCGTGGACGGCGTCGCAGACCGACACCACCAGGTCCCCGTCCCGCAGCACGTCGTCCACGTGCGCGGTCACCCGCCGGGACAGGTCCAGGTCGTGCCGGGCGGCCACCTGCACGGCGGTCGGGTTGACCCGGGCCGCCGGCCGGGTGCCCGCCGAGGCGACGGGCACGGTGCTGACGCGCTCGAACGCCGCCGCGGCCAGGTGGGAGCGTGCCGAGTTCTGGGTGCAGACGAACACGACCCGCTCCACCGGCGGCAGCGACGGCCACGCGTCGGGCCCCGGCAGCAGCCGCGCGACGAGCGGGTCGTCGAGAAGCAGCCGGACGTAGCTGCGCCGCGCGTCCCCCTCGGAGCGGACGCGCTGGACCACGCCGGCCGCGACCAGCACCTTGAGGTGGTGGGCCAGCAGGTTGCTGGCCAGGCCCAGCTCCCGGGCCAGCTCGCCGGGGGCGAGGTCGCCCAGCACCAGCCGGTCGACGAGCCGCAGCCGGGTGGGGTCGGCGAGGGCGGCGTGCACGGCTGCGCGCCGGGTCAGGTCGTCGGTCACGGGCTCACGATATGACTCAATAGTCGTTGAGGCAATACTCCCTGAGCGATCTCCGTGGTCTGACTCCTTGCCCCGACCCGCTGTCGTGGTCTTGGCTGGCCGCATGGGACAGCACGTGAAGGTTCAGCAGCTGCCCGGCATCGGCACCCGGTACGACCTCGCGGCGGGCAAGGTCCCCCAGCACGTGTCGGTCGTCGTGCACAAGGACGGCCACCGGGAGATCTACGCGTTCGAGACCAGCGCGCAGGAGCCGACCGCCGTCATCGAGCTGACCGCGGACCAGGCGCGGCTGCTCGGCGCGGTGCTCAACGGCTCCTACGTCGTCGACTGACCGGCCGAGCCCCCGGTGCCCTCCCTCCCCGGCGTCGACGTCGTCGGTTCGCTCCTCGGGTTCCCCGTCAACGAGCTCATGGCCGTGGGCCTGCTGCTGCTCGCCGCGGGCCTGCTGGCCCGGGGCGGCCGCCGGCTCGGGCTGCCCACCATCCCGTTCTTCATGGCGGCGGGGATCCTGCTCGGGCCGGGCACCCCCGGGCTGACCGTGATCGACGACCCGGACCGGATCGAGCTGCTGGCCGCGTTCGGCCTGGTGCTCCTGCTGTTCAACCTGGGGGTGGAGTTCCCGCTGGAGCAGGTGCGGGCCAGCGGCCCCCGGCTGCTGGTCGCGGCCGTCGCCTACATCGGGCTGAACGTGTCCGGCGGCATCGGGCTCGGCCTGCTGCTGGGCTGGGGCACGGCCGAGGCGCTGGTCATCGGCGGCGCGCTCGGCATCTCGTCCTCGGCGATCGTCACCAAGCTGCTCATCGAGCTGCGGCGGCTGGCCAACGCCGAGACCCCGCTGATCCTCGGCATCATCGTCGTGGAGGACCTGTTCCTCGCGCTGTACCTGTCGCTGCTCGCACCCGTGCTCGGCGACGCCGGGTCCCCGCTGGAGCTCGTCACCGACATCGGCGTCAGCTTCGCGTTCCTGCTCCTGCTGATCGTCGTCGCCCGCTTCGGCGGCCGGGCGGTGGCGGCGGTGCTGGGCAGCCGCGAGCAGGAGCTGCTGACGGTGCTCGTGCTGGGCCTCGTGCTGCTGGTCGCCGGCACCTCGGAGGAGCTCGGCGTCTCCGACGCCATCGGGGCCCTGATGATCGGCCTGGTGCTGTCACGCACCACGCTGCGCGAACGGGTCGAGCAGGTGACGGTGCCGCTGCGCGACGCGTTCGCGGCGCTGTTCTTCGTCGCGTTCGGGCTGAGCATCGACGTGGGCGCGCTCGGCGCGGTCCTGGTGCCGGCGCTGCTGGCGGTCGGGCTGACGTTCGTGCTCAACGTGACCGCGGGGGTCGTGGCGGCCCGGATGTACGGGCTCAACCAGCGCGCGGCCGCCAACATCGGCCTGACCCTGCTGGGTCGCGGCGAGTTCTCGCTCATCCTGGCCACGCTCGCGCTCGGCGCCGGCCTGGACGAGCGGGTGGGGCCGTTCGTCGCGCTGTACGTGCTCGTCCTGGCCGTGCTCAGCCCGCTGGCCGCCGCCAACGCCCGCTACCTGGCGCGGTACCTGCCGGACGCCCTGTTCAGCGGCAGCTTCCAGTACGTGCGCGAGGAGACGACCTCGGCCGGCTGCAGCCACCTGGACATGGTCCTCACCGACACCCCGTCGGCCGACGGCGGCTGCGAGGAGTGCCTGGTCGAGGGCACGACCTGGGTGCACCTGCGGCTGTGCGTGACCTGCGGGCACGTGGGCTGCTGCGACGACTCGGAGCGCCAGCACGCCACGGCGCACGCGCTGGGCGAGCAGCACCCGATCGTGGCCTCGCTGGAGCCCGGCGAGCGCTGGCGTTGGTGCTACCTGGACGAGCACCTGCTGCCCGACGACGTCGCGAGGGGCAGCGGCACCACCGAGGGTGTGTGATGTCGCCATGGCCACCTCCGCACGAGACCGGACCTCCGAGCACCGGAAGGGCTCCCCGGACGGCCCCGTCCACCCCCTGCACGCCCGGCTGCAGGCCGTGCACCACGACCTGTCCGGCGACACCGGCGGCGAGCTGCGCTCGAGCATCCCGCTGCTGGCCGAGGCCGACCCGGACCTGTTCGGCCTGGCCCTGACCACGGCCGACGGCCAGGTGCACCAGGTCGGGGACAGCGGTCACCGGTTCACGGTGCAGTCGGTGGTCAAGCCGTTCGTCTACGCCCTGGCGCTGGCCGACGCGGGCCCCGAGGCCGTGATGGCCGCCGTGGGGGTCGAGCCCACGGGCGAGCCGTTCAACGCCCTGGTGCTGGAGGCCGAGACCGGCCGCCCGCCCAACCCGATGGTCAACGCGGGCGCGATCCTCACGGCGTGCCTCGTGGACGGCGAGACGGCGGCGGCCCGCAAGGACCGGATCCGCTCCGGGCTGTCGGCCTTCGCGGGGCGCGACCTGGACGACGACGAGCAGGTGAGCGAGTCCGAGAAGGGGGCCGGTGCCCGCAACCGCGCCCTGTCCTGGCTGATGAAGGACAACGGGACGCTGCCCTACGACGTCGAGGACGCCCTGGACGTGTACGTCTTCGCCTGCTCGCTGCTGGTCGACGCACGCGACCTGTCCGTCATGGGCGCGACCCTGGCCGCCGGCGGGCGCAACCCCGTGACCGGTGAGCAGGTCGTCGACGCCGAGCTCGTCCCCACGGTGCTGAGCGTGATGGGCACGTGCGGGATGTACGACGGCGCCGGCGGCTGGTTCGTCAAGGTGGGCCTGCCCGCCAAGTCCGGTGTCGCCGGGGGCATGGTGGCGGTGCAGCCCGGCCAGCTCGCCCTGGGCACCTACAGCCCGCCGCTGGACGAGCACGGCAACAGCGTGCGGGGCTTCAAGGCCTGCACCCGGCTGTCGGAGGAGCTCGGCATGCACGAGTTCCGTCCCGGCGGGCGCGGCCTGCCCGTGACCGTGCGCCTGGACGGGCCGGACGCGCGGTCCTCGGCGGGGCGGACGTCGGAGGAGGAGGACGTGCTGGCCGCCCACTGCTCCCGGCTGCACCTGGTCCGGCTGCAGGGCCCGCTGACGCTGCTGACCGCCGACAGCGCCTGCACCGCCCTGCTGGAGGCGGCGAAGGGCTGGGAGGCGCCCCACTGGCTCACGGTCGACCTGAGCCCGATCGGCTGGCTGCACCCGCCGGCCGTGGACCTGCTGCAGGAGGCCGTGGACTCCCTGGTGGACTCCGACGTCCACGTCCGCCTGGTGGACCGGGTGCGCGAGAACCGCCGGCCGTGGGAGGGCGCCACCCCGGACGACACGCTCGACGACCTCGACGCCGCCCTGCGCAGCGCGGAGGACGAGCTGCTCGCCCGGCTGGGCTGAGCGCGCCGGGTCCGCTCAGTCGACCGAAAGCTGGAGGGCCACGGCGCGCACCGGGGCGCCGTCGGCGCCGGTGAGCCGCACCGGGAACAGGCACACCAGCGGGTCGCGGAGCCGTTCGAGGCGGACCAGGTCGGTCAGGTTCTCGGCGATCACCCCGCCCGCGGCCGCGACGAGGTGGTGGCACGGCAGCGCCGGCGGACCGGCCGGGTCGGCCCCGGCCGGTCCGTCGAGGTGCGTCTCGTCCAGGCTGATGGCGTCGATGCCGATGGTGCGGACGCCGGCCGCCAGCAGCTCCCGGCAGGCGTCCGGGTCCAGGAACGGGTGGTCGAAGTACCCGGGCCGGCCCCGGTGCGCCGACCAGTCGGTACGCAGCAGCACCACGACCCCGGGTCCGATCCGCTCCCGGACCGGGTCCAGGTGGTCCCGGGTGATCCGGCCTCGCGGCGGCAGGCCGGTGGCGTCGACCACGACCCCCGGGCCGGCGAAGCGGCCGAGGTCGACCTCGTCGACCGACCGGCCCGACGCCAGCACGTGGTACGGCGCGTCGACGTGCGTGCCGGTCTGCGACCCCATGCTCACGCTCAGCAGGTTGAACCCCTCGCGGGCGATGCTCGAGTGCACCTGCAGCCTGGGCTCGGGGTCCCCGGGGTAGACCGCCGTACCCGGGCCCACGGGCACCGACAGGTCCACCAGCGCGACGACCCGCGGCACGCCGACGCCCGGCCCCGCCGCGGGTCCGGTCCCCGCGCCGGGTGGCTCAGCCACCGATGCCCACGGAGCCGTTGCCCGCCTGCCCGCCCGGCCCCTGGCCCGGCGGGGACGGCTGCGGGTGCTCGTGCAGCCACACGTCGAACGCCTCGGCGCCGAGCGGACGGCTCACCAGGTACCCCTGGATCACGTCGCAGCCGCGCTGCGCCAGCAGGCTGCGGGTGGCCTCGTCCTCGACGCCCTCGGCGACCACCACGAGACCGTGGGTGTGCCCGACGTCGACCGCCGCCCCGACGATGGCCGCGTCCCCGACGTCCGCCCGCGCACCCGCGACGAACGACCGGTCGACCTTGACCTCCCCGACCGGGAGCAGCTTGAGGTACGCCAGCGAGGACTGGCCGGTGCCGAAGTCGTCGATGGACAGCGTCACGCCGAGGTCGGCCAGGCCGTGCAGCACCTCCAGGGCGCTGTCGAGGTCGGTCATCACCGCGGTCTCGGTGAGCTCGAGGGTGAGCGCGCTGCTGGGCAGGTGCGCGTCCTCCAGGGCCTGGTGCACCTGCTCGGGCAGCCCCGGGTTGAGCAGGCTGCGCGCGGACAGGTTGACCGCCACCGACAGCCCCGGCGCCGCCAGCCGCCAGCGGGTGCACTGGCCGAGCGCCCGGCGCAGGACCAGCTCGGTCAGCGGGTGGATCAGCCCGGAGTGCTCGGCCAGGCTGACGAACTCCTCCGGGTCGACCCGGCCGTGGGCGGGGTGGGTCCAGCGGGCCAGGGCCTCGGCGCCCACCACGCGTCCGCCGGTGGGCTCGACCTTGGGCTGGTAGACGACCTCGAGCTCGCCCGCCTCGATGGTCTCCCGCAGGTGCCGCAGCAGGGTGAGCCGTCGCGCGCTGTCGCCCTCGGTGAGCGGGTCCCAGGTCCGCAGGCCCACGCCCTCGCGCTTGGCGGCGTACATCGCGGTGTCGGCCCGCTGCAGCAGCTGCTCGGCGTCGACGCCGTGGTCGGGCGCCACCGACAGGCCGGCGTCGACCCGCACGTCGACGGTGGCCGCGCCGAGCGAGAACGAGTCGTGCACGACCGCGAGCAGGCTCCGGGCCGCCCGCGCGGCCGACCGGACGTCGGCGACGTGGTGCAGCAGGACGACGAACTCGTCGTTGCCGAGCCGGGCGACCGTGCCCAGCGGGCTGACCCGGCGCAGCCGTCGGCCGATCTCGGTGAGCAGCGCGTCGCCGGCGGCGTGCCCGAACACCTCGTTGATGTCGGTGAAGCCGTCGACGTCCAGCACCAGCACCCCGGTGCGCTGGGACCGGGAGAGCTCGCCGGTGATGGCGCGCAGCACGTGGCGCCGGTTGGGCAGGCCGGTGAGGGCGTCGTGCAGCGACAGGTGCTCCTGCCGCTCCGCCTCGTCCCGCAGCCGGTCGAGCAGGCGCGCCTTCTGCAGCGAGACGGCCGCGTGGTTGGCCAGCGACTCCAGCAGGCGCAGGTCCTCGTCGGTGAACGGTCCGAGGTGTCGTGGGCGCTCCCGGACGGTGAGCACCGCGTCGACCACCCCGTCGACCACCAGCGGGGCGGCCATGGCGTCGCGGGGGCCGGGGGCCGCGCCGTTGCGCAGCAGGACCGGGTCACCCGTCGCGGCCGGGTGCAGCCAGGGTTCGTGCCGCAGCTCCCGGAGCACCGGCCCGTCGTCGGCCAGGACCAGGCGCGCGCCGGGGCTGCTGCCGTCCCGGCCGGGCAGCACGACGAGCTCGGCGGTCTCGGCGGCCAGCACGTCGCGGACGTGGTGCAGCACGACGTCGCGCACCGCGTCGGCCTCCACCTCGTCCTGCACCTCCCGCGTGAAGCGGTACAGCGACTCCAGCCGGGCGTGGCTGCGGCCCAGCGAGGAGTAGCCGCGGTACGCCAGCGCCACGGTCGCCAGGATGCCCACCAGCAGGACGATCGCGAAGGGACGCGCGTCGAGCAGGACCACGACCAGCAGGCCCAGGCTGGTGTTGGTGAGCGCCGCGACCAGCCCGGTGGTGACCGCCTCGGCCAGCACCCCCTCGTCGAAGGCACCGACCTTGAGCCGGATGACCGTGCTCACGGCGGCGGCGGAGGCCAGGTCCGTGACCACGACCGTGGCCAGGGCCGCCACGACGCCACGCACGCTGGTGGGGTCGGCGTCACCCAGGGCCAGGTGGTAGAGCATCGAGGCCAGCGCGGCCTCGAAGGCGAACAGGCAGAGGTTGAACAGCAGCTTCTCGCCGCCGCTGCGCCGTCGCAGCAGGCCCAGCGCCGACCCGATCACGCTGGCGGCGACCATGGCGACCGGGGCCAGGAACACCAGGCCGAGCACCAGCGGCACCTCGCGGAAGGACACCGACAGCGACTCCCGGCGGGCCTGCACGTGCACCACGACGAGCTCCGCGGCGAGGAAGACGGGGATCAGCAGCCACCAGGGGACGCCCGGGATGGTGGCCTCGACGTCGCGCAGCGGGAAGGCCAGCAGGAGCGCCGCGACCGCGGCCAGGAACGCGCTGAAGAGCACGGTGGCGCGCGAGGACGACCACCGACCCCGCATCCCCATCTGCGACCACCTCCGACCGCCGTACGGTCGTTAGTTGCTGATCGAGACGAGACTAGGTCACGGGGGGCCCGGATCAGGACCAGCTTCGCCCGGACCACCCGTCTGCCGACCAGGAACGACCCGACCAGCTACGACCGGACCAGTCGTCCGCCGACCAGCTGCGACCGGACCAGCTACGACCCGACCAGCTACGACCCGACCAGTCGTCCGCCGACCAGCTACGACCCGACCAGCTACGCCCGGACCAGCTACGACCGGACCAGCTACGACCCGACCAGTCGTCCGCCGACCAGCTGCGACCGGACCAGCTACGACCCGACCAGCCACGACCCGACCAGTCGTCCGCCGACCAGCTACGACCCGACCAGTCGTCGGCCGACCAGCTACGACCCGACCAGCTGCGACCCGACCAGCTACGCCCGGACCAGCTACGACCCGACCAGTCGTCGGCCGACCAGCTACGACCCGACCAGCTGCGACCGGACCAGCTACTACCCGACCAGTCCGCGCAGATCTCCGCGCCCTGGGCCGGTGAGGCGACGACGGCCCCGTCCGTCACGACGGGCGTCGCACGCCCGCCGGTCCGGGCGGCGCCGGTGAGGGCCCGCTCGACGGCGCCGGCGACGTCCAGCCGCCCGGCCCCCTGGGCCGGGTCGTCGTCGCCGGCCAGCGGCACCGCCGAGGCGGTGAGCAGGGCCCGGACGGCGTCGGGCGACAGCGTCGGGTCGGCCTGCAGCAGCAGCGCGGCGGCGCCGGACACGACGGCGGCCGACTGCGAGGTCCCGGTCCCGCGGAAGAAGCGACCGCTGGTGTCGCCGGCGACCAGGCCCTCGGGGTGCTCCCGGTCGGCCTGCGAGCCCGGCAGCCGCAGCCCGGCCACGGAACGGCCGGGGGCGACGAGGTCGGGGCGGCGGGTGGCGGTGCCGGGGTTCGACCAGTCGCCCACCCGGTCGTCGGCCGTGGTCGTGGTCCCGGCGTGGTCGGTGGAGCCCACGGCGAGGGCGGCGGGGTGGGCCGCGGGCATCGTCAGGGCGAGCCGGCCGTCGGGGCCGGCGTCGGCGCCGTCGTTGCCGGCCGCCGCGACGACGACCAGGCCGGCGTCGTGGGCGTCCTGCACCGCGGCGGACAGCGACGCCAGCTCGGCCGGGTCGGCCGTGGTGGCGCTGTAGGACAGGTTGAGGACCCGGATGTCGAGCTCGTCGCGGTGGTCCAGGACCCACCGGACCCCGGCCACGACCTGGGGCACCCCGACGCGGCCGTCGTCGGCGCCGACCTCGACGCTCACGACGCGGGCGTCGGGCGCCATGCCGACGAAGTGACGGGGGTCGGCCTCGTGGCCGCTGACCACGGCCTCGTCACGGCCGGCGACCAGGCCGGCCATGTGCGTGCCGTGACCCATGCCGTCGACCACGCCGGCGCGCCGGGCGGCCGTGCGGCGACCGGACGGCGAGGAGCCGTCCGCGGACAGGTCCGGGGAGTGCACGACCTTGTCCCGCCCCCGCAGGCCCTCGACGTCACCGACGCCGGTGTCGACGACCGCGACGGTCACGCCGTGACCGGTGATGCCCCTCGCGGGGTCGGCGGGGTCGCGCAGCGACCACACGTCGTGGGCGCCGACCTCCGCGGCGATGCTCCACGCCGAACCCGGGTCCTCGGTGGCGCTCCAGTCGGGCGCCGGGACGGGCCGCGGGGCGGCCTGGGCGGCGGGCGGGCCGACGACGAGGGACGCCAGGGTGAGGCAGGCCAGGCCGCTCACGACCGTGCCCACGAGGCGGGCGCGGGCGGGGGCGGGGGTGCGGGGCCGGCAGGCCTGGGACCAGGGGGTGACGGTCGACATCGGGAGCCTCCTATGCTCCCCACCGGTCTCGTCCGCAGGGCCGTACGGATGAAGCGTCAACGACCTTGATCAGCCCTTCGGGCCGGGGTCGTCGGCCGGACGGGGGATGCCCCCGCCCAGGTTTGGCGGCCGCCGGCCGGGGAACCCATGACCGGGCCGGATGCTCCGGTCGCCTCACCGGCACACAGGAGGCCCTCATGGTCGACTCCAGCCCCACGACCGAGCCCACCCAGGACGAGCCCACCCAGGACGAGCCGACGCCGTCGCACGAGCACGGCCACGACACGCCCGACCACTACCCCACCGAGGACGACCCGGCCTGACCGGTCGGAGGCGGGCCGGCCACGGTGCGGCCAAGGCACCGGCCGTGGCGCCGACCGCCGCACCGACCCTGGTCGGGCCGACACGCGGCCCCGGCTCCGGACTTCTGTCCGGGGCCGGGTTCATCCTCGGGACATGGCTCTTCTGCTGTCCGCCGCCGACGTGGTGGCCCGTCGCGACCAGGACGCCCTGGCGCGTCTCGACGAGCGGTCCGGTCTGCGCGAGGCGTTCGAGGCCGAGCGGGACGAGACCCGTCCGGACCGCCGCACGCTGTACTTCGACGCCGTCACGGGCTGGCGGTTCATCGACCTGTGCGACCTGTGCGGCGGCGACATCGGCCTGCTGGACGACCCGCAGCCGCTGGCGGCGCTGTGCGACTCCTGCGACGAGCTGGAGCGGGTCGACGGCCGGGTCGGGCACGAGCAGGCTCGCCGGGCCGGCTGAGGCCCCGAGGCCTCGCCCCCTCCTCGCGCGGCGGCCCCGCTCCTGCTGCCGCGGAGCGCTGGCGGCGCACCCGCAGGCGTAGGACTGCAGCGCCACGGGTACCCCGCCTGCGATGACCAACGACCCGGGTGCAGACGGACGACAGGTGGGCGGGCGGTACCGCCTGCTGCGCTCCTTGGGCCGCGGCGGCATGGGAGTGGTCTGGGCCGCCCACGACGGCCTCCTCGACCGCGAGGTCGCGGTCAAGGAGGTGACGTACCCGACCACGCTGGACGAGGCGCAGCAGGCCCAGCTGCGGGAGCGGACGCTGCGGGAGGCCCGGGCCGCCGCCCGCATCAGCAGCAGCGCCGCCGTCACGGTGTACGACGTCGTGGAGGAGGACGGTCGGCCGTGGATCGTCATGGAGCTGCTGCCCGCCCGGTCGCTGGCCGACGTGCTGCGCGAGGACGGACCGCTGACGACCGACGCGGCGACCTTGCTGGGGCTGCGGCTGCTGGACGCGCTGTCCGCCGCCCACGCCGCCGGGGTGCTGCACCGCGACGTCAAGCCAGCCAACGTGCTGTACGACGCGTCCGACCGGCCGTCCTCACCGACTTCGGCATCGCCTCGCTGGAGGGCGACTCGTCGTTGACGACCACCGGGGCGGTGATCGGCTCGCCCGGCTACGTGGCGCCGGAGCGGGCGCACGGCCTGGCGCCCACCCCCGCCTCGGACCTGTGGTCCCTGGGGGTGACCTTGGCCACCGCCCTGCACGGACGGTCCCCGTTCGAGCGGGACACCGCGCTGGCCACGATGGTCGCCGCCATCCAGGAGCCCCTGCCCGAGCACGTCGCGGACGGCCCGCTCGGGGACGTCGTCTCCCGCCTGCTGCGCAAGGACCCCGCCGAGCGGCCGACGGCGACGACGGCCCGCGGCCTGCTGTCGACCCGGCGGTCCGCGACCCCGGCCGACCACGACCCGACCGCGACGACGCCCCTTCCCCGCCCCGTCCCGTCGGCGTCGGACCCGGGTGCGGCCGAGCGCACCCAGGCGCTGCCGCTGGCCCCCGCGGCGGCGGCCGGCGCAGCCGCACCGGCAGGACCGGCAGAACCGGCAGAACCGGCAGGATCCGCCCCGGCACCGGCACCGGCACCGGCGGAACCCACCCCGGCACCGGCGTCCGGGGCGGCAGCGGGCCGAGCCGAGGCCCGACCCGCGCCCGGCCCCGCCCCCCGGCCACGGCCGGCGGCTCCGGCGACTCCGGCGACTCCGGCGGCCCCACCCGGCGCCCGGCGCTCCCGCTCCCGCGCGCTCCCGGTGCTGCTGGCGGTGGTGTCGCTGGTGGTGGCGGGCATGGTGCTCGCGGTGCTCCTGGACCGCTCCCCCGCCCGCGAGGCCGCGGCACCGGACCCGGCCTCCACGACCGGCTCGGAGCAGGCGAGCGAGCCGGCGGAGCCCGAGCCGACGGCCGCCACCGAGGCGCCGCCGCCCGCGGAGCCCGAGCCCGAGCCCGATGACGAGCCCGTGGACGAGCCGCAGCCCGACGCGGACCCGACCGCGGCCGAAGGCGGGGAGGCCGCGCCGGACGAGGCGACAGCCGTGCCGGACGGCTTCCGGCTGCACGAGGACCCCGCCTACCGCGTGGCCGTCCCGGAGGGCTGGCAGGTCGAGCCCGACGGCGAGACGCGCACCCGGTTCGTCGACCCGGACTCACGGCGCTACCTGCTGGTCGAGGAGGGAGGGGAGCCCGCCGGGGACCCGGTCGAGGACTGGGAGTCCCAGGAGGGCGCGGTCGCCGACCGGTTGGACGGCTACGAGCGGATCAGCATCGAGCCCGGCGAGCTGCGGGACTTCGACGTCGCGGACTGGCAGTTCACCTGGGAGCCGTCCGGCGGGACGCTGCGCGTGCTCAACCGCGCGGTGGTCACGGACGGGCAGGCGTACGCCTTGTACTGGTCGGTGCCCGCCGAGGAGTGGGAGTCCAGCCGGGACGTGCTCGACGACATCGCTGGGTCCTTCCAGCCCGACGGCTGAGCCACTTGTGCCAGGCGGTTGACACAAACCACGCCCGACCCCGACAGTGAGACTTGTACCAGTCGCCTGACACAAGGGGTCCTCCATGAGGTTCCTGCTCCTGCTCCCCGTGCTGCTGGTGCCGGTGGTGGCGGTCGTCGCGGTGCTGGTGGCCCTGGCCCGGTCGACGCGGGACGCCCGGCTGGAGGCGGCCCAGCGCCTCGAGGGCCACCGCGGCTGGTTGCGCGGCCTGGGGACGGTGCTGGGCCTGGTCGCGGCCGGTGCGGTCGTCGCCCGTGACAGCCTGGGGCTCGGACTGCTGCTGGCAGCACCCGTCGCCGGGCTCGGCCTGCTCCTGGGGGTGCTGGCGGCCGAGCTGGTCGTCAGACCACCGGCCGGTCCCCGGCGCAGCGCGGGACTGACCCCGCGCCGCGCGTCGGACTACCTGCCCCGACGACTGACCGGGGCGGTCGTGGCCACCGGCACCACGCTGCTCGTCCTCGCCCTGGTGGGCACCGGACTCGGCTCGGCCGACGACCTGGGCCGTCCGGGCCGGTGGCTCACGCACGCCTGCTCGGCGGTGGAGACGTCGTCCCGCGGGCCGTGGCCGGGCGCCTACTACACCGTCCCCCTCCTGGGCCTCGTCGGGGCGGGGACGCTGCTGGCCCTGCTGGTGCTGCGCACCACGGTGGCCCGGCCCCCGCTGCTGCCGCGCGGCACCGAAAGCGCCCCGGGACGGCCGGGGTCGTGGTCCGGCGACGACGAGCTGGCCGTGTCGGCCGACCTGGAGCTGCGGGCCCGCGCTGCGCGGTCGGTCGTCGCGGGTCTCGGGGTGCTGCTGGCGCTGCCGCTGGCGGGGACCGCGCTGCTCGCCGGCTCGGCCGTGGCCGGCCTGGTCGGTTGCGCCCCGGCCTGGTGGGGCGTGGTGGCGGCTGGGCTGCTGGTCGTCGCGGTCCTGGCCGGCGTGGTGCTCATCGCCTGCCTGGCCGTGCTGCTGGTGGGCGCCCGGCGACCCGCGCTGCCGCAGGCCGCCGGCGCCCGGTGACGGCCTCGCCCGTGCGGTTGTCCGTCGACACCGACGACCCGACCCCGCCGTACGAGCAGCTGCGGCGTCAGCTCGAGCGCGCGGTCCGCCACGGCCTGCTCACCGACGGCCAGCGGCTGCCCCCGATCCGTCAGCTGGCCCGTGACCTGGGCCTGGCCGTGGGCACGGTCGCCCGTACCTACCGCGAGCTCGAGGCCGCCGGGTTGGTCAGCGGGTCCCGCGGCGGCGGCACACGGGTAGGTGGGCCGGGGCTGGGTGACCCGACCGCGGGGGGCGCGGTCCGGCGGCCCGCCCTGACCGACCTCGCGACGCGCTACGTGGCGGACGCCCGGTCGGCCGGCGCGGGCGACGCCGACGTGCTGGCCGCCGTCCGGCTCGCGCTCCGGGCCGGCACCGGCCCATGAGCCGGGCGCGGGACCGTCCCGGCCTCAGAGCCAGCGCGGCAGCAGCGGCAGCCCGGCCCCGTCGTCCGCAGCCCCCTCGTCCGCGGCAGCCCCCTCGTCCGTGGCAGCCCCCTCGTCCGTGGCAGCCCTCTCGGCCGGCAAGGGCTGCACCGCCACCCCCTCCACCGACAGACCGGCGCCGCTCGAGCGACCCGCCAGCCACAGCAGCAGCGCCGCCCCCGGGCCGGCCACCTCGATCGCACCACCCCATCCGACCTGCTCCGCGGGCGCACCAGCCGCGGCGGCGTCGCCCCCGAGCGGGACCACCAGGTCGGACTCGGTGGCCCTCAGCCGCAGCCGGGGGCACGACGGGTCCGCGGACAGCGTCCCGGCGACGTCGGTGAGCAGCTCGGCCAGGAGCCCTTCGGGCAGGTCCACGAGCCCGCCGGTGGCGTCCGTCCCCCGACCCGGACCCGGACCCGGACCCGGACCCGGACCCCGACCCGGACCCGGCTCCGGCTCCGGCTCCGCCAGGTCGGCGCGGTGCAGCCACACCTCGCGGACCCGGAGCCACGGCAGCACCGAGGCCCGCACCTCACGGCCCGCCCGCGCCCGGACGGTGGCCTGCCAGGCACCGTCGTCCAGCGCGTCGAGCGCGAGGTCCAGCTCGGCCGCCGTGGCGGCAAGGTCGTGGCGCAGCTCGGCGGCGGGCCGGCCGGCGCTGCGCTCGATGTCCGCGTCCCGCGTGGCGGCGTCGGCGTACATCGGGGTCTCCACCCCGGTCCGGGCCCAGGCGGCGAGCCGCCCCAGCGCCTCGGCGTTGCGGGCCACGTGCGCCACGACGTGGGCCCGGCTCCAGCCGGGCAGCCGGCTCGCCCCGCCGAACGCGTCGTCGGGCAGCGCCTCGACCGCCTCGAGGAGCCGTCGGGTGCCCTCGGCCAGCCAGTCGCGGGTCAGCGCCACGTCGTGACGGGGGCGGCCCCGGTCCGGGCTCACGGCTCGATCCTCGACAGCCGGGTGACCTCGGCGTCGCCGACCAGCAGCCTCGGCAGCTGCTCGCGCAGCTCCCGCACCCAGGGCGTCAGGTCGTGGGCGGCGTGGGCCTGCGCCGTGGCCCACTCCTCGACGAACGTCAGCCGGAGCGGGTCGTCGTCGTGCCCGTGCAGGTCGTAGCGCAGGCAGCCCGCCTCGGCCCGGGTGAGGCCGACGAGGTCGAGCAGCCGGCGCCGCAGCTCGTCGACGCCGTCGGCGCGAGCGCGGAAGGTGACCACCAGGACCACGGTGCCCGTCATGGCGCCACCGTAGGCGGGCCGGGCGGCCGCGGCCACGGCGACCGCCTACCGTGACGGCCGTGACGGGCTCGAAGGACGTGCGGGCGCTGACCCCCGCCGGGCTCGCCGACCTGGCCGTCACCCGGGTCGCGTCGCTGCTGGGTCCCGCACGCCAGGCCGGGGTGGCCGTGCGCCTGGCCGTGGACGGCGCCGTCGAGGCCGAGACGGCCGCCGTCGCGGACGCCGTCGCCGCGGCGGCGCTGGCCACCGGAACGGGGGTGGTCCGGGTGCGGGCGGCGGACTTCCTGCACCGTCGCTCGGTCCGCCTCGAGTGGGGCCCCCACGACGTCGACGCCGCGTTCGAGCGGTGGGTGGACTGGGCGTCGCTGCAGCGGGAGGTGCTGGACCCGCTGGCCGACCCGACCGCCATGACGTGGCTGCCGCGCCTGCGCGACGCCGCGACCGACCGGTCCGCGCGCGAGCCCCTGCTGCCGGCCGCACCGGGGGCGCTGCTGGTCGTCGACGGCCCCTACCTGCTGCGCTGGGAGCTCAGCGGGTCCGTCGACGCAGTCGTGCACCTGCTCACCTCGCCGGCCGCGCTGTCGCGCCGGTTCCCCGACCCCGGCGACCCCCGACCGGGGGCGTGGGCGCGCTACGTCGACGAGTGCGACCCGGCCGCGCGGGCCGACCTGGTGGTCCGGCACGACCACCCGGCCCGCCCGGCCTTGCTCGGCTGACCGGCCCTGCTCGGCCGAGGGGGCCTCGCTACCGTCGCGCACGTGACCGTGACCCCGCTGCTGCCTGGTGACCCCGGCTCCCCGGTCGTCCTGCACGTGCCGCACGCCTCGCGGGCGGTGCCCGCCGACGTGCGGTCCCGGTTGCTGCTCACCGACGACGACCTGCGCGTCGAGCTGGACCGGATGACCGACACCGCCACCGACCTCGTGGCCGCGGCGGCCGCCGGCGCGGCCCGGCGGCGGCCCTGGCGCTGGGTGGCCCCCTGGTCGCGGCTGGTGGTGGACCCCGAGCGGTTCCCCGACGTCCGGGAGCCGATGCGGGCCGTCGGCATGGGCGCCGTCTACACCCGGACGTCCGAGGGTCGGCCGCTGCGCACGCCCGACCCGAGGCACGAGGCCGACCTGCTCACCCGGTACCTGCGCCCCCACGCCGAGGGGGTCGCCGACCTGGTGCAGGAACGGCTCGACGCCTGCGGCCGGGCGGTCGTCCTGGACGTCCACTCGTTCCCGACGCAGCCGCTGCCCTACGAGACGGCCGCGGACCCGGACCGGTCGCGGCACCGGCCGCAGGTCTGCCTGGGCACCGACGTGAAGCACACCCCGGGCTGGCTGCTCGACCGTGCGCGGGAGGCCTTCGACGGCCTCGAGGTGGGCCGGGACGAGCCGTTCGCGGGCACGTACACGCCGCTGCGGCACTGGGGGCGCGAGCCGCGGGTCGTCTCGGTGATGGTCGAGCTGCGCCGCGACCTCTACCTCGACGACGAGCTGCAGCCCACCACGGGCCTGGGCGAGGTGGCCGCCCGGCTGGCCGCGCTGGTCGACGCCGTCACCGACACAGCCACCGACACAGCCACCGACACAGCCACCGACGCCGACCCCCGCTGAGGCGGAGCCGGCGCAGCGGGGGTCGGGACAAGCCGGCGGTTCTCGACGGCGCCGTCCGCGGGACGGGCCTTGTACGGTGCCGGTCATGACCGGCCTGGCCGACATCCGCACGTTCGCCACCGCCCTCAGCCCCTGGGCGCACCTCGCCACGGTGGGCGCTGACGGGGAACCCGACGTCGTGCCGGTGCACCCGTGCTGGGAGGGCGACACCCTCTGGGCGATGGTCGGCACCGACTCGGTGAAGGCGCGCAACGTCCGGGCGAACGACCGCGTGGCGTTGCACTGGCAGGTGACCGAGGTCGGGGACGGGGTCGAGGTGTGGGGCACCGCGACGATCCACGACGACCTGGAGACCAAGCGCCGGATGTGGGCCGACGTGTTCGACTACGACCTCGACGCCTTCGCACCCGGCGGCCCGGACGGTTCCCCGGGCACGGCCTTCCTCGCCATCACCCCGTCCCGCGCCGTCGTGGTCAGGCGGTACGGCATGGCCGGCATCGACCGCTGGCCCGGCTGACCTGCTCACCACCTCGGGACCAGGGCGCCGCGGGTTGGCGTCCTGCGCTCAGCCGCGGGCGGGGGCGCGGTCGAAGGCCCGCAGCGTGGCGGGGTCCCCGGCGGTCGTGGCGAACCGCCCTCGGCCCCACACGTGCAGCAGCAGGCCACGGGCGGGCGCCTCGACCGTGGCCACCGGCACCGCGTCGGCGGCGGAGGGCAGCCAGTCGGGCCCCAGCAGCCACCGCCGGTCCAGGTCGGTGGCGCGCAGCGCGAGCAGCCCCGGCAGCGGCGCCCGGGCGGCCCCCAACCGGCTCGGCAGCAGCTGCAGCAGCTCGTCGACCCCGTCGGCGCACAGGTCGGGGTCCAGGTCCGCCAGGGCCTCGGGCGTCGCGTCCACCGGCGAGCGCACGTCCCACAGGTGGACCGCGGTCTCGTGGACCTGGCGCCTGACCCAGAAGCCCGCCCGCCGGTCGGTCCGGTCCAGCGTCCAGCACTCCCGTTCCGGGTCGACCTCGGCCAGGACGGCGAGCAGCTCGTCGGCCGCCGCACGGTAGGCCGGCACCAGCTCGTCGTCGCCCGGACCGACCGGGCCGGCCGTCGACCCCGCCGCACCCGCGCGGGGCGGCCGGGTGCCCCGGCGCACCACCTCCGCCGCCCAGCGGTGGACGCCCAGCAGGTGCAGCCCCACGTCCCGCACCCGCCAGCGGCCCGTGGCGGCCGGCACCGCGTCGAGGTCGGCCGCCGCGAGCGCCGCGGCGAAGCGTCCGGTCAGGACCGGGAGCACCGACAGGTGGTCCAGGGCGGGGCGACGGCTGTCCACGGCGGCCTCAACCCAGGCCGTGGTGGTCCAGCAGCCGCCGCGCGGTCTCGCGGTCGGTGTCACGCAGGTAGGGCGGGTCCACGACGAACGCCCCGCCGCCGGCGACGGCCAGCAGCAGCCCCACCCGGTCCCGAACCGGGGGCAGCACCCCGGCCACCACCTGGACGCCGTCGGTGTCGGACTGCTCGACGGCCACCGACTCGGCGAACCGCTCGACCACCCACACCCGGTCGGCGGGCACGACCAGGCGGACCGGGACCTCGCGACGCGCGGCGGCGATCCGGTCGTCCGCGTCGGCGGGGCGCTCGAAGGACTCCTCGAGGACCTCGTGGGCGCGGATGCCGGACACCAGGTAGGTCCGCAGCCCGCCGTCGGCGTCCAGCGGCCCGGCGTCGACCTCGTACCCGCGCCGGGTGCTGACCACGCGCCAGGGCTCCACCACCCGCTCCACCACGCCGGGCCGCCACGCCCGGGCGTAGGTCAACCGAACCCGGAGCTGCCGCGTGGCGGCGCCGCGCAGGTCGGCGGCCACGTCGGCCATGAACCCGCCCCGGCCCTCGACCCCACCCAGCACCGACGTGCCCAGCCGCGCCACGGCGGAGGCCAGGACGTCGTTGTCGGGCTCCAGGGCCGACAGCTCGGACGCGGCCCGGTACAGCACGCCCAGGTCGGAGGCGGACAGGAACGCGACCCCCAGCTCGTCGAACGGGCTGTCGTCGGTGAGCCGGAGCACCTGCGCGTCGACCAGGTCGGACTCGGCCAGCCAGCCGTCCGGTCCCGGCGCCAGGAACTCCAGCGCGCACGAGCGCAGCCCCACCGACCCGGTGTCGACCACGTCGGCCAGGAAGAACACCTCGAGCTCCTCGCGCAGCTGGGCCTCGGGCACCCCCAGCTCGTCGGCCACCCGCGCGATGGGCAGGCCGTCCGGGTGCAGGCGCAGCAGCCGCAGCGCGCCGGGCACGTGGGCGAGCCGGCGCGCGTACAGCGCGACCGAGCCGCTCACCGCCGTCCCTCCGCCACGGCCAGCAGGTGCTCGCGGACCTGCTCGCGCAGCCCGGTCGGCCCGAGCAGGCGGACCCGGCCCCCCAGCTCGAACAGCCGGCCCCGGAACGCCGAGCGGTTGGTGACCGGCACCCGCAGCACGACCTCGTCCGCGCGGCCGCCCTCGGCGACCGGGTCGACGGCCCGCGCGACCGCCTGCGGGTCGGGGCCGGCGAACATGGACGTCACGTGCGGCACGTGCTCCTCCGTGGTGGCCACGACCGCGACCACGGGCGGGTCGACCTGCCACGCGATCGGGTCGATGCGCAGGTGCGCGTCGGCCGGCGGGACCTCGGCCGTGCCGGGCTGGCCCAGGACGACGTCGACCAGCCGGTCCAGCCGGAACGTCTTGACCTCGGTGCCGTCGACCTCGCGGGCCCGCAGGTACCAGCCCCCGGTGCGCAGGTGGACCCGGTGCGGGTGGACCTGGCGCGGCCGGCCGCCGTAGTCGAAGCCCAGCAGGCAGTGGGCCTGCACGGCGCGCTGCACGGCGTCCAGGGCGGCCACGTGGTCGGTGCGGGGCACGAACGAGCGCGCCGGCTCGGGCACCGGCCCGAGGTCCGCGGCGATGCCGGACAGCTGGGCGACCCGGGCCGCGCGCTGCAGCTCGGCCTGCTCGGCGGCCGAGAACTCGACGCGCAGGCGCAGGTCGCCGGCGACCAGCCGGTAGCGGCCGGCCTCGCCCTCGTCCCCCGCCGCGGCGATCTCCCAGCCCAGGTCGGTGAGGTGGCGGATGTCGCGGGTCAGCTGCCGGCGGCGGTCCTCGGGGCGGTCCGAGCCGTACTCGACGTGCTCCAGCAACCGCTCCGTCGTCGCCGTGCGACCCGGCGAACGGGACAGGACGAACAGGATCTGGGTGAGCCGTTCCATCGGTCCGCGCTGGTCCCGTCCTCCTGCTGCCACGGCACCACTGTGGCCCACCGGGGGGACGGAGTGCGCGATGGTGGGGCCGTGAGCGACGAGGTGGCGGGCCCGGCGACCCCCGACCGGGGTGGTGACGACGCCCCCGCGACGGTCCTGTCGGTGCGCCGCGCCGGTGAGCGACCGGCCCGGGGCTTCGCCAAGCCCGCCGTCGACCGGCTGGACCTGCGGCCCGCGCACGGCGCCGCGGGCGACCGGCACGCGGGCACCCGGCGGCTGCGCGAGGTCCACCTGGTCGACGTGGCCCGCTACGGGCTGCTGCGGGCGGGCGGGGCCGACGTGGCCGACGGGTACCTGGGCGAGAACGTCACGACGCACGGCCTGGACCTGCTCGCGCTGGCTGCGGGCGCCCGGCTGCGGCTGGGCGCCACGGCCGTCCTGCGCGTCACCGGGATCCGGTACCCCCGCCACGAGGACCCCGCCACGGACCCGGTCGGGCTGTCCCTGGACGACGACGGGGTCCCGGTCGGCCGGGTCGGGGTGTTCGCGGTGGTCGAGGTGGGCGGGACCGTCGAGGCCGGCGACCCGGTGGTGCTGCTGGCGGCCGGCTCGGGGGCGCTGCCGGTGCTGTGAGACCGGGGCCGGACCGGTCGGCCCCATCGGTGCGCCGGGCCCGTCGCGACCCCTCAGCCCGGTCGGTGCGGGCGCCGTCCCGGCCGGGACCGCTTGGCCTCGTACATGCGCTCGTCGGCCAGCCCGACCACCGCCCCCACCAGGTCCGGACCGGGCCAGGCCCCGCCGTCGACGGCGACGCGGTCCCGCGGCGCGGGCAGGCGCAGCTCGTCGCTGGAGGCGGCACCGACCGACAGCGACCACACGGCCTCGGCCCCCTCGTCACGGATCCGGCGCGCGCGGGCGGCGGCCTGCTCCACGACGTCGGGCCCCGCGGGGGCGAGCAGGACCACGCCGAACTCGTCGCCGCCGAGGCGCGCCACGATGGGCGCGTCGACGAACTCGGCGCGCAACCGGTCGGCCACCGCGACCAGGAGCGCGTCACCCGCCTCGTGACCCCGGGCGTCGTTGACCAGCTTGAGCCCGTCGACGTCGCAGTACAGCACCACGAGCCGCCGGTCCGGGTCGGCCTCGGCCGCGTCGAGCACCCGCTGCAGCGCGGCGAAGAAGCCCCGCCGGTTGGCCAGGCCGGTCAGGTCGTCGCACTCGGTGAGGCGCTCCAGCTCGGCCTGGGCCCGCAGCAGCTTGAGCATCGTCAGCCGGCGACCGACGTGCAGCATGAGCCCGGACAGGGTGGCCACGGCGAGGTCGGACAGGTGCCGCAGCCAGTCCGGGTCACCGACCAGGCCCCGGGTCGCGGCCAGCCAGCCCAGCCACAGCGCGACCACGAGCCCGGCCGCGACGGGGCTGGCCGTGATGCCGGCCGCCACCACCAGCAGGACGATGGCGACGAGCACGGTGTCGGCGAGGTCCTGCCCGATCCACAGGTGCGCGACCGCGTTGGCCCCGGCGGCGGTGGCGAGCACCGCGGTGAGCAGCAGCCGGCCGCCGCGGTCCGGGCGCAGCAGGAGCAGCAGGGCCAGGACGACGGCCGCCGCCACGCCGCTGAGCGCGTCGACCCAGGCCAGCGCCACGTGATGGCGGTCCCCGTCGTCGATCAGGTGCAGCGGGACGTAGGTCCAGTACAGGAACGTCAGCCCGGTGATGGCGATGAGCAGCCCGTCGCCCCAGGTGCTGCGGATCCCGGTGAAGCGTCGCTCGTCGGTCCCCTAGGGCCGACCGGCACGGCTGCGCCCGCCCGCCGCAGGAGCACCGGGAGCCGTCACGCCCACATCGTGCACCCCCGGGGGTCCGCTGTCCCCCGTCACGGGTGAAGCGGGGCCCGTACCCTCGCCGGGTGCACGTCGCCGCCCTCGGGCTCAGCCCGCTCAAGGGCGGCTCCGCCCACCACCCCGACCGGCTGCTCCTGGCCGCGCACGGCGTCGTGGGCGACCGGCGGTTCTGCTGCGTGGACCCCGCCGCCCGGCGGGTGCTGCGGACCGTGGAGAACCCGGCGCTGCTGGCCCTGCGGGTGCAGGTGCACGACCCGGGCACCGGCCCGAGCACCGACCCGGGCACCGCCCTGACGCTGCACGTCCCCGGCCGGGCGCCCGTCACGGCCCCGGTGGTGCCGGCCGGGCGGCTGCGGGCCGACTACTGGGGCCGCGAGCCCGAGCTGACGCTGCTGGACGGCCCCTGGGCGGACCTGCTGTCGGCCCACCTCGGCCGCCGCGTCGTGCTGGCCGAGGCCGCCCCCCGCGACGTGGTGTACGCCGGTGGGGTGACCGTGGTGACGACGTCGTCGCTGCGGGAGGTGGCCCGCCGGGCCGGGCTCGACCCTGCTCCCGACGACCTGCTCGCCGACGCCGAGCGCTGGCGCGCCAACGTCGTGGTCGACACCGGTGACGCACCGGCCTTCGTCGAGGACGCGTGGGTGGGCGGGTCGCTGCGCCTGGGCGGTGCCCGGCTGCAGGTGCGCGCCGGGGTGCCGCGCTGCGCCGTCGTGCGGCTGCGCCCGCGGCACGGGGCGCGGGAGGGCTGGGACCCGTTGGGCCTGCTGGTGCCGGACCGGCTGCGGGACCAGGAGGTGGTCTTCGGCCTGGACGCGGAGGTGCAGCAGCCCGGCGACATGGCGGTCGGCGCGCCGGTCGAGGTGGCGGTCGGCGCGCCCGGCGAGGCGGGCTGAGGTCGGCCGACCTGGCGACCCGGCCCCGCCGGGGGGCCAGGGCGGGGCAGACTGGGCCCATGATCGCCACGCTGTTCACCTCGGTCAACGGACTGCCGCTGCACCCGCTGGTCGTGCACGCGGTGGTCGTCCTGGTCCCGCTGGCGACGCTGGGCGCGGTCCTGGTCGCGGCCCGTCCCCGCTGGGCCCCCGGCTACGGCCCGCTCGTCGCGGTGGCCGCCGTGCTGGGCGCCGTGGCCGCGCTGGTGGCCCAGCAGGCCGGCGAGGCGCTCGAGGTGGCCATGGGCTACGCCGGGGACCCCTCACCCGAGCTGCTGACGCACGGCCGGCACGGGCTGTACGTGGTCAACCTGGGCATCGCCTTCGCGGTCGCCACGGTCGCGTCGGTGGTGCTGACCGGACGGCTCGGGGCGGGCACCCGCTGGCCGCGGGTGACGGCCTGGCTGGCGGCCGCGCTGGGCGTGGCGGCGACCGTGTTCACGGTGCTGGCCGGGGACACCGGCGCGGCCATGGTCTGGGGCTACGTCCTCGGCGAGCGCTGAGCCGCGGGGGCAGGCCCTCGCGTCCGGTCGAGCTCAGTCGCGGGCGACGACCGCCCGCACCTTGAACCAGCCCCAGACGGCCGTGGCCAGGAAGAGCACCACGCCGATCACCAGCAGCCAGAACAGGCCCTCGACGATCGCCCCGATCAGGGTCAACCCGAGCCAGAGGGCGAGCAGGACGATCAGCAGGACCTTCATGCCTGTCGACGGTAGGCCCCGCCGAGCACCCCCGCGACATCTCGGCCGAACGACCACAGCAGCGCGACGAGCGCCACCGCGCACGCCGCCACCGCCACCCCGGGCGGGACCCCGGGCACCACGGCCGCCAGCAGCGCCGGCCCCTGGACCCCGGCCACGACCCGGCGGGCCTGCGAGAACGGCAGCGGCTCGCGCAGGGCGGGCAGCAGCAGCGCCGCGACCGCCCAGGCGTAGCGCAGCAGCCCCGCGAGCAGCACCCAGGCACCGACGGCAGGCGCCGCCGCCAGCGACAGCACGAGGACGGCGGCCGCGTCGACCTCCATGTCGAAGCGCGCCCCGCGGGCGGTGACGAGCGTGCGGCGGGCGACCGCGCCGTCCACGGCGTCCAGCAGGAGCATGGGCACCGCGAGCGCGACGACCAGCCAGCCCCACGCCGTGGCCGCCCCGTCGGCGTCGACCGGGGCGAGGAGGCCGACCGGGCCGACCGGGCCGACCGGGCCGAACGGGGCCGGGCGCAGCAGCACCAGCAGCGCGACGACCCCGAGCAGGACGGCCCTGGCGAGCGTGACCCGGTCGGCCGGTGTCAGGCTCGCCCCGTGGACCGCAGCCCTCAGCACGAGCCCAGCCTGGCCCCCGCCGTCCTCGCCCGCTCGCTCTGGGTCGAGCGGCCAGGCGTGGCGGGGCTGCGCGAGGCACCGCTGCCCGCCCCCGGGCCGGGCGAGGTGCTGGTCCGGACCCGGTTCAGCGGGATCAGCCGGGGCACGGAGGGCTCGGTGCTCATGGGACGGGTTCCGCCCGAGCACGCCGCCCGGATGCGGGCCCCGTTCCAGCGGGGCGACCTGCCCGGCCCGGTCAGCTACGGCTACCTGGCCGTCGGCACGGTCGAGGCGGGACCGGACGACCTGCGGGGCCGCGACGTGTTCGTGCTGCACCCGCACCACGACCGCTTCGTCGTGCCGGTCGACGCCGTGCACCCGCTGCCGGGCTCGGTGCCCGCGCGCCGGGCGGTGCTGGCCGGCACGGTGGAGACCGCGCTCAACGTGGTGTGGGACGCCGGGGTCACCCTGGGCGACCGGGTCGCGGTGGTGGGGGCCGGTGCGGTGGGGGCCGCCGTGGCCCGGCTGGCCGCGCGGGTGCCGGGCACCCGGGTGGACCTCGTCGACCCGCAGCGGCAGCGGGCCGCGACCGCCTCGGTGCTGGGCGTGGGCTACCGGCACCCGGACGACCTGGCCGGGCCCGGGCACGTGGGCGGCCACGACGTGGTCGTGCACACCTCCGCGACGGCCGCGGGCCTGGCGCTGGCGCTGCGCCTGGCCCCGGACGACGGCGAGGTGGTCGAGGTGTCGTGGTTCGGCACCCGCTCCCCCGCCGTGCCGCTCGGCGAGGACGTGCACAGCCGGCGGGTCGGCATCCGCCCCAGCCAGGTCGGCGAGGTGGCCCGGGTCCGCCGGGACCGCCGCAGCCGGTCCGACCGGCTGGACCTGGCCCTGCGGCTGCTGACCGACCCCGCCTTCGACCACCTGCTCGGCGAGGACGTCCGCTTCGAGGACCTGCCCCGGCGGCTGCCGGGCCTGCTGGGCGTCGACGGGGCCGACGACGGGGCCGACGAGCTGGCCGGGCACCGCGGTGGCGACGGGCGCTGCGCCGTGGTGGCCTACGGGGCATGAGCAGCAGCCCCGACGCCCCGACCGGACCGACGAGCGGCACCGGGCACCCCGACCTGGAGCACGCCGTCGTCGAGCACGCCGTCACCGTCGAGGACTCGATGATGGTCGCCCACTCCCTGCCGGGCGAGGTCTTCGGTCCCGCGCAGGCGCTGCACGGGGCGACCTACGTCGTGCGCGCCACGTTCTGCCGGGACGCCCTGGACGGCGACGGCATCGTCGTGGACATCGGCGCCGCGGCCGCGCAGCTCGGTGAGGTGCTGTCCGACCTGACCTACACCAACCTCGACGACCACCCCGAGCTGACCGGGGTGGTGACGACCACCGAGGTGCTGGCCTCGTTCGTGGCCCGGCGGCTGCTGGGCCGCGCGGCCGCGGGCCTGCTGCGCGGCCGGGGCGACGACCTGACCGCGCTCAGGGTCGAGCTGGGCGAGAACCCCCGGGCCGCGGCGGCCGTCACGGTGCGGCTGCGCGAGCCCCGGCCGGGGGCGACCGGGTGGCCGTGGGCCTGACCGACGCGCCGCCCGCGTTCGTCGTCCCCGGTGACGTCACCGCCCCGACCGGGGGCAACGTCTGGGACCGGCAGGTCCGCGACACCTGGGCCGCTGCGGGCGAGGGGCCGGGCTGGCACCCGGTGCCGGGGGCCTGGCCCGTCCCGTCGCCCGCCGACGAGGCCCAGCTGGCCGCGGTGCTGGCCGGGCAGCCCGACGGGGCCTCGGTCCTCGTGGACGGGCTGGTGGCCTGCGGCGCGCCCGACGTCGTCGTGCCCGCCGCCGCCCGGCTCCGGCTGGGGGTGGTGGTCCACCTCCCGCTCGCGCTGGAGGGCGGCCTGGACGTCGCCGCGGCCGCCGCGCGCGACCACGCCGAGCGCCGGGTGCTGGCCGCGGCGGCCGTCGTCGTCGTCACCAGCAGGTGGACCGCGGACCGGCTCGCGCGGCACCCGCTGCGCCGGCCGCCGGTCGTCGCCGCCCCCGGCACCGCGCCCGCGGTCCTGCACCCCGACGCCACCGCCGCCGGGTGGCACCTGCTCTGCCTGGGCTCCGTGACCCCGCGCAAGGGCCAGCGACTGCTGCTGCAGGCCCTCGCGGGCCTCGTCCGGTCCGCCGTCCCCGACGGCGACCCGGGCTGGCGGCTGCAGGTGGTCGGGCCCCACCCCCGCGCCGACGAGGTCGCCGCGCTGCGCCGCGAGGTCGACGCGGCCGGCCTGGGCGGGCAGGTGGAGGTGACCGGCCCGCTGGTCGGGCCGGAGCTGGAGCAGCGGTGGCGCTGGGCAGACCTGCTGGTGGTCCCCTCGCTCGTGGAGACGTTCGGGATGGTGGTGACCGAGGCGCTGGCCCGCGGGCGACCCGTCCTCGCCACCACCGGCAGCGGCCTGAGCGAGGCGCTGGGTCGCACCGCCGACGGCCCGCCGGGGCTGCTCGTGCCGCCCGGTGAGCCCGTCGCGCTCGGCGGGGCGCTGCACCGATGGTTGACCGAGGAGCCGCTGCGCGCCGACCTGCGGGCCCGCGCCCGGGCCCGGGCGGGCACGCTGGGCGGGTGGGACGAGACCGCGGCCGCCGTCCGGGCGGCGTTCACGTGAACGTGCTGCCCGGGGCCGGCCCCACCGGGGACGGCGGCCCGCCCGGCGGCTCCTACGACACCCGCTGGCTGGACCTGCGCGCCGACGCCGACGACCGCGCGCGCTCGGCCGACCTGCTGCGGCGGCTGCTGGGCGACGTCGCCACCCTGGACCGACGCGGCCTGCACCTGCTCGACCTCGGCTGCGGCGCGGGCGCGATGCAGCGCTGGTGCGCCGAACGGCTGCCCGGCCCCGCCCGCTGGACCCTGGTCGACCCCGACCCGGCCCTGCTGACGGTCGCCGCCGACCGCGCCGGCGCCCCCCGGCCGGGGCGGGTGGTGGCCACCGTGGCGGACCTGGCCCCGGACCTGCTGGCCGACGTCGACGCCGTGGTCTGCTCGGCCCTGCTCGACGTGCTGCCGGTGCCGGACCTGCTGCACCTGGTGGCCGTGCTGGCCCGGACGCGCGTGCCCCTGCTCGCCGCTCTCACGGTGACGGGCGAGGTGCGGCTGCAGCCCGGGCACCCCGACGACGCCCGGGCGGGCCGCGCCGTGCACGCGACCGCCGCGGCCGACGGGGCCGCCGGGCCGGCCGCGCTGGAGCTGCTGCGCACCGCCGCGGGCCGGCACGGGGCCACGGTCGTCGAGCGGCGCACCCCGTGGCTGCTGGACCCCGCCACCGACGCCGACCTGCTGCGTGCCTGGGGCGACGGCTACCTGGCTGCGGCCCTGCAGCGGGACCAGGACCTGGTCACGTGGGCGGGCACCCGCCGGGCGGAGCTGGACCGGGGCGACCTGGTCGCGGCCGTGGAGCACGTGGACGTCCTGGTCCTGCCGGCATGAGCGGGCGCGTCCGGCTCGCGCTGCGCCTGGCGGCGAGTGTCGGCGCGCTGGCGGTGGTGGCCGTGGTCGTCGGGGAGCAGGCCGTGCGCGCGGGGACCGCCGTGCTGTCCCCCGTCCCCGTGCTGCTGGCGCTGCTGCTGGGCCTGCTCTGGCGCACGCTGGCCGCGACCCGCTGGCTGCTGCTGGCGCGGGCCCTGGGCGCGCCGCTGACGTTCACCGCCGCCGTGTCGGAGTACTTCCGCAGCGAGCTGGTCAACCAGGTGGTGCCGGGCGGCGTGGTAGGCGACGTCGACCGGGCCCGCCGGCACGGCAGCGACGTCGGCCTGCTGCGCGCGGCCCGCGCGGTGTTCCTCGAGCGGGCCACGGGCCAGCTGGTCCTCGTCGCCGCCACCGCCGTGACGCTGCTGGCCCGCCCCGAGCTGCTGCAGGTCTCCGACGGGGTGGACGGCCGCACCGTCACCGTGCTCGGCGTGGTGCTGGGGGCGCTGGTCGTGCTGGCGGTCGTGCTGTGGTCGCCGTGGCGCGGCCGGCGGCCGCCGCGGGCGCTGCTGCCGGCCCTGGTCGCGGCGACCGTCCTGTCGGTGGGGGTGCTGGCGTGCTTCGTCGTCCTGTTCCTGCTGGCGGCGGCCGCGACCGGGGCGGCACCGGCGCCGGCGGGGGTCCTGGTCCCCGCGGTGCTCGTCGTCCTGCTGGTCTCCGGCATCCCCCTGACCGTGGCCGGCTGGGGCGCCCGGGAGGCCGGCGCCGCGCTGTGCTTCGCCGCGGTGGGGCTGGCCTCGGCCGACGGGGTCGCGGCGGCCGTCGGCTACGGCCTGCTGTCGCTGGTGTCGGCGCTACCCGGTCTGCTCCCCCTGCTGCTGGCCCGCCGCCGGGCCACCGCGACGGGGATCGGGACCGGGGCCGGCGGCACGGAGGTCGAGGTCGAAGCAGACGTCGTCGCCCAGCCGGAACGCCCGTGACGGCGGCCTGACCGCGTCCCGGGCCAGCGCGGGACCGGGCACGCCGATGCCGGTGGTGCCGTCGGTGCCGAGCAGGACCGGAGCCACGCTCAGGTGCAGCCGGTCCAGCACCCCGGCCCGCAGGAACGCCGACACCGTCCGGCCGCCGCCCTCCACGAGCACGCGACCCAGCCCGAGGCCGGCCAGCGCGTCCAGCACCCCGGCCGGCGCGAAGCGGCCGTCGTCTCCGGTCGGCAGGACCAGCAGGCGCACCCCGGCCGGGACGTCGACCAGCCCGCCGGCCGCGGCCCGGCCCACCACCCAGGTGGCACCCGCCCCGTCGGCCAGCACCCGGGCCGTCCGGGGGCAGCGGGCCGACGGGTCCAGCACCACCCGGTGGGGGTCGTCGCCGCGGACGGCCCGCACCGTGAGCCGGGGGTCGTCGGACACCACCGTGCCCACCCCGACCACCACGGCGTCCACGTAGGCGCGCAGCTGGTGCAGGTGGGCCCGGTCGGCCTCCCCGGTGACGAACTCGGCGTCACCGGTGCGGGTCGCGATGCAGCCGTCGAGGCTCTGGCCGAGCTGGGCCACGGCGTAGCGGGGACCCCCCGCGCGCAGCGGCGCGTACAGCGCCGACCCGCCGGGGTCCGCCGGACCGACCGGCGACACCCCGGTCCGGTCCCGCGGGCCCCCCACCGGGCCAGCGACGTCGCCGACCGGATCGCCGCCCACGGCACTCACCGGTACATCCGCGGGACCAGGCCCAGCGCCTCGGCGGCGTCCAGACCGGTCAGGCGCAGCAGGTCGGTGACCAGCGACCGGGTCTGGGCGAGCACCGTCGCCCCGGACAGCCCCAGGGGCACCGACAGCGCGGAGGACCGCTCGGCCAGCGCCACCAGCTCCAGGCGCAACGACGCCTGCTGCGAGGCGTCGTCGTAGCCGGCCGCCAGGTGGTCCACGACCCCGGCCAGGTCCTGCACCAGGCGCAGCACGTCGTCCGGGATCGGGTCCTCCCGCTCCACGGCGACGTCGGCTCGTCGGACCAGGACGCGCGCGTTGCGCACCGCCAGGTCCAGCACGACGGCCGCGTCGGCGTCCAGCCGCGCGCGCCGCGAGCGGGTGCGTCGCAGCACGGACAGCGCCGCCGCGTCGCTGCGCTCCTCGGTCGCCTCGCGCAGCCGCGTCAGCGAGTACTCGGTCTCCCGGGCCCGCTGCAGCGTCCGGCGGGCCAGCGTGGTGTCCAGGGTCAGGTTGGCGGTGACGCTGTCGCGCAGCAGCGAGGCCAGCGTGCGGAGCACCTCGACCGCGTGCTCCCGCGGCCGTCGCAGCGGCCCGACCGGGGACAGGAACGCGATGAGCAGGGCCGTGCCACCGCCCACGACGGCGTCCAGCCAGCGGTCCAGGCCCTGGTCCGGGTCGGCGACCAGGGTGGTGACGATCGCGGCCTGCACCCCGGCCTGCATGACGATGAGCGCGCCCGCGTCCAGCAGCACCGCCAGGCTCATCGCCACCAGCACGGCCAGCACCAGGACCCAGACGCTGGGCCCGACCAGGGCCACCACGAGGTCACCCACCCCCACCCCGATCGCGACGCCGACCACGATCTCGGCGGTGCGGCGCCAGCGCTGCCGGTAGGACGCACCCAGGCCGATGATGGCCGCGGCCGGGGCGAAGAACGGCTGCTGGTGGCCCAGCACGGCCTCGGCGAACCAGTAGGCGATGCCGGCGGCCAGGGCCGACTGGACCAGCAGCGGGGCGGTCCGGCCGAGGCGCCGGACCCGCTCCGGGAGGACCCTGCCGCCGCTGCTCACGGGGTCATGGTCTCAGCCCCACGACCCCCCGGCCCGGGGTGCGTGGACCGTGACGACGGCCCGGTAGGGCACAATGGCTCCAGCGGCACGCCGATCTGGCGTGACCGACCGTCGTGGAGCACTGCACCGGCGCCGACGCAGAACGTGTGTCGCGAGAGCCGAGGTCGTTTGTCTGCGGCGCCCCGACGACGCCTGAGAGGCGACTTCTTCACGCATGCCTGAGACCCACCCGAACACCCCTGCCCTCGGATTCGCCGACCTCGGCGTCTCCGCCCCCCTCGTGCGCACCCTGGCCTCCCAGGGCATCGAGGCCCCCTTCCCGATCCAGGCCGCGACGCTGCCGGACTCCATGGCCGGGCGCGACGTCCTGGGCCGCGGCCGCACCGGCTCCGGCAAGACGCTGGCCTTCGCGCTGCCGATCGTCAGCCGGCTGCTGTCCGAGCGCGGCTCGGCCACCACGCCCAAGCGTCCCCGCGCCCTGGTCCTGGCCCCCACCCGCGAGCTGGCCACCCAGATCGCCGAGGTCCTCAAGCCCCTGGGCGAGACCAACGGCCTGTCCGTGACCACCGTCTTCGGCGGTGTCCCCCAGGGTCGTCAGACCCAGGCCCTGAGCCGCGGCGTCGACATCGTCATCGCCTGCCCCGGTCGCCTCGAGGACCTGATGGGCCAGCGCGAGGTCTTCCTCGACAAGGTCGCCATCACCGTCCTGGACGAGGCCGACCACATGGCCGACCTCGGCTTCCTGCCCGCCGTGACGCGGATCCTCGACGCCACGCCCACCGGCATCCAGCGGATGCTGTTCAGCGCCACGCTGGACAACGGCGTGGACCGCCTGGTCAAGCGCTACCTGCGCAACCCGCGCACCCACTCCGTCGACTCCGCCGAGTCGCCCGTGTCGACCATGACCCACCACGTGCTGTCGGTGACCGACCCGCACGCCAAGCAGGACGTCGTGCGCGAACTCGCCTCGGGCACCGGCCGCCGGGTGCTCTTCATGCGCACCAAGCACGCGGCCAAGAAGCTGGCCAAGCAGCTGACGATCTCCGGCATCCCCGCCGTCGACCTGCACGGCAACCTGACCCAGGGCGCCCGCCAGCGCAACCTGGCCGCGTTCTCCGGCGGCGAGGTCAACGTGCTCGTCGCGACCGACGTGGCCGCCCGCGGCATCCACGTGGACGACGTCGAGCTCGTCGTGCACGTCGACCCGCCGACCGAGCACAAGGCGTACCTGCACCGCTCGGGCCGCACCGCCCGTGCTGGCTCCGACGGCGTCGTGGTCACCCTGGTCCTGCCGGACCAGGAGCGTGAGGTCAAGACCCTGATGCGCCTGGCCAAGGTCAACGCCCGTGCCGACCGCGTCACCGCGGGCAGCCCGGTCGTCAGCGGCCTGGTCGGCGAGGTCGCGCCGCGCCGGGAGTACACCTCCCCGGCGGAGCGCATGGCCGCGCAGCAGGGCCAGACCGGCACGGGCCGCCGGGCCACCGCCCGTGCGCGTCGCGGCGGACCGGCCACGGGCGGCGGCAACGCGGCGACCGGCGGTCGCTCCGGCGCCCGCAGCGGCGGCTCCGGCCGTTCGGGCGGCGGCGCCGGCAGCGCGTCGGGCCACCCGGCGACCGGCTACCACGGCTCCCCCCGTCCCGGTGGCGGCCACCCCGGCGGCGGCACCGGCGGCACCGGCGGCTCGCGCCGTCGTGGTGGCTCCGGCCGCCCGGCCCGCACCCGCTGACCCGGCACACCTCGGCCCGCACCGCGGGCCACCCACGAGGGCCTCTCCCCACCGGGGATGGGCCCTCGCGGCGTCCCGGGCGGGCGCGGTGGCGTCAGCCGCGGCTGGGGAGCATGCGGGCCAGCCAGCCGACGAGCTCGGACGGGTTGCGGGACTGGGTCCAGACCGTGCCGGGGCCGCGGAAGTCGAACACCCAGCCCTCGCCGGACTTGGCCGTGGCCATCAGCCCGCGGCTGACCTTGCGCATCTGCGGCGCGACCCGGTCCTCGTAGGCCACCACGTGCCCGGAGTCGACGGTGAACCCGCCCCCCTCGGGCAGGTCGTGGCGGTCCAGCGCGCCGTAGCAGGACGCGATCACGGGCCCGGTGCCGGTGGCGCGCACCACGAACGCCCCCTCGCCCCCGAACAGGTTGGCCGTTCCGCCGAACTTGGTGTCCAGCTCCACGGTGGGCGCCGAGGCCAGCCAGCTGCCCTTGGTCAGCACCAGCGGCATCTGCGGGGTGCAGTCCAGCACCACGGCGTCGCCCGGCAGCTGCGCGGCCAGGTCGACCCAGCCGGGGTGCTCCGGGTGGGCCGTGAACGACGACACGTACAGCGACTCCCCGCCCAGCATGCTGCGGGACAGCGACTTCATGAAGCCGCCCTGCATCTGGGCGTCGACGGTCACCCCCCAGGAGTGGGCGGCCATGCAGCCGGACTCCCCCCGGAGCTGCTCCCCCGGGGCCAGCTCGACCCGGACGACGGCGAAGGACGGCTGGTGGCGCACGCTGATCTGCACGGTCCGACGCTACTGAGCCGGGCCGCCTCGCGCCACGGTCCGGTCAGGCCTCGAGGTCCAGGTCGAGGTCGACGTCCACGACGTCCACGTCGACCGGGCAGCGTCGGCCGAGCAGCTCGACCAGGGACGCGGCCGTGGCCTCCCGGGCCGCGGCGGCCACGGCCGGCACCGGGGCGCCGTACCGGGCCGCCACCTGCACCCGCAGCGACGACACCGCTTGGTCCTCGACCGCCACGGCCACGTCGAGCGGCCGGCAGGCCGGCACCGCGGTCACGGCGCGCCGCACCAGGTCCACGACCACCCGCTGGTCCACCCGCAGCGTGCCGGCGTCGGAGGTCGCCATCGTCAGCGGCCGGCCCGGACGGCTGACCGTGCGCAGCCGGCGCGTCACCCGGTCGGCGAGGTCCGGCCAGCCCGGCTCGGGCTCCCCCTGCAACGCCCGCGTCGCCCGGGCCAACGCGTCCGCCCCGGCCGCCGGCTCCCGTCCGACGGCGTCCGCCCTCGCAGCCGGCTCCCCTCCGACGGCGTCCGCCCTCGCCGCCGCGTCCCGGGCGGCGGTGGTCGTGCCGTCGTCCGGCCGCGGACCGTCGCCCGTCACGGTGTCCTCATGGTCGCCATCGCGCCATCCTCTCCTCCAGGGCCCGACGGGCGCGGAACAGCTGCCCGCGGACCGCGTCGGGCCCGATGCCCAGCACCTGGGCGATCTCGGCCTGGCTCAGGCC
Source organism: Jannaschia sp. R86511 (assembly GCF_042466345.1). Lineage (NCBI taxonomy): Bacteria > Pseudomonadati > Pseudomonadota > Alphaproteobacteria > Rhodobacterales > Roseobacteraceae > Jannaschia > Jannaschia sp. R86511. The sequence goes on from NZ_JAXHCD010000001.1 coordinate 4,210,278, forward strand.
CTCCAGCTCGGCCAGCAGCCAGCACGCGCGCTGCCGGTACGGCAGCTCCGCGAGCGCCCGGTCCAGGGCCCGGGCCAGCTCGGTCGCGCTGGCCTGCTCCCAGGGGTCCGAGCCGGAGCCCGCCGGGCGCTGCCGGGCCACCTCGTCGTCGACGGGCACGGCCCGGCGCCGGCGCGACAGGTCGACCGCCTTGTGCGACGTGAGGCCGAACAACCACGTCCGCAGCGCCGAGTCGCCCCGGTAGCGGTCCAGGGAGCGCCAGGCCGCCACGAACGCGTCCTGCACCGCCTCCTCGGCGTCACCGGGGTCCGACAGCACGCGCCGGGCGTAGCGCAGCATGCCCGGACCGTGCAGGCGGACGATCTGCTCGAACGCGTCGCGGTCCCCCAGCGCGGCGGCGCGGGCCAGCACCACGTCGTCCTGCCGGGACCGGCTGCGGGCAGCCGCCGGGCCTCGGCCCGGTCCGCCGTCCAGCAGGCCCGTCACAGCACACACCCGACCACCGGCCCCCCTCCGGCGCAACGCGAACCGTGGGCCCCGACGCGCGCCGTCAGCACCCCGCTGCCACCCTGGACGCAGGTGTGACCCACGTCACCTCGAGAGCGCGTGCGGTTCTGCTCCCCCGACCCGACTCACCTGTGTCCGAACGTCTACACCCCCGAGAGGAACAGATATCCCATGGCCCAGCCCACGAAGTCCGCTGACACCACCACCGGCACCACCGGCTTCGGCACCGTGGCGACCGCCTCGTCCGCCCTGGACAGCTCGCAGGGCCGCACCACCATCGCCGACACCGTCGTGTCGAAGATCGCCGGCATCGCCGCCCGGGACGTCGTGGGCGTGCACTCCCTCGGTGGCGGGGCCACCCGGGCCGTCGCCGCGCTGCGCGACCGGATCCCCGGCGGGCGCACCAACTTCTCGCAGGGCGTCGCGGTCGAGGTCGGCGAGAAGCAGGCCGCCGTCGACGTCGACATCGTCGCCGAGTACGGCGTGTCCATCGCCGACCTGGCCGCGGGCATCCGCGAGAACGTCATCACGGCCGTCGAGCGCATGACCGGCCTGCAGGTGACCGAGGTCAACGTGGTCGTCCACGACGTGTTCGTCGACAACGGCGAGGACGACCTGGTCGAGGCCCCCGAGGTCGCGCGGGTCCAGTGAGCAGCCCCCGACCGCAGGCACCGGACGGCCTGGCCGCCCAGGCCGACCTCGTCGCGGCGACCGCCCTCGCGGTCCCCGGCGTCGTCGGCCTGCACGGCGGCGCGCTGGGCGAGGTCGCCGTCTACCTGCCGGGCCGTCGGGTCAGCGGGGTCCGGCTGCGGGACGGCCGCACACAGGTGCACGTCGTGCTCGCCCTCGGCGTGCCGGTCCGGGCCACCGCGGAGACCGTCCAGCGGGCGGTCGCCGCGGTCCGGCCCGGCCCGGTCGACGTCACGGTCGAGGACGTCGCCGACCCGACGCAGCCGGCGGTCGGGGCGTGAGGCGGCTGCTGCGGCTGCTGCCGCACCACCACGTCCAGCCCGTCGGGGCACCGGCCGACCCCGCGTCGCAAGCCCGGTACCGGGCCGATAGGCGCGCGGTGGCCCGGCGGCTGCACCCGGACCTCGGCGGCGACGTCGAGTCGTACCTGGCTGCCCTGGCCGAGGTCGACCGTCGTCACGGCCGCACCCCGGACCCGGGCCCGACCGCCACGGGCACGACCGCCGACCGCGGCACGTGGCGGGCCCGCCGCTCCGGGCTCCGGCGGCGCGCCAACCGCGCGGCCCGGGCCGCCCGGCAGCACCTGCCCCGGCGCGCGCCCGGCGCCCGCCGCTACGCCCGGCTGTGACGCCCACCCGACCCCCGACCGCCCGCACACCCCACCGGAGGACCACATGACCACCTCGCACATCGGCCTGCTGGCCGGCCTCCTGCTCGCCCTCGCCGCCACCACGGGCCAGTTCACCGGCTTCCTGCTCGCGCTGGTCCTCGGGGCCGTCGGCTACGTGCTGGGGGCCTGGCGCGACGGCGAGATCGACTCCGCGACGTTCCGCCGGGGCCGGCCGCGTGCGTGACGTCCTCGCCCCGCCGCGCGAGCGCGGCCACCTCGAGATCCGCCCCCGGGTGGTCGACACGGTGGGGCGCCGCGCGGCCCGGGGTGTCCCCGGGGTGGTCCGCGACAGCGTCGGCCGGATCGCCCGGCACGACCTACCCGGGGTGAGCAGCAGGGTCGAGGGCGGCCACGTCCGCCTGGACGTCGACCTGGCCGTGGCCTGGGGTCGCCCGCTGGCCGCGGTCTCCGCCGCCGTCCAGCGCGAGGTGGCGAACCGGGTGCGTGAGCTGACCGGGCTGGTCGTGGACGCCGTCGACGTCACGGTGGAGTCCGTCGTCGTCCCGCCGGAGCAGAGCGAGAGAGGACGGGTGACATGACCACCACCGACACGACCGGCGCACCGTCCGGCGGCGCACCGGCCGGGCCGGACGCCGCTGCGGCCGTGCCGCCGCACGAGGCCGTCCCCGCGGCGCGGGTGGCCGTCGGCACGCCGTCGGTCGCCGCGCTGGCCCTGCTGCTGTGCCTCGGCCTGGTCGGCCTGGGGGCCGTGCTGCTGCGCGAGCTGCTGGTCGGCCGCGAGGTCGCCGGCAGCGTGCTGGTGCCCGGCGAGCCCTGGCTCGCCCCGCTCCTCGCCTCGGCGACCGCCGTGGTCCAGGGCCGCGTGGCCGTCCTGGTCGGCGTCGTCGGGCTGGTGCTCGGCGCCCTGCTCGTGGGCTCCGCGCTGGCCGGCCGGCCTGCGCGGTCGGTCCGGCTCGGCTCGAGCAACCCGCTGGACGTGCCGGTGGACCTGGACGGGCGCGGTGTGGCGGCGATCGCCGCCGAGGCCGCGCTGGCCGACGACGAGGTCGGTACGTCCCGCGCCTCCGCCGGTCGACGCCGGGTCGTGGTCGACGTCAGCGTCGACCCGCGCGACAGCCACGACGAGGCCGCCCTCGCCGCCGACCTCACCCGCCGGGTGGGCGAGCGGCTGGAGGGCCTGCAGCCCCGGCCCCGGGTCCGGGTCCGGGTCCACGGGGCGGTGCCCCGGTGAGCCGCGGCGTCCTCGCCCTCGACCGGGTCGTCGTGCTGCTGCTGGGCGTGCTGGTGGTCCTCGGCTCGGCGTTCCTGGCCGTGTGGGGCCTGGGTCGCTGGCCCGGCAGCCCGGCCGAGGTCTCCCTGACCTGGTTCAACGGCGTGCCGGAGCACCCGTGGTGGCCGTGGGCCCTGGGCGTCGGCGGGGTCCTGGCCGTGCTCGTCGGGCTGCGTGCCGTCCTGGCCCACGCCCGTCGCGGCCGGGTCCGCACCGCGGGGCTGCGCGGCGCCGACGACGTGCCCGGCCGGGCCCGCGCGGACCTGGCGGCGGTGGTCGAGGCCGCTGCGGAGCAGCTGTCCCGCACGCCGTGGGTGGACAGCGCCCGGGGCCACGTCGTGCTCGACCGCGGCACCACCGTGCTCGAGCTCGTGGCCCACGTGGACGCCGCGGCCGACCTCGCCACGGTGCGGGCCGCGGTGGACCGCACCCGGGACCAGCTGGCCGTCGTGCTGCCGGCCGGCACCGTGCACCTGCGCGTGCGGCTCGACGTCCGTCGCAGCCGCGTCGAGAACTCGCGGGTCGCCTGAACGGCGGCCCGACCCCCGCCGCCCCGCCGGGGCGGCACCACGAGCAGAGTCCGGCACGGTGCCGGACCGTTCGGGCCACCGGCCCGAGGAAGGAGACCCTGATGGGACTCGGTGACAAGATCAAGAACACCGCGGAGGACCTGGCCGGCAAGGCCAAGGAGACCACCGGCAAGGTGACCGGCAACGAGCAGCTCGAGGCCGAGGGCAAGGCCGACCAGTCCAAGGCCGACCTGAAGCAGGCCGGCGAGAACGTCAAGGACGCCTTCCGCCAGGACTGAGCCGACGCACCCACGAGGGCGGGGACCGGCCCGGCGCGAACCTGCGCCGGGCCCGGCCCCGCCCTCGTCCGTGCGGTGGGTCCGTGCGGTGGGTCCGTGCGGTGGGCCCGTGCGGTGGGCAGCGACCGGTGGCGCCCCGGGGGGCGTTCCTGCGCTCCGGGTCAGCCGACCTCGGTGCCGGCGTCCGCGGCGGCCAGGCTCAGACCGACGTGCAGCCGGAACGCCCCGGGCTCCAGCTGCCACGAGCCGGTCGACACGTCCCAGTGCTCGAGGGCCCGACGGGCCACCGGCACGGTCGCCGTCACGGTCTGGCCGGGCGTCACGTCGACCGGCACGAACCCGACCAGCCAGCGCGGCACCCGGTCCACGGCGGTGTCGGCCCGCGAGGCGTAGACCTGAACGACGTGCCGTCCGGAACGGCGCCCGGTGCAGGTGACGGGCACGGACACCGCCAGGCCGGAGGCGGCCTCGCCGGTCACCGACACCTCGCCCAGCTCGACGCTCGAGTACCCCAGCCCGTGGCCGAACCCGAACAGCGGCGGCGCCGCGTCCTCGCCCCGCCGGTACCCGATCCGCAGGCCCTCGGCGTAGTCGAGCACGCCGTCCACCGGGCGGGTGGACGGCAGCCCGTCGGCCGAGGCCGGCCAGGAGACGGGCAGCCGGCCGCCCGGCTCCCGCGCCCCGAGCAGGACGTCGCTCAGCGCGTTGCCGAACTCCTGGCCCGGGAACCACGTGAGCAGGACGGCGGGGACCTCGTCGGCCCACGGCAGCAGGACGGGGGCGCCGGAGTTGACGACCACCACGGTGCGCGGGTTGGCCGCCACCACCCGGCGGACCAGGTCGTCCTGCCGGCCGGGCAGCGCGAGGGTCTCGCGGTCGAAGCCCTCGCTCTCGACCTCGGCGGTCGTGCCGACCACGACCACGGCCACGTCGGCCGCGGCCGCAGCCGCCACCGCCTGTTCCAGCAGGTCCTCGTCGGGCACCTGCACCGGGGCCAGGAGCAGCTTGAACGTCATCGTGGCCGTGTCGACGTCGCCGAAGCCGTCGGCGGACACGGGCTCGTGCCGCAGGCCGAGCTCGACGGTGGTCCCGGCCCGCAGCTCCACCTCGGCGACCTGCATGGGCGGGCGCATCATGCCCTCGATCGGGTCGGCGCCCTCCGGCAGCCGGACCACCGAGTCGAGGACGGTCCGCCCGTCCACCGTCAGCACGAACGGCCCGACCCCGGCCACCCCGACGTCGTAGCGGCCGTCGACCGGGACCTCCACCCGGGCGGTCAGGGACACGCTCGCGACGTCGCTCACCGTCACCCCGTCGGCGATGGTCCCCAGGTACATCAGGGAGCCCGCGTGCCGGGTCTCGCGGTGCAGCTCGGTGCCGTCGGCGGCCAGGAACCGCACCTCGGCCCCACCCCGGAGCCACTCCACGGGCAGCGGGGCCGTGCGGTCGGTGCTGTTGACGGCCACGTGGTGGCTGACCTCGACGTCGGCGCCGAGCACCCGCCGCAGCCCCTCGAGCGGCCCGACGGTGTAGGCGGGGAAGACCGTGGCGCTGCCGCCGCCCATCAGCCGCCCGGTGGCGGAGTCCGGCCCGATCAGGGCGACGCGGCTCAGGTCCTCGCGCCGCAGCGGCAGCAGGTCACCCTCGTTGCGGGCCAGCACGAACCCGGCCGCGGCGGCGGAGCGGAGCTCGCCGGCCACCCGGTCGGCGGGCCACGGCTCGGGCACCGGGGCGAACGTGCCCTCCAGGGCCCCGACCCGCTGGGCCAGCAGCAGCAGCCGGTGGACCTTGTCGCGCACGGCGGCCGCGTCGACCCGGCCGGCCTCGACCGCCTCGACCAGGGCGTCGCCCCAGGGCCCGCGCGGCCCGGGCATGGCCAGGTCCAGGCCGCCGGCGCCCGCGGCCTCCGTGGACCGGGTGGCGAACCAGTCCGACACCACGACGCCGTCGAAGCCCCACTCGCCCTTGAGCACGTCGACCAGCAGCGGGCTCTCGGTCATCGTGGTGCCGTCGACGGAGTTGTAGGCGGCCATGACGGCCCACGGCCGGGCGTGGGCCAGCACGTGCTCGAAGGGCGCCAGGTACAGCTCGCGCAGCGTCCGGGGGTCCGCGCGGACGTCGACGCTGAACCGGTCGGTCTCGGAGTCGTTGGCCACGAAGTGCTTGACGGTGGCCGCGACGCCCTGGGACTGCACGCCGCGCACGTAGGCCGTGGCGATGACGGCGGTCAGCAGGGGGTCCTCGCTGAGGCACTCGAAGTGCCGGCCGCCGAACGGGGTGCGGTGCAGGTTGATGGTGGGGGCCAGGAGGACGTCCACGCCCTTGGCGCGCGCCTCCGCGGCCAGCAGCCGCCCGAGGCGCTCGATCCGGGCCGGGTCCCAGGTGGCGGCCAGGGCCGTGGGCGACGGCGTGCTGGCCGAGGGGTCGCGCTCGTCCCAGGCCTCGCCGCGAACCCCGGCCGGCCCGTCGGAGGTCACCATGCGCCGCAGCCCGACCGCGGGCTCGGGGTGCAGGGCCCAGAAGTCGGCCCCGGTGAGCAGCCTGACCTGCTGGCGCAGATCGAGCCGGTCGACCAGCTCGTCCAGGTCCGGGTCCTCCGCCAGGTCGCCCGGCTGGGGGTCGGGGACCGTGATCCCGGGGGCGTCCTCGGGTCCGAGCCGGGTGCTGGTGCCGTGGGCCTGAGGTGCCTCGGGGGCGCTGCCGTCGCTCATGCCTGATGTCTACCGCGCCCGGCCGGGTGGGGCGAACGTCCGCCCGACCGGACCCGGTGGACCGGACCTCAGTGAGAGGTGGGGGGCGGGGTGGTGCCGGGTCGGGCGGCACCGCCCTGGCCGCCGCCCCGGTTGCGGAAGGACTGCACGGCGTCCTTGATCTTCTGCTGGTTGTGCGGCTTGCGGGCCTCGTTCACGACCTTGACGGCGATCCCGCTCTTCAGCGCCTTGCTCAGGAAACCCATGGCTGGGGGATACCCCGTCCGGGGCCTCACCACACCCCGGGCTAGACGAACTCGACCCGCAGGGTGGCGGTGGTGGGTCGGGACTGGCACATGAGCCGCAGGCCGCGCGCCAGCTCGTCCGGCTCCAGGGCGTAGTTGACGTCCATCTCGACCTCGCCGTCGACCACCCGCGCCCGGCAGGTACCGCAGACCCCGCCGCGGCAGGCGTACGGGGCGTCGGCGCGGACCCGGAGCACGGCGTCCAGCACCGTCTCCTGCTCGCCGTCGACCTCGACGCTACTGCGCCGGCCGTTGAGCGTCACCTCGGCGGTCGTGGTGGCCGCGGCGGTGGCGGGGCGGGGCCGGCGGGCCACGGGCTCGGCGTGGAACAGCTCGACGTGCACCCGCGACCGGTCCACGCCTAGGTCGTCGACCAGGGTGTCGCGGGCGGTGGTGACCATCTCCAGCGGGCCGCACAGGAACCAGTCGTCCACGTCGGGGACGTCCACCAGCGCCCCGGCGATCCCCAGCAGCCGGTCCCGGTCCAGGCGCCCGCTGAGCAGCTCGGACTCCTGCTCCTCGCGTGACAGCACGTTGAGCAGCCGGAACCGGGCGCCGTAGCGGTCGCGCAGGTCGAACAGGTCCTCCGCGAACATGACGTCGCGGGCCGACCGGTTGCCGAACAGCAGCGTCACGCGGCTGCCCGGCTCGGCCGAGAGCACCGCCCGCGCGATCCCGAGGACGGGGGTGATGCCGCTGCCGGCCACGACGCCGGCCACGTGGCGGGTGCGCGAGGGGTCGACGTCCAGGCCGAAGCTCCCTCCGGGCGGCGCCACCTGGAGCACGTCGCCGGGGGCCAGGCCGGCGGTGGCGTAGCGGCTGAACACGCCCTCGGGGACCGCCTTGACGCCCACGGTGATCTGGTCGGCCCCGGGCTCGCCGCACAGCGAGTACGTCCGGCGGACGTCGACGCCGTCGAGCTCGGCCCGCACCGTGACGTGCTGGCCGGGCCGGGCGGCGAACGTCGCGCGCAGCACGGCGGGGACCGCGAACGACACCGCGACGGCCTCGTCGGTGAGGGGCTCCACCCGGGTCACCCGCAGGGCGTGGAACCCCGAGGCGGCGGCGTCCGGGTCGGCGTCGACGGCCGGAGCGGACGTGGCCGGGGTGGGCGTGGTCGTGACGGGGCTGGTGGTGCTCACGCTCAGAACTCCTTGAAGTGGTCGAAGGGCTCGCGGCAGGCGGTGCAGCGCCACAGCGACTTGCAGGCCGTGGAGGCGAACCGGGCCAGTTCCTCGGTGCGGTCCGACCCGCAGCGCGGGCACGCCGGGGCCGGGGTGCCGTCGGTGCCCCCCAGCCCGGGCCGGTAGCCCAGCTCCAGCGCGACGGGCCCGCCGGCGGGCCGGGGTCCGGGCGGGGCGATGCCGTACTCGGTCAGCTTGCGCCGGCCCTCGGCGCTCATCCAGTCGGTGGTCCAGACCGGGTGGTGGACCAGGTGCACGGCCACCCGGGGGACCCCCTCGCGGGCGAGCGCCGCCCCCACGTCGGCCCGGATCTCGTCCATGGCGGGGCAGCCGGAGTAGGTGGGGGTGATGTCGACGTGGACCGTGCCGTCGGCCTCGACCCGCACGTCGCGCAGGATGCCGAGGTCGGCGATGGTCAGCACCGGGATCTCCGGGTCGGTCACCTGCTCGAGCACGCGCAGCGCCTGCTCGCGGTCCAGCGTCGCCACGGGGGTCGGTCCTACCAGCTCGCGCCGGGGTGCGAGCGGGCCACGTGCTGCAGCTCCGCCAGCAGGTAGCCCAGGTGCTCGGTGTGCAGGCCGCGTCGTCCGCCCGTCGGCGCCCACGACGTGCTCGGCCGCTCCAGGCCGGCGTCGGCCAGCACGGCGTCCAGGGTGCTGTCCCACCGCTGCCGCAGCGGCTCCTGGGCCGGGGCGACGCCCGCGGCCACGCAGCGGTCCAGGACGGCGTCGGACTCGAACAGCTCGGCGGCGTAGGGCCAGACCTGGGCCAGGCCGGCCTCGACCCGGGCCCGCGACTCGGCGGTGCCGTCGCCGAGGCGCACGACCCAGCTGGCCGCGTGGTCCAGGTGGTAGCGCGACTCCTTGGCGGCCTTGCCGGCCACGGCGGCCAGCGTGGGCTCCGTCGACGACGCCAGGGCCGCGTACATCGGCACCTGGTAGGCGCTGACCAGCAGCTGGCGGGCCATCGTGCGACCGAAGTCGCCGTTGGGCAGCTCCATCAGCTGGGCGTTGACGAACTCCCGCTCGTCGCGCCGGTAGGCCAGGTCGTCCTCGTCCCGGCCGGTGCCGTCCAGGGTGCCGACGTGGCCCAGCAGGGTCCGCGCCTGACCGAGCAGGTCCAGGCCGATGTTGAGCAGGGCCACGTCCTCCTCGATGGTGGGCCCGCGCGCCGCCCACTCGCCGAGGCGCTGGGCCAGGACCAGGGCGTCGTCGCCCAGGCGCAGCGCGTAGGCGGCCACGTCGGCGGCCGGGGCGTCCCCGCTCACAGGTTCTGCACCTCGTCGGGCACCGTGTAGAAGGTCGGGTGCCGGTAGGGCTTGTCACCGGCGGGGTCGAAGAACGCGTCCTTCTCGTCCGGGCTGCTGGCGGTCACGTCGTCGGAGCGGACGACCCAGATGCTGACGCCCTCCTGCCGGCGGGTGTAGACGTCGCGGGCGTGGCGCAGCGCCATGTGCGCGTCGGGCGCGTGCAGGCTCCCGGCGTGGGTGTGCGACAGCCCGCGACGGCTGCGGACGAACACCTCCCACAGCGGCTCGCGGTCGGTGGGGGCGACCCCGCTCACGCGACCCGCTCCGTCCCCGCGTCCGCCCCGACGTGCACCGCCGCGGCACCCGGCGTCGAGTGGTCCGCCGCAGCGGCACCCTGCGTCGGGACGGCCCGCTTGGCGGCGTGCGCGGCGGAAGCCTCGCGGACCCAGGCGCCCTCCTCGTGGGCGGTGCGGCGGAACTCGACGCGCTGGCGGTTGCAGGGCCCGTCGCCCTTGACCACGCGCATGAACTCGTCCCAGTCCGGCGTGCCGAAGTCGTAGTGCCCGGTCTCCTCGTTCCAGCGCAGCTCCGGGTCCGGGATCGTCAGACCGAGGAAATGGGCCTGCGGCGCCGTGGCGTCGACGAACCGCTGCCGCAGCTCGTCGTTGCTGAACCGCTTGATGCCCCAGGCCATCGACTGCGCGCTGTTGGGCGAGGCGTCGTCGGGCGGGCCGAACATCATGAGCGAGGGCCACCAGTACCGGTCGAGCGCGTCCTGGGCCATGGCCTTCTGCGCCTCGGTGCCGCGGGCCAGGGTGAGCATGCCCTCGAAGCCCTGCCGCTGGTGGAAGGACTCCTCCTTGCAGACCCGGATCATCGCGCGGGCGTACGGGCCGTACGAGCAGCGCGACAGCGGCACCTGGTTCATGATCGCCGCACCGTCGACCAGCCACCCGATGGCCACGGTGTCGGCCCAGGTCAGCGTGGGGTAGTTGAAGATCGTGGAGTACTTCTGCCGGCCCTCGTGCAGGGCGTCCAGCAGGTCGGCCCGGTCGGCGCCCAGGGTCTCGGCGGCGGAGTACAGGTAGAGCCCGTGGCCAGCCTCGTCCTGCACCTTGGCGTACAGGATCGCCTTGCGCCGCAGGCTGGGGGCCCGCGTGATCCAGTTGCCCTCCGGCTGCATGCCGATGATCTCGGAGTGGGCGTGCTGAGCGATCTGGCGCACCAGCGTCCGGCGGTAGGCCTCAGGCATGGCGTCGCGGGGCTCGACGCGCCCGTCGTCGGCGATCACGGCGTCGAAGCGCGCCTGGTCCTGAACGCTCAGCTGCCCGTCGGTGGTGGTGGTCATCGTCGTCCTCCTCATTAACCGACCGCTCGTTCGGTAATCATGGTCCGCCTCGTCGCCGCCGGTGTCAAGAGCAGCCTGACCGGACAGGGGCGACGCTAGACCCCCGACGCCGCGGCGCCGCTGACCTCAGCGCCCCCGGTGCAACGGCGGGGAGCCGGCAAGGCCGGCCGTGCCCCGCATGCCGGCCACCAGGTCGGCGAACGCCCCGACGGCGTCGCGGTCAGGACGCCAGCCGAGCTCCGAGCGCACCCGGGTGGTGTCCATCAGCGGGGTCCACAGCCCCATGTCGAACCAGCCGGGGTCCGTGGGCTGCAGCCGCAGGGCCCACGAGGCGTGCACGAGCGCGCGCAGCGCACCGGCCGGGGCGGGGACGGCGCGGCGCGCCCCCAGGGCCCGCGCCAGCTCGTCGGGGCCGAGATCCGGCTCCCCGGCCACGTTCAGCCCGCCGCCGGGACGGGCGTGCACGGCCAGCCGGAACGCCTCGGCCAGGTCGGCGGCGTGCACGACCTGCGTGCGCAGCCGCGGCGGGACCGGCAGCACCGGCGGGGTCAGCGGCCCGACCGCCCACCGGGGCAGCAGCGGGCCGCCGAAGTAGCGGGCGATCTCGACCCCGGCGTCGTGCTGCATCACCAGCGCCGGTCGGACCCGGGTGACGCCCAGCCCGGCGTCCGCGGCCTCGACGTCGTCCAGCAGCCGCTCGGCCGCGGCCTTCTGGCGGCTGTAGACCGAGCCGGCGATGCCTCCGGTCGGCCAGCCCTCGTCGACCCGCCGGTCCTTGGGCCCGGGGCTGTAGGCCCCCACGCTGCTGGTGTGCACCAGGTGCGGCACCCGGGCCGTCCGCAACGCCTGGACCACGGTCAGCAGGCCGCCCAGGTTGGTGCGGGCCAGCCCGGCCTCGTCGCGCCCGGGCTGGATCTTCCAGGCCAGGTGGACCGCGACGTCGCAGCCGCGGGCGGCGGCCGCGAGCCCGTCCCGGCTGCCCGGCTCGGCCAGGTCGCAGGTGTGCCAGGTCACCTGCGACCAGGGCGCGAGCGTCGTGTCCGGACGGCGCCGGACCACCCCGACCACCTCGTCCACCCCGGGGTCGGCCACCAGGGCCCGCACCAGGGCCGATCCCACGTTGCCGGTCGCCCCGGTCACCATCACCCGCATCCGGCCAGCCTCGCGGGGACGGCCGACGGGCGCACCTGCTCGTCGAGGCGCCCACCCGACCTCGGCGCCGTCAGGGACCTAGGGCCTACCCTCACCGACCTCCCGTCCGGTAGACATACGCCACCACCGCGGTCCTGCCCATGGGCAGGGGACCCCCTGCGGGCCACGGTCAGCCTCGGGAGGGCGAGATGACGACCACCGACCCGATGCGAGGGCGAGGACGACCGGCGCGGCACAGCCTCGACGAGCTCGTCGAGATCGTCGCCACCCAGTTCATCGAGCGCGGCTACGACGCCACCTCCATGGAGGACCTGGCCCGCGCCACCGGCCTGACCAAGGCCGCGCTCTACCACCACGTGTCGGGCAAGGAGCAGTTCCTGCGCCTGGCCGTCTCGCGCGGCATCGACCTGCTGGACCAGGCCGTGACCGAGGCCGAGGAGCTCGACGCCCCCGCGGTGCAGCGGCTGGAGCGCGTGGTCCGCCGCAGCGTCGAGGTGCTGGTCGACAACCTGCCCTACGTCACGCTGCTGCTGCGCGTGCGGGGCAACACCGCGACCGAGCTGTGGGCCCTGGAGCGGCGCCGCGAGCTCGACGCCCGCACCGCCGCACTGACGGCCAAGGCCGCTGCGGACGGCGACATCGACCCCGACGTGGACCCCGGCCTGGCCACCCGGCTGCTGTTCGGCGCGGTCAACTCGGTGACGGAGTGGTACCGCCCGGGTGGCGACCTCGACGGGGCCCGGATCGCCGACACGCTGTCGCGGATGCTGGTCGACGGGCTGCGCCCACGCCGGTGACCCGGACGCTTGACGGCCGCGGCGCCGCGGCGTTTGACTACCTTCCCGACCAACCGGTCGGAAAATGTGCCCGAGCGCCCAGGAGGACGTCGTGACGCTGCCGCGCGACCCGCAGGCGCTGGTCGTGGGGGTCGTGGGCGCCGGCACCATGGGCGCCGGGATCGCCCAGGTCGCCGCCGTGGCCGGGCACCCGACGCTGCTGCTCGACGTCCGGCCCGGCGCGGCCGCCGAGGCCGTCGAGCAGGTGGTGGCCCGGCTGCGCCGCTCGGCCGCCAAGGGGCGGCTGACGGACGAGCAGGTGCAGGCGGTGACCGACCGGCTGCGGGCGGTCGGCACCGTCGAGGAGCTCGCCGGCTGCGGGCTGGTGGTGGAGGCCGTGGTCGAGGACCTGGCCGTCAAGCACGACCTGCTGCACCGGCTCGAGTCGGTCGTCGCCGTGGGCTCCGTGCTGGCCTCCAACACCTCGTCCCTGTCGGTCAGCGACCTGGCCGCCCCCCTGCACCGGCCGGAGCGGGTGGCGGGCCTGCACTTCTTCAACCCGGCCCCGCTCATGCGCCTGGTCGAGGTGGTCCGGGGCGAGCGGACGTCCGAGGCGGTCGTCGAGGCCCTCGTCGACCTGGCCGACCGATGGGGCAAGGTGCCCGTCCGGTGCAGCTCGACACCCGGCTTCGTCGTGAACCGGGTGGCGCGGCCGTTCTACGGCGAGGCGTTCCGGCTGCTGGCCGGGCAGGGCGCCGAGGCCCCCGGCGGCGGCCCGGGGCCCGGCACGCTGACCGCGGCCACCGCCGACGCCCTGCTGCGCGAGGCCGGCGGCTTCCCGATGGGCCCGCTGGAGCTGACCGACCTGATCGGCCAGGACGTCAACGCCGCGGTCAACCGCAGCGTCTGGCAGGCCACGGACCAGGACCCGCGGTACGAGCCGTCGCCCGTGCAGGACGCCCTGGTCGCCGCCGGTGACCTGGGACGCAAGAGCGGTCGCGGCTTCTACCGGCACGGCCCCGACCAGCCCGCGCCCGCCCCCGCCACCGTCGAGCCGGGTGACGCCGGCGCCGTGCGGTGGGAGCCCGACGCCGCCCTGGCCCCGCTGCTCGCCCGGGCCGACGGGCACCGACCGACCGGGGCGGGCACGACGGTCGTGCTGCGGGTCACGGACGGGCGGACGGCGGAGCAGGTCGAGGCCGGCACCGGCCGTCCCACCCTGCTGCTCGACGCGGTCCGCGACCTCACCACCTGCCGCCGCGTCGGGGTGGTCGCCTCCCCCGGCTGCCCGCCGGGCACGGCCGAGGCGCTGGCCGCACTGCTCGACCCGGCCGGCGTGGCCGTCTCGCCGCTGCCGGACACCCCCGGCCTGGTCGTGGCCCGCACCGCCGCCGCGCTGGTCAACGCCGGCCACGACGCCGTCGAGGCCGGCGTGGCCACGGCCGCGGACGTCGACCTGGCGATGGAGCACGGCGCCGGGCACCCGCAGGGTCCGCTCGGCTGGGGCCGGACCCTCGGTGAGGGCTGGGCCGTCGGCGTGCTCGACGCCCTGGCCGTGCTCGAGCCGGGCGGCCGCTACCGGGTCAGCCCCACGCTGCGCGCCCACGCCATGCTGGCGCGCGACCGGGTGTCGGCGGGCTACGGCGTCGAGCTGGTGGCCGCGGGCGAGGGCCACGGCGTCGTCCGCGTGACGGTCTCCGAGGCGATGCTCAACGGCTTCGGCATCCTGCACGGCGGCATGGTCTGTGTCGTGGCCGACACGGCGCTGGCCGTGGCGTGCAACAGCCGCGGCGCCCTGACCGTCGGTGCGGGCCTGGACGTGTCGTGGCTGTCGGCCGGGCACCTCGGCGACGTGCTGACCGCGAACGCCGTCGAGCGCGCCCGCTTCGGCGGGGGCCTGCGCAACGGCCTGTACGACATCACCGTCACCCGCGCCGACGGCACGCTGGTGGCCGAGGTCCGCGGCCGGACCCGCACGGTCGGCCGAGCCCCTGGCGCACCGACGGTCGCAGCAGCACCGTCCCCCGCAGCCACACCGTCCCCCGCAGCCACACCCGAGGAGCAGTCATGAGCGAGGCGTTCCTGGTCGACGGCGTCCGGACCCCGATCGGGCGCTACGGCGGCGCCCTGGCGTCGGTACGACCGGACGACCTGGCCGCGCACGTCATCACCGCCCTGCGCGAGCGGCAGCCCGCCGTCGACTGGGACGCCGTCGACGAGGTCGTGCTGGGCTGCGCCAACCAGGCCGGCGAGGACAACCGCGACGTCGCCCGGATGGCGGTCCTGCTGTCGGGGCTGCCGGTGACCACCCCCGGCATCACCGTCAACCGGTTGTGCGCGTCCGGGGCCGACGCCGTCGCCGTCGGGGCCCGGCAGGTCCGCGCGGGCGAGGCCGACCTGGTGGTCGTCGGCGGGGTCGAGTCGATGTCGCGGGCCCCGTTCGTCATGGGCAAGGCCGAGACCGCCTTCGACCGCCGGGCCGAGCTGTACGACACGACGATCGGCTGGCGCTTCGTCAACGACCGGCTGGCCGAGGAGTACGGCACGGACGCCATGGGCGAGACGGCCGAGAACGTCGCCGAGGACCACGGCGTCTCCCGCGAGGACCAGGACGCCTTCGCCCTGCGCAGCCAGCAGCGCACGGCCGCCGCACAGGCCGACGGCTGGTTCGCCGGTGAGATCGCCCCGGTCCCCGTGCCGCAGCGCCGGGGTGACCCGGTGGTCGTCGACGTCGACGAGCACCCGCGGGCCGCCACCACCGCCGAGACCCTGGCGAAGCTGCGGCCCGCCTTCCGCACCGGCGGCAGCGTGACGGCGGGCAACGCGTCGGGGGTCAACGACGGCGCCGCGGCGCTGCTGCTGGCCTCCGCCGACGCCGTCGAGCGGTACGGCCTGACCCCGCTGGCGCGGGTCACGGGCGCCGCGAGCGCGGGCGTCCCACCCCGGGTGATGGGCATCGGTCCCGTCCCCGCGGTGCAGAAGCTGCTGGGCCGCGCCGGCCTGGCGGTCGGCGACGTCGACCTGGTCGAGCTCAACGAGGCGTTCGCGTCGCAGGCGCTCGCGGTGCTGCGCGGCCTCGGGATCGCCGACGACGCCGAGCACGTCAACCCGCACGGCGGCGCCATCGCGCTGGGCCACCCGCTCGGCATGAGCGGCGCCCGGCTGACCCTGACCGCGGCCCGCGCGCTCGAGCAGCGCGACGCCCGCCGCGCCGTCGTCACCATGTGCGTCGGGGTCGGGCAGGGCGTCGCCCTGCTGCTCGAACGCTGAGGCCCGCGCGCCCTGTTTCTTCCTGTCCGCCGCACCAGAGAGCACGAGGAGCAACGATGCTCAGCAGCTACGTCGCCGGATCCTGGCGCACCCCGACCGACGACGGCGCCCCGCTGCTGGACGCCGCGACCGGTGAGGAGGTCGCCCGCATCTCCACCGCGCCGGCCCCGGCCGCGGACGCGGTCGCCCACGCCCGGGCGGTCGGCGGACCCGCGCTGCGGTCCCTGACGTTCCACGAGCGCGCCATGCTCGTGAAGGAGCTCGCGCTGGCGCTCAAGGAGCACACCGACGAGCTGTACGAGCTGTCCTACGCGACGGGCTCCACCGCCCGCGACACCGCGATCGACGTCGACGGCGGCATCGTGACGATGCTCGGGATGTCGTCGACGGCCCGCAAGAACCTGCCCAACGACGTCGTGGCCACCGACGGCCCGGTCGAGCGGGTCAGCCGCGGCGGCACGTTCCTGGCCCAGCACGTCTGGACCCCGCTGCGGGGCGTCGCGGTGCAGGTCAACGCCTACAACTTCCCGGTCTGGGGCGCGCTGGAGAAGCTGGCGCCGGCGTTGATCGCGGGTGTCCCGGCGATCGTCAAGCCGGCCGAGCAGACCGCCTACGTCACCGAGCGGATGGTCCGGCTCGCGATCGGGACCGGGATCCTGCCCGAGGGTGCGCTGCAGCTGCTGGTGGGCGGGCACGAGGGGCTGCTGGACGCGCTGGACTCCCAGGACCTGCTGGGCTTCACGGGCTCGGCCGACACCGCGGCCCTGCTGCGCGCCCACCCGGCCGTCGTGCAGCGGGGCGTCCGCTACACGGCCGAGGCCGACTCGCTCAACGCCGCGGTACTGGGCCCCGACGCCGTCGCCGGCAGCCCCGAGTTCGACCTGTTCGTGCGTGAGGTCTCGCGCGAGATGACGGCCAAGGCCGGGCAGAAGTGCACCGCCGTCCGCCGCGCGTTCGTCCCGTCGTCGCTCATGGGTGAGGTGACCGAGGCGCTGGCCGCGCGGCTGGCCGCGGCCACGGTCGGCGACCCGCGCGACCCCGCCACCCGGGTCGGGGCGCTGGTCGACCACGAGCAGCGCGACGCGGTCCGCGCCGCCGTGCGGGCCATCGCGGCGGGCGGTCGGATGGTGACCGGGTCGCTGGACACCGTCGTCGAGGGCTACGAGCACGGGGCGTTCCTGGCGCCCGTCCTGCTGGCCGTCGACGACGCGCGGTTCGCGGCGGCCCACGAGGTCGAGCCGTTCGGCCCGGTGGCGTCGCTGATGGCCTACGACAGCACGGCGGAGGTCGTCGACCTGCTCGCGCTCGGCCGCGGCTCGCTCGTGGCCAGCGTGGTCAGCCACGACCCGGCGTTCGTCCGCGAGGTCGTGCTGGGTGCCGCCCCGTTCCACGGCCGGATCCACGTCCTGGACCGGGACGACGCGAAGGAGTCGACCGGCCACGGTGCGCCCCTGCCCCACCTGGTGCACGGCGGGCCGGGCCGGGCCGGCGGCGGGGAGGAGCTCGGCGGCGTCCGCGGGATCTTCCACCACATGCAGCGCACGGCCGTGCAGGGCAGCCCGGACATGCTGACCGCCGTCACCGGGCAGTGGGTCCCGGGCTCGCGCCGGCGGACCGACGGCCCGCACCCGTTCCGGCTGTCGATGTCGGAGCTGGAGGTGGGCGACGGGTTCACCAGCGACTGGCACGAGGTCACCGCCGAGGACATCAGCGGTTTCGCGGCCATGAGCGGCGACACGTTCTACGCCCACACCGACCCCGAGGCCGCAGCCGCCAACCCGATCTTCGGCGGCATCGTCGCCCACGGGTACTGGGTGCTCTCGCGGGCGGCCGGGCTGTTCGTCGACCCGGCCCCGGGGCCGGTGCTGGCCAACACGGGTCTGGAGAACCTGCGCTTCACGACCCCGGTGCGGGTCGGGGACCGGATCCGGGTGGCCCTGACCTGCAAGGCGCTCAACCCGCGCGAGCACACCGACTACGGCGAGGTCCGCTTCGACGCCTCGGTCACCAACGACCGCGACGAGATGTGTGCGACGTACACGCTGCTGACGATGGTGCGCAAGCAGCCGGTCGAGGCCTAGGTTCGGCGCCATGGCCAAGGTGTACGAGGGCGTCGACGACGACCTGGCCGCGTGGGTCGCGGCGCAGCCGATGTGGTTCGTCGCGACCGCTCCGCTGGCGGGCGACGGGCACGTCAACGTGTCACCGCGAGGGCACGACAGCCTGGTCGTGCTCGGCCCGCACCGGGTGGCGTGGGTGGACTACACCGGCAGCGGGGTGGAGACCATCGCGCACCTGCGCGAGAACGGTTGCGTCTGCCTGATGTTCGCCTCGTTCGACGCCCGCCCGCGCATCGTGCGCCTGCACGGCACCGGCACGGTGGCCCTGCCCGGCGACGCGGTGTTCGACGAGGTGACCGGGCTGCTGCCCGAGCACCCGGGGACCAGGGCCGTCGTGGACGTCGAGGTGACGCGCGTCAGCGACGCCTGCGGGTGGGGGGTGCCGCTGATGGCGGTCACCGGCGAGCGGGACCTGCTGCGCGCGAACGCCGAGAAGAAGGGGCCGGACGGGCTCGCCGACTACCGGCGGACCAAGAACGCCACGAGCATCGACGGACTGCCGGGGCTCTGAGGCCTTGGCTCTGAGGCCTTGGCCAGGGTGCTCCGGGTTGTGTCCGGGGTCGAACGTATGTTCGGGTCATGTCCTCGGGAGTGGCCGGCCAGCAGGTGACGGATGAGTCGCTGTTCGGTGTGCCGTGCCTGAGCGAGCCTGAGGTCGGTGCGACGGCCGACGGGGCGACGGCCGACGGGGCGGGCGCGGACGGGGCGGGCGCGGACGGGGCGGGCGCGGACGGGGCGGGCGCGGACGGGGCGGGCGCGGACGGGGCGGGCGCGGACGGGGCGGGCGCGGACGGGGCGGGCGCGGACGGGGCGGGCGCGGACGGGGCGGGCGCGGACGGGGCGGGCGCGGACGGGGCGGGCGCGGACGGGGCGGGCGCGGACGGGGCGGGCGTTGGTGGCGCGGAAACGGGCGACGCGAGCGTGGTCGAACGCGTCGCCTCGCTGGTGGCGGAGGTCGCGGCGTTGCACGAGGACCTGGGCGGTGGCGTCGCGTGGCGGGTGGGTGAGGCGGACCTGCTGCAGGTGACCGGCGATCTCGTCCGTCTTCGGGCCGGGCTGGACGCGGCGTACCTGCGGGCGGTGGCGGAGGTCGACCGCCGCCGGGCCGGGTCCTCGGTCGCAGCGGGTGCTGCTGATGGTCGTGCGGTGGATGGTGCGGATGGTCCTCGGGGGGCGCGGTCGGGGATCGGGTCCTCGACGGAGTCGTTCCTGCGGACCAGCGCGCCGTTGACGCCTGGGCAGGCGCGGTCGGACGTGGCCGCGGCGAGGGCGCTGGGGCCGGGCGGGTCGCTGCGCGAGATGGACCCGCAGCTCGCGGCCGGTGACATCACCCGCGCCCACGTGGACGTCGCGGTGGCCTGCCTGGACAGGATCCCGGTCCACCTGCGTACCGAGGCCGCCGACCGGGCCACGATCGCGGACTACTTCGCGTCGTTGGCCCCGACCCGGCACGCGCTGCAGCTCAAGCACAACGGGGCCGTCCTGCTGGCCCGGTTGGCGCCGGAGGTGACCGAGAGGTTCGACCCGCGTTCTCACGAGCGGCGGTTCCTGGACTGGACCACCGACGCCACCGGGATGCTGCTGGGCCGGTTCGCGCTGGACCCCACCGCGGGCGCGACGTTGCGCGCGGCGGTCGACGCGCTGTCCGGGCCGCGGCCCACCACCGACGGCATCCGCGACGACCGGCAGGCCCGGGAACGTCGCGCCGACGCCCTGGTCCAGGTCGCCGACACCGCCCTCGGCGTCACCGGCCCGGTCCGCGGGGAGAAGCCCCGCGTGGTGCTGCACACCACCGCCGACCAGCTCGCCGGAGTCTCCGCCCCCGCCTCGGCCCCGGCCCCGGCAGCGGCAGCGGGTGGAGCCGCCGGGCCCACTTTCGCCGGCCCCACTTTCGCCGGGCCCGCGTTCGCCGGGCCGGCGTTCGTCGGGCCGGCGTGGACGGAGGGCGGGGACCGGGTGGACCCGCACACGGCTCGCCGGATCGCCTGCGACGCGGTCCTGCAGCGCGTCGTCTGGGACCGCGACGGCCAACCCCTGGGCACGCACCTGCTCGACCTGGGCCGCACCGCCCGCCTGGCCGACGCCCACCTGCGCCGGGCCCTGGCCGCCCGCGACCGCGGCTGCATCATCCCCGGCTGCGGCGCCCCACCCGCGCACTGCGACGCCCACCACATCATCCACTGGGCCGACGGCGGCCCCACCACCCTGCACAACACCTGCCAGCTCTGCGGCTCCCACCACACCGCCGTCCACGACGGCATCTGGCAGATCCGCATGGGCCCCGACGGCATCCCCGTCGCCATCCCACCCGAACGCATCGACCCCCTCCGACGACCCCGCCGAGCCCCCCACCACGACGCCGACGACCACCTCCGTCGCATGCGCCGCACCACCGGGCACAGCGGAGGCGGTGGGGACACTTCACCCGCGCCGGGACCGGACCCGTTCGCCGACCTCGAGCGATCGACCGGAGGCGACCGCCGACCTGCCGACGACGACTGGCGACCACCCGGCTGGGAGCCCGAGCAGCCCTACCCGTTCTGATGCCGCGACCCGATCTCCAGGTCCGCTCCGCCGCGGCGGTCTCGCCGTCTGGACGCTCGGGCGTCCCCGCCCGCACGCGTCGACCCGGCCGACATAACCTGCTGCGATGATCAGGCGACGCGTCCGATGAGGCTGACCGACACCAGCGACCTGTGGTGGAAGACCGCGGTCTTCTACAACTGCAACGTCGCGACGTTCGCCGACTGGGACGACGACGGCGTGGGCGACCTGGACGGTCTGGCCCACCGCCTGGACCACCTCGTGGACCTCGGGGTGACCTGTCTCTGGCTCGCCCCGCTGTACCCCTCGCCCCGCCGCGACAACGGCTACGACATCAGCGACTACTACGGCGTCGACCCGCGGTACGGCAGCCTGGGCGACTTCGTCGAGGTGGTCCGCACCGCCCACGACCGCGGCATCCGCGTCATCATCGACCTGGTCGTCAACCACACCTCCGACCAGCACCCGTGGTTCCAGGCGGCCCGCAGCGACCGCGACAGCCGCTACCGCGACTTCTACCTCTGGCGCGACGAGCCCCCGGCCGACGCCCGGCCGAGCATGTTCCCCGACGCCGAGGACGGCATCTGGCGCTACGACGAGGTGGCCGGGCAGTACTACCAGCACTCCTTCTACCGCCACCAGCCCGACCTCGCGACGGGCAACCCGGCCGTGGTCGAGGAGATCGCCAAGGTCATCGGGTTCTGGCTGCAGCTGGGCATCGACGGGTTCCGCGTCGACGCCGTGCCGTTCCTCATCGAGTCCGAGGGCGTGAGGCAGCACCAGCTGCTCAACACCCTGCGGCAGTACGTGGGCCGGCGCAGCGGCACGGCCATGCTGCTGGGCGAGGTCAACCTGCCCTTCGCCGAGCAGCTCCCGTTCTTCGGGGGTGATGACGGCGACGAGCTCAGCATGCAGGTCGACTTCGTCACCAACCAGCAGCTGTTCCTGGCGCTGGCCCGTCAGGACGCCCGCCCCGTCCGAGCGTCCCTGCGGGGGCGTCCGGCCATCTCGACCACCAACCAGTGGGCCAACTTCATCCGCAACCACGACGAGCTGACCCTGGACCAGCTCAGCGAGGCCGAGCGGCAGGAGGTGTTCGACGCCTTCGCCCCGCAGGAGTCGCAGCGCATCCACGACCGCGGGATCACCCGCCGGGTGTCGACCATGCTCGAGGACCCCCGCCAGGTACGCATGGTCCACAGCCTGATGTTCTCGCTCCCCGGGGCCCCGGTCCTCTACTACGGCCAGGAGATCGGGATGGGCGAGCACCCGACGCTCCCCGGACGTGCGGCCGTCCGCACCCCCATGCAGTGGACAGCCGGACCGAACGGCGGGTTCTCCGACGCCGAGCCCGCAGACCTGGAGCTGCCGGTCGTCCCCGGCGCCTTCTCGCCCGAGCACGTCAACGTCGCCGACCAGCAGCGCGGTACCGACTCGCTGCTGGCCTTCGTGCGGCTCCTCGTGTCCGCCTACCGCCGCTCCCCCGAGATCGGCTGGGGCGAGCTCACCGTCCTGGACCAGTCCCACGACTGCGTCCTGGCGCACTCGGTGCGCGCCGAGACCGGTGAGCTGGTCGCCGTGCACAACTTCGCGTCCTCGCCGAGGTCGGTGTCGATCGGGCTGACCGACGTCGGGCCCGGCACACGGGTCGTGGACATGCTGGACGAGAAGGCGTGCACGCTCGACGTGGCCGACGGCCGGCTGGACGTCGACCTGGAGGGGTACGGCTTCGCGTGGCTGCGGGTGGTCCGCCCGGGCGAGAAGCGCCTGGCCGGCTCACTACCATCCTGCGATGACCCTGCCCCGCGCGCTGGTCCGCGACGTGTCCCCGCTCCTGGCCGACGCCGAGCTGACGTTCCTCGACGACCGCACCATCGACCCCGAGCGGGCCGCGGCCCAGCACGCCGGGTACGTCGAGCTGCTGCGGACGCTGGGGCACGAGGTCGTCCGGGTCGCCCCCGCGCCCGAGCACCCCGACGGCACGTTCGTCGAGGACGCGGTCGTCGTCGCCGACGACCTGGCCGTGCTCACGCGGTCCGGGGCGCAGAGCCGCCGGGGCGAGGTCACGACGGTGCGCGACGCGGTGCGCGGCCTGGGCCTGCGCACCCACGACGTCGTCGCCCCGGCCACCATCGACGGCGGCGACGTGCTGCAGGTGGGACGGCAGGTGTTCGTGGGCCTGGGCGGGCGCACGAACCCCGACGGGGTCGAGCAGCTCCGCGCGGCCCTGGCCCCGCTCGGCCGCACCGTCGTCCCGGTCGAGGTGACGGGCTGCCTGCACCTCAAGAGCGGGGCGACCGCCCTGCCCGACGGCACCGTCGTCGCCGTCACGTCCTGGCTGGACACCTCGGTCTTCGAGCGGGCAGGGCTCACGGTCGTCGAGGCGCCGGAGCACGCGGGTGCCGACCTGCTGCTCAGCGGTGAACGCGTCGTGGTGTCCGCGGCCGCGCCGCTGACGGCCGAGCTGGTGCGTCGGCGCGGCTTCGAGGTGAACCCCGTCAGGATCGACGAGCTCGAGAAGGCTGAGTGCGGCGTCACCTGCCTGTCGGTCCTCGTGCCGTAGCCACCGGGAGCGGGCCGGCTCAGGGCCCGGTCGGGCCACCCTGGTGGAAGCGCAGCCGCCACCCGGACGCCGGGTCGCTACCCGCCGCCACGCCGTCGCGCAGCCACAACGAGCTGCGGTTCGACGCCGCGCCCGTGCCGTCCACCACCACGTAGGTCAGCAGCGCGACGTCCGGGGCGACGCGCCGGGCCGTCAGGTGCTGCGGCGGCCACTCGACGTCGATCACCCCGGCGGGCATCCCGAGGATCTCCTCGCGCGACCAGCGACGACCCGACCGGCCGAACTCGTGGAAGTCGGGGTGCAGGACCGCCGCCATCCATCCCGGGTCGAACCGGGTGGCCTCGGCCCACAGGGTCCCCTCGAGCCGGACCAGCTCCCGGACGAGCGCCGCGTCGTCCTCCTCCTCGTCCATCACGCCATCCTGGCGCGGTCGCCTGCGTACCGGCCAGCGACACGAGCCGGGGCGCGGGCGGGACAACCGCCTCCTGGCCGCCGCCTGTGTCGCCCGCCGGTACGCAGGAAGGGCGCCCGGGTCGTCCCGGGCGCCCTTCCCACCCCCTGCCGAGGGCTTGGCGGTGGTTCAGACCGTCAGGCTCAGGTGAGCTCGACGTCCACGCGGTGCTGGGTGCCGTCCTCGACGGTGACGACGAACTGGCGGCAGGTGCCGGCCCAGTCCTCGTCGGTGTCCCACAGGTAGAAGTACTCGTCCGCGCCGCGGTTGTACCGCAGCTGCGTACGTGCCTTCTGCTCCGTGGGCGTGGTGATGGCGAACTGCAGCGCCTCGCCGGTGCTGCAGTCGATCTGCTGCGAGGCGAAGGAGTGGACGTTGTCCAGCACGTCCAGGCCGCGGTTGCCCCCGAGGCTGAACCGCATCGGCACGGCGGCCCCCGCGTCACGGCGCAGCAGGTCGTCGGTACCGCCCTGCGGGGTCATGCCGTCGAAGCCGTCACCGGTGGCGACGCACTCGGCCGGGACGTCGAACGCCTCGGTGTTGTCGTCGCGGCCCGTGGTGCCCTGCACGGCGCTGTAGCCCAGACCACGACGGGCGAAGGTCGACCACACGATGCACGTGTCCGCCCCGCCCAGCGCCTCGGTCGCCGCCAGGATCCCGTCGCGCCCGGCCACGAAGCCCGGCGCGCAGCCCTGCATCTTCAGCCCGTCCGTGACGTACTGCAGCGACCGGTTGTTGCCGCCCGCGTCCCAACCGTCGTAGATGTTGTCGTTGAACCCGTGCGCGTCGATCAGGTTCCACGTCAGGTCCCACAGCACCGAGTTCCAGCCGTGGCCCACCCCGTGCGGCGTGGCCAGCGACCCACCCGTGATCCAGCTGTTCGTCTTGATCCGGTCGTACGTGAACGGCTGGGTGTTCATGTCGCGGGAGTACGGGCGGGGGCGGATGCCCGCACCCTCACGGCTGTCCTGGTAGACGGCGTAGGGCCCCATGCCGCGGGCGCCCTCGGGGTCGTCCAGGGTCGGGTCGAGCAGCATCGTGATGCCGTAGTAGTCGCTCCAGCCCTCACCCATCTGCTCCTGCCCGGACAGGCAGTTCACGTTCAGACCACCGGTCAACCGGTTGCTGATCCCGTGGCCGTACTCGTGGATGATGATCCCGTTCTCCAGGTCGCCGTCACGCTGCGGCGGGATGTCCGGGTTGGCGCGGACGGTGCCCGTGGTGGGCAGCCCGGCCTTGATCGTGGTGGCGTCCTCCTGCGTGACCATGCCCGAGGGGATGGTGACCGCGGGGCCGGTGCCCCCGAGGGTGATCGGGGCACCCGGGGCGTTGTTGCCGATGATGACGGCGCTGGCGCCGGCGTTCTGCGCGTTGAGCACCTTGTCGGCGAACGGGCAGGTGCCGCGGTCGGCGACCGCGACCGCACCGGCGGGGAAGCCGACGAGCGGGCCGCAGCCCTCGGTGGTGCCGGAGCCGTCGTCGACCAGGGCGAACGGACCGGACACGCCGGCGGCGTCGAAGGTCGGGCCGAACGACGCGCCCGTCATGCCGTAGGTGCCGGCGGCGGACCCGCTGTCCACGACGACCTGGTTGGGCAGGACGCCGCCGGAGGGGTTCCACAGGTACATCTGCATCCGCGGCGGGCTGCCGTCCGCGGCGGGGGTGGAGAAGTTGGCGTTGTTGACGCCGCCGCCGTCCTGGGCCTCGGCCCGGACGTAGTCGCCGCCCCCGGGGCCGCCGCCGTAGTTGACGGCCTGGAAGTTGCCGGCCTGCTCGTCGAACCCGTACAGGTACATGACGTCGTGGATCACGTTGTTCAGGTAGAACAGGTTGGTCACCGCGGCGGGCTGGTAGTCCAGCGGGCTCGCGGTCAGGTCGACGGTGAAGTCGAAGATCAGGTCCGGCCCGCCGTCGACGTCGACGCCGGGGTCGGCCTGGTTGTTGTTGTCGCGGTCCAGGTAGGAGTGGACGTTGTTGCCGCGCGTGGTGGTGAACTCCGGGCCCGCGGCACCGTCGGTGTCGTGCCAGCCGAACGGTGAGGCCGTGCCGTCGGCCGGGTTGGTGACGACCGTCTGCGGCCCGTCGTTCGGGCTCTCCTTGGGGATCTCGTAGACGGTGTAGCTGGAGCCGTCGTCGACCGGGTCGTTGCTGCCGTGCGTGCTGGGGCCGTGGTCGTGGTCGTCCAGCGCCGCCGCTGCGGCGCCGGCCGTCCCGCCGCGGGCCATGGTGCTCTCGATCTGGCCCTCCTCGTGCTCGACGGTCCAGTCCTCGACGGCGAGCATCTCGCCGGTCTCGGCGTCGATGGTCGCGTTGTACAGGTGCACGTCGGTCGAGTCGTCGATGACCACCTGGTAGGCCGGCCGCAGCCCGTCCTCGGTGGGCTGCCAGCCCAGCGTGGTCGGGATCGGCTCGTCGGAGATGCCGCCGTCGGTGAGCAGCGTCTCCGCCGGGTCCGAGGCGGTGCGGGCGGCGACGACCGGACGCAGGTCCTCGGGCGCGTCCAGGTCGAGGGCCTCCGCCGCGGCCTCGACGGCCTCGACGGGGCCGGCCTCCGCCTCGACCGAGGTGCTCGGGGCCGGGGCCAGGTCGGGGACGAGCACCTCGCCGACGTGCAGCACGGAACCGTCGCTGCGGACGTTGACCGTCGCCGCGGCGGTGAACACCTCGAGGCCCTCGTAGCGCTGGTAGACGTTCACGTGGGTGACGCCGTTGTGCCGGCTCGTGTACGAGCTGCGCACGGCCAGGTCGGCGACGTCGGCGACCGCGACGCCGTAGTCGGCCGCGTGCGCGGCGAGGAACTCGGTGGCGATCGTCTCGACGTCGGTGATGTCCGCCGTGGTCGGCGCCTCGGGCTCGGCCGAGGTGGCCATGACCGGCAGCGGGGCGGCCAGCACGGCCACCAGCACCACCGGGGCGACGAGGACGGCCCTGCGGCGTCTCATCGGTCCGTCTGCTTCGTTCGGGTCGGCTGCATGGGATGTCCTTCTCAGTGACTGGGTCGGTTACCGGGAGTGACAAAGACGCTAACCCGGATGCAGCAGCCTGCATACCCCTTGGCGAACAATCGGTCGGGAATCCTCGGCCGCGGACGAGCGAAGGGCGCCCGGGATGTCCCGAGCGCCCCTCTTCGTCCGGTTCGGACGACGATCTCCCTGGTCAGGCCCGGGGGTCGAGCCTGACGTCGACCGTGTGCTGCGTGCCGTCGACGAGCGTGACGACGAACTCCCGGCAGGTGCCGGCCCACTCCTCCTCGGTGTCCCAGAGGTAGTAGTAGGTGCCCTGGCCGCGGTTGTACCGCAGCTGGGTCCGGGCCTGGAGCTCGGTCGGCGTGGTGACGGCGAACTGCACCGGGTCACCCGTGGCGCAGTCGACCTGCCGCGAGGCGAACGAGTGCGTGCTCGCCAGCCTGTCGAACCCGAGGTTGCCGCCGAGGTCGAACGTCATGGGCACCGCGTTGCCGGCGGTCCGGACGAGCGGGTCGTCGGCCCCGCCCTGAGGGTCCATGCCGTCGAAGCCGTCACCGGTGGCGACGCACTCGGCCGGGACGTCGAACGCCTCGGTGTTGTCATCGCGGCCCGTGGTGCCCTGCACCGCGGAGTACCCCAGACCACGACGGGCGAAGGTCGACCACACGATGCACGTGTCCGCCCCGCCCAGCGCCTCGGTCGCCGCCAGGATCCCGTCGCGCCCGGCCACGAAGCCCGGCGCGCAGCCCTGCATCTTCAGCCCGTCCGTGACGTACTGCAGCGACCTGTTGTTGCCGCCCGCGTCCCAGCCGTCGTAGATGTTGTCGTTGAACCCGTGCGCGTCGATCAGGTTCCACGTCAGGTCCCACAGCACCGAGTTCCAGCCGTGACCCACCCCGTGCGGCGTGGCCAGCGACCCACCCGTGATCCAGCTGTTCGTCTTGATCCGGTCGTACGTGAACGGCTGGATCTCCATGTTGCGCGAGTACGGCCGCGGCCGGATGCCGTTGCCGGTGCGGTCGCCCTGGAACAGCGCGTACGGGCCCATGCCCCGGGCGCCTTCGGGGTCGTCCAGGGTCGGGTCGAGCAGCATCGTGATGCCGTAGTAGTCGCTCCAGCCCTCACCCATCTGCTCCTGCCCCGACAGGCAGTTCACGTTCAGACCACCGGTCAACCGGTTGCTGATCCCGTGGCCGTACTCGTGGATGATGATCCCGTTCTCCAGGTCACCGTCGCGGACGGCCTCACGACCGGGGGCCTTGACGATCTCCGCGTCCGCACCGGCAGCGGCCTTGACGGCCTCACCCTCGACCGCGTTGACCGACACGGCGGGGATGCCCACCGGACCGGCCGCCTGCGACCCGGTGAGGATCGGCGGGGTGGTCGCGGTACCCGTGGTCACCACGACCACCGCGGAGGCACCGGCCGCCTGGGCGGCCAGGGTCCGGACGACGTTGGAGCAGGAGCCGTCACCGCTGGTCGGGCCCTCGACGACCGCGACGAAGCCCGCGGGCGAACCCGCCGGGTAGTCCTCGGCGACGCAGCCGTTGCCGGCCAGGACCAGCTGACCGCCGAGGGCGGCGTTGCTCACCGGCGGGCCGAAGCGCGCCCAGCCGGCGGGGTAGGTGGTCCCGTCGACGGTGAGGCTGTTGGCCGCGCCGAACTGGTTGCCGGGCCACAGGTACATCTGCATCCGCGGCGGGCTGCCGTCGGCCGCGGGGGTGGAGAAGTTGGCGTTGTTGGTGCCGTTGCCGTCCGCCGCCTCGGCCCGGACGTAGTCGCCGCCACCGGGGCCGCCGGCGTAGTTGAAGGCCTGGAAGTTGCCGGCCTCCTCGTCGAACCCGTACAGCGCCATGACGTCGTGGATGACGTTGTTCATGTAGAAGAGGTTGGTGGTGGCGGCCTCGCGGTAGTCCTGGGCGTGCTCGGTCAGGTCCGCCTCGAAGTCGAAGTCGAGACCGGCGCCGCCGTCCACGTCCTGCATCAGGTCCGGCACGTTGTCCGCGTCCTGGTCCAGGTACGCGTGGACGTTGTTGCCGCGGGTGGTGGTGTGCTCCGGCCCCGCGACGCCGTCGGTGTCGTGCCAGCCGAAGGGGGACACGAGGCCGTCCGCCGGGCTGCTGACCAGGGTGGCCGGGCCGTCGTTCGGGCTCTCCTTGGGGATCTCCAGGACCCGGTAGGTGGAACCGTCGTCGACGGGGTCGTTGGTCCCGTGCGTGCTGGGGCCGTGGCCGTCGTGGTCCGCCGCGGCCTCGAGCTGGTGGGCCCCCCGGGCCATGGTGCTCTCGATCTGGCCGTGCGCGTGCGAGACCGTCCAGTCCTCGACGTCGAGCAGCTCACCGGTCTCGGCGTCGACGGTCGCGTTCCACAGGTGCACGTCCGTCGAGTCGTCGATGACGACCTGGTAGGCCAGCCGGAGCCCGTCCTCGGTGGGCTGCCAGCCCAGGGTCGTCTCGATCGGCTCGTCCGAGATGCCGCCGTCGGTCAGCAGGGTGGCCTCACCGGACGAGCGGGCCCCGGGCAGCACCTCGAGGTCCTCGGGCTGGTCCAGGTCGAGCGCGTCGGCCGCGGAGGCCACCGCCTCGACGGCCGACTCCTCCGCCCGGTCCGACGAGGCCGGACGCAGGTCGGGGACCAGCGACTCGCCGACGTGGAGCACCGAGCCGACGGGCCGCACGTTGACGGTGGCGGCCGAGGAGAAGACCTCCAGGCCGTCGTAGCGCTGGAACACGTTGACGTGCGAGACGCCGTTGTGGGCGCTCCTCACCGTGGAGCGGACGGCGAGGTCGGCCAGGTCGGCGACGCCCACCTCATAGTCGGCGGAGGCGGACTGCAAGAACGCGGTCGCGATGCGCTCCACCTCGTCGGTGTCCGGCTGCACCGGCACGGGCCCGCTCGCCGGGACGGAACGCCCTGGCTCCGCGGCCTGGGTCGGCAGCGGCACGGCCAGCAGGGCGAGCAGGACCACCGGGCTCGTGAGCAGGGCGGCTCTGCTGCGTCTCATCGGGGCACCTCGGTCATCGGAAGGGTCTGGTTCATCTCGCTACCTCTCGGCCACCGTTGACGGGATGTTTTACTGGGTGTGACGGGACGCTAGACCGGATGCGGGAGGATGCATAGACTTTCCTGAACATCTATTCGGAAACGGGAGGAGCCCCGCTGTGCCGGACCTTCTCCGCTCTCCTGCGCCCCCGGTCCCGATGCGGCCCGGCGCCCGTCGCGCGGCCGCGGTCGCCTGCGCAGGCGTACTCCTGGCCGGCTGCTCGGGCGGCGGGGACGGGCCCGGGACCGCTGCGCCGACCACTGCCGTACCGACCGCTGCCGTGCCGACCACCACCGCCGCCGCACCGGCCACCGGACCCACCGACGCCGACGCCGCCCCCGAAGACCAGGAGCCGCGCATGCCCGAGGACACGCCCGGCACCACCCCCGGCACCGCCCCCGGCACCGCCCCGACCGGCGCGGTGCTGACCGAGCAGGACTCCGGCGCCCAGGTCGCGCTGACCGTCGGCGAGGAGCGCACGCTGCGACTGGGCAGCGCGTGGTCGTGGTCGGAGCCCGTGGTCGCCGGGGACGCCGTCGTCCTCACGCCGGTGGACTACCTGGTCGACCCGGGCTACGTCGAGTGGCTGGTGAGCGGCGCGGCCACCGGCAGCGCGACGCTCGAGGCGACCGGGGAGCCGGTCTGCGGCGACACCACGGTGTGCCCACCGACCACCGTCACGCTGGAGGTGGAGGTCACCGGCTGAGGCCGGCGCGGGCCCGGCTCACCGCGCTCGGTGCGGGCCCGGCCCTGCCGATAGGGCTCAGCGGCGGGCGTCGTCGGTGCGGTCCGGCGACGGCTCGCGCAGGTCGACCTCGGCCGGGACCGCCACATGGGCGCCACCACCGGTCCCGCGGTCACCGGTCTCGCGGTCACCGGTCTCGCGGGTCACCGGTCTCGCGGTCACCGGTCTCGCGGTCACCGGTCTCGCGGTCACCGGTCTCGCGGTCACCGGTCTCGCGGTCACCGGTCTCGCGGTCACCGGTTTTGCTCTCACCCGTGATGCTGCCGCCGCTCTCGACGCCTTCGTTCACCAGGACCTCGAACAGCCGGCGGTACTCCACGAACGCCCGGCGCAGGTCCTCCGTGCTGCCCCCGCCGCTGCGGAACCGCTCGCGGTAGCCCTCCGCGGTCCGGTAGTGCTCGACCGTCTCGGCGTGGTCCGCGGCCAGCAACGACAGCTTGTCCTCCACGCCGCCGGTCGGGTAACCCCGCTCGGCCATGACGTCGGCGACGAGCCGGTCGGCGGCGTCGACGGCCTCGACAGGCTCGTCCACGAACCTGGTCTGCACCTCGGCCCACTGCTGGGTCCGACGGACCCTGGACGCCGCCGTCAGCGGCCGGACGTCCAGCTCGGCCCGACGCTTCTCGGTGCGGGCCAGCCGGGCCTCGGCCTGGCGCGCGTCGTCGGCGTCGGCCACCGCGCGGTCGTACTCGGGCCCGAACCGGTCCTGCAGGTGCTCGGTGCGCTCGGCCCTGGCCCGACGGTGGCTACGCAGCGCCAGCAGGCCGACGACCACCAGAGCGACGACCACGAGCGCGACCACGACCACGGTGACGACGTAACGATCCATGGCCGCGGGGTACCCGCTGATGCCGCCGAGCAACCCCCGACCCCGCCGGTGACCGAGTTGACCGCGCTACGCACAACCGGTGAACAACCTGTGGACAAGATGGCAGTTAGGCCGTTCGGTCACCACCCGCTCGCCCGCAGCCGATACCTCAATCCGCGGCTGCCGGGGGCCGATGTCGTGAGTGCGCCCATCCCTGCCGCACCCGCCCGAGAGGCCCCCGACCATGTCGTTCACCCAGCTGTTGCAGTCCGGCTTCCGTCCCTCGACGAAGCAGACCGACCTCAACACCACCCTCGCCGACCCGACGCACCCGCTGCGGGCCGCCCTGGACAGCCTGCACGGCAACTGCTTCATCGCCGACATGTCGCTGACGCTGGTCTACATGAACCGCAGCGCCCGCAGCACGGTGCAGGAGCTCGCCGGCGCCGTGCGCAGCGCCTTCGGGATGAGCCTGGACCAGCTGCTCGGCGGGTCGATCCACCGCTTCCACAAGGACCCCGCCCGCATCGACCGCATCCTGGCCGACCCGGCCCAGCTGCCCCGTGAGGCGATCTTCGGCTTCGGCGGCCGGACGCTCAAGACGCAGATCAACGCCATCACCGACGACGCCGGCCACCGGATCGGCTTCATCGTGCTGTGGGACGACGTCACCGCCCGCAACGCCTCGGCCGACGGTGCCTTCGCCGACGTGAAGGAGGCCACGGACCGCATCGAGCTGATCGGCGGCCGCCTGCTCGACGTGGCGGCCGAGACCAGCCAGCAGGCCGACAGCGCCGCCGCCGCGACGGAGGAGATGCGCGCCGCGGTCGGGTCCATCTCGCAGTCGTCGGTGCACGTCGGCAGCCAGGTCCACGACGCCATGGCCGCGACGGCCGAGGGCGTGCAGCGCATGGAGGACCTGCAGCGCTCGAGCCAGGAGATCGGTGACTTCCTGCGGCTGATCACCACCGTCGCCGACCAGACCAAGCTGCTGGCCCTGAACGCGACCATCGAGGCCGCCCGGGCCGGTGAGGCCGGCCGCGGCTTCGCGGTCGTCGCCGACGAGGTCAAGCAGCTGGCCGGCACCACGTCGTCGTCCATCGGCGACATCGAGTCCCGCATCGACGCCATCCAGCGGGCGGCCGGCGAGGCCGTGGCCACCCTGTCGCGGATCTCCGCGCTGGTGGACGGCATCAGCGAGTCGCAGGACACCGTGGCCGCCGCCATCGAGGAGCAGTCCGCCGTGACCTCGGAGATCGCCCAGTCGATCGCCCACATCGCCTCCGGCGCCAAGGAGACGGTCGAGCAGGCGGAGCTGCTGCCCGACGCCTCGGGCAGCGTCACGGCCGAGACGGGCGTGCTGCACCAGATCATCCAGCAGTCCTGACCGGGGACCGGGCCGCCACCGGCCCGGCCGCTGTCGCAGCGTCTAGTCAATTGTGACAATGGCCTCTGCTTTCTGAGGCTCCAGGGTGTGACCAGGGGGACGGAGCAGCCGGACCCGTGAAGCCGGCACCGCCGCCGGCACCTGGAGGAACCACCATGAAGCGCTACCTCGTCGCCGCCGGCGCCGCCGCCATCGCCGGCACCGTCGTCCTCGGCTCCGCCGCCGCCCTCAACGTCGACGGGGGCCAGGTCCAGGCCGGCAGCGACAGCTCGCTGTCGTGCCAGACCACGCCCGTCACCATCAAGCAGGTCAGCGAGCTCGACACCGCCACGCCGTACTCCCTCGCGGCCCGGGTGCAGGGCGTCGCCGCGTCGTGCGTCGGCTCCGAGATCAGCGTCGCCGTGTTCGACCGCGCCGGCGCGCAGCTCGCCCGCGGCGCGGGTGACGTGACCGCGGCCGGCGACGTCGTCGTGCGCTACGGCGCCGACATCCCGCTGGAGGACATCGAGAACCTCGTCGTCACCGTCCTCAACGGCTGACCTCCTGCTCGGGTGCGGCCCGCCCCGCCGGGGTGGGCCGCACCCGGGCGTCGCCCGGCACCCTCACCGATCCGGACTGGAGTCGTCGTGCACGAGACGCAGCGGGCCACGAGCACCCCGTCGGCGGGCACCCGGTCCGCACCGCGGACCGTGGCGCGCTGGCTGCTGCTGCTGGCCGCGGCGACGGCCTGGTTCGCCCTGCTGGGGCCGTCGACGCTCGGAGGCCCGATGACCCTCGTCCAGGTGACCGGCCAGTCGATGGAACCGGGTATGCACACCGGTGACCTGGCCGTGGTCCGCACCGCAGGCACCTACGACGTCGGTGACGTCGTGGCCTTCCGGATCCCCATGGCCGACGGGAGCCGCGGTCCGGTCGTGATCCACCGGGTCCAGGCCAGGGCCGACGGCACGATGACGCTGCGGGGCGACAACAACGACTGGGACGACCCCTGGCCCGTCACCGACGAGATGGTGGTCGGCCGGTTGTGGCTCCACCTGCCGGCGGTCGGCACCTGGGTCGGGCGCGTCGCCACCCCGATCAACCTGGCCGCCCTGGTCGCCGCCGCGGTCGCGTTCCTCGTCATGGCCGGCGGCAGGAACGACGAGCAGGTCGACCGGACCGAGCAGCACAGCCTTGCGGCGTCGGTCCCGGACCGGTCCGAGCGGCCCACCGTCGTCGACCTCCGGGAGCCGACGGTGGCTCCGGTGCGTCCGCCGGCAACGGTCCCCGACGGGGCCTCCTTGGTCGGCGCAGACCGGGAGCTGACGCTGCAGGAGTGGGTCGTCACGGTGGGGGAGAGACCGTGAGACGTCGTGGGAGACGCACACGCCCCATGCCGTCGAGAGGTCAGCGGTCCGTGCGCCTGGCCGGGCTGCCGACCTTGCTGCTGGGGGCCGTGGTGCTGGCCGTCGCGGCGGGCACCGCCACGCTGGGGACGACCGTGGTCGGTGACGCCGCCTCCCTGCAGGTGGACGGTGGCATCGTGCAGGTGCTCGACGTGCAGGTGCTCGACGTGCAGGTGCTCGACGCGCAGCCCGAGAGGGACTCAGCGGCCACGGTCGAGCCGTAGGGCCTCAGCCCAGGGAGTCGGCCGCGAGCGCGTCGAGCACGATCTCGGGGTGGTCGCGCTCGATGCGCTGCAGCCGCCACCGGTCGGGGAACAGGGCGAAGTGGTCCCCGTCGAGGCTGGTCAGGACCTCGACGCCCGGCACCGCGTTCAGCGCCTGGACGTGCTCGGCGGTGGTCCGCCGGGCGATCTGGTAGCTGAGCGGCTCCAGCTTGACGGGGCAGTTGAACTCCCCCGCCATCCGGTGGCTGACCACGTCGAACTGCATCGGGCCGACCGCGGCCAGCACCGGCGCGGGCTCGCCGCGCATGTCCGAGCGAAGCGTCTGCACGACGCCCTCGTGGTGCAGCTCGGTGATGCCGCGCTGGAACTGCTTGTACTTGCTCAGGTCGGCCGCCCGGCAGACCGCGAAGTGCTCGGGCGCGAACGTCGGGATCGGCGGGTAGGTCACCGACCGGCCCTCGAACAGGGTGTCCCCGACCCGGACGCCCGTGGCGTTGACGATGGCCACGACGTCACCGGGCCAGGCGTCCTCGACGCCGCTGCGGGTGCCGCCGAACACGCGGTGGGCGTACTTGGTGCCGACCGCCTTGCCGGAGCGGGCGTTGACGACGTTCTGGCCGCGCTGGAACCGGCCCGAGGCCACCCGGATGAACGCGACGTGGTCCCGGTGGTTGGTGTCCATGCCGGCCTGGACCTTGAACACCTGACCGCTGAACGCGTCGCCGACGTGGCGCACGTGCGCCTGGTCCACGGTGACGCGGTCCCCGGGCGGCGGCGCGGTCTCGACCAGGATGTCGAGCAGCTGCTCGACGCCGCGGTTGAGGACGGCGGCGGCGAACACCACGGGGCTGGTGCGCCCGGCCCGGAACGACTCGTCGTCGTGGCGGCCGTTGGACTCGACGATCAGCTCGGCCTCCTCGACGGCGGTCTGCAGCACCTCGCCGTCGCGGGCCAGGCCCTCGTCCAGGCTCATCCGGGTCCACACGGTCTTGCTCGCCCCGCCGCTGCCGGCGGTGAACGCGATGTAGCTGTCGTCGCGCAGGTCGAGCAGGCCGCGGAAGTCGCCGCCGATGCCGACCGGCCACAGCACCGGGGTCGGCGTCATGCCGGTCTTGTCGGCGATCTCGTCCATCAGCTCGAGCGCCTCGAGGCCCGGCCGGTCCCACTTGTTGATGACGGTCAGCACCGGCAGGCCGCGCAGCTTGCAGACGTCGAACAGCTTCATCGTCTGCCGCTCCATGCCCTTGGCCGCGTCGACCAGCATGACCGCGGAGTCCACGGCGGTCAGCACCCGGTAGGTGTCCTCGGAGAAGTCGGCGTGGCCGGGGGTGTCGAGCAGGTTGACCACGTGGTCGCGGTAGACGAACTGCAGCGCCGCGGAGGTGATGGAGATGCCGCGGGCCTTCTCCATGTCCATCCAGTCGGACACCACGCCACGCCGCCCGCCCTTGCCCTGGACGATGCCGGCCTGGCCGATGGCGCCGCCGTGCAGGGCCAGGGCCTCGGTCAGCGTCGACTTGCCGGCGTCGGGGTGGCTGATGACGGCGAAGGTGCGGCGGCGGCTCGCGGCCTCGACGGGGGCGGTGCCGTCGGCCTCGACGAGCTCGGCCTCGAGGGCGGCGGCGGCGTCGACGGGGGCGTCGTTCGACGGGGTGGCGGTGGGGGTGGACATCGGGGTCCAGGGTACGGCGATCCCACCGGCGTTGACATGCAAGTGGTGACTTGCCTATTGTCCGTCCGTGGGCGACGTCTTCCTGGCCCTGGCCGACCCCACCCGGCGCGCCCTGCTCGACGAGCTGCACGGCCACGACGGCCAGACGCTGTTCGAGCTGTGCACCCGGCTCGCGGACCGCCACGGCGTCGGGTCGTCCCGGCAGGCGATCAGCCAGCACCTGGGGGTGCTGGAGGACGCCGGCCTGGTCCGGACCCGCCGGGAGGGCCGGTTCAAGTTCCACCACGTCGACACCGGCCCGCTGCGCCAGATCAGCGACCGGTGGCCCCCACCACCCGCCACGCCCCCGAGGAGCACACCGTGAAGGTCCACCTGATCAGCGTCTTCGTCGACGACCAGACCGCGGCGCTGCGGTTCTACACCGAGGTCATGGGCTTCGTGCCCCGCAACGACGTGCCGATGGGCGAGCACCGCTGGCTCACCGTGGTCTCCCCCGAGCAGCCCGACGGGCCCGAGGTCGTGCTCGAGCCGGCAGCCCACCCGGCGGTCGGGCCGTGGCGTGACGCCCTGGCCGACGACGGCATCCCGCTGGTCAGCTTCGCGGTGGCCGACGTCCGGGCCGAGCACGAGCGGCTGAGCGCGCTGGGCGTGACGTTCACGCAGGCACCGGTCGAGATGGGCCCCGTGGTCACGGCCGTCCTCGACGACACCTGCGGCAACCTCGTGCAGCTGGTCTCGGTGGGCGCTACGGGGTGAAGGTCCAGTGCCACGGCTCGCGGGGGACGTCCTCGACGAAGCCGAACCGGTCCGCGTTCTCGCGCATCCAGGCCTGCGCCTTGCCGTTCAGGTCGAGGTCGACGCTCAGGCCCCAGCCGTGGTTGCTGGTGCCGGGGACGGCGGCCAGGCCGCCGTCCTTGTACAGCCCCTTGCGGCGGGCCACGTCCACCTGGGCCTCGTAGGACCGGTAGGAGTCGGTGACCCCGACGGTCACGCCCGCCCGCTTGGCCGCGGCCAGCAGGTCCTTGAAGCCCTCGGCCGCCGGCTGCCACAGCTTGTGGCGTCCGACACCCACCTCGGTGAGCGCGTCGGAGGGGATTGTGCCGTTGCCGTAGCGCTTGAGGTCGACGGGGACGCCGTCCGCGTCGACCTTCGCGGTACCGGCGGCGCCGGCCCCGCCGGTGGTGGTGCGGGCCCGGCTGAGCGCCGCGTCGAAGGCGGTCGAGGTCGCCGTCGGGACGCCGGTCGCGGGGGCCCCGAGGCCGTCACCGGTCGCCGTGGCGCTGCTGGTCAGGGCGGTCCCGGCCGCACCGGTGGTCGCGACGGCCGTCGACCGGACCGGGGCCTGCATGCTCTGCACCAGGCCCTGGATCTGCTGCACCCGCGCGGTCACCGCGGCGAGTCCGTCCATGTGTCCTCCGAGGGGTCTCCCGGATGGTCTCGGGCGGCCGGGGCTCCACCTTGAGCGTCCCGCCCGAGCCCGTCCGACGACCGGCAGGTGGGCCGCGCCACACGCCGCCGCACGGCGTGGATGCCGTCGCCACGGCCCACAACCCCTACCGTGGCGGGGGACGCCGTCGTTTCCGGACGGCCACGAGCAGGAGGAACCATGAACCGCAAGGAACTCATCAGCGCCATCGCCACCAAGGCCGGCGTGACCCAGACCGACGCGGACGCCGTGCTCAACGCGTTCCAGGACGTCGTCTTCGACGTCGTCGCCAAGGGCGACGACAAGCTGACCCTCCCCGGCTTCCTGTCCTTCGAGCAGGGCTCGCGCTCCGCTCGCGAGGGCCGCAACCCCGCCACGGGCGAGACCATCCAGATCGCCGCCTCCAAGACCGCCAAGGTCACCGCGGGCAGCAAGCTCAAGGCCGCCGCCGCCGGCTGAGCACCACCCGGCACCGTCCGGCGGCGCCCCTGACGCTCAGGGGCGCCGCCGACCCGCCTCCCGCGCACAGCTGATGCACGTGCGCGCCTGGGGCCGCACCGCCAACCGCTCGGGATCGATGTCGCCCCCGCAGCGCTCGCACCGGCCGTAGCGGCCCGACTGCAGGTCGGCGGCCGCCTGCCGCAGCGCCTCCCCGGTCCGACGGACCTGGTCGAGCAGCGCCAGTGCCTGCTGCCGCTCGAACGCGATCGTGCTGCCCTCCGGGTCGTGCTCGTCGTCGGCGTTCGACGACTCCGACGCGGCCACGATGCGCTCGTGCTGCTGGACCAGCCGACGCTCGGTCTCGGCGTTGGCGCGGATCAGAGACTGCAGGTCCTCCTCCTCCGCCGCCACGCCCGCAGTATCGGTGACGGCACCGACGGTCGGCCCCGTCGCCTGCCCGGCCGCTGCCGTCCTCAGCCTGTGGCGACAGTCACGCCGCCCGCTTGTGAAGCGACGCACAAGCAGCGGTAACCTCATCCCGACGGACCTTGTGAACACATTCACAATGTCTGGCCCGGGCCCTAGGTCCCGGGCCGGGGCGGCTCGGTCGCGGCACGCTCCCTCACGACGAACGACGAGAGGACGCCCGATGGAGCTCGACCCGCTGTTGCTGGCCCGGATGCAGTTCGGCGCCACCACGCTCTACCACTTCATCTTCGTGCCGCTCACGATCGGGCTGTCCGGCCTGGTCGCGGTCATGCAGACCGCGTGGGTGCGCACCGGCGACGAGAAGTACCTCCGGATGACGAAGTTCTGGGGCAAGCTCTTCCTGATCAACTTCGCCATGGGCGTGGTGACCGGCATCGTCCAGGAGTTCCAGTTCGGGATGAACTGGAGCGACTACTCCCGCTTCGTCGGCGACGTGTTCGGCGCCCCGCTGGCCATGGAGGGGATGCTCGCGTTCTTCCTCGAGGCCACGTTCCTGGGGGTCTGGATCTTCGGCTGGGACCGGCTGCCGAAGCTGGTCCACCTGGCCAGCATCTGGCTCGTGGCCATCGGGACGTCCCTGTCGGCGTGGTTCATCCTCGCCGCCAACGCCTGGATGCAGAACCCGGTCGGCTACACGATCAACGCCGAGCGCGGCCGGGCCGAGCTGACCGACTTCGGTGCCGTACTGCTCAACCCCGTGGCCCTGGTCACCTGGCCGCACACGATCTTCGCCTGCTACCTGGTCGCCTCCGCCCTGGTGATCGCCGTGGCGTCCTGGCACCTGGCCCGCCGCAACGAGAAGCCGCTGATGCGGACCTCGCTGCGCCTGGCCATGGTCACCGCGCTCGTCGCCGGCCTGGGCCTCACGGTCTCCGGCGACGCCCTGGCCAAGGTCATGACCGACGTGCAGCCCATGAAGATGGCCGCCGCCGAGGCGCAGTACGACACCGAGAGCAGCGCGTCGTTCTCGCTGTTCACGATCGGCAGCCTGGACGGCTCCGAGGAGGTGTGGAGCCTGCGGGT
Organism: Jannaschia sp. R86511; assembly: GCF_042466345.1. Taxonomy (NCBI): domain Bacteria; kingdom Pseudomonadati; phylum Pseudomonadota; class Alphaproteobacteria; order Rhodobacterales; family Roseobacteraceae; genus Jannaschia; species Jannaschia sp. R86511. Next base: position 4,249,445 of record NZ_JAXHCD010000001.1, read on the forward strand.
GCCCAACCTGCTGTCGTTCATGGCCACCGGCAGCTGGGACGGCGAGGTCGAGGGCATCAACGACATCCAGGCCCTGTACGAGCAGCAGTACGGCCCCGGTTCCTACGTGCCGCTGGTGCCGGTCACCTACTGGTCGTTCCGGCTGATGATCGGGCTGGGCATGGTCACCGTCGCGGTCTCCGCGCTCGGCCTGTGGCTGACCCGGCGGGGCCGCACGCCGGACTCCCCGCTGTTCTGGACGGTCGCACTGTGGACGATGCCGCTGCCGCTCGTCGGGTCGCTGTTCGGCTGGGTGTTCACCGAGATGGGCCGCCAGCCCTGGATCGTGTTCGGCGAGCAGCTGACCCGCGACGGGGTGTCCCCCAACGTGCCCGGCTGGGCCGTGCTGACCTCGCTGACCGCGTTCACCCTGGTCTACGCCGGGCTGGCGATCGTCGAGTTCGTCCTGCTGGCCCGCTACGCCAAGGCCGGCCCGCCGGTCCTGGCCGCCGGACCGGACCCGGACGACGACGACACCTCCGACCCGCAGGACCCGGGCGCCCGCCGTCCGCTGGCCTTCGCGTACTGACCCCGGCGAGCTGAGGAGACCACCATGTCGCTGCCCGAGTACTGGTTCCTGGCCGTCGCGGTCCTGTTCGCCGGCTACTTCTTCCTCGAGGGGTTCGACTTCGGGGTCGGTGCGCTGCTGCCCGTGCTGGGCCGCGACGAGACCGACCGCCGCGTCATGATCAACACGATCGGCCCGGTCTGGGACGCCAACGAGACCTGGCTGATCGTGGCCGGGGCGGCCATGTTCGCCGCCTTCCCCGAGTGGTACGCCACCCTGTTCAGCGGCTTCTACCTGCCGCTGCTGCTCATCCTGCTGGCCCTGATCGGCCGCGGCGTTGCGTTCGAGTACCGCGGCAAGGTCGACTCCGCCGCCTGGCGGCGCCGCTGGGACGTGGCCATCGTGGTCGGCTCGGTGCTGCCGTCGGTGCTGTGGGGTGTCGCGTTCGCCAACATCGTGCGCGGCGTGCCGATCGACGCCGACGCCAACTTCACCGGGACCCTGCTCACCCTGCTCAACCCGTACGGGCTGCTGGGCGGGCTGGTCACCTTCACCCTGTTCCTGACCCACGGCGCGGTGTTCCTGTCGCTCAAGACCCACGGCGACATCCGCGAGCGGGCCCGGGCCCTGGCCTGGCGGATCGGCCTGGTCGCCGCCGTGCTCGCGGTGGCGTTCCTGGCCTGGACCACGCTGGCTTTCGGCTCGACCGCGTCCGGCCTGGTGAGCGTGGCCGCCGCCCTGGCCTTCGTGCTGGCCCTGGGGGCCGTCGTCACCGCGCGCGAGCGTGCGGCGTTCGCCCTGACCGGCACCACGATCCTGCTCGCGGTGGCGTCGCTGTTCGTCGCGCTGTTCCCCGACGTCATGCCCTCGACCACCGACCCGGCCTACAGCCTCACCATCGAGAACGCGTCCTCGACCACCTACACCCTGACGATCATGTCGTGGGTGACGCTGGTCATGCTTCCGGTGGTGCTGGCCTACCAGGGCTGGACCTACTGGGTGTTCCGGGCGCGGGTCGGCCGGGACGCCATCCCGCCGGCCGCCCAGCTGCCGGCCGCGCCCGCGTCGCTGCTGCCCACCCAGGGCCGGGGCGGCCGCTGGGCGCTGCGCTCGGGGGCGGACCCCCGGCCGTGAGGCCGTTCGACCCGCGGCTGCTGCGCCACGCGCGGGCGACCTGGGGGTTCCTCGCCCTCACGGTCGGCCTCGGGACGCTGCTGGCGGGCGCCGTGCTCGCCCAGGCGGCCCTGCTGTCGCAGGTGCTGGCCCGCGTGGTCCTGGGCGGGGCCGGGCCCGCCGACGTCAGCCGGCTCGTCACGGCCCTGCTGGGCGTCGTCGCGGTACGGGCGCTGCTGCTGTGGGCGCAGGAGGTGGCCTCGGCCAGGGCCTCGGCCCGGGTGCGCTCCCAGCTGCGTGCCGCCCTGCTGGCGCACGTCGTCGCCCTGGGACCGGGCTGGCTGGGTGGGCGGGCCGGCGGCGAGCTCGCGCAGGTCGCAGCCCGCGGCGTGGACGCCCTGGACGGCTACTTCGCGCGGTACCTGCCGCAGCTGGTGCTGACCGTCCTGGTGCCGACAGCGGTTCTGGCCACGATGGCCTGGGCCGACCCGCTGTCGGCGCTGGTGGTGCTGCTCACCCTGCCGCTGATCCCGTTCTTCCTGGCCCTGGTGGGGCTCACCACCCAGGTGGCGCAACGGCGGCAGTGGCAGGCGCTGGAGCGGCTCGGGCACCACTTCCTCGACGTGGTGGCGGGTCTGGCCACCCTGCGGGTCTTCGGCCGCGGGCCCGCGCAGGCCGAACGGATCGCGGCGGTCACCGAGGACTACCGCGTGCGCACCATGACGGTGCTGCGGATCTCGTTCCTGTCGGCGTTCGTCCTGGAGCTGGCCGCGACCCTGTCGGTGGCCCTGGTGGCGGTGTCGGTCGGGCTGCGGCTGCAGGCCGGCGAGCTGTCGCTGGCCACCGCCCTGCTGGTCCTGCTGCTGGCCCCCGAGGCCTACCTGCCGCTGCGCCAGGTCGGGGCCAGCTACCACGCGGCGGCCGAGGGCGTGGCCGCCGGCGGACGGGCGCTGGACGTGCTCGACACGCCGCTGCCGGCACCCGGCGTCGTGACCGAGCTGTGGCGGGTCGGTGCGGTCGGGCTGCGGCTGGAGGGGGTGGCCGTGGCCTACCCCGACCGCGGCCGGGTGCTCGGCCCCACGGACGTCGAGGTGCACCCCGGGGCCGTCACGGCCCTGGTCGGACCCAGCGGCGGCGGCAAGTCGTCCCTGCTGGCCGTCGTGCTGGGGCTGGTGGCGCCCGAGCAGGGCCGGGTGCTGCTCGGCCCGACCGACCTGCGCGAGGCCGACCCGGCCGCCTGGCACGAGCAGGTCGCGTGGTGCCCCCAGCGTCCCGCCCTGCTGGCCGGGACCGTCGCGGACAACGTCCGGCTGGGCTGCGCCGAGGCGACCGACGCCCAGGTCGACCGTGCGCTGCACCTGGCCGCGGCCGATGCGCTGGACCCCCGCCAGCTGCTGGGCGAGGGCGGGGTCGGGCTGTCGGCGGGGCAGCGGCAGCGGGTCGGCCTGGCCCGGGCGTTCTGCCGGGCCGAGGTCACGGGCGCCGGGCTGCTGCTGCTGGACGAGCCGACCTCGCACCTGGACGCCGCGACCGAGGCGCGGGTGGCCGCGTCGCTGCGCGGGCTCGCGGCCGGGCGCTGCGTGCTGCTGGTCGCGCACCGCGGGGCCCTGCTCGAGCAGGCCGACGTCGTCGTCGAGGTCGGCGCCCGGGCGGTGGTCGCGTGAGCGGGCTCAGCCGGCTGCTGCGGCTGGCGGTCCCCGGCCCCGCCCGGCTCGCCGTGGCCGTCCTCTGGGGCTCGCTCGCGCTCGGCAGCGCGGTGGGCCTGATGGCCTGCGCGGCGTGGCTCATCTCGCGGGCCGCGGAGCAGCCCCCCGTCCTGACGCTCACCTTCGCGGTGGTCGGCGTCCGGGCGCTGGCCCTGACCCGGGCGCTGGCCCGCTACCTGGAGCGCCTGGCCGGCCACGACGCGGCCTTCCGGATGCTGGCCGACCTGCGGGTGCGGGTGCACGCGGCGCTGGAGCCGCTGGCGCCGGCCGGACTGCCCGCGTTCCGCCGCGGCGACCTGCTGGCCCGGCTGGTCGACGACGTCGACACCATGCAGGACCTGCCGCTGCGGGTGTTGGGCCCGGTGCTGAGCGGCGCGGTGGCCGGGGTCCTGGCCGTCGGGCTCCTCGGCAGCCTGCTGCCCGCCGCCGGGGTGGTCCTGGCGGTGGCGCTGCTCACGGCCGCGGTCACGGTGCCGACGGCGACCGCCTGGGCGGCCCGCCGCGCCGACGACCGCCTGGCCGGGCTGCGCGGCCGGCTGCAGGCCCAGGTGGTCGAGCTGTTCGACGCCCTGCCCGACCTCGTCGTCACGGGCCAGGCCCCCGCCCGGCTGCAGCAGGTGGCGGCCACCGACGCGGAGCTGACGGCCGCCGCCCGCACCACGGCCGTCGCGACCGGGCTCGGCGCCGGCCTGGCCGCGCTGGGCTCCGGGCTGGCCGTGTGGGGGGCGCTGCTGGTCGGCGTGCCCGCCGTGCAGACCGGCCGCCTCGACGGCGTCTGGCTGGCGGCGGTCGTGCTGGTGCCGCTGGCCGCGTTCGAGGCCGTCGCCCTGCTGCCCCCGGCGCTGTCGTCCTGGCGTCGGGTCCAGGTGTCCGGCGCCCGTCTGCTCGAGGTCCTCGACGCCCCCGTCCCGGTGCCCGAGCCGGCCGTCCCCGCCCCGGCCCCCGACCCCGACCCGGCCCGGCCGCCGCACGTCCGGCTGCGCGGTGTCCACGCGCGCTGGCCGGGTGCCCCCGCCGACGCCCCGGACCCGCTGCGCGGCGTCGACCTCGACCTGCCGCCGGGCCGCCGGGTCGCCCTGGTCGGTGAGAGCGGGTCGGGCAAGACCACCCTCGCCTCGGTGCTGCTGCGCTTCGTCGACCTGAGCGCCGGCGAGTACACCCTGGACGGCGTGGACGCGCGGCGGCTGCGCGGGGACGACGTGCGCCGGGTGGTGGGCCTGGCCGCGCAGGACGCCCACGTCTTCGACTCCACCGTGCGGGAGAACCTGCGCCTGGCCCGACCGACGGCGGACGACGACCAGCTGCACGCCGTCCTCGCCCGGGTCGGGCTGGACGGGTGGGTGCGCGGCCTGCCCCGGGGGCTGGGCACCTGGGTCGGCGAGCGCGGCGGCCTGGTGTCGGGCGGTCAGCGCCAGCGGCTCGCGGTGGCCCGCGCCCTGCTGGCCGACGTGGGTGTCCTGGTGCTGGACGAGCCCACGGCGAACGTGGACCCCGCGACCGCCGACGCCCTGGTCGAGGACCTGCTGCGGGCCGCGGGCGGACGGACCGTCGTGCTCATCACCCACCACCTGGGCTCCGCGCGCGCCCTGGTGGACGAGGTGGTGACGCTGACCGACGGTCGGACGTCGACCCCAGGAGGTCCGACCGTCATCGACTTGCCTGACGGGAAAGTTCTGCGTAGTTTCCTCTGAGGAAAGCAGCCCCCCGAACCTCAGGAGGACCCGTGAACCCGTCCGAGCAGACCTCGAGCATCAGCCCCGACGAGGCGGCCGCCGCCCTGGCCGAGAACCGCCGCCGCCGGGCGCAGACCGTGGCCGCCGGCAGCTCGCCCTGGGCGGCCCGCTCCGTCCTGCCGTCGCCCTCGCCCTGCCGCCCCTGGGCTACCTGATCGACGCCGACCTGGTGTGGCTGTTCGCCGTCCTGGTCGGCCTGATGGCCGTCCTCACCGTGAGGCGGCAGGTGCAGCTGCGGACCGACCAGCGCTCGTGGCGTCGTGACCTGGTGCTGCTGGGCACCATGGCGGCGGCCCTGGCCGCGGACGTCGCCGTGCAGCTGGTGGTCCGGCGCGCCGAGCTGCCGCTGCCCAACACCTGGGGCATGGCCGCCGCCGCGGTGGTCGTGCTCGCCCTGGTGTGGCCCGTCCAGCGCCACCTCGCCGGCCGGGCCGCCTCGTGAGCGGCACCGAGCCGGCACCCGCGACGACACCCGCAACAGTGCCCATGACCATCGACCCGTTCCTGCACACCCCGGCCCGGCTGAGCGTCATGTCGCTGCTCGCCCCCGCCGAGTGGGTCCGCTTCTCGTTCCTGCGCGAGAGCATCGGCACGTCCGACTCGGCCCTGTCCAAGCAGCTGAGCAGCCTGGAGGACGTCGGCTACCTCGAGGTCCGCAAGGAGCGGGGCGCCGGGCGCGGGACGTCGGTCCGGCTCACCCAGGTCGGCCGCGCCGCGTTCGAGGACTACCTGGGCAGGCTGGAGCAGCTGGTCGCCCGCTCGCGGGGCACCGTGCCCGCGCCGGCGAAGAAGGGCTGACCCACGAACACGCAGAACGGGTGCCCGGCCGGGTCCGCGTAGACCCGCAGCGGCTCGTCGGGGTCGTCGGTGCGGTCCAGCAACGGCCGCGCGCCCAGCGCCAGGGCCCGCTCGTGCACCTGCTGCAGCTCGGCGGCGTCGGCGACGGTGGAGTCCAGGTGCAGCTGCTGGGGCAGCGTGTGCTCCGGCCAGGTCGAGGGCCTGTGCTCCGGCTCCATCTGGAACGCCAGACCGATACCGCCGTCGCGCGCCTGCAGGACTAGCCAGTCCTCGCCGTTCGGGTCGGGCTCCCCCGGGGCCGGGGGCTCGTCGCCGGGCCGGTAGGCCAGGCCGAACAGCGCGCGGTAGAACTCGGCCAGGCCGCGCGGGTCGGTGGTGTCCAGCACCACCTGCCGGATCGTCGGGTACGTCGTGGTCGACGTCATGGGGCACCTCCTGCCCCGGATCCTGGCGGCCCCCACCGACAGCCGGCGCCGACCACCGGGGCGGCGGCCACCGGGTCCTACCCTGGCCCGGTGAGCGTCCTCTCGATCCAGTCCCACGTCGCCTACGGCCACGTCGGCAACTCCTCGGCCGTGTTCGCCCTGCAGCGCCTGGGCACCGAGGTGTGGCCGGTGCACACCGTGCAGTTCTCCAACCACACCGGCTACGGGGACTGGAAGGGCCGGATCTACGACGGCGAGTCCATCGACGAGCTCGTCCAGGGCATCGCCGACCGCGGCGTGCTCGGCACGGCCACCGCGGTCTTGTCGGGGTACCTGGGCTCGGCCGACATCGGCCACGCCGTGCTGGCCGCGGTCGCCCGGGTCAAGGCCGCCAACCCCCAGGCCGTCTACTGCTGCGACCCCGTCATCGGCGACGTCGGGCGCGGGGTGTTCGTGCGACCGGGCGTGCCGGAGTTCATGACCGACGTCGCCCTGCCGCAGGCCGACCTGGTGACGCCGAACCACTTCGAGCTGGACCTGCTGGCCGGGACGGAGACCCGCACCATGGCCCAGGTCAAGGAGGCCGTCGCCGCGGTGCAGGCCCGCGGTCCCCGCGTGGTGCTGACGACCTCGCTGGTCACCGACGACACCCCCGACGACGCCGTCGACCTGCTGGCGTCCGAGGGCGGTCGGCACTGGCTGGTCCGCACGCCCCGGCTGGGCCTGTCGGTCAACGGGGCCGGCGACGCCACCGCGGGGCTGTTCCTCGCCCACTGGTTGCGGACCGGCTCGGCCGCCGAGGCGCTGGGCGCGGCCACGGCGTCGGTGTTCGGGCTGCTGGCCCGCACCGACGAGGCCGGGTCGCGGGAGATCCTGCTCATCAGCGCCCAGGACGAGCTGGTCGCGCCGACCCGCACCTTCGAGGTCCGCGAGGTCTGAGCCCCCCGCTCAGGCGCTGCGGCGCAGGTCCGGCCCCGTCCCGGCCGCCGCGGCCGGGGTCTCGACCCCGGGCAGGTCCTCGCGGACCAGCTCCCGGCGGCCGGACAGCGTGCCGCGGGCGTCGCCGGAGTACCAGCCGGACGTCGGCGGCACGTCCACGTAGTCGCGGCCGACGGCCACGGTGACGTACCCGTCGTGGGCGCGGCGGGCGTGCGTCGGGTCGAAGGCGACCGCCCGGGCCCCGCTCGCGTGCGGCACCAGGACCTCGACCCAGGCGTGCGTGCCGCCCTGGCCGACCAGGTGCCCGGACACGTACCGGCAGGGGATGCCGGCCACCCGCAGGACCGACAGCATGACGTGGGTCTGGTCCTGGCAGACCCCGGCCCCGCCGGCCAGCGCCTGCGCGGCCGTGGTCGCGACGGTGGTGGCCCCCTTCTCGTAGCGGACCAGCTCCTTGACCGCGGCGCAGACCCGGTCGGCGGCGGCCAGGGCGTCGTCCTCGCGGCCCACCAGGTCGCGGGCCAGCCGGCGGATGGCGTCGTCCGGGCCGGTCTTGAGGCTCGGCCCCAGCAGGCGCGGGTCGCCCAGCAGACCGACCTCGAGCGGCGCCGCCTCGCCGTGCCGTTCGACCACGACGGACACGTGCATCTGCACCGACTCCGGGACCACCGCCAGCCGCACCAGCCCGACCCGGTTGCCGTGCTCGTCCCCGGTCCACTCCACCTGGGCGCTGTGGTCGGCGACCTGCAGCGCCCCCAGGCGCAGGTGCTGGTCCCCGTGGCGTCGCGGCGGGACCACGACCAGGCGGTGCAGCAGCGACAGCACGGGGCCGTCGTAGTCGTAGCGGAAGGACTGACTGAGCCGGTAGCGCTGCCGTCCCACGGGCGGCGCGGCGTCGCCGGTCGTGGTCATCGGCCCATCCTCCCCTGCCTCGGCGCCGGACGCAGGACCGAACCGCTCGCCGGACCCGTCAGACTCGTCCCATGGTCCGTACCGTCACCAGCACCCTGACCGCCCAGGTGCTCGCACCGTCCACCGTCGAGCTGCAGGTGGCCGTGGCCGGCGACCGCCCCGGGACCGAGGTCCTCGAGGTCACCCTGGACGGTGCGCCCGTCGAGGTCACCGAGCTGGCCACCGACGTCGGCGGGCGGCTGCACGTCGTCCGGCCCGGCGCCGGACGGCTGCAGGTGTCCTACCGGGCCGAGGTGCACGGGGAGTCCGCGCCCGTGACGGTGCAGCCGCTGGACCGGACCGCCTACCTGCGCCCCAGCCGCTACGCGCAGTCCGACGCGCTCGCGGCGGTGGCCGCGGCCGAGCTGGGCGGGGCCGGTGACCCCGCGTCGCTGGTCCGCGACGTCGCGGCGTGGGTGGGGGGCCGGCTGGCCTACGTGCCGGGCAGCAGCCGGGTCACCGACGGCGCCGTCGACACCCTGCTCGCGGGGGCCGGCGTCTGCCGCGACTACGCCCACCTGACCCTGGCCCTGCTGCGCGCGCGCGACGTGCCGGCCCGGCTGGTGTCGGTGTACGCACCCGGCCTGGACCCGATGGACTTCCACGCCGTGGTCGAGGCCATGGTCGACGGGGCCTGGTACGTCGTCGACGCCACCCTGCTCGCGCCGCGGCAGTCCCTGGTCCGGATCGCGACCGGTCGCGACGCGGCGGACACGGCGTTCATGTCCAGCTACGGCGGGGCGCTGCGCCTGGACGGGATGAGCGTGACCGCGACGGTCGACGGCGACCTGCCCGTCGACGACCTCGACCGGCTGGTCCAGCTCGGCTGAGGCCATCCCGGTGTGTCGGCAGGTCGCAGCCCGAACCTGAGCGGACCGCGTCCCGGCCGGGCACCCGGCCGCACGCGTCGCTCAGGTGCTGCTCTCGGGCAGGTCCAGCACCGTCAGCAGCTGTGCGGCGGTCGCGACGGCGATCGCCGCGGGGCTCTTGCCCCTGACGCCCTCGACCCCGATCGGGGTGGTGACGCGCGCCAGCGCCTCCTCGTCGTGGCCGAGGCCGACCAGCTGCCCGCGGAACGTGCGCCACTTGGCGGTGCTGCCGATCAGGCCGAGGAACCCCAGGTCGTCACGGCGCAGGCAGACGTCGAGGACGGCCAGGTCCTCGGTGTGGTCGTGGGTCATGACGAGCACGTGCGCACCCGCCGGCAGGTCACGGGCGACCACGTCGGGCACCGGCGCGGGCACCGTCGACACCTCGGCGGCGCCGACGCGACCGGTCACGACCGACGCCAGCTCGTCGGGCCGCGAGTCGACCAGCCGCACGTCGACGGGCAGCACCTGCAGCACCTGGGCCAGGGCGCGACCGACGTGGCCGGCACCGAACACGACGACGACCGGGCGGGCGGGGTGGACCGGTTCCAGCAGCAGGGTCACCTCCCCGCCGCAGCACTGGACGCCGTGCTCGCCGGGGCTGCGGTCCAGGCGGGTGCGCTCCAGGACCGGTGACGTCGCGCCCGTGGCCAGCAGCCGGCGTGCCTGCAGGACGGCCGCCCGCTCGAGGCTGCCGCCGCCGACGCTGCCGACGACCCGGTCGGCCGAGACCAGCATCTTGCTGCCCGCACCGCGGGGGGTGTGGCCGCGGACCTCGGCCACCGTGACGAGAACGAACGGGGTCCCGGTGGCCGTGAGCGCGCCCAGCGCCTCCCACCAGGTCTGACCGGAGCCGCCCGCCCCGGCCGCACCTCCCGTCGAGCCAGCACCTCCCGTCGAGCCAGCACCACTCATCCGCCCGTCACTGCTGCGCCGACAGCTCTCCGGCGCCCCGACCGCTGCCGGTCCCGAGGGTGCCGGCGGACCGCACCGCGTCGACCGCCGAGAGCGTCGCCTCGGGCGTCGCGGGCACGGCCAGCTCGACCCGCTGCCCGGGCCCGGCGGGACCGAACCCGGCGACCGCGTCGCGCAGCGCCTCGCGCACCGACAGCGCGAGCATGAACGGCGGCTCGCCCACGGCCTTGCTGCCCAGCACCGTGCGGTCCTGCGCCGCGTCGCCCAGCAGGTGCACCTCGAAGTGCTCGGGGATCTCGGCGACGGTCGGGATCTTGTAGGTGCTGGGGGCGAAGGTCCGCAGCCGACCGTCGTCGTCCCAGACGCACTCCTCCATGGTCAGCCAGCCCATCCCCTGCACGAAGCCGCCCTCGACCTGGCCGAGGTCGACCAGCGGGTTGAGCGAGTCCCCGACGTCGTGGACGACGTCGACGGACCGCAGCCGGAAGGTCCCGGTGAACCCGTCGACCTCGACCTCGCTGAGCGCGGCGCCGAAGGCGTAGTAGTGGAACGGCGTCCCCCGCCCGGCCTCGGGGTCCCACACCAGGTTGGGCGTGCGGTAGTACCCGGTGGCCGACAGCGAGACCAGCTGGTCGTAGGCGGTGTAGGCGAGCTCGGCGAACCCGATGCGTCGGTCCGGCTCCTTGGCCGGGAACACGTGGTCGTCGGCGAACACCAGGTCCTCGGGGCTGTTGCGCCCCAGCATCCTCGCCGCGACCACCGCGAGCCGGTCACGGATGGTCTCGCAGGCCGCCCGGACGGCCATGCCGTTGAGGTCGGAGCCGCTGCTGGCCGCGGTGGCCGAGGTGTTGGGCACCTTGTCGGTGGCCGTCGGCATGGCCCGGAACCGGCCGACGTCCACCCCGAGGGTCGACGCGGCCACGTGCAGCATCTTGGTGTGCAGGCCCTGGCCCATCTCGGTGCCGCCGTGGTTGAGCTGGATCGACCCGTCCAGGTAGACCAGCACCAGCGCCCCGGCCTGGTTGTACTGGCTCTTGGTGAACGAGATTCCGAACTTGACCGGGGTGATCGCCAGCCCGCGCCGGGTGTGGGTGGCGCGGCTGTTGAACGCGCTGACCTCGGCCCGGCGGGCGGCCAGGTCGGCCCGCTCCGACAGCTCGCGCCAGATCCGCGGCAACCGGTTGTCCAGCACCCGCTGGCCGTAGTGGGTGGTGGCGCGCTCGACGGACCCGCCGTCCTCCGGACCGCGGTACAGGTTGCGCTCGCGCACCAGCTCGGGCAGCAGCCCCAAGTGGCGGGCGACGCGGTCGAGGACCTCCTCGGCGACGAGCATCCCCTGCGGCCCGCCGAAGCCCCGGAACGCGGTGTGGCTGACGTGGTTGGTCCGCGCCACCTGCCCCGTCACCCGCAGCGCCGGCACGAAGTAGCCGTTGTCGACGTGGAACATCGCGCGGCTGGTCACCGGGTCGGACAGGTCGAGGCTCCAGCCGCCGTCGCTGACCAGCTGCGCGTCCAGTGCCAGCAGCCGGCCGTCGTCGTCGAAGGCCACCCGGTAGCGGCCCAGGAACGGGTGCCGCTTGCCCGTGATGGTCATGTCCTGCTGCCGGTCCAGCCGCACCCGGACCGGGCGACCGGTGACCTGCGAGGCGAGCGCCGCGACCGCCGCGAACGGGTGGCACTGCGACTCCTTGCCACCGAACCCGCCGCCCATCCGCAGGCAGGTGACCACGACGCGGCTGCGGGGCAGCCCGAGCACCTTGGCCACGACACCCTGGGTCTCGCTCGGGTGCTGGGTCGACACCGTGCAGGCGACGTTGCCGTCGGGGTCGACGTGCGCCCAGGCGGCGTGGGTCTCCAGGTAGAAGTGGTCCTGGGCGCCGGTGCGGACCTCGCCGGACAGCACGTGCCGGCCGCCCTCGGACCCGGCGGAGTCGAGCACGGCGTCGGGGTCGCCGCGCAGGATGCGTTTCGGCTGGGTGTGGACGCTGCCGGTCGCGAGGGCGGCGTCGATGCCGAGCACGGCCGGCAGCGGCTCGTAGTCGACCCTGACCGCCTCGGCGCCGAGGCGCGCAGCGTCCTCGGTCTCGCCCAGCACCCAGCGCACGACGTGGCCGACGTAGTGGACCAGCCCGGTGGGCAGCAGCTCCTCGTCGGCGGCGTGACCCGTGCAGTCGTTGACACCGGGGACGTGCTCGGGGCCCAGGACCACGACCACCCCCGGCACGGCGAGCGCGGCGGTGGTGTCGACCGCGACGACGCGGGCGTGGGCGTGGGGCGACACCACGGGCCAGGCCGTCAGCTGGCCGGTGGGGCGGACCTGGTCGTCGGTGTAGACCGCGCGGCCGGTGACGTGGCCGACGGCGCTCTCGTGGTGACGGGCCGGGCCGCTCACGCCACGGCCCCCGGCACGGGCTCCTGGGAGCCGGCGGGCGGTGCGTGCTCGGCGCAGAACTTCTCGAACAGGCTCCCCACCAGCCGCCTGCGGTAGGCGGCGCTCGCCCGCAGGTCGTCCAGCGGGGTGAACGCCTCGGCCAACCGGGCGGCCGCGCGGGCCACGGTGCCCGGGTCCAGCCGGGTGCCGAGCAGCAGCTCCTCGACCGCGCGGGCCCGGACCGGCGTGGCCGCGACCCCGCCGTAGGCGAACCGGGCGTGGACCACGGTGCCGTCGGCGGCCAGGTCGACGGTGAACGCGGCCGCCACGACGCTGATGTCGTCGGTGCCGCGCTTGCCGACCTTGTAGGACCGGCTCAGCCGGACGGCTGCACCCGGACCGGGGCCCAGCGGCAGGTCGACGCGGGTGACGACCTCGCCGGGACGGCGCAGCGTCTGGCGGTAGCCGGTGAAGTAGTCGGCGACGGCGACGGTGCGGGGACCGTCCGGGCCGGCCAGGTGCACGTCGGCGTCGAGCGCCAGCAGCACCGGCGGCAGGTCCCCGATGGGTGAGGCCGTGCCGAGGTTGCCGCCGAGGGTGGCCCGGTTGCGGACCTGGCGGGCCGCGAACCAGTGCAGCATCTCGTCCAGCGCGGGCAGCAGCCCTGCGGCCTCGCGCTCCAGCCGCGTGAGGCTGACGCCGGCCCCGACCTGCAGCTGATTCGGCGTCCGCTCCAGCTGCAGCAGCTCGACCACGTGCTCCAGCGAGACCACGACCTCGGGGTCGAGGGTGCGGTGCGACAGCTCGAGACCCAGGTCGGTGCCACCGGCGACGACGGTCGCGTCGGGGTGCTGCGCCAGCAGGGCGAGCGCGTCGGCCAGGGCGGTCGGGCGGTGGAACGCGCGGCCGGCGGCCGTCACGGTGCCGGCCGTCGGTCCGCGGTCCGCGGCCACAGGTCCGACGGTCGCCCCGCCGTCCTCCCCGGCAGCGGGGACCTGTGCCCCGGCCGCGGTCGGGTCCGGGCCACCGTCGGTCGCCCCCAGCCGGCGGCAGGCGCGGCGGATCGACGTGTACCCCGTGCAGCGGCACAGGTTGCCCTCGACGACGGCCGGGTCGACGCCGTCCGGGCCGCGCTCGGCCGGGTCGTGGAAGCCCGCGAACATGCTCATCACGAAGCCGGGGGTGCAGTAGCCGCACTGCGAGCCCGCGCAGTCGACCACGGCCTGCTGGACCGGGTGGAGCCCGCCGTCCGGGCCGGCGACACCCTCGACGGTGACCACGTCCAGCCCCACGACGGACCCCACCGGCACGAGGCAGCTGTTGACCGCGCGGTGGGTCACCGCGCCGTCCGGGCCGCGGTCGGCGAGCACGACGGTGCAGGCGCCGCAGTCCCCGTCCCCGCAGCCCTCCTTGGTCCCCACCAGGCCCCGGGAGCGCACCGCACGCAGCAGCGTCGCCGTCGGGGGCAGACCGGCCAGGGCCACGTCGCGCCCGTTCAGGCGCAGCACCAGCGGCTCGTCGTCGACCATGCGCCAGGGTACCCACGCTCACGTGACGGTCTCGTTGCGAACGGGCGTCGTCCGGGGCGCAGGGCCCGGGGTGCGGTGATACTGCTGGCGTGAGCGACCTCCCCGCAGCACCCCCGGACGGTCCGGCCCGGGCCGTGCACGCCTTCGACACGGCCCCGGCCGAGGCCCTGCGCCCCGGGCTCGAGGTCTGCCTGCACGCCGGGCAGTGGGTGGACGCCGTCCTGGCCGGCCGGCCCTACCGCTCGGTCGCGGCGCTGGAGGCGCAGGCCGGGCTCGCCGCCGAGGCGCTGTCCGAGCAGGCGCTGCAGGAGGCGCTGACCGCCCACCCCCGGATCGGGGAGCGGCCCGCGGACGCCGGGGCGTCGTCGACGCACTCGCGCCGCGAGCAGGCGGGGGTGAGCCAGGACCCGACCACGGCCGAGCGGCTCCGGGAGGCCAACCTCGCCTACGAGGCGCGCTTCGGCCACGTGCTCCTGGTCCGCGCGGCCGGGCGCAGCGCGGCGGACGTGCTGGCCCTGGCCCGGCAGCGGCTCGGCCACGACGCCGCCACCGAGGCCCGCGTCGTCCGGCAGCAGCTGGGCGAGATCGCCGTGCTCCGGCTGCGCGGTCTGCTGGACGAGCTCGCGCGGCAGGAGGCCGGCCGGTGAGCGCCGTGACCACGCACGTGCTGGACGCGGCCACCGGCACGCCCGCCGCGGGCGTGGTCGTCGTGCTGGAGCGCTCGGGCGACGACGGCTGGGACCAGGTCGCCGCGGGCACCACCGACGCCGACGGCCGGTGCCGCACGCTCGGCCCCGAGACCGGCGCCGGGATGCCGCCCGGCACGTACCGGCTCACCTTCGCCACCGGCGACTGGTTCGCCGCGGCCGGGCGCGACACCTTCTACCCGTACGTGGTCGTCGCGTTCACCCTGGCCGCCGACCGCGCGCACCACCACGTGCCGCTGCTGCTGAGCCCGTTCGCCTACTCGACCTACCGCGGGAGCTGACATGGGGATCGTCCTGGGACCCAACCAGTACGGCAAGGCCGAGGTGCGGCTGGTCCACGTGGACCGCTCCAGCCCCCGGCACGTCATCACCGACCTGACGGTGACGACCCAGCTGCGGGGGGACTTCGCCGGCACCCACCTGCACGGCGACAACTCCGCCGTGCTGCCCACGGACACGCAGAAGAACACGGTCTACGCGTTCGCCCGTCGCTTCGGCGTCGGCGACCCGGAGGCGTTCGCGATGCGCCTGGGCCGGCACTTCGTCGACACCCAGGCGGCCGTGACGGGGGCCCGGATCGAGGTCGACACGCACTCCTGGGAGCGCATCGAGGTCGACGGGGCCGAGCACGACCACGCCTTCCGCCGACCCGGCGGCGAGACCCGCACCACGGTCGTCACGGTCGACGGCGACGAGGTGTGGGTGGTGTCGGGGCTGCGCGACCTCGTGGTCCTCAAGTCGACGGGCTCGGAGTTCCACGGCTTCCCGCGCGACGAGTACACGACCCTGGCCGAGACCTCCGACCGGGTGCTGGCCACTGCGGTCACGGCCCGCTGGCGCTACGCCACCAGCGGCGGCCCGGGCGGCCACGGCGACGGCTTCGCCGCCGGGCACGCCGCGATCCGCCGGACGATGCTGGAGACGTTCGCGTCGTTGCACTCCCTGGCCCTGCAGCAGACCCTGCACGCCATGGGCGCGGCCGTCCTGGAGCAGCACCCCGACGTGGCCGAGGTGCGGCTGTCGATGCCCAACAAGCACCACTTCGTCGTCGACCTGACGCCGTTCGGCCTCGACAACCCCGGCGAGGTCCTGCTCGCCGCCGACCGGCCCTACGGCCTGATCGAGGGCAGCGTGCTGCGCGAGGACGCGCCCCCGGCCGGACGGGCGTGGGAGTCGGTGCCGGGCTTCGTCTGAGCGGCTCAGGACCGCCCGGTGGCCGTCGGCCGGCCGTCCGTCGCCTCGGCCCAGCGACGCACCCACTCCGGCAGGGTCGGGCGGGGACCGACGTCCCCGGCGAGCTCGAGGAGCTGCTGGGGGGTGACGCGCTCACCGCCGCGGCCCAGGAACCGCGCCCGGATCACGGCCGAGGCCACGACCGAGCCGCCGCGCTCGAAGTCCTGGGACAGGAAGATCGAGCGGTCGTCCCAGCCCAGGCACGTCGTGACGATCTCGAAGCGCTGGAACAGCGTCAGCGAACGGCGGAAGGTGATGGTCTCCGCGACCACCACGGGGTACCAGCCGCGCCGGCGGACGGGCCCGGCCAGCCCGGCCCGGGACATCAGGTCGAGCCGCGCGACGTCCATGATGGTCAGGTAGGTGCCGTTGTTGACGTGCCGCAGCAGGTCCAGGTCGGTCGGCCAGACCCGGAACGGGGTGCGCACCGGCCCGAGCAGCGACACCCGGCTGCGCCGCCGGGTCAGCAGGACGAAGGCCAGCAGACGCAGGTAGAGCTTCACGACGTCACCCTGCCACCCGCGCGGGTGACGTCCGGTCCCTCGAGCGCCCGCACGGACGACGTGGAGTCACCGGACGGTCACCGAGACGGACTTCTGCCACCAAACATTCAAAAGGTGGCACTAGTCCTTGACAAGTGGAGGCAAGGGCGAGGAAGTTTCCTCCTGCCCCCCGCTCCTCCTCCCCCGGAGCCGCGGCCGGCGTGCTCCCCCCGCCACCTCTTGCTCTTCCACCGACAACGACGTCGGGGCCGCAGGCTCGTCCCTTGAGGCCCGGCGAACCCCGGGAAGGACCACCGACAGTGACCGCACACGTCAGCCGCCGCAGCTTCTTCGGCGCCACCGCAGGGGCCATGGCCCTCGTGGCCAGCGCCGCCGCCAGCACCAGCCCCGCGTTCGCGAGCACGCGGGCCGTCGCCAACGGCCGCCTCATCCCCGACCGCCGGGTCGGCACCATCCTCTACACCCAGCGCGACGCCATCTCCCGCCAGGGCATCCACGGCAACCCCGCCCCCACCATGGGCCACCTGGGCGGGCCCACCTTCCCCGACGACGTCAACGACCTCGGCCCGCTGGTGCCGCTGCCCGGCGGGTTCCTCGAGGTGTTCGAGTACCTCGCGTCGGTCGGCTACAGCCAGATCGAGTTCGCCGGCCTGGGCCAGAACGCGGCAAACCGCGGGGGCACGGCCCCCAACCTGGGCTCGGTCAACAACCCGGCCAACCTGTACGCCAACCGCGCCGCCTACCTGACCTACATCCGGGGCCTCCGCGGCTTCCTGGACGCCACCGGGCTCAGAGCCATCGGCAACCACGGCTACATCCCCACCAGCTGGGACGGGCCGGGCTCGCCGTCGGTCGGCGGGTCGCCGGCCGGCACCATGAACCCCTTCGAGCGCGACCGGTTCCAGCTGGAGCTCGAGGCCGCCGCCATCCTCGGCATGGAGTTCACCGGCACCGGCAACGACCCCACGAGCGCCAACAACCGCAACGTCGAGGCGTGGGACCTGGCGGCCGAGAAGTGGCTCGCGCTCAACGCCATGGGCCGGCGGCTCCGCGTGTCGGTCTACCCCCACAACCACAGCCCGGCCTACAACTTCATCGCCGACGGGCCCATGGTCGAGGTCACCGTCGACCGCATCACCGGCGCCCCGCTGGCCGCACCGGTCATGGTGCGCGGCGAGTCCCCGACGCGGCTGATGGAGCACTACCTGAAGAGGACCGACCGCACCTGCCCGATCGAGCTCGACATCTTCTGGGGCCACGTGGCCAACCACCAGCACCGCTGGTACTTCGACCACGACGGGCAGCGCCGCGAGAACATCTTCGACCCGACGGCCTTCGCCGCCCGCGAGGGCATGCGCATCCCGCTGTTCCACGCCAAGGACGGCGACCACACGGGCGCCGAGCCCGGCGTGGGCAACGGCTACAACATCGTCCCGTTCGGTGACGCGAGCAGCGACATCGACTTCGAGCGGTTCTTCCGCTCCTACCGCCCCAAGGGCCAGATGAACCCGAACTACGAGCAGGACAACGCCCCCGGCGGCGCGACCGACCCGGGCCGCTCGCTGCGCAACTCCCGGTTCAGCGCCGGCCACATGCTGAACCTGCGCGGCTGAGGCACCCCTGCGCGGCCGACCGGGCCGCACCGTCGACGGGCGGGCCCCTGACGGGGGTCCGCCCGTCGGCGTATCGGGAACCTCTTGAGCGATATATCGTTGACTGTCGTGAGAGCTCGCCGACGTCGGGCTCCAGGACAGAGGAGATCCCGTGAGGACCCCACACGACACCGAGCACCACGAGGACACGCACGACCACGACGACCACGACGACCGGGGCGGCCGGGGTGGCCGGGACCCGCGCCCGCCGCGGCTCCTGAGCCGGTTCGCCCGCCGGTCCCCGGCCCGCGAGCGGTGGCTCGCGACCGGCCGACTGCCGGGCCCGGGGTGGCAGGCTGGCCCCGTGCCCACCGACGACGAGCCCGGCCGCCCCGGCGCGCGCGGCCCCCGAGGCCGGGGCGGGCGGGGCCCGGGCCACGGCCACCCGCACCACGGTCACGCCGGCGGGCCGCCCTTCGGGCCCGGCGGCTGGATGGGACCGCGACGGGGTTCCCGCGCCCGACGCGGTGACGTCCGGGCCGCGGTCCTGGCGCTGCTGGACGAGGAGTCCCGCAACGGCTACCAGCTGATCACCGAGATCGAGCAGCGCTCCGGCGGGGTGTGGAAGCCCTCCCCGGGGTCCGTCTACCCGGTCCTGGCCCAGCTCGAGGACGAGGGCCTGGTCGAGCCGAGCCGCGAGGGCGGTCGCAAGGCCTTCGTGCTGACCGACGCCGGCCGCGACGAGGTCGCCTCCCGCAGCGGGTCGGCCGCGCCGTGGGACGCCGCCCGCGACGACATGGCCGAGGGCACCTTCGAGCTGATGGGCGGGCTCAAGCAGGTCGGCGGTGCGCTCTGGCAGATCGCCGGCACCGGCACCGCGGAGCAGCAGCGCGCCGCCGCCGAGATCCTCGCCGACACCCGGACGAGGCTCTACCGCCTGCTGGCCGGGGACGACGGGGGCGACGCCACCTCCGGACCGACCACCTCGACCTGAGGAACGGGCCGGCTGCGACCGGGCCGAGGGGTCGGGCATCCCCCCGGTCCGGCCGGGGGTCAGCCCCCGCCCGGTCCCGTGTGGCCGCCCCCTGGGCCCCGGCCCGCCGCCTCCCTAGCGTGGTACGGCATGGAGCCGACGCGCACGGACACCGCAGCCCAGGCCCGGTCCGGAGCCCCGGTCGACGCACGGACCGAGGGACGCGCGGGGCCGACACCGGCCGGACAGCGCTCCTGGGCGCCCGATCTCGCCCGCGGCGCTGTCCTGCTCGGCATCGCGCTGGCCAACGTGGGTCTGTACCTGCACGGGACCGACACCGGCCCGGGCATGCGGCCCGTGGACGGCAGCCCGCTGGACCGGACCCTGGACTTCGTCGTCACCCTGCTCGTGAACGACCGGTCGCGGCCGATGTTCGCCCTGCTTTTCGGCTTCGGCCTGGTCACGATCGCGCGCCGCATGACCGAGCGCGGCCTCGAGCCGCATCGGCGCCGCTCGGTCCTGCTCCGCCGTCAGCTGTGGCTGGTCGCCTTCGGCGGGGTCCACGCGGCCCTGCTGTTCGAGGGCGACATCCTCGGCATCTACGGCGCGACGGGGCTGGTGGTGCTGCTGCTGATGAACCGCCGCCCCCGGGTGCTGATCGCCTGGGGCACGGTGAGCCTCGTCCTGCTCGGGGTGATGTTCGCCGTCGTCGGTCTGGCCCCGGAGTTCCCGTCGACGCCGACGGAGTACCTGCCGTCGGTGGTGGAGCGGGCAAGCATCTGGGTCCTCGGCGTAGTCGGCGGGACGGTGGTCATGCTGGTGCTGGCCCCGATGCTCGCCGGCGTGGCGATGGCCCGGGCGGGGTTGCTGGACCGGCCGTGGGAGCACCGGCCCCTGCTGCGTCGCCTGGTCCGGCTCGGGTCGCTGGTCGGCGTGGTCGGCGCCCTGCCCTACGCGCTGGTGGTGGCCCGGGTGTGGGACCCGGGGACCGTGACGACGAGCGTGCTGGCCGGGGTCCACGCGGTCACGGGCACGGCGATGGGCGTGGCGTACGTCTGCCTGTTCGCCCTCTGGGCGGCGCGGCTCCACGACCGGCGGGCTGCGCGGCGGGGTGCTCCCGCGGTCCTCGCGGCCGTCGGCGAACGGTCCCTCACCTGCTACCTGCTGCAGTCGGTGCTCCTGGCCCCGCTGCTGTCGCCGTGGGGCCTGGGCCTCGGCGACGGCATGGGCACGGCCACCGCGTACGGCATCGCCGTCGGCGCCTGGCTGGTCACCGTGGCCGTGGCCTGGGGGCTGGCCTCGGCCGGTCGCCGCGGCCCCTTCGAGGTCCTGCTGCGTCGGCTGACGTACGGCCGGCCGGGTCGTCACGCCACCGCCCCGGCCGTCGCCGTCTGAACGACCCCGGACCGGCGACCCACCGCTGCGGCGCCGCGCGGTCCGCGTGACGGGGACCCGCCCGGGTGGTTGGGTGCGGGGATGGACGAGGCCGAGCCCACCCCCACCGTCACCGTCGTCGGACCGGACGTGCCCGGGCAGGAGGACGTCCTCACCGAGGAGGCCCTCGCCTTCGTGGGCGAGCTGCACGCCCGCTTCGCCGACCGCCGGGACGAGCTGCTCGTCGCGCGCCGGGAGCGCACCGCCCGCATCGTCGCCGGCGAGCTGCCGGGCTTCCTGCCCGAGACCGCCCACGTCCGCGACGACCCGACCTGGCGGGTGGCCGAGGCGCCCCACGCCCTGGCCGACCGCCGGGTCGAGATCACGGGCCCGACCGAGCCCAAGATGGCCGTCAACGCCCTGAACTCCGGGGCCCGGGTCTGGCTGGCGGACCTCGAGGACGCCAACACCCCGCACTGGCGCAACGTGGTCGTCGGCCAGCAGGTCCTGCACGACGCCGCCCGCGGCACGCTGCAGCACACCGCCGACAACGGCAAGGAGTACCGGCTCCGCGACGACGTGCGGCACGCGACGCCCGTGGTGCGCCCGCGCGGCTGGCACCTGGACGAGCGGCACCTGCTGGTCGACGGCCGTACCGCGGTCGGGGCGCTGGTCGACTTCGGCCTGCACGTGTTCCACAACGGCGCGCACCTGGCCGCGTCCTGGCACGGCCCGTTCTACTACCTGCCCAAGACCGAGAGCCACCTCGAGGCGCGGCTGTGGGACGACGTGTTCAGCCACGCCGAGGAGCGCCTCGACCTGCCCCACGGCACCATCCGGGCCACGGTGCTGATCGAGACGCTGCCGGCCGCGTTCGAGATGGAGGAGATCCTCTACGAGCTGCGCGAGCACGCCTCCGGGCTGAACGCCGGCCGCTGGGACTACCTGTTCAGCGCCATCAAGGTGCTGCGCGAGGCCGGGCCCGGGTACACGCTGCCCGACCGCAACGCCGTCACCATGACCGCGCCGTTCCTGCGGGCCTACACCGAGCTGCTGGTGTCGACCTGCCACCGCCGCGGCGCGTTCGCCATCGGCGGCATGAGCGCGTTCATCCCCAGCCGACGCGACCCCGAGGTCAACGCGGTCGCGCTGGACAAGGTGCGCGCGGACAAGACGCGGGAGTCCGGTGACGGCTTCGACGGGTCCTGGGTCGCCCACCCCGACCTGGTCCCGGTCTGCGAGGAGGTCTTCACGGCCGTCCTGGGCGAGCGGCCCAACCAGCTCGACCGGCTGCGCGAGGACGTCCACGTGACCGCGGCCGACCTGCTCGACCTCGGCTCCACGCCCGGGCAGGCCACGGCGGCTGGGCTGCGGGGCAACGTCGACGTGGCCCTGCGCTACCTGTCGGCCTGGCTCGGCGGTTCGGGCGCGGTCGCCATCCACAACCTGATGGAGGACGCCGCGACGGCCGAGATCAGCCGGTCCCAGCTGTGGCAGTGGATCCGCAACGAGGTGGTCCTGGACGACGGCACCACCGTCACCCGCGAGCTGGTACGCGGCGTCGTCGACGACGTGGCCGGCGGGCTGACCGACCTGCCGCACGTGGACCGCGCGCGCGAGCTGTTCGAGCAGGTCGCGCTGGCCGAGGAGTTCGTCGACTTCCTCACGTTGCCGGCCTACCGGCTGGTCGACTGAGGTGACGCTGCTGGACGACGTCGCCTCGCTGCTCGCCGACGACGACGCCCGCTTCGCCGCGGCCTACCCGGGCGAGCGCTCCCTCCCCCAACCGGTGCACACCTGCTACGTCCCCGCCGACCGGGTCGAGGCCGGCACCCCGCGGGCCTGGGGCGACGCGGCGCTGGCGGTCCTGGGTTCCGCCGTCCCCGACGCGACCGCGCTCGCGCGCCTGACGCAGGTGCCGGTCGAGGCGGCCGAGACGGTGCTGCCCCGCGTCGCGGCCAAGCTGCACGAGCGGCCCGTCGAGGACCTGCGGATCGACTTCGAGGACGGCTACGGGCTGCGCCCCGACGACGTCGAGGACGCCGACGCCGAGACCGCCGGGCGGGCGCTGGCGGCCTGGCGGGGCGACCCGACGGCGCCGTTCGTCGCCGGGGTGCGGGTCAAGGGGCTGCAGCCGGAGACCCGGGCGCGCGGGCTGCGGACGCTGGACCTCGTCGTCGCCGCGGCCGTGGCCGCGGGCGGGCTGCCCGACCGGTTCGTCGTCACCTGGCCCAAGGTCACCTCGGCCGCCCAGGTCCGCGCCGCCGTGCTGGTCGCCGCGCGCCTGGAGGCCGTCCACGGGCTGCCCGACGGGACGGTCCGCCTCGAGCTGCAGGTCGAGATGCCGCAGGCCGTCCTCGGCCCGGACGGCGGCGCGACGGTCGCCGCGATGCTGCAGGCCGGGACCGGCCGGGTCGAGGGGCTGCACTACGGCACCTACGACTTCAGCGCCGCGCTCGGCGTCGGCCCGCTCGACCAGGCGCTGGACCACCCGCTGGCCGACCACGCCAAGGCCGTCATGCAGCTGGCCGCGGCCGGCACGGGCGTCCGGGTCAGCGACGGGTCGACCAACGTGCTGCCGGTCGGCGACGCCGACCAGGTCGCGGCGGCACTGGCGCTGCACGCCCGGCTGGTCACCCGCGCCCAGGCCCGGTCGCTGCGGCAGGGCTGGGACCTGCACCCCGGCCAGCTCGTCACCCGCTACGCGGCCACGTTCCTGGCCCTGCGCGCCGAGCTCGCCGCGGGGGCGGCGCGACTGCGTGCCTACACGGCCCGGGCGCAGGACGCGGCCGCCCCGCAGGTGCTCGACGAACCGGCCACGGCCCAGGCGCTCGCCTCGGCCGTGCTGCGGGGCGTCGACTGCGGCGCGGTCGACCTGGCCGAGGCCGTCGACGCGACGGGGTGCACCCCCGAGCAGCTGACCCGCCTCGCCCGGCGCACCCCGACGGGGGGTGCCGGGTGAGCCGCGACGGAGGTGGGCCCGGTGGCCCCGAGGACGTCGGCACCGCTCAGCTGGACCTGCTGGTGCTGGCTCGCCGCGCCGTGGTCCACACCGTCGACGGTCCGGTCGAGCGGCCCGCCGTCGTCGGGGTCCGGGACGGTCGGGTGGTGCTGCTGCACGACGGTCACGGCACCGACCCGACCGTGGCGCCCGGCGGCGACCTGACCCACCTGCCGGAGCTCACGGACCTGCCCACCGCCGCCCGGGTGGTCGAGCTGGGCGAGGACGAGGTGCTGCTGCCCGGGTTGGTCGACAGCCACGTGCACGTCAACGAGCCCGGCCGCACCCACTGGGAGGGCTTCGCGACCGCCACCCGAGCCGCGGCGGCCGGCGGGACGACGACCCTGGTCGACATGCCGCTCAACTCGGTCCCGCCGACGACCACCGTGGCGAACCTGCGCGCCAAGCAGGACGCCGCGCAGGGGCAGGCCTGGGTCGACGTCGCGTTCTGGGGCGGGGCGGTGCCCGAGAACCTGGCCGACCTGGCGCCCCTGCACGAGGCCGGGGTGCTGGGCTTCAAGTCGTTCCTCGTGCCGTCCGGGGTGCCGGAGTTCGGCCACCTCGACGAGGCGGCCCTGCGCGAGGTCCTGGTCCGGGTCGCGGCGCTGGACGCGACGCTGGTCGTGCACGCGGAGGACCCCGACGTGCTCGACGGCGCCCCCGGGGCCGGCGGCCGGCGCTACGCGGACTTCCTGGCCTCGCGCCCCGACGCGGCCGAGGTCGTCGCCATCGAGCGGCTGCTGCGCCTGGCCGCCGAGGCGGGCGCCCGGGTCCACGTCCTGCACCTGTCCAGCGCCGCGGCGCTGCCGGCGCTGGCCGCCGCCCGGGCCGCCGGGCAGCCCGTGACCGTCGAGACCTGCCCGCACTACCTGGTGCTCGCCGCGGACGACGTCCCCGACGGCGCCACCACGTTCAAGTGCTGCCCCCCGATCCGGGACGCCGCCAACGCCGACGCCCTGTGGCGAGCCCTCGCCGACGGGGTCGTCGACTGCGTGGTCAGCGACCACTCCCCCTCGACCGAGGCGGACAAGCGCCTGGACACCGGCGACTTCGGCGCGGCCTGGGGCGGCATCTCGTCGCTGCAGCTGCTGCTGCCGCTGGTGTGGACCGAGGCCCGCGCCCGCGGCTTCACCCTGGCCGACGTCGTCCGCTGGGCGTGCCTGGGCCCGGCCCGGGTGGCCGGGCTGGCCACCAAGGGCCGGCTCGTCGTCGGGGCCCCCGCCGACCTCGTCGTGCTCGCCCCGGACGAGCCGTTCGTCGTCGACCCCGACGCCCTCCACCACCGCAACCCGATCACCGCCTACGCCGGTCGGACCCTGAACGGCACCGTCCGCAGCACCTGGCTGGCCGGTGCCGAGATCGACCTGGCCGCCGAGCCCCGCGGACGCCTGCTCACCCGAGGAGACGCATGAGCCCCGACGCCCACCCCACCGACACCGACACCGACACCGACGAGCTGATCGACGAGCTGGGTCCGGACGACCTGGTGGACCTGGCCTCACGCGCCCTCGGCGGGCGGGTGATCGCGGCCAACGACGAGCTGTTCGCCGACCGTCGCCACCTGATCGCCACCGGCCCGGCGACCTGGGACCCGACGACGTTCGGTCCCGACGGCAAGGTCTACGACGGCTGGGAGACCCGGCGCCGACGCGGCCCGCTGGGCTCGTTGCCCGGCGGCGACGACAACGACGACGCGATCGTCCGGCTGGGTGCCCCCGGCGTCGTCCGCCGGGTCGTGGTGGACACCGCGCACTTCACCGGCAACTACCCCGCCTCGGCGTCGGTCGAGGCGGTGCGGGTGAACGGCTACCCGTCGCTGGCCGGGCTCGAGGGCGCGGCGTGGACCACCCTGGTGGCGCGCAGCCCGCTGCACGGGGACACCGAGAACACCTTCGACGTGACCGACGACGGCACCTGGACCCACGTCCGGTTGCGGATCTACCCCGACGGAGGCGTCGCGCGGCTGCGGGTGCTCGGCGAGGTCCGCCCCGACCCGAGGTTCCTGGAGGGCACCGTCGACCTGCTCGCCGCGCAGCACGGCGGCCGCGTGGTGGGCTGCTCGGACCGGTTCTACTCCTCCCCCGGCAACCTGCTGCGTCCCGGGGTCGCCCCCACCATCGGCGAGGGCTGGGAGACCGCGCGCCGACGCGTCGAGGGCAACGAGTGGGTGACGTTCGCCCTCGCCGCGGCCGGCGTCCCGCGCGTCCTGGAGGTCGACACCACCCACTACGTCGGCAACCCGCCCGGGGCCGCGTCGCTGCGCGGCCTCGACGCCCGGACGGGGTCGCCGGCCGAGCTGCTCGCCGACGAGGCCGCCTGGGTCGAGCTGGTGCCGCTGACCGCCCTGCTGCCCGACACCGTCCACCGGTTCCGGCTGCGGGACACGCTGGCGGACGTCCCGACGGTGACCCACGTCCGCCTGGACATCCACCCCGACGGCGGCGTCAACCGGGTCCGGCTGCACGGCGAGGTGGACCCCGGGGCCCTGCACGCGCTGCACGAGGCCTGGGACGCCTGAGGCCCGCACTGGCGCCTGGTCGGGTCGAGCCGGGTCGGGTCGAGCCGGGCCGGGTCTGGCCGCGTCTGGCCGGGCCGGGTCGGGCCTGGTCGGCCTGGTCGGGTCAGGCCTGGCCGCGTCTGGCCGCGCCGCGCCCGACCGGGTCGGGGCCGACCACCGATGCGGACCAACGGGCCCTGCGTCGGCGGTTCACCCGCTAGCGGGCTCGTCGCTCCGCAGCCGTGGTCGCGCCGAGGGTGACCGTGAGCGTGCCGCCGGCGGCGAGCGGCATGACGAAGAGCTCGGCTCGTCACCATTTCCTTGGCCATTTCGAATGGGGAAGGAAAGAAGGACGGGATTGTGCGGAAACGCCCATTGACGCCTGGCCCCCGCTGCTAGCGTCGCGCCATCCGGGACGGACGCCGCGTGATGGACGAGAGGACGCGACATGCCCACCAAAGGCTTCTTCGCCTCGTTGTTCGACCTGAGCTTCGACTCCCTCATCACGACCAAGATCGTGAAGGTCGTGTACGTGCTCGTGCTCGTCCTCATCGCGCTCGGGTACCTGGTGTTCCTGGTCTCGAGCTTCGTGCGGGACCCCGCCGTCGGGGTCGCCGTCCTGGTCCTGGGCATTCCCGTGGCGTTCTTCTACGTCATCGTCGCGCGCATCCAGCTCGAGATCGTGATCGCCGTCTTCCGCATCATGGAGTCGAACGTCGAGATCGCCGCGCAGGGGCGGGGCCGCGCGGCCCCGCCGGCACCGCCCGTCGCGGGGCCCGACCCGGCGTACTGAGCGCGGGACGCCTGAAGCCCGCACGGGCGCCCCGACCGCCGAGTCGACCACCGATGCGGACCAGCGGGATCTTCGTCGGCGATTCACCCGCTACCGGGCTCGTTGCTCCGCAGCCGTGGTCGCTCCGAGGGTGACCGTGAGCGTGCCGCCGGCGGCGAGCGGCATGACGACCGTGTCGTGGGTGGCCGACGCGTGGTCGGTGGCGGCGGTGTCGAGGACCGTACGCAGGTCCCGCATCCCGGGGTCGTCGCCCAGCGTGGTGCTCTGCCGGAGCACCGGCGACCCGTCCCGCGTCACGTCGACGTGACCGCGCCACCAGCCGCCGGGTTCGTCGTGCCGACCCAGCCGCACGTGCTCGGCCAGACGGAGCCGGCCGTCGCCGCCGAGCCGGACCACCGTGGTCGCCTGGTGCTCCGCGGCGCCCGTGACCACGACGGGCGGCAGCGTGCAGGTGAGCAGGCCACCGGCGGCGACCTCGACGTCGAGCCGCAGACGTGACCGCGCCTGGTCCCGGCCCGGCAGCACGACCGAGGCCGCCACACCCTGCAGGTCCAGGTGCGCGCCCGGGCCCACCCGCACCCTGACCTCGACCAGGTCACCGCCCATGGGGCCGGCCGCGGTGCCGACCAGGTGGACCTGGGCCACCGGGGAGGACGGCGTCCCGGTGCGCCGCACGGCCAGGGCGGGGCCGTCCGCCCGGAGAGTTCGCAGCACCGTGCGCCGCGGCCCGCCCGAGATCGGGCGCACGGGCTGCGGCCCGCCCGCGGTGACGGTTCCCGGCTCGGGCGTCGGGTCGCCGGCGAGCTCGGCGACGACCTCGACGAGGGTCCTCAGGGTGCGACCCCGCCCGACGGCGACGGCTGCGGCGACGGCTGCGGCGACCGCTGTGACTCCGTCGGTTGCAGCGAGACCGCAGGCCCGACCACCCGCGCGACGACCCCGCGCACCCACTCGGCGACCGGAGCCGCGCTCGGGTCCTCGCGCAACGACACCAGCAGCGTGGGACGGCCCTGTCGCACCCGGGCGGCGTCGTCGGCCATCACCTGCAGGCTCGCCCCCACCATCGGGGCCAGGTCGGTCTTGTTGACCACCAGCAGGTCGGAGTTGGTGACGCCCGGCCCGCCCTTGCGCGGCACCTTGTCCCCGCCCGCGACGTCCACCACGAACACCTGCGCGTCGACCAGCCCCACGCTGAACGAGGCGGTCAGGTTGTCCCCGCCGGACTCGACCAGCACCAGCTGCACCCCGGGCACGCGCGCGACCAGGTCCTCGACGGCGTCGAGGTTGGCGGTGATGTCGTCGCGGATGGCGGTGTGGGGGCAGCAGCCCGTCCTGACCGCGGCGATGCGCTCGTCGGGCAGCACCGCGTTGCGGCGCAGGAAGTCGGCGTCCTCGGTGGTGTAGATGTCGTTGGTCACCACGGCCAGCGACAGCTCCTCGCCCAGGGTGCGGCACAACGCCGCGACCAGCGCCGTCTTGCCCGAGCCCACCGGTCCGCCGATGCCGATGCGCACCGGTCCCGCCGGACCCGTGGGACCAGCCGTGTGGTGGGGCCGGGCCAGGTGGGCGTGCGGGTCTCGTGCGTGGTCACCGGACACGGACGTCACTCCTTCGATGGCGGCGCCGCCACGGCGCGCACGGTCGGCTCGTTCTGCTGGCGACGAAGTGTCTCGCGGTGAGGTTTCCACCGTGTGTCCGCACCGCCCGAGGCCCGGGCACCGGGGGCCGGCGGCCGCCCCCGGCGCCCGGTGCTCAGTCGGTTTCCGCAGCCGGTGCCGGTGCGCCAGGACGCTCCGGCCAACGGCACTCCTGGACCTGCCCGCCCTGGACCTCGACGCTCAGGACCGCCGCGCCGTCACCCGCCCAGACCGTCCAGGTGCCTGCGGCGAGGTCAGGGTAGACGGCTGCGAAGACGGTGCGGTGGGACAGCCGACGTGGCAGGACCTCCACGTGCCGACGCTCCTGGTCACGGCCTGCGGGGCTGATCTCCACCTCGGTCCCGACCAGGGAGCCCGGCGTGTGCAGCACCAGGGCCCCGACGTCACCCCCGATGTCGAGGACGACTGGACCCTGGCCCGCGTGCGGGTTGTGGGCCGACACGTGGTGCGGGTGCGGGTGCGCACGGTCCACCTCGTCGGCGTGCGCGTGGCCGTCCAGGAGGACGTCCGCGGGCGCGTGGTCCTGCCCGTTCCCCGTGCCGGCCACGGGTCAGGCCGCCGGGACGTCGTACCCGCTGTACGGCGTCGCCAGGTAGGGGAACCCGGCCGGGACCGGGGGCGGGGTGCTGCCGTCGGTGACCGCCGCGGCCGCCCCGTCCGGGGTGTAGGAGGGGTCGACGAGCGGGATGGTGAGCCCGGCGATCGCCCGCAGCTCCACGGTCACGACGTCGTCGCGCACCCTGCGCCCGTTGGGGAACCCTGCGGGGTCGCCGCCGACCAGGCCCAACGGGTTCTCCTCGGCCGACGGTGGCACCGCGACGTTGAGCCGCAGCATGTCGGCCTGCACGGGACCGGTGTAGTTCTGGAAGCCCGGCACGACGCCCTCCGGGATGCCGGTCAGCAGGATGGCGAGCAGGTCGGCCCGGTCCTTGTCGTAGGCCGCGAGGTTGGGGAACACGCCCGGGTACAGGACCGGCAGGAGGGCCGCCAGCTCGGGCCGGGCGACGCCGCCGGCGTAGGCGCTGTCACCGCTGGGCCGGGCGTTGTTCCAGGAGTCCTTGCGCGACATGGGCACGAGGACCTCGTTGAAGAGCGGGTTGCCCAGCCGGGAGACCTGGGTCATGCGGCCCTGGCTCACGTAGCGGTCGGCCCGCTCGTCGAAGACGCGGACCTTGGGCCGGCTGGCCGAGGTCCACACCCCGATGACGGCGTCGGGGTCCATCACGTCGGTGGGCACGCGGCCCGAGCCGGTCAGCTCGCTGATCGGCACCTGCAGCACGATGCTGTGGACGTTGACCTGGGCGAGGGAGTTGATGCCGGCCATCGCCGGCGAGGGCAGCAGGTGGGCGTCCTGGAACGGGCGCAGCGTCCCCAGGTCGAACACGGAGCCGAGGTCCACCCAGAATGCGTCCGCGCGCTGACCGGCGAACACCCGCCCGCCGCCGGGCAGGTCGTAGGTGGCCTGCTCGGCCAGCCGGTCGTAGTCCGGCGTCGACCGGGGCCCGACGTTGCACGGCGGCACCCGCAGGTCACGCGCCAGGACGGTGCCGACCCGGCCCCGGCCTCGGCCCCGGTTCGGCGCCGCGATCCGCGTCACCGTGTAGGTCTGCGGCCGGTTGTACGACCGCGAGTCCAGCGAGTCCACCGGGCCCGTGATGTAGAGGAAGCTGTCCGGGTTCGGCACGCGGGTCGCGAACCGGAACGAGTAGGTGACGTCGGGCTCGGCGCCGCCGGACGTCGAGACGTTGATGTCGTACTGGACGTCGTCACCGAACTCGAAGAAGTTGGGCCCGCTCGCGGGGTCCTGCAGCGGGACGTAGTTGGCGATGATCGTCACCGTGTCCGGCCGGTCCGGGCTGACGAAGGCGTACACGTCCGTGGAGTCGGCGACCGGGTCCTTGGAGATCTCCGGGGCCTCGCGGTGGGAGGACATCAGGCACCCAGCTTCCGGGCCAGGGCGCGGGCGAGCGCCGGGTCGTCGACGACGACCTCGCGGTCCCCGCTCATGAGGGTGAGCTCGGACTCGCCGGGGCGCACGTAGACGACGAGGCCGGGGCCGATGTCCCCGGCGGGGACGGTGCCCGGGGTCTCCTCCGGGGAGGCGGGCCGACCGGCTCCGGGCAGGGCGAAGGACCCGACCGCGGCAGCGCCGGCCGCGAGGGCGCCGACGCCGGTGACGAACAGCCGGCGGCTGGGGCCGGCCGGGGCGTGGGCGGCCGGCGCTGGCGGCGGCATCAGCTGGGCGACCGGCGGTAGGACGTCGGCGACCGGCGGGGAAAGGAGGGGATCGGTGTGACCGGATGGGGACATGGCAGGGCTCCTGCTCTCGATCCGTCACCGGGCCGGTGCCCGGCGGGACGATCCACGTCGACCGTCCGCACGGGGTACGTCACCACCCGTACGGCGGATTGACCGCGTCCGGAGACGAGTCCTGCGGGTGCCTCGCAGCCCTCAGGAGTCGAAGAGCCGGTCGGCGGCGGAGCCGTGCAGCTCGCCCAGCAGGTCCAGCAGCGGGTCGGAGTCGGCGGGCAGGACGGCGGCCGGCGCGCCGGGACCGGGCAGGCCGGCGACCACCTCGTCGACGTCCGCGGCGAGGCGGACGGTGAGCGCGGCCACGGCCACCGGGTCCAGCGCCATCAGCCGCTGGGCGGCGGTGGCCGGTCCGGACACCGACAGGTACGCGGCGGCCGTGGCCGCGTCGGCGCTCCCGAGCCCGGCGGCCGCCGCGGCGCAGCCGAGCACGATCGGGTGGTGGGGACGGCGGCCGAGGTCGGACCACGCCACCTGCACGGACACCGCCGGCCACGACGCGGCGGCCAGGCGCAGCAGGCCGCGGCCCTGGGCGCGCGAGGCCTCGCGCAGGGCGGGCGAGGGGGTGCGGGCGTCGGTCTCGGCGTCGAGCAGCGCGTGGTCGGCCGGTCGCGCGCACGCGGCGGCGGCGAGGCCCGCCGCGACCAGGCCCACGGTCCGCAGCCGCCGCCGCAGCAGCCACTCCAGGTCGGCGAGGTCACGCAGCCGACCGTCGGCGCGGGCCTGCTCGAGGCCGCCGGAGTGCACGTGCCCGCCCGTCGGCAGCCGGCCGTCCCCGAGCAGGACCGCGAGCGCGCCCATCAGAACAGGAAGTAGCGCTGCGCCATCGGCAGCTCGGTGGCCGGCTGCTCCTCGAACACCTCGCCGTCGACCTGGACGGTGAAGGTGTCCGGGTCGATGCGGATGTCGGGCGTGGCGTCGTTGAGGGGCATGTCGGCCTTGCCGCGGGAGCGCACGTCGGCCGTGGCGACCAGCCGCCGCTCGATCCGCAGCCGGTCCGCGAGCCCGTCGTCCAGCGCCGTCTGCGACACGAAGTGCACCGACGTCCGCGCCGCGACCAGCGGTGAGGCCCCGAACATGGGCCGGGGCAGCACCGGCTGGGGGGTGGGGATCGACGCGTTGGCGTCGCCCATGGCGGCCCAGGCGATCACGCCGCCCTTGAGCACGGCGTGGCTGCGGACGCCGAAGAACGCGGGCTCCCACAGCACCAGGTCGGCCAGCTTGCCGACCTCGACCGACCCGATCTCGGCGTCCATCCCGTGCGCGACCGCGGGGCAGATCGTGTACTTGGCCACGTAGCGACGGGCCCGCAGGTTGTCGTTGCCGCCCTCGCCCTCGGGGTCGCCGGGCAGCGCCCCACGGCGGACCTTCATCGCGTGGGCGGTCTGCCAGGTGCGCATGACCACCTCGCCGACCCGGCCCATCGCCTGGGAGTCCGAGCCGATCATCGAGATCGCACCGACGTCGTGCAGCAGGTCCTCCGCGGCGATGGTGGACGGCCGGATCCGGGACTCGGCGAAGGCCAGGTCCTCGGGGATCGACGGGTCCAGGTGGTGGCAGACCATGAGCATGTCGAGGTGCTCGGCGAGGGTGTTGACGGTGTGCGGCCGGGTCGGGTTCGTCGAGCTGGGCAGCACGTTCGGGTACCCGGCCACGGTCATGATGTCCGGTGCGTGCCCGCCCCCGGCACCCTCCGTGTGGTAGGCGTGGATGGCCCGGCCGCGGATCGCCGCGAGCGTCGACTCGACGTAGCCGGCCTCGTTGAGGGTGTCGGAGTGCAGCGCGACCTGGACCCCCGACGCGTCCGCCACCGTCAGCGCGGCGTCGATCGCCGCGGGGGTGGTGCCCCAGTCCTCGTGCAGCTTGAACCCGGCCGCCCCGCCGCGCAGCTGCTCCCACAGCGCCTCGTGGCTGACGGTGTTGCCCTTGCCCAGCAGGGCGACGTTGACGGGCTGGTCGGCCATCGCCTCGAGCATCCGCGCCAGGTGCCACGACCCCGGCGTCACCGTCGTCGCCTTGGACCCCTCGGCCGGTCCGGTGCCGCCACCGACGAACGTCGTGATCCCGCTGCCGAGCGCCTCGGGGACCAGCTGCGGGCAGATCAGGTGGACGTGGCAGTCGATGCCGCCGGCGGTCAGGATGCGGCCGTTGCCGGCGATCACCTCCGTGGACGGGCCGACCACCAGGTCGGGGTGCACCCCCGGCATGGTGTCGGGGTTGCCGGCCTTGCCGATGGCGCTGATCCGGCCGTCGCGGAGGCCGACGTCGGCCTTGTAGACGCCGGTGTGGTCGAGGATCACCGCGCCGGTGATCACGGTGTCCGGGGCGCCCTCGGCGCGGGTGGCGCGGCCCTGGCCCATGGACTCCCGCAGCACCTTGCCGCCGCCGAACACGGCCTCGTCGCCCGCGCGCCCGGGCCCGCCGCACAGGTCGTCGGTCACCTCGATGACGAGGTCGGTGTCGGCCAGCCGGATCCGGTCGCCCTTGGTGGGGCCGTAGAGCTGGGCGTAGCGGGCGCGGGACAGCTCCATCAGGACTCCTCGGCCGGGACGGCCGGACCGGCGGGCGCGAACGCGGGCCCGGGCGCGGGCGCGTCGAGGGCGCCGGGCGGGTCCAGCGACAGCCCGCCCACGAACCGCGCCCCGCCCAACGGCACCAGCGCGACGGTCTGCGCGATCCCGGGCTCGAACCGGACCGACGTGCCGGCGGGGACGTCGAGGCGCTGCCCGTGGGCGGCCGCCCGGTCGAACGCCAGCGCCGGGTTGGCCTGCGCGAGGTGGAAGTGCGAGCCCACCTGCACGGGTCGGTCGCCGGTGTTGACGACCTCGAGACGCGTCACCGGCCTGCCCTCGTTGATGGTCATGCTGCCCGCGGCGGGGAGGACCTCGCCGGGTACCTGGCCTGCTCGCACGGTGCGCCCCCTCAGACGATCGGGTCGTGGACGGTGACGAGCTTGGTGCCGTCGGGGAACGTGGCCTCGACCTGCACCTCGTGGACGAGCTCGGGGATGCCGGCCATGACGTCGTCCCGGGTGAGCACCTCGCGGCCGGCCTGCATCAGCTCCTGCACCGTGCGCCCGTCACGGGCGCCCTCCAGCACCGCCGAGGTGATGACGGCGACGGCCTCGGGATGGTTGAGGAGCAGCCCGCGCTGCCGCCTGCGCCAGGCGAGGTCCGCGGCGTAGGACACCATCAGCCGTTCCTGCTCGTGCGGTGTCAGGTGCATCGGTGCTCCTTCGCCCGGCCGGTTCGCTCACGGCGGTCCGGAGCAGCCTCCTGACCGTGGGTGGGGCAGTCAACCCGACTGCGGTTTCGTCGGTGTTTCGTGGCGGCGGGCCCACCCTCGCACCTGGTCGGGTGACGCCGGGCGCGCGATCGGGTGACCGGGTCGTCGTCCCCGCCCGGGCGGGTGGCGCGACGCGCACGGTGGAGGGGTGAGCGGCCACCCCGCCGGACCGCCGGCCCTGCGGGCCTCGCCCCGGGACCGGTTCACGGGCGTGTTGGGCCTGCTCGTGGTGGCCGCGCTGGCCGGGGTGTGGTGGCTGCAGCCCGCCGCGCCCGCGTCGACCGGCCACGCCGCCCCGCCGCCTGCGGTGGGATCTGCCATCGCCCCGCTGGCCTCACCGCCGCTGGTGGCGGCGACCGGGACCGTCAACCCCGCCGTGGCCACGCAGGCCGACGGGGTGACCCCGGTGCGCTGGGACCCCTGCCGCGAGGTGCGGTTCGTGCTCAACCCGGCGGGGGCGCCGCCGGACGCCGAGGCCGTCCTGCGGGAGGGGCTCGCGACCGTCTCGGAGGCCACCGGCCTGCGCCTGGTGCTCGAGGGGACCACGGACGAGGCCACCGACTGGGAGCGCCCGGCCTACCAGCCGGGACGCTACGGCGAGCGCTGGGCGCCCGTGCTCGTCACCTGGGGCCGCTACGGCGTGGCCGACGTGGACGGCGTGGCCGGTCGGGCCGGGCCCGTCCCCCGGCAGGGTCCCGACGGCCCCCAGGTCTACGTCAGCGGTCAGGTCTGGCTCAGCGACGACGTCTTCGGTGGGCCCGGCCGGGCGGACGCGGGCGACCGGGTCCACCGCCGGGCCGTCCTGCTGCACGAGCTGGGCCACCTGGTGGGCCTGGCGCACTCCGACCGCCCCGGCGACCTGATGTTCGCGGGCAACATCGGGCAGACGTGGCTCAGCGACAGCGACCGGGCCGGTTTCGCGCTGATGGGCGGCGGGCCCTGCGTGCCGGAGGTGTGACGCCGGCCCGGTCGCGGTCGGTCAGTCGCGCGCCGTGAGCCGACGCAGGCCGGACAGGCCCTTGCGCTGCTCCTCGGGCTTCTGCTGCTCGCCCTGCTGCGCGCCCAGGGCGATGAGCACCCCGGCGACGGCCGGGATGGCGTACTGCACCACGCGCAGCTGTCGCATCGCCCCGGCCACGTCGTCCGGCGTCTCGCCCGACGGGGTGACGGCCCCCTGGGCGGGCACCTGGCCGGCCTTGGCCACCTGGGCGCCGAGCACCCCGCTCCAGGCGGTCAGCCCGACCCCGGCGACCGTGAGCAACGACTTGGCCACGGTGTTGCCGCGGGTGCCCTCCTGGTGCGCGGCCCGGTCCCGGTTGGCCAGCAGCAGGCCGATGCCGCCGGCCACGTGGGCGCCGAGCGCGGCGGCGTTCACCGGGGCCCAGCGGGCCCAGCCGACCGAGGCCACGCGGGCACGGTCCTCGCGCTGCTCGACGGAGTCGGCGGCGCCGTTCAGCCCGACGGCACCCATCAGGGTGCCGCCGAACCAGGCGGCCGCTCCGACGTCGTGCAGGACGCGTACGACGGTGTTGCGGTTGCTCATGAGGATCCTCTCGACGGTCTCGGGCGGGGCGTGCGTTCGTGCACGGGCCCCGTACCCGGTACCGCGAGGGCTACGCCGGACTCAGCCCGCGACCTGCTCGGCGAGCGCGTTCAGGGAGTCCTCCAGCTGGTTCTCGCTGACCAGGGGGAACGACACCTTGGCCAGCAGGGCCTTGTCGGTGACCTTGGCCCAGTCGTAGGTGAGCCGGACCAGCGTGGAGCCGGCGTCCTGGGCCTCGAGCTCCCACTTCCACTCCCAGCCGGGCGGGGGCGTGTCGGCGGGGGCCGTCTGCCAGACCAGCAGGTGGTTCTCGCGGTAGCCGGTGACGGTGTTGTCCGTCTGGTACTCCCCGCCCATGTGCTCGCCCACCATGTTCATCCGGAACACCTGCCCGGTGGCGGTGATCCGGTCCGTCTTCTCGTCGCTGCGGACGAAGCCGGAGCCGTCGAGGGCGGCGTGGTGCTCGGGGTTGGACAGCACCTCGAACAGGTCCTTGGCGGGGGCGTCGATGGTGCGGCTGACGGTCACGTGCGTGTCTGTCGTGGTCATGGTGTGGGTGTCCCCAGCCGGGCCGGGGTTCATGCGCCCTGCAGGTCAGAGGCCCTGCAGCTCGCGGGCCGCCTCGCCGATGACGGCGCTGTAGGTGGGGTAGGCGAACTCGACCGTGGCCAGCGTGGACACGTCGACGCCGGCGGCCATGGCCGTGGTGACGGCCTGGATGACCTCCACGGCGGACTCGCCCACCGCGTGCGCCCCCAGGACGACCTCGCGCCGGCGGTCGGCGACGAGCTTGAGGAACCCCTCGGCCCGGCCGTCGATGATCGGCCGCTCCATGGCCGCGTACTGCACCGTCGCCACGACCACCTGGGGGTCGCGCTCGCGGGCCTGCTCCTCGGTGAGGCCCACCCCGGCGTAGTCGGGGTCGGTGAACCCGCCCGACGGCATCAGGTGGTGGGTGCTGCGCCGGGTGGCGCCCAGCACGGCGTGCTTGGCGGCGGCCTCGGCCTCGACGTGCGCGGCCTGGACCAGCATGGCCTGCTGGTTGGCGTCGCCCGCGGCGTAGACGTGCGGGACGTTGGTGCGCAGGTAGTCGTCCACGGGGACGGCGGGGCCCTCGGTCTGGACGCCCGCGGCCGCCAGGCCCAGGCCCTCGACGGCGGCGGGCCAGCCCGTGCTCATGATGACCGCGTCGAAGGTCTCGTGGTGCTCGCCGTCGGCCTCGACCCAGCCCAGGTCGATCGCGCCGTCGTCGGTGCGCGCCAGCCCGGTCACCGTCTCGATGCCCGTGCGGACCGTGACGCCGTCGGACACGAACGCCTCGTGCACGACGCGTGCGACGTCGACGTCGGCCGACATGAGGATGCGGGGCGCGACCTCCAGCAGGGTCACGCGGGAGCCGAAGGCCGAGAAGTTGGTCACCAGCTGGGCGCCGGTGTTCCCCGCCCCGATCACGGCCAGGCGCGCGGGCACGTCCGGGAGGTCGAGCACCTGCTCCGGCACGTGGGCCAGCTCCGCGCCGGGCACGGGCAGCCGCCGCGACCGGCCCCCGACGGCCAGGATCACCGTGTCCCCGCGCAGCCGGCGGCCCGAGTCGGCCAGCTCGACGGTGTGCGGGTCGACGAAGCGGGCGGGCCCTTCGACGAACAGGTCGACCCCGAGCCGCTCGAGCCGACCCGGGTCGTCCTTGGCCGCCTTGACGTCGTCGATCACCGAACGGACCTGCGCCACCGTGCGGGCCCAGTCGACCACCGGCTCGTCCACGCCGATGCCGTAGGCCGACGAGCTGCGCACCTCGCGCAGGAACCGCGCGGTCTTGGCCAGCACCCGGGTGGGCACGCACCCGGTGTTGACGCAGGTCCCACCGGTGTGGCGGGCCTCGGCCACGGCGACCCGCGCGCCGAGCTCGGCCGCCCGCACGGCCGCGGCCGTCCCGGCCGGACCGGCGCCGATCACCAGCACGTCGTACGTGCCACCTTCGTCCTCCGGGCCGTCCTGCGGGCCGTCCT
The DNA here is from genome assembly GCF_042466345.1 of Jannaschia sp. R86511. NCBI lineage: Bacteria > Pseudomonadati > Pseudomonadota > Alphaproteobacteria > Rhodobacterales > Roseobacteraceae > Jannaschia > Jannaschia sp. R86511. The sequence goes on from NZ_JAXHCD010000001.1 coordinate 4,286,816, forward strand.
GCGGGCGTTCGTCGCGCGGTTCCGGCACCGGGGCCTCCGTCGTCCTGGGGGTGGGGCCACCAGTCTGGTCGACCCCCACCGCCTCAGCGCACCCGGGCCTCAGCGCACCCGGGCCTCGGCGCGCTCCCGCAGCACGGCACCCAGGCTGGGGGCCGGTGCCACGTCGTGCGTCAGGTCGACGACGGTCCCCGGGTCCCGGTCGTGGCGGGGACGGGTGGGCCGCACCCGCAGGCCCGGCAGGTCGACCGGGGCCCGCCGCACGAGCTCGCGCAGCGGCTCGGCCAGCTCCACCGCCCGGTCCACGCGGACCGTGGCCCGGCAGCGACGACGGACGTCACCGGGGACGGTGCCGACGTGGACCCGGGGGTCCTGCCCCAGCGGCCCGGCCGGCCGGGCGACGTGGCCCTCGCGCAGCCACACGCCGGCGTCGGTGCCCGCCAGCAGGGACGCCACGCACAGCAGCGCCTGCTCGTCCGTCCAGCCGCGGTCGTCGACCTCGACGACGACCTGCGGGTACTCCCACACCAGGCCGGCAGGCCGGGTCGCCTCGGAGGGGAGCAGCCGCGCCAGGGCCACCGCCTGCGCGTTCTGCACCGCGACCCGGTCCACCTCGCGGCCGGCGAAGTCGGGGCCGTCGTGCCAGGCCACCGCCTCGCGGACGTGGCGCATGCGGGCCCCGGCCAGCCAGCAGCGGTTGACGACCTCCCAGTCCTCGCCGCCGTAGCCGACGAACCGCTCGTCCCAGCCGCCGGCTCGCTCCAGCAGGTCGCGGTGCACGCTGAGCACGGCGCCGATGACGTAGCGGTAGGACTCGTCGTCGGCGGCCCGCAGGTCGTCGGTCCAGCGGTAGCCGTCGATCAGCCAGGCCGGCTCGGGCAGCTCCTGCGGCCCGTCGCGACGGCCCGCGAAGAAGTCGAGCAGCTCCTCGGGCCCCCACCCCTGCAGCTCGGCGTGGCGGCGGCGGCCGACCACGAGGCAGTCCGGCGTCCGCTCCGCCTCCGCCAGCACCGCGGCCAGGTACCCCGGCTCGGGCACCGTGTCGGCGTCGAGGTAGCAGAGCAGACCGCCCGTGGTGGCCCGGGTGCCGAGGTTGCGGGCCGCGGCGGCCCGGAACCCGCGGTCGGGCTGGGTGACCACGCCGACGCGGAACGGCTGCTCCCCCACCTGCGGCAGCACGGGCGAGCCGTCGTCGGCGACGACGACCTCGAACCGCTCCGGCGGCAGCGTCTGGGCGCGCAGCGCCGCCAGCACCAGCGCCAACGAGGCGGGCTGGTCGTAGTGCGCGACCACCACGGAGACGTCCGGGCCGTTCACGCGGCGACCTCGCCGAACGTGGCGGCCGCCGCCGCGGCCGGTTCGTGCCCCGCCCGCCCCGGGACGCAGCGGGTGCTGGCCGGGTCGGTCAGGGCGGCCAGCAGACCGGCGGCCAGGGCCTCGGCGGTGTCGTCGACCAGCAGCAGGGCCCCGGGGGCACGTGCGGCGACCTCCTCGGTGTAGCGGTTGCGGGTGACCACCGGCCGGCGCCCGGCCGCCCCCCACTGCACCAGCGAGGCGGACGCGGAGACGTGACGCGGGGCGAACACCGGCACGGTCACCCGACGCAGCAGCCCGGGCAGCCGGGCGTCGTCGACCCAGCCGTCCACGACGACCCGCCGTCCCATCGCCGCGCCGCGCTCGTGCAGCCGCCGGACCACGTCGTCGTGCCCGGGTGAGGCCCCGCCCAGGACGCGCAGCCCGACGTCGCCGGGCAGCGCGGACAGGGCCTCGAGCACCTCGGCGTGGCCCTTGCCGGGGTACACGAACCCCAGGACGGCCACCTCGCGGGACGCGGGCGCCGGCCCCGACCGGTCGGGGCCGGTGGGCTCGGGCTCGGCCACGGGATCGGGCTCCGCCACGGGATCGGGCTCCGCCATGTCGGCGTCGGGCGCGGCGAGCGGGACCACCGAGACCTCGGGCCGCCGGCCACCGTGCGGCGAGGCCTCGGCCAGCAGCCGGACCAGCAGACGTCGTTCGTGCTCGCTGCTGACCACGACCCGGGACGCCACGGCGGCGATCCCGGCGTAGCAGGCGCGCCGCCGGGCCCACGGGGCGCCGTCGGAGGCCTGCGGCACGTCGTGCAGGGTCACCGACAGCGCGCGTCCGGCCGCCAGCGCGCGCAGCGCCGCCAGGGCCTGCTCGGGGGAGCCGCCGAACAGGTGGTCGGTGACGTGGGTGTGCACGGGCGCACCGACCGGCAGCCGCCCCAGCAGGTCGGGCAGGTCGTCGGGGCCGAGCCGGTGGGGCACGCGGACCACCCGCCCGGCGGGGACGGGGTGCGCGGCCAGCAGCAGCTCGGCGTACCGGGTGACGCCGTGCCGGGGCGGCCCGACCACCAGGTGGTGCAGCGGGGCGGTCACAGGCCGAGCACCTCCATGGTCGCGCCGTGCCGCCGCAGCCCGGCCCGGACGACGTCCGGGTGGCGGCCGTACCAGGACAGCTGCTCGCCGACGACCGTCTCGTCCGGGACGGGCACACCGTCCACCGACCAGTCCGCGCGGGCCCGGCCCGGGTCCAGGCCGAGCGCGTCCAGCACGTCGGCGTCCAGCGGCGACAGCACGGAGCGCAGCAGCGTGCGGCCGGGGTCGATCGCCTCGTGGTCGTCGTCCAGCTCGTCCAGGACCCGACGGGCCAGTCCCAGCAGGACGGGGTTGCCCGGGTGGTTGAGGGTGTGCGACGCCTCGGCCCCGGCCGCCTCGAGCAGGTCGTCGACCGCGATGGTGCCGTGCTCCCGCTGCCGCCGGGCCAGCTCGGCCTGCGAGCGGCGGGCCACCTCGCGGACGCCGTCGGCCTGCACCGCGGGGCGCCCGGCCGGGGCGGCGGCGGTGCGCGAGCCGTCGATGCTGGCGGCCAGGGCCAGCGTGCGCAGGTCGTGGTAGGGCACGACGGGCGGCTCACCGGCGGCGGGGACGCGCACCAGCGCCTGGAACGGGTGCAGCCGGCTGTCGCGGACCACGGGGAACATCACCAGGCGGGCCCGCGGGGCGGCGGAGCGCACGTCGGCGGTGCCGAGCGGCAGGTCGTGGTACCCCGTGCTCACCGGCTGGCTGAGCAGCACGTCGCAGCGGGCGAGCAGTCGTTGCAGCGGCTCGACGTCGGCGGCGGTGAGCTCGTGGACCGCCGGGACCCGGACGGTCCGGAACCGGTCGGTGCTGCCGGCCAGCACCACCCGCAGCGCCTCGGCCTGGCAGTTGCCGTGCACCACGAGCAGGGGTGCGGCGTCGTCGTCCGGCTGCGGTCCCACGCCGTAGAAGTCGCGGAAGTGCCAGGTCCGACCGTCGATGCCGGGGGGCGGCCCCGCCTCCGGCCCCGGGTCGCCCGCCGGGGCGTCGGACGCGGTCACAGCCGGTCGCCCGCTGCGACCAGCCGGTGGACGCGGTCGTGCTCGACGACGCCGCGGGTGCGCCCGCTCAGCCGTTCCGACGCCACGCTGCTGCGGCGCGGTCCGGCCGCCACGGCGCGCCGCAGGGCGTCCACCAGCGAGGCGCGGTCGGGCCCGGACGGTCCCGAGCGGAAGGTGTGCACGGGCTGCTGCTCCGACCAGCGACCGCTCTCGGGGGCGACGACGGGGGTGCCCACGTCGTAGCAGCTCTCGACCCAGCCGCTGTGGGTGCCCCAGCGGTAGGGCAGCACCAGCGCGGACAGCGACGACAGCTCGTCCCACAGCGCCGGCTCCGGCAGGCGCCCGCCCACCCGCAGGTCGACCCGGCCGGCCCGGGAGGGGCGGTGCAGCTCGCGCACGAGCTCGCGGTCGGGCCGGGGGAACCCCGCGGCCAGCACCTCCTCGCGCAGGTGGACCCGCAGCGTCGCCGTCGGCAGCTCGGTCACGGCGTCCAGCAGGGCCAGCACGACCCGGCGGTCCGTGCTGGGCCGGAGCAGCCCCAGGTGCAGCCCGACGACCGGGGCACCGCGCGTCCCGGGCCGTACCCGGGCCATGACCTCGGCCGGAGCCAGGTGGGGGTGCGGCACCACGGTGGCGACCCGTCCCCACCGGCGCCGGATCTCCTCGGCCGCCCCCGGGGTCAGGGTGAGGACGGCCGCGGCGTGCTCGGCCAGCACCGCGAGCTGCTGCTCGTGCAGCGCCTGGTCGACCAGGTGCGGGTTGGTCAGGTCGTGGGCGGTCCACACCAGTGCGCGGCCCGCCTCGGCCAGCGCCGCCACGAGCGCCGTCAGCTCGGCCACGCTCAGCCGCTCGAACCCGAAGTGCACGTGCAGCACGTCGAACTCGGCGGCGTGCGCGCGGACCCACTGCGGACCGTCCTCCCAGCTGAACCGGGGCAGCCGCCCGGCCGGGCCGGACGGGACGCCCGGGACCGCCGTGGCGCCGGGGACCGCCGGGGCGGGACGCACGGAGACGTCCTCGGGCAGCCGGGACACGTGCTCGACGTAGGCGTGCGCGTCCGGCACGTGCACCACGCGCGGGCGGGGGCGCTCCCCCGGGGCGGACCGGGTCACCGGGTGGCCCCGCTGCTCACAGGCACCTCGGGACGACGGGCCACCGCGCTCGCGCCGGGCGTCACGGTCGCGCCGGGAGTGACGGCTCGCAGCGTGCGCAGCAGCAGCGCGGCCGCGCGCTCGGCCCCGTGGCCGTCGGACCAGCGCGCCCAGCGTCCGGGCGCCGTCGGGGACCCGGCGGCCAGCCGCGTCAGCAGCCCCGCCCACTCCGGCGGCGATGGCCAGGTGGTGGCGACCTCGGCGCAGCCGAGCCGGGCCAGCAGCCGGGCGAGCTCGTGCTGCTCGTCGAAGGGGCGCGGCTGGGGCAGGGCCAGGAACGGCCGGCCGGCGGCCGCCACCTCCGCGACCAGCCCTCCCCCGCTCGGCCCCACCACGACGGAGGCGTGCTGGAGCAGGCCGCGCACGTCGGGCAGGGTGCCGTGCTCGACCACCCGGCCCGTCCCGGCCGCCGGTCCGGCCGCCGGGCCCAGGTCCCCCGCCACGTGCCAGCACCAACCCGGCGTCGCCGCGGCGGCCGCCGCCACCTGCCCGCGGTCGATGCGGTGCCCACCGGCACCCAGCACCAGCGCCACGCAGGGGCCGTCGTGGTCGCAGGCGGGGCCGACGGCGGCACCGGTGGCGGCGTCGTCGCGCGAGAACGCCCCCGTCCACGCCGTGCGCTCCGACCGCGCGCCCGACACCCCGGCCGCCTCGGGCCACGGCGCCAGCAGCGTCGCGGCCGTGTCGTAGCCGAGCCGGTGGGCGGTGTCGTCCCGCACCCCGGGCTGCACGACGGCCACCGTCGCGACCCCGAGCAGGCGGGCCAGCAGCAGCATCTCGACCGACACGTCCACCACCAGCAGCCGGCAGCCGGTGTCGCGCACCCACTGCGCCACGGCCTGGGCGCGGCCCAGCATCCCGGCCTCACCCAGGGGCGCCCAGTGCAGGGCGCCGCCGGCGGTGGGGTCGACGGCCGCGGCCCCGGGGCGGCCCGTGGCGTCGGTGGGCAGCGGCAGCCAGGCCACGCCGTCGGCGGGCACCCCGCTGCCCATGCCCACCACGGGCACCGGCAGGTGCGGCGCCACGGCCTCGAGCCGACGACGGTGACCCGAGCCGTGGTCGTGGACGTACCAGCCGATCACGCGGCGGCCCCGGCGTACAGCTGCAGGTAGCGCTCGGCCATCGACCGGGCGCTGAGCTGCTGCAGCGCCCGGGCCCGGACCGCTCCCCGGTCCATGGCCTGCGCGGCCACGACGGCACGGGCCAGGTCGTCCACGTCACCGGGACGCGCCAGCACCCCGCCGCCGCCGCCCACGACCTCGCCGACCCCGCCGCGGTCGAACGCGGCCACCGGGGTGCCGCAGAGCATCGCCTCCGCCGCGACCAGCCCGAACGGCTCGTCCCAGCAGGGGGTGACGAGCACGCAGGACGCCGAGCCGACCAGGCGGGCCAGGGCCGTGCTGTCCAGGTGGCCGGCGTAGACCACGTCCTCGGACAGCCACGGCGCGACCTCGGTCTCGAAGTAGCCGTGGTCGTGCACCGGGCCGGCCAGCACGATCCGCCGACCGAGCCGGGCCGCCGCCGCCACGGCCAGGTGCGGGGCCTTCTCGGGCACGATCCGCCCGGACCAGACCAGGTCGCCGCCCCCGGCCCCGGCGGGCCAGAGGACCGGGTCGAGCCCGTTGGGCACCACCTCGACGTCGCCCAGCACGCCGGACCAGCGGTCGGCCACGTCACGCGACACGGCCACGAACCGCGAGCAGCCGCCGCTGTCCAGCGCCCCGGCCTCCTGCCACGGGTTGGGCGGCGTGTGCAGCGTGGTCACCATGGGCGTCGGCAGCAGCCCCGCCATCGCCAGCGGCAGGTAGTGCAGGCTGTTGTTGTGGACCAGGTCGAGCCGGTCCACGTCGCGCAGCAGCCGCGACACGGTCTGCTGCATGCAGCGGTGCTCCCACAGGAAGTGCTCGGGCGGGGCGGCGATGTCGGCGCGGGCGGCCTGCGAGATCTCGGGCGGGGCGAAGACGGGCACGACCTTGGCCACGCCGCGGTCGCTGTCCCCGTGGGCGTAGAGCACGACGTGGTGCCCGGCCGCGGTGAACGCGCGGGCCAGGGACCAGGTGTGCGCCTCGAGCCCGCCGGCGAACGGCTGGGCGATCGGGAACCGGACCGGGGCGATGATGCCGATCCGCAGCCGGCGACCGGTGGGGTCGACCGTCGTGGTGTCGGCCCCCCCGGCGGGCGGCCGGACCCGTCGCGCGGTGGCGAGGTGGTCCAGCACGGCGTCAGCCATCCGAGCTCCGTCCTGACGGCCCGGTCGACGGGCGCACGATCCGCCGGACCGGGGAAGCCGGGAGGCGGGCCACGAAGGCGTGGCAGAGGGGGGGTACCCCGATTCGACCCGCCCTAACGGGGCGCAGGCGGGGGGGGCCTGGTGTGCTCTGATGACCCGGTGCAGGCGGACGCGGACCAGCAGGTGACCGGGCCGGACGGCACGGTGCCGAACGACGTGCCGACCGGTGAGCCGAGCGACGTGCCGACCGGCGGGCCGACCGGCGTGCCGGCCGGCGCGCCGACCACGGTTGTGACCATCGTCCGGGGCCGCCTGGACCACCTCCGGCGCCAGGCCTGGGGCCTGGCCCGGCAGCAGGACACCGCGTTCGGCTGGGTCGTGGTCCGCATGGGTGGTCCCGACGTGCGGGAGGCGGCCGGCCAGGACGGCCTGACCCCGGTCGTCGTCGACCTGCCCGTGCCCGACGGCGAGCCCCTCCCGCTCGCGGCGGCGCGCAACGCGGGCGTCGCGGCGGCCGCCGCCGGCGGGACCGTGGTCCTGCTGGACGTGGACGTCGTGCCCGCGCCCGACCTGGTCGGCACCTACGTCGACGCCGTGCGGCGGACCGGTGGTGTGGTCGCGGGCCCGGTCGGCTACCTGCCGCCCGACGTGCCGACGACCCGGGCCGACCTGGCCGGGCTGGCCGGGCACGCCGAGCCGCACCCGGCGCGGCCCGTGCCGGCCCCGGGCGAGCTGCTGGCCGAGGACCGCTGGGAGCTGCTGTGGACGTTGTCCCTGGCCGCCCCGGTCGACCTGGTGCGCGCGGTCGGTGGGTTCGACGAGCGCTACGTCGGCTACGGCGGCGAGGACACCGACTTCGCCATGCGGCTGCGGCGGGCGGGGGCGTCGCTGCACTGGGTGGGCGGGGCCATGGGCTACCACCAGCACCACGCCGAGGTCGGACGCCGGGACAAGGTGCCCGACGTGGTCCGCAACGCCACGCTGTTCCACCGGACCTGGGGGTGGTGGCCCATGGCGGGCTGGCTGGCCGACCTGGCCGCGGAGGGCGTGGTCGAGTGGCAGCCGGACGGCGACGTCCTGCGGCTGCGCTGAGCCGTGGGCCCGGCGGGGCCGCCGCTCAGTCCGGTGCGTCCGGTCCGTCCGGAGCGTCCAGGTCCAGCCGCACCAGCCAGCGCCGCAGCCCCGCGCTGCGCGCGTCGGTCAGGGTGACCCGCCGGAAGCCCGCGCCCTCGAACAGCGAAGTCGTCCCCACGTAGGCCAGCGACCCGCTGATGCGGCCGCCCTCCGGGTCCACCGGGTACCCCTCCAGGGTCGTGGCCCCGTGCCGGCGCGCGTGCTCGACCGCGCCGAGCAGCAGCGCCGCAGCCACCCCGCGGCGCCGGTACCCGGGCCGCACCACGAAGCAGACGACGCTCCACACCGGCCGGTCGTCGATCACCGGGATGGTCCGGGAGCGCTGCAGGCGCCCCATCTCCGACCGCGGCCCCAGCGCGCACCAGCCGACCGGCTCGTCGTCCAGGTAGCCCAGCACCCCGGGCGCGGCCGGACGCTCGCACAGGGCCCGCAGGTGACCGGGCCGGTCCTCACCCGTCAGCGCGGCGTTCTGCGCCGACGTCGTGCGGTAGGCCAGGCACCAGCAGGCCGGGGCCTGCGGGTCGCGGGGGCCCAGCAGGGTGCGTACGTCGTCGAACCGGTCGGCGCCGGCCGGGTGGACCACGAGCCGCGCCGCCGTCTCCTCCCGGTCGCCAGGGGTTGCTGCGGGACGCGTCATGGCGGGAGCCTGCCCCGGGTGACCGACAACCAGGACCGGACCTCGACCGGACGGTACGGACGGTGATCCGCTTCCCCGCCCCGCTGCGCCCGGGCGACACCATCGGCGTGACGGCGCCCTCCAGCGGCGTGCCGGCGGCGCTGCGGCCCCGGCTCGACCTGGCCGTGGCCCACCTGCGCGAGCGGGGGTACGAGGTGCGCCTCGGAGCGTGCCTGGCCGACGGTGGCGTCGTCAGCGCCCCGGCCCGGGAGCGGGCCGACGAGCTGTCCGCGATGCTGCTCGACCCGACGGTGCGGGCCGTGGTGCCGCCCTGGGGCGGCGAGCTCGCGGTCGAGGTGCTGCCGCACCTGGACCCGGCGGCGCTGCGCGCGGCGGAGGCGACCTGGCTGGTCGGCTACTCGGACGTGTCGACGCTGACGCTGGCGCTGACCACCACCACCGGGACGGCGAGCGTCCACGCGCCCAACCTGATGGACACCCCCGACCCCGTCCCCGAGCCGCTGCTGCCCTGGCTGGACGCCGTGACGGCGCCGACGGGGTCGGTCCTGGTCCAGGGCGGGTCGACCCACCACGCCGGCGGCACGAGCCCGGACTGGGCCGACGACCCCGGCGCCCGGCCCACGCTGGACCGGCCGGGCGGCTGGTCCCTGCTGGACCCGGGCGCCGGCGAGGTCCACACCACCGGACGGCTGCTGGGCGGCTGCCTGGAGACCATCGCCCCGCTGGCCGGCACCCCGTACGGCGACGTGGCGGGCTTCGTGGCCGACCACGCCCCGGAGGGCCTGCTGCTGCACCTGGAGGCCTCGGAGAGCCACGCCCTGGACGTGGCCCGGCTGCTGTGGGGCCTGCGGCTCGCGGGCTGGTTCGACCGGGTCAACGCCGTGCTGGTCGGCCGGACCCGGGCGCCCGCAGCCGGCGGGTTCAGCCAGGCGGACGCCCTGCGCAGCGCCCTGGCCGACCTCGACCTGCCCGTCGTCCTGGACGTGGACCTCGGACACGTGCCGCCGCAGCTGTCCCTGGTCCAGGGCGCGCTGGCCGACCTGACGGTCACCGCCGGCACCCGGTCGCTCGCGCAGACGCTGGCCTGAGCCGTCCGACCCCCTCGCTACCGTCGGGCCGTGCAGCGCCAGCCCCCGGTCGTCCGGGTCAGCCACGACCCCGAGCGGCCGCTGGACCCCGCACGCTGGCCCATGACGGTGCCTGCGGTGGCCCGGCTCGTGGCCGACGGCCTCGACCTGGCTCCCGGGGTCACGTTCCTGGTGGGCGAGAACGGCTCGGGCAAGTCGACGCTGGTGGAGGCCGTGGCGGTCGCCTACGGCATGTCGCCCGAGGGCGGGTCCACCCAGGCCGTGCACTCGACCCGGCCGAGCGAGTCACCGCTGGCCGGCGCCCTGCGGCTGCAGCGGGGCGTCGGCTCGGCCCGATGGGGCTTCTTCCTGCGGGCCGAGACCATGCACGGCTGGTACACGTTCCTCGAGCAGCACCCCACCGGGGGCCGCCGGCTGGAGCCCGTGCTCCACGAGATGAGCCACGGCGAGTCGTTCCTCGAGGTGCTGGGCAGCCGCTTCGACGGGCCCGGGCTGTACTGCCTCGACGAACCGGAGGCCGCGCTGTCGTTCACCTCGACGCTGACGCTGATGGGCGTGCTGTCCGACGTGGTGCGCCAGGGCGCCCAGGTGCTGTGCGCCACCCACTCCCCCGTGCTGGCCTCGCTGCCCGGGGCGACGCTGCTGGACGTCGGCGAGTGGGGCCTGCGGGAGACCACCTGGGAGGACCTGCAGCTGGTGCAGCACTGGCGCAGCTTCCTGGCCGGGCCGGGCCGCTACCTGCGCCACCTGCTCGACGCGGAGACCGGTGAGGCCGGGGGCGCCGGGCCGGCCGGGTACACCTAGGCTCACGGGACCGGCGAGGCGGGGACCGACGAGGCAGGGGGCGGCGTGACGAGCAGGAAGATCGAGGAGCTGGCCTGGGCCGACACGGCCATGGGCGAGATCAGCCTGCGCCGCCGGACCGAGCCGACGCTGCTGGTCGACGTGTACGAGGTCAAGCTCGGCGACGAGTTCCTCATGTCCAGCCTGTTCACCGACTCCGAGGTGGCCCTGGCCCGCCTGGGCCTGGCCGCGACGCCCGACCCCGCCGCCGGCACCGGCCTCGACGTCCTGGTCGGCGGGCTGGGCCTGGGCTGGACCGCGCGCACCGTGCTGGCCGACGACCGGGTCGGTCAGCTGGTGGTCGTCGACGCCCCGGGCGAGGTCATCGACTGGCACCACCGGCACCTGCTGCCCGGCAGCGCCGAACTGACCTCCGACCCCCGGACCCGGCTGGAGCAGGGCGACTTCTTCGCCCTGGCGCGTGGCGAGGACGGGCTGGACCCGGCCCGGCCGGGTCGGGCCTTCCACGCGGTGCTGGTCGACATCGACCACACGCCGGACCACCTGCTGCACCCCAGCCACGGCGACTTCTACACCGCCGACGGCCTGCGCCGGGTGCGCGCCGGGATGCACCCCGGTGGCGTGTTCGGGCTCTGGTCCGACGACCCGCCGCACGAGGGCTTCCTGGGCGTGCTGCGGCAGGTCTTCGACGACGTCGAGGCGCACGTGGTGAGCTTCGCCAACTTCCACACCGGCGGCACGTCCGCGTGCACCGTCTACGTGGCGCGGTGAGCGAGCGCCACGTCCGGGTGGCGGTCGTCGGGGCCGGGTTCTCGGGCCTGGGGGCCGCGGCGCGGCTGGTGCGCCGCGGCGAGACGAGCCTGGTCGTGCTCGACCGGGGCCGCGAGGTCGGCGGCACCTGGCGGGACAACACCTACCCGGGCGCGGCCTGCGACATCCGCAGCGACCTGTACTCCTTCTCGTTCGCCCCCAACCCGGACTGGTCGTCGCTGTACGCGGGCCGGGCCGAGATCCAGACCTACCTGGAGCGCACGGTGGCCGACGAGGGCCTGCGGCCGTACCTGCGCCTCGGCACCGAGGTGCTCCGGGCCGACTGGGACGAGTCGGCGGCGCTGTGGCGGGTGGCCACGGACCGGGGCCCGTGGACCGCCGAGGTCCTGGTGGTGGCGGCGGGGCCCCTGGTCCAGCCGCGCTGGCCCGACCTGCCCGGGCTCGACGACTTCGCCGGTCCCCGCCTGCACTCCGCGACCTGGGACGACACCGTGCCCCTGGCCGGGCGACGCGTCGGTGTGATCGGCACGGGCGCCTCCGCCGTGCAGCTCGTCCCGCCGGTGGCCGAGCGGGCCGAGCACCTCACGGTGTTCCAGCGCAGCGCGCCGTGGGTGGTGCCGCGCCGCGACCGCCCCACCTCGCCCCGGCGGCGGCGGTGGTTCGCGCGGTGGCCGTGGCTGCAGCGGCTGTCGCGGGAGCGGGTGTTCCGACGCAACGACCTGACCCACCTCGCCCTGGCCCACCGCCGGCCGGGCCGGGCCCTGGAGCGCCTCGCCCTGGCGCACCTGCGCCGGCAGGTCGGTGACCCGGCGCTGCGGCGCGTACTCACCCCCGGCTACCGGTTGGGCTGCAAGCGGATCCTCGTCAGCGACGACTACTACCCCGCCCTGGCCCGCGCGGACGTCGACCTGGTGACGGCCCCCGTGGCCGCGGTGACCGCGACGGGCGTCACGACCGCCGACGGCGTCGAGCACCCGCTCGACGTGCTGGTGTGCAGCACGGGCTTCGACGCCACCGACCCGCCCGTGGCGCACCGGCTGCACGGGCGCGACGGTCGCACCCTGGCCGAGCACTGGGCCGGTACCGGCATGCAGGCGCTGCGCGGCACGGCGGTCGCCGGGTTCCCCAACCTGTTCTACCTGGTCGGGCCCAACACCGCGCTGGGCCACAACAGCATCGTGGCCATCATCGAGGCCCAGGTCGGCTGGCTGCTCCAGGCCCTGGACCGGGCCTCGGCCGACCTGGCGCCGGGCGAGCGGGCGGTCCTGGAGCCCACCGTCGCGGCGCAGCGGGCCTGGAGCGAGCAGGTGCAGGCCGACCTGGCGGGCTCGGTGTGGGTGGCCGGCGGCTGCACGAGCTTCTACCTGGACGACCGGGGCCGGAACACCACGCTGTGGCCGCACCGTGCGGCCGCGTTCCGCCGGGCGGTGCGCCGGTTCGACCCCGCCGAGCACCACCGTCGGGTCGTGACGGACCGGACCGCGGACCGGGAGGTCGGTCGTGCCGCCGTTCACGTTCGCTGACCGGGTCGCCCTGGTGACCGGGGCCGCAGGCGGGATCGGCGCCGCCCTGGCCCACGACCTGGCCTCGCGCGGGGCCCGGCTCGCCCTGCTCGACCGGGACGCGGTGGGGCTCGCGGCGACGGCGCGGGCGGCCCGGCTCGGTGGTTCGCCGGACGTCAGCACGCACCTGGTGGACCTGGCCGAGGGAGGGGACCTGAGCGACGTGGCGGCCGCCGTGACGGCGCACCACGGCCGGCTGGACCTGCTGGTCAACAACGCGGGCGTCGCCCTGGGGGGTCGGGTGGACCAGGTGTCGGTGGCCGACGTGGACCGGCTGCTCGCCGTCAACCTGCACGCCGTGGTGGCGCTGACCATCGCCTGCCTGCCGGCCATGCCGCCCGGCTCGCACCTGGTGTTCGTCTCCAGCGTGTTCGGCCTCGCCGCGCCGCCCGGCCAGGCCGCCTACGCGGCGAGCAAGTTCGCCGTGCGCGGCTTCGCGGAGGCGCTGCGCCACGAGCTGCGACCGACCGGCACCGGGGTCACCGTCGTCCACCCGGGCGGGGTGCGGACCGGGATCGCCCGCTCGGCGCGGATGGGCGCGGGCGTCCCGGCGGACCAGGCCGAGGCCGGGCTGGCCGAGCTGGACCGGCTGCTGCGCATGCCCCCGCACCGGGCGGCCCGGCTGGTGCTGCGGGCGGTCCACCGGCGCCGCGGCCGCGTCCTGCTCGGCCCGGAGGCCCACGCCCTGGACGCGCTGGTCCGGCTGGCGCCCCAGCGGTACTGGTCGGTCGTCGACCGGGTGACCGGCGGTCGCTTCGCCGGCGACCGCTGAGCGTCCCGGACGGGGCCGCGAGGCGTGAGGCTCAGGCGGTCTGGAACGACCGCTTCGACAGCCCGATCGCGTAGCCGTCGACCGTCGTCGTGGGGGCCGCCGTGGGGTCGGTCGCGGCGCCCAGGGTGACGAAGAGCGGGGTGAAGTGCTCCACCGTGGGGTGGGCCCAGGGCATGCCGGGAGCGCGGTCGCGGAACGAGGCGAGGGTATCGACGTCGCCCCGGCGCAGCGCGTCGGCAGCCCAGTCGTCGAAGTCCGACGACCAGCCCGGCACCTGTTCCGGGCGGGACCAGTCCAGGTAGGGCAGCCCGTGCGTCATGTACCCGGAGCCGACGACCAGCACCCCCTGCTCGCGCAGCGACCGCAGCCGCCGCCCCAGCGCCAGCAGCCGGTCGGGGTCGTGGGTGGGCATGCTCAGCTGGAGCACCGGCACGTCCGCCTCGGGGTACATGATCTTCAGCGGCACCCACGCGCCGTGGTCGAGGCCACGGCTCGGGTGCTCGTGCACGGCCTCCGCCGTCGGCAGCAGGCCGACCACCTGACGGGCCAGGTCGGTCGCCGGCGGGGTGTCGTAGCGCATCCGGTAGTAGAGCTCGGCGAAGCCGCCGAAGTCGTAGACCAGGTCCGCCGGCACGCTGCTGCTGACCATGGTCGGCGCCGACTCCCAGTGCGCGGACACCACGAGGACCGCCCGGGGCCGGGGCAGGGCGCGGGCCCAGTCGTGCAGCTCGGTCATCCAGCCGGTCATCTCGAACAGCATCGGGGCGCCGTGGCTCAGGTAGAGCGCCGGCATCGGCCCGTCCGCCGGCGTCCACGCGCGGTGCGGGGCGGCCTGCTGCGCCTGCGCGGCCCGGGCCAGGTGCGCGGCGAACGGGTGGGCGGCCGGGATAAGCGCGTCGGCGGCGGCCGTCGTGCTCGCTGGGGTGGTCGGTGCCATGTCGGGCTCCCGGTGACAGAAGGTTGTTGCTACAACTTCACCGTACCGCCATAAACTTGTGGCGACAACCTTCTGGCTGCGACCATCACCCCCGTGGACGACACCCCCTGGCTGGACGACGACGAGCTGGCCGCCTGGGTCCGGCTGGCCGCGCTGCTCGAGCTGCTGCCCGGGGCGCTCGACTCCCAGCTGCGCCGTGACGCCGGGCTCACCCACTTCGAGTACTACGCGCTGGCGATGCTGTCGGAGACCCCGGAACGCACGCTGCGGATGACGGCGCTGGCCGCGCAGACCAACGCGACGCTGCCCCGGCTGTCCCACGTGGTGCGCCGGCTCGAGGAGCGGGGGCTGGTGGAGCGTGTCCCGTGCCCCGACGACGCCCGTGCCACGAACGTGCGGCTGAGCGAGGCGGGCTGGGCGAAGGTCCGGCAGGCGGCCCCCGGTCACGTCGTCAACGTCCGGCAGCACGTCCTGGACGCCCTGAGCCCGGAGCAGGTCGGCCAGCTGGCCGCCATCGGCGACGCCGTGCTGCACCGCCTCGACCCTGACGCCCGCCTGGCCCCGCTGTACGAGCGCTACGACCGCCCTCGCGAGGCGTGAGGCTCAGGGCTGCCCTGCCGCCGCCCACTCCGCGAGCCGTCGCTCCTGCTCCGCCTCGGACACGTCCTCGACCCGGGTCATGATCGCCCAGCGGTGGCCGAACGGGTCGACGACCGACGCGAACCGGTCGCCGGTGACGAACGTCGACGGTTCCTCCCGGACCGTGGCCCCGCGCTCCACGGCTCGGGCGAAGACCGCGTCGACGTCGGCCACGTACACGCACGTCGACGAGCTGATCGGGGCCGTGGCGGGGCCGGTCGGGGCGGCGAGGCCGTACTGCTCGGACGGGTCACCGAGCTGCAGCCGGCCGACCCCGAACGCGAGCTCGGCGTGCGGCACGGTGCCGTCGGGGCCGTCCATCCGCGTCGCCACGGTGGCACCGAAGACGTCGCAGTGAAAGTCGACGGCCTCGCTCGCGGGCGAGCAGACCAGGAAGGGGGTGAGGCTGGAGTAGCCGTCAGGTCGGCCGTCGGTGGTCGTCATGTCCGACAGCGTCCCTAGCCTGGGACGGTGCCGTCTTGGACGAACGCGACACCGACCGACCCCACCACCCGGGGCGTGCTGCGTCCCGTCACGACCGGTCGCGAGGCCGGCCTGCGGCGCGACCTTCCGGTGTCACCCGCCCTGGAGCCGTTCGTCGAGCGCTACTGGGCCGTGCGGTGGGACCGGAGCGGCCGGGGCCCGTTCCGCTCCGAGGTGCTGCCCCACCCGAGCGTCAACCTGTCCCTGGAGCGCGGCGACCGCCCCCGGTTCGGCGTGGAGCTGCCCGCGGTGCTGCTGCACGGCGTGGTGGGCCACCGCTTCACCGTCGACCTGACCGGGCGAGGTCGGGTGGTGGCGGCCAAGTTCCGGCCCGGCGGGTTCACGGCCCTGACCGGCGTCGTCGTCCCTCGCTCCACCGTCCGCCCGGTGGCGCCGGCCGACCTCGGGGAGCAGGGCGGCCAGGCCGCGGCGTCCGGGCTGGACGACGCGCTCCGGGTGCTGAGCGAGGACGGCTCCGACGAGGCCGTCACCGCGCGGCTCGACGACGCCCTCCGCCCGCTGGCCCACGAGCCCGACCCCGCGTACCGCCGGCTGCGCGACCTGCTGGCCGCGATGGTCACCGACCGCGCGCTGGTCCGCGTCGAGCAGGTCGCGGAGCTGGCCGGCATGTCGACCCGGGGGCTCCAGCGCACGTTCGCCGCCTACGTCGGCCTCGGACCCAAGGCCGTCCTGGCCCGGTACCGGCTGCAGGACGCCGTCGCCGCGATGGACGACGGCCGGGTGGACGACCTGGCCGGCCTGGCCGCGTCGCTCGGCTGGTTCGACCAGGCGCACTTCTCGCGCGACTTCCGCGACGTGGTCGGGGTGACGCCCACGGCGTACCTGGCCGACGCCCGGGCCCGGACCACGGATGCGGTGGACCGCCCGCGCAGCACCCCTGGACCCTGATCGCGGACCCGTCGCTCCGCAGCCGTGGTGGCCGGCCACCACGGCGCGTCAGCCGTCGAAGCGGACGAAGGCCCTGATCGACCCGTCGCCGTGGTCCCGCGTCTCGCGGTAGCCCAGCGACTCGTAGAACGCCCGCTGCCCCGGCTCGTCGTCGGTCAGCAGCACCTTCTGCCGCACGTGCTCGTACGGCGCCAGCACGGCCTCGACCAGGCGCCGACCGACGCCGCTCCGGCGAGCCCTGGGATGCACGAGGACGTCCTGCAGGTAGCAGATGCTGGCCCCGTCCGACACGACCCGGGCCAGCCCCACCAGGCGACCGTCCGACCGGGCCGTCACCACGTGGGTGGAGCCCGCGACGGCGACGGCGAGGGTGTCGGGGTGGTCGGTGTAGGCCGTCCAGCCGACCGACGCGTACAGCGTGACGACCTCGTCCACGTCGCGCGGGCGTTCGGGCGCGACGTGGACGGGCGGGTGGGGCGGGTGGGTCACCCCGGTCGAGGTCAGTCCTCGACCCGCTTGGACGCGCCCTGCAGCTCGTCGATCAGCAGCGACGCGTCGCCCTTGCTGAGGCCCTCGGGGACCTCGCGGCCGGCCTCGCGGGCCAGGGTCTGCAGGTAGCTGAGCTGAGGACCGGTGGCCGGCTCGTCACCGGTCGCCCACTGCTCGACGGGCTTCTCGGCGGACTCGGCGGACTCGGTGGGGGCGGTCCCGGCGGGCGCGGGCTCGGACGGCGTGGTGGTGTTCTCGCTCATCTGTCGAACATACGTCCGAGCCCCCCGGTGCGCACCTCGTCGCGCGTCAGATCCCGATCGACCCCATCTGGGCGGCCGCGTACCGGGTCCCCGTGAACGCCTCCGGCGGCGCCACGGCCTCGATCCGCGCGAGGTCCTCGGCCGTCAGCTCGACGTCGACCGCCGCCACGTTCTCGGCCAGCCGGGTCTCGCTGCGGGTCCCGGGGATGGGCACGACGTCCTCGCCGCGGGCCAGCACCCAGGCCAGCGCGAGCTGGGCCGGGGTGACGCCCTTGTCCGCCGCGACGGCCTGCACCTCGCGCACCACGGCCGTGTTGGCCTCGAAGGCGTCCGCGGCGAAGCGGGGGTTGCTCCGCCGGAAGTCGTCGTCGGCCAGGTCCGCGGGTGAGGTGATGGCGCCGGTCAGGAACCCCCGGCCCAGCGGGGAGTAGGCGACGACCCCGATGCCCAGCTCGCGGGCGGTGGGGACGACGTCGGTCTCGATGTCCCGGCTCCAGATCGACCACTCGCTCTGCAGGGCCGCGATCGGGTGCACGGCCGCAGCCCGACGGATCGTGTCGGCGCCCGCCTCGGACAGGCCCAGGTGCCGCACCTTGCCCGCGGCCACCAGCTCGGCCATCGCGCCGACGGTCTCCTCGATGGGCGTGCCCGGGTCGACGCGGTGCTGGTAGTACAGGTCGATCACGTCGACGCCGAGCCGCTGCAGGGACGCGTCGCAGGCGCGGCGGACGTACTCCGGCGTGCCGTCGATCGACCGGCTGCCGTCCTCGTGGACGACGTTGCCGAACTTGGTGGCCAGCACGACCTCGTCGCGCCGCTCGCGGACCACGGCGCCGACCAGGCGCTCGTTGGTGTGCGGGCCGTACATGTCGGCGGTGTCGAGCAGGGTGACGCCTAGGTCGAGCGCGCGGTGCAGGGTGGACCTGGACTGCTCGTCGTCGCGGGGCCCGTAGAAGGCGCTCATGCCCATGCAGCCGAGGCCGACGGCGCTGACCTCGAGCGGGCCGATCGTGCGGGTGGGGATGCTCATGCGGTGACCTCCTCCTGGCGGGCGTGCGGGGTGGGGCCGGCGACCAGGCCGGCCTCGATGAGGGAGTAGTTCGCGATCTTGTGGTCGACGACGGTCAGGCACTCGGTGAGCGCGGCGATCCGGGCCAGGACGTCGGTCCGGTGCTGCTGCAGGATCTGCCGACGCTCGGCCGAGGTGGCGGGCCCCTGCCGGCGCAGGTCGGCGTAGCGCTGCATCAGCTGGATGGGCATGCCGGTGGTGCGCATGCGCAGCAGGAACTGCAGCCAGGTCACGTCGGCCTCGTCGTAGCGACGGCGACCGGCCGGGTCCCGCCCGGGCGGGTCGGCCAGACCGATCCGCTCGTAGTAGCGGAGCGTGTCGACCGACACGCCCAGGACCTCGGCCACCTGGCCGATCGAGGAGCTCATGCGTTCGACGCTATGACCTGGAGCGCGCTCCAGGTCAAGCGGTCGGGTGCGGCGGCGGCGGCCGGGACGTGGTCGAGGACCGGCGCGGTCGGCCATCCTCGGGCCATGACGAGCAACGCCGACCACTTCGCCGCGAGGCTGCGGTTCGAGACCGACCCCGCCGACGTCGCCGCGGCCCGCGCCGCCGGGCACGCACCGCTGCTGCTGGACGTGCGCAGCCAGGCCGCCTGGGACCAGGGGCACGTCCCCTGGGCCCGGCACCTGCCCCTGGCCGAGCTCGCCGACCGGCTCGACGAGCTGCCGCCGCCCGGCGACGACCCCGACCTGGTGACGTACTGCTGGGGCCCCGGCTGCAACGGCAGCACCAAGGCCGCCCTGGGGCTGGCCCGCGCGGGCTACCCGTCGGTGCGGGAGATGATCGGCGGGTTCGAGTACTGGGCGCGCGAGGGCCTGGCCGTGCAGACCGCAGCGGGCAGGACCCGGCGCGTCCCCGACCCCCTGACCTCGCCGTCGCCGCCCGGCTGACACCATCGCGCGGGTGCCCGCCGCCGACCTCGTGCCCCCCGCCCGTCGGCTCTGGGAGCAGCTCGCCGCCGTGCCCGTGACGTTCGGCGACGGGGCCACCGTGGTCGTCTCGCCGTCCTCGCGGCTGTGCCCCGCGGGCTTCGTGGGCGTGGTCCGGATCGGCGACGGCGTGCTGGCCACGGTCCCCGACGACACGGCGACGGCCGCGGTCCGGGAGCACCTGCGCGCCGTCGGCCCCGCGCAGGCCGCCGACCTCGACGCCTGGGCCCGGCGCTTCCGGCTCGGCTACGCGCTCGGCCCCGCCCGCCTGGCCTACCTGAGCGCCGACGGGTTCACCCCCGTGGTCGCACCGGGCGCGCCCCCGGTCGTGCCGGTGGAGCGCTCCGGGGCCGAGGTCGTCTCGTTGCTGGCCTCGGTGGTGCCCGCCGAGGCGGAGGAGAGCGGCCTGGACGGCATCACGTCGCCCGCGTTCGTCGTGCGGGGGCGGGGCGGTCGCCTGCTGGCCGCCAGCGGCTACCGCGCCTGGCCCGGCGGCGCGGCGCACCTGTGCGTGCTCACGGCCCGGACCGAGCGGGGCGGCGGGCTGGGTCGGCGCACGG
This sequence comes from Jannaschia sp. R86511, assembly GCF_042466345.1. Lineage (NCBI taxonomy): Bacteria > Pseudomonadati > Pseudomonadota > Alphaproteobacteria > Rhodobacterales > Roseobacteraceae > Jannaschia > Jannaschia sp. R86511. The sequence continues at coordinate 4,306,625 of NZ_JAXHCD010000001.1, forward strand.
CGTCGGCCGCCGTGGCCCACGCCCTGGCCGCCGGCCTGCTGCCGCAGTGGCGCGCCCGGGTCGAGCCGTCACGACGGGTCGCCCGCGCCCTGGGCTTCGTCGAGGTCGGGGACCAGCTGGGCGTGCAGCTGCGCGGCTAGCCTGGGGTGATGGAGCAGCGCATCAGCCTGGTCACGCTCGGCGTCCGCGACCTGCCTCGGGCTCGCGCCTTCTACGAGGAGCTGGGCTGGCGCGGCCAGGAGGTCGAGGAGACGGTCTTCTTCCAGGCCGGCGGCGTGGTGGTCGTCCTGTGGGGCCGGGACCGGCTGGCGGCCGACTGCGGCGTCCCCGACCCGGACTCCCGCGAGGCCTGGTTCGGCGGGACGGCCCTGGCGCACAACGTCCGCGAGCGCGAGGAGGTCGACGCCGTCCTCGCCGAGGCGGCGACGGCCGGCGCGACCGTGACGCGGCCGGCGGGCGAGACGCCGTACGGCGGGTACGCCGGGGTGTTCACCGACCCCGACGGGCACGCCTGGGAGATCTCGTGGAACCCGGGCTTCCCGATCGCCGAGGACGGCTCGGTCACCGTCCCGCCGCTGACCTGAGGGCCCCCGCGGCCCGGACGGGGCAGCAGCAGCCCCGCTCTGCGGCTGTCCCCCTTACCGGTGGCGCGAGGGTTCTGGGACCGTCGACGCGTGACCACGACCGCGACCACCCCGAGCGGCAGCACCGCAGCCCCCGACCCCTCGCCCGAGCCCGTCGTCCGCACCCGTGACCTGAGGCTGCGGATCGGCGACCGGCTCGTCCTGAGCGGGGCCGACGTGACGGTCGGGCCCGGCGTCACCGGCCTGCTGGGCCCCAACGGCGCCGGCAAGACCACCCTGATCGGCCTTCTGCTGGGCCTGCAGCGCCCCACCTCCGGAGACATCGAGGTGCTGGGCCTGGACCCCCGGACGGACGGGCCCCGGCTGCGGCCCCGGATCGGCTACTCGCCCCAGCTCCAGGTGCTCCCGCCGGACGTGCCCGCCGTGGACCTGGTGTCGCACCTGGCCGAGGTGCAGGGCCTGCCCCGCAGCGCGGCCCGGCAGCGCAGCAGCGACTCGCTGTGGCTGGTCGGCCTCGGCGAGGAGCGCACCCGGCGCGTGGGCACGATGTCGACCGGTCAGAAGCAGCGGGTCAAGCTGGCCTGCGCCATCGCCCACGACCCCAGCCTGCTCGTGCTCGACGAGCCCACCAACGGCCTGGACCCGGTGCAGCGCGACGACCTGCTGGTGCTGGTGCGCCGGCTGGGCACCGAGCTCGGCATGCACGTGCTGCTCAGCTCCCACCTGCTGGCCGAGGTGGAGCAGGTGTGCGACGCGGTGGTCATCCTCACCGACGGCCGGGCCAGCTCGTCCCGGCTCGGCGGGGCCGCACAGCGCTCCACCACCCGGCTGCTGGTGCTGGACGCCGCGTCGGCCCCGGCCGTCGAGGCGGGCCTGCGGGCGGCCGGGGTCGCGGTGACGGCTCCCGACGTCCCCGGGGACGGCCGTGCCCGCGACCGGCACGACGCCGGCGACGGCCTGGCCCGGCTGCAGGTGACGCTGAGCGAGCCCGGCCACGAGCAGGCCCTGACCCAGGTCCTGGCCGGCTGCGGCGCCGACCTGCACGGGTTGACCGAGCCGCGCCACGGGCTGGTCGACACCTACCTGGCCACCACGGGCGGTGCGGCGTGAGGGCGCCGGAGGAGGCGTCCCGCCTGCTCGACACCGGCTACCGGCCCTACGACGGCCCGCGCGCCGGGACGGCCGGCGCCGTCGGCAGCCTGCTGCGCTACTCGCTGCGGCGCGGGCTCGGCCTGGGGCGGCCGTTCGGCGGCAAGGTGCCCATCGGCCTGGTCGTCCTGATCGCGTACCTCCCGGCCGTGGCGCTGGTGGGGGCGTCGGTCCTGCTCGGCGACATCCTCGACCAGCCCCTGATGCAGTCGGTGCGCGACTACTACGGCCTCATCACCACGGCCGTCATCGCCTTCGCCGCCCTCGTGGTGCCGGAGCTGTTCTGCACCGACAAGCGGACCGGCATGCTCGGCCGGTACCTCGCCACGCCGCTGACCCGCTGGACGTACCTGCTGGCCAAGGCCGGGGCGATGCTCCTGCTGCTGGCCCTGGTCGCGCTGGGCCCGCCGCTGCTGCTGGTCGTCGGCCTGGCCGCGACCGGAGACACCCCGCCGGCCCTGCTCGACGTGCTGGACGTGCTGTGGCGCGTCGTGGTGGCGACCCCGCTGGTCGCCCTGCCGCTGGCGGCGGTCGCGGCCGCCGTGTCCAGCCTGACCACCCGCCGCATCGTGGCCACGGCCGTGATCGGGGTCGTGCTGCTGCTGGGCGGCGCGGTGGCCGGCATCCTCGCGGCCACCGGGTCCCCGGCCACGGTCCTGCTGGGCGACGTCGTCATGGTCGCCTTCGAGATGCCCAGCCGGCTCCTGGACGGCACGTCGGAGCTGAGCGGGGTGCCGCTGTGGCAGCTCGCCACGGCCTGGCTGGCCTGGGTCGCCGTCCCGACCGTCGTGGTCATCGCCTCCTACGCCCGGACGAAGGTCTCCCGATGAGCCCCACCAGCCCCGCCCCCACGACCGACGACCGCGAGCCGGACGGTCCCGTCGCCGAGCTGGTCGACGTCAGCCGCTGGTACGGCACGGTGGTGGCCGTGTCGGGGGTCAGCCTGTCGCTCCGCCCCGGGGTCAACGCCCTGCTGGGTCCCAACGGCGCCGGCAAGTCGACGCTGCTGCGCCTGGTCTGCGGGCTGACCCGGCCGTCGCGGGGGCAGGTGCGCCTGCTCGGCGTCGACCCGCGCCGGCACCCCGAGGTGTACCGCCAGGTCGGGATCGCCCCCCAGCAGGAGGCGCTGTTCGAGCACGAGAGCCCCACCCGGTTCGTCCGGACGGCGGCGCGGCTGGTCGGCGTGGCCGACCCCGAGCAGGCCACCGTGGCGGCGCTGGAGCGGGTCGGTCTCGACCCGGCCGACCCCCGGCCGCTGCGGGAGCGCTCCGGCGGCGAGCGCCAGCGGGCCAAGATCGCCCAGGCCATCGTCCACCGGCCCCGCCTGCTGGTGCTGGACGAGCCCGTCGAGGGCCTGGACCCGCGGCAGCGCATCGCCGTGCTCGACCTGGTCGCCGACCTCGGGACGGAGGGGCACACCGTGCTGGTCTCCAGCCACGTGCTCGGCGAGCTGGACCGGATCAGCGACCGGGTGCTGGTCATGGCCCAGGGCCGGGTGGTGGCCGCCGGCACGTCCCACGGGCTGCGCGAGCTGCTGGACGACCGCCCGATGAAGGTGCGGGTCGGCACCGACCGCCCCCGTGAGCTGGCCGCAGGCCTGGTCGGTGTGGCGGGGGTGGTGGCGGTGTCGGTGGAGGACGTGCCGGCCGGCGAGCGGGGCGGGGCGGTGGTGGTCGACACCCTGGCCGCCCCGGCGCTGCGACGGGCCCTGGCGGCCCGGGCCGTGTCCGCCGGCGCGGTGCTGCACGAGGTCCGCCCGCTCGACGACGACCTGGACAGCGTCTTCCGCTACCTGGTGACCCGATGACCCCGCCCGCCGCCCGACAGGAGACCGACGTGACCACCACCGCCCGACCGGCCGGCCCGCGACCGACCACCGCGTCGGTGTGGCTGCTGACCACGATCATGATGCGGGCCGCCCGGGGGCGCTGGCGCCTGGTGGTGTCCGTCGCCGCCGCGGCCGCGCTCGGGGCCGTGGGCCTGGTGGTGCGGCTGCGGGCCGACGCGGGCGGCGTCCCCGACGAGCAGGTCGTCGGGCTGCTGACCGTGCTCGTGCTCACGCTGTACGCCCCGCTCATGAGCCTGGTCCAGGCCGCCGCCGTGGTCGGCGACCTGCGTGACGACGGCACCCTGGTCTACCTGTGGCTGCGACCGGTCCCCCGCTGGTCGCTCGCGGTGGCCGCGACGCTGGCGGTCGTCGTCCGCTCGGCCCCGCTGGCCGTCCTGGCCGCCGTCGTGCTCGCGGTGTCGGCGGGCGGCGGTCCGTTGCTGGTCGTGGCGGCCGGGTACGCCGCGGCGATGGCCTGCCTGGGCTACGCGGGCCTGTTCGCGTTCCTGGGGCTGGCCGTCCGCCGGGCCCTGGTGTGGGGCCTGGTCTACGTGCTGCTGTGGGAGGGGCTGGTGGCCGCCTTCGGCGCCCTGCCCGCCAAGCTGGCGGTCAGCACGTACAGCACGTCGCTGCTGACCACGCTCACCGACACCACGGCGCCGGCCCAGGGGGTGGGCCTGGCGTGGGCGTGGGCCGGTCCGGTGCTGTTCGCCGTCGTCGCCACCGCGGCCGCGCGGTGGCGCCTGGTGCGCGGCGAGGTCGCCTGAGGTCATCGGCTCGAGGTCCCCGCGAGCCCCACGGGACGTCGGTGGCGCGGGCGTAGCCTGACCGACCGTGACCTCGGACCGGCCCCGCCCCGCCACGCTCGTCGACGTGGCGGCGCGCGCCGGGGTCGGCCGGGGCACCGCGAGCCGCGCCCTGACCGGTTCGCCCGCGGTGTCGCCGGGGGTGCGGGCCGCGGTGCTCAAGGCGGCCGACGAGCTGGACTACCGCCCCAACCTGGCGGCCCGGTCGCTGCGCAGCCGCCGCAGCGGCTCGGTCGCGCTCGTCGTGCCCGAGACCGAGGACGTCGTGTTCACCGACTCGTTCTTCTCGGGCATCCTGCGCGGCGTCAACGCCGAGCTGACCGACGCGGGACTGCTGCTCGTGCTGTCGCTGCCCCGCACCGACGCGCAGCGGCACCAGATCGAGCGCCACGCCGTCGACGGCCACGTCGACGGCGTCATCCTCATCTCCGCCCACGACACGGACCCGCTGCCGGCGGCCCTGCTGGCGGCCGGCGTACCCGTGGTCACGGCGGGCCGGCCGAGCGACGGCACCATGCCGTCGGTCGACGTCGACAACCGCGGCGGGGCCCGGGCCGCGACCGAGCACCTGATCACCGGCGGCCGCCGCCGGCTCGTGAGCGTCACGGGGCCGCAGGACATGAGCGCGGGCACCGACCGGGTCACGGGCTGGCGCGACGCCGTGGCGGCGGCCGGGCTCGCCGTCACCCCCGACCTGCTGGCCGACGGCGGGTTCACCGAGGAGGGCGGCCACCACGCGATGCGGCAGCTGCTGGCCGCGGTGCCCGACCTGGACGGCGTCTTCGTCGCCTCCGACCTGATGGCCGCGGGGGCCCTGGCCGCGCTGCGGGAGGCGGGCCGCGACGTGCCCGGTGACGTGGCGGTGGTCGGGTTCGACGACCGACCGCTGGCCCGCCACCTGAGCCCGCCCCTGACCACGGTCCGCCAGCCGATCGAGGACCTGGGCCGCGGCGCCACCCGCCTGCTGCTGGGCCTGCTGGCCGGCCGCCCGACGCCGGCGGCGCCGCTGGTGCTGCCCACCGAGCTGGTCGTGCGCGAGTCCGCCTAGCGCTGCGCCGACGCCTCTGCTGACGCGGGGTGTTGACACCGGTCAGGACCGGGGTCACTGTGGTCCCGGGCGCCTGGGAACGTTCCCAGAGCGCTGCCACGACGACGTGGACCGGAGGTCCCCATGTCCCACCACCTCATCCCCCGCGGCGTGCGCCGCGGAGGTGGCCGACGAGCACTGGCCGTCACCACGGCCGGCGCGCTGGCGCTCACCGCCGGCGCCCTCGGCGCCGGGAGCGCGGCCGCGGCCGACGCGCCGGAGCAGGTCACCAACGGCGGCTTCGACGACGGCCTGACCGGGTGGAACGCCTACCCGGCCGCGTCGGTCGTCGACGGCCGCGGCTGCATCGACGTGCCCGCCGGCAGCGGCCCCTACAGCGCCGCGATCACGCAGCTGGTCCCCCTGCTGGCCGGCGAGACCTACGCGCTCAGCGTCGACATGCTGACCGAGCCCGCGACCGAGGCCAACGTCCGCGTGGTCGTCCAGGCCGGGCCGGACCGCAACTACGAGCAGTTCCTGCCTGCGCAGAAGGCCCCGCTCACGCCGCAGGAGCAGACGTTCCGGTGGACCTTCACCCCGTCGGTCGACTACCCGAACGCCGAGCTGGCGTTCCAGCAGGACATCAGCAACGCCGGCGCGTACCGGCTGTGCGTGGACGACGTGTCGCTGACCGGCGGCGCCGAGCCGGGCGAGTACGTCCCCGACACCGGCCCCCGGGTCCGGGTCAACCAGGTCGGCTACCTGACCGAGGGGCCCAAGAAGGCCACGGTGGTCACCGACGCCACCACCGCGCGGCCGTGGCAGCTGCGCCAGGACGGCACCGTCGTCGCCCGCGGGCGGACCGTGCCCGCCGGGTTCGACCCCAGCGCCGGCGTCGACGTGCACACCGTCGACTTCAGCCGGGTGCGCGCCACGGGCGAGGGCTTCACGCTGGTCGCCGACGGCGAGACCAGCTACCCGTTCGCCATCGGCGACGACATCTACGACGAGCTGCGGGTGGACGCGCTCACGTTCTTCTACACCAACCGCAGCGGCATCGAGATCCTCGACCCCATCGCCTCGGGCTACGGCCGCGCGGCCGGCCACGTCGGCGTCGCCCCCAACCAGGGCGACACCGCGGTGCCGTGCCAGGACCTGGCCGACGACTCCCAGCTGCTGTTCGACGAGCCGTGGACCTGCGAGGGCACCCGCGACGTGACGGGCGGCTGGTACGACGCGGGCGACCACGGCAAGTACATGGTCCCGGCCGGCATCGCCCTGGCCACCATGCTGAGCCAGCACGAGCGCACCCTGCACGCCGACGTGGTCACCGACGGTGCGCTCGGCGACTCGACGCTGCGCGTCCCCGAGACGGGCAACGGCGTCCCCGACATCCTCGACGAGGCCCGCTGGAAGCTCGAGTGGATGCTGAAGATGCAGGTGCCGGAGGGCCAGCAGTACGCCGGCATGGCCAACCACAAGGTCGCCGACGTCGACTGGACCGGCCTGCCGCTGGACCCGGCCGCCGACCCGCAGCGCCGGGTGCTGTACCGACCGTCGACCACGGGCACGCTCAACCTGGCCGCGACCGCTGCGCAGGGCGCCCGGCTGTGGGCGCCGTACGACGAGGCGTTCGCCGCCGAGCTGCTCGAGGCCTCCCGTACCGCCTACGCCGCGGCGAAGGCGACCCCCGACCTGCTGGTCCCGGCGCCCGACGCGGCGCTGGACCCCAACCCCGGCAGCGGCCCGTACGACGACCCGGACCCGAGCGACGAGTTCTACTGGGCCGCCGCCGAGCTGTTCATCACCACCGGTGAGCAGCAGTTCCAGCGCGACCTGGTCGCCTCGCCGCACCACACCGGCGACGTCTTCACCGCCGACGGCTACGACTGGGGCAACGTCGCGCCGCTGGGCCGGATGGACCTGGCGACCGTGCCGAACGACCTGCGCGACCGCAACCGGGTCCGGCTGTCCGTGGTGAAGGCCGCGGAGCAGTACCTGGCCGACGCGGCCTCGCAGCCGTTCGGCCACCCCTACGCACCGCCGGAGGGCGACTACGTCTGGGGCTCCAACAGCCAGGTGCTGAACAACATGATCGTGCTGGCCACCGCCTACGACATCCGCGGGCAGCAGAAGTACGCCGACGCCGTGGTCGAGGGGATGGACTACCTGCTGGGCCGCAACGCGCTCAACAACTCCTACGTCACCGGCTACGGCACGGTGTTCTCCGAGAACCAGCACAGCCGGCTGTACGCCAACCAGGTCGACCCGTCGCTGCCCAACCCGCCCGACGGCACCATCGCGGGAGGCGGCAACTCCACCACGGCGCAGACCGGCGACCCGGTGTCGACACCGCTGTTCTCCGACGGCTGCGCCGCCCAGACCTGCTACGTCGACGACATCGGCTCGTGGTCGACCAACGAGCTGACGATCAACTGGCAGGCACCGACGGCGTGGGTCGCGTCGTTCCTGGCCGACCTGGGCGACGGGACGCCGACCCGCTGACCCGCTGACTCCCTGACCCGCCCGAGGGGGGTGGGCTGACCGGCGGGGCCTCAGGCCCCGTCGGTCAGCACGGTCGGGCCCATCAGGGCCGCCGAGTCGTAGACGGTGCGGAAGCCCGTCACCCGGCCGTCGGCCAGGTCGATGATCGTCACGCCGGTGTAGGTCACGCCGTGCCCGCCCGCGCGGACGGCGTCGGTGGTCCACTCCAGGGCGGCGTGCCCGGACCCCTCCGTGACCTGGGTGAACGTGGTGCTCAGCTCGTCGAACTGGCGCAGGTACTCGTCGAACAGCGCCCGGATGCCGTCGGGCCCCTGCCGCGGGCCGTGCCCGTCGATGCTGCGCACCTCGGCGTCGTCGCTGAACAGCGCGGCCATGTCGTCCAGCTCGCGGGTCTGCTCCAGGTGCCGCAGCGCCGCGATGAAGCTGCGGGTCGTGCCGTCGGTGACCGCGTGGTCCACGGGTGGCTCCTTCTGCTCGGTCGGGGCCGCACCGGGTGCGCGTCCCCGCCGGGCCCGTACCCCGCGCGGGCGCCCGGACACCTCCGGTGGCGGGCTGGTCAGGCTCGGTCATGCTGGGGGCATGAGGAGAACCGTGCTCGTCGCCGGCGCCTCCGGCTTCATCGGCTCGCACCTGTGCGACGCGCTGTCCGAGGCCGGCCACGAGGTGCGGGCCATGACCCGGCACCCCGACGACTACGACGGCAGCGGCACCGCGGTCGCCGGGGACGTGTCCGACCCGGACTCCCTGGTCGAGGCGCTGCGGGGTGCGGACGCGGCCTACTACCTGGTGCACTCCCTGGACTCCGCGGACTTCGAGGACAAGGACGCCCAGGCGGCCCGCAACTTCGCCCGGGCCGCCGAGCAGGCCGGCGTCGAGCAGGTCATCTACCTGGGCGGGCTCGGCAGCGAGGACGAGGAGCTGTCGCCGCACCTGCGTTCCCGCCGCGAGGTCGAGCACCTGCTGGCCGAGGGCGCCGTACCGGTGACGACCCTGCGGGCGGCCGTGGTGGTCGGCCACGGCGGCATCTCGTGGGAGATCACCCGTCAGCTCGTCGACCACCTGCCGCTCATGATCACCCCGAAGTGGGTCGACACCCGGACCCAGCCCGTGGCGCTGCCGGACGTGATCCGGTACCTGGTGGGCGTGCTCGGCGAGCCCCGCGCCCAGGGCCGGACGTTCGAGATCGGCGGGCCGGACGTGCTGCGCTACGTCGACATGCTCCGGCGGGCCGCGACGCTCAAGAACAAGCGCATGCCCCGGGTCAAGGTGCCGCTGCTCACCCCCCGGCTGTCGTCGTACTGGCTGGCGCTGGTCACCGACGTCGACACCGCGACCGCCCGCAACCTGGTCGACTCCATGACCACCGAGGTCGTCGTCAAGGACCGCTCGATCCTGGACGTCGTGCCGGGTGAGCCGATCGGCTACGACGAGGCCGTCCGGCTCGCGCTGGCCGCCCGCGCCGCCGAGCAGGACGCCACGGTGGGCGACAAGCGGGCCGAGCGGGCCTGACGTGGGCTGGGCCCGGCGGCTGCTGGACGTCGTCGACTCCTCGCTGGTCACCAAGGTCGAGCGCGACCACTCACAGCCCGACAGCGAGTTCCGCCGCCGGCGCATCGTGGTCGCGCTGGTCCTGGTGGTCGGGGCGGTGCTGCTGGCCGTGTCGCTGGGCCTGGAGCCCGGGGACCCGGCGTTCTACGGCTGGACGATGCTGGTCGCGCTCACCTGGGTCGTCGGCGGCCTGCTGTCCGGCCCGCTGCACCTGGGTCGGACGCCCTCGCGGGGCCGGCTGCGCCGCCCGGTGCTCAGCCCCGTCCTGCTCGGCCTGGCCGCCGCCGCCGCGTTCGCGGTGGGGGCCCTGGTCGTCCGCCAGATCCCGCCGCTGGCCGGCTACGTCGACCAGGTCCTCGCCCACGCCGACGCCGGCTACCTGCCGCTGATCGCGGCCGTGACCCTGGTCAACGGGGTGGCCGAGGAGATCTTCTTCCGCGGCGGCCTGTTCGCCGCGATCGGCCGCCGTCGCCCGGTGCTGATCTCGACGCTGGTCTACGGCGTGGCCACGGTCGCCACCGGCAACGTCATGCTCGTGTTCGCCGCCCTGGTGCTCGGGGTGGTCCTCGGCCTGCAGCGCCGGGCCAGCGGCGGGGTGCTGGCCCCGATCCTCACCCACGTCACTTGGTCGTCGGTGATGCTGTTCGTCCTGCCCCCGCTGTTCGGCTGAGCGGCGGCCTCAGCGGGCCCGCACGCGGTTGTTGCGGGCGTCGTGGGTCAGCTCGACCAGGCCGAGCTCCTCCAGCAGCGGCGGCAGGTACATGCCGAACCGGCCGCGGTAGCCGTTGCGCAGGCCGTACCACCCGCCCACGGGGTTGTCCGGCGAGCGGCCCCAGGCCTCCACGCTGCCGTCGGGCGCCGGCTTCCTCTCGTCGGCCGCCCCCAGCGGCACCCAGTCGCCCCGCCCGACGAGCCAGGCGTGCAGGTCGGTGACGGCCCCGCGGTGGTACCGCAGCGTCGTCGAGCCGACCTGGCACACCAGCACGGGCGGGTCGGCGTCGTCGTCGGCGTACATCGTGTAGCTGGAGCTGCCGGGAGCGGTGCGCAGCTCCCAGGGGTCGTCGCGCGTCCCGCTGGCCATGCCGCCATGGTCCTCCGGGCCACCCGCGCCGTCGAGACCCACGGCGCGGTGCGGGTCCCCGCGCCACCGGCCGCCGCAGCACCGCGGCCCGACCGCCCCCGCGACGCTCGTCAGCGGTCCGGGCCGGGGCCCGGCTGGCAGCGCGGGCACCACCAGGTCCGGCGCCGGCCGGCGTCACCCGGCACCTCCTCGACCACCCGGACGGTGGTGCCGCACCGCAGGCACGGCCGGCCCGCCCGCCCGGCGACCCAGTGCGAGCGTCCCGGCCGCGGGTCGCCCGTGGTGACCTGCGCGGTCGGGCGCCCGGTGGTGGCCCCGGACACGGAGAAGCGCAGCAGCCGGTGCGCGAGGTCGACGACCCGGTGGAGGTCGACCTGGCCGACCGGGGTCCACGGCGAGCACCCGCGCAGGAAGCAGATCTCGTTGGCCCACAGGTTGCCGATCCCGGCCAGGTTGCGCTGGTCGAGCAGCGCCGCGGCCAGCGGGCGGTCCGCCGGCGTCGACAGCCGGCGCACGGCCTCGGCCGGGTCCCAGTCCGGGCCCAGCAGGTCCGGACCCAGGTGACCCACGACGTCGGCCTCGCGCGAGGTGGCCAGCACCTCGACCACCGGCATCCGCAGGGCGTAGGCCGTCGGCCCGTCCGTCACCAGCCGCACCCGCACCTCGTCCTCCAGGCGCCGCGGCAGCCGCCGGCCCGCCCGGACCACCGACCACTCGCCGTCCATCCGCAGGTGGGTGTGCAGCGTGACGTCACCGCTGAGGCGGGTGAGCAGGTGCTTGCCGCGCGGCACCGTGGCCACGACGGTCCGCCCGGACAGGTCGACGGTGGCGAAGCGCGGCACCCGCAGGTCGCTGCGCAGCACCGTGCGCCCGCTCAGCCGCTCGTGCAGCCGGCGCGCCACGCGCCAGACGCTGTCCCCCTCCGGCACCCGGGCACGGTAGGCAGGGCGTGGGCACCCCCGCCACCGGGTGCGCGCCACGGGCGTCCTGGTGCCCGCGGCCCCTGGCACCCGCCCGCGGGTCCGGGACCGGTGTGCCCCACGATGGTCGGGTGCTGCCGAGCCTCCGCGACCACCTGACGACCTGGCCCCGCCACCACCGCCCGCACCGGCTCGTCCTGGCCTGGACGGCCTGGGCCGAGACCGCGACGCTGGTCGTGCTGCTGGTCAACGTCGTGACCGTGCACTCCGAGCTCGTCACGTCGACCGTGGGTCCGGTGCACGGCGGGCTGTACCTGCTCTGCTCGGCCGCGGTGGTGGCCGCGCGCTGGGTGCGGGGCTGGTCCTGGCCGCTGGTGCTGGTGGGCCTGCTGCCTGCCGTCGGGGCCGTGGTCGCCCTGGAGGCGCTGCGCCGCGAGGGGGCCCGTCAGCCCGTCGGGTCGTCCTCGACCCAGGCGTAGTCCATCAGCCGCGCGGTCCCGACCGCGACGTCGCGACCGGCCAGCCGCTGGACCAGGTGCAGGGCCAGGTCGAGACCGGCCGATATGCCGGCGGAGGTGAGCACCCCGTCGTCCACCCAGCGCACGTCCTCCAGGACGGTCAGGCCCGGGTGGCGCCGACGCAGCTCGGCCACGTCGTCCCAGTGGGTCGTGACGCGCTCCTCGCGCAGCCGGCCCGCCTCGGCCAGGACGAACGCCCCCGTGCAGACCGAGGCCAGCAGCCGGGTCTCCGGCTTCGCGGCGAGCCACGCCAGCACCTCCCGGTCCTGCTCCACGTCGTCGGTCACCCCGCCCGGGACGAGCACGACGTCCAGCGGCGGGTGGTCGGCCAGGGTGTGGTGCACCCCCAGGTGCAGCCCGCCGCGGGCGACGACCGGGCGCGGGGTCGTCGCCAGCATCACGACCTCGAACCGCGGCGGCCGGTCGGGGTGCAGCCGGGCGTGCACGCGCGTGGCGGTGCTGAACACCTCGAACGGGCCGCAGGCGTCCAGCACCTCGACCTGGTCGAACAGGAGGATCCCGACCCGCGCCGTCCTCGCATCGGTCCCGGCGTCGGTCTCGTCGTCGACGTCGGGCGTGGCGCCGGGGACGGGGTCCGCGTGGCTGGTCACGGCAGCAACCTACGGCCGTCCGGACGGACCGGGGTCCCCCGTTCGGACCAGGTTGCCGCGGCGGGGTTTGCGGGGGGGCACCGGCGGGGACCCCGGGCTCGTGACACGGACGCGCATGCCTGCGCAGGGGTCGGACGGCTCGACCACCCACGAGGACTCGGACCGTCGGCTGCTGCGCGACGCCTGCGCCGGTGACGGTGCGGCGGTGGCCGCGCTGTACGACCGGCACTCCGGTGCGCTCTACGCGACCGCCTGCTGCGTCCTGGGTCCGGGCACCCCCGCCGAGGACGCCGTCGTCGACGCCCTGGTGGACGCCTGCCGTCCGCACGACGCGCCCTCGGCCGGGCGACGCTCGGTACGGCACGAGCTGGCCCGGGCGACGTACGAGCGCTGCGCGGCCGCGCAGACCCTGACGCCCGCCGAACGGCAGCGCGCGGTGCTGGCGCTGTGCCTGCACGGTGAGCACACCTACCGCGACGCCGTCGCCCTGACCGGGGCCCGGGGCGCGTCGCTTCCCGACCTGCTGCGGGACGCGGTCGGCCGGCGGGACCTGGCCGTCCCCGCCTGAACCAGGCGCGGCGTCGGCGCACGCCCGGACCTCAGGGGAGGTCGACGCGGACGACCTCCTGGTCCGTCGTGGGACCGGAGGAGAACTTGCCGTTGACGACCCACAGCGACCCCGCCTTGAACAGGGCCGTCGTCGGGCGCTCCAGGTCGTCCTCGACGGGCTCGTCCTGCCTCAGCTCGCCGGTCACCGCGTAGGTCCCGCCCGCCAGGTCGAGGTCGACGACGGCGACCGAGTCCTCGCCGAAGCCGAACACCACGTACAGCGTGGTCCCCCGCAGCTCGAGCCCGTCGCCGGCGGTCAGGTCCTCACCGGCCGTCTGCTCGAGCCGGTCGGCGACCCCGCTCGTGCGGTCCACGCGCAGCAGCTCCCCCTGGTCGACGACCAGCAGGTCCCCGCCCGGCAGGGTCCGGATGCCGTTGGCGTCGAACCCCGTGGGGCTCTGCGACCAGTCACCGCTCAGCGGCAGCAGGGTCGGCCCCGACGCACCGCCGTCCACCGGCCGCCGCGGCAGCACCACGAGCTCGGCGTTGAGCGAGTCGGTGACGAACACCTGCGTCCCCGACAGGTCGACGTCGTTGAGGAACCGGCCCGTCGTCGAAGCGGGTGCCGTGTACCGCGCCACCACGTCACCGGTGTCGCCGTCGTAGGCGGTGACGGTGCCGGTCGGCCCGCCGGCCACCCACAGCAGCCCCGTGCCCGTGTCGTAGGTCATCCCGATCGACGCCCCGCCCGGGGTGGGCTCGACCAGGACGGCGCCGGTCCCGGTGCGCAGGTCCCCGCGGTACACGCCGCCGCCCGCCGGCCCGGGGCGCGACCCGGCGTAGAACGTCGTCCGGGTGCCGCCCGCGATGCCCTCCGGCAGGTAGTCCGCCGGCAGCGGCAGGACGTCGGGGAACGGCCGGGTAGCGGGTGACGCGGCGACGGCCGGCGCCGCGGCCAGGCCGGGCAGGGCGACCAGCGCCGCCGCGGCGACCCCGGCGGCGGTCAGGGCGGCGCGGGCACGGACGGAGCAGTGGCGACGGGTCATGGCGGGCCTCCAGGTCGGGAGCCCATGGTGAGCAGAACGCTGACCGACCGCCACCCGAGCCGTTGACCGACGGTTCCGGGCGTCCCCGTCAGGCGACGACGAGCCGGACGACCGCCCACGACAGCGCGGGCAGCCGGACCTGCACCGTCGTGCCCTCGACGACCGTGCCGGGCAGGGGCCGGAGCCCGACCCGGTCGGGCTGCTGGACCCGTGTTGGCGGCGTGCCGGTCGCCGTCGGCCGGCGCGGCCAGCACCTGGGCGTCGAGCACCCGCAGCGACGGGAGGCCGAGCGCGGACAGCGCCACCGTCGACTCCTCGTCGACGGCGCGGTTGGCCAGGAACAGCGCCAGGGTGCCGCTCTCCTCGTCCCAGGTCGCGGTCGCGTCGACCACCGGCACGTCGCCGTAGGTGGGGCTGTCGACCCGGTCACCGGCCGCCTGCAGCTGCAGCACCTCGCCCCGGGCGTGCCGGCGGACCTGCTCGAACGGCAGCGCGGAGGCCTGCTTCCAGGCCGGCCCGCCGGGCTCGCTGCGCAGCAGCCCGATGACGTTGACCAGCTGCGCCTGGCAGCCGATGGCGACGCGGTCGGCGTGGCGCAGCAGGGAGTTCAGCAGCGTCCCCACGACCACGGCGTCGGTGACGGAGTACTCGTCCTCGATCACCCGGGGGGCGACGTCCCAGCCGCTGCGGCCCTGGGCGATGTCGGTTTGCTGGTGCCGGCTCAGGTACCAGACGTTCCACTCGTCGAACGAGATCGTCATCTGCTTGCTGTGGCGCCCGCGGGCCTTGACCGCGTCGGCCGTGGCCACGACGTCGTCGATGAACGCGTCCATGTCGGCCGAGCACGCCAGGAAGTCGGCCAGCCCCGTCGGGCCCTCGTGCTCCTCGTAGTAGGCGTGGGCGGAGACGTGGTCGACCACGTCGTAGGTCTCCTCCAGCACGACGCGCTCCCACTCGCCGAACGTCGCCATCCCCCGCCCGGAGCTGCCGCAGGCGACCAGCTCGATCGACGGGTCGACCAGCCGCATGGCGCGGGCCGTCTCCGCGGCGAGGCGGCCGTACTCGTGCGCGGTCTTGTGCCCGACCTGCCAGGGACCGTCCATCTCGTTGCCCAGGCACCACAGCCTGATGCCGAACGGGTCGGCGTCGCCGTGGGCGCGGCGCAGGTCCGACATCCTCGTGCCGCCGGGGTGGTTGGCGTACTCGAGCAGCTCCAGGGCCTCACGCACCCCGCGGGTGCCCAGGTTGACGGCCATCATCGGCTCGACGTCGGCCTTGCGCGCCCAGCGGACGAACTCCGACAGGCCGAACTCGTTGGTCTCGATGGTGCGCCATGCCAGGTCGAGACGACGGGGCCGGTCCTCGCGCGGGCCGACGAAGTCCTCCCAGTCGTGACCCGACACGAAGTTGCCTCCCGGGTAGCGGACCACGGTGGGCCCGACCTCGCGGACCAGGTCGAGCACGTCCTGACGGAGCCCGTCCGCGTCCGCGCTCGGGTGCCCGGGCTCGTAGAGGCCCGTGTAGACGCACCGGCCCATGTGCTCGACGAACGAGCCGAACAGGCGGGGCGGCACGGGGCCGACGGTGAAGTCGCGGGCGATGGTCAGCTGGACGCTCGGCACAGGTCTGCTCCTCGGTGGCGCGCGGGACCGGTCCCCACGTCGGCGTGGTCGTGCGGTGGCGACGGCCGTCGCTCATCCGCTCCGATAACGATATCGACCCCCGGCGCGCCGCCGACCACCCCCGCCCCGGGGACCGGGCCCACCCGGCGAGGAGGGCCCGCCGGGGCGACTGCTCCCGGTGTCAGGCCGGGAACGCCACCGGGCTCGCGTGACCGTCCCGGTCGACCGCGCGCACGCCAAGGAACACGTTGTCCTTGGAGATGTCGAGGGTGACGGCCGTGACGTCGCCGACGGGCACCAGGTTCGTCCACCGCGGTTCGGTGGTCTCGCGCCACACCACCTCGTAGCCGGCCAGGTCGGGGTCGGTGCCGCGGGTCCAGACGATGTCGGTCTCGTTGGTCAGCCGGTTGGTCAGCAGCCGGACCCCGCGCGGCGTGCCCGGCGCGGTGGCCAGCGTCCACAGCGCCGCGGCGTTCACCCGGGTGACGTCGGCGATGTAGTCCCACTCGCAGAACTCGGGCAGGTCGCCGATCTGCACCCCGTCCTCGACCCGCACGTCCTGGTGCTGGTGGTCGAAGTCCTCCTCGGGCTCGGTGAACCGCACGGCGGGGTAGCCCTGCTCGAGGAACGGGATGTGGTCGCCGCCGCGCAGGTACCGGTCGCGGCGGTAGATCACGCGCACGTCCATCGGCGTCGCCGGGCGCTGGGCCACGTCCTCGACGAAGCGGGCCAGCTGGCGGGTCGGGGAGTCGTTCTCGCCGCCCACCGACCGCCGGCGGTTCGCCTGCTGCGTCGTCTCCGACGTCGGGACCCCCTCGGCGAACAGGCGGACGGTGCGCGGGTCCGGCTCACCGCTGTCGCCCGTGCCGCTGCCGATGATGTCGTTGGTGAACATGGCCTGGACGTCGGCGCCGGCCGCCCGCAGCTGCGTGGCCATGTACCGGGCGCCGTAGAGCCCCTGCTCCTCACCGGCCACCGCGGCGAACACGATCGTGGCCTCGGGCTCACGGGTGGCCATCAGACGGGCCATCTCCATCACGGCCGCCACCCCCGAGGCGTCGTCGTCGGCCCCGGGGGCGTCGCTGGTGAAGTCGTCCACGTCGGTGGCCCGGGAGTCGTAGTGCCCGGACACCACGTAGACGCGCTCCGGGCTGACCGAGCCGCGCAGGGTCGCCACGACGTTGGTGATGGTGGTGGCCACGGGGATGCGCGATGCGGGCTGCTGCACGTAGGACTGCAGCTCGACGGTCATCCGCCCGCCGGAGGTCGCGGCGATCTCCTGCATCCGCGCGTGGATCCAGTCGCGCGACGCGCCGATGCCGCGCACCGGGTCGGTCTGGCTGGACAGGGTGTGCCGGGTGCCGAACGCCGCGAGCGCCACCACGGTCGCCTCGATGCGGTCCGGGTCGACCTCGCGGAGCATCCCCCGCAGCACCCGGTCCGGGGTCTGCGTGGTGGCGGCCCGACCGGGCCGGGTCCCGGCCCCGGGGTCGGCGGTCGACGCGGCCACCGCGGGGGTGGTCGAGCCCCCGACGACCGAGGGGCCGGCCGCCGCGGCGGCCGAGGTCAGCAGGGTCCGGCGGGCCAGCGACGGCGAAGAAGTCATGTGCGGAGTAACTAATAGTCGTCGTTGGATGTCAAGGGCCGGCTCGGAACTCCCAGCGGGCCCGGGTACGGTGCGCCCGGCAGACGGCCGACGTGACGAGGGGGACGCCGTGACCGACGAGGTGGCAGGACCCGCCCCGGACGCACCCCGGCGCCGCTCCCGGCTGCGGCGGGAGGCCCTGGAGCTGGTGGCCACCGTGGCGGTCGCGCTGCTGGTGGCCGTCCTGGTGCGGACCTTCCTGGTGCAGGCGTTCTCGATCCCGTCGCCGTCCATGGAGGACACGCTGCTGGTCCAGGACCGGGTCCTGGTGAGCAAGCTCGAGCCGGGGCCGCTGTCGGTCGAGCGGGGTGACGTCGTGGTGTTCCTGGACCCCGGCGGCTGGTTGGCCCCGGTCGTGGACCAGCCCTCCGTGTGGCAGCGGGTGGGCACCTTCGTCGGGCTGCTGCCCGCGGACAGCGGCAGCCACCTGGTCAAGCGCGTCGTCGGCCTGCCCGGGGACACGGTCGAGTGCTGCGACGCGCAGGGCCGGGTGCTGGTCAACGGGGTGCCGCTGGACGAGCCGTACCTGTTCCCCGGGGAGCGGCCGAGCCTGACGGAGTTCGACGTCGAGGTGCCGGCCGACCGGCTGTGGGTGATGGGTGACCACCGTTCGGTGTCCGCCGACTCGCGCGCCCAGCTCGACGAGCAGGGCGACGGCTTCGTGCCCCTGGACAACGTGGTCGGCCGGGCGGTGCTGCGGATCTGGCCGCTGGACCGGCTGGCCACGCTGCCGACCCCGGCCGGGGTGTTCGACGACGTGGGCGGCCTGACCGGGGTGCCGGGACCGTGACGGACCTCGACCGCTTCGTGCAGGCGCAGGACGCCGGCGGCACCTACGACGCCGCGCTGGCCGAGCTGCGCGACGGCCGCAAGCGCAGCCACTGGATGTGGTTCGTGCTGCCGCAGCCGGCCGGCCTCGGTCGCAGCGCCACCGCCCGGCGCTACGCCGTCGCCGACCTGACCGAGGCGAGGGCCTACCTGGCCCACCCGGTGCTGGGCCCACGCCTGCTGGCCTGCGCGGACGCGTTGCTCGCCCGGCCGGGCGACGACGCGGTGGCCGTGCTGGGCGACGTCGACGCCCTCAAGCTGCGCTCGTCGATGACGATGTTCGACCTGGCCGACCCCGACGAGCCCAGGTTCCGGGCCGTCCTGGCGCAGTACTACGACGGCGTCCCGGACCGGACCACGGTCGCCCTGCTGGCACCCGACCCGCGCAGCTCCTAGCCGGGGCCCGGCTGCCGCCGTACTGTCGGCCCCCGGGGGAAGAACCCGACCGGGGGCGAGCCATGGACTTCACCGCAGCGCAGCGGAACCGCACCATCCTGCCGTTCCTGGCGGTGGCGGTGGTCTCGCTGGCGACGCTGGCCCTGCCGCCCTACCAGGGCTCCCCCGCACCGGTGCAGACCGCGGCCGCGGTCGCCGCCGGCCTGGGCACCGCCCTGCTGGCCCTGCTCACGGTGCGGCTGCCGGCCGACCACCCGTTCGTGGCCGTGCCGCCATTGATGTTCCTGCTCGTCGTGGGGCTGGTGGAGTACGTCGGGGGCGGGGAGTCGTGGGGCCTCTCCCCGCTGGTCATGCTGCCTGTCCTGTGGTTCGTCCTGCAGGGCACCCGGACGCAGCTGCTGCTGAGCGGGGTGGGCGCGGCGCTGTTCTTCGTCCTCCCGCTGGTCCTGGTCGGGCCGCCGACGTACCCCCTCAGCGAGTGGCGCCGCGCGCTGGCGTACCTGCTGCTCGTCCTGGTCGTGTGCCCCCTGCTCCAGCGTGCCGTGGAGCAGCTCCGCGAGTCCGTCGCCACCCAGCGGCGCACGTCGGCCCAGCTGGCCTCGGTGCTGGCCGCGGCCACGGAGCACGCGGTCGTGGTGACGGACCTGGACGGGCGGGTGACGCTGTTCAGCGCCGGCGCGGAGCGCATGCTCGGCCTGGCCGCGGCGGACGTCCTGGGCCGGGACGCCGGGACGGTGGGACTGACCGACGACCACGCACCGCACGACGGGTCGACCCCGGTCGGCGGGCCCCGCACCCGGGAGACGCGCTACCGGCGCAGCGACGGCAGCACCGTGCCGGTGATCGAGTCCGTCACGCCGCTGCCGGGGGCCGACGGCCGCCAGGCGGGGTGGACCCGGGTGGCCACCGACATCAGCGAGCAGGAGGCGGCCCGGCACCGGCTGCAGACCGCGACCGACCGGTGGCGCTCCCTGGTCGGGCTGCTCCCCCGGGTCACCGTGGCCGTCGTCGGCCCCGACCTGACCTACCGGGTCGCCGTCGGCGAGGAGGCGGCCCGGCGACCGGACCCCGTCGTGGGCCGGACGCTGTCCGAGACCGCGACCCCGGGGACGGAGGCGACGTTGGACCGGCTGTACCGCGGCGCGCTGGCGGGCCGAGCCGGCTCGGCCGAGCTGGTCGGTGGGTCCGGGAACCTGCTGCACGTCGACGTGGTCCCGCTGGAGCACCCGGACGGGCCGGAGGCGCTGGTCGTGGCGCACGACATCACCGAGGTCCGCGCCCGCGAGCAGTCGCTGCGCCGCGCGGTGGAGCGCTTCGCCCGGCTGTTCGACGAGGCGCCCCACGCGACCATGATCGTCACGCCGAACGGTCGCGTGGACCGGGTCAACCCGGCGCTGTCCCGCCTGGTCGGGCTGCCGGCGGACCGGCTCGTGGGCCGGAACCTGGAGACGCTGCCGTTCGACCTGGCCGGGGTGGAGACCGCGCTGCGGTCGATGCTGGCGGACGACGGCGACCCCCGCCTGGCCGTCGAGACGCAGGTGACGGTCCCCGACCAGCAACCGGCCGACGTGTCCCTGAGCGCCGCGGCGCTGGACCTGGACGGCACCGAGGGCCGCTCGTTGCTGGACCATGGTCGACGTGTCCGAGCGCACCCGCTACGAGCAGCGGCTGGCCGACCTGGCGGACAAGGACCCGCTGACGGGGCTGGCCAACCGGCGCCGGTTCGACGCCGAGCTGGAGTCGCACCTGGACCGGTGCCGCCGCCACGGGGCCACCGGGGCCCTGCTCATGCTCGACCTGGACGACTTCAAGCAGGTCAACGACACCCTGGGGCACGCCACGGGCGACCTGGTCATCAAGAACGTGGCCGCGCTGCTGCGCAACCGGCTGCGCGCCGTCGACGTCGTGGCCCGCTTCGGCGGTGACGAGTTCGCCCTGCTCCTGCCCGAGGAGGACCGCGAGGGCGCGGAGGTGGTGGCCCGTGACGTGGTCGCCCTGATCCGCGAGGAGGTGATGCTGCTGGGTGGCGACCGACCGCGCGGGGTGACCGCGAGCGTGGGGGTCGTGCTCGTCCAGGACGACCTGCTGACCCCCGGCGAGCTGGTGAGCATGGCCGACATGGTCATGTACGACGCCAAGGACGCCGGCCGCGACCAGTTCGTCGTGCACGACTCCAGCCTGTTCAGCGTCCCCCGGACCGGGGCGCGCATCGCCTGGACGGAGCGGAT
Organism: Jannaschia sp. R86511; assembly: GCF_042466345.1. Lineage (NCBI taxonomy): Bacteria > Pseudomonadati > Pseudomonadota > Alphaproteobacteria > Rhodobacterales > Roseobacteraceae > Jannaschia > Jannaschia sp. R86511. The sequence goes on from NZ_JAXHCD010000001.1 coordinate 4,327,516, forward strand.
CCACCACGCGCTGCACGACGACCGGTTCGTGGCCCTCGCCCAGCCCGTGCTCGACCTGGCCACCGGCCGGGTGACGGGCGCCGAGCTGCTGATCCGCCTGGTCGACGAGGACGGCGGGCTCGTGCCGCCGGGGCACTTCCTGTACATCGCCGAGCGCAGCGACCTGATCCGCGACATCGACCTGCTGATGGCCGAACGGGCCGTCGGGGTGCTCGCCCGGCTGCAGGCCGTCGACCCGGGCTTCTGCGTCGAGGTCAACCTGTCGGGGCACAGCGTGGGCAGCGGCCGGGTCGGCGACGGCATCGAGCAGCTGGTCCGCGACGGCGCCGTGGACCCGCACGGTCTGGTGTTCGAGATCACCGAGACCGCCGCGGTGGCCGACATCCAGACGGCCCGGCTGTTCGCCGAGCGGATCCAGGCGCTGGGCTGCCGGTTCGCCCTCGACGACTTCGGGGCGGGCTTCGGGTCCTTCTACTACCTCAAGCACCTGCTGTTCGACTACATCAAGATCGACGGGGAGTTCGTCCTCGGCTGCGCCGACAACCCCACCGACCGGCTGATCGTCAGCTCCGTGGTCGACATCGCCCACGGCCTGGGCAAGCAGACCATCGCCGAGTACGTGGCCGACGCCGAGGTCATGGCCGCGGTGCGCTCGCTCGGCGTCGACCTCGCCCAGGGGTTCCACATCGGTCGCCCGCAGCCGGTCGAGGACCTGCTGGCCCGGGTGCAGCGGCAGTCGACCGGCGCCGCGGGCCCCCGGGTCTGACCCGGCCCGACGCGTCGGCTCAGGCCGTCAGGTCACGCCGCCGGAACGCCGTTGCAGCGACCGCGAGCAGCCCCGCCGCCACCGCGGCCATGCCCAGCAGCGGCGCCGCCCGCAGCGGTTCGGCGGGCACGGCCGGCACCAGGCCGAACGGTGAGACGTCGAGCACGACGTCGGGCAGGCCCAGGACGGGTCCGTACAGGCCGAGCAGGACGGACACGACGAGCAGCAGCCACACCCACCACGTCCCGGCGCGCAGGCCGTAGCCCAGGGCGGCCAGGCCCACGAAGCACAGCACGAGGGGCAGGTAGGCCGCCGCCGCCAGGCCGAGCTCCGCCACCAGCGCCGCGTCGCCCACCGACACGGCGGTACCGACCCCCAGCGTCAGCCCGCTCACCAGCAGGAGCACGACCGCGCCGACGGTCGTCACGACGACGGAGGCCCCGAGCCAGGACGCGCGGCCGACGCCGGTGGCCAGCACGGCCCCGGTGCGACCCTCGGTCTCCTCGCACCGCAGCCGGTTGGTGGACACGACCGCGTACACCGCCACCGCCATGGCGAAGAACCCGAGGAAGGCCGACATGGTCGCCAGGAGCACGTCGCCGCCGCCCTGCTCGCCGAAGACCTGGGCGAGCTGCGGCTGGGACTCGAAGCTGTCGACCACGCCCTGGGCCAGCGACCCGGTCAGCAGCCCGAACACCCCGAGGCCGACCGACCACCACAGCACGGAGGTCCGTTCCAGCCGCCAGCCCAGGCCGACGGGGCTCAGCAGCGCGGGCCGGGCGTCGGCCGGCCCGCGGCGCGCCGCCAGCAGCCCGGCCCCGACGTCGCGCCGGCCCACCAGGGCGTAGGCGGCCGCCACCAGCAGGCCCGACAGCAGCACGCCGAGCAGCAACGGCCACCAGCGCAGGTCCACGAAGGCACGGGTCTGCTGCGCCCACCCGATCGGCGACAGCCACGACAGCAGGCTGCCGCCGGTCTGCTGCGCGTCCCCCACCCCGCGCAGCACGTAGGCCAGGCCCAGGACCGCCCCGGCCATCCCGGACGAGGCGCGGGTGGACTCCCCCAGCTGGGCCGTCACGGCGGTCACCGTGCCGAGCACGAGCCCGACCACCGCCGCCGCCAGCGCCACGGCGAGGGAGTCGGCGACCGCCAGGCCGCTGGCCAGCAGCGCGGCCGCCACGGCGGCGGCCACGGCCAGGTCGGCCACCAGCAGCGTCAGCAGGGCGGCGGTCAGCGGGGCCAGCCGGCCCACCACCGACGCGCGCACCAGCTCGGCCCGGCCGGACTCCTCCTCGGCGCGGGTGTGCCGCGTGACGAGGAAGATCGACATCAGCGCCGTCCCGACGGCCAGCATGCCGAGCATCTCGTTGGCGATCATCACGCCGAACGTGTAGTCCGCCAGCCCGTAGCCCGGGCCGGTCATGAACGCCCCGGAAGGGTCGGCCATGATGGCGGCGCGGCTCTGCAGGGCGGCCTGGTCGGGGTAGGCGACCGGGATGACCAGGGCGAAGTAGCCGATCAGGCCGCCCAGGCCCAGCGCCCAGGCCGGGATGCGGACCCGGTCCCGGCACAGCGCGAACCGCAGCAGCCGCCCGGTGCCGGTGAACGCACCCCCGCCGGGGACCGTCGCCGGGTCGGTGGCGTCGGGGCGGGTGCGCGTCAGCGTGCTCACGACGCACCACCGGGGGCCGCCGCGGAGGCCGGGGCCGAGTGCGCCGTCACGTCGGCGTCGGGCCGGCCGTAGTGGTGGACGAACAGCTCCTCCAGGGTGGGCGGGGTGATGACCAGGCTGCGGATGTCCGCGGGGGCCAGGGTGGCCACGACCCGCGACAGGGCGACGTCGTCCACCGTGAAGTGCAGGCTGCCGCCGTCGGCCGTGAAGTCGTGCACGCCGTCGAGGCGCGCCACGGCCGTGGCGTCGGCGGCGGTGACGACCCGGACGGTGCTGCGGGTCAGGTGGCGCAGGTCGGCCAGGGTGCCGCTCTGCACGGCGCGGCCGGCCCGGATGATGGTTACGCGGTCGCACAGCTTCTCGACCTCGGCGAGGATGTGGCTGGAGAGCAGCACCGTGGTGCCCCGCGCGGCGGCCTCGCTCACGCAGCGCTGGAACTCCAGCTCCATGAGCGGGTCCAGCCCGGACGTCGGCTCGTCGAGCACCAGCAGCTCGACGTCGCTGGCCAGGGCCGACACCAGGGCGACCTTCTGGCGGTTGCCCTTGGAGTACGTGCGGGTGCGCCGCGTCGGGTCCAGGTCGAAGCGCTCCAGCAGCTGGGCCTTGCGGGCCTTGTCGACGCCGCCGCGCAGGCTCGCGAACAGGTCGATGGCCTCGCCGCCGGTCAGCCGCGGCCACAGGTTGACGTCACCGGGCACGTAGGCCAGGCGTCGGTGCAACGTCACGGCGTCGCGCCACGGGTCGGCCCCGAGCAGGCGGGCGCTGCCGGCGTCGGCGCGCAGCAGGCCCAGCAGGACGCGGATGGTGGTGGACTTGCCCGAGCCGTTGGGGCCGAGGAACCCGTGCACCTCGCCGCGCGCGACCTGCAGGTCGAGCTCGTCGAGGGCGCGGACGGCGCCGAAGGACTTGGTGAGGGAACGGATGTCGATGACCGGTCCGTCGGTGCTGCGGTCGGTGCTGCTCATGGTGGGGACCTCTCTACGTCTGGGACTCCCGGCTGGGTGAGGTCGGCGGCGAGGGCTCACGCGGGCCGCCGGACGAACCGGCGGCGGGCGGGTCGCCGATGTACAGCAGGTAGGCGTCCAGGACCGTGTTGTCGGTCATCAGGCCGTGGGTGAACAGCTCGACCATCGGCAGGGCGCTGCGCTCGAGGTAGCCGTGCAGGGCGGCCTTGAGGTCCGTGGGGTCCTGCGGCGGGTTGAGCGTCAGGTCGAGCAGCATGGTGCCGAACCCCATGACCGTCAGGTGGCGGGCCCGCGCCTTCTCGTCCCGGCTGGGCACCATCGTCCCCGCGGCCACGCCGGCGGCGCAGTAGACCTCGGCGTCGGCGGCGAAGTGGTCCACGAAGTCCCGGGCCAGGTCCCCGCCGGCCTGCAGGCTGCGCAGCGCGTAACCCACCAGGTGCACGTAGTCGTCCATGGCCACCAGCTGGGCGAACAGGCTCGAGACCGTCGCCCCGGTGACCGTCTCGGTCTTGACGTCGCGGATGGCGGCCAGGACGTGCTCGTCGCAGGCGGCGCGCAACCCGTCCTTGGACCCGAAGTGGTGGACGATCAGCGCCGCGCTCACGCCGGCGTCCTTGGCGATCGCCCGCAGCCCCACGCCGAACCCGTGCACGGCGAAGCTCAGCACCGCGGCGTCCCGGATGCGGGCCCGGGCCGTCAGGTCCACCTGCGTCGGCGTCGATGCTGAACTCACGTTCAGCACCCTAAACGTGCGTTCAGCGGCGCGGCAAGGGGCGACCGCCGCGTGACGGTGCGAGGGTCTGCGCCCACCCACCGAGAGGACCGACGATGACGTCGACCGGCCCGTCCCTGCTGGCCCTGCTCGCGGTGAGCGTCGTGCTCATCGTGCTGCTCATCGCCCGGCTCAAGCTGCACCCGTTCCTGTCGATCCTGGCCGGGACCTACACCTTCGGCCTGGGGGCGCTGGCGGTCGGGGAGCTCAGCGGGGCCGACGGACCGGCGATCGAGGACCTCAACGGCGTGGTGGCCGAGGGGTTCGGCAACATCCTGGCGGGGATCGGCCTGGTGATCCTGTTCGGCACCATCATCGGCAAGGTCCTCGAGCGGACCGGCGCCACGGTGGCCCTGGCCGACGGCGTGCTGCGCCTGCTCGGCGACCGGCAACCGGCCCTGGGGATGTCGATCATCGGCTGGATCACCTCGATCCCGGTGTTCTGCGACTCCGGCTACGTGGTGCTGTCGCCCCTGCAGCGGTCCATCGCCCGCCGGACCGGCAAGAACCCCGTCGTGCTCGGCACGGCCCTGGCCACCGGGCTGTACGCCTCGCACACCTTCGTCCCCCCGACCCCGGGACCGATCGCCGCCGCCGGCAACCTGGGCATCGGCCCGTCCGGGCTGGTCTGGGTGATCGTGTTCGGGATGGGGGTCTCGCTCGTCACCGCGGCGGCCGGGCTGCTGTGGGCGCAGCGGATGACCGCGGGCCTGGAGTCCTCGCTGCCCGACGCGCAGCAGTCGTTCGAGGAGTACAAGGCCCAGTTCGAGCGCATCCCGTCGCTGGGCCGCTCGCTCACGCCCATCCTGCTGCCCATCGGCCTGATGGCCGTCGGCTCGGTCGCGGCGCTGCCCACCGGTGAGGACACGACGCTGGTCGACGGCGCGCTCGGCACCGTCGTCGCCTTCGTCGGGGTGCCGGCCGTCGCCCTGCTGCTCGGCGTGGTGGCCGCGCTGCTGCTGCTTCCCCCGAGCCGCGACGAGGAGGCCCTGGGCACCTGGGTCGGCGAGGGCATCGTCGACGCCGCCGTCATCATCACGATCACCGGCGCCGGCGGCGCATTCGGGGCCGTGATCGGGGCCAGCCCCATCCCCGACGAGATCCAGGCCCTGCTCGGCGACGGCAGCAGCGTCGGCGGGGTGCTGTCGCTGCTGGTGCTGTTCGCCATCGCCGCGCTGCTCAAGACCGCGCAGGGCAGCAGCACCGCCGCCATCGTCATCACGTCCTCGATCGCCGCCCCGCTGATGGAGACCCTCGGCCTGACCGGCGAGCTCGGCCCGGTCCCGATCGGGCTGGTGCTGGCCGTGATGGCGATCGGGGCGGGCGCGATGGTGGTCAGCCACGTCAACGACTCGTACTTCTGGGTCGTGTCGCAGTTCTCGGGCATGTCGGTGACCACGGCCTACCGCGCCCACACCGCCGCCACCCTGGTCCAGGGGCTGACGGGGCTGGTGGTGGTGCTGCTGCTGGGGGCGCTGCTGCTCTGAGCGCACCGCCGGCGTTCAGGCCTCGCGGTACAGGGCGCTCGCGAGCTCGACGGCGGTGTCGGTGGCCGGGTGCCGCTCCCCGCGCCACCAGGCGAGCCGGACCGCGATGGGCTCCGCGTCACGGATCGGCCGGTAGACCACCCCGGGCCGGGGGTACTGGGACACCGTCGCCTCCGCCGTCACGCCCACGGCCCGGCCCGTGGCGATCACGGTGAGCCAGTCGTCGACGTCGTTGGTCGGCTCGGTCGCCGGCCGCTCGCCCTCGACCCACATCGACAAGGTCGTGGTGCCCGTCCGGTCGTCGATCAGCAGCGTGCGGTCGCTGATCTCGGCCAGCCGGATCGACCGCCGCCGGGCCCACGGGTCGTCGGCGGCCAGGGCGCAGAACCGGCGCTCGAGACCGACGACCACGCTGTCGTAGCGCCGCGCGTCGGGCTGCGTGCGGACCACCGACAACGGGCACGTGCCCTCGGCCAGGCCGGCGGTCGGCGAGTGCGTACGGACCAGCTGCAGCGCCGTCTGCGGCCGCACCTGCGCCCACCGGCGCTGGAACGGCAGCGTGTGCCGACCGAGCGCGGACCAGGCGTAGCCGAGCCGCAGCGTGGCGTGGCCGCTCCGTGCCTCGCGGACCAGGACGTCGGCCTCGGCGAGGACCCGACGGGCGTGGACCAGGACCGTCGCGCCCACGTCGGTCACCGCCAGCTCGCGGCTGGTCCGGCGGACCAGCGTGGCGTCCAGCTCGGCCTCCAGGGCGGCCAGGGTCCGGGAGACGGCCGCCTGCGAGACGCCCAGCGCGATGCCCGCGTCGGTGAGCGTGCCCTCCTCGACGACCGCCACGAGGCAGCGCAGGTGACGCAGCTCCACAGCCATGACCACAGCGTATAGATGGCTCCGGCCATGCATTCTGCGGATGGACCGACCAGGCGCACAGTCGCCCCATGACCACCACCGCCACGGCGCCCACCCTCGCCCCCGCGCCCCCCGCGCAGGGGGTGCGCCCGGCCGGCCTGGCCCTGATGCTCACCGGGGCGCTGTCCAACCAGCTCGGCGCGGCCGCCGGCGCGAACGCGTTCGGGACCATCACCCCCGTCGGGGTGGTCGCGGTCCGGCAGTGGGTCGCCGGGCTGACCCTGCTGCTGCTCACCCGCCCCCGGCTGCGCTCGTTCACCTGGGCGCAGTGGTGGCCCGTCCTGCTGCTGGCGTTGGTGTTCGGCACCATGAACGTCACCCTCTACAGCGCCGTCGACCGGATCGGGCTGGGCCTGGCCGTCACCCTGGAGTTCCTGGGCCCGCTCGCGGTCGCACTGGTGGCCTCCCGCCGTCGGGTCGACCTGGCCTGCGCCGCCCTGGCCGGTCTCGGGGTCGTCGTCCTGCTGCGCCCGCAGCCGTCGACGGACTACGTCGGCATCGGGCTCGCCCTGCTCGCCGCGGGGTGCTGGGCCGGCTACATCCTGCTCAACCGCACGGTGGGCCGCCGGGTGCCCGGGGCGTCCGGCTCCGCCGCCGCCGCCGTGGTGTCGGGGACCGTCTTCGTCCCGGTCGGCGTCCTCGTCCTGCTGCACCACCCGCCGACCCCGACGGCCCTGGCCCTCGCGGTCACCGCGGGCGTGCTGGCCTCGGCCGTGCCGATGGTGGTCGACCTGTTCGCGCTGCGACGGGTCCCGGCCCGGTTCTTCGGCCTGTTCATGAGCGTGCACCCGGTGCTGGCGGCCCTGGTCGGGCTGGTCGTGCTCGGGGAGCGGCTGGCCTGGCTGTCGTGGCTGGCGGTCGGCGCGGTCGTCGCCGCCAACGCGCTCGCGGTGCTGCTGCGCGACCGGTCGGGGCCGGCCTGACTACCCTCGGCCCGTGGACAGCGAACCGCCCACGGCCGCCCGACCCGCGACGGCGCCCGTCCGTCACCGCGAACCCGGCGGTCCCTCCCGGCCGGTCGCGCTGGTCACCGGGGTCGGGCGGACGGTCGGCATCGGCGCCGCCATCGCCCGCGGCCTCGCCTCGTCCGGCTGGGACGTCGGGTTCACCTCCTGGACCCCGTACGACCGGCGGATGGCGTGGGGCGAGGAGGACGGCGCGACGGGACGGATCGCCGCCGACCTGACCGAGCGGGGGGCCGAGGCCGTCGGCGTCGAGGCCGACCTGTCGGACCCGACGGCACCGGCGACGGTGTACGACCTGGTCGAGGACCGGCTCGGGCGACCGGTGACCGCGCTGGTCATGTGCCACTGCGAGTCCGTGGACTCCGGCCTGCTCGACACCACCGTCGAGAGCTTCGACCGGCACCTCGCCGTCAACACCCGCGCGACCTGGCTCCTCGTGCGCGAGCACGGCCGCCGCTTCGCCTCACCGGCCGGCACGGGCCGCGTCGTGGCCCTGACCAGCGACCACACCGTCGGCAACCTGCCCTACGGCGCCAGCAAGGGCGCGATGGACCGCATCGTGCTGGCCGCGGCGCACGAGCTGGCCCACCTGGGCGTCACGGCCAACGTCGTCAACCCCGGCCCGGTCGACACGGGCTGGATGGACGACGACGTGAAGGCCGCGGTGCGGCGGCAGACCCCGTCGGGGCGGATCGGCCTGCCGTCGGACACCGCGGACCTGGTGACGTTCCTGTGCTCCCCGCAGGGCGGCTGGGTCAACGGCCAGCTGCTGCTGAGCAACGGCGGCTTCGCCTGAGCGACGGCGGCTCCGCCTGAGCGACGACGCGCTCACGACCGGTCGGGGTCGACCTCGGCGAACCAGTCGGCGTAGTCCGTCGTGCGGGCCAGGTGCCGGTTGAGGTCCGGGGCGCCGTCGTCCCACCACACCGGGCCGCGCTCACCCAGGGCGCGCTTGGCCGCGTCCACGCGGGACCGGGCGTCCTCCCGCGCGGCGTCGTCCCCGGCCCTCATGGCCGCCCCCTTGTCGCGTCGGGCGGCCATCAGCTCACGGGTGAGCCGTTCGCGCTCGGCCGACGGCAGCGACGGGTCGCTGGTCCGCCACAGCCGGCCCCGCACCACCAGGTAGCGGCCGTCCGGGGTCGTCAGCGGGCTCACCACCGCCACGGTAGGCGTCGACGGCCGGCCCTGGCCCACCCCGGCACCGTGGGCTACGTTCCCGGGTCATGAGCGCGAGCGGGCGGGCCGCGTCGTCGGTCCTCGCGGCGGCCGTCGAACGACGGCGGCTGGCCGACGTGCTCGACGGCCTCGACCCGACGCAGTGGCAGGCCGCGAGCCTGTGCGCGGGCTGGACCGTCCGGACCGTGGTCGGCCACCTGGTCGCCGCGCTCGACCCCTCGCCCCGCCCGCTGCTCGCCGCGGTCGTCCGGGCGCGGGGTGACGTCCACCGCGCCAACACCGACCTGGCCGGCCGCGTGGCCGAGATGCCCCCCGCGCAGCTCGTGCAGCTGCTGCGCGACCGGGCCGACCGACGGCTGGTTCCTCCGGTCGTGGGCGCCCGGGGACCGCTGACCGACGTCGTCGTCCACGGCGCGGACGTCTGCCGGCCGCTCGGCCTGCCGCACGAGCCCGCCCCGAGCGCGGTCGAGGCCTGCCTGGACTTCGTGACGACGGGTCGCCCGGTCGGCTTCGTGCCCCGGGGACGGCTACGAGGCCTGCGCCTGGTGGCGACCGATCGGGACCGCGCCTGGGGGGCCGGGACCCCGGTCAGCGGCCCCGCCGTCGACCTGCTGCTGGCGGCCTGCGGGCGACGCGTCGCGCTCGAGGCCCTGACCGGCCACGGCGCGGCCGTCCTGCGCGAGCGGATCGGCTGAGGACCCACGGGTCGGGCGAGTGTTCACCCGCCGTCCGTTGTGCGTTTGCCCATGACGGGCCTTGACTGGGGCGTCCGCCGTCACCGGCCCCAGGAGTGCCTCCCGTGCGCAACCGCCACCGCCTCGTCGCCCTGCTGGGCGCCGCCGCCCTCGTCGCCACCACCATGACCCTGTCCTCGCCCGCCGGGGCGGGCACCACCGGCAGCGGCCCCGGCCGGGCCACCGCGGGCGAGCCGCTGGTGTTCGGCCACCGCGGGGCCAGCGGGTACCGCCCCGAGCACACCCTGGAGGCGTACCGCCTGGCCATCGCCATGGGCGCGGACTTCATCGAGCCGGACCTGGTGCCCACCAGCGACGGCGTCCTGGTCGCGCGGCACGAGAACGAGATCTCCGGCACCACCGACGTCGCGACCAAGCCGGAGTTCGCGGACCGCCGCACCACCAAGGTGGTGGACGGCGTCAGCTACACCGGCTGGTTCACCGAGGACTTCACCCTGGCCGAGCTGCGGACCCTGCGGGCCGTCGAGCGGATCCCCGCGATCCGGCAGCGCAACACCCTCTACGACGGCCGCTACCAGGTGCCCACCTTCGACGAGGTGCTCCAGCTGGCGGCGGCGGAGTCCGCGCGCACGGGTCGCCGGATCGGGGTCGCGCCCGAGACCAAGCACCCGACGTACTTCGACTCCATCGGCCTGTCGCTGGAGGAGCCGCTGGTGCGGTCGCTGGACGCGGCCGGGCTGCGCACGCCCGGGGCCCCCGTCGTCGTGCAGTCCTTCGAGGTCACCAACCTGCGCGAGCTGGACCGGATGACCCGGGTGCCGCTGGTGCAGCTGGTCGCCGGCAGCGGCGCCCCGTACGACTACGTGGCCGCGGGCCGGACCGAGACCTACGCCGACCTGCTGACCGACCAGGGCCTGCGCGGCGTGGCCCGCTACGCGGACTGGATCGGCCCGGACAAGAACCGGATCGTGCCCCGCGCCGCCGACGGCACCCTCGCCGCCCCCACCGACCTGGTCGACCGGGCCCACGCCCGCGGCCTGCGGGTCGTGCCGTACACGTTCCGCAACGAGAACACGTTCCTGCCCGCCGAGCTGCGCGTCGGCACCGACCCGGCCGCCTACGGCGACGCGTTCGCCGAGTACGACCTGTTCTTCTCCCTCGGCGTCGACGGCGTGTTCAGCGACAACCCGGACACGGCCGTGGAGGCCCGCGACTCCTGACCCGGGCGGCGTCGTCAGGGGGTGAGGTCCCCGGGCGCGGCCAGGTCGGACAGCTGCGGCGCCCACAGCGGTGCGCTCACCCACCGGACGTCGACCTCGTCCGCCCCCGCCCGGGCGTGCAGCCGCAGCCGGTGGGGGGTCTGCAGGAACGCCACGTCGACCGCCAGGTCACCGTCGGCCGTCCACCCGCCGCTGGTCGCGACGGGCACCCGGGCGACCTCGCCACCGTCGGGGTCGGTGACGGGCGCGTCGTCCGTCAGCCAGCCGGCCCCGGCCAGGGGCGCGACGAGGACCTGCTCGCCGTGGGCCAGCGACAGCTCCCAGCGCCCGTCCGCGCGGCGGACCCGCACAGACGTCGGCGCCGGCGTCTCCGGCGAGCTGCCGGGGGCGGCCGGCAGCCGCGCCCCGTCCCAGCGCGCGGGGTCCGCCGGCCCGGGACCGGCGTCGACCTCGGGCAGCCGGAGCCCGGCCAGACGGCGAACCAGCTCCGCATCGGCGTCACCGGCCCCCTGCGCACCGTCGGACAGCGCCGGCAGCAGGTGCTCCCAGACGGCCTCGAGCAGCGGCTGGACCGACGCGCACTCCGAGGTCAGGGCGACGACGGCGTCCTGCTGCGGCAGCACGAGCCCGAGCTGGCCGTAGGCGCCGTCGGCGCGGTAGCCGTGCCGGGAGCGCCACAGCTGCAGGCCGTAGCCCAGCCGCCAGTCCGGGTCGTCCTCGTCGGGCGTGCCGACCTGCACCCGCGACGCCTCCTCCACCCACGCCCCGGGCAGCAGCTGCTGCTGCTCCCAGCGGCCCCGCTGCAGGTACAGCTGGGCCAGGCTCGCGACGGCGTCCGCCCCGGTGTGCAGGCCGGAGTAGCCGACGTCGCGCCCCGGCGGGTCCTGCTGCCAGGCCACCGGGCCGACGCCCAGCGGGTCGAGCAGGCGCGGGCGCAGGTAGTCCACGAGCCGCTGCCCGGTGACGCGCTGCAGGACCGTGGCCAGGGTGTAGGTGCACGGCTGGCTGTAGGCGAAGTGCGTGCCGGGCTCCCGCTCGGGCGGCAGCCGCAGGAACCCGCGCACCAGGTCGGTCGGGTCGACGGCCAGGGCCGGGTCCAGCGCGTCGGTCAGGTGACCGGCGGCCATGCTGCCCAGGTGGCGCAGCGTCAGGGCCCGGCTGCGCGGGTCGGTGACCTCGGCGTCGAGCTCGGGCAGGTGCGACAGCACCCGGTCGTCCAGGCCGAGCAGCCCCTCGGCCACGGCCAGGCCCAGCGCCGTGGTCGTGAACGCCTTGCTGACGGAGTAGACCCGGCCCACGGTGTCGACGCGGTAGGGCGCCCACGCACCGCGGGCGACCACGTGGCCGTGCCGGACGACGACCAGGCCGTGCAGCTGCACGTCGGGCAGCTGCTCCACGGCGTCGAGGAACGCCGTCACGCCGCGGGCGTCCACCCCCTGCTCCGAGGGCGGGCTCGCGGGCAGGGTCGGGTGGGCGGGGTCCGGCGCGACGGTCTGGGGCACGCGGTGACGGTAGCCCGGGGCGCCCGGGCGCCCCGACCCGCCCGGGCCGTGACAGGACGGCGAGGCAGGAGGACGCTGGCCCGGAGGACCTCGACCGTCAGGAGCGACGTCGGTGCTGGACCAGGTGGGCTCGCTGCTCCCGGCCGCGGCCGGCATCGCGCTGAGCCCCTTCCCGCTCGTCGCGGTGACGCTCGTGGTCGGCGGCCCGCGGGGCCGTGCCCCCGGCCTGGCCTTCGCGCTCGGCTGGGTGGTCGGGCTGTCGATGCTGACCGCGGTCGCGGTCGGGGTCGGCGAGCTGGTCGGCAGCGAGGACGGTGAGGCCGGGCTCCGGGCGTCGTGGGCCCGGGTGGCGCTCGGCACGGCGCTGCTGGCGCTGGGGGTGCGAAAGCTGGCCCGGCTGCCGGGCGGACCGTCGGCGGCGCCGGGCTGGGCGGCCGGCCTGACGGGCGCCCCGCCGTCGCGGGCCCTGGCCACGGCGCTCGCCCTGGCCGCCCTCAACCCCAAGAACGTGGCCTTCGCGCTGGCCTCGGTCAGCACGGTGGGGCAGGCCGCCCTGACCGGGGGCGGCGTGCTCGTCCCGGCGGCCCTGTTCGTCGTGCTGGCGTCCACCACCGTGCTGGGGGTGGTCGCCGTCGACCTGGTGGGCGGCCGCGCCGGCCGCCGGGCCCTGGACGGGCTCCGGGACCTGCTGCTGCGCCACGCCGGCGCCATCAGCGCCGTCGTGCTCCTGCTGATCGGCGCGACGGTCCTCGGCCAGGGCCTGGGCGGCATCGGCTGACGGGCCGCCGCGGATCAGCGCCGGAAGCCGGCCACCGACTGCTGCAGCTCCTGCGCCGTGGCCACGATCTCGTCGGCCGCCGCCTGCACGTGGTCGACCCCGTCACGGGTCTCGGCCGAGCCCCGGGCCGCCTCGGCCACCAGGCCGGCGATGGCCCGGCCGCTGGCGGCGGCGTCGTTGATCGCGCGGCTCATCTCGCCGGTGGTCGCGGTCTGCTCCTCCACCGCCGAGGCGATGGTGGTCTGGTAGCTGTTGATGTCGGAGATGATCCCCGTACCCGTCCCCAGCGCGTCGGCCGCCCCGACCGTGTCGCCCTGGATGGCCTCGATCCGGCGCGTGATGTCCTCGGTGGCCTTGGCGGTCTCCTGGGCCAGCTCCTTGACCTCGCTGGCCACGACGGCGAAGCCGCGGCCGGCCTCCCCGGCCCGGGCGGCCTCGATGGTGGCGTTGAGGGCCAGCAGGTTGGTCTGCGCGGCGATGGCGGTGATCACCTTGACGACGTTGCCGATCTCGACCGAGGACTCCCCCAGCCGCGACACGGTGCCGTTGGCGCTCTCCGCGGCCTCGACGGCGGTGGAGGCGACCCGGGCCGCCTCGGTGGCGTTGTGGGCGATCTCGCGGATCGAGGCCCCCATCTGCTCGGCCCCGGCCGCCACGGTGTCCATCCCGGTGCTGACCTCCTCCGCCGCGGAGGTGACGCCGTGGGTCTGCGCGGTCGAGCGCTCGGCCGTGTCGGCGATCTGCCGGCTGGTCCCGGACAGGCCGGCGGCCGCCTCGCCCAGCCGCTCCGACGCCGCCGTCACCCCGGCGACCACGGCGGCCACCTTGGCCAGGCAGCGGTCGACGGAGACCGCCAGCCGGTCCAGCTCGTTGGCCGACCCCTCGGCCCCCGGGGCCGCCACGCGTCGACCCAGGTCGGCGTCGGCCAGCACCTCGGTCATGGCGCGCAGCGGCCGGCTGATGCTGCGCGACACCAGGACGCACAGGCCCACCGCGACCAGCACCACCGGGGTCGACCAGAGCAGCAGCACCAGCAGCTCGGCGCGGAACGCGCCGTCCAGGTCGGCGACGTAGACCCCGGAGCCCACCACCCAGCCCCAGGGCTCGTAGCCCGCGACGTAGCTGATCTTGGGCTGCGGGTCCTCCTCGCCCGGCTTGGGCCACATGTAGGCGACGAACCCGGCGCCGTCGGCCTCGACCACCTCGACCATCTCGACGAAGAGCCGCAGGCCGTTCGGGTCCTCGTTCTCGCTCAGGTCGGTGCCGTCCAGCTCGGGCTTGACCGGGTGCATGACCATCGCGGGGGTCATGTCGTTGATCCAGAAGTACTCCTCGCCGGCGTAGCGCAGCTCGCGCAGCGCGTCCTGGGCCCCCTCCTGCGCCTGCGCCCGGGTCAGCGTCCCGCTCGTCTCCTGGGCCCCGAAGTACGCGACCACCCCCAGCGCCGTCTCGACCGCCGAACGGGCCTGCTCCTGCTGCTCGCGCTCGATGGTGCTGCGCACCTGGGCGGCACCGATCACGGCGACCATCGCCATGCCGATGACCGTCACCACGACCAGGACCAGCAGCCTGCTACTCACCGTGACCCGCCGGAACCTGGACGACATCTGCGCACGCACCTCTCACCACGGGGCCCGTCGGTCGGGCCCGCCCCGGACCGGGTCGGCACCGAGGCCGGGGGACCTGAGCCGTCGCGGGCCGGCGCAAGGGACCAAGGTCCCGGTGTGGTCCGATCGGCCCAGCGGCCGCACCGATGAGTCCTGCCCCGCCGGGCGGTCCCAGCCATCACGACCGACGCAGGAGGACCCGTGCGCTTCATGATGTTCGTGGCCGAGGACGACCACCCCGACACCGACCCCGCTCCCGGCCCCGACGTGGACACCTGGGTCGCGGACCACGACGCGGCGGGCCGGCGCCTGCTCGGCGAGGTGCTCGAGCCCGCCGCGGGCGCCACCACGGTCCGGGTCCGAGACGGGCGGACGCTGGTGACGACCGCCACGGTCAGCGGCCCGATCCTGGGTTTCGACGTGCTGGAGTGCGCCGACCCGCACGAGGCGGTCGCCGTCGCCGCCGCGCACCCGATGGCCCGCTACGGCCGGATCGAGCTGCGGGCGTTCGCCGGGCCGGACTGAGCCCGCGCCGACCGACCGCGGGTCCCGGACCCGGCGCGGGCCCGCTGGCAGACTCCCGGGCCAGGGGCGGTGCGGCCCTGCGGTCGGTGCGCGAGGAGGGGCCCGGGATGAGCGAGGACCAGGACGGCACGACGACGGCGGGGGCCACGGCCGCCGGGGTCGAGGAGCGACCGCGCTGGAAGCTGGTCGGACCCGGCCTGGTGGTCGCGGCCACCGGCGTCGGCGCCCCCGACATGGTCGCCACCCTCGTCGCGGGGTCCCGGTACGGCTACGGCCTGCTGTGGGCCGTCCTCCTGGGCGTCGTCCTCAAGATCGTGCTGGTCGAGGGCGCCGGCCGGTTCACCCTGGCCACGGGGCTGACCATCTTCCAGGGCTGGCGCTCGCTGGGCCGGTGGACGACCTGGTACTTCGGCCCGTACGTGATGGTGTGGGGCTTCGTCTACGGCGCCACCGCGATGTCGTCGACCGCGCTGCCCCTGGCCACGCTGTTCCCGCAGCTGCCGCTGTCGGTGTGGGCCGTGCTCATGGGCCTGTGCGGCTTCGTCATGGTGTGGTTCAACCGCTACGCCACGTTCGAGAAGATCACCGCGGCGCTGGTCGGGCTGATGTTCGTCACCGTCGTCGGGCTGGCCGTCATCGCCGTGCCCAACATCCCGGACATGTTCCGTGGCCTGGTGCCGGTGCTGCCCGAGGACGGGCTGTTCTACACCCTGGCCCTGGCCGGCGGCGTGGGCGGCACCATCACGCTCGCGGCCTACGGCTACTGGCTGCGCGAGAAGGGCTGGGTGACGCCGCGGTTCATGCGCGTCATGCGGATCGACAACACGACCGCCTACGTCCTGACCGGCATCTTCGTCGTGGCCATGCTGATCGTCGGGGCCGAGGTCGTGGCCGCCGCCGGGGTCGCGCTGAGCGCGGGCGACGCGGGGCTGGTCGACCTGTCGGCCGTGCTGGACGAGCGTTACGGCGACGTCATCGGCACGGCGTTCCTGGTCGGGTTCTGGGCGGCCGCGTTCAGCTCGCTCATCGGGGTGTGGAACGGCGTCTCGCTGATGTTCGCGGACTTCTGGGGCAACGTCCGCGGCGACGGGTCCGACTCCCCCAAGACCCGGGTCGGCGGGACCTACTTCCGGTTCTACCTGCTGTGGCTGACCTTCCCGCCGATGCTCCTGCTGCTGCTGGACCAGCCGATCGGGCTGATCCTGGTCTACGGCGTCCTGGGCGCGCTGTTCATGCCGTTCCTGGCCGTGACGCTGCTTGGGCTGCTCAACGGCTCACGCGTGCCGAAGGAGTGGGCCAACAGGCTGCACACCAACCTGGCGCTCGGTTTCACGGCCCTGCTGTTCGTCGCCCTGGGCGTCTACCAGGTCTGGGACACGGTGACCTCGACCGCCTGACGCGACGACCCCGGCCGTTCGAGACCCACGGCCCACGGCCCGGAACCGTCGACGACCACGTGGATCAAGACGCTGTCGACGCGACATCGCCCGGAACCGTCGACGAGGACGTGGATCAAGGCGTCGTCGACCGGCCGGCTGTCGGGTCGGGGCCCCAGGATGGGGCCGTGACGGACGGGCAGGGCACGACGACCGGCGTCCGCCAGGTGCTGCTGCGCCGCGTCGACGACGTGGTCGAGGCCGTCGAGCTGCGCGGCCCCGAGGTCGTGGGCACCACCGCGCTGCCGGCCGACGACCTGCCCGCGTTCGTCCGCACGCACGAGGCCGACCGGCCCCGCTGGACCTGGGACGACACGGCCCGCTGGTACCCGGAGCTGCTGCAGGCCGGCGTGCGGGTGGAACGCTGCGCCGACCTGCGGCTGCAGCACGACGTCCTGCGCCGCTCGCCGCTGTGCCGGCTGGGCCCCGCGGACGAGGACGCCGCCGCGTGGGACCGGCTGGAGCCCGTCACCGCGAGCGTGGGGGCGCTGTTCGACGGCCACGAGGTGGCCGGGCTGGACGCCCTCGCCGAGCACGTGCGCCAGCAGCACGCGCTGACCGGCTCGGAGCACCGCGCCCGGCTGGGGCTGCTGCTCACCGCGGAGTCGTCCGGGGCGCTCGTGGCCGCCGAGCTGACCCACGCGGGGCTGCCGTGGCGCGCGGACGTCCACCGTCAGGTCCTCGAGCAGCTGCTGGGCCCGCGCCCGGCCACGGGACGGCGTCCGGCCACCCTGGAGCGCCTGCTGCAGCAGCTGCGGGGGGCCTTCGACGCCCCGGCGCTCAACCCCGACTCCCCCGGGTCGCTGCTGCCGGCGCTGCGGGCGGCCGGTCTGGAGGTGCCCGACACCCGGTCGTGGACCCTGGAACGGCTCGACCACCCGGGTGTCCCGGTGCTGCTGGAGTACAAGAAGCTGGCCCGGCTGCTGAGCACCAACGGCTGGCACTGGCTGGACACCTGGGTCGAGGCGGGCCGGTTCCGGCCGGAGTACGTCCCGGGCGGGGTGGTCACGGGCCGCTGGGCCTCGCGCGGCGGGGGCGCGCTGACCATCCCCGCCCCGCTGCGTCCCGCGGTGGTGGCCGACGACGGCTGGCGCCTGGTGGTGGCCGACGCCGCCCAGCTCGAGCCGCGGGTGCTGGCCGGGCTCAGCCACGACCTGGCCATGGCCGACGCGGGCCGGGGCACCGACCTGTACGAGGGGATGGTGCGCAGCGGGGCCGTGGCCACCCGGTCGGAGGCCAAGCTGGGCATGCTCGGCGCGATGTACGGCGGCACCCGCGGCGAGAGCGGCCGCATGATCGCCCGCATGACCCGCGCCTACCCCGCGGCGGTCGGCTGCGTCGAGGACGCCGCCCGCGCCGGCGAGCGCGGCGAGGTGGTCCGCACGCTGCTGGGCCGCGGGTCGCCCGTGCCGGCCGGGTCGTGGACCCAGGACACGGAGGACCGGCCCCGCGACGTCGACGCCGAGACCCGTGACCGGCGCGCCTGGGGGCGCTTCACCCGCAACTTCGTCGTGCAGGGCACGGCGGCGGAGTGGGCGCTGGCCTGGCTGGCGCGGCTGCGCAACCGGTTGTGGCTGCTGGGAGAGGGGCCGCTCACCGACCGCCCGCACCTGGTGCTGTTCCTGCACGACGAGGTGGTCGTCCACTGCCCCGGGCACCTGGTGGCCGACGTCGAGGCCGCCGTGACCGACGCGGCGGCCGAGGCCGGGCGCCTGCTGTTCGGCGACTTCCCCGTCGACTTCCCGCTCGAGGTGTCGGTCGTCGGGTCCTGGGCGCAAGCCCGCTGACGCCCCCGGCGCCGGGCACCGGGCGCCAGGCGCCGGGTCGTCGCGTGAGATCCGGCGGACGACGGTGGGTGCCGGCGTGTCGCCGTCGTCCGGCGGTTCTCGCCTGATGCACGGGTCGGCGACGTCGGCCGGCAGGGTGCCGGGTCGGCGGGGCCGGTCCGTCCGCGGGGCCGGTCCGTCCGCGGGCCCGGCGGGCGGGTGCAGTTCGTGACAGGCTCCGTCCGGGGATGCCTTCACCCCGCCGGGACCGAGGGGGACGCCATGGCCGCGACGGACGACGAGAGCCGCGCCTTCGCGGCCGCCTTCACCTCGTTCCTGGAGTGGGTGCACCACGCCGCGGTCGACGACCCGGACGCCCGGGTCGTCGACCTCGTCCGCGGGCACCTGGGCGCGGTCTGGGCCCAGCGGTCGGTGGTGACGCGTGAGCTGCCGTCCCTCGAGCACGTCAACCTGCAGCTGGCCCTGGACGCCTGGTCGGCCCGGGGCTCGCGAACCGTCGAGGTCCACGGCATCGGTGTGCCGCCGAACTACGGCGGCATCACCCTGCAGCAGCTGCTCAGCGGGTACGGCCTGCCGCCGCTGCGACTCGGCGCCCCCGACCTGGTCGACCTGCCCAGCGGGCCCGGTCGCACCACCGCCTGCCTGCAGAGCGCCCTGCTGCTGGTGACCGACGACACCGGCCGGTACGCCCTGCTCGTCCGGGGACCGCAGCGCCACGAACCGCCGGAGCTGACCGTCGAGGTAGCCGGCCTGGAGGTGGCGGACGCGCAGGCCGTGCACGAGGAGCTCGGCCGGCTGCGCTCGGAGCTCAACGTCTACCGGGGTCAGGTGCTGGACCTGTCCGCCGGCCCCGCAGGTGGTGTGCAGGTGCAGTTCGCCCAGCTGCCGTCGACCGCGCGCGAGGACGTCGTCCTGCCGGAGGACGTGCTCCACCGCGTCGAACGGCACACCGTGGACGTCGCCGGGCACCGGGACGCGCTGCGCGCGGCCGGGCAGCACCTCAAGCGCGGGCTGCTGCTGTTCGGCCCGCCGGGGACGGGCAAGACGCACACCACCCGCTACGTGGTGGGCCGGATGACGGGCTGCACGGTGCTGCTGCTGTCCGGGCGCTCGTTGCACCTGATCGGGGCCCTGGCCGACATGGCCCGGGAGCTGCAGCCCACCGTCGTGGTGCTCGAGGACGTGGACCTGGTGGCCGAGGACCGTGAGTTCGGCCCGGGGTCCAGCCCGGTGCTGTTCGAGCTGCTCGACGTGATGGACGGCGCCGCGGGTGACGCGGACCTGCTCTTCCTGCTCACCACCAACCGCGCCGACCTGCTGGAGCCCGCCCTGGCCGCCCGCCCCGGCCGGGTCGACGTCGCCGTCGAGATCGCGAAGCCCGACGAGGACGGTCGCCGCCGGCTGCTGGCGCTGTACGGCCGCGACGTTCCGCTGCGCCTGGCCGAGGCCGACGTGGCCCAGGTCGTGGCCCGCACGGCCGGCACCACGGCGTCGTTCCTCAAGGAGCTGCTGCGCCGCGCCGTGCTGGAGTCCCTGGCCGAGTCGTCACCGCTGGAGGTCGTGACGGCGGTCCACGTCTCGCGGGCCCTGGACGACCTGCTCGACAGCGGCCAGCAGATCACCCGCGCGCTGCTGGGGGCCGGCGACGACCAGCACCGGGCCGGTCGGGGCGCCGGCGGCCACGGCGGCGCCACCGGCTGGGCCCTCGACGACGAGGGCTGAGCGGTCTTCAGCGGCGGCGGACCAGGGCCGACGGCTGCACCTGCACGGGGAACGGCCGCTCGAGCCGGGCGACATCGTCGCCGTGGACGTGGGCGGTCTCGACGTAAGGCCCGTCGACGAGGTCGAGCACCAGCAGGGACGGTTCCTCCGGGTCGACGACCCAGTACGACGCGACCCCGGAGTCCTCGTACAGACCGCGCTTGAGGAGCAGGTCCTTGCTGCGGGTGCTCCGCGACAGGATCTCGACCGCCAGCAGCAGGGGCCGCTGCACGTTCGCGGGGCCGACGTCCTCGACCCTGACCACCAGCAGGTCCGGCTGCAGGGAGCGGACCCGGCTCGGGCGGTAGTCCAGCGGGGCGACGAAGACCTCGGTCCCCGGCGTCTCGGCCGCCCGCAGCACCAGGTGCAGGTTGCCCAGCACCCGCTGGTGCGGCGGCAGCGGCGCCGGCGTCACCAGCAGGACGCCGTCGGCCAGCTCGTACTGCAGCCCGTCGTCGGGCAGCCGGTCGAGGTCGTCGACCGTCCAGTCGCCCTCACGGGGCATCACCGTCACAGCAGCCATGGTGCTCCTCCCCGGGGCTCACGTCACCACCATGACCTGCGGCGGTCAGCCCTCGCGGGCGTCGTCCACAGCCACCCGGGTGGTGCCGTGGTGTCCTTGGAGCACCTGGGTTACTCTTCAGTAACCTACGCAGGCGTAACCAAGGAGAACCCGTGAGCCGGACCACCAGCAGCACGCCGGAGCGCAGCCACGTCGCCACGCGGGATGTCGACGCCGACGTCCTGCTCCGCACGCTCGACGGCTCGCACCACACCCTGCGCCAGGAGATCCGCACCGTGCACGGGGCCGACTGGTTCACCCCGCGCGCGCACGCCGACGACGAGGCCCACCGCGCCTGGGTCGCCACCGCCATGGCCGAGGTCGCTCGCACGCCCCACCAGCTGCTGGGCTTCCCGACGGCCTACGGCGGGCACGACGACGTCGGCGCGTCGGTCGCCGCGTTCGAGATGCTCGGCATGGGCGACCTGTCGCTGACCGTCAAGGCCGGCGTGCAGTGGGGCCTGTTCGGCGGGGCGGTCCAGGCCCTCGGCACCAAGGCCCACCACGACCGCTACCTGCCCTCGGTGATGGACTTCTCGCTGGCCGGGTGCTTCGCCATGACCGAGACCGGGCACGGCTCCGACGTGCAGGGCCTGCGCACCACCGCGGTCTACGACCCGGCGGCGCAGGAGTTCGTCGTGCACACCCCCGACGAGGCCGCCCGCAAGGACTACATCGGCAACGCCGCCCGCGACGGCCGCCTCGCGGTCGTCTTCGCCCAGCTGGTGACCGACGGGCAGGACCACGGCGTGCACGCCCTGCTGGTCCCGCTGCGCGACGAGCAGCACCGCACCCTGCCCGGGGTCACCATCACCGGCTGCGGCCCGAAGGCGGGCCTGGGCGGCGTGGACAACGGCCGCATCGCCTTCGACCACGTCCGGGTGCCCCGCGAGGCGCTGCTGGACCGCTACGCCCAGGTCGCCCCCGACGGCACGTACTCCAGCTCGATCGCCTCGGCCAGCCGTCGGTTCTTCACCATGCTCGGCGCCCTGGTCCGCGGTCGGATCAGCATCAGCGGGGCGGCCATCAGCGCCACCAAGGTCGGCCTGGACGTCGCCGTCCGCTACGGCCAGGAGCGGCGGCAGTTCAGCGACCCGACCACGGGGCAGGAGGTGCGGCTGCTCGACCACCCGTCGCACCAGCGCAAGCTGCTGCCCGCCGTGGCCCGGGCCTACGCGTTCACGTTCGCCCAGGACGAGCTCAAGGACACCCTGCAGGCCTCGCACCGCGGCGACCTTGACGAGCACGCCACCCGGCGCCTGGAGACCGACGCGGCCGCCGTCAAGGCCGGCGCCACCTGGAACGCCGCCCGCACCCTGCAGACCGCCCGCGAGGCCTGCGGCGGCAGCGGGTACCTGGCCTCGTCCCGGCTGCCGGAGCTGCGCGCCGACACCGACGTGTTCACCACCTTCGAGGGCGACAACACCGTCCTGCTGCAGCTGGTCGCCAAGAACCTGCTGACCGGGTACGCCGCCGCCGCGCGGACGCCGCTGGGCCGGGCCCGGGCCGTGGTGGGCTCCTTGCGCACCCGCGCCCGGGACCGGGTGCACGCGCCGGGCCGGACGCGGCTGCTGGACCCGCGCACCCAGGTGCGGCTGCTCGTGGACCGCGAGGAGCACGTGCTGGACTCCCTCGCCCGCCGGCTGCGCTCCGCGGTGGCCGCCGGGGCCACCCCGACCGCCGCGGCGTCCCGGGCCCAGGACCACATGCAGTCCCTCGGCCGGGCCCACGTGGACCGGCTGCTGGTCGTGGCGTTCGACGCGCGGGTGCGCGGCTGCGAGGACCCCGGCACCGCCACGCTGCTGGGGCAGGTGCGGGACCTGTTCGTCCTGTCGCGCGTGGAGGAGGACCTGGGCTGGTTCCTGACCCACGGCCGACTCGGCCGGGCCGACGCCCGCGCGGTCACCACCGAGGTCGACCGGCTCTGCGCCGCGCTGCGCCCGCACGCCGTGACCCTGGTCGACGC
Organism: Jannaschia sp. R86511; assembly: GCF_042466345.1. NCBI lineage: Bacteria > Pseudomonadati > Pseudomonadota > Alphaproteobacteria > Rhodobacterales > Roseobacteraceae > Jannaschia > Jannaschia sp. R86511. The sequence continues at coordinate 4,350,067 of NZ_JAXHCD010000001.1, forward strand.
CTTCGGGGTCGACCCCGCCTGGGCGCTGCGGACGCCGCTCGACGCGCGGGGCCACAAGCTCGCCGCCTGACGCCGGGCCGACGCCGGGGCGGACGCGCGACCGTCCGGCCCGCGCCGACGCGCGGGCCGCGACCGCCTCGGGCAGCCTGGCCGCCATGGAGTACACCCGGCTCGGCCGCACCGGTCTGCAGGTCTCGCGCATCGCCCTGGGCTGCATGACGTTCGGGGAGCCGCAGCGCGGCGGGCACCCGTGGACGCTGCCGGAGCAGCAGAGCCGCCCGATCATCCGGCACGCCCTCGAGCAGGGCGTCACGTTCCTGGACACCGCCAACGTGTACTCCGACGGCAGCAGCGAGGAGATCGTCGGGCGGGCGGTCAAGGACTTCGCCCGGCGCGAGGACGTGGTTATCGCGACCAAGGTCCACGGCCGGATGCGGCCCGGGCCCAACGGCGCCGGCCTGTCCCGGCGGGCGATCATGACGGAGATCGATGCGAGCCTGCGTCGGCTGCAGACCGACCACGTCGACCTCTACCAGATCCACCGCTTCGACCCCGAGACCCCGCTGGAGGAGACGCTCGAGGCGCTGCACGACGTGGTCAAGGCCGGCAAGGCCCGCTACCTGGGCGCCAGCAGCATGTGGGCGTGGCAGTTCGCCAGCGCACTGCACACCGCCGACCGCCACGGCTGGACCCGGTTCGTCAGCATGCAGGACCACTACAACCTGCTGTTCCGCGAGAAGGAGGCCGAGATGCTGCCGCTGTGCGAGGCGGAGGGCGTCGGCGTGCTGCCCTGGAGCCCGCTGGCCCGCGGCCGGCTGACCCGCGACTGGGACGCCGCCACCGACCGGTCGGCCAGCGACGAGTTCGGCCGCGACCTGTACGACCCCGAGGCCGGTGACCGGGACGTCGCGGCCGCCGTCGCCGACGTGGCCCGCGAGCGCGGCACCGCCCGCGCCCGCGTGGCCATGTCCTGGCTGCTGAGCCGCTCCTCGGTCACCGCGCCCATCGTCGGCGCCCGTACCGTCGAGCACCTGGACGACGCGATCGCCGCGCTCGAGCTGGTGCTGGACGACGACGAGGTGCGCCGGCTCGAGCAGCCCTACCGACCCCACGCCGCCCGCGCGTTCTGAGCCGCGCCGCCCCCACGCAGCCCCGCGCGTCCTGAGCCGCGGCCGCGCACGCCCCCGACCTGCACCGACGCGCAGCGGAGCAGGAGCACCACGCTGCGTGAGCGCACCCGATAGTCAAATCTGACGACGACCCGACCCACCTCCCGCGCCCACGATCGAGCGAGCCGGCCCACGCGGGGCCGGACCGCAGGTCAGCAGCACGGCTCCCCGCTCGGGGGGAGCGGGAATCGGAGTCCTCATGCGCAGCAACGTCCTCAAGGCCTCCCTGGCGGGGGTGGCCGCAGTGGCCCTCCTCGCGGGCGGCACCACCTACGCCTCCTGGTCGGACTTCCACGTCGACCAGGGCAACACCGTCGGCGCCGGCACCCTGACCCTGGTCGCCGGGGAGCAGGCCGGCAACGGCCCCACCAGCCAGTTCGACAACGTCCGCCTCGCCCCCGGCGAGGACAAGGACGAGTGGGTCAAGATCGTCTCCAACAACGGCGACTCCGTCCCCAACGGCATCCTGTCCGTCGACGTCGTCGACTACGTCGGGACCGAGGACGGCTGCGCCGGCAACAGCGAGGTGCTGCTCGACGCGGACTGCGCCGACCTGGCCAGCGGCGGCGAGTTCGACCGCTGGGCCCGCTTCCAGGTCACCGCGTTCCGCATCGCCGACCAGGGGCAGGCCTGCTCCGACGTGGTCATCGGCGACCCGTGGTTCAACAACCGCGCCCAGTACACCGCCATCGCCCGGCAGCGCATGGACCAGGCCGTCGCGCTGGACGCCATGGACTTCGTCGACGCCGACGGGGACCCGGTCGTGCTCGGCCCGGGCAACGCGCTGTGCGTCGGTGCGGCCGCGTTCATGCCGCAGAACGCCACCAACGCCGCCCAGGGCGACAGCGCCGACTTCTCGCTGCGCTTCGACCTGGTGCAGACCGACCTCCCGATCAACTGACGCCCCGGCGTCCGCCCCCTCCCCCACCAACCCCCCGCACCACCTCACTCTCGGAGACGACATGAACCGCAACGTCATCAAGGCCTCGCTCGCCGGGGTCGCCGCCGTGGCCCTGCTCGCCGGTGGCACCACCTACGCGTCCTGGTCGGACTTCCACATCGACTCCGGCAACACCGTCGGCGCCGGCACGCTCACGCTGTCGGCCGTCGAGGAGTCGGGCAACGGCCCCAAGAGCACCTTCGACAACCTGCGCCTGGCCCCGGGCGAGGGCAAGGACGAGTGGGTCAAGGTCGTGTCCAACGACGGCGACTCCGTGCCGGACGCCACCCTGGCCGTGGCGATCACGGACTACGTCGGCACCGAGGACGGCTGCAACGGCAACGGCGAGGTCCTGGCCGACGCGGACTGCGCCGACACGGACTCGGCCGGCGAGTTCGGCCGTGACGCCCAGATCCGCGTCACCGCCTACCGGGTCGCGGGCCTGGACGTCGACTGCGGCAACAACGTGGCCGGCGGCGGCGAGTACAGCGGCAACGGCACCGACCGCTACACCGCCATCGCCTCCACGCCGCTGGACTCCGCGGTGTCCACCGGCTCGCTGCGGTTCAAGGACAGCACCGGCGCCGACGCCATCCTCGAGCCCGGCGACGTGCTGTGCGTCGGCTCCTCGGTGACGCTGCCCGCCAGCAGCGACAACGCCACGCAGGGCGACTCGGGTGCGTTCAGCATCCGCTTCGACCTGGTCCAGGCCGGCTGACCCACCGCACCTGATCCACCCCGTGCCCGGTGACCCGCGAGGTCACCGGGCACGGGGCCACCACCCGCACGACCAGCGCCAGAAACTCGACCCGCACCGCACCAGCCGGAGGAGGCCCGACCGTGGCACGAGCAGCTCGCATCGCAGGCCGGGTCCTCGGCTGGCTCGTCCTGACCGCCGTGGCGCTGGCCGTGGTCGCCGTGGTCGTCGTCCCCCGGGCGGGTGGGGCGCAGGCCCTGACGGTGCTCACCGGCAGCATGACCCCGTCACTGCCCGTCGGGTCGGTGGCGGTCAGCCGGCCGGTGGACCCGTGGAGCGTGGGCCCCGGCGACGTCATCACCTTCCAGGTGGCCCCCGGCGACCCGACCCTGGTCACCCACCGCGTGGTGGAGGTCGTCACGGAGCGCGGCGAGCTGGAGTTCCGCACCAAGGGCGACGCCAACCGCGGTGACGACCCGGACCTGGTGCCGGCCGGCGCCGTCGTGGGCGAGCTCTGGTACCACGTGCCCTGGGTGGGCCACGCGACCGTCAAGGCGGGCGACCCCGCGTTCCTGCTCGCCTCGGCCGTCGTCGCTCTGCTGGCCTACGCCGCCTACCAGCTCCTCGTCGCGGTCCGGCCCCGGCGGCGCGGTCCCGAGCGCCACCTGGTCCTGGCCTCGGCCTCCGGCCCCCACGCCCGCGCGGTGCTGGACGTGGCCCGGGCCAACGGCGGTCGGCTGCTGGCCCCCACGACCGACCCCCGGCAGGTCCCGGACGAGGTCGTCGTGGAGTGCGTGGTCGACGGGGACTCCGTCCGGCTGCTGCGGCGCGCGCTGCGGGCGGCCGGGGCGGGCTCCGTGGCCAGCACCGTCACGCGGCTGCCCGCCGCCCGGGCGCCCCGCCCCCCGCGGAAGGACCCCGCGCCGCAGGTCGAGACGACCGCATGAGGTCGCTGTCCCTGCGCGGCCCCTCCGCGCCCGTCCGGGCCGGCGTGGCCCTCCTGGGGGTCGCGGCCCTCGGCCTCGTGCCCCTGCTGTCCGCCCCGTCGGCGTCCTCGGGGGTCGACGACGACGGCCGTCCGGTCGTCACGGTGCGCGCCGCCGCCCACACCACGCGGGTCCAGGTGGTCGACCTCGTGCCCGGGACCGCCCGGACGGTCGTGCTCGACCTGGACCGCACCGGCCCGGTGCGCAGCCTGCACGCCCGCGTCGACGACGTGGTCGACGACGACGGGGGCTGCGTGCGCCCCGAGCTGGCCGCGGGCGACACCACGTGCGGTCCCGGCGGCGGCGAGCTGTCCTCGCACCTGACGGTGCGCCTGGAGCCCGGGACCCTCGACGGGGACGTGTGCCGGGCGCAGCCGGTGCCCGCGGTCGGGGCGGTGCCGTTCCGGCAGCTGGTCGACACCGCGCTGGTGGCCCGGGCCCGCGGCACGGGCATGACGTGCGCCCTGCTCGGCGTGGCCCACGTCGACTCCCCCACCGACAACCTCACCCAGTCCGACACCGTGACGTTCTCGCTGCTGCTGGGCACCGGGCAGGCCCCCGTCGCCACCCGCGCCGGCGGGACGCTCGACGTCCTCACCAAGCGGCTGCCAGGCCGCACCCTGGCTCTGGGAGGTGGCCGCTGATGCGGCACGCACGCCGTCGCGGACCGGTGGCCCCGCACCTGGTCCACCGGGCCCGACCCCTGCTGGTCGGCCTCACGCTGGTCGGGGTCCTGGCCGTCGGCGCCGGCACCGGTGGCACCCTGGCCGCCTGGACCGACGACGTCGTGGTGACCGGCGGGACCGTCGGCGCGGCCGCCGTCGTCGCCACCACGACCACCCCGGTGGCCCCCGACATCGACGCCGTCGCCCAGGTCGGCTGGGCCGCCGGCGACGCGCCGCTGCGGCTGGACGTGCGCAACGACGGCACCGTCGCCTACGACCTGCACCTGGTGGTCGGGCCGCTGGCGGCCGACGGCACGCCCCCGACCACGCAGCGCCCGCGCAGCTGTCCCGGGTCGGTATGGCGCACGGCCACGGTCGCGGTGGACGACCGGGCCCTCGGCGCGCTCTGCCGCCTGACCGGCACGCTCGTCGCGACCCAGGTGCCGGCCGGCGCCGAGACGGTCCTGGTGCTGGACGGCGCCCGGGCCGGCACCGCCGAGCCGCTGCACGTCGTGGCCACCGACAGCGCGAGCGGGCGGTTCGTCGACACCGCGGTCGTCGTCGACGTCACCCCGCCCGGGTCGGCCGCCCGCGGGGCGTCGGACGACGCGGTGCCGGCTCCCGACGACGGAGCCGCCGAGGCACCGGCGGAGGCACCAGCCGACGGAGCATCCGAGGCACCTGCCGACGCACCAGCCGACGCACCTACGACCGACGCGCCTGCGACGGACACACCTGCGCCCGGGGCACCTGCGACCCCGGCACCACGGTCCGACGCACCTGCCGACGCACCGCAGGAGCCGGCGCCGGAGCCCGCCGTACCGCCGGGCCCGGCCGAGCAGTCCGACCGGACCGTGACCGTCCCGGCCCCACCGGCACCTTCCACCGCGCCGTCCACCACCGCAGCCCCGTCGGCACCGGCGGCGAGGGCCGACGGGACCGACGACGTCGGGTCACCCGTCCCCTGAGCGGCGCCCCCACCAGCCCGAGCGGTGCGCCAGGGCCGCGGCCTCCAGCTGCGAGCCGACGCCGAGCTTGGTCAGCACGGCCCGGACCTGGGCCCGGACGGTGGCGACGCTGACGACCCGCTGCCGGGCGATGTCGGCGGCGCGGTGACCCAGCACCACCGCCTCGAGCACGTCCGCCTCACCGGGGGTGAGGCGGTCGAACGGGGCGCGGGCGGCTGCGGCCTCCTCCCGGGCACGACGCGCGACCCGCACCAGGTGCTCCCGCCGCTCTGCGGCCATCACCGGGGCCCCGGCCTCCGCCCGCCCGACGGCGTCGACCAGCACGTCCAGCGGCACGGCCTTGTCCAGCACGGCCACCGCCCCTGCCAGCAGGCAGCCACCGAGGCGGGCCTCGTCCGTGGCGCCGGTCACGACGACCACGGTGTGCCCGGCGGCCCGCAGCGGGGCCACGAGGTCGTCCCCGCGCCGGTCGCCGCCCAGGTCCAGGTCCAGCAGCACCGTGCCCGGGGGCACCTGCGAGGCCAGGGCCACGACGTCACCCGTCCCGTCCAGCAGCGTCACGGGCCGCCCGGAGTGCCGCAGGACCAGGGCCAGGGACTGCGCGAGCAGGGTGTGGTCCTCGACGACGACCACCGGCACGACCACGAGCGACCTCAGCCGGCCCCGCGGGCCGCCGGGACGGGCACGGCCGGTGCGGTGACGGCCTGCCGCGGGCCGGCGGCGGGCAGGTCCAGGACGAACCGCGCGCCCCGGGCCCCGACCAGCCGGCAGTCACCGCCCGCCGCGCGGGCGAGGCGACGCACCACGGGCAGCCCCAGGCCCTGGCCGGCCCCGGCCCCGGCCCGGACGCCCGCGCCGAACACCCGCTCGCGCAGGGCCGCCGGCACCCCCGGACCGTCGTCCTCCACCGTGATCCGCACCTGCGAGCCGGACGGCGCCGCGCTCAGGCGCACCGTGGCCCGCGGGGCGTGCACCAGGGCGTTGCCGAGCAGGTTGGCCACCGCCCGGGCCAGGTCGTCCGCCGCCAGCGCGACGTGGGTGCCGCTCGGCTCCCACTCCAGGCGCTGGCCCCGCTCCCGGTGCATGACGACCAGCGGCCGGACGGCGTCGTCGACCGCGGTCACCGCCGCCGGGGCCTCGGTGGCGCTCGCCAGCAGGCGCTCCAGCCGGCACAGCTCGGCCCGCACGCCCGCCTCGAGGCCCGCGCGGTCGGCCGGCTCCAGCCGCTCGGCCAGGCGGTCAAGCGCCGCCGCCGCGCTGCGGATCCCGGCCACGCTGGACCGGGCGTCGTGCAGGTTCTCGGCGTGGTCGCGGAGCACCCGCTCGTCCGCGGCCAGGCGCAGGCTGAGCTCGCGCTCGCGGCGCGACACCGCCTCCAGCGCGCGGCCGGTGTCCAGCGCCGCCCGGCGGCCGACGAGCACGCTGCCCGTCAGGACCAGCAGGTGCAGCACCGTGGCGGCGACGGCGGCGGCGTCCGGCCCGGGCAGCAGGTGGGCGACCCCGCGACCGGCGGCTCCCAGCGCCGCCCCGAGCAGCAGCACGGTGAGCGCGACGGACCAGGAGCGACCCAGGGCCCCCGGACGCAGCAGGGTGCGCCCGGCCACCGCGAACCACACCACGGCCGACGCGGACCAGACGGCGCTGGCCAGGGCGGGCAGCTGCTCGACGGGGACCCGGCTCAGCGCGACCGCGGCGGCCCCGGCGGCGAGGCCGGCCGTCGCCAGGGCCGCCAGCACGGTCCAACCGACGACCCGGACCGGCCGCAGGCCGCTGTCGACCTCGACGCTGCAGGTGGCGGCCACCACGACCGCCGCGGTCAGCAGGGCCACGAGCAGAGGGCTGGCCACGCTGGGCACCTCGGCCGGCAGGACCAGGTCCTCCACCCGGCCCACCAGCGTGGACGCCCCGCCCAGCACCAGCAGCGCCGCCGCGACCAGGCCGTCGGGGGCCCGCCCGTCCAGGCGCCACCTGAGCAGTCCGGCCACCCCGGCGCCGAGCAGCACGACCTCCGACAGGTGGTGCAGCAGCACGGCCGCGGACGGGTGCTGCAGCAGCCGGCCCGGCAGCTGCAGCAGGGCGGCGGCCACGGGGTCGGGCAGCGCGACGAGGGCGAGCAGGACCACGAGCAGCAGCGCCGGCAGGACCGTGGCCGGGCGCGCCACCGGTCGGGCGGTCGAGGCGCGAGCGTCGCCCTCGCCGCGGACGCCGCTCCCACCGTGGCCGTCGCCCGGTCGCGCGGCGGGCACCGGGACCGGGCCCGCACCGCGGGCGGGCTCGTGGCGGCGGCGACGGTCGGGTCCCCGGTACACCGTTGGGACCGCGCCGACCATCGCCACGCCCTGGACGCTAGGGGCTGGCGGACCGGCTCCGGAGACGTCCGGTCCCGGACCGTCCGAACGGACTACCCACCACCCCTCGGACGGGCGATGAGTGAGGTCGACGCAGGTCAGGCCCGGTTTCGGGGCCTTCCGGACGTAGCGGCACGCACCGGGCGCCAGCGGCTGGCGGCCCGGATGGCGTCGACGCAGGCCTGCTCCTGGACCCGCCGGGAGGCCTCGTCCGGCTCCACGTCGGCCCCCCACGTCACGGGGTCGGCGGCCAGGGCGGCGAGCCGGTCGACGACGACCTGGGACATGACCCGCGGCCGTCGCGCCAGCCAGCCGACGAGGTCGTCGTCGGTCAGCACGGTCACGGGCCGGGGCACGTCGGCGGCCCGGACGGAGCGGGCCCCGACCAGCACGACGACGGCCCGCACCGGCACCTCCAGGCCGGCGGCGGCCCCGAGCCGGTCGGCCACCGCGGCGACCTGCCGCTCGACCTCGCGGACGTGGCCCAGCGGGCGGCCGTCGGCCCGGACCTGACGTCCGCGCACCAGCACCCGCTCGCCCGCGTGGTGCGCGGTGCGCACGACGACGACGCCGCCGGGGGCGACGACCAGGTGGTCCACGCCCAGACCGTCGGCGACGGGGACGGCGTGCAGGACGTGCGAGCCGTCGCCCAGCCCACCCAGCAGGGCCCCGACGCGGCGCTGCGCCACGGCGGCGCGGTACCAGCGGCGCACGGCGGCGACCAGGGGCGCGCGGACCACGACCCGGCCGTCGCGCACGCTGCAGGACTCGTGGTGGCGGGCGAGCTCGCGCGCGGCGAGCTCGCCGGGCAGGCGGGCCGCCAGCGGACCCAGCGGGTCCGGGCCGGGCGTCGCGGGCCACGCGTCCGGCGGGGTGCGGGGGGCGACGACCAGCCCGGTGACGACACGACGCCGCAGCAACCCCTGGGGGGTCCCGGGGTGCTGCGGGCGTGCCGTCGTCCCTGTCACCCCGTGGTCATCGGCACGTCCGGGCGCGAGCCTGAGGCCCGGGGGTGGTGACACCCCGCCCGCACGTCCCTAGGGTCCCGTCATGGAGACGTCCCCCGGTGGTGACACGCTCCGCCGCGCCGGGGCGGCGGCCTGGTCGTGGCTCGGGATCGTGGCCCTGGGGGCGGTGGTCGTGCTGGCCCTGTCCGCCGTCGCGGGCCTCGTCGTACCGTTCGTCGTCGCGGTGGTCGTGGCCGTGCTCCTGGTCCCCCTCGTGGACCGCCTGCAGGCCCGCGGGCTGCCCCGGGCGCTGGGGGCGCTGCTGGTGCTGGCCGGGTTCGTCGGGGTGCTGGCCGCGGTCACGTGGCTGGCCGTGGCGGCCGTGGCCTCGCAGTGGTCGGTGGTGACCGGGGACCTGCGGGCGGGGCTGGCGTGGGCCGCCGGGCAGCTGGACGACCTGGGCATCGACGTGCAGTCGCCGGCCGCGCTGCTGCAGCGCGGCCTGGAGCTGGCCGGCACCCTGGCCCTGGGTCCGGCCAGCGCGGTCGTGGGGGCGCTGGGGTCCGTGACGTCGTTCCTGATCGGGACCGGCATCGCCCTGTTCCTGCTGTTCCTGCTGCTGGCCGACTGGCACCGGCTGACGCAGTGGGTGGGCCGGCGGCTGTGGCTGCCGGCCCACGTGGGTGACGGCGTCGTCGCGGACGCGGTCGACTCGCTGCGCCGCTACTACCTGGCCCTGACCCTGTCCAGCGTCGTGGTGGCCCTCGTCATCACGCTGGCCGCGTGGCTGCTGGGTGTGCCGCTGGCCCTGGCCATCGGCGTGGTCACGCTGGTGACGTCGTACGTGCCGTACCTGGGGGCGATCTTCTCCGGGGCGTTCGCCGTGCTGGTGGCCCTGGGGGCAGCCGGCCCGGTGGAGGCCGTCGTGCTGCTGCTGGTGGTGCTGGTCGTGCAGAACTTGGTGCAGACCGTCATCCAGGCCAAGCTGACCGGGGACGCGCTGCAGCTGCACCCGATCGTCACGTTCTGCGCGACCATCGTGGGGGCGGCGCTGGCCGGCATCCTCGGCGCGTCGCTGGCCGTGCCCGCGGTGGCCGCGACCCGGCGGGTGGTCGCCCGGCTGCGCGACCACCGCGCCGACCTGCAGGGGCAGGCCGACCTGCTGGAGCCGGCCGACCTGCAGGTGCAGGCCGGTCAGGGCTCAGGGCCAGCGGTGCTCGGCTAGGACGCCTCGGCGTCGACGGCCGACGCAGCCAGGTCGGCCAGGTCGGCCGCGACGCCGTCCGGCGCCCGCCCGCTCAGCCGGTCGGAGGTGACGACGGGGGCCTGCGCGGTTCGCAGCAGCCGGGCCCCGGTCCGCTGCAGCGCCTCGACCAGCGCCACGTCCTCCCCCGTCGTGACCGGCGGGTACCCACCGGCCCGCAGGTAGGCGTCGCCACGCACCCCAAGGTTCGCGCCGTGCACGTGGCCGTGGCCCTCCACGTGCTGCTGCTGCCCGGTCCAGCGGGCTGCGAGCTGGTCCCGGGCGGACAGCACCACCGTGCCGACCCGGCCGTCGTAGCCCACCCGCGACGCGTCGACCTGGGCCAGCAGCCAGCCCTCGGGCACGGTCGAGTCCGCGTCGGTGCCTGCCAGCCAGCTGACGGCTGGGCCCGTCCCGCGCTCACGGGCCAGGTGCAGCAGGTGCGCGGCGCCGGTGGCGCGGGCCCGCCCCACCCCCAGGGGGGCCGTCTCCAGCAGGTGGGGCCGGGCGGAGGCGGCGGGCCAGGGGACCGCCGCAGCCGTCCCGGCGCTGCCGTCGCGGCAGCCGTCCAGCACGACCACCACGTCGACGGCGACCAGCGCGTCCCGGGCGTGCAGCGCCTGCACCGCGGCCGCGACCGCGGTCAGGCAGCGGCCCAGCAGCTGCTCCTCGTCGCGCACGGGGACGAGGACCCCCAGGTGCCGCACCGTCGGCCGAGGCCCTTCCGACGGCAGCTGCGCCCCGACCCCGGCGGCGCCGCTCACCCGAGCCATCCCTCGGCGCGCGCCACGGACGGCTCACCGGCCGTCCACACGTCCAGCAGCAGGTCGGGCTCCTCGTGGTGGGCCAGCACATCGAGCCCGGCCGCGCCGAGCCGGGTGTGGACGCCCTCGGCCGTACCGGGGTAGCCCGGGGCGGGGTGGCGCCAGTGGCAGGCCACCAGCACACCGTCCGGTCCCAGGCCCGCGGCGGCCCGCTCGGCCAGCCGGCCCAGGTCGTCTTCTCCCAGGTAGTAGCCGACCTCGGACACCACGACCAGGTCGAAGCGGCCTTCGGGCCACTGCTCGGGCAGCCGCCGCTGCTCGACGGTCACCGATCCACCGCGGCCGGGCGCCCCACCACCGGGCTCCCCACCACCGGGCTCCTCACTCCCGGACGACCCGGCCCGGGCCAGCCGGGCGCGGGTGAGGTCGACCGCGCGCGCGTCGACGTCGCAGGCCAGCAGCTGCTCGCAGCGACCGGCCAGCCGCTCGGTCAGGTGCCCCGCCGCGCAGCCCAGCTCCAGCCCCCGCGCGAACCGCTCGCGGGGCAGCACGGCCAGCAGCAGGTCGCGCTTGCGGCGCTCGTACCAGCGGTCGGCGATGCGCCACGGGTCGTCGTCGTCGGCCCAGGCCCGGGCGAAGTACTCCGGCGGCAGGGTCACGGCTGCCGGCCCGCCGTGACGAGCGCGACCTCGACCGGTCGGGCGAAGCGGACCAGCACCTGCTCGGGCAGCACGGCCCGGTCGGCCGGGGCGGGGCCGAGGGGTTGCACCTGGCTGACGAACCGGCGCACCGCCGCCGCCTTGGCCGCCCGGGTCGGCTCGTCCAGCCGCACCGTGCGCGCGTGGGTCCAGCGGGGGGCCAGGGTCTGCGGCGTGCCCCAGTGCCAGGCCCAGATCGGCACCTCGACGACGGGCAGCCCGTGGGCCGCCCCGACCCGTAGCGCGGCCCGGCCGCAGACCTCGTGGTCGGGGTGGCCGTCGGCGTGCCAGGGCGCGACCAGCAGGTCCGCCGGCCCGGCCCCGGGTCCGGCGACCACCTCGTCGAGGCCGCTCGTCACGGCGTTCTCGTGCTGCTGCAGGCCGGAGTCCGGTCGGCCGAGCCAGGTGGTGCGGCCGGACAGCCCGAGCTCCTGCCGGGCGAGGGTCGACTCCTGCCGACGACGGCGGGCCAGCTCGGCCGGCACCAGGACGGTGCTGCCGGGGTGCGACCCCTCGCCGTCGCTCGCCCAGACCACGTCGACCCGCCAGCCGGACCGCGCCAGCAGGTGCAGCAGCCCTCCGGCCCCCAGCACCTCGTCGTCGGGGTGGGCGGCCAGCACGACCGCTCGGCCGGGCGGTGCCCCGGCTCCCGGCACCAGCTCGGGCCAGCCGACCTGGTCCAGCCACGGCGTCCACGTCGACTCCGGCGTGCCCACGCCCTCGATGACGGTCACGACGGCGCCCCGGGGTCCGTGGCGGCCAGCGCCAGGCCCCCGAGCACGGCCAGGTCCCGGTCGCCGTGGCTCTGCCGGACGTACACCTGCAGGTCGGCCACGGCACGGGCGTGGTCGGGGTCCATGGCCAGCGGTCCGGGTCCGGTCGCGCGACCGGTCTCGTGCAGGGTGACCTCGACGGCGGTCTCGACGGCCGCCCGGCTGCGCGCGGCCGCGAGGTGCGCCTGCTCCTGCGTGGCCGGCGCGTCCCCGGCGACGGACCTGTCGGCCAGCCGGGCCACCTCGACGAGCGTGCACCACGCCGCGTGCTGCGCGGCGTCCACCCGGCCGAGCGAGGCGAGCACCAGGTCGCTGCCGTGCCGGCCGGCGGCCCGCTCGAGCGCGAGGGCGACCCGCAGGGCGCCGCCCAGCCACACCGCGGCGACCCCGGCGGCCCCCCACCAGAAGCCCGGCCGGTGCAGGTAGGCGTCCACCTCGCCGACGGGCCGGGCCGGCACGTCGGTCAGCTCCAGGTCGCAGGTGTCCGAGCCGGACATGCCCGCCCCGACCGCCCAGCGGCTGGGCCGCACGCTGACCCCGGGGTGGGTGGGGTCGACGGCGAACAACCGGTAGCCGTCCTCGGCGTGGGCGGTGACCAGGGCCCGGCCGCAGGTGCCGGCCCCGCTGCACCAGGGCTTGCTCCCGCTCAGCGACCAGGCCACGTGGGCCCCGGGCCGGTGCACGGCCCGCAGCGGCGCCGCCGGCGGGTCGGCCGCCCAGACACCCCACAGCCGGCGGTGGGTGCCGGGCGGCAGCACCTCGTCCGGCCCGGTGAGCAGCTCGGCCAGGACGGCCCGGGCGTCGACGTGCGCCTCGGCCAGCCGGGCCACGACCAGGTCCTCGGCCCCGAGGTCGCGCAGCGCGGCGAACCGGTCGAGGGTGCGACCGGACCCGGGCAGCGGCAGGTCGAGCCGGCCGGAGTCCAGCAGGGCCGAGACCCGCGGACCGGCGGCCGTCGCGTGCCCGGTCCGGCGGTCGCCGTCCGTTCCTGTCACGTCCGACCTCCTGGCCCGCCCGTCCGGTCCCCCCCGGTCGGGGGGCTGCCGTCAGGCGGGTACCCGGATCGGAGCGTGCCACGCCGCACGCCCCGCCACGAGCGGTGGGGTCAGAGGTAGCCCATGGGGTCGACGGGCGTGCCGCTCTCGCGGACCTCGAAGTGCAGGTGGCAACCGGTGGACACGCCGGTGGTGCCGACGTAGCCGATCACGTCGCCCTGGGACACCGGGCCGCTGGAGACCGCGGCGGACTGCAGGTGCGCGTAGGCGGTGCTGAGCGAGCCACCGTGCTGGACGACGACGATGTTGCCGTAGCTGCCGTTCCACTTGGCCGACTCCACGACGCCGTCCTGCGCGGCGACGACGGGGGTGCCGCAGCCGGTCGCGAAGTCGGTGCCCTTGTGCAGCTTGCTGGTGCCGTACACGGGGTGGATGCGGTAACCGAACGGGGAGCTGATGCTGCCGGAGGTCGGCACGGCCATCTGGCCGGAGCCCATGACGGTCTCGGGCATCGCGGCCTCGAGGTTGCCGCTGCGCGAGGCCTGCTCGAGCCGGCGGGTCTCCTCGGCCTCGAGGCGGGCCTGGTGCTCGGCCTCGACGACGGCGAGCGCGTCCTTGGCGCCCTCCAGCCGGGCCTCGATGTCGGAGCGACGCTCGGCCAGCTCGGCCTCGAGCTCCTCGACCTCGGCGAGCTCGCTGGCGGAGGTCTGCTCGGCGCGCTCGAGCAGGACCTGGGCCTCCTCGAGGTCGGTCAGCGACGCGGCCTGCTGCTCGGCGACCAGGGTGAGCGTCTCGGTGCCCTCGGAGTAGTCGGAGCGACCGGACAGGGCGGACAGCCGGGGGTCGACGCCCCCGCGCTTGAAGGTCTCCACGGCCAGCCCGGCCAGCTCGGCCTCCAGGCGGGCGATGACGGCGGCCTGGCTCACGACGCGGGCCTCGGCGGCCTCCACGCGGGCCTGCGACGACTCCAGCCGGGCCTCGACGGCCTCGTACTCCGCCGACGCGGCGTCGACCTCCTCGGCCAGCTCGGCCACCTCGTCCTTGGCCTTCTCGACCTCGGCCTCGGTGGCCTCGGAGGCCTGCGCCGCGATCGGCGCCATGAAAGTCGCCGTCAGGGCGGTGGCTGCGAACAAGGCGCAGCGGGGCAGGAGTGCACGCACAGGTAGGTCCTCCGGGCAGGGGTGAGCCGGTGTTCGGGTAACAGACTGGTAACGAGGATAGCCTGGGCCCTGGGGCCCACGGACCGTCCTGTGGATGACGCCCGTCCGGGTGCGGTCGGGCCTCCTCCGTCGTCCGCCTCGGTCAGAGGCGGACCGCGGTGTTGAAGGGCAGGTACTCCAGGGACTGGATCTTGACGACGTCCCCGGCCGACGGGGCGGCGACGAACCGGCCGCCGCCGATGTAGATGCCCACGTGGCTGATGGGCGAGAAGCTGAAGACCAGGTCGCCGGGGCGCATCTCCCCGCGCGAGACGCGGGTGCCGTAGCCGGCCTGGGCCTTGGAGCTGTGGGGCAGCGAGACGCCGACCTGGGCCCACGCCGCCGCGGTCAGACCGCTGCAGTCGTAGCTGTTGGGACCGGACGAGCCCCAGGCGTAGGGCTTGCCCATCTGGGCGCAGGCGAAGCCGAGCACGGTGGCGACCCGGTCGTCCGGCACCTCGACGGAGGTACCGCCGCAGTTGATCGTGCCCGCGGACGTGAACTCGGCCCCGGCCGACGCGCTCGCGCCCCCGGCCTCTGCCGAGTCGCTGCTGCCACCGGCGCTGCGGTTGTTGCTGCTGTCGCCCTCGGCGGAGCCGGACTCGGTGCCGCTGTCGGTGCTGTCGTCCTGGGCGGCGAGCGCGGCGGCCTCACGGGCGCGGGTGGCGCGCTCCTCGGCGGCACGGCGGGCGGCCTCGATCCGGGCGGCCTCGGCCTCGGCCTCGGCCAGGACGTCCTCGGCCCCGGCGAGACGCTCCTCGATCCGGGTCTTGCGGGCGGCCAGGTCGTCCTCCATGGCCTCGACCTCGGCCAGCTCGGCCGCGGCCGCGGCCTCGAGGTCGACGAGCTCCTCCTGGGCGGTCTTGAGCGTGCTCAGCGACGTCGAGCGACGCTCGGCCATCAGGGTCAGCGCGCTGGAGCTGGAGACGTAGTCCCCGGGGTCACCGAGCACGGCGGCCAGCTGCGGGTCGACGCCACCGCGCTTGAAGGTCTCGACCGCGAGCGCGCCGAGCTCGGCCTGCATCTCGGCGATGGCCTGGGACTGGCTGGAGACGCGGGTCTCGGCGGCGGCCACGCGGGACTTCTGCGTGTCGAGGCGGACCCGGACGTCGTTGTACTCCTCGGCCGCGATCTCGACCTCGCGGCCGAGCTCCTGCACCTGGGTACGGGCGTCGTCCACGTCGGTCGCCTGCGCGGCGGGAGCGGCGACCAGGCTCATGGCGAGCAGGGTCGCGGCGCCGAGGGCGCAGCGGGAGAACAGGGAAGGCACTGGTGTTTCCTCCGGGCAGGCTGGGGGAACTAGCCGGGTGAGCACGAGCAGGCAGACGTTTCAGATAACGAACCGGTCACGGACCCTACATCAGGGTCTGGGTCCTTGGACCCATGCAACCCCATCGACCGCTGGACGGGGACCCCCAAGTTGTGCCCCTGTGGACACGCTGGGTCACTGCCGGGCGTCGCCCGCACCGCCGGACCGCGGCATCCGCGTCGACGTCGCACCCGCCGGGGTGGGCGCCGCAGGCCGCCGACGAGCCCGGTCGCAGTGGTCGAGGTCGACCGCCGGACCTGCCGCCCGGCACCGATGGGCAGCACACGAACAGCTGACGTCGACTGACGTCGTGACTGACAACGGTGTCTGCCGTCGTCGCAGGTCGCACGCATGATCGCCGTCGTCACGACGGCGCACGTGCCGGCCGAGCCCCTGGCCTGCGACGGGACCCTGACTGCTGCAGTCACGGCCGGGCCGTAGGTGCTCGCCCGGGCGCTCGACCCACCGTCGAGGCGGCGTGCGATCCGCGCCTCCGACCCGTCCCCGCCCCACCCGGGAGCGACCGCAGCGGTGCGACGGCACGGACCCCGATCGGACCTTGAGCCGCGACCGGTGTGAGAAACACCGCACGCCGACGACGGCTCGTGCGCCCGTTCGAGGCCGTCCCGGAGCGACCGACAGCCGACCGACGAGCCGTCCCCGGGGGGCCTCAGGACAGGTAGTCCAGCAGCAGCGTGCTGAGCTCCTCGGGGGCCTCGACCGGCACCCAGTGCCCCGCCCCCTCGATCCGCTCGTAGCGCCACGGCCCGTCGACGAACCTCGACGAGCGACGCATCTGGGCCTCGGTCAGCGCGGGGTCCTGGCTCGACCAGACCCCCAGGACGGGGCAGGTGATGGCCCGGCGGGCCCGGTCGGTCCGGCCGGGGGCGGTGGCCGGAACGGGGGCAGACGCAGTCCGGCGGCGGCGCAGCGAGATGTTGGCGCGGTACCAGGACAGGGCCGCCGTCAGGGCGCCGGGCCGGGACAGGTCGGCCACCTGGCGGGCCAGGTCCGGGGTGTCGGCGGGGTCGGCGCCGCGCCAGGCCAGGCGCCGCAGCCAGAACCAGCCACCGGCCGGCAGCAGCCGCTCGGCCAGCCCCGGCACGAGGAACACGGGCACGTAGGCGCCCTTGAGCTGCTGCGCGAGGCCGGCGCCGCGGCGGGCAGCCGGGTGCCCGACGGACACCGCGACCAGCCGGTCGACGCGCTCGGGCCGGGCCGCGGCGAAGGCCCAGGCCAGCACGGCCCCCCAGTCGTGCCCGACGACGGCCGCCCGCTCGACCCCGGTGGCGTCCAGCAGCCCGGTCACGTCGGCCAGCAGGTGCCGCATCGCGTAGTCGCCGACCTGCTCGGGCCGGTCGCTGTCGCCGTAGCCGCGCAGGTCCGGGGCCAGCACCCGGTGCCCCGCGGTCGCCAGCGCGGCCACCTGGTGCCGCCACAGGTGCCGGCTGTCGGGGAAGCCGTGCAGCAGCAGGACGACCGGGCCGTCCTCGGGCCCCGCCTCGGTCACCGCGAGCGTGACCTCCCCGACGTCGACCCGGGACTCACGCGTCAGCATGCGGGCCAGCGTGGCACGGCCGGTCACTGCAGCGGCAGCGCCGGTTGCCACCAGGCGGGCCGGTCGTCCAGCTCGACGCGGTCGACCCACTTGACCCACCAGAAGCCCCGCCGACCGGGCACGACGAGCCGCAGCGGGGCCCCCAGGCTCGTCGGCAGGGCCCGTCCCGCCATGGCGTGCGCCAGCAGGACCCCGTCGAGCTCGTCCGGGCCCAGCCGCCGGGAGTAGCCGGTGGCCGACCGCACCACGACGCTGCCGCCGGCCGCGGGCGGGCCGAGCAGGTCCCGCAGCGGCCAGCCGGTCCACTCCTGGTCGGAGTACCAGCCGGAGGTGCAGTCGATGACGGCGCGCACGGTGGTCGTCGGTCGTTCCCGCAGCTCGGCCAGCGACAGCCGCTGCACACCGGCCACCCCGCTGACCGTCAGCCGCCAGGCGTCCGGGTCGACGTCGGGCACCCGGTCCGACAGCCAGATGGTGGGCCGGGGCAGGTCCGAGGCGTAGGACCCGGTGCCGCGGCGGCGGGCGCCGGGCAGGTCGGCCAGGCGGACCACGCCCTCCAGCGCCACCCAGGCGAGCCCGGCCAGCGCCACCAGGCCGCCGCCGCGCAGCAGCAGCCGCCGGTCCAGGTCGGTGCGGCGCACCCGCTGCCGGTGGCTGACGGCGTGCCAGGCCAGCAGCGGCAGCAGCACGAGCCCGGCGGCCACGTGCCACCACATCATCAGCTGGCCGGCCGCGGCGGTGGCCAGCCCCGTGCTGTGCAGCACCCCGGTGAGCAGGGCCAGCACCGTCAGCACGGCCAGGGCGGCGGAGGCCCAGCGGCTGCGCCGGGACCGGGACCAGCCGGAGCGGACGACCGGGGCCTTCCAGCGCACCAGCAGCACGACCAGCAGCCCGCCGACGCCGTGCCCGACGACCAGCCAGCGCTGGACGGGCTCGGTGACCAGCCAGGAGCCGACCCCGGTCAGCAGCACCGCGGCCAGGACCAGGAGCAGGCCGACGTTGGTCAGCCGACGGGGGACGCCACGCCGGCCTCGACGGCCTGCTGCGGGGGGTGCCACGGGACCAGTGTGCGCCCGGGCGGGTTGACCACCCCGGCCAGCGCGGCCATCGTCATGGGCCGGGCGAGCAGGAACCCCTGCACGGTGTCGCAGCCGGCCTCGCGCACCGCGTCGAGCTGCTCGGGCGTCTCGATGCCCTCGACGGTCACGCTCATGCCCAGGTCGTGGCACACCTGCACCACGGTCCGCACCATCTGCCGGGTGCGCGGGGAGGTGTGGACGTCGGCGACGAACGAGCGGTCGAGCTTGACGGTGTCCACGGGCAGGCGCATCAGGTGGCTGAGCGAGGAGTAGCCGGTGCCGAAGTCGTCCAGGGCGATCGCGTGGCCGGCCGCGCGCAGGTCGGCCAGCAGGCCGGCGACGCGGTCGGCGTCGTCGACCACGGCGGACTCGGTCAGCTCCAGCACCAGCCGGGCGGGGTCGGTGCCGCGCTCGGCGACGACGGCGGCCACGTGCTCGACGAAGCCGTCCTTGACCAGCTGGCGCGGGGAGACGTTGACGTTGACCCGCAGGTCGTGCCGGCCGGCCACGTCGAAGGTGGCCAGGTCGGCGCAGGCCTGCGCCAGCACCCAGCTGCCCAGCGGGACGACGAGGCCCGTCTCTTCCGCCAGGGGCACGAAGTCCCCCGGGGGCACGAGCACGTCACCGCGCTGCCAGCGCAGCAGGGCCTCGGTGCCGGTGACCTGCCCGGTGCGCAGGCTGACCAGGGGCTGGTGGTGCAGGCGCAGCTCGTCCGCCGCGACCGCCCCGCGCAGACCGTCCAGCAGCTCCCCGCGCACACGCAGCTGCTCCAGGCGGCGGTCGTCGTGGACGACCACGGCGCCGTCGCCCTCCTGCTTGGCCTCGTGCATGGCCGACTCGGCCAGACGCAGGGCGTCGTTGCCGCGCAGCCCGGCCGAGGACACCGCACCCGCCCCGGCGGTGAACCGGAGCCGACGGCCGGCCACGTCGACGCCGGCGTCCAGGACGGCGGCGACCCGGCGGGCGACGTCGGCGGGCGTGGCGACGAACGCGGGGGTGACCACGGCGAACACGTCGGCGCCGAAGTGGGCGACCAGGGCGCTGGGGTAGCTGCGCAGCTCGAGCGCGTCGGCGACCTCGCGCAGCACCGCGTCGGCGAAGTCCTGCCCCGCGTCCTTGATCAGCGTGCCGAAGTCGTCCAGGTCGAGGACCACGATGCTGGAGCGGTCGTCGGGGCCGCCGCCGTCCAGGTGGCGCTCGACCGCGAGCCGGTTGGCCAGGCCCGTGACCCGGTCGTGGAACGCGAGGTGCTCGAGCATGGTCGAGCGGGCGACCCGGTCGGTGATGTCGTGGGCGTTGACGACGACGCCGCCGACGGCGGGGTCGTCGCGCAGGTCGGTGAGGGAGACGGACAGCCAGGTCGGGCTGCCCTCCGGACTGAGCCGGTCGCACAGCCGCAGGTCGACCCGGACCGTCTCGCCGCCGGTCCCGGCCGCCTCGGCCAACGACTGCTCGGCCTGGGCCCGGTCGCCCTCGGCGACCAGGTCGAGGAACGGCCGGTCGGTGAGCTGGGCCGGGTCGTCCAGGCCGACGATGCGCGCGGCCGCCGGGCTGGCGAAGCTGATGACCGCCTCGCTCGACAGCACCAGGATCATGTCGTCGCCGTCGCGGACCAGGGCGGTCAGCCGCCGTTCGGTGCGGGCCGTGGCGCGCTCGGCCTCGCTGCGTTCCTCCTGCTCGCGGACCAGGCGCTGGACGGCGCCCTCGAAGTCGAGCCGGACGGCCCGGTGCAGCGACAGCGCCAGCAGCCCGGCCAGCACGACGGCCGCGGTGGCCGTCGCCAGCGCCAGGGCCTGCTCGTCGCGCCGGTCGGCCACCGTGCGGGCGCCCTGCTGGTAGTACTGGTTCTCGAACTGGGCGTACAGGCCGCGCAGCGACTCCTCGGCCGTGGCGGCGTCCGCACGGGCGGTGGGGACCGACACGTCGAGCACCCGCCCGGACATCGCGCCGCTGTCGGGCACGGCCCCGTCGTCCACCAGCTCGTCGAGCGTCGCGGCGACCCGGTCGGCAGCCTCCACCGCGGTGGCCACGTCGCGCTCGGCCTCGGCCGGCATCTCCCGGGCCTGCAGCAGGTCGAGCTGACGCTGCAGGAACGCGACCTGCAGCCGGACGTCCTCGACCACGACGACGTCCTCCTGCAGCAGCAGGCGCAGCCGCAGGGAGTCGCGCTGGGCGTCGGCCACGTTGCCCGTGACGTTCTGCGCCAGGTCGAAGGTGTCCGCGGTGGTGGACAGGGCCCAGACCGTGCGCAGGCCGAGCAGCTGCGAGCCCGCCACCACGGCGAGCAGCAGCGCGACGAGCACCACCTGGACCGGTCTCATCCGCCGGCGGACCAGGCCGGCCCCGGGGGACGTGCTCATGCCGGTTCGACGGTGGCGATGCTCCAGATCCACAGGGCCTCGTCGCCCGCCTCCGGGTGCTCGTCGGTGAACACGACCCGGGTGGGACCACCGTCGGCCACCGCGATCGGCTCGCCGTCCGCACGCGTGGCCAGCCACGCGCCGGGCGTCTCGGCGGTCTCGCGGGTGATGTCGACGGCGTACTCGTTGTAGGCGATCGTGTGCAGCGTCGTGACGTCGGGGTCCAGCTCGGCCAGGGCGAGCACGTCGGCCAGCGGCACCACCGTGAAGCTGACGTCCTGCTCGAGGAACGGCTCGTACACCTCGAGCTCGCGGGTGCCCAGCTGCTCCACCTGCTCCAGGCTCAGCGCCACGCCCTCGCCGGCCGCGCCGTTGTCGGCCCCGCCCAGCAGGGTCAGCACGACGTCCTCGGCCGGGCCCGCGGGTACGTCGGCGACGGTCAGGGACGGCCCGTCGTCGGCCGGGCCGGCGGGGGCGGCGGCCTCGGCCGCGCCGCACCCGGCGAGCAGGACGAGCGCGGCGGCGGTCGCGACAAGACGGACGTGCACGTGAGCCTCCCGAGCGGTCTCGGGCCCAGAGGACGAGGGCCACCTGTCCTATCGGCAGCCACCCGCCCGGGCTGAGCCCCCCGCCCGCACGTGACCCGGTCGGCCCTCGCCCCCGTGCGGCCTGCCCGGCGGACCCGACCAGCCCGCCGCACCCCGTACACTTCTGCCCGGTCGCGTGCAGGCACGCGCCGGCCGCCTTAGCTCAGTCGGTAGAGCGACGCACTCGTAATGCGTAGGTCATCAGTTCGATTCTGATAGGCGGCTCCGCGCTCCACCCCAGGTCAGAGGCCATCCACCTCGGCCTCCCTCACGACCGGCGCCGATGCCGGGTCGGGATTGCCCCCGTCGTGCCCCCGAGGACCCCACCGAGGGGGTCCGCGGTGTCCCACAGGCTGCGGTCCATCAGGTGCCCGTACAAGTCCACGGTCATGCTCGCGGTGGCGTGCCCAAGGACCCGCTGCACCACCTTGACGTCGGCGCCGGCCGCGATCCACACGCTCGCGGCGGTGTGCCGCAGGTCGCGGATCCGCAGCGGCGCGAACCCCAGGTCGCCCGTCACCCGCACCCAGCCCGAGTCCCGCCGTCATCACCCGGCCAAACGCTGGCTACCATTCACCGCCTTGAAGAGACCGACCCAAACGGGCAGCGATGGCCACGTGCGAAGAAGCACGACGACAAGACAGTCGTACTGATCGAGTCGTTTGATGACCCGCTTGATACCTAACTGCCCTGCAATCCACCCAACGACTGACCGTACCGAAACAGTGCGGCTCGTGTCGGCCGATGCTGGTCACCCCTCGGCGAGCTATGGACTCGCACATGGGGGATATATCGGCGGGTCTGGCCAAACCCAGGCACTGAGCACCGAGCGCTGACTACGCCAGGAAGAAACTGCGCACACGACTCGGGACCCAATGTCCCGGTTCTCTACACGGACGATGGTCCGTTCGCGGTGAAGTAGTAGTTCGACACCCTGGGAGTCTTCCGCCAGGACGTATCCGGTAACGACTTCGCCGGCACCGGTCGTGACGTCCTCTGCATTAAGCCACGGATTGTCCGAGGTAGCAATGACTCCCCAGGTAGCCACTGCAAAGAACGCCAGAACAAACAAAAAGGAATCGCGGCGAGGGATGTCCGACTTCCCGACGAGGCGCTTCACCCAAGCGGACCTGGTCGAGCCCCACCGACGCATAACGCGCAACAGAACATTAACGATAAGCATGAACACGAGAAGGACAAGGGTAGCCCAAAACCAGTCCGCGGGAGCAAAGATGAACCCAAATGCAACCGCTACTACGGTGGCTAACGCTGGACCCTTAGTCGAATCCTCTTCGCGGACTGCCTCACCAAGCACGACGGCGGCCAAAATCATGGGAACGAGACCCGCCGTCGGCAGTCCAGACATCAAGGCTCCCAGGACTGACGTCAGCACGGAGCCGGAGCTGAGAATCCCTGCCACCGACGGCGCACTTCCGTGAGCCACGGCCCAAATTTTGGCAACGATGGTGACTGCCGCAACGAGGGACAATGTCAACGCCAGGTGGTCACGCACTATCAACTTGAACACCGAAGCCCCCCCCTCTTACGGTTTGCATCGAGGCGTCAAGCGCGTAACGCCACCTGCAAAGTACAACAGGCACCCCGTTGCTCCGTCTACCTCTATGGGATCAAGGCGGCGGCGCGCTTCGCGCCCCGCCGCGGCCGGCTTGCGCATGCGGCGCAAGCGCCGTTCGCGCCGACCCCTGGCTCGCTTCCGTGCGCCAGCCTCCTCCGCGCCCTTCACTGCATGTTGTGCCGCGAGCAGCGAAATCACCTGTACCTATACGCGGGCGACTGAACCGCAACCCTCCAGGCGCTTTCTCCGGGTCGGCGTCTTGCTTGCACCTGACCGATCTTCCCTCCCGCGTTCCGAATGTTGCTTCCCAGGGTGGCCAGGTCCCCAGCAAGCATGCGCTGTCGGCGATTCAATGTAGGAGGGCTTGTCTTTGCAGTCACAGCCACCTGAGATGACTTGGCAGCAATCCGTTCAAGGTCACCCGGCTTTGGGATCGGGGACACACCGGCGCGGTACGGCGTCAGCAGACTCACTGGGAGGGGTGCAAGGAGCTGTGTCCACGCGGCTGGCAGGTCAGCGTTCTCGGAACCATGATGTGGCACCTTGATCAGAGACGCTGCGTTCTCGGGTTCCAAAAAGTCGATAATTCGCCTCCATCCGCAACCGGTCGGCCCCTTCAAAAGGTCCCCGCCGAGCAATACAGCGGCCGCAGGAGTCTCCACCCAGAGCGCAATAGACAAGGAATTGAGGTCCAAACCATCGGGCCGAATGTACTCGCCCAACTGCGCATGAGTCTGGGCCAACACCTCGAGAGCTCGCTGGGATGCGGCATCAGATGGGGATAGAGTCATCACGCTGGCATCGGCCAGTCGAACCGAGGCGTTTATGTCGTACAACCGCGTCATCTCAGAAGCTCTAGTGATGCGCCTGCGCTGATCACGAGCCACGTCAAAGACGCGACGAAACTCTTCACGCACCGAGGTACCTGTCCGCCGCTTCACGGCCTCGTCAGTCGCCAGCAGAGAGGTGAACTCGCGGTCCGTTGTCGCAGCCGGAGTTACGAACGCCGCGGACGCACAGAGACTAAAGAAGTCAGCGATCCCCGCCATGTGATCATCGTGTGCATGGGTCGCCACTACGTAATCGACTTGACTTGCGATGTCCACCTTTAGGGCGGCGAGGTAAGCCTGAACAGGCAGGGTCCCGTCCGAAGTGCGGCACGAGTCGACAGTCAGCCAGCGACCATCCTGCACATGAACAGCTACGGCCTCCCCCTTCCCTGGACCAAAAATGGAGACTTCCATCTCATCGGCCGCAGGAGGTTCAGGGTTCATTCGATTAGATCGAGCAAAGACCTAGCGTCGCGTTCGGCCTTATCGCTCACCAACCGCAACTCGTCCTCGCCCCAACGTCCGATGAGACGTCGTCGAATATGGCTCGTCGAATGGACGCCCCCGCGTTCCGAATGGACAGTCCTAGCCGTGAGGTAGATGAGGTCACCCTTTCGCACGGGGCCAGCCCCATCAGAGTCGACCAACTCTGTTGAGAAATCTGCAATAAAAGTGGTCTCAGTGTCGCCGAACGGCGTCAGCTCGACGGTCATGACTTCTCCGTCTTCCTCAACCTCGACGACGCGTCCAGTCCATTTGCGAACACCCGTCACGGTCTCAATCTGGCCGCGCAAGAGCTCGCCTCGCTCCTTGACGGATCGCTCTGCTGCGCCATAAGGCGCCGCGATCTGGTCAGTCCCGCTGTTTGAAGCGGTGGCAACAGATAGGGTCGCATTTCCGAGAGCAAAGGCGTGTTCCCGACCGAACTGCCGAGCATGTTGTGCGACGTGGTTGCGAACATGAAGAGACATTACAGCCCAACCCTGACGCGAATCTGAAGGGCTCTCTCTAGCCTCGATGGCGCCAGTGGGTACTACCGTCTGTCCAGCCACTACGCACGTCTCCTTACTGCAATAACCGCGTGGGCGATGCGATCCATGCTGTTGAACGAGGCCTCCCACACATCACGCAGAATCTCGCGAGCACGCTCATTCTTTTCAGGCGTGGCTGCTTGCAACTCTGCAGGATCGACCTTAAACACTTGGTCACGAGCGGAGATTTTTATTGCTTCCGCAACCAGAGCAAAGTGGCTGTTTACGTTGACATATACGCCAGGCGTTACTGCCCTTGAGGGTTCGACCTGGACGTTGATGCTGCCCCCCAATGCGTCATCCCGCTCACCGCGAACGGCCAGGCTCAGCATTCCGGGTACATTTAGAATGGAGTTCCAAATCTCCTTCGGGGCAAGGATGTCGCCGATTTCATGCCATCGCGCAGCGTCAGGCACAGAGAAATGAAAATCTCTGTTGATCCCCATCAATGAGACCGGCGTGTGGGTCAGTTGACTCAGAATGCCCAGCATTATGTCGCGAGAACGCTCACTGTCCTCGATCGCTGCCGTACCCACTTGCAGGGCGTCGCTGGTGCCCTTGATGGCTATGCTTCCGACTGAGAACTCAACAAACTCCGCGGTAATGACACCAAGTTCCGCATTCTCTAGTTCGGTGGCGCTAATAAGTCCATTCACTTGCAGCCAAAGCGGGGAGAATATTGCGGGATTGAAGCGGCCTCTGAGCACAATGTTGATGCCCTGGGCGGCTGCCACCTCTCGCACCTGTCCTCCTCTGCGTGTCGCACGTACCAGGCATCGTGTCATGGGCGTGTCTGCCTGTCACCGTGATCCAACAGATGAGAGTCCTGCGCCGGCCCAAGTTCAGTTGCGCCGCCACGCGGGGGGGACCTACCCAACAACTCGTTAGGGCCTCGGCTCCGGGATGCGCCAAGGGGCACCAGGGCGGCGACCCCGCCGCGACGGCCAGCCACAGGCCAGCCACCCCGGCGCCGGTCCGTCCAGGACCTACGGCCGCTACGCGGTGACTACGTCATCCCGGACAGACCACCACCGGGCCGGCTCACGGCCCAGCCGACGCGACGGGATCACCACCCACACCCCCAGGGTTGGGGTCGAACCCCATGCCCCCCATGTGCCCCGATCGATCTCGCGGCAGCCAACAGCACGCAGCAGCCGATCCCGACAAACGACCAGGTCAGCTGCTGGGCGTCATGCCGCCAGACCCGGGGAACTCTCTCGTAATGCGTAGGTCATCAGTTCGATTCTGATAGGCGGCTCCGCGCTCCACCCCAGGACCTGGACCACCCGGCCAGTCACCCGCCGGGCAGGACCTCCGGCCCGACGATGCTCACCAGCCACGTCCCGCCCATGCCGACCTCGACGCTGGCGCAGGCCAGCGTGTCGTCGATGGACACGTCCACGTCGGAGTTCCACGTCGGGTCCAGGATGCCGAGCACCTCCTGCTCGGCCTGGTCCGCCGTCAGGCAGCGGCCGGTGTCGAAGGCGTCGCGCAGGTCCTTCAGCTGGCTGCGCACCGACAGGGTGAGCTGCACGGACTCCGCCACCCACGCCGTCTCCGACTGCCCGAACTCCGTGCCGGAGTCGACCGCGTCGCGGTACTCCTGGGTGTAGATCGTCCGCAGCTCTGCTTCGGTCGTGCTCTCCTGCAGCGTCTCGCGGGAACCCTCCCCGAGCGACGGGTCCTGCCCGCGCACCCACACCTCGCGCTCCGGCCCGAAGTCCACGGGGATCATCGCCCAGGCGCAGGTGCCTACCCCGTCGGCCGGCTGCTCGCGGCCGTCGTTGTCCTCCGCCCGCACGGTCCAGCCGGCCAGGCCGAGCGCCGTCAGGTCGTCCTCGACCCGGGCCAGCGCCTCGGCCTCGCTGAAGCAGTCCGACTCCAGCCCGTCCACCCAGTCGCCCAGGGCGGCCTCGAGGCGCGCGGGGCGGGGGTCGAAGGCCACGTCCTGCGAGACCCGTTCGGCGTCCATCTGCGAGCCGTCCCAGCCCAGCGGCGCCACGAAGATCCCGTACCGGCTCATGAACACGGCCAGCTCCGGCACCGCACCGTCCGCGGGCCACTCCCGGCGGCAGGACGCGACGGCGTCGGCCACCGTCGCCCGCTTCTGGACCTGCTCGGCGTCGGCTTGCTCCCCGAGCACGCAGGCAAAGCTCAGGTCGTCCGGCTGCAGGAACTGCGTCACCGACACCGCGGCGCCGGCCCCCAGCCCGATCGCCCCCACGGTGAGGACGCCGACGGCCAAGGGCCGAGGCACGCGCCGTCGCCTCGGCGCGGCCGACGCTGCGTCGCGGGCGCCACGGGACTCCGGTGACGTGCGCTCGACGGTGTCGACGAGCAGCGCCCGCAGCCGCGCGGAACGGTCGGGGTCCATGCGGGAGGACAGGGTCGGGGTCATGGCGTCTCCTGGACGGCGGGGTCGGGGTGCAGGGCCGACGGTGCGGCGCCGGTCCGGGCGGGGTGGCCCGCCTCGTCCGCGGCGGCCCGCTGGAGCCGGGCGCGCGCCCGGGACAACCGGGACTTGACGGTGCCGACGGGCACCTGCAGGGCCACGGCGGCCGCCGCGTGGTCGAGCCCCTGCCACAGGCACAGCAGCAGGACCTCCTGGTCCAGCCGGCCCAACCGGGACAGGGCCGCCCTGACCTGCGCCAGGTGGCGCTCGTCGTCGACGCGGGCCGCGACGACGTCGGCGTGGTCGGCCTGCACCAGCCGGGCGGCGGGGCCGTCCGGGCTCGCCCGCGGCGGCCCCGCGGCGTCGTGGCGCAGCCGGGTCAGCAGCCGGCGGTGGCGCAGGGCCGTGCGCGTGCGCCGCTGCACTGTGCGGGCGGCGACGCCGTACAGCCAGGGCAGGGCGCTGTCGTGGACGAGCTCCACGTCGGCCCGGCGGCGCCACGCCTCCAGGAACACGACCGAGACCAGGTCGTCGGCGGCGTCCAGCGACCCCGAGCGGCGGGCGCAGAACGCCCGCACCGGCTCGAGGTGCCGGTCGTAGATCCGGGCGAACGCGTCCGCGTCCCCCGCGGCCGCCCGTCGCCACAGCTCACGGTCGCTCGTCTCGTCCGTCGTCCCCACACCCCCTCTGTGCCCGGCACCGCCGCCCCGGTTCCATCATGGGGCGACGGGCGGTGTCACGGGGTGGGCTCAGCCGACGGCGCTGTCCACCCGACCCGGCAGCACGCGGCGCACGACGTCGGTCAGGGTCACGATGCCGAACACCTGCTGGTCCTGGTCGACCACGGCCAGCTGCTCGCGCTGCTCGCGCATCTGGCCCAGCAGCTCGTAGACCGGGGTGGCCGCGTCGACGCGGAACACCGGACGGGCCAGCGGCAGCGCTCGGTCGGTCTGCGGCGAGGTCATGGTGTCGCGCACGTGGACCACGTGCGACAGGTCACCCGTGTCGTCGCGCATCAGGATACGCAGGTGGCCCGAGGCCTGCGCGGCGGCGCGGACCTCGGCGACGGCGGAGTCGGCCGCCACGGCGGTGGGCTCGGCGTTGGGGGTCGTGATGTCCGCGACGGTCAGGCCCTGCAGCTCGATGACCTCGGCCAGCTGGTTGCCCAGCTCGGGCTCCAGCACACCGGCCTGCTCGGAGTACTCGACCAGGCTGCGGATGGTGGCGGCGTCACGGCCGCCCACGGCCGCCCGGTCGACGGGCTCGACGCCCGTGCGGGCGACCAGCTTGTTGGCGATCACGTTGACCCACTTGAGGAACGGCCGGAACACGGCGACGAACGCCCGCGAGGGCAGGCCGATGATCCGGGCGGCCAGCTCGGGGTGGGAGATGGCCCACGACTTGGGCGCCATCTCGCCGACGACCAGGTGCAGGAACGTCACCGCGAACAGCGACAGGGCGAACGCCGCCCCGCCGGCCAGCCACATGGGCAGGCCGAGGGTGGCCAGCACCGGGCCGAGCCAGGCGTCGACCGCGGGCTTGGTCACGGCGCCGAGGGCGAACGTGCAGGCCGTGATGCCCAGCTGGGCCCCGGCCAGCATGACGGTCAGCTCGTCCATGCCGCGCAGCGCCGCCCGCGCCGCGGAGCTGTGGACGGCGTCCTGCTCGAGGCGGTGCTTGCGGGCGCCCAGCAGCGCGAACTCGATGACCACGAAGAACGCGCTCAGCACGATCAGCAGCGCGGTGACGCCCGCGATCCCGAAGCCGTTCACCGCTGGACCTCCGCGTCGTCGTCGCTGCGGTCGGCCGCAGCGTCGGCGTCGGCCCCGTCCGGCTCCTCGACCGGGGGCAGGTGGACCCGCAGCACCGTGGGCACGTGCCGCTCGACCTCGACCACCTCGATCCGCAGCCCGCGCGGCTGCAGGTCGTGGCCCACCAGGTCGGCGGCCTCGTGCGGCAGCTCGAGCTCGACGGTGGCCCCCAGGTCGGGCAGGTCGCCGGCGTGGGCGATGACCAGCCCGGCCACGGTCTCGAAGTCGCCGCGGGGCAGCGTGTGGCCGATGACGCGCTCGGCCTCGTCGATGGGCAGGTCCCCGTCCATCACCCAGGTGCCCTCGCCGTCGACGGCGGCCGCGGCGTCCTCGGCCACGTCGTGCTCGTCGCTGATCTCGCCGACCAGCTCCTCGGCCAGGTCCTCCATGGTCAGCACCCCGCTGAACCCGCCGTACTCGTCGATCACGCAGGCCAGCTCGTTCTTGCTGTCGGTCAGCCGCTCCAGCGCGTCGGGCAGCGGCATGAGCGTGGGCACCACCAGGGCCGGGCGCATCAGGGTGCTGACCGGACGGTCGTCGGCGGGGTCGGCGAGCAGCACGTCGGACAGGTGCACCACGCCCAGCGGCTCCTCCTGCTCCCCCAGCACGGGGTAGCGGGTGTGGCCGCTGGCCATCAGGCCCCACATCTCGGCCACCGTGGTCTCGGGCCGCGCGACGCCCACCCGGGCCCGCGGGATCATGGCGTGCTCGACGTCGCGGTCGGGAAAGTCGAGGATCCGGTCCAGCAGCACCGACAGCTCGTCGGGCAGGTCCCCGCTGCTGCGGGAGTCGCCGATGATGCGCTCCAGGTCCTCCGCGGTGGCGCTGGAGTCGACGTCGTGGACGGGCTCGACCCGCACGAGGCGCAGCACGGCGTTGGACGAGATGTCGAAGAACGCGATGAGCCAGCCGAACACGGCCAGGTACAGCTTGGTCGAGCGGGCCAGGGCCTTGGCCAGCGGCTCCGGGCTGGCGATCGCGAGGTTCTTGGGGAACAGCTCACCGAAGATCATCTGCACCACGGAGGCCAGGACCAGCGCACTCACGGTGCCCACGGCCACGCCGACCCCGGTCGGCACGCCGCCGGCCCCGAGCAGCACGCCCAACGACTCCCCGACGAACGGCTCGGCCACGAAGCCGACGAGCAGACCGGTCACGGTGATGCCCAGCTGGGCGCCGGACAGCATGAACGACGTCCGGTTGGTCACGTCCAGCGCCCGCCGGGCGCCGTCGTCGCCGGCGTCCGCCGCGGCCCGCAGCCGGGAGCGGTCGACCGACATGTACGCGAACTCCTGCGCGACGAAGTACCCGTTGGCCGCGATGATCACGGCCGTCAGCACGAGCCCGAGCAGCAGGAGGAGGATCGCGGCGGTCACCGCGAGCGCTCCGGGACGCCGATCGGGTGGGGCAGGACGGAGCAGGAGCAGGGGTGTGCCGGCACGGCGGGCGGGTCCTTCGACGAGGGGTGGGTGCGTCCCACAGCCTACGGCCGCCCGACCGACCCGCCATCCGACCGCCCGCCGGAGCGGGCGGTCCCGCAGGCCCGCGGGTCTGGACCCGCGACCCGCGCCGGGTCACCATGGGTCATGACCGTTCCCGCTGCCTCCGCCGGCTGGACCCGGCTGCTGGTCAAGTCGACGTTCGGCGTCGGCCGCGACTTCGCGGTGACCGACCCCCTCACCGGCGAGCGCCGCTACGTGGTCGACGGCAAGCTCGGCCCGCGTCCCCGGGCCGAGGTGCGCGACGCCGCCGACCAGGTCGTCTACCAGGTGAGGGGCGCCCTGCTCGGCATCCCCAAGCAGATGACCGTGCAGGACGCCGCGGGCACCGAGGTCGCGTCGCTTCGGGCCAAGATGTTCTCGCCGGTCCGGTCCCGGATGACCATGCAGACGACCGGGTCCGGCACGTGGGAGCTCGAGGGCTCGTTCCTGGAGAAGGAGTACTCGATCAGCGTCGACGGCCGCCCCGTGGCGGCCATCACCCAGAAGTGGGTGACCATCCGCGACACGTACACCCTGGACGTGGCCGACGGCACCGACCCGGGGCTGGCCCTGGCCGTGCTGTGGGCGGTGGACCGCTGGGTCGAGCGGGACTGACCCGCGACTGACCGCGCGCAGGTCGGCCCGCAAAACCGGCCGGGCGCCTCAGCCGGGCGCCACGACCCGCAGCACCGGGTCCTTGGGGGTGCGGCCGTCGCCGCTGGAGCGTCCCGTCAGCCGCCGCCCGACCCAGGGCAGCAGGTGCTCCCGCGCCCAGGCCGCGTCGGTCGCCGCCGCGGCCACCCGACCGACCGCGGTGGCCTCGGGCAGCGGGTCGCGCCACCAGCCGGCCGCTCCGCCGAGCAGGTCGGGCCCGGTCACGTCCAGCTGTTCCAGCACGGCGGCGGCGACCCGGGCGTGGCCCTGGGCGTTCAGGTGGAGCCGGTCCAGGTGCCAGACCCGCCGGTCGGTCAGCACGTCGACCGGCTCCAGGTCCACCAGCAGGGCGCCGTGGCGCTCGGCCACCGAGCGCACGTTGGCGTTGAACCGGGCGAAGCGCGCCGCCAGCCAGGCCGCGAGCCGGCCGCTGCCCCCGGCCCGGCCGATCGACGTGAACAGCAGCACGCGCTCGCTGCTGAGCGCGACCTGCGCCACCGCCTGCTCGTAGCGGGCGCACAGGTCGGCCAGGTCCGTGCCCCGGCGCAGCACGTCGTTGGGCCCGGCGTGGAACGTGGTCAGGGTGGGGGCCATGGCCGCCGCGGGGGCCAGCTGCTCGGCGACGACCTGGTCCAGCAGCTTGCCGCGCACGGCCAGGTTGGCGTAGCGGACGGGCGCGCCGTCCATGGTCGGGTCCGCCCCCGGGTCCGCCTGCCGGCGGGCGAGCGCCGTCGCCACCCGGTCCGCCCAGCCCAGGTACTCCCCGTCGGCCCGCAGGTCGTCGCTCATCCCCTCGGTGAAGGAGTCCCCCACGCAGACCAGGCGCACGCCCTCGACGGTACCCACCGGCCGCCGCCTACGCGTCGGCGTCCCGGCGGCGTCGGTGCCGCCGCACCCGCACCACGACGAACCACGCGACCAGCGCCACCGCGACGGCGATGACGACGTACTGCAGCACCGCCGCGTACTGCTCCACCACCGACCAGTTCTCGCCCAGGTAGAACCCCGCCACGATGAACAGGCTGTTCCAGAGGGCGCTGCCCGCGGTGGTGTAGAGCACGAACCGGGTCAGCGGCATGCGCTCCACCCCCGCCGGGACGGAGATGGCGCTGCGGATGATGGGCAGCATCCGACCGAAGAAGACCGCGGCGTAGCCGTGCCGGACGAACCAGCGCTCGGCGACCTCGATGTCCGTGGGGTCGACCAGCGGTAGCCGCCCCGCGAAGGCCACCACCCGGTCCCGGCCGACCGCCGCGCCGATCCAGTACAGCGCCAGGGCCCCGACCAGCGAGCCCGCCGTGGTCCACAGGATCGCCGACAGCAGCGAGAAGCTGCCCTGGCTGGCCGTGAAGCCCGCCAGCGGCAGGATCACCTCGCTAGGGATGGGCGGGAAGACGTTCTCGATCGCGACTACCAGCCCCGCGCCCGGCCCGCCGAGGGTCTCCATCAGCCCGACCGCCCAGCCGGCGATCCCGCCCTCGACCTGGTTGCTGCTCACCGGTGCACCCTGTCCGTCCGCTCGCCCGACCGCCTCATACGACGGCACCGCTGTCCAACGGGTCCCGGGGGGTGCTGCGTTCCCGGCGGGCCGGCGGCGGGCTCGGCCGGCGCCGCTCGAGCGCCACCGCGAGCGGCGAGGCGACGAACAACGACGAGTACGAGCCCACCACGATGCCGACCAGCAGCGCGAGGGCGAAGTCGGTCAGGGAGTCCCCGCCGAGCACCGCCAGCGACACCAGGATCACGCCCGCCCCGATCCCGGTGTTGACCGTGCGGGGCAGGGTCTGGACCACGGCCTGGTTGACCAGGGCCCGGAACCGCCCGGCCGGCGCCGCCCGCCACAGCTCGCGCACCCGGTCGAAGATCACCACCGAGTCGTTGACCGAGTAGCCGATGACGGTCAGCAGGGCGGCGAGGAACACCCCGTCCACCGGCCGCCCCAGCCAGGCGAACACCCCGACGACGATCACGACGTCGTGCACCATGGCCAGCACCGACGAGGCGGCGAAGGTCCAGCGGAACCGGACGGCCAGGTACGTCAGCTGCGCGAGCAGGGCCACGGCCAGCGCGATCAGGGCGTTGCGCTGCAGCTCCGAGCCCAGGCTGGGCCCGATCAGCTCGTCGCGGACCTTCTCCAGGTCGCCCGGGGTGGCCACGTCCACCGCGTCCTGCACGAGCACGGCCTCGTCGTTGTCGATGACCCCCGTCCGCACCGTGACGAGCCCGTCCCCGCCGCTCTGCACGACCGCCTGCGGGAAGCCCGCCTCGGCCACGGCCGCCCGCACGTCGCCCGCGACGTCCGTCCCGGCCGGCTCGACCGCCTCGGCCCGGTACTCCAGCAGCCGGCCGCCGGTGAACTCGACCCGGCCACCAGCACCGCCACCACCGCACCGACCAGTAGGCCCCGGCCGTGGCGCATCAGGTCCGGGTCGCGGCGGGTGAGCCACTCGCGCACCGGTCCCAGCCGGCTGACCCCGCTGGCCCCCGGCCGGCGCTGCAGCCAGCCGCTGCCGACGGCGCTCTCGGCCAGGACGCGGGTCAGCACCAGCGCGCTGAACATCGACGCCAGCACCCCGAGGCTCAGCGTGACCCCGAAGCCACGGACGGGACCCGAGGCCAGGACGAACAGCAGCCCGGCCGCCAGCAGGGTCGTGACGTTGGAGTCGATGATGGCGGTCCAGGCGCCCGAGAAGCCGCGCCTGGTCGCGTCGGCCAGGCCCTTGCCGCGGCGCTGGTACTCCTCGCGGGCCCGCTCGTAGACCAGCACGTTGGCGTCCACGGCCATGCCGATGGCCAGCACGAAGCCGGCCAGCCCGGGCAGGGTCAGCGTCGCCCCGACCGCGAGCAGCCCGGCGTAGGCGATCAGCCCGTAGCCGGCGAGCGCGACCACGGCCAGGCCCCCGAGCACCCGGTACACCGCCGCCATGAACAACCCGGTCAGCGTGACGCCGATGACGGCGGCCAGGGCGCTCGCGCTGATCGCGGCGGCCCCCAACGTCGCCCCGACGGTGCGCAGCTCCATGATCTCGACCGGCACCGGCAGGGCGCCGCCCTGGATGAGCGCGGCCAGGTCCTCGGCCTCCTCCTGCGTGAACGAGCCGGTGATCGACGTCGTGAACCCGGGGATGCCGGCCTCGCACGCCACGCTGGGGTCGACCTGCGGGCTGGACACGACCTCGTCGTCGAGCACGATCGCCACGCGACGCTGCGGGTCCCCCGGCGGGGCGCAGGCGGCCTGCGCGGTCAGGGCCTGCCAGGCCGCCCGTCCCTTCCCCTGGAAGTCGACCGACACGTTCCAGCCGACCCCCTGCTGGCCCAGCACCGCCGCCGCGGCGCCGACCCCTTCGCCGGTCAGGGCCGCCGGGGCCAGCCGGAGCGGGGTCCCGGACTCGTCGGGGAGCACGACCTCGCCCGTCGCGGGATCCTCGGCGTCCTGGTCCTCGGCCTCCTGCGCCCCGGCGACCCCGAGGACGGGGGTGGAACGAGAGCTGCGCCGTGCGCCCGATGGTCTCGGCCGCCTCACGCGGGTCCTGCACGCCGGGCAGCTCGACGACGATGCGGCGCTCGCCCGAGCGGACCAGGGTCGGCTCGCTGACCCCGAGCGCGTCGACCCGTCGGCGCAGCACCTCCATGGTGCGGTCGGTGGTGCCTGCGTCCGCGGTGACGGTGGGTGAGTCGAGGGTCTGCAGGGTGATCTGGGTGCCGCCCCGCAGGTCCAGCCCGAGCCGGGGCGTGCTGGTCAGGACGTAGTAGGCGGACACCGTCAGGACGGCGACGACGACGAGCAGGCGGAGCAGCTGGGGACGGGTGGGACGTGACACGGGGGACCTCCGGGGACGGCGGCCCCCACGGGGCCGCACCTACGAGCGGGACATCACGTGCTCGTCCCGGTCGGAGGGGCCCGGCCGGCCACGGCAAGGTCGACCCGCTGCGGCTGGGTGGCAGCGGGTCGCGTGGCGAGGGGGGTGGTGCTCGGGCGCGGCAGGGCCAGCAGCGCCGGCCACGCGGGCGCGTCGGCGGCGGAGGGGGCCGAGCCGTCGTCCGGGTCCGTGGGGTCGTCCGGGTCGCAGGCGTCGTCCGGGTCGAGGACGGCGGGCCGGACGGCGGGCGGCCCGGGCAGGGCGCGCCGGTCCTCGGCCGACTCACCGCCGGGCGGGCGGTCGGCGGCCGGAGCGGCCTCGGCCGGCTGCGCCACCGAGGACGGCTGCAGCATCGCGGGGCCCAGCAGGCTCGCCGACGCCGACAAGGCCGCCGGGGTGGCGAGCAGCGGCGCCAGGACGACCAGCAGGGCCTGGACGAGCGCGAGCACGACAGGACGGCGCACGAGCTCCCCTCCGTCGCCGGCTCGGACGGCCAGAAGCCTACCGGCGGGGCGGGGAGCGATGGCCCGCGTTGACACCCCTCGGTCCCGGGTGTTCGTCTGGCCACGTGCGCCTGCCTCCTGCCCACGTCCTGCGGGCGGGTGCCCTCCTCCTGGGTCTGCTGCTGCCCCTGGGCGCCGCGCCCGCCCTCGCGGCCGCCCCGCTCGTCGCCGTGCCCGCCGCTGTGCCCGTCGTGCCCGCCGAGCCGCTCGCCGCCGAGCCGCTCGCTGCCGTGCCCGCCGCCCCGCTCGCCGTCGAGCCGCAGTCGGACGCCTCAGCCGGTGCCCCGTCCCCGGCCCCCTCCCCCGCCGTGCCCGCGCCGCCACCCGGCAGCGAGGAGGCACCGGACCCCGACCCGCAGACCCCTGGCAGCCCGACCACGGCGCCGACCGCACCAGGGGCCACCGCCCCCGCCCCGACGACCCCGGGCACCCCGACCACGGCGCCGACCGCACCCGGGGCCACCGCCCCGGCCCCCGGCGTCCAGCCGACCGCCCCGGGGACGACCGCCACGCAGTCGCCCGGCCCGACCGGCAGCAGCGGGGCGAGCGCGCCGGCCACCACCCGCGAGCCCGTCCGGCTGGCCCCGGTGACGCCGGCGCTGCGCAGCAGCAGCATCCCGCTGGGCTCGGTGGTGCTGGCGGTGGTCGTGCTGCTGGTGGGAGCGGTGCTGCTGCGCGTGGCGCTGCGACGTGAGGCCGCCGACGGGGCGGACGGCGCAGCCGGGGCGGACGGTGCCGGTGGTGCGACCGGGGCCACGGGCCCCGACAGCGACGACAGCGACGACAGCGACGACAGCGACGACAGCGACGATGCCGGCGACGGCACCACGGCCGCCGTGACCGCTGTGGCCCCGACCGCCGCCGGCCGGGGCGGTGAGGGCGGGACCGATCCCGCCACGCTGGACTTCCTGCTGGCCCTGGGCGAGGCGCTGGTCGACGCGGGCGACCCCATCAACCACGTGCAGGAGACCCTGGAGCAGGTCGCCCTGGTCAACGGGGTCCACGACGTGGGCCTGGTCGTCATGCCGACGGCGCTGTTCATCTCGCTGCCGCACGGCGAGGGCGTGCAGACCGAGGTGTCCACCGCGGGGTCGACCGCGCTGCGCCTGGACCAGGTGGACGAGGTGTTCCGCATCGTCGACCAGGCCCGGCGCGGCGAGCTGAGCCCGTCCGACGGCCGCGTGGCGCTGGCCGCGGTGCGCGCGGCCGGACCACCGTTCAGCGCGGGCGCGCAGCTGGTGGGCTACGTGCTGTTCACCCTCGGCCTGGTGCTGATCCTGCGGGGCGGTTGGCTCGAGCTGCTGGTGGGCGGGGGCGTGGGCCTGCTCGTGGGGGCGCTGCACCTGGCCGCCGAGCGGTTCCGCAGCAGCTACCAGCCGTTCCTGCCCGTGGTGGCGGCCCTGGGCGCCTCGGCGGTGGTGCTGAGCGTGGCCCGGGTGCTGCCGGACCTAGCCGTGTTCCCCCCGCTGGTCGCGGCCCTGGTGGCGTTCCTGCCCGGCGCACTGCTGACCACGGCGGTGTTCGAGCTGTCGACGGGCCAGATCATGTCCGGCTCGGGGCGCCTGGCCGCCGGGTTCCTGCGCCTCGTGCTGCTGGCCCTCGGCATCCTGGCCGGGGCCCAGCTCGTCGGGGTGCCGGGGGCGGCCATCGACGACCCCACCGACTCCGCGTTCACGGTCGTCGCGACCTGGCTCGGGGTCGCCGTGTTCGGCGTCGGGGTGGTGCTGTTCAAGGGGGCCCGGCGCTCGTCCCTGCCCTGGATCCTGCTGGTGCTGTACGTCGCCTACGCCGGGCAGGTGGTCGGCGGGGTGTTCTTCGGCAGCACCCTGTCGGCGTTCTTCGGCGCCCTGGCCATGACCCCGGTCGCCATGATCGCCGCCCGGCGGGAGTCGGGACCACCGGCCCTGGTCAGCTTCCTGCCCGGCTTCTGGCTGCTCGTGCCCGGGGCCGTGGGTCTGGAGGGCGTGACGCGGTTCCTCGACGAGGACACCGCCGAGGGCGTGTCCTCGCTGGTGACGATGGGCACGTCGATGGTCGGCGTCGCGCTCGGGGTGCTGCTGGGCCTCGCCGTGGGCGGGCAGGTGGCGGACCGGCTGCGACGGCGGCAGGTCAGTCCGACGACGGGCTGATCCGGGTCGGCCCGTCCCAGCGGACGGGCGGTCGACCCTGCACCTGGTCCCGGTACTGCTCCAGGTACCAGGTGGTGAACCGGCGCAGCAGGGGCGAGCGCGGCAGCGTCATCAGCTGGCCCTGCTCGCACAGCCGGTCGCCGTCGGCCAGCAGCTCGCCCAGCCGCTCGGCGACCTCACCGGCCGCGACCGGGACCCGCTCGACCAGGTCGATGCGCTCCTGCCCGCGGGCCAGGGCCGCCTCGATCTCCTCGTCGCGCCGGGAGCGCGGCGGAGTGCCCTGCACGACCAGCGCCGCCACCAGCTCACTCAGCCGGGCCGACGGGTGGGCCTCGCCGGCGTCGTCCTCCAGCCACAGCAGGCGCAGCTCGCGCAGCAGGCCGTCGTGCTGCTCACGGGCCGCCAGCAGCAGCGCGGGCGGCAGACCCTCCAGCCGCACCTGCACCGGCTCGTCACCGGCCGGGTCGAGCGGGGGCAGGTACCGCCCGAGGGCCGACTCCGTGCCCCCACCCAGCGGGCTCACGCGGGCTCCAGGCCGTCCAGGTCGATGTCGGCCATGAAGTCGGCCCCGGACCACGTCTCGCGGGGGTGCAGCACGCGGAACCACACGGTCTTGCCGTCCGCCTCCGGCCGCCAGCCCCACTCGTCGGCCAGGTCGTCCAGCAGCCCCACGCCCCGCCCGGTCGTCGCGGTGCGCGAGAAGTGCTGCCGGTGCGGCGGCACCAGCGAGCCGTCGTGGACGTCGACCTGCACGCCCGGGCCCTTGCGCTCGACCATGACCCGGACCTGGGTGCCGGCGTGCAGCAGGGCGTTGGTGACGACCTCGACGGTCAGCAGCTCGACGGCGTCGCACAACGGCTCGAGCCCGTAGGCGGAGATCCGCTCGGTCACCCAGCGCCGGGCCTCACGGGCCGACAGGGCCTGCGGCGGCAGCTCGATCGCCGCGGGTGCGGTCACGGGGACCACCTCCCGCAGGCCGTCAAGCCGTCCGACATCCGCCTCGTCCTCCGGTCCACGTGGCGCCGGTCACGGCGCTCCGGCCCCCCAGGGTGCTGTGCCCACCAGGGATCCGTCCACCTGGACGGCGGGAATGGGTCGAACGGGGGAGGCGCCACGGGGCCGGGCTCAGTACTCGGCCGGGCACACCAGGCCGTCCTCCGGCACCGTGCCCTCGACCAGGTAGGCGTCCAGGGCGCTGTCCACGCAGCCGGCGCCGGTCTGCCCGTAGGCGGTGTGGCCGTCGCCGTCGAAGGTCACCAGGACCCCGGACTCCAGCTGCTCGGCCAGCCGCTCGGCCCACACCGCCGGGGTGGCCGGGTCCCGGGTCGTGCCGACCACGACGATGTCGCCGGCACCGGCGCCGTCGATCTCCGGCCAGGCCACGGGGTCGTGGGGCCAGCTGAGGCAGGGCAGGCCGCCGTAGGCCAGCTGCGGCCCGAACGTCGGGGCCTCCTCGGCCAGCACGTCGGCCAGCTCGTCGTAGTCCTCGACGCCCAGCTCCTGCAGGCCTCCGGGGTCGGCGCCACCGTCCACGCAGTTGACGGCGTAGATCGCCTCTCCGGCGTTGTTGCGGTAGCTGCCGTCGGGCTCCCGCTCGGCGAACAGGTCGTTGATGAGCAGCAGCACCTCGCCGTCCCCGGCGAGCGCCCCGGCCAGGCCCTGCCGCAGCGCCGGCCACAGGTCGTACTGGTAGAGCGGGCCGATCAGCGCGAACAGGCCGAGCCCCTGCCCCACCGGGCGGTCGGGGTCCGGGGTCGGCAGCGGGGCGGTCTCCAGGGCGGCCAGCAGCCCCTGCACCTGCGAGACGCCGTCCTCGACGGTCCCGGTCAGCGGGCAGTCCTCCTGCTGCAGGCAGTCGGCGACGAAGGACTCCATCGCCACCTCGAAGCCCCGGGCCTGCTCGATGGCCGTCTGCAGGTCGGAGGCCTCCCGGGGGGTCAGGTCGACCGCGCCGTCCAGCACCATGCGCCCGGTCCGGTCGGGGAACAGCTCGGCGTACATGGCCCCGAGCACGGTGCCGTAGGACTTGCCCAGGTAGGTCAGCTCGGAGTCGCCCAGCGCGGCCCGCAGCACGTCCATGTCCCGCGTGGCCGACACCGTGTCGACGTACGGGGCGACGGGGTCGTCGGCGCAGCCGTCGGCCAGCGCCCCCGACAGCCGCTCCAGCTCCACCAGCTCGGCCGTGTCGTCCGGGCTGGGGTCGGCCGCGGCGAACTCGTCGTAGGCGGCGTCGTCGAGGCAGTCCACCCCGCCGGAGCGGGCCACGCCGCGCGGGTCGAAGCCGACCACGTCGTAGGCCGCGCGCAGCTCGTCGCTGGTGACGAAGGCCGCCTGCAGCGCGTAGTCCACGCCCGACCCGCCGGGCCCGCCCGGGTTGACGACCAGGGAGCCCAACCGGTCGCCGGTGGCCGGCAGCCGGGTCAGCGCGATCTCGAGCCGCTCGCCGGCCGGGTCCTCGTAGTCCAGCGGCACCTCCAGCGTCGCGCACTCGTGGTCCTCGGCCGAGACCCCCTCGGGCGCGTCGACGTCCTCGCAGCCGCCCCACTGCACGGTCTGCTCGTAGAACGGGCCCAGGTCGGGCTCGGGGGCCGCCGTCACCGACGCGTCGGCCGGGGACGGGGCGGCGGTGCCCTCGCCGTCGACCAGGCTGCAGCCGCCGATGGCGACCGCGACGCCGACCCCCAGGGCGAGGCCCCGCAGCCGACGGGGCCGGACGGGCGTGGTGACGGTGGCGCGGCTCACGTGGACTCCCCGAGCTGGACGGTCATGCCTTCGAGCGCCAGCGGCAGCGCAGCGTTCTGCGTCAGCCGACGGCGCGTGGTCGTGATGGTGTCGCAGACCCGCAGCACGTCGGCCGGGCTGGACCGGCGGGCCAGGCCCTCGACGTCGGCGCGCATGTCCGCGTTGACCAGCGGCACCGACGAGCCCGCCTGCACCACGAGCACGTCGCGGTACAGCGACAGCAGGTCCAGCAGCGCCCGGTCCAGGCCGTCGGTCGCGCTGCGCCGGGCCTGCCGCTTGTGCGACTCCTGCAGCTCGCGCCACTGGGTCCGCACCTGGCGGGGCAGCTCCTCGGGGGTGGCCACGCCCATCATGCGCAGCCACTCGGCGTTCTGCTCCTCCTGGGCGGCCTCCACCGCGGCGGTCGACTCCTCCGTCGCGATGTCGCGCAGCTCCTGGGCGGCCTGGACCGCACCGGGCACGCCGACGGCCCGCGACGGGGTCTGCAGCACCTCCCGGCGGCGGCGGCGCGCGTCGGGGTCCAGGGCCAGGCGGCGGGCCACCCCGATGTGGCCCTGCGACGCCGCGGCGGCCCAGGCCGCCTCCCCCGGGCTGATGCCGTGCCGGGCGACGAGGACGTCGGCCACGGCCCCGGCGCGCGGCACGCCCAGGGTCACGACCCGGCAGCGGCTGCGGATCGTCGGCAGCAGGTCCTCGGGGAACGGCGCGCACAGCACCCACACGGTGTGCGGCGGCGGCTCCTCGACCTCCCGCAGCAGCATGTTGGCCGTCATGTCGTTCAGCCGGTCGGCGTCCTCCACGACCACGACCACCCAGCGACCCCGGGTCGGCGCCACGGCGGCCCGGCGGATCAGGTCGACCACGACGTCCTTGCGCAGCTGCATCTCGTCCGTGGCCAGCAGGGTGACGTCCGGGTGGGACCCCGCCAGCGCCTCACGGCAGTCGTGGCAGCGACCGCACCCGTCCTCGGGGCACTGCAGCGCGGCCGCGAACGCCCGGGCCGCGACTGAACGACCGGACCCGGGCGGTCCCG
The DNA here is from genome assembly GCF_042466345.1 of Jannaschia sp. R86511. Lineage (NCBI taxonomy): Bacteria > Pseudomonadati > Pseudomonadota > Alphaproteobacteria > Rhodobacterales > Roseobacteraceae > Jannaschia > Jannaschia sp. R86511. The sequence goes on from NZ_JAXHCD010000001.1 coordinate 4,391,394, forward strand.
TCACCAGCCAGGCGTGGGCGAGGCCGGACCGCTCGTGCTGGCGCCGGACGGCGCGCTGCAGGACCGCGACCGCCCGCTCCTGCCCGACCACGGCGTCCCAGACGCTCACCCGCCCTGCCCCGGCGACCGGCGCCACCGGCCGGACGCCCCGGTGGCCGCGTCGTCGGGCAGCTCGATGCGCTGCGGCCTCGTCTCGTCGACGTCGCTCCCCTCGGCCGGGCGGCCGTACAGCTCGTCGGCGAGGTCCCCCCGATCGTCCTCGTAGCCCTGCGTCGGGTACTCGTCGGTGGCGTACTGGTCGGTCGCGTACTGGTCGGTGCCGTACTGGTCGGTGCCGTACTGGTCGGTCGCGTACTGGTCCGTGCCGTACTGGTCCGTCGCGTACTGGTCCGTGCCGTACTGGTCGGTCGCGTACTGGTCCGCGGCCTGCTCCTCGGCCGCGTAGGCGCCGGGTGCGTACTGGTCGCTCCCGTACTGGTCGGCCGGGTAGCGGTGGTCGGCCGGGCGCACGGCCGGGATCACGGCGGTGTCGCTGTCCTGCCGCGCCGCGCGGGCCTCCTCCGCGACCTGGCGACGGCGCTCGGCCTCCGCGGCGGCCTGCTCCGCCTTGAGCTTCTCGGCCATCCGCTCGGCCTGCGCCAGCTGCTCGCGGACCCGGGCCCGCTCGGCGTCCTCGGCCTCGGCCGCCTGGACCGCCTCCCGCTCGCGGGCGGTCCGGGCCTCGGCCTCCGCGGCGAGCCGGGCCGCCGCAGCGGCACGCCGGCGGGCCGACAGCGGGAGCACGCGCCGCAACCGGTCGGTGACCAGGTCGAGCACCTCCTCCGGCGGCAGACCGGCGTCGACGACCAGGTAGCGGCGGGCGTCGGTGCCGGCCAGCCGCAGGAACGTCGAGCGCACCGAGGCGTGGAACTCCGACCCTGCCGACTCGACCCGGTCGGCCACCCCGACCCCGTCGCGCCCGTCCATCCGGGCTCGGGCCTGCCCGGGGTCCAGGTCGAGCACGACCGTCAGGTCGGCCCGCAGGCCGTCCGTGGCCCAGCGCGACAGCCGGGCGACCTCGTCGGCGGCCAGGTCCCCGCGGGCGCCCTGGTAGGCGACCGAGGAGTCGACGTAGCGGTCGCTGACCACCACGGCCCCGCCGGCCAGGGCGGGCTCGACGACCGTGGCGACGTGCTGCGCCCGGTCGGCGGCGAACAGCAGGGCCTCCGCGCGGGGCACCGGTCCGGGTCCCTGGGTGGTGTCGTCCCAGTCGAGCACCAGCCGGCGCACCCCGTTGCCGACGGCCGTGCCGCCGGGCTCCCGGGTCAGCACGACCTCGTGGCCCAGCTCGTCGGTCAGCCAGACGCCCAGGGCGCTGGCGAGGGTGGACTTGCCGGCGCCGTCGCCGCCCTCCACGACCACGAAGAAGCCCTCGTGCGGTCGCGGCAGGTCCAGCGGGTCGCCGGTGCCGCGGCGCACCGCCTCGGTGACCTCCGCCCGCAGGCTCAGCCCGGGCCGGTCGTCGAGCAGCCGGAACGTCAGCACCCCGACGACGACCGCCAGCAGGCCGGCCGCCGACATCACGATGCCGGCGCCGCTCAGGGTCCAGGTCAGGCCGTCGGAGACCTGGATGCTGCGCTCGCCCACCAGCTGGGTGGCGAGCCACGGCCCGGCGGCCATGACCGCGATGAGCACCACCCGCACGGCGGTCTGGACGAACGCGAAGGTGCGGCCCCGCACCTCGTCGTCGACCTCCCCGCCGAGCAGGGTCATCCCCGTCACCCAGGCCATGCCCGCGAAGAAGCCGAGCACGAGCACCCCGACAGCGGACAGCACGATGTCGGGCGACAGCCCCACCACGACCAGCACGGCCCCGGCCGCGCCGATGGACGCCCCGAACAGCCGACGGCGGCTGACGTCGCGCAGCGTCCGCGGCCCCTGCCAGACGCCCAGGGCCATGCCCAGGAACACCGCCCCGAACAGCACGCCGTACCCGGGCGCCCCGGCGCCCAGGCCCGCAGCGTAGACGATGCCGAGCCCGATGACGAACCCGCCGGCGGCGAAGGCCCCGATCATGCCGCCGACCAGGCCCCGCACCACCGGGGTGCGGGCGATGAACGCCCACCCCTCGACGATCTGGCGCCACAGCGACGGCCGGGCCGCGGGCACACCGTCGCTGTCGGTCACCACGGCCCGCACGGCCGGACCCTTGGCGGCCTCCGGCAGCGGCAGCCGGGCGATGACGACGGCGGCGGTCAGGTACGTGGCCGCGTTGACGTACAGGGCCAGGTCGACCTCGCTGAGCACGGCCGAGGCGAACCCGCCGGACAGGTCGTCGAGCACCTGGCTCAGCATCGAGATCAGCACGAACGCCAGCGCGGCCAGCGGCGCCGTGCCGTAGGTGGCGATGACCCCGAGCTGGTTGGCGGCCTCGAGCCGGCGGCGCGGGACCAGGTTGGGCACCATCGCGTCCTTGGCCGGCATCCAGAACAGCGCCGCGACCTCGATCAGGACGGTGGCCACGTACAGCCACTCCAGGGTGCCGACCACGGGGATGGACAGGAACAGCAGGCCCCGGACCACGTCGCCCACGACCAGGTTGAGCCGCCGGTCGAGCCGGTCGGCCAGGACCCCCGCGATCGGGCCCAGCAACAACGCCGGGGCCAGGCGCAGGATGAACACGACCGAGACCGCGAGCCCGGCGGCGGCGATGTCGTCGGTGCCGCCCACCAGCTGGGTGGCGAAGAACGTGATGGCCAGCAGGCCCAGCCAGTCGCCGAAGCTCGACAGGCCCAGCACGAGCCACAGCTGGCGGAACGCGGTGTGCCGGAGGACGGCGCGGGGACTGTGGTCCGGCGCGCCGTCGAGGTCGTCGGAGACCTGGGGGGCCTCGGGTGCCGGCGGTGTCTGCGTCACCTCGTCAGGGTACGTGCGCCGACCCCGGACGCGGGGAAGCCGCTGCCGCCGGTGGGGGGACCTGCGGCAGCGGCGCTGGTGAGGGGGTGTCCCCCGTGGTGCCCGTCCTGTGGATCAGCGCAGGACGGGGAAGCGCTGGACGATCCCGAGGGACTTCCAGGTGCGGCCGAGGCCGAACGTGTCCGCCGCGCCCAGGACCAGCAGCAGGAACAGCGTGCCGGCGTAGATCAGGTGGTCGTCCATGAAGGGGTTGTTCTCCGGGGGCAGGACGGCGGCCCACATCAGGACCAGCATCAGGCTGCCGGCGACGGTGGCGATCCTCATGCCGATGCCGAGCATCAGGGCCACCCCGATGCCGAGCAGGCCGAGCATGAAGAACCAGTCGGCCCAGGCGGCGCCGGCGATGGCGTTGAAGGTCGAGGCGAACGGCCCGGTGGGGGCGTTGGCCAGGAAGCCCTCGGTGGGGGAGCCGCCGTCGATCCAGGCGCCCTCCGCGGGGGTGGCCCGGCCGAGGCCGAACAGCTTGTCGACGAACGCCCACAGGAACACCCAGCCCAGGGCCAGGCGCAGGCCCGCCATCAGGTACCGGGCGACGGGGGGCAGGCCGGCCGAGCGGCTGCGGGTCCCGTCCTCCTGGACGGCCAGGCGCTCGCCGGCACCGGTCACCGTGGTGACCTCGAGCCGGTCGCTCTGGGTGGGGACGGTGGGACGGCGGGTGGTGGCGTCCATGATGGCCTCCTGCGGTTCCGACCGGCCCTGTCGGGCCGGTGCACCACCTCCGGCGGTGCACCACAAGGGTCCCGTCGTGCGCTTCCCCTGGCTCGGGACCTAGGTCCTCCCTCGCCAGGGGACGCGCCTCAGGACGAGCTCGCCGCGGTCTTCTTCGCCGCCGTCGTCTTCGCGGTCGTCTTCTTCGCCGCGGTCTTCTTGGCCGTCGTCTTCTTGGCGGCCGTCTTCTTCGTCGCCGTCTTCTTCGCGGTCGTCTTCTTGGCGCCGCGCTTCTTGGCCGGGCCCGCCGCACGCCGGTCGGCGAGCAGCTCCACCGCCCGCTCGAAGGTGATCGACTCCGTGGAGTCCGCGCCGCGCAGCGTGGCGTTGGTCTCGCCGTCGGACACGTAGTCGCCGAAGCGGCCCGAGCGCACCGTGATCGGCTTCTCGCTGACCGGGTCGACGCCCAGCTCCTTGAGCGGCGCCGGGGCGGCCCGGCCACCCCGGCCACGCTTGGGCTGGGCGTAGATCGCCAGCGCCTCCTCCAGGGTCACCGTGAACATCTGCTCCTCGGTGTCCAGGGAGCGGCTGTCGGTGCCCTTCTTCAGGTACGGCCCGTAGCGGCCGTTCTGCGCGGTGATCTCCTCCTCGGTGGCGGGGTCGACCCCCACCACGCGGGGCAGCGACAGCAGGCGCAGCGCGTCGTCGAGGGTGACGGTGTCGATCGTCATCGTGGCCAGCAGGCTGGCCCGGCGGGGCTTGGCCTTGCTGTCCTCGGGGAGCACCTCGGCCACGAACGGGCCGAACCGGCCGGACTTGACGATGACGTCGTGCCCGGTGTCGGGGTCCTGGCCCAGGACGGTGTCGCCCTTGGCCGCGTCGGCGATCAGCTCGCGGGCGCGGGCGACCGTCAGCTCGTCGGGGGCGATGTCGTCGGGGACCCCGGCGCGCACCTCCTTGCCGTCCGCACCGACGCCGGCGTTCTCGTCCTGCAGGTAGGGCCCGTACCGGCCGACGCGCAGCACCAGGCCCTCACCGAGCTCGATGGTGCTGACGGCGCGGGCGTCGATGTCACCCAGCTCCTCGGCCAGGCCCTTGAGGCCCTCGGCCAGCCCGGTCAGGCCCTGGCCGGCCCCACCGGGCAGCGGGGGCAGCCCGCCCGTGGGGGCCCCGTCCGGGCCGTCGGGGCCGGCGGCGCCGAAGTAGAACCGCGCCAGCCAGTCCGCGCCTGCCACCTCGCCGGCGGCGACCCGGTCCAGGTCGGCCTCCATCTCGGCCGTGAAGTCGTAGTCGACCAGGCGGGGGAAGTGCTCCTCCAGCAGGCGCGTCACCGCGAACGCGAGCCACTCCGGCACCAGGGCGTTGCCCTTGTGACGGACGTAGCCGCGGTCGATGATCGTCCCGATGGTCGCGGCGTAGGTGGACGGGCGGCCGATGCCGCGCTCCTCCAGCGCCTTGACCAGGCTGGCCTCGGTGTAGCGGCTGGGCGGGCTGGTGCTGTGCTCGGCCGTCGCGATGTCCTCGGCGTCGACCCGGCCGCCCTCCTCCAGCTTGGGCAGGCGGCTCTCGGTCTCGCCGTCGGGGCGGGCGTCGTCGCGGTCGGCGTCGCGGCCCTCCTCGTAGGCGGCGAGGAACCCGCGGAAGGTGATGACCGTGCCGGACGCGGACAGCTCCACGGTGCGGTCGTCGGCGGTACGGGCCCCGATCCGGACCGAGGCGGTGGTCCCGCGCGCGTCGGCCATCTGCGAGGCGACGGTGCGCTGCCAGATCAGCTCGTACAGCCGGAACTCCTCCCCCCGCACCGACCCGGCCACCTGGGCCGGGGTGCGGAAGGAGTCGCCGGCGGGGCGGATGGCCTCGTGGGCCTCCTGGGCGTTCTTGGCCTTGCCGGCCCAGGTGCGCGGCGAGGTGGGCACCGAGTCGGCGCCGTACAGGTCCTTGGCCTGGCTGCGGGCGGCCTGCACGGCGGTCGCGGACAGCGCCGTGGAGTCGGTCCGCATGTAGGTGATGTAGCCGGCCTCGTACAGCGACTGGGCCACGCGCATGGCCTGCTTGCTGCTCATCCGCAGCTTGCGGGAGGCCTCCTGCTGCAGGGTGGAGGTGGTGAACGGGGCGGCGGGCTTGCGGGTGTAGGGCTTCTCCTCGACCCGCGTGACCGTGAAGTCCGCCTCGGCCATCGCGCCGGCCAGCGTGCGGGCCCCGGCGGCGTCGAGGACGGCGACGTCGGCGTTCTTGAGCCGGCCCAGGTCGTCGAAGTCGCGGCCGGTGGCCACCCGGGCGCCGTCCAGCGACGTCAGCCGGGCCGAGAACCGCTGCCGGTCGTCGGGGGCGGAGAACGTGGCGGACACGCTGGCGTAGTCGGCGGCGACGAAGGCCATCCGCTCGCGCTCGCGCTGGACCACCAGGCGGGTGGCGACCGACTGCACGCGCCCGGCCGACAGGCCCTGGCGGACCTTGCGCCACAGCACCGGGCTGACCTCGTAGCCGTAGAGCCGGTCGAGGATGCGGCGGGTCTCCTGCGCGTCGACGAGGGCCTCGTCGATGTCGCGGGTCGCCTCCAGCGCGCGGGTGATGGCCTCGCGGGTGATCTCGTGGAAGACCATCCGCTTGACGGGGACCTTGGGCTTGAGCTCCTCGAGCAGGTGCCACGCGATGGCCTCGCCCTCGCGGTCCTCGTCCGTGGCGAGGATGAGCTCGTCCACGTCCTTGAGCGCCCGCTTGAGCTCGTTGACCTTCTTCTTCTTGTCCGCGTCCACCACGTAGTACGGCTCGAACCCGTTGGCCACGTCGACGGCGAACTTGCCGTACGGGCCCTTCTTCATCTCCGGGGGCAGCTCCGACGGCTGCGGGAGGTCACGGATGTGCCCGACCGACGCCTCGACGACGTAGCCGTCGCCGAGGTAGCCACCGATGGTCTTCGCCTTGGCGGGCGACTCCACGATGACGAGGGCCCGGGATGTGGGCGATGAGCTGCGAGCCACGTGGTGCGTCCTCTCTGCGCGGGCCGGGCCCGTGCAGCATGCTTACGAGTCGGGCGAAGCTCGTCCGACGCGCGCCACGGTAGCCGTACCGGGGCCGAGGTCGCCTGGCGGCCGTGCGGCGCGGGACGCGACAGGGTCCCGGAGCCTGCTGACAAAGTCACGGATCGGGCGCATCCTGTGCTGGTGGGGCCCGCGACGAGGCAGTCCGTCCCGCCGCGCGTGCTCCTGCCGTGGTGGCGGCGACCGTTCGCGCGCCCGGTCGAGCCCACCGCCCCGCCGCTGCAGCGGATCGTGGCCGACCTGTCCCGGCTGGAGCGGGAGGCCGAGCGGCTGCTGGGCGACCCGACGGTGCTGGCCCGGGGCCAGCGGCTGATGGCCGTGCGGGCGGCCTTCGACCTGGTCGTGCTGGACGCCGCGCGGGCCCTGGAGGTCCCCCTGGCCGTGCAGGCCGTCCCGTTCACCCGGGAGCAGCGCTTCCTGGCCACGGTCGAGCTGACCCGGGCCGGCCTGCGCTGGTGACCGGTCGACGCCGGTCGCGCCGCTAGGGCGCCGCGGGCAGGACGAGGTCGGCCTCGAGCTCCGCCAGCTGCTGGCGCACGAACGGCTCGGAGTCGCTGAACGCCCAGCGCAGGTGCCCGAACACCTCGACCGACACGATGCCGAGCATGCGCTGGTAGCCCATGACGAACGGGTGCACCTCGCCCGGTCGCATGGGCAGGCCGAGCGAACGGGCGGCCGCCCGCAGGTCCTCGCGCAGCCGCGGCGGGAGCTCGTCGTCGGGCACCGTGCGCAGCCGGCCGGCCCGCAGCAGGTCCGCGAAGAGGCTGCCGAACAGCCCGCCGAAGCGGTAGGCGCTGTCCACCGTGGGGCCCTCGGGGGGCGCCTCGTACCCGACGACCGGGCTGCCGTAGACCAGGGCGAACTCGGGCGGGTGGGTCAGCGACCAGGTCCGGAAGGCCCAGGTGGCCGCGCGGAGCCGGGCGGCGGGGTCGTCGGGGGGGCAGTCACTCAGCGCCTGGGCGCACACCGCGGTCACCTCGTCCGAGCAGGCCGTGATCAGCAGGGTGAGCAGGTCGTCCCGGCCGTCCACGTGCCGGTACAGCGCCGGCGCCGTCACCCCGAGCCGACGGGCCACCTCGCGGACCACGACCGCGTCGGGGCCTCCCTCCACGAGCAGCGCGCGGCTGGTCCTGACCAGACGGTCCGTGCTGAGCGGTTCCCGGGCCACCGGTACACCTCCCCCTGGGTCGGGGGGTGTCCCCCCTTGTCGAGTTAACGGTGTTCACCCTACCGTGTGGTTAACACCGTTCACCTAGGAGGTCACCGTGGTCGTCGTCTACGCACTGCTCGCCCTGCTGGGGCTCGTCGGGACGTGGTGGTTCAACATCGCCTCGATGCGCGCCGGCGAGGACTACCTCGCGGGCTGGTTCGCCGGTCCCGCCTCGTCGTCGGCCGCGGTCGACGTCATCGTCGTCGCGGTGGTGGCCTGCGTGTTCCTCGTCGTCGAGGCCCGCCGCATCGGCCTCACCCGCTGGGCCTGGGTCCTGGTGCCGCTGACCTTCGCGGTCGCGGTGGCCTTCACGTTCCCCGCGTTCCTGGCCTGGCGCGAGCTCCACCTGCGCCGCGCGACGGCCCCGGCCGGCGTCCCCGCCCTCGCGGGAGCCGGCCGATGAGCCGGCTGGCGCGGGCCGCGTGGCGCGTCAGCCCCGGTCTGACCGTGCTGCTCGCCGTCAACCTGGTCCTCGTGCCGATGTCGGTCGTGCTCGGGCTGCTGGACGGCACCGTCGTCGCCGGGGCACCGGTGTGGGCCAAGCCGCTCAAGTTCGGCCTGTCGTTCCTCGCGTTCGCCCCGGCGATGCTGTGGATCTGGTCCCACGTCGAGCGCGGCCGGGTGACCCGGATCGCGCTGGAGGTCGTGGGCTGGTCCATGGTGGTCGAGGTCGCCGTCATCACCCTGCAGGCCTTCCGCGGGACGGCCTCGCACTTCAACGTCAGCACGGGACTGGACGCCGCGCTCTGGGGGGTCATGGCCGCCGGGGTCGGCACGTTCAGCGTGGTCGTCGCCGTCGCGGGCGTCGTCCTGGCCCGCCGGCGCCTGGCGGGCGCGCTGGGCCTGGCCATGACGCTCGCCGTACCGCTGATGCTGCTGGGAGCGGTCAGCGGGTACGTGATGACCGGCCCGCGTCCCGGTCAGATCGAGGCGGGCGCGACGGTCGTCGGCGGGCACACCGTCGGCGCGGCGGACGGCGGACCCGGGCTGCCGCTGCTCGGCTGGTCGACGGTCGCCGGTGACGCCCGGGTGGCGCACTTCGTCGGGCTGCACGCCCTGCAGGTGCTGCCCGCCGTCGCCCTGCTGCTGGGCTGGCTGGTCACCCGCGGGGTCCTGCACCTCGGCGAGCGCCGCCAGCGGCAGGTCGTCGCGCTGTCCGGGGCCGCCTACCTCGGGCTGGTGCTCACCCTGTTCGTCCAGGCGCAGCGCGGGCAGTCGGTCGTGGCCCCCGACCCCACGACCTGGCTGCTGGCCGCGCTGCTGGTCGCCGCCCCCGCCGCGGCCGCGGTCGTGCTGGCCACGACCGGCCGGGCGCCGGACCGCACCGACCGCTTCCGGGCCGAAGGCACGGCGGCCACGGCGGACCTGGCTACGTGAGGACCTGAGGGGACCGGCGGACCTGAGGGGTCCTCAGCCCTGGCCCGGCAGCACCAGCAGGCCCTCGGCCACGAGGTCCCGCACCGCCGGCAGCAGCCGGGCCCGCAGCGCGGCCTCGTCGTCCTCCAGCAGGGTGGCCAGCGCCGCCACCACCTGCCCGACGGACAGCTCGCCGTCGCAGGCCCCGACCAGCCCGGCCAGGGCCGTGGAGGCCTCCACGACCCGGCCGCGGCGGCGGGTGTCGACCAGGTGCACCGTGCGCGGGTCCGGCTGGCCCGGGTCCAGCTCCCGTCGCTCGACGACACCCGCGGCCAGGACGGGGCGGGTGTCGAGCAGGGCGTCCAGGTCGGTCAGCGCCCCCACCCGACCGAGCGAGTCGTGCCCGGTCAGGCCCGCGGCGAGGACGTCGCGCCAGGCCCCCGGGATGACGGCGCGCTCGTCGTCCAGCCGGCGCAGCGGCGGCGTGGCGGGGTCCGCGGGGCGCCGCCGCAGCGTGACGATGCCGAACCCCACGGCCTCGACCCCGCGGTCGGCGAAGTCGTCCAGCCAGGCGCGGTACCAGGACTCGGCCTCCTCCCGGCCCGGCCGGCCGCCGTCGGAGATCCACGCCTCCGCGTACAGCGCCGGGTCGGCGAGCTCGCGCTGCACCACCCACACGTCCAGCACGTCGGCACCGTCGGTCGCCTCGGCCAGCGCCGCGGCCGCCTCCTCGACCCAGCCGCCCACCCGGTCGGTCCAGGGCTCGTCGGCCCGGTCCTCCCAGTTGCCCAGGAACTGCGCCAGGCCGCCGCTGCGCAGGTGGGCGGGGGCCGACACCAGCATCCGGTGCACCACGTCGTCCCCGGCCAGCCCGGCGTCCCGGTAGGTGTAGGTCGGCACGTCGGCCCGTCGCGGCGTGACGACGAACGGCAGGTTGGCCACCACGCGGTCGAACCGCTCCCCCGGCACCGCGTCGAACAGGCTGCCGGTGCGCACGTCGAGGGCCACCCCGTTCAGGGCGGCCGTGACCCGCGCGAAGGCCGAGGCCCGGCCGGACACGTCGGTGGCCACGAGCCGGGGCCCCGTGCGCGACAGGTGCAGCGACTGCACCCCGGACCCGGCCCCCACGTCCAGGCAGCGCTGCCCGGCCACCGGCGGGACGACGGCCTCCACCAGGGTCGTGGACGCGGTCCCGACGCCCAGCACGTGCTCGGTGGGCAGGACGCCGCCGCCGTGGGCCAGCTCGCCCAGGTCCGAGCACACCCACCACGAGGACTCGCCCAGGTCGTCCACCACGGCGTGGGGCTGCAGGTCGACGCAGGCGCGGACCTGCCCGGACCCGCAGCGCTGCAGCAGGCCCAGGCCGACGGCGCGGTCCACCCCCAGCGTCGGCAGGGCGGCACCGGCGGCGACCGCGGGGACGGGGTCCCCGAGGGTGAACAGCCGGACCAGGACCCCCACGGGGTCGACGGCCTCGGCCAGCACCCGCCGGGCCGGCACCGCCTGGTCGCGCGACAGCGCCCGCGCCGCCACGTCCCCGAGCCGTGCGCTCACCCCGTCCACCGTGTACCCCGCGGCGGTGAGGTCGTCGCGGAGCAGGACCAGCTCCGGGGTGACGATGGGCGGCGGCGGGACGGTCGGGGCGCTCACGCCCGTCACGGTACGGCGCGGCGGGCGGGCGACCGGACACCCGGCGCACCCTCCGGACGCGCGGCCCGGTGCGCGCCGCGACCGCGTGCCGTGGCGCTACCCCCGCCGCAGGCACCAGGCTCGTGGCGTGACCCCCGACAGCAGCAAGGCCCCGCCGGATAACCCCTCCGAGCGGACCGACGACGACGCGACGACCGAGGAGAAGGACCAGGCCCTCGACCGGGTGATCGTCGAGGGGACGCCCCGGTTGCACCGGGCCTGGTACGACCTGCTCGCCACCGGCACGGTCGCCGGGATCGAGGTCGGCATCGGCGTGCTGGCGCTGTTCCTGGTCGAGGAGGCCACCGGCAGCCGGCTGCTGGGCGCGCTGGCGTTCTCGATCGCGTTCATCGCGCTGCGGCTGGGCCACAGCGAGCTGTTCACCGAGGGCTTCCACGTCCCGGTCATGGTGGTGGCGGCCAAGGAGGCGACGCTGCTGCAGCTGCTGCGGCTGTGGGGCGGCACGCTGGTGGGCAACCTGGCCGGCGGTTTCCTCGTCGCGTGGCTCATCGCCACCGCCCTGCCCGACCTCGGCGAGGTCGCCGGGACCAGCGCCCGGGAGTTCACCGAGGCACCGTTCGACCTGCGGACCTTCTGCCTGGCCGTGCTGGCCGGGGCCGCGATCACGCTGCTCACCCGGATGCAGAGCGGGACCGACAGCGACGTGGCGAAGATCGTGGCCGCGGTCGGCATCGCGTTCGTCATCGTCGGCGCCGGGCTGTTCCACTCGATCCTCGACTCGATCATCGTCTTCGTCGCGTTCCACCACGGCGAGCCGGGCACCGGGATGGGCGAGTGGCTGCCGTTCTTCGCCTGGGCGGTGCTCGGCAACCTGGTCGGCGGCCTGCTCCTGACCACGATGCTGCGGCTGGTCCGCAGCCAGGAGCGGCTCGCCCAGTGGCGGGACTCCCGCAGCTGATCGGCCCGGGCCCTGTTCAGCGGGCCCGTCGCTGGGCAGACTCCACCGGGTGAGCGACGACAGCACGCCGTCCTACGACTACGACCTGCTCGTCATCGGCTCCGGCCCCGGCGGGCAGAAGGCGGCCATCGCGGCGGCCAAGCTCGGCAAGCGGGTCTGCGTCGTCGAGCGCAAGCACATGGTGGGCGGGGTGTGCGTCAACACGGGCACCATCCCGTCCAAGACCTTGCGCGAGGCGGTCATGTACCTGACCGGCATGGCCCAGCGTGACGTGTACGGGGCCAGCTACCGGGTCAAGGCCGACATCACGGTGCAGGACCTGCTCGCCCGCACCCAGCACGTCATCGGCCGCGAGGTCGAGGTCGTCCGGGCCCAGCTGCTGCGCAACCACGTCGACCTGGTCAGCGGGACGGCCCGGTTCACCGACCCCCACACGGTGTCGGTGCACTCCGACACCGGCGGCGGCAGCTCGCTGATCAGCGCCGGGGCGTTCGTCATCGCCACGGGCACCCGGCCCGCGCGGCCCGACGCCGTCGAGTTCGGGCCCCGGGTGGTCGACTCCGACGGCGTCATCGACCTGGAGCGGGTGCCCAGCTCGATGGTCGTGGCCGGGGCGGGGGTGATCGGCATCGAGTACGCGTCGATGTTCGCCGCCCTCGGCACGCGCGTGACCGTGGTCGACAAGCGCCCCACCCTGCTGGAGTTCTGCGACCCCGAGGTGGTGGAGTCGCTCAAGTTCCACCTGCGCGACCTGTCGGTGCAGTTCCGCCTCGGCGAGGAGGTCGCCTCGGTCGAGTCCAACGGCACCAGCACCATCACCACGTTGAGCTCCGGCAAGCGGATCCCCGCCGAGACCGTCATGTACTCCGCCGGGCGGCAGGGCCAGACGGCCGAGCTCGACCTGCCCGCGGCCGGCCTGACGGCGGACTCCCGGGGCCGGATCGCGGTGGGCCACCACTACCGCACCGAGGTCCCGCACATCTACGCCGTCGGCGACGTCATCGGCTTCCCCGCGCTGGCCGCCACCAGCATGGACCAGGGCCGGATCGCCGCCTACGACGCCTTCGGCGAGCCGGTGCGGGACCTGACCTCGCTGCAGCCGATCGGCATCTACACCATCCCCGAGATCAGCTACTGCGGCCGGACCGAGGCCGAGCTGACCGCGGACTCGGTGCCGTACGAGACCGGGGTGGCCCGCTACCGGGAGCTGGCCCGCGGCGCCATCGTCGGCGACTCCTACGGGATGCTCAAGCTGCTGGTGCACACCGGCACCCGCGAGCTGCTGGGCGTGCACCTGTTCGGCACCGCCGCCACCGACCTGGTCCACATCGGCCAGGCGATCATGGGCTGCGGCGGGACGGTCGACTACCTGGTCGACACGGTCATCAACTACCCGACCCTGTCGGAGGCCTACAAGGTCGCCGCCCTGGACGTCAGCAACAAGCTGCGCGCCGTGGAGCGCTTCGCGGTCTGAGGCCGGGGCGGCGGGCGGCGGGCCTGCGGGCTCGCGGGCGTGCGGGCCGTACCGACCAGCGACACAGGACGCGGGCCCGGCGGTCGAACCGGCCGCAGGCGGGGTCGACTGTCGCTGCTCGGTACGCCCACCCGCCTGCGGCCCTTCGCCGGGGTATCCCAGCCCTCTAGCCACCACAACGGCACGCTCAGAACCGCTGCGGCACCCATCCGAGCCCCTCGGCCACCACAACGACACGGCGGGAGCCGTTGCGGCGCCAGGCCGCCCCCCCCCGGCACAAGGAACGGGCCCGGCGGCCGTCTTCCGACCGTCGGGCCCGTCCCGTGTGCTGCTGTGGTGGTGCCGTCCCCGGCTCAGGCGGCGCGGGCCACCGGGACGTCGTCGGTCATCGTGACCTTGCGGCGCTTGGCCACGACCACCGCGATGACGATGATCGCGAAGGAGACGCCCGCGATGGCGTAGCGCAGGGTGTCGTTCTGGGTGTCGCCGAAGCTGAGCGCGACCACGGCGGGCGCGATGAGCACGGCCACCAGGTTCATCACCTTGAGCAGCGGGTTGATGGCCGGGCCGGCGGTGTCCTTGAACGGGTCGCCGACGGTGTCGCCGATGATCGTGGCCTCGTGGGCCAGCGAGCCCTTGCCGCCGTGGGCGCCGTCCTCGACGAGCTTCTTGGCGTTGTCCCACGAGCCGCCGGAGTTGGCCAGGAACACGGCCATCAGGGCGCCGGTGCCGATGGCACCGGCCAGGTAGCCGGCCAGCGGGCCGACCCCGAGGCCGAAGCCCACGGCGATGGGCGCGAACGCCGCCAGCAGGCCCGGGGTCGCCAGCTCGCGCAGCGAGTCGCGGGTGACGATGTCGACGACCTTGCCGTACTCCGGGCGGGTGGTGCCCTCCATGATCCCGGGGATGTCCCGGAACTGGCGGCGGACCTCGAACACGACCGCCCCGGCCGCGCGGCCGACGGCGTTGATGGCCAGGCCCGAGAACAGGAACACGACGGCGCCGCCGAGCAGGACACCGACCAGGGTGGCCGGGCTGACGATGCCGTAGTCCACGGTGTCGACGGCCTCGCCCGCCTCGATCAGGGCCGAGCGGATGGCGTCGGTGTAGGAGCCGAACAGCGCGGTCGCGGCCAGCACGGCCGTGGCGATCGCGATGCCCTTGGTGATGGCCTTGGTGGTGTTGCCCACCGCGTCGAGGTCGGTGAGGATCCGGGCGCCGGCCTCGTCGACGTCGCCGGACATCTCCGCGATGCCCTGCGCGTTGTCGCTGACCGGGCCGAAGGTGTCCATGGCGACGATGACGCCGACCGTGGTCAGCAGGCCGCAGCCGGCCAGGGCGATGAGGAACAGCGACAGGATGACCGAGCCGCCGCCCAGCAGGAACAGCCCGAAGACGGCGGCCGCGAGGACGCCGACGGTGTAGACGGCGGACTCCAGGCCCAGGCCGATGCCGGACAGGATGACCGTGGCCGGACCGGTGAGGGACGTCTCGGCGACGTTGGCCGTCGGGGGCTTGTTGGTGTCGGTGAAGTAGCCGGTCAGCCACAGGATCGCGCCGGCCAGCAGGATGCCGACCAGGACGGCGACGGAGGCCACGAACCGGGGGTCGCCCGGCAGGGAGAGGATCTCCTCGTCGGAGACCTGCGTGAAGTCGGCGAAGGACGACGGCAGGTACAGGTAGGCGGCACCGGCGGACAGCACGGCGGAGATGAGCGCGGACAGGTAGAAGCCGCGGTTGATGGCCGTCAGGCCGGACTCGCCGCCGCGCGGCTTGATCAGGTAGACGCCGAGCACCGCGGTCAGCGCGCCCAGCGCCGGGACGATGAGCGGGAACACCAAACCGGCCTCGCCGAAGGCGGCCTTGCCCAGGATCAGGGCGGCGACGAGGACGACGGCGTAGGACTCGAACAGGTCGGCGGCCATGCCGGCGCAGTCGCCGACGTTGTCGCCCACGTTGTCGGCGATGGTCGCCGCGTTGCGGGGGTCGTCCTCGGGGATGTTCTGCTCGACCTTGCCGACCAGGTCGGCACCCACGTCGGCGCCCTTGGTGAAGATGCCGCCGCCGACCCGCATGAACATGGCCAGCAGGGCGGCGCCGAAGCCGAAGCCCTCCAGCACGGTCGGGGCGTCGGAGCGATAGAGCAGGACGACGACGGCCGCACCGAACAGGCCCAGGCCGACCGTGGCCATGCCGACGGTGCCGCCGGTGCGGATGGCGATCCGCATGCCGGCGTCGCGGCCACCGGGCTCCCGGGCGGCCGCCGCCACGCGCAGGTTGGCCCGGGTGGCCAGCCACATGCCCAGGTAGCCGATCCCGGCGGAGAAGCCGGCTCCGACGACGAAGGCGATGCTGCGGCCGATCCGCACGTCGGGCTCGCCGGGCAGCAGGAACAGCAGCGCGAAGACCAGGACGACGAAGATCCCCAGGGTGCGGAACTGCCGGCGCAGGTAGGCCGAGGCCCCCTCCTGGATCGCGGTGGCGATGACCTGCATGGCGCTGGTGCCCTCGCCCGCCGCCAGCACCTGCTGGCGGAACATCCAGGCGACCCCGAGGGCCCCGACGGCCACCGCGGCGACCAGGGCGACGATGAACGTCGACCCACCGCCGAACTCCACCGCCTCACCGGTCGTCGCCGCAGCGAGTACGTGGTGGTGCATCACAAGGTCCTCCTCGGGAACGAGCGTGGGCAGACCCGGGTGCGGCACGGTCGCACCGTGGCCGACCCCGTCCTCGCGGTCGTCGTCGATGCGGTCCGCACGCGGCGGGTGAGCGCTCGGAGTCTAGGGGGTGTGTCTGCACGTGACACCAGAGCGCGCCCACAACGTGTCCCGCGTCACGTCAGGGGGACGTCGCTCCACGTCAGGACGGTGGTGTCGCCCTCGACGATGACGTGGTCGGCCAGCCCGCGCAGCAGGGCCAGGGCGAGGCCGTCGGCGGCGCCGGGGTCGGGGTCGCCCTCCTCGGCCGGCGCCGACCCGCCCACGGGGGACAGACCGCCCCCGACCCGGACCACGAACTCGCCCGTGCCGTGCTCGCCGGGGCCCAGCACCAGCTCGACCACGTTGTCCGTGACGGTGTGCATGGCCCAGGTGACGGCCTCGCCCACGGCGATGCGGACCTCGTCCACGCGGTCCTCCGGCAGCCCCTCACGACGGGCGACCGCGGCCGCGACCAGCCGGGCGGTCCGCACGTTCTCGGGCGACCCGCCGACCCGCAGGACGACGTCGTCGGCGCCGGGGTCGGGGCTCACCACCGTCTCACCTCGTGACCGGGTCGCAGGCCGGGCCGCTCACGCCCGGCTGCTGCCGGCGAGGGCCTCGTCGATGCTGGCGTGGATGGTGAACACCTTGGTGAGGCCCGTGATGCGGAAGACCTTGAGGATCTTCTCGCTGGCGCAGACCAGCTCCAGGTCGCCGTCCATGGTGCGGACGCGCTTGAGCCCGCCGACCAGGACACCGAGGCCGGTGGAGTCCAGGAACTCGGTGCCGGACATGTCGACGACCAGATGACGGGCGCCGGCCGCGACGGCGTCGTTCAGCGCGCTGCGCAGCTGCGGGGCCGTGTACACGTCGATCTCGCCGCCGACCTCGACGACCGTGCGGTCGCCTTCCGGGCGCGTGGCCAGGGTCAGGTCCACGGTGCTCCTCCTCATCGTCGCCGGGGGGTCTCCGGCCTGTGCGATCGGCGACAGTCAAGCATCTGAGCGGCCCCGGCGTCCTGTCCGTGCGACCCGACACCCGATCTGTCGCCCCCTCGGGGCAGTCTGGTGCCTGTGGACACCACTGCCGCGACGACCCCGCTGCCCGCTGCGGCTGCGGCGCTCGCGTGCTCCCCGGCGGCGGTGACCCGGCTCCGCCACGTCCGGACCCGACCGGCCCGTCCCGCCGCCGCCGTGCCCGTGCCGGGGTGGGTCCACCCCGCGCTGGTGCAGGCGCTGCGGGCCCAGGGCGTCACGGCGCTCTGGTCGCACCAGCTGGAGGCGGCCGAGGCGGCCCGCGCCGGTCAGCACGTGGTCGTGTCGACGGGCACGGCGTCGGGCAAGACCCTCGCCTACCTGCTGCCGGCCGCCACCGCGGCCCTGGACGGCGGGGCCGGGCGGGGCGAGCGGACCGCGCCCACCACGCTGTACCTGTCCCCCACCAAGGCGCTGGCCGCGGACCAGGAGCGCCGGCTGGCCGAGCTGGCGGTGCCGGGGCTGCGCACCGGGACCGTGGACGGCGACGCGACCCCCGAGCAGCGGGTCTGGGTGCGCGACCACGCCCACCTGGTGCTGTCGAACCCGGACCTGCTGGCCCACAGCCTGCTGCCCGACCACGCCCGGTGGGGTCGGCTGCTGCGCCGGCTGCGGTACGTCGTCGTCGACGAGTGCCACGCCTACCGGGGGGTGTTCGGGGCGCACGTGGGCGCGGTGCTGCGTCGGCTGCGGCGGGTGGCCGCCTCGCACGGGGCCAGCCCGACCTTCGTGCTGTGCAGCGCGACGGTGGCCGAGCCCGCCCGCACCGCGTCCCGGCTGACCGGCCTGACGGTGCGCGCGGTCGACCACGACGGCTCCCCCGACCCAGGGGCCAGCCTGCTGCTGTGGGACCCCGTGGTCGACGACCCGGCGGCGGACGGCACGGGTCCCGCGGGTCCGCACGGCCCGGACCGGGCCCGGCGCCGGGGCGTGGTGGCCGAGTCGGCCGACCTGGTGGCCGAGCTCGTCTCGCGCCGGATCAGGACGCTGGCCTTCGTGCCGTCGCGGCGGGCCACCGAGACGCTGGCGGGGCGCACCCGCGACGCCCTGGTCGCCCGTCACGGCCCCGAGGCCGGCGGCCGGCTGGCGCAGGCGGTGGTGCCCTACCGGGGCGGGCACCTGCCGGAGGAGCGGCGGGCGACGGAGCGGGCGCTGCGCGACGGCGACCTGCTGGCGGTGGCGGCCACGTCCGCGCTGGAGCTGGGGGTGGACGTCGCGGGCCTGGACGCGGTCGTGATGGCCGGCTGGCCGGGGTCGGTGGCCTCGTTGCGGCAGCGGGCCGGGCGCGCCGGGCGGGGTGACCTGCCCGGGACGGCCGTGCTGGTGGCGCGCGACGACCCGCTGGACGCCTACGTCCTCGCCCACCCCGAGCAGGCCCTGGACGCCCCGGTGGAGGCCGTGGTCAGCGACACCGACAACCCGTACGTGCTGCTGCCGCACCTGGCCGCGGCGGCCGCCGAGCTGCCGCTGACCGAGGCCGACCTGCCGGCGTTCGGGCCGGGCGCCCGCGCCGTCGTGGACGTGCTCGTGGACCGCGGCGACCTGCGCCGCCGGCCCGGCGGCTGGTTCTGGGCCCGGCCGGACCGGCCGCGCACGGACCTGCGCGGCAGCGGCCGCGGCCAGGTCCAGCTGGTCGAGGACGAGACCGGCCGGGTGCTGGGCACGGTCGAGGCCTCGCGGGCCGAGCAGGTGGTCCACCCCGGTGCGGTCTACCAGCACCTGCTGCGCAGCTACGTGGTCCTCGAGCTGGACCTGGACGCCGGGGTGGCGCTGCTCCGGGCCGGTGACCCCGGCTGGCTCACCTACCCGCGGACCAGGACGCGGACCCGGCTGGTGTCCGCCGACCTCGAGCGCAGGCTGGGCCGGGGCCGGTTGCAGCACGGGATGCTGGACGTGGTGTCGCAGACCACGGGCTACGTCCGCGTCGACGCCGCCACCGGCGCCACGCTCGGCCACGAGGACCTCGAGCTGCCGGAGCGCTCGTTCCGGACCCGGGGGACGTGGTGGGCCCCCGACCCCGACCAGGCGGCCGAGCTGCTCGCCGAGCCGGTCCGCGCCCTGGGGTCCCTGCACGCGGCCGAGCACGCCGGGGTCGCCCTGGTCCCGCTCGTGGCCACCTGCGACGTGTTCGACGTCGCCGGGTCCCACGAGGTCCACCACCCCGACGCGGGCGGCCCGCTGCTGGTGGTGCACGACACCTGGCCCGGCGGCGCCGGGTATGCCGAGCGCGTCTACGAGGTCGCCGAGGTCTGGGCCCGGGCCACCCGGGACGCGGTCGCCGGCTGCCCGTGCCGGACGGGCTGCCCGGGCTGCGTCGTCCGCAGCGGCTGCGGCTCGGGCAACCAGCCCCTGGACAAGGCCGGCGCGGTCGAGGTCATGCGGCTCGCGGGCGGCTGACCCGCGCGCCACGACGACGAGCGGGGTCGAGGTCGCTAGCGTGCTCGCGTCAGGTCGGACAGGTGACAGCTCGCCGAGCACCCGGCCTGCGCTGCGGAGGAGCTCGACATGATCGTCATCGGAATCATCCTGGTCCTGGTCGGACTCGTCCTGGGCGCCTTCGTGGTCGCCGGCAGCCTGCCGGGCGGGACCGGCACCGACGTGTCGTTCAGCCTGTTCGGCCTGACCGTGGAGACGTCCGTCGTCGTCGTCTTCGCCCTCGGCGCCGTCACCCTGCTGCTGCTCGAGCTGGGCGTCATCGCCCTGCGCACGGGCGCCCGCAAGTCCTCCCGGCGTCGCGCCGAGCTGCAGCGGCTGCGTCGCGTCGAGGCCGAGGTCCAGGCGCGCCAGGCCAGCGAGTCCCAGCGCAACGCCAGCACGGCCAGCGCGGCGGCGCCGGCCGCCCCGGCCCCGTTCGCCCGCCGCGAGCCCGACCCGTCGACCCGCCCGACGCCCACCGCGACGGACACCGGCTCGCAGACCGGCGCCTCGAGCCCGTCCACCGGGACCAACCGGGACCCGCGGACGGACCGCCCCACGACCGAGACCAGCCCGGGCGACCACACGGGTGAGCACCGCACCGGTGACCAGCACGCCACCGGCCCGGCCACGCCCGCCCCCGCGTCGACGCGCCCCCCGAGCACGACCGACCAGCCGTCCGGCGACGCCCGACCCTGAGCGACCGCCCCTGACCGTCACGGCTCAGCCGGGTGGTGGCCCGGTGGCACCGGGCCGGCCCGCGCCGTCCCCGTGAGGACACCGGCCCACCCGAGGACGTGCACGGTCACGTCGACGTCCACCGTCACGGTGCGGTCGGCCACCCGGCAGGCCACGACCCGGTCCGGGCGCGCGGCGGCCGGGGCGGGACCGGCCACCGCTGCGGAGGCCGTCACGCCCGACGCCACCACCTGCGAGGCCGCCGCGCAGGCGACGTCCGCCGGGTCGCCCCGGGCCAGTCGTGCCGCCGCGGCCAGGGCCGCCAGGTCGGCGGCGGAGTCCGCCCGCGCCCGCGCCACGGCCACCTGGCCCACGCCGCCGACCACCGCGCAGCCGAGCACCATCGCGGCCAGCGACGTGGCCGTCAGGCCGAGACCACTCACGCGGTCGGCTCCAGCCAGGCGTGCGCGCGGCAGGTGACGGGCAGCCGCCACGACCCCCGGTCCACCCACCCGGGGACCACGGCCGGGACGACGTCCACGCCGACCACGACCTCGACCAGGCCACCCGCCGTGCCACCGACGCCACCGCCCGCCCCCGCGGCCACGCTCACCGAAGCCGGCCGGTCGAGCACGGCCCGCGCCTGCGCCACGGCCACCCCCGCCGGCTCCCCGGCACTGACCGCCCGGGCCGCCGCCCGGGCCCCGTCGACGCAGGCCACCCCGGCCCGGCCGACCGACCCCGCGAAGAGCACCACCGTGAGGGCCAGCAGGACCACGGGGAACGTGACCGCGACCTCTGCGGTCACGCTCCCCGCGTCCCGCCGGCGTACCGGCAGGTCAGACCGTCGAGAGCGCACGCCTGACCAGCTCGAGCAGCAGCTCCTGCACCTCGCCGCTGCGGAGCACCGCGAACAGCAGACCCGCGAACCCGACGGCGGCCAGCGTCGCGACGGCGTACTCGGCGGTGGCCATGCCCAGGTCACCCGGCCGCGCCCCGGCCACCTCCGACACCGATCCCCCGGCCACCGCCGACGTCCCCTCGACCCGGGCCGACCTGCCCTCGCCCCCGGCCGACGACCCGGAGGGCCCGACCGCCCCGACCGCCCCGACCGCCCCGACCGCCCCGACCTGCGGCTCCACCGGCGTCTCCCTGTCGTGCTCGTGCTCGTCCATGTGTCCCCTCTCGTCACCGCCACCGGCGGTGGACCCACCCGGGCCCGGGCTCCACCGTGTCCGCGTCGAGCACCCGGTCACGGGGCCCCGCCGCGCCGCGGTGGACGGCACGCCGGCCCGGGCCCCTGTGGACACAGCCCGCGTCACGTCAGGCCCGTCCCCAGCAGCTGGACCACGACCGGGGCCACCCCCAGCAGCAGGAACCCGGGCAGCGCGGCGAGCCCGAGCGGCAGGACCAGCGTCGCCGCCAGCCGCGCCGTGGCGGTCGCCGTGCGCTGCTCCTGGGCGCGCCGGACCTCCTCGGCGGCCAGCTGCAGCGGCCGGCCCGCCGGGGCCCCGGTCCGCAGCGAGAACTCGACGGCCTCCAGCAACGGCCGCAGGGCGGGGTCGACGACGACCAGGCGGAGGTCCCCGGCCTCCAGCCCCACGGCGCAGCGGAGCAGGTCCTCCCCCAGCCGCCGCGGGTCGGCCCCCGGCACCAGCGCGAGCGCCCGGGCCACCTCCCGCAGCGCCGGGGAGGTGGCGGCTCCGGCCTCCAGCGCCGCCGCCACCAGGTCGCACACCACGGCCTCGTCCACGCCGTCCGGGCTGGCGACGGCGGTGGCGCCGCGCACCAGCCGGGCGGACCACCACCACGACAGGGCCAGCAGCGACAGGCCGAGCACGGCGCACGCCCGGCCCCACGGGGTGCCGAGCAGCACGGCGGTGGCGTCGACCCCGAGCAGCCCCGCGACCAGCGGACCCGCCAGGGGCAACCCACCCACGATGCGGGCCGAGGTGGCCGGCCCGGCCACGGCGCTGGCCCGGCGACCGTCCGCGGCGACCGCCTCGCGGACCGACCCGGCGGCCCGGCGCAGGACGTCCGCGGCCGGCGCACCCAGCCGCTCCACCACGTGGAAGGCGACCAGGACCGCCTCGCGCCCGGCCCGCGCCCGCGGCGCCACCGGTCGTGAGCCGTGCAGCCCGGCCACCCCGGACTCGTGCACCGCGGCCGCCCACGACAACCCGGCGTGCAGGCACACGGCCATGCGCTCGGCCACGCGCACCAGCTCGTCGACCTCCAGCCGCCCTGCCCCGCCGGTCGAACCCCGGTCGCGCGGTCCGGCCGGGCCGAGCGCTTCACCCGGGCCGCGCGGGCCGGCGGGTGCGCGCGTCCCACCCGGTCGACGGGGGCCGTGCGACGCACCGCGGCCGGCCGTCATGCGGCGGTCGCGTGGGCGCCGTGACGTCCGGGTGCCACGGCGCGGCCGGCCGTGTCGACGACCGGCACGAGGCGCGGCACCCCGGTGCCGGCCGGCCCGGCGGGGCCGCCCTCGTCGTCCGCCCAGCCCCAGACCCCCTCGACCCGGCGTCGTCCGTCGGTGCCGCGCACCACGGGTACGACGACGTCGACCGCGGCCCGCAGCTGCAGCAGGGCCGTGGCCGGGTCGATCCCCGCGGCACCGGCCAGGGCGACCACCCGCACCGGCACGTCGTGCGGGCGCGCCGCGTGCAGCGTCGCCGCCCCCGCGTGGCCGGCCCCCATGGCCAGCAGCAGCTCCCGCACCTCCGCCCCCCGGCACTCACCCACCACCAGCCGGTCGGGGCGCATCCGCAGCGCCTGCCGGACCAGCACGTCCAGGCCCACGGCCCCGGCCCCCTCGACGTTGCCCGGTCGCGCCTCCAGCGACACCACGTGCGGGTGCACCGGGGCCAGCTCGGCGGCGTCCTCCACCACGACCACGCGCTCGGCGGCCGGGACGCACGACAGCAGCGCCCCCAGCAGCGTGGTCTTGCCCGCCCCGGTGGCGCCGGTGACCAGCAGGCTGCGCCGGGCCTGCACCAGGCGCTGGAGCGCGTCGGACAGCCCGGGCGACAGCGCCTCGCGGGCCACCAGGTCCGACAGGGCCAGGGCCGTGGCCGGTGGCACGCGCAGGCTGATGTGGGTGCCGGAGCGGCACAGCGCCGGCAGCACGGCGTGCAGCCGCGTGCCGTCGGGCAGGCGCGCGTC
Source organism: Jannaschia sp. R86511 (assembly GCF_042466345.1). NCBI lineage: Bacteria > Pseudomonadati > Pseudomonadota > Alphaproteobacteria > Rhodobacterales > Roseobacteraceae > Jannaschia > Jannaschia sp. R86511. Next base: position 4,414,680 of record NZ_JAXHCD010000001.1, read on the forward strand.
CACCCACGGCGACGCGTCGTCCAGGCGCCGTCCGCCGGCCCCCGCCAGGCGGACCGCGAGGGCCCGGACCTGCTCCTCGGTGTCGAGCCCGGTGACGGCCACGCGCTGCAGCCCGGCCTCGCCGTCCACCCAGACCCGGCCGGCGCCGTTGACCAGCACGTCGGTGACCCCGCCCCGGCCCAGCAGCGGCTCCAGCGGGCCGAGGGGACCCAGCGGCGCGTGCGTCCCGGCCGGCAGGGCGGCCTCAGGCCGCCGCACGGGCGTCCACCGGCAGGTGCGCCTCGACCCAGCCCGCCGCCCAGCGGCGCAGCGGGCTGCGGGCGGCGACCGCGAACGGCTCGCCCCGCTCCAGGGCCCCGGCCAGCCCCGGCTCGGCCCTCACCACGTCCACGCGCTCCACCCGGCGGGCCCGGGCGTCGGTCCCACCGCCCGCCGCCCCGACGGCGAGCAGCCCGGTCTCCACCGCGCGGGCCGCGTCGCGAGGACGCAGCCCACCCGGTGACGGCCCGCGCACCAGCAGGTGGGTGCGGTGCGGCCCTGGCCAGCCCGTCAGCACGGCCGGCACCGCCGCCGCCGCCCGGACCTCGGCCGGGCACACGCACAGCAGCACGTCGGCCGCCTCGACCGCCACCTGGGCGGCCGGGTCGCCGGCGCGGGGCAGGTCGAGCACGACCAGGTCGTGCTCGTCGGCCCCGGCACGCAGGACGGCCCGCGCCGACGCCGGTGCCACCCGCAGCGCGTCACGACCGTGGGACAGCACCGTGACGCCGTCGGCCACGGGCAGGGCCGCACCCAGGCCGCCGGGGGGCAGCGGGCCGGCCACGTCGGCGAGGTCCGCCCAGCGCAACCCCGGCAGCTGCTCGGCGCCGACGGCCAGGTCCAGACCACCGCCCAGCGGGTCCGCGTCGACCAGGAGCACCCGCAGCCCGGCGACCGCCCCCGCCGTGGCCAGCGCCACGGCGGTGGTCGTCGCCCCGGCCCCGCCGCGGGCCCCGACCACGGCGACGCACGAGCCCTTGGGCCGGGCCGCGCGGCGGGCGGCCTCGACCAGCCAGTCCCGGGCCAGCGGCAGGACGAGGACCTGCTGGGCCCCCGCCTGCACCGCGGCCCGCCAGACCTCGGCGCCGGGGTCGTCGTCACCGCCGCGGGGCTCGTGGTGGACCAGGACGACCCCGTCGCGGCGCGGCAGGTCCTGCACCAGGTGCGCCTCGGCCGAACCGACAAGCACCAGCGCGGCCCCCGCCCACGCCTGCGACGCCGGCCGGTGGGGAACGGCGTCCGCGACGGCACCGGCCTCGGCGCAGGCCGCCAGCAGGTCGGCCCGCAGGTCCGGGTCCGTGCCCACGCACAGCACCCGGCCGACCTCCTGCGACGCCCCTGGTCTCGCTGCCCGTCCCTGCCGCATCCCCTGGCTCCTGCTCCGCCCCGACCACCGGGGCACGCCGCCATCCAGCCAGGGCAGGCGGCGGCGGGGACGGGTCGCGGTCCCGGCTGGGGACAGCGACGCACCGGGAGGGCCTGTGGACGCACGACGACATGCGGGTCCGCGGACGACCGGCAGGAGAAAAGGGGGCGGCCCCTGCCGGGGGGACGCAGGGGCCGCCGGACTCGGCTCGTCGGGGGGGACGGTGCCGAGTCCACAGGGCTGGGGGAAGCCCTACGGAGAGTGTGGCGGTAATCCCTTGTTCAAGCAACTCGTTCGGGCCACGAGTTTCGCCCCCGGTTCCCGGGGGCGACGCCGCCACGGCCTCCGTAGGGTGGTGCCCATGCCCCCGGACACGTCCGACGAGCCCAGGGTCGCGGCGTTCTTCGACCTCGACAAGACGATCATGGCGGCCTCGAGCACCTTCGCCCTGGGGCGCGGCCTGCGCCGGCGGGGGATGCTGCCGCCCCACACGGCCGCCCGCAGCGTCTACGCGCACGCCTCCTACATGGTCCGCGGCGCCGACCACGTCCAGATGGAGCGGATGCGCGAGCTGCTCAGCGACCTGGTGACCGGCTGGGACGTCGAGGTGGTGGGCGAGGTCGTCGCCGAGGCCCTGGAGGAGGTGCTGGTCCCGCTGGTCTACCCCGAGGCCGCGGAGCTGATCCGGTGGCACCAGCAGTTCGGCCGGGCCGTCGTCATCGTGTCCTCGGCCGCGCTGGAGGTGGTGCGCCCCATCGGGGAGCGGCTCGGCGCCGACCACGTGGTCGGGACCTCGATGGAGGTCGTCGACGGCCGCTACACCGGCGTCATCGACTACTACGCCTACGGCGCCCACAAGGCCGAGTCGGTCCGGGCGCTGGCCGAGGAGCACGGCTTCGACCTCGACGCGTCCTACGCCTACAGCGACTCCGCCACCGACCTGCCGATGCTGTCCGCGGTCGGCCGGCCCCACGCCGTCAACCCGGACCGGCAGCTGGTGGCCCACGCCGAGCTGCTCGGCTGGCCCGTCCTGCACTTCGCCCCGCCGCCGGCCGCGCCGCGGAACCTCAACTCCGTCGCGGTGCCGTCCGCGACGACGGTCGGTGCCGTCGGCGCCGTGGGAGCGGTCGGCGCGGTGGGGGTCGGCTGGTACCTGGCCCGACGCCGCCGCCGCTGACCACGGGCCGGCTCGGCCCCCGGCTCAGGCGAGCCGGCCCGCCATGACCTCGTCGGCGACCCGACGCCCCTGCTCCGCCCCGGCCACCACCGTCTGCCCCCACCAGACGACCCAGGCCTCGACCCCGGCGGCGCCGCCGGACGCGTAGGCGGCCAGGGCCTCGTCCCGGCCCGCCCGGTCGGCCAGGGCGGCGCGCTCGGGCACCGTCACCCCGAGCGGGTCCAACCCCGTGCCCACCAGGACGGTGCGGGCCAGCGCGCGGGCGAGCACGCCCGAACCGGGAGTGAACGCGGCGGTGACGACGCACTCGGCGTCGGCTACCGCGGCCAGCACCAGGCCCGGGGCGTCCGTGCCGTCGGCCAGCAGCCGCACGAGCCCCTCGACCCGGGCGGCGGCCTCGGGTCGGGGCCGTCCCAGCGTCGCGGTGCCGGCCGGTCCCGCTGCGCGACCGACCAGGTCGGCGGCGGCCAGGGTGTGCAGCCGGGCGAGCACCTGGGCCGGGGCCCGCGACAGCCCCCGGGCGAGGCCGTGCGCCTCCAGGCTCGCCCGCAGCGCCCCCCGCACGACGGCGTCGACGGGGTCCACCGGCACGGCCGGACCAGAGGCGTCGGCCGGACCGGGGTCGGCAGCGGGATCCACGACGGCAGCGGCCGCCCCGACCCGGTCGTCACCCGGCGCCCCGGTTCCACCGCCCGGCACCACCATGGCCCGCACCTGCGCCAGCGGCAGCCGGACCCCGTCGAGCTCGGCCGACGCCGCCGCCGCCCGGACGCAGGCCTCGGTCCGGACCTCGGCCGTCCGCCGGCGCAGCGCCGGGTGCCAGCGCAGGTCGCTGCACGCCTGCCGGGCCGCGTCGACCGCCTGCTGGACGGCGGGACGGGCGGACAGGGTCGCCAGGGGGTCGTCGGGGCGCGGCACCGGAGGAGCCTAGGTGTCCGCGCCGATCCCGGACGCACCCGTCCGGGGGGCCGTCGCCTGCTCGGGCCGTCGCCACTGCCCCCGCGCCACCAGCACCTCGCGCAGCAGGTCCGGCCGGTCGGTGATCACGCCCCGCACCCCGATGTCGAGCAGCTCGTGCATCCGGGCGGGGTCGTCCACCGTCCACGCCATCACGTGCAGGCCCAGGTCCTCGGCCCGGGCCACGACGCCGGCCGTCAGCACCCCCGCCCCCAGCAGCCGGTCCGGCACGTGCGCCCAGCGGGCGTGGGGCGGGCGCCGGCCCACGCCGCGGGCGGGCGTGCCGAGCCGGGCCGCGGCGATCAGCGACACCAGGCTGCGCCAACCCAGCGCCGTGGTCAGCCCGGGCCCGGCCGCCGCCGCCCGCTCCAGCAGCGCGTCGGGCGCCCCGGCCAGGCAGACCCGGCCGGCCGAGCGGGTCCGGCGCACGTCGGCCAGCAGCCCGGGCACCACCGCCGGGTCCTTGAGGTCGACGGCGAAGCGGGCGTCGGGGAACGCGTCCAGCACGTCGACCGGGCGCACCAACCGGTCACCGGCGGGCGTGCGCAGCGAGCGCAGCCGGTCCCACGTCAGGTCGGCCACGGCCGCGTCCAGGCCGAACAGCCGCCGCAGCGTGCGGTCGTGGTGCAGCACCGCGACGCCGTCGGCCGAGACCCGCACGTCGGTCTCCAGCCAGCGCACGCCGAGGCCGTAGGCGTGGGCGAAGGCCGTCAGGGTGTTCTCGGGGTGCAGGGCCGCTCCCCCGCGGTGCGCGACCGCCAGGGGGCCCTCCTCGGTGTACCGCACCGGGCTCACGGCGCCCATGCTGCGGGGCGCGCGGGCCCGCCGGGGCCCACCCGGCCCGGTTTCGCCGAACCGTCACGACACGTTCATCCCCCGGCCACCCCGCCGCGGGCGGGGTGGCCGGGGGCGTGGGCTCAGAGCCGGTCGACGACCTTGGCCGCGGCCACCGCGTAGCGCTCCCGGACCTGGGGGGCGGCCTCCGCGGTGACGGTCTGCTCGCCCTGCAGCTGCCACGCCGGCGGCTCGTCCCCACCGGCCAGCACCCACGCGGCCTGCCGGGCCGCGCCGTCGGCCACGTACTCCGAGGGCGCCGGCACGACGACCGGGCAGCCCAGCACCGCCGGGGCGATGGCCTGGGTCGCCGGGGACGCCGCGGCGCCCCCGACCAGGACGACCCGCCGCACGTCGACGCCCTGCTCGACCAGCGCGTCGATGCCGGCCGCGAGACCGCAGAACAGCCCCTCGAACGCGGCCCGGGCCAGGTGGGCCGGCGTGGTGCTGGTCAGGGTCAGCCCGTGCAACGAGCCGGTGGCGTCGGGCAGGTTGGGCGTGCGCTCGCCCTCCAGGTACGGCACGAGCACGAGCCCGTCCGCCCCGGTCGGGGCCTGCAGCGCGAGCCGGGCCAGACCGTCGTGGTCGACCCCCAGCAGCCGCGCCGTGGCGTCGAGCACCCGCGCGGCGTTGAGGGTGCAGACCAGCGGCAGGAACCGGCCGGTGGCGTCGGCGAAGCCGGCCACCACGCCCGAGGGGTCGTTGGCCGCCACGTCGCTGATCCCGGACACGACGCCCGAGGTGCCGATCGACACCACGACGTCACCGGGACCGGCGCCGACCCCCAGCGCCGCGGCGGCGTTGTCGCCGCTGCCGGGGCCGAGCAGCGCCCCGCGGCGGGCCAGGTCCACCGCGACGGCGCCCCCGGACTCGGCGGGACCGAGCACCCGGGGCAGGGCCGCGTCGTGACCGAGGCCGGCCTCGAGCAGGTCGCGGCGGTACTGCCCCGTGGCGGCCGAGAAGTAGCCGGTGCCGGAGGCGTCGCCGCGGTCGGTGACCAGGGCGTCCAGGCCCGCCGACCCGCCGGGCCCACCACCGGCCAGGCGCCAGGTCAGCCAGTCGTGGGGCAGGCAGACCGCCGCGACCCTGGCCGCGACGTCGGGCTCGGCGTCGCGCAGCCAGCGCAGCTTGGACACCGTGAACGAGGCGACCGGGACCACGCCGACGTCGTCGGCCCAGGCCTGCGCGCCGCGCTCGGCCACCAGGTCGGCCGCGGCCGCCGCGGAGCGGGTGTCGTTCCACAGCAGGGCCGGGCGCAGCACCTGCCCGTCATCGCCCAGGGCGACCATGCCGTGCTGCTGGCCGCCGACCGACACCGCGTCGACGTCGTCCAGGCCGCCCGCGTCGGCGACGGCGCTCTGCAGCGCGTCCCACCAGCGGTCGGGGTGGACCTCGGTGCCGTCGGGGTGCGCGGCGCGACCGGTGCGCACGAGCGCACCGGTCGCGGCGTCACGGACGACGACCTTGCAGGACTGCGTCGAGGAGTCGACGCCCGCGACGAGAGCCACGTCAGCTCCGCGCGCCCGTCAGGTGCTCGATGGCGAGCTGGTCCAGACGGCCGTAGTGCTTGCCGCGCGCCGCCGCCGCCTCGACGTCGAAGTCCTCGAAGGACGCCCGGTCGGACAGCAGGTCCTGCCAGGTCTCGCCGTCGGCCAGGGCCGGCTTCGCGAGCTCGGACGCACCGACGGCCTCCAGGGCCGCCTGCACCTCGGGGTCGGCGCGGTAGGTCGCGGCCCGCTCCTTGAGCATCAGGTACGTGACCATGTTGGCCGTGGCGGAGTCCCACACGTCGTCCGCGCTCTCGGTGCGGAACGGCTTGTAGTCGAAGTGGCGCGGGCCGGTGTAGGCCGGGCCGCCGCCCGGGCCGCCGTTCTCCAGCAGGTCGACGAGGAAGAACGCGTTGATCAGGTCGCCGTGGCCGAACACCAGGTCCTGGTCGAACATCGGGCCGTGCTGGCCGTTGAGGTCGATGTGGAAGAGCTTGTCCTGCCACAGCGCCTGCGCGATGCCGTGGACGAAGTTGAGCCCGGCCATCTGCTCGTGGCCCGTCTCGGGGTTGAGGCCGACCATCTCGGGGCGCTCCAGCATCGAGATGAAGCCCAGGGCGTGCCCGATCGTGGGCAGCAGGATGTTGCCGCGGGGCTCGTTGGGCTTGGGCTCGATGGCGAGCTTGAGGCCGTAGCCCTTGTCGGTGACGTACTCGCAGAGCAGGTCGACGCCCTCCTTGTAGCGCTGCAGCGCCACGCGGACGTCCTTGGAGGAGTCGGACTCCGAGCCCTCGCGCCCGCCCCACATCACGTAGGTCTCGGCGCCGAGCTCGGCGGCCAGGTCCATGTTGCGCATGATCTTGCGCAGCGCGTACCGGCGGATGTCGCGGTCGGAGCTGGTGAACGCGCCGTCCTTGAACACCGGGTGGCCGAAGGTGTTGGTCGTGGCCATCGGCACGACCATGCCGGTCTCGGCCAGGGCGCCCTTGAAGGCGGCGATGATGCCGTCGCGGTCGGAGTCCGAGGTGCCGTGCGGGATCAGGTCGTCGTCGTGGAACGTGATGCCCCAGGCGCCCAGCCCGTGCAGCTTGTGCACGGCCTCGACCGGGTCCAGGACGGCGCGGCTGGCGTCACCGAACTGGTCACGGGCCTGCCAGCCGACGGTCCACAGGCCGAAGCTGAAGTGGTCGGCGGGGGTGGGAACGGGAACGCTCACGAGGGACTCCTTCGTCCGGGTGCTCTGGTCGGGCGCGACCGGGGCTGTCCGGCGCACCACATTACGCTACCCACCCAACGAACCAGTGTCGAGCCTGCGCCGACCTCACCGGCGTCCCGCGCCCCCGCTCCGTCCGTACGATCCCCCGGTGACCACCTCCGAGCCCGGGCACGTCCGCAGGGGCTCGCGCGTGACCATCTTCGACGTGGCCGTGGCGGCCGGGGTGTCGTACTCCACCGTCTCGCGGGTGGTGAACGGCCAGCGCCACATCGCCCCGGCGACGCGCCAGCGCGTCGAGCGGGCCATGGCCGACCTGGGCTACGTGGCCGACCTGCGCGCCCGGTCGCTGGCCGGTGGCAGCACCAAGATCCTCGGCCTGCTCCTGCTGGACATCAACTCCGACTACATGGCCGAGATCGTCCGCGCGGTCGACGACGAGGTGTCCCGCTCCGGCTACGACCTGATGCTCTGCACCACGCACTCGCGCACCGGTGACCCCGGGGACTACGTCCGGCGGCTCGCCCCGGGCCTCGTCGACGGGCTGATGATCCTCGTGCCGCAGGACCCGGACCGGTACCTGCAGGCGCTGCGGGTGCCGGGGTTCCCGCACGTCCTCATCGACCACCACGGCCCGCTGGCGGGCTCGAGCATCGTCCGGGCGACGAACGACGTCGGCGTGCGTGACGCCGTGCGCCACCTGGCCGGCCTCGGTCACACCCGGCTCACCCACCTGCGCGGCGACGAGGGCCAGGACACCACCCGGATCCGCGAGCAGGCGTTCACCGACGAGTGCCGCCGGCTCGGCCTGGCCGCGACGGTGGCCCCGGGCGGGTACGGCGAGGCCGACGGGTTCGCCTCGGCGACGGCCGTGCTCGACGTGCCCGCCGAGCGCCGGCCGACCGCGCTGCTGACCGCCAACGACGCCTCCGCCCTGGGGGTGCTGGCCGCGGCCCGGTCGCTGGGCGTCGACGTGCCCGGTGACGTGTCCGTGGTCGGCTTCGACGACGTGACGTCCGCCCGGCTGACCAGCCCGCAGCTGACCACGGTCCGGCAGCCGCTGGACCGGATGGGCCGCGCGGCCACCGAGCTGCTGCTGGACCAGCTGGGCCCCGAACCCGGGCCCGCCCGCCTGGTCGAGCTGCCCACCGAGCTGGTGGTCCGCGAGAGCAGCGGCCCGCCGCGTCCCGCCGCCGTGCCCGCCGCGGGCCGATGACCCCGACCTGGGACGACGGCCTGCTCGTCCTGCTGCTCGTGGTGACGGCGCTGCTCGTGCTCACCGTCGGCTACCTGCTGACCCGGGGGGCCGGGCTGGGCCGGCGGCTGACCAACGACGCCGACCGGGCCCGCTTCGACACCCTGCACCTGACCGCCCTGGCCGCCCCCAGCCTGCGCCAGGGCCTGTCCGCGGCGGGTGCGCGCCCGGCCGCGCGGCACCTGCGCCAGCTGCTGGGCACGCCCGCGCTGGCCCTGGTGTCCACCACCGAGCTGCTGGCCTGGGAGGGCGCCGACGACGGCGGCAGCCACGCCGCCCACGCCGTCGCCCACGCCGAGCGGGCCGTGCGCGAGAGCCGGACCCGGGTGCTGGGCGCGACGGAGGTGGCCTGCGACCGCCCGGGCTGCGTGCTGCGCGGCGCGGTCGTGGCCGTCGTCGGGGTGGAGGACCGCCTGCTGGGGGCGCTGGTCGCCTACTCCCCCGCCCGACCGACCGCGCAGCTGGTCCGGGCCACGGAGGAGGTCGCCCGCTGGGTGGCCAGCCAGGTCGAGCTGGCCGAGCTGGACGCCCAGCGCAGCCGGACCGCCGAGGCCGAGCTGCGCGCCCTGCGGGCCCAGATCAGCCCGCACTTCGTCTACAACTGCCTGGCCGCCATCGCCGTGTTCGTGCGCACCGACCCCGACCGGGCCCGCGAGCTGCTGCTCGACTTCGCCGACTTCACCCGGTACGCGTTCCGCCGCGAGGCCCAGTTCACGACCCTGGCCGACGAGCTGCGCAACGTCGAGCGGTACCTGGTGCTGGAGCAGGCGCGCTTCGGCGACCGGCTGGCCGTCGACCTGACCGTGGCCCAGGAGGTGCTGGGGGTGACGCTGCCGTTCCTGTCGGTGCAGCCGCTGGTCGAGAACGCCGTCCGCCACGGCCTGGAGTCCGGCCGCGGGTCGGTCCGGGTGGTGGTGACGGCCGAGGACGACGGGGACGGCGCGCTGATCAGCGTCGACGACGACGGCGCCGGCGCGGACCCGGAGACGGTCCTGGCCGCCGTCGAGGGCCGCGGCTCCGCCGACTCGATCGGCCTGGGCAACGTCGACCTGCGGCTGCGGCAGGTGTTCGGCGACTCCGCGGGGCTGGTGGTCGACACCGCCCCCGGTGCCGGGACGCGGGTGTCGTTCCGGGTGCCCAAGTTCGCCGTCGGGGTGCGCCCGGGCTGACCCGGTCCCGGCCACGCCCGCCGGATAAACCGGTACACCCCGGACGGTCCGGGCACCTAGCGTGGCCCGTCGTGCTCGACCTCCCCCTCGCCGACCCCGGACCGCCCGACCTGCGCTCGCCCTGGCGCTACCTGCTCGGGCTGGCCCGGGCCCAGTGGCGCACCCTGGTCTGGGGCTGCGTGCTCGGCGTGGTGTGGATGACGGCGCTGGCCCTGCTGCCCGTCGCGCTCGGCCGCGGCCTCGACGACGGGTTCGTCACCACGGGCCCGGCGGGCGGCACGACGACCACGGTCGCCTGGCCCCAGCTGCTCACCTGGGCGGGCGTGCTGACCGGGCTCGTGCTGGTGGCCGCCGGGGTGGGCACGCTGCGCCACCGCGCCGCGGTCAGCTGCTGGCTGCAGGCGATGTACCGGACCACGCAGCACGTCTCCCGGCACCTGCGCCGGGCCGGGCCCGCCGTGGCCCAGCAGGTGCCCACGGGCGAGGTGGTCTCCACCGTCGCCTCCGACGCCGACCGGATCGGGGGCGCGCTGGACGTGGTGCCGCGCTTCGCCGGGGCGGTCGCGGCCAGCGGCGTCATCGCCGTGGTGCTGCTGACCCGCTCGCCGACCCTGGGCCTGGTCGTGCTCGTGGGCGTGCCGCTGTGCGTGGCGTCCCTGGCCCTGGTGGTGCGCCCGCTGCACACCCGGCAGCGGGCCCAGCGCGAGGTCGCGGGGCGGCTCACGACCCTGGGCGCCGACACGGTCGCCGGGCTGCGCGTGCTGCGCGGCCTGGGAGGCGAGCAGGTCTTCGCCGACCGCTACCGGGAGCGCTCGCAGACCGTGCGCCGGGCCGGCGAGGACGTGGCCCGGGTGCAGGCCGTGCTCGAGGGGCTGCAGGTGCTGCTGCCCGGGCTGCTGACCGCGCTCGTGGTGTGGCTCGGGGCGCGCTTCGCCGTCGAGGGCCGCATCAGCGCCGGGGAGCTGGTCGCCTTCTACGGCCTGTCCGCGTTCCTGGTGATGCCGCTGCGGACCGGGGTCGAGGCGCTGGAGAAGTGGGCCCGGGCGCTGGTCGGCGCCCGCAAGGTGCTGGCCGTGCTCCGGGTCGAGCCGCCCGTGGTGGACCGGACGGGCGAGGCGCAGGCGACCGACCCCGCGCCGGGCTCCGGCGCGTTCGCGGGCGGCGACCGAGCACCGGTGGCCGCCACTGCGGCCGCCACGCTGGTCGACCCGGACTCGGGCGCGACGATCCGGCCCGGGGAGCTGACGGCGCTGGTGTCGGCCGACCCCGGCGAGGCCGCGCGGGTCGCCGCTCGGCTGGGCCGCGACGACGACACCAGCCGCGTGCTGCTGGACGGCGTGCCGCTGGTGGACCTGCCGCTGCGCGACGTCCGCCGCCGGGTCCTGCTCAGCGAGGCCGAGCCGGCCCTGTTCAGCGGACCGCTGCGCGACACCCTCGACCCGTGGCGGGCCCACACCGTCGCCCAGGTGATGCAGGCCGTGGACGACGCCTCCGCCCACGACGCCGTCGCGTCCGTGCCCGGCGGGCTGGCCGGCCGGCTGCCCGAGCGCGGCCGGTCGCTGTCCGGCGGGCAGCGGCAGCGCCTGGGCCTGGCCCGGGCCCTGCTGCGCGACCCCGACGTGCTGCTGCTGGTCGAGCCGACCAGCGCGGTCGACGCCCACACCGAGGCCCGGGTGGCCGCGCGGCTGCAGCGCAGCCGCGACGGGCGCACGACGGCCGTGGCCACGGCCAGCCCGCTGCTGCTGGAGCAGGCCGACCGGGTGCTGTTCCTGGTCGACGGCCGGGTGCGCGCCGAGGGCCGCCACCACGACCTGCTGGCCGACGTGCCCGCCTACCGCCGCACCGTGACCCGCGAGGAGGACGGATGAGCACCACCACCGTCGACGCCCCCGGCGTGGCCAGCCCCACGCTGCCCGTGGCCGACGCCGCCACCACCCGGCGGCAGGCCGGGGTGCTGCTGCGCACCCACCGGCGCGGCTTCAGCGCGGTCGTCGCGCTGTACGCCGTGGTCGCGGTGGCCGCGCTGGTCGCGCCGTTCCTGCTGGGCCGGCTCGTCGACGGCGTGACCAGGGGCACCCTGACCACGGCCGTCGTGGACCGCGTCGGGGTGGTCCTGCTGCTGGCCGTGCTGCTGCAGGGCGGCTTCGCCTACCTGTCCCGGCGCACCTCCGGCGTGCTGGGGGAACGGATATTCGCCCAGCTGCGCGAGGACTTCGTCGACCGGGCCGTCGAGCTGCCGCTGTCCACGGTGGAGACCGCCGGCACCGGGGACCTGGTCTCGCGCACGACCAACGACGTGGAGACCCTGTCCTGGACGGTGCGCCTGGCCGTGCCCACGGTGTTCGTGGCCGGTACGGCGAGCCTGCTCACGCTGGCCGCCACCGTCGCGGCCGGGCCGCTGGTGGCGCTGGCCCTGCTGGTCGGCGTGCCCCTGGTGCTGCCCGTGACGCGCTGGTACCTGCGCCGGTCCCGGCGCGGCTACCTGGCCGAGCGGGACGCCTACGCCCGGGTCAACGGCGCCGTCACCGAGACGGTCGAGTCGGCCACCACGGTCGAGCACCTGGGCCTGGGCCCGGTCCGGGTCGCCCGCACCGACGCCGACCTGCGCCGCTGCTGGGCGGTCGAGCGCTACACCCTGGCGCTGCGGACCCGGCTGTTCCCGCTCATCGACACCGGCTACCAGCTGCCCATCGCCGTGGCGCTGCTGTGGGGCGGGTTCCTGGTCAGCCAGGACCTGGCCACCCTCGGCCAGGTCACGGCGGTGACGCTGTACCTGCGCCTGCTCGTCGACCCGCTCGACGAGCTGCTGGCCTGGATCGACCAGCTGCAGGTCGGCGCGGCCTGCTACGCCCGGGTGATCGGGGTGGGGCTGGTGCCGGACGACCGGGTCGCCACCGAGGCGCGCCCGGACGGGACGCGGCTGCGGGTCGACGACGTCCGCTACGCCTACCGCCAGCAGGGCCCCGACGTGCTGCACGGGATCGACCTCGACCTGGTCCCGGGCGAGCGCCTCGCCGTGGTCGGGCCCTCCGGCGCGGGCAAGTCCACCCTGGGCCGGCTGCTGGCCGGGGTGCACCCGCCCCGGACCGGGACCGTCGCCGTGGGCGGGGTCCCGCTGGTGGACCTGCCCCTGGACGAGCTGCGCCGCCGCGTCGCCCTGGTCACCCAGGAGCACCACGTGTTCGTCGGCACCCTGGCGCAGAACCTGCTGCTGGCCCGGCCGGGCGCGACCCCGGGCGAGCTGGAGCAGGCGCTGCGGGCGGTGGACGCTCTCGGCTGGGCCAGGGCCCTGCCCGACGGCCTGGCGACCGAGGTCGGCTCCGGGGCCGTCGCGCTGGACCACGCCCAGGCGCAGCAGCTCGCGCTGGCCCGGCTGGTGCTGGTCGACCCGCACACCCTGGTGCTGGACGAGGCGACGTCGCTGCTGGACCCGCGCGCCGCCCGGCACCTGGAGCGCTCGCTGTCGGCCGTGCTCACCGGCCGGACGGTCGTGGCCATCGCTCACCGGCTGCACACGGCCCACGACGCCGACCGGGTGGCCGTGGTCGAGGACGGCCGCATCAGCGAGCTGGGCAGCCACGACGAGCTGATGGCGCGTGACGGGTCCTACGCCTCGTTGTGGCGGTTCTGGCAGGCCTGAGGGCTAGCGTGGCGGGCATGGCCGTACCGGGGCGAGGGCTGACCGTCCTCGTGGTGGACGACGAGGCCCCCGCCCGCGAGGAGCTCGCGTTCCTGCTCAGCCGCGACGACCTGGTGGGCGAGGTGGTCGTCGTGGCCCGGGCCGAGGACGCGCTGCGCCGGCTCGGCGGCGGGGACGTGGACGTCGTGCTGTCCGACGTGCACATGCCGGGCCTGGACGGCCTCGACCTGACCCGGGCCGTGGCCCGGCTCGCCGCGCCGCCCGCGGTGGTGTTCGTGACCGCGCACGACGAGCACGCCGTGGCGGCCTTCGACCTGCAGGTGGCCGACTACGTGCTCAAGCCGGTGCGGGCGGCCCGCCTGGCTGCGGCCCTGCGCCGGGCCACCGCGACCACGGGCGGGGACCCCGGCCGGGCGGCGGGCGAGGCCGACGAGACCCTGAGCGTCGAGCTGGGCGGCGTGACCCGGTTCGTGCAGCGCAGCTCGGTGCTGTGGGCCGAGGCCCAGGGCGACTACGTCCGGCTGCACACCGCCACCGACTCCCACCTGCTGCGCTCCACGCTGCAGCAGCTGGAGGAGCGCTGGCGCCCGGCCGGCTTCGTGCGGATCCACCGCAGCCTGCTGGTCGCGGTGGCCGCGGTGCGCGAGCTGCGCTCCGACGACGGCCGGCACAGCGTGGTCCTCGAGCAGGGCCCGACCCGCCGCGAGCTGCCCGTGGCCCGGCGGCACGCCCGCGAGGTCCGCGAGCGGCTGGTCGACGCGGCCGGCGCCGCCCCGGACCGGTCGTGACCGCGACCCACCGCGGGCCCCGGTCGTGACCGAGCCCGGCCGGCGCCGGCCCACCCGGGTGCGGGTGACGCGCACCGTCCCGCTGCGGGGGCGGGTGTCCTCCCCGGCCCGCAGCGACGACGTGGTCAGCGTCTACGACCGCTCGCTGCGCCGGGCCCAGCTGCGCTGGTCGCTGGCCTCGGTCCTGGTGGTCGTCGTCCCGCTGCTGCTGCTGCCGGCCCTCGGCGTGCTCGCGCCCGGCACGGCCGCCCTGCCCGTGCTCGGGGTCCCGCTGGCCTGGTGGACCCTGGCCGGGGCGGTGTACCCCGTGATCTGGCTCGCGGCGCGGCGCCACGTCGGCGGCGCCGAGCGCACGGAGGCCGACTACCGGGAGCTGCTGGACGAGCAGGACCGGCCGTGAGCCAGGCGCCGGCGCTGGCCGCGATCGCCGTCGTGGTCCTGCTGACGGTCCTGGTCGCCGCCTACGGCACCCGGGTGTCGCGCACCACGGGCGACTTCTACGTGGCCAGCCGCGCCGTGCGGCCGTGGTGGAACGCCAGCGCCATCGGCGGGGAGTACCTGTCGGCGGCCAGCTTCCTGGGGGTGGCGGGCCTCGTGCTGCTGGAGGGCGCCGACGCGCTTTGGTTCCCCATCGGCTACACGGTCGGCTACCTGCTGCTGCTCACCTTCGTCGCGGCCCCGCTGCGCCGCTCGGGCGCCTACACGCTGCCCGACTTCGCCGAGCTGCGGCTGGGCTCCGCCCGGGCCCGGACCGCCTCGGCGCTGGTGGTGGTGCTCGTGGGCTGGCTGTACCTGCTGCCGCAGTTCACCGCCGCGGGACTGGTGTGGGCGGCGGCCACCGGTCTGCCGCGGTGGCTGGGCACGATGCTGGTCGCCGTCGTGGTGTGCGGCGCGGTCGCCGGCGGCGGCATGCGCTCGATCACGATCGTGCAGGCCGTGCAGTACTGGCTCAAGCTCACCGCGATCGCGGTGCCGGCCTGCGTGCTGCTGGCCCTGTGGGGCATCGACGGGGCCCCGGCGTCGCAGGCGCCGGCCGACTGGGCCCTGCCCAGCAGCGACCCGACCGACCTGTACGGCACCTACTCGCTGCTGCTGGCGCTGCTGCTGGGGACCATGGGCCTGCCGCACGTGCTGACCCGCTTCTACACCAACCCCGACGGCACCGACGCGCGCCGGACCACCCGCACCGTCATCGGGCTGCTGGGGCTGTTCTACGTCTGGCCACCGGTCTACGCGGTGCTGGCCTGGCGCTACGCGCCCGAGCTGGCCGTCCCCGGCCGCGCGGACACCCTGGTGGTGGACCTGCCGGCGCTCGCGGCCCCCGGCACCCTGGGCGTCGTCCTCGGCGCGGTGACCCTGGGCGGGGCGTTCGCGGCGTTCCTGTCCACCGCCTCGGGCCTGACGGTGGCGGTGTCGGGCGTGCTGGCGCGCGACCTGGCCCCCGGTGGGACGGTCGGCAGGCCGGGCGGGCCGGCCCGCGACCGGCGGGACGTGCTGCGCTTCCGGCTGGCGACCGTCGTGGCCCTGGTCGTCCCGGTCGGCGTGGCGCTGGTGGGGGTCGACGTGCCGCTGGCGGCGACCGTCGGGCTGGCCTTCGCGCTGGCCGCCTCCACGTTCGCCCCGCTGCTGCTGCTGGGGATCTGGTGGGACGGGCTGCGTTCCGGGCCCGCCCTGGCCGGCATGGCCGTCGGCGGCACGGCCGCGGCGCTGGCGGCGGTGCTGACCCTGACCGGGGTCGCCGCCCGCGCCCCGGCGGGACTCACCGAGGCGCTCGAGCAGCCCGCCGCCTGGACGGTGCCGCTCGCGGTCCTCGTCATGGTCGTGGGCTCGCGGGCGCAGACCCGGCGCGAGCGGACCACCGGCACGGCCCCGCCGCCGGCCCCGGTGCAGCCGGCCCTGCTGCACCGGCCGGAGCCACGCTCGGAGCGCCCCGTTCCCACCGCCCCGCCCGGCTGACCGCTCACCGACCCCGGCCTACCGCTCGTCGCTGGAGTCACGTCGCCGCCCGCACCGCCCCGACGTCGCCCTCCATCGTGAGCGCCAGACGCCCGCACCGACGCGGCCGCACGTGACGAGGAGGTCCCGTGAGCACCACACACGACCCGCACCGAGACCAGGCCCCTGTGCCCGACGGTCAGACCACGTGGGAGGAGGTGCAGTCCAGCCCGGAGTTCCAGGCCATGCGCCGCTCGTTCCGCCGGTTCGTCTTCCCGATGACGGTCGCGTTCCTGGTCTGGTACTTCCTCTACGTCCTGCTCGCCGCCTACGCCACGGACTTCTTCGCCACCCCCGTCTTCGGCAACGTCAACGTCGGCATCCTGTTCGGGCTGGGCCAGTTCGTGTCCACCGCCGCCATCACCATCGCCTACGTCCGCTGGGCCAACCGCAGCCTCGACGAGAAGGCGGCCGAGATCGGCGCCAAGGTCCGTCTGACCGAGGAGGGCCACCGGTGAGCGCGCTGCCCCTGACCGCCGCCACGACCGAGGCCGTCGGCAACCCGCTGGTGAACATCGCCATCTTCGTCCTCTTCGTCGCGGTGACCCTGGTCGTGGTGTTCCGCGCGTCGAAGAACACCAAGACCGCCGCCGACTACTACGCGGCGGGCCGGTCCTTCACGGGACCGCAGAACGGCACCGCCATCGCCGGTGACTACCTGTCCGCGGCCAGCTTCCTCGGCATCGCCGGGGCCATCGCGGTCAACGGCTACGACGGCTTCCTGTACTCGATCGGCTTCCTGGTCGCGTGGCTGGTCGCGCTGCTGCTGGTCGCCGAGCTGCTGCGCAACACCGGCAAGTTCACGATGGCCGACGTCCTCAGCTTCCGGCTGCGGCAGCGGCCGGTCCGGGTCGCGGCCGCCACGGCCACGCTGTCGGTGTCGTTCTTCTACCTGCTGGCCCAGATGGCCGGCGCGGGCGGCCTGGTCGCCCTGCTGCTGAACGTGCAGTCCAAGGCCGGGCAGTCGCTGGTCATCGCCGTCGTAGGCGCGCTGATGATCGTCTACGTGCTGGTCGGCGGCATGAAGGGCACCACCTGGGTGCAGATCATCAAGGCCACCCTGCTGATCGCCGGGGCCGCCGTGATGACCGTGTGGGTGCTCGCGCTGGCCAACTTCAACCTGTCGACCCTGCTGGGGGACGCGGTCACCGCCGCCGGCAACCCCGACCTGCTCGGGCCGATGCAGCAGTACGGCGCCAGCAACCTGACCAAGCTGAACTTCATCTCGCTCGCGCTGGCGCTCGTGCTCGGCACCGCCGGCCTGCCCCACGTGCTGATGCGCTTCTACACGGTGCCCACGGCCAAGGAGGCCCGTCGCAGCGTGGTCTGGGCCATCACGCTGATCGGCCTGTTCTACCTGTTCACGCTGGTGCTCGGCTTCGGCGCCATGGCCTACGTCGGCCAGGAAGCGATCCTCGCCGCCCCCGGTGGCGTGAACTCCGCGGCCCCGCTGCTGGCCTTCGAGCTCGGTGGCGTCCTGCTGCTGGGCATCATCGCGGCGGTGGCGTTCGCGACCATCCTCGCGGTGGTCGCCGGCCTGACCATCACCGCGGCGGCCAGCTTCGCGCACGACATCTACGCCAGCGTCATCAAGAAGGGCGCCGGCGACCCCGACGCCGAGGTCAAGATCGCGCGGCGCACGGTGGTCGTCATCGGCGTGGTGTCCATCCTCGGCGGCATCGCGGCCAACGGGCAGAACATCGCCTTCCTGGTCGCGCTCGCCTTCGCGGTGGCGGCCAGCGCAAACCTGCCGACCATCCTGTACTCGCTGTTCTGGAAGCGCTTCAACACCCGCGGCGCGCTGTTCAGCATGTGGGGCGGCCTGATCAGCTGCATCGTGCTCATCGCCCTGTCCCCGACGGTGTCGGGGGCGGAGACCTCGATGATCCCCGGCGCGGACTTCGACGTGTTCCCGCTGGCCAACCCCGGCATCGTCAGCATCCCGCTGGCGTTCCTGCTCGGCTGGGTCGGCACCGTCACGAGCCGTCCGGACGCCAACCACGACGCCAAGCAGGCCGAGATGGAGGTCCGCTCCCTCACCGGGGCGGGCGCCGAGAAGGCCACCGTCCACTGAGCCGGTCCTGAGCCGACCCCGGCCAGGCCGCACCAGTACCCCGCCGGGGTCACCGTCGTTACGGTGACCCCGGCGGCACCACGTCACCGCCGCGGGCCCCGGCCCGCGAGCCGCACGCCCCGCCCCACCGCTGCGAAGGAGCACCGATGACCACGGACACGCCGACCACGGAGAGCTCGAACGACGAGAGCCGCCGCTACCCGCCGTCGGAGGAGTTCGCCCGCGACGCCGTCGCCGGCGCCGACCTGTACGCCGAGGCCGACGCGGACCGGCTGGCCTTCTGGGCCCGGCAGGCCCGCGAGCGCATCAGCTGGGACACCGACTTCACCGACACCCTGGACTGGACGAACCCGCCGTTCGCCAAGTGGTTCGTCGGCGGGAGGCTGAACGCCGCCTACAACTGCGTGGACCGCCACGTCGAGGCCGGCAACGGCGAGCGCGTCGCCATCCACTTCGAGGGCGAGCCGGGTGACACCCGCACCATCACCTACGCCGACCTGCAGCGCGAGGTGTCCAAGGCCGCCAACGCGTTCGCCGCCCTCGGCGTGAAGCAGGGCGACCGGGTCGCGGTGTACCTGCCGATGATCCCCGAGGCGATCGTCACGATGCTGGCCTGCGCCCGCCTGGGCGCCGCGCACAGCGTGGTGTTCGGCGGGTTCAGCGCCGACGCGCTGCGCAGCCGGATCGACGACGCGCAGGCGACGCTGGTCGTCACCGCCGACGGCGGCTACCGCCGCGGCGCCGCCAGCGCCCTCAAGCCCGCGGTCGACGGCGCCCTGGCCGACGGCGAGTCCGGCGTGGCCAACGTCGTCGTGGTCCGCCGCACCGGCCAGGACGTCGAGTGGACCGAGGGCCGCGACCTGTGGTGGCACGACGTCGTCGACGGCGCCTCCGAGGCCCACACCCCCGAGGCGTTCGACAGCGAGAACCCGCTGTTCGTGCTCTACACCTCCGGCACCACCGGCAAGCCCAAGGGCATCCTGCACACCACGGGCGGCTACCTGACGCAGACGTCGTACACGCACGCCACGGTGTTCGACCTGCGCCCGGAGACCGACGTGTTTCTGGTGCACCGCCGATGTCGGCTGGGTGACCGGGCACAGCTACATCGTCTACGGCCCGCTGGCCAACGGGGCCACCCAGGTCGTCTACGAGGGCACGCCCGACACCCCGGACAAGGGCCGCTGGTGGGACATCGTCGCGAAGTACGGCGTGACCATCTTCTACACCGCGCCCACGGCGATCCGGACCTGCATGAAGTGGGGCGACGACATCCCCGCCGGGCGCGAGCTGAGCAGCATCCGCCTGCTCGGCAGCGTCGGGGAGTCCATCAACCCCGCCGCGTGGACCTGGTACCGCCGCACCATCGGCCACGACGACGTGCCGATCGTCGACACCTGGTGGCAGACCGAGACCGGCGCCCTGATGATCAGCCCGCTCCCGGGCGTCACCAGCCTCAAGCCCGGCTCGGCGCAGCGGCCGCTGCCCGGGATCAGCGCCGCGGTCGTCGACGACGAGGGCCACCCCGTCGAGCACGGCGCGGCCGGCTACCTGGTGCTGACCGAGCCGTGGCCGTCGATGCTGCGCACGATCTACGGCGACGACC
This sequence comes from Jannaschia sp. R86511, assembly GCF_042466345.1. Taxonomy (NCBI): domain Bacteria; kingdom Pseudomonadati; phylum Pseudomonadota; class Alphaproteobacteria; order Rhodobacterales; family Roseobacteraceae; genus Jannaschia; species Jannaschia sp. R86511. The sequence goes on from NZ_JAXHCD010000001.1 coordinate 4,434,280, forward strand.
AGCGCTTCAAGGACACCTACTGGTCCCGCTTCCCCGGCAAGTACTTCGCCGGGGACGGCGCCAAGTACGACGACGACGGCGACGTCTGGCTGCTGGGCCGGGTCGACGACGTGATGAACGTGTCCGGGCACCGGCTGTCCACGACCGAGATCGAGTCCGCCCTGGTCAGCCACCCGGCGGTGGCCGAGGCGGCCGTGGTGGGCGCCACCGACGACACCACGGGCCAGTCGCCCGTCGCGTTCGTCATCCTGGTCGGGCACGCGAGCGACATCATCGGCGACACCGACCCGCAGGAGGCGCTGCGGGCCCACGTCGCCAAGCAGATCGGCGCCATCGCCAAGCCCAAGCGGGTGCTCGTGGTGCAGGAGCTGCCCAAGACCCGCTCCGGCAAGATCATGCGGCGGCTGCTGCGTGACGTGGCCGAGAACCGCGAGATGGGCGACGTGTCGACCCTGACCGACGCCGGCGTGATGGGCCTGATCCAGACCGGCCTGGCGGACAAGGCCAGCAGCTCCGACGACTGACCGGGGCCTGCCCCGCGAGCCACCGGGACCCGTCCGCCGCCACCGCGGCGGGCGGGTCCCGCACGTGGCAGGGGTGGGCCGGGCGATTCGGGGTACCCCTGCCCCTGTGACCCTCGCCGCCCGGCCGTCCCCCGGCCCCCGGACCGGCACGGCGCTCCCGGGGTTCGCGTGGCGCGGCGTCGGTGCGCTGGCGGTGGCCCTGGTCCTCGCCCTGCTCACGCTGTCGGGCCGCTACGGCTACCACCGTGACGAGCTGTACTTCCGGCTCCTGGCCGACCAGCCGGCCTGGGGCTACGTCGACCAGCCGCCGTTCACGCCCCTGCTGGCCCGCTGGAGCACCGACCTGCTGGGCGACGAGCTGTGGGCGCTCCGGGTCCCGGCGGCGCTGCTGCTGGGGGTGCTGGCGCTGCTGCTGGCGCTGCTCGCCCGCGAGGTGGGCGGCGGCCCGACCGCCCAGCTGCTGGCCGCGCTCGGCGCGGCGGGGGCCACGCCGCTGATCAGCGGGCACCTGCTGCTGACCGCCAGCCTGGACTGGCCGCTGTGGGTCGCCACGGGCTGGCTGGTGGTGCGGGCCCTGCAGCGCGGTGGCACCCGCTGGTGGCTCGCGGCCGGGACGGTCGCCGGGCTGGCCACCTACAACAAGCTGCTCGTCGGCCTGCTGCTGCTGGCCCTGGTGGTGGCGATGCTGCTGGTCGACCGGGGCACGCTGCGCGGTCGCGGGCCGTGGCTCGGTGCCGCGGCGACCGTGGTGGTCGGTGGGCCCAACCTCGTCTACCAGGTCGTCAACGGCCTGCCCCAGCTGCAGATGGCCGGGGCGCTGACCGGGGACGCGGCCCGGGTGCTGTTCCTGCCCGGCCAGCTGCTCAACCTGGGCCCGCCCGCGGTGCTGGTCTGGGGCGCCGGCCTGGTCGCCCTGCTCGTCAACCCCCGGTGGGCCCGGTTGCGCAGCCTCGGGGTGGCGTACCTGCTCGCCGCGGTGCTGCTGCTGGCGGTGGCCGGGCAGTTCTACTACACGACCGGGTTCCTGCTGCTGCTGCACGCCGTGGGCGCCGTGGTGGCCGAGCAGTGGCTGCGGCCCCGCCGCCCGGGGGACACCGACCCGGTGGGCGGCGAGGCCCTGGCCGCGGACCCGCCGGTCGGCACCGGCCGGGACGGGCGCGACGGGCGCGACGGGCGGGACCGGCCGGACCGGGTGCGCGCCCGCCGGCTCGGCCGCCTGGTGGTGGTCAACGTGCTGACCTCCGCGCTCGTGGCCCTGCCGCTGCTGCCCGCCACGACGCTGCGCTGGACGCCCGTGCCGCTGCTGAGCCCGACCGTCGGGGACCAGGTCGGCTGGCCGGGCTACGTCGAGCAGGCCGCGGCCGCCTTCCACGCCCTCGACCCCGCCGAGCAGCGGACCACGGTGCTGCTGGCCGACAACTACGGCCAGGCGGGGGCGCTCGACCGCTACGGGCCCGCCCTCGGGCTGCCCGCGGTGCACAGCGGCCACAACGGCCTGCACGAGCGCGGCGGGCCGGCGCCCGGCACCACCACGGCCGTGGTGCTGCTGCAGGAGCAGGACCGCGACCGACGGGCCACCGCGACCGGGCCGGCGCTGGCCGCGGCGTTCGCCGGCTGCGAACGCGTGGCGGCCCTCGACAACGGCCTGGCGGTGCCCAACGAGGAGCAGGGCACGACGGTGATGGTCTGCCGGGAGCCCACCGACGACTGGTCCGCGCTGTGGCCCGCGTTCCGGCACGTCGGGCTGTCGACCTTCTGCCACGCCTGCCGAGAGGTCCTCGGCTGAGCCCTTCCGACACCCCCGCGGAGGGGGTCGGCGGTCGGGCGCCGCGCCGACCGTCCCCCGGTCCCTGGGTAGGGTGGGAAGCCGCCGAGGACCCCGTGGTCCCCCGGCGCAACCCACCCCCGTAGACCACCGGAAGGAACCTCGCCCGTGGCCCTGGTGATCGCCCTGCTCGTCCTCGCGTCGACGGCAGTGGTGGCTCACCCCCTGTCCAACCGGTTGGGGCGTGACGCCGGGTACCCGCTGGGGGCGCTGTTCCTCGTGTCGCTCGGGCTGGTCGCGACGCAGGCCCCCGTCGTCCTCGACGGCGGCGCGGTGGAGGTCGAGCGGCAGTGGATCCCGGCCCTGGACGTCGCGTTCCGGCTCCACCTGGACGGGCTGAGCCTGCTGTTCGCCATCCTCGTGCTGGGCGTCGGGGCGCTGATCATGTCCTACTGCGCCCGCTACCTGAGCGCCGAGTACGACCACGGCCGGCTGTACCTGCTCCTCGGGGCGTTCGCCACGGCCATGCTCGGCCTGGTCCTGGCCGCGGACATGGTCCTGCTGTTCGTCTTCTTCGAGCTCACCACGCTGGCCTCCTTCTTCCTCATCGGCGGGCAGGGGCTGGGTTCGGCCAAGCCCGCGACCCGGGCGTTCGTCATCACCGCCACCGGCGGGCTGAGCCTGCTCGCGGCCGTCGCGCTGATGGTGTCCGTGGTCGGCACCACCAACCTGACCGAGGCCCTGGAGCGCTCCGACGAGATCGCCTCGTCGCCGCAGGGGCCGTGGATCGCCGGGCTGCTGATCCTGGCCGCGTTCACCAAGTCCGCCCAGCTGCCCTTCCACTTCTGGCTGCCGGACGCCATGGTGGCGCTCACCCCGGTCAGCGCATACCTGCACGCCGCGACCCTGGTCAAGGCGGGCATCTACGTGCTGCTGCGCTTCTCCCCGCCCTTCGCGGGGATGCCCGGCTGGACCATCGTGCTGGTCTCGGTGGGTCTGGCCACGTCGCTGGTCGGCGCCGTCTTCGCCCTGCAGCAGCACGACCTCAAGGCCCTGCTGGCGTACTCCACGGTCAGCCAGCTGGGCTGGATCGTCGCCCTGATCGGGGTCGGGACCACCGCCGCCCTGGCCGTGGCGGCGCTGCACACCTTCGCCCACGCCCTGTTCAAGGCCACCCTGTTCATGCTCGTCGGGATCATCGACCGGGAGGCCGGCAGCCGGGACATCCGCGAGCTGCAGGGGTTGTACAAGGTGATGCCGGTGACGGCGACCCTCACCGCGCTGGCCGCGCTGTCGATGGCCGGGATGCCGCCGTTCCTCGGCTTCGTCAGCAAGGAGGAGGCGTACTCGGCCTTCCTCGAGCTGCCCGGGTCGTGGGGCTGGGTCGTGGCCGGGGTCGCCGTGGTGTCCGCCGCGACGACCTTCGCGTACTCCTTCCGGATCCTCTACGGCGCCTTCGGCGGCCGGAACACGCAGGCCTCCCTGTACGAGCCGGGCTGGTCGTTCCTGCTGCCTGCGGCCGTCCCCGCGGTCGCGGGCCTGGTCCTCGGCCTCGCCGTCGGCACGCTCAACCCGCTGGTGTCCCGCACCGTGCAGGACACCCTCATGGTCGAGACCGACGCCGACCTGGCGCTCTGGCACGGCTTCGAGCCCGCGCTGTACCTGTCGGTGCTGACCATCGGGATCGGCGTCCTGCTGTTCCTGCTGCGCGCCCCGGTCGACCGGGTCCTGCACCGGCCGCTGCTGCCGTTCACGGGGGTGCAGGTCTACGAGTCGCTGTTCTCCGGCGTGCAGCGCCTGGGCGAGCTGGTCGGTCGCAGCACCCGCTCCGGCGCCCTGGCGGCGCACCTGGTGTGGCCCGTGCTGGCGGTCGGCGCGCTCGCCGCGGTGGGCGTAGCGGTCGTGGGCGACCTGCCCGTGCCCGCCGCCCCCCTCACCCGGGCCGGCGACTGGGTCGTGGTCGCGCTGGTGGTCGTGGCCGTGGTGGGCACCGTGGTCGTGCGCAACCGCCTGGGCGCGGTGTCGCTGCTCGGCGCGGTGGGGTTCCTGGTCGCCGTGTGGTTCCTGCTGGCCGGCGGGGTCGACCTGGCCCTGACGCAGACCCTGGTCGAGGTGCTGACGGTGGTCGTGGCGGTCCTCGTGCTGCGGCGGCTGCCCCGGACCTTCACCCCGACCCCCCGCCGCCGCGTGGTCCCCGCCGCCGCGCTCGCGGTGGGCGCGGGCCTGGCCGCCGGGCTCGCCACGCTGGCCCTGACCGGACGCCGCGACCCGTCACCGGCCTCGGAGACCCTGCTCACGCAGGGCGAGGAGCTGACGGGCGGCACCAACGTCGTCAACACGATCCTCGTCGACTTCCGTGGCCTGGACACCTTCGGGGAGATCACCGTCCTGGCCGTGGCCGCGGTCGGCCTGCTGGCGCTGCTACGTCGTGACGCCCCGGCCGAGGGGACCGGGGCCGGCGCCCCCGACGCCGTCGCGGACACGACGGCCGGGGACCGGACCATCTTCGCCGTCACCAGCCGGCTCCTCGTCCCGGTCGTCGTCGTGATCTCGCTGGTGCTGCTCTACCGCGGCCACAACGACCCCGGGGGCGGCTTCATCGCCGCCCTGGTCGGTGGGCTCGGCGTCGCCCTCGTGCAGGTCCCCCGCTCCTCCGGGCACCGAAGCCGGTTGCGGGCGGTCCCGCTGCTGTCGGCCGGCCTCGTCGTGGCCGTGGGTGCGGGGCTGCTGGGCCTGCTGCAGGACTCGTTCCTGCAGCCGCTGCGCAGCAGCATCGAGATCGGCTCGTTCTACCAGTCGCTGACGACCTCGCTGATCTTCGACGTCGGGGTCTACCTGGTCGTGGTCGGCCTCGTGGTCGCCGCCGTCGACCGGCTCGCCAACGGCCGGGTCGTCGAGGCGGCCGAGGCCACGCAGGTGCCGCCGGGCGACACCGACCCGGTCGCGAAGGACGAGCCGACGACCGAGCGGGCGGGGGTGCAGCCGTGAGCGCCGCGATCCTGGTTGCCGTCCTCGTCGCCGGCGGCGTCTACCTGCTGCTGCAGCGGGGCCTCGTGCGGGTGACCTTCGGGTTCATCCTGCTCGGCCACGCCGCCAACGTCCTGCTGCTCGCCTCGGGCGGGATGAGCCGGCGCGAGCCCCCGCTGCTGAGCACCACCGACCCCGCCGTGGCCGCCGACCCGCTGCCGCAGGCGTTCGCGCTGACGGCGATCGTCATCACGTTCGGCATCACCGTCTACCTGCTGGCCCTGGCAGGCAACGGGGGCGACGACGACGCCCCTGACGTCGTCGTCGAACCGCCGGGCGGTCCGACCGAGCTGGGAGACCACCGGTGAGCGACCTGGTCCCGTTCCTGCTGTGGCTGCCCCTGCTGGGCGCGGCGCTGACCCTGGCCGCCGGCCAGCGGGTCCGGCTGCAGCGTCTCGTCAGCTTCGCGGTCTCGGGCCTGGTCCTGGCCTACGGCATCACGATGCTCAGCCTCACCAGCGACGGCTCCGTCGTGGTGGAGCAGGTGGCCGGCTGGCCGGGCGGCATCGCCATCCCGTTCGCCGTGGACACCCTGAGCGCGCTCATGGTCACCGTGGCCGCCCTGCTGGTGCTGACCTCGACCGCGTTTGCGGTGTTCACCGGCGACGACGAGGACCGCTACTTCCTCCCCCTGGTGCTCGTGCTGTCCGGCGGCGTCTACGGCGCCTTCGTCACCGCGGACCTGTTCAACCTGTTCGTCATGATCGAGGTCGCCCTCATCCCGTCCTACGTCCTCATCACCCGCCGGGGCTCGGCGTCGGAGATGGGGGCCGGCCGGATCTACCTCACGGTCAACCTGCTGGTGTCGACCGTCCTGCTGGCCGGGGTCGGCCTGGTCTACGGCACCACCGGGACCGTCAACCTCGGCGAGCTCGCGGGGGCGGCGACGGAGTCGGTGGGCGCAGCACTGGCCGGCGGGGTGGTGCTCCTCGCGCTGGGCGCCAAGGCGGCCCTCGTGCCGGTGCACTCCTGGCTGCCACGCACCTACCCGTTCGCCTCGGTGGCCACCACGGCGCTGCTGTCCGGGCTGCTGACCAAGATCGGGGTCTACGGGATCTTCCGCGTCTACGCGGTGATGTTCTCCGGCGACGAGCGGCTGCAGACCCCGTGGCTGGTCATCCTCCTGCTGACGATGGTCGTCAGCGCCCTCGGGGCGCTGGGCGAGTCGGCGATGCGGCCGATCCTGGTGTTCGGCATGAGCAGCCAGGTCGGCTACGTCCTGCTGGGCATCGGGTTCTTCGGTGAGCTCGGCCTGCAGGCAGGGATCTTCTACCTCGTGCACAACATCGTGGCCAAGGCGGCGCTGCTGCTGACCTGCGGGGCGGTCGAGCACGAGGCGGGCACGGGCGAGCTGTCCCGGTTGGGCGGCGTGGCACGGCGTGAGCCGCTGCTGGCGCTGGCGTTCATCGCCGCGGCGCTGTCGCTGGTCGGCATCCCGCCGTTCTCGGGCTTCGTGGCCAAGTACTCCGTGGCCAGGGCGGCGGCGCTCGAGGGCGAGTGGGTGGCGGTGGCGCTGGTCGTCGCGGTGAGCCTGCTCACCCTGCTGGCCATGCTGAAGATCTGGAACGGCGTGTTCTGGGGCGCCGACCCCGACGAGGTCGACCACTCGTTCGCCCCCGGCGCCTCGGGCGCCGTCCCGGACCAGACCGACCCGATGAGCTCCACCCTGCTGCGTCGCGCCAAGGTGGCCATCACCGAGGGCCCCCCCGGCGGGATGCCGCGGGGCCTGATCCTGCCGGGGCTGGCGCTGGCCGTGCTGTCGCTGGTCATCGGCCTGGGGGCCGACGTGCTGCTCGGCCTGACCGGGACCGCGGCCCAGGGCCTGGTCGACCCCACCGCCTACGTGAGCGCGGTGACCGACCGGTGAGCGGCCGGTTGCGACGGCTGGGCCGGGTGCTGGCGTTCGCCGGCTACTTCGCCAAGCAGCTGGTGATGGCCAACTGGGAGGTGGTGGCCGACCTGCTCACCCCGGGCAGCCGGCTGCAGCCGGGCATCGTGGCCCTGCCGCTGCGGTGCCGCAGCGCCGGGGAGATCACCCTGCTCTCCGACCTGATCACCCTCACCCCGGGCACCCTGACCATCGACGTGTCCGAGGGACGCGACGTCATGTACGTGCACGGGATGTACGCCCCCGACGCCGACGAGTTCCGCGCCGAGCTGACCGACCTGGAGACCCGCATGCTGCACGCGGTCCGCCTGGACTCCCCCCAGGAGGCGCGCCCGTGATCGTCGTCGACATCGCCCTGGGGGTGCTGGCGCTCGCGCTGCTGCCGGCGCTCTGGCGCATCGCCGTCGGACCGACCGACGCGGACCGCGCCCTGTCCGCGGACCACGTGTTCTTCGTCTTCCTGGCGGTGGCGGGCCTGCTCGCCGTGCGGCTGCAGGACTCGGTGTTCCTCGACGTCGTGCTCGTGGGCACCCTCGTCGGGTTCCTGGCCACCGTCACCCTGGCCCGCCTGGTCGACCGGGGTCGCTCGTGAGCGCCGCGGAGCTGGTCCAGGCCGGCCTCGGGTACGCCCTCGTCGGCCTGGGCGTGGCGCTGCTGGCGGTCGCCGGGCTCGGTCTCCTCCGCTTCCCCGACGCCTACTCCCGGCTCAGCGCCGTGACCAAGGCCGCGACGCTCGGACTCTGCCTGACCCTGCTCGGGGTGCTCGTGCTCGACCCGTCGTGGACGAACGCGGTCAAGGTCCTGCTGGCGGTCGCCCTGCAGTTCGTGACCTCGCCGGTGGGCGGGTTCGCCCTGGGCCGCGCGGCGTACCGCTCGGGCAGCCCGCTGGCCCCCTCCTCCTCCTACGACGAGCTGGCCGACCACCTCGGCCGCCGCAGCGACGACGTGGGCAGCGACGACGTGAGTGGCGACGACGCGCCGCGCCGATAGCCTTCCCCCATGACAGCGCCCAGCAACGACCGTTCGATCGGCCAGCTCGTCACCGACGCCCTCGACGACGTGCGCTCGATCGTCCAGCACGAGAAGGCGCTGGTGAAGGCCGAGATCACCCGGGCCGTCAAGGTCGGCGGGGTGGGCGCCGGCCTGCTCGCCACGGCCGTCGGCCTGCTGAGCCTGGCCGTGATCTTCCTGCTGGTCGCCGCGGCCCAGGGGCTGGTCGCCGCCGGCCTCGCCCCGTGGGCGGCGTTCCTGATCGTGGGCGGGGCGCTGCTTCTGCTGGCCGTGCTGCTGGCGCTCGTCGGCGTGGTGTCGCTGAAGAAGATCAGCGGCCCCACCCGTGCCGTCGAGCAGGGCAAGGGCACCGTCGACGACGTCAAGCACGCCTTCGGCAGCGACGACACGCCCGAGGCCTCGTCGGGCGCCGCGAAGGCCGCCGCCACCGCCGCCGGGCCGGCCGACGGGACCCGGCGCTGAGCGAGCGCGGCCGCCCCTGAGCCCCCGCCGCCGGCCGCCCTTCCCGGCCCACCTGACCGACGCCTCCGTCGTCGGCGTCCCGGGTCCGTGGCAGCACCGGTTCGTCGGGGCGCACGGCAGCCGCTTCCACGTGGCCGCCTGCGAACCACCGGCCCCGGTCGGGCCGGCCGGGGCCCCGCTGGTGCTGCTGCTGCACGGCGCGCTGCAGAACTGGTACGCCTGGCGCGGGGTGCTGCCGGGCCTGGCGGCCGCCGGCTACCGGGCCGTCGCGGCCGACCTGCGGGGGCACGGTGCCTCCGACGCCACGCCGCGGGGCTACGACCTGCCGGGCCTGGCCGACGACGTGGATGCGCTGGTGCGCTCGCTCGGCGCGCAGCAGGCCGTCGTGGTCGGCCACGACCTGGGGGGCTGGGTCGGCTGGACGCTGGCGGCCCGGCACCCCGAGCGGCTGCGGGGCCTGGTCGCCGTCGGCGCCCCGCCGCCGCGGCCGGCGCTGCTGCGCACCGGGCTGCTCCGGGGCCTGCTGGCGGCCCAGCTGCCCAGCCTGCCCGAGCACGCCCTGCTGCACGGCGACGGCGTGCGGCGCCACCTCGACGCGGCCCGGGCCCGGCCCGCCCCGCGCGCGGACGTCGAGTACTACGTGGCCTCGGTGCGCGTGCCGTCCGTGGCCCACACCAGCCTGGAGCCGTGGCGGTGGCTGGCCCGGGCGTCGCTGCGCCCCGACGGCCTGCGCTGGTGGCGCTCCGTCCGCGGCCCAGTCGACGTGCCCGTGCTGCGCCTGGACGGGGCGCTGGACCCGTGGGTCCGCGACCGCCACCCCGTCCCGCCCGGCACGGTCCCGCCCGGCACCACCCGGGCCGTGGTCGCGGACGCCGGTCACCTGCTGCCGGAGGAGGCCCCGGCGGCCGTGCTCGAGCACCTGCTGGCCTGGCTGGCCGGGCTGCCGCCCACCGCCGACTGAGCGGGCCCTGCGTGAGGGCTCAGCGGGGGGTCTCGGCGCGGGGTCTCAGCGCGGGGCGCACTCCCCTGTGCCCACGGCCCCGGTGGCCTCGGCGGCCACGTCCAGCACCGGGGCGGCCTCGGCCAGGGTCACGGCGTAGCCGGTGCTGGCGTCGTCGAGGCTGCGCGCGAACACCACCCCGACCACCTGACCGGAGTCGTCGAGCACCGGGCCGCCGCTGTTGCCCGGTCGGATCTGCGCGTTGAGCGCGTACACCTCGCGCGTCACCTCCTGCTCGCCGTAGATGTCCTCGCCCACGGCGGTGATCACGTCGCGGACCCGCCCCGGCGACAGCACGTAGGGCCCGTTCAGCGGGAAGCCCGCCACGACGACGTCGTCACCCCGGGCCCGCGGGTCACCCGTGGGCAGCGGCCGCGCCTGAAGATCCGGCACGTCGACCACCGCCAGGTCGCGGGCGGGGTCGAAGGCGACCACCGCCCCCAGCAGCTGCTCACCGGTGCCGCCGACCTGCACCCGGACCTCGGTCATGCCGGCCACGACGTGGGCGTTGGTCAGCACGCGCTGCTCGGCGACCACGAACCCGGACCCCTCCTGCCCCCGCCCGCAGGCCTCGGCCCGGCCGCTCAGGCGCACGACTCCCGCCCCGGCGGCCGTCACGGCCGGCCCGGCCGCCACCCCGGGGTCGGGCGCCTCGACCGGCAGGACGGGCTCCACCCCGGCGAACACCGTGGGGAACAGCTCTCCGCTCACCGAGCCGTACCAGTCGTCCAGCGCCCCGGCCACGGCGTCCGGGACCACCTCGTCCACCGCGCCGACCACGCGCGAGTCGGCGACCACCCGGGACAGCGTCGGGAACGGGCTCACTCGGACCGCACCGGCGACGACCCAGACCACGAGCGCGGTGGCCACCACGGCCCCGACGAGCCCGGTGGCGGCGTCCACCGCCCGGGCGGGCTGCCACGTCACGCGGCGCCGCACCGCGGCCGCCACCGCGCCCAGCAGGGCCTGCCCGAGGACGCCGGCGACCACGGTCCCGCCCAGCAGCAGCAGCGACCGCGTCGGTCCGGCCGACATGTCCGCCACCGCCAGGGGCAGCAGCTGCGCGCCCAGCAGGGCGCCGAGCACGAACCCCAGCAGCGACAGCCCGCCCACCAGCAGCCCCTGCCGGAACCCGGTCCCCGCGTAGCCGAGCAGCAGCAGCACGAGCAGCAGGTCGAGCAGCAGCGACGGCGTCACGGCTGCGCCGCCCCCGACAGAGGGCTGCCCTCGTGGTCGACGACCGGCGTCTCGTCCCAGGGCCGCCCGAGCCCGGCCAGGTCCAGCAGCCAGGACAGCAGCCCGGCCGTGAACCCCCAGACGAAAAGGCCGCCGACCAGGAACCCGGGCCCGCTGCCGCGGCCCGCCGGGTAGCGGACCCCGACGCGGTTGGCCGGGTCGACCAGGTCGGCCACGGGCACCCGCACCACCTGGGCCACCTCGAGCGGGTCGACGACGCCCACGGGCCCGGGGCGGTGCCACCAGCCCAGGACCGGCACCACCTGGTGCGCCGACGGCGGCACCCACAGGGCCGGCAGCGTGCCGAGCACGTGCACCGAGGCGGGGTCGACCCCGACCTCCTCCCGGGCCTCGCGCAGGGCGGTCTCGACGTCGTCGCCGTCCTCGGGGTCGCGGCGCCCACCGGGGAACGCGACCTGGCCCGGGTGGCTGGCCAGGCTGTCGGAGCGGCGGGTCAGCAGGACGTCGTGGCCGGCCACGACGGAGGGCTCGTCGGAGGGGCCGTCGGCGGGGTCGTCGCGCCGGCCCAGCAGGACCAGCACGGCCGCCCGGCGCACCGCCGCGTCACCGGGAGGGTTGCCCCGCCAGCCCTCGGGCAGCTGCTGCCCGGCCGCCAGGGCGCGGCGCCACGGCGCGAGCCAGACCGGCTCGGGACCGCTCCGGTCGCCCGCCTCGGCAGGGGGAGCAGCAGGCGGCACGGGACCAGGGTACGAGGGCGTGCGCCCTCCGGGTGACGCCCCCGCGCCACCCTCCAGCCCGGTGGCGGGACCGCCGACACCTGCTGGGACGGGGACACCGCCCCGACCACGGAGCGACCGACCCGGCAGGAGACCACCCGATGCACATCCCGAGGCAGCCCGACGGCTCGCGCGAGCACCACGCGGACCGTCGCGACGGCCGGGCGGCCGCCGGCCGCCCGGGGTCCGGCCCCGCGGCCACCGGGACGGAGGGGCTCCGGACCCGCCGCCGGGACCTGGTCACGCAGCAGCGGGCGGTCGGCTACTGGCAGCGCCTGGTGCAGGCCCGCGTCGACCTCGTGGTCGCCGGCCTGCTGTACGGGGCCCCGGTGCCGGCGGCGTCGGCGCTGGCCGCGGGTCTCGGGGTGCCGCTGACGCGGGACCGGGCCCGGGACACCGACCCGGGCCCGTGCGCCGGTCCCGACCTGGCGGACCTGCACGCGCTGGCCGAACCGCCCGAGGGCCTGGACGTGAGCGCCCTGCTGGGCCGCCACCGTGCCGACGAGGGCCCCGGCGCGCAGCTGCAGCGGCTGCGCCAGGCCGCCCTGCTGCTGGCCGGGCGTCGGCACGCGCTGGACGAGGAGCTCGACGCCGTCACCCTGGCCCTGCACGACCGGCTGGCCCGGGACGGCGCGGAGCCGGAAGTCACAGGGGCGGACGACACCGGGGCGGCCGGCGCCGCCGTCGGCACCAGGGCCGGCGCCCCCGTCGGCGCCGGGGCCGACCGCCTGCCCACCAGGGCGGCCACGGCCAGCGCCGTCACCGGCCCCACGGCCTGACCGGCGCGTCCGCACCCCCGCACGCAGCACGACCGCGCTCGATCCGGCATGATCCAGGTGCCGGTTCGAGCGAGGGAGGTTGCGATGGCGGAGGAGATCCTGCGTAGGGCACCGCTGCTCGCCGCCCTGGACGACGAGTCGGCCCGGGCGCTGGTGACGCGCATGCGCCCGGTCGAGCTGGCCCGAGGCGAGCGCCTGTTCCATGAGGGCGACCCGGGTGACGCGCTCTACGTGATCGAGACCGGCAAGATCAAGCTGGGCCGCCGGGCTCCCGACGGCCGCGAGAACCTGCTGGCGATCCTGGGTCCGGGCGAGATGTTCGGCGAGCTGTCGCTGTTCGACCCGGGCCCGCGCGTGGCCACGGCGGTCGCGGTCTCGACCAGCCGCGTGCACTCGCTGACCCGGGACGACTTCGTGCCCCTGCTGGACCAGCCCCGGGTGGCGCTGTCCCTGCTGGCCGCGCTCGGCCGCCGGTTGCGCCGCACCAACGAGGCCCTGGCCGACCTGGTGTTCTCCGACGTGCCGGGGCGGGTGGCCAAGGCACTGCTGGACCTGGCCAAGCGGTTCGGCCGCCCTGTGGACGACGGCGTGCTGGTGGCGCACGAGCTGACGCAGGAGGAGCTCGCCCAGCTGGTCGGGGCCAGCCGCGAGACGGTCAACAAGGCGCTGGCCGACTTCGCCGGCCGCGGCTGGCTGCGGCTGGAGGCCCGTGCCGTCACGATCCTGGACGTGGAGCGGCTCCAGCGTCGAGCCCGCTGAGCGCCCACATCAGCGCGACCAGGCTGAGCCCCTCCTGCACCTGACCGGCCAGGACCAGCTCGCGCACGCGCGGCAGGGCCACCCACTCCACCCGGTCGCTCTCGACCGGGTCCGGCTCACCCACCTGCGCCACCGCCCGGGCGCTGCACACCTCGAAGCGGTGGTCGCCCATGCCCCCGATCGGGTGGAAGCCGGTCAGGTGGCGCACGTCGGTGACGGCCCAGCCGGTCTCCTCCCGGGTCTCCCGGGCCGCGGCCGCCTCGACGGTCTCCCCCGCCTCCAGCCGGCCGGCCGGCACCTCCCAGCCCCAGGCGTCCGGTACGAGGCGGTGCCGCCACAGCAGCAGCACCTCCTCGGAGCCCGGGTCGGGCGCACCGGGCCCCGCGGGCGAGGACCGGCGGACCAGGCAGGCGACCGCCGGCGACGGCTGGCGCAGGGCGTGGTGCTCGTAGCGGTGCCCGTCCGGGTGCACCACGTCGATCAGGTGCAGCCGGACCCACGGGCTGTCGTACAGGCTGCGCTCGCCCAGGGCCCGCCAGCGACTGCTGCCGGTCCCGTCGGGCGGGGGCACGGTCACCCGCCGGCCCGCGGGCGGGCCAGGTGCACCAGCGTGGCCCGCACGGTCCGCGCGGCGGCGCCCAGCAGCACCGGGTCGGTCAGGTCGGGGTAGACCGCCTCGACCACCCCGGCCACCAGCCGGTCGTCGGCGGGGTCCCCGGCCGTGCCCGTCGGGCCCGCCAGGCCCGCCAGGGCCGCCCGCACCTGCTCCACCCGGTCCCGACGGTGCGCCCGCAGGGCGACGACCGCGGCGTGCAGGTCGGCCACGACCGGGCCGTGCCCCGGCAACCCCCGCCACGGCATGGCCCCGGGGGCCGTCAGCCCGAGCAGCAGGTCCAGCGAGGCCAGGTACCGCGTCAGGTCGCCGTCGGGGTGGGCGACCACGGAGGTGCCCCGGCCCAGGACGGTGTCCCCCGTCAGCACCTCGCGCCGCTCGGGCAGCACGAGGGCCAGCGAGTCGTCCGTGTGCCCCGGCAGCCGCAGCACCTCGCCCGGCTCGTCGCAGGCGTCGGCCAGCAGCGCCGGGGCCGGGGCACGCCCCAGGTCGGGGTCCAGCGCCAGGACGGGCGCCCCGGCGGCGGCCAGGGCCGCGAGGAGCACCGGGTGGCCCAGCGCCTCGGCGTGGTCGGGGTGGCGGTGGGTGAGCAGCACGCCACCCAGGCGCCCGCCGTCCCGGCCCACCTCGCCCAGCACCGCGGCCAGGTGCGCCGGGTCCGCGGGGCCGGGGTCCACCACGAGGACCCGCCGGGCGCCCACCAGCCAGGTGTTGGTCCCCTCGAGCGTCATGGGACCGGGGTTCGGCGCCCGGACCAGCCGGGTCACGGCACCTCGCCCGCGTGGCGCGGCAGCAGCAGGTCCACCCCCGGCGGCCCGCCGGCGGGGCCGGGGTCGCGCCAGGTGGCCCTCGGCACCACCGGGACCAGCAGGGCCGCTGCGGCCAGGGTGTCGACGGCCGTGGCGGCGTCCACCCCCGCGGTGGCGTCGCGCAGCCGCGCCAGGACGGCCCGGGTCGGCGGCAGCGCCGAGCGCGCCCCCGAGGCCACCTCGGCCAGCAGCTGCGCGGGCCGGGCCCAGCCGTGCTCGTGCACCTCGTGGTCGGCGGGCATCGTCGCCGGGGCCGGCCCCACGGCGCCGTCGGGCAGACGGCCCACGAGGAACGTGGAGTCGTAGCGGCGGGGCTCGTGCTCCGGGGTCACCCAGCGCACCAGCGGGCGCAGCGACCGGTCGGGGACGCGGTGCCCGGTCTCCTCGGCCAGCTCCCGGACCGCAGCCCGGGCGAGCACCGTGAACCGGTCGGGGTAGCCCGGGTCGTCGTGACGGCGCAGCCGGTCGACGTCGTCGACCGCGCCCCCGGGGAACGCGAGCAGACCGGGCGCCACGGCCAGCCGGTGGCCCCGGGTGATCCACAGGACCTGCGGCCCGCCGTCACCGTCGCGCAGCAGGCAGACGCTGGCCGCCTGCCGGGGCGGGGCACCCTGGGGCGACCCAGCCTCCAGCCACGCCCGCGCCGTGGCGTCGGCCTCCCGGGGCAGGGGCAGGACCGTGGTCTCGGGCTCGTTCACACGACCATCTCCTGCCGGCCCGCGCCGGGCTCAGCGCACCTCGACGAGGATCTCCACCTCGACGGGGGCCCCGAGCGGCAGCGCGGCGACGCCCACCGCGGAGCGGGCGTGGCGTCCGGCGTCGCCGAACACCTGGCCCAGCAGCTCCGAGGCGCCGTTGACGACGACGGGCTGCTTGCCGAAGCCCGGGGCGCTGGCGACGAAGCCCGTCACCTTGACCACGCGCACGACGTCGTCGATGTCCACCAGCGACGCCACGGCCGCCACGGCGTTCAGGGCGCACTGCCGCGCCAGGGCGGCCGCCTCAGCCGGGGTCACGTCCACGGCCTCGTCGCCGACCACACCGGTGGTGGTCAGCTGGCCGTCGAAGAAAGGCAGCTGGCCGGAGGTGTGCACCAGGTCGCCCGTGCGCACGGCGGGCACGTAGTCGGCCACCGGGGCCGGGACCGCGGGCAGCGTGAGGCCGAGCTGCTGCAGGCGCTGCGACGGGGGGCCGCTCAGGACGACCGGCTCCGGCTCGGGGGCCTGGTCGGCCTCACCGGTCTGGTCGGTCTCATCGGTCTGGTCGGTCTCATCGGTCTGGTCGGTCTCATCGGTCTGGTCGGTCTCATCGGTCTGGTCGGCCTGGTCGGTCTCGGCCTGGTCGGTCAGGTCCGCCGGGTCGGTGCCGTCCTGCAGGACGGCCGGCTGCTCGCCGAACGCCGCCGGGTCCCCGCCCTGGTCGTCACCGAGGACCTGGTCCTGGTCGGTCGACGTCGCGGCGGGGTCGACGGGCTCGTCACCGGCCCCGAAGGCGGTCGTGCCGTCGCTGCCGTCGGTGCCCACGCTGCTGTCGCTGCCCACGCCGCCGTCGGTACCGCCGTGGCCGTGGTCGTCGTCGACCGCGTGGCCCGACTCGTGCTCGTGCTCCGTCACCGGGTGGTTCTCCTCGTGTTCGCTGCCGCGCTCGGCTGCTGCCGAGGCGTCGGGGTGCTCGACGCTCACTGCTTGGGTCGCTTGAGGTAGGCGACGAGCCCCTGTCCCCCTGGTCCCTCGATCACGTTGACCAGCTCCCAGCCGTCCTCGCCCCACTGGTCGAGGATCTGCTTGGTGGCATGGACGATTAGCGGCACCGTCGCGTACTCCCACTGCTGCATGTTGCGCAGCGTACGCGCGAACACCCTCCGTACGCGATCACGGCCTCACGGCCCCCGCACCGGCCCGGACGTGCTGGCCGGGTCCGGGGTGTCTACCGTGAGGCCGTGCCCGACCTCCTCGACCCCCGGGTCCGACTCCACGTGGTGACCGGCAAGGGCGGGACGGGCAAGACCACCGTCGCCGCCGCCCTCGCCCTCGCCCTCGCCCGGCGGGGACGGCGCGTGCTGCTGACCGAGGTCGAGGGCCGGCAGGGCCTGGCCCGGCTGTTCGACGTCGACCCGCTCGGCTTCACCGCCACCCCGCTGGTCCGCCTGCCCGACGGCGAGCTCCTGGGGCTGGCGATCGACGCCAAGTCCGCCCTGCTGGAGTACCTGGAGATCTTCTACCGGCTGGGGCGCGCCGGTCGCACCCTCGACCGGATCGGCGCGGTCGACTTCGCGACCACCATCGCGCCCGGCCTGCGCGACGTGCTGCTGACGGGCAAGGTCTACGACGCGGTCCGTACCCGGCAGGGCAGCCGGCGGGGCGACACGCCGTACGAGTACGACCACGTGGTGCTGGACGCACCCCCGACCGGCCGCATCGGCAACTTCCTCAACGTCAACGCGGTGGGGGCCGGGCTGGCCAAGGTCGGCCCGATCCACACCCAGGCCCAGTCGGTCATGAAGGTGCTGCGCTCCTCGGCGACCCGGGTGCACCTGGTCAGCCTGCTGGAGGACATGCCCGCGCAGGAGACCGGGGACGCCGTGGCCGAGCTGCGGGAGCTGGGCCTGCCGCTGGGCACGCTGTTCCTCAACCAGGTCCGACCGCCCCTGCTGGCCGAGGACCTGCTCGCCGTGGCCGCCGGGCAGCGGTGGGACGTGGCCGCCCTCGCCGAGGACCTGACGGCGCTGGGCGTGGGCGGGCGGCACCCGCGCTCGCGGGCCGAGGGGCTGCTGGCCGAGACCCGCGACCACGCCCTGCGCGTGGAACGCGAGGAGGAGCTGCGGCAGGGCCTGGCCGGGCTGGGCCTGCCCGTGGTCGAGTTGCCCCAGCTCGCGGCCGGGCGCGCCGGGCTCGACGACTCCGGCGTGCACGAGCTCGCGGACGAGCTGGCATGAGCCCGCGCCGCAGCACCGCCCCCGGCCCCCGGCTCGACGTCGACGCCCTGCTGGACGACCCGTCCGTGCGGGTCGTCGTCTGCTGCGGCTCCGGCGGGGTGGGCAAGACGACCGTCGCGGCCGCCCTGGCGCTTCGCGCGGCCGAGCGGGGCCGGCGGACGGTCGTGCTGACGATCGACCCCGCCCGCCGGCTGGCGCAGTCGCTGGGCCTGACCGAGCTCGACAACACCCCCCGCGCGGTCGAGGGCGTCGCCGCCACCGGGGAGGGGTTCCTCGACGCGATGATGCTGGACATGAAGCGCACCTTCGACGAGGTGGTCGAGGCGCACACCACCCCCGACAAGGCCGAGCAGATGCTGGCCAACCCCTTCTACCAGGCGCTGTCGAGTTCCTTCGCGGGCACGCAGGAGTACATGGCGATGGAGAAGCTGGGCCAGCTGCGGGTGGTGACCGACGACGACGGCCGCGACCGCTGGGACCTGATCGTCGTGGACACCCCGCCCAGCCGGTCCGCGCTGGACTTCCTCGACGCGCCCGAGCGGCTCGGCTCGTTCCTGGACGGCCGGCTGATCCGGCTGCTGCTGGCCCCGGCCAAGGCGGGCGGACGCGCCTACGTCCGGGTGCTGTCCAGCATCGCCGGCGGCGTGACCGGCGTGATGAACAAGATCCTGGGCGCGCAGGTGCTGACCGACGTCCAAACCTTCGTCGCGGCCTTCGACACCATGTTCGGCGGGTTCCGCGAGCGGGCGCAGCAGACCTACGCGCTGCTGGCTGGCGAGGGCACGGCGTTCGTGGTCGTGGCCGCTCCCGAGGGTGACGCCGTGCGGGAGGCCGGGTTCTTCGTCGACCGGCTCCAGGCCGAGGGCATGCCCCTGGCTGGGGTCGTCGTCAACCGGATGACGACATCGACCGAGGCGGCGCTGGACAGCGACCGCACCCTCGAGGTCGCCGCGGGCGCCCCGCCGGGGACGCAGGAGGTGCTGTGGGTGCACGCCCGCCGGGTGCGCCGGCTGGAGGCCGAGCGCGAGGTCGCGGCCCGGCTCACCCGGATCCACCCGCCCGTGCCGACGGTGGTGGCCCCGGCCCGTCCGCTGGACGTCACCGACCTCGACGCGCTGCGCGCCGTCGGGGACGACCTGGCGGCCGGGCCCGCGGTCAGCCCGCGGACCACGACCCCCTGAGGCCGGTCAGCCGGCGCGGGCGGTGCGGCCGACCGCGCCGTCGTGCGGGGCCCCGTCACGGACCAGGCCGGTGCGCTGCCGGGGCGCGGCGCCGACGCGGCCGCCCTCGTGGTCGTCCTTGGCCCGCTCGAGCAGGGTGCGCCACGACGTGACGCCCGGGTGGTCGCGCAGCCACTGGCGGCGCTCACGCTCGGTCATGCCGCCCCAGACCCCGAACTCCGTCCGGGTGTCCAGCGCGTGCGCCAGGCACTCGCTGCGCACCGGGCACGCCCGGCAGACCAGCTTGGCCTGCTGCTGCGCGGCGCCCTGCACGAACAGGGCGTCCGGGTCCTCGCCCCGGCAGGCCCCCTGGCTCGGCCACTCCTCGACCCACGGCATCTCGCGGCCCTCCTTCTCGCCCCACCCGGGGCGGTCCCGCCCCCCAGGGCGCTTGTCGTCGCGACCGTCCGAGAGGTGCTCGGCGGCCGCACTGGTGCTGAGTCGAAACTACGGATCGAGGGCCTTCCCCCGACAGGTCCCAACGTCCTGTCCTCGCTCGTCCCTCCGGGTGGTACGACGTCGACCGAACGGTGGATGGGGTGCCTGCCGGCAGGTTCCCGACGCACCCAGGTTCGGCACGTACCCTGGCCGACATGAGGGAGCAGCACCGGGCCGTGATACGCGGCCACGCCGGGGGACGGCCGAAGCGCACGCGCACGCAGGTCAGGGGCCGGTCAAGCCGGTCGTTGACGCTGCTGCGCCACGACGACAGCGGCAACGCGGCGACCGGGTTCCTGCGGGTGCTGACCCTGCTGGCCGCGTTCGTGGCCGTGGCGCTGGTCGCCGGGGTGCTGGCCGCCGGGCTCGCCCTGCCGACCGCCGCGGCCGCGGGGTACCTGACCCGCAGCGGCAGCGACTTCTACGAGGAGCTGCCCGAGGAGCTGGAGATCCCGCCGCTGTCGCAGACGTCGCGGATGGTCGCGGCCGACGACAGCCTGATCGCGACTTTCTACAGCGAGAACCGGTCGCAGACCTCGCTCAACCGGATGGGCGAGTGGGCCCCCAAGGCCATCGTCGCCATCGAGGACGAGCGGTTCTACAGCCACGGCGGGCTCGACACCCGCGGCACGCTGCGCGCCCTGGGCAACAACATCCTGGGCGGCTCGCAGCAGGGCGCGTCGACGTTGACCCAGCAGTACGTCAAGCAGGTGCAGCTGGAGTCGGCCGTGTACTCCGGCGACCCCGAGGAGCTGGCCCGGGTCCAGGCCGAGATCAACGCCAGCGGCCCCGTCGGCTACGGCCGCAAGCTCCGCGAGGCCAAGCTGGCGATCTCGCTGGAGGAGGACCTGAGCAAGGACGAGATCCTCGAGCGGTACCTGAACATCGCCAACTTCGGCAACGCCACCTACGGCATCCAGGCCGCGGCCCAGCGGTACTTCAGCCGCAACGCCGAGGACCTGCTGATCTCGCAGGCCGCACTGCTCGCCGGGGTCGTGCAGGCCCCGTCGCGCTGGGACCCGCTGGACAACCCCGAGGCGGCGCTCGAGCGCCGCAACACGGTCCTGTTCCGCATGCTCGACACCGGCGCCCTCACGCAGGAGCAGTACGACAAGGCCTCGACCGACCCGATCATGCTGGAGCCCCGGGAGACGCAGCGCGGCTGCATCACCGCCGGCGAGCTGGCCTACTTCTGCGACTACGTCGAGCAGCTGATCCTCACCGACCCCGCCTACGGCGAGACCCGGGCCGAGCGCGAGAACCTGCTGCTGCGCGGTGGCCTGCGCATCGAGACCACCATCGACCCCGACGTGCAGAGCGTGGCCTGGGACGCCGTGCGGTCGCAGGTCGACGAGGAGGACCGGGCCGGCGTCGCCATGAGCGTGGTCGAGCCCGGCACGGGCGACATCCTGGCGATGGCCCAGAACCGCATCTGGGGCTACGACCCGGAGGACGAGCGGCAGACCACCGTCAACTACAACGTCGACCAGCGCTACAACGGCGGCGGCGGCTTCCAGCCCGGTTCGAACATGAAGCCCATCGTGCTGGCCACCTGGCTGGAGTCCGGCCGCCCGCTGAACGACCGGGTGCCCGCTCCGGAGGAGCGCACGTTCCGGTACGGCGACTTCCAGGTCTGCGGCGAGCGGCTGCGGCCGTACGACGAGACCTACACGCCGGGCAACTCCGGGGGCACCGCCGCGTCGCTGTCCATCGCCGAGGCCACGTTCCGCTCGAGCAACACGGCGTACATCGGCATCTCGCAGCAGCTCGACCTGTGCGACATCCGGGACATGGCCGAGCGGCTGGGCTGGCACCCGGCCGTCGACCCCGACGGGCTCATCCAGCCGGTCCCGTCGATGGCCCTGGGCTCGGCCGAGGTGGCCCCGCTGTCGGTGGCCAACGCCTACGCGACGTTCGCCGCCGACGGGGTGCACTGCGACACGGTCGCCATCACCCGGATCACCGACCGCACGGGCGGGGACCTGCCCGTCCCGGCGGCCGAGTGCAACCAGGAGCTCGACCCCGAGGTCGCCCGTGGCGTCAACGAGGCCCTGCAGGAGACGCTGATCCAGGGCACGGCGGACAGCTCGACCTTCGACGGCGTGGCCGCCGGCAAGACGGGCACGACCAACGACTTCGTCGCGGTCTGGTTCACCGGCTACACGCAGAACCTCGCGGCGTCGGTGTTCGTCGGCGACCCGGGCACGGACGGCACGATCCAGGGCCTCAACGACTTCGACATCCAGGGCACGCGCTACCGGCAGGTGTTCGGCTCAACGCTGGCCGTGCCGACCTGGGACGCGTTCATGAACGACGTCGGCGACGTCTACGACCTGCAGGCCGACGGGTTCCCCGAGCCGGACGACGACATCGTGCTCGGTGAGCAGTTCGCCGTGCCGGACGTCGTGGGCGAGGACGCGGACGACGCCCGCGAGGAGCTCGAGGCCCTGGGCCTGCGCGTGGCCGTCAGCTCGGAGCGCCGCTTCTCCAACTCGGTCGCCGAGGGCGACGTCGCGGCCCAGAGCCCCTCCTCGGGCGCCCTGCAGCGTTCGGGCGGGTCCGTGACGCTCATCCTGTCCGACGGCGAGGAGCCGCCGCCCCCGCCCGAGCCCGAGCCGGAGCCCGAGCCCGAGCCGTCGGCCACCCCCGAGACGTCCCCGACCGACGGCGGCGGCGGGGACCAGGCCGACCCCGGTGGCGGGGACCAGGCCGGGGGCGGCAACGGCCCGGGCCGCGGCGGCAACGGCAACGGCCGCCCCGACCAGCCCGACGGCTGAGGCTCCTCGCCCCCGGTCGGCCCGGCGGCGAGGAGCACCCCCGCGCTCGGCTACACTCGGGCGCGCAACGGGCTGTGGCGCAGCTTGGTAGCGCGCCTCGTTCGGGACGAGGAGGTCGTGGGTTCGAATCCCGCCAGCCCGACCAGCACGCAAGGGGCCGATCCGCGAGGATCGGCCCCTTCGTCGTCGTCAGCCGGCAGGGGTGCGAGGCCGCCCCGGCTGCCGCTCGGGCACCGGCCCCCTCAGGCGACCGTGCGGGCGCCGGCGCGCTCGATCGTGGCCCGCGCGAGCGAGTCCACGGAGTCCACGACCACGTGCGGGCTCGCGGTCTCCAGCGCCTGCGCCAGGACCGACAGCTCGGTGCAGCCCAGCACGACGCAGTCGGCCCCGTCGGCCACGAGCCGGGCCACGACGGCGGCCAGGCCGGCCACGTCCGCGGGCCGGTTGGCCTTGACCTGGTCGTAGATGACGGACATGACCGTGGCCTGGTCGTCGGCCGAGGGGACCACGGCCCGCACCCCCGCCGCGGCGAGCTCGTCGTGGTAGGTCCGCGCCGCGAGCGTCCCGTCGGTGGCCAGCACCCCGACGGCCTGCAGGCCGGGCAGCCGCAGCCGGGCGGCGGCGACGGTGGCGCGGACGATGCCGAGCACGGGGACGCCCGCAGCGGCCTCGATGCCGGGCAGGAACGGCTCCGCGGTGTTGCAGGGCAGGACGACCGCTCGCGCCCCGATCCGCACCAGGTCCTGCGCGCAGGCGGCCATGACCGGGCCGGGGTCCTCGTCGCTGCGGCCCAGCAGGAACGCCGTCCGGTCGGGCACCGACGCACGCTGGTGCACCACCAGGTCGACGTGCTCCTGGTCGGTACGGGCGTCGGTCAGGCGGACGACCCGGTCGAGGAAGTAGGCCGTGGCCAGGGGGCCCACCCCGCCGACCACGCCGACGAGGGTCCGGCTCACCCGCTGGGCCGGTCGACGCTCAGCCGGGCGCGGGCGCGGGCCTGCTCCAACGGGTAGTACCGGGTGAACTTGCGCACCTGGTTGGCGTGGCTGGCCGCCAGGTAGGCCAGCCGCCGGGGGTCGCGCTCGGCGGAGTACCACAGCGGGTTGTGGACCCGGCCGGCGCGGTAGGCGGCGCGGACCCGCTCGCGCAGGGGCTCCTCCTGCAGGTAGCGCAGCAGCAGCGGCCGGGGCAGCACCGTGAACAGGTGACCGGGCACGGCCTGGGTCCGGCCCCCGGGGGCGAACGGCTGCTGGCCCAGGACGTGCTCGCGGACGTAGGGCCCGACCGGGTCCACCTGGCCGGCCGCGACGTAGAAGTTGCTCCGTCCCAGCCGGGGGTTGAGCTCGAAGAACACCGTCCGCCCGGTCCGGGGATCGTGCTTGAGGTCGAAGTTGGCCCAGCCCGTCCAGCCGACGTGCTCCAGCATGCGGCGGGCGTGCTCGACCGAGACGTCGTCGGTCTCGGTGAGGATCGCGGCCGGGTTGCCGATGGCGCTGGGCGCGTGCTCCTCCAGCAGGACCTGCCCGAACGAGGAGTAGAGCACCCGGGACGAGGCGTCGGCGTAGGAGGTCAGGATCCGCATCCCGGAGTCGTCCCCGGGGACGAGGTCCTGCACGAGGAACGTGTCGCGGTAGCCGGCGTCGTGGACCCGGCGCAGCAGGTCGCGCAGGTCCTGCTCGCTCGGCACGACGAAGCCCTTGCTCTTCCCCGGGAAGCTGACCGCGTGGTAGGCGACGGTGCTGGCCGCCTTGGCGAAGACGGGGAAGGTGAGACCCGCGACGTCCACGGCGGGCCCTTCGGCGAGGTCGACCACCAGCGTGGCGGGGTGCGGGACGTCCAGCTCGGCGCACAGCCGGCTGAACGCGGCCTTGTCGGTCATCCGGCGCAGCAGGTCCTGGCCCACGTACGGCACCGTGACGTGGCCGCCCAGCCGGTCCCGCACGCCGACCAGCAGCGACACCAGGCGGTCGGCGCTGGCGATGACCAGACCGGGCACGCCGTCGTCCGGCAGCAGCTCGCCCAGCAGCGCGACCAGGACGTCGGGGTCCTCCAGCCGCGGCTCCACGACGTGGCGCATGATGCGGGACCGGCCCATCAGGCCCGTCGAGGCGGTCGAGACCACCGCGGGACGGACCCCGTGGTTCTCGTGGAAGTGCCGGGCCAGGCTGTACGCGCCGATGTCCCCGCCCAGCACGACCGGGCGGAACCTCGCCGTGTGCTGCACCGGTCCTCCAGTCCTGGTCACCCCGGGCGTCGTCGGCCCCGTCCTCCCCCGGTCCCGCACGTGCACCGGGATCGGGAGCCGGACAACCGTACCGCCGACGACCTCCCGGGCCGGACGGGACCGCCCCGCGGACCCTCAGCTGGCGTCCTGCTCCGGCGGGGGCAGGGCCCCGGTCATGATCGCCACGGTGTCCTGCATCGAGTGGCTCTGCGGCGTGACGACGCAGGCCCGACGACCCAGCCGGTGGATGTGGATCCGGTCGGCCACCTCGAACACGTGGGGCATGTTGTGGCTGATGAGCACCACCGGCATGCCCCGGTCCCGGACGTCCGTGATCAGCTGCAGGACGCGGGTGGACTCCTTGACCCCCAGGGCCGCCGTCGGCTCGTCCATGATCACCACACGGCTGCCGAACGCGGCGGCCCGGGCCACCGCGACGGCCTGGCGCTGACCGCCGGACAGCGTCTCGACCGCCTGCGCCATGTTCTGCACCGTCAGCACGCCCAGGTCGTCCAGGTGCCGGGCCGCGTCGCGCCGCATCCCCCGGTGGTCCAGCTGCCGGAAGACGGTGCCCAGCACGCCCTTCTTGCGACGCTCCCGGCCGAGGAACAGGTTGGCCGCGATGTCGAGCGACGGGCTGACGGCCAGCGACTGGTGGACGGTCTCGATACCGGCGGCGCGCGCCTGGATGGGGCCCTCGAAGGACACCACCTGGCCGTCGAGCCGGATCTCGCCGGCGTCCGGGGTGACCGCGCCCGACAGGCACTTGATGAGCGATGACTTGCCCGCGCCGTTGTCGCCGATCACGGCCAGGATCTCTCCGGCCCGCAGCGAGAAGTCGGCGCCGTCGACCGCGGTGACCCGGCCGTAGCGCTTGAGGAGGCCGGTGGCGCCGAGCACCTCGGGGCGGTCGGCGGTGGGGTCGGAGACGTGGACGTGGGACGCCTGGTCGCGCTCGGCGGCGTCGGGGATCGCGTTGCGGCTCATGCGGGCTTCCTGATCCACTGGTCGATGGACACGGCGACGATGACGAGGATGCCGACGGCGAAGTTCTGCCACAGCGACTCGACCCCCACCAGGGTGAGCCCGTTGCGGAACACGCCGACGACCACGGCCCCCACCAGCGTGCCGAGGATGGCCCCGCGCCCGCCGAACAGGCTGGTGCCGCCCAGCACGACGGCCGTGATGGAGTCGAGGTTGGCGTCGATGCCGGCCTGCGGGCTGGCAGCCGCGATCCGGCCGATCAGCACCCAGGCCGCCAGGCCGTAGACCAGGCCTGCGACGGCGTACACCGACAGCAGCATCCGGTCGACGCGGATGCCGGACAGCCGGGCGGCCTCGCGGTCGTCGCCGATGGCGTAGACGTGCCGCCCCCAGCCGGTCTGGCGCAGCACGTAGGCCAGGACGCCGCAGGTCACCAGCAGCATCACCGAGCCGAGCGTGATGTTGGTGCCGCCGACGGAGAACGTCTCCCCCATCACCAGCAGCCACGACGACATGTCGCTGCCGCGGACGGTGGCGCTGTCGGACAGGAACAGGTTGAGGGCGAAGAACACGTTGAGCGTGCCGAGGGTGACGATGAAGGGCGGCAGCTTGAGCCTGGTCACCAGCACGCCGTTGACCAGACCGCAGGCCAGCCCGGTGGCGAACCCGGCGAGCAGCGCCACCGGCCCGGGCAGGCCGGCCTCGGCCGACAGCTTGGCCATGACGATCGAGCTGAGCACCATGATGGCGCCGACGGACAGGTCGATGCCGGCCGTGAGGATGATGAGGGTCTGCCCCAGGGCCAGCACCCCCACGACGGCCACCTGCTGGATGATCAGCGAGATGTTGGTCGGGTCCAGGAACCGGTCGCTGCCCAGGGAGAACAGCACGACCGACAGCAGCAGGACCGCGGCCGGGCCCAGCACCGGGTTGGCGTGCAGCAGCTCGCGCACGCGCAGCCGCAGCGGTCGGCGGGCGGTTCCGGGCTCGCCCGGCGGGGCGGGTGGCGCCTCCGAGACGGTGGTCACGGCGCTCAGCCCCAGCAGTTCTCGGTGCCCCAGGCGGAGTCCTCGGACTCGATGCCCTCCACCGGCTCGTCGGTGACCAGCGTGACGCCGGTGTCGAAGAAGTCGAGGCCGTCGGTGGGCTCGGGGACGGCGCCGTCCTCCGCGAACTGGGCGATGGCCTCCACCCCCAGGCCCGCCATGTCCAGCGGGAACTGCATGGACGTGGCGCCGATGACGCCGGCGGCCACGTTGTCCACGCCCGGGCAGCCGCCGTCGACGGACACGATCGTGACGTCGTCCTCGCGACCGGCCGCGCGCAGCGCCTCGTACGCCCCGGCGGCGGCGGGCTCGTTGATCGTGTAGACGAGGTTGATCTCCGGGTCGCGCTGGAGCAGGTTCTCCATCGCGGTGCGGCCGCCCTCCTCGGCCCCGTCCGTGACGTCGTTGCCGACGATGCGGGGGTCGTCCTCGTCGCCGATGGTGTTCTCGTCGGCCAGGTCGATGCCGAAGCCGGACAGGAACCCCTGGTTGCGGGCGACGTCGACGCTGATGCCGTTGGGGTTGAGGTCGAGCAGGGCGATCTTCGGCTCCTCGCCGGAGGCCTCGAACTGCGCCGCGGCCCACTGCCCGATCAGCTCGCCGGCCTTGAAGTTGTCGGTGGCGAACGTCGCGTCGGCCGCGTCGGCCGGCTCCAGCGGGGTGTCCAGGGCGATGACGAGGATGCCGGCGTCGCGGGCGGCCTCGATGCTGGGGACGATCGCCTCGGAGTCGTTGGGCGTGATGAGGATGCCGCTGGCCCCGGCCGCGATCAGGTTCTCGATCGCCTCGACCTGGCCCTCGTTGTCGCCGTCCTGGGCCCCGGCGAAGGACTGGACCTCGATGCCCAGCTCCTCGGCCTTGGCCTCGGCCCCCTCCTTCATCTTGACGAAGAACGGGTTGGTGTCGGTCTTGGTGACGAGGCCGACGAGCACCTCGCCGTCGCCGGCCCCGCCGGCGGCGGGGCTGGCGTCGCCGGCCGCGTCGTCATCGCCGCAGGCGGCGAGGGCGAACGAGGCCACGGCGATCAGCGCGAGCGGAAGGTGACGGGTGCGTCGGTTCACGGGAGTCCTCCCTTGGACTGCCAGTGTCGTCGCTTCGGCGCGACAACGTTGTCTTCAGTAGAGCGCCGCGTCCCCGAGATGTCAACGGCCGTGACCGTTTCGTGACGTCGATGGGGGTTTCTGTGGCGCCCAGCACCCCGGCATAGACGACAACGATGTCTTCGGGCACGATGTCGGCCATGTCGACGGAGACCCCAGACCCGCCGGGCGCCCGCGCGTCCGAGCGGCCCGACGGCCCCAGCCGACGGGCCCGCGGCCGAGCCACCATGAAGGACGTGGCCCGGTTGGCCGGGGTGGGCATCAAGACGGTCTCCCGGGTCGTCAACCGGGAACCGGGGGTGTCGACGGCCATGTCGGCCCGGGTCGACGCCGCCGTCCGCGAGCTCGGCTACCGGCCCGACGCCGGCGCCTCGGCCCTGCGCCGGGCCGACGGCCGGTCCTCGGCCATCGGGGTCGTGGTCGACGACGTGGCCAACCCGTTCTCCGGCGCCGTGCTGCGTGCGGTGGAGGAGGTGGCCATCGGCCACGGCACGGTCGTGCTGGCCGGCAGCGCCGACGAGGACGGCCCCCGGGAGCGCGAGGTCGCGCAGGCGTTCACCGACCGTCGCGTCGACGGGCTCATCGTCGCCCCCACGGGCCAGGCGGACGACCACCTGGCCGACGAGCTTCGCCGCGGCCTGCCCGTGGTCCTCGTCGACCGCGACGCCCCGGGCCTGCCCGTGGACCAGGTGCTGTCCACCAACGAGCTGGGGGCGGCCGCGGCGGTGACCCACCTGACCGACGCCGGGCACCGGAGGGTGGCCTACCTGGGCGACCTGAGCACCATCTCGACCGCCCGACGTCGGTTCGACGGCTACCGACAGGCGCTGATCGACGTGGGCCTGGGCGTGGACGACCGGCTCGTCGTGGCGGACCTGCACGGCGAGGCCAGCGCCGAGGGGGCGGCGGTCCACCTGCTGCAGCTGCCCCCCGAGCAGCGACCGACCGCGCTGTTCTGCGCCCAGAACCGGATCACGGTGGGTGCCGTCCGCGCCCTGCGCTCCCTGGGCCTGGCCCACGACGTGGCCATGGTGGGCTTCGACGACTTCCCGCTGGCCGACCTGCTGAGCCCGGGGGTGACGGTGGTGGCGCAGGACCCCGGGCTGATCGGCACCGAGGCAGCCAGGGCCCTGTTCGCCCGGATCGACGGCAGCCGCCGACCACCCCGCACGGTGTGGGTCCCCACGACCCTGGTGCGCCGGGGGTCCGGCGAGATCCGGCCCCCGCAGGGCCGCTGAGCCCGCGGCGGCGCCGCGGACGTCTCAGGCGGCCGGCACCAGGGTCAGCAGCGTGGCCTCGGGGCGGCAGGCCAGCCGCACCGGCGTGAACGGGCTGGTCCCCAGCCCGGCGCTGACGTTCACCCACGACGAGCGCGGGGCGGAGAACCCGTCGTCGGCCGCGCGGGACGACGGCCAGGCGAACAGGCCCTTGGCGAACTGCCGGGGCAGGTCGCAGTTGGTGACCAGCGCGCCCAGGCCCGGCACGCACACCTGGCCGCCGTGGGTGTGCCCGGCCAGGACCAGGTCGGCGCCGTCGTCGGCCATGGCGCCCAGCACCCGTCGGTAGGGCGCGTGGCTGACCCCCAGGCGCAGCCCGGGCTCGCGCCGGCCCCGCTCCGGGCCCGGCATGCGGTCCCGGCGCAGGTGGGGGTCGTCGACGCCCACCAGCCGCACGGGTCGCCCGGCCACCTGGACGGTGTCCCGGCGGTTGGTCAGGTCGACCCAGCCCGGGCCGGTCAGGGCCGCCACCAGGTCCTGCGTCGGCAGGGGCACGGGGTCCCGATCCACCGCGCTGGGCCCCCGGAAGTAGCGCAGCGGGTTGCGGGGCACCGGCGCGTGGTAGTCGTTGGAGCCGAGGACGAAGGCGCCCGGCCGCTGCAGCAGCCCGCCCAGGGCGACGACCACGGTGGGCACCGCGTCGACGTGGGCCAGCAGGTCGCCGGTGACCACGGTCAGGTCCGGCTCCAGCGCGGCCAGCCCCGCCACCCAGTCCCGCTCGCGGCGGCTGCGCGGGGTCAGGTGCAGGTCGGACAGGTGCAGCACCCGCAGCGGCAGGTCGCCGGCGGCCAGCACCGGCACCTGCACCCGCCGCAGCACGAAGGCGCGGGCCTCCGCCAACGACCAGGCGAGCACCCCCGCCCCCGTGAGGGCCGCGGCGCCGCCCAGTCGTGCGGCGCGCCGGGAGCCGGGGCGGCTCACGCCCCGACCCGCCGCCCCGTCAGCTCGGCGGCCACCAGCTCGGCGATCTCCGCGGTGTTCAGCGCCGCACCCTTGCGCAGGTTGTCGCCGCTGACGAACAGGTCGAGCGTGTTGGGGAAGTCCAGCGCCTGCCGGATCCGGCCCACGTAGGTCGGGTCCTGGCCCACGACGTCGGCCGGGGTGGGGAACCGGCCGGCGGCCGGGTCGTCGGCCACGACCACGGTCGGCGCCTGCTCGAGCTCGGCCCGCGCCTCGTCGGCGGTCAGCGCCTCGGCGAACGTCGCGTGCACCGCGAGGGAGTGGGTCGTGACCACGGGCACCCGGACGCAGGTGGCGGACACCTTGAGGTCGGCGATGCCCAGGATCTTGCGGGACTCGTTGCGGACCTTGAGCTCCTCGCTCGACCAGCCGTCGTCCTTGAGGCTGCCGGCCCACGGCACGACGTTCATCGCCAGCGGCGCCCCGAACGGGAACCGGCCGTCGACGCCGTCGTCGAGCGCGGCGGAGATGGCGCGGCGCACGTCGCCCGGGGTCGTGCCCAGGCTGTCGTCCGCGGCCACGACGCCCAGCTCGGCCCGCAGCCGGTCGACGCCCGGCTTGCCGGCCCCGGAGGCCGCCTGGTAGCTGGACACCACGAGCTCGGTGAGCCGCCAGCGGCGGTGCAGCGCACCGAGGGCGGCCATCATGGTCAGCGTCGTGCAGTTGGGGTTGGCGATGATGCCCTTGGGGCGGTGCGCGACGGCCTCGGGGTTGACCTCGGGCACGACCAGCGGCACGTCGGGGTCCATCCGGAACGCGCCGGAGTTGTCGACGACAACCGCGCCGCGCGCGGCGGCCACGGGCGCCCAGTCGGCGCTGATCTCGTCCGGGACGTCGAACATCGCGACGTCCACCCCGTCGAAGACCCCCGGCGACAGGGCCTTGACCTCGACGCCCTCGCCCCGGACCTGCAGCACCGTACCGGCCGAGCGGGCGGAGGCGATGAGCCGGATCTCGCCCCAGACGTCGGGACGGTTGCTGAGGATGTCGAGCATCACGGTGCCGACGGCGCCCGTGGCCCCGACGACGGCCAGGGTGGGCCGGCGGCTGCCGCCGAACGCGGTGGTGGTCGTGGTGGTGGTCATCGGGCTCACCGTCCTGTCCCGCCGTACACGACGGCCTCGATCTGGTCGGCGTCCAGCTGGAACGCCGTGTGCACCGCGCGGACCGCGTCGTCCACCTTGTCGGCGTGCGTGACGACCGAGATCCGGATCTCGGAGGTGGAGATCACGTCGATGTTGACGCCGGCCTCGGCCAGGGCGGCGAAGAACGTCGCCGACACCCCGGGGTGGCTGCGCATGCCCGCACCGACCAGCGACACCTTGCCGATCTGGTCGTCGTACTGCAGCCGCGCGAAGCCGATGGTCGCCTGCGACGCCTTGAGGGTGTTCATCGCCGTCGCGCCGTCGGTCTTGGGCAGCGTGAACGACACGTCGGTCAGGCCGGTCTGCGCCGCGGACACGTTCTGCACGATCATGTCGATGTTGACGCCGGCTCGGGCGACCTCCTGGAAGATCGCGGCCGCCTTGCCCGGCACGTCCGGGACGCCGACGACGGTGATCTTGGCCTCGCTGCGGTCGTGCGCGACGCCGGCGATGATGGCCTGCTCCATGGTGGGCTCCTCGGGGTCGAACATGCTGCCGGTGACGGTGGTGCCGGTGCGGTCGGAGAACGAGCTGCGCACGTGCACCGGGATGCCGTAGCGGCGGGCGTACTCCACGCAGCGCAGGTGCAGGATCTTCGCCCCGTTGGCGGCGAGCTCCAGCATCTCCTCGTAGGTGACGGTGTCCAGGCGCCGGGCGGTGGCCACGATGCGGGGGTCGGCGCTGAACACCCCGTCCACGTCGGTGTAGATCTCGCAGACGTCGGCGTCCAGCGCCGCGGCCAGGGCGACGGCCGTGGTGTCGGAGCCGCCGCGGCCCAGCGTGGTGATGTCCTTGGTGTCCTGGCTGACGCCCTGGAAGCCGGCGACGATGGCGATCGCGCCCTCGTCCAGCGCGGTGCGGATGCGCCCGGGCGTGACGTCGATGATGCGGGCCTTGCCGTGCACCGAGTCGGTGATGACGCCCGCCTGGGAGCCGGTGAAGCTGCGCGCCTCGTGGCCCAGGTTGCCGATGGCCATGGCCAGCACCGCCATGCTGATCCGCTCGCCCGCGGTCAGCAGCATGTCCAGCTCGCGGCCCGGTGGGGTGGGGGTGACCTGCTCGGCCAGGTCGAGCAGCTCGTCGGTCGTGTCGCCCATCGCCGACACGACCACGCAGACCTGGTTGCCGGCCTGCACGGTGCGGACGATCCGCTGGGCGACGCGCTTGACGGCCGCGGCGTCGCTGACGCTGGACCCGCCGTACTTCTGCACGACCACACCCATTGCTGGCACCACCTCGAAGAAGACGTCGGACCGGAGCGCCCGGGGCTCCCCCGCCGTGGGCGGGAGGCCGCCGGAGTCTATCGATCCGTGGACGCGGTGTCGGATCGCGCCCAGTCGTTGGCCGGCTCGAGCCCCGGCTCCCGCACCACACCGGCACATGGGACGCGCCCGGTGACCGACCCGGTGGTCCAGAACCCGCTCGATGTGTCGCCGTGGCGCCTGGCTCCCCCGCTCGGGTGGGGGCGGGTGGAGTCCCACCGAGGCCCGCCCACCACCGGCCCGCGGTGCTGCATGCTGGGCGCATGACCGGTTCGGACGACCGTCAAGCCGGCGGCGGAGTCGAGGTGGTCGGCGTGCGCCGGTCCTTCGGTCCCGTGCACGCCGTGGTGGACATGACCCTGCAGGCCCCGGCCGGGCAGGTCACGGCCCTGGTCGGGCCCAACGGCTCCGGCAAGACGACGCTGATGCTGATGGTCGCGGGCCTGCTGGCCCCCGATGCCGGGACGCTGCGTGTGGCCGGCGCGGACCCCACCACCGAGGGCGCCGCCGTCCGGTCCCGGCTGGGCTGGATGCCCGACGTGTTCGGCGCCTGGGACGCGCTGACGGTCGCCGAGCACCTGCAGGTGTTCGCGCGGGCCTACCGGGTGCCGAAGGCCCTGGTCGCCGACCGGGTGGAGGCGCTGCTGGCGCAGGTGCGGCTGACCGACCTGGCCGGGGCGCCGGCGCGCGTGCTGTCGCGCGGGCAGAAGCAGCGCCTGGGCCTGGCCCGCGCCCTGGTGCACGACCCGCAGGTGCTGGTCCTCGACGAGCCGGCCTCCGGCCTGGACCCGGGCTCGCGGGTGGAGCTGCGGCACGTGCTGCGCGGCCTGGCCGAGTCCGGGCGCTGCGTGCTCATCAGCTCCCACGTGCTGAGCGAGCTCGACGAGCTCGCGGACGGCGCCGTGTTCGTGCTGGGCGGGCGCACCGTCAGCCCCGACGACCTGGGCGCCGCGCACGCCCGGGCGGGCTGGCGGCTGCTGGGCCCGGACCGGGCGGGGCTGGCCGCGGCGCTGGCCGCCCGCGGTCTGGAGCCGGTCGACGGGCCGGCGGGCGCGCTGGACGTCGCCCTGGCGGACGAGCACGCGGCGGCCGACCTGCTCTCGGACCTGGTCTCGGCCGGGGTGCGGCTGAGCCACTTCGCCCCGACCGCGGGTCGGATCGAGCAGACCTACCTGGGCCTGACCGGGCCCGGCAGCGGGAGGGCGGAGCGGTGAGCGCGCCCACGGGCGGGGTCGTCCCCGCCGACGCGTCGACGGCCGACTGGCCCCGACCGACCGGGGCCACGCCCACCTGGCGGCTCAGCGGCCACGGCGTGGGCACCGTCGCGTGGCTGGAGCTGCGCCGGCTCATGCGGGCCCGGCGGTGGCTGGTCGCCTGGGCCGCCTGGACCACCCTGGTGACCGGGCTGTGCGGCCTGGTGGTGCTGGCGACGGTGACGCTGGGCGGCACCATCACTGCGGACACCGGCACGGTGCTGTTCGGCGTCACGGTG
The DNA here is from genome assembly GCF_042466345.1 of Jannaschia sp. R86511. Lineage (NCBI taxonomy): Bacteria > Pseudomonadati > Pseudomonadota > Alphaproteobacteria > Rhodobacterales > Roseobacteraceae > Jannaschia > Jannaschia sp. R86511. The sequence goes on from NZ_JAXHCD010000001.1 coordinate 4,467,750, forward strand.
CTGGTGGTGCTGTCCTTCGGCCTGCTGGTCGCGCCCGGCCTGGCCGCGACCAGCATCAACGGCGACAGCCGGGACGGCACGCTGGCCACGCTGCAGACGACCCTGCTGAGCCCGGCCGAGATCGCCGTGGGCAAGCTGCTGGCCGCGTGGTGCGGCACCCTGGCCCTGGTGGCGGGCGCCCTGCCGTCGCTGGTCGTGGCGTTCGCCCTCGGCGGCACCAGCCTGACCCGGCTGCTGGTGATCGTCCTGCTGGTGGCCGTGGCCCTGGCCGTGGTCACCGCCGTCGGGCTCGGCCTGTCCGCGGTGGTCGTGCGTCCGGTCGCCAGCATCGTGCTGTCCTACGTGGTCGCGTTCTGCCTGGCCGTCGTGGCGCCGCTGCTGGTGCCGCTGTCCTCGGCGCTGCTGACGACCACCGAGACCGTCACCTACGTCGAGGCCGCCGGCTACGACCCCGACACGGGCCGTCCCACCGAGTGCGTGCAGCGCCGCTCGGAGGAGACCGTCGCCCGGACCGACCTGACCTGGTGGTTGCTGGTGGCCAGCCCGTACGTGGTGGTCGCCGACGCCGCGCCGCTGCAGCCGGGCTCGCCCGACGTGGACGCCGACGTGCTGCGCGGTCTGGGCGACGTGTCCCGCGAGGCGCGCCTGGGCCCGGACCTGGTGCAGGACTGGTGCACCGACCTGGACGAGCAGGCGCGTGCGCAGGAGCGGGCGTCGCTGCCGCCGGTGTGGCCGTTCGGCCTGGCGTTCTACGCCGTGCTGGTGGCCGGCGCCACGGCCCTGGCCGTCCGCCGCCTCCGCACCCCCGTCGGCCGCCTCCCGGTGGGCCAGCGCATCGCCTGACCGGCCGCGGACCCGTCAGGTGGCGTGGAGGGCCTCGAACTCGGCCTCGGCGGCGACGTCGGGGTCGACGTCGAGGCGGGCGTGCGCCATCAGCGACACCAGTGCCCGTTGGGCCGCGGCGCCGCGCTGGCCCCAGGTGGCCAGGTAGGCGAACTGCCACCACCACAGCGCCTCGGCGACCCGGCCGGCCTCCAGGTGGCGCAGGCCGTGGGCGACGTCGGCGGCCACGCAGGTGACGTCGTCGGCGATGCTGCCGATGGCGACGTCGGGCCCGCCCTGCGGGTCGACGGCCTCGGTGTAGGTGTCCTCCTCGCCCAGCGCCGCCGCCACGCCCAGGCGCAGCGGGTCCATGTCCAGCTCGGGCCCGGTGTCGGGCTCGAACCGGTCGGCCGGGACGACGTCGCGCGTGGCCCCCAGCCGGGCCCCGACGGCCAGGATCCGCGACAGCGCCAGGTGCAGCAGCGGGATGGCCGCGCCCTCGCCGTCGCCCGCCGCCACGTGCGTGGTGGTGTCCAGGAACGCCTGCACCTCGGCGGCCACCTCGACCGCCAGGGACACGTCACCGGTCACGGCGCGGCCCGCCGGGTCGTCCGCCGCGTTGTTGAAGATGTCAGACATCGATGAGCCTCCGTCCCTCGAACGCCCTCCCGAGCGTCACCTCGTCCGCGTACTCGAGGTCCCCACCCACCGGGAGGCCGCTGGCCAGCCTGGTCACCCGCAGGCCCATCGGCCTGACGAGCCGGGCCAGGTACGTCGCCGTGGCCTCGCCCTCGAGGTTCGGGTCGGTGGCGAGGATGAGCTCGGTGACCTGGTCCGAGGCCAGTCTGCCCATGAGCTGGCGGATGCGCAGTTCGTTGGGGCCGATGCCGTCGATGGGGCTGATCGCGCCGCCCAGCACGTGGTAGAGCCCGCGGAACTCCCGCGTGCGCTCGATGGCGACGACGTCGCGCGGCTCCTCCACGACGCAGATGACGCTGGGGTCGCGGCGGGTGTCGCGGCAGATCCGGCAGCGCTCCTCCTCGGACACGTTGCCGCAGACGTCGCAGAACCGGACCCGGGCCTTGACCTGGGTGAGCACCTCGGCCAGCCGGCTGACGTCGTCCGGGTCGGCCTGCAGCAGGTGGAAGGCGATGCGCTGCGCCGACTTGGGCCCGACCCCGGGCAGGCGGCCGAGCTCCTCGATCAGGTCGGCGACCACTCCTTCGTACACCCGCCGAGACTACGGCCGCGCGGGGCCCGCCGCGCCACCGCCGGGCCGCGAACCGGCGACGGGTCGGCCGGAGGGGTCAGCCGTCGGTGCGGTTGTCCTCGATGACCTGGGCCCCCAGCAACCGGGTGAGCACGTCGGTGCCGTGGCCGGTGCCCTCGACGTCCGCGCTGGGGTCGTCCCGCGACACCACGTCCTCGACCTGCGGCTCGGGCGCGATGGGCTCGACCCGGGGCCGGGTGCGGACGGGCTCGGACTCGGCCGCCGGCGCGGGCGCCGAGCCGGCCGACGGGCCCGCGGCGGGCGGGGGCGGGGTCCGGGCGCTGGGGCCCGTGACCACGGGCCAGCCGTCGGGGCCCAGGGCCGCAGGACCGGCCGGGGCACCCGGCGCGGGGCCGTCGTCGGGTCCGGGGTCGGGCTCGGGCGGACCGGGGTCGACCGGGGGCGCACCGCCCGCGCCGCGACCACCGACGACGCCCACGGCCTTGCGCTCGACGCCGAGGGTCTCGACCAGGGCCTCCTTGACGCAGTCGGAGTGGCCGCGCTGGTTGAACGCGTCGGCCAGGCCCTGGGTCGGGAAGCCGAGCGTGAGGGTCACACCGTCCAGGGCCAGGACCTGGGCGTTCTCGCTGACCAGGGTCCAGGTCAGGCGCCGGATGGTCCGCAGCCGGTCGACCACCTGGTCCCAGGTGCGCCGGACCACCTCGACCGTCACCCCGCCGGCGTCACCGGAGGAGGGCTGGTCGGGTGCGGACGGGGTCTGCTGCCGCGGGTCCTGCTGCTGCGGGTCCTGCCGCTGCGGGGCCTGCTGCTGCGGGGCCTGGTCCTCAGGGGAGCGGGTCGGCGGGGTTTGCGACGTGCGCGGACGCGAGGCCTGCGGCTCACCGGGCCGGTCCTGGCCCTCGGGCGCCACCGGTGCCCGGGGGTCCAGGGGACGCCCGGCCGTGGCCGGCCAGCCGTCGGCCGCCGGCTGGTCCGCCGTGCGGGCCGGGGCGGGCCGCGAGGCGGGTGGGGACGAGGACACCGGTCCGCCGGCGTGGCCGGGCGCGTCGCTCCGAGCCGGGTCCGACCGGGTAGCGGCCGGCTGGGTAGCGGCCGGCTGGGTAGCGGCCGGCTGGGTAGCGGCCGGCTGGCTGGCGGCGGGCTGGGGGGCGGCCGGCTGGCCGGCGGCGGGCCGGCCGGCCATCGGCGGGGCCTCCGGGCGCGTGGGCGCCCCGGCGGACTCCGCGGGCCGGTCGACCGGGCCCGACGGCTCCGCGGCGCGCGCCGCGGGACGGCGTGGCTCGTCACGGGCGGGGGCACCCGCACCGGTCCGGGGCAGGGCGCCACCCTCGCCGAGCGCCGCCAGCTGCCGCTCCAGCCGCTCCACCCGGGTCGGCACGGCGCCGTCGGTGTCGGCCCCCACGACCAGCAGCCGTGCGACCAGCAGCTCCAGCAGCAGCCGGGGGCTGGTGGCGCCCGCCATCTCGCCCAGCGCCGCGGCGACCACGTCGGCCGCGCGGGACAGCTCGGCGTGGCCGAACCGCGAGGCCTGGTGCCGCAGCCGCTCGAACGCGTCCTCGGGCACCTCGGGCAGCACCGCGGCGGCCCCCTCGCCCACGCGGGAGACGATGACCAGCGTGCGCAGCCGCTCGAGCAGCTCGTTGGTGTAGCGGCGGGGGTCGTGCCCCGACTCCACGGCGTGGTGCACCGAGGCGAACGCGGCGGCCCCGTCGACCGCCGCGAGGGCGTCGACCAGGTCGTCCAGCAGCGACTCCGGCACGTACCCCAGCAGGTTGGTGGCCAGGTGCACGTCGACGTCGCCGTCGGCCCCGGCGATCAGCTGGTCCAGCACCGACATGGAGTCGCGGACCGACCCGCCACCGGCCCGGATCACCAGCGACAGCGCGGCCGGCTCGACCGTGACGCCCTCGCGGCGGCAGACGTCCTCCAGGTGCTGCAGCAGCCGGGCCGGCGGCACGAGCCGGAACGGGAAGTGGTGGGTCCGCGAGCGGATCGTGCCCAGCACCTTCTCGGGCTCGGTGGTCGCGAAGACGAACACGACGTGCTCCGGCGGCTCCTCGACCACCTTGAGCAGCGCGCTGAACGCGTCGGTGGTGATCTGGTGCGCCTCGTCGATGATGACGACCTTGTACCGGTCGCGGACGGGGAAGTTCGCCACCCGCTCGCGCAGGTCGCGGGCGTCGTCGATGCCGCGGTGGCTGGCCGCGTCGATCTCGATCACGTCCAGGCTGCCCGTGCTGCCGTTGGCCAGGTCGAGGCAGGACGGGCACTGCCCGCACGGCGTCGGGGTCGGCCCCTGCACGCAGTTCAGCGACCGGGCGAGCACCCGGGCGCTGGTCGTCTTGCCGCAGCCGCGGGGCCCGGAGAACAGGTAGGCGTGGTTGATCCGGCCCTTGGCCAGCGCCGCCGTGATCGGGGTGATGGCGTGGTCCTGCCCGACGACCTGCTCGAACGTGTCGGGCCGGTAGCGGCGGTACAGCGCGAGGACCGGTCGCGCCTCGTCTGCCATGGGCGCCACCCTACGGCGAGCGCCGGACAGACCGCCCCCGTCGGTCCCCAGGCGAACCGCCCCGCTCAGTAGTCCTGGCTCTGCCGGGCCCGCAGCCGGTTGTAGACCGTGAACGCGACCGCCGCCAGCAGCAGCACGTACAGCGTGATGGTGATCGGGGTGCTGATGAGCACGAGCGGGTCGTTGCCGGAGTTGTTCATGGCGTCGCGCAGCGACGACTCGGCCAGCGGGCCGAGGATGACCGCGATCAGCACCGGTGCCAGCGGGACGTCGTGGCGCCGCATGACGAACCCCAGCACGCCCAGGGCGATCATCAGGAACACGTCGACCAGGGCCGCCGTGGCCGCGTAGACCCCGAAGCACGCGAACAGCGCGATGCCGGCGTACAGGTACTCCTTGGGGATGCGCAGCAGCTGCGCCCACAGCGGCGCGAACGGCAGGTTGAGGACCAGCAGCACCACCAGGCCGATGAACAGGCTGGCGATCAGCGCCCAGACCAGCTCGCCGTTGCGGCTGAACAGCAGCGGGCCCGGCTGCACGCCGTACTGCTGGAAGGCGGCCAGCAGCATGGCCGCGGTGGCCGAGGTGGGCAGGCCCAGGGCGAGCAGGGCGCCCATCGCGGTGCCGGACGTCGCGTTGCCGGCGGCCTCCGGGGCGGCCACGCCGCGGATGGCGCCCCGGCCGAACATGGGCACCTTGCGGCGGCGGTCCAGCCGGCGCTCCGTGCCGTAGGCCAGGAAGGTCGGCACCTCGGCCCCGCCGGCGGGGATGACGCCGAACGGCACGCCGAACGCCGTGCCGCGCAGCCAGGCCGGCAGGGCGTCCTTGACCTCGGCCCGGGTCAGGAACGGCCGACCCGAGGACGGCACCAGGGTGCGGTCGTCCGGGCGGCCGATCTTCGAGGCGACGTACACGACCTCGCCGACCGCCAGCATGGCCACGGTGATGACGACGATGCTCACGCCGTCGAACATCGCCGTGCTGCCGAAGGTGAACCGCTGCGCCCCGCTGACCTGGTCGGTGCCGACCATGGCCAGCGCGAGGCCGATCAGCAGCGCGGCGATGCCCTTGAGCGCGGAGTCCGACACCACAGCGGAGGTGGCCACGAAGGCGAACACGGCCAGGGCGAAGTACTCCCCCGGGCCGAAGCTGGTGGCCCACTCGGCCAGCGACGGGGCGAAGAACACCACGAGCACGGTGGCGATGGTGCCGCCCAGGAACGCCCCGATGGCCGAGGTGGCCAGCGCCTGGGGCGCCCGCCCGGCCTTGGCCATCCGGTGCCCCTCGAAGGACCCGGCGATGGCGGTGGAGTTGCCCGGGGTGTTCATCAGGATGCGGCGATGGAGTCGCCGAACAGCCCGCCGAAGTAGATCCCGGCGAACATGACCAGCGCGGCCAGCGGGTCCAGCGTGAACGTGATGGGCAGCAGCAGGGCCACCGCCATGGCCGAGCCCAGGCCGGGCAGCACCCCGACGGCGGTGCCGATCAGGGCCCCGACGACGACGTAGAACAGGTTCTGCAGCGTCAGGACGTCGGCGAAGCCCTGACCGAGGGAGGCGAGCGCGTCCACGTCAGAGCACCCCGAAGACGCCGGGCGGCAGGTTGAGGCCGAGCAGCCCGGCGAAGACCAGCTGCATGACCGAGGACAGCGCGAGGCCGACCATCAGGTTGAACACGTACCGGGTGCTGCCGAGGCCGACCGTGACCCCCCAGAACACCAGGGCGGCGGCGATGATCCAGCCGACCGGCTGCAGCAGCAGCCCGAACAGGACGAACGAGCCGACCGTGATGCCGGTGGCCCGCCAGTTGCTGACGGTGCCGCCCACGGGCTCGCCGTCGGCGTCCAGGTGCGGCTCGGGCACCTCGGGGTCGCGCACGATGCTGACGGCGAGCAGGACCGCCACCACGAAGCACGTGACGGCCACCATGGTGGGGAACACCGTGGGGCCGAACAGCTCGGAGTCGTCGGTGACCTCCATGTCGACGACGCCGTAGACCAGGAACACGCCGAGGCCGACCAGCAGCGCCGGCACGACCAGCGCGCTGCGGCCCGCCCACCGGTGCGCCGGGGCCGCCACGGGGCGGTGGCCGGTCATCGGGTCCGTGCCGGGCCGCGCCGCGCCGGCCGCCCCCTCGTGGACGTCGCTCATGCCAGCCCCAGGTCCTGCAGGATCACGTCGATGCGGGCCTGCTCGGTGACGAGGAACTCACCGAACTCCTCACCCTCGACGTAGGAGACCTCCCAGCGGTTGCGGTCCACGGCGTCACGCCACTCCTGCGTCTCGACCATCTCGGCCACGACGTCGATGAGCTCCTGCTGCTCGGCCTCGCTGATGCCGGGCGGGGCCACGTAGCCGCGCCAGTTGACCAGGTCGACCGCGGGGTAGCCCGCCTCGATCATGGTCGGGGCGTCCAGGCCCTCGAGCCGCTCGGGCGAGACCACCGCGAGCGCCCGCAGCCGGCCGTCGATCAGCAGGTCCCGGAAGTCGTTGTAACCGCTGATGCCGATCCCGGGCGTGCCCGGCGCGGTGGACAGCAGGCTGATCGTGAGCTCGCCGCCGCCGGCGTAGGCGGAGTACTGGATCTCGGCCGGGTCGATGCCGGCCTCCTGCGCCAGCAGGGCGGCGACCATGTGGTCGATGCCGCCGGCGGACCCGCCGCCCACCGGGGTCGCCCCGGGGTCCTCGGCCCAGTCCGCGACGAAGTCGTCGAGGGTCTGCCAGGGCGAGTCGGCCGGCACGGCCAGCACCTCGAAGTCCTCGGCCAGGCGGGCGATGGGCGTCATGTCCGACAAGTTGGTGGCCGAGTCGTTGCGCGTGATCCCGCCGAGCATCACGGTCCCGGTCACCATCATGGTCGTCGGCTCGGCCTCGAGCAGGCCCAGCTGGCCGAGGCCGATGATGCCGCCGGCGCCCGGGACGTTGACGACCTGGACGTTGTTGACGACGCCGTTGGCGCGCAGGGACTGCTGGGACTCCCGGGCGACCAGGTCCCAGCCACCGCCGGCGGCCGCCGGCGCGATCAGCGTCAGCTTCGACCGGGCGTCGGCGCCCGAGCCCGACCGGCTGGCGCTGACGCCCGCGGCGGTGACCAGTGCGGCGACGCACAGCACCCCGACGACCCGGCCCAGCGGCTTCGCGAGACCCATGTGCCCTCCTTCGGGTGGTCTGACCGGAGGAGACGCTAGCGTTCCCAACCACCCACCGACACGACCGGAGGCGCCCGATGACGATCGCCGTGGCCCACAGCGACACCGACGAGGGCCGTGCCGCGCTGGTGGCGGCCGCGGGCGAGGCCTCGGCCCGGGGCACGGACCTGCTGGTGCTGCACCTGGTCGACGAGCCGACCACCGACTCGGCCACCGATCTGGTGCCGGTCGACGTGGTCGAGGCGGCCACGGCCGCGGTCCGGACGGTGCTGGACGGCGCGGACGTGCCCGCCGTCGCGTGGCAGCTGCGCACGGCCAACGACGGTCACGACCCCGCCGGGGCGCTGGTCGACCTGCTGGTGGAGACCGGTGCCGAGCTGCTCGTGCTGGGCTCGAGGCGTCGTTCGGCGATCGGCAAGCTGATCATGGGCAGCACGGTGCAGCGGGTGGTGCTGGACTCCCCGGTCCCCGTCCTGGTGGTCAAGGCCGCCACGAAGGCCTAGCGCCGACCGACCCCGTCGAGGTAGTACCACCGGCCGTCCTCGCGGACGAAGCGGCTCACCTCGTGCTGGGAGCCGCGCGCCTCCGGGGAGCGGTGGAAGGCCTCGAACTCCACGGCGCCCTCGTCGTCGAACCTGCCCCCGGCCGTGGTGGCCAGGACGTCGAGGCGGTACCAGCGCACCGTCGGGTCCAGGCCGAGGCCGGGTGGTCGTGTGCTCGGGTGCCAGGTACGCAGCAGGTGCGCCTCGTCGCCCACGGCGAACGCGCTGAACCGGGAGCGCATCAGCTGCTCGGCGGTGGCGGCACGGGCGTGGTCGATGTGCACCGGCGCGCAGCAGTCGTCGAACGGCAGACCGCTCAGGCAGGGGCATCGGGGCACGGCGCCAGTATCGACGGCCCTGCCCTACCGTCACGACCGTGCCGTTCACGCTCGCACACCCGGCTGCGGTCCTGCCCCTGATGCGCGGCCCGCTGGTCCCCACCGCCCTGGTCGCCGGGGCCGTGAGCCCGGACCTGCCGTACTTCCTGCGGGCCACCGGGATCCCCGTGACCGCGCAGTCCTGGTACGAGCCGCTGACCAACGCGACGACGACCCACTCCCTGCCCGGGCTGCTGACCGTGGCGGTACCGCTGGCCCTGCTGCTGCACCTGGGCCTGCGGGCGGCCTTGGCCCCGCTGGCGACGCTGGGCCCTGCGCCCGCTCACGCCGCGGCCGCGGGCGCCCGGTCGCGTGGCGGTCGGCCCGGCCTCGGGCGGGGTGTCGCCGTGGTCGGCTGGGTCGCGCTGTCCCTCGTCCTCGGCGTGCTCACCCACGTGGTCTGGGACTCCTTCACCCACGGCGACGGCTGGGTGGTGCAGCAGGTCCCCGCCCTGAGCGACCCCGTCCTCGGCCGCCTGACCTGGGCACGGGCGCTGCAGCACGCCAGCACCGTGGTCGGCCTGTCGGTCCTGCTGGTGCACCTCTGGCGACGCCGCGGCCGGTTGCTCCCCCGTCCGGGCACCGCGGCCCGCGCGCGGCTGGCACGCGTCGCCGTCCTCGCGGTCGTCGTCGCCGCGGCGGGGGCGGTCGTGACCACGCGCGGCTGGTGGGGCGCGGACGCGACCACCGGCGTCCTGGTCGAGGGGCTGCTGTCGGACGGGGCCAAGGGCGCAGGAGCTGCGGTGGCCGGGGTGGCCGCCGTCGGCGTCGCGGCGTGGTGGGTGCTGCACCTGCCGGGCGTCGCTCGGGTCCGCCCGGCCCGCGGTGCGTCAGGTGGCGGTCCGGACGTCCGTAGTCTCGACCGGTGACGACCCCCCTGGACGACCTGACCCGCGCCCCCGACGTCCAGGCCCCCAACCTGGTGGCGGTGGACGCCACCGACCGGTTGCTGCTCGACACGGCCGCCGACGCCGTCGCGGCGCTCGACCCCGGCGAGGTCGTCGTGGTCGACGACCAGTACGGCGCGCTGACCGTCGGGCTGGCCGCCCTGCACGGGGCCACCGGGCTGCGGGTGCACACCGACCGGCTGACCGGCGAGCTGGCCCTGGCGACCAACGCCGCGCGCACCGGCGTGGCCGACGCGTACACGCTGCACGGCCTCGACGAAGGGCTGCTGACCGGGGCGCGCCTGGTGCTGCTGCAGCTGCCGCGGAGCCTGTCGGCCCTGGACGAGATCGCCGCCGCGGTGGCGCGCTGGGCGGCCCCCGACGTCACCCTGCTGGCCGGCGGGCGGGTCAAGCACATGACCCGCGCGATGAACGACGTGCTGGCCCGGTACTTCGACGAGGTGAGCGCGGGGCTGGGGCGGCAGAAGTCCCGGGTGCTGACCGCGCGGGCTGCGAAGACCCCGGCGGACACCTGGACCGCCTACCCCGAGACCGAGCGCCACGAGGAGTACGAGCTGACGGTCGCCGCGCACGGCGCCGCGTTCGCGGGCACGAAGGTCGACCTGGGCACCCGGTTCCTGCTGGAGCACCTGCCCCGGATGAGGCCGGACGCCGTGGACGTCGTCGACCTGGGCTGCGGCACCGGCCTGGTGGCCTGCGTCGTCAAGCGGGCCCGGCCGACGGCCCGCGTGCTGGCCACCGACGAGTCCACGGCCGCCGTGGCCTCGGCCCGGGCCACCGCCGCCGCCAACGGGCTGGAGGTCACCGTGGTCCGCGACCTGGGCCTGTCGCAGCAGCCCGACGCCAGCGCCGACCTGGTCCTGCTCAACCCGCCGTTCCACTCCGGCGCCACCGTGCACCCCGGGGTGGCCCGGCCGCTGTTCGCCGAGGCCGCCCGCGTGCTGCGCCCCGGCGGCGAGCTGTGGACGGTCTACAACTCCCACCTGGAGCACAAGGCGACGCTCGCCGGGATCGTCGGGCGCACCGAGCAGGTGGGCCGCAACAGGACCTTCACGGTGACGCGGTCCGTCACGGCGTGAGCCCGGACGTGCGAGAGGCCCGCACCCGATGACGCGGTGCGGGCCTCTCGGCGGCGGAGGATGGGGGATTTGAACCCCCGAGGGCGTTAACCCAACACGCTTTCCAAGCGTGCGCCATAGGCCGCTAGGCGAATCCTCCGCCGGTAAGGGTAGTGCAGGTCCGGGACCGCTCCGGACCGGTTCGGCGCCGGCCCGGGTGGTTGCTACCCTCGTCGACGACCCCCCGTGTGGCGGCACCCTGCTGAACTCCCCCAGGGCCGGAAGGCAGCAAGGGTACGTGGGCTCTGCTGGGTGCACGGGGGGTCCTCGCACGTCCAGGCAACGATCCGGTGTCGATCCGTGTCAGCCGAAGCGGCGACGGGGCAGCGCGACGTCGGCGTCGTATCCTCGGGCGGTGATCTTCAAGCGGGTGGGCCACGTGCGTCCGTACCCGGACCACGGCCGGTACTCGGCCAAGGACTGGGCCGACGTGCCGCCCCGCCCTGTCCGCCTGGTCGAGCTGGTGACCACGAAGCGCACGCTGGACCTGGAGCAGCTGCTCGACGAGGACTCGACGTTCTTCGGCGACCTGTTCCCGCACGTCGTGCAGTGGCGCGGCGAGCTGTTCCTGGAGGACGGCCTGCACCGGGCCGTCCGCGCGGCCCTGGGCCAGCGCGCGGTCGTCCACGCCCGCGTGCTGGTGCACGAGGGCTAGGGCCGGAGGAGCCGACATCTTCAACCGCAGACGCCCCCAACCGCCGCCGGAGCCGCGCTGGGACGACCCGATGTGGGTGCCCGAGCCGGTCGAGCGCTGGATCGAGCCCGAGGAGGTGGCCCGCCGCCACCGCCGTCGCCGCGGCCGCTGGCGCGCGTTGCGCCACGCCGTCGTGCTGCTGCTCGTCATCCTCGTGGTCGGCGGGGTCGGCGTGGTGGCCGGCGGGGCCGTGCTGGGCCGCTGGGACCTGCCGTGGGCGCCGGACCTGGCCGACCGGCGGGCCGCGGCGGAGCCGTCCACCGCCCCGCTCGACTGCGAGCGCGCGCTCGTCACCGCGGCCAGCGCCCAGGGCACCAACGTCGAGGTGCTGAACGCCACCACCCGCAGCGGCCTGGCCGGCACGGTGGGCGACGAGCTCACCGAGCGCGGGTTCAGCGTGGTGGAGGTCGGCAACTTCAGCGGCACCGTGACCGAGCCGGCCCGGGTGCTCTTCCCCGAGGGGGCGGAGCGGGCCGCGCTGGCCGTGGCCGTGCACCTCGAGGGCTCGGTGCTCACCCCCGACACGCAGGTCTCCGTGGTCACCGCCGTGCTCGGCGAGGGCTGGACCGGTCTGGCCGACCTGGAGGCCGTCGCTGAGGCGGCGCAGGAGCCCCGCCCGTCCGTCGTTTCCTGCGCCGAGCCGGAGCCCGGGACCGCCGCTACGGCCGACGCGGCGGCGACCCGGACAGCTGAGCGCCGCTAGCCGTCCAGGACGGGCAGCGTGGTCTTCTCACGGTGCTCGAGCACCAGCGAGGTGTGCTCGGCCACGACGTTGTCGAACGACGCGATGTCGTTGAGCAGCCGCTCCCCCAGGCTGGTCACGTCGGCCGCGGACAGGTGCACCAGCACGTCGTAGGTGCCGGTGGTCAGGCTGATGCCAACCGTCTCGTCCAGCTGCCAGACCGCGTCGATGAACGCCGCGACGACCTCGCTGCTCTTGGGCTGCAGCCGCACCGACACCACCGCGCGCACGGTCCGCCCGACCGCCCGGTGGTCGACCACGGCGTGGTAGCCGGTGATGACACCGGCCTCCTCGAGGCGGCGGACTCGGGCGAGCATGGTCGACGGCGCGACCCCGGCCAGGTCCGCCAGGGCCTTGTTGGACCGGCGGGCGTCGCGCTGCAGCTCGGCGAGGACGAGCCGGTCGAGGGCGTCGAGGGTCACGGCCATGACGCGACGCTAGCCGGGCCCGCGAGAGCGGTCCCGTCCGGTTCTGCGCTCAGCCGCCGTACCCGGCCATCGCCTCCTGGACCGCGACCCGGTACTCGGCCACCCGTCGCTCCTTGAGCGCCTCGTAGCCGCGCACCGAGTCCACCATCCCCGCGATCTCGACCGCCCGGGCGTGGCTGCCCGCGGACAGGCCGGCGACCAGGCGGGCCACGAGCGAGACGTACTCGCCGACCAGGGCCCGCTCGGTGCGGCGCATCCCGGTCGCCCCGAACGGGTCGAGCCGGGTGCCGCGCAACCGCTTGCCCCGGGCCAGGGCCGCGAACCCCGGCCGGGTGCGGTCGTCGAACCGGATCTTGCCCGTGCGCCCCAGCGCCTTGAGCACCGGCGGGTGCAGCAGGAACGACCGCGGCCCGGCCCCGGCCTCGGCCGCCGCGGCGTCCGCCTCCGGTAGCAGCATGAGCCGCGCGACCTCGTACTCGTCCTTGTAGGCCATCAGCTTGTGCAGCGAGCGGGCGACGGTCGTGGTCAGCTCGTCGTGGCCCTCGCCGACCAGCTCCCGCTCGGCCGCGGCGACGCGCTGCACGACGTCCAGGAAGCGCCCGGAGTAGCGGGCGTCCTGGTAGCCGACCAGGTCCGCGGCGAGCATGCGGACCACCTCGGCCAGGTCGTCGTGCAGGTCGAGCCCGTCGACCCGGCGGCGCAGCGCCCCCGGCAGCGGCGGGGTCGACAGCATCTCGCCCGCGGTGACCCGACGGCGGGCCACCTCGGCCTCGACCCGCTCGGGGTCGGCGGCCCACGCCCGGCCCCAGTCGAACGCGGCGAGGTTGGCGTCGACGGCGACCCCGTTGAGCTCCACGGCCCGGCGCAGGCTGGCCGGGTCCACCGGCACGGCACCGGTCTGCGCGGCCGCGCCCAGGACGAGGACGTTGGCGTAGGCGGCGTCGCCCAGCAGGACGCGCGACATCCGGCTGGCGTCGCCGGCCAGCAGCTCGGTCGACGCCGCCCGCAGCCGGGTCGTCACCTCACGGTCGCTGGGGTAGGCGATGGACGGCTGGGACACCATCCGGCCGGTGGGGGTCCGCGTGGTCGACAGCACGACACGGGTGCCCCGCGGGTCGCAGGCGGCCAGCACCGGGTCGCTGGCCCCGACGAGCCCGTCGAAGGCCAGCAGGGTGGAGGTCTGGCCGTCGCCGATCAGGTTGGTCGACGCGGCGCCCTCCCGGGTCAGGACCACGTCGCTGATGACCGGGCCGGCCTTCTGCGACAGCCCGGTCTGGTCGAGCCCGCTGACGTCCCAGCCGTCGAACATGGCGGCCGTGCCCAGCATCTGGGCCACGGTGACGACGCCCGTCCCGCCGATCCCGGCCAGCCGGATGCGCACGACGTCCCCGCCTGCGGCCCGGGCCGGCGCGGGCAGGTCCCACCCCGGCCCCTGACCCGCAGAACGGGCCGTTGCGTCGGCTAGGCCGCCAGAGAGTGCCGTTGCGTCGGAACCGTCGGCCTCGTCGACGCCTGAGACGTCGATCTCCATGAAGGCGGGGCAGTCGCCCTTGACGCACGAGAAGTCGAGGTTGCAGGAGTCCTGGTCGATCCGGGTGCGCCGACCCAGCGGGGTGTCGACGGGCTGCACGGACAGGCAGTTGGACACCGCGCCGCAGTCGCCGCAGCCCTCGCAGATGCGGGGGTTGATGGCGATCCGCTTCGGGGGCGTCTCGACCTTGCCCCGCTTGCGACCTCGCCGCAGCTCCGCCGCGCAGGGCTGGTGGTGGATCAGCACGGTGACGCCGTCGACGGCGGCGAGCTCGGTCTGCACGTCGACGATGTCGTCGCGGTCGCGGACGTCGACCTCGCGCGGCAGGCCGGCCCGGTCGTAGTCGCGTACGTCGGGCGCGGTCACGACGACCCGCTTCGCGCCCAGCGCCAGCAAGGTGGTGGCCAGGGCGGGGACGCCGACGCTGAACGTTGCGTCCTGCCCGCCGGTCATCGCGACGGTGTCGTTGTAGAGGATCTTGAAGGTGATCCGGGCGCCCGCGCCGATCGCGGCCTGCACGGCCAGCTGGCCGGAGTGGAAGTACGTGCCGTCGCCGAAGTTCTGGACCACGTGCTCGGTCTCGACGAACGGGCTCATCCCGATCCAGTGGGCACCCTCGTTGCCCATGGCGGTGATGCCGAACGTGTCGCCGACCAGCGCGGGGTCCATCAGCAGGCTCATGCCGTGGCAGCCGGTGCCGGCGCCGACCAGCGTGCCCTCGGGGACCTTGGTGCCCCAGTTGTGCGGGCAGCCGGAGCAGAAGAACGGGGTGCGCTGCGTCGACAGCGGCAGCAGCGAGCCGACCTCGATCCGCTCGCGCGGCGGCGGCGTCAGGCGCTCGGCCAGGCGCTGCGACAGGCGGGCGCGAAGGGCCTCGACGATGGCGTCGGCGTCCATCAGGCCGTAGGAGTGCAGCAGCTCGGCGCCGGTCTCGTCGCGCTTGCCGACCACCCGGGGGCGGTGGTCGGTGTCGTACAGGACCTCCTTGACGAGGCCTTCCAGCGTCGGGTTCTTCTCCTCCACGACGACGATCTCGTCGAGCCCGCGGGCGAACCGGCGCACCATCTCGCGGTCGAACGGCACAGGCATCCGCAGCTGCAGCAGCCGCACGCCGACCGCGGCCAGCTCCTCGTCGCTGGTCAGCCCCAGCCGGCGCAGGGCCTCACGGGTCTCGTAGTAGGTGTAGCCGGTGGCGACGATGCCGATCCAGGCGTCGTCCGGGTCGACGGGCACCCGGTTGAGGCCGTTGAGGACGCCGTAGCGGTAGGCCAGGTCCTGCCGGACGGTCCGGAACTCCTTCTCGACCGCGATCATGCGGGCCGAGCCGAGGAACACCGCGGACGGGTGGCGCTCGACGGCGTCCCAGCCCTCCGGCATCACCGGGTCGGCGGTGAGCGCCGGCAGGTCGACCGTGCCGACGGCGTCGGCGACCGGGGTGACGACCTTCATGGCCGCCCACAGCCCGCAGGCGCGGCTGATGGCCACGGCGTGCAGGCCCAGCTCGAGGCACTCGGCGGGGGTGCCGGGGTAGAGGATCGGCATGTGCAGGTCGACCAGGGCGGCGTCGCTGCTGGAGGGCATGGTGCTGGACTTCGCGGCCGGGTCGTCGCCGACCAGGGCCACGACCCCGCCGTGCTGGCTGGTGCCGGCGAACACGCCGTGCCGGATGGCGTCGGTGGCCCGGTCCAGGCCGGGGGCCTTGCCGTACCAGATGCCCAGCACGCCGTCGTAGCGCGCGTCGGGGCGCGAGGCCGCCAGCTGCGAGCCCATCACGGCCGAGGCGCCGAGCTCCTCGTTGACCGCGGGGCGGTGCACCAGGGGCAGGTCGTCGTGCAGCCGCTTCATGCGGGCGACCTCGAGGTCGTAGCCCCCCAGCGGGGAGCCGGGGTAGCCGGACAGCAGCGCGGCCGTGCTCAGCCCGGCGGCCCGGTCGCGGCGCAGCTGCTCGATCGGCAGCCGGGCCAGGGCCTGGATGCTGCTCATGATCACGCGGCCGGAGTCCTTGGTGTACCGGTCGTCCAGGCGGTAGCCGTCGGCCGTGGCCGCGGTCGGCGGCGGGTCCACGCGCGCGCCGGCCTGGTCGCGGGTGTCCGCGGTGTCCGTCATGGGTCGACCTCCTCGTCGGTTGCCGCGAGGGTCGCACTCGTGCGGAGCGCAGACAAGCACACCGAACGACACGTCGGCCACGACCCCTGTGGACCATCAGGAGCGCGCGCCGACCGCCGATCACCCGCACATCGTTCGACGGCTCAGCCGACGAGCCCGACACGGGCGGCGAGCAGCAGGCCGCCGACCCCGGTGAGCACCGTGACCGGGGCGGCGAGCAGGCCCAGCGCCATGACCTGGCCGATCGGGACGCGCGCCCCGGCGGCCCGGCACCGGTCCCACCACAGCAGGGTGGCCAGCGACGCCCAGGGCGTGACCAGCGGCCCGGCGTTGGTGCCCACCAGCAGGGCGGCCAGGCGCAGCGCCGACCCCTCCGCCGCCGGCTCCAGCGCCAGGTAGGCCGGCAGGTTGTTGACGGTGTTGGACGCGAGCGCCCCGGCCCCGGCCAGCCGCAGCAGGTCCAGGGCCCCCTCGCCCGTGCCGGCCAGCTCGGCCAGCAGCGCCGACAGCCCCCGGTCGGCCACGGTCTGCACCACCAGGAACAGCCCGGTGGTGAGCAGGACCAGCCGCCAGGGCAGCAGGGAGGTGCTGAGCAGGTGCCGCGCCCGGACCCCCGCACCGGCCCCGAGCACCAGCGCCCCGGCCACGGCGGCGACGGCGGGCTCCACCCCCAGGGCGACGACGGCACCGATGCCCACGCAGACCACGCCCGTCAGCCCCAGCAGGACCCGGTCGCCGGCCCGCACGTGCTCGCGCAGCACGAACCGGCCACGCAGCCGGCGGTGGTAGCAGGCCAGCAGCGTCAGCACCGTGGCCAGCACCACGGCGACGGCGGGCAGCACCATCACCGACACGTAGCTCTCGCCCAGCGCCCGCAGCCGTCCCACCGCCAGCAGGTTGGTCAGGTTCGACACCGGCAGCAGCAGGCTCGCGGTGTTCGCCAGCCAGACGACCAGGACCGCGAAGGGCAGCAACGGCAGCCCCAGCCGGCGGGTCAGCACCAGCACCAGGGGCGTGAGCAGCACCGCGGTGGTGTCGAGGCTGACGAGCACCGTGACCACGACGGCGACCACGGCGGTCAGCAGGTAGAGCAGGACCGTGCGGCCGCGGGCGGCCTCCGCGGCCCAGCGCGCGGCCACCTCGAACGCACCGATCCGGTCGGCCAGCTCCGCGACCACGGTGATCGCGGCCAGGAACAGCAGGACCGGCGCGACCCGAGCGAGCAGGGCCGCCGCCTCCGGCCACGGGAGCAGACCGGTGACCACGACGAGGACGCCCGCACCCGCCAGCCACCGCCACACGAGGGGTAATCACACACCCTCGCGGCCGGTCTCAGAGCACGACGACCGATCCCGCCGGGTGCTCCTGCCGGCCGTCGTCGCCCAGGACCCACGCGCTCGCCCGGCCGACGACGCGCCAGCTGCCCGGTCCGCCCACGAGCGCGGTGTCCTCGTCCACCCCGACCCGGCGCACGCCCTCGGGCAGCGCGTGGGCGGCCAGCCGTCCCAGCAGGTGGGCGCCGAACCGGTCGAAGTGGGGCACGACGGCGAGCCCCGGCACGACGCCGAGCCCGGCCACGGGCCCGGAGAACGGGTGGCGCACGTCGGGGACGCTGCCGCCCAGAGCCATGGCCCCCGCGCTGCACCCCGCCAGGGCCGCCCCGCCCCGCCACGCGGCCTCGATGGCCGCCCACACCGCGGTGGCGCGCAGCGTCTCCGCCAGGAACCGGGGGTTGCCGCCGGACAGGTAGACCAGCCCCGCCCCCTTCACCAGCGACGCCAGCCCGGGGTCGTCGGCCGACACCCGGTCGACCACCGGCACGACGACCTGCTCCACGCCGAGCCGCTCGGCCGCACGCCGGCCCAGCTCGTGCCAGCGCGCGAGGGACGACTGGCCCTCGGGTGCGGCCGCCGTGGCCAGCTGCACGTAGCGCGGGGCGCGGCCCAGCAGCAGGGACGCCTCGACGTCGTGCATGACGGGCAGGTACTCCCCGGAGCCGACGAGGGCGACCGGCCCGGGCTCGCCCGGTCCGCCCCAGCTCACCGTCGTCGCCGGGCGGTGCCGAACAGCCCGCGGGTGATCTCGCGGCCGAGGACCGTGCCGGCCGAGCGCAAAAAGCTCTTCACGGCCGGCGAGGCGAGGACCTCGCCGACGGCGCCGGTGGGCTGCGGCTCGGGCCGCCGCGAGGCACTCCGCCGCCGGGGCGCCGGCGTCGTGGGTCCGGGCGTCGTGCGCTCGGGGGGCAGGTCGTCCCAGGTCTGGCCCGGCCCGGGCAGCCCGTCGGCCGGCACCGGGGCGTCGGGCCCTCGATCGCCTGCGGGCTCCGGACCGTCGACGCGAGACCGGGGCCCGGAGCCCAGCCGGGCGCTGAGCATCTCGTAGGCGGACTCGCGGTCGACCTCGACGCCGTAGCGGGCCTGCAGCGCGGACGCGGCGACCGTGGCGGCCACGTGCTCCGGCGGTGCCGGGGACATCGACGCCTGCGGGGCGCGCAGCATGGTCCACGCCACGGGGGTGGGGGCCCCGCGCTCGGACAGCACCGTCACGACGGCCTCGCCGATCCCGAGCGAGATCAGCAGCGCACCCAGGTCGTAGCCCGAGGTCGGGAAGGTGCTGACGGTGGCCTTGAGCGCCTTGGCGTCGTCGGGCGTGTAGGCCCGCAGCGCGTGCTGGACCCGGTTGCCCAGCTGGGCCAGGACGTCGCCGGGGACGTCCTTGGGGGTCTGGGTGACGAACACGATCCCCACGCCCTTGGACCGGATCAGCCGCACGGTCTGCACGACCTTCTGCACGAACGCCTTGGGGGCGTCGGCGAACAGCAGGTGCGCCTCGTCGAAGAAGAACACCAGCTTGGGCCGGTCCAGGTCACCGACCTCGGGCAGGCCCTCGAACAGCTCGGCCAGCAGCCACAGCAGGAACGTCGAGAACAGCGCGGGCCGGTCCTGCACCTGGGCCAGCTCCAGGCAGGTGACGACCCCCCGGCCGTCGGCCGTGGTGCGCAGCAGGTCGGCGGGGTCCAGCTCGGGCTCGCCGAAGAACGCGTCGGCGCCGGACTCGGCGAACACGACCAGCTCCCGCAGGATGACGCCGGCGGTGGCCTTGCTCAGCCCGCCCAGGCCCGCGAGGTCGGCCTTGCCCTCGGGCGAGGTCAGGTGCTGCACCACCGCGCGCAGGTCGGCCAGGTCCAGCAACGGCAGCCCGGCCCGGTCGGCGTGGTGGAAGACCAGGGCCAGGCTCGAGGTCTGGGTGTCGTTCAGGTCGAGCACCTTGGCCAGCAGGTCGGGGCCGAACGACGAGATGCTGGCGCGGACCGGCACCCCGGCCTCGAGCCCACCCAGGGCCAGGAACTCGGTCGGGAACGCCGTCGGCACCCAGTCCTGGCCGATGCCGCCGGCCCGGGCGCGCAGCGCGTCGGAGGCGGTGCCGGGCACGGCGACGCCGGACAGGTCGCCCTTGATGTCGGCGAGGAACACGGGGACGCCCTGCGCGGACAGCTGCTCGGCCATCACCTGCAGGGTCTTGGTCTTGCCCGTCCCGGTCGCCCCGGCGACGAGGCCGTGGCGGTTGAGCATCGCCAGCGGTATCCGCACCTGGGCCTGCGGCCGGGGCGAGGGCGTGCCCCCGTCGTCCACCAGCAGGGCGCCGAGCTCCAGCGCCGGCCCGGCGAAGCCGTAGCCCGCCGCGACAGCCGCGACGTGCTCGGCGTGCTGGTCCTCGGCGTGCTGGTCCTCGGCCTGCTGCTCCGGGCGCTGCTCGTCCGGGCGCTGCTCGTCCGGGTCCTGCGGGGGCGTGCTCTGACCGGCCATGCGTCACCTCGTCGTCCGCTCCTGGTGGCCGGAGCCTACGACGGCGGCGGCCGGGACCGGCCGGGGGTGTCAGTCGCCGTCGACGACGGTCGCGGCCTCCGCCACCCCCCGCAGCTGGGTGGCCACCCGGTCGGCGGCCGCGGTGGCGCTGCCCATGGCCGCCGACACCTCCGCCGTGGCGGCGGTCTGCTGCGTCACGGCAGCCTCGATCGTCTGCTGGGCGTCGAGCACGTCGCCCATAACGGAGCGGATCCGGTCGACCAGCGCGGCCGTGCCCACCACCTCGACGCGCACGGACTCCACCACGCGACGGATCTCGTCCGTGGCGGCCGTGGTCTCCCGCGCCAGCTCCTTGACCTCCTCGGCGACGACCGCGAAGCCCCGGCCCGCCTCGCCGGCCCGGGCCGCCTCGATGGTGGCGTTGAGCGCGAGCAGGTTGGTCTGCGCGGCGACGCCGCTGATGCGGCCCGCGATGGCCTCGATCTCGGCCATGGTGCCCGTGAGCCGGGCGATGGTCTCCACCGACTCCTGCGAGTGCGAGTCGGCGTCGAGCGCGGTGGCCGAGGCCTGCCCCGCCGCCGACGCGATCGACCCGATCGCGCTGCGCAGCTCGTCCAGCACCGACGTCGCGGTGGCCACGTCCCGGCTGAGCGCCTGGCCCGCCGACTCGACCTCGAGCATGCGGTCGGCCACGTCGGCGGCGCGGGCGCGGTTGGCCTCCAGCCGGCGCGTGGACCGGGTGGCCGACGCCTCGCGCTCCTCGGCCAGGCGGGCCAGGCTCTCGGCGCGCTCACGCGCCGCCTGCTCGGACCCGGCGCGGCGCCCGGCCTCCGCCTGCTCGGCGAAGCGCCAGCCGAAGGCCAGCGCGGCGGCCTGGGCGAGCAGGAAGACCGCGTGCAGGGCGGCGTAGGCGACCGGGTTCTGCTGGGCGTGGTCGGAGGAGAAGACCGCGGTCGGGGCGACGAGCGCCATCAGCGAGTGGTGCACGGCGACGTACAGGACGGCCGCGACGAACGGCGCCCACGACTGGTAGAGGGCCACCACGGTGAGCAGGACGTAGAACGCGATGTGCAGGTCGGTGAGCCCACCGCCCGCGTGCACGAGGACGCTGGCCCCCAGCATGAGCGCCAGGCTGACCGCGCTGCTGCGCACGGCCTGGCCGGCGCCCGAGCGCCCGACGAGCAGCAGCGGCAGGACCGCGCCGAGCTCCACCCACACCAGGGGCTCGGCCGTGCCCCGCAGCAGGGCCAGGGCCAGCAGCAGGGGCACCTGCAGCGTGGCGATGAGCAGGATCACGCGGTGCCGCGCGGCGAACACGTCGTCGGTGAGCGGGACGCCCCGCGGCAGCCAGCCGGACGAGGGGGTCGCAGTGGTGCCGGGGGTGGAGGTCATGCCGGCGAGATCGGCACGGCGGAGGCCCATCTGAGCCCTGGGCGTCGGGGCCACCTGAATGAGCGTCGGGGCCACCTGAATGGGCGTCGGGGCCACCTGCACGGCCCCCACGGGCCTGGGTCAGGCCGGCTCGCGGGTGCGGGCGCCGGCCTGCACGGGGATCCGGCCCAGGTCCCGGGCGGCGACCTCGGCCTGGATCACCCGCAGCTGCGCCAGGGTCAGGTTCTCCGCCTCGAGCAGCTGCTCGGCCACGGCGGTGAGCAGGGCCCGGTTGCCAGTGAGCAGCGACGTCGCGTCCCGGTGGGCCTGGCGCAGGAGCTCCTCGGCGACCGCGCGCACCTCGTGCGCGACCTCGCCGCCCATCCGGACCGTGTCGTCGTCCACCAGCAGGTACCCGTGGCGGGACATCCCGTACTTGGTCACCATGGCCAGCGCCCGGGCCGACGCGGCGCTGAGGTCGCCGTGGGCGCCCTGGGTGAACTCGCCGTCCAGCAGCAGCTCCTCCGCCACGCGGCCGCCCATGCTGACCCGCAGGTCCGCGAGCGCCCGGCCCCGGGTCAGGAACATGTCGTCGTTGCCGCTCATCCAGGTGACGCCGCCGGCCGGGCCGCGCGGGACGATCGACACCTGGACCGGGTCGTCGGCGTGGTCGAGCAGCAGCGCGGCCACGGTGTGCCCGGCCTCGTGCCAGGCGGTGACCCGCCGGTCGAAGTCGGTCACCAGGGCCGCGGTGCGGGCCCGGCCGAGCGCGACGGTGGCCACGGCCGCGTCGAGGCAGTCGGAGTCGACCAGGTGCAGACCGCGGCGGGCGGCCTCCATGCAGGCCTCGTTGACGACCTGCGCGAGCTCGGCCCCGCTCATGCCGGGCGTGCGGCGAGCCACCGAGACCAGGTCGACGTCGTCGGCCATCGGCCGGGACCGGGCGTGCACGGTGAGGATCTCGGTACGGCCGCGGCGGTCGGGCGCGGGCACCTGCACCTGCCGGTCGAGCCGGCCCGGGCGGGTCAGGGCGGGGTCGAGCACGTCGGCCCGGTTGGTCGCGGCCAGCACGATGATGCGGTGGTCGGTGTCGAAGCCGTCCATCTCGTTGAGCATCGAGATCAGGGTGTTCTCGCGCTCGGTGTCGGCCCCGCTGTGGCCGGGCCCCTCGGAGCGGGCGCGGCCGATGGCGTCGATCTCGTCGATGAAGATGATGCCGCCGTCGGAGTTGCGGGCACGGTCGAACAGGTCCCGCACGCGCCGGGCGCCGACGCCGGCGTAGGTCTCGACGAAGTCGCTGCCGGCCAGGGGGAAGAACGGCACCCCGGCCTCGCCGGCCACCGCTCGGGCCAGAAGCGTCTTGCCGGTCCCGGGCGGGCCGACCAGCAGCGCCCCGCGCGGCGGTCGGGCCCCGACCCGGGTGAACCGCTCGCCGTCGCGCAGGAACTCGACGAGCTCGCGCATCTCGGTGACGGCCTCCTCGCAGCCGGCCACGTCGCTGAAGCGGGCCGAGGGCACGTCGTCGACCTGCTTGCCCCGGCGGCCCTTCATGGAGCGTGCCCCCGTCAGGGCACCGGTGCGCATGGCCCAGACCAGTCCGCCGACCAGGGCCACCATGACCAGCAGCGGCAGCAGGCTGGACAGCAGCCCCGGCGCCCGGAGCGGGTCGGTGTCGACCTCGGCCCCGGCGTCGACGAGCTGCTCGGTCAGCGTGCCGGCGTAGGCCTTGGGGAACGCCGCGGTGACGCTCGACCCGTCCTGCAGCGTCAGCAGGACGGTCGCGGCGGCCTCGTCCATGCTCGCGCTCTCGACGTCGCCGGCGGCCACAGCAGCGACGGCCTCCGACAGGGGCACCTGCTCGGGCCCCTCGGGCATGACCTGCTCGACCACGACGACGGCCGCCGCCACAGCGGCGAGCATCCCCGCCGCGACCAGAGCGGTGCGGCGGTGGCGCGCGGCGCGGGAACGCTGGTGGTGCGACTGCTGAGGGGCCATGACCTGCCATCGGCACGACGGCCCGCGACCTTCACCACCGCCGTGCCGCGCGTGACGTGCCGGGGGTCACCCCGTCACCGCCCCAGCGAAAGAGAAAGCACCTACCGAGGGGGTATGCCCGGTGTACCCCCACGGCACCTGTTGTCCTCGACGACCGCGAGGGACCCACGACCGGGCGCGCCGGCGCCGACGAGCGACCTGGTCCCGGACGGCCGTCCACCCGGGGCGGTGACCACCGCTGCGCGAGGATGCGGGGGTGACGGACGACGGGTGGCACAGGGCTGCGGCCGCGGCCGCCCGGCGTCTGCGTTCGGAGCGTGGCCTGGACGACCGCTGCGTCGTGACGGCGTCGTTCCGCGGCCCGGTCGTCTGCTTCGGTGACCTGCACCTGCCCGTCGGTCCGGGCACAGACGTGGCCGCCCCCGAGGACCTGCACGCCGTGCTGGACGAGGCCGTCGCCTGGGAGCGTGCCGCGGGACCGGGGCGGTGGCTGCCCCGGGACCAGGAGACCGTTGACCGGCTGTGGACCGAGGCCACGGCGAGCGTCCCCCTGTACCGCCTCGCCGGGCAGCTCCTGGCTGCCGACCTGGAACGGACGACGCGGCAGTCCTTGACGTGGACGGTGACCGTCACGGCCTCGAGCGAGCCCCAGTATCTTCCTGCCGCGGTGCCGCGTCCACCGCTGCCCACGATCGGGGTGGAGCTGGCGTTCGGGCCGGACGGCGGCGGAGGCTACAGCGTCCCCGTGCTGGAACCCCTGACCCTGACCGAGGCCGTCAGCGAGCTGCTGTACGTAGGTGAGGACGACATCATCGAGGAGCTGTGGGGCCGGTGGCCGCTGTGCGCGTCCCACGTCGCCGAGCTCGTCCTCGACGAGCAGGAGGGCACACCCGTCTGGGCGTGCCCAGTCGACCAGCGCATCTGGTCCCCCGTCGGCCGGCTGGGACCGGGTCACATCCAGCGGGACTGACCGCGCCGGCCGACAGGACTCAGCCGCGCCGCGGTCAGCGAGGTCGACGTCCACCGGCGACGTCCCCACCGGTAAGCAGATCGCCACTGTTCTGCACCCGAGGGTCAGCCCGACAGGTCTCGCAGGTGACCAGACACCCTCGGTGACCCGGCCCTCTCGACCCGACAGGTAGAGGCCCGAAACGGACGAACCCCGCCCGGACCTGAAGTCCGGGCGGGGTTTCGTCACTATGGGGACCGAACTACGTCAGTCCCTCGTGGCGAGGGAGTGACGAAACCTCGTCGTCGCTGGTCGGGGGCCACATCGTCGGCTGGCATCTGCGTCAGCCCCCACCATCTGCGTGAGCCATCCCCCACTTCCCGGACCGGCGCGCCCACGTCCGGCTGGTGGGCCGAGGGACGTCCTGGCAGTGGCGGGACGCCTCGGCTGAGGGGCTCACCTTGTCGGTATGCACTGCGGGGCCATGCCCCACGGCGCACCATGAGGCCCATGACGTCGCGTGCGCTCACCCCGTGGTCCAGTCGTGCCGGACGGACGTCCTTCACGACGCCCGTCCAGGACGACTGTCCCGGGTCTACGGGCGCCACGCGGATCCTCGACCACACCTCCGCGGAGGTGCAGTCGCTGCTGCGGGGCTGCCGCCGGCCGGGCGCCCAGGGCGATGTCACCGGCGTCCTGCTGCGGGCGCACGGGCTCATCGCCGAGCGGGTCCGGCCGGTGTACGCCGTGGAGGACACCCAGTCGGTCAGTCGGACCCTGCGGCGTGGGCGGGGCTCCTGCTCCCAGCGACTGGCCGTGCTGGAGGCCGTGGCCCGGGCCGTGGGTGTCCCGACCCGGTCCCGTGGCCTGCTCCTGGACGGCCGGTTCTGGTACCCGCGGTTCCCCGGTCTGCGGGCCGTCGTCCCCGACCAGGTCGTCCTGGCCTGGCCGGAGTTCCACGTCGACGGCACGTGGCTGGACAGCTCCGCCCTGCTCGCCGCCCCGGACCTCAGCGGAGCCGACCATGGCGTCCAGTTCACGAACGCCGGCGAGGAGACCCTGTTCGAGGCGGTCGGGCGCGGTGCTGTCCGCTGGGACGAGGCACCGGGCTCGACTGACGACGGTCATGAGCAAGCGCAGGTCGGCTGCGACACGTGCAGCCTGTCGGGGTGGGTCCTGGCCGAGCTGGGCCGTTACGACTCCCGCGACGAGCTGTTCGCCGCGCACGGGCAGACCCTCTGCTGGCCGGCCCGTACGGCAGCGGGTCCGGTTCTGTCCCGCTGGTCGGCAGGTGCGGCAGCCTCGTGACGGTCATCCACCGGCTGACCCTGGAGCCCCTCACCGTCCGGGCGTCGCGGTCTATTAGCTGCTGGTCGACGGGACTCCCCTGCGGGACCTCCCGACAGACACCGCCGACGGCGACTGGGATGTCCCCGGGCTGGGGGTTATGAGGAGCACCCGACATCGACCGAGCTGCCGCGGCCCCCGACTGCGAGGATCCTGACCAGAGTCTGCGCTGCGAACGGGTCTCACCAGTCGCTCCCCTGCCGAAGCGCGTGCAGCACCTCGCTCGCCCGTGCGGCCGCAGCCTCCTTCGTCGGATGCCGCTCGTCTCGGACAGCTTCCCGGTCTGAGTCCGCGCCGAAGGGCCTGACGACGACCCGGTAGTCCGTGCGTCGCTGCAGCCGGTAGGCCAGCCACAGCAGGCCGCGAAGCGGCAAGCTGTGGACGATCAGCTGCGTCCGCCTGTTGCTCCGCATCGGGTCGAGCGGGCTGGGCAGCTGCAGCAGGCGTTCCTGCCCCGGCCACCCGCGCCAGGCGTTGCCGCGCACGAGCCGGACCTCCCACTGGGAGCCGTCCGGCGCGGTGGCCTCCCGTGTGGGGTTGATCAGGAACGACACCATGCCCGCCATGGTGCCGGGGACCACCGTCGAGCGCAGTCGCCGGGCGCCGGCCTGCCTGGGTGCTGGTCGGACCGACCTCGTCCACACGCCTCCGTCCACCCGGCCTTCGTCGATGGCGCTGAGGGCCGCCCGGCCGGCGACCCTCCGCTCGTCCGGACCACCTCGGTCGGCGTGCCGCAGGGGTCGCGATGCCTGGGGAGTCCCCCGGTCAGAACGCCCACGAGCCGTGGCGTACGGCCGCTAGTGCGGGTCCCGTGATGGCGACGGCGGCGAACACGATGGCGTCCAGACGCCAAGACTCCCAGCGCGCTGTGTCGTCCCGTGAGTGGCGCGAGGGGCGGCCGACCTCGTGCAGCGGCCTCGTCCCGGCCCGGTACTCCCGCAGCTGCTCGTACGTCGACTCGAGGTAGTCCTGCTCCACGGCGGCGGGGGCTCCTCCGATGCTGCCGACCCCCGATGAGCGCAGCTCGTCGACGTACGGCGGGATGCGCACGGTGAAGACGAGGTTGACGTCTGCGCGGAGCTTCTCGACCTGGGACCACTCGAAGCGATGCGTCTGGAAGGTGTTGGCGAGGGCGACGCCGTGCTCGTCGATGAGGACCCGAGTGCGGGCTCGCCGCCACAGCAGCACCGTGCCGGCGGTCAGGAAGACCCAGACCGCGGTTCCGGCGCCGGACCCGTCCAGCGCAAGCGGCAGGCCACCGACGACCACCACGAGCACGGCGAAGAAGACCACGAAGTGCATCCGGTACGGGCCGCTCAGCTCGCGGGTGACCGGTCCCGTACGGGCGCCGACCCCGTCAGGCACTGGGTGGCCGGCCGGAGCTCCGCGCACCAGTCGTCTCGTCGGTCCACCGGCCCCACGTCGCTGCGGCGCCAATGGCACACCCGGCCGCGAGAACCAGCGGCAGCGCGATGTCGGCGAACAGCGCCATCGGCCCCAGGAGCATGACTCGCCCCGTCCCGCCGGGCGTTGCGGCCTCCGCTCGCTCGGCCCAATTCTCCGGGGCCCCGGCCGGGTCCTCCGGGGCAACGGTGACCACGTCACCCACGTCCACGCCCTCCGCGCCCACGAGCCCGGCCGACAGCTCCAAACCGGCGTCGTTGACCCAGCGCAGGACACAGCCGGACTCCCGGGAGCCCTCCAGGCATGACACGTCGGTCACGACAACCTCCCTCGCCTGCGACACCACCGCGGCATGGCGCCACCCGCCGCCGGCCGCCACGAGGGCAAGGACGACGCTGAAGGCCGCCAAGACGAGCGGCACCGCTAGGCGCCTGAGCATCCTCAACCTCCTCTCCCGTCTGCCGCACCCGCGACCGGCACCCCGAGCCGGACCAGACGGTCATCTTGCTGGACACGGTGCCATCCCTTCGGCGCCCGAAAGTCAGGTTCCGGCGGTCTCCGCGACAGGGCGCCACCGCGCCGCCCGAAGCAACCGGGAGCGCCGGCGATGGTCCCGTCAGTCACCGGCGCTGTGGGTCAGCAGCACGGTGGTGGTGCTGAGGAACGCGGGCGCCTGCTCGACCGAGTCGACCCAGGCCGGGTCACGGAAGCCAGTGAGCGAGACGGTCTGTCTCCCGACGTGGCCGGTGGCCCGGCAGGCGACCGGTTCCCCTACGTAGGAGGGGGCGACCTCGCAGTTCCAGGTCACATCATCCGAGACTGTGGCCAGTAGTTCCGTCAGGTCGGTCTGGAGAGCAGCTGGTAGCGCTTCCACACTCCAGCAGGAGTAGGCGTCGTCGCAGAGGTTCAGGTCGGCGGGTGCGGTGAAGGTCGCCGGCATCTGGAGGCCCTCCATGGCGTCCTGGAGCGAGGGGTCGAGGCCGCTGTCCCTCGGGTGGGCACCGATGGCCGGCCCGGCCAGCAGGACCGCGGCCGCCGTGCACCCAGCGACTGCGGACAGGACCCCGGTCAGGACGGGGAACCTGCGGGTCGCGGCGTTCAGTGTGTGCCGCATCTGCATGGTCGTCATGGTGCCCCTTCGGCCTCGTCGGGCAGTGCGGTTCCGTCGATGTCGCGACTTCGGCGCGCGCGGATACGCGGGTGGCAGATCGCCAGCCACGCGCAGGTCACGGCTACGGCAGCCCTGCCGGGCCTTTGGCGGGGCGGCACGCCGGCCAACAGGCAGCAACAGACGCCGGAGGCCCGCCATGGCGCAGACCCGCACGACAGGACGGTGACATGCCCCTGCGAAGGGCCCGCGCTCTCCGGTCGAGCTGCGGCCGCCGATGTGCCCCCAGCAGCTACGGCGTTCGCGGCCCGTTCACGACGACGCCCGAGGCGCGAAGCCCTTGCCGCCAGTCGAGCTCATCGGCCATGACCGCTTTGTTGCGGAGCACGCCGGGCGACTTGTCGGCGATGAAGCGCCACACCTGCTGGTAGCACGCTGTCACGGCTGCCAGAAGGTCCTTCCTGCTCGCACGGGCGCTGACGTCGCCTTGCTCGAGGCTGACTCGACCGTTGTGCGTGCCGAAGGTCAAGAAGAGTTCCACGCTGTCGTCGAAGTGGTCCCACTGCGCGCGATGTCGTTGCTCCGGCTCGGCTCGCGCGGCCAGATGCAGCAGGTAGGCGAGGTAGTTCGACTGGGACCCGTCGTTCTCCGGACGGAACAGAACGCCGCCGACGGCGATCTCGAGCTCACCGACGAAGGCCTCCTCGGTGAACCAGTCGTAGGACATCCGATGCCAGGGCATGGAGATCTGCCGGTCCATTGCGAACTCGCTCGCCGGCACCTCGAACGAGACCGTCACGTCACCGGACTGACCTGTCGCTTTCACACGCCCATCCTCTCGTGCCCTACCCACGGTCGGAACGGTGCCGTCGTCGCCTGGTTGTCCCGGATCGAGCCGGGGTGACGACACGACTTCGCAGGTGGAGAACTCACTGACAGCTCCGGTCGGGCACTCCAATCACCCGCCGTTCTGCGATGACGCGCCCGCCGTCGGTCCCCCCTTCAGCGAAGACCCGGACCGCCGGCGCCGACACCCTCGGCGAGCCGGCCACGCCGATCCGGGAGGCCGACACAGGCCCCGAAACGGACGAACCCCGCCCGGACCTGCATTCCGGGCGGGGTTTCGTCACTCTGCTGACGGGAGTTCTGCAACTCCCTCGTGGCGGTGACGGTGGGATTTGAACCCACGGAGGAGTCTCCCCCTCACACGCTTTCGAGGTCTGGGAGCGGCCATTTGGATGCGTTCACCGACCCTCCGACCAGCGGTTCCTCGGCTTGGCGAACGCGGCTGGACGTGCCCGCCCACCGACAAATGAGACCGCGTCGCGGACCGCTTGCTACCGACTGTCGTTTCAACACGCGCCGAGCTGGCCGGCTCGGACGTCTGCCACTCAGTCGGGAGTCGCGCGCCGTTCACCTGACGCTCATCCACAGATGTCATGTCGCTCCGTTACGGCGGGCAATTCATCCTCTACCGTCCGAAACGGCGCACCCGCGTCGAAACACCTCATAGCGCGTCCTGCTCTGACCGTCCTCCGCCCGGGGGATCCAGAGTCGCTATGGCTCGGGACCCGCGGGCTCCTCACCCGAAGGAGAACCCGCCCATGAACACGTCCCTCACCGCACTGCTCGCCGTCCCGACCGGCACGCCCGTCAACGTCGGCGGCATCCAGGACCTCCTCCTGCAGCTGCTCGGCGTCGGCCTGGTCGTCGTCGCGATCATCGTCCTGTTCGGCGTCAAGCGCTCCAGCATCGGCGACGCCCTCGGCACCTTCGCCATCGTCGTCATCGCGCTGCTCATCGCCGGCATCAGCGTCCCGCTCATCACCGGGACCAGCGACGACATCCTCAACTTCCTCCTCAACTGAGCGTCGTCATGCTGATCGGCAACGACGACGCCATCTGGCGCTACCAGCCCCGCCTCATCGACCTGCGTGGGTGGACCGTGCTCGGCCAACCCCGCTACACGGTCCTGGCCATCGGCTCGGCCGTCACCGCTCTCGTCGCCCTGCCGCTGGTCCTGGTGTTCGGGCTTTGGCCGGGGGGGCTCTACACGCTGGCCGTCGGGTTCGTCGCCGGCTACCTGCTGGCGCCCTACTTCACCAGCGAGCAGCCCCTCATGGCCTGGCTCGCCTACGCCCGGGGCGAGCTGCGCGCCACCCGCCACTGGGTCCGCTGCCGCCGCGCGACCGGCCGGGCCCGTCCGCTGCGCCACACGTTCTCGAGGGAGTCGACATGAGCACACGCGTCCGTCTGCGCCGACGCGCCGACCACAATCCCGACACCACCTCCGACGCTGCGGACCTGACGCATGTCGCCGACGGCCAGCACCGCGCCCGGACCAGCCGCTGGACTGCCTGGCGCTCGACTACGTCCAGCGCGGCCGACTTCCCCCCGTTGCCGCTGGCGCTGCGCGGCATCCAGGGCAACGTCACCATCACCCGCAAGGGCCTGCGCGCCTGGTACCGGTTGGGCCCGCAACAGTGGTCCTGGCAAGGCGACGAACGCCGCGAGAACCTGATCCGGCAGATCGGCGACACGTACTCCGCCCTGGCGGGCCGCACGATCCACCTGCGCAGCGTCCAGCGGCCCTACCCGATCCACACCTGGGCCAAGGCCCTCGCCGAGGACACCCCTGACCCGGTCAGTCGGCAGGCCTGGGGCGAGCACCTGGTCGCCGTCCAGCGTCACCTGCGCGGGTCCACGTTCTCCGACACCGAGACCTACCTCGGCGTCAGCCTGCAGGTCACCCACCACGGCGACCGGATCAGCAAGCGCACCACGGCGAAGCTCGCGGCCGACCTGACCCGCCTCGACGCGCTGCTCGGCACACCGGGCCTGGACGGGGTCCGCGCCACCCAGGGCGAGGTCGAGTGGCTGGTCCACCGCAGCCTTGGTCTCGGCCTGCCCCAGCCCCACACCACGGTCGACGGCATGACGGTCCCGGTGGAGGCGTCGGATCTGACGATGTTCACCGGCACCCTCGACATCGACCCCAGCCCCGGCCGGCCCCACGTGCGCCTGGTCGCCCGCCCGCAGCGCACCGGCGACGCCACCACGGTCGAGCGTTACCTGGCCGTGCTCAGCGTCGGCCGGATGGAGGGGCTGACGATCCCGCAGTCGCATCTGCCCTGGATGGCGTACGCGGACTCCCTGCCGTTCCCGGTCGAGTGGTCCGGCAGCATCCGGGTCCTGTCCGGGCGGGAGGCTGCGGCGTCGATGCAGACCCGCATCGACCAGGTCGTCGACCAGGAGCAGCAGTACACCGCCAGCGCCTCCGTCGAGGTCCCACCGTCGCTGCGCCGTACCGGGGAGCAGGCCCGCGCCACCGCTGACGAGATCGCGGACGGAGGTGTGCACGCCGTGGCGAGGATCGATGGCCGCTTCCAGCTCGCCGTCGTCGCGGCGTCCCCGGCCGAGCTTGAGGACCGGGTCAACGCCGTGCTGAACCACTACCGGGACTACCGGGTCGAGCTTCACCGCGACCCCGACCAGTACGGCCTGCACCGGGAGTTCATCCCCGGCGAACCCGCCGCCTCCAGTGCTCACCGTCGCCGCGGCAAGACGGAGTTCCTGGCCGCGGGTCTCCCGCACCTGTCGAGCACCGTGGGCACCCGCGACGGCTCCTACGTCGGTTACACCGTCGGGACGTCGCGGCGGGCAGTGGCGTGGAACCTGCACCACGCGATGGAGGTCCGCGAACGGTCCGGCTTCACTCCCGTCATCGGCGGCCTCGGCTCCGGCAAGTCCGTCGTCGTGGGCTCCCTCGCCTACGACGCGACGCTGCGCGGGATCTGCACCACGGTGTTCGACCCGTCCGGCCCGCTCGCCCGGTTGACGCTGATCCCGCAGATCGCGGCGGTGTCGCAGTACGTCGACCTGCTGCGATCCGAGGCCGGCACCCTGTCGCCCTATGCCGCGGTGCCGGAGCCGGAGCGGCACAACCTGGTCGACGACGAACGGCTCATGGGCCTGCACGGCCCGGATCTCGACGAGAAGCTCGACGAGGTCTTCGCCGACGCCCTCTACCTCGCGGGGCGTCGCCGGATGCAGCTGGCCACCGACACGCTGCGGCTGTTGCTGCCGCCGGAGATCCGTCGGGCGCGGGAGTCGAGCCACGTCATCCGCAACGCGGTCCGTCACGTCGGCGGCGGCCACGACGCGTCCCTCGGCCAGGTCCTCGACGCCATCCGCGCTGATGCTCGTGACGCCGACCACGAGATCTACGACGTCCTCCGCGACATGGCCGAGTTCCCGTCCGCCCGCCTGTTCTTCACCGCCGGCGACACCGGCCACCCGCCGGTCCGCTCGTCGGAGCCGACGCTGCTGGTGTTCACCCTCGGCGGGCTGACGTTGCCCGAGCCGGACGCGGAGGAGACGAACTGGACCGAGGACGAGCGGATCAGCGTGCCGCTGCTCAGCCTGGCCGCGAACTACGCCTCCCGCCGGGTCTACGGCCGCCGGATGGGCGAACGGAAGGTCGTCGTCATCGACGAGGCCCACGCCCTGCGCCGCACCCCGGCCGGCCGGGCGCTGGTCGAGCGGTTCGCTCGGGACTCCCGCAAGTGGAACACCCGCGTCCTCGCCGCGTCGCAGAAGCCCGGCGACCTGCTGTCCCTCGAGGCCGGTGGGTTGATCGACGAGTGCATCATCGGCGGGATCGAGGACCCCGACGAAGCCGCCGCGGCCCTGCGCCTGGCCCGGATCCCCACCGGTCTCGGCTACGAACGGGCCGTCGCCACCCTCGCCCTTGGCGGGCTCCGACCCCACGTCGGTCAGGGCCGCAGCGGCGCCCGGGACGTGATCCTCCGCGACGCCGACGGGTACACCGAACGCGTCCGCTGGGACCTCGGCCACCTCCCCCACGTCCTGCAGGCCCTGGACACCACCGCCGTCGGCAACCCCACCCGCCCCTATCAATCGCACCCCATCGACCTGCGCAGCACCGACCACGCCGCGACCCGCCGGGGACCCAGCACCCCGGACGTGACGCGACTCAACGGGTCCGAGACCGGCACCGACACGCACGCCGAGGACTGGAGCGTCGCATGAGCACCGCCCGTCGCGGCCTGCTCTGCCTCCTGCTCCTGACTGCGGTCCTGCTCGGGACGGCGACGCCGGCCACAGCCGCCGCGACGCCTGGAGTCTCCTCAGGCGTGACAGTGGCGACACCGCAGCTGCCGGTTCCCGGCCTGCCCGACTGCCAGACCCCACCGACCGCCGAGTCTCCCGACCGGGGCCTCGGAGGCTTCATCACCCCCCGCCCGGCCGACCCGCCACCACGGGACGCGAACCCGTTCACTGACGGCTCAGGCGTCAGCCTCTACGAGACGACCGGCCTCGCGGGCTACCGCTGGCACATGTACGTCGACTCCTGCGTGCCCGGCCCCGGCCAAGCCACCAACGGCGCGCTCACCTCCACCGCCAACTCGCTCATGTCGCTGCCGGTCCTCGCCGTCGGCGTGGTCGCCACCCTCGCCGACACCGTCTACAACCAGACCTGGCTCGACGTCCTGGACAAGCCCGTCGCCTACGTCTCCGACGCCCTCTACGAAGGCTTCACCCGACCGTTCTTCCCCGTCATCGCGGTCGCCGTCGGCGTCCTCATGATCATCAGCATCCGGCGGGCCCGTCTGTCCGCGGCCATCGGCACCGGCTGCCTTGTCCTGGTCGCCGCGACCCTGGCCGCGTTCGCCGCCAACTACCCCAGCAGCGTCGCGAACGTCACCGACCAGGTCACCGTCACCGCCATCGTGTCCGTCAACGGCGCCATCGCCGGCAGCGACGACGCCGACCCCGCCGCCGCGACCGTCGCCCCGCTGGTCGACGCGATCCTCTTCGACCGGTGGGTCGCGGGGACCCTCGGTGACTCCTCCTCCCCGACCGCCCGGCAGTACGGCCCCGAGCTCTACCAGGCCTCCACCCTCTCCTGGGCGGAGACCGAGCTCGTCCGCAACGACCCCGACGGCGCCGGCGCGGACCTCATCGACGCCAAGCGACAGCAGTGGAGGGAAGCCGCAGACGCCGTCCGGGCGAGCGACCCCGACGCCTACGAGTACCTCACCGGGGCCCGCAGCCTCGACCGGGTCGGCCACGCGCTGGTGGCGCTGGCGCTGGTCGGGATCCTGCCGTTCCTGCTCATGAGCCTGCTGCTCGTGGCCATGAGCTATCTGATCATCCGGCTCGTCGTGATGTTCCTGCCCCTGGTGGCGCTCGTCGCGCTCCTGCTCAAGGGAACCCTGCGCAGTCTCGCCAGCCTGGTCGCCGCGGCCCTCATCAACAGCGTCGTGTTCGCTGTCGGGGCCGCCGTCACCGCGTTCCTCTACGGGGTGTTCCTGTCCGCTGACTCCGGCATCCCCGCCCTGCTCGGCATCTTGCTCGCCTTCATCGTCGGCATCGCCATGTGGATAGTCCTCAGCCCCTACCGGCGCCTCACCACGATGGTCCGCGGCAACGACGCCGTGAAGACCAGCACCGCCGAGTACCGGAAGTACAAGAAGGGCGCCACCGACCTGGCCGGCAGCGCGGCCCGCTTCGCCGGCGGGACTGCGAAAGTCGCCGCCGGCGCCCTCCTCGCCACAAAGCTCAGCGAGAAGGACGACGACGCGAAGACTCAGACCGCGTCGGAGCCCTACCGGATCGGCCCGGACACCATCCGCCCCGAGCACTTCGCGACCGCCGCACCACCCACACCGGAGTACCGACCGCGGACCGGACCGCCCGCGGAGCTCGACGGCGCGCCCGCGCCTGCTGCGATCGGCGGGCCCCACATGCCAGCGCTGCCCGCCCCTCGCGGCCCCGCCGGCCGCACCGACACCAGCCCGGCGGACCTGGCCCCACAGATCCCCCCGTCGACTGGCGCCCATGCCGCCGCAACCATGCCCGCCCAGTCACCCCGCTACAGCACCAGCACCGCTCCGACAGTCACGGCTGACGAAGCTCAGACGGAGTCGCTGGGTCGGCCAGAGACCACGCCCATGCGTGACTTCGATGCCGTCGTCGTGGACGGCGAGACCGTCACCGTCATCCACACCCTCGACGGGCCCGTCGTCGACCACTACGACCCCACCGGCGCCGCACCTGGGACCCGCCCCTCCGAGGTAGTGCCCGGCGATGTCGTCACCTCCCGCAAGGAGGGCTTGCCATGACTCGCCCCGGCCGCTTCGTGGCCGCAGCAGTGCTCGTTCTGATCGTCGGGACCGTGGTCGTTGTCACGAGGCTCACGGGTACCGCCGCAACAGAGGAGAACGCGCGCCCTGAGCCGCCCCTGGTTCTATCGGCAACGGCTCGCGTCTTATCGCCCGACGCGGTGATCCCCAGTGACGCCCCAGTAGTCGGCGACACGTCGCAGCTGCTGCCACCGGAGGTGGTCGTGGTCTCCACTGCGAGCCCAGCCGGTGAGCCGACGGCGAACGTCATCACCGTGGCCGAACGCGCCGTGCTCGCCTGGCAGTCACCCGACGACCAGACTCGGACTGAGGAACTCCGCACCCTCGCCACCTTCGAGTACCAGGAGACCGCCGCCACAATCGACGCCACCCGCGTCCCCTCCGCCCTCCCCGAACGGGTAGTCCTTCGCAGTGAGGCCGACGGCCAAGCCCTCGTCGACGTCCAGCTCGAGGACGGCACCCGGCTAGCCGCCATCCTCGTGCTCGAGCAGGACCGATGGCTGCTCGCCGATCTGCAGCCCGTGCTCGAGGCCGATACCTCGGACGTGCCCTGATGTGGCACACGCTGGCCATTCACGCTGCGGCGTCCCTGCCCTGGGGAAAGATCATCGCCGTCGTCATCGGCGTACAACTCGCGATCGCGGGGTTGGCCACGCTGCTCGTCCTCAGCGTCACCGTCGAGACCGAGCAGACCGACACCCGCGGCGACTGCACCGTCATCGTCAACCCCACCGGCCTCGACGTCGAAGGCCTCGACGACACCCAGTTCGCCCACGCCGCCACCATCGTCCAGGTCGGCCGACAGCGTGCCCTGCCGGACCAGGCCATCCGGGTCGCCCTAGCCGTCGCGGCGCAGGAGTCGAAGTTCCGCAACTACGCCAACGACGGCACCGGCGACCTCCGCCCGGACCAGCGCGGCGTCTCCCGGTCCCTTGCCTACCCTCACGACGCCGTTGGCGTGACCACGGCTCCGTCAACGTGTTCCAGCAGCAGTACCCCTGGTGGGGAACCCTCGACGAGCTCATGGACCCCGTCTACGCCGCCGGAAAGTTCTACGACACCCTCCTCGAGATCCCCGGCTGGGAGCAGCTGCCGCTGACCGTTGCCGCGCAACGCGTCCAGCGCTCCGCGTTCCCCAACGCCTACGCCCAGTGGGAGTCCCTCGCCGACGAGCTCCTCACCGCTCTCTCTGCCGAGTCCACCCCGCCCGCCGGTGCCGCTGATGCATCAGGCGCCGGCGGCCTCGAGCAGACCTACGCCAGCGCCAACCAGCGCTGCGAAGACCGGGGCGTTCCCGCCGACTTCACTGCCCTGCCGGGCGCTGACAGTGGTGAGGTCGCCGTAAACGTCGCCGCGTCCTGGATCGGCACTCCGTACTCTTGGGGCGGCGGCAGCACCAGCGGCCCCAGCGAAGGCTTCGCCCAAGGCGCCGGCATCGTCGGGTTTGACTGCTCCGGACTGATCCTTCACGCCTGGTACCAGGCCGCCGGCATCGCGCTCCCGCACTCCTCCGCCGCCATCGAAGCTATGTCGACACCTATCCTGGCCTCGGAGGCCCGCGCCGGCGACATCCTGTCGTTCGCCACCGCCGGCGGGTCCCGGGTGAGCCACGACGGTCTCTTCGACGGCCGCGGCGGCATGATCCACGCGCCCCGGACCGGCAAGACCGTCGAGTACGTACCCGACGTCCTCAACGACCCCTACTGGTCCGACGTCCTCATCAGCATCACCCGACCACCACTGCCCACCGGCTCCAGCTCGACGCATGACGGCCCTCAAGCGGCCGGACTCGTTCCCTGGTCTCTGTCCGGGCCTCGTCGTACGGTCGCGGCATGGTGACCGAGCCGGTGTACCCGAAGGTGGCCTCCGACGGCTCGCTCGTCGTGCCCATACGGCCACCAGAGACCCGTCAGGCCATCGCCTAGCCGACTACCCAGGCCCGGTCCGAGGTGAGCGGGTGGTGGTCCTGCAGGCCACGGAGTGGGTCTTCGACGTTCGCGCCGTCAGTGAGAAGCGCCGGGACGACCGTGGCCGCCTGGTCGTCGACGTCGTCCATGAAGTCGCGTACTACGCGGGCCGCACCGCCGAGCCAACGACCCTCAACGCCGAGATCGTCTTCGTCGAGCGACCACGGGAGGCACTTGAGGGGTATGGGGTCTGACCCCAACTCTGGTGGTGTGGTGGTGATCCCGTCGCGCCGGCCAGCTGGGCCGTGAGCCAGCCCGGTGGTGGTCTGTCCAGGATGACGCAGTCACCGCGTAGCGGCCGCAGGTCCTGGACAGGCCGGCGCCGGGGTGGCTGGCCTGTGGCTGGTCGGCGCGACGGGGTCACCACCCTGGTGCCCATCCGTGCATCCCGGAGCCGAGGCCCGGGGGTTGGGGGCGGAGCCCCGGGAAGGAGGTCGCCACGTCAACGGCTCCTGAGTTGGGGCGTTCCCCCCGCGAAGGGGTGTCAGATGCTCACCCTGTGCGTAGAGCACGGCAATGTTGCCAACTGGCGCCTGCGGTTCGTCCGAGCCTCCAGCCCGCGCGTAGCATGCACGGCACAGGCTGGACCCCTACCAGCCGCGATCAGGGGGAGGCTGTGTGGCTACCAACGACCAGCTCAAGGCCCTCGTGATGAGTCATGCTGAGGGCGACGACAGTCAATTTTATTCCGTGGCGATGCAGGTGGCGGCCAAGGCGGCGCGGTCCGGGCAACAGAAGTTTGCCCAGGACCTGCGAGACATGGTGGACGGCCTGCGGAAGCGGACACCCGCAAACACTCACATCGCATCCGTCGTCCCTGTGTCGCGACCCCGCGGTGAGTTGGCGTCCCTGGTGTCGGTCTCCTACCCGGCCGCACGACTGTCTGATCTGGTTCTCTCTGACGATGTTGAGCACAAATTGCACCAAGTTGTGCTCGAGCAGCGCCAGCGAGACGTCTTGGCGCTATATGGCCTTCGTCCGGCCAAGAAGTTGCTGCTGGTCGGCCCGCCAGGCACGGGCAAAACCACGACGGCTTCCGTGATTGCGGGCGAACTGGGCCTGCCGCTACTCGCGATACGACTAGACGCAGTGATCACCAAGTTCATGGGTGAAACGGCGGCCAAGTTGCGCATCATTTTTGACGCGCTAAGCGATACCCGGGGCGTTTACCTATTTGACGAGGTCGATGCGCTTGCTAGCGACCGGGGCGCGTCGAACGACATCGGTGAGATTCGCCGGGTACTGAACTCGTTCCTTCAGTTCCTTGACGCGGATGAATCAGACAGCGTTGTCGTCGCGGCCACCAACCATCCGCAGCTACTGGACGGCGCGGTCTTTCGCCGCTTCGATAGCGTCGTCCATTTTCCGCTACCTGACGGGGCTCATGCGCGGGCGATTATTCAGAACCGCCTGTCGCTTCTTCGACACAGTTCCATTAGTTGGGAGCGGGTGATACAGGCGACCCAAGGGATGAGTCACGCAGAGATTGCGGTCGCCTCGGACAGTGCCGCAAAGCAGACGGTCCTTGCGGGCCGCACGCAAGTTCGAACTGCGGACCTTGTCTCTGCACTCGATGATCGGCGCGCCTTGTACGTCGGGCCTGGACAGCGACACTAGTCGTCATGGGGGACAGGGATCGGGGTCACTTATTTGTGCCCAATCCGGCGACACCGGAAACCTTCACCCTTAGTGGCGCTGGGGGTGGTTCTGATAACGCCAACGCGTTCTTTGGCGACCGGACTCGGCATGGGAGGAGGCTAGTTCAGGAACTTGACGTGGCCATGGCTGCGGCCGAGGACGTCGAGGACGAGGAAGAGGGAGCGTACATATCCTTCATCTCATTCCCAGGGCTCGAGCTAGCTCTTGAGAGTTTGGACCCTCAGGGTTCGACGGGAAGACCTGAACTCATAGCAGTCAAAATGACTCCTACGGAGACTGGGACCCGTCAGGTCGCGACAGTCTTTGTTCCTTTCGGTCAGAAGAAGTACTTTGTTAGTCGCCTTGAGAAGTATCTCGAATCTGCGAACAAGGAGAAGGCCAAGCACGCCGAACTAATCGAAGGCATTGCGTCCATACGTCGAGCCACAATCCGTGACTTGTGGACGGATTCGGATTCGCTTTTCCCCGACAACGATGACCTAGCCCACTGG
Organism: Jannaschia sp. R86511; assembly: GCF_042466345.1. Classification (NCBI taxonomy): domain Bacteria; kingdom Pseudomonadati; phylum Pseudomonadota; class Alphaproteobacteria; order Rhodobacterales; family Roseobacteraceae; genus Jannaschia; species Jannaschia sp. R86511. Next base: position 4,507,172 of record NZ_JAXHCD010000001.1, read on the forward strand.
TGGGAAGTCTGGCTGCGCCAGCGAGACGGGCGGGAAGTCGATCGATTCAAGGCCCACGTATCGGGCGCGGGGCTGAAAGTCAGTCGCCATTTCCTTGGCTTCGGTGACAGAACCGTCATCCTGGTGCGAGCAACCGTCGATGAACTCGCTGGGGCCTTCGACTGGCTTGACGACATCGCGGAACTCCGTCGCCCACATGACTTGGCCAGCTTTCTCCCAGACCTGACCCCGCTAGAGCAGGCCGACTGGGCCTACGAACTCCAGGCCCGCGTACTGGTCGCCAGTCCGCTCGCTCCGGCCGTCTGCTTGCTCGATACCGGTGTACAAGCAAACCATCCACTTCTCCAGGATTCATTGTCAGTGGATGACGCTCACGTTGCAGAAATCTCGTGGGCGAAGCCACCCGTCTGGGGGCACGGGACAGAGATGGCCGGCTTGGCGCTTTATGGCGATCTTGACGCCGCGATCTCGTCGACTCATCGAGTGCAGCTTCGGCATCGCCTAGAGTCGGTCAAGTTCTTGCCGGACAGGGGAGAGAACGAACGCGACTTATACGGTGCGCTCACTGCCCGCTCCATCGATCGACCTGAAATTCAGGCTCCGAGCCGCCAGCGTGTGTTCATGCTCGCGGTCACGTCGCCGCGGCCTATGGACGCGCCAGTCGCCCAAACGCAACCAGGCCGACCGACATCGTGGTCCGCTTCAATAGATGCCCTAGCGTTTGGTCGGTCCATTGATGACACTGACCCCGAATTCACCTACCTCGACAGGGACGAGCCTCGGACCCCGCGGCTCTTCGTCGTGTCCGCAGGAAACATTCGCGACGTTGACGCCGATGGCGACCACCTAGCTCGGTCTGATCTCGAGCCCGTAGAGGACCCCGCGCATGCCTGGAATGCAATCTGCGTCGGCGCTTACACCGAGAAGGACAGCATGGAAGGGGCGGCTGCTGGCTTTGCTACCTACTCTCCAATCGCTAGTCGCGGTGAGCTCAGTCCAACTAGTCGAACCTCCGTTCTCTTTGACCAGCAGAAATGGCCCTTCAAGCCCGATGTTGTGGCGGAAGGGGGGAATGCGGCTCGGTCTCCAGGGGGCAAGAGCGTCGACACGCCTGCTAGCCTGGCATTGCTGACCACTCGCCTGCAAAGACCCGGCGAAGGTTTGTTCGGTACGACGCGGGACACATCAGCAGCCACCGCTCAGGTCTCTGAATTGGCTGCAACTATCATCAGTGAGTATCCAAGTCTTCGACCCGAGACTGTCCGCGCGCTGATCGTCCATTCGGCTGAGTGGACGCCAGCGATGCTGCGGAGATTCGAGCGCACCAACAAGGGCGAGCGGGTCAACCTACTTCGGCGGTACGGGATGGGGGTGCCCGACAAGGCTCGAGCGCTCTACAGCGCCTCCGACGCGCTAACCCTCATCGCGGAGTCGGAAATCCACCCTTATGTCAGGGAAGGGGATCGGGCCACAGGTAAGGCACATGAGATGAACGTTCACGCCCTTCCCTGGCCGATTGATGAGCTTGAAGCGTTGGGTGACGCCGAGGTACGGATGAGGGTCACTCTTTCGTACTTTATCGAGCCCAACCCTTCGAGCCGCGGCTGGACGGGTCGCTACGTCTATCCGTCCCACGGGCTCCGGTTCGCCACACGACGACCAGAAGACAGCTTGGATGGCTTCCGCAAACGGATCAATACCCAGGCGAGGCTTCCTGGCGAAAAGCCCGTCTCATTGGACACCGAAGAGGGCTGGTGGTTCGGAAGCAGACAGCAGCAGTCATCTGGATCCCTGCACACCGACATATGGGAAGGGCCAGCGGCGCGACTTGCCAACAAGGGCGCCGTAGCCGTCTACCCCGTCGCCGGGTGGTGGAAAACCAACGGAAAGAAGGACCAGAGCGCGTTGGGAGTGCCCTATGCGCTAGTGGTCAGCATCGAATCGCCTGAGATTGAGGTCGACCTCTGGACTGCGGTCGCGAACAAGATCGAAATCGGGCTGCAGACCTGACGCGTTCAGGACACAGGGAGTTGCGATGGTGCCCGTACGTCTGAGCGCATCGGTCTAGCTCAGGGCGGTGCGAACGGCGCTTGCGCCGCAGGCGCAAGCCGCCATGACCGCGCGCAGCGCGGTCCTTGATCTCCAAGAGGCCAACAGAGCAATCTTGTGTCGATGCAGGTGGTTGTACTCGGATCGTGCCGAGGTCGGCATCACCGGTCACCGGACGCTGATGCCGTCCCGCGAACGGGGACCTTCCCCTCTGTTGCCGGACTCGGCGCGAGGGGGCAGAGCGTGCCCGGCGACAGGGAAGGCCTTGGCAGGGCTCATGCCCGGGTCATGCGTCCGGCTCTGGGGACAGCATGCGGGAGCGCTCCGCAGGCACCCCGGTGAGGAGGCCGCGGGGACGCAACGGGCGTCGACACCTGCTTGCCACGCGGGAGGTGCGGCGTGGTTGCCAGCTTGTCCGACGACCGGTGCGCGCTGTAACCCGTCCCCGGCAGCCGCCTACTGCCACACTCACGTTGTGCATCCCGCGAGATTCAAGTCCGTACGCCGCTGGTTCTTCGTCTCCATATCTGTCGTGGTCGCAGTGCTACTGCTGTCGCGGTTCTGGCTGCTGCCCGCTGGGAAAGACGCTCCGGCCTTGCAGATCACGGCCGCAGCAGTCGTCGATAGTCTTACCGCAGCCGCGATCACTTCTCTTGTGGTTGGAATTCTTTACCCTACCTGTCTCCTCCGGCGGAGGCCAAACCACTTGAGGTGGTCCCTAGCCGACACATAGAAGAGGTTCTCCTTGAGAACGCACGGACGTCCGATTCGTGGCAAGTGAGGACAAGAACCGGTAGCTACTTTTCCCGTGTGACCCTCCCGGCGTTGCGGGACAACGCACTGAGGCGCGGTACGACGATACGCATCACGATTGCCACTCTCGACCCGACTAACGATTGGGTGATGAAGGCGTACGCAGATTTTCGCAATAACAGGGCCAGCGCCGGCTGGACGCCCGAGCGGGCCCGGACGGAGATCTACTCGTCGATTCTCGCAGCAGCGGTGTACAAGAACGAGGCGCCAAGACTCGAGATCGAGTTCTCCCTTTCCCCATCACTGTGGCTCCTTAGCATCGACGTCAGCGACCGCGTAATCCTCGTGACTGGCCAGAACCGGGGCGACTCGTGCCTAGCGATCGGAAGAGAGTCTGAGTTGTACCAACAGTGGAGGGACGAGATGTACTCGACGTACTCGGGCGGCAGGACCATTAAGCCTATGCTCCCTGGCCTACGGGTGGCCGATCTGCCGGAACCCTCGGAGGAAACCCTCACTTCCATACTCGCGTTCTTCAGCGATCTGGGCCTACCGTTGGAACAAGACAAGGCGCGAGATGTAGCGACATACATGGCGCGGAGTCACAATTATGTCTGACGTCGACATTCTTGATTGGCTAGCGACGAAAACACTAGGCGACGTCCAGGCTCTGCAAGAGCAGCAGCAGCGGGTGTACGTACATCCCTATGGGTTTCTCGTCCGACGTCTCCGAATAGACGCGGTGCATCCTTGGACCGTTCGCCTTCACCATTGGCCGGAACCAGTCTCCTGCTATCGAACGCTGCGAGCGAACAACGTGGAGGGCCAGCTTGTCCACGCACACGGGTGGCCGCTCCTGTCACGTATCTTGTCGGGCCAGCTTGAGGAGCGCACGTACACGGCGACCCGCGACCAGCAGGGGCCCTATGCGCTGTACACCACGCCGGGCAACGTCCCTGGGGCCACGAGCGCTCTTGAGCTAGCCCATGAGCGAATTTCGCTATCGCATGCTGAGGTCGTCGTCCGGGACTCGACGACTGGGGTTTACAAGATCGACGAGAATGTTTTCCACGCTTCGCTCCCCGCGACTCGGAGCGTGTCACTAGTCGCGACACTCCAGTCCCCAGGACAAAGTTCTAGCGTTCTGATGCACGGCAAAGGCGGTCTTCGAGTTGAGAATCCGTCCCCGACGCCCGATCAGAGGACCATAGACAACATTGAACTAAATGAGCGACCAGAGTGGTCGTCGTGTTTTGTGTTCCCTAGGACGGACCGCGCATTCTTCCTCGTTCGGACTGAAGCCAGACCTGATCAATGGCAGCCGCTCGGCGGGCATCGCGAGAGTTCCGACGTGAGCCCGATCGCGACCCTGAGACGCGAGGCGAAGGAAGAGATGGGCCTCGAAATAGACCCCAGCTCGGTCAGGTACGTCGGCGCCCATGCGGCGGAAGAGGACCCGTCGGATGTCCATTTTTGGTGGACGTCAGTATCCGCTGAGATGGGTGGGATGCCGTTCTTGGAAGAGGTGCTTGAGGGTGCTTTCTGGTCCTGCAACGAGGCGCGCTCACTTCCTATGTATGAGGGGAGCCGCTGGGCAGTTGAGACACTGCACAGTGCCGGCAACTGCGACTGTCCGTCCTCGCGGCGCTCATGACTCAGAACATTGGGCCTTGGTGGTTATCCCCTCGCGTCGGCGGTCTCCGATGTGCTGGCCACGGGGCCTGAGCGCAGGGCTCGCGAAGCTAACGCGCAGCGGCTTGGCCTTGCGCTCGGGCCCCGTGGGTGGCAGCCCCCCGCGGTCGTCGACGCGAGGGCATCACCGCCCTCAGAACCCCACGCGTCCCCGAGGGGAGGCCGGGGGTGTGGGGGCGCAGCCACCACGTCGTCGCGGTGCCTGCCGCGGGGCGCGAGGCTTGGCGTTACCTTCGAGACGTGACACACGGTCGGCTTGATGAGGCCCGAGCCATTGCGGAGGCGTGCCTGGCGGGCATGGGGAGCCGTCTCGTGCATGTCCGTTCCGTCGGCGCTAAGGCCGAGCGGCTTGTAGACAAGTTGGGTCTGAGGATCTGCGTCGCGGAGGCTGCCTGGTTGCATGACATCGGCTACAGCGAGGGAGTTCTGGCGTCCGGGTTCCATCCGCTGGACGGGGCCCGGTGGCTGTCCCGGCGCGGGTGGGACCCGAGCGTCATCGGCCTAGTGGCTCACCACTCAGGCGCCGCGGTTGAGGCCGAGGAACGCGGTCTCGCGGCCGAGCTCGCGCTGATGCCCGCGGCGGACACTCAGGAACTCGACGTCCTGAACCTCTGCGACTTGACGACTAGCCCAGACGGTAGGGAGGTCACCGTCGAGGCGCGCATGACGGAGATCCTCCATCGCTACCCCGAGGAGGACGCGGTCCACAGGGCGGTTCTCCGCTCGCGGGCCGGGATGCAGGCGTCGGTGCTGCGGGTGCAGGCGCGGCTGCGCTCAGCCGATGTGCGGTCGGGCGTCGACGGCTAGAGCGTGCTGAATTCGTTCTCGCATCGAGGGATGCATAGGCAGTGCGTCGACGGTGGACGGGTCGACCCATTCGACGGCCTTGGACTCGTTGCTCGTTCGCAGGCCTCCGCCGGTGAGGCGCGCACGAAAGCAGATTGAGAACTGTTGTCGTACTTCTCCGTCGTCATAGGCCATGACATGTCGGGGGTTGGTGTAGGTCCCGCTGATGTCGGTGACCGCCACGTCGTAACCGGTCTCTTCTTTGACCTCGCGGACGACGGTGTCGGCGATGGACTCACCGATCTCATGTCCGCCGCCGGGCAGTGCCCAGAGATCGTTGTCGGTCTTGTGAATTAGGAGCAGCTGGCCGCGGTCATTGACGACTGCGGCAACGACAGAGGGCACGACGCTGTTGGCCGGCGGAGCGTCAGGGTCGTCGATGTAGTCCTTGCGGGCCATGGTCAGCAGGCTACGACGGACCGGTCCCAGACGCGCTCGTAGGACGTCATGTAGGTGGCGAAGAGCCGGCCACCCATGACGCGACGTAGGTGGAGCACGGGCGAATGGCTGGCTGCTGTGCCGTAGGTGTGCGTGTTGGCCAGCAGGGTGTCGTCGAACCGGAACGTCGAGGCGTACAGCGTCGTGTCGTGCTGTCGTGCCTCTACGCCTTGGGCACCGAGGAGCGGGCTGAGGTAGTTCCACGTCAGGCGGCACCGGGCGCTCAGCAGGTCGCCGATGCCCTCCTCCTCGCCTCGCCGCAGCGCCGCCTTACCTTGGGGGTCACCGAAGAGCAGGCGCACCCGCACTCCTCGACGGGCCGCGGCAAGGAGACGTTCGTCGAAGTCGGGGACAGCGTCGTGCAGGAAGCTGCCGGCGAAGGCGAGAAGGTCGATCGCTTCTGCGGCATGGTCGAGAAGGGAGCACCAGGTGTCGATGCTGACCGATCCGCGGTTGGGATAGATCTCGACGAGCTCAGCCTGGCTCGCCGACACGGCCCGGGCGTCTGTCGCCGTGTCGGGCCACAGAAAGGCGTCGTCCTCCCCGAGCAGTTGCGCGACCGCGACGCGATGAGCTCGGTGAGGCGTTCGCCCAGACGTGACCCAGCGCTCCACAGTCTTTCGGTCCACGCCGATGTGTTCGGCGACCTGCATCACGGACTGACCGCCGGCCGTTATGGCGGCGCGTAGGCGCTCATTGCTCATGTCGACCCCTCCGGGACGCGATGGGACGTTTTTACCACCCCCAGGACGTCCTCAGGCGTCCGTCCACAGGGTGTCGACGTCCCATTTGTCTGCGGTCCTCTGGATTCGGGCCAATCCCGGTCCGAATAGGAGAGGAGCGGGCGATGCCTGCATACGTGGTGGACAGCAGCAAGCAGCCGATGGTGGCCACGGGGGTGGTCGACGCGAAGTTCGACTGGGTCGAGACCGCTGGCGGTGGTCGCGCGCAGTCCGAGGTCCAGACGCGGGACGGCGACACCGGGATGCCGGTGTGGGGCGTGGAGGTGATGTACCAGCAGGTCCAGTACGGCCGGACCAGCAGCGTCATCGCCTCGATCACGGTCCCGGCCTACGACCGGCCCGACGTCACCGCGTTGGGCCCGATCACGTTCGAGGGTCTGAAGGTCGAAGTCCGGATCAATAAGAACACGGGCGGGCTGGTCGAGTACTGGTCCGCGGAGACCATCAGCGCCCCCGTGCCGGGATCCGGCCGCCGCCCGTCAGCCACGTCGAGCAGCACCAGCTCGTCCGAGGCGGCCTGACATGACCGCCGGCATCACTTCCACCCACGGCGCAGGCGTGCCCTCTGGCCGGGTGGACGTCGTGGTTTGGGCCCGTGCTCTCGGCGTCGGCAACGGCGACGAGGTGTGGGACCACGTCATCAAGACCTCCGCGGACATCGCACGGGTGCTGGACGAGCTCGCTGACCTCATCGCCCGGATCCGGGACTACCCCGACGACGAACTCCGAGCGGATCTGCTGCGGGCGTTCGGACTGGTCGAGAACGTCGGTCACGAGGTGCTGCGGGTCGCACGCTCGACCCACGGCGACTGATGTTCACCGCGCCCACCCCACTGGGGACCACGGAGGGCCCGAAGGTCCGCGCCGGTCAGGGCCACTCACGCCGCTTCTGGGGGTCCTCCGGACTACTGGTCGCGATGTGCCGGCGCGGCTGCTGGGTTCTACGGCTCGTTCTGGCCGACGCAACGCGGCGCCCCGTCCGGACTCTCGTCGGCGTGGTTCTGCTGAGTACCGGGGCGTACATATGGGGCCTGTCCGCGCCCTGGCAGATGCAGGCCAGGGTGGCTGCCGTGGCCGTTCTGTGCGGCCTGTTACTGGCGCTGTGGCGGTGGCGGGCGCGCCGGTCGTACGAGTGGGCCGTCGGACGCTGGTGGGGCTGCTGGTGGCGCCGGCGGTACCTCTACGCCCCGTCGTGGAGGACGTTGGCGTTGCGGCATCGCCTGTACGTCACCGACCGTCGGGACGACCCGGGCGTTGGCCACGCCCTGACCCTCACCTGGGCCGACACCCCTCGGGCGCTGCGGCAGGAAGGTCAGTCAGTCGAGGTCGCCCGACTCAAGCGGGTCCGCTTCACCGGCCCCACCGATCACCTCCTGATCGCGTTGCCCGCGGGCGTCTCGCCGGACACCGTCGCCGCGGTGTGCGACTCCCTCGCTCACGCGTGGCGGGCCCTGGCGGTCAGGGTGCGACCGGCGGGTCCGGGGTGGGTGTGGCTGGACATCACCCGCACCGACACCCTCGCCCGCCCCCTCGTCCTCGGCCGCGTCCCCCAGCTGACCGGCCCGGGGTCGGTGCTCGCGGGGCTGGGTGGACTGTCGGTGGGGGTGCTCGAGGACGGCGCCTCCTGGCGACTACGGCTGCGGGGGGCGCACGTCCTCATCGCCGGCACGACCGGGTCGGGGAAGTCGTCGCTGCTGTGGGCGATCGTCGCCGGCCTCTCCACGGCGATTCATGCGGGCCTGGTGCGGGTGACGTGGTTGGACCCCAAGGGCGGCATGGAAGCCACCCCCGCCCGACCCCTCGCCCACGTCGTCGACCGCATCGACGACATGGCCGACGCCCTGGAGTCCCTGGTCGTCGAGCTCGACCAGCGCGCCGCCTCTTTGGCGGGCACCACTCGTCAGCACGTCCCGTCGTTGTCGTCGCCGCATCGGGTGGTGGTGGTTGACGAGCTCGCGACCCTTACCGCTCTGGCCGACAGCAAGACGACGCGGCGGGTCGAGGCCGCCCTCGGTGCCCTGCTGTCCCGTGGCCGGGCAGTGGGGTTCACGGTCATCACCACGACGGTCGACCCGTCCAAGGAGGTCGTCCGATGGCGGGGCCTGCACGCCGTGCGGGTGGCGTTCCGGTTGGACGAGCCGATCCAGGTCGACATGGTGCTCGGCGACGGGGCCCTGCACCGCGGCGCCGTCTGCGACCGCATTCCCCTCGCCACCCCCGGCGTGTGCTTCGTCCGCCTCGACGGCATCCCCGACCCCCAGCGGGCCCGGGCGGTGTACGTCCCCGACGACACCATCGAGGAGCTCGGCCGCGCCTACCCCGCCCTTGCGGACGCAAGGCTGCCCGTCTTCGCGGGCCCTTCGACCGATGGGGGGATCGGTGGGGGTGAAGGGCTCTCCGGCAAGCCAGGCGAGGACGGGCAGCAGGGCCGAGTGGGGGAACTCGACCCGGGGCCTGACGCTACGCCTGGCTGGGCCAGCACCACCAGCCGTCCGGGCGTGGACACCGGTTCGGTGGCGCGCTCGTGAACAGCCACGCGCGGACCGTCACCCCGGAGACGCTGGCCGGGCTGGACCACCAGTGGATGACGCGCGCTGCGTGTGCCCGGCGACCGGATCTGCCCTGGACGGAGGACGCGCACCGAGTCCCGGACGGAGTTCGAGAGGCGATGGCGCAGCTCTGCAAGGCCTGCCCGGTGCGGGGTTGCTGCCGGCACTACGCCAAGGCGTCCTACGCATCGGCCGGGTTCTGGGCCGGCAGCTTCCGCGACGGCGTCGAAACCCCCGACCTCCTGAGCCTGCTCACGGAGCTGGGCGACGAACCGCTCGGGGCGGGCCGCGGCCAGGACGCCGACCGAGCCCGGCCGCCGCAGCGCAAGGCGGTGGCGACGTGACTGCCGTCCTCGACCGCGGCCTGGTCGACAAGGCCGGCACCCGGTGGACCACCGGAGAACAGCGCGTCGTCGACGACCCGACCCTGCGCGTGGAGGGGCAGATGGTCCGCACCTGGGCCGAGCACGCGGGCGTCTGCGTCCGGCCCCTCCTTCGGCTGGTCGTGGACCACGAGACCGGGGACACGACCAGGGTCCCGATCCCCTGCAAGTCCACCCGGGAACGGGTCTGCCCACCGTGCGCGGCCAAGGCGCGGAAGGTGCGGCAACAGCAGTGCCGCGAGGGCTGGCACCGCGAGGACGAACCGGAACCTGATCTCGAGGACTCACCGGTGGATCCGGCGCCGGTCGATGAGGAAGGGGTTGACGCCGAGCTCGGCGACTCTGACGGTGATCGTCGGGTGCGATCGACCCGCCGGCGTGACGATGTGTCGGCTCTGCCGCGGGTGCCGCAGGAGAACCGCACGGTGGGCCGCACCTTCACCGGCAACCGCGGCCAGGTCTACCGACCGAGCATGTTCGTCACCCTGACCCTGCCGTCGTACGGGCGGATCACGCCCGGCACCGGCACCCCCGTCAACCCGGCCGCCTACGACTACCGGCGGGCCGCGCTCGACGCGATCTTCCTGCCCCGGTTGTTCGCGCGGTGGGTTCAGAACCTCCGCCGCTGCGCCGGCTACAGGGCCCAGTACTTCGCCGCGATCGAGCCTCAGAAGCGGTTGGCGCCGCATGTGCACGTCGCCATCCGCGGTGCCATCCCCCGCCAGGTGCTCCGCGAGGTGACCAAGGCGACCTACGTGCAGGTGTGGTGGCCCGCCTTCGACCACGTCGTCTACGACGAGACCACCACCGAGACCCCGACCTGGTCCGACGGCGCCTACCGTGACCCCCAGACCGGCATGCCGCTCCCGACGTGGGAGGAGGCGATGGACGACCTCGACGCCCAGCTCGACGCCAACCCCGCTCAACCGGCCGCGCACACGATGCGGTTCGGGCAGCAGACCGACGTCAAGGGCATCCTCGGCACCTCCGAGGACGCCGACCGGACGATCCGGTACCTGACGAAGTACCTCACGAAGAGCCTCGCGGAGACGTTCACGTCGGAGGATCTGGACGACCCGGCCGCTGACCACGTCGGCCACCCCGACGATTGGGACGCCCGGTCCGCCCGCCAGCGGGCCCGCGCAGCCGCTCGGCGCGCCGCGTACGAGGCCCATGTGGACCGGTTGCACGAGGAGGTCCGGTGGCTGCCCTGCAGTCCGGAGTGCAGCAACTGGCTCCGGTACGGCGTGCAGCCGAAGGACTGCCTGCCCGGTCTTGAACCCGGGCGGTGTGAGAAGCGGGCCCACGAGCGGGACAACCTCGGCTACGGCGGCCGCCGTGTTCAGGTCTCTAAGCAGTGGTCCGGCAAGACCCTCGCCGAGCACCGCGCCGACCGCGCCACCGTCGTCCGGGAGACGCTCCTCGCCGCCGGAATCGAGACTCCCGACGTGGACCGGATGGGCGTCGACCACGTCCTCGACGACGGATCCCCCCGGTTCACGTGGGAGGACGTCCCGATGCCCGAGGCCGACTACGCCGGGGCGATCCTCGCCGCCGTGCAGGAACGGAACCGGTGGCGGGCGCAGTACGAGTCCGCGAAGCAGTTGACGGCCAGCACCGGACCCGGATCGACCGGGCCACCCGGCAGGGCTGTGGATAACCCGCAAGGCAATGGGGGTCGCCGCGATCGTGGTGGCCAGGCTTCTACTCACGGAGGGCTCACATGCTGACAACGACGGCTACGCCGGAGACGTCGCCCCCTCGCCTGCTGCTCACAATCGAAGAGGCGGCGGAACGGTTGGGCGTCGGTCGATCGACGATGTACGGGTTGGTGCTCGACGGGGAGGTAGAGAGTGTCCACATCGGGCGGCTCCGTCGGATCCCGCACGACGCGCTGATCGCGTATCTGGACCAGCTGCGTGGACGGCACCCGCTCGCTCCTTCTGACGGGTGACGTCATGGCACGGGTGAAGAACACCAGGACGGCCAACGGCGACGCCAGCGTCTACCTCGGCTCCGATGGGTCGTGGCACGGACGCGTGACCGTCGGGACTCGGCTGGACGGGCGGCCGGACCGGCGACACGTCCGCGGGAAGTCGCGTGCCGCGGTCGCCGCGAAGGTCAAGGCGCTCAAGGACCTGCGCGACGCCCACGGTCAGCTCCCCGCCCCGGGACAGCGGTGGACCGTGGGGTCGTGGCTGGACCACTGGCTGCACGTCATCACGCAGCCGCGGGTCCGGGCCAGCACCTACGCCGGCTACGACGTGGACGTGCGGGTGCACCTGGTGCCGGTCGTCGGACGTCACGTTCTGGCGAACCTGACTCCCGAACACATCGAGCAGCTGTACCGGCAGATGAGCCTGGCCGGCTCGGCTCCGGCGACGATCCACCACGTCCACCGCACGCTTCGAACCGCACTCGCTGAGGCTCAGCGTCGGGGTCACCTGCTGCGGAACCCGGCCGCGATCGCCCGGCCTCCTCGGCAGCCGCAGCACGAGATCGAGCCCTTCACCGTGGCCGAGATCCAGCGGCTGCTGAAGGCGGCGGGTGAGCGTCGCAACAGCGCACGGTGGGCCATCGCCCTGTCCCTCGGCCTCCGGCAGGGTGAGGCGCTGGGGCTGCGGTGGAGTGACGTCGACCTGGACACAGGCACCCTGGTCGTCCGGCGCAGCCGAACACGTCCGAGATGGACGCACGGATGCGACGGGACGTGCGGGAAGAAGAAGGGCGGCTACTGCCCGCAGCGCGTCCCCGTTCGCGGTGTCACGGATGAAACGAAGTCGGCGGCGGGCCGGCGTGCGATGGGTCTGCCCGAGCAGCTCGTCCTGTTGCTGCGTCAGCACCAGGCGGCGCAGCTCGTCGAGCGCGAGCGGGCCGGCTCGCTGTGGACTGACGGCGGATGGCTGTTCGCGTCGCTTCTGGGCGAGCCGCTGAACCCCCGGACGGACTACACGGAGTGGAAGCGGCTCCTCCTGGATGCCGGCGTCCGTGACGCTCGCCTGCACGACGCGCGGCACTCAGCGGCGACGGTGCTCCTGCTGCTGGGGGTCCCGGACCGAGCTGTTATGGGGATCATGGGCTGGTCCAAGGCCGACATGATGCTGCGCTACCAGCACCTGACGGGCACCATCCGCGGCGACATCGCCGAGCGGGTGGGGGCGCTGCTGTGGAGTCCCGAGAGTCCCGGCGCGAACGGCTCTGGCCGCCTCGAGATCGAGGGGACGGACCACAAATGAGACCGGAAATGAGACCAGTCGTGGTCTCCCCCACCGCGGCAGCCGGCCGACGGCGGGGGGTTCCCTGCTCAGTGGCGGTGACGGTGGGATTTGAACCCACGGAGGAGTCTCCCCCTCACACGCTTTCGAGGCGTGCTCCTTAGGCCGCTCGGACACGTCACCGCCGAGAAGGGTACAAGGCCCACGGGGGTGGCTCGACCTCTGCTGCGGGCGGCGGGGCCCGACGGACGCCTCAGGACGGCGGGGCGCCCAGGCCGAGCCGGGCGCGGACCTCGGGGCGGCGCAGCGGGGGCACCGTGGCCGGGGGCTGGCGGCGGGCGGGCAGCTGCTCCAGCAGGGCAGCAGTGGTCCGGGCGACCTCGTCGACGGCGGCCTCGAACGCAGCCAGCGCGGCCGGCGAGGGCTGGCGCACCCCGCTGACCTTGCGCACGTACTGCAGGGCGGCGGCGCGCACCTCGTCGGTCGTCGCGGGCGGCTCTAGGCCGCGGAGCTCGGTGATGTTGCGGCACATGGCGGCCATCCTGCTCCGCTCAGTCCGCCGGCGGCAGGGGGCCGTACCGACGAGCGACACGACAGGGGGTGTCGGCGGGGCAGGACCGCCGTGGCGGCCGGTCGTGTCGCTGGTCGGTACGGCCGCGGCCCGCCGACCCGGCCACAGCCCCCCGGCGGCAGGGAGCCGTACCGACGAGCGACACGACAGGGGGTGTCGGCGGGGTAGGACCGCGCTGACGGCCGGTCGTGTCGCCGGTCGGTCCGGCTGCGGCGCCGCCGCCCCGGCCGCAGCCCGCCGACCCGGTGCACGGCCGCGGCGCGTCGCCCCGGTGGAGCGCCCCGGCCCGCCTCAGCGGCGCTGGCGGAAGAACGTGCGGAGCAGGTCGGCGCAGCGGTCCTGCTCCAGCCCGCCGACCACCTCGAAGCGGTGCAGCGCGAGCGGGTCGCGGGCCAGGTCCCACACGGACCCGCACGCCCCGGCCTTGTCGTCCCAGGCCCCGAACACGCAGCGGGCCACCCGGGCCGCGGCCAGCGCCCCGGTGCACATCACGCACGGCTCGAGCGTGACGACCACCGTCGCGCCGGGCAGGCGCCAGCCCTGGCCGAGCGACCCGGCGGCCGACCGCAGCGCCTCGACCTCGGCGTGCGCCGTCGGGTCGCCGGTCTGCTCACGCCGGTTGCGCCCCGTCCCGATCACCTCGCCGTCGAGGCCGAGCACCACCGCCCCCACGGGCACGTCACCGTGCGGCAGGCACTGCCCGGCCAGGTCGAGGGCGCTCGCCATGGCCGCGACCTCCGCCGGCGTCCCGGGCCTCACGCGGCCGGCCTCACGTCGGGGGCCTCACGTCGCGAGCCTCACGTCGGGAACCTCGTTTCCCGGCCACCACGTCCTGGCCTCTCAACGCACCGGCCACCCACCGGACCGGCCACCCACCGGACGCAGCAGGTCAGCGCAGGGTCTCGAGCAGGTCGAGGAACCCGACCCGCTCGCCGAGCTCGCCGAGGGCCCGGGCCGGGTCGTCGGCGTCGGCCTCGACGATGGCCTTGAGGCTCTCCCCGCCCACGCCCAGGTCCTCCAGCAGCGACAGGTCGCCGGCCCAGGGGACCTCGGCCAGCTTGGGGCCGTCCTCGTCGGCCACCGATGCCGGCTCCTCGTAGTCGTCCCCGCCCCCGAAGGCCTCCTCGAAGCCGGGGCCGACCAGTCCGGCCGCGCGCAGCGAGCCGGCGTCGGCCCAGACGTCCGGGTCGGCGAACACCGGGCCGTAGGTGCTGGAGCGGGCCGCGGGCAGGTCGCTGACGAACACCCGGGCGTCGTCCTCGCCGTCCACCCGCACCAGCGCGAACCACTCGTCCTCGCGCTCGAGCAGGACCAGGCCCGTCGAGCCGTCCACGCGGTCCCGAACGGTGTCCACCAGGTCGTCCAGGCTCTCCATCCCCTCCAGGTCCGCCTCGCGGGACGTCCAGGAGCGACCGGCGGGGACCAGGAGGGCGGCGAAGTACGACACGTGAGCATCCTGGCACCAACCGGGCACCGTGCGTGAGTCCCCGGCGCGGCTGACCCCGACCGACCCGGGGGTGGGTAGCGTGCACGCATGCGCGTCCACGTGGCCGACCACCCGCTGATCTCGCACAAGCTGACGACGCTGCGGGACGTGAACACCGACTCCCCCACCTTCCGCAGGCTGGTCGAGGAGCTCGTCACGCTGCTGGCCTACGAGGCCACCCGCGACGTGGCCACCGAGACCGTCGAGGTCACGACCCCGGTCACGACCACCGAGGGTGTCCGGCTGGCCTCGCCCAAGCCGATCGTCGTGCCGATCCTGCGCGCCGGCCTCGGCATGCTCGACGGGATGAGCCGGCTGCTGCCGACCGCCGAGGTGGGGTTCCTCGGCATGCTGCGCGACGAGGAGACCCTGCAGCCGCGCACCTACGCCAACCGGCTGCCCGACGACCTGTCCGGACGGCAGTGCTACGTCCTGGACCCCATGCTCGCCACCGGCGGCACCCTGGCCATGGCGGTGGACTTCCTGCACGACAAGGGCGCGCGCAGCATCACGGCGATCTGCCTGCTCGCGGCCCCGGAGGGCCTGGCCGCCCTGGAGGAGCACGTCACCGACGACGTCGACCTGAACGTGGTCGTGGCCGGGCTGGACGAGCGGCTGGACTCCCGCGGCTACATCGTCCCCGGCCTCGGCGACGCCGGGGACCGCCTGTACGGCGTGGTCTGACCCCTCTCCCCCGGCGTGGCGGATGGACGACGCGGGTCCGGCATGACGATGCTGGGCGGTCGGGCTCCACACCCGGCCGTGGCGACCGGACGAACGACCCGACGACGGACGAGCGACCCACGACGAACCGACCGACCGATGACGACTGACGGCGAGGCGAGGTGCACATGCTGAAGAAGGTCCTGAAGTGGGCGCTGTGGATCTTCCTGGTGTTCCTCGTGTACGCCATCTTCCAGAGCCCCGAGCAGGCCGCGGGCATCGTCGTCGGCGGGTTCGAGGGCATCGGCGCCGGCTTCGACGCGGTGTTCACGTTCTTCGACGAGGTCCTGCAGCAGTCCAGCGACACCCCCTGACCGATGGCCCTGCGCCGTCGTCGGGCCGAGGAGCCCACCGTCGACCCGGTCTCGCGCCGCGGGCCGTCCCGGTCGAGCCGGGACCCGGTCGAACGGCACGGCTGGTCCCCGGAGCCGGCCGTCGTCGGTCCCGGCCGGCCGCGCACCCGGCCGCCGCTGCGCGACGCGCTGCCGCGCCCGACCCTGGAGTGGCCGCTGCCGGGCGAGAAGCTGCCCCTGGACGAGCCGGTGGCCCCGCCCAGCTCCCGCAGCACGGAGCGCGCCCAGGCCATCGTCCGGCGCAAGCTCGGCAACGGGCTGGTGCCCGGCGAGAAGGTGCTCGTCGCCCAGCACCGGCACCCGGTGCTGCTGGTCGAACCCGTGCTGACGTCGGTGGCCGCCCTGGTCGCGGTGGGCTGGGTGAGCGACTACCTCGGTGACCTGAACGTGCTGCGGGGCGCGCTCATGGTGGGCTGGCTCGCCCTGGTGGGACGGGCGTTCTGGCGGTACGTGGAGTGGAGCTACGACTGGTTCGTGGTGACGGACCGCCGGCTGCTGCGCCTGCACGGCGTCCTGGACAGCAAGCGGGACATGATGCCGCTGATGAAGGTCACGGACATGGCCTTCGAACGACCGTTCTGGGGCAAGCTGTTCGGCTACGGCCAGTTCGTGCTGGAGTCGGCCGGCCGCGACCAGGCGCTGCGCGAGATCCGGTTCGTCCGCGACTCCGAGCGCGCCTACGAGCTGATCTGCCTGCAGATCTTCGCCCGCCCGCCGTTCCAGGCCGGTGACCGGCCGACCGGTCCCGGAGGTAGCCGCCTGGACCCGCGGTGAGCGAGCTGCTGCTGCTCGGCACGGGGTCGGCGGACGGCTGGCCCAACCCGTTCTGCCGCTGCGCCGCCTGCCTGGGGGCCGCGGACGCCGGGGTGGTCCGCGGCCAGAGCGCGGCCCTGCTCGACGGCACCGTCCTGCTCGACTGCGGCCCGGAGGTGCCGCGCGCCGCGGTGCGCGCGGGGGTGGACCTGGCGGGGGTGCGCCTGGTCCTGCTCACCCACTCCCACCCCGACCACACGTCGCCGGCGGCGCTGCTGTGGCGCTCCTGGGCCGGCACCCGCGAGCCGCTGCTGGTCCTGGGGCCTGCTGACGCGGTCGAGGCGCACGCCGACTGGGTGGGCCCGGACGACCCCGTCACGCTGCGCCCGGTGCAGGCGGGCGAGGAGATCGAGCTGCTGGGGTACCGGCTGCGGGCCGTGGCCGGCTCCCACGAGGTGCCGACCCTGCTGTGGGACGTCACCTGCCCCGACGGCACCCGGCTGCTGTACGCCACCGACACCGGCCCGCTACCGGTGGCCTCGCTGCAGCAGGTGCGCGGACGCGCCTACGACCTGCTGGTGCTGGAGGAGACCTTCGGCGACCTGACCGACCACGGCACCCGGCACCTGGACCTGGTCACCTTCCCCGCCCAGCTGGCCGCCCTGCGCTCGGCCGGGGCCGTCACACCCGGCACGCGGGTGGTGGCCACGCACCTGTCGCACCACAACCCGCCGACCGCGGTGCTCGCCGACCGGCTGGCCGCGTGTGGGGCCGAGGTGCACCCCGACGGCAGCCTGCTCGCCGTCGGGGCGCCGGCCGGCCCACCGTCCCCGCGCCCCCGCCGCACCCTGGTCCTCGGCGGTGCCCGCTCCGGCAAGAGCACCCACGCCGAGCGGCTGCTGGCCGACCACGACGACGTCGTCTACGTCGCCACCGCGGGCCGCCGGGAGGCCGACCCGGACTGGGACGCCCGGGTGGCGCTGCACCGCTCCCGCCGCCCGCCGGGCTGGACCACGCTGGAGACCACCGACCTGGTGCCGCTGCTCGACCGGCCCGGGCCGGCGCTGCTCGTGGACTGCCTGGCGCTGTGGTGCACCGACGCGCTGGACGCCGCCGGTGCCTGGGAGCCCGAGGCGTGGCGCGACGGCGACGCGGAGCGGGCCTACCGGGACCGGGTGGCGGAGCTGCTGCGGGCCTGGGCCGCGACCGGCCGCCGCGTGGTGGCGGTCAGCAACGAGGTCGGCTCCGGCGTGGTCCCGGCGACCTGGTCCGGCCGGCTGTTCCGGGACGAGCTGGGCCGGCTGAACGCGGCGCTGGCCGCCGCGAGCGAGCAGGTCGACCTGGTCGTGGCCGGCACGGTGCAGCGGCTGCGCTGACCGGCCCGGGGTTCAGAGCCAGCCGCGCCGGCGGAACACGACGTACAGCACGACCGACAGCGTCGCCATCAGCCCCAGCACGGCCGGGTAGCCGTAGCGCCAGCCCAGCTCCGGCATGACCTGGAAGTTCATGCCGTAGACGCCCGTGACCAGCGTCGGCACCACGAGGATCGCCGCCCAGGCCGAGATCCGCTTGACCTGCTCGTTCTGCCGCACGCCGATCTCGGCGAGCTCCGCGGCCCGCTCGTTCTGCTCCTGGGCCACCAGGCTGGCCGACACCGTGAGGATGTCCGACAGCGCGGCCCGCAGCGCGTCGACCCGGTCGACCACGCGCCGGGCCCGCTCGGCCACGGCGTGCAGCCGCTGCCCCGCCGCCCGGCCGCCGTCATCGCGCCCGGTGCGCTCCGGCAGCGGGGACAGCACGTCCAGCAGCGGGTGGGTCGCCCGTTCCAGCGCGATGACCTGCCGGGACAGCTCGTAGATGCGCCGCGGGGCCTCCGTCCGGCCGCCGAAGACGGCCGACTCGACCTCGTGCATGTCGTCCTCGATGGCGTCCAGCACCTCGGCGTAGCCCTCGACGACCACCCAGGCCAGCCCGGCGAGCACGTCCACCGCCCCCGCCGGGTCCGGCACGTGGGGGCGGGCGGCCAGCACCCGGCGCACGTCGTCCGCGCCGGGGCCGTCGTCGTGGAGCAGCAGCACGGCCCCGGCGGACAGGACGAGCACCACGTGGCCCAGCGACACCGCCCTCCGCTCCTCGTCGTAGCGGGCCGGCCGCATGGCCACGAGCAGGTCGTCGCCCAGGACCTGCCGGGTGGGCCGGTCGTGCCGGGCGGCTGCGCTGTGCAGGGCCGGGGCGCCGAGGCCCAGGGCCGCCGCCTGCTCGACCTGCTCCGGTCCGAGCCCGCCCGCGACGTCCAGCCAGCGGGTGCTCACGCGCTCAGCGTGGCAGGTCCGGCGGCCTCAGCCGACCGGTGACCCGGTCGGCGACCCGCTGGGCTCCGACGGGTCGGCGCCCGGCTCATGGCAGCCCTCGCCCGGCTCGGCGTCCGTCGCGCCCGGGGACGGCTCGTCCGACGGGTCGGTGCACGGGGGCAGGCAGGGCTCGCCCGGCGGGGCGGTGGTGGGCGGGTCGGCCGGCTCCGGGTCGCACGTGGCGGGCGGCGAGCTGGGCGGGTCGCTCGGCTCACCCGTGGACGGCGGGGGCGAGCTCGGCGGGTCGCTCGGCTCACCCGTGGACGGCGGGGGCGAGCTCGGCGGGTCGCTCGGCTCACCCGTGGACGGCGGGGGCGAGCTGGGCGGCGGCGTCGTCGGCTCCCCGGTCGACGGGGGCGGCGTCGTCGGTCCGGTCGGCGGGGCGGTCGGGGTGCCGGTGGTCGGCGGGGTCGTCGGCGGCCGCGTCGTGGGGCTCGGCGTCGGGCGGACCGTCGGGACGGCGTCGGTGGGCCGCGGGGTCGGCCGGGTGGTGGGACCGGCGGTCGGCCCGGCGGTCGGCCCGGCGGTCGGCCCCGCGGTCGGCCGTGCCGGCGGTCGCGGGGGCGGGGTCCAGCCCGGGCCGCTGGGGTAGGTCACCGAGGTCGGGGGCAGCGCCTCGCCGGAGCCGGTGTCCGGGAACGCGGTCGGACCGCCGTCCCGGTAGCCGGCCGCCGTGGCCAGGACGAGCTGCACGTACTCGGTCGAGTTGTTGTAGCGGCGCACGGCGGCGGCGGCGGGACCGGGCTGGTCCAGGCCGCCGGGCCCGCTGCACAGGTAGCGCGCGGAGGCGAGCGCGGCGTCGTCGATGTCCTGCGGGTCGCTGCGGCCGTCACGGTCGCCGTCGCTGCCCCAGCGCTGCCAGGTGCCGGGCAGGAACTGCATCGGGCCCACGGCCCGGTCGTACTCGGTGTCGCCGTCCAGGGCGCCGCCGTCGGTGTCGCGGATGACCATGGTGCCGGCCAGCGAACCATCGAGGCGGACCCCCAGGATGGCCGGGACGGAGCGGCCGTCGGCGGTCACGGTGGCCCCGCCGAAGCGGCCGTGGTTCGACTCCACCCGGCCGATCCCCGCGAGCAGGGCCCAGTCGATGCCGCAGGCCGGCTGCTCGCGCGCCAGCACCTGCGCCGCGGCGCGGTAGGCCCGCAGCGTCGCGGCCGGGATGTCGCCGCCGGCCAGGCCCGACGGCACGCCGGAGGCCAGGAAGTCCTCGCCCACCCCGCCGAGCTCGTCGTAGGCGAACGGGTCGATGTACTCGTCCCCGGCCAGCAGCAGCTCGTCCTCGGGCAGGGAGGCCAGGCCGTCGTCGACCGCACCGTCGGCGGCACCGTCGACGGCGCCGTCCTCGGGGAAGGCGGGCAGCTCGGTGCGGGTCTCGAGCCGGCCCAGGCCGCCCTCGCCCGCGGCGAACACGTCCGACGGGGCCGGGGGCCGCAGCCCGGACGGGTCGGCGGCCGCGGCGGTCAGCGCCAGGCAGCCGACGCCGAGCACGGCGACGAGGGTGCGGGCGATGCGGGGGGCTCGCGAGACACGGTGGCGACGCTGCACGGCAGCCCCACCACCCCCGGTCCCCGTTGCCGAAGGCATCGCCCCTCCTGTCCTGCCGCATCCGCGGGCTCGCCGAGGATATGCCCTGACGGGCCTCAGGTGTACCTCTGGCCCAGAATCCGTCCGGACCCGGAGGTGCTGCGGTGGTGAACGAGGTCGGCGAGCTCGTGGGCGTGACGGTGTTCGCGCTGTCCGGGGGCCTGGTGGCGGCCCGGCGCGGCATGGACCTGTTCGGGGCGGTCGTGCTGGCGCTGGTGGCCGGCCTGGGCGGCGGGGTCATCCGCGACGTGCTGCTGGGCGCCACCCCGCCCGGCAACCTGAGCAACGTCTGGGCCCTGTCGTGCGCGACGACGGCCGGGGTCGTCGCGTTCTACTGGGACCTTGGCCTGGACCGGTTCCGCCGGGCCGTGCTGGTGCTGGACGCCGGCGGCCTGGGGCTGTTCACGGTCAACGGTGCCGTGACGGCCCTGACCCTGGGGGCGCCACCCCTGGCCGCGGTGTTCCTGGGCCTGATCACCGGCATCGGCGGCGGCGTGCTGCGCGACCTGCTGTCGGGCCAGGTCCCGGTGGTGCTGCAGGACGACATCTACGCCGTCCCGTCCCTGGCGGGCAGCGTGGCGGTGGTGCTGCTGTGGCAGGCCGGTCTGTGGGGCGTCACCGCCGGGGTGCTGGTGGCGGTGGCCGTGTTCGCCGTCCGGCTGCTGGGCCGGATGCGCCGCTGGCACCTGCGCCGCACGCCCACCGACCCGCCCGCCTGGCCGGAACGGCCGCCCCGCACCGGCTGAGCCCGGCCGGGGGGCCAGACAGCGGGCGGGGCGGCCGATACCGTTCCGGCACGCCCTGCAGGGAGGCTGACATGGCCGTGCCGTCCTGGTCCGCGCGCCGCCACCGCGGTCCCTCGCTGCTGCGTCGTCGGCCGGGCACCGAGGAGCGGCTCGCGGCCTCGCTGTCGCTGCTGGCGGCGACGCTGGAGTCCACCGCGGACGGCATCCTCGTCGTGGACCGCCAGGGCCTGGTCGTCGGCCGCAACGAGAAGTTCGCGCGCATGTGGCGCCTGCCGGAGCACCTGGTGGTCGTGGTGCCCGGCGCCGACGACCTGCCGGTGCTGGAGTTCGTCGTCAGCCAGGTCGCGGACCCGGTGGGCTTCCGGGCCAGGGTCGAGCAGCTGTACGCCAACCCCGACCTGGTCGCGACCGACGAGATCGAGCTGGCCGACGGCCGGGTGTTCTCTCGCTACACGCAGCCGCAGCGCATCGAGGGCGAGGTCGTCGGCCGGGTGTGGAGCTTCCGCGACCGCACCGCCGAGCGCCAGCTGGAGCAGGACCTGCGACGCATGGCCTACCAGGACGACCTGACGGGCCTGGGCAACCGGGCGCTGTTCATGGAGCGCGGCCAGGCGCTGGCCGAGGCCGCCGAGGCCGGCGGGCTGCCGCTCGGCGTGGCGGTGCTCGACCTGGACAACCTCAAGGTCGTCAACGACCAGCTGGGCCACCAGGCCGGGGACGAGATGCTCCGGGTCGCGGCGGCCCGGCTGGGCTCGGCCGCCCGGGCCGGCGACCTGGTGGCCCGGCTGGGCGGCGACGAGTTCGGCGTCCTGATGCCGGACGCCACCGCCGCCACCGCCCACGCGGTCCTCCAGCGCATGTCCGACGCCATGGCGGCGCCGCTGCTGCTGTGCGGCCGACGGGTCGGCTCCTCCCTGAGCGGCGGCAGCTCGGTGGCCCGCGGGCAGGTGTCCCTCGAGGCGCTGCTGCACGAGGCGGACCTGGCCATGTACCGGGCCAAGGCCGACGGCCGGGGCCGGGTCCGGGCCTTCGACGCGGACGTCTTCCGCGCCGACCCGCGCACCGCGGTCGCCGAGGTCGAGCACCTGCTGGCGGACCCCGACGGCCTGCGGACCGTCCTGCAGCCCATCTGCCGGCTGACCACGGGGATGCTGGTGGGGCACGAGTCGCTCACCCGGTTCCCCGGCCGCGAGCACCGCGAGGTCGGCGAGTGGTTCGGCCTGGCCCGGGACAGCGGCCGGGGCCCGGCGCTGGAGGCCCGCGCCATCGCGCGGGCGCGCGCCTCGCACGACCCGGACGCCGGCACCTACCTGACCCTGAACGCAAGCCCGGCGGTCCTGAGCAGCCCCGAGGTGCTCCAGGCGCTGGCGGGGGACCTGACCGGGCTGGTCGTGGAGGTCACGGAGGACTCGCGGCTCGACCTGTCCCAGCTGAGCCGGCAGCTCGACCTGTTCCGGGCCCGCGGCGCCCGGGTGGCGATGGACGACACCGGCGCCGGCTACGACGGCCTGCGGCGCCTGGTCCGGCTGCGCCCGGAGATCGTCAAGCTGGACCGCGAGCTGGTGCACCAGGTGCACGTGCACCCGGAGAAGCGTGCCCTGGTGGAGGCCCTGGTGTCCTTCTGCCGGCAGACCGGGGCGTCGCTGTGCGCCGAGGGCATCGAGACCGTCGAGGAGCTGCGCGCCCTGGCCGACCTCGGGGTGCACCTGGGCCAGGGCTGGTTCGTCGGCCGCCCCGGCGACCCAGCGCCCGACGTCTCGCGGGAGGCGGTGCAGGCCTGCGGGGCCCTGGCCGACGTCACCCCGGGGGACCTGGACCGGTTGCGTCGCCACCTGGACCTGGCCACGGACGTGCTGGACGTGGCCCAGGCGGCGCAGCGCTGCCTGTCGGCGCTGCGGGCCGACGACCTGACCCTGGCGCTGATCGACGGGGACGACCTGGTCGTGGTGGAGCGGCCGGGCTGGACCACCTCGGAGCAGCGCTTCGTCCTGTCGGACCACCCCGCGACGCGCCGCTGCCTGCGCGACGGCCTGCCCGTCTCCGTCCGCACCGACGACCCCGCGGCGGACGCGGCCGAGGTCCGGGCCCTGCGTGAGGTGGGCTACGGCTCGGTGCTGGTGCTGCCGCTGCTGGTGCACACGGACCCGCTGGGCGTGGTCAAGGTGTTCTCGCGGGCCCACCGCTCCTGGTCGGACCGCGAGCTGCGGGCCTGCCGGTACCTGTCGGAGGAGGTCGCCGGCGCCGTCGGCCGGATCCGGCGGCTCAACGGGGCGCGACGTCCCGCGGCTCCTCGAGCAGCCCCACCCGGTCGACCTTGCGGTGGTAGCGGGTGCCGGCCGCACCACCGAGCAGGGCACCGGCCAGCGCGACGAGCAGCACGGCACCGGCCACGAGCGCCCCGGTGCTGGTCAGCTCCGCCGTCCCGACCGGCAGGCCCAGGGTGTCCACCCGGGCCAGCACGTCGAACCGGTCCCCCGCGACGTAGCCGACCACGGCCAGCACGACCGAGACCACCAGGGCCCACAGCCACACGCCGAGCCCCTGCTTGAGCCCGTCGAAGCGGGCCATCCGCCCCGCGACGTACCCCCCGCCCAGGTAGGCGAGGAACAGCCCGACACCGACCAGCACCAGCGCCACCACCCCCGCGGTGGAGGCGTCCTGGGCCGACAGGACCTCCTCGTCGCCCTGGACGCCGCCCACGACCCCGACCACGACGCCGATGACGCTCAGCAGGCCCAGCAGCAGGGCCGACAGCCCCACCGCCACCAGCCAGCCGAAGAACGCCGACCCCACCTGCAGGCCGCCGTAGGCGTCCTTCTCGCGGGCGACCACGTCGTCCGGGTGGTTGGTGAAGAACGTCGTGCCGGGACCGTGCGGGTCGGTGACCGGCCGCTCGCTGGGCCGCGGGGGCGCAGGCACCGGGGGCACCGGGGTCGAGGGCACCGGGGTCGAGGGCACGGCCGACGGGGCCCCGGCCGACGGCGGCGCGACCGGCTCGGGGTCGGCGGCGCGATGGGCCGGCTCGGCCGGACCGGGCGCGACCGGGGGCATGGGGCGGGTGCTGTCGTCGCCGTCCGGCGGGGTGGTGCGACTGTCCTCGGTGCTCATACGGGGTCTCCTCGCCGGGCGGGGTCGCCCCCTGAGGTACCCGTGGCCCCAGGCGTGAAACGTCGCCCCGCCCCGGTCCGCGGGCCATCAGGCGCGGTCGGGACCCCGCAGCAGGGCACGCAGGTCGGTGCCCGCGGCCACGACGACGTCGGGGTCGACCGGGACCCGCCGGTCCACCAGGCGGCGCAGCGCCCGGGCGCTGCGGGGGTCGTCCACGGCCACCGCACCGGTCAGCACGCCGTCCGTCCAGCCGAGCACCGCGGCCGGCCCCTCCCCCAGGACGCCACGGACCAGCGTCCGGGCCGCGTTCGCGGGCCGACCGACGACCTCGACGTGCCGCTCGTAGCGGTCGGTCCAGAACCAGGGCGCCCCGCGCTCGGGGGCCGGCAGGCCCAGCAGGGTCGCCGCGGCCGTGTCCCCGTCGAGCCGGGCCGCGTCCCAGTGACCTCCGGGGGGCTCGACGGACCCGTCGGCGGCGCGTCGCCGGGTGCCGTCCCCGACGGCCAGCACCAGGGGGGCCGAGGTGCGCTGCGCGTCGTCGACGACCACCCCGCCGCCGGGCGCGACCTGCAGCCCCGACAGCCGGGCCAGGTCGTCGGCGGGCACCATGCCGGTGGCCACGAGCACGGCGTCGGCGGGCCGGGCCGAGCCGTCGGCCAGCTCCACCCGCAGGGCGGCGCCGTCGCCGGGGGTGACGGCGCGCACGGCCTGCTGGACCACGTCGACCCCGTGCCGGTCGTGGTCGGCGTGCAGCAACCGGGCGACGTCGGGACCGACCACGTCGGCCAGCGGCAGCGGGTCGGGGTCGACCAGGACGACGTGCACCCCCAGCGACCGGGCGGTGGCCGTCACCTCGGCCCCCACCAGCCCGGCACCGACCACGACCAGGTGCGCGCCGGGCCGCAGCCGCGGCCGCAGCCCGCGGGCGTCGTCCAGGGTCCGCAGCACCGCGGCCAGACCGACCCCGGGCAGCGGGGGCCGGTGGGCCGTCGCGCCCTGGGCCAGGACCACGGCGTCGGCGTCCAGCACGTCCCCGTCGGACAGGCCGACCGTCGCGGAGCCCGGGTCGAGCGCGACGGCGCGCACCCCCTGCCGCACCTCGACGTCGTGCTCGGTGAACCAGCCGGTCGGCAGCAGGCCCAGCTCGTCGTCGCCCAGCCGTCCCGACAGGTACCCCTTGCTCAACGGCGGACGGTCGTGCAGCGCCGCGCCGGCGTCCACGAGCAGCAGGCGACCGGTGTGACCCAGGCGCCGCAGCGCCGAGACCGTGCTGACGCCGGCCACGCCACCGCCGACGACCGTGACGGCCCCGTCGGCACCGACCGCCGTCACGGCGCTCAGCCCTGCGGCTCGGGCGCCTCGCCCGGGAACAGCCAGACCGCCCCGTCCCGGACCTGGACCCGGTGGCAGCGCGCGGCCTTGGTCGCGGGCAGGGACAGCGCCGCGCCGGTGCTGAGCGAGAACCGGGCCGCGTGCAGCGGGCACTCGACCGTGCCGTCCTCGACCCAGCCGTCGGCCAGCGACGCCAGGGCGTGGGTGCAGGTGTCGTCGAGGGCGTAGAACGAGCCCTCGTCGTTGAACACCGCGACGTCGTCCCCGGTCCCGGCCACGTCCCGCGGTACGAGCCTCACCCCGCCGTCGTCGATCTCGTCGACTGCGCAGACCCGCATCCCGTCGCTCACATGACCTCCAGCTGGTACGTCGGTGCGCGGGGACCCGCGCCCGCCAATCTCACCACGCAGCGCCGCGGTCGGCCCGTCCCGGGGGCCGGGGTGTGGTCGGGGGGACGGGCGGGTACCTCGGCCCGGACCGCCCACCCACTCCTCACCGGAGGTCCCATGACCGTCGTCCTCGCCGCCGTCTGCTCGGACGGGGTCGTGATCGGCTCCGACTCCCAGATCACCGAGAGCAGCCGCGGGATGAGCTTCCCCGCGCAGAAGCTCCACCCGCTCGGGGAGTGCGCCGCGTGGGGCGGCAGCGGCGCGCGGGGCGTGCTGGAGGACCTGCGCCCGATCCTCGACGGCGACGCCGCGGCCATCCTGGAGGCCCCCAACATCGGCGACGAGATCCAGGAGCGCGTCGTCCCCATCCTCAAGAAGCACTACGCCAACTACATCGACGAGGTCCCCGGCGAGGGGTCCGGCGGCGGGGTGTCGGCGTACGTGCTCGCGGCCGGGGTCAGCCAGGGCAAGCGGTGGATCGTCGAGGTCAACCCCAACGGCCTGATCGGCCGCTACGACGATGTGGGCTTCCACGCGATCGGCTCCGGCGCGGCCATGGCGCAGCAGGCCGGGGCGCTGATGTCGCACTTCCGGATGACCGAGCGCAGCGTCGACCACGGCGTCGTCGCCGTGGTGCGGGTGCTCGACGCGCTGGCGGAGACCTCGCCGAGCGTCGGCGGGCCCATCGACGTGGCCCGCATCGTCGAGGAGGGCGCCCACCACCTGACCGAGAAGGAGATCGAGAAGGCGCGCAAGGACGCGGCGCGGTGGATGACCCGCGAGCAGGAGGTCCTGGACACGCTGTTCGACTGAGGTCCCGGTCGCCCGACCCGCCTCCAGGGACCTTCGTCCCTGGCCCGGGCGGGCGGCGGAGCGCAGGCTCGGGGCATGGAGACGACGACGCTGCCCCCGGTCGAGCTGAGCGAGTCCGAGTGCTGGGTGCTGCTGCGCGAGGCGCTGGTCGGCCGGCTCGCCGTGTCGGTCGACGACGTCCCCGACGTCTTCCCCGTCAACCACGTCGTCGACCACGGCACCCTGGTGTTCCGGACCGCGGCCGGCACCAAGCTCGCGGCGACGGCGGGCCGGCCGGTCGCCTACGAGGTGGACGGCTACGACCCGTCGTCCGGGCAGGCCTGGAGCGTCGTGCTCAAGGGCCGCGCCCGCGAGGTCAGCCAGCTGCACGACGTGCTGGAGACCATGGACCTGCCGCTGCGGCCGTGGCACGCCTCGTCCAAGCCCCGGTTCGTCCGGGTGGAGCCCACGTCGGTCACCGGGCGCCGGTTCCACACCAGCGTGCCGTCGCAGGGCTGAGGGCGGTCGGCCGCCGTGGCTCAGCCGTCGTCGCGGACCCGCAGCACGTCGGCGAACCCGGGCACGTCCTCGCCCGCGACCCGGCTGACGAACGGGTGGTCGCCCGGGCCGGCCGGCGCCGGGAACGTGATGAACGTCCGCGCGGGCACGTCGACGTCGAACGACCCGTCCAGCGCGGTGATCGTCGCGGCGGCGTCGCTGCTGTTGTAGACGGTCACCGGCTGCGACGGCCTCACCGGCTCCGCGACGTGGAAGCGCTCGGCGTCGACCAGCACCGACACCGAGAGGTCGCCGTGGTCGTGCCCGCTCATGTCCTCCACCGGGGCCGGCGCCGGCGGCGCCGCGGCGTCGCTCTCCTGGGCGCCGTCGGCCGTTCCGTCGGCAGTGCCGTCCGGCCCCTCCGCCGGGCGGTCGGCCGCCTCGGCACCACCGGTCGCGGTCGAGCCGGTGGACGCGGGGACCTCACCGTCGACGGCCGAGGGCGAGGGCGACGCGGCCAGGGCGACCGACACGGCCAGGGTCGCGGCCATGACCGCCACCTCGACCACGCCCAGCCGCGCGAAGGCCCGGGGACGTCCGGCGGCCAGCGCGGGCAGCGTCCGACGCCGGTGCCAGGCGCCCATCGCGGTCAGCGCCACCAGCAGCACCGTCTTGGCCAGCAGCAGCCGGACCCAGCCCTCGCCCCACCAGGACCACGAGGGGGCACCGGCCACCAGCAGGGCCGCCACCACCCCGGAGACGACCAGCAGGCCGACGCAGACCAGCGCCAGCGCGCTGAACCGGCGGACCGCGGTGACCACGTCGGGTCGGCCCCGGCCGTGCAGCAGCAGGCCGACCAGGCCACCGACCCACAGGCTGGCGGTGACGACGTGGACCGAGAGCGCGACCACGGCCGGCACGTGGTCGTCGGCCGAGGCCGAGTGCCCGGCCAGCACGACCGGCACCACGACGGCGCCCAGCGACGCCAGCAGCAGGAGCACCCCCGCCGGGGCCGGCCGGGAGGCCGTCCGGGCCAGCAGGGCGGAGCCGAGCGCGACCGCGAGCAGCAGCAGCCCGGCCCACAGCGAGGCACGGCCGACGGGCAGCGTGGTCAGCAGGGCCAGGACCCCCTGCCCCGACAACCGGGTCACCGGGACCCCGTACAGCGAGCTCGCCGTGAGCAGCAGGGCGGCCACCTCGGCGCCGAACCAGCCGAGCGCGGCCCAGGCGCTGCCCCGCAGGGCCCGGCGCGCACCCGGGCCGGGGCCCTCGCGACCGGCCGCGGTCGGCGCGGTGGGGACCAGCAGCACGGCGAAGACGAGCTGGCCGACGGTCAGGACCGCGAGCACCCGCACCAGCAGGTCGACCACGGGCCGCCCCCAGGCCGTGACCAGGCCCGGGTCCGGCAGGCCCGCCGCGGGGGCGACGGGGCGCCCGCCTCCGACGACCAGCGCCAGGACCAGCAGGGCGGTCAGCGCCGCCGCCGCCGCGACGTGGCGGGCCGGTCGTCGGGGCCGCGACCCCGACGGGGCAGGCGCGGGCGGGGGGGTGACGGACGCGGGCGGGGCGGGGGCCGGGGGCCGGACCGCGGGCAGCAGCGCCACGGCTCAGACCTCGCGGGCGAAGACGATGATGTTGTCGTCGAACCGGCCGGTGCTCTCAACGATGGTACCGCCGCAGGTGATGAGCCGGAGCTCGGGCCCCTCGGTCGGGCCGTAGACCTGCACGGTCGGGAACCCGTCCTTGGGGAACTGCTGCAGGTCGTAGACCTCGAACGTCGCGACGCTGCCGTCCTCGCGGACGACCTCGACCTGGTCGCCCACCTCGAGCCGGGCCAGGTCGAAGAAGACCGACGGGCCCCGGGCGGCGCTGCTCACGTGGCCCTCGATGACGGCGGGGCCGACCTCGCCGGGTCGGGGCGAGCCGTCGTACCAGGCCGCGGTGTCGAAGTCGTCGCCCTCGGGCACCTCGAGCGTGCCGTCGTCGCGCAGGCCCAGGTGGAGCAGGTCGGAGGTGACGTCGATGGCCGGGATGCGCACCTCGACCGGGGCCGCGACGGGCGCGGCCGCCTCGACGGTCGGGGTGGCGGGGGCCGCGCTCGACGGACCGGCACCGGAGGTCGGCGCGGAGCTCGGCACCGCGGACGGCGCGGCGGACGCTGACGGAGCGGCGTCGGCCGTCGGTGCCGACGGGGCGGGGGTGGCGGCGAGGGTGGGGGGTGCGGGGGTGGCGTCCTGGCCGGACAGCCCCACGGCCGCCGCGGTGCCGCCACCGACGAGCAGCGCCACCGCGAGGACCGTGAGGACGGTCCGGCCAGGACGCCGGGCGGCGCGGGCCGTGCCCGGCCGCCCGGCGTCCTGGCTCATGTCAGCGGCCGATCAGGAGTCGGTCGCGGTGCGACGACGGGCGACGAGCAGGGCGCCACCGGCGACGAGCGCGGCCGCGCCACCACCGACGAGCGCGAGGTCGGCACCGCCGACGGCGGCCTGACCGGTGTCCACGCCACCGGCGGGGACGTCGGTCATCTGCGAGGCCTGGACGACGCCGCACAGGGCGGGGTCGGTGGCCTCGGTGGGCAGCGACGGGTCGAGGTCGGACTCGGTGTCGCCGTCGTAGGCGCCGGAGCCGTCGTGGTCCACGCCGTGCACGACGACGACGGACTCGCCGGACAGGATGTCCTCGGCGACCTCGGCGGTCACCTCGACGTCACCGCGGGAGTAGCTGACGTCGTCGCCCACGCCGAACCGGTCGACGGCCAGGCCGGAGTCCGGCGAGGTGTCGCCCTCGGTGGTCAGCGACACGACGATGTCGCCGTAGAACGGCGCACCCTCGCTCGTGTTGATGGTGCCGGAGCCGTCCTCGTCCGCGTCGGCGGTCGGGCACTGGTTCATCGTGTCCTCGCCGTAGTGGATGTGGGCCGCGTGGGGCGCCTCGGCGAGCAGGCCGTCGTAGGCGAGGGTGAAGCTGAGGGTGGTGCCCTCGACCTCGATCATCGCGTCGCCCGAGCCGGGGGCGTCGTTGAGCGGGACGGGGGTGAGCTCGCCCATCACGGAGCCGGCGTCGGAGCCGGAGGCCATGGCGGGGGCGCCGGTGAGCAGCAGTGCGGCGATGCCGACGGCCGGTGCGGCCAGGAAAGTACGGGAGATGTTCATCGGGGTGGATCCTTCCGATCGCGCCTGCGGCACGCACGGGGCGTGACGTCAGGTTCTCGACCCCACAGAAGTGGGCGGTCGGAAGGGGTTCGGACCTGCGCCGGGGCCGGATTGGTCCGGTCCGCGACCGGCTCGCTCAGCGGCCGGGCGTCGACCCCGTCGCCGTCCGCACCTGCCCCGCGCCGTCCCGCTTGGCGCGGTACATGGCGGCGTCGGCCTCGGCCAGCAGCCGGTCCGCGCTGAGCGCGTGCTGCGGGGTCAGGGCGACCCCGACGCTGCCCGACAGCCGGACCTCGACCGGCCCCGCGACCAGGGGCTCGCCCAGCGCGTCGACGAAGCCGCCCGCGACCCGGGCCGCGACCCGCTGCGCGCGGCCGGGCTCGAGGTCGGCCAGCACGGCGACGAACTCGTCGCCGCCGATCCGGGCCAGCAGGTCGCCGCGGCGCAGCACGGCCTCCAGCCGGTCACCGACCTGGGCCAGGACGGCGTCCCCCGCGGCGTGGCCGAAGGTGTCGTTGACGTCCTTGAAGCCGTCCAGGTCGAGGAACACGACGGCCACCGACCGGTCCGCGCCCTGGGCGCGGGCGACCGCCTGCTCCAGCCCGTGGAACAGCGCGCTGCGGTTGGCCAGGCCGGTCAGGGCGTCGCGGCCCACCTGGCGGGCCAGCTCCCGCTCGGCGTCCAACCGGGCCGTCACGTCGAGCTGGTAGCCCAGGTAGTGCCCGGCCGTGCCGTCCGGGCCGAGCACCGGGGACAGGTGCAGCTCGTTCCACCACAGGCTGCCGTCCTTGCGGTAGTTGCGCAGCACCGCGCGGTGCTCGCGGCCCTCCCGCACCGCCCGGGACAGCCCGGCGACGGCGTCGCGGTCGGTGGCCGGGCCCTGCAGCATGCGCATGTTGGCGCCGAGCAGCTCCTCGGCCGCGTAGCCCGTCAGCCGGGTGAGGGCGGGATTCACGTAGACGACCGGCATGGCGGGGTCGACGACGTCCACGACGGACACGCCGCCGACCGCGCCGTCCAGGGCGCGGGTCAGCAGGTCGGCGGGCAGCCCGGCCGAGGGTGGCAGCAGCGGGACCTCGGCCCCGCGGGCCCGGCGCAGCCCGCCCCCGGTGGTGGCCCGCGCGGTAGTGGTGACCGGCGAGGCCGTGGGGTCGGCGACCCGGGCGCAGCCGGGGCGCTCCGGCCGGCCGAAGAACCAGCCCTGCCCCAGGTCCACCCCCAGCTCGAGCGCGGCGGCGGCCTGCTCGGCCGTCTCGACGCACTCGGCGAGCACGAGCCCGCCGTAGGAGTGGACGATGCCGACGATGGCCTCGACGACCGAGGCGGCGACCCGCCCGGGCAGCTCCTGGACGATGTCCTTGTCGAGCTTGACCACGTCGGGCCGCAGCCGCACCACGGTGTTGAGCGAGGAGTAGCCCGCACCCAGGTCGTCGAGGGCGACCTTGCAGTCGCGCGAGCGGTAGTAGGCGAAGACGTGCTCGAGGTGGTCGAGGTCGTGCACGCGGTGGCCCTCGGTCACCTCGAACACGATCCGGTCCAGCCGCACCCCGGCGGCGCGCGCCGCCTGCTCGGTGGTGCGCAGGCAGACCTCGGGCCGGTAGATCGACGTGGGGACGAAGTTGATGAACAGCAGGTCGTCACCGAGCCACGGCCCGGCGTCGCGCAGCGCGGTGGTGCGCCCCACGCGGTCCAGCAGGTTCGTCCAGCCGGCGGCCTCCGCGGCCGGGAACAGCTGGTCGGGGAAGACCGGGCTGCCGTCGGGCGTCACGGCCCGCAGCAACGACTCGTGGCCGATGGTGCGGCGGTCGGCCAGGTCGACGATGGGCTGGTAGACGGCGTGGAAGCAGGCCTGCTCGTCGGCGAACAGCGGCAGCAGCGAGGCGTGGTCGACGCGGGCGCCGGCCGCGGCGAGCGTCGGCGCGCCGAGGGCCGCGCCCAGCAGGTCGGCCGCGGCCGGCTCCTGGGTCCCCTCGGGCAGGACGAGGCAGCGCACCTCGTCGGCCTCCACCGACGACAGCTCGTCCCGGGCCGAGGCGACGAACGCGGCGACGTCGACCCCGGTCAGCTCCAGCAGCCCCGGCGCGAGCACCTGGGCGGGCGTCCCGGCCCGCAGGGCGAGCGATCGCAGGGCGGTGGCGGTGTGGTCCACGTGGGTCGCAAGCAGCACCCGGCCGGCGCCGGGGGTGCTGGGGGCGGTCGAGCAGGTGCAGGAGGCGCAGTCCTTCGTCACCTGTCCTCGTTCGGTCGATCACCCCCGCGACTTGACGCATGGCTGCGGCCGGCCGAGGTACGACACCCGCATGACGCAGCCCAAGCAGCAGCAGACGTTCCCCGGCTCGCAGGCGGCCATGGACCCCGTGCCCGACTGCGGTGAGACCTCCTACGTCGGCCACGACCGGCTGGCGGGCAAGCGGGCCCTGATCACCGGGGCCGACAGCGGCATCGGCCGCGCCGTCGCGATCGCCTTCGCCCGCGAGGGCGCCGACGTCGTCATCTCCTACCTGGACGAGGACGAGGACGCGCGCGAGACCGCGCGCCTGGTCGAGGAGGCCGGCCGCAAGGCCGTGCTGGCCCCCGGCGACATCTCTCGGCCGCAGCACTGCCGCGACCTCGTGGACACAGCCGTCGACGAGCTGGGCGGCCTCGACGTCCTGGTCAACAACGCGGCGTTCCAGATGAGCCACGAGACCATCGAGGAGATCTCCGACGAGGAGTGGGACCACACCTGGGCCACCAACATGTCGGCGATCTTCCACATCACCAAGGCTGCGCTGCCCCACCTGCGCCCGGGCGCCTCGATCATCAACAGCTCGTCGATCAACTCCGACATGCCGCGGCCGAACCTGGCGCCCTACGCCGCCACCAAGGCCGCCATCGCCAACTTCACGGCCAGCCTGTCGCAGCTGCTCGGCGAGCGCGGGATCCGGGTCAACAGCGTCGCCCCCGGCCCGGTGTGGACCCCGCTCATCCCCTCGACGATGCCCGAGGACGCGGTGGCGAGCTTCGGCGACGACACCCCCCTGGGCCGGCCCGGCCAGCCCGCCGAGCTCGCCCCGGTCTACGTGCTGCTCGCCTCCGACGAGGCCAGCTACGTCTCCGGCGCCCGCGTCGCCGTCACCGGTGGCAAGCCCGTCCTCTGACCCGCCCCGCGTCCCGACGCAACGGCACCCTGCGTCGGGTAGACCGAAGCAGGGTGCCGCCGTGTCGCCCGGGAACCGACACCGTGTGCCGTTGTGTCGGTTCCCGGGCGGGACGGTGCGGGTCAGCTGCGGGCGCGCCCCGTGGGCGTGGAGACCTGGAACTCCGGGTTGCCGATGGTGGTCACCCACTCCCGGACCTGCGTCACGTCACCCGGCGCGAACGCCAGGCTGAGCATCAGCAGCAGCCGCGCCTTCTGCGGCAGCAGGTCGTCGCCCGGGATGATCGCGCCGCTGCCGCCGGACACCGACCCGGAGCCCACGCGCGACGTGCTGACGAACATGACGCCCTGCGCGACGGCCGCGTTGCGGGCCTGGCCCTTGGCCGAGGCGATGCCGCCGGCCCCGGTCCCCGCGGTGACGATGCCCTTGACGCCGGCGTCGGCGAACGCCCTGATGTCCTCGCCGCCGGCCTGCTGGTAGTTGTAGACGATCTCGGTGCGGGGCAGGGCCGAGGCGGGCACGCGGGTCAGGTCGAACGGCGTGGGCCAGTTGCGGACGTCGTCGCACTTCTGCACCCGGGCGGGGGCGCGGCCGACCTTGATGTTGTTGCCGTCGATCCAGCCCAGCACGCCGAGCTCGCGGGTCTGGAACGTGTCCATGCGCGTGGTGCTGGTCTTGGTGACGTCGCGGGCGGCGTGGAACTCGTCGTTGAGCATGAGCACCGTGCCGAAGCAGTACGTCGTCTGGCTCGCGGCCAGCCGGATCGCGTTGTACAGGTTGGCCGGGCCGTCGGCGCCGAAGATCAGCTCGCCGGTCGAGGCGACCTTGGTCGGGCGCATCGCCCCGGTCATGACGACGGGCTTGCGGCTCTGCACCGTCAGGTCGAGCCAGTAGGCGAACTCCTCCATGGTGTCGGTGCCGCTGGTGACGACGACGGCGTCGGAGTTCCGCATCGCGGTCTCGACCGCCAGCGTCAGGGCGTGGAACTGGGCGATGGTGTAGCCGCCGGAGCCGGCGTTGCCGAACTGCACGGTGTTGACCTCGGCCCACGCCCCGATCTCGGGCTGGATGTCGGCGACCAGCTCGGCGATCGGGATCCGGCCGGAGCTGTACTGCGTGAAGCTGTCGCGGGCGGGGGCGGTGCCGGCGAGCGTGCCCCCGGTGCCGATCACCGTGGCCCTCGGCTTGGCGCCGGTCGAGGCGGCCCGCACGGCCGAGGTGTAGGCGGCGGACTCGATGCCCTCGAGCGCGACCACCTCGGTGGTCGCGGTCGCGGTGTCGGCGGGCACGGGCGGGGTGATCAGGTACGCGGTCACGGCGGCGGACAGCAGGCCGACGATGGCGACGGGTGCGAGCCGGGACACGGCGCGGACCACGGTGGAGCGGGCAGGGGCCTTCACGGGAACCTCCGGGGCAGGGGGATGGTCGCCCCACCCTTTACGGAGCCGGTTGCAGCCGTGTGTCGCCGACGTCACCGTCTGGTGTCGACTGCTGCCTGAGCGTCGCGGCCGTCACCCGGACGGCCGCAGGCCCTCGCCCTCCGTCGTCCTCAGTCGTGCGGGCGTCCGGTCAGCCGGTCCCGCAGCCGGTCGACGAGTCCGACGCCGGGACCGGCCAGGGCGTGGAACAGGGCCGAGTTCGGGGCGCCGGGGTGGGCCCGGGTCGGGGCGACCTGCTTGACGGCCTCGACCCGCTCGGCCATGAGCACCAGCTCCTCGTGCGGGACGGCCGCGCGCAGCTGCGGGAACTGGTCGGTCTCCTCGTCGCGGACGTGGTCGGCCAGCACCCCCTCCAGCCGGGCCACCAGGACGTCGAACCGCTCGTCCTCGGGACCGACGCCCTCCAGCCGCTTGAGCAGCACCTCGAGCTCCTGGTGCTCGGCGACGTCGTCGTCGACGGCCCGGTCCCCGTCGGGCAGGTGCCGGCGCATGGCCGGGTAGACCCACAGCTCCTCGGCGACCGAGTGCCGGACCAGCTCGGCGATGAGCAGGTCGGCGAGCTCGCGCTTGTCGGCCTCCGACGTCGCGGCCCGGATGCCGGCGGCCGTCTCCAGCATCAGGTGGTGGTCGGCGGTCAGGACGTCGACGACGTCACGCGGGCTCAGGTCTGCGGGCACGGCGGCGCTCCTGGATCGGGTGGTGGGGCGGGCCGGGCGCCCCGGACGGGCGCGGCCTCGGTCCCCCGGTACCCGGGGACCGGGGCGTCATGCCGTGCCGTCGGCCCCGGCCTCGCTGTCGCGCACGTGCAGGCCGGAGCTGCCCACCGGCCGCGGCCCGTGCCAGTCGACCACCAGCAGGGTGGCGTCGTCCTCCAGGTCGGGCCCGCAGACCTCGAGCACCTGGGCGGCCATCTGCCGGGTCGCCTCGCGCGGGTGCAGGTGCGCGGTCACGTCGACGGCCTCGGCCAGGTCGAGCGCGGCGGCCTTGCGCTCCAGCATCCCGTCGGTCACCAGCACCAGCCGGTCCCCGGGCTGCAGCGTCACCTGGCTCACCCGGTAGGAGCTGTCGGCGAACATGCCCAGCGGCAGGTCCACGGGCAGCTCGACCGCCCTCATCCGGCCGTGCCGGCGCAGGTACGGCAGGGCGTGCCCGGCGTTGACGACGGTCAGCACGCCGGTGTGCAGGTCGACGCGGCCGAACAGGCCCGTGACGAAGCCCTCGTCCGCCGTGGTGACCGTCTGCTTGACGAGGGACTCGTTGGCCCGGCCGACCTGCTCCAGCAGCGTGGCGCCCGAGCGGCGGGAGTTGCGCAGGCTGCCGACGCACAGGGTGGCGGTCAGCGCGCTGGCCACCCCGTGGCCCATCGCGTCGGTCATGGACAGGTGCAGCACGTCGCGCTCGACGCTGTAGTCGAAGGTGTCCCCGCCCACCTCGGCGGTGGGCTCCAGCCAGGCCGACAGCGTGAACGTCCCCGCCTCGCAGGTCAGTGACTCCGGCAGCAGGCGGCGCTGGATCTCGGCGGGCAGCGTGAACGCCTCGCTGCGCTGGGTCCACTCGAAGCGGTCGGTGTGCCGGCGGTTGGCGATGACGACGTAGGCCAGCACGTGGGCGGTGCGGCGCACCGCGCCCAGCCACGCCCGGTCCGGCTCGACGTCCGTGCTCACCGCGAGCAGGCCGAGCGCGTCCCCGCGCTCGGTCACCGGGGCCAGCACCAGCCAGCCGTCGGGCAGCCCCGCCGTCCGCGGCACCCCCGGGGGCACGACCTGCAGCGACTGCTCCCGCAGGGCCGTCTCGACCGGGCTGTCCTGGCCCGGCACGAGCAGCCAGGGCTCGTCGCCGTCGGGCACCCCGGGCTCGCGGGCCAGGCGGACCAGGCCGTGCCCGGACAGGTCGACCATCAGGAACGACACGTCGCTGGCCCCGAGGTCCTCGGCCAGCTCCCGGGTCACGGCCTCGACCGAGTGCCCGGGCGCCGCGTCCTCGGCGACGGCCAGGGCGCGGCCCAGACGCTCGGCGTGCTGGTCCTCGGCCACCTGGTGAGGGTAGGTGGTCCCCGGCGCCGGCACCCGACGACGGACGGACCGGACAACCCGGACGGACCGGGTCGAGCCGCGCGCGCAACGCCGCCGACCGCCTGCGACCTGCCGCTCGTCGCCCACCCCGCGACACGCCGACGAACCTGACCAGAGGTTCGGGAAATACGTGCAGATCCGTTGACACGTCACTCGGATGGTCCCTTTGATGATCAGCAACGCCGTCGACACCCCCGTCTGCGTCCCGTCGTCCCGCCTCACAGAGGAGGCCTCGCCCGTGCGACTCCGACCTGCCAGACCGTCCACCACGACCATCGCCCGAACCGCCACCGCCACCGCCCTGACCGCCGCCCTGTCCTTCACGCTGCTGGCCACGCCCGGCACCGCCCAGGACCTCGAGGCCCGCAACCCCGCCACCGACGAGTACCCGATCGAGCTCGACCTGGCCGACCTCGAGCCCGAGGTCGTCGTGGTCGAGGCCGAGAACGAGCTGGCCGTCTCGCGGCTGGTCAGCACCGGCTACGAGGTCGTCGAGGAGCCCGAGGCCGGCCCCGGCGGCGTGATGGGCGTCCAGGTCGTCGCGACCCGGTCCCAGCAGAGGCAGCTGGAGGCCATGGGGTACGACGTGCTCGAGCGGGTCGTGTCCGCCGCCGACTTCGCCGCGGTGTCGGCCGAGCGGGAGCAGATGGCCGCCGAGGTCGCCGCCGCGGAGGCGGTCGAGACCGACGAGCTGTCCGTGCTGCGCGCGGAGTGGCTCGACAACATGGGCAAGCTGTACCTGAACCTCGAGGTGCGCTCCTCCGCCGGCGCGTCGGCCGACACGATCGTGACCGCCGGCTACGGCGACACGACGATCACGCTGAGCCGCTTCGTCGACGCCGGCGAGTACCAGTACCACCGGGTCAACAGCCCCGTGCCGGTCAGCGAGGTCCCCGACTCGGTGACGTTCACCAGCTCCGCCGGTGACGTCGAGACCAGCGGGCTCGACGAGTGGCTGGGCGAGGAGCTGCCGCCTTACCGCCGCAGCTACGCCACGGGCTTCGTCGACCGGTACATGGACGCCA
This sequence comes from Jannaschia sp. R86511, assembly GCF_042466345.1. Taxonomy (NCBI): domain Bacteria; kingdom Pseudomonadati; phylum Pseudomonadota; class Alphaproteobacteria; order Rhodobacterales; family Roseobacteraceae; genus Jannaschia; species Jannaschia sp. R86511. The sequence continues at coordinate 4,545,354 of NZ_JAXHCD010000001.1, forward strand.
CCGAGATCACGGCCCAGGCCGAGGAGCTCGCCGCCGAGTTCCCCGAGCTGGCCGAGATCATCGAGCTGCCCAACGAGACCAACGGCTACCGCCGCAAGGCCATGGCCACGGTCGGCACCCTGACCACCAACGCCGTCGTCTACACCACCACCGCGTGGGGCCACGAGGGCGGCAACGACGTCACGGTGCAGCACGTGGACCCGGGGTCGGCCGACGCCCCGCTGTCGGTGTCCGTCGCCGGCGACGCCGTCACGGTCTCGCTCGGCACCGACGCCGCCGGCGCGGTCACGAGCACGGCCGCCCAGGTCGCCGCCGCGGTCAACGCCTCGGCCGCCTCGTCGCTCCTCAGCGCCAACACGTACCGCGGCAACGCCGGTGCCGCCCCCGCGCTGCCCGGTGCCGTCGTCCAGATGGACGACTTCCTCAACGCCCCGGACTCCGTCTCGCGCGAGCCGTTCACCGTCAAGGCTATCCGGATCGGCGAGAAGCGTGACGGCACCAAGACCGGGGTCCTGGCCTACAGCCAGGAGCACGCCCGCGAGTGGGTGACCCCCCTGGTGTCGCTGGAGGCCGCCGAGCGCCTGCTGCGCAACTACGACAACGACCCGCAGACCCGGTCGCTGCTGCGCGACCTGGACATCTTCATCATCCCGACCGTCAACCCCGACGGCACGCACTACTCCATCCACGACAACGCCCTCCAGCGGCGCAACATGACCAGCTACTGCGGCCCCGGCCAGCCCAACGACTCCGGGGCGCGCAACGCCTGGGGCGTCGACCTGAACCGCAACTTCACGGTCGGCTCGCGGCTGGACGGCTACGACGGCGCGTCGGGCTCGTGCACCAGCGACGTCTACTCCGGTCCCTCGGAGCTGTCGGAGCCGGAGGCCAAGAACGAGGTCTGGCTGACCGAGAACAACCCCAACATCAAGTTCGCCATGAACATCCACTCCCACGGCGGGTACTTCATGTGGGCGCCGGGCGCGTACGTCCGCGACGGCCGCCAGACCCTCCCCCGGCCCACCCAGGCCGAGGAGGACTACTTCTGGGCGTCGTCCTCGACGATCCTGTCCCGGATCCAGGACGAGCGCGGCACGGCCATCTGGCCCGGCCGCACCGGCCCGGTCGCCGACGTCCTGTACTCGGCGGCGGGCAACTCCGCCGACGAGCACTGGTACAACAACGACATCTTCGCCTGGAACTTCGAGGTCGGCTCGCCGCTGTGGAGCGAGGAGCGGCAGCGCTGGGAGGCCGTCGGGTTCCAGCCCCCGTTCGCCGAGGGCTACGAGGAGTCGCAGGAGTTCGCGGCCGGCATCATCGGCATGCTGGAGGTCGCCCAGGCCTACGGCACCGACCGGATCCCGCCGCGGTCGCTGCTCAAGGAGACCGAGGACGGCTGGACCTTCGAGTCCACCGAGCCGGCCACCATCCACTACACGACCGACGGCTCCCGGCCGACCTACGACTCCCCGCGCATCCAGCCGGCCGAGGTCCGTGGTGACGCCGAGACGCTCGACCTGGGCCCGGGCCGCACCACGGTCCGCTGGTTCTCCGTCGACATCGCCGGCAACGTCGAGAAGCGGTACGACCCGCTGCGCAGCATCCGCGGGTTCAACCAGAAGACGGTGACGGTCCCCTGACCGTGGCCTGAGCCCCACCGCACGCACGACGAGGGGCGCCACCCGCGCACGGGTGGCGCCCCTCGCGCGTACCCGCCCGGCCGGCTCAGCGTCCCCGTCCGAACCAGCGACGGCGGGCCCGCTCGGGCGGGGCGGGGTCGGGCTCCGGCACGGCGGGTGCCTCGGCGGCGCGGGCCTGCCGGTCCTCCCGCCAGCGCTGCACCACGTCCTCGACCGCCATCAGGCCCACCGTCAGCGGCGGACCGGTGACCGGGCGTCGGACGGCCTCGCGCACGGCGTCGTTGAACACCTCGACCGCCGCGCGCACCTGCTCCTCGCGGTCCAGGTCCGCCACGCCGGCGAGCAGCCGCTCGCGCTCCCGGCGCAGGCGCAGCGACGGGGGCAGCGTGAGGCTCAGGTCCACGCCCTCACGGCGGGCCAGGTCCGCGGCCCAGCGCTCGGCCGACCACGGCCGGTCGAGGTCGGGGATGGGCTTGCCGGCCCCGGGCAGGTCGTCGAACGCACCCCGGTCCTGCGCCTCGCGGATCTGCCGCTCGTTCCAGTCGACGAAGGACATGTCGGTCGGCTTGCGTCGGGTCATGCGACCACCCCTGCCACCAGGGTGCCAGGCGGCCCGCGGGCACCGGGCGCCACCCCGCCGCCGGTTCACCCGGTCCGGGTGAGGCCGTGGCGCAGAGCGCTCCACAGAATCTGGGCACCCGACCCGGGAGGGGGCCGACCGGCCATGGACCGAGCGGCACCGTCCTGGCGCGCGCGCGGCACCGACGCGCTGCTGCCCCCGTCGCAGCGGCGCAGCCTCGACGACCTCTCGGCCGACCTGGACCTGTCCAGCGGCGACCACCGGGCCAAGCGGTCGGCCTTCTGGACCATGCTCACCCTGTCGGCGGTCATCGCGGCCGCCGGGGTGCTGGCCGACTCCACCGCCACCGTCATCGGGGCGATGATCATCGCGCCGCTGTCCACGCCGATCATGGGCGTGGCGCTCGGCGTCGCCCGGCGCCGCAGCCGGGTCACGGCCGGGTCGCTGCTGACCACCGGGCTGGGCGCCGCCCTGGTCGTGCTCATCGGCGTCGGGTTCGCCCTGGTCGTGCCCGACACCTACGACCTGACGGGCAACAGCCAGGTCACCGGCCGGGTGACCCCGGGCCTGCTCGACCTGGTGGCTGCGGTGGCGACCGGGTTCGCCGGCGCGGTGGGCCTGGCCCGCAAGGACGTCGCCGCCGTCCTGCCCGGCGTGGCCATCGCCATCTCGCTGGTGCCGCCGCTGGCGGTGGTCGGGGTGTGCGCGGGGCAGGGGCGGGCCGACCTGGCCCTGGGGGCGCTGCTGCTGTTCGTGTCGAACCTGCTGGCGCTGGTCCTGGCCGGCACGCTGGTGTTCACGGCCCTGGAGCTCGACCGCCAGGCCCGGCTGCCCGGCCGGTCCCCCCGTCGCGCCTACGCCACCATCGGCGGCCTGCTCGTGATCGTGGCCGGCGTCCTGGCCGCGAACACGGCTGGCACGATCCTCGTCGAGCTCTGGACGGCCCGGGTGTCGCTGGCCGCCGAGCAGTGGGTCGCCGACGCGCCCGACGTCGAGGTGACCGGCGTCGAGCTCACCTCCACCACCGCGGTCGTCCGGGTCAGGACCACCGGCGAGGTGCCGGCGTCGCAGGACCTGCTGGCCCTGCTGGAGCAGGGCGAGTGGCTGCCCGACCTGTCGGTGTCCGTCGAGACCACCGAGGGGCGTCGGATCCCCGCCGGCACCATCGGCGGTGGCTGAGCGGTTCCCCGTGGCCGGACGGGACCGGGGAAAGGCTCAGAAGTCGACGGGCAGGCACGCCAGCCGGGCGCCGGCACCGCCGTCGGGTGCGGTGGGCATGGCGTGCACCACGACCGACTGCGCCGAACCGGCCGGGATCTGGAACGGCACCACGGCCACGGCCGTGGCCCGGCCGCCTGCACCGGGCGTGACGTCCAGCCAGACCTCCGTGTCCGGCGAGGGTGCGACGTCGGGAGACGTGCGCCAGTGCGGGCCCGCGGCCGCGCCGTCATCGGCGACGCACGGCCCCTCGTGGACGTGGGCCCCCAGCGTCAGGCCGGACGCGTTGGGCCGCAGACCTGCGACGCGCAGCACGACCACGGAGCCGCCACGCCCGACCTGGCGGGCCAGTACGGTGGCCGTGGCGCCGTCCGTGGGGTCGGCCGCGGCCGACAGGTCTTCCAGCGGGCCCTGCGCGGTGACGCGCCCGTCCCGGTCGGGGGCGGCCGAGGCCGCCGGTGCCAGCGACAGGGACAGCCCGACCGCGGCGGCGGCGGCGAGCGCGAGCGGACGGCGTGCGCGGGATGCGTGCATGGTGACCTCCAGCAGTCGGTACGGCCCGGGAGCGGGGTCTCCGTCCCTGCGTGACCTGGTCACAGATCGTCTCAGCGTCGAGTCATCGTCGCCAGGTGAGGCGGATGGATGCGCGGACCGCGCCCGGCCCACGGACGCACCGGTGCCCCGGCCCGCCGAATCACGGCGGACCGGGGCACCGTCGACGGACTACCTGACGTCGAAGCGGTCGAGCATCATGACCTTGTCCCACGCGGCGACGAAGTCGCGGACGAAGGCCTCCTGGGCGTCGTCGGAGGAGTAGACCTCGACGATGCCCCGCAGGATCGCGTTGGAGTTGAACACCAGGTCCGCCGCGGTGGCGGTGCGCACGACGGCCCCGTCGGAGTCCAGGCCCTCGTACACGCCCTCGGTGTCGACCGAGGTCCGCCAGGTGGTGCCCAGGTCGAGCAGGGTGCGGAAGAAGTCCTGCGACAGGACCCCGACCCGGTCGGTGAACACGCCGTGCGTGCTGCCGCCGGTGTTGGCGCCCAGGACGCGCAGGCCGCCGACGAGGACGGTCATCTCCTTGGCGGTCAGCTCGAGCATGTAGGCCCGGTCGACGAGCAGGGTCTCCGGCTCGAGCTTGGCGCCGGGGGTGATCCAGTTGCGGAACCCGTCGGCGCGAGGCTTGAGCCACTTCATGCCGTCGACGTCGGTCTGCTCCTGGCTGGCGTCGGTGCGGCCCGGCGTGAACGGCACGGTGACCTGGACGCCCGCGTCCGCGGCCGCCTTCTCGACCGCGGCGCACCCGGCGAGCACGATGGTGTCGGCCAGCGATACCGGTGTGCCGAAGGCCTGCCGGACCTCGTCCAGCTTCGCGATGACTTCCTGGGTGCCGGCGTTGACCTCCCAGGACCGCTGCGGCTCCAGCCGCAGCCGGGCGCCGTTGGCCCCGCCGCGCTTGTCGGTGCCCCGGTAGGACGCTGCGGCGGACCAGGCGGTGTGGACCAGCTGGGACACCGTCAGCCCGGACGCGAGGACCTGCCGCTTCAGCTCGGCCGCGTCGGCCTCGCCGATCAGCTCGTGGTCGACCGCGGGGACCGGGTCCTGCCAGAGCAGCTCCTCGGCGGGGACGTCCGGGCCCAGGTAGCGGCTCTTCGGGCCCATGTCGCGGTGCAGCAGCTTGAACCAGGCGCGGGCGTAGGTGTCCGCGAACAGCTCCGGGTCGTTGTAGAACCGCTCGGAGATCTCCCGCAGCTCCGGGTCGGCCATCAGGGCGAGGTCGGTGGTGGCCATCATCGGGGCGTTCATCTTGCCCTCGATGTGGGCGTCAGGGACCAGGGCCTGCGCCTCGGGGTTCTTGGGCTTCCACTGCTTGGCGCCCGCGGGGCTCTCGGTCAGCTCCCACTCGTAGGAGAACAGCATCTCGAAGTAGGTGTTGTCCCACTGCGTCGGCGTGGGCGTCCAGGCGCCCTCGAGGCCGCTGGTGATGGTGTCCGCGCCCTTGCCGGTGCCGTGCTGGCTGATCCAGCCCAGGCCGTTGCCGTGCACGGGGCAGCCCTCGGGCTCGGGGCCGACCAGCTCCGGGTTGCCCGCACCGTGGGTCTTGCCGAAGGTGTGGCCGCCGGCGACCAGGGCGACGGTCTCCTCGGAGTTCATGCCCATCCGGGCGAAGGTGACCTTGATGTCGTGGGCGGAGGCCAGCGGGTCGGGCTTGCCCTGCGGGCCCTCGGGGTTGACGTAGATCAGGCCCATCGTCACCGCGGCCAACGGCGTCTCGTCCAGGTCGAGCGGGGAGTCGTCGGCGTAGCGCTCGTCACCGAGCCAGGTGTCCTCCGAGCCCCAGAAGATCTCCTGCGGCTGCCAGGTGTCCTCGCGGCCGAAGCCGAAGCCGAACGTCTTCAGCCCCATGTCGTCGTGGGCGACGTTGCCGGCCAGCACGAGCAGGTCGGCCCAGGAGATCTGGCGGCCGTACTTCTGCTTGACCGGCAGCAGCAGGCGCCGGGCCTTGTCCAGGTTGGCGTTGTCGGGCCAGCTGTTGAGCGGGGCGAAGCGCTGGGCGCCCTCGCCGCCACCGCCGCGGCCGTCGGCGCTGCGGTAGGTGCCGGCGGCGTGCCAGCTCATCCGGATGAACAGCGGGCCGTAGTGGCCCCAGTCGGCCGGCCACCAGTCCTGCGAGGTGCGCATGACCTCGCGCAGGTCGGCCTTGAGGGCGTCGACGTCGAGGGTGGCCAGCGCGGCCTTGTAGTCGAAGTCGGACCCCAGCGGGTCGGAGTCGCGCGACGGCTTGTTGAGCACGGACAGGTCGACCTGGTTGGGCCACCAGTCGGAGTTGGAGCGGGGCCGGTTCGTGACCTGCACCGTCGGCGACTTGATCGCCGGGTTCTCGCTCTCGGTGGTGCTGTCGGTGGTCGGCGCGGCCTGCGCGTCGGCCGAGGTGTCGTACGGCTTCGGGCTGTCGACGGGGCTGTCGGAAGGAGGCGTGGTCACGTCGGTCCTCTCTGGGGGTGGGTGCGGGCGGGCTGGTCAGGTGGCGGTGCAGGCGGGGCAGCGGCCCCAGTAGACGACCTCGGCCTCGTCGACGACGAAGCCGTTGCTGCCGGAGGCGGTCAGGCACGGCGCGTGGCCGACGGCGCAGTCGACGTCGACGATGGCGCCGCAGCCGCGGCAGACCGCGTGGTGGTGGTTGTCGCCCGTGCGCGCCTCGTACCGCGCCACGGACCCGGCGGGCTCGATCCGCCGGAGCAGACCGGCGTCGGTCAGGACGCGGAGGACGTCGTAGACCGCCTGGTGCGACACCGCGCCCAGCATCAGCCGGGCCGCCCGCAGGACGGTCTCGGTGTCGGCGTGCGGGTGCTCGTGGACGGCCTCCAGGACGGCGAGCCGCGGCCGGGTGACCCGCAGGTCCGACCCGCGCAGGGCACGGGTCAGGTCGTCGACGGTGGGCACCCCCTCACCCTCCCGCACGGACTTGAACGAGTCAAGACAACCGGGCGGGCCGGGTGCTCCGCTCGCTGCCGTACACGTGCCAGCACGCGCGCCCGTCGGCCTTGGCCCGGTACAGGGCCGCGTCCGCGCAGCGGACCAGCAGGGCGCCGTCCGCCTCGAGCGGGGGGCCGACGGCGATGCCGATGCTGGCGCTGACCTGCAGACGCCGGTCACCCACCTCCACCACCGGGCGGCAGGCCTCGGCGATGCGCGCGGCGACCAGCTGCGCGTCCGCCACGTCGGTGTCGTCGCAGACCACGACGAACTCGTCACCCCCGAAGCGGGCCACCGTGTCGGCCGGCCGGGTCACGGCGGTGAACCGCCGCGCCACCTCCCGCAGGAGCGCGTCGCCAACCAGGTGGCCGTGCTCGTCGTTGACGGTCTTGAAGTCGTCCAGGTCGACGAACAGGACCCCCACGGGGTGCCCGGTGCGGGCGGCCGCCGCCAGGGTCTGCGCGAGCCGGTCCTCCAGCAGGGCGCGGTTGGGCAGGCCGGTCAACGCGTCGTGGGTCGCCTGGTGGTGCAGCTCGGCCTGCAGCCGCAGCCGCTCGGAGACGTCACGGGCGATGACGGAGGCGGCGACCACGGCGCCGCGCTCGTCCAGGACGGGCGAGGCGGTCAGCGTCAGGTCGACGCGGTGGCCGTCGCGCCGGCGGCCCTGCATCTCGTGCTCGCGGATGACCTCGCCGGAGGCGACGATCCCGATGCCGACCTCGAGCTCGCCGGGGGCCTGGTCGCCCGCGAACAGGCCCCGCAGGTGGGTCCCGACGGCCTCCTCCGCGTCCCAGCCGAACAGCCGCTCCGCTCCGGCGTTCCACGTCAGCACCACACCGGCCAGGTCGTGGGTCAGCACGGCGTCGGCCATCGACTCCACGATCGCCGACAGCGTCCGGGCGCGCTGCTCCGCCTGCTTGCGGGCCGTGATGTCGCTGGACACCCCGACCAGAGCCACCAGACCGTCCTGCTCGTCGTACACCGGGGCCACCGACACCAGCGCCTGGAACTCGCTGCCGTCGCGCCGACGCATCACCTCGTCCCCGCCCCACGCCTGCCCCGAGCGGACGGCGCGGTCGATGTCGGAGACCTGGGCGTCGACGTCCGCGCGCGGGGTCACCTCCAGCACGGGACGGCCGACGGCCTCCTCGGCCGACCAGCCGTACAGCCGTTCCGCGGCGGCGTTCCAGAACACGACCCGGGCCTGCGGGTCGGTGACGACCACGGCCTGGCTGATGCCGCCCAGCAGGGCCGCCTGGAACCGGGCGCCCTTCTCGGCCTCGGCCAGGCCCAGGGCGGAGGCGGCGGACACGGTCGCCAGCCGCTCCTGCAGCCGCCGGTGCTCCGCGGCGGCCCGGACCTGCCGCCGGGTCGCCCCGACCGCGCGGGCCAGGTGCCGGGTGGCCAGCTCGTCGCGCAGCACGACGTCGTCGGCGAGCAGTCCCGGGACCGGGTCGTCGGGGTCGGCCGCCCCGTCCGGCGGCAGCAGCACGAGCCCGGTCGTCGCGGGGCGCCGGCGCAGCGCGTCCAGCAGGGCGGTCGAGCGGGCGCCCGGGGCGGCCAGGTCGAGGACGACGACCAGCGGGCCCGGACCGGCGAGCCGGTGACCGAGCTGCGCCACGGCGACCACCCGGACCGGCGGGGGCGCCCCGGTCCAGCCGGCCACGTCGTCCACCACCCGCGCCGCCCGGCCGGAGCGGGTCAGCTCCTCCCCCAGGACGAGGAGGACCTCGCCCGCAGCGTCCCGGTCGGCCACGGCCCACCCCCAAGGCTCGCTCCTGGTCGGAGGGTCCTCTCGTCGGAGAACACTGGAGTATGACCGGGTCCTCCGACCCGTGACCAGCGTTTCCGCAGGCTCAGGGGGCCACGGTCCGGTCCCGACCTGGTGCTCCAGCACGACCGTGGCGACCCGGGCCGATGACTCCGAGCCCACCGCGGGGTCCACCCCGGCGTGGGGCGCCCGGCCCCGACGGACGGAGGCGACATGTCGTTCCAGGCGTACCTCGACGCGGCCGAGGCGAAGACCGGCAGGACCCCGCAGGAGCTGGTCGACCTCGCGCACACCCGCGGGTTCGGCCCCGGCACCCCGGCGAAGGAGGTCCTGGCCTGGCTGGCGGAGGACTTCGGGCTGGGCCGGGGCCACGGCATGGCGCTGGTCCACGTGGTCCGCAACGGGCCGACCATCCCCGGCACCCACGTGGGGACGACGGGCCCGCACCGGGACGCCTCCACCGAGCTGCGCCTGGACGGCGTGGCCGCCCGGCGAGGGTCCTGAGCCGTGTCGTGGCACGACCCGCTACCGCGCCCCTACCCGCCGGCGACCTACGAGGGGGCGACCGGCGAGGCGTCGGCCTGGTTGAGGCGCTCCGACGCGGCCCCCGACGTGGTGCAACGCTCCGGCGGCACCTGCGAGTACCTGGCCACGGGCGACCGGACGCAGGGCCGGTTCGGGCTGTACCGCTGGACCTTCGGCGACGCGGAGTCGGGACCCGACCCGCACTTCCACCGCACCATCTCCGAGCAGTTCTACGTGCTGGCCGGGCAGGTGAGGCTGTTCGACGGCCGGGAGTGGCTGGAGGCCGGACCGGGCGACTTCCTGTACGTGCCGGAGGGCGGGGTGCACGGCTTCCGCGGGTCGGCCGGGGCGTCGATGCTGCTCATGTTCGCCCCCGGCGGCCCGCGGGAGGACTACTTCGAGACGCTGGCCCGCGGCGCGACGATGCCCGCCGACGAGCGGGACCGGTTCATGGCGACGCACGACACGTACTGGGTGTGACGTCGACGGGCCCGGCGTAGGGTCGGACGCACCGACGAGGCCGTGGGACGGGGGGCGTGTGGACGGGGCTGCAGGTGCACTGGTGCTCGCCGTGCTCGCCGTCCTCGCCCTGCTCGTGGTGGTCTGTGCGGTCGCAGGCGTGGTCTCGACCACCCGACACTCGCCGGGGCCGATGGACCGTCGGACGACCAAGCAGGCCACGAGGTCCCTGCGCCGCGGTCGCCTCGCGGCCGGCGAACCGCAGCGCGCTGCCAGCGTCCGACTCGCCCGGAGCTGGGCGCACGGCTACTGGGCCGCCCTGATGCTGCTCGGTCTCGCGGCGAGCCAGGTGCTGATCGCGACGACGAGCGCCGGATGGCTGCGGTGGTTCTCCGTCGTGGCCGCCCCGTTCCACTACCTACCGTTCCTGAAGAGGCGCTCGGGTCGGCAGTCTGCGTCAGCGGTAGTGCTGCCTGGCGGCTGACCTATCCTCCAGCGCCGGCACTACGGGGCGATGACGTGACCAAGGCCGGCTCGGCCGGGTGGGGCCCGACCTGCTGACGGGGCAGGCTGCCGTCCGGAAACAGCGACGGCTGGGGCGTTGGCCCGGTATCCACCGCCTGGTGGAGGGCGTCCACGGGGACCCCTGGGGACCACAGGAATCCCTGAGCGCACCGGCAGCCAAGGGCCCGGAGTGCCGCAGCCTGCTCGGGGGTCTCGACCCCTTCTGCGACGACCTCGAGGTCGAGGGCGTCGCCCATGGCGAGCACGCCGCGCACCACTGCCTCCGCCCTGGCGTCCGTCAGCAGGTCCGAGACGAAGCTCCGGTCGATCTTGAGGGCGCCGACCGGTAGCCGGACGAGCTGCGTGAGCGTGCTGTAGCCGGTGCCGAAGTCGTCCACGGCGATGCTCACATCCAGGGCCGCCAGCCGACCGAGATCCTTGAGCAGGCTGTGCTGGACGTCCAGCAGATGGGTCTCGGTCAGTTCCAGGACGAGCCACTCGGGCCGCAAAGAGCTGGCCGCGACGGCGCCCTCGAGCTGCTCGACGAACCCGGCCTGGTTGAGCTGCTTGCCGCTGACGTTCACGTGCACCCGCAGGGGACCATGCTCCGCCGCGTAGCGAGCCATGTTGCGGCAGGCGCGGTCGAGGACCCACCCGCCGAGCCTCGGCATCAGCCCGCCCTCCTCCGCGACGTCGAGCCACTCGCCCGGGTACAGCAGGCCTCGGACCGGGTGCTGCCAACGAACCAGGGCCTCGCACCCAGTCATCCGCCCCGTGGCGAGGTCGACCAAAGGTTGGTAGTGCAGGACGAGCTGGTCGTCGCTCAGCGCCTGCTCGAGCTCGTCGCGCACCCGCAGGTGACGGTCCGCCTGGGCGACCAGGTCGGGGACGAAGCCGGAGACCCGCCCGCGTCCGGACCGCTTGGCCTGGTACATCGCGGAGTCGCTCTGCCGCAGCAAGCTGGAGGCGTCGTCCCCCGGCACGGATACGGCCAGGCCGACGCTGACCCCCACGGGCACCCGCCGACCCTGCACCACCACGACCTGCGACACGGCGGCTGCTACCCGCTGGGCGAGCTGCTCGGCGCTCGGCGCGTCGGCCACCCCGGCCAGGCAGACGACGAACTCGTCGCCGCCGATGCGGGCGACGGTGTCGCTCGGGCGCACAGCGTTCTGCAGGCGGTCCGCGACGGCCGTGAGCACCGCGTCCCCGGCCTCGTGGCCCAGGCTGTCGTTCACGTCCTTGAAGTGGTCGAGGTCCAGGAACAGCAGGGCAACACGTTGTCCGCTGCGTCGGCAGGCGGCCAGGGCATGGTCGACGCGGTCGCGGAGCAGCACGCGGTTCGGCAGGCCCGTGAGGTCGTCGTGCAGGGCCATGTGGGACAGCTGGGTCTCGGCGGCCCGCCTGGCGGTGATGTCCAGGAACTGGGCCACCAGTGGCACCGACGACGGGCCGTCGCTCTGCTGGTTCGGCTCGTTGTCCTCGGTGGCGACGAGGGGCATGGCGAGCAGGGAGAGGTGCACCTGGGCCCAGATCTCGGTCCCGTCGGACAGAACGTGCCGTAGCTCACCCGTCCAGCGATCCAGTGCGCCTGTGGTGAACCTGTGCAGCACGTCGGTCACCACCACGCGCTCGTCGGGGGCCAGCAGGGACGCCCAGCAGTCAGGCGCCGCCATGCCCTGCGGAGGCAGACGCAGCAGTCGGGTGAGGGCGGGGTTGGGCGTCGCGAGGCGTCCGCAGGGGTTGCCGGGCCGGACGTCGACGATGGTGTTGCCGATGAGCGCGGAGCTGATGGCCTCTGAGAGGAGCTCCTTGGTCCTCGCCAGGCTGGCCGCCTCCCGCTCGCGTTGCTCGTGGAGGGCGGCCAGGGCCGTGACGACCAGGACCGTGGTGGCGACGAACGCCTGTATAACCAGGGCGCGTGAGGTGGCGCTCGCGACGCCGCCGAAGGCGCCGCTGCCGGTGACGGACAGGGCCACAGCCAAGGCCCCGAGGCAGAAGCTCAGCACGGTCGCTCGGGTAAGGCCGACGCGGGCGCCGAACCAGACGGCGATCGGCAGGGCGAGGAAGGCCAGCGGTGAGTCGTCGACCCAGCCGAACACCAGCAGGTAGGTCGCCGCGCCGACGAGGACGGCAGCGGTCCACTCCAGGTCGGTGAACCGGCCCAGACGTCGGAGGGCCCCGGGACGCGCCATCGCCCACACGAGACTGACGATGAGGAAAGTGCTGACACCGTTGCGCACCGCGACGAGCTGGAAGCTGGGCCAGAAGTCCGCCCCGGTCAACCAGGTGGAGGCGGCGGCGGACAGCAGCCCGCTGCTGAGACCAGCCGCGGCGGCGGCCCCCAGCAGCAGGAAGGGATGGTGAGCCTCGACCCGCCCGCGAAGACGGAAGCCGCCGGCGGTCAGAATGAGTGCCCCGACGAGGCCGTTGGCGAGGTTGATAGGACCGAAGACCGTCGCCACGAGCGTCGGCGCCCCGGTGGCGATGTTGACTCCGGCCACCACCATGGCCAGGGCCACGCAGTCGAGGAGTCGGAACCGGCGCGCCCTCAGGACAAGCATCCACCAGACAGCCACACCCGAGGCCGGCCAGACCAGGGAGAGCGCGGTGTCGGGGAGCCGTGCGATCCGGCCCAGGTACATGGCCAGGGCCATGAGGGCTACGAAGCCGACGGTCAGGGCGGGGCGAGCCCACCTGCGTCGCCATGTCTCGCGCCGCCGATGAGGTGGCGTGGTCTCCGGGTGCTGGGTCACGCGGGTCGCATCGGCATGCCCACCCAGGTACCTGAGACCTGTCATACCCTCAGCCCACTCTCTTCGACTGCAGGCATCACCCGCGCCGCGGCTCCTGCGCGCGGTCCGGCCCCACACCTCACTGGCGGATCAACCATCCTGAGACCTGTTCTCGACGGGGGAGCCCGACCGTCCGGACCCGGTTCGCGAGGCGGCGGGCTCGTCGGAAGCGCCGGGTCGGGATGAGCAAGGCTCACCCGTTCAGGTGCTCGCCCTCGGGGCTTCGCCTGTCGACATCACACGGGTGGACACGGGGACGGTGACGGGACCGGACGGGGGCGTTGCGGCCCTGCTGGGTCGCCTGCGTGCCCGGCACCCGCTGCTGACCACGGTCTTCTTCCTGCTGCTGTATGCCGGTGCGGTGGCTCTGGGTCGTGCCACGCGGGTCGAGGACACCCAGCTCGCGCTGGTGTGGCCGGCCGCGGCCGTGGGGGTGCTGTGGATCGCCGCATGCTGGGGTAGCGCCCGTCGGGTACTGCTCGCCGGCATCCTGCTGGCCGTGGTGGCCGGCGCTATCAACTACCTGACCGGGGTGAGCCCGGCGATGGCGGCCGTGTTCGCGGTGGCCAACGTCGTGCAGTCGCTCGCGGTGTGCGCGGTCCTCGTCCGACTCCAGCGCGCGTGGGGTCACGAGCCGTTCCGGCTCCGGCACACCCAGGACCTCGCTGCCCTCGTCCTCGCCTCCACGGCGGGCTCGCTCGTGGCGGCGTTCATCGGCCCGGTGGGGCTGTGGCTGCTGCAGGACGCGTACCTGCTGCCGACGGCGGGGGCGTGGATGCTGCGCAACGCCGCCAGCGTGTTCGTGTTCGCCGCGCCTGCTTTGAGGCTCGCCGACCCGCGGGAGCGTTACCCCCGGCAGGGGTGGCAGGTCTGGGTCGAGCTGGGTGTCGCCTGCGTCGCAATCGCGATCGGCTACCTCGCTGTCTTCGCGCTGCAGTCGAACCTGCCGTTGGCGTTCCTGCCGGTCCCGCTGAGCATGTGGATCGCCTTGCGCTTCCACACCACCTTCGCTGCGGTCCACGTTCTCCTGGCCGGCGTGCTGATGGTGGTGACCACCCTGCAGGGCCTCGGACCGTTCGGTGACGCCACGCCCGTCAACCGGGTGCTGCTGGCCCAGGCGTGCGTGTCGGTCGTCGGCCTGGTCACCCTCGTCCTGGCCCTCCAGCGCGACGACCGCCGACGGCTGGTGACGCGCCTGAAGGAGACCTCTCGGCAGGCTCACGAGCTCGCCGAGGAGCGCGACCGGGCCTCGCGGGCCAAGACCGCCTTCCTCGCCACCATGAGCCACGAGATCCGCACCCCCCTGAACGGGGTCCTCGGCCTGACGGACCTGCTGTCCGGGTCCGGCCTGCCCGAGGAGCAGGCCGGGTGGGCCCGCCAGGCCAGCCGGTCCGGCCGGGCACTGCTGACCATCGTCAACGACGTCCTCGACCTGTCCAAGGTCGAGGCCGGCGCCATCGAGCTCGAAGCGGTGCCCTTCCGGGTCGGCGACGTCGTCGAGGACGCGCTCCTACCGGTCAGGCTGGCCGCCGAGGAGGCCGGCGTCACCCTGGTCGTCGTGCCCCACCCAGCGATGCCGCAGGACCGCATCGGTGACCCCTCACGCCTGCGGCAGGTGCTCACGAACCTGGCCTCCAACGCCGTCAAGTTCACCGAGCAGGGCTCCGTCGTCGTGACCGTCGGTGGAGACGACGAGCAGCTGTGGCTGCAGGTGGCCGACACCGGGGTGGGCATGACCGAGGAGCAGCAGGCCAGGCTGTTCCAGCCCTTCACCCAGGCCGACGCCTCCGTCACCCGTCGCTTCGGCGGCACCGGCCTCGGCCTGGCCATCGCCGGCGGACTCGTCGAGCGCATGGGCGGCACGATCACCGTGACCAGCGCGCTCGGGCGCGGGTCGACGTTCCGCGTAGACGTCCCAATGCCGTCCGGTCCGCCGACCACGCGTAGCAGCCCCGACGCGTCCGGAGCGGGGACGCCGGCACGTGTGCCCGGACCCCGCCCGGCCCGCCCGAGCGGCAAGGAGCCGTCCCGTCGTGCAGGCGACGCGGTGGGGCGGGCGGACCTCGGCCTGCGGGTCCTTGTCGCGGAGGACAACGAGGTCAACCAACTCGTCGCGAAGATGACCCTCAAACGAGTCGGCGTCGACGTCGACGTCGTCAGCGACGGACAGCAAGCACTCCAAGCCCTGCGCGACGGTGGCTACGACGGCATGCTGCTGGACCTGCAGATGCCCGTCCTCGACGGCATCCGCACCGTGGAGGCCTTGCGGGCGGCGGAGGCCGAGAACGAGTCGCCACGACTACCCGTGTTCGCCATGACGGCCAGCGTTCTGGCCACCGACCGCGACGCATGCCTGCGAGCCGGGATGGACGGCGTCCTGCCCAAGCCCTGGAACGCCGACCAGCTCAAGTCCGTACTCGACCACATCACGCGCAACCGGTTGTCAATCAAGCTTCCGACCCACGCCGAGCCCGGAGCATCGGTACGCGAGACCTGACCTGTTGCGTCCGATAGCCAGGCTGCCGGTGCTTCGGCCGCCCTCAGCGACGCCCGCGCCGCTCCGTCCCGCAGGGGATCGTCAGCCGGCTTCACTGCCGTGCGACAACTCTTCCGCCCACTGCAGCCACGCCGCCGGATTGGCCTTCCGCCGCTTCCTGCGTGCGACGAGGAAGCCGACCCACGCCGAGCCCTGCCAGCACAACCTCTCGACGATAGGCACGCCGACGGCGGCGGTGAACGCGCAGCGACGCTCGTTCATCGTCTCGTAAGGATCTCGCACCCCGAGCGCGGAAGTGGGCGTGGACGTAAGGGCGCCGTAATGGTTTTCGCGCAGAGCGCGGGCGACAGTCAGTGAGCACGTCCACGCCTCACGACCCCAAGGAGCATCAATGTCTCGTCGAGCCCACCTGCTCACCGCCCGGCTCGGGACCGCCCTGGTCACCGGCGCGGTCCTGATCGCCTCCACCGTCACGGGCGCGGCCAGCGCCCAGGCCACCACGTCCGTGGCCGACAACCAGGCCACCGTGCTGCGGATCGGTGGGACCCCCGTGTCTGGGGCGACCGGCATCCCGGCGGGCCGGACCCTGACACCGGTCCAGCTGATGACGTCCGACCCCGTGACGTCCGCGACCCCATCGCCGGCCGTCAGCGACGGGACCACCCTTCAGGGCCCCGTGCCCGGGGTGCGCACGAAGAGGTTCACGGTCCCGGCCGTCCCGGCGGAACAGGTGACGTTCCGCATCGACGGCGCGACGGTGGCCACGAGCGTCCCCGTCCTGCAGTCCGCGTTCCTGGAGACCGACGCGGGACGGGTGTCGGGGGTGCTGTTCACCGCCGGCGGCACGTCCTACCTGATCCCTCGGGGTCCGCTCGCCGCTGCGACCCGCACGGTGGCCCCGTCCACGGCGAACACGCAGGCCCTCGGCAGCCTCATCACCTACGAGTACGCCCTGCTGCCGGTCGGGGCGCTGCCGCGCACCGGCGCCACCCTCGAGGTGCAGACGGGCGTCGCCGGCGCCCTCCCGCAGATCGGTACCCGCACCGTCTATGACGCCGACGCCGTCCGCGGCAACGCCGACGCGCTGGCCGAGGAGCTGGTGCTGCCCCGCGTCTCCGTCCCCGAGACCGAGGTGATCGCCACGGTGAACCTGCGCAGCGGAGCCACGGTGGCCGTTCGAGGAATCCGCTACCAGACGAACTCGAGCTATGGGTTGGGCGTGACGACGTGGGCCCTCGACCGCGCCGCCCTGGCGGCGGCCGGAGCGACGGTCGCCGACGTCACCGGCGTCGTCTCTTTCGGCACCACCGACCACTCCCTCACCTGGCAGGACCTCGGGTTCGACCTCATCTGACCTGGGCGGGCAGTACCGACGGGGCGACCTGGAACCGGGTAGCCCCGTCGGTGCCACCCGATATGGTTGCTGTCACCAGCGCCTCGCCCACCGGCACGCCGCTCACGGTTGCGCGCCGCCAGGTCTGGGCAGCGCGGGGCGCTGCAGCTGAAGGGACCGTATGCCGGCGAAGGACCGCGGTCTACTGCTTCCGCCCATCCGGCTGCACGACCTGCGGCATGTCCACGCGACGATGCTGCTGCAGGCCGCGGTACCGGTCCACGTGGTGGCCGCTCGGCTCGGTCACGCCGACCCGTCGGTGACGCTACGGGTCTACGCGCACGTGCTCGACAGCCAGGCCAGCGAGGTGGCAGCCGTGTTCGCGCGGGCCATGGAAGCCCCTGCTGCGCCGGCTTCTGACCGGGCCTCCGAGGGCCGTGAGGACCCCGCGTGTTAGCAAAGGCGTTAGCAGTCCGGCCGGTCCGGCGGCGCGGGCAAGACGAAGGCCCAGGTCTGCGCATCCGCTGACCTGGGCCTTCCTGTCTCAACCGTACGTGCGCCCGGAGGGACTCGAACCCCCAACCTTCTGATCCGTAGTCAGATGCTCTATCCGTTGAGCTACGGGCGCCCAGACGTCACCGGGGCGACGTGCGGACCGGACGAGGATACCGGACCGCCGGCCGTGGTCCGAACGCCCGCCGCCCGCGGGCACGCCGAGGAGGTGCCACGCCGCCCGGCAGCAGCGCGACACCTCCGTCCTGGGATCCGGGACCAGGACACGGCCGGTCGTGCACGGGCGACGACGTTGCAGCGACGTCACCCTCTCCCCCGACGACGCCGTTGTCGGTCGCCAGATGTTCGCGCGAACATGTCAGACCGGGACCCGTATCGTCAAGGGGTGCGCTCCCCCCGACCGGCCACCCGTGCGGACGTCGCCGCGCAGGCGGGCGTCTCGCTGCAGACCGTGACCCGGGTCGTGCACGACAGCCCCCACGTGTCGGAGGCGACCCGCGACCGGGTTCACGCCGCCATGGCGGCGGTCGGCTACAGCGCCAACACCGCGGCGCGGGCGCTGGCCACGGGCCGGTTCGGGTCGGTGGGCATCGTGGCCAGCGGCCTGGACTGCTTCGGCAACATCCGCACGGTCGACGCCATCACGCGGGTCGCCCGCTCCTACGGCTACGCGACGACGTTCGCCACCGTGACGACCCCGAACGAGCACGGCCTGCGCCGCGCCGTGCAGTCCCTGGCCGATCAGTCGGTCGACGGCGTCGTCGTCATCGAGGCCACGGCTCTGGACGCACCGGAGGTGCACCTGCCCACCGGGGTGCCCGTGGTGATGGCGGACCGGGGGCCGCACCAGACCCACCACGTGGTCGACATCGACCAGGCCGCCGGGGCCCGGCTGGCCGTGGAGCACCTGCTGGGGCTGGGGCACCGCACCGTGCACCACGTCACCGGACCCGCCGGCTCGCACGCCGCGGCCCGCCGCAGCCAGGCCTGGCGGGAGGCGCTGCTGGCCGCGGGACGCCCCGTCCCCGCGCCGGTGGCGGCGGACTGGACGTCGCGCTCCGGGTACCGGGCCGGCCTCGCCCTGGCGGGCGACCCCGCCGTCAACGCCGTGTTCGCCGCCAACGACCAGGTGGCCCTCGGCGTGGTCCGGGCGCTGCACGAGGCCGGCCGGGACGTGCCGGGCGACGTCAGCGTCGTCGGCTTCGACGACATCGACGAGGCGGGTGACTTCTGGCCGCCGCTGACCACGGTCCGCCAGGACCTGGACCGGGTGGGCACCCGGTGCGTGGAGCTGCTCGTGGCGCTCATGGGCGGGGCCGAGACCCCCACGCCGCACAGCGAGTTCGTCACCCCGGAGCTGGTGGTGCGCCGCAGCACCGCCCCGCCCCGCCAGGGGTGACCGGTTGCTCCCAGCGGGTTCCCAGCCGACCGCGACGAATTGCCCAGGTTCGTCCGCGCGTGTTCAGGTGTGCGCACCCGCCGAGCCGTGCGGGTGCCCCCGGGAGCCTGCCGACCCCCGCCCGTCCCGGGTGCGGAACCGACCCCGTGGGCGGCGCCTCCGGGCGGGCAGCAGCGAGGTAAACGCATGTCCGCACGTACCGCTCGTCACCGGGCCGAACCGCAGCGTCGTCGCACCTCCGCCCCTGGTGGGCGCACCGTCCGCCGGGTCGCCCCCGCCCTGCTCGCCAGCGCCGTCCTGGGCGGCTCGCTGGGCCTGAGCGCCCCCGCCTCCGCCGCCCCCGGCGAGACCTGGGACCGCCTCGCCGAGTGCGAGTCCAGCGGCAACTGGGCCATCAACACCGGCAACGGCTACTACGGCGGGCTGCAGTTCTACCAGCCCACCTGGGAGTCCTTCGGCGGCACCGAGTACGCCTCCCGGGCCGACCTCGCCTCCCGCTCGCAGCAGATCGCGGTCGCCGAGCGGGTGCTCGACCGGCAGGGCTGGGGCGCCTGGCCGGCGTGCTCGGCC
The DNA here is from genome assembly GCF_042466345.1 of Jannaschia sp. R86511. Classification (NCBI taxonomy): domain Bacteria; kingdom Pseudomonadati; phylum Pseudomonadota; class Alphaproteobacteria; order Rhodobacterales; family Roseobacteraceae; genus Jannaschia; species Jannaschia sp. R86511. The sequence continues at coordinate 4,564,635 of NZ_JAXHCD010000001.1, forward strand.
AAGCTCGGCCTGACCGAGGCGGACAAGGCCGGCGGCTCCGCCGCGCCGGCCCCGGCCCCGGAGCCGGCCCCCGAGCCCGAGCCCGAGCCCGCACCGGAGCCCGCACCGGCGGCGCCCGCCGGCAGCGGCTCGTACACCGTGGTCGCCGGGGACACCCTGGCGTCCGTCGCACGGGCCAACGGCACCACCTGGCGGGCGCTGTACGCCGCCAACCAGGACGTGCTGAGCGACCCGGCGCGGATCTACGTCGGCCAGCGGCTGAGCCTGTCCGGCAGCAGCGCCGGCAGCTCCGACAGCTCCGACAGCGCCAGCGGCGGCTCGGGCAGCTACACCGTCCAGGCCGGCGACACGCTGAGCAGCATCGCCCGCGCCAACGGCACCACGTGGCAGGAGCTGTACGCCGACAACCGCGACGCGGTCGGCGGCAACCCGCACGCGATCGGGATCGGGCTGAAGCTCTCCGTCTGACCCGTTCGCCCCCGGACCCCGTCCCCGCCGTGCGCGGGGGCGGGGTCCGTCGTCGCGGGGGCGCGTCAGGTCGGTCGCAGGTCGGCCTCCAGCGCCGCGGCGGCCCGTCGCAGCGGGGGCAACAGCTCCGCGGTGATCTCGGCCACCGACCCTCGCTCGAGCGGGGCCGAGATGTTCATGGCCGCCACCACCTCGCCGCCGCGCCCGTGCAGCGGCACCGCCATCGACCGCAGGCCCAGCTCGAGCTCCTGGTCGACCAGGGCGAAGCCGTCGGCGCGCACGCCGGCCAGCACCGTCCGCAGCCGGTCGGCGTCGGTCACCGTCAGCGGCGTGAGCGGCTCCGGGCGCACCCGGCGCAGGTAGTCCTCCAGCCACCCCGGCTGCGCCCCGGCCAGCAGCACGCGCCCCATCGACGTGGGGTAGGCGGGGAAGCGGGTGCCCACGTTGATGGCGGCCTTCATGATCTTGCGGGCGTGGACCCGCCCGACGTAGACCACCTCGTCGCCGTCCAGCACCGACACCGAGCAGGACTCGTGCAGGTCGTTGGACAGCCGCTCCATGTGCGGCTGGGCGACCTCCAGCAGCGTCAGCCCCGACAGGTACGCGAACCCCAGCTCGAGCACCCGCGGCCGCAGCGAGAACGTGGCCTCGTGCTGGTGGACGTAGCCCAGCTCGACCAGGGTCAGCAGGAACCGCCGGGCGGCGGCCCGGGTCAGGCCGGTGCGGCGGGCGACGTCGGACAGGCTCAGCTGCTGGTGCCGGGCGTCGAAGGCCCGGATGACGGCCAGGCCCCGCTCCAGTGACCGGACGAAGGTGTCGCTGCTGACCGACCGCCCGTCGACGGGCTCCTCCTGCACTGCCACCGGACGATCCTGCACCGGTCAGCCGGCCCGCGGTGCACGCCCGCGGGTCACGACGGGGCCGCCGTGGCCTCCAGCGACCGCAGCACCTCCAGCTCGCGCGAGGTCGGCGGCTCGGTCACCGTCACGTCGTCGGCCACGCGCAGGGACCAGCCGGTGGCCCGCCGCGCCTGCTCGACCTCGACCCCGGGGTGCACCGCGGTGAGCACGAGCTCGCAGGTCTGCGGGTCGGGTCGCAGCACGCCCAGGTCGGTGATGACCTGGGTGGGCCCGCGACCCCGCAGGCCGTACCGCTCCCGGTCGCCCGGGCCGCGGCCGAACCCGACCGAGGTGACGAAGTCGACCTGCTCGACGAAGGTGCGCCGGGACTGGCTGACGACGACCACGACCTCGCCGCAGGACGCCGCGATCTCCGGCGCCCCGCCGGCCCCGGGCAGGCGCACCTCGGGGTCGTCGTACGGCCCGATGACCGTGGTGTTGATGTTGGCGAACCGGTCCAGCTGCGCCGCGCCCAGGAAGCCGACGTCGATGCGGCCGGGCTGCAGCCAGTAGTTGAAGATCTCCGGCACGCTCACCACCGAGGTGGCGGTGTCGGCCAGCACGCCGTCACCGATCGACAACGGCAGCCGGTCCGGGGCCGCGCCGATGGTGCCCGACTCGTAGACCAGCACCAGGTCGGGCGCGTGGGTGGCGCGGGCCAGGTTGGCCGCCGTGGACGGCTTGCCGATCCCGACGAAGCAGGTCGCCCGGTCCGACAGCGCGCGCGAGGCGGCGACCGTCATCATCTCCGAGGTGGTCCATCCGGTCACGGGGCCACCCCCGCCGTCCCCAGGACCTCGCGGTGCAGCCACTCGGTGAACGTGTCGCGGTCCCGGCTCACGGCGTCCCAAGCCCGGTAGTGGTCGTTGTCGCGCTCGGAGTAGCCGTGGGCGTAGGACGGGTGGGCCCCGCCGGGTACCTCGGCCACGGCGTCGACCACCCAGGACGGCAGGACGACCGCACCGGGGCGGGGCTCGAGGGCGTCGACGACCTCCTCGACCGTGAACAGCACCCGTGCCGAGGCCAGCGCGACCTCCTTCTGCACGCCCGTGATGCCCCACAGCTGGACGTTGCCCGCGCGGTCGGCCTGCTGGGCGTGGAGCACGGCGACATCGGGGGTCAGGGCCGGCACGGCGGTGAGCTCCTCGCCGGTGAACGGGCAGACCACTGGGCGGATCGTGTCGGTGTGCGTCGGCAGGTCGGTGCCGCGGTAGCCGCGCATGACCGCGAACGGCAACCCGGAGGCGCCCGCGACGTACCGGTTGGCCAGGCCGGCGTGGGAGTGCTCCTCGATCTGCAGCGGCCGCGGCCAGGCGTTCTGCACCGCGTCCCGGAAGCGGTGCAGCGACCCGACCCCGGGGTTGCCGCCCCAGCTGAAGACGAGCTTCGACGCGCAGCCGGCGCCGATCATCTGGTCGTAGACGATGTCGGGCGTCATCCGCACCAGGGTCAGGTCGCGTCGGCGCTGCCGGATGACCTCCTGCCCGGCGGCCACCGGGATCAGGTGCGTGAAGCCCTCGACCGCGACGGTGTCGCCGTCGTGGACCAGCGCCGCCACGGCGTCGGGCAGGCTCATGAGGTCGGCCACGTCAGTCCTCGCCGACGGTGCGGTCGAGGACCTGGGCGAGCACGTCGCGCAGCACCGGGTACGGGTCGGCGACGAGGTGCAGCGAGCGCCAGGCGACGTGGTGGTCGGGGCGGACCAGGACGCAGCCGTCCTCGTCGGTCTCGCGCAGCCGGGCCCAGTCGTCGTACAGGTCGGTGTACTCCCGGCCCGGTCCGACGACCGCCGCGTGCACCTCCACCCCCAGCTCGGCCGACAGCCGCTGCGCCGCCACCGCCCAGCCGTCCCCGCCGATGCCGGTGAACAGGGTGAACCGGCCGTGCCCGGCCACGTCGAGGGTGCTGACCTTGGCGTACCCGTCGCCGTCGCGGTGCCCGAGCCAGGCGTGCGGCAGCCGCGCGCCGGGCCAGGTGGTCGGGTGGTAGAAGAGCTCGGGGTCGCGGTCGTAGGCGGGCTCCGGGGTGCCGTCGGGGACCACGGCGCCGCTGGTGTAGCGCTGGTTGAGCTCGACGCCGTGGGCGTTGAACTCGTAGTCCTTGAGCTCGAGCGCCTTCATGAGCGCCTCGCGCTTGGTGCGGGCCTCCGGGGTGTCGTCGGCGCGGTCGTCGATCCGGGCGCGCATGACCTCGGGGTCGGACGTGTCGGTCAGCCCGAGCGCGGCGAAGATCGGACCGAACTCCTCGATGGACTTGTTGGCCCGCAGCACGATCTGCTCCGCGATGGGTGCGCGCTCCGGCTGGTAGGAGTCCAGCAGCCCCGGCCCGGCCGTGCCCTGCAGCACGAGGGCGAGCTTCCAGGCGAGGTTGTAGGCGTCCTGGATGCTCGTGTTGGACCCCAGTCCGTTGCTCGGCGGGTGCCGGTGGGTGGCGTCGCCCATGGCGAACACCCGGCCGCGGCGGTTCTCGGTGGCGTACCACTTGTTGTTGCCCCACAGCGAGGTCGAGACCAGCTCGACGTCGATGCTGTCGTCGCCCACCAGGTCGTGGACGACCTTGGTCGCGAACGCCTCGTCGACCACGGGCGGGGTGGACGCGATGTCGTAGCCCCAGACGATGAGCCACTCGTCCCAGGGCCGGACGCAGCGGACCAGGCCGAGGCCGATGCCGCCGACGTCGCTGCCGGGCTGCAGCACCCAGTACAGGATCGACGGGCGCTGCTCGACGAACCGGGACAGGTCGGCCTTGAACACGATGTTCATCGACCCGGCGACGTCCATCTGCCCCTCGAACGGCAGGTCGAGGTCTGTGACCACCTGGGAGCGGCCGCCGTCGGCGCCGATGACGTACCTGGCGCGGATCGGGTACTCGACGCCCGTCAGCCGGTCGCGCACCGTCACGGTGACGCCGTCGTCGTCCTGGACCATCGACACGTACTCGGTGTCGAAGCGGACGTGGGCGCCGCGCTCGGCGGCGTTGCGGACCAGGATCGGCTCCATCAGGTTCTGCGGGATGTCGCAGATGCTCGACGGGCTGGCCAGGGTGTAGTCGGCCTGCCGGCGGGGGTGGGTGCCCCAGGTGCGGACACGGCCCAGCTCGTCGCCGGCCAGGCTGGTGCAGAACACCGTGTCGCCCATCAGGTGCTGCGGCACCGCCAGCGGGGTGACCTGGTCCTCGACGCCCAGGTCTCGCAGCACCTCCATCGTCCGCTGGTTGGTGATGTGGGCCCGCGGGGTGTTGGCGGTCCAGCGGTACTTGGTGATGACGACGTGCTCGACGCCGTAGGTCGCCAGGGCCAGCGAGCTGGCGGCGCCGGCGGGGCCGGTGCCGATGACCAGGACGTCGGTCTCGAGGGCGCTCATGCGGTGGGTCCTCCCGTGCTGGTGGTGGTCGTGTCGCTGGTCTCGGGCGCCAGGACGACGTCGAAGCGGGTGCGGTACCAGGGCCCGTCGACCGTCCGTCCCTCCGGCGCCGGTCCCGGAGGCTGCTCGGGGAAGTCCAGGACGAGGGAGTCCTTGACGCCGAACACGGCGTCGGAGCCCAGGTGGTCGTCGCCCGCGACGAAGACGTGCGTCACCAGGGTCCGCAGGCCCTCGGCGGTGACCATGAAGTGGATGTGGGCGGGGCGGTAGCTGCTGCGCCCGGCCGCGGCGAGCAGGTCGCCGACCGGGCCGTCGTCGGGGATCGGGTAGCTGGCGGGCAGCACGGACCAGAACCGGTAGGACCCGTCGGCGTCGCTGAACAGGTGCCCGCGCCCGGTCATGGCCTTGTCGGCGCCTTCGAGCTGGACGTCGTAGAAGCCGTCCTCGTCGGCCTCCCACACCTCGATCCGGGCGCCCGCGACCGGCCGGCCGGCCGTGTCGGTGACGGTGCCCTCGACCCAGCACGGCGCGCCCTTGGCGCCCTGGCTGACGTCACCGCCCAGGGGGGTCTGCGGGCTGCCCTCGACGAAGAACGGCCCGAACACCGTGGCCTCGGTCGCCGCGCCCGGCCCGGAGCCCGTGGCGGGGTTGTTGACGCCGATGGTCAGCATCGACAGGCCCAGCACGTCGGACAGCAGGATGAACTCCTGCCGGGTGTCGGTCGTGATGTCGCCGCAGCCGCGCAGGAACGCGATGGCCTGCGCCCACTCGGCCTCGGTCAGGCGCACGTCGCGGACGAAGCCGTGCAGGTGCTCGACCAGGCTGGTCATCACCTCGCGGTAGCGGTCGTCGGCCGACGGGCCGAAGCTGGCCACGACGGCGTCGGTGACGGCGCGCTCGCGGGCGGCCTGCTCGTCGGTGGGCTCACTCATGCGCCTGCTCCTGCGTTCTCGTCAGCGGTCGTGGCGGGGCGGCCGGCCCACGCGGCCCGCACCAGGGCGTCCACGTCGGCGTGGCCGATCGGTCGGGGGTTCGGGATCGCGCCGTCGGCGACCTTCTCGGCCACCAGGCGGACGGCCTCGTCCAGGTCGGCCTCGGCCAGGCCGACGTCGCGCAACCCGGCGGGGATGCCGATCGCGTCGTCGAGGCGCACCAGCGCCCCGACCGGGTCGGCCTCGTCGCCCAGTGCGCGCCCCAGCCGGGCCGCCCGCTCCCCCAGCGCCGGCACCTGGAAGGCCAGCACGTGGGGCAGGACGACAGCGTGCATCGCCGCGTGCGGCAGGTCGAACGCGCCGCCGAGCACGTGGCAGGTCTTGTGGTGCAGCCCGGACCCGGCCGCGGCGAACGCCGTCCCCGACAGCCACGCGCCGTAGAGCACGTCGGAGCGGGCGTCGACGTCGTGGCCGTCGGCCAGCACCCCGGGCAGGCCGCGACGCAGCGCCGCGACTCCCTCCAGCGCCATCAGGTCGGTGACCGGGTTGGCCCCCGGCCCCCAGACGGCCTCGACGCAGTGGGCCATGGCGTTCATGCCGCTGGCGGCGCTGAGGTCGGCGGGCAGACCGACGGTCAGCTCGGGGTCGTAGACCACGGTGCGCGGGGCGACGACGTCGGCCACCCCTGTGGTCTTGCGGCCGGCCTCGGTCAGGCCCCAGACGTTCGTCATCTCCGAGCCCGCGTAGGTGGTCGGCACGGCCAGCACCGGGAGGGAGTCGGTGAGCGCGACGGCCTTGGCGGTGCCGGTGGTGGACCCGCCACCGACCGACAGCACCAGGTCGGCGCGGGTCTCGCGGGCCATCGCGCGGGCGGCCTCGGCGCAGGCCACGGGCACGTGCTGGCGGACGTCGTCGAACCAGCCGACCACGCGCTCGCCCAGGGGCGCCGCGAGCTCGCGGGCCAGCGGCATCTCGGCCTCGCCGGCGACCACCAGGACGCGGGTTGCCTCCAGCCGGTCGACCTCGTCCACGAGCCGGGTCCGGGCGGCGCCGGGGCCGAACACGACCCGGGTCCGCAGGGAGGAGTAGGTAAAGGTCATGCCTGAGCCTTCCGCGAGGTGACGGCGGCGGCGAGCCGGTGGCCCACCGGGAACAGCCCGTGCCGGCGGTGCGGGTCGAGCAGGCCCCACACCCCGCGCGGCGCGAGCAGGACGACGAGGATCGCGACCACCCCCAGGACGACGAGGTACACCGAGCCCAGGTCGGACAGCGTCTCCTGCAGGGCGAAGAAGACCAGCGCCCCGACCAGCGGGCCCTCCAGGGTGCCGACGCCGCCGATGACGACCATGAACACCATGAACGCCGTCCACTGCACGCTGAACACGCTGTCGGGCTGCACCCGCAGGCTCGACAGGGCCAGCAGCGCCCCCGCGGCGCCGGCCCCGGCGGCCGAGGCGACGAACACGATGCGCTTGACCCGGGTGACGTCGACGCCGTTGCTGGCCGCGGCGGTCGCGTCGTCGCGGACGGCGGTCAGCGCGATGCCGAGCCGGGACGACACGAGCCAGACCGTGCCCGCGACGACGGCGACCACGACGATCAGCCCGCACCAGTAGGTGAACGCGATCCGCAGCCCGGCGTCGGTGCCCGCCAGCGAGCGCAGCGACGTGCCCGAACCCGCGCCGACCTCACGGAACTGCACGACGACCAGCCGGAACACCTCGGCCACGACCCAGGTGCCGATGGCGAAGTAGCCGCCGACCAGCCGGAAGGCCAGGAACGACACCGGGATCGACACCAGCCCGGCCACCACCGCGGCCAGCGGCACGGCCAGGAACGGGTCGATCCCCACGATGTCGCTCGCCACGACCAGGCCGTAGGCGCCGAGGCCGATGTAGGCCTGCTGGCCGACCGACACCATGCCGCCGTAGCCGGCGAGCAGGTTCCAGGACACGGCGATGACCACGTAGACGAACAACGTCACCAGCGAGGTGAGGGTGGCCGAGGTGACCAGGTAGGGCAGCACCGCGAGCGCGACGACGACGGCCAGCAGCGCGCCGGTGCCGACGGTCGCGGTCCGGCCGCCGCGGACCACCCGGGCGGGGGGTGCGGTCGGCACGTCGGGGCCGGGGCCGTCGGGGGTGGTGCCGGCGGGGGTGGTCGGGGCGCTCACGCCGCGGCCACCTTCGGCAGGAGGCCCTGCGGTCGCAGGGCCAGGACGAGCAGGAACACCAGGTGCCCGGCCAGGATCTGCTGCGCCGGGTCGATCCAGGCCCCGACGGTCTGCGCGACGCCGAGCACGACGCCGCCGAGCAGGGTGCCCCAGACGTTGCCGAGCCCGCCGATGATCACCGCCTCGAACGCGATGATCAGCAGCAGCGGCCCGCTGAGCGGGGTGAAGTTGGTCTGGATGCCGTTGACCACGCCGGCGAGCGCGACCGTGGCGAACGCGATCGCCGCCGCGATCCCGTAGACGTGCTTCGCGTCCACGCCCATCAGCCGGACCGCCTGCGGGTCGTCGCTGGTGGCGCGGATGATCCGGCCCAGGCGGGTGCGGGCCAGGAACAGCGACAGCCCGGCCAGCAGGGCGACGGCGGTGGTGAACACCGCCAGCGGCAGGTACCCGATCGACAGGTCGCCGGCCCGGAAGCTCGCGGTGGTCAGGGCCCCGACGTCGAGGCGGCGCTGGTCGGCGGTGAAGGTGGCCAGCAGCAGGTTCTGCACCACGATCGACAGCCCGAACGTGACCAGCAGGGACGGCAGCGGGCTGGGCCCGACCGTGCGGTCCAGCACCACGCGCTGGGTCAGGTAGCCGAGCGCGGCGGAGGCCGGGACGACGACCAGCAGCGACAGCAGGGGGTTCACGCCGAGCGCGGTCCCGAGCACGAGCGAGCCGAACGCGCCGAGCACGGCGACCTCGCCGTGGGCCAGGTTGACCAGGCGCATCACCCCGAACATCAGGGACAGCCCGGTCGCGAACAGCGCGTACAGCCCGCCGAGCAGCAGGCCCTGCACGACCGCGTTGAGCAGCGTCATGCCCTCACCCCGAAGTAGGCGGCGGAGACCTGCTCCATCGACACGTCGTCGCTGCGGCCCTCGAGGCTGGTGCGCCCCTCGAGCAGGCAGTGCACGTGGTCGGCGACGGCGAAGGCCTGCCGGACGTCCTGCTCGACGAGCAGCACGGTGGTGCCCTTGCCGGTGATCTGCGGCAGCGCCGCGTACAGCTGCTTGACCACGACGGGGGCCAGGCCGAGCGACACCTCGTCCAGCAGCAGCAGGCGCGGGTTGCTCATCAGCGCCCGCCCGATGGCGGTGGCCTGCTGCTCGCCGCCGGACATCGCCCCGGCCCGGCGGGCGCGACGCTCGGCCACCAGCGGGAACAGGTCGTAGACGGCCTTCAGGTCCCAGGGGCCCGGCCGCTTCGCGCTGGCCCCGACCTGCAGGTTCTCCTCCACCGTCAGGCTGCCGAACAGCCTGCGGCCCTCCGGCACCATCGAGATCCCCAGCCGGACCCGTCGGTGCGGGCGCACCTGGGTGACGTCGTCGCCGGCGAACCGGACGTGGCCGGCGCTGGGGCGCAGCAGCCCCGTGACGGCGCTGAGCAGGGTGGACTTGCCGGCCCCGTTGGCGCCGATCACGGCGAGCACGTCGCCCTCGGTGACGGACAGGGACACGCCCTGGACGGCGCGCAGGTCGCCGTGGCGGACCTCGAGGTCGGTGACCTCCAGCAGCGCGCTCACCCGTCGGTCCCCGTCACCGGGCCGGCCGTCACGGGGTCGTCCGGGGCCGTGCCCAGGTAGGTCCGTCGCACCTGGGGTGAGTCCATCACCTCGCGCGGGTCGCCCTCGGCCAGCACCTGGCCGTAGGTCAGGCACATCAGCCGGTCCGCCACCGCGAGCAGGGCGTGGACGACGTGCTCGATCCACACGATGGCCACCCCGGTGCGCTTGAGGCCCTCGATGGTGGCGACCAGCTCGGGCAACTCCTGCTCGGTCAGCCCGCCCGCGATCTCGTCCAGCAGCACCAGACGGGGCCGGCTGGCCATCGCCCGCGCCAGCTCGAGGCGCTTGCGGTCCAGCAGCGGCAGCGACCCGGCGGGCGTGTCGGCGCGGTGCAGCAGGTCGAGCTGGTCCAGCACCTGCACGGCCGCCTCGCGGGCGGCCCGACGGCGCAGGCCGGCGCCGAAGGTGGCCGAGACGAGGACGTTCTCCAGGACGGTCATCTGCCCGAAGGGCCGGGGCACCTGGTAGCTGCGGCCGATGCCGTCGCGGCAGCGCACGTGGGCCGGGTCGCGGGTCACGTCGCGCCCGTCCAGGCGCACCGTGCCCGCGTCCGGGCGCAGCACCCCGGTGACCACGTTGAGCAGGGTGGACTTGCCGGCCCCGTTGGGACCGACGACGCCCAGGGTCTCGCCGGCGGCCACGTGCAGGTCGACGCCGTCGAGCACCTGCAGGCGACCGAAGGCGACGCTCAGCCCGGTCGCCTGCAGCAGCGGTCCGCTCACGCCAGCTCCTCGACCTCGCCGGCGGTCGGGATGTCGGTGGCCTGGGCGTTGGACACGATGACCAGCTCGGGGTCGGCCTCCCCGGTGCGCCACTGCCCGCCGACCAGCTGGGTCTTGGCCACGTTGGGGACGGGGCCGGACGTCCAGTCCACGGTGCCGACCACGGTGTCCACGGTGAGCCCGGCGAACGCGTCGACCAGGCCCTGCTTGTCGTCAGGGCCCGACGTCTGGGCGAAGGCGGCCACGGCGACCTCGAACAGCGCGTGGACGAACCCGATCGGCTGGGTCCACGGCGCACCGGTGGCCTCGGTCCAGGCCTCGGCCAGCTCGGCGGACGTCTGCCCGGTCAGGCTGGAGGTGAACGGGTGCGACGGGCTCCACCAGACCTCGCTGGACAGGTTGTCGCCGCGGTCGCCGACGGCGGTGATGCTGCTGGGGAACAGCAGCGCCTTGCCCACCGTGGCGATCGCCGGGGCGAAGTCCTGCTGGCCGGCCTGGTTCCAGAACGTGGTGAAGTCCGGCGGGATCGGGACGCCGACCAGGATCTCGACCCCGGCCTCCTTGAACTGCGAGATCTGGGCGGTGAAGTCCTGCGTGCCGTTGGCGTAGAAGCCCGGGTCGACCAGCGTGTAGCCGCGCTCGGTGATGGGCGGCAGGAACCCCAGCTCGGGGTCGCCCCAGGCGTTGCCGTCCGGGTCGTTGGGCCACAGCGCCCCGACGACCTTGTTGGTCTCGACCGAGTCCCACATGTCCAGGAACACGGCGATGACGTCCTCGAGCCCCCAGAAGAAGTGGTACGTCCAGGCGAACGGCGCCTCGGGGTCGCCCCCGCGGCCGAAGAAGAACGGCTGCCACGGCGCCAGGCTGCTCAGGCACGGCACGCCGTTGGCCTCGCACTGGTCGGCGACGGGGTTGACGGTGTCCGGGGTGGAGCCGGCCAGGACCAGGTCGACCTGGTCGGTGAGGATCAGGTCGGCCGCCGCGTCGCCGGCGACGGTGGAGTCGGACTGGGTGTCCTTGACGATGATCTCGACCTGGCTGACGCCCGCGCCGGTGGTGATGCCGTTCTCGGCGAAGTACGCCGTCAGGGCCTCGATGACGAAGCTGTCGGCCTCGCCGAAGGGCGCGAGCGGGCCGGTCTGCGGGGTGACGTAGCCGATCTTGATGGTGCGGGCCTCGGCGGTGGGCTCGCCCGAGGCGGCCGGAGCGGCGGAGGCCCCGGCGTCGCCGCCGGTGTCGTCGGTGCGGAGCTGGTCGGCGCAGCCGGCCAGGCCGAGCGCTCCCACCGCGGCGACCGCGGTGGTGCCGTGCAGGACCGCGCGACGCGGCGGGCCGGCGGGCGAGGACGGGGATGCGGGGGTGGTCGAGCGCATGGGTTGCCTCCATTGGCAACGGTTCGCTGAGCGAACGTGTGTGCGGCTGAAGAACAGCAGACACCTCGCCTGCTTCACCTGTCAACCACTCCGGGGCGATCAGGTCCCGTTCCGCCCCCGGCTACCGCCCCGAACCACCACGGATGCGTCGACAACCGCGGTGATCAAGACGCCATCGACGCATCCAGCCCCGACGACGTCGACAACCACGGCGATCAAGGCGCTGTCGACCGCTGACGCCGGATCCTGCGTCCGCCCTCTGGCGCAGGAGCCCGCAGGACCGCCTGCTCCCCGGCTCCGACCAGCCAATTCGTCGGGGCGGGTGGGTGATCTCACTCACCGTGACGGGGGTCTCATCCACGGCCCGGGGGCGGTCGGACGGACCTAGCGTCGGCACACCCCGGCCACCACCCAGGGCCCGGCACGACCCACCGGCACGGCCGACCAGGAGGACGAGAGCGATGACCGTCGACACCCCCACCACGCCCGCCACCACCACCGGCGGGACCACCGCCCACCCCGACCGCGCCTCGGCCTCCCCGCGCTGGAGCCGCCACGAGCGGCTGCAGGCCTGGATCGAGGAGGTCGTCGCCCTCACCACCCCCGACGCCGTCCGGGTCTGCGACGGCAGCGACTCCGAGTGGACCGAGCTCACCGACTCGATGGTCGACGCCGGCACGCTCACGCGGCTGCAGGCGACACCCAACAGCTTCCTCGCCGCCTCCGACCCGACCGACGTCGCCCGCGTGGAGGACCGGACGTTCATCTGTTCCGTCGACCCCGCCGACGCCGGCCCGACCAACAACTGGATGGCCCCGGCCGAGATGAAGGCCGTCCTCACCGAGCTCTACGACGGCTGCATGCAGGGCCGGACGATGTACGTCGTCCCGTTCGTCATGGGTCGGCTCGACATGCAGCCGACCATGTTCGGGGTCGAGATCACCGACTCCCCCTACGTCGTGGCCTCGATGCGGATCATGACGCGGATGGGGGCGGAGGTGCTCGCGGCGCTGGAGGAGCGCGAGGCCGAGTTCGTGCCGTGCCTGCACTCGGTCGGCATGCCGCTGGGCGAGGGCGAGACCGACGTCGCGTGGCCCAGCAACGAGACCAAGTACATCGTCCAGTTCCCCGAGGAGCGGATGGTCTGGTCCTTCGGCTCCGGCTACGGCGGCAACGCCCTGCTGGGCAAGAAGTGCTACTCGCTGCGGATCGCTTCGGTGATGGCCCGCGACGAGGGCTGGCTCGCCGAGCACATGCTCATCCTCAAGCTGACCAGCCCGCAGCAGGAGACCCACTACGTCGCGGCCGCGTTCCCCAGCGCCTGCGGCAAGACCAACCTGGCCATGCTCGAGCCCACGATCCCGGGCTGGACGGTGCAGACCCTGGGCGACGACATCGCCTGGATGCGGTTCGGCGAGGACGGCCGGCTGTGGGCGAGCAACCCCGAGTTCGGCCTGTTCGGCGTGGCGCCGGGCACCGGCTGGCACACCAACCCCAACGCGATGCGGACCATCGCCAAGGGCAACTCGCTGTTCACCAACGTGGCCCTGACCGACGACGGCGACGTGTGGTGGGAGGGGATGACCGAGCAGCCGCCGGCGCACCTCGTCGACTGGCACGGCCAGGACTGGACGCCGGCGAGCGGCACCCCCTCCTCGCACCCCAACAGCCGGTTCTGCACGCCGATCAGCCAGTGCCCCGTGCTGGCGGACGAGTACGAGGACCCCCGCGGGGTGCCGATCTCGGCCATCCTGTTCGGCGGCCGCCGGCGGACCACGATCCCCCTGGTCACCGAGGCCCGGGACTGGGCGCACGGCGTGTTCTTGGGGGCCACGCTGTCGAGCGAGACGACCGCCGCCGCGACGGGCAAGGTCGGCGTCGTACGACGTGACCCGATGGCGATGCTGCCGTTCATCGGCTACGACGCGGGCGACTACTTCGGGCACTGGCTGGACATGGCCAAGAACGCCGACGCCGAGAAGATGCCGCGGATCTTCTACGTCAACTGGTTCCGGCGCGGGGCGGACGGGTCGTTCCTGTGGCCGGGCTTCGGCGAGAACGGCCGCGTGCTCAAGTGGGTCGTCGACCGGCTCGAGGGCCGGGCCGCCGCCAAGGACACCCCGATCGGCCGGGTGCCCGCCTACGGCACCCTCGACACCACCGGCCTCGACCTGGACGACGAGACCCTGGCCGCCGCGCTGCGGGTCGACGTCGACGAGTGGGCCCGCGAGCTGCCCGAGATCCAGCGCTGGTTCGACACCTTCGGCGACACCCTGCCCACCACCCTGCGCACCGAGCTCGACACCCTGCGCCAGCGCCTCACCGGCTGACTGCACGCCGCCTGTCGCGGCCCCGTGGCAGCATCGCCCGCGTGATGGGGTCTCGGGGCTGGGTGTGGTGGGTCGTCGGCGTGGTCGTGATCCTGGCGGGCGGGGCGGTGGCGGCGTACGCGGTCGCGGTCGTGCCCGGCCAGCGGGAGGACAACCGGGACGCCGCGGCCCGGCAGGCCCTGGGGGGGCTGGCTCGGGCCTGGCAGGGCCAGGACCTGGCCGGGCTCGGCGACGAGGTCGACTACACCGCCCTGACCACCGGGCTGACCGAGGTGGTGGGGTCGCAGGACGAGGCCGCACGCGCGGGCGGGGCGAGCGAGCCGACGGGTGAGGCGTCCGCGTCCGCCGGGCCGGGCGAGTCGGGTGGGTCGGAGGACGAGGTCGAGGCCCCGGCCGAGGACTCCGACGAGCCGCGGCCCGTCTGGCCGACCTCGGTCGAGGTCGTCGAGGTCGTCCGGACCGACGACACCGCCACGGCGACGCTGACCGTCACCTGGCCGTTCGGGTGGGCCTACGACACCACGGTCGAGGCCCGGCAGATGGGGAACACCGACGCGGGCAGCGTGCGGGGCGCGTTCGACACCTCGGGCGGGCAGTGGGCCACGACGTTCACCGCGGCCCAGGTCGCTCCCGGCCTGACCGACGACGCGGTGCTGGCCGCCGAGCGCGAGACCGCCGAGCGCGGCACCGTCCTGGGTCGCGACGGCGAGCCCCTGGTCGAGGAGCGCGCCGTCGTCGACATCGGGATCCAGCCGTCGCGGGTGGCCGACCTCGGCGACCTCACCGCGACGCTGGCCGACGTGCTCGGCGTCGACGGGGCCGGGCTGGCCGAGCGGGTGCAGGCGGCCGGCGAGGACGAGTTCGTGCCGGTCATCACGCTGCGCCGAGAGGCCTACGACCGGGTCCGGGACGACGTCCGGACCCAGGAGGGCGTCGTGTTCCAGGAGGGCACCCTGCCGCTGGCCCCGACGACGGAGTTCGCCCGCGCCACCCTGGGCCGCAGCGGGCAGGCCACGGCCGAGATCGTCGAGGCGAGCGAGGGCCGGGTGCTGCCCGGTGACGTCGTGGGCCTGTCGGGCCTGCAGCGCCGCTACGACGAGCACCTGGCCGGGCAGGCCGGGTTCACGGTCGTCGCCGTGGTCGGCGAGCAGACGACCGGGCTGTTCACCGCCGAGCCGACCGCCGGGGCCGACCTCGCCCTGACCCTGGACGAGGACGTCCAGGTCGCCGCCGACCAGGCGCTGAGCAGCGTGAGCGACGGCAACGGCAACGCCGCGCTGGTCGCGCTCGACGTGCCCAGCGGTGACGTCCTCGCCGTGGCCAACACCCCCGCCACCGGTACCGACCGGGCCCTGACCGGCACCTACCCGCCGGGCTCGACGTTCAAGTCGGTGAGCACGCTCGCCCTGCTGGGCACCGGTCTGACCCCCGACGAGGTGGTCCCCTGCCCGCAGACCGCCACCGTGCAGGGCCGCGCCTTCGGCAACGTCGAGGACAGCCAGCTGGGCGACGTGCCGTTCTCGACCGACTTCGCCCGCTCCTGCAACACCGCGTTCGTCGGGCTCTCGGACCGGCTGCAGCCGGGCGACCTGGGCGCGGCGGCCGCGACCGTCGGGCTGGGGGGCGAGTGGTCCGTCGGGACGCCCGTGGCCACCGGCGACGTGCCGGACGAGGAGTCCGCCGTCGACCTGGCCGCGGCCAGCATTGGCCAGGGTCGCGTCCTGGCCAGCCCGATGGCCATGGCGCAGGTGGCGGCCTCGTTCGCCGACGGCACCTGGACGGCACCGCGGCTGGTGCTCGAGCCGGCCCCCCAGCCCGCCGCCGAGCCCCCGGCCCTGGACGCCGAGCGGGCCGCGACCGTGCGCGAGCTGATGCGCGCCGTGGTCACCGACGGCACCGCCTCGGCCCTGGCCGACGTGCCCGGTGACCCGGTCCACGCCAAGACGGGCACCGCCGAGTACGGCACCGAGGTCCCGCCGGGCACGCACGCCTGGGTGATCGGGTTCCAGGGCGACGTAGCCTTCGCGGTGCTGGTGGAGGACGGCGGCTCCGGCAGCCGGGTCGCGGTCCCCGTGGCCGAGACGTTCCTGCGGCTGCTGCAGTGACCGACGTGACCGACGCGGTACCGCCGGGCGAGCGGGTGCGCCGCGCGGCCGTCCGGCTGGCGGCGCTGGCCCAGGACGGCCTGACCTTCGCCGTCAGCGACTACGACACCGACCGGTACCGCGCGATGGGCGGGCTCGCGGCCGAGCTGCTGGCCGCCGTGTCGGGCCGCGACGCCGACGACCTGGCGGTCGAGCTCGGCCGGGACAGCGGGTACGCCACCCCCAAGGTGGACGTCCGCGCGGCCTGCTTCGACACCGACGAGCGGGTGCTGCTGATGCGTGAGCGCGTCGACGGGTTGTGGTCGCTGCCCGGCGGCTGGGCCGACCCCGGTGACAGCCCCACCGACGCGGTCCTGCGCGAGCTGCGCGAGGAGGCCGGCGCGGTGGGCGAGGTCGTCAAGCTGGTGGCCTGCTGGGACCGCGACCGGCAGGGCAACGTCCCGCCGCTGCCCGTGGCGGTGGTCAAGCTGTTCGTCCTGTGCCGGGTGGTCGAGCTGGGCGAACCGGACGCGCTGGAGACCCTGGACGTCGGCTGGTTCGACCTGGACGACCTGCCGCCGCTGTCGCTCGGGCGGGTGAACGAGCGGCAGCTGCGCCGCTGCCTGGCCCACCACCGCGACCCGACGCTGCCGACGGAGCTCGACTAAGCCGTCCTGCGTCCTGCCGGGACGAGGTCCCGGCGAACAGGGTCCGGCCCGGCCCCCGTGACGGGGACCGGGCCGGACCTTCGGTGCGGAGGCGGCGGGATTTGAACCCGCGAGAGGGCTTATACCCTCAACCCGCTTAGCAGGCGGGCGCCATAGGCCACTAGGCGACGCCTCCTCGGGGAGCAGCCTAACGGGTGCGGAGGGGTGCCCCCACCGGCGTCAGCCGCAGATGTCCTCGTCGGCGGCCCGCACCTCGATGCTGGGGGTCGGGGCCTCGGGCAGGGTCCGCTCGGGCAGCGGCACGGTGCCCAGCCGGTTCTCGACCTCCTGCACGAAGCCGGCCCCGTCACCCAGCTGCACGGTGATGGTGGCGACGTCGCCGTCGCGGACCAGCTCGGCGTCGGGGAACGCCGCGGCGACGGTGCGGGCGGCCTCGTCCTGGCCGGTCGGCACGAGGACGCGGATGCCGTCGACGTCCTCCTCGCCGTTCAGGACGGCACCGACCTGGAAGCCCTGCGTGCGCAGGTCGGTGGCGGTGTCGGTGGCCCAGCCGCCGGGAGCGCCGGCGTTGACCACGTCGACCACGAACTCGTCGGGCGAGACCGTGAGCGGCTCCTCCGGGGCGGCGCTGGTCGCGGCCGGGCTCGGCTCGGGCTCGGGCTCCTCCTCGCCGGGCAGCGGCGTGTCGTTGCGGAGGGCCTCCCACACCAGGTCGGCGTCGGGGGTCCAGACCACGCGGTTCTCGTCCTCGGGCCAGGGCTCGTTGGGGATGGTCAGGAACGACACGTCCTCCGGCGGCAGCGCCTGCACCGACCGGGCGATGCCGGCCAGCTCCGTCACGCTGGCGAGCTCCGGGTCGGTGGTCAGGGACTTGGTGCCGGCGTCCAGCACCCCGATGAGCCGGTCGGGGCGGGTCAGCAGCCCGGTGCTGGTGACCTCCTGGATCATGGAGGACAGGAACGCCTGCTGGCGCTCGATGCGGCCGAGGTCGGAGCCGTCACCGACGTTGCGGAGCCGGACGTAGGCCAGGGCCTGCTCACCGGCCACGACCTGCTCACCGGCCGGCAGCGCCAGCCCCGACTTCGAGTCCTCCACGGCCTCCGGCAGGCAGACCCTGACCCCACCCACGGCGTCGACGATGGCCATGAAGCCGTCGTAATCCACGACCACGTAGTGGTTGATGCGGACGTCGGTGACGGCCTCGACGGTGGCGATGGTGCAGGCGGCGCCGCCGGTCGCGAACGCCGAGTTGAACTGCACCAGCCCGCCCGGCGACGTGGTGCCGTCGGCCAGGTCGCAGTCCGGCCGGGTGACCATCGAGTCGCGGGGGATGCTCACCAGGTTGGCCCGGCTGCGGTCGGCCGCCAGGTGCAGCAGGATCGTGGTGTCGGCCCGCCGGTCCTGCGCGCCCTGGCCCAGCTCGTCGGTCTCCTGACCCGCGCGGTCGGCGCCCATGACGAGGATGTTCAGGGCCTTCTCGGCCTCGGCCACCGGCGTGGGGCGGTTCTCGCCGATCAGGTCGGTCACGTCCGCGGCCTGGATGTTGCCGTCGAGCTGGCGCATCAGCACGGCCCCGGCGGTCACCCCGACGACGAGCACCGCGGCCAGACCCGTGGCGACCCCACGGACCAGCACGGTCACGACGGGGTGCCGCGGGTCACGGACGTGCCGTCCGCGCGCGATCGTGCTCATCTCACCGCCGTATCCCTGCCTCGCCGGGACCTCCGGGAGGCTGCTCGTGCTGGTCGCTGGCCGGGCCGTCCGCGCCCCGACCGGTGATCACGGTAACAACCCCGCGACCGTCCCCCGGTACGACGAGCCAGGACCGCGCCCGGTTCCCGCGCGCCCCGGTCTCGTTCCGACGCAACGGCACACGGCGTCGGTCGGGTTGCGACGCAACGGCACACGGCGTCGGTCTATCCGACGCAACGGCACATGGCGTCGGGCGGGATCCGGCGCGGGCAGCCGGCGGGCACCTGGCACCGGGCGGTGCAGCTCGACGTGGAGAGGGTGCCGTCCATCTCGTCCCGCCCGGTCGGGGGCGAGGTCACCCCCCTGCTGCGGCTGCTGCTGGACCGCCTCGGCGAGCCCGGCCTGGTGAAGGCCTCGCGGGCCGCCACCGAGGCCGTGCTGGACCTCCTTCGGCACGGCCTTCCGCCGGGTCACCGGCCTGACCCGGGCCAGCTCCGCGCCTGAGACCCGCCCCGGCTGTTCGTTCCGCGACAGCCGGTGTCGCCCGGGCACGCTTGCGCCCCGACGAACTGGGCCCCTAGTTTGGTTAGGCACGCCTAACTGACATCCGTCCCGCCCGTGGGATCGAACCGCGGCGGCCCCGGCTCCCCGAGAGGACACCATGTCCCCCGCACCACGTCTGCTCGTCCTGTCCACCGCGGCGCTGCTGGCCACCGGCCTCGCGGCGTGCGGCTCGTCCACGGCCACGGGCTCGGACGCCGCGAGCCCCGCGGCCGCCGCGAGCCCCGCAGCCGCCGGCGCCACAGAAGCCGCCACCGACACCGACACCGCCGCGACCGGTTCCGCTGCGGCCGGGGAGTGGGCGCCGGTGACCATCGAGCACGCCCTGGGCACGACCACGATCGACGAGCGTCCCGAGCGCGTCGCCACCGTCAACTGGGCCAACCACGAGGTCCCGCTGGCGCTGGGTGTCGTCCCGGTCGGCATGGCCGCCGCCAACTTCGGCGACGACGACGGCGACGGCGTCCTTCCCTGGGTCGACGAGGCCCTCACCGACCTGGGCGCGCAGACGCCGGTGCTGTTCGACGAGACCGACGGCATCGACTTCGAGGGCGTCGCCGACACGGATCCCGACGTGATCCTGGCCGCCTACTCCGGCCTGACGCAGGAGGACTACGACACCCTGAGCCAGATCGCTCCCGTGGTCGCCTACCCCGAGACCGCCTGGGGCACGCCGTGGCGCGAGATGATCCAGCTCAACAGCGAGGCCATCGGCATGGCCGCCGAGGGCGAGGAGCTGATCGCGGGCATCGAGGCCGAGATCGACGAGGCCGTCGCGGCTCACCCGCAGATCGAGGGGGCCGCGGTGGCGTTCCTGACCCACGTGGACACCACCGACCTGAGCGAGGTCAGCTTCTACACCACGCACGACACGCGCACCATGTTCTTCGAGGACCTGGGCATGACGATGCCGGACAGCATCGCCACCGCGTCCGAGACCACCGAGGCGTTCTCGCTGAGCCAGAGCGCCGAGCAGGCCGACGCGTTCTCCGACGTGGAGGTGATAGTCACCTACGGCGGCGAGGAGCTGGTGCCGGCGCTCGAGGGCGACCCCCTGCTGGCGCAGATGCCGGCCGTGGCCAGCGGCGCGGTGGTCAGCCTGCCGGGCAGCGACCCGCTCGGCACCGCGGCCAACCCGACCCCCCTGGCCATCTCGTGGGTGCTGGACGACTACGTGCAGCTGCTGGCGGACGCGGTCGACAAGGCCGAGTGACCGACCACCGGATGAGCTCCACCACCGCCGTCGAGGCACCGACCACCGGGGGCGCCGCCGCGCTACGGCGCCCCCGGCGCGTGCTCGCCCTGTGGCTGGTCGTGGTCCTGCTCGTGACGGTCGGCGTCGCGCTCGCTTCGGTGCTGGTGGGCTCCCGCGACGTCGCCTGGGCCGACGTGGTCGCCGCGCTGGGCGGGTCGACCGACGGCTTCGCGGAGGCCGCGGTGGCCAAGCGGATACCCCGCACCCTGCTGGCCCTGCTGGTGGGGGCCGCGCTGGGCGTGTCCGGCGCCGTGATGCAGGGCGTCACCCGCAACCCGCTGGCCGACCCCGGCATCCTGGGTGTCAGCACCGGCGCGTCCCTCGGCGTCGTGGTCGGGCTGGCCTTCTTCGGGATGGCCACCGCGGCCACCGTGGTCTGGGTCGCGATCGTCAGCGCCGGGGTGACCGCCGTCCTCGTCTACGTCGTGGGGTCCCTGGGCCGCGGCGGGGCCACGCCCCTCAAGCTGGCGCTGGCCGGGGCGACGACGTCCGCGGCGTTGTCGTCGCTGGTCAGCGCCGTCGTGCTGCCGCGCAACGACATCGCGGGCGGGGTCCGGTCCTGGCTGGTGGGCGGGGTCGGCGGCGGGACCTACGCGAGCATCCGGCAGGTGCTGCCGTTCCTGCTGGTCGGTGTCGTCGTGTGCCTGCTGTCGGCGCGTGGGCTGAACTCCCTGGCCCTGGGCGACGACCTGGCCGCCGGGCTGGGCGAGAACGTCGCGCTGACGCGGGGGACGGCCGCCGTCGGGGCCGTCGTGCTGTGCGGTGCGTCCGTCGCCGTCACCGGTCCCATCGGGTTCGTCGGGCTGGTCGTGCCGCACGCCTGCCGCCTGCTGGTCGGCGTGGACCACCGCTGGCTGCTGCCGTTCTCCGCGCTGGTGGGCGCCGCCCTGCTCACCGCCGCGGACGTGCTGGGCCGGGTCGTGGCCCGGCCGGCCGAGGTCGACGTCGGCATCATCACCGCGCTGGTCGGGGCGCCGTTCTTCATCTACCTGGTCCGCCGGCGGAAGCTGCGCGAGCTGTGACCGCGCTGGCCGGCACCGGGGAGCGCGGTGCGGCCCCGGCCACCGTCGAGGCCGTCCGGCGCGGGCGCGCCCGCCGCTCGGCCCGCCGCCGGGTGGTGGTCGCCGTCCTGGCGGGCGTCGTGGTCGTCGGGTTCTGCGTCACGCTGGTGCTCGGCCAGACCACGTACCCGCCCGCCGAGGTGCTGCGGGTGCTGCTCGGCCAGGACGTGCCGGGGGCGTCGTTCACCGTGGGCACGCTGCGGCTGCCGCGGGCGGTGCTCGCCGTCGCGGCGGGGCTGTGCTTCGGCCTGGCCGGCGTGACGTTCCAGACCATGCTGCGCAACCCGCTGGCCAGCCCCGACGTCATCGGGATCAGCTCCGGCGCCAGCGCGGCCGCGGCGTTCGCGATCGTCGTGCTGCGGCTCGGCCCGACGGCGGTGTCCGTGGTCGCCATCGGGGCCGGCCTGGCCGTCGCGCTGCTGGTGTACGCCCTGTCGTCGCGGGGCGGCGTGGCCGGGACCCGGCTGATCCTGGTCGGCATCGGCGTCGCGGCCATGCTCGACAGCCTCACCGCCTACGTGCTGTCGCAGGCGGCCGAGTGGGACCTGCAGGTGGCGATGCGCTGGCTGACGGGCAGCCTGAACGGCGCCCGCTGGGAGCAGGTCGTCCCCGTGCTGGTCGCGCTCGCGGTCCTGGGTCCGCTGCTGCTTGCGCAGTCGCGCGACCTGGCTGCGACCCGGCTCGGCGACGACACCGCCTCGGCCCTGGGCGTGCGGGTCGAGCGCAACCGGCTGCTGCTGATCGTCGCCGCGGTGGGCCTGATCTGCTTCGCGACCGCCGCCGCGGGCCCGGTCGCGTTCGTCGCGTTCCTGGCCGGGCCGATCGCCGCCCGCCTGGTCGGACCGGGCGCCTCGCTGCTCGTGCCGGCCGCGCTCGTGGGCGCCGTGCTCGTCCTGCTGGGTGACTTCGCGGGGCAGTTCCTGCTCGGCGCCCGCTACCCCGTCGGGGTCGTCACCGGGGTGCTCGGCGCCCCGTACCTCGTCTACCTGATCGTCCGCACCAACCGCGCCGGAGGCTCCCTGTGACGTCCACCCACACCCTCTCCGTGCAGGACCTGACCCTGGGCTACGGCGACCGCACGGTCATCCAGGGCCTGGACCTGACGCTGCTGCCGGGCAAGGTCACCGCCGTGGTCGGGGCCAACGCCTGCGGCAAGTCCACCCTGCTGCGCTCCATGTCGCGGCTGCTGGCCCCGCGCCACGGCCGGGTCGTGCTGGACGGGCGCGAGGTGCACCGCACCCCGGCCAGACAGCTGGCCCGCACGCTCGGCCTGCTGCCGCAGTCCCCCGTCGCCCCGGACGGCATCACGGTCGCCGACCTGGTCGGCCGGGGCCGCCACCCGCACCAGGGGTTCCTGTCGCGCTGGAGCGAGGCCGACGACGTCGCCGTGGCCGCGGCCCTGGACGCCACCGACACCGCCGCCCTGGCCGACCGGCCCGTCGACGAGCTGTCCGGCGGGCAGCGGCAGCGGGTGTGGATCGCCATGGCGCTGGCCCAGCAGACCGACCTGCTGCTGCTCGACGAGCCGACGACGTTCCTGGACGTCAGCCACCAGGTCGAGGTGCTGGACCTGCTGACGGACCTCAACCACGTCCGCGGCACAACCGTGGTCATGGTGCTGCACGACCTGAACATGGCGGCGCGCTACGCCGACCACCTGGTCGCGCTGGCCGACGGCCGGCTGCACGCGGCCGGCCCGCCGGAGCAGGTGCTGACCGAGGACACGGTCCGCGCCGTCTTCGGCCTGGACAGCCGGGTGGTCACCGACCCGACGTCGGGACGGCCGATCATGCTGCCGCTGGGCCGTCACCACGTGGCCGCCGGCGCGGCCGGAGGAGTCCGGCCGGTCAGGCCGGCGGGGGGCCACTGACGGCCGGCGCCCGGTCCGCCCGCCCCGGGACCGGGGCGGACGGTCCTAGCATCGAGCGGTGGGGCACAAGCACTCCCGGGACGGGGTCCTGGACGCGGCGGTGGCCGTCGCGGGACGCGTCGGCCTCGGCGGCCTGTCGTACCGGCTGGTCGCGCAGGAGGCCGGCACCAGCGACCGCATGGTCGTCTACTACTTCGCGGACAAGACGGCCCTGCTCGGCGGGGTCCTCGCCCGGGTGGGCGACGAGCTGCGGGCCATCCTCGAGCAGTCGCTGCCGGCCGCCGGCCCGGACGGCCTGACCCGGGCGCAGGTGCTGCGGGCGTCCCGGTCGGTGTTCACCGACCCGGACCGGCAGCCCGTGCTGCGGCTGCTGGTCGAGGCCGTCGGCCTCGGCGCGGCGGGCCGGGAGCCGTTCGCGACCGTGGTGCCGCAGCTGCTGCAGGGCTGGGTGGTGTGGCTGGAGGGGCGCATGGGACCGGCCGGGCCGGGCGAGGCCGTGGCCACCGTCGCCACGGTCGAGGGCCTGGTCATCGTGGGCGGCCTGCTGGGCCCCGACGCCCGCGCGGCGGCGTGGGACGCGCTCACGAGGGACGGCACCACGCGGGCCGGCACCGGTTGAGGACACCCTTGTCCACCGAGGCTCCCCGGACTATTTTGTAGCGACCACTACAAACAGTCCTGGAGGCAGTCATGAGGTCGCACCGCGCGCACAAGGCCTGGCTCGTCGTCTCGGCCCTCGTCATCGGCGGGTTCGGCCCGGTCTTCGCCCTGGGCAGCACCGAGGCCACCTCGGGAGCTGCGGCCTGGACCCTGGACCTGCTGGCCTGGCCCGTGGACGGGTCCCAGGACCTCACGGCCGGGACCACGCGCTTCCTGTCCGCGCTGACCGGGGGGTTCCTGCTCGGCTGGGGCGTCATGGTGCTGGCCCTGCGGTCCTGGGTGTACGACCAGGCCCCCGAGGGCGTCCGGCGGTCGCTGCTGGCCGGGGCGCTGGCCTGGTTCGTGCTGGACAGCCTCGGGTCGATCGCCTCGGGCACCCCGTCCAACGCCGGGTTCAACGTCGCCGTCCTGCTGCTGGTCGTGGGCCCGCTCTGGTGGCCGGCGACGAGCCGGGCCGCCGAGCCCACCGGCTCGCTACCGTGATGTCGATCGAGCCGGTCCTCGGGTGTCGGGAGGGGTAGAGGCCCGACCGCCGGGTCCCCAGCCACGAGGAGCGAACATGTCGAAGTACCTGATCCTGATCTACGAGGCCGAGGCCTCCTACGCGACCGCGACGCCCGACGTGATGGCCGACGTCATGCGCGAGCACGACGTGTTCACGTCGGGTGTGCCGGCGCTCGGCGCCAGCATCGTCGGCGGCGAGGCCCTGCACCCCACGTCGACGGCGACCAGCGTCCGCGGCGGGTCGGAGGTGACCGACGGCCCCTTCGCGGAGACCAAGGAGGCCCTGGGCGGCTTCTACGTGGTGGAGGCCCCGGATCTCGACACGGCCCTGGCCGTGGCCCGGACCGTGCCGGCCCGCTTCGGCGGCGTCGAGGTGCGGCCGGTCATGTCGTTCGACGGCTGAGCCACCGCGACCGGGCATGGGCAGCACCGACCCGGCCGCCGTCGCGGCGGCCGTGGCCGACGCGCACCGCCGCGAGTGGGCCTTCGTGCTCGCCGCGACGGTGCGCGTCACCCGCGACCTGGACCTGGCGCAGGAGTGCGCGCAGGACGCCTTCGCCGCCGCGCTCACCAACTGGCGTCGCAGCGGGGTGCCCACGCGGCCCGGCGCCTGGCTGACCACGGCCGCCCGGCGCCGCGCGCTCAACGCCGTCCGGCACCGCGGGGTCGAGGCCAGGTACCTGCCCCTGCTGGTCGAGGACGACGCGCAGCCCGGCCCGGAGGACCTGGTCCTCGACCGGGACGGCGTCATCCCGGACGACCGGCTGCGCCTGGTCGCCACCTGCTGCCACCCCGCGCTCGACCGACCGGCGCAGGTGGCCCTGACGCTGCGGCTGGTGTGCGGGCTGTCGACCGCCGAGGTGGCCCGGGCCTTCCTGGTCGGCGAGTCGACCATGGCGGCCCGGATCACCCGGGCCAAGAAGAAGATCGCCCTCGCCCGCATCCCCTACCGGGTCCCGGCGGCCGCCGAGCTGCCCGAGCGGGTGGAGGCGGTGCTCATGGTCGTGCACACCCTGTTCACCACCGGGCACACGGCACCGTCCGGGGACGAGCTGGTGCGCCGCGACCTGGTGGAACGGTCGTTCGAGCTGTGCCGGCTGCTGCGGCGGCTGCTGCCCCGGGACCCGGCGGTCGCCGGTCTGCTCGCGCTGCTGCTGCTGACCGACGCCCGCCGCGAGACCCGCACCGGTCCCGACGGCCGCCTGCTGCTGCTGCAGGAGCAGGACCGGTCCCGCTGGGACCGGGCGGCCGTCGCCGAGGGCGTGGCGCTGGTCCGTGAGGCGCTGCGGGCGCGGCCACCGTCGCGGTACGCGCTGCAGGCCGCCATCGCCGCCGTCCACGCCGAGGCGCCGCGCTGGCAGGACACCGACTGGCGCGAGGTGCTCGCGCTCTACGACGTGCTCGTCCGGGTGTGGCCCTCACCCGTGGTGCGGCTCAACCGGGCCGCGGCCGTGGGGTTCGCCGAGGGCCCGGCCGCCGGGCTGGCCGAGCTCGACGCGCTGGCCACCGAGCCGCAGCTGGCCGGCTACGGGTACCTGCCCGCCGCCCGGGCCGAGCTGCTGCACCGGCTGGGGCGGGCGGACGAGGCCCGGCAGGCCTGGACCGAGGCGCTGCTGCTGACCGAGAACACGGTCGAGCGGGGCTTCCTCGACCAGCGGCTGACGGCCCTGGACGACCCCGCCGGGGCCGGCGGTGGGGCAGGCTGACGGGGTGCGCTCCCACGCCTACGGGCTGACGGCGGTCTGGACGGGCAACACGGGCACCGGCACGTCCGGCTACCGCGACTACGCCCGATCCGTCGACGTGACGGCCGACGGGGTCCCCGACCTCGCGCTGTCGGCCGACCGGGCGTTCCGGGGGGACCGGACGCGCTGGAACCCCGAGCTGCTGCTGCTGGCCGCGCTGAGCGAGTGCCACCTGCTGTCGTACCTGCACGTGTGCGTCGAGGCCGGCGTGGTGGTGACGGCCTACCGCGACACCGCGAGCGGCACGATGGTGCAGGACACCGCCGGCGGTGGGCGGTTCACCGAGGCGCTGCTGCGTCCCCGGGTCACCGTCACGCAGCCGGGGATGGTCGAGGCGGCCACGGTCGCGCACGCCGAGGCGTCGCGGCGCTGCTTCATCGCGGCGTCGGTCGCGTTCCCCGTCCGGCACGAACCGCAGGTGTCCGTCGGCTCCTCCTAGGCGTCCTCGGCGGGGGCGACCACCCGGTTGCGGCCGGACCGCTTGGCCTCGTACATCCTGGCGTCGGCCTCGCTCAGCAACCGCGGCAGCGGGTCGTCGCCCCCGGCCCCCGGCCAGGTCCAGCTCCAGCCGACGCTCACCGTGACCTGCCACCGCGCGGCGTCCTGCTCGACCCGGGTCCGGACCGTCTCTGCCAGCCGTCGGACCTCGTCCGTCGACCCCACCACCACCACGGCCAGCTCCTCACCACCCAGCCTCACCACGAGCGAGCCGCTGCTGACCGCCCGCACGGTGTCGGCCACCAGCTGCAGGACCTCGTCCCCGACGACGTGGCCCAGCTGGTCGTTGACCTGCTTGAAGTGGTCGATGTCGACCATGAGCAGAGCCAGCGGCGAACGGGTCCGGCGGGCCCGCGCCAGCAGGTCCGGCACGGCCGCCACCAGACCGCGCCGGTTCAGCAGTCCGGTCAGCGGGTCGGTGAGGACGGCCCGGTCGAGGTGGGCGCGAAGCAGGGCGACGATGACGGCCGGGCACATGCAGGCGACTACGAGCACGCTGGTTCGGATGAGCAGCACCAGGGGTGGCGCGGGCACCAGGGCCACCACGACCCACGCGCAGCCGGCCGCCAGCAGACCCTGGACCGGCAGCCAGCGCCGGGGCAGGAACGTCGCCGTGAACAGGACCGGCAGGCTGAGCAGCGCGCCGGCGGTCGTTCCGACGCGGTCGGAGGAGGCGTAGGCGGACAGGACGATGGCCCCGTGGCCGTAGAGGACGACGGCGGCCATGCCGGGGGCGCTCAGGCCCCGGCGCACCAGGAGGACCGCCGGGACGACCAGGCACGGGACCCCGCTGAGGGCGAAGGCCGTCGACCAGCCGGGGCGGATGTACCCCGACACCATCAGCGAGAGGTAGATGAGACTCGCCGAGGACAACAGGAACGCGGCCGCGGCCAGGGCCGCCACCTCCTCGCGCTCGACGGGCCGACGCAGCAGCGCCCCGACGCGGGCACGGCCCAGCGCCTCCGTGGTCATGGCCAGGACATCGGCGTTGGCACCGCGGCGCTTGAGGTGGACGACGCCGGAGGGCGGCGGCGTCCGGGCCGACGGGCCGCGGCCTCAGCCCTGAGGCCGCGGCTGCCAGTCCGGGTCGTCCTCCGGCCCCCGCGGCCGCTCGCTCTCGGGGAAGCCGCCGCCGATCCGCCAGGTGGATCGTGGGCGCGGCTCGCGGCCCTTCATGACCAGCCAGGCGACCCCGCCGACCACCGGGAAGAACAGCACGATGACGGCCCACAGCGCCTTGGGCAGACCCCGCGGGTCGTCCGACGGGTGCAGCAGCACGTCGAGGAAGCAGTACAGCGAGAACCCCAGGACCAGGATCGTCGGCAGCATGCGGAGCACGGTGGACCCCCAACCGGTGGGCGTCCCTCGCCCCCGACCGACGAGGGTGCCAGTGGGCGGGCGTCGCCGGAGGGTGTTTCGCCTGCTTTCAGCAGGCGACGTCGCCCGTCAGGCGTACCGGCGCGCCACCCGACCCCCGGCTCAGGCCGGCTCGACCCGGTCGGCCTGCGGGCCGCGGTCGCTCTGCCGCACCTTGTACCGGACCCGGTCGCCCTCGAGCAGCGCGTCGGCGCCGTTCAGGGACGACACGTGGACGAACAGGTCGGCGCCACCCGCGTCGGGGGTGATGAACCCGAACCCGCGCTCGGCGTCGTAGCGCGCGACCACGCCCTCGCCGCCCCGCACCGGCGCCCCCCGGTCCGGGACGTCCCGGCCCGACGGCCGCGAGGGCCGACCCCGCTCCGGGGCGCCCCGCCCGCCCGCGCCCCGTCCGCCTGCGTCCCGCCCGGCCGCGTCCCGACCGGCCGCACCGCGCAGAGGCTGCACGTCGCGGGCCTGCGGCCCGCGGTCGCCCTGGACGACGTCGAAGCGCACGCGGTCACCCTCGGCGAGCAGCGCCACCCCGCCGGCCAGGGACCGGACGTGGACGAACACGTCCTCGCTGCCGACGTCCGGGGTGATGAACCCGAAGCCCTTGTCCTCGTCGTACCAGGACACGGTGCCGTCGGCCCCGTCCGCCGCGGCGACCGGGGCGGTGGCGGCGGCGGCGGCGGCCAGCGGCAGCACGTGCTCGGCCTGGGGCCCCTTCTCGCCGGGGACGACCAGGAACGCGACGCGCTGCCCCTCGGTGACCACGGCCCCGGCCACGACGGCCGAGCTGTGCACGAAGACCTCGGGCCCGCCGTCGTCCGGCGTGACGAACCCGTAGCCCTTGCCCGGCTCGTACCAGGCGACGGTCCCGAGCACGCCGAGCGGGGCGTCGGGGGCCGTGTCGGCGGTGACCCGGACGCGGCGCGCCTGCGGCCCGCGGTCGTTCTCGCCGACCTCGAACTCGACCGCCTGCCCCTCCCGGAGCAGCCGGGCCCCACCGTCACCGACGATCTCGGAGGCGTGGACGAACAGGTCCTCGCTGCCGTCCTGCGGCGCGAGGAACCCGAAGCCCCGGTCGGCGTCGAACCAGCGGACAGTCCCCTGGGGCACGTGAAACTCCAAGTCGGGTGGGTGGGTGGTGCGCCTAGTCTCGCTGACGCAGCGGCCACCGCGCTCCGGCGGACCGACGACGAGGGGACAGACATGTTCGTGGACGAGCTCCGAGCGGACCTGACCGCGGCCCTGCGGGCGGGGCGGACGCAGCAGGTCGGCACGATCCGGATGGTCCTCACCGCGATCCGGGAGGCCGAGGTGGCCGGCAAGGTGCAGCGCACGCTGACCGACGACGAGGCCCGCGCGGTGCTGGCCAAGGAGGCCAAGAAGCGTCGGGAGTCCGCCCGGGTCTACGCCGACGCCGGGCGGGCCGAGCTCGCCGGCGCCGAGGACGCGGAGGCGGAGATCCTCGAGGCCTACCTGCCCCGGCCGCTGACCGAGGAGGAGCTCACCGCCCTGGTCGAGGAGGTCCTGGCCGCGGAGGGGCTGACGGAGCGGTCGCAGATGGGCGCCGCGATGAAGGCGGTCAACGGTCGCGTCGCCGGCCGCGCCGACGGCGGGGCGGTGGCGGCGCTGGTGCGGGCCCGGCTGGCCTGACCCGGCTCAGCCGTCGAAGCGGTCCCGGGCGGCCTCCACCTCGGCCAGGTGCGTCTCGCTCCAGCGCAGCAGGACGTCGACCGGTTCGCGCAGGGTCTTGCCCAGCGCGCTGATCCGGTACTCCACGGCCACGGGCCGCGAGCTGATGACCGCGCGGGTCACGATGCCGTTGCGCTCCAGCCGACGCAGCGTCGCCGCCAGGGACTTGCCGGTGACCGCCGGGACGGCACGACGCAGCTCGTTGAACCGGCAGGGCCGCTCGCACAGCTCCTCCAGGACCTGCAGCGACCACTTGTCGAGGACCTGGTCCAGCAGCTCCCGGTGCGGTGCGGCGAGGTCGAGGGTGGTGGGGGTGGTTTCCGGCACGACACCTAGTCTCGTTGAAGTTCCTTCTCGACACCAGGTATCACTGGCATACCACTCCGGGGAGACGGTGGTCGCCGACCGACCCGCTGCCCGGACCTACCGAGGAGTGCCATGACCGTCCAGCTGCTGAGCCCGCCCGAGCTGATGCAACCCGTGCCGTACCACCACGTGGCGATCGGGACCGGGACCCGTCAGGTCCACGTCGCCGGTCAGATCGCCCGCGACGCCGCATCCCGACCGACGTCCCCCGGCGACCTCGCCGGCCAGGTGGCCGACGCCCTGCGCAGCACCGCCGTCGGGCTGCGGGCCGCCGGCGCCGGGTTCGCCGACGTGGTGCGGCTGACGTTCTACGTCGTCGACTGGACCCCGGAGGCCATCGGGCCGTTCATGGCCGGCGTCGAGCGGGTCACCGAGGAGCTCGGGTTGCCCCGACCGATGCCGCCGGCCTCGCTCATCGGCGTGGCGTACCTGTTCGAGCCCGACGTGCTCGTCGAGGTCGAGGCCACCGCGGTGCTCGACTGAGGGCACGAGCGGACGACGCCTGCGCCCGGGCCTTGCCCCTGACACGGTGTCAGGTCCTACCGTTCGGAGGTGCCCGCGCCCACCGACCTCACCGTGGGTGAGGTGGCGCGGGCGACGGGTCTGTCGGTCCGGGTGCTGCGCCACTGGGAGGCGGTCGGGCTCGTCAGCCCGTCCCGGTCCGGCTCGGGCCACCGCCGCTACACCGGTGACGACGTGACCCGGGTCGCACGGGCGGTCGCGCTGCGCCGCACCGGTCTGTCGCTGGCCGAGGTCGCGACGCTCCTGGACGGTGACAGCGGCGCGACGCAGCGGCTGCTCGCCGAGCACCTGCGGCTGCTGGACGCGGACCTGAGGCGCCGCTCGGCCCTGCGCGACCGGCTGGCGGCCGCGCTCGACCAGGTCGGCTCGGACGAGGCGGGCCCGGCCGGGCCCGCCCTGATGGAGGTGGTCAGGGCCATGGTCCTGCGAGACGACTACGTGCACGGCTACCACGAGACGGAGGGGCACCGGCTGGGCGACCAGGCCCGGACCCTCGCCGACCTGCTGCACCACGACACGAGCTTCGCCCCCGACACCTCGGTGCTCGAGCTCGGCTGCGGTGTCGGGGCCCAGAGCCTCGAGCTGCTGCGCCGCAGCCCCGGCGTCCGGCTGACCTGCGTGGACCGCTCGGCGGACTCGCTGCGCACCGCCGGGGAGCGGCTGCACGCGGCGGGCCACCGGTCGGTGAGCCTCGTCGAGGCCGACCTGTTCGACCTGCCCCGCCCCGACGGACCGCTGGCCGCGGGCCGCCACGACCACGTCGTCGTCTGCTTCGTGCTGGAGCACCTGACCGCGCCCGACGACGCCCTGCGGCGCGCCCGCCGCCTGCTGCGGCCGGGCGGCACGCTCACCGTCATCGAGGGCGACCACGGCTCGACGGCGTTCCACCCCGACAGCCCCGCCGCCCACGAGGCCATCGCGTGCCAGACCCGGTTGCAGCGCTCGGCCGGTGGCGACCCCGACATCGGCCGCCGGCTCTACCCGCTGCTTACCGCCGCCGGCTTCGCCGACGTCGAGGTGACCCCCCGGCAGGTGTACGTGGACGGCAGCCGTCCCGACCTGGCCGAGGGGTTCGTCCGCCGGACCTTCACCGCGATGGTCGCCGGCGTCCGCACCCCGGCCCTCGCCGCCGGTCTCACCAGCCCCCACCGGTTCGACGCCGGGATCTCCGACCTGCTGCGCACCGCCGAGCCCGACGGCGTGTTCAGCTACACCTTCTACAAGGCGACGGCCACGGCCGCGTGAGCCGGCCCGCAGCGGCCGGACGGGGCCTCAGCCGACGCTGACGTGGACGTGGTCGTAGTGGTTGGCCGTGGCGCCGCCACGGTCCTCCATCTGCTCCCACGACCCGCTGCCGGCCATCCAGAATCTTCTGCTCGTAGATCAGGTAGGTGATGCCGAGCTCGCCCGCGCGGTCCTGCAGGAACCGGGAGATCTCCCAGCCGGCCTCGCCGGAGACCATGACGTCGACCGCGCGGCCGCTGCCGTGGTCGCCGCCGTCGCCGGGACGCAGGCCGCCGAAGCCGGAGACCGAGCCGCCGTAGGCGGCGCAGACGGCGCGGTAGACGGCGCGGGCGTTGCCGGTCAGACCCGACTCGATCCCCGGGTTGATGGCGCAGGGCTCGTCGGACGTGCCGGCCGCCGTGGCGGCGCCCGCCTCCGGGTCCGGGTCGGCGGCGGGCTCCGGCTCGGGCTCGCTGTCCGACAGGTAGGCGTCGTTGACCCAGCCGACGGCGTCCTCGAGCACGACCTGGGTCCAGCCGTCCTCGGTCGTGCCGGTGACGTCGACCTGGTCCAGCGCCGTGAGGTAGCCGACGCGCTCGGAGTCGGCCGACGCCTCGGCCCGGACGTTGACGTCGCTGGTCGCCCACAGCTGGCCGACCACCTCGGGCGGCGCGGCGGGCTCGGGCGTCTCGGAAGGCTCCGGCTCCGGCTCCGCGGACGCGGGTGCCGACGGCTCGGCGGACGGCTCGGCGGACGGCGCGACGGACGGCTCGGCCTCGACGGTGGGCGGGGTCGAGCGGACCTGGCCGCGGCTGGCCTGCGCCTCGTCGCGCGCCGCCACGGCGGACAGCTGCAGGGCCTCGGCCAGCCCGGCCGTGCTGGGCGCCGCCACCGTCGGGGCGGTGTCCGGGGCGGGCGGGACCATGGCCAGCAGAGCGGGTCCGGACAGCATCGTCGCGGCGACGGCGACGGCCACGACCGGGCGGGCGACGGGTCGCCGAACGGGCGCGACGCGGTGACGGCCTCGGCTCACGAGTACTCCGGGATGGGCGGCAGGGGAACGGGTCATGGTAACCAGACCACCCCCGGTGGTGTCGTCCCTGCAGGTCGGAGCCGGTCCGCAGCGCTAGGTTGCCACCGTGGCCGACCGATCAGCGAGGCACGGCCGAGCGCCGGAGCGCCGGGGTCGCGGCGGGTTCTCCGCCGACGTCCTGACGGTGGGCGTCGACATCGGCGGCACCAAGATCGCGGCCGGCTGCGTGACCGCGGCCGGGGTGGTCGTGGACCGCACCCGCCGGGACACCCCCGGGCGCAGCACGGCGGCCTCGGTGGTGGAGGACACCATCCTGGACGCGGTCGCCGAGCTCGCCGGTCGGCACCGGGTCCACGCCGTGGGGGTGGCCGCCGCCGGCTTCGTCGCGGCCGACCGTCGCACCGTGCTGTTCGCGCCGCACCTGTCGTGGCGGCGGGAGCCGCTGCGCGACGCGCTCTACCGGCGCCTGCGCCTGCCCGTCGTGGTCGAGAACGACGCCAACGCGTCGGCCTGGGGCGAGTGGCGCTTCGGCGCCGGACGCGGGGAGGACCACCTGGTCGTCGTCAACCTCGGCACGGGCATCGGCGGGGCGGTCCTGCAGGGCGGCGTCCTGCAGCGGGGCCGGTTCGGCCTGGCCGGGGAGTTCGGGCACATGCAGGTGGTCTCCGGCGGCCGGCGGTGCGAGTGCGGCAACCGGGGGTGCTGGGAGCAGTACGCCAGCGGCAACGCGCTGGTGCGCGAGGCCCGGTCGCTGGCCGCCAGCGGCTCCCCCATGGCCCACGCCCTGCTGAGCGCCGCGGGGGGTGACGTCGACGGCATCACGGGACCGCTGGTGACCGACGTCGCCGGTTCGGGTGACCCGGCCGCGGCCGAGCTGTTCGCCGAGGTCGGGCAGTGGCTGGGGGTCGGGGTGGCGAACCTCGTCGCGGCCTACGACCCGGGGCGGGTGGTGATCGGCGGGGGCGTCTCGGAGGCCGGCGACCTGCTGCTCGCCCCGACCCGGCGGGCGTTCCGCGCGGCGCTGACCGGTCGCGGCTTCCGACCCGAGGCCGAGCTCGTCGCGGCGAGCCTGGGCAACGACGCCGGGGTGGTCGGGGTGGCCGACCTGGCCCGCCCGTTCGCCCGGCGGCTGGCCCGGGCGAGGTACCGCCGCGAGCAGGCCCGCGCCGCCGACCCCCGAGGGCCGTCCTGACAACCCCGGAGCCGAGCGCGGTGTCATGAAGGGCGTGGGTGACGATGGGCAGCCGTGAGCGCGGCGCCGACTTCGACCGGTTCGTCGCCGGGTCGGGGTCGCGGCTGCTGCGCACCGCGTACCTGCTCACCGGCGACCGCAGCGCGGCCGAGGACCTGCTCCAGGACGTGCTGGAGCGCATGTTCGTGGCCTGGCCCCGCGTGCAGGACCCGCTCCCCTACGCCCGGCGGGCGCTGGTGCACGGCGCCGGGAACCGCTGGCGCAACCGGTCACGGCGACCGGAGGCCCGCCTGACCGGTGAGCACGACGCCGTGGTGGTCGACGCCGGCGACGCCCACGCCGAGCGTGACCGGCTCGTGCGCGCGCTGGCCAAGCTGCCCGCCCGGCAACGGGCGGTCGTGGTTGAGTCGCGATGCACCGGCTGCGCGAGCTCCTGCGCGAGCCGGACCCGACCCACCCGAGGGGGACGCGATGACCACGGACGGCGAGCAGCTCGCAGCCCGGCTGCGACGGGCCGGAGCCGACCTGGCCGCACCCCCCGAGCTGCTGGCCGAGGTGCGCGCCGGTGGCCGCCGGAGGCTGCGGCGACGGCGCGCGGCGAGCGCGGCCGCGGCGGCCGCGCTGGTCGCCGTGGTCCTGGGCGTCCCCGCGCTGTGGCCGTCGGTCCCGGACCGGCTGCTGCAGGTCGCGGGCTGGTCCGGGAGCGACAGCGCCACCGAGCAGCCGTCGCCCCGGGCGGTCGTACCGGCCCGCATGGCCGGGTACTCCTACCTCACCGGCTCCGTCCGGGCCTCGCCTCCCGGCCCCGCGCTGGCCCTGTACCAGCAGGGGTTCGGGGTCGAGCTCATCGACTTCCCGCAGGCGCTGGTGATGTCGGTCGACGGTGAGACCTACCGGCGGGTCGACCTGGCCGAGCGCCGCGCCGGGGGCGAGAGCCAGGGCGACCCGGCCCCCATGCTGCTGTCACCGGACGGCCGGCAGGTCGCCGTCGGCCGCTACAGCGCCCGGGACGCCGACGTGGCCCTGCTCGACCTCACCACGGGGGCGGTGGTGCGTCACGCGGTCCCCGACGCCCGCAGCGTCCTGCCGGTGGCCTGGTCCGCCGACGGCCGCTGGCTGGCCTACCTGGCGGACGAGCAGCCCACCAACCCCCACAGCGGACGCGCCGCCTCCGGGGAACCGGGACTGCTGGACCTGACGACAGGACAGGTGCGGACGCTGCCCGGACGCGGGTCGGCCCAGGTGATGGCGTTCGCGCCGGACGGCTCGGAGGTCCTGGTGCAGCGCCCGGGCGGTGGGTCGCAGGTGGTGGGCACGACCACGTCACGGACCCGCGACCTGGGCACCTCCCGCCCGGCCGCCGGCCCGGCCGCCTGGTCCCCGGACGGCCGGCGCCTGGTGGTGACGAGGACCGACGGCGGGCTGGACCTGCTGGACGTCACCGGGCGGGAGCCGGAGGTGGTCCGGACCGTGCCCGCCGACGCGGGCCTGCAGCAGGACGTGCTCGGCTGGACCGCGCCCGACCGGCTGGTGCTGGCGGCGACCGTCACGGACGAGGGCGAGGGCGACTTCCGGGTGGTGGAGGTCGACCTGGCCGACGGGCAGCAGCGACGGCTCACCACGGTGCCCACCGACGGCAACTTCGCCGTCAGCCGGTTCCAGCTGGCGACGGCCCTGCTGCCCGAGCTGCAGGTGCAGCCCGGCGGACAGGTCGACCGCGGGCCGTGGCCGGTCTGGTTGCAGCTCTGCACCGCGCTGGCCGTCCTCCTCGTGCCGGCCCTCGCCCTCCGGTGGCGTCGGCGGCGCCAGGAGGGACCGGCCGCCGGGCCCTCGTCACCGCACCCCTCGTCGTCGTGAGCACCGTCGGGTGGTCCGGTCGGCCGTGCGGCACCCGGGTGAGCGCTCTCAAGTGCGTCGCCGGCGAGGCCGACCAGCGCGTGTGACCGCTCGAGAGATGGACGCCGACGCCGCCGCCTGGGCCCGCAGCCTCGCTGACGCCGGGTGCGTCAGCGAGGCGCTGTCCCTCGACCGGGACGACTCGGCGGCCGCGGACCTCGACCGCGCCCTGCTCGCCCTCTCCGGAGGCCGAGCCGAGGAGGCGACCCCGTCGCTGACGCGCCTGCGCGAGGACCCCGGGCCCGTCGACCCCGACCTGGTGGCGTGGCTGTCCTCGGTGCTCGCGGCCGTGCACGGGATCGGCACCGCCCTGCCGAAGGTCATCGAGGGCGCCGGCACGCTGAGCGCCTCCGCCGCGGTGGACCGCCTCGTCGTCCGGGCCGCCGCCGGCGTCGGCGCCCTCGACGTCGTGGGGTCCGCGGGGTCGTCCCTGCCCTCGGCCTACCCGCTGGACACCGACCTGCTGACCGTCGTGGCGGCGGGACTCGCCGGCGTGGGTGACCCGGCCGACGCCTACGCCCTGTGCCGGCACTGCGAGTCGCTCGGTGACGCCGAGGCGGGCGCGAGGGCCGTCGGCCTGCTGCTGGCCGCGGGTCGACGCGACGCGGCGGTCCAGCTCGCCGTCGTCGGCAGCCACCTGGCGACGCCCGGGTCCGACCGCAGACGCTGGCGCGCCCTGGCCAAGGGTGTCGTCCCCCCGCGGGACGCCCGCGACTGGGCGGAGCTCGGCGGCGCCGTCGTCCTCACCGTCACGCTGGTCGCCCTGTTCGCCCTGCCCGGCGCGCTGGTGGCGGCCGGGACGTCCTGGCTCTACCACCGCTTCGTGCGCCGCCCCGACCGGGACCCGGTGACCGCCGACCTGCTGCGCGCCCACCGGTCCGGCACGGCCGCCCAGGTCCGCATCCCCGCCGTCGACGGCCTGCTGGCCACGGTCGGGGGAGTCCTGGGGCTCGGGGCCGGGATCGCCCTCACGGGCAGCGGCGAGCCGACGGGCGTCGAGTACGCCGGCGTCGCCGCGGCCACCCTGCTGGTGCCCGCGGCCCTGGTGGGTGCGAGGCGGTGGGTGGCACGACGGCTGGGCGCAGCGGCCGACGAACGGAACCGGGCGGTCGTGGACCGGACCTGCCGCTGCTACGGGACGGTCGGTTTCCGCGGCCCGTCCGCACGCCGCTACCTGACCGCGCACCTGCACCCGGCCGGGAACGTCCACGGCTGCGGCGACGTCGTCACGCTGTTCCGGTGCCCGTCCACCGGTAGGCACTTCCTCGACGCCGCGCGGCCCGGCGTGACGGTGGCCGTGCCGCCGCGGACGGTGCCGGAGCCGGCGGACGACGTGCCGGTCGGCCAGTACCTGTAGGTGTCCGCGCCGCCCGCCGCCCTCAGGCGTCCTCGGGCAGGGGCGGGCCCAGCACCTCCAGCCCGTAGCGGCCGGCGACGGCGTTCCAGCGGGGGACCTCCTCCGCCGCGCTCGGCCCGTCGGGGCCCGGGGGCCGGCGCTCCGCGGCGGGCACCCCGACCTCCTCGTACAGGTGGAAGAGGCGACCGGGCGCGGCCAGCCCCAGGAACCGGACGGGCTCGGAGCCGGTGACGCGGAAGGCGTGGGGCATGCCCTGCGGCAGGTGGACGAAGTCCCCCTCACCCAGGTGCAGCACGTCGTCACCGGCCCGGTACGTCATGGTCCCGGAGAGCACGAAGAACACCTCCGACTCGCGGCTGTGCCGGTGCAGCGGGGACGCGACCCCCGGCGGCTGCGTGACCAGGGCGACGCCCAGGCGACCGGCGCTGTCCTCGTCGTGCAGCAGGTGCTCGAACAGCGAGCCCATCGCCCACGTCGACGGGGCGGTCCCGGCCCGGTGGTGGACGAGGCGGCCGGTGACCGGGGCGGAGGGGGTGTGGGTGTCGGTGGTCGGCATGGCGCCTCAGTTCACCAGAATGCGTTTCGGATGAATGTAGGCTAGACCGGGTGACGACACCGGTCAACGGCGATCCGGCGCCGCGGGCGTACCGCTCCACCGTCCGGTCGCAGCGGGCGGCCGCCACGCGCAGCGCCGTCCTGCGGGCCGCGCGCGAGCTGTTCACAGGGCAGGGCTACGCCGCGACCACGGTCACCGACGTCGCCCGCCGGGCGGGGGTCGCCGTCGACACCGTCTACGCCGCAGTCGGCCGCAAGCCCGAGCTGGCCCGCGCCGTGGTGGACATGGTCCTGGCCAGCGGGGACGAGCCCCTGCCGGCCGAGCAGCGCGACTACGTCCGACGGATCCGGTCCACCCCCGGGGCCCGGGCCAAGCTGGCCGTCTACGCCGAGGCGCTCGGGCACCTGCTGCCCGTGTTCGCGCCGCTGCAGGAGGCGCTGCGCGAGGCCGCCGCCACCGACCCCGGGTGCGCGACCGCCTGGCGGGGCCTTGTGGAACGCCGGGCGGCCAACATGCTGCTGCTCGCCCACGACCTGCGTGCCACCGGCGAGCTGCGGGACGACCTGGACGACCGCACGGTGGCCGACATCGTCTGGGCGACCAACAGCGCCGAGTACTACGGCCTGCTCCGGCAGCGCGGCTGGGACGACGCCGCGGTCGCGGCCCACCTGGTCGACCTGTGGTCGCGCGTCCTGCTCCGGTGGCCCTGAGCGTCGGCCGACGCCGCCGCGGTCCCAGCTGACCAGACGCCCACCCCCGGGGCCGGCCCCCTCCCGCTGCTGCCGGAGGGGAGCCGTTCCCGCGGGTCGGCGTCGGACTCAGGACAGCGAGACGATGACCTCCTGGAGGCGTCGGGCCAGGTCCGCCCGCGCCTCCGGGGTCACCTGGTCGCCCTTCGCCCCCGCCAGGCTGTCCGCCGCCTTCTGCAGCGGCGTCACGGCCCGGTCCGGACGACCGCCGGTCACGTGACGCTCCGCCACTCGGAGCTCGGTGTCGATGCGCTGGCCGACCGGCCTGGACACCTCGCCGGAGTCCATGTGCGCCTCGAGGGCGTCGCGCAGCAGGCCGAGCTGCTCGCGCGCGTCGGGCTCCTCGACCGGCGCCTCGACCGCCGTGAACGTCGCGACCGCGGACCGGTCGACGGCACCGTGCACGTCGCTCGTCAGCACGTACCAGGAGTGCTCGCCGACACCGACGTCGGTCCAGGTGCCGCTCATCTCGGTGCCGCTGGCCACGTCGGAGGACGCGACGATGGTCCGGTCGGTCAGCACCTCGACGCTCAGGGCGTCGGTGGCCAGCACCTTGGTCCGCGGGGTGATGCCCAGGTCGGCGTAGGAGACGTCGAACTCCTGGTGCACCAGGTCCAGCGCCGGGTCCTCGGAGTTGTACCGGTCGAGGTACGGCGAGAACGTCCGGACCATCATCCGGCCGCCCTCGTTGTCGAAGTGCAGCAGGCGCAGGAACGCCTGACCGCCCTCCGGCAGGCCCTGGTAGTCGAAGAGCATCTGCGTGACGGTGCGGTCCGGCGTCCCGTCGCCGTCGTCGTCGAAGTCGTCGGTCCGGGTGAAGGCGTCGTGGTAGTGCCCGCCCGTGACCATCATGACGTTGGGGTTGGTGGCGACGACCTCGTCCTGGATCTGCTGCGGGATCGGCCCGAGCCCACCGTTGGTCAGCATGTACTCGTGCAGGTTGACGATCGCCTTGCGCTCGGGGAAGCGGGCCAGGACGTCGTTCATCCAGGCGATCTCCTCGTCACCGGCGCCCCAGCCCTGGTACAGCAGGACCAGGTCGACCCCACCCGCGGTGACCAGGTCGTAGTGGCCGCGGTTGTCCTGGTACGACTCGCCGTACCAGGGGTTGGCCGCGAACCGGTCGGCGCCGAACCACCGCGAGTAGGGCCCGTAGTCCTCCTGCGCCCCGCCGACGTCGTGGTTGCCCGCCAGCACGCCGTACGGCAGGCCCGCGTCGTCGAACGCGGCGTACGCCGGGTCGGCGTTGAGCCACTGGTACTCCTGGTCCCAGTCGTCGACGATGTCACCGGTGTGGATGACGTACTGGAGGTTGAGCTCGTCCCGGCGGTCCAGGAAGTAGTCGTGGATGTCGAGCTGCCGCTGGTAGAACGTCTCGTTGTAGTACTGCGTGTCCGACTCCCAGCCGATCGTGAAGTCGTAGTCCGAGCGGGGGACGTCGTCCACGTGCGCGGGCTCGACGTCGCTGTCGCGGTCGCTCAGGTCGGTCCCCGCGAAGCCCTCGGAGTGCTGCACGAGGACCGTCATCACACCGTCGGCGCTGTGGTCGGCCACCGGGACGGTGGCCTCCAGGGTGATGTCCGTCGGACGGTCACCGGTGGTGAGCTCCCGGTCGACCTCCTGCCACGACCCGGTCGCCACATCGAGCACGTGCAGCAGGACCTTGGCGTCGGGGTTCGCCCGGCCGTCCCAACCGATCCGGACCTGCGTCCCCGCGCCGGCGCCCTCCGGCACAGCCACCTCGAAGAGCTGGTACGGGAACGCGTCGTCCGAGGCGACCTCGGTGTCCACGCCGTCGTCGGTGACCATGGCCGCCAGGTCGGCCTCGGTGAGCAGCACCTTGTCCCCGCGGTCCGTGCCGGCCGCGACGTCCGTCTCGCCGCTGTAGGCCGTGACCTCGGCGTCGGTGACGTCGTAGCGGTACCCCTCACGCAGCTCGACGTCGAGCACGTCGCCCACCGGGTCCTCCACCAGCGCCCGGAGCTCGACGTCGCCGGCCTCGACGGTGGCCCCGTCGGCCGGACTCAGCACGGTGCCGGTCGGCTGCTCCTCCGGCGTGGTGAAGACGACCTCGCGGGTGCTGGAGTTGCCCACCTCGTCCCGGGCGGTCAGCACGACGCGGTGCTCGCCCGCCGGCAGGTCCAGCGACGACGTGGTGTGGGGCAGCGCCACGTCCTCCCCGTCCAGCTGTGCGGTCAGCGACGCGACCCCGGCGCCGGCGTCCGTGGCCTGGGCGTCGACGACGATCTCGCCCTGGTACCGACGCCCGTCCTCCAGCGCGGTGGTGATGGCGGGTGCGGTGTTGTCCACCCGGGCGGTCCGGCTGACCGTGGTGCTGCCGTCGGTCGCGGTGACGACGTGCTCACCGTCGGGCAGCGCGGTGGTGTCCCAGTCGTGGGCGATCGCGGTGAAGGCGTCCGCGGGCAGCTCGAACACCGCGTCGACGAAGTCGAGCTTGCCGGCGCTGTCGCCCATGGCGAGCCACTGGGTGGGGTCCACGCCGCCGGCACCGGACGGGCGCAGCGTGCGCCCGTCCGGCAGGACCAGGCGCAGGTTGCGCACCTGGAAGTCGTCGTTGTTCTCCACCGGGTCGATCTGCGGCCACGCCTTGGTGCCGGCGTAGATGCTCACGACGGTGTCCTGCCCCTGCTCCACGAGCCGCAGCGGGACCTCGGTGGCCACGGTCACCTCCTCGGCGTAGAAGCCCTCGTCGAAGACGTGGAGCACCTCCTCGCCCACGAGGACCCCGTTGCGGAAGAACGCGTCGGTGGCGGTGGCCTCGAAGGCGAACACCGGTGCCGCCTCCAGCGACGGGGTGGTCGGACCGACCACGGCACCGTCCACGCTCAGCTCGAGCGCGACCGGGTGGTCGTCCCCCGCGGCGGACAGCCGCGTCGTGCCGGCCACGAACTGGCCCTCCTGCAGGTCCAGGCGCACGGGGCTGGCGTCGACACCGGCGACGGAGACGCGGCGCACCTCGGTCGCCGTGGTGCGTGTGCCGTCCGAGGCGACGACCCGGTACTCCAGCCACCGCTTGCCGGTGAGGTCGACGACGGGGACGACGTACCGGTAGCGGTCACCGTCCTCGGCCTCGAGGTTGAACGACTGCGTCTCGTCGTCGGCGCTGCTGCCGAGCTCGAGGGTCACGGTGCGCACCTGGACGTCGTCGGTGACGGTGACGTCGACCGCGAAGTCCTGCGCCGGGTCGATCTGGTCCGCGGTGCGGTCCTCGACCACCGGCGCGTCGGGTCCCGCGGGCGGGACCACGGGTGCCGTGGGCACCTGGTCCGCGGTGACGGAGCCGGGGGACGCCGGGGCCAGGCCGAGCAGGCGCTGCCGGCCCGGGTTCTCGACGTCGAGGCCGTACCGGATGCCCTGGTCCGCCGCGGTGTCGTCGGCGCCGTCGAGGTTGTAGTAGGCCGTGCTGACCGCGAAGCCGGTGTTGGTGACGACCTGCAGGCCGCGCGGGCTGCCGTTGGCCATGCCGGCGGTGAACACCTCGACGAGGTCGGTGCCCATGGTCAGCTCGGTGCCGAACTGGGCGTTGAAGTCCGCGTCGGTGAGGGCGTCGTTCTGCCCGTTCTTGACCCAGAGCACCAGCGTCCCGGACGGCGGGACGACCACGGAGCGGGGACTGCTCGGCCACTGCACGACGTTGGTGTTGGTCAGGTCGGCGGCCGGGTAGAGGTAGTCGAGGGTGAAGTCGCCGAAGTCGACCGGCTCGGTGCTCGCGTTGTGGACCTCGATGAACTCGTAGCCATCCGCCGTCCCCACGTTGGTGCTGTCCGGCAGGAGCTCGGTCACCTGCAGCAGCGGGGTGCCGGCCGGCGCGGGCTCCGCGCTCGGCTCCGGGCTCGGCTCGGGCTCCGGGCTCGGCTCGGGCTCCGGGCTGGGCTCCGGGTCCGGGCTCGGCTCGGGGGTCTGCGCCTCCGGGGAGACCGCCCCCGGCGTGGGCCGGCCCTGGCCCTGCAGCAAGGTGGTCGCGGCGGCACCGTCGGCGCCGACGCGGAAGTGCGCGGTGGCGTCCACCGCGACCGACCCGGCGGGGTAGTACGACCAGCTCGTGGCCCCGGTTCCGTCACCGACGCGGATGCCACGACCGCCGCCGTTCGCCATCCCCGGTTGACCGGTCACGCGCACCAGCGGGTAGTCGGCCGCGGGCTCCCCCACGCCGGCCCAGTGGTCGCGGAACTCCTGCTCGGAACGCGCGAAGCTGTCCACCGTCGAGCTGGTGTAGGACAGCCAGAACACCGTCGTGCCGCCGGCCGGCACCACGGTCCCCGCCGGGACGTCGAGGGGCACGTCGCGCGTCCGGTCGTCGGAGTCCACGTAGGTGTACGCCAGCCCGGCCGGGTCGGCCGACACGTCGACGTCGACCGTGCCGGTGTTGGTGACCTCGACGAACTCGAAGTCGTCGTAGCCGGCGTTGTCGGGGGCGATCTCGGTGACCACCAGCAGGGGCGGCGCCACGGCGGCCTGGGCGCCGACCGCCCCCGCCCCGGTACCCAGGGCCGCCACGGCCACGGTGGTGAGGACGGCCGACGTGGACCTCCGCTGACGAGATCCGGTATGGAACGGCATAGGGCACCTTCGGAACGCTGGGTGGCTGGTCGCCCCCACGCAACACGGCCCGGGTACGCCCAGGTGAACAGAACGCGTCCGGCGGGCGGCGCGCACCCGAACGTTGGCCCGCGCCACACCGGTCCGGTCGCA
Source organism: Jannaschia sp. R86511 (assembly GCF_042466345.1). Taxonomy (NCBI): domain Bacteria; kingdom Pseudomonadati; phylum Pseudomonadota; class Alphaproteobacteria; order Rhodobacterales; family Roseobacteraceae; genus Jannaschia; species Jannaschia sp. R86511. Next base: position 4,607,766 of record NZ_JAXHCD010000001.1, read on the forward strand.
GACGGCCGGGACGATCCCGCGGCAGCGGCCGAGCTGGTCGACCTAGGTCTGGCTGGACGCGGTGGTCCGGAGCGGCTCCAGCGCGGTCAGGACGAGGTCGAGGCCGAAGTCGAACTCCTGCGCCGGGTCGTAGCCGGCGGCGACCAACCCGGCGGCGGACTCGTTGAGGTAGGGGAACTCGTCCGGCGGCAGCTGGGGCAGGTAGACGTCCTCGGCCATGGCGGCGAGCTCGTCGGCGGTGTCGAACGGCAGGGCGGCCTCCTGCAGGGCGTACCCGTAGACGTAGACGTCGAGCAGCCAGTTGGCGTGCGTCGCCATCACGACCGAGAAGCCGGCCCGGCGCAGGCAGGCGGTGACCGCCTCGCGGTGGCGCAGGTTCGCGGGCCCCGGCGAGGTCCGGGACTCCATCAGACCGATCGCCCACGGGTGGCGGGCGAGGACCCGCCGGGCGGACTCCGAGCGCCGTCGCATCGCGGACTGCCAGTCGGTGCCCTCGGCCGGCAGCTCGATCTCCTCGAACACCACGTCGATCATGGCGTCGAGCAGCTCGTCCTTGTTCGCCACGTAGTGGTAGAGCGACATCGCGCCGGCGTCCAGCTCACCGGCCAGCCGGCGCATGCTCAGCCCGTCGACGCCGTCGCGGTCGGCGAGCCGGATGGCCTCGGCCACCAGTCGCTGCTTGCTCAGCCCTCCCCCGGACGCGGGCTGACGTCGCTCCCTCGCGGACACGGATCTCCTGACTTCGGCGGAACGGCTTGACGATCGTACGGCGTACGCTCATAGTACGGCGTACGGGTACAGCGTACGAACCGACGCGGCACGAGGAGAACTCATGACGGACGACGATCGACCGGGCGCCGGAGCGCACCCCGTACCGGGGGTGGAGCCGACCACGCCGGCGTGGATGCGGGCCGCCGTCCAGCACCGCTACGGCCCGCCCTCCGTCGTCGAGACGGCCCAGGTCGCGACGCCGCGTCCCGGTCGGGGCCGGGTGCTCGTCCGGGTGGCCGCGGCCTCGGTGCACCCCGGTGACCACTTCGTCATGACCGGGCAGCCGTACCTGGCGCGACTGGCGTTCGGGCTGCGCCGACCGCGCCACGGCACCCCCGGCATGGACCTCGCCGGCGTGGTGGCGCAGGTCGGGGAGGGCGTCTCCGCCCTGGCCCCCGGTGAGGAGGTGTTCGGCTGGGCCACCGCCGGGGCCCTGGCGGAGTACGCGTCCGTCCGGGCCGACCACCTGGTGCCCGTGCCGGCCGGGGTCTCGGCCGAGGCCGCGGCCGCGGTGCCCACGTCGGCCATGACGGCGCTGCAGGCGTTGCGCGACGTCGCGCAGGTCCGAGCGGGCCAGACGGTGCTGGTGACCGGCGCTTCGGGTGGCGTGGGCTCCTTCGCCGTGCAGATCGCCAAGGCGTTCGGCGCCGAGGTGACGGGGGTGTGCAGCACCGGCAACGTCGACCTGGTCCGGTCGCTCGGCGCCGACCACGTCGTCGACTACACGAGCACCGACTTCACCCGGACCGGCGAGCGCTACGACGTCGTCCTCGACAACGTCGAGGCGCAACCCCTTGCGGACGTGCGCCGAGCGCTGACCCCCACCGGCACCCTGGTCCCCAACAGCGGGCACGGCGGCCGCTGGCTCGGACCCGTCCCCCGGATCTTCACGGCGCGCCTGCTGTCCGGGTTCTCCCGCCAGACGCTCAGGCCCTTCGTGTCGCTGGGCCGGCGCCAGGACCTGCTCGTCCTCGCCGACCTGGTCGCCACCGGTCAGGTCACGCCGGTCGTCGACCGCACGTACCCGCTCGAGGAGGCCGCCGAGGCGCTGCGCCACGTCGGGACCGGCCACACCCGGGGGAAGGTCGTCGTCACCGTCTGAGGCGGCGGATGACCGTGAGGCACGGGTCGCGACGGTCGCGGCTCGGACGAGAGGAGGCTCAGATGTCCAGCAGGCAGCAACCGGGGGCGGCGACCCACCCGGCCGCCGGGACCGCCACGGCGGGGGTGGCGACGATGCGGGTCGTCGGCGCCACGGCGGTCGCACTGGCCACGTCGATGGCGGTCCAGAACGTGCTCTTCGCCTGGTCGGGAGCTCCCGGCTACGGGGACCCGATCGAGGACGTGCTGGCCTGGCACGCGCAGAACCGGACCGTCGTCGCGATCGCGGTCGCTCAGGAGGCGCTGCACGTACCGCTGCTGCTCGGGTTCCTGGCCGGTCTGCACGGGCTGGTCGGGCGGCGGCGCGGCGGCGCGGGGGCGGACTGGTCGCGCCTGGCGCTGGCCGCGGGCGCGACGCTCTCGGCCGTCTGGGCGCTCTACGCCGTGCTGTGGGTCGGAGCCGTGCTGCCCGCCGCGGGGCTGACCGAGCCGACCCCGGTGTTCGAGCTCGCCTGGCAGCTGCACGCGGCCGCCTTCGCGCTCGCCCTGCCGGCGCTGGGCACGACCTTCGTCGGGGCCGCGCTCGCGGCGTGGTCGAGTCGGCTGACGCCGCCGTGGCAGGGCGTGCTCGGCGTGGTCGGGGGAGGCCTGCTGCTGGCCGCCGGGACGGCCGGTCTCGCGATCGCAGACGGTTCCGCGCTCCTCTTGGTCGGGCTTCCCGGACTCGCCGCCTGGCTCGTCTGGTTGCTCGCCACGGGCGCCCGGCTGCTGCGCGCCCGGACGACCGACCGAGCGGTCGAAGGACGCCGGTCATGAGCGACGAGCACTCCGACGACGCGACCGCCGTCCGCACCGACGGCCGGGCCGGCGAGGCCGGCGCGGGTGGTCCGCTCCCCGCCTCACGCCGGTCGTGGGCGCCGGACCTGGCCCGCGGCGGGGTGCTGCTCGGCATCGCCCTGGCCAACGTGGGGCTGTACCTGCACGGCACCGAGATCGGTCCGGGTCTGCGGCCCGTCGACGGGAGCCCGCTGGACCGGGCGCTCGACCTCGTGGTCACGCTGCTGGTCAACGACCGCTCGCGACCGATGTTCGCCCTGCTGTTCGGCTTCGGCCTCGTCACGATGGCGCGGCGGCTGACCGAGTCGGGCACGGCGCCGCGCCGGTCGCGCTCCGTCCTGCGCAGGCGCCAGCTGCTGCTGATCGCCTTCGGCGCGGTCCACGCGGCGCTGCTGTTCGAGGGCGACATCCTCGGCATCTACGGCGCGACGGGTCTGGTCCTGCTGCTGCTGATGAACCGTCGGCCCCGTGTGCTCGTCGCCTGGGGGACGGTCAGCCTGCTGCTGCTGGGCGTCGTGTACGCCGTGATCGACGTGGCGGCGGACTCCGCGGCGGCACCGGCGGGATACCTCGACTCGGTCGTCGAGCGCCTGTCCGTGTGGGTCCTCGGCATCACCGTCGGCACGGTCCTGATGATCGTGCTGGCCCCGATGCTCGTCGGGGTGGCGATGGCGCGGGCGGGGCTGCTGGACCGGCCGTGGGAGCACGTCCCGGTGCTCCGGCGCGTCGCGGTCCTGGGGTCGGTGGTCGGCGTCGTCGGCGGCCTGCCGTACGCGCTCGTGGTGGCCCGCGTCTGGGAGCCGGGGGCCGTGACCTCGGGGGTGCTGTCCGCCGTCCACGCGGTGACGGGCACGGCCATGGGCGCGGCCTACGTCTGCCTGTTCGCGCTCTGGGCGGCCCGGCTCCACGGGCGCCGCGCGCCCCGTCGCGGCGCCCCGGCGGTCCTGGCGGCCGTGGGCGAGCGGTCGCTCACCTGCTACCTGCTGCAGTCGGTGGTCCTGGCCCCGCTGCTGTCGCCGTGGGGGCTGGGTCTGGGCGACGGCATGGGCACGGCGACCGCGTACGGGATCGCGGTCGCGGTGTGGCTGCTGACCGTCGCCGTCGCGTGGGCGATGGCGGCGACCGGGCGCCGGGGGCCGTTCGAGGTCCTGCTGCGGCGGTTGACCTACGGCCGTGGCGCCACGCCGGCTCCGGTCGCGGGGTAGGGCCGGTCAGCGCGAGACCTCTCCCCGTGCCCCCGGTGCGTTCGCGCGCACGAGCAGCGGCCCGGGCGGGCCTCAGGCCCGACCGAGGATCTCCCGCAGCCGACGGGCCTCGGTCGCGAGGCGCGTGCGCCCGGTCCCGGCGATCTGGTCGAGACCGTCGATGGCACCCCGGGCTCCGGTCTGCTGGGCCAGGTCGGCGGCGAGGACCACGAGGTCGAGGGTGCCTCGACGGCCCGAGCTGATGAGCGCCGGGAGCGCCGCGGCCACGATCTGCCACACCAGCCGCTGCGCGGCGGGGTCGGCCCGCGCGGCGTCCGTGAGAGTGCGGGCCACCCGCACGGGCGAGACGGTCGGCCAGGCGAGCAGCCCGCCGATGGTGGCGCCGGCAGCGTCACCGTCCAGGCCCCCGGCCCGGGCGAACCCACGGATGGCGTCGGCCGAGGCGGTCGCCACCTCGGCGTCGGCCGCGGCGGCCGACCAGCCGATCGCGAGAGCGGTACCGACACCGGTCGGGCCGCCGGCGAGCGGCAGGAGCGGCAGCGTCTGCGTCACGCCGGGTACTCCTACGGCGGTGGTCTCCAGCAGGCGGACCACCAGGTGGGCGGCGACGACGTCCCGGTGCTGGGGCAGCGCGAGCAGCAGCTCGAGCGGGCGCGCCAGGCCGTCACGTTCCCAGTAGCTCCCCACGTCGCCGACGCGTCCGGGGAGGGTGGTCGCGTGTCCCCCGGAACGCGACCCGACCGTGACGGTACCCGCGCGGGCGAGCAGCTCGGGGGCTCCAGCGCCTGGTCGGAGCACGTCGGCCACCGGGGCGTCACCGCACCCGCTCTCGCCGGGATGCGTGCTCCACGGGTGGCACCGACGCCTGACCGTGGCCGGGACGACCTCGATGACCGGCCGGCCGTGCTCGACCGCAACCGCGAGCCACTGCGACGCAGCGCTCCCGACGGCCCGGAGGTCCTGGGCGAGACCGTCGCTCCCGGGCGGCAGTCGCAGCCACAGCTGCTGAAGGTCCAGCGGACCGGGGTCGAGACCCCTGTCCGCCCACGCGCGCAGCCGGTCGAGCGCAGCGCCGGGGTCCACGGCGCCCGTGACGCGGGTGGGCGAGGCCAGCAGCGCACCGGAGACGGCGCCCTTGATCAGGGCCCCCAGCTCCAGCACCCGGGCCCCCGTGCAGCCGTCGATGCCCCCCGGTGGTGCCCACCCCCACAGCCCTTCCGCGATGTGCCCCCGCCCCGCGGCCTCGGCCGGCGTCAGCACCTCCCGGAGCAGACGCTCGACGGGGCCGCGTTCGCTGCGGTCCCACTCGAAGCCGGCCGGGCGCCACGGTGCCGACTCGTAGCCGAGGCGTCGTCGCAGCGGCCGCAGCGCGGTGCGGACGCCCTCGCGGTCGGCCGCGGCGAACCGCGACAGCGCGTCCAGCACCCGTTCGCCCGCGAGGGGGTCATGGGTCTCGACGTGCTCGGCGGCCGCCTCGACGAGGTCGCGCAGGTCCCGGACCGGGGCCACCAGGTCGGCCTCGACCGCGAGGTCGCCGGGGAGCCCGCCGGCGTCGGCGGGCGCAGCGGGTGCGGCGAGGCCGGGCCCGTCGTCGGGTACGCCGAGCACCTCGGCCACCCGCGCCTGCAGCACGGGTGCGGTGTCCTCCGCGGCCTCGCGCAGCTGCCTGACCGTGTCAGCGCGGCACCGGGGCACGAGCTTGGCCAGCGCGGCCAGGGCGTTCTCCTGCACGTCGCGGCGCTCGTGCTGCAGCGCGACGCCGGCAGCCACCGCCACATCGTCCACGCGGTCGGGCGAGCGGCGGGCGAGACGCTGCAGCCAGGTCAGCGTGGCCGTCGCCATGCCCTTCTCCGGACGGGACAGCGCCGCCCGGGCGACGTCCAGCGCGGTGGCCAGGTCCACCCGGCCGGCGTCGTCGGCCTCGCGGAGCAGCCGGAGAGCGACGGACGCGGCCGTCCCGGGCCCGTCGGCCACCAGCGCGACGTAGGCGCCCAGGTGGCGCACGGCGTCCTCGGTCGTGGGGCCGAGGGCCTCGTGGACGGCCAGCACCCCACCGACGTGCCCGCGCGTACCGCCCTGCAGCAGGGCGTCGAGCGCCGCCCCCACCAGGTGGTCGCGGTCCAGCGCACCCTCGGCGACCAGCAGGGCGACCGCGCCGGGCCAGGTCTGCTCGCGCAGCGCCGGGCGCGTGCTGACGCCTCCATGCCCGTCCAGCTCGTGGACGGTCTGACGCCACGACATGAGGGTGCCGACGTCGCCGGTGGCGAGCATCTCGGGCAGGAGCCCGCGCAGCTCGTCGTCCTCCCGCAGCAGCCGCGGCAGGTCGGTGCCCGGAGAACCGCCGATGTGGGCGACGACCCCGGTGAGGTAGGCCGCGCCGGTCGGCCGGGGCAGGCCCGCGGCGCGCCTGATCGCCTCCACCACGTCGACCGGTATCCCGTCGTACCCCCGCCACGCGACGTGCTCGGCGAGCCGCTGGACCAGGTCCGGCAGCCACGGGGGTCGACGGTCCAGCACGGCGCCCACGACCGGCCAGCCCTCTCTGGGTTCGCCCCGCGGAGGACCCAGGACCGAGCCGTCCTCCCGGTACCAGCTCCAGACGTCGCGGCGCAGCGCGTCGGCCAGCGCGGCTGAGGGCAGCGTCCCGGCCTGGGCCACCGCGAGCGCAGCCCGCAGCTCGGACCGGAGGTGGTCGCTCCGGCTCGGCCGCGTGAACTCCGCCACCGCAGGGGCGATCGCCCGGCGAGCCGGCTCGTCCAGCGGGGCCATGTACCGCCGGACCTCGTCGGCGCCACGCAGGAGCAGCTCGCAGAGCTCGTCCTCCTTCATGCCGGCCGTCCTGCGGGCAGCAGGTCGGCCAGCTGTGCGGCCAGGACGTGCGAGCACGGACCGCGTCCGCCCCGGTGCCGGGCCCACCAGTGGCAGGTGCACGACGGGGGGCCGGCGTCGACACCGCCTCGGACGTGGTGCTGGTTGCCGGCGACCTGGACCACCACGAGGTCCCCGTCGGTGCGCAGACGGCGCTCGGCCACGAGCCGGCGCGCGGAACGGAGCCGGGGGTTGAGCGCCTCGGCGTCCCCGGTGTCGTACGGCAGGTCCCGGGCGAACCAGGAGCCGTCGGACGTGTCGTACCCGACCCGGCCGGCCGTCCCCAGCACGGCCAGGGCCTGTCCCGCCCGTTCCTGGCTCAACGAAGCGGCGGCGGCGACCTCGAGGAGCGTCATCGCCGGCAGCCAGCCCATCACGTCGGCCACGAGGTCGGCGTCGGTGACCGCGGTGTCGTCGGCCAGCGCGTCGAGCACGCCGCCCTCCCCGGAGAAGCCCCGCGACACCTCCGGGGACAGGGTGAGCACCAGGCGGGAGCCCGGCAGCTCGAGCTCCCACGCGCTCGGGGCCGGCCCGCCGTCCGTCGCCGGGCCGTAGACCCTCATCCTGCTGGCGAAGCGGAGAAGCGGCGCCAGGGTCAGCAGCCGTTGCGGTCCGGACAGGGAGACGGCGTCACGACCTGCCCGCGTGCTGAGCGTGAGTGAACGGCCGCTGACCGACGCCCACAGCGAGGACCGTGCGTCCGAGCGCGGCAGCGACCGCAGGAAGCGACGGGCCTCCGTGGCGGTCACCTCACCGCGGGGCGTCATGCGCGCGAGGGCCACGGGAGCCTCGGCGAAACCCCGCAGCCACCGCTGCGGAAGGGGCACCTTCTGCTCCACGACGGACCGGTCCAGCGTCGTCACCTCCAGGGCCTCTGGGCCGACGGACAGGTGCAGCGGCTCACGGCCACGGACCCGGGACAGGGCGGCCTGCAGGGGCGGGTTGACGTCGACGTTGGTGGTCCCGCGGTCGAGGACCTCCCCGTCCAGGCCCCTCTCGGAGACGTCGAAGCGGGCGTACACCCCGCAGCACGCCGAGAAGGACTCGAAGCGCAGGCCCGCGCCGTCGCTGGTCACCACCGGGTCGAGGATCGACGCCATCCGGGAGGCCGTCATCGGCACGTGGTAGCGGGCCCGGGCGACGGCCGCCACGGCGAGCAGCCCCTGGGCCGCCTGCTCGGGGTCGGTGAGGAACCCGGCGAAGAAGCGTGGGTTGTCGAGCGAGCCCGAGTTCCAGCCGCCCGAGGTCTGCAGGCCCAGTCGGTCGCCCGACAGGACGGACGACGCCCGGTAGCGGAGGACGTTGGTAGCGCCGCTGGCAGTCACGCCCTCACATCGGTCACCAGAGGTCGGCCTTGAGACTGCACTCCGGGACGACCACCCGAGCGCAGCCGTCCGGTTCACCCTCCCCGGTTGCTTCGCCTCGGCGGCCCAGGCGCCAGGACCCTGCTCGCGAGGTGCGTGCGCAGGTGGGGCGCCGGGCCGGGTCGCGCACGAGGTCCTCACGGCGGCGTTCACGCTCGCCTGACGCCGACTGGACGAGGTCCCCCCGCGGGTACGGGTGGGGACCACCGAGCGTCGCGCTCGGCGGTCCCCACCCGCGGGCTCAGCGCTCGACGCTGATGACCGGGCAGTTGACGATGACGTCGATCGCCCCCCACGGCGCACCACCGGGGCCGGTGACGAGCCCGTCGTCCACCAGGTCGCGGACGTCGTCGACGTCGGTCTGCAGGGTGTTCGTGCCGGCCCGGACGGCGGCGGGCGTCCACTCGGCCGCGTGGACGTCCCACAGGGGGCTGTAGTCGTCGCTGCCGCCCCGCACCGGGAGCGAGTCGATGACGTTGAGCGGGTCACCCTCGCCCAGCAACGCGCTGGACAGGCCCTGCCGCTGCGGGTTGCCGGTCCCCGTCTGCCCGTTCACGAAGGGCACGATGGCCGAGCGGGCGCTGTCGTCGTCGTCCGACCCGGCCTCGGGAGCCGCGGCGAGCGCCGGTGCGTAGGTGGCGTTCTCCAGCGCGGCGATGACCGGGTCCGTCGCGTCGAAGGAGACGTAGTAGACCTCCTCGCCCTCGTAGAAGCCCTCGGACTCCCGGAACACGCCGCGCTCGGCACCCCGGCGACCGGGCTCGGTCCGGAGCAGCTTGTCGTGGGTGCCCGTGGCGTTGGCGACGTGGGGGGCGTTGAGCACCGTGCCGTCGGGCAGGCGCACCAGCGGGGAGTAGCCGGCCTCACCGACCGACCCGGGCCGGGCCACCGCCGGGGGGAAGCCGCCCGGCCCGGCCTGCACGACGAGCTCGGGCGCGAAGTCGACCGTGGCGGGGAAGACCACCACCCCGTCGACCAGCTCGACGTCCTGCACGGCGGCCGTCCCGGCGGCGGCCGCGAGCCGGGGGGCGTGGTTGACACCCCGGCGTGCGGCGTCGGAGCGCCTCGAGGTCTCGGTCACGACGTAGCGCACGGTCGGGCCGTCGACCGAACCCACGCGCCCGGTCTGCAGCGGCAGGGACGCCGTGTCGAGCTCGACGTCCTCCTGCGCCGAGCGCAGCAGGACCCTGCGGTCCTCGTCGTCGGAGGAGCCGGCCAGGGCCGGCGACGGCAGGGCCACCAGCGTCGCGGCGGTGAGGAGCCCGACGAGCGCGGGTCCCGAGGGGTGGTTCCGTACACGCGTGATGGTCCGCATGGCTGCTCCTGGTGGCTGGGATGGGACCGCCGCACCGGCGGTGAAACCACTCCAGCAGCCGGGCCCCCACCGGGACGAGAACGGCAGGAGGACGAAGCGGTGACGAGACCGTGACACCGGCGGCCCGGCACTCGGCCGGACCGTCAGTCCGTCGCCGACGCCAGGGCCAGCAGCAGCACCGCGACCGTCGCGAGCACCGTGCGCACCCGGTTCCAGCGGTTCCAGCGCGGCTCGAAGCCGGCCCGCAGCCGGGCGAGGGCAGGGCCGTCGAGACCCGCCACGTCGACGGCCTGCAACCGGTTGTTGGCCGGGACGTTGACGACGACCGTCGGCAGGTGCACGCCGAGCAGCATGAGCGCAGCCGCCGCCCCGAGCAGCCGGACGTCCGGGCCTTCGGTCGCCAGCAACCGGGTGACGACGGCGAACAGCGGGAGCACGGCCGACCCCGCCCACACGAGGCCGAAGACCGGGGCGCCGCGCTGGATGACGCCGTCGACGGCCTGGAACGACCGGACGAAGTCGGCGTCGCCCAGGCCACGCAGGCCGGGCATCACGACCACGGCGAAACCGAGCAGCAGGCCCGCCACGAGGCCGCAGGTGACGACGGCACCGACGGACGAGGCCGTCACGGCGAGCATCACGGGTCGATCGTCCTTGTCCCCCACCGCGAGGTCAACGGCCCGTCGTCTCCACCCCGGCGGAGCGGCGGGTGTCGGCGACGCCCGACACCTCGCCGGTGTCCCAGTCGACGGCCAGGGCCTGGACGGACCCGAACCTCGTCCGGGCGGACCCGGGCAGGACCTCCACCGTCCACCCGAGCGCGGCGAGCGGGTCGGTCAGGTCCGACGACTCCAGGCTGAGGACGCCGTCGTCGTAGAAGAAGCGGTCCGCGGGCACGACGTCGGCGAGGTCCTCGCCGTGCAGGGCCCACCGCGTGACCACGGAGGCGATGACGTTGGGGATCTGCTGCCCGCCGGGCGTGCCGAGCACGAGCACCGGTCGGCTCCGGTCGTCGAGCAGCATCGTGGGCGCGCTCCAGGTCACGGACCGCCGGCCGGGCGCCGGGGCGTTGGTGTCGGAGTCGCCGATGTCGTCGAAGCGCTCGAGCGAGTCGTTGACGAAGAAGCCCAGCACCTCGCGACCGGACCCCCAGTAGTTCGTGACGGTGTTGGTCATGGACACGGCCCGGCCGTCGGCGTCCACGACCGAGATGTGGGTGGTGTTCTCCGCCGAGGACCCGGACGGCCCGGCCGCCAGGGCCTGCGGGGCACCGTCGAGATCCGCCGCGATCGCCGCGTTGCGCTCGGGGTCGGTGAGCTCTGCCACGGGGACGTCGACGAACGCGGGGTCGCCGATGCTCTCCTCGACCGAGGACTGCGCGACCCGCCAGGCCCGCGTCTGCAGGTCGACGAAGGCCGCCGAGCCGGGGTCGGTGCCGGCGATCCCACCGGCCTCGGCGACCTGCACCATCTGGATGATCGCCGCCCCCGGGTGAGGGGGTGAGGCCGAGACCATCGTGTAGTCGCCCACCGGGCCCGCGGCCGCCTCGGCGACCTCCACCTCGTACGCGGCGAGGGACTCGGCGTCCAGGCCGGGCACCTCGGCCAGCGCCGTCGTCAGCGAGCCGTCGTACACCGCGGCCGGCCCCTCCTCGGCGATGACGGCCATGGTCTCGGCCAGGTCCTCCTGCACCAGGAGGTCACCCTCGCCGAGCGTGCCGCCGGACTCGCGTCGGAACTGCGGCAGGTCGCCGGTGGCCCGCTGCCCGCTGCCCGTGGCGATGGCCCCGGCGAGGAACCCGGACACGGGGACGCCCTCACGGGCCAGGCGGGTCGCAGGCTCCAGCAGGTCCTGCCACGGCAGGGACCCGTGGTCGGCATGCAGGCGCCCCATACCGGCCACGAACCCGGGGACCCCCAGGCCGTCGTCGGGGACGGTGCCGGACTCGTTCACCACGTCGCGGTAGTCGTAGTTGGCCGTGACCCCGTCCGCCGCGACCAGGGCCACCCCGCCGCCACCGATGCCGGAAGCCGACGGGGTGAGCACGGCGTCGGCGAACGCGGTCGCCACCGCGGCGTCGACCGCGTTGCCGCCCTGCTCCAGGACCTCCATCCCGGCGCGGCTCGCCAGCGGGTGCCCGGAGGCCACGCCGCGGGACTCGAGCGCCGCTGCGGCCGGCGTGGCGCTCGGTGCCGGCTCGACCGTCGGCGGCGGCGTGGGCGTCGGCGTGGTGGCAGGCGGGGGCGAGCCGGCGTCGGAGGGCGCGGCGGCATCGTCCGGCGCCGCCCGCTGCTCCGCTCCCGAGCAGGCGGCCAGCAGCAGGCACAGCACCAGCAGCAGCGCCACCGGGGTCAGGTGTCGTGGTCGCACGGACGGCTCCGTTCGGATCATCGGGGGTCGGCGGGCGAGGGCGGGACCCGCAGACGCCGCCTCCTCGAGGCGCGGTCCGCGAGCCAGGGTGGCCGGGTCAGGCGTTCGAGGGGCCCGGGCCCGCCGACACGGGCCCACAGCAGCGGGACGAGGGCCGAGCAGAGGACCAAGGCCGCACTGACGGCCATGCCCTGCCGGAACGTCAGCTCACCCGGGACGAGCACCACCAGCACGAGGATGTGCAGCACGTACACCGTCAGGGACAGCCGGCCGTAGGCGGCCAGGGGCTCGACCAGGCGTGGCCGTGACTGCCCGACGCGGACGACGAGGCCGACCAGGGCGGCGGCCCCGCCCACGCTGCTGATCAGCCACAACGGCATCTGGCCGTGGGCCACACCGGTGAGCAGCCGGGCCGGACCGTCGTCCGCGACCGGCCCCAGCAGGGTCCGTGACACCGTCGACGCGCCGAGGCCGCCGAGCGCCGCGACCGTCCCCCACACCATCAGACGGCGCTGCGTGCGGCGCGCGGTGAGGTCGGCCCGCGCCAGCAGCAGACCGACGAGGAACGGCACGACCCAGGTCACCAGGGGGTACCGCCCGGCCACCAGGAGGCCGAGCAGCAGGTCCAGCGGCGGGTCGTCGACCTGGACCGGGGCGGTGCCGGGGACCGGGGGCAGGGCGAGGAGGTCGTGGACGACGACGAGGACAGGCCCGACGACGAGCATGACGGCGGTGATTCCGACCAGCCCGGGGGTCGACAGGCGCGCCGGCACCGGGGCCAGCAGGAAGAGGATGGCGTACAGGGGGAGGATTACGCCGATGTCGTCGGTGAGCGACTGCAGCGCCAGACCGCCCGCTGCCAGCACCGCTGCCCGCCACAGCACAACGCTGCGGGCACCCGCCCGTGACGAGGCGTCCCGCGCGGTCCTCGCGGCGAGGAGACCGATGCCGATGCCGGCGATCACGACGAACAGGACCGACGCCCGGCCGTAGGGCAGCAGGTACAGCCGGTGCCACGGCGACGTCGCCGTCGTCGGCCCGACGTTGATGATGATCATGCCGATGATGGCCAGTCCCCGGGCGGCGTCCAGCCCGGTGAGCCGGCCCGGGCCGGGCCCACCCGACGACGTCCCGGGCCGCGACACCGCGGGGACGGTCATCTCCGGCCGACCGCCGTGCCCCGCCGACGGCGGAGGCCACCGCGGGGCGGGCCCGCGGGCCCGGCGAGCCCGGCGCGAATGTCCACGACCATCACGATATGTCCCCTCGAGCGGTCCGTCGCGGGAGCGCGCGCGGGACACCCACGGGCCCGTGGCCCGGCCCCTGACGTCGAGCGGTGCCCGTGCCAGCCAGGTCGGCGGGGATCTCCGCGCGGGTCGAGATCGAGAGCTTGCCTGAACGCGTGGGTCAGGTGGGTCCGGCTGGCAGGAGGCGTCGGGCTCTCGCCGGCCCTCACCCTCGGACCGACCCACTCCGTGAACGGGGACAAGGTGCTCCCGATCCCGCCCCTCTCGGGGTCGCCGAGCGTCACGCTGACGTGGCGGTGCCGGATGGGCGCCGGGCTGGGATCGCTGGTCCTGAGCTGTGCGCCGGCTGTCGCCGTTCGTCAACCGGGGGCGTGGGACTCGGACCCACGAGACGGTTGGTGACGCGCCCGGTTCTCGTGCCGCACCTCGGGACGCCCTCTCGGTCGGCGCCGCTCCTGGGGCCGCTCCTTCGCAGAGGTCCCTCCGGTGTGCGCGATCACCAGCCTGACGGTCGCCCACAGGACCCCGGTGACGGCGCCGGAGATCAGCAGCAGGCCCAGGTCGGGTTGGAACAGCCGCAGCGTGCCGAGCGGCGCACCGACGAGGTCCGGCACCAGGCGCAGCATGACCCACGCGGCGACGCTGGTGCTCACCAGCGGGAACCACAGGCTGAACAGTCCGGGGAAGCCAGCCTTGGCGCGGATCGCGTCGCGGTGCCGCCAGGCCCAGACGATGCTCAGCAGGTAGGCGAGAGGCAGCAGCACCAGACCGACGAACAGGGCCTGCTGCGTCCAGCGGGAGCCGTCGTCGGGGCCGTCGAGGCCGAGGGCCGTGCCGGTGACGCCCTCGCGGAGGGCGGTCGTCTCCCCGAAGCCGATGCCGCTGCCGCCGTTGACCAGGACGACGGCCGCCGTGCCTTCCGACGGCCGCATCACGGCCAGCGACTCCGCCCCGGGGACCGAGCCGGAGTGCCAGACGCTGCCGTCGCCGTCGTCCACGAACCAGCCGAGGCCGTAGAAGGACGAGGCCGGCCCGGCCGGGCGCATCATGAGGGCCTTGCCCTCGGCGCTCAGCACGTCGTCCTCGCCGTTCATCATGGCTAGCAGGTAGCTGGCCAGGTCGGGTGCGCTGGCGACGAGCCCACCCGCCGGGGCCATCCCGCGCTCGGTCCGGTCCTCCGGCAGCGGCCGCTTCGTGCCGAACCAGGGCCGGTGGCCCGTCGCCATGTCCTCGTGGACCTCGCCGTCGGCGACAAAGCTGTCGGCCATGGCGAGCGGCTGCAGGATCTCGCGCTGGACGTAGGTGTCGTAGTCCTCGCCGCTCACCACCTCGACGAGGCGCCCGAGGACGAGGTAGTTGGCGTTGGAGTACTCCCAGGTCACGCCGGGCGTGCGCGAGAGGGTAAGCCCGGCCAGCCGGTCGACCCGCCGCGCGAGCTCGTCGCCGTCACCGGTCGCATCGGTGTGTGAGGTGTTGCCCTGCCGGGTGGAGAAGCCGCTGGTGTGGCTGAGCAGCTGGCGGACGGTGACCCCGGCAGCGGGACCTCCCGCGAAGCCGTCCAGGTACTCCGCGACCGCGGAGTCCAGGTCGACCCTTCCCGCCTCGACGAGCTGCATCACGGCCAGCGCCGTCACGCTCTTGGTGATCGATCCGGCCGGGAACGGGGTGTCCGGCGTGACGTCATCGCCGGTCCCGGCCCGGACGACGCCGCGCACCCCCACGTTGGTGACCTGCCCGTCGGCCACGACGGCGTAGGCCACGCCAGGCACCCCCGAGGACGGCATCCGGCGGTCGAGCACCGCCTCGACCGCCTCGTCCGGCCCGGGGGTGGCGGGCGTGTCGTCCGCCACGGCCGGGGCGGCCGCACCGAGGCCCAGCGCGACACAGGCGATGAGCACCACCACCAGCCGCATCGGCAGACCTCTCCCGCTCAGGCGCGGGCCCATCGCTCGCCGCGTCCGGCCCGGAGCAGGAGCCACAGCGTGAGCCACAGCTCCCCCACGACGGAGGGTACGGCGACGACCGCGAGGAGCACACCCGCCCAGCGGTCGTAGTCGGCGAGCACCACGTGAGCCGCCGTGTCGACGGTGTAGGCCGTGCCGGCGATCACCAGCAGCCACCCCAGCGGCCTCGGGGCGATCCGCGAGCGGATGACGGTGGCTCCCACCACGACCAGGTGCAGACCGAACACGGCCAGCCCGACGAGCCAGGTGAGGTCGAACGCCTCGACAGCTACCGCGACCCCGGCCTCGCGCGTGGCCGGGTCCACTCCGGCGTACGTCGGGTCGCTCGCCAGCCGGAGCGCGAGGACCAGCGGCACCAGGGCGACGCCGAGGAACGCGGTGTAGGTGAGCCGCGACCACGCCGCCAGCAGCGACCGGTCTCGCCCCGCCGGGCGGAGCACCACGAACAGCGCCCAGGCGATGACGACGTCGAGGACGAACACGACCCCGAAGGCCAGCACCGCCGCCCGGACCAGCGGCGCCTCGGCCGCCAGGGCGGCGGCCGTCCCCGCCGGGTCGCCCGGGTCCACCAACCGGGTGACGACGGCGAAGTTGGCGAAGACGGCGAGGAAGAAGAGGGCGGCGTAGCTGCCGCCGGCCCACAGGGCGGCGGCACGGGGCCGGGTGTCACCCGACGTCCTGCTGAGCGGGTCGGCGGGCGACGTCGACGTGGTCCTGGTGGCGCTCATCGCTCGTCTCCCGCGACCACGATCACGGACTTGCCTCGAGCGCGGCCGGCTGCCACGTCGCTCAGTGCCGTGCCGGCGTCCTCCAGCCGGTACCGGCGGCCGACGGCAGGGCGCAGGCGGCCGTCGGCCAGCAGCTCGGCGAGCCGGTCGCTGCTCGAGTGGTGCTCCTTCGCGACGAAGGTCGTCAGCCGTTGCCCGACGAACGGCGACAGGGCGAGGGCCCGCAGCTGCCGGTCGACGCCGCCACCGAGGCGGTCACCACCCTCACCGCCGACGATGACGAGCGTTCCGGTCGGCGTCAGCGCGCGCCGCAGCGCCCGCAGCGGCCGGCGGCCGCCGATGTCGAGGACCAGGTCGTAGCGGGTGCGACCGTCGACCGGGTCGTTGGTCGCGTAGTCCACGACCTCGTCGGCACCGAGCGAGCGGACCAGGTCGGCCTTGGCCGCGCTGGCCACGCCGGTCACGTGGACGCCGGCGGCCCGGGCGATCTGCACGGCGTGGCTGCCGACGCCGCCGGAGGCACCGATCACGAGCACCCGCTGCCCCGGCTGCACGCGGCCGACGTCGTGCAGCGCCTGCAGGGCCGTACCACCGCTGATGGCCACGGTGGCGGCGCCCACCAGGTCGACCCCGTCCGGGACGACGCTCAGCTTGTCCTCGCGGGCCACGGCGTACTCCGCCCACGTCCCCGTGCCGATGCCGAAGACCCGCTGGCCGAGGTCGACGCGCGTGACCCCCTCACCCCGTGCCACGACCACCCCGGCGAGGTCGAGGCCCGGCACGGGCTGGCGCGGGCCCCGCAGGCCGAACCCCAACCGCACGGCGAACGGCAGCCCCGTGACGAGGTGCCATACCCCCCGGTCGACGCCCGCGGCCTCGACGGCGACGAGCACCTCACCCCGACCGGGACGCGGGACCGGGCGCTCGGTCAGGCCCAGCCCCTCGGGCGGCCCGTACGCCTCCTGCGCCACGGCGCGCATCTGCGTCGGTACCGGGGACGTGGCGCCGGGGTGGTCTGCTTCTCGGGCTGTGGTCATGACATCTCCTGATAGACGCGAACCGTACTTAGTACTGGATCGGTTCACCACGGTAGCCGTACTATGTATGGCAGTCAACGCCCGAACCGGAGGACCCGTGAAGCAGACCGTCAGCAGCCAGCCGCACCGGCGTGGCTCGCTCAGCCGCGAGCGGGTGCTGGCCGCCGCGCTCGACCTCGCCGACCGGGAGGGGGTGGAGGGCCTGACGATCCGCGCCCTGGCGGTGGAGCTGTCGGTGAAACCGATGTCGCTGTACCACCACGTCGCCGGCAAGGAGGCGATCCTCGACGGCCTCGTGGGGCAGGTGTTCAGCGAGATCGACCCGCCGCCCGTCGACCTGCCCTGGCAGGACGCGATCCGGGTGCGGTGCCGTTCCGCCCGAGCGGTGCTGGCCCGGCACCCGTGGGCCACGCCGCTGCTGGAGTCCCGCACCACACCGGGCGAGGAGATCCTCGCCCACCACGAGGCCGTGCTGGCCTGCCTGCGCCGGGGCCGGCTCTCGCTGCCGCTGACCGCGCACGCCTACGCCGTCATCGACAGCTTCGTCTACGGCTTCGCCCTGCAGGAGGCGAGCCTGCCCGCCCACGGCGAGGCCGAGATCGCCGACGTCGCCGAGCAGATCGTCGGCGCGATGGACGCCGACGCGTATCCGCACCTGGTGGAGCTCACGCGGGAGCACGTCCTGCGCCCGGGGTACAGCTTCGGGTCGTCGTTCGAGGTCGGGCTCGACCTGCTGCTGGACGGGTTGACCGCGCTGGCCGAGCAGGAGCGGCGGCAGACCGACGTGGCGTGACCTGCCGCTGGTCAGGCCGACGGCAACAGCCCCCGCTGATCGACCCGACCTGAACGAGGGCCGTGGACGGCGCGACGCGGTCGACCGGTGACCGTGGCCTGACAGACTGCTGCGGTCGCAGACCGGACCTGCCGACACACCTGAGGGGGGAGATCGCACGCCAGCCCGCAGGAGGCCCGCATGACCGGTAGCGCCGGACCCGCAGCGACGACGCCCCGGAGCCGAGGTCTGGGTCGCCCCGTCCCGCCGCTGCTCGTCTCACTGGTCGGGACGGTCGTCTACGCCGGCGCGGTGCACCTCGGTCGGTCCACCGTCGTGGCGGGCTCGGAGCTGGCCCTCATCTGGCCGGCGGCCGGTGTCGCCGTGCTGTGGGTCGCCGTGTCCTGGGGGCGTCCCCGGTGGCGGGCTGTGGACCTGCTGCTCCTGACCTGCGTGGCCGCGGCCGGCAACCTGTGGACCGGCGCGTCGCCGGGGCTGGCTGCCACCCTCGGGCTGGCGAACGCGGTCCAGGCCGGAGTGGCGCTGACCGTCCTCGTCCGCTGGTCGCCCACACGGCGGGTCGCCACGGTCGCCGACCTCGGCGGTCTCGCGGTGGCAGCCTCGCTCGGGGCGGCGGTGAGCTCGCTCGTCGCGACACCTGTTGTCGCCCGGGTCACGGGGCAGGACTGGCTCGGTCTGCTGGGCCCTGGGTGCTCCGCAACGCCGTGGGGACCTTCGTCATCGCCGCGGCGGGCCTCGTCCTCGCGCACGTGTGGCGCTCGTACCGGTCGGCAGGTCGCTGGCCCGCCTGGTCCTGGCCCCGCACCACCGAGCTGGTCGCCTTGGGGATCACCACCGTGGTCGTGTACGGCAGCGTCTTCGCCTCGCAGGACGCCGTCCCGGCCACCTTCGCGGTCGTCCCGCTCGCCGTGTGGGCCGGCCTGCGCGCCTCCCTGCCCGTGGTTGTCGGCTACGGGCTGGCCACCGGGACAGCGGTGATGGCCCTCACGTTGGGCGGCAGCGGACCGTTCTCGACCATCGAGCCCTCGGGACGGGTCATGCTCGCCCAGGCCCTGGTCGCCGTGCTGTTCCTCGTGTCCCTGCCCCTGGCCCTGTCGCGCGACGAGAACACGTCGCTGGTCGGACAGCTCTCCGAGTCCCGCGACCGGTCGGCGGAGCAGTCCCGGCTGCTGCACACCGTGATCACCAGCATCGTCGACAGGGTGGCCGTCGTGGACAGCGACGGGCGTTTCGTGCTCACCAACCCGGCGTCCAGAGACCTGCTCGGCATGACCGTGGACGGTGTGGCCGACCGTGCCGAGTGGTCCAGGCGCTTCGGGCTCTTCCACCCGGACGGGCGACCGATCCCCGCCGACGAGCTGCCGCTGGCCCGCGCCCTCGCCGGTCGGGACGACGTCGAGGCCGACGTGCTCGTTCGGAACGCCGCCGTCCCGGAGGGCAGGGTGCTGGACGTGCGGGCCCGGCGGCTCGTCGGGGCCCACGGCACCCGCGGTGCAGTGGCCGTGTTCCGCGACGTGACGTCGGACCGGCTGCGCGCTCGGGAGACCACCCAGGCTCGGGACCTCTTCGCCGGAGTGCTCGCCAGCGCCACCGAGCAGGCCATCGTCGCGACCGACCCGCAGGGTCGGATCACCGTCTTCAACGTCGGGGCTCAGCGGATGCTCGGCTGGTCGGAGCAGGAGATGCTCGGCCGGACACCGGAGACGTTCCACGACTACGACGAGGTGGTGTCCCGTGCGGCCGAGCTCGGAGTACGACCGGGCTTCCTGGTCTTCGTCCAGGCCGCCGCACGGGGCGAGGCGGAGACCCGACGGTGGACCTACCGCCGACGCGACGGCAGCAGCCTGCAGGTGCGGCTGACCGTCACCGCCATGCCCGGGGCGGACGGCGAGCCCGTGGGCTACATCGGAGTGGCCAGCGACATCAGCAGCCAGCTCGCGGCGCAGGCCGCGCTGGAGAGCAGCGAGCAGCGCTTCCGGACCGCGTTCACGACCGCCCCGATGGGCATGTTCATCGCCTCCACGCCCTCGCCGACCGGGCGGTGGCGGATGCTGTCGGTCAATCCCGCGTTCTGCCGGCTGCTCGCTCGCACGACGGAGGACGTCCTCAGCCGTGGCCTCTCCCCGTCCGTGGGCGCCGGGCACGAGCAGGCCGTGGAGGACGCCCTGGGCGCGTTCCAGCACGGAGATCCCGGTGTGGTGACCGTCGAGGTGGGCCTGGTCCGCCCCGACGGCGGAGAGGTCCGGGCCGTGCTGTCGACGTCGCTCGTGCCGGCCACCGACGCCGACCCGCCGCACGTCATCGCGCTCGTGGAGGACGTCACCGCCCGCAGGGCGGCGGAGACAACCCTGCGTCACCAGGCGCTGCACGACCCGCTCACCTCGCTGGCCAACCGGGCGCTGCTCCACGAGCACCTCACGCAGGCGCTGGAGGTCGGCGCCCGGTCGGGTGGCCTCGTCGGGCTCCTCTACCTGGACCTCGACGGCTTCAAGCAGGTGAACGACACCGCTGGGCACGAAGCAGGCGACGAGGTCCTGCGGAGGATCGCCGCCGTCCTCACCGACGCCGTCCGCCCCGGCGACACCGTGGCACGGCTCGGGGGCGACGAGTTCGCCGTCGTCTGCGCCGACCTGACCGGGACCACCGGCGCCCGCGCCGTCGCCGACCGGATCCTCGCCGCTCTGGACCACCCCGTCACGGTCTCGGCCGGCACCTTCACCGTCGGCGCCAGCATCGGCCTCGCCGTGAGCGACGGAGACGCGTCCGCCGAGCAGCTGCTGCTCGACGCCGACCAGGCGATGTACGCCGCCAAGCGGGACGGCAGGCACCGGGTCCGTGTCCACACCGGACGCCCCACCCGCGCTGACCCAGCCGCTGCGGGGACCGCCGGCGACGGACCACTCCCTCGACGGTAGGGGGCGCCACGCCGGCACCGCGGTCGAGGCCCTGCGGCCCCGGCACGCCCGACGGTGGGCGCGCCGGTCAGCCGCTGCTCGCCGCGGTTCGCCGTCCCCTCGCGATCTGGTCGAGAACGGACCTCAGCTGCTCGGCGTTCCACGGCTTGGGCAGCACGCCGTCCATCCCGGCCGTCAGGCAGGCGTCCCGGTCCGTGGCCAGGACGCTCGCCGTCATGGCGAACACGGGTAGCCGGACGCCTCCCTGCTCGGCCTCCGACGCCCGTATCGCCTCCACGGTGCGGATGCCGTCGAGGACGGGCATCTGCAGGTCCAGCAGGAGTCCGTCGTAGCCACCGGCGTCCAGGGCGTCCAGCGCCTGCCGACCGTCGCCCACGACGTCGACCTCGACGCCCGCCCGCTGCAGCGTCATCCGGGCCACGAGCTGGTTGACCTCGTTGTCCTCCGCGACCAGCACGCGCAGGCCGCTCTCGACCCGCTCGGGGGCCTCGCCCGCTCGGCGGGCCGGCCCGGTGGCGGCCGGACGGGGGCCCGGGACGCCCACCTGCGCGCGCACCGGGGTCGGCTGCGCGTCCTCGGCCAGCGCGAGGGGGACGTCGACGCGGAACGTCGATCCCCGTCCTGGGGCGCTGGTGACAGTGATCGTGCCGCCCATCCGCTCGACCAGTCCGCCGGCGATGGCCAGCCCGAGACCGGTGCCACCGAACCGGCGGGTGACCGAGGCGTCGGCCTGGGTGAACGGTTGGAACAGCCTTGCCTGCTGCTCCTCGGTCATCCCCACGCCCGTGTCAGCGACCTGCAGCCACACCTGCTCGTCGTCCCCACCGACCGTGACGACGACCGAGCCCTGCTCGGTGAACTTGACCGCGTTCGAGGCCAGGTTCGTGATCACCTGCCGCAACCGTGAGGGGTCCCCGACCCGGTCCTGCCGCAACGCGGACCGCACCGCCACGACCAGGGCGACACCCGCCTCGTCGGCGGCCATCCTCACCGGAAGCATCGCGTCCTCGACGACGTCGGCGATCCCGAAGCGCACCGACTCCAGCTCGACCGCACCAGCCTCGACCTTGGACAGGTCGAGCACGTCGTTGACGATCGTCAGCAGGGCGCGGCCGGACCGACTGGCCTGGCGGGCCCAGCCGGCCTGCTCCTCGGGCAGACCGGATCCGGACAGCAGGTCGGTGAGACCGAGCACCCCGTTGAGCGGGGTGCGGATCTCGTGGCTCATCGTGGCCAGGAAGGCGGTCTTGGCCCGCGAGGCCCGGTCCCGCTCCTCGGCCAGCTCGTGCGCCTGCCGCGTGGTCTCCTCCAGCCGCGCCACGAGCCGCCGACGGTCGTCACGCTGCAGGGCGAGGACGAGGGTCACCAGGCCGACGACCGACACGCACGCCTGGGCGAGCAGGACCCTGTTGACCGGCGTCGCGTCGCCGAAAGGACCGAGACCCTGCAGGGTCGTCACCACCATCAGGACACCGACGAGCAGGACGTGGACCGCGGCGAACGTGGTGTGGAAGCGCAGCGCGATCCACATGCTCAGGGGGACCGGCAAGAAGGCCAGCGGAAGGTTCGACTGCAGGGCGAAGACAGCCAGGTAGCCGACGGAGATGATGACACTCGCGACCGCCAGCTCGGCCCACACCTGCCAGCCCTGCCGGGGGTAGCGCACCCGAGGGTCGACGAGCCGCAGCGCCGGGGCGGCGAACACGAACACGCTGGCGGCGTTGCGCAGCATCCACGCCCCCGCGGTCGGCAGCAGGTCGGCGTCCTGGAGCAGCCACAGCCCGACGGGACCGATGAACGCCGCGGCGAGCGAGCCCGCCGTGGAGGCGATGACGAGGGCGGCGAGGTCCTGGGTGTGCCGCAGCCGGAACGGCTCGTTGCTCCAGGCCCGCTGGAGCCGGTCGAGGACCGCGCAGACGGCGAGCGACTGCACGACGTTGGCGAGGGCGAACACGACCGCCATCTCCCAGCGCACCCCGGTCACGTGGTTGATGAGGCCCGCCACCAGGGCCAGCAGGGCGCCGGCGAGCAGCACCCGTCGGGCGCTGCCCCACGACGCCGCGATCCACAGCACCCCCACGGCCGCAGCAGGCCACACCAGCGCGAGCTGGGTGTCCTCCACCCGCGTGGTGCGCCCCAGGGCCACCGCGAGGGCGTAGAGGACCAGGAAGGAGGCCGTGGTCAGGACCGGCCGCCGCGAACGCAGGGCGACGAGCCGGGCCGCGACACCGACGCCCGGGGCCTCCACGGTTTCCATCGCCCTCGCCATCCTCTGGTTGTCGACTCCGCCTCGACCGGACGCGAGCGCCCGTACGGGTGACGGCGGGGACGACGGCGCCCCCAGAGCGCGGCGCCTGGACCCCCGTGTCCGCGATCTGGGGGGAGCAGCGTGCGGAACACGAACCGGTCATCCCTGGCGAGGTGCGCGCAGCAGGCTGACCCCGGTCCAGACGAACCACGCCACGAAGCCGAGGCCGAACAGCGAGGCGGCGACGTCGGCGGCGGCGGGCAGAAGGGTCCACACGCCGGCGACGCCGACCGCGAGGCCGAGGCCCGCGAGCCCGAGCGAGAACGTGCGCGTGCGGAGCGCGGCGAGGCTGACCAGCAGCACCCACACCGCGCCGACGAGCTCGACGCCCCCACCAAGGGCGTCCTGCACGACGCCCACCGACGTCCACACGGTGGCCGCGGTCGTGCTGTCGTCGGCGGCGAGCGCGACGACGGCCTGCTGGCCGATGAGGTGGACCATGCCGCTGGCGAGCAGGAGGCCGGCCCAGATGTGTCCGAAGACCTCGGCGGTGCGGGCCAGGGCGGACGCCCCGTGCAGCCGATCACGCACCCCGAGCACGAGGCTGACCAGCGCGATGCCGCCGACGAGGTAGAGCACGAGGTACCACGCGTACAGGACGGTCTGGTTGTCGAGGAGGAACTGCAGGGACGCTGCTGGGTCTCCCTGGGCGTCGAGGAGGCCGCGTGGGGCCAGGTAGGCGCCTATGACGCCGAAGCCGACGAGGTAGGTGGCCGCCTTGACGAGCGCGGCGATGCCGGCGCCGCGCTGCAACCCCGCCGAGGAGCCGGTACGGGTGAGAGGGGACGAGGGCTGGGTGGTGGTCGTGGTCGTCATGGCGGACACGCTCACGCCCGCGGCGCACCAGGCACATCGGTATCGAGGCCGGAGCCGGCTGGCCGAAGGTCCACCGTCCGGATGGCCGTCAGGCCGATGACGGACGCGCTCACGGTCCATACCCTCGGTCCATGGTCGGACGGCTGCTACGGGCGCTGTGGCGCGAGCCGCGCGTCCCGTCGCCCGCCCGTGACGGCTGGTGGCGCCTGGACGTGGCCGTCGTCGCCGTGGGCACGGCCACCGCGGTGGTGGAGGTCCTGGCCCGCGACGACGTCCCGTGGCCGCCGTTCACGCTGGCCCTGACGCTGGTGTGCGTCGGGGCCGCGCTGTGGCGGAGTCGGTTCCCGCTGGCGATGGTGGTGCTGGCCTACGGCGCGCAGACCGTGGCCGGGCTCGGTCCGGCACTGGCCGGGCTGCCCCACGGGGTGCCGAACACGACCGCGGTCGTGCTCCTGATGCCGTACTCCTTGGGCCGCTGGGCGTCGGGTCGGCACGTCGCCGTCGGCGTGGCGTTCCTGATGGTCGCCCACTTCGGCCGTGAACCTCTCTACGGCAGCTCGGCGCAGGACAACCTCATCGGCGCCGGGTTCCTGCTGCTTCCGGTCGTCCTCGGCGTCGCGGTCCGGCTGGCGGTGGCCGACCGCCGGCGCGCGCAGGAGCAGGTGCGGGACCGGGAGCGGGAGCGGCTGGCCCGGGACCTGCACAACACCGTCGCCCACCACGTCTCGGGCATCGTCCTCCAGGCCCAGGGAGGGCGAGCAGTCGCCGCCACCGATCCCGCGCGGGCGGCCGACGTGCTCCGGGTGATCGAGGAGGCGGCCACGCTGTCACTGGCTGAGATGCGGTCGGTGGTCGGCGTGCTGAGGGACGGTGACACCGACGGTCGCGCCCCGGTGCGGGGGGTCGCCGACCTGTCGGGGCTCGCCGGCCTCCCCCAGCACTCCGAGGCGGGACGGGCCGGTCGGCCCGCGGTGCACGTGGACGTCACGGGCGAGGCCCGTGACCTGCCCGGCGCCGTGGACGCAGCCGTCTACCGGGTCGTCCAGGAGTCGGTGACCAACGCCCGCTGGCACGCCCGAGGGGCGACACGGGTGGACGTCAGCGTGCGCGCCACCGAGGACGCCGTGCAGGTGCTCGTGAAGGACGACGGCGCCGGGACCACGAGCGCCCGCGGGACCGGGTCGGGACTGGGCATCGTCGGGATGCGCGAACGGGTCGAGCTGCTGGGCGGCCGGCTCGAGGCCGGCCCCTCACCCGACGGCGGGTGGGCCGTGCACGCCACCCTGCCCAGGTCTCGTCGGCGATGAACGTGCCGGGCACGAGCGGGGCGACGGACCCGGAGGCCGCTCCGGTGCGCGTCCTCGTCGCCGACGACCACGACCTCGTCCGGGTCGGTCTGGTCATGGTCCTCGACGCCCAGCCCGGCATCGAGGGCGTGGCCGAGGCCCGGGACGGTGTGGAGGCGGTGTCCGCGGCCCGCCGGCTGCGCCCTGACGTCTGCCTGTTCGACGTCCGGATGCCCGGGCTGGACGGCATCGAGGCCGCCCGCACGCTGGCCGGGCCCGACGTCGACGACCCGCTGCCCGTGGTGGTCATCACCACCTTCGACCTGGACGAGTACGTCCACGACGCGCTGCGAGCAGGCGCACGGGGATTCCTGCTCAAAGACGCCGGACCCGACCTGCTCGTGCAGGCCGTGCACGCGGCCGCACGGGGGGACGCCCTCATCGCCCCGAGCGTGACCGCACGGCTGCTGTCGACGTTCGCCGCGCGGTCCGCGGCCACGCCGACCGAGCCCGTGGTGCCGTTGAGCGACCGGGAGGAAGAGGTGCTGCTGGCTGTCGCGCGCGGGCGGACGAACGCCGAGGTCGCCGCCGACCTCTACGTCTCCCTGAGCACCGTCAAGGCGCACCTCACCAGCCTCATGACCAAACTGGGCGCTCGCAACCGCGTCGAAGTCGCGATGTGGGCCCACGAGACCGGACGGGTGGACGGCTGAGGACGTGGCTGGCGATGGGCTGCTGGTGACGCCACGGCCCGACGCCGACCCCACGACCCCGGCGCTCGGCCTCAGTCCCACGAGCAGTTCCGGGGCGGTCCCACACCTCCCGCAGCGGTGCTCGGGTCTGCTGCACCATCGGGCCGGGGCGCTCTGTAGTGTCGGTCACGCCCCCAGAAAGTGGCCCGGCGCGTCTGCTTGGAGGCTTCGTGAGCGCGAAAGACCTGCACCTCGACGAGGGCATGGAGGGCGTCGTCCGCGAGCACCGCGACCGGGTCGTGGTGCACTGCTACCAGTTCCTGGGTTCGTTCCACGAGGCGGAGGAGGCCGCGCAGGAGGTCTTTCTTCGAGCGTGGCGGAGTCGGGCCGGTTTCCGGGGGGACTCCTCGATGCGGACCTGGCTGCTGAAGATCGCGACGCGGGTGTGTCTGGACCTGCTGAGAAGTCGCAGACGTCGGGTGGTCCCAGCGACACGGGGACCGGCGTCCGACCCGGTCCGTCCCGTCGGCGAGCCCGAGCCTGAGGTGGCGTGGCTCGAGCCGATCCCGTCCCGCTACATCGGCGACTCCTCCCAGGACCCGGCCAGCGTCTACTCCATGAAGGAGAGCGTCCGGTTGGCCTTCCTGGCCGCGGTGCAGACCCTGCCTGCTCGGCAGCGTGCCGTGCTCATCCTCCGCGACGTCCTCTCGTGGAGCGCAGCGGAGACGGCGGCCACGCTCGAGTGCAGCGTCCCGTCCGTCACCAGCGCGCTGCACCGAGCCCGGACCCAGATGCGGGAGACCTACCACCAGTCAGGGGTGGAGTCGATGCCTGGGCACCCGATCCAGGACCCGGATGTGCGCCGCACCCTGGACGCCTTCGTCACGGCGTGGGAACGAGCCGACGTCGAGAGCCTCGTCGAGACGCTGCGCGAGGACGTCCGGATGGCGATGCCGCCGATCCCGTCGTGGTACGACGGGCGGGCTGACGTCGTCACCGCCTTCGCGACGCTGATCGTGCCGCTCGGGCGGTACCTGCTGCTGCCGGCCTTCTTCAACGCCCAGCCGTCCTACACGGTCCACCTGGTCGACCCCGACGGGGAGTCGACGCAGATCGCCGACATGGTGCTGAGCGTCGACGCCTCAGGCATCGGGGCGATCGACGTCTTCGCCGGTCACTGACCGCGCCGGCGGTCGCTGACCACCGGAGTGTTCCGACCAGGCGGACACCGGTCGGGACCGAACAGTCTCGCCGTGAGCTGTCGTCTGGAGGGGTGAGCAGGGGCCGCCGGTCGCCCGACCGGGGTCGTGACGGTCGGGCGACCCCGTCCGTCGCTCGAGCCCCCGCCAGCCACCCTGAAGCGAGGTCCAGCCGTGCTGTCCCCCTACGTGATCGTCGCCATCCAGTCCAGCCTCGGTCTGGTCATGTTCGCCACGCTGTTCCGGCAGCACGTCCTGGGACGGTTGCAGCGAGCAGACGCGTACACGGCGCTGGCTGTCGTCCTGATGGTCCACGGCCTGCGGTTCCTCGGGCTGACGATGCTGGCCCCGGGCCAGGTCGACCCGGGCCAGGACATGGACGCGCTGCGGGTGATCGCGTTCGGTGACCTGTCCGCCGCCACCGTCGGCATCGTGGCGGCGCTGGCCGCATACCGTCGCTCACCTCTGACGGTGCCGTTGGCCTGGCTGCTCACGGTGGTGGGCCTGGGCGACATCGTCCTCGTGTCCGTCACCGTCGCCGGCGCCGGTGTCCTGGAGTCGGGCATCGGCGTCATGTGGATCACCTTCGGGCTCGTGGTCCCGCTGCTCGTCCTCAGCCACGGCTACGTCGTCTACGCCCTGCTGCGTCGCAGGGACGAGCTGTCACCGGCCGTCGTGAAGACGTCGCTGCCTCCCGCCGTGCGGCAGACCCGATGAGCCGCCCGGCACGGTCCCTCCCCTTGGCCGGAGCAAGGGTCATCGTCACGGGAGGTAGCTCGGGCATCGGCCGCGCGCTCGCCCGCGCCATGGCCGACGAGGGGGCGACGGTCGTCATCACCGGCCGCGACCGGGAGCGACTCCACGAGGCGGCCCGCAACCACCAGTCGATCCGGACGGTCGTCTGCGACGTCACAGACGCGGAGCAGATCGAGGCCCTCCACGATCAGGTCCTGGCCTCCGGAGGTGTCGACATCCTCGTCAACTGCGCCGGGGTCATGCACTTCTTCGACGTCACGTCCGGCTTTCCGCTCCAGCGGCAGCTGCAGGAGATCGACATCGACGTAGCCGGCCCGGTCCGGCTGGTCCACGCGTTCCTGCCGCACCTGCTGCAGCGCAGGTCGGTGATCGTCAACGTCAGCTCGGGACTCGCGTGGGTGCCCTACGCGTCGGCACCGGTCTACTCCGGAGCCAAGGCCTTCGTCCACGCCTGGACGGTTGCCCTGCGGGAGCAGCTCAAAGGCACGTCGGTCCGGGTGGTCGAGCTGCTTCCCCCGGTCACCGACACGCCACTAGCCGACGGTCTCAACCCGAGCTTCGCTCGCATGCCGACCGACGACCTCGTCCAGGCCTTCCTCCAGGGGCTGCGTCGGGGCCAGGACGAGATCGCGCCCGGGCAGTCGGTGCAGCTGAAGTGGCTCAGCCGGCTCGCGCCCGGCCTGATCTTCGCCCGGCTCAACGCGACCAGCAGGCCGTCTGCCGTTCACGCCTCGAAGGAGCACTACGAATGAACTACGTCATCCTCTTCGCCCAGGTGACCGTGGCCACCGTCGTGTACGCGCTGATCTACCTCTGGTACGTGGCGCCCCGGCTGTCCGGCCTGCCTCTGACGGCGGCCTTGCAGCCTCTCCTGCTGGTCCAGGCGTTCCGGTTCACCGGACTCACGCTGGCCGCCGAGGGCCAGGTCGATCCCGCGGTGCCCAGGGACCTGCTGCTGCAGGCCGGGCTCGGTGACATGGCTACCGGTCTGCTCGCGATCGTGGCGCTGGTCCTGGCCCGACGCGGCTCCAGCGCCACCGTCGCCGTGACGTGGCTCGTGACGGTGGTGGGCCTGCTCGACTTCGTCAACGTCGGACGGATCGTCGCCCAGACCGACCTGATCAGCTACGACATCGGCGGCATGTGGCTCGCCCTGATCTGGTACGTGCCGCTGGTGCTGATCTCCCACCTCGCGATCATCGGCGTCCTGCTGCGCCGCGACGCATGAGCCGACCCGACGCAGAAGTCCCGCCCCACTCCGATCGAAAGGAACGAGCCATGGGCACCGGATACCCCGACGGCAGCACCGCGCTGCTGTTCGTCGACCCCTACAACGACTTCCTGGCCGAGGAGGGCAAGATGTGGCCCCTCGTCCGCGAGGTGGCCCAGTCGGTGGACCTCCACTCCAACATCGCGTCCATCCGAACGGCGGCGCGTGAGGCCGGTATCCCCGTCGTCATCCTGCCCCACCACCGGTACGAGCCCACGGACTTCCAGGGATGGGTGAACCCGACACCCTTCCAGCTGGGTGCCCACGCCAACCAGCTGTTCGCCCGCGACGGCTGGGGCGGTGAGTGGTACCCGGGCTTCGGCCCCGAGCCCGGAGATCTGGTCGTCAGGGAGCACTGGAGCGGGTCCAGCTTCGCCAACACCGACCTCGACGTGCAGCTGCGCCAGCGCGGCATCACCCACGTCATCCTGATCGGCCTGATCGCGAACACCTGCATCGAGACCAGCGGCCGCTACGCCTCCGAGCTCGGCTACCACGTGACGCTGGTACGCGACGCCACCGCCGCCTTCTCCGCCGAGGCGATGCACGCCGCCCACGAGATCAACGGCCCCACCTACGCCCACCTCATCCTCACCACGGCCCAGCTCGTCCACACCCTGACGTCCGAGGACACCCCCACACAGCGAAGGGAACGACGATGATGACGATCGACGACGTGATCGCCAAGCAGGAGATCGCCGAGCTGCACTACCGGTATGCGAGAGGGATCAACACCCAGGACTGGGCGATGTTCCGCTCGGTGTTCCACGCCACGCTCGTCGGGGACTTCTCGAAGTGGGGCATGGGCGCCCGGATGCAGCTGCCTGGCGATGCCTTCACCGACCTGGTGCGGTCCCTC
The DNA here is from genome assembly GCF_042466345.1 of Jannaschia sp. R86511. NCBI lineage: Bacteria > Pseudomonadati > Pseudomonadota > Alphaproteobacteria > Rhodobacterales > Roseobacteraceae > Jannaschia > Jannaschia sp. R86511. The sequence goes on from NZ_JAXHCD010000001.1 coordinate 4,637,467, forward strand.
TTCTCGACCGAGGGGCTCGTCACCCAGCACTACATGACCAACTCCCTGGTCGAGGTGGACGGCGAGACCGCCCACGGCGACACCTACGTCTTCGCCCGCCACAAGCTCGGCGAGGAGGTGATGAGCCTCAACGCGGTCTACACCTGCGACTACGTGCACGGTGGCGAGGGATGGAGGATCTCGGCCATCACGATGACGCCGACCTGGGACGAGGGCGGCGACGTCATCAAGTTCTTCCAGCTGCCCGACCCTGCACCGACCGGCAGGCACCACCTCTTCGTCACGGCCACCCCGGTGCTCGCCGAACACGCCGCCCTCGAGCGCTACGTCGGCGGCGTGGTCCCGATGCTGATGCAGGCCGGTGGTTCCCAACCCATGATCATCAAGCAGGACGAGTCAGTCGTCGGCCACACCGACACGTTCATGTCGATGATCGTCACCTTCGCCGACGCCGACTCGGCCCGTGCCGGCCGAGCGGTCTTCGACAGCGACGCGTACGCGGCGCTCGTCCCCGACCGCGACGCCGCGTTCAGCCAGATGAACATCGCGTTCTACTCCGACATGCCGCAGACCTGATCGACCGAACAGTCTCGTCGTGGGCTGTCGTCTGGAGAGGTGAGCAGGGCCGCCCCGCTCCGAAGGAGAGGACGCTGATGACCGACACCGGTCTCCACGGTCTGGAGCTGCCAGACCACCCGGCGATGCGCTTCGAGCACGCCGTCGTGGGTGGTCACCGCCTTCGCTTCGCCGCGGCGCGGCGGCCAGGCGCACCACAGATGTTGATGACGTCGCCACAGCCGATGAGCGTGCTGACGTACCGGAACATGTGGAGCCGCCTGGCCGAGCGGTTCGACCTCGTCGCCGTCGACCTGCCCAACCACGGCGGGTCGGACGCAGCGTCGGACGTCACGACGGTGGATGAGCACGCTGCGTTCCTCGGCAGGATCCTCGACCACTTCGAGCTCGAGCGTCCCCACTTCGTCGGGCCGGACGTCGGGACGCCCACGGTCCTGCGGTTCGTGGCCGACCACCCGGAGCGCATCGCATCGGTCGTCGGCGGCGACGCCGGGACGGTCTCGCCGGTCCAGGGCGACCTGACCTTCCGGCTGCTGGTCAACTCCCGCCTGTTCGGGCTGGCCGTGCGCTCACTCGGTCGAAGGCTGGGTGGCCGCATCTACGTACGCGCGGCGAACCGCATCGGATTCCACCAGGAGCGGCCCCCGAAGGCGGTGCTGGACGATTTCCGCGACGGCTCGACCGGGCCGGGCAAGCTCCGTGGCCAGGTGGGCTTCCTCGGCAGCTACCCCGGCATCGTGCCCCGCATGATGGAGTCCTACGCGTCGATCCGGACGCCGGTCCTGGTGCTCCACGGCGAGCACGACACCTTCGTCGCGATGAGCAACTCGACGCGCCTGAGCGAGCTGCTGCCCAACAGCGAGTTCGCCGTCATCCCCGACGCGGCGCACTACTCGTGGGAGGACGGCACCGAGGTCTACCTGCAACACATCCTCGACTGGACCGACAGGATCGAAGCAGCACGCTGAGCGCACTGCCCGCCCGGAACCCCCGACGTGACGGCTATGGCCTGGGCGTTCATCCCTTCCTCCCGGCGGCTGTGGCTGTGCTCCGGCATCGATCTGAAGCCGGCGTTCCGCGCAGGCTGCGCCGCTCTCGGATGGGCGTGCCCCCGAGCGGGTGACCAACCGGGGTCGGTGGGTCCCCCTTCGATCAGAGCGCCATCGGTTGTCCCGATGCGGGTCGAGGCGTCACAGGAATCGCATCGGGTCGACGGGGGTGCCGGCGACCCGGGTCTCCAGGTGCAGGTGGCAGCCGGTCGACGTGCCGGTGGTGCCGACGTACCCGATGACCTGCCCGCGGCTGACCTGCTGGCCTGCGCTCACGGCAAGCCGGCTCTGGTGGGCGTAGGCCGTGGACAGGGAGCGGCCCCCGACGTCGCCGTGCGCGATGACGACGAGGTTGCCGTACCCGCCACCCCAGCCGGCGCTGACGACCGTGCCGTCGGCGGCGGCCGTGATCGGCGTGCCGCACGGCGCCGCGAAGTCCGTGCCGGTGTGCAGCTTCCGGTACCCGTGGACCGGGTGGATGCGGTACCCGTACTGCGAGGAGGTGCGAGCGCCCTCGACGGGCGACGACAACCAGCCCGCGAAGGCCGGGGTGTCTGCCGGCAGCCCGGCGTCGCCGACGACCGCAGCCCGGGCGGCTGCAGCCCGGTCGGCCTCCGCCCGGGCGGCCTCGGCCAGGGCCTGCCTCAGGGCGACCCGTTCGGCCTCCCGTTGCTCCCGCTCGACCGCCGCCGCGAGGGCCTCGTCGGCGGAGTCCAGCAGGTCTCGGCGGGCCGCGAGCGCGGCCTCCGCGTCGCGGTGACGGGTCTCGGCCTCGGTCTCCAGCTCGGCGCGCAGCCGGCGGAGCTCCTGCACCTGGGCGGAGGAGTCGACGGCCACGTCGACCCGCTCGCGCGCCCGCTCGACGGTGGCGGCGTCGGAGTCGAGGACGACCCGCGCGGCCTGGAAGCCGGACGCGGCCTCGCCGAAGCCGGAACCCGTCGAGGCGAGGGCGGTCCAGGCCAGCCCGACCGTGCCACCGGTCCGGTACAGCGCGCGCACCCGGCGGGTGGCAGCGGCGCGGTCGGTCTGCAGCTCGCGGCCGGCGTCGTCCAGCGAGACCTGCGCCTGGACCTCGTGGGCGCTCAGCGCGTCGAGCTCGGCGCGGACCACGTCCCAGTCCTCGAGGGCGACCTCCGCCCGGACGTCGAGCTCGTCGACCTGGGCGGCGAGCGCGTCGACCTGGGCCCGCAGCGCCTCGCTGCCGGCGGCGGCGGCCGTGGCTTCCGCCGCCGGTGGGGTGGGCGCTGCGGGGGCGAGCGGCAGCATGCCGACGGCGCGAGACGGCTGGGCGACGGGGCCGGGTACCGCCGCCTCCGCGGGGGCGGCGCCGAGCGCCACCACGGCGGCGAGCAGCACGGCGCCGGTCCTGCCTCGCCCGACAACTCGCACACCTCTGCCTCGGCTGGTCGCCGCGCCTCCTCAAGGACCTGACACCCGCTCGGGCGAACCCTGCCGCCCCTCGTGGCCCGCGGGACGCCGACGCCCGCGCGGTCTCGCTCGACCCGAACCGCGTTCCGGGGGCCCGGCCCCCCGGTTCGCAGCGAGTCGGGCGGGCCGGCCTCGCCGGGAGCTCGCCTCAGCGATCCTGGCCCGAGGGGTGGAGCGAGGGGAGCTCCCTGGGGGACCTCGCCGTCGAGATGGCGCTCGACGTCATCGCTTGCCCCTTGTACTGGCGCCTGTCCGCACGACGGGTTCCTGTCGACGGCGCGCACCTCGACAACCTGTGCGTGTGGCTGCGGCGAGCCCACGGAGCGTCCGAGCGGTAGCGTCCCGGCGCAGGATCAGGCCTGTGCGAGCGGCATGACCTTCGCTCGGGCGACGGCGTCCGGCACCGTCAGCCGGACCACCTCCCCGTTCTCCTTGTTGACCAGCCGAGGACCGTTGGCGATGGGCGCACCGTCCGGACGCGTCCCCCGACTCGTGTCCAGGACGAGGAGGAGGAAGTGCGAGGCGTCCTCCCGCGCCAGCGCACGGTCCACTCGCAGCTGGGCCGAGTCGAGAGTGGCTTCGACCAGGGTCACGGCGTCGGACAGGGTCATGCTCGACATGGTGGCAGCACCCCTGCGTGGACATCGCAGACCCGCCCTCGGCGGCGACCTGCTCGTGGCTCAGGCCTTGCCGGTGGACCGCGCCCGCAGGCACACTCGAAGGCTCCCGCTCCCGCTCGGTCGCCTCGCCCGGCGGCGGGTGGTAGCGGTTCGATCAGCCGCAGCACAGACCCTGGGGAGGACCGGATGCTGTCGTTCCGATCGCGGAACTCGTTCCTGTCCATCTGCTCCGACGGGTCGGTCCTGTCGGTGGGCTCGATCGGGTCGGTCTGCTCGGTCGGGTCGATAGGTGCCCTGTTCTCGATCGGCTCGATCGGGTCGTTCCTGTCCGTGGGGTCGATGCTCTCCGCTGCCAGCAACTGCTCGATCCTCAGCCACCGCAGCAACTGCTCGATCCTCAGCCGTGAGACCTCCACCTCGAACCTGAGCCACCACAGCACGGGCGCCGTCCTGGACCGACCGGGAGCGTGGCGCACATGAGCGTGGAGCGAGTGGTCCCGGATCTGCTCAGCCGGTCGCTGGAGGACGCCACGGCCTTCTACGGCCGGAGCCTCGGCCTCGAGCCGGTGATGAACCTCGGGTGGATCGTCACCCTGGCGGACCCGAGCCGGCCGGGGACGCAGATCAGCGTGATGACCCATGACGAGACCGCGCCGGTGGTGCCCAGCGTCTCCGTGCAGGTCGACGACGTCGACGCCGTGTACGAGGCAGCGGTCCGCGGGGGGGCGGAGATCGTGCACCCCCTCACGGACGAGCCCTGGGGGGTGCGGCGGTTCTTCGTCCGCGATCCCGACGGCAACGTCGTCAACGTCCTCGGCCACCGCTGACCTGGACGAACCACCCCAGCGCAGGTACTTCCGGTCCCCGCCGGCCCGATCGGCCGGTCGCTGCGCTGGCGCCACCCTCAGACAGGCACACGTAGCTCCGTGCGCCGGGAGCCGACGGGACTATCGACTTCCTGCAGCGGAGGGCGTGGGATTCGAACCCACGAGACGGGTGGTGACCCGCCCAACGGTTTTCGAGACCGGTCGCTGCATGTTCTTGGACCTGCTGGTCTTCCCCGCTGCGACGACAACACCGAGGCACTGCCCAGGCACGGCGTCACGAACGCGCCCCTCGCGAGAGCGTCATCTTGACCGGCCTAGCAGCTACAGCAAAAAGGCATCGTCGGCCATGGGCCAGCACCGAACCCCTGGGGTTGGAACAGGCGGGGGCAGCAAAGCCGGGGTCGTGCACACGGGGTCAGCGCCCGGGAAGGCTGCCGTCGGTTGCGAACGCGATCTCCCTTGAGCCAAGGGGACGGGCACCACAGGAACCCGCCCCCTTCGTCACCCCCGCTCGTGTCGAGCGACATCCCGGACAACCGCGCATCCTCGATGACTCAGTTATCTGAACTGGAGGTCGTCCGTTCATGCCGTAACGTCTCGGCGCTTCAGCTCACTTACCGCTATCCCAGCGCCCAGAACGCCCGCTCCGATTCCATGGACAGGAAGTTCTCCAGAATGATCGCGCCGCCCTCGACCTGGGTCGACGGCATCAGGATGCAGAAGTTGCCTGTCCAATTTCCGTCGGGGAACGTCTCCCCAATGTCGAACATGGTGTCTAGCGTGCAGGAGGGGAAGAAGTCGGACGGAGCGTCATCCGGCGTCCACGAAGAATCGAATGTGTTGTTGTCCGACCCAAGAATCTTCCAAGACAGGTCGAAGCCAGGATCACCAGAGTCGCTACCGACGTACGTCCCTTCCATGGACACCAGTACGTACTGCGTGCCCTCCGGGGGAGCCTCATTAAACTCGTTATCGTCCAAGTTCTGCTGAGTAGCGTCCTTGTTGACCTCAGTGATGGCGACTTCATAGTCACCCATCGTGATACGAGTGCCCACACTCAACGGGGTTTCCCTCGTTCCAACGGCGCTCTCACTCGGTTCCGCTGCAGCTTCCTCCGAGAGGGTGCCCTCGGTCGCCTGCGTTTCCTCCACAGGCGCCGCAGTTGTCTCTTCCGTGGCGGGTGATGCAACTGCCGCAGAAGTCTCTTCCACGACGTTGGCGCCTTCGCCGTCAGGGTTGGCCGACGCGCAAGCCGTCAAGGCAAGAGCAGTCGCAACACCCAGGGTCGCGGCTCGGAATGTCTTCAAGATCGTCTCCTGTACTTACGCAGTTGAGAGTGCGGGCATGACTGAGAGGGCCTTTGGCGAAGTCGCGAGACCCCACCCTGGCCGCCCGAGGTGTCCTGAAGCGACGCTACTGGCAGGAGGGCGCCCGGGAGGCCCGCTTTCGCAGATTGTCCCTGTTTCGGGTGTAGTCGGGGCCTGACTCCGTGCATGAAGGGTGCCAGCCACGGAGACGTTGCGAACGAAGGTTTCCTGCGACCGGTCCAGCCTTAGCCCACGGGCCGTCTGCTTGCTCCCACGCAGCGACTGGAGCTCAGCACGGCCGATGGCGACCATCCCTGCCTTCAGACGGACAGGCGCCTGGCCATGGGCCGCCTAGCCGATCAGGCCAGCGGCAAGAGAGGTCCACGACGCCTGGAACGAGGACCCCTACCGCATGCCGGCCACTGTCGCCGCCTAGACCTCATCGAACCTGCGGTACTCCTTGCGTCGCAACCCGGGGTGCGTTGTCTCGCCCCGGGATTGATGGAGGCTCTCAATCCACGGAGGATGAGAGCCATGGCAGCACCACGGAAGTACCCCGACGAGCTGCGGGAGCGGGCCATCAGGCTGACCGTCGACGCCCGGAAGGACCCGGCGAGCAGGCCGGGTGCGTGCAGGCGGATCGGCGAGCAGCTGGGCATCAACCCGGAGACGCTGCGGGGCTGGGTCACCCAGGTCGAGGTCGACGAGGGCGCCCGCGCGGGCACGACGACGACCGACGCGCAACGGCTGAGCGAGCTGGAGCGTGAGGTCAAGGAGCTGCGCCGGACGAACGCGATCCTGCGCAGCGCGTCGGCTTTCTTCGCGGCGGAGCTCGACCGCCCACAGCGGTGATCGTCGACTACATCGACGCCCACAAGACCGAGCACGGGGTCGAGCCGATCTGCACCGCCCTGACCGAGGCCGGCGTCACGATCGCCCCGAGCACCTACTACGCCGCCAAGGTCCGGCCACCCTCGCAGCGCAGCCGTCAGGACGCGGTCACGACCGAGGCCATCCGCACGCTGCACGCGCTCAACTACGGCGTCTACGGAGCGAAGAAGGTGCATGCGGAGCTGCGTCGGGAAGGTCACGTCGTCGACCGCGGCGACGGGCCCCGACCGGTCGCCCGCTGCACCGTCGAACGGCTCATGCGCGCCGCTGGGCTGCGCGGGATCACGCGCGCCAAGGGTCCGCGCACGACCGTCCCCGGCGACGGCCCGGACACCCGACCAGACCTCGTGCAGCGGGCGTTCACCGCGACGGCCCCGAACCAGCTCTGGGTCGCCGACATCACGTACTGCCGCACCTTCACCGGCTGGGTCTACGCAGCGTTCGTCATCGATGTCTTCAGTCGCCGGGTCGTGGGCTGGCAGCTGTCGAAGAACCTTCGCACCGACCTCGCCCTGGACGCCTTGGAGATGGGGATCTGGACACGCCAGCACGCCGGCCAGGACGTCACCGGCCTGACCCACCACAGCGACAAGGGCGTCCAGTACGTCGCTGTTCGCTACACCCAGCGCCTCGCCGAGGCCGGCGCCGTCGCCTCGGTCGGGTCCACTGGGGACTCGTATGACAATGCCCTGGCCGAGGCGTTCAACTCCCTCTTCAAGGCCGAGCTGGTCCGGAACAAGGGCCCCTGGAAGTCCATCGACGACCTCGAGATCGCCGTCGCGGAGTACATCGACTGGTTCAACCACCGGCGCCTGCACGGCGAGATCGGCCTCGTCCCACCCGCCGAGCTCGAGGCACAGCACGAGGCCGCCCATGGGTCTCAGATCGACACGCAGGACCGTCCCAACCTCGCCCCGACTACCGTCGAGGCGTCAGTTCCGAGCCTCCACTGAACCCGGGGCGAGACAGCGTAGACGAAACGGTGCCCGACCAGTTTCTTGTTTGCGCACGCACCGTGAGGCCGCCGCCGGCCCCTGTAGGTCGTGATTGGTGCGCTCTCGCCTCGTCTCGTCGACCTATGGACGACCAACTTGAGGGTCGACGTTGCTCCTCAGGGAGCGCAAGGTCTTTCAAGCGGAGGGCGTGGGATTCGAACCCACGAGACGGGTGGTGACCCGCCCAACGGTTTTCAAGACCGTCCGCTGTACCGACTCTGACCTGAGGGTTCGATCCCGGTTCAGGCCGCGAGGGCACTGCTCAGGCGCAGCGCCAGCGCCCACCGCCGACAACGGCCATCTGCAGTCGATGACCACCGGACACCGCCGTTCTGCGTCGAAGGACCCGGCCGAACGACGCCGGCTGCCGTGTCCGCGTGGGGGGTGCTGCCGACGGCATGGACACGACAGGGCGCCAGCGACGGCTGCTCCGCAGTCGCCAGCGGTTGGCTTCAGCGGCGGACGACTCGCGACCAATCAGCCCGGAGCTGGGCTGGCCCCGTCATGCTCGGGCGCGTTGCGCGTCGCGGCAGTGGACGACGTCCAGCACGGTCACCGCGCGCAGCTGCTTGTAGATCCGGCAGGCGACCCGCTAAGTGCCGCGGCGGGCGCCGTGGCAACCGCCCAGCGGCGCCCGCATCTGCGTGCGGGCAGGAGGTCTGTACCTTGCGGCCCCTGCGGTGGGCACGCCTCTTGTCATCCACAGCCGCTACCGACCTGCCGGCTGTTGAAGTCAAGGCACCGCTTGTGACGGTGTTGCTAACCGCCGAGGCACGGCAGAACGGCCAGCGCTACGACAGGTGCCTGTCGGGCTGAGGCGACACGGGGGCGGACCAGGGGACGTGGCCCGGTCTGGGCGGTGGCGGGTTAGTCTCCGCGTCATGCCTTGGGTGGGATGGTGGAACCTTGAGTCCTAGTGCGGAGCGGTCGCTGTCGCTCCTTGCCCTTGAACGCTTCGCCGACGACTGCAGCAACCGCGGGCACACGTTATGCGGCTCCTCTGGCGGTTGCCTCGAGGCGCTCGAAAGCCTTCGAGGCCTGTCCGACGTCGAACAGCAGGCCGACTTCTACGACCTGAGCGCGACGACGGCGCCCTTTCAGGGGCTGCCTCAACATCATTGGCCAGCTTCAGCTCTGATCAGGCTGGTCAAATCGTCGTTGCTCGAAGTGCCTTGGACTGATTCCCTCCGACGCTCGACTCACACAACGCTCGCTCTGGCCCGACTCGGAGAATTGGGTTTTCCGCCTGACGCTTTGGTTCGCACCTATCTCGGCGCCGCCTTGCAGCGACAGGTGCTTCTGACCGCGACAGCGTTCCGGCACGAGATTATGCGCAACGGTCTTGATATCAGAGCGATACCCTCGCAGTTGCAGCCTTGGCTGCCGGTACTTGAAGCGGACTTGTCGGCCGAGACGAGCGCGGACCTTTCATTCCCGGATGCCGCCGCCATCGTCACCACTGGGGCGGCGTCGAAAACTGCGACCGACTGGGTTCGTACGGTTGCAGTTGCTCACCTGATTGACTGGCGAATCGACGCCCCGCTGGTGACGACTCTCCGCCCGCAAGGCACAGTGGTCCCAGCCGGCCGGGACGCAACGGTTTGGGTGTTCGATCGCTTCTCCTGCACATCCCTGGACGAATGGCAGCGGACGTCTCTGGATTGGGAGTTGCTGTGGCTCCACAGTCCCGCCATGGTGGCCGACTCGGTGGGGTTGAGTAGCGAGTTGCTCGCCAGCCGACCGAGTTCCGAGCGGATGGTTATGACGGCCATCCGTCGTCGCCTACTGGAGGGAGCGGGCGACGATCCTTTGGTTGCAGGACTGTCTTCCGTCGAACTCCGCAGCAATGTGGTAGCGCTGCTGCAGCGAGGCCAGCTGGAGCAAGCGCGAACCCTCGCGTCAAGAGCGCACGAGATGGCGCCCGGCGATGACACACTCACTAACGTGCTGGCTTTTTGCACGATCCCCCACGACCCGGCTGCCGCCAAAGAACTTCTTAATAGGACGCGCTTTCGGGGCGGCGAGGAACTGCTCGTCCAAAAGGCTAATCTGGCGACGGTTGATTTCCTGATCGGGGCAAAGCATCAGGCAAGGTTGGCTGTCCTAACGACGCTTCGCACCTGTGGAGAGTGCAAGGCGTGGCTTTGGGACTATACCGATCCGGGGGCCTTGCCGTCGCTGACGTATCGACCGATACGGGATTGGGCGCGTCGACTCCTCGCCCTACTCTAGGCCAGGAGTCAACTTCCCGATCCGAAGTGCTTCCGTACGTCCTTCATGGGAATGAACAACTGCAATTCATCAAGCGGAGATGGCAATACGTCAACGTTGTGCTCGTAGAAGCGTCTGGCGGTCTCGTCACGAGCGTGCACGAGGACTGCAGCGGCGGCGACGCTGTCGCTCAGCATCGCCGCCCGCCGCAGCGCATCCTGCAGTATGTCCACCCCGAGGCCGTGGCCCTGCATACTCTTGTCGACGGCAAGACGGGCCAGGAGCAAACACGGCAGCTGTTCGGGCCGACCTCCCTTCTGCAGCCGACCTGGCACGCTCTTCAACTCTGCCGCCGCCATTGCAATAGCGTAATAGCCAACTACCCGATCATTCTCGAGAGTGACATATGTGATGGCATTGTTTGCGCGGAGGTTGGTGTAGGCGAAGCGCTTCAGCCAATCATCAAGCTCCTGCGCGCCAGACTCAAATTCAGCAGTAGAATCGCTGCTCTTGAGTGTGCGGGGCTGAGACGCCATAGACTTTCGCTTAGACGGTGGAGTCGTCGAAGGAAGTCTTCCGGGCAGCGAGCTTTTCAAGCTTGCTCGTAGGCATCGGCGCCTCAAGGAGTCTGTTGAACTCGTCCCACTGCTCGGGGGTGGCGAAGAACCAACGCCGATCCGCAAGGATGCGCTCAGCCCGCTCAACAGCACTGTCGACTATAAAATCAGTCACAGTTCTGTCCGTTGCCGCAGCCGCACTGCGCAAGACTTGGTCCTGCCGGCTGGTCATCCTGATGTTTGCTCGTTGGTCTTTGGTGGCGGCCTTGGTGGTGGTGGTGGCGGCGGCTGAGGCATCCTGGCTAGGCATGATGACTACTCCCTCTCGTGTACAGACATCGTACGTACGCTATCGGCGGGTCGTCAACCTGACTTGAGCAACCCACTCCAGCGCCGCGCCGGGGTTGTGAACCCTACGGACCGGGGTGTGGGTCCCCGGTCAACGCTCTTCAGACCTCGGCGAAACCGCCTCCGACCAGCATCGATGTGCCCTGTCCCGCCGGCCGGACACCAAGCGGGCACCACGCGGACGCCCCGTTTGCGACACGGGTGACGCCCGCCCGTCGCTCGGACTTGTGGTTCTCATGTCGACCCGGCACCGTCGCTCAAGCCGGCGAGTGCGCGGGGCAGTGACCAGGCGGGCGTCTGAGGCCTCCCCCCGAGCAGAGCGTCGTCGAAGGGCTGCAAGGCGCCCCTGTTCTGTGCCTCCTAGGCCTAGCGGTTGGGCTGAGCCACGTAGCCACCCTCGCCGCCGTGCGCAGCGCTTCCGTCGGGGCCCTCGAGCCTTCGCACGTCCCCCACGGCTTGCAGCCCAAGGTCATCAGCTCCGTCTTGGGCTGGCGAGGCGGTGGCCGGTGACGCCGCCAGGACTCCGGCGGACAGGACCCTGGGACACAGCGCGGCGGCGAGGCATACGAACGTCGCGCACCTCGCCGTCAGCCGGCGTCCGGCTTCGGACCGGCTGGGTCGGCGTCGGGCTGCGGCTTCCGCGATCCCGCTGAACACCCTGCTCGATGCGGCGCGGGCCCGGCCAAGGGTCCCGACCCCGAACCGGCGGGCGTTGTCGACACCGTCCGCACCGGTCTCCAGCACCTCGTCCCGCACGTCTGTCGCGGCATCCCGCCAGCGACGCGCTCCACCTGCTGAAGACCCCGGTCCAGGCCCAGCAGGTCGACCTCGGTGGTTCAGGACCGCGGTGAGGTACTCCTTGTGGGTCCAGCTGACCTCGCAGGCGTGGAGTGACGTGGACGCCTGTGGACAACTGGAGCGACGCGTTGACGACGCCACACCCGGGCGGCATGCTCGTTCTCAGCGGAGGGCGTGGGATTCGAACCCACGAGACGGGTGGTGACCCGCCCAACGGTTTTCAAGACCGTTCGCTGTACCGTCTCTGACCTGCAGGTTCGTCGCCATTCTAGGTCGCCAGGGCACTGTTCAGGCACGAGCCAGCACCCACAGCCGACAACGGCCCGTCTGCAGTCGGTGACCACCGGCCACGGCCGCACTGCCTAGAAGGACCGGGCCGAACGACGTTGGCTGCTGCCACCCGGGCCGCGGTCCTGCCGGAGAGTCAGAAACCGACCGCCGATCTGGTTGTCGAGGGGGTGGCATCTCGCTCGCCAGGCGCAGGCCGTGCCCGAGGGCAAGCGCCGCGCCCGCGCCGGGGCCGCGAAAGAGCACTCGCCGACCTCACCGCTGCGCCATGAGAACTCGCGGTGCGCACACGTGACGGTCGACGGCCAGCACCGACGCACTCGAAGCTCGCCCAGCTCGACCTCGGAACGCGGGTTGGCCCACCGGTGGTGAAGCCAGCGTCGGTGTCACATTGCCGACCTGTTCGGAACGGCTGACCCGGACGGGTTTGCTGGGCCATTGTGGCTGGTTGTTGGAAGGTCGGAACGCTTAACCAGCGGGGTCGCGTTCGGGGGTCGGTTGCTGGGACGGTCTCGCCAACCAGCCCTCACTATTCGTGGGGAGCACCTCGACAATGCGGTCGTGGACCTCCTGCTACATGGTCCGATCCGACGTGGCCGTCAGCCTATTCACGGGGGCAGTCGCAGGGCGGAGTGCTCCAAGCTGTTCGTTGATCCCCTCGCATGTGCGACCCGATGGGCTCACACCACGCCGTCCAGAAGGTCGTCTTCATCGTCGCCCGGGAAGAGGTCCGGCCGGACGCGGCGGGCAATCTCCTCGGCGATTTCGGCAAGAGTGCGGTCACCAGTAGAGCGGGCGAATTTGTCGGCCAGGCTAGGGCTTTGATTGCGTCACAATGCCATCCAACTCGTATTGCGGCCAATCCTTCGCAAAGAACGCCGAGGAAAGGATTACGACGCCAAAGGTGCTGCGAGCTAGACCCTGGTCGATTTTTCTTCTTAGGCTGTCACCGATGCCGAGCTCGAAGGCATCGAACCAAACCTTGACGCCATGCGCAACTAGTGCGTCTCGCAGGGGGCGCGCGACAGCACTCTTGTCCTCGCTGGCGTGAGAGATGAAGACGTCCCACACCTCACCGCTGTCAATCACCACCTGTGGTGGACGTTCGGCGCGGACCTGCGATAGCGGTGATGGAACGTTCGTTACCGTGCGGACTGGGGGAAGGGGGGCGCTGCGAGCCTCCTTCAGGGGCGGCGGCTCGACCGTCACGGCTGCGTTCACTCGGGCGCTGGGCTTCATCCCCATTAAGTCGACAGTCACGTACCAGTGGCCCGTGCGCGGCACCACCATGCGATGCGGGGATCGCTTCACCAGTCCACCGCCGTTGACCTTGTGGCTCCGGCCCGCCCTGAACGCGCTGAGGCCAGACGAGTCGAGAAGGCGAACGTTGGCCGCGCTCCCCTTGAGCGTCACCACCACCGTAGACTTCGCTGTAACCTGCCTAAGGTCGAATACCTGGAAATTGATCTTGGGTGGCACGGCGTCGACTCCCATGGGTAGATGTGCCCGAAATTATACGCTAGTCGTGATCCGACCCGCGGCAGTTGAACGTCTCGGGAAGGACTCGCCTACTTCGAACCCCAGATGTGCCAGACATGTCGAAGTGTCGCTGAAGGCGTGAACACCGCACCCCAACTGAGGAATGGGGTCTCGGAGGACTTGGACGTTAACCCCGTCGAAGTCTTGGGACTCGTGGGCTCGAATCGAGGCCCGCCGCCCGTGCACGTCCAGCGGCGGCAGACCGCGCTTCTCCGGCAACCGCACTGGCCGACGGGTGGGCCAGGAACCTGGGTCCGATGACGTCCGTTGAGGATCCGTTGTGGGACGGCCAGACGCCGGCGACAGGCGGATGCCGGGCCGCCAGCCGGGCCTGTCAGCTGGGGGTCGGCTGAGGGGCCTCCGTCCGGTCGAGCAGCCACGACTTCACCAGACCGTGAAGCGGGCCCACCGCTGGGACGTCTTGCGTAGTGTGTTGACCAAGGGCCAGGAGGCTGAGTGGACAACTTTGATGCGCGTCTGTTCGAGCGCCGCGTCGGATACCTGATCGACGGCGTAGAGGGCACCCCGTATATTCCAGCGACCCTCACCTCGCTCGACGAGCGTCGGTTCCTCCTTCAGATGCAGTTTGAGGGCGAAGCATCCTGGACGCACGAGTGGTTCAAGGAGTGGAGGATGCCGGCGACGCTGGGTTTCGTCGACAACCTTGGCGTGTGCACCCTCGTGGACTGCCGGCTCACGCGGACGACCGGCCCGGGTTCGCCTGGCGCGGCTGGCTTGGCCACGGCGCGAGTTGGCGCTTTGCTCAACGGCGTTACCGAATTGAACGAATCTGCGGTGGAGCAAGCTCACGAGATGCGCTCTTCCATCAGCGGGCTGCACGCTTTTATGGGCTGGCTTGTGTCCAGTAAGGACTTCGAGCAGGACGACGAGGGCCTCATCACATCGATGGCGATTCGCTTCGTCATCCCCGAGCCGATGAAGGTGAAGTTGGGGAACGCCAGCCTCGCGGTAACCGGTCACTGGCGGCCAGCACCTGATGGGGACGGCACGACTGAGACCACGGTAGTACACACCACCTTCGCGGAGGCGGTGCCATGGGAAGCGCACATGGCACGTCATGGAGCAGTCCGGGACCTGGTTTCGCTCTCGTTTTGGCAGGGCTGTGAATTTTTGACCCACGAGGTCAGAAGGCCCGAGTGGCCGTTGCGCAACATCAACTCGGAGCCCCTTGGACCCCACTGGTGGCGAATCATCACGGATCGTTATCGCCGGTCTTCCGCCCCGCCGCGTGAGGTCAACCCGTCGATCGTGCGGGCTGTGTACCTTCGCCACCTCGGTGGCGAGGCGGGTCTGACAAAATGGTTCGAGGTGGCGGAGCGGTACGCCCGTACGGTGGGGCCACTTGTGTCTGTGTTGTACGAGGCGGGATCGGTCGAGGGTAGGTTAATGCAGGTCGGCATTGCCATGGAGGCCTTCGCCTACCAAGGATGTACGGAGGAGGGGATGTCTCCAAGGAAGGCTGACGCGATGACCACGCGTGGGCGGGCCCAATGGGTGGTGGACCACGTCAAGGGTGACAGCGCCTGGGACCTCGGTGCCACTTTTGACTGGCCCGCCATGTTCGCCGACACCTACATCGCCGTTAAGCATGCCGCCAGGCCCCTACCCGGCATCGATGAGACGTTCGCAGCGTACTTCAGCGGTGCGCAACTGCTCAGGCGCGGACTGTTGCAGAAGGTGGGCGCCGAGACGGAGCGGCTGGACCAGCTTTGGAAGGGATACACCTGGGAGAGCATCTGGCCCAAGTCGGCCGACGGCTGACGCCCCACGCCGCCCCTCGAACCGTCCGTCGACAGTTGATCGTTGGCGGGGGCGAGCGTCTGCCTGATGCAGGATCGCCTTCCAAACAATCGTCATGATTCGGCGATGGCTTGCGGTCGGCTCGGGTTCACCCAGGATGTCGGGCCCATTACCGGCCCCGTCGGCTGCGGGGGGCGCGCGCGGCTCAACCTCTCGGTGTCACTCGGTGTGTTGCACACGACCCGTATGCACCTCGAGGGCGCGGGTTCTCTCAATGACGGCCTTCACCATGGCGAGACTTTCGGGCGAGAGGTCCGCCGCTGCTAGAGCGACACCCCGCACGACGGGGTCGGCCATGGCGACTCTGAGCGCGTGATCCGCTTCGACCCGCTCAGCGGTTGCGGCGTCGAAGAAGTAGGCGGGCTCGACCCCGAAGTACCCGGCCAGGGCCTCCAGGTGCTTGAGGGTGGGGTTGTCTTTCAGGCCCGAACGCAGCTGCCAGATGTAGGACGGCGAGACGGTGGGGCCGCCGCCGTCTGCGATCGCGGTAGCTACCTGACGGTAGGTGGGCTCTCGCCCGGTCAGACTGCCCCGGACACTGAACAGGCGGTCGAGCCTTTCAGCGAGCGTCGGCTGTGCACCGTCGTCGTCCAAGCCGTATCGCCCTCCTGAGCTGGTCTCCCCGCCCTCCGCACCATCGGACCTGGCGAACGAGCGGGTTGAGTGTGCCGACAGGCTAGTAGCGGTGGTTCCCCGTCAGAGTCGGCACCTGGACGGGTTGCTACGACGAAGGTGGCGTCGTTCGACGAGGCTCCCTGGGCAGCACGCTTGTTGGCGAAGGCTGCTCACGCATTCATTTGCTCGATGCTCAGAGGACAACGCCCATCGCCGAGAGGGCCACGTTGGGGTCCACGGTCTCGCCGCCACCTTCCACCTCGAAGTGGAGGTGGCATCCGGTGCTGTCGCCATTGCTACCAACGAGCCCGATGACCGCGCCTCCGGCGACAGGGGCACCCACCGTGGCGAGCACCCCGTCGTTCCACATGTGCGCGTACCGGGTTAGCACTCCCCCACCGTGGTCGACGACGACGAGCGTGCCGTAGTTGGCGGCGGGCCCCGCGCGAACGACGACACCTGGGCCAGCGGCGTAGATCGGGTCGCCGCAGGGGGCGCCGATGTCTGTGCCCCGGTGGAGCTTGCGGAGCCCAGTGATGGGGTGAATTCGCCATCCATACGGGCTGGTTATGGGCCCTGCTGCTGGACGCACCCACCCTGCGGCGGGGAGGTCCGCTGGAGGCGCGGTGACACACGCAGCGTCGGCCGCAGGGACGTTGGTGGTGCCGGCGAGGGCGGCGACAACCTCCAGGGCTGCCGGCCAGTAGCGCTCGTAGTGATAGGGATCCGCGTTGCGCTGAGTCTTGTGTGCGGCGAGGGTCGGGGCGAGGCTGTCCCAGCCGTCAATGGCCAGCAAGGCGCGGTAGAAGTTCGTGGCCGAGGTCGTCGGGTCCATGCGATCGGCGTACGAGCCCCAGGCGCCGTTGTCGCGCTGCTGGAACAGGCCACGGCTGTCTGGACCGACGCCGTCTCCGTAGTCCAGAACCCGCAGACCGGACTCACCCATCGCCGTCATGACCGCGATGAGCTGAGCACGGGCCGGTACGCCGAGTGCGCCGCCAGCGTTGATGATTGCGGCTGCGTTGCTCAGCTGCTCGGCGTCGTAGCCGGCGACTTCGCCGACCGGCAGACCCGCACCGTCCAACACCACCGGCGCTCCGCACTCGGCACTCGCCGGCGGCGGCTGAAGTGCGACGCCAGTGACACAGCTGCCGAACAAGAGCACAGCCGCGCTCATCCCGCCGATGAGGCCTCTCACGGGGCGACTTCTAAGGCGGCCCGAACGGACGCAGGGAGGCCGAACCGCTCGACCAACCACGGGGCGTCCGACTCGGTGCGGGAGAGCAGCACCTCGTAGTCGCCGGCGTCGGTGGGAACGAGCACGCGCGCGAGGTAGGCACTACCCGCGTCCAGCACCGTCGATACGTCAAGGACGGTGCTGCCCGGCACCTCGGCGGGATCTGTGGCCACGTACGCCTGCTGGGCGGTGGGTGACAGCAGCGGCGACACCGTGGTCCACCAGACGGCGTCATCAGCGTCAGACGTGAACGCAGCCACCGCGTCCCGGGCGCTGCTGGCGGCCGCGATCAGGGCTGCCTCATCCCAGGTGGGGGCGGGTCCCGGCGTCACGAGGATGTCGTCGTGACCGACGTCCGCGTGGTCTGCGGGGATCGGGCCCGCGCCGAGCGAGCGTTCCACCGTCAAGAGGTTCGACACCCCGTCCACCGAGGTGGACGAACCCGAGCAACCGGACAGAGCTAGGGCCAGCCCGGCCGTAGCCAGCGCCGGCGTCCACCTCCGCCTTGGCGCCGTCACTGACCGCGCGGTCACCGGCGCTCCCCCGCTGCCTGGTTGTGCCGTTGCTCGAGGGCTTCGCAGACCTCGTCGCGCAGGATCACCCAGGTCGCCCCGACCTTATATGCCGGGAGCTCCCCGCTACGCAACCACCGATAGATGGTCGGCTCGCGTACGCCAAGCAGGTCTGCGACCTGTTCTACGGAAAGGCGAAGGGGTAGCGCGCTGAGCAACGTGCGGATGTGTTGCACCAGAAGCCCCCTGTGGATAGGCCCGCACTTGGGACGAGAACGGCGGTGTCGTTCGTAGACTGTGGTGCACAAAGGCTCCTACTGTCTACGTGGTCCGACAGATATCCCCAGCCGCCATCCTCAGACCTGAGAGGCACTCCCCATGACGACACTGACCCAGCGACTCGTACCTCTCGTGCCGGTCCCCACCCCCGGAGCCCCCCCGGGATCCGCGCAATTCCTCACGATCCTCAACTGGGTCTCGTGGGTTGCCCTGGCGGTCTGCGTGGCCGGGGTGATCTTCGCCGGACTGGCGATGATCATCTCGAGCCGCCGTGGTGAGGGCGGCGAGCACATGGGCAAGCTCGGGACGGTGTTGGCAGGCTGCGTGATCGTCGGCGCGGCATCCGGCTTCGTCGGCGCCCTGGTCTGAGAGACCGGGGGACACGCTGATGAAGGGGACCATCACCATGAGCGCACCCGAGGACTCCACCGCCCGCGGCGACGAGAACCAGGTGCCGCCGCCCGGACGCCGCGGCCTCGTGGTTGCTGGCGTGTTCCTGCTGGTGGTCCTCGCGATCGGTCTACTCCTGGCCATCGTGCCTTCGCGTGATCCGGAGCCGGGCGCAGGCGGAAACACCACAACGACTTCTCCCAGCACCTCGTCTACGCCGGCACAGGCGCCGGCGGCCGCAGAGTGCGCGCTACCCGCTGGGGATCAGACGGTGCCGGTGGTTCCGCCGACGGACACGCAGTGGGAACTCGTCGGCCGGGTGGTCGCTCCGACGTCACCGGACGTCTACGGCCCGGCCGTGACCGATCCGGTCCGCTCGTGCTTCGCCAGGAACCCGATCGGCGCCCTGTACGCCGCTGTGAACGCCCTGGCCACGACGACGCTGCCGGACGCCCCGCGCTTGCTCGCCGAAGAGCTGGGCGCCGATGGTCCGGGCCGCGACGCAGCCCTTGCGCAGCTGCCGGCCGACGGGTCGCCCGTGCCCGCCGACGACACCGCCGCTCAGGTCCAGCTCGCGGGCTTTCAGTTCCTCTCCTTCACGGAAGACGAGACCGTGATCGATCTAGCAATCCTTGGCGTCTCTGACGGCCAGACCGGCTACGTGCACTCTGCCTTCACGCTCCGGTGGGAGGACAGCGACTGGCGCATCGTCCACACCCCCGAGGGAGCACCCTTCTCCGGCGTCCAGACCCTGCCCAGCCTTGCGGGGTACGTGCCCTGGAGCGGTACATGACGACGCCTACCCCCGACCAAGGGTGCGAGGTCTGGGAGATCGGGTGCCGCACCTCAGACGCTCTGGCAGGCGTCGTCGGCAACGGGCTGGAGGCCCTGGCCAAGGCCGTGGGGGATGCGGTCGGGTCGGTGCTGACGAACCTGGCGACGGTGTGGGTGGACGTCGGCACCCCGAACCTGACGACGTCGGGCAGCAACCCGTCCGACGCGGTGGCCTTCATCCAGGGCTCGCTGTGGTGGTACATGGCCGCCGCGGCAGTGCTGTCGGTGATGGTGGGTGGCGCGCGGATGGCGTGGACGATGCGGGCGGAGCCCGGCAAGGACGTCCTGCGGTCGCTGATGACCCTTACCGCGGTGTCCGGTGCGGGGCTGGCGGTGGTGGCGCTGGCGGTGGAGGCGGCGGACCGCTTCGCGGAGTGGATCATCGACCGCTCGACGGTGGGGACGAACTTCGGGGAGAACCTCGGGGCGCTGATCCTCGCCCCGCTGGTGACGAACCCTGCCGGAGGAGCCCAGCAGCCGGTGCTGATCGTGATTCTGCTGGGTCTGGTGGCGTTGATCTCTTCGTTCGTGCAGATCGTGCTGATGATCGTGCGCTCGGGGATGCTGGTGATCCTGGCCGGGATCTTCCCGCTGGCGGCGTCGTTCACCACGACCGAGACCGGGCGGACCTGGTTCCGCCGCTGCTGCGCGTGGCTGATCGCGTTCATCCTCTACAAGCCCGCCGCGGCGATCGTCTACGCGACGGCGTTCCGCCTCGCCGGGGCGGACCTGTTCGCCGGCAGCGACGGCAGCGGCGTCCTCGACGTCCTGGTCGGCGTCACGATGATGGTGCTGGCAATCCTCGCGCTGCCCGCCCTGATGCGCTTCGTCACCCCCGCAGTGGCCGTGATGTCCGGCTCCGGCGGGGGTGGGGCCGGGATGGCCGCCGCAGCAGCAGTCCCCACGGGGGCGGCGTTCGCGCGCTCAGGCCGCAACGGCTCCTCGGGGTCGTCAGGCGGGCGTGGTCCTGCAGGTGCGTCGAGCACCGGCGGACCTAGCAGCGGCGGATCGTCCGGGGCGGCGCAGGTCCCGTCCCAGACCGGCGGCACCGGCGCGGCGGCCACCGGCACACGCGCCGCAGGCGGCAGCGCAGCGGGCGCAGGAGCGGGCGCGGGCGCAGGGACCGCCGCCACCGCCGGCGCGGCAGCCACGGGCGTCGGCGCCGCAGTCGCAGCCGGCGCCATGGCCGCACAGGCAACACAGAAGGCCGCGACTGGCGCGGCGACACGAAGCACGGGGGAGGGGTCCTGATGAGCACGGTCGACCAGAGCTTTCAGACGTATGAGCAGCAGGCACGACGGCAGCGGACCTACGGCAACTGGCGCAAGCCAGCCACGCCCGGCCTGCTGGGCATGGGCTCGCTCGGCACGACAATCCTGTTCCTCGGCCTGGTCTCCCTCATCGTCGCCTGGTTCGTCGGCGGGTACCGGGCCGCGATCCCCACCGTCGTCGGTTTCGGGGTGGTGCTGGGGCTGCTGGCGTTCAAGGACCGCCACCAGACCACCACCGCCGAGCGGGTCGGCAAGTGGCTCACCTGGGCCCTCGCGCGCCGGCGCGGGCTGCACCTGTACCGGTCGGGTCCGGTGTCTCACGTGCCGTGGGGCACCCACCAGCTGCCGGGCCTGCTCGCGGCGTCGGAGCTCAGCGAGTGGACCGACTCGTGGGGCCGACCGTTCGCGCTGCTGCGGGTGCCCTCGACGGGCCACTACTCCGTCATCTTCGCCACGGAGCCGGACGGCGCGTCGCTGGTCGACCCCGAACAGGTCGACCAGTGGGTGGCCCAGTGGGGCGCCTGGTTGGCGTCGCTGTCCTCGGAGCCCGGCCTGGTCGGGGCGTCGGTCACGGTGGAGACCGCCCCGGACTCCGGGGCCCGGCTCAAGCAGGAGGTCGAGCTGCAGGTCCACCCCGACGCCCCCGCGGTCGCCTTGGCGATGCTGTCGGAGGTCGTGGCCCGCTACCCAGAGGGCTCGGCCACGATCCGCGCGTGGGTGTCGCTGACGTTCTCCGCGGCCACCCGCCCCGGCGCCCGACGGCGCACCCCGGCCGAGGTCGGCCGCGACCTCGCCTCCCGTCTGACGACCCTGTCGCAGGGGCTGATGGCCACCGGTGCCGGTGGCGCGCGGCCGGTCGCGGCGCAAGAGCTGTGCGAGTTCGTCCGCGTCGCCTACGACCCGGCCGTGGCGCTGACCCTGGACGAGGCCCGCCAGCAGGGCCAGGTCCCCGAGCTGCGCTGGGGCGACGTCGGACCCGTGGCGGCCGAGGCCGGCTGGTCGACCTACCGCCACGACAGCGCCGTGTCCACGACGTGGGGCATGACCGCCGCACCGCGCGGGGAGGTGTTCAGCTCCGTCCTGCACGGCCTGCTGAACCCCCACGCCGACATCGACCGCAAGCGCGTCACCATGCTGTTCCGCCCCCTCGACCCGGCCCGGGCCGCGCGGGTCGTCGACATGGACAAGCGGGCCGCAGACTTCCGCGCCACCGTCAGCGACCGACCCACCGCCCGGGCCATCAACGAGCAGCGCTCCGCCGCAGCCACGGCCGCCGAGGAAGCCCTCGGCGCGGGGCTGCTGGACTTCGCGGTCATGGTCACCGCGACCGTGGCCAGCGAGGACCGGCTGCCCGACGCGGTGTCCGCGATCGACATGCTCGCCGCGTCCTCGCGGCTGCAGCTGCGGCCCATGTACGGCTCGCAGGACGTCGCGTTCACCGGCACCCTCCCGCTCGGCCTCATGCTCCCGTCGCACTCCGCCCTCCCCTCGGCCATCCGGGGTGCCCTGTGAACCGCCGCACCGCCACCTCGAGCCAGAACGACGCGCGCAGCACCAACCAGAGCGGCCCGGTGACGAGGCCTCGGAAGGCGTCGGCGGGGCGGCGGCCTGGGCCGCGGGGGTGGAGCGGTCGCGGTCTGGGTCGGGCCGCGATGGTCGACCCCGCGCCGGAGTTCCGCGGCACGACCGTGCAGGTGTGCGGGCTCTACCCCTTCGCGGCCGGGACCGGGTCACCGATCGTGGGGGTGCCGCTGGGGCAGAACCTCATCAGCGGCGCCACCGTCGGGTGCGACCCGATCTCCTGGTTCCGCCGGGCCAACCTCATCGCCAACCCGTCGGCGTTCATCCTCGGCCTGCCCGGCCTCGGCAAGTCAACCGTGGTCCGGCGGATGGCCCTCGGCCTCGCCGGGTACGGCGTGCACCCCTTCATCCTCGGGGACCTCAAGCCCGACTACCTGGACCTGGTCACCGCCATGGGCGGTGACGTCCTGCCCCTGGGCCGCGGCCGCGGGCACCTGAACGTCCTCGACCCCGGCGAGTCCACCGCCGCCGCCCGCCGCCTCACCGGCAAGGCCCGCTCCGAGGTCCTCGCCGACGCCCACGGGCGCCGCCTCACCATCGTGAGCGCCCTGCTGACCATCGCCCGCGCCGCACCACCCACCGACCGGGAGGAGGCCATCCTCGACCGAGCCCTGCGCGTCCTCGACGACCGCCACGACCGCGGCGTCACCGACAGCGGCGCAGTCCGGGTGCCGGTGCTGAGCGACCTGATCGGGGTCATCCGTTCCGCGCCGGAGGACGTCCGGCAGGTCGCCCTCGACCGTGGTGACATCGACCGCTACCGCGCGATCACCGAGGGCCTGGAGGCGTCGCTGGTGGCGCTGGTGGAGGGGGGCCGGTTCGGGCGGGTGTTCTCCGAGCAGACCACCAACCCGATGCGCCGCGACCGCCCCGTCGCGTTCGACGTGTCCGCGATCGGGGACGGGGAGACCGACCTGCAGGCCGCGATCCTGCTCGCGTGCTGGTCGACCGGCTTCGGGACCATCAACGTCGCCAACGCCCTCGCCGAGGCCGGCCTTGAGCCCAGGCGGCACTACTTCGTCGTCCTCGACGAGCTGTGGCGGGCGCTGCGCGCCGGGCGGGGCATCGTCGACCGGGTCGACGCCCTCACCCGCCTCAACCGACAGCGCGGCGTGGGCATGGCGATGGTCTCCCACACCATGAGCGACCTCCTCGCCCTACCGACCGAGGAGGACCGGATGAAGGCCCGCGGGTTCGTCGAACGCGCCGGCATGGTCATCTGCGGCGGCCTGCCCGCCGCGGAGATCCCCATGCTGACCTCCGCGGTTGGCATGTCCCGTGCGGAGCGGAACCTGGTCACGAGCTGGACCACCCCGCCGGCGTGGGACTCCACCCTCGGTGACGCCGGCGCCCCGCCCGGGCAGGGCAAGTTCCTCATCAAGGTCGGCGGTCGACCCGGCATCCCCGTCCAGGTCGCCCTGACCTCGGTGGAGGGCGACCTGAACGACACCAACAAGAAGTGGCACGACATCGACCCTGCCGACGTCATCGGCGACGCCCTCGACGTCGACGTCGACGTCGCCGGCGGGGCCGGGCGCATCGACCTGGACGCCGTCGACAACCCCATCGTGTCCCCGGAGACCATCGACCTCGCCGCCGGCGACCAGCTCGCGCAGTCCCTGGACGAGCAGGACGCCGAGCCCACCTCGGTCCAGACCCCGGTTCGGCTGTCGCCGGAGGTGACACCGTGAGCGCCTCGACGAAGCGGTCCTCCACCGCCTACGCAGGCGAGACGGCCCTGCTGTGGGTCGGCGTCCTCGGCGCGGGCCTGCTCACCGGGGTGATGGCCGGTGCCGCCCACCTTGGGCACCGTCTCGACGACACCGGGGTGGAGCTACCGCGCAACCCGTTCAGCGTCGTGTTCGGCGTCCTGGGCGGAACGATCCCCTGGACCCCAGCCGCGACGTGGGTCGCGGGCGGCCTGGTGACCCTAATAGTGGTGTTGGTGGCGGTGGGGGCGCTGCTGTGGTGGCGGCGCGGCACCGGACGGGTGGCCGTGGACCGCGCCGCCCCGCACCTCGCGCGGGGCTCCGCGCTACGGCCCGTGGGCCGACAGGGCGCCACGGCGACCGCGGCCCGGTTGGGCGTCGCGGGCTCGCCCGGGCTGCCGCTGGGGGAGTCCCTGACCGGACAGCCGCTCTTCTCCTCCTGGGAGGACAACGCCGTGGACATCTGGGGCCCCCGGACCGGCAAGACGACCGCCCGCGCGATCCCCGCCGTCCTCGCCGCGCCCGGCGCGGTGCTGGCCACGTCGAACAAGCGGGACCTGGTCGACGCCACCCGTGATCCTCGCGCCGAGCAAGGGCCGGTGTGGGTGTTCGACCCCCAGGGCATCGCCGAGGAGCAGCCGACCTGGTGGTGGAACCCCCTGACGTACGTCACCGACGAGGTGAAGGCCTCGATCCTGGCCGACCTGTTCGCCACCGCCTCCCGCGACCCCGGCGCCCGGACCGACGCGTACTTCGACGCCGCGGCCCGTGAGCTCATGGCCGGCCTGCTCCTGGCGGCCGCGGTCGCCTGCCGGCCGCTGACGCAGGTCTACCTGTGGCTGACCGACCCCACCGACGACGAGCCCGTCGTCCTGCTCCGCGAGGCCGGCTACCCGCTACCCGCCGCGGCGGTCTCCGGTGTCGTGAACGCGCCCGACAAGCAGCGGGCCGGGGTCTACGGCACCGCCCAGCAGCAGGCCTCGTTCATGACCAACCGCCAAGCCATGGCCTGGGTCACCGACGACGCCTGCAGCCTTGCCGGTGCGGACCTCAGCGGGGCACTGAGCGCACGGGCCAGGACCCAGTTCTCGCCGGAGGAGTTCGTGCGGACCTCCGGCACGCTGTACTCGCTGTCCAAGGAAGGCCGCGGCTCCGCCGGCCCCCTAGTCACCGCGCTCACCGTGGCGGTGACCGAGGCCGCCGAGCAGCTGGCCATCCGCTCCGCCGGCGGACGCCTCGCGGTGCCGCTGGTCGCGGTCCTGGACGAGGCCGCCAACGTCTGCAGGTGGCGCGAGCTGCCCAACCTCTACAGCCACTACGGCTCCCGGGGGATCGTGATGATGACGATTCTGCAGTCCTGGTCCCAAGGGGTCGAGGTGTGGGGCCGCGACGGCATGCGCAAGCTCTGGTCCTCCGCCAACGTCAAGGTCTACGGCGGGGGCGTCAGCGAGGTCGAGTTCCTCTCCGAGCTGTCCCAGCTGATCGGGGAGTACGACGTCCACCAGGTCTCCACCTCCTACGGCAAGGGCGGACGGTCCACCAGCCGCTCCGTCCGCCGCGAACGTGTCCTCGACGTCTCCGACCTCGGCTCCCTACCCCGCGGCCGCGCCCTGCTCATCGCCTCCGGCGTCGCCCCCACCCTCATCAAGACCCAGCCCTGGATGAGCGGACCCCACGCCGCCGAGGTCCGGGCGTCGATCGCCGCGCACGACCCGGCCGAACGCGCCCACCTCCAGGCGAGCAGCTGATGCCGACGACCCCTGACCTCAACGTCGACGACGTCGACGCCGTCGGCGCGGTCGAGCTCCCGGACGACGAGTGGGACGACGTCGACCTCGAGGACGACCCGACGGGCACTCACGAGGGCACCGGCGAGGAGGCACAGGAGCCGTACTTCCCGAACGTCGACGTCTTCGTGCATGAGTTCCTGGCCCCGACGTACCGCCGATCGCTAGAAGGCAACCACCGGGTGTGGTGCGCCGAGTGGTGGCGTCACGCCGAGGCGATCAACCGCCTCGAGTCTCTCTGGCGGGCCTGGGAGCACCTCCGTCTAGACCCCGCCACCGGCATGAGCATCTGGTGGCGCGACCACGCCGACCACCACATGCCCGCCCTCCTCGCACCAGACGGCCCCTTCAAGGGCTGCGGCAGCGACCGAGGACACCAACCACGCGCCACCGCACTGCCGGTGTCATCCGCCCCACCGGGGCTGTTCCAGTGACCCGCTTGCCACAAGCCACCTAGGACCGGAGCGTGACCGTGAGGTGCAACCACCCAAGTCCCAACGCGATCTTCGCGTTGATGGCGGCGGTCTTGCTGATCGCCCTCGTACCGAGCGCCCTGACCATGCTCGGTCTGAAGGCCCTCCTTCCCTGGGCCTTGTTCGTGTGCGGGGCCAGCTTCGTGCTCGGGGGTGTTCGGTACCTGGTCCTTGGCCTTCGCCGTGGCAACCGCCGGCCCGCTTGACCCTCCGCGCGTAAGCGCCTGTGAACTGTGAGCGGGCAGTCACCCCGCCCGCGGAACCACCCAGATATCAGCGCGCAGCCGAGACGGACTCTCAACTCGGCGATAACGACAAGTTGGTTGAGGTAGGGAGCGTAGGCGTCGGTGTCGACCTCGACGTCGTAGACCTCCTCGATGGATTCTGCGTCGAGGCTGAGGATCGTCCCGGTGACGCGGACCGAGTCGCCTGCCCGATGTCCAGGTGTGCGCCAAAATCAGCACGAGAGCTTCCGCCGGTCGGTGCCGTAGCCAGCTCCTCGTCGCCGACGACGAACGCGTCCAGGGCCAGCTGGTCCAGGTCGGTGTATTTCGGGTGAGGCACCGGGGGCTCGGCGGGGTCAGGTCTTCAGGGACCCCGGGGGGGTAACGCCGATCGTCGACCGGCCCGCCCATGCCAGGAGCTGCCTGCTGCCCCTGGCCCACCGTGTGCCGTGCGTTATAGACCGCCGACGAAACCGCCTATGTCGACGTCCAGCCAGGTTGTGTGCCCGCTGGCGCGAAGGACCCCTTGCCAGGTGGCCGGCAGCACGGCGATCCCTCCGGCAGTCATCGGCCGGGGCAGGCCGTCCAGGTCTAGCCGGCCCCCGACGACGACCACGACGCGGGGGCCCGGACGTTCGTGGACGTCGACCTCACCCTCGCTCGTGGTCCGGCGGCTGATGCGGTAGTGCTCGGTACCCACCAGCAGCCCGTCGCCGGCACGGCTGGGTGGTGGGTCGACGTTGACCGCCCACTCCGCCCGCAGGCAAAGCATGGCCTCCTGTCGGTGCAGTGGGCGCGGCGCCCGCCCGTACTCGTGGGCCCAGTCGTAGATGCGGTAGGTGGTGTCGGAGGGGGTTTGCGGCTCGGCGACCACAACGCCCGCCCCCAGGGCGTGGAGCAGGCCCGCGGGTACGTGGTGGACGTCGCCGACTCTTGCGGGGACCCGACGCAGCAGGGGGACCACCTTGGTCGTGCCGAACGCACGGTCGACGTCCTCCGCCGTCACGCCACTGGCGACGCCGAGCATCAGCCCCGCGCCCGGTTTGGCGGCGATGACCACCCAGGACTCCGTCTTGAGGTGGGCGCCGGGCAACCGATGCAGGACGCGCTGCGACGGGTGCACCTGCACCGACAGGTCCTGCCGGGCATCCAAGTGCTTGAGCAGCAGGGGGAACCGTCCACCGGGTGCCGGTGGGGTGGTGCCAAGCAGCTGCGAACCGTGGGTGGAGATCAGCTCCGCGAGGGTGCGCCCAGCGTGCGGCCCGTGGGCCACACGCGTGACGGGGTCGGGCACGGAGGTCGTCGACACGTCCAGGTCGGCCACGTCCCAGGACTCACCGACGGGCACGTCGGCGGGGAGGTCACGGCCGAGGGCAGCAAGCCGACGTCCACCCCAGGGCTTCGGCACGAGACGAGGGGTCAGGACGAGGGGACCGAGGGAGGTTGTCATGGTGCGAAGTCCTCACGGTTGGGCCGGGATGCACGGCTCGCCCTCGCACGGACGGCGTCCGTGCGGGGGCGAGCGGTCGCGCGTCGCTGTCGGTCTATGAGCGGGTGCGCCTCAGCGGAGCACCACCTGGTCAATGAGGTGGGTGCCCGAGTTGAGGAACACGTTCATCTTCCGGATGTCGGCGAGGTCTTCGACCGGGCACGACATGTCGGTGGCCAGATCGATTGTCCGGGTTGTGCTCGTGCCCGCCGGGAAGTACTGGAACGTCGACTGGCACCAGCGGAAGTCGGGGCCGACCTGCAGGGAGACCGCGACCGAGGACCCGGTCCCGCCGACCCGCACGTCCAGGCTGAGCGACTGCCGCCGCGAGGCGTCGACCGGCGCGGGGAACGGGCCACCGACCCAACCGCTGGTCCCCTCGGGCAGCGTCACCTGCAGCGACCGGGTCCCGTCGGTCGACCAGGTGTCCGTCGTGGCCGTCGTCATGCCCGCCGACCCCCAGCCCTGGGTGCCGTCCTCGAAGGAGAACAGCGTGATCGGCGCGTCCGGTGCGGGGCGGACCCGGATGGTGATCTCGGCCAGGTCGCTGAGGCGACCCGACCGGTCGGCAACCGTGTAGGACGCCCGCGCGAAGCCGGCGAAGCCGTCGGCCGGGACGAAGTCGACGACACCCGCGCGGCCGATCGTGAACCGTCCGCCGTCCACCGCGACGGTGGTCTGCCGGCCGGACGCGGTCGGGTCGAGGTCGATGGTCCCCGGGACGAGCCGGACCAGGTAGGAGATGTCGTTGGCAAGGACGTTGACCGTCGTCGGTGCGCCGTAGTCGGTCTGGACGAAGTCGACGTCGGCGATGGGTGGGAAGACGGGGCGGTTGGTCCGCACCCGCTGGGCGTTGTTGCTGATGGTGGTGCAGATGGCGCTCGGGCAGTAGACGGTGAAGCCGTCGTAGTCCGGGTAGGGCGTGCCGTCGGCGAGATCGCTGGACAGGATCCAGTAGAGGGTTCCGTCGACGCCGCTGCGGTAGGCCGTGTCCAACCAGGACTGGTACACCACGTTGCGGTGCACACCGGCATCAGGGTTCGGCTCGATGCCGAACTCGCCCAGCACGACGGGCTTGCCGACCCGCTTGCCGAGCTCACCGTGCGCGGCGATCCACTCATCGCCCCAGGCTG
This sequence comes from Jannaschia sp. R86511, assembly GCF_042466345.1. Taxonomy (NCBI): domain Bacteria; kingdom Pseudomonadati; phylum Pseudomonadota; class Alphaproteobacteria; order Rhodobacterales; family Roseobacteraceae; genus Jannaschia; species Jannaschia sp. R86511. The sequence goes on from NZ_JAXHCD010000001.1 coordinate 4,666,256, forward strand.
CGTCGTAGCCCCAGTGGTCGGGGTACAGGTGCATGCCAACAACGTCGATCGTGGGCAGGGCGGCCAGCGCCTCGCCGTCGACCCCGTTGGTGCACGCCCAGCCCTCGCCGATGTCGTCCGTGGACGGGTCGCAGAACCAGCCCTCGTCGCCGACGCCGACGAGATGGTTGGCGTCGATGGACTTGATGTGACGGCTCATCTCGTCTGCCCAGGCCGTGATGTCGCCGGTCATGCCCTCGTCGCATGCGCCAGGGCTGGAGGGAAGGGCGCTGCCGCGGCAGCGCGGCTCGTTGCCGAGCTCCCACATGAGCACGGTCGGGTCGTCCTTGTAGGCGACACCGGTGTAGACGTTCTCGCGGTTGAGCAGGTAGGTGATCCAGTCCTTGTACCAGCCCTTGATGACCGGGTCGGTGTAGAAGTCGTCGTGGTACCAGACCCGATCGGAGTCGTCGGCCAGGTCACGCCAGCGCACGTACTGGTCCATGCCCCCGAAGCTGCTCCAGTTGCCGGTGAAGGGCAGCACAGCACGGATGCCTCGTTCGCCCGCCTCGGCGACGGCGTAGTCCAGCTGGGACAGTCCGAACGGCCCCTCGTTGTACATCGGCGCCTCGCTGTCCTCGTCCCACGCCTGGAACCACGTGGGCGAGTTGCCGGCGCCGTGGATCGAGCTGGTCCGGCCGGGCTCGTCCGGATCCTGCACGTCGAAGAACGCCCACATTCGCATCGCGTCGAACCCGGCAGCCTGCGCGTTGTCCAGCACATTGGTGACGTTGACCTGGTTGCCCCGACCGTCGGCGCCGTACATCAGGTAGTAGTTGTTGGTCCCCGCGAACACGTAGGGCCGCCCGTCCAGGGTGAGCCGGTCGCCCTGGGCTTCGACGAACCCTTCGACTGGCCCCTGGATCGGCTCCGTAGCTCGAACCACAGGCCCAAGGGCGGCTCGGGTGCCGTCCCTGGCCGCGCTGGCCGTGGCCGGCAGGCCTAGCAGCCCCACCGATACAACTGCGGTCACCAGCACCGCGAGAGCAGTCCGTCCCCGTCTGTTTCGATCCGTCATCGTCGACCTCTCGTTTCGCCGGGCTGCACCGCCCGTTCAAGAACGTTCTATCGCCGCGTGTGGTCTGTGTCAACGATGTCAGCGTGGGAGCAGGCTTACCCGAATTGACCGCACTGACCTGGCGAGACCCACGTGCCACTGGCCTGTCGGTCGATGACATGACCTGGCGTGGCTCCCAGACAACCGGTCGGCGCAACCCGGAAACGTGGTCGCCGCGAGGTCACAGGCCCCCCAACGTCAAAGAACCCGCCTCAATGCGCCGCTCGACCCCGGGGCTAAACGGCCCGCCCGGCGAGCGTCGGTTCGCCGTGCGGCGCCTCAGCCGGGCGGGGGCTGCTCGCCCGAGCCTCGCGGCACGAGCCGCGTGGGTAGCACGAGCTGCTCCGCCGGAGCGCCTAGGTCGTCCTGACGGGCGAGGGCCAGCAATGCGGCTTGGCGGCCCATCTCTTCGGGCTCATGAGCGACGACGGTAATTCCGAGCGCGTCGGCCAGGTCGAAGTCGTCGAAACCGATGAGGGCCGGGGGCGCCTGCAGGCCCCGCCAGGCCCGAAGCACACCGGTACTTGCCCGGTTGTTTCCTGCGAGCACGGCGGTGGGTGGCTCATCGAGGTCGAGAAGCTCCCGAGCAGCCTTCTCGGCTGATCCGGAGTCAGCGGCGTCGGTGCGCTCGTACGTCGGGGTGATGGCTATGCCGGCCGAGGTCAGCGCCGCGCGGTAGCCCTCGAGGCGCTGGCCGTGGGTGTAGAGCGTGGGTGAACTGCCGATGAAGGCCACTCGACGGTGACCGACCGCCAGCAGCGAGCTGACCGCCTCGGCGGCACCGTCCCGGTTGGCGAACACGACGCTGTCCGCGATCAGGTTGGACGCGGGGCGGTCCACGGTCACGACCGGGGTGCCCAGCTGTCGCTCGCCTTCGAGGTAGCCCTGATCATCGGCGATGGGCACGAGGATCAGGCTGCGCACACGCCGCTCGAGCAGGGCCTGCACGACCGCGGCCTCGCGTGCGGGGTTGTCGTCGGTGGCGGCCAGCACCATGGTGAGGTCCTGCTCAGCGAGGGTGCGCTCGATCCCGGCAGCAACGCGCGAGTAGAACGGGTTGGTCAGGTCGCCGATAACGAAGGCCACGGTCGTCGAGATCGCGCCCCGTCGCAGGTCGCGGGCCAAATGGTTCGGCCGAAAACGTAGGCGGCGGGCCGCCTGCATGACGTGCTCCCGGGTCTCTGGTCGGACGTTAGTTTCGCCCGACACCACGCGCGAGACCGTCTTGACACTCACTCCGGCCAGGCGGGCCACGTCCGCCAGCGTGGCCCGCGGGATGGCTGCGCGGGGCGCGTCTGGCGTCACCCGGCAACGGTAGCAGCGGGGCACACACGGTTCGCGTCCGTCGATGTCACCGACCATGCACGCTAGCGACTGGCGGCGCGGGTCGTGGACCGGCGGGTCTCGTTATCCGGTCGATGTCTGTCAGCCCTTGACGGCTCCTGCGGTGAGCGCCTCCTGCATGCGTCGCTGCAGTAGCACGTACACCAGGTAGACCGGGACCAGGCTGATGAGCGTGCCAGCCGCCAGCACACCGAAGTCGGTGTTCTCGGAGATGAGTGCGATGGGCAGAGCCACCTGGATGGTGCGCTCTGTCGGGGCCGTGCCGACGATGACGAGGGAGTAGAAGAACTCGTTCCAGAACCCCAGGGACTGGAGGATCACGACCGTGATGATCCCTGGCATCGATAGCGGGACGTAGAGCCGGGTCAGGACGGTCCAGTGCCCGGCCCCGTCCATGATGGCCGCCTCCGCCATCTCCTTGGGGATGGTGCGCATGAAAGCGGTGAGCAGGATGACCGACAACGGCAGGGCCGTGGCCGGCAGGAAGGCGATGAGGAACTCGGCGCGCTGATACAGGTTCAGTTCGATGCCGAGGAAGACGGTGGGGATGAGTGCGGCGAAGGGAGGAATGAGGAACCCAGCCGCGAACGTCGCGTAGGCGACCCTGGCGAACCGTCCGTCGCTTCGAGCGAGTGCGTAGCTGGCGGGAACGGCCAGGAGAAGAGTGACAGCCACCGAGGCCGCTGTGACGTACACCGACGTGCTCAGGGCGGGGCCGAGCCGGGCCGTTGTCCACGCCTCGACGTAGTTGCCCCACTGCGGGTCCGATGGCAGGGAGTAGGGCGAGGTGAAGATGGCGAGGTTCCCCTTGAGTGAGGACACCACGAGGTAGAGCAGGGGCACAACGAGCGCCGCCGCGTACAGCCACGCAAGCGTGTGGGCGACGACCGTCCCGGGGGTGCGTTCGAATTTCATCGTATCTCCGTCGGTTCTCAGTAGGCCTGGCGGAATGCGCGCCTGATGGCGACAAGACCGAGCACGCCGACGAGGAACAGCACAATCCCCACGACCTGGCTGTAGCCGATCTGCTGCTGCTGGAAGGCTTTCTGGTACACCAGGAAGGACAGGGTCGTGGTGGCCGTCCCGGGGCCGCCACCGGTGAGGATGTACACGATGGGGGCGCTGTTGAAGAGGGTCCACAGGAACTGCAGCATCACCATTGTGCCGAAGTAGCCCTTGATCACCCCGTAGGCGACGCCCCACATCCGCCGCCACTCGCTGGCGCCGTCGACGGCGGCTGCCTCGTAGAGCTCCACCGGTACGGCCGACAGCCGGGCCGCGAACAGCACCCCGGTCCATCCGATCCCCTGCCAGAGATCAACGAAGATGATGACCCCGAGGGCAGTCATGGGATTGGCGTACCAGGCGGTGGTGAGATCTACCGCACCGCCGTCTCCCAGACCGACAGCGTCGAGGATCCCGTTCAGCCCACCGTTGGGGGAGAGCATCGCGTAGAAGATGGTCCCCTTGATCGAGATGGAGATAAGCCCCGGGGTGAAGAAGAACACCGAGAGGACCCGCCAGCCGACAGGACGCCGGTCCAGGTAGTAGCCCAGCATGAACGCGAGCGGGATCATGAGTGGTACGGCCACACCGACCTGGATGGCCGTGTTGACCAGCGCCTGGACAAAGACCTCGTCGGCGAAAACGAGCCGGAAGTTCTCCAGACCTGAGAAGCGGTCGACGTCGACAATCGAGTCCGAGGCGACGAAGTCCAGGATGCCTCGGTAGTCGAAGAACGCGAACACGAAGACGAAGACGATCGGCACGACCGTCCAGAAGAGGTAGAGCGCGAGGGCTGGGACGGTCAGCAGGGGCAAGGACCGGCCGCCCCCAGTCGCGTTCATGCGTCGCAGCCGCTGCGTCCGACGCGTGGCGGGGTCAGGCGCAGAGGCGGTCGCGGCCGTCTGCACCGATCGAGCCCCAGGCGCTGTGCCTGCCTCGTCGCCGGCTGCAACTCGGTCCGGAGCTGCCATGTCGGTCTCCTTGTCGTCGTCGACGGAGGCGGGACGGCCGTAACCGCCCCGCCTCCTTAACCGTCGGGTCGTTCAAGCGGGAGGCCGTGACCTCAGGTGGTTGCGCTGTCGAGACCGCTGCAGATGGCCTGCGGATCGGCGTCTCCGTAGGCGAGGGTCGTCACCTGCGTGACGGGGTCGGAGTTCACCCCGAGCCAGACGTCCGGCAGGACCGCCGGCGCCACGCCCTCCAGAGTCAGGGCCTGACCGAGAAGAGGATTCGTCGCGTCGTCGGCATAGTCACCCTCGATGGGTGTGAGGAAGTTCGCCTCGGCGACGAACTGGCTGACGACGTCCTCCTGCATGAACGCCTCGATGAAGGACCGGCTTGCCCCGATGCGGTCCTCAGCGGTCCCGTCAGGAGTCAGCATGAATCCCACGCCGGTGAACCCCTGGTAGATGGTGGGGGCGTCGAAGGCCCCTTCGCCCGCGGGTACAGGGAACCCGGCCAGCACGGTGCTGTCCACGACCGTCCCCCCGGTCTCCTCATCAGCAGCGACAGCGGGGGCGAAGGCCCACGAGCCCGCAGGCATCATGGCCGCGCCGCCGCTGAAGTACGTGTTGTTCATGTTGTCGGCGGTCAGGCCGGCGACGTTGTCGACGAACAGGCCCGCGTCTCGGAGCTGCACGAACAGCTCGATGCCCTCTACAGCTGCTTCGCTGTCGCAGTAGCCGCCCTCACTGAAGAGCGTCTGAGCCTCCTCTGCGTCCGTGTAGGTCTGGATTACCTGGAAGAAGAGCTTCTGCCCGGACCAGTCGCTGCCTCCCACGATCATCGGCGGAGTACCGGCGGCACTCAGAGTCTCGGCCGCAGCGAGCAGCTCGTCGACCGTTTCAGGCACCTCATCGATCCCCGCTGCCGAGAGGAGCTCGGTGTTGTACCAGACCGGCCAGCTCAAGCCCGAGTACGGGAAGCCCTGGAGGGCGCCGTCGGGCGACTGCCCGACACGCCACTCCTCGATGGCCTGATCGGATATCTGGTCGTCGAGCCCCCACTCCGTCAGGTAGTCGTCCACGGGCACGGTCACCCCGGCGTCGAGCCAGCCCAGCGACTTGTCGAAGAGATTGACGAGGACGACGTCCGGGGCTTCACCCGCGGCGACCGCTGTCTCGAAGGTGACGTCGATGTCCTCGCCGCCGTCGATCACCTCGACCGCCGTGCCCGTCTCCTCGGTGTACGTCTCGATCACGGACTGGAGCAGGTCGTACTCCGGCGTCCCGGCGGTCCACCGGGACATGACGCTGAGCGTGTCGACGCTGCCGCCGCTCTCTGCGCCGCCGGCCTCGTCGTCTCCGTCCGAACCGCAGGCCGTCGCGGTCAGGGCGACGGCCACCGCCGCTGCTGCAGCCGCCCGGTGCGACCTCGGTGAGCGAATCATCGTTGACTCCAATCTCTTCCGTACGTGGACTCCGGACACTGGACCCAAAGTCCGACGTTGTCAACCAGGTGACGGACGGCCTAAAACCGTCGCTTGCCTGCAACGTCGCCTTGCTGGTACTCAAGTCCTGTGACATCGAAGGTCAAGTCTCAGTCCCTCGACGGGCCGGCTCCGGACGTCCTGCTGATTCACACGGACCAGTGGCGCTGGGATGCGCTCGGCTGTCTCGGCTCGCCGGCCCTCACGCCGAACGTTGACCGGCTCGTCGCTGAGGGCGTGCACTTCGACCACGCCGTGGTGCAGTCGCCGGTGTCCATGCCGAGTCGGGTCTCCCTACTCACCGGCCGGTACCCCTCGGCGCTAGGGATCACTGCGATGGGCGTGCCCGTTCCCGCGGACACGCAGACGCTTGCCTCGATGCTCGGCCGGCGTGGCTGGCGCACGGCGAACATCGGCAAACTGCACTTCCACCCGCATGCCAACCGAGACCACAGATCCCCGCATCCCTCCTACGGATTCGACGTGCTCAGGTTGTGCGACGAGCCCGGCGTCTACGAGGACGACTACCGCGCCTGGGTCCGGTCAGTGGACGCGGACGCGGTCGACCGGATCTCCATCGGGCTACCCCCTGCCGCGGCGCAGTTCCAGGCGCTGATGGGCCTCGACCCGGGTGTCATGCACCCCGACGACGGACCCAGGGACGACTTCGACGGCCCTCACGAATTCGGCGCCGACGACTCGCTCACCCACAGCGCCTGGGTCGCCACCAGCGTCCTGGGTCACCTGGCGTCCCTGCCCCCCGAGCAGCCGTCGTTCTGCGTCGCCAACTTCTTCGCCCCGCACCCGCCGTTCTACGTCCCGCGTCGCTTCCTCGAGCTCTACGACCGAGACGCCCTGCCGCTGCCACTACTGGACGCCGACGAGCGGCAGCGCCAGCCCGAGACACGACTGAACGATGCCCGGCTACGGGCCATCCGTCACGGCTACTTCGCCGCGATCAGCGAGCTGGACCACCACATCGGGCGGATCCTGGACGGTCTCCACGCCATCGGACGCGCTGAACGCACCGTGGTCGTGCTCCTCTCCGACCACGGTGAGTGGCTGGGAGACCACCTCAGGCTCGCGAAGGGGTACCCCGCCGACGACCCCGTGTCACGGGTCCCGCTGATCGTGCGGTGGCCGTCCGGCTCGGGCCGCCAGGGGACGGCGGTGGACACCGTGGTGGAGCTCCTCGACGTGGTCCCCACCGTGCTCGAACTGGTCGGGGTGCCAGTTCCTGCTGAGGTGCAGGGGCGATCGCTGGTCGCGGCACTGCGTGGTGGCGGGCTCGACCGCCTCGAGATTGCGCTGACCGAGCACGAGCACTGGACCTCGGTCCGGTCCTCGACGCATCACTACGTCGTCCACGCCGACGGCACCGAGCGGCTCTGGGACGTGATCCAAGACCCGACCGAGCACCGCGACCTCGTCCAGGTCGGTGGCCCCGGCGTAGACCAACAGCTGGCCCGGCACCGGCACCAACTGCTGCAACGCCAGCTCGAGGCGCGACGCGGCCTGCCCCGCACGTTCCCGTATTGAGCCTCGTGGTGACAGAACGCCTCTCCACCGCACCTCAACGTCGTCATGATCAGGAGATGGTTCAGGTGGACATCCGCACGACGGAATCACCTCGGTCGCCCGGAAGAGAGGGGCGGGTGACCTCGCTCGGGGCCGCGACGAGCAGCCCACGGCCCGTGGCCGCCGGCATCGAGGCAGGCGGGACCAAGTTCGTCTGCGCCATCGGCACCGGGCCCGACGACGTCGTCGACTCGGTCGTCGTCCCGACCACCACGCCGCGGGAGACCCTCGCCCGCGTCCGCGCGTTCTTCGACGCCCCGCGTCAGGACGTCCGGGTCCAGCGCGCCGGCATCGCCTCGTTCGGGCCGCTCGATCTGCGCCCCACGTCCCCCACCTACGGGCGCATCACGACGACTCCCAAGCCGGGCTGGGCAGGTACGGACCTCCTGGGGTCCGTCCGCTCCTGGTTCGAGGTACCCACGCGTCTGGACACCGACGTCAACGGTGCCGCATACGGCGAGCACTGCTGGGGCGCAGCCCGCGACGTCGACTCCAGCGCCTACCTCACGGTCGGTACCGGGGTCGGTGGGGGAGCGGTCGTCCACGGCCGGGTCCTCGGGGGGCAGCTGCACCCGGAGATGGGCCACCTGCACGTCACCCGGCACCCGGACGACGACTTCGCCGGTTCCTGCCCGTTCCACGGGGACTGCCTCGAGGGGCTCGCGTCCGGCCCGGCCATCCGGGCCCGCACGGGACGCGCCGCCCACGACCTGGGCGACCAGGTCGACCACGTCGTGGCCCTTGAGGCCTGGTATCTGGCCCAGCTGGTCACCGCCGTCGCCCTCGTCGTCGCCCCCGAGCGCGTCGTCATCGGGGGCGGTGTCCTGGGACTGCCCGGCCTGCTGCCGGCGATCCGGCGCGGCGTCCTGGACCGGCTCGACGGCGCACTGGACGGCACCCCCGTCGCGGAGGACGTCGACGCCTACCTCGTCGCACCCCAGCTGGGATCGATGTCGGGCGTACTGGGCGCCATCGCCATGACACGACCGGACGCCCCCGCACCGAGCCCCCGCACCGACGCGTCCCCTGGCGGTGGCTTCACCGCCGCCTACGACGGCGTCCCCGCGACGCTCAACGGCGCTCTGGGCCGCGTCGACCACCGGCTCGGCTGAGCCCCCAGCACACCACCCCATCCCGGGCTTTGCAGCCCGGACGATCGATCTGACGAGAGGCTCCTGCATGTCTGTCACCACTCGGTCCCTGCACGACGGCTGGACCCTTCGCCCCGCCGACGGCCCGGTCCCCGACCACGTCCGCGACGCTGGCCCCGTGCCTGCGTCGGTGCCAGGCGTCGTCCACACCGGCCTGCTCGCCGCCGGGCTGATCCCGAACCCCTACCTGGACGACAACGAGTCGCTGCTGGCCTGGATCGGCCTCACCGATTGGGTCTACGAGGCCATGTTCGACTGGACCCCCGGGGCGGGTGACCGTCGTTCGCTGGTGTGGCACGGGCTGGACACCGTGGCGAGCGTGGAGCTGAACGGCGCGCTACTGCTGGAGGCGGCGAACCAGCACCGCACCCACGTCGTGGACGTCACGGACCGGCTCGTCGCCGGGGCCAACACCCTGACGGTTCGGTTCGCCAGCGCCGTCCGGTACGCCGATGCGCAGTCCCTGGCGCTGGGTACCCGCCCGCACGTCAACCACCACCCGTACAACGCCGTCCGCAAGATGGCCTGCAACTTCGGCTGGGACTGGGGCCCGGACCTGGTGACGGCGGGGATCTGGAAGCCCGTCGAGCTCGTCGAGTGGTCGACGGCCCGGCTGTCGGGCGTGCGGCCGACGGCGTCGCTGGCCGACGAGGGCGGCCGGCTGCAGGTGGCCGTCGACCTGGAGCATGCGCCCGGGGCCGACGAGGACCTGACGGTGCGGGTGTCGGTCACCGGACCCGGTTCGACCGGTTCCGCCCAGGTGTCGGTGCCCACCGACGCCACCAGCGTCGACCTCGACGTCGACGTGCCCGACGCGCAGCCCTGGTGGCCGCGCAGCCACGGCGACCAGCCGCTGTCCGACGTCGTCGTCGAGGTCGTCGGCGGCCGCGGTGAGGTGCTTGCGGACTGGCGGGGCCGCGTCGGGTTCCGAGACGTGGAGTGGCGCAGCACCCCCGACGAGGCCGGCACGGGCTTCACCCTGCTGGTCAACGGCGAACCGGTCTTCGTGCGCGGCGTCAACTGGATCCCCGACGACGCGTTCCCGCACCGCGTCGACCGGGCCCGCTACGCGCGTCGCCTCGAGCAGGCCGCGGACGCCGGGGTCAACCTCGTTCGCGTCTGGGGCGGCGGGATCTACGAGGCGGACGACTTCTACGACGAGTGCGACGAGCGCGGCCTGCTCGTGTGGCAGGACTTCCTGTTCGCGTGCGCCTGCTACGCGGAGGAGGAGCCGCTGCGCAGCGAGGTGGTCGCCGAGGTCCGCGACAACGTCACCCGGCTCTCGCCTCACCCGAGCCTGGTGCTGTGGAACGGCGGCAACGAGAACCTGTGGGGATTCGTGGACTGGGAGTGGGAGGTCCGCCTCGACGGCAGGACCTGGGGCGAGGGGTACTACTCGCAGCTGCTGCCGGAGCTGCTGGCCGAGCTCGACCCGGGCCGGCCCTACGTGCCCGGCAGCCCGTTCTCCCCGGTCGGCCCGGACGGCGAGGTGCGCCACCCCAACGACGACGCCCACGGCCTCACGCACGTCTGGGACGTGTGGAACGAGCGCGACTACCTGGCCTACCGGGCGCACCGACCGCGGTTCGCGTCGGAGTTCGGCTGGCAGGGCCCGCCGGCCTGGTCGACGTTGCGCCGGTCGGTGTCCGACGAGCCGCTGACGCCGGAGTCGCCGGGCATGCTCGTGCACCAGAAGGCCATGGAGGGCCAGCGCAAGCTGGAGCGGGGCCTGGTCCGGCACCTGCCCGTGCCCGACGACATGCGCGACTGGCACTGGGCGATGTCGCTCAACCAGGCCCGCGCTGTCCGGACCGCCGTGGAGCACCTGCGCGCGCTGAGCCCGCACTGCTCCGGCAGCATCGTCTGGCAGCTCAACGACTGCTGGCCGGTGACCTCGTGGTCGGCCGTGGACGGCGACGGGCGGGCCAAGCCCACGCTGTTCGCGTTGCGCCACGCCCACGCGGACCGGCTGGTCACCGTGCAGCCCCGCGGTGACGACCTGGTCGTGGTCGTCGTCAACGACGACGCCGACGGCGTGCAGGCCGACCTGGTCGTGCGTCGGCTCGCTCTGGACGGCAACGAGCTCGCGTCGGCGAGGCTGCCGGTCCGGACCGGGGCCCGCTCCACCTGGGAGGGCGCGGTCCCGAGCGACGTGGCGGGCGCGGGGGATCCGCGCGGTGAGCTGCTGGTGGCCACCCTGGAGGCGGCCGACGGCACCGCGGGCCCGCGGGGGTTCTGGTGGTTCACCGAGGACCGCGACCTGAGCCTGCCCACCACCCCGTTCACGGCGACCGTGACGGCGGTGGAGGGCGGCTACCGGGTGGACGTCACCGCCACGGGCCTCGTGAAGGACCTCGCGCTGCTGGCCGACGGGGTGGACCCGGCTGCGGTGGTCGACGACATGCTCCTCACCCTCCTGCCGGGTGAGCAGGTGGCCCTGCAGGTGAGGTGCGGCCGGCTCGACGACGCGGGCGCGCTGCTCGGCGGTGACGTGCTTCGCTGCGCGAACGACCTGCTGGTCGGCGCAACTCATCGAGCACTACGTAACTAGGGCACGGGCGGCGTGGACCGCTTGGCGCGGGGTCGCGTCACCTCGGTAATGCTCACTCGAGTCCAGCGCCTTGGGCCCACCCGGCCGCTTCATGGCGGAATGCCGGGAGTTCTTGCATTAGATGCAACTCCCGGTTATTCACCGCCGATAACCGGCATTATGTCAGGAAATCCTGACGTCACCTATGATTAAGCAGGAACACCTGCCATAGTAGCGGCGTGGGCATGGTGAGCGACGACGGGCTCCACGAGGGCTGGCTAGCCCCGGTCTTTCAGGACGGCCAACGGGGGTACGGCGTCAGCGGGGGTGGGATCCCCCACGACCACATCGCTGTGGGCCCGGAGGTGCAGGGCCCCGACGGGACCTGGCGCTACCCGAGCCGCCCGGCCGGTGAGGTGACCAGCTGGATCCTTGTCTGCCACTGCAGCTCTTCCAGCGGCTCGACGGCCACGTGGCTGGGACCGGAGTTCGTCAGGGTGCCCTCCGCTGCACTGGAGGACCTGCAGACCCGCCGCATCCACGCCGTCGACGCCGACGTCCAGGACGTCTTTCACCGGGAGGACGTCGAGGCCGTGGTGGCCGACCTGTGGCGCACGGAGCACCTGTTCACCGTCGGGACCCTCGACGACGTCGCCGCGGCCGCGGCAGGGGTCGCCGCAGCGCGGGCGCGTCTGGACGGTGCGGTGGCCATGGCCCGCCACGGCGGGGCCAGCTGGGCCGACATCGGCCGCGCCACCGGCATGAGCCGGCAGTCCGCCCAGGAACGCTGGCGGACACCGCCACCGGGGCCTCGTTCCTAGGGTGTGGTGTGCCGACACGCAGACGATGGGTCGTGGACGGGCTGGGAAGCGCTGACCCCACGACCGGGCGGCCCACCGAGCCGATGGCCCTGCAGGAGGCCCTGAACGCTGCGCAGCACCTGGCCGACCGCTCCGGAGCGGACGTCATTGTCAGGCTGGTCACCGGCACTCCCTCGGCGTCCGCGGGCAGCCCCTCCGAGCCTGACGTCGCGACCGGAGACGTCGTCGTCCGACCCCAGGGACACCGCACCGACGCACCCCGACCAGTCCCGCAGCCGCCGGCGTCACCGACCGACCGGGCGGGCGCCTGGACAGTGACGCTCGTGGCCGTGCTGAACGCCGAACTGGCCCACGACGACGCCTCCGCCGTCGACCAGGCCGTGTCAGCACTGTTCTCCAACGGGCCCCCCGCTGACCTGCAGGCTGCCCTGACCCGCCCAGACGGGACACACCGCCGGGTCGCGCTCAGGCCACTCGACGAACCACGACCACCCGACGACGCACCCAACGCCGCGGGAGAGCCCGGTGGGGTGACGCGGCGGGGACTCATGGACGAAGGCGGGAAAGATTGAGGACCCTCTAGGGATGCAGGTCACGATCGGCACGTCGGATCGCTGGGGTCGAAACGGGGAAGCCCCGACGCATCTCGTGGTGGACATCGCCAACCGTCAGGTCCTGGCCTGCACCGGAGGCGCGGGTGCTCGAGTGCACGGGGTGCCCTTCGACGCCGTGCACGAGGAGCTGACGTGCGGGCCCTGCCGGGCGTTCTGGAAGCGAACCATGAAGGCGCCGAACGCCTGATCCCGTCCCTCGGAGACCGTCCGGCGGCCATGCCAGCTCGGGGCAGCGCGCCCCCTGCTCGACCGGGCGCGTCACCGGCTGAGGATCGGCAACCGGGACAGGCCCCCCTCACGGGGACAACGTCCTTCTGAGCGCCCCGTTGGAGGCCCTCAGGTTAGGGACGCGTCTCCCGGTCCCTGCGGTGGACCGGGGACCAGGACGGACTGGCCGGCTCTGCTCGACAGCCCGTGGGTGGCTGCGCTGGGAACGTGCCAGGTGGCGCACCTCGGCCGGCTACTGCGGTCTGGCGGTTGCCCGGGTGAACAGCTCGACGACCGTTGCGAGGTAGGTCGCGTCGTCGGCGTGTCCTGGGGGGCGGCCGGTCACGAACTCCAAGACCGCGCGTACCTGGAGGGCGCCGAGGAACGCGAGGGCGACGGCCTCGCAGTCGACGTCTTGCCTGATGTGGCCGGCCGTGGTGCAGCGTTCGAGCCACGCAGTGACCTGCCGGACGGCGACGACGGGCGCTGGTTCGGTGCCGGGGGGCATGAGGGACTCCCTGATCTCTACCGGGGTCCATCGGAGGATGGCGAAGTCCTGGGCTTGGGTCGCGAACAGCCCGGTCAAGTCGCGGGCCAGGTCGTGGAGCTGGGTGGCGAAGGGTCGGTCGTCGGGGCCGTCGTCGATCGTGCTGAGGAACGCTGGCATCGGCGGAGGTTGGAAGGCGTGGATGAGGAGTGCGTTCCTGGAACCGAACCGCTTCAGGACGGCCTGGCCGGACACGCCGACCTCCGCGGCAATCGCCTCGACCGAGACCTGCGGGCCACCGGCGCGGATGAGCCGACGGGTGGCGTCGGTGATCTGCTCGTCGGACACCGTGCGGGGACGCGCCATCAGGTGGGCAGCCGTCGCGGGTGCGCGTGGCTGTCCCGCGCCGGGGGCAGGGATGCGTCGGTCACCGCCCGAAGGAGCGGCAGGCCCGACGGGGCGAGGGGGCCTCGCCAGCCGATGACCCCGTCGGGGCGCACGAGCACCATGACCGGTCTCGAGGCGCCGTACGTGTCGTGCAGTCGGCCGGTGGGGTCCAGCACCTCGGTGATCTCCTCGGGCGAGAGTCCAGACTGCTCGTTCTTGCCGTGGCCTCGGTAACGCCGCACAACGACGACGTGGATCTCGCTGACGAGGTCGTGCCCGGTCCGGATCTCAGGGAGAAGGTCCGCGAGGCTGTTGTCGTGGTCGGCCCGGCCGGCGTCGAACGACACCAGGGCGTGCCCGTGCGGGGCGAGCAGCCCCAGCAGGCGAGCGGGGCAGCCGCGCAGGCTCACGTCCCCGTCGGGGGCGCGGTGGCCGGGCCCGGGGGCCCAACGTGGCCGGGACCCCGTGGGTGCAGGGCGACCTGGCAGGACGCTGGCCGGGTAGGACACCGCCAGCATCGTCAGGCCGGCCAGGAAGCGGCGCCGGACCGGGCCCACGCGGGTCACCGTCCGCAACGCCAGCGATCGACCCGCCTTGGCCAGGGGCGAGGTGGCCGACGCCATCACCGCGTTGCGGCGGGAGTCGTGCAGGACGTCTTCGGCCACGGGCCGGCGTTCCGCCTCGTAGGTGTCCAGGAGCCCCTCGGGAGCGCCTTCGAGCACGGCGGCGAGCTTCCAGGTGAGGTTGACCGCGTCCTGGATGCCGGTGTTCATGCCTTGTCCGCCGACCGGTGAGTGGACGTGGGCGGCGTCCCCGGCCAGGAACACCCGACCGGAGCGGTAGGAAGCGGCGATCCGGCTGTTGAACTGGAACGGGGAGATCCAGCGAGGGTCTGACAGGCGGGCCGGACGCCCGACGCGTCGCTGCCACAGCTGCTCCAAGGCGGCCAGGTCGACCGTCGGCGCACCCCTGTCGCCTCCGCCACCCCTGCTTTCGTCGTCGTCGATCGCGGGGACGGCGTCCTGCGGCAGGGCGGTCGCGAGGCGGTAGAGGCCCGGTTCGGGTAGCGGGAACACCGCGGTGGCGCCCTCGTCGGAGAAGAACATGTTGGTCCGCGAGCGGCCGGCCTCCCCGGCCGTCACCGGGCTGTCGACCTGGAGGTCGGCGACGAGGAACCACTGCGGGAACGGTTCGCCCTCGAACGCGATGCCGCTCGACCGTCGCACCGTCGACGATCCGCCGTCGCAGCCGATGACCCATGAGGCGCGAGCCTCGTGGCGACGCTCGCCCTGCTCCAGCGTGAGACGCACGGTGCCGTCCTCCTGCTCCAGCTGGACCAGCCGTGTCCCCCACTCGACCTCCACCCCCGCTTCCTGCAGCCGGTCCCGGAGCACCTTCTCGGTGACGTCCTGGCCCAGGGACAGGGCGAACGGGAAGGCGGACGGCACCTCGGCGAAGGGCAGCTCGGCGATGGCGCGGCGCTGGTCGTGGATCCGGAAGCTGTGCAACGGCAGACCGAGGCCGACCAGGCGGTCGCTCACGCCCGTGCGCTGCAGGACCTCAAGCGTCCGCGCGTGGATGCCCATGGCCTTGGACGTCGTCGACGGCCCTGCCCCCGCGCTGACTACCCGGACCGAGACCCCACGGCGAGCAAGCTCGATAGCCGCCGTCACACCGACGGGGCCTGCGCCTACAACCACTACCGGGTCACTCGGATCCATCACTTCTCCCGAAGGCTTCATAGTTGGTAGGCTACTACTAACTAACTGAGGGAGTCCAGATGCTCGCCCCACTGACCACCCCGTCCGACTCCACCCCCCATATGCCGGACCGCGCGCTGACCTACGGTGTTGCCGCCGTGCTGCTGCTCATCGGTGTCTTCATGACCCTGTCCAACCGCACAGCGACGGTGTTCGGCGCCGGCCCGAACGTGTCCGAGGCCGTCCTGTTCCGACGCGTCGCCGGGCTCAGGACCGCCTGGCTCGGCGCTGCCGTCATCGCTCTGCACCGTGCGGGGCAGCGCCGCAGCCTCGGGTGGGTGCTGCTGCTGATGTCCGCCAACCCGGCAGCGGACCTGGCCCTCTCCTGGTCAAGCGGGGGGCGCTGGCGGGCCCTGGCCCATGTGCCCGGCGTCGCCGCGACGACCGGCCTCGGTCTGCACCTGCTCCGCCGAACCACGTCGTCGAAAGCTTGACCCCAAAGACGCGATCCCGCACCGGACGGGACAAGAACCGGTCCGCAGG